>NZ_JAIMCB010000001.1:0-589679 GCF_025499425.1 Acidiferrimicrobium sp. IK
GCTGACGCCCGGCAGTCACGACCACGGGCACCCCATCCGACCCGCCCCATGCGACAACCCCGCAACACCGTCGCATCCGCACTCCTCTTCAACGCGCCCCGAAACCCGCTATCCAGTTACGACCAGCGGTCCCATGACTAGCTATGACTGCCTCCATGTCGAAGACCTGACGGCGGGCTACGGTGGACCGCCGGTCATCCAGGACGTCTGCCTAGGCGTCGACAAGGGCCAGATCGCCGTGGTTGCGGGCCCCAATGGAGCCGGCAAGAGTACTCTCGTCAAGACGATTGTTGGTCACCTGCGTTGCACCGGTGGCCAGGTCAGGGTAGGCGGGGAGGACGTCACAAACCACAGCCCGGAGCGGATCGCCCGGGGACGGGTCGGTTACGTCCCGCAGAACCAAGACGTCTTCGGGACCATGTCGGTAGTGGAGAACCTCGAAATCGGTGGCTACCTGCTGAAGAAGCGGGAGGTGGCCGGCCGCATTGAGGAGGTTCTCGGATTGTTTCCTGCTCTGGCCGCCATGCGACACCGCACGGTCGGCCGACTCTCCGGAGGCGAGCGAAAGATGGTGGCCATTGGCCGGGTGCTGATGCTCCGCCCCGCCGTACTGGTCCTAGACGAGCCCACCGCCGGACTGTCGGTCGCGCTCACCGTGGACCTATTTGAGAAGTACCTTCCAGAGCTTGCTGCGACAGGGGTAGGGATCCTCCTGGTCGAGCAGAAAGCCACTGAGGCCCTGCGCAATGCCGACTGGGGCTACATCCTTGTCTCCGGGCAGGTCCACGTATCCGAGTCGGCGGCCACCATCTTAAGCCGTCCGGACCTGGGCGAGGTGTTCCTCGGTGGTTCCGCATCCCTTTCGGCTGATGCCGATCTGACTAATTGAGTGACCCCAGAGCACTGGCTCGACGGATGATGCGGCGACGACCACCTTCCTCACGTCGCCCCTGCGCATAATTGCACTTATCCGCGGCCAGCTGTCATGACAGCTCATGTCGGGACGGATCTCAAGGTTTGAGCGCCCGTCCCAAGCGCCCTGGGTCGATGGATGCGGTTAGCCGGTTGAGGGCTCATCGGTTAGAGCCTTGATGATTTCTGGGGCTAGCCACCGGAGTTGTCAGCGAACGCCGCCTGGCGCCTCGCGGAGGATGCCGAGTTGTTCGAGTTGGCGTAGGGCGCTGAGGGCAGCGGGGCGGGTCACTCGGAGCCGGCTCTCCACGACTCGAGCGGTGAGGATTGGCTGGGCGAAGGCGAGGCCGACGAGCTGATTGGCGATGCTGCGGGTATGGACCCCGACAGCCCGCCGGTACTGCTCTTGGAGGTCGGTGAGCTGCTCAGCCCGATGGATCCAGACCGCTACGCCGACAGTGTCTTCGGGGCCGCTCGGCGCTGTTCCAGCCCGGCGGAGTAGATGGGCTCTGGGAGCGATTGCCAATTTCCGACGAAGACGACGCGCTCGCCCAGGCTCGGCTGGCCGGACGAAGTGCGTCGAGGTTGACCAGGTGTGCCGCCATCTCGGGCCCGGCGGCTCTCCCTACCCAGCCTTGGCAGCTGAACCGCGTGAGGTTGGTAGCAGGGCGTGCGTGAAGTTGGTAGCGTGGTTGGCGTGAAATTGGTAGCGGATGACCGGTAGCGCTGAGCCAGGTGGTGGCGCCGGATACCGGCCCAGGCTCGTTGACGGCTATCTCGCAGAGCTGTGTGCCGACTTCCCGGCGGTCATGGTCACCGGGGCGCGTGCGTCGGGGAAGACGACCACCGCCGCTCAGCACGTCGAGCAGGTCGTCCGGCTGGACGAGCCGGGTACCGCTGCGGCGTACCGAGCAGATCCTGACGCAGCGCTGCGTCGAACGGCCCGGCCGGTCCTCTTGGACGAGTGGCAGGAGGTGCCTGAGGTGCTCGCGGCTGTGAAGCGGTCCGTTGATCAGGATGCAACCCCCGGACAGTTCGTCTTGACTGGAAGCGTCCGTGCTGAACTGACCAACGAGACGTGGGCTGGCACGGGTCGGATTGTCCGGATGAGCATGTACCCCGTCGTGGAGCGGGAGCGAAGAGATGTCCCCGACTTCGCCCGGTCGTCGTTCCTGGACCGGCTTGCAACCTCGGGCCTCGACGACATGACGCTTCCCGCAGCGCCGCCGACCATCGACGACTACGTGCACCTGGCGCTGCGAGGTGGCTTTCCCGAGGTCGCCTATCGGCAACGGAGCGACCGTGCCCGGACGACATGGCTGGCCAGCTATCTCGATGACCTGGTCACGCGGGACGCGGCGATCGTCGACACGATGAAGGATCCAGCCAAGCTTCGTCGTTACCTGACGGTTCTAGCCCTGAACAACGCCGGCATGCCGTCTGACGCCACCCTGTATCGAGCTGCAGGCGTCAACGCCAAGACGGCCGCCGGCTACGACCAACTCCTCACGAACTTGTATGTCCTCGACGTGGTCCCCGCTTGGACGAACAACAGGCTCAGCCGACTTGTGCGGCACGGCAAGCGTTACCTCGTCGACTCTGGCCTCGCCGCGGCAGCCGCAGGCCTCGATGCCATGACGATCCTTAACGATGCCGAACTTGTCGGCCGCATGTTCGACGCGTTCGCGACCTCGCAACTTCGACCTGAGATCGCTGTTCGCTCGCCCCGGGCGACACTGCACCATCTCCGTCTCGAGGCGGGGCGCCGAGAGGTAGATCTCGTTGCGGAGGTGGGCGCTGGTCGGGTGGTGGCCTTGGAGTTTAAGGCCGGTGTAGCGCCCGACCAAGCGGACGCAAAGCATCTGTACTGGCTCCGCGAGCGACTCGGGCGTGACTTCGCAGCGGGTGCGGTCGTGCATACGGGGCCGGGCCTCTACGAAATGGGGGACCGGGTGTATGCCATCCCGCTCTGTGCCGTCTGGTCATAGACTCCTCTCCGGCCCTGACGCCCGGGCTATGAACATTGACAATGGCGTATCGTGTCGAGCCTATATCCAGTTCCACCAGTCGTTCTCAGACTCGTTATTTAGCCCGTCCATGGCGCATCCATGGCGCAGCTCCTGACTTCCGCCACTGTCCGTGGAAGTTTCAGAACCCTCCTGAGCAGGTAATACGACTCTCCGTGGACGCCCAAAAGCCGCAAATGGGTGCTTCCCAAGCTGAGAACGCGGGTTCGATTCCCAGCCACCTGTGGTGCCGGGATGCTTGACCTGGACGCGTCGCCGCTTTCTGGCTGTTGCGGAGTGGGATCACCGGGTGAAGGTGAGGTGGGTGACTCCGCTTGACGTCGTGACCGCCTCCACGTCGTATTGCTCCTCTAAGGCTTCCAGGTTGTCCCACAACCGGACACCGCGACCAAGCAGGATCGGCACCAGCACGATGTGGAGGTGGTCGACGAGACCGGCGGCGATGAAGGCGCGAGTGATGGTGGGGCCCCCGCCGATGCGGACGTCCTGACCGGCGGCTGCGTCCCGGGCCGCCTTGAGTGCGTCGGCTGGCGTGGCGTCGAGGAAGTGGAAGGTGGTGCCGCCTTGCATTTCGAGCGATGGGCGCGGACGGTGGGTTAGAACGTAGGTCGGTGTGTGGAATGGTGGGTTCTCTCCCCACCAGCCGCTCCACTCCGGGTCGTCCTGCCAGTTGGGCGGCCCGAACTTGCCCGCTCCCATGATCTCGGCACCGATGCCGGGCCCCCAGTTGCTCGCGAACGCGTCGTCGCTTCCTGTGGTCCCTCCTGGCTGCCCCAGCATCTGCTGGAACGAGCGAGTGGCGAAAAACCATTCGTTGAGTCGGGTCCCGGCGTGACCGAAGGGGGTTTCGAGGCTCTGGCCTTCGCCGGTGGCGAAGCCGTCCAGCGAGACCGAAAAGTTGTGGATGCGGACGCGGGACATGGAGGCTCTTTCGGTGGTTGGCGGTAGGTCAGCCTGTTTCATGTATCTGGCGGAGATCCCATCCGTGGAGGGAGTCACGTGGCACCGAGATGGTTGGCGAGCTTCTGCATCGTCTGAAGTCCGAGCTCGACGGCGCCGAAGCCGAGTTTTTCGTTTCGCTGTTCCGCGGTTGGGTGGAGCTTTCGCAGGGTTAGGACCGTCTTTCCGTCGGCCTGTTCGTCGAGGGAGACCGTTACCCGGAAGCGGGCTGGGTCAGCGTCGACGTCGGAGCCGTGGTCCATTACCAGCCTTTCGCTTGGGACGACCTCGAGGTAGTCGAAGCGATTCGTGAACACGGTGCCGTCTGGGGCGGCCATGTCGAAGCAGGCCCGGCCTCCAGGGCGCACGTCCATCTTTTTGACGGTGCAGATGAACCCGTCGGGCCCGAACCATTGACAGAAGGCTTCGGGGTCGGTCCACGCCGCGAACACCGCGTCGCGGGGAGCGTCGAGGACTCGAACGAGGACGATCTCTCGCTCGAGAGCCGACGCTGTCTGGTCTGGGATGCGCGGGGTCGTGGTCACCTGGTCTCCGATGTCGGGCGGGGTGCTGTTCGCTCCGACGCTCGGCGGAGGTGCGCGTCGAGGCGATCGAGACGCTGCTCCCACACGGCTCGGGTGTGCTCTGCCCACGTGGCGATATCGACTAGCGGCTCCGGCCGCAGCTGGCACGGCCGTCGTTGGCCATCTCGGCTGCGACTGATCAGACCAGCCTCCTCGAGGACTTTCAGGTGGCGGGAGATGGCCGGGAGGCTGATCGGGAACGGTTGAGCCAACTCGAGCACCGTTGCCTCTCCATCGGCCAGGCGACGCACGATCGAGCGTCGCGTCGGGTCCGAGAGGGCGGCGAAGACCATATCGATCCGGTCTGGGTCCCTGACGGTCATCGTGGCCGGCGCTGCCGCGGATACTTCACAGATAGGTTATTTAACACAGTGGCTACATGTGGTCAAGGGACTTGGCCCGGCGGTCGGCCTCAACGAGGTCGGGGACTTCTCACGGCCACAGGTGGGGACTTCTCACGGCCACAAGTGCGGACATCCGGTGGCCACCAGCGGGGACTTCCGCCTGGCCACGGACATAGGTATGGGGTCCTGGCTGAGGTTCACCTGCGGGGCCCATGGCCTCGCCAGCCTGAGCGCCGTCGATGGCAACAGGTCGTTGGTGTTACAGATGGCACCCGGACGCTCCCACACGGCCTGTGCAATATCTGGGCCCGGGGGAGCCATCAGTGCTCGAGGATCGCCCAGCGATGGTCCGCTGATCCAAGCCATCAGGTCTTGGCGTCCTGCGACATTCTCGGAGGCGCCGAACTCCATCGACCCCTTTTGCTGGCCGACCTGGTGCGCGTGACGGCAGGTCGGGGTCGAGGCTGCAGGGGCGGAGGGCAGGTTGGTGCGTGGGCCGGTGGTGAAGCCGGTGAGCTCTCCCGTCCCGAGGAGCGCAACTACTGGCATAGCGTGGGGTCCGATGGGTCTCTTCGCACGCCGCCAGGAGCAGGACGCCGTTCCGGCGACGGTTAGCGCTGGCGGGGGTCCTCGCGGGTCCGACGCTGCGCTGCCGGCCCGGTTTCAGGTGGTGTCGGTCGCGCCCGGTCGCTCCGACGGCGAGGCGTCGATAACGGGTGTCGTGCTCAGCGCCCTGCCCCCCCGGGTCGGCCAGCTCGCGGTGCAGTTGAGCCGGCCGAACTGGCCAGACGCCGCCCAGGAGCTCCCGGCGGTCGTGGATCCCGCTGCACCCGGTCGATTCGCCGTGAGCTGGGCGGTTGTCGCGGTGGTGGGCGGGTCGGAGCGGACCATCACCGCCACCCAGTGGAACGACCCGGACCGGGCGTGGGACCCAGGTCCCGACGGCGCCCATGACCGAGCCCTGGCAGGCTGGCTGACCGAGCACGCCCACGGGCCCGGCGGCCTCGTCGGTACCCTGGAGCCGGCCTTATTGGCGCGGCTAGCTGCGCAGGGCTTGGATCTGTAACCCGATTGTCGCCGGCGGAGCGAGATCGGCGGCGCCGTCGGAACTCGTCGTGGCCGCCGGCTGGGGGGTCCTCGGCATCGTCGCCTCCACCAGGTCCGCCACACGATCAAACGGGTCGCCGAGACGGACCCAGCAGCGCAGGTCCAAGACGACCTGAAACGCCCTGCCGCCTACAGGGCGGCAAGACCACGCAGAACGGCACGCATGGTGTCTCCTGGTGATGCCCGGTAGGGGTCCGTGTCGGCAGCCGACGTCGGTGTGCGGGCAGTTCGGCTGGCCGCCAGCGCCCGCGAGATCAGAGTCGACGTATTTCGAAGCGTCCGAGTTGAGCGGCGAGGGTCGCCATGTCGCCCGGGTCCGAGGTAAGGATCTCGAGCGGACCTCGCTGGGCGGCTCGGCCAGCAGGCCGTTCCCCGGTGTCGCCTTGGACGGCGGCGTGACGAGCAGACGATGGTGTGGAAGCTCGAGGAAGCTGCCGGTGGAAGCGACCTCGGCAACGGGGGACGTCGAGTTCGCCTCGCGTGGTGTGCGCTCCAGTCGCCCGCGTCGTGGTACCGGCGGTCCCGGCCCGCGCCGACACCCGACGCCCGCGCCCGGTGTCGGAGGCGGGGCCCCGGGGGCACGCCCGGGTCGGGGCCGCGAAACGCCGGCCGATCGGCCGCCGCCAGGCGTCATCTGTCAGCAGTTCCGGCGGCTCGCCGCCCTTGTACGGGCAACGTCGCCAGCGGATGACACCAGCTTCGCCCGACGAATGGGGGAGGGGACTCCGCGCGTGGGGCACCATGACGTCGTGGTGCGCCCGCTAGTAGTCTCCGGTCATGAGCGGCCGTTCGGAACGGTTGAGCGAGGCTTACGAGGCGCTGGGCCGTGGCGATCTGAGCCCCTGGGTGCGATTGCTCGACCCGCGGGTGGTGTGGCGTGCCATCGACCTTCCGGAGGTCCCGGACACCCCCACTTGAGGCAACCGGCAGGCGGTCGTGAACCGCCTCTCGATGCTGCAGGAGAACGGACGGCGCTTCGAGGTGATCGAGGCTGTCGAGCGGGGGTCAGCGGTCGCGCTCGGTCTGCGGGTATCTGAGCCCGGATGGTCGGGAACGGCGGAGGTGTTCAAGGTATTCACTTTCGACGTGGCTGGCGCCAGCGTCGTTGGCATGCAGGACTGCGACTCCCGGCGGTCCGCGTTGGCCGTGCTCGAGGATCGCTAGGCCGGGGCCGAGGGCCGTGTAGCACCATGAGGTGGGAGGGTTGCCCGTGATCTGCGACATCGCGGTCCCGGCGGGCTTGGTGGTCGCGTTGGCTTTCCTGTGGTTGATCAGCCGCCGGTGGTCGTCGCTATCCACGCTTCGCGATAACCGTCGAGACGCGCGAGCAATGGGTTCTCAGGGGCGTTTGTCAACCAGGACCTTTCATGGACCAGGCGCCGGCAACAGTCCGGCTCCCAGCCGGACGGCGACAACCCTCGATAGTCAGACCGCGCGCCACCGGTCCTCGCGTAAAGGTGCCGCGGTCGTACGTGCGGGCCGGCGCTTCCCGGAGGCGGCGTGGTCGGGCCCAGCGGCGGTGACCGCGTCCCCGAGGCCGGCAGCCACCTGCTCACCCAGGCCCTCCCTCGGTGGAGGAACCACGGGCGAACCTCGACCCGAGCCGGACACCCGCAGCTTCGTGTCATACTGAGTGACGCCAATTGACCGGCTCTCGCCGGCGGGCGCGCAGGGGGAGGACGGCTCATGCCCACGACCGAGGCCGCCGGGGTCTACTACGACCCCTACGACGTCGACATAAACCTGGACCCGTACCCGGTGTACGCCCGCCTCCGCGAGGAGGCGCCGATCTACCGCAACCAGGCTCACAACTTCTACGCCTTGTCCCGCCACGCCGACGTGGAGCGGGCCCTCCACGACCGGGACACCTACATCTCGGGGCGGGGTGCCATCCTCGAACTGATCACCGCCGACATCGAGTTCCCGCCCGGAGTGATCATCTTCGAGGACCCCCCGATCCACACCCGTCACCGCAGCCTGCTGTCCCGGGTGTTCACCCCCAAGAAGATGAACGCCCTGGAGCCGCAGATCCGCGCCTACTGCGCCCAGAGCCTGGACCCGCTGGTCGGGGGCGGCAGGCTGGACTTCATCGCCGATCTCGGCTCCCAGATGCCGATGCGGGTCATCGGCATGCTGCTAGGCATCCCCGAGGCCGACCAGGAGGCCATCAGGGATCAGGTTGACGCAGGCCTTCGCACCGAGCCGGGCCAGCCGATGGCACAGCGCGCCGACAGCTTCTCCTTCGAGGCGTTCGAGCAGTACATCGACTGGCGGGCCGACCACCCCTCCGACGACTTGATGACCGAGCTGCTCACCGCCGAGTTCGACGACGAGCACGGCGAGCGCCGAACCCTTCGGCGCGACGAGGTGCGCACCATGGTCACCGTCATCGCCGGGGCCGGCAACGAGACCACCACCCGTCTGATCGGCTGGGCCGGCAAGCTGCTCAGTGACCATCCCGACCAGCGCCGGGAGCTAGCCGCGGACCTGGCGCTGGTCCCCAACGCCATCGAGGAGATCCTGCGCTTCGAGCCGCCCGGCCCTCACGTGGCTCGCTGCGTGGCCCGGGACGTGGAGCACTACGGCACGACGGTCCCGGCCGGCAGCGCCATGCTGCTCATTGTCGGGTCGGCCAACCGCGACCCCCGCCGCTACCCAGACGGGGACCGCTTCGACATCCACCGCAAGCCCGGGGCTCACCTGACCTTCGGCTACGGAGCCCACTTTTGCCTCGGGGCGGCGCTGGCGCGCGTCGAGGGGCGCATCGCCTTGGAGGAGGTCCTCCGCCGCTTCCCGGACTGGGAGGTCGACCTGGGGCAGGCCCGGCTGTCGCCGACCTCCACCGTGCGAGGGTGGGAGACCCTGCCGGCCCGCCTGCTTTGATGCGGCCCTGAGCGGGGTGACCGGGCCGGCGAACGCGGCGAACGGTGCGGGCCACGGCACGGCGCGCCGCTACGACAGCCCGGTGCGCCGCCTGCAGATGGCCGAGACCCGGGAGCGGATCGTGGCCGCCGGGGCGGCGCTGCTCCACGAGCACCCCATCTGGGACTGGCGGGTCCTCACCGCCCGCGCGGTCGCGGCGAGCGCCGGCGTCAGCGAGCGCACCGTCTACCGCCACTTCTCCACCGAGCGCGCGCTGCGTGACACCGTCCTCGAGCGGCTCCGCGAGGAGGCCGGCATAGACATCGGGGACATGTCCCTCCACGACGTCGCCGGTGTCACCGACCGGATGCTGCGCTTCGTCGCCGGCTTCCCGATCGAGGCCCGCACCCCCGGGGATCCCACGCTGGCGGCCGCCAACGAGGCGCAGCGCTCCGCGCTGCTGGCGGCGGTCACGGGGTCCGCAGACCGCTGGACCCCCGAGGATCGGGCCGAGGCGGCGGCCGTGCTGGACGCCCTGTGGAGCGTCGTGACCTACGAGCGGCTGGTGGCCGGCTGGGAGCTCCAGCCGGATGCCGCCATCCGGGCGATCACGTGGGCCATCGGGCTGGTCGTCGACGCCATCGACGGAGGGAACCGGCCCGGCCCGGGGTAGGACCGGGGCATGCCCAGCGTCCACGTGCAGCAGATCCCCGAGACCGGTGCCGACCTGGAGGCCGCCGAGCGGGACATCCGGGATCCCGGCCGCGGTGAGGTGCGGGTCCGGGTCGAGGCGTGCGGGGTGTGCCACAGCGACGTCCTTTCGGCGCAGCTGGCCGCCAGCTACCCGATCGTCCCCGGCCACGAGATCGCCGGGGTCATCGACGCGGTCGGCGACGGCGTCGACGCCTGGGCACCGGGCCAGCGCGTTGGGGTCGGCTGGTACGGCGGGATCGACGGGACCTGCCCGGCCTGCCGGGCCGGGGACTTCATCGACTGCGCCAACCTGCGCACTCCCGGGCTGGCCTACGACGGCGGCTACGCCGACGCCGTGGTGGTACCGGTGGAGGCGCTGGCGGCCATCCCCGACGCCCTCAGCGCCGTCGACGCCGCCCCGCTGATGTGCGCCGGCGTCACCACCTTCAACGCCCTGCGCCGCAGCCCGGCGCGCGCCGGGGACCTGGTGGCGGTGCTCGGCGTCGGTGGCCTCGGCCACCTGGGCGTGCAGTTCGCCGCCCGGATGGGCTACGAGACAGTCGCCATCGCCCGGGGCGCCGACAAGGAGAGCGCCGCCCGGGAGCTGGGGGCCCACCACTACATCGACAGCACCGCCACCGACGTCAGCGAGCGGCTCCAGGCCCTCGGCGGCGCCACCGTGGTGCTCTCCACGGTGACCAACTCAGCGGCCATGGCCGCCACCATCGGCGGCCTCGGACCCCGCGGGCAGCTGGTGGTCCTCGGTGTAGACCAGGCCAGCATCGACGTGGCTCCCTTCGCTTTGGTGAGCCAGACCCGCTCGGTGGCCGGTCATCCTTCGGGTACCTCGAAGGACTCCGAGGACACCCTGCGCTTCGCCGCCCTCACCGGCATCCGGCCTGTGGTGGAGACCATGCCGATGGCCGACGCCGCCAAGGCGTGGCAGCGGGTCCTGGCCGGCCACGCCCGCTTCCGCATCGTCCTCGAGAACGCCTGATTCCCTATGGGAGATCGGTTGTCAAGGATCCGCGGCCGCCTCCGCCACCGTCGCCCGCCTGACACAAGGGAGATCGGCGCTGCTCCCGGGGCCCGGTCGGCAATACTGGCGGCATGGACCGCCCGATCCATCCTGACGTCGAGCCTCTGGGGTTCCTGCTCGGCACGTGGAGCGGCGAAGGCCAGGGCCAGTACCCGACCATCTCGCCTTTCGGTTACCGCGAGACGGTGACGTTCGCACACGTCGGCAAGCCGTTCATCTCCTACACGCAGCGGACGGTCGCGGTCGATGACGGCAGGCCTCTGCATGGCGAGGCCGGGTACCTGCGTTCACCCCGGCCCGGATGGGTGGAGTTCGTGGTGGCCCACCCGACCGGAGTGGTGGAGGTGGAGGAAGGCCCGTTCAGCGGGCCTTCGCTGCGGCTGCGCTCGATCGTGGCTGCCGGCACGGGCTCCGCCAAGGACGTCACTGCCATCGAGAGGGATTTCGACTTCGAGCCAGGACTCATCACCTACTCGTTGCGGATGGCCGCCGTTGGCCAGTCGCTTACTCACCACCTCCAGGCTCGGCTGCAACTGGAGGGATGAGCTGGCCGGCGGGCAGCGGGGAGTGTGAGGATCGACAGGCGGTCGCCCGCCGGCACGACCGCCGATGGTTGCCCGGTCGATGTCTACGCCGCGCTGCCCGATGACCCCATCGCCGAGGTGATCGCCGGCCGGTTGACTCCTGGCGCCACTGTTCTTGACCTGGGAGCTGGGACGGGTCGTATCGCCGATCCTCTGGCCCGGGCACCACCTACCGGGGTGTGCTCGGTCGAGTCGAGACCGAGCTTCATGTGCACGAGCGCGACGGCGGTCTACTCCGCGCCACAGTGAGGTACCGGGCCGACGGGCAGGCATGGGACCACCATTTCTCCACCCTCCTCCTCCCGACGCGGAGTTCACCGCCGCCTTGGGTGACGCCGGCCTCGTGCTCGAGGCAGCGTTGACCGGCGGCCGCGGCGGATGGCTCATAGCTCGTGGGAGAAACCGTCGCGCCGGGCAGGAGGCGCGGCGGTCGGCACCGAACAACCGATCGTGCGTACTGCGGGGGAGCAGAAGTTGGGGGTAACGGCGCGTCGGCGGCTTGTGACTGGTGCCGGGGCGGCCGCGCTGGTTGGCTCGGCCCTGGCCATGACCGGCATGGGGGCCGCCGGAGCTGCCACGCAGCCGGCGTGGCTGCAGGCCAAGCAGGCCGCGCTGGCCTCGTTCCGGCCGCCCCCGCCGGCGAGCGTGGTGGCCACGCCCGGGCCGTCCGCCAGCTACTACACCAGCGAGCTGATCACCGCCACGGTCCGCAACCTCGGCCCGGCGCACACCGCCACCTGCACGATCAAAGGCGAGCTGCTCACTCCCACCGGCGTCAATGCCGCCCATCCGGCCCCAGCAGTGGTTACGACCAACGGCTTCGGCGGATCGTACGACGACAGCACCACCCTCGGGTCGGCGCAGAACGCCGCCTACGACGGCTACGTGGCGCTCACTTACTCGGGCTTGGGTTTCGGCGGCAGCAGCTGCGCGATCGAGCTCGACTCGCCGGCTTGGGACGGCGCGGCCGCTTCGCAGCTGATCTCGTGGTTGGGCACCCTCCCGCAGGTGACCAAGGACGACCCCTCGAAGGACGATCCCCGCGTCGGGATGATCGGCGGCTCCTACGGCGGCTCGATCCAGTTCGCCACCGCGTCCATCGATCCGCGGGTCGACGCGCTGGTGCCGATCATCACCTGGAACGACCTGGCCTATTCCCTCGCGCCGAACAACGCCACCGACGGGACGACGACGACTTCGCGCACCGACGCCGAGCCCGGCGCGCTGAAGTATCAGTGGACCGGGTTGTTCTTCGGCGACGGCATCGTGTCCTCCGCGAAGTACGCCATGCTGGCCCAGCAGTTGGCTACCGGCTGCCCCGGCTTCGACCCGGCCATCTGCTCGGCGTTCGCCCGCACCGTGGCGGCGGGCTACCCCGACCCGACCACGACCGCCTTGCTCCACGGCGACTCGATGGTGTCGTACTACCGGACCGTCCACATCCCGGTGCTCTTGGCTCAGGGCGAGGACGACAGCCTCTTCAACATCCAAGAAGCGGTCCGCAACCTGCGGGAGCTGCAGGCCAACGGCGACCCGGCGCAGCTGGTGCTGCAGAGCTGGGGTCACAGCAGCCTGACCCCGGCGCCGGGGGAGCTGACATACGCCCCGCCGTTCGACGGGTACGAGAACGTGTTGATCAAGCACTTCTACGACCGGTGGCTGCGCGCCACGCCCGGGGTGTCGACCGGTCCCGCCGTGCAGTACTTCCGGCCGTGGGTGTCCTACACCGGGAGCGCGGCTGCGGCCTACGGAACTGCGCCATCGTGGCCGGTCGGCACCTCCCGCTCGCTGTACCTCTCCGGCGGTTCGCCCGCCGCCGCTGGCGCCTTGGTGCCCTCGAGCGAAGCGGTCGTGGCCGGCAGCCAGACGTTCCTCAACACCGGGCCGACCGGGACCAGCTACTCCGAGACCAGCGCGGTGCAAGACACCCAGCCGTTCTCGTCGATACCGCCGAGTGACACGCCTGGGACCTTCGCGGCGTACTCGAGCGCGCCGCTGCCGAGCCCCGTCGACGTCGTAGGCATCCCGAAGCTGACGGTGCGCCTGACCTCCTCGGTCGGCACCGGCACGCCGACGTCGCCCGCGACCGACCCGGTCGTCTACGCCAAGCTCTACGACGTGGCCCCCGACGGGACCCGGACCCTCGCCGACCGCCTCGTCGCCCCGGTGCGCGTCACCGACACCTCGAGGCCGGTGACCATCACCCTCCCCGGGGTCTCCGCCCAGTACGCCGCCGGGCACCGGATCGAGCTGGTGATCGCCTCCGGCGACGACGCCTACTTCGGCAACCGGACACCGGAGGCCTACACGGTCAGCGTGGCGCCCGGCACGCCCGGCTCGCTGACCCTTCCGGTCGTGCCCCAGTCGGCGCAGCGCAGCGGCGGGGAGCCGGTCAGCGCGCCGTAGTCAGCGGTCAGCGGTCAGCGTCGCCGGTCAGCGGCCCAAGGAGCTAGAGGCCAGGTAGGCGTCAGCGCTAAGCGCCGTCAGTCTCGTGGTGGCCGGCGGCAGCGTCGACGGGCACGGGCGCGGCCTCGTCTAGGTGTTCGAAACCGCCTTTCGGTTTGGCCGGCCCGAACAGCAACCCGTACAGCCCGGCGTTCGCCAACTGGAACACCGCGGATAGTTCGAAGGGGGCGGCCAACCCGACCTCGTCGAAGAGGTAGCCGGCGAGCACCTGGCTGGCTGCCATGGTGCCCTGGGCCGGCAGGAGCGACAGGGCGGCGACGCTGGAGCGCTCGTCGGGGTGCGCCAGATCCTGGGTGAACGACTGGCGAAGCGGCATGCCGGTGCGCTGCGCCATCATGCGCACGAAAAATATGGCGCCGGCCAGCCAAAATGTCGGGGCGAGCACCATCGGGATGGTGAGAGCCCCGCCGATGGCCCGTACCGCCACGATGGCCCGCACGGTGCCCAGCCGGCGACCGACGCCCGCCGCGGTCAACGTCGTCACCAGCGACCCCAGATTGACGAGCGCGAACAGCAGCCCGATGGTCCCCGGGCCGGCCCCGTAACGGCGGGCCAGCCAATAGCTCAAGAACGGTCCGAGCAGGCCAATGCCCAGGCCGTTAACGCCGTTGGTCACCCAGAGCCGCCACAGCGCCGGCCACGACCGGCGAGGCCACGAGATCAAACTGCGCCGCGCCGGGCCGGGCGGCACCGGCCCGGCTAGAACAGCCTCATTCTCGGGGCTGGGCGAGTTCGTAACCGACGCGGGTCGGCCCGCCTTCTCGGCCCTAGCCGGGCCCGGCGCTGGCACCGCCGCGGATCGGTTGGCGGGCCGGCCTGGCGCCATCGGGGCCGGGAGGGGACGCCACCTCCAACGCCCGCTTGGCTCGCGCAGCCACAAGGCGGCGACGGCCGCCACGGCCGCGAGCGCTCCGGCGGCGATGAAGGCGGGACGGTAAGAGGCCATCGCCGCAGCGGCCGACATGCGCCGATGGTCACGGGCCAGGCCGGCAAGCAGGCTGCCGACCACCGCTCCGGCCGATGCCACAAACGCCAGCCGACCGAAAGCCGCAGGGCGGGCCGAGGACGGCACGGTCTCGGCCACGAAGGCCGATTCGGCTGGCTGGTAAGGGCCGACCGTGCCGCCGCCTGCGCCCTGTCCGCGACCGAAGCTCCCCAGCGCGGCGAAGACGAAGAGCAATACCGGGTTTCGCGACAGGGCAAAAACGCCGGCCGATACCGCTGCTAGCAGGGGCACACCCACCAGATACGGCTTGCGGCCCACCCGATCTGACGTCATACCGACGGCGGTTGAGATGACGGCCGACACGACCGTTACCACCAAGAACAGTGTGCCGATCTCCAACGCCGAGAACCCGACGGCGGCCAAATACAGGGCGGTCACCACGCCCGCTATCGCCCGGGCCACGCTCACGGCGCTGCGACCGATCAGGATGATGCGTAGGTTGCGGTCCACCCAGTCCGGCCATAGACGCCTCCACCAGCGGCCGATCACCGGTTGCTGCCGACCAATTGGGCCAGCGCCTCCAGCGCCGGCAGCGCCGCGCTGATGGCCCGCTGCTGGGCTCGCGGGAGCTGATCGAGGTGCTGGCGCAGCGCGGCCGCTCGCGCTGCTTGCAGCTGCTGGTGCAACTCGCGCCCCCGAGGGGTCGCCGACACCAACGCCACCCGCCCGTCATTCGGATCCTCGTGTCTGGTCACCGTGCCGTTCTCCACCAGACGCCCCAACAACCTGGACAGCATGGTCGGGTTGAGCGCCTGATGGCGGGCGAGATCCGACGGCCGGAGAGGACCGTAGCGGTCAACCGCGGCCAGGACGCCCAGTTCCGAAGGCGTCAACCCCGAGCCGGCATCGATGCTCCTCAGCAGACGCCCCAAGCGCAGCAAGGCGACCCGCAAACGGGCCGCTTCATCGAAGGCGGCGTTGCCGCCCGGCTCGCCGGCCGGGGGCCGCGCAGCTGGCGCTTGTGGGCTACCCATCCCGCCACTATATATGCCTGCCGTGAAGCAACTATATGGCGCCGGTTTCGCCCTTTGCGCAACGCCGAGCCGCATGGTGAACGCCGTCCACGCCGTCCACGCCGCCACGCCGTCAACGGGGTGGCGGTGGCGGAGGCGGCCTGCAGTAGGGTCCGGCCTCATGAAGTCCCTGATACTGGCCGCTGGTCTGGCCTGCACGTCACTACTAGCTGCGTGCGGAGGGTCGGTGAGCGTGGGCAGCGGGCAGGTGGCGCAGAGCGACGTGGAGTCCACCGTCGCCAAGCAGCTGGCGTCGACGACCAACCAACCGGTGCCTTCGGTCGCCTGCCCGGGCGGTCTCGACGCGAAGGTCGGAGCGTCGATCGACTGCACGCTCACCCCGCAGGGCGGAGGAGCGACGTTGCCGGTGCACGTGACGGTGAACTCGGTCACCAACGGCACCGCGCACTACACGGCGCAGGTCGGCCAGGCGGCTGGTGGTGGCAACAAGACGACGTTTTGCAACGACAACGCCACGCTGGACAAGGCGACCGCGGCCGCCACCCAGCCGTCGGACCTGGTGCAGATCTTCAAGGACAACTCCAGCGTTGTCAGCGACTTCGAAGCCGAAGCGCCCGCCGACATCATCAGCGATGCCAGCACCCTGGCCAACGCAGCCAAGGCCGCTATCAGCTCCGGTGACGCCACCACGTTCACCAACCAGTCGCTCGTCGACGCCGGCAAGAAGGTCGACGCCTACTGCGGTCAGAACTCCGATGGCTCCCCGCTGACTGGCGACACCAGCTCCACCACCGCCGGCTCCTGACGGGCCCGCCCGCACAAGCGAAGCGTCAGCCTCGCCTCGGCGCTACCGTTCGGGAGGGCGCCGTCACGAGACACGACGCCCCCGAGGTGGGGGGAGGGGCGATGTATCCAGCGGACTGGTTTGTTGACCCGAGCGACAGCCGCCAGCTCAGATACTGGGACGGCCAGACCTGGACCGCCTACACCCAGCCGCGGGTGCCCGGCGCTCCCGTGCCCGGCTCTCGCGCGCCCGGCCCCTTTCTTCCCGGCGTTCCACCGCAGTACCCCGGCAATGGGTACCCGGGTTTGCCTCCTGTGGGCGTGGCTGCGAAGAACCCGGCGTTGTCCATGCTGGTGTCGTTCTTCCTGCCCGGGGTGGGTTCCATGATCAACGGTGACGTCGGCACCGGCATCGCCATCCTGGCTATTTGGCTGATCAGCTTCCCGCTGATGTTCGTGTTCGTCGGCTTCTTCACCGGGGTGGTCGCGTTCGTCTGGGGACTGGTCGACGCCTTCCAGGGCGCTCGTCGCTGGAACGCCCGCCACGGGATCGTCTCCTGAGCTTCTCCCTTAATGCGACGGTAGTTGCTATAAGCGGCCGACTCGGGTAATTTCGGGACGTGGGCGACCCGGGCGATGCGCCGCGACGCCGCAGCCGACCGGACAGCGAGGAGGTTTTCGGTGGTCGATCTGACCGGCAGGGTCGCTATGGTCACCGGGGCCGCCCGAGGCATGGGCCGAACCCACGCAGTGGCCCTGGCCGAAGCCGGCGCCGATGTCGTGCTCTGCGACAGGTGCGCTGACCTACCGACCGTCGCCTACCCATTGGCCGACGAGCAAGACCTGGCCGAGACCGCCCGGCTGGTTGCCGCCGCCGGGCGAAGCGCCCTGTCCATGGTCTTCGACGTGCGCGACCGAACCGCCGTGGCGACCGCGGTGGCCGACGCGGTAGGGCGGCTGGGTCGTCTCGACATCCTCGTCGCCAACGCCGGGGTGAGCGCCCTCACGCCCATCCAGGGAGGGGACCCTGCGGTGTGGGACGACGTGCTCTCCACCAACCTGACGGGCGTCTACAACTGCATCAGCGCGGTCGCTCCGATACTGGCCGAGCAGCGCTGGGGGCGTATCGTGGCCACCGCCTCCATGCTGGGACGGTCCGCCGCTCCGGCCCAGGCCGCCTACGTTGCCTCCAAGTGGGGCGTGATCGGCCTGGTCAAGTCGGCCGCGCAAGACCTGGCTTCCGCGGGGGTCACGGTCAACGCCTTGGCCCCCGGCAACGTCGACACCCCGATGGTCCGCAATGATGCCCTGTTCCGGCTGGTGCGCCCCGATCTCGAACATCCCACGGCCGATGACGCCGCGGTGGTCCTCCAAAGCCTCCACCTCCAGCCGATTCCTTGGATCGACCCAGCCGAGGTGACCGAAGCGCTCATGTTCCTCGTCGGGGCCGCCCACATCACCGGCTCCGTCATCGACATCAACGCCGGGGCGTCGGCCCGCTTCAGCGCCTGATCGGAACGTCCAGTGGGCGACGACGACACGCCGGCGTCCCTAGCCGGCGGTCACCGAACGCAGTTCTTGCAGCGACTCGTTGATCAACCGTCGGAACGCCGTCGGGTCATCCTGGTGCACCCAGCGGGCGAAGGCGACGTGGAACACCGTCACGCCCGCCTGTGCTGCCAGCACCGCGGCGTTGGCGGAGTATCCCCGGCTGAGCAGCATCGCCTCGATCGAGGCAGCCAGATTCTGCAGCTTGATGAGCTCGCGCTCGCGAAGCTCGGAGTTGGCCTGGATGATCCCGGCCCGCACCCCCGCGAAGTGGTGGCGTTCGGTGAACATCTCGGCGACAGGACCCAGCCCTGCGATCACCGCCCCGAGCGGGGTAGCCCCCGCTGGCGCGGCGGCTACCCCGTCCAGCCACACCCGCTCGAGTTCTGCTGAACCGCTGAAGAGCACCTCGCGCTTGTCGGAGAAGTAGCGAAAAAACGTGCGCTTGGTCAGGCCGGCGCGCGCCGCGATCTCGGCCACGGTGGTCGCCTCGTACCCCTGCTCTGCGAACAGGGTGATGGCGGCTTTCGTGAGGCGGCCCGCTGGGTCCGGTTGCCAACGTGACATCTGCGGGGAGCGTAATCCATGACACCGAGTGCCATGATTGGTGGTACGGTGATGGCACCAAGTGACATACCGTCTAGATGGGAGCTCCACATGCGCATCTTCGTCACCGGCGCGTCAGGCCACATCGCCTCCGCCGTCATCCCCGAACTGCTCGGGCACGGTCACCAAGTCCTCGGCCTGGCCCGCTCCGACGCCGCCGCGAAAGCGGTCGGCGCGCTGGGTGCCGATGTCCGCCGCGGCGACCTCGACGACCTCGAAGGTCTCAGGGTCGCCGCCGAGGAGGCCGACGGCGTGATCCACCTGGCGTTCAAGCACGAGGCCATGCGCACCGGGGAGTTCATGAGCGCGGTCGACTCCGATCTGGCAGCCACCCGGGCGCTCGGCGACGCCCTGGTGGGCACCGACAAGCCCTTCGTGACCACGAGCGGCACCCTGATGCTGGCCATGGCCGGGGTCAGCGGCCGCCCGGGCACCGAGGATGACCAGTCAGAGGGCGGTCCCCGGGTGGACGCCGCCAACTACACCCTGGCGCTGGCCCGCCAGGGGGTGCGCTCGTCGGTCGTGCGCCTTGCACCCATGGTCCACAGCGACCTCGACCATCACGGCTTCACCTCCGCCTTGATCGGCTTCGCCCGGGACAACAAAGCCGCGGCCTATATCGCCGACGGCGCCAACCGCTGGCCGGCCGCCAACTCCTACGACATCGGCGTCTTGTACCGCCTGGCGGTGGAGAAGGGGCTGGCCGGCTCGACGTATCACGGCGTGGGCGACCTCGGCATCCCTTTCAAGGTGATCGCCGAGACGATCGCCGGCGCCCTCGGGGTGGAGACCAAGAGCGTGGCGTTGGACGAGGCGCCGCAGTACCTCGGCTTCCTCGCCGGCTTCGCTCACCTGCACAACCCGGTCACCAACGACAAGACCCGCCAGGCGCTCGGGTGGGAGCCGACCCATCCCGGCTGGGTCGAGGACGTCCAGACCGGCCACTACATCGGCTGAGGCCCCCTCGGGCGCGGAAATGACCTTGCGGCGCCCGCCGCCACCGACCACGATCGGCCATGGTCCTGGTGCGCCGGATTCGCCCCGGCGAAGCGAGATCCGGATGATCGCGTGCCTGCACGATCCGGGGTCTAGCGGCGGCGCCCCCGGCGGACCGGACGGCACCCAGCGCGACGCAGCCGGTCTCCGGGATCAGCCGGCCTGACGGCGCTGTTGGAGCACCGCGTCGGCGATCTCCACCTTCACTGCGTCTTCGACCAGTTCGGCGCGCAGCCCGAGCGCTTGCAGGGCGTGGCGGACCGGCCCGTCGCCAGAGACCGTCCCGATCAGGAGATGTTCGGTCCCTATGTAGGTGTGACCGAGGCGCAGCGCCGCCTTCAGCGCCTGGCCGAACGCCTCCCGGCACGCAGCTGTGTAGTCCAGCCCTCGCAGCTCGGCGGGGTCGGGATCCGGCCCGGCGGTCGGGCGCCCCACCCCCAGCGCGTCTTGGGCCCGGTCGGCGCCGACCCCGAGGCGGGTGACCGCCCGCGCCGCGATACCGGCGGCGTCGAGCAACGTCGCCGCCGCCAGGTGCGACACGTCCACGGCCTCGCCCCCGCCCTCCGCGGCCAGCCGGGCGGCCGCGGCGACGGCGACGAGGGCCCGTGGCGTGAAGCGGTTGAACGCTTTCGCCTCCGGCAACAAGGGCTCGTCCTTGGCGGTGAACCGCTTCTGCGCCGCCTGCTTGGTCACGCCCATGGCGCCGCCGATCTGGCTCCACGACGCCCCAGACACCCGTGCCTGGTCGACGAAGTGACCGATCAGGGCATCCGCCTGATCGTTGAGCTCTTGGGCGGTGACCACGGCATCGGAGAGGTGCTCGAGCGGGCCGCCTTCTGGGTGGAGGGACCGCACGAACCCGATGAGGTTGTCGAGGGTGATCGGCATCGGCGCCATTCGTCAATCGTAGGTTGTCGGGTCTCTGCCGTCAATGCCAGGTTGACGTTGAGGGGTCGGTTGCCAGGCGGAGCGCAGCGTTTTCGGCCCGCCCAGCCGAATAGTCCTTTAGGCGGGGTCCGGGCCCGCCGATCTTCCCCCCAGACACCGATTCCGCTACCTGTTCGAGGGCGGCGGCCGGCCGGCCGTTAGGGCCGTTAGAGGAGATCCCGTGAAGACCTTTGCTTGTGGGGACGTGGTCCCGGGCTGCACCGCCTCTTGGAGCTGCGAGACGGAAGAGGAGATCCTCCTCGGGGTGGCCGAGCACGCCGCCGTGGCCCACGGGATGCGCACCATCCCCGCGGGCGTCGTCGCCGAGGTCCGGCAGCACATCTTCGCGGGGTGACCGCCGTCCCCGCTGCGACGGCGCCCTCCGGCCCGGACCGCTCGCAGTCGGCGTGGCGGCGCCGCATCTCCGGGGTGCTCAACGAGAAGGCGGTGCGGATCGTCTACCAGCCGATCATGGACGTCCGGGCCGGCACCGTCGCCGGGTACGAAGCCTTGGCCCGCTTCGACGAGCCGGGCCTGTCGGTAGAGGAGTGGTTCGCCGCGGCCCGGGCCGCGGGGATGGCGGCCCAACTCGAGGCGGCGGCCATCAGCCTGGCGTTGGCCGCCCGCCCGTCGCTGCCAAACAACTGCTTTCTCACCGTGAACGTCTCACCAGCGGAGCTATCCGAGCCGCTGGTCCAGCAGGCGCTGGCCGCGGCCGGTGACCTCGCCGGGGTGGTTCTCGAGGTCACCGAGCAGACGGTGGTCGAGTCGTACCCCGAACTCGAACGCCAGCTGCGGCGCTGGCGCAACTCCGGCGCCCTGGTCGCAGTCGACGACGCCGGAGCCGGCTACGCCGGGCTCCGCCACCTCCTCGAGCTGCGTCCATCGATCATCAAGCTCGACCGTCACCTGGTCGACCGGATCGACCGGGACCCGGCCAAACGGGTGCTCGCCGAGATGATCGGAACCTTCGCCGATCGGACCGACGCGTGGGTGCTGGCGGAGGGGATCGAGCGCCGGCCCGAGCTCGACGTAATCGCCGAGCTCGGCATCCCGCTGGCGCAGGGCTACTTCGTCGGCCGGCCCGCGCCGGGGTGGTCCGGTCTCGGCGAGGCGTCGACCTGGGCCGCCTACCGGGAGGCGCCGGTCCGGGCCGCCAGGCCGGGGACCGTGGCCGCCCACCTGGTCGCGTGTCCCATGGCGGCGGACCTGGCCGCGGCCTCGGCGCTCCTCGGCGCCGACGACGACCTCGACTGGGTGGTCGTCGCCGACCGCCTGGGCCGGCCTTCCGCCGTGGTCAGCCCCGATGACCTGGTGGCGAACGGCCCGGGCGCCGGTCAACAGGTCAACGCCGGGACGCCGGCGGCCCAAGCCCTGCGCCGGGCCATGGCCAGGAGCGCCGGCCAGCGCTTCGCCCCGTTGATCGTCATCGACGAGGTCGGCCGCTACCTCGGTATCGCGCCCATCGACCGCCTCGTAGACGGGGTCGCCGCCCAGGCCTGAGCGACACCGCCGACGCGGCCGACCAAGACGTCAGCCGCCCGCCGCCTCGTGGCTCAACCATTCGTCGAACGTGGTCGGCATGATCCGGGCTCCCGGGCCGGGCAGCAAGACGTTGCCGGCCATCGTCACGTCGAAGGGGCCGTCCCACGTCGGCACCAGCCGCACCTGTCGGTCGCGGGCGGCGAGCGTCCGACGGGCCATGTCGACGAGATCTTGGGTTTCGGGTCCGGCGACGTCGAGGCGCCGGTGCTGGGGCGCGCCGAGTCCGACCTCGGCGAGGACGGCTGCCACGTCGGTAGGAGCGATCGGCTGGACGAGCAGCGGAGGGACGGCAGCCACCCCGTCGCTCTCGCTCCAGCCCACGACGGTGGCCGCGAAGTCGTGGAACTGGGTCGAACGCACGATCGTCCAAGGCACAGGACCTCCGACGACCGCGGCCTCCTGGGCCAGCTTGCCCGCGTAGTGGGGGTTGCGGGCCGGCTCGGCGGGCCCGACGATCGACAGCACGACGTGGTGGCCGACGCCGGCGCGCCGCTCCGCCTCAAGGAGGTTCGCGGTCGTGGTGGAGAAGAACTCCACCGTCGCGTCGCGGTCCCGGGTGGCGGCGTTGGTGGCGTCGATGACCGCCTCCACCCCGGCGAGGACGCCCTCCAAACCGGCGCCGGAACGCAGGTCGACGCCCCGAGCCCGGCTGATCTCGACCACGTCGTGGCCGCCGGCGCGCAGCGCGGCGGCGGTCAGGGACCCGATGTGGCCGGTGGCTCCGGCGACGGCGACCGTCCTCGGCGCGGGGGGCACCCCTAAACGATACGGGCCGGCCACCGGCGTCCCCAAAACTTCATTCGCAGCGCCGAGCGACCCGCAGGACGGCGAGGTAGCGCCGGGGCACCCGGTCGCCCATTCGGGTGCGGATCCGCTCGGCGATGGCGCCGAGCAGCGCGCCTCGGGCATCCGGGTCGAGCGAGCGGTAGATCGAGACGGACAGGAGCAGATCGGCGAACCCCTCCCCGTTGAACCACTGGACGTGGGGATAGAACCGCACGGTTGGTGCCTCGAACAGGGGGCCGGGGTCCTCGATGCGCTCGAGCGTCCCCCAGCCGGGGCCTGCGGCGCGGACCTCCTCCTCGAGCGGCGGGTGCCCCCAGTTGGGGTTGCCGGGGCAGTACCGGTCGTGGAGGTCGGCGGTCGCGGCGTAGACCTCCGGCTCGCCGGGCCGGCGGGTCACCACGTTCGAGAGCAGCGCGACCGACCCTCCGGGGCGGAGGAGGTCACGGGCCCGGGCCCAGCCGACCGAGGGGTCGACCCAATGCCACGCCGACGCCGCGACCAGCGCGTCGAAGCGCCTGGCGCGCTCGTCCCACTCCTCGAACGTCGAGGTCTCGACCTCGACGTTGGGCCGGCCGGCGACGTTACGCCGGGCGAGCGAGGCCATCCCCGGGCCTGGCTCCACGGCGGTGACCGAGCATCCCAGGTCGGCCAGCGGGCGGGTCGCCTGGCCGGTGCCGCAGCCCACCTCGAGCACCGAAGACCCGGCGCCGATGCCGGCGAGGGCGGCCAAATCCTCGAACAGCTCCGCGGGGTAGGAGGGCCGCACGCGGTCGTAGAGATCGGGTGCCTCGTCGAAGATCCGGCCGAGGCGCCGGTCGGGTCCGGTCATCCCGCCATGGTGCCCTACCGGGCGGCGGGCGGCGGGCGGTGGAAGCGGCGGGGTTGCTCCGGCTTGCGGCGTGTCAGCCGGGCGGCCGAACCGGGTAGCGCAGGTGCAACGCGCGGGCGCCTTGGACCACGACCGGGTCGTCGAGGAGGACGTGGCCGCCGGTCAGCTCGGCGAAGTAGCGGACACCGGCCCCGAACAGGACCGGGACCAGGCTGACGCAGATCTCGTCGACGAGGCCGAGGTTGAGGGCCTGCTGGATGATGTCGGCGCTGGCGATGGTCACGAACTTGGCTCCGGCCACGGACTTGGCGGCGGTGACCCCATCGGCGACGGAGCCGGTGAAGGTCGTGCGGGGGAACCGCTCGGCCGCGTCGGGCGGCGGCGGGCGGTGGGTGACGACGACGACCGGGGCGCCGGCAGGGTGGTTGTCGCCCCACCCGTCGGTCTGGTCGAAGAGCCGGCGGCCGGAGACGATGGCGCCGCAACCCGACGTGAGCTCCTGGAGCATCGGCGCGCTGGCGGCGTCGGTGGAGAAGCTCATGGTGTCCTGGGCGCTCGGCACCGTGACGTCGCCGCCCCAGTACCACTCGAACAGCTCGCCGGGGTTGTCGTCGGGTTGGGCGACGAACCCGTCCAGCGACATGCACATGTGGGTCAGCACTTTGGTCATGCCTTGATGACTGCGCCGGCCCCGTAAATCATCGGCGGGCGGCCAGCTGGGGGTGGGCGGCCAGGTAGCCGCTGAAGCGGTCGTCGACCTCCTCGGGGCGCAAGCCGAACTCCTCCAGGGTGTAGCGGTGCGCCGGGCGCCCGGCGCCGGCGTGCAACAGGCCGTCCATCGCGGCGCGAGCCCCCGGGAGCAGCGGCTGGCCGACACGGTCGTAGATGGTCTCGACGGTCCGGAGCGGGTCGGCGACGAACTCGTCGTAGTAGACGTCGAGGAACCGGTCCGGGTCGTGGCCCTCCCGGTCCCGCTGGAACGTGTCGGCGCCGCGCCCCCACAGCTCCAGTTGGGCGGCGCCTACCGTCGGGCCGGCGAACACCGACGACCAGCCGTCGGACGCTTGGGCGTTGAGGCTGCACACCGAGGCGATGACCGAGCGGGGCGCCCGGTGGGTCTGGACGACGAGGGCGTCGGGGTACACCGCCATCAGCGCGTCCAGCGCGAACAGATGGCTGGGGTTCTTGAGCACCCAACGCCGCCCGGCGTCGGGCAGGCCGATCAGCTGCAGGTTGCGCCGGTGGCGGGCGTACGCCGCGGTCCAGTCCTGGCGTTCCAGCCACGCCGAGTAGGTCGGGATGTACGCCAGGCACTCGTAGGAGATCGACATCGCCGACTGGCGGAGCAGCTGCCAGCACTCCTCGACTTGCTCCGCGGACATTTCGTGGGCGCCGAGGAACTCGGGGTGCGCGACCTTGTGCTGCTCGTAGCCGGCCTGGATCTGCTGGAACACCGGGTCGTCGGCCCACCTCTCCCGGGGTGGGCGGGGCTGGGGAACGTCGGTCAGCCACACCTCGAGGCCTTGGTTGGCCGGGTCGGCGGCCAGCAGGCGGTGCAAGGCGGTGGTCCCCGTGCGCGGCAGCCCAGTCACCAACACCGGCCGGTCGATCGCCACGTCGGCGTGCTGCGGATGGCGCCTCCACCCGTCCTGGCTGAGCAGGCGGGCGGCCAGCGCGCCGCGGAGGAACGCCCGCTTCACCTTCCGTCCGAGCGGGGTGAGGGCGGCGTCGCGGTGATAGGAGTCGAGCAGCACCCCGAGCCCCTCCCCGTAGTCGCGGTCCCCGAAGTCGTCGAGGCCGGTAACCCGCGTCGCCGCCTGCTCCAGGTCCTCGACGGTACCGACGTCGTCTCGCATCGCTGTCCCCTCCAGTGGTGGTACTGGTTCAGTGGTGGTATTCGCCGCAGTTGACGTCCAGGCACTGGCCGGTGACCGCCCGGGCCAGGTCCGAGAGCAAGAACACCACGGCGTCGGCGACCTCGTCGGGCTCCGGTAGCCGCCGCAGGTCGGTCGACGACGCCGCCTCCTCGTACACCTGCTCGGGGGTTGTCCCTTGCCGCTCGGCCAGATGGGAGAACCACCACTTGAGGTTGTCGCCCCAGATGTAGCCCGGCGCCACCGAGTTGACCCGCACCTGGCGCGGCCCGAGCTCGGTGGCGAGGGCCTGGGTGGCGGCGAGCAGCGCGGCCTTGGTCACCTTGTAGGGGCCGAACCCCCGCTGGGAGTGGCGCAGGACCGCGGAGTTGATCATCACCGCGGCGCCGCGGGCGTCTTCTAGCGCCGGCGCCAGCTGACGGGTCACGCGCAGCGCGCCGAGGACGTTGGTCTCGAACGCGCCTCGCAGCTCGACTGGGTCGACTTTCCCCAACTCCCTGATGGGCGGCATCGCGAACGCGTTGTTGACCAGCCCGTCGACGCGCCCGAACCCCTCGAGCGCCTGAGCGGCCAGGCGGGCGGGGGCGGTCTCCTCGTTGATGTCCGACGGCACCGCCAGCGCCCGCCGGCCGAACCCGGCGACCTCCTTGGCGACCGCGTCGAGGCGGTCCGCGGTGCGCGCCGCTAGGACCACGTCGGCACCGGCCCGGGCGCACTGCAAAGCCAGCGACCGGCCGAGGCCCGACCCCACCCCGGAGATCACCACCACCTTCCCCTCCAGGAGCATCAGCCGAGCATCCGGGCGCCGACCGCCGCCCGCCGGGCTTCGATCCGGGCCGCGAAGTCGTCGGGGCCGATCGTGGCCTGGTCGTAAAACGCCAGCACCTTCGGCAGCTCGTCGATCCGGCACAGCTCCACCGCCGGGCCGTCGCCCGGCCCCAGGTCCCGGGACAAGCGCTGCCAGCGGATCTGCACGTACCCCCGGCGGTGCCCGGTCCGCTCCAACCAGTTGGCCACGCCGGGGTCGCGCTCGCTGATCACGAAGCGGATGTTGCCGTCGGGGTCGACCCGGGCCTGGTCCGCGGTGAGGCTGGTCTGGTGGTTGATGTAGTCCAGCGAGACGTACCACATGGTGCCCAGCTGGATCCCCTGGTACGGCGCGTCGGACTTGGGCACGGTGACGACCATCACCTGGTCGTAGTCGAGGTCGTAGTGACCGACCGACGAGAACTGCGTGCTCAGCCCTCCGGGGGTGCGCCGAGGCTCGGTCAAGGTGTTCACCGGCAGTTCCAGGTAGAACCATTTCGGGAACTCGAGGAACGTCCGCAACCTAGACAGCAGCATCTTGCCGGCGACGCGGTAGCGCTTTTCCATGTCCGGCATCGACAGCGGAGCCGGCACCCGGCCGGCGCTGCCGACCCTACGGATCCGGATCGTGCCGCGCTGCTCGGTCGCCCAGTCGCTGTACACCTCCCGCACGACGAGCATCGCGGAGCCCGGCCCGAGCGTGAAGCGGTTGTCGCCCGCTGGGCCTGGCCCGAAGCGGATCTCGTAGCGCCCGTCGTCGTCGACGCGGATCGCCCGGTCGTCGAAGGCCGTCAGGCTGTCGGGCACCTCGACGGGGGAGTAGTCGCCGCCGAGGACCTGGAAGCTGAGGTCGCGGGTCGTGCCTCGCCGGCCGGTGACGACGTACTCGCTGTCGTCTCGGACGTAGGAGTGGAAGTACAGCGTGTCGGGGTTGTCTAGGCCCATCTTGGCGTAGGGGCCGGTGGACTGCACGAAGAACGGGAAGTCCCGCTCATGGGCCCACGCCATGTGCAGCGACGCCTTGATGCTGCCGGCCAGGTAGTCGTAGCCCTCGACCAGGTCCTGCTCGTCGCGCACGTGCGGAGCGTCCTTGATGATCTGCTCCGCCTCCCGCAGCGCCCCCGCCAGGGAGTCGGTGAGCATGTCGCCTGACCTCCAGTCCATGCCCCGCAGCATGCCCCGAAAAGGCGACCCGAATCAAGAACAAGTTCTAATCATCTGGGATCCGGGTCCACGCCTCGGCTATGTCGGCCAGCGCCCGAGCCGTGGCCAGCGAGTCGTCGGTCGCCAGGTGACGGGGCGCCTCGTCGCCGCGGACCGCCGCGGAGATGTGGCGGAGCGCGCCGGTGAAGCTCCACCGGTCCAGGCTCGGACGCTCCACTATCGGGTCCTGACCGGGCCGGCGAATGGTGATGGAATCGGACGGCCGGGCGTGGTACGGGTTGGTGAGGACGATGGTGCCGGCGTCGCCGAGCAGCCTGGCGAAGATGTCCGTGGCGCGGCGGAAACCGCAGGACAGCTCCAGGCGCCGTTCGCCCGGGTAGTCGAGGATGGCCGCGGCCTCGACGTCCACGCCGAGCTCGGCGGGGACGACGGCGCTGGCCACGGCCCGGGTGGCCGGCGCCTCGAACAGCAGTTGGGCGAAGCGGACCGGGTAGCAGCCGACGTCGGCCAGGCTGCCGCCGCCGAGCCCGGGCTGGAGGCGGATGTCGCCGGTGTCCATGGGAAGGGGAAAGTGGAACGCGGCGCTGATCTCCCGCAGCTCGCCGATGGCCCCGTCGGCGAGCAGCGAGGCGAGCCGGTCCCACTGGGCTTGGAACGGGAACACGAACGCCTCCCAGAGGAGGGCGCCGCCGGCGCTGGCGTCGGTCAGCAGACGCTGCGCTTCGGGGACCGAGGTGCAAAGCGGCTTCTCGCAGAGGACCGCTTTGCCCGCTGCCAGCGCCGCCGCCGACCACTCGGCGTGCAGCGAGTTGGGCAGCGCCACGTAGACCGCGTCCACGCCGGGATGGGCGATGGCCTCCTGGTAGCTGCCGACCCCAGCAGCGATGCCCGTCTCCGCGGCGAACGCCGCGGCCCGCCCGGCGTCGCGCGAGCCGACCACGAGCGGGGCGCCGCCGGCTTCGGCGAGAGCCGGGAGGAACGCGGAGCGGACGATGTTGGCCGTCCCGAGGACGGCCCAGCCGGGCGATCTGGCGGCCGACTGGTCCTCGGGCATGGGCGCTCTCCTCGCCGGGCGCCCCTGCTCGTCGGGCGCCACCTGGCGGGCACCCTACGCCGGTCTGCGTCAGGTGAAGATGATCTCCCCGCCGGCGGCCTTCTCGTAGAACTCGCCGACGGTGATGATGTCGCAGACCTGCGGGATGAAGTCGCCCTTGTCCAGCCCGAACAGGTCGACCGACGCCTTGCAGGCGTACAGGGCGGCGCCGGTGTCGGCGATCATCTCGACGAACTCCGGGATGGGGGGGATGTCGAGCTTCTCCATCTTGCGGGCCATGTAGGTGGTCATGACCGACGACACCCCCGGCAGGCCGCCGAGCAGCGTGGCGAAATGAAGACCCGGGTTGCCCACGGTGGCCAGCTTGATGTGGTCGTGGCGTTCCTTGTGGATGACGTCGAGACCGAAGAACGTGAAGAACAAGTTGGCCTCGATCCCCTCGGCCCGGGCGCCGTTGGCCATGATCAGGCCGGGATACACCCCCTCCAGGGAGCCCTTGGACACGATGATCGAAACCTTCTCAATTGCGTCGGGCATCGAAGGATCCTTCCGTTTCTAAGTGCAGCTTCTATATGCAGCCACGCGGCTTGGGGATCCCGGCGATCTTGGCCGCCAGCTTGGCGGGACCCTTGGGGAACAGCTGGTAGAGCTCCTTGATGCTCACGCCGGAGGTCTTGCCGAGGGCCCGGACGCTCGGTCCGCTGCCCTTCTCCTCGTACTCGTGGCGCATGAACTTGATGACCTGCCAGTGCCGGTCAGTGAGCTCACCGACTCCTTCCTCGGCTGCGATCTCAGACGCCATCGGCTCCCGCCACTGAGACGGGTCGGTGAAGAACCCCTGCTCGTCGACCGAGACGTCAACGCCGTCATAGCTCTTCGTGGGCATGTGCGCTCCTTTCAGCCCGCGCCGGAGAGCACTTCGAGGTGCTTTCCGGCGTGGGGCATGTCCGTGCCGATACCGGGAATGTCGAGACCGGGGAGCAGGCCGTGCCAGTACAGCTGCTGGAACGCCAGCTTCCCCATGTGGTTGAGGCGGGACTCTCTGAGCAGCGGCAGGCCCACGCGGCTCGGGTACCGGCCCGGGACCGGCTCGATCTCGTAGTTGTAGTCGATGAGCAGGGCCTTGCCGTGGCCGCTCTCGATGAAGCAGTTGGTGTGGCCGTCGAAGCGCGCCGCGAGGGGCTGGCCGGCGAGGAAGCTGCACACGTTGCGGGCGACGATGTCACCCTCGAAGTGGGCGACGGAGCCGGCCTTCGAGACGGGGATGTCCGCGGCGTCTCCGACGACGAACACGTTCGGTCGGGCTCGGCTCTGCAGCGTCGCCTCGTCGGCCGGGACGAAGCCGAACTCGCTGCCGAGGCCCTCGGAGCGATCCACATAGGAGGCTCCTCCGTGCAGGGGGACGACCACCGCGAGGTCGAAGGGGATCTCCCGCCCGTCGTAGGACACCAGCCGCCGCCCCGGTCCGTCCACCTCGCCGGTGTTGAACTCGGTGACGACCTCGATGCCTTTCCCTTCGAGCAGGCCGGACAGCTCCCGGTTGCACACCTGCTTGGTGAACGCTCCGTCCAGGGGGGTGGCGAAGACGATGGTCACCTGCTTGCGGATGCCCCGCTGGCGGAAATACCAGTCGGCCAGGAACGAAAACTCGATCGGGGCGACCGGGCACTTGATCGGCATGTCGACCACGTTGACCACTAGCCGGCCACCGTCGAAACCGGCCAAGGCGGCGGACAGGGCGGCGGAGCCCTCCAGGGTGTAGAAGGAGTGGGCGCCGCGGCCGGCCAGCGCCTCGCTCAACCCTTCGGTCTCGTCGGGTCGGAGGCTGGCGCCGCTGGCCACGATCAGGGCGTCGTAGCCGAGCGGGTCGCCGTCGTCTAGGACCACGCGGTCCTCGTCGAGCTCGACCCTTTCGATCCCGGCCCGGCGGAACTCGATCCCGGCCCGGAGCTGGCGAGACCGCGACCGGACCAGGTCCGCGGCGGCCGCCGCGCCGAAGGGGACGAACAGCAACCCGGGCTGGTAGACGTGGCGGTCGTCGCGGTCGACCACGACGATGTCGACGCTGGCGTCGAGCGCCCGCCGCAAGCGGTTGGCCACCAAGGTTCCGCCGGTACCTCCACCCAACACCACGATCCGCTTCTTCACGCCTCAAGCCTCCTCCCGCGGCCGGGGGCAGCCCAGGGCCGGAGGTCACCACTTGGCCGGGATCCCGGCCGTGCCGGGCGGTGCCGGCCGCGAGGAGGGGGCTGGCAGACTGGTGGCCGTGGCGACTATCGCGGACGAAGAGCAGCGGGCCGTCGCGGTGTCCGCCCGGGGACTGGTCAAGTCCTACGGCGATATCCAAGCGGTGCGGGGCATCGACCTCGACGTGTTCAGCGGGGAGACCTTCGGGTTCCTCGGGCCCAACGGCGCCGGGAAGTCGACGACGATCTCGATGCTTTGCACCCTGCTCACGCCGAGCGCGGGCAGCGCGCAGGTCGCCGGCTTCGACGTGGTCCGCCAGCGCGACGACGTGCGCCGCCACATCGGGTTGGTGTTCCAGGACCAGACCCTCGACGGCTACCTGAGCGCGCAGATGAACCTGCGCCTCCACGGCGAGCTCTACGGCGTGCCCGCGTCGGTGCTCCCGGAGCGCACCGAGCGCATCTTGAAGATGGTGGGCCTGTGGGATCGTCGAAAGAGCAAAGTCAACACCTTCTCCGGCGGGATGCGCCGGCGCTTGGAGATCGGCCGGGGGCTGCTGCACTCGCCGAGGGTGCTGTTCCTCGACGAGCCCACCGTCGGCCTGGACCCTCAGACCAGGGCGTCGATCTGGTCCTACATCCAAGAGCTGAAGGCGACCGAGGACATCACCATGTTCATGACCACCCACTACATGGACGAGGCCGAGTACTGCGACCGCATCGCCATCATGGACGACGGCCGGATCATCGCCCTCGAGACCCCAGAGGCCCTCAAGGCCAGCGTCGGCAAGGACCGCATCCGCATCACCACCGACGACGACGCCAAGGCCATCGGCCTGCTCGGCGAGCGCTTCGGTCTCGAGGCGAACATGTCGGAGGGAGAGGTCACCTTCTCCGTCGAGGAGGGCGAGCACTTCGTGCCCCGGCTGTTCTCCGAGCTCCCCGTCGCCATCCGGTCGGTCAGCGTCGCCCGCCCGACCCTCGACGACGTGTTCATGGCCTACACCGGACGCACGATCCGCGACGCGGAGGCCAGCGCCAGCGACATCAACAAGCAGATGATGGCCCGCATGGGCAGGAGGCCCCGATGACTGTCACCCTAGAGCCGCCCACACCAGCCCGCCCGCCCGCCTCGGTCGCCGCGGTGCGGGTCCCCAACCGCACCACCGGCGGCGAGCTGCGGGCGATCAAGATCGTCTTCTACCGGGAGCTGCTGCGCTTCCTCAGCGACCGGATCCGGATCGTCACCGCGCTGGTCCAGCCGGTGCTGTTCCTCTTCGTGCTCGGCAGCGGGCTCGGCACCCTGGTCAACCTCGGTCCCGGCTTGTCGCTGCGGACCTTCTTCTACCCCGGCATCCTCGGCATGTCGGTCCTGATGACCGCCATGATGGCCGCGGCGTCGGTCGTGTGGGACCGGGAGTACGGGTTCTTGCGGGAGATGCTCGTCGCCCCGGTCCGGCGCGGGTCGCTGGTGCTCGGCAAGTGCCTGGGCGGCGCGGTGATCGCCGGCTTCGAGGGCCTGGTGGTCATCGCCATCGCCGGGCTGGTCCAGGTGCCCTACAGCCCGACGCTGATGATCGAGGTGTTCGGGATCCAGCTGCTGCTGGCGTTCACCATCTGCGCGTTCGGGATGATGATGGCGGCGCGGATCCAGCAGATGCAGTCGTTCATGGCGCTGAACATGCTGCTGATCATGCCGATGTACTTCCTGTCCGGATCGATGTTCCCGTCCCGGCACCTGCCGACGTGGCTCACCGTCCTCAACCGGATCGACCCGCTGACCTACGCCGTCGACCCGCTGCGGCGACTGGTCTTCGACCACCTGCACGTCACCGCGGCGACCCGCGCCAGCCTCGACGCCGGGGTGAGCTGGGACGGGTGGCACGTCCCGACCCTGCTCGAGGTGGGCGTCGTCGCGGTGATGGGCGTCTTCATGCTGGCCGTGGCGATCGCCGCGTTCAGCCGCAGCGAGTAGCGCCCGCCGGGGTCACAGCGTGGCGAGGTAGTCCGACGCCAGCCGGCCCGCCGCGGCCACGTCGAGCGGTCGGGCCAGGAGGAATCCCTGGGCCGAGTCGCAACCCAAGCTGATCAGGCGCTCCTGCTGGTCGGCGTATTCCAGGCCCTCGGCCACGGTGGCCAGCCCCAGGCTGTGGGCCAGGCTGACGATCGTGGCGATGAACGCGGTGCCCTCGCCGCCGGGGTCGACGAGGGGGTCAACGAAGGACTTGTCGATCTTCAGCAGGTCGAAGGGGAACTGGCGCAGGTAGTTGAGCGACGAGTAGCCGGTCCCGAAGTCGTCGATGGCCAGGCGGACACCGGTCGCTTTCAAGTCGGCCAGGACCCGCAGGCTCTCCTCGCCGTCGACCATGAGCACGCTCTCGGTGATCTCCAGCACCAGCTGGGAGGGCGGCAGCCCGCTCATGGACAGCGCGGTGCGCAGGTCGTCGACCAGGTTGGCGTCGGTGAGCTGACGTCCCGACAGGTTGACCGACATCGTGAGGGTCGAGCCGTCCGCCGACCACGCCGCGCCCTGGCGGCACGCCTGCTCGATCACCCACCGCCCGATCGGCACGATGTGTCCGGTCTCCTCTGCCAGGTGAATGAACCGGTCCGGCGCGACCAGGCCGAGGGCCGGGTGGCGCCACCGGAGGAGAGCCTCGAAGCCCTCCAGCTTGCGGTCCTGCAGGGAGAACTGAGGCTGGTAGTCGAGGTAGAACTCGCCTCGCTGCAAGGCACCGGCGAAGGCGTTGGTCAGCTCGAGGCGCTCCAGGATCCTCGAGTGCATCGCCTCCTCGAACACCGTGAAGCGGTTACGGCCCGACGCCTTGGCCTCGTACATCGCCGAGTCGGCCTCGCTCAGCAGCTGCTCGGCGGTGGAGCCGACGTCCGCCACCGCCACGCCGACGCTGACCGACAGGCTGATCTGGCGGCCGTTGAGGTCCACCGGCTGGCGCAGCACCGACACGATCCGCTCCGCGACCGCGGTGGCCGCGCTCGGGTCGGTGATCCCCTCCATCAGCACAGCGAACTCGTCTCCGCCCAGGCGGGCCGCGGTGTCACCCGGACGCACCACCGACGCCAGGCGCTTGCCGGCGGCGACAAGGAGCTGGTCGCCGGCCAGGTGGCCGAGGCTGTCGTTGACGGTCTTGAAGCCGTCCAGGTCACAGAAGCACACCGCCACGGTGCTCCTGGTGCGCACCGCCCCGGCCAGGGCGTGCTCGACGCGGTCTTGGAGCAGCGTCCGGTTGGCCAGCCCGGTCAGCCCGTCGTGGAGGGCCTGGTGGCGCAGCTCCGCCTCGAGGTCGTCGCGGTCGCTAAGCGACCGGCGCAGCGACGCGGTCTGGCGGGTGATCCGCCCGAGCATCCAGCGCATCCGCTGCACGACCAGGGCGAAGAGAGCCATGGCGAGCACGGCCATCACCGCGACGTCCGACTGGCTGCTGCGCACCCCGCTGACGAGGAGGATGACCGGCGCGACGAACCCGGCCAGGGCGATCACCGGCAGGCGCCGGCCGCCGTCGCGCTCGCCGCTGGCCCCCCCCGGGGCGAGGGCCATGTCCGGGTGCAGGGCGGCCACGCCGACGAGCACGTAGTTGAGCAGCCAGCCGGCGTCGATCGGGTTCCCGGTCGAGTACGTGTTGTGTAGGACCAGCACGTCGTAGGTGAAGTCGGCCACGATCATCGACACCATCGCGGCGGCCAGCAGGGAGTGCACCGACCGGCGGGCCGCCCCGGAGAACAGGCCCTGGGCCAGGATGAACAACACCCCGAGATCCATCACCGGGTAGGCCAGCTCCACCGCCCGCCCGAACGCGTCGATACTCGGATCTTGGGCGTAGGAGCCCATCAGCAGATGCCAGAACAGCGCCAGGGCCGCGATCGAGACGATCCCGGCGTCGGCCAGCCCCTCCCGGACCCCGTTGCGGTCGTCGCGACCCCGCTGCGTGAGGCGGAGGATGCCGTAGATCAAGAACGGGTAGCCCGCCAGGTAGAACGCGTCGGCGACCGAAGGGAACGGGGCGGCGTGATGGAACAGCGACGGGTAAAGCGACAGCACCCCGTCGCCGACGACGAACAGCAGGTTGCCCGTCGCGATGGGGTACCACCCGGATCGGGGGGCCGGGCGGTGCATCCGCATCCCCGCCGCCACGCAGCACACCGACGCCACGCCGATCATCGAGTACCCGACGTTCTTGGCGTCGGTGCCGGGCAGCACGAAGTAGCTGGCGACCGCGACCAGCCCGACCCCGAGCGCGACCTTCCACGCCGCGGGCGTCGTGGCCTTCGTCTTTCTCGCCATCGTCTGCTTTATCGGCAGGGAGCCCACCCGACTTGACCTGTAGGGTCGTCGGCCGGCGCGGGCGGGTTCCGGAGGCCGCGGGCGCGCGCGACAATCGAGCCCGGACGATTTCGACGAGGCGAGGGGGTGAGCGGCTGGTGCGACGTGCAGCGAGACGATCGGGGCGGCGGCTGATGCTGCGGCGCATCGGATGATCGGCGCCGGCGAGGTGGAGCTTCCTGGGGCGGGAGCCCTTGACGTTGTGGCCTCGGTCACCCCCGACGGTCTGGTGGTCTGCGACCCCGACGGCACGGTCACCTACGTCAACCCCATCGGCGCGGCGATGGCCGGACGGAGCGTGGAGGACTGCATCGGCCTGCACGCGTCCGAGGTGGTGCACCCCGACGACCTGGCGCTGACCCTGTCCTCCCTAGAGGCGTGCGCTGGCAAGAACCGCGGTACCCCCGTCGAGATCCGGTTGTGCCGCCCCGACGGGACCCTGCGCTGGGTGGAGATCGTCGGCCGGGACTGCCGGGACGTCCCCGGCGTCGGCGGGATCGTCTGCACCGCCCGGGACCTCACCGAGCGGAGGATGTGGGAGGTCGCGGGCAGCGACGTCACCCGTTTCCAGCAGATCGTCCAGCACGCCGCGGCCATCGTGATGTGCCTCGGGCCGGGCGGGGTGGTGACCAGCGTCAACGGTGCTTTCGGGCGAATTCTCGGGCACGACCCGTCGGTGGTCGTCGGCGCTCCCCTCGCCCGCTTCGCCGCCGCGGGCTACGAGGCGGTGGTCCAAGGCTCCCTGGACGGGACGCCGGCGGGGGCGGGGGTGACCATCGACATCCCGATGCGCCACGCCCGGCGCCCCGAGGCGGTACCGGTCCGCCTGGAGCTGGTGGACCTGAGCGACGACCCGGTCGTGGCCGGTGTCGTGGTGACCGGCCAGGACATCACCGAGCTGCACCAGACCCGCCTCGACCTGGAGCACCTCGCCACCCACGACCCGCTCACCGACCTGGCCAACCGGGCGCTGCTCGACACCCACCTGCGTCTCTTGCTGAAGGGGGACCGGCCGGTGAGCGTGACCTACTTGGACCTCGACGGGTTCAAGGCGGTCAATGACACCCTCGGCCATCACGCTGGCGACGAGCTGCTGTGCGCGGTCGCCGCCCGGCTGCGAGGCGAGGCCGTCGGCGGCGTGGTGGCCCGGCGGGGCGGCGACGAGTTCGTCGTGGTCGCAGAGGGGATCCCGACGCGCGCCGGGGCCGCGGCGCTCACCGAGCGGCTCACCGCAGTCATCGGCTCGCCTTACCAGCTGGCGGCGGGACCGGCCCGGATCCAGGCCAGCGCCGGCACCGCATGGTGGGACCCCACGGCCGAGCCGGCGCCGACGGCGGCCGCCATCCTCGCCCGGGCCGACGCCGCGATGTACAGCGCCAAGGCCCGCCGGCGGGGCTAACCCTCGGGGGCCGCCGAGCCGAGCAGCTCGGAGCGGGCCTGCTCCTCCACCCGCTTCTGCTCGGGCGTCACGGTGGGGTAGTGGGGGTCGATCTGCATCAGGGTGTGGGCCAGGATGTGGGACACGCAGATGCGGGCGAACCACTTCCGGTCGGCGGGGACCACGTACCACGGGGCGTGGTCGGTGCTGGTGTGAGAAAGCATCTCGGAGAAGGCGTGCTGGTAGCGGTCCCAGTAGCGCCGTTCCTGGACGTCGTTCACCGAGAACTTCCAGTTGTGAGCCGCCAGGTCCAGCCGGCGCAGGAACCGCAGCCGCTGCTCCTCCTTGGACAGGTTCAAAAACAGCTTGAGCACCGTGATGCCGTTGTCGGTCAGGTAGCGCTCCCAGTCGTTGATCTCCCGGAACCGCCGCTCCCACACCGACGTGCCCTTGGCCGCGGCCGGGAGCCGCTGGCGTTCCAGCAGCTCGGGGTGAACCCTGACGACCAGGACCTCCTCGTAGTGGGACCGGTTGAAGATGCCGATCTCGCCCCTGGCCGGCAGGCGGCGGGCGTAGCGCCACAAGAAGTCGTGGGACAGCTCCTCGGCGGAGGGCACCTTGAAGCTGCTGACGTGAACGCCCTGGGGGTTGACGCCGCTCATGACGTGGCGGATCGCTCCGTCCTTGCCGGCCGCGTCGAGAGCCTGGAGGCAGACCAGGAGGCCTGTGGTGTCCTGCGCGGCGAGGCGATCCTGGTAGGCGGAGAGGATGGCGACGCCCCGCTGAAGGACCTCCTCGGACTTCTCTTTGGTGACCAGCCCCGCCTTGTACGCCGGGTCGAAGTCCCTCGTCAGGTCGACGTCGGAGCCGGGCTTGACCCGCAGCGGCTCGATGAACTTGGCGATCTGCTTGGCGTCGCTGTCGGCCACCGCTCGGACGCTAACAGGAGACCCGGGCGGCGAACGGCTAGGAGCCTCCGGAGCGGGGCCTGACCAAAGCGGTGCGCTTGTAGGTCTTGACGATCGGCACCGATTCGATGGCCCGCACCGCGGGGATCTGCCCGAGCTGCTCGGTCAGGTACCGGTAAAGGTGCGAGGCGTCGCGGCACGTCACGCTGACCAGGAGGTTGGCCGGTCCGGTGATGGCGGCGACAAAAGGCGCCTGGTGGTGGCGGGCGATCTGGCGTCCGGTGGCGTCGAGGGCACCCGGGTCGACGCTCAGCCACAGGTAGGCGGTGGCCTCGATGCCGATCGCCTCCTCGTCCAGGTCGACATCGAACTGCAACGCACCCGACGACGTCAGCTGCGCGATCCGCCGGCGCACGGTCGACTCGTGCCATCCCGTCGCCGCGGCCAGGCTGGCCGCGCTGGCCCGGCCGTCGGCACGCAGCAATCCGACCAGGGCCTCGTCGGCCTCGCTCAGGCGGGCCCGGCCCGCCGCCGGGTGGCCCGGGTGGTCGGGGTGGTCAGGGTGGTCGGGGTGGCCGGGGGCGTGGCGGGCCAGCGCGGCGACCTCCTCGTCGCTCAGCGCCGAGGACAGCCACGACCAGGCGTCCGGGCTGAACACGTTGAGCATCAGGTTGGCGCTGATCCCGACGACCCGCCGGCCGGTGCGGAGCCGGTCGAGGAGCAAGCCGGTGCGGTCGAGCAGCGCAGAGCGGTCCTCGGGGGTTCGGGTCTGCATCGCGCAGAGGACCTGGGTCCCGCCCGACGCCAAGCGGACCCACGAGGTGTCGCGCCGGGCGGCCAGCGTCTCCGCCAGCGGGACGGCCGCGTCGGGGGTGGCGGTCACCCGCACGGTCCACCTGTCCCACCCGAGGCGGGTCTCGCGAAGCGATCCACTGACCCGCAGGTCCAGCTCGGCCTGCATGGTCCGGTAGCGGCGGGCGACGGTCTGGTCCGACGTGCCGAGCACCGCCGCCAGGTCCCGGAACGACGCCCGCGGCGCGACCAGCAGCGCGTGCACGATCCGGCGATCCAAAGGGTCCATGAACTGTGGTTCCACGGCGACAAGCGTAGATCTTGTCGAGATCAGGCGAATCTCGGCGGGGACGTGGCAGTGGACCGGCTCCTTTCCCCATCCTTGGGGCATGGAAAAGAAGTGGTGGACCCTCATCGCCGTTTGCGCCGGCACGTTCATGTTGCTGCTCGACGTGACCATCGTGAACGTGGCGCTGCCGAGCATCCAAGGCGCGCTTCGCGCCGGGTTCGGGGACCTGCAGTGGGTGGTCGACGCCTACGCCCTCAGTCTGGCGTCGCTGCTGCTGACGGCCGGGGCGCTCGCCGACCGCTTCGGGCGGCGGCTGCTGTTCGGGATCGGCCTGGTGGTCTTCACGGCCGGGTCGCTCCTGTGCGGGCTGGCGCAGAGCCCCGAGATGCTGATCATCTCCAGAGGCGGGCAGGGGATCGGCGGGGCGATCGTGTTCGCCACCTCGCTGGCGTTGCTGGCGCAGAGCTTCCACGGCCGGGAGCGGGGGACCGCGTTCGGGCTGTGGGGCGCGGTGACCGGAGTCGCGGTGGCCCTCGGTCCGATCCTCGGCGGGGCCATCACCAGCGGCCTCTCGTGGCGGGGGATCTTCCTCGTCAACGTGCCGATCGGCGTCGGCGCGGTGTTGGTAACCGCGTACAAGGTCGAGGAGAGCAAGTCGCCCCACGCCCACCGCCCGGACTTCGCCGGGTTCGTCCTTTTGACCTTCGGGCTGGCCGCTTTGGTCTACGGCATGATCCGGGCCGGAGAGATCTCCTGGGGTGACCCCGGCGTGTGGGTGTCACTGGCGCTGGCCGTGGTCTTCCTCGTCGGGTTCGTTTTCACCGAAGCCGTCGTCGCTCACCCGCTGTTCGACCTGTCGCTGTTCAAGATCCCGACCTTCGTCGGCGGTTCGCTGGCCGCGCTGGCGATGAACGGGTCGCTGTTCGCCATGCTCCTCTACATCACCTTGTACCTGCAGGACCTCCTCGGGTTCTCCGCCCTCGGCACCGGCGTCCGGCTGCTGGTCCTGTCGGGGATCACCCTGGTGGTGTCCACGGTGGCCGGTCGGCTGAGCGCCCACGTGCCGGTGCGGTGGCTGATCGGCCCCGGCCTGGGGCTGGTCGGGGCCGGGCTGCTGCTGATGTCGGGCGTCGACGCCGGGACGGCCTGGACCCACCTGATCCCCGGGCTGCTCGTCGCCGGCGCCGGGTCCGGGATGGTCAACGCGCCGCTGGCCTCCACCGCAGTCGGCGTCGTCCACCCGATGCGCTCGGGCATGGCGTCGGGGATCAACACCACCTTCCGCCAGGTGGGCATCGCCGCGAGCATCGCGGCGCTCGGGTCGGTGTTCTCGGCCCGGCTCAGCCACCTGATCAGCTCCGGGGTCGGCGACCCGGCGGTGGCCGCCCGGACGCTGGCGGCGGTGCGCAACGGCCAGGTCGGGCAGGCCATCGCCTCGGTGCCGGGCCCGCAGCGGGGCCACCTGGGCGCGGTGATCCACAGCAGCTTCGCCTCCGGGATCAACGAGCTGTTCGTGATCACCGGCATCGTGGCCCTCGCCGGCGGCGTCGCCTCCGTGGCCCTGATCCGCTCCCGGGACTTCGTCCACTTCGTCCCTGAGCCGGCGCTCGCACCGAGTCTTCATCCTCAGGCTGCCGGGGGGACCGGCGCCGTTCACGTCCCGAGGCCAGCCTGACCGGCGCAGCGCAGCGTCCCGCCGAGCTGACCACCAAGGAGTCGTCCATGACCCAACCGCGCCGTAATCGCCGCGTTCCCCGCCGCGTCCTCGCCCTGCCCGCCGCGGTCCTGGCCGCCGTCCCGCTCGTCGCCACCGGGGCGGCCAGCGCCGGCCCCCACCCGGCCAAGGCGCCGGCCAGCGCCAAGCTGATCCCCGGCGACCTGCTCGTCGCCACCAGCGACTACCAGTACGACCCGAGCATCGTCGCCGGCCAGACCCAGCTGCCCCCCGGCTGCCAGGCCGGCTCCACCACCAACCCGTGCTCGCCGGCGCTGACCGACGGCGGCTTCCCCGAGGTGTTCAACAACTCCAGCGCCGACGGCAGCTTCGGCATCACCTCCAAGATCGTCCTCGACGAGATGTCCCCGACCGGCAGGCTGGTCGGCACCGTCGAGGTGCCCAACAGCACCCAGCCCGGCTACACGCCCGGCGCCGACCAGATGGTCACCAGCTACTCGTCGAAGTCGGAGCTGGCCCTCAACCTGTCGCCCGACGGCAAGCACCTCACGTTCATGGGCTACGACTCGCCGGTCGACGTGCTCGACGTCTCCAACTCCAACACCCCCGGCGTCGACGCGCCCGGCACCAACCCGGCCGCCGCGCCCCACTACCGGGTGGTCGGCGAGGTCGGCACCGACGGCAAGTTCCACTTCACCCTGACCAACGCCTTCTCCGGCGACAACGGCCGGGCCGCGATCCTCAACCCCGCTGCCGGCCAGCTGTACATGGCCGGCAACGCCAACGACAGCGCCGGCGACGCATTTATCACCAGCGCCGGCGCTCAGATCACGCCGTTCCTGCAAGCGTCGGAGGCCAAGCAGGCGCCGGGCGCCCCGACCCCGGTCGCCAGCTTCGGGGTGAACGAGCTCGGCCTGAGCGAGAAGGGCGACGTGGCCAAGGAGAACAACTACCGCGCCGTCGCCATCGAGAACAACGTCCTCTACTACGTGAAGGGCAGCGGCGGGAAGGGCATCAACACCGTCTACTTCGTGGATACCACCGGCAAGGCATGCCCCAACGGTTACGGGGTGCCCCAGGCCGGAGCGGCGCTGCCGACCACCGCGTTGGCGGGCGGCAACTTCAGCGTCCAGGGCGGCCGGCTGACCCCGTTCAACATGTGCGTGCTGGCCGGGTTCCCCCAGATCCTCAACGGCTCCAACCCCCTCGCCGGCTACCCCTTCGGGATCTGGTTCGCCAACCCCGACACGATGTACGTGGCCGACGAGGGCAACGGCAACGGGCCGGTCAAGGGCAGCTACAGCGCCACCGACCCCACCAACAACCCGACTGCCGGGCTGCAGAAGTGGGTGTTCGACCCCTCCGCCCAGGCCTGGCACCTGGCCTACACCGTCCGCGACGGGCTGGACCTGGGCCAGCCCTACGCCGTGGCCGGCTACCCGAAGGGTGACAACAACCTCCCCGGCGGCACCGGCGAGCCGTGGGCGCCGGCCACCGACGGCATCCGCCAGCTGACCGGCCGGGTCAACCCCAACGGGTCGGTCACCCTCTACGCCACCACTTCCACCGTCAGCGGCTCGGGCGACCAGGGCGCCGACCCCAACCGGCTGGTGTCGGTCACCGATCAGGTCGCGGCGCTCACCCCCCGCCCCGACGAGGAGTTCAAGACCCTGGCCACCGCCGCCGACGGGACCCTGTTCCGGGGCGTGTCGTTCGCGCCGGGGACCGCCAGGTAGCGGGGTTCCCCCGAGCCGGCCCCGGCGCGACGGCGCGCCGGGGCCGGCAGCGGCATCGCTTATCGGCGGGCCCGCCGGTTCAGAGGGTGACGAGCACCTCGTCGCCGAACGCGGGTGCACCCGATGACACCGTGGCGGCCGGCGCCTTGTGGAACCGGCCTCCTTTCATCACCACCTTGATCCGGTCGGCGTCTTGGAGCAGGGCGATGTCCGCCAGCGGGTCGCCCTCGACCAGGAGCAAATCGGCGAGGTAGCCGGGGCTGACCAGCCCCAGGTCGTTGGGCTGGCCCATGATCTCGCCGCCCTGCCTGGTCGCCGCCACGATCGCCTCCATCGGGGTGAACCCGAACAGCTTGACGAAGTGCACGAGGTCGCGGGCGTAGGTGCCGTGCGGGGTCCACGCGAACCCGTAGTCGCCGCCGGGCAGCACCCGGATCCCCCGCCGGTGGGCTTCGCGCATGCCCTCGACGGCGATCTCCAGCTCCCGCTTGTAGCCGACCTGCTCGGCCAGGTCCGGGGTGAACCCCCACGGGCCGGCGTCCTCCAGCGTGGCGATGATCCAGTTGATCCCGGGGGCGACGAACACCCGGTCCTTCTGGCGTTCCAGCTCGTCCATGCCCTCCTCGTCGATGAACGACGCGTGGTAGATGATGTCCACGCCGGCGCGCAGGCACATCTTCACCGACTCGGCGCTGCGGGCGTGCGCGCAGACCCGTACCCCCCGGTTGTGAGCCTCCCGGACGGCCATCTCGACCTCCGCGTCGGTGAAATAGGTGTCCTCGGCGCGCTGCGAGCCGGTGATCTCCTCGCCGGAGAGGATGAGCTTGATCAAGTCGACGCCGAGACCGATCAGGGTCCGCACGGTTCGGCGCATCTCGTCGGGGCCGTCCACGAAGTTGGTGATGCCCGGCACCAGCGCCCCGCCCGTCGACGCGATCTCCTTGGCGTTGGCCAGGTAGCGGGGGCCGGGGATGTCACCGGCGTTGATGGCGTCGCGGATGACCACGTCGATGCGCTGCTTGGCCGACGCCGCCCCGACACAGGACGTGTAGCCGCAGTCCAGGTAGGTCTTGGCTGAGCGGGCCGCGAGGAGGGTGTGCTCCTCGACGCCCATGTCGGCCAGCGCGTCGAGGCTGGCCCCGTTGTTCCAGGTGAAGTGGGCGTGGGCGTCGCAGAGGCCCGGCATCACCGTGCCCCCGCCGCCGTCGACGACGTGCACGCCCGACGGCCGGCGGGTGATGCCGGTGCGCCCGACCGCGGCGATGCGCTCGCCCTCGACTAGCACCTCCCCCCGGTAAGGGTCGGCGCCGGTGCCGTCGAGCACGGTGACATTGGTGAAAAGGACCTGATCGTCGCTGTTCATGGTTCCCCCCCAGGGAGTGCGGTGAATGTTTGGTCAGTTGAAGAAATCACGCAGCGCGTCGGTGACCCGTTGCGGCGCCTCCAGGGCCGTCCAGTGGCCGATCCCCTCGATCACCTCGTAGCTGGCGTTGGGGAACTCCTCGAACATGGCCTTGGCGCTGTCGGGCGAGCCGACCTTGTCGTCGCTGCCGGTGAGCAGCAACGTCGGTGCTTCGATCTTGGCGATCTCCACCGCGGTGGCCGCGGCCAGCGCCTCGCAGTGCGACGCGTACCCCTGCGGGTCCTGGCCCATCAGCAGCTCACGAACGAACGCGGCGACGACCGGCCGTTCCTTTCGGGTCCGTTCGGAGGTGGCGGCGCCGACGATGGCGTCGGCCACCGCGATCATGCCCTCGGCCCGGACGGTCGCGGCCCGTGACCTGGTGGCCTGCTTGGCCGCCTCCGGCTGCTCGCGCACCGGGCCGAGCAGGGCCAGCCGGCGGACCCGTTCGGGCCGGGTACGGGCGAAGTGCGCGACCGCGATGGTGCCCATGGAGTGCCCGACGATGTCGGCCCGCTCGACGCCGGCGCGTTCGAGGACCGCTTCCATGTCGTCGGCGAAGCTTTCGATGGACACCGAAGGGCGGGTGGGGGAGCGCCCGGCGCCGGGAAGGTCGAAGCGGATGACCCGGTGGTGGGCGCTCAGCGCGACGGCCTGGGGCTGATAGAAGTTGGTGGTACCGCCCAGGCCGTGCACCATCAGGATCGGGTCTCCCGACCCCTCGATCTCGACGAAGAGGTCCGTGCTGCTGCTCATTAGGTTGGTCCTTTCTCTGCGGGGCCGGCCACCCGGTTGTGGAGGGTGCCGAGCCCGGTGATGGAGATCTCCACCTCGTCGCCGCTGTCTAGGAACCGGGGCGGGGTGAACCCGATCCCGACCCCCGCCGGCGTGCCGGTGGCGATGACGTCGCCGGGCTCGAGGGTCAGCCCGGAGGAGATCTCGGCGATGAGGGTGGGGATGTCGAAGATCAGGTCAAGGGTGCTGGCCTTCTGGCGCAGCTCCCCGTTGACCCGGCAGGTCACTTCCAGGTCGGGCCGGCCCCGACCTTCGGGGTCGACCTCGTCGGCGGTGACCGCCCACGGGCCCATCGGGCAGAACGTGTCGAGGCCCTTGCCGAGGAACCACTGCTTGTGGTCCCGCTGGCGGTCCCGGGCGGTGACGTCGTTGACGATGGTGTAGCCCCAGATGTGGGCGGGGGCGTCCTCCGGACGGATGTCACGGCCGGGCCGGCCGATCATCACGGCCAGCTCCGCCTCGTAGTCCAGCTCGTCGGTCACCGCCCGGTGCCGGTCGATCTCGGCCCCGTCGCCGATGACCGAGCTGGGCGGCTTGGTGAAGACCACCGGCGCGTCGGGCTCCTCGGCCCCGCCTGAGCTGCGGTCGTAGCCGCTGGCCGCGAACTCCCGGGCGTGGTCCCGGTAGTTCTTGCCGACGCAGAACACGTTGCGCGCCGGGCGCACGATCGGCGCCAGCAGCTCCACCCCGTCCACGGCGAGCGCCGGGCCGACCGCTTCGAGGGGGGCGGTACCCGCCGCCGCGGCGATGACGTCCGCGACGCTGCGGGCCGCCAGGGGCTGCACCCGCCCCTGCTCGTCGAGAATCCCCGCCCTGGTGCCGGCGCCGTCCCGGTACGTCACGTACTTCATCGCCGCAGCCTCATTGGTGGACCAATCTCCCGCTTGGTTTGCCGTTGGTCGCGACGGTATGCCAGGTTCGCAGGGGCGTCAAGGGCAGGTCCGGCTATCATTGGGCGACCATTCCTCTTTCCCTCGCTGGTGACCGCCCGATGACCACCCCCACCCCCACCCTCACCCTCACCCCCACCCGTACTCTGCCGGCCGAGCTGGCCCTGGCCGGCGAGCTCGACGCGGCCCGCCAACGCGACGACGGCCGCCTGCCCCCGGAGCGAGAGCTGGCCGCCCGCCACGGGCTGAGCCGCACCGCGGTGCGGGCGTGGCTGGACCGTCTGGAGCACTCGGGGGCGGTGGTCCGCCACGTCGGGCGGGGCACGTTCGTGGCCCCCGCAGTGACCCAGGACCTGAGCCCGGCCCAGATCATGGCCGTCCGGCTCCTCCTCGAACCGCAGATGCTGGGACTGGCCGTGGCCCACGCCACCGCCAGCGACATCGCCGAGATGCGCCGGTGCCTGGCCGAGGGACGCGCCGCGCCGGGCTTCGACGAGTTCGAGGTGTGGGACGCCCGGCTCCACGCCGCCATCGCCGCGTCGACGGCCAACCCGCTGCTGGTGCAGCTGTTCGAGGTGTCCAACGCGGCACGCGACAGCCCGGTGTGGGGCAACGCCAAGCGGAGGGCGTTCACCGCGGCCCGCCGCGACGACTACCAGCGCGACCACGAGGCGCTGGTCGAGGCGATCGCCGACCGGGACGCCCCCCAAGCCGCTGAGGTGATGCGCCAGCACCTCCTCCGGATCCGCACCAGCCTGCTCGGCGATCCCGGCTGAGCCGTCCGTCGGCCATGCTGTGGGGATGGCAGGGTTCGACGGCAAGGCCTACCAGGAGCGCTTCGACGAGCTGGCGGCGCGCGGCGTGGACGTGCACGGCGAGGCCCGCCTGGTCCTGTCCCTGTCGCCGGCCTCGGTCCTCGACGCCGGCTGCGGGACCGGGCGGGTGGCCATCGAGCTGGCCGGCCGCGGCGTAGACGTCGTCGGCGTGGACGTCGACGAGTCGATGATCGCGGAGGCCCGCCGGCGGGCCCCGGGCTTGGCGTGGCGGCACGCCGACCTGGCCACCCTCGACCTGGGCCGGACCTTCGAGGTGGTGGTGCTGGCCGGCAACGTGCCGCTGTTCTGCCCGCCGGAGGACCGCCCGGCGCTGGTCGCGGGGTGCGCGTCGCACGTGGCCCCCGGCGGGGCGATGGTCGCCGGCTTCCAGCTCGATGGCCGGTACCGCCTGGACGAGTGGGACCAGTCGTGCGCCTCGACCGGCCTGACCCTCGAGCAGCGGTGGTCTACCTGGGAGCGGAACCCGTTCGGACCGGACGCCGGCTACGCCGTGTCCCTCCACCGCCGCCCTTCAGCGCAGGGCTAGACCGCTGGCCGCGGCCATCGCCGCCATCCCGAGCACCGCCCAGGTCAGCTGATCGCCTAGGTGGCCGCGGTGCAGGTCCCGCAGCCACCCGGTCCCCCGGCCCAGCACCGGCGCGATCCGCCGGCGGGACACGAGCGCCGCGGCGGCGAGGACCGACGCCGCGGCCTCCGCCCCGTCGATCACCAGCGGCTCGACGCCCCCGCCGCCCGTCCCGGGACGGGCCACGGCGCGGCGTGCCGCGCCGTACACCGCGGCGTGGTAGCCGGGACGGTCGGCGAAGGACGCGGCCGCGCTCGCCGCGTGGTCGGCCAGGTGGGGCACCAAACCCAACCCCAAAGCGGCGGCGAGCAGCACCACGGGCGGCGCGAGGAGGGTGACGTTGCCCCACCCCGCGGCGGTCTCCGCGGCGTCCTCCGACGGCGAAGGGTTGTCGACTGCGTGCCCCTGCCACACCTGGACCGCGCTGGCAAGGATGGCCGCCCCCGAACCGACGACGGTCACCGCGATCACCGCCTCGACCAACGGGCCGGCCGACCCGGCCGTGGCCACGAGGAGGTCCTTGCCGACCGAGGAAGAAAACGGCGGCAGGTCCGACAGGCACAGCACGCCGAGGACGATGACCCCGGCTGCGATAGTGATCGCCGGCCCCTCCCCTCGCAACGCCCGGGCGCCGGTCGCGCGGCGGTGCCGGCGGATGATCCCGACCGCCAGGAACAACGCCCCCTTGACGAAGCCGTCGCCGGCGGCGAGGAGGGCGACGCCGCCGAGCGCCGCGGTGCGAAGCAACGAGAAGCCCAGCAGGTACACGCCCAGGTGGGCGATGACCACGAACGCCAGCAGCCGGCGGGGATGGTCCTCCGCCAGCGCCATGGCGGTGCCGACCAGCGCGGTGAGGACCCCCAAGGCGCCGAGGACCAGCCGGATCCGCTGCTCCGCGGACCCCGCGACCGCCCCGGAGAACACCGTCTCCCAGGTCCGGGCCAGACCGAAGAGACCCAGCTCGCTGGTCACCCCGGCGATGAGGATGCTCGCCGGGGCCGGCGCGGTGCCGTAGGCGTCGGGGAGCCAGAAGTGCCACGGCACCGACCCGGCCTTGACCAAGAACCCCGATGCCAGGAGAGCGAAGGCCACCACCACCAGCCCCCCGGGGCGGTGACCGGCGAGGGTCTGGCCCATCTGCGCCAGGTTGAGGGTCCCGGTGTGCCCGTAGAGCAGCGCGACGCCGGTCAGCACCACCAGGCCGCCGACGGTGTTGAGCACCGCGAAGTTGATCGCGCCCTGCAGCGGCGCCTCCTCCTCGGCGTAGAAGCCGGTGAGGATGAAGCCGGTGACCGCGACCAGCTCGAACGCCACGAACATGTTGAACAGGTCACCGGTCCACGCGAAGTCGATGCTCGCGGCGGTGAACACCAGCACCAGCGCCGGGTACCGGCCGCCGGTCTCGCCGAAGAACCGCCGGGAGTAGACCAGCGCGGCGAGGGCCAGCACCCCGGCCAGCACCGCCAGCGCGCCGCCCATCGGGTCGACGGCGTAGTCCACGCCGATGACGGTGCCGTGCACCGGGCGCCACCCGCCGAACCAGTACACCACCCGCCGGTGCGCGGCTTGGGACAGGACCACGCCGGCCAGCACCGTCGCCGTCGCGGCGGCCGCGGAGCCGAGCAGGTCACGCCACAACGCCGGGATGCGCTGGTTGGCGCCGGCCAGCACCGCGGCCGCGGCCAGCGGGACGGCCACCGCCAGGGGGGCCAGCACCGTGCCCGGCGCCGGGTGCGCCACGGCGGGGATCACGACCGGTTGGGCTCGACGGTGCGCAGCTCGTCGGGGTCGAGGGTCCCGGTCCGCTTGTGGACTTGCACGCTCAGCGCCAGCAGCAGCGCCGACACCGCGGCGCCGAGCACCACGTCGGTGAGCGACAGGGCTTGCATGATGGAGTCGACCGTCGGACCGGGATGCTTGGGCAGGTCGACGAACACCGGGGCGTGGCCGTGGCCCACGTAGCCGATCTCCAACAGCAGCAGATCGGTCGCGGACTGCGCCACCGACAGGCACACGACCAGGTGGATCAGGTTGCGGCTGGTGACCATCCCGTAGAGGCCGACGACGAACAGCCACACGACGACCGCGAAGGCCAGGACGGTCACGACCTTCGCCCGCCGCGGTCCTGGCGGATCACCGCGGTTTGGTCCAGGAACTCCTTGGCCAGCAGCACGAAGCCGCCGGCGACCTCCACGGCGACCACCGCGTTGAGGATCGGGATGGTCCCGCCGGAGATCAGGTTGCCGGGCTGGCCGAGGCTGACGGTGTTGGACAAGAACGCCGCGCCGGCGAGCAGTCCGACGACACCGACGATCACGTAGCCGCCGGCGCCGGCGCCGTCGGACGCCTCGAGCAGGCCGCCGGGCTGGAAGCGCTCCGCCCTCGAGTAGCTGGTTGCCAGGTACACGACGAACAGCGCACTGGCCAGGACCACGCCGCCTTGGAAACCGCCTCCGGGCGACACCTGGCCGTGGGTGACCGTCTCCAGGCCGGCCACGACCAGCAGCGGGGCGAGGATCGTGCCGAGCAGGCCGACCGCCGGCGACGGCGGCGGTACCCGCCGGTCCGGGGCCTGGTCCTCGGGCATCTCCCCGATCTCGTCGCTGAGCGGGCGCAGCAGGATGGAGACCCCGGCCACCGCCGCGAAGAGGATGAACTCCTCGAAGAGCGTGTCGATCCCCCGGAAGTCCAAGGTGACCGCCGACACCGCGTCGGTGGAGCGGCGCAGCGGGACCGCCAACGCGTTGATGACGTCGGCGTAGGTGGACGCCGGCGACCCGAAGCGGGGCAGGCCGGCGAGGCCGACGCCGAGGGCCACGGCCAGCCCGGCCGCGGCGACGAGGAACACCCGGAGGCGGGTGCGGTCGGTCACTCCGGCTTTCTGACCTTGGCCAGGCTGAGGAGGATGACGAACGGCAGCGCCACCGCCCCGACCACCAGCTGGGAGAGGGCCACGTCGGCGGCCTGCATGGCCAGGTACAGCGACGCCAGGCACAGCCCGAAGAAGCCGGCGACGAACGCCTGGTGCAGCGGGTCGCGGGTCAGCACCACCGCCGTACCCGACGCCGCGACCCACACCAACGCCAACGCGATGACCGCGTCTCTCACTGCTCCTCCTGGCGGCGCACCGCGATGGACCGGGCGGTGGCGTGGCTGACGAGCGGGCTGGTGGCGGCCAGCACCGCGGCCAGAAGGATCGCGGAGAGGCCCGACGCGTCCAGCCCCTCGTGGACCACCACCGCCGCGCACACCGCCCCGACGCCGAGGGTCGACGCCGGCGTGACCAGATGCACGCGGTCCATCGGGTCGGTCAGGACGGCCATGCCGACGCAGGACACCACGATCACCAGCAGACCGAGAGCGAGCAGGGCAATGGCGAACCCGTCGCGCACCGCCTAAACCCACCGCTCGAGGAACCGGGCGAAGAGCAGGGTCCCGGCGCTCGACATGACGGCCAGCACCGCGCCGAGCGACGCCAGCGCCGGCTCGGCGAACCCGACGGCGAGGGACAGCAGCACCAGCGCCTGGACCGTCCCGGCCATCCCGAGCGCGACGAGGCGGTCCTCCGGGCTGCCGCGCCAGCACACCCAGGCGCACGGGCCGAGCGCCCCCATGAGGACCAGCGCGGCGACGAGGAAAGCGGTCACCCGTCGCCTCCCCTGGTGACGAAGTCGTGGACGGCAGCCGTGCCGGTCTCCGCGTCGATGTCGACCACCACCGTGGCGGGGGTGAACGAGAGCAGCGCGGCCTCCACCGCGCTGCGCCGAGACGAGCGCCACCCGCCGCCCCCGGCGTCGGTCGGTACCGTCCGGTAGCCGCCCGGCTCGCCTCGCCCGCGGGCCCGCCGCCACGTGGCGCGGTACACCGCGACGGTCTGGGCGACCAGCTGCGGGCCGAGCAGGACCAGCCGGCGAAGATCGCCGGCCCGCAGCTGCGGGACCGCCCGCCCCCGCGCCGCGACCAGCCACCCGAAGAGCGCGCCGGCGCCGGAGACGCACAGCCCGGCCAGGTTGTCCTGGAGGTCGGCCTGCCCGACCAGGGCGATCCAGACGCCGAACATCAACCCGCCCGACACCAACGTGACCGCGACCAGGTACGCGACCCGAGGCCGTTCGTCGCGGTCGCCGCCCGCCGGGGCTTCGTGCGCCATGCCCCGAACGTATCTACAGGCTCCGCCGGGGTGGGGGATGCGCCGGCCGGCGGGGGAGCCGGCCGGCGCCGGCCTCAGGGCGAGTCGCTGGCCACGACCCGCTGCAGCAGGCTGCGGGCCGCGGCCATGACCGTGTCGTGGTCGTGGGTCACTGCGTACGCGAATCGACGGTGAAGGTCAGGGCCGGTGTCACCGAGATCCTGGGAGATCAACGCGCCGGCGTAGTGGTCGCCGACCACCACCACCGTCCACTCGTCACGGAGGGCGTCGTCGGGCTCGAGGTCGGCGCCGCGCACGCCTGGCGCGGGGGCGGCGGCCAGGCCGGCGCCGATCACCGCCACCAGCGGGCAGTGGGCCGCCAGACGCCGGTAGCGCACCTCGGTGAAGGGGGTGAAGTGCCTCGCCTCCTGGAAGGTCGACAGCACCACGGGCGGCGGGTCGAGGGCCAGGACCCGGTTCTCGAGGTGGTGGGAGATGGCCAGCAGGAGCCCCTTGGGGGCCACCCGCAGCGGGCGGTCCTCGACCAGCGAGAACGGCGTCGGCGCGGAAGGGGGCGGGGGCCCGGCAGCCGACAGCCCCGAACCGGCCACGACCGGGCGCCCCGACGGTCCCGCCGGCCGGCCCAGCAGCCATCCCTGCCCGAGGGAGGCGCCGAGGGCCAGCGCCTGCTCCCTGTGGGCCTCGGTCTCGATGCCTTCGGCCAGCACCACCGCCCCCGACCGCTCGGCCTGCGCGGCGACCGCAGTGAGGATGGCGGCCTGCTCCGGGCCGGGCCAACGCTGGATCAGCGACAGGTCGAGCTTGATGACGTCGGGCCGGACGAAGGGGAGCAGGGTGAGCGACTCCGGAGCCGCCCCGACGTCGTCGAGGGCGATCCCGCAGCCCGCGGCCCGCAGCTGACCGACGGTGCGCAGCAGCTCGGCGGGCCGGCGCAGCAACGCCCGCTCGGTGATCTCAGCCACCAGACGCAGCCGGCCGCCGGCGAGGGCCAGGATCTCGGCCGCGTCGCGGCTGGTGAGCGCCGAGGGCTCGATGTTGACAAACAGCGTCACCTCCGCGGCGAGCGTGTCGACCGCGCCGGTGATGGCGGCCGCCCGGCACGCCCGGTCCAGCTCGGCAACGCCACCGACCCGGGCCGCCCACTCGAACGCCTCGCTCGGATCGATGCCGAGGGCCGGCCAGCGGGCCAGCGCCTCGTAGCCGACCGTCTCGCCGCTCATCAGGTCGACGACGGGCTGGTAGGCCGGCGTGAGGTTGCGCCGGTCGAGCACGTCTTCGAACGAGATGGTGGAAAGCCCTGATGCCACTGTGATCCGCCTTCTGGGCGCGCCATGCCGCGCCGCCGCCGACAACTGTCCTGCCTCTCTGTCGGCCGGTACCGGTCCCTCCTTGAGCGGCCGGCGCTTCCGGAGCAATGCCGCCGGCGCGAGGGATGACGCCGCCGGGGGTGGGTACCTCTCGACCATGCCCGACTACAAGGTCAACGACGCCGCCGTGAAGAAGGCCCGGCAGCTCATCGCCGACGGGAAGGTCGACACCGACACGTCGTGGTCTGACGACTCGCCCTCCACCGACGAGCAGAACGCGATGGTGGACCAGCACGGCTACGACGCCTTCGGCGAGTGGCACCTGGCGATCGACCCCGACGCAGGGGAGGAGACCAAGAGCCGGTACCGGTTTCCCTACGGCGACTTCACCAACGTCAGCCGGGCCGGGGTGATCCACGCCAAGCAGCGAGCCTCCCAGAACGGCCACCGCCAGGTGGCCGAGGCCGCCGCCGACCTGCTCCGGCGGATCGACGACCGCGGCGGCGCCTAACCCGAGGTGGCCGACATGAAGGCGATGGCCACCGTGGAGCCGGCGCCGGGGTCGAGGGTGGCGATGCGCCGGCCGGCCTGCACCGCGTCCTTCGCCGGTCGCAGCGCCGAGCCGAGGTAGCGGCCGGTCGCGTCCAGGTCGGAGACGGTGAACGCCAGACCGTAGAAGCCGGCGGGCCCGGGTCGGGAGTCGCGCAACGCCCCGACCACCTCGATCACGATGTCGCCGAGCTTGAAGAACGCCTGGGCTCGGGGACGCTCAGCGGGACCTAGCTCCCGGATGCGCCGCAGGGCGACGCCTGCCGCCTCGAACGCTTGGACCGTGCGGTCGAGGTCCGGTGTGCTCACCACGACGTGGTCCAGGGCGATCACCCCGTTGGGGTGAGCCGGCAGCGACCCGCCGGGCCCGCCGGGCGGCGCTGCCCCGCCCGGGTCGGGATCCTCCCCGACCGGCAGCTCGATGAGGTCCGGGGCGCCGTCGATCGTCCAACCGGTGATCCCGGCGCCCGACCCCCCGAGCCTGATGGCCGCGTCGCTGACCCAGCACACCCCGCCGGCGACGGCGAAGCCCATCGCCTCCCACACGTCGGGCCGGTCGGCGACATCGAGGGAACGCAGCGTCGCCACGGCGCGCAGCCTACCGGCGCGGTCGCGACGCCCGCCGGGTGCTCAGCGGGTCGTCTTGCGCCGCCGGCCCCGCAGCCGAGCGCCGAGAAAGATGAAGTCCAGCAGGAACACCACGATCCCGATGAACAGCAAGAACAGCAGCCCCTTGACGACGACGCCGATCAGGCCCAAGGCGATGGCGACGATGACGATGAGAAGAAAGAGAGCCATGATCGTCAGCGCCGGGCCAGCCGGCGCTCGCCGCTGGCGCCCGGTGCGTAGTCGAGGGCGTAGTGCTCGAACACCTCCGGCTCGTCGGTGGCGGCCAGCTCCCCGTCGGTGTCGATGCTGAAAGCGTCTTTGACCAGCTTCTTCGGGTAGCGGACCCGGACGTGACCGGGCGCCACCGTCGCCCCGAGGAGCGGGACGAACGTCAGGCGGTGCCGGCCGGGGAACCCGACCCGGACGGTGGCGAACGCCGGCTCGTCGGTCGCGGTGTCGACGTAGACGGCCTCCAGCTCGCCGATCTTGTCGCCGTCTTGATCGACCACGTCGTGGGAACGCCAGTCTCTGATGTCATCGGCGGGGAACATGCGACCTCCTGGAAGCGTGCCGTTGCTGTACCCGCATACGCAACGACGTACTCCGGGCACCCCCGACGCGAACACCGTCGCGAGGAACATCGTCGCGAGGAACACCCTGGCGCGGATCCGTGTTCACTGGTGGCAGACAAGACACGAGGAGGTCAGCACGTGACAACCGAGCGAGCAATCCTGGCCGGCGGCTGCTTTTGGGGGGCTCAGGACCTGCTGCGCAAGCGGCCGGGCGTGATCTCCACCCAGGTCGGCTACTCCGGAGGCGACACCCCCAACGCGACGTACCGCAACCACGGCGACCACGCCGAGGCGGTCGAGATCATCTTCGACCCTGAGGTCATCTCCTACCGGGATCTGCTGGAGTTTTTCTTCCAGATCCACGACCCGACGACCAAGAACCGCCAGGGCAACGACGTCGGCCGCAGCTACCGCTCGGCCATCTACTACACCACCGACGATCAGAAGGCCGTCGCCCTCGACACCATCGCCGACGTCGACGCGTCGGGGCTGTGGCCGGGGAAGGTCGTGACCGAGGTCGAGGCGGCCGGCGACTTCTGGCGGGCCGAGGAGGACCACCAGGACTACCTGCAGAAGTACCCGCACGGCTACACCTGCCATTTCGTCCGCCCGGACTGGAAGCTCCCGCACCGCCAGGCGCCCGCCGCGTCGTGATCGCCGCCCCGTACGGCACCTGGCCGTCGCCGATCACCCCGGCGCTGCTCACCGAGCGAGCCGTCGGGCTCAGCCAGGTGGGCGTTCTCGGCGACCGGGTGGTGTGGAACGAGGCCCGCCCGAGCGAGGCCGGCCGCCAGGTCCTCGTCGCCGCCCGGCCAGGGGAGCCAGGCGAGGACCTGACCCCGGCTGGGTTCTCGGCGCGCACCCAGGTGCACGAGTACGGCGGCCGCTGCTGGACCGTTGCCGGCGACGCGGTGGTGGCGTCCAACTGGGACGACCAGCGGCTGTGGCGCTTCGCTCCCGGCGCGCCCCCCGAACCGCTGACCGAGGAGCCGCCCCAGCCCCGGGCGTTCCGCTACGCCGACCCGGTCGCCACCCCCGACGGACGCTGGGTCATCGCGGTACGGGAACGCCACCACGACGGAGCGGTCGACAACGACTTGGTAGCCGTCGCCCTCGACCGGCCCGCCACGGTGGTCGTGCTGGCCGACGGCCACGACTTCTTCTCGGCGCCGGCGCTGTCCCCCGACGGCCGGCGCCTGGCCTGGCTGAGCTGGGATCACCCCAACATGCCCTGGGACGACACCGAGCTTTGGGCCGCCGACCTCGACGCCGACGCCCACCTCTCCGCGCCGCGACGCGTCGCCGGCTCCGCCGGAGAGTCTGTGCAGCAGCCGCGCTGGTCGGGGTCGGGGGTGCTGCACTGGGTTTCGGACCGCTCCGGCTGGTGGAACCTCTACGCCGACGGGGCGCCGCTGTGCCCGGCGGACGCGGAGTTCGGCGAGCCCGGGTGGGTGTTCGGCACCTCCACCTACACCTTCACCAGCGACGGGCGCCTCATCGCGGCGTGGTCGGGTCCCGACGGTTCGGGGATCGGCGAGGTCCGGGACGGGAAAGTCGACGCATGGGACCTGCCCTACGCCGGCTACTCCGATCTGCGAGCGTTCGGCGACGGCGTCGTCTGCCTGGCCGCGTCCCCGACCTCACCCCCGGCGGTGATCCGGATTGACCGGGCCGGACGCCACCAAGTGCTGCGCGCCAGCCGCGTCGTCGACGTCGACCCCGCGTTCTTGTCCCGGCCCGAACGGCTCACTTTCCCCACCTCCGGCGGGGAGCGGGCCTGGGCGCTGGTGTACCGGCCTGCCAGCGCGACCCATGAGGGCCCGCCCGCCGAGCGCCCGCCCCTGGTGGTGATGTCCCACGGCGGCCCGACCTCGGCGGCCAGCTCGTCGCTCAACCTGGGCGTCCAGTACTGGACCAGCCGAGGCTTCGCGGTCGCCGACGTCGACTACCGGGGCAGCACCGGCTACGGCCGGGAGTACCGCAACCGCCTCCGCGGCGACTGGGGGGTGTGCGACGTCGAGGACTGCGCGGCTGTAGCCCGGTGGCTGGGAGAGCAGGGGAGCGTCGACCCGGCCCGCTGCGTGATCCGCGGTGGCAGCGCAGGGGGTTTCACCACCCTCGCCGCGTTGGCGTTCAGCGACGTGTTCGCCGCCGGCGCCAGCCTCTACGGCGTGGCCGACCTGGCCGCGCTGGCCCGCGACACCCACAAGTTCGAGTCCCGTTACCTGGACCGGATGGTCGGTCCGTGGCCGGAGGCGGAGGCCGTCTACCGGGCTCGTTCTCCGATCCACCACGTCGAGGGCTTCGACCGGCCGCTGATCCTGTTCCAGGGGCTCGAGGACATGGTGGTCCCGCCCGCGCAGTCCGAGATTATCTACCACGCCTTGCGGGACAAGGGGATTCCCGTCGCTTACCTGGCCTTCGAAGGCGAGCAGCACGGTTTCCGGAAGGCCGAGACCATCCAGGCGGTCGCCGCCGCGGAGCTCAGCTTCTACGGGCGGGTCCTCGGATTCGAGCCGGTCGGCCGGGTCGACGTGGAGATCGACAACCTGCCCTGACCCGCCGGGGTACGGTGCAGCCGACACGTAGCCGGACCGGGGGAGGGTCGTCGTGACAGATGCAGCGCTGCGCACGGTTCTAGACCAGAGGAGCTTCCTGGAGTGCCCCCGATGGCACGAGGACCGGGTGTGGGCGGTGGACTTCTACACCCACCAGGTGCTCTCGGCGCGCGAGGACGGCAGCGACCTGCGCGTCGAAGCCGAGGTCCCCGAGCAGCCGTCCGGTCTCGGCTGGCTCCCCGACGGGCGGCTCCTCGTCGTGTCGATGCGCGACGCCACCCTCCGCCGGCGCGAGCCCGACGGCACCCTGGCCGTGCACGCCGACCTCCGCCCCTACGTCGGCGGCCATCCCAACGACATGGTCGTCGACGCGGCGGGCCGGGCGTATGTCGGCAACTTCGGCTTCGACCTCATGGCCAGCGCGGACCTCGAGCCGACGGTGCTCCTCCGGGTCGACCCCGACGGCGCGGTGAGCGTCGTGGCCGACGACCTGTGGTTCCCGAACGGGAGCGTCATCACCCCCGACGGGGTGCTGCTCGTCGACGAGACCTTCGGCAACCGGGTCACCGCGTTCGACATCGGACCCGACGGGACCCTCGGCAACCGGCGGACGTGGGCCCAGTTCGGGGAGCTGCCGACCACCCGGGCGGTCGCCGACGCGTTGGGGCAGCTCGTCGTCGCGCCCGACGGATGCGGGCTCGACGCCGAAGGGGCGATGTGGATCGCGGACGCAGCCCACGGGCGGGCCATCCGGGTGGTGGAGGGCGGCGCGATCGTCGACGAGGTCCGGGCCGGGACCGGAGTCTTCGCGTGCATGCTGGGCGGGAGCGACGGACGGACCCTGTTCCTGTGCGCGGCTCCCGACTTCGACGAGCACGCCCGCAGCACGCATAGAGAAGGCCAGCTCCTCGCCGCACAAGTGGACGTCCCCCACGGCGGCCTGCCGTGACCCCCCTCAGATGGTGAAGGCCAGCGACCCCGCCACCTTGGCCCCGAGCCCCTCGTCGCCGGTGTAGGAGACCGGGACGTCGCCGTCGCGGGCCCGGCCGCAGGCCAGGGCGACGAAATCGGTGCTGCCCAGGTGGATGGTCACGTCGGCGGGACGGTCCAGCTCGGCGACGACCCCGGCCCGCTCGTCGACCGCCACGTGGAGACGGCGGGGCGCGGCCCCGGTCAGGTCGAAGGTGATCCGGCTGCCGGCCGGCGCCTTCGCCTTCTTGCCGACGATGTAGCCCAAAGACCGCTCGATCTCGTCCAGTGACGCCTCGGCGGCCGGGCCGCTGGCGTGACCGGGCTGATCGACGGCGCGGCGGATGTCCTGCTCGTGGACCCAGCAGTCGAACACCCGGATCTGCATGAAGCGGCGGTAGGTGGCGTTGCCGACCGGGGTCCAACTCGGAGCGTCGAACTCCTCGGCTGTCATCGCGGTGAGCATCTCGAGCCGCTCGGCGGTGATCGCCCGCCACTCCTCGAGCATCTCCGCCGGGGACCGGTCGCGCCGGGAGTCCGCCCACGCCTCGTTGAGGGCGCCGATGTCGTTTTTCACGTGCTCGCCCCACGCCCGTCCGGGAGCCGACGGGGTGTCGCGCCCCGCCAGCATCGACTCGGTGCCGATCATGTGGGCGACGATGTCTTGCACGCTCCAGCCCGGCAGGTCGGTGGGGCGGGCCCACCCGGCCGGCTCGAGGCTGGCCAGCAGGGACGTCGTGGCCCCCCACGTGTCGCGGAACTGCTCGATCAGGTCGTCTCGGGTGTCGCCGGCGGTGGTCATGCGACGGGATTCTGCACGCTGCGCCAGTCGCGCGCCTGCAGGTACGGCGAGAAGAGACCCTCGATGTGCTCCCAGTCGGCCGGGGTCTTCGGCCGGCGCAGCTCGTAGAGGTGCGGGTACTCAGCCCACCCGGCGACCAGGTCCCACAGTCGGCCGGCGGCTTCGCCCGTCGGTGCCGGCGCCACCACCGGCCCGAACAGCGGGGTTGTCCCGTCGAGCACCATCGTCGGCACGCCGTAGCCGCCCAGGTCGACGACCCGCTGGTGGTCGGCGCGCACCTCGTCGTCGACGCTGCGGTCGCGGACGCTCTCCTCCACCGCGCCCACGTCCAGCCCGGCTTCTCGCATGACCGCTTCGAGGGTGTCGCGCTCTTGGACCCGCCGGCCCTCCACGTGCAGCGCCCGACCGGCGGCTTCGTAGAACCGGCCGACGTCGTCGTTGCCTCGTCGCCGGAGGACCGCCGCGACCCGCAGCATCGACCAGCCGTAGGACCACGGCCGCTCCCACGGGTGCTTCTTGCCTTCCTCCCGGTTGACCTCCTCGAGGGAGAACAGCCGCCAGGTCACGTGCAGGTCACGCTGCTTCTCGGCTTCCCTGATCCACACGCTGGTCTGGTACGCCCACGGGCACATCACGTCGAAGTAGAACTCCACCTCGGTCACGACTGAAACCGTAACCTCTAGGCTCGGGCCGTGACTGACAAGGGCATCGACATCGGCATCATCGTCCGCGACTCCGACGCCGCCCTGGCCTTCTACCGCGACACGTTGGGCTTGGAGCACGTGGCCGACGTCCGGTCGTTGACCGGCATGATGCACCGCCTCCAGTGGGGGACGTCGCTGGTCAAGCTGACCAGGCCCGACGAGCTGCCGGACGCGGCCAACCCGCCTGGCGGGCTGTACACCGCTTCGGGGATCCGGTACCTGACGCTGACGGTGCCCGACCTCGACGCCCTCGTGGCGCGCACCGAGGCGGCCGGCTACCCGACGGCGGTCCCCCGCAAGGAGGTCCGGCCCGGGGTGTTCATCGCTATCGTCGAGGACCCCGACGGCAACTGGGTCGAGTTCCTACAGGCGTCCTGACCGCCGGGTCAGGCTGGCGGGCGGTCAGGGTGGCGGCCTAGAGCCGGTTGACCACGGTGAACGACACCAGGAGCTGCCCGTCGTCCCCCATGAGCACGCACTCCAAGCCCTTCGGGAGCATGGCGATGAGATGGCGGTTGGGTTCGTTCAGGTCGTCCTCGTAGGGCGAGAACGCGCCGACGGCCGGAGGTCCGGGGATCACCGTGACGCTGTAGGTGACCGCGCCGGCGTCTTGGATGACCGTCGACTTGGCCAGCTTCTCCACCTGGTGCAGGTGCTCGGAGTTGGCCGTCTTGGAGATCGGAGCCAGGTTGCGCAGATCGTTGCCGGGGCCGCCGAGGTTGTCGTTTAGCAAGTGGCCCTGCACCATGTACTTCGTCCACCAAGGGTCCCCGGTCGGCCACCAGGACGGCTTCACGCTCGGAGAAGTGCCGTTGGGGGTGTGGTTCCAGTCGAGGATGTCCACCGCCATGCCGGTGGCGTAGCCGCTCACCGGGTCGATCGGGCTGAACTCCGACTGCCCGTAGAGCGGGGTGCCCCCGCGCGACTGGAGCTGGCCGACCACCGAGAAGTCAGGCTTTTTGCCCTTCTTACCGGAGATCACCGCCACCATCGCCCGCGAGCTGGGCGCCTTGGCCTTCTTCTTGGTCACGCCCTTCGAGGCGGTCTTCTTCTTCGTGGTAGCCGCGGGGTTCGACTTGGCCCGCTGCACGAGCAGACCGGCCGGCGGGCCCTGGCCCTCGGCGAGCAGCCGGTTGGCGACCCGGTTACCGGCGAGGCGCTGGAGCTGGAGCAGGGGCGCGGCACCTTCCCAGGGGCGACGCGCCGCGACCTCCGCTTTCCCCGCCGGGGTGGTCGACGGACTTGCGCTCTGACGCTGTTCGTGAGTCGCGATGCGCCGGAGCGTACCTGTCCTCAGCCTCGGCCGGGCGGGCGAATCTCCACGGTGTCGGGGTTGGTGCCCGACACTTCCACGCCCTTCCAGAACGCGACGTAGTCCTTGATCGGGGCCGCCGCCTCGAACGGCTCGGGGTAGTACCACGCGGCGTCGGGGTTGGTGTCACCGCCGGCGACGACGCTGTAGTAGCTGGCGTCTCCCTTCCAGGGGCAGTGGGTGTGGGTGTCGCTCGGCTTGAGGACCCCCTCGGCGACGTCCGACGCCGGGAAGTACTGGTTGCCCTCCACCAGGATCGTGTGGTCGCTCTCGGCCAGGGTGGCGCCGTTCCATGTGGCCCGTACTGTCATGCCCAGTACAACGCCGGGCCGGACCGGCCATTCCCTCGGGCCGGCCATTCCCTCGAGGCCGCCATCTCACGGCGGCCATTCCGGTGGTGCCGCTGTAGCGTCGGCTCCGTGATGGAGTATGCGGTGGCAGGGGTCGAAGGGGCGTTGGCGGCCGGAGCCCGGTACGCCGACGCCCGGGTGATGATCCGCCGGAGCGAGTCGATGTCGGCGCAGAACGGCCACATCGAAGGCCTCGACCAGCGCGAGCAGGCCGGTGTCGGCGTCCGGGCCCTGATCGGCTCGTCGTGGGGGTTCTTCGCCACTGCCGAGCTGACCGCCGCCGCGGCCCGGGCGGCGGGGACCGTCGCCGCGGAGACGGCGAAGGCGTCGGCTCTGGTGCCGGGCCCCCCTCTGGAGCTGGCACCGGTAGAGGCGGTGCAGGCCCACTGGGAGAGTGTGTGCGTGGAGGACCCGCTGTCGGTGCCGCTGTCGGAGAAGGGCGACCTGCTCGTGACCGTGACCGCAGTCGGCCGCCACGCCGGCGCGCAGCTGGCCCAGGCCCACTACGAGGTGTGGGACACCGAGAAGTGGTTCGCCTCCAGCGAGGGGGCCCGCATCTCGCAGCGCATCCGCGAGTGCGGCACCGGGATGTCGGTCACCGCGATCGGTGACGGGGAGACCCAACGCCGCTCCTACCCGGGCATCCGGGGACAGGTCGGGACGCGGGGATGGGAGCTGATCCGGGAGATCGACCTGGTGGGAAACGCGGCGCGCATCGGCGAGGAAGCCGTCGCGCTGCTCTCCGCTCCGGTGTGCCCGGAGGTCACCACCGACCTCATCCTCGGTTCCGAGCAGATGGCTCTGCAGATCCACGAGTCGGTCGGCCACGCCACCGAGCTGGACCGGATCCTCGGCTGGGAAGCCGCCTTCGCCGGGACGTCATGGCTAGACCTGGCCCAGATGGGCTCGCTGCGGTTCGGCTCGGAGCTGATGAATATCACCGCCGACGCCACCATCCCCGGCGCCCTCGGTTCCTTCGGCTACGACGACGAGGGCACTCCGGCCCGAAGCGTTGACATCGTCAAGGACGGCATCTGGGTGGGCGTCCTCTCCGGGCGGGACTCCGCCGCGCTGGCCGGGATCCCCTGCGGCGGGATGGTGCGCGCCGACGGCCACGACCGGATCCCGATGGTGCGCATGACCAACATCGGCCTGCTGCCCGGCCCCCACTCGCTCGAGCAGATGATCGCGGAGACCGCCGACGGGGTGATGATGGACACCAACCGTTCGTGGTCGATCGACGACCGGCGCCTCAACTTCCAGTTCGGCTGCGAGATCGGCTGGGAGATCAAGGACGGCCGCCGGGGACGCATGCTGCGCAACCCGACCTACACCGGTATCAGCCCGCAGTTCTGGGGGTCGATGGACATGGTCGGCGGCCCCTCCGAGCTGGTCGCCTGGGGAACGCCCAACTGCGGGAAGGGCCAACCCATGCAGGTAGGCCACACCGGCCATCCGGCGGTACCTTGCCGGTTCCGGGGTGTGCGCGTCGGCGTGCGCGGCTAGGCCGAGCTGGCATCATGGGGTCGTGGCCCGGGGGCTCCAGCTCACCTTCGACTGCACCGACCCGCACCGCCTCGCCGGCTGGTGGGCGGCGCTGCTCGGCGGGAAGGTCGAGGACAACCATTCGAATCGACGGCGGCTGTTCTTCGCCGGAGCGGGTGGTCGAGGCCGGCGGGACCTTCGTCAGGTTCGCCAGCCATCCCGGTCACCGCTGGGCGGTCATGCAGGACCCCGAAGGCAACGAGTTCTGTCTGCACTAGGCGGACCGCCAGTTTTCATGTGAAAACTGGCGGGGTCGGCGTCGCCGCCGGTGCCGGTGCCGGTCGGACTGTCACAGGGGGATCATAGAATTGGGGAAGTGATCGGCCCCGGCGGGCCCTTGCATCCGAACGGTGTGGAGGGTCGCGGGATGGTCGAGGTGGTGGGATCGGGGGAGTGGCTGGTCGAGGGCCGCCGCCGGCTGGATGTGGGCGAGGCGGCATGGCTGTCGGGGCTGGCGGTGTTCGACCGCGAGGAGGGCTGGGCGCTCGACGGGTACGCCTCCTGCCCGGATTGGCTGGTGGCCCGGGCCGGGATGGGTCGGAGCGTCGCCTACGAGAAGTGCCGGGTGGCGCGGGAGCTGGCCCGTCGCCCGGTGCTGGCGGCGGCGTTCGAGGAGGGGAGTGTGTCGTATTGCGCGGTGCGGGCGATGACTAGGGCGGAAGGTACCAGCACGGAGGTGGACGAGGCGCTGGTGGACGTCGCGGTGGCGGGCACTGTGGCGGACGTCGAGGCGACGGTGAGGACCTACAAGCTGTACCAGTCGCAGGAGAAGCGCCCGGGGGCGGCACGCCGGCCGTCGCGGGGGCTGAAGATCCGGCCGCTGCCCGACGGGATGGCCCGCATCGAGATCGTCGTTTCGGAGGTGGAGGCGGCGGAGGTGGAGGCGGCGCTCAGGGCGATTACGGAGCGCCCCGGCGCCGACGGCGGTGAGACCGGTGAGACCCGTGAGACCGGTGAGGAGTTTTCACGTGAAGACTCGACGGCGGGGCACGAGGAGAGGCCGTCGTGGTTCGAGCTGCGGGCGGACGGGTTCATGGAACTGGTCCGCGGCGGCCTCGGGGATTGGGCCAGTGGCGCCGACCGTCACATGGTGCACCTAGTGGTGCGGGAAGGGGTCTGCCGGGTGTTGGGCGGCGCCCCTGTGGGGCCGGCGGAGACGGCCAGGATCATGTGCGACTGTTCGCATGTCACCCATGTGGAGTCGCCCGCCGGCGAGCCCCTAGCGCTGGGCCGAAGGCAGCGGGTGTGGAGCGTCGCGCAGCGCCGGGCGGTGACGGTGCGCGACTCCGGGAGGTGCCGGTGGCCCGGATGCGACCGGACCCGTGTCGACATCCACCATCTGCTCCCCTGGGACGACGGCGGGGTGACCGACGTCGGCAACGGTGTGGCGCTGTGCCCCCAGCGCCACACCTGCCTGCACTCGGGGTTCTACGCGACCGGCGACCCCAACGGGACCCTGGCGTTCCACCGGCGCTCCGGTCTGGCTATTGGCACCAGCACCGCCGGTATTGCCGGTAGGGTCCCGGCATGGCTGCCGTGAGGCGGAGAGCCGGCGGGTGATCAGGCACGCCGACGAGGAACGACTCCGACGCCTGGTCGGGGCGGCCACGATGGTCCGAGGGCTGCGCTACGCGGCGACGGGCCGGGTGACCCGCTGCGAGTGGGACGCATCTGGGCTGTCCGCGGTCGGGGAGGTGACCGGCACGTCGTCGTCGCCTTACAAGGTGTCGGTGCAGCTCACCCGCCGCAGCGACTCGACGCTGGCCGATGTCGAGGCCCGCTGCACCTGCCCGGTCGGGTTCAACTGCAAGCACGCAGTGGCGATCATGCTGGCGGACCTCCCCAAGCACGCCGCCGCCGACCGGCCCCCGGCCCCTTCCTCCCCGCCAGCCCCTTCCTTCCCGCCAGCCCTGCGCCTGCTCCCGCGCGACGCCAGCCCGGCGCCGGCGCGGGAGTCGGGGTGGGACGAGCCGCTCCGGGCGCTCCTCGCCTCCGACCGGGAGCCACCCGTCGGCCAAGACGCCGACGGGGAGGGCGCCGGCGAGCTGGCGATCCAGTTCGAGCTGGTCAGCGCCAGGCCGTCCTACGGGTACCGCCAGGCGGGGCGGGGGCCGGGCATCCGGCTCCGGCCGGTGGTGCGCAGCCACGCCGGCAACTGGGTGCGCACCGGGATCTCCTGGGGGCGCCTCGACTACTACGGTTACGCGGAGTTCCCCTCGCCGGCACGGGCCGCGCAGCTGGCGCTGCTGCGGGAACTGCGGGCCCTGCACCACGCCGTAGGCGGCGGCTCTCCCTGGGCGGGGGCCGGTGACGAGGTGGTGTGGCTGGAGTCGGTCAACAGCCGGCGGCTGTGGGACCTGCTGCGCCAGGCCGGCGAGGCCGGGATCCCGCTGCTGCGAGCCGGGCGCGACGCCGGCCCGGTCGACCTGCGCACCAGGGCCGTCGACGCGGTCCTCGACGTGACCGCCAGCGACGAGGACACGACCGGGCTGACGGTCCGACCGGTGCTGGTCGACGGCGACGCCATGGTCGACCCGGCGCGCAGCTTGCTGATCGGCGCGCCGGCCCACGGGGTGGTGTGGTGGGGCGCCGGCGGCGACGCCAACCGGACGCCGGAGCTGCATCTGGCGCCGCTGTCGCGCCCGGTGGCCCCGGAGGTGGCCGGCTTGTTGCACGCCGGCACCCTGCGGATACCGGCCCGGGACGTCGAGCGGTTCCGCGGCGAGCTGTACCCGCAGGTCCGCCGGTGGATACCGGTGCGCTCCAGCGACGGGTCGGTGGACCTGCCGGAGCCGGCGCCCGACGCCGTCCGTCTGCGGGTGCGCGCCGTGCCCGGCCCGACCCTCGACCTTATGTGGGCGCTGGTCGGGACGGGGGGCGCAGCGCGGGACCTGAGCGCCCAGCCCGACGAGGGCGCGGCCAGGACCCTCGACTCGCTCTCCGCGCTGGTGGCGGGCGGCCACCAGGAGCTGGTGGTGCAGGCGCCGGCCGGTCCCCGCCTGGCGCCCTCCGCCCGCCTGGTCGGGCTGGACGCGGCCCGCTTCGTGACGACCCTCCTGCCGGGCATCGAGGCGGTCGAAGGCGTGATCGTCGAACGGCTCGGCGAGATCCCCGACTTCCGGGAGGTCACCGAGGCTCCGGTGGTCCGCCTCGGCGGCGAGGCGTCGGGGCAGGGCGACTGGTTCGACCTGCAGGTGGAGGTCACCGTCGGCGGGGAAGAGGTCCCCTTCACCGCCCTGTTCTTGGCGCTGGCCGAGGGAGCAGCCCACCTGCTCCTGCCCTCCGGCGCCTACTTCGAGCTGGACCGCCCCGAGCTGCGGCGCCTGGCGGAGCTCATCGCCGAGGCCCGCGCCCTGCACGAGTCGCACGGGCCGCCCGGCTCGGCGATCAGGTTGAGCCGGTTCCAGGCCAGCCTGTGGGAGGACCTGCAGGAGCTGGGCGCCGCCGACGAGACCGCCCGGATCGGAGCGTGGGCCGAGGCGGTGGAGGCCCTCCGGGACTTCACCGACAGCGACGCGCGGAGCCGCCGGCGGCCCCTCCCCGCCGGGCTGCGCGCCACGCTGCGGCCGTACCAGGAGGACGGCTTCCAGTGGCTGGCGTCGCGCTACGAACACAACCTGGGCGGGATCCTGGCCGACGACATGGGGCTCGGCAAGACCCTCAGCGCCCTGGCCCTGGTGTGCCACAGCAGGGAGACCGGGCTGGCCGCCCGGACCGCCCCCGAGCCGGGCGTGCTGCAGCCGTGGCTGGTCGTCGCCCCGACCAGCGTGGTCGGCAACTGGGCGGCCGAAGCGGCCCGCTTCGCCCCCGACGTGCCGGTCGTCGCGGTCACCGAGACCACCCGCCGGCGGGGCGTGAGCCTGGCCGAGGTGGCCGCCGGCGCCGGCGTCGTGATCACCTCCTACGCCCTGTTCCGCCTGGACTACGACGAGTACGAGGGTGTGCCGTGGGCCGGGCTGGTGCTCGACGAGGCCCAGTTCGCCAAGAACCCGGCGTCGCACAGCAACCAGCGGGCCCGGCGGCTGCCGGTCCCGTTCAAGCTGGCCATGACCGGCACGCCGCTCGAGAACTCGCTGGCCGAGCTGTGGGCCCTCACCACCATCGTCGCCCCCGGGCTGTTCTCCCGCCAGGACCGCTTCGCCGAGACCTACCGCACGCCGATCGAGCGCCACGGCGACGGCGAGCGCCTCGACCAGCTGCGCCGCCGAATCCGCCCGATCATGCTGCGGCGGACCAAGGAGCAGGTCGCCGCCGACCTGCCCGACAAGCAAGAGCAGGTCCTCGAGCTGGACCTGCACCCCCGCCACGAGAAGCTGTACCAGACCTACCTGCAACGTGAACGCCAGAAGATCCTCGGCCTGCTCGGCGACGTCGACGGAAACCGCTTCGAGATCTTCCGCAGCCTCACCCTGCTGCGCCAGGCCGCCCTCGACGTGGCGCTGGTCGACGACAAGCACCGGGGGGTCCCCTCCACCAAGCTCGACGCGCTCGGCGAGATGCTCGGCGACATCGTCGCCGACGGCCACCGGGTGCTGGTGTTCAGCCAGTTCACCCGGTTCCTGACCGCGGCGCGCGTCCGGGTCGAGGAGGCCGGGATCGAGTGCTGCTACCTGGACGGCAAGACGACCAAGCGGACCAAGGTAATCGACCAGTTCCGCAACGGCGACGCGCCGGTGTTCTTGATCAGCCTCAAAGCCGGCGGGTTCGGGCTGAACCTGACCGAGGCCGACTACTGCGTCCTGCTCGACCCGTGGTGGAACCCGGCCACCGAGGCCCAAGCCGTGGACCGCACCCACCGCATCGGCCAGACCCGCAAGGTGATGGTCTACCGCCTGGTCGCCCGCAACACCATCGAGGAGAAGGTGATGGCCCTCAAGGCCCGCAAGGCCAAGCTGTTCGACAGCGTCGTCGGCGGCGGCGGGTTCGAGTCGGGGGCGCTGACCGCCGCCGACATCCGGGACCTGCTCGGCTGAGCTAGGCCGGCACGGGGCGTAACGTCGGCGGCGATGAGCACGGAACTGACGGAGCTGGACGCCATCGGGACGAAGGTGGTGGAAATGGTCGGCGGGCGGGCCGACGCGGTGGTGACCGTCACGTCCCGCCGGCAAGGACTGACCCGTTTCGCCAACTCCTTCATCCACCAAAACGTCGGCGACGAGCACGTCTCGGTGGACCTGCGGGTCACCGCCGGCGGGCGCAGCGCCGGGGCCTCAACCACCGGCGTGGACGACGCCGCCCTGCGCCGCCTGGTGGGATCCGCCCTCGACGCCGCAGCCGTGCAGCCGGTCGACGACGACTGGCCCGGACTGGCCCCGCCGTCACCGCTGCTGGTCGACGGCGCCCTCGACTTCGACCCGGCCACCGCCGCGGCCGGGCCCGGCGCCAGGGCCGACGTGGTCGACAACTTCGTGGCCGCCGGCGGAGGAGCCGAGACGGCAGGGTTTTGCGAGACCGCCGCCACCGACGCGGTGCTGGTCAACTCGGCGGGGCAGCGGGTGGCGTCCTCCGCGACCAGCGCCGCGATCGACGGGATCGTCCGCAGCCGGCGGGCCGACGGGGTGGGATCCACCTACTCGTCTCGGCTGGCCGACCTCGACGGCGCAGCGTGCGGGGCCGCGGCCGCGTCGACGGCGTTGACCGTCGGAGAGCCGGTGGACCTGGCGCCGGGCCGCTACGAGGTGGTCCTGTCGCCCCGCTGCGTCGCGTACATGCTCGATTTCTTCACCATCTACGGGTTCAACGCCCGCGCCGTGCAGGAGGGCCGGTCGTTCGCGTCGGTCGGCGAGGTGCAGCTCGACTCGCTCCTGTCGCTCTGGGACGACGCGACCGACCCCCGCCACGTCGGGCTCGGGTTCGACGCCGAGGGCACACCGAAACGGCGGCTCGACCTGGTGGAGTCAGGGAAGGTCGTCGGGCTGGCCCACGACCGGCGGACCGCGGCCAAAGACGGCGTCGCCAGCACCGGCCACGCCGTCCCCGGCGGCGCCGCGATCGGGGCGGTGGCCACCAACCTGTTCCTCGCCGGCGGCCGGGCCACCCCCGTCGAGGACATGGTGCGGTCGGTGCGGCGAGGGCTGCTGGTGAAGGACTTCTGGTACACCCGGGTCCTCGACCCGCGGACGCTGGTGGTGACCGGGCTGACCAGGAACGGCGTGTTCCTCATCGAGGACGGCGCGGTAGGACCGCCGGTCGCCAACCTGCGCTTCACCCAGTCGCCGGTCGCGGCGTTCGGTCCCGGGCAGGTGCTCGGCGTCGGCGACGACGCGGTGCTGGCCCCCGGAGGGCTGCACACTGCGTGGCACCACGCCCCGAGCCTCCACCTGGCGGCCTGGAACTTCACGGGAGGGGCGTCGGGCTGATGGCCGCGGCCAGCGGCGACCCGCCGGGTGGGTGAGGCGCAGTTGCGGATCGGCCTGGTCTGTCCCTACAGCCTGACTGTCGCCGGGGGGGTGCAGGGCCAGGTGCTCGGGCTGGCCCGGGCGCTGCGCCAGATCGGCGTGGAAGCGCGGGTGCTAGGACCTTCCGACGGGCCGCCACCGCACCCGTTCGTCACCCCTCTCGGCAACTCGCTGCGCCAGTCCGCCAACGGGTCGATCGCCCCGCTGGCCCCCGACATTCCCGCCACGCTGCGGACGATCACCGCGCTGCGAGACGAAGAGTTCGACGTGGTGCACCTCCACGAGCCGATCGTGCCCGGCCCGGCGCTCACCGCGTTGCTCTTCTGCGACCAGCCGCTGGTGGGGACCTTCCACCGGGCCGGGCTCGGCCGCTGGTACAGCGTGGCCCGGGTCTTCCGGCCCTTCACCACGGTCCGGCTCTCGGCCCGGGTGGCGGTGTCGGAGCAGGCGGCGCTGACCGCCAAAGCGGTGTTCGGCGACGACGGCTACCAGGTCCTCTGGAACGGGATCGACGTCGCCGCCGCCCAGGCCGCCGAACCCGAGCCGACGCGGGGTCCCACGGTGCTGTTCCTCGGACGCCACGAGGAGCGCAAAGGCCTGGACGTCTTGCTCGACGCGTTCGACCTCCTGCCCCCCGACGTGCGGCTGTGGGTCGCGGGGGAAGGCCCCGAGACCGCCCGGCTGGTCGCCAGGACCGAGGGGGTGGAGCGAATCGAGTGGCTGGGCACCATCGCCGAGGACGACAAGCGCCGCCGGCTGCGGGGGGCGGACGTCGTGTGCGCACCGTCCAAGGAAGGGGAGAGCTTCGGGGTGGTGCTGCTCGAGGCGCTGGCCGCGGGGACGCCGGTGGTCGCGAGCGACATCGACGGCTACCGCAACGTCATGCAAGGCGGCGTCGACGGCCTGCTGGTCCCGCCCGGCGACGCGCCGGCGCTGGCCGCCGGCCTGGCGCGGGCTTTGCAGGGCGGCCCGGCCGTGCAGCGGATGACCGACCACGGCCTCGAGCGGGCCCACCAGTTCTCCATGCCCCGGCTCGCCGAGCGCTACCTGTCGATCTACGAGGCGCTGGCCGGCTCGGGCCGGGCGATCACAGCCAGTCGCGGCGCTTGAACACGATGCCGAGCCCGACCACCGCCGCCGCCAGCAGCGCGCCCATCACGAACAGGCCGCTCGAGGACTGAAAGCCGGGGTAGGGCAGGTTCTGGCCGAAAAAGCCGGTGATCGCTGCCACCGCGCCGAAGATGGCGGCGTACGCGGTGAGCTTCTTCATGACCTCGTTCAGCCGGTTGGACTGGACCTGCAGGTTGCTGTCTTGGATGGTGGTCACCAGGTCCCGCAGCGACTCGGTCCACTCCGTCGCCCGCAAGACGTGGTCGTAGACGTCCTGGTAGTAGGGCATCATGTCCTCGTCGACGAAGCCCATGTCCCGGCGCATCAGCGTGTTGAGGACCTCCCGCATCGGCAGGCTGACCCGGCGCAGGTCGACCAGGGCCTTGCGCATCTGGAACGACCGCTTCTGCACGCTGAGCGGCTCGGGTCGTTCCTCGAACAGCCGGGCCTCGATCGCCTCCACCGCCTCGTCGAGCTCCTGGACGGTGGCGAAGTGACCGTCAACGACGTGGTCGAGCAGCCCGTGGAGGAGGAACCCGACGCCGTGCTTGGCCAGGTCCGGGTTGGCGTCCCACCGGTCCTCCACGTGCCCCATGTCGAAACCACCGGACTTGCGCACGGTGATCAGCCACGACTTGGACGCGAACACCGCCAGCTCGCTGGTGGCGAGGACTCCGCTGTCGCCGTCTAGGTGCACCGCGTACAGGCTCATGAAGATGTGGCTGCGGTAGCGGTCGACCTTCGGGCGCTGATGCTCGTGGGTGGCGTCCTCCACCGCCAGGCTGTTGAGACCGAACTCCTGCGCCAGGATCTGGATCCCCGCCTCGTCGGGCGACTCGAGGTCCAGCCACACGACCGTGTCGTCCTGGCAGATGTAGTCGCTGATCTCGGCGTCGGGGAAGTCCTCGGCCTCGAGGACGCCGTTGCGGTACAGCCGGTTGTGGTTCACCGGATCAGGCCATCTCCGCGCCGATCGGCGGGGTGTCGACCTGGTCGGCCGCCGAGCGCTCAGGCGCTGTGGTGCCCCGCGGCGCGGAGCCGAGCGCCGGGACGATCAACGAGCTGAGGAAGGCGACGACGCACAGCCCGGCGGCGACCACGAACGCGATGCTGTAGCCGGAGGTCAGCGCGGCGTGGTTCGCGTCGCCGTGCCTGAGCAGGGAGGAGGTCCGGTCGATGGCGACGGTCGCCAACACCGCTAGGCCGAGCGAACCGCCGACCTGGCGGGACGTGTTGAGCACCCCCGACGCCAGGCCGGCCTCCGAGTAGTGCACACCCGAGGTGGCCGCCGACGCCAAGGGGGTGAACAGCAGCCCGAGGGCCAGCGAGATGAGGCAGCCAGGCCCGAAGATGTGGCTCCAGTACCCGCTGTGCGCGTCGATCGCGGACAGCCACAGGAACCCGCCCGCGGCCAGGAGGGTGCCGGCGACCAGCCCGGGCCGGACTCCGACGCGCGACAGCATGCGAGCCGAGACCTGCGCGCCGACGATGATCGCGACGGCCATCGGTACGAAGGCCATGCCGGCCTTCAAGGCGCCGTAGCCGAGGACGTTTTGCAGGTACAGCGACATGAAGTACCAGAAGGCGAAGAACGCGGCGCCCACGAGGAACATCACCAGGTTGGCACCCGACACCGCCCGGGACCGGAACAGCCGGAACGGGACCAGCGGCGTCGCGGCCACCCGGAGCTGAATCACCGCGAACACCGCAAGCAGCACTGCGGCGACCGCCAGGATCGCAAGGGTGCGGGTCGACCCCCACGGGTGGGTGTCGGTCCCGACGATCGCGTAGATGAGCGCGCCGAGACCCGCGGTGACGGTGACTGCGCCGGCGATGTCGAGCCTGGGCTTGCGTCCGCTCTGCCCGACCGCGGCGGTCGCGCCGGCCGGGCGGCGGGCCTCGGTCAGGTAGGTCAGCGCCGCGAACATGGCCGCCGCCCCGATCGGGATGTTGACGAACAGCACCCACCGCCACGAGATCCCCGCGGTCAGCACCCCGCCGAGGATGGCCCCCGCAGCGCCGCCGGCCCCGGCCACCGCCGACCAGATGCCGAGGGCCTTGGCCATCCGGGCCCCGGAGAAGGTGGTCACGATGATCGTCAGCGTCGCCGGCGACAGGAACGCCCCGCCGACCCCCTGCGCGGCCCGGGCCGCGGTCAGCCAGGCCGTGGTCTGGGCGAACCCGCCGACCAGGCTGGCCAAGGTGAACAGCCCCAACCCGAACATGTACACCCGTCTCCGCCCGAACAGGTCGGCGGCCCGGCCGCCGAGCAGCAGGAACCCGGCGAAGGTCAGGACGTACGCGTTGACCACCCACTGCAGGCCCGTCGGGCTGTAGTGCAGGTCCCGACCGATCGACGGGAGGGCCACGTTGACGATCGACACGTCCAGCACGACCATGAACTGCGCGACGCACGCGATCGCCAGGATCACCCAGTCCGGGACCTTCCGGCCGGTGGGCGTGGGGGCGTCTGCGGTGTGCGGGTCGGTCATGGCGGCGGGGGCCCCTCGGTGGTCGTCGGCTGATGATCGGTGCCGGGTGTGCAACCGCGGCGGGTCGCGAATTCTTCCTGACCCGCTCAGCGGGACGGCTGCGCCCGCCCGGTCCCCGCGCTCGGAAACGGGGGAGGGACAGGCCGGGAGCCCGGCGAACAGTAGGCCCAGACAGTAGGTCGGACGGTCCGTGCGACGCACGGGAATTGAGCTCAGGAGACGGTGATGATCGCGAAGCACCTCGGGCCGGTACTCGGAGCGTCGATGCTCGGCGCGCTGCTGGTCCCCGCCCTGGCGGGGACCGCCGCCGCGTCGGCGACCGGATGGGTGGCGACGGCCACGCAGGCCCTGCCGACGGCCGGGCTGACCGACCTGGGCCCGCTGGCGGGGTCGACTCCGATGACTGTCACCGTGGCCCTCGACCTACGCGACCGGCCGGCGCTGGACTCCGACATCGCCCGGGGCACGATCCTCACCTCCGACCAGTTCGACCAGCAGTTCGCCCCGACCGCCGGCGAGGTGTCCCAGGTCGAGGGGTACCTGCAGCACGCCGGCTTGAACCCAACGTCTGTCAGCGCCAACAACGTCTTGATCACCGCGTCGGGGACCGCGGGCGCGGTCGAGGCCGCGTTCGACACCGCCATCCACTCCTTCGCCGGCGCCGGCCACGCCGGCTACGCCAACACCGCCCCGGCGAGCGTCCCCTCCACTCTGGGGGGAGTCGTGGGATCCGTGCTCGGACTCGACACGCTGACGGTGATGGTCCCGACCACCCGGCACGCGGCGGCCGCCAACCCGCCATCCAGCTGCGCCGTTCCCGGCGTCGGATATCCCTGCACCTACAACCCGCAGGGGCTCCAGGCGGCCTACGACGCCACCACCGCTCCCACCGGCGCCAAGTCGTCGATCGCCATCTTCGCCGAAGGCGACCTGTCCCAGGTGGTCAAGGATCTGCGCCAGGAGGAGACGGCCAACGGGCTGCCCCAAGTGCCGGTGTCGATCGTCCCCACCGGGATCGCCAGCTCCGACACCTCCGGCGCGGACGAGTGGGACCTCGACACGCAGTACTCGACGGGGATGGCCCAGACGGTCAAGCGCCTCTACATCTACGACGCCACCAGCCTCACCGACGCGGACACCGCCAGGGAGTTCAACGCCTTCGTCACCCAGCACGTCGCGCAGGCCGCCAGCGCCAGCTTCGGTGAATGCGAGTACGGCGCCTACCTGGACGGGGCGATGCTCGCCGACGACGAGACCTTCGCTCAAGCGGCGGTGCAAGGCCAGACGGTGTTCGCCTCCGCCGGGGACACCGGCGGGTTCTGTCCGGTAGCCCCGAACAACGGGGTACCCGTCGGCGTGCCCGACGTCAACTACCCGGCGTCGTCGCCCTACGTCGCGTCGGTCGGAGGAACCACCCTGGTCACCAACAGCGACGGGAGCTACAACACCGAGGCGGCCTGGGTCGGCGGCGGCGGCGGGGTCAGCCTGTTCGAGTCGGCGCCGGCGTGGCAGGGCAGCGACGGCGTGACCGGGGCGGTGCTGCCGACGGCCTGCGCGGTGCAGGGATGCGGCCGCACCGTGCCCGACGTCGCCAACGACGCCGACCCCAACAGCGGCGCCAACGTCTACGTCGCCGGCACGCCGACCGCGGTGGGAGGCACCAGCCTGTCGTCGCCTCTCACCCTCGGGGTGTGGGCCCGTATGGAGTCGGCCAAGGGCAACGGCCTCGGGTTCGCGTCCCCGCTGCTCTACAAGGCCAACGGGACCGCGGCGTTCCACGACGTGACCCTGGGAGACACCGGCCCGTACCCGGCCACGCCCGGCTACGACCTGGCGACGGGGATCGGCTCCTTCGACGTGGCCCAGGCGGTCAAGGTCATCGGCTGACCGCCCGGCGGAGGGCGTCGGCCATGGCCGCCACGTCCCCCTCGGTGGTGTCGAACGAGCACACCCAGCGCACCTCGCCTCGGGCGTGGTCCCAGTCGTAGAACGCGAACGTCTTGCGCAGCCGGTCCGCCACGCCCGGCTCGAGGACGACGAATACGGCGTTGGCCTCGACCGGCTGAGTGATCTGGACGCCCGGCAGGTCGCGCACCCCCGCCGCCAGCCGGGCCGCCATGTCGTTGGCGTGGCCGGCGGAACGCAGCCACAAGTCGCCCTCGAAGAGGGCCAGGAGCTGCGCCGAGACGAAACGCATCTTCGACGCCAACTGCATGTCCATCTTGCGCAGGTAGTCCAGACCCCGGATCGTCGGGTCCAGCACGACGATGGCCTCGGCGCCGAGCAACCCGTTCTTCGTGCCGCCGAGCGAGACGATGTCCACTCCGGCGTCGGTGGTGGCCTCCCGCAGCCCGACGCCCAGCGCGGCGCACCCGTTGGACAGGCGGGCGCCGTCCATGTGGACCTTCAGGCCGAGGCTGTGCGCGTGGTCGCAGACCGCCCGCAGCTCCTCCAGGCTGTACACGGTGCCCAGCTCCGTCGACTGGGTCAGCGAGACGACCGCCGGCTGCGCCCGGTGCTCGTCGCCGAACCCCCAGGCCTGGCGGTCGATCAGCTCGGGGGTCAGCTTGCCGCCGGGCGCGTCGACGGTGAGCAGCTTGATTCCTGCCACCCGCTCCGGGGCGCCGTTCTCGTCGGTGTTGATGTGAGCCGACGCGGCGCACACCACCGCGCCCCAGCGGGGAATGGAGGCCTGCAGGCTGAGCACGTTGGCGCCGGTGCCGTTGAACACCGGGAAGGTCTCGGCGTGGTCGCCGAAGAGACCCCTGACCACCTCGCGGAACCGGTCAGTGTAGGGGTCGGCGCCGTAGCTGGTGACGTGGCCGCCGTTGGCGCCGGCCAGGGCGTCGAGGACCTCGGGGTGCGCCCCCGCGTAGTTGTCGGACGCGAAGGTCCGCCGGCTTCGATCGTGGAGCGCCATGCAGGCAGTATGGCCGAGGCGGCGGCGGCCGCCCCATCCACCGAGGCAGGTACCAGTTCCACCGTCCGAGCAGCGCCATGGACGATGGGAGCAGCACGAGGCGCACGACCGTCGCGTCGATGAGCACGGCCGCGGCCAGAGCCACCCCCAGCTGCTTGAAGATGATCTCGTTCAAGGTGGCGAACACCGAGAACACCGCGACCATCACCACCGCCGCGCTGGTGATCACCCCCGCCGTCGACGTGACCCCGGCGCTCACCGCGTCCCTGGTCGGCAGGCCCCGATCGTGACCCTCCCTGATGCGGCTCAGGATCAAGACGTGGTAGTCCATCGACAGCCCGAACAACACGACGAAGAGGAACAGCGGGAGCCAGTCGATGACCCCGCCCACGTCCTGGGCGTCTAGCAGCGAGCGCAGGTGACCGTCTTGGAAGATGAACACGGTGACCCCGTAGGCGGCTCCGACTGACAAGACGTTCAACGCGATGGTCAACAACGGGATGACCAGCGAACGGAACGTCACGAGCAGCAGGACGAAGGCCAAGCCGAGCACGAACGCGAACACCAGCACCAGATGGGACTTCATCACCTGGTTGAAGTCCACCGACGCGGCGGTGGTCCCCATCACGTACGCCTTCGCCCCGGGGGCCGCCCCGATCGTCGAGGGGAGGACCTGGCCCCGCAAGGTCGCCAGCGCCGCGGTGGACGGCCGGTCGGTGCCGCTGCCGGCCAGCGAGATGGTCACCGCCGCCACCGTGCGGTCGGGGCTGACGACCTCCACGATCGGCCCGGCCATCTGCCCGGACGCCAGCGCCGCCTTGGTCATCGCCGAGATCCCGGCCTGCACATCGGCGCCGGTCACGTCCCGGGCTTTGACCACCACCACCGCCGAGGTGGGGGCGCCGGGGAACGCGGCCTGGATCCGGTCGAAGGTGGCCATGATCGGGAGGTTGCGGGGAAGGCCGACCGTGCCGGGGTCGACGGTGCGCATCCCAAGCGCCGGCACCGCGATCACGAGCAGCAGCCCGCAGGACAGCGCAGCGGACCACACCGGTCGGCTGAGCACCCGGCCGACCACGGCCCTCCACAACCGCGACTGGCCTTCCCGGCGCCGGCGGGCGATGACCGGCACCCCGCCCCGCTCGACGCCGTCGCCGAGCTTCGACATCACCGCCGGCAACACCGTGACCGAGCCGATGATGGCCACCGCCACCACCAGCATGGTCCCCACCGCCAGCGAGGTGAACACCGCATTGCCGGCGAGCAGCATCCCCGCCATCGCGGTCATCACGGTCAGCCCGGAGACCAGCACCGCCCGCCCGGAGGTCGCCGCGGCGCGAGCCAGCGCGCTGGCGCTGTCCAGGCCGGCGTGGCGCTCCTCGAGCTTGCGGCGCAGGTAGAACATCGAATAGTCCACCCCGACGGCGAGCCCGATCAGCAACACCACCGGCCGGATGGTGCCTTGGGCCATCGGGACCAGATGCGACACCGGGCCGATCAGGCCCAGCGCGCCGAGCACCGCGGTCAGGCCGAGGAGCAACGGGACGCCAGCGGCGACGACCGCGCCGAACGCCACGAGCAGCACCAGCAGGGTGATCGGCAGCGACGTGTGCTCGGCGCGGGTGAAGTCGCCGTCGAACGCCTTGAGCAGCGCCTTGTTGGCGCTCGCGGCGCCGAACTCCTCGATCCGCAGCTGCGGGTAGGCCGACGCGGTGGCCGCGGTGGCGGCCAGCGCGCCTTGGACGTTGGTGACGGCCTGGTTGCTGTCGCCCGCCACCTGGAAGGTGACCAGCATGGAGCGGTCGTCGGCGGAGCGCAGGCCGGCGCCGGCCGCGGTGAGCGGCGACTGGATCGCCCCGACGGTCGGGACCCGCTGCAGCCGGGCGATCAGCGCGGCGATGGCCTGCTCGTAGACCGGGTCGCCGATTCGCACCGCGCCCCGCCCCTGCACCAGCACCTGCTCGGTGGAGTGGTACGGGAACGCCTGCTCGTAGACGCGGGCCGCGGTGGCGGAGGACCCGTTGCCCATCTGGACGTCGGTGAGGCTGCGCTGACCGACGACCCCCCCGAGCAGGTAGGCGCCGACCACGAACGCCAGCCAGCCGAGGATCGCCCACCGCCGGTGACGGGCGCTCCACCCGGCCGACGACGCAGCCAGGTTGGTCCGTGTCGAGGGGGAATGGGACCCGCTCATGCCACCAGGCTGCGCCGGGCCGGGGGTGCGGGGAAGGGCCGAAGGTCCCGTCGATGGTCAGTCGGGCAGGCAGCCGCCCGAGCGCGCGTCGTAGCGGACCCGGGCCGCGTCGATGTCGCCCAGGTGAGCGTCGGCCCATTCGACCAGCGGGGTCACCGCCTCCAGCAGGGTCCGTCCGGTGGCGGTCAGGTCGTAGTCGACCCGGGGCGGCACCACCGGGTGGACGGTACGGGTGACCAGCCCGTCGCGCTCCAGGCTGCGCACCGTCACGGTCAGCATCCTGGGGGTGATCCCGTCGATGGCCCGCTGCAGTTCACCGAAGCGCATGGTGCCCCCGCCGAGGAGCGAGACGACATAGAGCGACCACTTGTCGCCCACTCGGTCGAGGATCTCCCGGGCCCGGCATCCGGAATTGGCGGTAGCGGCGTTGGGGGCTCGTGGCGTCGGCACGGGTGGCTCCAAGCAGGCGAGGCGGGCACGGATTTCCGGCGTCGCTCAAGGTTACGTAAGGTAATCCAGTTACTCTAAGGAAGTATAACGGTAAGCCAAGTGAAAGGGGCCCTCCTGTGGCCGTCTCCCGCAACCTCGTCCTCCTCGCGGCCCGCTCGGTCGTAGGCGGCTACCTGGCCGCTCACGGCGCCCAGAAACTGTTCGGTTCCTTCGACGGCCCGGGCATCGACGCCGCCGCCGGCGGGTTCGAGCACCTCGGGCTCAAGCCCGGCAAGGTGTTCGCCCGCCTGGCCGCCGTCTCCGAGCTCGCCGGTGGCGCGCTCACCGCGGCCGGCGCGGCGGCGCCGCTAGGCCCGGTCGTCCTGGCCGGCACCATGGCAGTGGCGTCGGCCACCCACCGGGCCAACGGCCCCTTCGCCGCTAAAGGCGGTTACGAGCTCGCGCTGACCGACTTCGCGGCAGCGGCGGCGCTCGGTGTCGCCGGCCCGGGGCGCTTCTCGGTCGACGGGCTGCTCGGCCGGCGGCTGCCGGCCTCGCTGCGACGCCTGGTCGTCGCCGGGGCGGTGGCCGTGAGCGGCGCCAGCCTGGCGATGGTGCTTCGGGCCAAGCCGCCCGCAGCCCCCGCGGCCTCCGACGCGGTACCCGAGCCCGAGCCCGCACCCCCGGTCGGTGCCAGCAGCGAAGCCGGGAAGTAGCGAGGGCGCAAAGTGGAGGCCGAGCGTCACTCCTCGAGCGGCGCCCGGCTCCGGGCGTACACGGCGTGGACCTCCGGGCGCAGCCGTCCCCGGTCGGGGACCTGCAGGCCGTTGGCGCGCGCCCAGGCCCGGACCTCGGCGGTTGTCGCCTCCGGCGCGGCCGGCCCGGTCGCCGTCTCGGGGCTCGGGCCGAGACCGATCGCGGCGAGCGCCGGCGCTTCGCTGTCAGCCCACGCGTACGCCGCAGCGAGGAACCGGTAGGTCCACTCTTCCGCCATCCTCCGGTTCTCGGCGAACACGATCGGGACGTTCGGCCAGCGGACCTGAAGTTCGGCTACGGCGTCGGCGATCACCGCCGGGCGTACCTGGGTCAGGGCGAAGATGGCGGCGTAACGGTCCTCGACGATCACCGCGGCCCGCGGTAGCGCAGCCAGCTCCCCGAGCGCGAACCGCAGCCGCCCGCTCGTCACGCTCGACGCCAGGTCGGGCATTGATTTGCGCTCGACGGAGGCCACGAGGGTCCCGCCGTGCGCCACGCCGTAGTCGCCGCAGGGGAGCGCCCGCTTGACCACCGTCGCCTGCTGCGCGCTGAAGCGGTAGGGGTAGCGCTCGTGGGCGTCGGCCAGGATCTCCAGCCCGGCCACGCCGGCCGCTCGTGCGGTGGGCAGCCGCACGTCGGGCCGGGCCTGCTTGCGGGTCCGGGGAGACTGCCAGAAGACGACGTCGCGGCCGCGGGCCCGGGTGAAGACGATCTGCGATCGCTGCTCGCGGCCCCGGTCGGCCACCACGTCGATCGCGGCCCCCCGGCGGGCCAAGGCCCGCAACGCGATCCGCTCCACCAGCTCGGGCTCCTGCGGCCACTCCGAGCGGGCCACCGGGTGGCAGTAGACGGCCGTGGTCCTCGGCCAGGTGTCTTTGACCCGGAACACCAGGCCGTCCCCGAGCGGCACCAGCAACAGGTACGGGAGCGTCGACGCGGCGTCGGGGTTCCTGGCGAGGAGCAACTCGTCCATCGAGTCCATTGTGCCGGAGTTAGCGTCGGGCCATCGTCCAACGAGGGAGCCCCATGTCACTGTCACCAGTACCCACCCACGCGCTGCAGCTGCGGTCGCTGGTGAGCGACGCGGGAGCCGTCGAGCTGTCGCTCGAGGAGGTGGAGGTCCCGACCCCCCGCGACGGGCAGGTCCTGATCCGGGTCGAGGCCACGCCCATCAACCCCTCCGATCTGGGCCTGCTCCTCGCCGGCGCGGACATGACCCAGGCCACCTCCGGCGGCACCCCGGAGCGCCCGGTGGTCACCGCTGCGCTGTCCCCGGGCGCGCAGCGCGCCGCTCGGGCCCGGGTCGGCCAGTCGCTGCCGGTCGGCAACGAGGGGGCCGGCACCGTCGTCGCGGCCGGTGCGTCCGACGCGGCCCAGGCGCTGGTCGGCAGGGTGGTGGCCGTCGCCGGCGGGGCGATGTACTCGCAGTACCGCTGCGTCGACGCCGCCGCGTGCCTGCCGCTGCCCGAAGGGGCGCAGGCCAGGGACGGCGCGGCGTCGTTCGTCAACCCGATGACCGTCCTGGCCATGGTCGAGACCATGCGAGGCGAGGGTCACCGGGCGCTGGTGCACACCGCGGCGGCCTCCAACCTGGGCCAGATGCTCAACCGGGTGTGCATCGAAGACGGCATCCCGCTGGTCAACATCGTCCGCTCCGACGCCCAGGCCGCGCTGCTGCGCGACCAGGGGGCGACCTACGTGTGCGACTCGACGTCGCAGGCGTTCATGGACGAGCTGACCGCCGCGCTGGCCGAGACCGGCGCCACCATCGCGTTCGACGCGGTCGGCGGCGGGTCGCTGGCCAGCCGCATCCTGGCGTGCATGGAGGCCGCCGCCAGCGCCGGGAAGGAGTTCAGCCGTTACGGGTCCGATGTCCACAAGCAGGTGTACATCTACGGCGGCCTGGACCGCCGGCCCACCGAACTGACCCGCAGCTTCGGGATGGCGTGGGGGGTGGGTGGCTGGCTGCTCACACCGTTTTTGATGAAGGCAGGGTCGGAGAAAGTGGCGGAGATGCGCGGGCGGGTGGGCGCCGAGCTGACCACCACCTTCGCCAGCAGCTACACCGACGAGGTGAGCCTGGCCGGGGCACTGCAGCTCGACGCCATCGCGGTCTACGGCCTTCAGGCCACCGGGAAGAAGTACCTGATCAACCCGAACGCCTGACGGTCAGGGAGCGGGGCGCTCGGCGTAGAGGGCGTAGCCGGCGCCGGTCGCCCCGATCCCGACGAAGGTGTCGGCGCCGGTCTGGGCTCCCCGGCTCCCGTAGAACGGCGCGTCGAACGTGAACACGCCGCCGTCCGCGGCGGCCATCGCGTACCCGTCGCCGTCGGCGGCCATCCCGACGACCGGCTTGTTCAGCGCGACGCTGCCGAGCGAACCCCGGAACGGGGCGTCGCCGAACTGGAAGATCCCGCCGTCGGCGGCGACCAGCCAGTAGCCGTGCCCGGAGGGGGTGGACGCGACGCCGACCACCGGCTTGTTGAGGTGCACGTTGCCGGTGCTGCCGTAGAACGCGGCGTCGCCGAAGTCGAACACGCCGCCGTCGGACGCGACGAGCCAGTAGCCGTGCCCGGAGGGGGTGGACGCGATGCCGACGATCGGCTTGTTGAGGTGCACGTTGCCGGTGCTGCCGTAGAACGCGGCGTCGCCGAAGTCGAACACGCCGCCGTCGGACGCCACGAGCCAGTAGCCGCCGCCGTCGGGTGTCGCCGCCATGGCGACCACCGGCTTGTTGAGCGCCCGGCCGGCGAGGGAGCCGTAGTCGGGCGCGTCGCCGGTCGTGAACACCGCCCCCGCCGAGGTCACCAGCCAGCCGCCCTGACCGTTCCCGGCGGTGGCGCCGCCGACGGTCCGGTACGGGCCGGGCGCTACCGTGCCTCCCGCCGCGGTGTCACTGCCGAAGCCGTACGCCGCCCCCTGGTGGTTGTCGGACCCGCAGATCGACACGAGGGTGTAGCCGGCGGCCCGCAGGCCGGTGATGATCTGGGGTAGCGCGGCGACGGTGTTCGACCGGTCGCCTCCCCCGTCGTGCAAGTCGACGACCGCACCCGGGAACGCGGCGCCGACCACCGAGCGGACGATCGCCCCGGCGTTCGGGGCGGACCAGTCGCGGGGGTCGACCGAGTACGACATGGGCTCCAGCCCCAAGCCGGCGACGGTGCGCACCACTGTCGGGTTCCACGCGTTGTAAGGCGGGCGGAGGCAGCTGGGCGCGTGGCCGGTGGCGGCGATGATCGCCGACTGCGTGGCGGTGGCCTGGGCTGAAACCTGACCGGCGGTGAGGGTGGCCAGGTCCGGGTGGCTCCAGGTGTGGTTCTCGACCGGGTACCCGCCAGCGGCCTCCGCGGCGGCGTACTGCGGGTATCTGGCTACGTTCTCGCCGATGTCGAAGAACGTGGCCGGCGCGTGGTACTGCTCGAGCACGCTCAGCACCTGCGGGGTGGACGGCCCGGGGCCGTCGTCGAAGCTGAGCGCCACCACCCGCTGGCCGGCGTAGCCGGCGTCGCCGGGGGCGTCCGCCACCAGCGCCCCGACGCCTGCCGCCTCGGCGCCGGCGAAGCCCCGCGCCGGGCCGGCTGCCGCGCCCGCCGGTGCGGCGGCGAGCAGCAGCGCCGTGATCCCCAATGTTGCCCCTGTCCGCGACACGCCCCGAGTATGGGCTGGCGCCAGCCGCCGCCGCCAAAGCGGCAGGTCACCGGCCGGCGGTGGGCTCCTCGGCGGGGTCGCCCGGCGCGGCGATCAGCAGCCGGCGCCACCGGTCGGCGTCGACCGCGGCCGGGTCGGTGGTGGCCAGGAAGTCCTCGATGACCTCGGCGAGGCGGTCGGGGGCCTCCACCGGGAGGAAGTGGCCGACCCCCTCGAAGATCTCCAGCCGGCTGCCCGGGACGAGCTCGTGGGCGGAGCGGGCGTGGGCCACCGGGATGACGGTGTCGCGCTCCCCCCACACGATCATGGTCGGGATCTCACCGGCCAGGTACAGCCTGTCGCGGGCGCTCACCCGCTGCCCCGCCACGTCGATCACCGAGCGGACGGTGTGCAGGAACGCTCGCTGCGCCTCGGCGTCGGTGAGGCCCCGGTAGGTGGACCAGATCTCGGCCAGGATCGGGTCGGGGCGCACCCCGAACCGCCCGAGCCAGCGAGCGGCCCGGTCCAGCGGGCCGTGGATGTGGCGGGTCAACACCACCGGCAGCAGGTACTCCGCCCCCGGGCCGGCGATCAGCCGCAGCCACGGGCTGACCTCCTTGCCGAGGCCGCCGCTCGATATGAGCACCAGCCGTTCGCAGCGGTCCGGGAACTGGTAGGCGAACTGCATCGCCACCCCGCCGCCGAGGGAGTGGCCGACGATCGTCGCGGCGGGGATGTCGAGGGCGGTCATCAGGTCCCTGACGCCGCTGGCGTAGGCGCCCAGGCTGTAGTCGCCGCGGGGTTTGGCCGACCCGCCGTGGCCGAGCAGGTCGACGGCGATGACCAGATGGTGCTCGGCCAGGGCGGGGACCACCGACGCGAACGTGGCCGAGCTCTCGGCGATCCCGTGGATCATCACCACCGCCGGGCCCGACCCGGCCCGCCGGTACGCCACCTGGTGGCCGTGGATCGAGATGTGCTGCAACTGCGCGTGTCGGTCCTGGGGCACGTGCTCCTCCTACCCGGCGCGGGCCAGGATGGCCCGGTAGACCGCGAGGTACCCGTCTACCATGCGCCGCCGGCCGAAGCGGGCCACCGCCCGGCGGCGGATGGCGGGCCGGTCGAGAGCGGCGACGGAGTCCACCGCCCGCACCGCCTCGTCGGCGTCGCCGACGAGGAACCCGTCTCGGCCGTGCCCGATCAGCTCCGGCATCGATCCTCGCCGGTAGGCGACCACCGGGGTGCCGCTGGCCATGGCCTCCACCACGCTGAACCCGAACGGCTCCTCGAAGTCGATCAGGTGGAGCAGGGCGTGGGCCTCGCCGAGCAGCTCGCGGCGGGCGTCGGGACCGACCGGCCCGAGGTAGGACACGTTGACCCCGTCCACGTGGGGCGCGACCTCGGTTTCGAAGTACTCCCGGTCGGCGACGATCCCGGCGATGGTCAGCGGTCGCCCGGACCGGCGGGCGACGTCGATCGCCGCGGCGGTCCCTTTCTCCGGGTGGATCCGCCCGAAGAACAAAAGCCCTTCGCCCGGCGCCGGGTGGAGGGCGAAGGCGTCGGTGTCGATGCCGTGGTGGATCGTCGCCGCGTAGTCCAGCTTCGGGTGGCGATCCGAGTCGCTGATGGCCACGTAGTCGGTCCCGCGGTTGTACTTCTCGTAGACCGGAAGGATCCCTTCGCTGGAGAAGCCGTGCACGGTCGTGACCACCGGGGTCGACACCAGCGAGCTGTAGGTGAGCGGCAAGAAGTCGAAGCTGTTGTGGATGATGTCGAACTCGCCGGCCCGTTCGAACACCTCGCTCACGTGGAGGCACTCCCACACCTTGGCGTCGACGGGCGGTCCCGGTTCCTCGTAGCCGCGGGGCATCACCGAGGCCAGGCGCCCGGTAGTGAGCGAATCCCCGGACGCGAACAGGGTCACGTCGACCTCGGCCTCTACCAGCCCCTCGGTCAAAAGCGAAGCGAACTGCTCCCACGGACCGTAGTGACGCGGCGGGACCCGCCACGCCACGGGGGCCAGGACCGCGACTCGCATCATCGCAGGGCGGCCAGCAGATCGGGCAGGTGTACCGTCCCGACGGTGGTGACCCGGTCCCCGTAGGCGTACGGCAGGACCAGCGTCTCGCCGTGGAGCAACGCCCCGCAGGTGTACACGACGTTGGGCACGTAGCCCTCCCGTTCGGCCTGGTCGGCCGCCAGAAGCGGGTGGGGCAGCGAGGCGAGGACCCGGGAAGGGTCGTCCAAGTCGAGCAGCAGCGCCCCGAGCGAGTAGGCCCGCATCGGGCCCACACCGTGGGTCAGCGCCAGCCAGCCGTGGGGGGTCTCGATCGGGGACCCGCAGTTGCCGACTTGGACCAGCTCCCACGGTTGCTCGGCGCGATGCACCGGCCGGGGCGGGTCCCAGCGCCGGAGGTCGGACGAGGTGGCGACGGCGATGCTCTCCCTGTCCCAGCGCGACAGGGCGACGAACCGGCCGTGGACGCGCCGGGGGAACAGCGCCATCCCCTTGTCGGTGGCGGCTTTCCCCTCCAGCGCCACGACCTCGAAGGTGGCGAAGTCCGCGGTGGCGATGAGCTGAGGGGCGATCCGGGTGCCGTCGTAGGCGGTGTAGGTGGCGAAGTAGGTGACGGTCCCGTCGTCGTCGGCGAAGCGCACGAACCTGGCGTCTTCCATGCCCTGGGACTCCGCCCGCCCGTGGGGCTGGATGACCCTCTGGTCGATGGTCGTCGACGACGGGAACGTCCGGGTGTAGCCGGAGGCCGCGTCGCGGTCGTCGGCCGCCACCCGCCCGGTAGCGAGCGGTCCCTGCGGCGGGTCGACGCAGACCGAGCCGTCGGCGTGCACGGCACCGGTGCGGAACTCGATGGAGGAGATGTGACCCTCTCCGATCGCCCGCAAGCTGAGCACGACGCGCAGACCGCCGGCCGGCGCCCCCCGCTGGTCGGGGTGGGCGACCACGGACGGGTTGCAGAGGGCCGCGGCCTCCACGGCGTACTCCTTGGTCGCGTAGGCCCCGAGCAACATCCGCTGTCCGGACGTGAGGTCGCCGCCCGCGCCCCGGCGGTACCCGGCCCGTTCGAAGTGGTCGAGGAGGATCGCGGGCAGGTCGTGGTGGCGGCCGCCGAACCCGGCGAGCGTCTGGGCCAAGAGGGCCTCCGCGGCGGCGTCGCCCATGGCCAGGACCCGCTCCATGATCGGGTCGGCGCGGGAGTCGCCGCGGGTAAGTTCCTCGCCGGCGAGGAACAGCTGGGTGACGACCCGGCTCGGGTCCGGGCCCAGGCGCAGGCCGGAGCGCCGGACCAGGCCCGCCCCGGCGCCGGGGTCAGGGCCGGTCATCGGTTGGCGAGCTGGACCATCAGCCACGCGAGCGTCGACTCGGCCCCCTGGTTGCGGTTGGCCCCGCCGGCCTCCAAGCCGTCGAGACCGCCGCCCGTCGCCGGGTCGTGCATCGGCGTCGCGGCGTCGTTGTCGCCGAGGAACCAGGCCATGCAGCCGGCGCTGACCTGCAGCCACCCGCCGTCGCCGGTGACGGCGTGGGCGCGGACGCAGGCGTCGGCCAGCGCGGCGACCTCGATGGGCTGCTGATCGAACCCGGGGCGGGGCTCGCCGGGCCCCCACCCGCAGTGGGGGACGGGGGAGAGGTGCCCGCCGTCGGTCTGCGCGTCTACCAGCCAGCCGAGGAGGCGCAGCCCGTCCGCGACCGCGTCGCCGTCGTCGAGCGCGGCGCCGGCCGCGATGAGGGCTTCCGCCCACGCCGCGTTGGCGTAGCTCAAGCGGGCCTCCGGCCACGGCCACCCGTCGGCCGGCCCTGGGCGCCCGAGGGTCAAAGCGGCCCGGAGCACGGTGGTGGCGGCCGGGTCGCCGGGAACGGCGCGCAGCACCTGAGCGGCGCCGAGCGCGCCGAACGCGGTGGCTCTGGGCCACAGCGACCGGGCCCCGGCGGCGAGGGTGAAGCGGTCGAGGGCTTCGTCGCGCTGCCGTCGGGCGCCGCTGCCGGCGACGACCGATCCCAGGCCCCACAGGGCCCGCCCCCACCAGTCGCCGGTGCCTCGCTGATCCTCCCAGCGCCGGTCGTAGCCGAGGCGGTTGTGGCACGTGCCGTCCGGGCCCAACGCGTGGCTGACGAACGCCAGGTACCGGTCGGCGAGGGCCGCCAGGGCCGGTGACGGGTCCGGTGCCCGGCTGATGACGACCAGGCCCCGGGCGACGTCGTCCACGCAGTATCCGTGCTCCCGGCGGGGCAGGCAGCCGCGGGCGTGCTCGAAGAGGCCGGTGTCGTCGCTCAGCCGGAACAGATGCTCGAACGACACCGGCTCCCCCGGCTCGGGGGTGGGGGTCACGCGGGGACCGCCGCCGCGGCCTCCTGGAGTCGGGCGCTCAAGTCCCGGTAGCGCTCCGCTACCGCGGTCCAGGCCAGGTCGGAGGTCAACCCCTCGGCGGCCGCCCGCATGGAGGCGGCGACCCCCGGCCCGGTGAGGATGTGGCGGACCGCCGCCGAGATGGCCGCCGGGTCCCGGTGCCCGACGATCGTGCCGGCCCCGCCGGAGAGCAGCTCGACGGCGTGGGAGAAGCCGGTGGCCACCACCGGCCGTCGGGCGCTGACCGCCTCGATCAGCACGCCGGAGGTCACCTGGTCGGTGGAGTCGTAGGGGAGCACGACGACATCGGCGTCCCGGACCAGGGCGCCGAGGGTCGCCTGGTCGAGGTAGCGGTTGTCGAAGCGCAGCATGTGGCCGACGCCGAGGCGGTCGGCTCGGGCCTGGAGCATCTCCCGGTAGGACTCCCCCTGGCGCTCGACCACGTTGGGGTGGGTCTCCCCGGCGACGGTGTATTGCACCAGCGGCTCGATGTCGCGCAGCGTCGCGAGGGCGTCGATGACCCACTCGATCCCCTTGCCCGGCCCGAGCAGCCCCCACGTCAGGAGGGCCGACGCGCCACGCGCCGGGGCCGGCCCGGCCCGAACCCATTCGGTCGGGGCGCCGTGGGCGATCACCGTCACCTTGCCGGCGTCGACCAGGTAGCCGGCGAGCAGCCGGGCCCGGGCCGTTTCGGTCATGACCACAACGGCCGACGCGGCGCGCGCGACGTGCTCGAGGACCGTGCGCTGGTGGGCGGTCGGCTCCGACAAGACGGTGTGCAAAACGACGACCGACGGCACCCGCAGCCGGCGGATGACCTCGATGACCGACTCCCCGTCGTGACCTCCGTAGATGCCGTACTCGTGCTGGACGACGGCGACGCTGAAACGGTTGAGGGCCTCCGCGGCGGCGGCCTCGCCGGCTGTGTCGGTGGTCAAAAGCTCGCCGACGACCAACGGGGAAGCGGGGCTGCCGGCTCGCTCCGCGACGCGGACCACCCCGACCTCAGGCCGGTCGTCGCCGGCGGCGAGGGCGGCCATGAGCGACGCGCTGAAGCTGGCCAGGCCACACTGCGTGGGCGGAAAGGTGCTCAAGAAGCCGTAGGACTCTGCGGTCGGCAAGGCACATCCTCTTCGTTGGTGGATGTAGCCGCAGGGTCTGGGCGGCAGTGGTCGACGGCCACGGCCGGCTCGGGGAGGCGGCACGGCCGCGCGGGGCGGCCGGCATGGGCGTCTGCGACGTGTTGGTCGGGAGCAGCTGGGGCGGCAGAGCCTCGAAGACGAGGGCCGGGGGGCTTCCGAGTGGGAGCCCTACGCTACCACTCCCCGGGCGGCTGACCGCCCGGCCGGGCCGCTCGGGTCGAGCTGGTCCACACCCGGGCAGCCGCCGGCCCCGCCGGCCAGCCACTCCCGCAACGCCAGCGTGGCGGCCACGTCGCTGCCGTTGTACGCCAGCAGCCACTCTTGCGCGCCGATCGCGTCGGGGCCTTGCGCCGGGTCGGACGCGACGTCGTATTTGAGCATCGACTGGGCGCCGCCGGGGTCGTCCACGTCCCAGGAGAACTGGCACAGCGGCGCCACCGTCTTGAGCCCGGCCGAGGACCCGGTCAGCAGCTGGTCGTTGAACACCTTGAGCAAGTCGACCCACTCCTCCGACGCCAAGAAGGCGTCCACCTCCTCGGTCACGCCGAGGGCGGCGGCCAGCCGCCGCATCTGGCCGGTTTCCGCTGCCGCGTTGTAGCAGTACGCCCGGAAGCTCACGCCGCCGGCCACGGCGCGGGCCCGGACGTCCGACAGCCACGACCAGAAGTCGGCGAACAACGCGGTCTCGCTGCCCTCGTCGAGCCCCTGCCAGAGGGCGAAACCCCGGTAGCCGCAGGGGACCCCGGCCCGCCCGGTGCGGTCGGTGACCAGCGCTCCCCACAGGTACACGCCGTCTTCGACGTTTTCCATGTCGACGTCCACCTCGACGTCGCCTCTCGGGACCACGATCCCCGTCACCCCTCTGCGCCGGTACACCGGCCAGTCGCCGAGGGCCGCCCGGGCTCGGTCGATCTGCTCGGGGAGGTTGGGTGGCGGCTCGTCGCTGTACGCGGCGGTGCGGGTCGACAGGCCGCGGGCGTCGCCGACGGTCGACACGCCCGCGGCTCGCAGCGCGGCGGCCTGCGCGGGGCGCCGCCCGCCGATCGCCTGGTCGACGGGAGTGTCGTCGGGCAGCACGTCTATGGCCGCCATGAGCGGGGCCAGGTCGACCTTGCCGGCGACCAGCGTCGCGGTGCGATGGTCGAGGGCGGCCAGCGCGGCCCGGTCGGTGACGCCGTGAGCCCGGTGGATCCTCCACGACCGCCACCCGGTGTTGGGGAGCAGGCTGACGTCGCCGGCGCCGGCCTCGAGGACCTCCCCGCAGTGGACCCACCACGGGCAGGTGGCGCACTCGCCGATGCGCACCGGGAGCACCAGCGGCTCGACGAGCGGGTCGGCGCGGTGCTCGGCGGCCACCGCCATGATGTCGAGGCGGAAGTCGAACTCGAAGTCGTAGACCTCCATGGTCGTCCTGGTCTTCTGCTTGCCGGTCGACGACGGGGTCTTCCACAGCGCCTCGTCCAGGTCGTGCCACACCACGAACCCCTCGGTGCCGATGATCCCGCCGTGGCGGCCGTCGGCGGCGGCAACGCCGGCCGCTTCGAGCATCCGCTGGTAGTGGGCCAGCTGCAGCATGTCCGCCTTGTGCCGGCGGCCGGCGTGCTGCGTCAGCTCGCCGGCGGTCTCGTAGCCGGGGCGCTCGAGCGGGGCCCACCGGGCCCGGCGCGACCCGGCCGGCGCCTCCAGGCTGCGGTGACGCTTGATGTCGACGGCCCGGTAGCCGCCGCACCCGGCCCGGACCAGTAGGTCGGGCTCCCCGACCCGCCGGCCCGCCAGGTCGGTCGGCAGCCGGCCGCCGAGGATCAGCGCCGCCCCGGACGCCATGGCCGCGGAGGTGGCCGCCTCCCGCTCGTCGCGCGGCTGCGAGCTCAACACGACCGCGGCGGGGACCGCGGCCCTGATGGCGGCGGTGATCGAAGCCTCGTGGTCGGCGCCTAGATCGACGCGGCGCTGCGCCACCGGTGACAGCTCGAGGGGCGGGCAGGGCCGCAGCACGTCGAGCTGGGCCCGCACCGGGCAGCGCCGGGCCAGGTAGCCGCCCTGCGGGGGGACGAGCGACACGTCGCGCCTGGTTGCCACGACCTGATCCTACGAACTCCCCGCGCCACCTCCCGGCGGGAGGCGCTCGACGGTGATCGACACCGGCTGCTCGCCGTCGCTGAGCGCGACCTCGGCGACGATGTCGGTCGCTTCGCCCTCGATCGGCCGGGGCAAGCCGAGGTGGCTCGGGGACGGGAGGAGGGCTTTGATGTTGCCGCCGATGATGTTGGCCAGCTCGCCGATGGCGTCGGCGATGAGCTCGTCGTCGATCTCGTCTTCGGGGAGCCCGAACAGCGCCGCGGTGGCCTCCCGGGCGAGGGCCTGGGACGTCTCGATGCGGATCCTCCCGTCCCACGCCCCGCCGATGACCACCTCCGCGCCCGCCGGCAGGGCGGCGCTGATGGTCGCGGCGTGGACCAGGTCCCGGTCGAGCAGCGACGACCATGCTTCGGTCGCGATCTCCTCGAGGTGGTGCTCTTTGATCGTCATCCGGCTGCCTTCCGCTGGTACCACCCGCACGTCCCCTTCTGGACCCGGGTGTACTCGTCGGTCAGGTTGAGGGTGGTCTCGGCCCCGCCGAGGATCAGCACGCCGTCTGGGCGCAACACGTCGGTGGCGATTTTGTGGAGGATCTGGGTCTTGGTGGCGGGATCGAAGTAGATCATCACGTTGCGCAGCAGAACCAGATCCGATCTCGGCACTCCGGTCCACGGGCCGACGAGGTTGAGCTCCCGGAACTCGACCATGCTGCGGATCTTGTTGTCGAGGCGGAACTTGGTGCCGTCCCGCTGGAAGTAGCGGGAAATGTACGAGGCGTGCATCCCCCGGTTGATCTCGATCTGCCCGTAGAGCCCGGAGCGGGCCTGCTCCAGCGCGGTGCGGGAGATGTCGGTGGCGACGATGCGCACGTTCCACGACGACAGCTCGGGGAAGTGCTCCCGGATGAGGATAGCCAGGCTGAAGGGCTCCTGACCGGTCGACGCCGCGCCGCACCAGACGGTAAGGGTTCGGTTGGCCCGCCGGGCGTCGATGAGCGGCGGGAGCACGTGGTGCTGCAACGCGTCGAAGGGGTGGCGGTCCCTGAACCACGACGTCTCGTTGGTGGTCAGCGCGTCCACGACCAGGTCCCGCAACTGCGGGCGGGGGCTGGAGCGCAGCGACGCCACCAGCTCGCTGACGCTGCCCGCCCCGGTGTCTCGGGCGACGGGCGCCAAGCGGCGCTCGATCAGGTAGGACTTGCTCTCGTCGAGGACGATGGCGGCGTGGGCCCGCACCAACGTGCGCACGAAGGCGGCCTCGGCGTGGGTCAGCGTCGCCAGGTCATCTCCCCGGGCCGCGAGGGCGCCGACGGCGACCTCACTCATCGATGCCTTCGCCCAGGCAGCCGAGCAACACCAGCTTCTCGGCCAGCGCCTCCTTGTCGAACGGCTTCATCAGGTACTCGTCGGCGCCGCTGACGAGCGCCTCCTCGATCCGGTCGATTTCGGACTCCGAGGTGACCATCAAGATGCGCACACCGTCGAGGCGGGCGTCCGCCCTCAGGTGACGGACCAGCTCGAGGCCGTTCATCTCCGGCATGTTCCAGTCGGCCATCACCACGTCGGGCGGCCCCGACTCGATGGCGGCCTCGATCACGTCCAAAGCGTGCTGCCCGTTGTCGGCCTCGAGCGTCGAGAAGCCCATGGACCCGATCATCCGGGTCATCAGCTTGCGCATGGCCCGGGAGTCGTCGACCACGACCACCTGGCGGGGGCTGATCATTGCTCGTCTCGCGGCGCGGCCCACAGCCGGGCGCTGTCGATGGCCGCGGCCGCGTCGAGCTTGAGCAGGAGGCGGTCGTCGAGTTGGTGCACGCCGGCGACGAGGTGGCGGACCTCCGGGGCCAGCGTGTCGGGGACCGCGTCCGCCGGTGCGGTGGTGGTCACGACGTCGCCGATCCGGTCGGCGAGGACGCTGACGGCGCGCCCGTCGATGCGGATGACGACGTGCACCGGCTGGTGCCCTTCGGGCGCCGGCTCGAGGCCCAGCCGGCGGCGCAGGTCGATCGCGGTGACTATCTGGCCCCGCAGGTTGATGAGGCCGACCACCGCCGGCGGTGACAGCGGCACCGGCGTCATGTCCATGTGCCGGACGATCTCTTGCACCAGGCCGATCTCCACGCCGAGGGCCAGGTCCCCGACGAACATCGTGCAGTACTGGTGGATGTCGGTGCTGAGCACCGTGGTCGCGGTCATCGTGACGATCCGATCTGGGCGAGCGCCCGCTTGGTGCCGGCGGCGGAGGTGTCGGCGCTGGCCAGGAGGTCGGGTGCCACCGCCGCGATGAGGTCACCGACGTCGAGCAGCTCGGTCGCCCGGCCGGCGATGATGGCCGAGCCGTCCAGGCCGGCCCGGGTCGAGCCCCGCTCCACCTGGACGTGCTCGTCGACGATGTCGATGATGCGGCTGGCGACCAGCCCGACCTGGCGGCCGGTGATCGTGGTGACGATGACCCGCATCATCCCTTCGAACCCCTCGTTCTCGCCGAACAGGCCGGGCAGCGACACGAGCGGGAGCATCTGGCCGCGGTACTGCACGATGGCCCCGTTGGTGGTGCGCTCCACGTCGGCGGCGCTGAGCTGCTCGAGGCGTTCCACGTCGTCGAGCGGCAGTGCGACGCGGTGGGTGGCACCGGCGGCCAGGATCAGCAGGGAACGGCGAGACTCGGAGTCGGCCTGGTAGCCGCCGGCTTTGTGGTCGTCGACCGGTTCGCCGGTCAGAACGCCGGCGCGGGCCGCGACGCCGTTGACCTCCAGGATCAGCGCGACGCCGCCGTCGCCCATGATCGTGGCCCCGGAGAACACCCCGATGTTGGCCGCCACCTGATCGAGCGGCTTGACCACGATCTCCTGGGTGTCGCTCAGCCCGCTCACGATCAGCCCGAACTGCTGGCCGTCGATGTGGACCACGACGATGGTCACCGGGCCGCCCTCGGTTCGCGGTGACGGCAGGCCGAGGAGGAGGCCGAGGTCGACGAGGGGAAGGAGACGGCCCCGCAGGCGGTACACCTGGGCGCCGGCGACGACTTCGATCGCGGTGGCGACCTTCGCGGCGTCCACCCGGACCAGCTCGACGACGTTGCCGTGGGGGATGGCGTAGCGCTGCCCGCCGGCGTTGACGACCAGCGCCGGGATGATGGCCAGGGTCAGCGGCAGGCGGATCTTGAACGTCGTGCCCACCCCGGCCGCGGTGGTCACCTCGATGGTGCCCCCGATCCGGTCGACGTGGGTCCGCACTACGTCCATCCCGACCCCGCGGCCCGACACGTTGGTGACCTCGGTCGCGGTGGACAGCCCGGGGGAGAAGATCAAGTCGACGACGTCCCGGTTGGACATCGTGCGCAGCTCGGCGATCCGGTCGGGGTCGCGCTCGCCGGCGATGGCCTTCGCCCGCACCCGCTCGACGTCGATGCCGCCGCCGTCGTCGACGATCTCGATCGACACGTGACCGGCTTCGTGACGGGCCCGCAGCACGAGGAGGCCCTCGGCCGGCTTGCCGGCCGCGACGCGGACGTCGGCCGGTTCGATCCCGTGGTCCACCGAGTTGCGCAGGAGGTGCAGCATCGGGTCCCTGACCGCCTCGAGGATGGTGCGGTCCAGCTCGGTGTCGGTGCCTTCCATCTCCAGGCGGACCTGCTTGCCGCAGGTGACCGCCAGGTCCCGCACGACGCGGGGGAAGCGGGTCCACACCGTGCCGATCGCCTGCATCCGGGTCTTCATGACCTCGCCCTGCAGCTCGCTGATCAGCAGGTCCAGGCGCTGCGCGGTCGCCACCTGCTCGGCGCTCGAGTTGTCGCTGGTGGTGTGCTGGACGATCTGGTTGCGGGCCAGGACCAGCTCGCCGACCAGGTTGACCAGCCGGTCGAGCACGGTGACGTCGACCCTGACGCTCGAGTCGGCCACCCCGCCGCGCACCTCGGCGCCGTCGGCTCCCGCCGCCGGCTTGCGCACGGCGTGCTGGTTCTCGGCGTGCTGGTTCTCGGCGTGCTGGTGCTCGGCGTGGTCCTCCGCGGGCCCGGCGTCAGCCGCGGCGGGCGCGACGGGAACCTCGACGGGAACCTCGACGGCCGGGGCGGCAGCCTCGGGGGGGGCACCCTCGGGGGCCGCAGCCGCGGGGGCCGCCGGCGTGGTCTCGTCGCCGGCCCCGGAAGCTGCGGGGGTGGCAGCCGGCCAGGCGGCCGACAGCTCGGTGGTCGACGCCGGCCAGGGCGCCGGCGCCTCGGTGACGGGGGAGGTCCACGCAGCCGACGGCCCGGCGGGGCCGGACTCCGGGGGCGGCGTGCCCTCCGTGAGAGCGACCAGCCTGGCGATCAGCGCCGAGTCGTCCCGGTCGCCTTCCTCGCCATGGGCCTCGATGGCCGCGAGCATCTCCCGCACCGCGTCCACCGCAGCCAGGAGCCCGCTGGTGATCGACGCGTCGAGCACCAGCTCTCCGGAGCGCAACCGGGCGAGGAGGCTCTCCGCGGCGTGGGACGCGGCCTGCAGCTTGGGGTAGCCGAGAAAGCCGCTGGTGCCCTTGATCGTGTGCAGAGCCCGGAACACCGACGCCAGCCGTTCGCCGTCGGTGGGATCCCGCTCGAGGTCGACGAGGTCCCGATCGAGCTGGTCGAGGTTCTCGTGACTTTCGATCAGGAAGTCGTTGACGATCTCATCCATCTCATTGTCGCGGGCGGTATCAGTCACTCTCCGGCTATCGGTGCGACGACCGCGAACCTGAGCCGGGAGCGCGGCGTCCCAACGGCAATTTCTCGCTTCGCGCCTCTGGCCAGGTAGCGCAGCCGGGCCCGGTTGCCGGCTGGCGGTTCAGCCCACCCCGTACTGGTCGATCAGCAGCTTCCCGGATCCGGGGGCGGGGGTGATGCTCAAACGGGTCGGTTCGGTCGTCGTGGTCCCGTCGACCTTCACGTAGTGCAAGGTCACCGTCACCTGCCCGGCTCCCGGCGCGACCTGGAGGACATCCACCCGCGACACCGAGTCCCAGAACTGCTGGTAGTACGCGTAGCCGATGCGCTGCTGGAACGCCGGGGTCAGCCACTGGAAGGCCTGGCTCAGCTGGTGACGGTCGACCATGGCGTAGTACCGGTCGACGGTCGACACCAGCTCGGCGGGGGTCGGGCTCGACACCGTCGACGGCTGGCTGGTCACCGGAACGCTCCGGGACTGACCGGGGGTCGTGGTCGACGCCGTCGGGCTGGTCGAGGGCGGCACGGAGCGGGCCGCCGGCGGCGCCGCCCCGGCGCTGCGGCGCGGGGCGTGGCTCCCCGACCCGGTCAGCGCCAGCCCCAGCCCGGTGCCGACCACGGCCAAGAAGGCCACCGCGGCGGCCCCCGCCAGCACCCCGGAGCGGCTGAGCGCGAAGCGGTGGGGCGGGGGCCGGTTCGGCGTCGGGCTGCCCCGGCCGGCGGGCGGTGCTGGCATGCGAGGCGGGCGCAGGTCGGCGCCGCGGAGGTCATCGGCGAGGGCCGCCGCGGAGGGGTAGCGGGCGGTGGGGTCCTTGGCCATCGCCCGCTCCACCACCGCGGCCAGCCCGGGGGCCACGCCGTGGTCGCGCAGGCTGGGAGGCTGCTCGTTGATGACCCGCACCGCGAACGCGATGACCGACTCGTCGGGGTGCGAGCAAAACGCCGGCGCGCCGCGCAACGCGGCGTACAGCGTCGCGCCGAGCGAGTAGATGTCGCTGGCCGGGGTGGAAGCCTCGCCGGCCAGCACCTCGGGAGCGGCGTAGGCGACGGTGGCGTTGAGCTGCCCGTGGGTCGCGGTGCTGTCCACGAAGTGGGCGATCCCGAAGTCGGCCAGCTGAGGCTCGCCGAACGCGGTCGCCAAGATGTTGGCCGGCTTGATGTCGCGATGCAGCACCCCGACCCGGTGGGCGGCGCTGACCGCGTCGGCCACCGCGCAGCCGAGCCGCACCGCCGCGTCGGCGGGGAGCGGACCCTGGCGGATCCGGTCGTCGAGGCTTCCGCCGCTCAGGTACGGCATCACCAGATACGGGCGGCCTCCGGTCTCGCCGGCGTCGTAGACCGGCACCACGTGCGGGTGCCCCGATAGCGACCCGAGCGCCCGCAGCTCCTTCTCGAAGTGGGACGGGCTCGGCGTGCCCGGCGTGGTGTCGAGAACCTTGACCGCCACCCGGCGGTGCAACGCCGGCTGCCACCCCCGGTAGACCGTCGCCGATCCTCCCCGGCCGATCGGCACCAGGTCGGAGATCCCCGGCAGGGACGGCGCGTCGGGACGGCCCGCCAACTCTTCCACCTCGCGGCCCTACCCGCTGGCGGCCCCTGGAAACCCTCCGCGGGGGGCGTAGCCTGGCCGGGGGCCACCCGGCCCAGCACATCGAGAGGTGACCATGGGACTGATCGTCAGGGACCGGATCTTCATCAACGGCGAGTGGGTGCCAAGCGCCGGCACCGAGGCGCTCGAGGTGACCAACTCGACCACCGAGGAGGTCATGGGCACCATCCCCGCCGGCACCGCGGCCGACGTGGACGCCGCGGTGGCGGCCGCGAAGGCCGCCTTCCCCGGGTGGGCGGCGACACCGGCGGAGGAGCGGGCCAAGTACTGCGCCCGCATCGCCGACGGGCTGGCGGCCAGGATGGACGAGGTCGCCACGCTGGTCAGCCAGGAGGTGGGGATGGTCAAGTCGCTCAGCAAGATCATCCAGGCCGGGCTGCCCTACAACTCCTTCAACGTGATCCCTCAGGTGGTCGCCGAGTTCCCGTGGGAGGAGCGTTCCGGCAACTCGCTGATCGTGCGCGAGCCGGTCGGCGTCGTCGGCGCCATCACGCCGTGGAACTACCCGCTGCACCAGATCGCGGCCAAGGTCGCCTACGCGCTGGCCGCGGGCTGCACGGTGGTCCTCAAGCCTTCCGAGATCGCCCCGCTCAACGCCTTCGTCCTCGGCGACATCATCGCCGAGGTGGGCCTCCCCGCCGGGGTGTTCAACCTGGTCTCGGGCACCGGCGCCGCGGTCGGCGAGGCCATCGCGTCGCATCCCGACGTCGACATGGTGTCCTTCACCGGCTCCACCCGGGCCGGCAAGCGGGTCGGGGAGCTGTGCATGCAGCGGGTGGCCAAGGTGGCGCTGGAGCTCGGCGGCAAGAGCGCCAACGTCATCCTCCCCGACGCGGACATCCCCAAGGCGGTGCGCGACGGCGTCGGCAAGGCGTTCCTCAACTCCGGCCAGACCTGCTCGGCGCTCACCCGCATGGTCGTCCCCCGCGAGCGTCTAGCCGAGGTCGAGCAGCTCGCGGCGCAAGCCGCCGACGCGATGACACCCGGCGACCCCTTCGCCGAGGGCTCCAAGCTGGGCCCGCTGGTCTCCCAGGCGCAGTGGGACCGGGTGCAGGGCTATATCAACGCCGGCATCGACGAGGGCGCCAAGCTCGTCGCCGGCGGGACCGGCAAACCGGATGGCCTGGAGACCGGCTACTTCGTCAAGCCGACGGTGCTCTCCGAGGTCACCCGCGGCATGCGCATCGCCCAGGAGGAGATCTTCGGCCCGGTGCTGTCGATCCTCCCCTACGACACCGAGGACGAGGCAGTCGAGATCGCCAACGACTCCGACTACGGCCTCGCCGGCGGGGTCTGGGCCGGTGACCAGGAGCACGCGGTCGCGGTGGCCCGCCGCATCCGTACCGGGCAGGTCGAGGTCAACGGCGGGGCGTTCAACCCCAACGCCCCCTTCGGCGGGTACAAGCAGTCAGGGATCGGCCGGGAGTACGGCCGCTTCGGCCTCGAGGAGTTCCTCGAGGTCAAGTCCCTCCAGCTCTAGACCGGCCGGCTCCCGACCGGCGCGGTTGGGGCTTGCGGAGCGGGTCTCGGTACGCTCGGCGGCGTGTCTACTCCCGACGACTTCGCCGACGTCCTCGAGGCCAACGCCGCCTACGCCAAGTCCTTCGTGTTCAACGGCCTGGAGGCCCGCGCCGCGAAGGGCCTCGGCGTCCTCACCTGCATGGACTCCCGTCTCGACCCGCTGAACATGCTGGGCCTGGCCCCCGGCGACGCCAAGATCCTGCGCAACGCCGGCGCCCGGGTCACCGAGGACGTGCTGCGCACCGTGGTCCTCGCCCACTACCTGCTGAGCGTGGACCGGCTGATGGTGGTGGGCCACACCAGCTGCCGGATGGCGTCGGGCCCCGAGTCCGCGGTGCACGACGCCATCCGCGAAGCCGGCGGCCCCGACACCCGCAGCCTGTCGTTCCTCACCACCGACGACCAGAAGGCGTCGATCGCCGAGGACGTGCAGCGGGTCCGGTCGTACCCGTACCTGGCCGGGTTGCAGGTCGGCGGGTTCCTATACAACCTGCACACCGGGGTCCTCGAGCCGGTCTGCTGACCGGCCGGCTCGTCACCCCCGGCCCATCCCCCGGGCCAGGCCGACCGCGACGGTCACCGCGGAGCGGATCGTCTCGTAGGTGAGGTGCTCGGGCAGGTCGCTCATCAGGTGGTAGTTGGTGAGCAGCTTGGTGACCGGGTCGAACGACGTGAGGGTGGCGGTCGGGTACCCGGCCCGGCTGGTCACCACGCTGTCGGTCGAGGACCGGGACCGCTGCCCCCGGATGAGCGCGACGCCCGCCTCGGCGGCGGTCGCCGCGACCCGGTCCCGCCATGACGGGTCGGTGTAGTCCTCCATCCGGGTCACCCCTTCCCCCTCCAGCATCACCAGGTGCGGGGAGCCGACGGTCTCCAGGTTGAGCACCCATGTCCGCCGGCGGTCCAGCCGCGCCAGGTGCTTCTCGACGAAGGGGTAGACCCCCCCTTGGAGGACCTCCTCGGCGCCCAGCGACACGAGGAGCACCGCGACGCCCGGCGGCGCCGGGGCGACGCGGAGCGCCTCCGCCACCCCCACCAACGCGGCCACCCCGGACAGGTTGTCGTTGGCCCCCGGGACTACCGGGCTGCGGGCGATGTCCACCCCGACGAGACCGACCACCGCGGTGGCGGCCATCCCGGCGGCGGTCACCGCCCGCCGGCCGGTGAGCGCCCCCAGGGCGACCACCGCCGGGGCGGCGATGACCGGCCAGAACAGCGGGATCGACGTGTTGATCCGCTGCAGCAGACCCGGCGCCAGGCGAGCCACGGCTTGTTGCAGGCGCGGGTCGAAGGCGTGACCGGTCGGGGCCGCGTCATGGTGGGCCAGGACCACCAGGGTGTCGGCGGCGGTGGCCGGGTCCCCGATCGCGGCGACCACGTTGGTCGTCGTCTTGCGCCGGTTGAGGAGCCGGCGCCACGGCCGCCGCCCGTTGGCGACGTCGTCGGCGATCGCCGCCGACGCGACACCGGCGAGGGTCGCGGCCAGCAGCGACCGCCGGACGGTGAGGGCGTAGGCGCCGCACGCCAGGCCGATCCCGGCGAGGGGCAGCAGCTCCCCGGCGTAGCCGTCGTAGAAGCCGACGGCTTCCACCTGAGCGTCGGCACCGGCGCGGCGCAGCCGCTCCGCTAGCCACTCCGCGGCGCGGCGCTCGTCGGCTGACCCGGCCCGCCGCTTCAGCGGGGACAGCGTCTCGGTGACCTCCCGAAGCTGGTCGGTGTCCGTGGGGCGAAGCTCGTCGGTGTCCGTGAGGCGAGTATCGCTCATGGCCGCAGGCCGGGCCAACAAGCGACCGGGTCGCCGGCGCGGATGGGGGTGTTTCTGTCGCCGCGTTCACATTGTCGTAGGGACCAAAGACCCTTTGTCGCCGGCGGGTTGGCTTTCCAACGCCGGTTCCAGCGACGATGCTCGAATGGCTGCAGCGCAGGTCCGTCACGGTTCGATCGTGGCCTTCGGGGGAGCGTCGTGACGATCATCCAGGAGCGGTCGCCGGAGCAACCACCGGCCGAGGAGCCCCGCCTCACGGAGTACGTCGGCGGTCCCCGCCCCCGGGGGTGGGTGAAGTTCGTCACCAGCACCGATCACAAGCAGATCGGGCTCAACTACATGGTGACCGCCATCGTCGGGTTCGTCGTCGCGGGCGTGATGGCCGAGGCCATGCGCACCCAGCTGATCGCCCCCAACAACCACTTCGTTTCGCTGGACGTCTACAACCAGCTGCTCACCATGCACGGCACGATCATGCTGTTCGTCGTCGCCGGGCCGTTCGCGTTCGGGCTGGCCAACTACATCGTCCCGCTGCAGATCGGCGCGCCGGACATGGCGTTCCCCCGGTTCAACAACCTGTCCTACTGGCTGTATTTGGGCGGGTTCGTGGTCCTCACCGGCGGGTTTCTGACCAACAACGGTGCCGCCAACTTCGGCTGGTTCGGCTACTCGCCGCTCACCGACGCCGTGCATTCGCCGGGCCCGGGCGCCGACATGTGGATCGTCGGGATCGCCCTCACCGGCTTCTCCGGCATCTTCACCGCCATCAACTTGATCACCACCGTCTTCTGCCTGCGGGCGCCGGGCATGGTGATGTTCCGGATGCCGATCCTTACCTGGAACATGTTGGTGACCATGTTCCTGGTGCTCCTGGCGTTCCCGGTCCTGACCTCCGCCATGGCGCTGCTGTGGGCCGACCGGCACCTCAACACCCACTTCTACGACCCCTCCGGCGGCGGGCAGCCGATCCTGTGGCAACACCTGTTCTGGTTCTTCGGGCACCCGGAGGTGTACATCCTGGCCTTGCCGTACTTCGGGGTCACGACCGAGGTGCTGGCCACGATGTCGAAGAAGCCGGTGTTCGGCTACAAGGGCATGGTCGGCGCGACGCTGGCCATCGGCGGCCTGTCGATGGGGGTGTGGGCCCACCACATGTTCACCACCGGCGCGGTGCTGCTGCCGTTCTTCGCGGCGCTGTCGCTGCTCATCGCCGTGCCGACCGGCATCAAGTTCTTCAACTGGATCGGCACCATGTGGCGGGGCACGCTCACGTTGAACACCGCGATGCTCTTCTCCGTCGGGTTCCTCGGGCTGTTCCTCTTCGGCGGGTTCACCGGCGTCGTCTTGGCCCAACCGCCGCTCGACTTCCAGACCCACAACACCTACTTCGTCATCGGTCACTTCCACTACATCGTGGCGGCGCTGGTCCTCGGGATCTTCTCGTCGATCTACTACTGGTTCCCGAAGTACACCGGCCGGATGCTCGACGAGCGCCTCGGCAAGGTGAACTTCGTGCTGATGTTCATCGGGTTCAACCTGGCGTTCTTCCCGATGCACGACCTGGGCCTGCGGGGCATGTCCCGGCGGATCGCGACCTACGACTCCAACCTGGGCTTCAACTTCCTCAACCTGCTTTCGACCATCGGGGCCTACATCACCGCGCTCGGGGTCATCCCGCTGGTGGTGAACATCTTCATTTCGCTGCGTAAGGGGACCGTCGCCGGCGACAACCCGTGGGACGCCCAGACCCTCGAGTGGGCTACGTCGTCGCCGCCGCCGGACCACAACTTCGAGTCGCTGCCCCCGATCCGCTCCGAGCGGCCGCTGTGGGACGCCAACCACCCCGACCAGCGCACGCGCGTCGGGCACTGACCGCCCCCGGTCAGTCTCCGGTCCTGCGCCGGTCATTGGCCCGGATGCGAGCCCGCCGTCCCGCCGCGGCCCGCTGCGCCCTGGCGTCGACCCGAGCCTGGTTGCGGTCCTCGGTCTCGGCTGCCTCCTGGGACAGCGCCCGGTAGCGGGCCAGACGGGCCGGGTCCAAGGCGCCCGCTTGGATCGCGGCCCGCACCGCGCAGCCCGGCTCGGTGGTGTGGGCGCAGTCGGAGAACCGGCACGACGCGGCCAGCTCGGTGATGTCGGAAAACGCCGCCGCCAGGCCGCCCTCGTCGATCCACAGCCCCACCCCCCGAAGCCCGGGGGTGTCGATCAGCGCCCCACCGCCGGGAACGACTACCAGCTCCCGCCAGTTGGTCGTGTGCCGGCCCTTGCCGTCCCGGGCCCGGACCTCCCCGACCGCGACCGCGGTGCCGGCCAAGGCGTTGACCAGCGTGGACTTCCCGGCACCGGACCGCCCGAGCAGGGCCGCGCTGCGGCCCGGGCCGAGCCGTTCGCTGAGCAGGGCCAAGCCGTCGCCGGTGACCGACGACACCGCCACCGCGGGGATGCCCGGCCCGACCTGTTCGAGCACGGCGGCGACCGCGTCGAGCGCGGCGTGCTCCACCCGGTCGGTCTTGGTCAGCACCGCCACCGGTTGGGCGCCGCTGTCCCAGGCCAGCACCAGGGTCCGTTCGAGCCGGGCCGGGGAGAGCGGCTCGTCGGCGGCCACCACGATCCAGATCTCGTCGATGTTGGCGGCCAGCACCTGGGGCTGGTCGGAGTCCGCCGAGCGGCGGACGAACGCGCTGTGCCGGGGCGCCAGCCACGTGATCCGACCGGCGATACCCGACCGGGGTGGGCCGTCGGCGCCGGGATCGGGGCGGGCCAGCACCCAGTCTCCGGTGCACACCGGCTCGTCCCACCCGGCGAGGAAGACGCCCTCGGGGGTCGCCACCTCCGCGGCGATGCGCTCGGCGCGCACCACCCGCCCGGGGAGCGGGCCTCCAGCCACGGCGTTGGCGAGGAGGCCCGCCACCGTGTCGTCGTCCCCGCCGAGGTGGCGGAGGAAGGCCTCGACGTCCGCCGCGTCAGCCACGAGCAGCGGCCGTCACGAGAGGTGATCTTGAGCGGTCATCGTCGCAGTGATCTTCGCAGCTGGCGGGCCGGGAGCGGGACTTTTCTGGCGCTGCCCGCGCGGGAGCCCACTTTCCCCCTACTCTGTTGTTCATCTCCGGCGGTGGTGTCGGTGCGCCCTTGCCCTCAGGCACCCGGCGCGGCTACCCCCCAACACGCGTCGCCACCCCCACTACCAGGAAGATCTTCACGAATGAGTACCGCCTTTTCACCGCGCCGGTCCCGGCGCGGTCAACGCCCCGCCGACACTGAGCGGGGCGTCGAGACCGCTGCCGCCGACGGCCGCCACACGCCTCCCGCCGCTGCTGGCCCCGCGCCCGCCCCGACCGCGGCCCCCTCGGCTGATGCCGAGAGCACCCCGACCTTCGCCGAGCTCGGCGTCCCCGCCCCGAGCGTCAAGGCCCTTGCCGCCCAAGGCATCGACCGTCCTTTCCCCATCCAGGTGGCGACGCTCCCCGACACCCTCGCCGGCCGCGACGTTCTCGGCCGGGGCCGGACCGGGAGCGGCAAGACCCTGGCGTTCAGCCTTCCCCTCGTCGCCCGCCTGGCCGGCGGCACCCGCCGAGCCCGCCAGGCCCGGGGCCTGGTCCTCGTGCCGACCCGTGAGCTGGCCAACCAGGTCCTCGCCGTCGTCGAGCCGCTGGCCGCCGCGGCCGGGCTGACCTCGACGGTCGTGTTCGGCGGTGTCGGCCAGGGGCCCCAGGTCAAGGCCCTGTCGCGAGGCGTCGACATCCTCATCGCCTGCCCGGGCCGCCTGGAGGACCTGATCGGCCAGGGCTTCTGCGATCTGTCCGGCGTGGAGATCACCGTCCTCGACGAGGCCGATCACATGGCCGACCTCGGGTTCCTGCCCGGGGTCAAGCGGATCTTGGACCGCACCCCAAGGAACGGGCAGCGGTTGCTCTTCTCCGCAACGCTGGACAACGGCGTCGACGTCTTGGTGAAGCGCTACCTCACCAACCCCACCACCCACTCGGTCGACCCCGCCGTGGCTCCGGTCGAGACCATGACCCACCACGTCTTCTCGGTCTCCGCGGCGGACAAGGCCAGCGTCATCCACGAGCTGGCCTCCGGCATGCAGCGCAGCTTGCTGTTCATGCGGACCAAGCACACCGCCAAGCGCCTGGCCAAGCAGCTGTCGGCGGCGGGCATCCCCGCCGTAGAGCTCCACGGCAACTTGAGCCAGAACGCCCGTGAGCGCAACCTCGCGGCGTTCACGGACGGATCGACGCGGGTGCTGGTCGCCACCGACATCGCGGCTCGGGGCATCCACGTCGACGACGTGGCCATCGTCGTGCACGTCGACCCGCCCAACGAGCACAAGGCCTACCTCCACCGCAGCGGTCGCACCGCCCGCGCCGGGGCCGGCGGCACCGTAGTCACCTTGGCGCTGCCCGACCAGGAGCGCGACGTGAAGGTCCTGGCCCGCCAGGCCGGGATCAGGCCGACGACGGTGTCGGTGCGGCCCGGCTCAGAGGAGATCACCCGCCTGGTCGGCCCGCCGGCCCCGAAGGTGGAGTACGTGCCCTCCCGCGACGCCGACCAGCCTCGCCAGCCGGGCAACCGGCCCCGCTCCAAGGTCGCCGGGCGCTCAAGCGCACCCCGCCAGGGTGCCGCCCCCGGCGCCCGCTCCGGTGCCGCCGCCGGACGCGGCGGCAGCGGCGGTGGTCGCAGCGGCGGGAGCCGCAGCGGCGCGGCCGGCCCGGCCCGCACCCGTTCGGAGCTGGCGGCTCGCGCCGGGCAGCCGCCCGCCGGCCGCCGCCGGGCCCGCTGAGGAAGATCCGATGAGCGAGCAGACCCTCACCGACGAACGCCTCCTCACCGACTCCGTCGAGCAGGATGTAGCCATGCCCGAGCAGCACGGGAGCGACCCCGAGCGCCAAGACCCGCCCGCGCCGACGGAGGCCGAGACCGAACCCGAGAGCGAAGCCGAGCGGGGAGTGACCTTCGCCGGTTTGGAGCTGCGCCCCGAGCTGGTGGCTGCGCTGTCGCACCTCGGCTACGAGGAGCCGACCCCGATCCAGCGGGAGGCCATCCCGGTCCTGCTGGCCGGGCGCGACGTCCTCGGCCAGGCGGCGACCGGCACCGGGAAGACCGCGGCGTTCGCCCTCCCGATCCTCGAGCGCCTCGCGCCCGGCAAGCGGGACCGGGACCCGGTGGCGCTGATCCTCGTCCCCACCCGCGAGCTGGCCATGCAGGTGTCCGAAGCCCTGCACCGCTACGGGCGCGACCTCGGGGTGCGGGTGCTGCCGATCTACGGCGGTCAGCCCATCGGCCGGCAGCTGCAGTCCCTCGACCGCGGGGTGGACGTCGTCGTCGCCACCCCCGGCCGGGCCATCGACCACCTCAACCGCCGCACCCTGCGGCTGGGCGCCCTCCAGGTCATGGTCCTCGACGAGGCCGACGAGATGCTCGACATGGGTTTCGCCGAGGACCTCGAGGCCATCTTCGCGGCGACCCCCGAATCCCGCCAGACCGTGCTGTTCTCCGCCACGCTGCCGTCGCGCATCGACGCCATCGCCCGGACCCACCTGCACGACCCGGTCCGCATCCGCATCGCCGAGTCGTCGACCGCGGAAGGCGAAGCGCCCCGCGTCCGCCACAGCGCCTACGTCGTGCAGCGCCCCTACAAGGCGGCCGCGCTCGGGCGCATCCTCGACGTGGAGGCCCCGACCGCCGCTTTGGTGTTCTGCCGTACCCGCGACCAGGTCGATCACCTGACCGAGACGCTCAACGGTCGGGGCTACCGGGCCGAGGCGCTCCACGGCGGGATGAGCCAGGAGCAGCGCGACCGGGTCATGCAGCGGCTGCGTAACGGCACCGCCGACCTGCTCATCGCCACCGACGTCGCGGCCCGGGGCCTCGACATCGACCTCCTGTCCCACGTCGTCAACTACGACGTGCCAGCCTCGGTCGAGTCCTACGTCCACCGCATGGGACGCGTCGGGCGGGCCGGCCGGGAAGGCGTGGCGATCACCCTGGCCGAGCCCAGGGAGCACCGGATGCTCAAGACCATCGAGCGTGCGACGAAGCGGCGGATCGAGATCGAGAAGGTCCCCACCGTCGCCGACCTCCAGGCCCGCCGCCTCGAGCTGACCCGCGCCGCGCTGCAAGAGAGCATCCTCGGCGAGGACCTCGACCACTTCCGGGTGGTCGTCGAGTCCCTGGCCAGCGAGTTCGACGTCATGGAGATCGCCCTGGCCGCGGTGAAGCTGGCCCACGAAGCGTCGGGGGCGCCGGCCGACGAGCAGGACATCCCCGACGTCACCCCGTTCAACAAGCCCGACCGGGGCGCCCGCTTCGAGCGCGACGAGCGCCCCGAGCGGGCCGGTCAGGGCGGCTCGGGCGGTCGGGGCGCCAACCGGCGGGAGCCGGCCAGCGGTATGACCCGCTTGTTCGTCGGCATCGGCCGGGACGCCGGAATGCGCCCGCAGGACCTAGTCGGCGCGATCACCGGCGAGACCCAGCTGCAGGGGAAGCAGATCGGGGCGATCGACATCGCCCCCCGGTTCTCCCTCGTGGAGGTCCCCGACGCCGTCGCCGACGACGTCATCAACGCGCTGCGGGACTCCAAGATCCGGGGCAAGAAAGCCACGGTCCGCCGGGAGCGTTTCTGACCCCGGAACGCTGAGCGGTGCCCGCCGGCCGCGGCGGCCGCCCGCCGGTGCACCATGATGGAAGGGTGACGACGCGAGGAGCGACGGCGCCGGCCGACGACGACCTGCACGAGCTGGCGGCGGCGCGGCTGCGCACCGTCGACCAGCGCTACACGTCGGGTCGGCGGGCGATCGTCGACCTGCTGGCCGGCGCCGGCCGGCCGGTGAGCATCGCCGACATCGCGGAGCTGCGCCCCGACCTGGCCCGCAGCTCCGCGTACCGGCACCTGATGGACCTGCAGGTGGCCGGCGTGGTGCGCAAACTGGCCGCCGACGACGAGTTCGCCCGTTTCGAGCTGGCCGAGGACCTCACCGAGCACCACCACCACCTCCTCTGCGTCAGCTGCGGGGCGGTCACCGACGTCAGTCCCTCCGCGACGTTGGAGAAGGCGATCGGCCGGGCACTGTGCGACCTGGCCGCGGCCGAGGGGTTCGAGATCTCCAGCCACCGGCTCGATGCCGTCGGGGTGTGCCGCGACTGCCGCTGAAGTCGTTTTTGATACTTGGACTCAGTCTCATTTACGATGGGGGTATGCGAACCGCCCGGCGCCTTCTTTGGGCAGTGGCCGTGGTCGGGCTGGTCGCCGGGTGCGCCTCGGCGCCGGCGCCCGCCGGCCGGGCCGCCCAGGCCGGGCGGGTCCTGCAGGTGGTCGCCGCGGAGAACGAGTGGGGGTCCATCGCGGCCCAGGTCGGCGGCGCCCACGTGCAGGTCACCTCGATCATCACCAACCCCAACGCCGACCCCCACGCCTACGAGCCGACCGCGGCCGACGCCCGAGCCGTCGCCGCCGCCGACCTGGTCTGGTACAACGGCATCGGCTACGACGGGTGGATGCCCAAGCTGCTGGCCGCCGACACGGCCAGCTCCGCGCCCGACCCGGCGCGGGTGCTCGACGTGGGGCGGGTGGTCGGCGCGGCCAGCAGCGCCAACCCTCACCGCTGGTACAACCCGGCCGACGTCCACACCGTCATCGGGGCCTACGTCGGGGACCTCTCCCGCCTGGACCCGGCCGACGCCGACTACTTCAAGGCCAGCGCCGCGACCTTCGAGGACCACGGACTGGCCGCCTACCACCAGCTGATCGGGCAGATCAAGGCTCGCTTCGCCGGCACCCCGGTCGGCGCGTCGGAGTCGATCTTCTCGATGCTGGCGCCGGCCCTCGGGCTGGACCTGATCACCCCGCCGTCGTTCCTCCGGGCCATCAGCGAGGGCAGCGACGTGTCAGCCGCCGACAAGGCCACCATCGACCGCCAGATATCCGGTCGCCGCATCAAGGCCTACATCTACAACAGCCAGAACACCACCCCCGACGTCCGGGCCCAGATCAACGAATGCCGGGCCGCCGGCATCCCCACCGCCACCATCACCGAGACGCTCGCCCCGCCGGGCGCGACCTACCAGCAGTGGCAGGTCGCGCAGCTGCGGGGCATCCAGGCCGCCCTGGTCGAGGGAACCCGCCGATGACCGGGCCTCCCGCGGTGTGGGCCGAGGCTGCGGCGGTCGCGGTCAGTCGCCGAACGCTTTGGAGCGGCGTCGATCTCGACATCGCCGCCGGTGAATTCGTCGCGGTGCTCGGCCCCAACGGCGTCGGCAAGTCGACGCTGGTGAAGGTCCTCCTCGGGTCGCTGCCGCTCTCCGCCGGCCGGGTCCGGGTCCTCGGACGGGAGCCCGGCGGCGCCAGCCAGGAGATCGGCTACCTCCCCCAGCGGCGCAGCTTCGACCCGAGTCTGCGGGTCCGCGGCGTCGACGTGGTGCGCCTAGGCCTCGACGGGGACCGGTGGGGCGCGCCGATCCCCGGGCTGGCGCGGGTGTCGGCCGCCGCTCGGCGGGCGTCGGCGCGGGTGGCGGAGGTGATCGACCTGGTCGGCGCCTCGGCCTACGCCGACCGGCCGATCGGGCGCCTCTCCGGTGGCGAGCAGCAGCGTCTGCTCATCGCCCAGGCCCTGGTCCGCCGGCCCCGGCTGCTGATCCTCGACGAGCCGCTCGACAGCCTGGACCTGCCCAACCAGTCGTCGGTCGCGGCGCTTATCGCCCGCATCAGCCGAGAGGAGGGGGTCACCGTGTTGATGGTCGCCCATGACGTCAACCCGATCCTCCCCTACCTGGACCGGGTGGTGTACATCGCGGCGGGCGGCGCGGTAGCCGGCACCCCCGCGGAGGTGATCACCGGCCCGATCCTCAGCCGCCTGTACGGGACCGCCATCGAGGTGCTGGCCACCTCCGACGGCCGCCTGGTCGTCATCGGGGAGCCGGAGGCCCCCGCCCACCACACCGACCGCCACAGCGGCCATCCCCACGCCGATCCGCTCTGATGGCCCTTCTCGCCGTCGCCGCCCCGCGCCTCGGGTGGAACCCGGTCTCCGACATCGACCAGCTCCTGCGCTACCACTTCATGCTCAACGCGTTGCGGGCCGGGACCATCGTGGCGGTGGCCGCCGGGGCCATCGGCTGGTTCATGATCCTGCGCCGCCAGAGCTTCGTCGGCCACACCCTGGCCACCGTCGGCTTCCCCGGCGCCTCCGGGGCGGTGTGGCTCGGGCTGCCCGCCACGTGGGGGTACTTCGGGTTCTGCTTGGCGGCCGCGATGGTTGTGGGCCTCTTGCCCCGGCGGGCTCTCGGGGCGGCGTCCTCCGGGCTGTCAGAGGAGTCCGCGGTCATCGGCACGGTGCAGGCGATGGCGCTGGGGGCGGGCTTCCTCTTCACCAGCCTCTACCACGGGTTCCTGAGCGGCACCACCGGCCTGCTGTTCGGATCGTTCCTCGGCGTCACCGACGCGCAGGTGTGGACCCTCCTGGCGGTGGGCCTCGCCGCCCTGGCCGTCCTGGTCGTCATCGGCCGGCCGCTGCTGTTCGCGTCGGTCGACCCAGACGTGGCCCGGGCTCGGGGCGTGCCGGTCGGGGCCCTGTCGTTCCTGTTCGTACTGCTCCTAGGGGCGGCCGCCGCGGAGGTCAGCCAGATCACCGGAACCCTGTTGATCTTCGCTCTGCTCGTGATGCCCGCGGCGGCCGCCCAGCAGCTGACCACCCGCACCGGCCGCAGCCTGGCGCTGACGGTGCTCATCGCCGTGGCGGCCACCTGGCTGGGACTGGCCGCCGCCTACTTCTCGGCGTACCCGGTCGGCTTCTACATCACGACGTTCGGGTTCGCCGCGTACCTCCTGGCCGCGTCGACTCGCCTGGTCGGCGGCCGGCCGCGGCGCGCCGGGCGATGACCGTCCTCGGGCTGGCCGTCGCCGACCCGTTCGCGGGGGTGGCCCACATGCTCGGCCACCCCTTCGAGGTGCGAGCCGTCATCGCCGGCTCGCTCATCGCCGCGGCGGCCGCCCTGGTCGGGTGGTTCGTGGTGCTGCGCAGCCAGGTCTTCACCGGCGACGCGCTGTCCCACGTGGCCTTCACCGGTGCCCTGGCCGCCCTGGCCGCCGGGATCGACCTGCGCATCGGGCTGTTCGTCGGCTGCGTCGTGTTCGGGCTGGCGATGGCCGTCCTGGGACGCAACGGCAGGGCCGACGACGTGGTGATCGGCAGCGTGTTCGCCTGGGTGCTCGGCTTGGGCGTCCTTCTGCTCACCGTCTACACCACCGGGTCCGGGGCGACGGACGCGTCGGCGGGCATCAACGTCCTGTTCGGGTCGATCTTCGGGCTGAGCGCCAGCCAGTCCACCCTCGCCGCGCTGATCGCCGTCGGGGTGATCGTGGTGATGATCGCCATCGCCCGGCCGCTGCTGTTCGCCTCCCTCGACCCGGCCGTGGCGTCGGCCCGGGGGGTGCCGGTTCGGGTCCTCGGCGTGGTGTTCCTCGCGCTGGTCGGCGTCACCGCCGGAGAGGCCACCCAGGCCGTGGGCAGCCTGCTACTGCTCGGGCTGCTGTCGGCCCCCGCCGGTGCGGCGGCTCGCCTCACCGACCGTCCCTTCGTTGCCATGTGGGTGGCGGTCGGGCTCGGCGTCGTCTCGGTGTGGGGGGGTCTGGCCATCTCCTACGCGGCGTCGCGGGTCCCGCCCTCTTTCGCCATCATGGCCGTGGCGACGGGGATCTACCTGCTGGCGGCGCTGGCCGGCCCCCGCCCCCGCCCCGGCTAGGTCGTCTCATGCAGTGGTAATTGGATCACATGGCGAGATCGAGGTTCTACGGTGGTGGGCATGAGCGAGGCGCCGCGGCCGAGAGCCGTATACACCCACGGCCACCACGAGTCGGTGCTGCGCTCGCATCGGTGGCGCAGCGCGGCGAACTCCGCGGCCTACCTCCTCCCGCACCTCCGGCCCGGCCTGCGGGTGCTCGACATCGGCGCCGGCCCGGGCACGATCACCGCGGACCTGGCCTCGGCGGTGGCCCCCGGCCAGGTGACGGCCGTCGAGACGTCGGAGGAGGTCCTCGACCTGGCCAGGGCGGAGGCCGCCCGCCGGGGGACAGGGGGGATCGAGTTCCTGGTCGGCGACGTCCACCAGCTGGACGTTCCCGACGACAGCTTCGATGTGGTGCACGCCCACCAGGTGCTCCAGCACGTCGGGGACCCGGTGCAGGCGCTGCGGGAGATGCGTCGGGTGTGCGCGCCGGGAGGGATCGTGGCGGCGCGCGACAGCGACTACGCCGCCTTCACCTGGTTCCCTGACATCCCCGAACTGGACGAGTGGCTGGCGCTGTACCGGGACGCCGCGCTGGCCAACGGCGGTCAGCCCGACGCCGGCCGCCGGCTGCTGGCCTGGGCCCGCCAAGCGGGCTTCGGCTCGGTCACTGCGTCCTCCAGCACCTGGTGCTTCGCCACACCGGAGGACCGGGCGTACTGGGGCGGGATGTGGGCGCGCCGGATTCTCGCCTCGGACCTGGCCACCCAGCTGGTGGAGCGCGCCGCGGCGACCCAAGCCGACTTGCAGCGGATCTCGGCGGCCTGGTTGCGGTGGGCCGAGCACCCCGACGGGTGGTTCTCGATCCTCCACGGAGAGATTCTCTGCGCCCCCTAGTACAGTTGCTGCGTGCCTACGCAGGTAGTTGTCGAGCCGGATGACGCACAGTTCTCGGTGGCGGTCGAAACGTTCAAGTTGCTGGCCGACAACACCCGGCTGCGCATCTTGTGGGCCCTCCTCCACGGCGAGCACTCCGTCGGCGAGTTGGCGTCCCACGTCGGGGCTCAGCCGCCGGCGGTGTCCCAGCATCTGGCCAAGCTGCGGATGTCGCGCCTGGTGCGGGTCCGGCGGGAAGGCAACCGGCTGTTCTACGCGGCCGACGACGCCCACGTCGGGAGGCTGGTCGAGGAGGCGCTGTTCCACTCCGACCACGTGGTGGCCGCGAGCCGGCCCCACGGCGCCGACGCCCGCCGGCGGCGGTCATGAGCAGCGCCGGGGCGAGCGACCAGCGCCACGAGCACCACGACGACCACGATCACCAGCCCGGCCACGAGCACCACGACGACCACGATCACGGGCACGGGCACGAGCATCCCGGTGGGGTCAGGGGAGCGGTCCTGTCGCTGCTCAAGCCCCACAGCCACGACGCGGCCGACTCCTTCGACTCCGCGCTAGAAGCCAGCGCCGAGGGGATGCGGGCCCTCAAGGTGTCCCTCGCCGGCCTGGCGGTCACCGCCGTCATCCAGGTGGTGATCTTCTCGATCAGCGCGTCGGTGGCCCTGCTCGCCGACACCATCCACAACTTCGCCGACGCCCTCACCGCGATCCCGCTGGCCGCCGCGTTCATCCTCAGCCGGAGGGCGCCGACCTCCCGCTACACCTACGGTTACGGCCGCTCCGAGGACCTGGCCGGCGTGGCCATCGTCGTCACCATCGCCGCGTCGTCGATCGTGGCCGCGTTCGAGGCGGTGGACCGCCTGGTGCACCCTCGCTCCGTCCACCAGCTGGGCTGGGTGGCGGCCGCAGGGGTGGTGGGCTTCCTCGGCAACGAGGCGGTGGCCCGCTACCGGATCCGGGTCGGGCGGCGGATCGGCTCCGCCGCGCTCGAAGCCGACGGGTACCACGCCCGCACCGACGGGTTCACCAGCCTGGCGGTGGTGGTCGGCGCCGGCGGGGTGGCAGCCGGATGGAGGCTGGCCGACCCGATCGTCGGCCTGCTGATCACCGTCGCCATCCTCTTCGTGGTCAAAAACGCCGGCCGGGACATCTACCGTCGTCTCATGGACGCGGTGGACCCGGCCCTAGTCGAGCAGGTCCGTCGGGTGCTGGCCGGCGTCGAGGGCATCGTGACCGTCGACTCGGTGCGGATCCGTTGGGTCGGCCACGAGCTGCACGCCGTCGCGGAGGTGTCCTCGGACGGCTCCTTGTCCCTGGCCCAGGCCCACGACATCGCCGAGCACGCCCACCACCACCTCCTCCACGAGGTCCCCCGGCTGCGGGAGGCCACCATCCACTCGAGCCCCGCGGTGCAAGGCGGCGAGGACCCCCACGCCCGCACCGCCCACCACCGCCCGGCCCCGGGGTGATCGCCGCTCGGGGGTGATCACGGCTCCGGCCACGCCCTGCGGCGCAGCAACCGGAGGCCGTTGAGGCCGATCACCACCGTCGACCCCTCGTGTCCCGCGACGCCGAGCGGCAGCGGCAGGTGGCCGGCGACGTCGAGCCCGACGAGGACCACGATCACCGCCGACGCTAAGGCCAGGTGCTGGTGGACCATCCGCCGGGCCCGGCGAGCCACCGTCATCAGGGCGGGCAGTGTCGACAGCGCGTCCCGCATGATCACCCCGTCGGCGACTTGCAAGGTGACGTCCGAACCCGACTTTCCCATGGCCATCCCGAGGTTGGCCGCGGCCAACGCCGGCGCGTCGTTGACCCCGTCGCCGACGACCATCACCACCTCGCCGGCGGCCTGGCGGGCTACGACCGCCGCCACCTTGTCCTCCGGCAGCAGACCCGCCGCCACGTCGGTGATCCCGACCTGCTCGGCGACCTGGCGGGCGGCGGCCAGGTTGTCACCGGTGAGCAGCACCGGCCGCCTCCCGGTCAGCTCCGCCAGGCGCGCCACCGCGTCCGGCGCGTCGAGGCGCACCCGGTCCCGCATGGCGATCACGCCCACCGGGGTGCCGTCGGCCAGCACCACCACCGCCGTGCCGCCCTCCGCCTCGGCGTCCCCGACCACCGGCCGCCACCATGCCCCCGCGTCGGAGGCTGCCTCGCCGGCGGTCGCCTCCGACGCGGCGCGGGGGCTGAGGACCTCGACGTAGGCGCCGGCGACCACCGCCTCCACCCCCCGGCCGGGAAGGGCCCGAAACGTGCCGGCCTGCGCCTCGACGGCGCCGGCCGCCGCCGCCCCGGCTCCCGACCCCGACCCCGGCTCCGGCTTCGACCGTCGGGCCGCGGCGGCGATGGCCCGCCCCAACGCGTGCTCGGAGGGCGCCTCGGCGGCCGCGGCGAGGCGCACCACCTCGTCGCGGCCCCAGCCCGCCGCGGCCACCACCGAGGTCACCTCCGGACGCCCGGCGGTCAGGGTGCCGGTCTTGTCGAACGCGACCGTGGTGATGCCGGCCAGCTGCTCGAGGACCACGGTGCTTTTGACCAGCACGCCGTGGCGGCCGGCCAGGGCAACCGCCGACAGCAGCGGCGGCATGGTGGCCAGCACCACCGCGCACGGAGAAGCCACGATCATGAACGTCATCGCCTCGAGCAGCACCCGCCGGAACGACCAGTCCGTGACCAGCAGGGGCACCACCACGAACGCCACCGTCGCGGCCACGACCGTCACCGAGTAGCGCTGCTCCAGCCGCTCGATGAACAACTGGGTGCGGGCCTTGGTCGCGCTGGCCGCCTCCACCAGCGCCACGATGCGGGCCACGACCGACTCCGACGCCGGCCTGGCGACCTCCACTCGCAGCAGCCCGCTGCCGTTGACCGAACCGGAGTAAACCTCGTCGCCCGGGCCTTTGACCGCCGGTGTGCTCTCGCCGGTGATCGACGCCTGGTCGACCTCGCTGGCCCCGGCGCGCACCGTCCCGTCCGCTCCGACACGCTCACCGGGGCGGACCACGACGGTGTCGCCGGGCTTCAAGTCGCCGGTCGCCACCTCCCGCTCGTGCCCGGCGTCGTCGAGCACCGTCGCGGTCTCCGGGGCCAGGTCGAGGAGGGCCCGGACGCTCTGTTCGGTCCGGTGGGTCGCCACCGCTTCGAGGGCGCCCGACGTGGCGAAGATGACGATCAGCAGGCCACCGTCGAAGCGCTGGCCGATGGCCGCCGCCGCGACCGCCGCCACGACCATCAGCAGGTCCACGTCGAGGACCCGGGCCCGCAACGCCCGTAGCCCGGCCGCGCCCGGCTCCCACCCGCCCGAGGCGTAGCACGCCGCCCACAGCACCCACTGCAGCGGCGGCGGGCCGCCGGCAGCGCCGAGGAGCGCGGCGAGGGCGAAGCAGGCGAGCGAACCGGCCGCCCACCGCACCTCTCGCAGGCCGGCGAGGCCCGAAGCGGGCCGGCCCGGCCGCGGGGCCCTCCCCGGTCCTTCGGCGCGCCGCACGACCGGGCGGACGGCGGCGGTCACGGGCCCGTGGACCTCACGGCGCTGGCTGACCTCATGCGCTGTCTAACCTCATGGGTTCGCACCTTCGCATAGTCGCATGTAATGGGGCAAGCGCAGCGGTAGGATCGCCCGGTCATGCACGACGCCATCGACGACTTCACGCTGCCCGACGACGACGACGTCGAGCGCGTCGTCGACACCCTGCGCATGCTCTCCGACCCGACACGGCTGCGGATCCTGTGGGCCATGCTCCAGGGGGAGTCGTCGGTGGCGTGCCTGGCCGAGGTGGCGACGGTGTCGCCGACGGTCGTGAGCCAGCACCTCGCCAAGCTGCGCCTCGCCGGCGTGGTCCGGGCCCGCCAGGAGGGCACCTACCGGTACTACACGGTGGTCAGCGACGACGTCGCCGACCTCCTTCGCACGCTGTTGTCGCCGGCGGCGGAGCGAGCCGGCCGGCCGGCCGGCCTGGCTTCACCCCGCTGAGCCGTCGGCCTGCGGCGGTGACGCCGGCCTCCTCGGCGCGACCGAGCCGTCTCGCCGACGGGGCGGTGGTCGCCGCGTCGACGGTGGTGGCGGTCGCGGTGACGGCCCTGCGCTTGCCTGTCGCCTACTGGGCCGACGAGGGGATCTCGGTCGGGATAGCCGCCCAGCCCGCAGCGCGCATCCCCAGGCTGCTGGCCCGGGACGGCTCACCCCCGCTGTACTACGAGGTGCTCCACTTCTGGATGGCGGTGGCGGGGCGCAGCGAGACCGCCACCCACCTGCTGTCGCTGATCGCGGTGGCGTTGACCGTGCCGGCGCTTTGGTGGACCGCCCGCTACGCCGCCGGGCGGCGCGCCGCGCTGGCCGCGGTGGTCATGGCAGCGGGCAGCCCGCTGCTTCTCTGGTACGGGGCGGAGACCCGCATGTACGCCATAGTGGCGCTGGCCGCGACCCTGACCACCGGCGCCTACCTGAGGGCGCTGGAGGGAGAGGGACGGCGGTGGCTGGTCGCGGCGGTCGCCGGTGCCATCGCCGTCACCTGGCTCCACGACTGGGGCGTCTACCTGGTCGCGGCGCTGGCCGGCGCCGGGTGGATCCTCGCCGCGCACCGCCGGGACCGGCGCGCCGGCGCGGTCGCCACCGTCTTCGCCGCCGCCACCGCATTGGTGTACCTGCCGTGGGTGCCGACCCTGCTGCACCAGATCGGCCACACCGGGGCGCCGTGGGCCGCCGCGCCGTCGCTCGGGGCGGCGCTGCGCGACCCGCTGTACGCCACCTTCGGCTCTCCGTGGCCGCCGCTCGCCGCCGCCGCGGTCGCCGTCGCGGGGGGCGCCGTGCGTCGCGGTGGGGCGCCCCGGGCGGCGCCGGTGACCGGGGCCGGCGCCTACCCGGGTCGCCTGGCGGTCGTGGCGACGGCCGTGGCGCTTACCGTGGCGGTCGGGTGGGCGGCCGGCCAGGCCGGCGGGTCGTGGACGGCGCGCTACTTGACCGTGGTCGCCGGGCCGCTGCTGGTCCTCGGCGGGGCCGCTTTGCTCCAAGCCGCCGCCGGCGTGGCGGGCGCGGCCGCCAGGCTGGCCCCCAGGTCGGCGCCGGGCGCCCGGCGGGCGCTCCCGGCCGGGCTGGCCGCGGCCGGGGCGCTCGGGGTGATGCTCGCTGGCGCCCTCCCGGTGCTGGCCCCCTCCGGGCACGCCATCGACATGAAAAGCGACGTGGCCGGCCTGGCCGGTGTGCTGCGGCCCGGGCTGCGCCCAGGCGACGTGATCGTCGTCGACCAGGCCAGCATCGTGGCGGTGGTGTCGCACTACCTGGGGCCCGGCTACCGCTACGCCGACCCGACCGGCCCGGTCACCGCCCCCTACATGGTCGACTGGGACGACCTGACCGCCCGGCTGCGCGCCGCGGACCCCGCAGCCCTCATCGCCTCGCTGGCCGCCGGCGTCGCCCCGGGCGGCCACCTGGTGGTCGTCGGGCCGCTGCAATGGCCGTCGCGGGCGCCGACGGCCTACGGCGACCTGGTCGCCCGGCGGGCCCGGGAAGTGATCGCCGCGGCCACGACCGACCCGCTGCTGGGCGCCGGGCGCGTCGTCGGGGCCCGACTGGCGGGCGGCCCCTACGCGGTCAGGGCGGTGGAGCTCTCCAGGTCCTGATCGTCGCCGGCGGGCTTGGCCTCGGCTGCGACGGGCGCCGCGACCGCCACCGCTGCCGGCTCCTCGCCCGCCGCCGGGACCGGGTCGCTTTGGAGGGGATCGGCGACGACCGCTTCGCCGCGGAGGGCCCCGGCGGCCGCGACCGGGACGCTGGCCGCGGCCGGGGCGCGGGTCACGCCGGGTATCAGGCCGCAGAGGCGGCGCCAGTACGGGACCAGCTGGCCCGCCGCCACGCCCGCCCGGCGCCGGTCGGCCGTCCCGACCACCACCGCCGCGCCCACCGTGAGGACCGCACCGCTGACGCAGTCGATGATGTAGTGGTTGCCCGTCGCCACCACCGCGATGACCGTCAGCGCCAGGTAGCTGCCCATCAGGGCCCGGATCCAGCGTCGCTGGGTCATCGCGGCCACCGCGATCACGCACCAGGCGGCCCACGCCACGTGGATGCTCGGGAACGAAGCGAACGGGTCCGACAGCCGCTCGATCTCCGGCGGCGTGCGGGCTGCGATGCCGCCCAGGGTGGCCCAGGTGTCGACCATCCCGTACGAGGCGGGCAGCAGCCGGGGCGGGACGGTCGGATCCAGCGCGAACGTAGCGATGGCCACCGCGGTCGACAGCGCGAAGACGCTGCGCAGCCGGCGGTACAGCTGGGGGCGCTGGCACAGCGCGGCGACGACCACGGCCACGGTGACCACCAGGTACCCGTACGACCAGAACGAGTCCAACGCCCGCACGGCCACCGGCCAGTGCAAGAAGACCTCCTGGAAACCCCGCTCCCAGGCCATGCCGACGTGGCTCTCCAGGTGGACCAGCGCCTCGCCGTGGACCTGGGCCCGGGCGAAGTCCAGCGGGCGCTGGGCCCGCCCCTCGCGGTCCCGGACCAGCGCGTAGATCCAGTAGCCGGCGGGCAGGAGGAGGAGCTCGGCGAAGCGCAACCGCCAGTTCCAACGCGTGGCCTCTCGGTCCCGAGAGCGGCGCCCAAGATGCACGTGTGTTGGTCTCCTCGCCCTCAGACGGCTGGCACCCCCAGATACTACCGGGGGTTAACCATCCCGTCGCCCGAAGGTCAGGAGAGCGACATTTGCGAACCGGTCGCTGCGCGCCCTGCATGTCGCCTGGCTTTCGGTCCATCCGCGGTGTGGCCCATCCCGACGGACTCCGGCCCGCGGCGGGTAGACATCACCGCGTGGACACCTTCCAAGCAATGGTGGCGTCGGGCAGCGGCCCGGCCTCGATCGTCGAGCTGAGCGACGCGGACCTCCCCGCCGGCGACGTCGTGGTCGACGTCGCCTACTCCTCCCTCAACTACAAAGACGGGCTGGCGGTCACCGGCAAAGGCAAGATCGCCCGCAGCTTCCCGATGGTCTGCGGCATCGACCTGGCGGGGACGGTGGCGAGCAGCGACAGCCCCGACTGGGCGCCCGGCGACGAGGTGGTGGTGACCGGGTGGGGGCTGTCGGAGACCCATCCGGGAGGCTACAGCCGACGTCAGGCGCTGCGCTCCGGGTGGCTGGTCCGCCGGCCGGAGCGCCTGTCGCTGGCCCAGACCATGGCGGTGGGCACCGCCGGCTTGACCGCGATGCTTTGCGTCATGGCCCTCGAGCACCACGGCGTCACCCCGGAGCTGGCGGCGGACGGGGAGGTCCTGGTCACCGGCGCGGCCGGCGGGGTCGGCAGCGTGGCGGTGGCCCTCCTGGCCCGTCTGGGCTACAGCGTGGCGGCGTCGACCGGGCGGCCGGCGGAGGCCGGCTACCTGACGTCGCTCGGCGCCACGACGATCGTCGAGCGGTCGGCGCTCGAAGCCCAGGGCCGCCCGCTCGACAAGGAGCGCTGGAGCGCGGCGATCGACACCGTCGGGTCCTCCACCCTGGCGACGGTGCTGAGCCAGACCCGCTATCGGGGGGCGGTCGCGGCGTGCGGGCTGGCCGGAGGCAACGACTTGCCGGTCACCGTGCTCCCCTTCATCCTCCGCAACGTCGCTCTGCTCGGCGTCGACTCGGTGCAGTGCCCGGCCGCGATCCGAGCCGAGGCGTGGCAGCGCCTAGCCACCGACCTGCCGCTCGAGCACCTCGACGCCATGACCACCGTAGAGCCCTTCGCCAAGCTCCCGGAGCTGGCCGAGGCGATCCTGGCGGGGAAGACCCGCGGCCGGGTCGTCATCGACGTCGCCGGCGGTTCCTGAGCGCGAATCACCCCGGGTTGACGGGTATCGCCGCCGGCTCCCGCTCTGAGCTATTTGCCGAATATCGCCGGGAAGTCCCCGCCCGAATTGTCGGGTGCCGGGCCCACGAAGCGCGGGCGCGGCGCTACATATAGTTGCTGACTGCGCGGTAGCGTCGGGCCTCGGCCCGGTCGAGGAACGGTCCGCTGCCAGGAGAGGGGGCGTGCTCGTGTCGGAGGTTGTTGGGAAGGCGCCGTGCGAAACTGTCCCCTCCGGAGATCCGTCCGCTCTGGGAGGTGAGCGGATCAGGCTGCTGTGGAAGCTGTTCAACCGGCTGCCGGCGATGGTGGCGTATTGGGACGGAAACGGACATAACGTATTGGCGAACAATGCGTATATCGAGTGGTTCGGGTGTGACCCGGCCGCCATGGCCGGCGTCCACATCAGCGCCGTCTTGGGTGAGGAGCTCTACGCCCAGAACCTGCCCTACATCACCGCGGCGCTCGAGGGGGAGGAGCAGCACTTCGAGCGGAAGCTGATCGACGCCTCCGGCCGGGAGCGCCACACCCAAGCGTCCTACATCCCCGACGTGGTGGGCGGGCGCACCGTCGGGTTCTTCGTGCTGGTCACCGAGGTCACCGACCGGGTCGCGGCCGAGCGGGCCGTGGCCCGCAGCGTGGAGGAGCACCGGGCCCTGGCCCGCAACCTGCCCCACGCGTTCGTGCTGCTCTTCGACACCGATCTCCGCTACCGCGTCGCGGAGGGCCCGGTGCTGGCGGAGTTCGCCTTGAGCTCCGCCGACTTGGAGGGGTGGACCATCGACGAGGTCGGGATCCCCGAACTGGCCGCCGAGATGCGGCCCCGCTACCTCGCCGCACTCCGCGGCGAGACGGTCTCGTGGGACAGCTCCCTGCGAGGCCGGATCGTCTCTTTCACCGTCGGCCCGGTGCGCGACAGCGCCGGCGAGGTGTTCGCCGGGCTGGTCATCGGCTCCGACGTCACCGCCGGGCGCCAGCAGGAGGCCGCCGACGTCGCGCTCCGCCAGATCGCGGTGGCCACCGCCGCCGGCGCCGCGGTGGGCCTCGTCGCCGAGCGGGTGGCCCGGTCGGTGCAGGAGCTGTTCGAGGCCGAGGTCGCCGCGGTGGCCCGCTTCGACGGCGAGACCGTCGAGGTGGTCGCCAGCTACCCGCCCCTCCCGGAGCGTTCCGCCTGGCTGCAAGACACCGGTGCCGAGCCCGGGTCGGTGCTGCTGGCGCTGCGCAGCGGCGGGGCGCCCCGCTACCTGCCGATCGACGCGGCCGGCGAGCGGGAGGAAGGCGAGCGGGAGGAAGGCCAGGCGCCGGAGGCCGGCGGGCGGGCGGTGGCCGCCGCGCCGATCCTCGTCAACGGCGAGCAGTGGGGGGCGCTCGGCCTGGCCCTCGGGCACGGCCGGGAGACCACGCCCGACATCCTCGAGTGCCTCGCCGAGTTCGCCGGGGCGGTGGCCATGGGCGTCGCCAGCGCGGCGGCGTGGGACGCCCTCGCAGAGCGGGCCACCACCGACCCGCTGACTCACCTGGCCAACCGGCGGACCTTCGAGGAGGAGCTGGCCCGGGCGTCGACGGTCGCCAGCCGGCTCGGCAACCCGGTGAGCGTGGTCCTGCTCGACCTGGACCACTTCAAGGCGGTCAACGACACCTACGGCCACCCGGCCGGCGACGCGGTGCTCCTGGCGGCCGCGGCGCGCATGCGCGCGGTGAGCCGGGAGTACGAGCTGCTGGCCCGGGTCGGCGGCGAGGAGTTCGCCCTGCTGCTCCCGAACGGCGACCGTGGCGAGGCGGTGGCGGCGGCCGAACGGCTCCGCGACGCCCTCTCGCGCGAGCCGATCCGCGGCATGCGGCTCACCGCGTCGGCCGGCACCGCCACGATGTCGGGGTCCGCGGCCACGCCGAGCGCGCTGGTGGCCGCCGCCGACGCCGCGCTCTACGCCTCCAAACGGGCCGGGCGCGACACCGTCACCCCGTCGCCCCTGCGGTGACCGTCAGCGGCTGACCGCGGCCTCGGTCCCGCCGTAGGCGGCCCGCAGCTGGGTCTTGAGCACCTTGCCGGTGGCGTTGCGGGGCAGCTCGTCGAGCAGCTCGACGCGGGTCGGGGCCTTGAAGTGGGCCATCCGCTCGCGCGCCCAGACGATCAGGTCCTCGGCGCTGACCTGCTCCGACACCGACACCGCAGCGACGACCGTCTCGCCCCACCGGCCGTCGGGGACCCCGAACACCGCCACCTCGACCACCGCCGGGTGGCGGACCAGGATCTGCTCCACCTCGACGGGGTACACGTTCTCGCCGCCGGTGATGATCATGTCCTTCTTCCGGTCGACCAGGGTGATGAACCCCTCTTCGTCGACCCGGCCCAGGTCGCCGGTGTGGAACCAGCCGCCCCGGAAGGCCTCCTCGGTGGCCCGCGGCAGCATCCAGTAGCCGGCGAAGATGTTGTCGCCCTGCAACACCAGCTCCCCGACTGTGCCGGGGGGGACCTCCCTGTCGTACTCGTCGACCAGGCGGGCCTCCACCGCCGGGAGCGGCCGACCGATCGACCCGGCCCGCTCCCGGACGCTGTCCGCGTCGAGGACCGACACCGAAGGCGAGGTCTCGGTCATCCCGAAGCCCTCCTGGAACGGCACGCCCCGCTCGGCGAAGAAGTCGAGGACCGGCAGCGGCGTCGGCGCGCCGCCCGACAGGCACAGCTCCAGGCTGGAGAGGTCGTAGCGGTCGAAGTCCGCGACCCGGGTGATCGCCGCCCACATGGCCGGCACCAAGAACTGCACCGAGGCCCGGACCTCCGCCATGGCGGCCAGGCACCGCTCCGGGACGAACGCCGCTTGGATCACCGTGGTGCCCCCGACGAACACCAGCGGCATGGTGTGCACGCCCAGACCGCCGATGTGGAACATCGGCGCCGCGGTGACCGTCACGTCGCCCTGGCGCAAACCCCGCCCGTAGGTCGCGTTGTTGATGGCGTTGGCGATGGCGTTGGCGTGGGTCAACATCGCGCCCTTGGGCCGGCCGGTGGTGCCGGAGGTGTACATGATCCCGTGGACGTCGCGCTGGTCCACGTCCATGGCGACGGGCCGCAGCGGCCCGTCTTGCAGCACCGCCTCGTAGGGCAGCTCGCCGGTGTCGGGGCGCCACCCGTCGCCGCCGAGAGGCCCGGGGTCGACCAGGCGGTGGCGTACCCTGACTCCCTCCTCGGCCACCGCCCGGCGGGCCAGGTCGGCGAGGCCGCCGTGGTGGACCAAGACGTCGGCGCCGGAGTCAGCCAGGATGTAGCCGACCTCCGGCGGGGCCAGGCGGAAGTTGACGGGGACCGCGATCGCCCCCAGCTTGGCCACCGCGAACAGGGTCTCCATGAACGCCGCGGAGTTGTACATGAGCAGCGCCACCCGGTCGCCCCGGCGGACCCCGAGGCGCAGCAACGACTGGCTCAGCCGGTCGGTGCGCTGATCGAAGTCGTCGTAGGTGCAGGCCCGCTCGCCTTCCACCAGCGCCACCCGGTCCCCGTCGTTCCAGGCCCGCTTGGTCACCCAGCTGCCGATGCCCCGGTCCATCCTGCCTCCCCCATGCCCGACGTGCGATTCAACCGACCCCAAGGTTGCACCCGCCCCGCGAGGAGGGCGGCGCACACGCTACTGCGGCACCCACGGTGGCGTCTCCTTGCGGGCGAAGGCGGCCATCCCGGCCCGGGCCTCCTCCCCCTCGAAGAGCGAGGCGGACAGGCGGGCGGTCGCGGCGAAGGCGTCGGCGCGCTCCATGCCGCCCACGTCGTAGACCAGCGACTTGGCCGCCGCCAGGGCGCCCGGCGCGCCGGCCAGGAGGGCGCGCACCACGCCTGCCACCGCGGCGTCCAGTTCGTCGTCGGGCACCGCCCGGTTGATCAGCCCGACCTCGGCCGCCCGCGCCGCGCTGATCCGCTCGCCGGTGAGGAACAGCTCGAGGGCGTCAGCCCGGCGCAGCTTGGGCAGGCACACCACCGAGATGATCGCGGGGGCCACGCCGATGCGGACCTCGCTGAACGCGAAGCGGGCCCCGGCCGCGGCGATCGAGATGTCCGCCGCGGCGGCCAGCCCGACGCCGCCGCCCGCGCAGTGACCGGCGATGCGGGCCACGACCGGTTTGGGGCTGTCCATGACCGCGCTGAGCACCCCGGCCATGTCGTGGGGCGCCGCGGCGTGCGACCGAGCCCCGGCGCGCTTCAAGTCGGCGCCCGCGCAAAACGCCGGCCCGGTGTGGGTCAGCACCACCACCCGCACCGCCGGGTCGGCTCCGGCGTCGGCCAGCGCCGCGCCGACCTCGGCCAGCAGCTCGGGGGTGATGGCGTTGCGGTTCTCGGGATGGTCCATGGTGATGGTGGCCACCCCGCCCGAAACCGAGAAGCTCACAGCAGGCTCTCGGGGACCGCGACGACCTTGGCCCGCAGGTACTCCCCGAGGGACTTGGCTTGCGGGTCCACCCGGCTGGAGGCCGCCACCCCCTCGCCGAGGAGGCCGACGATCACGAAGTTGAGCGCCCACAGGTTCGCCAGGTCGTGACGGACGACGGTCAGCTCGGCGGTGTCGGGCAGCAGCGCTTGGAGGCGCTCGACGGTCAGCGCCTCCGACAGCCACGCGAACGCCGCCGCGGAGCGGGCCCACACGCCGACGTTGGCGTTGCCGCCCTTGTCGCCGCTGCGGGCGCCGAACAGCCGGCCGAGGGGCACGTCGACGGTCGGGCCGCCCGGCCAGCCCCCGAGCGCGACCGGCTCGACGTCGGCGACGACGGGCGGGTCGGGGGGCAGCACCGCCTCGACCACCCGGCGGGTCCCGTCGACGTCGACGACCGCGGCCACCATCGGCGCCGGGACCAGCGCCGGCCAGTAGACGCCGTAGCTGGCGGTCTGCGACGGGCCGGCGAACAGGCCGGGGTAGCTGGAGAGCGCCAGCTCGGTGACCGCCGCCGTCAACGCCCTGCCGACCTTGCGCTCGTCTGGGTCGCGCACCGTGATGCGCAGCTCGGCCATGGCCGCCTCGTTGGTGGCCGGGTCGGGGTGGTCGGTGCGCAGCAGGGCCACGTCGACCTCGGCGAAAGCCGCCGCCCCGCCGGGGATGGCCGCCCACAGGCTGCGGGTCACCAGCTCCGCTTTGGGTTCGATGTCCAAACCGGTGAGCACCAAGCTGACGGTGGTCCGGTAGCCGCCCAGGTAGTTGAGCGCCACCTTGGTGGTCGCCGGCGGCGAGTCGCCGCGTACCCCGGTGATGGCGACGCGGTCGCGCTCGAGCTGGGTCAAGGTGATGCTGTCGAAGCGGGCGGTGACGTCGGGGTTGGCGTACGCCGGGCCGCCGATCTCGTAGAGGAGCTGCGCGGTGACGGTCCCCACCGACACCATCCCGCCGTGGCCCGGGTGCTTGGTGATGACCGAGCTGCCGTCCGCCGCGATTTCGGCGATCGGGAACCCCGGGTGCTCCAGGCCGGGCACCTCGGCGAAGAACGCGTAGTTGCCGCCCGTGGCCTGGGCTCCGCACTCGATGACGTGCCCGGCGACGCACGCACCGGCCAAGGCGTCCCAGTCGTCGCGGGCCCAGCCGTGGTGCCACGCGGCGGGGCCCATCGCCAGGGCGGCGTCGGTGACCCGGCCGGTGATCACGATGTCGGCGCCGCGGGCCAGCGCGTCGGCGATGCCCCAGCAGCCGAGGTAGGCGTTGGCGGTCAGGACCTGACGGTCCCCGAGGGCCTCACCGGTGTCGAGGTTGTCGAGGGTGACGCCCGCGGCGCGCAGCTCCGGGAGCCGGCCGACCAGGTCGTCGCCGGTGACGGTGGCGATCACCGGCCGGCGCCCGAGGCGCTTTGCCACCGCCCGCACCGCCTGCGCGCAGCTGTCTGGGGCCAGCCCGCCGGCGTTGGCCACCACCTTGACGCCCCGGTCCAAGCAGTCGGCCATCACGTCGTGCATCTGGGTGACGAAGGTGCGGGCGTAGCCGGCGGAGGGGTCGCGGAGGCGGTTCTTGGCCAGGATCAGCATGGTCAGCTCGGCCAGCCAGTCGCCGGAGAGGACGTCGATGGGTCCGCCGTCGACCATCTCGCGGGCCGCGGCCACCCGGTCGCCGTAGAACCCGCTGCAGTTGGCGACGCGCAGCGCCGCCCCGGTCACCGGGCGTTCCCGTCGAGGGGGGCGGTGTCGGCGGCCGGCGCGTCGAGCACGACGAGCACGTCACCCGCCGAGACCTGGTCGCCGGCGGCGACGGGCACCGCGGCCACCGTGCCGTCGTGGGGAGCGTTGACCCGGTGCTCCATCTTCATGGCCTCCATCACCACCAGCGCGCTGCCCGCGGCGACGACGTCGCCCGGCTCGACGTGAACGGCCAGCACCCGCCCGGGCATCGGGGCGTTGAGGGCCCCTCCGGCCTCGTCGGCGCGCCGGTCGGGGAAGCGGGGGGCGACTCGAAGCTCGACGTCGCCGGCCGGGCCCTGCACGAAGCAGCGGCCGGTCCCGGTGTCGAGCACGTCGAAGCGGCGCTGCACGCCGTCGACCACCAGGTCCAGCTGACGGCCGTCGAGCCCGGCGATCAGCGCGGTGCGCGCCGCGGGCTCGCCGGCCCCCGCCACCACCACGTCGAAGGCGCCGTCGCGCCGGCGCCGGTAGGAGACGGTCACCGCCCGGGACGGGTCGGTGCCGAGCGAGAACCCGGCCCGTTCCGGCGGCATGTCGCTGTTGCGCCAACCCGACGGCAGCGAGCGAAGCACCGGGGCCGCGGCCGCTCGCCGGGCTTGCGCGGCCAGGGCGGCGGCCAGCGCGCACAGCCCCAGGGTGGCGTCGTCGACGTCGCGCCGGCGGGGCAGCGCGACGCGCTCCACGAACGACGTCGTGGTGTGCCCGGCGAGGAACTCGGCGCTGCGCAGCACCGCCACCAGGTAGTCGCGGTTGGTGGTGACGCCCCGCACCCGGAGCCGTTCGAGGGCGAGGGCCAACGAAAGCGCGGCCTCCTCCCGGGTCGGGGCGTGGGCGACGACCTTCGCCAGCATCGGGTCCCATTCGACTCCGACCGCGGTGCCGGTCTCCACCCCGCTGTCGACGCGGACCGCGGGGGAGGCGGCCACCGCCCACTCCACCAGCGTCCCCGTCGCGGGCAGGAACCCGGCCGCGGGGTCCTCGGCGTACACCCGGGCCTCGATGGCGTGGCCGTCGAGGCGGAGGTCGGCCTGCCCGAACGACAGCGGGTGGCCGGCCGCGACCCGAAGCTGCTCGCGGACCAAGTCGAGCCCGGTGACCGCTTCGGTGACCGGGTGCTCCACCTGGAGGCGGGTGTTGACCTCCAGGAAGTAGAACGCCCCGCCCGCCGACGGCGACGCGTCGAGGACGAACTCCACCGTCCCGGCGCTGCGGTAGCCGACGGCGCGGGCCGCGTCCACCGCCGCCGCGCAGATCAAGGAGCGCAACGCCGGGTCCACCGCCGGCGACGGCGCTTCCTCGATGATCTTCTGGTGGCGGCGCTGGATGGAGCACTCCCGCTCGAAGACGTGCACGACGGTGCCGTGCCCGTCGGCGAGGATCTGCACCTCGACGTGGCGGGCGTCGGGCAGGTAGCGCTCGACGAACACGGTCGGGTCGCCGAACGCCCGCAGCGCCTCGCGCTGGGCGGCCTCGACCGCCCCGGCCAGGTCGCCGGGGCCGGCCACGACGCGCATGCCCTTGCCGCCGCCGCCAGCGGCGGCCTTGACCAGCACCGGGAACTCCGCGGCGGGGATGGCCGGCAGCGCGCCGTCCCCGACCCGGTGCGAGGCGAGGACCGGGACCCCCGCCGCGGCCATCAGGTCCTTGGCCGCCAGCTTGTCGCCCATCGCCGCGATGGCCGCCGGCGGCGGACCGACCCACGTCAGGCCGGCGTCGATGACCGCCTGCGCGAACGACGCCCGCTCGGAGAGGAACCCGTAGCCGGGGTGGACGGCGTCGGCTCCGGCGGCGTCCGCCGCGGCCAGCAGCTGCTCGGCGTCGAGGTAGGTCTCCGCCGGGCTCGAACCGCGAAGCGCCACCGCCGTGTCGGCCTCCGCTACGAACGGGGCCGCCGCGTCGCTCGGGGCGTACACCGCGACGGTCGCAATCCCCATCTGGGCGGCGCTGCGCATGACCCGCCGGGCGATCTCCCCCCGGTTGGCGATCAGCAGCCGGCGGATCGGGGTCGGGGTCACAGCCGAAAAACCCCGTAGCCGGCGGCTCCCTCGACCGGCCCGCTGTGGCAGGCGGACAGGGCCATGCCGACCGCGTCGCGGGTGTCGCGGGGGTCGATGATCCCGTCGTCGACCACCCGGCCGGTGGCGTACAACCCGAGCGACATGGCCTCCGCGTACGCTTCGACGCCGGCGGTCATCGCGGCCTCCGCTTCCTCGTCGACCGCCTCTCCCCGCCGGGCGGCCTGGCCCCGGCGGACCAGGGACATCACCCCGGCCATCTGCTTGGGTCCCATGACCGCGATCTTGGCGGTGGGCCAGAGGAACACGAAGCGGGTGTCGAACGCCCGGCCGCCCATCCCGTAGTTGCCGGCCCCGTAGCTGGCGCCGAGGATCACGGTGATGTGGGGGACCTTGGAGTTGGACAGGGCGTTGATCATCTGGCTGCCGTGCTTGACGATGCCGCCCCGCTCGTAGTCCTGCCCGACCATGTAGCCGGTGATGTTTTGGAGGAACAGCAACGGGGTCCCGGTCTGGTTGCACAGCTGCATGAACTGCGCCGCCTTTTGGGAGGAGTCGGAGAAAAGGACGCCGTTGTTGGCCAAAATCCCCACCGCGAAGCCGTGCACCGTCGCCCAGCCGCACACCAGCGTCGGCCCGTAGCGAGCCTTGAACTCCTCGAACTCGGAGCCGTCCACGATCCTGGCGATGACCTCGCGGACCTCGAGCGGGCTGCGCAGGTCGGGGGCCAGCAGACCGAGCAGGTCGTCGGGGTCGTGGACCGGCGGGGCCGGGTCGGCGACGGCCGGTCCCGGGCCGGCCTTACGCCAGTGGAGGTGGGCCACCACGTCGCGACACATCCGGATGGCGTCGGGCTCGTCCTCGGCCAGGAAGTCGGCCAGCCCCGACACCGTGGCGTGCATCCGGGCGCCGCCCAGCGACTCGTCGTCGGCGTCCTCGCCGGTGGCCATCTTGACCAGCGGGGGACCGCCGAGGAACACCTTGGCGCCGCCCTCCACGAAGATCGTGTAATCCGACAGGCCGGGCTGGTACGCGCCGCCGGCGGTCGAGGAGCCGAACACGACGGAGATGGTCGGGATCCCCATGCCCGACAGCTCGGTGATGTCGTGGAACATCCGGCCCGAGTCGGCGAAGTGGGTGAGGTTGCGGCGCAGCTCGGCCGCCGGGTCACCCGAGGGGCCCCGCAGGTCGCCGCCGGCGGACTCGACGAACTGGATGTAGGGGAGCCGGTTGTCTCTGGCCACCTCGAGGGCCCGCAGGAGCTTGCGGATCGAGATCGCGGTCATGGCCCCGCCGAGGACGGTCGGGTCGTTGGCGCACACGACGCACTCGGTGCCCGACACCACGCCGATGCCGACGAGCATCCCGCCGCCGACCGCGTACTCGCTGCCCGCCCCGGCCAGCGGGCTCAGCTCCAGGAACGGGCTGTCGGGGTCGAGCAGGAGAGCCACCCGGTCCCTCACGGTGAGCTTCCCGCGGGAGCGGTGACGGCCGACCGCTTTGGGGCCGCCCCCGCCGGCGGCCTCCGCCTGCAGGCGGGTCACCTCGGAGAGGAGCGCCTCCATGCCGGCCCGGTTGTCCAGGTGGGCCGGGTCGCGCCGGTTGACCGCGGTGGGCAGCACCGGGGCCATCAGCGGGCCGCCCCGAGCGGCGGGCGGCCGGGGCCCGGCCCGCCGGCGAAGGCCTGGGCGATGGCCAGCCAGGCGGTGGCTGCCGGCCCCTCCGCCACCACCGCGGTGTCGTCGGGATGGCGCCGCCGGGTGAACACCAGCGCCAGGTCGAGCGCGGGGCCGGTGATCCGCTCCCGGGCGGAGCGCTCGCCCCACACCCACCGGGAGCCGTCGGGGGCGGTCGCCTCCACCGCGACGGGGGTGCCGGGGTCCTCGACGTGGCGGACCGCGAACGCGTAGGGTCGGGCCCGCCAGCCGAGGAAGATCACGTGGCGGAGCCGGTCGCTGACCACCGGCGCCAGCCCGAGGGCGTCGGCGACGTCTTGGCCGTGGGCCCAGGTCTCCATGATCCGCGCCGTGACGAAGCTGGCCGGGGACATGGCCGGCCCGTACCAGGGAACCCTCCCGGCGGGGTCGACGCCGCCCAAAGCGTCGAGTAGCGCGATCCGCCCGGCGCGCCAGTCCGCCAGGAGCTCCGCGGGCGGCACCGTGCGGCCCAGGGTCACGTCGGGGGTGTCGGCGGCGGCGCCGGCCGAGAGGGCGTCGGCGTCGGCGTCGACGTGGGCGGCGAAGGCGTCGGGGTTGGTGAGGGCCAGCACTGCTTTGCCGTCGAAGTACGCCAGGTGGCTGATCTGGTCGCGCACGGCCCACCCCTCGGCCGGGGTCGGGATGCTCCACCCGTCGGGTTCGATGCCCGCGACGCGCTCGTCGAGGGCGGCGCATTCCGCCGCCAGGTCCGCGGCGATCTCTGGGAGGGCGACCACCGGGTCAGGCCGTGAAACCGTCGAGGACCGACATCACCCGCAGCATGACCTCGTCGGCGCCCCCGCCGATCGACAACAAGCGCCCGTCGCGAAAGAACCGCGACACCCAGGTCTCCTCCATGTAGCCGGCGCCGCCGTGGAACTGCAGGCAGGTGTCGGCCACCTTGCGGTGCAAGCGCCCGGCCTTGAGCTTGGCGATGGTCGCGAAGCGGGTGGTGTCCTCGCCGCGCAGGTAGGCGTCAGCGCACGCGTAGTTGTAGTGGCGGAGCATGTCCACCTCGGCGGACAGCTCGGCCAGGCTGTATTGCAGGTACTGGTTGGCGAGCAGCGGCTGCCCGAACGCCTTGCGTTCCTTCAGGTAGGCGGCGGTCTTCTCCAACGCCACGGTCATGGCGCCGACCGCGGAGTACGCGGCGATCATCCGCTCGTTTTGGAACTGGCGCATCTGCTGGCGGAACCCCTGTCCGATCTCGCCGATGGTGTTGGCGACCGGCACCCGGGCGTCCACGAACGACAGCTCGGCGGTGTCGGAGCTGCGGTTGCCGAGCTTCTTAAGCGATCGGCTGACGCTGAAACCCGGCGTCGACGTCGGGAACACGATCTGGCTCATCCCCCGGGATCCGCCCTCGTCGGAGGTCCGGGCCAGCAGGCACAGCCAGTCGGCCTGGGTGCCGTTGGTGATGTAGAGCTTGGAGCCGTTGATCACCCACTCGTCGCCGTCGCGAACCGCCCGGGTCCGCAGACCGGCGACGTCGGAGCCGGCGTCGGGCTCGGTGACCGCGATCGACGCGACCATCTCCCCCCGCAGGGCGGGGGCCAGGTAGGCGGCCTTGAGCTCGGGAGTCCCGAAGCGGGCCAGGGACGGGGTGGCCATGTCGGTCTGGACGCTGATGGCCATCGGGATCCCGCCGCAACCGACCCGCCCGAGCTCCTCGCCGAGGATCACCGTGTAGGAGTGGTCGGCGCCCTGCCCGCCGTCGGCCGGGTCGTACTCCAGACCGAACAGGCCAGCGGACCCGAGCGCCTTGAACAGCTGGTGGCCGGGGAAGATCCCGGCCGCCTCCCACTCGTCGACATGCGGCTGGACCTCCCGGTCGAGCACCCCCCGGACCGCCTGGCGGAAGCGGTCGTGATCGTCGGTCCACTGCATGCGCCGACGATAGGCGGCCCGGGGTTTGCTCTGCGGCTTGCCGCTACGAGGAGCCGGCGACCTTGCCCGGGATGACCGAACCGCACAGCGGGTCCGCTCCCGCCACCAGGTGGAAGGTGGTCCCCTCGAACTGGGTGAAGTACGAGCAGCCGTCGATGCCCCCGGCGGTGGCCTGCCGGTTGGACAGGTCCAGGGTGTGGGTGCCGAGCAGGCCGGCGCCGTCGAAGTTGGTGATGCCCGACAGCGACGCGATCAGCGAGCTTTTGGTCTCGTTGCTCCCCGCCCCGGCCAGGCCCTGCGCGAGCAGGGCGGTGGACACGTAGCCGTTGTACTCCCCGTAGGTGGCCTCGGTGGTCACGCCGACGGCTTTGAGGGCGGCCGCGAACTTCTGGGTGGCCGGCGTGTTCATCTCGATCGGCTCGAACGACGTCGTGAAGTACACCCCCTGCGCCGACTGCTCGCCGGCCGGCCCGGCTTGGAGGAGGTCGCCGCCGTAGCCGGTGGCCAGGTACGGGGCCTTCGGGCTGTCACCCAGCTGGCGGAGGGCGTTGATCAGCGCGAGGCCGGTGTTCGGGTCGACGCTGGCGTATAGGGCGTCGATACCGGCGTTTTTCATGGCTAGCGCCTCGGGGGCGATGTTGGTGCTGCCGAAGGGGAACTGCGGGTTCACGTAAGGGGCGGCCAGGCCGGCGGCCTGAGCGGAAATGGCCGCGGCGCGCGCCGAGTCGGCGGAGCTGGGCGAGATGCTGTAACCGAGCGTCCCGACCTTGGTCGCCCCGACCAGCTTGAAGAACTTCCCGGCGGTCTGGGTGACGACGGTGTCGTTTAGGAACCCGAAGTCGGAGAACATGTTCTTCGACGGCAGCCACTCGTTGGCGTCTTGGGCCACGCCGACCACCGGGATGCCCTGCTTGGTCAGGTACGGCGCGGCGCCGAACGCGACCGCCGACTGGACGAGCACCACGTCGACGTGGTCCTGGTCGACCAGCTGGTGGGCTGCGGTCAAGGCGGTGGCCGGCGAGGTGGCGGTGTCGCCGACGACGTAGTTGAACTTCCAGCCGTCCGCCTTCTCCATGCCGATGCCTGCCTGCGCGCCCTGCAGGAAGCTCTTGTTGGCCGACGCGCCCGGCCCGGTCTCGTCGGCGAGGACGCCGATGGTGTACACCTTGGCCTTGTCGGCGCCGCCCGAGCCGGCGGCCGGCCCGGCGCCGGTGGTGGCGCTCGCCGCCGTCGCGGCCGACGAGTTGGTGCTCGACGAGCTGCCGCAGCCGGCCACGACCGCCGCGGCCACCGTGAGACTGGCCACTGCCTTGTAACGCTTGAGCTTCATTCAGGTCCCCCATGTTCGGTGGCGCAAGGCTGGCAGGTTTCGACGTTGACGTCAACCAATCTGAAGTACGGTACCGGCATGACCGGCGCCGTCAGCCCCCTGCACATGAACCACATCAACCTGGTGGCCGAGGACCTGTCCGCCAGCAACGGCCAGCTGATGGACCTGCTCGGGGCCCGCTTGAACACCAACCTGCCTTCGGAGGAGTGGCTCGCCAGCCTGGTCACAATCGGCGGGACGCTCTTCGAGGTGTTCGCCCCCCGCCACTTCCTGCTCAACGCCCGCTACGGCCCGCACTACGTGGGCATCGAGTTCGAGGTGCCCGACATCGACCACGCCCGCCGGGCGGCCCGGGCGCAGGGGCTGCGGGTCATCAGGGAGCTGGGAGTGGCGTTCCACGTCCACCCGGGGGAGGCGTTCGGGATCGCGTTCGAGTTCTACGAGGGCAACTTTCACTCCTCGCCCAACCCGACGTGGATGGAGCAGCTCAAGGCGCCGGCGCACTTCGCGGCCCACCCGATCGGCTACGTGGGCCTCAAGCGGTGGTCGGTGGCGGTCGGCGACCTGGCCGCGGCCGCCGCGTTCTTCCGGGACTTCCTCGGGGCGGAGCCGGCCTACCAGGCGCAGCGGGCCGGCCCGGGTGCGTCGGTGGTGGGCCTGCACCTCGGCGGGACCGTCGTCGAGCTGCTGGCCCCGACCGGCCCCGGACGCATCGGCGACCACCTTGCCCGCTACGGCGACGGCATCCGCTCCACCGTGTTCCAGGTGCGAGACCTAGACGACGCCCGCCGGTACTTCCAGACCCGGGGGGTCGGCACCGAGGCCGGCGACGACGAGGACGCCTTCGCGCTGCCGATCGGTGCGACGCGGGGTGTCCGGTTCGAATTCTCGGAGTAGAACCTCAGGCGTGGACTTCGACTTGGCGCCCCCCGACGACCCCCGCCGCCTCGAGGTGCGGGCGTGGCTCGCCGCGCACCCCTCGCCCAGCGCCCGCCAGCTGGTCGCCGCCGGCTACGTGGTGCCGCACTGGCCGGCGCCGTGGGGCCTCGACGCCGACCCGGTGTACCAGCTGATCATCGACGAGGAGCTGGCCGGGGCCGGGGTCCGCCGGCCGCTCAACCCGATCGGGATCGGGTGGGCCGCGCCGACCATCCTGCTGGCCGGGACCGACGCCCAAAAGCAGCGGTACCTCGCCCCTGCCCTGGCCGGCGAGGAGATCTGGTGCCAGCTGTTCTCCGAGCCCGACGCCGGCTCCGACCTGGCGTCGCTGGCGACGCGCGCGGAGCGCGACGGCGACGAGTGGGTCGTCAACGGCTCGAAGATCTGGACCAGCGGCGCCCATCACTCCCGCTTCGGGATCCTGATCGCCCGGACCGATCCGGACGTGGCGAAGCACCGCGGCATCTCGTATTTCATCTGCCCGATGGACGCCCCGGGGATCTCGATGACCCCGATCATCGACATGACCACCGCGCACTCGTTCAACCAGGTGTTCTTCGACGACGTCCGCCTGCCGGCCGACGCCATCGTCGGGCAGCCCGGCGACGGGTGGAGGCTGGCCAAGGCGACGCTGGCCAACGAGCGGGTGTCGCTGTCGAGCGGGGGCGCCCTGTGGGGGATGGGCCCGACCGCGGAGGACCTCCTCCGCCTGGTCCGGGACGCGGGCGGCGTCGGTGACCCCCTCCAGCGTCAGCGCCTGGCCGCGCTGTTCGCGGAGAGCGAGGTGCTGCGCCTGATCCGCCTGCGCAGCTTGTCGGCCCGCCTGGCCGGCAAGTCCCCCGGGCCGGAGGTGTCGGTGCAAAAGCTGCTGGCCGACGAGCACGGCCAGCACCTGATGGCGGTGGCCAAGGACCTGGTGGGGGCGGCGGGGATGCTCGCCGGCAGCGGCCCGGCCGGCCGGTTGGAGGGCCGGGCGGCGGAGGGGCCGACCTCGGTCAACCCCCGGGGCCGTAGCGAGGAGATCAGCCCGATCTGGCACTACGGCTTCCTTTTCTCGCCTGCGCTGACCATCGGAGGGGGCACCTGGGCGGTGCAGCGCAACATCATCGCCGAGCGGGTCCTCGGCCTCCCTGGCGAGCCCGACCCGCAGCGGGGCGCCCCCTGGGCCACCACCCGGGCCTGACATGGCAGGATCGTCGCTTCACGACAGCACGCTTCAGGGGGATGCATGCAAGGATCGAGGCACGACCACCACCCGAGGGTGACCCGGACGCACCCGGGCGCCGGCGAGGTCGCCCGGTGAGCGACACCCTGGCCGTCTACGCCGAGACCACCCCCACCAAGCCGGCGGTCATCGACGACCGCCCCGGCCAGCCGACCGTCACCTACACCTTCGCCCAGCTCGACGCCCGCGCCAACCAGGTGGCCCACCTCCTGTCGGGCCTCGGCGCCGGCCCCGGCACCAAGGTGGTGTGGTGCGGGCAGAACTCCGCGGGCCTGCTGGTCGCGGTGCACGGCATCCGCAGGAGCGGCGCGGTCGGGGTGCCGCTCAACTACCGGTTGACCCCGGAGGAGGCGGCCTACGTCGTCGACAACAGCGACGCCGAGATCGTGTGGGTCGACGCCGAGTACCGGGCGCTGATCGACGCGATCCGGGCGCAGACGCCCAAGGTCCGCGAGGTGCTGGTGTTCGACGGTGACGGCGCCCTGGAAGCCAGGCTCGACGCCCTCCCGGTCACCGCGGCGCCCGTCGTCGCCCCCGGCGCCGGAGAGGCCGACGACGGCGAGGTCGGCGCCACCATGATCTACACGTCGGGCACCACCGGACGGCCCAAGGGGGCGGTGCGCCCCGGCGCGGCCAACCCCGAGCAGGTCGGCGGGCTGGTCGCCCTGATCGGCTACACCCCCGACGACGTCTACCTGACCACCGGGCCGCTCTACCACTCCGGCCCCGGCGGTTTCGCCATGATCGCCCACGCCCTCGGCAACACCATCGTCGTGCAGCACAAGTTCGACCCCGAGGACTGGCTGCGCCTGGTAGAGACCTACAAGGTCACCACCAGCTTCACCGCTCCCACCCCGATCCGGATGATCTGCCATCTGCCGGCGGAGGTGAAAGACCGCTACGACCGCTCCACCATCCGCCGGATGATCGCCAACGCCGCGCCGTGGACCCTGGCCCTGAAGAAGCTGTACATGGCCGACTTCCCGCCCGACTCGCTGTGGGAGGTCTACGGCTCCACCGAGCTCGGGGTGGACACCGTCCTCGGCCCCGAGGACCACCTGCGCAAGCCCGGGTCGTGCGGCAAGCCGGCGCCGGCGGTGGAGGTCAAGTTGTTCGACCCCAACGGCGTCGAGGTCACCGAGCCCCACGTGACCGGCGAGCTCTACGTCCGGGCCGCGTCGATGTTCTCGACGTACTACAAGGCCGAGGAGAAATACGAGGCCGACCGGCGAGGCGACTTTCACACCGTCGGCGACATCGCCTACTTCGACGAGGACGGCTACTTCTACATCGCCGACCGCAAGAACGACATGATCATCAGCGGGGGGATGAACATCTACCCCGCCGAGATCGAGGCCGCCATCGACCAGAGCGACGACGTGTACGAGGTGGCGGTGTTCGGTCTCCCCGACGAGGACTGGGGGGAGCGGGTTCACGCGGTGGTGGTCCCGGCCAGAGACGGCGTCACCGCGGCGGACGTCGAGGCGTTCGCCCGGGAGCACCTGGCCAGCTACAAGGTCCCTCGCAGCGTGTCGTTCGCCGACGCCCTGCCCAAGACCGGGTCGGGCAAGGTGCTCAAACGGGAGCTCAAGGTCGCCCTGGCCCCGCCGGCCCCCGACGCCGCCGACCCGACCTGACGGCCCGGGGTCGGCGGGCCCCGGCGGGGAGCTCCGCCACCCGCTCGCCATCGTCAGCAGAGATGCCAAGCATCGACGATATATGGTTGAAAGATACTGGGAGATCCGGCATACTGGGTCTTGCACAGGCCGGTATCCCCCCAACTGGACCTGATGCCACTCGCGAAGGAGCCGGTCTACCCCCCCCGGGCCGGCTCCTTCTGCGCGTCTGGGGTTCGGGGTTCGGGGGGCGGGGTGCGTGCTGGGCTGCCGGCTCAGCCGACCGCGGCCAGGCGGAGGTCGCCCGGCTCGCGGGCGGTCACGCCGGCGGGGATGATCGCGACCGGGACCGGGCAGTGGCGGGCCAGGGACTGGCTGACCGACCCGAACACCCTCCGGCGCAGGCTGCCGGGCCGGGGAGCGCCGACCACCACCAGGTCGTAGGCGGTGCTGTTGCGCAACAGGAGCGTGCCGGCGTCGCCGGTGGCCACCCGCACGTCAACCTCGTGGCGCCACGACGCCGGCAGCGCGTCGAGGGTCTGGTGCAGCTCCGGCAAGGTGGGGCGGCCGAGGGCGCCGTCGTCGACCAGCGGCTGGCGGTCGGTGACGCCCCAGACCGGCTCGGTGCTGGCGTAGAGGACGTCGAGGGTGGCGCCGGAGACCTCGGCCTCGTGGGTGGCCCACACCAACGCCGCGGCGGCCGCCGGCGAGCCGTCCACGCCGACGAGGATGCGCTGGCGGGCGCCGGTGGGGGGCAGCGGCTCGGGCCCGGGGACGATCACCAGCGGACGGCCCGGCTTGTGGGCCAGCGCGGTGCTGACCGACCCGACCAGCATCCGGCTGAAGCGCCCGGCGCCCCGCCGCCCGACCACGACCAAGGCGGCGTCGAGCCGTTCGGCTTCGGAGCGCAGGCCCGGCGCGGGCGGGGCGCACACCAGCGCGGCCCGCACCGGCAAACCGCCCGACGCGACCCGCTCGAGGGACGCTCGGAGGATCGCCTCCGCCTCGGTGACCGCGGCGGGCCCGTCGGGGGCGGCCATCGCCGGGTACACCGGAACCACGGTCAACGCGACGACCTCGACGCCCCGCCGGCGGCCCTCGTCGCACGCCCATCGCAGGGCCAGGTCGCTGTCGGGGGAGCCGTCGACGCCTACCACCACCGGCCGCCTGCCTTCGTCGTGCTCCTCGTTCATCGTCGTCGGTCCTTCGCTTCGGGATCTTTCAACGACGCCGGTCACGGGCGGGCCGGGACCCACGCCGACTCGTCCACCGGGTCGTGGCAGCCGGTCGCGTCCGGGACGGCGATCGGGGCGCCCGGCGCTCCGGAGGGCGTCTCGTCGTAGGGGTCGTGGCACTGCCCGCCGGCCCGGTCGGCCTGCGCCGCGCCCCGCCGGCCGTCAGTGGTCGGCATGGCAGCTTCGGTTCCCTCTCGCTTGGTCGCCATGACCTCGTCCTTTCCGCTTTCGTCGTGGCGACACGCTCGGTGTCGCCCTACGTCTCGATCATCGACCCCCGAGCGAAGGCCCGCGTAGGGCCGAACATCACTTGCGGGGGGTCTAACGGAACTCCAGTACCAGCTTGGCCGGGACGGTGTCAGCCTCCAGCTCGCGAAGCGCCTGGTTGATCTGGTGCAGGCCGCGGGCCTGGTGGACCAGACGGGTCCGCCCGTGGGTGTGAAGAGCGAAGGTTTCCTGCAGGTCAGCCCGGTTGCCGCCTGGAGAGCCGACCACCGCGATGCCGTCCCGCACGACGTCGTACACCGGCAGTTCGAGTGCGGTCTCCGGGGGCATGGCGACGAGGACCAGGGTCCCGCCCGCCTTGAGGGACGCCAGGGCTTGCTCGACCGCCACCGGAGACGCCGCGGTGACCACCGCCTGGTCGGCGCCGCCGAGCCGCTGGATGGCCTTCACCGGGTCGGCGTCGCCGCTGTGGACCGCGTGGCTGGCCCCCAGCTCCCGAGCCAGGGTGATCTTCGGCCCGGTGATGTCGACCGCGACGACCTCGGCGCCGGCGATGCGGGCGTACTGGATGACCAGGTGGCCGACGCCGCCAACGCCGAACACCGCCGTCAGCTGCGAGCTGGCGCTCCCGGCCACCTTGACCGCCTTGTAGGCGTTGACCCCCGCGCACGACAAGCACGCGGCGTCGAGCGGGTCGATGCCAGGCGGGACCCCGACCACGAAAGCGGCGTTGGCGGTCATGTACTGGGCGAAGCCGCCGTCGAGGTCGTAGCCGGTGTGCCGGCGTTGCCGGCAGAGGACGTCGGAGCCGGTCAGGCAGTAGTGGCAGCGCCCGCAGGCCCAGCCGAGCCACGGCACCGCCACCCGGTCGCCGACGTGGAGGTAGGTGACCTCCGGTCCTTTGGCCGCTACCCGTCCCACCGCCTCGTGGCCGGGGACGAACGGAAGCGCTGGTTGGGGCGACCACGCGCCCTGCACGGTGTGCAGGTCGGTGTGGCAGATGCCGCAGGTCTCGACCCTGATGAGCACCTCTCCGGGACCCGGGGTCGGCACCGGGCGGTCCTCGACGGTGAGGTCGGAGCCGAACTGGCGAACCAGGGCAGCCTTCATCGTCTCGGGGATCATCGCCGGCTCCTGCGTGGTGGGGTGGACATCGTCATAGACCAACAGTCGCAACCCGGAAGGGTGGCGCGCCAGGGTCCAAAGCCCCTCATCGGGCGCTGGGCGCCCGATGAGGGGACGAGGGGACCGTCAGGTCGCGGTCTCAGGCCGCGGTCAGGTCGCGGCTGGCGCCTCGGGCCCGGGTGCCTGGGTCTCGGTGGCGGGCGGCGCGACCGGGGTCCGCAGGTGACCGTCGGGACCGTCACCGTCGCCGTTGCCTCCCTCCTGGTCCTTCCAGATCAGGCGGTGCACCGGGACCAGCTCGGGGATGCGGCGCAGCCCGGGCACGAAAGGTATGGCCAGCAGCAGGATCGTCGCCGCCCCGGTCAGGTAGATGGCGATCAGGTCGATGTTGGTCGAGTTCTTGATGCCCGGCGTGTGGTACCACAGCTGGAACAGCCAGAGCCACGGCTGACCCGGGTAGTTGCCGGTCTCGTTGGTCACGCCCCACTGGTCACCGGTGAGGTGCTGCGAGGCCGCCAGGTTCGAGTAGTACTGCCCGTCGGCGAGGAACAGCAGCGGCTTGGTGTAGTTGGTGCCGTAGAACGTCTGGCCGCTGATCAAGGCGGCGTCCAGGCCGCCGCTTCGGGCCATCGCCAGCTCGCTGGTCATCATCGTCGCGACCGGCCCGTAGTTCCCGGCGGGGAGGACGGGGGTATCGCCGTTGAAGGTGACCTTGGCGACGCCAGTGATGTACGCCTGGCTCCAGTCTCCTTGCTGCTTGGCCGACGCCGAGTTCCACGTCGCCAGCGCCGCCCGGAGGGCCGGGGTGGTTGCCGACTCGGCGGTCAACGGGTTGACCACGAAGGCCGCGGCCGGGTTGATCGGGATGTGCACGCCGGCCAGCGACTGCCAGGAGATACCCAGGCGCTGCACGCCGTCGGAGCCGCTGTTGTAGGGCTGCCCGTAGGTGGAGATCGGGCTCTGCAAGCCCAGCTCCGAGGCGGCGGTGGCGAGGAAGTCGTCGGGCGCCACCTTGGCCCACGTGGCCATGGAGACCGCCGGCTCGTTGGGCGAGGACAGGAACCCGGCGAGGGCTAGCACCAGGGCCAGGCAGATCGCGGTGGCCACGGTGGCCTCCTTGACGATGTCATAACGGCGCGTCGGGCCCCGCCACTCCGCGGCGTCAGCGGCGCGGGCGGCCCGCCGGGCGGCCTTGTCGCGGATCCTGGTCGGAGGAAGGGGGTGGGCCACGCCGCGCACCCTGACCATCAGCACGTGGGCGCCGACCAGGGCGATGAGGACGAGGGGGATGAGCACGATGTGCCACATCAGCATCTGACCGAAGTTCAACAGGTTGAAGAACCCGCCGAGCCCGGTGGTGTTGATGGCGTCCTTGCCGTTGGTCGCGATCCACTGGGCGTCGAAGTTCTGCTGCGACAGGTATCCGGTGAAGCACTCGACGATCGAGGCCATGAAGGCGACGACGCCGGTGATCCACGTCAGCGCCCTGCGGCCTCGCCACGCGGCCATCCAGAACTTGCCCCACAGGTGGATGACCATGAAGGCCATGAACATCTCGACCGACCACAGATGGACGCTGTTTAGGAAGTGCCCGACCGGGTTGGTCTTCCACCAGTCCGGGCCTCCGAGAGCGATAGCCGTGCCGGAGGCGATGACCACCGCCAACGCGGCGATGGTCGCCACCCCGAAGATGTAGATCCACGACGCTACGTAGGCGGGCTGCCGGTCGGGGAGGAGCTTGCCGGGCGGGAGCACCCTCAGCGCCCGGCGCCGGATCCGGGCGGTCCACATGGCCTGGTCCTCCGGGTCGCCGGGATCGACGACGGCCCGGGCGGCGGGGGCATCGCCGTTCCCGTCGGCGCCGGGGCCCGATGCCGGGCCGGTGTGCGACGCCCGGCGGTTGTGGCCGGGGAACGGAAGGATCAGCGCCGCCCCGAAGAGCGCCATCATTATGAGGATCACCACCAAGTTGGCGACCGACACCGTGAACCACGTCCAGTGGACGAAGTGGCCTTTGCCGTTCAAGTTGAGCGCAGCGACCAGCGCCGCTCGGTCCATCATCATCGCTTTAGCCCTCCCAGGCATTGCCGGACGCTCAAGGATGGACAGGTCCGGCGTAGCTCTCCTAGGGCCGTAGGTCCCGACATTCCGGGACGACGCGACGCAGATGGGGGCCGATCAGCTCCTACGCGGGCGGGTTCGCGGCGGCCGACGGCAGCCGTCCGCAGGCTTCGTCGACGCTGGAAGACAGCGGCGCGACGTCGCACGCGCCGACCGCGAGCAGCACCTGGCGAACCTCCGGGTGCCGGGCGACGAGGGCCATCGCGCCGCCCGCGCCGGTGTGACGGGCGATCGACGACAAGACCAGGCCGGTGCCGGCCGAGTCGAGCGACTCCACCTCGCCCAGGTCGAGGACCACGTCGCTTTCGCCCCGGCAGGTGGCCAGAGCTGGGCGAAGCCGGTCGACGGTAACCCAGTCGAGGCGGCCGCGGGCGTGGATGCAGCGGGCACCCTGCTCGGTGGTGACCTCCACGGTCAGGTCGTGGGGCCGATGGCGGAGGCCGGCGCTGTCGGTGGTGGTCTCATCGGCGGTGGTCTCATCGGCGGTGGTCTCATCGGTGGTGATCATCACGTCTCCTTCGTGGATCGGTGGTCTCGGGCACGCGGCGTCCGGTGATGGACGTCCTCGTGATGCGGACCAGGTAGCTGCGGCCGGGCAGCCAGGTGGCCAGACGGCGGCTGCCGTGACTGATCGTCTCGGTGTGGTGGGCGACGCCGTGGACCACCACGCTCCAGCCGTCGTGCGCGTCGCGGTCGGCCCAGTCAACCTCGAAGGTGACCGGCCGGTTGAGCGCAGACGAAAGCTTGGTGCCGTCGGAGGTGCGAAACACGATCGCTCCGGTCGCGTCGAGGGCGTAGATGACGGGGAAGATCTCCGGCTGCCCCTGGAATACGACCGCCAAACGGCCGAGATCCTGGGACTCGAGCAGCTCGAGGCACTGGCGCTCGCTGAGCTCTTCCAGGCCGGTGGTGAGCGGCACGTCGGGGACCATCGCTATCCCCCCGAACGGCGCTGATAGCTGGCCAGCTCCCCCGAGAAGAGGTCGATTAGTTCGCTCGGGCACGACATCCACCCGTTGCCCCGGGCCAGCAGCTCCAGCTCGAGCGGCACCAGGACCTCGCGCTGCAGGCGGGCCAGGTCGGATGCCGTCGAGGCCTTCGTCGCCAGCTCGGTGGCCAGGTACGCCAAGGTGGCGCGCCAGCTCTGCGTCGGGGTCGACGGCGGCAGGGTGCGCAGCTGGGCCAGGCGGCCGAGGTCGCAGTGGGCCAAAGCCCCGACCACGGTCCACGGGCGGACGTAGCGCCCGCTGCCGAAGTTGGCGTCGTAGGTAGTCCCGTCGATCAGCCTGGCGGCCTCGGTGACAACCTCATCCTCACGGTGCTTCGCACCAACCCATCGGCGCCAGTCCATTGCGTCCTCCCTTGCGGTACTTCCATCCTGCTGGGCGCCGCCATGGGGGCGTCAGGGCCGAAGGTCCCGAGGGCGTGGGCCTGCGGGCACCTTGGACCGGGCCGGTAGCCGGCCGGCTGCTCAGACCGGCGCTCCTTGCGCCGGCGGTCGCGGGAGCTGACAGGTGATCCGGATGATCCCCTGATCCCTGGTGTAGGCCACCGGGTAGCCGAGGTCGGCGAGCAGGTGGATCATCGGGTAGTTGTCCGACAGCGTGTCGGCGATGACCTCCTGCACGCCCCGGGCCCGGGCCGCGTCGAGCAGCCTCTCAGCCAGGACCCGGCCCAGGCCGCGGTGCTGGAAGCGGTCTGTCAGGAGGAACGCGACCTCCGCCCGGGTCGGCGGATCGAGGCGTTCCATGCGCGCCACGCCGATGATCTCGCCGTCTAGGGTTGCTGCCAGCGCATACCGGTAGTAACCGTCGACCACACAGAAATGCTCGGCTTCGGACGCCGCCAGGTGCGGGTGCGGTGCGAAGTAGCGGCGGTAGATGGTGTCGGCGCTCAGATGCTCGTGGAACTCGACTAGGGCGGCGACGTCGGCGGGGGTGATGGGCCGGACGCAGACCACCGTCCCGTCGGGCAGTTCGACGGTTGCGGCGGCGTCACCGGGCTCCGCCGGACCCGACGGTGAAGGCGCTCGGGGTGCGGGCGTTGCATTAACAGGCACCGGCTCCTCCGTTTCGTCGCGCGTCGGCGTCCCCATTGGACGGTGAAGGAGCACCGGCGGGCTAGAGGCGAAGGTCGCCACCCGGTCGGGACCGGGCATTGTTTGTTGCTCCACCGCATCGGATTTAAGGTGCTGGCATGGACAGCGAGCACCTAGACCCGCGGGGGCTTCGCCGGTTGCTCGACGCGGTGACCTCGGTCACCTCGGACCTGGAGCTGGCGGTGGTCCTGCGCAAGGTGGTCGAGGCCGCCGTCGACCTCGTCGGGGCCCGTTACGGCGCGCTCGGTGTGCTCGACGAGCGGGGGGAGCAGCTGGCCGAGTTCATCACCGTCGGCCTGGACGAAGCGGACCGAAGCCGGATCGGTCACCTGCCCAAAGGGCTCGGCCTGCTCGGCTCGCTGATCCGCGACGCCAAGCCGCTGCGGCTGGCGGAGCTGACCGACCACGCCGACAGCGTCGGGTTCCCGCCCAATCACCCGCCGATGCGGTCGTTCCTCGGGGTCCCGGTCCGGGTGCGCGGCGACGTGTTCGGCAACCTGTACCTGGCGGACAAGGTGGGCTCGGGGACCTTCAGCGACTCAGACGAGGCGCTGGCCCTCAGCCTGGCGTCGGCTGCCGGTGTCGCCATCGACAACGCCCGTCTCTTCGCCCAGGTACTGCAGCGCGAAGCGGCCCTGGCCGCGATGCAGGAGGTCGCCGGGGCGGTCCTGAGCGGTCTGGGGAGGGCCCAGAGCCTGGACCTGATCGCCCGCCACGCCCGGGTGCTGCTCCACGCCGAGCTGGCCACCGTCGCCTTGCCGCAACCCGACGGGGTCAGCTTGGCCATCGAGGTGGTCGACGGTTCGCTGGCGCAAGGCGACATCGGTGACCGGTTCCCGATCGCCGGGACCATCTCCGGGGAGGTGCTCCAGCACGGAGAGACCATCGTCCTCGAGGACGCGTCGAGCGACCACCGCAGCCGCCAGCCGCAGGTCCAGGGGGGGCTGATCGGCCCCGCGGTGTGGACCCCGCTCACCGCCGGTGGCCGCCCGTTCGGGACGCTGGCGGTGTGCCGCTCGACCGGCCGGCCGCCGTTCAACGCAGCCGACTTGGACATGGTGCGCAGCTTCGCCGCGCAGGCCAGTGTGGTGCTGGACCGCGACCGGGCCCGGCGCGACCGCCAGCGTCTCGCGGTGTTGGAAGACCAGGAGCGCATCGCCCGGGACCTGCACGATTCGGTCATCCAGCGCCTCTTCGCCACCGGCATGTCGCTTCACGGGGCCAGCCGGATGATCGACGACCCGATGGCGCTGCAGCGGGTGACCGCCGCCGTCGACGACCTCGACGTCACCATCCGTCACATCCGCACGGTGATCTTCGGTCTGGAGGACGCTCGCCACGACCGGGGCTCGGGGGTGCGCTCGTCGGTCCTCGAGCTGACCCGAGAGGCGGGCCGGATCCTCGGATCCGAGCCGCAGGTGACCTTCGACGGGCCGGTCGACGCGGTGGTCGACGACACGACCGCCGAGGCGCTGCTGGCGGTGCTGCGCGAAGCCATCTCCAACGTCGTTCACCACGCCGGCGCAGGGCGGGTGTCGGTCGAGGTCGGCGTCCGGGACCGGACCTTGACCTTGCAGGTCGCCGATGACGGGGTCGGGATCACCGAAGAAGCGGCCCGCAACTCCGGCGGCCACGGCCTGCGCAACATGCGGACCCGGGCCGAGCGCCTCGGCGGCGGGCTCGAACTGGAGACCGTCCCCGAAGGGGGAGCGCTTCTCCGCTGGCACGTACCCGTCAGCGGCTGACCCCGGTTCCGGTCGCGTCCCGGCCGGCGAGGGCGGAGGAGCGGTCGGCGTCGGGCGTCACTGCGGAGGGGACAATGACCAGCGGCACGCGGCAGCCGTGCAGCACAGCCCGGCTGGTGGATCCGAGCACCCGCCGGCGCAGCGGGCCCAGTCCCCGGGTGCCCACCACGAGCAGGTCGGCGTCGCCGGCCGCGTGGCAGAGGGCGTCGGCCGGGGTGCCCTGCACTACCGCCGGGTCGACCAAGGCCCGCAGCGCGGGGTCCAGACCGGCGAGGACGGCGTCTAGTCGGGCGTCGGGCGGGGGGCGGTGGCGGTCGCCGCCGTCGCGGGCCAGCACCGCCCGGACCCGGCTGGCGGTCGCCGCGGCGCGCGTCGCCGCCCAGCGCAGCGCCGCGTCGGCGTGCGCCGACCCGTCCACCCCGACCACGGCCACCTTCGCTCGTGCCGCGTTGGCGTAGCCGGCCGGCACCACGGCCAGCGGCTGAGGAGGATCCTGCGCCAAAGCGTCGCTGACCGACCCGACGACGAGGCGCCCCAAGCCGCTGGCGCCGCCCCGCCCGACGACCAGCATCGCCGCTCCCCGCCTGACGGCCAGCATCCGCAGGACCGGGGCGGCCGGCCCGCAGCGGACCAGGCGGTGGACCACGGCGGTGGTGGTCGCGGCGCGCGCCTCCGCCAGCGCCCGATTGCCCTCGCCGGTGACCGCCGGTCCGAGGGTGTCGGGGTCCAGATCGACGTAGGCCGGCGCAACGAACACCGCGAGCACCTCCGCCGGGCGGCGGACGGCCTCGTGGCACGCCCAGCCGAGGGCGTCCTCGCTCGACGGGGAGCCGTCGACGCCCACCACCAGCGAATCGCCGCCGGTCGTCGCCGTCACGTGACGATCCGGGTCGACACGGCCCTCGCCACCGACAGTCTCCCGGAGCGTTCGATCGGCACGAAGCGGACCCACACCGGTGGCTGCTGGCCCTCGGAGGGCCGGATCTCCTCCAGGCGCCGGAGAAGCTCCGGGTCGTCGACGGCGCGAGCCCGTCCGGTGAGCAGGACGCTCCACTCCTCGGAGCGCTCGGGGGCGCCGGGATCGAGGTCGTCGACCTCGAAGCTGACGGGCGCGTCGGGCAGGTCGGCCTCGATGCTGCCGCCGCGGCGGGCCGCGAAGTACACGTCGCCGTCGACCACCACATAGTGCACCGGCAGCGCGACCGGTCCCCGCTCGGAGCTGAACACGAACCGCCCTACGCCGCTGGTGCTGATGAGATCCATGCACTCGTCAGGCCAGAGAGCGCTGATCACTGTCGTCTGCTCGTCGCCCTGAGCCATTGGTCCCTACTTTCTCCATCGTCAGGTCCCTGCAGCCATGATCTCTCCGGGGCCGGGCGCGCCGACAGGGGCGTAAGTCCCCGCGTCGGGCGGCGACGGTCGCTACGCGGTGACCGAAGGCTCTAGCGCTCCGCCCCTCCGCGTGATGAGGTCGAAGCATGAGAGCGGTCATCAGCGTCAGCGACCCGTCTCCGGGCGGGACGAGCTTGGAGCGCCGCCACGTCCTCGACGTCGCCAAGTGCCTGGCCGGCCTGGCCGGTCACCACCAGCTGGTGGTGACATATGACGGCGACCCCTATATCCGGCTGCTGACCGACCTGCAGTGGCGGGTCGGTCGCCGCCCCGCATCCGACCTGCCCCGCCTCGACGTCATCGCCGCCGACCAGCAGGCCGAGGCCGGCTACCTGTTGGCCCGGGAGCTGCACAACGAGCTCGGAGGGCAGGTAGCGGCCATCCTCACGCAGGTGCGTGTCGATCCCCTCGACGAGGCGTTCCGCAGGCCGGGCACCGAGATCGGGCCGGTGTGCGACGAGGCCGCCGCCCAGGAGCTGGCTGCCAGCGGGTGGCTGATGGAGCGGTCGGAAGGTGGGTGGCGGCGTAGCGTCGCGACCCCGACGCCTCTGGCGGTGGTCGAGGCTGGGACAATCGAACTGCTTCTCGACGCCGGGGTTGTGGTGGTGTGCGCCGCGGGTGGGATACCGGTCGTCGCCGACTTCGACGGCAGCCTGCGGGCGGTGCCCGCACTCTCGTCTCAGGAGGCGGCTGCCGCGGTGCTGGCGGAGCAGATCCACGCCGACCGTCTGGTGTTCCTCACCGTCGACCCGGACTTCCCCGAGATCGCACAGCGCAGCCTGCGCACCGTCGAGCGCAGCGACGTCCTAGCCGACCTTGGGGACTACGGACCGCCCGCGGCGCGCCGCGCCGCGTGCGACTTCGTCGAGCGCACCGGGCGTCAGGCCTCGATCGGCCCGCTGTGGGACGGGCGGTCGGTCCTCGACGGCGACGCCGGGCTGCTGGTCGTCCCCGACGGCGGACGACCGGTCACTGGGTGAGGGGGACCTCCCAGAGCAGCGAGGTGCCGACGCCTCGAGGCCCGGGCTCCAGCTCCAGGCGCCCGCCCAGCTCCTCGGCCCGCTCGGCCATGATGGCCAGGCCCCGGCCGGGACCGGGCCGGGCGCCGGCGGCCCCGACACCGTCGTCCACCACCCTGGCCCGCAGGTGGTCGTCCGCCACCGCCACGTAGACGTCGACCCGGCTGGCCTCGGCGTGGCGGACCACGTTGGTCAGCGCCTCGCGCAGCGTCCCCAGCAGGTAGTTGGCCGCGACGGGCGGCGCATGACCGCTGTCGAGCAGCTCTATCGGGCCGGCCAGGTGGAGATGAGGCTCGAAGCGGAGGTTGGCGCCGGCCTCGGCGATCAGGGAGAGGATCTCGCCTCGCGCGGTGCGCCCCGCCACGCGGGGGGCCTCGAGGGCGAAGATCGTGGTCCGGATCTGGCGGATCGTCTCGTCGAGGTCGGCGATAGCCAGGCGGATGCGTTCGGCGGCGGCCGGGGGGGACACCACCTTGACGGTCCCTTCCAGCGCCAGGCCGGTGGCGAAGATCCGCTGGATCACCGTGTCGTGAAGGTCCGCGGCGATGCGGTCCCGGTCCTCGAGCAGGGTCAGGTCCCTGACTCTGGCGTGCAGGCGGGCGTTCTCGATGGCGATGGCCGCCCCGCCGGCGAGGGCCTCCACCAGGTCCTCGTCGTCGGCGGTGAACGGGCCCCCGGTCTTCTCGGTCAGGTACAGGTTGCCGAAGACCCGGTCGCGCACCCGGATCGGGACGCCGAGGAACGACCGCATCGGCGGGTGACCCGGAGGGAAGCCGGAACTCGCCGGATGGCGCCCGAGGTCGTCGATGCGCAGTGGCTTCGGGTCGTCGATGAGCAGACCGAGGATGCCGAGCCCTCTCGGCGGGTGCTCCATCCTGGCCGCCTCCTCGTCGCTGATGCCGACGTGCACGAACTCCGCCAGCCGCAGGCCGTCGTGGGACAGCACGCCGAGCGCCCCGTACTTGCAGCCGACGACGCGCACCGCCCCCGCCACGATGGCGTGCAGCACCCCGCGCAGCGTCAGGTCCGAGTTGATGGCCAGCACCGCGGCGAGCAGGTCGCGGAGGCGTTCGGGGTCGCGCACCCCCTCGGCGGGGTCGCTCAAGCCGGGTTGCGCCGCGCGTCGAGGCGGGCCGCGAAGGCGGCAGCCTCGCTGCGGCGCTCCATCCCCAGCTTGGAGAGCAGGCGAGACACGTAGTTTTTGACGGTCTTCTCCGCCAGGTACATCTCCGCCGCGATCTGCCGGTTGGTCTTGCCGTCGCTGATCAGCGCCAAGATCCGCCGCTCCTGCGCGCTGAGCCCGGCGAGGGGGTCAGCGTCGGGCTGGGGATGGCGGAGCCGTTCGAGCACCCGGGCGGTGACGGCCGGGTCGAGGAGGCTTTCGCCTTCGGCCACCCGGCGGATGGCGGTCACCAGCTCGTTGCCGTGGACCTGCTTTAGGATGTAGCCGGCCGCTCCGGCCATGATCGACGCGAAGAGGGCCTCGTCGTCGGCGAAGCTGGTCAGCATCACGCAGGCGACCTCCGGGTGGGCGGAGCGGATCTCCCGGCACGCCTCGATCCCCCCGGTGCTGTCCCCCTCGCCGAGGCGGACGTCGAGCACGGCCACGTCGGGGCGGGTGGCAGGGATGCGCTCGAGCGCCTCCTCGGCGGTGGACGCCTCGCCGACGACGGCCAGGTCGTCCTCGCCCCAAAGCAGGTCCCGGATCCCGCGGCGCACCAGCTCGTGGTCGTCAAGGAGGAAGATGCGCACAGGCATGGGTCCATCGTGCCCCAAACGGGAGGAGGAAGGGAGGCCCAGACCGGGAGGGGCCGAGGAATTGTGACCTTTGGCCCTAACCGGCGGACGGGGCGCCTGTGAGGGTGGCGCCATGGACACGCCCGCGCCCCCCGGAGGGCCCCTGTCCGACGACGAGTTGTGGCGGCTCGACGCGTACTGGCGCGCCGCCAACTACCTGTCTGTCGGCCAGATCTACCTGCTGGACAACCCGCTGCTCGCCGAGCCGCTGCGCGCTGAGCACGTCAAGCCCCGCCTGCTCGGCCACTGGGGCACCACGCCCGGGCTCAACTTGATCTACGCCCACCTCAACCGGGTCATCCAGTCCAAGGATCTCAACGTCATCTACGTGTGCGGCCCCGGGCACGGCGGACCGGGGATGGTCGCCAACTCCTACCTGGAGGGCTCCTACACGGAGCACTACTCCGACATCACCGTCGACCAGGCCGGCATGCGCCGCCTGTTCCGGCAGTTCTCGTTCCCCGGGGGCATCCCCAGCCACGCCGCGCCGGAGACGCCGGGCTCGATCCACGAGGGCGGCGAACTCGGCTACGCCCTGGCCCACGCTTTCGGCGCCGCGTTCGACAACCCCGACCTGATCGTCGCCGCGGTCGTCGGCGACGGGGAGGCCGAGACCGGGCCCCTCGCCGCCAGCTGGCACTGCAACAAGTTCCTCAACCCGGCCCAGGACGGCGCGGTGCTCCCGATCTTGCACCTGAACGGCTACAAGATCGCCAACCCCACGATCCTGGCCCGGATCCCAGAAGCGGAGCTGCTGCAGCTGTTCAGAGGCTACGGCTGGGACCCTCACCTCGTCGCCGGTGACGACCCGGCCGAGGTGCACCAGCTGATGGCCGCGACCCTCGACGCGGTCACCGACCGGATCCGCAACATCCAAGACGAGGCCCGGGAGAGCGGCGCGATGCCCCGCCCGGCGTGGCCGATGATCATCCTGCGCACCCCGAAGGGCTGGACCGGGCCGAAGACCGTCGACGGGCACCCCGCCGAAGGATCCTGGCGGTCGCACCAGGTGCCGCTGGCGGACATCCGCACCAACCCGAAGCACCTGCGCCAGCTGGAGGAGTGGATGCGGAGCTACCGCCCCGAGGAGCTCTTCGACGGCGACGGCCGGCTCCGCCCCGACGTCGCAGCCCTGGCCCCGAAAGGCGACCGGCGGATGGGCGCCAACCCGCACGCCAACGGCGGTCTGCTCCTCCACGACCTGCACCTGCCCGACTTCCGTGACTACGCGCTGGAGGTCCCCGAGCCCGGCACCACCATCGGTGAGGCCACCCGGGTCCTCGGTCGGTACCTCCGGGATGTCATGGAGGCCAACGCCACCGCGGCCAACTTCCGGGTGTTCGGGCCCGACGAGACCGCGTCGAACCGCCTCGACGCAGTGCTGGAGGCGACCGGCCGGACGTGGATGGGCGTCACCCGGCCCGGCGACGACGAGCAGCTGAGCCCGGAAGGGCGGGTGACAGAGGTGCTCTCCGAACACCTCTGCCAGGGGATGCTCGAGGGTTACCTGCTGACCGGCCGGCACGGCCTGTTCTCCTGCTACGAGGCGTTCATCCACATCGTCGACTCGATGTTCAACCAGCACGCCAAGTGGCTGAAGAGCTGCAACCGCATCCCGTGGCGTCAGGACGTCGCGTCCCTCAACTACCTGCTCACCTCGCACGTGTGGCGCCAGGATCACAACGGCTCGTCGCACCAAGATCCCGGTTTCATCGACCACGTCGTCAACAAGAAGTCCGACGTGATCCGCATCTATCTGCCGCCGGACGCCAACTGCCTGCTCTCCGTCGCCGATCACTGCCTGCGCAGCCGCAACTATGTCAACGTGGTCGTGGCCGGAAAGCAGCCGGGCCTGCAGTTCCTGACCATGGACGAGGCGGTGGTGCACTGCACCAAGGGGCTCGGGATGTGGGGCTGGGCCGGCACCGACGACGACAGCGATCCCGACGTGGTCCTCGGCTGCGCCGGTGACGTCCCGACCCTGGAGGTCCTCGGCGCCGCCGCGCTGCTGCGCGAGCACCTGCCGCATCTGAAGGTCCGGGTGGTCAACGTCGTGGACCTGATGACCCTCCAACCCCAGTCCGAGCACCCCCACGGGGTGCCCGACGCGGAGTTCGACGCGCTCTTCACCGTCGACAAGCCGGTGATCTTCGCGTACCACGGGTACCCGTGGCTGATCCACCGCCTGACCTATCGCCGCCACAACCACGCCAACCTGCACGTGCGGGGGTTCAAGGAGGAGGGCACGACCACCACCCCCTTCGACATGACGATGATGAACGACATCGACCGATACCACCTGGTCATCGATGTCATCGACCGGGTGCCGGGCCTCGGCCACCGGGCCGCCGCTGTCCGCCAGGAAATGCAGGACCGGCTGATCAGGACCTGGAACTACACCCTTGAGCACGGCGAGGACCCCCCGGAGATCCGCGACTGGGTGTGGCCTGGCTGAGCCTGAGCGGCGCCCCGGAGGACCCCGCCCAGCGGCGGGGTCCTCCGGCCCTAACGGCGGGGTACTCCGGCCGTGGGGACGGCCGGGGGAGGGGAGGTAGACACGGCACGAGAACCGCCGGCAGGTACCTCAGGCGGTGAGGGAGATGATCATGAGCAGCGATGGCAGCCACGTCACGTCCGACACCGACGAGCGGCTCGAGACCCTCTCCTACGAGGAATGCTTGCGCCTGCTCGCCACCAAGGATGTCGGGCATCTCGCGGTCATGATCGGCTACTACCCGCAGGTCTTCACGGTCAACTACCGCCTCGACGACTTCGTCGTGGTCTTCCGGACCCACGCCGGCACGAAGCTGTCGGCGGCCCACCACCACAACGTCGGCTTCCACGTCGACCACGTCGACCCGGTCACCCGCACAGGTTGGAGCGTCCTCGTGCAGGGCATGGCGGAGAGCGTGAGTAGCAGGGAGGGCGACGCCGCGACCGAGCGGGCCCACGCCCTCGGCGTCGAACCGTGGGCCGGCGGTGACCGCGACGAGTTGGTGCGCATCATCCCGGCGCACGTCACCGGCCGCCGCCTGGAGCGGGCCCAGGTCGTGTGGCCCGACTCCGACATCGGCTACCTGTAGCGGCCGCGGTCAGTCGCCAGCGGTCAGCGGAGCGCTGCCGCCGGGGTCGGGGTCAGCGGAGCGCTGCCGCCGGGGTCGGGGTCAGCGGAGTGCTGCCGCCGGGGTCGGGGTCAGCGGAGTGCTGCCGCCGGGGTGGGGGCGGGACGGCGCCGGTCGGGGTGCAGGCCCAACCGGTCGAGGTGGAGCCGCTGGTCGAAATCGCCGAGCAGCTCCGCGTGATGGGTCGAAAGCAGCAGCGTGCGCCCCTGCGTGGCCGCCACCACATCGGCCATCACCAGCGCTTCGGCCGCCGCGTCGAGGTGAGCGGTGGGCTCGTCGAGGACCAGGACCTGAGGGTCGGCGAGCAGAGCTCGGGCCACCAGGAGCCGCTGGCGCTGCCCGCCCGAGAGGTTGCAGCCGTCGGCGCCGGCCTGGGTGGACCACGACTCGGGTAGCGCCCGGATCCAACCGCCGAGCCCGACCCGCTCGGCTACCGCGTCTAGGTCCCCGTCGGTAGCCGCGGGGGCCACCAGGCGGAGGTTGTCGCGAAGGGTCGTGGCGAAGACGTGGTCGCCTTGAAGGGAGCCGGCGACGAGCGGCGGCACGTCGCTCGCCCGCAGGTCGGCGAGTGCCACCTCCCGGCCGTCGCCGCTGATGGTGAGTTCGCCTTCGGTGAGGGGCAGCAGCCGCAGGACCGCGGTGAGGGCGCTGCTCTTGCCCGACCCGCTCGGTCCGAGCAGCGCGACGCGCTGACCGGTGCGGATCTGCATGGACGCGCCGGCCAGGACCGGCGGGGCGCCGGGGGCGGGGGCGAGGGTGGCGTCGCGTAGGGCCAGCCCGCTCACAACTGCCGGCGGGGTCGCCCCGACGGCGGGGTCGGGGACCGGGACGTCCGCGGAGATCACCTCGTTGACCCGGCCCAGCGCAGCCCGGCACCGTCCCAGCGCCGCGAAGGCAGCCGGGAGGGTGCTGACGCTGTCGAACGCGACCAGCGCGGAGGCGCCGAGCACCCCGAGCAGCATCGGCGTCGCCCCGGCCGCGCCGGCGGCCACGAGGGCGGGGACCGTCACCGCGGCCAGCATGCCGGCCGCCGCGGCCCCGATCGCGCCGGCCCGGCCGGCGGGGCGGGTGGCGGCGCGTGCCAGGTCCTCGGAGTGGCGGATCTGGGCCAGGCGCCGGCGGGTCCCGTCGTAGACGGTCAGCTCCTCCAGCCCGTCGAGCAGCCCGTTCACCAGCGCCTCCCTCCGGCCGCCGGCGACCGCGGCGGGTTCGGCCGCGGCGCCGGCCCGGCGGGTGGCGCCGGGCACGACGACCGCCGCGAGCCCGACCCCGGCGGCCAGGATGAAACCGGACAGCGGATCGATGAGCGCGGCCAGGGCGATAGCGGCCAGCGCGCTGGCCGCGGCCCCGGCGAGGGGGACGACGGCCCGGATGAGCGCCTCTTGGGCTGCGTCGACGTCGCTGGTGAACCGTCGGAGCAGGTCGCCGCGCCGGTACCGGCCCAACCCCGAAGGGGCTAGCGGCTCCAACGCCGCGAACACTTGGGCCCTGACCCGGGCCAGGAGGCGCAGAGCCCCGTCGTGGGCGGTGAGCCGCTCGCCGTAGCGGAGCACCGCTTTCGACAGGGCGAAGGTGCGCACCCCGACCACCGCGACGGCGAGCGCCTGCACGTTGGGGTGCTGTGCGGCCCGGCAGATCAACCACACCGACGTCGCGGTCAGGGCCAGGCCGCTGATGCCGGCCAGGGCACCGAGCGCGCAGGCGATGACCAGGGCCCGCAGGGCGCCGGGCGCTTCCCTAGTCGCCGCCCACAGGCGCAGCGCCTGCGCCGGCCGGCGGGTGTCGTGGCGATGGAAGCTGGTGTGCACCATGGCCTCCGCGGCGGGCGCCGGCCGCCGGACGCGACAGGTCGCCGGGGCCTGCGGGCGCTCGTCGAGCTCGGCCCGGCCGCCGCCGACGTGCACGACGCGGGTCGCGGCGGCGAGAAGCAGCGGGTCGTGGGTGGCGACGATCACCGAGGCGATCCGGGCCATCCCGTCGACGATGGCGTGGACGACGTCGCGGGTGACGGGATCGAGGTCCTCGCTCGGCTCGTCGAGCAAGACCAGCGGCAGGGCGCCGGAGCGGGCAACCCGCCGGCACCGGGCCAGGGCCCGGGCTAGCACGACCCGCCGGCGCTGGCCGGCGGAGATGGCGGTGCCGTCCTCGCCGAGCACGGTGGCCGGGCCGGGAGCGGCGCACTCGGCCAGGATGTCCGCCAGGTCGGTGGCGGTCAGGTCGGGGTCGCCGAGACGGACCTCGTCGGCGACGGTGTCTTGAGTGGGGCGGGGCCGCTGCGGCACCCACGCCAGGCTGGCGTACCAAGACGGCGTCGGGCGAAGCGGGCCGCCGGCGGTGCTGATCGTGCCGGCGCTCGGCGCGATCTGGCCGAGCAGCAGCGCCAGGAGCGTCGACTTGCCGGCGCCGCTCGGTCCCGACAACACGGTCAGTCCCGGGGCACCGAGCTGGAGGTCGATGTGGTCGAGGACGGGCACCACCCGACCGGGATAGGAGTAGCTCACCCGCTCGAAGCGGACGGCGCCGCCCGGCACCTCCAGTGCCTGGCCGCCGGCGGACGCCTCCGGGTGCCTCGCGGGCCGCGGGTCGGGGGTCGGACGGTCAGCGGGAACGCCTCGTTGGGCGTCCTCGATGATCGTGAGCGCAGAGGAGATCACCACCCGGGCGTCCTCGGTGGCGTGGTGCTGGGCGCCGACGGCCCGCAGGGGGGAGAACACCTCGGGGGCGAGCAGCAGCACGACCAGCGCCGACTGCAGCGACAGGCTGCCGTGGTCCAGGCGCAACCCCACCGCTACTGCGACCAGCGCCACCGACAGCGTGGCCAGCAGGTCCAGCACCAAGCCGGAGAGGAAGGCCACCCTCAGCGTGGACAGGGTCTCGCGCCGGTAGCGGTCGGCCCCGTCCTCCACCGCCCGGATCTGCGCCCGGGACCGGCCGTAGACCTTGAGGGTGGTCAGGCCCTCCACCAGGTCCAGGAACTGCCCTGAGAGCTTCGCCAGCGTCCGCCACTGGCGGTCCATGTGGCGTTTGGTGGTCATGCCGATCAAGGCCAGGAACACCGGGACCAGCGGGAGGGTCACGCAGAGGATGAGCAGCGACGGCCAGTCGTAGGCGCCGATGGCCGCCAGCGCGACCGGCGGCACGACACCCGCTGCGATCAGCGCCGGGAGGGCCCTGGTGGCGTACCCGTCCAGACCCTCGATCCCGGTGCCGGCGATGCTCACGACCCGCCCCCGGTCGGTGCCGCCCAGCCACCGGGCGCCGAGGCGGACCACGCCGTCGAGCAGCTTGGCCCGGAGCGCGGCGCGCAGCTTCGCCGACAGGTGCTGGGCGACCAGCTCGGTGGCGCCCGCCGAGAGGGCCTTGACGCCCATGGCCGCGGCCAGGCCGGCCAGCCAGGCGGCTTCCTGGCCGACGAGGTGGTGGTGGATGAAAACCCCGGTCACGATCTGGGCCAGGCAGATCGCCTGGGCGACGATGGCGGCCGCGCCGAGCGCCGCAGCGGCGGCCAGTCCGGCCAGCGACGCCCGCAGCGAGGGGACAGCCCGAAGCAGGCGAGGATCGATCGGGGCTCGGTTGGAGGCCGCGCTCCCTCCCGGTTCAGTCACCTTGGCTGGCGGTGTCGGGGTCGGGGGCTGGCTGGCCGCTGGCGCCTTCCGGGCTGCCGGCATCTTCCGGGCTGCCGGCGCCTTCCGGGCTGCCGGCATCTTCTGGCTGGCCGACATCTTCTGGCTGGTGGGAACCTTGCCGCCCGGCCGCGCCTTGCGGGCTGCCGGCGCCGGTCGGGCGGTAAGCGGCCGCCGCGCTGACCGTCGGGCGCAGCTTCGAGGGCAGAGCCACCGTGGCGTCGGTGACCCGGGCCCGGAACACCCAGTACGTCCACGCCTGGTAGGCCAGCACCACCGGAGTGAAGATCAGCGCCACCACGGTCATGACCACCAGCGTGTAGTGGCTGGAGCTGGCGTTGTGCACGGTGAGCGACCACGCCGAGTTGTTGCGGGCCGGGATCACGTCGGGCCACAAAGACGCAAAGACGAAGACGGGCAGACCGAGCGCGGCCACCGCGCTGGCCGCGAACGCCCATCCCTCCATCCGCCGCTGGTTGGCGACCACCGACGCCAGCACCGCTACCGCCAGAACGAGGGCGACCGCGACGCTGACCGCGGTCGAGCGGGTCGAGGAGCTCCAGGCCAGGAACACCACCGCCACCGCGACCAGAGGAGCGGCGAGCCTGGTGGCCAGCTTGTGCCCACGGTCCCGGACCGGGCCCTCGGTGCGAAGCGCCAGGAACACCGCTCCGTGGTAGGCGAAGAAGAGCAGCGTGACGACCCCGCCGAGGAGCCCGAAGGGTGTCACCAGGTCCCAGAAGCTCCCGTTGACGACGTGCCCGGCGGTCATGTGCAGCCCCCGGATCAAGTCGGCGAAGGCAACGCCGAACAGCAGCGCCGGAAGGACGCTGCCGACGATCACGCCCCGGTCGCACCACGCCCGGCCGGCCGCGGTGTGGACCTTGCCCCGGTACTCGATGCCGATGCCGCGCACGATCAGACCGGCCAGCACGACGGCGAAGGGGATGTACAGCCCGGAGAACATGCTGGCGTACCACTCGGGGAACGCCGCGAACGTCGCCCCGCCGGCGGTCAGCAACCACACCTCGTTGCCGTCCCACACCGGGCCGATCGCCCGCAGAGCGACCCGCCGCTCGCCGTCGGTGCGACCGACGATCGGGAGCAGCATCCCGACGCCGAAGTCGAAGCCATCGAGAAGGAAGAAGCCCGCCCACAACACGGCGAGCACACCGAACCAGAATCCAGGAAGCACAGCAGTCACGCTTTCTCTGCGAAGGTCGTCAAGGGGGGTTCGCTCGACACGGGCGGTTCAGTCGGCCAGTGACAAGACGCCGTCGGATGACAGGGGGGCGCCGGGCGGCAGGAGGGTCTCCACGTCGGTGTCAGGCCCCTGTCGGGCGGCCTTGGCGAAGAGCCGGGCGGCGATGACACCGAGCACCCCGTAGAGGACCACGAACCCGACCAGGCTGAAAGCGACGACGGTGTTGGACACGTTGGGGCTGACGCCATCCGCGGTCTTAAGCACCCCGAAGACCAGCCACGGCTGGCGGGCGGTCTCGGTGAAGAGCCACCCGGCGGTGTTGGCCAGCAGCGGCAGGCTGATCGCCCACACCGCGGCCCGCAGGAGGCGGGGGCTCGCCAGCAGCCGGCCGCGGCGCCATTGCACGGCGAGGCCCGCGGCGACCAGCCCGGCCAGGGCCCCGAACCCGATCATCAAGCGGAAGCACCAGTACGCCAGCCCGACCACGGGCACGTAGTTGCCGTTGCCGTACTTGGCCTGCTCCTCGGCCTGGATCTGGTTGATGCCCTGCACCGTCCCGCTCGGGCGGTTGGTGGCCAGGATCGACAGCCCGTCAGGAACGGTCAGGTCGATCTTGTTGCGACCCTTCGACACGTCGCCGTAGGCGAACAGCGAGAACGGCGCGCTCGACTTGGTGTTCCAAAGGGCCTCGGCGGCGGCCATCTTCATCGGCTGCTGCTTGGTCATGATCTGCCCTTGCACGTGGCCGGCGAGCGACACGCCGACGGCGGCGACGATCGCGATCGGCACGGCCAGATGCAAAACCCTGGTGTGCACGACGTCCGCGGCGGTGCCGTCGCGGCGCAGGTGCCACGCGGACACGCCGATGAGCAGCACCGCACCGGTGAGGATCGCGGCCAGCAGCGTGTGGGGGAAGGTGACGAGTTGCGTCGAGTTCGTCAGCACCTTCCAGATGCTGGTGAGCTCCGCCCGGTGCGTCACCGGGTTGATCCGGTAACCGACGGGATGCTGCATGAACGAGTTGGCGGCCAGGATGAAGTAGGCGCTGATGGCGGATCCGATCGCCGCGCACCAGATGGCCAGCAGGTGAAGCTTCGGTCCGAGCAGGTCCCGCCCGAAAATCCAAAGCCCGAGGAACGTCGACTCCAAGAAGAACGCGATCAGCGCCTCCATGGCCAGCGGGGCCCCGAAGATGTCACCGACGAAGCGGGAGTACGCCGACCAGTTCATCCCGAACTGGAACTCCTGCACGATGCCGGTCACCACGCCGATGGCGAAAGAGATGAGCAGCAGCTTGCCCCAGAAGCGGGCCGCCCGGTCCCATTCGTGCCCGCTGGCAGTGCCCCGCCTCCGGTAGGCCAGGGTCTGCATGGTGGCGACCAGCAACCCGAGACCGATCGAGACCGGGACGATGATGAAGTGATAGATGGTGGTCGAGGCGAACTGCCACCTCGCCAGGGAGTCGGGGCTCATCGGCGGTGGCCCTCCTGCGTGGAACCGACGGTTTGGGGGGATGGCGGTCTCTCGGTCCAAATTCGCACGGGTCGATCCTCCCTGCTCGTCCCCTTTCCGATCCGGAGGCATCCGTCCCGACTGTCCGGGGTCGAACGGCCCTACTGCCCCGCCCCTTCCCCGGTCAGACTCCACAGCTATCTGCGGCTGTGTCCGCAACGCCACCGACGAGTGACGCGGGGCACTGGAAGGAGCATCACATGGCAGAGGAGGGTCCCTTCATCACCGTCGGAGTCGACGGATCGGCGGCGTCGGACGAGGCTCTGCGCTGGGCGGTCCGCCAGGCGGAGCTGACCGGAGCGCGGGTCAAGGCGGTCGTGGCCTGGCAGGTGCCCGCCTCGGTCTACGGGCCGGTGCCGGTCCTGGGCGGCTACGACTACCCGGGCAACGCCAAGCGGGTGCTCGACGCCGCGCTCGATCGGGTGGTCGGGGAGACGGCTAGGGTCGAGGTCGTGCCGGTCGTTGTCGAGGGCCCGCCAGGCAAGGAGCTGCTCCTGGCCGCCGAGGGCGGCGACTTGCTTGTGGTCGGCAGCCGGGGCCACGGAGCGTTCGCGGGGATGCTGCTCGGATCCGTCAGCGAGCAGTGCGTGAGCCACGCCCACTGCCCGGTCGTCGTCGTCCACCACAGCCAACCCGGTCGGCGCGCGGGGTGATACTGCCACCGGTCGACCCCCAACTGGTATGCCTGGTGGGTCGGTCAGGTTGGGATTCGCTGCAGCGCTTCTGGGGCGGCCACTACCGGGCCATCCCCCCGACGATCCTGGACGTGACAGAGATGCGCGACCTGGGGCGGGCCAACTCCCGGTCGTTGGCGGCCGCAGTGGCGTTGGTCGAGCGCCGCCCGGTGAAGGTGGTGGTCGTGGCCGTGCGCCCCGCGGCCGTGGAAGCCCTGCTCGCCTCCGCCGGCGGCCCGGGAGTTCCGGTGGTCAGGTCGGTCGCCAAGGCGAGGGAACTGCTGTCGAGTCCGTCGGCGAGTGCCGTCCCGGTCAGCATGGTTGCCGGCGTCGGGGCGCTGGCGGGGGTCGGAGCGCCCTAGGCCCCGATGGCCTGGAGCAGCTCGAGGCCACGGATGCTCTTCGGGATGACCGCCTCCGCTCCGGCCGCTCGCGCCTCGCGCTCGTCGTCGACGGTCACGACGCCGGTGTGCAACAGCAGCCTCACGCCGGGCGCGGCCGCGGTCAACGCCCGACACAGGTCGATGCCCCGACCGTCGGGCAGTTGGTTGTCGATGACCGCCACCGTCGGGAGATGGTGACACACCGCCTTGCTGCCCTCCGCCACCGACCCGACCGCCGCCAGCACCTCCACTCCTGCGGACGCCAACAGGGCGACGATCTGCTCGCGCAGCTGCACGTGGTCCTCGACCACGCAGGCGGTCACGGGCGGCGTCTGCCGGGCGGACGAAACGGTCACGCCTCCATTTTCGCCGGGCCCCTGGCGGCGCGCGTAGGGGCAAACGTCCCCTCCTGCAAGACCTGAGCACCCGCGTCGGGCATGATGTGTTGTGTCAGGCATTCTCCGTGATGTTTCCGAACGGGGACCGGGTCGCATGTCCAGGTTGAGCCCAAACGAGACCGACGTCACAGCCACGCCGGAGGATGTCGTCGCGTGGGAGCTGATCGAGGCGGCTCCGGACGGGATCGTGGTGGTCGACGCCGACGGCTTGATGGCGTACGTCAACCGGCAGATGGAGGGTCTCACCGGCTGCGCTCGCGCCGACCTCCTGGGGCGCCCTGTGGACCTCCTCGTCCCCGACGCGCACCGTTCCCGCCACCGGTCCCTGGAGCAGCAGTACCGGGCGACGCCCCGGGTGCGGATGATGGGCAGCGGCGCGATGCTCGAGCTGCGCCGGGCCGACGGCTCGACGTTGCCGGTGGAGATCAGCCTGGCACCGGTGCGCATCGGCGGGTCGACCATGACCGCGGCGAGCGTCAGGGACGTCAGCCAGCTGCGCCAAGCCGACCGGGCCCGTCGCCGGCTGCTGCACGTCCTGGACCTCGACCCGGACGCGGTGTTCGTACTCGACGCGGGCACCCTGCGCATCGAGTACGCCAACTCCAGCGCGTCCGCGCTCTACGGGTACGTCGGCGACGAGCTGGCGTCGCTCACCCTGTTCGACCTGGTGCCCGGCCTCAGCGAGGGCGACCGGCGCCGGTGGGTGGCGGCCCGCTTCGACGACGGACCCGAACACCACGGCACCGCGGTCGTGGTCGGGCGGGCCAAAGACGGAGCGGAGATCCCCTGCGACGAGAAGAGCCAGCTGGTCGTGGACCCCAACGACGGGTCGGCTCGGATGATCGTCGTGCACCGCGACGCGCGCGACCGCCTGGCGGCCGAGCTGCTTCGCGATCGCAACGACCGGCTCAACAAGCTGGTCACCGAGGTGACCACGGCCGTGCTGTCTGACGCCCCGCCCGCGGACGTGTACCGCCGCGTCGTCGAACACACCGCCGAACTGCTCGGCGCCGACAACGCCAGCCTCCTCCTGCACGACCCGACAACCGGCGAGTTCGTCGCAGCCGGGGCTCACGGCCCGGCCGCGACGGGCTACGTCACCGGCGAGCGGCAGTTGGACCAGGCCCGGTTGCGCGGGTGGAAGGCCCAGGACCGTGCGTTCGCGGTGCCCAAGGCGGTAGACCCCCTCCCCGCTGCCGGCGAAGCCAGCCCAGGGGTCGGCCCAGGGGTCGGCCCAGGGGTCGTGGCCCCCTTCCCCGGTCCGCAACCGGTCAGGGGGCTGCTCACCGCCTTCCGGTCGCCGGGCGGCGAACCCTTCGGCCCGAGCGACGTCGAACTGCTGGAGCGGCTCGCCAACCAGGCGGCGACCGTGGTCGAGCTTGGCCACGCCCGGGCCGCCGGCCACCGGGTCGCGCTCCTCGAGGACCGCCAGCGCATCGCCCGGGACCTCCACGACACCATCATCCAAGACGTCCTCGGTGTCGGCATGCAGCTCAACCGGGAGTCGGTCGGCGCCGAGCCTGCCGCCAAGGCCAGGATCGACGAGCTGGTCGACCGCCTCGATGCGGTCGTGCGCCACCTGCGCACCGTCGTGTTCGAGGCCCGCCAGCAACCGGTGGCCGGCAGCGTCACCGACACCGTGCTGGCGACGCTGGCCGAGGCGGCCAGAGCCCTCGGGTATGTCCCGCAGCTGTCGGTCGAAGGGCACCTCGACGGTCTCGACGTCGAGGTGGTCGCCCACCTGGTGCCGGCGCTGCGCGAAGGGCTGTCCAACGTGGCCCGCCACGCCGCGGCCTCCTCGACGGTGGTCGCCATAGCGGTCGACGACGAAGAGGTGACCGTGGTGCTAGAAGACGACGGCCGGGGAATGGGACCCGGTACCCCCGCCGGCACAGGAGTGCACAACCTGCAGCAGCGGGCCGCGCTGCTGGCCGGGCGGTGCAGCTTCGAGCCCCGGCCCGGCGGCGGTACCCGGATGACGTGGACGGCGAGGACCTCCGTCACCCGCTAGAACGGCGAAGCCGCTCAGGAGACGGTGACCAGGACCTGGCTGCGCTCGGCGGCGACGCTGGTCAAGCGCAGGGCCCGCAACACCTGGATGACCCGCCAGCCCAGGTCCCATCGCCGGCTGATCTGGGCCAGCTGCGGGTGCAGGTGGTGGGTGAGATGCTCCCCCTCACCGAAGATCAGAAACGACAGCCGCCCGACGTTCAAGGCGAACCCGGCGCCGGGCGTCGACTCCTTGCCCTTGTGGCAGTCCGAGTTGATCGCACCACCAAACCGGAGGACCAGGCCGATGTGCACGGCGAGAGCGACGACGCCGCCGAGCAGGCAGAGGGCCTCGAAGCCAGCGCTGCGATGCCGCCCGAGGATCAGAGGTACCAGCACCGCCAGCCCCACCGCGTACACGACGCCGGCGGTCACCGCGCCGAGCACCGGACGGTTGAACAGTGTCATGTCCAACCGGTCGAGCGGCCGGTCGGTGGGCAGCTCGTAGGTGCCGTCCACCACGTCAGGTAGTCGGGCCTCGGCGTGGAAGATCCCGGCCATGTGCCACGCCACCCGGCGGAAGCCGTTGATGCCCTCCCGCTGGCTGATCACGATCGGCGAATGAGGATCGTGGCGCACGTCGTCGATCCACGTGTCGACGTAGAGATGGTGCTTGCGGTGCACCCGTCGCCACTCCCAATGCCGCATGAACGTCGTACTCCAGGTCATCCACCGCCCGAAGGAGTAGACCGGCCCCGGCAGGGTGATGGCGCCGTGGGTGAGTCCCCGGTGGAGGAAGACGGTGATGGTGATGCCGGCCAGCCCCGCCCCGACGAACCCGACGAGGACGACCGAAACGATGAGGAGGAGCACCCGCCCATTGTCGCCTGTCCGGCGGCGCGGCCCGAAGGGCCGAAGGTCCCGATATGCCCACCGCGACGTTCGAAACGGGACCTTCGCCCCTGGCGTCACCCGCCGAAGCCTGGAAGCCTCATCGCATGCTGCTGATCGGCGCGCACCCCGAGCTCGATCGCCATGACACCGGCCCTGAGCACCCGGAGAGCCGCGAACGCCTCGACGGGGCGGTCGCCGCGCTGGACCGCCCAGCGGTGGCCGAGGCCAGCGTCTGCCTCACCCCTCGGAGAGCCACCAACCAAGAGCTGAGCCGCGCCCACGACGAGCGCTACCTCGACTCCGTCGCCGACTTTTGCGCCGCCGGAGGCGGGCCCCTCGATCCCGACACCGTCTTGAGCAGCGGGTCCTGGACCACCGCGTGCTACACCGCCGGCTCCGGGCTGGCGGCCGTCGACGCCCTGGCCGCCGGGCAGGGCGACGCCGCGTTTGTGCTCGGCCGCCCGCCGGGCCACCACGCCACCCGCGACAGCGGGATGGGCTTCTGCCTGGTCAACAACGTGGCGGTCGCCGCGGCCGCGCTCGCGGAGAGAGGCGAACGAGTAGCGATCGTCGACTGGGACGTCCACCACGGCAACGGCACCCAGGACATCTTCTGGGAGCACCCGTCGGTGCTCTACATCTCCATCCACCAGTGGCCCCTCTACCCCGGCAGCGGGCGCTTCGAGGAACGAGGCCACGGCCCGGGCGCCGGCACCACCCTCAACCTCCCGCTGCCGCCCCGCTCGTGCGCCCCGGCCTACCTCGGCCTCTTCGACGAGGTCGTCGCCCCCGAGGTCGAGCGCTTCGCCCCGGACTGGCTGCTCGTCTCCGCCGGCTTCGACGCGCACCGAGACGACCTGCTCGGCAACATGGGGCTCACCGCCGCGGACTTCGCCGACCTGACCGGGCGGGTCATGGACATGGCGCCCGCCCGCCGCCTCGTGCTGTTCCTCGAAGGCGGCTACAACCCCCACGCGGTGCAGCTGTCTGTCGGCGCGTGCGCAGCCCGCCTGGTAGGCGAGGACTACCGCCCGGAGCCGGCGTCGTCGGGAGGCGCAGGAACCGACCGCATCGAGCGGTACCGCAGCGGCCTGACCAAGGAGGCACCGGCATCATGACCCTGAAGATGGAGAGGATCCTCGTCGCCGTCGACGGTTCCGCGAACGGCCAGCGAGCCTTGGACTGGGGCATCTTGCTGGCCCGCCAGTTCGGCGCCGAGGTCGTCGCGGTCCACGCGGTCGGGTTGCTGACCCACCTCGGCGGCGGTGCCCCCATGCCGAGCCAGGGCCATCGCGACGAGATCCGCAAGGCGTTCGAGACCGAATGGTGCCAGTCGCTGGCCGAGGCCGGCGTCCCCCACCGGACGGTTCTGGCCGACGGGGCGCCGGTGCCGGTGATACTCGGCACTGCGGAGAACGAGGAGGTCGATGTCATCGTCATCGGCAGCCGCGGCGTCGGAGGCTTCCCTGAGCTGCTCCTCGGCAGCACCAGCCACCAGGTGGCGGAACACACCCATCGCCCGGTGCTGATCGTGCCCCCGACGAGCTGAGGACCGCCGCGGCGGCCGCCGGCGGGCCGGCCGCCGCTGGCTTTCCCCGCTCGACGTCCAGTTGTCCACGGCCCTCAGTGGTCAAGTGGACCTCGAAGCGCCGCCCGCCCCGCCGGGCCCCCGGCCTGCCGGGGCCGAGCGGTCAGTCCCGCCCCGCGAGCGCCGCGACCTGCCCGAGGCGGTTGGCGTAGCCCCACTCGTTGTCATACCAGCCGAACACCTTGACCAACCGGTCCGACGCCATGGTCAGCTCGGAGTCGAACACGCACGACGCGTCGGCGCCGACGATGTCGGAGGACACCAGCGGCTCGTCGCTGTACTCGATGATGCCCGCCAGCGGTCCGGCCGCGGCGGCCGCGAAGGCCTGGTTGATCTCCTCGACGGTCACCGGCCTCGACACCAACGCGACCAGGTCGGTGAGCGACCCGTCGGCCACCGGCACCCGCACCGCCTTGCCGTCCAGGCGTCCCTTCATGGCAGGGAGGACCAGCCCCGTGGCGCGCGCCGCTCCGGTCGAGGTGGGCACGATGTTGAGCGCGGCGGCCCGGGCCCGGCGGGGGTCCTTGTGCGGCCCGTCGACCAGGTTTTGGTCGCCGGTGTAGGCGTGGATGGTGGTGATCAGGCCCTGCTCGACCCCGAAGGACTCCGAGAGCACCTTCATCATCGGGGCCAGGCAGTTGGTGGTGCACGATGCGTTGGAGATCACCTGGTGCCGGCCGGGGTCCAGCTGGTCGTCGTTGACGCCGAGGACGACGGTCAAGTCGGCGTCGCTGCAGGGGGCTGACACCACGACCCGCTTCACGCCGGGGCGCAGGTGGGCGGCCGCGGCGTCGCGGGTGTGGAAGTGGCCGGTGGACTCGACCACCACGTCCACGCCGTCCCAGTCGATGGCCGCGGGGTCCTTCTCGCTGCTCCATCGCACCGCCGCCTTGTCCACCTCGAAGCCGCCGTCGGTCACCACGACCTGGCGGTCGAGGCGGCCGTAGACGGTGTCGCGGCGGAGCAGGCCGACCATCGTCGGCAGCGAGCCCAGCTCGTTGACCGCGACCACGTCGATCCCCAGATCCCGTTGCAGGGAGGCGCGCAGCAGCGCCCGTCCCATTCGGCCGAAACCGTTGATGCCAACCCGTACCGTCATGGTCACGCGCTCACTTTCCAGAGGAACCCTCTGATCGACTCTTGTCGCCATCAGCGTCCCGCCTGGCGGACCCGTCCGACAGGAGGCGAAGGTCCCTGGATGTGCGCAGGTGGCCCTCTCCTCGCCGTCGAGGCCGGGGGGAGGTCAGTGGGCCAGGTCGGAGCCGGCCAACGCGCCGGGCTCGCCGAGGGCGTCAGTCCCCGCGTGCTCGCCGGCATCGACGTGCTCGCCGGAGGGGATGACCGCCAGCGCCGCCTTGCAGTGGTGCAACACGGCGTTGCTGGTCGAGCCCAGCACGTGCTGGCGGACGAATCCCTGCCCTCTCGTGCCGACGACGACCAGGTCGGCCTTGCTGGCGAGGCGCAGCAGCACCTCGGCGGCATCACCCTTGCGCAGCCTGGGCTCCACCCGCTCCCGGTACCGCGGCGGCAGCTCGGCCAGCTCGTGGGCGAGGGCCTCCTTGGCTCGGGCGTGCAGGACCGTCACGTTGTCGTGGGTCGGGGGCAGCAGCGGCAGCAGGTCGAGGTGGGGGAACGACCACGCGTAGACCGCCTCGGCGGTGGTGTCGCGCCGTTCGGCCTCCTCGGCCGCCCATCGGAGGGCCACCAGCGACGGGGCCGACCCGTCGACGCCGACCAGGATGCGGCTGGAGGGCCCCAGCGGTGCGGGCGGCTGCCCGTCGATGCTCGGCACGATGATCAGCGGACGCACCGGGTTCTGGGCCAGCCCGGCGCTCACCGAGCCGATAACGAGGCGGCGCAGACGGCCGGCGCCTCGCCGGCCGACGACCAGCAGCGACGCGTCGTGGCGGACCGCCTCGGCGCGCAGCGAGAGCACCGGAGGCGCGACCCGGACGACCCGGTGGACGGTGACGCCGTCGTGAGGGACCCGCCGGACCATGTCCTCGAGCATCCGTTGGCCCTCCGCCTCCGGCGGCGCCACCACGTTGCCCCACTCGCTCGGCACGAAGACCGGGGCGACGAATACCGCGACGACGTCCACCTTCCGGCGGGCCGCCTCGTCACACGCCCAGCGCAGCGCAGCCTCGCTCGGCGCCGAGCCGTCGACACCGACAACCACGGCCCCCTTCATGGCGGTCCTTGTCATCTCGCCCTCCTGAGTCGAGTCCTGCTCCATGATCCGTTACCGCCCGCAACCTGCCGGAGGGCCGAAGGTCCCCGCCGGCCCGCTGATCGTCCTGAACCGGCGAGACCGGCCGATGGCGGGGCCGGCCCGGCGAGACCGGTCGACCGGGCCGGGTGAGCGGCCGGGTCGGGCGCCGGGCTGCGTAGTCTCGGCGGGATGGATCCACTCGTGCCTTCGGGCCGCCAGGTCGTGCTGGTCCATGGTGACCAGCGTGCCGTCGTCGTCGAGGTCGGAGGCGGGTTGCGCAGCTACGAGGTGGCCGGTGTGCCGGTCATCGACGGCTACTCCGAGCCCGAGATGTGCTCCGGCGGCCGCGGCCAGCCTCTGCTGCCGTGGCCCAACCGCCTGGCCGACGGCCGCTACGACTGGGAGGGGCAGACCCACCAGGTGGCGATCAGCGAGCCGGCGACGGGCACGGCGATCCACGGGCTGGCGCGCTGGTCGGCGTGGCAGGCGGCCGACGCCGGCACGTCGTGGGCGACGATGGCCCACCGTCTCGCCGCGGAGCCCGGCTACCCGTGGACCCTCGACGTGACCATCACCTACCGCCTGGACGACGACGGCCTCAGCGTGGCCACCGCCGTGACCAACCGATCGAGCGGGGACGCCCCGTTCGGGATCGGGTTCCACCCGTACCTGCACGCCTTCGGAGGCCTGGTCGACGATTGCCGCTTGACGCTGCCCGCGACGCAGGCCTACGACGTCGACGGGCGGGGCTTGCCGACCGGCCGCCACCCCGTCGACAGCGGCCCCGACGACTACCGCTCCGGGCGGGCGGTCGGCGACCGCCACCTCGACCTGCCGCTCACCGGCCTCACCAGGGACGGCGACGGCCGGGCCCGCGTCGTGCTCCAGGGGCCGGCCGGGACCGGCCGGCGGGTGACGTTGTGGGTGGACGAGGCGTTCACCCACCTGCAGGTCTACAGCGGCGACACCCTGGGAGACGCCGCCCGGCGCCGGCGGGGTCTCGCGGTCGAACCGATGACCGGTCCGGCCAACCTGCTGGCGAGCGGGGACGGCCGCCGGATCCTCGAACCGGGCCGGCCGCTCCTCGCAACCTGGGGCGTGCAAGCCGGCTGACCGCTGCCCGGCCGGGCATCCACCACCGGTTCGGGGCTCGCTGGCACACTTCGGGGCATCACCCTCGGGCCGCCACCGCAAATTTGTGGTCAACCTTCTGCCGGCAATGCCGATGCATCACTCAACGCCGGTGAAGCGAAGGCCCGCAATGGACAGAGAAGGGAGGCGTTCATGACTATCGCAGCGCCACCGTCGTTGAAGGTCCGAGAGGACCTCGTCGTTGCCGGGCTTCGCGCTGCTGTGGCCGACGATCACACCAAGCGCTACTTGGTCCTCGCCCTTCCCGGCCGGACCGGTCCATGCTGGGTGTGCGCCCCGGCCACCGACACCGCGCTCGCAGCGGTGCGCGACGGGCGCACCTCTCCGTGGGCCGTCGTCCACCACAGTGCCACCGGCACGGTGGACATCTACCGCACCATGCTCGACGGCTCGCTGCGCGAGTCGGTCGTGCTGTGCGCCAATCTCCCCTTGGGAGACACGCTGCTTTCTGCGGCATAGGCAACGGCGCCTGTGCCGCAGAACGCGCCGCGCTGCCCGCGCGGGCGCCGGCGTCAGCGGTGCCGAGCGGCCCGAAGCTGAGCCGCCGCGTCCTCCGGGGCGACGTCGGTCAGGAACGCCCCGCCGGCCAGCTCGCTGCCGGCCAGATGCTTGAGCTTGGTCGCGCTGCGGTGCGGCGGGCTGAGCTCGACGTGCAGGTGGCTCACCGTTTCCCAGTCGCCGCCGTCGGTCGGGCGCTGGTGCAGCGCCATGACATAGGGCAGCGGGAAATCCCACAGCCTGTCGTAGGCCTCGAGCACCTCCACCAGCAGCCGGGCCAGGCCGGCTCGCTCGGTCGGGGTCAGATCGACCACGTCCGTGGCGTGACGGCGGGGCCACAGCTCCACCTGGTACGGGAAGCGGGCCCAAAACGGGACCACCGCCAGCCACTCTCCTCCCGCCGCGACCTGGCGGGGGCCGCCGGCCTCCTGCGCGACCAGGTCGCACCACACGCAGCTCCCGTGCTTTTGGTGGTGGCGCCGGGCGGTTCGCAGCTCGAGCGCCGGGCGGGGCGGGATGTCGGGGTAGGCGTAGATCTGGCCGTGCGGGTGGGACAGGGTGACGCCCACTTCGGCGCCGCGGTTCTCGAAGGGCATCACGTAGGCGACCTCCGGCCGCTCTCGGAGCGCTGCGGTGCGCGCCGCCCACACCTCCACGAGAGTCCGGGCCCGGGGCGCGCCTAGCGACGCCAGGGAGGCGTCGTGGTCGTCGCTGTAGACCACCACCTCGCACGCGCCGGCGGCGGGGGCGACCGGCGTCAACGCGCTGCCCGGCACCGACGGCCGCGGCGGGTCGCGGGTGAGAGCAGGGAAGCGGTTGTCGAAAACCGCCATCTCGAAGCGGGACCGGGGGATCTCCGTGACCGGACCGCCGGGGCGGGTCGGGCACAGCGGGCAGGCCGCGCCATCGGGGAGGCCGCCCGGCAGGTAGGTGCGGTCCTGGCGGTTGGTGGAGACGACCACCCACTCGCCGGTGGTGGGGTCGTAGCGCCGTTCGGTCACCGCCCGGCCGGCTCGTCGTCGGGCGGCTCGTCGCCGGGGGGTTCGGGAGTGGGCGCCCGGGAATAGAAGGTGATGCGACGGCCGTCGGGGAGGGTCTCCTCCTCGACGCGGAGAGGCCAATTGTCGGGATCCGGCGCAGCCGGCGGACCGCTCATTTCCCCAACCATAGACAGCACAGGGGCGGGGCCGTGGTGGCCCCGCCCCTGCCCGCCTCGAGCGTCAGGTGCTACTTGCTGGCTTCGAACTGCGCCTCTTCGGTGGAACCGGTGAGGGCGAGGGTGCTGGACGCTCCGGCGGTGATGGTGGACAGGACGTCGTCGAAGTAGCCGGCGCCGACCTCCCGCTGGTGGCGGGTGGCGGTGTAGCCGTCGGCCTCCATCGAGAACTCCCGCTGCTGCAGCTCGACGTAGGCGGTCATCCCGCTGGCCGCGTAACCCCGGGCCAGCTCGAACATCGACTCGTTGAGGGCGTGCCAGCCGGCGAGGGTGATGAACTGGAACCGGTAGCCCATGGCCCCGAGCTCCTTTTGGAACCGGGCGATGGTCTCGTCGTCGAGGTGACGCTTCCAGTTGAACGACGGCGAGCAGTTGTACGCCAGCATCTTGTCGGGGAACTCGGCGCGGATGGCCTCGGCGAAGCGGCGGGCCTCGTCGAGGTCGGGCGTCGAGGTCTCGCACCAGATGAGGTCCGAGAACGGCGCGTAGGCCAAGCCCCGGGCGATGGCCGCGTCGAGCGACGGGGTCACCCGGTAGAAGCCCTCCGCCGAACGCTCGCCGGTGGTGAACGCCTGATCCCGGGGGTCGACGTCGCTGGTCAGCAGGTTGGCGCCCAGGGAGTCGGTGCGGGCCACGACCAGGGTCGGCACCCCGGCCACATCCGCGGCCAGGCGGGCGGCGACGAGGGTCCGGACGTGCTGGGCGGTGGGGATCAGGACCTTGCCGCCCATGTGCCCGCACTTCTTCTCGGAGGACAGCTGATCCTCGAAGTGCACGCCGGCCGCGCCGGCCTCGATCATGCCCTTCATGAGCTCGTAGGCGTTGAGGGCGCCGCCGAAGCCGGCCTCGGCGTCGGCGACGATCGGGACCATCCACTCGCGGTGCTCGCCGTCGTGGCTGTCCTTGGACGCCGCGTGGGCCTCGGCCCACTCGATCTGGTCGGCGCGTCGCAGCGCGTTGTTGATCCGGCGGACCACGGTCGGCACGCTGTTCGCGGCGTACAGGCTCTGGTCGGGGTACACCTGCTCCGACAGGTTGGCGTCCGCCGCGACCTGCCAGCCCGAGAGGTAGATCGCCTTCAGCCCGGCCTTGACCTGCTCGACGGCCTGGCCGCCGGTCATGGCGCCGAGGGCGTTGACGTAGTCCTCGGACCCGAGCAGCTGCCACAGGCGCTCGGCGCCATGACGGGCCACGGTGTGCTCGACGTTGAGCGAGCCGCGGAGGCGCACGACGTCCGCGGCGCTGTAGGGGCGCTCGATACCGTTCCAGCGGGGGTTGGTGGCCCAGTCTTTCTCCAGCTCGGCGACGGCGGCGTCGAAGGCGGAGGAGTTGGAAGTGGGAGGCGTGCTCATTGCTCGGGTGCTTCCTTTCGGGTGCTGCTCGGGGTCGGGTGACTACTCGGTGGTGCTCGGGAAACGGCGGACGGTGAACGGTGCGGCTAGGGGAGGAGCTGGTAGGCGGGCAGCGTGAGGAACGTCTCGAACCGCTCGGCCAGCGCTACCTGCTCGAACACCCCCCGGGCCTTGGCCAGGAGGTCGGGGTCGCCCATCGGCCCTCCGGCGCTGATCAAGCCGTCGATCAAGCCGTCGAGCTGGGAGCGGACCAACTCCGCGGTTACCGGAGTGCCGTCCTCGAGGCGGCGGTGGTGGTGAATCCACTGCCACACCTGGGCCCGGGAGATCTCCGCGGTGGCGGCGTCCTCCATCAAGTCGTCGATGCCGGCCGCGCCCGTGCCCGACAACCACGACGCCAGGTACCGGATGCCGACCGACAAGTTGGTGTGCAAGCCGGCATTGGTGATCGAACCGTCGGGCGCGTCGACGGTGAGAAGGTCGGCGGCGGTGACCTCCACCTCCGGGCGTTGGCGGTCCAGCTGGTTGGGGGCGGTTCCGAGGACCGCATCGAACTCTGCCATCGCGGTGGCCACCATGCCCGGATGCGCCACCCAGGTGCCGTCGAAGCCGTCGCCGGCCTCGCGCTTTTTGTCGTCGGTGACCTTGGCCAGCGCCGCTTCGGTGACGTCGGGCTTGCGGCTGTTGGGGATGAACGCCGACATGCCCCCGATGGCGTGGGCGCCGCGAGCGTGGCAGGTCTTCACCAGCAGCTCGGTGTAGGCCCGCATGAACGGGGTGGTCATGGTCACCTGCGACCGGTCCGGCAGGACGAACGCCGGGTCCTGGTTGAAGCGCTTGGCGACGCTGAAGATGTAGTCCCACCGGCCGGCGTTGAGGCCGGTGATGTGGTCGCGCAGCTCGTAGAGGATCTCGTCCATCTCGAACGCCGCGGTGATGGTCTCGATCAGCACCGTCGCCCGGATCGATCCCCGGTCCAGGCCGAGGGCGTCTTCGGCCGCGAACATGACGTCGTTCCAGAGCCGGGCCTCGAGGTGGCCCTCGAGCTTGGGCAGGTAGAAGAACGGCCCCTCACCCCGCGACAGCGACTCCCGCCCGTTGTGGAACACGTGCAGTCCGAAGTCGAACAGGGAAGCGGAGACGGGCTCGCCGTCGACGAGGAAGTGCCGCTCCGGCAGGTGCCAGCCGCGAGGCCGCACCAGCAGGGTGGCGATGTCGGGGTTGAGGCGGTACTCCTTCTCCCCGCCGGTGATCTCGATGGTCCGGCGGACCGCGTCTTGCAGGTTGACCTGGCCGGTGACCACGTTGTCCCACGTCGGGGAGTTGGCGTCCTCGAGGTCGGCCATGAACACCTTGGCTCCCGAGTTGAGGGCGTTGATCATCATCTTGCGCTCGACCGGGCCGGTGATCTCCACCCGCCGGTCGGCGAGGGCCTTGGGCGCCTCGGGGACCTGCCAGTCGCCGGAGCGGATGGCGGCGGTCTCCGCCAGGAAGTCGGGGCGCTCCCCGGCGTCGAAGCGAGCCTGGAGCTCCGCCCGGGCCGCCAGCAGCTCACGGCGTCGGCCGTCGAAGCGGTCGTGGAGGTCGACCAAGAAGCCCACCGCCTCCGGGGTGAGGACCCGCTCGGCGAGGGGGTGGGGGGTGATGGCAGTGCGGTTGTCGGAAGCGGTGGTGTCGGGCATCAGATCCTCTACAGGAGCGAACTACTGTCAAGTATGGAGAAATTTCGAGGAGCTGGTCAACAAAACAGTGCCTGACATTGCGTCTGGTGTAAAGAATCGCTAATATTTCGGCCATGGGCACCGCATCTCTCGACTCTCTGGTGTTCGGGCACCGGCTCCGGCACTTCCGCCGGCAGGCCGATCTGACCCTCGACGCCCTCGGCGCGGCGATCGGCCGGCCGCCGTCGTACCTGTCGCAGCTGGAGAACGGTCACCGCGAGCCGCGCCTGTCGACGGTCCACCAGCTGGCGGAAGCCCTCGGCTGCAGGGCGTCGGACCTGCTCGACACCAGCCCCCCCAACCGGCGCGCCGAGCTGGAGATCACCCTGGCCCACATGCAGGAGGACCCCCGCTACGCCGAACTGCGCCTGCCCCACCTGCGGCCGTCGGCCAAGATCGACGACGCCACCCTCGAGCACCTCGTCACCCTCTTCGACCGGGTCCGGGCGCTTTCCGCCGCGGTGGCGGCCGGGGCAGGGGGAGCCTCAGGCGTCGCGGCGCCCCCACCCGGCCTCGGCGCCCGGGCCGCCAACGCCGCCATGCGCCACGAGATGCGCCGGCGCGACAACTACTTCGAGGAGATCGAGAAGGAGACCACCGCCGCGCTTGAGGCGGTCGGCTACACCGGGCCGGGCACCGTGTCGGAGCGCAACCTGACCGACGTGGCCGCCTACTACGGCTTCACCATCGCCCGGGTGCAAGACGTGCCGCCCTCGGCCCGGTCGGTGACCGATGTGCGCAACCGGGTCATCTACGTCCCGCAACGCAACAACGCCAGCAACCGCACCGCCCGCTCGGTGATCGCCCAGACCCTCGGCCACTTCGCCCTCGGTCACAAAGACCCGGCCGACTTCGAGGGCTACGTCCGCCAGCGGGTCGAGGCGAACTACTACGCCGGCGCCCTCCTCGCCCCTGAACCGGCCGCGGTGTCGCTGCTCGGCGACGCCAAGCGCCGGGAGGACATCTCCGTCGAGGACCTGAGCGAGGTCTTCTACATCTCCTACGAGATGGCCGCCCACCGCTTGACCAACCTGATCACCCGCCACTTCGAGATCCCCATCCACTTCCAGCGCTCCGACCCCGAAGGCGTTCTGTGGAAGGCGTACGAAAACGACGGTGTCCTGCTCCCCGCCGACGCCGACGGCACCATCGAAGGGCAGCGGGTGTGCCGGTGGTGGAGCGCCCGCCAGGCCTTCGAGTCCGAGGACTCCTACTCCCTGCACTACCAGTGGACCGACACCGCGGTGGGCGCCTTTTGGTGCGTCACCCACATCGAGGTCGACCCCGGCCGGGGAGACGCGGTCACCGTCGGCACCACCGCCGAGCACGCCCACTGGTTCCGCGGCTCGGACACCACCCGCCGGCAGGTGTCGCGCTGCCCGGACCCCAGCTGCTGTCGAGCGCCGTCGCCCGACGCGGTACGCCGGTGGTCCGGCGCGGCGTGGCCCTCCGCCCGGGACCACAGCCACTTCGTGTCGGGGCTGCCGACCGACACCGTCACCTTCAACCCGTTCCCGGGCGTGGAGCTGACCGACGTGTACTCGTTCCTGGACCGCCACGCCCCGCCGGGGCGGTAACGACTGCTCCCCGCCGGGGCGGTAACGGCGACCCGCCGGGGCGGTTACGACTGCGCCCCGCCGGGGCGGTAACGGCGACCCGCCGGGGCGGTTACGACTGCGCCCCGCCGGGGCGGTGATCTCTCAGCGGTCGGTGGTGAACAGGGCGCAGCCGCCGGGGACCCCGCCGCCGGTCGCGACGAGCGCCACCTCCGCCCCACGGACCTGCCGCTCGCCGCCGTCGCCGCGTAGCTGTACGACCGCCTCGTGCACGAAGCCGTAGCCGTGGAGGCGGCCACCCGACAGCTGCCCGCCGTTGGGGTTGAGGGGCAGCTCGCCGTCGAGGGCGATGCGCCGGCCGCCCTCGACGAACGGGCCTCCCTCCCCGATCCCGCAGAACCCGAACGCCTCGATCCAGCTCAGGCAGTTGAAGCTGAAACCGTCGTAGAGCAGTGCGACGTCGACATCGGCCTTCGTGAGCTCGGTGCGGTTCCACAGGTGGCGGGCCGGGCCGACCACCTGCGGTTCGTGGGTCAGCGTCCCCTGATCCCACGACACCCGGTCTGCGATCTGGGTGCCGACCGCGTCGACGAGCACCGCCGGCCGGCGCAGGTCGCGTGCGGCGTCGCGGGCCGAAACCACCACCGCCACTGCTCCGTCGCAGGGCACGTCGCAGTCGTAGAGGCCGAAGGGAGTGCTCACCATGCGGGCCGAGAGGTACTCCTCCATGGTCAGCGGGTCCTTGTACACCGCCGCCGGGTTGAGCGCCGCGTTGCGCCGGGCGTTGAGGGCGATGGCCCCGAGCTGTTCCCTGGTCGTGCCGAAACGAGCGAAGTGCTGGGACGCGGCGATGGCGATCCAGTTGGCCGCGGAGAACGCGCCGTAAGGCAGCCGGCCCTCCATGAACCCCGACGCCCGCCCGGGTTCGGGGGCGAACGCGCCGCTACGCAGCATCGCCGCGTGGGTGGCCTCCCACACCGTCCGGAACACCAGCACATGGCGGCACAGGCCCGACCCCACCGCCATCATCGCCGCGATCAGCGCCCCGATCTGGCCGGGCGTCTCGCCGCCGCCGTTGATCCACGTCGGCTGCAGGCGCAGCGCCTCGATGAGCGGTGTCGTGCCGCCCTCGCTGTGACCTCCCATCCCCGGCCCTCCGGGATAGGTGCTCAGCCCGTCGATGTCCTCCAGCCCCAAGCCGGCGTCCTCGACGGCGGCCAGCGCCGCCTCGACGGTCAGCGCCAGCGGTGGGCGCATCAGGCGGCGCCCGACTTGTGACATCCCGATGCCGGTGATGGCCGCCTTGGCCTCGAAACGCTCGCCGGTGCCCCGCCCGCCGCGCGCCGGCGCCTCCTCTGGTTCTGGGACGTGCCAGTCACCGTCGGCGTCGCCGGTCGGGGAGAACAGCGGCAGCCACACGCCGTCCTCGAGCTGCTCGAAGTGGACCGCCACCCGCAGGCCCAGGCGGACCTCGTCGGGTGGGCAGCCGGTGATGTTGGTGGTGAGGCGGATCCGCGGGTCGTCCTCGAGGGCGACCACCGCGATGGAGTACGGGGGGACCAGCGCCGGGCTCCACTGCTGATGGTTGACGGTGCTGCCCACCACCGTGGCCCGTCCTGACAGCTCGGCGATCTCGGTGACCGTCGAGTGGCAGTACGGGCAGATCGGGGCGACCGGGAAACGGAGCTGGCCGCAGTCACCGCAGCGCTGCAGCCGCAACCTCCCGTCGCTCCCCGACGCCCAGAAGAAGGCGTTGTCGATGGTGAGCAGCGGAAGCGGGCGGCCGGCGGCGTCGGGCATGGTGCGGGCTCCCTGCTCAGTCGGAGGACGGCAACGGTTTGGCGTCTTTGAGGGCCAGGGCGACGCCGTCGACCGCCAGGCTGCCCGCCCCGCCCTTTGTGCAGAGCAGCTCGAGGGTGCCAGAAGGATCCGTGTAGCGTTTGCCGAGCACCGTCCGGTTGCTCCACGCCCCGTCGAGCAGCGCTCCCGCCGGAGCCTCCGCCCCGTGGGCCGCCATCTCCGCCCCGCCGCAGGACAACGTCACCGGCCCGCTCGGGGCCCGCACCGCGATCACCTCAGTGTCACACACTGCGCTGCGCCAGCGCGATCCTGCTTTGAGCTCCACCCGTGTCTCCCTCCCTGGACGTACCAACGGCAACCGCCGCCGGTGGACCGTACCCGATCGCCTCAGTCTGGCCTGACGTTGACTTCGACGTCAATGTTCGATAGCTTGGCACGGGAGTCGGTCGCGGATGGGCACTCGTGCTCGGAGTGTGAATATGACCACCGAGGCCCGCACTTGCGGGATGGGGGAGGAATGACGATGCAGCTCGACGACATGATCTTGGTGAGCATCGACGACCACATGATCGAGCCGCCGGACATGTACAAAAACCATGTCCCGGCCAAGTGGGCCGACCGGGTGCCCAAGGTGGTGCACAACGCCAGCGGCGTCGACGAGTGGGTCTTCGAGGGGGAGTCGACCCGCACCCCATTCGGGATGGCGGCCACCGTCGGGTGGCCCAAGTCGCAGTGGGGCTTCAACCCCGGCAGCTACACCGAGCTGCGGCCCGGGTGCTTCGACGTCCACGAGCGGGTCAAGGACATGAACGCCAACGGCGTGCTCGGGTCGATGAACTTCCCGACCATGGCCGGCTTCAACGCCCGGACGTTCTCCGAGGCGTCCGACAAGGAAGTGTCGCTGGTCATGCTCCGGGCGTACAACGACTGGGCCATCGACGAGTGGGCCGGCGCCTACCCCGGCCGGTTCATCCCGCAAGGCATCGTCCCCATGTGGGACATCGACCTCGCCGTCGACGAGGTCAATCGACTGGCCAAGAAGGGTTGCCGCTCGATCAGCTTCCTCGAGACCCCCCACGTGCAGGGGTTCCCGAGCTTCCTGTCCGGCCACTGGGACCCGATGCTGTCGGCCATCGTCGACCACAACATGGTGCTGTCGCTGCACATCGGGGCCGGTTTCGCGGTGATCCAGAGTCCCAAGGAGGCACCGATCGACCACTTGATGGTGCTGGCCTGCCAGATCAGCGCGATCACCGCCCAGGACCTACTGTTCGGGCCGACGCTGCGCAAGTTCCCGGCTCTCAAGGTGGCCCTCTCCGAAGGCGGTATCGGCTGGATCCCCTTCTACCTGGACCGCATCGACCGGCACTACCAAAACCAGGAGTGGCTGCACGGCGGCAAGGACTTCGGGGACAAGCTGCCCTCGGAGGTGTTCCGCGAGCACATCCTGGCCTGCTTCATCACCGACCCTTCCGGGCTGCTGCTGCGGGACCGCATCGGGCTCGACATCATCGCCTGGGAGTGCGACTACCCCCACACCGACACCACCTGGCCGGAGTCGCCGGAGTACGCCTGGAAGGAGTTCCAAGACGCCGGCTGCGACCCCGACGAGATCCACAAGATGACCTGGGAGAACGCCTGCCGGTTCTTCGACTGGGACCCGTTCAAGCACACTCCGAGGGACCAGGCGACGGTGGGCGCCCTGCGGGCGCTGGCCAAGGACGTCGACGTCACCCGCATGCCCAAGGAGGAGTGGCGCAAGCGCAATGAGGCGGCCGGTATCGGCACGTTCTGACCGGCGGCGCGGGGACCCGTGACCCTCTACCGGCTCGGTGACGAGCGTCCGAGGATCCACCCCACCGCCTTCGTCCATCCCGACGCGGTCCTCATCGGCGAGGTCCGCGTCGGGCCCGACGCCAGCATCTGGCCCGGCGCGGTGATCCGAGCCGACAACGGGCCGATCGTCATCGGAGCCCGCTCGTCGGTGCAGGACGGGTCGGTGCTGCACACCCAGCCCCACAACACGACGACCGTCGGCGCGGACTGCGTGATCGGCCACCTGGTCCACTTGGAAGGCTGCGTCCTCGAGGACTTCGTCTTGGTCGGCTCCGGCGCGGTTGTGCTCGAGGAGGTCGTCTGCCGGTCGCCGTCACTGGTGGCCGCCGGGGCGGTAGTCGTCGCCGGCACCGAGGTCCCGAGCGGCGCCATGGCCATCGGCGTGCCGGCCCGCATCCGCCCCGGCGCGGTCACCCGGGACCGGGTGGCGGCCAACGTGGAGGGATACCGCCGTCACGTCCTCCAGCACCGGAGCCTAGAGCAGGCCGTCGCCCTCGGCGACTGCCTGGAGGGTTAGGGCGCACGCCGGGCCACGGACGTCCGGCAGAGGATTGACTATGACGTCGAAGTCTGCGAAGGTCTGAGCGTCGTCCCTTCTACCGGGGCGTGCTTCAGGGGGAGGCCGAGCGTCACCACGTCGCTCGGGTCGCACAACGCCGTTTCGTCTTCAGGGGGAGCCAGAATGTCCAAGGCAGGCAGTCGTTCCAGGAAGGTCGCGGCGGTCGGGGCGGTCGTCGCCTTGGTGGCGGGGTGCGGGAGCTCGAAGGGCACCGCCAACTCGACGCCGGCGTCCGCCGGTTCGTCGGGCACCTCGGCGGGTGCCTCTTCGAGCGGCAAGACCATCACCATCGGGGTGCTCGAGGACAAGACCGGGCTCGGCTCGTCGGGCAACGGCACCATGGACCTCGGGGTCGCTGCCGGCAAGGCCCTGGCCACCGCCGCCGGCTTCAACGTCAAGGTCGTCATCGGGGACACGCAGACCTCGCCGGCGGCGACCCTGGCCGCCGCCCACAAGCTGGTCGACCAGGACCACGTCGATGTCGTCCTCGCCGAATCGGCGGTCACCTTCGCGGCCGCGCCGTACCTAACCCAGCAGGGGATCCCCGTCGTCGGCGTGGCTCAAGACGCCGGCGAGTGGATCACCTCCCCCAACATGTTCCCCGACGTCGGCTACCTCGACGTCACCAAGGTGTCCACCACCACCGGGTTGTTCATGAAGAGCCAGGGTGTCACCACCGTCGGCTCGATCGGCTACTCGATCTCGCCCAGCTCGGCCGACGCCGCCCGGGCGACCGGGATCTCCGCGCAGGCGGTCGGTCTGAAGGTCGGCACCATCGAGTCCAGCTTCCCCTTCGGGGGCACCAACGTCCAGCCCGTCGCGCTGGCCATGAAAAACAGCGGCACCGACGGGTTCACCGCCGAGGTCGACCCCAACACCGGCTTCGCCCTGGTCGCCGCTCTGCGCCAGCTCAACGCCACCCCCAAGGTGGCCCTCCTGGCCACCGGGTACGGCGGTGACCTCCTGCAGGCCGGACCCGCCGCGCTGCAGGACGCGCAGGGGCTGTACTTCACGACGTCGTTCCAGCCCGTCGAGATGCACACGGCCGCGACCCAGAAGTTCGAGGCCGCGCTCAAGGCCGCCGGGGTCAGCGGCGAGCCGACCTACGCCGAGTACAACGGCTACGCGTCGATGGCCCTCCTGGTCCAGGGGCTGCAGGGCGACGGCGGCAGCCTCTCCCACGCCGCCCTGATCGCCTCGCTCGGCAAGATCACCAACTTCGATGCCGCAGGCCTGCTCGGCTCCCACACCTTGAACCTGAACGACCGGGCCGCCTCGGCGGTGGGAATCGACGGAGGGTGCACCTACATCACCAAGCTGCAGGGCAAGACCTTCAACCTGGTCCCCGGCGCCGAGCCGATCTGCGGCCAGGAGATCCCCGGCAAGAGCGCCGCCGCGTGATCCGGTGAGCCGGTCGGGGCCGCCGACACGCCGGAACGGCGAGCGCCGGTGAGCGCGATGTTCGGATTGCGCTTCGACTTCCGCAACCCGGCCTTCGCCGGCACCACCGCCGCGGACCGCTACGAGTCGGCCATCACGATGGCCGAGTGGGCCGACCGACTCGGGTGCGTCAGCATCACCCTGTCGGAGCACCACGGGTCGCCTGACGGCTACCTCCCGAGCCCGTTGCCGGTCCTGGCCGCAATGGCGGCCAGGACCACCGCGGTGAACTTCACCGTCGCTGCGCTCATCGCCCCGTTCTACGACCCGCTGCGCCTGGCCGAGGACATGGTCGTGCTCGACCACCTCAGCCGCGGCCGGGTCGATCTAATCGTGGCGGCCGGCTACGTCGCCGAGGAGTTCGCGATGTACGGCGTCGCGACCAGCGAGCGGGGTCAGCGGGTGACCGAGGTGGTGACCACTCTCAAAGCCGCGTTCAGCGGCGAGCCGTTCGAGTACCGGGGCCGCCGGGTGAAAGTCACACCCGCGCCGTACCGCCCGGGAGGCCCGGCAGTCATGCTCGGGGGGAGCAGCCAGGCCGCGGCCCGCCGGGCGGCGCGCATCGCCGACGGGTTCCTCCCATCGGTCCCGGAGGTGTGGGAGTTCTACCAAGACGAGCGGCGCATCCTCGGCCTGCGCGACCCCGGTCCCTGCCCCATCCCGCCCGGCCCGCAGACCCTGGCGCTGGCGGAGGACGTCGAGGCCGGGTGGGAGCAGATGGGTCCCTACTTCCTGCACGAGACCAACGCCTACGGGCAGTGGCTGGACCAGAGCGACGGCGCCGGCCCCTACCAGCAGGCCGGCAGCCTCGACGACCTCAAAGCCGGCGGGCAATACCTGATCGTCACCCCCGAGGAGCACGTCGAGATGCTCAGGGCTGCTCCATTCCCCTTCGCCATGTTCCACCCGCTGTGTGGGGGCATACCGCCGGAGCTGGCCTGGTCCAGTCTCCGGCTCTTCGAGCAGCACGTCCTGCCAGCCTTCGCCTGACGGGCCTTCCTGCCTGAGCGGCCACCCCGCACGCAGGCCGGGCTGTTCAGCGGCGGGAGGTGGCGCTGCGGGGGACGTCGCGGTAGGGGAGGTCGCGCCCGACGGCCGGCTCTCTCGGCATGCCTAGGACCCGCTCGCTGATCACGTTGCGGGCCATCTCCGTGGTCCCCCCGCCGATGCACGCAGTCTGGCGCATCAAGAAGTCGACGCCCGCGTCGGCCGACGCGCCGTCACCGTCAGCCCACACGCCGCCGGCCGCCCCGGCGATCTCATAGCCGAGGGTACGGGTCCGGGCCGCGGAGATCCCCTTGAACAGCCGAACGATGGCCGCCGCCTGGTCCGACATCTGCCGGGAGCGCACCGCGGCGCCGACCCGGTCCTGCAGGCAGTTGCCGACCACGTCGAGGACCCGGCCCTCGCCGACGCGCTCGCGCATCGCGACATCGCCGAGCACCCCGGCGCTGCGGGCGATGCCGAGGAGGTCGGGGCCGCCCGCAGCGTTGCCGGCCCCGGCCGGGAACGACACCAGCGGCGAGTTGTACAGCATCCGCTCGTGGAACATCCAACGGGTGCCGACGGTCCAGCCGTCGTCGACGTCGCCCACCCGGTCGGTGTCGGGAACCCGCACGTCGCTCAGGAACTCCTGGCAGAACTCCCGGGAGCCGTTGAGCATCTCGATACGGTGGACGTCCAGCCCGGGCTGGCGCAGCGGCAGGATGAACACCGTGAGACCGCGGTGCTTGGGCAGGTCCCAGTTGGTCCGGGTCAGGCACAGGCCCCAGTCCGACCACCAGGCCCCGGTCGTCCAGATCTTGGACCCGTTGAGGATCCACTCCTCCCCGTCGCGCATGGCCGTGGTCGTCGCGCCGGCCACGTCGGATCCTCCGCCGGGCTCGGAGAGCAGCTGCATCCACAGCTCCTCGCCTTTGAGCATCGCTGGGATGTGCTGGCGCTTCTGTTCCTCGGTGCCGAACTCGAGGAGGACCGCGGCGCACGGCGACAAGGTCGGCACCTGGAGGCGGCCCGGGTACTCGTAGCCGGCCAGCGCTTCGTTGAAAGCCCCCTGATAGGCGGGGGGCAGGCCCTGCCCGCCGTACTCCTTGGGGAAGCAGATCCCCGCGAAGCCGGCGTCGAACATGGCTCGCTGCACCTCCCGCTCGCGAGCCACCGCAGCCAGCTCCGCCTCCTCGTCGGTGCTGCCCCGTAGTCCGGCGCGCTCCGCACCGCCGGGCCGCAGGTTGGCGGTTACCCACTTGCGGGCCCGCTCCCGGAAGTCGTCGAGGTCCTCTGCCTCCGTCGTTGCCATCAGGCGTCCCCTCGTTGCTCGAGCAATGTGGTGATGCGCCGCTTGTGCTCGGCCGGCGTGCCCCAAAGGGCCCGCTGCAGGCTGACGCGGCGAAGGTACAGGTGAAGATCGTGGTCGAAGGTCACGCCGACACCGCCGTGCATCTGCACGCAGTCCTGCAGCAGCTCGGCGCCGTAGTCGCCGACGAAGGACTTGGCCACGCTGGCCAGCTCCGCCGCGTCGGGCGCGGCGGTGGCCAGCGCCCGAGCCGCCGCGTCGGTCACCGCGTGGGCCCCCTCCAGCCAGGACTTCATGTCCGCGCAGCGGTGCTTGAGCGCCTGGTAGGACGCCAGGGGACGCCCGAAGGAGTAGCGGTCGAAGGTCCACGCCAGGGTCATGTCAAACGCGGCCTGCATCGCCCCGACCGCCTCCGCGCAGGCCAGGACCACCGCCTGCTCGAACTGCCGCTCGACCTGCGCGCCGGCCCCGCCCACCGACCCGACCGCCGCGCTTGACGGAACCCGGACACCGCGCAGCTCCACCCGGGCGAAGCGACGGGTCAGGTCGACGCTGTGCATCGCTTCGACCGACAGCCCTGGGGTGCCGGCGGCCACCAGAACCTGGGTCAACCCGTCGCCGGTGCGACCGGTGACGAGGAGATGGTCGGACTGGGCGGCGGCCTCGACCGGTCGCTTGACCCCGTCGATGACCAGCTCGTCGCCTTCCGCTCGCACCTGGCAGGCCATGGCCGCGGGTTCGGTGGCCGCGACCGCCTCCTCGGCGTAGGCCCACGACGCCACCGAGGCCCCGGACAGGAGGCCGGCCACCACCTCGGAGTGGTCGCCGGCGCCCTCCGCGCTGAGGGCGCCGGCAACGATGTTGGCCGGCAGCAGCGGCCCCGGCGCGGCGCGCAGCCCGAACTCGTGGGCGATCAGGGTCAAGTCGACCAGCCCGTGCTCGCTCACGCTGCCGCCGCCCTGGGCCTCCCCGACGAGAAGCGACGTCCAGCCCAGCTCCGCCCCCTGACGCCAGTATCCAGGAGCGAAGCCGGCGGCGTCGTCACGCAACCGGCGGACCTGCTCCGAAGACATCACGTCGGCCAGGTACTTGGCCGTGGTGTCCCGGAGGGATTCCTGGTCGGGGAGTGGTTCAAGTAGCACGAGACCTCGCTCCGTCGTCCGGATGACCGGGACGCGCCGATGATGTTTGCCCGCCGAAAGTAACAACATTCGACGTCAATGTCAAAGTTGCGGGCGCGTGCTAAGTCCTTGAAGTGCCGTCCCCGGCGGCGGGGGTCAGTGGGCCGGGCGGCGGGCCTGGGTGTCGGAGAGACCGAGGGCGTTGATGAAGATCCGGTACAGCTGGTCGGCGCCCTTGTCGAAGTCACAGTCGATCTCGCCCTCGATCAGCCACGCCTCGGGGAAGCGGTTCATCATCGCCCCCAGCACGCTGATGGCGACCCGGACGTCGAGCTTGCGGTCGATCATCCCCCGCTTTTGCAGCTGGGTCAGCGAGTCGATGATCAGCTCGTTGGCCACCTTGTGGCGGGCGGCGCGCATCTGCAGCAGCTCCGCGTCATAGCGCGACACCTGCTCGATCACCCGCATGATCCTGGCCTCCTTCTGGTAGCTCGCCAGCGTGGCCCGGATCCCCTTGCGTATGCGCTGGTGGGGCTGGGCGGTGGAGGTCGGGTCGAAGATGATGCTGCCGAGCGGCGCGGCCAGCTCGTCTTCCACCATGCCGGCCACCTCCCGGAAGATCTCGTCCTTCGAGTCGAAGTAGTGGTAGAAGGACCCGTGGGAGAGCTGGGCCCGAGTCGATATGTCGGAGATGCGGGCGTCGAAGAAGCCGTCCTCCTCGAAGATCTCCTTGGCGGCCTTCAGCAGGCGGGCCCGGGTCTCGGCGCCCTTCCTCGACCGTGGCCCCGCCACCCGCTCTCCGTTGCCGCCTGGCTGCTCCCCGGTCCTGCCGGCCGGCTCGAGGACCTCGGATGCCGTCGATTGCTTCGCCATGCCCGTCAGCTCCCAGTCCGTGAGGGCGGAACGGCCGCTGCCCGGCGCAACGCGTCGTGCGCAGCTCGCCCGCGAGCTCGAAGGTCCGTCATTGGGGGACAGAGGCTAGCCCAGCGAGGCAGCGTTTTCGCCGTTGCTCCCCCCGGTGAACCTGTTAGGAACATTGACGTCATTGTCAATGCACGCTAGCGTCCCGGGCCTGCGTCAGGCTGGACTACCTCGGGGGAATCGATGAAGCTGGACAACCAGGTGGCGATCGTCACCGGCGGAGCAGGCGGCCTCGGGTCGGCGGTGGTCCGCCACCTGTCGTCGGTCGGGATGCGCGTCGTCGTGTTCGACCGGGAGGCCGACGCGGCCAAAGCCGTCGCGGCCAGCCTGCCCACCCCCGGCGTGGCCGTCGCCGGCGACGTGACCGACGACGACGACGTGCAGGCGGCGGTGGCCGCCGCGACAGCCGAAGGATCGCCGCGCCTGCTGGTCAACGTGGCCGGCGGCGGGGTCGGCGGGGGCCGGCTGGTCGCCCGGGACGGCAAACCGCACGACAAGCAGGCCTTCACCGGCACCATGGAGATGAACGCGGTGGGGACCTTTAACACGAGCCGGTTCGTGGCCGCGGCCATGGCCGCCAACGAGCCCGATCAGTTCGGCCAGCGGGGCGTGATCGTCAACACCGCGTCCATCGCCGGGATGGAAGGCCAGACCGGGCAGCTGGCCTACGCCGCGGCGAAGGCCGCCATCTTGGGCATGACGCTGCCCATGGCTCGGGATCTGGCACCGATCGGCGTCCGGGTGTGCGCCATCGCCCCCGGCACCATGGGCACCCCAGTCATGCTGGGCGTGCGGGCCGAGGTCCGCGAGGCGCTGGAGAAGGACATCGTGTTCCCCAAGCGCCTGGGCCGCCCGGAGGAGTTCGCCCTGCTCGTCGAGTCGATCGCCACCAACCCGTACCTCAACGGAGAGAACATCCGCCTCGACGGTGCGCTGCGCTTCGGCCCCCGATGAGCCACCAGCGACGAGCGACGAGCAACGGAGGCAGACCATGGGCACGGTGACCGACAAGATCGTGGTGGTAACCGGCGCGTCGAGCGGGTCGGGGCTGGGCATCTCGAGGCGCTTCTTGCAAGAGGGCGCCTCGGTGGTGATGATGGCCCGGGGCAAGGAACGCCTGGAGCAGGCAGCCGAGGAGCTGGGGGCGAAGGCCTATCCGATCCAGGTCGACGTCGGCGACCCCGACAGCGTCGCGGCCGCCTTCGAGCAGGTCTCCTTGCAGTTCGGCCAGGTCGACGTGCTGATCAACAACGCCGCGGTCTACCGGCCCTGCGCCGTCGAGCTGCTGAGCAACCTCGACATCACCCAGCAGGTGACCACCAACCTCCTCGGCCCGATCTACACCTCCCGCGCGGTCATCCCCTTGATGCGCGCCGCAGGCGCCGGCGACATCATCAACACCTCCAGCGAGTCCACCCTGCACCCCTTCCCCCACCTCTCGATGTACGTCGCCACCAAGGCGGCGCTCGAGGCGTTCGGGAAGGTCCTGGCGATGGAGGTCGCCCCGATCGACATCCGGGTGACCACGGTGATCCAGGGCACGGCCAAGGGGGCCGGCGTCGGGTCCACCGACTGGGAGTGGGATCCTGACCACGCCGCTGCCGCCGGCGCGCTGTGGGACAAGCTCGGGCTCATCCCCGCGGTCATGGGCGTGCGCGAAGGCCAAGACGTCGACGACATCGGCGACATCCACCTGTTCATCGTCACCCGGCCCCGTACCCAGAAGCTCGACACCGTCCACGCCAGGAGCTTCTGATGACGGCCCTGCCGATGGCCGGTGTCCGGGTCCTCGAGGTGGCCCAGTACACCTACACCCCCTCCGCCGGCGCGGTCCTGGCCGACTGGGGCGCGGAGGTCATCAAGGTCGAGCACGCGGTGACCGGCGACGCCCAACGGGGCTTGAAGATCGGCACCGGCGGCGTCGCCGCCGGCCGGTTCCAGCCGCTGATGGAGCACCCCAACCGGGGCAAGCGCAGCATCGGCCTGGCCCTCGAGCACCCAGACGCCCGCGACCTGCTCCTGGAGCTGGCCCGAAGCTGCGACGTGTTCCTCACCAACTTCCTGCCGCCCGCCCGCCGCAAGCTGCGCATCGAGGTCGAGGACCTGCGAGCCGCCAACCCCAAGATCATCTACGTCCGAGGCAGCGCCCACGGCCAGCGGGGGCCCGACGCCGACAAGGGCGGCTTCGACGGCAGCACGTTTTGGTCCCGCTCCGGCAGCGCCATGGGATGCACGCCGCCCGACTCCCCGAAGGTCATCAACCAGCCGGCCGGCGCGTACGGCGACTCGATGGGTGGCATGACCATCGCCGGCGGCATCGCCGCCGCTCTCTTCGCGAGAGAGCGCACCGGGGAGCCGAGCGTGGTGGACGTGTCGCTCCTCAGCCTCGGTACCTGGGCGACGGCGCTGTCGGTCAGCAACGCACTGCTCACCGGCGAGGTCCCCCCGGTCGCCCCCCTGTCGGCGCCCAACCTCAACCCGTTCAACCCGACGATCGGTAACTTCCGCACCGCGGACGGCAGGTGGGTCAACCTGATGATCCTCCAGCCGGGCCGCTACTGGGCCGACCTGTGCCGGCACCTGGAGCGGGAGGACCTGATCACCGACGAGCGCTTCGACAGCGGCGAGAAGCTCATCGCCAACGCCGCCGCCGCCGGCGCGCTGGTCGCGGAAGCCATCGAGGCCAAGCCTTACGCCCACTGGATCAAGACGTTCCAGACCTTGGAAGGGCAGTGGGCGCCCAACAACAACGCCCTCGAGCTGGGCCACGACCCGCAGGTCCGGGCCAACGGCTACATCGTCTCGGTGGTCGACGCCGACGGCAACGAGCGCGAGCTGGTGGCCAACCCGGTGCAGTTCGACGAGACCCCGCCCACGCTGACCCGGGCGCCGCAGCTCGCCGAGCACACCGACACCATCCTCGAAGAGCTGGGGCGCACCCAGGAGCAGATCATCGACTTGAAGATCGCCGGCGCCGTCACCTGACGCCGGGCTTTAGTACTTGGCCCGCTCCCCGGGCGCCGGGCGCTGGTCTTGCGCCAGGGCCCGGACGATGTTGTCCTGCGCGAACGACGCCACCAGTGACCCGTGGCGCGAGTACACGTGGGCCCGCCCGTAGGAGCGCCCCCTGCCCGCGTACGGGCTCTCGTGGACTATCAGGTGCCAGTCGCAGGCGTCGAAGGGCTCGTGGAAGCTGATGGTCTGGGTCAACACGCTGGTGGAGACCGTCACGTGGGCCTGGGCCTGCCCGACGCCGGCGTGGGGCCGCATGGCGGTGGCGATGAGGAAGCCGTCCGACGCGTACCCGAGCATCGCCTGGTTGGCCGCCTCGCCGTCGGGCACTCCCCGAAAGCGGCTCCAGATCGACAGCTCTGCGGGCCCCACCGCGTCGGGGTCGGCCAGGTCCACGTCGTCGACGATCGAAACGTCCCACCAGTCGTGGGCGCCGCTCGCCGTGGTGGCCGCCGGCACCTCGAGGCGGTCCGGGGATGCGCCGTGGCGGATCAAGTCGGCCTCCGGCGCGTGCAGCAAGGCGGTGATCGTCGCACAGACCCGCGCCCCCTGGCGGACGGTGACGGTGCGGCAGGCCATCGTGCGGCCATCGCTGATCGGGGCCACTTCGAGCTCCAGCGGCTGGTTCGGTGACGCCCCCCGCTCGAACACGGTGTGGAGGCTTAGCACCACCTTGCCGGGGGCGGACTTGCTGGCCGCGGTCAACGCCTGAGCCAGGATCTGGCCGCCGAAAACGACCGGGGACGGCGACTCGAGGTTGGCGGCCAGGTAGGTGTGCTCGCCGGTCTGCTCCAAAGCGAGCATCCCTGCGGGGTCGTGGACGGTGCTCACTTTGCCTCCTCCTCGGCGCCGGTGAGGGTCACGACTGCGGTGGCGGGGCAGAGCCGGGCGCCGGTCTGATCCTCGGTCCACACCTCGAGGTGCACCGACCAGCCGTCGGGCCTGGGGTGGACCTCGGTTACGGTGCCTTTGGCCGTGACCGTCTGGTCCTTCAAGTTGGGCGAGCGGAACTGGCACGCCAGCGATTCGATCCGCCCGGCGTCACCCACCCACTGCCGCAGGAGGTTGTGGAGGTAGCTCCACTGGAGGTTGCCCATGCCGAACGCGGTCGGGTAGCCCGCCGCCTGCCCGGCGGCGTCGTCCATGTGGATCGGCACGAACTCGTCGTTGACCGCCGCGAAGCGGTTCCAGTTGTCCAGGCCGGTGGCGCGCGAGAAGCTCGGCAGCGCGTCGCCGACCTGGGGCGGGGCTGTGGTCATGCGGTCTCCTCGGACGGTTCAGTAGCGGATCAGGGTCATGCGGGCGCGCTTGACCGTGGCGGCGGCCTGGTTGACCCAGTGATCCTCGGTGGTGGTGAACAGCATGGGGCCGAGACGCCCGGCGCGCTCTTGGTAGTCGGCCAGCGTGGTCGTGGAGGTGATCACGTCACCCGGCCGCATCCGCTCCTTGTAGGCGGCCTCCAGGCCGCCGTTTAACTGGAAGGACAGATCGGGGCCGGGGATGCCGAGGGCCCGTTCCAGCCGGTTGACGTCGGCACCGCCGGCCCGGTCGAGGGCGCCCCCCTCGCGGGCGGCCAGCCAAGCGAAGGGATTGAACTCCTCGGGCGCGACCAGGCCGCGGTGCGGCGACGCTCGAGCCGCCTCCTCGTCGACGAACGCGGAGGGGGGAGGGTCGGGCCAGTAGACCGCGATGGCCCACCGCCTGATGTCGGAAGGGTCGATCGGGAACGAGGTCCGCTCCGAGACCGTGGTCCCGATCGCGGCGCGCATCTGAGCGGTTATGAGTGTCAAGCAGCGGCATCGTAACGCGGGTCACCTACAATTTCTACATGGAGTCAAGAATGTTCTCGCCGATGGAAGGAGGGCGCAGCGGGCGGGGGCTGGTGGACCCCGACGCGGTCGCGGCCTTCGCCGCCGCCGTCAACGACTCGAACGTCCGCTACCAGGAAGGGACCGCGACCCCGCTGCTGTTCACGACTGGCCTGGTGCTGGCGGACTACCACCAAGTGCACGGCGGCCTGGCCGCGGCGGCGGGGGTGAGCGACTGGTCCCTGTCGGTCCACGGCCAGCACGACGTCTCGTACCTCGAGCCGGTCGTGCCCGGGACGCACTGCCGGTGGCTGGTGTCGGGTCGAAGCGCCCTGCGGAGCAAAGGTGGGGTGCTGGTGACCGTCAGCGCCCGGATCTCCGACGACGCGGGCGACCTCTTGGTGGAGCACCTCTGGACGACCTACTACCGCGGCGGCACGGTCCCCGCCGAGATCGGGGCTCCGCTCCCGGACCACGAGCTCCCGGAGGAGGTCCGCTCGACGCCCCCATCGACGACCGCCACCTTGCGAGTAGACCGGGACCAGGCGTTCCGCTACGGCGGGGCCACCGGCGACCGGGCCACCCACGCCATCGACGACGACCAAGCCAGGGCTGAGGGGTTCCCCCGCAAGATCCTCCAGGGGATGTGCACGTTCAGCATGGCCGCCGGCGCCCTGGTCGACTCGCTGGCCGGCGGCGACCCGACCCGGGTCCGACGACTGGCGGTCCGCTTCTCGGCCCCGACCCACCCAGCCGGCGAACTGACCGTCAACGCGTGGCACCTCGGAGGCCCGGCAGCGAGCGGCGTGCACGGCTTCGAGGCGGTGCAGGCGGGGACGACGGTCCTCAAGCACGGCCGCTTCGAGCTGCGCCTGCCCGGGCTATGAGTTTGACGTCGACGTCAGGTCGTGGTAGCTTGCCGACCCGGGGGACAGGGGCGGTTCCGGTATCCGGGAGCGTCGCGCCGACCCTGACATCCGGCTTCGGTCCACCTCTGGTGCAGGAGATTCAGGTGAGAGTTCACGTCGACGAGACCAAGTGCCAGGGTCACACCCTGTGCGCCATGGCGGCGCCCGACATCTTCGAGTTGAGCGACTTTGACGGGCACGCCCAGGCGGTCGCGGGCGACGTCCCGCCGCACCTGGAGGACGCCGTGAAGGCCGCCGCCAGCACCTGCCCCGAGCAGGCGATCGTCATCACCGGCTGAGGAACCGCCAGCCGCTCACCCGGCCGGCCCGCGACGCCGGCCGCTACACCAGACGCGCACCAGGGGAGGACACATTGGCCATCGAGGGCGACAAGGATGCACCGGTCCACTTCGACCGTCACGCTCCCGGCTACATCCACGAGTTCGAGAGCACCACCCACGAGCTTCACGGCAAGTGCCCGATCGCGTGGTCCGACACCTACGGCGGGCACTGGGTGGCGAGCGGGTACAAAGAAGTCTTCGAGATCGCCCGCAACCGGACGCTGCTTTCCAACCACCACGACCTCGAGGACGAGACCAGCCCTTACCGGGGCATCTCGATTCCCCGACCCGACAGCGGCCAGAAGACCCGCGGCGGGTTCTTGGAGATGGACCCGCCCGAGCAGCAGGACTACCGCCGGATCCTCGACCCCTACCTGTCCCCGGCCGCGGTCGCCCGCTGGAAGCCGATGGCCGAGGACCTCACCCGCGCCGCCCTCGACGCCCGGATCGAGGAGGGCAGCATCGACTTCGTCGACGACCTGGCCAACATCGTCCCGGCGGTGCTGACCCTGGCGTTGATGGGGCTGCCGCTCACCGACTGGGAGATCTACTGCGAGCCGGCTCACGCCGGGGTGTACACGCCGCCGGACTCGCCCGACATCGTGCGGGTCGGGCAGCTCGGCATGGCCATGGGAATGCGGATGACCGAATCGATCATGGCCCTCAGGGCCCACCCTCGCCCCGGCATGGTCGACGCCCTCATCCAGGGGCGCGTGTGCGGGCAGCCGCTGTCCGACGCCGACATCCGCGACACGTTGATGCTGCTCATCGGCGGCGGGTTCGACACCACCACCGCCCTGACCGCGCACAGCCTCGAGTGGCTGAGCGAGCACCCCGGCGAGCGGGACCGGCTGCGCAACGACCTGGGAGGCCTGCTCGACAGCGCCACCGAGGAGTTCCTCCGCTTCTACACCCCCGCTCCCGGCGACGGTCGGACCGTAGCCGCCGACTACGAGCTGTCCGGGCGCCAGTTGCAGGAGGGCGACCGGTTGTGGCTGTCGTGGGCGATGGCCAACCGGGATCCTTCCGTTTTCCCCGACCCCGACGCGGTATGCCTCGACCGTGGCGCCAACCGCCACACCAGCTTCGGGCTCGGCCTACACCGCTGCATCGGGTCCAACGTGGCACGCGCGACGTTCAAGACGATGGTCACCGGCGTCCTCCAGCGGATGCCTGACTACGTCTGCGACCCGGCCGGGTCGGTGCACTACGACACCATCGGTGTCATCAACGGCATGAAGCACCTGCCGGCGACGTTCACGCCCGGCCCCCGCCTCGGCGCCGGTTTCGACGAGACCCTCGCCTGGTGGCAGGAGCGGATCGACGAGCAGCAGATGGCCGCTCCGGTCACCCGAGCCTCCGCCGGGACACGCCAGCAATGACCAGCCGGGCAGCACAGCCGGCCACGACAGCAGCACTCACAAGGAGGATCAACGATGGGCAGGGTTGAGGGCAAGGTCGCATTCATCACCGGAGCGGCCCGCGGGCAGGGCCGGTCCCACGCCATCCGGCTGGCGTCGGAGGGGGCGTCGATCATCGCCGTCGACATCTGCGAGCCGATCGCCACGATGAACTACCCGCTGGCATCCGAGGAGGACCTGCAGCAGACCGTGAAGGAGGTCGAGGCGGTCGGCGGGTCCATCCTGGCCAGCAAAGCCGACGTCCGGCACCGGGAAGAGCTGGTCGACGTCGTGGCCCGGGGGTTGGAGGCCTTCGGCCGGTTGGACGTCGTGTGCGCCAACGCCGGTATCTGCCCCTCGCTCGACAGCACACCGCTGTCGGGGTTCATCGACGCGACCGACGTGGACCTCATCGGGGCGATGAACACCGTGGCGGCGACCGTCCCCCACCTCCAAAGCGGCGCCTCGATCATCATTACCGGCTCCACCGCGGGCCTGATGAACGGGACGACGGAGAACATCGGAGCATCCGGTGGCCACGGGTACATGTTCGCCAAGCGCACCGTCTTCCAGTACCTGGAGTCGATCGCCCTGCTGCTGGCGCCGCACATGATCCGGGCCAACGCCATCCACCCGACCAACTGCGATACCGACCTCCTGCACAACGAGGACGTCTACCGGGCGTTCCGTCCGGACCTGGAACACCCGACGAGGGAGGACGCCATGGTCGCCCTCCCCTACATGCAGGCCATGCCGATCCCCTACATCGACCCCGGAGACGTCAGCGCTTTGGTCCTGTTCCTCGCCAGTGACGAGTCGCGGTACCTGACCGGGATGAACATCCGCCTCGACGCCGGGGCGATGCTCAAAAAGCCCCCGATGTGAGCCAGGCGGCTATGCGACGCGACGCCCCACCCGATCAGCCACCCTGCGGAGGCGCAGATGCCTAGAACTGCTGTCGACTTCCCGATCTTCGACGCGGACAACCACATGTACGAGTCGACCGACGCATTCACCAAGTTCCTGCCCGCCGGCTACAAGGGCCTGATCAAGTACGTGAAGGTCGAGGGCCGTGACAAGATCGCGGTCCGCAACGTCATCTCCGACTACATCCCCAACCCGACCTTCTCCGTCGTCGCCCGGCCCGGGGCGCAGGAGGAGTACTTCAAGTCGGGCAACAAGGAGGGGAAGTCGCGTCGGGAGATCATGGGCGAGCCCATGCGCTCGCCTGACGCGTTCTTCGCGCCAGAGCCCCGCCTGGCGCTGATGGACGAGCTGGGTCTCGACCGGGCCTTGATGTGGCCGACCCTGGCCAGCTTGCTGGAGGAGCGCCTGCGCGACGACCCCCAAGCCAGCCACGTGGTCGTGCACGCCCTCAACCAGTGGATGCTCGAGCAGTGGACCTTCAACTTCAAGGATCGGATCTTCCCGACGCCGGTGATCACCCTGCCGATCGTGGGCGAAGCCATCCGCGAGTTGGAGTGGGTGGCCGAGCGAGGCGCCAAGGTGGTGCTCATCCGGCCCGCGCCGGTGCCCGGCTATGAGCGGGTCCGGTCATTCGCCCTGCCCGAGTTCGACCCGTTCTGGGCCAAGGTGCACGAGTTCGACCTCGCGGTCGGCATGCACGCATCCGACGACGGGCTGACCCGGTACTACAACACCTGGGAGGGACGCGGCAGCGGCGAGCACCTGCCGTTCGCACAGCCCAGCGCGTTCATGGACATCATGCACCTCCAGGGTCGCGGGATCTTCGACACCGTCTCGTCGCTGATCGGCCACGGGCTCCTCAGCCGGTTCCCCGGCCTGCGCATCCTGCCCGTCGAGAACGGCTCGGGCTGGGTCCGCCCCCTGGTGGAGTCGCTGCGCACCTCCTACGACAAGAACCCCCACCTCTACGACGAGGACCCGATGACGGTCCTCCAGCGCAACATCTGGATCCACCCGTTCCACGAGGAAGACCCCCGCGGCCTGATCAAGCTGCTCGGTGCCGACCGGGTGGTGTTCGGTTCCGACTACCCCCACCCCGAGGGGATGGTCAACCCGGTCGACTACGTCGACGAGCTCGAAGGGCTGCCGAGGGAGGACATCGCCAAGGTCATGGGAGGCAACCTGGCCGAGGTGGTCAAGATCGGTACGGCGGTCTGATGCCCAAGGGGATCTTGGTGGTGGAGTCCAGCCCGGAAGGCGCCGACCGTGACCGCGAGTACAACGAGTGGTACGACGGCACCCACATAGGGGAGATCTGCGCCATCCCCGGCGTGACCGGCGCCCGCCGCTACCGGTTGCACGGAACTGAGGGCGACGTGCCGACCTACCTGGCCGTCTACGACCTCGAGGCGGACGACCTGGGAGCGCCGCTGGTGGAGATGGCGCAGCGCTCCGCCGACGGACGTCTTTCGCCGCCGAAAGCGTTGCGCCTCGACCCGCCGCCTGTCGTGAAGATCTTCGAGCTGCTCGACTAGCCCAGGAGCGCCCGCTCGTGGCCGCTCGCGCCATGTTGTATTGTTGACATCAAAATCAGCTTTGCGGGCACCACGAGTGCCTGTCTGGCAGTTGGGGGCGACACCCCCGGGGGAGGAAGACACGTGAGCGACAATCACGAGCCGCGGATGTTGATCGGCGGGGAGCTGGTCCACGCCGACTCCGGCAAGACCTTCGACAACGTCAACCCGACGACCGAGGAGGTCATCGGGCAGGTGGCCGACGCCGGCAACGCCGAGATGCACCGGGCCATCGACGCGGCCCGGGCCGCGTTCGACGACACCGACTGGTCCACCAACCGGGCGCTGCGCAAGCGGTGCTTGGAGCAGCTCCAGGCTGCGCTGGAGGGCGAGCGGGAGGAGCTGCGCGAGGAGCTCATCGCCGAGGTCGGCTTGCCGCGGATGGCGACCCACGGGCCCGGCCTCGACGCCCCGCTCCAAGATGCGCTGAGCTACCCGGCCAAGCTGATCGAGGAGTTCGGCTGGGAGACCGCCCTCCCCGACGCGCCGGGGTTGATGGGCGGAATCCAGGCCCGCCGGATCATCAAGGAGCCCGTCGGTGTCGTCGGCGCCATCGTGCCGTGGAACTTCCCCTTCGAGGTAACCATGCAGAAGCTCGGCCAGGTGCTGGCGACGGGCAACACCATGGTCCTCAAGCCGGCCCCCGACACGCCGTGGAACGCCACCCGAATCGGGCGGCTGGCCGCAGAGGCGACCGACATACCGCCCGGCGTGCTCAACGTGGTGACCTCCTCGGACCACCTCGTCGGGGAGGAGCTGACCCTCTCGCCCAAAGTCGACCTGATCTCCTTCACCGGCTCGACCGTCGTCGGCCAGCGCATCATGGAGAAGGGCGCGGCGACCATGAAGCGGGTCTTCCTCGAGCTCGGAGGCAAGTCCGCGACGATTGTCCTCGACGACGCCGACCTGCCCGCGGCGATCCTGTCCGGTCTCGGGGTGTGCTTCCATGCCGGGCAGGGCTGCGCCATCCAGACCAGGATGCTCCTGCCCCGCTCCCGCTACGACGAGGGCGTCGAGCTGTTGAAGGGCGCCTTCGCAAACGTGCCCTACGGCGACCCGAGCCGCCCCGACGTGATGATGGGCCCGCTCATCTCGGCCAAGCAGCGGGCCAGGGTGGAGGGCTACATCCAAAAGGGGGTGGAGGAGGGCGCCACCCTGGCTCTCGGCGGCGGCCGCCCCTCGCACCTCCCGAAGGGATGGTTCCTCGAGCCGACCCTCTTCGTGGACGTCGACAACTCGATGACCATCGCCCAGGAGGAGATCTTCGGCCCGGTGCTGGTAGTCATCCCCTTCGAGGACGACAACGACGCGGTGCGCATCGCCAACGACAGCAAATACGGCCTGTCCGGCGGCGTGTTCTCGGCCACCCTGGAGCGCTCGATGGCGGTCGCCCGGAGGATCCGCACCGGCGGCGTGTCGGTCAACGGCGGCGCTCCCTACGGACCGGACGTCCCCTTCGGCGGTTACAAGCACAGCGGTATCGGGCGCCAAAACGGGCTCCAGGGCTTCGACCAGTACCTAGAGGTCAAGTCCGTCGCCTGGCCGGTCGGCTGACTGCGATGACCGCGACCGAGGTCTACTACGACCCCTACGACTTCCAGATCGACGCCGACCCGTACCCGGTGTGGAAGCGGATGCGCGACGAGGCGCCGCTCTACTACAACCCGGAGCACGACTTCTACGCCCTCAGCCGCTTCGACGATGTCGAGCGGGCGATCCAGGACTGGAAGACCTACATCTCCGGTCGGGGATCGGTGCTCGAGCTGATCCGGGCCAACCTCGAGCTCCCGGCGGGCCTGATCCTCTTCGAGGACCCGCCGGTGCACGACGTGCACCGCAGCCTCCTCGCCCGGGTCTTCACCCCTAAGAAGATGGCGGCCATCGAGCCCAAGGTGCGGGAGTTCTGCGCCCGCACCCTCGACCCCCTGGTGGGATCGGGAAGCTTCGACTTCATCCGGGACCTGGGGGCGTACATGCCGATGCGGACCATCGGCTACCTCCTCGGCATACCCGAGTCGGACCAGGAGGCGATCAGGGACCGCGTCGATGCCAGCCTCCGCTTGGAGGAGGGCACGACCGGCAACGTCACCGACAACTACGACAGCGGTGCCGCGCAAAACGAGATGTTCGAGGACTACATCGACTGGCGCGCCGAGCACCCCTCCGACGATCTGATGACCGAGTTGCTCACCGTCGAGTTCGACGACGAGACCGGCACCCGCCGCCGCCTCCGGCGCGACGAGGTGCTGACCTACGTCGGTCTCCTGGCCGCCGCCGGCAACGAGACCACCACCAGACTCATCGGCTGGACCGGCAAGACGCTCGCCGAGCACCCCGACCAGCGCCGGGAGATCGCCGCCGATCGCAGTCTCATCCCCAACGCCATCGAGGAGATCCTGCGCTACGAGGCGCCCTCCCCCGTCCAGGCCCGCTACGTGGCCGCCGGCGTCGAGCACTACGGCACTCCGGTGCCGGAGGGGTCGATCATGGTCCTGCTGAACGGGTCGGCCAACCGCGACGAGCGGCGCTTCCCTGACGCCGACCGCTTCGACATCCACCGCAAGATCGGTCACCACCTGAGCTTCGGGTACGGGCTGCACTTCTGCCTTGGCGCGTCGCTGGCCCGCCTCGAGGGACGCGTCGCGCTCGATGAGGTCCTAAGCCGGTTCCCGGACTGGGAGGTCGACTACGACAACGCTCAGCAGGCCCGAACCTCCACGGTCCGGGGCTGGGAGCGACTACCGGTCCATATCGCAGGGGGGAAATGAAGTCATGAGTACAACACTGTCCGATCTGTTCGTGGTCGACGCCGACTCGCACTGGTCCGAGCCGGCCGACCTGTTCACCCGCCTGGCGCCTGCCGCGTTGAAGGACCGGGTACCCCACCACGAGGTCGTGGACGGCCAGCGGATGTGGGTGATGGACGGCGTGGCCATCGGCCAGGCCGGCGCCGGGGCGGTGATCGGCGCCGACGGCAAGAAGGCCAAGGCCGTCGACTCCCTCATGGTGTGGCAGGTCGAGGACGCCCATGCTGGCGCGTCCGACCCGAAGGCTCGCATCGGGGTGCTCGACGAGTTCGGCATCAACGCCCAGGTCATCTTCCCGAGCACCATCGGGCTCGGCGGTCAGGACCTCGGCAAGGTCGCCGACCAGGACCTGTGCCGGATCTCCGTGGAGATCTACAACGACGGGATGGCCGAGATCCAAGAGCAGTCAGCCAACCGCCTGCTGCCGATGCCGCTGATGCCGGCATGGGACGTCGACCTGTGCGTCGCCGAGGCCCGCCGGGTGGGGGCGATGGGGGCCCGGGGGGTCAACATGACCTCCGATCCCCAGGACCTTGGCGCCCCCGACCTGGCCAGCCCGGCGTGGGACCCGTTCTGGGCCGCCTGCGCGGAGCTGCGCCTCCCGGTCCACTTCCACATCGGCGCCAGCATCACCGGCATGACCTTCTACGGCAAGTACTTCTGGCCGTCGCAGGCGGACGGCACCAAGCTGGCGATCGGCGGGTCGCTGCTGTTCATCGGCAACGCCCGGGTGGTCACCAACTTGATCTTGGCGGGGATCTTCGACCGCCATCCCGATCTGCAGTGCGTCTCGGTGGAGAGCGGCGTCGGATGGATCCCCTTCATCCTAGAGACGCTCGACTACGAGATGTTCGAGAACGCCCCCGACGAGCTGGCCAAGCTTCGCAAGCCTCCGTCGGAGTACTTCCGCTCGAACCTGTACGCGACGTTCTGGTTCGAGAACAACCGCAACCGGCTGCCCGACCTGGTCGAAGCCGTCGGTGAGGACCGCATCCTCTTCGAGACCGACTTCCCGCATCCGACGTGCCTGTACCCCGACCCGCTGCAGGGCGTCGAGGCCAAGATGTCGACGCTCGAACCGGCCGTTCGGGCCAAGATCATGGGCGAGAACGCCCGGACCCTCTACCGGCTCTGAGGATCCGATGTCCGAAGATGTCATCGAGGTAAAAGGCGGCAAGGTCGTCTACGAGTTCGTCGGGCCCGAGGACGGCGAGGTGGTCGTCGTCACGCCCGGAGGCCGGTTCAGCAAGGACGTCGGCGGCGTGCACGAGCTAGCCGACGCTCTGGCGGCGGGCGGCAAGCGGGTGCTGCTTTGGGACCGCCCGAACTGCGGACGCTCCGAGGTGCAGGTGTTCGGCAAGTCAGAGTCGCACATGCGCGCCGAGATCCTCGGGTTGCTGCTCCGCCAGCTGGGCATCGACCGGGTCGTGGCCGCCGGCGGTTCGGGAGGGGCCAGGGACTCGATCGTGTTCACCATGATGTGGCCCGAGATGGTCCGCAAGCTCGTGGTGTGGGCCATCGTCGGCGGTACGTACAGCACGATGTCACTGGCCGGCGTCTACGTGCTGAACGAGCTGCGGACGGTGCGGGCCAAGGGGATCGAGGGCATACTCGAGCTGTCGGGGCCCGCCGGCGGCTTCGCCGACATGATCGCCGCCAACCCCGCGAACCGCGACCGTCTCCTGGCCATCGGCAGCGAGGAGTTCGAGCGGGTGATGAACCGCTGGCTCGATGCCTACATCCCCAAACCCAACGAGGCCATCCCCGGGGTGGCGGACTGGGAGTTCGCCGAGATCGACGTCCCGACCCTGATCGTGCGGGGCGGCGAGCGCGACTTCGACCACCCGCCGCGCACCTCCCGGGAGGTGCACAGCCTCATCCGCGGGTCGCGCCTGGTCGAGCCGCCGTGGCCGGAGGACGCATGGGAGCGGTCCTCCGAGGCGCGCAACGCCGGGACCGGGGCCCTCTTCGGCTTCTGGGTGCAAGGTGCCCAGGTGATGCTCGACTTCATAGACGAGCCGTGACCGGGCGGGCCGACGCCGTCACCGACGCCGGGCCTGGTCCGGTTCCGACCGACAACTTCGTCTCCGATCTCGACATCACCGAGCTGCTGGTGTCCGAGCAGCGCTGCCTCGTGATGGCTCCCGCCACCGAGGAGCTCCGGCGCGGTGGGGCGGCGCTGCTCGGGGCGGTCGCGACGATGGTCGATGTCGGGGCGTCGCACCCGGCGATGATCGCCAGCCGTCCGGGATGGATCACGACGCAGGACCTCTCGGTGCACTCGACGGGCATCGCCGTCGAGGGGCCCATCGTCGTCGACTGCCGCCTGGCCCGCGCCGGATCGAAGGTGGTAACCGTCTCAGCCGCCGGCTACGACTGCCGAGGGTTGAGCGACGTCGAGGCGGTCCTGGGCGCCCTGGACGAAGCGGCGTCCCTGACCGCCCTGGCCAAGAGCCTGATCACCTTCGCCCGGATCCCCCGCTCGGCTGCGCCCGGCATGGACGGCTACGACCCGCGGCAGTGGATCGGAGAGGTCCGGCGGATGCCGGCGGTGGCGTCCCCCGCGACGGTCGGGCAGCGGATGGGCGTCGAGGTGATCGACGCCGGCAGCGGCCGGCTGCAGCTGCAGCGCCGCCCCTACCTGACCAACTCCATCGGGACGATCCTCGGTGGGGCGCAGTTCATGCTGGCGGCCCTGGCCGCGGAGCGAGCCCAGCCGGGTCGGCAGACGCTCGACTTGCAAATGCACTTCCTGGCCCAGGTGAAGGTCGGGCCGGCCCACACCAGGGTGGAGGTGGTCCGCGCCGGGGTGGACCACCGGGTGCTCAGCGTCGAGGTCCTAGACGCCGGCGATGGGGGTCGGGTCCTGTCGATGGCGACGGTCACCCTCACCTGAATGACGCGCCGCCGATCGCCCGGCCCGTGTCGAACCGCACCGCATCGTATTTCGACGTCGACGTCGATCTACGCTGTGAACCGACGAAGCGTCGGTTCACCGACCAGGAGGCATTCCTTTGACTGCAGTGATGAACGGCGTCCGCATCCTCGAGGTCGCCGAGCACACCTTCGTACCCGCGTCTTCCGCCCTGCTGGCTGATTGGGGTGCCGAGGTCATAAAGATCGAGCACGTCGAGCGGGGCGACGCCATGAGGGGCTTGGCTGCGTCCGGGACCATGCCGATCACCGGCGACATCCACGCCCTGTTGGAGCACTCCAACCGGGGGAAGAAGAGCCTAGGGCTCGATCTCAAGTCCGCCGAGGGGCTCGAGATCCTCTACAAGCTGGCGGAGACCGCCGATGTGTTCCTCACCAACAAGCTCCCGGCTGTTCGTCAGAGCCTGAAGATAGGCCTGGAAGAGATCCGTCGCCACAACCCGAACATCATCTACGTGAGCGGTACCGGCCAGGGGGAGCGGGGACCGGACGCGGACAAGGGGTCGTACGACTCGCTGGCGTTTTGGTGCCGATCCGGTACGGCGGTGGCCATGACCCGGCCGGAGTACGGGCATGTGGCTGGCCCTCCCGGACCCGGCTACGGCGACTCGATCGGAGCGATGACCATCGCCGGCGGGATCATGGGAGCGCTGTTCCACCGTCTCAACACCGGCGAGGCGACCACGGTCGACGTTTCCCTCCTGGCCTCGGGCATGTGGGCCATGGGGCAGGGGATCGCGCTTTCGCTGCTCCTCGACAGGCCGTTCACGCCCCCTCCGACCGACATGCCCAAAGCCAACCCCCTGGTGGCCAACTACATGACCAAGGACGGGCGGTGGATCTCGCTTTGCTGCCTGCAGGCCGGCCGGTACTGGATGCCGCTGTGCGAGGCCATCGGCAAGCCGGAGCTGGGTTCCGACCGCCGCTTCGCTGACCACGGCGCGCTCATGGCCAACAGCGCCGAAGCGGCGGCCATCTTGCGCGACACCTTCGCAGAGCGTCCCGTCGCGGAGTGGAGGGAGCAGCTCGACGGTTTCGTGGGCCAGTGGACCGTGGTGCAAGACACCCTCGAGGCGGCCGCCGATCGTCAGTCGGTAGCCAACGGGTACATGCAGGACTGCCAGACCGCCAGCGGCTCCACGTTCAAGTTGGTCGCCGCGCCGGTGCAGTTTGGAGGGCAGCCGGCCAAGGCGGGGAGGGCCCCCGAGTTCAACGAGCACGGTGACGAGATCCTCGCCTCGGTCGGCCTCGACTGGGACACGATCGTCGACTTGAAGGTAAAAGGGGTCGTGGCCTGACCGCCCGGTCAGCTGTCGAGCAGCGCGGCGGAGGGCGGGTCCAAGTCGGTGATGGACGTCGCGGCCGGTGACTGCCGGGGGATCATGGTGACCGTCGGTATCGCGGCGCTGGCGCCGCAGCGCAGGACGGACTCGACGACATGGACCAGCTCCTCTTGGTCGAAGACCGTGCCGCTGAGCAGGCCGCGGCTCATCCACGTCGGGAACAGCTCCCCAAGCAGATCCATGTCCCACCCGGTCATGAACTGGGAGCTGGCGATGCCCTCGCCGCCGGCGCAGTCGCCGACGACCAGACGTGTGAAACCGACCTCTGGGTGCTCGACGCGCCACGCCTCGACCAGCTTGTCCATGGCCGCTTTGGTCACGGTGTAGGAGGCCAGGCCCGGCCAGGGATGGGTGAAAGACGCGCTGATGCTGGAGAGGTACACCGCGGTGCCGTTGGAGGCGGCGAGGTGGGGGAGGACGGCCGCTGTGAATAGGGAAGCGCCGACCACGTTGGTGTCGAAGGTCCGCCGCCAGGCGGCCGCGTCGAGGTGCTCGATCCGGCTGAGGACGCCCACTCCGGGGCAGTAGACGACCCCGTCGACGCCGCCGAGATGCTGGGCCGCCTCCTCCACCGCGTCGCGGCAGGCGTCCTGGTCGGTGACGTCACACGTGATCGCCCGGGCGCTCGGCCCTGCCTCGGTTGCCGCGTCGCTCAGCAGCTCCCGGCGGCGGGCCAGCAGCGCGACCTGGGCGCCGCGCCTGCTAAGACCGATACCCAGGCACCGCCCAAGGCCGGTCGACGCACCGACGACGATTATGCGCATGCCGCGGTTGGTGCTGGGCGTCGTCACCTTCAGGCCTGGGGCCCGTTGGGCCACCGCAGCAGCGATCCGGCGTCGACGCGCAGCTGCTGGCCGGTGACGTATCGAGACTCCTCGGACGCGATGTACAGCACCGCGTTGGAGATGTCGAGCGGCTCGACGTAGGGGACCGGCATGGCCTGGAAGTAGGTGAAGGCCGGCATCACGTCCTCCTCGGTGGGGTTGTCGAGGTCGGGCCGGAACACCTTGTACACCTCGTCGTTGTGGAGGAGGTGGGTGTTGCAGTTGGTGGGGTGTACGGCATTGACCCGGATCTTCTTCGGGGCCAGCACCAGTGCCATCTTCTCGGTGTAGCCGACAAGGGTCTTCTTCGCCCACGAGTAGCCCATGCCGCCCCAGCCCATCGTCCCGGTGTCGGTAGCCCCTTCCATCAGCCCTGCGGTGGACCCGGTGATGACGACCGACGCCCCGTCGGGGAGGTGGGGGATTGCAACGGGCACCGTGTTCATGACGCCGATGAGGTCCACATCTGTCGCGTCAACGAAGTCCATCGGGTTGCCTGTCCCCATCGGGCAGATGCCGGCGATGGCGACGACGACATCGAGATGGCCCAGCTCCCGGAGGCCCGCTTCCAAAGCGTTGCGCAGCGACTCCCGGTCGCGCACCTCTGCCTGCCGGGCGAACACTCGCTGGCCGGCCGCCTCCAGATCCTGTGGCCTGGCGTGAATCGACGTCAAAGTCAAGGATCCGGCGGTCTGATACCGTCCGCAGAAGGTGAGATCAGCGCCAGGGGAGGCTCGGAGTGGACACCGCGACGGACAGCTACAGGTTCATCGAGTACGAGTTGCTCGAGGGGGGAGTGATCGCTCGTATCACGCTGAACCGGCCCAAGCAGCGCAACGCCCAGAACCGGGGACTCCTCGTCGAGCTGGACGATGCGTTCCGCCGGGCAGAGGAAGACGACGCCGTCCGGGTGGTCATCCTGGCGGGAGCCGGGACGATGTTTTCCTCCGGGCACGACATGGGGTCGGCGGACGCACGGGAGGAGTCAGCCCCTGGACCCAACCAGCACCGCACCTGGACCATCAACGGCGGGACGCGGGAGGGTGCGGAGCGGCTGATGCTGCAGGAGTGGCACTACTTCTTCGATAACACCCGCCGCTGGCGGAACCTTCGCAAGATCACCATCGCCTCGGTGCACGGACCAGTGTTCTCCGCCGGGTTGATGATCATGTGGGCCTGCGATTTGATCGTCGCGTCCGACGACACGGTCTTCGCTGACGTGGTGGGGACCCGCCTCGGCATGTGCGGGGTCGAGTACTTCGGCCACCCCTGGGAGTTTGGCCCCAGAAAGGCCAAGGAGCTGCTGCTGACCGGGGACTCCCTCGACGTCGAGGAGGCGCACCGCCTCGGGATGGTCTCGAAGATCTTCCCCCGAGAGGAGCTCGCGGAGCGCACCATCGCTTGGGCCAAGCGGATCGCTGCCACCCCCACCTTCGCCGCCTTGCTAATCAAGGAGTCGGTGAACCAGACGGTGGACAGCATGGGCTTCTACAACGCCTTGAACTCGTGTTTCACCCTCCACGAGCTGAACCACTCGCACTGGGCCCAGGTTCACGAAAACGGGTATCCCGTCGCCCTGCCCGAAGACGGCATCCCGGATTGGCGCAGCGCACCTCCGGTGCTCCCAGCCCTGAAGGACGAGGTGGAGGCTCCTCACCCGCAGACCTGACACCGGGAACGGCGTGGGCCGACCCAGGCGATCCGGTCAATTTGAACATTGACATCACTGTCAATGACCAGTAGCGTCCCGGGCCGTACTGAAGTGCGAGGTCGGGGGAGCTAGTGCTGCAATACATCCTGTCGGGCTTGGCCCTCGGGGCGATCTACGCCATTGCGTCTTCGAGCCTCGTCGTCACGTTCGTCTCGGCCGGCATCCTCAACTTTGCGTTCGGCTCGATGGCCTACGTCATCGCCCGGATCTACTACTGGCTCAACTCGCAGCAGGGATGGCCCACCGACGTGGCCGGCGCAGTGTCGCTGCTCGTGGTCGCTCCGCTGGTGGGCATCCTCTTGTACTTCCTGTTGTTCCGGTTCCTAAGCGGCAAGTCCACCCTGGTGAAGATGGTGGCGACCATCGGCTTGTCGGTGGCCCTTCCGCCCGTGACCGACCTGGTCTTTGGTACCCAGACCATCACCTCGGCGCCGGGGCTGGCGTCGCTGTCGGACCCGCCGTACCACTTCCTCGGGACGCCGGTCACCACCAACCAGGTCATCACCTACGGCTTCCTCCTGTTCGTCCTCGTCGCCGGCACCGGGATCTTGAGGTTCACCGACGTCGGCTTGCGGGTGCGGGCGATGGTCGACTCCGAAGCGATGGCTTCCCTGTCGGGGAGCAACCCGAGCCGGGTCGCCCTCGGTGTGTGGGCGATGAGCGCCATGCTCGCCGGGGTCGCCGGGATCCTGGTCGCGCCGACCAACGGGTTGACCACGACGGGCATGACGGAGCTGATGGCCGCGGCGTTCGCCGCGGTGGTGGCGGCCCGGCTCCGTTCGCTGCCCGGGGCGATCGCCGTCTCCCTGGCCATGGGGGTGGTCACCGACGTCATCCAGAAGTACCTGCCCGCGAACAGCTCCTTCACCGCGGCGATCATCCCGAGCATCCCGTTCGGGTTCATCCTGGTGTTCCTGATCATCTACCTGGTCCGCTCCGGCTCCCTCCGGGAGAGCGGCGACGAGGGAGGTCCCCTCGACGCGGCGATCCGGCCGGCCAACGCGGATGGGGGCGGCGCGGCGCGGGCGGCGGTGGGCGGCCGGCAAGGCGCGGTGACCGGCGTGGTGTTCGTCGCCCTCCTCGCTTTGCTGCCACTCCTCTTCCACGGGTCCGGCTACTGGCTGGGGCTGGTCGCCCTCGGCGTGTCTTACGCCATCACCTTCCTGACCTTCACGCTGGTCACCGGAGAGGGGGGCATGCTGTGGCTGTCGCAGATCATCTTCGCTGGGGTCGGTGCGCTGGCGACGGCTCAATTCGTCGTCGAGCTGCACGTGCCGGTGCTCGTCGCGGTGGTGCTCGCCGGGGTGGTAGCCGCAGCGGCCGGGGCGATCATCGGCGTGCTCACCATCCGCCTCGGCGATCTGTACGTGGCGCTGGTCACCCTCACGTTCGGGTTGCTGGTCGAGACCCTGGTGTTCACCATGAGCCGGTTCCTGCAGGGCGGGGTGGGGGTGCCTGTAAACCGGCCGAGCTTCGCGACCAGCGACATGACTTTCTCCTACCTCGGCATCGGGGTGTTCTTGGTATTGGCCCTCCTGATCGTCAATCTGCGGCGCTCCACGAGCGGGATGGCGCTGCGGGCGGTCCGCGACAGCGAATCGGCGTCCCGGACCATCGGCCTCAGCGTGCTGCAGGTGAAGGTGATCACCGGCGCGCTGGCGGCGTTCGTCGCCGCGGTGGGCGGCGGGTTCCTGGCCATGGACGCAGGCGTCGCCCAACCGCAGTCATACGCCACCTTCCTCGGCCTGATATGGCTGGCCGTGGTCGTCACCCTGGGCGCCCGGTCGATCATCGGGGCTGCCCTCGCCGGGCTGTCGTTCTCGCTGCTCCCAGGCGTATTTTCTACCTATCTGCCCACGCGGTGGGCTGAGGTGCCGTCGATCTTGTTCGGACTCGGGGCGATCAGCGTCGCCCGCAACCCGGAGGGAGCGGTCGCCCAGAACGCCGCTCAGATCCGCGCTCTCCTGTCGAGGAGACGGCCCCGTCCCCGCGGGGGTGCCGGTCAGGCCGGCCAGCCGGCCGGCCCGGCGGTCGTCGTTGAGCATCCCGGAGCGGAGAGCTTGTACCACCCGACCAACTCGACTGTGACCACGAAGGCGTTACCGTGACCGACACCACCTCACCGCCGGCGACGGGACAGGGTCGCCCCAACGGCGCGGCTGCGGGCGGCGGGTCCCTCGAGTGCAGCGGCGTCACCGTGCGCTTCGGGGGCCTGGTGGCCCTCGACAACGTCGACCTAGCCGTGCCTCCCGGGACGATCGTCGGGCTGGTCGGCCCTAACGGGGCCGGCAAGAGCACGCTGTTCGGGGTGCTCTCGGGGCTGCTGCGGCCCAGCGCGGGGAGCGTCCACCTCGGCCTCGACGACGTCACCGACGATCGTCCCCAGGCCCGGTCGATGCGCGGACTGGCCCGCACGTTCCAGCACCCCGAGCTGTTCACGGGCCTGACGGTGCGCGACCACCTGGTCCTCGCCCATCGGGCCCGTCACGCCAAACGCCGGGTCTGGACCGACCTGCTCAGCTTCGGGAGCCTGCGGGGCGCTGACCCGGCCGAGACCGCCGAGATCGACGGGCTAGTGCGCCTGCTCGGGATGGAGGGCATCGCCGACCGGCCGGCTCTCGGCCTGCCCCTAGGGTCCGCTCGTCTCGTCGAGTTGGGCCGGGCGCTGGCGACCACCCCGAGCATCCTCCTGCTCGACGAGCCGTCCTCCGGCCTGGACTCGTCGGAGACGGAGCAGTTCGAGGCGGTGCTCCTCGACGTCGCTCGCAGCCGCGGCATCTCGGTCCTGCTCGTCGAGCACGACGTCGAGATGGTGATGAGGCTCTGTGCCACGATCTACGTCCTGGACTTCGGCTCGGTCATCGCCAAAGGCGCTCCCGAGGAGATCCGGGCCAACCCGGCGGTGCGCGCCGCCTACCTCGGCGACGAGGTAACCGCCGCCACCTCCCGCAACGAGCCGACGCTCACACCCGTCGCCGAGGAGCTGCCCGCCTCCGCGGCCAGCCGGGTTGGAGCCGACGCCACCCCCGCCGCGGGAGAGGGCAGCGCGCTGCTCGAGGTGACGGACCTCGCGGTCCGCTACGGGGACGCCTTGGCGCTCCAATGCGTGTCGTTGACGGTCCACCACGGCCAGGCCCTCGCCGTGCTGGGCGTCAACGGAGCCGGGAAGAGCACCCTGGCTCGGGCCCTGTCCGGGCTGGTGCCGGCGTCGCATGGCAGCATCACCCTCGACGGGCAGGACATCACAGGATGGGCGGCGCACCGGATCCGCCGGGCCGGAATCGTGCACCTGCCGGAGGGCCGAGGCATCTTCCGTAGCCTCACCGTGCAGGAGAACCTGCGGATGGCGTCCGCGGTCGCCGGGGATCGCCGGGCCGCCAGGGACGCCTTGGACCTGGCCATGTCGATCTTCCCGATCCTCGGTCAGCGCCGGCGCCAGCTGGCCGGGCTGCTGTCGGGCGGCGAGCAGCAGATGCTGTCGCTGGCCCGGGCGCTGGCGACCTCGCCCCGGGTAGTCATCGCCGACGAGCTGTCCCTCGGCCTCGCTCCGATGATGGTCGACGTGGTGTTCGAGGGCCTGGCCCGGGCGCGCGATGAGGGCGTCACCGTGATCATGATCGAGCAGTTCATCCACCGGGCGCTCGGGTTCGCCGACCGCTGCATCGTCATGCAGCGGGGGCAGGTCTCGTGGAGCGGGCCGGCGACCAACGCCGCCAAGGAGGTGCTGCGCCGGTACCTCGGCGACTCGATGACCGCGGGCGCGTGACCGGTCCCGGGAGGTCGTCGGGCCTCCGGTCGCCCTGACGACCGGCCGAGGCCGGCGGGGACACTATCCTCGTCGACGGATGGCGACCGGAGCACGAAAGGTCGAGCGGCCCAGGACGGCGCTGGCGGTGGTGTCGCTGGTCCTCTTCCTCACGTTCCTCGACAACACCATCGTCTCGGTCGCCCTGGCCGACGTGCAGACCCGCCTGCACGCAGGGGTCACCGCGCTGCAGTGGGTGATCGGCGGGTACGCGCTGAGCTTCGCCGCGCTGATGCTCCCCTTCGGCCTCCTCGGTGACCAGGTGGGTCGCCGCCGGGTGATGGCAGGCGGCGTCGCCCTTTTTGCTGCCGGCTCGTTGCTCGGCGCGCTCGCCCCATCCGCCGGGGTGCTCATCGCGGCCCGGGTCATCATGGGCGTCGGGGCCGCCGCCTCGGAGCCAGGGACGCTGTCCATGGTCCGCCACCTCTTCCCCGACCCAGCCGAGCGGGCCACCGCGCTCGGCGCGTGGGTCGCGGTCACCGGACTGGCCCTCGCCGCCGGGCCGGTCCTCGGCGAGCTGTTGGTGGCGGTGTGGTCGTTTCGAGGGGTGTTCGTGGCCAACGTCGTGCTGGCGGCGGCGGCAATGGCCGGGATCTACCGCTGGCTGCCGGAAAACGCCGATCCCACCGGGGGGCGCCCGAAGACCGCGTCGTTGGTCCTCGGCCCCGCCGCCTTGGCCATGGCTACCGGGGCGGCGGTGGACGGCGAGTCGGCGGGGTACGGGCACTGGCTGGTGGTCGCGCTCTTCGCCGGTGCGGCGGCGGCGGGTGCGCTCTTCGTGCTTGGCGAACGAGGCGCGGCGGAGCCGATCCTCGACCTGCAGCAGTTCCGCCAGCGGGCGGTGGGCGGAGCCAACGCGATGGCCGTCGCCGCGTCGTTCGCCACCTTCGGGCTGTTTTTCTGCGTGCCCCTCTACCTGGCCGAGGTCGGCACGGCCAGCGGCTACACGCTGGCCGGCGACTTCGCCCTCCTCACGGTGGCGATGACGCTCACCTCCGGGCTCACCGGGCGGTGGGTCGCCCGGCGCGGGCCGCGGCTGCCCGCGGTGGTGGGCAGCGTCGTCGCCGCCATCGGCATCGTGGCCACGGAAATCAACCTCACTCCGCAGGCGGGCGTGACCCGCATCGGGTGGACCCTGGCCCTGGCCGGGGCCGGGCTCGGGACGGTGTTCGTCCCGGTCACGTCGGTAGCCATCGCCGCCGCGCCGGGACGCCGCTCGGGGAGGGCCGCGTCCACCATCAACACCAGCCGGGAGCTGGGCGCGTTGGCCGGCGTCGCGGTGCTCGGGGCGATCATCAACGGCCAGCTGACCGTCAGCCTGACGCGGCGCCTGACGGCGCTGCACATCCCCCCCGCCATCCGCTCGATGGTCGTCACCGGGGTGACGACCGGGCAGACCAGCGCCGGCTACGGCTCCGACCCCCGGCTGCAGGCGCTAATCGCGACCGTCGAGCGGCCCGCCTACGCCGCGTTCCGCCACGGCCTGGACCTGAGCCTCGGGGTCGGCGTCGCCTTCTTGTTGGTCGCCGCGCTCGGGGTGGCGTTCACCTTCCCCGGGTCCGGTAGGCCCTCCGCCGTTTCCGGCCCGGCTCAGTAGAGACCGGAAGCAGCGATGACCAGCGGGCTTCTCGGTGTCGGCCTGGCGTTGGCGTCGGCAGGGTGTTACGACGCCGGCTACCTGCTCGAGAAGGGAGCGATCAGCCGGGTGCCGTCGCTCACCGCCCACCGCGGGGCGACCAGGGTGCTGATCGGTTCACGCCGATGGCTGCTTGGCGCGACCGCGATGCTGTCGGGGCTGGCGCTGCGCTTCGTGGCGCTCACCGTGGCGCCGGTCGCCGTCGTGCAGCCGATCCTCGTCGGCGGAACCGTCGCCATCGTCCCTGCCGCTCGACTCATGCTCGGCGAGCGCGTCGCCGGGCGGGAAGCAGCGGCGGTCGGTGCCCTCACCGTCGGGGTTATCGCGGTGGCGCTCGGCGCAGCCCAAGCCGACGCCGGCGGGGGCCGGCCAGGGAACGGGGTGGCCCTGACGGTGATGGTCGCTGTCGCCTTGGCGCTCGTCGTCGGGATGCGAGGAGGGTTCAGCGAGACGCGCAGCCGGGCCGCCGGCGTGGTCTGCGTCGCCCTTTGCTACGGCACCGGCGCTATCGCCGAGAAGGGCGTCGCCGTGCAGGTGTCCGCCCATGGCGTGTTCCCCGGCGTCCGGGCGTCGCTGGTGACCGTCGACCCGTGGTTGTTCGTCGCCGCGACCGCGGCCGGACTGGTCCTGTTCCAAGTCGCGCTGCAACGCCAACCCGTTTCGGTCCTCGTCCCGGCGACCAACGGCCTGTCCTCCGCTTGGGCGGTCGCCGGCGCAGCCGTGGTGTTCGCCGAACGGTGGCCCCACCAAGGGCCGGCCCGCGCCGCGTTGGCGTGCGGGTACGTGGCGCTCGCCGCCGGGGTGGTGGTGCTGCACCGCGTGGGCGCCGACGACCGGGCCGCACTCGGCGGCAGGCGGCCTGCGCCCAGCCCGCCCTAAGCCGACGGTTACGCTCGGCACCCCGTGAGGCGCCGACCGGACACCCAGCGCGTCTCGATGGTCACGGCCATGGCCCTGGCGGCGTTCGTGCCGCTCCTTTTGACCAAGCCGGGGCAGGTGGCCGCCGACACCAAGCAATACCTCTACCTCGATCCCGGCCGCCTCACCGTCGGAGCAGCGTCGATGTGGGATCCCTCCACCGGCCTGGGGACCGTCACCCACCAAAACATCGGTTACCTGTGGCCGATGGGCCCCTACTACACGCTGATCGAATGGCTCGGGGTGCCGGTGTGGATCGGTCAGCGGGTCTGGATGGGCGCGCTGCTCCTGGCGGCCGGGTGGGGAGCGGCGTGGTGCGCCCAGCGGCTCGGGCTCGGTCTCCTCGGCGCGACCGTCGCCGGGTTCGCGTACATGCTCACCCCCTACATCATCGACTACATCGCCCGGACGTCCGCGCTGGTCATGCCGTGGTCGGCGCTCGGGTGGTTCATCGGTCTGACCGCCGTCGCAGCCCGAACCGGGCGATGGAAGCCGGTAGCGGTGTTCGCCTGGATCGTCGCGTTCGTCGGCGGCGTCAACGCCACGTCCATCTTCCTCGTCGGGTTGGGCCCCGTCGCGTGGCTGGTCCTCGCCGTTGTGGGGACCCGCGAGATATCCGCTCGCCGGGCCGTGCACACCGCGGCGCGCATCGCCGGGGCCAGCCTCCTGGTCAGCCTGTGGTGGATCGCCGGGCTGATCGTCGAGGGTCGTTACGGGATCAACGTCATCAAGACCACCGAAACCGTGGCCACGGTGGCCCACACGTCGTCGGCCGCGGAGGTGGCACGCGGGCTGGGCTACTGGTACTTCTACGGATGGGACAAGGTCCAACCGTGGACGCAGGCCGCGGTGCCCTACACCCAGTCGCTGTGGCTGCTCGCGGTCAGCTTCTCGGTGCCGACGTTGGCTGTCGGGCTCGGCTGGGCCGGCCGCTGGCGGTACCGTCCCTTCGCCATCGCGCTCGTCGGGCTGGGCACCGTCGTCGCGGTCGGCGCCTACCCCTACGCCCACCCGTCGGTGTTCGGGCAGGCGATCAAGTCCGCGGCCAGCGGTTCCACCCTGGCACTGGCCACCCGCTCGGTGGACCGGGTGGTGCCGCTGGTCGTGCTGGGGCTGGCGTTGCTGCTCGGGTCCGGCACCGATTGGGCCCGGTCCCACGGGTCGGCGCCGGGGCTGCTCGTCGGCGCGGCGTGCGTCGGCCTGGTCGCCGCTGACCTCCCGCCGCTTTGGACCGGTCAGCTGGTGGCCGACAACCTGGCGCGCCCGTCGTCGGTGCCCGCCTACTGGCACCAGGCCGCGGCGTACCTCGACGCGGGCGGTGACGCCACCCGGGTCCTCGGCCTGCCCGGTGAGGACTTCGCCGCCTACTCCTGGGGCGTCACCCAAGACCCGGTGGCGCCGGGGCTGATGACCCGCCCCTACGTGGCCCGGCAGGTGGTCCCGGCGGGGACGCCGGCGGCCGCTGACTTGCTGCGAGCGCTCGACGAGCCGCTCCAGGAAGGGTCGCTCGACCCGGCGTCCATCGCCCCGATCGCCCGGCTCATGAGCGTCGGTGACATCCTCGTGCAGTCCGACCTTCAGTCCGAGCGCTACGGGACACCGCTGCCCCAGGTCCTCTGGCAGCGGCTGCAGCCGACCCCGGCAGGGCTGAGCTCCCCGGTGGGCTTCGGAGCCCCCAACCCCGCCGCGCCGATCCGCTACCCCCTCGACAACGAGGAGCGCCTCGCCCTGCCGGCCGGTGCGGCCCAACCGCCGGCGCTCGCGGTGTTCGGGGTCCCCGGCGCCCGGCCGCTGGTGCGCACCGAGGCCGCGACGAGCCCGCTGCTGGTCGCGGGAGACGGGTCGGGTCTGGTCGAGGCCGCCGCGGCGGGCCTCCTCGCCACCAACGCGACGGTCCTCTACAGCGGATCGCTCGACACCGACCCGCAGCGCTTCGCCCAGGCCATGGCCGACGGGGCGCAGCTAGTGCTCACCGACACCAACCTCCGGGCCGGTCAGCGGTGGGGGACGCTGAGCGACAACATCGGCGAGGCCGAGACCCTGACGCCGCCGCTCACGACGGATCCCTCCGACTACCCGCTCCCGGTGTTCCCCGGCGCCGGCAGCGACGCCCAGACCGTGGCCCAGCTGACCGGGGCGCGCGCCGTGCGGGCTACGGCGTACGGCAACCCGGTGACCTACACGCCTGAGGACCGCCCGGCCAACGCGCTGGACGGGGACCGGGCCACGGCATGGACCTTCGGGGCTCACTCCGCGGTCGCCGGTCAGCGCATCCGCGTCGACCTAGACCACCCCGTCTCGCTCGACCACGTGACGCTCCTGCAGGCGTTGGGCACCCGCCACATCACTGCGGTCACCGTCGAGGCCGGCGGCCACCCCGTCGCCCACGCGCTGCTCGGCGCCGCCTCGCTGCACGGGGCAGGGCAAGTCGTGCGTTTCCCCACGACGACGACCGCACGCGTCGACGTAGTCGTCGACGGGGCGACCGGCGGCGCCCACCAGCGCTTCGACGGGCTCGGCCCGGTCGGGTTCAGGGAGATCTCCATCCCCGGCACCCAGCCCGTGCGCGGCGCGCTCCGGTTGCCCACCGACCTCCTCAAGAGGGCGGGGGCCGCATCCCAGTCGCACCCCTTGACCATCCTCCTGGCTCGGCGGCGGGCGCCGCAGCCGCCCCGCACCGATCCCGAACGTCGCATCGTCCGCACCTTCACCCTGCCGACGGCCCGGTCCTTTCGCGTCGGCGGCACCGCGGAGATCGCCACCACCGACCCCGACCAGCAGATCGACGGTCTCACCGGCCGGGTCTTGACCCCCGGCGGCGGAGGGCCAGTCGGTGTGCTCGAGGCGTCCTCGTCGGGGCGCCTGATCGGTGACCGGGCGTCGACGGCGATGGCCGCCGTCGACGGCAACCCGTCCACCGCGTGGGTGCCCGAGACCGGGCCTCAAGCAGGCGCCAGCCTCCACTACCAGCTGAGCGGGCCGGTGACCCTCGACCACCTCTCGATGCAGGTGATCAACGACGGCCGTCACTCCCTGCCGACCCGGGTCACGATCCAGGCCGGCGGGCAGTCCCGCACCGTCACCCTCCCCCCGCTGGCCGTCGGGCAGGGCCGCCCGCAGGGCGCAACGTCGCCGGAGGAGGTCCGCTTCGCCCCGATCGCGGGGAGCAGCGTCACCGTCACGATCGACGCGGTGAAGGAGGTCCGGGTGCCGGACTACTACTCCACCTTCGCCGGCACGACCGACGAGCTGCCCGTCGGGATAGCCGAGCTGGGCCTTCCTGTGCGGGCGCCCGCCGTGGCGACGCAGGTGCCGGTCCAGTGCCGCACCGACGTGCTGGCGGTGGACGGCACGCCGATCCCCGTCGAGGTCACCGGGTTGAGCGCGACCGCTCTCGCCGGTCAGGGCGTGGCGATCCGCGGCTGCGGCGCGGCGGCCGGCGGCGTACGGCTGTCGGCCGGGCCCCACACGGTGACCACGTCGCTGCCGGAACCGTCGGGATGGGCGGTCGATACCCTCTCGCTCAGCTCCGGGCCGGGCGGAGCGGCCTCGGCCAACCCGGCGCCGGCCAGCGCCCTGCGGACTCCCGCGGTGCAAGTGCTGCACCAGGACCGGACCTCGCTCACCGTGCGGGTCCCCAAGACGCGCGGGCCGATGTGGCTGGTCCTCGGGCAGAGTCTGAGCTCGGGCTGGCAGGCGACGCTGCCGGACGGCCGCAGCCTGGGACCGCCGGTGCTGGTCGACGGGTACGCCAACGGGTGGTACCTCCCGGGCGGCACCGCCGCCTCCACGGTGATCACCCTCCGGTGGGGCCCGCAACGACTGGTGTGGGCGGCCATCGCCGTGTCCGCCGCCGCGCTGGCGGTGTCGGGGGGTGTGGCCATCGCACCGCCATCAGCCCTGGCGTGGGTCCGCCGGACCCGGCTGCTGCCATCCGGGAAGCGCCGGGAGCGCCCGGCCCGTCGCCGGCCGCTCATGGAACGGCGCGCTGCTCCGCAACTGGCGACCGTTCTCGTCTCGGGGGTCATCGCCGCGACGTCCCGCCCCGCCATCGGCGGCGCCCTCCTCGTGGCCGCCGCGCTGGGAGGGCGGGTCCGAGCGGCGCGGGTCGCGGTGCGCGCCGGCGCGGTCATCGCGTTCGCCGCGACGGGCGCCTACATGGTCGTCGAGCAGGCCCGCTGGCGGTACTGGCCCACCATCGACTGGCCGCTCTCCTTCCCGGCGGCCAACGACCTGGCGTGGGTCGCGGTGTCGCTCGCCGTCGCCGACGTCTGTGCCGGCGGGTGGGCGCTCGATCGCCGGCGGCGAGCCGCTCGGGTCGCGCCCGCCCCGGTCGACGGTGACGCCCCCTGACCGCCGGGAGGTAGCCGAGGCCTCCGCCCCCGTCGGGTATGTTTGACATCGACATCAGCTCCACCGCCCGGACGTATGGCCGGCACGCGAGCGAGGAGCGGTGAAGCCGCCTGGGGGGAACACGGGGTGAGGCAGCCATCATGAGCGTGACAGAGATCTACTACGACCCCTACGACTTCGAGATCGACGCCGACCCGTACCCGGTGTGGAAGCGGATGCGCGACGAGGCGCCCCTGTACTACAACGCCGAGCACGACTTCTACGCCCTGAGCCGGTTCGATGACGTCGAGAAGGCCATCATCGACTGGGGCACGTACCGCTCCGGCCGGGGTTCGGTGCTGGAGCTGATCCGGGCCAACATCGAGATGCCCTCCGGCCTGATCCTCTTCGAGGACCCGCCGGTCCACGACGTGCACCGCGGCTTGATGTCGAGGGTGTTCACCCCGAAGAAGATGGCTGCCATCGAGCCCAAGGTCCGCGAGTTCTGCGCCAGGACGCTCGACCCGCTGGTCGGCTCCGGGGAGTTCGACTTCATCCGCGACCTCGGCGCGCAGATGCCGATGCGCACCATCGGCTACCTCCTCGGGATACCCGAGTCGGACCAAGAGGCGATCAGGGACCGCCTCGACGCCAGCCTCCGCCTCGAGGAGGGCACCACCGGCCAGGTGCCCGACCGCTACGAGCCCGGCAACAACGACAACGAGGAATTCGAGCACTACATCGACTGGCGTGCCGAGCACCCTTCGGACGACTTGATGACCGAACTGCTCAACGCCGAGTTCGACGACGAGACCGGCACCCGCCGCCGGCTGCGGCGCGACGAAGTGCTCACCTACGTCACCTTGTTGGCCGGCGCCGGCAACGAGACCACCACCAGGCTCATCGGGTGGACGGGCAAGACCCTGGGCGAGCACCCGGACCAGCGGCGCGAGATCGCCGCGGACCGCTCGCTGATCCCCAACGCCATCGAGGAGATCCTGCGCTTCGAGGCGCCCTCCCCCGTGCAGGCCCGCTACGTCGCCCGCGACGTCGAGCACTACGGCACCACCGTCCCTGAAGGCAGCGTCATGGTCGTGCTCAACGGGTCGGCCAACCGCGACGAGCGGCGCTTCCCCGACGGGGACCGTTTCGACATCCACCGCAAGATCGGTCACCACCTGAGCTTCGGGTACGGCCTTCACTTCTGCCTCGGAGCGGCCCTGGCCCGCCTCGAGGGACGGGTCGCGCTCGACGAGGTCCTCACCCGGTTCCCGGATTGGGAGATCGACTACGACCACGCCGTGCAGGCCCGGACGTCCACCGTCCGCGGGTGGGAGACGCTCCCGGTCCGCACCGACGTCTGAGCCGGCGGCCGCGGCCCTGAACCGGCTCCTATACAGTTGCCGCCGCTTGGTCGGTCGGCTCCGGGTTCGCGTCGGGGGGAGCGTGTCGCTGCACATGAGAGGGCACCTGACGTGACCGTGCCCAACCTCACGGGCCGCCACCCGTCACCGACAACCGACATGTCCGGACCGGGGACGCCCGAGGCGTCCGCGCCGGGCGACGCCCGCCTGTGGCGGGCCGCGCTGATCGGACTGGCGGTCCTCGGCCTGGCCATACGAGTGGCCGCGGTGCTGGCCCGCCCGCACCTGAAGGCGTCCGGCGACGCGCTGTTCTACAACGAGGAGGCCAACCTCCTCGTAGCGGGCAAGGGGTGGGTCAACCCGCTCCAGGTCCTCGCCGGCCACCGGGGGGCGCCCACCGCCGCGTTCCCGCCGCTGTTCACCCTGGTGCTGGCCGCCGCGTCGCTGGTCGGTTTCAAGTCGTTCCTGGCCCACCGGATCTGGTGCGCGGTAATCGGCGCCGCCTCGGTGGCCGTCGCCGGGGGCACCGGTCGCTGCGTCGCCGGTCGGCGCGTCGGCCTGCTGGCAGCCGGAGTGGTCGCCGTCTACCCCAACTTGTGGATGAGCGACGACCTGGCCATGTCGGAGACGCTCTCGCCGCTCCTCGTCCTGGCCGTGCTGTGGGCGGCGTACGCCCTGTGGCGGTCACCGTCGCTGCGGCGCAGCGCGCTGCTCGGGCTGCTGCTCGGGCTGGCGACCCTCGGCCGCGACGAGATGGCGGTGCTAGCTCCGCTGCTCATCGTGCCCCTCGCTGTCGGCTCCCGCCGCTCCTGGCGGCGACGGGCCGCGCTGTTCGCCGCTGCGGGCGGGGCCGGGCTGCTCGCCCTGGCGCCGTGGGTGGGCTACAACATGACCCGCTTCGACACGCCGGTGTTCGTGTCCGACGGCCTCGGAGTGACCTTGGCGTCGGCCAACTGCGACCGGACCTGGTACGGCGCCGACGCCGGCTACTGGTCGATGCCCTGCTCGGCTGCGGTGCCCTACAACCCGGCCGCCGACGAGGCGGTGCAAGGCGCCGAGGCGCAGCGCTACGCCGTCCACTACATCCGGACCCACCTCGGCGGCCTGCCGAGGATCGAAGCCATCCGCCTGGGCCGGGCCTTCGGCGCCTACCGGCCCCTGCAGCAGATCAACTTCGACACGTTCATCGAAGGGCGTCCCCACGCCTGGGCGCTCACCGGCCTCGCCATGTACTACGCCCTGGTGCCCATGGCCCTCGCCGGCGGCGTGGTGCTGCGCCGTCGGGGCGTGCCGGTGTTCCCGCTGGTGGCGGTGATCGCAGACGTCGCCATATCCGTCCTCTTGACCTTCGGGCAGACCCGGTACCGTTCGATAGCCGAGCCGGTACTGGCCCTCCTAGCGGCCGTCGCCGTCGACGGGATGCTGCGCCGGCGCAACGCCCGCCGCTCGCCGGTACCCGCCCGGGTCACGGCAACGCCCGGCGGTCGCGGTGTCGACACCAAGGACGTCTTGGTGGTCGTGCCCGCCCTCAACGAGGAGGCGTCGGTCGCGGGGGTCGTGCGGGAGATCCGAGCCGCTGTCTCCGACGTCACGGTGCTGGTAGTCAACGACGGGTCCAACGACGCCACCGCGGTGCTGGCCAGGGCGGCCGGGGCGCTCGTCGCTTCTTCCCCCTTCACCCTGGGGGTGGGCGGCGCGATGCGAATCGGGTTCCGTTACGCCCAGCTGCGCGGGTTTCGTGTGGTCGTCCAAGTCGACGCCGACGGCCAGCATGATCCCGCCGACATCCCGCGGCTGGTCGCCGCCCTGGGCGACTGGAGCGGACCCAGCGTCGTGCTCGGGACCCGCTTCGGGGTGTCGGACCATCCCAAGGTGTCACGCCCGCGTCGGGTCGCGATGCGGGCACTGGCCCGCTACGTGTCGCGCCGGACCGGCGTCGCCCTCGACGACGTCACTTCCGGGTTCCGGGCCCACAACCGCGCCGCCATCGACCTCTTCGCCCGCCTCTACCCGGCCGAGTATCTCTCCGACACCGTCGAGTCACTGGTCATCGCCCACGACGCGGGCGCCGTCATCGGGCAGGTCCCGGTCCGCATGCGCGAGCGGGCCGGGGGCTCCCCGAGCCAGAACCTCCTCCGGGCGGCGACCTACCTGGTGCGGGTAGGTTTCATACTGGGGCTGGCGAGGCTGCGCCGGGGGCCCGCAACGTCGAGCAAGGAGGAGCCGTGGCCGGTGTCCATCTGATAGCGCTGGTCGCCGCGGTGGTCACCATCGCCGCGTTGGTCGAAATGCTGCGCCGGCGCCAGATCCGCCAGAAGTACGCCATCACCTGGGTGCTGGTCGGCGTCGCGGTAGCGGTCGTGGCCGTCGACCCGGGGCTGTTCAACGGTTTGGCGCACGCGCTGGGGGTCATCAACCCGCCCGATCTGCTGGCGGTGATGGCCGCGTTGTTCCTGCTGCTCGTGACGGTTCACCTGAGCTGGGAGATCGGGCGGCTCGAGGACCGCTCCAGGCTCCTAGCCGAAGAAGTGGCGTTGCTGCGAGCCGACCTCGAGGAACGCGACGCGCGGGACCGGACCGGTCGGCGCAGCACCGACGGGAGCGGGTACGCCGACGGCGTCGTGGCCGTGGCGTCAGGTGAGGGCCGCCCCACGGTGGCGTGAGCCCGCCGCCCGCCGACGGTGGGCGTCGAGGGCCAGCATCTGCAGGGTCCCGAGCGCAGTACGGTCCCAGCTCAAAGCGCTCGCCCGCTGGGCGGCGCCTTCCTGCAGGCGGGCTCGCAGCGCCGGGCGTTCCACCAGCGCCCGCAACGCGGCTTCGAGCTGGGCCCGGTCCTCGAACAGCAGACCGCTGCGCCCGTCCCACACCGCGTCGCTGTGCCCGGCGATGGCGGAGGCGATCGCCGGGGTCCGGCACGCCGCGGCTTCGGTGAGGGTCATGCCCCATCCCTCGAACGCGGACGCCGACATCACCGCCCACGCCCGGCGGTAAGCGGCGCGGAGGCTGTCGGCGTCGATGAACCCGGGCATGCGCAGCCACTCCGCCGCGCCGTGGCTGTCGATGCGGGCCTGCAGCGCGGCTCGTTCCGGCCCGGTCCCGACGATCAGCGCCTCGAGGGTGGGGTGCGCGGCGTGGACCGCGGCCAGCGCGTCGATGAGGACGTCGTAGCGCTTGTAGGGCATGAGCCGGCCGACCGCCACGAACAGCGGATGCTCGGCTCGAGTGCCGCCCGGCGCGTAGAACGGGTCGACGCCGGGATGGATGACCCGGATCTGGTCCTTGTCGAAGCCCATCATCGATACGATCGTGTCGCGGGAGGACTCGGATAGGGTCACGATCGGGGCGTTGCGGTAGAACGGCGGCGCGACCCGCAGCTCCAAGAACCTGCCGAACGCGGCGAGGGGCGCCGGCAGCGTGAGGTCCCACATCCCGTCGTGGACGTGGTGGAGGAACACCGTCTGGGCGCAGCCCGCCCACAGCGACGAGAAGAACGGCACGCCGTTCCATATCTCCACGACGCCGTCGGGCCGGCCCCGGGAGGACCGCAGGCGGCCGCCGAGGGCCACCGCCGGGAAGACGCTGTAGCGGCCGGCGGGGCGTCGCAGCCGCACGTCGCCGTAGGTGTCGCAGGACTGGTGGCCAGGGGAGCGGGACGCCTTCATGGTCACGTCGATCCCGGCGCTCGCCCATCGTTCGGCGATGCGGGCGGCGTGCAGCTCGGAGCCGCCCGCTTCGGGATGCCCCATGTCCCGCCACGCGACCATCTCCACCCTAGACAGGCCTGCACCGGTCGCGATGACCTCCAGCGACTCGGTTTCGAGCTGCGCCAGGGAGGCGCCTGCATCGAGCAGGGCCAGGTCCGGTGCTGGCACGCCGGACTCGAGCGCGCTCATCGTTCCACCCCCAAGGCGAGCAGCTCCGCCGGGGCGGGCTCCGCTCCGGCTGGCGCCGGGCGGCGCAACCTGAGCCGGGGCCGGAGCCGCTGAGCCGGTCGTTCGACCACGAGGTAGCTGACGCCGGCGGAGGCGATGGCCAGCACGGTCACGATCGGCGCCAGCTCCCACCACGGAAAGCTGAAGAGCCGGTCGTGGCTCCAGCGCAAGAACTCCATGATCCACGCCTCGTGCCACAGGTATATGCCGTATGAGATGGCACCGAGGAGAGCCATGACCCGCAGCTGCAAGAAGCGCCTGACCACTCCGGCGTGCTGAGGGCCGAGGACCGCAGGCAGGACCAAGAAGACGCCGAACAGGCCGTAGAGACCCTGGCGCAGGAGGCTGTTGGCGACGGTCGGGGTGTAGATCGGGAGCCGGTTTAGGGCGAGGTTGGACACGGCAACGAAGCAGACGGCCGCCGCCGCCCAGCTCAGCGCCGGCATGCTCGGGTGCGAGGTCCACGCCGGAGCGACGCCCCGGGCGCTGATCCACGCGGCGGCCACGGCCAGCAGCATCCCGAGGGCGAACAAGTCGATGTAGGCCGGCAACCAGTTGGTCATGGTCCGAGCCCACGGCCCGTTGTCCTCGAGGGCCACGGCTCGAAACGTCAGGCTTTCCGCTACCAGGCAGCCCAGCCCGACCAGCTCGATGCGGGCCTGCGCGGCCAGGGTCCGGCCGCCGCCGACGAGGCGGGCCCATAAGGGGATGAACAGGTAGAAGCTGAGCTCGGTGCAAAGCGACCACGCCTGGGTCATCCCGGTGAGGATGTGGCTGGGCAGGTAGATCTGCGCGAAGCCGAGGTAGACGGGGACCGACGCCCAGCCCGGCACCACGGTGTCGGCGTGGAGGACGTAGGTGATGACGATGAACGCCGTCCAGTACGCCGGGACGATGCGCAAGAACCTCCGGCGGAGAAAGGGGCCGGTGGCGGGATTGGGTCGCTGCCCGAAATGGGCCAGCGCGAACGGACGGTAGAGGAGGAACCCGGAGATCACGAAGAACACGGCGACGCCGATCTCGAGGCGGGCGCTGTACGCGCCGAGGACCGAGTGGCGGGTCGTGAAACCGGAAACGAAGCTGGTGTGGACCCCGACCACACACAGCGCAGCGATCGCCCGTAGACCGTCGAAGCACGGTAGCCGTTGGTCGCGTGCGGCCAGCGCACCACGCGGCCGTCCCCTGCGTTCCCCCATCACATCCCTCTGGCCTCCGTCGCCCCTATGAGGCGAGACGCCCTGGTCGACGACGCCTGCTGGCTCGTTGGTAACCCATCTCCGACGGACACCTGTATAGCCGCGGCGCCCACCAGGCGCATACTTCAGCGGTCGTGCACCGCGGCGGGCGGCTGCCGCACGCCACCGGTAGAGGAGAGGTTGACATCGAAGTCAGTTACTGTATGCTCCGGCGATCCGGTCGTTCGGGGGGACGCCGCGGCCGGTCGAGGGGGGAGGCACCGGTGAGCAGTCAGATCCGAGCGCTGGGGTGGTGTGTGGCCCGTCACCTTGCGGCCAGCGCCGCGCTGTTCGGCGTGGTAGTTCCCGACGCGGAGATCCCTGCCATGCCGCTGCGACCGCCCAAAGCGGGTCAGCTGTCGCTAGCGGACGAGTGCGAGCTGTTCTTGAGCGCCCGATAGTCCAGCTGCGTCTCGCGGCTCAAAGCGTTGCGGGTGCGAGGCGGTGGATGACCCGGCACCGGGCCGCGGCCTTGCCCGACGGAAGGATCAGCTCGCCCTCCAGCGTGCAGAAGCGGCTGGTCACGGCGACGACTCGGGCGACGGCCTCCATGGGCTCGGGGAGGACCATGGCCGGTCGCACGTAGTTGATGTTGAAGGAGATCGGGACCTGCTCGACCGTCGCCGGCGACGCCGCGATCGCCGCGTAGCGCACGGCTCGGGTGATGAGCAGCCCGATGGCTCCCCCGTGCAGTGAGCCGAAGTTGGAGGCCCACCCGGAGTCGAGCTGCGAGGTGTAGATGGCCGTGGTCCCGTCCAAGCGCAGGCCGCCTCGCAGGTAGACGTCGACAGGCGCCGGCGCGATGTCGGCCTCCCACGGGAACGCCCGGTGCTCCACCTGCGGGAGCGCGCCTCGGTCATCGACCATCGGGCGCGACGGCACCGTCACGCTCGTGCACTGGGACTGGCCGAACGCGCCGCCGCCGTCGAGCATGACTCCTTGGGCGACGCCCATGGCGTCGTTGTAGGCCGAGTTGTGGCTGCGGACCTCCACCGTGCCCCGCGCCGCCCGGCAGGCCTGGTAGGCGACCTCGATCAGGATCGAGTTGGACGTCCAGTTGGCCGAGTTGATGTTGGCCATGGCGTTGTTGTTGTCGGCGATCGCCGACAAGTAGCCGAAGGGGACAGTGCCGTCGTGCTCCAGCTGCTCGTCGGAGCAGCGGATCGTCGCCGTGGAGCATCCCGAGGCGTGGTCCCAGGCGCTCTCGCCCAGCCCCAGGTTGGCGGTGAGGTCACTGGCGTGGCCGAGCGGGACGTGGGTTGTCGATGGTTCATTGATCACGTGCAGTCCTCTGAGAAGCCACCGGGACAGCCCGGCGGAAGGGGGATCGCCGGTCGGCGACCCCCAAGTTAACCTTGACGTCGAAGTTGGACAGGGGTGCTGCCACCCCGGTCCGGCGGTCGCCCCAGTTCCACGGAGACCGCTGCCTGATGATTGACGTCGACGTCAACTTCAGCTATTCTGCATGCTATCCAGCGCGGCTCGAACTCGGGGTTCGGCCTCTTGGATGCCAGCTGAGGTCTAGGGAGGAGCCCCATGCAGCATCGCCTCGACTATCCGGTGTTCGATGCCGACAACCACATGTACGAGCAGGCGGACGCGTTCACCCGCTACCTGCCCGACGAGTTCAAGCAGGTGATCCGGATCGCCAACGTCAACGGACGCGACAAGGTGGTGATCAAGGGCACGATCTCGGAGTACATCCCCAACCCGACCTTCAGCGTGGTGGCCAAGCCCGGCGCGCAGGAGGAGTACTTCAAGCACGGCAACCCCGAGGGCAAGAGCCGCAGGGAGATCCTCGGTGAGCCGATGCGCTCGCCCGACGCGTTCTTCCGGCCCGAACCCCGCTTGAAGTTGATGGACGAGCAGGGCGTCGACCGCGCCCTCATGTGGCCGACGCTGGCCAGCGTGCTCGAGGAGCGCCTGGCCAAGGACCCCGAGGCCACCCACGCCATCATCCACGGGTTCAACCGGTGGATGCACGAGGAGTGGAGCTTCAACTACCACGACCGGATCTTCGCCACCCCCGTCATCACCTTGCCCATCGTCGACGAGGCGATCAGAGAACTCGACTGGGTCGCGGAGCGGGGCGCCAAGATCATCTTGGTCCGGCCCGCCCCGGTGCCCAACTTGAAGGGCTACCGATCCTTCGCCCTCCCCGAGTTCGACCCGTTCTGGGCCAAGGTCCAAGAGTACGACCTGACCGTGGGCATGCATTCCTCCGATGACGGAATGACCCGCTACTACAACCAGTGGGAGGGTCACTACGACGAGATGCTGCCGTTTGTCAACACCACGGCATTCCAGGACGTGCAGCACTTGATGAGCCGCGGGATCTTCGACGCCATGTGCTCAGCAGTAACCCACGGGATGCTGTCGCGGTTTCCTCGCCTGCGGATCGTCCCCGTCGAGAACGGCAGCAGCTGGGTGCTCCCGCTGATCAACGCCCTCGGCCACTCCTACGCGAAGCAGCCCAAGCTGTACCAGGAGGACCCCGTCGAGGTGCTCAAGCGCAACGTCTGGATCCACCCGTTCTTCGAGGAGGACCCCGTCGGGCTGATCAAGACCATCGGCACCGACAAAGTGGTGTTCGGCTCTGACTATCCCCACCCCGAGGGGCTGGCCGACCCGGTGTCCTACGCCGACCAGCTGCGCGGCCTGCCCGACGACGACGTGAAGCGCATCATGGGCGCCAACCTGGCCGAGGCCCTGAAAGTCGCCTGAGACGGCGGGCCCCCACCCGGGCCCGCGGCCCCTACCAGCGCCTCCGCGCCCGGACATCCGGGAGCGGGGGCGCTGGTCTTTGATCGGCTCGGCGCCGGCGGTCCTAGTGGTTCCGGGGAAAGCCGAGGTCGACGGCGGAAGGGGCGGACCGCTCCGGCCAGCGCGACGTGACGACCTTGCTCCGGGTGTAGAAGTTGACGCCTTCCTGCCCGTACATGTGGCTGTCGCCGAACAGCGAGGCCTTCCAGCCGCCGAACGAGTAGTAGGCGACGGGCACCGGGATGGCGACGTTGACGCCGACCATGCCGACCTCGACTTGGGTCTGGAACCGGCGGGCGGCGCCGCCGTCGCGGGTGAAGATCGCCGTGCCGTTCGCGTACGGGTTGCGGTTGACCAGGCCCAAAGCGTCGTCCAGGCTGTCGCAGCGGACCACCGACAGCACCGGCCCAAAAATCTCGTCGGTGTAGACGGTCATGTCCTCCCCGACGTGGTCCAGCAGGGTCGCACCGAGGAAGAACCCGCATGAAGGCAACGAGGCCTCCCGGCCGTCGACCACGACCGTCGCCCCCTCGGCGGCTCCGGCATCGATGTAGCCCGCCACCCGGTCCCGGTGCTCGGCGGTGATGAGCGGCCCCATGTCGGTGGCCGCGTCGGCGCCCGGCCCGACGGTCAGCTTCGGGAGCCGCTCGGCGATGGCCTGGACCAGCTGGTCGCCGATGCCGCCGACGGCCACCACTACCGAGATGGCCATGCAGCGCTCACCCGCCGCTCCGTAGCCGGCGCTGACCGCGGCGTCCGCGGCCCAGTCGACGTCGGCGTCGGGCATGACGACCATGTGGTTCTTGGCGCCGCCGAGGGCCTGCACCCGCTTGCCGGTCGCGGTGCCGGCCTGGTGGATGTGGCGGGCCACCGGCGTCGACCCCACGAAGCTGAGGGCCGCGACATCGGGGTGGGCGATGAGGGCGTCGACGGCCTGGCGGTCACCCTGCACGACGCTGAACACGCCGTCGGGAAGCCCGGCCTGCTGCCACAGCTCTGCGAGCAGCATGGACGCCGATGGGTCGCGCTCGCTGGGCTTGAGGATGAACGCGTTGCCGCACGCCACCGCGTTGGCGCACATCCAAAGCGGCACCATCGCCGGGAAGTTGAACGGGGTGATTCCGGCCACCACGCCGAGGGGCTGACGCAACGACAGCACGTCCACGCCCGTCGAGACCTCGGCCGAGAACCCGCCCTTCAGCAAGGTAGGGATTCCGGTCGCGAACTCGACGTTCTCCAACCCTCGGGCCACCTCCCCGGCGGCGTCGGCGAGGACCTTGCCGTGCTCCGCGGTGATGACCGCGGCGAGGTCCGCGGCTCGGGCGTGGAGCAGCTCGCGGAAGGCGAAGAGGACCGCAGCCCTGCGGGCCAGCGAGGTGCCCCCCCAGCCCTTGGCGGCGCGCCGGGCCGAGTCGACGGCCGCGTCGACCTCGTCCGCTCCCGCGAGGTCGACCATCGCAGCGACGTCGCCGGTGGCCGGATCGAACACCGGCGCGCTTCGCCCCGACGTGCCGGCGGTGACACGGCCGCCGATCCAGTGGCTGATGCGCCTGGCGGCGGCCGGTGCCTCGACACCGCCTGCGTGCGGGCTGTTAGGACGGATAACTGACATCGACATCGATCGTAGTATGGGGCGGGCGGATTCGCCTCGGCGCTCGGGCGCCCCGTTCGGGTCTCGACGGCGGTGGGCGCCGGGCCGACCCCCGCGCCGGCGTGAGGCGCGTAGCGTGGCGGGCATGGCGATCTTCGGTGGTCACGCCCCCGGCCGGGGGTTGCTGGCGGCGGCCGCCGCGTGCGCGGCGTGCCTCCTGACCGGCGGGTGCGCCAGCAGCAGCTCTGGGACGTCAGCCGCCACGACCGCGCCGCCGGCGACGGCTGCCAGCTCCACGTCCTCGACCACCGCCGCGCTCCAGGTGGGCGGTCCGCAGTTCTGCCAGCAGCTGGTGTCGGCCGAGCAGAAGCTGACCGCGGCGATCCCAAGCCTGTCCAGCGCCCCGGACGCGGTGGACGGGTTGGTACCGACCTATCAGACGCTGGCGTCCGAAGCCCCCGCAGCCATCAAGTCGCCGGTCCAGGACCTGGCCACGGTCCTCAAGGATCTGGCCGGCGCGTCTGGCGACCCGACCGCCGCCCAACGCCAGATACAGGCGCTGCAGACCAAGGCCGGTCCCGACGCCGAGTCCATCGGGACGTGGCTCGGCATGCACTGCAGCGCCGGCTGATGCTCGCCGCGTTCTCCATCACCCCCCTCGGCGCCGGCGACTCCGTCGGTACGGCCGTGGCCGAGGCGGTCCGCCTGGTCCGGGCGTCGGGACTGCCCAACGAGACGACGTCGATGTTCACCACCGTGGAAGGGGAGTGGGACGAGGTGATGTCCCTGCTCAAGGCGTGCACCGACCGGGTCGGCGAGGTCGCCCTCCGGGTCAGCGTGGTAATCAAGCTCGACATCCGTCCCGGTCATCCCGACGCCCTCCACGCCAAGGTCCGAAGCATCGAGGGGCACCTGGGAGCGACCGGCTAATCGGGTCCTGACAACGGCGGCCCGGTCCGATCCCCTGCTGCCCTGTCCCATTTCGGCTGGTCGGAGTTCTACTGCGTCTGGCTCTTCCGGACTCAGGCTGCTACGTCCGGAGGGGCTGCGTTTGACGTAGGCTCGACCGGTCCCCACGGATGCCAGCCACGGCGGGTCTCACAGCGAAGCAAACGGATCGCGGCAAGGATCCCTTCGGCGGCCTCGACAGTGCGCTCCATCTCGTCGGCAGTGACTGCCCCGTGTGCGGTGGGATAGCGCCCGTCGATCGTCCAGGGGTTGAGGAGGTTCAGATCCGCTGAAGCAAGGATCCGGATGTCCTCTGCCGGGAGCTCCCGGACGAGCTGCACGAGATTGTGGATCTTTCGAACCGGGACCGCGCTTCGGAGGATGTCGACCCTCGAGGCGGCCGTCTTGCTGTTCGTCACCGGATGGCGTCGGCCACCTAGGCCGTCAAGGACTCGACGCCGAAGACCGACCACGCGCACCGCGACCTCGAAGAGCAGACCGTCGAGCACCTTCGAGCCCGCAAGGCACGACAGCAGACGGAAGCGCTGGCCTCGGGGGGTCCGGCTACCAGGCCCGCGATCTGGTGTCCCGACGCGAGGACGGCTCCCGTGTCGGCGGCCAGTAGAAACTGCCCGCAGGTGGCCAAGAGCTCGCTGGCGACTCCGACGACGCTTGGTGCGGTCCGGAAAGCCGGCAGGCGCGCCTGACGTCGATTCGGCATCTGTCAAGTCGTGGGTTCGCTCGTGCCGGCTGACGCGCCGAAACACTTGTTCTGCGCCTGTCGCCAGGGCGGTGGTGAGGAGGATCTATGCCGGCCGCCGGGTGTCGCTGACGGTGACAGTCGCCCCTCCGATGGCGAGCAAGGCGAGAAGCTGCCTGGCTGACTTGTTGTAGTTGGTTGGATCGAGGAGACGGTAGAGCTGGGCGGGACTCGTCCCCAGCTTGGCGGCCACGGTGCGGGCGGTCAGGCCGGAGGAGCTCATCCGCCGCTTTGCCTCAAGGGTGAGCTGGTACAGCTCAAGGCGGGCAAGGTAGTCAGGGTCGGAGTTGATGTCGAGCACGGAGTCGATGTGCACGCTGCCCTCGGCGCCGGATTCAAGTTGATAGGTGAACGCTTCGCGACCCAACTCGGGATCGACGTATACGTGTGCCAGCCGATCGTGCGGCCCGGGGGAGGGTTCGCACCGCTTGAAGGGGAAGCCGAAGGTGCCCTTGCGGGTGGTCACGGCGAAGGCGTGCTTGCGGCTGTCTGCGACCACTTTGGTGATCTTCATAGCTTCCCCTCCTTTTTGAGTTGGGCGATGTGTTTGAGAATGGAACGACTGATCTGGCCCTCCATCGCCGCGTCGTGGTCGAGGTCCCATTTCACGACCAGTCGCGAATCTCGATGACGTGGGCATGGCGTGGGGCATGGTCGCCGATGTAGGTGACGAACACGAAGCCACCTCTCCGGATCTTCGACACGAGTAGATGTTACCGTAGATGGTAACAGTTCGGTAGGAACTGCGTGTGGACTCCATGACTCCGACGTGGACGGAAGCGATCTACGTCCGGCCGACACGGCGATGCCCGGCCGGCCCGAGAGCGCGGATCGCCGACTATGGCGCTCCTGCCGGATACCCACCAAGACCCGCGGCTGGCGCGAGATGGAATGATCTGTCGCGGTCCGGCACGGAGCGCCAGGCGAGCAGCCCGACAGCAAGGAGCGTCCCAGAATGAGCGATGGACCGATCCTCGATCAGATCAACCTCGTCGTGTCCGACATGGAGGCGACGGTGGCGTTCTACCGTCGCCTCGGTCTCAGCATTCCCGACACGGACCCGATGTTCCAATCTCATCATCGGTCCGCGCAGTTCCCGGGAGGAGTTGGCTTCGACATTGACAGCGTCGAGTTCGCTCGCCACTGGGACAAGGGATGGCGATCCGGTGCTGGAGTGATCGGGTTCAGACTCTCGAGCCGCGACGAGGTAGACAGCACCTACGCCGATCTCACTTCGGCGGGATACACGGGACAGCAAGAGCACTACGACGCCTTTTGGGGTGCGCGCTACGCCATTGTCGAGGACCCCGATGGCAATCCTGTCGGCCTGATGAGCCCCGTCGATCCCAACCTCCGGAAGGAACCGGGCTTTCCCTGACGCAAACGGTGCCGATCGCCGACTCGGCGCTCGCCCCCGGCGGCCTCCGGGTCGAGCCAGGGCCAGCGCAGATTGCCCAGTTCTGCGGAGTCCTCCGCCGGCCGCCGTGGAGGCGTCGGGACATCGGCTGTCGCTGGCAGGAAGCAAGAGCTTCGGCCGCCCGCAGGGGGATCGGGGTGCGGGTGGGCGGACAGCGATCTGCTGGGTGGCGCTACTCGGGGATCTGCGTCGACAGGCAGAAGGGGTGGCCTGCGGGATCGATGAGCACGCGCCACCGGTCCGGCGCCGGCTGTTCAGCGGCTCGCGTCGCCCCAAGCCGGAGCGCCTCTGCCTCAGCCTCGTCGAGATCGTCCACGGCCAGATCTAGGTGCATCTGCTTCGGTGCGTCACCGCCAGGCCAGGTCGGCGGCTGATAGTCCTCGACCTGGACAGCGGCAAGCCATCCCCGGTCGGTCTTCACCGCCACGAAGGCGTCGCTCGTGAAGGCGACCTCGCCGCCGAGCAGCTTGGCCCAAAATTCCCCGAGGGTGCTCGGAGACGAACAGTCAAGCGCTACGGACCCGAGGCGGGCGACGGCCATATCGCGACCATAGCTCCTACCGGCCCCGTCGCTCCCGCTGGAGGATGGCTTTGGGGTGATGGGCACCACTTCGGCGGCTGTTGGTTCCTGTCGCTCCGTGGGCCGTTCGCCCTTGGGCATCGAGCCTGCCGAGGTCAGCGGCGAAAGCTACGGTGTCTGGGTGGAGCTGTCTGCGACGCTCACAGGTTGGCTGCTCGACTCCGATCCATCGCTGCGCTGGCAGGTGCTGCGTGATCTCACCGACGCGTCTGCAGCCGAGGTGGCTGCCGAGCGGGCCCGTGTCACCACCGAGGGGTGGGGCGCGCAGTTGCTAGCGGCCGCTGACGAAGACGGGCGCTGGGCTGGGGGCGCCTGCTTCCCAGGCGACTTCCGCGGCGACTTCTCCGATGGGCAGCCATGGACCTCGACGTATCCGACCTTGCTGCTCATGCGCGAACTCGGCATCGATCCCGCCTCCGAGGCCGTGCGCCGGTCGATCGCCTTGGTCCGCAAGAACTGCCGTTGGGAGCACGCCGGGCAGCCCTTCTTCGACGGCGAGGTTGAGCCGTGCATCAACGGCCGCACAGTCGCGCTCGGCGCCTTCTTCGGCGTGCCGGTCGAAGACCTCGTCGCCCGCTTACTGGGGGAGCAACTCGCCGACGGCGGCCGGAACTGCGAGGTAGAAAACGGCTCGTTGCGCTCGTCGTTCCACACCACGATGTGTGTCCTCGACGGCCTGCTCGCCTACGAGCAGGCCACGGGCGGCACGCCAGAGTCGACCGCTGCCCGCCGTCGTGGTGAGGAGTACCTGCTCGAACGACGGCTGTACCGGCGGCTGAGCACTGGCGAGGTGATTGACCCCGACTGGCTTCGGTTCTCTTTCCCGACGCAGTGGCACTACGACGTGCTGCGGGGCCTGGAGCACTTCCGTGCGGCTGACGGCGCGCCTGACCCGCGCCTCGCCGAAGCGATCGAACTGGTCCGAGGCAAGCAACAGGCCGATGGAACCTGGCTGTTGGAGAATCCCCACCGCGGAGCGGTGCACTTCGTCATGGAAGAAGGCGACGGTCAGCCCAGCCGGTGGAACACGTTACGCGCGCTGCGAGTCCTGGACTGGTACGAGGACCGATCTGCTCGGGTCCGCCCCCAGCCGTAATACTGGTCCCTCCCACAGCGCGTGACCACCCTGGTGCCGGGTAGGCCTGACGTTGGAGACGCAAGTATATTCGAACGGCGAGGCGCCGGTGACCCCACGCGGAACGTCGTACGGGAACGCCCCAGGTCAAGAGGTCTGCGCTGGTGGGAGTGTCCCGTATGACCCGCCCGGTGAAGATTCCCGCAAGGGGGTGCCAACCGGGACAGTCAGCGACGATGCAATGCCTCGCCGAGCAGGCCACCGGCTGCTTGCACGACGCAACAGATGGCGCTGCCACTGACGCACCTCAGGGCGACACAGAACGATCGCTCTCGGCTCGATGCCACACCACTTCCCGATACACGTGACGAGCGCCGAACGACGGGTCGGGGCGCAAGCGCCACGCCGACGGCTGTCACTCTGAGTGACGACTTGCCCGTCCATCGGCGTCCCTGTTGGCTGCCAATGGGCAGATCCTGTTGGCCGCCGGTCCGGGACCCCGGCCTTCCTCGCATTCGACTCCACCCGTCTCCGCCACACCCACCCCACGATCGGCCTGCCGGCGTGCCGGTAGGCCATCAGCGACCGCCTCGGGCACGAGGACCGGCCTTCACCATGAAGCAGTACGCCCCCATCATTCCGGGCGTGCAGGCAGAGGCGGCTGCCCTGGTCACGGCGCCGGCAGCAGGGCGCCGCCACGACGCCTAGCAGCCTCCTTCCGACCACAAGCCGGCCGCAGGCCGGCGCGTTAGCCAACGGGCCCCCGGCCCGTTGTGCAGTCCTGGGGAAGAGCCCAAGGCACGAGGCGACCTCCGGCCGCCTCGCTACCGCCCTCGACTCGCTTCGCTCGCTCGGTTGGTGCCTGGAGGAAGCTGCCCGGGCCTCTCAGCTCCTGCGTGCTGCCAGAGAGCGCGGCGACATCCAGCCCGGAGCGTTTGACGGAGGTTTGACCCGTCCGGGAACCGAACCACGGAAGCAAGAAAGCCCTGGCCGAGCAACACTCTGACCGCGGCTTCTGTAGTGGCGGGGGCTGGATTTGAACCAGCGACCGTCGGGTCCTGGGCCCGACGCTCAGAGGACCGGCGGCCTCCAACCGGCCCGGGCCGCGGCGGCCACCGCTTCGAGCTGGCTGCTCACGCCGAGCTTCACGAAGATCGACCGGATCTGGCTGCGGATGGTAGCGACCGACACGAAGGACGCCGCGGCGATCCGCTCGGCGGTCATGCCCTCCACCAGCGACCCGAGCACCGCAGACTCCCGCGGGCTCAACGCGTCGAACGGCGCCTGCCGGGCGGCGCCCTCCTGCCGGACCCGGCGCGCCAGGTCGACCAGCCGGTAGCGCTCGTGCCCCTGTAGGACCGCCTCGCCCCTGGCGAGGGCCATGGCGTTGTCGAACAGCACGTCGAAGGAGACATCCTTTCTCAACCATCCCTCGGCTCCCCGTTCGATGCACTCGCCGATCATCGCCTCGTCGGTGCTGGCAGAGACGATCAGCACGCGGGCTTCTGCTGCGACGAACGTTTCGACCAGGTCGAGCCCCCGCCCGATGGCGCCCAGGTCGAGGTCGAGGAGCACGACGTCGGGCAACGCGGCGAGCACCGACCCGACCAAGGTGGCCATGTCCACGAGCGGCGGGGCCACGACCGTGCAACCCTCCATCTCGAGCGCGGCCGCCAGCGCCTGGCTGAGGAGCTGGTGGTCCTCCACGATCGCCACGACCGTCGGGCGCGTCACGCTCCGGGTCGCAGGGACCGCCCGCATCCGATTGTCCTCCTCGCCGATTGCTGCCATCCGCCCATGCCTCGGAACTTGCGCACCCTGACCTCCGGACCGGGGACAAGCTAGCCGCTTCAGGGCGACGGCCTCTTCGCCGTCCGCACGCTGTGGGAGCTTTGAGCGGGAAGGCCGATATTCGCCGCAGTCGCCGCTGTGCCCGACTTCTGCCCGGCAGGCCCGGTCGGAGAATCGTCGATCTTGGCGATGCCGGGAACCCCTGGACCGGTGAGGATCCCTGGATGGGATCGCAGCGGGCGCCGGGCGACGGCGCGCCGCTGATCCTCATGGACGTGCGCCCGCCGCTCCTCGCTGACGCGCTGCGCCTGGCGCTCGGCCGGATCGGGTTTCGCAGCACCGGGCCGTCGACCCCTTCGGTGGCCGCGCCAGCAGCGGCCATCGTGACCCAGGACGCCGACCGACCGCTGCAGCCGGCGGTCGGGGCTCTAACGGTGGTGCTGCCCGACGGGCAGGGGCACGGCGGCCGTCTCGTATGGGCGGCCGCCCCCGAAGAACCGCTCGCTGCCGGCGACGACAACGTGAGGTTGATCCTCGCCGCCATCGCGTCCGCGGTCCCGGCGGGAGACAAGCGCGTTTAGCGCAGCGGGACCGCGGCGGTGTCCCGGGTGGGACCGTCGCGGGCGGGAGGGTCCGGGGTCCCCGCCATGCCCGGTTGGGCCGTCACCGCAGGTGCGGAGGTCGCCAAGGGGGTAGGGATCTCCAGCACGAAGCAGGTGCCGCGCCCATCGCCGTCGAGGAGGCGCAGGCTGCCGCCCATCCCGGCCATGAGCGTCGACCCCGCAAACAGGCCGATGCCCTGCCCGGGCCGGCTCTGCGTGCCACTTCCCCTGACGCCCCGGGCGAAGACCGACCGTCGTTCCTCGGGGGCGATGCCAGGGCCGTCGTCGGCGACGACCAGCTCGGCCCGCCCGGCTCGCTGGCGTCCGGTCAGGTGGGCGGCGCTGCCGGGCGCGTGGATCCGCACGTTGACCAGGAGGTTTTGCACCACCTGTGCGACCGCCTCGGGATCACCGAGCGCCCACACCTCGGCGATGTCGGCGTCGACGCTGAGGCCCTGAGCCCGTTCCGCCTCGATCACCGGACCGACCACGTCCATGAGGAGGAACACGACCTCCTGGGCGGGTCGGGACGGCTGGATCAGCACCTGCAGACGGCGCAGCTCGGCGGTGAGCGCATCGGCCAGGGTATTGCGAGTCGCGTCGTCGAGGCGGGTCGCGTACCGGCGCAGGGTGCTGTCGGCGGCCCGGAGCGCGCCAACCGCGTTGCGCATGTCGTGGAGGCGGTCCTCGAGCGCCGACCGCTCCTCGACCAGCTGGTCGCTCAGCCGGGCGAGGTCCCCCCGCAGCCGGAGAGCCCGGTACTTGTTGTCCCCCACGCTGCTTTGAAGCTCGGCGAACGCCGCGCCCAGCGCGACGGCCAGCGCCGCCGCCGCAGCCGACGATCCGGCTACGGCCTCCCACCCGTCTGCCGGCCCGGCGGCGCGCAGCAGCGCGGCGACGCCCAGCACAGCCAGCACCGGCGCCGGCCAGGTCGGCAGGTGGTGGTGGCGGCGACCGGCGACAGCCAGGCAAATGGCGAGGGTCAGCCAACCGATGCCAGTCGCCAGCTGGGACGCCGCAACGGTAGGACCATCGGACACGTTGCCGACCAGGGCCCCCTGTGCCGAGTCGGCTGCGACCAGCGCGCCTGCTCCGAGCGCGGTGACGAGACCGGCGACGCGGACCGGGGCCATCCGGCTGTCGACCTCTGCGGAGCGCAGCCCGCGGATCAAAAGGGCGGCGACGACCAACACGACGATCGTGGCGCCGCCCATGACCGTCGTGCGAGGCCAGCTGGTGAGCACCGGCAGACCCCGCTCGAGCAAGGTCAGGCCGCCCAGACTCACCAGGGCCGCGCCGAACAGTCCGGTGAAGGCCGATCCGTTGAGCCGCCAGGTGATCAGCACCACCGTGCCGGCGAGCACCGCCAACCGGCCGCCGAGGCTGTCCGCCAGGGAAGCGGTGGCGGCATCGGTGGCGCCCCGGGCGACGGTCACCGCTACCCCGACGGCGACGATGAGAGTCGGTACCGCCGCGCCTTTGGCGATCGTCCCGGCACCGAGATTCCGTCCGGCGGAGAGCGTCGAGCGGCGGTCCGGGCCGACGTAGGGACGACCCCCGCCCGCCACCGGCCGCCCACGCCGCAGTGCCATGAGCCGAACCTTACGGTGGGCGTATACGGGCGTCCACCCCCGGTTACCTGCTTCGCCCGGTTGCCGTTCTCCGCCGCCCACCGCCAACCGCTCCACGTGGGCTGGCGGCTGCAACGCGCGGTGGCGGCGCCGCGCCCGAAGCGGGCCTGGTCAGTCCCCCGGGTCGGAGGCAGCCGATGGGTCCGACGCCCCGGCGGCCGCCGGGGCGGGCCGGGCCGTCCCCTCGATCGCCTCCAGGAGGTGCATGGAGATGTCCGCCACCTTGACGTCCTCGGCCTTGTTGGCCTTGGTCCCGTCGTCGAGCATGATGTAGCAGAACGGGCAGGCGGTGGCGATTCGCTCGGCGCCGGTGGCGATCAGCTCTTGGGACCGCTCGATGTTGATCTTCTTGGCCGACTCCTCCATCCACATGCGGGCGCCGCCGGCGCCGCAGCACATCGACTTCGTGCCGCTGCGGGGGGCCTCGAGGATCTGGATGCCGCCGAGGGCCCCGAGGACCTTGCGCGGGGCGCCGTAGATGTCGTTGTGGCGGCCCAGGTAGCAGCTGTCGTGGTACACGACCCGCTCCGGAAGCGACGCCCCACCGAGGTCGAGCTGCCCGGATGCGATGAGCTGCTCGAGCAGCATCGAGTGGTGGATGACCTCGTAGTTACCGCCCAGCTGGGGGTACTCGTTGGAGAGGGTGTTGAAGCAGTGCGGGCACTGCACCACGATCTTCTTGACCTCCATGGCCGAGAACATCTCCACGTTTTGCATGGCGAGCATCTGGAACAGGTACTCGTTGCCCGAGCGGCGGGCCGGGTCGCCGGTGCAGCGCTCCGAGGGGCCCAAGATGGCGAAGTCGACGCCGGCTCGCAGCAGCAGCTTGGCCACCGCCTGCGACACCTTCTTGTTCTTGTCGTCGAAGCTGCCGGCGCAACCGACCCAGTAGAGGTACTCGTGGTCGAGCGGTGAGGACGGGTCGGCGATGGCGACCTCCTCGGGGATGCCCTCCGCCCACTGGCCCCGGTCGCCGTTGGAGAGCCCCCAAGGGTTCTCCTGGTTTTCCATCGAGCGGTACATGTTGCCGAGCGACGCCGGGAAGTTGGACTCCATCAGCGACAGGTAGCGGCGCATGTCGAGGATCTTGTCCAGGATCTCGATGTTGACCGGGCAGATCTCGTCGCACGCCTTGCACGACGTGCAGGACCACACCTCCTCGGCGCTGATCCGCTCGAACACGGAGTCGGCGCTGATCGTCAGGTCCGGGTCCTGGCCGATGGTGGGGGAGATCGGATCGAACAGGGCGGCACCGTCGGGACCGACCACGCCGCCGGCGGGATGGGTGGCGGCCATCACGTTGCCGATCTTGGTGACGATCTCGCGAGGGTCGAGCGGCTTGCCGGTGGCGTGAGCCGGGCAGACGCTGGTGCAGCGCCCACAGATCGTGCAGCTGTCGGTGTCGAGGAGCTGCTTCCACGTGAAGTCCTCGATGGCGTTGGCGCCGAAGGACTCGAGCTCGGTCTCGGTCAGGTTGGGGAGGGCCTTCATGGCGCCCTTCGGCCGTTCCCGGTCCCGCAGGTACATGTTGACCGGCGAGGTGATCATATGGCGCAGCTTGGTGGAGGGCAGGACGATCAAGAACACGAAGAACGCCCCGACGTGCACGCCCCACAGCACCTCGTGGATGGTGTTGAGGGTGCCGCCGCCGATGCCGCTGAACACCGACGACAGGCCGTAGCCGATGTAGCCCCAGCGCTCGAAGTGCGGCTGGCCCTCCTGGGCGATGCGAACGGCCTGGACGACCAGCCCGGTGACGCCGATCACCAAGAACGTGCCGAGGATGACCGCGTCCTCGGGCCGGGTCTTGATCCGCAGCCGGTAGGGGCGCTGTATGTAGCGGCGCACGATGGCCCATCCGATGCCGATGACGAACAGCACTCCGGCGGTGTCACCGACGAACTTGAACCCTTCGTACACGCCCCCGTGGAGGAACTTGGCCCCCGAGGGCATGAGGTGGTCGATCTCGAGGACGGTGGTGATGGCGAAGAGGACGAGGAAAGGGAAGTAGATGAGCGAGTGCATGACGCCCGCCGCCGGGTCTCGCAGCAGCGTCTGCATCGTCAGCCCCCGCCGGAGGTCGGCGATGCGCCTCGACCGGTTGGCTGCGGTGGTGGTCCGCCGGTCCGGCTGGCCCCGCTCCCAGTTCTCCACTCGCTGGGAGAACAGGTAGCCGACCGCCAGGACCAGCGCCACGGTCACCGCGTAGAAGATCGCCCGGTAGGCGTGGGGGATTCCCGAGAACACCTGCCTCGTCTGGTGGCTGCGGTCGTCGGGCAGGACCAGGGCCCCGAGGATGCCCGAGGCCGCGACGACGGCCGCGATCAAGACCGCGAGGACCAGCACGAGCTGTGACGGCTTGAGCCGCCAGCGTGAGGTGGGACGAGTCGCCATAGCGCTGCAAAGTTACCGGCTCGTTGCGTTGCGGGCCTATTCCACGCTGCGGGCCCCGGCAGGCCCCCCGGTCAGGGGACGGGCGTCAGTGGCTGCTGGCGTGGCGGTCCAGCGCCGCCAGGCGCTCGGCCATCGTCACCAAGAGCTTGTAGGCCATGGCCGGGACGGTGTCGAGGACCGCATGGAACTGGCGCTGGCCGATGACCAGCAGCTCGGTGTCGGTGGCGGCCACCACGGTGGCGTTGCGGGGGGCGTGGGTCAAAAGCGCCAGCTCCCCGAAGGACTCGCCAGGCCCGAGGGTCGCCACCTCGTGCCCGTCGCGGCGCACCGAGGCCGTCCCGTTTAGGATCAGGTAGAAGTCGTGCCCCGGAGTGCCCTCGACGACCACGTCGTTGTCGGCCGGGACCGCCACGATGTCGGCGGCTGCGGCCACCGCCTGCAGCTCCTTGTGGGACAAGCCCCGGAAAAGGCTGACTTTGGCGAGCTGCTCGACCTTACCGTCACGGGCCATGCCGGGACTGTAGCCGGACGCCGGCGCAGCGTTCATCCGTCGGTAACACCGGAGCAACGTGGGGCATTTAGCGTCCGGCTCGTGGACGTCGTCCTTTTGCGTTGGCCGGCCGAAGCCGGGCGGCGCGAGGAGCTGGCGGCGGCGGGAGCCCCGCGGCTGCTCTTGGTCGAGGGTTCGGCGACGCCGCCGGCGTCATCGGACTGCCTGGAGGACTGGATCCGGGTGCCCGTGGCCGAGAGCGACGTGGCCCTCCGCGTGTCCAACCTGGTCGGCCGGACAGCTGATCACGGTGCCGGGCGGCCGTCCCTCGACGGCGACGGGGTCCTCCGCCGCGGCAACGCCTGGGTGCCGCTGCCTCCGGTCGAGAGCCGTCTCACCACCGCCCTCCTGGAACGGTACGGGGCGGTGGTGTCACGGGATGCGCTCAGCCGGGCGGGATGGCCCGACGGCGCCCCGGGGCGCAACGCCCTCGACGTGCACGTGTTGCGACTGCGCCGGCGGATCGGGCCCCTCGGGCTGGCGATCCGCACGGTTCGGTCTCGCGGCTACCTACTAGAGCTCAGCTCGCCGGCGGGTGACTTGTCCGAACCTGTCGCAAACCTTGCCTGAGTTCACGCGCCCGAAACGACTCGTGCGTTCGGCAGAAACACTGGCTCTTTAAGGTTCCGCCGTCCTCACCGGACGATCCTGTGCCGCTTTACATCCGACTACCAGGAGGGGCTGTTGCTCACCACAATGCTGCACGTCGCACAGTCGTGCGCCTTCAATCCAGACACCGCGTCGACCGTCAAGGGGTGCGCCCCGACGGTCAACCAGGGTGACAACGCCTGGATCCTGGCGAGCAGCGCTCTAGTGCTGTTCATGACCCCAGGCCTCGCGTTCTTCTACGCCGGCATGGTCCGGCGCAAGAACGTCCTCGGCATGATCATGCAGAACTGGGTCGTGATGGGCCTGGTCGGCGTGGTCTGGGTCCTCGTGACCTACAGCCTGGCGTTCGGTCCTGACTGGGGTGGCCACGGTTTCGTGGGCACGCTCCATTTCGCTGGTCTCATGCACATCGACCAGCAGGCGGTTCCGGGCGAGTCCCTGACTATCTCACCGATCGTCTTTGTGGTCTTCCAGATGATGTTCGCGGTCATCACGCCGGCGCTCATCACCGGTACCACCGCCGACCGCATGAAGTTCGGCGCCTACTGCGTGTTCATCGTGCTGTGGTCGATCTTCGTGTACGCGCCGATCGCCCACTGGGTGTTCTCGCCGGGCGGCTGGTTGTTCCAGCGGACCGCCGAGGACTTCGCCGGCGGGACCGTGGTGCACATCAACGCCGCGATGGGCGGCCTGGGCGTGCTCCTCGTGATCAAGAACCGCAAGGGCTGGCCGGGCACGCCGATGAAGCCGCACAACCTGCCCTTCACGGTCCTCGGTGCGGGCATCTTGTGGTTCGGCTGGTTCGGGTTCAACGCCGGCTCGGCGCTGGCCGCCAACAACCTGTCGGCTCACGCCTTCGTCAACACCAACACCGCGACGGCGGCCGCGCTCCTCGGCTGGATCATCGTCGAGAAGCTGAAGAACGGTAAGAGCACAACGCTCGGTGGTGCCTCCGGCGCCGTCGCCGGCCTGGTCGCGATCACCCCGTCTTGCGGGTTCGTCAACCTGCTCGGGGCGTTGGTGATCGGGTTCCTGGCCGGTGGCATCTGCTGCCTGGCGTGCGGCTTGAAGTTCAAGTTCAACCGGGACGACGCCCTCGACGTGCTCGGGGTCCACTTCGTCGGTGGTGTGCTCGGCGCGGTCCTGATCGGCTTCTTCGGCACCAACTCGTTCAACAGCGTCGCCCGTGACGGCCTGTTCTACGGTGGTGGCGCAGGCCTCCTCGGGGAGCAGTGCCTGGGCGTCGTGTGCGTCGCCGGCTTCTCGCTGGCGGTCAGCTACATCCTCGCCCAGATCGTCGACAAGACGATGGGCCTGCGCATGAGCGAGGAAGACGAGGAGATCGGCATGGACCTGAGCCAGCACGACGAGGAGGGCTACGATTTCGATTCGGTCCTGAGCGGGGTGCGAAGCACCCTCACCGGGGGCCAGCCCATCTCGCCATTCGCCAAGCCCACTGCTGGCGCCACTCCCGGGGAGGCATAGATGAGACTCGTCACTGCCATCATCAAGCCGTTCAAGCTCGACGACGTCAAAGCCGCCCTGCAAGAGCACGGCATCACCGGCCTCACCGTCAGTGAGGTGCAGGGCTTCGGGCGCCAGAAGGGCCACACGGAGGTGTACCGGGGCGCCGAGTACACCATCGAGTTCACCCCCAAGATCCGGGTGGAGGTGGTCGTCGACGACGACGACGCCGCTGGGATCGTGGACGTCATCGCCAAGGTCGCCCGCACCGACAAGATCGGCGACGGGAAGATCTGGACCACCTACGTCGACGACGTGGTCCGGATCCGCACCGGAGAGCGGGGCGTCGAGGCGCTCTAACCTCCCACCAGCCTCTCGTCTTGCAGTCCCGCCCTCCCGGGCGGGGCTGCGGCGCGCGTACGGTCCGTGGGTGATGCCGCCTTCCCTGTCGAGCGAACCGGCCGGCCGGGCCGCGGACCTGCTGCGGAGACGCTCGGGCGGGGCGGCCGACCTCGTGTGGCAGGCGCCCGGGCGGGCCAACCTGATCGGGGAGCACACCGACTACAACGGGGGGTGGGCGCTTCCCTTCGCCATCGACCGGGTCACCGCGGTCGCGGTCCGCCGGCGAGACGGCCCCGGGCTGCGGGCATGGTCGGCGCAGGAGCCGGAGATGCTCGTTTGGTCCGGTCCAGCGCCGCTCGGCGCTGCCGGCCCGACAACAGCCAACCCGGGCGTGCCGCCGTGGGGTCGCTACGTTCTCGGGGCGGTCGCCGCCCTGGCCGGGTCGGGGGTGGAGGTGCCGGCCGCGGACGTGGCCATCGACTCCGACGTCCCCGTCGGCGCCGGCGTCTCGTCCAGCGCCGCTGTGCTCATCGCCACCATCGCGGCGCTGGCGGCCCTCGCCGGCGCCGAGCCCGGCGCTGCCTCGCTGGCGGCGATGGCTCACCGAGCCGAGACCATCCACGCCGGGGTCCCGGTCGGGTGGCTCGACCACTTGGGCATCGCCCACGCAACGCCCGGCCACGCCGCGCTGATCGACTTCTCGACTGGTGCGTGGGAGCCGGTGCCGCTGCAGAGGGGCCCGCTGCTGGTGGTCGACAGCCACGTCCGCCACGACAACGCGGCCGGCGGTTACCGCCGCCGGCGGGAGGAGTGCGCGCAAGCGGCCCGCCTGCTCGGCACCGCCGATCTGCGCGCCGCGACCCGGGAGGCTGTCGAGTCGGGCCTCGAGGGGAGCCTGCGCCGGCGGGCCCGCCACGTCGTCACCGAAAACGGGCGGGTCCTGACCGCGGCCGGGCGGCTGCGGGCCGGCAAGCCGTTGGGCGACCTGCTGTGGGCGTCGCACGCGTCGCTCAGAGACGAGTTCGAGGCGTCGTGCCCGGAGCTGGACCTGATCGTCGACACCTCCCGCTCCCTCGGCGCGGACGGGGCACGGATGATGGGCGGCGGTTTCGGCGGGTCGGCCCTGGTGCTCGGCCTTCCCGCCGCGGCGCTGGCCGGCGCGCTCGCGTCGGCGTTCGAGCGGCGGGGCCAACGCCCCCCGGCGGTGTGGGAGGTGGCGGCGGCCGGCGGGCCGGCCCCGGCGTGAAACGGCCGGGTGACGTCCGCGAGACGCCGGCGTTGCAACTCGAGAGCCACTTCGCCACCGCAGCAGGTGGAGAAATGGATGCCGGCGCGCTAGCCCCTCGCGCTGCCGCCTCGAGGTCCGGTCCGCCACGGCGGGGCGTGCAGAAGTTGACGTCGAACGCCGGCCCCCGTCCCGCCGGTCCCGCCGGCGCGCGCCGGTGGCGCCGGCGCTACAGGTGCTCGGGCACGACTGGCTGCAGCGCGGCGGTGATGTCCTCGCTCAGCGCGTCGGCGGCTCCGGCGTCGAGCTTCTCGCCGGCGGCGGTGGTGACGTAGAACGCGTCGACCACCTCGGCGCCGAGGGTGCTGACCAAAGCGGCGTCGATCAGCATTCCGGCGTCGGCGATCGCCTGGGTGATGTGGAACAGCACGTGGCCGGCGTCGGGAGCGCGCACCTCGAACACCGTCGCCGCGGTGGCCGCGTCGTGGTGCGTCGACACCGTGACGCTGGGCCGGTGGGCGGCGGTCGGACGGCGCCGGCCGGCGTAGGTCCGCTCCCGCTCGGCGAGGCGCTCGGCGAGCGGGAGGCGGCCGTCGAGGGCCGCTCGCAGCTGGTCGCACACCTTGCTCCAGTTGGGCAGCACGTCGAAGGTCGGGACCACGTCGAAGGACAACACGGCCATCCGGCTGCCGGGCTCGGTGCGCGTCGAGGCCGACCGCACGGTCACCCCGTTTAGGGCCAGCGTCCCGGCGACCGCGGACAGCAGCCCGGCCCGGTCCGGGGCGGCGACGGTGACCCGTCCGCCCTCCGCGCTCAGTCCCAGCTCGCCGGCGTCGACCAGCTTTTGCTCTTCGGGGCTGAGCGGCACCTGGTTGGGGGTGTGGGGCTGTCCGGCCAGGTGGGCCGCGGCCCGGGCGGTCAAGGTGGCGACCAGCCCAGCCTTCCACTGCCCCCAAGCGCTGGGCCCGGTGGCCAGGCTGTCGGCCTCGGTCAACGCGGCCAGCAGCTCCAAGGTGGTGGTGTCACCGGCGGCGTCGGCGACCATCTCGATGGTGCGCGGGTCGTCGAGGTCGCGTCGGGTGGCGGCGTCGGGCAGCAGCAGGTGATGGCGGACCATGCTGGTGAGCACGGCGGTGTCGGCGACGTCGAAACCCATGCGGGGAGCCAGCTCCTGGAGCAGCGCGATGCCGACGTCGGTGTGATCGCCGCCGCGGCCCTTGCCGATGTCGTGGAGCAGCGCGCCGGCGAGGAGGAGGTCGGGCCGGCTGACCTGGCGGGTCAGGGCCGACGCGTTGGCCGCGGTCTCCAACAGGTGCCGGTCGACGGTGAAGCGGTGGTAGGCGTTGCGCTGGGGGCGGCTGCGGACCGCCTCCCATTCAGGCAGCAGGCGCAGCCACACGCCGATCTGGTCGAGCGACTCGATGGCGGTGACGCCGGGACGGCCGGCGCCGAGGACCCGCAGGAGCGCCCGGAGTAACTCGGGCGGCCACGCCCCTTCGGGGGCGACCGCTTCCGACGCCAGACGGTCGAGGGCGCTGCGGGCCATCGGCCGATCCAGCTCCGCGGACGCCGCGGCCAGCCGCAGGGCCAGGGACGGGTCGCCGGCGGGGTCGGCGTCGACCGAGAGGGCCACCTCGCCGTCGCGCAGGACTACACCCGGCTCGACCGGGCGGTCCCGGGCGTGCTCGCGGCCGCGTGGTCCGTGCAGCCACGAGGCCACCCGCCGCCAGCCGTCGTCGCTGGCCCAGGCGATGGTCCGCCCGGCCGCGGCTACGTCGAGCATGAGCTTGTCGGCGTCGCGGTAGCCGAGGGCGCCAGCCACAACGTCTTGGTCTTGGAGCAGCAGCCGGTTGGCCGACTTGCCCGTGGCTCGCTGCAGCTCGACGCGCACCGCGGCCAGGAGGTCGGCGGCCGACACCAGGCCGGGAGCGGATATCACGCCGGCCAGGACCGGGCTGACCCGGGCCACCGCGTGGAGGAGGCGGATGTCGCGGGACCCGCCCCGGGCTTCTTTGATGTCCGGCTCGAGGAGGAACGCCAGGTCACCGTAGGACTCGTGGCGCTCCCGGACCGACGCGTCGACCAGCGGCAGCCACTTGGGGGCCCTGGTCCGCCACAGCTCGTCGGCCCGGCTGATCGCCTCGCCGGCCAGGCGGGCGTCGCCCGCCACCATGCGGGCCTGCAACCAGCCGAGGGCCACCTTGAGGTCGTCGCCCATCGCCCCCCGCAGCTCCTTGAGGTTGCGGACGCTGTGGTCGAGGTGCACCCCCTCGTCCCAGATCGGGTACCACATGGCCTCCGCCACCTTGGTCGGCGGGTGCCGTTGTTCGTGGACCAGCACCAGGTCCAGGTCGCTCCCGGGAGCCAGCTCACCCCCGCCGTAGCCGCCGACCGCGAGCAGCGCCAGGCCGCTTTCTCCGCCCGTAGCCGCCGCGAACACCTCCCGCAGCCACTCGTCGCAGCGCTCGGCGTAGGTCCGGCACCACGCCGTGCCGGTCAGCCCGGGCTCGGCGAGGAGGGCCTCCCGTCGAGCTCGGAGCCGGGGGGTGGTCACGCTCCGGGAGCCTAATGGTGGGGGATGGGGGTGGTCCCGGCCTGGCGGGCCGGCCGGCGGGATCGAAACGCGCCATTCACGCGGAGGGCATCCGGCGGCAATGCGTGACCTTTAGCGTGGGTACTGCGATCAACGCAGCGGCGCGTGGGTCGTCGAGGGCTGCGAGTGCGGGGTCCGCTTCGGCGGGCCCCGCTCTCGTCTTCGGCCCCGGCCCTCGCCGCTCAGGCCCGGCGTTCGCCCTGGCGGCGCACCGCTTCTGCCGCGGCGGCGATGGCCGCGGGGTCGCCCAGCTCCCGCTTGGACTCCACGGTCAGCTCCGCCGACAGGCTGTAGACGATCGGCACCCCGGTGGGGACCTCCAGCCCGGTGATCTCCGCGGTGGAGATCCCCTCCAGGTGCTTGATCATCGCCCGCAGGCTGTTGCCGTGGGCCACTACCAGCACCACCTTGCCGGCGATGAGTTCGGGGGCGATGGCGTCCTCCCAGTAGGGGAGCCACCGCACGATCACGTCGGCCAGGCACTCCGTGGCCGGCACGACCGCCGCCGGCAGGCCGGCGTAGCGCGGGTCGTCGTGGACCGACCACTCCGACGAGCGGTCCATCGGCGGCGGCGGGGTGTCGAAGCTGCGCCTCCAGGCCATGAACTGCTCGTCGCCGTACTGGTCTCTGGTCTGGGCCTTGTCCAACCCGGTGAGCGCCCCGTAGTGACGCTCGTTGAGGCGCCAGTGCCGCACGACGGGGATCCACCCCCGGCCCGCGACGTCGAGGGCCAGGTTGGCGGTGCGGATGGCCCGGGTGAGCACCGATGTGTGCACCACGTCGGGTAGGACCCCGGCCGACGCCAGGAGACCGCCGGCCTCGGCGGCCTCCTCCTCACCCCTCGGGGAGAGGTCGACGTCCCACCAACCGGTGAAGCGGTTCTCCAAGTTCCAGGCGCTCTGACCGTGGCGAAGCAGCACGAGGGTGGGCACGCCGCGATCCTAGGCACCACCGCGCAACGCCTATTTCCCACATTTCCTGAGTGGATGACACTCAACTTGGGTACAGTGGTGCGCAGCACCGTTCTACGACCCTCACTTAGGAGGCCTTCCATGCCCAAGGCCGTCGGCATCGACCTCGGCACCACCAACTCGGTCGTCAGCGTTTTGGAAGCTGGCGAACCGGTTGTCATCCCCAACGCCGAAGGCGCTCGCACGACGCCTTCGGTCGTCGGTTTCTCCAAGTCCGACGAGGTCCTCGTCGGCGAGGTGGCCAAGCGCCAGGCCATCACCAACCCCGACCGGACCATCCGCTCGGTCAAGCGCCACATGGGAGACAACTCCTGGTCGGTCGACATCGACGGGAAGAAGTACAACCCCCAGGAGATCTCGGCCCGCATCCTGCAGAAGCTGAAGCGGGACGCCGAGGCGTACCTGGGCGACACCGTCACCCAGGCGGTTATCACCGTCCCCGCCTACTTCGACGACGCCCAGCGCACCGCGACCAAAGAAGCCGGGCAGATCGCCGGCCTCGAGGTCCTGCGGATCATCAACGAGCCGACCGCGGCCGCCCTGGCCTACGGGCTGGACAAAGAGGCCGAGCAGACCATCTTGGTGTTCGACCTCGGCGGCGGGACCTTCGACGTGTCGGTGCTGGAGATCTCCGAAGGCATCTTCCAGGTCAAGTCCACCTCCGGCAACACCCACCTCGGCGGCGACGACTGGGATCAGCGGGTCATGGACTGGCTGGTGAAGACCTTCAAAGACACCGAAGGCGTCGACCTGTCCAACGACAAGATGGCCCTCCAGCGCCTGAAGGAGGCGGCGGAGAAGGCCAAGATCGAGCTTTCCGCGGTGCAGGAGACCACCGTCAACCTGCCGTTCATCACCGCCACCAGCGAGGGCCCCAAGCACCTGGACCTCAAGCTGACCCGCTCCAAGTTCCAGGAGCTGACCGCCGACTTGGTGGAGGCGTGCCGCGGCCCCTTCGAGCAGGCCATCAGCGACGCCGGCATGACCAAAGACAAGATCGACCACGTGGTCATGGTCGGCGGCTCCACCCGCATGCCGGCGATCACCGACCTGGTGCAGTCGATGACCGGGAGCGAGCCCCACAAGGGCGTCAACCCCGACGAGGTCGTGGCCATCGGCGCGGCCGTGCAGGCCGGGGTCTTGAAGGGCGAGGTCAAAGACGTCCTGCTCCTCGACGTCACCCCCCTGTCGCTCGGCATCGAGACCAAGGGCGGCGTCATGACCAAGCTGATCGAGCGCAACACCACCATCCCGACCAAGCGCTCCGAGGTGTTCACCACCGCCGAGGACAGCCAGCCTTCCGTGGAGATCCACGTGCTGCAGGGCGAGCGGGAGATGGCGATGTACAACAAGACGCTCGGGAAGTTCCAGCTCGTCGACCTGCCGCCGGCGCCCAGGGGTATCCCGCAGATCGAGGTCACCTTCGACATCGACGCCAATGGCATCGTGCACGTGTCCGCCAAGGACCGGGCCACGGGCAAGGAGCAGTCGATGACCATCACCGGGCAGTCCTCGCTCAACAAGGACGACATCGACCGGATGGTCCGCGACGCGGAGGCTCACGCGGCCGACGACAAGCGGCGCAAGGAGGAAGCGGAGGTCCGCAACCAGGCCGACAGCCTCGTTTACCAGACCGAGAAGATGCTCAAGGAGCAGGCCGACTCGTTCTCCGGGGAGCAGAAGGGCACGGTCGAGGCCGACCTGGCCAGCCTCAAGGAGGCCCTGTCGGGCAGTGACATCGAGGCGATCAAGACCGTCACCGAGAAGCTGGCCGCCGGGGTCCAAGAGCTCGGCAAGCAGCTCTACGAGCAGGCCGGCGCCGCGGCCGGCGCGGCCGGTGGAGACGGCGCAGCCGGCGGGGCGTCCGCCGGCGCCGCCAATGACGACGAGGTCGTCGACGCCGAGATCGTCGACGAGGAGAAGCACGACTGATGCCCTCGACGGACCCCACCGACCCAACGGGGGGCGCCCCGCCGACCGGCGGCCCTGACGCCGACGTGACCGACCAGGCGGCGGCCGACCAGGCCGCCGCGGCCGGGACGCCTCCCGGCCCTGGCGCCACCCCCGCCGGCGGATCCTCCGGTGCCAGCCCCGATGCCGGCCGCGCCCGCGAGCCGGGCGCTGGGTCCTCCGACCCGGTGACCGGTGGCGACCCCGCCGCGGCCCAAGCGGCGGCCGATGCCGCCGCGGCCGGGGCCACGCCCCTCGACGAAGCGGCCGTCGACGCCGATGCCGCCGCGGCCGAGGTGGAGGAGGACCTCGACGAGTTGGCGTCGGTGTCTCGCCAGCGCGACGACTACCTAGACGCCCTCCGTCACCTCCAGGCCGACTTCGAGAACTACAAGAAGCGGGTGGTCAAGCAGCAGGCCGACATCGGCGAGCGGGCCGCCCAGGCCCTCGTCGAGGCGCTGCTGCCGGCCCTCGACAACGCCGACCTGGCGCTGGCCCACGGCGCCGGGGAGGGCGTCAAGCAGATCTGGGACGGTTTCAGCGAGGCGCTGGCCAAAGCCGGCCTGGAGCGCATCGACAAGGCCGGCGAGCCCTTCGACCCCAACCACCACGACGCGGTCGCCCACGAACCGGGCGACGGCGCGCAGGAGGTGGCCGAGGTCATGCGGGCCGGCTACCGCTGGAAGGGCCGGGTCATCCGGCCCGCCATGGTCAAAGTGCGGGGGTGAGCGGCTATGGCACCCCAGCGTGAGTGGTTCGAGAAGGACTACTACAAGGTCCTCGGGGTGTCAGACACCGCGACGGACAAAGAGATCGCCAAGGCGTACCGGAAGCTGGCCAAGCAGTACCACCCCGACGCCAACCCGGGGTCGGAGGACCGGTTCAAGGAGATCTCCGCGGCCTACGAGGTCCTCGGCAACGCCGCCACCCGCAAGGAGTACGACGAGGTCCGCCGCATGGGCCCCGCGGCCAACCCCTTCGCCGGCGCCGGCGCGCCCGGAGGCTTCGGGGGCGCCAACTTCAAAGTCGACGACCTCTCCGACCTGATCGGCAACATCTTCAACCGCGGCGCTAGCCGAGCCGGCCGGCCCCGCGCCGGCGGCCCGACCGGACCCCAGCGCGGCGCCGACCTCGAGACCGGGCTGCACCTGTCGTTCCTCGACGCGGTCAACGGCGTGACCACCACGGTCAACGTCACCAGCGACGTGGCCTGCCACACCTGCCACGGCACCGGCGCCGCGCCGGGCACCTCGCCGGTGGTGTGCTCGGTGTGCGGCGGGCGGGGCCTGGTCAACGAGAACCAGGGGATGTTCTCCTTCTCCCAGCCGTGCCAGGCCTGCGGCGGCACCGGGATGCGCATCGAGACGCCGTGTCCCACCTGTCACGGCGCGGGCGTCGAGCACCGGGCCCGCCAGGTGAAGGTCCGCATCCCCGCCGGGGTCACCGACGGGCAGCGGATCCGGGTGAAGGGCCGGGGCGGCGCGGGCCGAGCCGGAGGGCCCGCCGGCGACCTCTACGTGGTGGTCAAGACCGGCGCCCATCCGCTGTTCACCCGGCGGGGGGCCAGGGACCTCCACCTGACCGCCCCGATCAGCTTCGCCGAGGCTGCGCTCGGCGCCGCCATCACCGTCCCGACCCTGGAGAGCACCGTCTCGCTGCGGGTACCCCCGGGCACCAAGTCCGGCAAGACCTTCCGGGTCAAGGGTCGCGGCGTGCCCTCCTCGGCGGGCGTCGGCGATCTGCTGGTCGCGGTCGAGGTGGCGGTGCCCGGCTCGCTCGACGCCGAGCAGACCGCCGCGGTCGAGGCCCTCGGCAAGCTCATGCCCGGCGACGACCTGCGGGCCAAGGCCTTCGGTGCGCTCAGCCCGTCGGGGTCGCCCCCGTCGGGGCCGGGAGGAGCTGAGCGCTGATGGACCCCGACGTTCGCCGCCACCGGGCGGTCTACGTGATCTCCGTCGCGGCTGAGCTGGCCGGCGTCCATCCCCAGACCCTGCGGATCTACGAGCGCAAGGGCCTGCTGGACCCGGCCCGGACCGTAGGCGGCAGCCGGCGCTACAGCGACTTGGACATCGCCACGCTGCGGCGAATCCAAGAGCTGACCAACGGCGGCCTAAACCTGGAGGGCGTCCGGCGGGTGATGGAGCTGGAGGGCGAGGTGGCCAGACTGCGCGCCGAGCTTGACGAGGCCCGCCGCGAGGCCCGCGAGGCCGTCGAGCGAACCCACCGCCAGTACCGCCGGGACCTGGTCCCGGTCCGCAACACCCCCGACCGCTGGCTACCCCGGCGTTAGGCCCTAGCGCCCCGAGGACCATCGCAGGCAGGCCAGGGCCCTCCGCCGGGAATGTCCCGAGGGATCACGAAGTTGACAATGACAGACTCAAGTTTGGCCGGGTCGGAGGGACCGACCGGCATCCAAATCTGACCGAGAAAGAGGACCCGTGGCCTTCGACCCCAACCGCTGGACGCAGCGCACGCAAGAAGCCGTGCAAGCCGCCATCGCCGCGGCCCGGGCGGCGAGCAACCCGGAGATCACCCCCGACCACCTGCTGGCCGCGATGCTGGGCCAGGACGACACCGCGACCCTGCCCACCTTGCAGCGTGTCGGCGTCGCCCCCCTCAGCCTGCGCAACAAGATGGACGAGGCGCTGGCCAAGCTGCCCCACAGCTACGGCGGCAACGACCCGCAGACCTCCCGCGCCATGCGCGACACCTTCGAGCGGGCCGACAAGGAGCGCGCCGACCTGGGCGACGAGTACCTGTCGATCGAGCACCTGCTCCTGGCCCTGGCCGACCGGGTCGGGGTCAGCCGCGCCGATCTGCTCGCCGCCCTCAAGGAGGTGCGCGGCAGCCACCGGGTGACCAGCCAGAACCCCGAGGAGCAGTACCAGGCCCTCGAGAAGTACGGCCGGGACCTGACCGAGGACGCCCGCAAAGGCAAGCTGGACCCGGTCATCGGCCGCGACGAGGAGATCCGCCGGGTCATCCAGGTGCTGTCCCGGCGCACCAAGAACAACCCGGTGCTCATCGGCGAGCCCGGCGTCGGCAAGACCGCCATCGTGGAGGGCCTGGCCCGGCGCATCGTGGCCAACGACGTGCCCGAGAGCCTGCGAGGCAAGCGGCTGCTGGCCCTCGACCTCGGCTCGATGGTCGCCGGCTCGAAGTACCGCGGCGAGTTCGAGGAGCGGCTGAAGGCGGTGCTCAAGGAGATCACCGACTCGCAAGGTGAGGTCATCACCTTCATCGACGAGCTGCACACCATCGTCGGCGCCGGCGCGGCCGAGGGGGCCATGGACGCCGGCAACATGATCAAGCCGATGCTGGCCCGCGGCGAGCTGCGCCTGATCGGCGCCACGACCCTCGACGAGTACCGCAAGCACATCGAGAAGGACGCGGCCCTCGAGCGCCGGTTCCAGCAGGTGTACGTCGGCGAGCCCTCGGTCAGTGACTCGGTGGGGATCCTCCGCGGCTTGAAGGAGCGCTACGAGGTCCACCACGGCGTCACCATCAACGACGCCGCGCTGGTCGCCGCCGCGGTGCTCTCCGACCGGTACATCACCGGCCGGTTCCTGCCGGACAAGGCCATCGACCTGGTCGACGAGGCCGCCAGCCGGCTGCGCATCGAGCTGGACTCCAAGCCGACCGAGATCGACGTGTTGGACCGGCGGATCGCCCAGCTGGAGATCGAGAAGCTGGCGCTGGAGAAGGAGACCGACCCGGCGTCGGTGGAGCGCCTGGCCAAGCTGGAAGAGGAGATGGCCAACCTCAAGGAGCACGCCGCCGCCCTCACGGCGCGCTGGCAGAACGAGAAGGAGGCGGCCGACGCCATCACCGCCCTCCAGGAGACCCTGGAGGCCAAGAAGGGCGACATGGAGCGCTTCACCCGCGACGGTGACCTGGCCCGGGCGTCGGAGATCCAGTACGGGGAGCTGCCGTCCCTGCAGCGCCAGATCGACGAGGCCACCGCCCGCCTGGCCGGCCTGCAAGGCGAGTCCAAGATGGTCAAGCGGGAGGTCGACGAGGAGGACATCGCCGAGGTGGTGTCCAAGTGGACCGGCGTGCCGGTCAGCCGCCTGCTGGAAGGCGAGGTGGCCAAGCTGGTCCGGATGGAGGACGTCCTCCACGAGCGCGTCGTCGGCCAGGATCAGGCCGTCTCCGCGGTGGCCAACGCCATCCGCCGTTCCCGCAGCGGCCTGTCGGACCCGGACCGCCCGATCGGCAGCTTCTTGTTCCTCGGCCCGACCGGCGTCGGCAAGACCGAGCTGGCCCGGACCCTCGCCGACTATCTCTTCGACGACCCGAAGTCGATGGTCCGCATCGACATGAGCGAGTACATGGAGAAGCACTCCGTGGCCCGCCTGGTCGGTGCCCCCCCGGGGTATGTGGGCTACGACGAGGGCGGGCAGCTGACCGAGGCCGTGCGGCGCCGCCCGTACGCGGTGATCCTCCTCGACGAGGTGGAGAAAGCGCACCCGGACGTGTTCAACATCCTGCTTCAGGTGCTCGACGACGGCCGCCTGACAGACGGTCAGGGCCGCACCGTCAACTTCACCAACACGGTGCTGATCATGACCTCGAACTACCAGGGAGACCTGCGCGAGGCGTTCCGGCCCGAGTTCCTCAACCGGATCGACGAGATCGTCCGGTTCCGGCCGCTCACCGAGGACGACCTGACCAAGGTCGTCGACATCCAGCTGCAGGACCTGTCACGGCGCCTCGAGGCGCGCCGGCTGAGCCTGGTAGTCACCCCCGAGGCCCGGGCGTGGCTGGCCCGCCGGGGCTACGACCCGGTGTTCGGGGCCCGGCCGCTCAAGCGGCTGATCCAAAAGCAGGTCGGGGACCGCCTGGCCATGGCCCTCCTGGAGGGCCGCTACAAGGACGGCGACACCGTCACCGTCGACGCGGTGCCGGCGACCACCGGCCTCCCGGTCCTCACAGGCGACGGCCTGTCGCTCGGGCCGGAGGACGGCGAGGATGGCACCGGGCGGGCTGCGGACGCCGGCGAGGAGCTGGTCCTGCGCTGACCCGGGCGGCGATCTGATCGGTCGCCCCCCGCAGAACCTTCTCTCAGGTCCCGACCCGCTCGATGACCGCCTTGGCCGCCGAGCGGGTCGACTTGTGCCTGGCCTTCTTGGCCAGGCGCTGCAGGTCGGCGCCGAGGTCGGCGCCGCCGACCTCGGCCAGGAGGGCGGGGATCTCGTCGGCCACCAAGCTGTCGGGGTCGTCGGCCCGCTCGAGGAGGGCGGCGCGCACGTCGACGGTCCGGCCGGCGACCTCCTGGCCGGCGTAGGGCAGCCACATCGCGGCGTGGCGGGCGGCCATCAGCCGGGTGAACCCGCTGCCGGCGTCGAGCAACCCGAGAAGCGCCGGCCACGCGGAGGGGTCACCGAGCTCGGCCAGGTAGGCGGCGGCCAACCAGCCGGCCATCGAGGCGTCGGCATCCGACGCGACGGCGGCCAGCGCCGGCCGGCCCTCCTCGTCGTGGCCGAGCAGGACCAGGGACATGGCGGCCTCGACGTAGGCCAGGGCCCGGCTGCCCAGATCCGACGGGTCGCTGCCGGCGAGGACCTCGCGCAGCCGGCCGGCGAGACGGTCGGACGCGGCGGGGTCGGGGCAGGCGCAGCGCCCGGCGAGGAACGCCGCCTGGGGCAGACGGGTCGCGTCGCGGGACGCGAACACCGCGTCGAGCTGCTCCAAGCTCAACCCGGGCCCGGCGTCAACAGTCGGCTCGGCGTCAACGGTCGGCTCGGCGTCGACGGACGCTTCGGCGTCGCCGCCGGCGAGCAGCTCCTCGGCTTCGGCCCGGAAGAGGTTCTCCTCCCGGCGCAGCACCAGCGCGGTGCGCGACGGGTACCCCCGATCGGTGATCTCCGGACGGCAGGGGCCGCCGTCGTCGTGCACGCCGGTGCCCTACGCCCCGGCGCCGACGGTGGCGTTGTCGGGCTTGGCCTTTGCCTTGTCGGTCTTGGCCTTCGCCTTGGCCTCGGCCTTCTCCAGCGCGGCGCCCTTCTTGGTCACCGCGGCGGCCAGCTTCAAGTAGGGGTCCTTGCCGTCACCGAACGCCCGGATCTCGCCCGGGTAGTTGTAGTAGGTGTTGCCGACGCCGCGCATGTAGGTGGTCACCGCGTTCTGCAACGCCACGGTGGTGTCGTTGACGATGGCCTGCACCTTCGGCTGGATCTTCGCCGGGTCCTTGCGCTCGCTGTCGTTGAGGTCGATCGTCTTCTTGGACAGATAGTCGGCGGCGAAGGTTTTCCCCTGGCCGCTGGCCCACTTTTGCACGTCTTTGGCGTGGAACTTCTCGTGGCGTTCGCACAGCTTCTGGGACCAGTAGGTCTGGCGGGGTGCCACCCACGACGCGTCGGTGAGGGCCGGGGTCAAGTCCGCGGCGATCTCCTTGTAGGTCGCGGCGGTCACCGCCGGTGAGCTGGCCGACGCGATGTCGGTGTGGCCGCCGCTGCTGGTTCCCCAGGTCACCTTCTGGGTGAACTTCGCCGACAGGGTGAGCGACGACCCCTTCTTGCCGGTCTTGGACTTGAAGTCGGTGGAGCTGGCGACGAACCCGCGGTTGATCGCCCCGAACGGGCTGGGGTTGAATCCCCCCGTGATCTCGGTGCCGACCTTGGCTTTGGGGACGATGGCATCGCTATCGCCGCCGCGGGGCGGCTCGGAACTGCGCTCGACGGAGCTGTCGACGTCGAGGCCGGCCACGGTGATCGGCACCCGCCAGCGCCCGGCCGTCGACCGCGGCGCCGAGCCCGACGGGGCGGGGGAGGACGGAGCGATCCGCGCCCCGGAGCGGTCCGCCTCAATGCCCGGCGGCGGTCCCTCGATCTCCTGCGACGATTCGGTCAGCTTCGAGTCGGGGACCACGCCGGCGGTCACCGCGTCGCCGGACTCCTCCACCTCGGCCTCCGACGCCTCCTCCTCGGCTTCTTCGGAGTCGTTCCCGGCCCGCTGCAAAGCGCGGGCCGCGGAGGCTCCCTGCTGGAGGGTGTGGGTCAGCTCGTGGGCCAGGAGGTGGCGGCCGCCGTCGCTGTCCAGGCTGGGGGCGCCGCCGCGGAAGAAGATGTCCGATCCGACGGTGAACGCCCGGGCTCCCATCTTCCGGTTGAGCAGGTCCGCTTCCGCTCCCTGGTGTACCCGGACCGCCGAGAAGTCGGCTCCGAACGCGGACTCCATCTCCCGCTGCGCGCCCCGCTCCAGCGGGGACCCGCCGCCGCGAGCCCGCTCGACGGCCCGGGCGGTCGCGTCGTCTAGCTCGCCGCCCTCGGGGCCGACCGGTCCGGCCGACGGCGCGGCGGCCCGGCGCTGCACCTGCCGCACCCTTTGCACCCGCCGGGCCAGTTCCGCGCCGTCGCGGCCGGCGGCGGTCCGGGCCGCGCCGCTGGCGGTGCCCCCACGGGCCAGCCGGCGCACGACCTCGGCTGCGACCGACTCGGCCTCCCGCTCGAAGGTGTCGTCGGCGGCGCCGACCTCGAGCGACGCCTGGATGATCGCCCCGGTGGCGCGGTTGCCGGCCCGGGCCTGCAGCCCGAGAAGCCCGGCGCCGGGACCCGCGGCCGGTGCGGGCTTGGCGGGGGCCGGCTCGGCGCTCTCCGCTCGACGTGGCTGCACCTCGCGCATCGCTTCCCCTCCGTTGCCGGCTGCTGACAGCCCGGAGTGTACGCCGAGCGTGGCTCCGGTGCGTTCTTAACGAATTTTGTGCGAGGTGAGCCGGCGTTCGGTCCCAGAGTGCGGCACACTCGCGTCGTGGCCAGAAAATCCGCGATGCAAAGCGCCTTCGGGCGCATCGAGTCCGAGTACCGCCAGCCGGCCGGCGTGTTCGGCGGCGACCCGGCGACGCCGGGCCTCCCGCCCTATCCCTTCGCGCCCGAGACCCGGTTCTCCGCGGCCCGGACCTACGACAAGCTGATCGTCCTGGTCGTCTTGGCGCTGGTGTCCGCCGCGGTCGGCTACGTAGCGGTGCCCTCCGGTGTGGCCTTCGCCTGCATGGCCGCGGCGTTCGGGTTGGTCCTGGTCAGCTGGTTCCGGATGCAGTGGGCCAAGGTCATCGCTCCCGCCTACTCGATCCTCGAGGGGGTGGCTCTCGGCGCGGTGTCGGGGGCCTACTCCACCCTCGGACACGGCATAGTGCCGCTGGCCATCGTGTTCACCGCCGCGGTGTTCGTCGCCACGCTGGTCCTCTACCGCACTGGGCTGGTGCGGGTCACCCCCCGGATGATGAGCCTGGCCATGATCGGCGGTTTCGGGATCATGGTCGTCGCCCTCCTCTCCTTCGTCGGGCTGTCGGTCCCCGGCGTCAACAGCTTCGGGACTTTCGGGCTGCTGTTTGGCATCTTCGCCCTGGCCGTAGCGGTGCTCAACTTGTTCACCGACTTCGAGTGGGTGACCCGTTCGGAGGCCATCGGCGTGTCAGCGGAGGGGGAGTGGCCCGCGGCGTTCGCCATGATGACCGCCCTGGTGCTGGTCTACATCTCCATGCTGCGGATCTTGGCCTCCGCCTACGGCGGGCGGCGCAGCTAAAGCCTCATCCCTCCTGCGCCGATAGCTGCCGAGGGCCGGCGAAGGCCCCCGGAAGCACCGGCGGAACCACAAGGAGGGCTCCATGCCCGCGACATCGGGGGCGTCGCCCCGCACCATCACCCGCACCATCACCCGCGTCGTCAGCGTCGCCGGCGGCGTCTTGGCGGTGGCCACCACGGCCCTCGTCGGGGTCGGCGCCGGCGCCGCCCACGCGGCGACCACGCCTGCCGACGGGGTAGCGGTCGGAGTCGCCGGCAACCATCTCGTCGACGCGGCCGGGCATCCGTTGCGGCTGGTCGGCGTCGACCGCTCGGGCACCGAGTACGCCTGCGTGCAGGGTTGGGGCTTCGCCGACGGGCCGACCGACGCCGCGTCGGTGGCGGCGATCGCCGCCTGGCACGTGAACGCGGTGCGGGTCCCGCTCAACGAGGACTGCTGGCTCGGCGTCAACGGGGTCAGCCCGACCTGGTCGGGGGCCGCCTACCGCAGCTTCATCGCCGGCTACGTCCACGAGCTCAACCAGGCCGGCATCACCGCCGTACTCGATCTCCACTGGGGTGCCCCCGGCGCCGCCGTGGCCACCGGCCAAGAGGCGATGCCCGACGCCAGCCACGCCCCCGCGTTTTGGACCTCGGTCGCCGGCGTCTTCCGGTCGACCCCCGGCGTCGTGTTCGACCTGTTCAACGAGCCCCACGACGTGAGCTGGTCGTGCTGGCTGAGCGGCTGCACGATGCCCGGCGGCTGGCAGGCCGCGGGCATGCAGTCGCTGCTCGACGCGGTGCGGGCGACCGGCGCGACGCAGCCGGTCATGGTCGAGGGGCTGAACTGGGGCGGGGATCTCTCCGGGTGGGCGGCCAACGCACCGCTCGACCCCGGGCACGCGCTGGTCGCGAGCGTCCACCTCTACAACTTCTCGGGCTGCAACACCGCGGCATGCTGGGACGCCACGGTGGCGCCGGTGGCCGCCAGCGTGCCGGTGGTGACCGGCGAGGTGGGGGAGACCGACTGCTCGAGCGGGTTCACCGACACCTACACCGCCTGGGCCGACGCACACGGGATCTCCTACCTGGCGTGGGCTTGGGACGCCGGTGGCGGCTGGAGCTGCAGCAACGGCCCCGGCATCCTGCAGGACTACGCGGGGACCCCCAACAGCGACGGCGTCGGGTACCGGGACCACCTGGCGGCGCTCGCCGCGGTGCGCACCTCCTACGCGCTGACCCAGTCGTGGGGCAACGGCGGGATCGGCGACTTGACGGTCACCAACACCGGGACCGAGCCGGTGGGGACCACCGCTGACCCCTGGACCATCCGCTTCGCCCTGCCGGCCACCGCGAGCGTCACCGACATGTGGAACGCCACCCTGAGCGCGGATACCGACGGCGTGGTCACCGCCACCGCCCCGAGCTACACGCCGGTCCTGGCCCCCGGACAGTCGATCACCATCGGGTACGTCCTCGCCGGCACGCTGTCGCCGCCCGCCGAGGTCGACGTGGACGGCGCCGCCGCAAGGTGACGGGCAGGCGGCGCCCGGCTCGCGGCCGCTAGCCTGGCGAGGTGCCCGCAACCGTCATCGTCGGCACCCAGTGGGGTGATGAGGGGAAAGGCAAGCTGACCGATCTCCTGGCCAAGGAGATGACCGTGGTCGTGCGCTACCAAGGCGGTCACAACGCCGGGCACACGATCGTGGTCGGCGGCGAGACCTTCGCCCTGCAGCTGCTGCCCTCCGGGGTCCTCTACGACCACATCACCCCGGTCATCGGCAACGGCGTCGTAGTCGACCCGAAGGTCCTCCTCGACGAGATCGACACCCTGACCCGGGCCGGGGTGGACTGCAGCCGCCTCAAGCTTTCGGGCAGCGCCCACCTGATCATGCCGTACCACCAGGAGATCGACGCGCTCACGGAGCGGTACCTGGGGCGCAACAAGCTGGGGACGACCAAGCGGGGCATCGGCCCGGCGTACGCCGACAAGGCCGCCCGGGTCGGCATCCGGGTCCAAGACCTCCTCGACCCGAAGATCTTCCGCCAGAAACTCGACGTGGCCCTCAAAGAGAAAAACCAGATCCTGGCCAAGGTCTACAACCGCCTGCCGCTCAGCGCCGACGACATCGCAGCCCGCTACCTCGACGAGTACGCCCCCAAGCTGGCGCCGCTCATCGACGACACCGTGGCGATCGTGCACCGGGCCCTCGACGCCGGCGAGGAGGTGCTGCTGGAGGGGGCGCAGGCCACGTTCCTCGACCTGGACCACGGCACGTACCCCTTCGTCACCTCGTCCAACCCGGTCGCCGGCGGCGCCTGCATCGGCGCCGGCGTAGGCCCCCGCGACATCGGCCGGGTGATCGGCATCGCCAAGGCGTACGTCACCAGGGTCGGGTCGGGGCCGTTCCCGACCGAACTGGAAGACGAGGTCGGGGATCTGCTCGTCGACCGGGGCCACGAGTACGGCACCAACACCGGCCGGCGCCGACGGACCGGGTGGTTCGACGCGGTGATGATCCGCCAGGCCGCGTGGCTCAACTCGCTCTCCGAGGTGGCGCTGACCAAGCTGGACGTGCTCGACACCCTCGAGACGCTCAAGGTGTGCGTCGCGTACGAGGCCGACGGGGTTCGCTACGACCACATGCCCTACCACCAGTCGACGCTGCACGACGCCACCCCGGTGTACGAGGAGCTGCCCGGATGGCAGAGCGACACGTCGGGGGCCACCGAGCTGGCGCAGCTGCCCAAGCAGGCCCGGGCCTACGTCGAGTTCCTCGCCGAGCAGACCGGCGTGGCGATCAACCTGGTCGGGGTCGGGCCGGGACGCGAGCAGTTCGTGCGGTTCGGGGGATCGTGACCGCCCACCCCCAACCCCTCAAGGCGTGAGCAACGGCTGGGACCGGGACCGACCCACGGTGTGCGTGGTCGGTTCCGGCGGGAGGGAGCATGCCCTCGCCTCGGCTCTGGCCCGCACCGCGGAGGTGATCGTCGCGCCCGGCAACGCCGGGATGGCGGCGCTCTCCGCGGGGGAGTTCTCCTGCGTCGACGCCGACCCGGAGGACATCGACGCCGACTTGTGGGTCGTGGGACCCGAGGCGCCGCTCGTCAACGGGCTGGCCGACCGGCTCCGGGCCCAGGGAAAGCTGGTGTTCGGGCCCGGCTCCGACGGGGCCCGCCTCGAGGGGTCCAAGGCGTGGATGAAGGAGATCCTGGCGTCCGCCGGCGTCCCCACCGCCGGCTACGGGGCGTTCGACGCCGAGGGGCCGGCCATCGAGTACCTCCGGTCGCTGCCGGCGCCGTGGGTCGTCAAGACCGACGGCTTGGCGGCCGGCAAAGGGGTCCTGGTCACCGACGACTTCGACGCGGCGGTCGCCGACGTACGGGCGAAGCTGTCGGGCGCGGCGTTCGGGGCGGCCGGCCGCCAGGTGGTCGTCGAGGAAGGCCTGGTCGGGCCCGAGGTGTCGGTCATGGCCATCTGCGACGGCGTCCGGGCCTGGCCGCTGGTCGCGGCCCGGGACTACAAGCGGGCCGGCGACGGAGACCGCGGGCCCAACACCGGCGGGATGGGCGCCCTGTCCCCGGTGCCCGGCGCCGGCGAAGACGTGGTCGATGCGGTGATGCGAAGCGCCGTCGAGCCGACCCTCGCCGCGCTGCGCGACCGCGGTGTCGACTACCGGGGGGTCCTCTACGCCGGGGTGATGCTCACCGCCGCGGGACCGAAGATCCTCGAGTTCAACGTCCGCTTCGGCGACCCCGAGACCCAAGTCGTGCTGCCCCGGTGGGACGGCGACGTCACCGCGGTGCTGGCCGCCGCCGCCGCGGGCCGCCTCGACGCCGCTCCGCCGATCACCTGGTCCTCCGACGCCGCGGTGACCGTCGTCCTCGCCGCCGCCGGCTACCCCGACTCGCCGCGGGCCGGCGACGCCATCACCGGCCTCGACGCGGCCGCCGCCGAGGAAGGCGTCCAGGTGTTCACCGCCGGGGTCGGCGCCGCCCCCGACTCGCCCGCAGACGCCTCCGGTCTGGTGACCGCCGGCGGCCGGGTCGTGGCCGTCACCGGGCTCGGCGCCGACATCGACGCAGCCCGATCGCGGGCGTACGCGGGCGTCAGCCACGTCGACTGGCCCGGTTTGACGTACCGTCACGACATCGCTGCGCCGAGTCCGGCCGGCAACGGCCCGGAGGTCGCCACCCCAAGGTGACCGCCGCGCCTCTCCTTTCCCACCCTCCAGCCTCCAGGGAGCATCGCACATGAACGTCGCAGTATTGATGGGATCCGCCAACGACAAGCCGAAGATGGCGCCAGCGGTGGAGACCTTGGAAAGTTTCGGGGTGACGGTGACCGAGCACGTCATGTCGGCCCACCGGACCCCGGCGGTGGTCGCCGAGTTCGCTCGCTCCGCCCGCGACGCCGGCTACGGGGTGATCATCTGCGGGGCGGGCATGGCCGCCCACCTGGCCGGGGCGGTCGCCGGGCAGACCACCCTGCCGGTGATCGGCGTCCCGCTGTCGGGGGGCGCCATCGGCGGCATCGACGCGCTCTACGCCACCGTGCAGATGCCCCGCGGCGTCCCGGTGGCCACCGTCGCCATCGACGGGTCGGCCAACGCGGCGCTGCTCGCGGTCCAGATCCTGGCCCTCAACGACAAGTCCCTCGCCGACCGGCTCGCCGCCTACCGGGCCGAGTGGCTGAAGGCCTGAGGAGACCGATCTCATGACTGCACCCACCCACATCGCCTCCGGCAAGGTCCGGGACATCTACGAGCTCGACGCCCAGACCCTGCTCTTCGTCGCCTCCGACCGCATGTCCGCGTTCGACGTGGTCATGGCCGAACCGATCCCCGACAAGGGACGGGTCCTGACCGCGATCAGCGCGTTCTGGTTCGATCGGCTGGCCGACGTCGCCCCCTCCCACCTCGTCGGCCTCGACGTCCCGCCGGCCGCGGCCGACCTCGGCGCCGACCTCGCCGGGCGGGTCATGGTCGTGCGCAAAGCCGAGATGCTGCCGATCGAGTGCATCGTGCGGGGCTACCTGTCGGGCTCGGCGTGGTCCGAGTACAAAAAGCACGGCACCATGCACGGTCAGCAGCTCCCCGCCGGGCTGCGCCAGTCCGAGCAGCTCCCCGAGCCGGTGTTCACCCCCTCGACCAAGGCGACCGAAGGCCACGACGAGAACATCTCCTACCAGGCCGCGGTCGACCTGGTCGGCGAGGAGCTGGCGTCGGAAGCCCGGCGGATCTCGCTGCAGGCCTACCAGGCCGGCGCCGAGTGGGCCGCCACCAAGGGGATCATCATCGCCGACACCAAGTTCGAGCTTGGGATCATCGACGGCAAGCTGGCCCTGTGCGACGAGGTCTTGACCCCCGACTCGTCCCGGTTCTGGCCGGCGGAGGCGTGGGCGCCGGGGGAGACCCCCCCGTCGTTCGACAAGCAGCCGCTGCGGGACTGGCTGGAGAGCACCGGATGGGACAAGCAGCCGCCCCCGCCGGCCCTGCCGGCCACGGTGGTCGACCAGACCCGGTCCCGTTACATCGCGGCCTACGAGCGGCTCACCGCCCTGTCCTTCGCGGACTGGCCCGGCGTCTCCTGATGGCCGCCTACGACGTGCTCGTGGAAGTCGCCCTCCGGCCCGGCATCGCCGACCCGCAGGGCGCGACCATCGAGCGGGCCCTCCCGGCTCTCGGTTTCACCGGGATCAGCGGCGTCCGCAGCGGCAAGGCGTTCCGGTTCTCGGTGGACGCCGCGACGCCCGCGGCGGCGCAGGCCGCGGCGGAGGACCTCTGCCGGCGGTTCCTCACCAACCCGGTCATCGAGGACTCGGTGGTCACCGTCGCCGCCGGCGCCGGCCCGTCGTGACCGCCCGCGTCGGGGTGGTGCTGTTCCCGGGTACCAACTGCGAGCACGACGTGGCGGCCGCGGTCGACGCCCTCGGCGGCAGCGCGTCGCTGGTGTGGCACGGGGCGTCCTCGCTCGGCGACGTCGACGCGGTGGTCCTGCCCGGCGGCTTCGCCCACGGCGACTACCTGCGCCCCGGCGCCATCGCCCGCTTCTCGCCGGTGATGGAAGCGGTCAGCTCGTTCGCGGCGGCGGGCGGCCCGGTGGTCGGCATCTGCAACGGCTTCCAGGTCCTCGCCGAGGCCCACCTGCTTCCCGGCGCCCTGCAGAAAAACGCCGGGTTGAGCTTCGTCTGCGACACCGTCGACCTGGTCGTCGCCTCCTCCGCCTCGGTGCTGACCGCGGGAGTGCCGGTCGGCACGGCGCTGCGGATCCCGATCAACCACTTCGAAGGCAACTACACCTGCGACCCGGCCACCCTCGAGCAGCTGCGGGCCGAGGACCGCATCGTGTTGCGCTACCGGCGCAACCCGAACGGCTCCGTCGACGACATCGCCGGGATCGCCAACCAGGCCGGGAACGTCGTGGGGCTCATGCCGCACCCCGAACGGGCCTGCGACCCGCTGCTCGGATCCGACGACGGCCGGGTGCTGCTCGGCGCTCTCCTGGCGTCGGCCGGGGCGCGGGTGGGCGCATGACCTCTCCGTCCCCCTCGCCGACCGGCGGGGTCGTGCTGCACCGGGCGCTCGGGTTGACCGACGACGAGGCTGCGGCGATCACGTCGCTGCTCGGGCGCGAACCCAACCACCTGGAACTGGCCATGTACGCGGTGATGTGGAGCGAGCACTGCTCCTACAAGTCGTCGCGGGTCCACCTGGGGCGGCTGCCGACCGAGGGCGAGCAGGTCCTGGTCGGTCCCGGCGAGAACGCCGGGGTGATCGACGCCGGCGGCGGCATGGCCGTCGCCTTGCGCATCGAGAGCCACAATCATCCCTCCGCCATCGAGCCCTACCAGGGCGCCGCGACCGGCGTCGGCGGCATCCTGCGCGACATCTTCACCATGGGCGCCCGGCCCATCGCGATCATGGACCCGCTCCGCTTCGGTCCCCTCGACGACGCCCGCAGCCGGTGGATCGCGTCCGGGGTCATCGCCGGCATCTCCGGCTACGGCAACTCCGTCGGAGTGCCGACCGTCGGCGGCGAGGTGGTCTTCGACGCCTGCTACGCCGACAACCCGCTCGTCAACGTCCTCTGTTGCGGGGTGCTGCCCGCCGACCGCCTGGTCCTCGGCGCGGCGACGGGGGTCGGCAACCTGGCCGTGCTGCTCGGCTCCGCCACCGGCCGCGACGGCATCGGCGGCGTGTCGGTGCTGGCCTCCGCCGGGTTCAGCGACGACGCGGCGGCCGAGGAAGCCAAACGGCCCAACGTCCAAGTCGGCGACCCCTTCGAGGAGAAGCGGCTGATCGAGGCCTGCCTGGAGCTGCTCGACGCCAAGCTGGTCGTCGGCATCCAGGACCTCGGCGGCGCCGGGCTGACCTGCGCGACCAGCGAGACGGCGTCGCGCGGCGGCGTCGGCATGGACGTCAGCGTCGCCGACGTCCCCCAGCGCGAGACCGGCATGGAGGCGTGGGAGGTGCTGACCTCCGAGAGCCAGGAGCGCATGCTGGCCATCGTCACCCCCGCCTCCCTCGACCGGGTGCTCGAGGTCTGCGGCCGCTGGGAGGTGCGCGCTGCGGTCGTCGGGAAGGTCACCGACACCGGCCGGCTGCGGATCCTGACGTCCTTCGACGCCGACGCCGACGTGCTCGCCGACGTGCCGGCCAGCACCCTCCACGAGGACGCACCCAAGTACCACCGGCCGCTGGCCCGCCCCGCCTGGCTCGACGAGCTGGCCGCCGCCGACCCCGCCGCGCTGGCAGCCCCCGACGACTGCGGCGCTGATCTCCTGTCGCTGCTGGTCGACCCGGCGTGGGTGTACCGCCAGTACGACCATCAGCTGTTCCTCAACACCGTCGTCGCTCCCGGCGGCGACGCCGCGCTGCTGCGCTTGGCCGCGCCGGGAGTACGCGGACCGCTCGACCCGGCCGGCGGCGGTTTCGAAGGCGCGGCCGACGCGATCGCCCTCTCCACCGACGGCAACGCCCGCTGGTGCGCCCTCGACCCGCGGGCGGGGACCATCGCCGTCGTCGCCGAGTCGGCCCTCAACCTGGCCTGCGTCGGGGCCCGCCCCGTCGCCCTGGTCAACTGCCTCAATTTCGGCAACCCGGAACACCCCGAAGTGATGTGGCAGCTGTCGGAGGCCATCGACGGCATGTCCGAGGCGTGCGTGGCCCTCGGCATCCCGGTGATCGGCGGCAACGTCAGCCTCTACAACGAGAGCCGAGGCCGGGACATCGACCCGACCCCGGTGGTCGGCACCCTCGGCCTGGTCGACCGCCTGGAGCGCCGCCCGCCGCCGCCCGCCTTGAGCGCCGGCAGCCGCATTGTGATGATCGCCCCGGCCGCGGCCATCGCCGGCGGCAGCCTCGGCGGGTCGCTGGCGGGCAGCCTGTGGGCCGACAAGGTCCGGGGCCATCGCGGCGGCGTCCTGCCTCCTGTCGACCTCGACACCCACGGCCGGCTCCTCGCCATGGTCGCCGACCTGGTCGGCGCCGGCATCCCGGCCGGCGTCCACGACGTCTCCGAAGGCGGCATCGGCCTGGCGCTGGCGGAGATGGCCGTCGCCGGGCGCACCGGGTGCCAGGTGAGCGGGATCGCCGACCACGTCGCGCTGTTCGGTGAGGGGCCGTCACGGGTGCTGGTGGCCCTCCCGGCGTCGGAGGCGTCCGGCGGCGCACAGATCCTCGCCGACCTGGTCGCCCGGGCCGACGCCGCCGGGCTGGCCGTCGTGGAGCTGGGCGCAGCCGGCGGCGACCGGATCGTGGTCGAGGGCCTCCTCGACGTCTCCGTCGAGGAGGCCGGCTTCGCCTCCACGTCGGTCCTCGACGACGCCTTGGGGTTGGGTGGCGGAGCGGCCTGAGCTGACCGGCGGGCCTGCTTCAGCGCGCCGAAGGCCGCAGATGAGGCCGGCCACGCACCCGAGCCGCCGCGAACTCCTCCCGGCATGAGAGAATGAGCGGCGTGCATGACGCGCTGATGGGCCCCGACGCTGCGCCGCCCGTCACCAGCCGGTGGGAGCCCGGCCCGGCCCGGGCCGACGAGGACAGCTCCCCCCGGGAGGCGTGCGGCGTGTTCGGGGTGTTCGCCCGGAGCCGATCCGTCGCCCACGTGACCTTCGACGGCCTCTACGCCCTCCAGCACCGCGGCCAGGAGGCCGCCGGCATGGCGGTGAGCGACGGCGCCGACATCCTCGTCGTCAAGGACATGGGCCTGGTCACCAACGTCTTCAACGAGTACAAGCTGGCCGGCCTCGAGGGTCAGCTGGCCATCGGCCACACCCGGTACTCGACGACCGGGTCGTCGACCTGGCACAACGCCCAGCCGGTGTACCGCACCGCCGGCGACGGGGTGTTCGCCCTCGGCCACAACGGCAACCTGACCAACACCGCGGCGCTCGCCGAGGAGGCCGGCATGCTGCCGGGCGTGGTGACCAGCGACAGCGACGTGATCGCCGAGCTGCTCGCCCACCACCTAGACGCCCACCCCGACGAGACCCTGGTCGACGCCCTCCACGCGGTGCTGCCCCGCCTGGAGGGGGCGTTCTCGCTGGTGCTGCTGGACAAGGAGCGGGTGATCGCGGTCCGGGACCGCTTCGGGTTCCGGCCCCTCTGCCTCGGCACCCTCGGCGAAGGCGAGTGGGTGGTGGCGTCGGAGACCCCGGCGCTCGACATCTGCGGCGCCCAGTTCGTCCGGGAGCTCGAACCAGGCGAGCTGCTGGTCATCGACGGCAACGGCGTCAAGAGCATGACCCCGTTCCCGGCGGATCGGATCGAACCCCGGCTCTGCCTGTTCGAGTTCGTCTACCTGGCCCGCCCCGACAGCCGTCTCTACGGCCAGGAGCTGCACACCGCCCGGTTCCGGATGGGTGAGCTGCTGGCCGAGCAGGCGCCCGTCGACGCCGACATGGTGATGGGCGTCCCCGACTCCGGGCTCCCCGCCGCCGAGGGCTACGCCCGGCGCAGCGGGATCCCCTACGGGACCGGGCTGGTCAAGAACCGCTACATCGGCCGGACCTTCATCGTCCCCGACCAGGCCCAACGGGCCCAAGGGGTGCGCCGCAAGCTCAACCCGCTGCGCGACACCATCGAGGGTCGCCGGCTGATCGTGGTCGACGACTCCATCGTGCGGGGCACCACCACCAAGGCCATGGTCGCCATGCTGCGCGAGACCGGCGCGGCGGAGGTGCACCTGCGGATCTCCTCGCCGCCCTACCGCTGGCCGTGCTACTTCGGGCTGGACACCGGCACCCGCTCCGAGCTGATCGCCGCCAACATGGAGGTCGACGAGATCCGGGATTTCGTCGGCGCCGACAGCCTCGCCTACCTGGAGCTCGACGCTCTCAAGCAGGCCACCGGCGCGCCGACCGCCGGCTTTTGTGACGCCTGCCTAACCGGCGACTACCCAGTCGACGTGCCCGTCACGCTGCTGGCCACGCCGGCCCTCGGCTGAGCGCCCGCAGCAGGCAGACCAGGACCGCGCCGGGGCGCCCGGAGGTGCGGGGCGGCCCGCCGACGTGCTACCGAAGAGCCCGTGACTGACGAGCGCAGCAGCGCCACCCCCGCCCCCCTGACCTACGCGGAGGCCGGCGTCGACATCGACGCCGCCGACCGGGCGGTCGACGCGATGCGCGACCTGGTCGCGTCGACCGCCGGGCGCCCGGGCGTCCTCGGCGCGATCGGCGGCTTCGGCGGCATGTTCGAGGTCCCGACCGGCTACCGCCGCCCGGTGCTGGTCTCCTCCACCGACGGGGTCGGCACCAAGATGGCGGTGGCGATGGCCACCGGCCGCTTCGGCACCGTCGGGATCGACCTGGTCGCCATGTGCGTCGACGATCTGGTCTGCTCCGGGGCGTCCCCGCTGTTCTTCCTCGACTACCAGCTGCTGGGCAAGGTCGACCCGGCCCAGGTCCGGGAGCTGATGACCGGGATCGCCGCCGGCTGCCGGACCGCGGGGGCGGCCATCGTCGGCGGGGAGCTGGCCGAGCACCCCGGGCTGCTGGCCCCCGGCGAGGTCGACATGGCCGGCTTCGCGGTCGGGATCGTCGAACACGACCGGATCATCGACGGCCCGGCCCGGTGCCGGGCCGGCGACGCGCTCCTCGCCCTGCCGTCACCGGGGCTGCGCTCCAACGGGTACTCGCTGGCCCGCCGGGCCCTCCTCGACACCGCCGGGCGCCCGCTCGACGGGCCGGCGTGGGACGGGGCCTCCACCACCCTCGCCGACGAGCTGCTACGCCCGTCGGTCATCTACGCCCCGGCCGTCACCGGCCTCCTGGCCGATCCCGGCCCCGGCTCCGACGCCGCCCCGGCCGCCGCCGGCCCCGCTCCTGACGGGCCCGGCGGCGAGGGGGCCTCGCCGGTGCGCGTGCACGCCATCGCCCACATCACCGGCGGAGGGCTCCCCGGCAACCTGCCCCGGGTCCTCCCCTCCCACCTCGACGCGGTGGTGGACCCGGCCCGGTGGGAGCGGCCCCGCATCTTCCGGGAGATCCAAGCCGCCGGGTCGGTGAGCGAAACCGAGATGCGCCGAGTGTTCAACCTCGGCGTCGGGATGGTCATCGTCCTCCCGGCCGACGACGTCCCCGACGCAATAGACATACTTGCCGGTCTGGGTCAAGAGCCGTTGGTAATCGGCCATCTAGCCGAAGGAGGGTCTGGTCAGGTCCGCTTCAAAGACTAGTCATTTGTGTCCACATAAATGACTCTTGTGGGCCATAGGCAGCGAAACTCCCTGACTCGTACAGTCTTACTCAAATCGGACACTACGAAGGAAGTATGCGAGATGGCTGACCAGACCCAGACCGACGCACTGCTGACGCCCGCCGAAGTTGCCGCACTTTTCCGCGTGAACCCCAAGACGGTGACCCGTTGGGCCCGGGCCGGCAAGATCACCGCGATCCGCACGCTGGGCGGCCATCGCCGCTTCCGGGCCTCCGAGATCCGCCGGTGCCTCGAGCAGCTCGAGACCGACCAGATCGCCTGATCGTCTGATCGCTCCTCCTCCCCGGGGCCGGCTTCCGCGCCGGGCGTCGAGCGCAGGCCTGTACGCTCCGCCCGTGGACCCGCAACTCACAGGGGCGCCCCGGCCCCGCTCGTCGTGCCCGCCCGCCGCCGCCCCGCCGGACCAGCCGTCCGTGCCGGCGGCCCCGGACCGGGTCGAGCGCTGAGCGGGCCTGGGTCGCTGCCCCTCCCCGCGGGGTTCAGCGCCTACACCGGCCGGATCGGGTTGCGCGCCGAAGGCGACGACGTGTGGGTGGTGCTCGGACAGCCCGGCACCACCTGCGCCGCGGTGTTCACCAAGAGCCGCTTCGCCGGGCCGAGCGTCACGGTGTCAAGGGCTCACCTGGCCACCGGCCGCCCGAGGGCCGCGGTGGTCGTCGCCAAGAACGCCAACGTCGCCACCGGCGACCCCGGCCGGCGCGACGCGGAGGAGGTAGCCGCCCTCGTCGCGGCCGCCGCCGGCACCGCCCCGGAGGACGTGCTGGTGGCCAGCACCGGGGTGATCGGCCGGCGCTACCCGATGGACGCGGTGCGCTCCCACCTGCAGGCCCTGCCGCCGGTCCCGGCCTGGCACGCCGGGCCGTCCGACCTGGCCCGAGCGATGATGACCACCGACACCCACCCGAAGGTCGCGGCCCGCCCGGCCGGCGGGGCGCAGGTCGTCGGGGTGGCCAAAGGCGTCGGGATGATCGAACCGGACATGGCCACGATGCTGGCGTTCGTGTTCACCGACGCCGAGGTCGAGACCGCGACGCTGGACCGGCTGTGGCGGCGCGCCGTCGAGCGGACGTTCAACTGCTTGAGCGTGGACAGCGACACGTCGACTTCGGACTCTGCGGTGGTCTTCGCCAGCGGCGTCGCCGGGCCCGTCGACGAGATCGTGCTGTCCCAGGCCCTCTCCGAGGTGTGCCTGGACCTCACGTTGCAGCTGGCCCGGGACGGGGAGGGAGCGACCAAGCTGCTGACGGTGACGGTCAGCTCCGCCCGCGACGACGACCAGGCCCGCCGGGTGGCCAAAGCGGTGCTCAACTCGCCTCTGGTCAAGACCGCGGTCCACGGCGCGGACCCCAACTGGGGTCGGGTGGCGATGGCCGTCGGCAAGTGCTCGGATGACACCGACATCGACCAGGACCAGGTGGTCATCCGCTTCGGTGACATGGAGACCTACCCCACCGACCCGGGCCCCGAGGGGCTGAGCCGGTTGCGCGCCATCATGGCCGCCGACCACGTGGACATCGAGATCGACCTGGGCATCGCCTACGGGTCGGCCACGGTGTACGGCTGCGACCTCTCCGACGGGTACGTGCGGATCAACGCCGACTACACCACCTAGGCGCCCCGGCGCGATGATCGGGTCGATGGCCTTCCTCGCTGCGGCCCGCCTGGCCGAAACCGGGATGGGCGCCATGAACATGGCGCCGCGCTCCCAGACCGTCGACCTGCACACCGTGGTGACCGGGTGGGCCACCGGGCCCTTCGCCTGGGTGGTTCTGGCCGGATGCGTGTACGCCGCGGTGTGGTATCTCCGGGCGGCCGGGAAGCTGCGGGCCAAGGGCCGGACGTGGCACGCCCGCCGCACCGTGGCGTTCTTCGCCGGGTTGGTGTGCGTGGAGCTGGCCCTCGGCTCCGCGGTTGCCACCCTGTCGATGACCCACTTCGAGGCCCACATCGTCCAGCACCTGCTGCTGATGGTCGCCGGGCCGCCGCTCCTCGCTCTGGGGGCCCCTTCGACGCTGATCCTCCAGACCGCCGACAAGCGGATCCGTCACGCCTGGCTGAAGGTGTTGCACTCGCCGCCGTTCGCGGTGCTGACCCACCCGGTGGCGGTGTGGTTCATGTACTACGGCGCGATGTTCGCGTTCTTCTTGAGCCCGCTGCTCGCCAACGCCATGGACCACCCGGCGATCATGGACCTCTGGAACGTCGGCTTCCTGTTCGGCGCCGCGTGCTTCTGGTGGCCGATGGTCGGCCTGGACCCGATCCCCCGGTGGCGGATGGGCTACGGCCTGCGCTTCGTGAACCTGCTGATCGGCGTCCCGTTCGAGTCGTTCCTCGGCATCGCCCTGCTCTCGCTGCACACCCCGGTCGCGCCGATGTACACCCTGGCCAGCTCCCACGCCGGTGGCGGCGTGCTGTGGGGCATGACCGAGCTGTTCACGGTCATCGCCATGGTCCCGATCTTCGCCCAGTGGAGCCGGTCCGACCTGCGGGAGGGCCGGCGCATGGACGCCCGCCTCGACGCGGAGGCGGCCGCCGCGGCGGCCGGCGTCGCGCTGCCAGCCCGCCCGAGCGGGCCGGATCCCTCCAAGCAGCGGGGCCTGGCGGCGACGTTCGCGGCCATCCGCCGCGACGCCTGACGCCCGGCCCGGCTCTACCCGCCTTCGGGGCTAGCCGCGTTTGGGGCTAGTCGCCCTCGGGTTCGTCGTCTTCGGCGTACACGGCGGTGGAAACCGTGCCGAGGGCGGTGGAGATGAACAGCAGGATGGTCAACGCGTGCACCGCGGTGCAGTACAGGCAGATGGCGTCGAGGCGGAACAGCTCCACGTAGATCAGCCACAGCACCAACCCGACGCCGACCACCGTCGCGCCCAGGCGGGCCAGCCGCAGCGGGGCCCACTGTGAGCGCCACGCCGCCGGCAGCTGCAGGGGCACCATCCCGACGAAGAACGCCAGGCCGAGCACCGAGACCGGCAGCCCGAACACCCGGGAGTAGGAGCTGGTGGTGACCTTGGAGCAGTTGATCAGGCCGGTGTCGGGACACGACAGGTTGCTGGCGCTGGTGTAGTGGGCGTAGGTCAGGTAGGCGGCGACGGCGACGCCGGCGACGGTCAGGACCAGCCCGACGATCGACGGCCATCGAGCGGCGGGGCGCTCCCCGCCGCCGGGAGGATCGCAGGCGGATCGGTCCCCGCCGTCGGTCGTGTCGTGGCCGGAGGCGGGCCGGCCGGTGGCGGTCATCGCGCTGGGCGCAGCCGGCTCAAGAAGCCGACGCCGGCGCCTTCGTGATGACCGACGGGAACGCCTTGCACGCGGCGTTGTCGTGCAGCGACTGCCCGCCGGTCAGGGCGCAGATGTCGGAGACGAGCACGCCGGCGGTGGCGTCGATGTCCGCGCCGATCGGGGTGGTCCCGCCGTTGGGCAGCTGGCTGGCGATGGCGTCGAAGCTTTGATGCGACATCGTCGAGTTGACGAAGTTGATCCCGTCTTGGATCCACTTGCCGCCGATGTCGAGGAACGGGATGCCCCCGCTTTGGGTGTACGGCGGCCCGTCGAACTTGGTGAGAATGGCGGTCTCGGCCTTGGTCGGCGTCTCGAGCGTCTTGCCGCTGACGGTCTGCTGCTCGACCGGCTTGAAGACGATGTAGGGGCTGGAGTACGTCGACTGGTAGAAGGTGAAGGTGGGGACGCTGGCGACGCTGTCGTTGGGGGTCGACGTGACCGAGCGCAGACCGGTGAAGGTACCGAACTGGTTGAGGGCCATCGCCAGGGCCCACCGCTCGCCGGCGCAGTACGGGCAGTACTCGGCGCCGATGTAGAGCACCTCCGGCTTGCCTGCGGAGGTCAGCGCGCTGGAGGTCACCGCGAAGGGGTAGGCGCCGAGCTTGCGGTGCTCGGCGGCGGTGGCCATCTCCGCCGGGGTCACCCCCATCACCTGGTCGAGGGCGGCGGTCGAGATCGCCGAGCGCTTGTCGAGCCCGCTGTTGGAGCCGCCGCCGCCGGCCTTGACGCCGACGATCACCGCCACCACCGCGACGACCACGACGACCGCGGCCATCGCCAGGTAGCGCTGCTGGCGCCGCTTGGAAGCCCGGAAGTTGGCCTGCTTGCCCTTGTTGGGCTGCTTGCCTGGACGCGGCGGCGGCTTGTTGCCGCCGCCCGGACGGGGGGGTACCGAGGTCGCCACGCCACGGAACTATAAGGGAGCCCACCCCGCCGGCGGTAAGCGGGAACCGGCCGCCCGGCCGGGTCGTCCAAGCGGTGGTGGAGACCGGTCGCGGCCAGCACGGCAGGTGGGCCGCCGGGCGCGGCCCGGACCGGGTCCGGTGGGTAGGCTCCCGGGCATCGACCTCGACCGCGACGGCGACGCGGAGCTGGTGGCCGCGGCGCGGGCCGGGGAACGCCCCGCGATGGAACGGCTGCTGCGCCGCCACCACGACCGGCTGTACGCGGTGTGCCGGCGGGTCACCGGCGACGACGTCGACGCCGCGGACGCCACCCAGGACGCGATGATCGCCATCGTGCGCGGCCTGGCCAGCTTCGACGGGCGCGCGTCGTTTTCCACCTGGTCGCATCGGGTGGCGCTCAACGCTGCTCTCGACGAGCTGCGCCGCCGTCGCCGGCGTCCCCTGCCGGCGCTGGACGGTACCGGCCCGAGGGACGGGGGAAGCGAACCCGGCGGGGTCGGACGCCCGGTCCCGAGCGACGAAGGCCGAGGCGCGCGGGGCGGCGATCTGGGCGCCGACGTCGCCGACCGCCTGGACATCGACGCGGCGCTCGGCCGCCTGCCGACAGAGTTCAAGGTGGCGGTGGTCCTGCGGGACCTGGCCGGGCTGCCCTACGCCGAGATCGCTGACATCCTCGACGTGCCGGTCGGGACGGTCCGCTCCCGCATCGCCCGGGGCCGCGACGCGCTGGCCGCCCTGCTGCCCGATCGCGGGCCCGCCGGGGGCGCCCGATTCGAGCGAGGCGCGCCGCGGTGACCCATCTCGACATCGAGGCGCTGTCCGCGCTCATCGACGGTCAGGCCACCCCGCCCGAGGAGGCCCACGCCGCTTCCTGCCCTGTGTGCCAGGAGTCGGCTGCCCGGTTGCGGCGCGCTGCGTCCGCCGCTGGGGTTCCGCCGGTCCGCCGCGACCCCGCCCAGGTTGACGCTTCGGTGGCCGCCGCCCTCGCCGCCTGGGAGGGGTCGCCGCCCGTGCCGGCGCCGACGGGGGATGAGCCTCCCGGGTCGGCGGGCCGGCCGTCGGCACGGGGCCGTCCGGGGTGGCTGGTGCCGTCGCTGGCGGTGGCCGCGGCGGTGTTCGTGGTCCTCGGCGCCGTCGCTCTGCTCGGGCAGCGAAGCACGCCGACCAGCTCGAGCGGCGCGTCTAAGGGCGCCGCAGCGGCGCCCAGCGCCGGGGCCGCCGACTCCGCATCCGCCTCGCTGGGAGTGTTCTCCGAGCCCGGGCCGCTCGTCGCGGCGATCCGGGGCCGCCTCGCGGGCGAAGCCCCGGACACTGGCAGTCGCGCGAGCACGACCACCTCGCCCGGCGTCCAGGAGCCGGTCGTCCTCGCCCCGGCCTGCAGCGCCGCCGTGCGCGCCGCGGCCCTGGCCACCCCCGGCGCCCCCAGCGCGGACGGGGCGCCCTCCCCGGCCGGCTCGCTGACCTGGCGGGGCACCCCGGCCCTGGCCTACCTGGTCCCCCCCGTGGGGCGGGCGCCGGCGGCGGGGGCGGTCGTGGTCGTGATCGCATCCGAGGCGCTTACGCCGCCGCCGGCCGGCGGATGCCGGGTCCTCGCCACCGGGCGGTTGTGACCGTGGCGTGCGTCCCCGCCGCCTCGCCGGCCGCCCCCGTCCATGGCGTCCATGCCGGGACCGTCGACCCCGACCGGTACCGTGGGGGGCGTGACTGAGTCCAGCCGTCCCCGCCGGGCCCTGCTGGTGGAGAACATCCACCCCGGCGCCGCCGCCATCCTCCGCGACGCCGGCTTCGAGGTCGACACCGCGGACCGGGCTCTCGACGAGGCCGACCTGGCGGAGCGGATCCCCGACATCGACGTGCTCGGCATCCGCTCCGGCACCCAGCTCACCGAGCGGGTCCTCGAGAAGTCCCGCCGGCTGATGGCCGTGGGCGCCTTTTGCATCGGGACCAACCAGATCGACCTGCCGGCCGCGACGATGCGCGGCGTCGCGGTGTTCAACGCCCCGTTCTCCAACACCCGCTCCGTCGTCGAGCTGGCGGTGGCGGAGATCATCGCTTTGACCCGCGGCCTGACCGGCAAGAACGAGGCGATGCACGCCGGCCGCTGGGACAAATCCGCGGCCGGCAGCCACGAGATCCGGGGTCGGACCCTCGGCATCGTCGGGTACGGCAACATCGGCACCCAGCTGTCGGTGCTGGCGGAGAACCTGGGTATGTCGGTGCAGTTCTACGACACCGCCGACCGCCTGGCTCTCGGGAACGCCAAGCGCTGCGACAGCCTGGGGGAGCTGCTCGAGGGATGCGACATCGTGACCCTCCACGTCGACGGCCGCCCCGGCAACCATCAGATGTTCGGCGAGGCGGAGTTCGCCAGGATGCGGCCGGGATCGCTATTTCTCAACCTGAGCCGGGGCTTCGTCGTGGACCACGTCGCGCTGCGCCGCCACATCGAGTCGGGTCACCTCGCCGGGGCGGCCGTCGACGTGTTCCACCAGGAGCCGGCGAGCCGCGACGAGCCGTTCGTGTCTGAGCTGCGGGGCCTGCCCAACGTCATCCTCACCCCCCACATCGGCGGGAGCACCGAGGAGGCCCAGTCCGACATCGGCCGCTTCGTGGCCAACAAACTGGTCGACTACGCAGCGGGGGGCAGCACCGGGCTGAGCGTGAACTTCCCCAACCTGGAGCTGGCGCAGCGGGCCGGCGGCCACGTGCTGGTCCACCTGCACCGCAACCTGCCTGGCGTGCTGGCGACCATCAACGGGATCTTCGCCGAGCACCGCATCAACATCGAGGGGCAGGTGCTGGCCACCCGAGGGGACGTCGGTTACGTCATCACCGACATCGCCAGCGACTACACCGAGGAGATGCTGGCCCGCCTCCAGCACATGGACGAGACGATCAGGCTCCGTCTGCTCTGAGCCGGCGGGCTGCCCTGAGCTGGCGGCCTGCGGTCGTCACGCCGCGGGCGGGACCGCCACCACCGCCACGGTGATGTTGTCACCGCCGCCGGCCGCGTTGGCGGCGTCGACCAGGCTGCGGGCCATCTCGATCGGGGTGGTTCCCCCGTGCTCGGTGATCAGCGACGCCAGGTGCTCGGGCGGCTCGAAGTAGTTCCAAAGGCCGTCGGTGCACACCAGCAGCAGCCCGCCGCGCTCGGTGGTGAACACGCCGACCTCGGGTTCCTCTCCCTCCCTCGCCCCCGCTCCCAGCCACCGGGTGATGACGTGGGCCTGCGGAAGCCGGTAGGCGGCCTCGGGGGGCACCCCCTGCTTGATGGCCATCTCGGCGAGGGAGTCGTCGACGGTCAGGCGCCGGCTGGCGTCGCCCGGCTCCTCCTGCTCGTCGGGCTCGGGCGTCAGCCAGTAGGCGCGGCTGTCGCCGACGCTGGCGACCGCCACCCGGCCCGGCTCGACCAGCGCCACGACGATCGTGGTGGAGGGGGCGGCGGGGTGGCCGCCCGGCTCGTCGCCGGGCACGCCGACCACCGCCGAGCCCGCCGCGCTCACCGCGGCCCGCAGCACGTCGGTCACCGCGGCCGGGTCGGGCTGCGCCGGGCCGGTCAGCGACGGTCGCAGGGCGTCGGCGGCGGCCGCCGCGGCCGCGGCCGACGCCTGGTCCGGGTTGGCCGACGACGACACGCCGTCGCACACGACGACCGCGGCCCGGTCGCCTTCCACCGCCACCGCGTACGCGTCCTCGTTGCGACGGTGCCGGCGGCCCCGGTCGGTGACCGCGGCGGCCATGCCCAGATCGGTCTCGGCGTGGTCGTCGTCGGGGAGGGTGGTGGCGTCAGTCACGAGGGGCTCGGGTCGGTGGGTGCGGCCGGGTTCCCAGTGTGGCAGGAACAGGCGGTCACGAGCAGCACCGGCCGAAAGGTACCGGGTAGCTCAACCGGCGCGGCGGAGGGCGTCGGTCAGGTCCTCGATCAGGTCCGAGACGGTCTCCAGTCCCACCGACAGGCGGAGAAGGCCGGGGTCCACGGCCAGGGGGCTGGCCGCCACCGACGCGTGGGTCATGCGGTGAGGATGCTCGATCAGCGACTCCACCGCCCCGAGCGACTCCGCCAGGGTCCACAGGCGCGTGGAGCGGGCCACCTCCAGCGCCGCCGGCTCGCCGCCGGCGAGGACGAACGACACCATCCCGCCCGGCTTGCGCATCTGGTGGGCGGCCACCCGCGAGCCGGGGTGCCCGGGCAGGCCCGGGTACAGCACCTGGCTGACCGCGGGATGCTCCTCGAGCATCCCGGCGACGGCCGCGGCGCTGGCGCAGTGGCGGTCCATGCGCACCGCCAGGGTCTTGACGCCGCGCAGCACGAGGAAGCAATCGAAAGGAGACGGCACCCCGCCGGCGGCGTTCTGGAAGAACGCCAGCCGCTCCGCCAGCTCGTGGTCGTTGGTCGCCGCGAACCCGCCGACCACGTCGCTGTGGCCGCCCAGGTACTTGGTCGTGGAGTGGACGACGATGTCGGCGCCGAGGGCGAGAGGCTGCTGCAGGTATGGGGTGGCGAAGGTGTTGTCGACCACCAGGATCCCGCCCCGGGCGTGGGTGGCCTCCGCCAGCGCGGCGATGTCGGCGACGCCGAGCAGCGGGTTGCTCGGGGTCTCCACCCACACCATCCGCGTCGTGGGCTGCCAGGCGCCGGCCAGGTTGTCGGAGCCGACACCGGAGGAGTCCAGCCGGGCGCTGGTGTAGGTCACCCCCATCGGCTGGTGGACCCGGTCGACCAGCCGGAACGTCCCGCCGTACGCGTCGCCGGGGATGATCACGTGGTCCCCCGGGCCGAGCAGCGACAAGATGGCGTGCTCGGCGGCGAGCCCGCTGGAGAACGCCATCCCGTGCCCGGCGCCCTCAAGGTCGGCGAGGCACGCCTCCAGCGCGGCGCGCGTCGGGTTGCCGGACCGGCTGTACTCGTAGCCCCGATGCTCCCCGACCGCGGACTGCGCGAACGTGGTGGCCAGCGATATCGCCGGGACCACCGCGCCGGTGACCGGGTCGTGGGGCGCGCCGGCGTGGATGGCGCGGGTCTCGAAGCCGTCCCGCCCGCTCTCCCCACCTGCCTGCGGCAACTCGCTCATCGTTCGATCCCCGCCAGGTAGTCGAGCAGGTCGCTGCGGGTCACGATCCCGGTCGGGTGGCCGCCGTCGAGGACCAGCACCGCGCTGGCGTCACCCAGCCGCTTCGCGGCCGCGTCGACCGGCTCGCCGGTCCCGATCATCGGCAGCGGAGGGCCCATTACCTTGGCGACCGGCTCGTCCATCATCGCCGGCTCGCCGAGGACCGTCTCGAGCAGGGCCCGGTCGCTCACGGTGCCGACCACCTCCGCGAGGCGCAGCGGCGGCTCCGCTCGCACGACCGGCATCTGCGACACGCCGTACTCCCGCAGCACCGAGATGGCGGCGCGGACGGTCTCCTCCGGGTGGATGTGGATCAGCGGCGGCAGGTCGGCGCCCTTGTGGGCCAGGACCGCCTCGATGGTGTCGCCGCCGGCCCGCAAGAACCCGTGGTCGGCCATCCACCCGTCGTCGTACACCTTGGACAGGTAACCCCGGCCGGAGTCGGGCAGGACGACCACCACCACCGCGTCGGGGCCCAGGTCCCGCCCGAGCTGCAGCGCGGCCCACACCGCGGTGCCACACGAGCCGCCGACGAGGATCCCCTCCTCCCGGGTGACCCGGCGGGCGGTGAGGAAGCTGTCGCGGTCGGACACCTCGATGACCCGGTCGGCGACGGTCCGGTCGTAGTTGCCGGGCCAGTAGTCGTGGCCGATGCCCTCCACCAGGTAAGGGCGTCCGGTGCCCCCGGAGTACACAGAGCCCTCCGGGTCGGCGCCGATGATCTGGATGTCGGGGTTCATCGACTTGAGGTAGTGCCCGATCCCGGTGATCGTCCCGCCGGTGCCGATGGTGCTGACCAGGTGGGTGATCCGCCCGGCGGTCTGGCGCCAGATCTCCGGCCCGGTGGTAGCCACGTGGGCCGCCTGGTTGTTGGGGTTCTCGTACTGGTTGGGGAGGTAACCGCCCGGCGTCGACGCCGCCAGGCGAGCCGCCACCTCGGTGTAGGAGTCGGGATGGTCGTGGGCGACCGTCGGGCAGATGACTACCTCCGCGCCGTACGCCCGCAGCAGCTGACGCTTCTCCTCCGCGATCTTGTCGGGCATGGTGAAGATGCAGCGGTAGCCGCGGCGGGCCGCGACCATCGCCAGCCCGACGCCGGTGTTGCCCGATGTCGGCTCGACGATGGTGCCGCCTGGCTGCAGCGAACCGTCGGCCTCCGCGGCCAGGATCATGCTGAGCGCCGGGCGATCCTTGACGCTGCCCCCCGGGTTGAGGTACTCGAGCTTGGCCAGCAGGTGGCAGGACAGGTCCCGCCCGATGCGGTCCATGCGGACGATTGGCGTGCCCCCGACCAGGTCGAGGAGGGAGTCGGCGACCTCCATCGGCGGCCCGGGGTCGGTGAGCGGGCTGACCTCGATGCCCACCTCGACGCGAACCTCGTCGTCGCTGAAGAGGGTTACCGGCAACCCGGCGTGGTGCAACGCCACGGCCACCTCCGCGGCGCCTCCGGTGCCGGTCGCGCCCCACACCCCGACCGAGCGGGGGATGTGGGCGCGCAGGTCGGCGACGGTGTCACCACCCACGGGACCGGCCGGGATCCTGACCCGACGACGGGCCCGGGCCACCAACCGGTCGGGGGCCGGCGCATCTCCGACCACGACGAGGACGTCCATGCCGGCGAACCTAACCGGGCCGGGTGACAACCGGAAGTGCCGGTCCGGGACGGTCCGGGCTCATCCCGGCCGCGGGTCCTCGTCGACGCCGACATCGTCGACGCCGGCATCGTCGACGCCGACATCGTCGACGGTGGTATCGGCGCGGCCGGTGGCGGCCTCAGTCTGGGCCGCGGCGGCGGCGAGCAGCGCAGCGCCGACGATCCCCGCCTCGTTGCGCAGCGTGGCTGCCACCACCGGGGTCCGCAGGTGCAGCAACGGCAGGAACTTGTCGGCCTTGCGGCTGACCCCGCCGCCGATCACGAACAGGTCCGGCCACAGCAGGTTTTCCACCGTCTGGTAGTAGCGGTCGAGGTGCCGGGCCCAGCGCTCCCAGCTCATGCCCTCCCGCTCCCGGGCCGCGGCGCTGGCCTTGGTCTCCGCGTCGCGTCCGTCGATCTCCAGGTGGCCGAGCTCGCAGTTGGGGACCAGCACCCCGCGGTGGATGAGCGCAGTGCCGATTCCGGTCCCGAGGGTGCTGATCACCACCAGCCCGTCCCGGCCCTTAGCCGCCCCGAAGGTCACCTCCGCCACGCCCGCCGCGTCGGCGTCGTTGAGCGCGATCACCGCCTGACCGGTCACCTTGGTGAACAGGTCCTCGATGTCGGCGCCGACCCATCCGGGGTCGACGTTGGCCGCGGTGCGCACCACCCCGCTCGTGACCGCCCCCGGGAACGTGGCCCCGAAAGGACCGTCCCACCCGAAGTGGTCGACCACCGACGCGACCACCGCGGAGATCGCCTCGGGCGTGGACGGCTGGGGCGTCGCCACCTTGAAGCGATCGCCGACCAAGGTGCCCTCGTCGAGGTCGACGACCGCACCCTTGATGCCGGACCCGCCGATGTCTACACCGAAACCCTGGCGACCCACAGGGGACACCTTAGGTCCCGAGGTGCGCCGGACGTCCCGAGGGGTAGCGTCATGGCCGTGGACCCGCGTTATCCCGCCGAAGCCGAGACGTACCGTGAGAAGGTCCGGGCGTTCCTCGGGGAGCACCTGCCGAAGGACTGGGCCGGAATCGGGGCGCTCGCCCCGGACGCGGCCGGCCGTTTCGCCGAGGAGTGGAGGGCCACGCTCTACGAGAACGGGTTGCTCGCCGCGGCGTGGCCCAAAGAGTACGGCGGTGGGGGCCTCACCCCCCTGGAGCAGGTGATCCTCGTCGAGGAGTTCTACAAAGCCGGTGTCCCGACGGGCACCGCCAACGACGTGTTCGGCATCCAGATGGTCGGCAACACGATCCTGCAGTGGGGCACCGACGAGCAAAAACGCCACTTCCTGCCCCGCATCCTCTCCGGGGAGGACAAGTGGTGCCAGGGGTACTCCGAGCCGGGCGCAGGAAGCGACCTCGGCAGCCTCGGGACCAGGGCCACCCTCGACGGCGACGAGTGGGTGGTCAACGGCCAGAAGATCTGGACCTCCGCGGCCCACCTCGCCAACTGGATCTTCGTCCTGACCCGCACCGACCCCGACGTGCCCAAGCACAAGGGGATCACGTTCCTGCTGGTACCGATGGACCAGCCAGGCGTGGAGGTCCGACCGATCAAGATGCTGACGGGCAGCTCGGAGTTCAACGAGACGTTCTTCACCGACGCCCGCACCCCGAAAGACAACGTCGTCGGCCAGGTCAACGGAGGGTGGGCGGTAGCCATGACCCTCCTCGGCTACGAGCGGGGCGAGGCCGCGGCGACCACCCCGATCGCCTACAAGATCGACCTGGACCGGCTGCTGGCGCTGGCCCGCGAGCGGGGCCGGACCGACGACCCGCTGATCCGGCAGCGGCTGGCGTGGTGCTACTCGAAGGTCGAGATCATGCGCTATCTCGGCATGCGGACCCTCACCGGCTTCCTGGCCGGGCGCGGACCGGGCCCCGAGGCGTCGATCTTCAAGATCTACTGGAGCGAGTACCACCAGAAGGTCACCGAGCTGTCCCTCGACATCATCGGCGCTGAAGCCATGGTCCCCTCGGGCCGGTGGCCGACGACCGCGTTCCAAACCGACGTGCCCGGCGCCCCGAACGACTCGGCGTCGTGGGTCGGCTCGTTCTACAACGCCCGGGCCGGCACTATCTACGCCGGCACGTCGCAGGTCCAGCGCAACATCCTGGGCGAGATGGTCCTCGGGCTCCCGAAGGAACCCCAGACCCAGCCCTCGACGTGGCGCGAGCAGCAGGCGGCGGCGCGGGGTTAGTGGTCCGGCCGTGACCGTCCCCGGAACCGATCTGACCGGCAGGGTCGCCGTGGTCACCGGCGGCAGCCGGGGGATCGGCCGGGCCATCGCCGGGGGCCTGGCGGCCGCCGGCGCGGACGTGATCGTCGCCAGCCGCAAGCTGGGCGCCTGCGAGCGGGCGGCGACGGAGATCTCCACCTCCTGCGGGGTGCGGACCCTTCCCATGGCGTTCCACGCCGGCCGGTGGGCCGACTGCGACCGTCTGGTCGACGCCACCTACCAGGCGTTCGGTCGCTGCGACATCCTCGTCAACAACGCCGGGTCGTCGCCGCTTTACCCGTCCCTGGCGGAGGTGACCGAGGAGTACTACGACAAGGTCAGCGCCTTGAACCTGAAAGGCCCGTTCCGTCTCGGGGCGCTGATCGGGGCCCGCATGGCCGCCGCCGAGGGCGGCTCGATCATCAACGTGAGCAGCATCGGGTCGCTGCGCCCCAGCTCCCGGGAGCTGGTGTACTCCTGCGCCAAGGCGGGGCTCAACGCGTTGACGATCGGCCTGGCCGACGCGTACGGGCCGCGGGTGCGGGTCAACGCGCTGCTGCCCGGGATGGTCATGACCGACATCGCCGACGGCTGGCCGCCGGAGATGCGCGACGGGGCCGCCGCGGACACCCCGCTCGGGCGGCCCGGCGTCGCCGAGGACTTCGTCGGCCCGGCGCTGTGGCTGGCCGGTGACGCGTCGCAGTGGGTGACCGGGACGCTCATCCGGGTCGACGGCGGCCGGTTCCGTCAGACCAGCTGAACGACTCGGATCTGCGCGCCGGGCGGTCCCCGTGGCAACCTGGCTCGGTGCCGCAGTCGAAGCGGTGGGGAAAGGAGCCGTCCGCATGGACACGTCGTTGGAGGGGCGCACCGCCGCGCCCTTCACCATGGTCGTCGAGCTCGGCAAGGTCCGGGAGTTCGCTGCCGCCACCAAGTCGACCAACCCCGACTACGCCGGTGACCCCGGCGACCATCCGGTCAGCCCCGGGACATTCCTGATGAGCGCGGCGTTCTGGCAGAAACCGGAGAACAGCCCGTTTTTCGGGGTCGAGCTCAACTGGCACCGGATCCTTCACGGCGAGCAGGAGTTCGTCTTCCACGGGACCCCGCCGCGGGCGGGTGACGTGCTGACCGGGGTGGCGCGCATCGACCGGGTGTACGAGAAGGCCGGCAAGCGGGGCGGGACGATGACCTTCACCGAGAGCGTCACCGAGTTCCGCAACCCGGCCGGCGAGCTGGTGGCCGAGAGCCGGGGAACGATGATCGAGACCTCGCAGGCGGCGTCGTGAGCACCGCGGCCCTCCCGGAGGTGGGAGCCGAGCGCGAGCCGCTGGTCGGCTCCCCGCTGACCGTCACCGACTTCGTCCGCTACCAGGGCGCGTCCGGGGACATGAACCCGATCCACCACGACACCGAGTTCGCCAAGGCCGCCGGCTACCCCGGCCCGTTCGCGGTCGGCATGCTGCAAGCCGGCATCCTCTCCACCTACGCCACCGACTGGCTGGGCGCCCCCAACCTGCGCCGCTTCAAGGTGCAGTTCCGGGAGCAGGCGTGGCCCGGCGACGTCCTCACCTACACCGGCAAGGTGGTCGCCACCCGCGAGGAGGCCGGCGAGACCCTCGTCGATGTCGAGCTGGCCTGCACCCGCCAGACCGGCGGCACCCACCTGAAGGGGTGGGCCACCTTCGTCGCCTGAACGAGCGGGGTCAGCGGACGCCGGCGCCGCCGGCTCCGCTGGCCAGGTGCGCGATCACGTCCAGCGCGCCGTACTCGCCGGCGCGGGCCAGCACCGCGACGTCGTTGAGCGCGTCGCCGGAGGTGACGATCGGCGTCTCGACGTCGCCGCCGGCTCGGACCTGGCCCAAGCCGCACGCCGCCATCAGCCCGTTGCACAAGCAGACCCGACCCTCGGTGTCGGCCGGGTCGCCGCCCTTGGCGACGTAACGCTCGACCGGTTCGGCCGGGCAGCGGTAACCGACCCCCCCATTAGGGGTCCGGTACGCCTCGCGCAGGTACCCGAGGTCGCACACCCGGCGGCGCTGCCGGTAGACCTCCGGGTCCGACAGCGTCCCTGGGATCGCCGCCACCTTGAACGGGTACCCGGTGGACGACGCCCGGGTCGATGTCCGCACGGCCACCGGGTGGTCCCCCACCTCGGCGAGCACGCCGCGTCGCAGTGACGGCATCATCCCCGACTCCCGGCAGTACGCGAACAGCGACCCGACCTGCACGCCGGCGGCGCCGAGTTCGAGCGCGGCCGCGACGTCGTCGGGGGAGGTGATCCCCCCGGCGAGCCAGAAGGGCACGCCGAGCGCCCGCAACGCGCCGTGGTCGATGGCGTCGCGGGGTCCATAGACCGGGTCGCCGAGGTCGTCGACGTGCAGCGGACCGCGCGGCGGGGCGTTGTGGCCGCCTGCGACGGACCGCTCGACGACGAAACCGTCGACGGTGCCGTTGCTGCGCCGGGACAGCGCGTTGGCCACGACGTGGGACGAGACGATGGCGAGGAACGCCGGCCGGCGCAGCGCCGGGCCGTCCCCGAAGCGGGCCGGGTCGAAGTGGAGGTCGGGCAGCACGTCGCCGTCCGCGGTGCGCGACGCGAGCGAGACCGGCTCGCGCCGCGCGAACCGGTCTAGCGAGCCCGGCACGTGAGTGGGCAAGCCGGCGCCCATCAGCACGTAGTCCACCCCGGCGAGCATCGCCCCGTAGAGGGTGGGCAGCATCGGCAGCTCGATCTTGGTCAGCAGGTTGACGCCGACCGGCCCGTCGTGGCCGGCCTTGGCCAAGGCCACCTCCGCGTAGGCGGCCAGCACCGTGAGGTCCTGTGCCCGACCCTGCCGGCGGTGGGTGATCGGCGGGGCGGTCCGGTACGGGGCCCCCGGGGGCCGGCGGGCGTAGCGGGCCACGGTGGCGTCGACCAGGGCCGGCACCGGGAACCGCTCCAGCACGGCTCGCAGGCCGGGGGAGACCCCTTCGTCTTGGAGCCGGCGGACGAACACGTTGTCGATGCCCGTGCCCGACACCACCCCGAGCTGGCCGGCCCTGGCCACCGCTGCCGCCAGGCGCCAACCGGAGACGGCCACGCCCATGCCGCCCTGGATCAGCCACGGCCGGCCGCTGCCGGCAGCCATCCGATCCGTGCCGGTGCCGTGCGACGCTGCCGTTGGTGGGGTCATCGCCAGCCGACGCTAGTGACACTCCGCCGACGCCGGACAGGGCCCTTGGTCCTCTCCTGCCGGGCCGGGGCCACCGCCTCAAGCCGGGCCGGGGCCGTCGCCCCAAGCCCCCCAATCTGTTCCGCCACACGAATCGTAGCGCTCGGCCGGGGGCTTGCCGCAAGCCGCCCGGGTGTGATGACGATACGTGGCCGGCGAGGCGAAATGACGCCGCCGCGAGGAGGGAAGGCAGCAGATGTCAGCACGAGAGGACGCGGCCGTGGTGATAGTCGGGGCCGGCCCGGCGGGGATGATGCTCTCGGCGGAGCTGGCGCTGGCGGGTGTCGACGCGGTGGTCCTGGAGCGCCGCCCCGACCACGTCCTGGCGGACTCGAGGGCGGGCGGCATCCACGCCCGCACCATCGAGTTGCTCGATCAGCGCGGCGTCGCCGACCGGTTCCTGGCCGAGGGCCGCACGGTGCAAGCCGCCATGTTCGGGGCCACGACGCTCGACATGAGCGACTTCCCGACCCGTCACCCGTACTCGCTCGGCATCTGGCAGAAGCACATCGAGCGGATCCTGGCCGGCTGGATCGCCGAGCTCGGGGTCAAGGTGAGCCACGGGCACCAGGTGGCGGGCTTCGACCTCGACGATGACGGCGTCACGGTCCGCATCGCTCACGGGGGGTCCCTCCGGGCCCGGTACCTGGTCGGATGCGACGGGGGCCGCAGCGTGGTGCGCAAAGGTGCGGGAATCGAGTTCCCCGGTTGGGACGCGACCCGCAGCAACCTCATCGCCGAGGTCCAACTGACCGAGCAGCCGCCGAGCGGCATGCGTCAGGATGCCAGGGGCGTCCACGCGCTGCACCCGATGGAGGACGGCGTCACCTACCGGGTGGTGGTCACCGAGAGCGACCTCGAGGCCAGCGGCGAGGCGACCCTCGCCGACCTCCGGCGGTCGCTGGTCTCGGTGTACGGCACCGACTTCGGGGTCCACACGCCCACGTGGCTCTCCCGTTTCACCGACGCCACCCGCCAGGCCGCGACGTACCGCTCCGGGCGGGTGCTCATCGCCGGCGACGCCGCGCATGTGCACTACCCGGCCGGAGGTCAAGGCGTCGGCCTCGGCCTGCAAGACGCCGCCAACCTCGGATGGAAGCTGGCCCAGGTCGTGAAGGGAACCTCCCCCGACCGCCTGCTCGACACTTACCACGCCGAGCGCCACCCGGTCGCTGCCAGGGCGCTTCGCTACACGATGGCCCAGGGTGCGCTGCAGCGAAGCGACGACCGGATGGCCGCGCTGAGCGACGTCGTCGGGCAGCTGGCCGTGATGGACGAGCCCCGCCGGCTCCTCGCCGGCCTCGTCTCCGGCCTCGACATCCGATACGACCTGGGCGAGGGGCATCCGCTCCTCGGTCGCCGCATGCCGGACCTCGACTTGGACACCGGCGGCGGCAAGCTGCGGATGTTCGAGCTCCTCCGTTCCGCTCGTCCGGTGCTGCTCCACCTCGGCGCCGCGTCCGCCCCGGACGTGGCCGGGTGGGTCGAGCGGGTCCAGGTGGTGGAGGCCGCCTACCACGGCCGTTGGGAGCTGCCGGTGCTGGGGACGGTCGACGCCCCCACTGCGGTGCTCGTCCGTCCCGACGGGTACGTCGCCTGGGTGGGGGAGGGAGACGACGCGGGCCTCCCGGAGGCGCTGATCACCTGGTTCGGGCCTGGCGACGCCGACGGTCGGCCCGGCGGCGCTATTCGCTCAGAACCTCGGCGAGGACCGACGCACCACTGATGTCGACGTCTTTGGTCGCGGTGATGAGGGTCAGGGGGCGCAGCGCGGCCAGCTCACGCAGGTGAGCGACGGCCTGCGCGGCCTCGTCGCGTCCGAGCTCCGCCCGGTAGCGGCGTCGGAACTCGCCGAAGCGTTGCGGGTCGTGCCCGTACCACTTGCGCAGCTCGGCCGACGGCGCCGCCTGCTTGCACCACTCCTCCAGGTCGGCTTCCGCCTTGGTGACACCGCGAGGCCAGAGCCGATCCACCAGCACCCGGGAACCGTCAGACGGTTCGGGAGGCTCGTACGCCCGCCGTATCCGCACCGCCGGCCGAGTCATGCCCGACTCGGGTCCGGGGTCGACGCCAGGTGCGTGTCAGACATGAGCGCCACGCCAGGCTAGTCCTGCCGACGTTTCGGGCATCGTCGGCTACTCCTCCACGAAGATGCACTCCCCGGGGCATTCCTCGGCTGCTTCTCGAACCGAGTCCTCCATGCCGTCGGGGACGGTCGCGACGCCTTCGGCGCCGCCTGGGTCGTCGAGTGCCCGCCCGTCGTCTTTGACGTAGGCCAGGCCGTCGTCGAGGAGAACGAACACCTGAGGGCAGATCTCTTCGCACAAGCCGTCACCGGTGCAGAGATCCTGATCGATCCACACTTTCATCGCTGCAGCTCCCTTGTTCCATCCGAGAGGGTCACGGGTCCCTCACCACAACCCCAGCTCCAGTCGGGCCGCGTCGGAGAGTCGGGTCATGTCCCAGGGCGGGTCCCAGACCAGCTGGACATCGACCTCGGCGACGCCGGGGAGCGCCAGGACCACCCTCCGGGCTTCGTCGCGAAGCACGTCGCCCATCCCGCAGCCGGGGGCGGTCATGGACATGTCGATCTCCACCCGGTGGCGCCCGCCGCCGAGCGGAACGGCCTGGCAGCGGTACACCAAGCCGAGGTCGACGACGTTGACCGGTATCTCAGGGTCGTAGACGCCGCGCAGCCGTTCGAGCACGGCGTCGGGATCGAAGGCCCCGTCGACCCTCGACGGCGGAGCGGTCTCTGCGGGCGGTTCCATGCCGACCGCGTCGAAGTCCCCGCCGTCGATACGGGCCAGCGGCCCCCCGACGACCTGGACGGTGAGGGACGCTCCCAGCTGCTGGACGGCCTGCACCTGCTCGCCTCGAGCGAGGATCGCCGGGCGGCCGCTCGGGATGAGCGTCACTGGGCAGTCGCGGCGCACGACCATCGGGTCCGGGCCGCTCACCGCTTCACCTCCGGCTGGTAGGCGCCGGACCCCGCTTCGAGGTGGCTTCCGACGAGGCGGTCGGCCAGCCCGCGGACCGGTCCGGGAGCGAAACCGTCGAGCACGTCCGCCGCGAAACCCGCCACCAGCATGGCCTGCGCGTCGCGGTCGGGTATCCCTCTGGAGCGAAGGTAAAACAGGGCGTCTTGGTCCAGCTGGCCGACGGCCGCGCCGTGGGTGGCGGCGACCTCATCGGTGAAGATCTCCAGCCTCGGGCGGGTGTCCACCTCGGCCCGGTCGGAGAGCAGCAGGGTCTTGTTGGTCTGGTGGGCCTCGGTGCCGACCGCGGCCGCCCCCACGATCACGTGCCCGTTGAAGATCCCGTGCCCGGCGTCTTTGACGATCCCCTTGTAGAGCTGACGGCTGGTGCAGCCGGGAGCGAGGTGCTCGACGAGCACCGGGTTGTCGTGGCACTGCTCGCCGGCCGGAAGGTACAGCCCGTCGAGTCGCAGCTCGGCGGAGGGGGCGACGAGCCGGGCTCGCACTTCGTGGCGGGCGCGAAGACCGCCGACGGCCAGCGTGCGAGAGGCAAAGCGGCTGGCCTCACCGGCGTGCACCTCAACCACCGAGAGATGGGAAGCCTCCGGTCCTTCGGCCTGGAACCGGTAGTGCTCGACGTGGGCTCCGGCCGCCAGGACCACCCGCGTGTGGCTGTTGGTCAGCGAGTGACCGTGCCCGAGGCCCAGGTGGGTCTCGACGATGGTGGCCCTGCTCCCCGCCTGGGCGAAGATGACGCTGCGAGGACTGACCAGCGGCAAATCGCCGGCGGCGACGGTCAGGTAGACGATCTCGATCGCGGCGTCGGCGGTCGTCTGGGGAGCCAGCTCGATGTAGACGCCGTCGACCGCGAGCGCAGCGTTCAACGCGTCGAAGGCATGGCTATATGCGCCGTCGCCCCAGCGTTGGGCCAGCCCGGGGCCGCCGTCGCGGATCTCGCCGGCAAGGGACGCGACGTGAAGCCCGTCACCCAGGCCGAGCGTGACGTCGGAGAGAAGCGGCGAGTAGCGGCCGTTGAGGACCACCAGCCGGGGCCCACCGAGGCTCGGGCCGGCGACGGCTCCGAGGTCGGCCGCTCGAGGTTCGATCGAGGGCTCGCGGTTGGGGCTGAACGCCAGGCCCAAAACGGGGGCCAGATCGAAGTACCGCCAGTCCTCGTCTTTGCGGGTGGGGAAGCCGTGCTGGGACAGCCAGTCGAACGCCGACCGCCGGGCGGCGGACAGCCACGCCGGCTCGCCCGGCCGCTCCGCCGGCGCCCCGCCCGAGAGGTGGACGTTGTGCTGCCAGGTCCGCTCCGCCACCTGCGAGGTCACCGCGACGCTCCGATCGTGGCGACCGGGTCGCGGCGGTCGTCTCGGAGGCCGGTGTACCCGGTCCGTTCCAGCTCCCCGGCCAGCTCGGCGCCGCCGGATCGGATGATCCGGCCTCCGACCAGCACGTGGACCCGGTCGGGCACGAGCAGGTCCAAGAGCCGGCGGTGGTGGGTGATGACCAACGCGGCGCGGTCGGGGCGGCGCAGCGCGTTGACGCCGTCAGCCACCACCCGCAGGGCGTCGATGTCCAGACCGGAGTCCGTCTCGTCGAGGATCGCCAGGCGAGGCTCCAGCACCGCCAGCTGCAGGATCTCGTTGCGCTTCTTCTCGCCGCCGGAGAAGCCTTCGTTGACCGAACGGCTCATCAGCGCCGGGTCGATGCCGACCAGACGGACCTTGTCTTGCGCCAGGGCCAGGAATTCGCTGGGGCCGATCTCGGCGAGGCCGTGGGCGCGCTGCAGCGAGTTGAGAGCGGTCCGCAAGAAGTACATGTTTGGCACGCCGGGTATCTCGACCGGCTGCTGGAAGGCCAGGAACACGCCCGCCGCGGCCCGCTCTTCGGGGGACATCGCCAGCAGATCGTGATCCAAGAACTTGACCCGGCCGGCTGTGACCCGGTAGCCGTCGCGTCCGGCCAAGACGTTGGCCAGGGTGCTCTTGCCCGCTCCGTTCGGGCCCATCACGGCGTGGATCTCCCCGGCCGGTATGGCCAGGTCCAAGCCGGCAAGTATCTCGGTTCGGCCCACCTCGACGTGGAGTCCCTCGATCACCAGCATCAGCCGACCGCTCCTTCCAAGCTCACCGACAGGAGCCGCTGGGCCTCCACCGCGAACTCCATCGGCAACTCCTTGAACACCTCCCGGCAGAAGCCGTTGACGATCATCGAGGTCGCCTCCTCTTCTGGTATGCCGCGCTGGCGGGCGTAGAACAGCTGGTCCTCGCTCACCTTGGATGTCGACGCTTCGTGCTCCGCCCGGGCCGTGGGATGCTTCACCTCGATGTAGGGGAAGGTGTGCGCTCCGCAGTCCGGTCCGATCAGAAGAGAGTCGCAGCGGGTGTGGTTGCGGGCCCCTTCGGCCGAGCGCAGCATCTTCACCAGTCCTCGGTAGGTGTTCTGCCCGTGACCGGCCGAGATCGCCTTGGACACGATGGTGCTCTTGGTGTCACGACCGATATGGATCATCTTCGTGCCGGTGTCGGCCTGCTGGTGGTTGGCCGACAGCGCCACCGAGTAGAACTCGCCGACCGACTCGTCGCCTTTCAGGACCACCCCGGGATACTTCCAAGTGATCGCCGAGCCGGTCTCGACCTGAGTCCAGGAGATCTTCGAGCGGGCCCCGGTGCAGAGCCCCCGCTTGGTCACGAAGTTGTATATCCCGCCGCGACCTTCCGCGTCGCCCGGGTACCAGTTCTGCACGGTCGAGTACTTGATCTTGGCCCCTTCCATCGCCACCAGCTCGACCACCGCGGCGTGCAGTTGGTTCTCGTCGCGCATGGGCGCGGTGCACCCCTCCAGGTAGGACACCTCGGCGCCGTCTTCGACCACGATCAGGGTGCGTTCGAACTGACCGGTGCCGGCGGCGTTGATCCGGAAGTAGGTGGACAGCTCCATGGGGCAGCGCACCCCTTTGGGCACGTAGCAGAATGAGCCGTCGGTGAACACCGCCGAGTTCAAGGCGGCGAAGAAGTTGTCCCGGTACGAGACGACCGAACCGAGGTGGGGCCTGACCAGCTCCGGGTAGCGGCGGACCGCCTCGGAGAACGAGCAGAAGACCACCCCGGCCTCGGCCAGTTTGGCCTGGAACGTGGTGGCCACCGATACCGAGTCGACCACCGCGTCGATCGCCACCCCCGACAGGCGCTCCTGTTCGGCCAGCGAGATACCGAGCTTGTCGAACATGGCCCGGATCTCCGGGTCCACCTCGTCCAAGCTGGACAGCGCCTCCTTGGTCTTGGGGGCGGCGTAGTAGATGATGTCGTCGTAGTCGATCGGGTCGAAGCGCACGTTCTGCCAGACCGGTTCGGACATCGTCCGCCAGTGCCGGTAGGCGCGAAGCCGCCAGTCGAGCAGCCAATCTGGCTCTTCCTTCTTGGCCGAGATCATCCCGATCACCTCCTCGTTCAGCCCTTTCGGGGCGAGGTCGGTGTCCAGATCGGTGACGAACCCGTACGCGTAGCTACGCCCGGCCAGCTCTTCGAGGTCGAGAGGGGCGCCGCTCATCGTCCGACAGCGACGGGCGCAGGCCGGCCGATGCGCACCCGCCACAACTTTGGGCCAGCCTCCTGGTAGTCCCAGGTGTAGCCGCCCGGGAACTGGGCGTCGAACTGGTAGCGCAATGGCACCGGGTCGTGGTCGTTGACCAGGATGAAACCCCCGCCCGGCGCCAGCGCCTGGAAGGTCGTGAAGATCACGTCGTGGCGCCGCCCGTGAGGGAAGCGGCGCACGTCCAGTTCGGACTCGGTCCCGGCGGTGGCCGGATCGGCCGGCCGTCCGATCCGAACCCGCCACACCGTCGGGCCTTCCTCCAGCGCCTCCCAGGTGAACTCCCCGGCGTGCTCGGCCTCGAACTGGTAGCCCAGCGGCTTGGGGTCATGGTCGTTGACCAGCACGAACGCCGACCCAGGGGCGAGTGCGCCGTAAGTGGCGAAGATCTTCTCGTGGCGCTGCGCCGGTGCCATGGGCCGCACATCCAACTCGGCGTCACCAGAAGTGGCGGAAGGCTGGGGGGCGGACCTGAAGGCGACCGGCTCCACGGTCACGGAACGGGCCAGGCCGTGCAGCTTGGCGGTGACCCGGCCGGCCAGCTTCGGTTGCGGCGCGCGCAGCAGCGCCCACGCCCTGGCGGCCAACCCGCACGCCCGGTCACCCTGCCCTGCCTTGGCGAGAGCGGCGGCCGCCTCGAGCACCAGCGACGTAAGGCCGGTCACCACGTCGGTCGTCGCCGGGGCCTCGGGCGGGTCATCCCGGCGCGCCGCCTCGGTCAGGCGGTGCATCTGTTCGACCAGGCCGGCCAGATCTGCATCCGGGTCGGCCGCGACCAGCGGGAGGACTACGTCGTTCTCCTTCTGTACGTGCGAGATGAACAGCGAGCTGATCGAAGCGGCCAGGTCGTCGGCCTCGTCGGCGGAGTCGGCGCTGGCCAACCGTTCGGCTGCGCCGGCTAGCCGCCTGTGCTCGTCGAGCAGGCTCAGGATCGGCTCGTCCAGCTCGGAGTGGGCTCGAGCGGCCTGGTAGATGCTTCGCTCCTCGGCTGTCGCGTGCGGCAGTACCTCATCGGCCAGGTAGGCGATCAGCGCCGCTGCCGCCGGCTCCCAGCCCGTTCCGGCCTGCACCGCCTGGCGCACGGCACGGGAGCGGAGGTCGACGCCGTCGCTCAGACTCTGATGGTGGGCGAGCATCGCCTGTGACGCCTCTCTGTCGGTCATGGTCATCGCCGCGTGCTCCTTGCTGATCTCATTGGGACCTTCCCTCGGCGCACTCTATCTCTAGTCACCGCTAGATAAACAGGGCTTTTGGCGGTGCTGCTGGATAGGCATCCCCGAGGACGGCTACCGGAGCTTCTCGGCTTGGGCTGGCACGATCGCCACAGACGCTCATCTTCGGCGGGATGGGACTGTTGGCCGGGCGGCGTCTGCTAGTCGCCAGGGAGCGGGCCACCACCAGCCCGGTCGACTGGATCGCGCTCATCCTGCTCGCCATCGTCATCGTCTTGGGGATCGCTGAGGCGATGGGGGTCGGTCTCTTGGGGAACCATTACGACTACCGTCAAAGCGTGTCCATCCGGTTCCGCGGTCTGTTCGCCGGCAACCCTGATGTCAAGGTCATAGTCACGCCCCGTGGTTGTTCCAGGTGCATGCTGTCGCGGCCTGGGCCAACCGGGGACCAGCGGTCGTCGGTGGCGCAAAATCGGCGTCCCCTGCTAGAGAGCCGATGGCTTGAGTGACGCTCCGACCGGGCTGTGGAAGCGCAACCTGGCCACCTTGGACCCGGGCTACTTCGCCTTGGTCATGGCGACGGGCATTGTGTCGCTCGGGACCGCCCTCGCCGGCCATCGCCTGATCTCGCAGGTCATTTTCGGTTTTGCCGTAGCCGGCTACGTGCTGCTCGCGGTCGCCTACCTGGCCAGGTTGGTCTGGTATCGGTCGTGGGTGACCAAGAGCTTGCGCGACCCGACCACCGCAATGGCCTACTTCACGGTGGTGGCCGGCACCGACGTGCTCGCAGCCCGCACCGCGGTGGCCGGCCACGACACCGTCGTGCTCGCCTTGGCCGCCGCCGCGGCCTTATTGTGGCTGGCCCTCACCTACGGGCTTCCGTGGTCGATCGTGGCTGCAGCCCGCCGTCCAGTGTTGGGGGAGATCAACGGCACTTGGCTGGTCTGGGTGGTCGCCACCCAATCCTTGTCCATCGCGGCGGCCGCCGCCGCCCCTGCCCTGCCTGGGGGATGGTCAGTCGAGATCGTCCCTGCGGTCGCGGCCAGCCTGTGGGCGGTCGGGGTGATGCTCTATTTGATCCTCATCGTCATCATCTTCCTGCGCCTGCTGGTGATCGAGGTCACCCCCGCAGAGATGGGACCGGCCTACTGGATCGCCATGGGCGCCGCGGCCATCAGCGTCCGTGCCGCAGCCGGTGTCCTGGCCCTCACCGGGGGGACGCACCCCTCGGTCGTGGTCAGCGCCCTGCGCCCGTTGCTCATCGGCCTGTCGTTCGTGCTGTGGGCGTGGGGGACCTGGTGGATCCCGCTGCTGATCCTGCTCGGCATCTGGCGCTACCTGGTGCGGGGCTACCCGAGGACCTACGAGCCGAGGCTTTGGAACGTGGTGTTCCCTCTGGGCATGTACAGCGTCGCGTCGCTGAGCCTGGGCCGGGCCGCCCACTTCAGTTTCATGGTCACCGTCGCCACCGCCTGGGTGTGGGTAGGCGTCGCCGCCTGGGTGACGGTGCTCTCCCTCACGGTTTATGCCGGTCTGCGGGCCGTCCGGCCGGGACCGACCCCACCCCCTCCGCCCGGCTGAAAGCCTCGACCTCCGGCGCCGCGTGATCAGGTGACGGGCTCATACACCGTCTGTTCACCGGGTCGCGGCCGATCTCCACCGCGCCGTTACCGCGAGCGGGGCGACGCTGTCTCCATGGCAGACTTCCTTGTGGTAGTTGGAATCGCCGCTTTCGTCGCGGCGATGTTGGCGCTGATCTGGGGGTTGGAGCGGGTATGACCGTGGCGGACGGGTTGCTCCTCGCTCTGTCGGCCGGGGTGTTCCTCTACCTCGGCTACGCGCTGTTCAAGGCGGAGCGGTTCTGATGGGGTTCGGGTGGACCATCGTCTCCATGGTCGTCGTATTGGTGATCGCCTGGCGGTTCCTCGGTGCCTACATGGTGGCGGTGTACGAGAACCGCACCCGCTGGTTGGCCGTCCTCGAACGCCCGATCTACCGGGTCATCGGAGTCGACGCGGACGCGGAGCAGTCGTGGCAGCGCTACGGCGCCTCCGTCATAGTCTTCTCCGGCGTCGTCTTGGTGATCGGCTACGTACTTCTCCGGCTGCAAGGCCACCTCCCGTTGAATCCCCAACATCAGTCCGGGGTGACCCCGGCGCTGGCGTGGAACACGATCGTCTCGTTCGTGACCAACACCAACTGGCAGAACTACTCGGGGGAGTCGACCATGTCGTACCTCTCGCAGATGGGGACGCTGGCGCTGCAAAACTTCCTCAGCGCCTCGGTCGGTGTCGCCGTGGCCGTGGCCCTCATCCGCGGGTTCGCGCGCAAAGGGTCGAGGACCATCGGAAACTTTTGGGTGGACCTCGTCCGCGGCACCCTCTACATCCTGCTCCCGATCGCGTTTCTGTCAGCGGTTGTGTTCATGGCCCAGGGGGCCATTCAGACCCTTTCCGGGCCGGTGCATGTCAGCGACGCCCTCAACGGCGTCCGGCAGGCCATCCCCCGGGGGCCGGTCGCCTCCCAAGAAGCCATCAAGCAATTGGGCACCAACGGAGGAGGATTCTTCAACGCCAACGGTGCGAGCCCCTTCGAGAATCCGACCGGCCTCACGAACTTCTTGTCGCTGGCGCTGATCTTGAGCATTCCGGTCGGCCTCACCTACACCTTCGGGAAGATGGTCGGCCAGCTCCGCCAGGGCGTAGCCGTCCTGGCGGTCATGGCCGTACTGTTCGGCGGTTGGCTGGCCATCGGTGCCACCGCCGAGCACCAGCCCAACCCTGCCGTGGCGGCCGCCGGGCTGGACCGGCAGCCGGGGGGCAACATGGTGGGCAAGGAGGTCCGCTTCGGAGACACCTCCTCGGCCTTCTACAACATCACCTCCACGCAGACCTCAACCGGCAGCGTCGACTCGGCCAACGACTCGTACAACCCGATGGGCGGGTTCGCCACGATGACGGGGATGATGCTCGGCGAGGTCAGCCCTGGCGGGGTCGGCACCGGGCTGTACTCGATCCTGCTGTTCGCCATCATCACGGTCTTCATCGGCGGGTTGATGGTCGGTCGCACTCCGGAGTACCTGGGCAAGAAGATCCAGGCCCGGGAGGTGAAGCTGGCGGCGCTCGGGGTGCTGGTCATGCCGATAGTCGTGCTGGCGTTGACCGCGGTCGCGGTGTCGGTTCACGCCGGGCGGGCTGGGCCGCTCAACGCCGGACCGCACGGCTTTTCGGAGATCCTCTACTCGTACACATCGGTCACCAACAACAACGGCTCTGCCTTCGCCGGCCTCACCTCGAACACACCCTTCTACAACATCACCGAGACGGTCGGGCTGCTCCTCGGGCGTTTCGCCATCATCGTCCCCGTCCTGGCGTTGGCCGGAAGCCTGGCCGTCAAAGACGTCGTCCCTGCCTCGCTCGGGACATTCCGCACCGACAAGCCGATCTTCATCGGTCTGCTCCTCGGAGTGACGCTCATCGTCGGGGCCTTGACGTTCTTCCCGGCGGTGTCGCTCGGACCGATCGTCGAGCAGCTCTCCTACGGAAGGTTCTTCTGATGCCGACCGCCGGGGCCGGCTGCTGTTGCGCCGTCTGTCGAAAGGAACTGTTGCATGGTCGACGTTGAGAGCCGAGAAGCCCGAGGGCCCGGCGGGATGACGCCACCCTCTGAGGCTGCTGGCGGCGTGAGCCGGCGCCGCGGGCTGTTCGACCGAGAGATTCTCTCCCAAGCGGCCGTCGAGGGGATGAAGAAGTTCCACCCCCGTGTGCAAGTCAAGAACCCGGTGATGTTCGTCGTTCTGATCGGCACGGTGGTGACCCTCGTCGAGTCGATCGTTCATCCCAGCCTGTTCGCCTGGCTGATAACCGTGTGGCTGGCCCTGACGGTGTACTTCGCCAACTTCGCGGAAGCCGTCGCCGAAGGGCGCGGGAAGGCTCAGGCCGACACGTTGCGGCGACTGCGGGTCGAGACCGAGGCGCGACGGCTCGGTGAGGACGGGAGCGAGGAACGGGTCGCGGCCGCTGACCTCGGCAAGGGCGACCGGGTGGTGTGCGAGGCCGGCGACGTGATCCCCTCCGATGGCGAGATCACCGAAGGGGTGGCGTCGGTCGACGAGTCGGCGATCACTGGAGAGTCCGCGCCGGTGATCCGCGAATCCGGCGGGGACCGCTCGGCGGTGACCGGCGGCACCAAGGTGCTGTCGGACCGGATCGTGATCCGGATCACCGCCGAACGCGGTCACACGTTCATGGACAGGATGATCAACCTGGTCGAGGGCGCTCAGCGCCAGAAGACCCCCAACGAGATCGCTCTCACCATCTTGCTGGCCGCGCTGACCATCATTTTCGTGCCCGTGGTGGTAGCGCTCCAGCCCTTCGCGCGCTTCGCCGGCGCCACCGTCTCGGTGGTGGTCCTGGTGGCCCTCCTCGTGTGCCTCATCCCGACGACCATCGGAGCGCTGCTCTCCGCGATCGGCATCGCCGGCATGGACCGCCTGGTGCAGCGCAACGTCCTCGCCATGAGCGGTCGAGCGGTCGAGGCTGCCGGCGACGTGCAGACGCTCCTCTTGGACAAGACCGGCACCATAACGCTCGGCAATCGCATGGCCTCGGCGTTCCACGCCGTCGGCGGCCACAGCGAAGAGGAGCTGGCCGCGGCTGCCCAGCTGGCCTCGCTGGCCGACGAGACCCCGGAGGGCCGCTCCATCGTCGTTCTCGCCAAGCAGCGGTTCAACATCCGCGAACGGGAGCTGAGCGCAGATCATCTCTTCGTGCCCTTCAGCGCCCAGACCCGGATGTCCGGCCTCGACGTCGACGGGCGCCGGCTCCGCAAGGGTGCCGCCCAAGCCGTCAGCCGCTGGGTGACTGAACGCGGCGGCAGCCCCTCCGCCGAGCTCGACAGCATCGTCGAGCGGGTGGCGCGCTCGGGTGCCACGCCGTTGGCCGTCGCCGACGGCCAAGACCTCCTCGGGGTCGTCGAACTGAAGGACGTCGTCAAGCAGGGCATTCAGGAGCGCTTCGCTCAGATGCGGGCCATCGGCATCCGCACGGTCATGATCACCGGTGACAACCCCCTCACCGCGGCCGCCATAGCCCAAGAGGCTGGCGTCGACGACTACCTGGCCGAAGCGACTCCGGAAGCCAAGATGAACCTCATCAAAGCGGAGCAGGAGGGGGGCAAGCTCGTCGCGATGACCGGCGACGGCACCAACGACGCGCCGGCCCTCGCCCAAGCCGACGTCGGTGTCGCAATGAACACTGGGACGACCGCCGCGAAAGAAGCCGGGAACATGGTCGACCTCGACTCGAACCCCACCAAACTCATCGACGTAGTCGAGATCGGCAAGCAGCTCCTCATCACCCGCGGAGCCCTCACCACCTTCTCAATCGCGAACGACGTCGCCAAGTACTTCGCCATCATCCCGGCGCTGTTCGTGGTGACCTATCCGCAACTCCACGCGCTCAACGTCATGCGCCTGCACAGCCCCGAGACCGCCGTGCTGTCGGCGGTCATCTTCAACGCTCTGGTCATCGTCGCGCTCATCCCGCTGGCTTTGAGAGGGGTGCGGTTCCGGCCCTCCGGTGCCGCCGCCATCCTCCGACGCAACGTATTCATCTACGGGGTCGGCGGTGTCATCGTCCCGTTCATCTTCATAAAGCTCATCGACTTGGTGCTTGCCGCCACCGGAGCCTTCCACTGATGCCTACCCATCTCCTCGTCAACCTCCGCCGTGGCGTCACGGTCACCGTCGTGTTCTTTGTGCTGCTCGGGCTGGCGTATCCCTTGGCTGAGACCGGCATCGGTCAGGCGCTCTTCTCGCACCAAGCCAACGGGTCGATGTCCAAGAACGGGTCCACCCTCATCGGGCAGAACTGGTCCGACGCTGCGTGCCCGGGGCACCCGGCGGGCAGTTGCGTGTTCCAGGGACGGCCCGACGATCTCGGCCCGTACGCTGCTGACCCCAAACTCGGGGCCGCGGGCGGTGACAACCCGCTCGTCGCCAACGGAGTCCGCGGCGGGTCGGGAGCCACGAACCTAGGCCCGCGCTCCAAGGTGCTGGTGGAAGACACCAAGAAGCTCATCGCCTATTGGAAAGCCCGGGGAGTGACACCGACCGCCGATCTGGTGACGACCTCGGGTAGCGGATACGACCCCGACATCACCCCAGCTGATGCCCTCGCGGAGGTCCCGATGGTCGCCAAGGCGACCGGCCTGGCACCTTCGGCGCTGCGTCAGCTGATAGCCAGGGAGACGCACGGCCCGCAGCTCGGTTTCCTCGGCAGCAGCTACCTCGACGTGCTGCAGCTCAACGAGGCACTCGCCCAGCTGCGATGAGCAGCTTCGGTTTCGCCGGCGCCGTCACCCCTTGCGGAGGCCGCTCCTTCGCCCGACGGGTCGAGGATGCCATCCCTAGGGCCGGGGTCGTGGTTTCCGGGACCGTCCGCGCCGTGGATACCGTGGCCTACGGCAGCGGACCGGCCTACTGCTGCACCCTCGACGACGGGACCGGCCAGCTCGAGCTGATCTTCCTCGGACGGACCTCCGTCGCCGGGCTGATCGTAGGCGCTCGTTGCACCGTGCAGGGCACCGCCCGGTTGGCGGGCGACCGGTTGGCGGTGTGGAACCCGCTGTACCGACTCGACGCGCCCACCCCGCCCGCCGAGGCCAACCGAGGCCCCTCCGGCGCCGCCCCGGCCGCTGCCCCCAGCCCACCGCCGGCCCGGGGCGTCGAAACGTTGCGACAAGCGCCGCCGGAACCGCGTGCCAGCCCGAGCGCCGCCGAACCAGGCGAGGTGAGCGACGCGGTGGAGCCGGCCGGTCATTTCCGCATCTACCTGGGGGCCACCGCCGGGGTCGGCAAGACCGTCGCCATGCTCGACGAAGCCCTGCGGCGCCAGCAGAGAGGAGCAGATGTCGTCGTGGGGATCGTAGAAACCCACGGGCGACCCGTGACCCGAGCCAGGACCGCGGGCCTGGAGGTCGTGCCCCGACGACCGGTCCGCTATCGCGGGGCCATGCTCGAGGAGATGGACCTCGACGCTGTCATCCGGCGTCACCCCCAAGTAGTGCTGGTCGATGAACTGGCCCATACCAACGTGCCCGGATCCGGGATCCACGAGAAGCGTTGGCAAGACGTGCTGCAGCTTCTCGAAGCGGGGATAGACGTGATCAGCACCGTCAACATCCAGCACCTCGAGAGCATCGCCGACGCCGTCGAACGCATCACCGGCACCGCCGTTCGCGAGCGAGTCCCGGACTGGGTGGTGCGACGCGCCGACCAGATCGAACTGGTGGACTCCTCCCCCGAGCAACTCCGGCGCCGGATGCTGCACGGCAACATCTACCCCCCAGACAAGGTGCCACAAGCTCTCACCAATTTCTTCCGGGTAGAGAACCTGATCGCCTTGCGGGAGCTGGCCCTGCGCTTCCTCGCAGACGAGACCGAAGAGGAGTTGCTGGAGTACCTGCGAGGGGCCGACACCGACGAGGTGTGGGACACGGCCGAACGGTTCGCGGCTGCGGTCACCACCGCCCCGGGCACAGATGCGATCATCCGCCGCGCGGCGCGCATGGCCGCGCGCAACAAGGCCGACCTCCAAGTCGTCCACGTCAGAAGCGGCGACACCCGGCGCCCGTCAGACGACGGGCGCCTCGAGTATCTCCGCCAGGTGGCGTCCGGCGTCGGCGCCGGCTGGCACGAGATCGACGGTGACGAGCCGGGACGGGCCATCATCGATTTCGCCCGCCAACACCAGATCACCCAGATCGTCATCGGATCCACCCAGCGAAGCCGATGGCGGGAACTGATCGGAGGCGGCTCTGTGGTGAAGAGGATCTCCCGTCTCGCGGCCGAGGCGGGGGTGGACGTCCGCATCATCGCCCGACGCCGCGACCCTGCTGGGGTGCGCCCGGGCGAGACCGCCCAACAACGGGAGACCCGATGAGCGCCGCTCGTGCCGCGATCCGCGGCCGGTAGCCCGCCTGCGACTCGCGATTGGCTTGCGCCGCCGCGATAATGGACACGGAGGAAGAGCAGTGAGACGCAGCTGGACCGGCACGATCGCCGCCGTAGCCATCATGGCGGCCCTCACCGCCGGCATGGTCCCGCTGAGAAGCCACCTCAGCATCGCAACCACGGCGCTGGTCTTGGTCGTGCCCGTGGTCATCGGCGTCATCACCGGCGGTTTCGCGGCGGGCGTCGCGAGCGTCGCCATCGGGTTCTTCGTCTACGACTTCTTCTTCATCCCCCCGTACCTGACGCTGTCGGTCGGTGCCCCGCAGAACTGGGTGGCACTAGGGGTGTACGGCGTGGTGATGCTGCTGGTGTCGAAGGTCGTAGCCGTCATGAACTCGGCCCAGGCCGAGGCCCGCCGCCAAGGCCGTGAGATCCGGGAGCTATTCCAGCTTTCACACCTTCTCGTCGAAGACAAACCCCTCGACGTGCTGCTCTCCGCCGTCGTCGCAACGGTGTCCGAGGTGTTCAGCGCACGACAGGTGGCGCTGCTGCTCCCGCAGGCCGGTCGGCTGGACATCGTTGCCGCCGCCGGTCCGCTCTTGTCCGAGACGCAACTCCGTCGCGTGCTGCCCCCCGCCGGCGAACTGGCGACCCTCAACCCGCGACCGTTCGAGCTCGATGGTCTGCTCGTCGTCGCTCTAACCGCAGCCGGCCGGCCGGTCGGATTGCTCGTCCTCACCAGCGAAGCCGCGACCGCCCACCGGCGGGAGCCTCTGCTGCTCTTCGCGAACCATATCGCGCTCGCCGTCGAGCGCGTACAGCTGCGCGACGAAGCCCTGCAGATCAGGCTGTCCGAGGAGATGGGCCAGCTCGCCAAGACCCTCGTCAGCGCGGTGTCGCACGATCTGCGGGCGCCCCTCACCTCGATCAAGGCGTCCTCGTCCACCCTCGCCGACACCGAACTCGACCTCGACCCGAAGACCGCTCGCGGGCTGGCGCAGCTCATCGACGTTCAAGCCGACCGCCTCGCGGAACTGGTACAGAACCTCCTCGACGTGAGCCGCATCCAAGCCGGGATACTCCAGCCACGCTACGCGGTGACGTCCCTCGCCGACCTCGTGACCAGCGTCGTCGACGACCTCGCACCCCGCGGCCACGTGATACAGACCGAGGTGCCCGAGGACCTGCCGCCGATCGACGCTGATGTCGTGCTCATCTCTCGGGTACTCACGAACCTGTTGGAGAACGCGCTGCGGCACAGCCCCAAGGACCAGCCGATCACCGTTCGGGCGGCCCTGTCCGGTCAAGACCGCATCGAGGTGTCGGTCACCGACCGCGGCCCTGGAGTCAGCCCTGACCGACGAAACGAGATGTTCGAGCTGTTCGCCCGCCGTCCCGACGACGCCGGGGCCGGGCTAGGGCTGAGCATCGCCAAGACCTTCGTTGAAGCCCACGGCCAAAAGATCTGGCTGGACGGATCCCCTGGTGGCGGAGCCACCTTCTGCTTCACGCTGGCTGTCGCCACGCCGATCCCCGAGGAGCCGAAGCTTGTCGCAGATCCTCATCATTGACGACGACCCAGGCCTGTTGAGCGTATGCCGCGTCGGGCTCGAAGCCCTAGGCCACCAACTGAGGACCGCGGAGACAGGTAACGAAGGGCTGAGCGAAGCGGCCATTCGGCCGCCGGACGTCATCGTCTTGGACCTCGGCCTTCCTGACCTCGACGGACTTGTAATCTGCGAACGGGTCCGGACCTGGAGCCAGGTGCCAATCATCGTGCTGTCCGCGGACGGCTCAGAAGACCGGAAGGTAGAAGCCCTCGAGAAGGGCGCCGACGACTACATGACCAAGCCGTTCGGGATGCGCGAGCTGAACGCTCGCATCACCGTGGCGCTCCGTCACCGTCCCGCTGACGACGAACGCGCCACGGAGATCGTGGTCGGGCCGCTTCAACTCGACCTCGTCCATCACGAGGCCAGGCTCGATGGTCAACCCCTCGACCTCACGCCCAAAGAGTTCGAGTTCATCGCCTACCTCGCTCATCACGTCGGCAAGGTCTGCACTCGCCGAATGATCCTGGAGAACGTCTGGGGACCCCATTACAGCACCGAAATGCAGTACCTCAAGGTCTACGCCTACCGCCTCAGACGAAAGCTCCACGACGAGAAGGGAAGGTTGCTCCAAAGCGACCCGTCGGTCGGCTACCGGCTGGCGGTGCCCGGGGAGTGAGGTCGCCGGCGGGGCTGGTGCCCGCTGGCGCTGCCTTGCCAAACGAGCCGGGGCTCAAGGCTCGCAGGCTCCCATTCCAAAGCAGCCCGGCAGGCCGTTGACACATTAAGGGCAATGCCTTAAAGTAGCGGCCGTGGTCGGGGGGCTTCGTTCTCATCTGGTCGATGTGGCCGAGAGGCTGGCGGCGACCCGCGGGATCGGCGCGATGACGCTGCGGGACGTGCAGCAGGAGTCCGGCCAACGGAACAAGTCGGTGGTTCAGTACTACTTCGGGTCCCGCGAGGGGCTGATCGCGGCGGTGATGGACGCCAGGATGGGTCCCATCAACCTGCGGCGAAACGAGCTGCTGGCGGAGATCGGCCCGGAGCCCGATCTCCGGGACCTGGTCGGCGCGTTCGTCGTCCCCTTGGGGGAGGTGACCGTCTTGGCGGCCACCAGCTACTGGGGCCGGTTCCTCCTCCAGGCATCTTTCGACCCAGCCTTCCGTGACCTGGTGAGGGCGTCGCTGACGGCTAGCAGCTTCCGGTCCGTGCGCGCCGCGTTGATACGCCAGCTGACCGGAGTCCCGCGCTCGGCGCAGACCCGGCGCGTCGACATGATGGTGGAGTTCGTCCTTGTCGCCATCGCCAGCGCCGAGGAGGAGCGCGACGGGGGCCGGCTGGGAGCGGCCGCCGCATCCCGCTTCGTCGCCGACCTGGTCGACATGTGCTGCGGGCTGCTCACGGCTCCGCCGTCATGGGCCGTGGCCTCGAAGGTGCGCACCGGGGACGACGCCAGGCGACCGTGAAAACGAACAGGAGAGAGGTACGGGTATGGGCAAGATCTCCGATCTAGCCGAGCGTCACTGGCAAGGTGACGGCGATTTGGTCTTCGGGGAGCACCCGGTGCGCCCCATCGCCGACCTGGCCGCCGAGGAGATCGCCGACGGTGTGCTCTACATCAAGAGCATCGCCAGCATGAGCGCCCTCGACACGGGAGACGGGCTCGTGATGCTTGACACGGGAGGGATGTTCGATCGCGACGTCGTCTACGACGGCGTCCGCGCCTGGCGCCCGGATAGCCCCCTAACCGACGCGGTGTACTCCCACCACCACATCGATCACGTGTTCGGCACCGCTCGCTTCGAAGCCGAGGCGGTGGATCGGGGCTGGGTGGGGCCGACCGTGTACGGCCACGCGGCCATTCCGGACCACTTCCGCAGGTACCAGCGGACCCGCGGGTGGAACTCGGCCATCAACAAGCGGCAGTTCGGGCTCCCGGTCGAATCGTTCGAGTGGCCCGGGGAGTACCGCTTCCCCGATGTCACATACGACGACCATATGACGTTCCGGCGGGGAACGCTGACCTTCGAGCTGCACCACGCCAGGGGGGAGACAGACGATGCCACCTGGACCTGGGTGCCCGAGGCGAGGATCCTTCACCCAGGAGACCTGTTCATCTGGGCCGTGCCCAACGCCGGGAACCCGCAAAAAGTTCAGCGGTACCTGAGTGATTGGGCCGTCGCCCTGCGGAAGATGGCAGGGATGGGAGCCGATATCATGGTTTCGGGCCACGGCCTGCCCGTATTCGGTGCAGACCGGATCGCCGTCGCACTGAGCGACACGGCCGATCTGCTCGACTCCATCGAGACCCAGGTGCTGGAGTTGATGAACACCGGGGCGACCCTCGATCGGGTGATCCACGAGGTCGAGGTGCCCGCCCGCCTCGCCGACCGACCGTATCTCCGGCCGGTATACGACCACCCGCAGTTCCTGGTGCGCAACGTGTGGCGCAGATATGGGGGTTGGTACGACGGAGAGCCCGACCAGCTGCTCCCGGCGCCCCGCCGGCAGCAGGCGAAGGAATGGGTCGACATGGCCGGCGGCGTATCGGCGGTGCTGCGGCGGGCCGCCGAACTGGCCGGTTCGGGGGACCTGCGGCTGGCCTGTCACCTGGTCGAGTACGCCGTACTGGCCGAACCGGAATCGGACGCGGCTCACGACGCGCGCGCCGACGTGTATGCCCGCCGGGCGGCCGAGCAGGAATCGTCGATGGCCCGCAACCTCATGGTCCACGCCGCGGAGGCCAGCCTGCGGCGCCGCCGGGACCTGGCCGGACCCGGCTAGTCAGGGAGACTGCGATGCCAAGCACGGTTCCCGCGGCCGTCGGCCCAACGGGAAGGGACGTACCGAGCAACGCCGTTCGGTCCGGCCTGTCGCCCAGACGACGTCTCGATCGCTACCCGGCCGGGTCAGGGAGGTACTGGCTGCTGGGTGTGGTGGTCGCCTCAACCATCGTCCTCTACTACCAGCAGTACGTGCAGGGGGCGGTGTCCCCGTCGGTCCTCGCCCACTTCCAGATCTCGTTCCGCTGGTACCTGACCCTGATCGTCATCTCCAATGCGGTGGGGGCCATGGCATCCCTCTTCGCTGGTCTGGCCGATCGTTGGGGGCGCGCCAACCTCGTGGTCGGTGGCCTGGCGGTACACGCCGTCTTGACGGCGTGGGCCATCCCGGCCGCTCCGGGATCGGTGGCCTACGGCGCCTTGGTCTCGCTCTCGGCGCTGATAGAGGGCGTGGTGCTGGTGGCCACTCCCGCACTGATACGGGACTTCTCTCCTCAACTGCGGCGTGGGACGGCGATGGGGTTGTGGACCCTCGGGCCGGTCGCCGGAAGCCTGATGGTGTCGGCGGTGGCCTCCAACACGCTCACCCACCTCACCGCCTGGCAGGACCAGTTCCACATCGCAGGGATCGCCGGTGCCGTGATGTTCGTCGTCGCCTTCATCTGGCTGAAGGACCTCTCCCCGGGCCTCAGAGACCAAAGGATGATGTCGGTCCGGGAACGTGTACTCGTCGAGTCGAGGGCGCGAGGCATCGACGTCAACGACGCCCTCGCCCACCCCTGGCGACAGATGGCCAAGGCCGACGTGATCGTGGCCGCTCTCGGCGTGAGCGTCTTCTCCTGATCTACTACGCCGCCGTCGGCTTCTTCGTCATCTACTTCACCTCCGTGTTCGGCTACAGCCAGGCACGAGCAAACAGGCTGGGGAACTGCGGCGACGGCCATCTCCAGACTCCTCGGGCTGCGCGCGATGCCGGCCGCCGACCGCAGCTACCTGCAGGCGCACGGCCCAGCCGTGCTGGCGGCTCGGGCGAAGGCCCCCAAGCGGTGGCGCACATGGTGGTGGGTGTGCGCAGCCGGCCAGATCGCCTTCCTCCTGACGGTGCTGATGCTCCGAGGGCGCTGGCGAAGGTCGTCGGCTCTGCGCGACATCGCGGCTGAGGAGGCGCTCATCGACGCGGAACTAGCCCGCGTGGCCGCCGGCTCAGCCGCCGGCGGGGGAGTGAGCACCGGCGCCGCCACGGCCACCGGCGCCGTGGAACCGTGACCGGGACGAGGGGCAGCGTCCGCCGCCAGGTGCGCATAGCCAGGTCGGCCGGGGACGTCTGGTCGCTAGTCGGTGACCCGGCGCGCATCGCGGAATGGTTCCCCGGGATCGAGTCGGCGACCGTCGAGGGCACCGTGCGAACCGTGGTCACCGGGGCCGGGATGCCAATCCCTGAAGAGATCGTCACCAACGATCCGCTGCAACGACGCTTCCAGTACCGGCTCAAGACCCCCGCGATCCGGGAGCACCTCTCCACCCTCGACGTGTTCGACCTCGGCGACGGATCGTGCCTGGTCTCGTACTCAGCCGACGCCGAGCCGGCCACGATGGCCCTGGTGATCGCCGGAGCGGCCGGCGCGGCCCTACACCACCTACGCGATCTCATGGAGGCGGACTGATGGCCCGCAAGATCCTGCTCGTCACGACCGATCAGCAGCGTTACGACACCCTCGGCTGCAACGGATCCGAGCTGGCCCGCACCCCGGTCGCGGATGCCCTCGCCGCCCAGGGCATCAACTACCAACGAGCCGTGCCCCAGTCGGTGGTGTGCATGCCGTCCCGCTCGACCATCCTCACCGGTCAGCACCCGTCGACGCATGGCGTGTGGATGAACGGCGTGCCTCTCCCGGGCGACGCACCGTCTTTCGCCGAAGTGCTCCGAACGGCCGGATACAGGACGGCCCTCGTCGGCAAGTCCCACTTCGAGCCCTTCTTCGACCCATTCGTGCGCTTCCCGGACAACGCCTTGTCGGCGACAGGCACGACCCCGCCTAACGGCTCGCACCGAGGGTTCGAGCACATGGAACTGGCGACGCACGGAGCGCAGGGCATGCTCCACTACGCCCGATGGCTCAGATCGGAGCATCCCGAGGCGCTGGGTATGTTCTACCCCACCGTCGACGCCGAGCTTCAGGTGAACGCGGCCGGCGGCGGCGACACGGGAGCCCCGCAGGTCCACGTCAACCCGGTGCCCCGGGGGTGGTACCACACCGACTGGGTGGCGGACCGGACGATCGCCTGGCTCGACACCCTCGACCCCGACGCCGACTGGTTCTGCTGGATGAGCTTCCCCGACCCCCACCACCCCTGGGATCCGCCGGAATCCGAGATGGCCCGCGTGAACTGGCGCGACGTGCCGCTCCCGGCTGGCTTTATTGAGTCGACAGAGCAGAGAGAGGCCGTGATAGACGCCAAGCCGCGGCATTGGCGCATGTGGTACGACGGGTCGCTCATCTCTAACTACGAGGCCCCGGCCCGGTGGGTACCAGCAACCCTCACGGCCGATCAGGTGAGAGAGGTGAACGCCCGCAACGCCGTCGAATGCGAGCTGATCGACGAAGCGCTCGGACGGGTGCTGCGAGCCGTCGACGCGAGGGGATGGGCCGAGGACCTCGACGTGATATTCACCACCGACCACGGAGAGCTCCAAGGAGACTTCGGTCTGCTATTCAAAGGTCCATACCACGTTGACGGGCTCATGCGCCTCCCGCTCATTTGGAGGCCGGCCCCGTCGAGCGCCGCGACCCCCGCCGTGGTCCGCTCCCCGGTAGGCCTGGTCGACCTGGCCCCCACGATCTGCGCCATCGCCGGGGTGGACCGCCCGGACTGGATGGAGGGACACGCTCTCCCCCGCTCCGACGGCGACGGGGCCGGGCGGGTGCTAACCGAGTGGGACAGCGAACTGTTCGGCGTCGACGTGCACCTGCGGACCGTTACCCGGGACGGGTGGGTCTGCACGACCTACCTCCCGGGGACCGTGCACGACGGCAGCGAGGGCGAGCTCTACGACCTGTCGGACGATCCGCTACAGATGCTCAACCGCTGGGATGATCCGGGCAGGAGGGCGATACGCGACGACCTGGTCGCTGACCTGCATGAGGCGCAACGACCGGCCCGAAACCCCAGGCCTGACGTGGAGGCGCCGGTATGACCGTGAGAGCCGTAACCGCTTCCTCTGGCCTCGGACCGGTGAGCAGCCGGGGCGCTTACTCGACCTCGCGCTGGCCGCGGTCGTCTCGTTGGTGGTCGGCGTGGAGCGGCTCCGCGTCTTTGGCGCTTTGGATGCGCCGCTGGCTGGCTGACACCGGGAGCTGGATGTTGTGTCGCAGTCCGATGATGCGGATGGCGAAGCAGACGGCGAAGCCGATGAGGGGTGGGCTTCGCTGTTGGTGCCGGCGCCGTGGGCGGCGGCTAGGACGGCGGCGCCGGCGAGGGCGGGGACGGCGTAGAGGTCGTGTCGTGGCACGGTGGGGACTTGGCGGATGAGGACGTCGCGGAGCATGCCTCCGCCGATAGCGGTGATGGCGCCGAGGATGATCGCTTGGGCCGGCCCTAGCCGGAACTCGATCGCTTTGGCGCCTCCGGTGACGCAGAACGGGGCGAGACCGTCCAGGGCGCCTAGGCCATGATCGATGACGGCCTCTTCGAGCGGTTCCCGAGACCGGACGTGATCTTGGGGCAGCACGTCATGCCCGGTGTCGCCGGTCATGTCGGCTACCGGCCGGGCACGACCCAGGCCGCTGCGGACAGTCTGCAGGGTCCGTCTGTTCGGGCGGGGCGCGCACGGCTCGATGCCCGAGTCCAGCGTGGACCCGGTGGTCATGGCGGCCGCGACGGTCATGCGCCTGCAGACCTCTTGGATCGGGATCGGCTGGAGGCTCCGGGTGGAGGATCGGTGGTGCTACTGCTTTGTCGTTTCGGGTGGCAGGCTCACCTTCCAGCTGCCGCCGTAGAAGCGGATGCTGATGAGGTAAGCGAGCCCTGCAGCGATGTAGATGGCCTCATACGGCCAATACGTCGCGTTTCGCGCCGCCGCGATCACGCAGGCCATTACCGAGCCGGTCACAGCGACGAAGGCGCTGACCCGGGATGCCTGCAGCCGTACGAGTTCTTGGCGTTCGTCGGCGCGGTGTGCGAGTACTGCGCCGATGTCGGAGTCCTGGGCGGTGGCCGCGAACATCAACGCGACGACAAGCACGGTGACTGTCTCGCCGATGACGATCGCCTCCCAGTGGTGCTGGCCGAGCCCCACCGAGAGCGAGATCGCACTGCCACCAATGGCAGCCATGAGTGGGACCCACAGCCGGCCGAACTTCGAGTTGGTCATATGCCCTCCTCCTCGGGATCGAACATCTTCTCCATCGGCATCTCGAAGAACCGGGCGATACGGAAGGCAAGCGGGAGCGACGGCAAGTACCGGCCGCTCTCTATGGAGATCACCGTCTGGCGCGAGACGCCGAGAACGCTTGCCAGCTCGGCTTGGGACAGCTCCCGTTGCACCCGTTCCTCCCGAACCCGGTTCCTCACGATGTAAAGCTACCTTGACTCTTTGCGCCTGTCAAGGGCGCTTTACACGCGCAGATCGGCTCGGGCATCGCTGCGACCGGCAGGTTTGTCTTGCGTGCACTTCCCGAGTGGTGGAGTGGGCGCTCGTGTGTCTGTGCGGACGGTGGCCCGATGTCCTGCGCTCAAGACGCCTCAGATCCGCCACCACCAGCCAGTGGGTGCAATCTGCACCCACTGGCTGGTAGGATCAGGCGATGGCGAGAGTGATCCAGATCCGAGACGTCCCCGATGATGTGCATGAGGCGCTGGCCAAGGCGGCCGACGCCGAGAAGCTCTCGTTGAACCGATACGTGCTACGTGAACTCGAACATCTGGCCCGCCGCGCCGAAGTCATAGAACTCAACGCCCGAGTCATCACCGAGACCAGAGCACGGATCCCCAGGAAGGTCGCACGGGCGAACATCCTCGCCGCGGTGCACGAAGGCCGCGACGAGTGAGGGTGGTCGACGCCGGTGTGCTCGTTGGTGTTCTCGTCGGTGACCTTGAACCCGAGGGGCTAGGCGACGAGGAGCTGGTGGCACCGCACCTGATCGACAGCGAAGTCACGCACGTATTGCGACGGTTGGCTCATCGAGGGGACTTGACCGACGACGAGGCGACCGCTGCAATGGACGGTTTTGTGCGGCTCAGTCTCACTCGGTTCCCGGCGGACTGGCTCCGAGGCCGGATATGGGCGCTACGCCACAACCTCTCTGCCTACGACGCCACATACGTGGCTCTGACGGAAATGCTGTCGGCAACGGCGCTGCTGACTACCGACGCGAGGCTGGCAGCGGCTCCCGGAATCCAATGCCTGGTGGAGGTTCTGTAACGGACTCGCCGCTTCTCGGGCGCCGAACTCCGACCCGACGCGGTGCGGCGAGTCGCGACCCCGCGTGAACTCGCGCGGGAGCCCGGACCATGTGGAACCCTTCAGCGTGACGTCAGGCGTCTTGGGGGCGACCGGGCGGCTCGTGGCGGTATTCGGCCTGGTAGAGGGGTTCCCGGCGTTCAGAGTCGAGTTGGATCTGTAGTCTTCCAGGAAGCGCCGGGCCGGGCTGACCGGCTTGCGATTCCACGATCTGCGCCCACTCCGCCGGCACGCTTGGCGCCCAAACCGGCGCCACCACCAAGGAGCTCATGGCCTGCCTCGGTCACGCCAGCCCCCAGGCGGCGATGGTCTACCAGCACGCCTCGCTCGCCAGGGACGTCGTGATCGCCGAGCGCCTAGCCCAGATGGCCGAGCGGGCCGGGCTGGCACCGGCGCCTGCCGCTCGGCCCAGACCGGCGCCGACCGCCATGGACAGTGACCACGGCCGAGCAATGGTCAGCGCTGGTCATCCTTGGTCGGCGACGGCGGTCAGTGGCCGCGTGTGGCACGACCGCCTCCCCGCCGCCCCTCGGGCCAGCCCGCGGAAAGAGAAAAACCGCCCCTGACCAGGGCGGTTTCCCGTGGTCGGAACCGGTGTCGATCCGGTGACCTCGCGCTTTCCAGGCGGGCTCGGGCTGTCTTCCCGCAATCACCGGGAGTAGCCGATGTCTACAAACCCGCAGCTCAGGAGGGGTATTGGGTCCGAGGGCGCCCGGCCCTGTTGACGCGGTTGCACCGTCGTTTCCCACTGCGTGGGGCACGCGTGGGGCACGAGATCCGCCGATCCCAGAGTGCCAGAGCTATCTGCCGCAGTTCGTTAGGATATACTCAACAGGTGTGACGAAGCGCCTGGTAGACGTCGATGACGAGAAGTTGGAAGCTGTCCGCCTGTTGCTCGGTACCCACACGATGAAGGCGACGGTGGCCGGTGCCCTCGACGAGGTGCTCGCCCTCGATCTCCGCCGGAAGGAGCTGCTGGCTGAGCGAGGCGCACCGCCGGCGGCGTTGGCTGACCCCGATGAGCGCGCCGCTGCGTGGGGCTGAGGGCCTACTACCTGGGTGACACGTCCGCCCTGGCACGCCTCGGCCGGGCCGAGGTCGCCGAGCGGCTGGTCCCGCTCATTGAGGCCGGGCTCGTCGCTCGCTGCACTCCGACCGATCTCGAGGCCGGCTACTCGTCGACCGGGCCCAAGGATCACGCCAGGATGCGGGCCGCGAGGGCAGCTTGGCCGCAGGCAGTGATGGATCAGGCGGTGCTCGACCGGGCGGTGGACGTCCAGGATGCCTTGGCGGTACGCAGCCGCCATCGCGGCGCCAAGATCGCCAACCTTCTCATCGCTGCGGCCGCAGAGGCAGCCGGCCTGGTCGTCCTCCACTACGACCGTGACTTCGAGCTGATCGCCGAGGTGACCGGCCAGCCCGTCGAGTGGGCAGTCGCCGCCGGATCAGTGCCCTGAGGGCGGAGCCGTCTGCCAGCGGCCCCCCTCCTGGGAGGCGGCACTGACATCGCTTCGGCACTGGGCTCTGGGCGCGCCCTGTACGCCGAGCTCGATCGGAGCGCCTCTCAATCGGTGCGGCCCGCAGGCACGACCCTGCGACCGGATACCCAGGACGAGGGCTTCCCGGACCGCTCATATCACCGAATCCGCGCCCAGCTGCCGCTCCTTTGGTACCGCAGCAGCGGAGCACCGAACGCCGGCTTCGGCGCCTCGGCGGACCTTTCGGAGCACGGCTTGCGTGAGTGGAGCACTCTCACGGGCTGCATCTACTCATGACCTCTGTGCCATGGCGTGGCGGATCAGCGTGCAGCGGTTGTCCAGCCCGCGGGCTGCGGCCATTGCAAGCTGCACCTCCAAGCGGGGAACAGGGATCGACCGGCCGCGCCAGGTCACCGCCTCCAGATGCTCACCGGCGGCCGGCTCCTGCTCGTGAGGCGGTGACGAGCTGGTCGGATGAGCTCCCGACAGCCACTCGATGATCGCCCCATGAAAGGCGCGCCCTCCCGCGTCGGCCACCCATCCGGTCATCTGGGTCACCGGCTCCGCCAGCAGATCCCGCATGATCTCGCCGACCGCCCGCGAGTCCTCAACGGCGAGATCCACATCCCCGGGCATCACGTCAACTCCGCGCACGGCCAGCGCAGCGCTGCCGTACAACCACCAACCAATCCCGGTGTCGCTCATCCGGTCCACGAAGACCTGCAGAGCGGACTCCCAGTCGACAGGACGCAGTCGTGCGCTCTGCAGGACCATCAGCTCAATATGGGCAGGCGAAGCGCAGACCGACGGCTCTCTCTTCCGGCGAGCGGAGCGCATGGCTCGTCCCGCCCGATCGGCGGGCGTGTCGTTCGGTGCACCTCGGCATCACCACCCGCCACGTCCGCCGACTCGTCGCCGAGCGACGTGTGCCCTACGTGAAGGTCGGCTGGCTGGTCAGGTTCGATCGGGACGAGATCACCACTTGGTTGGACCAGCACCGGGTCCCCGGACCTCTTACCGCGTGATGGTCACCGCTGCCGCATATCGTGGCAGGCGGCGCTCGCTGACCCGCCCCCTTGGCCGGCCTTCCCGATGTCTCACCAGTTATTGGTGGGCCTGCTCACGGCTGGAGGTCTGATGACCAAGCGGCAGTTCGGAACCATTCGCAAGCTGCCCTCCGGTCGGTGGCAGGTCCGATACCGGACCGACTCTGGTCGGCGAGTGACGGCGGCAGAGACCTTCCGCACTCGGGGAGATGCCTCCCGGTGGCTGGCCAAGGCCGAAGCCGAGCAGGGCCGAGGCTGGATCGATCCGAGAGCAGGGGAGGTGTTGCTCGCCGACTACGCGAGGCGGTGGATCGACGGCCGCGCCAACCTGGCTCCGAGGACCCGGGAGATCTACCAGCACCAGCTGCGCAGCCACGTGCTTGCTCGAATCGCCGAGGGTGTGCGACCGCTCGGCGAGCAGCGCCTCGACCGCTTGACCCCTGAGCTGGTCCGGGCCTGGTACGCCGCTCTCGTCCGGACGCACGGTCGCTCGGTCGCGGCCAAGGCGTACGTGCGCCTCCGCCAAGTGCTCACTCAGGCGGTGGACGACGAGCGCATCGCCCGCAACCCGTGTCGGATCGACGGCGGTGGCATCGAGCACCATCCTGAGCAGCGGACGGTGACTATTGCCCAGCTGGACGGGCTGGCCGACGCTGTCGACGGGCGCTATCGGGCGCTGGTCCTGTGCGCCGGGTTGGGCGGCATCCGAGAGGGAGAGCTGTTCGCTCTCCGGCGCTCGGACGTCGACCTGGAGGGCGGTCTCATCCGTGTCCGCCGCAAGCGCCTCCGTCTGGCTTCCGGTCAGGTGATCGAGGGTCAGCCCAAGAGCCGGGCCGGTGTCCGCGACGTCGTCCTGCCCGTCCAGGCGGTGGACGAGCTGCGCGAGCACCTGGAGCGCTGGGCTCGCCCCGAGCCGGAGGCCTACGTGTTCACCTCGCCGGAAGGGATGCCGCTGGAGCGAAACAACTTCCGCACGAGGGTCTGGCTGCCGGCTACGGCGATGCTCGGGCTCGACGGTCTCAAGTTCCACGAGCTGCGTCACACCGCTGGGACCTTGGCAGCCCAGACAGGGGCGACGACCAAGGAGCTGATGGCCCGGCTCGGCCACTCGAGCACCCGGGCGGCGATGATCTACCAGCACGCCTCGGCCGAGCGGGACAGGCGCATCGCCGAGTGCTTGGGGGCGATGGTGGATCAAGAGCGGAGCCGGGTCCGGGAAGCCATCACCGAGCCCCATTCATCTCGTGGGGCACGGGTGGGGCACGACGGCCTCCCCGCCGCCCCTCGGACCAGCCCCCGGAAAGAGAAAAACCGCCCCTGACCAGGGCGGTTTCCCGTGGTCGGAACCGGTGTCGATCCGGTGACCTCGCGCTTTTCAGGCGCGCGCTCTACCAACTGAGCTATCCGACCGCGGTCCTGACGGGATTTGAACCCGCGACCTCCGGCTTGACAGGCCGGCGTGCACTCCAAACTGCACCACAGGACCTTGCGACGATGGGAGACCGAAACCGCCCACCAGCCCGCAAGGGCTGGGGAGAGACTCTAGCGGGAATCGCCGGCTGGCGCCTCCTGCCTCCCGCCCCCCCAGCCGAGGACCGCCTCCGCCCCCCGTCGGAACACAGCGCTCGATGGTGGCCATGGCCCGGTCTGCCCAGCGGGGGCCGTTCAGGACGGGAGGAGCAGGGACAGCGCGTGGATGACGATGCCGGCGAGGGCGCCGACGACGGTGCCGTTGATGCGGATGTACTGCAGGTCGCGCCCGACGGCCAGCTCGATGCGGCGCGACGCGGCGGCCGCCGGCCAGTCGCCGACCTGACGGCGGATGAGCTGGGTCAGCTCGCCGCCGTAGCGGGTCACCGCATGGCCGATCATGTCGCTGGCCCACCGCTCGACGTCGCTGTGCGTGCGGGGGTCGTCCACGGCCCGCCGGCCGAGGCGTCCGATCAGCCCGGCGATGCGAGCGGTGAGCTCCCCGTCGGGGGCCAGGGAGTCGCGCACCGACTGCAGCCCGGCACCTACCAGGTCGTGCATGACGCCCCGGAACCGATCGTCGGCGAGCACCTTCCCCGCGGTCTCGTCGATCCTGGTGGCGAGCACGCTGTCGTGTTGCAAGTCGTCGGCCACGTCGAGGAGGAGCCCCTCGAGGGCGACGCGGAGGGGGTGCTCGGGCTCGGTGGCGATGGCGTCGAGCTCGGTGGCGGCGTCTCGCAGCAGCCGGGTGACGAAGCGGTCGGTGGTCACCAGCCACGTCACCCAGTTGCGGTCCTCGATGAAGCGGCGCACCGTCGGGCGCAGCTCGTCGAGGTGGGCTCGCAGGTAGTCGCGGCCGCGGGCGGCCAGCACGTCGACGAATGGTCGCTCGGCCCCGCCCTCGGTGGCGGTCTCGAGCAGGCGGCCGAGCATCGGCGCCCAGCTGCGCCCAGCCTGGTGGCGGCGGACCAGGTGCACGGCGTAGTCGACGATGTCGGCGGCGTCGAGCGCGACTAGGGCCCGCTCGGCGGCCACCGCCACGTCGCGGGCCAGCGGCTCGGCGTGGGCCGGGTCGGCCAGCCACGCACCGACCCGGTTGACCAGGTCGGTGTCGGTGACCTGGCGTTGCAGGGCTTCGGGGGTGAGGAAGTAACCGGTGACGAACTCGCCGAGCTTGGTGGCCAGCTCGTCTTTCTTGCGGGGGATCAGAGCGGTGTGGGGGATCGGCAGGCCGAGCGGCCGGCGGAACAGGGCGGTGACCGCGAACCAGTCGGCCAGGCCGCCGACCATCGCCGCTTCGGCCCCCGCCCGGACGAAAGCCAGCACCCCGTGGCTGCCGCCGTGGACCATGTAGGTAGCGACGAACACCGCGGCGGCCACCACCAGTGCCGCGGTGGCGGTGCGCTTCATCCGCCGCAGCGGCCCGGCGTCCTCGTTCTCGGCGCCGCTCAGCGCCCGCCACGCCGCCGGGGTCTGCACGCCCTTCGCCCGCTAGCGGGCGCGGCTCGGCGTGCGGCCACGGCGCCGGAGGGCGCCGGCGGCCAGGCGCCCGCCGAGCATGGTGGCGCCGAGGAAGCACAACGCCACGATGATGAACGCCACAGCGGTTCCCTGCCCGGCGATCACTCGCAGGACCATCCCGATGGCGACGGTCGCCAGCCACGGCACCACGCCCTCGCGGACCGTGTCACCGGCCACTCCCCGGGCCAGCAAGATCACCCACCCGACGGCCAGCCCGGCCAGGAACGGCCACGCCGTCGAGGCGATACCGGCGAGGCTCTCACCGTGGCTGTGGGCGTCGCGGCCGATGACCACGAAGACCACCACCGCCAAGACGTCGATGCTGGCAGCGGTCCTCCTCACGGAGGGCCACGCTAGGCGACTCAGCCGGCGATCCCCGCCGCGGCCCGCTCGGGCTCTGATTCGGGCTCGGGGTTGGAGAACACCATCGCCGCGTCGTCCAGGCCGCGCAGCTTGAGCGCCCGGTAATCCTTCAGGTAGCTCATGTGGACCCGCCACGGGTAGGCGGTCCCCTGTTTGGGCAGCCGGTCGGCGGCCCGCTGCACGTACCCGGCGCTCAGACCGACGAACGTCTCGGTGCTCACCGACGCATCCCGGCTGGTCGGCGTGCACTGGCGGAGCCCGTCGTGGCGCATCCGGTTGAGCAGGCGGCACACGTAGTCACAGGTCAGATCGCACTTGAGGGTCCACGACGCGTTGGTGTAGCCGAACGCGAAAGCGAAGTTGGGGACGTCTTGGAGCATCATGCCCTTGTAGATCATCTTGTCCGGCAACGTGACCGCCCGCCCGTCCAGCGCCACCTCCATGCCGCCGAGGAACAGCAGGTCGAGGCCGGTGGCGGTCACGATGATGTCGGCCTCCAGCTCCCGGCCGGAGCTGAGCAGGATCCCCTTCTCGGTGAAGGTGTCGATGTGGTCGGTCACCACCTCCACCGAACCGGCTCGGATGGCCTTGAAGAAGTCGCCGTCGGGCACCGCGCACACCCGCTGATCCCACGGGTTGTACTTGGGCTTGAAGTGGGTGTCGATGTCGTAGCCCTCCGGGAGCTGACGCTCGAGCTGCATGCGGAGGAGCTTCTTCACCAGTTCCGGGCGGCGCTTGCTCAACACGTACGAGCCCTGCGTCGTCAGCGCCTTGAACCACTTGATCACCGGGCCGTTGATCCGGGCCGGCAGCCACCGACGCAGCAGCTCGGCGACCGGGTCCTTCTCGGGCAGGGCCGCGATGTAGGTGGGGGAGCGCTGCAGCATCGTGACGTGCCCGGCGGTAGCCGCCATAGACGGCACCAGGGTCACTGCGGTGGCACCGCTGCCGATGACCACCACCCGCTTGCCGGCGTAGTCGAGGTCCGCGGGCCACGCCTGGGGGTGCACCACGGTGCCGGCGAATCGCTCCACGCCCTCGAAGTCGGGGGTGTAGCCCCGGTCGTAGCGGTAGTAGCCGGTGCAGGAGAACACGAAGCTGCACGTGAGCTCCACCACTTCGTCGGTGAGGGTATTGCGCGCGCTGACACGCCACCGGGCGTCCTCGCTCGACCAGTCGACCGCGACGACCCGGTGGTTGAAACGGATGTGCTCGTCGACGCCTCCGTCCTTGGCCGTGTCACGTATGTACTGCAAGATCGACTCGCCGTCCGCGATCGTCTTTTCTCCATCCCATGGCCTGAAGGAGTAGCCGAGGGTGAACATGTCGGAGTCGGAGCGGATGCCGGGGTAGCGGAACAGATCCCACGTCCCGCCGATCGCGTCGCGCGCCTCGAAGATGGCGTACGACGCCCACGGGCACTTGGCCTGCAGGTAGTGGCCGGCCCCGACGCCCGACAGGCCGGCTCCTATGACGAGGACGTCGAGGTGCTCCACGGTGGTCGTTGGCTCCTTCAGGCGACCGCGGTCGCCAGCTTGTCGTTGAGGGTGCCCTCGGGGCCGAAGAGCTCGTTGCTCCACTGCTCGAGGAGGGCGTTGGTGTCGTGGTCGTCGGGGTGGAAGCCCCGGGCGTCGTACTCTTTCAGTCGCTGCCAGAGCACCGGGCTAGACAGCGGCGAGGTGCGGAACCGGCGGAGGCTGGCCCGAAGGTTGCCACGCTTGTAGGTCGCCGCGTCGCCGAGCAGTGACAGCGTCACGTTGCCGCCGATGTAGACGATGAACAGCAGGCGCAGCACCTTCATCGTTCCGATGCGCATCCGCTCGCTGCCGCCGACAGCCCGGTAGACGTCGAAGGCCACCGCCTTGTGCTCGCACTCCTCCATGGCGTGCCACACGAACAGGTCGCGCACCGCGGGGTGCCCCAGCTCGTGGCGGACCTGCTCCTCGGAGAGGACCATCTCGCCGAGCACCGCGGTGAAGTGCTCGAGGGCGGCGGTGACCGCCAGGTTGGACTTGGGGGAGAGGAGCCGCTCACGGAAGCGCAGCAGCCTGTCGGTCATCCGCTCAAGGCGCTTGGTCGGATAGCCCAGCTCGCTCAGGCGGTCGTTGAACGCCCGGTGCTCGCGGCCGTGGACCGACTCCTGCCCGATGAAGCCGGCGACCTGCTTCTTCAGTGCCGGTTCGGTGATCTGGTCACGGAAACGGCGCACGGAGCGGACGAAGAACTCCTCGCCGTCGGGGAACACCGACGAGAGGGTCGCGGTGAGGTGGCTGCCGATCAGGTCCCCGTCGCCTGCGAAGTGCTTGGGGACCTCCCGCAGCGACTCCTCGAAGGACATGCGCCGGGTGGGCACCTTGCGGTCCGGGTTGCGGGTCTGGTGCATCTCGGTCTGGCTCGTCACTCGTCTTCTCCCAGTTGAAGAGGTGGTAACCCCATCCTAGAGGATTTGAGGGATTACCTCAAGTCCTCAATTTGCCTGATAGGCTGGGAGGCGATGAGCACGACGGCAGGACCGAGCGGCCCGGGGGCGAGCAAGGGGGAGCAGACCAGGCGGGCGATCCTCGACGCGGCCATCGCCCGCTTCGGGCGCGACGGGTACCGGGCCACCTCTGTCGCCGACATCGCCCGTGACGCAGCGGTCGGCGGGACCGTCGCCTACGCGTACTTCACCAGCAAAGAAGCGCTGTTTCTCGCTGCGGTCGACGAGGACGCGGCGGCGATGATCCACGAGGGGCTGGTTACCGCGGTCGGTGTGCTCGGGGAGAAGGACTGGCGCCAGACCCTGTTTTTCACCATGATCGAAGGGATCGACGGTCATCCGCTGGCCCGACGCCTCCTCGGCGGCCTCGAGCCGGGCGTGACCGACCGGGTGCTCGACATCCCGGCGCTGTCCGAGCTGCGCAAGGTGTGCGCCGAGCGGCTCGCCGCGGAGCAGGCGGCCGGCACCGTCCGGGCCGACATCGACCCGTACATGGTCGGCAACGGGCTGGTGGCCATCCTCCTCTCGTCGCTGATGGCGGTCGTGCAGTTCGGTCCGGCCGCGGCGACGATGTACGCCGATGACGTGGCCGCGGTGATGGAGGCCGCGCTCCTCGCCCCCCGCGCGGCGCTCGCCGCTCGCCCCGCCGCCCCGCGGTGATGAGTCCCAGGCGTCGCGGTCGTCGTCCTAGCTGACCGCCTGCGCGCGCCACCGCAGCCCTCCACCAGGCGGGACGAGCGGGTCGCAGGGTGCAGGGGCACCCGAGAGCCCGGCCGGGCCCCCGGCGTGTGGTCGGTGTCCTGGCGACCGACGACGCGACCAAGACGGTGGAGGCCGCCTCGGCCGGCGCTCAGGTCCTGATCCCGCCGATGCCCGTCGGGGAGATGGGCGCGGTGGCTGTCCCGGCCACCCCCACGGTGAGCGACGCGTCCGACCCCACCGGGTGGAGTTCAAGCTGGTAGCAGCGACGCGCTCCGACGGCACGACGGCGATGTGATCGTCACGGAGGCGAGAGTTGGGGAAAGCTGCCGGACGGCGGCGGGCGCCGCCGGGAGGTCAACGCCTCGACTCGAGCAGGCGTAGCCATACCTCGCTGATAGTCGGATACGACGGAACGACGTGCCACAGGGTGTCGAGGGTGACCTTCCCGACGATCGCGGTGGTGGCGGAATGCAGCAGTTCCGCCACGTCCGAGCCGACGAAGGTCGCGCCGAGGAGGGTCTCGGTGTCGCGGTCGACGATCAGCTTGGCCCGGCCCTTGTAGCCGTCGCGGGCCAGCGAGGCGCCGGCCACCGCCCCGAGGTCGTACTCCAACACCTCGACGTTGGCGCCCTTGTCCCTAGCGGCCGACTCGGTGAGCCCCACCGACGCCACCTGCGGGTCGGTGAACACCACCGAGGGCACCATGTCGTGGTCGGCCACGTCGCGGTAGCGAGAACCGTCCAGCGGCCGGCCGTCGGCTCGGGCGGCGATGACATCGCCGGCGATGCGGCTCTGGTACTTGCCCATGTGGGTGAGCAGGGCCCGGCCGTTCACGTCGCCGACGGCGTAGAGCCACTCGCCGTCGACGCCTTCGACGCCCAGGTGGTCGTTCACGGGGACGAAGCCGTGGGCGGCGCCGACGTTGACGCCTACGGTGTCGAGCCCGATGTCCTTCGACGCCGGGGTCCGACCGGCGGCGACGACGATCTCGTCGACCTCGATCGTGGTACCGCCGGCGGTCACCGCGGCGGGGCCGCCGTGGATGCGGCCGACGCCGGTCGCGGCGACCACCGGGCGCTCCACCCGCTCGACGGGGGTGGCGGTGCGCACGGTGATGCCTTGGCTCTCGAAGCGCTCGGCCAGTATCTCCCCGGCGAAGGGCTCCAGCTTGGCGAGCAGCGCCGGGGCCGGCTCGATGATCGTCACCTCCTCGGCGCCCAGCCCGCGGAGCCAGGTGGCGGCTTCGCAGGCGACGACACCGCCGCCGATCACCGCCACCCGGCGGGGGATCTCCGCCAAGTTGGTGACGTCGCGCGACGTCCACGGCTGAGCGTCGGCCAGCCCTGGCACAGGGGGGACGCTGGCGGTGGTGCCGGTGGAGAGCACCACGGCGTGACGGGCGCGGATGGTCCGGGTGGTGCCGTCGGCGGCGGTGACGGCCACGGCCTTCTCGCCGGCGAGGCGGCCGCGACCGCGCACGACGTCGATGCCCGCGCCTCGAGCCCACTGCACCTGGGAGGAGTCGTCGCGGTGGTGGGTGAAGGAGTCGCGTCGCTCGAGGACAGCCCCGACATCGATGGCTCCGGTGACCGCGCCGGCCACGCCCGGCATGGATCGGGCGGTGTCGAGGATCTCGACGGGGCGCAGCAGCGCCTTGCTCGGCATGCACGCCCAGTACGAGCACTCGCCTCCCACCAGCTCCGCCTCGACGATCACCGCCGTGCGGTCGCTGCCCTGGATGGCGTACTGGGCCACGTTCTCCCCCGGGGGTCCGCCGCCGACGACGATGACATCCCAGGTGTCGGTGGCTGGGGGAGCGGGCGGTCCGGGGTCGGTTCCTGCCGGGTCGGGGCGTGCGTCGGCCATGTCCAGACCCTACGGCCGTCGGGGACGCCGAGGCGCCGACCGCCCCACCGGCGCCTTGGCCGCACCGACGCGCTGGTCGTAGGATCGCCGGCCCGCTGGGCGGCAAATCGGCTGAGAGGACGACGATGGACACCGACACCGAGCCACAGAGCTTCTGGTCCGAGTGGCGCGACGCCGTTGAACCGCGCACCGTCGCTCTCATCGTCGGCGTCCTGCTGCTGCAGATGGGCTTCATCGCCTCGTACGTCGGGGCGTTCCACACTCCCACGCCCCACCGGGTCCCACTTGCCGTTGTCGCTCCGGCACCGGTGACGTCGGGGACCGTCGAGCGCCTCAACGGGCTGCGCGGGCACCCGCTGCGCGCTTCGGCGGTCGCCAGCCGGGCGGAGGCCGCGGCGCGGGTACGCGCCGGGTCGACGGCTGGCGCCTTCGTCATCGACGCGCAGTCGCGCACTGACGCCCTGCTCGTCTCCAGCGGAGCGGGGGTGGCGGAAGCAGAGGCGCTGCGGGCCGTGATCACCGAGGTCGACGCGTCGCAGCAGCGGACGGTGACGGTCACCGACCTGGTGCCCGTGCAGCCCGGTGACGGGCGGGGCCTCACCGGCTTCTACCTGGTCATCGGCTGGATCGTCGGCGGGTACCTCGTGGCCTCCCTCCTCGGCGTGTCCCGCGGCTCCCGGCCGGCCAACCCGCGCCGTGCCGCGTTCCGGCTCATGGCGGTGGTGCCCTACGCCATCGTGTCGGGCTTCGGCGGGGCGCTGGTGGTCGATCAGATCCTCGGCGCCCTCACCGGGCATTTCGTGGCCCTGTGGTGGCTCGGCGCGCTGCTCGTGGCGGCATCGGCCACGGTGACGACCGCGTTCCAGGTCCTCTTCGGTGTCCTCGGGATCGGAATCACCGTGCTGGTGTTCGTGATCATCGGCAACCCGACCGCCGGCGGCGCATACCAGCCGGACCTCCTCCCGACCTTCTGGAGGGTCCTCGCGTACACCCTGCCGAACGGGGCCGGCACCGACGCCGTGCGCCGCATCGTCTACTTCGGGTCCAACGGGATCGGGGGCCACCTGGCGGTCATCGCCGCGTACGCGGTGGGCGGCGCGGCGGTGGCGATGGCCGCGTCGGTGCGCCACCATCGCCGCCACCAGCTGCTGGACATCTAGCCGGCGCGGGCCGCAGCGTTACGCCGCGACCCGCTGAACCCGCCAGACCTCCACCGCCAGCGCGTCGGCGAAGGCGGACCCCGGGCGTCCCCAGCCGGCGCAGCGGGGATCGCCGTCGCTCCACTGCCTGGACGCCGGCGGTCGGGCCAACCACTCGTCGTAGGGAGTGGCTCGGCCCGGCGTCGAAGTTGGCATACGGCCTTTGGGGGCCGCTTGGCGCAACGCGTCGAAGGCCGCCTGCACCTGCCTGAACGTCGCGGCGTCCCCGCCGGGCGCGTCGGGGTGGGTGGCGCGGGCGCGGACGAAGAATCCGCGCTTGACGTCGCTGAACGGGGCGCCCTCGGCTACGCCGAGCACGCTCCACGGGCTGGGTCCCGTCTCTTGCATTGCACGATCCTTGTGTGATGTTGCGTGGCATCCATGCCAGAAGCGGATCCGTCCGCTCCACATCGGATGTTCGGCGCCCCGCACGGCGAGTTGAGCGGACCGCAAAAGCAGAAAAAACCGGCCTAACCGCCGGTCCCCTCGTGTCGGCGTACGGCGACGATCGCCACGTCGTCGTGGACCCCGTGATCGAGCATCTCCCGGGTGAGATGGCGGCACGCCTCCTCGGCCGTCCCGGGGCGCAGCGCCCGGCGGAGTCGCTCCATGCCGTCGTCGAGGCTCTCGCTGCGGCGTTCGACCAGGCCGTCGGTGTAGAGCACCATCACCGCCGCCTCCGGCATCGCCACCGTCGCCGAGCAGCGCGGGGCCTTGACGGCGACGCCCAACGGCGGCCCGATCGGCAGCTCGGCGAAGTAGGCCGGCCCGTCTGCAGGGACCATCAGCGGGGGTGGATGGCCTGCGGTGGCGACCCGGAACCGGTGGTAAGGAAACGAGGCGGTGGCGCACACGGCCGTCACCATGATCTCCGGCTCGAAGTGCGCCACCTTGCGGCTGGTCAGCTCCAGCACCTCGGCGGGATCGCTGCTCAGCAGCGAGTACGCCCGCAGGGCGCTGCGGACCCGGCCCATCACCACCGCCGCCCGCAGGCCGTGGCCGGCCACGTCCCCGGTCACCACCCAAAGATCGCCAGAGGGGACGGTGAACACGTCGTACCAGTCGCCGCCGACGGGCTCCTCGGGAGTGAGGTAGCGAGTCGCCAGCTCCAACCCCGGGCAGGTGGGCAGCCTGCCCGGCAGCAGGCTGCGCTCCAAGAGGGTGGTCGCCACCCGCTCGACGGCTAGCTGCCGAGCCTGGACCGCGCCGGCGAGCCGCTCCGCCACCACCTGCAACAACTCGGCGTCGGGGTCGCTGAACGGGAGGTCCGCCAGGCGACCGACGTGGAGCACGCCGATGACGTCGTCGCCGACCAACAGCGGCACGCCGAGCATGGTGCGGATCCCTCGCTCCCAGAGGATCGGGTTGGCGACGGTGGTCGAGTCGACCCGCTCGAGGCGCACGGGCTGCCCGCTGCGAGCGACGCGCCCGGCGAACCCGACGCCGACTGGCACCCGGACGCCCTGGCGGACCTCCTCCTCGATGCCGCACGCAGCCCGGGCCACCAGGTCCCCCGAATCGTCATCGAGCAGCAGCACCGCGGCGGTGTCGGCGTCGAGGATGCCCCGCACCCGCTCTAGCAGCTCGACTAGGAGATCCTCCACGTCGAGCCGGCCGAGCTGGCTGTCGGTGACGGCGCGGAAGTTCGCCAGCTGATCCTCCGCAGGTGCCTCACCGTCGCGCTTCACGCGCAGAGCGTATCTGCGCGCCACTTCCCGGTCCCGAAACCGCCCCAGGTTTGACCCCAACCATTTCTAGCGATACGTTAATAACGAATCGCTAGGAAGGAGCGCCGGTGACGGTGGGGGGCAGGGGAGGGGACCGGTGGGAGCGGCCGGGGGAACATCCGACCGCCGAGGCGGAGATCACTTCCTGGACGACCGTCGAGGGCCGCAGCGTCGCGGTGTTCGCCCAGTACCCGACGGGCGGCGGCCCGCTGCTGCCGGTGGTGTTGCTTTGCCACGGCCTCGGCGGTGGCCATCGTGGCTACGCCGGGCTGGGAGCCCACCTGGCGTCGCACGGCTACGCGGTGCTCCACCCCCAGTTCCTCGACGCCGCCGCGCTGGCGGTGCCGGGCGGGACGCCCGGCAGCGACGAGCGGTCGTGGAAGTCCGACCCTGCCCTGCGCGCGGCGATGCTGGCGCTGCTGTTCGACCCCGCCCACTGGCTCTCCAGAGTGGAGCGGGCCCGGGCGGTGCTCGACACCTTGACCTCGCAGCGTCACGTGCCTGGGTTGGACCCCGACGGGGTTGTCGTTGCCGGTCACTCTTTCGGCGCCTACACCGCGCAGCTGCTGCTAGGCACCCGGCTGTACGGGGTGGGCATGGACGGCCGGTGCTTCCGCCACCCGGCGGTGGCCGGCGGGGTGCTGCTGTCACCGCAGGGCAGCGGGGACCGGGGGCTGACCGACCGGTCCTGGGACGGCGTCGAGCTCCCGCTGCTCGAGATCACCGCCACCCGCGACCTCGGCCCCCACGGTGAGGGGTTGGCCTGGCGGCGGGAGGTGTTCGACGCCGCCGCCAGCCGGCGCAAGTACCTAGCGGTGGTCCGGGGCGGAGATCATTTCCTCGGCGGCATCCCGGTGGCGGACCGCTACTCGCACGACGAGGAGGGCGCCGAGGTGCGCACCGCGGTGGCGGCGCTGGCCACCGCCTTCGCCGACGAGGTCCGCGGCGACGACCTGGCCGGCGAGTGGTTGGCCGGCTCCCCGTTCAGCCACCTCGTCGACCACGAACGCTCGGGGGTCCGCTCGTCATGACCTCGACGAGCTCCGGGCGTCCCGACGCGCTGGCAGGGGTGAAGGTCCTCGACGCGGCGACGGTTCTGGCCGGCCCGGTGTCCGCCACCATGCTCGGGGACTTCGGCGCCGAGGTGGTCAAGATCGAGGACCCGAAGGTCGGGGACTTCACCCGGTCCGGCGGCCGCTCGCCGGGATGGCTACAAGAGGGTCGCAACAAAAAGTCGGTGGCGCTCGACCTGCGCAGCGCAGCCGGCCAGGCCGTGCTGCACCGCTTGGTGCCCCACTTCGACGTGGTCGTCACCAACTTCCGCCCGCCGACCCTCGGGCGCTACCGGATGCGCCCCGAAGACCTCCAACCGCTCAACCCGCGCGCGGTGCTCCTGTACCTCACCGGTTTCGGTCTCGACGGGCCCTACCGCGATCGCGGCGCGTTCGACCGGATCGCCAGCGCCTACAGCGGTCTCACCTACGCCAGCGGCTACGCCGACCGCCCGCCGGTCAGGAGCGGATTTTCGGTGGTGGACTACATGAGCGCCTACCTGGCGGCGTTCTCGGTGGTCGCCGCGCTCTACCACCGCGACACGGTGTCGGGGCAAGGCCAGGTGATCGACCTAGCCCTCTACGAGGCCGCTCTCCGTGCCACCGAGGACTCGGTGCCGGTGTTCGGGTTGCAGCGCGTGACGAGGGAGCGCCTCGGGAACCGCAACCCGGTGATCGTGCCGGCATCGGACTTCGATGCCCGTGACGGTAAGCGGGTGTCGCTCCACGCCGGCACCGACCCGCTGTTCCGCCGGCTGGCGACGGTCATGGGACGCCCCGAGCTGGCCGGCGACCCCCGCTTCAGTGACCGCCAGGCGCGCATCGAGCACCAAGACGCCCTCTACCGGATCGTCGGGGAGTGGGTCGCGGCCCGCAGCGCGGATGAGGCGATCAGGCTGCTGAGCGACGCTGACGTCCCCGCCTCCGCGATCATGAGCGTCGCGGATGTCATGAGCGATCCGCACTGCCAGGCTCGGGGATCGGTCGCCTACGTCGACGACGCCGAGTTCGGTGAAGTGCCGATGGTCGCCCCGCTCCCCAAGATGAGCGCGACCCCCGGTTCGATCCGCTGGGCGGGTGCCGCCCTCGGCGCGCACACTGACGAGGTCCTGACCGGGATGCTCGGGATGACTGGGGCCGAGATCGAGCGGTTGCGGGCCGACGGCGTGGTGTGAGACCGAAACCTATGGTGGGAAAGCGCTTTGGCTGACGGCGTGAAGGACGATGCGGTAGGACCGACCCGGGGGCGGAGGACGCGGGACCGGCCGCGTACGGAGACCGACCTGCTCGAAGCCACCTTCGACCTGCTGCAGCGCGACGGCGTGCTGGCCGGGGTCAACCTGCAGGAGGTCGCAGACCGGGCCGGCGTCAACCGGGGCCAGATCTACCAGTATTTCGGGGACCGCCGGTCGCTGCTTCGCGCCGCGGTCGCCCATCGGGCCCGGGTGTGGGCGGCGGGGGCCAAAGGCCACTGGGAGGCGTCGTTCGTGCGGCGGCGGCGGGCCATGTTCCGCGACGCGCTCGACCATCCCGGCGTGGCCCTGATCGAGGCGCTGCTGGCCATCGACCGCGACCCTGACTACCACGCGCTCCCCGAGATCGAACGGACCAGGGCCGCACTCCAACGCGATCAAGAGGAAGGCGGCCTGCCGAGCGGGGCGGACGGGCTGGCCATGCACGCGTTCACCGTCGCCGCGTACAAGGGCTACGTGGTGTTCCGCGTCGCTTTGGCCCGCGATATCGGCGTGCCGGTCGAGGACCTCGACCGGCGGGTCCTGGCGGTGTTCGACGAGGTCCTCGACGCAATGGCCGGCGAAGCCCCCGACGAGCCTCCCGACACCTCCCCCCAGGCGGTGGAGTAGCGGGTCAGTCGGACGGTGACTGGGTGTCGGTGCCGTGCCAGTCGAGGACCAGGAGGGTGGCGTCGTCGTGGAGACGATCGCCCACGGTGTCGATCAGGTGCCGCTGGATGGCCCGGACCGTCGCCTGCGGCGACAGCGAACGGGTGGCGAGAATCTGCTCGCTGAGCCGGGCGTCGCCGTACTGGGCGCCCTCGTCGAGCGCGGCCTCGACGACGCCGTCGGAGACGAGCACCAGGCGGTCGCCGGGCTGGAGTTGGCTGTCGATGGCCAAAAACGTGCTGTCGGTGAACAGGCCCAAGGGAACGTTTGGGGTCTCCGCCAGCTCCTGGACGGTGGCGTCGCGCAACAACAGGAGTGAGGGATGCCCGGCATTGACGAACCGGCACCGGCCGGTGTCGAGGTCGACCTCGGCCACCAGGGCGGTGACGAACTGGTCGCCGCCGAACACTTCGACCAGAGCCCGGTCCGCGGCGTTGACCTGCTCGACCACGTCGGCGCCGCCCCTCCGGGTGTTGCGAAGGGTGTGGCTGGTCAGCGCGGCGAGGACGCTGGCGCTGACACCGTGACCCATGGCGTCGATACCGGTCACCCACAGCCGGTCGGTGTCGACCGCGAAGTCGTAGACGTCACCACCGACGTCGTAGGCGGGGATGAGAGCACCGGCGAGGGAGAACGCCGCCGACGCGAACGCCCGGGCCGGCAGCACCGACCATTGCATCTCGGCCGCGACGCTGAGCGGCTGCTGGCGGCGGGCCCGCTCGAAGACATCGGTGTAGCGAGGCGCCAGCGACAGCACGTAGGCGAGGGTGAGGGCGATGTCACCCAACGCCGCCTGGAAGTCTTCGGGATCGGTGACGGCCCCGTCGGGACACCCGACGCGCAGCACTCCGATCCGGTCGCCGCGCAAGGTGATCGGCGTGTTGACCCACAACCGTCCCGAGTCGCGCACGGTGATGGTCCGCTGGGTGGCGTACGCCTCGCCGATCGGGCTGTCGCCGACGGCGACGCGCTCGTCGATGTCGACGCCTTCGGGTCCGCTCAGACCGCCGAGCAGGTCCTGGTCGTAGTCGGCGAGCCACAAGCTGACGTGCTCGGCGCGGACGGTCTCGGTGAGGAAGTCGGTCACCTCCCGCAGCACTGCGGTTGGGAATGCCAGGTCGAGGGCTGGTAGGAGCCGGCCGACCAGCTCCCGTATAGCCACCCTCGCCACCTCCAAGGTGTTGAGCCCGGGCCGCACCCTACGGTCCTCGCTCCTCGCCGTCCGGCGCAAAGGCGCCAGCGTAGTGGGACCGATGGATGGGGCTCGATGTCGGTGGGTGCCTCGGGAAGAAGCCGACAGCCACCGCCCACGGGGGCGGTGGCGGTGAGAGACACGAGCCACCGCCTCCGGGAGGTGACCGATCCCGATCTAGTGATGGAAGTCCTCGCCGGTGGGGAGGACCCGGCCCGCACCCAGGCCATTCGACCGGGTGCACGGAGCGGACTGCGGCCGCCCCGACGCCTGCGACGTAGGCCGAGCTCTGTCGCCAACCAGCGTGCGCCGCACCGGCCGCGGAGCGGTATGTGACCCCGCCGGTGGGTAGTTCCCTCCGTCGTCGTTCCAGTGACGAGCGTTCCCCACAGGAGGGTGGAGCACATGGCAGAACCAGAAGTCCCCGAAGGGACGCCGCCCGCCGAGGTGGGCGCACCGGTCGTCCGCAGCGAGCAGACCGGTGAGCAGCAATACCCCGAGCAGTTCAGCGACAACGGTCCGGCGAAAGAAAAGGCGGCGGAGTGACGAAGCTGGCCGCTGGGCCCTCAACGCCATCTTGGTCCCTCCGGATCCGTCGCCAGCCCTGACGATCGCCTCGCTGTGGCAGCCCTCCCAGCTAGTCCTGCTCTTCCAGTCCAGCGAGAACGCTACGAAGGCCGCCCCGACCTCTTAGATACGGGGGCCGCCCACTCCCTCCGACCTCGCTACCGGCGTCGGGCGGAGACCGTCCATGACGATGTTGAGCAGACGTCTCGCCCGGTCAGCGTGTTCGGGGGGGCGGGCCACGGTGAAGACGCCGATGAGGCTGGCCGCGACGTCTTCGGGGGTGACGTCGCTGCGGAGATCGCCCGTCGCACGGCCGGCTTCGAGTATTTCGTCGATGGCGGCCAGCAGTACGGTCTGGGTGCGGGCATGGGCGACCGTCCCCGATTCGATCATCGCGAGCAGCGTGTCGAGCATGCCGTTCTTGGTGGCGATCCAATCCCCGAACAGGTCCATCCAGCTTCGCAATGCCGCCGCGGGCGCAAGCTCAGCGAGTAGACGGCGGGCGCCGTCGGTCAGCCGAGCCACTTGGTCGCCGTAGACCGCCTGCACCAGGGATTCCCGGGTAGGGAAGTGCCGGTAGAGGGTGGCGACGCCGACCCCGGCTTCGCGTGCGATGGCGCGCATTGACGGTTCGGTGTCGGCAGCCGCGAACATCCGGGTCGCCACTTCGAGGAGTTGGTCGCGGTTGCGAGTCGCGTCCGCTCGCAGCGCCCGACCGTCCGCCTCACTCAAAGCGGATCACGCTCCGGTTGTGTTACGATCGCCACGATAAACGGAGCGTAGTCCGGTTCCGTACGTGTCGGTCGTCGAAGAAGGTAGGCGCGCATGCAAAAACCCACGTCCGACACGGCGACGGCGACGGCGACGAGCAGAGCGGTCCGCCTCGAGTCATTTGGAGGCCCGGAGGTCCTGCACATCTGCGAGGTGCCCGAGCCACAAGCCGGTCCGGGGCAGGTCCGGGTGCGGGTCAGCGCGGCTGGGTTGAACCCGATGGACTGGTTTATGACCTCCGACCAGGACACGGCCAGTCGGTTTGGTTTGAGTCTGCCCTGCGGGTTCGGGACCGACTATGCCGGGGTCGTGGATCAAGTCGGTGAAGGTGTGACCGAGTTCGCGGCCGGCGACCGGGTGTTCGGAGGCGCCCTGTCGCGCGCTGTCGCCGACCACGTCGTGGTAGACGCATCCGGCACCATCGCAGCCGGGGGAGACGTCCACCACACGCCCGACGGCATCGACGACCGCACCGCCGCGACCCTGACCATCGCCGGCTGCACCGCCGCGGCTGCCCTCGCCGTGATCAACGTCGGCTCGGGTGACACAGTGCTCGTCGGGGGCGCAGGAGGCGGGGTCGGTGTGTTCACTGTTCAGCTCGCTCGCCTCGCCGGCGCGCGGGTGATCGGGACGGGATCGGCGACATCGGCTGAGGCCCTTCGCAGCCTCGGAGCCGAGCCGGTCACGTACGGCGACGACCTGGTGGAGCGGCTCCGAGCTCTCGCTCCCCCCGAGATCACAGCCGCCATCGACCTATACGGGGCCGACACCGTCCAAGCGGCACGGCAAATAGGGGTTCCCGACCGGCGCATCACCACCATCGCCGCTCAAGTCGACGGGATAGCACCGGCAAACGGGGCCAACGCCCCGGCCGGAGCCATCGAGCAGATCGCTCGCCGAGTCGCCGCCGGCGAGGTCCGGGTCCCGATCGCAGCGTCCTTCCCCGTAGACCAGATCCGCGCCGCGGTCGAGCTTCAAGCCGGACGGCACGTGCACGGCAAGGTAGTCATCGACCTCTGACACCCGGCGCTGGACCGGCGAAGTGCGCTTCGCTGGCAGCGGCGCCGGAGCGTCCAGACCCATCCAAAGCGGCTGATGTTCTCCCGGAGGACCGCCGCTTCAGGCCTTTCGGCGCTGGGGCGAGAGGGGCCTGCGCGACCCTGTTCGAATGCTGGTGATCGACGCCGCCAAGGTGATCGGTTCTCGCCCGACGGGGTGGTGGCGCGATCGGCCGGGCGCCGCGCGGCTCTTCACACAGCGAGTTCGAGGCGCGGTGACCGCTGGGCTTGTTGACCAGCCCGTGACCATTGTGCTCGAGGGCCGCGCTCGCCTGGGGGTCGCGGAGGGCGACGAGGAGGGTGTGGCGGTCGTGCATGCACCGGCGGCGGGCGACGACACGATCGCAGCTCTAGCTGAGGCCAACCCTGGAGTCGTCGTGGTCACCGCCGATCGTGAACTGGCCGCGCGGGTCCGTGCCGCCAGGGCCGAGGTGGCCGGACCGAGCTGGCCGGACCGAGCTGGCTGCTCGATCGCCTCGACAGGCGGTGAAGTCGGGCCAAACCTGGGCCGCGTCGCCCGGCCGCGAGTTCCGTCGCCCGAAACCTCAGACGCTGTGGATGGCGAGGTTGGCGCCTGCAGCGGCGGCGAGCTCGCGGATGTGGCTGGCGTTCGAGGTGACCACCGCGTGGTTGTGGCGGAGGGCACCCTCGACCGCGGCCACATCAACGATTTCATCGTGAGGGTGCCGAGCGGCCAGGGCGCCGACTGCTCGGGCTTGGGTCTTGGTGAGATCCTCGACGTCACAGCCCTTCAGCAGCCTGGTCAGCTTCGCCTGTGGAACCTCGCCAGCTTCGGCGAGCACAGCGGCCGGCCCCGTTGGAGGATCGGCGAGGAAGGCCCCGTCCAACACCTTGTCATCGGGCCGTAGCTGGCTTTCGTTCGGTGTCGCTCTGGTCGTGGCTGGGCTGGCCCCGGGGCCTTCGTGACCTTGGGTCTCGTCGGTGCGCTCGTGGCGTACCGGAAGGGCTGATCGGCCATCACCTGGACACTTCTCGGACTTCTGCGGGGCCCGATCGCTCTCGTCGCCGCCGTCGTTGTGCGGACCCGGCTGACGAGACCGTCCCGACCGTTCTGGTCGCCGGTGCTCGGCGCCGGCCAGGAGACAATGACCTCCCGGCTCGCCGACTACGTGCGGCGTCGACCAGGGCGGCCTTGAAGGCGGCGGAGCGGTATGTCGGGGCGGTGGGTGCGGGGTCGTGGGAGGCTGTGGGTGTGAGGAGAGATCCTGCGGGTCCCGGTTCGCGCCGCGGTAACTGGCGTTTGGACACAGTCGAAGACGTGCGTGACTACGTTGCCGGCTTCCCGGAGGTCTTCGGAGGCATCCGCGTCGAGGGCGATCTCGTCGTGGTGGCGTTCACTGCCGACCTCGATGAGCACCGGCGCGGCCTGCAGGCGTCGGTGGAACACCCTGAGCTGGTCCGCGTCGAGCACGCGAGGTACTCAGAGGCCAAGCTGACCGCAGACATCGCTGCGATTCGCCGCCGACTCGCCGAGGACCCACGCCGCCCTCAGATCGGCGTCAGCGGCCCGGGGCGGATCCAGTTGCGGGCCCCGTTCGCGACCCTGGCCGGCGAGTTGCACGACCTGTACGGCGACGCCCTGGAGATCACCGTCGGCAACAAGCGGTTCCCGCCGGGGAAAATCGAGCGACGGCCACCCGTGCCGGTGCCCGAGCCGACCGTCGCGGTCCCCGGCCTCGAGCTGAGCGTCGTCGTCGACGAGCGGACCGTCGCGGCCGGCGAGGACGTTCACGGGCGGGTCGTGTTCATCAACGAGGGCTCCGACTTGGTGGAGGGCATGACCGGTGTCCTGACCGGCGGTGTCCGTCGAGAAGGTGACGACTTCATGGCCGGCAGCTTCACCGGTCCGGTCCGCCTGGTCGGCTACACGGTGCGGCTCGAACCGGGCCAGCGCACGGAGTTGGGGCTCGTCGTCGGCACCGCCTCCTGTCTTCCCGACACCTCCTACGTCGTTCCCCCCGGGCTCTACGAGGTCATCGCTGCCGTCCCGTTCCGCCAGGCAGACACGCCCCCAGGAAACCATCCCCGTCTCGTCGCCCGCGGCGCGCGAATCACTGTCGATCCCGGATGACGGCGCCGAGCGGTCTGGGCGGCCGCCAGTAGTGGCCGCCACCAGCCGATCGAACGTCCGATCTGCTCAGCCCTGCCCTCAGCGGCCAGACCCGGGACCCCCGGCCAGATCAACGGCTCCATCCCGTAGCGAGGCTCACTAACTCCGTTCCCAACGTACTGCCCGCGCCCCGGGTTGCCTCCACCTGGGGGACGGCGCGGTGATTCACGCAGAACAGCACATCGAACTCCGTCGGAAGCGGCTAATCCGTCTGGGGTCTCTGGGCCGGATAGGTCCCGGAAGGCAGCAGCCGATACTCGATATTTTTGGGCCATTCGGCACCCCCCAACGAGGTTTCCCTGACGATCTCGTAGGTGACATTCGCAAGTTGCCTCTTGAGATCGGCTCGGTTCTTGGCTCGTAGGTGGTGGGTCGGATTCTGGCCACCGGCGTCCGTCATGCCGCGAGCGTAGGGCGCTCGGCCGAACTCTGCACCAAGTCGGACTCGCGCAGCACCGAACGTCGGCAACGTCCTATCCTCTCCTCCCCGGCGGCCGGCGCCGGGAGCGCAGATCGGCGCGTATGCAGACATAGGTCATAACCGTCCCACCTTGCCTGCCGACGTAGCTTGGACAGGGCCCCCGCCGCAGATGTTCGAGCTGACGTACGGGCGGAGGTCCATTGGATCAGCGGTCGGGCTCAGCGGCTAGGCGTCAACGGACGGGCTGCCGCCCGTCGCCTCGGAGGAAGCGGTGAATCGGGACAGTCGGGAATGGTCAGGTCGCGCCGCCCCAGCATTGTGAGGTCTCTCGCCCTTGGTCCTATCGCGACGCGAGGGAACTCAGGGGTCGAAGGCGGCGCGTAGAGGTCGCAATGGGTGGCCTCCGAAAGTGACCCTGTTTTGGCCGTGATGCTCGAAGGCGGCGCCGACATCCGCTACGTCTCCGAGATGCTCGGCCACGCCAAACTCGAGACCACCGCCCTCTACGCCAGCGTCTCCACCGCCAAGTTTCGGGCCGTACACGCCGGCACCCACGCCGCCGGCAACGACAACGCCGACGGCAGGGCCGACATCCGTATCCTGCCTGCCAGCTGAACCCCAGGCGGCGTCGCTGCCGGCCAGCGGGACCGGCCCCAAGTACCCTTGAGTATGACCGAGTTGCGGGTCACCGTGCCCGACGAGATCGCCCAGCGTTTGGCGTCTGAGGCTGCCGAGCGGGGCACGTCGGCCGAAGAAGGGGCCGCCGAGGTGTTGGCCGCCGAGGTGTTGGCGTCCCACGTGTCGGCGGGCTCGAAGACCCGTTTTGCTGCCAGCCTGGGTGGGAGCTGTGCACTCGGGGCGCAGTGACCTCTCGGAGCGTCACGAGGAGATCTTGAAGAGCGAGCTCGGCCAAGCCGGGTGATCGTCGTCGACACCGGACCTCTCGTGGCGCTGCTCAACGCGGACGACCGCCACCACGAACGTTGCCGCACGTGGTTGGCCGCCAACGACGAGCCGCTGGCAGTGCCGGTCCCGGTCGTAACCGAGACGTGTTACTTCATCGAACGAGACAGCGGACCCGAGGTCGAAGCCGACTTCCTCGCATCTCGTCGACGCAGCAGTAGTAGCCATCGCCGAAAGGCTCGGAGCGACTCAGCCTGAATCCACGCTGTCGGGCTGAGCGAGGGGATGTTGGCGGGCCGCCGAAGCGGTGGGCGTGTGGGGTGCGTTCGGGCTGATTGTGGGGCGTGGTCGACTAGGGGTTCGTGGTTTTCGATGTTGGGTTGTCGGCGGCTGGGTGAGGGTCTGACGGGCGGCCAGGTCCGTCTGGCTGGGGGTCAGCCGGTGGCTGGTTGGAGGGCTCGGAGGTGTGCGAGTGCGATGGTGAATTGGGTGGCCCATGGCCAGCGGGCGGGGGCTCGGAGGGTGAGGGTCCCGGCTCGGTTCACGATGCGGGCGGGCATGGTGACGTGACGGGTCCGGTGGGTGCGCCCGACGGTGTAGGTGTGGTCGTCGGGGACCAGGTCGCCGAGCGCAGCGGTCCAGCGGATGAGGTTGTGCGCGAGGACGGTGCAGGCGAGCCAGGCGCCGTTCGCGGCGAACACGCCGGAGGGGACGTGGTCGAGCCCGGCGTTTTCTTTGAGGTCGCGGATGGCGAGTTCGACCACGGCGTGATGCCGATGGAACGCGTCGACATTGACGGTGCCGGCGGCCAGGTTGGTGAGGAAGGAGTGGTGCCGCCAGGTCGGGAACAGCGCCGGATGGTCGCCATCGGCGAGTCGGGTGCGTCGAACGATCAGACGCAAACCTTTGTAGGCGCATTCGGCGACCTGGGCGGCGCCGCCGTTGTCGGTGTAGTCGATGTCGACCCACGCGTCCTCGGCGATCCCAGCGATCGCAGCGTTGATGGCGACGTTGGAGCGGACCGTCATCGTGAAACGCACCCCGAGGCGGCCGAGGGTGGCGATGGTCTTGTTCGACCAGAACCCCGAGTCGACCCGCACAACGATCCCTCCGGTGGCCCCGGCCGAGCGGACTCTGGCGATGAGCTCCTCGACGAAACGGTTCGCTCCCCGGCTGGTGTTCGCGGAGCCTTTGCGCATCCGGGCGTGGAGGATCTCGCCGGTATCGGCCCTGGTCGCGAGGAGCGGGTGGTAGCCGAGGACCTTGGTGTAGCCGTAAGAGGCGCCGGCCTTCTTGTGGCCGTGGACCTGACAGACGGTCGAGTCGATATCGATCACCAGCCGCCGGCCTCCAGGCCCGGCGCCCATGGTCCACGCCCGGCGGATCGTCTCGGCGATCACCGCGTCCAGCTGGCGGACATGCCCGAACGTGAACGCCCGCAGGAAACTCCCGACCGTCGAGGGTGCCATCACCCGATGCCCGAGGATCCTCGCGGTCGCCCCGGCACGCAGGACGTCAGTGTGGTCGATGTGGCTGCCGCCAGCGACCATCGCATGCACCAAGGTGAGGACCTTGCGGCCCGGCGCGAACCCGCCCCTGCCCAAACGGATGGTGGCATCCACGAGCGCCTCGAGCCCCAACCGGGCGGTCAACGTGGCAACCAGGATCAACCCGGCGTTCGCCACCAGGCTCGAGTCGTCAAAGACCACCCCGAGACGGTCAGGACCATGCGATACTCGCGACACAAGAAGTGCCTCCTTGAGTTTTAGGAAATGACGACTTCAGACATCGCCATCCTCCCTGCTCAGGAGGCACTTCTTGTGGATGGGCACACCCCTCAGACCGTCACGACACGCTCAGCGACAGTGGATCGAGGCTCAGATCGCCACGCTCGACCACCGCCACTTCACTGTCGTCAGACCATCGCACATTCCGAGCTTCGAGCTGCTCCCATGACTGGCGGCGGCCGACAGGAGCAGCCGGCCCTCACCTCGGGATCGGGTACTGCCAAAAGCACGCGCTTTTGCGGAGCACCCCCAACGGGATTCGAACCCGTGCTGCCGCCTTGAAAGGGCGAAACAGACGACTTCACGACCTGGGGATAAGTCGCGAATATCCTGGTGGGAGGGGGTGCGGCCTGGCCGTCATCTACCTGTAGATGCCCCTCGTGACCCTTCGTTAGGTCACGTTCTGGTCACGCCGGCGGCCGCATCGAAGCCGATGCGATCCGTACCATCCGCTCGGCTGCAGTCACCGCGGCCCGTGCGTCGGCGGCTCGGATCGGGGCCGGGTCGTACTCGGCGCGGGTCTTGGGCGGGATGAGGCGGTGGAGGTGTCGGGCGGCCTGCTTGCCTTCGGCTCCGGCGCGCTCGAGGTGGAGGGAGGCCTGGTCGTGAGGGCCTCGCCAGATTGATCCGGAACGCGCAGCGGCGATGGCGTCTGCCGCCGCGATGCCGGCGTGCACGGCGTTGCCGGTGGCTGCCGTGTGGTTGGCCAGGCAAAGGGCGTCCTCGGCTGCTCGGAGGAACTCCGATGCCTTGACCAAGTAGGCCTCCGCGTCTGCGGCGGAGGCCGGTTGGGTCTTGCCTCGGCCCTGCGGGGCCATCAGGCGGCGACGCCCAAGGTGTCGACGGGTGCACCGAGCAGCAGCACGCCCTCGGTGGCGATCTCGGACCACAGGGACGGCGCGGGCCGACCCAACAGCTCCGGTAGCTCCTCAGCACTGGTCTCGAGAAGGTTGACCGGGTTGCCCACGATCCGGCGTGCTCGGTCAGCCCAGGCGCCGAGGCTGTCGGTCCATCCGTCGTCATTGCTAGACAGGCCGGCCGGTCGTACGGCAAGGACATCGATGTCGCTGCCCGAGCCGGCCTGACCTCGGGCGAAGGAGCCAAAGACGACCAGGCTCGCCGGGGCGGGACTGATAGAGGCTGCCAGGTCGGTAAGGCGGTCGAGGGCGGTCTGGCGCAGGTCGGCGAGCGCGGCGACTGTCTGGGCGGCCAGATTGTCGGGTGAGAGGCGGACCAGGGCGACTGGGGGCACGTCTCGCCGCTCGACTAGCCCAAGGTCGATGAGATGGCCCAGCACGACCGACGCCTGCTGAGGGCTGACACGGGCAAGCCGGGCGACTGCCCTCATGCTCAACTCGGTGTGGTTCCGGGCAAGTACCCCAAGGACCTTGCCCTGTACTCCGGGCAGGAGAGCTTCCACGGGTTCGACGTAGTCCACCAGACGATTGTACCAGCGAACCGGACAATGTGTTAGGACCCTTAAGCTGTCTTCCGAGTCGTCAGCCGAGGCGGACGCGCCGTCCGCTGTCCGTGGTCAGGCCCGCGACAGATCGCCGGTTCGGCACTCCAGCCGTGGACAGCGGCAGGTTGCCGCCGCTGTTATTCGGCACCTCCGCAGGGCACTCCCTGGCCAAGGACCCTCGCAAGCGGCCCTCTCGGTATCCCACACCCGGCGATCAGGGACGCGAGCCGCCCGTGATACTGGGATGGTACTCGGCGACATTCTGGGCGAGTCTTCGGCGCTCACGGTGACATCTCGACCGAGCGCATGATCGTCGTTCCGGGCGCGGCTCACCGAGGTGGGCGGTGGTAGACCGGAGAGGGCAGAGGAGAGAATCTGCGGGTTGCTGGTCGGTTACGCCCGAGCCGCTCGGCGCAGCGACCGGTCTTCTCGAGTGGCCATTATGGCCGGCCTCGGGATCGCGCTGGTACTCCGATTTCCACCGGTTCGCTTCAAGCATGGTCTTCGCCGGGTGCGGCTTGAGGAGTCCCGTTGGCGGGATGGCGTGCCCATCGGGGGAGCAGAGGGGAGGCGGCGAGCAGGGTGGCCAACAAGGCGGTCTGCACCCAAAGGGTGTCTTCGACGGCCGTGCGGAACCCATGGCGGGTGGCCGCCGAGAAGAAGATCGTGCCGAGGGCGGCGACGCCCATGGCTCCCGACAGCTGCTGGATGGCGTTGAGCACCCCCGACGCCGAGCCGATCTCTTCGTCGGTCACCGAGGCCAGGACCACGTCGAATAGAGGAGCGACCACCAGTCCCATGCCGAGGCCGGCCACGGCCAACCCGGGCAGCAGGTCGATCGTTCCCGTCGGAGCGTCTCGGTGCACGACGAGCTCGACCAGCACCCAGCCGATCAGGCTGAGGACGGCGCCGGCCTGGATGACCGCACGCCCGAAGCGCTTCCCGAGGAACGCGCCGGAGGCGCCGGCTCCGACGGCCATGCCAAGAGACATGGAGATGAAGGTCAGGCCTGTGTGGATGGCGGAGAAGTGTTGGCCGAGCTGCAGGAACACACTGATGGTGAGCAGCAATCCGCCCATCCCCGAGAAGAGCAACAACATCACGACCAGGCCGGCGGCGTAACCACGATGGGTGAAAACCGACGGGACCACGATCGGGTCCCGACCAGAACGGGCCCGGCGGTGCTGGTGCCACCCGAACGCCCCGAACAGCGCCAGAGAACCGGCGATGAGCAGGTAGGTCCACCACGGCCACCCGTACTGGCGGCCCTCGATCAGCGGGTACACCATGGCCAGGCAAGCGGCGGTCGACAGGACGGCACCGCCGAGGTCGAGGCGGGTCCGTTGCGATGGTCGTGACCGTGGGAGCAGGAACCAGCCTCCGGCTACGGCGGCCGCACCGAGGGGCACGTTGATCAGAAACACCAGGCGCCAGCCTGACCCGCCCAGGTCCCAGTCGACCAGGGCTCCTCCGAGGATGGGACCGAGCACCGCCGCCAGCCCGATCACCGGCCCGTAGACGCCGAAGGCCTTCGCCTGGTCTTCATCGGGAAAGGCGTCGCGCAGCAAGCCCAAACCTTGGGGCAACATTACGGCCCCGGCCACACCCTGGATCAGGCGGAAGGCCACCAGCATCGGGGTGTCGGCGGCCACCCCGCATAGGGCCGAAGCCAGGGTGAACCCACTCGCGCCGGCGAGGAACATGGCTCGCCGCCCCACGATGTCACCCAACCGTCCACCGACGATCAGCCCGACGGCCACGGCCAAGGAATAGCCGCCCACGATCCACTGCAGTCCGGTCGATGAGGTGTGCAGGTCGGCGTGGATGGCCGGCGCGGCCACGTTGACCACGGTGGCGTCGAGCAGGTCCATGCACTCCGCGGCCAGCAGCACGCCCAGCCCCCACCACTTGTGGCGATGTCCCACCACGTTCCTCCCGTCGACTAACAACGAACGCCGTTCGTGATACGAACACTGTTCCACGAACGTTGTTCGTTGTCAACCGGTACAGTCGGGAGCGTGCCGCGACCCACCCTCGATCCCAACCAATACGGGGCCCCGCCGGCTGGCCGGCGGGCGGCGGCGGCAAACCACCCCCGGCCGCCCAGGCGTGCTCTGTCCCTGCCGCTGATCGTCGACACAACTCTGCGCGTGGTCGATGCTGAGGGCGTGGACGCGGTCACGATGCGACGAGTCGCCGAGGAGCTCGGGACCGGCGCGGCGTCGCTCTACGCTCACGTAGCGGACAAAGACGAGCTGTTGGCCGCCGTCTACGACCGGGTCTTCGCAGACATCGACGTCACCGTTAGCCCCCATCCCGAACGCTGGGCTGAGCAGATCAAGGACTTCGCCCGTCGGCAGCGGGCCGCCTTGGCCGCCCACCGGGACCTGGCCCGGGTCGGTCTCGGCTCGATACCCACCGGACCAAACGCCCTCCGAGCGATGGAAGCCATGCTGAGTGTCATGGACGCAGGCGGCATCGCTCCGCAAAAGATCAGCTTCACCGGCGACCTGCTGGCCCAGTTCGTGAACGCCTCGGTCTACGAAGACAGCCTGTTTCAGTCCCGGTTCGACCGGAACAGATCCTTCCACGAGTGGACCCAGCAAATGCAGGATGTCATCGCGTCCCTGCCCGCCGACCGCTTCCCCACCATCCACCGCCTCGCTCCAGCACTCTTCGACCCCGGCGAGGGCGAGAACGAACGGTTCGAGTTCGGGTTGGAGGTGATAATCCAAGGGCTGGCCGCCACGATGGCCAAGCCGCGTCCAGCGCGCCGCAACCGAAGCTAACCCAGACCTGGCTCGTCATCGTCCTGGCAGAGATCGCCGAACAAGGCGATCCGCGCGTCGCCCAGCACCCCAAACAGCGACGACTTGATTCACACCGAATCGACGACTGTACTCTCAGCCTCTTTCGTGGCTGGTCGTGGCAGGAAAAGCATAATATTCCACGCCCCTACGGGCGCCTCTCAGCCGGCGATCTGGGCGCACATCGGACCGCGGTTGCGAGGCACCTCTGCTCGGGTTATTGAGGCAGCTGCTGATCTGTTCTCGGCATACGGAGTGTGGATGTCTGTCCGGTCATCAGCCTCCCCGTGATGTCACCCGACTCCGCAACGGCTGCTCTTGACAGCGAACCATCGAGGTTCTGTGATCAGGCGTCTTCGAGGAGCTTCTCGCCTGGAACGGCGACCTGGACGTCTCCCTCCGGATAGCGGGCGACCATTACAAGCTCACCTCCGGTGGCTTCGATGAACTTCCGTAGTGTGGAGATCAAGAAGTCGGTGCGGCGCTCCAAGCGCGACACCTCGGACTGTTGCATGTCCATAGCCTCAGCAACGGCGGCTTGGGCCAGGTTCCGGGCTCTGCGGAGTTTGGCCAGGGTGAGTTGATGCTGGTCAATCTCACCCACGGCCCGGTCGTAAGCGTTTCGCGCCTCTGGACTGGCCAGGATTCGGTCCCGTAGCTCCCGGCCTCTCTGGTCGGCCTTCTCGTAGTCGGCTTGATTGAATGTGTGATCGTCTGCCTCGGCTGTGTCAACCGGCACCGCCTTAGCTCCAGTTCGCGGCATGGTGGTGTTCCTTGGGGTCGTCTTAGTAGTTCTGGGCCTGGATGATCTTCCATCCCCTCTGCCCTGCGAGGATCGTCAGTCGTCGTTCTGCTTCTGCCACAGCCGGCGGGTACCACCGGCTTCCCAGCTCTGTCTTGTCGCCTCCGATCAACAGAACTGCTCTGATCTGGTCTCTCGGCGGTCGTACGAATCCATAGAGGATCCGAAGCACCGGCGGGTCTTTGGCATCGGGTGTCGTGGGGGTTGGGGGTGTGCGGCGTAGGGCTCGCAGCCCCAACCGAGAAGTGACTACGGGATGGGACTCGGGATCTCCGAGGTCGAACCCATAGGCTTCGAGGCTGTCAATGAGCGCTTGGATCTCGGCAGCGATCGTCGGCGTCTCCTCGGCAACCTCTTCCAACCAGGTTGTGAAGAGGGGGTGGTAGGCCAGCTCCACATAGACAGTCTAGCGCATATGCGCTCAAGCGCAACCCCTTTTTCGCGGTCACTCCTCGCAGCTTGCGCTCGGGCAGCGACCACGAGGTGATTCCGGCGTCTCCGTAAGCACCCCACGGCCGGCGGTAGAGGGCGGTCCGGGGCCTCGATCGCCTGGATCTTCGGGGGCGCTCGGGTCGGACGTTCTGGGACAACGCCGCCCAGCCCCTGGGCCGGTTCAATGCGACGGTGGGGTCGGAGGCGTCGATGACCTACGTGTGCCGCTCGAACATATAGGCATTCTCAGCTGAGAGGTTGTACTCGTTCCACGCGGCAGCGATAGCCGGCTTAAACCACCCGGCAGTTGCGGCGTTACCGCTTGTGTCCAGCGCCGTAACGAAGGTATCGAAGCCGTCCAGAACTGCCTTCCCTGTATCGAGTCGGCGTTGATGCACGTCCCAGTCTGCAATGTTGTCGCGCTCGCACATCAAGTGCATGACCCTCTGCGAGATCGCCTGGAAGTCTGGTCCGAGAACGCACTGGCGCCAGCCGTTCAAGTAGTCCTCGGCGTAGACGTCGTGCTCCCAGCGGCTTCGTCCGGGCCCGTAGAGAAAGCTGTCGAGCGTTCGAGCGTGCGTCAGGAAGGCTTCGAGGAGCGCAGTGGCTGCAAGGTCCGCACCTGGACCAACCGTCTGTGCGCCGGACATCGCAGCCATTTGTCGTAGCTCGTAACCGACGTGCTGCTCTGCCGTGTATTGAAGACATGCCGCTGAGTGTTGATGGGTCACCCGAGACAGTCTGCTACTGCAGCCCCCGATCTGCTGGCCTGTTTGCCAACGCCAAAACTGCCGTGCCGGCGCGCACTACGCCTACGTTCGTCACAGCAGAACGCGGGCTCAGATCAACGGGTCGAGGCGGATCCTGGGCGGCATCCGTCGGCGATAGTGGGAACCTCTGATCCGGGCTTCGGGCACCCAACTCGACAAGAGTTCGTGGGCAGCGAGGCCTTCTAGGCGATGCGCTTGAAGTGGTCGACCAGGTCGGCGGCGCGGGTCTCGAGCACGCCCGGGCGCTCGGTGTCGTACAGGTCGAGTACCGCGGTGGACAGCTCGTCCTGCACGAACAACAGGTCCTTCAGCGCAGTCTCCGGCCACCACGTCGGGTCGAACACGACGCGGCCGTCGGCGCCGAGCGGCCAGCGCTGTTGCACCGTGATCACGGCTCGCTGAGCGAGGCGCACGCACTCGGCGAGCAGCGTCTCGGGCAGCTTGGCGTCGGCGCCGGGCCGCGAGGCGATGTCGAGGAGGAAGGGCACCGGCAGCCTGGTCGGCTCCACGAGAATCACGCCCTTGGTGATGGCGATGCGCCGCAGCGTCTCCGACACCGGCGCCGCGGAGACGAGCACCGGGTACCAGGCGGCGGTCGCCTCGCTGTTCAGACGGTTCAGGTAGAAGTCCCAGACCTTGTCGTAGAAGGTCACGACCTCGACCTTGGAGAGCGCTGTCATGGCCTTCGACTCGAGGATGACGAGCAGGGCGCCCGTCGCCATGCGGCCGGCGCCGTCGAGCTCGTGGCGGGCGCCGCTCATCGAGCGGGTGCCGAGCAGCGTCGTCGACCCCGGTCCCTGGTGGCGGTCGAAGCCGCCGGCTTCGAACAGCTTGGCGACGCCCCGCTCCCATGCCCGGCCGTCCGGCAGCGGGGCGGGCGTGGGCGGCGAGGAGCCAGGCGTCGAAGCACAGCTCGGTTAGCGGGTCGGCGCGCCGGCCACTCGCCGTGCGCGGCCGGTCGACCCGTCGGAGGGCCGTCGGCATGCCGCGTACCCCGGTGGCGTCGAGCGGGGGCAGGTCAACGTAGGGCATCAGGCGAGGAGGAGGTCGTCGACGCCGTCGGCGTCTGTGGTGACGGTTGACGCCGTCGTGGTGCCGCCGCCGCCGAGGCAGTGATTCGGCCTGGGATCCGCGGAGGCTCTGTACCTTGGAAGTGAGGATGGAGCATGGGATCGTCACACCCGTCGCAGAAGCGGTACCCGCCTGAGTTGAGAGAGCGAGCGGTGAAGATGGCGCGAGACGCCATCGCGGAGCAGGGAGGTCAGAGCTTCGGGGTGATTCCCCGGATCGCCAAGCAGCTCGGGGTCGGCCCCGAGTCGCTGAGGGGCTGGCTCAAGCAGGCCGATATCGATGCGGGCAAACGGCCGGGGATCTCCAGCACCGATGCCGCCCGGATCGCCGAGCTCGAGCGGGAGGTCCGCGATCTGCGCCGGGCGAACGACATCTTGAAAGCCGCCTCGATTTTCTTCGCGACCGAGCTCGACGGTCGCCCGAAGAAGTAGTCAGGGCGAGTTCAAGGGGTGACGGCTGCAGGGTGGGGTTGAGGGTCCACCGGTCGGAGTGACTGCACGGGCATGCTGCCCGCTGCACACAGCAACCCGACCGGTGGAGGACTCATCTTGCCAGCTGACCCGTTGACCTTGCCCGAACGCGAGGAGATCCGCGCTGGGATCGAGCGGGGAGAGACCGTGACATCGATCGCTGCCCGTCTTGGCCGCCACCGCTGCAGCGTGTCGAGCGAGGTGTCCCGCAACGGCGGACGCGGCTGCTACCGGGCGGTCAACGCGGAGACCCGCGCCCGGCGACAACGAGCCCGACCCAAGAAGACGGCCTTCGCCGGCGACGTCGCGCTCGCCGCACATGTGACCGCCCGGCTGCGAGCGAAGGACTCGCCGATGACCATCGCGGTCGAACTGGCAAAAGGCGTGTACCCGGAGGTGACTGGCAGGGTCAGCCACGAGACGATCTATGCCGCCGTCCACGCCCAGGGGCGGCGGGGACTGGTCAAAGGCCTCCACGTCGGTCTGCACCGGCACCGACGGTGCCGCAAGCATCGAATCCCCAAAGGCGAGGCGCCGCAACCGAAATCGCCGCTGGGGCAGTTCACCCCGATCAGTTCCCGGCCCGCCCAAGCCGATGGACGCACCCATGTTGGGCATCTCGAAGGAGACCTGATCATCGGTGCCGCCAACCGGTCAGCGATCGTCACAGTGTTCGACCGGGCCAGCCGCCACTGCTGGCTCGCCGACCTCCCCGACGGCCACAAGGCAGAGGCCACCCTCGCAGCTCTCGTCGAGCTCGTCGAGCGCATCCCCCCTCAACACCGCTTGACGCTCACCTGGGACCAAGGACGCGAGATGTCTCGCTGGGCTGACCTCCAAAAGCTCTGCGACATCGACGTCTACTTCGCCGACGCCCACCACCCCTGGCAGCGCCCCACCAACGAGAACGGCAACGGCCTCCTGCGCCGCTACGTCGGCAAAGGCACCGACCTGAGCATCTACACCCCCGCCCACCTACGAGCCATCGAGCACCGCCTCAACACCATGCCCCGCCGCAGCCTGAAGTGGTCAACCGCCCACCACGTCTACACTGCCGCTGTCGCGATGACCGGTTGAACTCGCCCAGCTTCATCGACGCCCACCGGGACAACACGACCGGTGGGCGTCGATGGGGGGTCGAGCCGATCTGCGAGGTTCTCGAGGTCGCCCCTTCTACCTACTACTCGGCCAAGTCCCGGCCACCGTCGGCCCGCGCGGAGCGCGACGCCGTGCTGATCCCGATCCTGGTGGCGCTCTGGGTCGCCAACTACTCGGTCTACGGACGACGAAAGCTGACCAAAGCGGCCCGCAAGACCGGCCATGACATCGGCCGGGACCAGGTGGCCCGACTGATGCGAGCGGCCGGGATACGAGGCGCCAGCCGGGCCAAGAAGCGTTTCACGACCCGCCAGGACCCCGCGGCCCTGCGCGCACCGGACCTCGTGAAACGCAACTTCGTCGCCACCGGGCCCGACCAGCTGTGGGTTGCGGACTTCACGTACTGCTCGACGTGGTCGGGCGTCGTGTACGTGGCCTTCGTCATCGACGTGTTCTCCCGGCGGATCGTGGGCTGGAAGGCGTCGTATTCGATGAGCGCCAACTTGGTCATCGACGCACTGAACATGGCCGCCTGGACCCGGCGCCACAGCGCCCTTGACCGTCTCGTATGTCACAGTGACGCGGGGAGCCAGTACACCTCGATCGCCTACACCGAACGCCTCGACGACATCGGCGCCTCACCCTCTATCGGCACCGTGGCTGACAGTTACGACAACGCGATGGCCGAGGCGGTCAACGCCTTGTTCAAGACCGAGCTCTACCGCAACCCGGCCGTGCTCGCTCGGGTCGGCGGGCACTGGAAAGGCCTCGACGACCTCGAGGTCGAGACCTGCGGGTGGGTGAGCTGGTTCAACACCGAACGCATCCACGGCGAACTCGATGATCTCACCCCCGAGGAAGCCGAGGCCGCCCACTACGCGCTCAACCCCGCGATCTCTCCCGCTCTCCACAGCGGCCGCAGAGCCAGTTGACGGTGCCGGCATCTCCACGTTATGTCACGTACGCTTGACGTAATGGTGAGACCGAAGAGCGTGCCGGGCGAAACAGGTCAGGAGTTGATGGACCGAGTCGTCACCGCGGCGCGCGCCGCCACTGCGGCCGAGACGGCCCTTCACGACGCGGTGGACCACGCCCGCCAAGCCGGGATTCCCTGGGCGATCATCGGCGCCGCGGTCGGGGTGAGCCGCCAAGCCGCCCAGCAGAAGTTCTCCCGGCCAGCGCCGGGCCGGCTGCTCTAACAGCACCCGCAGAAGGCTTGGTGGTGACTCGGCTCCGGGGTCAGCGCCGGGTCCATCCGCTACCCTCCAGATCCTCAGGGTCACACAGCCCTGAGGACACCAACCGAAAAGGCCTCCATCAAACCCAGGCCGAATCAGCAGTCCGCAACCGTGGACGCAGTGATGGTCGTGAGCCCGGCCCGGGCGCCGGCGTCGAGGACTCGGTGCGCCTGGCTGAGCAGGATGCCGACGCGCCCCTGGGACTGGGCGATGAGCTCGCTGACGGCGTCGGCCTGGAAGGGCGTCAGGTCGTCGTCGACATCGTCGACGCGGGAGGCGTCGAGGTACACGCGCAGGAGCTCGGCGCCGTCGTCCTCGTTGGTGATTCCACGCAGCACGACGACGGCTGAGTCGTTGGCCGGCACTGCCTCGAAGCTCGGCAGGCGGTGCATGACCCACATGTCGGCGAGGGCGGCCGCCGCTGTCGAGTGGAAGGTAAGGACCATGCGGAGCTGCGACGCGTACGGCTCCTCCTCCTGCAGGTCGCGGATGCGGCCGACCTCACGGTCGCGCTTGGCCTTGGTCAGCGTGCGGTTGTTGGCCAGGTCCTCGAGCTGGTCGACGAACAGGAACAGGCGCTCGATGCCGGCCGCCTTGAGCGCCGTCAGGGCGAAGTCGAGGTAGGCGATGCCGGCGCGGAGCTTCATGGCGTCGCTGGCCCGGGCGATGGCCTCCTGCATATCGACGCCGCCGGCGGCGAACCCGTCGAGCAGCTCGGGGCGCAGCGGTGATCCGGCCGGCGCAGTATCGAGCCGCACCCTGCGCAGGTCGTTGATGATGGCATCCTTGGTGACGTCGTCCTCGTCGATCGACTCCTGCGCGGCGATGCGCTCGATCACCATCTTGCGGGCCTTGTCGAGCACCGACGGCTGGCCGCGGTGGGCCACACCGAGGTCGGCGACTGCGGCGTGCAGCACGGGGAACAAGCCCATGGCTACGCCGCTCTTGAGGTTGGTGTAGGCGGCGGCGACGGGCACGATGCGTTCCGCCTTGAGCCCGGTGGCCTCCAGGACTGCGCGACCGAGGTCGTTGTTGATGCGGTCGCGCATCTGGCGAATCAGCCGGGTCTTGCCGAATCCGGTGTCGGCGCTGGTGCCCATCGACCACAAGAAGCCGAGGGCGGGGCCGCCGCGCACGCCGCCGCGAATGAACTTGCGGCCGAACGCGCGATCTCAGCGGAGTACAGCTCGGCCCACGGCTCGTCGTCCTTGTTCGAGATGGCCTCGGCCGGGAACGGGTTCTGGTCGAGGCCCCACTCGTTCTCCATGTGGACATAGGGGTCGATGATGGTCATGACGCACCTCCTGGTGCTTCGGCGCCCGTGCGGGCGATGGACATGGAGTACCGGGGGCTGCCGCCCCGGGAGTACACCGGCTCAGAGTCTGGGTGGTCGCCGTCGCTGCGGATGCGCAGCTCGACGCGAAAGCCGCCGCGGACGATCGTCCCATTGACGAGGCCCTCGATGACGCGGTCAACGAGGACCCGGACGACACCGCATCGGAACGCGGCCTCGGCTCGCACCTGATGGATGGGCAGGTATGGCGCCTGGAGAGCCGACCCCTCGGCCTGGCGGAAGTAGGCGGCGACGACGGCATCGGCGATGGCGTTGGCGTGTGCGGCGAAGCCGCGGCGGCGGATTGCCAGGCCGGCGCCGGGGCCTTCCGGCACGATCAGCGTGGCCATCGCCATGGAGACCGTCGGCTTCGCGTCGACGACGAAGTTCTCGGGCCGCACGTTGTCGAGGTCGGCGGCCAACCACACGGTGAACGGCCCGACGGCGCCGTTGACGTAGCGGCTCTGGTCGGTGACCCGAAAGTTCGAGCCCCAGGCCCGCAGGTTCTTCAAGTCGGACGGACCGCCCCCGATCCCGCGTGCCTCGAGCGCCGCCGCCGCGCAAGCCTCGGTGACAACCTCGGCCCTGGCCTTGCGGCTCGGCGGGTTGTCGTCGACGCGGCCCTCAAACCGGCGCCTGCTCCAGGTCCGAATGGTTTCGGCGACCTGCTCGGCCGTCAGGACCGACCCCGCCGTGTTGATCTCCGCCGCCGCGCGATCCGCCAGCTCCTGCACCGAGTTCGCCGACTCGATGTCGCTGACGTCGAACACCGGCAAGACGAGCGGTGCCCGGTGGAGGGCGAAGATGAACGCCCGGAACGACGGGTGGGAGTTCAGGACCCGGTCGACGACGTAGGTGGTGAAGGCCGCATCGTCCGCCGCCAGCTCGGCCGCCGCCTCTCCTTCGCTGGTCAGCCGGTAGACGCGGCCGGCGTGGCGAACGATGTACTGGCGGGCTGACGGCAGCGTCTCCTGGTCAACAAGGCCCAGCAACATCCCCTCGGCCAACAGGTCCGACGTCGGCGCCCAATACGCCTCGGCCTGGCCCACCCGGCTTGCCACAGCACGCCCCCGACCGGCCGCAGCAAGCGAAGCCGCAGTCGACATGTACGTCTGCCGGCAGGCCTCGAACATGGCGCCCTCGCCGCGGAGGACAGCCAGCAACGCCTTCAGGTGCGGGACGAGGTGCGGGACCCGCGGGATGGTCGCACCAGAGGGATCAGCAGCCACGAGCAAACACAATCGCGTGTCAGGACTCTCGTGCAAGAGTCCTGGCGCAGGTTGGTGGGCGCTTCGGCAGACGCTCAACGCGCGGCCAGTCAGGGCCGCCACCAAGTAGGGCGCCCCAATGCGCAATCAGAACGTTCGTCGGAGCTCGAAGCCCCCTACCGCAACGGCCGCTGTCTCGATACCCCGGCTGTCCGGGTACTCTGAAGCGTCCCCGAGGTGCCGATCGGGGGCGCACCAGAACGCGCGCTCCATAACCCAAGGCGACTCGTAGCGCGGATGATGCAGAACGGCACATCGGGGGCGGGCGGATTCCGAGCGCGTCGACGTCCAGTACTTACTTATTCCGCCAGGATCTCGGAGAGGGGGCTCAACTAAAAGACCGGATGGGCCGATGGTGTCGAGGTGGGTGAGGCGGGAGAATCAGCGCGAGTAGAGGGGGAACGGGTCCGCCGGGAACTGGCGGAGACGCTGGCCAAGGCCGATCGCTTGGCCAAGCGAATTGACGGGTTCGAGGCTGGCGAGGAGGGCGAGCGCACCACAGCGAAGGCTCTGACGGCACTGCCGGCCGAGTTTCTCGTCCACCATGACCTGCACATCTACGGCTCGGAGGCCAACGTCGACCACGTCGTCGTGGGTCCGACCGGGGTCTATGTCATCGACAGTAAGCACTGGACCGGTCGGCTGAGCGCCACCAAGGGGATGCTTTGGTCTGGCCGGCACCCGCAGCGCCGAGCCCTCACGAATCTGGCATGGGAGACGGCCTGTGTCGCCGGGGCGCTGACGTCGACGGGCGCAGGGGTGCCTGTCTCCGTCATTTCTGTGACGGGAATCGGCCGAGGCGACCGGGCCTTCGAGATCGACGGAACCTGGGTACTGCCGGTCGAGATGTTGACCGACTTTCTCACAGCCGGACCGTCGCACGTCCCGGCGGGCGTCGCCCGGGTGGCGTCTGAGGCGCTGTCCGCTCGTCGACTCCCCCGGGCCCGCTACCCATCGAATTCGCGCCTCGAGCCGCCGCCATCCACGGCCCACCACGCTCCAGAGCGCCTCGATCCGATCTCCGTCCCGCTGGCCGCCTCCCGGGCTGCCCAACCGAAAGTCGACCTGGAACCAACCCAGCCAGGGTCATCAGGGGCGAACCCGAGGCCCAGCGCAATGCCCCCGAGGCCACCGTCGGTGCAGCCGCGTATCGCTTCGGCGTCTGCGAGCACACGGCGCAGCCAGCGCCGGCGGCCGGCGCACACGACGAGAGCAGCACAGCTCGCAGTCGGCGTGCTCCTGATCGCTGTCTCCGGGGCAGCTCTGCGGTATCTGCCCCAAGTCGGACGGGTCGCCGGCGCACTGACATCGACCCAGCCGAGGACTGTTGCGCCGCCTGCGTCCTCTGCCAGAACTCACCGGCCGCCACGCCACTGAGGGCCACCTGGAGTTGTCCCAACCCGAGCGCCGGCTGGACGGCCACGTTCAGACTGAGCCGCAACGAGCAAGCCACGCTCGGAACGTGGGAGATACAGGTCGCCGCCAGCGAGGAGGGCCCATGGATCGTGAAGGCGACCGGCCAAGGCGACATGAGATTGACCGGCCTGCCACCGGGACGGACCGGCTGGGTCCGGGGAGGCAACATCTCGTCAGTGGGAATCTCCGGGGACGCGATCGCGGAGGGCCGCCTCACTACACCGACTGGTTGCTGACGGAGGACCACGAGCCCCGAATCCATCGGATGATGTCGGCGGAGCGGCGCCGAACGAGCGCCCTCGAATCCACCCCAGCGTCGCCATCACCCAAGGCAGAACGGCACCTCGGGCGGCCTGAAGTGCTCTTGGTAGGCCGTCGTGGCGGGTTGTCGCCCGGCGGCCCGGGTGGTCGGCCTCGCCGAGTGTTCAGTGTGAAGGCGAGCGCTTGAAGGCGCCCCGCTTCGCGGCACCTCAGCGTTGGGCAAGGATGGCCCGATGACCGCCGAGTACATCGAGGACGACCGGTTCCGGGGGGCCCGCGTCCGCCGGTGCGATCTTGCCGGGCTGGAGATCCGAGACTGTGACCTCAGCGGCATAAAGATCGTCGACTCCTGGGCCAACGTGCTGCGCGTCGACGGCTACTTCGATCATCTCGTCGTCAACGATGTCGACGTCAGCGCCTACGTCGACGCCGAGCTCGACCGCCGCCACCCCGTACGGGCGCTGGCGCGGGTCGCTACGTCACCCGACGAGTTCCGGGGCGCCTGGGATGAGATCGAGACCCTGTGGGCGGCGACGCTAGATCGGGCCCGGAGCCTGCCCGAGGCGAAACTGCACGAACGGGTCGGTGGGGAGTGGTCGCTGGTGGACGCCCAACGGCACCTGCTCTTCGCCAGCGACGCGTGGCTCGGCAGCGCCGTGCTCGAAGAGCAGACCCCCTATCACCCGTTAGGCCTTCCCGCCGAGCCAGGCTTCCCAGCCGCCGACACCGCCAAGTTGGGACTGACTCCCGATGCAGCTCCCACGCTCGACGAGGTGCTCGCGCCGAGGCTGGCCCGCATGGCAGTAATGCGACGCACGGTTGAAGCCCTCACTGACTCTGAGCTCGATCGGATCTGCAGCCGCAAGCCGGCCGATCCCTATCCCGACCAGGAATACGTCGTTGGCCGCTGTCTCAAGGTGGTGCTGAAAGAAGAAGCCGAGCACCACCGCTACACGGTTCGTGATCTCGCCCTCCTCGAGACCACGACCCCCGGCGAGTGAGCGTCCATACCCGCAGACCGCCCAACAAGGACCAACAGAACGACGCGCCACAACCGCGGGGTTCAGGTCGGCCCACGAGCGTCGAACGGCACGTATGGAGTGGAGGCGGTCGTCAGGGCGGACCTGTCGAGTGGGGCATCGCACGGGCGGATGGGTGCTACAGGTCGGGGGTGGCGGTGAGCTCGACGGGCTCGCTGACGTCGTCGAGCCGCGCTGGCGGGCGCTCATCCTGATGGCGGCGTGGTGCGGGCTTCGGCGCGGCGAGCTACTGGCGCTCCGGCGAAAAGACATTGACATGCTCCACGGGATCGTCCGCGTGGAGCGCTCCGTGCAGCACCTGCGTGGCGGCGAGGTGGTCCTCGGGCCGCCCAAGACGGCAGCTGGGCGGCGCCGGGTGGTCATGCCGCCGCACGTGCTGCCCGAGGTGGAACGCCACCTCGAAACGTGGGTGAAGGCCGGCCCCGAGGCCCTGGTCTTCACCTCCAAGGTCGGCGACCTCCTGCACCCGTACATGGTCCAGCGGGCATGGGAAGCGGCTCGGAGGGCGGCCGGCGTCGAGCACCTCCGCTTCCACGACCTGCGCCACACGGGCAACACCCTCGCGGCGGCCACCGGCGCCAGCACCAAGGAGCTGATGGCCCGCATGGGGCACGCCAGCCCGCAGGCGGCGCTGATCTACCAGCATGCCAGCGAGGAGCGCGACCGCGTCATCGCCGAAGCCCTCTCCGAGATGGCATCCCGAGCCGGAGTCGTGCCCATCCGCCGGGGCATCTCGGAGCAAGCCGAGAGCAAGCCGAGAGCAAGCCGAGAGCAAGCCGAGAGCAAGCCGAGAGCAAGCCCTGACCTGGCCGACGCAGAGTTGGGTACCGCTGCGGGATACCAGGCACAGCCGGGGTGCCCTGGTCATGACACGTCCCCGGAGTGCCGAAGCCGGCTGCACCAGGTACCCCTCGCGATTCCTAGGTCACGTTCAGGTCACGCCGACCCCTCGGAGCACCTCGGCGGACGCCCGACAACCCACTGACCTGCACTTTTACGAGCACCCCCAACGGGATTCGAACCCGTGCTGCCGCCTTGAAAGGGCGGTGTCCTAGGCCGCTAGACGATGGGGGCGGGACGGTAGAGGCTATCGCCACCCCGGCCGGCCCGCAGCGACCGTCTCCGGAGGCGCCCCACGGGGCCTCCCCGGCTGGGGTTCAGGACTCCCCGAGGGACCACTCGGTCCCGGCGGGGGAGTCCCGGACCTCGACGCCGGCGGCGATGAGGTCGTCGCGGATGCGGTCCGCCGCCGCCCAGCGCTTCTCGCTGCGTGCCCCGTCGCGTTGGGCGAGCAGCGCAGTGACGAAGGGGCCGACCACCGTGGCCGGGTCTTGTGCCCCGGTGCGGGCCACCTCGCCGAGCCGGACGACCATGCGCCGCAGCGCCGCCCGGCCTCGCTCGCCGGCGTCGGACTGGGTGGTGTCCCCCGCCCACGCCGCGAGGGTGTCCTCCAGTTCGAGCACCGCGCGGACCGCGCCGTCGACGTCGCGTTCCGCCAGGCACCGGTCGAAGGTCGCGTCGCAGGTCCGGATCGCCGCGTGGAGCGGCGTCGGATCCCCGGGCTCACGGCTCGTCGCGGAGCCCGGCGAGCCGTGAGGCTCGTCCTCCCGGCCCGCCGGCGCAGACCCGAGGGAGCGGGCGGTGCCGGCCCCGGCGGCCATGGCGGGCAGCGATGCCCACGCCTCGGTGGACCCGGTGGGAAGCACCTGCGACCGGCCGTGGGACCGCAACGTCACGGTCCCGTTGCCGACCACCGTGGCGGTACCGGCGTCGAGGTCCACGACCAACCCGGTGTGCTCGTCGATGCCGAGGACCCACCCGTCTTCGGGCATCCGCTCCTCAAGGAGCCGCAGCCTGCGCTCGCCGAGGTAGCAAAACCGGGTGTCGTGGTGGCCGCCCTCGGCGTTGTCGTAGTGGGGGATCACCGCGACGGGCTGGCGGAGGAGGTCGAGGCCTTGCGTCCACTGCGGGGTCTCTCCGGCCTTGTAGATCTCGTAGACCGGGACGGTGAAGCGGCCGAGGGTCAGCGCCGCGGCACTGGCGAACACCACGCCGCCGCCGTGCGCCAGCTTGTCGGCCAGGAGATCAGGCAGGTCAGTGCCCTTCCATTGGCGGAGGGCGTAGGTGGGGCTACCCGGACCGGCGAAGGTCCACACCGCCGCGGCGATCCGGCTGAGCGCTTCCTCCCGGGCCAGGGCGTCCCCGTCGGCGCGTCGCAGCGACGCCACTTCGACGCGGCGCCCGACGCTGTCCGCGAAGTAGGAGACGGCCTTCTCGGAGATGTCGTCGGCGTTCTCCTGGAACCCGTAGGGAGTGTCGAGGAGCACCGCGGGACCGTCCCCGAGCTGCTCGAACACTGCCCGGTGGGGTTTCACCATGGTCGGAGCGGTCTCTCCTGACCCCATCATCACCAGGAGCCTGTTCACGCCGCCTCCAGCGGGGGGAACAAGACCCCGGTGGCGGTGTCGTGGATCAGCGAGGCGATCTCCGCTGGGTGCTGGGCGTGCAGGTCGTGGTCGCCGACCACCCACCGGACCTCGCAGCGGGCCAGGGCCCGCCGGGCCCGGTCCACCTCTTCCCTCTTGGCGGCGTCGAAGCGCCCGCCCGGCCCCGAGGAGTCTTGCGCGGCGACGATCAGCACCGGGAGGTGCAATTCTTGCCAGCGGCGGGACGGATGGTGTTCCCACAGCTGGCGCAGGATTGCCATGTGGTGAGGTCGGCTCAGCCAGGGGCGCGCGGTTCCGTCGGGCATCCTCTCCAGGTTGGCCAGGGTGCCGTCGATACCTGTAACCGGCCAGTCGGGATGGGCGTTGCGGATCCACCGCTCGACTTGCTCGTAGGGGGTTCCGGCGATCGGCGGCGGGGCCAGCGCGGCCTCGCATGTGGGCCAATCGGCGAAGCGCTCCGACAGTTCGATGGTTCCGCCGTCGACGAGAACCAACGCGCCGACCCGTCCCGGGTGGAGGGCGGCCAGCTCGACGGCGACGTTGGCGCCCCAGCTCTGTCCGGCGACGACCGGGCGGCCGGCCGGGTCGTCCCAGCCGAGGTGGTCGAGGACCGCGACGAGGTCGGAGGCCAAAGTGGCGTGGTCGTAGCCTCCGTCGGGCTTGTCGGAACGGCCGTGACCGCGCTGGTCGACCGCCGCGACAGTGTGGCCGGCCGCGGCCAGATGCTCGGCGACGCCGTTCCACAGACGGGCGTTGGAGGCCAGCCCGTGCACCGCCAGGACCGGAGGGGGCGCGGCCGGGCCGGTCTCGCCCGGCCCGTGGACCCGAACCGCCAGCTCCACCCCCGGCGCCACCGGGACCCGGGTCTCTGAAGGGGGAGGGGTCACCCGACCTTGTCCGGCCCGGCCGCGGTGGGGGTGACAGCGATGAGGACGCGCCGCTCGCGTTCCATGGCGGAGCGGTACTCGTCCCAGTCGGGGTGCTCGCCGGCGATCTGGCGGTACAGCGCTATCAGCCCGTCCATGGCGTCGGGGAGTGACACGATCTCCGCGGTGCCCTCGACGGTCACCCACCTCCCGAAGAACGTGTCGGGGAAGGCGCAGAGCGTGACTCGGGGATCGCGGCGCAAGTTGCGCACCTTGTAGGCCGGCTCCCTGCTCGAGATCATGATCCGTCCGGTGGCGCCGTCGACGCCGTGGACGACCGGCGACGGCTGCGGGTCACCGCTCGGCTTGCGGGCGATCAACACCGAGTGGTGGTTGGACTGGAGGTAGTCGAGCGCATCGGAGAGGTCCACGCCGTCAATCATCCCCTGCCAGCGCCTCTACAACGCACTCTTGCAGGTACCCCAGGAAGTAGTAGAGCTGGTGCTCGGGGTCGTTGGTGTGCGGGTCGTCGGCCTCGGTGACGTCGAGGCTGGTGCCGATCACCAGGCGAAGGTGGTTGAGGGCCCGGACCCACGCGTCGAGCTCGTCGGGGCTCAGCTCGTCGGCCCGTGCGGTCTGCTCCAAAACGTTCAACGCCGCGCCGTGCCTTTCCACCAAATCTTCCTGCATCAAGCGGGCGTATTCCTCTTGCTTGTCGGCGTCGACCTCCTCGCCGTAGGCGGGCGGGAACAGTCGGCGCAGTCCCGGCGCGTCGGGATCGGTCAGCGCCTCTCGCAGCTGGGGGGCCAGGGATTCGAGGACCGCCCGTTCGTCGGCGGACAGGTTGAGGGCGTAGCGACCGGAGCGGGTGCGGCGCACCGGCCGGCGGAACAGCGGCGCCACCGCTAGTCGTCGTGTTCCATGGTTGCCCACAAGCCGTGCTCGTGCAGGCGGAACACGTCGAGCTCGGCTTTCTCCCGAGGCCCGTCGGACACCACCGCCTTGCCTTTGAGGTGCACGTCGAGCATCAGCTTGTGGGCCTTCTCCTTGCTGTACCCGAACAGCTTTTGCAGCACGAAGGTGACGTAGGACATGAGGTTGATCGGATCGTTCCAGACGATCACCTTCCACGGCCGGTCCGACGCTGGCGCGTCAACGACCTCCGGTCGCTCGAGCTCGACCGGCGCGAGCGACACCGCTCAGCCCCCCGAGCCGACCGGGGCCAGCTCGCCGCCGTCGGGGCGGCCCGCGCCCAGTGCCGTCGCGGTGGCGGGATCCGCGACGGGCTGGCCGGCCGGCGAGGCCGGCTCGGGATGGGCGCTCAGGCCGAGAGCGAACACCAGCACCGCGACGATCAGCGCGGAGGCACCCAGCTCGTGGATGGCGACCAGCGCAGCGGGGACCCCGGTGAAGTACTGCACGTACCCGACCGCTCCTTGCCCGACGAGGACCACGAGCAGCACCTCGGCCCGGCGCATCACCCGCGACGGCGCCCCGATGCGGCTGAGGGACCACAGCGTCAGGACGGTCAATCCGAGGAACACCTCGACCGACGTGCCGTGCAGCTGGGCCACGTCGTGCAACGAGAACTTGTAGCGGGGCACGTCGGGTGCCCCGGCGTGGGGGCCGGTAGAGGTCACCACGGTCCCGAGCACGATGACCACCGCCGACCACGCCACCAGGACCCATCCGAGCCATCGGGCCCAACCCGGGACCAGCGCCACCGCCGGACCCGCGGCCCGGGCCTTGCCGGGTCGGCCCGGGATGTCCGCGTCGGCCAAGCCGGCCCGGTGGTGGAGGACCACCGCGTCGGCCAGGAACACCACGGCGAGGAGGAAGTGGGCGGTGACGTACTGCGGGGCCAGCTTGTGCTCCACGGTCACGCCCCCGAGGATGATCTCCGCCAGGACCCCGGCGATCAGCCCGAGTGACAGGAGGGTCAGGTCCCGCCGACGGCGGACGCGCACGAGGGCCCCGAGCACTGCGAGCACGGTGGCGATCGACACCAGGCCGGTGACCAGCCGGTTGCCGAACTCCACCCAGGCGTGCCAGTGCCAGGGGGCCACCACCTGGTGGCCGGTGCACGTCGGCCAGTTGGTGCATCCGAGACCGGACCCGGTGAGGCGGACCAGCCCGCCGCTGACGATGATGAACGCCAGCGACCACACCGCCAGCCCGCTCAGCCATCGAAAGGCGGTGGGTGACAGCTGGCGGTGGCGGATCGTCCGCCCGGCTTGACGGAGCACGTCGGTCCTGCTCGGGAGCGTTGGGACAGTTGTGGCCATCGCTGTCCATGCTAGGGCGGTCGTCCGGTGCGGACCCAGCCGGCTGACCCGCTTTGTTGGCTCCCGGTAGCCTGCCGTAGTCTTGCGTAGCCATGTCAGCCCCGTTGCTCCCCCTGTCCGGTTTCGGCCGCTGGGGACGCCGATGACCACCACCGACGTGCCCGCAGTCCCGGTGGCCGCCCGACCCCCGGGTCTGAGCTTCCGGGCCCGGGCGATGGGTTTCGTGGCCCTCACCAAGCCCCGCATCGTCGAGCTGCTGCTCGTGACCACCCTGCCGACCATGGTGGTCGCGGCGCGGGGCATGCCGTCGGTCACCCTCATGCTGGCCACCCTCGCCGGGGGCACCCTGGCGGCCGGCGGCGCCAACGCCATCAACATGTACGTCGACCGTGACATCGACGCCGTCATGCACCGCACCGCTCGCCGGCCGCTCGTCACCGGTGCAGTGCAGCCGACCGAGGCGTTGGTGTTCGCCATCAGCCTCGAGGTGGTGGCTTTCGCTCTGCTGTGGGCGACAGTCAATCTGCTCTCGGCGGTCCTGGCGGTCAGCGCCACGCTGTTTTACGTCTTCGTCTACACCCTGTGGCTCAAGCGCAGCTCGGTGCAGAACATCGTCATCGGCGGTGCCGCCGGCGCCGTACCGGTCCTGGTCGGCTGGGCGGCGGTGCGCGACCAGGTCGGGTTGGCGCCGGTGCTGCTGTTCGCGCTGATCTTCGTGTGGACACCCCCGCACTTTTGGGCCCTGGCGATCCGCTACCGCGACGACTACCGGTCTGTGTCGGTGCCGATGATGCCGGCGGTCGCGACCTTCGAGAAGACCGCCCGCCAGATCGTGGTCTACTCGGTCCTGGTCGTGGCGGCGTCGTTCGGGTTCGGCTGGGCGGCCGACATGGGCCCGCTGTATTGGGCTTCGAGCGCGGTCCTCGGCGTGGTGTTCTGCGCCTTCGCCGTCGACTTGTACCGGGTGCAGACCGAGGGCCGGGCCATGCGCCTGTTTCACTGGTCGATCAGCTACTTGACGTTCCTCTTCGCCGCGATGGCCGTCGACCAGCTCATCCACTAGCCGCTGGCGGCTACTCCCAGCGGAAGGTGGCCGCCGCCGCGGCGGGAGCCAACACCGCCCACACGGCCAGCACGACCCACGCCCGCCCGGGGACCGACCCGCCGGCGCTGAGCGCTCCGTGGAGGGCGTCGGAGAGGGCCCCCGACGGCAGCGCCCTGGCCACCCCCCGGATGCCGGAGGGCAGCGACGTGAGCGGGAAGACCATGCCACCGAGGAGCAGCAGCACCAGGTAGAGGCCGTTGGCCGCGGCCAGGGTGACCTCGGCGCGCAGTGCGCCGGCCATCAGCAGGCCGAGGCCAGCGAACCCGACCGTGGCCAGGACGGCGGCGGGCACCGCCAGTCCCGGCGAGCCGCCGGGGCTCCACCCGAGGCCCAGCGCGACGCCTACCAAGATGGCGACTTGGACCACCTCGACGGCCAGGATGGCCAGGATCTTCGCTCCGAGCAGCGCCGGGCGGCCGAGGGGTGTCGTGCGGAGCCGTTTGAGCACCCCGTACTGGCGCTCGAAGCCGGTGGCGATCCCGAGGCCGACCATCGCGGTGGACATCACCGCCAGAGCCAGGATGCCCGGGGCCAGGAAATCGACCGCGTGGCGGACACCGGCCGGCTTGGGCAGCACGTCGACCAGCGAGAAGAACACCAGCAGCCCGACCGGGATGGCCAGGGTTAGCAGCACCGACTCGCCCCGCCGGAGGGTCATGCGGACCTCGGCCGCCGTCTGGGCCCGCAAGGGGCGCAGCCCGCCGGCCGGCGCCGGGGTTCGGCCCGCGGTCTGGCCCGCGGCGCTCACGCCCGCCTCCTGCCCACGCGCCGGCTGTCTCCCGCAACCCGGCTGTCTCCCGCAACCCGGCTAGCTCCCGGAACCCGGCTGTCTCCCGGAACCATTGGGTCGGCCGCAGCCCCGGGGTCGGTCGCGGTGAGGCGGAGGAACACGTCCTCCAGCCGTTCCCGTCCCGCCCGCAGGTCGGCCAGGGGTAGGTCCCGTTCCGCCAGCCAGGCGGTCACCGCGGCGACGGCACGGGGGGTCGGCGCCACGTCGAGGAGGTACTCGCCTGGGCGCTCCTCTCGGGCCGGCGCCCCGACCGCGGCGGCCAGCGCCACCACGTCGATGCCAGGCGGGGCGCCGAAGCGGATGTGGTCGCCTCCGAGCCCGGTCATCAGCTCGGCCGGGGACCCCTCCGCGACCACCCGCCCCCGGTCGACGATGACGATCCGGTCGGCGAGACGCTCGGCCTCGTCGAGCTCGTGGGTGGTCAGCACCACGCACACCCCCCGGTCCCGCAGCCCGGCGATGACCGCCCGGATGGCCAGACGCCCCTCCGGGTCGACGCCGGCGGTCGGCTCGTCGAGGAACACCACCTCGGGGCGCCCCACCAGCGCCAACGCCAATGACAGCCGCTGCTGCTCCCCGCCCGACAGCCGCCGCCACGGCGTGCCGGCGACGCCGGCCAACCCGACCTGCGCGAGGAGGGCCGCGGGATCCTCCGGGTCGGCGTAGAAGCGGGCGAAGAGGCGGACCGCTTCGCCGGCGGGCATGGTCGGGTAGATCCCGCCGCGCTGCAACATCACCCCGATGCGCGCCGAGAGGGCCCGGTGGTCGCGCACCGGGTCCAACCCGAGGACGCTGACGCTTCCCGCCGACACGCTGCGGTACCCCTCCACGGTCTCCACCGTGCTGGTCTTGCCGGCGCCGTTCGGGCCGAGGAGAGCCAAGACCGCGCCGGCATGGGCCTCGAGGCTCACGCCGTCGACCGCGACGGTGCTGCCGTAGCGCACCACCAGGTCCTGGACCTCGATCTCAGCCACGGGATCCGACGGTAGCGCCGGGAGACGCCGGCGCCGGAGCGACCATCGGACGGGCGCCGCCGCGGCTTGTAGCGTATGGGCGCACACGCACCCAGGGAGCACCGATGATCGAGGTCCGCAACCTCACCAAACGGTACGGGACGACGGTGGCGGTCGACGACCTCTCCTTCAGCGTCCCGGCCGGCCGGGTCACCGGGTTCCTCGGCCCCAACGGCGCCGGCAAGTCCACGACCATGCGGATGATCCTCGGGCTGGACGCGCCCGCGTCGGGCTCGGCGACCATCGCCGGGCGCACCTACCACGACCTGCCGGCGCCGCTCTATGAGGTCGGGGCGCTGCTCGACGCCAAAGCCATGCACGGCGGCCGCAGCGCCGCCAACCATCTCAAGGTGCTGGCCCAGAGCAACGGGATCCCCGCGTCGCGGGTCAAGGAGGTCCTGGCCATGGTCGGCCTGGACGCGGTCGCCCGCCGGCGGACCAAGGGGTTCTCGCTCGGGATGGGCCAGCGTCTCGGCATCGCTGGTGCGCTGCTCGGCGACCCCGGCGTCTTGCTCTTCGACGAGCCGGTCAACGGGCTGGACCCCGAAGGCATCCTCTGGGTCCGCAACATGATGAAGTCCCTCGCAGCGGAGGGCCGCACCGTGCTGGTCTCCAGCCACCTCATGAACGAGATGGCCGTCACCGCCGACTACCTGGTGGTGATCGGCCGGGGGAAGCTGATCTCGGAGGGGAGCGTCTCGGACTTCATCGAGCGCAGCGGCCACCGCTCCGTGCTGGTGCGCAGCCCCGACCTGGACCGCTTGAAGCAGCTGGTGATGGCGGCCGGGGCCTCGGTGCGCCCCACCCCCGACCGTCCCGGATTGGAGGTGGCCAACATGGACAGCGCCACGATCGGTCAGATCGCGGCTGCCAACGGGGTCGTCCTCCACGAGCTGACCCCCCGCCAGGCGTCCCTCGAGGAAGCGTTCATGGAGCTGACCGCCGACAGCGTCGAGTACGCCGCCACCACCACCGGAAGGCCGCGATGACCGCCCCCGCCCCCCCGTTCGGGATCACCGGCGGTGACGCCCCGGCGTCGCGCACCGGGCGGGTCCGCCCGGCCACGTTCCTCGACGCGGTGCGCGCCGAGACCACGAAGCTGCGCAGCGTCCGCTCCACCTGGATCACCCTCCTGATCGCGACGGTGCTGTCGATCGGGATCAGCGCCCTGGTGTCGGCGCTGACCGCGAACCACTACGCATCGGCGTCGCCGGTCGACAAGGCCACCTTCGACCCGACCAGCATCAGCCTCGCAGGGTTCGGTCTCGGGCAGCTGGCCATCGCCATCCTGGCCATCTTGTTCATCACCTCCGAGTACTCCTCGGGCATGATCCGCACCAGCCTGGCCGCGGTGCCCAAGCGGGGCCGGCTCCTCGGCGCCAAGGTGGTGGTCTACACCGCGGTCGCGTTGGTGCTCGGGGAGGTGCTGGCCTTCATCTCCTTCCTCGTCGGGCAGGTACTGCTCGAAGGGCAGGCCCCCCACGTCACCCTCGGCGACCATGACGTGCTGCGGGCGGTGATCGCCACCGGGCTGTACCTGGCGGTCCTGTCCATCATCAGCATCGGCTTTGGGACGATCGTCCGCTCCACCGCCGGCGCCATCTCCCTCCTGGTAGCGGTGCTGTTCGTCCTGCCGGGCGTGGCGCACGCCCTGCCGACCTCGTGGGAGCGGGCGGTCACCAAGTACTGGCCGACCGAAGCCGGCCGTCAGGTCACCAGCGTCGTCCCCACCGATCACGTGCTGGGCCCATGGGCCGGCTTCGCGGACATGTGCGTGTTCGCGGTGATCGTCATGGTCGTCGCCGCGGTGGTGCTGCAGCGACGCGACGCTTGAACGCCGGGGTCTAGCGCCGCTCGGCCAGTCCCCGCACGTACGCGGCCTGCCCGATGTGTTGGAGGCAGTCCGACGCGACGCTTTGGAGCCGGACCCCGGCGGTGACCGGCGGGTCGTAGGAACGGTCGACGATCCGATCCAAGTCGTCGTCGCCGAGCGTGGCGACGTAGGCCAGGGTGGCCCCGGCGACGGTGTGGTGGTACTCGACGAGCAGGTCGGGGCCCTCGACGCGGACCTCGCCGACCTCCTCGGAGCTGTGGCCGTAGCCGATGTCGCCGACGTCGAAGGGGAGAGCGAAGCGCTCGGCGAAGCCGGCGGAGGTGTAGCACTGCTGGGTGCCGGCCACGCCGGCCACATGGTCGTCTTGGACCCGGGTGAGGTGCCAGACCAGCCACCCGATCGAGTTGGCGTCAGGGTCGGGGCGGTATCCGAGGGTCCCGGAGTCGAGCCCCTCGACGGTCGCGTCCACCAGGTCGCGGATGGTGGCGAAGGTGTTGACGAGGAAGTCGGAGGTGCGCATGGGGGAGGCCTACCCGCGCCTCACGTCGGCCCACCCAGGTCGACGGTCTGCACGTCCTCGCCCGCCGCGTCCACCTCCGCAATGGTCCGGCGGTCCCCGGTCTCGGGACCCCGCCGCCGGCGGCGGACCACGAACACCGCGACTGCGGCGACCACCACCACGGCCACCGCGATGAGCCCGACGGTGCTGGCGGTGCTGGCCACGGTGTGCCAGCTGGCGCCGGCCGCGTAGCCGAGGAGCACGAAACCCGTCCCCCAGATCGCCCCGCCGGTCATGTTGAAGAACGCGAACCGGCGGTACGGCATCCGTCCCACCCCGGCGATGCCGGGGATGAGAACCCGGAGCGCCGCGGTGAACCGCCCGAGGAACACCGCCCACCCGCCCCGCCTGGTCAGCAGATCCTCGGTCCGGCGCAGGTGGTCGGCTTTGATCCAACGGGCGAGGGGGCCGTGGATCAGCTTGGTGCCGAAGTGGCGGCCGACCTCGTAGCCGACGGTGTCGCCGATGATGGCGCCGAGGATCACCGCGACGACCCCGCCGGCCAGGCTGATGCGGCCCTCGTAGGCCAAGACGCCGGCGAGGATGGCGGCGGTCTCGCCGGGGAAGACGAACCCGACGAACACTGCGCTCTCGGCGAAGGGCAACAAGAAGACCAGAGCCAGCGCCGTGAACCCGTGCAGGTGGAGGATCGAGTCCGCGATGCTGCTCACCCGGCCATTGTGGCCGCTCCTCGCCTGAATGCGAGCTGAAACGGCCCCGCGGCCGGGGCGGCCGCCGCCGGTCGGCGGCTCAGACCCGCAGAGGCGACTCCGCCAGCTCCACCCCGTCGGAGCGGTCCACGGACCGGCGCAGCGCGGCGTGGAGGAGGTCGGGGGTGAGCACCCCGACGTAGGTCCCGTCCTGGTCGAGCACCGCCACCCAGCCCGCGTCGTGCTGGAGCATCTCGGCGAACGCCTGCTTGAGGGTGGCGTCGGCCGGCACCCACGCCTCCATGCGGTGGGTGCGGTCGCCGACCAGCCCGTCGCCGTAGAGGTCCTTCTCGCCGATCCACCCTCGCAGCGCGCCGTTGCCGTCGATGACCACCGCCCACGGCAGGCGGGCGTCGGCCAGCAGGAGGCGGGCCGCGGCCATCGTGTCGTCGGGTCCGACCAGCGGCGGCCGGTCGAGGTCGGCGGTGTCGATGGAGGTGACCGTCAGCCGCTTGAGTCCCCGGTCGGCGCCGACGAACTCGGCCACGAACGGCGTCGCCGGCGACCCGAGGATCTGGGCCGGGGTGTCGTACTGCTCGAGGCGGCCGCCGTCGGCCAGCACCGCGATGCGGGTCCCGAGGCGGACCGCCTCTTCGATGTCGTGGGTGACGAACACCACCGTCTTGCCCAGCTCCTGCTGCAACCGGTGGAACTCGCCTTGGAGCCGGTCCCGGGTGATCGGGTCGATCGCGCCGAACGGCTCGTCCATCAACAGCACCGGCGGGTCGGCGGCCAGCGCCCGGGCCACCCCGGCGCGCTGGCGCTGGCCGCCGGACAGCTCGCTCGGGTATCGCTTGGCGAAGCGGTCGGGGTCCAAGCCGACCAGCTCCAGCAGCTCCGAGGTGCGGGCCTTGATCCTCGATCTGTCCCAGCCGAGCAGGCGGGGGACGGTGCCCACGTTGTCGGCGATGGTGAGGTGGGGAAAGAGGCCGACCTGCTGGATCACGTAGCCCATCCGCCGGCGTAGCTGGACGGGATCGGAGTGCGTGACGTCTTCACCGTCGAGGAATATCCGACCGCTGGTCGGTTCGATCAGTCGGTTGATCATCCGCATGGTCGTCGTCTTGCCGGACCCCGACGGTCCTACCAGGCAGCACAGTTCGCCGGCGGCGACGTCGAGATCCAGGTTGTCCACCGCGACCGTCCCGTCGTCATAGCGCTTGGTGACAGCCTCGAGGCGGATCATCGCCCTCGAACCGTACCCAACTGGTGGGCGATTGCCTACGGCCACTCGTAGAGTGATGCCGGTGTTGGCGGATTCGCAGCCGTGGATCCAGTGGAGCTGGGTGCGGAGCCACCCCGGCGAGCTGTGGCACGACGTCGCCCAGCACCTCGACCTGACGCTGATCGCGGTGGCCGTCGGGCTGGTCATCTCCTTGCCGTTGGCCCTGGTGGTGTGGCGGTGGCGGCGGTGGGAGACACCGATATACGGGATCGAAGGGGTGCTCTTCGCCATCCCTTCGCTGGCCCTGTTCGCGTTCTTGATTCCGATCACCGGGCTCACCAGCACCACCGCGGAGATCGGGTTGGTCAGCTACACGCTTTTGATCCTCACCCGAAACATCGTCACCGGCCTGCGCGACGTCCCCGCCGATGTCCGGGACGCGGCGGAGGGCCTCGGTTACGGCGCGGGCCGCCGGCTGCTGCTCGTCGAGCTGCCGCTGGCGTTGCCGACGATCATCGCCGGCATCCGCATCGCGGTGGTCACGACCATCGGCTTGGTGACCATCGCCAGCCTGATCGGCGCCGGTGGCGGGCTCGGGTTCTTGATCCAGCAAGGACAGCAGAACGACTTCAAGACCCAGGTGGTGCTCGGCTGCCTCCTGTCGGTGGTGCTGGCCGCGGTGCTCGACGGGCTGCTCGTCGGCGTGCAGCGGGCCGTCACCCCCTGGGTCCGGCGGGGGGCGTAGGTGTTCCACTTCCTCGGCAACGTGGTCGACTGGTTCGGGAACGGGTCGCACTGGTCGGGGTCCAACGGGGTGCCGTCCCTGCTCCTCGGTCACGTCGAGATCGTCGTGTACTCGCTCCTGATCGCCGCGGTCGTCGCCCTGCCCATCGGGTTGTGGCTCGGTCACACCGGGCGGGGCGGGTTCGCGGCGATCAACGTCACCAACGTCGGGAGGGCCCTCCCGGCCATCGCGGTGCTGATCCTCGCCGCCCAGTGGTTGGGGATCGGCCGCACCCCGGCACTGGTCGCGCTCACCTTGCTGTCGGTACCCCCCATCTTGACCAACTGCTACACCGCCATCCGGGGCGTGGCCCCGGAGGACAAGGACGCGGCGCGTGGGATAGGGATGACCGGCATGCAGATCCTGACCCGGGTGGAGATCCCCGCGTCGATCCCGCTGATCTTCGCCGGCGTCCGCACCGCCGCGGTGCAGGCGGTGGCCACCGCCACGCTGGCCGGGTTCGTCGCTTACAACTGCTTGGGCACGCTGATCAACGAAGGGGTCAGCGCCAACGACCACACCGAGCTTTTCGCCGGGGCGCTGCTGGTGGTCGCGCTGGCGTTGATCACCGAGTACGGCCTCGGGGCGGTGCAGGCGGCGATCACCCCCGCCGGCCTGCGGGCCGGGGCGGCGGGGCGCCGGCGGGGCGGTCTCCGGCTGCGGGCCGCCGACAACCCAATTGTTGATCCAACTGCTCGGTAATAACTAGCGTGGGCGGCCACCGTGTCCGCTCGACGGGCGACACCAAGGGAAGAGGAACACATGCGACTCCACCGGATCGGGATGATCGGAGCGGCACTGGCCGGGATGACCACGCTGGCGGCGTGCGGGTCGAGCTCCTCGGGGAATGCCACCGCGACCACCGCCGCGGGGGGCGCGGCCAAGCCGGCGATCACCATTGGCGCATTCTCCTTCTCGGAGAGCGAAGTGCTGGCCTACGTGTACGCCGACGCGCTCAAAGCTGACGGTTTCAGCGTCAACGTGAAGCCCAGCCTCGGCCAGCGCGAGGTGGTGGAGCCGGCGCTCGACAGCGGCCAGATCAGCATGGTCCCCGAGTACCTCGGTAACTACCTCGTGTACCTCAACCCGAAGGTCGGGGTGCTCACCGTCGACCAGACGTACTCGACGTTGCAGCCGCTCGTCGCCGCCAAGGGATTGACGCTCGGCGCCTACTCGCGGGCCGCGGACGCCGACGCGGTGGCGGTCACCCAGGCCAACGCCACCAAGTACGGACTGAAGTCGATCTCCGACCTGAGCAAGGTGGCGTCGGGCTGGACGTTCGGCGGACCGGCCGAGTGCCAGGCCCGGATCACCTGCTACGCCGGGCTGAAGCAGTTCTACGGGCTGGACTTCAAGGGCTTCAAGGCCCTCGACGATGACGGCCCGATCACCCGCTCGGCGCTGAAGAACGGCGACGTCCAAGCGGCGCGGATCTTCTCCTCCGACGCCGACATCGCCTCCGACCACTTCGTGGTGCTGGCCGACCCCAAGGACTTCCAAGGGGCCGGCAACGTCGTGCCGGTGCTGCGCAAGGCGGTGGCCACCCCCGAGGCCCTCAACGTCGTCAACAAGGTGTCGGCCGCGCTGACCACCGCCGACTTGGTCCAGTTCAACACCGATGTCGGCACCAACCATGACGACGCCACCGCGGTGGCCAGCGACTTCGTCAAGGCCCACAACCTCTAGCCGGCGGCGTCGGGGCCCCGCCGGCGGGGAGTTCCTCGGTCAGTCGAGGGCGATGGTCGCCCAGACGGTCTTGCCGGTCCCGGAGGGGTCCGGGGTCACCCCCCACGACGTGGCCAGGGCGTCGACCAGCGCCAGGCCCCGGCCCGAGACGGTCGGGGAATCGTCGAGGGGCCTGAGGACCGGCAGGCCCGGGCCGTCGTCGAACACCTCGACGGTGAGGACGCCGTCGACGACCGCGGCGCGAAGGCGGGGTCGGCTCCTGGCGTGGAGCACCGCGTTGTTGACCAGTTCGGTGACGATCAGCGCGATGCGTCCGTCCTCAGGCCTGCCGGTCACCGACTGGATGTGCTGGCGGGCCAGGCGGGCGCTGGCCGGCGCCACCGGCAACACCACCGGCGTGACCTCACCCAGGTCACCGGGACGCTGCGGTGGCGGCACGGTCTCCATGTTCGGACCTTCCCCGGTGGGGACGGCCCCGAAACGGTGCGGTAACAAGATGAGCCTCGGCGTGCCGGGTGGCGCCCGGGAGCGGGAAGGATGGGACCATGAGCGCGCCCGGACCGATCGTCACCTTGATCCGCCACGGCGAGACCGAATGGAGCAAAAGCGGGCAGCACACCGGACGCAGCGACATCCCCCTGACCGCGGCTGGCGAACGTCAGGCCAAGGAGATCGCGACGTTGATCGACTCCGATGCGTTCAGCGCCGTGCTGGTCAGCCCGATGCAGCGGGCGCAGCGCACCGCGACCCTCGCCGGCCTCGAGGACTTCGAGGTGGTCGACGACCTGCGGGAGTGGGACTACGGCGACTTCGAGGGCCTGGCCAGCGCAGAGATCCGCGATCGGGTGCCGGGGTGGAGCATCTGGGCCGGCCCGTGGCGGGGCGGGGAGTCCGCCTCGGACGTGACGGCCCGCGCCGACCGGGTCATCGAGCGGATCCTGGCGCTGCCGGCTGACGCCCGGGTGGCGCTGGTCGGTCACGGGCACATGTCCCGGGTCCTCGGAGCGCGCTGGATGGGCTCGGCGGTCACCGCCGGCCAGCGGTTGGCGCTGGACACCGGAGCGGTCTGCGAGCTGGGCTGGGAGCACGACTACCGGGTCCTGCACCGGTGGAACGTGGTGGCGGGTGCGACGATAGGGCGGTGACCGCACCCTCCACGGCGCCCGGGCGATGAGCCTCGGCGTCGACAGCTTCTGCTACCAGCACCCGGACCGCATCGCCGGCGGCCGGTGCGGTCGCTGCCACCGGCCGATCTGCCCGGAGTGCATGCGCGAGGCCGGGACCGCCCCCGCAGGACGCTCCGCGCCGGCGTCGTGGAGCTGCGAGCGCTGCGCGAGCGGGGAGCCGCCCCCCGCCCCGGCGCCTCGGTGGCGGCCCCGCCGGGCGGCCGCCGCCGGTACCCGCAGGCGGACCCCGGCACTCGGCACGTCCCGCCTGACCCCGGTCGTGATGGCCATCATCGCGGTAAACGTGCTGGTCTACCTCGGCACCGCCCACGACCAGGCTTCCGTCGACGCCCGCTTCGACATGCTGCCCCTGGCCATCGCCAACGGCCAGTGGTACCGGCTGGTCACCGCGGCGTTCTTGCACCTCAACGTCGGGCACATCTTCTTCAACATGGTCACCCTGGCGATCATCGGGCCGGCGGTGGAGACCGCTCTCGGGCGGGTCCGGTTCCTCGCGCTGTACCTCCTGGCCGCGCTGGGCGGATCGATCGCGTCGTACCTGCTCGGGCCGCTCCTGACCCAGTCGGTCGGCGCGTCAGGCGCGATCTTCGGTGTGATGGGCGCCTACCTGGTACTGGCTCGGCGCAGCGGCAACGAGACCAGGACCGTGCTGGCTCTGATCGCCATCAACCTGGTGATCGGCTTCGCCGAGCCGGGCATCGACTGGCGGGCCCACATCGGCGGCCTGGCCACCAGCATGGTGGTGGCCTACGGCTTCTCCCGGGCCGCGGAGCTTCGCCGCCAGGCGGTGCGGTTGGGGGAGGTGGCGACGGTGGTGGTCACCGCGGTGGTCCTCGCAGGGATCGCCCAGCTGCCCGCCGGCCACGTCAACCTCTAGGCCCCGGCCTGCAACCCCGACGGCACGCCGCCAATTCTCACCATCTCTTCAGGAGATGGATGGTTCGGGCCCGGTAGGGTCGGGAACGATCCGTTCGCATGGCGAAGTTGTCTGACGCTCCGTCGCGGGGAGCCGCACCGCTGCTAACCCGCCGTCCCTCCGGCCACGTCTGGGCGGTCGACGTCGTGCGCCTGCTCACCTTCTCGGCGGTCATCGCGGTCCACACCTTGGCCTACACCCAAGACCCCGGCAACGAGGGGGTCAACGGGCTGATGCTGCTCCTGCAGTTCGGGCGCGACGTGTTCTTCTCGATCACCGGGTTCGTGCTGGTCTACTCGACCATCGGAAAACCGGTGGCCACCCTGCCGTTCTGGCGCAAGCGGATGACCTACGTCGTCGTCCCGTACCTGACCTGGTCGCTCCTGTACTACGGCGTCGACCTGATCATCGCTCCGTACCCGGCGTTCTCGTGGCGCGACCTGGGGATGGACGTGGTGGACGGCAACGCCTTCTACCACCTGTACTTCCTGCTGGTCTCCATGCAGCTGTACCTGGTGTTCCCGCTGCTCGTCCGGTTCGTGCGGGCCACCGCGCACAAAGCCGGGTGGGTGCTGCTCGGCGTCGGCGCCTTGAACGTCGCGTGGATCGGATTGCTCGAATACCACCCGGTGCCGCACGGGTCGGCGTCGTGGCTGTGGAACCACGCCTACGAGATCCTGCCCACCTACGCGATCTACGTGCTGGCCGGCTGCTACGGCGCTTTGTACCTGCCCCGCCTGCAGTCGGCGCTGCGCCGGCGGCCGGGCCGGGCGGTGGCCGCCGCGGCCGGCCTGATCGGCGCCGCGCTGGGCGCCTACGCGCTGCAGCTGAGCTCGTACATCCCCCGGGTCGCCGGCTCCCCGATCCAGCCGATCATGGTCCTCAGCTGCGCGGCGGCGGTGATCCTTGTCGGGCTGGTCGCCACCCGGTGGGCGGACGGGCCGAGGCGAGGGCAGGCCCAGGTGGAGACCGGCTCGGACATCTCGTTCGGGGTGTACCTGGCCCACCCCCTGATCCTCACCCTCCTGCTCAACAACGGGCTGGCCTGGACCCGCCACGACCTCAACCCGGCGCTGGCCACCATTCTGGCCTTCGTCGGCACCGTCGCCGGCGCCTCGGGGCTGTCGTGGGCGGCCAGGCGGACACCGCTGGCGCTTCCCCTCACCGGCCGCCCGTGGAGGCGGTCGCCGGGCCCGGCAGCCGTCGCCGCGACCCGAGCCGGGACCCCCGTCGGCGTCACCGCCGGCTGAGGGCGCCGCAACCACCGTTTCAGGGAGCTTTCATGTTCCGGTGATGGCCTTCTCATATCTGAGGGGTACACATGACCCATGCACTACGTGGGCAACCCCGTCCGGGCCCTGGTGGAGCGACGGGCCAGGGACTCCTCGGAGCGGACCGCGTACGTCGAGGGAGCCACCGGCAAGTCGCTGACCTGGGGTTCGGTGGCCGACGGGGTGGCCGGGTGGGACGCGCTCGGCGCCAGCGCCGGTCCCCACGCCCGTGCCGGGCTCCTCGCCGGGACGTCCCTCGAGATGGTCAAAGGTTTCCTCGCCGCGCTGGCCGCCGGAGTGGTGATCGCGCCGCTGGACCCCGGGGCGTCCCCCGCGGAGCTGGCCGGGCAAGCCGCCCGTCTCGGGCTCAGCGTCATCGTGACCGACGACGCCGGCTCCGGGCTCGGCGCCGGCCTCGAAGGCGTGGAGCACTGGCTGCTGGGCGACCGCGGCCCGCAGGCCGTCCCGGCGCAACGTCCCGTACAGGCGCAACGTCCCGCACAGGCGCAACGTCCCGGCCCGGCGTCGCCGCCTCCCGACGGGCTCGATGGGCTCGACGTCGCGATGATCATGGCCAGCTCCGGCACCACCGGCACGCCGAAGATCATCCCGCTCAGCGCGTCGCAGCTGCTCGACACCGCGGCGGGCGTGGCGTCGGCGCACCAGCTCGACGACCGGGCCACCGGCTACTCCCCGCTGCCCCTGTTCCACATCAACGGCCTCGTGGTCGGGGTGCTCGCCACCCTGGTCACCGGCGGCCGGCTGGTCGTGGACCGCAGGTTCTCCGCCGGCCGGTTCTGGAAGGTCGTCGCCGACTACGGCGTGACCTGGCTCAACCTGGTGCCTGCCATCATCTCCATCCTGGCCCAGCGCCAGGCTCCCCCCGCCGAGGTGGCGGGGCGTGTCGGTTTCGCTCGCTCGGCGTCGGCCCCCCTTCCGACGCCGGTGCGAGCGGACTTCGAGCAGCGCACCGGGATCAGCGTTCTCGAGACCTACGGGATGACCGAGGCGGCCAGCCAGATCACCGCCAACCCGAGGGACCCCGCCGCTCGCCGCCCCGGCTCGGTAGGGCTCCCCGTAGACGTCGCCCTGCGCGTCGTCGACCGCGACCGCCAGCCGGTGCCCGCCGGCGACGTCGGCCAGGTCCAAATCCGAGGGACGCGAGTCGTGGCCCGCTACTGGAGCCCAGCCGACGACGCCGGCGGGTCCCGGCCGGCCACCGGCCCCGATGGGTGGCTGGCCACCGGCGACCTCGGCTGGATGGACGCCGACGGGTACGTCTACCTGGTCGGACGGCTAGACGACGTAATCAACCGGGGCGGCGAGAAGGTCTTCCCCCTCGAAGTCGAAGGGGTCTTGCTGGCCGACGCCGCGGTCGCCTCCGCGGCGGTCGTCGGTCGCCCCCACCCAGTCGTCGGCGAAGAGCCGATCGCGTTCGTGCTCCCCGCCCCCGACGCGGACGTCGACGGGCTGGCCGAGAGGCTGTCGCAGCGCTGCCAAGCCGGCCTCAGCCGGTTCAAGCGCCCGGCGGAGATCATCGTCGCCGACAGCCTCCCGGCCGGCCCTACCGGCAAGATCCGCCACGCCGAACTACGCGCTGCGCTCGCCGGTGACGACGCCCCGAACGGAAACGTCGCCTCGACCGCGGCCACCTGACTCGCGGTGCTCCCCGACCCCACCGGGCGGCGGGCCGGCACCGAGCGTCCACCGGTGCTGCTCGCCGCGGCTGTCGCCAGCCACCACGCCACTTTCCCCCGACCCGAATCGAAAGGACCCCAGTGACCCCCACCGACCTCACCCTCCCGCAGCGCACCGCCAAGCCGCGTAGCGCCGGGCTCACGATGGTCATCGACGGCGGCCTTCCGACCAGCTACTTCACCGACGCCATCCGCAGCGCTGCCCCCTGCATCGACATGGTCAAGTTCGGCTGGGGCACCGCTTTGGTCACCGACGACATCGACGGCAAGATCGCCTGCCTCCGGGAGCTGGAGGTCCCGTTCTACTTCGGGGGCACCCTGTTCGAGAAGTTCGTCGCCCAGGACCGCTTCCACGCCTACCTGGAGTTCGTGCGCGCCGCGGGCGCCACCGCCGTCGAGGTCTCCAACGGCACCATCGACTTGTCCAACACCGCCAAAGCGGCCTACATCCGCAAGTGCACCGACGAGTTCTTGGTGCTGAGCGAGGTCGGTTTCAAAGACTCGGACCGCTCGCAGCGGCTGTCACCGTCGCAGTGGGTCGACTGCATCGGCGAGGACCTGGAGGCCGGCGCGTCGCTGGTGATCACCGAGGCCCGCGAGAGCGGCCGCAGCGGCATCTGCCGCCCCGACGGGGAGCTGCGATGGGGGCTGATCGAGGACATCCTCGTCAGCGGGGTCGACGTCGACCGGCTGCTGTTCGAGGCGCCCAACAAAGCCCTCCAGACCCACTTCATCACCCGTGTCGGGGCCAACGTCAACCTCGGCAACATCGCCCCCGACCAGGTCATCGGGCTCGAGACTCTCCGCCTCGGGCTGCGTTCTGACACGCTCATGCACTTCGAGGACGCCGACGACGAGTGGAAGGCGCGGCCTCGCTATGCGTGAGCGCGCCAACGCGTTCCACCTGGCCATCCCCGCCCGGGACCTCGACGAGACGCAGTCGTTCTACGTCGAGGGTCTGGGCTGCCACCTGGCCCGTCGCTACGAGGATCGCATCACCCTCGACTTCTTCGGCGACCAGGTCGTCTGCCACCTGAACGAGGGGTGGGACCGCGAGCCGCTCGACTTGTACCCCCGGCACTTCGGGGTCACCTTCCGCCGCCGGGAGGAGTTCGACGACGTCCTGTTCCTGGCCGAGACCCGCGACCTGCCGTTCTTCGCCGCCTGCCAACCCCGGTTCAAGGACCGGGTGGAGGAGCACCTGACCTTCGTTTTGCGCGACCCGTCCAACAACCTCATCGAGTTCAAGCACTACCGCGACCCCAGGATGATGTACTGACCCTCATCGTCGCCCGGCACGGCCGGACCGCGTGGAACGCCGCCGGGCGGTTCCAGGGGATGGGAGACCCGCCCCTCGACGAGGTCGGCGAGGCGCAGGCCGCGGTCCTCGGCGCCGAGCTGGCGCCGCTGCGCCCGCGGTGGGTGGCATCCAGCGACCTGCAGCGGGCGGCGAGGACCGGGGAGGTGGTCGCGGCCGCGTGCGGGGTCGATCTGCGGGTCGACGCGGGGCTGAGGGAGGTCGACCTGGGCGCCTGGGAAGGGCTGACCCGAACCGAAGTCGAAGCCCGCTACCCCGACGAATACCGGCGCTGGAGCGCCGGCGAGGACGTCCGCCGGGGCGGCGGCGAGACCAGGGCGGAGGCCGCGGCCCGCTTCGTCGCTTCGCTCCTCGCCCTGGCCGCGCCGCTCCACCCCGGCGACACCGGAGTGGTCGTCGCTCACGGCATCGTCATCCAAGCGGCCCTCGACGCCATGTGCGCCGCCGGGCTGCTCGCCTCCCCGGACCTCTCGGCCGGTGCGCCGCATTTGGGCAACGGGGCTTGGTTGGCGCTGGAGATCGCCGCGCCGGTCGGCTGAATCGCCGTAGCGTTCCACCGGGTGGTCCCGTCACCGCCCGCCGCCAGCGCGCGCCCCGGGTGCTCGCCTCGCCGCACCCAGCGCTGCGGTGGCGGGTCGGGGAAAGACCGGCGGCGGGCGCGCCCAGCTACGCCCTGCGGTTCCATACCCTTGGCCCTGCCCACGCCGCACCGTCTGCCCGGAGGATCAGGTGCCTATCAGGTCGATCTCACGCCGGCGGCTCGCCATCGCTGTAGCCGCCCTCGTAGTGGCGGCCGGCCTGGTCGTCGGGGCGCTCGACGTGTTCACCTTCGCCGCCCCCCGGCGCGCCTCGACCGTCGGGCTGGCCCTGTCGCAGGCCGACACCGACCGGCAGGCGCCCTCGCGACCGCTGACCGGCGCCGGCCTGCCGGGCCGCTCCCGCCCGAGCACACCCGTTCTGGTCCCGGCGCCGCCGGGGCGGCCCGGGGCGTCCTCGCCGGCCGACCCGCACCGCCTGGTGACCACCCCGCGGGGCGGCATCGACCATGACATCGGACCGCCCGACGGTACGCCGCTGGCCGCGGCGGCGGGCACCGAACCAGGCCAGATGGGGCCGTTGGCCGACCTGCCCCAGGGTTGGGCGACGAGCGTGCACCGCTTCAGCGTTGGTGGCATCACCCGCAGCTACCTGGTGGTACGCCCAGGGGCGACCAGCGCAGCCAAGCTGCCGGTGGTGGTGGTGCTCCACGGCCGCAACGAGACGCCCGCCGCCATCGAGGGGATCACCCGCACGCCGCAGGTCACCGGCCCGGCGATCCTGGTGTTCCCGGCCGGGTACGGCCGGAGCTGGGACGCCGGCGGGTGCTGCGGGGTGGCCCACCGCCAAGACATCAACGATGTCGCGTTCTTGACCCAGACCATCCACCAGGTGCTCGCCACCCAGCCCGACGCCGCCGCCAACCGGGTGTTCATGCTCGGGTTCTCCAACGGCGGCCGCATGGCCTACCGGGTGGCCTGCCAGGACCCGGGGCTGCTGGCGGGCATCGCCGCGGTCGAGGCGGTGCCCGTCGACCACTGCGCGGCCACGTTGCCGCTGCCGGTCATGGTGGTGGCGTCATCGCACGACCCGCTGCTGTCGATCCTCGCCAGCGCCCGCCCGAAGGTGATGCAGGGCTACGTGGAGCCGAGCGTCCAAGCCACCGTCCAGCAGTGGCGGCACCTCGACGGCTGCTCCACCGCCGGCAGCCAGTCGGTGACCGGCGTGGCCACCGTCGACACCTGGTCGCAGTGCCGAGGCAGCGGCCGGGTCGCGTACGCCCTGTACCCGGGCGGAAGCCACAGCTGGCCGCAGGGCGCGACCGCCACCGAGGTCCGAGCCGGGACGCCCTCCGCCGGCGAGCTGGTCTGGGCCTGGCTGCAGCGCAACGTGGTCATAGTCGCCCCTCCGGACTGACCCGGCCGGGCGGGTCTCGGCTCGGGGGCGGTTCTCGGCGCCGGGCCGGGCGTTGGAAACCGGCCGCGGGCCGTGGGGCCGGGGAGCGCAGCGGGTAGAGCAACCGGTATGGCCGATGCATACGTCCCCGAAGCCGACGCACTCGAGCAGCACCAGGACAGCGCACCCGCCGAGGACGTCACGGCGGAGGGCACCGTCTTGGCGGTGCCCTCGGTTCCGGTAGAGGCGTCGGAGGCCGACGTCGTCGAACAGCACGACGAGGTCCCCCTCGACGAGGACGACGACCGGCGCTGACCGGCGCACGACGCGGCTGACCGGCGCAGGAAGCGGCCGACCGTCAGCGTCCGCCGGCCGACCGTCAGCGCTCGCCGGGCCGCGGACAACCCCCACAACGACGCAGAGGAGTCACAGATGCCGATCGCAACCATCAACCCGGCCACCGGCGAGACCGTCAAGTCCTACGACGAGCTGACCGAAGAGGAAATCGACCGCCGTCTAGCCGCCGCGGCGACGACCTTCGCCACTTACCGCCGCACTACCTTCGCCGAGCGGGCCGCGTGGATGCGCGCCGCGGCCGCCATCCTCGACGACGAGGTCGACCACGTGGCGGCGATGATGACCACCGAGATGGGCAAGACCCTCGCCGCGGCCCGCCAAGAAGTGCAGAAGTGCGCGAAGGCCTGCCGGTACTACGCCGAGCACGCCGAGGGCTACTTGAAAGACGAGCCTGCCGACGCGGAGGCGACCGGCGCGCTGCGGGCGTGGGTCACCTACCAGCCGATGGGCCCCGTGCTGGCGGTCATGCCCTGGAACTTCCCTCTGTGGCAGGCCATGCGCTTCGCGGCGCCGGCGCTCATGGCCGGCAACGTGGGGCTGCTCAAGCACGCCTCCAACGTCCCCCAGACCGCGCTTTACATGCAGCACCTGTTCGAGCGGGCCGGTTTCCCGTCGGGAGCGTTCCAGACGCTGCTCATCGGGTCCAAGAAGGTGGAGGCGGTCCTCAAAGACCGCCGCGTCGTGGCCGCCACACTGACCGGTTCGGGCCCCGCCGGCAGCTCGGTGGCAGCCACCGCCGGCAGCCAGATCAAAAAGACCGTGCTCGAGCTCGGCGGCAGCGACCCCTTCATCGTCATGCCGTCCGCCGATCTGGAGCGGGCCGCCGAGGTGGCCACGACCGCACGGCTGCTCAACAACGGCCAGTCCTGCATCAACGCCAAGCGGTTCATCGTCCACGAGGACGTCTACGACGAGTTCCAGCGCCGCTTCGTCGAGGCCATGTCTGCCCAGGTGGTTGGCGACCCGATGGAGGACGGCACCGACGTCGGGCCGCTGGCGTCCGAGCAGCAGCTGCACGACGTCTCGGAGCTGGTCGACGACGCCGCCGGCAAGGGGGCCAGCGTGCTCTGCGGCGGCAAGCCCCTCGGCGGTCAGGGCTGGTACTACCCGCCGACGGTCCTGGCCGACGTCACCCCGGCCATGAGGGTCCACCTGGAAGAGGTGTTCGGCCCGGTCGCCACCCTGTATCGGGTGCGCGACATCGACGAGGCGGTCGAGCTGGCCAACGCCACCGAGTTCGGTCTGGGCGCCAACGTGTGGACCGACGACGAGTCGGAGCGGGAGCGTTTCCTCGCCGACATCGAGGCCGGCATGCTGTTTTTCAACGGCAACACGACCTCCTACCCGGAGCTGCCCTTCGGCGGGATCAAGTCCTCCGGCTACGGACGGGAGCTGTCCTTCCACGGGATCAAGGAGTTCTGCAACGCCAAGACCGTGTGGGTCGGGAAGGGGTCGGCCTCGACCTCGGAGTAGCGGCCTTCGGGGCGGGGCCCGGCGCGGTCTCGAGGGCCGGTCCTCGAGAGGTCCGGTCTTGAGCGGCGGGGGCCTTCACGAGCCGCCGGCCTTCACGAGCTGCGGGTCTTCACGAGCTGCGGGTCTTCACGAGCTGCGGGTCTTCACGAGCTGCGGGGTCTTCAAGAGGAGCTGGTCTTCACGAGGAGCGGGTCTTCACGAAGTCACGGAGCCGGACCATCAGCTCGGGCGGAAGGTCGCCGTGATGGGGCGGTTGGAACACCTCGGTGCGGCCGTCGATCGTCACGCGGTAGCGGTCCTTGCTCTCGGCGGTGACCTCGCCGAGGGCCTCGAGGAGCGCCAGGACCTGAGGCCACTTGACGTTGGTGGCCAGAGGATGCCGGGAGATGTGCTCCAGCGTGTGGCGCTGCGCACTGTCGAGATGCTTGCGGTCGTTCATGGCATTTCTCGCTTTCCGCCGCAGACCCTACGGGCGGTGGCAGCGTGTCCGCAGGGTCGTTCGGCCCTTTCCGGGCTGGCCTATCGGCGGGCCCGGCGCGGGGCCCGGCCGCCAGGCCCGGGGCGCGCCGACGGCTGTCGGACCGCCGAGCCGCCGGCGGCGCTGGCAAAGGTTTCGCCCGCTTCGGGGCGCCCAAATCGCGCCCACGCAGCCGTCGGCTGGGCTCAGTAGTTGGCCGGCGGGTCGCTGGCCGGGAACGACTGCTCGCTCTCCCGGTCCGGCTGCTCGTCGGGAGGGCTGTCATCGCCGGTCCCGGGCTCCTCCGGACGGTCGGGGCCGCTCCCAGCGGGGCGCGCCTCGCCCATCAGCCGAGCGTCCCAGCGGGGAAGCGGCGACCCTGCACGATGGCGCCGGCGGCGCGCCGACGAAGAAGCGTTGGGAGCATCACGGTGTCATCGTTCCCTCTCGCCCGACGCCCAAACAGGCCCCCGCCCGGCGCTGATCTGCACACCAGACACCCGAACCCAGCCGAGGCGGGGTAGACGGGTGCCGTGAACCTCCCGCCAACGTCCCGCCCCACCACGGTCCCGCCCCGGACCGCGATGAGGCAGCGGTGACGAGCGCCGACGCCGTGGTGGTCGGCGCCGGCCCCAACGGGCTGGTCGCGGCGATCGTCCTCGCCGACGCAGGCTGGGACGTGGTCGTCGTCGAGGCGCAGCCGGTGCCGGGCGGCGCGGTGCGCACCGCGGAGCTGACCTTGCCCGGGTTCCACCACGACGTGTTCTCGGCGTTCTACCCGCTGGCCGCGGCGTCCCCGGCCATCAAGCGTCTCAGTCTCGAGGACCACGGGCTGGTGTGGCGACGAGCTCCCGTGGCGTTGGCCCACCCGACCCCCGACGGCAACTGCGCGGTGATCGCCCCCGACCTCGACGTCACCGCCCGCAGCCTCGATGCGTACCGCCCCGGCGACGGCGACGGCTGGAGGTCCCTGATGGCGGTCTATGACCGTTACGGCCGGGACCTGCTCGACGCGCTGTTGGGGCCGTTCCCGCCGCTGCGGGCCGGGGCTGCGCTGGCCGCCAAGGGCCGGGCCGGGGGCCTGCTCGACCTGGCCTGGCTGGCGGTCGTCCCCGCCCGCCGTCTCGGCGAGGAGCACTTCCGCGGCGAGGGGGGACGGCTGCTCCTCGCCGGCAACGCGTTGCACACCGACCTCGCCCCGGAGACCGCCGGCAGCGGGCTGTTTGGCTGGCTTCTCTGCGCCCTGGCGCAAGACGTCGGGTTCCCGGTGCCCGAGGGAGGCGCCGGCGCGCTGGCCGCAGCGCTGGTCCGCAGGCTGCACGCGGCCGGCGGGCAGCTGCGCTGCGGCGAGCCGGTCACCGCTGTGCGCGTCGTCAACGGACGAGCGGTCGGTGTGCGCACCGCCGGCGGGGCGCAGATAGCCGCCCGTCGCGCGGTGCTGGCCGACGTGGCCGCGCCGCACCTGTACGGCTCGCTGCTCGACGAGGCGGAGCTGCCGGACGCGGTGACGGCCGGCCTGCGCCGGTTCCAGTGGGACGCCGGCACAGTGAAGGTCGACTGGGCGCTGTCCGGGCCGATCCCGTGGAGCGCGCCCGACGCCCGCCGGGCGGGCACGGTCCACGTCGCCGACAGCGTCGACGACCTGACCCGCTGGTCGGCCGACCTGTCGACGGGCACCGTCCCGGGCCGGCCGTTCCTGCTCGTCGGTCAGCAGAGCATGACCGACCCGACGAGGATGCCGCCCGGCACCGAGACCGCTTGGGCCTACACCCACGTCCCCCGCACCATCGGGCGCGACGAGCGGGGCCAGGTCACCGGCCGGTGGGACCGCGGAGACGAGGCGGCCATGGCTGAGCGAATGGAGGCCCGCGTCGAGGAGCTGGCCCCCGGGTTCCGCCAGCGGATACTCGCCCGCCACATCCTGACCCCCGCCACCCTCCCCGGACTCGACGCCAACCTGGACGGCGGCGCCATCAACGGCGGCACCGCGCAACTCCACCAGCAGCTGGTGTTCCGACCGACCCGCGGGTCGGGGCGGCCCACCACCTTCGTCGACGGCTTGTACCTGGCGTCGTCGTCGGCGCACCCCGGCGGCGGCGTGCACGGAGCCTGCGGCTCCAACGCGGCGAGGGCGGCGATCGCCCACCACCGCACCCGCATGCTGCGACCGTCCCGGCGCTGAGCTCGCCGGGGCGTCGAACGCCCGGGGCCGGCTAGGCAGCCCCGGGCGCCCGGCCGGTCAGCGGACCCGGTCGGCGACGGGAGGCGAGTCCAGCGCCTCCTGGCCGTCCTCCAGCCACCGCGCCAGGTCGGGGACCTGGCTGCGGGCGCCCCCGGCCCGCCACAACACCGCGCTGGCGCCGGACCCGGCCAGGAGCAACCCGAGGACGACCCAGCCGCCCACGGCCGTCCCATGGGCCAGCTGCGCCAACCCCCGCCCGTGTTCCTCCGCTACGTGCAGGAGCACCGGCGCCACCAAGAACGCGGCCTCGGAGCGCAGCAGCTCCACCAGAGCGAACGTCGGCCCGAGCTGGCGGGACGGCAAGGAGAGCGCCGCCAGGAACAGGCCCGGTGACACCGTCGCCCCGGCCCCGAACCCGATCGCCGCGGAGACCAACAGGATCGCCGGGTGACCGGTGCGGGTCCCGACCAGCCCGACGCCGACGGCGCCGGCGCAGAGCACCAGCGTCCCGACGATGATCAACCCCCGCAGGACCCGCCGGCGCAGCACCGCGCTGAACGCTGCGGCTGCGATCGCTACGCCTACCACCTGCGGCCAAAACAGCAGGCCGGCGGTGAGGACACCGGTGTGGCGGCCTTGGACCAGGTAGTTCTCGGCCAGCTCCAGCAACGCGACCGCCGCGGCGCCGGTCACCATCGCCGCCAGGATCCCGGTGACGGGAAAGGTGTGGGCGAGCAGCCTCACCGGCGTGAGGGCGTCGGAGCGCCGGTACTCGACGACGATGAGACCGACCAGCACGAGCAGCCCGACCGCGAGGGGCGGCAGCGTCCACCAGCTGAGCAGCGGGTGGGAGGTCAGCTCCGACGAGCCGAAGAACGGGAGGGCGGTGGCCAGCGCGGCCAGGCCGACGGCTCCGGTGTCGAGCGGGCCGTCGGGGTCGAGCGCCTCCCCCTGACGGACCGACACCACGCCGAGCACCCCGGCCGCGGCGCCGACGGCCGCGAGGACCCAGAACACCGTCCGCCACGCGTCGTGGGCGCCGGCGATCCCCCCTACGAGCGGGCCGACCGTCGTCGCCCCGAACAGGCCGATGTCGACCACGGCGACGGTGACGGGGAGCCGTTCGGGACCGAAGGCGGTGACGAGCGGCGGGAGCGCGGCGACCAGCAGCAGCCCGGTGGCGAAACCCTGCACCACCCTGCCGGCGGTGAAGACCGGTGCGTCGCCGGCCAGCGCCACCACCACCGACCCGGCGACGAACACCGCCTCGTAGGCGAGGAACAGGGGCCGGGGCGGGAAGCGCTTGAGGAGGGCCACGGCGAGGACCGCCCCGAACGCGTACGCCGCGTTGGCCAACCCGCCGGCGAGCTGCAACCCGGTCGGCGTGGCGTGCAGGTCCTTGAGGAGGGAGTTCTGCATCAAGGTGACCGCGGTGGTCGCGACGATGAACGGGCAGAGGGCGCACAGCACCAGCGCCACCTTGGTCGGGTAGCTGCTGGCGAGCGGCGCGGCGCGCAAACGGGCGGTATCGGGCGGCGACGGCATCGGATCAGTGTTTCGTGGCGATGAGGGCTATCTGCACCAGGGTCCCGTCGGCTAGCAGGTCGGCGAAGCGGCGCTCCTGAGCGTCGGCCGCGGCGAGGATCTCCGATCCCCGGTGCACGGCCGCGACCTCGTCCTTGGTCTGCGCCGCCAGCTCATGCCACCCGGCCGACGGCTGCCCTCCGCCGGCGTCGCCCGGGTGGGCCGCGTCGCTCCGGTGCCTGTCGTCGGGCAGGTGGCTGGTATCGGTGAGCTCGCCGACCTGGAAGCCGTGGCGTTCGAGCATGGCGGTCAGCTCCGCCTCCGACACGAACCGGTTACCGCTGGGCGGGTCGGGGACCGGGTGCTCGGCGACGTACTCGAGCACGCCGAGGCTCCCCCCGGGGCGCAGGACCCGACCGACGCCGGCCAAGAAGCGGTCCTGGTCGCGGGCGGTGGAGAGCACCGCCAGCGCCCACGCGGCGTGGAACGATCGCGCCGCGAAGGGGGGGTCCTCCGCTGACCCGGCCACCGCCGCCAGCCCGAAGAGGCGCCGGCACCAGCGGGCGGCGCCGGGCCTCGGCTCGAGGACGGTCGGGCGGGCGCCGCTTCGCTGCGCCATCCAGGCGGCCGGGCCGCCGATCCCGCCGCCAGCGTCGAGGACCGCCGCAGCCGGCGACACGCCGAGCCTGGCCGCCAGCCAATCCAGCGCCGCCGGGTCGCCGCTGCCGCGGCACGCGCCCGGGACTCGCGCCGCCGGGGGCTTCGACGCCAACACCGCGGCGGTCCACCCGGCGACGGTGTCGAACTCGTCGACAGCGTCTTGGCCGCCGGCCGCCGAGAAGCCCTCCTCCCGGTCCGTCACGCGACCGACCGGCCGAGCAGCCGGGCGCCGACCGCGGCCATGATCGCCGCCGACGCGCCGTACGACGCGCTCGACGCCGCGCCCGACAGGTTGACCCCGGCGACACCCTCGACGTCGAGCATGCGGGCGGCCGCCGCGACCGCGACGTCTACGGTCCCCGACGCGTCGCTTTGGGCTTCGCGCTCCGCGGCTTGGTCCAAGACGATGCCGGGCAGGCGGGCTAGCGACGTCAGCGACCCGCGGTCGCCGGTCACCGCGACGCAGGCGATGAAGGGAACCGCCGCCCCGGCCTCGTGGGCCGCTTCGATGTAGCGGCGGACCGGCCCCGGGCCGCCGCAGTGGTTGACGAAGCAGACCTGGGCGCCGGCCGCCACCTTCTCCGCCAGCCGCCGGGGGCGCAGCTCGACGGGCGGCGCGGCCGGGGTGCCCGCCACCGATACGAGCAGCCCGGCGCTGCGGGCCTGGTCGATCAGGTACAGGCATTCCAGGTCGAACACCTTGCGCTCCCCGCTCGCCCCGGCCAGGCCCTGCCAGTCGCCGGTAACGCAGTGGACCCCGACGACGCCGACGTCGGCCAGCGCCGCGAGCTCCGCGGCGAGCGCCACCCGGTTACGGTCCCGGCATGACAGGGTGACCCACGCTCCGACGCCGGCGTCGCGCAGCAGGAGGGCCATGTGGGAGGGCGGGAAGTCATTGCGGGCGCCGCCGTGATCCCCGACGAGCACTGCGTCGCACGAGCCGCGGAGCGTCGCGGTGACCGCCTGCAGTGAACCGGTGCTGCGCGGTTGCACGTGGAGGTCGGTGACGACCGTAGGGGTCGCCGCCGCGACGGGCGGACCAGGCCGGCGGGCACCGGCCCACGACCGCAGCGGCGAGGTCACAAACGGGCAGGGAAACGCCGGATCGACCTCGCATCCCCCGTCCGGCCTGACCCCACCGCAGGGCCCGTAGGCCATCGTCTTCGGGCAGGCGGCCACCGGAGTTGGGTGCCCGCTGGTGTCGTTCACGGCACCAGCCGGCGGGCCCGGGACCCCGCGCCGACCGGCCCGTCGAGCAGGGCCCGGTCGAACGCGGCGCAGAGCAGGTGGATGGCGACTTGGTGGACCTCCTGCACGGTGGCGGTGCGGGGGGCGGGGACGGCCAGGACCTCGGTGCTGGCCTCCGCCAACGGGTTGGGCAGGCCGCCGGTGAGGGACCACACTTCCATGCCCCGGCCGGTGGCGGCGGACGCCGCGGCCACCACGTTGGGGCTGCGGCCCGACGTCGAGAACGCCACCAGCACGTCGCCGGCCCGTCCGTGGGCCCGGACCTGGCGGGTGAACATCTCCTCGACGCCGTAGTCGTTGACCAAGGCGCTGACCGCGGAGCCGTCGACGTGCAGCGCGATGGCGCTGAACGGCGGGCGGTCCTCGAAGTAGCGGCCGACCATTTCCGAGGCGAGGTGTTCGGCGTGGGCTGCGCTGCCACCGTTGCCGACGGTGAGCAACCGGGCGCCGGCGCTCAGGCGCGCAGCCAGGCGGGCGCCCCACGCTTCGACCCGGCGGGTGCCTACATCCTCGAATGTGTCCAAAGCGCTGCGCAGGGCATCGAGATGCGAGCGGGCGACGGTCATGGGGCGGCTCCGGAGGTGACGGTGGGGGACGGGCGGGACGAGGAGGCGAGCCGGGCGTCGAGCAGGCGTCCGGCTGTGATCACGTCACCGGCGGTGATGGCCGCCAGCCCGGGATCGAGGCGCGAGGCGTGCGGGTCGCCCCGCTGCCCCTTCCAGAGGGCCACGTGCCAGGGCCGTCCCGGCGGCGGTCCCCACTCGGCGGGCGGCACCGGGCCGTAGAGGGTGACCGACGGGGTGGCGGTGGCGAACGCCAGGTGGGCGACGCCGGTGTCGCCGCTGATGACCCGCCCGGCGGATCGGACCACCGCGATCAACTCGTCGAGGTCGGTGCGCCCAGCGAGGTTGCAGACCGCGGCTCCGGGGGCGGCGGCCGCGATGGTGGCGGCCACGGCGGCCTCGCCGGCGGAGCCGGTCAGGACCACCCGCCGGCCGGCGCCGACCTCGGCGCGTACCACCTCAGCCCACCGCCGGGGCGGCCACCGCCGGGCAGGCGCCGCCGCCCCGGGGTGGATCACCGTCGCGTCCCGCGCGCAGGCCGGGGCGGTGACGGGCGCCGGTCCCAGCTCGAGGCGGTCCGGCGACGCAGGGATGGCGCACTCCTGCAGCAGACGGCACCAGCGCACCACCTCATGCTCCCCCGGGCGCCACTCGGGCATGCCAGCCGTGTCGGGGATGTCGGGGTGGGCGAAGGCCACCAGCCGTCGGGGGGACAGCGCGAGCAGGAGCGGCTGGCTGCCCGGCCCCCGGCCGTGCAGGTCGACGGCCACGTCCGGGCCGGCCAGGGCCGGGTCGAGGGGAGCCAGTTCGTGGCTGTCGGACAGATCGTCGATGCCGACCTCGCGGCGCAGCAGCGACCCGTACGCGCTGGGCGCGGCGACGGTCATGTGGTGGAGCGGGAAGGCCCGGCGCAGCGCCCGGAGGGCCGGCAGACCGGTGAGGATGTCACCCAGGTTCAACGCTCGCAGCACCACCAGGCGAACCGGCGGGACCTCACCGAGACGGTTCCCGGCGCTCATCGGCCGGTCGCGGTCAGATCCAGCAGCCCGGTGGTCGACCGGCCCGACAGGTAGGGGAGGATCACTACCTGCCCGCCCCACTCGGCTAGGACGTCCTCCTCGGGGAGACGCCGGTTGGAGTAGTCGCCGCCCTTGGCGAACAGGTGGGGGCGCAGCGCCCTCAGGGTCGGAATCGGCGAGTCGTCGTCGAAGACCACCACCCCCTCGACGCAGCTGAGCGCCTGCAGCATCGCCACCCGGTCGGCTTCCCGGACCACCGGCCGCCCGCGCCCTTTGAGGCGGCGGACCGAGGCGTCGGAGTTGACGGCGACGATCAGGCAGTCACCGAGCCGCCGGGCCGCTTGGAGCAACGAGACGTGCCCGGCGTGGAGCAGGTCGAAGCAGCCGCCCGCCACGACGACGCGCCCCCCGGCGTCGCGCACCGCGGCGGCCATGCCGGCCGGATCCGTCGGCGCAGCGCCGCCCGGAGCTACGCCCGCGACGAGCCCGGTTGGCGGCTTCCGTGCCCCGTCGGCCGCTGTCGGCTGCCCGGTTTGGCCGGCGGGCTGGGACATCGCGGCCGCGCCGCCGGCGGCCACGAAGCGGCCGGCGGCGTCCACCGCGGCGGTCACCGCCTCGCTCAGCAGCGCCCCCTGGAGCAGCCCGGCGGCGACCGCCGACGCGAACCGGTCACCGGCCCCGCACGGGTCGCCGCTTTGGGGCCGGGCCGGCACCACCATCGGCGGGCCGTCGCCGCTCACGAGCAAAGCGCCGTCCTCGCCCAGCGTCGCGGCTACCGCCTGGGCCTGCCAACGGGACCGAGCGGCCCGGGCCCGGACGGCCACCGCGAGCAGCGGGTCGCCGCCGGGGCCGGCCTCGGAGTCGGGGACGGCGTGCTCCAACTCGGCGCGGTTGGGTGTCACCGCCGCCATCCCCGCCACCGGTACGGCTCCCCGGGGATGGGGATCCCAGACCGTCGGGAGTCGGCGGCGGGCGAGCGCGGCGCGGACGTCGCCGCGCCCGGCGACGCCCCGCCCGTAGTCGGAGACGAGGACCGCGCCCGCGGCTTCGAGCGCCGCCACGGCGCCGGCGGGTAGCGGCCCCGACGGCGCGCTCGGCCCGCCCCGGTCGAGCCGTAGCAGCGGGTGGCCCCCGGCGCGGTAGCGGATCTTCTCGGGGGTGGGCGCCTCCGCCCGGGCGGCGAGCACCTCGACGCCGGCGGCCGCCAGCATCCGGCGCACCTCCGCTCCCGCGGCCCCCTCTCCCAGCGCGGTCACCAACGTGACCGGGTGGCCGTCGCCGGCTGCGATCAGCGCCGCCAGCGCTGCCCCGCCGGGGCGGACGGTCACCGCCGACTCCTCGAGCACCGGTACCGGAGCGTCGGGGCTGATCCGCCCGACGGTCCCCTCGACGTCGCGGTCGAGGAGCGCGTCGCCGACCACGACGAGACGCCGGCCGGTCACCTGGACCCGGCCGGGGTCGAGCGCGCCGACATCACCTGGCGGTACACGTCGGTGGTGGACCGGGCGATCCCCGGCCATCCGTAGCGGTGACGGGCCCGGGCCACGCCGGCTCGGCCCATGCCCCGGCGCAGCGCCGGGTCGGCGATCAGCGTCCGCAGCGCGCCGGCGAGCGCCCCGACGTCCCCGGCGGGCACCAGGACGCCGGTGCCCCCGTCGACGACCGACTCCTTCAAGCCCCCGACCGCGGACGCCACCACCGGAACACCGCAGGCCATGGCTTCTAGCGGCACGATCCCGAACGGCTCGTAGCGGGGCACGCACACCACCGCGTCGCACGACCGTAGCAGCGCCGGCATGTCCCGGCGTCCGACCTGCCCGAGGAACCGGACCCGGTCTGGCACTCCGTTGGCGTCGGCGACCAACCGTAGGCGGGCCACCTCGGCGTCGGCGCCGAGAGCGGGGCGGGGCGGGCCGCCGGCGACGACCAGCTCCGCGTCGGGCACGTCTGCCATCGCGGCGACGACATCGGCCACGCCTTTGCGTTCGACGAGGCGTCCGACGACGGCCAGGCGAGGGCGGCGACCTCTCGGCCAGCGCGGCCCGTCGGGGCGGAACTGGGCCAGGTCGACGCCGCAGGGCACGATCGACACCCGGCGGGTGTCCGCGCCGAGCAGCTCCAGCTCGGCGACCTCGTCGGCGCAGGTGGCGATGACGTGGTCGACCTCGTCGACCAGCTGCGCCTCCAGCCCGACTCGCTGCGGCGGGCTGGTGTCGGCGTCGCCCTGGTAGCGCCGCTTCACCGAGCCGAGCGCGTGGAAGGTCTGGACGACAGGCACCCCGACGGCGGTGGCCGCCTGGCGCGACGCCAGACCCGACATCCAGAAGTGGGCGTGGACGATGTCGGGGCGGTTCCGCTCCCATACCTCGCCGAGCACGGCCGCGAAGTCGCCCATCCACGGAAGCAGCTCGTCTTTGGCCAGCCGGCGGGCGGGGCCGGCGGCGACGTGATGGACCAACACTCCCGACGGGGTGGTGACCCACTCGCTGATGTCGGGGTCGTCGCGGCGGGTGTGGACCACCACCCGGTGGCCCTGAGCGGCCAGCGCCTGGGCCAGCGCCCCGACGTGGACGTTCTGGCCGCCGGCGTCGGCCCCGCCGAGCGCGGCGAGGGGGCTGGCGTGCTCGGACACCATCGCGATCCTCATGTAGTCACCTCCAGGAGCTGGCGGTCCCAGTCGGCCAGGAACCTGGCCAGGCCGAACCGCTCCAACGCGACCTGCCGTGCCTGGCGCCCGACCGCGGCGGCCTCGTCGGGGTCGTTGACCAAGCGGCGCAGGCCTTCCACCAGTGCGGGCAGGCGGTTGGTGATCACCCCCGCCTCGCTCGGGATGACCTCGGCCGCCTCGGTCGTCGACAAGGCCACCACCGGCATGCCGAGGTGCATGGCTTCGATCAGGCTCAAACCGAGCGACGTCCAGCGGTTCGGGTGGAAGTACACCCGCCGCCGGGCCATCTCGTCGTGGAGCCGGTGCTGGGGGAGGTCGACGCCGTCGAGCGGTTCGCTGCGCATGCCGAAGAGGTCGACGCCGACCTCGGCGCGCGCCGCGCTCACCAGGTCGGTGCCGGTGACCCGGCCTCGGCGCATCGGGTCGTTGATCACCGCCGCGGCCCGGGCCAGCTCCCCGGTGTAGCGGGCCCCGGGGTCGACGACGCCGTGCTCGATCACCCTCGAGGGCGCTGCGCCGGTGTCCCAGAACATCTGGTTGAACCAGGTGACGTGGACGACGGGGATGTCGGAGCGGTCCGCCAGGGGGTGGCGCATGTCGGCGACCGGGCCGTCGGGCGCGTTGTGCTCCAGGTAGACCGCCGGCAGGTCCCGCCCCGGTGTACGCCCCAGCCAGTCGGCGACCAGCCCCAGCTCCTGCGGTCGTTGCAGCACCACGACGTCGACTTCCTCGTCGCGCAGCTGTGACGGTGGGGCCTCGACGACCGACGGCGGCCAGTCCCAGGTCACGGCCCGGCCCAGACCGTCGGGGCCACGGTCGGGCAGCACCGGCAGGATGTAGCGGTGCGGTCCCTGCACAAAGGAGGTGGTCCACGAGCCGTGAACGTGCCAGAGCAGGACCCTCACGGCGCGACCCCCGACGGGAGTCGCTCCTCGGCGCGCCGGACCCGGCCGACGGCCTCGACGACCGCGCCGGGCGCCACCTCGTCGAGGCAGGGGTGCCCAGGGACCGGGCAGACCCGGGCTCGGCAACCGGCGCACGCGACGCCCTGGTCGCCGAGAAGCACGTGGGGCACCTTCCACGGCCGCCAGCGAACGGCGGGGACGGTCGGCGCGTAGAGGCTGACCACCGGGGTGCCCACCGCCGCGGCCAGGTGGGCGGGCCCGGTGTTGGCGACGACGACCGCCGACGCGCCCGCCACCACCGCGGCCAGCTCGGGCAGCGACAGCCGGCCGCCCAGGTCCAGGGCCCGCCCGTCGGCCACCTCGGCGGTCAGGGCGGCCTCCGGGGCGGCGCCGGTGACCACCACCGACGCACCGGCGTCGGTGAGCTCGCGCACCAGCTGCCGGTGATGGCGGCGAGCCCACGCCCGGGCGGTCACCGACGCCCCCGGGTGGACCACGACGTAGCCGGGGGCCAGGCCGGCGGGCAGCGCCGGCAGGTCGGGCCGCAACCGGAGTCGCCCGTCGTCGCCGGGCGGCAGCGCGAAACCCATGGCCACGCCGAGCGACAGGGACCGCTCCACCTCGTGGATGTCGTCGTCGACGCGGTGGCGGACGTCGAGCAAAGCGCCGGGGTAGTCGACGCTGATCGCGCCGATCCGCTCGACACCGGCCAGACGCAGGAGCAGCGCCAGCGGCAACGGGCTCTGGTGAAACGACGTGGCGATCACCGCGCGGTCCGCCCCGGAAGCAGCGGCGGCGGCGATGATCGCCTCCACTGCGCCGCGTTCGACCGGCCCCGGGTCGGCCTCGATCCACGGCGCCCGGCCGACGACGACCTGCCCGACGCCGGGCAGCAGCTCCGCGGCCGGCGCCCCCGTCGGGCTGCAGAGCATCGTCACCGGCCCGGCCGCAGCGGCGCACGCCCTGACCAGCGGGCCGGTGAGCAACACGTCACCGACGCTGTCCATCCTTGCGACCAGCACCCCGCTCAACACATGCCTGCCAGGATCAGGTCCACCGCGGCCAGGACCGTCGGGGCGACCGCGGCGGCAGCGGCGATCTCCTCGCTGCGGGTGGCCCGGGTCGGGACCAGCACCGAGCGGGCCCCCGCGGCCCGAGCCGCGCCCACGTCGGATCCGATATCACCCACCACCGCGCACGCCTCGGGGGCCACGCCGAGAGACGTCGCCGCCGCGACGACCATCCCGGGGGCCGGTTTGCGGCAACGGCACCGGTCCTCGGGCCGGTGCGGGCAGATCTGCCACGTGTCGATCGGGCCGAGCAGCTCTTCGACCCGACGGTTGATCGCCTCGACCTGCTCGAGGCAGACCCGGCCGCGGCCGACCGCCGCCTGGTTGGTGACCACGCCGACCCGCAGCCCGGCGTCGCGGGCCCGGCGCAGCGCCACCCGGGCCCCTGGCATCAACGCGACGCGGGCCGGGTCGGTGTTGCCTGGCACGTCGACGATCAAGGTGCCGTCCCGGTCGAAGAGGACCGCCTCGGGCGTCCATCCGATGTCGGCTCGCGGGTGGCGGGCCCGGTGCCGGTAACGACGCAAGATCGATGGCGGCTCGAGCGCCAGCGGGCTGCGGGTCATGCCGAGCGGGGCGCGGGAACGGTCCGCGAGGAGGCCTGGCACCGCCGCCCACCCGGCGGCGAGATGGGCGGTGGCGGCCGGGGGGATGAGCGCCGAGGTCACCGCCATGGTCATGACCTCCCGGGGGTCGCGAGGGCCGGGAGCGACGCGCTGCGCGCAAAACCTGGCCCACGCCGCCGCCCACCCGGCGCCGGCGATGGCCGCCAACCGGCGCCGGCCGGCCGCCGCGGCCAGCACCGCCGCGGCGCCCGCTGCGGTGGTCGCTGCGTGCCGTCCGTTGCGGGCGTCGCCCGCTCCCGCCGCGCTGCGCCACCCGGGCCCGTGGACCGCTCGCATCAAGGCGTCGTCGCGGTTGCCTCGCTGCAACCGGACGCTGACCATCGGACCCGCCGGCCGGGCCGGGTGCTCGCAGACCCTGTCGCCTTGCAAGATCAGGTACCCGGCGCGCGTCACCCGCAGACCGAGGTCGGCGTCCTCCCGGTAGGCGCGGGGGAAGCGTTCGTCGAAGCCGCCGACTTCCTCGAGGACCTCCCTGCGGTACGCCATGTCGGCGGTGATCCACCGGGCGCCTTCCAGGCCTGCGACGTTGCGCTCCCAGTCCGTCGGGCGCCGGTCGGGGGGCAACGGCACCCGCACCTGGCCCTGCGACGCGGCGGCCTGCCACGGGACCCGTTGAAGGTCGCAGTGAAGCGCTTCGAGCCATCCGGGGGTCGGGAGCACGTCGTCGTCGAGGAACGCAACCCAAGGGGTGGTGGCGTAGCGCCACCCGACGTTGCGGGCCGCGGCCGGGCCCCGCCCGCCGGAGCGCAGCACCTGGAGCCGGCCGGCGGCGACGCCAGCCCCCGCCGGCCCCACCTGGAGCCGGCCCCGTTGGCCGGCGGGCCGGTCGTCGACGACGACCACCGGCGGCGCCGGCGCCGGCGCCGAGCCGCCGAGCAGAACGGAGAGCAACGCGCCCAGCGACGGGCGTCCCACCGTGGGCACCACGATCGTGGCGCAGCCGGGCGGCGTGGAGCGGCTCACGCCACCACGACCCGCCGGTCGGGTTCGGACCCGGCGCTGCGCCGAGCCCGCCGGACGATGAACGGACCGAGCACGAGCAGGTCCACCGGCGCCGACCCGAAGCACTCCAGAGCGTCGCGGGGGTCGTCGACCATCGGGCGGCCGGCGGTGTTGAGGCTGGTGTTGATGAGGACCGGGACCCCGGTGCGGGACTCGAACGCCTCGAGCAGCCGGTGCACCAGCGGCTCGGTGGCGGCGTCGACGGTCTGCACCCGGGCGGAGCCGTCGACGTGCACCGCGGCGGCGACGTCGTCTCGCCACTGCGGGCGGACGTGGTGGGTGAAGAGCATGTAGGGGCTCGGGAACGGGCCGTCGAAGATCTCCGCCGCCCGTTCCAGGGTCACCATCGGCGCCACCGGCCGGAACTGCTCCCGACCCTTCACCGTGTTGAGGCGGGTCAGGGTCTCGGGGCGGCGGGGGCTGGCCAGAAGGCTGCGGTGGCCGAGGGCCCGCGGGCCGTACTCGCTGCGTCCCTGGAACCAAGCGACGATGCCCTCCGAGGCGAGCACGTCGGCCACCGCACCGGCGAGGTCCGCCGGTCGCTCGTAGGGCTGGTCGGCCTCCAGCAGCCACGCTTCCAGCTCGTCGTCGTTCCACCCGCGGCCGAGCGCGGCGGTCTCGATCGGCCGGACGTCGTCGCCGATCTGATGGGCCAGGTACAGCGCGCCGCCGAGGGCGGTCCCCGCGTCGCCGGCGGCGGGCTGCACCCAGATGTCGTCGAAGGGCCCGTGGCGCAGCAGGTAGGAGTTGGCGACGCAGTTGAGGGCGACGCCGCCGGCCATCGTCAAGCGGCGGTCTCCGGTCCGGGCGTGCAACCAGACCGCCAGCTCGAGGATGACCTCTTGCAGCCGGTGCTGGACGCTGCTGGCCAGGTTGGCGTGCTGCGGACCCCACGGGCCGTCGGCGCGGCGGGGGGCGGCCAGCTCCGACCAGGGAATGGTCCCGACCCGGAAGCCGCCGTCCCCGTCGGTGACGATGAGCTCTCGAAGGACGGGGAGGTGCACCGGCTCCCCGTAGGACGCCATGGCCATGACCTTGTACTCGTCGGAGGACCGGGCGAAGCCGAGGTGCATGGTCAGCTCCTCATACATCAACCCCAGCGAGTGGGGGAGCTGCTGGGAACGGAACACCTCCAGCGCGCCGCCGACCGAGCGCCCGGCGAGGTGGGAAGCGACCTCGCCGCGCCCGTCGAGGACCAACACGCTCGAGTCCGGCCACGGCGCGGCCAGGTAGGCCGACGCGGCGTGCGCGACGTGGTGGCGCACGTAGCGCAGCCGGGCGCCGTCGATACCGGGGAACGCCGACTCCAGGAACGACGGGGCCTTCTTGGTGTACAGCGTCCGCAGGGGCTCCCAGTCGGCGGCGGTCACGTCGTTCTCGGCGACCCCCGTCGCCGGCATCAGCTGGGGGTCGTAGGAGTAGGAGATGGCGTCGACGTCGGCCGGTCGCAGGCCGGCCTGACGTAAACACCACGCGGCGGCCCGCTCCGGCAGCTCCCACGTCGAGAACGGCACCGCTTGCTTGCCGTGCTTGACCCGCGAGAACCGCTCCTCCTCCGCGGCCGCGACCGTCCGGCCGTCGACCACCAATGCCGCGGCGGGGTCGTGAAACACTGCGTTGATCCCGAGGACGATCGCCATGCGTCCCTTTCTCTGTTCGCTGTGGCGCAGTAGTACCCCCGCGGAGGGAGTCAAACCACTGACAGATAGTTATCCGCAGATGATTCACTGGCGCCCGTGCCCACTGAGCCCGATGCCCGTACGACCGTGGTGATCGCGACCCGGGACCGGCGCGAGGAGCTGTTGCGAACGCTGCAACGCCTGCGCGATCTGCCCGAGCGGCCTCCGGTCGTGGTGGTCGACAACGCGTCGTCGGATGGCACCCCGGCCGCGGCCCGGGAGTTCGGGGGCCGTGTCGAGGTGCTGGCCCTTCCGGCCAACTTGGGGGCCGCGGCCCGCACCGTCGGGGTCAGAGCCGCTCGCACCCCTCTGATCGCGTTCTGCGACGACGACTCGTGGTGGGCGCCCGGCGCGCTGCGCCTCGCCGCGGCCCGCTTCGACAAGGACCCGGCGCTCGGGCTCTTGGCTGCTCGGGTGCTCGTCGGTCCCGACGAACGCCTCGACCCGACCTCCGCGGTGATGGCGGCCGGCGACCTGGACGAGTCGCTGCGCCCCGGCGGTCGCGGGCGGCGGGGGGTCACCGGCTTCCTTGCGTGCGGTGCGGTGGTCCGGGCCCGGGCGTTCTGCGCCGTCGGCGGGTTCGAGCCGCACCTGATGATCGGCGGGGAGGAGGAGATGGTGGCGCTGGACCTGGCGGCCGCCGGCTGGAAGCTTGTCTACGAGCCGGAGGTGGTCGCGCACCACTACCCGTCACGAGCCCGGCACGCGGCCAGCCGGAACCGGCACCTGGCCCGCAACCTGCTGCTCACCGCCTGGCTGCGCTACCCGCCGGCGGCCGCGGCTCGCCGGGCCATGGCCGCCGGGCCGCACCGGCCCAACGGGCGCGAGGCGCTCTGGGCGTTGCGGTCTGCGCCCTGGGCGGCCAGCCGCCGGCGACCGGTACCTGCCGGGCTGGCCGACGTGTTCGTCGGCTAGACCTCCGGCCGCAAGGCGAGCAGGGGGCGAGGCGAGCAGGCGGCAAGGCGGCGATGCGACCGGGCGGGGGCCGGTCAGGACACGTACCTCCGGGCCTCGGATCTGGCGTGGTCGGCGTCGAGTAGCCGCAGCCCGGCCTCGACGTCGGCGCCGACTTCACGCCGGCTGGCCGCTACCCAGCCGATGCCGCCTACAGCTTCGAGGAGGGCCCGGGCGGAGTGGCGATCCCTGGGAAGGCCGGCCAGGAGGGAAATAGACCGCGCCGCGGCAGGCCGCGACGCCCGACGCAGCCACGTGTACCAGAGGGTGTTTCGGATGCCTTGCCGGCGACGAAGGTGGGGATCGCGCTGCGTGGACGCCCGGTGGTGGACCTCGATGTCGGGCACGTACGCCATGTCCCATCCGGCGTCGGCCAGGTCGGTGCCGAGCAGCTCCTCCTCGCCGCCGATCACCAGCAGCGGATTGAACCCACCGCACCCGAGGAACGCCCGCCGGCGAACGACCGACGCCCCGGCGAGGAAGCTCAGCAGCGGGCTGCCGGGAAGGCCCGGAGGGCGGGGGAGGGGGCTGCGGCCCATCTCGTCGCTGATGGCATCGGTCGCGCCGCTCGGCTCCACGACGATCCGCGCGGTGACCACCGCAATGCGGGGATGACGCCGCAGCAGCGACGCGGCGCGGTCCAAAGACCCCGGCGACCACCACGTGTCGTCGTCGCAGAACGCCACGAACGGCGTGGTGCACAGCGCCGCACCGGCGTTGCGGCCCGCCGCGCCGAGGTTGGTGCCGAGGGCCAGCAGGCGCACCGCGGGGAAGTCGCGCCGGACCATCGCGACGGTCCCGTCCGACGACCCGTTGTCGACGACGACGACCCCGGGCCGCTCGGGGAGCTGCTCGAGGCGGGTCAAGGCGGCGGCCAGCTCCTGGCGCCGGCCGCGGGTGATGACCACCACCGTCACCTCGCCGCTCACCGGCCCAGCGGAAGCGACAGCCCCCACGGAAGCGGCGGCCCTCGGAGTGCTCACCACTCCCCGCCGAGCGACGGCCGGAGGGCGGCGAGCAGCCGGTCGCTGGAGTCGGACAGCGACCGCATGCCTGCGGCGATCGAGCGGGTCACCCGGCCTGTGGCCTCCGGCGTCAAGCACCAGGCCAGGGCCTCGTCGAGAGCCGGTGACCCGGCCTGGTCGGCGCCGACCACGGCCGGCCACTCCAAGGCCCGGGCTTGGGCGGTGACCTTGGCGCCGCCCCGGACCGGGTCGACGGCGAGCACCGGCACGCCGGCGCGCAACCCGAGGACCAGGCCGTGCAGGCGGGTGGTGACGATCACGTCGCAGCGGGCCATCGCCGCGACGAGCTGGTCGGGGGTGGCGCACAGGTGGGGTTCGCCGGGGTGGAGGCGGGTGTCGAGCGGTACCGGCGCCACGTCGGCGTCGAGCAGCAGCCGGTCGAGATGGCGGTGGACCGCGGCGTGCTCCTGGCGGTCACCGTATTCGGGTTGGTCGTGGCTGCGGACGACCCCCGCCACGGGAGCCGCTCGCAGCGAGCCGCCGAGCGCCAGGTCCGCCCGGGCGACGCCGGGGCCGTCCCGGGCGACCAGCTCGACCGGCGCCAGGCGGGCCGTCCCGTCGACCACCGAAACACCGGCAGCCACCCTGGTCGCGGCCGCGAACCGGTCGAAGAGGGCCTCTACCGGTCCGCCGGCCAGCGGCCCGCACACGAACACCAGGTGGCTGACCGTGCCGGGGTCCAGCTCCGCCCAAGCCACGTCCGTCGCCCGGCGGAAGTTCGCGGCCATCGCAACGCGGTGGTCTACCCCCGCGTCGCGTAGCCACCGCTCGGCGGTGCGGGCCGCCAGGAGGTCCCCGCCGGTCACCTCCGCGTCGTCGAAGCTGAACCACCCCGCGACCATCGTCAGCCCGCCGCGTCGCATGCCCGTGCCCGTCGCCACGATCCGGGTGTGTACCCACCCAGCGGGCGGCATACCGCCCCCGCCGGCGGGTACATACCGATGACCGCACCCCGACCGCGTCGCCGGCGCGGCCCCCGCCGCCGCCCGGCGTCGGAGCAAACCGGCCAGAGGAGAGTCCACGATGAACCGACCCAAGTTGCTCCTGCTCGCCGCCACCGTCGCGGTGTCGGCGTCCGCTCTGTCGGCCTGCGGCGGCTCGCACGACCAGTCCAACGTCACCGGCAACAACGGACTGGGCGCCACGACCACCCTGCCCGCGTCGTACCCGAAGGGCAGCGGCAACTGACGTCCTCTGGGTAACCGCCCGGGCGGCGAATGGCGCCGGCCCAGCCGGGTATCCCGCCATAAGTCATCTCGCGCGCCGGCCCTGCCGGCTCCGAGGTCCTAGCCAGAGGAGCGTGCATGAGCCAGTCCGTGAGTGCCTACCTGCTGAAGCGGTTGGGGGCGTGGGGCGTTGAGCGGGTGTTCGCTTATCCCGGCGACGGGATCAACGGGATCCTCGGGGCGTGGGTCGAGGCCGACGACCCGCCGGAGTTCATCCAGCCCCGCCACGAGGAGATGGCCGCCTTCGAGGCGGTCGGCTACGCCAAGTTCTCCGGGAAGATCGGCGTGTGCATGGCCACCTCCGGGCCGGGCGCGATCCACCTGCTGAACGGCCTCTACGACGCCAAGCTGGACCACGCGCCGGTGCTGGCGATCGTCGGCCAGACCGACCGCACCGCGCAGGGCGGCTCCTACCAGCAGGAGGTCGACCTGGCCAGCTTGTTCAAAGACGTCTGCCACCAGTACGTGCAGACCGTCAACGCCCCACAACAGCTCCCGAACGTGATCGACCGGGCCATCCGCACCGCGCTGGCCACCCACTCGCCGACGTGTGTGATCGTGCCCTACGACGTTCAGGAGATGGACTGGGAGGCGCCCGGCCACGAGTTCAAGATGGTGCCCTCCAGCCTGGGGATTTCCTGGCCGCGGATCGCGCCCGACGACGACGGGATCCGCCGGGCCGCGGACATCCTCAACGCCGGCACGAAGGTCGCGATCCTGGTCGGTCAAGGCGCCCGCGGCGCCCGCCGGCAGGTCGGGGAGGTCGCCGACCTGCTCGGCGCCGGGGTGGCCAAAGCTCTGCTCGGCAAGGACGTCCTCGGCGACGACCTGCCGTGGGTGACCGGCTCGCTGGGTCTGCTCGGCACCCGTCCGAGCTACGAACTGATGATGGACTGCGACACGCTGCTGACCGTCGGGTCCAACTTCCCCTACACCCAGTTCCTGCCGCCGCTCGGGCAGGCCCGGGCGGTGCAGATCGACCACGACGGCACCTTCATCGGGATGCGCTACCCCTACGAGGTCAACCTGGTGGCCGACGCCGGCGGGGCCCTCGACGCGCTCATCCCGCTGCTCGCCCGCAAAGAGGACCGGTCGTGGCGCGACACAGTCGAGGGCAACGTTTCTGGCTGGTGGGACACCGTGCAACGCCAGGCCATGACCGACAGCGACAAGGACGGGGTGGTCAACCCGCAGCGCCTGTTCTGGGAGCTGTCGGAGCGGTTGCCCGCCAACGCCATCGTCTCGTCTGACTCCGGTTCGGCCGCCAACTGGTACGCCCGGCACCTCAAGTTCACCACGACCGAACAGCGCGGCTCGCTGTCGGGGACCCTGGCGACGATGGGCCCCGGCGTGCCGTACGCGATCGGCGCCAAGTTCGCGCACCCCGACCGGCCGGCGATCGCCTTCGAGGGCGACGGGGCCATGCAGATGAACGGCCTGGCGGAACTGATCACCATAAAGCGGTACTGGCAACAGTGGTCCGATCCCCGGCTCATCGTGGCGGTCCTCCACAACAACGACCTCAACCAGGTCACCTGGGAGATGCGGGCCCAAGTCGGGGTCCCCAAGTTCCCGGCGTCCCAGGACCTCCCCGACGTCTCCTACGCCGCGTTCGCGGCCAGCCTCGGCCTGCAAGCCATCGAGGTGCACGAAGCCGACGACATCGGCCCGGCCTGGGACAAGGCCCTGGCCGCGGACCGCCCGACCGTGCTCGACGTGTACACCGACGCCGACGTTCCGCCGATCCCCCCGCACGCCACGCTCCAGCAGATGCGCGACGCGGCCAAGGCGATCATCGGCGGCGACGAGAACGCCTGGGGGGTCCTCAAGACCGGCGTCCGCCAGAAGGCGCAGGAGTTCCTTCCCGACACCAAGGCGGAGCGGTGATGGCCGCCCCCGCCGCCGCCACCGGGCTGGCCGCCCGGGCGGTGACCGACATCCGCACCGGGAGGTTCGAGCGCAGCCTCGCCGGCCTGGCCGCGGCCGGCGCGTTGATCACCGCCGCGGAGATCTTCACCGAGCACGACAGCGCCAGCTTCGGCAACAAGATGATGTGGTGGCCGATCGTGATCATGCCGACCATGGTCCCGGCCGGGATCGCCGGGGCGGTGTCTCGCACCGCGGCCAAGACGGTGCTGCCGGTAGCGTCTGCGGTGGTCGTCGCCAACGGGCTGCAAGGCACGTTCCTGCACTGGCGGGGCATTCTGGCCAAGCCGGGCGGGCGGTCCAACCTCCGCTACAACGTCGAGATGGGACCCCCGATGTTCGCCCCGCTCCTGGCGTCGATGGTCGGCGGGATGGGGTTGCTGGCATCCCTCCTGCGCCGCGAAGGCGACCGGTGAAGGACCGGGAGGTCTCGTCGGGGCTGGCCCGGCGTCACCCGCCGGTCACTCCGGGCGGCAAGGGCCGCTTCGGGGACTTCGACGTGCTCGGCCAGGTCAGCCGGTGGGATCTGGTGACCGCAGGCGTCGTATTGGCCCGTCTCGACACCGACCCACAGCTGTCGTTTTTCACCGCGGAGGAAGAACCGACGGTGCGGGCGCTGACCGACCTGCTCCTCGGCCAGCACGACGAGCCTCGGGTCCCGGTGGTCGAGATGCTCGACAAGCGGCTGCTCGCCGGCGAGACCGACGGGTGGCGCTACGAGGACATGCCCGAAGACAGCGACGCCTGGCGGCGCAGCCTGGCCGCTCTCGACGACGAAGCCCGGGCGCTTCACGGGGAGCGGTTCTCGGATCTTCCCCCCGAACGACAGGCCCGGATCGTCCAGGGCGTCCAGGACGCCGACGAGTGGCACGGCTTCTCCGCCGGACATCTGTGGAGCCTGTGGACCCGTTACGCGTGCAGCGCCTTCTACTCCCATCCCTGGACGTGGAACGAGATCGGCTTCGGCGGCCCCGCGTACCCCCGCGGGTACAAGAACATGGGCGTCGACCGGCGCGAAGGCTGGGAGCGCCCCGAGGTCGACGCGCGCGACCCGGTGCCGTGGGCGGAGCGGCGCGAGGAGGCGCTGCGAGCCCACGAGGAACGCCAGGACGCCTCGCCATCCGAGGAGCGGGACCGATGAGCCGGTTGAGCGACGCGGACGTCCGGGCCAGGAACGCGTCGGCGTGGCTGCTGCCCTCAGGCGACGAGCGCACCAACCACCGCCTCCGGGCCGACATGCGCCGCTACGACGAATCCGACGAGGTCGACGTGGTAGTCGTCGGCTGCGGGGCCGGCGGCGGGACCCTGATGCAACGCCTGGCCCGGACCGGGGCGTCGGTGGTCGGCCTCGACGCCGGCCCGTTCTGGGACCCAGACGCCGACTGGGTCAGCGACGAGGCCGGCTCGCACCGGCTGTATTGGACCGAACCCCGGGTGATTTCCGGTAGCGACCCGGTGCCGCTCGGCTCCAACAACTCCGGGCGGGGCGTCGGCGGGTCGATGATCCACTACGCCGGTTACACCCCCCGGTTCCACCCCTCCGACTTCCACACGTTCAGCCTCGACGGCGTCGGCGCGGACTGGCCGATCGCCTACCAGGACCTGAAGCCGTACTACCAGGCGATCGAGCAGGAGCTGCCGGTGTCGGGGCAGAGCTGGCCGTGGGGGGACCCTCACGACTACCCGTACTCGCCGCAGCCGTTGGGCGGCAACGGCCAGATGTTCGTCCGCGGCGCCCACGCCCTCGGCGTCACCACCAAAGTCGGCCCGGTCGCCATCGCCAACGGGCGGTTCGGTAACCGGCCGCACTGCATCTACCGGGGGTTCTGCCTTCAGGGCTGCAAGGTGAACGCCAAGGCGTCGCCGCTCATCACCCACATCCCCGACGCCCTCGCCCACGGCGCCGAGATCCGCCCCAACTGCATGGTCAACCGGGTCGTGGTCGACGGTCGCCGTCGAGCCATCGGCGTCACCTACATCACCGGTGGCGTCGAGCACTTCCAGGCGGCCCGCCTGGTGGTCGTGTCCGGCTACTCGATCGAGACGCCCCGCCTGCTGCTGCTGTCGGGGTCGAAGGAGTTCCCCGACGGGCTGTGCAACGACCACGGCCAAGTCGGCCACTACCTGATGGTGCAAGGAGCGCCGCAGGTAGCCGGGCGCTTCGACGCCGAGGTCCGCATGTACAAGGCGCCGCCGCCCGAGGTCAGCTCCGAGGAGTTCTACGAGACCGACCCGACCAAGCCCTACAAGCGGGGGTTCGCGTTGCAGACCGTCTCGCCGCTGCCGATCACCTACTCGGAGCACGTCTCGGCGCAGGGCCACTGGGGGGAGGCGCTGCGCGAGTACATGCGCGACTACAACCACTGGGCGGTCACCGGGGCGCTGTGCGAGTTCCTGCCCCGCTACGAGAACGCGGTCACCCTCGCGGCCGAGACCGACCGCAACGGGTTGCCGGTCGCGAACTTCTCGTACTCGATGTGCGACAACGACCGGGCCCTCGAGGACGCCGCCCAGCACACCCAGGAGGAGATCTTGAAAGCGGCCGGCGCGACCGAGACCATCGCCGTCAAACGCTACGCCCACCTCGTCGGCGGGTGCCGGATGGCCGCCGACGCCACCCAGGGGGTGGTCGACGCCGACCAGCGCAGCTTCGCGGTCCCCAACCTGTACCTGGTCGACGGCAGCGTGCTGCCCACCCAGGGCTCGGCCAACCCGGCGCTCACCATCATGGCCCTCGCCGCTCGCTGCGCCGAGCGCCTCGCCGCCAGCCGCAACCAGGGAGCGCCGGCGGCCACCAGGGCTGGAGGTGGGTTGTGAGCGCCGAGCGGGCCGCCGTCACCTCGGTGCGGGCCGCGGCGTACACCATCCCCACCGACCAGCCGGAGGCGGACGGCACGCTAGCGTGGGACTCGACGGTGATGGTGGTCGTCCACGTCGCCGGCGGCGGCCACGAAGGGCTGGGCTGGACGTACTGCGCCCAGGCGGCCAAGACCGTCGTCGACGAGAAGCTGGCCGGGGTGGTGACCGGCGGCGACGTGTTCTCGGTGCCCGCCCAGCACGAGGCGATGGTCCGGGCCTGCCGGAACATGGGACGCCCGGGCATCGCGGCGTGCGCTATCTCCGCGGTGGACGTCGCCCTTTGGGACCTGAAGGCCCGGTGCCTGGGCGTGCCGCTGGCCGACCTGTGGGGCCGGGCCCGGCCGGACGTGCCGGTCTACGGCAGCGGCGGTTTCACCACCTACGACGACGAGACCACCGCAGCCCAACTGGAGGGCTGGGTAAACGCCGGCATACCGCGGGTGAAGATCAAGATCGGCGAGTCTTGGGGCGCCCGCCCCGAAAGGGACCTGGCCCGGGTCGGGTTGGCCCGCCGGGTCGTCGGAGACGACGTGGAGTTCTACGTCGACGCCAACGGCGCCTACACCCGCAAGCAGGCGATCCGCGTCGGGCGGCAGATGACCGACGCCCACGGAGTCGAGTGGTTCGAGGAGCCGGTGTCCTCCGACGACCTGGCCGGCCTGCGGGAGGTCCGCGACCACTGCGACGCCGACGTCGCCGCCGGCGAGTACGGCTACAGCGTCGAGTACTTCGCTCCGATGATCGGCTCGGGCGCGGTCGACTGCATCCAGGCTGACGCCACTCGATGCGGTGGGTTCACCGGTTGGCAGGCCGTCGGTCACCTGGCGGCCGCCAACGGTGTGCAGATCTCCGGTCACTGCGCCCCGAACCTCCACGCCCACGTCGCCGTGTGCGCCGCGAACCTGCGCCACCTCGAGTACTTCCACGACCATTCGCGCATCGAGGGCCTGCTGCTGGAGGGCACGCTTCCGCCCGAGGGCGGCGCGCTGGTCCCCGCCACCGACCGGCCCGGTCTCGGCCTGTCGGTTCGCGACGCGGTCGCCGAGCAGTACAGGACCGCCTGAGGGAGGGAGGAACCCCAGTGCCCCCGCGCCGCCATCTCCCGTCGCGCCCTCACCAGACACCGGTGCGCGAGCTGCGGGCATACCCCCGCCCGGAGACGGCCACACCCCGTCAAGTCCGGATCGGCACGGCGCTGCTCGCGGCGTGGCTGGTCCTGCTGGTGGGCCTCGCGGTGTGGACCGGGGTCGAGGTGCACCGCCTCGACCGCCAGTCGATGCTGCTCGCCTCGACCGGCACGACCCTGACCGACACCGCGACCGGCCTGCGCCGCCTGGAGCACATCCCGGTCGTGGGGGCGGCGGTCGCCGCCGCAGCCCGCCAGGTCGGCGCCGCGGGCGGGAAGGCAACCGCTTCGGCCGCGACGTCGAAGGCCGGCATCGACGAGCTGGCGTGGCTTCTCGGGGCGGCGATCGCAGTGATCCCGGCCGCGCCGGCGGTGGTGGTCCTCGGCCGGTTCCGCCTGGCGAGGCGACGGGAGCGCCGGGCGCTCATGGCCGCGCTGGCGGACCCCGCCCGGCGAGGGCTGGCCCAACGGCACCTCGCTGGGCGGGCCGGACGTCTCCTGCCCTACCGGGACCTGGCGCAGCTGCCCGACACCAGCGTCGAGACCCTCGCAGCCGCGGAGGCGGCCAGGCTCGGGCTTCGCTGAGCGGGCCGCCGCCCGCCTCCCGCAGATGCAGCCCGCCTGCCGGGGCGGCGAGCGCTCAGCCGCCGCTGGAGGTGGCGGCCCCCGGCGAGGTGGTCGTGGACGTCGACGCCGCCGACCCGCAGTGCAGGCCGGCCTGGCGGCCCGCCGCGGTCGCCGCCTGAAGGTCGGAGACGGCCTGCTGCGCGTCGCTCTGGGCGCCGCTCACCTGACCCGAAGCCAGGGCGGTGGCCGCCTGCTGCCCGACGGCGACGGCGTGGCGGACGTCGGAGGTCAGGGTCTGCAACGGTCCCGACAACGTGGCGTGGGCGCCGGCGCCGGTGACCGACGTCAGCGTCGACTGCAGCTTGGCCAGGTCGGCGCCGACGGTGCCCGCCGCGCTCCCGACGCTGGCCGGCTTGGTCAGATCGAGCTGCGACACGTCGGCCCGGGCGGTCGACGCCTCGGCGCACAGCCCGTCGACCTGGGCGGCCAGCGCGCCGCCGCCCGACAGGGCGGTGGTGGAGGTCGTGGTGCTCGCCGGCACCGTCGCCGCGGTCGTCGGAGCCGCCTGGGAACCGCCGCTGGAGCCGCAAGCGGCGGTGCCGAGCAGGCCGGCCGCGCCGGCGGAGGCGACAGCGATGAGACGGATCGGTCGGATGGTCATGGCGTGGGGAACCCTTCTCTCTCGGGGATCGGATCGGTCGGAGCGGCCGGCGGGAGGCCGCCGGCGGGGCCAGGCGACGGGTCGGTGACCGGCGACGGCTCCGGGACCGGCGAGCGCTCCGGGACCGGCCGGCGGGGCCACCTAGAGCGGGCGCCGAGCAGCTGCAGCGCGGCCGGCAGCACCACCAGGCGAACCAGGAACGTGTCGATCAGAAGGCCGCTGGCCATCGCGACCGCCAGCTCCCGGAACGACGCGAGGGGCACCAGCATGAGCACGATGAAGCTGCTGGCCAGGGTGATCCCGGCGATGTTGATCGCCGACGCGGCCCGCCCGGCGCCGACTTGAACCGCGTCCCGGAAGGGTCTGGTGGCCGACGTGCGCCAGATCTCTCCGGCCAGGAACAGGTTGTAGTCGGCGCCGAACGCGAGGAGCAGGACCTCGGCGGCGAAAGGAACGAAGAACGTGAACCCGGCGGTCCCGGCCGGGTTGGAGAAAACGAGCGAGGTGACGCCAAGCGCGGCGGCGACGGTCAACGCGCCGGCCAGGGTGAGCAGGACCGGGGCGATCAGCGAGCGCAGGAACACGGCCATCACGACGAGGATGGCCAGCATCACCAGGCCCCCGACGCGCAGCAGGTCGCCTTTGGCCGGCCCGGTGATGCCGGCGCTGATCGCGGTGTCACCGGCATAGCGCACCCGGCCGGACAGACCGGCGCGGCTCACCATCGCCGGCATCGCGGCCTCGACGCGGTGAAGGTCCGCGATGGCAGCCGACCCGAGCGGCTCGGCGTCGAGGACCACCAGGTAACGGGCCGCGCCGCCGTCCTTGGCCAGGAACACCCCTTCGGCCGGGAGGCCGGGGATCGAGTCCGCCGGTCCGAGCACCCCGGCCACGCCCGGCAGGCGGCCGATCTCGGCCTGCAGGCGGGCCAGGCCGACGCGGTGGGCGGACACCGCCGGCTGGTTGAGGAGGATCTCGGTCGGGGCGACGATCCCGGGGGCGAAACCGTCACCGGCCGCGTTCGCCGCCCGCGCCGCTTGGTCCCCGGCGGGCAGGTCGCCGAGCAGGTTGATGCCGATGCTGTCGTGGTGCAGCGCCCACCCCCCGGCGCCGAGCAGGCCGACCCCGACGACCACGACTGCGGCGGCCGCGACGGGCCGACGCAGCGCGCCGAGCAGCCTGGAGCGGGCCGAACGGCGGCCCTTGTCGGACTGTCGGGCCGGCCAGAAGACGCGGTCGCCGAGCAGCCACAACGTCGCGGGCACGAAGGTGGTGGCGACCGCGACGGTCACCGCAACGGTCACCGCCAGGCCAGGCCCGAGATGGGCGAACAGCGGCAGGTGGGCGGTGGTGATCATCGCGGTGCCGATGGCCACGGTGAGCCCGGCCGCGAGGACAACGGAGGTGACCTCCTTCGCGGCGCCGTGGGCTGCGTCTCGGCCGTCCGCGCCCTGGCGGATCCGCCGGCGGGCCGCGGTCAGGTAGAACACGGAGTAGTCGGTGGCGATGCCGAGCAGCAACACGATGAGGATCGGGTCGAGCTCGGAGGGGACCGTCACCGGCAGGTGGATCGTGGCGACGGCCAGCAGGCGCTGGGACAGCTCGTAGGCGATCCCGGCCGCGGCGAGGGTCACCACTGGGGCCACGACCGACCGGAACGTCCCGGCGACGATGACGATCAACAACCCCACGCTGACCAGCTCGATGACCTTGAGCGACCCGGATATGGCGTGGCCCTGTTGGGCCTCGGCCGGGTACGCGCCGGTCACGCCGGTCAGCCCCATCCCCGGCCCGGACAGGTACCGCTTGGCGTAGGCCTCCGACAGGCTGGTGGTGCGGTCCGGTGACAGCGACGGGCGGTAGAACAGGTAGGTGAGGGCGGTAGTGCCGGATCGGAGCGATGACGGCATCAGCCGCAGCTCGTTGGTCAGCGGGAGGGCGCCGGCGATGCCCGCCACGCCGGGCAGGCCGGTGGTGTCGACTTGCACCGCCCGCGCCGCGGTCTGGCCTTGGGCGGCGAGCGAGAGGCCCGCCGGGTCGTGCTGCACCACGACGTCTTGGGCCAGGAACGGGAACGCGAACCGGCGGACCGACTCGATCTCCGCTCGGATCGGCGGTGACGACTTCGAGATCGCGCCGCTCAGCGCGCCGCGCGACGCCGACGGCGACAGGCGGGGGAGGAACGCGACTGGGGCGATGGTGGCCCCCGCCCAGCCGGCCACCACCAGCACCGCCCCGACAGTACGAAGCCGGCGGTGCCTGACGGTCTTGGTGGTGGTGACGTCGCCGCTCATGACACCGAACGCGACCGCAGCACCGGCGCCCCTTTCAGGCGGGCCAGCTCCACCGCCGGGTCGAGCCCGAGACGCTCGATCTCCGCTCCGGCCAGGGCGTCGAGGCGTCCCGCTTCCAGGTCGGCCCACGGGTCGGGGCTCAGCTGCTCTAGGCGGTGGAACGGGAGCTGCGCCACCGCCCGCTCCGCCAAGAAGCGCATCGTGCGGGCCGGGTCGCTGCTTTCGCGCAGCGCGGCGCGCAGCGCCCCGGCCTCCCTGGCCCGCTGCAACCGCAACGGGACGTAGGCGGCCAGGACCGGGACGACGGGGACCACGAACACCACCAGCGGCAGGAGCACGCTGAGCTGGCCGGTGCTCGAGCGGGCCGACGCCGCGCTGAGAGAAGCGCTGGCGGCGGTAGCGGTGACCCGCCCGGCGATGGCCGCCAGGTCGTGCCCGACCAGCGGCAGGTGCGACAGCGTGTGGAGGGCGTTGCCGGTCTGCGACAGTGCGCCGGCGGCGGCTTGCAGCGTCGACGACAACGCGCCGAGGCGGCGCACGTCGACGCCGATCCACACCGCGATCACCAGCCAGGCCACCACCCACGCCCCGACCAGCCCGTCGGCGGCTCGGAGGGCACGCACGGCACGGCGGCGGGACGGCTGAGGCATCTCCACCGTCCTTCCCGCCGGCGCGGTCCCGACCAGACCTGGCGCCGCACGTTCCGAGATGCGAGGGGTCGTGTCAGGCCGCCGGGTTCCTCCGGCCGGCCGGCTGGTCGTCGGCCAGCGCCGGGGACCGGGTGAGGACCACCGCCCCCGCCACCATCGACGCCGCGCCTGCCGCGGCCAGCGCGATGCCCGCCCCGCCGTTGCCGACCTGCTCGCCGAACACCAGCGTCCCCCAGAGGATCGAGGTGACCGGGTCGAGCAGGGTGATGCCCGGCTGCGCGGCCACCAGCCGACCGCTTTGAAGGGCGTTTTGCATCAGGTACATGGCCCCGATGCCCGCGGCGGCCATGGCGTAGGTGGTCCACGCCGAGAACAGCGCGGCCGGGCCTCGGGACATCGCCTGGGTGGCGGCGTCCATCAACGCCGCGGTCAGGCCGAACATGACCCCCGTCGCCGCGCCGAGAAGAGCGCCGCGACGCTCACCGCCGACGCGCAGCGCAGCGACGATCAAGGCTGCGACCCCGGCCAGGCTGGCGCCGAGCGCCACCACCCACGACCGGGCTGCCACCTCCGTCGAGCCGCCCGCCGGCGTCAGACCGCCGACCACCGCCGCCACGCCGACGGTGAGCAGCGTCGACGCCGCCCACTCCCGGCGACCCATCCGGGCGTGGAGGAACCAAGAAGCCCCGACCAGGGTCATCGGCAGCTCGAGGATGACGATCGGCTGCACGGCGGCGAGGGTCCCGGCGTGCAGGGCCGCGGCCTGGAGCAGGAACGACACGATGACCGCCGACACCCCGAGCAGCCAGTCCCGCCGGTGGAGCAGGTCGACGATCATCCGCCGCGAGAAGCTGGACTCTTGTGGTTGCTCCCTGTCGGCGCGCCGCTGCGCGACGTTGGACGCCGCGTTGGTCGCCGCGGTCAGCGCGGCGAGGAGGTAACCGAGCACGCCGGTCCATCGGGGCGGCGGCCGGGCCGGCGCCAGGCGCTCACTCGGCCATCGCCAGCTCGGCGCGCATGCGCTCCAGCAGCCCCTTGAGGACCCTCGATACTTGCATCTGGCTGAGCCCGATCCGACGCCCGACCTCCGCCTGGGTGCAGCCCTCGAGATACACCAGCCCGAGGATCCGGCGGTCCCGCTCGCCCAGCCCGGGCAGGTACCCCTCGAGCGCGACCCGGTCGAGGACCGCCTCCGGCTGGGAGCGCGGGTCGGCGGCGGTCTCGTCGATCAGGGCGGTCCCGTCGTTGTCGCTCGGCGCGTCGAGGCGGACCAGGGACGTGTTGTGGACCGTCTCCATGGCCTCGAGGACCCGCTCCTCCCCGACGCCGAGATGGTCGGCGATCTCCTGCAGCGAAGGGCTGCGCCCGAGGGACTGGTGCAGCTCGTCGACGGCTCGGGTGGCGGCCAGCGCCGTCTCCTGCGCGCTGCGGGGAACCCGCAACCCCCACAGGTGATCGCGGAAATGCCGCTTGAGCTCCCCGACTATGCAGGTGATGGCGTAGGTCGAGAACGCCGCGCCCCTGCTCGGGTCGAACCGGCGGGCCGCGCCGATCAACGCCAGCATCGCCACCTGTTCGAGGTCGTCGAACTCGGCCCCCCGGTTGACGTAACGCCTCGCCATCGCCCGGGCCAGCGTCAGGTGCGACTCGACCAGCGACGTCTCCTCCGCGCTGAGCTGCTGCCCGGAGCGGAGGTGCGCTGGCGGCATGCTGCGGGGGTGGCGGGAGGAGATCACTGCCGGGAGCTTCCCTGTCCCCCGGCCGCTAACCGGTGCCCGCCAGACCGGGTTCGTCTCGAACGTTGCTGTCCCGCAGCACCCGCCACCTCCAGACGAAACGCGTCTGGAATCGTGCTGAGCGCTGTCCGGTTCGCAGCCGGGCCCGCGGGTACTGACTGGGGGTGATCAGGGACGGCTGGACTGCGGCGCCGACCGCCGGCTCGAGCATCGGCTGAACGTGGACCACCGCTCCAGCTTCAACCACGTCTTCCCCCTTGAGGTGGTCATCGCCTGCGTGGTGTTCGGGCTGGTGCTCGTCGTGCTGACCGCGGCGGTCGTCCGGTCCCGCACCCGCTGGGGGCGGCGGGCCAAGCCGACCAAGAGCCACCCGAAGACCGAGGGGCTCTACGTCGCCATCGTCGCGGGTCTGGCGGTGTTCCTCGTCGTGTTCTCGATCGACAACAACCGTTCGTCGCTCGCCGCTCACCCGGCGATGAAGGTCCAGGTGACCGCGTTCCAGTGGTGCTGGCGCTTCGCGTACACCGGCACCCCGGTGACCGTCACCGGGCAGTGCCAAGGCGGCGCCGTCCCGACCCTGGAGCTGCCGACCGGCAAGACGATCGAGATCGACCTGACCTCCTCCGACGTCGTCCACTCCATGTGGGTGCCCTACCTGCGCTTCAAGATGCAGGCGTTCCCTGACCACGTCAACGTGTTCGACACCCGCTTGGACCACCCAGGCTCGTGGCCGGGACGCTGCGCAGAGTTCTGCGGGCTCTACCACAGCGGGATGGACTTCACCCTCAAGGCGGTGCCGCCCGCCCAGTTCGACTCGTGGCTGCGGTCGCAGGAGGCGTCGGCGTGACGACCGTCGTCCCCCAGGCGGTACCGGCAGGCGACGTGCGCGCCCCGGGCCTGGTGGGGCTGCTCACCACCACCGACCACAAGAAGATCGGGCTGTTGACCCTCGCCACGTCGCTCGGCCTGTTCGCGGTGATGGGCGCGATGGCGCTGGTCATGCGGTCCCAGCTGGCCCAGCCGAACCAGCATCTGATCCCGCTGCAGGTCTACAACCAGCTGTTCACCATCCACGGCTCGGGGATGATCTACCTGGTCATCACCCCGTTCGCGCTCGGCGCGGGCGTCTACCTCGTCCCGCTGCACGTCGGCGCGCCGGCGATCGCCGCGCCCCGCACGACGCTGCTGGCGTTCTGGCTGTACGCGTTCGGCGCGGTGTCGCTGCTGTCGGGCTTCGGGGTAGGCGGCGGCGCGGCGTCCGACGGCTGGTACGCGTACACGCCGCTCAGCGACTCGACGTTCACGCCGGGGTCGGGGATGAGCCTGTGGATCGTCGGGGTGTTCCTCGCGGCGTGCGGGATGATCCTCATGAGCGCCACGGTCCTTTGGACCGCCCTGCGCCTCAGGGCGCCGGGCATGACGCTGCTTCGCATGCCGGTGTTCACCTGGTCGATGGTGGTGACCACCCTCATGGGGGTGGCGTCTTTCCCGTCCCTGCTGGGGGCCATGGTGATGATGGCGATCGGGCGATCCGACCCTTCCCTGTTCGACGCCAACACCTGGAACATCGCGTATCAGAACCTGTTCTGGTTCTACGGGCACCCGGTCGTGTACATCATGTTCTTCCCGTTCGTGGGGGCGGTGGCCGAGTCCCTGGCCACCTTCTCGGGCCGCCGGTACGCCGGTTACCGGCCGACCGTGCTGGCGCTGCTGGCCTTCGCCGCGCTGTCGATGAGCGTGTGGGGCCACCACATGTTCGTCACCGGGCAGGCCGCCAACGACTACTACAGCCTCACCAGCATCGCCTTGTCGGTGCCCGCGGGCGTCGAGTACTTCGGGTTCCTGGCCACGATCATCGGCGGCCGGCTGCGCTACACGACGTCGATGCTCTTCGCTTTGGGTTTCATCCCCCAGTTCCTGGTCGGCGGGCTGACCGGGGTCATGCTCGGGACTCCAGTCGTCGACTACCACGTGCAGGGCAGCTACTTCATCGTCGCCCACTTCCACTACACGCTCTTTGGCGGCAGCGTGTTCGGGATGTTCGCCGGCGTGTACCTGTGGTGGCCGAAGGTCACCGGCTTCATGCTCTCCGAGCGGCTGGGCAAGGCGCATTTCGTGCTGATGGTCATCGGGACCAACATGACGTTCCTGCCGATGTTCGGGCTCGGCTTTTTGGGGCTGCCCCGGCGGGTGGCGACCTACCCGGACCAGGCGTGGTTCGGGACCCTCAACCTGATCTCGTCGATCGGCGCCGGGGTGATCGCCTTGGCGATGGCGGTGTTCGCGTTCAACGTGGTCCACTCGCGGCGTCACCGGGTCGCCGCCCCCGACGACCCGTGGGCCGGCCAGACCCTCGAGTGGGCCACCTCCTCGCCTCCGCCGCGGTGGAACTACGACGTGATCCCGCCGATAACCAGCCACGCCCCTTTGCTCGACCTGCGCGACGCCGACGACGAGCGGGTGGGAGCGTGAAGCGGCCGCGCGGCGCGGTCGGGGTGATCCTCTTGTGGGCGTCGTTCAACGCCGTCCTCTCCGCGGTCCTCATCTACTTCAACAGCCGGATCAAAGCGCTGGAGATGGGCAGCGACTGGGGGGCGGTAGGGATCCTGCTCGTCACCTCTGCGATCTTCGCTCTGCCGCTGCGCGCCGCCACCCAGCCGAGAGGCGCAGCCCGGCAGGGTGCCGACAGCGGGGCGCCGGCGTTGGCCTTCGCCGGCGCCTGCCTGCTCGGCGGGATGGCGTGGGTCCTCGGGGCGTGGCTGGCCTACCCGGCGGTCCCGCTGCTCGTGTTCTGCGCCCGCCGGCTGTGGACCACCAGGGCCGGGCGGCAGAGGGGGGTGGGCGCATGATGACCAACGGGGCGTCCGACGTTGTGACCATGGCCGGCATGGGCCTGACCACCACCGTGCTCGCCCCGCTGGTGGTCTGGTCCCGGAGGGGGGTGCTTCCCCGCCGCCTGCGCGCCGTCCCCGCCCCGGCGGTCCTTGCTGGCTTCGCGGTGGTCCACGCCGCGGTCACCTTGACCATGGGCGTCGCGTCGGCGCCGCCGGAGAAGTTTGGGCTGTGGCTGCTCCTGCTGTGCGGGGCGTGCGTTTTCTGGGTCCCCGTGCTCGCGTCGCAAGGCGGCCTCAGCGCGCCCGGCAAGGTGCTCTACCTGTTCATCGCCAGCCCCAGCCTGGACCTGGCGGCCGTCGGGATGGTGATCGCCGGCGACCGCAACGGCGGCCTGGCCATGATCGCGGCGATGATCCCCCTCGGCGCGGCGGGGATGGCGTCGGTCTACGGGTGGGCGGTCGCCGAGGAGCGCAGCGCGCAGCGGTCCGCGGCGGCGGGCCGGCGATGAGCGCCTCCCGCCGGCTGCGGCGCCTGGCGGTCGTCTGGTTGCCGGTGCTCGCCCTGGCCGGGATCGGTGCGGTGGTGCTGCCCGCCGCCCACGCCGCCCCCGCCGCCCAGCCGGCGAAGGCGGCTCCCGGGCCCGACGGCGCCGCGCTGTACCTGCAGGACTGCGCCACCTGCCACGGCGCCACCGCCCGCGGGAGCTCCCGGGGCCCGAGCCTGGTCGGCGTGGGAGAGGCCGCCGTCGACTTTCAGCTGAGCACCGGCCGGATGCCGAAGAAGGCGGTCGGGTACCCCGCGCCTCCTTACGTGCCGATCCTCAGCCAGGCCGACATCGCCGCCCTCGACCGGTACGTGACCGCCCTCGCCGCCCACGGAGGCCCGGGGATCCCGGCGGTGACCGTCGACCCCAACCTGATCGCCGAGGGCGGCTCGCTGTTCCGGGAGTACTGCGCGGCGTGTCACTCGGTGACCGGCGTGGGCGGCGAACTGGTCGACCGGCCGATCCCGGCGCTGGTGGGGGCTACCCCGACCCAGGTCGGCGAGGCGGTGCGTTCCGGCCCGGTGCAGATGCCCGCCTTCGGCCCCGCCGCGCTCGACCGCACCCAGCTCAACGCGGTGGTGTCCTACGTGTCGTCGCTGCGTCACACCGACGACAAAGGCGGCGACCCACTGTCACACCTGGGCCCGTCGGCGGAAGGCGCGGTGGCCTGGATGCTCGGGCTGGTCGCCCTGCTCGGACTGGCCCGATGGATAGGAAAGAGAGGATGAGCACTACCACCGAGGAACGCCGCGCCGACCGCATGATCCGGGCCCTGTTCGCAGTGGCGATCCTGGCTGCGGTCGGCTTCAGCTTCATTTACTGGTACGACGACGACACCCAGCTGGAAGGGGCGTTCCTCGGCGGGGGCCTGGTGGCGCTGGCCGTGGGCCTGATCGTGTGGTCCCACCGGCTCATGCCCGAGGGTCCCTTCGAGGAGGAGTACCCCGACCTGCGCAGCCCGGCGCGCACGGAGGCCGAGGTGCTCTCCTCGCTCGAGCGGGGCGGTGTCGGCCGGCGCAAGATGCTCATCGGCTCGCTTGGCGCCTTCGGCGTCGCCGTAGCCGGCGGGGTGGTTTCCACCCTGCGTTCCATGGGACCGACCCCGGTCAGCCTGGCGTACTCGCCCTGGACCCGCGGTTTGAAGCTGGTCACCTCCGACGGCACCGCCGTCAACGCCAGCGAGGTACCGGTGGACAGCATCGTTTCGGTGTTCCCCGCCGGTTTCACCAACTCCCCCCAGGCCCCGGCGGTCCTCATCCGCCTCCCGCCCGGGCTCAACCACCCGCTGCCCGGGCGTTCCACCTGGGCGCCGCAGGGGTTCATCTGCTACTCGAAGGTCTGCTCTCACGCCGGTTGCCCGGTCAACCTCTACAACCGCACCGCTTACGAGCTGCAGTGCCCCTGTCACCAGTCCACCTTCGACGTGTTGCGCGGCGCCCGGCCGGTGTTCGGGCCGGCCGGAGGCCCGCTGCCCCAGCTGCCGCTTCGGGTCGAAGCGGACGGCACGCTGCTAGCCGACGGGCCGCTGTCGGGCCCCCCCGGACCTGTGTTCTGGCACCACTCATGAGCAGGTGCCCGTAGTGCCGGCCCGCACCATCCGCGAGCTCAACGCGGCCATCGACTCCCGGGTCGGCACCCAGAAGTTCCTGAAGAACGCCCTGGACCACATCTTCCCGGACAACTGGTCGTTCATGCTCGGCGAGCTGGCGATGTACTGCTTTTTGATCCTGGTCCTGTCGGGGATCTACCTCACGTTCTTCTTCGACCCGAGCGACAGCGAGGTGGTGTACCGCGGGTCGTACCTGCCCTTGCACGGGCAGACCATGTCGCTGGCGTACCAATCGACGTTGCACCTGAGCCTCGACGTGCGCGCCGGGCTCCTCTTCCGTCAGCTGCACCACTGGTCCGCCGACGTGTTCCTGGCCGCCATCGTCGCCCACCTGTGCCGGATCTTCTTCACCGGCGCCTTCCGCCGGCCCCGCGAGATCAACTGGCTGATCGGCGTGACGCTGCTGATCCTGTCGATCTTCAACGGCTTCAGCGGCTACTCGTTGCCCGGCGACCTGCTCTCCGGCGCCGGGCTGCGCATCGCGTACTCGATCGCGGAGTCGGTGCCTGTCGTCGGCAACTGGATCGCGACCCTCTTCGTCGGCGGGCAGTTCCCTTCCGACCAGCTCACCCACCGGCTCTACATCGCCCACGTGTTCCTCGTCCCGCTTCTTATCTTCGGGCTCCTCGGCCTCCACCTGGCGCTGATCTGGCGCCAGAAGCACACCCAGTTCGCCGGGGTCGGGCGCAGCGAGCGGCGCCTCGTCGGGTCCCAGCTGTGGCCGACCTACACCGCCCGCTCCCTGGGGCTGTTCGCCGGGACCGCCGGCGTGCTGGTCCTCCTGGCCGGCCTGGCGCAGATCAACCCGATCTGGCTGTACGGCCCATACAAGCCGGAGTCCATGAGCTCCAACTCGCAGCCCGACTGGTACGTGGGGTGGATGGAGGGGGCGCTGCGGCTGTTCCCGGGATGGCGGCTACACCTGTTCGGCTACACCGTGTCGGAGGTGTTCTGGCCGGCGGTGGTCCTGCCGCTCGCCACCTTCGCGGCGCTCTACGCGTATCCCTTCGTCGAGCGCCGCCTCACCAACGACTTGGTCAGCCACAACCTCCTCGACCGGCCCCGGGACCGTCCCGGGCGGACCGCGTTCGGCGCCGGCGCGCTCAGCTTCTACATGGTTCTCCTCATCGCCGGCGCACAAGACACGTTGGCCCACATCCTCGGCACCACCCAACCCCCGGTGATGCTCACCCTTCGGGGCATGACCCTGGCGGTCCCGCCGCTCGTCGCGCTGGTCACGTGGAAGGTGTGCCGGGACCTGTCGGCTGCCGGGCGGCTCCCCGACACCGAACCCCCCCAAGGCCCGAACGACGCGGCGTCCCCGCCACCCGCCCGGTACCTGCCGGCCCGGGCCCGCTACGAGACCGCCGACGGCGCCGAAGCCCCTGCGCCGGCATCCCCGCTGCGCCGCGGCGGCGCCGCGCTGCTCGGGCTGTCGGGTGCCTTCGCGGCCGGGTGGTTCACCCGCCGGTCCCGCACCGCCCGGCGGCCCAACGGGGCGCCCGGCGGCGGGCGCGACGTCGGTCGGGACCGGGCCGCGAGCCAGAAGCGAGGGCGGTGAAGGTGCCGGCGGCCGGCAGCCGCCTGAGCGCGAGCGCCGCGGCAGCGGCTCTGCTCGCGGTGGTCGCCGCCGGACTGGCCGGCTGCGGGGGAGGGGTCGCCGCGCCCCTCGACCAGGCCCAGGCGGTGATCGCCAAGCAGACCCTGGCGGCCCTGGACCAGCGAGGGTTGCCTGTCGACGGGGACCACATCGGCTGCAACGGGCCGTTCGCGGCGCCGACCGTCGTGTGCGTGGGGGCCAGCACCGACGAACCCACCAGCGACGTCACCGGTTCCTTCACGCCCCTCACCGACGCCAGCCGGCCGTGCCCGGGCACGCTCACCGTCCGCTACGGCGCGACCACGGTCACCACCGAACGGTTGGACCCGTGCCGGTGACCGGTCCGGCAGCCGATCGGTCGGTGCCCGTCCGGTGGCTGTCGGCGCGGGCAGTCGGCCTCCACCTGGCGTTGGTCGTCGCGTTCCCGGGCTGTCTGGCCGCCGGCTGGTGGCAGGTGCAGCGGGCGATGTCGGGCAACGGGCTGAGCTATGCCTACGCCATCGAATGGCCGATCTTCGCCGTCTTGTCGGTGATCGGCTGGTGGCAGCTGCTACACACGCCGCCGGCGGCCGACCGCGCCCCGCTCCCGGCGCCGGCCGCTGCGGCGCCGAGATGGGACCGGTCGCAGGAATCCGAGGCCCTGCAGGCCTACAACGCCAAGCTGGCCCGCCTGGCCAGAGCCTCCGGACGGCAGTTAGCGCTGCCGCCGGCGGGCGCCACCACGACCCAGGAGGCCGAACATTGAAGGACCTGATCGAAGCCGTCAGCGCGGATCACGCCCGGATCCGTCGCCTGCTCGCCGACATGACGTCGGCGGCTGACGCCGCGCCGGTCATCCGGGACCGGGCCTTGCACCGGTTGTCTATCGCCGACTCCCGCCACGAAGTGGCCGAGGAGCAGTACCTGTGGCCCGTCGTGCGCGACGCGGTCATCGAGGGCGCCGAGCTGGCCCGCACCGGGCTCGGGCAGGAGCAGCGGGTCAAACGGGAGCTGCACGACCTGGAAGGAGGCCGGGTCGCGCCCGAAGACCTCGTCGCGGCCGTCGCCAGCCTGAGCGGGGCGTTCAGCGAGCACCTGGCCCTCGAGGAGAACGTCGTGGTGCCACGGCTCCGCGAGGCGCTGTCCCAAGAACAGCTCGACGATTTCGGCCGTTCCTACCGGGCGGCGCGCCGAGGCGCACCGTCGCGTCCCCGGCCCCGCACCCCGCCCGTGCCGGGCCTGCTGCGGGCGTCGAGTCGAGTGCTCGGCCCCCTCGACCGGGTCCGGGACCTCCTCACCGGGAGGAGCTGGTGACCGCCGGCCGCCGCGATTGGCGGCGCCCGGCGCCGGGACCGTGGATGATCGTGGCAGCCGGCGCGCTCGGGCTGCTCCTCGCCGTCGCGCTGCGCTCGGCCGGCTCCGCCCCAGCGACGCTGCAGGCGGGGCCGTCCGGTGCCGCGACGTCCGACGCCGCGGCGTCGGGTGTCTCGGCGCCGGGTGCCGCGGTGGTGGCCCCGCCCCCGCCGCTGTTCGCCCAGGTCGCACACCGCCCGGCGGTGGTCGAGTTCTGGGCGTCTTGGTGCCTGCCGTGCCGGGCGTCGCTGGCCGCGATGGTCAAGGTCGACAAGGCGCTCAGCGCCGCCGGAGCAGCCGTAGTCGGCGTCGACGAACGCGACAGCACCACAGCGGCCGTCGCCGCCCGCCGGCAGGCCGGAGCCCGGTACCCCGACATCGCCGACCCCCGCGCCGCGATCGCCGGCGATTATGGCGTGGTCGGCACCCCCACGGTCCTGGTGCTCGACCGCCACGGCCGGGTCCGCCAGCAGATGGTGGGACCGGTCAGCGCCCGCCAGGTCCTCGCCGCCGTCCGCCCGGTCCTGGCGTCGTGAGCGCGACCTCACCCCCCCAGCAGCCCGACCGTCGCGCCGGGGCGCCCTCCGCGCCGGCGCGCGCCGAGCGGCTGGAAGCGATGTCGCGGATCATGCTGCGGCCGATCGGCAGCCCGCTCCCGCTGGGCATGGTCGGTCTGGGCGGCGCGTCGATCGTCCTCACCGGCGACCAGCTTTCGTGGTTCCCTGCCAGCCAAGCCCACCAAGTCGCCCTGGTCGTGATCTTGTTCGCCGCCCCCATCCAGCTGCTGGCCGCGGTTTTCGGTTTCCTCGGGCGTGACGGGGCGGGCGGCACCGGGATGGCGCTGCTCGGCGTCAGCTGGTTGACCGTCGGCGGGCTGACCCTCTCCTCGCCTCCCGGCAGCCGCAGCCAGGTCCTCGGGCTGCTGCTGTTCTTCGTCAGCGCCGCGCTCATGGTCCCGGCCACCGCGTCGGCGCTCGGAAAGGTGGCCGCCGCGGTGGCCTTCGTCATGGCGGGAGCCCGCTTCGCCCTGACCGGCGTCTACGAGTGGTCGGGCATTATCGGCTGGGAACGGGCGTCGGGCTGGCTGGGGATCGCCCTGTGCGTCGTCGCGCTCTACAACGCGTTCGCCTTCGAGGTGGAAGACACCAAGCACCGCACGATCCTGCCGGTGCTTCGTTGGGGAGCCGGGAAGCGGGCGATGGACGGCAGCGTCCTGGCCGAGGTCGAGAAGGTCGAGCAGGAGGCCGGGGTACGCGAGCAGCTCTGAGCCCGGTGGCCCATTCCCCGCGCCGGCAGGCTCGTTCAGGCCGACCACCGGACCGGCCTGCGCGGCCTCACGGTTGGGGAACGGCCCCGGTTTGAGTCACCCGATCGCGGCTCAGATACCGGATCGGCTTACCCAGCGACTCCGCGTAGGCGACCTCTCGGCGGGTTGACTCGCCCAGGTAACCGCTGGGATCCACACGTAGACCTCGTCGGCCATGCGGATCTTCTGGGAGTGCACAGCGGCGAGCCGCCCCCTCAGGTTCGAATCGTCGGACGTCCAGTCGTAGCCCGCCAGGTCGGGAAGAGCGAACATCCCCAGGCTGATCACGACGCAGCCTTCCATCGTGAGCCGCTGGTTCACCTTCGCGAACTCCTCCTCGAACCTGGTCGAGCCGCAAAGAGTGACGACCTTGCCGTCGCCCTCACCCCCACCGTCACCCTCGGCCGATTGCAGCACCTGCTGGCCCCTCCATGAGGTTCATGATTCGGTGAACGAAAAGACGATTTTACCTTCGTTCCCAGGCGTCCTTTTCATGGCGCGCCGCCGCTGCCCGTCTGACGCCCCGGGGCCACCTACGTGGGCTCTGGCAGGAGAACTGGCGCCTTGCCGAACGACACGAACGTCCGTAGGCTCACATGAGCGCCGGGTTCAACCGAAAGCCGCGGTGCGCGCCGACGACCCAGAAGCGGGCGGTATCGAGCGGTGGACGGCAGCGGGCCTCTGCGGGATCGAACGGCGGGCGGCGCCCCCGGGTTGTCTTGGAGTTCCCTGCCCGCGGGAAAGACACTGACGTGAAGCACCGCCAACCCCGTCCCCTGGAGACCAGATGATCGAGCTTCGTCACCTGCGGTACTTCGTGGTGACCGCCGAGGAGCTGCACTTTGGGCGCGCCGCCAAGCGGCTGCACATGGCCCAGTCGCCGCTCAGTCAGCAGATCCGCGCCCTCGAACGCCATCTCGGTGTCGAGCTGATCGACCGTCCCCACAGCGTCGACGGCCTGACCGACGCCGGCAAGGTGTTCCTCGAGGCGGCCCGCAATATCCTCGCCGAGGTCGACCAAGCGGTGCTGCAAGCCCGGCGGGCGTCCAGGGGGGAGGCGGGCACCCTCTGCGTCGGCTACGTACCGGAGGTGACAGTCGACCTGCTGCCGCTCGGGCTCAAGGCGTTCAAGGACCGATACGGCGAGGTGGAGCTGGACCTGACGGAGGGCTCCACCGGCGACCTCCTCGACGGGCTGCGCAACCGCCGCCTGGACCTGGTCTTCGTCCGGTCCCCGTGGTACACCGGCGACCTCGAGTACGAACACTTGGTGCAGGAGAGCCTGATGCTGGCCATGCCGGCGAGCGCCGGCTCCGGGGAGCGGTCCTCGGCTCTGGCCGAGATGGCCGACACGCCGTTCGTGGTGCCCACCCATGCCGCGGCCCGCGGGTTGCGGATCCACATCGACGCGGCCTTCGAAGCCGCGGGGATCGAGCCTCGCATCGCCCGGGAGGCGTCGTCGCTGACCGCGGTACTTCTACTCGTAGCGGGAGGCGCGGGGTGCGCGTTGGTCCCCGCCAGCGTCGCCCACCTCTACCCGGTCCCCGGCGTGGACTACGCCCACCTCACGGGTCAGCCGCAGGTGACGACCGCCGGCATGGCGTGGCGTCGCAGCGACCGGTCGCTGGTGCTGGCCAACTTCCGGGAGGTCATCCGCGACACCGCCCGCCACCACCTGGGCCAGCCCGACGTCTGGCCCGATCGCATAGTCGACGACCCCGAGCTGTCCTCTCAGCACTGACCAGGCGCGTTTCGCCTCCCCGTCCACTCCGCCATCGCAGGGCGCGGTCGATGCGTCTTCGAGGCGTCACTCGGGACAAGCCGAGGCCGGCGCGACCGTGGGTCGCGCCGGCCGGTCGGGGGGAAGACCTTCAGCCGGAAGGCCGGTCGGCGGTTACTGCCCGACACGCACGCCCGGCATCCCGGAGCTGCGCTCGATGGGCCGGGTGGCGATCCGCCCGGGCACGTTGGCGTCGGCCGACCAGCGGCCCAGCGGCAAGACGGTGCGCCCCACGCTCTGCTCGAGCATCATCGCGGTGGCCACGTACCAGGCCCCACCGGCCGAGCCGACCAGCAGCCATCCGCCGACCCGCAACAGGCCCAGGCTGCCGTCGTAGAAACCGGCGGCGGTGAACGCCGAAGCGGTCGCCAGGGCAGCCAGGGTGGCGAACACCGAGGCGCTGGTGCCGAGCGCCGCGAGCGCCGCGCTGGCGGTGACCAGCGTCAGGCCGATGAACCAGAAGGCGAAGGTGCTGTTGGCGCTGCCGAGCGGGATGGTCGCCATGACGTGGGTCGCGACGAGCAGCTGCAGGATCGACCAGCCGATCCAAAAAGCGCCCCACGCGGAGTGAACCGCGAGCGCCACCCCGTCACGGGCCCGGTAGCAGGCGGCCGCGGCGATGACCTGCATCAAGCCGCCGGCGACGAGGGCAAAAGGCCAGATGATCAACGGGCTGGTCCCGTCGCCGTACCATCCCGCCTGCCACGCGCCGACCATGACGGTGGCGAGCATGAACCCGAACAGGCCCATGATGGACGGGGCGGCGATCGGCTGCAGGACCACCCTGGTGCGGGCGTGCCAGGCCCGGTCGTCGTCGGCGCTGGTTAGGTCCAGCCACCGCTCGGCGTCGCTTCTTTGCTCCTGGCCGTTGGCGCTGCTGCGAACGTGGGTGTCGGTCGTCATCATTATCTCCTTGCAACGGTTGACGATTCACCACCTACCCGGGCCTGCGGGGCGGACCAGACTCGTTGGCGATTGGAATGATCCTCCCGATGTCACGCGTTTGGTGCATCCGGCTCGTTACGTCGCTTCCTTGATGCCGTTTCGGATCAGCCACACGTTGGTGGGCCAGGCGGTGAAGTAGCCGACGATCATCCCGATCTGCATAAAGAACCAGTACGCGGCGCGATCGGGATGAATCTGGTGCGGGAAGAAGACGAATTGCGTCAACGCCATCCGGCCGAAGAGGCCCACCTCGAAGCGGGTGCGCGACAAGCGTCCGCCTTCGCCGCCTCGACCAGTCCCTCGCGTGCCGGCAAGCCGCGGATAGAGGCGACGGCGGAGTGCTGAATGGGCGACCCCGAAGCCCAGCGCGAGCAGTAGTCACCGATGTGCTCGTGTACTCGGGGAGAGCGACAGGCCGGCGAGCGTGGCCCGGTGCCGTACACGCCCACCCGGCGCACAGGTCCCCCGATGTGCGACCGGCGCCGCAGTGACTGACCCCGGTCGCCACGCTCGACCACCAAGGCCGTTCCGGTGGGTCGTCGACGCTCAGCTCGGCCCGCCACCCGGACTCTTCACCAGACCGAAGCTGTGATGATCCCCCGGTGTTGCCCCTAGTCGTACAGCCGGCTCCCGCTCGGCCAAGAAGGTCGTGTTACGATCTAGTCGTAGCGACACCTGTTCGCTTCAGGCGGGTACCGGGCCGCCTCGGGAGTACAGCGAGAAACGGAGAGGTGATCGGGTGAACGAGGACGGGGCGCTCGTCAACGGGACGGGCTACGTCGAGCGGGTGCAGCGCGTCGAGCGGGAAGAGGATCCGGCCGACGAGGCGGCTACAGCGCTCGGCGACTTCACCGTCAAGTGGCGCACCGTCGCGCTGCTGCCGCTGGCGGTCGTGGTGGGAGCGATAGCGGCGTGCGTCGCCCTCGGCCTGCTGGACCTCATCGGGTTGTTCACCCACCTGGCCTACTACGGCACGCTCGGCGACAGCCTGGTGGCCCCAAGCGTGCATCGATGGGGGGCGTGGTCGGTGCTGATCCCGGTCGTCGGGGGGCTCCTAGTCGGCGTGATGGCGCGCTTCGGCTCCGAGCAGATCCGCGGTCACGGAATCCCCGAGGCGATGGAGACGATCCTGATCGGCGGGTCGGCCGTGCAGCCCCGCCTGGCCGTGCTGAAGCCGATCTCCAGCGCGCTGAGCATCGGATCGGGCGGCCCGTTCGGCGCCGAAGGCCCCATCATCCTCACCGGCGGCGCCATCGGATCGGTGCTGGCGCAGCTGTTCCGGCTGGCGGCGATCGAGCGGCGGACCCTGCTGGTGGCCGGCGCGTGCGCCGGCATGGCCGGCGTGTTCGGGACTCCGGTCGCAGCGGCGCTGTTCGGCGTCGAGCTGCTGGTCTTCGAGTGGCGACCCCGCTCGTTCGTGCCGATCGCGGTGGCGGTGACGGTGGCCGAGGTCGTACGGGACGTCTTCGCGGCCCACCACCTGATGGGGCCCCGTCCGCTGTTCCCGGTCCCGCCGCACGGCGCGTTCGGAGCCGCGGGAGTCGGTCAGGCGGCGGTCATCGGCGTCGCCGCCGGGGTCCTCGCTTTGGTGCTGACCACCGCCTGCTACGGCGCAGAGGACCTGTTCAAGAAGCTGCCCATCCACTGGATGTGGTGGCCGGCCATCGGTGGGGTGGTCGTCGGGGTCGGCGGGATGATCGACCCGAAAGCGTTGGGTGTGGGCTACTCGGTCATCGGAGACGAGCTGGCCGGCAAGCTGGCGGTCGGCGCGCTGGTTCTGCTCCTGGTGACCAAGCTGGTCATGTGGTCGGTTGCGCTCGGGTCGGGGACCAGCGGCGGGATCCTGGCGCCGTTGTTGATGATGGGTGCCGCGATGGGCGGGGTGATCGGCCACGCGTTCGGTGGTAGCAGCGCCACCTGGGCGCTGATGGGCATGGCCGGCGCGCTGGCGGGGGTGACCCGCTCGCCGTTCACGTCGATCGTGTTCGCGTTCGAGCTGACCCACGACACCGGCTCGCTGCTGCCGCTGCTGATCGTCTGCGCGCTGGCCCACCTGGTCAGCGCCTTGATCCTCAAGCGGTCGATCCTCACCGAGAAGGTGGCCCGGAAAGGGTTCCACGTGATGCGGGAGTACGCGGTGGACCAGCTCGAGGCGGTGTTCGTCCGCGAAGCGATGGTCACCGACCTGCTGACGGTCAGCCCGGCGACGCCGGCGGGTGACCTGCGGGCGATCATCGAAACCGACGCGGTCGCCCGCCGCCAGCGGCTGTTCCCGGTCATCGACCAGGAATCGGCCATGGTCGGCGTGGTCGGCTGGGCTGATGTCACCGAGCACCGGGACCGGCCCGAGCTCACCGTCGGGCAGATCATGCACTCCAACCCGGTCGTCGCCCACGCCGGTGAGACGCTGCGTTCGGCCGCGGACCGAATGGCCCACCACGAGCTCGGAGCGCTTCCAGTCGTCGACTCGCCCGGCGGTCGCTTGGTGGGCGTGGTCACCCACTTCGAGTTGCTGGCGGGCCGTCGCCGCCAGCTGATCGAGGAACGCCACCGGGAGCGCCAGCTGACCTTCCGCCGCCTGCGGCGATCCGCGGGCGGGATGGCAGCCGCCGAGCCGGGCGGGGCCGCACCTCCAGCCGCTGGGGCGGTCGGTTCCCCCCGGCGGGCCGGCGGAGCGGAGTGACCCTACAATCCGAAGCCGATGGCTCCGACGACGGTCACAGCAGCCGACTACCAGCGGCTGCTGCAGGTCCGTACCGGGCTGCGGGAGTTCTTGCGGTGGAGCGAGGACCAAGCCAACCAGGTGGGGCTCACCGGCGCGCAGCACCAGCTGCTGCTCGCGGTCAAGGGACACGACGATCGGCGGGGCCCGACGATCAGCGACGTGGCGGGATACCTGACGCTCAAGCATCACAGCGCGGTCGGGCTGGTCGACCGGGCCGAGCGCGCCGGCCTGGTGACCCGCCACGCCGACCCTGACGACCGGCGGGTGACGCGCCTCGCGCTCACCAGGCAGGCCGAGAAGCGCCTGGCGCAGCTCTCGGCCCTCCACCTCGAGGAGCTGGCCCGCCTCGCGCCGCAGATGGCCGGGATCTGGAAAGGGCTGAGCGGTCCTCACGCCCGGATGTAGCCCCGGTCGGAACGCCAGCTGACGACCGCCTCGCGCGCCGCTGGTGGTTCAGAAGATACCGAAGCGGACGACCGACGCCACCCCGAAGAGGATCGAGTAGATGGCGAAGGGCCGCAGCGTGCGGGTCTTGAAGTAGCGGGCCAGGAAGAAGATGGCCGCGAAGGAGGCGATCACCGCGGCGCCGGCACCGGCGATGGCCTGACCCCGGATGCCGTTGCCTAGAGGCCCGAGCAGGTCGGGCACCTTGAGGGCGCCGGCCGCGAAGATCACCGGAGCCGACAGCAAGAACGCGAAACGCAACGCGTTCTCGTTGGACAGGCCCCGGTACAGCCCGCCGACCATCGCCACGCCCTCCCGGCTGATGCCGGCGAGCAGCGCCAGGCTCTGGGCGGCGCCGATCCAAAGCGTGCTCCACCAGCTGATCTGGGCGTTGAGCTCGCGCTCGGCGTTGGCGTCGATGGTCACGATGTTCTCGTCGCGCAACCGGCCCATGGTGGCGGCCCGGCCCTGCAGCGCGGCGACCGGCGCCGCGGCGTCCGGCGTTGCGGCGTTCTCCGGCGTCGGGCGGGGCCGGCGCCGGTACCACTCGCCGGCGCCGAGGATCACGCCGTTGACGGTCAAGAACGCGGCCGCGGCCAGCGGCTTGGCGAACAGCGTCCGGAACGGGTGCTCGAGCAGGAGGCCCAGGATCCCGACCGGGATGGTGGCGATCACGATGAGCCAGGCCAGCCGCTCGGTGTCAGTCTCGATGCGCCTGCGGGCCAGCGAGCGGAAGAAGCCGGCGATCAGGCGCACCCATTCCCTGATGTAGAAGAGCACCAAGGCGATGGCGTTGGCCAGGTGGAGGGCGACCACGAACGCCAGGTAGGGGCTCTCGGAGAGCGACTCCTGCTTGACCAGGAGCGCCCAGTTGCCGCCGATCCACGACGGGATCAAGACCGTGTGGCCCAGGCTGGAGAGCGGGAACAGCTCGTAGACGCCCTGGATCAACCCGAGGACGATCGCCTGCAGGAAGTTCATGTGGTAGATGGCGGCTGGCGCGGTGGTGGCGGTGAGCATCGGTTCTCTCGGGTCGGATGTTGGCGGTCTGGCTCAGCCGGCGGTGGTCTGCTGGGAGCGCTGCCTGCGGAGCTTGAGCAGCCAGCGGACGATGACCGCGACGACCACGACGGCGATGACCACGCTGGCCACGGTGAAATACGAGGTCACCGAGTCCCAGTTGGAGGCCAGCGCATCGCCCGCGCCGGCGAGGGCGAAGGTCCAGGGGAGGCAGCCGATCAACGTGTAGAGGGTGAAGCGGCCCAAGGGCATCTCGGCGACCCCGGCGGGGAGGCTGATGAAGGTCCGCACCACCGGAAGGACCCGCCCGACGAGCACCGCGACGTCGCCCCGGCGGGCGAAGAACGCTTCCGCCTTGTCGATGTGGTCCTTCCGCAGCAGCACGTAGTGCCCGTAGCGCTCGACGAGCGGCCGGCCGCCGGCTCGACCGACCGCGTACGCGATGAGCGAGCCGGCCAGGTTGCCGACCGCCCCGGAGATCCCGATCCCGAGCAGGCTCACGTGGGGATGCCCGGCCGCGAGCAGCCCGCCCGCCAACGCCCCGCCGAAGAGCATTATGACCTCGCTCGGGATGGGGATGCAGGCAGATTCGAGGACCATCAGCAAGAACACCGCGGTGTACCCGTGGTGGCTTATCTGGGTGGTGAGGAAATGGGTCATCTGCGGCTTCCTTCTGGCCCTCGGTGATCAGCCGGCGGCTGAGACCTGCAGGGCCCGCTCGGCGACTTCGAACAAGTGCTTGGTGTCGCGCACCGACAGGGCGGTGGCGACCGCGGTGAGGAGGACGGTTGCACCCATCACCAGCTCGGTGGCCGGGCGGTGCGTCGCCGGCGCGTCGAGCAAGGCGGTGACGCGCGCCACGACATGGTGGCGGGCGGCACCGAAGGTCAACATCCGCGGGCTGGGGCAGGGGACGGCAGCGGCCGCCCGGACGATGGTCTCGGCGACCACCCGGCGGTCACCGACCGCCACGGCGGCGCGCTCGTCGGCCCAGCGCTCCGTCGACAGCCGGCACGCCCCCGGGACGCGCCGCAGGAACGGGTTGACCGCCGCGGCCAGCGCCACCGCCGTGAGGTGCAGGTCGTGACGGCCGTCGAGGTGCGCCTGTTCGTGGGCCAACACCACCCGCCGCTCGGTCGAGTCGAACGCGCTGAGGAGGCCGGCGCTGGCGACGATGCGTCCAGGCCACCCCGGGACCGCGTAAGCGGTCGGACCGGGATCGTCGATGACGACCAGCGCAGTGGTGGCCTGGTGACTGGTCCACCACGCCCGGCCGAGCAGCCGCCCGTGTCGCTCGGCGGCGTGGACGAGCGCGCCCGCCTGGAGGATCAGCGCGGCTACGGCCGCCACGGCTACGCCCGTGCTGAACGGTTGCATCGCCTCGAGCTGGTGGACCGACCAGTGCCCGTGCTCCGCGGCGACGGGGGTCTCACCGCCGACGAGGGCCACCACCAGCGCGGCGGCGACGATGGTCCCGCCGGAGACGACCGACGAGCCGACGCTGAGCAGGAACGTCGCGGCCCGAGGCGGCATCCGCCGTGCCGCCACCGGAGCCCACGCCCCGAAGACGACCGACGCGGCGAAGGGGACCAGCAGCCAGAAGGCCGGGCCGCTCATCGCTGGCCCTGCCCGGATTCCAACGCCTGGCGCAGCGCCGCCTGGGTCTTCGCGTCGAGACCGGCTACGAAGCGGCTGAGGACACCGTCGCGGTCCCGCTGGTCCTCGAGCAGAGCCCGCATCCGGTTGGCGACCAGGTCCGCTTCTCGGAGCACGGCGGCGTAGGCGAAGCCGCGCCCCGCCGGCTCCCTGCGCACCGCGCCCTTCTCCTGGAGGCGGATCAAGATGGTGGTGATCGTGGTGTACGCCAAGTCGTCGCCGAGGCGTCGGCGGACCTCCTCGGGGGTGAGCGCGTCGCCGGCCGACCAAAGCACCGCCAGGACCTCGGCTTCGAGCATCCCTGGCGCTCGTCGTCTGGGCATCGCGGTCTCCGGCGTCTGGCCGGCGCAGCCGGCGGGGTGCAACTACAGCGTTGTCGTACCTGGAGCGTAGGCGGTGGCGGGCGGCTGATGGTCGCGGCGCTATCGGCCGGCGGCGAGACCCAGCGGCGCGTGGTATCCCGTCCGCCTGGAGCGGGCGACAGGGGACCACCGCGAGGCTGGGCAGCTTCCCTCGGACAACAAGCCGGCCGCAGGCCGGTGCGTTAGCCAACGGGCCCGGCGGGCCCGTTGTGCCTTTCGGGGCCAGAGCACAAGCCACGAGGCGACCTCCGGCCGCCTCGCTACCGCCCTCGACTCGCTTCGCTCGCTCGGTTGGCGCCCGGAGGAAGCGGCGCCGATCCTCCCGGAAGCGGGATACGCCAGCGAGTGGGCCGCCCGGGGCTCGAACCCGGAACTGTACGCTTAAAAGGCGTCTACTCTGCCAATTGAGTTAGCGGCCCGACGGCACAGACCCTAGCGGCACAGACCCTAGCGGCCCGGGGCCGGCGATCCGGGCCCGACGGCCCCGTCCACCAAGCCCACGAACTCGTCGATGCGGGCCCGGATCACGTCGAGGCTGGAAGTCCAAAACCCCTCGGAGCGCACATCGATGTCGAAACGGCCGGCCAGCTCCGCGGCGGTGCCGGTACCGGTCGAGGAAAGCAGGTCGTCGTAACCGGCCCGGAACCGGTCAGGGTCGCTCCGGAAACGGGCGTAGAGGCCGACCCCGAACAGCAGGCCGAAGCAGTACGGCCAGTTATAGAACGGCTGCCCGACCGAGTAGTAGTGCGGTTTCACCGCCCACATCCACGGGTGCAGCGTCGAGTCGTCGAGCCCGTCACCGTAGGTGGACCGCTGCGCGTCGGTCATCGCCTCGCACAGTTCTCGCACCGAGAGGGGACCGACCTCGCGCTTTTCGAACACGTGGCGCTCGAACAGGAACCGGGAGTGAATGTCGACCACCGTCTGCGCTGCGCCCTGCAGGTCCACGTTGAGCAGCGCCAGGCGCGATGCCGGGTCGGCCGCGGCCAGGCCGGCCTCGACCATGACCGTCTCGCAGAAAATGCTCGCGGTCTCCGCCAGGGCCATCGGCGTCCGCTGCTGCAGTGGCGGGCGGCCGGCCAGATTGACGTTGTGGTAGGCGTGGCCCAGCTCGTGGGCCAAGGTCTGGACGCTGTCCCACGAACCGTCGAAGTTCATGAGGATGCGGCTGTCGCCGTCCCCGACGCTCATGCAAAAAGCGCCGCCCCGCTTCCCGTCTCGAGGCTCGGCGTCGACCCACCGGGCGTCGAAGGCCCGCCGGGCGTGCGCGCCTAGGCCGGGCGAGTAGGTGGCGAAGGCCCGCTCGACGGCGGCCTCGGCCGCGGACCACTCGATGCTGGACTCTCCCGGGACCGGCGCCATCAGGTCCCACCAGGCCAACCCGCCGTTGGCGGTGGGGGCGGCGAGCAGCCGGGCCTTGGCCCGCAAGAACCGTCGGAAGTCGGGGAAGGAGGCCGTGGCGGCGGCCTGCATCGCGTCCAAGGTCACCCGCTCGACGCTGTTGGAAAACAGCGCCGGCCCGAGCGCGTCGGGCCACCCCCGCCGGCGGTTGACCGTCACCCCTTCCCCTTTGACCCCGTTGAGGCACGCAGCCATCGGGACCGCCACGGTCTCCCACGCCGCCAGCTCCGCGCGAAACGCCCGTTCCCGCAGCGCCCGGTCGGCGTCGGTGGCCTTCCCCCTCAGCACCGTCACCGGCAGACGCTCGCCGTCGAGGACCCCGGTCAGGGTGGAGGTCAGGTCGCCTGCCAGTCGGGTCCACGCCGACGACCCCGACAGGCGCAGCTCGCTCAGCAGCTCCTCTTGGCCCTGGGACATCTGGTGGGACGCTGCTACCTCGGCCCGGCGCAGGAGGTGGGCGTACTCCCCGCCGTCCTCGTCGCTGGTCAACCCGTCCGCCCCGAGCCTGGCGACCCACGCGTCGAGACGGTTGCGGAGCCCGTCGAGGGCCACCAGGTCAGCGTCGAGGGCGGCCTGCGCCGCTGCCGCCTCGTCGTCGCGAGCGTCGGTGGCGACCAGGGCGTGGAGGTAAGCGCCGAGAGGCTCCAGCCGCCCGAGGAGGTCGTTCATCGCGTCGAAGATCTCCGACAGGACGCCGCGGTCCTCGCCGGTAGCGGCGCGAGCCGGGCCGGGGCCGACGTCGTTGCGGTCGAAGAGGACCCGCATCCGCTCCATGTCGGCCACCAGGCCTTCCCTCGCCGCGGTCATCTGACGCGACCGGAGACTCGGGAACAGGCTGTCGATCTCCCAACGGGGCAGCACGCCGGACATGGGCTCACGATAGGGCCGGCGCCTCCCGATGCCGGCGGCGGGCTCGGTCAGCGGAGCGCGACCGGCGGCGCGTGGAGCGCGCCGTTGCGGGAGCGCCCGACCGCGTCCCCGAGCTTGCTGGCCGGCACCGGCCGGCCGTAGAAGTACCCCTGCGCGTAGTGGCAGCCGAGCTGGATGAGATGCTGCGCCTGCGCGGGGGTCTCCACGCCCTCGGCCACCGTGGTGAGCCCGAGGGCCCGGCCGAGACCGATCACCGCCCGGACCACTTCCGTGTCGCTGTTGTCGACGCCGAGACCGCTCACGAAGCTGCGATCGATCTTGATGATGTCGATCGGGAAGCGCCGGAGGTAGGCCAGCGACGACCACCCGGTCCCGAAGTCGTCGAGGGCGAGGGTGATCCCCATCGCCTTCAGGTCGCTGATCGCGCGGCGGCTGGTCTCACCGGCATCGATCAGGGAAGACTCGGTGAGCTCCAGGCACAGGTGGGCGGCGGTCAGCCCGTGACGGTCCAGGACCTCCGCTACGCCGGAGATCAAGCCGGGCTCGCCGAGCTGGCGGGCGGAGAGATTGACTGACACCTGGGTGAGCGCCGCGCCGGACGCGTTCCACTCGGCTTGCTGCGCGCAGGCCATGTCGAGGATCGCGGCGCCGAGCGGCACGATCAGCCCGGAGTCCTCGGCGGCGTCGATGAACTTCTCCGGGCCGATCAGGCCGCCGTCGGAGGCGTTGAGCCGGGCCAGGGCCTCGGTGCCCACCGCCATCCCGGTGCTCAGATCGATCACGGGCTGGAACACCACGGCCAGCTTGTCGTCGTCGATGGCGGACCGGACCAGCGCCTCGGCGTCGAGGCGCTGCTGGGTCCGGACCCGCACCGCGGTGTCGTACACCTCGGCCCGGTTACGTCCCCGCTCTTTGGCCTGGTAGAGGGCGGTGTCGGCGTCTTGGAGTACCAGCTCCGGTTCCCTGACCACGCTCGGGTGGGCCAGAGCGATGCCGACCGAGCATCCGACGGTCATCGTCCGGGCGCTCAGGCGCACCGGTCGGGTGATCGCGTCGGTTATCCGGGCCGCGATGGCGGCGGCCGCCTCGCTTGTGTGCACCCCGTCCGCGAGCACCACGAACTCGTCGCCGCCGACCCGAGCGACGCTGTCGCCTGGGCGCAGCGTGGCTTGCAGGCGCCGGGCGATCACCTCCAGCAGCTCGTCGCCGGCGGCGTGACCGAGGGTGTCGTTGACCCGCTTGAAGTGGTCCAAGTCGATGAACAACACCGCGCAGGGTCCGCTCACCAGCGCCCTCTCCATGCGGTCCAGCAGCAGGGTGCGGTTGGCCAGGCCGGTGAGGGGGTCGTGGGTGGCCTGATGGCGCAGCAGCTCGGACGCCTCGACCTCGTCGGTCACGTCCCGGCTGTTGGTGACCACACCATTGACCCAAGGATCGGCCAGGCGGTTGGTGCAGGTGACGTCGAGATGACGGTACTCGCCGGTCACCGTCCGGATCCGGCAGCTCAGCCGCTCGACCGCGTCGGGTTCGCTCAGCAAGCGGCTGAGAGCGGCCCGGGCGGCCCGGCGGTCATCGGGGTGCATCGCCTCGTCCACCCGCCGGCCGAGCCACCCGTCGTCCCAGCCGAAGAGCCGTCCGTGGGCCGGGCTCAGGTAGCGGAGCCGGCCCCTGACGTCGAGGACGCTGATCAAGTCGCTGCCGTGCTCGATCAGCGCGGCGTAGCGGGCGTGAGCAGCGGCCACCTCGGCGTGGACGGCCCGCTCGCCGGTGATGTCGACGAGGGAGGTGACCACCCCCGTCAGCGTCCCGCCGGCGTCGAGGATCGGCCGGGTGCTGCTGCGCAACCACCGGACCCGGCCGTCCCGCCGGATGCCCCAGACCAGCCCGTCGAGCGGCTGCCCGGTGCGGGCCACGCACCGCACCGGCATCTCGTCGCGGGTGAGCGCGTCGCCGTGCTCGTCGAGGATCTCCAGACCGAACTCGAATCCCCAGTCCTTGAGCCGGTCCAGGCCCAGGCCGAGCATCTCCGTCGCGGCCGGGTTGACCATCACCGGGACCGGGAGCCCGTCGTCGTCGAGGTCGTAGAGCACCACCCCGTCGGGGATCGTGTCCAAGATGGCCCGCTGGCGGCCCTCCGCCGCGGCCATGGCCAGCTCGACGCGCCGGCGCTCGGTCATGTCGCGGATGACGACCAGGCGGCCGGTCTTGCCGTCGAGGTCCAGCGGAGCGGCGTTGGTCTCCACCGGTACCGGGGTCCCGTCCAGGCGGTGGAGGGTGACCGCCTGCCCGACGGCCACCGCGGAGTCGGCCTCCGGGGGCCGGTTGTCCGGCCCGGCCCAGGTCGTGCCGGGCAGGCCGATCATGTCGGCGGGAGCGTCGTGGTGGAGCAACGTCGCGAGCGACTGGTTGGCGTAGACGACCCGCCGGTCGGGGTCGAGTACCGCGATCCCGTCGGGTGACAGCTCCGCCAGCGCGGACGCCCGCCGGGCCGCGACCGCCCGAGCCAGGTCCCGGCGCCGGACGAGGAGCGTCATGCCGGCGGCGACCGCGCCGGCCAGCCCCACGAACCCGCCGTAGCCGAGCCACAGCTCCCGCTGCAGGGTGTCGGCTCCCCGGTAGGCGATGTCGACGGGCACGGTGGTCGCCGCGCCGTAGGGGGTCCCGGGGACCGGCGCGTAGGAGAACAGGATCGTCCGCCCGACGGTCGGGGCGTAGAGCCGCGCCGAGCCGGCCCGGTGGGCGCGGGCCATGGCGACGAACCCGGCAGCTTGCGGCTGGAGGCCGTCTTGGGTCGGCGTGCTCGACTGCACGACCCGGCCGCTGCCGGCGACGATCATGGATGTCCCGCCGAGGGGGGCTCGGAGAGGCCCGGCCACGCCGGTGAGGGCGTAGGTGACCCGCAGCACGGGATGCTGGCCCGGCGCGGCGGGGACCGCGACTTGGTACCCGGCGAAGGCCGTCGCGCCGGCGAAGCGCGCCGCCAGCACCCCCACACCGTCGGGTCCGGGGACCGGGTCGCCGGGGGCTGGGGCGCAGGGCGTGGCGGTGCTGGCGCTCACCGTCTGGGTGGGGGACACGATCAGCTCCGCGTTGCAAAAGCCGCCGTCGGCGGCGAGCACGGCCAGGCTCGCGCTCAGATCGGCGCCGGAGCCCGCGGCGGGGAGGCCGGTACCGAGCAACCCCGGGCCGCGGCTGGCGCCGACGACGAGGCGGGCCCGCTGGTCGATGGCCTGGCCCAGGGTGACCGCCAGCTGGTCGGCGACCTCCGAGTTGGCGGCGGTGGCCCGCTGCTCGAGGTCGCGGTGCACGATGTGGTCAACGCCTAGCAGCCCGATCGTCGGCACCGCGATGATGGTGGCGAACAGCGCCAGGCCGCTGCGCCACGGCTGCCACTTCGCGACGGCGGGCTGATCGAGCAGCCCAGGAGGCGCAGTGCGACGTCGCCTCCGGCCCACGCCGGCTACTTCGGCACGCCGGGCCCGTCACTTGAGGGAAACGGTGCGCCACTAGCCTGAATTCGTGGACGAGATCGGGCACAACGGGACACCAGCACCGCAACCGCCCCTCCAGCCGCCGGCCGGGGAAGGGACCGGTCCGGGAGGCCCCGACCCCGATGACGCCGAGGCGGAGGGCGTCTCGGACGGGACCGGGCCGGCGGTGGCCGCCCGGCGCCCCGACATCGAAGCGGACCTGGCCGTGCTCGGCACCATCGCCGGGGAGCTCGACGGGATCGAGGCCGCGCTGGGCCGGATCGACAAGGGCGCTTACGGCAGATGCGTGACCTGCGGGGCGCCGATCGACCCGGCTGCGCTCGAAGCGGACCCGCTGCTCATGGTCTGCGCCGCCCACCGTTGAGCCGCCCGGCGCGCCTCGCTCAAAGCGGGCCGTTGCCGTGCTTGCGGTGGGGGATCCGCTCCCGCTTCGAGTCGAGCATCCGCAGCGCGCGCACCACTTCGAAGCGGGTGTCGATCGGGTCGATGACCCGATCGACGAAACCCCGCTCGGCGGCCACGTACGGGTTCAGGTAGGTCTCCTCGTAGTCCTCGACCAACCGGCGCTGGACCTCGGGCGGCTCGCGCCGGTGGAGGATCTGCACCGCGCCCTGGGCTCCCATCACCGCGATCTGCGCCGAGGGCCACGCCAAGCACAGGTCGTTCCCCATCAGCTTCGAGTCCATGACGATGTACGCCCCCCCGAACGCCTTTCGCAGCACCAGGCAGACCCGCGGCACGGTCGCCTCGGCGTACGAGTGCACCAGCTGCGCGCCGTGGCGGATCATGCCCCGCCACTCGAGGTCCTTGCCGGGCATGAAACCCGGGGTGTCGACGAGAGTGAGCAGCGCGACGTTGAACGCATCGCAAAACGCCACGAACCGGGCGCCTTTCTGCGACGCGGCGATGTCCAGGGTCCCGGCCATGGACTGGGGCTGGTTGGCCACCACCCCGACCGGCCGGCCGTCGATGCGGGTCAGCGCGGTGACCAGCTGCGGGGCCCACTGCGCCCGCAGCTCGAGCAGGTCGCCGTCGTCGGACAGCTCGGCGATGACTCTGCGCACGTCGTAGGAGCCGGTGCTCGCCGGCGGGATCAGGTCCCGCAGCTCAGGTGCGGGGCGGTCGGCGGGCTCGTCGGTCGGCCACCGCTCCGCCATCTCGTCGCTGTGGTCGGGCAGGTAGTCGAGGACCTCGGCGACGCGGTCGAGGGCAGCATCGAGGCTGGCCGCGCTGAGCGCCGCGACCCCCGTCGAACGCCCGTGGACGCTGGCGCCGCCCAGCGCGTCGGCCCCGAGGCGCAGGCCGGTCAGCTCCGCCACCGCGGCCGGCCCCGACACGTACGCCACCGCGCTGGCGGTCATCACCGTGACGTCGGCCATGCCTAGGAGCAGCGCCGGTCCCGACACGGCCAGCCCGTCGACCACCGCCATCACCGGGACCATGCCCGAGCAGCGGGAGACGGCCAGGGCGGCGGTGCCCCACCCGTGCAGCGCGGCGACGCCCTCGTGGATGTCGGCCCCCGACGACGAAAGGATCATGACGAGCGGCAGGCGCTGATCGAGCGCGACGCGGGCGCCGGCCGCCAGGGTGGCGCTGTCCTCCGGGCTCAGCGCGCCGAGATGGTGGGCCGGGTCGGTACGCACCAGCACCACCCGCCGGCCGGTGAGGGCCAGCCGCTCGATCCCGGCGGTCGTCGAGCCGGGCACCCCGCCGCGAAGCGGCAGCCACCGCTGCCGGGACACTTCTGCGGGGTGCGGGCTGGGATCGAACGAACCGGTACCCACCCAGGAGGCGGCGGCGCTGCGGCGGGAGAGGGCCATCTCGGTTCAGACGCCGTCAGGGCCGCGGCGGTTACGTCGCGGCGGGACCGGACCGTCCTCGTCGCACCCGTCGGCGTCGGCGTCGGGTCCGACTGCGCCGGGCGGGGTCGCTCCCGGTTCGGGCGCCAGCGCCCTGGCGATGAGGTAGCCGCGGGCTCGCTCGGTCAGGGGGTAACGGCCGACCAGCGCCCAGAAGTCAGGCCCGTGCCGGGGGACGTCGAGGTGGGCCAGTTCGTGGACGATCACGTAGTCGAGGACCCAGCCCGGCTCCTGGGCCAACCGGGACGAGATCCGCACCGCCCGGTCGGCGGGGGTGCAGCTTCCCCACCGCCACCGCTGGTTGTCGACCCAGCGGATCGTCGCCGGTCGCCGGAGGTGGTAGCGGCCGGCCAGCTCGGCGGCCCGCTCCTCCAGGTCGACGGTGGAGGCCGCGGAGCGGCGCTCCACCCGCCGGAGCATCTCCGCGACCCAGCGCTCCTCGTCGGCCCTGGTCATCGTGGCGGGGATCGACACTTGGAGCACGTCGCCGACCTCGCGGGCCTGCACCGTCTTGCGTCTACGGGGGCTGCGGACCACCACGACCCTCACGGTGGGCACCGTACCGTACGGTCGCGGGCCCGAAGCGGCGCTCGGCGCGCTCATCGCGGGGGCCGCGGCGCGGGTTCGCCCCACCCTTGAAGCAAGGCGACCGGTCCCTCGAGGAGGGGCTCGGAGGACGGCGCCGCAGCGCAGAGCAGGAATCCTTCCAGCTGCGACAGGGCCCGCTCGGGGTGACCGAGCCAGCGAGCCACGGCCCGCAGCACCCCGCCGTGGGTGACCACCACGTGGAGGCCGGGGCCCGGGTCGCCGGTATGGGCCGCGGCGACGACTGTGAGCAGACCCTGGCGCACCCGCCGGTCGAACGCGGTTCGGGGCTCGCCGCCGGGCGTGGCCGCCAGGCGGCCGGCGCCCCACTCCTCGATCAGCCCCGGCCAGCGCTGTTCGATCTCGCCGTGGGTGAGGCCGCTCCACTCGCCGACGTCGTGCTCGCGCAGGTCGCGGACCTCTCGGAGCGGGCCGCGCCAGCCGGCGGCGGACCCGAGGAGGGCCGCGGTGTCCCGGGCCCGGCGCAGGTCCGACGACCACACCGCGGTGATCGGGCCGGGGGCGTCCCCGGCGGCGATGGCGTCGGCCAGAGCGGCGCCGGCGAGGCGGGCCTGCTCTTCCCCGGCCGGTGACAGCGGAGGGTCGGCCCGGCCCTGCCAGCGGCCTTCGGCGTTCCACTCCGACTGGGCGTGGCGGACGACGACGAGCCGGGGCACCCCGCCACGGTAGGCCGGGGAAGCGCCTGGATCGGCCCGGTGGTCCCCCTCGGCGGAGTCGTGATCGGTACCGGCGGGTAGCGTGAGGGCATGGGATCGGGCGCGAACAACCAGGTCGGCGCGGGTGCGCAGCCGTCTTCGGCGGTTCCGACGGTCGTGCTTCGGATGTTCGCGTCCGCCCGCCAGGCGGCTGGGACCGGCCGCACCGAGTGCAGCGCCGCCACGGTGGGTGAGGTCCTGGCGACCGCCGAGGCCCGCTACGGCGAGGACTTCGGGCGGGTGCTGGCCATCAGCCGGGTGTGGGTCAACGGGTCCGAAGCCGGGCCTGCGACGGCCCTCGCGGAAGGCGACGAAGTCGCGGTCCTGCCGCCGGTGTCGGGCGGTTTCGACCGGTGAGCACCTCCACCTCCACTGCCGCCCCCGCCTACGGTGACCCCGACGCCTACCGGGAGGACGGCTACCGCGCGCCTCGAGCGGCCCGGCCTCGCCCGGCCCCGGCCAACGGGCGCGCCGCTCCGGTGAGGGACCCCGCGCCGGCCCCCCGCCGCGGGCGCGAGTCGAGGCGCGCCGGGGTGGGTGCCGCGAGCCGGGCTCCCGCCGGGGAGAGCACGCCGCGTCCCTCCGGCTCCCGCCGCCCGGCCTCCGCCCGGCGCCCGACGGCCCCGGCCCCCCGGCGCGTTCCCCCGACCGGCCGCCTCGGGGTGCTCTGGGGACTGGTGCTCGTCGGGGCGACCGTCGCCGCCCCCGCCGTCGTCGCCGTCGTGGTCGCCCCGGTAGCGGCGGTCGCCGCCGCGTCGCTGGTCCGCCACGGCCCGCAGGTGGAGCGACGCGCCGCGCTGGTCGCCGCGGTCGGCGCCGCGCTGGTTCCGCTGGCGGCCACCGCGGGCTGGCCGGTGGCGGTGGCGGTGGCGCTCGGCGCCGCGGCGGCCGTGCGCGCCGCGGGGGGCGGCTCGGTCCCGGCGGCGGCCGGCGCCCTGTGGCCGGGGCTCGGTGCCGCCACCCTGGTGCTGGCCGACCACGGATCGCTCGGGACCAGGGTGAGCCTGGTGTCGGCGATCTGCCTGTTCGACGTGGCCAACTACCTCATGGGCACCGGCAGCAGCGGCGGCGTCCTCGGGGCGGTCGCAGGCGTAGTCACCGTCGGCGTTCTGGCGGTGATGGTCGCGGCGGTCGTCAACCCCCCGTTCTCGGGGGACCGGCCGTGGGTCATGTTCGGGCTGGTCGCCCTGCTCGCCCCCCTCGGGGTGGTGGTCGCCCGAAGGCTGGCCGCAGACGCCCGCCTCCCGGCGCTGCGCCGCTTGGACTCGCTGCTCCTAGCCGGCCCGGCGTGGGTCGTCGCCTCCCACCTGCTGCTGCGCTGACCCCGGCCGGCGCCGGGAGGTCTCGCGCGAATCGGGCGCCTGGCGCGCATCTCCGAAGATGCCGTAGCGGCCCGGCCGCACCCCGCGGTCACGGGGAGGGGGTGCGCTACGCTCGAACGGATGGCCGAGCTCACCGTTGAGGAAATCCTGGCGCCCGGATACCTCGAAGGGCTGGCCGGATTGCCCCTCCCGGAGGTGCGCGCCCGGCGCGACGCCGCCAACGAGGTCGAGACCGGTCTGTCTTACTTGCGCCGGATGGTGCAGGGCCGCCTCGACATCGTGCTCGCCGAGCAGCAGCGGCGCTCCGCCGGCCTGCCGCCGGAGGACCTGGCCCGCCTGGTCGACCGCCTGCCTGAGATCCTCGGCGAGCACGTCCACGCCCCCGGCCTCGGGCGGCTGACCACCATCATCGCCCCGGGCCAGATCGACGCGGAGCTGCTCGCTCGCATCGAGGCGGTCGTCACCACCGCGAACATGTCCCGGCTGCCCGACATGTCCGACGCCGACGTCGCCGCCATCTCCGCCGGCCTCGAGGCCGTCGAGCGGGAGGTGTCAGGGCAGCGCCGCTCCCTCCACGAGGTCCTAGACGCTCTCCAGGAGGAGATCGTCCGCCGCTACAAGAGCGGCGAGGCGAGCGTCGACACCCTCCTCGAGTGAGCCCGGCGCCGGCGGAGGCCAGCCCGAGCGAGCGACTCCGGTCGCGTCTGGTGCTCGTCGTCGACGACGACGACCTGGTGCGGCGAGTGGTGCGCGCGGTGCTCGAATGCGACGACATGGAAGTGGTCGAGGCGACCGACGGGGAGGCGGCCCTGGCCCTGGCCCGCTCCAGTCAGCCTGCCGTCGTGCTCCTCGACGTCATGATGCCCGGCATCGACGGGGTCGAGGTGTGCCGGCGGCTGGACCACGAGCGGGTCAAGGTGGTGGTGCTCACCGCCGGGGACCACCCCGACTTGGAGGCCCGCTGCCGGGAGGCCGGCGCCGACGCGTTCGTGGTCAAGCCGTTCGCGTCAGGCGACCTGCTCGACCTGGTCGCCGGGCTGCTGTCGCGGTAGCCGGAGCCGGGGGCGCAGCGCGACCCGCCGGTAGCCTTAGGGGACCATGACCGAACTGCCGGACCCCTGGAGCGAGCTGGGCGCGTTCATCCGCGAGCAGCGCAACGTGGCCCGGCTGTCTCTCCGCCGGCTGTCGGACCTGGCGGGGGTCTCCAACCCGTACCTGAGCCAGATCGAGCGGGGCCTGCGCCGGCCGTCGGCGGAGATCCTCCAGCAGATCGCCAAGGCGCTGCGCATCTCCGCGGAGACGCTCTACGTCCGGGCCGGCATCCTCGACGCCCCCACCCTCAAGGGGACGCTGGCCGATGCCATCCTCGCCGAGCCGGCCCTCACCGACGAGCAGAAGCAGACCCTGCTGCACATCTACCTGTCTTTCTTGAAGGAGCACGAGGGCCGCTCCGACCCCGCCGACACCGCTTCGGCCCAGGCGCCCGGCGACCTCGGTGGCGCCCGGCCGGCCCGTCCGAGCGGCCCGTGAGCGCCGCGCCTGCCGGCCCGGTCGGCTCCCGGAACGGTTGTTGACCTCCAAGGTCGGGTACCTTCGCATTCGCTGTGCGCGCCCTCGCTGTCCTCTCGATGCACACCTCGCCGCTGGCCCAGGCCGGTACCGGCGACGGCGGGGGCATGAACGTCTACGTCCGGGAGCTGAGCGCCGCCCTGGCCCGCCGGGGGGTGCGCTGCGAGATCTTCACCCGTACCGACGACCCGTCCCGGCCGCCGACAATCGGTGTCGAACCCAACGTCCGGGTCCATCACGTGCCTGCCGGCCCGCTCGCCCCGGTGGCGAAGGAGCAGCTTCCCGGTCTGGTCGACGAGTGGTCTGACGGTGTCGGCGCCCGCCTGGCCGCCCTGGCCGTGGACGGGCTCGGCGTCGACGCCATCCACGCCCACTACTGGCTTTCTGGAGTGGCCGGCCACAGCCTCAAACACGAGCTCGACGTGCCGTTGATCTCCACGTTCCACACCCTCGACCGGGTCAAGGCCGAGGCCAGCGTGGAGGAGCTGTCGGCCTCCGAACCGGCCCGTCGGGCGCTGGCGGAGCACGCCATCATCGGATGCTCCGACATCGTGTTGGCCTCCTGCAGCGTCGAGGCCGACCAGCTCACCGAGCTCTACGGCGCCGACCCGGATCGGCTGGCCATCGTGGCGCCCGGCGTGGACCACGCGTTCTTCGCTCCCGGCGAGCAGTCACGGGCCCGGCGGGCCATGGGGTTCGATCCCGACGACCCCCTGATCCTCTTCGTCGGGCGGATCCAGCCGCTGAAGGGGCTGACCGTGGCCGTCGACGCCCTCGCCCAAGTGGTCGCCCGGCCCGGCCTGGAGCGGGCGACGCTGGCGGTGGTCGGCGGCCCGAGCGGTCCTCACGGCGACGACGAACTGGCCGAGGTCCACCGTCGAGTCGCCGCCCACGGGCTCGGGGGACGGGTCCGGTTCATGGCCCCCCAACCCCACCACCTGCTCTCCACGTCGCTTCGCGCCGCGGACGTGGCCGTCGTCCCGAGCCGTTCGGAGTCCTTCGGGCTCGTCGCGCTGGAGGCCGCCGCGTGCGGGGTGCCGGTGGTTGCGGCGGCCGTCGGCGGTTTGACCACCCTGGTCGACCACGGTCGCACCGGGTACCTGGTCGAGGGTCGAGACCCGGCCCGCTTCGCCGCCCACCTCACCGATCTGCTGGCCGACCGGGGCGGCCTGCGGGCCGCGATGGGCGCCGAGGCGGCCGCCCGAGCGGCCCGCTACACCTGGTCGGGCGCCGCCGCGGGCCTGGCCGCCAGGATCGACGCGCTGATGAGCAGGGAGCTGCTGTTGTGCCGGTAGGACGCGCAGGACCCGAGGAGCTGGCGCTCCTGCGGGGAGTCATCGAGCGTTGGGCGCAAGGCTCGCTGGCCGACAACCCCCTGGTCGCAGCCATCGACCGGGACCCGGAGATCGACCGGTGGTATGTGCGCATGCGAGGCGAAGAGAAGGCCACCATCACCATCTGGTTGACCTTGAGGGAACGCACCCTGTACTTCGAGACCTACTTCATGCCGGCGCCGGAGGAGCAGCTCGAGGAGTGCTGGGAGTACCTACTGCGGGTCAACCCGAAGCTCTACGCCTGGCGCTTCTCGATCGGCCTGGAAGACGCGGTGTACCTGGTCGGGCAGCTGCCCCTAGTCGCCGTCGACGAAGAGGAGCTGGACCGGGTCGTCGGGTCCGGTTACGCCTACACCGAGCAGTACTTCGCGTCCGCGATGCGCATCGGGTACGCCACCCGCTTCGGTCGCTGACCGGCCGGGCGCGGGAGCGGGGACGACCCTTGCCCGTCCCCCAGGCCCCCGGTACGCTCGCCGGTGCCGTGGCCCGAGGTGTCCTCGGCGTCGTTCGTTCGGGGAAGTACGAACGGCCCGTGCGCGCTCTCGGGTTGCGGCGCGCCCGGGCCGGCCTCGACGGTGGCGCGTCGCTAGGGTCGGGTTGATGGGCGCAGACCTGGTCGTGATCGGTGGCGGGCGCATGGGGGAAGCCCTGGTCGGAGGGCTCCTCTCCGCCGGCGCATTTTCCCCGACCTCGGTCGCGGTCGTCGAGCCCGACACCGCCCGGCGCGACGTCCTGGAGGCCCGCTTCCCCGGGCTGGCGGTCGTCGCCTCGGTCGATGAGATGGACGCCGCGGCCGGATTCGGCGCGGTGATCGCCGTCAAGCCCGGCGACGTGACCGGCGCCGCCCGGGCCGTCGCCGGCGCTGGCCCCTCCAGGGTGCTGTCCGTCGCCGCCGGCGTGACCCTCGCCAGCCTGCGCGCCGCGGTCGGAGCCGGCCCAGCGCTGCTGCGGGCCATGCCCAACACCCCGGCGCTGGTCGGGGCGGGCGCCGCCGGGCTGGCCGCGGCCGAAGGGGTGGCCCCCGAGGACCTGGCGTGGGCGGAGGGCATCCTCGGCGCGGTTGGGCTGGTCGTCGTGGTCGGCGAGGGCCTCCTCGACGCGGTCACCGGCCTGTCCGGCAGCGGGCCGGCCTACGCCTTCCTCGTCGCGGAGGCGCTCATCGACGCCGGGGTGCTAGTCGGCCTGCCCCGGCCGGTCGCCGAGGCGCTCACCGCGCAGACCCTGCTCGGCGCAGCCAGGATGCTGGCCGAAGGGACCGACGGGCCCGGGGCTCTTCGCGCCGCGGTGACCTCGCCCGGGGGGACCACCGCGGCGGGGCTGCGGGCGCTGGAGGACCGCGGCGTGCGCGCCGCGCTCAGCGACGCGGTCGTGGCGGCCACGGAGCGCTCCCGCCAGCTCGGGTCCTGAGACCTTCCGGGCCGCCGCGACCGATGCCCGCTTTGCGTGACGGCGCTCGTGGCGTACGCTCGACGCTCGGAGAAGGGTGGTCGACGTGGAGCCAAAAGAGTCCCGTACACAGTTCGTCACCGTCGCCGAGGTGGCCGAGCAGTTGCGCGTCTCCAACATGACGGTCTATCGGCTGGTCCAAGGCGGCCAGCTGCCGGCGATCAGAGTGGGGCGGTCCTACCGCATCCGCGCTGACGACGTCGACCGGTACCTCGCTGGACAGTACACCCAGGCCGTCTGAGCGGCGCGGATCCCCCGCGGCCGCAGTCGTGGCTCGTCCGGTCTGCGTCCTGACCGACTTCGGGCTCGACGACGAGTGGGTCGGCCTGATGCACCGCGCCCTGCGCTCGGCGGCTCCCGGAGTCGAGATCGTCGACCTGACCCACCGCATCGCCCGCCAGGACGTCCGCGCCGGGGCCCTGGCCCTGTGGCGGGCGGTCCCGTGGCTGGCGCCGGCGGTGGTGCTCGGCGTGGTCGACCCGGGGGTGGCCACCGCCCGCCGGGCCGTCGCGATCGAGGTGGCGACCGAGCGCGGTCGGCTGACCCTGGTCGGACCGGACAACGGCCTGCTCACCCCGGCCGCCTACCGGGCGGGGCAGATCACCGCCGCAGTCGAGCTCGGCGACCGCCGGTGGCACGGGCCGGCGGGGCCAGGGGTGGGAACGACGTTCGCCGGGAGGGACGTGTTCGCTCCCGTCGCCGGCCACCTGGCTGCCGGCGTCGCGACCGCCGCGGTGGGCCGGGAGATCGAAATCGCCGGCCTCGCCGGCGGCCCCCTCGAACCGGTCCGGCCCCGGCGCAGGGCGGCGGGAGGGGCGGCTGGGGCGGTAGGAGCTGGACCGGCGGGGACGGGGCCGGAGGTCTGGTCGGTCGAGGCCACGGTGTGGTGGGTGGACACCTTCGGCAACGCTCAGCTGAACGTGGCCGCAGCCGACCTGCCCCGGGGCGGCACCGCGGTGGTGCGCGCCGGCGCCGGCGCCCACCCGGCAGTCCTGGCCGCGGCCTACGCCGACCTCGGCGAGCGTCTCGGGCTCGTCCCCGACTCCGCCGGTCTGGTCGCGCTGTGCCTGGACCGCCGCTCGGCCGCAGCGCACCTCGGGCTCGGCGCCGGCGACACCGTGACCGTCGAGATCGTCGAGATCGTCGAGATCGCCGAGATCGCCGAGGGTGCCGAGATCGCCGAGGGCGCCGAGGGCGCCGAGACCTGAACCGGCCGCGGCGGCGGTCGGGCCGGCTGGCTCCCGTCTGGGGTGACACCCGCCCGCTGCCGGCGCAAAACCACCCGCTCGCTACGGTCAGTGTCGAGGGCGGGGGTACCCTGGGGTTGTGACGCCGCGATGACCGCTCCCGGTGGTGGCTGGTGACCCAGCGGCGAGTGCCCGAGGCGACCGTCGCCCGACTGCCGGTGTACCTGCGGGCCCTCATGGAGCTGTCCCGGGACCGGACCGCGACCGTGTCGTCGGAGGACTTGGCGCTGCTCGCGGGGGTCAACGCCGCCCAGGTCCGCAAGGACCTCTCCCACCTCGGGTCCTACGGCGTGCGGGGGGTCGGCTACGAGGTCGACTACCTGATCCGGCAGGTCAACCGGGAGCTCGGCCTGACCGGCGAGCGGGCGGTGGCGATCGTCGGTGTCGGCAACCTGGGACGGGCGCTGGCCAACTACGACGGCTTCCGGGGCCGGGGCTTCGAGATCGTCGCGGCGTTCGACACCGATCCCGGCAAGGTCGGGCGGAACATCGGACCCGTCGCCATCCAGCCGGCGTCCGAGCTCACCGAGGTGTGCCGGCAGCGTCGGGTGGCCATCGGGGTGGTCACCACTCCGAGCGCGGTGGCCCAGGAGATGACCGACCGGTTGGTCGGCGCCGGCGTGGTGTCGATCCTCAACTTCGCCCCCGTGGTGCTGCAGGTCCCCCCGCACGTCACCCTCCGCCAGGTCGACCTGGGCGTCGAGCTGCAGATCCTCGGGTTCTACGAACGCCAGGCCGCCGAACGCCAGCCCGCAGACCGCGAGCCGACCGACAGCGACCAGCGGGAGAGCGAGAGCGAGCCGCCCGTCACCCGAAGCTCCGACCAGCAGGCCGTCGATGCCGGTTGACGGCCCCCAGTACCCGGTGAACCTGCTCCTCGCCGGGCGGCCCTGCCTGGTCGTCGGCGGCGGTGCGATCGCGGCCCGCAAGGCCGAGGGCCTACTCGACGCCGGCGGGCAGGTCCGGGTGGTGGCCACCGAAGTGCGCGCCGAGGTCCGGGCCCTCGGCGTGCCCTTCGAGGAGCGGCCCTACCGGCCCGGCGACCTCGACGGGGTGTGGCTGGCGATCGCCGCCACCGACGACCCGGCGGTCAACGCGGCGGTGCGCGCCGACGGCGACGCGGCCCGGGTGTGGGTCAACGCGGCTGACGACCCGGCGTCTTGTTCCTTCACCCTCCCGGCGGTGGTCCGCCAAGGCCCGGTGACCGTCACGGTCGGCACCGGGGGGCACAGCCCCGCCCTGGCAGCCTGGTTGAAGGGCCATGTGGCCTCAGAGCTAGGGCCCGAAGTCGCTGCTTTGGCGGGACTTCTGTCAGAAGCTCGGCGCCAAGTGCGCGAAAGCGGGGGGTCCACGGAACAGATCGACTGGCGGCCGGCGTTGGATTGGGACATGCTCGCTCTCATACGAGCGGGCGACCTGGCCCGAGCAAGGGAGCGCGTGCAGGCGTGTCTGTCGTTGTCATAGGACTCAACCATCGCACGGTGCCCCTGGCGCTGCTCGAGCCGATGACGGTCCTGCCGGCGCGCCTGCCCAAAGCCCTCCACGAGCTGAGCCGGAGCGACCACGTCGCCGAGGTGGTCGTGGTCTCCACGTGCATGCGCACCGAGATCTACGCGGTCGCCAACCGCTACCACAACGCCATGAACGACATCCGCGAGTTCATCGGCCGGTGGAGCGGCCTGCCCCCCGAGGCGTGGAGCGACCACGCGTACTCCTACCACGACGACGCCGCGATCCGGCACCTGTTCCGGGTCGCGGCCGGCTTGGACTCCGCGGTGCTCGGCGAAGGCGAGATCCTCCGCCAGGTCCGCACCGCCTGGGAGGCAGCCCACGCCGAGGAGGTCGACGGGCCGATCCTGGCCCACCTGTTCCGCCTGGCCGCGGAAACCGGCAAGCGGGTCCGCAACGAGACCCAGATCGCCCAGGGCACCACGTCGCTGTCGCAGGCCGCGGTGGCCATGGCCGCGGAGCGGCTCGGGTCGCTGGCCGGGCGGACCACCCTGCTCGTCGGTGCTGGCGAGATGGGAGAGGCGATGGCCACCGCCCTCTCCGCGGCCCCGGCCGCCGGCCCGGTGCTCGTCGCCAACCGGACATGGGACCGGGCGACCGCGCTGGCGTCGCGCTGCGGCGGCCAGGCCGTGCAGTGGGGGTCGCTGCCCGAGGCGTTCCACGCCGCCGACGTGCTGCTCACCTCCACCGGGTCCCCCGACGTGCTGATCGAGGCCGACGACATCGAGGCGGTCCTGCTGGCTCGGGGCGGGCGTCCGCTGCTGATCGTCGACATCGCCGTGCCCCGCGACGTCGACCCCGCCGTCGGGTCGCTGCCCGGCGTGACGGTGCTCGACATGGACGACCTCAAGCGCTTCGCCGAGGACGCCATGGCCGGACGACGCCAGGAGGTCCCCGCCGCGGAGCGGATCGTGGCCGAGGAGATCGAGCGCTACATGGAGGTGGCCACGCAGCGGGAGATGGCGCCGGTCGTCGCGGTCCTCCACGAGCGCGCCGAGGCCATCCGCCAGTCCGAGCTGGCCCGCCTGGAGAGCCGCCTGGCGGGTCTCGACCCCAGGTCCCGCCGGGCCGTCGAGACCCTCACCCGGGGGATCGTCGCCAAGCTGCTGCACGAGCCGACGGTCAACTTGAAGGCCGCCGCGGGAAGCCCGGGCGGCGAGCAGATGGCCCGGGCCCTGCGCCAGCTGTTCGATCTCTAAGCACCGAGTGCTGCGCATAGCCACGCGCGGCAGCGCGCTCGCCATGTGGCAGGCCGAGTCGGTCGCCGCTGGGCTGCGCGCCGCGTGGCCCGACCTCCAGGTCACCATCGAGGTCGTCGACACCAAAGGCGACCGCCGCCTCGACGTGCCGGTGTGGGAGTTGGGCGGCCAAGGCGTTTTCGTCAAGGAGGTGCAAGCCGCGGTCCTCGACGGGCGCGCCGACGTCGCGGTGCACTCCGCCAAGGACCTGCCTTCGGAGGCCACCCCGGGACTGGACCTGCGCGCGGTCCCGAAGCGGGCCGACCCCCGCGACGCGCTGGTCGGCTCCCGCCTGGCCGACCTGCCGGCGGGCGCCGCGGTGGCCACCGGGTCGGTGCGCCGCCGAGCGCAGCTGGCGTGGCTGCGCCCGGACCTGACCTTCACCAGCGTCCGGGGCAACATCGCCACCAGGTTGGGGAAAGTGCCGCCCGGAGGGGCGCTGGTCGTCGCGGCGGCCGCTCTCATCCGCCTCGGGCTGGCCCCCGCCGCCGAGGTGCTCGCACCGGAAGTGATGCTCCCGCAGGTCGCCCAGGGAGCTCTCGGCATCGAATGCCGTAGCGGGGACGACGCCACCGCGAGCCGGCTGACCGCCCTCGACCACCGCGAGTCTCACCTGGCGGTACGAGCAGAACGGGCGTTCCTGGCCCAGCTCGGCAGCGGCTGCAGCCTCCCCGTCGGCGCCCACGCCACGTGGGTCGGTGGCGGCCTGCGCCTCGAGGGGCTGCTGGCGTCGATCGACGGTCGGGTCCTTCTCCGCTCGTCGCTGGTCGGGTCCGATCCCGAGACCCTCGGCGCGGCGCTCGCCGCCGAGCTGCTCGACGGGGCCGGAGGCCGCGCGGTGCTCGACGCCGACGGGGCCGGCGCGCCTCGATGACCGTCTACCTGGTCGGTGCCGGCCCCGGCGACCCCGGCCTGCTCACCCTCCGAGGCGCCGAGGTGCTGTCCCGGGCGGAGGTGGTGGTCCACGACCGCCTGGCCGACGCCAGCCTCCTCGACCTGGCGCCCCCCGCCGCGGTGCGCATCGACGTGGGCAAGGCGCCCGGCGGCCCGGTCCGCCAAGACGACATCACCGACGTGCTCGTGGCCCGGGGCCTCACCGGGGCCGCGGTGGTCCGGCTGAAAGGCGGCGACCCGTTCGTGTTCGGGCGGGGAGGGGAGGAGGCGCTGGCCCTGGCCGCGGCCGGGGTGCCCTTCGAGATCGTGCCCGGCGTCACCTCCGCGGTGGCGGTACCGGCCTACGCCGGGGTGCCGGTGACCCACCGGGGGATGTCGGCGTCGTTCACCGTGGTCACCGGCCACACCCGCCTGGCCGTGGAGGCCGACGTCAACTGGGAGGCGCTGGCCCAGGTCGGGGGGACCGTAGTGGTGCTGATGGGCGTCGCCCACCGGGACCTGATCAGCCGGCGGCTGATGGACGGCGGGATGCCCCCGAGCACCCCTGCCGTCGCCGTGCAGTGGGGCACCAGACCCGAGCAGCACACGGTGCGCACCACCCTCGCGGGCCTGGCCGACGCCCCGATCGCCCCGCCGGCGACGATGGTCATCGGCGCGGTCGCCGGATTGGACCTGGCCTGGTACGCCAACCGGCCGCTGCTCGGGCGGCGGGTGGTCGTCACCCGGGCGCCGGGCCAGGCGTCGCAGCTGTCCACCCGGCTCCGGGACCTCGGGGCCCGGCCCGTGGAGGTCCCGGCCATCGCGCTGGCGCCGCCCTCCGACGGCGGCGCGGCCTTGGCCGCGGCGGTCGGCGCGCTCGGCGACGACGCCTACGACTGGGCGGTGTTCACCTCCGCCAACGCCGTCCACGCGGTGTTCGAACTGGTCCGCGACGCCCGGTCGTTCGGCCGCGCCTCGGTGGCGGCGATCGGCCCGGGCACCGCCGACGCGCTCGCCGCCCGGGGGGTCGTCGCCGACTTGGTCCCGGCCCGCTCCATCGCCGAGAGCCTCCTCGAGGCGTTCCCGGACCCGCCCGCCCCCGGGTCGAGGGTGCTGCTCCCACGGGCCAAAATCGCCCGGGAGGTGCTGCCCGACGGGTTGCGTGGCGCGGGGTGGGACCTCGACGTGGTCGAGGCGTACCAGACGGTGCCGGCCACGCCCGACCCGGCGCTGCTCGACGCCGCCGCGTCCGCGGACGCGATCTGCTTCACCTCGGCGTCGACGGTGACCAACTACCTGGCCGCGGCGGGGGCCAGCCGCCTGCCTCCGGTCGTCGCGTCGATCGGGCCGGTCACCACCGCGGCGGCGACCGCGGCCGGCGTCGCGGTTACCGTCGAAGCGGCCGAGCACACCATCGCCGGGCTGGTCGACGCGCTCAGCGGCGCGCTCGCACCAAGCGGCTGAACCCGCCGGGCCCGTCCGGGCTGGGATGGCGGTCGCGTAGCTGCTCGATGGCGGCCGCCGCGTCGCCGACCCGGTCCCACAGGGTGGCCGTCACGTCGCTGGAGCGACCCGACGCGCCGCCGGCATCGACCGGGTCGGTGGCGTCGACCGGCTCGGTGGCATCGACCGGTTCGGTGGCGCCGACGGGCTTCGCGGTGCCGGCGCCGGCCGGCCCGCGGCCCGGTTCTGTCGCCGTCTCCGTCACCGTCGCGGAGCTTCCCGGCGGGTGGCCCTCGCGCAGCGTCTCCAAGACGTCGGCCGCGTCCCGCAGCTCGGCGGCCACCTCGGCGGTCCGTTCCGGGCCGAGGCGGATCGTCTCGTCGAGGATCCGCTCCATCGCGACCACCAGCGGCCACAGGATCCGGGCCTCCACCCCGGTCGGGGACGGGTCGGCGAAGTGCTGGGAGAACGTCGTCCTCAGGTTGGACAGAGCCCGGTAGGCCGGCCGCCGCCTGACGCTGCGGGGATCGGGGGCGTCCGCGGTCTCCCTCACCACCGCGATCACCGCGTTGAGGGCCACCGCGGCGTCGCCGAGTAGCCGGGGCCGCCACGTCGAGGGCCAGATGACGTAGCCGAGGAGCAGCACGATGCCGACACCGAGCAGCGTGTCGAGCAGCCGGGCGGTCACCAACTGGCCCGGCGTCGGCGTCAACGCGTCGATCTGGATCAAGACCAGCGGCGTGAGGACGGTGACGAACATCCCGTAGTTGCGGAGGATGGTCACCGGCATCAACGCCGCGAGCACGATGAAAAACGGCAGCAGCTCGCGCAAGTCCCCGACCACGACCAGGATCGTCCCGCCGACGACGACGCCGACGGTGGTCCCGAGGGCCCGCTGCACGGCCCGGGCGAACACCGACCCGAAGTCCGGTTTCATGGCCACCGCGACGGTCAGGGGCACCCAGTACGGGTGGCGGCGGACCAGGTACACGCAACAGACCTCCGCGGCGATCATGCACAGCACCAGGCGACCGGTGGCCTGCAGCGACCGGCGGCCGGTCACCCGCTGCAGCGTCGCCCGCAGCTCGTCGCGGCGGTTGCTGCGGTCCGGGCCGGCGCCGGGGCGGCGTTCCCCGGTGACCGCCCGGCGGGCCGCCCGCCACGGCCCGACCAGGTCCGCGTCGTCGGGCGGCGCCGTCCCGGCCGGGCCGCCGCCCTCCCCGTCGCCGCCGGCCGGCAGCGGCACGGCGCGCACCAACGACGCTAGGTCCCGCACCGCGCCCACCGATGCCGGGCTGGCCGGGCGGCGCTCGGTCAGACGGGCGATCGCCACCCGGTTGAGGGCGTTGGCCTCCCGCAGGCTGAGGAGCAGCTGCTGGGACTCCGGGTCGGCGCTGCCGAGCCTGGTCCGGGCCGCGACCAGGCTGTCCTCGGCCTGGTTGATCGCCGCGGTCAGCGCCCACCGGCGGTCGTAGCGGTCGGGGAGGTCGGCGCCGGCGAGCAGCTCGGCGGCCGCGTCGAACACCGCAGCGACCGCGGCGCGCTCCGGTGTCACCCGGTGCGCCAGCCGTCCGGGCAGCTTGACCAAAAGCCCCCAGGCGCTGCCGCTCAGCGCGATCAGCGCCGTCCGCCAGCTGGGACCCGGCAGGGGATCGGAGGCCGAGATGGCCGCGTAGATCAACAGGTTGAGACCGAAAAGCGACCCCACCGGGCTGATCGCGCTGACCAGGCTGGCGGCCGCCGCGCACGCCGCGATCACCACCACGATCTGCCACCCTTCGCCGCGTACCGCAGCACCGACGACCAGGCCCACCGCCGCGGCCAGCGCGGCCGCGCCGGCCCGCCGGACCCGCAACGGCCACGGACCGCCCCGGTCGGAGTTGACCGCCGGCAGGGCGCCGAGGCTGGCCAGGAGGCCGTCGATGGTGTGGCCGCTCAACACCCCGAGCCCGAAGGCTCCGCCCACCGCGACCGCCGCCTCTGCGGAGCGGCCCCACGGGATCGGCGCGCTCTTCGGCACCACCAGCTCCAGCGGCCACCACCTGGCGTTGGCCGGGCGGGGCCCGGTGGGGCTCGGCGGTGCGCTCACTGCACGCTTCTACCCCGCTTCGACGCCGGCTGGCTAGCTGTGACGACCACGAAGATGGTCCTCGGCGGGCCGCTTGACCGGCCCGCCGAGGACTCAGCCAAGCGCGAACACCGGGTGGCGGGGGCCGGCGGCGATCAGCTCCGCGTCGGTGGAGTCGGCGCTGACCCCCTCGAAGAACGCGCCGACCTCGAACTTCCAGCGCTTCAGGTACGGGCGCAGCACCGCCGGCTTGTCGACGTCGAGGAGCTCGGCGGCGCGGCGCTCCTCGCGCCGCTTGCCGAGGATCAGCACCAGGCGTCCGTCGTTGGCCCGGACGTTTCGCACCCACTCGGCCTCGCCCCTCGGGGCGACCAGGTAATCCTGGCCGTCGACGGTGAGCAGGTTGACCGGCGTCCGGCGGGGGAGCCCGCTGCGCCGGCCGGGGACCTCGAGGACCCGGGACCCCCACACGCTGATGCCGGCGCCGGTCAACCCGGCGACGAGACGGTTGAACAGGCGGGTGGTCCGCCCCGGGGCTTGGTAGTGCACGTCGTTGGTCATGACCCGAACCATAACTGTGAACGATGTTCTCGTCAAGGTCTTCTGTTCTCGGATCTGTCGGACGTTCTCGGTTAGGGTGACGGCATGCCTCCCGCCGTCAGCCCCGCCCCTGGATCGCCTGGCGCCGACGGGCCGGGGCCCTCCGCGGCGGGGGCCCGGGCCCGGGTGCGAGTCGAGCTCATGAGGGAGATCACCGACGCCGGTCGCGCCGAGCTGGCGGAGGTCGGCCCGGCGGCCCTCAGCCTCCGGGCGGTGGCCCGCCGACTCGGGATGGCCCCCTCGGCGCTGTACCGCTACTACGCCAGCCGCGACCACCTCCTCACCGCCTTGATCGTCGACGCCTACAACGCCCTGGCGGCCACCGCGGCGGCGGCCGATGCCACCTCGCAGGACCCGGGGCGGCGGTGGATGGCCCTCGGCCGGGCGCTGCGCGAATGGTCGGGCGGCCACCCCCACGAGTGGGCGCTGGTGTTCGGATCGCCGGTCCCAGGGTTCGTCGGCTCCGAGGAGACCACCGCGGCGGCCACCGGACTGCACCGGGTGCCGATCGAGCTGCTCGTCGACGCGGCCGGTGCCGGCGTGCTCGACGCGCCGGGCGGCCTCCCCGTCCCCCCGGCGGTGGCCGCGTCGGTCGCCCCCATGGCCGCCCTGGCTCCGGGCCTCGACCCGGCGGTGGCGGCCGCCGCGCTGGCCGCGTGGGCGCAGGTCCTCGGGGCGATCAGCCTGGAGCGCTTCGGTCACTTCGTCGGGGCCGTCGACGACCAAGACGCCTGGTTCGATCACTGCCTGCGTCTCGCCGGCGGGCTGGTCGGTCTCAGGGTCGGTGGCGGCGCGCCGGCGGTACGGTGAACCCATGAGCTACCCCGCCACGAGGATGCGCCGGCTGCGCCGGGGCGCCCCCTTGCGCGACCTGGTCGCCGAGACGGCCCTGACCCCCGCCGACTTGATGGCCCCGCTGTTCGTGCGGGAGGGCATCGACGTCCCCCAGCCGATCGTGTCGCTGCCCGGCGTGAGCCAGCACACCGTCGACAGCCTGGTGAAAGAGGCCCGCAGCCTGGGCGACCTCGGCGTGCGGGGCGTGATCCTCTTCGGCGTGCCGGCCACCAAGGACCCGATCGGCTCGCAGGCGTGGGACCCCGACGGGATCGTCCAGGTGGCGTTGGCCCGCCTGCGCGACGAGCTGGGCGACACGATGGTCCTGGCCGCCGACTTGTGCCTCGACGAGTACACCGACCACGGGCACTGTGGGCCCCTCGACCGCCACGGACGGGTGGACAACGACGCGGCCATCGACCTCTACGGGCGGGTGGCCCTGGCTCAGGCCCGGGCCGGCGCGGACGTCGTCGCACCCTCCGGGATGATGGACGGCCAGGTGGCCGCCATCCGGGCCGCTCTAGACGGCGACGGGTTCTCCGCCACCGCGGTCATGGCCTACTCCGCGAAGTACGCGTCCGCCCTCTACGGCCCGTTTCGCGACGCGGTCGACGTGACCATCGCCGGCGGCGGCGACCGGCGCGACTACCAGCAGGACTACCGCAACCGGCGCGAGTCGCTGCGGGAGGTCGACCTCGACGTGGCCGAGGGCGCCGACATCGTGATGGTCAAGCCGGCGCTCAGCTACCTGGACGTGATCGCCGAGGTCGCCGCCCGGGTCGAGCTGCCGGTGGCGGCGTACCACGTGAGCGGCGAGTACGCCATGATCAAGGCCGCCGCGGAGCGAGGCTGGATCGACGGGCCGGCGGTCGCCCTAGAGCAGATCACCGCGGTCAAGCGGGCCGGCGCCGACATCATCCTCACCTACCTGGCCGGCGAGCTGGCCGGGGTGCTCGCCTGATGGCCGAGCCCCCGATCACCAACGACGCCCTCTTCGCCCGGGCCCAGAGGGTCGCGCCCGGCGGGGTCAACTCCCCGGTGCGGGCGTTCCGCTCCGTCGGTGGCACCCCGTACTTCGTGGCCCGAGGCTTCGGGTCCAAGGTGTGGGACGTGGAGGGCAACGAGTACCTCGACTACGTCCAGTCCTACGGGGCGTCGATCCTCGGTCACGCCCACCCGGCGGTCGTCGCCGCGGTGCAGGCCGCGGCCGGGGACGGGTCTACGTTCGGGGCGCCGACCGAGCGGGAGGTCCTCCTCGCCGAGGAGATCGCCGCCCGGGTGCCGGGCGCGGAGATGGTCCGGTTGGTCAACAGCGGCACCGAGGCGACGATGTCGGCGGTCCGCCTGGCCCGGGGGGCCACCGGCCGAGACCGCGTCGTGGTCTTCGACGGCTGCTACCACGGCCACTCCGACGGGCTCCTCGCCGGCGGCGGCAGCGGCGTCGCCACCCTCGGCATCCCGGCGTCGGCCGGCGTGCCGGCCGCTGCGGTGTCCTCGACGCTGGTCGTCCCCTACAACCAGGTGCCCGCCTTGAGCGACGACGTCGCGTGCGTCGTCGTCGAGCCGATCGCCGCCAACATGGGCCTGGTGCCGCCGGCCCCCGGCTTCCTCGAAGGCCTGCGCGCCGAGTGCGACCGGGTCGGGGCGCTGCTCGTCTTCGACGAGGTGATCACCGGGTTCCGGGTGGCGAGGGGCGGCGCCGCCCAGGTGTTCGGGGTCCAACCCGACCTGTGGTGCTTCGGCAAGGTGATCGGCGGAGGGCTGCCCCTCGCCGCGTTCGCCGGCCGGCGCGACCTCATGACCCAGCTGGCGCCCCTCGGCCCGATCTACCAGGCGGGCACCTTGTCGGGGAACCCGCTGGCCACCGCCGCCGGCCTCGCCGTGCTGGGCCTGCTCGACGACACCGCCTACGCCGAGCTGGCCACCATCGCCGGCAAGCTGGCGGCCGGCATCGCCGCCGCCTGCCACGACGCCGGCCTGCAGGTGCAGGTACCGGTCGCCGGCCCGCTGCTCGGCGTGTTCTTCGCGGCGTCGCCGGTCGAGGACTACGAGGCGTCCAAGGCGTCCGCGGCCACCGGCCACTACCCCGGGTTCATGCACGGCCTGCTCGAGCGGGGCATCGCCGTCGCGCCCGGCGCCTACGAGGTGCTGTTCCCGTCGCTGGCCCACAGCGACGCCGACCTGGCCCGAACCGTCGAAGCCGTCGGCGACGTCGCGGCCGGGCTGGCCGCCGGCTAGAAACCCCGGCTCGCCTCCCCGCCGGGGCGGGGCGCGCCGTAAGGTCTCGGCTCGTGCCCGGGGCCGCGAGGGGAAGATGGGGTTGGCGGCTGCGCCGGCTGCTGGCCGGCGTCGCCCTGCTGGCCGGCAGCGACGCGCTGAGCGTCACGTGGTCCCACGCCGGTGACCTGGGCCTGCCGACCGCCAGCATCGCGTCGGCCACCCCCGCCCCCGATCCCACCAGGCCGGGCATCGCCCTGGCCACCGCCCCGATCGACCTGCCGGACCCTCTCCTGCTCGACGAGGGGGGCCGCTACGCCCTGTTCGTGTCCACCGCGTTCGGCGACTACGCCCACAACGTGCCGGTCCTCGAGGGGCGCCCAGGCGGGGCGTGGAGCGTGGTGCGCGACAGCCTCCCCGCCCTGCCGGCGTGGGCGGTGCCGGCCAACGGCACCAACACCGGCGGCTTGACGTGGGCGCCTTCGCTGCACCGCTTCGGCTCCACCTGGGTCATGTACTTCTCGGCGACGGTGCGGGGCTGGGACCTGCACCACTGCATCGGCACCGCCACCTCCACCAACCCGCTCGGCCCGTTCCGTCCCGACCCGTCGCCGCTCGTGTGCCAACGGGCCCACGGAGGCGACATCGACGCCGAGGTGTACCTCGACCGTTCGGCGCCGGGCGCCGCGAAGGCGTACCTGATCTGGAAGTCCGACGACAACAGCTTGAAGAGCGGGTCGCCGCCGAAAGACGAGGTGCCCTCCATCTGGGCCCAGCCCCTGAGCGGCGACGGGCGGAGGCTCCTCGGCCGGCCGGCGGTCATCTTCCGCGCCGACCGGTCCTGGCAGCACCAGCTCGTCGAGGCCCCCCAACTCGTCAACGGGCCCGACGGCCGGCTGTGGCTGTTCTACTCGGGCGGCTACAGCTACCACAGCCCCGGCGGGTACGGCGTCGGCGTCGCCGGCTGCGCCGGCCCGCTCGGGCCGTGCCGAAGCGTCACGCGCGGCCCGCTTTTGACCGACAACGCTCAGGGGCGGGGCGTGGGGGAGGAGACGGTGTTCGTCGGTCGCGACGGCAGCGCGTGGATCGTCTACAACCCGTGGTCGACCGGGCAGTCCCCAGGCGTGTTGCGCCCGGCCGAAGCGGCGCGCATCGGGTGGGGCCCGGCCGGCCCGTTCGTGGCGCGCGCCGGAGCGTTCCCCGACCCGTCGTGACCGGACCGGTAGCGGCCTGCCGCGGGGCCCGGCGTCAGGCGGAGCGTTCGGGAGCGAGCCGGGCGATCGCCGCGACCGCCTTGTAGGCGGCCTCCGCCGGGCCCAGCTCGTCGGGGCGCAGCAAGTTGGCCATGATCCGCAGCACCCATTCCATGAGCGGCCGGCTGCGCATACCGGTGGTCACCAGCGCCCGCATCAGCTGCGGGTGGCCGATGATCTTCACGAACGCCCGGGCCACCTTGTAGTACAGGGCGTAGGTGTCCTGCAGCCGCTGCTCGTAGGTCTGAAGCGCCATCCCATCCCCCGAGGCCAGCGCCAGGTGCACCGCGTCGGCGGCGATCCGCCCCGTCTCGTAGGCGTAGGCGATGCCCTCACCGTTGAACGGGTTGATGGTCCCGCCGGCGTCGCCGACCACCAGGTAGGTGGGACCGGCGTGAGGGCCGACCGACAGCCCCATCGGCAGGCGGCCGCCGGTGGCCGGCCCGCACGCGGTCTCGGGTCGCATGTCCCACGACTCGGGGGCGTAGTCGACGAAGCTCTCCAGCAGGTGGGTGGTGTTGACCGCCTTCCACTGGTTGAAGGTGGACAGCAGCCCGATGCCGACGTTGATCCGCCCGTCGCCGACCGGGAAGATCCAGCCGTAGCCGGGGAGGACGTTGCCGGCCTTGTCGCGGATGTCCAGCCAGCTGTCGATCCACGGCTCGTCGTGGCGAGGCGAGTAGTAGTAGCCGCGGATGGCCATCCCGAGCGGGTAGCTGCGGTTGCGGCTGGTGCCCAGCGCCCGCCCGAAGCGGGAGTTGGCGCCGTCGGCCACGACGACGTAGCGGGCCCGGACCTCCACCGGCTCGGCGTCGGGGTCGGTCTTGTCCTTGATCAGCCCGCCGCGCACCAGCCCCTGCTCGACGAGCGGGGCGATCGCCTCGGACTTCTCCCACACCTCGGCACCGGCCTTTTCCGCTCTGCGGGCAACCAAAGCGTCCAGGTCCTTGCGGGTGATCACGTAGCCGTAGCCGGGCAGGTCCGGATGCTCCGGCCACTTGAGCTCCAGGGTCCGGCCGAACCCGTGCGACCGAAGCCCGTCGTAACGGTGGCCGGCGCCGGCCAGCTCGTCGCCGAGGCCCATGTCCAGCAGCTGGCGGACCGACCGGGGCGTCAGGCCGTCACCGCAGGTCTTCTCCCGGGGGTAGGACTTGCGTTCCACCATCACCACGTCGTGCCCGGCGCTGGCCAGCCAGTAGGAGGCGGTGGCACCGGAGGGGCCGCCCCCGATGACCAAGACGTCGCAGTGGCGCGCGGTGCGGGGGGACGGCATGGGCAGAATCTAGGCGCTGCCCCCCGCTACAGCACATGCGGGCCGGCCCCCGGCGTGAACCGGCCGTTTCGACTCTCCGGTCGGGCGTGGCTACGCTGCCGGGGGGGTCGAACCCGACCCCAGCGGACCACCAGCGGAAAGGAAGGCGCAGCCGTGGACCAGTACCTGCCGATCGTCCTCCTCCTCGTCGTCGCCCTGGCCTTCGCCGCGGGCTCCTTCGCCGCCTCCAAGCTCCTCGGCCCGTCGCGCCCCACCGGCGCCAAGACCGGCCCCTACGAGTCGGGCATCGTCCCCCAAGCCCCGGTCGCCGCCCGCTTCCCGGTGCGTTTCTTCTTGGTCGCCATGATCTTCATCATCTTCGACATCGAAGTGATCTTCTTGTACCCGTGGGCCGTGATCTACCACCAGCTCAACACGTTCGGGCTGGCGGAGATGGCGGCGTTCGCTCTGGTCGTGTTCGTCTCGTTCGCCTACCTGGTGTCCAACGGCGCGCTCGACTGGGGCCCGGTTAAGAAGCTGGCCCGCAAGGCGCCGGTCAACCTGACCCGGACCACGACATCCACCGTCCGGCGGGTTCCCCGCCCGGACCAGCTCATCGACGGGATGTCCCCCCGGCCTGTCGACTCCGAGCCCGAGCCGACCGCGGAACCGGTCGGCGCCGGCGCGCCGGAGGCCTGAGTCCGCAGGTTTTTGGCGGTCTCGGCTGGGCGCCCTACCTTGGGGGTGCTTCGCCGTCTCGAGGAGGCACGACGATGGGCCTGGAGAATCTCCAGCACAACTTTCTGACCGGAACCCTCGAGGGGATGGTCAAGTGGGCACGGGCGTCGAGCTCGTGGGCCGCCAACTTCGGTCTGGCCTGCTGCGCGATCGAGATGATGGCCGCCGGCGCGGCCAACTTCGACCTGGCCCGCTTCGGGATGGAGGTCTTCCGGGCGTCGCCCCGCCAGGCCGACGTCATGATCGTCGCCGGGCGGGTCAGCCAGAAGATGGCCCCGGTCCTGCGGCAGGTCTACGACCAGATGATGGAACCCAAGTGGGTGATCTCGATGGGCGTGTGCGCCAGCACCGGCGGGATGTTCAACAACTACGCCATCGTGCAGGGCGTCGACCAGATCGTCCCGGTCGACGTGTACGCCCCGGGCTGCCCTCCGGGCCCCGAGACCCTCATCCACTCGATCTTGACCCTGCACCAAAAGATCCGCCTCGGTGAGATCACCCGCCGCACCGCGGACGGGACCGGCGCCGGCATCCACCTCGACGCTGCCACCCTGCGCCGCCCGGCCCGGGTCAGCCTGAGCGCCCCCGCCGCGTCGTGACCGACACCCCCCCGCCGGCCGACGCCGGCAACGAGACCCCCGCCGCGAGCAGCGAGGACGCCGCCCCCGCCCGAGAGACCGTCCACGGCGCGCCGCTGGTCGACAGCCTGGGCTCGGCGGTGGTCCACACCGGCGTCGACGGCTACGGCGAGCTGATGGCGGCGCTGAAGAAGGACGGCTACCAGCTGTTCGTCGGGTTGTGCGGCGTCGACTACCTGACCCACCCGGGCCGGGAGCTGCCGGAGGGCGTCGAGGCCCAGCGCTTCGAAGTGGTGGTGGAGCTGGCCCGCATGGAGGACCGCAAGCGTCTCCGGGTCCGCTGCCAGGTGCCCGCCGACAACCCGACCGTGCCGACGCTGTTCGACCTGTGGGCCGGCAGCGAAGCCCACGAGCGCGAGACCTACGACATGTACGGCATCAACTTCGAGGGCCATCCCGACCCCAGCCGGATCCTGATGCCCGAGGACTGGGAAGGCCACCCGCTGCGCAAGGACTACGCCAGCGGCCGGATCCCGGTCCAGTTCAAAGAAGCCCCGAGTGGGCGTTGAGCGCCGCGCCGCCCCCGCCCGACCCCGACGCCGTCCGCGACCCCCACGAAGTTCGAGACCCACACCCAGCTCGAGAACGAAGCCTGCAGCCATGAGCACAACCGACACCAGCAACACCGGCACCGGCGACCCGGCCCCCGACGAACCCAAGCGGGGGTCGCTGGCTGACCGCCTGCTCGGGCGGACCGTCCCCGGCGGCCCGCAGCTGACCAGCATGTTGCAGCACAAGACCTCCGAGGGCGCCCAGGAGCTGCTGGCCCGGGCCCGCACCCAGGCCGCGGAGCTGCGCCGGGAAGGCGGGGTGCTGCGCCTCCCGGAGGGCGCCGCCCTCGACCCCGAGGACATCGACATCGACGTCCCGAGCGACGAGACGATGATCCTCAACATCGGCCCGTCGCACCCCTCCACCCACGGGGTGCTCCGGCTGATGGTGGAGCTCGACGGCGAGACCATCCTGCGCTCCAAGCCGGTGATCGGCTACCTGCACACCGGCATGGAGAAGACCGCCGAGGAGCTGATGTACCACCAGGGGTCGACCAACGTCACCCGGATGGACTACCTCTCGCCGTTCTTCAACGAGCTGGCGTTCTCGCTCAGCGTCGAGAAGCTGCTCGGTGTGGAGGTCCCGCCCCGGGCCACCTGGATCCGGATGCTCATGTGCGAGCTCAACCGGGTCAGCTCCCACTTCCTCTGGATGGCGACCAACGGGTCCGACATCGGCGCCATCAACATGCTGGTGTACGGCTGGCGGGAGCGGGAGATCCTGCTGGCCTTCTTCGAGAAGGTCACCGGCTTGCGGATGAACCACAACTACATCCGCCCCGGCGGCGTCGCCGCCGACCTCCCCGACGGCTGGCGCGACGACGTCGCGGCGATCTGCGAGGCCATCCCGAAGCGGATGGACGAGTACGACAACCTCCTGACCGGCCAGCCGATCCTCCAGCAGCGCCTGCAGGGGGTCGGTGCCCTCGACGCGCAGACCGCCCTCGACCTGGGCTGCACCGGCCCGCTGCTGCGGGGCTCGGGCGTGGCGTGGGACGCCCGGCGCGACACCCCCTACCTGGCCTACGACGAGGTCGACTTCGACGTCATCGTCGGCAGCGAGGGCGACTGCTGGGACCGGTTCGCGGTGCGGATCAACGAGATCCGCGAGTCGATCCGGATCTGCCAGCAGATCCTCGACCGGATGCCGGAAGGCGATTTCCGGGTGCAGGACAAGAAGGTCACCCCGCCGCCGAGAAGCCGCATCGACGAGTCGATGGAGGCGCTCATCCACCACTTCAAGCTCTACACCGAGGGCTTCAAGGTGCCGGTGGGGGAGGCGTACGTGCCGGTGGAGTCGGCCCGCGGCGAGCTGGGCTGCTACATCGTCTCCGACGGCACGTCGCGCCCGTACCGCTGCCACGTGCGGGCCCCGAGCTTCGCCAACCTCCAGTCGTTTTCGACCATGGCCCGGGGCGGGTTCATCGCCGACGCGATCGTCTTGGTGTCGACCATCGACCCGGTCCTGGGCGACGTCGACCGTTGAGCCCCCTCTCGACCGGGCGTCTCGAGCGCTCGTTTGGACCGAACCAGTTCGCCTCGGCAAGGATCGTCTGACGTGGCCAGGTTGACCCCCGCCAATGAGGAACGTGCGCGCCAGCTCATCGCCCTCTACCCCCACCACCGCTCGGCGCTGATCCCGATCCTGCACATCCTGCAGGGCCAGGACGGCTACCTGAGCGAGGACGGCATGCACCACGTCGGCGAGCTGCTGGGCCTCACCGCGGCCGAGGTGCGCGGCACCGCGACGTTCTACGACATGTTCCACGTCGAGCCGGTCGGCAAATACGTGGTGGCGGTGTGCACCAACATCGCCTGCATGCTCCAAGGCGCCTACGAGCTGCTCGAAGCCGCCGAGGACCAGCTCGGCATCGCGCCGGGAGGCACCACCCCCGACGGCATGTTCACCCTCGAAGACGCCGAATGCCTGGCGCTGTGCGGCAACGCTCCGTGCGCCACGGTCAACTGGCGGTTCTTCGGGGACCTCGACCCCGAGCGTTTCGCCCAGCTGACCGAGGACCTGCGCGCCGGACGCCTCGACGCCGAGGTCCCGCCCCACGGGGTGCTGTCGCGGGTGGACCGCAACGTCGGCCTCCGGGCGGCCGGCCAGAGCGTCCACGGCGCCGGGGGGCCTCCGGTACCGGCCCGCTCCGGGCAGAACTCCGCCAGCCCCGAGCCGCTCGCCGTAGAGCCCGACGCCGACGGCGGCCAGCCCGCCGGGCCCCACGACGCCGGCGTGGAGCTTCGCACCACGCTGAGCACCACCGCGGTCATCGCCCACGAGGGCGGCCGGGGCCTGGACCGCACCGGTACCCGCACCACCGCCGCCCCCGACGGCCGCAACCCCCAAGGCAGCGCGGATAGTCAGGGCAGCACCGACAGTCAGGGCCAGGAATGACCATCACCGACGCGCCGCACATCGTCACCCGCCGCCTCGGCACGCCCCGGTCCTGGACCCTCGAGACCTACCTGGCCGACGGCGGCTACCAGGGTCTGCGCAAGGCGCTGTCGATGACGCCCGAGCAGATCCACGAGCAGGTCAACACCGCCAACATCCTCGGGCGGGGCGGCGCCGGCTTCGAGGCCGGCCGCAAGTGGGGGATGCTGGCCAAGCCCACGCCGGTGTACCTGACGATCAACGGCGACGAGAGCGAGCCGGCCACCTTCAAGGACCACATGCTCATTGAGGGCGACCCCCACCAGCTGATCGAGGGGGCGCTCATCTGCGCGTACGCCATCGGCGCGGACCAGGTGTTCCTGTTCGTGCGCGGCGAGTTCCCGCTCGGCATCGAGCGGCTGCAGGCCGCCCTCAACGAGGCGTACGCCTACGGCGCGGTCGGCCGGGACATCTTCGCCAGCGGCTGGAACATCGACGTCGTGGTCCATCCCGGCGCCGGCGCCTACATCTGCGGCGAGGAGACCGCCCTGCTCGAGTCCCTCGAAGGCAAGCGGGGCTACCCCCGGATCAAGCCGCCGTTCTTCCCGGCCGTGGTCGGGCTGTACGGCGCGCCGACGATCGTCAACAACGTCGAGACGGTGTCCAACCTGCCTTGGGTCATGCTCAACGGCGGCGACGCGTTCGCCGCGTTGGGGGAGGGCCGCTCCAAGGGGACCAAGCTGTTGGCGCTCGCCGGGCACGTCAACCGGCCCGGCAACTACGAGCTGGAGTTCGCCAAGGTCAGCTTCCGCGACTTGATCTTCGACCCGTCGCTCGGGGCGGGCATCCGCGACGGCGGGGAGCTGAAAGCGTTCATCCCGGGCGGGGCGTCGTCGCCGTGGCTCGGCCCGGAGCACCTCGACGTGCTCCTCGCCAACGAGAAGATCGCCGAGGTCGGCACCATGGCCGGCTCCGGGTCGGTGGTCCCGATGGACCACACCACCTGCATGGTGCGCGCCGCGTGGCGCATCGTCCGGTTCTTCCACCGGGAGAGCTGCGGGCAGTGCACGCCGTGCCGGGAGGGCGGCGGGTGGCTGGAGAAGATCCTGCAGCGCATCGAGAACGGTCAGGGCCGCGAGTCGGACCTGGACCTGCTCATGGACGTGTGCGACAACATCTCGCCCGGCGTCCGCTGGCCCCCGGCCCAGACGACGATCTGCGTGCTCGGGCCGTCGATGCCGCCGGCGATCTCGTCGGGCATCCGCATGTTCCGCGACGAGTTCCTCGCCCACATCCGCGACGGGCGCTGCCCGTTCCCCCCCGACCGTCTCCCCGGGAAGCTGGCCAGTGTCTGATACGCAACCCCTCGACGCTCAACGACAGGGCGTGACCCAGCGGGTGGAGCTCACCCGCAAGGACCGGCCCTACACCCCCCCGTATGTGACGCAGAGCGCGGTGGGCACCTCCCCGCCGAACCCGCCGGCGACCGGCGAGACGGTCACCTTCACCCTCGACGGCCAGGAGCGCACCGCCGCCAAGGGGACGCTGATCATCACCGCGGCCGACGAGGCCGGCGTGTACATCCCCCGCTTCTGCTACCACCCGCGGATGAAGCCGGTCGGCATGTGCCGGATGTGCCTGGTGGAAGTCACCGGCCCCCGGGGCGCGACGTTGATGCCGGCGTGCTACAACCCCGTCGCGGACGGGATGGTGATCTCCACCACCTCGGAGATGACCAAAAAGGCCCAAGACGGGGTCCTCGAGTTCCTGCTCGTCAACCACCCGCTCGACTGCCCGGTGTGCGACAAGGGCGGGGAGTGCCCGCTGCAGGACCAGACGCTGGCCTACGGGCCCGGCGAGAGCCGCTTCGTCGAGGAGAAGCGCCACTGGGACAAGCCGATCCCGCTCTCGACGCTGGTGTACCTGGACCGGGAGCGCTGCATCCAGTGCGGGCGCTGCGTCCGTTTCGCCGACGAGGTGGCCGGCGACCCGCTGATCGACTTCGCGGAGCGGGGCGACACCACCGAGGTGGCGACGTTCCCGACCGAGCCTTACGCCGACTACTTCTCCGGCAACGTGGTGCAGATCTGCCCGGTGGGGGCGCTCACCGCCAAGCCGTACCGGTTCCGGGCCCGGCCGTGGGACCTCGAGCAGGTGGAGAGCACCTGCACCTCCTGCTCGGTCGGGTGCCGGGTCGCGGCGCAGGCCAGCTCCGACGAGCTGACCCGCTACATCGGCGTCGACGCCGACCCGGTCAACTGGGGCTGGCTGTGCGACAAGGGCCGGTTCGACTTCCAGGCCGTCAACAGCCCCGAGCGGCTGCGGGCGCCGATGATCCGCCAAGGCGACGAGCTGGTCGAGGTGTCGTGGCCCGAGGCGCTGGCCGCCGCAGCCGACGGCCTGGCCGCCGCGGCCCGCATCGGCGACGGCGACCAGGTGGCGGTCATCGGCGGCTCCCGGCTGCCCAACGAGGACGCCTACGCGTGGGCCAAGCTGGCCCGCCTGGCGCTTCGCACCGACCACGTCGACGCGCAGCTCGGCGACGGGCTGCCGGCGGAGACCGTCCTCGGGCTGCCGAAGGCGACCATCGACCAGGCCGCCGCCGCGCCGGTCGTCATCACGCTGTGCGGGGACATCAAAGAGGAGCTGCCGGTCCTGTACCTGCGCCTCCGCGACGCGGCCCAGAAGGGCCAGGCGATCATCGAGCTGTCGCCTTCCAACACCGGGATGACCCGCTACAGCGCGGCGTCGCTGCGCTACCGGCCCGGTCAGGCCGCGGCTTTGGTCCGCTCCGTGCTGGCCGGCGAGGTGCCCGAAGTCAGCGCCCTGCTCGACGCCGCGGCGGGCAAAGCGGCCGGGGGACCGGCGGTCGTCGTGGTCCTCGGACGGCCGTCTCTGGCGGAGACCGGCGAGTCGGTGGCCGAGGCCGCCCGAGCGCTGGCCGGCCTCGAGGGCGTGGCGTTCCTGTCCGGGCTGCGCCGGTCCAACGTGCACGGCGCCCTCGACATGGGCTTGGCCCCCGGCGTGTTGCCCGGCCGGGTCGGTCTCGACCAGGGCCGGGAGTGGTACTCGCAGCACTGGGGCGGGGAGCTTCCCGCGGCCAAGGGCCTCGACACCGCCGGGATCCTCGAGGCCGCGACCCACGGCCGCATCGGCGGTCTGGTGCTGCTCGGCGCCGACCCCCTCACCGACTTCCCCGACGGGGGAGCGGCCCTGCGGGGCATCGCCCAGGCCCGTTTCGTCGTCGCTGTCGACACGTTCCTCACCGACTCGGTCCGCAAGGCTGACGTCGTGTTGCCCGCCGCCACCTACGCCGAGCGGCGCGGGACCTTCACCAACCTGGAGGGCCGGGTGTCGCGGCTGGGCCAGATCGTCACCAGCCCGGGCAGCGCGTGGCCGGACTGGATGATCGCGGTGGAGCTCGCGGCCCGCATGGGGCACGACTTCGGGTGGTCCAGCCTGGAGGACATCTGGGCCGAGATCGAGGCGGTGTCGCCGCTGCACGCCGGGGTCAGCTACGACCTGCTCTCCAGCCGGGAAGGCCGCGACGGGGTGCCGGTGCCGCTCGGCGCCGGCGGGGCGCTGCGCATCGCCCGGCGCCTGGACCCGATGGCCGACCCCGGGATCCAGTCCACCGAGGCGCACCTGATCTCGCCGACGGAGTTCTTCGGCGCCGGCGCCGGCCGGCTGTCGGCGTTCAGCGACGCCCCCGCCGAGGCGGCCACCGGGCCCGGCGGCGACGAAGCCGAGCCGGCGTCGGCCGCCAACGCCCCCACCCCCGAAACGCCCGCTGAGTCAGCGTCCGAGTCCGGACCCGACACCGCCCCGCCGGCTGAGAGCCCCGACGGGCCGCGCCCCGCCATGCTCGCAGCGCCCGCCGCCGGCCCGGCCACCGCGTCATCCTCCGCTCCGGCCGACACCGGCGAGCTGCTCCTCGTTAGCGGCCGGACCCTCTGGGACGGCGGCACCGCGCTGGCCCACTCGCCGTCGCTGGCCGGGCTGCACCCGGCACCGACCGCCCGGATCCATCCCGACGACGTCGCCCGCCTGGAGCTCACCGCCGGCGCCGCGGTCCGGGTCAGCACCGCCCGGGGCTCGCTGGATCTGCCCGTCACCGTCGACCCGAGCCTGGCCCCGGGAACGGTCGCGGTCACCTTCAACCTGCCCGGAGCCAGCGCCGCTTCGCTGATCGACAGCCGCTCGGAGTGCACCGCGGTCACCCTCTCCGTCGTCCCTGCCCGCTCCGTCGACTCCGTAGGAGGTTCCGGCGAATGACCGGCGATCCGCTGTTCGCGCACGGCCTCAACCTGGCGGTGTGGATCATCCTCGTCGTCAAGGTCATCGCGGTGTTCGCCATCGTGATGGTCTCGGTGCTGTTCATGGTCATGTACGAGCGGTGGGCGGTGGCCTGGCTCGGCGTCCGCCACGGACCCAACCGGGCCGGCCCCCGAGGCTCGCTGCAGTCGCTGGCCGACGGCGTGAAGCTGTTCTTCAAAGAGGCGTTCACCCCGGCCCGGGCCGACAAGGTCATCTACAAGGCGGCGCCGTACATCGCGCTGGCCCCGGCCATCCTGGCCATGTCGATCGTGCCTTTCGGCGGGACCATCACCGTCGCCGGCCACACCACCCGCCTGCAGCTGGTCGACCCGCCGTGGGGGATCCTGTTCTTCCTCATGTGCTCGGGGGTGGCGGTCTACGGCATCATGCTCGCCGGTTGGTCGTCGGGAGCGAAGTACTCGCTGCTGGCGTCGGTGCGCGCCAGCGCCCAGATGGTCTCCTACGAGGCGGTGCTCGGCCTGACCATCGCCACCGTCGTGGTCGTCACCGGGTCGGTGCACACCAGCGCCATCGTCGCCGCCCAGCACGGCGGTTTCCTCTGGCACTGGAACATCATCCACACCGCGCTGATCCCCTTCGCCCTGTACTCCATCGCGGCGACCGCGGAGATCACCCGGGCGCCGTTCGACCTGGTCGAGGCCGAGGAGGAGATCTCCGGCGGGTTCAACATGGAGTATTCCTCCATCGGGTTCGCGCTCTTCTACCTGGCCGAGTACGCCAACCTGGTCGTCCAGGCCGCGCTGATCACCACCTTGTGGCTGGGCGGCCCCGACGGGCCCCGCATCGCCGGCAACAGCGTCGGGCCGCTGTGGTTCTTCATCAAGGTGATGGTGCTGCTCTACATCTTCATCTGGATCCGGGCCACCCTGCCCCGCGTCCGCTACGACCAGCTGATGGAGCTGGGCTGGAAGCGGCTCATCCCCGCCTCCCTGGCCATGCTCATGATCGTCGCCGGCTTCCAGGTCGGACGGTGGTGGGGGCTGGCCGCGTTCGGCGGGTCGCTGCTCGGCTTCGCCCTGCTCTTGCGGGCCATCGACGTCGGGCAGGACGCCTCCGCGATGGAGGTCCAGATCAGCGCCGACGCGGAGATCCCGTCGGGCAGAGGAGCGTCCTCATGAGCGGCGTCGACGGGTTCTTCAACTTCTTCAAGGGCTTCTTCGTCACCGGCAAGCTGCCGTTCAAGCCGAAGGTCACCGTCCAGTACCCGGAGGTCAAGCGGCCCAAGCCGGAGCGCTTCCACGGCCGCCACGTCCTCAACCGCTACGAGGACGGCATGGAGAAGTGCATCGGCTGCGAGCTGTGCGCCGGGGTGTGCCCGGCCCGCTGCATCTACGTGCGCGGCGCCGACAACCCGCCCGACGCGCCGGTGTCGCCGGGCGAGCGGTACGGGTTCGTCTACGAGATCAACTTCCTGCGCTGCATCCACTGCGACATGTGCGTGGAGGCGTGCCCGACCGAGGCGATCACCGAGTCGAAGATGTTCGAGTGGTCCTTCGTCAGCCGCCAAGACGCCATCTACACCAAAGCCGAGCTGGTCGTAGACGACGAAGGCAACCCCCGCCAGCTGCCGTGGGAGGACTGGAAGCCAGGCGACGAGCGCAACACCTCGGCGTGGATGCGCGCCACCAGCCCCGCCGGCGTGGCCGCCAAGGAAGGCCAGCCGCTGTGGTCCGGTGAGCTGGGCTACGGCGTGCGCCCGGCCCAGGCCGGCCAGTCCGACCCCGCGGCCGCCGACCACGCCGCCCCGTTCGACAAGGCGGTGCGCGAGCTCGCCGGCAACGCGCTGCGGGGCATCGGAGTCGAAGGCAGCGCCCCCCGGGGCATCGAGAACGCGCCCCAAAAGCCCAAGCACCAGAAGGGAAACAAGAAGTGATCGCCGCCCTCCTGGCCACCCCCCAACCGATGTCGGTTCACCTGGCCCACGCGTCGGCGTGGGCGGTGTTCGCGGTCGGGGCGGTGCTGATCCTCTCCGGCGCGCTCGGCGTGGTCCTGCTACGAAACCCGGTGCACTGCGCGTTGATGCTCGTGATCACCTTGTTCGGGATCGCCCTGGAGTTCATCGACCAGTCCGCCGACTTCCTCGCCGCGGTGCAGATCATCGTCTACGCCGGCGCGGTGGTCATCTTGTTCCTGTTCGTGATCATGTTCCTCGGCGTGGACCGCCGGGAGCGGTTCATGCGAGAGCCGTTCAGGGGCCAGAAGCCCCTGGCGGTGATCCTCGGCCTCATCACGCTGGCGGAGATCTTGGTGCTGTCCCGGGTCGGCAACTGGTCCACCGGCCAGCACGGCGTCGCCGGCGACCTCAACGGGCCGGGCGAGAACATCCAGAAGCTCGGGCAGTCGATCTACACCCGCTACCTTCTCCCCTTCGAGATGACCTCCGCCCTCCTCGTGATCGCCGTGGTCGCCACCGTGGTGCTGGCCCGCCAGCAGAGCCGGGCGCCGAGCGAGCTGACCAAGGACGAGCAGGCCGGTGTGGCTGCCGCGGCGGCCGACAAGGCGGAGGCGAAGCGATGACCGTCCCCGGAGCCTGGTACCTGGTGCTGGCCGCGATCCTCTTCGGGATCGGCGCCACCGGCCTGCTGGTCCGGCGCAACGTGCTGATCATGTTCATGTGCGTCGAGCTCATGCTCAACGCGGTGAGCCTGACGTTCGTGACCTTCGCCAGGATGCTGAACGACATCGGCGGGCAGGCCTCGGTGTTCTTCATTCTGGTGGTGGCGGCCGCCGAGGTCGTGGTCGGCCTCGGCATCATCGTCGCCATCTTCCGCCGCCGGCCCGAGGCGACGGCCGACGACCTCCACATGCTGAAGGGCTGATCGAGCAGTGAACGCGGCATACATCGTCCTCGCCCTGCCCCTGGCCGGAGCGCTGTTGTTGGTCTTCGGCGGCAAACGCCTCGGCGACCCGCTCGCCGGCTGGCTGGCCACCATCCTGTCCTTCGGGTCCTTCGCCGCGGTGCTGGTCACCTGGCTGACCCTCCTCGGCGACAACGCCGCCGGCAACGGGCGCCTGATCGAGAAGAACATCTTCACCTGGCTGCCCGTCGCCGGGCTCCACGTCAACTTCGCGCTGCGCATCGACCCGCTGTCGATGACCATGGCGCTGTTCGTCACCGGCGTCGGCAGCCTCATCCACCTGTACTCCATCGGCTACATGCGCGGCGACCGGGACTACCCGAGGTTCTTCTTCCTGCTGAACCTGTTCCTCGCGTCGATGATCGTCTTGGTCATGGCCAACAGCTACCTGTTCAGCTTCGTCGGCTGGGAAGGCGTCGGTTTCTGCTCCTACGGGCTGGTCGGGTTCTGGTTCGACCGGGAGAGCGCGGCGGTGGCGGCCAAGAAGGCGTTCGTCACCAACCGGGTCGGCGACTTCGGGTTCATGGTCGCCCTGTTCTTGATGTTCAACCACTTCGGTTCGTTCAACTACTCCACCGTGCTCGGCACCGCGTCCAGTGGCCTCCTCGGGGGCCACGCCACCTTGAACGGCACGTTCGCCACCGGCCTGGGACTGATGATCTTCCTCGGCGCGGCCGGCAAGTCGGCGCAGATCCCCCTGTACATGTGGCTGCCCGACGCCATGGAGGGCCCGACGCCGGTCTCCGCCCTGATCCACGCCGCGACCATGGTCACCGCCGGCGTGTACCTGGTGGCCCGCTCCGCCCCGATCCTGCACTTCAGCCACAGCTCGCAGTGGGTCATCGCCTGCATCGGCGCGGCGACCATGTTCTTCGCGGCGACCATCGCCTGCGCCCAAAACGACATCAAGCGGGTGCTGGCCTACTCCACCCTCTCCCAGCTGGGGTACATGTTCATGGCCGAGGGGGCCGGCGACTACACCTCCGGGCTGTACCACATGATCAACCACGCCTTCTTCAAGGCGCTGCTGTTCCTCGGCGCCGGGTCGGTGATCCACGCCCTCCACGACGAGCAGGACATGAAGAAGATGGGCGCGCTGCGCAAGTACCTGCCGATCACCTTCCCGACGTTCATCATCGGGTACCTGGCCCTTTCGGGCATCCCGCCCTTCGACGGCTTCTGGTCCAAGGACGACATCCTGGCGTCCGCCTACCACATGAACTTCTTCCTGTGGCTGGCCGGCGCGGTGACCGCCGGGCTGACCGCCTACTACATGAGCCGCCAGGTGGCGTTGGTGTGGTTCGGCAAGGCCCGCTGGTCCGAGGCTCGAGGCGACAGCGCCCACGCGGCGGTCGGCAACGACCCGGCCGCGGAGGGCTCGACGGTCGCGCCGGGCGGCACCGGGACCGAGGAAGCCGCCCACGCCCCCCACGAGGGGGCGCACGGCGAGCACAGCGGCAGACCCCACGAGTCACCGCCCGTGATGACCCTCCCGCTGATCATCCTCGCGGTCCTCTCGACCATCGGATGGTTGATCAACGCCAACTTCGGCGGCTTCAACCACCTCGAGAAGTTCCTCGAGCCGGTCTTCCCGACGGCCATCGCCCCGGCCATCCACGTGGCCACCAACACGAAGTGGGTGCTCGGCATCATCACCACCGCGCTGGCCTTCATCGGGCTGTTCGCCGGCCTGCGCACGTGGCGCAAGGTCGAGGTCCCCGCCCTCGAGCCGGCGTTCCTGGCGCACGGCTGGTACATCGACGAGGCGCTGGCAGCCACCGTCTCCGGGCCGATCGAGTCCGGCGCCGACGCCATGGCCTACGAGCTCGACGCCCGCGGCGTCGACGGCGCGGTCAACGGCGTCGCCTCCTTGATCACCGGCACCGGCCGCCAGCTGCGCCGGGTCCAGACCGGCTACGTCCGCAACTACGCCCTCGGCCTGGCCGGCGGCCTGGCGGTCATCTTGGCCTACGTCGCCGCACGAGTGGGTGGAGCATGAGCACCCTGAGCTTCCCGATCCTCACCGTCGCCATCTTCTTGCCGCTCCTCGGCGCGGCGGTCGTCGTCCTCCTGCCCCAAGGAAGGGCGTCGCTGGTCCGCCCGGTCGGGCTGGCGTTCGCGGTCGCGGAGCTGGCCGTCGCCGGGACCATCGTCGCCGAGTTCAAGGCTCACGACGCCGGGTTCCAGTTCGTCAGCCAGCACGCCTGGCTCGGGCAGTTCGGCATCGGCTGGAAGGTCGGCGTCGACGGCATCTCGCTGTTCCTCGTGGCCATGACCGCGGTGCTGTTCCCGGTCGCCATGTACGGCCCCAAGCTGGTCGGGGACGCCAAGTCGTTCATGGGGTGGATGCTGCTGCTCGAAGCGGCGCTCATCGGCACGTTCCTGGCGATGGACCTGTTCCTCTTCTTCGTGCTCTTCGAGGTGACCCTCGTCCCCGGCTACTTCCTGATCGCCGGGTGGGGCGGCTTCCGGCGCAACTACGCGGCGATGAAGTTCTTCATCTACACCTTCGCCGGCTCGGCGTTCCTCTTCGTCGGGATCCTGGCGCTGGTGTTCCTCGTCGCTCCCCTCAACGGCGGCCGGGAGACCTTCGACCTGATCACCCTGGCCCGCTACGCCAGCCACCTGCCGACCTCCGACCAGGAGCTGATCTTCGCGGCCATGGCCGTGGCGTTCGCGGTGAAGATGCCGGTCGTCCCGTTCCACACCTGGATGCCCGACGCGTACACCGAGGCGCCGACCGCCGGGTCGATGATCCTCGCCGGCCTGCTGTTCAAGCTCGGCACCTACGGCATCTTGCGCTTCGGGGTGTACCTGCTCCCCAAGGCGGCCATCGACCTGGCGCCGGTGCTTTTGACCCTCGGCGCCGTCGGGATCGTCTACGGCTGCATCGTCGCCGCGGTCCAAAAGGACCTGAAGCGGCTCGTCGCCTACGGCTCGGTCGCCGACGTCGGCTTCATCGTCCTCGGCGTGTTCGCGTTCACCAGCCAGGGCATCTCCGGCAGCGTCTTCGAGATGGTCAACCACGGCCTGACCACCGGCGCGTTGTTCTTCCTCGTCGGGATGCTCCTCGACCGGCGCGGCACGCTTCGCATCTCGGAGCTGGGCGGCATCCAGAAGTCGGCGCCGATCCTCGCCGGCGTGTTCATCGTGGTGGTCATGGCCGCGGTCGGCCTCCCCGGCCTTAACGGCTTCGTCGGCGAGTTCCTGGTGCTGGTCGGTACGTTCATCACCCACCGGTGGTGGGCGGTGGTCGGCACCTCCGGCGTGATCCTCTCCGCGGTGTACCTGCTGTGGGCCTACCAGCGGGTGTTCCAGGGCCGGGCCACCGGCGCCAACGAGCACGTGATCGACATGACGTGGCGGGAGAAGGCGGCCATCGCACCGCTGATCGTCGGGATCGTGTTCCTCGGCGTCTACCCCAAGCCCCTCCTTGACCGGGTGACGCCGGCGGTGTCCAACCTCGTCGCTCACGTCCAGTACGCCGACCCCGGCTTCCACATCCCGAGCAAGGGCGTCGGCACCGTGTACGCGGTGCCCGCCGACCAGAACGTCAACGGTGGTCAGCAGACGCCGACCGGGGTGCAGACCGCCGCCGTCACGCCCGGAACAGGAGGCACCCCGTGATCGGGCTGTTGTCGCACACCCTCGTCGGCCAGACGGTCCAGGCGCCGGCCACCGGCTGCCAGGTCACCCCCGGCAAGGTCACCGGGCTGTGCCAGGCGTTCAACTCCTTGCACATCCCCGTCGAGTACCGCACGATCCTCCCGCTGCTGGTCCTCTCCATCGGCGCACTCGTGCTCCTCGTCATCTCCGCGGTGCTGCCCAAGCGGTCCCGGCCCGGCCTGTACCCGCTGCTGACGGTGATCATCTCCGGCCTGGCCGCCGGCGCGTCGGTGTTCCAGTGGATCGACGTCGGCAACCACGCCGCGACCAAGGCCATCGGCAACCAGATCTTCTACGACCGCTTCAGCGTGCTGTTCATGCTGCTGATCAGCGTGGCCACCCTCTTCGGCGCGCTCCTCTCCGACAGCTACCTGCAGCGGGAAGGCCTCGACGGTGTCGAGGCCTACGTGCTCATGCTGCTGGCGTCGACCGGGGCCATGCTGATGGCCGCGTCGGCCGGGACGATCATGCTGTTCCTCGGCCTGGAGATCATGTCGATCGCCCTGTACGTGATGACCGCCTACCACCGCAGGCGGGCCGCGTCGGGCGAGGGCGGCCTCAAGTACTTCATCCTCGGGTCGTTCTCCTCCGCGATCTTCCTCTACGGCGCGGCCCTGGCGTACGGCGCCACCGGCACCACCCAGTTCGACGAGATGAGCGTCTTCCTGGCCCGCACCACGCTGCCGAACGACGGCATCCTCCTCGGCGGGATGGCCCTTTTGATCGTCGGTCTCGGGTTCAAGGTGGCCGCGGTCCCGTTCCACTTCTGGAGCCCCGACGTCTACGAGGCGGCCCCGACGCCGTTCACCGGGTACATGGCGGCGGTGGCCAAGGCAGCCGGCTTCGCCGGCCTGTTCCGGGTGCTGCTCGAGGGCTTCCACAGCCAGGAGGCCAACTGGCGGCCGGCGATCTGGCTGATCGCGGTGCTGACCCTGCTCGTCGGGTCGGTCCTGGCCATCGCCCAGCGCGACCTCAAGCGGATGATGGCGTACTCGTCGATCAGCCAGGCCGGTTACGTCCTGATCGGCCTGCAGTCGGCCAGCAGCCAGGGGACCGCCGGCGCCTTGTTCTACCTGCTGACCTACACCTTCATCATCGCCGGCACGTTCGCGGTGATCGGCTTGGTGCAAGGGGAGGGAGAGGCCCGCAACGACCTCGGCGCCATCAGAGGCCTGGGCCGGCGACGGCCGGGCCTGGCGCTGGTGATGCTGCTGTTCCTCCTGGCCCAGGCCGGCGTGCCGTTCACGTCGGGGTTCTTGGCCAAGTTCTACGTGATCGCCGCCGCGGTCAACCGGGGCCAGTACGCCCTGGCCATCATCGGCATGCTGGCCGCGGCGATCGCCGCGTTCTTCTACCTGCGGGTCGGGCTGCTCATGTACTCCTCGCCGGAGGTGGACGAGACCAAAGAGCCGACCGACGGCGCCGCCCTGGCCGGCCTGCGGCCGATCCCCGGCTTCGACACCCCCCGCGAGCCGGCGCTGTCCCAGGGGCCCGGCGCGGTGGCGGCCAGCAGCGACGGGGACGGCGCGGTGGCCCTCCTCGCCCCGCCGGAGGGCCGGGTCGAGATCCCCTTCACCGTCGGGATCACCCTGGCGGTGTGCGCGGCGTTCACCATCTTCGCTGGGGTGTCGTCGCCGGTGCTGGACTTCGCCAAGCACGCCACCACCTACTTCTAACCCGGCCCGCTCCCGAAGAGCCCCGACCGGTGGTGCCGCGCGGCCGGCGCCGAAGAGCAGGCCTGGCGGGGCCGGCGACCCGTCGAGGAGAGCATCTGTCGCAAACCCGCGCTGGCGTGCGGGTTTGCGACACCTGCTGATCGCCGCGTCGTCGCGAGCGCGCCAAACTGACCCCGACCCGCCGCCGGGCCGCCGGCCGACCCGCCAGCGGTGATTTCACGTAGCCGTGACCGGCCCGCCATCGTCGGGCCGCTCAGGGGTGCTCGACTGCCGAGGTGGCGACCGACGCGGACGTGATCGTGGTCGGCGCCGGCCACAACGGCCTGGTGTGCGCCGCGTACCTGGCCGCGGCCGGCCTCGACGTGCTGGTCCTCGAACGGCGGGGGGAGGTAGGCGGCTGCGCGTCCACCGTCGACGCGCTCGGCGCCCGGGTCAACGTGTGCAACTGCGACCACTCGATGATCCGGGCCAGCAGGGTGATCGAGGAGCTGGACCTGGCCGCCCACGGGCTGCGCTACGTGGAGATGGACCCGGTCCGCCACTACCTGACGGTCCCCGCCGGCGAGGCGGCCGAGGGCTGGACGATCTTCCGGGACCCCGAACGCACTTTGGCCGGCTTGGGCCTGACCCATCCCCGCCAGGTCGACGCCTACCGGGCCTACCTCGACGCGACCACTCCCGTCGCCCGCCTCCTCCTCGAGGTGACCGCCATCACCCCGACGCCGACGGGCGTCGCCCGGCGCCTGGCCGCCCGCCGGGGGGAGGGCGTCGCCCGGCTGCTGAGGCTGTCGCGCATGGCCGTCGGCGACGCGGTACGCCAGTGGTTCGACAGCGAGGCGCTCGCCGCGCCGGTGTGCGCCACCGGCCCGGCGGTGTGGGGGCTCCCGCCCGGCGCCCCGGGCACCGGCCTGGGCGCGCTCGGCTACGCCCTGGCCCACCTGGCGCCGACCGGCCGGCCGGTCGGGGGGAGCGGGGCGCTCACCGACGCGCTCGGCGCGGCCGTCGTCGCGTCGGGCGGCCGGGTCCGCTGCCACGCCGACGTGGTCCGCATCGACTGCGAGGGCCCGGCGGTGCGCGGCGTGGCTCTCGCCGGCGGCGAGGAGCTCACCGCCCCGGTCGTCGTGTGCGCTGCGGACCCCCGCCAGGCGCTGGTCGGCTGGCTGACCGGGGCGCCGCCCGCCGCCCACCGGATGCTCGCCCGCTGGGCGGCGCGCTCGCACCAGGAAGGCTACGAGTCGAAGCTGGACGCGGTGGTCGACGCCCCGCCGCGCTATCCCGCCGACGACCGGTTCCGGGCCGCGCTCGGGTTGGCCGACCGGGGCGGCGAGACGACCATCATCACCCCCGGTCTGGACGGGATCGCCGCCGCCCACCGGGCCGCGGCGAGCGGCGCGGTCGCCGACCAGCCGATCTTCTTCGCCAACGTCCCGGACCTGGCCGACCCGAGCGTGGCCCCGCCCGGAGGCGGCCACACCTTCAGCCTCGAGGTGCTCTTCACGCCGTGGCAGCTGAAAGGCGGCTGGGACTCCACCGTCGAGCCGGCCCGGTGGCTGGAGGCGTTCGCCCGTCACACCCAGCCCGGGTGGCTGGAGGGGGTGCGACGGTGGCGGGCGGTCACCCCGCCCGACTACGAACGGGACTTCGGGCTCCGCCAGGGTCACGCCCCGTCGTTCCCCGGCGGCCCGCTCGCCGCGCTCGCCGGCCGGGACCGGGAGCTGACCCGCTACCGGACCCCGGTCCGGGGTCTGTTCCTCACCGGCGCGGGCACCTTCCCCGGTGCGGGGGTGTGGGGCGCCAGCGGACGCAACACGGCCCGGGCGGTGGAGGCGGCGCTGCAGCGCCGGCCCCGGGGCCGCCGGCGGCGGCCCCGGGGCAGCCTCGAGGCGGGCTAGGAGCCCGTCGTCCCCGCCGGCAGCTTGATGCTGGTGTCGATGAACTGGTTGGTGAACAGGTCCGACGCGCTGAGCCCGGCCTTCGGGGCTTTGCCGGCCTTGGTGTCGATCGGGGTCAGCTGGGTGATCAGGTTGGAGATCCGCGACGCGTCCTGGCTGCCCATGACCCCGTCGCTGCCGTTGGCGATGATCCCGTCGGCGACTTGGGTCTTGGCCGAGTACGCCGCGACGTTGGCGTCGTACACCCACCCGTTGTTGTACGCGGAGACCAGCTTGACGATCAACGCGTCGGCCGGCCCCGGGTTCTCGGCGTAGTCGACCTGGGCCTGCTGGATGTCGGGGATCAGCTTCTTGAAGCACGCCGCGTACTTGGTGACGTTGGCCGGGAGGGTGGCGAGCGCCTCGGCGTAGGGGTCGTAGCCGGTCGAGGAGATCAGCGCGTACTTGAGGGGCTTGTCCCACTGCGGCAGCTCATGGGCGTAGATGTAGGGCTCGGCGGTGGCGAAGCCCTGCTGCACGTCGGCGCCTCCCGACGCCACGAACTGAGTTGGCGTCGAGTTGTAGGCGGTGTCGAGCTGCCCGGCTTTCAAGATCCCCTTGCCCACCAGGTAGTCGGTGTAGGCCTGCCCGGACTCGACTAGCACCTTGGCGTTGGACTGGCCGATGCTGGCCACCGTCGACAGCTGGGGGTACTTCGACGGGTCCCACATGAACATCAGCGGGCTGTGCTGGCGGGGCGCGACCAGCGCCACTGTCGGCTGGCCCGACGAGTCCCGGATGGCGGCGTCGGTGCTGACGTAGCCGAGCAAGATCGAAGAGTCGGTGTACATCTGGGCGTCGACGTTGTTGTAGCCGATAGCCGGGCCCCCGACGCGCACCTGGATCTTCACGCCGGTGTCTTGCCCCTTGACCATCATCTCCGCGGTGTAGGTCTTCTTGCTGGTGTCGATCGTCCCGTTGGGCCCGAGGGCCAGCTGGTACAGCTCGCTGTGGTCGGCTTCGGGGTCCCAGTCGGTCTGGGTAACGATGGTGCTCGGGCACACACCTTTGAGCGACACCGCGGAGGTCGGCGAGCCGGTGGTGGGCGCCGCGGCGGTCGTCGCGCTCGACGACGTGGTGCTACTCGAGCCGCATCCGGCGACGGCGACGCTCAAGGTGGCGGCGATGCCGGCGACGGCGCGGCGGGAGGGACGATGCATGGAGCTCCTTTTGTCGGTGCTGCTGGGGGTGGGGGAGGGGCGGGTGTGGGTTCAGGCGGCCCGGCCGCGGGCGGAGTCGTACCAGGCGCCGATGACCCGCTTGGAGACCGCGCCGACCATCAAGAACGCGAAGATCCCGAGCAGGGACGACAGGATCACGTCGCCGTACATCTGCGGGGTCTCCAGCCGGTTGAGGTAGGTGTTGATCAAGATCCCGAGACCCGGCTGGCCCTGGGTGAAGAAGAAGTCGCCGACGATGGCCCCGATGACCGACAGGCCAGCGGAGATCCGCAGCCCGGTGAACACGTTGGGGAGCGCGGCCGGGAACTGCAGCTTCCACAGGCGGGTCCACCGGCTGACGCCCTGGAGAGTGAACAGGTCGTGGGGTCCCTCCTCGACGCTTTGCAACCCGAAGAGGGTGTTGGTGATGATCGGGAAGATGGCGATGATCACGCACACCAGCACCCGGCTGCGGAAGTTGTAGCCGAACATGAACCCGATGATCGGGACCAGGGCCAGGATCGGGACCGTCTGAACGACCACCGCCCACGGGAACACCGACCGTTCGATGGCCTTGGCCTGGCTCATGGCGACGGCGATCGCGAACCCGAGCAGGATCGAGATGGCCAGGCCCAGACCGGCCGCCTTCGCGGTCAGCGCCAGCGACTGCAGCAACGGGTGGAGGTTGTTCCACTCGAGGAAGCTGGTGTGGATGACCGTCTGCGGCGGCGGGAGAAGGAACCGCCGGCTCGGCTTCAAGATGACGTAACTGAACAGGTACCAGACCCCGACCACCGCCGCGGAGAGCAAAAGCGGCGGGACGACGACGCCGAGCAGGGACGGGCGTTTCTCCGGGGCGTCGCCGGGAGCCACCGCGACGCCGGGCCCGTCGGGGAGGTCCGGCCCGGCGCCGGGGAGCACCACGGAGGTCACGAGTGGGCCTCCCGGAGGGCGGCGCCGACCTCGCCGGCGATGCGGGCGAACGCCGGGTCGTAGCGCAGCTCCGACGCCCTCGGGTAGCCGAAGGGGACGTCGATGTCCGCGACGATGCGCCCCGGCCGCCCGGACATGACCAGCACCCGGGTGGAGAGGAACACCGCCTCGGCGACGGAGTGGGTGATGAACAACGCCGCGAACCGCCGGTCCGCGAACAGCCGCAGCAGCTCGTCGTTGAGCCGTTCGCGGGTGATCTCGTCGAGCGCGCCGAAGGGCTCGTCGAAGAGGAACACCTCCGGGGCGGTGGTCAGGGCCCGGGCCAGGGACGCCCGCATCTTCATGCCGCCGGACAGGGCCCGGGGGTACTTGTCCTCGAACCCGTTCAGCCCGACGGTGGCGATCGCCGCGCTGGCCGCGGCGCGCGCCTCGGCCTTGGGCACCCCGCGCAGCTCGGCGAGCAGCTCGACGTTGCGCCTCACCGTCCGCCACGGCAGCAACGTGGCGTCTTGGAAGACGTAGCCGAGCTTGCCGGGGGCGACGTCGATGGAGCCGGTCGACGCCTTGGTCAGACCCGACGCCAGCCGCAGCAGGGTGGACTTGCCGCATCCCGACGGGCCGACCACGGCGACGAACTCGCCGGACTCCACCTCGAAGGTGACCGGGTTGAGCGCGACGGTCCCGTCGGGGAACTTCTTGCTGACCCCCTCGAAGCTGACACCGGCGGACGCGGTGACAGGCCGGCGGGTGGCCTCTTGGACGAGCGCCATGGGCGTCATACCTCCAGTGGTTCCGGGACCCCGCAGAGGGTCCGGGTGGTGGTGGTGCGGGCCACGACGTGGCCCCGGTGGACGGTGATGCGGTTGGCGGTCCCGCCGGCGACCGCGTCGGCGAGGTCGCCGCCGGCGAGGGCCAGCAGCTCGGCGGGGGCTCCCGGCGCCAGCCCGCCGGCGGGCAGGCCCATCGCGGCCCGGGCCGCCGCCGAGCAGGCGTGCCACGCCTGGCCCGGTGTCAGGTGGGCGGCCATGACCATGAGGGCCGCGGTCTCGGTCGCGTCGAGGCGGCCCACCGCGCAAAACGGGTCTCTGGCGTTGTCGGCGCCGGCAGCCACCGTGACCCCCGCAGCGCGAAGCGCGCCCACCGCGGTCAGACCCCGAGGCGGCGCGGTGGTCACCCCCCGGGCCTGCAGGTACAGGTTGGTCTGCGGGAGGGCCACCACCGCGACGCCGGACGCGGCGAGGAGGGCGGCCACTTCCTCCTGCACCGCGGGCGGCTGCACGGCCAGGCTGACGCAGTGGCTGGCGGTCACGCCCGCCCCCGGGCCCCGCTCGCCGACCTGGCGGGCCAGGTCCCGCACGGTCAGCACCGCCGGGTCGAGGGTCTCGTCGGTGTGAAGGTCGACGGGGAGGCCGGCGCCGGCCGCGACGTCGAGCACCAAGGCGGTGGCCGCGGCCGGGTCGGGGTCCCGGTACGGGCAGCCGCCGACCACGTCGGCGCCGGCGTCGAGCGCGGCGCCAAGCAGCCGCCGGTTGGCCGCGCCGCCGCTGCCGGTGAGGGGGGTGGCGACCAACGCCACGATCTGCAGGTCGACCAGCGGACGGCACCCGGCGCGCACCTCGACCAGCGCGTCGAGGGCTCTCAGCCCGAGGCCGGCGCCGACGTCGACGTGGGTCCGGATGGCGGTGGTCCCGTTGGCGACCATCGCCTCGACCGCGGTCGTGGCCCGCGCCACCAAGTCGGCGTGGGTCAGCTCCGGCCAGTGGGCGTGCCACGCGGCGATGGCCCCGGCCAGGTCACCGGCCGGGTTGGCCGCGGCCATCGCCGACAGCGCCTTGTCGAGGTGGGCGTGCGGTTCGGCGGGGGCCGGCACGACGACCATGCCGCTGCAGTCCTCGACGATGTCGCCTGCTTCGGGGTCGAGGGCGGGGGCGACCTCGACGATGGTGCCCGCGTCAGGGTCGACGGCGATGTCCGCTGCCGTCCCGTCAGGCAGCACTCCGCCGCTGAGCAGCAGGCGGCGGCCGGCGCCGCTCATGGGGTGACGGCGTCCAATCGCACGCCGATGCGGGGCAAGACGTCCTCGGCCAGCAGGTGGAGCTGGTCGTCGAGCGCCTCCCTGGACAGGCCGGGCAGGTCCGGGAACAGGATCAGGTGGCGCAGGTCCAAAAGCTCCGCCCACCGGCCCAGGGTGTCGGCCACCTGCTCGACCGAGCCGATGGCCATCGCCCCGGCGCCGACGGTCTCCTCCATCGTCGGGCGGTAGTCGAACGCGGAGCCCTCGACGATGGTCTTGAACCGGCCGTATGGGGCCAGGAACTTGACGAACTCGTCGTGGCCGGGACGCCCGGCGCGGGCGGCCTCGGCGGTGGTGCGCGCCGCGTGGACCGGGATCTGGAAGCAGCGCCCCTCGCCGGGCGCCAGCACCCGGCCGGCGTCGGCGGCGGCGTCGGCGAAGCGGTCCCAGTTGGCCTTGACGAAGCCGTAGGGGGCCATCGCGAACACGCCGGTGATGCCCTGGGACGCCACGTAGGTCAGCGTGGCGGGGGAGCTGACCGCCTGGAAGATCTCGATGGGGCCGTGGACCGGTCGGGGCACCAAGGTTAGGTGGGTGACGGTGGCCCCCCGGTCCGGGATGCCCGGCGGCGGGAAGGTGTAGTGCTTGCCGGTGAAGTTGAACTCCTCCTCGGACCACGCCGCCCGGATGACCTCCATGGCCTCCTCGAACATTTCCCGGTTGACCCGGTCGGCTTCCCGGCTCATCGCGTTGTCGCCGCTGGCGACCACCGCGCCCAGGGTTTGCGCCTCGCGGGGCACGGTGCCGCGGCCCACGCCGAACACCAGCCGGCCGCCGGTGAGGATGTCGGCCATCGCGAAGTCCTCGGCCAGGCGCAGCGGGTGCCACTGCGGGACGACGTTGAACAGCTGCCCGAAGCGCAGCCGCTCGGTCAGCCCGGCCAGGTGCACCCCGAAGAGGATGAGGTTGGGGGTGACCTCGTAGCCCTCGTACTGGAAGTGGTGCTCGGTGAGCCACATGGTGTCGTAGCCGAGCGGGTCGGCGGTCGCCGCCCAGTGGCACAAGTTGGCGTAGCCGGCGGCCACGGCGTCGTTGGTGGCCCGGCGGTCGGTCGGGGCTGGCGCCCCGGCGCCGGCGTCGGACATCGGCACCATGCCGTAGAAGTGAAGGTCGATCCGCACGGCCTTTGATGCTCACGACGTAACGTTTCCAAACAGCGCACCACGTGTTGCCATCAGGTAAAGGCCGAGCTCCGCAGAGTTCATGTTCCGGCAACGTGACCGGCCTCGGGGCGGGGCAGCATGCAGTGATGGGCGCGTTGCTGCAGTCGGGACAAGGGGACCGGCCGGGGATCTACGTCCCCGCCGGTGTCGACACCGTGTCGTGGGGATGGGTGGCGGGACCGGATGCCGCGCCTATCGCCAAGGTCCAACCTGACGAGATCCTTACAATCGACACGGTCAGCCACGAAGGGCTGCTCGGTGATCAAGGCCGCGATCCAGTCGAGTTCTTCGGGGGTTTCGGGGTGGGGGCCGACATGGTCCTCGCCGACGCGGCAGCCATCGCGGCCTCCGGCATTCCCCACGACCAGCGCCGCGACGGGCCGCACGTGGTCACCGGGCCGGTGTGGGTCGAGGGGGCCGAACCCGGCGACGTCGTCACCGTGGAGGTCCTCGACCTGCGCCTGCGGGTCTCTTACGGCGTGATCTCCAACCGCCACGCCAAAGGCGCGCTTCCCGGCGAGATGCCCGAGGCCGATCCCGACAGCGGCGCCCCGGTCCCGCTGGTCACCCGGTTCGCGGCGGTGGCTCCCGGCGGGGGGTCTGCGGTGGTGCGGGCCCCGTCGGGACCGGGCCTGGCCCTGCCGCTGCGCCCGTTCATGGGCCTGGTCGCGGTGGCCCCCGCCACCGGCCCGGCCCACTCGACGCCGCCCGGCCCCCACGGCGGCAACCTCGACGTGCGCCCGCTCGGCACGGGCAGCCGGCTGCACCTTCCGGTGCGGGCAGAAGGGGCCCTGCTGCAGATGGGCGACCCCCACTTCGCTCAAGGCGACGGGGAGGTGGCCCTCACCGCGCTGGAAGGGTCGCTGCGGGCGGTGGTGCGCGTCGCTTTGCGCAAGGCGGCCTCCCCGTCTTGGGACCTGCCCTACGGCGAGACCGACGACGCGTGGCTGCTGCTCGGGTTGCACGAGGACCTCGACGAGGCGGTGCGCATAGCCACCCGGGCGGCGGTGGCCCTGGTCGTGGAGCGCACCGGCGTCGACCGGGCCACCGCCTACGCCTGGCTGAGCGCGGCCGGGGACCTTTCGGTGTCGCAGGTCGTCGACGGCGTCAAGGGGGTCCACTTCTCGGTCCCCAAGGCGTGGCTGGAGGCGGTCGGGTGAACCTCGACGAGCACGCCCGCGCGAACCTCGACGAGCAGGTCCGGGCCGCGGCAGGACTGGCCGAGCGGCTGCGGGCGTTGCGGGTCGGGCCGCGGCTGCTGGCGCCGGGGGCGCCGGAGGGCCCGCTCGCCGGGACCGGCATCGTGGTCAAAGACCTCATCGACGTGGCGGGCGTGGCCACCGGCGCCGGGAACCCGCAGTGGCTCGCCGACGCGCCGGTCCCGAAGGCCCACGCCCCGGCCGTGACCCGCCTGGTCGAGGCCGGGGCGTCGGTGGTCGGGAAGTCCCACACCGACGAGCTGGCCTTCAGCCTGTCGGGCACCAACATCCACTACGGCACCCCCGCCAACCCGGCGGCGCCCGGCCGGGTGCCCGGCGGCTCGTCGAGCGGGTCGGCGTCCGCGGTCGCCGGCGGCCTGGTGCCCGCCGCGCTCGCCACCGACACCGGCGGGTCCATCCGGGTGCCGGCGTCGTACTGCGGCGTCTGGGGGTTGCGGCCCACTCACGGCCGGGTGCCGCTGGCGGGGGTGGTCGAGTTCGCCCCGTCGTTCGGCACCGTCGGCGTCCTCGCCGCCACCGGCTCGATGCTGGAAACGGCCGGCCTGGCCCTGCTCCAGGGGGCCGCCGCGGCGGTCCCCGACGTGCTCGTCGTCGCCGACGACCTCCTCGCCGAGGCCGACCCTGCCGCGGCGGCGGCGGTGGCCGACGCCGCCCGCCGGCTGGCCGCCTCGCTCGGCGTCGAGCTGCGCCGCGGCGAGCTGAGCGCCGGGCGGCTCGGGGCTTGGCTCGGCGCGTTCCGGGGCCGGCAGTTCGTCGAGGCGTGGCGATCGCACGGCGGGTGGATCGAGCGGCGCCGCCCCCTGCTCGGTCCGGGGATCGCCGCCCGGTTCGCGGAGGCGTCCGCCACCGACCCCGCCGCGTGGGAGCCGGCCGGGGCGGCCGGCGAGGAGGTCCGCGCCGCGCTGGCCGGGCTGGTGCCAGCCGGCGGGGCGCTGGTCCTGCCGTCGGCCGCGACGGTGGCGCCGCCGGTCGACTTGGAAGGGCCGGCCAAAGACGACCTTCGGCTGCGGACCCTGCGCCTCACCTGCGTCGCCGGTCTGGGCGGCCTGCCCGCGGTCAGCCTGCCCCTCGCGGCCGTCGGGGGCCTGCCGCTCGGGGTGTGCCTGCTCGCAGGGCGCGGCGACGACGAACGGCTGCTGGCCGCCGCCCGCGCCGCGGGGACGGCGGCGCGCCCGCCGCAGGCGGGCCAGTGAGCCGGGCCGCCGCCGAAGCGGCCCCGGGCATGCTCGGCGCGACCGCGGCCGACATCGCCGCCGCGGTCCGGGCCGGGAAGGTGCCGGCGGCCACCGTCGCCGAAGCCCACCTGGAGCGCATCGGCGGCCCTGGCGCGTCGCTCAACGCGGTGGTCGCCTCGGACCGGGACGCCGCGTTGGCGGCCGCCGCCGCGGTCGACGAGGCGGTGGCCGCCGGCGTCGACCCGGGCCCGCTGGCCGGCGTCCCGATGACGGTCAAGGAGGCGTTCGCGGTCGCCGGGATGCCCGCCACCGCAGGGATGCCGGAACGGGCGGGGATGGTGGCATCGCGCGACGCCCCCGCGGTGGCGGCGTTGCGGGCCGCGGGAGCGGTGATCCTCGGCGTCACCAACCTCCCCCGCCAGCTCGCCGACTTGCAGACCGACAACCCGGTGTACGGCACGACCCGCAACCCGTGGGACCCGCAGCGCAGCCCGGGCGGGTCGAGCGGCGGGTCCGCGGCGGCGGTGGCCGCCGGGCTGGTCGCCGCCGACCTGGGCAGCGACCTGTCGGGGTCGATCCGGGTGCCGGCGTCGTGGTGCGGCGTGTACGGGCTGCGGCCGAGCAACGGGCTGGTGTCCAAGCGGGGGCACCTGCCGTGGCCCCTAGACGGGCTGCTCGAGCCGCCGACCTCGGTGGTGGGGCCGCTGGCCCGCAGCGTCGCCGACCTCCGGCTGGTCCTCGCCGCGCTCACCGCCCCCAACGCGAAGCCGCTCACCGCCCGCACCGCGACGCCGCCGGCTCCCCCGGCAGGGGCGCTTCGCGTCGGGGTGTGGGCGGAGCATCCCGGGGCCCCCGTCGGTGCCGAGACCGCCGCGGTCTTGGACGCCGCGGCCGGCGCGTTGAGCGCGGCGGGAGCGACTGTCGCCGCGGTGACGCCGCCGCTCGACGCCGGGGCGCTGGAGCTGGGCTGGCGGCTGATCCACGCCGAGATCACCCACGGCCTCACCGCCGAGCAGTGGGACACCGCCGGCGGGGCGCTGCGCCAAACCGTCCGTGATCACCTCGACGACGCCGAGGCCAGGCTGCAGCTGAGCGCCCGGTGGGACGCCGCGATGCAAGGGTGGGACGCCCTGCTCTGCCCGGCGGTCGCGGTCGCGGCCCGGCCGCATGACCCGTCGCCTCGGACGGGTCGGACGGTGATCATCGACGGGGAGGAGCGACCCTTCGACGACCTGGCCGCCTGGAGCGTGCTGGCGTCGGTCGGGCACATGCCGTCGGTGACCTTCCCGGCCGGCCTGGGCGGCGAGTCAGGGCTGCCGGTCGGCCTGCAGCTCATAGGCCGGTGGCGGCGCGACGCCGAGCTGCTCGCGGTGGCCGCCGCGGTAGACGCGGTGATCGGCGGTTACGTCCCGCCGCCGGGATGGTTCGCGTCGCTTTGAGCCCGCGGGGGACCCCGGCCGATGAACTCGCGCTGGACGCAGCGTCGTAGCTGGCAGACGATTGACCCGGACGCCGAAGCGTCCTCGACCAAGGAGGCCGTCTCATGGCGCGCGTCAGCACCTACCTCAACTTCGACGGGCAGGCCGAGGAGGCCTTCGCGTTCTACGCGAAGGTGTTCGGCACCGAGCCCACCATGATCAGCCGGTTCTCTGAGATGCCCCCCGGCGGGCCCGGCGAGATCCCCGAAGGGGACCGGGACGAGGTGATGCACGCCGAGCTGCCGATAGCCGGCGGCCACCTCCTCATGGCCACCGACATGCTCTCGTCGATGGGCCAGCAGACCCGGATCGGCAACAACACGACCCTCTGCGTGGACGTCGACAGCAGGGACGAGGCCGATCACGTCTACGGCATGCTGGCGGAGGGAGGCTCCGAGGGTTCCCCGATGGCCGATATGCCGTGGGGTTCGTACTGGGGCGTGATCTTGGACCGCTACGGCATCCGCTGGATGGTCAACCACACCCCATCGACGTGAACCGAACGCCTGCCGGTCAGCCGCCCCGGGCGGCGATGGCGCGCAGGCGGGCGTGGACCTCACGGGTCGCGTCCGCCTGCAGCGGGCCGCTCGATCCGGTCCCGTCGGCGACGCGCCGGCCGCCGACGTAGACCGCCTTCAAATTGCGCAGCCCGCAGGCCAGGACGTAGCTGCCGTAGTCGTCCCACACCGGGCCGGTGTCGGGGGCGCGGGGGTCCACGACCAAGAAGTCGGCGTACTTGCCGACCTCCAGGCTGCCGACGTCGGCGTCGACGCCGAGCGCCTCGGCCGAGCCGCGAGTGTGCAGCTCGAGCATGTCGGCCACTGGCATCGCCGCGGGGTCGTGGGTGGCGGCGCGCAGCAGGTAGACGCCCATGCGCATGTTCATCCACGGGTCGGAGCAGTCGGTGCATGCCTGGTCGTCGAGGCCGACCCCGACGCGCATCCCGGCGGCCCGGATGGCGGGGATGTCGGCCACCCCCGACGCCAGGCGCCCGTTGGACGCCGGCTGCCAGCTCATCGCGCACCCCGCCGCCGCGGCCTCGTCGATCATCGCCGGGGTGGCCTGCACGAAATGGCCGAAGATCAGGTCGGGACCGAACGCCCCGGCGTCGCGGTACCACGCGAACTTCGAGCGTTGCAGGTCGAGCTGCTCGCGGGTCTCGAGGAAGTGCGGCTGGTTGCGCAGACCGAACCGGCGCATCGCCTCGACCTCGATGCTCGCCGCTTGCGGCCCGGCGGCCCACTGCACCGCGCCGGATATCGCGTCCCCCAGGTACCCGGGGGCCTCCCGGTGCTTGGCCCCCAACGACAGGACCTCCTCCAGGCGGTCCAGGACCTCGGCTCGGGTGCCGACCGCCTCGTCGAGCATCACGCTGTTGACGAAGCGGATGCCGGCGTCGACCTTGGCGGTTATCTGCGCGCCGAGGTGCTCGACGGGCTTGAGGCTGCCGCCGTAGCCGCCGGCGCCGGCGGTCGCCGCGTTGAAGTCGAGCCGGCCGGAGGTGAAGTCGTAGGCGGTGGTGATCCCGTTGCCGAGGAAGTCGAGGGCGCCGTGCACGGTCAGCCAGTACAGGTCGTCGGGGGTGGCGTGGCGGGTGTGGGCGGTCATCGCCTCGACCCACCCGTAGAGGGTCTGGTCCATGCCGAGCCCCCGCGACCCGCTGGTGAACAGGTGGCTGTGCGACGACACGAACCCGGGGGCCACGAACGAACCGCCGACGTCGAGGACCGCCCCGTCCGCGGCGGCTCCCGGCGGCGGCGCGCCGGGCCCGACGGCGCTGATCCGCCCGGACCCGTCGACCGACAGCCAACCGTCGAACGGCGCCGGGCGGCCCGCCGCCATGGTCAAGATCCGGGCGCCGGTGACGGTCAGCACGGTCCCGCCGCCGGCACTGTCAGCGCGGGGCAGGTCGGGCTCCGGGGAAGGAGAAGCGGCTGATCTCCTCCATGATCGGCGCCAGTCGTCCCACCGCGCCCTCGAACAGCTGCTTTCCGAGCTCGGCGGTGGCCAGCGTCGGGTCGCCGATGACACCGCTCGGCGCGATGTCGTTGGAGCTCCATCCGAAAGACACCTCCCCGCCGAAGCCGATGTGGTCGTAGCCGCCCAGCCAGTCGGGGATCGACCGCTCGGCGCGCCCCAAGTCGACCAGGTCGGGCCGCAGGTGCATGACCATCGACGTCTCGCCGGCGGCGCCGTGGATGGCGAAGCCGCCCTCGGCGTCGTGGCGGCCGGTGCCGCCCTGATCGACGGGCATCGACGGGTGGACCAGGAACGTCATCAGCCCGTGGCGGACCCGGATCTCCCGGCACGCCACCCGCAGCAGCGCCGAGTTGCCGCCGTGCCCGTTGACGAACACCAGCCTCGGGACCCCGGCCCGGGCCAGCGACGCCCCGACGTCGTCGAGGACGGCGAGGAGCGTCTCGGCCCGCAGAGTAACGGTCCCCGGCGCCCACAGATGCTCGGAGGACAGGGCGTAGGAGAGGGTGGGGAGGAGCTGTAGCGGCACACCGCGGGCCTCGTCGATGACCGCTTCGCTCACCGCCTCGGCGATGATCGCGTCGGTGGCGAGGGGCAGGTGCGGGCCGTGGTGCTCCACCGCCCCGATGGGCTGGACGGCGACCATCCCCGCGCCGGCGCTGCCGGCGTCGGGCCCACACAGATCGGTGAAACGGCGGATCGGCACGTCGGGGGACGCTAAGGGCCGGGTGTTGCCTGACCGTCTCGTCACCTTGAACGCCGGGTTACACCGCGGTCGCGGCTCGCTTCCCGGCGCGGCGCTGCTCGGCGTGAGGCCCGGCGACCACCGGCGGGTAGCGGGGCGGGGACCCGTCGGCGGGCGCGCAGGATGCGACGCACTCGATCACCGCGTCCCACGCCGGCATCACGAAGTACGGGATCGAGATCCGACCCTGGCTGGCGTCGGCGCCCTGCGGGTTCACCACCCGGTGCGGGGTGGCCACCCACCGGTCGTTGGTCAGCCGGTTGGTCAGGTCACCCAGGTTGACCACGAAGGTCCCGGGCCGGTGCGGGACCGGCAGCCACCCGTCCCGGCGGGAGCGGACCTCGAGGCCGCCCGGCGCGGCGTCTTGGTAGAGGATGGTGAGCAGCGAGAAGTCGACGTGGCGGCTGGCGCGCACCTGCCCCGGGGCGGGCGGCTCGGCCTGCGGCGGGTACCAGTTGGCCGCCAGGTTGGACAGGTGCCCGTCGACGAGATGGTGCAGCGACCCCGTCGGCAGGTCGAGGGCCAGCGCGAGGACGTCCAGCAGGCGCAGCGCCAGGGCCTCCATCGCCGCGTAGTAGTCCCGCCAGGCGGCCTCGAACCCCGCCGGACGGTCCGGCCACAGGTTGGGGGCCTGCGCGGTCGCGACGTCCATCGGCAGCCCGGCGGCCAGCGCCGCGGCCAGGTCGTCGTGGCGGTTGGCGTGGTACATCTCCCGCAGGTCGGGGTGGGCGCCGCCGCCGACGCCGTCGTCGCGGCCCCGGTCGATGCTGGCGAAGCCGCAGAAGCGGTCCCAGCCCTCGGGCGTGCAGCGCTGCTTCTCTTCCAGTGGCAGCGCGAAGAACTTCGCGCTCGCCGCGTACATCCTGGCGATCACCTCGGCGTCCACGCCGTGGCCTTCGACGACCAAAAAGCCGGTCTCCTCGCAGGCAGCGGCGACCTCGGCGACCAGCTCCGCCCGCCCGGCCGGCCCGGCGTCGAGGAGCGCCAGGTCCACCACCGGGATCGACGCCTCCACCGGGATCGGCGCCGCGACCGGGATCGGCGCCGCGACCGGGCTGGAAGCGCCGCCCAGCCCGGCCCACGTGCCGGCCGCGATCTCCGCGTAGATGCGGCGCATCTCCACCGTCGGGCGGTCCACCTTGATGTGCACGTTGGCGCCCAGCGCGAAGGAGTAGGGCACCTCGATGCCCTCCAGGAGCGCCTTGTCCTCCCAGGTGATCCGCCGGTCGAAGGCCACCACCTCCGCCGCCGGCGCCTCGTCCTCGGTGTCGTTTCGCACCGCCCACTGCACCAGCCGCAACCGGCCCGGCCCGACCGGCGTCGCCGCGGTGACGATCTCATGGACCTTCCCGTTGGGGTAGGTGGAGCGCAGTACCCGCAGGAACGGGGCGTGCCACTCGGTCACCGTGGAGCGCACCGTGCGGGCCCCCGCCTCGCCGGTGACCGCCTGCGCGAAGTCCGGGTTGGCCACCGACACGTCGGAGCTGATCACCATCCCGTAGGCGGTGCGGGCCACGTCGGGGACCGCCACGTCCGGGCGCGAGGTGTCGCCGAACGTGGCCCGGTGCACGAACACCGTGTGGGCCGGGTCGAAGCTGTTCTCCATCAGCCGGGCCGGGGCGCTGGCCCACTCCTCGTCGAACTGGCGGATGACCCGCCACCCTTCCTCCCCGGCGTGGGTGATGTCGGGGACGCCCGCAGCGGGGAAGTCCGACAGGCACACCCACACCACGCCGTAGCGGACCTCCGCCGCCACCGCGTCGACGGCGAAGCGGGGCGGGAAGGCGGTCAGCCCCGGCGTTTGGGGGACCCGCGCGGCAGGCCCGGCCGCGTCGAACTGCCAGCCGTGATACGGGCACACGATGCGCCCGTCGCAGGTCCAGCCCTGCGACAGCGGGGCGTCGCGGTGCGGGCAGCGGTCCCGGGCCGCGCCGACCTCGCCGCGTCCTGCGTCCCAGAGGACCAGCCGCTCGCCGAGGACGGTACGCGCCAGCGGGCCGCCGGGCAGGTCCTCGGCGAAGCACACCGGGTACCAAAACCGGCGCCACACCTCCTGCGAGAGATCCATCACACCGACGGCAGCCTCGATGCCAACGCTCATTAGCCCATGCTCCACCGCCGGTGTTACGCCGCGGTTTCCGCACCGCCCCGACCCCCGGGGTTTCTCGCGGCTGTAACACTCGCCGCCCCGGCCCGTCCCTACACTCCCCGGCGTGCCCCTAATCGGCGCCAGCCCCCGCAACGCGTGGCGGGCCACCGACGGGCGCATCGATCTGCGCCGGGCCCGGCGCGCCGGCGCGCCGGGCTGGGACCTCGACGCGGCCCCCCAACCCCTGACGCTGGACCCCGACCGCACCGGGATCTTGGTGGTCGACATGCAAAACGACTTCTGCCATCCCGACGGGTGGCTGGCGTCCATCGGCGTGGACGTCACCCCGGCCAGGGCACCGATCGGACCGCTCCTGGACCTCCTGCCGCGGCTGCGGGCCGCGGGGATGCCGGTCGTCTGGGTGGACTGGGGCAACCGGCCGGACCGGGCCAACCTGGCGCCCAACGTGCTCCACGTCTACGACCCCGACGGGGCCTCCACCGGCATCGGCGCCGAGCTGGCCGGGGCCGGCCCGGTGCTGCAGGCCGGCAGCTGGAACGCCGCGGTCGTCGACGAGCTGACCCCCGACCCCGGCGACATCACCGTGGACAAGTACCGGATGAGCGGGTTTTGGGACACGCCGCTCGACTCCATACTCCGAAACCTGGACCTGACCACCCTGCTGTTCGCCGGCGTCAACGCCGATCAGTGCGTGCTGGCGACCCTCGCCGACGCGGCGTGCGCCGGCTACGACTGCGTGATGGTGACCGACTGCTGCGCGACCACGTCGCCGGGCTTCTGCTGGGACGCGACGGTCTACAACGTCCGGCAGTGCTTCGGTTTCACCACGACAGCCGCCGAGTTGGGGAAAGCGGCCGGGTGAGCCGACCGCCCTACACGCTCGCGCCGTCGGCCCCGCTGACCGCCCACCACATCAGCCCTGGCGACACCGTCAAGCTGGCCGTGCTCGCCGGTCCCGCCGACGGTCTTGACCACTCGGTGATATTCGAGATCTGGGAGCCCGGCGGGGCCCAGCCGCCCAACTCCCATTCGGCGTCGGTGGAAACGTTCTTGTTCCTCGCCGGGGACGGCCTCGCCCAAAGCGACGGCCAAGAGGCCGCGGTCGGCGCCGGGCAGCTGCTGGTCCTGCCGGCGGGCACCACCCATCGGATCCTCAACACCGGCCCGGGTCGGCTCTACGCCATCACCACCATGATCCCCGACGCCGGGTTCGCGGCGATGATCACCGCCGGGCCGGAGGCGCCCCTCGACGCGGAGGACCTAGCCGTGCTGCGCCGGTCACCCGGGGACCGCGACGGCAACCACGGCGATGTCGTCTCGAGGTCGTCCTGACTGGAACTCGACCACCTCGCGCAAGATCCCCTCGGCCACGGCGTCCGCCGAACCGGGATGCTCGGCCAGCCACGCGACCAGCCGCTCGTCGTCGTAGAACTCGCCCTCAGGGCTGCGGGCCTCGGTCACGCCGTCGGTGTAGACGACCACGACGTCACCCGGGCGCAGCTCGATGGTGGTGTCGGAGAACTCCGGCTCGTCGACCAGACCGACGAGCGAACCCGGCCGACCGAACCCGACCGGAGGCTCCGACCGGCGGATCAACAAAGGGAGCGGGTGGCCGCCGCAGCTGACCGTCGCCGTCCACCGCCGGTCCTGGAGGCGGAGACGCAAGACCGTGACGGTGCAAAACCGGTCGCTGCCGTGGTGGAGGAGCACCTCGTTGAGCGTGGCCAGCGCCCCCGACGGCAGGGACTGGCGGACGGCGGCCGCCCGGACGGTGTAGCGAGCCAGCGAGGTGACCACCGCGGCCTCCACGCCCTTGCCGCACACGTCGCCTATGACCAGGCACCAGTCGTTGGCGCTGACCTCGAACGCGTCGTAGAAGTCACCGCCGATCTCCGCGCCGCTGCCCGCCGGCCGGTAACCGGCGGCCAGCTCGAGACCGGGGATGCGGGGGTGGGCAGGCGGGATGAAGCTCTGCTGGAGGGTGCGGGCCAAAGCGACGGCGTGAGCCTCCGACTCCTCGGCTCGCTGCCGTTCCCGCAGCAGCTCGCGTTCGTACTCCCGCCGCTGGGTGGCGTCGAACACCGCGGTGCGGATCGCGCTCGGCCGACCAGAGCCGTCCAGCTCGACGACCGAGTTGACCAGGACCGGCAGGCGGCTCCCGTCGGCACACACCACGTCGAGGGCGATCTCCCGGGCGCTGCCGTGCATCTGCAAGAGGGGGGCGTAGTGCGTCTCGTGGTAGATCCGGCCGCCGGCGGTGAGCAGATCGACGAACCGGCGGGCCCCGACCAGATGACCCCGGTGGTAGCCGGTGAGGGTGAGGAACGTCTGGTTGACCTTAGCGATCAGGCCGTCGGCGGTGGTCGTCAGATAGCCGCAAGGGGCCCGGTCGTAGAGCCGCTCGGGGTCGTCACCGGCCAACGCCCCGAGGAAATCCTCCAGCGCATGGTTCGAGTCCGCGTCGCCCGAAGCCGGTCGGCTAGTCGCTGACAAACTCGGCGATCGCAGCCGCGGTGGCATCCGGGGCGCTCAGGTTGGGGCAGTGTCCGGTGGCGTCGAGCAACACCAGACGGCTCCCGGCGATGGCGTCGGCCACGTACTGTCCCACAGCGACCGGGGCGATGACGTCTTGTCGGCACTGCAACACCAGCGTCGGCTGCGACACCTTGGCCAGGTCGGCCCGGTTGTCGGACATGAACGTCACCCGGGCGAACTGGCGGGCGATCCGGGGATCGGTCCGACAGAAGCTCTCGGTGAGCTCGTCCCCGAGCTCCGGCCGCTCACCGTTTCCCATGATCACCGGCGCCATCGCGCTGGACCATCCCAGGTAGTTGCTCTCCAGCGAGTCGAGCAGCTCGGCGATGTCCGCCTTGCTGAAACCCCCCACATAGGTACCGTCATCTATGTAGCGCGGCGACGGGGCGACCAGGACCAGCTTGGCGAAGCGTTCCGGTTCGGCGACCGCGGCCAGGACCCCGATCATTCCCGACACCGAATGGCCGACGAACACGACGTCACGGAGGTCCATTTCCCGGCAGAGGAGCAGCAGGTCGTCGGCGTACCCGGCCAGCGAGTCGTAGCGGACCGGGTCATAGGCGCCGAGGTCCGAGCCGCCCGCCCCGACGTGGTCGTAGAGAACCACCCGGAACCGGTCCTCGAAGCGAGGCGCGACGTGCCGCCACATGTGCTGGTCGCAGCCGAACCCGTGGGCGAAGACCATCGGCTGAGCGTCCGCCTGCCCCAAATCCGCCACATTGAACCGCGCTTTGACATCCACCGTCTCGGAGGCTACCCGCAGCGAGACCCGGCTCAGGCCATCGCGGCGAGCTGGCGGCGCAGACCGGTGACCAGGTCGCCGGCGCCCATGGTGTGGCGGGCGGCGCCGTACACCGCGAAGTCGGGGCGGACCAGGATCACCGCGGCGCCCAGCTCCCGGAACCATTCCGGGTACGGCGCCGGTGCATCGGAGCAGTCCAGCGACCGGCCGCCGAGGTCGGCGAACCACGCCGCCGCGTCGGCGCCGAGCAGCCGGCCCGGGTCGCCGTCGCGGCCGTAGAGCACCCAGCCCCGCCCGATGACCGCGTCGAGGTGCCCGTGGCGGCCGCCGGCGGTGATCTGCCCCTGCACCGACAGGGTCCCCGCGGCGGGGTCCCCGGCCCGCAGCAGGCCCGGGCCGAGCGCCGGCAGGGGAGGCGGGGCGATCGGCCCCGAGCGCTTCGCGGCCGCGACCATGTCACGGTCCCGGGCGGCGGCCGCGTCGGGGTCGGAGACGCAGATGACCCGGCCCAGCTCGACGGAGAAGTCGATCTCGGTGCGGGTTTGGGGCCGCCGCTCGCTGGCGTAGGTGTCGAGGAGGGCGGCGGGAGCGCCGGCTAGGACCATGTCGAGCTTCCACGCCAGGTTGGACGCGTCGCGAAGCCCGGCGCAGAGCCCCTGCCCGGCGAAAGGCGGCATCTGGTGAGCCGCGTCACCGGCCAGCAAGAACCGCCCCTTTCTCCACTCCTCGGCGACGCGCGCGTCGAATCGGTACAGGGCGTGACGCTCGAGGCGGGCGCTGCCGGCGTCGAGCTGCCAGGCGGCCAGCAGCCGCCACGCGGTCGCCTCCGACGCCAGCTCGTCGGGGTCCTCGCCCGGCAGGCGCATGAACTCGAATCGGCGCCGGCCCGGGCCACCTGACACCGCCGTGGTCGGCCGGGCCGGGTCGCAGACCTGCACGTTGCAAGGGATCCAGTGGCGCGGCTGGTCCTCGACGACGTCGACGACCAGCCAGTCGAAGGAGTAGCCGGCGTCGGCCGACGCAATCCCGAGTAGGGAGCGGACCGTGCTGTTGGCCCCGTCGCAGCCCACGACCCACCCTCCGCCCAGCTCGGCCAGGTCGCTGACCTGCCGACCTCGGCGGACCTCCACCGAAGGCAGCGCCGCCAGCCGCTCGGCTAGGAGCGCCTCGAGCGCCGGCTGCGAGAACATCAGCGACTCGGGCCACCCCGAACGCCCGAGCGGCCCGTCGGGCTGCAACCGGAGCAGGACCTGCCCGGCCGGGTTGCGCCACTCGTAGGCGTCCATCACCTCGGTGTCGGGCGCCAGCGCCTCCATGACCCCGGCCGCGTCGAGGATCCGGGCGCCTTGATGGTCGAGGTGCACGGCGCGGGGCTGCGCGACCGGTCGCGGCTGCTTGTCGAGGACCACCACCCGCCGGCCCCGGCCGCCGAGAAGAGCGGCCAGGGTCATCCCGACCGGCCCGGCGCCGACGACGGTGACCTCCGGGTCGGGGCCGGTCACAGCTGACGGCCCCGGCTCACCAGCATGGCGACGTCGACCAGCGCGACGACCAGCGACGCCCGGAACAGCAGCGCCTCCCGGCCTCGCCGGTAGGCGACGACGCCGCCGGCGACGAGAGCGGCGGCTACCGGCAGGCCCGCCGCGGTCCAGCCGACCCGGCCCGGACCGAACGCGACGACCGCCGACGCGGCGAGCATCAAAGCGGCGGCGCCGGCCACGGTGCGGGTGCGCCCCAGGCGGTGGGGCAGGCCGCGCACGCCGGTGGCGGCGTCGTCGTCGAGGTCGGGGACCACGTTGGCCAGGTGAGCCCCGACCCCGAGCAGCGCGGCGGCGGTCAGCGCCCACCACTGCGGGGCCGGGTGACCGGCCCGGCCGAGGGAGATGAACGCGACGAGCAGAGCGAAGCTCGCCGCGTACGGCGCCCACGACCACACCGTGCTCTTCAGCCGGGCGTTGTAACCCCAAGCCAGCGCCACCGCGACGACGTGCGCGCCGCCGGCCCGCCACCCGGAGAGAAACGACAGCGGCACGCACGCGGCCGCCGCCCCGAACGCCGCCAGGCCGACGGTGCTCCGCCCGAGCCCGCCGCCGACGAGCGGCTTGTCGGACCGGCGGGCGGCTCGGTCCCGTTCGGCGTCGAGCCAGTCGTTGTGCCACCCGACCGACAGCTGCCCGGCGAGGACCGCGGCGCCGACCGCGACCACCCCCGGTGCGGCGCGTCCCGACGACGCGGCCAGGACCACGCTCAGCGCGGTGACCGCGGCGGTCGGCTCCGGGTGGCAGGCCCGCAGCAGGGTCAGCGCCGCCGGCGGCCCTCCCGTGGACTGCTGCGCTCGTCCCGACCCCATGGCGGTCACCATAGGTGGAGGACTGTGGTTGGGTGGCTGGTGTGCCCTTGCCCACGTTGCGGGCCCGCAACGATCCCCGCCAATACGACGACCTCGCCGACGCGTGGTGGGATCCGAGGGGCGCCTTCGCCATGCTGCACTGGCTGGCCGAGGCGCGCGCCGGGCTGGTCCCCGCCGCGGCCCGCCCCGGGGCGGTCCTCGTCGACCTGGGTTGCGGGGGAGGGCTCCTCGCCCCGCACCTGGCCGCCAAGGGGTACCACCACGTCGGGGTGGACGTGACCGGCTCCGCGCTGCGCCGGGCCCGGGACCACGGGGTGACCGTCGTGCGCGCCGACGCCGCGACGGTCCCGCTTCGCGACGAGGTCGCCGACGTCGTGTGCGCCGGGGAGATCCTCGAGCACGTCACCGACCCCGCCGCGGTGGTCGCCGAGGCGTGCCGGCTGCTTCGCCCCGGCGGCCGGCTGGTCGTCGACACCATCGCCGCGACCAGGCTGGCCACCCTCGTCGCCGTGGAGATCGCCGAGCGGGTCCCGGGCGCGGCGCCGGCGGGCATCCACGACCCGGCGCTGTTCGTCGACCGCGACGCTTTGGTCCGGGCCTGCGCGGCGCACGGCGTCGAGCTGCGGCTGCGGGGTCTGCGGCCCCGGTGGCGGGAGCTGGCCGGGTGGGCCGCGGGCCGCCGGCCGGCGGTGACGATGGTGCCGGTGTGGACCACCGCGGTGCTGTTCCAAGGGTGGGGCACCAAGGGGGTCGGGCGGTGAGCACCGCGGCACCGTCTCCGGCGGTCGGCGTCGCCGCCCCGGCCTGGGAGCGGCCGGCGCCGGCGGTGGTCACCGGCAGCGGGCAGGCGTTCCCGGCCGGGCGCAGCCAGCAGGAGTACTGGGACGGGTTCTACGGGCCGCGCGCCGGCGACAACCGCTGGACCCGGGCGGTGTTCCTCGGCGCCGGCTGCGGCCGGCGCCACACCGCGGTCGACCCGACCGTCGAGGACATCTCCGGGTGGTCGACGGGGGAGCGGATGGCCCGCTACCTGGCCGAAGCGCTGCCGCTGGCGGCCGCCGCGGCGGGCGACGCCCTCGACGGGGCCGGGCTGGCCGCCGGCGACCTCGGGCTTTTGGCGGTGGTGTCGTGCACCGGGTACACCACCCCGGGCCTCGACATCCGCCTCGCCGAGCTGCTCGGCGCCGACCCGTCGCTGCAGCGCCTCCTGATCGGTCACATGGGCTGCTACGCGGCGCTGCCCGGGCTGGGAGCGGTGAGCGACGCGGTGGTAGCCCGCGGCCGCCCCGCGCTGCTCGTGTGCGTCGAGGTGGCGTCGCTGCACGTCCAGCCGCCCAGCGCGGACATGGAGCAGACCGTCGCCCACGCGTTGTTCTCCGACGGCGCCGCCGCGGTGGTCGTCGAGCCCGGCGGAGGCGCCGGCGGCCCGGCCTCGGGTCTGGAGGTGATCGACGTGGTGGCCCGCACCGACGTGGCCACCGCCGACCACATGCGCTGGGACATCACCGACCTCGGCTTCCGGATGGGTCTGTCGCGGCGGGTCCCCGACGTCCTCGCCCGCCACGTCGGGCCTCTCGTGGACGACCTGCTCGTCCGCAACGGCCTCGGGCGCGGCGACGTCGACGGCTGGGCGGTGCACCCCGGCGGCCCGAGGATCCTCGACGTCGTCGAGGAGCAGCTGGGTCTCGGCCCCGGCGCCCTCGACCCGTCCCGCCGGGTGCTCGCCGAGCACGGCAACTGCTCGTCGGCGACGGTGCTGGTGGTCCTCGAGGAGCTGCGGAGGGCCGCGCCGCTGGCGCCGGGGGAGGCGGTGGTGGCGTTGGCGTTCGGGCCCGGCCTGACCCTCTACGGCGTGCTGCTCAAGGCGGTGTAGGCGCCCCGCGGGAGCGACCCGGGGCCGGTATGGAACCAACCGGGCCGGCTGTGCGTCTTCATCACTGTGAGCCGCCCCGACCGCTGCCCTCCCCGCCCTCAGCGCGCCGCCCCGCCCCGCGCGGTCTGTAACCCCGGCCGCGCCCTCGGTAGGGTGAACGGCGTGCGGAAGGTCTGCAGCGCGGGGAGGTCCCGACGGTGGTAGCAGTCGATGTGGTAGTCCTGGCAGCAGTCGCGCTCTTGGGGTTCTTGGTCCTCGGGTTGCTTCGCTCCAACGCCGAGCTGACCCGGGCGATGCACAGCCTCGGCGTGGACCTCAGTCCCGACGCGCCCGCGGGCAGCGGCGCGGCGGGTGCTTCGGCGGGTGGTGTGGCCACCCCGGTGGCCCTCCAAGCCCGCCCGACGCCCGCCCGCCCGGACCCGACCGCGGTGCCCGACCTCGCCGGCGTGACCCCCTCAGGCGACGCGGTGGCGATCGCTGTGACCGGGGTCCGTCACGACACGCTGGTCGCGTTCTTGACCTCCGGCTGCTCGACGTGCCGGGGGATCTGGGACGTACTCAAGCAGGGCGTCCCCGATGTCCCGGGTGGCGCCCGCCTGGTGGTGGTCACCCGCGGCAGCGAGGCCGAGTCGCCCGGGGTGGTCGCCGGCCTGGCCGGGACCCACGTCCCCGTCGTCATGTCGAGCGACGTGTGGAGCGGCTACGACGTGCCCTACGCCCCGTACTTCGTGTACGTGTCGGGCCCCGCGGCCAGGGTCGTCGGGGAGGGCACCGCGGCGACCTGGGACGCGGTGCGGACTTTGGTGGCCAACGCGGTGGCCGACGGCACCACCAACCCCGTCGCCCAGCCGGACCTCGGCGAGCGGTGGGCCAAGTCGTCCGCCGACGCGGACCGCGAGCAGCGCATCGACCGGGAGCTGGCTGCGGCCGGGATCCTGCCCGGCGACCCCCGGCTGCGCCCCACGTCGATCACCCAGCCCGCGGGCCCCGAGCCCGGCGAGATTCGCCGGTGACAGCAGTCGCGACGGCCGCCGTGGTGGCGGCCGGGGTCAGCATCGCGGTCGTGGCCGGGCTGCGCTCGACCTGGTCGCCGTGAGGTGAGTCGATGCTGACCAGCATCAGCCCGCTCGGGGAGCGGGCCAGGCACAACCGATGGTCGATCACCGTGGCGTGGTACGTCGCGGCTTCGGTGGCCGCTGCCGCCGCGATGGGGACCGTCCTCGGCGCGGCCGGCTCCGCGCTGGCCGGCGTCGCGGGGGCACCGGCGCGCGCCGGCGTCCTCGGGGCGCTCGCCGCGCTGGCCGTGGTGATCGACGGGACCGGCGCGCCGGTGCCCGGACCCCGCCGGCAGGTCGACGAGGACTGGCTCAACCGGTACCGGGGCTGGGTGTACGGAGCCGGGTTCGGGGCGCAGCTGGGAGCCGGCGTCACGACCATCGTCACCACCGCGACCGTCTGGCTGTACCTGGCCGCCGCGCTCCTGTCGGGGTCGTGGCTGCCGGGCGCGATGATCGGCGCCACGTTCGGGCTGGTCAGGGCGTTGCCTCTGGTCGGCGCGGGCCGGGTGCGTTCGTTCGCCGGGCTGCAACGCCGTCACGGCGCGCTGGTGCGCATGGCGCCGGTCGCGACGGGAGTCACCGTCGGAGCCACCGCCGTCGCGGCGGTCGGGCTCGGGGTCGTCGCCGCTGTCGCGGCCGTCGCAGGAGGGTTTTCATGAAGATCACGTCACACGGGCTGTCGGTGACCCCGCCGCCGGGGTGGGACGCTTCCATCTACCTGAGGCCGCCGGGACCGGGAGAGGTCACCCGCCCGGTGCTGCACGCGGCGACGGTCCCGCTGCCGGCCGGGCGAGGCGACTACGGAAGCGGGCTGGTAGAAACGCTCGGCGCCACCGACGTGTTCGTCGCGCTGCTCGACTTCGGGACCGACAACGCCGACACCGCGCTGTTCGCGTCGACGGCCATGCCCGGGCTGACCCCCGACATGTACCGCCCGAAGGCGATGCAACGGGTCATCGCCGGGCAGGCCGGCGTGCAGCGGTTCTTCACCGCCGGCGGCCGGGCGTTCTGCCTGTACTCGGTGATCGGCTCGTACGCCGCGGCCCAGTCGCTTTGCGCCCGCGCCAACCAGGTGCTCGGGTCCCTCGAGGTGCAGGCGGTCGGCGGGTGAGCGCCGGAGCCCCCGCGGTGGCCGGGCTGTTCGCGGCCGGGTCGCTGCTCCTCGCCGGCGCCGGCGTGGCCAAGGTCCGCCGGCCCGCCGACAGCTCCATCGCGCTTCGAGCCGCCGGCTTGCCGGCGACGCCGGGGCGGGTGCGGGCCGTGGCCGCCGCCGAGACCGCGGTCGGCGTCGCCGCGCTGGTCGCCCCCGGGCCGGTCCCGGCGCTGCTGGTGGCGCTGTCGTTCGCCGGGTTCGCGGTGTTCGTGGCCGTCGCGCTCCGCCGGCGGCTTCCCCTGGCCTCCTGCGGCTGCTTCGGCCGTCCCGACACGCCCCCGTCGTGGGCGCATGTCGTGGTCAACGTGGTCGCCGCCGGGTCCGCCCTGGCGTGGGCTTTCAGCCAGTCGAGGTCGCTGCCGTCCACCCTCGCCGGCCAGGCGTGGCGGGCCGTGCCGCTCGCCGCGGGCTCGCTGGTGGTGTGCGCCATGGCCGCCATCGTCCTCACCAACCCGCTGGCGCAGGCGCGCCACCAAGGATCGGGAGATCGCCAGTGACAGTCGTCGAACGCATGGGGGGGTGGCTGGTCGGGCGGACGTCGCGGCGCAGCTTCCTGGCCCGCAGCACCATGGTCGCCACCGCGGCGTCGATCGGGCCGGTCGACTTCCTGCTGCGGCCGGCCACCGCGTACGCCTTCGTCTGCGAGTGCGCCAGCTCCAACTGCTCGTGCAGCCAGGCGTGCTGCGACGGCTACACCCAGTTTTGCTGCACCATCGACGGCGGGGTGAACGCCTGCCCTCCCGGCAGCTTCGCCGGCGGCTGGTGGAAAGCCGACGGCTCGGCGTACTGCGCCGGCGCCCGGTACTACATCGACTGCATGGGGGAGTGCCACGGCTGCTCCTGCTCGGGGGGCTTCCAGTTCTGCGGCTGCGACGGCCTCACCTGCGAGTGCGCGCTAGGCGACTGCAACAACCGTCACGTCGGCTGCACCGAGTTCCGCTACGGCCAGTGCCACACCGAGATCGCCTGCTCCGGGCGGATCCTGTGCCGGGTGGTCAGCTGCACCCCGCCGTGGGAGCTGGACCCCACCTGCTCGACGGTGTCGCAGGTCGACGAGTCGACCGCCAACCACTACGCCCCCTGCCAGGACGGCCCGACGTCGTTCGCCCCGCCGGCCCCCCCGGCGGTGGTGGCGATGGCCTCGACCAGCACCGGCAACGGCTACTGGCTGGTCGACGTCACCGGCGTGGTCACCGCCTACGGCGACGCGGCCACCTACGGCGACCTGGCCGGCAAGACCCTCAACAAGCCGATCGTCGGGATGGCCGCGACGCCGGACGGGAAGGGCTACTGGCTGGTGGCCTCCGACGGCGGGATCTTCGAGTTCGGCGACGCCGCCTTCCACGGCTCGACCGGCAACGTGCATCTCAACCAGCCGATCGTCGGGATGAGCACCGACCCCGCGACGGGCGGCTACTGGCTGGTGGCCTCCGACGGCGGGATCTTCGACTTCGACACGCCTTTTGACGGCTCGACCGGCAACGTCACGCTGAACAAGCCGGTGGTCGGCATGGCCGCGATGCACTCCGGCGCCGGCTACTGGCTGGTCGCGTCCGACGGCGGGATCTTCGAGTTCGGCGACGCGCCGTTCCTCGGCTCGACGGGCAACGTCACGCTCAACCAGCCCGTCGTCGGCATGGCCGCCACCCCGACAGACAAGGGTTACTGGCTGGTCGCCGCGGACGGCGGGATCTTCGAGTTCGGCGACGCCGGGTTCTTCGGCTCGACGGGCAACGTGAAGCTGAACAAGCCGATCGTGGGCATGGCCGCCACTCCGGGCGGACAGGGCTACTGGCTGGTCGCGTCCGACGGCGGGGTGTTCAACTTCGGCGACGCCACCTTCCACGGGTCGCGGGGGTAACGCCGGAGGGTCCCCGGGGGGAGGGCGGCAGGGCAGCGGAAGGGCGTCGCGGCGGCCCCGCCGGTCAGGTCTGCAGCGGGGCGGCGGCCGCGTCGCCCTCGTCGCCCTCCGCCTCGGGCAGCAACCCGCTCTGCCAGGACTTCTTCGTCGACTCGTGGGTCTGGCGGGCCTCTTGGATGTCGCCTTCCAGCTTCTTCAGGCGCTCCTCGTCCGCCGCGATGCGCGCCGCGTCTTCCTTCTGGCTCGGCGCGTTCGGCTCCCTCGGTGCATCAGCCATACCGTCACGCTACCCACCAACGCCGCCGGCGACCCGCGGCCGTCCGCCCCGGTGTCACCCGAGCCCGAACCCGCTGGCGGGATCGACCGGTTCGGGCCAGTCGCCCACGACCACATCGGTGACCTCAGCCCAGCTCGGGCCGGCCCGGCACCAGTCGATCAAAGCGGCGACCGCGGCCGGCTCGCCGGCGGCCACGACCTCGACACGGCCGTCGGGGAGGTTACGGACCAAGCCGGCGACGCCGAGGCGGCCGGCGACGCGGGCGCACGCAGCCCGGAACCCGACGCCTTGCACCCGCCCCGACACCAGCACGTGCTTGGCGACCGGCCCGCTCATCGCCGGGAGCGGTCGGCTCCCGCCCCGGCCGGCGCAGCGTCAGGACCGGCCGCCGGCTGAGCGCCGGCCGCCGGCTCGGGACGGCCAGCCGGCTCGGGACCGGTCCCGGCGTCGGGGCGGTCCGCCGGCTCCTGGGCGGTGACCGGCGCGGGGGTCACCTGCAACCCCGCCACCTGGCGGGCGGCGGAGGGCTGCAACCAGCGCCCGATGACGGGCAGCTCCCAGAACGACTCCGCCCGGGCCACCGCGATGGCGGTGGCCAGCGCGTTCTCCGGGGCGTCGTAGACCGCGTAGCGCGGCTGCCAGTCCGGATCGAACTTGGCGTTGAACTTCCAGAGCGACTCGATCTGCATCGAGTCCCCCATGCGCCGCAGCAGCCACGCCTGCACCCGCTGCGACACCCCCTCGCCGGCCTCCCCGGCGAGCACCGCGCGCATCGTCGCGAAGTTGAGGCCCAGGCTGGTGCCTCCGTGTTCCTTCACGTACTTGATGGTCTCCACCACCGCGAAGTCGATGAGGCCGTTGGGGTGCTCGCCGTCGTCGCGGCGCATCAAGTCGAGGGAGTAGCCGCCGATGCCCGGCGCCGGCACGTACTGGCAGAACGCGACCGGCGGCCCCGGCGTCCCCTCGGGGCCGTCGGGCGGCGGCGGCCCGTGGACCACCGCGAGCAGCAAGCCGTCGTCGGCCGGGTCGAAGACCCGCCCGAGGGTCATCGAGAACCCTCGCTCCACGTCCCCCCGGCGGCTTTTGGTCATCACCTGTTCCAGCGCGGCGCGAAGCGGAGGGTCGAGGTGGGCCGGGTCGTGGAAGCTGATCGTGTAGCCGTACTTCGCGACCCGGTTGACCGCCTGGCGCAGCCCCTTGAACCGGCCGCCTTCCAGGGTGAAGCGGCCGGTGCGCACCACGCCCTCGTCACCGACGTACAAGTCGTGCATGCCGGTGGCCCGGTAGATGGGGAGCCACTCCTCGCCGGCGCCGAGACCGCCCAGGGCCCAGCCGTGCTCGTCGACGAACGCCCTAAACGCCCGCCACGCCTCTTCCCGCTCGGCGACCGGGCCGATCGGGTCGGGCGACACCAGGCACACCGTGCCGTAGACCGCGTAGGCGACGACGGTGTCCCCCCAGAAGAAGAACTCCTTGTCCGGGCGCAGCGCGAAGTAGTCCAAGGTCCCCGACCCGTGCCGGGCCACCACCGCCCGGGCCCGTTCCAGGCCTCCGGTGGACTCGCCCGGCGCCAGCCGCCGGCGGTGGGCGACCACCGGGCGGAACAGCAACACCAGCGCAGCCGCGACCAGGCCGAGCGCGGCGGCGACCATCGCCGGGGTGAAGAACCGGTCGATCATCGTCGGGAGGGAGACGTGGCGGACCCCGATGAGACGCTCGACTGACGCCTGCAGGGCCCGGTCCCACGACAACCGGTGGATCACGTGGTGGTGGCGGGTGGCGTTCACCCACGTGCCCAGCTCCAACCCGAGCGTCCCGGCCACGATGACCAGCACGAAGACCGCCACCAACGTGCCGTAACCCTTGCGCAGCGGGGGGATGTCGGTCGCCGCCTCGAACTCCCGTCGCTGCACCCACAGGTAGGTCGCGACGGCGAGAGCGACGGCCGCCTCCTCGACGTCGACGCCCTTGATCAGGTGCAGGGCCGCGGCCACCACGAGCAGGATCTGGGTGACCGCCCACGCCCGTCGCTGGCCTCGCCGGACGCCTCGGGCGAGGATCAGCAAGGCGATGCCGGCCAGAGCGTCGAGGGCTGCCGCGGTCTCGGGGACCGCGACGGGGAACATCCGCCGCAGCAGCTGCAGACGGTCGTTGACCGGGTCCGACAGCGATGACACCAGCGTCGCGAACCCGGCGATGGCGACGATCGCGCCGGCGATGCGCCGGGTCCGCCGACGGCGGGGGAGTTCCGACACCGGCGGCGGCCACGACTCGCCGTGGGGGAAGGTGGCGACGACCTCGGGTCGCAGTTCCTTGGACGCCGCGGTGTCGGGACCGCGGTCGGCGACGATGCGCTCCAAGACGCTGGCGCCGGGCAGGTCGACGCGTCCGTAGATCAGCCGCACGTGCAGCTCGGCGCCGGCCTCCAGCTCCACCCACGCGGCCTGGCGGTGAGCGAGGAACACCGCCGGAAGCCCCAGACCGGGCATCCGGGCGCTGACCTCGGAGACCACCTCGCTGATACAGCCGGCGTTGGCGTAGAAGCCGGGGCCGAGCATGGTCATCTCCGGGCGGCAGGTGTGGGCGGTGATCAGCCCGGAGTGCCCGGCGCTGATCAGCTCACGCGCCGCGGCCCGCGCCGCGTGGTTGGGGTCGCGTCCGCTGGTCCCGAGGGTCACCGCGGACAGCCCCCGCCAGGTGCCGCGGATCGTCGCGGCCGCCAGCCCGGCGAGGAGGACCACCTCGAGCGCGACCGCGGCGACCTCGAGGCCGACGCGCCACCCGATGGCGTAGTGGGCTCGGCGCACGACCAGGGCGGGCAGGCCGAGCACGAACGCCAGCACGACGGGAAGCACCAGCAGCCACGCCCGCCGCCCGAGCTGGTGGTACGCCAGCCGGGAGGCCACGAAGCGGGGAAAGGAGGCCGGGTCGTCGAGGCGGTCGATTCCCGCCAGCCACCCCGCGCCGGCCGGGGTGGCGCCGTTTTGGTCGAGGACGGAGGGAAGGATGTCGGCCCTCAGGTGCTGGGCGAGGGGGGTCTCCCCGGCGTTGCACGGGTCGCAGAACGCGGCCAGGGGATCGACGCGCTGCCCAGGCTCGACGCGCACCAGGCGGACGCCGCTGCCGGTGGTCAGGCGTAGCTCTGCCGCCAGGGCCATCTCGGCTCCTAGCTGGCGGGCCAGGACCTTCTGCGCCGGGGTCGACCACGCCAGGTGAGGGTCGCGGTCTCCGGGGAGGACTACCATCCTGCGCCCGGCGCCGGCCGAGAACGCCTTGCAGGCGCCGACCAGGCGGGGGTGGGCAGCCAGCACAGCGGCGCCGTCACCGACCGGCCCGCGGGCGTTGTCGAACAGGTTCCCGTTGACCACCAGCACCCCCGGACCGGTCCACGCTTCGATGGCCTGGACCACCTCGAGCACCGCCGCTGACATCGCCGCGCTCGGGTCCCGGCCCAGGTGCAGGTCGGAGAGGACCAACGCCCGGCCCCCGACGGGCACGTCGATCTCGATCACCGCGGCCAACGCGGCGTCGGCGCGGTCGGCTGCGGTCGGGGCTGCAGGAGAGGGATCGGTCATGGATGGTGCCGCCTGCCGCAGGGTTCGGATCGATCCGTACGCAGGCGGTCTCCTACGGTACTTGCTGACCGGATCAACGGGGGGTAGCAGTGCTGGCAGGCGAGGACGGCGGACACCGGGTGGCGGCGACGCTGGCCGGGCACGCTCGGCGCATGGGTCCCCTGCCGTGGTCGGCGCTCGGGCCGAGACCCCCCATCGCCGAGCCGCCGGAGATGGCCGGGTGGCTGGCCGGGACCCTCGACGGGCTGTGGAGGGAGCTGGGCGAACCCGACCCGTGGGTGGTGGTCGACGCCGGCGCCGGCGACGGCGCCCGGGCCCCGGCGGTCCTCGGGCAGGACCCGGCGTGCGCGCCGGCGCTGCGGTGGCTGCTCGTCGAGGACAGCCCCGGCGCCGAGGCCTCCCAGCGCGCCGCCCTGCAGCGCGCCGCCCTGCAGCGCGTCACGTCGCGGCGGGCCGGTCTGGCGCCGGTCGGCCACGAGGGCGGGCGGGCCGGCCCCGACGGGCCGGTGCTGGAGGACCCGGCCCTGGTGCTCGGCCCGGCGGTCGCCGGCGACGACCCGGACGAGGCGCCGGCATCCCCGCCCGGCATCGGACCGCTGGTCGCGTCGCTGCGCGAGCTGCCTGGCGGTCTTTCGGTCGCGGCGGTGGTGGCCGTCGGCTGGTTGGGGCGGCTCCCCGCCGACCGCTTCGAGTGGCGGGCCGGCAAGTGGTGGGAGATCCGCCTGGCCGCCGGGCGCGGCGACGTGCTCGACGAGATGCTGGTCGACGCCGGCGGTCGAGGCCCCGACCGCCCGGCGAGCGCGGACGGCGAGCGGGTGTTCGTCCCGGTGTCGGCCCGCCGGTGGCTGGCGGCAGCCCGCCGGGTCGCGTCCGCCGGGACGGTCCTCGCCGTCGACCTGTTTTCCCCGGACCGGCTGCCGCTCGACGGGCTGGGCGCCGCGCCGCGGCACACCGGCGCGTTGCCGGGCCGCCTCGCCCCGTTTATCGCCGCCCAGTGGGACATGCGGGACTAGAAAGGGTGCATGGCTGACGCACCCGGGGGAATCGAAGCCTTCTACCTGGAAAACCGGTTGTTCCCACCGCCCGATTCGGTCAAGGCGGGCGCATGGATCACCGGCGCCGAAGAGTACGAGGAGGCGGAGCGCGACTGGCAGGGATACTGGGCCCGCCAGGCCGCCGACCTGCTCGACTGGTCGCGCGAGTGGGACACGATCCTCGAGTGGGACCGGCCCTTCGCCAAGTGGTTCGTGGGCGGCAAGCTCAACGTCTCGGTCAACTGCGTCGACCGGCACGTGGCCAACGGGCTAGGCGAGCGCGTCGCCTACCACTGGGTGGGGGAGCCCGGCGACACCCGCACCATCACCTACGCCGACTTGCTGGCCGACGTCGAGCGCTTCGCCAACGTCTTGAAGGGCTACGGCGTCACCAAGGGCGACCGGGTCGCCATTTACATGCCGATGATCCCCGAGCTTCCCGTCGCCATGCTGGCCTGCACCCGGATCGGCGCGGCCCACTCGGTGGTGTTCGGCGGTTTCTCCTCCGACGCCCTCCGGGACCGGATCAACGACGCCGAGGCCAAGGTCCTCATCACCGCCGACGGCGGCTACCGCAAGGGCAAGGCCAACCTGCTCAAGCCGGCCGCCGACGTGGCCCTGGCCGCCTGCCCGTCGATCACCGACGTGGTGGTCGTCAAGCGGGTCGGCGACCCGCCGGAGGGAGCCGAGGCCCCCGCCGAGGTGGCGATGGAAGACGGGCGGGACCACTGGTGGCACGAGGCGATGGCCTCCGCGGAGGCGACCTGCGAACCGGAGGCGATGGACAGCGAGGACCTGCTGTACCTCCTCTACACGTCGGGGACCACCGCCAAGCCCAAGGGCATCATGCACACCACCGGGGGCTACCTGACGCAGGTGGCCTACACCCACAAGTACGTGTTCGACCTCCACGCGGAGCGCGACGTGTACTGGTGCGCGGCGGACATCGGCTGGGTCACCGGTCACAGCTACATCGTCTACGGGCCGCTCGCCAACGGCGCCACCAGCGTCTTGTACGAGGGAGCACCGGACCATCCCGACAAGGACCGGTGGTGGCAGATCATCGAGGACTACAAGGTCTCGATCCTCTACTGCGCACCGACCGCGATCCGGGCGTGCATGAAGTGGGGGACGCAGTACCCCGCCTCCCACGACCTGTCGTCGCTGCGGATCCTCGGCTCGGTCGGCGAGCCGATCAACCCCGAGGCGTGGATCTGGTACCACACCAACATCGGCGGGGAGCGCTGCCCGATCGTCGACACGTGGTGGCAGACCGAGACCGGGGCCATCATGATCTCGCCGCTGCCGGGGGCCACGACGACCAAGCCGGGGTCGGCGACGTTCCCGCTGCCGGGGATCTCCGCGCAGGTCGTCGACGAGATGGGCAAACCGGTGGAGGTGGGCGGCGGGTACCTGACCATCGACCGGCCGTGGCCGGCGATGCTGCGGGGCATCTACAAAGACCCGGAGCGCTACCAGCAGACCTACTGGTCCCGGTTCGGGGACCGCTACTTCGCCGGAGACGGCGCCAAGGTCGACGACGACGGGTACCTGTGGCTGCTCGGCCGGGTCGATGACGTCATGAACGTCTCCGGCCACCGGGTGTCGACCACCGAGGTCGAGTCCGCGCTCGTCGACCACCAGTCGGTCGCGGAGGCCGCGGTCGTCGGAGCCAAGGACGAGACGACCGGGCAGGCGATCGTGGCGTTCGTCACGCTGAAAAGCGAGTTCACCCCCGGCGAGTCCCACGGCGAGGACCTGCGGCAGTGGGTGGCGGAGAAGATCGGCAAGTTCGGCCGGCCGAAGACCATCATCTTCACCGACGACCTGCCGAAGACCCGCTCCGGCAAGATCATGCGCCGGCTGCTGCGCGACGTCGCGGAGGGCCGCGACCTGGGCGACACCACCACCCTCGCCGACCCCGGCGTGGTGGAGGAGATCCGCACCCGCTCGCAGGTCGCGCCGACCGAGGAGTAAGCCCGGCCGCTACCGGCCGGGGCCGGCCAGCGCCGCCCGGGCCCGCTCGGAGACCGCCGCGGCCGCCAACCGGCCCAGCTCGGCGTCCTCAAGACGGACCTGCTCGCGGTACCCGCCGGCCGCGGCGTCGACGCATCGCGGCCCGCCGGCGCCGGCGGCCCACAGCAGCGTCGCCAGCGACCACAGCCGCGGCCCGGTACCGGCGCCGGCCCAGTCGACGAGGACCGCCTCGCCGCTCGGTGCTCCTTGACAGTCGTGGTGCCGGAGAAGGGCGTCACCAGCCTCGAGGCTTGGGTGCTCGCCCGGCGGTGTGGGGGCGACGTCGCGGGCCAGACGGTCGTCCGCGTCGGGGTCGCCGAAGGGGGCGGGGATCCGCTCGAAGCCGGTTCCTGGAGGTCAGTGGGCTTGGCCGGGGACGAATTCCGGCGTTGGGCTTGAACCGGCCCGATCGGGACCCCGGCCGCTTGGCTGGCGCCGCGGCGGTTGTGGCACCCTTCGACGGGTGAGCCAGTCCGTCAGCCCGCCGTGGGACAACTACCGGTGGCGGGAGGGTCCCGTCCCCGCCGGCCGGGCCGTCGTGTTCGACCTCGACGGGGTCCTCTCCGACGCCGCCAGCCGCCAGCACTACCTGGAGGGGCGCTGGCGGGACTGGGACGCGTTCTTCGAGGCGTGCGGCGACGACCCGCTCATCGAGGACGTAGCCCAGCTGCTCAACCTGCTCGACCCGTCGCTGGCGGTGGTGCTCCTCACCGCCCGCCCCGCCCGCGTCGCCCCCCAGACCCTGGCCTGGCTGCACCGCTACAAGCTGCGGTGGGATCTGCTGATCATGCGGGACTTCGGTGACTACGGCGCGGCCCGCGAGTTCAAACGCCGCTCCGTGGCGGAGCTGCGGGACCTGGGTTTCGACCTTGAGCTCAGCTTCGAGGACGACCGGCGCAACGTGGAGATGTTCCGCGAGGAGGGCATCCACTGCGTGTACATCCACTCCGGCTACTACGACTGAATCCGCGGGCCGTTTCCGATTCGCCTTCCCGATCCCGTCGCGGCTCTGTCGGGTCCTACGGGTGGGTGCCGAGGGTCATGAACCCTCCGCCGCCGATCCAGTCGGTGCGCACGACCTGCCCGGTGTAAGGGGCGTTGACCATGTGGCCCCCGCCCAGGTACATGGCCACGTGCTCGACCGACGCCGGGTCGGCGGTGTTGGTCGCCCAGTACACCAGGTCGCCGGCCACCAGGTTGGCCATCGGGACCTTCGCGCCGTCGATGTACTGGTCGGCGGCCACTCGGGGGATGGCGACGCCGGCGGAGCGCCACGCCTCCATCACCAGGCCGGAGCAGTCGAAGCCGCCGACGCCGGTCCCACCCCACAGGTAGGGGACGCCGAGCTGGGCCATGGCCCACTCGACCGACGCGTCACCGGCGCTTTGGATGGTATGCATCACGGCCAGCACCGGCGGCGCCTGCCCGACTGCGGAGCCGAACGGGTGGATGTCGCCGTCGTGGGCGACCTCCCAGTAGCCGCTGCCCGAGCGGTCCGGCACGATCTGGGACACGGTCTGCCCGAGCGCGGTACCGCCGAGCGAGCCGTAGAACCCGGCGTCGCCGAAGTTGAACACTCCGCCGTCGGCGCCGATCATCCAGTACCCCTTCCGGTCCGCGGTGGGCGCCAGCGACACGATCGGGCTGCTCAGCCGGACGTTCCCCGTCGAGCCGTAGAACCCGGCGTCGCCGAAGGAGAACACGCCGCCGTCGCCGGCGAAGAGCCAGTAGCCCTTACCGTCGGGGGTGGCGGCCATGCCGACGATCGGCTTGTTCAGGTGGACGTTGCCGGTGGAGCCGAAGAAGCCGGCGTCGCCGAAGTTGAACACGCCGCCGTCGCCGGCGAAGAGCCAGTAGCCCTTGCCGTCGGGGGTGGCGGCCATGCCGACGATCGGCTTGTTCAGGTGGACGTTGCCGGTGGAGCCGAAGAAGTGCGCGTCGCCGAACTCGAAGATCCCGCCGTCGCCGGCCACCAGCCAGTAGCCGTGGGCGTCGGGGGTGAGGGTCACGCCGATGACCTGGGCGTTCAACCGCACGCCGGCCAGCGACCCGTAGTCGGTGGCTCCCCCGAGCGGCCACACCGCGCCGGTGGGGCTGACCTCGTAGTACGGGGTCGGGTTCTCGTAGGGGGAGGGCGCAGCCTCGGCGTGCAGCGACGCGGTGCTCACCGTCGCCGGCCCGCCGCCCCCACCAGCCCACCCCGGCCCGCCGGCCGCTGCGCCCGTCGCAGCCGGAGCGCCCGCCGGCGCCGGAGCCGCCAGAGCCGCGGGCGGGGCCAGCGCCGCCGCGCCGAGCATGGTCGTGGATGCCAGGGCGGCCAGGACGGCCGCCGAGCGTCGAATAGATGTCCGCACGGGGGATCTATCGGCATTCGGGCGGGACGGCTGAAACGCGGAGACGCCGGCCGAAACCGGACCGCCCGGCGGGGCGCTTCTTGGCTGCTTCTCAGCCTGATCGGGAACACTGGTGGTGCCGCTGTGCACCAGCGGCGGGAGAAAGGGACCTCATGCTCATCAACAGGGTCAAGACCGCTGCCATCCTGGCCGTCCTCGGTGCCCTATTCATCCTGATCGGCGGGGCCATCGGCCGCGGCCCCGGGCTGGTAATCGGCCTCCTGCTCGGGCTGGCCGTCACCGGCGGCTCCTACTGGTTCTCCGACACCGTCGCCATCAAGGCGTCGCGGGCGCAGCCCGTCACCGAAGCCCAGATGCCCGAGTACTACGCCATCGTCAGGGAGCTGTGCCAGCGCGGCGGGTGGCCGATGCCGCGCCTGTATGTCACCCCCGACCAGCAGCCCAACGCGTTCGCGACCGGGCGCAACCCCGAGCACGCCGCGGTGGCGGTGACCGCCGGGATCCTCCAGATCGTGAGCTGGGACGAGCTGCGCGGGGTGCTGGCCCACGAGATGAGCCACGTCGGCAACCGCGACATCCTGATCTCCTCGGTGGCCGCCGCGGTCGCCATGGCGATCACGTTCCTGGCTCGGATGGCCGCGTTCGCCAGCTTGTTCGGCGGCGAGCGCCAAGACGAGGGGCAGAACGTCTTCGAGACCCTGGCCCTCATCATCCTGGCGCCGCTGGCCGCCGCGTTGTTGCAGATGGCCCTCTCCCGCAGCCGGGAGTTCGACGCCGATCTCTCCGGCGCCCGCCTGATCGGCGACGGCGAACCCCTGGCCCGGGCCCTCGAGAAGCTCGACCGGGCCGCCGGCCAGATCCCGATGCCGACCGCCCGCCCGGAGATGGCCGGCATGTACATCGTCAACCCGCTGCGGCGCCGCCAGGTCAACTTCGCGAAGTGGTTCGCGGATCACCCTCCCACCGCGGAGCGCGTCGCCCGGTTGCGGTCACGCGAGTGGGCCCGGAGCTGACAGCCTGAGCCTGACGACCGAGGCCCGCCCGCCGCCCGGCTGGCGGCGGGCTCGGGTCTGGGGCAGAGCCGGCGGTCAGTCCCGGAAGTTCTCGAACTGCAGCGGCAGGCCGAAGTCCTCTTCCTTCAAGCCGGCGATGACGGCCTGGAGGTCGTCGCGCTTCTTGCCGGTGACCCGCACCTGGTCGCCCTGGGTGGAGGACTGGATCCCCTTCGGGCCGTGCTCCTTCACCCACTTGTTGATGGCCCGGGTGTTGTCGGCGCTCAGCCCGGCCTTCAAGGTGATGACCTGCCGGGACGCCCCCTTGGAGGCCTCCTGGACCTTCCCGAACTCGAGGGCCTTGAGCGACACCTTGCGCTTCACCAGCTTCTCCTCGAGCAGCTGGACGAGGGCTCGGAGCCGGTCCTCGGTCTCCGACTGGAGGGTGATCTCCAGGTCCTTGTGGTCGATGCTCGAGTCGGTGTTCTTGAAGTCGAAGCGGGTGGCCAGCTCCCTGCGGGCCTGGTCGACGGCGTTGCTTACCTCCGCCTGGTCGACCTTGGACACGATGTCGAAGGTGGGCATGCGCTCAGGGTAGTGCCGGGGCCGAACCCGGCACCGTGGACACGGCCCGGCGCAGCGCCATCCACGCCACCGCCCCGCCGGCGGCCACGAGGAGGCTGGCCACGACCAGCGCCGAGATCGCCAACGTCGACGAGCGCGCCGAGGTGCAGCGCCGCAAGCGGATCGCCCTGGCGTCGCTGCCCCTCCGCCGCTACCCCCACATCGCGGCGTCGGCGGATTACCTGACCGACTGCGACTCCGCCGACTCCTATTTCGAGGAGGGGCTCGCCCTGGTCCTGGCCGGCGTCCAGCACCAGGCGGCGGCGCCCGCCGGCTGACCGCCGGGCCGGCGCATAGCGTGAAGGCGATGCTGCTGCCCGGACTGGCCCCCTCCGCCCCCGACCGCCCCGACGCGCTGGTAGTCGGGGAGCGGGCCATGTCGACATCGGAGCTGGTGGCCGCCGCCGACAGCCTCGCCGGCCGCCTGACCGGCGCGCCGGCGGTGGCGGTCCATGCCACCCCGAGCATCGAGACGGTCGTCGCGACCCTCGCCGGGCTGGCCGCCGGGGTGCCGGTGGTCCCCCTGCCCGCCGACGCCGGGCCCCTCGAGGCCCACCACATCCTCACCGACTCCGGGGCCGTCGTGGTCCTGGCCAGTCCCGACGCCGAGGTGTCGTGGGACGGGACCCACCTACCCGGCGGGGGCGAGGTCGAGATCGCCCCGGTGGACGTCCTGGCCCTCCTCCGCTCGGAAGGCTCCGCCCCCGCCCCGCGCCCGGTGGACGACGCCGCGGTGGCCATGATCCTCTACACGTCGGGGACGACCGGCCTCCCCAAAGGCGTCCCGATCCGGCGGCGGGCGCTGGCCGCCGGCCTCGACGGCCTCGCCGCGGCCTGGGCCTGGGGGCCAGACGACACCACCGTGCACGGCCTGCCGCTGTGGCACGTCCACGGCCTGGTCCTCGGGGTCCTCGGCCCGCTGCGCCTCGGAGGGAAGGTCCGTCACACCGCCAAGCCGACCCCGGCCGCCTACGCCGCCGCGGTCGGCGCGGTCGCCGGCGGGGGCGGCTCCGCGGTGGTGTTCGGGGTACCGACCATCTGGTCCCGTCTGGCCGCGGAGCCCGCCGCGCTGGCGGCGCTGCGCCCGGCCCGGCTGCTGGTCTCGGGCAGCGCCGCGCTGCCCGGCCCGGTGTGGGAGGCCGTCGGCGCCGGCGCCGGGCAGGCTCCCATCGAGCGCTACGGGATGACCGAGACGCTCATCACCCTGAGCGCCCGGGCCGAAGGCGAGCGGCGGGCCGGGTGGGTCGGCGTGCCCCTCGACGGGGTGGAAACCCGACTGGTCGACGACGCCGGTGACCCCGTCGACCACGACGGCGAGTCGGTCGGCACCTTGGAGGTCCGGGGGCCGACGGTGATGGACGGCTACCTGCACCGCCCCGACGCCACCGCCGAGGTGTTCACCGCCGACGGGTGGCTGCGCACCGGTGACGTGGCGTGCATCGACCGGGGCGGGTGGCATCGGGTGGTCGGCCGGCGCAGCACCGACTTGATCAAGACCGGCGGCTACCGGGTAGGCGCCGGGGAGGTCGAAGCGGCGCTGCTCGGTCATCCGGCGGTGCTGGAGGCGGCGGTGATCGGCGAGCCCGACGCCGACCTGGGGCAGGCCATCGTCGCCTACGTCGTGGCCGGGGACGTCAGCCCCCAGGAGCTCATCGACCACGTCGGACGCGGTCTCTCCGCCCACAAACGGCCCCGCCGGGTGGAGCTGGTCGACTCCCTGCCCCGCAACGCGATGGGCAAGGTCCAAAAGGCCCTGATCAACCCGCCGGCCTGATCCCGCCTGATCCCGCCTAATCCCTGCGGCCGGTCGCGCCTTTCGCCGGTTGCCCGGCCGGGCCGGGCAGGATGGGCCGGTGGACCTAGAACTGCGCGGGAAGCGGGCGGTGGTGACCGGGGCCAGCAGGGGGATCGGGCGCGCCGTCGCCGCCGCCCTCCTCCGCGAGGGAGTGTCGTGCGTGCTGGGCGCCCGGCGGGAGGAGCCGCTGCGCGACGCCGCGTCCGGACTGGCTGCCGCCGCCCCCGAGGGCGTCGCGGTGGTGCCGGTGGTGGTCGACACCGGGAGCGAAGCGTCGATCACCGCGTTCGTCGACGCGGCCGTCGCCGCTCTCGGCGGCGTCGACATCCTGGTCAACGCCGCCGCGGCACCGAGCGGGCAACAGGCCCCGCCCAAGGTGGTCGAGGTGACCGGACCGCGGTTCTACGCCGACTTCGACGTGAAGGTGCTCGGCTACCTGCGCACCATCGCTGCGGTCGCCCCGCACATGGCGGCTCAGCGCTTCGGCCGTATCGTCAACGTCGACGGACTTGGGACCCGGATGACCGGGTCGGTGATGGGGTCGATGCGCAACGCGGCGGTCGCCGCGTTGACCAAGAACGCCGCCGACGAGCTCGGCGGCGCGGGGATCACGGTGACCGCCGTCAGCCCCGGCATGGTCCGCACCGAGGCCACCCCGGGGGTCCTCGCGGCCCGGGCGGCGGCCGCCGGGACCACCGTCGCGGACATCGAAGCCGCGATCGGCGAAGGGTACGCGATCGGCCGGATGGTCACCGCGGAGGAGGTGGCGTGGGTAGTGACGATGCTGGCCTCGCCGCGCAGCATCGCCATCACCGGCGACGTGGTCGCCTGCGGCGGCGGCGTCAAAGGATCGATCTACTACTGACCGGGGCCAGCTGCTGGCACTCGGCATCGAAGGAGACACCATGTCGGACTCAGGACACGGCTCGGAGACGGGAACCGTCGATTGGACCCGGACCCGCCTCGGGCCGGTAGGGGTGTGGACCGGGCTGCTGCGAGCCGCCACCATCAGCGAGGAACGGGCCGCGGTCAGCCGCATCGAGGACCTCGGCTACGGGTCGCTTTGGACCGGGGAGCTGATCGGGGGCAAGGAGGCGTTCTCCCACGCCGCGATCGTCCTGGCCGCGTCGACGACCCTGGTCGCCGGCACCGGCATCGCCAACCTGTGGGCTCGCCACCCCGCGGCCATGCAGGGAGGAGCGTCCACGATCGGGGCGGCGTGGCCGGGCCGCTTCGTGCTCGGCGTCGGGGTCAGCCACGCCCCGATCGTCGACGGTTCCGGCCAGCGCTACGTCAAGCCCCTCGAGCGCATGGCTCGCTACCTCGACGCGATGGACGCCGCCGCCGCCGACGCGCCGGTCACCAGCGTGGCGGTACCGAGGGTGCTCGCCGCGCTGCGCCCCAAGATGCTCGAGCTCGCCCGGGACCGCGCCGACGGCGCCCACCCCTACTTCGTGCCGCCCGAGCACACCCCCGCTGCCCGGGAGGCGCTCGGCCCGGACAAGCTGCTCATCCCGGAGCAGGCGGTGGTGTTGAGCACCGACCCGGCCGAGGCCCGCCGCGTCGCCCGACGCCACATGCACAACTACCTGCTCCTCCCCAACTACGTCAACAACCTCAAGCACCTCGGCTACAGCGACGAGGACGTCTCGGGCGGCGGCAGCGATCGGCTGGTCGACGCCATCGTCGCGTGGGGCGACGAGGCCGACATCGCGGAGCGGGTCACGCTGCTGCGCGACAGCGGCGCCGACCACGTGCTGCTCCAGCCCCTCGCCACCGACCTGGCCGGGGCGCTGCCCCAGCTCGAAGCCTTGGCCCCCGCCGTGCTCGGCTGAGCGCTCCCCGGGCGCTGGCCGCTCGACTGGGACCGGGACCGGATCACCGGCTACGCTTGTCGGCTCCAAGGGTCGGTGCCCGAGTGGCCAAAGGGAGCAGACTGTAAATCTGCCGGCGCAGCCTTCGGAGGTTCAAATCCTCCCCGGCCCACGCCTACAAAGACGAAGGTGGGAGGCCCAGAGGGCCTCCCACCTTCGCGTCGGGGCTGCGGGTGCTGTGCGATTCGGCGAGCCGTTGGTCAGCTCTGGCGCGATCCGGTGGAAATGGCGTGTTGACCACCACCGGAGCTGATCTGGATCTTGCGGGGTTTGGCCGATTCCGCGACCGGGATGGTCAAGGTGAGCACACCTTGGTCGTAGCGGGCGTCGATGTGGTCGGCCTCGAGGTTGTCGCTCAAGAGCAGCTGACGGCTGTAGCGACCTTGGGGGCGCTCCGCCATCAGGACCTGGTCTTCGTCGCCGGGCGCCCAGTGACGCTCCGCGGTGACCGACAGCACGTTGTTGTCCACGGTCACATCGACTGATTCGGGGTCGACGCCGGGGAGGTCGAAGTTGACCACGAACTCGTCGCCGCGGCGGTAGGTATCGACGGGCATCCATCTCGGCGCCGTCCCGCCGTATCCGCTCAGCAGGCCGTTGAGGCGGTCGAGGTCATGGAACAACGAATCGAAGCTGGTCAGCATGGACATCATCACACCTCCTGTTGTGGTCAGTGCCCTTCGTAAGTAGATGACGGCGTCGTATAACGACAGCCGGGCCGTCCCGGATATTCCCTGGTATCGGTACCTGCGCGGGTGAAGGAACCCCTCTTCTGGGGTTCCCTCACCTTCGCTGTTCGGTTGTAAACCCTCTGCACGCCCTGGTCGCCCAACCGGATATAAGGGCGGGAAACCGCGACAGGAACCGCCTCAAGCTGCACAACGTCACCGCGTCGACCGGGACCCTCACGGAGGTGCCTCTCAGTGTTGATTGGCGGTGACGAACTGTTGCCTTCGGCTGGCTCCCGGTCCGAGCTTCAAGGATCCGGCGGGAGCCGGACGGCATCGGGGAACTCAGGCGCCAGCGGACTCCGACATCACCCAGCCATCAGGCGGCGAACGCTTACCTGAGCGGAACAACACAGTAAGAACCACCTCCTTGTCCTCACGATGATGCTCTGTGGCGGGGTGTCATCCCCACCGGTTATTTTACCAACTGGTGGCGGTTCGGTAAACGCAAACCTCCAGAAGATCTCCGGCCCGGCCCCACCGTGATCCGGTGTGCGCCACATTCAGCCCACGCGGTTGCACGCTCGCCAGGCCAAGCGGGCCTTGGCGGCTACGGCTCGGCGACCACCAAGCGAAGCGACCCGCGGAAGCGGTCCTGGCTGCGGAGGTACCCGAAGCGGGCATCCCACGCCCCGGAGCGAAGATCGGCCCGCAGACGCTCGACGATGCGGGCTTCGGAGCCGGGGGGTAGCAGCGCCCACATCGACTGCGCGGAGCGCACCGCCGGGTCGAGCAGGGCCTCCGGCCGGCACCAGAACGCCTCGAAGAACCCGTCGGTGCAGTCCGCCGGGGTCGTCAGGCGCACGACCCGGGTCCGGCCGCCGAGCGCCTCGCCGATCGCCTCGAGATCCCCGAAGCGGGGCGCCTCGACGGCCAGGCCCTCCGCCAGGTACTCCTGCTGCCACTCCGGCAGCGCGCTCAACTCGAACGTGAAGACCACCACCGGGCCGGTCGCCACCCGGCGCATCTCCGCCAGGCCCCTCGACGCCGGGTCCCAGTGGTGGACCGTCAGGCAGGCCATGGCGGCGTCGACCGCCCGGCTGCGAACGGGCAGGTCCTCGGCTCGCCCGGCGACGACCGCCGCCGCGCCCGGCGGCCGCTGGGCGCGCATCACCGCGCTGGGCTCGACGGCCACCACCGCCAGGTCGGCCGGTTCGTAGGAACCGGTCCCGGCGCCGACGTTGAGCACCGTGCGGGCGTCGCCGAGCGCGGCGCGGATAGCGGCCGCGATCCGAGGGTCGCCCCGGCGGTGGGCCGCGTAGGTCCGGCCGTGGCGTTCGTAGTCGACGGCTGGCCGTGCCATGGCCCGATCCTACGAAGCGGCCAGCACGCCTGCCTCGCCCACGGTCGGGTCCTCTCCGGTAGGCGCGGCGTGCCAGAGTGCAGGTCCCATGCACGACGCAGATCTGCTCGTCGTCGGCGCCGGTCCTTACGGACTGTCGATCGGCGCGCACGCCCGCCGGGCCGGCCTGGCCGTCACGGTGCTCGGCCACCCGATGGAGTCCTGGGCGCCGGCCGCCGCGGTCGGGTCCCGGCTGGTCAGCGACGGGTTCGGGTCCAACCTGTCCGACCCTGACGGCCGCCTGACCCTGCGGGCGTTCTGCTCCGGCGCCGGCCGGGGCTGCGAAGGGGCCGGCGAGTACCGCGACGTCGGGTGGCCGGTCCCGGCCGGTCTGCTGCGGTCCTACGCCGACTGGTTCGTGGCGGAGGCCGGCGTCGAGGTCGACGAGCGGACGGTCACCGCCTTGCGGTCGGGGCCCGGAGCCGGGCGTTCGCGCTCCGGGCCTGCCGCCGCTCACACGGTGACCCTCGACGACGGCGCGACGCTCTCCGCCCCGGTCGCGGTGGTGGCGCTGGGCCTCGCCGCGTTCCCTTTCACCGCCCCGGTGCTCGACGTCATCGACGCCAGCCTGGCGCTGCACAGCGGCGCGCTCGGTGATCCTGCACGGCTGGCCGGGCGGAGCGTCGCGGTGCTCGGCGGCGGCCAGTCGGCGCTGGAGTCCGCCGCTCTGCTGGCGGAGGCCGGCGCCCACGTCACCGTGTTGGTCCGCCGGGCGTCGCTGAGCTGGCAGCCGCGGAGACCCGAGGAGCGCAGCGCCGGGCAGCGCCTCCTTGCTCCCCGCTCGGCGCTCGGCGACGGGTGGCGGCCGTGGGCCGCGTCCCGGGCGCCTGAGCTGGTGCGGTTGGCGCCCGGCGCGTGGAGGGGACGGCTCGCCAACCGCGCCGCGGTGCCCGCCGGCGCATGGTGGCTGCGGGCACGCGTCGAGGGGTCGGTCGACATCCGGTTGGCGACGACGGTGGTGAGAGCCGAGGCTGTCGGAGACCGGGCGGTGCTGCATCTCGACGGGCCCGGCGGCGGCCGCCTGCAGGTCGATCAGGTGGTCTCGGCGACGGGCTACCGCCCTGACGTCGGCCGGCTCCGGTGGCTCGACGCCCCTGGCCTGCTTGACATGGCGCCGTCGTCGGCGTCCCCAAGGCTGTCGCGTCGCTTCGAGAGCTCCCGTCCCGGGCTGTGCTTCACCGGTGCGCTGGCCGCGTCCAGCTTCGGGCCGGCCCAGCTGCTCCTCGCCGGCGTCGCCCCCGCGGCGGGGGCGGTGACCGTCGCGGCTCGCCGGTACCGCCGCCGGGGCGGCTGACCGCGACCGTCCAGGCCGTCCTACGGTGATCCCAGCGCCGGTCCCCGGCCCCCGAAAGGAAACCCCATGAAGCTGGCCATCCACTACTCCCGCTTCGGTCACCCCGGAGGACCCGAGTCGCTGGCGCCGACGCTCGCCGCGACCGCCAGAGCCGCCGACGAGGGCGGCTGCTCGCGGATGACGGTGATGGACCACTGGTTTCAGATGGAGAACCTCGGCGGGCCGCCCGAGGCGATGCTCGAGTGCTACACCACCCTCGGGTACCTGGCCGCCACGACCAGCCGCCTGCAGCTGGGCGCGCTGGTCACCGGCGTCACCTACCGACCGCCGGGGCTGCTGGCCAAGCAGGTGGCGACCCTCGACGTGCTCTCCGGCGGCCGGGCGTTCCTCGGGATCGGCGCCGCCTGGTACGAGCGTGAGCACCTCGGGTTGGGAGTGGCGTTCCCGCCGCTGGCCGAGCGCTTCGAGCGACTGGAGGAGGCTCTGCAGATCTGCCGGCAGATGTGGAGCGACGAGGAAGGCCCCTACGAGGGTCGTCACTACCGGCTGGCCGAGACGGTGTGCCGGCCGCGGCCGCTGCAGGAGCCGCGCCCGCCGATCCTCATCGGCGGCAGCGGCGAGCGCAAGACCCTACGCCTAGTCGCCCGCTACGCCGACGCGTGCAACCTGTTTGTCACCTCCCCCGCCGAGGTGGCGCACAAGATCGACGTCCTCAACCGCCACTGCGAGGAGCTAGGCCGGGACCCCGCCACCGTCGAGAAGACCATCCTCGGGCAGTGGGACATCCTCGCCAACCCCGACGGGTTCCTGCGGGCGATGGAGGATTACGCGGCGCTCGGCGTGAGCACCGTGTGGACCGGGCCGCCCGGCGACGACCCGGCCGCCGGCGTGGCCCGCCTCACCGACGCGGTCGGGTCCCGGCTGGCGTCGATCTGACCTCGCCGGCCGCCGGCGGGGCGGCCGCCGGTCAGTGGGCGAGGATCGGGGCGATCTCGAGCACCCGGTTCATGCGCATGGCGTCCGCCGCGTCGGCGGGCGCCGCCGGGAACGCCGAGTAGGACGCCCACAGCTTGCCGGAGCCGTCCACGAAGGTGTCGAACCCGCCGGGCGACACCGCGGTGGGCGTCGACGCCAAGACCGCAGAGTCTTTCGCAGCCCGGCACGGCCCGGCCGGCGTGGCGCACCACGCCACCCCGGTGCCGTAGCTGGCGGACTGCCAGGTGCCGCCGGAGTAGAACAGCCACCAGCCTCCCGTGCCGGCGCGCAGCATCGCCGGGCCTTCGATGATGCCGTGCTCCCACGGCTGGACGGCGGAGAGCAGCCGCGTCGCTCGCCCCTGCAGCGACAACCCGTCGGAGGTGAGCGGCTGCTGCCAGATCGCGACGGGAACGTCGAGGGAATTGCCGTCGTTCTTCCAAAGCAGGCTGCGGCCGCCTCCCGGCCCGGCGACCACGCTCGGGTCGATGTCCCCGCCGAGGGACGGCTGGCACACGAGCGGGCCCGGCGACGAGTCGGTGAACGGCCCCGTCGGGCTCTCCGAGGTGGCCCGGCCGATGCACTCCAGGCGCGACGCCCGGTCGAGGGTGGAGAAGTAGAGCACCCACTCGCGCCCGATGTGGGCCACCGTCGGCCCCCACGTCATCGTCCTCGAGTCGACGGCCCACGACGGCAGCCGGGGGAGGGAGTCGGCGACCCGACGCCAGTGGACCAAGTCGCTCGACACCGCGGTCGGGACGTTCGAGCGCCAGTCGGTCGTCCAGTAAAGGACGTAGGTCGTCGAGGCGTTCCCGGCCTGGCCCTTCGGGACCGTCAGCACGTACGGGTCGCCGACGTCGTCGGTCTCGACGACGCGCGCCGGGCCGAGCACCGGGAGGCCCGACGCCGGCAGCCCCCCGCCCGACAAGGCGAGCCGCGTGCCCGGCGGCGGGACCCGGCCGTGAGCGGAGCGGGACGCGACCAAGCTGAGCAGCGCGGCCACGGTGACAACCACAGGCAGAGCCGCCACCCGCCGCGCCCGTCGCCGCCCCGGCCTGCCCATGCCAGGACCGTAGACCTCGGGCGGCTCCGATCGTCCGCGCCCCGGGACCGGCCCGGCTACCCGGCGCCGGGTCCGGTGTCGGGTCCGCTCGCCGGCGGCGGGCGCAGCGCGATGAGGGCGCCGCGGAGGCCGGGGTCGGCCACCGCGAGGGCGTCGTCCCACCCGAACCAGCGCACGTCCCGGCTCTCGCCGGGCGCCGGGGTCAGCGCCGGGCGGGCGGGCGCGCTCAGCAGGTAGCGCAGGTCCAGGTGGGTGTGACCCCGGCCGCCGTCGTGCACGTCGACGTGGACCACCTCAGGGTGGCCGCCGGACCCGATCCGCGCTTCTAGCACCAAGCCGGTCTCCTCGGCGGTCTCCCGCACGGCCGCCTCCCACGGCGTCTCGCCCGGCTCGAGATGACCGCCCGGCTGCAGCCACAACCCCAGACGCTTGTGGCGGTGCAGCACCACGCCGGCCGGGCCGGTCACGATCGCCGAGCCGGTGACATGCACCGGCCCGGCCGCCTGGTCGAGAGGGGCGGGCAGCCGGTCGAGGGCGTCGAGGATCGTCGCCACCGCGGCCACCTCCCGCTCATCGACCGGGGCCCGGCCCTCGACGTCGGCGCGCAGCACGCCGATGAGCGCCGTCACCGGGCCCACGTCGCAGAGCAGGTGAGCGTCGGGCCGTCCAGCTCGGTGAAACCGGCGTCGACCACCCGCACCGCCGCGGCGGCCTCGAACGGGGCGAACTCGGCCCGGGCCGGGTGAAGCACTCGCAGCGGGAACCCCGACACCGCCCACTCTCGTCGGCGGTCCTCGGGCATCTCCAGCCACGCCAGGTTGGCGGCGTGCCCGACTTGGGCCGCGGTCTTGCCGAGGGAGATCTCCACGTCGGGGTTGACCGCGATGACCACCTCGTGGCGGTCGGCCCGCAGCGGGCCGGCCGCCCGGTCCGGGTCGTCGAGGTCGAACCCCTGCAGCTGCAGCTTGCGAAGCTCGGGGGCGGCCGTGCCGGTCGGCCCCGGGACGAACGCCCGGACCTCCGCCCCGTGGTGGCGTACCGTCACCCCGCGCAGGTGGCGGGCCCGTTCCCACTCGACGCCCCGGGCCCGGCGGGCCAGCTTGCGGATCGATCCCGACAGCCAGCGCTCCACCTCGTCGTGCCACTCGCCGCCGGGCCCGGCCTCGGGATGGGCGAGCAGGGCCACCACCGCCATCGCCGCACACTCGAGCACCGCCGTGGCGCTGGGCCGCTCGGCCTTCTCGATCCTGGCGACGAGCTGAAGGGCCCAGGGGGAGTCGTCGGGCGGGGAGTCGTCGGGCCGGGAGTCGTCGGGCGGGGAGTCGTCGGGCCGGGAGTCGGTCCAGTCGTCAGGCACCCACCCATGGTGCCGGGTCGAGATGGGTAGGACAGTTAGGCAAGGCAACGAACCCACAGAGGAGTGGCAGTGACCGCAGTGCCCGACATCAAGCTCAACAACGGCGTCACCATCCCCCAGGTCGGCTTCGGGGTGTTCCAGGTGAAGCCGGCGGAGACCGTCGAGGTCGTCACCACGGCCCTCGAAGCCGGCTACCGCCACATCGACACCGCCGCCATGTACGGCAACGAGAAGGAGGTCGGCCAGGCCATCGCCGCGTCCGGAGTCGACCCCGCGCAGGTGTTCGTCACCTCCAAGCTCAACAACAACGCCCACGCCTTCGACGACGCCCTCAAGGCGTTCGACGCTACGTACGCGGCGATCGGCAAGGAGCAGCTGGACCTGTACCTGATCCACTGGCCGCTGCCGACCGTCGAGGGTCTCGACTACGTCGAGACCTGGAAGGCGATGGAGCGGATCTACTCCGAGGGCCGGGTCCGCAGCATCGGGGTGTCCAACTTCCAGGTCAGCCACCTGGAGCGGCTGGCCGCGGAGACCGACACCGTCCCCGCCGTCAACCAGATCGAGGTCCACCCGTACCTGACCCAGGAGCCGCTGCGCCGTTACGACGCGGAGCACGGCATCGCCACCGAGGCGTGGTCGCCGATCGCTCAGGGGAAGGTCCTCGACGACGCGGTCATCGCCGGGATCGCCCAAGCCCACGGCAGGTCGCCGGCGCAGGCGGTGCTGCGCTGGCACGTCCAGCGCGGCGACATCGTCTTCCCGAAGTCGGTCACCCCGCAGCGCATCCGGGACAACCTGGCGTTGTTCGACTTCGAGCTGAGCGACCACGAGATGGACGCCATCTCCGGGCTCAACCGGGACCAGAGGACCGGTCCGGACCCCGACGTCTTCGCCATGGTCCCGCCGGCGTAGGACCGCCGGCAGCGGCGCGCTCCATGACGACCGGCTCACAGATCCCTCACACCGCGAGGTCATCCTGGGACTGGAACACCGAACGCCTCGTCCAAGGAGTAGCCCCCATGCGCCGCCTTCCTGCTGTCGCCGCCGCCGTCGCCGCCCTCACCACCGTCGGGGTGGGGGCGGGGTCGGCGTTCGCCGCCGGGACCCCCGCCTCGCCCGCTCCGGCGGCCGGCGCCCAGTCCCGGTTGCAGAAGATCCAAGCCAAGGCGTCCGCCGCGGTGACCCACCAAGTCGACGCCTTGAACAAGCAGATCGCCAAGGTCCAGGCCGCCAAGGACCTCGGCGCCGACCAGGCCCCGCTGTTGGCCAGCCTCCAGGGAGAGGTCAGCGGTCTGCAGGCCCTCGGCCGCACCATTGCCGCCGACACCACCGCCGCCAGCGCCGCGAAGGACGCCAAGACCATCGTCACCGGCTACCGGGTGAAGGGCTTCGAGCTGCCGATGTCGCGGATGGTCCTAGCGGCGGACCGGGTCAGCGCCCAGGCCGTCCCCAGGCTGACCGGGATCGAGACTAAGCTGGCCGCCCGCGTCACCCCCGCCGACACGGCGCAGGTGACGTCGCTGCTCGCCGACATGAAGACCCAGCTGACCTCCGCGGGCGGCGCCACCGCCGGCCTGGCGGCCAAGCTGCTGGTTTTGACCCCCGCCGGGTTCGCCGCCGACCACGCTCTGCTGGCTCAGCCCCGCGCGTCGCTGGCGGCGGCTGGCGCGGACCTGAAAAAAGCGGTCGCCGACGCCAAGCTGGCCCGCGCCGACATCAAAGCCGCCGGCCACTCCGCGGCCCCCGCCCCGGCTCCGGGAGCTTGACCCGGGCCGGTCTAGGGGGGGCTCAGACCCCGCGGCGTGCCGGGTCGGCGACCACCTCGTGGAGGGTGACCTTCTCGGAGATCCCCTTCAGCCGGCGGGCCCGCCCGGGGCGGTAGGCGACCTGCGGGACCGGCCCGGCCGCGGCGACCATCTCGGCGGTCACCAGCACTTGGCCGCCCTCGGCGGTCTCGGTGACCCGAGCCGCCAGGTTGACGGCGTGGCCGATCAGGTCGTCGCGGGTGGCCACCGCCTCCCCGATGTGGCCGCCGGCGCGCACCCGCAGCGGGTCCGGGGCGGTGGCGACCAGGTCCAGCGCGGCGCGCACCGCCGCGTTGGCGTCGGGGAACGCGCACATCAGCCCGTCGCCGATCCGCTTGACGATCCTCCCGCCGTTGCGCCGCACCGCGGTCCCGGCCCGGCGCTGGTGGTCGGTCAGCAACTCCAGCGCGGCCTGGTCCCCGTGCCGGTCGGTGTAGGCGGTGAACCCCTCGAGGTCGGTGAACACCACTGCGGTGGTCTCGAGCGTGGCGCCCTCCTTCGCAGTGGTCAGCGACGACAGCAGCTGGACCGCTCCGAGGCCGAGGGTGCCCAGACGCGACGGGCGGGCGTCGACGGTCCGCTGCAAGAAGCGCTCCAGGACCTCGCCTGGCGGGCTGGTGACATTGGGATGACCGGTCGGGTCCTCCAGCCACCTGGCGTCCACCAGCCCCATCTCCAGGGCGGCCGCCGCGGCGTCGGGGTCGCTGCGGATCAGCTCCGCGGTACGCCGAGCGAGGAGCCGGCGCAGCACCCCGACCGCCTCGACCCCGGTGTCCCGGGCCCGCCCGACCGCGCTGCGCTCCACGCCCGAAACGCTAACGGGCCCACGACCAGGTCCGGAACCGGGGCGGTCCCGCAGGCTCGGGCCCGGGCCCGCTCAGCCGGCTTCGTAGCGCTCGACTAGGAGCCGCTTGGCCAGCTTCCCGGTCGGCAGCCGAGGCAGGGAGTCGACGAAGTCCACCGACCGGGGGCACTTGAAGTGGGCCAGACGCTGCCGGCAGAACTCGATCAGCTCCGCTTCCAGCGCCGGTCCCGCGGCCGCCGGCTCCGCGGCTTGCACCACCGCCTTCACCTGCTGGCCCATCTCCGGGTCTGGCACGCCGATCACCGCGACGTCGGCCACCGCGGGGTGCAGCGCCAGCTCGTTTTCGATCTCCGCCGGGTAGATGTTGACCCCGCCGGAGATGATCAGGTTGGTGCGACGATCCGATAGGTACAGGTAGCCGTCCGGGTCGAGCCACCCCAAGTCGCCGAGCGTGCTCCACCCCGCGGTGTTGAACGCCGCCGCGGTCTTGCCCGGGTCGTTGTGGTACTCGAACGCCGGAGGAGCGCCCTCGGCGCCCTCGAAGTAGATGGTCCCCACCTCACCCTGCGGCACCTCGCGGCCGTCGTCGCCGACGACGTGCAGGGTGCCGGTGAGCGCCCGGCCGACCGACCCGGGATGGGACCGCCACTCGTCGGGGCCGATGGCGACGAACCCGTTGCCCTCGCTGCCGGCGTAGTACTCGTGGATGATCGGGCCCAGCCAGTCGAGCATCTGGGTTTTGACCTCTACCGGGCAGGGGGCCGCGGCGTGGATGACGGTCTGCAGGCTGGAGAGGTCGTAGCCCTTGCGCTGCTCCTCGGGCAGCTTCAACAGCCGCACGAACATCGTCGGCACCATCTGCACGTGGGTGACCCCGAAGCGCTCGATGTTGGCCAGCGTCTCGACCGGGTCGAAGCGGTCCATGACCACCACGGTCCCGCCGAGACGCTGCACACCCATCGACCAGCCGAGCGGCGCCGCGTGATACAGCGGCGCCGGGCACAGGTAGACCGAGTCGGGCGAGAACCCGTAGAACAGGCTCATCAGCGTCTCGAGGCCGCCGCGAGTGCCGTACGGGGCGCTGACCGCGGCCCGCTTGATGCCCTTGGGCCGTCCGGTGGTCCCCGACGAGTAGAACATCACCGAGCCTTCGGTCTCGTCGCGCTGCGGCTCGGGGCGGGCGGCGGCCAGCGCCTCCTCGAAGGAAGCGAATCCGGCCGGCGGGTCGCCGGCCCCGGTGCACAAGCGCAGCGCCGGCGGGGCCATCTGCACCTGGTCCGGGCCGACCAGGCCGGCCAGCTCCGGCGACGCGACCAGCGCCTGGGAGCCGCTGTCGGCGACGATGTAGGCCGCTTCGGCCGCCGTCAGGTGCCAGTTGACCGGCGTGACGTACAGCCCGGAGCGCTGCGTGGCCCACGTGGTGTCGAAGTACTCGACGCAATTGCCGAGGACCACCGCCACCCGCGACCCGGCCTCGATGCCCGCCGCGGCCAGCAGGTGGGCCAGGCGGGAGGAGCGCTCGTCGAGCTCGGCGTAGGTCCTGACCCGCCCGGTGCCAGCCTCGATGGCCGCCGGGTGTCCCGGCGCCCTCGACGCGTGGAGGGCCAGGGTCTGCGGTTGCGTGTCGTCGGTCATCGGCTCCCCGTCGTCTGGTTGCGACTTTCTACCGCGCCGGCGCGCCCGCCGGGGGCAGACGGGCGCGCCGGGTTCGCCAGGCCATACGATGGAGAGGACAAACAGTTAGACGGTTGCACCGATAACGGGGGGGTGAGAGCCACCGGTGGTGCGCCATCATCACTCCCGCCTCGATCCCTCATAGGAGCCCGATGCCCGATCAGATCCCCTTCGTCGACTACCTGGTGCTCGGCGACCAGCCCCACTTGGTGGCCAACGAGTGCACCACCTGCGGCGCCCGGTTCTTCGACCGCCGCAACGCCTGCGCCAGCTGCTTCGCCACCGAGTTCAAGAAGGTCGACGTCCCCACCGAGGGAGAGGTACGGGCCTTCACGATCGTGTCGATGGCCGCCCCCGGCATCCCGGTCCCCTTCGTGTCCGCGACCATCGACTGCCAGGGCACCAGCGTCCGGGCCAACATCATCAACTGCGACCCCACCCCCGAAGCGGTCACCCTCGGCATGAAGGTCCGCCTGGCCACCTACGTCCTCGGCGACAAGGGCGGCGTCGACGCAATCGGCTTCGGTTTCGAGCCGGTGTCCTGAGTGAACGCGCCCACCTCATCCGGCATTCACCCCTTCTGCGACAAAAGGAGCACTACTGATGGCAAGTGACGACGTCTGGATCCTCGGGATCAAGATGACCAAGTTCGGCAAGTACCCCGACAAGGACATCACCGACCTGGCCGCCGACGCGACCATGGCCGCGCTGGCCGACGGCGGCGTGACCATGAAAGACGTCCAGCTGCTGGCCTACGGCAACCTGGTCGGGGGCACCCAGGGCCAGTCCCTGCAAAAGCAGGTCGGCCAGACCGGCATCCCCGTGTACAACGTGGCCAACGCCTGCGCCACCGGGGCCACCGCCCTACGGGTCGCGTACATGGCGATCAAGGCCGGGGAGATCGACACCGGCCTCGCGGTCGGCGTGGAGAAGCTGGCCGGCGCGGGGCTGCTCGCCGGCGGCTCGCGCGGCGCCGAGAAGGACGAGTGGACCCCTGAGGGGCGCTTCGGGGCGGTCGCTCCCGTCGACGGGCGCATCGGCACCGAGACGATGCCGGGCGTGTTCGCCCAGATCGGGATGGAGTACGGGCACAAGTACGGGGGGACGAGCTTCGAGCTGTTCGCCAAGATCTCCGAGAAGAACCACGCCCACTCCACGCTCAACCCGCTCGCCGCCTACTCCAAGCGGTTCACCCTCGAGCAGATCATGGGCGACATCATGATCAGCTACCCCAACACCCGCCCGATGTGCTCGGCCAACTGCGACGGTGCCGCCGCGGCGGTGCTGGTCAGCGACGCCAAGCTGAAGACCCTCTCCAAGGAGCAGCAGCGCCGGGCGGTCAAGATCTCCGCGTCGATCCTCACCACCGACCCGTGGGAGGAGGCCTGCCAGGTGCTGCCCAACGTCAACACCCTGACCCGCAACGCGGCCAAGCAGGCCTACGAGAAGGCCGGGATCGGCCCCGAGGACCTCGACTTGGTGGAGCTGCACGACTGCTTCGCCACCGCCGAGCTGGTCCACTACGACAACCTGATGCTCTGCGAGGAAGGCGGCGCCGCGGACTTCTTCAACTCCGGTGCCACCTGGCGCGACGGCAAGACCCCGGTCAACGTGTCCGGCGGCCTGGAGTCCAAGGGCCACCCGATCGCCGCGACCGGCATCGCCAACGTGTGGGAGATCGCCCACCACCTGCGGGGCGAGGCCGGTGACCGCCAGATCGAGGGCGCCAAGGTCGGCCTGGCCCACGTCATCGGCCTCGGGTCTGCGTGCGGCATCCACGTGCTGGAGAAGTCCGGCCTGTAGGTCTCTGCCAGTCGTCAGTACCAGCAGTGCCGCGAATGCGGGGCCGGGCGTAACGCCCGGCCCCGCTTTCGCGTCCCCTCGCTTCGAGCCCAGGAGCGGCCTACTTGAGGAGGGGCTCCCGGGGTAGGCCGAGGAGGCGCTCGCCGATCTGGTTGCGGACAATTTCCGATGTGCCGCCGGCGATGGTGAGGCACAGTGCGTTCAGGTACTCGTAGGCCCGACCGGCGCCGGCCGCTCCGACGGGGCCGATGACCCCCGACGGGCCGGCCATGCGCAGGGCCAGGTCCGACACCCGCTGGGTGAGCTCGCCTGACGCCAGCTTGGTGACGTTGCCTTCGGCCCCAGGCTCTGCGCCTTCCACGGCTCGGGCCACCAGGCGCTGCTGAAGCGCCCGCTGGGCCATGGCCTCGGCGATGAGCTCGCCCAGCTCGTGGTCGAAGCGGCCGTCCGCGGGGGCGTCAGCGGCATAGTCGCGGGCCGGGGTGCCGAAGCCGGGGCCACCGCCGATGGACACCCGCTCGTTGCCGAGGGTGGCCCGGGCCACCTTCCAGCCGTCGCCGACTTTGCCCACCACGTCGTCGTCGGGCACGAACACGTCGGTGAAGAACACCTCGTTGAAGTGGGCCTCGCCCGTGATCTGCCTGAGGGGGCGGATGTCCACCCCCTCCGACGTCAGGTCGATGACCATCATGGAGACGCCGGCGTGCTTCGGCCCGTCGGGATCGGTGCGCACGGTGGCGAAGCCCCGGTTGGACAGGTGGGCGTTGGAGGTCCACACCTTCTGACCGTTGACCAGCCAGCCGCCGTCCACCTTCTGGCCCTTGGTCCGGATGGCCGCGGCGTCCGAACCGGCGTTGGGCTCGGAGAACATCTGGCAAAACATCAGCTCGCCGCGGAGGCTGGGGCCGACGAAGCGCTCGAGCTGGTCGGGAGTGCCGTGCTGGGCGATGGTCAGGGTGACCCACCCGCCGATGCCCATGTCGGGCCGCTCGACGTCGGCGAAGACCTCGTCGATGACCAGCTGCTCCACTGCGCCGGCGCCGCGGCCCCACGGTGCGGGCCAGTGCGGGAAGAGGTACCCGGAGCTGACCAGCTCGGCGCGCCGCTCGCCTTCGGGGAGGGCCAGGATGCGCTGGCGGGCCTCCGCGGCCCGGGCCCGGAACTCCTCGGCCTCGGGCGGTAGGTCGACGCCCTCGGCGCGGCGGGCGCCGCCGCGCACCGATACGGTCAGCTCGACCGCAGGGTCGGGGTCGCCGTCGAACAGCGCTCGTAGGGTCGTCACTCGCCTCAGGTAGATGTGGGCGTCGTGCTCCCAGGTGAAGCCGATCCCGCCGGACACTTGGATGTTCTTCTTCGCGACTCGGACCGCGCCGGGGAAGGCCTGCGCCGCGGCCGCGGTGGCAGCGAGGTGCAGCTGCATGTCGGCGCCGTCGGTCCCGGCGGGGATGTCAGCGGCGCGCGCGGCGTCCCACGCCGCGGCCGTGGCCAGCTCGGTGTCGACGAGCATGTTGGCCAGGTGGTGCTTGACCGCCTGGAAGCTGCCGATGACCCGGCCGAACTGCTCGCGCTCCTTGGCGTAGGCGTTGGCGGCATCCAGGCAGGCGGAGGCCACGCCCGCCGCCTCGGCGGCGGCCAGGGTCCGCCCCAGGTCGCGAGCCGCGCCTGCTGCGCCGGCGAGGCGCCCTACCGGGGCGCCGGTGAGGGTCACCGACGCCAGCGGCCGGGTCCGGTCCAAGCTGTCGAGGGCCTCGGAGCTCAGCGCGGCCCGCTCGGCCACGACGATGTCGTCGCCGTCGACGAGCAAGACGATGTCGGCTCCGGCCCCGCCGGCAACGGCCCCGGCATCCAAGCCCACCGCTGCGCTGCGCCGCCCGGTGGCCAGGTCCGGCAGGAGGGAGGCCTTGAGGTCGTCGGGAGCGCAGCGCGCCAGCACCGCCGCCGCCCACACGGTGGGCAGGAACGGCCCGGGCGTCACGGACCGGCCCAGCTCGTAGAGGACGACAGCCAGCTCGGGGAGGCCGTAGCCCTGGCCTTCGAGATCCTCGGGGACGGCCAGGCCCAACCAACCCAGCCCGACCAGCTCGTCCCAGGACGCCGGGAGCTTGTCACTGCCCGAGTCGGTCGCCTCGCGCGCCGCGGCGATGCCGCCCTGGCGGTTGAGGACCGCTCGAGCGGTCTCGGCCAGCAGGCGGTGGTCTTCGGTGATGGCCAGGGTCATGGGTTCTCCTTAACGGGGGTGCGGGTTCGAGCAGGGGCCAGCGGGTGCCTGCGGCCGTCTACTGGGTGACGGTGATGGCCTGCTCGGGGCAACTGGCCCGACCCAGCTCCACCTTGTCGGCGAGCGCCTCAGGCACGTCCCCGCCGCCGATGACCGCGCCGTAGCCCTCGTCGTCGGCCTCGAACACCTCAGGAGCCAGCGAATAGCACCGGCCGTGGCCGGTGCAGCGGTCGGTGTCGATCGTCACCTTCATGTAAACATCCTACTGATTCCAGTAACTCGCTATCTGATTGGGTCGGTGAAACAGGGCGGGTCAGCGCGTAGCGTTGCCGGGGTGCCCGCACTCGTGGACAGTCACGTGCATCTCCTCCCGGAACGACTCGGAAGCGCCATCCGGGCGTTCTTCGCCGACCACGGCATCGACCCGGCCCGCTTCGCCTACCCCCTCGACCACGACGAGATCTGCGCCCGCCTGGCGGCCGACGGCATCGCTGCGGCATGGACGTTGCCCTACGTCCGCCGGCCCGGCGCTGCGGACGCACTCAACGCGTCCACGGCAGCAATCGCGGCCTCTCAGTCCGCCGGCCCAGTCGAGGTGATCGCCGGTGCGACGGTCCATCCCGGCGACGCTGACCCGGTGGGGGTGGTGCGCCGGGCGGTAGAGGACCTCGGGGCCCGGGTCCTCAAGCTGCACTGCTCGGTAGGCGACCACTCGCCAGACGATCCCCGCCTCGACGCGGTGTGGGACTGGGTGTCGGAGGTCCGGCTGCCGGTAGTGGTCCACGCCGGTCACGGCGTGTCGGGGCACACTGGAGCCGCCGAGCTGGAACCCATCGGGGTCGTCGCAGCGCGCTGGCCCGAGGCTCGGGTCGTCGTCGCCCACTGCGGACACGCGGCAGCGGCGCGGACCCTCGAGCTGATGACCCTCCACCCCTCACTGCACGCCGACCTCACCCCAGTGGTGTTCGAACTGGTCGACGTCCCGGCGCCGGCGGCCCGGGCGCTGGCCGACCGGCTGCTGTTCGGGAGCGACGCTCCCAACACCGGCTTCAGCGCAGCCGAGGCGCTGGCCGGCCTCGACCGCCTCGAACTCGGCGACGCCCGCGCCGCGGTCGCCGGCGGCACAGCCCGCCGCCTCGTAGAGGAAGTGGCGGGCTGACCGCTCCGGCGCCAGTCCGAGTCGCCGGCGACAGGCGCTGCTAGGGGCAGCCCCCGACGGGCCGGCGGTGAGGAGCCCTACGCCCGGTCAACGGGTTCGGTGTGCTTCTGCCAGGGGAAACGCCACGGGACCGTGCTGCCTGAGCGCACCTTGGCGGAGATCTTGCGCTCGATCACGAACGCCAGGACCGGGATGAGTCCGGCACCCACCATGGCCGCCATCTCCGTCAGGGTGAAGCGGGCCCGGCGGGCCAGGTCCAGCGCACAGACCAGGTACACGATGTACAGGTAGCCGTGGGCCGTGCCGACGATCTGCACGATGATGTCGTCACTGGCCCAGACCTGCAGCGGGATGCCCACGAACACCACGACCGCCAGTCCCACGCCGACGACGTAGGCCATCACCCGGTATCGGGCAAGGGACGACTCGAGCGACCCCCAGCGGGCCATCCGGGGAGCGGTGCTCACGGCAGTCCCTGGGGGTTGCGCCACGTCTTGGCCTTGCCCTTGTCCTTCAACGAGGCCAGGTAGTCGTTGTAGCGGTCGAGGGCGGCGGCTGCGGCTTCGATCTTGGACTCCTCGATCTCGGTGGCCCCTTCGCTTCCTGGCCCAGGGAGCAGGCCGGGGCCGGTGGTGGTGGTGAGCATCAGCCGGGTCGGGGCCGGTATCGGGTCGGCGGTGGGCGGACCGATCTGCTTGGCCCGGCGGAGCCGCTCCTCCTTGCGCGCCTGGACCTCTTCGGGCGCCTCGTGGATCAACTGCCACCACCCGACAACCGCCAAGACGGCGAAGATCGGCCACTCGAAGGTGTAGGCCCAGCTCAAGCCGTTGCCGCTCATGGCCCGGTCGAGCTGCCACCAGCCGGCGATCAGGCAGCCCGGCACGATGATGATGAGCAGGGCGTGCCATAAGAAGGCCCGGCGTGTCACCCACTTTTGCACGGCACCGATGCTAGAAGCACCCAGGTGCCATCGGCACGGCAGGACTGCGGCTCAGCGGCCTTCGAAGGTGGCGCCGCGCCGCTCGCCGAAGGCCCGCATGCCCTCCTTGAAGTCGGCGGTCCGGATCGCCAGCTCCTCGGTCATGGCCTCGTTGCGGAGGCTGTCGGAGAGGGTGGCGTTGCTGTTTTGGGCGAGGAGCTGCTTGGCCAGGCCGACCGACACCGTCGCCGCCGCCGCGAGCTCAGCGACGATCGCCGCTGCCGCGGCCTCCAGGTCGCCGGGCTCGGTGACCTGGCTGATCAGCCCCCACCGCAGCGCTTCCTCCGCGGCCACCGGGCGGGACCGCAGCACCATGTCCTTCGCCCGGGCCATCCCCACCAGGCGGGGCAGGATCCAGGTAGTGCCGCTGTCAGGAGTGAATCCCCGCCCGACGAACGGCACCCAAAACTTGGCGCTGGTGTCAGCGACGACGTAGTCGCCGCTCAGGGCCAAGACGTTGCCGAACCCGGCCGCCCAGCCAGCGACGACCGTCACGACGGGCACCTGCGCGTACTGGATGGTCTCTATGAGACGGTGGGCCCCGGCGGCCAGGCGCCGCTCCATGTGGCCGGCCCTTGGCTGGGGGCCGTCGCCCCGGTTTCCGGAGATGTCGAAGCCGGAGCAAAAGTTCTTGCCCTGCCCGCGGATGATCACGACGCGGGTCGTGTCGTCCTGGCTGGCGGTCTCGATGGCATCTATCAGGCCCGCGGCGATCTCGGCGGTGACGGCGTTCCCCTTGTCCGGTCGCTCCAGGGTGAGGGCCAGCACCGCGCCGTCGGCGGCGACGGCGAGACCGGGGACCTCGCTCATTGGTCCACCCCGAGGTGCGCGTTGTTCCAGTTGAGGACCTTGCCGTCCGGTGTGAAGCGCACGACGGCCGACTCGGCGGCGTAGTGGCTTCGGGTCGCGTCGGGCATCTTCTTCGGTGCGGTTCGAAACCCGGCGTATTTGCGAGCCATCTCGGCGTCGATAGCGGCCTGCAAGTCGGCGTCGGGGTCGACGATCTCGGCGTGTCCGCTCATGTGCACCGCTCGCAGCTCCGCCCACCGCTCGCCGTCCTCGACGAGGAACGAGCTGACCGGGTTGCGCCTCACCCGCAGGAGCTTCTTGCCCCGCGTGGTGGTGTAGACAGCCCCGCCGACGAAGGCGTACCAGACCGGCAGGGCGACCGGGGACCCGTCGGCCTTCAGAGTGGTGAGAACCCCGGTGTGCCCATCACGAACGAAAGCCCACAGCTCCTCGTCGTTCATGCGTACCGTCGGTCTGCGGGTCTCGCTCACCGCCTCCCCTTCGCTCTCATAATCCGCACACTATATTGCGGCTACGGGGACTGCCCGGCGGGCTGCGGTCGGGGAGCCCGGCGGGGGGTTAGCGGGCCGGCGCAGGGACGACGGGCAGCTGCAGGACGAAGCGGTGCGGGGGGCCAGGATCTAAGGATGCCGACCCGCCGCTGGCCTCCGCCAGGGTCCGCACCACGGCCAAGCCCAGCCCGCTGCCGGCCACCGACGGATCCGCGCCGGCCCGCTCGAAACGCTCGAAAAGCCGGGACCGGTGGCTCTCCGCCACGCCCCGCCCGGCGTCGCCGACCGCCACCCGGACCCTCCCGGCGCCGACGCTCACCTCGACGGTGTAGGGCGCCGACCCGTGGATCCTGGCGTTGGTGAGGTAGTTGGTGACCATCTGGTGCAACCGGCGGGGGTCCACGAAGACCTGCACGTCGGGGTCGCAGACCACCGTGACCGACGCCGGGTCGACGCCGTCGTCGGCCACCACCTCGAGGAGGGCGTCTCTCAAGGAGAGGGTGACCGGACGCAGCTGCAGCAGGCCGGCCCGGCCGGCGGCGAGCAGCAGGATGTCTTGGAGCAGCCCGTCGAGGCGGTGGGCCTGACGGACGATGGTGTCGAGGGCGTCGTCGAGCTGCTGCTCGCTCAGCCGCCCCCGGCGGTCACGGACGGTCTCGGCGAACCCGACGATCGCGGCGACGGGGCCGCGCAACTCGTGGGCGCTGAGGGCCAGGAGGTCGTCGGCCTCTCCGAGGTGGTCGGCCCGGGATGCCCCGTCGTGGTGCTCGATCCGGTGGTTGGTCATCTCGCGCGTCCCTGCCCCTCGCCCAGGAGCATGCCACGTCGCCGCCGGCGCGTGCAGCCGAGCCCCGGCAGGTGACAAATGTCAGGCCCGCCTCCGGACGCCGCGCACTGGGCGCAGCTGCGACGATGCCTTAGGCTGGAGGCCGGGAGGTCGACATGAGCCAACGGATGCCCGACACCATGCGCATCGGCGATGCGGAGCGGGAGCAGGCCGCGGAGGATCTGCGCAGCCACACCGTCGCCGGTCGCTTGAGCATGGACGAGTACGCCGAGCGCCTCGACGCGGTGTACGAGGCCAAGACGTTCGGTGACCTGCGACCGGTCATGGCCGACCTGCCGCCGCTTCGCGCCGACGGCCCGCCGTCGGCCGCGGCCGCCGCCCCCGCCGGCCCGTTCGTCGGGCCGCCACCGGCGCCCCCTGGGCCGCACGCCTCCCGCCAGGCTTGGGCGCCGCCGGTGGCCTGCGCCGGGCGGGGCGGCGGGGCCGGGTCCGTGTGGATGCTCTGGCTGGTCGTGGCCATCGCCTTGACCGCCGCCACGCACGGCCTGGCGTGGCCGGTGTGGTTCCTCGGGCCGTGGTTTTGGGGTTCGGCGCTGCGCCGGAACCGGTCCCGTTCCCGCCGGCTGGGCAGCGCCCAGCCCCGCTGAGGGAGGTCGTCCCCGGCGGACTGGTCCCCGCCGGCCCGGTCCGGGAAGGATGGCGCCCATGGCCGTCCCGTCCTCCCTGTCCGGTTCGGGGCAGGAGCAGCCCCTCGACCGCCTCCTCGAACTGCTCGACCTCGAGACGATCGAACTGAACGTCTTTCGCGGCTACTCGCCGCCGGAGACCAAGACCCGGGTGTTCGGAGGCCAGGTGGCCGCGCAGTCGCTGGTCGCGGCGAGCCGGACGGTCGACCCGGCGATGCCGGTGCACTCGCTCCACGCCTACTTTCTCCGGCCTGGCAACCCGAGCATGCCGATCGTCTACGAGGTGGACCGCCTCCGCGACGGCCGCAGCTACACCACCCGGCGGGTGGTGGGGATCCAGGGGGGCAAGGCGATCTTCAACCTCCAGGCCAGCTTCCACGCCCCCGAGGCCGGCTACGAGCACCAGGCGCCGGCGCCGGATGTGCCCGGACCGGACCAGGCCGTCCCGAGAGACGAGAGCGACCTGCCCGAGGACGTGCGGCTGGACTTCCTCCACTCGGTGCGGCCCATCGAGGCCCGGACCGTCCCCGACGACGACCCGTACCATCGGCGGGTGTGGATCCGGGCCAACGGCACCATGGGCGACGACCCGGTCCTGCACACCTGCGTGCTCACCTACCTCTCCGACCTCACCCTCCTCGGGGTGACCGTGGGTCCTCATCTCGCCGACAACGAGCGGCCCGGGATGATGGCCAGCCTCGACCACGCGATGTGGTTCCTCCGCCCGTGCCGGGCCGACGAGTGGCTGCTCTATGACCAAGAGACCGCCTCCGCCTCTTCGGGGCGGGGCCTGGCCCGGGGTCGGATCTGGACCCGTGACGGCGTGCTGGCCGCGTCGGTGGTACAAGAGGGCGTGATCCGCCCGCCCAGGTGACTCTCAGGCCGGCACGGCTTAGGCTCGCCTCCATGGCCGTCCCCGTCATCGAGACTGACCGCCTGGTGCTGCGCCCCTTCGTCCCCGACGACCTCGACGCGCTGGTGCCCCTCCACGAGGAGGAGTCGTTCTGGCACTTCCCGCTCGGCCGGGGCCAGACCAAGGCGGAGACCGAGGAGTTCCTCGAGCGGACCCTCGCCCGTTACGACGAGGAGGGCCTCGGCGTCCACGCTGTCGTCGAGCGGTCGTCGGGGCTGCTGGCGGGATGGGCCGGCCTGTCGGTGCCCCACTTCCTGCCGGAGGTCCTGCCGGCGGTGGAGGTCGGGTGGCGGCTCGGCTCCGCGTTCCGGGGTCGGGGTTACGCCACCGAGGCCGGCGCGGCCACGATCCGCTGGGGGTTTGAGAGCCTCAACCTGGACCGGGTGGTCAGCATCTACGAGCCGGGCAACGTGGCTTCGGGCGCGGTGATGGAGCGCCTCGGCCTGACCCTCGACCGGATCACGTCCCTGCCCCAGAGGCAGCTGGACGTCCACGTCTTGGTCCTGACCGCCGGCCGGTGGGAGCAGCTCGTGCACGCCGGGGCGTGGCCCGCGCCCCGCCACGAGCACCGCTAGACGCCAGGCGGTCCCGGCGGCCGGGCGCCGCTGGCTGGCAGACTCGCTGGTCATGCGAGCGGTGGTGTGCAAGCAGCTGGGAGCGGTGGCCGACCTCGTCGTCGAGGACGTCGAGGACCCCGTCGCCGGGGCCGGTGAGGTCTTGGTGGCGGTCGAGGCGGCCGGGGTCACTTACGTGGACGCGCTGCTCGTCGGCGGCCGCTACCAGTTCCCGGTCCCGGTGCCCTTCGTCCCCGGCGCCGAGGTGGCCGGCCGGGTCGCGGCGCTCGGCGAGGACGTGTTCGACCTGGCGGTGGGGGAGCGGGTGGTCGCCCAGGCCCGCACCGGCGGGTTCGCCGAGACGCTCGTCACCGGCCGCGGCCAGGTGTGGCGGCTCCCCGACGGCGTCGCGGCCGGCGTCGGCGCCACCGTCTTGCAGAGCTACATGACCACCGTCTACGAGCTGACCCGGCGCGATCCGCTGCGGGCCGGGGAGAAGATCCTGGTCCTCGGGGCCGGCGGCGGGGTCGGCCTGGCCGCCGTCGACGTGGCCGTCGGACTCGGCGCTCAGGTCATCGCCGCCGCGTCGAGCGCCGACAAGCGGGCCGCGGCGATGGCCGCCGGGGCGTTCGCCGCGGTGGACACCCTCAACGAGGACCTGAAGACCAGGGTCCGGGAGCTGTCAGGCGGCGGGGTGGACGTCGTGGTCGACCCCGTCGGCGGGGAGCTGGCCGAGCCGGCGCTGCGGGCGCTGGCCTTCGGTGGCCGCTACCACGTGGTGGGTTTCGCCGGCGGTCCGATCCCGAAGATCCCGCTCAACTTGGTGCTGCTCAACAGCCGGACGGTGGTCGGCGTGGAGCTGGGCGGCGTGCTGCCGCGCCGCCCGGGCCTCGGCCAGGAGATCACCGAAGAGGTGCTTTCCGGGGTCGCCGACGGCCGGTTCCACCCGACCGAGCCGAGGATGCTGCCTCTCGAGCAGGCCGGCGAAGCGCTCGACGCGCTCCTCGGCCGGCGGGTCACCGGCAAGCTGGCCCTGGCCCCCAGCCTGGCACCCGGGTAGGTCGACCCGGGCCTGCTTCAGCCGGCCAGCGGCACGAACGTCCCGCCCTTGTAGGCGAAGGTGACCTGCTTGGCGCCGCCGGTCGCGCAGGTCGGGGTGCAGGAGTTGAACGTCGCCGCGATCGTGGTCTGGCGCACGATGGCGTCGGGGACACCGATCACCGTCCCGGAGGGAGCCTGGAAAGGCACCGCCCGCCACTTGCCGGTCTGGTCGGAGACGATCGTGGTGATCAGCGCCGACGCCGACGCGGTCGTCACCGCGTAGTCCGGGTCGGCCGATCCGGTCAGTGCGGTCACGGTTATCGGCGTGGCGTGCTGGCTGGCGGGAAGCAGCAAACCGGTGCTGCCGTCGGCGCCCAGCGGCACGCTGGCCTGAGGCTGCCACGCCCCGTTCAGGTACTGGTACACGTCTACCACGACGGTGCTCCCCCCGCCGGACTGCGCGGCCGGGTGGTCGATCGCCGCGAACATCGACTTGTCCTGGCCGGCGATCGGGCTCACCGCGTAAGTCGGGCCCAGGGTGGCGGCGATCGCGTTGAGAGCAGCCTGCGGGGTCGGAGCCACGGTCGTGGCGGGAGGCGGGACGGTGGTGGTGGTGGTGGTCGTCGCGGGCAGCGTCGAGGTCGTGGACGGCGCCGCGGTGGTGGTCGTCGCAGCCACCGTCGTTGACGGCGCCGCAGTGGTCGAGGACCCCGACGCGGTCGTCGAGCCGTTCGAGTGGGTGGCGAGGAGCACCACGACCACGATGATCGCGATCGCCAGCACCCCAGCGGCAGCCAGCAGCGCCCGCTGGCGGGCGTCGCGCCCGGCGCCGTTGGGTCCCGGCCCGTCTCCGTAACCGCCCCCGCCCAACCCGGGAGGGGGTAGGGGCGCGCCGCCCCCGCCGCCACCGGCCGCGGGCTGCACCCGGGTCGGGTCGGCGCCGGCCACGCTGGGCTCGCCGCCACCTCGAGCGGGCTCGCCGGCGCCTGCAGCGTCAGCGCCGAAGATCACCGTGGGGTCGTCCTCGGGTCCTCTGGGTTCGGTCATGTGATCGTCTGTTCCTGGCTCATGCGGTGGGGCGCGCCGCGCCACGCGGACACCGACCGGTGGTCGCCACCGGCGCAGCGGCGGGAGGACTCAGCCGACCCCGCCGGCCGGCGCCTGCTGGCCGAGTACCTCGAGGGCCCGGTCGGCGTGGACGCTGGCGCGCAGCTCGGAGCGCACGACGTCAAGGACTCGCCCGTCGCGGCCGATCACGAACGTGGCCCGCTTGTTCGGCAGGCCAGGGAGGCTGCGGTGCACGCCGTAGGCCTTGGCGACGGTGGCGTCGCGGTCTGAGAGCAGCGGGAAGCCGAGCGAGTAGGTGTCGGCGAACTGCTTCTGCTTGTCGACGTTGTCGGCCGAGATCCCCACGGGCTGGGCGCCGAGCGCGTCGAACTCGGCCTTAAGGTCCCGGAAGTGGCAGCTCTCCTTGGTGCACACCGGGGTCATCGCCCCCGGGTAGAAGAAGAGCACGACTGGTCCGCGGGCGAGCAGGTCCGACAGGCGCGTGGTCGTGCCGGTCTCGTCGGCCAGCTCGAAGTCGGGCGCCTGGTCTCCGGGCTTCATCCCCCGAACCCTACGACCCGCAGCGGCGCGGGTGGTGCACACCGGGCACTTCCTCCGCCGTTGGCTGAGCCCAGGATGACTCCGGTCTTCCCCGGACGGCCGGCTCCCGGTCGGGAACACCCTCGACGCCGCCACCGGCCTCGGGGGACAATGGCGGGATGGGCCGCAGCTACGACAGCATCGATGACCGGATGGCGGAGTGGGTGCAGAGCCAACCGGTGTTCTTCGTCGGCACCGCCCCGCTCGCCGAGGACGGGCACGTCAACGTGTCACCGAAGGGCAACCGCGGGGAGCTTGCCGTCCTCGACGAGCGCCGGGTGGCGTACCTGGAGCAGACGGGCAGCGGGGTGGAGACCATCGCCCACCTCCGAGAGAACGGCCGCATCGTCATGATGTGGTGCGCCTTCGACGGCCCGGCGCGCATCATCCGCTTCCACGGCCGGGCCCGCGCCGTCGTCCCCGGCGAGGACGGCTGGGACGGCTTGGCCAGCGCGTTCCGTTCACGCGGCGGGGACCCCGACGGCATCGGGGTGCGCAGCGCCATCGTGATGGACGTCGAACGGGTAGCCGATTCCTGCGGCTACGGCGTGCCGCTCATGAATTTCAGGGCGCACCGCCCGGCGATGGACAACTGGGCCAGAGGTAAGGGTCCCGACGGCATCGCCGCCTACCAGTCAAAGAACAACGCTCGCAGCATCGACGGGCTGGCCGGACTGGCTGACTGACCCTCGCCGGGGGCGGCCAGTACGGCACCCGGAGGTTCCGGGTCGCTATCGGCTGACGCAGCGAAAGCCGATATGACTGGTCGAACTGTCGGCTGGTTGAGCTTGGCGGGCGGCGGGCCGGTAGCGGCGGCAGTAGTTAGGGGCGCAGAGGAATGACCCACCTTTGACGATCCATCGTTCATCCTCTGGCTCGGCGGTGCTGGGCGAGCAGCAGGATCGTGGCCGGTCCGGCTGCGAGGGGGTGGCGGTCCATTCCCAGACGTTGCCGATCATGTCGAACAGTCCGTAGCCGTTGGCCGGGAAGCATCCGACCGGGGAGGTTCTGTCATGCTCACTGTTGAGGCGCTGGTAAGGAAACTGTCCTTCCCAGGTGTTTGACATCCGCCGGCCGCCCGGGTTCAGCTGATCCCCCCAGGCGTAGGGGGCCGAGGGGAGCCCGCCGCGAGCGGCGAGCTCCCATTCGGCTTCGGTCGGCAGTTGCTTCCCGGTCCAGGTGGCGTAGGCACAGGCGTCAGCGTGAGCGACGTGCACAACCGGGTGATCCCAGCGTTCGTCGAGGCTGCTGGCCGGCCCTTCGGGATGAGTCCAGTCTGCGCCTGGGGTGTAGGCCCACCAGTTGCGGATGTCGCGCAGGTCGACCGGCCGCTTCGGGGGGACGAACACCGACGATCCCGGGACGAGTAGCTCGCGGTCGGCGTCGGGGTAGTCCTGGGAGGAGGGATGGCGCTGGGCCAGTGTGACGTAACCGGTGTCGAGCACGAACCGGGCGAACCGGCGGTTGGTCACCGGGTGGCGGTCGATGGAGAAAGGCCCCACGGTGACCTCCCGGACCGGTCGTTCCTCGGGATAGAAGTCGTTCGATCCCATGAGGAACGTCCCGCCCCCGAGGTCGACCATCTCCGACACCCCCGAGGTGATCGTGTCGGTCACGCCGAGGTCCTCTCGGGGATGTGATCGATGGCCGAGCCAGGCGGGATGAGCGCCTCGGTCCTGACGCTGTCCTCGAAGGAGCGGATGATCCTGTGGGCGTGTTGCATGACCCACCACCGGACATGGGTCTGGTTGACCGCTTCCCGTTCCTTGGGGTCCTCGAGCAGGTTGATGATCCGGGCGAAACCGAGCGGCATCTCGGGATCATGGAAGTGCTGCTGGCGTTTGAAGTTGATCTTGAACTGGGACCATTTCACGGCGTGAAGTTCGTCGTTCAGCCAGACCATGCAACCCTCCCGGTCGGATCTCTCCTCACCGGTGAAGAAGTCCCTCTGGTCGCGACCGTCGATGAGCCGGTCGTCAGGTATCTCCGCCCCGGCCCAGCGCACGAGGGTGGTGAACATGTCAGTGACGTGCACCATCTCGTTGCTCTCCCGGACCGGGACCCGGCCGGGCCAGCGGATCAGGCACGGGGTGCGGATCCCCCCCTCGGCAGAACTGAAGTAGGAGCCGTCGAAGAACCCGGCCGTGCCGCGGCCCAATAGGTGATCTTCAGGCCCGTTGTCGCCGGCGAAGATCACGATCGTGTTGTCCACCACGCCGAGTGCTTCGAGCTCGTCAAGCAGGCTGCCGAAGTCGTGGTCGAGCTGCAGTAGGCAGTCACCCCATTCGCCGTTGGTGCTCTGACCGTGGAACTCGGGACGGGCCACCATCGGGAAGTGCATGAGCGAGTGATTGTGGTAGAGGAAGAAGGGCTTGCCGTCGGCCACGGAGCGGCGCATGAAGGCCTTGGCTCGCCGGTCGTATTCGGCGTCCACCTCGCCTTTGAGTTTCTTCGTCAGCTGCTGGTCCAAGATGGGCTTCACCCCATCGGCTCTGGTTCCTTCGTACATGTACGCGTAGCCGTCGCGTTCGCCGTCGTACCAAGGGTCGTCGGGCCACAAGCATTCGTCGTAGGTGCGCGGCGGACCGTACCACTCGTCGAATCCGTGGTCGGTGGGCCAGCGGCCGTCCTCGGCGCCGATGTGCCACTTGCCGTAGCAGGCGGTGGCGTAGCCGGCCCGGGACAGGATGTCGCCGATGGTCTCCTCCCAGGCCACGATCCCGCCAGCGTTGCCGCCCAGGGCGATGGTGTGGTTCCCCGAGCGGATTGGGTACCGGCCGGTCATCAGCGCGGAACGAGTGGGGGTGCATTGCGGCTCGACCACAAAATGCGACAACTTCAGGCCTTCCCGGGCGAAGGCATCCATACGGGTGGTCTCGGCGCCGCGGAGGATTCCGCCACCGAAGCAGCCCAACTCTCCGAGTCCGAGGTTGTCGACGTGGAAATACAGAATGTTCGGTGCCTCAGGCACGACAGGTCCTTTCTAATCAATCGTTCCCGGCTACGCCGGGGTCTGGTGGAGGGGTCGTAGTGGAAGAGTCGGCCGATCCCGGCAGGTCGCGGGACAGGGTGGTGACCAGCTGGAGACGGTCCGCTCGGTAACGGATGGCCTCCAAGTCGAAGGGGCTGTCGGCGTCCAGAAACGTGAGGCGCTGCAACAGCAGGAGCGGGGATCCGGCCCGGACCTGTAAAAGCTCTGCCACCGTGTCGTCTGCGGGAACCGCCTCTATGGTGACCTCGGCTCGAGACAGTCGGTGGCCCAGGTGGCGCTCCAGGAGAGCGAAGATGTCGGTCCGGGCAAGGTCGTTGCCCAGTAGCACTCGTCCCGCCGCGGGGCGGAGGTAGCTGGTCTCCACCGAGAGCGGGACGCCGCCCACGGATCGGAGTCGCTCCACGAACACCACCTCCGAGCCTTCGGCCACTGCCAGTTGTCGGGCCACGAACAAGGTGGCGGCCGCCATCCGAGCGGCCAGTACCCGATTGACGACGGGGAGTTGATGGCCGGCCATTGACTCGGCCAGCCCTTCTAGGCGATCCAGGTGCTGACGGAGCTTCGCCCCGGTGACGAAGGTCCCAGCGCCGGGGATCCGGGTGACCAGACCTTCCGCCCGCAAGAGATCCAGTGCTCCGCGGACTGCGTTGCGGCTGACGCCCATCTGGGCGGCCAGCGCCGTCTCGGTGGGCAGCATCGGCCGGGGGGCGGCCAGACCCCCGAACGCCCCGTCGAGGATCTGCTGACGCAAGGTGTCTCGGATCCAACGGGCCGCGTCGGCCCGGCGCCCCTCGTACTCCGGGGTGAGGCTCCTCACCGACCGGCGATGGGGTTTGGGGGGCACGCAGTCATGATGACCACCCAAACCCGGCCCGGCGGTTACAGGCGAGTTACGCCACTACGACAATGCACGTCAGAGCCGGTCGGGCCCTTGAAATCAGCGAAAGAAGCGGCGTAACGCCACCAGCGAGGGGGAGCCGTCCTTCGCTGTCTCGTTCGTGCGTCTGGGCCCGGGAAGGTGGCGCAACGACGGCTGCGGCCGGTCCCCCGGCAGGTCAATGACCTGTATCGGGGGCGGTTTGGTGGCGCAACGACGCGTTCATCACCAGGTAACGAGTCACGAACAAGTTGCGGCCACCCTCCCGGTCATGCCCCCCCAGAACGCGAAGGCCCAGATGACCAGCGAATCCATCGACCTGGTCCGGCCATCCGCCCCTCCCCTCACCGAGACGCTGCCACGGTGGAGGACCAAAGGAAGCAGGGCGCTGCAAGTCGGCCGCCGTGAAGTTCTTGCCGGTCTTGTCGGAGCATTCGCCCTTATGCCGGAGTCGATCTCATTCGCGGTTGTGGCCGGACTCAATCCCCTGGTCGGGGTGCTCACCGCCGCCACCATGGCGATCGCGACGTCTGTGCTGGGAGGCCGACCGGCCCTGGTCTCAGGCGCCGCCGGCTCGGTCGCCCTGGTCGTGGCACCTCTGGTGCATCAGCACGGTCTGTCCTACCTGTGGAGCACCCTCATCCTGGCTGGCGTCCTGCAGATCGCGGCCGGGTTGGGTGGCGTGGCCCGACTCCTTCGGCGGCTGCCGAGAAGTGTGATCACCGGCTTCGTCAACGCCTTGGCAATCCTCATCCTGTCGGCTCAGCTGCCCAACCTGACCCACGTTGCCTGGCCCACCTACGCGCTCACGGCCATGGGCCTGGGGTTGGTGGTGCTCATTCCACGATGGGTGCGACCGGTGCCGGCCCCGTTGATCGCCATTATCGCGGTGACTTCGGTGAGCGAGCTGTGTCACCTGCAGGTGGTCACCCTGGGCCAGAAAGGGGACTTGGCTCATTGGACGTTTCCCCACCCCGCCTTCCCCCACCTGCCGTGGTCAGGCTCGGTGATCGCGACCGTGGTGCCCTATGCCGTGGCCGTGGCTGCTGTGGGTCTCCTCGAATCTCTGATGACCGCCCAGCTGGTCGACGAGTGGACCGCAACCTCCAGCTCCAAAGCGCGGGAATGTTGCGGCCAGGGCGCTGCCAACATCATCACTTCCTTTTTTGGGGGCATGGGCGGCTGCGCCATGATCGGCCAGACCGTCATCAACCTGCGCAGCGGCGGCCGCACCCGCCTGTCTTCGTTCACTGCCGGCGTGGCCATATTGGTTTTCGCGACGCTGGTCAAGGGCCAGCTGTCCCAAGTGCCCATGGCCGCGCTGGCCGCAGTGATGATCGTCGTGGCCGCCACAACCTTCGACCGGGACTCCATCCGCCCCAGCAGGCTCCGCCAGACCAGCTGGGCGGACAGGATCGCACTGATCGTCACCGTCGCCTCCACTGTGGCCACCAGCGACCTGGCCATCGGAGTCGTCGCCGGGGTCCTCGCCTACGCGACTACCAGCCGGCTCCAGAGAGGCACCGGTGGGTGGTTCTCTGAGCCGGAGCACGGAGAAGCGCCTCGAGTCGAACTCCCGGTCGACCGGTAGGGCCTTCTGGTGGTGGGGCCATACGGTTATCACCTCAGGCGGTTCTACGAACGCGGCCGAGCTGGCGGTCACCGGCCGATCGCCCTGGACGGAGGGACCAGTGCAACGTCGGAAACCGTCGGGGCATCCGAACGTGGGAGTCCCTCTAGCGGGATCAATCCTGGCGGGTCAGTCACCTGGAATTCGGCGAAAGAGCTGGGCCGCCCGGATCATCTGTGGTGGCGGAGCAGTGGCGTAGGACCCCCCGTTGCTGGCGTCATCGGTGGCGCTGTGGTGGCGTAACTCCCGCTTCACGAGACGACACATCGGGTGAAACATTCGACCCGGAAACTCCTTGCAAGAGGGCCGCCCGAATCGGCCCTACCGACCGCCACCGCCGAGGAGCGAATGATGATCAGAAGTGGGCCGACTGAAGCACTCACCGCGACAGGATCAGGCCTGCCGCTGGTCCTACGAAATGCCGACGACGTCGTCCGTGCTGTCGACACCGCCAACGCAGCCGCCGATCCGGCCCAGCGCCGACGGGCGGCTCGCCAGACCCTGCTGGTGATGATGATCGCATTGGGAGGAGTGTTCGTTGATGCCTACGACTTCTCCAGCATGAGCATCGGGACTGTGCAGCTCAAACATGTGTTCCATCTGACGAGCACCCAGGTGGGAGAAGTCTCCGCGGCGATGGCGGCCAGCGCCCTGTTCGGGGCCCTCATTGGCGGATACTTCGTCGACAAGCTGGGCCGGCGTCGCATGTTCTCCCTGGACCTGTGGCTATTGGTGGTAGCCGCCATCGGCGCCTCCCTGGCTCCCAACCTTCCCACTTTGGTGGCCTTCCGGCTCCTGATGGGCATCGGCGTGGGTCTGGACTTTCCTGTCGCACTGTGTTTTGTGGCCGAGTTCTCTGACAAAGCCCGACGGGGCCGGTTCGTCAACTCCAGCTATGCCAACTGGTATTTGGCGGCCATCCTCGGATATGGCGCCGGCTGGGTTGGCTACGAACTGGGTGCGGGAGGATCGCTGTGGCGCATGGCCGTCGGTTTCGGCGCCGTGCCGGCGGCGGTCCTGCTGTTCCTCCGTTACCGCTACATGCTGGAGAGCCCGCTGTGGGCTGCCCATCAAGGAGACCTGAACGAAGCGGCCCGGATCCTGCGTCGCACCCGCAACCTGGAGGTCGAAGTGGACCCTGTCGCCGCCCAGACGGTGGCCGCGACCGTGCGGGCCCGGCCCGATGCGAAAGCAACCGTCAAGATTCTCTTCAGTCGCCGCTATCGCAGCCGGGCCACTCTCTCCGCGGTGCTGGGCTTTGCGCAGAGCATCGAGTACTACGCCGTGGTGTTCTACCTGCCGGTCATCTCCCAGGTTATCTTCGGGCAAAGCCTCCTCAAAGCCCTCCTGGGCGGGGCGATCTTCAGCGCTGTCGGCCTAGTCGGTTCCAGCGTCCAGGCTTGGATCTGCGATCGCACCGGCATCCGCCCCCTCGCTCTCCTCGGCTCTGTGCTGGCCGCCATCGGCCTGATCGGGATCGGCGTGGGTCACGCCGCCCACAGCGGCCTCAGCGAGGCGCTCATGGTCGGCCTGTTCATGCTCGGCCATACCGTCGGTCCCGGCCCGCAGTGCATGGCGTATGGGACGCTGTCGTTCCCCACTGTGATCCGCGGCTCGTCAGTCGGTTGGACCCAAGGCATGCTCCGGATCGGGAGTGTCATCGGGTTTTTGATCTTCCCGATACTGCAATCGGCCCTCGGGTTCTCCGCCACCTTCGCCACCTTGGCAGCGTGCCCCTTGGTCATACTGGTCGCCGTCCTGCTGATCCCTTGGGAACCGATCGGCGTCGACGTCGAGAGCGAGTGGGCCGACCAGCACATCGACCTGAACCTGGCCGATCCCTCCAGTCGGCTCATCCCGGCCGCTTTGCCGACCTAGTCGGGACTTCCTGGCCTGTCAAACCCGACCGCTCTGCGCCGCCCTGACGGACGGATCCGGCAGCGGTCGGGTTCGACGGGCCAACCGGCCACGCTGACCACGGCCGCTCGCAGTGCTTGGTCGGATCTGACCTCCGGATCGCCAGACCGGGGAGGGCCCGGCTCAACACCTTGGACGCCGACGGCGGTCAGTCATCAGGCCCGGTGCCTTCGGGTCGCGGTGGCGAGGCGGACAGGTTGTAGGCGTTGGCGGCGCTACTGGCCGATGTGAAGCCCGCCGTCCACCCTTACCGTGGCGCCGGTGGTGAAGCTCGATGCCGGGCTGGCGAGGAACAGCGCCGCGGCCACGATCTCCGTCGGGTGGCCAGGCCGGCCGATGGCGCTGTCGACGTGGCGGCGGTTCTCTTCGGGCCACGCCTTGGCGATGTCGGTGAGGAAAGGCCCGGGTGACAGCGTGTTTACCCGGACGCTCGGGCCGTACTCGGCGGCCAACGAGCGGGTCATGGCATTGAGGGCGGCCTTGGCGCTGCCGTAGGGGACGACTTCCGGCAGGGGCTGCAGGGCTCCCGATGACGAGACGTTGATGATGACCCCGCCATTTCCCTCCCGCATCCGGTGGGCGACCTGGCTGGCGAGGCGGAACGGGCCCTTGAAGTTGAGGCCTACCACGCTGTCGAACAGCTCCTCGGTCACCTCGTGGCTGGCCACCCGGGGGCTCATGCCGGCGTTGTTGACCAGGATGTCGACCCGGCCGTAGGCGGCGTAGACCTCGCTGATCGCCCGGTCGATGCTGTCCCACTTGGCCGCGTGGAGCTGGCAGGCCATGGCCTTGGAACCGAGGGCGCGCATCTCCTCGGCCACCGTCTCGCAGTTGTCGAGCTTCCTGCTGGCGATGATCACGTCTGCGCCCCGTTCGGCGAAGGCCCGGACCATCTGGTAGCCGAGGCCCCTGCTGCCGCCGGTGACCAGAGCCACCTTTCCGGTCAGGTCGAAGTACGGGTCAGGTGTCATCGGTGCTCCTGTTGGTCGGGCCGCCGGCCACGGTGGCGGTCGAGGACGTGAGGCCGATGCCGGAGAGGCAGAAGGCGATCAGGTGCTCGACGTCGGCGGGGTCAGGGATGATGCCGTGCTGCAGGGCGGTGCGCATGCGGCTCCCGACGGCGTGGCCGATCACCGCCGCGTCGCGGGCGGGGTGGGGGCTTGGGAGTTCGCTCAGCGGCCCGATGAGCAGGTGTGACAGGGCGCCGTCGGCGTCGAAGGGCTCAGCGCGGGCGGGGACCCTCCCGCCGTTCCAGAGCACCGCCCTGGTGCTGCGGGCCACCTCGGGGTCCACCGCCTGCGACATGATCGCCTCGATCCAAGCCCGGATCTTGCCTTCCGGCGTCGTCGCTTTCTGCATCCTGTGCTCGGCGTAGCTCACCAGGCGCCAGGTACCGGCCTCGACTATGGCCTCGACGAGGTCCTCCTTCGAGGCGAAGTGGCGGTAGAAGGCGTCCCTGGACAGGCCGGCTCCCTCGATGATGTCGGCTACCCGCGGGCTCTTCGTCGTGCCCAGCCGGCGCATGACCTCCAGCCCGGCGTCGAGGAGCCGGCGCACCTCGTCGCTGTAGGCCTCCTGGTGGCGGGCCAGTGCTCGGCGGGTGGCCTTGTCGATCACCCGATCCTCCGCCGTGGCGGCCCTCCTGAGAGGCCTACTTGTGTTCTGTGACATCAGAATGGCATTCTTGCACACCGGGTCGCCCGTTGGGGCGCCGGCCGGGGGAGAGGGAGACCGTCATGTGGGATTTCGAGACCGACGCAGAGTTCCAGCAGAAGCTGGACTGGATGAACGAGTTCGTGCGCGAGGAGGTGGAGCCCCTCGACGCGCTGTGGGGCGACAAGGTCTACGAGCGGCCTATGGACAAGGCCCTGGTGGATGTCGTCGAGCCGCTCAAGGCCAGGGTCAAGGCCGAGCGCCTGTGGGCGTGCCATCTCGGTCCCGAGCTTGGTGGCGAGGGTTACGGCCAGGTGAAGCTGGCCTTGATGAACGAGATCCTGGGTCGGACCTCCTGGGGGCCGACGATCTTCGGCACCCAGGCCCCCGACACCGGTAACGCCGAGATCCTCGCCCACTACGGCACCGAGGAGCAGAAGGCGACATACCTGCAGCCGCTGCTCAACGGCGAGATCATCTCCTGCTACTCGATGACCGAGCCCCAGGCGGGTGCCGACCCGAGGGAGTTCACCTGCCGGGCGGTGCGCGACGGTGACGAGTGGGTCATCAACGGGTGGAAGTTCTTCTCGTCGAACGCGCGGTGGGCCAGTTTCTTGCTGGTGATGTGCGTGACGGATCCGGACGTACCGATCTACCAGGGGGCGTCGATGTTCATCGTTCCCACCGACACGCCCGGGGTCGTGATCGAACGCAATGTCGGGCTCTACGGAGAGGGCATCAACGAGGGTTCGCACGGGCTCATCCACTACCAGGACGTCCGCGTCCCTGCCGGCAACCTGCTCGGTGGCGAGGGGCAGGCGTTCGTCATCGCCCAGACCCGGCTCGGCGGCGGGCGGGTGCATCACGCCATGCGCTCGGTCGGGGTGGCGCAGCGGGCCCTCGACATGCTCGTCGAGCGGGCCTTGTCGCGTCACACTGCGGGCAGCATCCTGGCGGAGAAGCAGACGGTGCAAAGTTACGTTGCCGACTCCTACATCCAGCTCATGCAGTTCCGTCTCTACGTTCTGTACGTGGCGTGGAAGATCGACAAGGTCAACGACTACAAGGCGGTCCGCCACGACATCGCGGCGATCAAGGTGCTCACGCCGCAGGTGCTGCACGACGTGGTCCAGCGGACGATCCAGGTGCACGGCGCCTTGGGGGTGACCAACGAATTGCCTCTGGCCCGCATGTTCCAGGGTTCCCTGGCTCTGGGGTTGGCGGACGGACCGACCGAGGTCCACAAGGTGACGGTGGCACGCAGCATCCTTAAGAACGGCCGTCCGGCGCCTGGGTTGTGGCCGAGCGAGTGGATCCCGGCCAAGCAGGATGCGGCCCGCCAGAAGTTCGCTGAGCACATCGAGCACGAGGCGGCGCAGCTGTGACCGGCGCAGACTCGCAGGAGAAAGCGGGCGGGGTCAACATCGACGTCGGCGCCCTGGAACGCTGGATGGACCATGCTGAGCTCCCCGGTGCCGGCGCCCCCATGGAAGTGGGGTTCATCTCTGGCGGCAGTCAGAACGAGATCTTCGAGATCCGCCGTGGCGACCTGCACTGCGCGCTGCGCAAGCCGCCGGCGAGCGCGCCGGCTCCCCGTGACGAGGGGATCCTGCGAGAGTGGCGCATCATCGACGCGTTGACCGGCAGCGACGTGCCCCACACTGACGCGGTCGCGGTGTGCGAGGACGCGTCGGTGTTGGGCCGGCCGTTCTACCTGATGGGGTTCGTGGACGGGTGGTCGCCGATGGGTCGCGACATCCTGCCGGAGCCTTTCGCCAGCGATCCCGAGGCCCGGGCCGGACTGGCCTACCAGCTGGTGGACGGCATCGTGGAGATGGGCCGCTTCGACTGGCAGAAGGGCGGCCTCGGCGACTTGGGCCGCCCCGACGGCTACCACGACCGGCAAGTCGAGCGCTGGACCCGGTTCCTCGATCGGATCAAAGGCCGGGATCTTCCCGGCCTGGATGAGGCCACTGCGTGGCTGAGCACCCACCGCCCGCTCGATTTCGTGCCGGGGCTGATGCACGGCGACTACCAGTTCGCCAACGTCATGTACCGCCACGGCCTCCCGGCCACCCTGGCGGCCATCGTCGACTGGGAGATGGGCACGATCGGTGACCCGAAGCTGGACTTGGCGTGGGTCCTCGGCCGCTGGCCGGAGGACACCGCCGCGGAGCCCGACGCCATGGGCTACATCGACCTGTCCGGGATGCCGGGCCGCTCCGAGGTGCTCGACTACTACTCGAGGGAATCGGGGCGGCAGGTGGACGACTTCGACTACTACCTGGTGTTGGCCAACTGGAAGCTGGCCATCGTCCTCGAGCAGGGCTACCAGCGTGCCGGCGACGACGAGAAGCTGCAGGGCTTCGGACCCATCGTCCTCGACCTCATGGCCTCCGCCGGTGAGATGGCCTCGACCAGTGACTACCCGGCCACTGCGCCCTCGAGCCACTAGGGCGCGGCGTGGAGCAGACCCATATGCATCTGCGCGACCGTGCGGCTGCCCACCCCGACAAGCCCGCAGTGATCACCTCGGGCGGCGCATCGCTGTCCTACGGCGAGTTGGATCGTCGGTCCCGGCGGCTGGCGCGGGCTCTACGCGAACGGGGCCTCGAGACCGAGGACACCGTGGCCATCTTGATGGAAAACCAGATCCGCTACTACGAGGCGGTCTGGGCGGCCCAGCGCAGCGGGTTGCGGTACGTGCCGGTCAATTGGCATCTCCTTGCCGAGGAGATCGACTACATCCTCGAGGACTCCGGCGCGAAGGTGCTGTTGACCTCGCTGCTCCAAGCAAAGACCGTGACCGCGCTCGCTCCTGGCGGCCCTCCCCTTCGGGTGGCGGTCGACGGACCCGTCCCGAGTTGCGCCACCTACGATCAGTTCGTCGAAGGCGTGAGTGACGACCCCCTTCCACCGGAGTGGGAGATCGAGGGAGCAGAGATGCTCTACTCGTCAGGAACGACTGGTCGCCCGAAGGGGATCCAAAAGCCGGTCACGGCGAAGCCGCCGGGTGATCCAGAGGTCGCCCAGGTCCGTATCGCGGCCATGTCCGCAGAGCGCTACGGACAGGACGATGCGTCGGTCTACCTCATCCCCGGACCGCTCTACCACGCGGCTCCCCTCATCGTCGGGATGTCGGTGCTGCGCGTCGGCGGCACGGTGGTGGTGATGGACCGCTTCGACGCCGAGGCCTGCCTGGGCCTGATCGAACGCCACCGGGTGACCCATGCGCAGTTCGTGCCGACCATGTTCATCCGGATGCTGCGGCTGCCGGAGGAGGTGCGAGCCCGCTACGACGTCTCGTCGCTTCGGTGGGCCATCCATGCCGCAGCGCCCTGCCCAGTCGACGTCAAACGGGCGATGATCGACTGGTTCGGCCCCATTCTCCACGAGTATTACAGCGGCACCGAGGACATCGGCGGTACCAGCATCACATCCGAGGAGTGGCTTGCTCACCCCGGGTCGGTGGGGCGGCCGGGTCCTGGGATCACCATCCACATCCTCGGCGCCGACGACGAGGAGTTGCCGGCTGGCGAGCAGGGCCGCATCTTCATGGAGGGCGGCCAGCGTTACGAGTACCACAACGACCCGGTGAAGACCGCCTCGGTGGTGGGGCCGAACGGCTGGCGAACCCTCGGCGACATCGGCTACGTCGATGCCGACGGCTATCTCTTCCTCACCGATCGCTCCAGCAACATGATCGTCTCCGGCGGCGTCAACATCTACCCGCAGGAGGTCGAGAACCTCCTGGCGACGCACTCCGAGGTGACAGACGTTGCCGTGATCGGCGTCCCCAACGAGGAGTTCGGCGAGGAAGTCCGGGCGATCGTCCAAGCGGCGGACCCGGCCGCGGCGGGCCCCGCCCTAGAAGGCCGACTGGTCGAGTACTGCCGGCAGCATCTCGCCGGTTACAAGTGCCCGAAAGCGGTGGACTTCGTGGTCGAGCTGCCCAGGGAAGCCAACGGCAAGCTCTACAAGAGGCGACTGAAGGACGCCTACTGGCAGGGTCGGTCCAGCATGGTCATCTGACCCGTGCACCGCCAGCGATCTGCTCGACTCGGCGAACAAATATCAGCAATGAGGAGGACAGAGTGTTGATTCGCTGCTTGGCCGAGAGCTGTGGGATCGGGGTCCTCCTCACCGAGCATGACGCAGAGATTGTCATGTCGACCTGCGACTGGGTGTACGCCCTCGATTTCGGCCGCAAGATCGCCGAGCGAGCGCCGTTTACGCCCGGGTCATGACAGCTGCCGCATCAGCGGTGGTGACCGTCGACGACACCATCGCCACGGTCACCCTCAACCGCCCGGACCGGCGCAACGCCATAGACGTGCCGATGCTCGAGGAGCTGCTCGCCGGGCTCGAACGCCTGGCAGACGATGCGACCATCAGGGTGGTGATTCTCACGGGCGCCGGCGCGGCGTTCTGTGTGGGTGGTGATGTCCGCGCGATCGCAGACGGAGAGATGGCCAGACCGGCCCGGGGGCGCCCGGCCCGGGAGTGGATGCGCATCGACGAACTACTGCATGGCATGCCCAAGGCGACCATTGCTGCCATAAACGGTGCCTGCGGCGGAGCCGGCCTCTCCCTCGCGGCAGCCTGCGACCTCCGGTACTCAGCCGCCTCGGCGGTGATGGCGACCGCGTTCCTGCGAGTCGGGGTGCCTGGAGATCACGGCGGTATATGGTCGGTGACCAGGGCGCTCGGCGCCGCCAAGGCGAGGCAGCTGTTCCTGCTCGGCGAGCGGCTAAGCGCCGAGGACGCGTTACGGGCCGGGCTGGTGCACGGGGTTTGGCCCGAGGCTGAACTGCTCGCCGAGGTCCGCTCCGTCGCCGCCGTCCTTGCCAGCCGGCCGCCTGCGGCACTCGTCGCCATGAAAGCCAACCTCAACGACGCCATGGAACTGGACCTCGGCGCCTACCTCGACAGGGAAACGGCGCGCTTCGAGGCGGTCGTAGGTTCGGAGGCGACCCGGGCAGCCGCCCGGGCGTTCCTGGAAAAGTGACCCGAGCGTTCGACGGCATACGGGTGCTCGACCTCACGCAGTCGGTGGCGGGTGCCTTCTCCGGGATGCACCTCGCCGACCACGGCGCCGACGTCGTCCGGTTGACCCGGGACCGAACGCCAGACGGCCGGCCGAAGAGCAACAGGGAGGTCGCGCTGCTCTGCGCGCGTCGTAGCACCCGCACGGCCGTGCCCGATGAATGGCTGCCTGACGCTCGGCGGTTGGCGGCGAAGGCCGATGTAGTGCTGGCCGACGGGGCCGCCGACACCCTCGCTCGGCAAGGGCTGGACGCCGAAACCCTCATCGCTCGCACCTCCAGCCTGATCCACGTTCACCTACCGACCTATGGCGCGACCGCGGTGGCGCCCGACCTCCCCGAGGACGCGCTGCTGCTCTCCGCTCTCAGCGGAGTCGCTGATGCGCATTTCGCCACCAAGGAGCAGCCGGTGGCACCCGCCGTCCCCTTCCTGCTGTACCAACAGGGAGCTCTCGGGGCTGCTGCGGCGGCCGCCGGCCTGATCGGCCGCCAGCGGACGGGACACGGCTGGGCGGTGCGGGTGTCGGGCCTCCACGCCGTGGCGATCATGAACGCCGCCCTGATGCTCGATGCCCCTGGCATCGTCCGCTACGACGGTCCCAAGACACCGCTGCAAGGAGCGCCCAATTACCGCGCCTACCGATGCCGTGACGGTCGGTCGATCTTCCTCGGAACCCTGACGCCGCAGTTCTTCTTCCGATTCCTTGAACTGATCGACGGCATGGACGTCATGGTGCTGCCGGGGGTCGACGGCGAGTTTCTCAACCTGCGCCAGCCAGGGGTGCAGCCGGTGGCGATCGCTCGGTTGCAGGAGGTGTTCTCCACCCAGACGCTCGCTGAGTGGCGCGGCGCGCTGGACGATGCAGAGATCCCCAACGCGCCCGTGCTCACCCGCGCAGAGTGGGAGTCAAGCGATCTGGTGGCGGACAATGCAGGCCTGGTGACGGTCGAGCACCCGACCCTCGGACCCGTGCAGATGCCCAACGTGATGGTCGAACTGACGGCCACCCCGGGCGAGATCTCCGACCCGGGCCCTGCGGTGGCGGCACGGGAAGTGTGGGATGACGATCGCCGGCATCCCGTCCCGGTGCCACAGACGCCGGTCGCCACGGCAGGGCCGCTGGCCGGGGTGCGGGTCCTGGACCTCGGTACCTTCCTGGCCGGTCCGCTGGCAGCCTCCATCCTCTGCGACTTCGGCGCAGAGGTGATCAAAGTGGAGCATCCGGGAGGGGACGCCTACCGGATCTTCACCGCCGCGTTCGCTGCGGTCCATCAGGGAAAGGACAACGTGGCCTTGGACCTGAAGGACCAGACGGCGCGTGCGCACCTCCATCGGTTGGTCCGCGATGCCGACCTCCTGTTCGACAATGTTCGCCCGGGAGTCCAAGAGGCACTTGGCACCGATGCTGCAACGCTCCACGCCATCAATCCGCAACTGGTTCGCTGCACGATCACGGCATGGGGCCACGCATCGAGTAGCGCGCCGGCGTTCGATCCTCTCATCCAGGCCATGAGCGGCCTGATGGTGGCGCAAGGCGGTGTGGACGATCCCGTCCTCGAGTCGATGCCAGTCCACGACAACGCCTGCGCGACCCTCGCCGCGTTCGGAGCCCTTGCTGCCCTCTACGCCCGTCCCGGGCTCGGCGCTGGCCAGGAGGTCAAGATGTCGCTCACCGTGGCTTCGCTGGTCATCCAGGCGGGGGAACTGACCACCTTCGAGGGCCGTCCGCCGTCGGTGTCAGGAGGCCCCGATTTTCTCGGGCCCGACGAGCGGCACCGGCTCTACCGCTGCAGTGATGGGTGGATCGCGGTGGCGTGGACCGCGGACCCGCCGCCGGCCGGCGTGGCCTCGGTGCTCGTCGACGGTGAGAGGGACCTCGGTGCGGCGCTGGCCGCCAGCCCGTGCGCGACGGCTCTCCGCGCCCTGACCGCAGTCCAGGTGGCAGCCGTACGGGTCCTCGACCGAAGAGCGATCTACGACGACCCCTGGATGGCGGCCAACAACTTCTTCCGGACGGTGGACGACTCCGTGATCGGTGAGGTCACTGTGGTGCGGGGGTACGCGGACTGGGACGGCAAGGCCGATGCCGCGCCGAAGCACACGGCAGGGATCGGCGAGAACGACGGCAAGTGGCTCTAGCTGCGCGGGGCCGCCGGGACCGAGGTGAGCCCCCGTGCGAACTCAGGTAGCTGCGGCTCCGCCTCGCAGTTGCGCCCGGAGCGCGAACTTCTGCACCTTGCCAGAAGCGGTTCTCGGGAAGTTCTCCACCAGTTCGAGCCGCTCCGGCGTCTTCTGCCGGGCCACTCCGGCGGCGCGGAAGTGCTGCGCGACGGACTCGAGGTCCAGCAGGGAACCGGGGCGGACGACGACGAACGCGCAGACCGTTTCGCCCAGGCGCTGGTCGGGGGCGCCCACGACGGCAGACTCTGCGACCGCCGGCATCGTCGCCAGCACGTCCTCGATCGCCTTCGAGGACAGCGTCTCGCCTCCCCGGATGATGACGTCTTTCATCCTGTCGGTGATCGTCAAGAACCCGTGCTGGTCGAGGCGGGCGATGTCGCCGGTCCGAAACCACCTGTCGGTGAGGTAGGAGTCTTCATTCAGGCTCGGGTCTGTGTACCCGACGAACTGCTGCGGCCCGCGGCACACCAGTTCCCCGTCCTCACCTGGCCCGACGTCGGTCCCCTCGGCGTCCACGATCCGCGCCTCGTTGCCGGTCACCAGACGGCCGTCAGTGAAGGCCCGCTGATGTATCGAGTCGGTCCCGCACCCGGTCGACAGGACCGGGTGCTCGGTCGATCCGTACGAACGGAACGCCGCGATGCCCATTGCTTGCGCCCGCTCCACCAGGGTGGGTGAAACGCTGGCTGCACCGACGAGGTAGGTGGTCAGGGAGCTGATATCCCGCTTGGTGTCACGAGCGGAGTCGAGAAGCGAGATGAGATGAGTCGGCGCCCCGGACGTCGTCGTGACGCCATAGGACTGCACCAGCGCGGCCGCCTCGTCGGCGTCCCACCGATCCATCCAAACCGTCGACGACCCGGCCAGGGCCATTCGGATGTGGCTGAGCAGACCGGCCATGTGGCCGGCGGGGAACGCGGCCAACGACACCGTGTCCGGTCCGATCCCGAGCCGGGGGCCGGAGGTGCGGATCTGGGCTCCGAGGGTGTTGTGGGTGTGACATACGCCTTTGGGATCCGCCGTCGTTCCGGAGGTGTAGAGCACTACGCAGACCGCGTCAGGGTCGGTGACCGCAGCCGGGTCAGCGACCCTGCCGGCGGACTCGAGAGCGGACCACGGCACAAAGCCTGACGGAACCTCGTCGCCGACGACGACGACGGTCTCCAGTGACGGGACCTCACCCAGGTGTGCAACCCGCTGCAGGTAGTCGACGTTGCGCCACCGGTCAGGGAGCACGAGGACGCGCGCCCCGGACTCGCGCAGCACGAATCCGAGCTCGGCGGGACCGTAGATGTGGACGACGGGGACAGCTACCGCGCCGAGGTACAAGACGGCCTGGACGGTGATCAATCCTTCGATCCAGTTGGGAAGCTGCACTGCCACCCGGTCGCCGGGACCGACGCCGGCACCGGCCAGGCCGCCTGCGACGGCTCGGGCGCGGGCGTCGATGGTCTCGAGGTCCGCGAGCGACGAGTGCCCATCGCCCGTGAAGACGGCTTGGGCTCTTGGGTAGCGCCTGGCAGCCTTTGCCATCAGCTGTGGCAGCGTCTCGGGGAGGTAGAGACCCTGCTGGTACCAGGAGCTGCGGAGGGCTGCCATGACGCCAGCGACGGGATCGTTCACGCCAGGAAAATAGCAGGCGCTTTTAAGCGGCTTGCAAACACCGATGTCAGACGGTGGTGCGGGATGGGACGGAAGCGGGCGGTGTCCTCAGGTCGTCGAGACGAAGCTCGAGATGGCGGGCAACCAGCGATCGCCAGCCCTCGGACCCCCCGGGGACACTGGCATACAGCTTGTAGGTGGGCGATACTGGCGCCATGGCAGGTGTGCAACCGCGGTCGGAGCAGGCATACGCCACGCGGGCTGCGCTCATCGACGCGGCGCGTGCGCTCTTCGTGGAGAAGGGGTATCACCGCACCGGGACCGAGGAGATCGTCGCCGCTGCGGGGGTCGGGACGCGGGGTGCGCTCTATCACCATTTCGCCGACAAGCGAGCGCTGTTCCTCGCGGTATTCGAAGCCGTTGAGGAGGATTTGGTCGGGTCAGCCGCTGCGGGAGTTCTCCCCGGCGACGCCTTCGGGCAACTGCGGGCAGGCTTGCTGGCCTTCCTCGACGCGTCGCTGACACCCGAGGTGCAGCGGGTGCTTCTGCTCGACGGGCCAGCGGTGCTCGGATGGCGAACCTGGCGATCCTTGGAGGAGAAGTACGGGCTGGGGGCCATCCAGAGCCTGCTGGGTCAGGCGGTGGAGGAGGGAGCGGTGCGCCGGCAACCCCTCGGTGCTCTCGCGCATCTCCTCCTCGCCGTCATCGACGAGGCGGCGCTGTTCGTCGTGCACGCCGTCGACCCCGCCGCGGCGAGGGCTGAGGCGGCTACGGCCGTCGACGGCCTCCTGGCCGGCATCCGGACGGACCCGACACCGCCCCCGTCCCGGTCACCTGCGAAGGGCGGGAGGCGGCGGACGGTCCGCTGAGCACGGGACTTGGTGGCTCCGAGCCGGGCGGTCGCGGTGGCTTGACAGCGCCCCGGCTTCGATACAAGCTGTAGGTGAAAAGTCGCCTGCGGATATCGGGGCGCTGGGCATGGGGAGGCCGGGATGACTGCGAAGCAGGTAGTGCAGGACTTTTGCGACTTGATGGTCAGGCGGGATGCCGAGGCGCTCCGGCCGTATCTGGCCGACGACGTCGTGTACCAGAACGCAGGCATGCCGGCGAGCGCCGGGATCGACCAGGTGATCGACAACATGGCCGGGCAGTTCGCGATGTTCCCCGACTCCTACGAGTACCGCACGATCAACGCCGTCGCCGAGGGCGAGGTGGTGATGAACGAGCGGCTCGACATGGTCAAGGGTCCCGACGGGACCGTGCACGGCCTGCCGGTCATGGGGGCGTTCGTGGTGAGGGACGGGAAGATCGCCCGCTGGACCGATTACTGGGACAGCGCCCTCATCGGGAAGATGATGAGCGGCGAGGACTACGCCGCGCTGGTCCCGGCGTACTAGAGCCCACGGCTCGTGGGTCGAGTTTCGGCAACCGGAGAGACGGAGCAGAGGGTATGAGGGTTCGAGTCGACGAGGAAAAGTGTCAGGGCCACACCCTGTGCGCGATGGCAGCGCCGGACGTGTTCGTCCTGAGCGACGTGGACGGGCACGCCTCGGCACCGGTGGCTGCGGTGCCGGCCGAGATGGAGGCAGCGGTGCGGGCTGCGGCGGGGTCGTGCCCCGAGCAGGCGATCGTGGTCGAGCCGTGAGCGGCACGACGACGGGCTCGGACCCGAAGGCGTGCCCGGTGCACTTCGACCGGCACACCCCCGATTACCGGGAGAAGTTCGTCGAGATCACCGAGGAGCTGCAGCAGTCCTGCCCGGTGGCGTGGAGCGACACCTACGACGGGCACTGGGTGGTGAGCGGACACCCAGAGGTGTTCGAGATCGCCCGGTCCGCCGCGAACCTCTCGAACGACCACGACGTCCACGGCGTCCGCAAGGGATACAAGGGGATCGCGATCCCTTACGCAGCCCCGCTCCAGGTCGGGTTCTTGGAGATGGACCCGCCAGAGCAGCGCGACTACCGGGCCATCCTCAACCCGTACCTGTCGCCGGCCGCCGTGGCGCGCTGGAAGCCGCTGGCGGAGGACGTGACCCGCGCCTGCCTGGACGCAGTGATCGAGTCGGGGCGGATCGACTTCATCGATGACCTGGCCAACATCGTCCCGGCGGTGATGACGCTGGCGATGATGGGGATCCCGCTCGCGGACTGGCCCATCTACTGCGAGCCGGCCCACGCGACGGTGTACACGCCACCGGATTCACCGGACCGGCCGCGGGTGGTCGACCAGACGCTCACCATGGCGGCCAAGCTGGGCGAGGCAGCTGCCCTGGGGAGGACGACGCGCAGGCCGGGCCTCGTCGACGCGCTCATCAACGGCGAGGTCAACGGCCGGGCGCCGACCGACGAGGACATCATGGGAGTGCTGTTCCTCCTAATCGGCGGCGGGTTCGACACCACCACCGCGCTCACGTCGCACTCGCTCGAGTGGCTCTACGAGCACCCCGAGGAGCGGGACCGGCTCCGCCAGGATCTCGGAGGCTTGCTGGACTCGGCCACCGAGGAGTTCCTGCGCTTCTACACGCCGGCCCCGGGAGACGGCCGGACTATCGCCAACGACTGCGAGATGGCCGGCGTCGCCTTCAAGGAGGGCGAGCGGATGTGGTTGTCGTGGGCGATGGCAAACCGGGATCCGGAGGTGTTCCCTGATCCCAACACCATCCACCTGGATCGGGAGATGAACCGGCACACCAGCTTCGGGCTGGGTGTCCACCGCTGCATCGGCTCCAACATGGCTCGAATGGTGTTCAAGACCATGGTCACCGCGGTGCTGACACGGATGGCGGACTACGTGTGCGACAAGGCCGGGACGGTCCACTACGAGACCATCGGGGTCATCAACGGCATGCGCAAGCTCCCTGCCACCTTCACCCCCGGCGCACGGCTCGGCGACGACCTGGACGCGACGCTGGCCAGATGGCAGGAGGCCTGCGACACGCAGGCCCTCGCCGAGCCGATCACCCGGCGCAGCACCCCCGGCGCCGCGTAGGCGACCCATGCGGAGGAGGGTGCGGCCCTGCTTGTTGATCGAGCCGGCCAGCAAGACGCTGGCCCTGCTCGCCGTCGTGCTTCGCGAGGTGCACCTATGCGGCCAGGCAGGACAAAAAACTTACGACGAACAGCTCGGCACGCGAAGTGACCGGGCGGTGACCGGGCCGTGACGCCGTACTGCGGGAAGACCGCCGCCGACGCCCTCGTCGCCGTGCTGGATCCGCACGGCGACGAGGCACGACGGCCCGTCTATCTCAAGCCGCGCCCCCCGAACGCCCGGCCTGCGCGATGACCGAAGCGACGTGGGCGGTGTGCTGGCGGTCGAACTCCTCGGCCGCCTCCTCGTCGCCGGCCATCTCGGCGTCGATGTCGGTCTCGGCGTAGCCGATCACGCCCATGTCGGTGAACGCCTTGCGGATCTTCGGGCCCCACAGGCCGATGTCTTTGAGGATCGGCACGATGCGCATGAACAGGTACGAACGGAACGTCCGCTGCATCTCGCTGTGCTCCACGTAGTCGGCGACCTCCTGGGGCAGGCCGAGGCGCTCCCACACCTCCTCGCCCAGGAACCGGTCCCGCATCCGGTAGCAGGCGTCGACGCAGAACTCCTCGCGCTCGTCGCGCTCGGCCTGGGTCAGGTACGGGTAGTAGTCGCGCAGCGCCAGGCGACCGAACATGACGTGGCGGGCCTCGTCTTGCATCACGTATGCGTTGAGCGCTTTGCCGAGCGGCTCGGTGGCCATGTTGCGGATCACCCCGAACGCGGCCAGCGCCAGGCCCTCGATGAGGACCTGCATGCCGAGGTAGGTCATGTCCCAGCGGCTGTCCGAGACCGCGTCGTCGAGCAGGCTGGCAAGGTTCTTGTTGAGCGGGTAGACCAGCTGCACCTTCTCGTGCAGGTACCGGCTGTAGACCTCGACGTGGCGCGCCTCGTCGATCACCTGGGTGGCGGCGTAGTACTTGGAGTCGATGTTGGGCACCGTCTGCACGATCTTGGCGGTGCAGATGAGCGCGCCCTGCTCGCCGTGCATGAACTGGCTGAACCGCCAGGCCTCGAGGTGCTTGTGAGCGGCGTTCTTCTCCGCCATGGTCATCTTGTCCCACCACTCGGTCCCGAACAGCGGGTGGATCTCGTCGGGCATCCCGACGGGGCGCTCCGGGTCGCACTCCTGGCTCCAGTCGAGGCGGTCCGAACCGATCCACTGCCGCCTGGTTCCCTTGTCGTAGAGCCGCAGCAGCTGCTCCCGGCCGTGCGTGTAGTCGAAGTCGAACGTGGTGGTGGCCGACGCCGGGATTCCCCATGCGACGCTGCTGGCGGTCAGGGTCTCGTCGATGCTCGCGGCCCCGAAACCGGACTCGGTTGTTGTCACTCCGATGAACCTCCCCCGGTGCCCGCCCCACGGCGTGACACCGCGTCACAGACTACGCCGGCGCCGGCCATCCGTCGAGGGGCTGCCGATCCCAGGTGCAGTCGTGCTCGCTCCGAGTGGCCGGTTAGCCTCGAAACGTGGAACCTGCTGCCAATGTCGCGCCACGAGGCGAGGCGCGCCGAGAGGCCACCAGGCGGACGATCGTCGCGGCCGCCGAAGCCCTCCTGGCCGAGCGGACCTACTGGAACCTGACCGTCGAGGAGGTCATGGCCTCCGCCGGCCTGACCCGCACGGCGTTCTACCGATACTTCCCCGACATGGAGGCGGTGCTGCTCGCCGCGCTGGCCGACATCAGCGCCGAGTTGCTCGACGCCGCCGGTCGCTGGTTGTCCCTCGACGCCGACCCGGAGGGCGCCATGCTGGCGGCCACCACCGGGCTGGCGGAGGTCTACCAGCGCCACGGGCGGATCCTGCTGGCCTTCGCGGAGGCCGCATCGGGCGGAGCGGCGATGCAAGAGGCGTGGCACGACGTGGTCGACTCGTTCATCCTCCCGGTCCGGGCCCGCCTCGCCGATCTCGACGCCCAGGGCCGCAGCCACCTGGCCCATCGCGACGAGGTGGCCCGGGCGCTGGTGTGGATGACCGAGCGCTACCTGCTGGAGACCTACGGGCGGGGCCGGGACGTGCCGGTGGCGGTGGCCGCCGAGACCCTGGCGCAGGTGTGGCGAGCCGTCGTCCTCACTGAATAAACAGCTTCTCCTTGTTAAAACAGTAACTTCTCCGTATACTGCGTCCAGGAACCTGAACGAGGGAGGGATGTTCCATGGAGCGCGACGGAATGCCAGGTGGGGAAATGGTCGCGGTGGTGACCGGCGGGTCTCTGGGTCTCGGCGCCGCCCTGGCTGAAGGACTGGCCCGGGACGGCTGGACGCTGGTCATCGACGGGCGCGACGGGGCTGTCCTGGACGCGGCCGTGGCGCGCCTGGGGGCTGTGGCCGGGGACAGCTCCGCGGTGGTGGGGATCGCCGGCGACGTGACCGACGCCGCCCACCGTGAGGCGGTGGCGGAGGAGATCGCCCGCCGCGGCCACCTGGACCTTTTGGTCAACAACGCCAGCACCCTCGGGCCGTCGCCGCTCCCGGCGCTGGTCGACTACCCGCTGGAGGAGTTCCGCCGGGTGTTGGAGGTCAACGTGGTCGCCCCGCTGGCGTTGCGCCAGGTCCTCGCCGGCCTGCTGCGGGCCGCGCCGGCGCCGGCGGTGCTCGACATCACCTCCGACGCGGCCGTCGAGGCCTACGAGGGGTGGGGCGGTTACGGCGCATCCAAGGCCGCCCTCGAGCGACTGTCGGCGGTGTGGGCGGCGGAGAACCCGTGGTGCCGGACCTGGGCGCTGGACCCCGGAGACCTGCGCACCCGGATGCACCAGGAGGCGTTCCCCGGCGAGGACATCTCCGACCGGCCGGCGCCGGCGACGGTGGTCCCCGCCATCGTCGCGCTCCTGCAGTCGGCGCCGCCGAGCGGCCGGCTGCGGGCCGCGACCCTCCTCGCGTCCGCCGGCCCGACCCCGGCGCCGGCGGGCATCGAGGCCCGCCGGTGAGCCCGGTGACCCGCATCCGCAACCGGGCCGGCGAGGACCGGGCCGACCCCCTGGCCGCCCCGCTTCCGCCCGGTGCCGAGGCGACCGCACCGCCAGAAGAACGCGGCCTGGCCCGCGACGAGGTCCGCCTCCTCGTCGCCGACCCCGCCGGCGGGATAGAGCACCGCAGGTTCCGGGACCTTCCCGACGTGCTCGAGCGCGGCGACCTGCTCGTCGTCAACACCTCCGCCACCCTGCCCGCCGCGCTGCCCGCGTCGGTGGCCGACCAGCCCGGCGTGTTGCACCTCTCCGGCCGGCTCCCCGCCGGCTTGTGGCAGGTGGAGTTGCGCCACCCGGCGGGCGGTGCGACCAGCCCATGGCTGGACGCCGAACCAGGCACGGTGATCGACCTCCCGGCTGGCGGTTGGGCCGCGCTGCTCGCGCCGGCGTCATCCCCGCCGGAGCGCGACGGGCGGTCCGGGATCCGGCTGTGGCTGGCCCGCCTAGAGCTGCCCGAGCCGCTGCTCGGCTACCTGGCCGCCAACGGCAAGCCCATCCGCTACGGCTACGTCACCGCCGAGCGGCCCCTCGCCGCATACCAGACGGTCTTCGCGGACCAGCCCGGATCGGCCGAGATGCCCTCCGCGGCAAGGCCCTTCAGCGCCGAGCTGGTGACCCGGCTGGCGGCGCGGGGCGTGGTGTTCGCCCCCTTCACCCTGCACTGCGGCGTGTCGTCCCCCGAGGCTCACGAGCCTCCGCCCACCGAGTGGTACGAACTGCCGGCCGAGTCTGCGGCGCTGGTCAACGGCGCCCGGGCCGGCGGCCACCGGGTCATCGCGGTGGGCACCACCGCGGTGCGGGCCCTCGAGACCGTCGCCGGCGCCGGCGGGGTGGTGCACCCCGGCCGGGGCTGGACCGACCTGGTGGTCACCTCGGACCGTCCGGTCACCACCATCGACGGGCTGATCACCGGGTGGCACGAACCGCAGGCCAGCCACCTCGAGATGCTCCAGGCCGTCGCCGGGCGGCCGGTGCTGGAAGCCTCCTACACTGCGGCCCGGACGGGGAGGTACCTCTGGCACGAGTTCGGCGACAGCCACCTGCTGCTGCGATGACCGTCAGCGCCACCGGCGAGACAGGCGAGACCGGCGAGACCGGCGGGGCGGCCAGCGGGCCGCTGGAGCTGGCCCCGAGCGAGGCGGCCGGCACCGGCGCCGGCCTGGCCGGCTTCGCCCCCGGAGCCCGGCGGGTCCTCGAGGCGTTGAAGCTGGCCGGCGACGCCTCCGCCGAGCAGCTGGCGGCGTCGATCGGAGTCACGGTCAGCGCGGTGCGCCAGCAGCTGGGGCCGCTCGAGGACGCCGACTTGGTGGCCCACCGCGACCATCGAGCCGGTCCCGGTCGGCCCCGCCGGCGCTACTGCCTGGCGCCGGCGGCGGAGGCGCTGTGGCCCAAGCGCTACGGGGCGTTGACCAACGAACTGCTCGGCTTCATCGAGGAGACCGCCCCCGACGCGGTCAGCGCCGCGTTCGACCGCCGCGGCGAGCAGCGCCGGCGCCGGGCGGAGGAACGCCTGGCGGGCATGGACCTGCAGGCCCGGGTCGCGGGGCTGGCTGGGATCCTCGACGAGGACGGCTACCTGGCCGGGTGGGAGCAGACCGGGCCGGGGGAGTGGATGGTCTCCGAACGCAACTGCGCGATCCTCGACGTCGCCCAACGCTACGGTCACGCGTGCCGAAGCGAGCTGGACTTCCTGCGCGCCGTGCTGCCCGGCGCCGAAGTCGAGCGGGTCACCCACATCGTCGAGGGAGCCCACGCCTGCGCCTACCGGGTCCGGGCGGCGAGCTAGCGCTGGAGGATATCCCGCTCCCGGTACAGCCAGATCGGGCTACGGGGAAGGTCGATAAAGCGGCGCTCGTCCTCGATCAGGGCCTTCGCGGCGGCCCGGCCGTCCTCGGTGGTGGCGGCGAGGAGGATGTCGTCTTCGCCGTCGAACCACAGCTCGGCGATGCCGTCGAAGCCCTCCGGCCCATGCCTGGATCCGGCCAGTGCCTGCGCCACCGCACCGTTGATCCGGTGCAGCTGCTGGTAGCGACGAATTCGGAGTACCTCGGCGAGGGAGCGCACCAGAGGTCCGTGCCTGTCATACCAGTACGCCGTGAACTCCTCCTGGGAGAGGGCCGGGAGCCGGTGGAGGCCGAAGACGAGCGTCACCATCGAGCGCTCACATGACCCGGCCGCCGTCGGCGACGACGACCTGCCCGGTGGTGTAGGTCCATGACGCCACGTCCATGATGACCCGGGCGATCTCATTCGCCTGGCCGAGGCGGGCGAGGGGCTGGCCGTCCAGGATCTGCACTCGTTGCTCGAGGGTGACCCCTTGGAGCAGGTCGGTGTCGGTGATTCCCGGCGCGATCAGGTTGACCCTGACGTCGGGGGCCAGCATCCGAGCCAGGGTCTTGGTCGCGCCTATCAGCCCCGCCTTGGAGGCGGCATAGGGCAGCGAGTGGACTGAGCCGACGATGCCGCCCGTGGATCCAACGTTGATCACTGCGCCGCGGCCGGCAGCCAGGTCGCTCGACAGGTTCCGGGCCAGCCACACAGGAGCCGTGAGGTTGAGGGCCAGCGTGGCGTGCCACCGGTCCCAGTCGAGGGATCCGAGCGGGCCGCTGTTGGTGACCCCTGCGTTGTTGACCAGCAGTGTGACGGGCCCGAGGGTGCGGGCCGCGGCCACTGTCGCCTCCAGCCCTTCGACCTGGGTCAGGTCGGCCTGGCACACGGCGGCCTGCTTGCCGGTCCCGGTGATTGCTGCGGCCACCGCCTCCGCAGCCGCGACGGCGCCGACGCACCCGACCAGGACGTCGTAGCCCCGACGGGCGGCCTCGATGGCGACGGCCCGGCCGATGCCCCGGGAGGCGCCGGTGACCAACGCTACCCCGCTCACGTGTGCTGGTACTTACCGGCGGCGTTGGCCAGGTAGGTCTTGTCGCGGGTGCTGACACCGAAGGGGTAGGGGATGTCGTCACCGGCCAGGCGGGCGAACCGGGGGCCGTTCCTCGCCCGCATTTCGTCGGTCACGTACCCGGGAGCCTCCTGGCGCAGCAGGTACATGCGAACGAAGTAGGAGATCAGGCTGAAGCGGTAGCCGGGGGTGCGGCGGGGGAGCGATCCATGCCAAGTGTTGCCGTGGAAGATGACCAACGACCCGGTGGCGGCCTCGACCGGCACGGCCAGGTGGTGGGCCTCGACCTCGCTCGGGAGGGGGTGTCGGGCCAGCTTGTGGCTGCGGGGCACGAACGTGATGGCGCCGTCGTCGGCGGAATAGTCGCTTAGGAGGAGCGTCGAGTTGGCCACCTGCGAGTAGGCGGGGAAAGGAGCAGGGATGCCGACGTTGTCGGTGTGGAGGTCGAGCATCTTGTCGCTCGGGCCCTTCATGAACGCGCTCATGCTCGACAACACGCAGCTCTCGCCGAGGAGGTGGGTGATAAGAGCCAGTGACACGGGGTTCATCAGTGCCCGCTCGAAGCAACGTCCCTCGGCCAGCATCCGGTGCTCGAAGTACGAACGGTGGGTGGCCGCGCTGCCCGGGCCGACCTCGTCCGGCGCTATCTCGAAGCGGGCGGCGGCTAGCCCGGTCAACCGCACCCGGATCTCCTCGATGAGGGGCCCGGCGCCGACTTTCTCCGGACCGACGACGGTGTAGCCGTACTCGTCGAGCTCTGCGACGTTGGCCTCGAGGCCGAGCTCCCGGACCGGGGCGAAGGTGTCGGGCGTGTCGCTCAGCGCCGGGTACGACGCGAAGCTCAGGCGGCCGGCCGGTGCGCTCACGCCTGGTCATCCGCGGAGTGGGCGGCCTGGGAGAACACCGAGCCGTACTCGTCGCGCAGCAGGTGCTTCTGGATCTTGCCGACCGCGTTGCGGGGCAGCTCGTCGACGAAGCGGACCGTCCGGGGGGTGTTGTAGCCGGCCAGGTGCTCGCGGACCCACGCCTTGATGGTGTCAGCAGTCGCCTCGCTCGGGTCGTGGCCGGCCCGCAGCACCACGACGGCGCACACCTGCTCCTCGTAGCGGGGGTCGGGTAGGCCGATCACCCCGGCCTCGGACACTGCAGGGTGGCCCTGAAGGCAGTCCTCGACCTCCTTGGAATACACGTTCTGCCCGCCACTTCGGATCATGTCCTTCTTGCGGTCGACGATGAACAAGAAGCCCTCGTCGTCGGCGTGGGCTATGTCACCGGTGTGGAGCCAACCGTCGACGATGGCAGCCGCGGTTGCCTCGGGGTTGGCCCAGTAGCCGGACATGCGGGGGCCCTTGAAGCACAGCTCGCCGGCCTGCCCGGGAGCGACCGGCTTATTGTCGGAGTCGAGGAGCGCGATCTCCACCCCCGGGATGGCCCGCCCGATCGACCCCCAGTGCTGGAAGATCTCGCTCGGCAGGCACAGGGTGACGAAGGGGCCGCCCTCCGTCAGCCCGAACGTGTGGGCCATGGCGCACCGGCCCTCATGGGCGCCGAAGACCTCCGCCGTGCGCTGCATGATGCCGCTCGGGTCGTAGGCGCCGTAATAGACCAGCCGCACCGACGATAGGTCGGTGGTGGCCAGGCTGGGGTGGTTGAGCAGTTCGTGAAGCATGGTCGGCACGCCCAGCACGACCGTCACCCCCTCCCGCTCGAGGGTGGCGAGCACCTCGCCGGCGTCGAACTGCCTGAGCAGGCATACCCGGCCCCCCATGAGGAGGAAGAGCTTCATGTGATCCCAGTTGCCGACATGGAACGGCGGGAAGTAGTTCATGAACACGTCACCGCTGGTGGGCTGGAGCGCAGCGGCCATGGCGACGGCGTCATCGACGGTCCGGCGGTGGCTGAGCATGGCCCCCTTTGGGCGACCGGTCGTGCCCGAGGTGTAGAGGATCATGTGGGTGTCTTGCTCGTCGAGCCCGGGCGCGGCGGCGCCGTCGTGGCCGGCACCCCCGGCGAGGAACGCTTCCCAGTCGCCGCGATCGGTGTCCGCCACGGGCATGGACAGGACCCGGGTGTGCTCTGGCAGTGCGCCGAGCGAGGCGCGCAGTTCGTCTTCGACGAACAGCAGCGTCGGGTCGCAGTTGCCGATCGTGTACTCGTGCTCGGCGGCTCGGTGCCAGAAGTTGAGCGGCACAAGGATCGACCCCGTAGAGGCGGTGGCAAAGTAGAGGAGGAAGTACTCGAGGGTGTTCTTGGCCAGCACCGCCACCCGGTCGCCCCGGCCGATCCCCGCCCCCCGCAGGGCCGCCGACACGCCGCGCACCCGGTCCTCGAGCTGGTCGTAGGTGTAGCGCCCCTCGCCGACGACGAGAGCCTCGTCGTGCGGCCTGGTGAGCGCATTATGCCGGATGATGTCGCCGACGAGCACCGGATCTCCCCTGTGAAGCCGGGTGGGTGGAACGGACATGGTTGCGCCGTGTGATCCCGGTCACTCAATTTCTAACAAGTGATTGATCGAAGGTCAAGCGACTGCTAGCTTCTGCGCAATCGACCCGGAGGGGGTCGCATCCGGAGGGACGGTCGTCGTGGCGACTTCCGAGGGCGCCACCGGCGCCGCTCGCACCAAGCGAAAGTTCAACGAGGAGAAGTGGCGCCAGATCCTGGATGCCGCCGCGGAGACCTTTGCCGCCAAGGGCTACGAGGCGACCAGCATCCGAGACGTCGCTGATGCCGTCGGGATGCTCGGCGGCAGCCTCTATTACTACATCAAGACCAAAGAAGATCTCCTATACGCGCTGATCGATGACTTTCACCAAGTCGGCATGGAGGAGGTCGCACGGGCCGAGGTCGAGGCCGCGGCCGCCGGCCACGCCGGCGATCCGCTGGCGATGCTCCGCGCCGTGTGCGTGCGCCACGCCGAGGTCAACGTCCGGAGCAGGACGCTCTCGACAGTGTTCTACAACGACTTCCGCCACCTCGGCGCCGAGCGCAAGCAGCACATCGTCGACAGCCGCCGCACCCACCAGCACCGCATCGAGGAGCTCATCGTGCAGGCCCAAGCCGCCGGCGAGGTCCCGCCGGACCTCGACGCCCGCCTCACGGCCCTCGCCATGCTGTCGATGCTCAACGCCACCAACACCTGGTACCAGGCCGACAAGGACACCTCCGGCCGGCCGATCGGGGAGGTCCTCGCCAGCCTCCTCATCGACGGCCTGGCCTCCAGGCCGGCCGTGGTCGCCCCCTCCAAGCCCAAGGCCGCGCCCGGTGCCACCAAGAAGGCCGCACCCCGCTCCGCCGCTCGCCGGCAGGGCGGCCAAGTCGTGCCCATCAAGGGCGCCTCGCGCCGGAAGGAGCGCTGACGTGCGCTACGGGATGACCGTTCCCCTCGACGATGTGCCTCTGACCGAGCAGGGCGAGGTGGCCCGGGCCCTCGCCGGTGCCGGTTACACCGACCTGTGGTCGTCGGAAGCGATGGGGGCGGACTGCTTCGTGCCCCTGGCGGTGGCCGCCGCGTCGGAGCCGACTCTGCGTCTCGGCACTGCGATCGCCCCGGTGTACACCCGGGGGCCAGCCTGCCTGGCCCAGAGCGCCGCCACGCTGGCTGCCACCGCCCCGGGTCGGTTCGTCCTGGGTGTGGGTTCCTCGTCGCAGTTGATCGTGCAGGGCTGGAACGACAAGGTCTTCGACCGGCCCTACCATCGGACCCGGGACGTCGTGCGGTTCCTGCGCAAGGCCTTTGCCGGCGAGCGCGTCGACGAGGCCTTCGACACCTTCGAGGTGCGCGGCTTCCGCCTCGGGATCAAGGCCGACCCGGCCCCGCCGGTGCTGGTCGCGGCTCTGCGCAGCGGGATGCTGGCGATGGCCGGGCGCGAAGCCGACGGGGCCATCATCAACTGGCTCTCGGCCGCCGACGTCGCGACGGTGGCCCCTATCGTCCACGCTGCTGGCCCGGGCAAGGAGATCGTGGCCCGCATCCTGGTGATGCCCACCGCCGACGCGGATGCGGCGCGGGCCGCAGGCCGGCGCCTGATCGCCACCTACCTCAACGTGCCGGTCTACGCCGAGTTCCACCGTTGGCTCGGCCGCGATGATGACCTGGCGCCGATGTGGAAGCTGTGGGCCGAGGGCAACCGCCGCGAGGCGGCTGCCGCGGTACCTGATCACGTCGTCGACGAGCTGATCCTCCACGGGCCACCCGAAGCGTGCCAGGAACAGGTCCTGGCCTACGTCGAACAGGGGGTGACCACTCCGGTGCTGTCGATCCTTCCGACGGGCGACGACCCGCGCCAGGTGGCAGTCGCGCTGGCCCCGGCGTGACCGCCGAGCCGGTCGGGGTCGATGCGGCCCGGGTGGGGGAGTGGTTCGCCGCGCACGTCCCGCAGTGTCGCCCGCCCCTGCGCTACCGCCTGATCGCCGGCGGTCACTCCAACTTGACCTTCGAGGTCGCCGACGCGGCCGGGGCTCGCTGGGTGCTGCGCCGCCCACCCCTCGGCCACGTGCTGCCCACCGCGCACGACATGGAGCGCGAGCACCGGATCCTGGCTGCGATGCACGGCACCGACGTGCCGGTGCCAGCCACCGTGGCGCTGTGCACGGACCGGGGCGTCAACGGAGCGCCCTTCTACGTGATGGCCATGGTCGATGGTGAGGTCCTCCGCGACAGCGCCGCCGCCGAGCGGGCCTTGGACCCCGACGGGAGGCGGGCTCTGGGGCTGCGGCTGGCGGACACGCTGGCGGCCATCCACTCCGTCGTCCCCGCCGACGTCGGCCTGGGCGATCTGGGCCGGCCGGAGGGTTACATCACCCGCCAGCTCAAACGCTGGAAGGGCCAGCTCGATGACAGCCGCACCCGGCCGCTCGAGCAACTGGATGCCCTCCACCAGGTGCTGGCCGAGCGCATCCCGGAGCAGCGGTTCACCGGTCTGGTCCACGGCGACTTCCGCCTCGACAACTGTATGGTCGGTGCCGACGCACGCGTGCGGGCGGTGCTCGACTGGGAGCTGTGCACGCAGGGCGACACGCTGGCCGACCTCGGGATGCTGATGGTCTATTGGTCCTCGCCGTCGGACGATCTGGTCCCACTCGAGGATCCGCCGACGCTGGCTGAAGGGTTCCCCAGCCGAGACGAGATGCTTGAGCGCTACGCGGCCACCAGAGGCATCGAGCTGTGCGACATCGACTACTACGTGGCGTTCAGCTACTGGCGCCTCGCCTGCATCACCGAGGGCGTCTACGCCCGGTATCTGAACGGCGACATGGGGGACCGCGTCGACGAGGCCAAGCCGTTCGAGCAGCGGGTCCTCGACCTGGCCACCGCGGCGGCGCGGATCACCGGCTCCTGGTAGCGGGGCTCCCCGTCCCGCGCCCTCCAGCGCCGCTCCGCCCATAAAATCAAACAAACACTTGACGGATACCTCCCCTCACCGATACCCTGCCAAACAAGCGTTAGATCCAACGCTCGTCTCAGGGGGATGAAGTGAAGCCAACGTCGATTGCCCGTGCCACCGTCGCACGCCGTGGGGCCCGTCGAAGCGGGACCGCCGTGGTTGCCGCGGGCATGCTCCTGGCGACTGCTGCCTGCGGCAGCTCGTCGTCGAATGCGTCGAGCAGCACCACAGCGGCGTCCGCCGGCTCGGGCACCACTGCCGCGTCGGCTGCCGCGCCGACAGGGAGCCCGATCAAGATCATGTCCTTCGGGCAGTTCCAGGCCACTAACCTGTCTTATCCCGAGGGCCAGACGTCCATCGACGCCGCCGCAAAGTCCATCAACGCCGCGGGCGGCATCAACGGCCACCCGCTGCAGGTCGAGGCGTGCAACGACCAGGGTGATCCCAACATCGCCGCCCAGTGCGCCCGCAAGGCGGTGAGCGACAACGACGTCGCCGTCCTCGGCTCCTACAGCCAGAACGCCGCGCAGGTCCTCCCGATCCTCCAGGCCGCGAACATCGCATACGTCGGAGCCACGGCGCAGTCGGTCGTCGACACCACCTCGCCAGTCTCGTTCCCGCTGGAGGGGCTCAACCAGGTTGTCTTCGGCGGGGTCGGCTACGGGGCCACGCTGGTCGGCTGCAAGCAGGCCGGCATCCTCATCGAGAACTACGGCACCACCACTCCGCTGGCCATCCAGTCGATCACCGCCGGCATCGAGCTCGGGGGCGGCAAGATCGTCAAGGTCGAGAACACCGGCACCAACCTGCCGGACTACTCGCCGGCCATCAGCGCCATCGAGTCCGCCGGCGGCAAGTGCGTGGCCACGATCATGCCCCCCGACCAGATCGCCGAGGTGTTCCAGGCCATGCGCCAGAGTGCCAACCCGAGCATCACGATGATCAACGCCCAGGACACCTTCTCGACCCAGCTCCTCCAGCAGCTCGGGTCGACGGCCAACGGGATGATCCTCTCATCGTCGACCTACCCTCCGACCTACACGACGCTGCCCGAGGTGCCCAAGCTCCTCGCCGCCATCAAGAAGTACGAGCCCGGCGCAGCCATCTCGCAGTTCTCAATCCAGGGTTGGGCCTCGGTGCTCCTGGTGCAGGACGTGCTCAAGGGCCTCTCCGGCACGATCGACGCGGCCTCGGTCCTCCACGGCTTCGAGAACCTGACCAACGCCTCGACCAACGGGCTCTATCCGCCGCTGACCACGACCAGCGCCGGCCCGGTGTCCGGGGCGCCGCGCATCTTCCTCACCAAAGTCCTGGTGCTCAAGTACCAAAATGGCAACGAGACGCCGGTGTCCAACGGGTTCGTCAACGTGATCAAGGGCTCCTGACGCCACCATGCACCAGGTCTTCCAGTACGCCGTGCTCGGCGTCGGCTCCGGGGCGCTCCTCGGCTTGCTCGCCACCGGGCTGGTCGTGGTCCACCGCGGGTCGGGGGTCGTCAACTTCGCCCACGGCGCCGTGGCCATGTTCGGCACGTTCGTCTTCTGGGACCTCGACACCAACCTCGGCATTCCGTACTGGCTGGCCGTGGCCTGCGGGGTCGCCGTGTCGGCGCTGCTGGGACTCCTGGTGCAGCAGGGCATTCTGCGATGGCTGAAAGACGCCGCCCCGGTCACCCGCCTCATCGCCACCCTCGGGGCGCTCACCATCCTGGAGCAGGCCGCCTCCCACAAATGGGCGAGCGGCACCGAGATCGTTACGTCAGCTTTCCCCCACCGGGCCCTCAAGTTCCTTGGGGCATCGATCGGTGAGGACAAGGTCATCGTGCTCGGGATCTCCATCGCCCTCGTCGCCGTCCTCGGAGCGGTCTACCGCTTCACCCGCTTCGGGCGGGCGACGACCGCCGTGCGCGAGAACCGCCGGGCCGCGGCTGCGCTCGGGTACTCGCCGGACGTCATCGCCTCGCTCAACTGGATGATCGGCAGCGCACTGGCCGGGTTCGCCGGGATCTTGTTGGCACCATTCACCGGCCTCTCGGTGACCGCCTACACCCTGCTCATCCTGCCGGCGCTCGCCGGCGCGGTGCTCGGCAACCTGATGTCGTTCCCGCTGGCTCTCCTCGGGGGGCTGGTGGTCGGGATCGTGCAGTCCGAGTTCCTCGGCTACGTGACCACGCCGGGCTGGTCCCAGACCGTGCCCTTCCTGCTGGTCGTGGTCGTCCTCATCATCCGGGGCGGCAATCGGGGGACGCGGACATCTTCGGGGGAGCGGGCGGTCCGCCTCGGCAGCGGTCGTATCCGGCCCGGGCTGGTTGCAGTCCTGCTGGTGCTGGCCATCGTGCTGGTGCAGTTCGCGCTGTCGGCCAGCTGGCGCGACGCCGTAACGACGTCGACCATCGGTGCGGTCATCGTCCTGTCGTTCGTGCCCCTGACTGGCTACTCCGGCCAGTTGTCTTTGGCTCAGTTTGCCTTCGCCGGCTGGGGTGCGTGGGTGGCGGGGCGCCTTGTGGCGACCACCGGCATGCCGTTCCTGGCTGCCCTGATCATCGCCGTGCTGGCGGCGGTGCCGCTCGGCCTGCTGCTCGGACTGGTCTGCCTGCGAACCCGAGGCGTCTACCTGGCCATCGCCACCCTCGGGCTGGCCGTGGCCCTCGAGCAGCTCCTGTTCCTCAACGCCAACTTCACCGGTGGCACCACCGGTACCACGGTCGGCAAGCCGCATCTCTTCGGGCTGGACATCAACTCGGTGACCCACGCCAACCGATACGGCATCTTCTGCCTGGTGCTGCTGGCGCTGGCCTCCATCGTCGTGGTGAACCTGCGTCGCGGCAGGAGCGGCCGGCGCCTCCTGGCCGCCAGGGCCAACGACCGGGCGGCGGCCTCGCTTGGGGTGAGGACCGCCGGAGGCCGGCTGTTCGCCTTCGGCTTGTCGAGCGCCATCGCAGCGATGGGCGGGGTGCTGCTGGCGTTCCGGGACCCGACCATCACCTACTCCGGTTACAGCACACTGGCCTCAATCGAGCTCGTCGCCCAAGCGGTCGTGGGCGGCGTCGGGTGGATTGGTGGCGCGGTCGCCGGCGGTCTCGGCCAGATCGGCGGCGTACTCTCGACTGCTTTGGGGCACGCCGGCCAGAACGTGTCGGACTACCTGCCGCTGATCCTGGCCGCGCTCCTGGTCGTCACCGTCCTGCAGTCCGCAGACGGCGTGGCCGCGCTCATCGATGGTCAGCTCCGATCTGCCGGGCGGCTGCTCGGTGTGCCGGGCAGGCGCTACCCCTCGTCTGCCCGGCACACCGCCATGGCGCCGGTGACGGGCCAGCACCGGGTCCGCCCGGCGACGCTCACGACCGAGGGCCTCGCGGTCCGCTTCGGGGGCGTGGTCGCGTTGGACGGCCTGTCGCTGACGGTCCGGTCGGGGGAGGTTGTCGGTGTCATCGGCCCCAACGGCGCAGGCAAGACGACCTTCATCGATGCCTTGACCGGCTTCGTCCGGATAAGCGGCGGGCGGGTCCGCTTCGACGAGGTAGACGTCACCGGTGCGGCTCCTGCGACCCTGGCCCAGCGGGGCCTGACCCGCTCCTTCCAGTCGTTGGAACTCTTCGGCGACATGACGGTGCTCGAAAACCTGCGGGTGGCCAGCGAGCCCCGTGACTCCCTGGCCTACCTGACTGACCTGGTCCGCCCGACGATGCCGCCGCTGTCACCTGCCGCTCGGGCGGCGATCACCGAGTTCGACCTCGCCGCGTTGCTCGACCGGAAGCCGTCCGAGCTGTCATATGGGCAGCGCCGGCTGGTCGGCATAGCCCGGGCCGTCGCGACTGAGCCGAGCATCCTCTGCCTCGACGAGCCCGCCGCAGGGCTCGATGACCGGGAGACCGAGGAGCTGTCACGGCTGATCCGACGACTGGTCGACGACTGGGGCATAGGCATTGTCCTGGTGGAGCACCACGTCGAGATGGTGATGAACGTCTGTGATCACATCCACGTGCTCAACTTCGGCAAGGAGATCGCCCACGGGGCGCCGGCGGACGTGCGCCGGAACGACGCCGTAATTTCGGCCTATCTCGGGGCCGACCCGAGCATCGCTCCAGCAACCCCGGACCCAGTGCACACGGCAAACCGAGGTGAGGGCTCGTGACGACGCTGCTCGAAGCCCGCCGGCTCGACGCTGGCTACGACGCGATGGCCGTGGTCCACGGGCTGGACCTGGTCGTGGAGGAGGGCGAGATCGTGGTCCTCCTCGGGGCCAACGGCGCCGGCAAGACGACCACGCTGCTGACCCTCGCCGGTGATCTCCCGCTGATCGGCGGCGAGGTGCTCTTCGACGGTCGACCTGCGCCGCGAAGCCTCCACGCCCGGGCTCGCCGAGGCCTACGGTTCATCACCGAGGAGCGCTCCGTGTTGATGTCGCTGTCGGTCGCCGACAACCTCCGCCTGGCCCACCGGGATTTCGAACCCTGTTTGGAGCTGTTCCCCGAGTTGCGCCCGCTGCTCGACCGGAAGGCCGGCTTGCTCTCGGGCGGCGAACAGCAGATCCTCACGCTTGCTCGTGCCGTGGTTGGTCACGGGCGGCTGCTGCTCGCCGACGAACTCTCGCTCGGTCTGGCACCCCTGGTGGTCCAGCGCCTGCTGTCCGCCGTCCGCGCTGCCGCCGACCGGGGGATGGGCGTTCTCCTTGTCGAGCAGCAAGCCCGCCTGGCTCTGGGCATTGCCGATCGCGGGTATGTCCTGCGGCAGGGCGAGCTCATGCTTGCCGGTCCGGCGGACGAACTGCGCGCGGACATGGCGCGAATCGAGTCCTCGTACCTCTCTGCGGTCCTCTGACCCCCCTAGCGAAAGAATCAGCACATGGTTTTCGACGTACTCTCCAGCGTGGTCCCGACTCCGGAAGCCTTCGGGTACGCCGAGATGACCCTCGCCCGCCTTCGGGGCTACCAGCAGCACTTCGGCTCTCCCCGCGACAAGATCCCGCTCGCAGGCGACAGCGCTACCCAGCAGCGGGTGATGGAGGAAAGCTACCAGCGCGGCGTCGGCATGTGCCCCGACGAGGAGCGGTTCATGGCGATGCTCGACGACGGTGACGTGGCCACGGCCGTGATCTATACCGAGATGTACGAAACATCCCTCGGAGTGAAGTCTGGGTCCAACGACGACGTGGCCAAGTACGTGGCCCGCCATCCCGATCGGTTGCTCGGGCTAGGAGGCGTCGACCCGTGGAAGGACGACGCGGTCGACGAGGTGCACCGCCTGGCCAACGATCTCGGCCTCCGAGGTGTGGTTGTTTCCCCGTTCAAGCAGAAGCTGCTGCCGGCCGAGGCGCGCATGGCCCGAGTCTTCTCGGCGTGCGAGAAGCTCGGCATCCCGGTCTTTCTGCACTCCGGTATCAACTGGTGGGTCGACACCACCTACGAGATCGGGCACCCCCGTCACCTCGACGAGCTGGCATCGTCGTTCCCCGATTTGAAGATCGTCTGCCTCCACGCTGGCTGGCCATGGGTGAGCGACATGGTGATGGTCGCTTGGCGCCACGCCAACGTCTACCTGGACATCTCCGCTCACCGCCCGTCCCACATGCCGAAGGACGAGTCCGGCTGGGGCCCGCTCCTCTACTGGGGAGACCGGGTTCTGTCCGACCGGATCGTGTTCGGGTCGACATGGACACTCATGAGTAGCACGCCGGCCGAGCTCGCCGGAGAGGTCCGGGCCTTGCCGCTCAAGGACGCCACGATCGACAAATGGTTGTCAGGCAACGCTCGACGCCTCTTCGGAATGGAGTAGCCCAGAACGGTCTTTTCGATTATTCCTGCTCGCCTCCCCGCCGGCGCCGTCAGTCCCTGCAGCCGAGCAGGTCGAGGACGTTGCGCATGTTCTGCTCGAACACGACCTTCCCGGGCCGCAGCACCGGGGGGAGCATCCCGAAGACCTCGGTGGACACGGTGCCGAGCAGGAGGTGCCAGGCCATCAGGCAGGCGGAGAGCGCCGCGGGCCCCAGGTCGTGGTCCATCTCGGCGCCCCACTCGAGCAGCTGCCCCCGCATCTCGTCGCTCAGGCGGCGGTCGAGACCCGACGGGTCGAGCTGCCCGGACCCGATGCCCTCCAACATGATGCGGAACAGGGCGTCGTGCCCCCGGCTCATCTCGACTTTGATCCTCGGCGCCACCGGCTCGTAGTCGTCGCAGCTCGCGCCGAAGAGCAGGGTGTAGGCGGTCGGGTCGTTGATGGCCCACTCCCGGTGCGCCCGGGCGGCCCGCAGCCAGCGCTCCCCGGCCCGGCAGCCCTCGGCGCGGGCCGCGGCGTCGGTGGCCTCCAAGCTGTCGGCCAGCGACGCGTAGCCGTCGGTGATCAGCGCGCCGAGGAGGGCCTCGACGCTAGAGAAGTACCGGTACAGGGCCGAGGAGGTCACGCCCATCTGCCGGGCGATGGCCCGCAGCGACATGGCCCGGGGGCCGACTTGGGCCAGCTGCGCCCAGGCCAGCTGCTTGATCTCCGCCACCGTCTCCGCCCGGAGCCGGTCACGCCGGCTTGTCGTCAGATCACCCACCACCAAAGTCCTATCACGGCCCGACCGAATCTTCGCGGCACCGCTCTCCTCCAAGATCAGAGAGAACTTTGTACGCAGTGCTCTTGACAGAGAGCAGTGCTTCCGTCAGAGTTTGGGGGGTCAGCCGTCCTCGTCGGCTGCGGGAGGGGTTCACATGTTCAACGCCATCGGCCGTCTCGTCACCGCCCGCCGCAAGGCCATCCTGTGGGCCGCCCTCGGCCTGGTCGTCGTCTCCGCCGTCTTGGGCATCCACGCCCCCGGCGCCCTCAAGTCCGGGGGGTTCACCTCGTCCTCGGCCCCGTCGCAGGTGGCGCAGGACCGGCTGCGGGCCGACTTCGGGGGATCCACCAACCTGATCCTGGTGGTCACCGCCCGGTCGGGGTCGGTCGACACTCCGGCGGTGACCGCCGCCGGCGACGCCCTGACCGCCCGCCTGGCCGCGACGCCCGACGTCAGCGCGGTCACCTCCTACTGGCCCACCCGGCCGCCTGCCCTGCGCTCCGACAGCGGGACCCAGGCAATCGTCGCGGCCCGGGTCGCGGGCAGCGACAGCGAGGTCACGACCAGGACCAAGGCGCTGGTCGAGCGGCTGTCGAACACCGGGCCCGGAGGCCCGATCGAGGTCGTCGCCGGCGGCGACGCGCCGACCGGCGTGGCGATCAACAGCCAGATCAACGCCGACCTGGCCAAGGCCGAGAGCATCGCCATCCCCGTCACCCTGGTGTTGCTGATCGCCGCCTACGGCAGCGTGGTCGCCGCCTTGCTGCCGGTGGCGATCGGGGTCCTGGCCATCTTCGCCACGCTCGCCGTGCTGTACCTGCTGAGCCTGGTCACCGACGTCAGCATCTACTCCCTCAACTTGACGACCGCCCTCAGCCTGGGTCTCGGCGTCGACTACTCGCTGCTAATGGTCGGCCGCTACCGCGAGGAACTCGCCGCCGGCCGGGACCCGCGCAGCGCGGTGCGGCGAAGCGTGGCGACCGCCGGCCGCACGATCGTCTTCTCGGCGGGCGCGGTGGCGGCGGCCCTGGCCGCGCTGATCGTGTTCCCCGTCTACTTCCTCCGGTCCTTCGCGTACGCCGGGATAAGCGTGGTAGCCGTCGCCGCGCTCGCCGCGCTGGTGGTGCTGCCGGCCATCCTCCTCTCCCTCGGGACCCGGGTGAACGCGCTGCGGGTGCCGTGGGGACGTCACGCCGGCGTGGCCAGCGGGCAGGAGTCCCGGTTCTGGCGGCGGGTGGCCGCCGCTGTGATGCGCCGCCCGCTCGCCGCCGGCTTGCCGGTCGTCGCCGCGCTGGTCGTTTTGATGGTCCCGTTCTTCGGTGTCCACTTCGGCACGCCAGACGACCGGGTGCTGCCGTCGTCGTCGGCCGCCCACCAGGCCGGCAACGCCCTTCGGGGTCACTTCCCGGCGGACGCCGCCGACACCATCGACGTGGTGACCGCCGCGCCGCTCGGCGCGCCGTCGGCCAGCGAGTACGCCCGGGCCATCTCCCTGGTGCCCGGCGTGGTCGCCGTCGATGGGCCCGGGGGACGCTTCGCCGGCGGCGCTCAGGTCGCCCCCGCCACCCCGGTCGACGCCCGCTACCAGGCCGCGGCGGGGACCTGGCTGTCCGCGGTCATCGCCCCTGACCCGCTGAGCGGCGCCGCCGCCCAGGTCGTACACCAGGTGCGGGCGGTGCCGGTCCCGGGCCACACCACCACCGCCGCGGTCGGCGGGCAGGCGGCGTCTCTTCTCGACCAAAAGCACGACCTCGGCGGCCGGCTGCCACTGGCCATCGCGTTGATCGTCGCCACCACCCTGATCGTGTTGTGGCTGTTCACCGGCAGCGTGGTGTTGCCGCTCAAGGCTCTGGCCCTCAACGCGCTCAGCCTGACGGCGGTCTTCGGGGCGGTGGTGTGGGTTTTCCAAGACGGGCACCTCTCCGGTCTGCTCGACTTCACGCCGACCCCGACGAGCACCACGATGCCGATCCTGCTGTTTTGCATCGCCTTCGGGCTGTCCATGGACTACGAGGTGTTCATGCTCTCGAGGATCAAGGAGATCCACGACGAGGGCCGCTCCAACGAGGAGGCGGTCGTCGCTGGGCTGGCCCGCACCGGTGGGATCGTCTCCACCGCCGCCGCGCTGCTGGCGGTCACCTTCGTGGCCTTCGGACTCTCGAAGGTCAGCTTCATCCAGCTGTTCGGCCTGGGCACCGCGCTGGCCATCGTGGTCGACGCCACCTTGGTGCGCGGGGTTCTGGTGCCGGCGTTCATGCGCCTGGCCGGCGACGCCAACTGGTGGTCGCCGGGGCTGCTGCGCCGCCTCCACGACCGTGTCGGCGTCAACGAGGCGCCGGGCGCGGACCCGGCGCCGGCCGTGCTGGCGGAGGTCGGGGCGTGAGGTGCGTCGCGTCCGTCCCGGAGTCCCTGGCCGCCGAGCTGGCCTTGTCCCGCGGCCAGCAGCGGGAGTGGCGCCGCCGGGAGCGGCGCCTCCTCGCCGAGCACGCCGCGTCGATGCTCGGCGTGCTCGGCGACTTGGTGGGGGCGTCGTCCCCGGTCACCGGGCTGACCGTCGCCGGCGCCCCGGTCGGGACGGTGGCGGTCACGGTGCCGGGCTGGCGCCTGTCGCTGGCAGGGGTGGCCCCCGGCCCGGCCAGGGCCCTGGAGGTTGCCGGGGTCGGGCTGGCCTTGTCGGGCGCCGGCCGGTACGGGCCGCGGTGGTGGATCGCGCTGCGGGGCGGCGCCGAGCCGGTGGTGGTGCTGGCCAGCCACCTGTGCTTGGTCCGCGTCGGGGGCGGCCCCGGCCGGGGGTCTCGTCCGGGGTCCCAGCCGTCGCTGACGCTTCCCGGCTGACCGGCCGCCGGCCGCCCCGGTAGTCGTTGACATCCCGGGCCGACGGGCTTAGCGTCGAGAACCCTCAGGCTCCCATCCGCGCCATTGCGGGAGGGGCCATCGGACCCCGGAGGTCCCGTTGGGTGAGGCGGCGACGTTCGGGGCGACGAGCAGCTACGACGCCGAGCGCGGCGTCTGCGTCGTCGCGGTCCGCGGTGAGCTAGACGCGGCGACCGCGGACCGCTTGAAGGCCGAGGTGATCCGCTCCGCCCAGGCTCACGGCTCCCCGGTGGTCCTCGACGCCCGCGGGGTGAAGTTCATCGACGCGGCCGGGGTCGGCGCGCTGGTCGGCGCCTCGACGGTGGCCCGCAAGCTCGGATGTCCGCTGACGGTTCGCAATCCGAGCCCCCCGGTCCTCCGCCTCCTCCGCCTGGCCGGCCTGGAGCGGAGCCTCCTACCGGACGGTGACGGGGACAACCGGCAGGGAAACAGCCAGTAGGGAGCCAACCCGCGGGGAGACAACCGGCAGTTTTCCCGGAAGCTCCGTTATGCAGGCCATCTCCGGGTAAGGACCCCCGGCACGGCGAGGAACGGATGCTGACATGCCCGGATCACAGAACCGGCACCAGATCAGTCTCCCGTGCGAGGCGGCATCCGTTCGGATGGCCCGAAGATTCGTGGCTGTCCACCTGCACGAGTGGGTGGACGGTGTCTCCGCGGAGGACACCATCGACGACGCGTTGCTCGTCGCCAGCGAGCTGGTCGGCAACGCGGTGCGCCACTGCACCGGCCGGATCGGTTTGTGCGTCGAGCGCCTGGCGGAGGAGGTCGAGATCTCCGTGTCCGACGACAGCACCAAACTCCCGGCCGCGACCGACGCCGTCCCCACCTCCGAGTCCGGGAGGGGGCTCACGATCGTCGGCGCGCTCTGCTCGGCGTGGGGGGTCCGCCCGGTCGCCGGGCACGGCAAGGCGGTGTGGGGGAGGGTGCCGACCGTCGTCGCCCGCTCCGCTTGAGCGCCGGGACGCGAAAGACCCCCGGCCGAAGGCCGGGGGTCTTTTTTTGGGGGGATCCTGCGGTGAGGGTTAGGCGGTGGCGGTCACCGGGGAGCGGTGGGCGCCGACCAGGATCTCCTTCTCCGGAGCGGTGCGGCGGGCGTGGAACAGGCCCAGACCCGAGAGGATCAGCATGAACCCGGCGCCGAGGAAGGCGGCCAGTGCGGCCCAGCCGGCGATCGAGCCCATCGTGCCGAATGCGTAGGCCTCGAGCAGCAGCCCACGGAGGGTCGTTCCCTGGAAGACCGTGGTCTCAGTGGCCTGGAGGGACTTCTGCTGGGCGCTACCGGCAGGAGCGGCCAGCGCAGCCGACGACACCTTGGCGTACACGCCGTTGTAGGGCATCTTGCTCAGGTGAACGGCGATGTAGTGGTCGGCGTAAGCCTCGGCCTGCGCCCCGGTCAGCATCTGCTGGCCGGCGTAGGGGGCCATGGCGGCCTGGTCGGAAGCGGGCAGCTCCTTGAAGCTGGCGCTGGTGGTTGCCGGGAAGAAGATCTGCTGGGCTGCCAGCTGGTTGTGCACCTGGTTGCCGATGTAGTTGTGACCCCAGGTGAGCAGCCCGCCGGCCACGGCCAGCACGGCTACGATCAGTAGTCCCACGCTTCCCAAAAGCGAGTCGAAAGTCCTGCGGCGCATCGTTGGTCTCCTGTCTGAGTTGTTCTGACACGATGATCGACCCTGCAGGGGCGGCCGCCATAGGGACCAAAGTCCGCGCTGGCGCGGGATTAGACCCTCCGGCGGGTCAGAGCAGCTTTTGCATGAGCGCCACGTCCAGCCACCGGGCGAACTTCCGCCCGACCTGGCGTTCCACGCCCACCAGCTCGAAGCCGCACGCCCGGTGAAGGGCGATCGATGCCTCGTGGCCGTCGACGATGCGGGCCATGACCGAATGGAACCCGTGGGCCTCGGCCAGCACCAGCAGCTCGCTGAGCAGCAGCCTGCCGACCCCGGCGGTCCGGTTGGTGCGGTCGACGTACACCGAGTCCTCGACGGTCATCCGGTAGGCCGGCCGGGGTCGGTACGGGGTGAGCGACGCGAAGCCCCGTACGGTGTCGGCTTCGTCTACCGCCACGATCGCAGGGTGGGCGCCGGAGTGCTCGTCGAGCCACTGCAGCTGGTCTTCGATCGTGCGGGGGACCATGTCGAAGGTCACCGTGGAGCCGACCACCTCCGCGTTGTAGATGGTCCGGATGGCCTCGGCGTCGTCGCGTGCAGCCAGCCTCGTCTTCATTTCCCGATGGTACGCGAGGGCCGGGTGGGTGCCGGGGCTCCGGACCGGGTACGATGTTCCGGCTATCGACCTCCCGGGGTTGGTCGCGCCCCTTTAGCTCAGTCGGCAGAGCACAGCCATGGTAAGGCTGGTGTCGTCGGTTCGATTCCGACAAGGGGCTCGGCGGCGTAGCTCAGTTGGTCAGAGCACTCGGCTCATAATCGAGTTGTCGTCGGTTCAAGTCCGACCGCCGCTACCAGGCTCGCCGGGCAGCACCAGAGAAGAGGATCTTGCAGTGGCAAAAAACGAGAAGAGGGTGAAGGTCACGCTGGCCTGCGACGTCTGCAAGCGGCGCAACTACATCACCATGAAAAACAAGACCAACGACCGCGAGCGGATCGAGATGAAGAAGTACTGCCGCTGGGAGCGGCAGCACACCCTTCACAAAGAGACCCGCTAGCCCCTGGTGCCCGCCCCGGTCAGCTCCGACGTGGTGGCGGCAGCCCGCAAGGGCGATCGCTCCGCCATGGACGTGCTGGTGCGCGCCACGTATGCGGACACCTACACGCTCGCGTACCGGCTGACCGGCAACGAGGACGACGCCCGTGACGTCACGCAGGACGCTTACCTGCGGGCGTGGCGGGGCATGCGCCGGTTCCGGGGGGACGCCCAGTTCTCGACCTGGATGTACCGGATCACCGCGAACTGCGCGGCCAGCGCCTTGGAGCGCCGGTCGCGCACCCGCACCGACGTGCTGGCCGACGACGGCCCCTATCCCGACGTCCGCGTCGACAGCGACCCCGAGAGCCTGGCGGCCAGCGCCGGCGAGCGGGTCGTGCTCGCCCGGGCGGTAGCTGCGCTGCCCGTCCGGCTCCGCCAGGTGCTGGTCCTCCACGACGTCTACGACCTGCCGCACAAGGCGATCGCCGAACGGCTGAGCATCAGCGAAGCGGCCGCCAAGGTCCGCCTTCACCGGGCCCGGCGGCGCCTCCACGACGACCTGACCGCGGCGGGCACCGCCGACGCCCACGGCTGGGGGCGCCCCCAGGAGGTGGAGCGTGCGTCGTGACCGGCGGACGGGCCGCCGCCAGCACTGCGGGCCGACCGATCACTGCGTCACCGCCGCGTCGTGGATCCCGGCGCTGGCCGGCGACGACGCCGCCGACGCTCCCGGCCCGATCCGGGCCCACGTTTCGGGCTGCCTGCGCTGCCAGGCCGAGGCCGCCCGTTACCGGCGGATGGTCCGTGAGCTGCGCGCCCTCCAAGTCCAGCGCCTGGTGCCCCCCGAGGAGGCGCTGACCCACACCCTCAGGGCCCTACGGGACCTGGAGCCGGCCCGCCGGCCGGTGGCGTACGTCGGCGGGGTGGTCGCCACCGCCGCCGGGGCGGCCGCCGGGGTCGGCATGCTGGTGTGGCGCAGCCGGCGCCGGGCGCTGGCCGGCTGACCTCCGGGCGCCCTCACGAGGCGGTCACCATCTCCAAGTCGACGCCGAGTCGCTGGTAGGTCGCCTGTGCGCGGGCGTCGCGACTCGCCAGCGAAGCGTCGTTGTCCCTCGCTGCCAGCGCGACCCAGGCGTCGTGCGCGGCCCCCCCGACGATGTCCATCTCGGCGAACATCCGCACCGCGCCGGCCCACGATGCCTGGGCTACAGCGATCGGCGGCGCGAAGTTGGACTCCAGTACCCGCACTGCGTCGTACGGAGCGAGACGTGCTTTGCCGGGCCAGCGGGTGAGCACGGAGTAGGCCTCGATCCACGCGTGGCCGCTGACGCACAGGTCCCTGCCCGCCCTCCAACGGGTCACCGCGTTGTGGGCTTCGTGGGTGCGGACCACGAGCGGGATCACGACGCTCGTGTCGACACTGACCAGGCGATCAGCGTCGACCGGCATCGATCAGGGAGAACATTTCGTCGTCGGTGATCACGATGCCCGGGTCGGAGACGAGTCGCCCCTGTTCTTCCACGATCGAGGCGGTGCGACCATGAGGTGTCAGGGTCAGAGCGCTTCCATACACCGACACGTCGAGTGCGGTGCCCGCGGTGAGGCCTAGGGCATCGCGCACTGCCTTTGGCACGACGATTCGGCCCGCAGCGTCGATCGTGGTCTGTATGGCATCAAGCTACCATTGCGATGCCATCCCGGGCCGGGTGGTGGGGTCACTCGGTGCCTTTGGCGTCGGACCACCGCCGGATCACTGCGATGTCGGCCAGGAACCGCACCGGAGTGCCCGCCGCCCAGCGGTGCACCGCCTCGTCGAGGCTGCGGGCCACCAAGTCTGCGGTCGCCTCGCCGTGCGCTTCGGGAGTGTGGACCAACAGCTCGTCGTGCAGGCACAACACGATGCGGGCGCCGAGGCCGACGCTGCGGGCCCGGACGGTGACCGCCCACATCTTGAACAGCTCGGCGGCGGCTCCTTGGATCACGGCGTTGCGCCCGTAGCGGCCCCTCGCCGCCACCGCCCCCGGCGCCTCGGGCGCCGCGGCCGGTACGGGAGCGTCCGGTCCCATCCGCACCAGCCGCCCGCCGTAGGTGCGCAGGTCGTGGCCTGCCTCTGCGCTCCTGGCGGCCGCCGTCAGGTAGCCCATGGCCACCGGGTAGGCGACGTCGAGGCGGCGCAGGGCTTGCGCCCCCCGACCGGTGGTCTGCCCGTACATCGCGCCGAGGACCGCCACCTTGGCGGTGGCCCGGTCCACGCCGAGCTGCGCCGCGACCGGGGCGTACAGGTCGTCTTGGCGCGCCGCGTCCGCGAGGGCCGCGTCGCCGGAGACCACCGCCAGGACCCGCGGCTCGATCTGGCCCAGGTCGGCCCGGACGAACACGTGCCCGGCCTCGGCGGCGACCGCCGGGCGCAGGTCGGCGGGCATGCTGTGCAGGCCGGCGGTGGCGGTCATGCGGCCGGCGGCGCCGTCAGCACCCGACCACGCCCCTCGCAGCCGGCCGTCGTCGCCCAGGTGCTCGTCCAGCCAGCCGTACCCGTAGGTGGTGGCGATCCTCTCCGCCTTCCGCCACGCCAGGAGGGCGCCGACCACGGGGTGGCGGTCTTGCACCTCGCGCAGACGCCACGCTCTGGTGTCGGCGACTTCGATCCCGAGCCGGCCGAGCAGCACCTTGACCTGCCCGTTGCTGCGGAGGTCGACCTCGATGCCGGGCGCCACGTGGCGCAGGACCTCGGCGTCGCGCTCCGCGCGCCGGGCCGCCGCTTCGGCGTCGTCGCGGGGGCGGGCCCCGACGAAACCGGCGATTATCCCCTCGGCGACGGCCCGGTCGACGGGCAGGCCTTCGGCGGTCAGCTCCGCGCAGAGCAGCTCCGCGGCGGACTCCGACCGGGCGGTGGCGGGCGCCATCGGCCGCTCCGGGATGGCATCCACCCCCGCCGCTTGGATGCCGGCCAGATCGAAGGCGAGGGCCGCCCACCGCCGCAGGCGCTGCGGGGTCTCCCGCCAGCCGCCCGCCGCCCACTCCGCCCTCAGGTGGCCGTCGGGGCGGACCGGGTCCTCGGCGTCGGCCCCCTCGTCTTCGAAGGAGCTCCACAGGTCGGCGGGCTTGGTGGAGGGGATAGAGTCGGGGTCCAGCCCGTGCCCGGCGGCCCACATCCGAGCCGGTTCGGCTCGCCACCCGCCGGCGAGGAGCCGGTGAACCGCCACCAGGTCCCACGACCTGGCCACCCGGACCCCAGCTCGCACCAGGACCAAGGCGGTCTCCGCCGACCACATCACCCACCGAGGTTGGAGCTCTTCTTCGACCGCGGCGACCTGCGCCCACGGCTCCGCGCCGGCGAGAGCCCAGGACCCGCCGGCGGTCGCCGCCCCGACACCGACGCCCGCCTCGAGGGCCAACCCGACCAGGTCGCCTGGCCCGACGCCGGCGCCGCGCAGCGCGTCGAGCAGGCGGGGGGATTCCACCCGCCCACCCTGCCACCTTCACGCTCAGGCGCCGGCCAGCTCCGCGAGGTGCGCCAGCGAGTTGGTCAGGTGCTCGGCCGGGAACGGCGGGAAACCGATGTGGTCGCGCACTACGGCGGGAACCGCCGACCAGTCGTAGGACAAGGTCACCTCGGTGGCGTCGGGGCCGGCGGCGGTCAGGTCGTAGCGCCACACCCACCCGCCGTAGCGCACGTCGCCGTCGTCGGTGTCTTGGCCCGGCTCCCACGACACGGCGCGGGGCGGGTCGAACACCTGCACCCGGTTGGCCATCCGGTAGTGCCCGTCCCCCCGGTTGGCGTTGGGGAAATACATGGCCATCCGGAACACCTGTCCCGGCGCGCTCAGCGGCTGGCCGTCGAGTGACTCGCGGACCCATCCGGTGCCGTCGATCGCGGCGTGGGTGGTCGGGTCGGCGAGGACGGCGAAGATCTTCTCCGCCGGGGCGTTGATGATCCTGCTCGCGGTGAGGGTTTCGTCGGCCATGGTGCTGTCCTCCGGTTCGCTGTTTGCGGTGCTGGTTGTGACGCCGCCGCCGGCAGCGACTCATCGCGTCGGGGTGCGGGGAGGTCGGGGCAGCCCCGCCAGACACCAACCGAGCGAGCGAAGCGAGTCGAGGGCGGTAGCGAGGCGGCCGGAGGCCGCCTCGGGCCTTGCCCGGCCGGAGCCGCCCCGTGCTTCCCGGCCGCAGCCGCCTGGTGCCGGGCCCGGTCGCCCCCGCCGGCTAGCGGCCCTCCGGGCGGACCAGCCCGATCTGGTAGGCGAACACGACGGCCTGCACCCGGTCGCGCAGCCCGAGCTTGGCCAGGATCCGCCCGAGATGGGTCTTGACCGTCGCCTCCGCGACGAACAGCCGGGCCGCGATCTCCTGGTTGGACAGGCCGGACGCGACCTCGACGAGGATCTCCCGCTCCCGGTCGGTGAGCGCCGACAGGGCGTCCGCGGCGCGCCCCGGCGGGGCGCTGCGCAGGTCGGGGAGGCGGTCCGCGAACGCGTCGAGCAGTCTGCGGGTGACGCTCGGCGCCACCACCGCGTCGCCCGACGCGACCGCCCGGATGGCCCCGGCCAGCTCCGCCGGCGGGACGTCTTTGAGCAGGAAGCCGCTGGCTCCGTACCGCAGGGCGGTGAACGCGTACTCGTCCAGGTCGAACGTCGTGAGGATCAGCACCTTCGACGCGGAATGATCCTCGACGATGCGCCGGGTGGCCTCGATGCCGTCCATTACCGGCATGCGCACGTCCATGAGCACCACGTCGGGCCGCAGGCGGGCGGTCTCGTCGAGCGCGGCGCGCCCGTCGGCCGCCTCGCCGACTATGACCAGGTCAGGCTGCTCCTCGAGGACCATGCGCAGCCCGCTGCGCAAAAGCGCCTGGTCGTCGACGAGGAGCACCCGCAGCGGCGCCGCCGGCGGGCCGCCCGCGCGGTCGGGGATGCTCACCGGGCGATGCTCAGATCGGCTCGCACCTGCCATCCCTCCTCCGGCCCCGGACCGGCGTGGACGTGCCCGTGATACAACGCCAGGCGCTCCCGCATCCCGGCGATCCCGTGTCCCGGCGCCGCGTTCGGTGTCCCGGCGACCGGCCGGCCGTCGTCGCGCACCTCCACGTGCAGCCGGGGACGGTCGAACGACAGCGTCACCTCGACCCGGGTCGGCCCGCCGGCGTGCTTGAGGGTGTTGGTCGTCGCCTCCTGCACCACGCGGTACACCGCCAGCTCGGCGCCGCTCGGGATCGGGAACGGTTCCCCCTCCACCCGCAGCCCGGCCCGCAACCCCGTCGCTTCCAGCGTGCGCAGCAGTTCGGGGAGCTCCGCGATCCCGGGCTGGGGCGCGAACCCGGCGTCCTCCCGGTCGTCGCGGAGGACCCCGAGGAGCCGGCGGGTCTCGCTGAGCGCCTGGCGGCCGATCTCCGACACGTTGCGGATGGCGGCGTCGGCCCGCTCCGGTTCGGTGTGCAGCTTGGCGGAGGCCGCGTCGGCCATGGTGACGATCACCGCCAGGCTGTGGGCGATGATGTCGTGCATCTCCCGTGCGATGCGGGTCCGTTCCGACGCCGCCGCGATCTTCGACTGCTGGTCGCGCTCGTACTCGAGGCGAGCGGCCCGCTCGGTCAGGTCCGCGAGGTGCGCCCGGCGGGTCCGCAGGTACGCCCCCGAGATCAACGCGGCGCCTACCAGCCCGGAGAGAAAAACGAACGAGCGGATCCACGTCCCCGCCAGCGTCCAGCGGGCGGTGGCCATGACCACGCCGATTTCGACCACCGCCGCGCCGGCCGCGGCCAGCTGCCGGCTGCGCTCGGTGGACACCGTGAACAGCGCGACGAGCAGCGCCACGTCGGCTACCAGCGCCTCGCTGACGAACCACTGCACCAACGCGACGAGGGCGATCACCGCGAACACCGCGACCGGCCGGCGCCGGCGCCAGCCGAGCGGAACCACCAGGGCGAAGTCGCAGATCCAGCTGGCCGGGGTGTGGCTGGTGTGCGACAGCAGCCACGGGAGGCTGGCGACGGCCAGCCCGGCCGCGATCAGGCCGTCGGCGACATAGGGGCGGTCCCGGTCGAAGGCGACCGCCCACTCCCACCAGGCGAGCACCGTGGCGGACAGCCCGCTGTGCTTGTCAGGCGCCTCGGAGAAATCGGCCGGGTGGGCTCCGGCCGGTTCCGACGCCTCGCCCGGTGCCGGGCGGGCCGGGTCCTCGGCCCGGCGCCGGGGAGTGGAGGCGAGCGTCATCGCCGCGACGGTACCGACTCGCCGCCGCCGAACTCCCGCGGGCCGCCGTGTCATACCTGAGTCGTACACCGCCTGCGACCTTGGTCGTAGGCGGGGGAGGGGCAATCATCCTGTGGCGCGCTGCCAGGGCCGCCGTGGCTCCCTACCCTAGGGGCCATGCACCCCGCCGTATCGGTAGCCCTGCTGGACCCGACCGGATTCGTGAAATCGTCGGGGTACCTCGCCATCTTCGTGCTCTCGGTGCTGCAGTCGTGCTGCATCCCGACGTCGTCGGAGCTGACTCTGGGCTTCGCCGGGGTCCTGGCGTCGCAAGGCACCCTGAGCCTGCCGGGCGTCATCGCCGCCGGCACCGCCGGCGAGCTGGTCGGGGCCTACATCGCCTGGTTCGTCGGGCGGGCCGGTGGGCGCCCGTTCGTGGAGCGCTACGGCAAGTACGTGCTGGTCACCGGCCGGGACCTCGACCGGGCCGAAGCCTGGTTCGAGCGGCGCGGCCAGTGGGGTGTGCTCGTGAGCCGGCTCCTGCCGGTCATCCGCAACTTCGTGGCCCTGCCCGCCGGTATCGCCGAGGTGCCCCTGGTGCGCTTCGGGTTGATGACCGCGGTCGGCAGCCTTATCTGGGATGGCGCGATGGCCATCATCGGCTACGAGGTCGGCGGCAGCTACAAGTCGGTGATGAAGGGGTTCAGTGACGCCGGCTATGTCCTCGGGGTGCTCGTCGTCGCCGCGCTGGCGTTCGTGATCTGGCACCGGTGGCGTTCGTACAAGGCGCACACCACCGGCGCCGGCGTCGCCGGTTCCCGCGGCATCGGGGCCCACAGCATCGGCGCCCGCGCCGCTGAGACCCGCGCTGCTGAGACCCGCACCGCCGAGCCGCAGCCCGTTCGGGCCGCCCCGGCGCCGGTCAGGAAGCGCCCCCGGTGAGCACCGGGCGCCACGCGCGGCCGAGCCCTCTGACCACGCCCGGCGCGCTGCGAGTCCCGCAGATCACCGCCATCTTCTGGCTGATCAAGCTGCTGTCCACCGCGATGGGCGAATCCACCTCCGACTACCTGGTGCACGCCATGCCCCCCGTCGCGGCGGTGCTGCTCGGTTTCGTCGCTTTCCTCGCCGCCCTCGGCGTGCAGTTCCGCCAAGGCCGCTACGTGGCGTGGTCCTACTGGCTGGCGGTCGCGATGGTCGGCGTCTTTGGGACCATGGCAGCCGACGTGCTCCACGTCGGCTTCGGGGTCCCTTACACCGTCTCGACGGTGTTCTACGCGGTGGTCCTCGTCGCGGTGTTCGTCGCTTGGAAGCGAACGGAAGGGACGCTGTCGATCCACTCGATCGACACCCCCCGCCGGGAGGCGTTCTACTGGGCCACGGTCGTCGCGACCTTCGCCATGGGCACCGCGCTCGGCGACTTCTCGGCTTATACGTTGCACCTCGGCTACTTCCCCTCCGCGGTGGTGTTCCTGGCGGTCATCGCCATCCCCGCGGTCGGGTTCCGGTGGCTGCGCTGGAGCGCGGTGCTGTCCTTCTGGTTCGCGTACGTCGTCACCCGCCCGCTCGGGGCGTCGCTCGCCGACGGGCTCGGCAAGCCCAAGTCCACGAGCGGCCTCGGTCTGGGCAACGGCGCGGTGGCCGGGGTCCTCTGCTTGCTGATCGTCATCGCCGTCGGGTACCTGGCCGTCACCGGCGCCGACGTGCAAGACCCCCAGCCGCAGGCCCACCTGCAGGCCGAGCGGGTCCGGTCCCGCCGGGGCTGACCCCGCTCGATCACAGGTCGAGGACCGGGCGGGGCACCCGGCTGGTGCCGACCTCACCGCCGCCCGGTCGGTGGAAGGTGAGGGTGGCGTTGACCGATCCGGTCGTGAAGTAGCCGCCGTGGAGGCGGCCGTGGTGCTTGGGGCAGAGCGCCACTCCGTTGCCGACGTCGGTGTGGCCACCGGTCTCCCAGGGGACGAGGTGGTGGATGTCGACGCGGGTGCGCTCGCATCCGGGCCACCGGCAGCGCCCGTCGTCTCGAACGATCACCGCCCTGCGCTGCCCGCTGCTCCACACCCGCTGCCTGCGCCCGAGCGCGAGTGGCACGCCTCCGGGGCTCTCGACGTGGGTGACGTGGGAGCAGTCGCACACGACCCGGGCCATCTCCTCGGGTGGCACGGCCTGACCGCCGAGCAGGCTGCATCGTCCGTCGCGGACCACGAAGTGCACCAGGTGACGGTCGGCGCCGCTGGCGAACTCGCCCAGCCCGCAGCGCACCAGGTCCATCAACGCGTCTGCCCGCAGCGCGAACCACGCCTCGTGCTCACGGCCCTCGGGACGCGAGTCTTCACGTGAATACTCCCGGCCGCCGCCGCCGCCGCCGCCGCCGCCGCCGCCCGCGCCGCCCGCGCCGCCGCTGCCGGCCGCACCGCCGCCGGCTGCCGATTCTTCACGTGAATACTCGGCGGTCTGGGCGGGGTCAGCGCCGCCCCGGGCCGGGTCCGGCGGAGGACCTCCGTACGGGCTGTGCTCGACGTGACCGGCGCGCTCCATCAACACGCGCAGCACCGCCTCGAGCTCGGCGGCCTCGACCTCGGTGAGGATCGCCTCGAGCCTGACCATACCCTCCCCTAGCCGGCGCACCCGCACCCCCCGGACTCGCCGGCGCGCCTCGCTCGGCCGGCGCTCCTGTGACTGGTACAACCGGTAGGAGCGCACGACGGCCTCGACGTCGGCCACCGTCCCAGCCTCGGCTACTGCCACCAGCGCCTCGTCTACCTCGACTGTCGTGTCCTCCGCCCGGGTCATGGCCCTGACTGCGCAGTACGGCACCCGTCCCTCGGCCAGCGCGCCAGCCAGCACCGGTCGGGCCCGTAGCTGGCGGGCCACCCGTACTTTGTCGAACGCGGTCGGACGGCTCATCCCCGCCCGAGCGCACAGCCAGTCGACGCACGAGAGGTGCCCTTCGGCGGCCCACCGCTCCTCGGCGTCGAAGCGGCCCAGCACCTCCAGCCAGCATGCCTCGCTGGCGTCCAACCGCCGGCGGTACTCCACCAGCCAGCCAGCGTCCGACCCCGCCCGCTGCGCCCCCGGACCGCCGAGCACCCCGTCCCCGTCCAGTCGGTCTCCTACCGGACCGTCTCCCAGCAGCCCTCCGGCGACCTCACCACCGAGAGCTTCCGCTGTTGCCACCATCACACACCCCGCTCGTCGCCGGCGGCGGGGTCGGGGAATCCCATCCCCACCGTCCGCCGCGCTCACCGTCCAAGGGGCCCGCCCGGGCCGAGTGCCACCACCCAACCTACCGACGGCGCGCGACATCCCCGCTCAGGCCGGCCGCCCGGATCCGGCCGCCCGGATCCGGCCGCCCCGGCCCGGTCCGCCCCGGCCCTGCTCGCCCGCGGCGCGGAGCTACACGCCGGCGCGGGCCGCGACCGGCTCCGTCGCCGGGTCCGGCCCGCCCACGTAACGGTCGCGAGGCAGCGCTTCGGGGTGGTGGCGTCCGACCCAGCCGATCAGCTCCTCGCGGACCAAGCAGCGCAGGTCGAACGCCGCGCTGGAGTTGCTCGCCGACACCAAGGCCCGGACCTGCACGGTCCTGTCGGTGGCGTCGGTGACCTGCAGCGTGGCGGTCTGGCCGTCCCAAAGCGGGCTGTCCGCGACGACGTCGGCCAGCTTGGCCCGCAGCTCGTCGATGGGGGCGGTGTAGTCGAGGTACAGGTACACGACGCCGAGCAGGTCAGCGGAGCTGCGAGTCCAGTTCTCGAACGGGGTGGTGGTGAAGTACGACACCGGCAGCACCAGCCGGCGGCGGTCCCAGCAGCGCAGCACCACGTAGGAGAGAGTGATCTCCTCCACCCATCCGTAGTCGCCGTTGACCACCAGCACGTCATCGAGGCGGATCGGCTCGGTGAACGCCAGCTGGATGCCGGCGATCAAGTTCCCGAGGACCGGGCGCGCAGCGGTGCCCGCGACCAGCCCGGCTATGCCGGCCGAGGCCAGGAGGCTGGTGCCCACCACCCGGATCGAGTGGAAGGTGAGCAGGCTGGCGGCGATGGCGATGATCGCGACCACCGCGACAGTCACCCGGCGCAGCACCAGGATCTGGGTTCTGAGCTTGCGGGCCCGCAGGTTGTCGGTGACGCTGACGTCGTAGCGGCTAAAGCTGCTGTCCTCCAACGCCAGGATCAGCTCGACGACGAGCCACCCGAACGACCCGATCTGGCCGACTGCGAGCACGTGAGAGGCGGTAGCGCTCCAAGACACCCTCGGCGCCGCGGCCGACCAGGCGCTGGCGGCGGCGACGGCCACCGCCACCATCCGCGCCGCTCCCTTCGCCCGGCGGGCGAGAGCACCGGCCGTCGACAGTCGTGGCGCGGCGCGACGCAGGGCGAAGAAAACCGCGGCGTGCACCAGGAGGGCAAAGACGATGCTGCCGCCGGCGACGGTCGCGAAGTGAAGGACGTCGGAGCGGGTCACGACATCGCGTGCTACCCACCTAGACGGCCAGACGAACGTGACAGGCCTCTTCAACCCGTTCGCAGCGTGGGCCGAGCGGGCGCGCCGACGCCCGATCCCGACCGGGAGAACCGGCCCAGGATCGGGCATCGCCGGCGCTCTAGCGACCAGCCCCGTCCGGCTACATCCCGGAGGCCGTCACGATCGGCTTGTTGAGCCGGACGTTGCCGGTGGAGCCGTAGAAGGTGGCGTCACCGAAGTTGAATACGCCGCCGTCGGAGGCGACGAGCCAGTAGCCCTTTCCATCCGACGTCGCGGCCATGCCGACGATGGG
>NZ_JAIMCB010000001.1:589779-709200 GCF_025499425.1 Acidiferrimicrobium sp. IK
GACGTTGCCGGTGGAGCCGTAGAAGGTGGCGTCACCGAAGTTGAATACGCCGCCGTCGGAGGCGACGAGCCAGTAGCCCTTTCCATCCGACGTCGCGGCCATGCCGACGATGGGCTGGTTGAGGTGGACGTTGCCGGTGGAGCCGTAGAAGGTGGCGTCACCGAAGTTGAATACGCCGCCGTCGGAGGCGACGAGCCAGTAGCCCTTTCCATCCGACGTCGCGGCCATGCCGACGATGGGCTGGTTGAGGTGGACGTTGCCGGTGGAGCCGTAGAAGGTGGCGTCACCGAAGTTGAATACGCCGCCGTCGGAGGCGACGAGCCAGTAGCCCCGCCCGTCTGGGGTGGCGGCCATCCCGACGATCCGGGCCGCCAGGCGGGTCCCGGCCAGAGACCCGTAGGACGTGGCATCACCGAAGGCGTAGACCGCACCGTCGGCTCCGGCCATCCAGTAGCCAGCCCGGTCCGCGGTGCTGGCGGTCGCTACAACCGGAGCCGGTAGCTGCCTGCCGCCAAGGGAGCCGTAGAAGTCTGCGGCGCCGAAAGTGAACACGCCGCCATCGCTCGCCACCAGCCGGTAGCCGGCGCCCGCCGGGGCAGCGCTCTGCGCCCTGGCGATGAGGAAGGCCGGGTCGGCGGTGAAGGTCACCGTCACCGTGCCGTCCGCTGTTGCGGTGCCGACCCTGGTCTTCTTCCCGTCACCATCAAGTACGTAGACCACGTCGCCGGCCTTGATGGAAGGGTCATTGGTGATCGTCAAGGTGATCGGTCGCGACGCGTCTGGAGCCGTGCCGTCGGGCGCCTGCCAGGACACCCCGAACCCACCCACGAGCACCGATCCGGGCGGCGGAGCGAACTTGGTCGTGTCGAGCAGGTACCCGGTTACCACCGTGCCGGCCGGCAGCGCTCCGGACGGCACCGTCACGTCGACCTGCCCCGACGAGGCGGTCCCCTTGAGCGTCGAGGTCCCCCCTGAAGCGGGGATCACCATCGAGTCGATCTCCGTCGTGCTCGCGCTGGACGTGCCCGGCGGCGGTCCGGCTGCTGCTGGTGTGCCGGCGGGCGGCGGCGGTGGTGGTGGGGGAGGGGGAGCAACCGGCGTCGCCGAGAGTTCGCTCGAGGGGCGGCTGGCGCCGACCGCGTTGGTGGCCACGACGGTGAAGTAGTACGTCGTCGCATCCGTGAGCCCACTCACCGTGCAGCTGGTTGCCGTCGCGTCGGCGGAACAGGCGGGGGCGGCGGTGTAGTCCTCGCCGCCTGCCGAGTGCGCCTGGTAGACGTCGAAGCCGGTCACAGCCGAACCGCCGTCGGATACCGGTGCCGTCCAGTGGACGGTCACCGTGCCGTCCCCGACGGTCGGCGCGCTCTGGTCCGGAGCCGTGGGTGCGGTGGCCGTGGGAGTCGCCGCCGGGTAGACGTACGCCGCACCCGGCCTGCCGTTGAGGTTCCCGAATTCCTCCCCTTGGGGCGCTCCCACCACGACGGTGTGCGAGGTCGCCGCCAGCCCGACCGATATGCCGAAGAAGTCGTCAGCCGAACCGTCACCTGCGACGAGAGACTTGTATAGCGACCACCCGCTCCCTGATCTGGTGTACACGTAGGCGGCCCCCTGCAGGTTGTTGGACCCGACCTTGATTCCCATAGCCCCGACGACCGCTGAGGTGCCGTCCGGTGAGATCGCCACGGCCCGGCCGAAGCCGTCCACCTCGTTGCCTCCGGCATCTTTCATCTCGCTCGCCTGCACCCAGGTCTGGCCCGAGTGTGCGAACACGTAGGCCGCGCCCCCGCTGCTCGCGCCGCCCCCGATCAGGGCCTCCGCCGCTCCCGAGGCCAGGGAGACTGCGGCGCCGAACCCGTCGGCGGCGACGCCGTCGCCAGCCGTGAGCTCGGCGCCCTGGGTCCATGTCGAGCCGGACTTCACGAACAGGTAGGCGCGGCCCTGACCGTTGTTGGAACCGACGGTCTCACCCGGCGCTCCGATCAGCACTGCGGAGGCGTCGGGTGCGATGGCGACCGACGCCCCGAAGCTGTCGCCTGGTGACGCAGCGCCGGAGGACAACTCGGCTGCTTGGTGCCAGCTCCCGCTAGTGAGGGTGAACACGTAAGCCTTGTTGGCCCGGCTGGCTCCGATAACCGCCACGGTGCCGTCCGCCGAAACCGCCAGCGAGGCGCCAAACCCGTCATATGCCGTTGCGTCCGCGGCCGTCAACTTGGCGGACTGCTGCCATGCGGACCCGGCCCTGGCGAACACATATGCGGTGCCGGGCTGTTGGAAGTGTGCCTGGTACCCGTCCAAGGCAGCGTCGGTGTAGAGCAACGGTGCGGTCTCGTCGCTCCCGACCAGAATGGTCGAGCCGTCCGAGGAGGTCGCGGTCGCCGAGCCGAATCCGGCGTAGGCGCTCCCGTCGCCGGCGGTGAGCTGCTCCGCTTGGCTCCACGCGGCACCCGTCGACGTGTAGACGTAGGCGGCGCCCTGGTAAGGGTTGGCTCCGACGGAGTGCAGCGGCGCTCCGGCGACCACGACGGTGCCGTCCTGCGACGGCGCTACCGACGGGCCGAGCATGTCGTCACCGAGGGTCGGGCACCCGACGAGCTTCCCCGCCGACGTGGCGCAGCTCGGCGCCTGGACCGGGAAGAGCCCGTACGCCGCGCCCTGCCCGGAGTTCGCGCCGACGGTCTCGGCCGGTGCGCCGACATCGACAGCGGTCCCGTGCGCTGAGGTGGTCACTGCCCGGCCGTAGCCGTCGCCTGACTGCCCTGACGGGCCGATCGCCTCCGCCTCCTGGTGCCAGGCGCCGGAGTAGCGGAACTCGTAGCCGGCGCCGACCGCCGCGACGGTCCCGGCCGCCTTGCCGCTGGCGCCGATGACGGCCGCGGTGGCGTCTTCGGAGACCGCTACCGCGTCACCGAAGTGGTCGCCGGGCGCGCCGTCCTGGCCGGTCAGCTCGTCGGCTTGGTTCACCAAGCCGTTGGAGAGGTCGAGAGTGAACACGTAGGCGGTGCCCTCGCCGGTGTTGGCGCCGACGGTCCTCCCCGGGGCACCGACCATTGCGACGCGATCCGATCCGGATGCGGCCACCGCAGCACCGAACTGGTCGCCTGCTGCGCCGTCGCTGGCGGTCAGCTCGGCCAGCTGCTTGGCCGAGGGGGCCTGCCCACCGGGGACGGATTGGTTGAAGCCGAAGAGGTACACGCCGCCCTGCCCGGCATGAGAGTTGACGGTCTTGCCCGGCGCCCCGGCCAGCAGCTGGTAGCTCCAGCCCCCGCCTGTGTCGCCCTGGGCCTCGGATACCGCCACCGACGCGCCGAGCCGGTCGCCGGCGGCGCCGTCGGAGGGGGCCAGCTCCTCCGCCTGGCTCCACGAGCACGCCACAGAGCACGTCCGTTGGAACGCGTACACCGTCCCGGCGCCGGTCGCCGATCCGGGCGAGCGGTCCGGTGCCCCGATCAGCGCCACCGTGCTGTCCCACGATTCGGCGACCGCAGATCCGAAGTGGTCCCCCGCCGCGCCGTCGGACGCGCTCAGCTCCGCGTCCTGACCCCACTGGTTACCGGAGCCGAGGGTGTAGACGTAGGCGGCGCCCTTGCCGCTGCCGGCGCCAGGAGCGCCGACGACGATCTGGCTGACGCCGTCGCCCTGGGAGGCGGCAACCGATGCTCCGAAGTGGTCCCCGGGCGTGCCGTCAGGAGCGGTGATCTCGGCCTTCTGCGTCCAGACGCCGCCGGTCTCGGCGTAGATGTAGACCGCTCCCTGGCCAACGTTGGAGCCCACCGCGCTCCCGGGGGCCCCGACCGCGACCACCGAGCCGTCCGGGAGCGCCGCGACCGACGAGCCGAGGCCGTCCCCGGCTGCGCCGCCTGACGCCGTCAACTGCGCCTGGGGAATCGTTACCGACACCCGCGCTGATGCTGTTGCCGCCTGGCCGCTGCCGTCGACGGCTGTCACCGTCACGTCGTAGACGCCCGGAGAGGAGAAGGTGTGGGACACCGAGCGGCCGGTCGCTGTCGTTTGGTCGGCTGGCTGGCTCGTGTTGGTGAACGTCCACTTCACCGCGGAATCCGCCACCGCGTTCCACACGTCTCGGACGTCTACGGCGAACGCCGCCGGACGGTCCTGCACGGCCACTGCCGGGGCCGCCAGCCCGGACAGCGCGAGACTGCCGGCCAGGCCCGCAACCCGGACCACGTCGTGGCCGTCGACCTGTTCGACCCACGCGGCGATCCCGTCGCCGTGCGCGTCGGTGGCCACCCGCTGGCTCGCCGACGCGTCGCTGGCCGAGGTGAGATCGGTCGCGTCCGACCAGGTTCCGTCGACGTGGCGGATCGCCGCCACCGACCCGTTGGCGTAGGTCCTCAGGTCGGTCCTGTATCCCACCACCACCGCCTGCCCGGTCGAGTCCATGGCTACGTCCGCCGGCGCGATCTGGCCGGTGTAGGGGTCTTTTGGCACGAACGGCCCGGTACCCACGCTGCTCCAGGTCTGCCCGGTGCCGGCGGGATGGAAGTAGTCCTGCCCGCTTTCCACGGCGATCGCGTCACCGGCCGGGTCAACCGACACCGTCCCGTAGTCGCCCTGCACCGGGGTGTCGAACGCGGCCTGCCCGGCCGGGCGGTAGGCGAGGTAGGAAGGCCCCCCGTAGGGGTAGTACCAAGACAGGGCGTCGGAGCCGTTGGACGCTACGGCGAGATCCAGGTTGGGTCCTCCGTTATGGGTCGGGGGATCGACGGTCTGGCTGTCGGCGAAGCTGCCGGTCCCGAACGCGCCGGTGTCGTGGGGCCGGTCAGCGACGACGAAGCCGTACAAGGAACAGGTGAAGCAATAGTTCACCACGCCGATGGAAAAAACCGCTACCGCGTTCCCGGCGCCGTCGAACGCCACAAGAGGATCCCCGGCACGCTGCGGGGGGTTGCCGGTCGGATCTTTCAGTTCCTCGGGCGCCGACCAGGTCGAGGACACCCCCGCCGCCCGGTAAGCGACGAGCGGCGCCACGCCGATCCCGCGGCTCGGCTCGCCCCATCCGACGATCGCGTTCCCGGCGGGGTCCATCGCCACGGACACCCCTGATTCCGGGCAGTTGTTATAGCCGCACTCGGCGTAGTCCCTGGAGGGCCGCACCTCTTGGGGAGCGGTCCAGCCCTTCCCCGCCCCGGCCGGGCGGTAAGCCGCGTACAGGCCGTCGGACTGCTCCCACGCGATCACGGCATCCCCGTTGCTGCCCACCGCCACCCGCGGCTCGGTGATGGCTGCCGCGGTGGGGGTGAGCGTGGCGGTCTCCCAGGCGGCACCGGCCTGCCCGGCCCGGTAGGCGACCGTTACTGTCCCGGGACCGTTGCCGTTCGCCATGCCCGCCAGCCACCCGACGGCCGTGTCGCCGCCGGCGCCCATCGCGACATCGATGCGGTCGTTGTTGAGGATCGGGTCGCTCTGCCCGGCCGGGGTAAGCGTGGACGCGGTGGTCCATGCCGGCGCAGCCGGGCTCGCGTGCGCCGGGACGGCGCCGCCCAGCAGCGCGCCGACGAGCGCTGCCGCGGCCGTCAACCCCGTGACCGTCCGCCGAGCGAGCACCCGCGGCCGGGACCTTCCGCTCCGCAACGCCTGTTGTTCACTCACCGTCAGCCTCCCCTTCTTGGATCGAGCCGTTCGTCTGCGACACCGAGTTCCGGCAGAACGCCAGCACGTCGCTGGGCCCTTGCACGCCCCCCGTCTGCCCGGACAGCACTTCTTCGATCTCCCCCACCAAGCGCCCGGAGGGCAGTTGGTCGGGGTCGACCCTCAACACGAACGAGACGCGCACGGCCGGAACATAAGAAGCATCCGTGTCCCCGCCGTGTCGTCCGCGTGTCGTGGCCCCATCCGCCGTCGCCGGAGGATCGCGACCGCGGTCAAAGCGGCGTGCCAAACCCGGCCAAACCGGGCATCACCGAGACGCCGGCTGCGAGAGTTCCTAGACTTCCGCCGAGGCTGAACATTGGACCACTCGGTGAGCGAACAGATCGCAGGCGGATCGCTGGTGGACGCCGAGCGGGAGCTGACGGCCGGCTCCGCCCGGCGGGCCTCCGAGATGGCGTTGAGCGCCATGCAGGCGGCCACCACGCCTCGGGCGAGGGCGGATGCCGCGCTGGTGGCCGGAAGGGCCCTTCTGCTGAGCGGGTCGGTGGAGGTCGGGCGCGGCCTGTTGCTCTCGGAAGCCGCCGACGCAGAGCCGGTCAATCCCGCCGCGGCAGCGTTGATGTGGGCCCACGTGGCGGCCGTGACCCTGCAATCTGGGCAGGTACCTCCGGCCCAGGAGATGGCGGAGCGGGCGGTGCGCAACGCGGGCTGTGGTGAGGACCGGGTGCGGGTCCTTTGCGCCGCGACGTTGGGGGCCACGCTGGTGGCAGGCAGCCGCACCGGGTTTGGCGGGCGCGCCCTGCCCGACGTGGACCAGGTCCTGGGAGTGGTCGTGCCTGGCAGCGACTCATGGTTGCTCGCGATGACCATGGGCCTGGCGTTGATCTGGGCGGAGGGCTATGAGCCGGCCCGCAGCCTTTTGGTGGGGCTGGAAGCGCGCAACAGGAGCGAGCGCTCGTGGTCGGCGCTTCCCGCTGTACTGCTGGCCCTCGCGGTCCTCGATCACCGGCTCGGACGGTGGGAAGCGGCGCGGCGGGCCGCCGACGAGGCTCTCGACTTGTGCGGACCAGCGGAGCAGGCGACGACCCAACCGTTCGTCACCGCCGAGCTGGCGACGGTGGAAGCCGTCCTCGGCCGCGCCGACGCTTGCCGGTCCCGGTCCCTTTCCCTGCTCGACTCGCCCGCCGGTACCCACCCCTCGATCCGCTGTGCGGCGCTGTCGGCTCTCGGTCTGCTGGAGCTGGGCCTCGGGCGCTTCGAGGCGGCCGCCCACTGGTACGAGGTGCTGGCCGCGGCCCAGCCGGCCCCGGAACGGCCGAGCCCTGGAGTGATGCTCTGGGAGGCCGACCTCGTCGAGGCTTACATCGCCCTCGAGCGCACCGAGCAGGCCTACCGGACCCTCGAACGGCTCGAGGCGCGAGGCCAGATGGCCAGCCACGGCCGGGCCGCGGCGGCGGTCATCCGATGCCGTGCTGCGCTGACGTCCGATCCGGCCGAGGCGGAAGCGCTCTTCTGCCAGGCGCTCGACCACTACCCGGCGCCGGTTTGGACGTTCGCCCGGGCCCGGACGCAGATGGCAATGGCGGAGCACTGCATCAGGATCGGGGACAGTGACCGGGCCGGGCCTCTGCTGCTCCTGGCGGCGGAGGGATTCGAGGGGATCGGGGCCGCGGCGTGGGCCGCCAGAGCGTCCAACAAGGTGGCCGCTCTAGCCGGCGACTCCGCAGGGCCGACCGTGCGGGAGGCCAAAGGCTCTGTCACGGCCGGGATGGGATCAGGGTCCCTTGCGCCGGCTCGGGTGCCTGTGCACATCAAGATGCTCGGCGAGTTCCGCGTCGAGGTGGACGGCCAAGCCCGTGAATCGGGTGATGGCGTGACAGCGCAGGCGGTGAAATCCGTTGCGCTGGCCGGAAAGGTTCCGGTCGAGGAGCTCGTCGATCAGCTTTGGCCGGACGCAGACATTGACGTCGGACGGGCCCGGTTTCGGAGCTTGATGGCTCGGATCCGCCGCCAGTTCGGTCCGATCGTGGAGCGGCACGGCTCATGGGTGGTCCTCGCTGAGGGCGTCACCGTCGACGTGGGCATCTTCGAGCGCATGGCGCAGGAGGCACAGAAGGCCGGGGCGGCCGGGGATGGCGAAGCGGGGGAGTTGGCCCAACAAGCCGCGGAGCTCTACCGAGGCGAGCTGCTGCCGACCGACCGCCACCTCGACTTCACCACCGGGCCCCGCGAACGGTTGCGGCGCCGCTACCTCGCCGTCGTTGGCCTCGCCGCAGACATCGCGTGCCGCCGGCAGCTGCTCGAGACGGCAGTCCGGCACCTGGAAAACGCCTTGGCGGTCGAGCCCTACGACGAGAATCTCTACCTCAAGGCGGCGCGGATCCTGGCGGAAGGCGGAAGGACCAGCGAGGCTCTTTCCATAACCCGTAGGGCGGAATCGGCCCTGCGAGAGCTCGGAGTGCCGTTGTCGCCGGAGATCCGAGAGTTGCAGGCCAAGCTGCGGCGTCTGTAGCGATCCCCGACTTGTGGCAGGGATACCGGCCCGGTCACTCCGAGGCCGTTGCGCGGTCAGCGGACCGAGGACCCAGACCCAGACCTGGATGGAACCAAAACGCAGCGCCAGGCGTGTACTGGACGTGAGAAGGCCGGCACGCGTCTTGGTGCTGGCCGCCCTGCCTGCGGTGGGAACTCTCGTCGTCGACCCGTCGGGCTGGTCCCCTTTCGGGCCGGCTCGCTGGGCGGCGGTCCTGGCGGTGACCCTGGCCGGCGCCGCTTTGGCGCTGCCCGGCCGGGCGGTCGCGGTGGGGCGGCGGGGGCTGGTGGTGTGGGGGGTGTGGCTGGCGTGGGTGGCGGTCGCTGCGGCCGTCGGGATGGACGGGCGCCTGGCGTGGATCGGCACACCGCAGCGGCACTTCGGGGCTCTTACGTGGGGGTTGTGCGCGTTGGCGTGGCTGGCTGGCCACTCCGTCGACGACGACGGCGATCTGCGGGTGCTGGCCGGGGCCGCCACCGCGGTGTGCGGGGCGATCGGGGTGTGGTCGATCGCCGAGCTGCTCGGGTGGCAGCCGGTGGCGCTCGCCGCGTCCGGTCGCCTGGTCGGTCCGCTCGGCAACGCCGACTACCTCGGCGCCGCGACGGCGCTGCTGGTCCCCGTCGCCGTAGGGGTGGCCGCGGATGGGGGGTGGGCGCCCCGGTGGCGGGCCGGCGCATCGGTGTGCGCCGGAGCCGGTTACGTCGCCCTGATCGGCGCCGGCGCCCGAGCCGCGTGGGTCGGGGTCGTCGCCGGCGCCGCCGTTTTGGCGCTGGCCCGCCGGTCGTCCCTGCGCCGGCTGCTCGCCGGCCGCTTCGGCGACGCCGAGGACTTGCGGATGGCGGGGCCAGAGCAGTCGGCGGGTTCAGAGCAGTCGGCGGGGCAGTGGTGGTCCAAGCGGGCTGCTGCGGCGGCGATCGTGGTGCTCGCCGCGACCGGCGCCACGTTCGGGCTGGCGGTCGCTACCGGCACCGCCGGTCGGCTGCCGGCGGCGGTGCAGGCCGGGCAGGGCGGCGGGGCCAGCCGCCTGGCCGAGTGGTCGGTGGCGTTGCGGGTGGTGGCCGCCCACCCGGTGACGGGGACCGGGCCGGAGGGGTACCGCTTGGCGTTCGGGGCCGCCGTCGGGGCCGGCTACCAGCGCACCTACGGCCGCGACCCGCTGCCGGACCGGGCCCACGACAGCCTCCTAGACGTGGCCGCCACGACCGGCCTGCCGGGTCTCGGCGCCTACCTGGCGCTGCTAGCGGTGACCGGTGCTTTGATGTGGAGGGCGCTTCGGAAGGGGGAGGCGGCTGTGGCCGGCATGGCCGTCGGGTTGGTCGCCTACTCCGTCGGCGCCCTGTTCCTCTTCCCCGTCGCCGAGCTCGAACCGACAGTGTGGCTGCTCGCCGGGGTGGTCGGCGCCCGGGTCGCGTCCGACGGCGAGCTGGTCCGGTTGCGGGTGCCCCGCCTGGCCGCGCCGGTCGTCGTGGCCGCGGTGGTGGTGGTCGCCTTCCTCGGGGTGCGGGCGGTGACCGCCGATCGTCAGATGCGCGTCGCGCTGGCCGACCCGTCGCGAGGAGCAGCCAGGGCCGCCCGGGCCGCCCACGACGCGCCGGGGAACATCGTCATCAGGCTGGCCGCGGCGCACGTGGACGCCGCGGCCGGCACCCTCACCGGCATCGACCGGGCCCTCGGGCAGGTCGCCGCGGCCCGAAGGGTGTCGCCGGCCGATCCGGTGGTCGGCTTGGAGCGGGCCCAGCTGCTGGAGCAGCGGGCACAGCTCACCGCCGCCCCCGGCGATTGGCGGGCAGCGCTCGACGCGCTGGCGGGCCTGGCGCGCCGCGACCCGCGCAACCCCGCTGTGCTGGTGCCCCTCGGCGTGGCGGAGGCGTCGAGCGGCCATACCGGCGAGGCGGTCGCGTCGTGGCTCGCGGCGGCGCGGCTGGCCCCGTCGAGTCCCTCACCCGAGATCGACCTGGCGGTGTTCTACTTCCGCCACGGCCAGCCCGCCCTGGCTCGCGGGGCCGCAGAGCGGGCCTTGGCCCTCGACCCCGCCGCCGCCCCGGCCACCGCGGTCCTCCGCAGCCTCGACACCGCCCGCCCCCCGACCAGCAACCCCCCGACCAGCAGCCCCGAGACGAACGGCGCCGGCGATGGAACCTGACGAACGCCCTGAGCGTGTACCGGCTGTGAACATGCACGCAACGGCGATCTACCCGGGGACCCAGGCCGTCGGCGTAAGCCACGACGACTTCGCCGGCTACTACGGAGCCAACCGGGACCGGGTGGTGCGAGCCCTGTCCGCCACCATCGGCGACACCGACCTGGCCGCCGACGCGGTCGACGAAGCCATGGCACGCGCCTACCAGCGGTGGAGCAAGGTGGCCGGGTTGGACAACCCCAACGGCTGGGTCTACCGGGTGGCCCTCAACTGGAGCACGTCGGTGCTGCGCCGCCGGCGACGGCGATCGTCGCCGCTCGAACCGCCAGCTGGGTCCTTCGAGCACCCGGCGATGGCCGAACCGGCGGTGGCCGCCGCGCTGGCCGAGCTCGACGTCCGCCAGCGGGCCGTCGTCGTGTGCCGCTACCTCCTCGGCTGGTCCGAAGCCGAGACCGCCGAAGCCCTCAACACGCCGGTCGGGACGGTCAAAAGCCGCCTGCATCGCGCCAACCGCATTCTCTCCGCCCGCCTTTCCCACCTTCGCTCCGAGGAGCAGCAATGACCAACGATTTCGACCGCATGATCAGCGAACATCTCGAGGACCGGGCCCGCCGGGCCAGCCCGACCCCCGGCAACGTCGGGCGGGTCATCGCCCGCGGCCACCGCCGCCGGCGCCAGGGCCGGACGGTGGTGGCGGCGGTGGCGTTCGTCGCCGGCGGGTCCGGGACCGGCCTGGTGATCGCCGGCCAGGGCTCCAGCCACGCCAACCGGCAGCTGCGGATGGGCGGGTCCACCTCCCAGGGCGCCCAGAGCGCGACTGCGCCCAGCGCCTCCACCCCGAGACTGGTGTGGACGGCGTCGTCGGCCGGGACCCCGTCGCTCTACATGCCGACCGTGGGATACGTATCCACCCTCGGGTCCGGTCAGGCGGTGTACGCCGTGTCGAGCGGTCCTGGCGAGATCGCCAACCAGTCGGGGCCGCTGACCTCCACCCTGTACCAGTCGGCTGACGGCAAGACCTGGACGGTGGCGGCCGCACCCGCCGGGCTGCACGTCGACAACCTGGCCGTCGACGGCAGCCAGGTCTACGCGGTCGGCACCGGGCCGGCCAACGCCGCGTCCGGCGGCGGGTCGCTCGGCGGCGGCTTCCAGGTCGCGTCGCGCGCCGGGACCTCCGGCGCCTGGTCGACCGCCACGCTGCCGATCAGCCTGGGCGCCCCGGCCGGGGCCCTGAACGTCTCCGACTCCACCTCGTCCGTCGCGGCCGGGCCGAAGGGGACACTAGCGCTCGTCGGCATCAGCGCCAGCCTCAACCTGCCGGCGCTGCTGCCCCACGCCAGCATCAACTACTGGACGGCGAGCCGCTCCGGTGTCGAACTGCTCGGCGCGCCCGACCCCAACGCGTGCGGCACCGGGCAGCCAGCGACGTTCGGGGGTGCGACGACCAGTGCTGGCAACCTCCCGGCCACAACCCCGGCCGGAGCAGCGGCCGACGCAGCGAAGATGGCCGCCAAGCTGGGCGATGTGGCGCCGAGCCTGCCGCCGGCGGGGAGCCGGATCGACACGTTGGATTGCAACGGCGCCCAGGGGGCCACGCTGATCCCCGCCGACAAGGCCTACACGGTGACCGCCAGTTACAGCTGGTCCCAGCTGGGCATCAGCCCGCAGGCCGCGGCGGTCGTGGACGGCCAGCCGCTGGCGTTTTGGTCGGCCAACGGGAAGGCGTTCCAGCAAGTGCAGCTGCCGGCCGCGGTGTCGAGCGGCGACATGCACGTCGCCGCCGGCCCGGACGGTTTCGCGCTGACAGCAGGCGCGACCGCGGCGGCGGGAGGCGGCGACTTGCTGGTCCGTTCCGCTGACGGCACGACGTGGAACACGGTGCCCGGGGCGTCCGCCGGCGGGACCTTCGACGGTGTCGGCTACGTGGGTGGCGTTCTCACCACCATCCGGACGACCTCGGCGAGGGACGTGCAGGCGGTCAGCTATCGAGGCAGCGTCCCCACCGTCACTGACCTGTCGGCGCTGGCTCATGTGACCGTCCCGGATAAGTCGGGTGCGGACCAGGCGTCGTTCGGTCCCCTCGGCGTGGTCACCGACATCTACACCCCCGGCGGCACCACGGTGCTCTACAGCGGCGGCGGGAGCTGGTCGACCTACGACCTGCAGGCTCTGGCAGGGACCTCCGAGCAGCTGCTGCTGTCGGACGCGGTGGTCGGATCCTCTGACGTGGTCCTCACCGCCACCCCTTCGGCGGCCCCCAACGGACCGGCGCAGCAGATCAACATCGTGGGCACGCCGGCCGGCTGACCGGCCGACCCACAGAACCGCCGCTCACCGACCAGGCCCCCCAACCAGGCCCCGGCAACCACCGCCGGCCGCGGCAGTCGACTTCGACTGCCGCGGCCGGCGAGGTTCCGGGGCCGACTCGCGTCCCGCCCCGGCCGGCGCTGGTGGTCAGGTCCCGGGCGTGCCGAGGCGGTCGCGCGAACGCGACGACTCACTGACCGGCACCAGACGGCCGGCCTTGCCCAGGCCGAAGGGCGGCATGTTGTCGTAGACCGCCTCGTACTCACCGGCGCGGACCAGGAACGTCTCGTGCCAGATACCGGTCCGGTCGCTTCGCCCGACCCGCTTCCAGTAGTCGCGCCACACCTTTAGGTGGGGGTCGTCGGTGTCGCGGGCGAACGCCTCGAGGTGGTCGTAGGAACGCCAGTACTGGACGATGGTGGGGTACCCGAGCTGGTAGCCGAGGAGGCCCTTCTCCGGGTGGTCCACCAGGTACTTGAGCATGTGGGCCATTCCCCGCCGGCCGCCGAGGTCCACCAGCGCCTTGGCCGCCTGCAGAGGCCGGTTGACCCGCGGCCCGATGAGGAACACCACGAAGTCGCCGTCGATCTCCGCGGTCATCCTCCGCCCCGCGATCGCCTTCATCTGCGCCCCCTTTTCCGGTTCCCGGCTCGGTGCGCCGGCCGGTGCGAAGTGTAGGCAGGAGGTGAGGAAAGAAGCGCCGGGGCCGCCGGGGCCGGCGCCGCGACCCGGCCGGGCGCCGGGCGGGTCGCGGCTCGGCGCGACCGGCCGCTCAACCAGCCGACCCGCCGAGGTCGAGGACCACCTTGCCTTGCAGCGCTCGCCGTTCGATCAGGTCGAACGCGTCGTTGACCGACCCGAGAGGCACCGCCCGGTCGATGACGATCTCCAGGCGCCCGTCGCTGGCGGCGGTGAGGGCGTCGCGGATGTGGCCGGCGAGGACGTCGTCGGTCTCGAGCAGCCCGGCGTACCCGCGCACGGTGAGCCCCTTGCGGTACAGCGCCTGGAGCGGCACCTCGCCCGTCGCGCCGGCGGAGGTGCCGAACGTGACGATGCGCCCGTGGGCCTCCACCAGCTCCACCGCAGCACCGAAGAAGCCACCGCCGAGCGGGTCGAACACCACGGTGGGACGCAGCTCCCGGGCCTGCTCGGCCAGCGTCGACGCGTCGGCGACCACCACCCGCTGCGCTCCCCGGGCCCGCACCCATTCGGCTTTGGCCGGGCTGCCGGTCTGCCCCCACACCGTGGCGCCGAGCGCCTTGGCCACCGACACCACCACCGAGCCGACCCCGCCGCTGGCGCCGAGGGCCAGCACCCGGTCTCCGGGCTCGACCCGCCCGAGCTCGGTGACCACCCGCCACCCGGTCACGCCGGCCACGCCCATCGCCGCCGCGACGTCGAGGCCGACGCCGTCGGGGACGTCGATCAGCGCCGCTTCGGGCACCACCGCCGCGCTGGACCACAGCCCGTCGCGTGTTCCTCCGAGGCCGTGGCCGCGGACCATCACCCTGCGGCCGGCGACGGTGCCGGCGCCCTCACTGCCGAGGGTGCGGGGCAGGGGGTTACCGGCCCCGACCCGGCCGAGAGCGCCGTAGCGGTCGACGGGGTTCACGCCGGCGAAGGCCATGTCGACGGTGACCTCGCCGGGGCCGGGCTCGGGCAGCTCCACCTCCTCCACCTCGAGGGGCTGGCCGTGGGCGATCAGTCGGGCGGCGCGCACTCGCATGGCTACCCGCTACCCGCTGCCGGCGGCCGGCTATCGGCGGAGGAGGGTAGGGGACCGTTGTGCCCTCCACCCACACCCCAGCATCCGAGTTCTCCTCGAGCGACCCACCGCCTGAGGACCGCTACGGGTTCCGTTTCGACCCCCGCTACGTGCTGCCCGGCGCGCTGTTCGGGGTCACGCCGTTCACCGCGTGGCTGCGGGTCACCCAAGACGAGCTGGTGGTCCGCTTCGGGCTGTGGTCGCTTCGCACCCCGCTCGCCAACGTCGCCGGCGCGCAGCGGACCGGCCCGTACCGGCTCCTGACCACCCTGGGCCCGGCCCGGGGGTCCTTCGTCGACCGGGGCGCGACCTTCGCCACCAACCCCCGCGCCGGCGTCTGCATCCGCTTCGAGCGACTCCAGTCGATCCTGCTGCCCGGAGGCCTCCTGAAAAGCCCGGGGCTCACCGTGACCGTCGCCGAGGTCGACCGCCTGGCGCAGCGCCTCCAGGCCCGCTGAGCGCTCAGGCCGGCAGCGGCCCGACCGGGTTGACCCGCAGGTCGCGCTCCTCGTGGCGGCGGACCTCCCACCCCCCGTCGGCGGCCCGGATCTCGTAGGTCGGTTGCGGCGCCACCGCCGGCCCGTCGACCACCTCGCCGGTAGCCAGGTCGAAACGGCTGGCGTGCCACGGGCAGGTCACGCACCCATCCCCGATCTCCCCGTCGGAGAGCGGCCCGCCCCGATGGCTGCAGCGGTCGGCGAGAGCCCGGATCCGCCCCTCGGAGCGCACCACCAGGATCGGGATCCCGCCGGCGTTGGCCTGCACCGCGGAGCCCTCCGGCGGGCCGGCCTCGGGCAGGTCGCCCTGGAGGCGGGTCCATTCTTGCGGGCCGCCGGAGAACGCGTTGGTGTCGACCCCGACGCCGATGGCGTAGGCCAGATGGCCGCCCAGCCATCCTCCTGCGCTGGCCGCGGCCGCCCCCACCAGCGCCCACAGCACCCCCCGCCCGTCGCGGCCTCGGCGTCGCAGCCGCCACGACCGGGTGTAGGCGAGCGCGGCGACGGTGTTGGCGGTCATGTGCACCAGGCCGGTGCGTCGCTCCGCCCCGGTGGTGTCAGCCCACTCCGACGCCCCGGTCGCCGCCGCGGGGGCCACCGCCAGCAGCCCGACCCCGATGAGGGTGCGCGCCGCTCGGCGCTGGCCGAGCAGGTCGAGCACCGACGCCGAGGTCCACGCCCCGACCGGCACCCCGACGATCAGCGGGTGGAGGGGATGGCCGAGCCAGGTGCCCGACAGGGCGCTGCGGCGGGCGCCGGTGCCCGCCAGGCGCTGGGCCACGCCGCCGAGCGGCTCGGCGACCCGGTCCAGCGCCGAGGCCGACTCGACGGCGGACGCGATCTTGGTGGCGGCACGCGGGCGGCGCGACGGCTGCATCGGCTCGAGGAGGGTCACTCCTTTCCACTACCCGATGCTCTGCCGGCGAAAAAGGCCGCGACGCTCTTCTGGCGAAAACGGCGGCGGTGGTCACTGGCCGCCCCCGAGCGCCCGGCCGAGCGCCACGACGTCCGACGCGGCGGCCAGGGCCCGGTCGGGGATGGCCGGCGCGGCGAGGCTGACCCCCGCGACCCCTTCGATCGCGAGGGCGGCGAGCGCCATGCAGTGCGCCGCGTCGAGCCCCGCGGTGTGGGGGTGGGCGTCCTCCACGGCGGCCACCGCGGCGGCCGGGAGTGACAGGGCCGGGTAGCGCCCGACCAGCCGGAGCGCTTCGGGGCTGGTCAGGACCGGGACGCTGATCACCGGACGTAACCCCGGGGCGAGGCCCCTGACCGCGGCCACGAACTCCGCCAGGCGGTCCCCGTCGCCGGTGAACGCCAGCAGGCACCAGCCGGCGCCGGCCTCGGCCTTGTTGGCCAGGCGAGCCGCTCGCTGCTCCTCCGGCGGGCTCGACGGCGACTCCGCCACCGACACCAGCATCCCCGTCCCGGCTGCCATGGCGGCCAGCCGGGTCGAGTCGAGGTCGAACACCGCCGCCGCGTCGGGGCGGTCCCCGACCGTGGGATGGTCGCCGGTCACGCAGTGCACCGCGGCCGCGCCCACCGCGTTGAGGCCGGCCAGCTCGCCCTCGAGCGCCACCCGGTTCCGGTCCCGGCAGGTCAACCCGACCCACGCCCGCAGCCCCTCGTCGGCCAGCAGCTCGGCGCGCACGGTGGGGGGCAGCTGGACCCGGGCCCACGGCGAGTCGCCGGTGACCCCGGCGTCGCATCCCCGGGCCAGCACCGCGGCCGCCTCCCGCTGGCGGCACGCGTCCAGCGACACGCTCGGCACCTCGGCGAGGACCAACGGCCGGCGGGAGGCGAGCGAAGCCAGCTCGTAGGCCGCCGCGGTCAGGGCGTGAGGCTTGTGGGTCGGGGCCCCGGCCCGCCAGGCCGGACCGGGGGAGGTCACAAACGGGCACGGCCGCCGGTCGACCTCGCAGCCGCCTCCCGGGTCTACGCCGCCGCACGGCCCGAACACCATGTGCTTCGGGCAGCTGCTCGACTCCACGGGCACGGCCCGATGCTCGTCCGGCCAGGTTTCGGATAGAAGCAGAACGTGTTGCAATCCGGTGAACCGGCGGCGATGCCGGAACGGGACGGCCGGTAACGTCGGACGACGTGGCCCCGCCTTTCGCGCTTTGCTCCCCGGAGGTGACCGCGGCGTTGGCCGACGGCGCCCCGGTCGTCGCCCTCGAGTCGACCATCATCACCCACGGCCTGCCGCAACCCCGCAACCTGGAGGTCGCCGCCGAGCTGGAGGCGATCGTCCGCGCCGGCGGGGCGTGCCCGGCCACGGTGGCGGTCCTAGACGGCGTCGCCCGGGTCGGGCTGAGCGAAGCGGAGCTGGAGCGCATCGCCAGCGTCCCGGTGCGCAAAGCCGGTCTCCGGGACCTGGCCGTGCTCGGCGCGCTCGGCGGAGACGGCGGCACGACGGTGTCGGCGACCGCGTTCTTGGCGGCCCGGGCCGGGGTGCGGGTGTTCGGCACCGGGGGGCTGGGAGGCGTCCACCGCGGCTGGGTCGACACCTGGGACGAGTCGGCGGACCTCGCGGCGCTGGCCTCGACGCGCATCACCGTCGTGTCGGCGGGGGTGAAGTCGATCCTCGACATCGCCGCCACCCTCCAGCGCCTGGAGACCCTCAACGTGACCGTCCTCGGATACCGCAGTGCGACCTTCCCCGGCTTCTACCTCTCCAGCTCCGGTCACCCCGTCGACTGGACCGTCGACACCCCCGAGCAGGTCGCCGATGTGATGGCCGCCCAAGACGCCCTCGGTGTGCCCCCCTCGGCGATCCTGGTCGCCAACCCGGTGGCCCCCGAAGCCCAACTGGAGCAGGGCCTGCACGACCGGGTCCTCGAGGAGGCGCTCGCCGCGGCGGCGGCGCAGGGGATCAGCGGGCAGCGCCTCACCCCGTTCCTGTTGCAGCAGATGCTCGAGGGGACCGGCGGCGCTTCGCTCGAGGCCAACCTGGCCGCGGTGCGCGGCAACGTGGCGCTCGCCGCGCAGATCGCGGTCGCCTGGCAGGGGGCCAGCGGCGGGTGACCGCCAGGCAGATCATCCTCGACTGCGACCCCGGCCACGACGACGCCGTCGCCATCTTGTTCGCGGCCGGTCATCCTGGAGTCGATCTGGTCGGCATCACCACCGTGGCGGGCAACCAGACCCTGGATCGCACCACCCACAACGCGTGCGTCGTGTGCAGCGTCGGAGGCATCGAGGTGCCGGTCCACGCCGGCGCGGCCAGGCCGCTGCTGCGCCCGCTGCGGACCGCCGCGGAGATCCACGGCGAGTCCGGTCTGGACGGCCCGGCGCCGATCGAGCCGGCCGTCGCCCCTCGCGCCGGCCACGCGGTGGACTGGATCATCGACACGGTCCTCGCCGCGCCCGGCGACGTGTCGCTGGTCGCGGTCGGGCCGCTCACCAACCTGGCCATGGCCCTGCGTCGGGAGCCGGCCGTCGCCGAGGCCGTCAGGGAGGTGGTGATCATGGGCGGCTCCTACACCCGGGGCAACACCACCCCGGCCGCGGAGTTCAACATCCTGGTCGACCCCGAGGCCGCGTCGATCGTGTTCGAGGCGCCGTGGCCGGTGACCATGGTCGGCCTCGACGTGACCCACCAGGCTCTGTGCACCCCGGAGGTGCAGCGCGGCTTCGCCGAGATGGGCACGCCCGCCGGCGACTTCATCGACGGGCTGATGCGGTTCTTCCGGGGCAATTACGCCGGCGTCACCGGCATGGCCGACCCGCCGGTGCACGACCCTTGCGCGGTGGCGGTCCTGGCCGACCCCGACACCGTCGAGGTGGTGCCCGCTACGGTCCAGGTCGAGACCTCCGGGGCTTTCACCAGCGGCATGACCGTCGTCGACTTCAAGGCGCCGGCCGGGTCCCGTCACCGCGTCGCGACCGGCCTCGACGCCCCCCGCTTCTGGGCCGCGGTCCACGCCGCGGTGGCCGCCCTTCCGGCGCCGCTTTCGTGATCGTCGCCTACGGCGACGCGCTCGTCGACGTGATCGTCGAGCTGCACCAGCCGCTGGCCCACGACGACGACGTGCCGGCCACCACGACCATGACGCCGGGCGGTCAGGGCGCCAACGTCGCGGCGTGGGTGGCGGCGCTCGGCGGCCAGGCCAGCGTCGTCACCCGCCTCGGCGACGACGCCAACGGGGCGTGGCTGCGGCGGGACCTGGAGGGGCGCGGGGTGACGGTCCACTCGCCGCGCCGGCCGGGACGGACCGGCACGGTGGTGTCGCTGGTCGGCGCCGACGGGTCCCGGACGATGGCGTCGGACCGGGGCGACTCGGCGGACCTGAACGTCTCGGACCTGTCGCCGGGATGGTTCGCCGGCGCCGAGTGGCTGCACCTGTCGGGGTACGCGCTGCTGGGCCCGGCGCCGGCCGCGGCGCTGCGGGCGTCGGAGATGGCCCGAGACGCCCGGGCGCGCATCAGCGTCGACTTGTCCTCAGCGACGCTCGTCGCCGCCCTCGGGCGGGCGGAGGTGGCCCGCCGGCTGGCCGCGGCGGGCGCCACCGCGGTGTTCGCGAACGAGCTGGAGGCCGCCGCGGCGGGCGCGGTCGACGCCGAGATCCTGGTGATCAAACGAGGAGCGGGGGGCGCCGAGCTGCGCGTCGGGCGGCTGCGCACCCAGCTGCACGTCGCCGAGGTCGTCGCCGCCCGGGACGTGACCGGCGCCGGGGACGCGTTCGCCGCCGGATGGCTGGTCGGCGGCGTCGAGATGGCCCTCGAGGCGGCCCGCCGAAGCGTGGCTGCGGTCGGCGCCCGCTGACCGACCGCAACCGGCCGCAGCCGGCCGCAGCCGGCCGCAGCCGGCCGCCCGGTGTCAGGCCGTCTCGGCCAGCCCGCCGTCGTCTTCGCCGTCGCCGGTCGCGACCGTGCTCATACGCCAGCGGGCGCCGCGCCCGATGACCTCGTCGCAGGACTCGCTCAGCGCGGCGATGAACTGATCGGCCTGGCGGGTCACCGCGAAGTGGTCACCGCTGACGGGGTGGAGCACCGCGGAAGGGATGTGGTCGGCCAGCTTGATCTGGCGGCGTAGCGGCACCAGCTGATCGTGCTCGGTGGCGATCACCGCCACCGGCACGTCGACGCCGTCGATCCAGCCTCTGGAGCTGAACGACCCCACCGCCAGGGCCGCCTCGCACACCAGGCGGGGATCGTGGCGCGACAGCTCCACCGCCGACCAGCGGCGCAGCTCGCGGGTCGCGAACCCGCCGGCCATCGCCCGCGCCACCGCCTGCCACCCCTTCATCCGCAGCGGCCTGGGCACCCCATGGAGGCCCAGGTTGAGGGTCCCGACCCCGAGGAACAGGAGCCGGTCGTCGAGGCGACCCCGAAAGTCCCGGCTGGTCGCGCACAGCACCATCGCCGACACCCGGCTGCGATGGCGGTGCCACACCAGCTGAGCGATCGGGCCGCCCATCGAGTACCCGACCGGGATGAACTGGTCGATGCCGAGGACGTCGGCGAGGGCCACCACGTCATCCGCGCAGTCGGCCAGGCGGAAGTGGGCGCAGCGGATCCCCTGCCCGTGACCGCGGTGGTCCAGGGCGATCACCCGGTAGCGGTCGCCGAGCGCGCCGAACGCGCCGGCCCAGTTGGTCCCGCCGGTGGCGCTCAGCCCGTGCAGCAGGATCAGCACCGGCGCCCCGGGCGGCCCGGGGATCTCCCGCACGAAGGTCCGGCCCCGGCCGGGGAGCTCGACGAAGCGGCCCTCGGGGACGCCGAGCGCCGCCAGGTCGGGGTAGAGGTCGCCCTCTTTGGCGTTGCCGGCACTGGGTCGTTGACTCACGACCATCCTCATACCCCCCCGGGAGCGTCACTACTTGCCGGGCTACCCTACTGTCGGTCGCCGGAGGGTGGTTTGGACCCGCCTGGCGGCGGGCGAGGGGGCGCAGACCGGTCCGAGGGGCACCGGTGCTATCCTCGGCACCCGGATGTACACCCCTCCGCCGAGGGCAGTAGCTCAATTGGTAGAGCACCGGTCTCCAAAACCGGCGGTTGGGGGTTCGAGTCCCTCCTGCCCTGCCCAGAGGACTCCCGTGGGAAGGCCGCACCTGACGTGAGCATGAACCGACAACAGAGACGCTCAGCGCAACGCAGCGGGCAGGGGAGCGAGGACACCTCCGTCGCGCCCGTTCCCGCCGAGGACGTCTCCGAGGTCCGGCCCAGGGCTGCGCAGGCGGTCACCGGCCGTCGCCGGACCACCCCACGCCAGTTCCTCCACGAAGTCAACGTCGAGATGCGCAAGGTCGCCTGGCCGACCCGCTCCGAGACGATCAACTACTCCTCGGTCGTGCTCGTCACCTTGATCCTGGTCATGGCGCTGATCTTCGGCCTCGACACCGGCTTCTCCCAAGTCTCCCTCTACCTCTTCAAGTAGGACCATGGCGGATATCGACACAGACCACATCGACGACGCGCCCGAGGCGCCTGCTGAGCAGGCACCGCCGGGCGAGACCGCCGAGCCCGACGCCGCCACCGACCTGGCCGCCGAGGCCCTCGCCGGCGGCACCGACACCGACACCGACGCGACCGCCGAGGCTCCGGCCGAGGCCGAGGCCGAGGGCTCCGACGGCGACGCCTCCGAGCCCTACGTGCCCGTCGAGAGCCCCTACGACCGGCCCGGCCGGTGGTACGTGGTGCACAGCTACGCCGGCTACGAGAACAAGGTGAAGTCCAACCTCGAGAGCCGCATCGCCTCCATGAACATGGAGGAGCGGATCTTCGAGGTCGTCATCCCGATGGAAGACGTCGTCGAGTTCAAGAACGGCAAGAAGCAGGTCGTCTCGAAGAAGGTGTTCCCCGGCTACCTGCTGGTCCGCCTCGACCTCGACGACGACTCCTGGTACGTCGTGCGCAACACGCCGGGCGTCACCGGTTTCGTCGGGCTCGGCGCCAACCCCACCCCGCTGTCTCGGCGGGAGGTCGAAAACATCCTGCAGGTCAAGCCCGACGAGGCGGACACCGGCGACGGGAAGGGCAAGAAGAGCCGGCCCCGGCTGGAGTACGAGCTCGGCGAGTCGGTCCGGGTGCGCGAAGGGCCCTTCGCCGACTTCAGCGGCACGATCGCCGAGATCAACGAGGACCAGCTCAAGCTCAAGGTCCTGGTCAACATTTTCGGACGGGAGACTCCCGTCGAGTTGGACTTCGCCCAAGTGGCGAAGCTGTAAGAGGAGCTCCCGAACGTAATGGCCAAGCGCCGCGTCGTAACCATCGTCAAGATCCAGCTGCCCGCGGGCAAGGCCACGCCTGCCCCGCCGGTCGGTACCGCCCTCGGGCCTCACGGCGTGCAGACGATGGATTTCGTCAAGCAGTACAACGCCGCGACGGAGGACAAGGCCGGTCAGGTCATCCCCGTCGAGATCACCATCTACGAGGACCGGACCTTCACCTTCGTCCTGAAGACCCCTCCCACCCCGGTCCTGATCCGTCAGGCCGCCGGCTTGGAGAAGGGCGCGGCGACGACCGGCAAGCAGACCGTCGGCAAGATCACCGACGAGCAGCTCACCGAGATCGCGCAGATCAAGATGCCCGACCTCAACGCCAACGACATCGAGGCCGCCAAGCTTCAGGTGGCCGGCACCGCCCGGTCGATGGGCGTGACCGTCGGGTAGCTCCCGTCTCACAGGCGCAGACGTTTTGAGAGGACCGTGCCCCGGCACGGTCCTCGCCGCGTCGCCCCGGCTGCTTTTGGATAACGGCGGTCACGGGCGGCGCCACAGCACGAACGGCAGCACCGGCCCGCTGCCCGCGGCGCGTAGCGCCTCGGCGACCACGGTCATGGTCCACCCCGAGTTCCAGGTGTCGTCCACCACCAGCACCGGGCCGGGCCCGAAGCCGGTCACGTCGTCGAGCGCGAACGCGTCGAGGACGTTGGCGGCCTGACGCCCCGAGTTGGCCATCGACGACTGAGGCGGTCGCTCGGCCACCCGCCGGAGCACCCCGGCGAGGTTCAGCCGTCCCAGGCCGGCCAGGTGGGAGGCGACCGCCTCCGCCAGCCCGGGGCGGCCGGCGGAGGGCACCCACGTCACCCACGTCGGGCGGGCGGCCCACCGCCAGCGGCGCAGGACCGCGACGCAGCCGGCCAGGACCGCAGGGTCGACCGGCCGGTCCGGGTGGGCGAACACCTCCTGCAGCGCAGGCGCCCACCCCGGGTCGTTGCCGAACGCCAACGCCCGGCCGGTGTCGGGCTGCGCGCCCGGCGCGATCCGCCCCTTGCGGCCCCGCAACCCCGAAGGCCACATCTTGCGGGGCTCGAGGACGACCTCGCCCGAGCGGAGGTGGGCCAACGCCCGCTCTACCAGCGCCGGGTCGAGGACCCGGGGCGGGCGGGGCGCGCAGTTGTCGCAGTGCCCGCAAGGCCCCGAGCCGGTGTCGTCGAGGCTGTCGCGCAGGAACTGCATCCGGCAGCCGCCGCTCGACGCGTAGGCGACCATGGCGTCGGCCTCGGCCCGCCGCGCGGCGCGGACCCGATCGATGCGCGAATGGTCGTAGGCCCACGGCCGGCCGGTGGACATCCAGCCGTCGGAGGACCGCCACAGCGCGCCTTCCACGTCGAGGACCTTGAGCATCGCCTCGATCCGGCTGCGGCGCAGGTTGACGACCTGCTCGAGCGCCGGCACCGAGATCGGCCCGCGGGCCGCGACGGTTTCCAGCACCGCCTCCACCATCGGAGCCGGCGGGAACGCGGTCGACTCGGACCACGTCCAGATGTCCCGGTCCTGCCCGGCGGGCAGCAGCGTCGCCGCGGCCCGCTCGATCGCCCGCCCGGCTCGTCCTACCTGCTGGTAGTAGCCGATCGGGCTGTTGGGCGACCCGAGGTGGACGACGAAGCCGAGGTCCGGTTTGTCGTAGCCCATCCCGAGGGCGGTGGTGGCCACCACCGCCTTCAGCCGGTTGTCGCGCAGGTCCTCCTCGATGCGGGCCCGGTCTTCGGGGTCGGCCTCGCCGCTGTAGGCCGCCACCGCCAGACCCTCCGAAGCCAAGAACTCCGCCACCCGCCCGACCTCGGCGACGGTCAGGCAGTAGACGATCCCCGACCCGCGGCTCTCCGCCACCTCGGCCGCCACCCACGCCAGGCGCTCCGCGCCGGTGGCCAGGTGGACCACCGCCAAATCCAGGGAGTCCCGTCCGAGCTCGCCGCGCAGGGTCAGCGTGTCGGTGCCGAGCTGGGCGGCGATGTCGGCGGTCACCCTGGCGTTGGCGGTGGCGGTGGTGGCCAGGACCGCCACCGAGCGGTCCAGCCCGGCGATCAGCTCCCCGAGACGGCGGTAGTCGGGCCGGAAGTCGTGGCCCCACTCCGAGATGGCGTGGGCCTCGTCGACCACCAGCGTCCCGATCCGCCGGGCCAGGTCGGGCAGCACCGCGGCCCGAAACGACGGGTTGTTGAGCCGCTCCGGTGAGATCAGCAGCACGTCGAGCTCCCCGGCGTCGAGGCGGGCGGTGACCGCGTCCCAGTCCTCGACGTTGGTGGAGTTGATGGTCGCCGCCCGCAGCCCCATCCGCTCCGCGGCGCCGACCTGGTCGCGCATCAGCGCCAGGAGGGGCGACACGACCAGCGTCGGGCCCGCACCGGACCGCCGGCGCAGCGCGGTGGCGATCCAGTACACCGCGCTCTTGCCCCACCCGGTTCGCTGCACGACCAGCACCGGCTTGGCCCCTTCGACCAGCGCGGCGATGGCGGTCAGCTGGTCGTCGCGCAGGCGGGCGTCGGGGCCGGCCAAGACCCGGAGCAGGTCGCCGGCCGCCGTCGCGATCTCCTGCAGGGCCAGGTCCGCCATGCCCCCACCGTGCCATACACCTGCGACCGTCGGCCTCACGGTGGCGGCGTGCGCCCTCCGCTCCTCCCGAGCAGCCGGTCGGTCGCGTCGTCGCCGTGACCGTCGAAGAACCGGTCCAGCACCTCCTTGAAGACGCTCTCGTCGGGCGCGGCCCGCAGGAACAGGGTCATCGACGATCGCAGCTTCTGGGCGTCGACGGGGCCGAGGATCGCCTCCGCGCTGCGCCCCTCGACGCCGGCCACCACCGCCGCGCACTCCCGCAGGCGCGGCCCGAGGACCGGATGGTCGAGGTAGGCGCGGGCCTCGTCCAGGGAAGCGATGGCGTAGGCCCGCGACGTCGCGCTGGTCCCCAGCCCGGCGATCTGGGGGAACACGAACCACATCCAATGCGAACGTTTGGCGCCGCCGCGCAGCTCCGCCAGCGCCGCGTCGTAGGTGCCGTCGCGGTCTTGGGCGTCCACGAAGCGCTGCAGATTGCGCGGATCGTCGCTGCTCTCCCGCTGGTCGGCGGAGCTCATTGGACCGCCCTGCGTCCGCCGGTATGGGCCGTCGGCGCTGCCGCGCCCGCTGCGGTCGGCGGGCAACGGAGCGCAGGGATGTTCGAGGAGCCGAACATGACCGCGAAGTTAGCGACCATCTCGGTATACATGCGCCCGTCTCCGGCACCGGCACGCTGAGCGCAGCTCACCGGTCACGCGGCGGACGGGCGCTTCGTATCCGTGGGGCCTTTCGCCGCCTACCCCTTTGGCGCCGGAACCAAGTCGACGGTAGTGTCAAGTCGATGCCGGCGCACGGCCGGGTCGGGGGGGGGAGACGGTCATGGATCTAGGGGTCGCGGGCAAGTCGGTCTTCTTCACCGGCGGGAGCAAGGGGATGGGCCGGGTGGCCGCTGGCATGCTGGCCGCCGAGGGTGCCAACGTCGCCATCGTCGGGCGCAACGAGTCCGATGTCGACCGGGCGGTGGAGGAGATCCGTTCCGGGGGCGGGACCGCCCTCGGTGTCCCGGCCGATATCACCGACGAGTCCGAGGTGGCGCGCGCGGTCGGGGATGTGACAGCCGCGTTCGGTCCGCCGCTCATAGTGGTTGGACAGACCAAGTTCATCCGGAGCGGAGATTTCGCCGACATCGACAACCTGGAGCACTACGTCGAGTCGTTCAGGACCTACACCATGAGCCAGCTCTACCTTCTCCACGCGGTGCTGCCAGCTATGAAGGAGGCAGGGTGGGGCAGATTCGTGCACATCGGGTCTGCCACGGCCAAGGAGCCGGTCGGGGCCATCGCCCACGCGGTTGCCAATGCCACTAGGCCGTCGACGATTGGCCTGCTCAAGACCGTCGCCGACGAGTACGCCAGGTATGGCATCACCGTCAATACGGTCGCTCCGGGCTGGATTCTGACCGAGAACACCGAGAGGTACACCGCCGGTCACCTCGGACTCACGACCAATGAGGCACGCCACGAGTGGGTTACCGAGCACGTCCACGTGCCGGCGGGCCGCATGGGTCGGCCGGAGGAGATCGCTTCCCTCATTGCCTACCTGTGCTCCGACCTGGCCGGTTACATGACCGGCAACTGGATCGAGGTCGACGGAGGGCTGCACCGCTCGGCGTTCTGAGCAGGGGTGCGGCGTCGGGGTGGGTAGGACCGTCGCCATGAGCGGCGAATGGCCCGAATCGTTGTGGCTGGTGCGCCACGGTGAGAGCGTCGGCAACGCGGCGTCGGCCCGGGCGTGGGCGGAGGGCAAGGAGGTCATCGACGTCTCCGAACGCGACGCCGACGTCGACCTGACCGAGCGGGGCCGGACCCAAGCCGAGACCCTCGGCCGGTGGCTGGCGTCGCTGCCCCGCTCCGAGCAGCCCACCGACGCCCTGGTCTCGCCGTACCTGCGGGCCAGGCACACCGCCCGCATCGCCCTCGAGCCGCTCGGCGGTCCGGGGGCGGTCGGCTGGCACGTCGACGAGCGGCTCCGGGACCGGGAGCTCGGGGTCCTCGACCGGCTCACGGCCAAGGGCATCGAGGCCCGCTACCCGGCGGAGGCCGACGCCCGGCGCCGGCTCGGCAAGTTCTACCACCGGCCTGCCGGCGGCGAGAGCTGGGCGGACGTGGCCCTCCGGCTGCGAGGGGTGCTCACCAGTCTGCGCGCCGACCACGGCGGGCAGCGGGTCGTGGTCTTCGCCCACGACATCGTCGTGCTGCTGTTCCGTTACCTACTGGAAGGCCTCGACGAGCAGGGCGTGCTCGACATCGCCCGGCACACCGCGGTGCTCAACTGCGGTGTCACCCACTACGACCGCGACCCTGGCGCCGGCCTGGTGCTGCGCCGGTACAACGCGGTGATCGGCGCCGACGGGCGCCTGGAGGCGACCAGTGCCTGACCTCCCCGTCCCTGTCGAGGTCACGCCCGGGCTGCTGCGCCGGTGGCCGCTGCCGTCCCACGCCGACGGGTCGAGCAAAACCGACCGGGGGCAGGTGCTCGTCGTCGGCGGCGCGGCGCAGACCCCCGGCGCGGTGCTGCTCGCCGCGCAGGCGTCGCTGCGGGCCGGGGCCGGGAAGCTGGCGGTGGCCACCGTGGCCAGCACCGCCGCCGCGCTGGCGGTCGCGGTCCCCGAGGCGCTGGTGCAGGCCCTGCCCGAGACCGAGGCCGGCGCGCTCAGCCGCCGAGGGGCGTCCAAGGTGGTGGACATGGCGGCGTCCGCGACCGCCGTGCTGCTCGGGCCGGGAATGACCGACGCCGACGAGTGCTGCGCGCTCGCCGCCGAAGTCGTGGAGCGCGCCGGCGACGGCGCGGTGGTCCTCGACGCCCTGGCCCTGGCGGTGCTCGAGCGCGACCCGGAGATCCTCGCCGGGTGGGGCGGGCGGGCGGTGCTGACCCCCAACCGCAAGGAGCTGGCGCTCATGCTCGGCGTCGACGAAGGGCGCGTCGACGCCGGGGCGCAGCGCTGCGTCCTCGACGCGGCCCGCCGCTACCGAGCGGTGGTCAGCCTGGGCGGCGGCGAGTCGCTCATCGCGGACCCGGGCGGGACGCTTTGGCACGAGACGTCGGGCAGTGTCGGGCTCGGCGTCTCCGGCAGCGGGGACTGCGCGGCGGGCGTGGTAGCCGGCCTCCTGGCCCGCGGCGCGGAGCCGGCCCAGGCGGCGGTGTGGGCCGCCCACCTCCACGGCAGCGCCGGCGACCGTCTAGCGACGCGGGTCGGGAGGGTCGGGTACCTGGCCCGGGAGGTCGCCGACGAGGTCCCCCTGGTCCTCAGCATGTACGACTGAGCGTCCGCCCGGCCCGGTCACGTCGCCTGGTCGCGCAGCTCCCGGCGGAGGATCTTCCCCGTCGTCGTCTTCGGCAGCTCGTCGACGAACTCGACGGAGCGGGGGTACTTGTAGGCCGCCATCTGCGACCGGCAGTAGTCGATGAGCTCCTCGGGGGTGATGACGGCGCCCGGCTTGAGCGACACGAACGCCTTGACCGTCTCGCCCCGGTACTCGTCGGGGACGCCGACCACCGCCGCCTCCCGGACCGCGGGGTGCCCGTAGAGCACGTCCTCCACCTCCCGGGGCCAGACCTTGTAGCCGGCCGCGTTGATCATGTCCTTCTTGCGGTCGACCAGGTAAAACCACCCGTCGGGGTCCATGAACCCGACGTCGCCGGTGCGCAGCTCCCCTCCGGGCAGGGACGCCTCGGTCGCCTCGGGTTTCTGCCAGTAGCCGGGGACCACCTGCGGGCCGGTGGTGGCGATCTCGCCGATCTCGCCGACGGGCGCCTCGTTGCCGTCCTCGTCGAGGATGCGCACCACCGTGTTGAACACCGGGACGCCCACCGACAGCGCACCGGAGGTCGGGTCGACCGGGGCGTGCACGCCGAGGGGGACCGCGTGCGACGGGGAGTTGGTCTCGGTCAGCCCGTAGATGTTGTGGATGTAGATCCCGGTCTGGTCGAGGAACTGCTGGTTGACCGCCGGCGCGATCGGCGCCCCGCCCGAGTACACCACCCGCAGCGACGAGAAGTCGTCGCGGGTCGCGCCCTCTACGCCGGCCAGGCTGATGAACACGGTGATGGCCCCGACGGTGAAGCTCGGCCGGTGCTCCCTGATGGCGTCCATCACCACCTCCGGATGGAAGCGGTGGGCCAGGATCAGCGGGCAGGGCAGGAGGAGGGCCAGCGCCACGTGCCCGATCAGCCCGGTGATGTGGAACAGCGGCGCCACCCCGAGGATGGCGTCGTCGGTGCCGAGCTTCATCCACTCCCGGTAGGTCACCGCGTTGAACGTCATCGTCCGGTGGGTGTTCATCGCCCCCTTGGGCACCCCGGTGGTCCCCGACGTGTAGGTCAGCACGGCCACGTCGTCGGGTCCCGGCTCCGGGGCGTCGGCGCGCCGCCCGGCGTGGCTGTCGAGCACCTCGGTCAGGTCGAGGGTGCCCTCGGGGCGGGACCGCCCGAGCGCGGCGAACAGCCGAGGGTCGTTGCGGGTCTGGCCGTCGAGCGGGGAGCAGGTGACCACGGTGCGCACCGAGGTCGAGCCCGACTCGATCGCGGCTTTGGCCACGCCGTCGTAGAGCTCCTCCAAGCAGAGCAGCGCGGTGGCGCCGGAGTCGGCGAGCAGGTACGTCAGCTCCCGGGCCTTGTTCATGGGATTGATGGCCACCCCAGCCCCGCCGGCCTTCCAGACCGCCAGCAGGCCGATCAGAAACGCCGGGTCGTTCTGGACGTAGATGCCCATCCGGTCGCCGGGGGCGAAGCCGCGCTCCGCGAGGGCCGCGGCGAGCGCGTCGGACGCCTCGTCCAGTTCGCTCATGGTCATCACACCGTCGAAGTAGCGGATGATCTCGGTGTCGGGCCGGCGTCGCAGCGCCGAGCGGAACACCTCCAGCAGCGTCGAGTGCTCAGGGGTGATGTCGGCTGGCAGCCCGGGGCTGTAGAGCTTCAGCCACGGCCGCTGCGAGTAGGCGCTCATCTGATGGCCAGCGGGTTGACCGGTGAGCCGCTGGCTCGGTTCACCTTCAACGGGGCGGCGGCGTAGAGGAACGTGTACCGGCCGTCGGCGGCGCAGCTCGCGGCCAGCTTCTCCAGGTCGCAGATCTCGGTGAGGGCGACGCCCAGGTTGCGCATGAGCGCGCAGTGCAGAGGAAGGGCGAACCCGCTGTCAGGGTCGATGGTGACCTCGTTGGCGATCGTGTCGGTCACCAGGTTGGGGATCTCCCGCTCCTGGAACCATCGCACCAGCTCCGGGCTGTAGGTCAGGCCCGGCTCGCAGAACCCCTCGTAGAACGCCGGGCCCTGGTCGAAGAACAGCTTCAAGAAGTTGGTGCGGATCACCAGGATGTCGTGGGCTTCGATGGTGACGCCCTGCGCCGCGGCGCACGCCTCGAGGTCCTCGTGGGTGAACGTCTCCGCCTTGTCCAGGTTCTCCTTGCCGCGGTAGCGGGCCATGTCGAGGAGGATCCCTCGACCCACCACCCCCCGCTCCGCGATCGGTGCCACCGACGCCTTGTCCAACCCTCCGACGGTGGTGCGGGCGTCGTAACCGTTCCAGATCTGCCCGTCGTACCAGACGTGACCGAGCGCGTCGTACTGCGTCGACCCCTGCAGGTAAGCGTCGATCTTGTCGTCGGCGTAGTGCAGGCCGCCGGGGTACGACGGGGCGCCCTCCCCATCCCAGCTCGACTCGTCGAGGACCATGGTCCGCTCCGCGGGGGTCCGGCCCGGCCACACCGGGTCGCCTTTCGGGTCGCCGATCATGCGCTGCAGGGTGAACACCTCCCCCGAGCGGATGGCGGCCACCCCCCGCAGGACCTCCGCGGAGGTCAGGTAGTTGAGGGCGCCGACCTCGTCGTCGGCTCCCCACTTCCCCCAGTTGGTGGGGGCGTCGCGGAGCAGGTCGCGCATGTCGGTCAGGTCGGTCATGGCGGTGGACCTTTCGTCGGCGGCGAGTGACGTCGGTCATAGTCTGCCCTGGCCCCCCGACCACTCAAACGGCCGCCGACACCCAAAACGGCACCCGACACCCAGACGGGCCCGCCGGCGCGGGGCTCATCGCCCTGCGAGCAGCTCCCGTAGGTCGGCGCTCGCCGCGTCCACCGCCGCGGCCGCCGCCGGGGCGACGCCGGCGAGGCCGCTGTAGCCGTGGTTGAGCGTCGGCCAGCACCGGTACTTGAGCCGCACCCCGGCGCGGCGCAGCGCGTCGGCGTACGCCGCGCCCTCGTCGCGCAGCGGGTCGAACCCGGCGGTGTGGATGACCGCGGGAGGCGCGCCGGCGACGGACGGGGCGTGAAGCGGAGACGCCCGCCAGTCCCGCTGCGCGCCGCTGCCCTGGAGGTACTGGCCGACGAAGCTGGCCATGCGGTCCACGGTGAGGCCGTACCCGACGCGGTTGTCGGCCCGGGATGGGTAACGGGCGTTGACCTCCGCATCGAGGTACCCGCCGGCGAGGTCGATGACCGGGACGATCAGTAGCTGCCCGGCGAGCGGCGCCGGCAGTGACGCCGCGGCCAGCCCGACCGAGGCCGCCAGCTGGCCGCCGGCGCTGTCACCGGCGACCACGACGCGCGCCGGGTCCCCGCCGAAGCGGCCCACCGCTTCGAGCACCGCCCGGGTCGCGGCCAGGCAGTCGTCGAACGCAGCGGGGAAGGGATGCTCCGGAGCCAGCCGGTAGTCGACCGACACGACCACCGCCGGCAGCCCGCCGCAGAGCTGCCGGCAGTGGGTCAGGTGGGTGTAGAGGTCCCCGGCGATCCACCCGCCGCCGTGGAAGTAGACCACGCTCGGCAGCGGCCCGGGATGGGCCCGGGGCCGAAACACCCTGGCCGTCACCGCCGGCTCGCCCGGAAGGAGGACGTCCTCCTCGTCGGCGACGGTCTCGAGGTGCGCCAACCCTTCCCGGGCGAGGGCGCTCACCGTGCGGTTGTAGGCCCGCACCGCTGCGACGTCGGGATCGAGCGCGCCGGGATCGGAGGCGCGGGCGGCGAGCCACTCGGCGATCGCCGGGTCGAAGGGCAGGTCCGGGCGGTCTGGGTCCGCTGGGCTTGGCATAACCGTCCTCGTGGTCAGTTGGTCCGGGTGACCTTGTGCAGCCCCCGCGGCCGGTCGGGGTCGATGCCCCGGGCGAGCGCCACCGTCAAGGCCATCTGCTGCAGCGGCAGGATCTCTAGCATCGGCAGGACCGCGTCGTCGAGACCGACGCGATCGAGCGCCAGGTCGGCCGCCTGGTCGTAGCCGACGGTGAGGACCGCGCCGCCGCGCTCGCGCACCGAGTCGCACACCGGGGCCATGGCCCGCCCCGCCGTTCCCGGCGCCACGATCGCGATCACCGGCATGTCCGGGTCGATCATCGCCAGCGGCCCGTGCATCAGATCGGCCGCCGAGTAGGCCAGCGCCGGCAGGTACGACGTTTCGGCCAGCTTCAACGCCACCTCCCTCGCCGAGGGGTAGGAGAACCCCCGGCCGGTGGTTATCACCGACCGGGCCGCACCGACGCGCCCCGCCAGGGCGGCCACCTCGTCGATATGGGTGAGCGCCGCCGAGGCCGCCGCGGGGAGCGGCGCGAGGTCGGAGGGTTCGGGCACGATGAGCAGGTACAGCGCCAGCAGCTCGGCGGTGTAGGTCTTGGTCGCCGCGACGGACCGCTCCTCGCCGGCGTCGATGTAGATGTGACGGTGAGCGGCGAGGGCCAGCGCCGAGTCGGGGGTGTTGGTCACCGCGACGGTGAACGCTCCGCTCTCGCGGGCTTCGGCCAGGGACCGGACCAGGTCGGGCGAGGTGCCGGACTGGCTGACCGCCAGGAACAGCGAGTCGGCCAGCACCGGATGGCGGTCGTAGACCGTGTAGGTCGAAGGCGACGTCAGCCCGACGGGAAGACCGGCCCTGGTCTCGAAGAGGTACTTGGCGTAGAGCGCGGCGTGGTCGCTCGATCCCCGCGCCGCGATGGTCACGAACCTCGGCGAGCGGCGGGCGATCTCCCGGTGGGCGTCTCGGATGGCGCCGGCGTCGCCGGCGAGTATCCGCCCGTACACGCCGGGCTGCTCGGCGATCTCGGCTCGCATCAGCGTGCCGGGATCGGTCTGTGTGCCTGGGGTCATGTCGCCCTCCGACGTTCGTCGCTCATCTGATGGGTTCGGCGGGGTCGCGACTAGCGCGGCCGGCGTCGAGGACCGTGACCGGCCGCCCAGTCGCGATCGATTTCCTCGCCGCGTCTTGCACCCGCACCGCCCGGGAGATGTCCTCCAAGGTCACGCACGGCGGGGCCTCGCCTCGCACGGCCCGCGCGAAATCGGCGAAGCACGCCCGAAGCGCGCTGTCGCCTGAGGGCAGGCCGATCGTGGAGCGCTCCACGCTCCCCCCGACCCGCCGCCCGCTCAGGCTGGGCGCGCCTTCATCGATCACCAGCGAGCCGTGGGAGCCGACCACCCGGATGGTCGACCCGACAGCCTCGTGGCTCACGCCGGCCGGCACCCGAGCCACGGTGATGGTGGCGGTCACCGCGTTCTCGAGCTTCAACGACACCGTCGCGCTGTCCTCGACCCCGAAGTCGGCGTGCTGCCACCCGGCGCCCGCCGCGGAGAACAGCGCCGCGCCGAACCCGAAGACCTCGACGACCTCCAGCCCGCTGAGATGGTGGAGGGCGAGGACCGGGTACCACCCGAAGTTGGTCAGCTCGCCGCCTCCGGCTAGCGCCGGGTCGCACACCAGCCCCGGGCGCTCGACCGCCGTCCCGTCGAGGCCCCCCGACGCGATCCACTCGGCGTCGAACGACAGCGGCAACCCCACCCGGCCGGCGTCGATGTCGCGCCGGGCGCGGGCCACCGCAGGGGAGAGCAGACGGTGGATCGACGACACGATCACCCCGGGCGCGTCGCTCGCCGCGTCGGTCAGCTCGACCAGGTCGGCGCCCGACACGGCCGCCGGTTTGTCGACGAGGACGTGGCGTCCGGCGCGCACGCACCTGGCGGCCAGGCGGGCGTGGCGGGTCGCTTCGCTGCACACGAGGACCGCGTCGCTCGACGCCAGGGCGGTGTCGGGGTCCACGAACGCGACACCGGCCGCGTCGGCGACGGCCCGGCTGTCCGCGACCGCCCAGTCGGGGGCCTGCTCGTCCTCGCTCACCCCGACCAGGTCGAAGTCGGGGGAGCGGCGGAGGACCTCGAGGTAGTCGCGGGCGTGGCGGACCCCGGAGAGGATCGAAAGCCGGATGGTCATGTCAGGCCCCGACCGGTTCGGGGTTACCGGTGCGGCAACTGCGCCGAGCTGCGAGCGCCGCGGCCAACGTGTCGCGGATCTGGTCGGGGGTGGTGGCCGGCGCCGCGGTGCCGGCCAGCACCTCGCGGAAGTGGGCGTACTGGTGTTCCATGGCGCCCTCGATGCCCGCGGGGGCCAGCACCGGGTCGGTGTCGGACTCTGCTTCGTCTTGGGTGTCGACCACCACGCTCCCCTCGGTGCCGGCCAGCAGCACCCGGCGCAGCATCGCTCCTCGCCGCCTCAGGGCGTAGCTGAGCTCGATCGTCGCCAGCGCCCCGGAGTCGTACTCGACCAGCACGTGGAAGCTGTCAGGGGTGGGCATGCCAGCCGACCAGGACCGCAGCTCCCTGGCGAACACCCGGCGGGGATGACCGCCGAGCAGCGAGTTCGCCAGGTCCAGGGCGTGGACCCCGTTGTGCACCACCTGGCCGCCGCTGCGGCGCTCGTCGAGCTGCCAGGCCCGCCACCCGCCGGGCCAGACGTGCCCGGTGTGCCAGGTCAGGTGCAACAGCCGCGGCGCGCCGATCCTCCCGGCGTCGAGCGCTCGCCGCAGCGCCAGGTGCGCGGGCTGGAACCGGGCGGTCTGCCCGACCAGCAGCGGGACCGGCGCCGTCTCGGCGACCAGCAGCAGGCGCTGGAGCGACGCCAGGTCGAGCGCCGCCGGCTTCTCCAACAGCACCGCCTTGCCGGCGGCTAGCGCCTGGGAGGCCAGCGCCACGTGCGAGTCGGGGGCGGTGCAGATCACGACCGCGTCGACGTCGTCGCGGAGCGCGTCGGGAGCGTCGTCGCCGGCGTCGGCGCCGTAGAGCGCAGCGAGGGTCCGGGCCCGCTCCGGGTGGCGGTCCACCACCCGGACCAGACGCAGATCGGGGGTGGCGGCGATCGCGTCGCAGTGGTCCCGGGCGATCGCCCCCGCCCCGATGACTGCCACGCTCCAAGCCGCGCCGCCCCCGTGTCTCATACCCAAACTCTATATGACATAGGACGTAGGATGTCCAGCGTCATTTGTTGTTCACCCCCTTGACTGGGGACGGACACCTCCCTAGAGTTAGAACGTAGGAGGTGGGATGAATCCTACCGTCTCTCCGGGGAGTGGAAAAGTGAAAGAGACCGATCAGCTGTCTGCGCACAGCATGAGCCGACGCAGCTTTCTCAGGTACACCAGCGCCGCCGGCGCGGCCGCTGCCCTCACCGCCACGCTCGCCGCGTGCGGCAGCGGGACCAGCAAGGCGGCGCCGGCCACGGCCGGCTCCACCAGCCCCGGCGGGGGGACGGCCCAGGCCACCCAGACCCCGCAGGGGACCATCACCGGCACCCTCGCCTACCAGCTCTCCAGCGGCTTCGACCCGATGAACGCGTCGGCGGCCCCGGCGCTGTGCGCCAACGCGCACGTCTTCGAAGGGCTCGTCGACCTCGACCCGATCACCCGCGAGCCGTACCTGGCCCTGGCCAAGGAGCAGCCGACGGTCAGCGCGGACGGGCTGACTTGGACCGCGACGCTCCGCGACGGCGCCAAGTTCTCCGACGGGACCCCGGTGACCGCCGACGACGTCGCGTGGTCGTTCAACCGGGTGGTCGACCCGGCCAACGCCGCGATCATCGCCGGGTTCGTTCCCTTCATCGAGTCGGCCACCGCCACCGGTCCCTCCACGGTGGCGATCAAGCTGACGAGCGCCTTCACGCTGTTCCCGACCCGGGTGGCGGTGGTGAAGATCGTGCCCAAGGCCAAGACCGCCACCGCCGCGCTGGCCCGGGCCTTCGACAGCAACCCGATCGGGTCGGGCCCGTTCCAGGTGGACAGCTCCAACGCCACCACCGGTCTCGTGCTGTCGAACAACACCGCCTACAACGGGCCCCGCCCCGCCCTGGTCTCCAAGATCGTCTTGAACACCACGCCCGACGACAACGCCCGGCTGAACGATCTGGAGGGCGGCCAGTCGCAGGCGATCGAGGCCGTCCCCTACGCCAACGTGACCAGCCTGACCAAGCCGTTGACCGCGGACGTCGCCCAGTCATTCAACTGCTTGTTCCTCATGTTCAACTGCTCGGCGCCCCCGTTCAACGACAAGCGGGTCCGCCAAGCGCTGTTCTACGGGATCGACACCGCCAAGGTGATCGCCACCGCGCTCGACGGTTACGGCGTCCCGGCGACCAGCTACCTCGACCCGGCCAACCCCGGGTACCAGCAGGCGGCGACGGTGTACTCCTACGACCCGAAGAAGGCCAAGGCCTTGCTGGCCGCGGCGGGGGTGTCCAACCTGTCGTTCGAGCTGGTCACCACCAACGTCTCGTTCATCGCCAACAGCGCCCCGGTGATCGTCGACAGCTGGAAGTCGATCGGCGTCAAGGCCACGATCAACACGCTGCCGTCGGCGTCGGTGTACTCCAACTCCGTGCCCTCCAACGGCTTTCGGGTCCTCGCCGCGTCCGGGGACCCGTCGATCTACGGCGCCGACGTCGACTTGATGCTCCGCTGGTTCTACTACGGCAAGACCTGGCCGGAGAAGCGGGAGCGCTGGACCGACGCGACGGCCGTCCAGGTATCGAAGCTGATCGACCAGGCCGCCGCCGCCAGCGGCACCCAGCAGCGGACCCTTTGGAAGCAGATCTTCGACATCGTCGCGGACGAGGTCCCCCTGTACCCGCTGTACCACATCAAGATTCCCACCGGCGTCGACCCGACCAAGCTCACCAACTTCAAGCCAGCCAAGACGACCGGCCTGTACTTTCTCGGGGTCGGCAGGAAGGGCTGAAGTACCCGCCTCGTCGTAGCGGAACGGACACTCGGAGGGCGTCATGTTGAGACTTGTTGTCCGGAGAATCTTGACGGTTATACCGCTGATGCTCTCCGTTGTTCTGTTCATATTCCTGATCCTGGCGTTGTCGCCTAACAACGCCGCGATCGCGGCGCTCGGCGACAACGCGTCGGCCACCCAGATCGCCGCGTTCGACCGGGCCCACGGCCTCGCCCACCCGCTGGTGGTCCAGTACTTCACCTATTTGGGCCACCTCCTGCACGGAGACATGGGGACCACCTTCGCCCTCGGTCAGCCGGTGAGCTCGATCGTCAAGTCGGCGCTGCCGATCACCCTGCAGCTCACCGCGCTTGGCGTCACCGCGGCGATCGTCATCGCCTTGGTGCTGGGCTTGGTCGGGGCGCTCTACCGCGGCAGGTGGCCCGACCAGCTGTCGCGGGTGGTGTCGATCGCGGGGATCGCCATGCCGTCGTTCTGGCTGGCGATCCTGCTCATCCAGCGCCTGTCGAAGATCGGCGGCGGCCCGTTCCCGGCCGGTCGCTACGTCAGCTTCTCGACGTCGGTGTCGCAGTGGTTCTTGGCGATGACGCTCCCGGCGCTGTCGCTCGCGGTTCCGGTCGGCTGCGCGTTGGCCCGGATCGTGCGGACCTCCCTCGTGGAGGAGCTCGACAAGGACTACGTCCGCACCGCGATCGGGGCCGGGCTGCCGGCCCACGTGGTGATCGGCCGCAACGTGCTGCGCAACGCGTTGGTGACCCCGCTCACCGCGCTCGGACTCCAGATCGGGTACCTGATCGGAGGCGCGGTGATCATCGAGGCGATCTTCTCCCTGCCGGGGATGGGCACCGAGATGATGGCGGCGGTCCAACAAGACGACGTCGGCCTGGCCCGGGCCTTGTGCATCACCATCGCCCTCGGTTTCATCGTCATCAACCTGGCGGTGGACTTGATCCACCTGGCGCTCAACCCGCGGCTGCGGAGCGCCGCCTGATGCCGGCGGTGAAGACCGTCCCGGACCGGCTGTGGCGGGGGGTGCGCCACGCGGCGGGCAGGATCCGCCGGCTCCCGCTCAGCTCCCGGATCGGCCTCGGGTTCGTGGGCTTCGTCGTCTTGGTCGGGATCTTCGCCCCGCTGCTCACCACCCACAGCCCGACCGCGGTGGGCCTGGCGTCGCCGACCCACGGGCCGAGCGGGCAGTACTGGTTCGGTGTCGACCGGGTCGGCCGCGACATCTTCTCCCGGCTGGTGGCCGGCACGCCGCGCTCGCTGCTGGTCGGGTTCGGCTCCGGCGGCATCGCCCTGGTCGTCGGCACGCTGCTCGGGTCGCTCGCCGCGACCAGCGGGCGGGTCATGGACGAGGTCGTCATGCGCGTCCTCGACGTGATCATGGCGTTCCCGACCATCGTCCTCGCCGCCGTGTTGATCATCGCCTTCGGGAACAACAACCTGCTGGTGGTGGTCCTCGCCATCGGGTTCGTGTCCATCCCGCAGATGGCCCGCATCGTCCGGGCCAACGTCTCCTCGCAATACAGCGAGGACTACGTGGCCGCGGAGCGGGTGATCGGCGCGCCCCGCTGGTACATCCTGGCCCGGCACGTGGCCCGCAACTGCGCCGCCCCGGTGCTGGTGTTCACCACCATCCTCGTCGCCGGGGCCATCGTCTTCGAGGCGTCCCTCTCATTCATCGGTGCAGGTATCCAGGGCCAGGACGGCCCGTCGTCGTGGGGGAGCGTCATCTCCTACGGCGAGCAGCTCCTGGCCAGCCACGGATGGTGGGCGACGTTTTTCCCGGGGATGCTGATCTTGCTCACGGTGCTGTCGCTCAACGTGTTGGCCGAGGGGATCACCGACGCGTTCGCGGCGCCGGCCAAGCGGGCCGCGCTGGCCAAGGCGCTGGTCGCGGAGGACCCCCTGGCAGCCCCCCGCTCCGGCAGCGGCGAGATCGTCGAGCTCCCCGGGCTGGGCGCGGTCGCGGCCCGCCTGGCCGCCACCGCCCGGCAGGTACCTGCCGCGCCGGCGCTGCTGCAGGTCCGGGATCTGCGCATCGGCTTCGACGACAGCCACGACGGGGTCGACATCGTCGACGGCGTCAGCTTCGAGGTCCGCCCCGGCGAGGTCCTCGGCCTGGTCGGCGAGTCGGGGTGCGGCAAGTCGATCACCGCCTTGACCCTCCTCGGGATGCAGCCTCCCGCCGCCCGAGTCCGCGGATCGATCCTCTTCGACGGCAAGGAGCTCTGCGGTATGGCCGGCCGGGACCGCCGGGCCCTCATGGGGACGCAGATCGCCATGGTCTACCAAGACGCCCTCTCCGCGCTGAACCCGTCCATGACCGTCGGGGCCCAGATCGGCCAGCTGACCCGGCGGGGCGGGACCCGGACACCCGAGCAGCTCGTCGAGCTGGTGGGCCTCGACCCGTCCCGCACGCTGCGGGCCTACCCGCACCAGCTCTCCGGCGGCCAGCGCCAGCGGGTCGTCATCGCGATGGCGCTGTCGCGCAGCCCCAAGCTGATCATCGCCGACGAACCGACCACCGCCCTCGACGTCACGGTGCAGGCGCAGGTGATCGAGCTGTTGCGGCGCCTGCAAGGCGAGCTCGACTTCGCGTTGATCTTCGTGTCCCACGACCTGGCGCTGGTGTCGGACGTGTGCGACCGGGTGGCGGTCATGTACGGCGGGCAGATCGCCGAGGCCGGCACCGTGGCTCGGGTCCTGGCCAACCCGGCCCACCACTACACCCGCGGCCTTCTCGCCGCGGTGCTCTCCCTCGAGCACGGCGACGAGCGGCTCAGCCAGATCCGCGGCGTGGTGCCATCCCCGTCGGAGTTCCCGGCCGGATGCCGCTTCGCCGACCGCTGCCCGATGGCGACCGAGGTCTGCTGGCGCTCCGCCCCGGCCCAGACCGTCGGCCCCGACGGGCACGTGTTCGCCTGTCATCACCCCGCCGCCATCGGCGCGTCGCCCGAGATGGCCGGCCGATGACGGCCCCGGCCCCCTCGACCGCCGCCGCCCCGGCGGTCGTCGCGCTCGACGGCGTGAGCGTGCGGTTCTCGGTGCGCACCGGCGCCTTCCGTCCCGCCTCGGTCCACGCCCTCACCGACGCCACCATCGCGGTGCGCGCCGGCGAGACCCTCGGCGTGGTGGGGGAGTCCGGGTGCGGGAAGTCGACGCTGGCCAGGGTGCTCATCGGCCTGGAACGGCCGTCGCAAGGCCGCGTCCGTTACGGGGAGCAGGACCTGTGGGCGATGCGCGCCGGCGAACGCCGCCGCCGCGTCGGCAAGACGCTCGGCATGGTCTTCCAGGACCCGGCCACCTCCCTCAACCGGCGCATGTCGGTCGAGCAGATCCTCCGCGACCCCCTCGACGTCCACCGCTGGCGCAGTCCCGCGGAGCGGGACCGGCGCGTCGCTGAGCTGCTCGACTTGGTCGGGCTGCCCAAGTCGGTGACCGGCGTGCTGCCCCACCAGCTCTCCGGCGGCCAGCGCCAGCGGGTGGCCATCGGCCGGGCCCTCGCCCTCGAACCGGAGGTCCTCGTCGCCGACGAGCCGACCTCGGCGCTGGACGTTTCGGTGCGGGCTCAGGTCCTCAACTTGCTGCTCGACTTGAAAGCCACCCTCGGCCTCGGGATGGTCTACATCTCCCACGACATCCAAACGGTCCGCCTCGTCGCCGACCGGGTCGTGACGATGTACCTCGGCCGGATCGTCGAAGAGACCCCCGCGGCCGCCATCCCCGACGCCACCCGCCACCCCTACAGCCGGGCGCTGCTGTCGGCCACGCCCAGCCTCCTAAACGCCGTGGCGCCGATACCGCTCAGCGGGCCGGTCCCCTCCGCGGTCCACCCGCCGAGCGGATGCCCGTTCGGGACCCGGTGCTGGCGGGCCACCGAGCGCTGCGCCGCCGCCATGCCGCCGGTCACCGACGACGGATCCCATCCCGGTCACCGCTACCGCTGTTACCACCCCGTGCTCGCCGACTCCGACCTGGTCGGCGCTCGATCCCAGGAGCTGAATTGACCCCCCCTCTCGACGGCCTCACCACCCCGCTGCCCGACCGGGCGGGGCAACGACCGGCGTCGGGATCCGCACCCGACCAGCCGGCGCCGGCCGCCGGGTTGCGCGGCGTGGTCCCCCCCGTCTGCACCCCGTTTCGCGACGACCTGCAAGTCGACGAGCCGTCACTGCGGCGGCTGGTGGAGCACCTGATCGCAGGCGGGGTGCACGGCCTGTTCGCCCTCGGGTCCACCAGCGAGGTGGCCTACCTGCCCGACGGGCAGCGCCAGCAGATCATCGAGTGCGTGATCGACCAGGCCCAGGGCCGGGTCCCGGTGATCGCCGGCGTGATCGACATGACGACCAGCCGGATGCTCGAGCACGCCGCGGTGGTGGTCAAAGCCGGCGCCCAGGGCGTCGTCGCCACCGCGCCGTTCTACACCCGCACCCACCCGGCGGAGATCGAGCGGCACTTCCGGCTGATGGCCGACGCCGTCGACGTCCCCGTCTACGCCTACGACCTGCCGGTGTCGGTGCACTGCAAGCTCGACGGCCAGATGCTGATCCGTCTGGCGGCGGAGGGGCTGCTCGCCGGGCTCAAGGACTCGAGCGGCGACGACGCCGCGCTGCGGCGTCTGCTGGTCGCGCGCCGCGACGTCGGCGGCCGGGCCAGCGACTTCTCGGTGCTGACCGGCTCCGAGCTGACCGTCGACTCCGCGCTGGCGATGGGCGCCGACGGCGTGGTGCCCGGCTTCGCCAACGTCGACCCGGCGGGCTACGTCCGGCTGTTCGACCTGTGCCAGGCCGGCGACTGGAGCGAGGCCCGCCACGTGCAAGAGCAGCTCCTCCGCGAGTTCGAGATCGTCACCGTCGGCGACCGGACCCGGATGGGGGACAGCTCAGCGGCGATCGGGGCGTTCAAGGTCGGGTTGCGCCTGCTCGGGATCATCGACAACGCGACCACCGCACCCCCCCAGATACCGCTCGACCCGGCCGAGACCGAGCGCATCGCCGGGCTGCTGGCAGCGACCGGCGTGCTCGCCTCCCAGTGACTGGGGTGTACCTCGGCGACGTGGTGGCGCTCGACATCGGCGGGACCAAGGTCGCGGCGGCGCTGGTCGGCGCCGACGGGGTCATCCGGGCTCGCACCGCCCGGCCGACCCCGCCGAGCGACCAGATGATCGACGTCCTCGTGGACCTGGTCCGCTCGCTGAGCCCGGCCCCGGTCCCTGTCGGCGTCGCCGCGCCGGGCGTGGTCGACCCCTCCGAGGGGGTGATCCGCTCCGCCACCGACGTGGTTCCCGGCTGGGCCGGGGTGCCCGTCGCCGCCGAGCTGCGCCGGCGTCTCCAGGCGCCCGTCGCCATCGACAACGACGCCCGGGCGATGGCCCACGGCGAGGCCGCCGCCGGCGCCGGTCGGGCCCACCCCGACGCGCTGTACGTCGCGGTCGGCACCGGGATCGGCGGCGCGGTGTACAACGCCGGTAAGCCCCGCCGCGGCCCGCACATGAGCGCCGGGGAGATCGCCCACCTCATGGTGCCGGTCGAGCCCGGCCTGGACGAGACCGCGTTGTGCGGCTGCGGCCGCCGCTACCACCTGGAGGCCCACGCCGCGGGCCCGGCGATCGAGCGGGCCTACCGGACCCTCGGCGGGGCCGCGTACCGGCTGCCCGAGATCGCGGCGCGCGCCGACGACGGCGACCCCCTAGCCGCCGAGGTGATCGGCCGGGCCGGGGCCCTGATCGGCCGGGCGCTGGCCGGGCTGCTGGCCGCGGTCGACGGCTCCGCGGTGATCGTCGGCGGGGGAGTGGCCGAGATCGGCGCGGCGTTCCTGGCCCCGATGGCCGAAGCGTTTCGGGCCGAGGCCATCGACCCGGTCAAAGACGTCCCGGTCCTCCCGGCCCAGCTCGGCACCAGCGCCCCGCTGATCGGCGCCGCGCTGCTCGTCAGGGAGCAGCTGGCGACGTGAAGCTCAGCGAGTTCCGACAGCTCGTCGCCCACCGGCTGGTCGTCTCCTGCCAGGCCGCGGACGGCCCGATGCGCGACAGCGCCACGATCGCCCGGCTGGCCGCGGCCGCGGTCGCCGGCGGCGCCGCGGCGATCCGCTGCGGAGGGGTCGGCGGGGTGCCCGACGTCGCTGCGGTCCGGGCCGCGGTGGCGGTCCCGGTCATCGGCTTGACCAAAGACGGCAGCTCGGGGGTCTACATCACCCCGACGGTCGACGCCGCGCTGGCCGTGGCCGCCGCCGGCGCGGAGGTGGTCGCCTTCGACGCCACCCGCCGTCCCCGCCCCGACCGCCGTCCGCTCGCCGACACCGTGGACGCCCTCCACGGTGTCGGGGCGCTGGCCATGGCGGACGTCGCGGACCTCGACGACGCCCGCGCCGCCGCGGCCGCCGGCGCGGACATCATCGCCACCACCCTCGCCGGCTACCTCGCCGACGCGGTGCCCGCCGGGCCCGACCTGCATCTGGTGCGCGCCGTTCGCGACGCCCTGCCAGACGCCGTCGTGATCGCCGAGGGCCGCTACCACCATCCCGCCGACGCGGGCCGGGCGATCGCCGCGGGCGCCGACTCGGTGGTGGTGGGGACCGCCATCACCGACCCGGTCTGGATCACCCGGTCGTTCGCGTCGGCGGTGGCCGCCGGCCGGCCATGACCGTCTACTACGGGGCGACGCTGCTCACGCCGGCCGGGCCGGTCGCCGACGGCTGGGTGGACATCGACGCCGGCGTCGTGGTCGACGTCGGCGGGGGCGACCCCCCCCGAGCGGGCCGCAACCGGAGCGGACCGGCCCGGGCGCTGCGAGGGTGGCTGGCCCCCGGGTTCGTGGAGTTGCACATGCACGGCGGGGGAGGCCACGACGTCACCGTGTCACCGGCCGCGATGGCCGGCGCGGTTCGGTTCCACCGCGGCCACGGGACCGCCGCCACCTTGATCTCGCTGATGGCCGCCCCTCCCGACGCGCTCTGCCAGCAACTGGCGTGGGTCGCCGACCTGGCCGCCGCGCCGGGGTCAGGGGTCCTCGGAGCGCACCTCGAGGGCCCGTTCCTCGCCCACAGCCGCTGCGGCGCGCAGAACCCGTCCCACCTGATCGCCCCGGATCTGGCGGTGGTCGACGCGCTGGTGCGCGCCGGGCGGGGTCACCTGCGGGCCATGACCGTCGCCCCCGAACTGCCCGGCGCCCTGGAGGTCATAGACCTTCTGGTCGCGTCCGGGATCGTCGCCGCGGTCGGCCACACCGACGCCACCTACGACCAGGCCAGGGCCGCGTTCGAGCGGGGGGCGACGCTGGCGACCCACCTCTACAACGCGATGCGCCCCATCCACCACCGGGAACCGGGCCCGGTCGTCGCCGCCCTGGAGGCCGGGGCGGTCTGCGAGATCATCAACGACGGTCACCACGTCCACCCGGCCATCGTCCGGCAGGTCGCGTCGCACCCCCGGGCGAGGATGGCGCTGGTGACCGACGCCATCGACGCGGCCGGGATGCCCGACGGGACCTACCTCCTCGCCGGCCAGGCGGCCGAGGTCAGCGCCGGGGTGGCCCGCCTGGCGCCCGGCGGCGCCCTCGCCGGCTCCACCCTCACCCTCGACGCCGCGGTCGGGCGGGCCGTCGCCGCCGGGGTCTCCCTGCCGGACGCGGTCACGGCCGCGACCGCCACCCCGGCGGCGGCTCTCGGGGTCGGCGACCGGTGCGGGGCGCTGCGCCCCGGCGCGCCCGCCGACTTGGTGCTCCTCGACGACGACGGGACTCGCCGCGCGGTGATGCACGGCGGGCAATGGACAGCAGAAGGCGGAGAACCCGATGCCAGGCAAGCGCAGCACTCGTAGCCCCGACAAGGGGAGCCAGGCGGGCAGAGATTCCAGGCACAATGGTCGAATGTCGGATCTCCCCCGAGACGCGGTCGGCGTCGCCCCCCGATCGGTTTCGGGTGCCCCGTCGCCGGCGCGGCGGTCACGCCAGGCCCAGCAGGCGATCCAGGACCGCATCAAGGACTGGATCCTCGATCACGGCCTCTACAGCGGAGACCCGATGCCCACCGAGTGGGAGCTGATCGAGCATCTAAACGTCAGCCGCAACTCCACCCGCGAGGCGCTCAAGGCGCTCCAAGCGCTCGGGATAGTCGAGATCCGCCACGGGTTCGGGACCTACGTCGGTGACTGCTCACTCGAGCCGTTCGCCGACGCGTTGATCTTCCGGGGGCGGATGTCGATGCGCGGCGACCGCCACGAGCTGCGGGAGATCCTCGACCTGCGCCGCGCCCTCGAAGCCGGGCTGATGAACCTGCTGATCGACACCATCGACGAGGAGGCCCTCACCCGGCTCCGGGCTCGCCTCCACGACTTGGAGGCCTGCGCCGGCAAGGGCGAGGCCGGCGACGCGGCCGACCGGGCGTTCCACGACGAGCTGTACGGCACCATGGGCAACCAGCTGATGAGCCAGCTGCTGCGGGTCTTTTGGGACGTGTACCACGACCTCAGCCACGAGCTGCCGCCCGTCGAGGAGAACCGCGACAACATCGTCGCGGTCCACCGGGCGATCTACGAGGCGGTGGCGGCGCGCGACGCGGCCCAGGCGATGTCGGCGGTCAAGGAGCACTTCGCGGGGATCCAGCTCCGCCTCGACACCGCGGACCGACCGCCCGCCCCGGCGCCCGTCGACTGACCGCGCCCTGATCACCGGTCAGTCGAACCCCGCCGTGTCGGCGCCGTACACCGGCATCCGGTCCGTCAGGTGCCAGCGCCCGGGCCGGCGCAGGACCACCGTCTCCGGCCGATCGCCGGCGCCCGACGAAGCCGTACCGGTCGGCCCTTACCCGGCTCGCGCATCATGATGCGCAGCGATGATGTTAGGGTGTAACAGACGATGCGGACGACGGTGACGATCGACGACAGACTGCTCGAAGAGGCCAAGGCGCTGGCCGCTGCGTCCAAACGAACGATCGGCGACGTCGTCGACGACGGGCTTCGCCTGTTGCTGGCACAACGGGAGCGCACCGCGGACGTCGACGAAGTCGATCTGCCGGTCGACGGTGGAACCGGGCTGCGGGCCGGGGTGGATCTCGAGGACAAGGCCCGCCTCCGCGAGTTGCTCGGCGACGACGCATCGCCTGCCGACGCTGCAACCCCTGCCGACGACTGACGCAGCGCATGCTGCTCACCGACGTCAACGTGCTCATCTACGCATTTCGTCGGGAGAGCCCGAACCACGAGGCCTACCGCCAGTGGTTGCGGGCCCGGCTGCGGGGTCCTGAACCGTTCGCGGTGAGCGAGTTGGTGCTGAGCAGCGTGATGCGGATCGTCACCAACCACCGGATCTACAAGGATCCGACCGCGCCGGCGCTGGCCCTGTCCTTCTGCAATGCAGTGCGAGGCGCCCCGGCATCGATCCCAGTGCGACCAGGTCCGGGCCACTGGCGGGTGTTCGCCGAGCTTTGCGCCGCGACCGGCGCCCGCGGCAACGCCGTCCCCGACGCCTACGTGGCGGCCTTGGCGATCGAGCAGGGCGCCACTTGGGTGACCCTCGACGCTGATTTCCGCCGCTTCCCGGGCTTGACCGTCGCCGCACCCTTCGACGCGGGCTGATCCCGATCGAGTGGCCGGCCGCCACCGATCGCAGCCCGCTGCGGCCCCCGTCGACTGAATCGAGCCGAGTCCGCCGGCTAGTTGAACACCACCGTCTTGTTGCCGTAGACCAGCACCCGGTCGGTCAAGTGCCAGCGCACGGCCCGGGCCAGCACCACCGTCTCGAGGTCCCGGCCGGCGTGCACCAACGCTTCGACGTCGTCGCGGTGGGTGACGCGCACGACGTCTTGCTCGATGATCGGCCCCTCGTCGAGGTCGGCGGTGGCGTAGTGGGCGGTGGCCCCGATCAGCTTCACCCCCCGGTGGTGGGCCTGGTGGTAGGGGCGCCCGCCGACGAACGCCGGAAGGAACGAGTGGTGGATGTTGATCACCGCCGCCGGCCACCGGTCCAAGACGGTGGGGGAGAGGACTCGCATGTACCGGGCCAGGATCACCGCCTCCACCCCGGCCCCGGCGAGGATCTCCACGATCTCCTCCTCCTGGCCGGGCCCCGCCGGCAGGTGGTGGAACGGCACCCCGAAGCGGCCGGTGACCTCGGCGTGGTCGGGGTGGTTGCTGACCACCACGGCCGGCCGCCCCGGCAGCTCACCCGAATACCAACGGGCCAGCAGATCGAGCAGGCAATGCGGCTGGCGGGACACGAGCAGCGCGAACGGCCGGTCCTCGTCGGCGTAGCGCAGCCGGTGGTCCATTCCCAGGCGGGCGGCCAGCGCCGCGACCTCGCCGGCCAGCTCGACGCGCCCGGCGGCCGTCAGCTCCGCGTCGGCGGCCGGGCGCCACTCGATGCGCTGGAAGAACGTCGCCGCTTCCGCGTCGGTGTGCTGGTCGGCGTGCACGATGTTGCCGTCGCGCTCGGCGACGAACGCGGCGGCGGACGCGACCAGCCCCGGGCGGTCCGGACCCCAGAGCAGCATGCGCACGGTCGTCACGGTCACTTCACCGGTACTGACAGCTCGACTCGGTGAGCGCGCTGCACTGTTTTGAGGCGCCGACCCGGACCGTCGAGGGCATCTGACCAACCTAACCAAATGGTTCGGAAGCGGGCCTCCCTGCTCAGCGCCGCTGGCGGCGAGACATTTGCTGGCCCCGCAGTCCGCCCTGCCGCCAAGGGCCGCCGCTATTCCATGCGGGTCCGCTAGCGGCGGGGCGTGGTCCGCTGAGGGCGGCCACCGAGATCTGCCCGCAGGCGGCCAACTGAGGCTGCTTGCAGGCGGCCGCTTCGTCACCCTGTGGCGGTCGCCGCTAAGGCTCGGTGCCCGTACCCGTCGCCGGCATCCTCCTTTGGCTGGTAGGGCTGCGCTCGAGGGATGCGCGAAAAGGAGCGTTCCGCGCAATAGCCGGCGACATCGCGAGCTTCCTCGCGTCGCCAGCGAAGGGCCCCCTCTGCCGGGGAGGACGGTGTGCGCGTTGGCCAGACACCGGGCGGTCCTCGACGCCGGGGGCGCCTAGTAAGCGAAGTCGCAGCACCGGCGTACTGGGTAGTCGAAGACGCCGACGGCAACCGTTCATGCCTCTGCACACCCGCTGGACGCTGATCGGTACCTCTGATCTGAGACTGCCACTCAGAGTCGGCGACATCATGTGCGGAGTCGGCGATTTCGAGCCCTCCACGACCAGGCCGGATCGGTCAGGGAACGCACCGAACGTGGCTCTCGCGATCGGTGTCCGGGATGGCCTCTCGCCGCCTGCCGTCTCGGAGCGCGATAGACGCCGATCGGAGCGGCTTCTGGGCGGCCTCAGTCCGACACTGCGGATGATCAGATGAGGCAATCTGGCGGTGTGGCGAACACAGCAGGGGAACATCAGTGGCATCCCTACGACCCCGTATTCAGACAGCAACGAGCGGGAGTCCGCTTCGAATGGGGGATAGAAGGTGCCGCAGCGGTATCGAGCGAGGGTGCGGCGTTGGTCGTGGTAGACGTCCTGTCCTTCAGCACTGCGACCACCATCGCTGTCGCCAAGGGCACCGCCGTCTATCCGCACCACTGGCCCTCAACCGAGGTCGAACAGTCTGCGAGACGCCACGGCGCCGCCTACGCGGTACGTCGGCGTCAAGTCGACGATGAGCACCCGTGGTCTTTGTCGCCGACTCAGCTGATGGACGCTCCTCATATCGACCGGCTCGTCCTTCCGTCCCCGAATGGCTCAGCCATAGCCGCTGCGGCTGTTGCGGAAGCGGTGCTCATCGGCTCACTACGCAACGCTTCCGCCGTAGGGCGGTGGCTGCAACGGAACGGCTATGGCACCGTCGAACGGCCCGCCGTGGTCGTCGCAGCAGGCGAGCGGTGGCCGTCCGGGACGTTACGACCCGCGCTCGAGGACCTGCTTGGCGCTGGGGCCATCATCGCCACCTTCGACGGACGCCATGGCTTGTCCCCGGAGGCCGACGCTGCTCGCGCGTCATGGAAGTCCGCGGCGAACAACCCGGCTGACACGCTGAAGGCTTGCAGTTCTGGACTTGAGCTCACGGCGGCCGGTTACGAGTCAGACGTCCTCCTTGCTGCCGACAGGGACGTCGACTCCGTGGTACCTCTTCTCGTCGAGGGCGCCTTCCGCTCGGCGGAAGCCGCATAGCGGGACGGGTATGCGAGCAGTGCGAAACGGTGCTGTCGGTTTATAACCCCGACCGTGGTGTTCGCAGCATCATCCGCCGCCCCCCTCCAAGCTGCGTCCCGTCGCCCCCTCGAAGCGGGCGGCGTCGCAGAACCTTCCCGACATATGTCGCCGGCAGGCTGCGACTCCTGTCAAGGGGCCGTGCGGCCGAACCGGATCGGTGGTCCCGTCGCCCCCGCCCCCGACCATGACCAGCGTCAACAGTCCTCGCCGCGTCGCGGCCAAGCAAAAACAACCTCCCCCTGTGGGCGGCCGCCGGGATGTGCCCGCAGGCGGCCAACTGCTACCACCCTGAGGCGGTCGCTTAGCCCTCGCCGCTGGCGACCCGCACGTCGAATGCCACTCTGTGCTCCTTCATCTCCGTGCCAGCGACTTGAACGTTGCACACGATGGCCGCCGCGCCGGAGGATCTCAGATCCAACCACTCCTCGTACACCACCCCCGTGGACGTGACTGCCGGCCGGCTGCGAGCGCGTTCTCTCGGGTGGCGCTATTGGAACCGCTGCTTGAGCGTCGGTGCGCCGGTCGGCGTGCACGATCGGCCGCCGGGCCCGTCGAGTCGCGCCGGGCGCGGCCGGATCTCACTGCTTGGTGAACCGGGCCCTGACGGTGATGTGGTTGTCGACCTTGGCCCCCATCTTCGCCCACGACAACCCCCACTCCCGGCGGTCCATGTCGACCTCGGCGGTGATGGTGGCCGACGTCTGATCGAGCTCGGCGATGCTCACCGGGACCCGGAGCGGCCTCGCGGTGCCGTGCACCTCGAGGGTGCCCTCGACGACAACGGTGCCGTCGGGGCCGGCGGTGGCGTCGGTCGCGCTGTAGGTGATCGTCGGGTAGCGCTCCACCTCCAAGAAGTCAGCGGTCCGGAGGTGGGCGTCGCGCTTTTTGACTCCCGAGTCGACCGACGCCGGGTCGACGACCAGGCTGCCGCGGGTGGTGCCGTCGCTTCCGATGACGGCCTCGCCGCTGTTCGCGGCGAACACCGCCTTCACCTTGACCAGGCCCCACATCGCCTTGGTGCGAAGCTCGATGGAGGTGGCCGAAGGGTCGAGGGTCCAGGTCCCCGCCGCCTGCTGCAGGCGGGGGTCGGGCTGGGCAGCAGAGGTCATTGGTCCTCCCGGTGAGCGAGGCCCGGCGTGCGGACCTGCAGGCCCCGGGGCACGCCCCGGTGCCAATCGATGACGTAAACCTAACCAATCGCCAGGGGAGATGGCTAGGATATCCCGCTGAGCGTCCCCCCGCCGGTTGGATCGCCGATTTCCGGGTAGGCCCGACCCCAGGCACCCAGCCGACAGGCGCAGCGACTCCGGAGGATCAGTGGCAGACACCCAGCACACCCAGGACGGCAGGCACCCAGGCGGCGAGACCCACCAGGTGGCAGGCGACGGCCGGCCGCCGCTCACCACCCAGCAAGGGGTGGTGGTCGCCGACGACCAAAACACCCTGCGGATCGGGGCTCGGGGCCCCGCCGCGCTGGAGGACTTCCACTTCAGGGAGAAGATCTTCCACTTCGACCACGAGCGGATCCCGGAGCGGGTGGTCCACGCCCGGGGCTTCGGGGTCCACGGCTACTTCGAGAACTACGAACCGCTCGGCGACATCACCATCGCCGACCCGTTCCAACAGGCCGGTCAGCGCACCCCGCTGTTCATCCGGTTCTCGACGGTGGCGGGCAACAAGGGGTCGCCCGACCTGGCCAGGGACGTGCGGGGCTTCGCGGTCAAGATGTACACCCGGCAGGGCAACTGGGACCTCGTCGGTAACAACATGCCGGTGTTCTTCATCCAAGACGCCATCAAGTTCCCCGACTTGGTCCACGCCGCGAAGGAAGAGCCCGACACCGGCTTCCCTCAGGCGCAGACCGCCCACGACAACTTCTGGGACTTCGCGTCGCTGATGCCCGAGTCGACCAACATGCTGCTTTGGATCATGTCGGACCGGGCCATCCCCCGTTCGTTCCGGTTCATGGAGGGGTTCGGGGTCCACACCTTCCGGCTGGTCAACGCCGAGGGTCGCTCCACCTACGTGAAGTTCCACTGGAAGCCCAAGCAGGGCATGCAGTCGGTGGTGTGGAACGAGGCGCTGAAGATCAACGGCGCCGACCCCGACTTCCACCGCCGCGACCTGTGGGACGCCATCAACAAAGGCGACTTCCCGGAGTGGGAGCTCGGCATGCAGCTCTTCGACGACGACTTCGCCGACCGCTTCGACTTCGACGTCCTCGACGCCACCAAGTTCATCCCCGAGGAGCTGGTCCCGGTCCGCCGGGTCGGGCGGATGGTCCTCGACCAGACCGTCGACAATTTCTTCGCGGAGACCGAGCAGGTGGCCTTTTGCACCCAAAACGTCATCCCCGGCATCGACTTCACCAACGATCCGCTCCTCCAGGGCCGCAACTTCTCCTACCTCGACACCCAGCTCAAGCGTCTGGGCAGCCCCAACTTCACCCAGCTGCCGGTCAACGCCCCCCGCTGCCCGATGGCCCACTTCCAACAAGACGGTCACATGGCGACGGCCAACCCCCGCGGGCGGGCCAACTACGAGCCGAACTCGTGGCCGCCGGAGCAGGGCGGCCCGCGGGAGGACCCCCAGCACGGCTACACCTCGTACCCGGCGGTCGAGGAAGGCGAGAAGCGCCGGGTCCGCTCGGAGCGCTTCGCCGACCACTACAGCCAGGCCCGCCAGTTCTGGGTCAGCCAGGCGCCGATCGAGCAGCGCCATATCGTCGACGCGTTCGTCTTCGAGCTGAGCAAGTGCGACCGTCCCGACATCCGCGAGCGGATCGTCTCGGTGCTGCGAAACGTCGACGAGTCCCTGGCTGCGCAGGTCGGCGACGGTCTCGGCCTGGCGGCGATGCCCGCCCCGGCGGTCACCGCCCGCCAGCCGATCACCGACCTGCCTCCCTCGCCGGCGCTGTCGATCGTCGGTAACGGCCCGTCGGACTTCGCCGGGCGCAAGCTCGGCGTGATGGTCACCGACGGCTCCGACGCCGGGATCCTCTCCGCCATCCAAGACGCGTGCGACGCGCAGGGGGTGACCGTCGAGCTGGTCGCCCCCCACATCACCGGCGTGACGCTGAGCGACGGCAACCTGGTCGCCGCCGACCAGAAGGTGGACGGGGGGCCGTCGGTCCTCTACGACGCGGTGGTGCTGCTCGGAGCGAGCGACGCGCTAAGCGAGCTGCCCGCGGCCCGGGACTTCCTGACCGACGCTTACGCCCATAACAAGTTCGTCGGCTGGGTGCCCTCCGCGGAGGTCCTGCTCGAGGCCACCAACTTGAAGGCCCGCCTCGACGACGGGTTCGTGCTTATCGCCGGCGCCGGTGACGTCGACACCTTCCTGACCCGCTGCGCCAAGCTGCGGTTCTGGGACCGTCAGCTGCCCGCCGCCTGACACCCGCCGCCCGCGGGGGTCCCGCGGGCGGCAGGCCGACCCCGACCAGCCAGACCGGTTCAGCGCTCGGGCGCCCGTACCCGGTTGCGTCCGGCGTGCTTGGCCTCCAACAACAGCACGTTGGCGTCCTCCAACACGTCCGCCGGCGACGCGTGCCCGGCGGTGACGTCGAGGACGCCGATGCTCACCGTGACCACCCCGGCGTCGTTGCCGGTGTGCTCGATCTGCAGCGCCTCGACCGCGGCGCGGATCCGCTCCGCCAAGAGCGCGGCCTCGTCGCCTGACGCCCCGCTCAGCAGCACGGTGAACTCCTCGCCGCCGTACCGGTAGGCCCGGTCGCTGCGCCGGATCGACCCGGCGATGGCCGCCGCGACCCGGGCCAGGGCCGAGTGCCCGGCCAGGTAGTGGTACCGGGCGTTGTAGGCGTGGAAGTGGTCGATGTCGATGAGGGCCAGGGCGTAGGGCTCCCCGTCGCGGGCGTGGCGGGCGTGGTAGCGGGCGTGGTCGGCGTCGAAGGTGGCCCCGTTGGGCAGGCCGGTGCGGTCGTCGATGCGCGCCGCATGGGCCAGAGCGGCCTTCTCCGCCTCCAGGGTCTCGACCTGCGCGGCGAGGCGCTCCAGGTCGTGCTTGCGGGCCAGGGCCCAGTCGTCGAGCTCGACGGAGTGCAGCACCGCCTGACCCCGCCCGAGCTGCTTGGCCCGGTACATGGCGACGTCGGCGTGGTGGAGCGCCTCCCACGCGGCGGCCGCCCCGGCGATCATGGCCACCCCGATCGACGCGGTGACCGTCACCGTGCCGCTGTTGGTCGCCAACGGCTCCGCGATCACCGCCAGCGCGGTCTCGGCCAGGCCCAGCGCCTCGGCTGGGGTGGTGCGGTCCAGGAGGATGTTGAACTCGTCGCCGCCGATCCGGGCAACGGTCCCAGCGGCGCCGACGGCGCGGGCCAGGCGGCTTCCCACCATGCGCAGCACGTGGTCGCCGGTGCGGTGCCCGTACGCGTCGTTGACCGCCTTGAACGAGTCGAGGTCGAGGTAGAGCAGCGCCGGGCCCGGACCGGTCCGGGCCGCGGAGCGCGCCGCCTGCTCGAGGCTGCCGACGATGGCGGTGCGGTTGGCCAAGCCGGTCAGGTCGTCGAGGCGCATCTGGTCCTGGAGGCCGGCCTCCCGCTCGGCCCACCCGGTCACGTCGGAGGCGACCACCGCGATGCCCCTCACGCCGTCGGTGTCGCGCAGGTCCCGGGCGACCAGCTCGACGCGTCGGGGGGCGCCGTCGGGGACGGGGATGGCGCAGGCCATGCGGGCCGGGCCGCCGGGCCCGGACATGACCCCTCCAAGGAACCCGGCTACCGCCGCCGCGTCGCCCGGGTCGACCAGGTCCGGGAACGCCCCGACGTCCGCGCCGAAGAGCCGTTGCGCGGCGGGCGTCGCCCAGCGCACCTGGAGGTCGCTGTCCACGACGATCACCGCGGCGTCGGCCTTCGCCAGCACGACGTCGGCGCTCACCCCGCCGGGCGTCTCGGGCTCCTGCGGTGATGGGTCTGGTTCGTTCTGTCGTCCCCCTAGTGCGTCTGGCACCCACCCTCCTGCCTTGGACTCTGATTGCCGGTATCGGCACGCGTGCGTCGGGACTTAGCCCGAAGAAGTTCGAATGCTGCTGCCCTGCGGAAGCCGCGCCTCCCGGGTTCGGGGGCTACCCGAAGGTACAGTCCCGCGTCATGTTGACGTTCTCTCGCCAAGGGCTCACCTTCGACGTGACCGACGCGGGTCCCGAGGACGGGCGGGTCGTGATCCTGCTGCACGGCTGGCCCGAGGACCGCCACTGCTGGGACGAGGTGATCCCGGCGCTCGCCGAAGCCGGGTACCGGGTGCTGGCCCCCGACCAGCGCGGGTACTCGCCCGGCGCCCGCCCCAAAGGCCGCAAGGCGTACAAGGTCGACGAGCTGGAAGCCGACATCCTGGCCCTGGCCGACGCGGCGGGCGCGGCGCGTTTCGAGGTGGTCGGCCACGACTGGGGTGCCGCGGTGGCGTGGGCCCTCGCGGGGCGCCACCCGGAGCGGGTCAGGAGCGTGGCGGCCCTGTCGGTTCCCCACACCCAGGCGTTCCTCGGCTCGATGGTGCGCTCCACCCAGGCGCTTCGGTCCTGGTACATGCTGTTCTTTCAGCTGCCGGTGATCCCCGAGACGCTGCTGTCCCTCGGCGGCGGCAAGGCGCTGGGTGCGGTCCTGGCCCGCACCGGGCTGGACCGCTCGTCCGCGGCCCGCTACGCGAGGCGGGCGGCGGTGGCGTCGGACATGACCACGACCCTCAACTGGTACAGAGCCATCCCGTTTGCGGTAGCGGAGAAATTGGGGCGGATCAGCGTGCCCGCCCTGTTTATCTACGGGTCGGGCGACAGTTTCATCAGCGCCGCCGCGGTCGAGGCATGCGGAGCATGGGTGAGCGCGGCGTACCGCTACGAGGAGCTGCCGGGCGCCGGGCACTGGCTTCCCGAGGACCGGCCAGAAGACGTGAGTCGATTGCTTCTGGAGCATCTGGTTGCCACATAGCAGAATCGCTCATCGGGATTGGCCGGTGTGGGCGGATTGGCCCGTTAGCGGAGGATTCCGGCGGTTCCGGAGTGGGCATTTTCCGGTATGGCAGACTGCGTTGATGCAGGAGGCGGAATGAGCCCTCGGGCCAGGCGGGGCAGGGCTGCCCGGGTCCCTGCTGGCAGCGGACCAGGCTGGCGCGACGACCCCCAGAGCGGAAAAGGATGGCAACGGTACTGGGACGGGGACCGCTGGACCGGCCAGGTCCGGGCGCCCGGAGCGTTCGAGAGCCTTGAATCCGCCCGCCCCGCGTCGCCCCAGGAAAGCGCACCCGCCGGGGTCGTCCCGCCGGCCCAGGCCGCTCCTCCAGCCACGCCGGCCTCCCAGCGCAGCGGTGGAGCTGCGACGGTACGCAGCGGCGAGAACGCGCCGGCGTCCCTTGCGGTCGGCGCCCCGGTGGCGTTAGGCGGCGCGGTCGGCGTCATCGACATGACACGGGAGGCCCGTGCCCAGGCGCGTCCGGCGGCCGCTGCCCCTGCGGCCGCGGCTCCTTTGGCCCCGGTCCCTCCGCCTCCCACGCCAGCGCCTCCGGCTCCGCCCACGGCCCCCAACGCAGTAGCGACGCCGCCGCCGACGCCGACGCCTCCGGGTCCGACGCAGCCTCCGGCTCGTCCGGCGCCTCCGGTTCCGGCGCCTCCGGCTCGTCCGGCGCCTCCGGCCCGTCCGGCGCCTCCGGCGCCTCCGGCTCGTCCGGCGCCTCCGGCCCGTCCGGCGCCTCCGGCTCGTCCGGCGCCTCCGGCGCCTCCGGCCCGTCCGGCGCCTCCGGCCCGTCCGGCGCCTCCGGCCGCTGGGCGCAAACCGTCGGCGTCGGGGACTCCGCGCCCGACCCCCGGGCCGCGGAGCGAAATACCCCGCCGCTCGGCGTCGCCGCGCTCCGCCGCGCCAGCACCCCGCCGGCCAGCCGCCGCTGCCCCGTCGCCGGCCGTCTCGCGGCGGGTCCGCAGACGGCGCTACCTGGTCGCAGGCGTGGTTGTGGCCGCCGCCGTGGCCGGCATCGCCATCGGCGTCGACTCCTCCGGGCGCAGTCCAATCAAGGTCGTGGCAACGCCGTCTGGGGCGTCTGGCCCGACATCGAGCGTGGCGGCCACGGCCACCACCGCGCTGGCCGCTCCGGGCGCGTCCTCCCAGCCCCAAGTGACCACCGGCCCGAGCGCACCGGTCACCACCGCCCCGCCCGCGACCCGCGTCGCCCCGCCGGTCAGCAAGCCGGTTGGCGCGCCACTGAGCGCGCCGAGCACCGCCCAAGCCACCCCAACGACGACGTCGACGTGCCCGACCGGCGGCCTGCAGGTATCCATCACCAGCACCGCCCAGCTATCAGGCGCCGGGAAGTGGAACGTAACCCTCGGCGGCACGGCCAACAGCACCGCCACCGCCGAGATGCGGATCGACTCGATCGTGGCCGACATCCAAGTCCATGGCTCGACGGTCTCATCGCTGCGGGTGACCCCGGCCTCCTCGACGCTGCCGGCGGGGCACTCCGTCTCTCTCAGCGCGACGACAACGGTCAACTCGAGCACCGCCCCGACGGTGGCCTTCGGCGGGGCGACGGTTCTGTGGAGCTCCGCCGCCTACAGCAGGTGCCCGGTTCCGCACTAGGATTGGCGATCCGAGCACGGGGTCTACCTCACCCCGGCCGTTCATCACACGAGGGAGGCTTCAATGCCGAGAGGGAAAAAGTACACCGACGCGCTCAAGCGCTTCGACCGCAGCCAGGTCTACAGCCCGTCCGAAGCGCTGGATCTGGTGAAGAGCTTGGCCCCGGCCAAGTTCGACGAGACCGTCGAGATGGCGGTGCGGTTGGGGATCGACCCTCGAAAGGCCGATCAGGTCATTCGAGGCACTGTCGCTCTTCCCGCCGGCACCGGCAAAGACGTCAGGGTCGCGGTGTTCGCGGCCGGTCCCGCCGCCGAGGCCGCCCGCGCCGCGGGAGCGGACATCGTTGGCGCCGACGACCTCGTCGCGCAGGTGGACGGCGGGATGATGGACTTCGACGTTGCCATCGCCACCCCGGACATGATGGGCCAGGTCGGACGGCTGGGACGCAAGCTCGGTCCCCGCGGGCTCATGCCCAACCCGAAGACCGGCACAGTGACCACCGATGTCGGCAAGGCCGTCAGCGACTTCAAGGGTGGCCGGGTCGAGTACCGGGCTGACACCCGCAGCCGCGGCGTGGTGCAGGTGCCGATCGGCAAGGTCAGCTTCAGCCGCGACAACCTGCTCATCAACTTCCGGGCGGTGGTCGACGAGGTCAACCGGGCCAAACCGGCGGCGGCAAAAGGCCGCTACATCAAGTCGGTGTCGGTGAGCTCCACTATGGGACCGGGAATTGACCTCGACATCAATGCTCTGCGCGTCCCTGACGAGGAGATCCGGGCAAGCGCCTGATCTTGCGTAACAATTAGCGACCCGGCCGCCTCGGTGGCCGGGTCGTTTCGCGTCCGCGCTCGGAGCGCGCATTACGCAGATTGGCGGCGATCTGGTAATGGATCGGCCACAGTCCGAGCAGATCGAAGAAATTTGCGTGTGGTGTCGCCATCCCAACGGTTGCAGCGACTATAACGCTACTGTTATTCAGTAGGGCACAGTGCCCACGGAAAGGCAATTGCTATGGCCCAGAAAGTTCAAGTCCTGCTCACGTGTGATCTCGATGACGATGACACCCCCGCGGTAGAGACCGTCACCTTCGGGTTCGACGGCTACACCTACGCCTTCGAGCTGTGCGAAGCCCACCTCGAGGAGTTCAACAACGTGATGCAGGGCTACATCGCGTCCGCCCGGCGCGCCGACGGCGGCAGCCGCAGGCCCCGCCCCGCTGCCGGCGCCGCTGCCCGCCCCGCCCGCGAGGACCTGAGCGCGGTGCGCGAGTGGGCCCGCGAGAACGGCTACGAGATCAGCGACCGAGGCCGTATCCCCGGCGAGGTCCGCGAGGCCTACGAGGCCGCGCACAAGGGCAAGCGCTGAGCCTTCCCGCCCCGAGGCGGGTAGCCGGGCCGGACCGGCTCGGCTACCCTGTAGTCTCTGTTGTGCATAGGCCGCTCACGCGGTCGCTGAAGCCGTAGAAATCCGGTGCGTCCCGCGGGACGCCGAAGTGGGCGAAAGCCCAGCCTGACGAGGCGACCTGACTCCTCCTGGAGTGTCGTCGCGCGTCAAGCCCGACATGTGAAGGAGGTGACCCATGGACAATCCGAGAGCCGAGAAGGTGGCCGTCGTCGACGAGGTGCGACAGCACTTCGACGAGGCAGACGCCGCGATCCTCACCGAGTACCGAGGCCTCAAGGTCAAGGAGCTCGCCGATCTGCGTCGTAGCCTGGCCCCGGCCGGCGGTGAGTACCGGGTCTACAAGAACACCCTGGTCCGCTTCGCGGCACGCGACGCCGGCCTGGGGGACCTGGAGCCGTTGCTCGAGGGTCCGACCGGCATTGCCTTCGTCAAGGGTGATGCCGCGGCGGTAGCCAAGTCGCTGCGGGACTACGCCCGCACCCAGCCGCTGCTGATCATCAAAGGCGGCGTCCTCGGTGACAAGGTCCTGACCCCGGCGGAGACCACGGCCCTCGCCGACCTCCCGTCGCGTGAGGTCCTCTTGGCCCGCTTCGCCGGCGCTCTGGCAGCGCCGATGCAGCAGCTCGCCGGGCTGCTCCAGGCCCTGCCCCGCAACCTGGCGTACGGCCTGGCCGCACTGCGCGACCAGAAGGTCGCCAACGGCGAGGGTGGCGCACCCGACGCGGCCGCCGAGCCCGACGCGGCCGGCGAGGCCGCCGAGGGCAGCACCGACGCAGGCGCCGTCGCCGCCGAGCCGGCGGAGGCCGCTGCTGAAGCTGCCGCCGCCGACGCCGAATCCAGCGCTGCCACGCTCGACGACGCCGAGTCGCCGGTCCTGGCCGCAGAAGCCGTAGACCCCACCCCGCCCGAGTAGTCACCCACCTTTTTTCCCAAAGGAGAAGCACCCAGAATGGCAACCAAGGAAGAGATCCTCGACAGCATCGCCGCTCTCACCGTCCTCGAGCTCTCAGAGCTGCTGAAGGACTTCGAGGAGCGTTTCGGCGTCACTGCGGCGGCCCCCGTCGCTGTGGCCGCGGCCCCCGCCGGCGGTGGCGGCGACGCCGCTCCCGCCGCTGAGGAGCAGGACGAGTTCGACGTTGTGCTCACCGGGGCCGGCGACAAGAAGATCCAGGTGATCAAGGAAGTCCGGGCCCTGACCAGCCTGGGCCTCAAGGAGGCCAAGGACCTCGTGGACAGCGCCCCCAAGCCTGTCCTCGAGAAGGTCTCCAAGGAGGACGCCGAGAAGGCCAAGGCCCAGCTCGAGGGCGCCGGCGCCACCGTCGAGCTCAAGTAGCCAGCACCAAGCTCGAGTAGTTCTGTAGCACCCCGCCGCGACCCGGCCCGGCTCTGGCAGTCAGGCCGGGTCGCGGCGCGTCCGGGCAGCGTCGACCGGCGAAGCGTGCCAACCCCGCCGCCGGCCGGTCGCTCCGGCGGAAAGGCGTCAACAACCCGAGGGTGCGTAAGCCCGGAGGCCGAAGGGTACGACCAACCCGTCCCGGACAAGACCCATGTCCATCCCGCCGCTCGCTCCCAGAATCGCTGGTAGGAGACCATTTCTGCGTCCATGGAGGATCCGGCCCCGGTCGGCCAAAGCGAGCGCCCTCACCGACCCCGAGGCTCGTTTGGTCGACCCGCCCGCCTGACTTGGCGGCGTCGGTGGCCGCCGCCGGTTGACCCTCGGGGGGACCGGCAGCCGAACGCCCGGCGGGCCTTCGCCGGTTACCAGCCGCGGTTTTGGGTGGGGTTGGCCCTCACGGGTGTCGGGGCTGGGATCGGGGCGATGACGCTGATGGGGGTCCTCCACCTGGTTCAGCACGCGGCGTTCGACTACCAGAGCGGCGGCTTCTCCGCCGCGGTCGCTGCCCGCAGTGATCTGCGCCGGGTGGCGGTTCTCGTCGCCAGCGGCGTGTTCGCCGGGCTCGGCTGGTGGGTGCTGCGCCGCCGGGCGGGGGGCACCGGGGGCGAGCCGACCAGCTCGGTGTGGTCCGGGCAGGGTGATCTCTGGCTGGGTCCGACGGTGACCAGCGGGGTCCTGTCCGAGGTGGTGATCGGCATGGGGGCTTCCCTCGGACGCGAGGCGGCTCCCCAACACGCCGGGGCGGCGTGGGCGTCGTGGTTGAGCCGACGGTTGAGTCTTTCGCCCGACCAGAAGGTCGTCCTCGTCGCTTGCGGCGCCGGCGCTGGGGTGGGGGCGGTCTACAACGTGCCGCTGGCCGGCGGCGTTTTCGCAGCGGAGCTGTATCTCGGCTCGCTGACGTTGACCGCGGTGGTGCCCGCCTTGATCGCCTCGGCTATCGCCACGGCGGTGGCTTGGATCACGCTGCCCGCGGGGCCCCTCTACCAAGTACCGGCCTTGCCCACCCCGTCGGCTTCGACGTTGGGGTTCGCTCTGTCGGCCGGGTTGTTGATCGGGGGGATGTCGGCCGGGTTCGTCCGGTTGATCGGATGGGCCAGCGACCACCGGCCGGAAGGTTGGAAGCTGCTCGTCGGGCCCGTTTTGGCTCTGGGTGTTCTCGGCTTGTTGTCCGTCGAGTACCCGCTGCTGCTCGGCAACGGGCGGGACCTGGCCCAGTTCGCCTTCGACGGCCGCGGAGCGGTGTTGACGTTGGTTGCGTTGGCCGCGCTGAAACCGGTGGTGACGTCGATGTGCCTGCGGGGCGGGGCGTCGGGCGGACTTTTCACCCCGACGGTCAGCTTCGGTGCGGTGGTCGGAGCGCTGCTCGGCCACGCATGGGCGCTGGCGTGGCCCGGGTCCTCGCCGGCTACTTACGCGGTGATCGGCGCGGCCGCCATGTTGGGGGCGGCCATGCAGGCGCCCGTGTCGGCGTTGGTGTTCACAGTCGAGCTCACCGGCACCGCCGGCGCCCAGATGGTGGCCCTGGCGCTGGCGGTTGCCGTCGCGGTGGTGGTCAGCCGCAGCCTCGAGCGGCGCTCGATCTACTCCGCGAGGCTCTCCGCCGGGGCGGACGCTGAGGCGGGCCCAACGACTGAGCGCCGCCCCGGGGACTGAACCGGCCGGGAGCGCCCCGACGGAGGTCTCGAGCCACGCCGGAGCGCAGGTGGGCGGCGGCCGGCGGCCCGGCGGCGTGCCAGACTGGTGGCTGTGAGCTCTCGTGTGGCGGTGATCGGGACCGGCTACGTCGGCACGGTCGTGGCCGGGTGCCTGGCCCACATCGGCCATCAGGTGATCGGCGTGGAGTCCGACGCGGCGAAGCTGGTCCCGTTGCGGGCCGGGCGGGCTCCGTTCCACGAGCCCGGCCTAGACGCCCTCCTGGCCGAGGGGATCGGCGCGGGCACCCTTTCGTTCACCGACGACTTCGCCGCGGCGATGGACGGGTCGGACGTGGTCTTCGTGTGCGTCGGCACCCCCTCGGGTCCTGACGGGCTCCCGGACATGACCGCGATGGTCGGCGTCGCCCGCTCCGTCGCCGCCAACCTCCGTCACCACCACGTGCTGGTCAACAAAAGCACGGTGCCGATCGGTTCCGGCCGGTGGCTGGCGTCGGTCATCGAAGACGTGGCCCGCACCCGGATCGAAGGCCTGTTCTCCGTGGTGTCCAACCCCGAGTTCCTCCGCGAAGGCAACGCGGTGCACGACTACTTGCACCCCGATCGGGTGGTTCTCGGCAGCGACGACCCCGCCGCGCTCGACACCCTCGCCGAGCTGTACCAGCCGATCCTGTCCCAGACGCTGCCGGGCGAAGCACCCGGCGAGCAGGTGCCGCTGGTGCGCACCGACTTGGTGACCGCGGAGATGACCAAGTACGCGTCCAACGCCTTCTTGGCCACCAAGATCTCCTTCGCCAACGAGATCGCCAGGCTCTGCGAGATGGTCGGCGCCGACATCACCGAGGTGACCGCCGGCATGGGCCTCGACACCCGTATCGGCGGCCGGTTCCTCGACGCCGGCCTGGGCTGGGGCGGATCGTGCTTCGGCAAGGACGTCTCGGCGTTGATCTCCACCGCCGGCGACTACGGCTACCGGACCCGGATCCTCGAGGCCGCGGTGGAGGTCAACGAAGACCAGCGCAACCTGGTCGTCGAGGCCCTGCTCCACGACTTGAAGACCCTCCGCGGGGCTCGCATCGCCCTGCTCGGCCTGGCGTTCAAGCCCGGCACCGACGACCTGCGCGACTCGCCGGCGGTGGCGGTGGCCGAGCGGCTGGTCCACCGGGGATGCTTCGTCACCGCCTTCGACCCCGTCGTCGGCGCGTTGCCCGGACACCCCGACGTGCGCATCGCCGCCTCGGCGACGGAGGCCGCGTGGCAGGCCGACGCAGTGGTCTTGGCCACCGACTGGCAAGAGTTCCTCGGGTTGGACCTCAAGTCGCTGCGGGCCGAGACCAGAGGCGACTTGTTCTTCGACGGCCGCAACATCTTCGACCCGGGCCTGGTAGAAGCCGCCGGCTTCCGCTACCGGGGCATCGGCCGGGGTGTCCCCAAGACCGTCGAGCGCGTCGCCAAGGAGCCGGCCGAGGGGCGCCCCGCCGGCCAGCCGTCCTGGCGCGACTAGTGGTCCGTCGACTCAAAGGATTGGGGTTGGTGTTGGCATCGTCTTGACGATGCGTGGTGCTCCGCAGTTGCTGGTGACCGAGTCTGAACGCGCCCGTCTGCGGGAGATCGCGAGTTCGCCTCGGTTGGCGCATCGGGCCGTCCGAGCGTGCCCGCCCCCATCGACGCCATCAGCCTCCGGGTCGACCACTGGAACGACAACCCCAAACCGTTCGGGTGGCACGCCCCCGCCGACGAGATACTCGAAAAAGTCCGGCGAGGACGCAAACCCCTGTCACAAGTCAAAGGGCAACGCAGCACTAGCTTCTCTGGTACTGCCGTTCGAGGAGTCAACCTGATGAACACGATCCCCCCACCCGAGAGAGTGATGGCCCGATGACCGATCCCAGGCCCTGGATCGAAGCTGTGCGCCGCTCCCACGACCGCCTAGCCGCTCTCGTGGCGGGCTTGGCCGGCGCCGACCTGGGACGTAGGTCGGCGTGCTCGGAGTGGAGCGTGGCCCAAGTGCTGTCGCATCTTGGCAGCCAGGCAGAGATCTTTTCGTTGTTCGTCGATGCTGGCGTCTCCGGCGCTGACGCTCCCTCACACGAGGCCTTCGCTCCGATCTGGGAAGCATGGAACCACCGCTCACCCCAAGCCCAGGCAAGCGACAGCGTTTCCGCCAACGAGGCTTTCGTGGCCCGTATCGAAAGCCTCGACACGACAGCTCTCGACGGGTTCCTCCTCGACATGTTCGGACGGACCCTCGACGCAGCAGGCTTGTTGCGGATGCGCCTCTCCGAGCACGCGGTACACGCCTGGGATGTGGCGGTCGCATTCGACGACTCGTCCGAGGTGGCCGCGGACGCCGTAGGTCTTCTGGTCGACGGGCTGGGGGAGACCGCGGCCCGTTCCGGCAAGGCCGCCGGTCACCGTCTCGACGCCAGCATCCTGACGAGTATGCCCGAGCGACATTTCAGCCTCCGCGTCGGCGAGGAGGTCCGGCTGGATCTCACCGACGGGCCATCGAGCCCGGCTGCCTCGATCGAGATGCCGGCGGAGGCCCTGCTGCGCCTCGTCTACGGGAGGGTCGACGGCCTCCACCCGCCCCAGGGAGAGGTAAAGGCCAGAGGAGTGACGCTCTCCGAGCTGGCTGCGGTATTCGGAGGTTTCTGATGGCCTCGCGGCCGAGACCTCATGGGGGCCTGACCTTCTAGCTCAGTCCCACATGAGGCCGCCGTCGGCCAGCAGCTCCGCACCCGTGATGAATGAAGACTCATCCGACAGCAGGAACGCTATGGCTGCGGCTATCTCGGACGGAGTGCCGAGACGTCCCATCGGGACCATCTCGCCCCACTGGGCCTGGATGTCGGCCGGGTACGCAGCGATACCCGGTGTCGCAATGGTCCCCGGGCAGATGGCGTTGATCCGGATGTTGCGGCGAGCGTACTGAAGCGCCGCGTTCTTGGTCAGGCCGACGACCCCGTGCTTGGCCGCGGTGTAGGCCGCCATCGACGGGGCGTTCTTGACGCCGGCGTTGGATGCCATGTTGACGATGACGCCGTGTCCCCCCTGCAGCATGGCTCGAAGCTCGGCGCGCAAGCAGAGGAAGGTGCCACGCAGGTCGATGGCCATCACCCGGTCCCAGTCGGCGATCGCCAGCTCGTGGAGGTCGCAGGGATGGTGGGCGACACCAGCGTTGTTGACCGCGAGGTCCAGTCCGCCGTAAATCTCGACGGTACGGCGGACCAGAGCCTCGACGCTCTCCTCATCGGACACATCGCAGGCGACGAAGGTGGCCTTGCCTCCGCCACGGCCGACAGTGTCCACGGTGGCTGCGCCGGCGGCCTCGTCGACGTCCGCCACGACCACGCGGGCGCCGCGACCGGCGAGGTGCAGGGCTGTCGCCTGCCCGATCCCCGAGCCTGCGCCGGTGATGATGACGCTGGAACCTTCGATGCTCATAGGGGTGCTGCTCCATAATCGTCGGATAAAGAGGTCTTCGTCGGGTCGTCGTAGCTGGGGTCGCGGCGGTGCCGCCGCTCGTCATGCACGGGTCAGGATTCTGTCCAGGTCTGCCTGGCTGAGCGGGGGATGACCGAGCTCGCCGGGACCGGGGCGCATCCCGGCTATGAGCAGGTCGAGGTGGCGCCGCCAGGCGTCCGGGGCGTGCATGCGGGTCGTGGCCACGATGGCGCGGATAGAGAACATGACGAGGGTCAGGTCGGTGTTGGTCAGGTCCGGGCGGATTCGGCCGTGGTGTTGGGCTTCGGCGAGCAGATCGGCGATACGCCGCCGGGCCTTGCGGACCATGGCGTGGTCGGTGTTCCACAGACGTGGGAGGCATCCAGGGTGTTGGGCCTGGTAGGCGCTGGACAGCTCCAGGAAGCGCTCGAGCCCGGTGCCGTCGGGCTCGGTAGCGGCCTGGGTGGCCATCTCGATGGTGATGTCGAGGATCTGGTGGACCAGAGCATCGATGAGGGCGTCCTTGGTGGGGAAGCGCCGATACAGGGTTCCCATCCCCACCCCTGCCACCCGGGCCACTTCGGCCACGCTGGCGTCCAGGCCTTGCTCGTCGAAGACCTGGTTGGCTGCTGCCAGCAACCGGTCCCGGTTTTCGACGGCGTCTCGGCGAAGTGGGCGGCTCGGCACCGGGGCCTCGGGGGTCATTCGGACTCGTCACCGGCGAGGGTGCCGGCGGCCACCATGCCCAGCTCAGCGTGGAGCATCGTCGCAGCGTGGTCTCCTGGCCGGGTGGTGGGCCGCCGGGACCTGGGCACGAACCAGGCTGCGACTGCGGCTGCGACCGCCGCCAGGGTGAGGAAGGCGAAACCGGCGGTGTAGCCCGAATTGCTGGGCAGGCCGCCGTGGTGGGCGCTGGCAGTGACGATGCTTCCCATGACGGCAGCTCCGATCGAACCGCCGATAGTGCGGATGTTGGCGTTCATTCCGCTGGCGACTCCGGTCTGACTGGCGGGGACCCCCTCGACCACGAGAGCTGACATCGAGGCATAGGCCATCCCGAAACCGACTCCCTGGATCACCATGGCCAGGAGTATCTCCCACTCCTGCGCCCGCGCCACGGTCAGCAGCACGAAGGTGATGATGCTCACCAGCAACCCGACGACCAGCAGCATCCGGGCCCCCCAGCGCCGGCTGAGGCGGCCAGAGAGGACCCCGAAAGCGAACATGAACACGCTGGAGGGCAGGAGGATCAGCCCGGAGACGGTGATGCTCACCCCGAAGCCGTAGCCGGCGGAGGGGGGCGTCTGGAGGAATTCCGGGAGGAAGGCGAACACGGCGTACATCCCGATGCCGAGCAGCAGGGCGACCAGGTTGGTCGTCCACACCGCCGGGATCCTCATCATCCGCATATCGATCAGCGGCTGGGGCGAGCGGGACTCGACGATCACCCAGGCGCCGGCCAGGGCGACGGCGCCTATCAGCAGGCCGATCACCTTGCCGGAGGCCCATCCCCACGTCGGCGCCTCGCTGATCCCGAGGATCAGCGCCACCAGCCAGGCCGACAGCAGTGCCGCAGCCGACCAGTTGAGCTGGCCTGGTGTCCTGATACGGGACTCCGGCACCACCAAGTGGGCGGCGAGGGCCGCGACGGCCAGTACCCCGGCGGGGATCCAGAAGAGCCAGTGGTAGTCGAGGGCGGCCACGATCGGGCCGGCCAGCACGATGCCCAGGCCGGCGCCAGCGGATGCCAGGGCGGCGATCACCCCGACTGCCCCGGAGACCTTCTCCCCCGGGAACTCGTCGCGGATGAGGCCGAAGGAAAGCGGCAGCACGCCGCCGCCCACACCCTGGATCACCCGGCCCACGAGCATGACGGTGACCGAGCCGGCCACGGCTGAGAGCACGGAGCCGAGTGTCAGGGCGATCAAGGCCACCACCAGCATTCGCTCCTTGCCCAGCATGTCGCCCAGGCGTCCCATGATCGGGGTGAAGATCGAGGCGGACAGCAGATAGGCCGTAAGCACCCACGTCACGGTGTTCTGCGACGTGTGCAGGCCGGCCTGGATCGTCGGCAGCACCGGAATCACGAGTGATTGCAGTAAGGCGTAGGCCGCTACGGCCACCGAAAGCACGCCGAAGGTCACTTGGTAGTGGGTGCGAGGGGGTGCTGCGGGGGCAGCCGGTCCCGTGATCGTCATCGCCGGTTCTCCTTGTATCCGGAGCGAGCGCTCCGGATACAAGGTTACCCGACAAACGGAGCAATCACTCCGGTTATTTGGGACCCTGTGCGCCTTGTGGAGGGTGGGAGAGTGGTGGATGGGCGAACGGGTCCCTATCGCGGCCTGCCGAATACCTACTACTCTTTATGAATGAACGTTCGGAGCGGACTGTCGGGGAAGAGGATGGCTGAGGCAAGTCTCGGGGGCCAGGCCAGATGACGGTCATCACGAAGGTCCTGGGTGCCGCAGCCGTCGTAACGCTCGATTGGCCGGAACGGCGCAACGCTCTCGGCCCCGACGAGGCGGCCCAGGTGGCGGACGCGCTCGAGTCGGCGGCCACCCAGCCTGGTGCTGCAGCGGTGGTACTGACCGGCAGCGGTGCCTTTTGCGCCGGCGGGGACCTGCGGGCCATCATCGAGATGACCAAGGGTGGCCCCGAGGCGATCCGGAGCGGGATCTACGGCAACTTCCAACGAATGGTCCGTGCCGTGCTCGCCTGTCCTCTGCCCACAATTGCCGCGGTCGACGGCGCTGCTGTGGGGCTCGGGATGGATCTCGCGTTGGCGTGCGACATCCGTCTGTGCGGTCCGTCGGGTTGGATGCGCCAAGGGTGGGCGGCGTTAGGACTGGTACCGGGAATCGGGGGAGTGGCCCTCTTCGAGCGCCTGGCGCCTGGAGCGATGTGGGGGGTCCTCGCGGACAACACCAAGCTCGAAGGCGCGACCCTCGAGCGCCTCGGGCTGGCACGGGCTTGCACAACGCCTGCCGTGGACGTCGCCGTCGCGCAGGCCGCTTCCCTGGCGGCCATCGGTGACAGCGCGCTGCGGGCCTATGTGGACCTCAGCCGGCCCCCCGGCGACGTGCTCGACAGGCACCTGTCCCAGGCGCTTGATCACCAGGTCGAGTTGCTCTCCAGCCCCAACTTCGCCCGACGGGCCCAGCAGCTCCTCGCTCGCTGAGGTGGTGACAGACTCTGGGCTTTCAACTTGGCCGGCGGCCTTTTCGACTCATCCCGGCGTGATACCTCGACCAGGCCGCAAGGGCTCGTGCTGGCCGCCCTGAGCGCCCTCTGACCGTCTCCCTTGAGCACCCGCAATCCGCCTGCTATTTTCACTGGGCGTGCAGCGGCCTTGGCGCTGGCTCGACGGGTCCGGTCCGGGACATGGACGGCTGGCATCGGCCCGGGGGCGCGGCGCCGAGGATCGGCGAGAACCGAGCGAGTGAGTGGGGGATCAGATGACTGATGTTTGGAAGAGCCACCTGTACATCGACGGCAAGTGGGTCGACGCCAGCAGCGGAGAGACGATCGCGGTGGTCAACCCGGCGACGGAGGCGACGATCGCCGAGGTGCCACAGGCCTCCGTGGCCGATGTGCAGCGGGCCATCGACGCCGCCCGGCGCGCCTTCGACGACGGCCCGTGGCCCCGGATGGAGCCCCGCGAGCGGGCTGCGGTGCTGCGCCGGATGGGCGAGATCATGCGCCGGCGCTCGGCGGAGCTGATCGCGCTCAACGTGGCGGAGGCCGGGTCGACGCAGATGCTGGCGGCGTTCTTGCAGGTGGGGCTCCCGATCGACCACCTCCTCGACATGGCCGACCGGGTGCTGCCGGCCTTCGCCTTCGAGGAAGGGGTGCTTCCTTCTATCGGTCAGGGGATCGGCCAGGGCGTGGTCGTGCGCGAGCCGCTCGGCGTCGCCGCGCTCATCACCGCCTACAACTTCCCGTTGTTCCTGAACCTCTTCAAGCTCGGCCCGGCGCTGGCGTCTGGCTGCACGGTCGTGTTGAAGCCGTCTCCCTACACGCCGCTCGAGGCGCTGGTGTTGGGCGACGTGGCCGAGGAGGCCGGCCTGCCCCCCGGGGTCTTGAACGTGGTCACCGGCGACATCGCGGCCGGCACCGAGCTGACGACCAACCCGAAGGTGGACGCAGTGTCGTTCACCGGCTCCGACGCCGTCGGGCGTCAGATCTACGGCCAGGCCGCGCCGACGATGAAGAAGGTCATCCTCGAGCTCGGCGGCAAGTCCGCGAACATCCTCTGCGACGACACCGACTTGGACAAAGCGGTCGTCGATGTCATCGGCGGCTTCACCACCCACTCCGGGCAGGGGTGCTCGCTTCTCACCCGGACCCTGGTGCACGAGTCGATCCACGACGAGCTCGTCGCGCGGGTCAAGGCGGCCCTCGACTACATGAAGGTCGGCGACCCGGCCGACGAGTCGGTGACGATGGGCCCGCTGATCCGCGAGGCGCAACGCCAGAAGGTCGAAGGTCTGATCAGGGCCGGGCTGGATGAAGGCGCGCAGCTGGCCTACGGAGGCGGGCGGCCGGCGGGGCTCGACAAGGGGTTCTTCGTCGAGCCGACGCTGTTCGTAGGGGTCGACAACACGATGACCATCGCCCGCAAGGAGTTCTTCGGGCCGGTGGGTGTCGTCATCCCCTTCCGCACCGACGACGAGGCCGTGGCGCTGGCCAACGACAGCGACTTTGGCCTCGGCGGCGGCGTGTGGTCCGGAGACCCGATCCGGGCATATCAGATCGCCCGGCGGATCCGCACCGGCATGGTGACGGTCAACGGAGGCGGCGGCGGCCTGAACCCCAACACCCCCTTCGGCGGCTACAAGCAAAGCGGGCTCGGCCGGGAATGGGGCGCCGCCGGGCTCGACGAATTCCTGCAGCGCAAGAGCATCGTGTGGAGCGCCGGCCGGCCCTGACGGGCCGACCGTCGCGCCCCTGTCTCAACCACGCCCACCATGACACGCCAACCATGAACGGAGCCGGTCCTGCCAGTTGAACTGCCTTTCGAGTCGAACCTCCTCTTCGGTCCCGAGGACGACCGCCGCCATCAACCGGGTCCGACCGGAGACTGGACCGAGACCACCTGGTGGTCCTTCAACGTTCCTGAGCGGTCCCTGGCGGGATGGCTCTACGTGCAGGCCCGGCCGAACCTCGGGACCAGCGCCGGCGGGGCGTTCGTCTACGACACCTCGGCGTTCGAATCCTGGTCGCTTCCCTACTTCGGGTGGTCGTACTACGACCGGCTGCCCGAGACGTGGGACTTCGACGACGTCACGTTCCGCAACGGCGTTCGGGTCAAGATGCTCGAGGCGGGTATGCGATACCAGCTCGGCTACCAGTTCCGGGACCAGAAGGACTTCACCGCCGATCTGCTGTTCGAGGGCCTGACCCCGCCGGTGCCGCACCTCCAAGGCGCCCCGCCCTTCACCGGGTCGTCGCACTACGACCAGCACGGTCGGGTCACCGGCACGCTGAGCCTGCGCGGTGAGGCGATCGAGGTCGACTGCGTCTCGGTGCGCGACCGGTCGTGGGGGCGAAGGCCGGAGTTGCTCGGCCGGATCGGGCGCCTCAGCTACGCGTTCGGCGCCAACGACGCCGGCGAGGCGTTCCTGGCCTTCTGCGCCCCGCCCGCGGACAACCACCTCCTCGAGGTGGAAACGCTGACCTCCGGCTACCTCCTGCGTGACGGGTCGCTGCGCCGGCTCGCGTCGGTGCAACGCAACAACGTTCGCGACCGGGTCACCGGCGGCGTGGAGCGCATCGAGCTGGTCGGCGAGGACACCGACGGTCGTCGTTTCCGGGCGGTCGGGCAGCGGCGCAGCGCCATGGCGTTGCCCACCGGGGCCCACGTGACGATCAACACGTTCCTCGAGTGGGAGATGACCGGCGGGACCGGGTGGGGCGAGGACCAAGACGTGTGGCCCTTCGCGAGCTTCGCCGACCGTCTCCACGGCAAACCCGCCACTAGCTGACCCTCCGACCCTCAGGGCGTCGGGGCCCTGGGGGTATCTGGTTCCGGGTGGGGAGCACCACCCCGGCGGCGAGCGAGGGGGAGTCGCTCGAGCCGTCGAGGTGGTGCGATCTTCTGCGCCCGCTCAGGTCCCGGCGCAGTCACACCACGGCGCGCTCACAGCCCGGGGCGGTGACGGCCCGCTCGACGACGCCCAGGCCGGCCGTCTGCCTCACCAAGCCCCGTCGACCCGCCCCCGGCATCGCGCATCCCTCGGCCCCCGGGAGGTTGGCGCCGGCGGCTGGGGTTCACGCCCTGACTTTAATAGATGACGAATTAGTCGAGGCGGGTGTCGGTGGCCGTAGCGAAGCCCTAGCCCCGATCGGGCTCTTGGTCTCTGGCGTCGCCGGCGCCGGGAGCCCGCCGGCCGGGCCGCAGAGGAGACCGCCGAGCGGTTACGCCCAAAACGCCAGGCGGGCCGCGAAGAAAAACGGCACCCCGGCGACGATCAGCACCGCCACCCGCAGCCACGCCGGCGTCGCCGGCGAGTGGTACAGGGCCTGGTGGATGGCGGCCACCGGGGCGTTGGGCAGCGTGGTGTGGGCGGCCAGCACCCGCGGCAGGGTCTGGCCGCAAAGCAGCCCGGCCAGCGCGGCGAGCGGAGCGACCACCAGCGGGCCGGTGGCCGCCACCGCGATCCCGGCCACCGCCAGGGCCATCACCAGGGTCCCCGACGCCACGCCGTGCCCCTGGTAGACGTACGCGGCGGCGCCGAGCGCCACCAGCAGCACGGCGATCACCGCCCGCAGGCGGAGGGTGGAGCGCGCCGCCACGATCAAGACCAGCGCGGTGATCCCGGGGAGCGCGACGGCCACCAGGGCGGTGACGACGACCACCGCGCTGTGCGGGGCGCCGTGCTTGGCCGCCGAGGTGAGCAACTTGTTGCCGGCGGAGCCGACCAGACGCTGCGCGGTGTCGGCCAGGCTTCGGGCCGCGCCCGCCAGGTAGGGGGCCCGGCCGAGCGACAGGGCCAGCCCGGCGGCGACGCCGACGACCATCCAAACCCGGCCCTTCACCGCCCGGGTCCGCTCGTGGTGTCGTGAAGAGGGGGCAAAGGCACGGAGCGAGGGTAGAGCCAGGCTGCGATGGTCGTGGAGCGTTACCATTCACCGGCGATGGAACAACTGGCCCGCGTCGAGTGGCGTGCCGCCGATGCCGCCGTGCCCCCCGCCGCGACGCTCATCGAGGAGATGATCCTCGAGCTGGTCGGCTGGTACGGCCGCATCGACGGCGCCGGCGCGCCCAGCGCCACCCCCGGGGACTTCGCCCCGCCGGGCGGGATCTTCCTCGTCGGGTGGGCTGACGGCGAGGCGGTCGCCGGCGGGGGGGTCAAGCGGTGGGACGCCGACACCGGGGAGATCAAGCGGATGTACGTCGTGGCGAAGTGGAGAGGGCAGGGGCTGGCGGGCGGCTTGCTCGCAGCGCTCGAGGACGCGGCCCGGGGCCTCGGCTACCGGCGGGTCCGGCTCGACACCGGCCGGTTCCAGCCGGTCGCCCAGAGCCTCTACGAGCGGCGCGGCTACCTACCCATCCCCGACTACAACGCCAACCCGCACGCCTCTTTCTGGGGCGAGAAGCAGCTGCTGTGAGCGACGACGACCGCCTGAGCCTGGAGCCGATGCTCTCCAGCGTCGCCCGGGCTCGGGTGATGGTGGGGGAGGTGGCCGCCCGCCACGGCTTCGACCCGGTAGTCGCCGGCGACGCCGCGCTGGTCGTGTCGGAGCTGGTGACCAACGCGGTGCTCCACGCCCGCACCGCTGTCGACCTCGCGGTCGGCGTCACCGACGCGACGGTGCGCATCGAGGTCACCGACGCCAGCGACATGCCGGTGTTCATCCCCCCGCCGTTGCCGATCCTCGTCCCTGAAGACGAGATCTTCGACGAGCCGGTCGTCCCCGACCTCGACGACCTGATCGACGCGCTGGCCACCACCGGCCGGGGCATGGAGCTGGTGGCGTCGATCTCCACCCGGTGGGGGGTGACCGCCCACGCCGAGGGAGGCAAGACGGTGTGGGCCGAGGTCGGTATCGACCCGGCCGGAGGGCCCGCCGCCCCGGCGCGGGCGGCCGGTGCCAGCGGGGCCGCCCCCGGCCTGGACGCAGCCGGGCTGCACCCGGCGGTCGCCGAGGACGGCGCCGGCCGGTCGGTGCGCCTGGTCGCGGTCCCGCTCCGCCTCATCGCCGACTCCGACCGCAACTTCGACGACACCATCCGCGAGCTGCAGGTCATCGCCCTCTCCGACGGCGTCGACCCCGAGGTCGGTGAGCTGGCTCGCTCCGCCACCCAGCTGCTGAGCGAGCTGGGCCCGCTGCGCTACGGCGGCCAGGAGGCGCTCCACGCGGCACGCGACCGCGGGGACCGCCTGGCCGACCTGCACCTTGCCGTCGGCCCCGACACCCGCCGCCACCTCCGGGCCCTCGACGCGCTGCTCGGCGCTATAGCCGCGGCCCGCTCCACCGGGAAGCTGCTGGTGATGGCCCCCATGCCGGAGGTGGTGGCGTTCAGGCTCTGGTACCACGACGAGGTCCTCCGCCAGCTAGGCGGCCAGCCGGCGCAGCCGTGCCCGTTCCCGGTGGTCCGCCCGGATTCGAGCACCCGTCCCGCCGACACCCTGAGCGACCGCCGACTCCAGCTGCTGAGCGCCCTCGAGGAACGACTGGCCGGCGCCGGCGACCGGCGAAGCGTCGCGGAGGTCGCCCTCGAGCGGGTCAGGGCCGACACCGGGGCAAGCTTCGCCAACCTGCTGCTCGTGGAGCCCGACGGGGCGCACGTGTCGGGCATCCACCGGGTCGGCTACGAACCCGACGAGCCGCAGGGTTTGCGCTACGCGGTCAGCCACGACAACCCCATCTCGGAATCGGTGCGAACCGCCGAGCCGGTCGTGCTGCGCACCCGCGACGAGCGCCTGACCCGCTACCCCCGGCTCATCCCCTCCAAGCCGGTCGCCGACAACCCGACCGCGGTGTGGGTGCCTCTCGGCGCGACCGCGCCGGCGTCAGGGGTGCTGGTGGTCGGCTTCGGACGGGCCCGGGACTTCACCGACAAGGACCTGCGCTACCTGCTGGAAGTGGCGCGGGTGATCCACCAGCGACTCGCCGAGGTCGGCCCCGCCTGATTCAGCGAACGGTCCCGGCCGGGCAGCGTCGTATTGAACCGATATCGCCGCTGCTGTCCGCATCAGTTTACGGAAAATAGGAAGGTGCGTCGGCGCGTGGCGGTCGACAAACCCGGAAACATTCCGGGTTGTCCCGCCCGGTCGGTACACTCCGTCGTTAGCGCTGCGGAGACCGTCAAACAGATGGCGATCGTCCCGGGCGCTTGGAGGGCACATGGCGACGGACCGGGAGCTGGCGGAGGTCCTCCGTGACTTTGCCCGCACCATGGTCACCGACTTCCCGATCCAGTCGATCCTCGATCAGCTGGTGCACCGAATCGTCGACATCATGCCTGTCAGCGCGGCGGGGGTGACGTTGATCTCAGACGGCGCCCGGCCCCGCTATGTGGCGGCGTCCGACGCGTCCGCGCTGCAGTTCGAGCAGCTGCAGACCGAGCTCGACGACGGGCTCTGCATCGCCGCTTACATGACGGGGGAGGCCGTCGCGGTGCCGGACCTGGCCGGCGACACCCGCTTCGAGAAGTTCAAGGCCAGGGCCCTGGCGGAGGGGCTGGTATCTGTGTGGACCTTCCCGCTCCGCCAGGGTGACCGCCGGCTCGGCGCCCTCGACCTCTACGGGCAGGCCCCCGGCGTGCTCGACGACGCCGCCATGGACGTCGCGGAGACCCTGGCCGACGTGACCTCCGCCTACCTGGTCAACGCCCAGGCCAGGGCCGACCTCGAGGACTCCTCCGCGGCGTTGGCGCACCGGTCGCTCCATGATCCGCTTACCGGGCTGCCCAACCGGGCGCTGCTCTTGGACCGTTTGGACCGTGTCCTTCGCAGCAGCGGCCGTTCGGCGAGCCGGGTGGCGGTCCTCTACGTCGACTTGGACCGGTTCAAAGACGTCAACGACGACCACGGGCACCGGGTCGGCGACGAGCTGCTGGTCGCGGTGGCGACCCGCCTGGCCGGGATGCTCCGCCCCGGCGACACCCTGGCTCGCATGTCAGGCGACGAGTTCGTGATCGTCTGCGAGGACCTCGAGGACGAGCGCCAAGCGGAGGTGATCGCCGCCCGCATCGTGACCTCCCTCGCCGCGCCTTTCGCGCTGAGCGGCGTCGAGGTGACCATCTCGGCGAGCGCCGGCGTCGCGTTCGCCGGGCCCAGCACCGGGTTGGTCCCCGAACGCCTCCTCCACGACGCCGACATCGCCATGTACCAGGCCAAACGCCAAGGCGGTCACCGCCACCAGGTCATCGACCTGCGGGCCGCGGCGGACGCCCACGACCGCCACGCCCTAGGCGGCGACCTGGTCGGCGCGGTCGGGCGCGGCGAGATGCGCCTCGACTACCAGCCGATCGTCTCCGCCGTCGACGGCCGCCTCGCCGGGGTCGAAGCGCTCCTGCGCTGGGACCACGCCCGGCGCGGCATCGTCCCCCCGGCGCTGGTCGTCCCCCTAGCCGAGCGCGCCGGTCTGATGGTCGACATCGGTCGCTGGGTGATCCAGACCGCTTGTGAGGACCTGAACCGCTGGAGCCTCCTGCCGGCGGGCGCCGCGATCAGCGTCGCGGTGAACGTCTCGGCGCTGCAGCTGATGCACCCCGCGTTCGTGGCGACGGTGGCCTCGGTGGTGGAAGCCACCGGAGCCGACCCTCGACGGCTGACCTTCGAGATCACCGAAGGGATCCTCCTCCAGGACAGCGCGCCGACCGGCACGGTCCTCTCCGAGCTCAAAGCGCTGGGGGTGAACCTGGCCCTCGACGACTTCGGCACCGGCCACTCGCCGCTCACCTACCTGCGGGCCTTCCCCGTCGACGTGGTCAAGATCGACCGGGCTTTCGTGTCCAACTTCCTCGAGGACGCCTCCAGCCGGGCCATCATCGCGAAGGTCATCGAGCTGGCCCACCTCCTCGACATGACCGTCGTGTCGGAGGGCGTCGAGACCTCCGAGCAGCACGACGGTCTCGTGTCGCTCGGCAGCGACTACTGCCAGGGGTTCTACTTCGCCCGGCCGATGCCCGCCGCGACCCTCGAGGCGCTGCTGCACGACCCGCCCGGATCGTCGCTGCGCTTCCCTTCGCGCTGAGAGTCCCGCCCGCGGCCGGCGGGTTACGCTCGCCCGCATGGGTGGCCCGCTCGAGCTCGACGGCGTGACCCGTCGCTACGGGTCGCTGACCGCGCTCGACGGCCTGACGTTCTCGGTCCCCGCCGGCGAGGTCGTCGGGTTCCTCGGCCCCAACGGCGCCGGCAAGACGACCGCCATGCGCGCCGTGCTCGGCCTGACCGACCTCGACGCGGGGAGCATCCGCTGGAACGGTGCGACCGTTGACGCCGCCGCCCGGCGCCGCTTCGGGTACATGCCCGAGGAGCGGGGCCTGTACCCGGGGATGCTGGTGGGCGAGCAGGTCGAGTACCTCGGCCGGCTGCACGGGATGAGCCGCGTCGACGCGTCTCGCGCCGCGGCCGGGTGGCTGGAGCGCCTGGACGTCGCCGGGCGGGCCGGTAGCAAGGTGGAAGCCCTCTCCCACGGCAACCAGCAACGGGTCCAGCTCGCCGCGGCGCTGGTCCACGACCCGGAGCTGTTGATCCTCGACGAGCCGCTGGCCGGGCTGGACCCGGCCGGGATCGACGCCATCGGCGCAGTGCTGGTGGCGCAGGCCCGGGCCGGGCGGGGAGTCGTGTTCTCCAGCCACCAGCTGGACCTGGTGGAGGACCTCTGCTCGTCGGTGACCATCATCGACCGGGGCCGGGTGGTCGCGGCCGGTTCCGTCGACGAGCTGGCCGGCAGCGGCCCCCGCCGGTTGGTGGCGCGCGTCGAGGGCGACCGCGACGCCCGATGGGTACAGGAGATTCCCGACGTGGAGGTCTCCGAGATCGACCGCGGCGCGGCCCGGCTGGTGCTCGGCGAGGCGGTGGACACCAACTGGCTGCTGTCGCGGGCCATGGCCGCCGGCCGGGTGACCGAGTGGAGCTTCAAACGCCGTCGCCTCTCCGAGGTCTTCCGGGAGGCGGTGGGATGAGCCGCCTCGACGCGCTGGTCGCCCGGGCCGGCGACGTCGGCCTGGTCGCGGAGCGCGAGGTACGCCAGCGGATCCGGGGCCGGGTGTTCCGGGTCGGGACGCTGCTCATCCTGCTCGGCGTGGCCGCCGCCATCGTCATCCCGGTGGCCACCAAGACCGCGGCGACCGCCGAGCAGGTCGGCACCGTCGGCGCCGCGCCGTCGTCGCTCGACGCCACGGTGAGGGCCGCCGCGGCCGGGGCGGGCAGCGCGGTGGTGGTGGTCCCCCAACCGGACCTGGCCGCGGGCGAGGCCGGACTGGCCGCCGGCCGCCTCGACGTGGTGATCGTCGACGGCCGCCAGCTGGTCGTCGACCGGGCGGTCGGCACCGCTGACACCTCCGCCACCGCCACGCTGGTGCGGTCGTTGTCCCGGGTGCTCGGCGTGGAGCAGGCGCTCGACGCCGCCGGGCTGTCCGAGCCTGAGGCATCCCAGGCTCTTCGAGCCCCGCCGGTCCCGGTGCGGGCCCTGCGTCCCGCGGCCGCGCCGAAGGCCAAGGCGAAATCCCTCGGTCCGTCCATCGTCGGCTTGGTGCTGATCTTCGTCATGCTCACCCAGTACCTGACGTGGACGCTGATCGGGGTGATGGAGGAGAAGTCCAGCCGGGTGGTGGAGGTGCTGCTCGCGGCGGTCGGGTCCGGGAAGCTCCTGGCCGGCAAGGTCCTCGGGATCGGGCTGGTGGCCTTCGCCCAGGCCGCGGTGATCCTGGCCGTCGCGCTCAGCGTCGCGGCGGCGGTCGGCTCGGATCTGCTCAAGGGCAGCGGACCGCTCGAGGTGGTGAGCACCCTCGTGTGGCTGGTCCTCGGCTACGCCTTCTACTCGTGGATCTACGCCGCGGCCGGGTCGATGGCCGAGCGCCAAGACCAGGTGCAGAGCCTGGCGTTCCCGCTCAGCCTCCCGATGATCTTCGGTTACGTGGTGGCGCTCAGCTCGGCCGGGTCCTCCGCCCCCTCGGGGCTGGTGAAGGTGCTGGCCTACCTGCCGCCCACCGCCCCTTTCTCCATGCCCGTACTGGTCGGGATGGGCCCCGCCGCCTGGTGGCAGTTCGCGCTGTCGGTCCTGGTCAGCCTGGCGGCGACGGTCGCCGCGGCCCGCCTCGCGACGCGGGTGTACCGCCGGGCGATCCTGCGCACCGGCCGGCGGGTGCCGCTTCGCGAGGCGCTCTCCGCCCGCTGACCGGCTCGGGGGGGTGGGGCTAGCCCCACCATCCACCTGCGGGTACCCGGCGCGCGAAGACGCCCCCTAGCGGTATTCCGCCGGCGGGCCGCCGGGCTTACCGTTCGGACCTGATGATCACAGTCCACTCACTCACCAAACGGTACGGGGCGACAACCGCCGTCGACCAGCTGACCTTCGAGGTCCCGCCCGGTGTCGTCACCGGGTTCTTGGGCCCCAACGGGTCGGGCAAGTCGACCACCATGCGGATGATCATGGGCCTCGACATCCCCGAATCGGGGACCGCGCTGATCGACGGTCAGGTCTACAGCGAGCTGGCCTGGCCGATGCGCCAGGTCGGCGGCCTGCTCGAGGCCAAGGCGTTCCACCCGACCCGCACCGCCCGCAACCATCTGCGGTGCCTGGCGCTGGCCAACGACATCCCGCTGCGACGCGTCGACGAGGTCCTCGACCTGGTCGGGTTGACCTCCGTCGCCGGGCGCCGGGCGGGCAAGTTCTCCCTAGGCATGGGCCAGCGGCTGGGGATCGCCGCCGCGCTGCTCGGCGACCCGGGGGTGCTGCTCTTCGACGAGCCGGTCAACGGCCTCGACCCCGAGGGCATCCGCTGGGTCCGCAACCTCCTCCGCGATCTCGCCGCGGAGGGCCGCACCGTGCTGGTCTCCAGCCACCTGATCAGCGAGATGGCCCTGACCGCCGACCGTCTGGTGGTGATCGGCCGGGGCCGGCTGATCGCGGAGACCGGCGTCGCGGACTTCGTGGCCCGAAGCGGCACCGCCGCGGTCCGCCTGGTCACGCCGGACGTCGCGGCGTTCAGCGCCGCGCTGGCCGCCGAAGGCGCCTCGGTGGGCGCCGGGGAGGACGGGTCGCTGACCGTGGAGGGGCTCACCGCCCCCCAGATCGGCGACCTGGCCGCCCGCGACCGGCTCCGGGTCCACGAGCTGGTGCCGATCCTGGCGTCGCTCGAGGACGCGTTCATGGAGCTGACCCAAGACGAGGTGGAGTACCGCCCCTCGACCAATGCCGGCGTCGCAGCCGGCGCCAAGGAGTGATGGAAATGTCCCAGACCGCCCTCGCGCTGCCCCCCGGCCGCTACCGGTTCAGCAACGCAGTCCGCTCCGAGGTGGCCAAGATCGCCACCCTCCGCTCGACGGTGATCACCCTCGGGTTGACCGTCGTCGCCGGCCTGCTCGTCACCGGGTTGGTCACCAACGCCGCGCTCGGCCACAGCCCCGGCTACTACATGGGATTCGACCCGACGTCGGAGGCGCTGACCGGCCTGATCGTCGCCGCTCTCACCGGCGGCGTGTTCGGGGCGTTGCTGATCACCGCCGAGTACTCGAGCGGCACCATCAGGGCCACGCTGGCCGCCATTCCCCGCCGCCCGGTCCTGCTCGGCGCCAAGACGGGCGTCACCGCCGCGGTCATGCTGGTGTTCTGCGAGCTGCTCAGCTTCGTGTCGTTCTTCCTCGGCGAGGCGATCCTCTCCGGCGGCGGCGCCCCCTCCGCCAGCCTCGGTTCCCCCGGCGCGCTGCGGGCGGTGGTGCTGACCGGGCTGTTCATCGCCTTGATGACGCTCATGTCGTTCGGGTTCGGGCTGATCTTCCGCAGCACCGCGGCCGCCATCGCGTCGTTCGTGGCGGTGGTGTTCGTGCTCCCGCTGGTGATGCACGGCATCTCCGAGCCCGACGTGCGGTACCTGCCGACGCAGATCCTCACCGACTCGGTGATGCGCACCGTCAGGCAGGGGCCGGGCGGGGTCATCCACCCGCTGTCGCCGACCGTCGGGATCCTGCTGATGGCCCTGTACGCGGCCGTCGCCATGGGCGCCGGCGCCCTACTCTTCCTCCGGCGGGACGCCTAGAGCAGGCGCACGCCGGAAGGAGGGTTGTTGCTCATCCGGATCCCGCAGGAGCAAGCCCGACAACTCCGGCGTGCGCTCGAGCTGGTCGGCCGCGAGCCGTTCCGGAGGCGGAGCTGGGCGGAGCTGGGGTTCTTCCTCGCCAGCAGCGCCCTGACCCTGGCCGCGCTCGTCGTCCTCGGGGCGTTCGGTCTCGCCGGTGTCGGGCTGACCGTCGTGCTCGTCGGGGTGCTGGTCCTCGCCGGCGGCCTGCGCGTCGGGCGGGGCCTCGGACGCTGGCAGCGGGCGCTGGCCAGGCAAGCCCTCGGCGAGGACCTGGCCGAGCCGGAGCCGTTCAGCCCACGCCCCGGCTTCTTCGGGTGGCTGCGGGCGTCGCTCGGCGACCGGGCCGCGTGGCGGGCGGTCATCTACTTCGTCGCCAAGGTGCCCCTCACGATCTTCGGGATCTGGTTCGCGTTGAGCGTCTGGGTCGAGGCGTTGCTCGCGCTGGCGTCGCCGCTGACCGGCGGGCCGGGAGGGACGAGGTTCGGGGTGCTCGGCCGGACGCTCGGCCCGGGCCACAGCGGCGGGCCGGGCTGGCTCGTGAACCACGGCCGGGTGTTCGCGGTCGGAGCGGTGCTCTTCTTCGTCGCCCCGTGGACGATGCGGGCGGTGGTCGCCCTCGACCGAGGCCTGATGCGCCTCCTCCTCGGGCCTGACGCCGCGACGTCCCGGGTCAGGACCCTCGAGGAGTCCCGCTCCAAGACCCTCGACGCGGCCACCGAAACCTTGCGGCGCATCGAACGCAACCTCCACGACGGCACCCAAGCGCAGCTCGTCGCGCTGGCCATGCGCCTCGGGCAGGCCAAAGAGAAGCTCGACCAGCTCGACGACTCGGCGCCGCCCGGCGACTTGAGCGCGCTGCGCCGCCTGGTCGACGACGCCCACCGCGGCGCCAAGGAGGCGATCACCGACCTGCGGGACCTGGCCCGCGGCATCCACCCGCCGGCGCTCGACACCGGCCTCGAAAACGCCCTCGCCACCCTGGCGGCCCGCAGCCCGGTCCCCACCGCGGTAACGGTGTCGCTGCCGTCGCGGCCGACGCGCAGCATCGAGGCGATCGGCTACTTCTGCGCGGCGGAGCTGCTAGCCAACGTCGCCCAGCACGCCCACGCGTCCCGGGCGTCGCTCAGCTGCGCTCAGCACGGGCCGTGGCTGCGCATCGTCGTGCGCGACGACGGGCGGGGCGGCGCCACGGTGTGCCGGCTCGGCTCCTCCTCGAGCGGCCTGGCCGGTCTCGCCGACCGGGTCGCCGCGGTCGACGGGCACCTGAGCATCGGCAGCCCTCCGGGCGGCCCGACCGTCGTCACGATCGACCTGCCGGCGCGCGGATGACCGCGCTCGGGACCTCGGCGCGCGTCGTGATCGCCGAGGACTCCGCGGTCTTGCGCGACGGGCTGGTCCAGCTGCTCACCGACCGCGGGTTCGCGGTCCTCGCCGCGGAGCGCGACGCGGTCGGCTTGGAACGCGCCGTGACCGCGGACCCGCCCGACGTGGCGGTGGTCGACATCCGGATGCCGCCGACGTTCACCGACGAGGGCCTCCAAGCCGCGCTGCGGCTGCGCCGCAGCCACCCCGAGGTTGGGATCTTGGTGTTCTCCCAGTACGTCGAGACCCGCTACGCCGCCGAGCTCCTCGCCGGCGGCGCGGCGGGGATCGGCTACCTGCTCAAAGACCGAGTCGCTGACGTCTCCGACTTCGTCGAGGCGCTGGTGCGGGTGGCGTCGGGCGGCACCGCGCTCGACCCTGAGGTCGTCACCCAGCTGATGGGCGCGTCGCGCCGCACCGACACGCTCGGCGCGCTGAGCGGCCGGGAGCGCGAGGTGCTGACGTTGATGGCCGAAGGCCGCACCAACTCGGCGATCGCCGCCGCGTTGACCGTCTCGGAAGGCGCGGTCGAAAAGCACGTGGCGAGCATCTTCGCCAAGCTGGACCTGCCGGCGACCTCCACCGACCACCGCCGGGTGCTGGCCGTGCTCCGCTACCTCGAAGGGTGACCGCCCGCGCCCAACGCCCGACCTGTCCCACGATCGGCCTCACCGCCACCGCCTAGACGGTGGCGGCGCGGACCGTGGCCGGCTGGACCGTGGTGGACACCACCCAGCGGTGCCTGCCGATCATCCGGTCGCGGGTGAAGCCCAACTTCTCGTAGGTCGACACCGCCCCGTTGAACAAGAAGCCGGCGGGCACCGACCCGGCGTCCTCCGGGTATCCCTCCACCGTCCCGCCGCCCAGGCCGGCGATGAGCTCCAGCGCCCCGGCCAACGCGGCGGTGCCCACCCCCCGGCGCCGGCGTCCCTTCCCGACGAAACAGCACGCGATCCGCCAGTCCGGTTCCCGGGCCAGGCCCTTGTCGTACGCGGCTCGGCTCTTGATCCTCGGGACCTCCGCCGGCGGTCCGAACTGGCACCAGCCGACGCAGTCCTCGCCGTCGAACACCAACGCGGCGTGCGCGGTCCCGGCCCGTACCCGCTCGAACTTGCGGTTCCGTTTGGCGTCGGGAGGCACGCCCTTTTCTCCGCCCTCGGGATGAAAGGAGAGGCACCAGCATCCCCCGAATACGCCGTTGTTGGCCTCCACCAGCGCAGCGAAGGCGTCCCACGTCGAGCGGTCGAGCGCCTTGATGGTGTACGCCGGTGCGCCCATGCCCGGACGATACCTACGCCCGCCGGCCGGTCAGGTCTTGGCGGTGGCGGGGGAGAGGACCGCCTGACAGTCGGTGGCCAGGGCCTGCGCGGCGGTGCCGGTGGTCGGGTCGTTGGAGCCCACCGCGACGTCAAACGCCCGGGCGTCGGAGGCCAGCTTGGCGAACGCCGCCCGGTCGGCGCCGGCCGCCGCGCTGGCCGCCTGGTCCACCGCCGCGACGCGCGGTCCGAGCGCCTCGGGGGTCAGCTTGCCGGCCTGAAGGTCGCTGACCAGGCTGGCGAAGAGGGTGCAGGACTGGCGGGCGGCGCCGAGGGCGGAGGAGCCGGCCGCCGGGGCGCCGGCCGTGGTCGGAGTCGTGCCGGCGCTCTTGGAGGGTACGACACCGACGGCCAGGCCGATCACCGCCACCACGATCACTGCGAGCAGGGCCACCGCCCGGCGGTGGGTGCGGCTGGTGCGGGAAGGGGGGCGGGCCATCGTCAGGCTCTCCCCGAGCGCACCGGGCGCCAATCACCCGCCCCGCCGGCGGAGCGCCGAGACGGGAGGGGCTTCACGCCTCCCGTCGCAGCGCGAACCACACCGCCTTGCCCGGCCCGCCGGCGTCGGTGGCCGCGGCGGGGCGGATCCCCCAGTCGTCGGCCAGGGTCGCGACCATGTACAGGCCCCGGCCGCCCTCGTCTAGGGGGCCGGCCTCGCGGGGCGCCGGGATCCGCCCGTCGCCGTCCTCGACGGCCAGCTCGACGCGCTCATCGGAGAACTCGATACGCAGGGTGCAGGGGCCGACGGCGTGGCGGACCGCGTTGGTGACCAGCTCGCTGACGAGCAGCACCGCCAGGTCCACCTGGGCGCCCCACCCCGCCGAGGTGAGCACGTCCGCAGCGAACCGGCGGGCCCGCCCGACGCTCTCCGCGGCGGCGCCGAACGCCATCCGGTGGACGCCCGACGTCTGGCGCTGCGGGCGGAGGACCGCGACGAGGATGGCCACGTCGTCCTCGCGTCCCGGCATCGGCACCAGCGCGCTGACCAGCCCCTCGCACACCTCTTCGGCGCTGCGTCCCGGCAGGCCGACCGCCGCGGTTTTGAGCAGATCCAGCCCGGCGTCGAGGGAGCTGCCGCGCCGTTCGACCAGCCCGTCGGTGTAGAGGACCAGCACGTCGCCGGCGTGGAGGAGCAGGGAGTCCTCGTGGGCGTCGCCGCCGTCGGTGACCCCGAGGAGGACCCCCGAACCGCCGGAGAGGAGCCGGGCGGCGCCGTCGCGGACCAAAAGCGGCGGTGGATGCCCGGCGTTGCTCCAGCGAAACGTGCTCGACGGCCGGTCCAGCACCCCGAAGATGCAGGTGGCGTAGGACACGCCGAGCGAGCCCATCGCCCGGTCGACTCGCGACAAGGTGAGCGCCGGGTCCTCGTAGCCGTCGTGGGCCAGCACCCGCAGGGCGCTTCGCAGCTGACCCATCGACGTCGACGCGCTCACGTCGTGGCCGACCACGTCGCCGATGGCGATGCCGGTGGTGTCCTCGTCGAGGATCAACACGTCGTACCAGTCGCCCCCCACCGACGCCCCGTCGGTCGCCGGCAGGTAGCGCACCGCGATGTCGAGGCCCTCCACCGCGGGGACCGTCGTCGGCAGTAGCGCCCGTTGCAGGGTCTCGGCGATCTCCCGCTCGTGCTGGAACGCCCTGGCGTTGCTGACCGCCAGCGCGGTCCGCCGGGCGACCTCCGCGGCCAGGGACAGGTCGTCGCCGTCGAGGGACCGGCCCTCGCTGGTGGCCAGGGCCAGCACGCCCATGACCTCGCCGTGGGCGTCGATCGGCACTGCCAGCCCGGCGCCGAAGGGCACGTCGAGGGCGGCCGACAGCGGGCCGGGGGGCGTGTCGGCGGCTTCCAGGCCGAGCATGGCGCCGAGGGTGGTGTGCTCGGTCAGCCGTCCCCGGCCGCCGCTGGCGGCCCGTCCCAGGCTGGCGAGGTCCGCGCCTGCCGCGGCGAGGGCCGGTTTGGCGTCCACCAGCTTGTGGAGGTCCCGGTGGAACACCGACAGGTGCTCGCTGCGTCCGCCGCCGCCGAACAGCGCCAGCGCGCACCAGTCGGCGACGCTCGGGGCCAGCACCCCGGCGAGGCGGTCGAGCATCTCGTCGAGGTTGAGGGTGGTGGTGAGCACCGAGCTGGCGGTGGCCAGGATCGACAGCCGCTCCCGGGCTTCCTCGGCGCGCCGGAGGAGCACGACCCGATCGGCTTCGGCCCGCTTGAGCTGAGTGATCTCCACCGCGGTGAGACCGGCGCCGACCAGGGTGTCGCCGGCTCGGACCGGGAAGTAGCTGACCGAGAAGTGCCGGACCCCGCCGCCTGCTTCGAGTTCCCGCTCGATCAGCCGGCCGGCGACGACCCGGCCGGTGCGCAGCGTCGAGGCCAGGTCTGAGGCGATCTCCGGGACCACCGGCACGACCTCGCCGAGCGTCCCGCCGACGTGCTCGGCGGGGGTCTTGCCGCTTAGCACGGCGTACGCGTCGTTGACCCGGACGTAGCGCAGCTGCGTGTCGAACACTGCGATGGCGACCGGCGCAGCCCCGAGGATCGCTTCGAGCAGGCCGAGGGCGTCCTCCGCGGTGGCGCGCGCTGCGTGCTCGGCGCTGAGCAGCACCGACCGCTGCTGCTCGGCGAGACCCTGGTCCATCCCGTCGGTGGCGACCCACGCCGCGGCCCCGCCGGCGCCGGCCGCAACCAGGCGGAACGAGCTGACCAGCAGAGCCCCGTCCCGGCGGCGGACCCGGGCGTCGCCGTCCCACGACTGGCCGCTGGCGACGCCGGCCAGCAGCTGCTTGAACATGGCCTGGTCGTCGGGGTCGAAGAGCGCTTCGAGCGCCGACACGCCGAGCACGTCCTCGGCCCGATGCCCGTAGAGGACCTCCGCCGCCACGTTCCATCCCGCGACCCGGCCGTCGGGGTCGATCAGCACCACCGCGACCGGCATGACGTCGAGGATGTCGCCGACGGGTAGGCCCTCGGCGCCGCTCACTGGGCGCGCACCGGGGTCAGCGCTCCGGGCGGAGGTCCAGGCCGATCAGCACCCGCTCGGTGTTGGACAGGTCGCCGATGATCTTGCGGACGGGTTCGGGCAGGCGCCGCTCCAGCGTCGGGATGGCGACGATCTGCTCGCCGCGGGCCAGCTGCGGCCGCTCCAGGAGGTCGATGACCTCGATGGAGTACTGACCGGCGAGGTGCTCCTCGCAGATCCGGCGCAGGTTGGCCAGCGCCGCGGCCGAGCGGGGGGTTTCCCCGGCGACGTACAAGCGCAGCTCCCACGTCTCGGGAGGAGGGCTGTCGGCCAGCGCTCCGGGCGCTCCCGCGGTGCCGATCGGGCCGGGCGACGCGCCGTTCGCGTCGCCTGCCGTCGGGTGGCTGTCGGTCATGGGGCAGCCTCCGCTACTGCGTCCAAGATGTCGATCCCGTCCTCGCTCAGCTCGAAGCCTCGCACGTGGTGGGAGTGTGCCATGCCGCGGGCCTTTTGGATGAACAAGCTGCGCCGGCGTTGCGCGCCGTTCTCCAGCATCCGCAGGTGAACGAAGTTGTCGATCAGCGAAGACAAAGCGGTGTCCTCCCCGAGGGGGTGGTTGAGGCTGGTGAACACCGCCGTCACCTGCCGGTTCTTCAAGTAGTCGACGATGCGCATGAGCAGAGCCTTGATGTCCAAGCCGCCGCCGAGCGCGGTGAAGTCGGTGACCGGGTCGAGGACCACGACGTCGGGGTCGTGCAGCTCCACCTGCTCGTAGACCGTGGTCAGGTGCCGTTCCAGGCCCAGCTCGGTCGGGCGGTTGGCGTGGACCCGCAGCAGCCCTTCGTCCATCCAGTGGTCCAGGCGCAGGCCGACCGATGACATGTTTCGGGCCAGTTGGGCGGCCGACTCCTCGAACGCCATGTACAGGCACTTCTGCCCCCGGGAGCACGCGGCGTCCGCGAACGCAGCGGCGAAGGTGGTCTTGCCGGTCCCCGACTCGCCCGACACCATGGTGACGCTGCCCCGGAACCAGCCGCCCCGGCCGAGCATCGCGTCGAGGCCCGCCACGCCGGTGGGCACCGCTTCGGTGCTCGCCGGGTGCTCCAGACCGAAAGAGGTGACCGGCACGACCGAGAACCCGGTCGCTCCGATCACGAAGGGGAACTCGTTGGTCGCGTGCGTCGACCCTCGCAGCTTGACGACGCGGATGCGCCGCACCGCCATCTGGTCGCTGACTCGGTGGTCGAGGGAGATGACGCAGTCGGCCACGTACTCCTCGAGGCCGTGGCGGGTGATCGACCCGCCGCCGGACTCGGCGGTGATCACCGAGGTGACCCCCTTGCCTTTCAGCCACGCGAACAACCGGCGCAGCTCGGAGCGCAGCCGGGCGGTGTCGTCGAGCGCGGCGAAGAGCACCTCGAGGGTGTCGAGCGCGACCCGTTTGGCGCCGACCTCGTCGATGGCCAGCCCGAGGCGGATGAACAGCGCCTCGAGGTCGTAGTCGCCGGTCATGTCGATCTGCTCGCGGTCGACTTTCACGTAGTCGACGACCAGCTTCCCCTCCGCTTGCAGGCGGTCGAGGTCCCAGCCGAGCGACGCGACGTTGGCGGCCAGCTCCTCGGCGGTCTCCTCGAACGCCAGCAGCACCCCGGCCTCGCCCCGCTCGACGCCGCGGACCAAGAACTCCGTGGCGAGCAGGGTCTTGCCGCAGCCGGCGCCGCCGGCGACGAGAGTGGTGCGTCCTGCGGGCAGGCCTCCGTCGGTGATCTTGTCCAGCCCGTCGATACCTGTCGGGCAGTGCGTCAGCCCCGCCATTCCGCTCCTCGCCGCAACACGGCGTGACTGTACCCAACGGCGACGAAAACCAAAGAGCCGACACCAGGGGCGTTCGGCTGTGGGTGGCCAGCAGGATGTGTCCACTGGCGGACAACAGCGACTGCCCGCAGACGGCCACTGCCCTCACTCAAGGTGAGAGCGATCGCCGAGCCGCTCGCAGCCCGAGCCGTTGATCGGCTCGGCCTTGCTGCTCGCGGGGCGCTGCTGGCTGGACTCCCAGATGGTCTGCTCTGCTCGGCTCGGCGGGTCGCCGTGGATGTCCCTGTCGTCCACGGCCTTGACCGCCCGTGCCGGACGCACCTACTCCGAGAGTGGGTCCGGGTCGCTCTCCCAGGTCCAAGGAGGCCGGTCGATGTACTCGGCGGCAGTCATCGCATCCCAGGTGGTGGGCGCGACCGCGATCATGAACCCGCTGCCGGCAGTAACGGCGGCCGCCAGTTCCCCTCGGAGTTTCTTGGCAGCTGCGTAGGCGGCTTTCGAGTCGATGGCTGAGGCTGCGGTGTCGAACAACCCGGCGTCCCTGGCCAGGCTCTCGGTCAGGACCGGGTACAAGGTGACGGTCTTGCCGGCGGCGTTGACCAACCAGGCGTCGGTAGCGCCGACCAGCTGCTGAGGCAGGGTCCGCTTGCCCTGGGCGGTGGTGTCGAAGCTGTTCGCGAGCCTCGCGACGACCTTGGCTGCCCTCTTCAGCACTTGCTCTTCGACGTCGTCGGGGTGCGCAGCTCTGGCGTAGCGGCGCCCAGCCCACAGGGCCAGGCGTCCCTGTTGCGGGCCGGTGAGGGGCCGCAGCGTCGCCACGTCGGGGTGCACGAGGGCGGTCTTGTCGACGGAAGCGACGTAGCGCTGGTCGGCGACGGGACAGAACGCCTTGTCGCCGGTGCGGCTGCACATCTGGGCGAGCTTGGCGGCTGGAAGGGGGAACTCTCGGGGGGAGGAGCCGCCGTGGCGGAGCTGCGCGTAGCGCGTCGGGTCGACCAGGGTGACCGGGCACACCGTCAGGCACGGCTCGATGGTCGGGTCCCGGACGATGTCGCAGGCCCCGGAGAGCACCACGTACCAGCCGACCTCGCTGTCGACCGTCAGCGCCCACAACTTGTCGGGAGCCGGGGCGTCCACGCCCGCCGACTCGAGGACGCCGGCCGGCCCACGGCCGACGATGCTCACCGCCCCCAGGGAGATCAGATCCCCCTGCGCAAGGCTGTCGAGAACCTGCGCGAGTCGGCGAGCGTCAGCGGGGCGCAAGCCGCGCCCGCTGCTGCTCGTCACGCCGAGACGGACGTCAGGGTTACGCGGCGGGCGTGGGTGACCAGTGCCTCCAAGGCGGCGGGGGTGCCCGTGGGGACGGCAGGCCCGTCCCGCTCCTCGGGCCGGGCTGAACGCAGCGCTGCGTGGAGCGCCGCGTGCGGTGACCGGCTGGCCTCCACCCCCCGGCCGAGACCAGTCGGGCGGGGCCGGGTGAGCTCCCCGACCAGCTCGGAAGCGTCGGGATACAGTGCTAGCTCAACCTCGGCGAGGTCGTAGCGGTAGTGGCCGCCGGGGGTGACGTCGGCGGGCACTCGGCCGGACCGGGCGTAGCCTTGGATGGTGGCTGCGCTGAGGCCGAGCGCTTCGGCGATTTCGCTGCTGGTGGCGACACGGCGGGGCATCACATCACGACCTTCACGGCTTTCACGGATTTCACGGATTTCATGATAGTGCCGGGGCGTGCCGTCCTTGTCAAGGGGCGCCAAGGAGCCGCCGGGGAAGTATGGGAGGATCCAGCCCGACCCCGGGACAGAACGATCCATCCCGAGCCCACTCCCGCGGACATGTGGAAGCGCCGAGTCGGCGCTCTGGCGTGTGCGTCGGGGATGGCTTAACGGCGGTGGGTAGCGCGGAACGTTGCGACGGGATGCGGCGAGTCAGCTGGCGTGTAGGTATTGGCGGACAGCTTGCCGGATGGCCTCTGAGACACTGATGTGCTCCTCCGCCGCTCGGAGTATCAGCTGGCGTTTCAGGTCTGGGTCCAAGCGGACTGATTCCACGGAGGCGGCTGCAGAGCCCATGGTTGGACGGCCTCCCCGGCGGCGGATGATCTCGTCCACGTCGTAGCCGGCTTCGGCTTCATCAGCCATCGCCTGGACCATCTCGTCGGTGATCGCCGTCCCATCCTTCTTGTGTCCATGATCTTTGGTCATGTTCATTCTCCTGGCGGTAGCAGTCGGCGATATTTAGCTCTCATGGCCATCGCGTGGATGACAGCGGGGCCTTGGGGACGATCGATGACGATCAACTCGAGCAGGTTTCCCGACCGGTTCGGGCCGATGACCAGGTAGCGAATCGGATCGTCGGCCACTTCCTCCACGACCGTGGCGTGACGCACGGCGTGATCCATGTCGACGTCGTCGATCCCGTGCTTTCGAGCCGAGGGCAGAACATCCACACGTTGGTATCGTACTACGAAACCAGGCGCCCCGAACGCTCAGATCGGGACATGCTCTCTTGCGCCGGCCATCGGCCTTGCGACCTATGCGGCGTGTGCGCTGGTCGTCCAACCGAGGTGTGGTCGTCGGAAGAGCCGCAGACTCCCGCTGGCCAGATCCCATACGTGCCATATCGATGGCATACTTATGGCATGGCGCGGGTCAGGGTCAGCACGACAGTCGACGAGCAGCTGCTTGCTAGGGCTCGGGGGGCACGAAATGGTGTCGGCGATGCTGCCCTGATCGATGAGGCACTCGCCGCTCTTCTAGCCAAGCACCGCGCCGCCGAGCTTGATGCCGCCTACGCCGCCTACGACGAGCACCCCCTCGACGAAGCCGACGAGTGGGGTGACCTGGCGTCGTTCCGGGAGGCTGCGGCGGCATCGTGAGCGAACTGCCAGTGCGAGGCGAGGTGTGGTGGTGCGAGTTGCCCGGAATCGGTCGTCGTCCCGTGGTGGCTCTTTCCCGCGACGCCGCGATCCCGCGACTACGACGGACGCTGATCGGGCCCTGCACGACCACGATCCGAGGGTTGCCCAGCGAAGTAGTTCTGGAGCCCAACGAGGACCCAGTGCCTCGGCGTTGCGCCATCAATTTGGACTCCGTCGAGAGTGTGGCGGTGGCTGCCTTGGTCCAACGGGTCGGCCGCTTGGCCGACGAGCGCATGCGTCAAATCTGTGCCGCTCTTGAAGTCGCCGTCGATTGCGGTCGGTAAGGACGCAAGGACTCCCACAGCCGGACGAGCACCTCGGGATGCACAACGACAGCCCTGGTGTTGTCGCGCCGCTTCCCAAGCACCACTGACTGTGGTCGCGGAGACCGTCGGCTTCCTCACCGTCTACGGGCGGTTTCTGCTGGCGCCGGCACCGACATTCGGCTGCGGGTGGCGCGGACAGATTCGCGGAGCGGCTCACGTGCGGCTCAAGGAATGCGCCGGAGGTGTCGACGCTGTAGCCATCGAGGACTTGGGAGAACGCGTGTCGCCGGGGATGCCAGTCCTGTCGTCGGGTATGGATTTCGACCAGGCCAGCGCCGCGGTGGTCGAGTACCTCAAACAAGCGATACCGATGGACAACTGGTCGGTGAGCCGTTACGACGGCGACAGCCAGGTCTTCCTCACCGTCCGAGATGACAGCTACGGGATCGGGCCGGGGACGGCGATCCCCTGGTCGAACACCATGTGCCAGTACGCCATGGTCGGCGCCGGGCCCGACATCGCGCCGGACTGCCAGAGCGTCCCGGCCTACGCCGCCGTCGCCCTCGACTTGGGGTTCGAGATCGGGACGTACGTGGGGTTCCCGATCCGGACCGCCGACGGGAAGCTGTTCGGTTCTCTCTGCGGCATCGACCCGGCGTCCCGCTCCCCGGAGCTGGTCGCTCACCGCCCGCTTCTGGACCTGCTGTCGATGCTGCTCGGGACGGTCCTGCAGGCCGACCTGACCCGCGCCGAGCAGACCCGACAGCTGCAGCGGGCCGCGGTGATGGCCGAAAGCGACCCGCTGACCGGCATGGTCAACCGGCGGGGTTGGGCCCGTTTCGCGGCGATGGAGGAGGAGCGCTACCGGCGCTTCGGAGATCCCGGCTGTGTCATCGTGATCGACCTCGACGGCCTCAAGTTGGTCAACGACACCGCCGGGCACTCCGAAGGCGACCGCTACCTCCAGCGGGCCGCGGCGGCCATGTCGGCCACGGTCCGCCAGTCCGATCTGGTGGCCCGGTTGGGCGGAGACGAGTTCGGGGTGCTGGCCGCGCGCAGCACCGAGGACGAGACCGCGGTCCTAGTCGCCCGGCTCCGGAGGACCCTCGAGGCGGCCGGGACGCCGGCGTCGGTCGGTCACGCCGCCTACACCTTCGCCGCCGGGATCACGGGAGCCTGGGAGGCTGCCGACAGGGCCATGTACGAGGACAAGCGTCGGCGGGCGGGGTCCAGTCGTCCGTCGTCGCCCGGCTAGCGATCCTGGACCGAGTGCACGGTCGCGATGGACAGATCCCGCCACCGAAGGCGTCCGTTTCCGACATCCAGTTGTCCCCGGCGCCCGGTGGACAACTGGACACCGAGCCGGCGAGCAGCCATCGGGCCCGCAGCCATCGGGCCCGCAGCCATCCTCGCCGCGATACCGAGCCCCGCCGCCGGGCTGGGGCAGCCATCGGGCCCGCGGCTCAGCCCTTCGGGTGGTCCAGCGCCCAGGCCAGCATGCTCTGGTAGACGCTCATGATGGTGTGCCCGTACTGCGGGTCGCTGGCCCACTTCCCGGTCAGGGACTGGAACGTGGCGCAGCAGCCCCGGTCGGGCTGGGTCTCGGGGGTGAGGACCGCCACCGCCAGCGGCCGGGCCAGCTGCTGGGTGGTGAGCGCCCCGTCGGCGAAGGAGTGCAGCAGCTGGATCTGGCCTCGCACGCCGAGCTGGGGGGAACCGAACGCCAGCCCGGTGCCGCACGCGTCGCAGTGCCCGATCCCCGCGTAGTTGTTGAGGGTCACCGCGTCGTTGGAGGAGAACCCGGCCGTCTCGACCATCGCCTGCGCGAACGCCACGTCGCCTCGGACCCCTTCGGCCGCTCCCTCGCTCAGGTACCAGCCGGCCAGCTGATCGATCGGCGCCGGCGTGAGGTCGGCCCACCCCTCGGCGTTGTACCAGCCGACGATCTGCGCGGCGTCGAGGGCGGCGGTCCCGACGATGCTCGGCGTCCCGTCGGCGGGCGCCCCGGGCGGGTTGGCCAGCGCCGCGACCGCGGTGCTCAGCGCGGCGGTGTCCGCAGTCAGCACCGCCTGGTCGACCGCGACGGCGGTGGTGGTCAAAGACACGGTGGCTTGGTCCTGGTCCAAGATCGTCACTCGGTTCTGGCGCAGCGACGTGGCCCGGGTCAAGGTGGCGCGGTCCGCGGCGACGTGGGTGGTGTCGGCCGCCACCGCCTTGATGTCCGCCCGCTGGTCGGATTGGCGCTGGTGGAGGTCGGCGATCAGGCCGTCGGTTCCGATCTTGATGACCTCGGTGGCGAACTCCTGCTGCTGCTCTTGGGCCAGCCCGTCGGGCCCCTGCACCGAGGTCACCTGCGGCCCGACGTACAGCTCGACGCCGATCGCCCGGAGCCGGACCCGGTCGGCGGCGATGGCGGCGGTCGCCGCGTCGCGCGCCGCGGTGTCGGTGCCGAGGGTGGCGGTGTCGCGCCCGAGGGCGGCAGTCGCTTGGACGGTGAGCGTCGCGGCCTGGGCGAGCAAGTCTTGGTCCGCGGCGGCGCGCTGGCGGGCCCCGTCGAGCTGCGACTGGGCGCCGGCCAGCGCCTGGGTGGCCGAGGCGATGACCGGTTGGTGCTCGGCGGTCACCACCGCGACTTGCTCGTCGAGGACGCTTCCCGCGGCGTAGGCGGAGGCCGGCGCCCAACCGCCGGCCGCTACCAGCGCGCCGGCAGCGACGAGCGCCGCGGCCCGTGCCTTGTGCCAACCGGTTCGGGACATTCGGCGCGCCTTACCTGCCCATCTGAACTTCCGCCCGGCCAGAGGGTACACGCCCCGGGCCGCCGCGACGGGGTCCCCCCGCGCCGCCCGAGAAGATGACACGAGCCCCACCCGGGAGGCGGGCGCGGCCCAGCCCGGAGACTGACGCGGCCACCGGCCCCGGACCGGTAAACTAGCCGTCCCCCTTGGGTACGCAGGTCCCGGGGCACCGGCCGCCCCGACGAGGAGTTGCAATGGCACAGACGTCCGCCGCTCAGACGACCACCGACACCCACCGCGCGCAGCTGGAAGCGGCGCGCACCGAGCTGGAGGGGCGCCTGGCGTCCCTGCGCTCCGAGCTGCAGGCCGTCGAAGAGGGCGACGCCGACGTGTCCTTCGACGAGGAGGGCGGCGAGGGCTCCGGGGTCTCCGTCGACCGGGACCGCCTGGTCTCGCTGATCGCCACCCTTGAGGCGCAGCTCAACGACACCGACGCGTCGCTGGCCGCGGTCGTCGCCGGCACCTACGGGATCTGCGAGTCCTGCGGGGACCCGATCCCCGCCGAGCGCCTGGAGGCGGTCCCCAACGCCCGGCTGTGCGTCAGCTGCAAGGCCGGCGGGATCAGCGGCCGCCGGGCTTCCTGACCGACTGACTGGCTGGCCGCTCAACAGGCAGCCGGCAGGCCGACCGGCGCCAGCTGCTAGGGCTCGATGACCAGCCAGCCTCGCCGCTGCAGCTCCGCGGCGAGCAGCGGCGACGCCAGCCGCTGGAGGGTCGCCTCGTCGGCGGATGGACGCCCGGTCGGCGCCGGCGTGAACGGCTCGGCTCGGTCGTAGGCCTCCGCCTCCAGCTGCTCGATGAACGCCGCGGCCTCGTCCCGGGTCATCCGCCCGGCGGCCTGACGCTGGTTGAACCCCATCGGCCCGCGGGCGTCGCGGAAGTCGGTGTGGCCAGCCGCTTGAAGCAGGGCCAAGAGCTCCTGCATCTGCTTCGCGGTCGCCGGTGGTCCTGCTGCCTGCCCGAATGCCATGCCGCAGTCTGGCCCAAGGGTGCGACGCTCACCCCGCAGCGACGCTCACCCCTCCGCCGCACCCACCCGCCGCGGTGCTCACCGGGCGGCGGCGCCCCGACTGACAAGCGGCGGCCACCGCTGGCGCCGACAGCTTCGCCTTCAGGGCCGCTTCAGGGTCAGGAAACGACAATCCTCCGGTGAGGCTCACGCGCAGCAAAGGGGTCCTCCGACCTAGGCGCCGGAGCGGGTCAGCGGCCGCCAGCGACGCTTCGCCGCCGTCCCCGCAGCTGCGGCTGAAAGTGGTCGCAGTGGTGGTGGCGTGCCTCTTCGCTGCGCTGTTCGCCCGGCTGTGGACCCTCGACATCATCAACGCCCCGAGCGCGCAGGCGGCAGCGGCCAGCAACGCCGAGCGGACGATCTCCCTCCCCGCCCCGCGCGGCTTGATCCTCGACCGCAACGGCAACGTCTTGGTCGGCAACGTCGACGAACCGGTCATCGACGTCCTCCGTCAGACCGCCATCCAGCACCCGGCCATGGAGGAGCGCCTGTCGGTCCTTCTCGGCATGACCCTCGCCCAGCTCACCCGGGCGTTGAACAACCTCTCGGTCAGCCCGTACGCGCCCGTGCCGGTGCTGCCGAACGCGTCACCCCAACAGATCCTCTACGTCCAAGAGCACCAGGCCCTGTTCCCCGGGGTGACAGCGACCACCGAATCGGTCAGGGCGTACTCGCCGATGGGAAAGGCCGCGGCCAACATCGTCGGCTACCCCGGAAGGATCACCGGCTCGGAGTACCAGCGGCTCAAGTCCCAGGGATACCAGCCCACCGACGAGATCGGCCAGACCGGGGTGGAGGCCACCTACGAGAGGGTCCTACGGGGCACTCCTGGGGTCGAGAAGGTCGCGGTCGACTCGCAGGGGCAGGTGTTGAGCGTGCTCAGCGTCACCCCGCCCGTCCCCGGCCGCAACCTCCGGCTCTCCATCGATGGCACCATCCAGATGGCCGCCGAGTCCGCTCTGGAGCAAGGGATCGCCGCCGCCCGGACCACCAAGGCCAACTCGGGCGGCACCTACCGGGCGACCAGCGGCGCCGTGGTCGTCGAGGACCCCAACAACGGCCGGCTCCTGGCCCTCGCCACCGCCCCCCAGTACGACCCGAGCCAGTTCGTCGGGGGGATCAGCCAAGCCGCCTACGCGGCGCTCAACAACCCCGCCGCCCACTACCCGCTCATCGACCGCTCGATCGCCGGCGAGTACAACCCGGGGTCGATCTTCAAGCTTGTCACCGCCACCGTCGGGATCAACGACGGCATCATCACGCCGACCTCGGTGTTCAACGACAACCAGGGAGGCCTACGCGTCGGCAACCAGTTCTTCGCCAACGACGGTCATCAGTCCTACGGCCCGGTGCAGCTCCCGAAGGCCATCACCGTCTCCGACGACGCGTACTTCTACCACATCGGTGAAACGCTCTGGAACGGCCGGGCCACCTACGGCGGCACCGCGTTCCAGCGGACGGCGCGCCTCTACGGGTTCGCCTCGCCGACCGGCGTGGACCTGCCCGGCGAGTCCTCCGGCTACGTGCTCACCCCCGCCCAGAAGGCCAAGCTCCACGCCCAGTACCCGAAGGCGTACCCCTACGGCAGCTGGTACACGGGAGACAACGTGCAGTCCGCGATCGGCCAGGACGACCTGGTCGTCACCCCCCTGCAGGCCGCCAACGCGTACTCGGCGTTCGCCAACGGGGGCACGGTGTGGTCGCCGAAGGTAGCCATGGACGCGGAGACCCCGGCGGGCAAGGTCGTCGCCCGCTACACGCCCAAGGCCATCCACAAGATCACCTACACAGCCGCCGAGCACGCGTCGATGCTGGCCGGGTTCAGCGGCGTCACCACCAGCCCGCTCGGCACGGCGTACGGCAGCTTCGGCCAGGTGCACTTCCCGGTGCCGGTGGCCGGCAAGACCGGAACCGCTCAGGTCAGCGGGGTGAAGCGCGGCCAGCCCGGATACAAGCAGCCGACGTCGGTGTTCGCGTCGTTCGCGCCGGCCTCCGCCCCGAAGTACGCGGTGGTGTGCTTCGTCGCCCAGGGCGGCTACGGCGCCAGCGTGTCCGCTCCGATCGTGGCCAACGTGTACCGGACGCTGTTCCACTTGCCGGCTCCGGGCGCGGCCCCGGCCAGTGGCGGGTGACGCCGAGGGTGCTGACCTTCGGCGTCGCCGGCCGAGGCGCCCCCGATACCCCCTCCTTTTAACCGTGGCTTCAGCATCAACGGCGGATAGTGGCAAGGTGCACGTAACCCAGCCGAAACCCAACTCCAAGGTAGAAGAGACACCGTTCGGCCGTCGGGTCGCGCTCAACACGCAACGGCGGAGGTGGGGCAACGCCGCCCACCACTGGGAGCAGCACGGTATGGCCGGGCTGCGCACCGTCATCGACGCCGTACTGGCGGAATCCGGCCAGGAACGGCTGGGTGTTGTCGTCGACGTCGGGGCCGGCACCGGAGCGTTGAGCCTGCCCCTCGCCGCTCAGGCTGACCGGGTGATCGCCGTTGACGTCAGTCCGGAGATGCTCGACGAGCTCGAGTCCGGGGCCATCCGCCGGAATATCGGCAACGTCGACGCCACGCTGGCGCCGATCGAGGAGTTCGAGGTCGAGCCGGGCAGCGTGGACCTGGTGGTCTCCAACTACGCCCTCCACCATCTGCTGGACCGGGACAAGAAGGCGTTCGTCCAGCACGCCGCGACGTGGCTCCGCCCCGGGGGGCGTCTGGTCGTCGGGGACATGATGATCGGGCGGGGCGCCAGCGCCGCGGACCGGGCCATCATCAGGTCCAAGGTGCGCACGATGCTCGGCCGCGGCCCCGGCGGCTGGCTGCGCCTGGCCAAGAACGCGTGGCGTTTCCTGACCCGCACATCCGAACGGCCGATCTCGATGGACGCGTGGGCGGCGCTGCTGCGCGATGCCGGGCTGGTCGAGGTCACCGCGAAGCGAGTCGTCGCCGAGGCCGGGATCGTGACCGGCCGGCGGCCGCTCAGCCCGCAGGCGATCCCGGGCAGTACCCGCTGACCGGCACCGCCGGCCCGGCGACCAAGGTGCTGGTGCCGGCCTGCGACCCGTCGACGGTGATCGCCGCGAGGGCCGACGCCGAGTGCTTCAGGTAGGCATCCCAAAAGTCGGTGGTGACCCGGGTCACCACCGACTGGTAGGCGGCCGCCCGAGCCGGCGGGGCCTGGTACGGGCCGGCCGCCATGTACGGCGCGTGGTGGCCGGCCCCGAGCAGGTCCAGGTAGTACCTGGCGGGACCGGCGGCGTCGTAGATCTGCTCGCTGCACGCCGGGAAGTTGATCGGATCGGAGCTGCCCTGCGCGACGAGCACCGGCAGCGCGCCCGGGGCGTCGTAGGAGCCTCCGAAGCTGGCCAGTTCGGCCCCCGACAGGACCTCCGCGGCGCGGACGGTCGCCACGCGGCAGCAGCTGTTGGCGGCCACCGCGTCGGTGACGTCGCCGCCGTCGGAATGGCCGGCGATCCCAACGCTGCTCGCGTCGGGGACGCCCGAGAGGACGCCGGTTGAGGCGCTTCCGGCCCGAAGCACCGCGGTGATCACGGCGCTGAGGTCCGCGGGGTGATTGACGATGTCGTTCTCGTCGACACCCCCCGCCGCTCCCGGGTCCGTCGCCGGGTAGGTGGGGTCGGCTACGACGTAACCGGCGGCTGCCCAGTGCTCGAGCAGAGCAGCGTAGGCCTCGGCGCTGATGTCGAAGCCCTGCGAGAAGACGATGAGGGGAAAGGGGCCGCCGGCGCGCACGGCGGGGGCGGAGGGGCCGCTGGCCGTCGCCGGGTAGCGCACCGTCGTCGGCAGCTGACGGGACCCCTCAACCACGGTCAGCTCGGTGCGACCCACCGGGTATGGCCGCCCCGCCGGCCGCCCGGCGGTGGTCGGCGTAGACGTCGGGGCAGGGTGCCCGGCGGGCGACGTGACCGCCACCCCAACCCGGTCACCATGGCGGGCACCGCTGGCGCCGCCGCGAGAGATGACCTCCCCCGCGACGACCGCCACCACCAAGGCGGCAAGGACCGCCATCGACCGCCGGCGCCGCACCCGCTGCCTGCGGCGGGCGAGGCGGAGCCGGGCGTCGACGGGGCGAGAATCGTGGACGCCACGGGGCGAACGAGCGCGATCCAAGCGCCCGAACCTACCGGCAGGCCGGCCCGCGGCGGGGTCGGGCGCTGAATGCACGAGCAGGCCAGGACCGGGCCTGACCGGCCGCAGATCCGCTCGCTGCGGGCCGCGGACGCGTTGGCCGCCGCGCTCCTCCACGAAGAGGTCCTCGGCGCGGAGTTCGTGGCGCGCTGCGGTGCCAAATTTCTCCGCCGCTACCACGAGGCGTGGGTCGACAGCATCGGGGGTGTGGCTCTCGGCGCCTTCGACGATCGCGGTGTGCTGGTCGGGGTGCTCCTCGGCGCGGTCGATCCCGCCGCGCACACCGCAGCGATGGTCCGCCGTCACGGCTTCGCCATGGCCGTGCGGTTGATGGCGGCGGCCGCGACGCGTCCGCGCCTGGCGAGGGACCTGGCCGTGACTAGGGTCGGCCGCTACGCGCACGGGCTGTGGCGGGTGGTGGGACGCCCCGCTTGGCAGTCGCTCGCCCGTCGCCTTGGCGCTGCCCGACGGCCGGCCCCGCCGCTTCGTGCCCTAAAAGAAGCGAACGAAGCGCGAACCGGCGAGGTGACCCACTTGCTCGTGGCCCCGTCTCAACAAAACCGGGGGACTGGGCGGGCGCTGCTGGACACCGCTTTGGAGCGGGCCCGCCGGGCCGGTCTCGATGAGGTCGTGCTCGTCACCCTCCCAGACGACCGCGCCCGGGGGTTCTACGAGCGGCTCGGATGGTGGGCCGACGGCGCCGTGTCGAGCCGGAGCGGAGAGGCGTTCGTCCGGTACCGCTACCCGCTCCGAGGGCCGCCCCGCGGCGCGCGCCGCCCTCGGTGACGGGGACGCTTCAGGCGCTCAACCAGGCCCGGCGCTCACGCCGGGTGGGACGGGCTGGGGCCGTCCGCCGGCAGCTCGAAGGCCACCTCGTCGAGGTAGCACCAGTACCAGTCCTCGCCCGGCTCGTAGGACTGCATGACGGGATGCCCGGTGTCGCGGAAGTGGACCGTGGCGTGGGTGCCGGGGGAGCTGTCGCAGCACCCGACGTGCCCGCACGACGCGCACCGGCGCAGGTGGACCCACTGGCCTCCCGTCGCCAGGCACTCCACGCACCCGTCCCCGCTGGCCGAGGGGGTGGTGATCTGATCTAGGTGGCTGCAGGTGTCGCTCACGTGGGCCTCCGCACTGGTCGCGTCGTGTCACCATACGCCCGGGTAGGAGGAGAGCGAATCCCCCGACAGGAGCTTCAGATGGCCGCCAGCGAGTCGACGACGCGCCCCGAGGCGGTGGCGTTCGGCACCGCCCGAGGCCGGTGGGTGATCGCCGCCGCGGTCCTCGGTTCGGGCGTCGCGTCTCTCGACGCCACGGTGGTCAACATCTCGCTTCCCGCCATCGGCCGGTCGTTCCACACCGGGCTCGGCACCCTGCAGTGGGTGCTGACCGGCTACTCGCTGACCCTCGCCGCGTTCTTGCTCCTCGGCGGTTCGCTCGGCGACCGCCACGGCCGCCGGCGGGTGTTCGCGGTCGGCGTCGTGTGGTTCGCGGCGGCGTCCGCGCTCTGCGGGCTGGCCCCGAGCTCCCAGGTGCTGGTCGGGGCCCGGGTCCTGCAGGGGATCGGCGGGGCGCTGCTCACCCCCGCCAGCCTGGCCATCTTGGAGGCGTCGTTCCGGCCCGAGGACCGGGCCCGGGCGATCGGCGCCTGGTCGGGGCTCGGCGGCCTGGCCTCCGCGGCGGGACCGCTCGTCGGCGGCTACCTGCTGGCCGCCGGGTCGTGGCGTTACGTGTTCTTCGTCAACCTGCCCGTCGCCGCCGGGGTGCTGTGGGTCACCGCCCGCCACGTCCCCGAGTCCCGCCGGGCCGCAGCCGGCGGCCGCCTCGACGCCGGCGGCGCCGCGCTGGCGGTGGTGACCCTCGGCGGGCTCACCTACGGCCTGATCGAAGGGCCGACCGCCGGCTGGGGCGCCCCGCTGGTGGTCGCCGGCCTGGCCGTCGCCGGGCTCGGCGCGCCGGCTTTCTTGCTCCTCGAACGGCGCCAGGCCGACCCGATGCTCCCCCTCGAGATGTTCAAGCACCGCCAGTTCGCGGCGGCCAACGCGGTCACCTTCGTGGTCTACGGGGCGCTCGGCGGGTCGCTGTTCCTGCTCCCCGTCGCCCTCCAGACCGTCGACGGCTACTCGCCGCTGTCGTCGGGGCTGGCCCTGCTCCCGGTCACCGCGTTGATGCTGGTGTTCTCGCCTCGCTCCGCGGCGCTGGCCGCCCGGATCGGCCCCCGCCTGCAGATGAGCGCCGGGCCGGTCGTCGCCGGCGCCGGGCTGCTGCTGCTGGTGCGCGCCGTCGACGGGTCCAGCTACGTGACCTTTGTGCTGCCGGCGGTGGCCTGCTTCGGCGCCGGGCTGGCCATCACCGTCGCCCCGCTGACCTCGACCGCGATGCAGGCCGCGCCCGGCGACCACGCCGGCGCGGCGTCCGCGGTCAACAACGTCGTCGCTCGCGCCGCGGGGCTGCTGGCGGTGGCCGTCCTGCCGGTCCTCGCCGGGCTGGCCGGCGCCCGGTCCCTGTCGTCGCACGCGTTCGCGGCCGGCTACCGCAGCGCCATGGTCATCGCCGGCTGCACCTGCATCGCCGGCGGCCTGCTCGCGGCGTGGAGCATCCGCAACCCGGGGGAGGGGAAAGGCGCGGCGCGGCCCCGCCGGTGGCCGGCTCGGAGATGGCACTGCGCGCTGGACGGCCCGCCCCTAGACGCGCCCGGCAGCCGACCACTGCGAGCGACGGGGGGTCCGGCTCATGATCGCACCGACGGCAAAGGTGGCGCCTCCCGCTGCTCACGACGACCGAGCTGACTGGTCCGCAAATGGCGATCAGGGTCGCCTTCGACGAGTCGGCCCTCGGGTCGCATCTCCTCTAGGCCGCCCAGGACTCCGTCGACTCGCACTCGGCCGGCGGTGAGGAGATCGGCTGTCGCTCGTCGTGGGCAGGCCGCCCGACCCGGCTTCCCTACACTCACGGGCCATGGTTGATCCTGCCCGCGACCGCCTCGCCGGCCTCCTCGCTGGGATCACGGCCTCCGGGGCGTTCAGCGCGGCGCGCACCGCACCGGCCCGCGACCTGCACCTGGAGGTCCGAGGGATAGGGCCCATCGGTTTGCCGGTGACCCAGGCGCAGGCGAGGGAGCTGTGCCTCATCAGTCGACCAGCGCGCTATGGGCGGGGGGAGCAGACGCTCGTCGACCGGAGCATCCGCGACACGTGGGAGGTCCCCAAGCGCAGGGTGATAATCGACAAGCGACGCTTCGACGACACCATGCGTCCGGTCCTCGACCGCCTGGGTCGGGAGCTCGGCCTTCCGTCTGGTCGCGCGTTGAGAGCGGAGTTCCACTCGATGCTCGTCTACGCGCCGGGTCAGTTCTTCGTCCCCCACCAGGACTCCGAGAAGACCGACGACATGGTCGCCTCGCTCGTCGTCGGCCTGCCTTCGAACTTCACCGGCGGAGCGCTCACGGTCCGCCACCATGGTGAGACGGCGACTTACCGGGGATCGAAGAAGGCCCTCTCGTTCGTGGCCTTCTACGGCGACTGCCGCCACGAGGTGAAGCCGGTCAACTCTGGCTACCGGGTCGTCCTCACCTACAACCTGCTGCTCGACGCCCGGCGCCGGTCCTCCCCGGAGGCGCCAGACGCCGAGCTGATCGCCAGCCTGGTCCGGTGCCTCGAAGAGCATTTCGGACCCGACGCTGCGCCAGATCGTCTGGTCTACCTGCTCAACCATGAATACACGCCCCGCGGGCTCGGCTGGTCACGCCTGAAAGGCGCTGATGTCCAGCAGGTGAACCTGCTCCGCGCGGCGGCGGAGGCCGCAGGGTGCGACGCGGTGCTGGCGCTGGCGGACGTGCACGAGACCTGGAGCGCCTTCGAGCCCGATCGGCGATCGTGGCATCGCCAGGCGCGCTACGGCTGGACCATCGACGACGAGGACGACCTCGGCGAGAACGGTGGCGACGGCTACGAACTCGACGGCTTGATCGAGTCTGAGATCACCCTGGAGCAATGGGTCGACCCGTCCGGAGATCGGCTCTCGGACTTGGGGCTACCCGTCGGAGATCGCGAGGTGTGCGCCTCGAGCGGCTCGGACGCCTTGGACCCGTACCAGTCGGAGTATGAGGGCTACATGGGGAACTGGGGGAACACCCTGGACCGCTGGTACCACCGGGGAGCGGTCGTGGTGTGGCCGCGCAGCCGGGCGTTCGCCGTCCGGGCCGAGGCATCGCCGTCCTGGGCGCTCGACTCGATCGTGACCCACGTACGCAAAGGTGACGTGAGCGCCGCCCAGGAGTCGGCGGCCATGCTGTCGCCGTTTTGGGAACGAGCAACCAGAGCGATGGAGGCGAGCGGGTTTTTCGTCAAGACCCTGCGGGTGGCCCGCCTCGTCGACGATCCGGCGCTGGCAACCATGCTGCTCGGTCCGTTCCGAACCGAGATGCTCACCCCCGGCAATGCCAAGGCGCTTGGCGCCCTGCTCGCTGGCTACGGAGAGGCCTGGGCGAAGGACCTCGTGGCGGGCTGGTCGGCACGGCGCCGCTTCCACTACTCGAAGGGCCGGTCCCCCCGGGATTGGATCGTCATGCTGCCCGAGCTGTGCGTCGCGCTCCAAGAGTCCGGTGACGGCGGGACGGTGGCGGCTCGGCTCCTGGTTCGCGACGCCTGGAAGTGGCTCGCCACCACCATCGGGCAAGGCCTCGACCAGCCGGCGCGCAGCAGGCGTGAGGAATCGCTGTCGCAGATGGTGCGCCCGGTCGCGGCGCTACTGGAAGCAGCGGCGCTGGTTGGCGCGGTCGAGGTGCGCGACGAGGCGGTCGAACTGCTCTGTGGGGAGGATGAGGACATCGCCCGATGCGCCATCGGCATCCTGCGGGCGACCCCGACGCACCAGTGGCCGCCGACCGGCCTCGACACCGTCGCCTCGCACTTAGCCGTCGCCCTCGAGGGTCGAATGAACCGCCCCGCCCGCGCTGATGGCGACTGGTCGGTCGAGCTGCAGAAGGGTTGCGGCTGCGAGCTGTGCGGCACTCTGCGGATGTTCCTCCAAGACCGGTGCAAAACGACGTTGGAGTGGCCGCTCGCCCAGGAGCGCCGGTCCCACGTCCATCGCCGCCTCGACGACGCCGAGCTGCCCGTGACTCACCAGACCCGACGGCAGGGCCGCCCCTACACCCTGGTGCTGACGAAGACCGAAGCCGTGTTCGAGCAAGACCGACAACGTCGCCGGCGGGACGACGCCGACCTAGCTTGGCTCAAACAGTGTCAAACCGTCTCCTACACGGCATCGATCGGCGGCTCCTAGCTGGGCCGAGTGGTCCGATACGCGCGTAGGCGCCCGTGTTACCCCGACGTGTTACGATGCAGTGTATGGGTGAGACGCTGACCATTCGCCTGAACTCAGAAGACCGGGCAGCGCTGGAAACAGCAGCCCGTGGTCAGGGCAAGGGGCTGAGCGCGTTTGTGCGGGAGATCGCCGAGGCCGAGGCCCGTCGGGTGCGGCGAGAGGCGATCCGGGCGGATGGAGATCGGGTGGTGGCTCATCTGGCCGAGCACCCCGAAGCACGAAGCGAACTCGACGAGTTCGGGACGCCGCAGACCGACCTCCTCCCGTGAGCCGGCACGCCGCCGGCAGCATCGTCGTGGTTGATTGGCGCGCCGGCTCCCTACCCCAAGAGCCCGGCAAGCTCCGTCCTGCGGTAGTGGTCGAAGACCACGAACTGTTCCCCGATGACTATCCCAACGTGCTCGTGGTCCCCCTCACCCGGGATGAGGGGCTGGCGCACCGGTCGTTCGCGGAGCGGATCGAACCAAGCGCCGACAACGGCGTCGCTACGACGTGCTGGGCATTGGCCCATCACGTCACCAGCGTCTCGCTACGCCGCGTCAACCTGACTGCCTCTCGGATCACCTCCGAGCAGCTGTCGAGCATTCGGACCCGCATCAAAGTTGCAGTCGGCTCCGACTGAACAGCGGGCGCCTCGACCGCACGGCCTGCTACGGGAGCACCGCCCTCATGGCCCGACGGTCATACTGGCGGCGTGCAACCCCAGCGAAGCGGTTATGTCCCCGTCGACGGTGTCGAGGTGTACTGGGAACGCTACGGGGAGGGAGCCACGCCGCTGGTGCTCGTGCACCCCGGGTTCGGGCTGATCAGCGGCTGGGGCCCGGCGCTGGCGGCGCTGGCCGAGCGCCGCCCGGTGGTGGCGATCGAGCTGCAAGGCCACGGCCACACCGCGGACGTCGACCGGCCGTTCAGCTTCGACGGGTTCGCCGACCAGATCGTCGGGGTCATCGCCGCGTTGGGTCCCGGCCCCGTCGACCTGCTCGGATACTCGCTCGGCGGGCTGGCCAGCCTGGCGTGCGCGCTGCGCTACGGGGACCTGCTGCGCCGCTTGGTGCTGGTGTCGGTGCCGTGCCGGCGCGACGGCTGGTTCCCCGAGGTCCTCGACGGGATGGAGCGAGTCGGCGCCGCGGGGTTCGATCAGATGCGCCACTCGCCGATGTACGCGGCGTGGCGGGCGGTGACCCCGAACCCCGACGGGTTCCCGACGCTCATGGACAAGACCGGAGAGCTGCTGCGAGGCCCCTACGACTGGACCGAGCAGATCCCCGGCCTGGGGATGGCGACCATGCTCGTCTACGCCGACGCCGACAGCATCCCGCCAGCGCACGCCGCGGAGTTCTACGGGCTGCTCGGCGGCGGGCTTCGCGACGCCGGCTGGGACGGGTCGGCGCGCTCCCCCCACCGCCTGGCGGTCATCCCCGGCACCACCCACTACGACCTGTGCCAAGCACCGGAGTGGGCCGGGATGGTCGACGGGTTCCTGGCCGGCCGCGCCGGCTGAACGCCCGGCGCCGCTTTCTCCTACCGCTTCGGGCGGCGAGGAGGCTTGGCCGGCAGGGACCGGGCGTGGTCGACGCCGAGGGTCACCCACCTCTGCAGCTGCCGGGTGGTGCGCACGTTCTCCGCGCCGACGCGCAGCCATCCGGGCATCGGCCGGCCCTGCATGACCGCCGTCTGCGCCGCGCCGGACGCGACCAGCTCGTCGGCTCGGGCCGGGTCGACGCGTACCAGCACGCCGCCGCGCCCGCTGGCGGAGATCGCCAGGTGGCCGCCGACGAGGAACGCCAGCCCCCCGAACATCCGCGTCTCGCTGACCCCGGGCCCGGTGCCGACCAGCTCCCTGATCCGCTCCGCGAGGTCCTCGTCGTAGGCCACAGGCGTGATGGTAGGAGCCTGCGCTCAGCCCATCGTCTTCGCGCCGTCGATCGCCTCGCGGAGGATGTCTGCGTGGCCGGCGTGCTGGGCGGTCTCGGCCAGGATGTGCAGGAACGCCTGGCGGGCGGACCACACCGCGCCGGGCTCGAACCACGGCCGCTCCGGCAGCGGGTGAGACAGGTCCAGGGACGCCACCCGGTGCAAGACCGCGGCGGTGGCGGCCGACACCTCCTCGTAGCGTTCGATCAGCCCGGCGAGGGTCTCGCCCTCTTCCATCCTGAAGCTGGCCGCGTGCGCGGCGAACGTCTCCGGTCCGGGGTCGCCCATCGCGGCGGCGCCCTCCTCGACGAACGCGGCCCACAGCCGTTCGACGTGGGCGACGTGTTTCACCAGGCCGCCGAGGCACAGCTCGCTGACGGTGGTGCGCCGGGCCGCGTCGCGGTCGCTGACGCCTTCCATGGTCTTGAGGAACAGCGCCCGGTGCATGCGAAGCGCCGCGGCCAGGTCGGCGCGCTCGGCCGCGTCCGCGCTGCGAGTGTCGGTCGCGTTCGCGGCGGTCGGGGTGGCGGTGGTCGGGTCGGTCATCTGATCGGTCATGGCGCCAGCCTGCGCCCCTTAACCGGCCATCTGCTGACCGGTTCCAACGAATCATTCGAACGGGTCGGTTCAACGGATCGGTAATGGAGGGGTCCTCCGCTAACGGTGGGGGTGCGGTAGGAGTGGTGACATGGCATCCACCCTTGAAGGAACAGTTGCGCTGGTCACCGGAGCCAGCTCGGGTATCGGCGAGGCGACCGCCGAGGCGCTCGCCGCGGAGGGCGCCGCGGTCGCGGTGGTGGCCCGCCGCCAGGACCGCCTGGACGACCTGGTCGCCAGGATCACCAAAGACGGAGGCCGGGCGCAGGCGATCGCCGCCGACGTCACCGACCGGGCCGCCGCGGAGGCGGCCGTCGCCGGGACCGTCGACGCGTTCGGTCGCCTCGACATAGTGATCAACAACGCCGGGGTCATGCTGCTCGGTCCCGCGGTCGGCGCCCCGATCGAGGAGTGGGAGCGGATGGTCAGCCTCAACCTCACCGGGCTGCTCTACGTCGCCCACGCGGCGGCCCCCCACCTCCTCGCCGCCGCCGACGACGAGCCCCGCCGGGTCGCTGATCTGGTCAACATCTCCTCGGTCGCCGGGCGCGTCGCCCGGGCCGGCAGCGCGGTGTACAACGCCACCAAGCACGGCGTCGGGGCCTTCTCCGAGGGCCTGCGCCAGGAGCTCACCGGACGCCACGTCCGCGTCGGGCTGGTCGAGCCGGGCGCGGTGGAGACCGAGCTGGCCAGCCACAACCGCCCGGAGGTCCTCGCGAACATCCAGAAGCGTTTCGGCGGCATCGAGCGGTTGCAGTCCGAAGACATCGCCCGGGCCGTGCTCTACATGGTCACCCAGCCCCGGCACAGCGCGGTCAACGAGATCCTGATCCGCCCCACCGAGCAGGAGGGCTGACCCGGCGCGCGCCGCGCCGGCGGGTCAGCGCCGGCGGGTCAGCGCCGGCGGGTCAGCGCCGGCGGGTCAGCGCCGGCGGGCGAGCAGCGCCGCGCCCACCGAGATCAGCGTCGCCGCGGCGGCGCCGAGCGCCACGCTTTGGAGCACCACCACGCCGCCCGGCCACTGGTCGACGCTGAAGAACGTGTTGACCCCGGGGGTGACGAAGCTGGCCGCCAGCGCGGCGCTGACCGCGGCGATCACCGCCACCTTCCACGCCGCCAGCGGCCGGGCGGCGAGGACCAGCACCCAAAGCGACACGACGCTGGCGGCCATCACCGCCGCGCTGCGGGCCGGGGCGCCGGCGGTGCTCTCCGCCCGGGCCAGGGCGTAGGCGACCAGGATGGCCACCGCCGCCAGCGCGCCGGCCATCGCCGAGAACCGCACCACCCGGCCCACGAACCCGGCCTCGAAGCGCTCCTCGCTCGGCGCCAGGGCCAGGAAGAAGCCGGGGATGCCGATCGCCAGCCCGCTGATCAGCGTCAGGTGGCGGGGCAGGAACGGGTAGGGCCACCCGGCGACCGCGACGACCAGCGACACGACGATCGAGTACACGTTTTTGACCAGGAACAGCGTCGCCACCCGCTCCACGTTGTGCAGCACCCGCCGGCCCTCAGACACCACCGAGGGGAGCATCGCGAACTGGTCGTCGAGCAGCACCACTTTGGCGACCCCCCGGGCCACCGCCGACCCCGACCCCATGGCGACGCCGAGATCGGCGTGCTTGAGCGCCAAGGTGTCGTTGACGCCGTCGCCGGTCATGGCGATCACGTGACCGCCGGAGCGCAGCGCGTCGACCATCTCCCGCTTCTGCTCGGGGGTCACCCGGCCGAACACCCGGTGGCCGGCGACCGCGGCGGCCAGCGCCGCCGGTTCGGCGGGCAGGCTCCGGGCGTCGAGGGCGGGGAGCGCCCCCTCGACGCCGACCGCGGCGGCGACCGCCCCCGCTGTCGCCGCCGCGTCCCCGGAGATGACCCGGACCTCGACGCCCTGACGGGCGAAGTAGCCGACGGTCGCCGCCGCGTCGGGGCGGATCCGTTCCCGCAGCCACACCGCGGCGACCAGCACCAGCCCGGCGGGCAGGGCGTCACCGGCGAGCGGCGCGTCGGTGCGGGCCAGGACCAGCACCCGGTCCCCGGCCGCGGCCCTGGCGGCGACCGACGGGCCCAGGCCGGTGGGGTCGGCGGCGGCGACCATCTCGGGGGCGCCGAGCACCCAGGTGCCGTGCCCGGCGAACGCCGCCGCGCTCCACTTGCGCGCCGAGCTGAACGGCACGTCCCCCGCCGGCTGCCAGCCCGGCGCCGGGCCGACCCCGGCGCCGATCGCGGTCAGGGTGGCGTTGGCGCCCGGCAACGCCCCGAGCGCGCCGAGCGCCCGGCGGCACTCGCCGGCCAGGTCCCCGCCGCCGCCCGCCGGGTCGGGGCCGTAGCGGTCGCCGCCGGCCGCGTGGCAGGGGTCGGGGTCGGCGGCGTCCAGGCCGCCCCACTCGAGCGCCCCCTCGGTCAGGGTGCCGGTCTTGTCGATGCAAAGGGCGTCGACCCGGGCCAGGGTCTCCACCGCCGGCAGCTGCTGCACCAGCACCCGCCGGCGCCCCAGGCGGAGCGCTGCGGTCAGGAACGCCAGGGTGGTGAGCAGCACCAACCCTTCGGGCAGCATCCCCACCAGGGCCGCGACGGTGGCGCGCACCGCCCCCCGCCACGGCTGCACCTGCAGCTGGCGCAGCACCAGGATCGGCCCGATGACCAGCATGACCACCGAAAGCCACCGCAGGATCGAGGTGATGCCGTCCATCAGCTCCGACCCGCTGAGCGAGAACCGGCGGGCCTCCAGCGCCAGGCGCCCGGCGTAGGAGTCGGCGCCGACTCCGGTCACCACCACCCGCAGCGCGCCGCTCACTACCCACGTGCCCGACAGCAGCCGGTCGCCGGGCGCCTTGGCCACCGGGTCGGACTCGCCCGTCGCCAGCGACTCGTCGCACTCGCCGTGCCCCGACGCCACCGTCGCGTCGGCGACCACCTGGTCGCCGGCGGCCAGCTCCATGACCTCGCCGAGCACCACCCGCTCCTGGGGGATCTCCGTCACCCGCCCGTCGCGCACCACCCGCACCACCGGGGCGCTCACCACCCGCAGCGCGTCGAGGGCGGTGCGGGCTCGCAGCTCTTGCACCGTCCCGACCGCAGTGTTGATCACCGCGATGGCCATGAACGTGGCGTCGGGTCCTGCGCCCGTCGCCAGCGACGCGGCCCCGAGGATCGAGAACAGCAGGTTCAGCCAGGTGAAGGTGTTGCGGGCCAGGATCCCCCACCCGGTCTGCTCCGCGCCGGGCCGGGACCGGTTGTCCTCGCCGGCGGCCTCCCGCGCCTCGACCTCCGCGGTGGTGAGCCCGCCCGGGGGCGCCGGCAGGGTCAGCGGCCCCGAGGGGATCACCGTTTCAGGTACCAGCCGGATCGGCGGGTACTCGTCTCGCATCAGCGCAACATACGCCAGGACCCAGGTGGGGGATCACCAGCACCACATCGGCCTCCCGCAACCGCCAGCGGCGTAAGGTCGGCTCGGAATTCCGTGCCGATCGGCTCGGATTTTCGTGCGGGTGGATAGGGCTGGGAGGCCGGCCCCCGGCGTGAACCCTTTCCGGTATTCCGGTCCTCTGCCGCCAGGCGATCTCGTCGGCATGACCACCGACAGCCACCCCCGGATCCAGGTGATGCCGTCCATCAACTCCGACCCGCTGAGCGATAACCGGCGGGCCTCCAGCGCCAGGCGGCTCGGCGTAGGAATCCGCGCCGACGCCGGCCACCACCACCCGCGGCGCGTCGGCCTCTCGCGCCTCGACCTCCGCGGTGGTGAGCCCGCCCGGGGGCGCCGGCAGGGTCAGCGGCCCCGAGGGGATCACCGGATCAGATACCGGCTGGGCCGACGAGCGGGCCGCCCGCTGCCGGCGCCGGCGGGATGCCGGCCATGCCGTGGCCGGGGTCGTCGCCGCCGGGATCCAGCCGGAACGGCGGGTACTCGTCGCGCATGAGCGCAACATACGCGAGGACCCGGAAGCACCACCGGTTGAGGCCCATCAACAAGTCGAACAGCGGGGCCGGGTACTCGCCGCGCACCGCCCGGGTCACCGCCGCGATCACCGCCAGGAGGGCGATCAGCCCGCCGCCGCCGGCCAGGCGCCAGCTTCCCGGCCAGCCGAACCCCCAACCGCCGGCCAGCACGCCGACGATGATCAGGTGGGGGAGCGCCAGCAGCCACCACTTGACCAGCACCAGCCCCCGGGACAGGTGCTCGGGATAGTCGATCTCCAAGTCGGCGGGGAACGCCGGGTCGGGGTCCAGGCTGAACGGCGGGTAGCGGTCGGTTCCGAACGCGCCGGTGGTGTAGAAGAGCACCCGCCACGTCCAGCGCATCACCCCGACGTTGAACTCGAAGATCTTCGGCGGGTACCGGCCGGTGAAGAGGATCGACACGCCGGCCACCACGGTCAGCACCGTCACCACGATCCAAAGCGCCCACAGCACCACGACGTGGGGGATGACCAGCACCAGCTTGGCCACCCACAACCAGCGGCGGGCGGCCGGGTCGACGTGGCCGTCGAGGCGGACCGGGTACGAGGGCTGCATGGCGCACCTCCTTGGGTGACTACCTCCCCTCATCGGACCATCCCGGGCCCGGCGAGGCGTAGAGGACAAGGTCACGACCGGCCCCGCCCACAGTCCCGTCCCGGCGTCCGCCGGGCCGCCGGGGTCGCCGCCGGGGCGATCCGGGCCGCTGTCCAGCACTTTTCCCCACCCTGTCCCCACCTTTTCAACACCCAAACGCTTGACCCCGGCCCGTAAGTGCCTTACCCTCAACGACAAATCCACGATGCCCGCAGAAGGCGGTTGTCTTCTCCTGCCCGATGGCCTACACTGGGCAGTTGCCGTGGTCTCCCTCCCTGCACTCCGAGCCGCTTCGTCGCGGCTCGGCTGCGTTCTCACGGCCAGCTCACCCACCCTCCCCCAGGAGTAGGCCCTTGCCGTCTCGTCCCGCCTTCCGGGAGCGCTTCTCTTTCGCCAACCTTGACGAGGTCATGCCGCTCCCGGACCTGATCTCGATTCAACGTGATTCGTTCAAGTGGTTCCTCGAGCAGGGTCTGGCGGACACGTTCCGCGACATCAGCCCGATCGAGGACTTCTCTGGCTCACTGAAGCTCATCCTCGAGTTCGATCCGGATGATCAGGATCTCCGCCCGCCGCCCAAGTTCACGGTGGAGGAGTGCAAAGAGAAGGACATGACGTACGCCGCGCCGATCTTCGTGCGCGCCCAGTTCCAAAACGCCAACACCGGGGAAATCAAGGAGCAGACCGTCTTCATGGGTGACTTCCCCATGATGACGGACAAGGGCACCTTCATCATCAACGGCACCGAGCGGGTCGTGGTGTCGCAGCTGGTCCGCTCGCCGGGCGTCATCTTCCAGCCCGGCCGCGACGCCAAGACCGTGGTCACCGGCACCATCCACCCCTACCGCGGCGAGTGGATCGAGTTCGACGTCGAGGCCAAGCCCGGCAAGGACATCACCGCCGGCAGCCGGGTGGCCCGCAAGCGCCGCCTCAGCCTGTTCGTGCTCCTCCGGGCCCTCGGCTACACCGACGAGGGCTTCCTCGAGCGCTTCGTCCGCCACTTCGACTTCCTCGAGGGGCAGTGGGAGAAGGAGCGGGAGCTGGCCCCGACCCAGGAGGAGGCCCTGCTCGAGATCTACAAGCGGGCCCGTCCCGGCGAGCCGCCCTCGGCCGAGTCCGCCCGCGCCTACTTCGAGAACGCGTTCTTCAACGGGAAGCGCTACGACCTGACCCGGGTCGGGCGCTACAAGCTGGACCGCAAGCTCGGCCCGGAGATCGCCAAGGCCGAGGAGCTCTTCGGCATCGACCTCGAGCACCCCGAGGAGGGCCAGGGCGTCCTGTCGCGAAGCGAGATCCTCGCCGCGTGCAGCTACCTGCTGCACCTGGCGCAGGGCGAGAGCGGCTACCGCCTCGACGACCAGGACCACTTCGCCAACCGGCGGATCCGCTCCGTCGGCGAGCTGATCCAAAACCAGGTCCGCGTCGGGCTGTCGCGGATGGAGCGGGTGGTGCGCGAGCGCATGACCACCCAAGACGTCGAGGCGATCACCCCCCAGACGCTGATCAACATCCGCCCGGTCGTCGCCGCGATCAAGGAGTTCTTCGGGACCTCCCAGCTGTCGCAGTTCATGGACCAGACCAACCCGCTGTCGGGCCTGACCCACAAGCGGCGCCTGTCGGCGATGGGCCCGGGCGGCCTGTCCCGGGAGCGGGCCGGCTTCGAGGTCCGAGACGTGCACACCTCCCACTACGGCCGGATGTGCCCGATCGAGACCCCCGAAGGCCCGAACATCGGCCTGATCGGCCACCTCGCGTCGTACGGGCGGATCAACTCCTACGGCTTCATCGAGACGCCGTACCGCAAGGTCGTCGACGGCATCGTCACCGAGGAGATCCAGTACTTCGCGGCCGACGAGGAAGAGCAGTACGTCATCGCCCAGGCCAACGCCAAGCTGGCCGAGGACGGCACCCTCGTCGACGACCGGGTGCTGGTGCGTCGGGCGCCGCAGGGTCCCGGCGTGCGCGTCGGCGCCGGCGGCACCACCTACGGCACCACCTCCGAGGTTGACTTCGTGCCGCCCACCGAGGTGGACCTGATGGACGTCAGCCCCAAGCAGATGGTCTCCATCTCCACCGCGCTGATCCCCTTCGTCGAGCACGACGACGCCAACCGGGCGCTGATGGGCGCCAACATGCAAAAGCAGGCGGTGCCGCTGGTCAAGCCGGAGGCGCCGTTCATCGGCACCGGCGTCGAGGCCCGCGCCGCTCGCGACGCCGGCGACGTGCTGCTGGCCGAGGGCAAGGGCCTGGTGATCGAGGTCGGTGGCGAGCACGTAACCGTCGACTACGAGCCGGGCCAGTCCGACTGGGCCGGGGTCACCCTCGGCCGGAAGGTGTACCGGCTGAGCAAGTTCCGCCGCTCCAACCAGAACACCTGCCTCAACCAGCGCATCGTCGTCGACGAGGGCGCCTCGGTCGAGAAGGGTGACGTGCTGGCCGACGGGCCCTCCACCGAGATGGGCGAGCTTGGGCTCGGCAAGAACCTCCTCGTCGCGTTCATGCCGTGGGAGGGCTACAACTACGAGGACGCCATCATCCTCTCCTCCCGCCTGGTGCGCGACGACGTGCTGACCTCGATCCACATCGAGGAGCACGAGGTCGACGCCCGCGACACCAAGCTCGGCGCCGAGGAGATCACGAGGGACATCCCCAACCTGTCCGAGGAGATCCTGAAGGACCTCGACGACCGGGGCATCATCCGCGTCGGCGCCGAGGTGTCCGCCGGGGACGTCCTGGTCGGCAAGGTCACCCCCAAGGGCGAGACCGAGCTGACCCCCGAGGAGCGCCTGCTGCGGGCGATCTTCGGCGAGAAGGCCCGCGAGGTGCGAGACACGTCCCTCAAGGTCCCCCACGGCGAGTCCGGCAAGGTCATCGACGTGCGGGTGTTCTCCCGTGAGGACGCCCACGAGCTGCCGCCCGGGGTCAACCAGCTGGTGCGGGTGTACGTCGCGCAGCGCCGCAAGATCTCCGAGGGCGACAAGCTGGCCGGCCGCCACGGCAACAAGGGCGTCATCTCCAAGATCCTCCCGGTCGAGGACATGCCGTTCCTGGCCGACGGCACCCCCGTCGACATCATCTTGAACCCCCTCGGCGTGCCGTCCCGGATGAACGTCGGGCAGGTCCTCGAGTCCCACCTCGGGTGGGCCGCCCGCTGGGGCTGGGAAGGCAACGAGCTGGCCACCGTCCCCAAGCGGGGCACCGAGAAGAAGACCCGCCCGATCGGGCAGCCGTCGGTGCACGTGGCCACGCCGGTGTTCGACGGCGCCCACTGGGACGAGGAGCTCGAGGCCGGCCGGCACCCGACGATGCAGAAGGTGTTCGCCACCCTCAACCCGGAGGCCCCCGGCACCACCTACGGCGTCGACGGCCGCCTGATCGGCACCGACGGCAAGGCCACCTTGTACAACGGCCGGACCGGCGAGCCCTACGACAACCCGATCTCGGTCGGCTACGTGTACATCTTGAAGCTGGCCCACCTCGTGGACGACAAGATCCACGCCCGCTCCACCGGGCCCTACTCGATGATCACCCAGCAGCCCCTCGGCGGCAAGGCCCAGTTCGGCGGCCAGCGCTTCGGGGAGATGGAGGTGTGGGCCCTCGAGGCCTACGGCGCCGCCTACGCCCTGCAGGAGCTGCTGACCATCAAGTCCGACGACGTCCTCGGCCGGGTCAAGGTCTACGAGGCGATCGTCAAGGGGGAGAACATCCCCGAACCAGGCATCCCCGAGAGCTTCAAGGTGCTCATCAAGGAGATGCAGTCGCTCTGCCTCAACGTCGAGGTCCTCTCGCTCACCGGCGAGGAGATCGAGATGCGTGAGCTGGACGAAGACGTGTTCCGCACCGCGGAAGAACTGGGCATCGACATCTCTCGACCGGAGCGCGGCTCCGACGAGGAAGATGCCCGCCGAGCAGCAGAGAGAGGGTTCTGAGCCACATGCTCGATGTGAACAACTTCGATCAGTTGAGGATCGGTCTGGCCACCGCCGACTCGATCCGTACCTGGTCCAACGGCGAGGTCAAAAAGCCCGAGACCATCAACTACCGGACGCTGCGTCCGGAGAAGGACGGGCTGTTCTGCGAGAAGATCTTTGGTCCGACCAAGGACTGGGAGTGCTACTGCGGCAAGTACAAGCGGGTCCGCTTCCGCGGCATCGTCTGTGAGCGCTGCGGCGTCGAGGTCACCCGCTCGAAGGTCCGCCGCGAGCGGATGGGCCACATCGAGCTGGCCGCGCCCGTCGTGCACATCTGGTACCTGCGCGGCACCCGCAGCTGGCTGGCCTACTTGCTCATGGGCACCGAGGCCCGCGAGGAGCTGAAGGCCAAGCAGCTGGAGAAGGTCATCTACTTCGCGGCCAACCTGGTCACCTTCGTCGACGAGGAGAAGCGCACCGCGGATATCCCCAACCTCGAGGCGGAGCTGCTCGAGGAGCTGGGCGAGATCGAGCGCGACCGCGACCTGGCCCTCGACCGGCGGTTCAAGGCCCTCGAGGACGAGCTGGCCCAGCTGGAGAAGGACGGCGCCAAGGACTCCGAGATCAAGGCCCGCCAGCGCCAGGTGGACAAGGAGCTCGCCGGCATCCGCGAGCGCGCCGAGGGCGACATCGACTTGGTGCGGCGCTCCTTCGACGAGTTCCGCAACCTCCACAGCCGCAAGATCATCGAGGACGAGCTGCTGTGGCGTGAGCTGAAGGACCGCTACGGCGACTACTTCCGGGGCGGCATGGGCGCCGAGGCGATCGCCCAGCTGATCGGCGAGATCGACTTCGACGAGGAGGAGATCAAGCTCCGCGAGGCCATCGACCCCGTCGACGGCCGCCGGCCGCTGTCGGTGCAGCGCAAGCAGAAGGCGATCAAGCGCCTGAAGATCGTCACCGCGTTCAACCGCCGCGACGACAACGGCCGGCGGGCCAACGACCCGCGGGCGATGATCCTCGACGCGGTGCCGGTGATCCCGCCGGAGCTGCGCCCGATGGTCCAGCTCGACGGTGGCCGGTTCGCGACCTCCGACCTGAACGACTTGTACCGCCGGGTCATCAACCGCAACAACCGCCTGAAGCGCCTGCTTGACCTCGGAGCCCCCGAGATCATCGTGAACAACGAGAAGCGGATGCTGCAGGAGGCCGTCGACGCCCTCTTCGACAACGGCCGTCGCGGCCGTCCGGTCACCGGCCCGGGCAACCGGCCGCTCAAGAGCCTCTCGGACATGTTGAAGGGCAAGCAGGGCCGGTTCCGCCAGAACCTGCTCGGCAAGCGCGTCGACTACTCCGGCCGTTCGGTCATCGTGGTCGGCCCGACGCTGCGCCTGCACCAGTGCGGCCTGCCCAAGCAGATGGCCGTCGAGCTGTTCAAGCCGTTCGTGATGAAGCGCCTGGTCGACTTGGAGCTGGCGCAGAACATCAAGTCCGCGAAGCGGATGGTCGAGCGGCGCCGCACCCAGGTGTGGGACGTCCTCGAGGAGGTCATCAAGGAGCACCCGGTGTTCCTCAACCGGGCCCCGACCCTCCACCGCTTGGGTATCCAGGCGTTCGAGCCGGTCCTGGTCGAGGGCAAGGCCATCCAGCTGCACCCGCTGGTGTGCACCGCGTTCAACGCCGACTTCGACGGCGACCAGATGGCCGTCCACCTGCCGCTGTCCGCGGAGGCGCAGGCCGAGGCCCGCATCTTGATGCTCTCGGCCAACAACATCCTCTCGCCGGCCACCGGCCGCCCGATCGTCACCCCGACCCAGGACATGGTGTTCGGCGCCTACTACCTGACGCTGGTCAAAGACGGCGTCACGGGTGAGGGCCGGGTGTTCCGCCACCTCCACGAGGTGCTGCGGGCGTACGAGGGCGGCGACTTGGACCTCCACGCGAAGATCCTGTGGCGCCGGCCGCAGGTCGTCGCCGGGGGCACCGAGGCCGGCGAGAACGAGGCGCTGGTCGCCGACGGCGGCAACGACGTCGCCACCTCCGGTGATCCCGTCGCCGACGCCACCGAGGCCACGGAGATCGAGACCACCGCCGGGCGGATCATCTTCAACACCGCCCTGCCGGAGGACTTCCCCTTCGTCAACGACATCGTCGGGAAGCGGAACCGTTCGATCGGCTCGATCGTCGAGGTCCTCGCGGACCGCTACAACCGGGCCGAGGTGGCCGAGAGCCTGGACCGGATCAAGGACCTGTGCTTCAGGTACGCGGCGCAGTCCGGGCTGACCATCTCGATCAACGACGTGCGGACCCCGCCGACCAAGCGGGAGATCATCGAACGCTACGAAGGCGAGGCCCAGAAGGCCGAGACGCAGTTCAAGCGGGGCATCATCACCGACGACGAGCGGCGCCAGAAGGAGATCGAGATCTGGACCTCGGCCAACTCCGAGGTCGGCAAGGCCATGGAGGACGCCCTCCACGCCATCCCGTTCAACCCGCTCGACATGATGGTCGACTCCGGCGCCCGCGGTAACCCGCAGCAGGTCCGCCAGATCGCCGGTATGAAGGGCTTGGTCTCCAACCCCCGCGGCGAGATGATCCCCCGCCCGATCCTGTCCTCGTTCCGTGAGGGCCTGTCGGTGCTGGAGTACTTCATCTCCACCCACGGCGCCCGCAAGGGCCTGGCCGACACCGCGCTTCGCACCGCCGACTCCGGGTACCTGACCCGGCGTCTGGTGGACGTCGCCCAGGAGCTGATCATCCGGGAGGACGACTGCGGCTCGACTCGCGGCATCTGGATCCGCGACGTCCACCAAGACGACGACCGGGCCCGGACCTACCTGGAGACCCGCATGGACGGCCGGGTGATCGCCCGCGACGTCACCCTCTCCGACGGCACGGTCCTGCCGGCGGGCACCATGATCTCCCCGGAGATCATGGTCACCCTCCGCGACGACCCTGCGGTCACCGAGGTCCTGTGCCGCTCGGTGCTCACCTGCGACGCCGAGCAGGGCATCTGCGCCGCCTGCTACGGGCGGTCGCTGGCCACCAACCTCGAGATCGAGCTCGGTGAGGCGGTCGGTGTCATCGCCGCCCAGTCGATCGGGGAGCCCGGCACGCAGCTGACCATGCGTACCTTCCACACCGGTGGTATCGCCGGTGAGGACATCACCCACGGTCTGCCCCGCGTCGTCGAGCTGTTCGAGGCCCGCACCCCGAAGGGCGCGGCGATCCTGTCGCCGGTCTCGGGTGTGGTCCGCCTCGCCGACGAGGACAACGCCCGGCGGGTCACCGTCGTCTCCGACGAGGGCGAGGAGTGGTCGGTCAACGTCAGCCTCCGGGCCAAGCTGGCCGAGGGCGTCCACGAGGGCGGCGAGATCGCCGCCGGCGACTCCATCGTCGACGGTCCGAAGGACCCGAAGGCGCTCCTCGAGATCAAGGGGATCCGGGCCACCCAGCAGTACCTGGTCTCCGAGGTCCAGCAGGTGTACCGCGACCAGGGCGTGTCGATCCACGACAAGCACATCGAGCTCATCGTCCGCCAGATGCTGCGCCGGGTGCTCGTCGCCGAGCAGGGCGAATCGCCGTTCCTGCCCGGGGAGCGGGTCGACTCCCGCAACTACGCGGAGGCCAACCGTCAGCTGGTCACCGAGGGCAAGCGGCCCGCCGAGGGCCGCCCCGAGCTGATGGGGATCACCAAGGCGTCGCTGGCCACCGAGAGCTGGCTGTCGGCGGCGTCTTTCCAGGAGACCACCCGGGTCCTCACCGAGGCGGCCATCGAAGGCAAGTCCGACCACCTCTACGGGCTGAAGGAAAACATCATCATCGGGAAGCTGATCCCCGCCGGCACCGGCATGACCCGGTACCGGGACCTGGTGATGGACGCCCCCGAAGCCGAGCACATGACGTTTTGGAGCTCGGAGGAGGAGGCCGGCACCGAGGACCTGGCCGCGTGGCTGGCGTCGATCGGCCCGACGGCCGGCGACGGCGCCGACGGCGGACTGGTCGGCTCGTTCGGTGACTTCGGTACCGACACCGCCGCCCCCGGCTTCGGGGCCAGCGGCGAAGAGAGCGCCGGTTAGCGCTCGACCGATGTGGTTGAGCGCCGGTTAGTGCTCGGCTTGCATTGACGTTGTGACGGTGGCCGCCCCTCTGGGGGCGGCCACCGTCGTTCCGGAGGCTGATCTGAGGGCGACCGGTAAGGGTCGTGGCCCAGTCGGGGTAGCTGTGGCCCGGCGCTTGTTTCACTCGACCACAGTGCCAAGGCCGCCTGGGGAGCCGGCGTCGTTGCTGGACGAGGGAAGGCGACTTCAGCGGGACCCCTGGAGCGTCGACCCTACAAGTGGGCTATGGCAACGGAACCGCACCTTTCGCCGGAACAGGTGGACACGATCCTGGCCGCGGCATCGACGGGCACTGCGTGGGCGTTCGAGGCTCTGTACCGGGCGTTCGTCCCGTCGGTGGTCGGATACCTCCGGGCGCAGGGCGCGTGGGACCCCGAAGATCTCTCCAGCGAGGTGTTCCTCGGAGTGTTCCAAGGGCTGCCCGCCTTCCACGGCGGCGAGAGCGACTTCCGATCCTTCCTGTTTTGCATCGCCCACCGACGGGTGGTCGACGACCGCCGCAGACGGGATCGCCGCGTCGTCCAGGTGTCCCAGGACCAAGCGTCGCCGGAGCCGGCCCCCGCCCGCGACACCGAGTCTCAAGCGATCGCCAATCTGGAGTCCGAGCGGGTCGCGCGACTGTGCGGGCGGCTATCGGCCGACCAGCGCGACGTGATCCTGCTGCGTCTCGTGGCCGACCTGACTCTCGAGCAGACCGCGCAGGCCCTCGGCAAGAGCACCGCAGCGATCAAGGCTCTGCAGCATCGAGGGCTGCAAGCGTTGAAGAACGTGCTAAGAGGCTCAGCGGATTGGTGTTGATGCCGGTGACCAGCGGTTTCGCCAGTCGATGAGTTTGGCGACGAGCAGGAATGTGACGGCCAGGGCGAACTGGGCGATGCGGTGGGCGGGCTTGCGGTC
>NZ_JAIMCB010000010.1 GCF_025499425.1 Acidiferrimicrobium sp. IK
CTCGGTCGTCGGTTGTTGGTCGCACCCGAGATCAAACTCGGGCCAACACGACGACCGGTGGATGCCCCTCAAACGGCGCGGAGATGCTGGTCAGGGGCTCCTTCGCCTATCCGCGCGGCCTCTAAGTAACCGGTGCAGGGGAGACAGCCGACGATGACCACGCAGGCACAGTCGTGACCACCGCCCCGATCGTCGGCGACGCGGGCGCCGGGCCCGACCCGCGGGGCGAGAGGTACAAGTGGGTGGCGCTGTCCAACACCACCATCGGCGTGCTGCTGGCGACCATCGACGCGTCCATCATGCTCATCGCGATGCCCGACATCTTCCGGGGCATCGGCCTCGACCCGCTCGGCGCCGGCAACAGCTTCTACCTGCTTTGGATGATCCTCGGCTTCTTGGTCGTGAGCAGCGTGCTGGTCGTCAGCCTGGGGCGGCTGGGCGACATGTTCGGCCGGGTCAAGATGTACAACCTGGGCTTCGTCGTCTACACCGTCGCGTCGCTGTTCCTCACCGTCGACCCGCTCACCGGGCGGGCCGGCGCGCTGTGGTTGATCATCGGGCGGATCCTGCAGGGGATCGGCGCGGCGTTCTTGATCGCCAACTCGGGGGCGATCCTCACCGACGCGTTCCCGACCAACCAGCGGGGCCTGGCCCTCGGCATCAACAACATCGCCGGCATCAGCGGCACGTTCATCGGCCTGATCCTCGGCGGGCTGCTGGCACCGGTCGACTGGCGGCTGATCTTCCTCATCTCCGTGCCGTTCGGGCTGTTCGGCACGGTGTGGTCGTACCTCAAGCTCGAGGACCGCAGCATCCGGCGGCCGGCGAGGATCGACTGGCCGGGCAACATCACCTTCGCGGCGGGCCTGATCTTGGTGATGATCGGCATCACCTACGGGATCGAGCCGGCCGGCGGCCACAACATGGGTTGGGGTAGCACGCCGGTCCTGACCGAGCTCGGGGTCGGTGTTGCCTGCCTGATCGCCTTCGGGATCATCGAGTCGCGGGTGCAGTCGCCGATGTTCCGGCTCCCGCTGTTTCGGATCCGGGCGTTCACGTTCGGCACGCTGTCCACGTTCCTCTCCGCGGTCGGGCGCGGCGGCCTCATGTTCATGCTGATCATCTGGCTGCAGGGGATCTGGCTCCCCGAGCACGGATACGACTTCACCAGGACGCCGCTTTGGGCCGGGATCTACATGCTGCCGCTAACCGTCGGGTTCTTGATTGCCGGGCCGATCTCGGGCATCCTTTCGGACCGTTTCGGCGCGCGGCCCTTCGCGACCGGCGGGATGGTCGGCGCGGCGGCCACTTTTCTCCTCCTCCTGCTGTTGCCGGTCGACTTCACCTACTGGCAGTTCGCGGTCATCCTGCTCCTGAACGGCCTGTCAATGGGGGCGTTCGCGTCACCCAACCGGGCCGGAGTAATGAACAGCCTGCCCGCGTCGGAGCGCGGCGTCGGCGGCGCCATGAACTCGACATTCCAAAACTCCGCCCAGGTCCTGTCGATCGGCATCTTCTTCACCTTGATGATCGTCGGGCTGGCGTCGACCCTCTCGGGCGCGCTGATCCACGGTCTCACGGCCCACGGCGTGGACGCCGCCACCGCGAGCCGGGTCGGTCACCTGCCCCCGGTGTCGATCCTCTTCGCCGCGTTCCTCGGCTACAACCCCATCCAGACCCTGGTCGGCACCAACGTGCTGTCCAAGCTGTCCCCGGCCAACCAGAGCGCGCTCACCGGGCACTCGTTCTTCCCGCAGCTGATCTCCAAGCCGTTCCACTCCGGGCTGACCGAGGCGTTCGTGTTCGCCACCGTCGCCTGCCTGGTCGCAGCGCTGGCCTCTTGGTCGCGGGGATCGCGCTACGTGGACGACGGCGGCTCCGCGCCGGTCGCCGCGGCCCCCGACGAGCCGGCCACGGTCGAGCTGTAGGGTCAGCCGGCGGCGGCCTGCGCCGCTTCGTCGACGGTGCGCGACAGCAGGCAGAACTCGTTGCCCTCCGGGTCGGCGAGGACCACCCAGCTGACGTCGCTCCCCTGGCCCACGTCGACCGGGCGGGCGCCTAGGTTCGTCAGCCGGGCCAGTTCGGCGTCGCGGGTGGTCCCGTCGGCTCGAAGGTCCAGGTGCAGGCGGTCCTTCACCTGCTTGCGGTCGGGGACGGGCAGCAAGTCCAGAGCGGGCAGCGACCGGTCGGGGTTGCCGACGCGGACGCCCCCTTCCTCCTCCTCGAGGACCTCCCAGCCGAGCACCGCGCACCAAAACGACGCCAGCCGGGACGGGTCGATGGCATCCAGGGAGATCGAATCGATGCGGCTGGCCACCCCGCAAGTCTGCCAGCGTCGCCGGACCCCGCGCCGCGTCGGGTCGCCGGTGGGGCTTGCATCCGCTTGCCTCATGAGTACAATACTGAGTATGCAACCGGGTTGGTTCTGGTCATGACCATTCGACACGCCCTCCTGGCGCTGCTCAGCGAGGGGCCGAGGTACGGCCTCCAGCTGCGCCAGGAGTTCGAGGCCCGCACCGGCGAGGTGTGGCCGCTCAACGTCGGGCAGGTGTATACGACCTTGCAGCGCCTCGAGCGAGACGGGCTGGTCGAGTCCGACGGCGGCGACGATGACGGCCCGCAGAAGGGGTTCAAGATCACCGACGAGGGCCGGGCGGAGCTGGCGGCGTGGCTGCGGACCCCGCCCGACCTGTCATCACCGCCTCGCGACGAGCTGGTGATCAAAGTCCTCGTCGCGGTGGAGCTGCCGGGCGTCGACGTCCACGAGGTGGTGCAGACCCACCGCCGGTACCTGGTGCAGCTGATGCAGGAGTGGACCCGGCTCAAGGAGTACGCGGCCGACCGGGACCTGGGTTTCGGGTTGGCCGTGGACGCCGAGCTGTTCCGCCTCGACGCGGTGGTGCGTTGGCTGGACGCCGCGGACGGTCGCATCAAGCGGGCGTCGCTGGAGGACCGGGACCTCCCGCGTGCGCCGCTGCCGAAGACTCCGAGGAAGGTGGTGTTGAGGCCATGACCGTGCTGGAACTGCGGGGCGTATCGAAGGTCTACGGCGAGGGATCGGCCCAGGTCCATGCGCTGCGGGAAGTGTCGCTGTCTGTCGGCGAGGGTCAGCTGGTGGCGGTGATGGGTCCGAGCGGATCGGGCAAGAGCACCCTGCTGACGATCGCCGGGACCCTCGAGGAGCCGACCTCTGGTGACGTGCTCATCGCCGGCGAGCCGGTGTCGGGCATGGGGCGCGACGACCGGGCCCGGATCCGGCGCCGCTGCCTCGGGTACGTGTTCCAGGACTTCAACCTCCTCGCTGGGCTCACCGTCGCCGAGAACGTCTCGCTGCCGCTCGAACTCGACGGCATGCCGGCGAGGTCGGCCGTCCAGTGCGGGCTGAGAGCCCTCGACGAGCTGGGGCTGCGAGGGCGGGCAGGGAGCTTCCCCGACGAGCTGTCCGGCGGTGAGCGCCAGCGGGTGGCGATCGCCCGGGCGGTCGTGGGCGATCGCCGGCTGCTGCTCGCCGACGAACCGTCCGGCGCTCTCGACTCGGCCAACGGCGAGGCGGTGATGCGCCTGATCCGCGCCGCCTGCCGGCGGGGAGTGGCCGGCGTGGTGGTGACCCACGACGCGCAGCTGGCGTCGTGGGCAGACCGGGTGGTGTTCCTCCGCGACGGGCGGATCGTCGACCAGACGGTCCCCGCGTCGGGTCCCGAATCCCTCCTCACCCCAAACCCGTGAGCGCGATCCTGTCCGAGCGGCCGGCGCCGGTCGAGGCTCGCTCGGGTGGTGGCAGGCCGGCTCGGCGCGCCGTCGCCAGGTGGGGGTGGCGGCTGTTCCGCCGGGAGTGGCGCCGCCACCTGCTGGTCCTCTCCATGCTGACGCTGGCGGTGGCCGCGACGATCGTGGGGTTGGGCACGGCGACCAACGCCACCAAGCTCAAGGCCGACCCGACCTTCGGCACCGCCAACACCATCGTCACGCTGTCGGGCTCCAACCAGCGGCTGGCCGCCGACATCGCCGCGCTGCGCGCCAAGGCCGGTCCCCTCGACGTCGTCGCCCACCAGCAGCTGGCCATCCCAGGGTCGGTCGCCAGCATCGACATCCGAGACCAGGCGCCGGGCGGGACCTTCGACCGGGTGACGCTGCGCTTAGACGCCGGGAGCTACCCGGCCGGCCCGGGCGAGGTCGCGCTGACCAGCGGGCTCGCCAGGCAGTTCGACCTCAAGATCGGCAGCACCTGGACCGCCGGCGGCACGAGCCGGCGCGTCGTCGGCATAGTGGAGAACCCACTGAACCTGCTCGACGAGTTCGCGCTGGTCGCCCCCGGCCAGGCCCGCCCCCCGACGACGGTGTCGATCTTCACCTCGTGGCATCCCGGCCCCGGCCGTGGGCTCGGCGTGAGCCTCAACGGGTCGGTGAGCTCGCGGGGCCCGCAGCATTCCGGGGCCGCGGACGCGCTGGTGTTGGCGCTCGGAACCATCGGCCTGCTGTTCGTCGGGTTGATGGCGGTAGCCGGCTTCACCGTCATGGCCCAACGGCATCAACGGGCGCTCGGCATGCTCTCCTCCCTCGGCGCCACCGACCGCCAGGTCCGGCTGGTCATGCTCGCCGACGGCGCCGCCGTCGGCGCGCTCGGCGCGCTCGCCGGAGGGGTGATCGGCGTCGGCGCCTGGCTGGCCTTCGTGCCCACCCTGCAGGCGACGTCGGGCCACCGGATCGACCGCTTCGGGTTGCCGTGGTGGGCCGTCGGGGTCAGCCTGGTCCTCGCCGTGCTGACCGCGCTCATCGCGGCTTGGTGGCCGGCGCGGGCCATCACCAAGGCGTCGGTCATCGCCGCCTTCGCGGGGCGCCCATCCCCGCCGCGGTCGGTGCGTCGCTTCTCGGCTGTCGGCGCGGTGCTGGTCGCCGGCGGCCTCGCCCTCCTGTACTTCTCCGACCACGGATCCGATCACACCCGGCCGCCGTTCATCGTCCTCGGAGCGCTGGTCACCCCGATCGGGCTGCTGTTCCTCGCTCCGCTGGCGATCCGGGTCCTCGCCGCCGCTGCCGCGAGGACCGGTGTCGCCGTCCGGCTGGCCCTGCGGGACCTGGTCCGCTACCAGGCCCGCTCCGGCGCCGCGCTCGGGTCGATCACCCTGGCGCTCGCGATCACCGCGACCATCGCCGTCAGCTCCGCGGCCAGCTCCACACCCGACCCGGTCGGCAACCTGGCCCCCGACCAGCTGATGATGTACGTCACGCCCGACACCAGCGCCGGGCAGGTACCCCCGCTCAGCGCTCCACAGCTCGGCGCCGTCACCGGCCGGCTCGACCAACTGGCCCGCGCCATCCACGCCACGATGGTCCCCCTCGAGCAGGCCTACAGCCCCGCCGCCGGCCTCCAGCCGCCGATCTCGGGCCCCGGCGGCCGCACCATCCCTGCCGGCTACCCGGTCGCGTCCCTCGCCAAGGTGACGATCCGTCCCCGAGGCGTCGAGATCTCAGGAGGCTTCGACCCGCTGTACGTGGCGACGCCCGCCCTGCTCGCCCACTACGGCATCAGCCCCTCCGCAGTCAGCTCCGGCGCCGACATCCTCACCGCGCGCAGCGACCTCGCCGGTCGGAAGCTCTTCGCTCTCCAGTCGCCCGTCGGTCCGGGAACCGCGAACGGCGGACCGCCGAAGGTAGCGGACGTGACCCCGACCCTCCAGCACCTCACCCAGCTCCCCCGGTACAGCTCCGCTCCCGGGAGCCTCCTGACCACCGCCGCCCTCCAGCGACTCGGCCTGACCGCCCTGCCTGGCGCCTGGCTGGTCCAAGCGGCGCACCCGCTCACCGGCCAGCAGATCCACACCGCCCAAGCCGCGGCGGCCGGCCTCGGCCTCTACGTGGAGGCCAGGACCGCGACCAAGTCCTCCGCGGCGCTGCGCAACTGGTCGACCGCCGTAGGCGTACTGCTCGCCCTCGGCGTCCTCGGCATGACCGTCGGCCTGATCCGCAGCGAGACCGCCGGCGCCCTACGGATCCTGGCCGCCGCCGGGGCAGGCAGCGCCACCAGGAGAACGATCACCGGCGCGACCAGCGGCGCTCTCGCCCTCCTCGGCGCCCTGCTCGGCACCGCCGGCGCTTACGCGGCGCTGCTCGTGTGGTACCGCAGCGACCTGAGTCCCCTCGGTCGGGTACCGGTGGTCAACCTGGTCCTCATCGTCGCCGGCCTTCCGCTGCTGGCCTCCGGCGGCGGGTGGCTGCTCGCCGGGCGCGAGCCCCCAGCGATCGCCCGCCGGCCGCTCGACTAGCGCGGCAGCGGCCAGGGCACCCACCCGGCGTGGGGAAGCCAGGTGGGTGCCCGTTGGTCAGGCCTTGACGTCGACGTGGCGTCCGACGGACTTGGCCTGCAGGGCCGCGGCCTGAGCCGCGGCGTCACCGTCGTTGAGGGCGGCGGCGCCGGTACGGCCGTCACCGTCGCCGGTGGCCCGCTGCAGCACCGCCGCGGACACCGCTTGGGGCGTCACCTGAGCGGCGACCGAGCTGGAAGTGGCGGCCACCGCCGCAGCGGCGGCTGCCGCCGGGGGGGGAGGCGGCGGTGGTGCGACTGCGGGTCCTTGGCTGACTGGGGAGATGGACATCGGTTGACTTCCTTCGCTCGGGTGCACTCGATCAGATCCCCATCGACTGGAGTCGGGCCGGTCTTAATGCCTTTGGCGGCCGGTGACGCGGCAGCGGCCGGGCGCGGTCTCCTCCTTCGTCGGCGATCTGGCTCGGGCGACGCCCGAAGGGCGCTATCCGACGGCTCCCGGGGTGGCGAAGAAGCTGTCGAGAGCGGCGATGTCGGACTTGGCCAGAGCCATCTGCGCTGGCGTGTCGCCGGTCTCCGGCAAACCGGCCAGCTGAACCAGCTCGCCGACCGCCGCCGGGTACCCGGAGGTGTTGCCGGGATCGACGGTCTCGCCAATTCTGAGGTAAGACGCGCTCTGGTCGAGCAGCAGCGCCTGGTTGGCCGCAAAGGACGTGCGCGAGCCGCTCAAGGCTCGGAGCCAGACGGGGGCTCCTCCGCTAAGACCGCAAGTCGATCGAGCGAGGCTTGCAGCTTGTCAGCGGTGGTCGCTTGGGCACGCGGCATCCGAGAAGGGTCCGTGAGGTGGGTCCAGTCGTAGACGTGGGTGACCACGGTCCGCGTCGGGTCGAGCGGTTCCAGCTCCCACGCCCAGAGATGCCCTGGCGGGGACTTGCCTTGCTCAGCTGGTTGCCAGGCCAGGCGCCGCCCCTCAGCGAAGTCAACGACCCGGTTTTCGCGCACTGCGCCGTTCTTCAGGCGGGTGGTGAAGACGTCACCGGCGGCTCGCACCCGTTGCCCGGGGGCGGCCTCGGCCAGGTTGTCGTTGCCATCCCAGCGAGGTTGCTGGGCGGGGTCGGCGATCAACTCGAAGACACGCTCCGCGCTGGCTCCGATGATCCGAGATGCCCTAACCACACGCGGCGGGTCGTGATCGCTCATAGTCCCATCCAAGCAGCCGACCCTTGCCAAGGCGAGCGAGCCGGCGCAGGATCACATCATGGGTCGGCAGGCCATGATCCTCGTAGACCGGGACGGCGTCATCGTGGCGTTCGCGGGCGACGCCGAGGCTCTCACCGGACACGCTCCAGCACCAGTGGTCGGCAGGGACCTGGATGTGATCGTGCCCCCCGACTACCGGGAACGGCACTGGGCGGGGTTCCGAGCGGCCATGCAGTCCGGGGTCGCCCGGGCGGAGGGAATGGGAGCGGCGATCCCGGTGATGTGCGCCGACGGGGACACCCGCCGGTTCCCGGCGCGCTTCACCCTGGTCCGCGACGCCCGCGGTCGGGCGGTCGGCGCCGCCGCCGCGATCGTGGAGCCCGCAGCGGACGATCCGCCGTTGTTCGACTTGTAGCACGCCGCAGGCGCGTTGCCGCAGCCGGGTTGTCCCCAAACCAGGACCCTCAGACCGGCAGCAGCGCCCCCAACACCTCTGCCGCCTGGCGGTCCTGCGCCTCGAAGGCGTGGGCATAGATCCGCAGCGTCGTCGAGGCGTCGGTGTGGCCGAGCCGGCCGGCGACGGTCCGCGCGTCGGTTCCGGCGCCGATGAGCAACGAGGCGCTCATGTGCCGCAGGTCGTGGAACCTGATCTTCGCCCCCACCCGCCGGGCAGCCCGGGAGAAGCCGGCGGTGATCGTGTCGGGCTTGAGCGGCGACTGGCCGCTCGGGTCGAACGTGAGAATGTAGCCGTCCTCCGCCAGCTCGACGCCGGCCCCCTCCGCCCATACCGAAGCCTGGGATCGGTATTGGTCCAAGAGCGCCACGGTGCGGGCATCGAGCGACACCCGCCGGATCCTGCCGGTCTTGGTCGGAGCGACGACGAGCTCCTTCTTGTCGAGGCCGTGGTGGATCGAGCGAGCGATCATCACCATGCTTCGGGTCCAGTCGACGTCAGACCACCGAAGCCCGCACAGCTCTCCCCGCCGGGCGCCGGTGACTCCGGCCAGCAGCACCGCCATGGCCGTCACCGGCTCCCGCTCCTTCAAGTCGAGGACCACCGCCTGCCAGGTCACCGGATCGATGTCGGGGGGAGGGCGGTGCTCGCTCGCCGGCGGGCAGGCCACGTCCGTCACGCAGCTGGTCACCAGGCCCCAGCGCTGCCCTTGCTTGAGGGCGGTGGCCAGGATCCGGTGGCAGTGGCGGATCGTCGCCGGCGAGGCCCCCTCGCCCAGCCAACGGGCATAGGTGCGGTCCAGGTCCTGGGCGGTCAACTTCGAGACCCGCACCTGCCCCAGGGCGACGTTCCAGCGCCGCACCTTGTCCCGATAGCCCCGGATCGTCGTCGGTGACCGCTGGGACTCCACGAAATCCAGCCACGACGAGAGGAACTCCGAGAGGGTCTGGTCGGGCCCCGCCGGCACGTCGCCGGCCTGTACCTCAGCGGCGAAGCGGGCCAGTTCCTGCGAGGCGTGCCGGGCTCCACCTTGGACCGTGCGGCTCAGCTGGCGGCGCTTGCCCGTCGTCGGGTCGACACCGACGAACACTCTGAGCCGCCAGACACCAGGGCGGATCTCCGACTTGGTGCCCTGGGCCACGGCTACGCTCCTCCGACGTTCCCGGTGATGGTTAGTAGTCCCGACAGTAGTCCTGTTGCACCGGGGAGGTCGGGCTTGTAGGCTCTGACCTGCGAGGAGGGATGCGAGAGCGGCCGAATCGGACGGTCTCGAAAACCGTTGTGGGTCCTGCCCACCGTGGGTTCAAATCCCACTCCCTCCGCACTTGGGTCCTCGCGAAGGTGCGGGCCCGGCAGTGGCGAGACCCCTGGTCCGGTGGCCGTGAGGCGGCCGGGCCGGGGGTCCTCCGGTTCCCCGGGAACGCTCGTCGCTCCGTCGGCGTAGGCGAGGTCGCTGAACCGGCCCCCGGTATCGGACATCCACGCATCTGGTCCAGACTCGGTCGTGCGAACGGACCGGCGCAGCGGAGCAATGTCCCGGATGTGGCGCGATCGATTTCGAGGAGTACACCCCCTTCGAGCAGTGGCGAGGCGGCCATGGCATGCCGGATGGGACCGCCGCCCCCAACCCGGTCGTGTCGTGCCGGGTGTGTGGCCACGAGGAACCCGAGGCCACACTTCTGAGCGTCGGTCTCGCCTTCCCCGATAAAGAGAACGATGAGAAGCACTCAGCCCGCCTAGCGCTCGCCCGCGCCGACCAACGCCGGCGTCAACGGCTATCCACCGTGGCGACCCTTCGCCAGACTCGGTTCCCGACCTACGGCGCCGACGGCTGGCCCGCACGGCTAGGGGGTAGCGGATCGCGAAGCGGCCAGGTCACCGAGATCACGATCGACCACTACGACGCGCCCGTCCCCGACCCTGCTGCAGGCGATCGGCCACGTCTGGCGATCACCACCAAGAGCGAACGTCTCCATCCCGAGCCGGCACTTGGCGACGCTCGAAAAACGCTCCAGAGCTGGATACGGCGAGACCAGGCAGCAGGTGGGTGGCCGGAAGCGTCCCGGGCCGCTGTCACGCTTTGGCTTCGAGCTCGTGAGCGTGAGGGCCGTGCAGCGGTTCTCGACGCCGTCCGGTCTGCGCAGCCCGTCATCATCGATGGCACGCCGACAGAGACCCTGATGCTCACCACACCTCGCAAGCAGTGGGTCGCTGTTGCCCGCCCCAACGCCCTGACTGTCGTAGTTGCGGCCCGCGGGGTTGAGCCGGAGTCGCTCCGCCTCGAACCTATTGCCGACCCACCCGCGCGTCTGCTGGAGCCGGAACCTGCCTGAGCGCAGCCGCCGTTCCTCGGGGAAGGTATTACAGTGCCGAGCGGCCGAGCGGCCGAGCGGCCGAGCGGCCCGGCCGCTGGGCTCAGGACGGAGCCAGGGGCGCCGGCGGTCGGGCGGCCTCCAGCTGCGCCAGCTGGGCTTGGACCTGGGCCACCAGGGCTGGGACGGTGCCTTTGAAGTGGGCGAGGGCCAAGTCGAGGCGGAAGTCGAACCAGCCAGCGATCTGGGTGCCGTAGTGGATGACCGTCGCCTTCTGACGGTTGGACACCGAAAACACCGTCGCCCCGTCGGCGGTGTGCTGGAACCCGATGAGCTTGGCGAAGGCGCACTCTCGGGTCTGGCGTCCGCCTTGGAAGACCACCCGCTGGTTGGTGACGAACACGGTGCCCTGGTCGATGGAGGTCGGCACCGGCGGTGCTTGCACGTAGTGCCCGCGGGTGGCGCCCACGTGGTAGCGAACGGCGTGGCCCCCCACCGAGCCGATCGGGATCGACACCCCCGACGAGGCGCCGGTGTAGTGGCCCGCACCCCGGCGCTCCTCGATCAGCGACGCGTTGCTGACCGCGGCGAACACCGCCTCACCCGGCTTGAGCATCAGCTCCGTGGAGCCCTCGCCGTTGAACCCTTGGGCCACCGCGAGGGCCTGGGCGGTCGAGTCGCGCAGCGCCTGCCACTGGGCCAGCCGGTGTTGGTACTCCTCGGCCAACTTCTTCTCGTGGTGCTTCTCGAACATCGTCGCCACCCCTTGTCGTGGCGAGCATATGGCGGGTGAGAGGATCGTCGCGGTGACGTTCCTCCGCCCGCCGCCGTACCGGTCGCAGTTCGGGTCGCTCGACGCCTGCGTCGCGCGGATCCGCGACGGCAGCGACCCCGCCGTGCACGTCGACTGGGCCGGGGAGGGCTTCGCGTCGGCCGACGAGTACCGACTGTGGAGCGAGCACTCGTGCGGCGCGTCGTGCATGCAGATGCTGCTCGCCGCGGCCGGCCGGCCGGCTCCCCCGGCCGGGCAGATGGTCGCCGAGCTGACCGCGGCGGGCGCCTACCAGCGCGACGGGGACGCCATCGTCGGCCTCGTCTACGACCCGTGCGTCGCGTGGATGCGCCGGCGCTGGGGTATCGAAGGCCGCACCGAGCGCTGCCTCGGCACCGCCGACGTTCGCCGGCACGTGGCCGGCGGGGCGATGGTCGTGGCCTCCGTGGCCAAGGAGATCCGCACGCCGGCGCGAGCCCCCTCCCGGCGCGGCGGCCACCTGGTGTTGGTGTGGGACGTCGACGACAGCGGGCTGCGGTTGCACAACCCCTCGGGGCTGCCCGCCGAGAGCGCCGACGGCGGTGTCGAGAGCGCCCGGGGGGCGGTCGTCGCGACCGAGCGCTTCGACGAGCTGTTCGCGAGGCGGGCGATGGTGTTCCCTGCTCCCTCGGATCGGCCCCCGCCGAACCGGTAGGGTGCCGCGGGCGGCCAGGGCCCACCCGCACCCGGCCGATTTCTCCGAATGATTCAACCGAAGACCGACCACACCGGGGAGGACCCTTTGCCGGACCAGGCTGTCAACCGCCCGCTTCCCGCCGCGTTCTTGGGTCACGGCAGTCCGATGAACGCCTTGGAGCACAACCGCTACACCGAGGCGTGGCGGGCGTTCGGCGCGTCGATCACCGCACCGCGGGCGATCCTCGTCGTCTCCGCGCACTGGTACGTCAACGCCACCGCGGTCACCGCTATGGCCCACCCCAAGACGATCCACGACTTCTACGGATTCCCCGACGAGCTGTTCGCAGTGGATTACCCGGCGCCGGGCTCCCCCGAGCTGGCCGAAGAGGTGGCCGAAGTGGTCAAGCCGACCTGGGTGGGTCGCGACCACGACAGCTGGGGGCTGGACCACGGGACCTGGTCGGTGCTGCGCCATGCGTTCCCCGACGCCAGCGTGCCGGTGGTGCAACTGTCGATCAACGCGCTGAAGCCGTTCGACTACCACCTGGAGCTGGGCGCGGCCCTCGACCCGCTGCGCCGCCGCGGTGTGGTGATCGTGGGCAGCGGCAACGTGGTCCACAACCTGGGCCGCGTCGACTGGCACCGGCCCGACGACGGCTACGACTGGGCGCAGCGCTTCGACGAGGACGCCCGCTCCGTGCTCGGATCGGCACCGGGCGACGCCGCCCGGCTGCAGGAGCACGCCGACTTCGCCCAGTCGGCTCCGACACCCGATCACTTCATCCCGCTTCTGTACCTCGCCGGGATGTGCGCGGCGGCCGGCCGTCCAGCCGACGTCCTGGTGGAGGGCTACGCGATGGGATCGCTGTCGATGACCGCCTACACCCTCGACGACGCGTCGGTGAGCCCGAACGACGACGGCGCAGGAGCCGCCGAGCTGCCGGACGGACCGGCGGACGAAATGAACGTCTGAGCGGAGCGCCGGCCGTTGGGTAGCACCCCGGCATGCCCCAGCAGCGCCGCAGCGACCTGACCGAGCCCCAAGGAGTCAACGCGGGTCCCCCCGCGGACACAGAGCAGACGTCGTCGTCGGGACCGGACCCGTCGGCAGCGGCGACCGGGAGCAACGAGATCGCCGGTCGCCACCCGGCTCCCTCCGACGCAGAGTTGGAGCAGCGAGTGCAACAGCAAGCCGACGGGGCGGCCGACGGCTCGGAGCTGACGACAGCTGGGGTGGAGACCCCAGGGCCCGGCCAGGACCTCTCCGCCGGGGAGGGCTGACGCCTCGTCGAGGGCCAGCTGCTAGGCGGCGACGGTCGATGGCGACGCCTGCGGCGCCCGCAGCGAGCTGCGACCGCTGTCCCACGCCCGGCGGAGCATGGCGGAGAAACGGGCCTCGACCAGCCCGAGGGCCCTGGCCCCGAACACCACCTCCGCGCCGAGGTCCGGCTCGGAGCGAAGCAGCCCGCCCACCAAGTCGTCGGCCGCGATGTGCTGGTGCAGCTCGTCGGCCTCGACGTGCACGTCGTAGAAGCGCCGGCCGGCATCCGGGACGCCGAGGCGGCGCATCCACGACGCGTACCGGGCCATCGGGCCCACGGAAGTCATCTCGAAGAGGGCCAGATGACCGACCAGCGCCCCCCGCAGCCGGCGATGCAACCCGAACAGCGAGATCAGGTTGGTGGTCGCCAGGGTCTCGGCCGGGATCCGGTCGAGGAGCGCGCCGTAGGTGCTGTCCAAGCCGAGGGCGGCCATGGTGTCGGCGAAGAGGGCGGCGTGCATGGCCGCCGCCTCGCCGTCGCCGTATTCGTCGTATTGGATGGCGACCATCGCCGCCTTGGCCTCACCCGACAGCCGGGGGATGGCCCAGGTGTGGGGATCGGCTTCCTTCAACTGGTAAGCCGAGCGGTGCACCGCAAGCTCCTCGGCGTGGGTCCGGGTGCCCCGCTCCAGCAGCCACGCGGAGAGCGAGGGGCCTTCCGCCCGCGCCATGCCCCACAGCTCGTCCACCACCTCGCTGGCGCCGGTGCCGGGCGGGAACGGCTCGACCGACTCCCGCAGCTCGGCCTCCATCGCGTCCTCGATCGCGGCGCGAAGGGCCATCACCGGCGGGGCCAGCTCCCAGCGCTCGTCGACACCGGCGAAACCCCGGTACTGCAGCTCGTAGCAGCAGTACAACACCAGCTGGAGGTCCTCGTCGCCGAGCACGCCGCCGGAGCCCGCCGACGGCGCCGCCGGCATCGAGCCGCTCCCGGAAAGAGCCGCCAAGAAAGCCTCGCTGAGCGGACCCCGCGGGGAGGGCAAGCTCGGCACGGCGACACGGCGGGGAAAGGAGCGGGGTGCGGGACCGGCGACTGACATCGGCCACCGTCATACCCACCGGGATGGCATCCGATTCCGCTGCCGCATCGAACCAGGGCGGGGCTCGCCACCCGAGCCCCCTCGGGCAGCGGACCCGACGACGCGCGGGCCGCGCCCTCCGCTGACCCTGCGTGAGTGCCTTAACCTCCGACCCATGACCGATCGACGGGACAACGACGTGGTGCTCTACGGGGCCACCGGGTTCGTGGGGACGCTGACCGCCAGGTACCTCGCCGCCCACGCCCCCGCGGGCACCCGCATCGCCCTGGCCGGGCGCAGCCAGGCCCGGCTGGAGGCCGTCCGGGACGGTCTGGGGGCCCCGGCCGCCGGCTGGCCGCTGCTGGTGGCCGACTCCTCCGACCGCGCCGCCCTCGCCGACATGGCCTCGCGAACCGCGGTGGTGGCCACCACCGTCGGTCCTTACGCCCGCTACGGGATGGCGCTGGCGGAGGCCTGCGCGCAGCACGGCACCCACTACGCGGACCTGACCGGCGAGGTCCTCTTCGTGCGCGACTGCATCGACCGGTTCCACGACCGGGCTGCTGATAGCGGAGCGCGCATGGTGACCTCCTGCGGGTACGACTCCATCCCCTCCGACATCGGGGTGATGCTGGTCCACGCCCGAGCCGCCGAGGACGGAGCCGGCGGCCTGACCGACACCGTCCTCAAGGCCACGGCCAAAGGCGGGTTCAGCGGTGGGACTATCGACTCGATGCGAGCCCAGATGGAGGCGATCGCCGCCGACCGGCGGCGGGCCAAGATCGTCAACGACCCCTACGCGTTGAGCCCGGACCGGGCCGGCGAGCCGGACCTCGGCCCGCAGCCCGACGCCTTCGCCCCTCGGCGCGACGCCCTGCTCGGGGAGTGGAGCGCGCCGTTCGTCATGGCGTCGTACAACACGCGCATCGTCCGCCGCTCCAACGCCCTGGCCGGGTGGGCTTACGGCCGCGGCTTGAAGTACCGGGAGGTGATGGCGTTTGGGGCGGCGCCGCTTGGCGCCCTCGCCGCGGGAGCGGTGACCGGCGGGCTGGCCGGGGCGGTGGCCGGGATGCGTTTCGCCCCGACCCGCGCGCTGCTCGACCGGGTGCTGCCCAAGCCCGGCGAGGGGCCGAGCCAGAAGGTGATGGACTCGGGCCGGTTCCGCAGCGACATCGTGGCCGTCACCGAGGGCGGCGGTCGCTACCGCGGGGTGGTCGCGGCCGACGGCGATCCCGGCTACAAGGCGACCGCCGTGATGCTCGGCGAGAGCGCCCTGGCGCTGGCCTTGGACGGCGATCGCCTGCCCGAGCGGGCCGGCGTGCTCACCCCCGCCACCGGGATCGGCATGCCCCTGGTCGAGCGGCTCCGGGCCGCGGGCTTCTTGCTGACCGCCGGTCCCGACGCCGGCTGAGCCGGCCCGGCCTCGGTGGCGTGACTAGCGTCACCGCAATGATCCGACTAACCGTCCTTTACGGCAACCCGGCAGACCGGGATGCCTTCGTCAGCCACTACGAGAACACCCACGTTCCGTTGGTCAAGACCAAGCCCCACCTGTCCCGCTTCACGTGGGGCCTCGGCCTGCCTGGCATGGACGGCGGCGACCCGCCGTACTTCCTCAACGCGGAGCTGTGCTTCGACAGCGCCGAGGACATGGCTGGGGCGTTCGGGTCCGAAGAGGGACAGGCGACCGCCGGAGACATGGTCAACCTGGTGTGCGACGGTGTGACCATGATGGTCTCAGAGGGACGCTGACGCACCGGGAGGAATAGACCTACCCTTCCTGGTGCTGTAGCCGCTTACATGATTACACCACCAGGAAGGAGGTCGGTGTGCGACGTATGCACGGGCCGGACCCCGAGAAACTGAAAGACGCCTCCTTCGAGCGGGCGTCGCTGGCCCGGATCTGGCGCTTCCTCGCCCCCTACCGGGCCCGCCTGGTGATCTACCTGCTGGTCATCCTGGCCACTGCGGGGATCGGCGCCGTGCCGCCGCTGCTCATCCGGTACCTGATCGACGCCATCCCTCACCACCGCACCAGCGAGGTCGACCTGGTGGCCGGGGCGATGGTGGCCCTGGCGCTCGCCACCACCGCCCTGTCGCTCATCAACCGGTGGTTCGCGTCCTCCATCGGCGAGGGGATCATCTACGACCTGCGGGTCGCGCTCTACGACCACGTGCAGCGCATGCCGATCGCGTTTTTCACCAGGACCCAGACCGGCTCGCTCATGAGCCGGATGACCAACGACGTCCTCGACGCCCAGAACGCGGTGGGCACCGTTGCTTCGGTGACCTCGGATGTGATGACACTGGTGGCCACGCTGGTGCCGATGTTCGTGCTGTCGTGGCAGATCACGTCGCTGGCGCTGCTCGTCTTGCCTCCGTTCATCATCGTGGACCGGCTCCTCGCCGGGCGCATCGTCAAGCTGTCCCGCAAGCAGATGCAGGCCAACAGCGACATGAGCGCCACCATGACGGAGCGGTTCAACGTTTCGGGCGCCCTGCTCGTCAAGCTGTTCGGCCGGCCCGACGCCGAAGCGCGAGAGTTCGCCGGCAAGGCTGCCGGCGTGCGCGACGCGGGGATCCGCCTGGCGGTGCTCAGCCGGTACCTGTTCGCGGCGCTGTCGCTCGTCGGCGCGGTCGGTACCGCCGCGGTCTACTGGGTCGGCGGCCGGGAGGCCATCACCGGCTCGCTCGGCGTCGGAACCGTCGTGGCCCTGGCCGCGTACGTGACCAGGTTGTATTCCCCGCTCACCGATCTGGCCACCACCCGGGTCAGCCTGTTGGGCGCCGCGGTCAGCTTCGACCGGGTGTTCGAGGTCCTCGACGCCGAGCCGATGGTCGCCGACGCGCCGGGAGCCCAGCCGCTGCCCACCCCGGTGCAGGGACGGGTGTCGGCCACCAACGTGTGGTTCCGGTACCCGGCGGCGGAGGAGGTGTCGGTGGCGTCCCTCGAGTCGGCGGCCACGCTGGCGCAGCGGGGAGGCCCGGGCGACTGGGTGCTGCGCGACATCTCCTTCGTGGCCGAGCCGGGCACCATGACTGCGCTGGTCGGCCCGTCCGGCGCCGGCAAGACGACGCTGTCGGCTCTGGTGTCGCGGCTCTACGATCCTCTCGGCGGGTCGATGGCGATCGACGGCCACGACCTGCGGGACGTGACCTTGGCCAGCGTGGCCGGCGCCATCGGCGTGGTCAGCCAGGACGCCCACCTCTTCCACGACACCATCGGGTCCAACCTGCGCTACGCCAGGCCGTCGGCCACCGACGAGGAGATCGTCGCCGCGGCCCGGGGCGCGCGCATCCACGACCTGATCGCGTCCCTGCCCGACGGTTACGACACGGTGGTCGGCGAGCGGGGCCACCGCCTGTCAGGCGGCGAGAAGCAGCGCTTGGCCATCGCCCGGGTGCTACTCAAGAACCCGGCCATAGTCGTGCTCGACGAGGCCACCGCCCACCTCGACTCCGAGACCGAGCACCTCGTGCAGCAGGCGCTGGCCGAGGCCCTGGTCGGGCGGACATCGATCGTCATCGCCCACCGGCTCTCCACCATCCAAGCCGCCGACCAGATCCTGGTCGTCGACGGCGGCACCATCGTCGAGCGTGGCACCCACCTGTCGCTGATCGAGACCGGTGGCCTCTACGCCGACTTGTACCGCACGCAGTACCTGCGGGGGCCCGATGCGCCGCCCGCCGCGGGTTCGGACCTCGACGCTGCGGCTGGGGTGGCGCCGGCCGGTTAGGGCGGCTGCGGCGCCGGCCGCTCAGTGGGGGTGAGGGTGCGGGTGGGCGCTCGGCTGCGGATGGGCGCTCGGCTGGGCGGCGCCGTCCCCCTTGGTGGTCTCCAGCCACCGCACCAAGCCGGCGGCGTTGGAGTGGATCCCATTGAGGGTCTCGAGCTTGGCGCGGTGCTCCTCGGGGATGTCGGCCAGCTCGCCGCCGAACGCGATCTCGAGGGCGGCCACCACGTCGCTTCCCTCCCGCCACGCCTTCTCCGCCACCGAGGCCCACTGGCGGAGGATCTCCTCTGCCTCCTCCAACATCGCCATCGGATCTGGCAGCAGCCCGTAGTGGGCGAGGGCCACGCCGGCCGGCGTGCGGTCCCGGAACTTTCGTAGCGAGGTGACCGCTTGCTCGAGGTCGAAGTCCGCCGGCGGGGTCGCCGGGCGCAGCACGCCGGCGTCGGGCAGCCGGACGCCGACCGCGTCGCCAGCGAAGAGGACGCCGCTCTGGCTGTCGTGGAGGGCCAGGTGGTGCTTGGCGTGACCGGGCGAGTCGATGGTCGTCAACGCGTGGCCCGGCCCGATCTCGATCTCCTCGCCGTCGGCCAGCACGTGCAGGCGCTCCGCCGGCGTGGGGTCGAGGCGGCCGTAGAGCGTGTCGAGCAGGTCGCCGTAGACCAGCGACGCGGAACGCACCAGCCGCTCCGGGTCGGCCAGGTGCCGGGCGCCGCGCTCGTGGACGTAGACGGTGGCTTTCGGGAAGGCCCGGGCCACGTCGCCGACCCCTCCGGCGTGGTCGAGGTGGATGTGGGTCACCGCCACGCCGGCGAGGTCACCGGCGGCGACGCCGTGATCCTCGAGGGCGGCGAGCAGCGCCGGCACCGAGCTTTGGCTGCCGGTCTCGATCAAGACCGGCGCCGGTCCCTCGATCAGGTAGCCGGCGGTGACCTGTGACCACCCGCCGAGCAGCGTGTCGATCTCCCAGACGCCTGGTGCGATGTAGGACCCCATGGTGGTGACCCTACGCCGCCTTCGCCCGGATCGCCGAGGGCGGCCGGCGGTGCCTAGCCGCTACCAACGCCCCGGCTGCACCGCCCAAGACGCCGAGGGCCCGGCGTCGATGCCGCCGGCACCCAACCCCGGCGCCGGCACCGGCAGGTCGGCGGAGGTGCGCAGGTTGAGCAGCCCAGCCCATACCGGCAGGCCGGCATCGGGGCCGTCGCTGTCGCCGGGGGGCCCGGTGCGGGACTTGGCGGACGCCTCGGCGAGGGGCAGCGCGACGACAATGGTCTGGCGCAGCTCGCTGTCGGTGGGGGGTCGGGCCTCGGCGGTGCGCCCGGGCAGCATGTGCTCGACGATGGCTTCGAGCGCGGCGGCTTTGTCCGCCGGCTCGGTGATGTGGCGGGCCTGGCCGAACACGACGACGGAGCGGTAGTTGATGGAGTGGCTGAACGTGGAGCGGGCAAGGACCATGGCGTCGACGTGGGTCACGGTGGCTACCAGCTGCGCCCCGCCAGCGGCGGCCTTGAACAGGTGGTTGGCGGCTGCACCGTGCAGCAGCAGTTCGCCGCCGGCGCCGGCGAAGCCCGACACCCCGTAGGCGGTGGGGACCATCCAGGTCGTGCCGGCGTCGTGGCAGGCTACGTGGCAGATGAAGCCCTCGCCGAGGATGGCGTCGATCTGCTCGACCTCGTAGGTGGCTCGGTCCCGGTGGCGGCGGACCTGGGTTCGGCCCGTCGGTTCGAGCGAATCGGTCACCGGCGGCTCAGCGGTCATGGCCGCCGAGTATGGCCAGTGCTGCGTCGTGAACCAAACCATTTGTGCTGATGGCCGATCCCCCGTCGGGCCGGGGGGCGCCGGTCATGTCGCTGAACCGGCCGCCGGCCTCCTCCACGATGACCTGGAGGGCGGCGAGGTCCCAGAGCGACGCGACGGGGTCGAGGCCCACGTCGCAGGCCCCTTCGGCGACGAGCATGTGGGACCAGAAGTCGCCGAAGCCGCGGTCGCGCCAGGTGGCCGCGGCGAGCGCGGCCAGGCGGGCGACGCCGCCCGGGTGCTCGTCCCAGCTCTCCAGGCCCGGCCCGGTGATCTGGGCGTCGCCGAGTGCGGCCACCTTGGACACCCGGATCGGCGCGACCTGCCCCATGGAGCCGGCGAGCGACGACGACGGGCACGGGCCGGCGAAGGCCCCCAGTCCCCGACCGGCCCACCAGCGCCGGCCGAGCGCTGGCGCCGAAACGGTCCCCACGACGATCGCTCCGTCGACCTCGAGGGCGATGAGGGTGGCCCAGACGGGGATGCCTCGGACGAAGTTCTTGGTGCCGTCGATCGGGTCGAGGATCCACCGGCGCGGCCCGGTGCCGGTGGTGCCGTACTCCTCGCCTACCACCGCGTCGCCGGGACGCTCCGCGGCGATGAGCGAGCGGATGGCGGTCTCGACGCCCCGGTCGGCGTCGGTGACCGGGGTGAGGTCCGGCTTGGTGTCCACCACCAACCCGGCGGAGCGGAACGCGGCGACGGTCAGCTCGTCGGCCCGGTCGGCGAGGCGCAAGGCCAGCGCCAGGTCGGCCGGGTCAGCCGCAGCCGGCCCAGCGGCAGCAGCCGGGTCGCCGGCACGCCGACCGCCTGACGGATCGGGAACAGAAGCAGAAGCGGGGGGAGGCACCGCCGAAGGCTAGTGAAGGGCCGGGCCGCCCCCGGCGACGGGGGCGCCTCAGGCCATGGCGACGAGGTCGAGGAGGTCGTCGCTCCAGGCGTCCTCGGTCCCGTCGGGCATGAGCAGCACCCGGTCGGGTGCCAGCTCGGTGACGAACTCAGCGTCGTGGCTGACCACGATCATCGTGCCCGGCCAGTCGGCGAGGGCCGAGCCGATGGCGGTGCGCGACGGCGGGTCGAGGTTGTTGGTCGGCTCGTCGAGGAGCAGCAGGTTGTGGTTGCCGGCGACGAGCTGGGCCAAGGCCAGCTTGGTCTTCTCGCCGCCCGACAGGGTCGACGCGTCCTGGAAGGCGATGTCCCCGTACAGGCCGAACATGCCGAGCAAGGCCCGCAGCTCGCGCTCCGCGATGGGCGACGACGAGCGCATGTGGTCGAGCACCGGCACGCCGGGGCGGATGCCTTCGTGCTCCTGGGCGTAGTAACCGGGGGACACGTTGAGCCCGGTGCGGTAGGAGCCGGCCGACGCGCTGGACTGGCCGGCGAGGATCCGCAGAAGCGACGTCTTGCCGGCGCCGTTGAGGCCCATGATCAGCAGGCGCTGCCCTCGCTCCACCGCGAAGGACACGTCGGTGAACACCGGCGGGCCGCCGTAGGACTTGGCTACGTCGGTCACTTCGAGGACGATGCGCCCCGATGCCGGCGGGGTCGGGAACTTCACCCGGTACTTGCGTTCGTGGCTGGTCGGTCCGCTGACCGCGGTGGCGGTGAGGCGCGACGCCCGCTTGTCCAGGCTCTTGGCCACGCGGGCCCGCTTGGCTGTCTGGCCGCGCATGGAGTCGGCCAGCGTGGAGAGGCGTTTGATCTCGGCCTGCTGGCGGTCGGCCAGGCGGCCCAGGCGGATCTCGTCGGCGGCCCGGGCGGTGCGGTACTGGGAGTAGGTGCCCTTGTACTCGTGGATCTGGCCCTCGTCGAGGTGCAGGACCCGGGTGATGGCCTCGTCGAGCAGGTCCAGGTCGTGGCTGATCACGAGCAGCGCACCCCGGTAGGAGCGCAGGAACCCCATCAGCCACGCCTTGGCGTCGCTGTCGAGGTGGTTGGTCGGCTCGTCGAGGAGCAACACCTCGGAGCCGGCGAAGAGGATCCGGGCCAGCTCCACCCGGCGGCGCTCGCCACCGGAGAGGACGTCGATCGGCAAGTCGATGCGGTCCGCGGTGAGGCCCAGACCGGCGACTAGCGAGCGGACCTCGGACTCCGCGGCGTACCCACCGGCCGACGCGAACGCCTCCTCGGCCTTCGCGAAGCGGTGGATGGCCCGCTCCGAGGGGTCCTCCTCCATAGCCAGGCGCAGCTTCTCGACCCGCTGCGCGGCCTCGTCGAGTCCCTTGCCCGACAGCACGTAGGCCAAGCCGGTGGAGTCGGTGGCCTCCTTGAGCTTGCGGGGGTCCTGCGACAAGAACCCGAGCTGGCCCTGGATCGACACCTGCCCGTCATAGGCCGGCGCCTCGCCGCCGAGCACCTTGAACAGGCTGGTCTTGCCGGCGCCGTTGCGGCCCACCAGGCCGACCTTGTCACCGGCGCGCACGACGAACGACGCCTCCTCGAGGGTGAGGCGTCCACCGACTTCCACGCTCAACTGGCGGGCCTGTAGCACCCGTCCATTGTGGCGGACATCCGGGCCGGGGCGTGACAGTGTTTCCTGTGCCCCAGGACATGGTCGTAGAGCTCACCGTCCCCGAGGGGGTTGCCGAGCTCTCCGCCGACCGGTTGTGGGGGGCCGGAGCGACCGCGGTGGGCTGGCAGGACCGCGACGGCGCCGTCACCCTCGTCGCCTCTTTCCCCACCTCTGACGCGGCCCGCACGGTGGCCGAGGAGCTGGGCGCCCAGCTGCGCGCCGTCGACGATTCCTGGCGGGATGTGTGGAAGCGCTACGCCGAGCCGGTCCGGGTCGGCGGGCTGGTCGTGGCGCCGGCGTGGCGGGACGTCGAGGTGGGCGGGCGGCTGGTGGTGCGCATCGACCCGGGCTGGAGCTTCGGCAGCGGCACCCACCCGAGCACCAGGTTGATCCTCGCCGAGCTGGACCGGCACCCGCCGGCCGGGCTGCGGGTGCTCGACGTGGGTTGTGGCAGCGGGATCCTGGCGGTGACCGCGGCGCTGCTCGGCGCAGCGGCGGTGGACGCGGTCGACATCGAGGTGGACGCAGTAGCGGCGAGCACGGCCAACGCCGACGCAAACGGGGTCGGAGAAAAGGTGCGGGTTTCGGCCACGCCGGTCGGGGACCTCCAAGGCACCTGGGACCTGGCCCTCGTCAACGTCACCGCGGCGGTCCACGCAACAATCGGAGCGCACGTCGCGCCCCTGGTGCGCAGCGCGGGCCGGTTGCTGCTCGCCGGCCTGCTCCCCGGGCAGTGGCGCCACGTCGCGGGCGCGTATCCAGGGACCGCGGTCGTCGACCGGCCCGAGCTGGACGGCTGGGAAGGCGTGATCCTGATCAAGGCGTGAGAACTCGCGGCCGCGGGTACTGGTCGCTGGAAGGCAGGTGGGCGCCGGTAGACGGGAGGCGACGACATGGCCACAGCGCTCGATCGTGGGACGACGGCGTCGAAGAGCGGGTTTCGCCGGGAGGTGGGCGTGGTCGGCCTGCTGTTCACCTCGCTCGGTTCGGTGATCGGCTCCGGCTGGCTGCTCGGCGCCTTGCACGGAGCGCAGGCGGCAGGACCGGCGTCGCTGATCTCGTGGCTGCTCGCCGGGGCGGTGGTGATCGTGCTGGCGCTGGTCTACGCGGAGCTCGGAGCCGCGTACCCGGTGGCCGGCGGGTCGGTGTCGTTCCCGATCTACGCGTTCGGCGGCTCGGCCGGGATGGTCAACGGGTGGATGGCGTGGCTGGGCACGGTGGCCCTGGCCCCGATCGAGGTCGAGGCTGCGCTCACCTACCTGACCAACCTGAAGCACCTGCACTGGCTGACCCACACCCCCAAGGGCAGCACCAGCGCCGTCCTCACCTTCCCCAACGGGTTCTTGGTGGCGGTGGCGCTGGTCGTCGTCTTCGCGGTGATCAACGTCCTCGGCGTGCGGTCGCTGGCCCGGACCAACACCGCGGCGGTGTGGTGGAAGACCGCGATCCCGGTGCTCACCTTGATCACGCTGATGGTCACCGCCTTCCACTCCGGCAACTTCAGCGCCGGAGGAGGCTTCGCTCCCTTCGGCGTCCGGGGGATCTTCGCGGCGTTGCCGGTCGGTGTGGTGTTCGCCCTGCAGGGGTTCGAGCAGGCCACCCAGATGGGCGCCGAGGCCCGCAACCCGAGCAAGGACCTGCCCCGGGCGATCATCGGGTCGGTGCTCATCGGGGTGGTGGTGTACTTCCTGCTCGAGGTGGCCTTCGTCGGCTCCCTCGACCCGGCCAACCTGGCGCACGGCTGGGCCAACCCGATCCCGAAGGGCAACTTCGGCCCATACGCCACGATCGCCTCTGGCTTGGGGCTCACCTGGCTGGCGGGGATCATCTACGCCGACGCGTTCATCTCCCCCGCGGGGACCGGGCTGATCTACACCGCCACCAGCAGCCGCATCAGCTACGCGATGGGACGCAACGACTACTTCCCGTCGAAGGCTGCGGTGCTCTCCGAGCGGGGGATCCCGGTGTGGTCGATCGGGGTTTCCGCGCTGGTCGGGATCGTCATGCTGCTGCCGTTCCCGGGGTGGGAGAGCCTGGTCAACTTCATCACGTCCGCGTCCGCTCTCATGTACGCGTTCGCTCCCCTGGCCCTCGGCGCCCTGCGCCGCCAGGACCCGGACCGGCCCCGCCCCTACCGGCTGCCGGCCGCCGGTTTCTGGGGTCCGGTCGGGTTCGTCATGGCCAACCTGATCTTCTACTGGGGCGGATGGAAGACCAACTGGCGCCTGATGGCCGCCATCGCCATCGGCGCCGTCGTCATGGCCGTCGCCCGCGCCTTCAAGGACCCGGCGTCCCGGCCCGCCCTGGACTGGCGCCACAACTGGTGGATGATCCCGTGGCTGGCCGGTCTGACCGTCATCTCGGCGTTCGGCCAGTACGGCACCGGCCACAAGATCATCCCGTTCTGGATCGACATCGCGGTGGTGGCGGTGTTCTCGCTCGCGGTGTATCGGTTGGCGCTCTACACCCGCCTCCCCCACCACGTCACCGCCGGGTACGTGGCCGATACAGCCAGCGAGATGGAACTCGAGTAGCCGTGAGCGTCAGGCCTCCTGCCGTCAGCGAGGCGCGTGGCGGTCCCGGGGGTCGCCTGGCCGTGGGCAGCCGCTCGATCAGCTCCTGGGGCCAGGGGCGGTAGCCGTTTGGGGGGCGGGCAGCTGCGCCCAGAAGTCTGCCAGGGCCTCCGCGACCGGCGCCGGCGTCTCCTCCGGCCACCAGTGGCCGACGCCATGCAGATGCGCCGTTGTCGCTCCCGCTTGGCGCGCGGCCCACTCGTGTTGCTCCACCGTCCCGCTGGCGCGCTCGAAGTCGTCGACGGCGATGAGAGCCAGACCCGGACGTTGCGCAGCTTGGGCCAGCAGCCGCCCCGCTTCGGCCATCGCCGGCTGGCGAGCCGAGCGCAACAGCTTGAGCACGGCGTGGCCCATCTCGGGGTCCATGCCCGCCGCGACCCGCTCCGCCATGCGCCCGGTCATGCCCAGCGCCGACGCCACTGCGAGCCGCTGCTGCAAGTCGCCTCCCCACAGTTCCTGCACCGAGGCTTCCCCGGCGCCTTCCTGCTGCCACACCTGGGCCCGCGGGTGCCAGGCGTAGTCGGGCGCGAAGACCCCGAGCGCGTCGGAGGCCCAGCTGCGGATCAGGTCTGGGCGACTCATGGCCAACGCCGCGACGTGGATCCCGCCCCAGTCGTGGCCGACCACGTCGACCGGGGCGCCGAACATCTCCAGCTGAGACGCCAGCCAGTTTCGGTAAGCAGTCGTCGACGAGTCGAACCCGCGGGGCGCGGGGACCCCGAATCCGGGTGGAGACACGACGATCGCGTCGGGCCGATCGAGCTCGCCGATGAGCGGTCCCCAGATGACTGCTGACTCGGGATTGCCGTGGACTAGGACCAACGGGGTGCGCGACACAAGACGACCTCTCAGATACTTGTTGGTTGACACGCAAGTATCGTACCAGCTCGTTACGCCCAGCTCGTTACGCCCAGCTCGTTCCGCCCAGGCCGTTACGCCCAGGCCGCCGGCGGCGGACCATATGCTTGGCCGACCCATGCCCGAGCAGTCCTGATGCCCGATCCGCCTCCCGTTCGCCGCACGCAGCAAGAGCGCCGCGAAGAGACCGAACGCAAAGTGCTGGCCGCGGCCACGGCGTTGATCGCCCAGCATGGGTCACGCGCCCTCACCCTGGCGGCGGTCGGCGAGGGCGCCGGTTACAGCCGGGGCATCGTCTCCCATCACTTCGGCAGCAGGGAGAACCTCCTTCGGGCGGTGATGCGCGAAGCTCGGACGTTCGCCCTCCCAGAGGTCGGGGACAGCGCCGCGGATTGGCTGGCCGCGACCGTTCGCGCCTATCTGAAGAACGTCACCAGCCGACGCCCAGCGGCCAGCGCGTTCCTGCAGATGTGGGGTGAGGCGATCGCCGCCGATCCCGTCTTGATGCCGCTGTACGCGGAGCACGACGCCAGCTTCCGGCGGCTCCTGGCCGACAAGGTCCGCGACGGGATCCGCGACGGATCGGTGCGAGCCGACGTCGACCCCGACGCCATGGCCGTGTCCCTCGTCGGTCTCCTGCGGGGGGTGGCGCTGCAGCTGATCTCGACTCCGCCCCCGCCGCGGGTGCAAGCGATCATCAGCGAAGCCGAGCGCTCCACCCGTCGTGCGCTCCAGCCGTGAGGCGAGCCAGCTAAGCCGGGTTGCGGCCGAGGAACGCAGCCAGGCGGTCGTAGGCCCCCCGCCCGTCGTCGGCGTCGACCTCGGGGGCGAAGGGCATCCCGTCGGCGGGGTCGCCCCGGTATTCGGGTGGGGCCAGCGGGCGGCCGGCGACGAAGGCCGCCTCCGCCAGCTCGTCGTCGAGCATGGCGCCGCGGCCGACGGCGTGGGCCAGGTCCCAAGTGTGGGTCACCAACTCCATCAGGTACATGTCCACCAGCTGGCTGCCCCGGTAGTCGACACCCCAAGGCATCGTGGTCACTCGGGCCACGTTGGCGTCGGTCCATCGAGCGGCTGCGTCGGCGGCCGCGGCCCGCACCGCCAGCACCGCCGCGTCTCGGTCCAGGTGTTCGGACTCGACCGTGTCGGCTCGGCCGTCGGCGAGCGCCGCGGCCCGCCGGGACGCGAACACGGCGTGGTCGACCAGGCCGGCGACGTCCCACTCCGTGCAAGGGGTGGGCAGGCGCAGCTCGTCTGGACTGACCGAGTGGATGACGCGGGCAAGCTGTGAGTAGGCGGCCTGCAGTTGCGGGCGGCGGTCGTCGGTGAGGGTGGGCGTGCTCATGGCGGGCTCCTGGGCTCGTGCGGACGGCCATGCGCCGGTCCTGGGCGTAACCTACGAGCGCTAACCGGCCACCCTCTGACCGGTTATGGCGCCCGATGCGGGTGCTTGGAGCGGCGGTTGGCATCCGGCGGCCGGGGCGTCGGGCGGCCGAGGCGTCAGGCCGCCGGGGCGTCAGGCGGCCGGGGCGTCAGGTGGCCGGGGCGTCAGGCGGCCGGGGCGTCAGGTGGCCGGGGCGTCGGGCAGGCCCCTGCTCCGGGCCTCTTCCTCCGCCCGGCGGGCAACCTCGCGCACCGGCAGGTGCACCAGGCGGGCCACCCGCACCACGTCGTCGTGCTCCGCCTTGATCCGGTCCGGGCCACGTTTGACCCGGACCACGTGCCCATTTACCTCCACCTGGTCGAAGCTGCGGGGCGCGGTCCAGCGCACCAGGTCGCTGCGCCGGACGCCGAGAGTCCCGGTCTCCTCGGCCAACACCTGGCGCAGCGCCTCGGCCAGCGCCGGGTCGGCGAGCGCACTGACCACGTGGGCTGGGCGGCCCTTCTTCCCGAGGACCGGCGCCAGCCACGCGTCGTGGGCCCCGGCGGCCATGAGGGCGTCCAGGGTGTGGCCGAGCACCTCGCCGGTCACGTCGTCGACGTTGGCCTCGAGCAACACCACGGGATGGCCGGCTCCCGCTGCGGTCGAGGCGGCGGTGCCGACGACCACCTGCAGAGCGTTCGGCCGCCCGTCGAGGTCCCGGGTGCCCGCCCCGTAACCGGAGGATCGCACCGTCATCGCCGGCATGGGGCCGAACCCGCGGGCCAAGGTGGAGGCCAGGGCGGCGCCGGTGGGGGTGGTGAGCTCGACGGGGATGTCGGTTCCGTAGGTCGGCGCGCCGGCCAGGAGCTCCACCACCGCAGGGACGGGGATCGGGAGCAGGCCGTGAGCAGAGCGGACCATGCCGGTCCCCTGGGCGATCGGGCTGGCCCAAACCTCATCGATTCCTAGCACCTCCAGAGCCACGCACGTGCCGACGATGTCGATCACCGCGTCGGCGCTGCCGACCTCGTGGAAGTGGACCTGGGCCGCCGGCCGGCGGTGGAGGCGCCCCTCGACCTCGGCCAGACGGGCGAAGGTGGCCAGGGCCCGGTCCCGGGCTCGAGGGGGAAGCCGGGCCTCGGTGATCAGCCCGACGATGTGGGCGTGGGTGCGTACCACTTCGTCGTTGCGGACCCGGACGCGGAGATGGGTTGCGGCGACCCCGCCGCGCAGGACCTCCTCGGACTCGATCGACCAGCCGCCCACCGACAGGGCCGCCAGCTCCCGCTCGATCAGGGCCAGGTCGGCGCCGGCATCGACCAGGCTGCCGAGGGCCATGTCACCGGCAATGCCGGCGAAGCAGTGCCACCAGGCGATGGTCCTGCCCGACGCGCCTGCATCCTCTGCGGGGACCCCGTCGCGGACCGACGGGCGTTGCGCTCGCCGCCCGTGCTGGGGGTCGGTCACTGGCTCTGGCCCGCCTGCGCCGTCCCGGGGCGCTCCACTCCGGCGGGGACGTCGGTCCCGACCGGGGCGGGCTCATCGAGCTCTGCGGGGACGGCGGTCCCGGCGGGGGTCGGCCACAGCCGGGCGACCGCGAAGGCGGCCCCGAAGCCGTTGTCGATCCCGACCACGGTGAGTCCCGACGAACACGCGCAGAGCATGCCGAGCAGAGCGGTCACCCCCTCCAGGGCTGCGCCGTACCCGACGCTCGTCGGCACCGCGACGACCGGGACCGAGGTGAGACCGCCGATCACGCTGGCCAGCGCACCTTCCATCCCGGCAACGACCACGACTGCGTCAGCCTGCTCCAGCTCGTCGAGGTGGGCGAGGAGGCGATGCAGGCCGGCGACGCCGACGTCAGCGAGGAGGCTGGCATTGAACCCGAACGCAGCCAGCGTGGCCCGGCACTCGTCGGCCACCGGCAGGTCTGCGGTCCCGGCGGTGACGACCAGGACCTTCTCCGGCCGGGGAGGCGCGGCCCTCCACACGACGGTGTCACCGCTCACCTCGCCACCGGGGTTGGCTGCGAGAGCGATGGTCACCTGTGTCGGATCGGCCCGGCTGAGCACCACTGGGCCGCCGCCGGCGTGGCCGAGCAGCTCGGCGACGATCCCGGCGCACTGCGCTGGCGTCTTACCGGGAGCGAACACCGCCTCGGGTCGGCCTTGCCGGATCGGGCGGTGATGATCGACCTTGGCATACCCGAGGTCGACGAACGGCAGCCGGCGCAGCTCGCGGACGGCGTCGTCGGGACCGACCTCCCCGGAGCGGATGCGGTCGACGAGTTGGTGCAAGGCGGACACTTCCATGGCTGACCCATCCTGCCCGGCCCTAACCTGGGCAGCAATGACGGCGCTGGTGACCCCGACGACCACGATCAGCTTCCTAGGCCCGCGCGGGACGTTCACAGAGGAGGCGCTGCGCCGCGACCCGGAGCTGGCGGTGGCCAGCCACAAGGCGATGGGGACATTCGTCGAGGTGCTCTCGGCGGTGGGGACCGGCTCGAGCGATTTGGCGTTCGTCGCCCTCGAGAACTCGATCGAGGGGACCGTCCCGGTCACCGTCGACCAGCTGATCTTCGAGCGGGAGCTGATCATCCTCCGTGAGGTGGTTCTCCCGATCACCCAGAACCTCCTGACCCGACCGGGCACCACCCTGGCCGACGTGCGCCGGGTGGTGTCGTTCCCCCACGCCACCGCGCAGTGCCGGCGCTGGCTCGGCGCCAACGTGCCCGCCGCGGTCGAGATGGCCGCCACGTCAACCGCCGAGGCGGTCCGTCTGGTGGCGGAGGGAACCGACGGTACCGGGGCGGGCACCGCCGCGATCGGCACCGCCCTGGCCGCCGAGCTCTACGGGCTCGACGTGCTGGCTTCCCACATCGAGGACCACCCCGACAACGTCACCCGCTTCGTCTTGGTCGGGCCGGCCGACAGCACCATCCCTGCGCCCACCGGTCACGACAAGACCAGCGTCGTGTGCTTCCAGTCGGCGGACCGGCCCGGCAGCCTGCACGGGATCCTCGGCCAGTTCACCGCCCGAGACATCAACCTGGTGAAGCTGGAGTCCCGCCCGACCAAGCATCGCCTCGGCGACTACTGCTTCATCATCGACTTCGAGGGCCACGTCGCCGACGAGGTCGTCGCCGACTGCCTCCGGGACCTCCACGCGACCCTCCGCGAGTTGAAGTTCCTCGGCAGCTACCCGGCCGCCGGCGACGGCGCCCACGCCATCCGGGCCACGGCCGGCGAGGCGTGGAGGGCGGCGGACAGCTGGATGCGTGAGCTGCAGGGAAGGGTGGACACGCAGCAGGGCCGCTGAGCGGGTAGGCATGGGGCCATGGACACCGCCGTCACCGACCACCTCCTCACCACCACCCGCGCCGTCCGCAAGCGCCTAGACCTGGATCGCCCGGTAGAGCCGGACGTGATCCTCGAGTGCCTGAGGCTGGCCATCCAGGCCCCGACCGGCTCCAACAGCCAGGGCTGGAGGTGGATGGTCGTCACCGACCCCGACAAGAAGGTCAAGCTGGCCCGCCTTTACGAGGAGGGCGGTGGGGACTACCTACGCAAGAACGCGACGGCGGCGGGAGCGCAGGGTCGGGTGTACAGCAGCGCGGCGTACCTGCTCGACGTGCTCCACCGGGTTCCGGCGATGGTGATCCCCTGCATCGAGGGCCGGGTCGACGGGGCGTCCAACGGCCAGGCCGCCGGCTTCTACGGCTCCATCCTCCCGGCGGTGTGGAGCTTCCAGCTGGCGTTGCGGTCAAGGGGTCTCGGCTCGGCGTGGACGTCCCTGCACTTGCACAAGGAGAAGGAGGCGGCCGAGCTGCTCGGCATCCCTGACAACATCTCGCAGGTGGCGCTGCTGCCGGTGGCCTACACCATCGGCGACGACTTCAAGCCGGCGGTGCGCCGTCCCGTCGAGGAGATCACCTTCTGGGACAGCTGGGGGCATACCCGCTGAACGGCGGCGGGCTGCGATACTGCGCAGATGACTGAGCGCAACGTGCTGGGCGGGGAGCTCGAGTCCTGTGGATTCGATCCGCTGACGGGCTTCTACCGCGACGGATGCTGCAACACCGGACCCGAGGACCTGGGCAGCCACACCATCTGCGCCGTGGTCACCCAGGAGTTCCTCGATCACCAGCGTCGGATCGGCAACGATCTCATCACCCCGATGCCCGCCTACGGGTTCCCCGGCCTGGTGCCGGGGGACCGGTGGTGCGTTACCGCCATCAACTGGCTCCGGGCACACCTGGACGGGGCCGCCGCCTTCGTCGTCTTGGCCTCGACCCACGAGCGGGTGCTCGACGTCGTGCCCCTCGACGCCCTGAGGGAGCATGCCGTGGACGTGCCCGAGGACCCCGGCTCGCTCACGGCCTGACGCCAATACCCGTCCGACCGACCCCGGCCGCTACCATCGGGCGCACTGGAGGGATGGCAGAGCGGCCGAATGCGAGGCTCTTGAAAAGCCTTGAGACGCAAGTCTCCGTGGGTTCAAATCCCACTCCCTCCGCCACTTTTGGAGGCTCCGCCTGCGGGCGACGGCCATGAGGCGTTCATAATTGTCGAACGTTTCGCAGCCTCGACCGCTGGGTGCTGGTTCCCAACGACCTCACTGACGCGTTGCTGCGACTTGCAAGCGGCGCCGCAAACGAGCCGCCCACCGACGAGCGACACTGGCAGCGCGACATTGCCCCGTGATCGGCGACTCCGTAGGGCGGTGTATGCTCCGTGGTGTATATGGCTACGAGAACGCAGATCTACCTCACCGACGAGCAGCGGGCTCGCTTGGCCGAGCGGGCCCGCCGCCAGGGGGTGGCGATGTCGCAGCTCATCCGGGAGGCGGTCGACTCGCTGCTGGAGGGGGAGGACGACTTCGACTTGACGTTCGGGGCCGCCCCGGGAATAGCCGGCCGGGTGCCGTCGCGCTCGGAATGGGATCGACGTGGCTGAGCTGCTCGTAGACACGGACGTGTGCATCGACCACCTCGCAGGCGTGCGCCGCCTCCCCCGAGGATCCGGCCGACTTGGCTACTCGGTCATCACCCGAGCCGAGTTGCTGGCCGGCGCCGAGGACGACGAGGAGGCCGACGTCCGGCGTCTCCTGGCCGGCATGGACGAGATCCCGGTCGACCGCCGGGTCGCCGATCGAGCCGGCCGGTTGCGCCGCGAGGTCTCGATTCTGCGGATGCCCGACGCTCTCATCGCCGCCACCGCCGTTGTGCACTCGCTGTCGCTTCACACCAAGAACACTCGCGACTTCCGGAGGGTCCCTGGGGTGCGGCTGCACCGCAGCTGAACTGACGCTCCGGCGAAGAACCCCGTCTGGTGACCGCAGCCGGCAAGGCGGCCCTGGGCCTCGCCGGCCGGGCTACGCTGCGCGCGGGTCCAATTACCGGAGGCTACGACAATGAGCTGGATCAGGATCTTCTCCCGAGCCAACAGCTATGCCGAGGCCAAGGCGGAGGCGGAGTTCGATGCCCACGCCGACCCCAAGGTGCAGTTGGAGCAGGCGATCGCCGGGATGCAGGAGCACCACCGCGACCTCGAGGCGGCCGCCAGCCAGGTGATCGCCCAGGAAAAGATGGCCAAGATGCGCTTGTCGGACCTTTCCGACCAGGAGGCCAAGTACACCAAGTCGGCGCTGGCGGCCAAGCAACAGGGCAACCTCGACATGGCCCGTACCTTCGCGACGCGTATCGCCGCCCTCCGGGAGCAGATCCAGGGCTTGACCGCCCAGATCCCCCAGCTCGAGGAAGCGGCCGCCGACGCCCGCCAGGCGGTCCAGGAATCCGCGGACCAGCTCCAGCAGAAGCTCAATGAGAAGGGGACCATTCTCGCCCAGGTCGACCAGGCGAACATGCAAAAGGAGATGGCCGCCAGCCTCAAGCAGGTGAGCGACCTGACCCGCAGCAGCGACGTGCCGTCGCTCGACGAGATCAAGCAGAAGGTGGCTGCGCAGTTCGCCGAGGCCCAGGCCTCGACGGAGCTGACGAGCAACAGTCCTGAAGTGCTCGAGATGCACGCCCACCACGCGGAGCTGACCAGCGAGGCCGACCAGATTCTCGCCGAACTCGACTCAGGAGCGCGCCAGCCCGCGGCACTCAGCCCGCCTCCAGCGACCTCCGACGGCGCAAGCGTTGCGCTCGGGGGGCAGACATGAGCAAATGGCGAGAGCGACTCATGGCGCACGGGGAGGTCTCCCGGGACTCCCTTGACCCTTACCGAGCCGCCGGTAGGGGCGTGTACGACTACATTCTGCAACTCGACGAGATCCGCAGCGGGGACGTCTCAGAGCCGGGCGTGCAGGCGGCGTTGCTGGCCGGTTGGGTCGCCTTCGCCCTCCAGGTCCTCGGCGACGAAATGCTCGACGCCGACGCCGCGCTCGACCCGGCGACCGCGAACTACGTACCCAAGGTGACCTCCGCGCAGGTGCACGAGTTCTATGAGCCGGTACAGGCGTGGATGGCCCGCGCCAGCGCCGCCAAGGCGAACCCGAACTACCGAATCGACGTTCCCCTGCCTGAGGTCCTCCCCGAATGGGTAGAGGTCGAGCCCTGCCCGCCCGCCCACCTACTAGCGCTGCGCCAGGCCGTTGCCCGGCTGCGCGAGTACACCGAAGGGACCCTGTCGGGATTCGACCCGGGTCCCGGCCAGGCGCACGCCAAAGAAATCGTCGCCCAGGGTATGGCCGAGGCCGCGTCGGCGAGTGACTACGCCAACGCGATGTGGGGCGGTTCGTCGGGACCGGCGCCCGCCCAAGTGCACGAGGGGATCGAGATCGCTCTCAAGCACGCCGCCGAGGCATACTTCTACCTCGGCCAGGTGATCGCGACACCCAGCCTCGCCGACGCACCGCGCCGCGAGCGCGAGACACCGCCCGAAGAGGGCGGACCCAAGTCTTTCCTCGAGACGATGGTCCGCTCCTACCCCCAGGTGGCGCAGCGACCGCGGGGCGCCTTCTCGGGTATGGGAGGGGGCATCCTCGGGGGCATAATCGGAGGGGAGATCATCGACCAGATTCTCGGCGGAGGAGGCAGCGGAGGCGGAGGCGGTTGGGGCATTTGACCGAGGACACGTCCGGGAGACGCAAACGCACTGGGCGCCAGCCGGTACCCGCGCCGAGACGAAGCACCCCGACCTGAGGTCCCATGGCCGGGTTGCCACCGATTGCCCGGACGCGAAGGTTGGCAGAATGGGAACTGACATGCACGACTCTCTGCCGATCACGCGGCTTTCGGGCAGCGGCGAAGCACAGGAGCCCTCGGTGTCCCGGGAGCTGAGTCAAGAGATTGCCGACGCGATGTTCGCCCTCTCCACACCCAGCCGGGTCCAGATACTCTGCCTGTTGTCGGGCGGTCCTCGGACTGTCGGGGACTTGTGCGAGGGGTTAGACATGGAGCAGTCGGCGGTCTCTCATCAGCTGCGCATCTTGCGGGAGCATCAGCTGGTGCGGGCCGACCGTGTTGGTCGCAGCCGGGTCTACGAGCTTGCCAGCGAACACCTCATAGACCTGCTTTCTGCGGCCGTTGACCACGTCGAACGCAGCGACCCAAGGTCACGGCGCTCCAGGCGCGGGGTCCAGCATCGTGCTTCGTCTGTAGACCAAAGGTAAGCGCCCTGTGGACAGTCGGCGGCCGCCCGACGAGGTCGTGGTTGTGGACTTCGGCCCGGATGCGGCTAGACGGTCGGTGCTCGACCGAGCCCACCAGGGGGACATCGTAGGGGGCTTCGGTCGGATCGCAGCCTCTGATACTGCACCTCGACGGTCCTACCGGCGGCGGATGGGTGCCCTCTTGGCGATCGTCGGCCCAGGCGTCATAGTCATGGTGGCCGACAACGACGCCGGCAGCTTGGCCACTTTCGCGCAGGCCGGGCAGGACTACGGCCTCAGGCTGGTGTGGCTGCTTGGCTTGTTGGGCATTGCGCTGTTCGTCACCCAGGAGATGGTCGCCCGGTTGGGGGCGGTAACCGGTGCAGGTCACGCACGGCTGATCTACGAGAGGTTTGGGCCCCGCTGGGGCGGCTTCGCTGTTGGCGACCTCCTCGTCCTCAATGTGCTCACCGTGATGACGGAGTTCATCGGGCTGCAGTTCGGCCTCGGCTACTTCGGCGTCAGTAGGTGGATATCCGTGCCGTGCGGCGCCGTTGCGCTTCTCGCCATCACCGCTCTTGGGGACTTCCGACGATGGGAACGGGCTATGTGGGGCTTGGTCGGGGCCAGCCTTGTCGTGCTCCCGCTCGGACTTGTTGTGGGGGGCGCACACGGCACCGGCAATGCGGGTGGCATGACCGGCGCAGCCACTGGCACGGGCATCTTGTTCGTCGTCGGCATGGTCGGAACGACCGTGGCTCCGTGGCAGCTGTTCTTCCAGCAGTCCAACGTCGTCGACAAGCGGATCACCACCAGATGGATTCCCTACGAGCGGGCAGATACTGCTCTGGGCACAGTGGCGTTCCTTGTCGTTGGTCTGGCGGTGGTGGCAGGATGTGCCGCCGCCTTCCGGGTGGGCCCGTTGCACGGCAACTTCATCGACGGCGAGTCGGTCGCGCGGGGACTCCGTGACCGGGTCGGCTCCTGGGCCGGGTCGGTGTTCGCCGTCGCCCTCATAGACGGATCGCTCCTCGGGGCCAGCGCCGTCAGCTTGGCCAGTTCCTACGCGCTGGGTGACGTGCGCGGGACCCGTCACTCCCTGCACCGTCGGTGGGGCAACGCCCGCACGTTCTACGCCACCTACGCCGTAAGCATCATCGGAGCGGCGGTCGCCGTCCTGGCATCGAACGGCTCGCTTGGGGCGGTGACCTTGGCCGTCCAAGCTCTCTCCGGGGCGCTTTTCCCAAGTGCGGCAGTGTTCCTGCTGTTGTTGGCCAACGACAGGGAGGTGCTCGGCCCGCACGTGAACCCCAGGTGGTTGAACGTCGCCGCCTCCGCTGCTCTAGGCGGCCTCATCCTTCTCTCGAGCGTCCTGGGACTGACCACCGTCTTCCCTCACCTTGCGGCCCGTCCGGTGACCATGGGCATCGGCGGAGCCGCATCGGTTGCGCTCGTCGCATGGCTGCTGTTGCACCGTTCCTCCGCGACGAGCGAGGTGGTCGCCTGGGACCCGATGGAGCGACGTACCTGGACAATGCCGCCGATTGATTCCCTCGGCAGGGCACCGATGTCCAGGTCGAAGACCGTCGGACTGGTGGCTTTGCGCGCCTACCTGCTGCTCACGGCTGCGCTCATCGCGGTCCGGCTGGCCAGGATGGTAGCTCCGTAGCTCCGCAGCTCCGCAGCAACCGGACGCCTGAGCTGAGGCCGGGGTTCCCGCTGTGACGCGACCACTGCGCCGACGTCTCCTACTAACATGAACGCCTGTTCATGCGTACTGCCGGCCACCCCCTGTCGACGAGTCGAGGACGCCCCATCAGGCGGTGGCCGAGACGGGTCCTGGTCGCCGTCAACATAATGGTTGCCACCAGTCTTCTCGGCATCGGTGCCGTTTACGGCTACGCCCGGTGGCGTCTCGACTCGATAACAACCGTTGCGGCGTCCCACCTGACCAAGGTCGGTGGTAGCAAAACTGAGCAGGCCCAGACCTCCGGTGGGCTGCCGCCCGAGAACATCTTGCTGATCGGAAACGAGACTCGAGCCGGTCAGAACGGCTTTGGCAGCCCGACCCTTTACAGCGGTTCCTTGAGCGACATCATCATGATTGTTCACCTCGACCCAGCCACGGGTCGCGCCTCACTTTTGTCGATCCCGCGAGACCTATTCGTCCCGATGCCCGCCGGAAGCCCGGTCGGGCCCTATCAGAAGATCGACGCCGCGCTCAACGACGGCGCCAACGGGCCCAACAACCTCATCGCAGCCATTACCGATGACCTGGGAATTCCGATCAATCATTACATCGAACTCAAGTTCGACGGCGCTGAGGCGATGGTCAACGCGCTCGGCGGAATCAGGGTTGACTTCCCAGATCAACTCTACGATGCGACCTCCCGCCTCCGCATCACCGCCACTGGGTGCCAGCTGCTGGGAGGCGCCCAAGCGCTGCAACTCATCCGCTCCCGCCACGTCCAGTACGACGCTCCCGGATCACCGGCCAACCCGGCCGACTGGCCGGCGGATCCCCAGTCCGACCTCTCTCGCATCGCACGGGACCAGTTGGTCATGCGGATCCTCGTGAAGACTGCTGAGTCGGAGGGCTTCACCAACCCACTGAAGCTCAACAGCTTCCTGGGCGCCCTCCTGAGCCAGGTCATCATCGATCCCGGGCTGAAGGGTCAGCTGACGAAGCTCGTCACTCACTTCCGGCACCTGGATCCCTCCACCGCCCCCGAGATCACATTGCCGGTCACACTGGTTGGCGGGCCCAGCGGCTACTACTACGCTGGCGCAGCGATCGGCGACGTCGACTTCGCCGTCCAGCCAGCTGACAATGCGGCGATCGCCGCGTGGGACGCCGGCTCGCTGCCGGCTCCAACCGTGCCGAGCGCCGTTCGGGTCGAGAACCTCGCCGGCACGTACCATCTGGCGGCCAAGACAGCGGCAGCCTTGAACGCTGATGGACTGGCGGCGACTGCTGCTGGCAACCTGACCGTCCCGGCAAGTGAGACCGAGACGCTCATCGATTACCCACCGGGCGGAGTAGCGGATGCCCTGGCCGTCGAGGCACACCTGCAGGGCGCGATTGTGCTGCGACTGGACACGACAGTGGCAGCCGGCACCGTCACCGTCGAGGCCGGCAGCCTGCTCGCGGGCGTTCCAACCTCGCCGACCAACCCGGCTTCGGCGAGCTCGACGGCGCCCACCCAATCGCCCGCCGCCGCGCAAACCGTTCCGACTCCGGGCGGTCAAACACCTAGCCCGTCTACCGCCTACATGGCCAATTGGGAACCGAGGGCATGCTGATGAACCCTCACAAAGTTCACCTACAATTTGATTTGCTACTTACCGTGCACTGCACTGGTGGAGGTAGCTCAATGTGGAATCGACGCGCCTACTAATACGGTATGGTTATTGAGTGCACCTCTCCGGGTTGTTGGGGTCAGAGCTGTCGTCACCGGGCGGCGAGCCGGTAGGCAAGGTGGATGACGTGATAGCTCGTCTTCGTGGCGGGGAGTACCCCCTAGTCACGGGGCTGGTTGTCAAGTTGGGCGGTCGGCGGGTGTTCGTGCCGATCAGTCGCGTGGAGGACCTGAGCGAGGGGCACGTCGCTCTGGCCAAGTCGAAGGTGGACCTGCGCAGCTTCGAGCGGCGCGAAGGCGAGGTGCTTTTGCGCCAAGACATCCTCGGTCACCGACTGATCGATGTCGCCGACGCGGAGCTGATCAGGGCCTGGGACGTCGAGCTGCAGCCCACCCGGGAAGGCTGGGTGCTGTCCCGCCTCGACACCCGACGCCCCGCTCGGCTGTTCGGACTGATTCCTCGTTCAGCTGGTCACCCGTCGAGGGACTGGAAGGCCTTCGAACCGCTCATCGGTCACCGCGCTAGCGTCAGCGCTCGGGCCAAGTTCGGGCGGGTCAACCGTCTCAAGCCAGCCCAGATCGCCGATTTGCTCGAGGAAGCGTCGCGTCCAGAGGTCGAGGAGATCCTCGACGTGGTCCACGATGACCCCGAGCTCGAGGCCGACGTGTTCGAGGAACTGGATCCCGATACCGCAACTCGACTGTTCGGGGACCGGACTGACCTTGAGGTGGCGAGCGTTCTCGCTCGTATGCGCCCAGATGACGCCGCCGACGCGGTCAACGAGCTTCCACAGCACCGGCGAGAGCCCGTGATCGAATTGCTCCCGCCCGGTACGCGTGCGAAGGTTCTCACGCTCCTCGGGTTCAACTCCTCGAGCGCCGGCGGGTTGATGAGCGTCGACGTGCTCGCCGTCCCCGCCGATGCCACCGTGGCGGAGGCGCTGCGGCGGATCAAGCTCGCCGGGAACCTCCAACCCGAAGCGCTCGTCACCGTCCACGCCGTCGATGTCGACGGTCGGCTCCTAAGCACTATCAGTGTCATCGAGCTGCTCCACGCTGACCCCGAAACCCCGCTGTCAGATGCGGGGGACTCCGACCCAGTGCGGGTGTCGGCCGCCACCGATGTGGTTGATGTCGCGCTGTTGATGGCCGACTACAATCTGCTCACCGTCCCCGTGGTCGATGACACCAATCGGCTGCTCGGAGTGATCACCGTCGACGACGTCCTCGAGGCGACCATCCCCGACGACTGGCGACGTCGAGAGCCCCCGCCCCGACCCGAGATTCCTGCCGCAGAAGACGACACAGCAGGCGGGACCTCCACCACTTCCACGACCGGGACCTAGCCGTGACGGATCCGACCGCCGCCACGGGCGCCGAGCGTCCAGAGGCGGCCAAAGGCCCGCGGCCACCCACCGATCTCGACCGCCAGCTACGGGACCCAGTGTCGGCCGTGCTCGACTCGGCGCATCTCGGCGACATCGAAGGGGCGTTCGGAAAGATCAGCGTCGGCGACATCGGCGAACGCCACAGCCTCAAGAAACGCCTCCTCACCTTCGCAGCCATATCCGGTCCGGGCCTGATCGTCATGGTCGGCGACAACGACGCCGGCGGCGTGTCCACCTACGCCCAGGCCGGCCAGAACTACCACACCAGCCTTCTGTGGACCCTTCTTCTACTTATCCCGGTCCTAGTCGTGAACCAGGAGATGGTCGTCCGTTTGGGTGCAGTGACTGGCGTAGGTCACGCCCGGCTGATCAACGAGCGGTTCGGCAAAGGGTGGGGCTGGTTCAGCGTCGGAGACCTGTTCGTCCTCAACTTCCTCACCATCGTCACCGAGTTCATCGGCATCTCCCTAGCGGCGTCCTACGCCGGCATCTCGAAATACATCGCCGTCCCTAGTGCCGGCGTGGCCCTGATCGCGATCATGGCTTCGGGCAGCTTCCAGCGTTGGGAGCGGGCCATGTTCGTCTTTATCGCCGTCAGTCTGGTGCAGATCCCGATGTTCTTCCTGGCCCACCCGCGCTACGGCACCATCGGGCACGACTTCGTCGTGCCCGGCATCCACGGGGGCGTCTCATCCGCCGCGGTACTGCTCATCATCGCCATCGTCGGCACCACCGTTGCTCCGTGGCAGCTGTTCTTCCAGCAGTCCAACATCGTCGACAAGCGCATCACCCCGCGGTTCATTAGCTACGAACGCGCCGATACCGTCCTCGGGTCGTTCGTCGTCGTCATTGGAGCGGCGTGCATCATGGTCGCCGCTGACTACGCGGCTCGCGGCACTAGAGCCTTCGGCAACTTCACCGACGCCGCCGGCGTCGCTCACCTCCTCGCAGCCAGAGGGAATGGGCTCGGCACCCTTTTTGCCATCCTGCTCTTCGACGCCAGCATCCTCGGGGCCGCCGCCGTTACCCTCTCCACCAGCTACGCCTTCGGCGACGTGTTCGGTATCCGTCACTCCCTACATCGTGGTTTCAAGGACGCGAAGGCGTTCTACCTCAGTTACAGCCTCATGATCGCGGTCGCCGCCGGTATCGTCCTCATCCCCGGAGCCCCGCTCGGACTCATCACTACAAGCGTCCAGGCTCTCGCCGGGCTCCTCCTTCCATCTGCCAGCGTGTTCCTCTTGCTGCTCTGCAACGACCGGGAGGTGCTCGGCCCGTGGGTCAACCCGAAATGGCTCAACCTTCTCGCTGCGCTCATTGTCGGCGTCCTGCTCGTCCTCTCCGGCACCCTCATGGCCACCACACTCTTCCCGAGCGTCAACGTCACCGATGTCTTCGTCGCTTTAGCCGTCGCACTGGCCGCCGCCGGGGTCGTTGTCGTGATCGGACTTCGTGTCGTGTCACGGCGCAGCCACCAACCGATCCTCCCACCAGCGCCAGAGGTGACCGAGCACGAAAAGCTGACGTGGCGGATGCCGCCCCTGACCCTCCTGAAACCCGTCAAATGGTCACCGGCCTTACGAGTAGGCATCCTCTCTCTTCGCGGTTACCTCATTGCCGCCGTGCTACTCCTCATCGTCAAAGCAATCCAACTCGGAGGCGGGTGATAGCGCGTCGGGGCCCAGGCGGGCCGGTCAAGACAGGATGTGACTGGCTCTCCAGCTCAGGGTGGGTGGGGCCAACGGCGGCGCATGGACCACAAGCCCGGCCGATGACCCGGTGCCGGTCGCCGCGATCGAGAAGCTGGTCGGTCCCGCCCGCTGAACCCGAAGAGCGACGGTTTCTCCGGGCCATCCGGTCAGGCGGATGGCAGCTGGGGACGCCACGTCCTCGCTCCGGTCGGCCCGGGTGAGCATCACCACGGGCTGGCCCGCGGCTACCACCGTGCGAGGCACGATCGTGGAGAACGCAGAGTCGGCCAGGACTTTGGCGGCGTTGAGGGCAGCGGCCACGTAGGCGCCGTCGCGCTGGCCGAGCACGATGCCGGTGATGGTGTAGGGGTGTGAGGCCACGTCCCTAGTCACGCTGAACAGCAGGCATCCGCCGGCCGGCGTGGTCGAACCGGTCTTGATGCCCTGGAAGCCGGCGGTGCCCACGAGGGTGTTGTAGTTGGTGATGGTCCCGACGCCGGGGATCAAGGCGGAGCGCTGGTTGACGATGGCGGCGAAGACCGGACTGGTCATGGCGGCCTTCGCCAGGCGGAGCTGGTCGGCGGGGGTCGAAACGCTGCCCGGGTTCAGTCCGCTGGCATCGGCGTAGTGGGTGGCATGCATCCCAAACGCCGCGGCTGCGAGGTTCATTTTGGCGACGAAGCCGGCCATGCTGCCCCCGTCCTGCACGGCGAGGGCGTCAGCGATGTTGTCGGCCGACGCGAGCAGCAGCGCTTGCAGCGCCTGGTACTCGTCGAGCACCAGGCCGGCGTGCACGTCGAGGACCGACTCGCCGGCGGCACGGAGCGCCGGGACGGCATCGGCCTGCGCCGCGGTGATGGTCAGTGTCGGCCCGCCCTCCCCGGGTTGGAGGGGGTGGTCGTGGAGGATCACGTATGCCGTCATGACCTTGGTGACGCTGGCGATTGGCACGGGACCGGACGGCCCGTTGCTTGCCAGGACGGCGCCGTTGTCGAATGCGACGGCGGCCTCACCGGCTTTGGGCCATGCCAGTCCACTCAGGCTCCCCGGGAGGACGGCGGAGGTGGCGAGGAGAGGGCGAGCCGAGGTGGGGGGGACCGGGACGGTAAGAACTCTGGCGCCGACGCCCACGACGACGAGCACGACGGCGGCGAGGCTCAGCACCAGCCGCCGCCAGTTGCGGGGAGCGGCGTGGCGACCCCGCCTGGCCGGCTTGTCGAGCTTGGGGCCGTCCTGAGCAGTCGGTGCGGTCCGGTTGCCGACGGTCACAGGGCAGCTCTACCCCGCAACCGTCACCAGCGTTCCGATCGTCAGGTGCGGCCAGATGGTCTGCCCCACCGCGTAGGGCACCTCGATGCATCCGAGGCTTTGGGGGCTCCCGTAGGAGCCGCGGGCGATGTAGTGGATAGCGTCGCCGCCGTTGAAGTAGGCGACCCAGGCCACCGGGTCGGCGTAGCGGGAACCGTCCGGGTTGGTGCCGCGCATGGTTTGCGTGGCGAGACGCTCGTACACGGGGAAGGTCCCGTCCGCCGTCGGCGCCGCGGGGATCCCGGCGTTCGCAGGGCTGTGGGCAATGACGGTCCCGTCCTGCCACACGGTCAGGGTTTGCGGCAGCGTTTTCGATGCCAGGGCGTAGGTGTAGCTGCGGGGAGCGGCGACAGACCCGGGGGTCGTGGCGGCAAGGAGCTGGCTCCACACCTGCGGGCCGGCGATCCCGTCGACGGCCATATGCCGGTCCGACTCGAAGGCCATCACCGCCCCTTTGGTCATGGCGCTGGCGGCACCCGGGGTCCACTCTGCGGCCAGTGTGGGTGGGATCGAGGCCCAAGTCCAGCTGAAGGTACCGGCGGGTGGCGAGTAGACGTCCCGCTGCGCCGCGTCGGCGGTGGGAGTTGCGTCGGTCGCAGTCGATGGTGTCCATCTGAGCGGCAGGTAACCCAAGGTGGAGAGGAGCTGCTGGAGGCGAAGCACCGAGCCCGGCGCGGTCCGGAATGACCAGGACGTAGCGGTGGGCAGCGTGGCCCCCGTGCTGGTGCGCAGCCCGGCGGGCACCGTCACCACGACCTTGGTGTCCGGCGGCCAAGCCCCGGATGGAGTGAAGGAAAGGGTGGTGCCCGTCACCGACCAGGCGCCGCCGACGGCAGGCGACACGGTAGGCGTCGGCGCACCGGCGGCGAGGTCGACGGTAGCGGTGGTGTGCACCGTCAGGGCGGTTGTGCCCGCCACACCTGTCGACCCTGAGGCCGGCTCCACCGCGGTGACCCGTAGCGGGACGGCGGCGGTGGTGGGGGTGGCCGCCACCGGGGCCGGAGCCTTCTGGCTCGTCCTGAGCGACGTCTTGGTGCTGGGCAGGAGCGTGGCCGCCAGGGCCACGGCAGCCGCGACCGACATGGTGACCCCCGCGGCCAGGAGGAAGCGACGGTCCCGTGCTTTTGGAGCTGCGTGCAGTCCTGCCATGTCAGCTCGTTGAGACCGTGAAGAAGTCGCGGGACTCCGGCGTAGGGCCGAGGTACCGGTCGGCTGACCGCTGCATCTGCGGATAGAGCTTGGTGCCGGTGGTAACGGCTGGGTTGGCTGGGTCGGGGTGAGAGAAGAAGTTGAAGGTGACCCACTCAGGGTTGATGTCGAGTGTCATCGCCCGCACTGCTCCGGCCCGCTGGAGCGCCTCGGCGAGGGTCTTGGCCGTGAGGGCCGGGCCGGCCACGTACACCAGGGCGCCGTCAGCGGTGACGCCGATCCCTGAGCGGGCGACGACCGTGCTCGCTCCGAGCGTCGCGCCCCACACCCGGGTGTCGTGGTAGGTGGCATCGGGGGCGATGTTCCCCCCGTCGACCAGCGGCACGAGGTTCTGGAGGACCGCCGAGACGTTCGGGGTCATCGTCACCTCGCTGCCCCACGCGCCGATGTTGACCGTCCCATTCTTGTAAAGGACCAGCGAGGCGGCGCCGGTTCGCAGCGCCACCGCGGTCCGGCCGGCGTCGTAGAAGCCGCCCTGGGCGTCTTGTAAGCGGAAACCACCGTTGAAGGCGGCCACGGCCCGAGCCGCGAGCTCACCGCTCAAGAAGGGGGGCTCGGGCCAGGTCCCGCCCGGCTGCTTGGCTCCGGGCACGAGCCTCACCCGCAGCGCTGTCGGGTCGATCCACACCGCGGTGGTGATCTGGCTGGTGTAGACGGTGTCGGCCCGGTACTGGGCCACGTAGATGGCGGGGTGGCCGTTGACGAGCGGCCCGGTGGGTTGCCACTGGCCTTCGCCGGGGACGGCGGGCGTCACCACGAGGGGGACCGCGGCCGGTGGCGGGAGGTGGGTCGCCACCGGGGCTGCGATCGCCGCACCTCGGCGCACGTTGGGCACCGGGTTCAGCGAGCGGGGCTGACCTCCTTTCGACGGAGCCTTGGCGTTGTAGTACCACTGCTCCAGCGGTCCGACCAGGCCGCCCGCGTGGTGCGACCGAAGCCAGTCGGCCCACTTGGCGTCGAAGCTGGAGTTGCCGGGGGTGCGCGCCGCGGCGACGACCGAGATGGCCACGAGCAGGCAGAATGCGCCCACCACACTGGCTGTCGCGACCAGCACCGGGTGGCGCCTTCGACGCGGCGGCCGGCCGGAGGGAACCGCCTTCCGCTCCGGCTGCACGGCGAGACCCGGGTCGCTGTCAGGGGTGCGCTCCCAGTAGGACTCGGGCCAGTCGTACGCGCGGGGCATCAGCAGCCCCCGAGGGCTTCCGGCGCCAGTCCTGGCAGCCGAACCGGTCGGCACCGCCGCGGGTGGTCGTCTGAGACGTGGGGCATCTCGTGCATCATCGCCCGGCCCAGCTGAAGGATTCCTGAAGCCGCCGAACCGCTCGCCGATCCTTCAGGTCGGCTTCAGGTCGCTCCGCGGGGTCGGGACGCGCTGGCCCCTCCCCCGCGGTCGATCCCGACGGCTCAGGCGTTCCTCCCGGTCACGACCCGGCGGCCACGATGGGCCGGTTGAGCGCGACCGACCCGGTGGAGCCGAAAAAGCCGGCGTCGCCGTAGGTGAACACACCGCCATCGCTGGCCACCAGCCGGTAGCCGTCGCCCGAACTGGTCGCAGAGATGGCGACGACCGGCTTGTTCAGGTGGATGCCACCAGTCGACCCGAGGAACTGGGCGTCACCGAAGTTGAACACGCCGCCGTCGGAGGCCACGAGCCAGTAGCCGCCGTTGTCGGGCGTGCCGGCGATACCGACGATCGGTTTGTTGAGGTGGGTGCCGTGCAGGCCGCCGAAGGTGCCGGCGTCACCGAAGCCGTAGACCGACCCGTCGCTGGTCGTGACCCAGTAGCCGCCACCGTCTGCAGTGGCGGTGATGCCGACGACGGGGCTGGGCGGCGCCGGCACCGAGCCGAGCTTGGGCGCCGAACCGAACGCGGTGACAGTCCCGTCGGAGGCGACGACCCAGTACCCGTCGGTGGTGGCGGCGGCACCGACGACGGGGCTCGGGCTCCCAGCGGCGCCCAAGGATCCGTGGAAAGCGGCGTCGCCGAAGGTGAACACGCCGCCGTCGGAGGCGACGAGGTACTCCCCGCCCCGATCCGGTGTGGTCGCCGCGGCGACGATCGGCTTGTTGAGCTTGACGTTACCGAGCGACCCGAGGAACGACGAGTCGCCGAAGGTGAAGCTGCCTCCGTCCGCTGCGGTGAGGCGGTAACCGAAAGGCCCGGCGTTGGTGCTCGGCACAAACAGCAGGCCCGAGGGGCTGGTCAGGCCGACAACGACGGGGGTGATGGCACCGGTCGAGAGGTTGAGGGTGCCGATGAAGCTCGGCACGGTCGAGTCACCGGGCACCGCGACGAACGCGGTGCCTGGAGTGAAGGACCCGGACCGGATGGCGACGATCCGGTTGGATTTGCCGTCAACGGCGTAGAGGGTGCCGGCGGGGGCGGTCGCGAACTCGATGTCGTCGATCTGGGTCCCGAGCTGGAGGGGGGTGGCGGTGGCCGACGGGCCGCTCGGGTTGCTGATGAAGTAGAGCTGGCCGTCGCCCTGACTGTCCAGGACGAAGTCGCCGCCGAAGGTCGGAACCGACGAGGGCACTACGTTGGAGGAGTCCGGGTCACTGGCGATCTGCGCGGAGTTGCCGGCGGGCGCCTCGTAGGCCGGCGTCCACGTGGCGGTGCCGGCCGACTCGCTCAGGTCGACCTTGATGAGCGCCGGGATGCCGCCGGGGTTGGCAAGCGGGGTGTTGTTGGCGAACGCCGGCGCCGACGCGCTGATGTACAGGCTGCCGTTGAACATCCGGGGCTGGTCCGTGCCGCCGCCCCAAGTGAGAGTCGAGGGGCTGTAGGCCATGTGGAACACCTGCTGACCAGCGGGAGCCGACGGGTGGACGGTGTAGACGCTGGAGTTGCCGTCCTCGTTCACCGTGGCGATCAGGCGGTTGGACGCAGGATCTGAGCTCAGGCCGTCGATCTTGCCCACCAGGCTCCACGACGCGACCATGGCGCCGTCGGCGTGGTACTCGACCAGCGTGCTGGTCGCGCCGGCAGGTGTCCCCGTAGGCCCGATGCCGTTTTGGTAGGCGGTGAAGATGTCCCCGCCCAACGTCGTGATGTCGTCGGGACCCTTCGCGCCTGCCGGCGCGGTCACGAACGGCGCCGCGGTCAGGCCGCTACCTACGGACAACCCGAGCACCGTCCGATGCAAGCCGGACGCATCCAGCACCCGCCCGGCGGCAGCCGAGTGCGGCGGAGACGCAGACGCGGTCCCGGGAAGTGCTCCGAGGGGAGCAGCAACCAGGACCGTGCCGGCAGCGAGGCTTGAAATGAAGCGAATGCGGGGCATGGGCCCGATGGTGCTCCATTCAGGTGACGCTGAGATGGCCTAGAACCGACCGGGACATGGCTACTGGATGCCAGGACGGACGGTCCTGCGAGCCAAGCAGCTGGGGACGTCGCTCCTTTCAGGCGGCCAGTTCAACCCCGCCGCAGCGCGTCGTGGTGGCTCAGCATCTCGAGGATCTCGGCCCGCTCCGGGCCAGTCAACGCCGGTGAGACGCGAAGCGCGAGCGGCTTGATGGCTATGCCGCCTCGGACGTTGAAGTCGCCGAACACCCGCAGGTAGCGCGGCGCGATCCGCTCCACCAAGTCGTCGGCGATCCGGTTGACGCAGTCCTCGTGGAACGCCCCGTGGTTGCGGTACGCGCCCAGGTAGAGCTTGAGGCTCTTGCTCTCCACGCACAGCTCGGACGGCGCGTAGTGGATCAGGATCCGGCCGAAGTCGGGCTGCCTCGTCATCGGGCACAAGCTGGTGAACTCGGTGCACTCGAGCTCGACCACCCACGGCGTGGCGGGATGCTGGTTGTCGAACAGCTCGAGCATCGCCGCGTCAGGCTGGTCGTAGCGGTACACCGTGGCGCCCGATCCCAGCGAAGTCAGCTTCGATGTGTCACTCACCCCGACATCTTCCCGCAACCGACCTCGTCGCCGCGAGTCGCTCCGAAGGCTATGCCGCCGGTGCGGGACCTCGGTACTCGGCTCCCGAGGTGCAGGTCTCTCGCACGACGATCGAGACGAGAGGAAGGGACGGCACCAGGCGGTCCCATATCCAGCGGGCGAGGTTCTCGCTGGTCGGGTTGTCCAGCCCGTCGATCTCGTTGAGGTAGTAGTGGTCGAGCCGATCCCGTACCGGTTCGCAGGCTCGGGCGATGTCGGCGAAGTCCATCACCATGCCCGTCGAGGGGTCGACGTCGCCGCCCACTCGGACCTCCACCCGGTAGGAGTGGCCGTGCAGTCGACGGCACTTGTGGCCGGCAGCGACGTTGGGGAGGTGGTGAGCGGCTTCGAAGGTGATCGTGCGGAACAGTTCCATATCAGGGGATGCCCAGGTACTTGTGGGTTTGAAGGCTCAGCGTCCACTGCGGGTGGGCGAGGCAGTAGTCGACGGCCAGCGCGGTGTTGCGGTCGCGGGCTGGGCCGTCCATCGGTTGCAGGAGGAGGTGCCGGCAGTCGAAGGTCTCAAAGGAGGCGGGAGGAGCCTCGTCTTGGGGGTAAACGAGTTTCAGTTCGTCTGCCCGGCGGAGCCGGAGCGGAGCTCCGGCTTTCGGGCTGACGCAGATCCAGTCCAAGCCGGCGGGCGCGACCCGGGTGCCGTTGGTCTCGACTGCCACTTCGAACCCGGTGTCGTGCAGCGCCTGGACCGCCGGCTCGTCCAGCTGCAACAGCGGTTCGCCGCCGGTGCACACGACGTAGGGTCGAGCGGCCGGGTGGTCGGCGGCGGGCCATGCGGCTGCCACCGCGGCAGCGAGAAGGGCCGGGGTCTCGAAACGACCGCCACCCGGACCGTCGGTGCCGACGAAGTCCGTGTCGCAGAAGTTGCACACCGCGGCCAGACGATGCCGCTCCTGGCCGCTCCACAGGTTGCATCCCGAGAAGCGGCAGAAAACCGCCGGCCGCCCGGCGTGGGTCCCCTCTCCCTGCAAGGTGTAGAAGATCTCTTTCACCCGGTAGGCCATCAGCAGCGGCGCGCGACGACGGGGTCGGCTACGCCGGCCTCGTCGAACCCCTTCTGGCGCAACAGGCACGAGTCGCACTGCCCGCACGCAGAGCCGTCCGGATCAGGGTCGTAGCAGCTGTGGGTCAGGCCGTAATCGACGCCGAGCGACCGTCCCAGCTGGATGATCTGCGCCTTGGTCAGATCTATCAGGGGGGTGTGGATCGTCAGGTGTTGGTCGCCGGCCACGCCGGCCCTGGTGGCCAGGTTGGCCATCCGTTCGTACGCCTCGATGTACTCCGGTCGGCAATCGGGGTAGCCGCTGTAGTCCAAGGCGTTGACCCCGATGAAGATGTCTTCCGCGCCGAGCGTCTCGGCCCACGCCAGCGCGAAGGACAAAAAGATGGTGTTTCGGGCCGGGACGTAGGTCACCGGGATCTCTGCGCCGAGCTCCTCGACCCGCTCGTGGTGGGGGACCGCGATGTCACTGGTCAGCGCCGAGCCGCCGAACACCCGCAGGTCGATGTCAGCCACGACGTGGTCGGACACTCCGAGGGCCTGCGCGACCCGGCCTGCGGCCGCCAACTCGACCTCGTGGCGCTGCCCGTAACGGAAGCTCAAAGCGTGAGGCCGGAAACCTGTGTCGATGGCGACGGCCAGCGCGGTGGCCGAGTCCAAACCGCCGCTCAGAAGCACCACTGCAGGCTTACCCGCCACATCGGTCTGCGCCGCCTCGCGTCCTTGCACACGGTAGGTCATACCCCAGACCGGGCGGCGGGAGCAACGCTGCGCTGGCCGGCGGTCAGTCGCCGGACACCGGCAGGTAGATGCGTCCCCCTTCGGCCTTGAACTCTGCAGCCTTGTCGGCGAGGCCGGCCTGCAAGGCGTCGTCGACGCCGAGCCCGCGCTCCTCCGCGTAGCGGCGGACGTCGCCACTGATGCGCATCGAGCAGAAGTGAGGCCCGCACATCGAGCAGAAATGGGCGGTCTTTGCGGCGTCGGCCGGCAGGGTCTCGTCGTGGAAGGAACGGGCGGTGTCTGGATCAAGCGCCAGGTTGAACTGGTCGGTCCAGCGAAAGTCGAAGCGGGCGTCTGAGAGGGCGTCGTCCCATGCCTGCGCCCCGGGGTGTCCTTTGGCCAGGTCGGCCGCGTGGGCCGCGATCTTGTAGGTGATCACACCCGTCTTCACGTCATCACGGTTAGGCAACCCCAGGTGCTCTTTGGGAGTGACGTAACACAGCATCGCCGTCCCGAGCCATCCGATCATTGCGGCCCCGATCGCCGATGTGATGTGGTCGTATCCTGGAGCGATGTCGGTAGTGAGAGGACCCAATGTGTAGAACGGGGCCTCGTCACACAGCTCGAGCTGAAGGTCCATGTTTTCCTTGATCTTGTGCATCGGTACGTGGCCCGGGCCTTCGATCATCACCTGTACGTCGCGGTCCCGGGCGATCCGCCCGAGCTCGCCGAGGGTGCGCAGCTCCGCGAGCTGCGCCTCGTCGTTGGCATCGGAGATGGAGCCAGGCCGCAGGCCGTCCCCTAGCGAGAACGTGACGTCGTAGCTGCGAAGGATGTCGCACAGCTCGGCGAAGTGGGTGTAGAGAAAGTTTTCCTCGTGGTGGGCCAAGCACCACGCGGCCAGGATGGACCCGCCCCGACTCACGATCCCGGTCCGTCGCCGCGCGGTAAGCGGCACGTAACGCAGCAGGACGCCGGCGTGAACGGTCATGTAGTCGACGCCCTGCTCGCACTGCTCGATGACGGTGTCACGGTAGGCCTCCCAGGTGAGGTCTTCGGCCTTGCCGTGCACCTTCTCCAACGCCTGATAGATCGGCACGGTGCCCACCGGGACGGCACTGTTGCGGATGATCCACTCGCGAGTTGTGTGGATGTTGCGGCCGGTCGACAGGTCCATGACGGTGTCGGCACCCCAGCGAGTGGCCCACGTCATCTTGTCGACCTCCTCCTCGATGGAGGAGGTCACCGCGGAGTTCCCGATGTTGGCGTTTATCTTCACCAGGAAGCGCCGACCGATCACCATCGGCTCGGCTTCAGGGTGGTTGATGTTGAGCGGGATGACAGCTCGGCCCGCGGCCACCTCGTCTCGAACCGTCGCCGGCTCGACGCCCTCGCGCAGCGCCACGAACTCCATCTCCGGGGTGATGCGCCCGTCGCGGGCGTAGGCCAGCTGAGTCACGGCACGCCCCCCGACCGCCCGACGGGGCCGCCGGGCCGACCGGTTGAACTCCTGGGTCACATCGCCGCCGGCCCGAACGCGGCCATCGTCCTCAGCGCGGGCGGGACGCCCGTCGTAGGCGTCGGTGTCGGCCCGCTCCGCGATCCACCCGTCGCGCAGCGGCGGCAGCCCCCGGCGCACGTCACCGTCGAAGCCGGGCTCGGTCCACGGACCGCTGGTGTCGTAGAGCACCATGGCGTCGCCCGTGGACAGCGAAACCTCTCGCATCGGCACCCGCAGGTCCGGCCGGGAACCGACGAGATAGGTCTTCCGGCTGTCAGTGCTGCTCGCGGCCGCGGTGGAATCACGCATCGCTTACTCCCTACGCCGGCATTACCCGGACAGGTTCATTCGGTCGACGGCCCTAGCCGCCCTCTCAGCCCGCTTGGTGCGAACTCCCGACTTGGTCGAGTTCGAGCGTACCAACTACCTGACCGGGATGGGGCGTCGAAACGGTGATGCCAGAGTGATGACAATCGATTCAGCCCGACGCTCGCGCCACTGATGCTGAGATGGAGACTATGGACAGGAAACCGAGGCACCTCTCGCCCGGTCAGGTCGACAACGTCCTGGCCGCCGCTGGCGGCGGCGCGGTGTTCAACGGGCTCCCCGGTTTCCGAGGCGGCGAGGCCAACTTCCGAGCGTGGCTGGTCGGCCATCGCCCACCGGCGGGTCATCGACGACCGGCGGCGGCGTTCCCGACGGGTGGAGCAGGCCCCGGCGGACCACGCACCTACCGCTGCTCTCGCCGGCTCCGACGCTGAGACCCAGATCATGGTCAACCTGGAGGCCGAACGGCCCGCCCCGGCGGACGCGCTCGGTCCTCAGGCGGCCCGGTGCTGCACCGGCTGACCGCTGGCCATCCGCCGGACGTTCGCCGCGAAGGCGGTCGCCATCGACGCGTAGGACTCGTGGGTGACCCCGCCGATGTGAGGGGTGACCGTCACGTTCATGCGTAGGAGGGGGTCGGCCGGGTCGATCGGTTCGCTCCAGGCCACGTCGAGCCCGGCTCCGGCTAGGCGCCCCGAGCGCAACGCTTCGAGCAAGGAGTCGTAGTCCACCACCGGGCCTCGCCCCACGTTGACGACGATCCCCTCGGGGCCGAGGGCGTCGAGCTGCCGACGCCCCACCAGCCCCCGCGTGTCTTCGGTCAGCGGGCAGCAGACGACCAACGCGCCGGAGCGGGTCAAGGATTCCACCAAGCCGTCAGTGGTCGCGTAGTGCGCCTCGTCGATCAGGGCGGCCATGGAGGGGTAGGCGTCGAGAGTCCGGCGCGAGACGACCAGCGGGGTGGCGCCGAACGCCAGGAGGCGACGGGTCACCTCCGCTCCGATGGCACCCGCGCCGAGCACGGTCACCGTCCGCGTGGCGAGGGTATGGCCGTACGGTTGCCCGACTTGTGCGAGGTCCACGGCGCGGCGGGCGTCGTCGAACCGGCGCAGCAGGGCGAGGAGGTGCAGCAGGGCGATCTCCGAGACCGCAACCGCGTTGCCGGTCTCTCCCCCCGGCAAGAACGCGACCGGGATCCCCCGCTCCCGGGCCGCCGCGATGTCCACCCCTTGGAGGCCGACGCCGAACTGTTGGATCATCCGGGGGCGGGTCGCGTCCATCAGTGCCGCGTCGATGATCCCGCCGAGCGGGGCGAGCACGTCGACGGTCTGATCCTGAAGCTCGCCGGGGATATCGAAAAAGACGGCGTCAGGCAACGCCACCTGCAGCGCTCGGCGGACCTCCGCAAAACCGCCCCCACACAAGCCGATGATCACCGTCCGATCATGTCACCGGGCCCGTGCGGGCGTTCGCGGCTTGTGGGTGGCTATGAGCCTGGGAGTACGATTCCTCCCGCGTAGGTGAACGCCGATAACACAGGGGAGACGGCCATGACCACCACCGACACCGCAGAGCTGGCGGGGCGCCTGTTCGTGCTTCCCGAAGAGTGGGCCGACATGGACCGGTGGCACGCGGTCATCGGCGAGGCGCGGCGCTCGACGCCCATCGTCTCGGTGTCCATCGACGGCTTCCAGCCGTTCTGGGCCCTGACCAGGTACGCAGACGTCATGGCCGTGTCGCGCGACAACGACACGTGGCACAACACGACCCGGTCGGTGCTGATGGCCAACGCCGAATGGGACGGCATGCTCGGGGCCGGGGTGCCCGAACCGATGAGCCTGGTGCACCTCGACGGCGTCGAGCATCGGGACGACCGCCAGGTGACCAACGACTGGTTCAAGCCGGCGGCGGTCCGCCACCGTCAGGAGCGCATCGACGCCCTGACCGACATGTTCATGGCCAAGATGCGCGACCTGGGCGGCGAGTGCGACTTCGCTCGGGACATCGCCCAACCCTTCACCCTGCGGGTGATCATGGACATCTACGGCGTGCCGGAATCCGACGAGCCGCTCATGCTCGAGCTGACCCAGGGCCTCTTCGGGGCAGCCGACCCCGAGTTCATCGGCGAAGCAGCGACACCGGCCGAGGTGTTCGTCAACGCGGCCTTCAAGTTCATGAGCTACTTCGCCGCCATCACCGAGGACCGCCAGAAGTGCCCGACCGGGGACCTCGCCAGTGTCATCGCCAACGGTCAGCCGGGCGGGTGCCCGATGGGCGACATCCAGCGCCTCTGGTACTACATCATCGTGGCCACCGCCGGCCACGACACCACCTCCTTCGCGCTTTCCGGCGGGGTCGAGGCAATGCTGAGGGACCCGTCGCAGCTTCGGGCCGTCCGGGACGATCCGTCGCTGGCCGCCAACGCCGCGGAGGAGACCATCCGTTGGACCTCCCCGGTGCGCCACTTCATGCGCTACGCCACCCGCGACACCGAGATCGCCGGCACTGCGATCCCCGCCGGCGGGGCCGCGTTGCTGTCGTATCCCAGCGCCAACCGGGACGAGACGGTCTTCGAGGACCCCGACACCTTCGACGTCCGGCGGCACAACGCCGATCGGCTGGCGGCCTTCGGCGGCGGCGCCCACTTTTGTCTCGGTTCGCAGTTCGCCCGCCGGGAGGTGAGGACCTTCCTCGGCCGGATGGCCCAGGAGCTGGCCGATATCGAGCCGGCGGGCCCGGCGGAGTGGTCGCAGTCGGCGTTCGTATCCGGCGTGAAGCACCTGCCGATGCGCTACAGCTTCTACTAGGGACCCCATCGCCCCCGGCCCGAGGCCGGTTCGGGACCTTTTCGGGCAACTGGTGACCTATGGCACGTAGGAATTCGAGGCCAGATCCGGGAAAACTGAGCCATGGGCGCTGACGACCTTCCAGGACTGCGACGTGTCGACCGCTGGAGCATGCGGTGGCGGTTGGGACGGATCTGGAAGCAGGGGATGGCGGAGCGGCGCGCCGCCCGCCTCGATCACGCCCGGCGCCTCGAGGGGAGCGCCCTCAACGGTGCCCGCAGCGGCAGCGGTCGGCTGCTCGTCGACTCGGAGCTGTACCTGAGCGACGGGGCGAGCCTCGCCATCTGCTGCGCGCACGTCCCGACCTTCGACCGCCTGTTGCGGGCCCTACGGGAGGGTCCGGTGCTCCTCGAGCGCGTCGCCGATCACCGCCGGTTCATTGGTCTCTACTTCCAGACTCGCCGTGGCCCTCTGGCGATGCTGGTGCAGGACCTCGCGGTGCGCTCCGACGGCGGTGGCCTGCGCCGCACACCGACCTACAGCTTCGCGTAGCCCGCCCACACCCGCTCAGTCACCCGACGCCTGGACCAAGACCTCGTCCTCCTCGGAGGTGAAGGTGACGATCCGCTGCTCGAACCACACCTTCCGGCCTTCCCTGTGGGTTACCGGTCCGTAATCGAGGGTGTCATCGCCGTGCTGAAGGTCCGCGACCCTCCGCCGGACCACCTGCGTTCCCCTGGGCATCGCAACAGAACCTACGCGCTCTCGCCGGCGGGCTGGGGGCAAGCCCAGCCAGGAACGGTCGGACGCTTGGCGCACCACGCGTAGGGGTAGCGGTCTGGGTACTGGCGGTCGGCCTCGACCTACGAGGTCCCCGGTTGTGGGAGCGTGCAGTATGACAACGGCCCGGTTTTCCGTGCTCATAGGACTGGTGATCGGCGTGGTTTGGGCGTTCACTGGCATCGCGGGTGCCTTCGTGACCGCTCTGCTCGCGGCCGTCGGTGGCATTGTCGGCTACGTCGTCACCCACGGCATGGTCGATTTGAGCGCGATCGTCGGTCGCCGCGACGACGACTGACGAGTCCGGCCCATTTTCCCCACCTTCCCTTCCCAAGGAGCCCCCATGGCCCGCACCCTCCCCGACGCCACGACCAGCCCCGGTCTCGACGACCCCGCAGCGGATGGCAGCGTCACCGCGCCCGCCCCGACAAGCACCGACATCGTCGCCAGCGAAGGCGGCAAAGGGCGCACCACGATCGCCGAGTCCGTGGTGGCCAAGATCGCCTCGCTCGCCGCGAAGGAGGTCGAGGGCGTCGACACGCTCGGCGGGATCCTCTCGGGGGCCATCTCTGGAGTCGTGGGGCGGATCCGAGGCGACGAGCACCGGACCGCTGGAGTCGGGGTTGAAGTCGGCGAACGCCAGGCCGCAGTCGACCTGTCGATGACCGTCCGCTACCCGTACCCGATCCACGAGACCGCCGAGGCGGTGCGCGAGAACGTCATCGACCGCATCGAGGCCATGACCGGCCTGGATGTCGTCGAGGTCAACATCGCCATCACCGACCTGTCCTTCGACGGCACGGGAAGCCCCGGCGCCACCGGTCGGGTCGAGTAGACGATCGGATGACCCGTCCCGCCGCGGCCGCCGTCGCCGCCACCGCCGCCGACACGGCCCGACGCGTCCCCGGGGTGGTCGACCTCGACTCCGGCCCCCTCGGCACGAAGGTCACCTACGGCAGCAACGGCCGGGTGCCAGGGATAACGGTCCGCAACAGTGACGGTGCCCGCAGGGTCACGCTTCACCTAAAGCTGGCTTGGGGGCCGGTGACCCCGATCGCGAAGTCCGCCATTGACGCCGTGCTGGACGCCCTCCAGTCGGAGTACCCCGACGCTGGCCCCTGGCAAGTCGACGTCGAGGTTCTCGACATGGCCGACCCCGACGCCGTCGAGGCCCCCAGCCCGCGGGACGTCGTGGCGTGAGACGCCTGGACCGGTCCGTGGCCCTGCTCTTGGGCCTCGGCGTTGCCGGGGCGGCGGTCATCGCCGGGATCGAGACGATGCTGCTCGTGCTCGGCGAGCCGTCGCTGGTCGTACCGCGCTCGGACTGGGCCCGGACCCTTTCCAGCCTGCGCTGGAACGACACCGCGCTGGCGGTAGTGGCGGGCGGCGTGGCCGCCGGCGGGGCGCTCCTGCTCTTGGTGCAGGTGATCCCCCGCAAGCCAGTGCGCCTCCTGCTGCGCAGCGGTGCCCACGCCGGCACGTGGCTGTCGCGCAAGGGTCTCGGCCGCAAGGTCGCCTATGACGTCGCCGCGCTGGCGCAGGTGAGCCGCAGCTCCGCCAGGGTGGGGCGGCGCCGGGTCCGGGTCCAGGCCCGCCTGGAGCCGGGCATCGAGGCGGCGGCAGGCAAGGCGGCGGTGCTCGGCGCGGCCACCTCCGCGCTGGAGCAGTGGCCCCTCGTGGTGCCGCTGCGGGTGACGGCCCGGGTGCGGACCACCCGTCTCCCCACCACGCCCGGCGAGCGCCCCCTCGAGCAGCGAGCCGCGATCAGCGGGCCGGCGAGGGCGTCGTGAGCTGGGCCGGCGAGGGCGTCGCGAGCTCGGCTGCGACGGTTTCGTGGTGAGCGAACCCTTGGGCGGTCCGCCGGCGGGGGTCGCCGCGGCGGCCGCCGCCCCCCAGGACTCGACGCTTCTCGTACCCTTGGACCTCCCCGCCGCCCTCCCTGCGAAGGACCGTCGGCGGGTGGGCGCCAACTCGACCTCGACGGACCGGGTCAACCGGATCGTGCTCGGTTGCCTCGGCGTGATCCTGACCGCCGCCGGCGTCGCGACGCTGCTGCTCGCCAACGGCGCCCTCCAGTGGTCCGAGACCCCCGGGTCCATATACCGCCGGGGGACGGCTGACGCCCTCGGGGCCGCGAACCTCTCTGCTGCGATCGCCATGGCGGTGTGCCTGGTGCTGTTGCTCGTCGGGCTGCGTTGGGCGAGGGCCCAGCTGCGACCGGTCTCTGACGGCGCTCGGCTCGGGACGCTGCGCCTCGGGGACGGGGAGCGGGGGCGTACCAGCGTGCCGGCCTCGGCGGTCGGTCGAGCGGCCGGCGCCGACCTGGCCAGCTGCCACGGGGTTAGCGCAGCCCGGGTCCGGCTGCTGGCGATCCATCCGGTGCCCCGCGCCGTGGTCGTGGTCGAGATGGCGATCGACGCGGACCCCCGAGAGGTGATGCTCGAGGTCTCCGCGGCGCTGGGGCGCCTGGCCCGGGCGCTGGCGGCGCCGACCGTCGACGCCGACCTCAGGCTTCGCTTCGGGCGGGAACGCCGCGCCGGGAAGACCTCGCGGGTGCGCTGACCCGCCGGCGGTTGCCGACCGGCGGTTGCCTACCGGCGGTTGCCTACCGGCCCCCGGACCGTCCAACGATCCCCGGGGCGGCAGGTCGGCGCCTGGGGGCTCTGCCGGCCGGGGTGTGGCTCCTGGCCTACCCGCCCGGGCCGGTCACGATCGTCGGGCGCAGCCAGATCGACCACGGGCGGACGTCTTTGACAGCGAGGATCCCGGCGCGCACCCACGGATCTTCGGAGAACGTGTCCTGCACCCCGGCTGCGTCGGGCGCCTGCATGGCCATCAGGGCGACCACTCGAGGGTCGGGGTCCTCGATCGGGCCGCCCAACAGGATGCGACCGTCGTCCACCAGCCCGTCGGCGAACCTGGCGTGCTCCGCCCACAGCGCCTGGTCGCGGATACCACGGTTGTCGTCCCACGCCGGCCCCTGCATGGTCCTGACCGCGAACACCGGCACGCCGTCGATGGTAGTCGGGGCGCTGGCGGCGAGGCTGTGGCTTCAGCCCTGGAGCCGGGCCAGCACGGCTTCCAAAGTGTCGGCCGCCTCGGAGGCCAAGGCCTGCAGCTCTGCGCCGTTGGGGCTGTCGACGGTGGCGAGCAGCGCCCTCGGGTCGGCGATCGCCACTCTTGTGTGTTGAGGATCGTTCTGCTCGAGCACCACGTTGCACGGCAGCAGGAGCGCCACTGAGGCATCGAGCTCCAGCGAGCGATGGGCGAAGGCGGGGTTGCAGGCTCCCAGGATCTTCAGCGGAGCGCGCTCGACGCCCAGCTTCGCGGCCAGGGTGGACGCCACGTCGATCTCGGTCAGGACCCCAAACCCGCCCTCCGACAGCGCCTCACGGACCACCCGCTCCGCGTCGGGCATCGACATCGCGACGGTGGTTTCGAACGCTTCCATACCAACCTCCAAAGGGATCACACCCGACGCAGGCCGGCCGATGCCGCCCTGAAGCTCAGCTCATCCTATACCCCCCCAGGTACAATGCTACAACTACACAGTTGTTTAGTTGTGTTACCGTGGTTGGCGTGGCACTCCCGTCGCCGATCCCTGACGCCCTGGTGGATCTGATCGCGCAGCGTTTCCGGGTCCTGGGGGAGCCGACCAGGATCCGGCTGTTGGACGCGCTCCGCGACGGTTCGGCCACGGTTGCCGAGTTGCAGGTCAGCACCGGGGCTTCGCAGCAGAACGTGTCCAAGCACCTGGGGATGCTCCTGGACTCGGGCCTGGTCCGGCGGGCCAAGTCCGGGAACCGCTCCTACTACTCGATCGCCGACGAGAACCTCTTCGACCTCTGCGAACAGGTGTGCGGGAGCCTCCGCCGCCGTCTCTCCCAACTCGACGTACTGCTTCAACCACAAGGAGAACCGACCCCATGACCCCCACCACGCCCCGCGCCACCTCATCGAGTTGGCCCCTCGAGCGAGTCCTATTTGCCATGGCTGGCTCGGTCACCCTGCTCTCAGCGGTCCTGGCCGCCACGGTGTCGAAGTGGTTCTTGCTGCTGACGGCCTTCGTCGGGATCAACCAGTGGCTGTATGTCAGCGTCCGGGCCTGCCCAGTGTCCCTCGTCCTCAAGCGGACGTGCGGGTTGCGCTCATCGCTGTATCCGGCCGCGACGGCGACACGGTCCACGCTCGGCGGGCGGTGAGCCCCAGGCCGGCGGCCGCGGATCACCACCGGCCGTAGCTGGCAACTTGAGCCCAGTCCGGGCTGGGTCCTCCCTGAGAGTTTCTTCCGGTGTAGGCTAGAAGATCAGACACCGGAGGATCAGGCATGGTGGACGATTCACTGCAGCAAGAGGCGAAGGCGCTGGGCGATCCGACCCGGAACCGCCTGTTCCGTTACATCGCTGACGCGCCTGAACCGGTGGGCGTTGCGGAGCTCACCGACTACGTGCAGTTGAACCACAACGCGGTCCGCCAGCACCTCGCCGTCCTCAAAGCCGCCGACTTGGTGATCGAGGAAGTCGAAGATCGCGCTCGGCCCGGTCGACCCAGGCTTCTGTATCGGCTCCACCCCGACGCCTCGGGACGGTGGGGCACCGCCGGCGCCTACCCGTGGCTGGCCACCTTGCTGGCCCATGCTTTGCGTCGCAGGCAGGACCCGCGCCAGGCGGGACGCCAAGACGGCCATCAGCGCGCCGCGGAACTGTCCGGCACCGGCGACCCAGTCGACCTTCTCGCAGCGGAGATGGAGCGCCGGGGCTTCCGGCCGACCAGGGTGGAGAAAGGGCGGCGAGTTGAGTTCGTCCTCGGACGGTGCCCGTTCGCAGAGGTGGCCGAGGCCGATCCGGGTACCGTCTGTCAACTGCACCTGGGCCTGTCCGAGGGCCTAGCCGAAGGGCTTGGCGGTCTCGACGTCGAGCGGTTGGTGGCCAAGGACCCCCACCGGGCCGGGTGTCGTCTCGTGCTCCACCGTGAACGTTCGGTCGGGGCCACGGCCTGAGGCCAGAGAAATGGCCGAACGATCGAGGGCTGCCGACAGCGCGGCGGGGTCAGAGGGCGGCGACAGTGCGTGCTGGGCTCACCTCGTCTGCCCCGAATGCGGCGCGGTGGTGAGCGAAGGGCATCGAAGCGACTGTGACGTTCCCTCCGGCGCCAGGCCGGGCACCGCCGACGATCCGCCGCCCCCAGCAACTGGATGATCTAGCTCGTCGACGGGCGCCCGACCTGGTTCATCGCCCGGCGCAGCGCGTCCGCTTCAGTTTGAGTCATCGTCACCGGGAGAGCCCCTGGTACGCGGCGGTCTCGGTGACGGGGTCACCGAGAGGGACCCGGGTGGAAAGCATGTGCAAGGGGACGGTGCTCAAGTTGGCGGCCACGATCAACCCGGTGACCACGAACAGCCCACCTCCGAGCGCCGTCAACACGGGCGTGGCAGCGGCCAGACCACCGCAGAGGGAGGCGATCCCCGCGGTGACCGCCGCGTAGGTGACCACGGCCCACCGGCGGTCGTAGAGATCGGAGAACATGAGCGGCTTGCCCGCCGGGTTCTTGTCGACGCCGTGGGACCTCAGCGACGCCCACGCGATGAAGGGCACCACCTTGTGGGCGTGGCCGACAAGCGTCTCGAGCAGCCAGCCACCGAACGCCGCGACTGCGGCCGCAGCTAAAGTGGTTCCCCGGTGGTGGTCGTGGCCGATCACGATGCTCGCGGCCAACGCCAGGGCCGCCCCGGTCACCAACCACAGCGCGGACGTGACTACGAACAGCAGGTGCAAGTCAGGGGCCCGGCGCCGGTGACGGGTGTGGGCGAACAGCGAAAGGAGATGGCTGCCGAGCCCGACGGCCAGGATCCCCACGCCCGCATACGCCAACGGGGGCAGACCTATCAACAGGCCTGGTGATAGCAGTGCCACCCCCAGCGGAGTGGCCCACACTGCCACCCGTCCGGGCAGGCGCCGCCCGGGGACGTGAGCCAGGAAGAACATCGGCCACAGCTTTTCGGCCACCGCCACGTAGCTCAGCCCGAGCCAGGCGAACAGACCGATCGTGGCGTGAGCCAGCACGACGTGACCCGACAGATCGAACCAGTTGCCTCGCCGATCGGCAACGTAGACCACGCCGAAGCAGGCGGTGGCCACGAAACCGCCCAGGGCGAAGCGCAAGCCGACCACGGGGGACCCTTTGCCGCGCGCCGCGAGCGAGGCGGAAAGATTTGTGACCAGCAGCAGGACCGCTACCGCAGCCAGGCCCCCGCCGGCTTCCACCACCGCTTCATGCTCGGTAGCGAAACCCAGGGGGAGCAGCCATGCGGCACCCAGCCAGCTGGCGAACGTGGCGTACGCCAGACGCACCGAGCGCACCGGCCGGCCGGTGACGACCGGCGTGAACTGGTGGAGGGCTCCGAGCACACCCATCGACAGCGTGGCCAGCATCCCCAGGTGGGCGGCTGCCACCACCCGATCGGCGGTCGGATCGCTGGCTGCGGCGTTAGCCGCCCAGACCCATGCCGCGCCGCAGGCGACCAGACCCATCGAAGCCGCCGCCATGAAACTGAGAGGCACCTGCGGAGGCGGAACCGCCCCGGGCATGCCGGGAGGGCGTCCTCGCCAGGATCCCGCCGCCGGAGCCGCCGTCTGGTTGTCAACCGTCATGGTGCTAATATATCTAGCTAACGCTAGAGTTACAACCGGGACGGGGACACACTGAAGGTGCTCCTGTAGCAAGGCGAACGTGTAGTTCTAGCCCTCTAAGACAAACAGGGAGCCTTCAACTCCCAGTCACCGAAGGGACCCAGCACATGGCCATAGTTGATGCCCGTCCCCTCATCGCCGCCGGTGAGGAACCGTTCGAGACGATCATGTCGGCGGTAGCCTCGCTCCCCGCTGGTGAGGACCTAGTGGTGCTAGCCCCATTCGAGCCAGTCCCCCTCGAGGGGGTCCTGTCCTCACAGGGCTTCACCTACGAGCCAGAAGACATCGGTGGAGGTGACTGGCGGGTGACGTTCCGCCGGCCGGCGTGAACCCGCCGAGCCCTCCCGCAGGCACCCCGGTCCAGACCGCTACCGACCAGGACCGGCAGGCGAGTGAGCAGGTCGAGGCAGTCGACGCCTCCTGGGCGGCGCTGACCACCGTGTTCGATCCGGAGCTGTGCCTCGACGTGGTCGCGCTCGGGCTGGTCTATGACGTGAGGATCGAGGACTCCAAGGTGGTGGTCGAGATGACGCTCACCACCCCCGGATGCCCGGTGTCGGAGAGCCTCCCTGAGCAGGCCCGAGCGGCGATCATCGACGCCACCGACGGGACTGTCGGTGTCGACATCAGGGTCGTATGGGACCCGCCGTGGAACCCGACGCTGATGGACGAGGCTGCTGCGTCGGCTCTGGGTTTCCGGCCGCGCTGATAGCACCGACCAGCGGTGACGGAGCCGCCAGCACAGGCAAGAACTCACGATTTGGTTCAGGGGGAGCACGAGGGAAGGAGTTGCAATGGAGTCCTATTCGTACGGGCAGCACCAGCACTGGCTGGAGACTGCGAGACCGCTCGACCACGAGGCGTTGCTAACCCTCGCCCGGAAGGTCTGCGCGGCTGCTTACGACGCCGACCCGTCGCGGATGGCGTCGGCGGCGAAGCACTTCAGCGACGCGTTCGGTCGCCATCTACTCGTCGAAACCGTCGCGTTGGGCCGGGTGACCCCCCGTGAGGCTCGCATCTTGAGGAAGGGACAGGAGCGCATCTGCGCGCTGGCATCTGAGCTGGCCGTCAGCGCCGGGCGGCACTGCCAACGACCGCAGCACGACTGCGAGTCCCGCGCCCAACAGCTGCTGGCCCTGCTCACCCTCCAGGCGCGAGACGAGCATCACGCCTGGGGAAGCCAAGCAGCGTAAGGACGGAGGACGGCATGGTCGCACTGTTCACCAATCTGCACTGGAGGCAGCCTGAGATCGCCTCGCTGCGCGAGCGGACTCAGCCGGAGCCGGACATCCCGATACCGGTGATCGCCTGCCACCCCCTCTTCAGCTTCGAAGGGCGCCCCGGCGGTATCGCGGTCGGCCCTGATCGCACGATCTACGTCAGCGACCCCCAAGCCTCGGCCATCTGGCGAGTCGACCCGGGCGGCGACACGGAGCGCTACAGCCCGCCGCCGGCGTCCGGCCAGTCCGCGTCCGACCAATCTGCGTCCGACCAGTCCGCGTCCGACCAGGGCCGCCTGTTCGGGCCGGCCGGGATCGCCCTCCGAGCGGATGGTTCGCTGGTCGTGGCCGACCCCAGCCGTCACCGGATATCGCTGGTCGGGCCCGACCGGTCGGTGCGGGTGCTCGCGGGTGGGTTGAGCGGCTACCGGGACGGGACCGCCGGCGAGGCCATGTTCCACGTTCCCATGGACGTGGCGGTGGCGCCGGACGGCACCTGTTACGTCGCGGACACCGGCAACCACCGGATACGAGCAATCTCCCCAGAGGGAGAGGTGACCACCCTGGCCGGGTCGATCTACGACTTCGGCGACGGCCTGGGGCCCCACGCCCGGTTCCGTGTACCCGGGTCCGTCGATGTCGACGCTGAGGGCGTCTGCTACGTCGCCGACACGGGCAACAACGCCATCCGGAGGCTGTGGCCCGACGGCACTGTCGCCACGCTCGCCGGCGGACCGGTCGGCGGGGACCGCGACGGCGCCGGGCGCGCCGCCAGCCTGCGCTGGCCCGGCGGCGTCGCGGCAGCAACGGACGGATCGATCTGGGTGGCGGACTTCGGCAACGGGTCCCTGCGCCACCTAAGCGCCATCGGCGAGACGGCGACGGTGTTCAAGATCTCAGGGCTGGGATACCCGACCGCCGTCGCCGCCCTCGCTGATGGCGGCGTGGTCGTGGCCGGGTTCTCGTCGAGCGGCGACTCCCATACGGCGTGCGTCATGGTCCACCGAGCCGACCGACTCGCGGCACCGCTCGGCTCCTCCCGATAGGCGCCTGACCAGCACTTCACCTCTCGGCGGGGCCTCCTGCGAGGCCCGGCCCCGTCGGCTACCCTTGGCCTTCCGAGGAGAGGTGCGAGAGCGGCCGAATCGGACTCACTGCTAATGAGTTGGCTTGGGAAACTGGGCCCGAGGGTTCAAATCCCTCCCTCTCCGCCAAGGTGCCGCCGGTAGGCACCGCCTGACAGAAGTCCTGGCCACAACGGCCGGGCTTCTTCCTGGGTCGGTTCGGCGTCCTGGGGTCGGCTTGTGGGTCGCGGGGTCCGCCAGGCTCGGGGCCTCGGCTTGGTCCGGCTCGACCCGGCCATAACCGGTGCGGCCACAGCCGTGCTAGGGGCGTGTCAGACTGAACAGCCCTCCCCGTGACCGCCTCTCCCCCCGACTCGCCATGACCCGCCAGATCCGACTCCGCCCCTGGCAGAAGGCTGCGCTGGAGCGCTTTCGCAGCTCCGGGCGACCCGACTTCCTGGCCGTGGCGACGCCCGGCGCCGGCAAGACGACCTTCGCGTTGACCGCGGCGCTGGGCGAGATGGCCACCCCCGGCGGCCCCCGCCGTCTCATCGTGGTCGCCCCCACCGCCCACCTGAAGGTCCAGTGGGCGCGGGCCGCGGCCAGCTTCGGCATCCATCTCGAGCCGACCTGGGCGGCGGCAGACGGTGCCCTCCCCGCGGACATGCACGGCATCGTGACCACCTATCAACAGGTGGCGACCAGCGCCCGGGTGCTCGCCGGGCTGGCCACCGACGCGATGGTCATCTTCGACGAGATCCACCATGCTGGCGACGACCGGGCCTGGGGTGATGCGATACGTACCGCCTTCGGGCCGTCCCGGCGGCGGCTGTCGCTTTCTGGGACACCGTTTCGTTCTGACACCCTGGCCATCCCTTTCATCACCTACGCGCTCGAAGAGGCCCGCCCCGACTTCGAGTACGGCTACGGCGCAGCCCTGGCCGACGGCCGCGTCGTGCGACCGGTGTACTTCCCGCGCACCGGAGGGCAGATGGAGTGGAGCGCCCCCGACGGCGCGGTGGTGTCGGCCACCTTCGATGACGCTCTCGACCAGGTTCGGGCCAACCAGCGGCTGCGCACCGCTTTGTCACTCGAGGGCGACTGGCTGCCGACGGTGCTGCGCTCGGCCCACGATCGCCTGACCGACATCCGCCGCACCCACCCCGATGCCGGCGGCCTGGTCATCGCCACCGACCAGGACCACGCCAAGGGCATCGCCGACGCGCTGGCCTGGCGGCATTCGGTCCGCCCGGTGATCGCCACCTCCGACGATCCGTCGGCATCGGCTCGCATCGCCCGCTTCGCGGCGTCCGATGAGCCGTGGCTGGTCGCGGTGCGCATGGTGTCGGAGGGCGTAGATATTCCCCGCCTCCGGGTCGGGGTGTACGCCACCACGACCACAACCGAGCTGTTCTTCCGCCAGGCGGTAGGACGCTTCGTGCGCTGGACGCGCGGCGTGCCAGCCCAGCGCAGCTACCTGTACATCCCCGACGACGCCCGCCTGCGGGCCCGGGCGTTCCAGATCGCCGAGGTCCGGCGCCACAGCCTGCGGCCGCCATCGGAAAAGGAGGAGACGCCGATAGACCCCGCTGCACTCGACGAGCTACCCGCCACCAACCGGGAGGCCGGGGACGACCAGCTCTCGCTGTTCGCGGTGATCTCCGCAGTGGCGACCGACACCGACACCCACGGCCACGACGAGATGCACGGCGAGTCGGGATCCGACGGGGCGCTAGACGGCGCCGACGACGGCCCTACCGACGTCGAAGAGGACGACCCCAGCCTGCTCGTCGCCCTGCCGGCGCTGGCCACGCTTCACGCGACGTCGCCTGGCGCCGGCGGCGACCTCGTCGGGCCCGACGGCACGGTGATGACCCGCCGGGAGCACAAGGCCAAACTCCGGGAGGCCAACGCCGAGCTGGCCCGCGCCCTCGTCCACCGGACCGGGTGGCCGCACGCCAAGGTCAACGCCGAGCTCAACCGCCTGGCGGGGGTGCGCCGGATCACCGAGGCCACCGCCGAGCAGCTCCAGCGGCGCCTGACTCACGCCGAGCGGTGGTACGCGAGGGTCTAGACATCCCACCGGGCCAACTCGTCAAGCGGCGGATTGGAGGCGGTGAGCCCCGCCGGGGCGAGACCCGAGGGTCGGTTCGAGGTCCAGTTGCGCACCGACGGGGGTGGTCAACTGGCCGTCGAATCCGGGCGCGGTCACGACGGCGGCGGCCCGAACAGCCGGTCACCGGCGTCACCGAGGCCGGGGACGATGTAGCCGCGCTCGTCGAGCTCGTCGTCGACGGCCACGCAGGTGACCGGGACGTCGGGGTGGGCGTCGTGGAAGCGGGCCAGTCCGGGAGCCGACGCCAGGAGGCACAGCGCGTCGATCCGCGCCGGCCGGCGGGAGGCGACCAGGTCGACGGCGTGGGCCAAGGACCCGCCGGTGGCGAGCATCGGGTCGCACACCGCGACCCGCTTGCCCGACAGGTCGTCGGGCAGGCCGTCGAGGTAGGTGACCGCGTCGAGAGTCGTCTCGTCGCGGCGCATGCCTAGGTGGGCCACCTCGGTGTGGGGGACGACCATCTGCACCCCCTCGACCATGCCGAGGCCGGCCCGGAGGATCGGCACGACCAGGAGGTGGCCGGTCACCGACCGGGCGTTAGCCGCCCCGATCGGCGTGATCACCTCGATCGGGACCGTCTCGAGACCCCTGAAGGCTTCGTAGGCCACGAACACCGACAGCTCCCGGGCCAACGTGCGGAAGACATCGCTCGGCGTGCGGGCGTCACGCAACGCCCCGACCCGGTGAGCCACCACCGGGTGCTCGACCACTGTCACGCGCCGCTGTTGCGAGGTCATCCGCCAATTGTGGCCGGTCAGCGCCACCCGGGCCGGCGAGCGGGTCAGGCGCCTTCCGGCTTGCGGTTGACCAGCCAGGAGCGGGCCTGGTCCCGGGGCCGCACCACCACGTTGTCGATGTCGACGTGCGCCGGACGAGTGGCCACGAATGCGACAATCTCCGCGATGTCGTCGGCGCTCAGCGGGGTCACGCCCCGGTAGACCGCGTCGGCTCTCTCCCGGTCGCCGCCGAAGCGGACCTCGGAGAAGTCGGTGCGCACCATGCCCGGGTCGATCTGGGTGACCCGCACCGGCTGGCCGATCATCTCGAGGCGGAGCACGTCCATGACGGCCCGGCTGGCGTGCTTGGCCGCGTTGTAACCGGCACCGCCTTGGTAGGGCTCGAAGGCCGCGATCGACCCGATGCCCACCACCAGCCCGTTACCCGACGCCAGCAGGGCCGGCAGCAGCGCCCGGGTCACCCGCATCGTGCCGAGCACATTGGTCTCGTACATCCAGCGCCAGTCGTCCTCCACCGCAGCGCTGAGCGGGTCGAGACCCTTGGCGCCGCCGGCGTTGTTGACCAGCACCCGCACCTCGGGGACCTCGGCGCAGAAGGCGTCCACGGACCCCTGGTCGGTGACGTCGAGGGGCAGCGCGCGAGCCTTGGCGCCGAGCGGCCCGGCGACCTGCTCGAGGCGGTCCAGGCGCCGGGCGCCGAGGACAACGTCGAAGCCAGCCGCGACCAGATGGCGGGCCGTCGCGGCTCCGATGCCGCTGGAGGCCCCGGTGACCACTGCGACACCCCGGCTCGGGGTCTCCGGCGGAGTCGGGATGGGGTCGTTCACGGTTAGCTCCTCAGGGGTGGGTCCGGCGACTGACGGGCGGGCCGCCGGCGGGCTGGCGCCGGCGGGCTGGCGCCGGCGGGTTGGCGCCGGCGGGTTCGCCGGAACGGTAATGCCCGACTCCAGGCCCCGGCCTACACTCTGCGGCGTGCCCGGCTTGGGGATCGACGGCGACGACCTGGTGGTGCGGCTCTCACGGTGGGAGAAGTTCTGGGCCTTCCACGGCGAGGTGCGCGTCCCGCTCAGCGCGGTGCGGGCAGTGGCCGTCGCCGAACGCCCGTGGTCCGAGCTGCGAGGTTGGAGGTCGACAGGCACCGGGTTCCCTGGCGTCGGCGCGCTCGGCACCCGACGCCACGGCGCCGGGCGCGACTTCGTGGCGCTGCGCAAGACCGGACCCGCGGTGCAAGTCGACCTCAACGGCAACGCGTTCGAGCGCCTGGTCGTCTCCGCCGCCGACGCCCCCGCGGTCGTGTCGGAGATCGCCACGGCGGCAGGAATCGGGCACTGAACCCCACAGCCGGGATCGAGCCCCGCGTCCCTGCGCCTTCGGCCCCGCCTCGCTGGCTGATCGTGCTCGATGCCGTGGTGTTGGCGGTCGGGTTGACCGTGGCGGGAATCGGGTTCCCAGCGTCGGCGGACAGCGGCTTTGCCGACCGGCTGATGACCGCCATCGGCGCCCGCACCAACGGGGGGACAGTGGCTTGCACCATCCCCGGGGACCTCCGTCCCGGCAGGCGATTCGAATGCCACGGCGTCGACGCCTCCGGTGGGTACACGGTGGAGGTCACGATCCTGGACCGCCGCGACCACTTCCAGCTCGCTTTCGCCCGCGCCGTATAGAAGCTGGCGCGAACCACGGCCCTGTGCCGAGGTCTGGTCAGCGGCGGGTGGTGGTCTCCAGGTAGGCGGCTACCCGCTCAAGGGTGTCGGTGGCCGCCCACCGCTCCCTCACTGCGTCGTCGATGGCCCGCCGCTCGGCGACGCGTTCCAGCACCGAGGACCACAGGTAGGCCTTGGTCATCGCGGTCACCTCCGACGGCATCGCAGCCAGCGCCCCGGCGGCGTCGAGAGCCGCCGCTTCCAGCGACCCGGCATCCACCACCTCGTCGGCCAGGCCGGCGGCCACCGCAGCATCGTCGGTCCAAAGCCGCCCGGTCCACACTGCTTCTCCGGTGCGCCGGCCGCAGCGCGCCGCGAGGATCTCGATCGCGGCGACGGGGAACGGCACGCCCACCAGCAGCTCCGACGCCCCGATACGAGCGTCGGTGGCCAGCAGCCGGCGGTCGCAGGACGCGGCCAGCACCGCCCCGCCGGCGATCGCCGCGCCGTTGACGGCCGCGACCACGGGGAAGCGCGCCCGTACCACCGCCAGGAACGCGTCCGACAGCGCCGGCAACAGCGCGTCGACGTATTCCGGGCCGCCCTCGACGTACCGGCGCAGATCCACCCCGGCGGAGAAGACCCTGGCGTTGCCGGTGAGTACCGCCGCGCCGACGTCCTCGGCCTCCAAATCGGCCAGCGCGGAAGCCAGAGCGACGAGCAGCTCCACGTCCATGGCGTTGACCTTGCCGTGGTCCATACGGAGCAGAGCGACGCGACCATGACGCTCCACGTCGATCATGCGGACGGCCTCAAAGCGATGTGCATGCACCGAGTCTGGCGGCGCCGCCGGCCTCGAGCCACTCGAAGCGAGGCCGGCAGCCACGACGCCGGCACGGCGTGCTTTTCCCAGCCGATAGCCTCGATTCCCGATGGCGTCCACGGTCCCCTCCGCACCCGCATCGTGGGTCGCCTACCGGCATCGAGTCGAGGCGCTCAAGGCCCAGTACGAAGCCATTCCCGCCGGCGACCCGGTCCGCCTGGCGAAGCGGACCTCGAACCTGTTCCGACCCCGGGCCCGCTCCACCCGGCCCGGACTGGACGTCGCCGCCTTCGACGGAGTGATCGAGGTCGATCCCGACGCCCGCACCGCCGACGTGCAGGGCATGACGACCTACGAGCACCTGGTCGACGCGACGCTTCGCCACGGGCTGATGCCGCTCGTGGTGCCGCAGCTGAAGACCATCACCCTCGGAGGGGCGATCACCGGTCTCGGCATCGAGAGCTCGTCGTGGCGGTCGGGCATGCCGCACGAATCGATGCTCGAGCTGGACATCCTCACCGGCGACGGGCGGATCCTGACCGCCACCCCGGACGGGGAGCACGCCGACTTGTTCTTCGGGTTCCCCAACTCATACGGGACGCTCGGGTACGCCCTGCGGGTGAAGATCGAACTGGAGCCGGTGCGCCCGTTCGTCCACCTCCGCCACGTACGGTTCGAGTCGATCCGCGACCTGGTGCCGGTCCTGTCCGAGGTCTGCGAATCCGGAGCGTTCCACGGGGAAACGGTGGCGTTCGTGGACGGGGCGGTCTTCGGGCCCGACGAGTGCTACCTGGTGCTCGGCTCCTGGGCCGACACCGCCCCCGAGGTCAGCGATTACACCTGGACCGAGATCTACTACCGGTCGATCCAGCACCGATCCGAGGACTGGCTGACGGTCCGCGACTACCTGTGGCGGTGGGACACCGACTGGTTCTGGTGCTCCCGGGCCTTCGGCGTGCAGCGGCCGTGGGTCCGCCGGCTGCTCGGCCCGTCCCGCCTCCGCTCGGACACGTACTGGAAGATCATGGCCCTCGAGGACCGCTACCACGTCAAGGCCCGCATCGACCGCCGCCGGGGTCTGCCCGAACGGGAGAACGTCATCCAGGACATCGAGGTGCCGGTGTCGCGACTGGCCGAGTTCGTCGAAGGGTTCGAGCGCGAGGTGCCGATCCTCCCGTTCTGGCTGTGCCCGCTGCGGGCCCGCCGGCCCCTGCCCTCGAGCGGTGGTCCCGCACCGGAGCCGCCCACCTGGGACCTCTACACCATGGACCCCTCCGAGTTGTATGTGAACGTCGGGTTCTGGTCCAGCGTGGCCCTGACCCCCGGCATGGACCCGGCGCATCACAACCGGTGGGTCGAGGACGAGGTCGAACGGTTGGGCGGGCGCAAGTCGCTGTACTCCACGGCGTTCTACGACGAGGAGCGGTTCTGGCGGCTCTACAACGGGCCGGTATACCGCAAGCTGAAAGAGGCCTACGACCCCGGCGGACGGCTCCTCGACTTGTACGCCAAGTGCGTGGCCGGGCGGTGAGGGTGCTGCCGTCCTGCTCGCGACCGGCTCGCTCGCTGCGGCCTTCCCTGCCGTCTAGCTCGCTGCCGTCGTCGTCATCGGTGTTGCCGCCGTCTCACAGGAGGACCTTTCGTTGAACATCGCGTCGGCTCTGGAAAAGGTGCTGGGTGGTACGACCCCCCTGGCCTTCTCGGCCTGTGACGGCAGCAGCGCCGGTCACCCAGACCCCGTTGGTCGGATCATCATCCGGGACCGCCGGGCCCTCAATTACATGGTCACCGCGCCAGGCGAGCTGGGTCTGGCTCGGGCGTACGTGTCGGGCTACCTCGACCTGGAAGGCGACCTGCACGACACCATGGTCCTTCTGGCCCGAGACACCGTCGGTGGCCTGACCTGGGCGGAGCGCCTAGAGGTCCTGCGCAGCTTCGGCGTCGGAGTCCTGCGCCCGGTCCAACCGCCGCCCGAAGAGGTCCGCCCCGGACTGTGGTGGGGTCTGCGCCACAGCCTCGACCGTGACTCGCGGGTGATCTCGCACCACTACGACGTGTCCAACACGTTCTACGAGTGGATCCTCGGCCCGACGATGGCGTACACCTGTGCGGTCTACCCGACCTCGGAAGCCACCCTCGAGGAAGCCCAGATCGAGAAGGTCGACCTGGTGTGCCGCAAGCTCGGCCTCCAACCCGGCCAGCGGCTCCTCGACGTCGGCTGCGGCTGGGGGACCATGGTCCGCCATGCCGCCGCCGAGTACGGCGTCAACGTGCTCGGCGTAACCCTCTCGCGCCAGCAAGCCGAGTGGGGCCAGAAGCTGATCGCCGACCAGGGCCTCTCAGACCGCGCCGAGATCCGCCACGCCGACTACCGCAGCGTCACCGAAAGCGAGTTCGACGCCATCAGCTCGATCGGGCTAACCGAGCACATCGGACTGGCCAACCTGCCCGCCTACGCCTCGTTCCTGGCGTCGAAGCTGAAGGCCCGCGGTCGGCTGCTCAACCACTGCATCACCCGACCCGACGTCACCGGTGACGGGGTGCGGTCCAAGGGGTTCATAAACCGGTACGTGTTCCCCGACGGCGAGCTGGAAGGCGTCGGCACCATCATCAGCGCCCTGCAAAACGCCGGTCTCGAAGTGCGCCACGAGGAGAACCTCCGCGAGCACTACGCCCGGACCTGCGCGGCGTGGGCTGCCAACCTGGATGCGCACTGGACCGAGGCGGTGGCCGAGGTCGGAGAAGGGAAGGCCCGGGTGTGGCGCCTGTACCTCACCGGCAGCCGGTTGGGGTTCGAGCAGCGCCGCATCGAGCTGCACCAGGTCCTCGCGGTCAAGACCGAAGACGGCCAGGCGGCCATGCCGTTGCGGCCGGACTTCCGCCGGCGGGTCGCTGCGGGATAGGCCGGCCGGCCGGCGGCCGGGCGGGCTGGCGGGGGGCGAGGGGGGCTGGCCGGGCGGGATAGGCGGTCCGGCGGGCTGGGCGGTCGCGTCGGGGCTGGGCGACGCGGACGGCCCCTGCTGGGCGGCGCAGCAGACTCGCGGCAGCCACCCGGAGAGCAGATGTCTCAAACCCGCGCTGGAGCGCGGGTTTGAGACATGTGCTCTTGTGAAAGCGGCCCGGCCGGAGGGCCGCCAGCAGCCGGCGCGCCCGCAGAGCAGGTGGCCGCAGGGCAGGTGGCCAGCGGGTGGAGCAGCGCTCAGCCCCGCCGAGCCAGGCCGGCGAGCCAGGCCGCCAAGCCATCCGAGCCCTAGGCGACCACCCACCACCCACCACCCACCACCCACCCATCACCCACCACCCACCACCCACCGCCCGCCACCCACAGCCGGCGAGGGGGGTGACGAGCGGCTGAGGAGACGAGCGCTACGCCGCTGAAGGGGCGGGCGCCGGAGGCTGCACAGCCTCGCGGGCCCGGGCTGCGAGGGCCCGGCGGTCGGGCCAGCGCACGTGGCTGACCCACTTCAGCTTCTCGAACAGCCAGATCAGGCGCGCGCTGGTGTCGATCTGGCCTCGCAGGACCCCGTGCCGGGCGGCGGAGGGCTCGGCGTGGTGCAGGTTGTGCCACGACTCGCCCATGGAAGGCAGGGCCAGCCACCACACGTTGCCGCTCTTGTCCTTGGTCTTGAACGGCTTACGCCCGGTCACGTGGCACACGGAGTTGATGGAGAAGGTCACATGGTGCAGGAGCGATACCCGCACCAGGCTCCCCCAGAAGAACGCGGTGAGGGCCCCGGCCCACGACCAAGCCCACAGGCCGCCGATCACCGGCGGGATGAGCATGGACGCCACGACCAGCCACTTGAACGACGCGTTGACCTTGACGATGTCCTGGTCTTTCAACATGTCGGGGGCGTACTTCTGGTGTGAGGTCTGCTCCAGGTCGAACAGCCAACCCATGTGGGCGTGGAAGAAGCCCTTGGTCAGCGCCCGCAGGTTGGAGCCGTAGCGCCACGGGGAGTGCGGGTCGCCGTCGCGATCGGTGAAGCGGTGATGCTTCCGGTGGTCGGCGACCCATTGGATGACCGGACCCTCGATCGACATCGAGCCTGCGATGGCGAGGAGCACCTTGAGCCACCTTTTGGCCCGGAACGACCGGTGGGTGAACGCCCGGTGGAAGCCGATGGTCACGCCGTGACCGGTGAACCAGTACATGGCGATGGCGATGACCACGTCATGCCAGCCGAGGCCCCATCCCCATAGGACGGGTACGGCAGCGAGAACAGCGAGGAAGGGCACCACGATGAAGAGCGCGAGCGCCACCTGCTCCCAGCTCTGCTTGACAGCGACCGGCCCTTCGCTCCCCAGCGGCTCGAGCTCGTCTGGAGCGGTGAGTGTCTCGGTCGTGGTCAATCGATCTCGCTTTCTTGTGGTTCGCCGCCGTGGTCAACTGGCGGCGATGGCCATTAGCTGAGTTGAGTCTGTCACGCCTGTAGCACCTTCGGCACTGCGGGTGGGAAGAATTACGTGGATCGCGGTGTTGGATGCCGTCCTGTCAGCGTTTGGTTACCCCTTTGTGGCACATGTCACGCACCGGGTCGTGCCCGGGAGCGCCTCCAACCGGGCGGCGCCGATGTCTCCGCCGCACTCGACGCAGCGGCGGTAGGTCCCTGCGGCCAGGCGGCGCTGCGCCGCGTCGAGGTCGTCCAGCTCTTGGCGGGCCCGGGCCAGCAGCCCGCCCACGCGAGCCCGCTCGAAGCCCACCGTCGAGCCTTCTGCGTCGTGTTCGTCGTCGGGGCTTGCCGCGGTGGACTCCGCGATGGCCAGCAGCTCCTCCTCCAAGTCGGCGACCACCTCGACGACGCGCTTACGGGTCGCAGCCAAGAGTCGCCCGGCGGCGACGCCGCTTGCAGGATCGTCGGTCACTCCAACGTATGTACCCAATCCGCACGAAGCCCAGCTCGGTTGGTTACCGAGCTGGGCCAGGAGCAGCCCACCAAGGCCGTCACCCGGCGGACGCCACCTCACACAGGACCCACCTCACACACGACCCACCTCACACAGGACCCGCCTCACAGACGGCGCTCACGGACCCGCCTCCACGCTCAGGGTCTTGGTGACCGTCAGGGTGGCGTCGACCAGCTCGTCGGCCTCGAAGGTGCCCGACAGGGGGGCCACGTCGTCGTAGTCGCGCCCGGTCGCCACGGTGAGGTACCGCTCGTCGGTGCGCCGGTCGTGGGTGGGGTCCCACGCCTCGACTGCGAACCGGGCTCGGCGCCCGGCGTTCACCGGCGTCAGCGTCTCGACCCAGGCGTGGCTGGCACCCTCGCCGGCGAGGTGGCCAGATACGTAGCGAGCCGGCAATCCGACGGACCGGCACACTGCGAGCATCACGTGGGCGAAGTCCTGGCACACGCCGACGCCGCCCGCGGCGGCCTCGGCGGCGGTGGTCCGCACGCCGGTGATACCCGGTCGGTACTCGAGGGACCGGTGGACCATGGAGCAGATGGCTCGAGCGTCGGCGTCGCGTGCCGCCGAGGCCATCGCGGCGATCGGGCCTTCCGCCGGCGGGTGAGTGAGGTGGGTCGGGGGGACGAACCTTCCGATCGAGGAGACGGCGTGAGGTTTGGCGTCGACAGCGGTCCCGGCGTCTATGACGAACTCGACGGCGCGCTCGACCGTCGGGACCTGGACGTCGATCACAGTGTTCCCCCAACGGTCGCTGCGGGTGACCCACGTGGCGCCCTCGCCGCCGCGGACGCTGAACTCGTGGCGGACCCGCCGCTGCCCACCGTGGACCTCCGGCGGAAGCACAACCAGGCGCTGGCGGAGGTCGGTGACCGGCGAGGAGTACTCGTATCTCACGACCTGGGCGAGTACGTGTCCGACCGCCCCTCCCGCGCGCTGGTCCATGACGGCGCTCACCGGACCGACTCTGCCCCTTGCATGGGTCCGGAGTGTGACAGACCGATGAACTCAACGGGAGGACCGCCGTGCCCGGCGCGCAGGTCAGGAAGCGGCGACGGGCTCCAAGGAGGTGGTGTCGTCGTGGCGGGGGTCGGCGGCCTCCTTGCGCACCTGGCGGCCGGCGAGGAGGAGGTAGGCGACGCCGGCCACCGCGATGCCGGTGAACACGCTGAGGTCGGCACCGGTCGCAAGTGTGGAAATCGGCCCGACGTAGAACGTCTGGTTGAACGCCAACACCGAGGCGGCGCAACCGAGGATCCAGCTGCCCACCGCGGCCCACCGGACCCCTCCCCGGCTCCAAAACAGGCTGCCCCGGTCGGTGCGCTGCAGCTCGCCGACGGGGTAGCGGTAGCGACGCAGGACCCAGTCCACGAGGAAGATGGCCATCCATGGCCCGATCCAGGCGATGACCGCGGCCACGAAGTCCCCGAGCAGCCTGTTGAACGACGACGAGAACACGGCGTAGGTGGTCAGGCCGCCGGCGACGACGGTGTCGATCAGCACGGCCTGCCAGCGTTTGACCGGGAGGCCGATGGCCTGGAGGGTGACCCCCGAGGAGTAGAGGTCCAAGCAGTTGATGGCGAAGAGCTGGACGATGGCTGCCACGAGGAACGGCCACAGGAACCACCCGCTGAAGGCGTGGGGGAAGTTGGTAACCGGGTTGTCGCCGGCGCTGGAGACATAGGTGGCGACCGCAGCGCCGAGCAGCATGATGAGGATCTCTGGTACTGCCGTGCCGAGGAATATCCACCCGACGATGCCCTTCTTGGATGCGTCGGGCGGGAGGTAGCGGGAGAAGTCGTTGCCGCACTCGACCCAGCCCAGACCGGCGAGGGTGATCACGAACGCCAGGCCGACCATGAAGGTGCCGGCGTCGGCGCTGGAGTGCACCCCGCCCGGGTTGGCCTTGCCGAGGGTGAGGGCGGCCAGGATGACGTAAATGACGCAAAACGGGGCGATCATCGCCCGCAGCGCCTTGACCACCGTGGCGTGGCCGAGGAACGGCAGGACGGTCTGGATGGCTGCAGCAGCGACGATGAAGATGATCTTGCCTCCGGTGCCGGCGCTCCACCCCGCCTTCGCGGACAGCGCGACCGCGGCCAGCACGATGAGGGTCAGGCCCTCGGTCTCGAACCCGACCTGGGTGGCCCAGTTGAGCAGCGCCATCAGCCGGGACCCGTTCGGCCCGAAGCTGGCCCGGTTGATGGTGAACACCGTGGTGCCGGCGACGGGGCCCTGCAACGAGCAAAGGCCGAGCAGGACGTAGGACAGGTTGCCTACGACGATGCAGACAACGGCCTGGCCGAAGCTGAGCCCGAAGGTCATCAGCACCGCTCCGTAGACGAGGTACTCGAATTGCACGCTGCTGCCCGCCCACATCCCGAACAGATGGTGGGGACGGGCCCAGCGCTCCGACAGTGGCACGTAGTCGATGCCGCGCTGCTCGACGGCAAACGCCCGGTCGGAAGCCGGTGCGATCGTCTCGGGGGCGGTGACCATCAGCGGGCTCCTCCGGCTGGTGTTGGTGAGGTCGACGGGTGCAGCAGGGTACGGCGCCGGCGGTCGCCGACGCCGCCCTTCACCCTGTGCGCGCCGATCCCGGAGCGCAAGTGATCCCGATGAACGCTGCATGACAAGCCGCCCGGGCTACGGTCCCCAGCGCCGCGTTTCGACGAGACAGGGGTCGCTGTGGGCGTGTTGCAGCTGATCGAGGAGCAGCGCCGGGCGGCGCTGGCGACGGTTCCCGCGGAGGTCGCGGACTACGTGGCGGCGGGGTCGTGGGCGGAGATCTCCGCCGGCGAGGCGGTCCGGGCGTGGCAGCGGGTCCGGCTTCGCCCCCGGGTGCTTCGCGACGTGGCCGATCTCCGGACCGCCACCACGATCATGGGCAGCGACCTGGCCGCCCCGATACTGGCTGCGCCCAGCGCTTATCACGGGTTGCTGCACCCCGACGGCGAGGTGGCGACCGCCGCAGGGGTGGCCGCGGGAGGCGGGTTGATGGTCCTGTCTTCTCGGTCGTCGGCGTCGATCGAGGCGGTCGGCGATGCAGCCGGTCCTTGGTGGTACCAGGTCTACGTCCTCGCCGACCGGTCGTTGACCGAGGCGCTGGTCCGTCGGGCCGCGGCCGCCGGGGCGCGGGCCTTGGTGCTCACCGGGGACACCCCGATCGTGGGGGACAAGTCCAAGGCGCCAGCCATCCCGGTCCCTCCGTCGCTTCGCCACGTCAACACCGGCCGCCACCTGGCGCCGGCGGTCCTCGCCGACGATGCGGCCGCCCTGGCGGCCACCACGCAAGACGCCGGGACAGGGATGGACGCCATCGGGTGGCTCCGGGACGTGTCGGGGTTGCCGGTCCTGGTCAAGGGGGTGCTCCGAGGCGACGACGCCGCGGAGTGCCTGGCGGCGGGCGCCTCGGGGATCATCGTGTCCAATCACGGTGGGCGGCAGCTGGACCAGGCGGTGGCCACCGCCGACGCCCTCGCCGAGGTGGTCGACGCCGTCGACGGCGCGGCCCCGGTCGTGGTGGACGGAGGCGTCCACGACGGGCTGGCCATCGTGACGGCGCTGGCCCTCGGCGCCGCCGCGGTGATGGTCGGCCGTCCCGTCCAGTGGGCGGTCGCGGCTGGCGGCGCCAGGGGCGTCGAGGCTTTGTTCGAGGCGCTGACCGACGATCTGCGCCGGGCTATGGCTCTGGCCGGCGCGGCGTCGCCCGAAGCCCTTGACCGCAGCCTGATCTGGCGACCACAACCTCAGGGCTGAGCAGCGGCTTGCTAGTCGCCCCAGAGGCGTTGCCGTAGGCCCGACGCCCGGGCGATCGGTCGTTCGACGGCGCTGCGCAGGACCGCCTCGGGCCCCACGACGGTCACCCGCTGGCGGGCTCGGGTGACCGCGGTGTAGAGCAGCTCTCGGGTGATGCTCGGGCCGCCAGCGTCGGGAAGGACCACCACTACTTCTTCGAACTGTGATCCCTGGCTTTTGTGCACGGTCATGGCGTGGAGGGTCTGGACCGCTCGCAGCCGGGCGGGTGCCACCTCGCGAAGGGCGCCGCGCCGCTCGAACAGCGCCACGGGGCTCCCGTCCCTGCCCGCCACGACGACCCCGGTGTCGCCGTTGTAGAGCTGAACCTCGTAGTCGTTCTCGGTCACGAGTAGTGGACGCCCGGCGTACCACGGACCGCCCAGGCCGTAGCCGGGCACCGCCTCGGCCAACCACCGTTCGATGCGTTCGTTCCATGCCTCCAGGCCGGCCGGCCCCTGCCGGTGGGCGCACAGCACCCGCAGGGCGCTGAGCGCCTCGACGGCGTCGGCGCCCCGACCGTCTTGTGCGGCGCGGGCCAGGGCGGCCCCGGTGCGCACCACGTCGTCGCGCACCCTGCTCGCCTGATCGGTGTCGAACCAGCGCAGATCGTCTCCCCCGGCCCGCAGCAGCGTGATCACCGCGTCGCCGTCCCCTGCGGCCACCGCGGCCGCCACTCGGGCGATCCCGCCGCCGAAGCGGTGAACCCGTTGGAGCACGACGATCCCGTCACCGATCGCACCGGCGACGCCCGGGTCGCGGGCCGGGACCGGGGCGCCGGTCAGCGCGACGAGCCGCCGGCGGGTCGCATCGTGCATGCGCATCCCCGCGGCGGCCGGTCCCACGACGTCTCCGAGCACCGCCCCGGCCTCGACCGAGGCCAGCTGCTGAGGGTCGCCGACGAGGACCAGCCGGGCGTCGGGGCGGACCGCGTCGACCAGCTTGGCCATCAGCGACAGCGAGAGCATCGACGTCTCGTCGACAACGACGACATCGTGGGGCAGGCGGTTGCTGCGGTCGTGGCGGAAGCGGCTGGCGCTGTCGGGGCGCCAGCCGAGCAGGCGATGGAGGGTGGAGGCTTCCAGACCGAGCAGCCGCCGGCGGACATCGTCGCTGACGTCGATGCGCGCCGCCTCGTCGTGGACCGCCTCAGCCAGGCGGGCCGCCGCTTTGCCGGTCGGCGCCGCGAGGGCCACCCGGAGGGGACGGCCGCCGGCAGTCGCCGCCTGCGCCTCGAGCAGGGCCAGGATCCTGGCCACGGTGGTCGTCTTGCCGGTACCGGGGCCGCCGGCGACGACCGAGACCCTCCCGATGACCGCTGCCGCCGCGGCCAGACGCTGGAGGTCAGGGGCAGGCGCGCCCGGCGGGATGGTGCCGGTACCGCTGTCGGGGAACAGGCGTTGCAGCCCGTCGGTCAGCCCCTCGGGGTCGAGTTCGCTGTCGGCGAAGGGCCGGGCCGCCCGGTCGGCCAGATCGGCCGCGACCTGGCGCTCCTGGCGCCAGTAGCGGTCGAGGTAAAGCCGGGAGCCGACGAGACGCAGCGGGAGTGGGTGGGGGTCCTCGTCGCCTACCGCCGCCATCCCGGACCCGGCCATGGCGTCGAGCCAGCCGCCGACGTCCGGCCAGGGAAGCAGCGCCAGGTCCGCGCCGGGGTCGATGTCGCTGGTCGCGGTGCCGGCGATGGAGGCCAGGTCCACGCAGACGTGACCGAGCCGCACGGCGCGCACCGCGAAGGCGGCGCCGAGGACGGCGTCGGGATGGTCGACGCCGCCTGCCTCGGCCAGGTCCGCCAAGCGCCGGGCTACGTGGATGTCGGGTGAGGTGAGCACGGCCGGCTCGTTCCACACGGCCAGGGCGGGCGGGGCGGTCGCCGCCCGGCGGGCGTCGGCCGGCTCCAGTCCCGCTGGCCGGGGGCGGGCCGCGGCACCGACCCACGAGCTGCTCATGGCACCCCGCGGTCGAGGAGGTCGGACAGCTCGACGATCATTGCCGCTGGCGGCTCCCAGGCGAACACGCCGGCCGGGTTGCCGTCCTCGACCGGCGTCGCGGCGCCGGCCATGCCCCGCAGGAACAGGTACAGCACCCCGCCGAGATGCCGGCGAGGGTCGTAGCCGGTCAGGCGCCAGCGCAGATAACGGTGCAGGGCCACCGAGTAGAGGACCGCTTGGAGCGGGTAGTGCTCGGCGGCCATGGCCTCGGCCATCCGTGCCGGTCGGTAGTGCCAGGTGGTGAGGGCCTCGCCGGGCGAGCCCAGCCAGTTGGTCTTGTAGTCGACGACCACGAAGCGGCCCTCAGCCGCCGGCCCGTCGCCCCCCGGTACCGGCGCCAGCCGCAAGACCAGGTCGATACTGCCGACCAGGTAGCCGCGCAGCAGCTGGGCCATGGCTGGATCAGCCAGCCGATCGGGGTACCAGCCGAGGGGATCGGCGGCGGGTAGGTGGCGACGCATGCAGCCGGCGATGTCGGCCAGGGCCAACTGGGCGCGGGGGGTGTCGCCGCCGACCAGGGGCAGCTCGAAGGCCAGCTCGTCGAGGCGGTCGGCGCGTCCCACGTCTCGTAGCCGCCGCCCGCCGGCGAGGGGCCCGAGGGGAGTCTCGATCACCGCTTGTAACGCCGAGGGGAGCCCAGCCAACGTCGGGTCCTCCGCCCGGCCGGTGACCGCGGCGAGAGCCGCCGACAGCGCCGCCGGCAGGTCGGGGACGGAGAAGTCCACCGCCTCGCACATGGCGTGGACGGTGATACCGAAGGCTGCGCCGGCGGGCAGCGCCGCCATGGGCGACGGCAAAGCGCTCGCCTCGCCGGTGACCGCAGACCCACCCCCGCCGCCAGACCCCCCGCCGCCTGCACCCTTAGACTCGCCCCCGCCGCCAGACCCGCCGCCGCCAGACCCCCCGCCGGCAGTCAACGGCAGGGCCGCGTCGGCCAGGGCGTCGGGAGCGGCCGGCTCGTCGGTCAGGCCGGGCGTCTCGGCTTCGCTGGCCACGGTGGCCGGCCGGGCCGCGCCGTGGGCCGCGGCGGTGAGCCCGGTGTAAGAGGTTCGCCGCCAGGTCACGTCGAGGGTCCGCTCGAAGCGGTCGACGTCGAGGTCGGCCGCCTCCGCCGCTGCCGGCTGGAATGTACCCCGGGTCGGCGCACCGACGCGCTCGACCGTGATCGTGCCGGCGGCACGCGCTGCCAGCTCGTGCATCCTGGCCTCGACGACGTCGTCGTCTTTCGGTACCGCCGCGGGCTTGGGCGACATCGACCCGGCCGGGGCCCGGCCGAGCAGCAGCCGGGCCAGCGGCGCGTTGGTCGTCTCGTGCCCCGTCGCCCACCACACCACCACCTGGTGGCGGGCCCTGGTGAACGCGACGTAGGCCTGCCGAAGGTCCTCACCGCGCCGCTCCTCGGCGGCCCGGGCGCGATGACGCCACCACCCGTCGGGCCGGTCGCCGCCGACGTCGATGGTCCGCCGGTCGCCGGCGTCGGGGTCGTGGTAGAGCGGCATGGCGTCCTTGTCGGGGAAGGCGTGCCACAGGTAGGGCAGGTAGACGACCGGGTATTCGAGGCCCTTGCTGCGGTGCACCGTCTGGATCTGCACCGCCTCGGCGTCGGATTCCAGGCGCCGGCTGCGCTCCTCCGCGGCGGTGTCGGAGCCGGCGGAGTCCACCCGATCCCGCAGCCATGCGGTCAACGCCCGCCCTCCGGCACCGGACTGGAGGGCCTCGGCGTGCAGCAGCTCCGCCACGTGCCGCAGATCAGTCAGGCGCCGCTCCCCGCCCACGCAGGCCAGCTCCCGGGCGACCAGCCCCTGCTCGACGGCCACCGTCTCGGTCAGCGCCGCGACGCCACGCTCGGCCAGGACCGCGGCCCAGCGGTGCAGCACGGCTTGGAGACCGTCGAGTTCGGCGTCGGTCGCCTGGACCAACGTCGCGGCGTCCCAGCCGATGAACGCGGTCAGCGCCGCGGCTCGGGCCCTGGCCGTCGCCGCCGGCTGCTCCAACGCCTCGAGCAGCGTCAGCCACTGCCCGGCCGCGGGGGTGGCAAACACGCTCCCGCCGCCGGCGATCACCGCGGGCACCCCGGCGGCGTCGAGGGCCCGGTGGATGGTGGCCGCCTCGTGGTTGGCCCGCACCAGCACCGCCACGTCTCCGCAGGTCAAGCCCCGGCGGCGAGGAGCGCGGCCGGTCGCGTCCCGCGCCCCGATCCCGCCCGGACCCTCGATGCAGGCGGCCCCTGCGACGGATCCACCGGCGGGGCGCTCGTCGGGGAGGGTGGCGCCGGAGGAGACCAAAGCGACGATGTCGTCGGCGACGTCGGCGGCCACCGCGAGGCGGGCGCTGTCGGCCTGCGCCCATCCCTTGGCTGTCTGCTCGATCAGCCCGTCGCCCCGGTGGAGCAGGCGCAGTCGCAGCGGTGCCGGCGATGGCGCGCCGGCCAGGCGGCTGGTGTCGTGGCCGGCGGCGGCGGTGACGGTCCGGTACGGGATCTCGGGGTGGCCCAGGGTGGCTCCGGACATGAGGGCGTCGAGCGCGTCGAGGAGCGGCTGGTCGCTGCGCCAGTTGGTGCCGAGGGTGCGGGGCTGCCCGGCGGTCGCCCGCGCCGCGAGGTAGGTCCACACGTCAGCGCCGCGGAAGCTGTAGATCGCCTGTTTGGGGTCGCCGATCAGCAGCAGGGGCACGTCGCCGGCGGCGAACGCCTTCCGGAAGATGTCCCACTGCTGCTGGTCGGTGTCTTGGAACTCGTCGACCAGCACCACGGAGAAACGCCGCCTAAGGCGGCCCACGGCGGTGTCCCCCGACGGACCGTCGAGGGTGGCCGCCAGCCGGGCGATCTGGTCGTCCCATCCGATGGTGCCCGCCTGTCGGGACCGGCGGATCACCTCGTCGCGCCCGCGCGCGGCCAGGCTGGCCCGCAGGCCCTCTGGGGTGTCGCGGCCGGCCAGGGCCGGCTCGAGGAAGGCGTCGCGGTTGGCCACCGCGGTGGCGACGATCTGTCGGGCCTCCTTGCGGGTGAACGTCGGGTGGTCCCAACCACGGAACTTGCGCAGGTACAAGTCGTCGACCACCTCGTCCACCAGCCCGTCGTTGTCCTCGACGAAGCGGAGGTCGCGCCCGCAGTCGGCCGCGGTGCCCAGGCTGGTCAGGACCTGCTCGCAGAAGCCGTGGATGGTCGAGATCGTCGCCGCGTCGAAGTCGGCGAGGGCCGCCGACAGGTGTTCCAGCCGGCGGGCCACGTCATCGACTGACCCTTCGGCCAGGAGATCGACCAGCTCGTCACGCTCGACTGGCGACTTGTCGGCTCCGTCGGTTCCGTCGGCTCCGGCCGCCTCGCCGGCCCGCTCGACGCCGGCCGCGGCAGCGCGCAGGCCGGCCTCGGCTGCGACCAGCCGGGCCCGCACCCGGTCGCGGAGCTCCCCGGTGGCGCTGCGGGTAAAGGTGACGACCAGCAGCTGGTCGATGGGGGTGCCCTCGGCCAGGTACCGCACCGCCAGGTTGGCGATGGTGTAGGTCTTGCCGGTCCCCGCTGACGCCTCGAGCAGCGTGACCCCCCTCGGCAGAGGAGCGGCCGGGTCGAAGGGCACGGCGGCGTCCCCGGCGCGCACGGCGCTCGGCGCGATCCCCGTCATGACAGCACCTCGAGCGCGAGCAGGCCCGCCCACAGCCGCTGGGCCAGGCACCCGGCGCGGCTGTGGTGACCGCCCCAGCCGGCCTCGTCGGGGCGCGGTCGGGCCGCGACGTAGCGGTCCCAGTCGAGTACACCGCCAAAAGCCAAGCGGTGAGCGGGATCCTGGTCTTCGAGCGGGAAAGGCGCGCTGTAGCCCGTCACCCACTCCCGCCTGGCCGCGGCCTCTCCGTCCCGCCCGCGATGCGCCTCGGCCGCCCACGCCGCGGCGGTCTTGGGGGCCAGCGGCAGCGGCTCTCGCATGCCCCGCAGGTACAGGTCGACGATGGCATCCAGCTCTTGGGTGGCCCGAGCCAGGCGGGTGGCCGGGTCGGGACCGAGCGGCGGGATGCGGGCCACCGCCACCGCGTTGCCCTTGCCCCGGCCGACCGAACGGGCCGTCCACGGCTGGTCCGGGTCCGACGCGCTCAGCGCCACCACCCGGACCCAAGCCGCCAGCCGGTGCTTGGCGGCAAGACGCGAGTAGGTCACGGTGCGCACCTGGGCGCCGAACACGTCGCCGACCGTGCCCGCCACGGTGAACCCGGCCCCCGGCGCGGTGACGTCGATCAGGCGGGCGTCGCGGGTGGGCGCGGCGGCCTCCGCGATCAGGGCCTCGACGGCCGGGGTCATCTCGTCGAGAACCCGCCGGCCGAGGCGCCCGGGCGGCAGGGACCCGCGGGCCAGCTCGGCGCGGACACACTCGTCCGCTCCGACGCCGGCGAGGCGCGCCGCCAGCAGCCGGTCGCCGACCTGCCACTTCTCCAGCGGGTCGAGCTCGATGGCTATGGAGTCTCCCGGTTCCACCCGCTCGCCGCGCACGGTGACACCGAGCCGCTGGCGGAGGAACGCCTTCACCGGGTGTTCCACGAAACGCACCAGGTCGTCGAGACCCACCGGGTCGGGCCGCAACGGAGCCAGCACTTCGCTCAGCGTGCTCGGCGCGGCAGAGCGCGACCCGCGAGCTGCCTGCGCACCGTCCAGGGCGGACCGATCGAAGCTCCAAGGCGCGCCCGCCACCAGCGCGCCGGGCACGAAGTTGCGCTCGTCGAACGGCTGGAGCGGGTGGGTGACCAGCACCTTGTGGCGGGCCGGTTCGTCGCCGGGGACGCGCACGGTGCGGTCGACGACGTCGAGCAGCTCGCCGACGGGCACCGCCGGCGGGCGGGCGGCGTTGGTCCTCTCGTCGCGCCCGGCGTAGGTGATGATCAGGGTGTCTTGGGCGGCGAGCAGCGCGTCCAGGAGCAGTTGGCGGTCCTCGCTGCGGGGATCTCGGTCGCCGATGTGGGGGTCGGCGGCCAAGAGGTCGTCGCTGCCGGGGGTGCTGCGGCGGGGGAAGGCGCCATCATCGAGGCCGAGGAGACACACCACCCGGTGGGGGACGGAGCGCATCGGGACGAGGGTGCACATGGTGAGGTGCCCGGTGCGGAAGTTGGCTCGAGTCGGGACACCCCGGAGGCGGTCGGCGAGAAGCCCCCGGACTTCGGCGGGCGACAGCGTCGTGGAGACGCCGGCGGGGCTGGCTGATGCCTGGGCGTGGAGCTCGTCGAGGATCCGGGTCAGCTGGCTGCGCTGCCACTCGTCCGCCGGCGAGCAGGCCATGAGAGCGTCGGCTGCGCCGGCGATGGCGGTCATCCACCCTTCGACGCTTCGGGGCTGGCTGAAGTCCCGCAGCACGGCCCCGACCCGCTCCACCAACTCGGCCAGCCGCCCGGCGAGGTCGATGTCGCCGCTGTCCACGTCGTCGAGGGGGAGCACTCCGCCTACCAAGGCGTGGGGTTCCTCGGACATGGCCACGCCGGTCAGGATCCGGTCGAGGCCCGCGGCCCACGTCCCGTCGCGTACGCCGTCGAGCCGGTACGGGCTGCGCCACGGACCGTCGATCCCCCACCGCACCCCCGAAGAGCGCACCCATCCGTCCACCCGGGTCAGCTCGTCGTCGTCGAAGCCGAAACGGGTCCGCACCGGAGCGGTGCCGGCCAGGTCCAGCAGGTCGGATGCGGTGACCCGGCCGGTCGCCAGGTCCAGCAGCCGCGCCACCGCACCGAGCACCGGGTTGGTCTGACGCAGAGACCGGTCGGCCAGGCGGACGTGGAGATCGGCGCCGGCGACCTCCCTTCCGGGCCCGAACGTGGCGTGGATGAGAGGGGCGAACGCCTCGATGTCGGGGCACATGACGATCACGTCGCGAGGTTCGAGCGTCGGGTCGGCGGCGAGCTGGTGGACGATGGCGTCGCGCAGCACCTCCACCTGCCGGGCCCGCCCGTGGCAAGCGTGGACCTGGATGCTGCGATCGTCGTCCGCCATCGCCGGGCGGGTGTCGGAGGAGGTGGAGAAAGGGGGGGCGGCTGGCTGGCGGTCCGCCCTTACGTCCGCCTGGATACGCCCGAGCAAGGTCGCCGGTGCGACCGGGTCCGGCAACACCGCGCCGGGCCGTGCGCCAGCCCGGGCCAAGACCACCTGCATCTCTGTGGCGTCGCGGCCCCAGGTGTGCAGGAGCGGGTTGGCCGGAACCGGCGGGCGGTGGGTGCGGCGCGACAGGCCGGGCGCGCTCGGCAGCGTGGTGATCCGATCCCACAGCACCGGGGAAGGATGCAACAGCCACAGGTGCACGTCCCGGCCGGCGGCCAGGGCCGCGAGCAGGTCGAGGTAGCTGGCCGGCAGCCGGGTCAACCCGAACAGCGACAGCCGCCCGGGCAGCTCCACCAGGTCCGGGGCCTCGGACAGACGGGCGCAGGCGGTCTGCAGCCGTTCGGCCGGCCCGGGGACGCCGATGCGGGCTCGCAGCCGGCGCCACAGCTCGGCCTGCCAGGCCTCGTCGGGGCCGGATGGGGAGTGGTCGGCGGCGGCCCAAGACCGCAGCAGCTCCGGACGGTGCACCCCGTAGCGGTCGAACAGGTCGGCGAGGTGGCGGACCGTGGAGAACCGTCGGGCCCATCGGTCGTCGCCGGGCGCCTGCCCTAGATGCGCGGCCAGCGGGGCCAGCCACGGCTCGGCGATGGCGTCGTCGACGACGCCGAGCAGCGGCCACACCGATCGCTCGGCCGGCCACGGGTCCTCGGCCGGGTCCACGCCCGTCGCCGCGGCCAGCGCGGCGCCTACCAGCGCCGCCGGGAACGGGAACTCGACGTTGGCGCACACCCCGTCAGCGCCGCCCGGCCGGGCGCCGAGCACGCCCGAAATCCGCTGCGACAACCATCGCTCGACTCCCCTGGTCGGCACCGCCACGATCTCGGCGGCGAACGGGTCGCCCACCGGGGAGCGCAGCACCTCCGCCAGGCCGTCGGCCAGGCTGTCACCACGCGACGCTCGGTGCAGCTCCAGCATGGAGGCGACGGTACCGGAGAGGTGTGACGAGACCTATAGTGCCCACGTCCGGGCTGGCCAAGCATCCCGCCGGCCGAGGGACAGGTAGGAGGGCGAGGGGATGGCCACAACGGCTCAGGATCTTCAGAGCACGGCGGCGCCGAGCCCGACTTCCGGCGCGCGCCGCTACCCCAGCCGTCATCCCGACGTGGTGGCCTTCCGCGAGGCGGTGGTCGCGCTGGCCGCCAGCATCCCCGACAGCGACGACGCCCGCCACCACGCCGCTGACGCGGGACGCCGACTGGTGGTCCTCGGCGATGCCGGTGACGCCGACGCCCTCCGTTTGCTGCTGCGGCCCGACCCTTCGGTACCGGCCGTCGCGTGGACCGTCGCTTGCTACCAGATCGGCGACCTGACGCCGAGCGCTCTTCGCGACTTCGCCGACCCGGTGGAGGCGGTCACCACCCTGGTTCACTGCGGGGAGGCCAGCCACCTCGCCGCCGAGCTGGTGGCGTCCACCGACGACGGCCTGCGGTGGACGTCGGTGATCCGCACCGGCGACCTGCTGCGGTTCCAGCTGCTCGGGTCGGCCACCTGCGTGGCCGACGCCCAGGGGACCCGCCTGGCCGCCGCCGAGCGCGAATGGGAGGCCCAGCTGCTGCGGTGGGCGGTGGGCGACGAGCCAGCGCCAGAGGATGTCCCCGGCCTGCCCGCAGTCGCCGTCGCCGCGTCCGGGGAGGCGCAGGCGGCGCCGGCTCCCAACGTGTTGGAGGCACTCGTCGAGCAGGTCCTCAGCACTCTGCGGACCGCGGAGCGACCCCCCGAGCCTCCCGCTCCTGAGATCCTCGACCGGCTGGCGGCCATCGAGGGGCGTCTCGACGACATCACTCGGGCTCTGGACGGGCTGCGTAGAGACAACCGGCAGCTTGCGCTGGCGTCCTGGTGGCAGCGGGTGCCTCGCCTGGCGGCGCTGCGGGCGACCTTCGAGCTGCACATCCGAGGAGACGCCCCGGCGCGCCCGGTTGGCCACGCGGCCGCCATCGACACCACTGCCAACGACTGAATAGTGCGCCGCCTCACCCTGCTCGCGCTCGTCGCGACCCTGGCCGCCGGCTGCGGCAGCTCCAACCATTCCGTCTCCGCCAACGAGTCGGTGTTCCATCTGAAACCCGGCAGCTGCATCGTCCCGCCCACCGACATCAAGGCCGAGGTGGCAGACCTCAAGGTTGTCTCGTGCAAGACCCCCCACACCCAGGAGGTGTTCGCGCTGGTCGACGACAACTCCGGCGACAACTACCCGGGCGCGGCGGCGCTGCGCACCTTCGCGGACGGCAGCTGCCTGCAGCGGTTCAAGGCGTATACCGGGGTCGACTACCGAGACTCTTCGCTGTTTTACACCTATTTGTTGCCGTCTGTGCGCAGCTGGGCCGCGAAAGACCGGACGATCGTTTGCATCATCACCACCACCGGCCAGCCTCTAACTGCCTCTGTGAAGGCGTCCCACACCTGATCTGGTCGCTCTAATCCCCAGGGAGACACCCTGTCATGCCCAAGCCCGTCATGACCACCGGAGCGATGATGCAGTGCAGCTTCGGACTTGCTCCGTCTGTGCTGAATGTGTTGCCGATTGCTCGAACCACCAGCGGCGGCCTGCCGGTGGCGACCATCGCCGACGCCCTCCCCATGGTCAACATCCCGCCGTTCGGAATGTGCTCGACCCTGTCCAACCCGATGGTCGCCGCGGCCACCGCAGCTGCGCTCGGCGTGTTGACCCCGATGCCGTGCATCCCGGTCACCGAGGCCTGGATTCCGCAGTCGCCGCAGGTGCTCGTCGCCGGTAAGCCGGTGCTCGTCGCCGGGTCGCAGTGCATGTGCAACTGGGGTGGGGTCGTGACGGTCACCCCGTCTGGTGGGGTCACCACTCTGGCCTGACGCCAGACGAATCTGGCATTTCACCCAAAAGACGGATCGAGCGGCGAGATTCTGTCGCACGGCAGCCGGGCAATGGGCTACATTCCGGCATTGATGGTGCGGCTGGTTCGCCGGTCACCCGCATGGAGGGGGCGCTCGAAAGACGGTCCGACCATCGGCTTTTTCTGGTTGATGCGCCACATCGAGTCCTGTGAACAAGAGGAGAGCCGTCCATGCCCACGTACGCCGCACCTGGTGTCTACGTCGAAGAAGTCCCGTCCTCCCAGAAGAGCCTCTCTGCGGCAGCCACCGCCATTGCGGCCTTTGTCGGGTTCACGGCCAAGGCGCCGTCTGACGACCCGGCCGACCCCGAAGGCCTCCAGCCCCGACTGGTGACCAGTTGGACCCAGTTCGAGCAGCTCTACGGCGGCTTCGCGAAGGGCTGCATGCTGCCCCTCTCGGTGTACGGCTACTTCCAAAACGGCGGCAACATCGCCTACATCGTCCGGGTCCCCAACACCGTCCCGGCCGGCGAGCCCTCGCAGCTGGCGCTGCCTGCGGCCGACCGGGCCCTCGGCACGCCTCTGGAGATCACCAGCATCGAGCCTGACGCCGAGCTGTCCGTCGCGGTCGAGCCCGTCGACAGCGGCGAGGACCAAGAGGGCCCGGCTCCGTTCGATCTGGTCATCATCGAGGGCGGCAGGGAGGTCGAGCGTTTCCCGTCGGTCACCCTCACGCCCGGCGACGACAACGTCGAGAAGCAGGTCAACGGCGTCTCGACCAAGGTCAAGGTCAAGGTGCTGCTCGACAAGGGCATGGACCTGTCCAACGCGGTTGACATCTTGAAGCCGGGCGTGTTCAGCCTCGAGAAGGCCCCGCCGAAGCCGGTCCCCGTGACCGGGAAGAAGTTCTCCGGTTCCGAGACGGCTCGCACGGGCATCAACGGCCTGTCCATCGCCGACGAGGTGACGATGGTGGTCGTGCCCGACCTGGTCACCGCGGCCACCAAGGAGGACGGCACCTTGGACCTCGGTCTCTGGAAGGCCGTCCAGACCGCCCTCATCGGGCACTGCGAGCTGCAGGGCAACCGGATGGCCGTCCTCGACTCGCCTCCCGGGATGACCGTGCAGCAGATCAAGGAGTGGCGCAGCGACGTCGCGATGTACGACACGCAGTTCGCGGCGTTCTACTACCCGTGGATCAAGGTTGAGAACCCGGCCGGCACCAACGGCGACCGCGAGATGTACGTCCCGCCGTCGGGCCACGTAGCAGGGGTTTGGGCCCGCACCGACGAGACCCGCGGCGTGTGGAAGGCCCCGGCCAACGACACCATTCGCGGCTGCCTGGACATCGAGCGGCCCATCACGAAAAACGAGCAGTCCCTGCTCAACCCGATCGGGATCAACTGCATCCGCCCGTTCGGCACGCGGGGGATCCGCATCTGGGGGGCGCGCACCCTCTCCTCGGACAGCGACTGGCGCTACATCAACGTCCGCCGGCTGTTCAACATGGTCGAAACCACGATCCTGGACGGCACGCAGTGGGCGGTGTTCGAGCCCAACGACGTCAAGCTGTGGGAGGGTGTGAGCCGCACGCTGACCGCGTTCCTCAACAGCTTGTGGACCGCCGGGGCGCTGTTCGGGGCAACGCCGGACCAGGCGTACTACGTGAAGTGTGACGCCGAGACCAACCCGCCCGAATCGATCGACGAGGGGCGCCTGATCGTCGAGGTCGGGCTGGCGCCCGTCAAGCCCGCCGAGTTCGTCATCTTCCGGGTCAGCCAGCAAAAGCAGGTCGCCGGCTGACGCCGGTGCCAGCCTCCATCCTTTACCGACCGTGAACCACGCAACGACTGTGACCCTAGGAGCGAACCATGCCTAGCACCTTCCTCTCTTCCGACCCGATGATCGGCACCAACTTCTTCCTCGAGATCGACGGCGAGGTCATCAGCAACCTGATGGCCGTCGACGGACTCTCGATGGAGGTCGAGCACACCGACTTCAACGAGCGACTGACCGGCGGCAAGCTGGTTCAGCGCGTCGCGCTGTCGAAGCCCAAGATGACCGGCGAGCTGACCGTGAAGCGGCTCGCTCCTCTAGACGCCACCTCCGACAACGTGTGGAAGTGGTTCGACAGCGTCCGCAAGGGCGACATGGCCAACGCCCGCAAGGGCGGCTCGATCGTGATCTACGGGAGCAACTTCACCGAGATCTCCCGGTGGAACTTCACCGACGCGTTCGTGACCAAGATCGCCTCCGACGGTGTCGACGTCACCAAGAACGACCCGATCACCGAGACGATCACCATCTCCTACTCCGGCCTGGAGCGCAAGAAGTGACTGACAGCCCGACGCCGGAGGTGGCGAGGGGATGAGCGGGGTCCGCACCGAGTTCGAGTTCGTCCTGCCGCGGGGCTACGTCGACGAGTCCGGCGCCCTGCACCGCAAGGGCACCATGCGCCTGGCGACGGCCCGCGACGAGCTCCAGCCGCTGCGCGACCCGACGATCATGGGTCCGGATGACCCGCGCCTGACCATCCTGGTCCTGGCCCGGGTCATCCGCACCCTCGGTACCATCACCCTCGTGACGCCCAACGAGATCGAGGGGCTCTTCGCCGCCGACCTGGCGTACCTGCAGGACTTCTACGGGGTGGTCAACTTCGGCACCGACGCCGACATCGACGCTCTGCTCGCCGCGCAGCAGGAGTCGCTGGCTCCCGCGGCGCCTCCGCCGGCCGCCCCCGCGCCGCCGGCGGAGGAGACCGCCGAATCGTCCGCCGCGGCGTCGGCGCCGTACGTGCCCTTGGAGAGCGACCGCCCGGGCGGCCGGCGGGCTGCGATCCAAGAGGTGCCGAGCACCACTCGATGATCCGGTACCCGCCCGAGGCCCTGTGGCAGGAGGTCGTCTACCTGGCGTACCACCTCCACTGGCCCCTCGATGACCTGCTCGACTTGGAGCACGGCGACCGGGCGCGGCTCGTGCGGGGTGTGGCGTCGCTCAACGCCAGGGCGTGGGAAGCGGTCCGGGCCCAATGAGCGACACCACCACAGGGTTCAACGGCGAAGCCCCCACCAGCGCTGCCTTCCTCTTCGAGGTGGACGGCGTGGAGATCGGCATGTTCTCCGAGATCGAGGGCCTGGAGGTCACCGTTGAGGTGGCCACCTACTCGGAGGGCGGCGAGAACGGCTTCGTTCACCAGCTGCCAGGTCGCATGACCTGGCCCCACATCATCCTGCGGCGCGGCGTGACCAACAACAACGCCCTTTTCGACTGGGTGAACAAGACCGCAGGGACCGGTTTCGCGGCCAACTCCAACAAGTTGACCCGCAACACCGGGGCGATCACCGCGATCTCCACGTCGGGCACCCGGCTGCGTTCCTGGGAGCTGCAGGACGCCTTCGCCGTGCGATGGGTCGGGCCCAAGTTCGACAGCGGCGGCAACAACCCGCTGCAAGAAGAGATCGAGCTAGCCCACCACGGTTTCACGACCAAGACCTACTCCTGATCCGATGAGCTCCGAGGACCCGACGTTCCCGCTCGGGCGGCAGATCGCGAGCCGCTACTTCTGGCACCGAGACAACGTCCGGGCCCACAAGGCATCCCTCGGACGGCTGGCTGGCGGGGCAGGCCAGTTCTCGTCGATGGTCGGGCGTCCCCTATCCAGCCGCGCCCGCCTCGAGGCCACCACCCTGCGACGGGTGCCCGCGACCTCCGCCCTCCCAGTAGGGGCGCCGCCCGCGCCGCTGCTGGCCGCGTGGTGGGACCGGGCCCGGGCCGACGACGACACCGCTGCACCCCCGCCGCGGGGCCTGCCGCGGGCCGTGTCCAAGCGGATGCGTTCCCGCGTCGGCGAGGCGACCGGCCCGGCGTCGGTGACGCAGCGGATGTCAGCCGAGCGGGTGTTCGTCCGTCACCCCGCCGACGTCAGCGCAGTAGGCCCGATGCTGAGCGACCGGGAGGCCGGAAGGACCCGGCCCGCTCGGCGCGAGCCCCGCAGCGCGCCGCAGGAGCGCCCCGCGTCGCCTGGCGACGCAGCGGGCCCAGGACCGGGCGGCTCCCGGTCGGGCAACGCCACTTCTCGCGGCGCGCCCGGACCCGGCCGCCCTGGCGTGGCCGGCCCCGCGTCCTTCGGGATCGGGGCGTCGCCGCCCGCACCTCGGCGGGCCGCGGCCCGCGCCGCCGCGGGCCACGCCTCGGCGCGACGGATGGCGGCGGATCTGACCGCCGAACACCGCTTCCCGCCGCCGGCGTCGGTCGCCCACCCGGCACCCCGCCCGGTACCGGCCGGGCCGGTCGCCACCCTCCGGCCCGGGCGGGCCGCCACGACCGCGGCACGCCGGAGCGCACCGGCGCCGGCGGCCTCGCCGCGCCGTCAGGCGTCGATTCGCCAAAGCGCGGCCTCCTTCCCGTCCCCCCCGGCCCTGGTCGCGCCCAAGTCTCTGACGGCAGGCCCCGACCTGTCGCCGCCTCCCGGCCTTTCGGTCCCTCCGTTGCCTGCGGGACCGCCGCTCCCCTATGCCGCTACTGGCTCCGTGCTGCGTCGGGCGCCGGCCCCTGCGGCTGGTTGGGGGACCGACCCCGCGGCGGTGGTGCCGCCGGCCGCGACGCCCCCGGCCGACCCCGCGGCGGTGGTGCCGCCCGCGACGCCCCCGGCCTCCCCCGTCCCTGCCCCGGCGGGCCCCACGCCAGCGGGGTCAGCTCCGCCTGAAAGCCCGGCTGCGCCCCACCACCCGGCGCCGGTAGCGCCGGCCGCCCCGCCGGCGGGACCGGGGGACGCGGCGGACGCCACCGCGGTGGCTGGGGACGCCCCGCTCGAGCGGGCCCAGCGCGCTCCGGGGATCGGCTTGGGAGCGCTGGCCGCTCCGGTGAGCGCGGCGCTGCAGAGGGCCACAGGCCGGAGCCTGCTGTCGCGGCGGGTTCCGGGCGGAGCTGGGCCGTCCCGGCCCGGGATGATCGGCCCGGTCGCTCCTCCGGCTCTCGGCGGGCGGGGGCCGGAGGGGACCAGGACCACGCCGGGTTACCCCCCTGCGGGGGACGGCCCGCTCCGCCGGGTCGCGCTGGCATCCTCTGACCGCCCGACGGCTGGGGGCGCTGGCAGCGAAACGGGAGCGAGGAACGCCGGAACGTCAGGGGCCCCGGCACTGGCAACGCCGGGAGCGCCACCCGCGACGGGCACAGAACCGGCGCCGAGAACGGCATCGCCGCAGGCGGCGGCCGGACCGACTACAGAACCAGCGTCGACAGCAGCATCGGCGCGAGCAGCAACAGCACCGGCGGCGTCCCCGGCCAGTCCAGGCGAGCGGCTCCACGCCAGCGCGGCAGGAGCGCCCGGCGATCTGTCGTCGGCCCGCGACGCGGGCGCTGCCCTCGCCGGCTCGATCGACTCTCCCGACGGGGCGGAGATGGTCCGTCCCGGCGCGATGGCCCGCCGACTGCGCCTGGACGGAGGCGACGGGTCGGGCTCGCATCCGATCGTCGGCCGTTCGTGGAGCCGAGCCATCAGTCGCCTCGTCGCCGGGCCGGCCGAAGCCGCTTCGCTGGCACCCGGCGTGGTTCGGGCCTTGCCCGCGCCGCCGGCCGGCGCCGCCGGCAGGCCCGACGCGTCGGATCCCGCCGGCGGCAGGGGCGACGCGGCGCGCGCCGCCCGCGCCGGCACGAAGACCGCCACCAGCGAGCCAGCGACCGCCGGCGCACCCGGCCAGGTCCCGGCGCCGGCTCCTCAGCCGGCGGTCCCCGGGGGGCGTGGGAGCGTTGCCGCGTCCGATCAGCGGCTGGGTCGCCCGCTGCGTCCAGGTGATGCGGCCGGCGCCGCCCCCGGCCGCGGCACGGGTCAGGGCCCGGCGCTCCGGCGGCGCGCCGGGGACGGGACCGCCGTTGCCTCCGGTGCGTCCGAGGACCCGTTCCATGCCGGTCACGGGCAGCTACCCCGGGCCGGAGACCACCGCCGGGCAGGGCCGGGTATCCAGCGCCGGCACGACCCCCGCCGGTGGACGGTCGCCGGGCCGGTCACCGCGTCGTTGCAGCGCCTGGCCAGTTTCGACCGCTCCTTCCCCGACCGCGGCCCGCTCCACGTCACTCACCCCGACGGGCTGGCCCCCGGACCGGGGGCGGCCCGGATCCGCTGGCATGGGAGCAGCGAACCGGCGGGAGACACCGCGCGGGGGCTTCTCCCGGCGACCGGCGCCGGAGCGGCCACCGGCAGGCAGGGTCCGTCCTCAGCATCCACCCGGTTCGCGGCCGTAATGCGCAGCCGCGGCCAAGACCGGCCCGAGGCGCTGCCGGCCCACCTGGAGCCCCTGGCCCGAGTCATCGCCGGGCGCGCCCCGGTGAGCATGTCGACCGGGCCGAACAGCCGAGCGGCGCTGGCCGCCGCCGGCAAGCGGGCAGCCACCGTAGGGAGGGTCATCCACCTCGAAGGCGCCCCCGACCGCTCGGCGCGCACCTCGGAGATCATGGCCCACGAGCTGGTGCACGTCGCCCGCCCGTCCGCGGTACCCAGGTTCTTCGGGGACGACCACCGCGACGCCGAGGAACGGCACGCCACCCGCACCGGCCAGTTGTTGAGGGCGTTGGGCGGCCACGCCCCTGCCGACCTTCGCGGCGCCGGCGTGGAGCGCCTGGCGGTCGCCGCACCCGCGCTTCCTTTCCCCGCCCCTTCAACCACCGCCGCCCCACCCCGACCACTCGTCCCCGAACGCCGCGACCGGCGCGGCGGCGACACCAGCACCCTGCAGCGAGCGTTCTTCGACGCGGCAGGCTCCCCCGCCGTTTCCCGGCTCGTCACCGACCCGCCGGCCACCACCAGCCCCAGTCACGGAGCGCCCAGCGTGAGCTACCAATCGGAGCCCTCCCTCCCCCATCAGGGACCAACCGCGTGGGAGCTGACCCCCGAGACGCTCGAGCAGATCATCGAAGCCGTCGAGGAGCGCATCATCGAGGATCTCGAGCGACGCGGGCTTCGCCACAACCCGGGAGTGTTCTGATGCCCGCATCCAACAACAACAAGGCGTTCTTGGAGACCGAGGACAAGCAGACGATCTCCTGCCTGTTCAACCCTGCGGACCTGGCCCTGTCCCAATCCAATGGCTGGGCCGGCGCCACCCGGCCGGGGAAGGGCGTCCCCACGCTGCGCTACACCGGTGCAGCGTCGGGGGTGCTGCGCCTCACCTTGTTCTTCGACACGACCGGGACCGGGGAGTCGGTGAGCACCCACACCTCGAAGCTGGTCGGGCTGATGGAGGTCAACAGCAACCTGCCCGGTTCGAGCGCCACCACCGGAAACGCCCGTCCGCCGTGGGTGATCTTCCACTGGGGCGACTTCCACTCTTTCAAGTCCGTCGTCACCGACTTGGAGGTGACCTTCGAGTACTTCTCGTCGTCGGGCACCCCGCTGCGGGCCCGGGCCCGCATGACCCTCACGCAATACCAGCAGGACATGGCTTTCGGACCGCAAAACCCGACGTCGGGTACCCCCTACCCGCACCGGGTACATCGGGTGCAGCCCGGTGAGACCCTGGATCGCATCTCGGCGTTGCACTTCGGTGACTCGACCCGCTGGCGCAGCATCGCCGAGGCCAACGGCATCGAGGATCCGCTGGCACTCCGCGCCGGCTCGCTGCTGGCCATCCCGGGGCGGTTCTGAATTGCCTATCTCACTGACCCCGACGCTGAGCGTCAACGGGTCGGACCTGGGTGCCGAGTGGTTGGACGCGCTCACCGAGGTGCGCGTCGAATCCGAGTACCAGGTGCCGGCGAGAGCCACCCTCCGGTTCCTCGAGCGTGACGGCATAAGCGGCGCCAGCTTCTTGATCGACGACTCCAGCCTCGACCTCGGCTCGCCCATCGAGATCGCCGCGCTGGCGCCCGACAGCGGCGAGTCGGTGACGCTGTTCAACGGCGAGATCACCGGCATCACCATGGACATGGGCAAAGACGGCGCCGCCGAGCTGAGCTTCACCGCCCACGACAGATCGCATCGCCTCAGCCGGACCACCACCGTGAAGGCATTCGCCCAGTCGAAGGTGTCCGACATCGTGTCGACCATGGCGTCGCAGGCGGGGTTGACCGCGATGGTCGACGCGACCACCGAGGTCTTCGACTGGATCCTTCAGCCCGACAGCGACCTCGGGATGCTCACCGAGCTGGCCCGCCGGACCGGATACGACTGGTGGGCGGAAGGGCGCAAGCTGCACTTCGCCAAGCCGGCGGCGGGCCAGACCGTCTCGGTGACCTACGCCGAGTCGCTGATCGCCTTCTCGGTGCGAGCCTCCGGCCAGCACCCCGACCAGGTGAAGGTCCAGGGTTGGGACAAGTCCCAGAAGACCCCGATCACCGGCAGCAGCAGCACCGCCTCGACCGCAGTGCTGTCCACCTCGCCGCTGGCCAAGAAGGCCAACGACGCACAGGCCGCTTTCGGCAGCAGCGCCATCTTCACGATGGGCCTCACGCCGGCCAGCCAGACCGAGGCCCAGTCCATCAGCCAGGCCGTCTTGGACCGCGCCGTCAGCGCGGCGGTCTCCGTGCGGGGCACCTGCGTCGACGAGCCGAGCATCGCTCTGGGCACCACCGTCGAGGTCAGCGGGGTCCCGACCAAGGTCGCCGGCAAGTACCCGGTCACCAAGGTCGAGCACGTCTTCCGGGCCGGGACCCCCCTGACCACCCGCTTCAGCGCAGGGGACCGCACCTCGCATTCGCTGGTCGACACGCTCGGCACCGGCGCCGCCCGGACCCCGGCGTTCCATCACTCCGGCCTGGTCGTCGGCATCGTCACCAACGCCCAAGACCCCGACGGTCTCGGGCGGGTGAAGATCAAGATCCCGAGCCTCTCCAACGACGTAGAGACCTGGTGGGCTCGCGTCGTCAACGTGGGCGCCGGCGCCACACGCGGCTACGGCTACCAGCCCGAGGTCAACGACGAGGTCCTCGTCGGCTTCGAGAACGGCGACCCCCGCCAGCCGGCGATCCTCGGCGGCCTGTTCAACGGGGCGGACAAGCCGCCCGAGCTCAAGTACACGAGCAGCAAGAAGCTCGCGGAGCGCACGATCACGTCCCGGCAAGGCCACGTGTTCTCCATCGTCGAAGGCGACGACGACCCGACCACCGCGGCCTTCCTCTTCAAGCTGGCCGGCGACAAGGCCAAGCTCAACCTGGCGGCCAGCGGCGCCACCGTGGAGATGCCCCAAGGCAAGCCGATCACGGTCAAGTCCGGTACGTCGTCGATAGTGATAAGCGACTCCGGGGACATCACGATCGCTTCGCAAAGCGGCAACATCTCCCTGAAATCCGAGGGCGGGAACGTGACCATCGAGGGCGTCCAAGTCAAGGTCACGGCCCAAAGCGAACTGGCACTTCAGGGCCAGGTCAAAGCCGGCATGAAGGGCGCGATGGTCGCGGTGGAAGCCGACGGCGTGGCCCAGGTCAAGGGCTCACTGGTGCAGATCAACTGATGGCTGGTGCACGATGACAGAACCTCTCCTACCCGCCGGCCGCTCCTCGGAGCCTTCCGCCGCCGACCCGTCGTTCATCGGGCGCGGCTTCCGTTTTCCCATGGGGGTCGACAACCGGGGAAGCCTGGCGCTGACGTCGGGTCCCGAGGACCTCGACTGCTCGGTGCGCGTGGTCTTGTCGACCGCGCCCGGCGAGCGGGTCATGCGCCCCGAGTTCGGCTGCCGAATCTGGGAGTTGCTGTTCGAGCCGGTCAACGCCAACACCCTCGGCCTAATGGGTCAAGCAGTGCGCGACGCGCTGGCCCAGTGGGAGCCTCGAGCCAGGGTCGAGTCGGTCGATATCGTGCCTGACTCCAACGACTCGTCGCTGGTGCGGATCCACGTGACCTACCTGGTGCGCACCACCAACGACCGGCGCAACCTGGTCTACCCCTTCTACGTCATCCCCCGAGAGGAGGGCTAGGTGACCCTGCCCGCCCCCAACCTCGACGATCGCCACTTCCAAGACATCGTCGACGAAGCCAAGCGCCTCATTCCCCGCTACTGCCCCGAGTGGACCAACCACAACCTGTCCGACCCGGGTGTGGCGCTCATCGAGCTGTTCGCGTGGATGAGCGAGATGATCCTGTTCCGGCTGAACCAGGTCCCGGACCGGTTGTACACCAAGTTCTTGGATCTGGTCGGCATCGAGCCGTTCCCGCCGTCGGTGGCGCGCGTCGACCTGACGTTTTGGTTGTCGGCCGTGCTCGACACCAACGTCGTCGTGCCCGCCGGCACCGAAGTGACCACCGCGATCGGGGCCGCGACCGGCGAGGACGTGGTGTTCTCCACGACCGAGGACCTGCCGATCGGACCGCCGGACCTGTTCGCGGCCAAGACCGGGACCGCCAGCAACGACCAGCTGCTCGTCGACGCCTGGGACGACCTTCGCTTCCCCGGCAGCGAGGTGGTGTGCTTCACCACCGCCCCGCTCACCCCCGGCGACGCGGTGTACCTCGGTTTCAGGCACACCCTCGGCGGCAACCTGCTGCGCCTGTCGGTGTCGGCCAGCATCGAAGGCATCGGCGTGGACCCGAACAACCCGCCCATCGTCTGGGAGGCGTGGTCGGGGGAGGCGTGGCTGCACGCCCCGGTACAGCTCGACACCACCGGCGGGCTCAACCGCGACGGCCAGATCCTCCTGCAGGTCCCCCGCACCATGGGCGCCCTGTCGCTCGGCGGGACCAGCGCCTACTGGCTGCGCTGCCGGCTGATCCCGGCGCGCGACGGGCAGGCCCCTTACCAGACATCGCCCCGCCTGGCGTCGGTGACCGCCGACGTCCTCGGCGGCACCGCGTCGGCGGAACACGCCTCGGCGATGCCCGGCGAATCCCTCGGCCGGTCGGTCGGCGCGCCGGGCCAGACCTTCGTCGTCGGCCGGCCGCCGGTACTTCCGAGGGCGGAAGGCGAGGTCATTCGGGTGGTGACCACCGACCGGGCCGAGGACTGGCTCGAAGTCAGCGACTTCACCGCTTCCAAGCCCGGCGACGCGCACTACATCCTCGACGACGCCACCGGGACCGTCACGTTCGGGCCGGCGGTCCGCTACCCCGACGGCACGGTCCGCCAGCACGGGGCCATCCCACCCGACGGCGCCGAGATCCTCATCACCGGCTACCGCCACGGCGGCGGAGCGGCGGGCAACGTCGGCGCGGGGACGCTGAACGTCCTGCGCAGCTCGCTGGCCTACATCGACCGGGTGACCAACCTGGAACCGGCGATCGGAGGGGTGGACGCCGAGACCCCGGCCAACGCCAAGCTGCGGGGCCCGCTGACCTTGCGGACCGGGCAGCGGGCGGTGACCGCCCGCGACTTCGAGCGCCTGACCCTCGAGGCGTCGACGGAGGTGGCCAGGGTCCGTTGCCTCAGCCCGTCGGAGCCGGCAGCACCAGTCCGTCTCCTCGTCGTCCCGCAGCTCCGGCGCCGTCCCATGGATCAGCAGCTCGACGACTTCGCGCTCTCCGACCCGCTCGTGGCGCGCATCACGTCGCACCTCGAGCCACGCCGGATGCTCGGCACAACAGTCGAGATCGGCACCCCGTACTACCAAGGGGTCACCGTCGCGGCGCTGCTCACCTCGCTGGCCGGGCGCCCCGCGGAGCTGGTCCGCCAGCGGGCCCTCGAGGCGCTGTACCGCTACATCAACCCGTTGAGCGGAGGGACCAACGCCGAAGGGTGGCCCTTCGACACCGACCTCAACGCGTCGCCGCTGGCGGAGCTGCTCGAAGCGGTGGAGGGCGTCGAGCGGGTCGAGGAGGTGCTCCTCTTCGAGTACGACCTGCGCACCGGGCAACGCCACGGGGTCGGCCGGGAGATGATCCACCTGGACCGCCAGTCGCTGTTCCTCTCCGCCCGCCACCAAGTCGTCGTGCGCTGATGGCGGCCCCCGCCCGCCAGGGAGCGCAGGCCCGCCAGGCCGACTGGCTGGTCGCGCAGCTGCCGATGGGCATGCTCGACGACGACTTCTTCACCCGGTTCGTGTCCCTGTTCCAGGAGGTGGCGTCCACCCTGGTCGCCGGGGCCGACAACATCCCCAACGTGGTGGACGTCACCGTCGCCCCCGCACCGGTCGTGCGGTGGCTGGGCTCGTGGATCGGGCTGCACGCCATCGACGACTCGCTCCCCGAAGACCTGCAGCGCCGGCTGGTGCGCGAGAGCAGCCGGGCGCTGGCGTGGAGAGGAACCCGGGGCGGCTTGGAGCGCTACCTCGGTGTCATCACCGGAGGACCGGTCGACATCGTTGAGAGCGGCGGCATCTACCGGGAAGGCGACGGCGGCCACCGGCCGCCGTCGGTAAGGGTGAACGTGACCTCGACGGGATGGCTGGCTGACGCCGAATTCGTCACCCTGGTGGCCGACGAGGTCCCCGCCAGCGCCATGCTCGAAGTGTGGGTGGGCGACCGGCGGCTGTGGCCTTCGGGCGGCCCCGACGCCCCCGACGGCACCGGAGTGACGGCCGACGAAGGATCTCGCGGCGTGCCGTCGGCGCTGGGGCCGCCGGGAGTGCCCGGGGCCGGCGACGCGACAGCCGCCGCGCCACTCGGCGAGAGCCGGTCGGGCGGCAGCCCCGCCCACGAAAGCGGTCCTGCGCCCGACGGCGACGGGTCGGCGCAGGCACCCGACGGTGACGGGTCCGCGCAGGAACCCGGTGGTGACGGCACGTGACCGGCTCGCGTGCGATCATCGGCACTCGACGACGAGGAGCGGCATGAGCACCGACATCACCTGCCCAACCTGCGGCACCGTCAGCCACTTCGAGGAGATGGGACGCGACGCGGCGTCGTTCTGCCGGACGTGTGACTACCCGCTGTTTTGGGCTCGCTCCGCGCAGCTAGCGGCGACCGGCGCCGGCGGCGACGCCGGCCTGCGCCGCCTGCCCGGCACAGCAGGCAGGATGGCCGTCGCCACCCTCGAGTGCCCGGCGTGCACCGAACCCAACCTGGTCACCGCCGCGATCTGCATCCGCTGCGGGGCCGACCTGCACCCCGCCCCGGTGATCCAGGCCCCGCCTCCGCCCGAGCCGACGGTCACCTACATGCCGCCGCCACCGCCCCCGCCGCCGGCCAAGCGGGTCATCTGGCCGTGGGTGCTGCTCGTGTTGGGCCTGGTGATCGGCTTGGTCCTGCTCGTCGTCTTGGTCGCCACCTGACCTGACGTCGGGCGCGGTTCCGGCCGCGGCGGCCCGGGCGGAGCGGGGCGGCGACGGCCGGGGCACAGCGCGGGGCCCGGTCGGCGCACCCCGGAGGCAGGACGGATAGAGCAAGTGTCTCTAACCCGCACTATTGCGCGGGTTAGAGACACTTGCTCTCGCTGGGACGCGCAAAGCGCGCCACCGAAACGGACACCCGCCACGCGGGACGCCCGGCGGGCGCCCGCGTGGCCCTCTGGGGGCGCCCGGGTAACGCCCGCGTGAGACCCAAGGCGCTGGAGCCGGCGGTGACCGCTACTGGGCGGTGACCGCTGGGACGGTGAGCACCGTCCCGGGGGTGACGCTTCCGCTAAAGGTTCCGTTGACCGTCTTGCCCTTGAGGGTGCCGGTCACGGTCCCGTTGAACGCCACGGCCGCCCCGGCGGCCGATGGGACGAGGATGATGGCGTCGCCGGTCGTTTTGGCGGTGTTGTCGCTCCAGGCGCCTGCGGTGGTGGTGATCGTAGCGGTGAGCCCGCTGGCGGGAGAGCCGGTGCTGTCCTGGACCGGCACGACGACCGCCGTGGCGTCCTCCACCAGCGGGGTCCCGTCGGCGACGGTCACCGTGGCCGACTGGGTGGTCAGCCCGTTGACTCCGAAGGCCATGGTGTAGGCGCCGGCCGGCTCGTAGTACGGACCGAAGGTGCCGACGCCACCAGCGGCGGTCACCGGGAGCGCAGTCCCGGCGATCGTCACGGTCGCAGCAGTGCCCGAGGTGAGAGCCGGGCTGGGCGCGATGGTGCCCGACACCGGCGCGAACGCCGAAGTGAGGTTGAGGGGGCTCGGGCCGGAGTCGGCGATCGGCACCAGGATCTTGCCGGTGACGGTCACCCCGTCGAGGGTGACGGTCACGTTGTATGCGTCGGTGTTGTCGGGCACCACCCCAGTGATGGCCGTGCCGGCGGTGCCCGTGTAGGTGTGCTGCGCGTTGACGAGCGTCACAACGGCGTTAATCAGCGTCATCGAACTGTTGGCGATGCTGCTGGCGGTGACCGTCACGCTGTGCGTGATCGGCGTGAACGCGCTAGATGCCGTCGCGGTCGGCGAGGACGAAGTCGGGTCGGCCGTGACATCCGGGGCGGTATAGCCCGAACCTGTCAGGACCGCGTGAACGGTGTAGCTGGTGCCGAGGGCCGCCAGCACGCTGTAGGAGCCGGTCGAACATCCGGTGTTGGAGCAGGCAACGGTCGGGTTCGCCAGGGCCGGGCTGCCCCCGGAGATACTGACCACGGCGCCGCTGGCCAGGGAGGTAGTGGATGCCGGCGTGATGGTCACCGTCCCATTGATCTGCCCGACCTGGACCGTGAAGGTATTCGGGCGGGTCGTCCCGGCAGGGCAGATGACGATGGGTACGGCGGTCTGCGTCGGCAGCGTGCCGGCCGCGACGGTGCCGCTGACGAGCAGTTGGTAGGCATCGGGGACGACGGACGTGAACGACGCGGACGTCCCCGACACCTGCACCGACTGGGATCTGCCGAGACCCCGCACCAGGGTGACTCCCGAGCAGGTCGCCGTCGGGGCCGCGGTGTCCGGGGTGAGGGTCGCGGTCGCGCCGCTCAGGTCCAGGCTGAGCGTGTTGGCGACCGGGACCGACACCGCCACCGGGTTGACGGTCATCGTCAGGTTCTCGGTCGTGGTGGGGTATGAGGTGGCGAACGCGAGCGGCGCGCTGAACGAGTATCCCGACAGCGCGACGGTCACGACGTAGCTACCGCTCGGGATGTAATCGGGCGACTGACCGGCGACGCTCGAGCTGTCGAAGCGGTAGAACCCGTCTCCGTAGACGGAGTCGTGGGCTGTCGTGGCGGTGGCCAGCTTGGTGGTGCCGTCGGCCTTGTACAAGGTGACGGTGGCGCCGTTCAGGCCGGTCAGGCTGAGCGGACCTTGGGTGTTGACCACCCCGAGGATGGTGTTCTGCTGGAGGTTGAGAGTGACGGTAAACGGCTTGGGGGCGACACCGGGCGAGAAGGGGACTGGGCCGACCGAAAGCGGCGAGTACCCCGGGGCCGAGAAGTTGAACGTGTAGGGCACCGGGTCGATCGTCACGGTCATGGTGTCGCAGTTCGAACCGGGGTCGGCGGTGCACGTGCTGGGGCCGTTCTGGGTGACCGTCGTTCCCGTCGAGCTGAGTGCGCTCAGGATCACGCCTGGCACTGGCTTGCCGTCGCTGCCGGCGATCGTGATCGTCACGGTCTGCTTGACGGCGGTCACGGTCAGGTCGGCGGCGCCGTTAGCGCCCGGCTGCAGGTACGGGGGCGTTGCCGCCGGCACAAAGACCGCCGTGCTCGCGGTGTAACCGGTCGGGGGGGTGACGCTCACCTGGTAGACGTCGCTCGTCCCGACACACAGGCCACCGTCGGTGGCCCCCGGGCTGGTGTCCCCGACGATCGTGTAGTTGCCGTTGCCGTCGGTGACCACGGCGGGCGGGTTGGTCTCCGCGCAGCCCGGGGTGGTGGCCTTGTCGACTGCGGTCACGGTCACCTTGTTCGCCGCTCCCGGCGTCGACCCGATCATGGAGGTCACGTGCCCGGTGATCCACCCCTCCTCGACCACACTGTCGGTCAGCGCCGGCTGGCTGGCGACGAGAGCGAGGGGCCCCGATGCGTACGTCCGGTAGCCCGCCGCCCGGATGAACACCTCCACGTTGTTGAGGCCGCTGGCGGTGACCGACAGATCCGAGAAGGTGACCGACGTCCCGCTGAGCGTGGTCGACGACACCAGGTTGGAGCTCCCGCCGCCGCACGCCGCGGGCCCGGTCCCGCCAGACACCGTGCAGAGGTAGGCGGTCGCGGCCCCGACCGGCGGAGCGAGCGCGGCGGACAGGTTGACGGTGAGCGCCACGTGAGCGACGAGGTTCACTGCCGGGGGGACCGGTTGGGTCGGGGACGGCGTGACCGTGGTGGAGCACGCGGATGGCAGGCAGAGGCCGACGGTGAGTACCGCGCTGGCCGGGTCGTAGCCCGCTGCGCTGTAGGCGAGGTCGTACACGCCGGGCTCGGCCGCGCCGGTCTGGGCGGAGGACCCGTCGCTGAACTGCAGGGCGCCGGCGACGTCGGCGGCGGTGATCGACACCCCGTTGGACGTGGAGGGGGTGACGCTGACGGTGACACCCGACGACGGAGTGATCGTCCCGGTGATCGCGCTCGGGACCGGGTCGAGGGTGAGCGCAAGCGGTGTCGCGGCGCCGAGGGTGATCGGCGAGGTCGTCCCGACGAAGGTGGACACCCCGCTCGGGTTGGCGATGGTCACGGTGGCCTGCCCGGACACGAACGGGTTGGCCTGGGCGGCGCTAAGCAGCCACGTCCCGTCGCCGGTGGTGGTGGCGGCCACGGTGGCCGTCTGAGGCGCGCCAGGCACGCCGGGAGAGACGTACGCGTAGCCGGTGGCGCCGCTGATCAGCACGGTGGGCAGGTTGAGCAGCGGAACGGTCGGACAAGGCGCGAGAGCCCCGGTGGACGCCGTCGTGGACACCGGGCACTGGAGCGTTCCCGACGGGGTCCGGTAGGGGAAGGAGAGGGTGACGTTGGTGTCGGTGGAGATCTGCTGGTAGAGCAGGGCGGTGTCGACCGCCAGGTTGTTGGGCTCCGCCTTGAACTGCACCGACGGCGACGAGTAGGTCGTGGCACCGGAGGTGTATGTGTAAGAGACGGTGTAGGTGTCACCGGCGACCAGCGGGCCGACGGTGAGCTCCTCGCCGGTGCTCGGTGACGTGCCCGGCGGTGGGCTGCCGTCAGCCGGTTTGGTGTTGGTCAGAGTGACGGTGACACCGGCCTGGTAGGCGGGAGGTGCCACCCCGGCGGCCAGGAGGGTCACGACGTGGTAGGCCGGTGCCTCGTCGAGGGTCAAAGCCTGCGACCCCACGAAGAGCTGGTTGGTGTCGAGCGCCAAGGTGACGGGTATCTCCGTCTTCTGGTAGCTGACGTTGCCCACGGTCGGCGCGCTGACGGTCATCGTGTAGTTGCCGTGGGGCAGGTTGTCGACCTCGAAACCGCCTTGTGAGGGCGCCGGCACCAGGGTCGTCGGGAAGCTGGGTGTGGTCGCCGCCACGCCGGCCGGCTGGCCCGTCGTCGAGTCGACCAGCGTGACTACGGGGTCGGCCACGGGCTGGTGGGTGGCGCCGTCGAGCACCACGCCGGCCACCTTGTCGAGGATCGGCAGCAGCAGGGTGGGGGCGAACACCGTGGCCCCGAGGGGGACTGTCACCTGCACGCTCGCCGGTTCGAACCCGATCTTCAGCGCGTCGGCGGCCGACACGCTCACGACGTGCACTCCGGGACCGACGCCGGTGATCTGGTAGTTGCCGTTGGAGGCGCTGACCTGTCCTGTCGCTACGCCGTCGAGGGTGAGGTTGGCGCCTTGGACGGGCTTCTGGTTGAACAGGTCGGTGACGGTGCCTTGGATCGTCCCGGTGTTGATGCTGAGGTTGGTCCCGACTGGCATCGAGACGTTGACCGACTTGGCTTGGCCGGCGACCACCGTGACCGCGGTCGACTGGGTCTGGTAGCCGTAGTCGGTGACGGTGAGGATGTACTGGCCGGGCGGGACCTGGCCGAAGTCGAACCCGCCGACGGGTGACGCGCTCTGGGTCAGGGTCTTGTAGGTGTTGGTGTCGTTGGTGAGCACCACGCCGGCGTCTGGCAGCCCGGCGCCTTGAGCGTCGGTGACCACACCGGTGACGTCCGCGCTGGCCGGCGTGACCGAGGAGTTGACGACCGCGTTGCCGGCGAGGTCGACCTGTTGGGTCTGCGACACCCACCCGGGCCCGGAGATGGTGAGCGCGTAGGTGCCGGGGATGTCCAGGTTGGGGAGTATGTAGGAGCCGACCGGGTTGGTCGTGGTGGTCGTCGCGGTGAGGCTGGTGGTGCCGTCGCTGGCGGTGACCGTGAGGCCGCCGACCCCGGCGCCGTTGCGGACCGAGGTGACGATCCCCGACAGCGAGCCGGTGCCCGGGGTCATGGTCTGGTTGATGCCCTTCTGGCTGCCGCCGGCGGGCAGAGTGGCGATGGCGGTCTGCGTGCCGTACCCGGCGGCGGTGGCGCTCACCAGGTAGGTGTCGGGGGTGCTGAGCCCGGTGACCGCCCAGGTGCCGACCGCCCCGACCGTTGGCGTCTTGGTGTGGATCGTGATGGTGCCGTCGGTGATGGTGAGGTCGACGCCGCCGAGCGGGCCGCTCGGGCCGAACACGGTCCCCGACAGGGCTCCCTTGCCGGGGCCGATGGCGGCCGAGAGCTTCACCGGCTGCCCGTCGGCGGTGGTAGTGACGATGTACCGGCTGGTCGTGTAGCCGGCCTTGGCGAAGGTCACGAGGTAGTAGCCGGGCGACCGCAGGCCCGAGAAGGCCCACGACCCGTCAGGCGTGGTCTTGGTGGTCATCGACGGGCTCTCCGTCGCGGTGGTCCCGCTGGCGGTGGTGGCCGATACCAGCGTCCCGTACAGCTTCCCGATCGGCGTCGATCCGCCCGCCTTCGAGCGGGCCGCGGTCTGGGTGGCGGCCACGCCGGCGCCGCTGTTGGCGAAGTTGGCGCCTTGCGCCGCCTCGTCCACCAGCGACGTCGGCGCGATGGTGACGGTCACCCCGCCAGGGTCGGCGGCGGCGACCTGGCCCGACACCCGGCTGGTCTGCGACGCGCCGTTCGAGCCGGCCGCAGCCCCCGACGAACCCGACGGGGACGTGGATCCGGGCGCGCTCGGCCCGGAGGCGGGTGTCGCCGGGCCGGCGGCCTCCGCTCCCACTCCGCCACCAGACGCGCCGGCCAGAGCGGAGCCGGCGAGAGGCGATCCCGCCGGCGCCTTGGAAGGCGCCGGGGCGCCCGACGCTCCCGACGGGGCGGCCGGGGGCGTCACGCCGGTGGACGCGGCGCCTCCCGCGGCCTTCCCTACGCCAGCCGCACCGGAGGCCACGCCTGCCCCCGCGGAAGGAGCGGCCGGCACCGACAGAGGAGAGGAGACGATGGCCTTGTTGTTGGCGCTTTTGGCCAGGCGGCCGGAGAGAGCGGAGATGCCGACGATGGCCACGGCGACCCACACCGCCACGACGAGCCCGATCGCCACGGCCTTGGTGAACCAGGCCCTGAAGAACGGCCGCTGGAGCAGGGTCCCTTCGAGGTTGAGCGGCGTGGTCCGCCCCTGAACGCGGATCCCGAACGGGTGGCGGCGGATCGATCCGCCGACGGGGCGGGGGCCTTTCACCCGGCTCGGGATGCGCACCTCGACGCCGGGCGGCAGGACCGGGGCCGGGTCCGAGAACCGAACCTTGACGTGGCGGTCGGGGCTGGTGGCGGCCAGCTCGACGCGCAGCGGTGTGCGGCCGCGGTTGCGCAGCACCAGGTCGAAGCGGGCCGTCCCACGGCCCGTCACCGTCGGCGGCTCCATGGCGGCGGCGATCTGCGACCCGTCGCCGACGGAGATCACCAGGTCGGCGCTGACGATCTCGGCCGCAGAGCCGGCCGGCCGGTCGACGGCCATGGCCTCCAGCTTCCCCACCAGGTCGCTCGGCGGGTGGCCGAGCGGCAGGGTCACGACCAGGTCGCCGGCGGCGGTCGCCCCGGGCGGCACCGGACCGATCCGTTCTGGGGTCTGGACCCAGCGCGGGTCGAGGCCGATGACCCGCACCGACCACGTGACCGGGGAGGGACCCGGGTTGTGCAGCGTGAAGGAACCGATCGTCGCGTGCCCCGGCGCGACCTCGATGGGGTCGACTCGCAGCTGCGGACCGCCGACGCTCATTGGGTGGTCACCTGGACCGGGTCGGCGGCGGGGTTGCAGGTCGTCTGGGGGGCGGTGGGCGCAGCGCCTGCCGTGCCGGTGGTCTGCGAGCCGCACACGGGCGTGGCGGTGCCGAGGGCGGTGGTGATGACGGCGGTCTCCTGCGGGCTGGACCCTGCCGGGTAGTCGAACGAGACGACGAAGCTCTGCGGGGCGTCGACGTTGGAGATGGTGAAGTTGCCGCTCGAGTCGGTGACCGCGGTGACCAGCACCACCGTCGGGTACTGGCTGGTCAGGTACAGCCGGACCTCGGTCCCCGGTACCGGGGTCTTGCCCTGGCTGCCGGCCAGGGTGACGTGCCCGAAGATCGACGCGGCCGGGTTGAGCACCGCGTCGAACTGCAACCGCTGGCCGGCGGTGAGGGTGACGATCCTCGAGGTCGGCAGGCCGCCGGGCCTGGTGAAGCTGACCGTGTAGGTGCCGGGCACCACGCCGTCGATCTCGTAGGCGCCGGCGGTCGGCACCGACGCCGACGTCACCTTGTAGCTGGTCGAGCCGGAGCTGAGGAGGATGGCGACCTCGCTCACCGGTCCGTGCGCGTCGGACACGACGCCGTAGATCGCCGCGCTGCTCGAGAGCATCGTGGCGTTGATGCCGGTCGCGTTGGAGGTCACGGCGGTGAGCGCCAGCGCCTGGGTCTGGCTGGCCAGGTCCGGACGGGAGAAGGTGACGGTGTAGGTGCTCGGCACGGTCAGCCCGCTCAAGGTGTACGTGCCGATCGCGCCGGTGCTCAAGGTGACAGTCGTGATCGACGTCTGGCCGTTGGTAGCAGTCACTGTCACCCCGCCAGCCGGGGCGCCGTCGACGGTGGAGACCGTGCCTGACACCGACCCGACCCCCGACGTCAAGGTGACGGCCTCACCGGTGAGCTGCTGGCCGGCGGCGAGCGACAACGCGAGGGTCTGGGTGGCGTAACCGGGGTCGGAGACGACCAGGGTCAGGTTGTCGGGGGTCGGAAGGCCCGAGAGGGTGAAGGTCCCGACCGAGCCGGGCGTGGTGACCGTGACCGTAGAGACGGTGGTGGTGCCGTCAGAGGCGCTGACCGTGGCCCCGCCGAGCGGGCCGCTCGGACTGGAGACGGTGCCGGTCACCGAGCCGTCCCCTTTGTGGAGGCTGATCGAGATGTCGCTGCGGGCCTGCCCGCTGCCGAGATCGACCTGCTGGACGCTCGGGGCGTACCCGAGCTTGGTCACCACCAGCTGGTAGAGGCCCGGTGATGGCACGTTGCCGAGGGAGAAATCGCCCGAGGAGCCGAGGATCTGGGTGGCGACGATGATCGGCCCGGCCGACGCCGAGGTGCCGGCCTGGCCGGCGGGCGCCGCAGCGCTGCTCGCCCCGGCCGCGGGAGGGATCTGCAGGGTCAGCAGCGCTCCGGCCGCGTCGCCGCCCATGATCTGACCGCTCAACACGACCGGGACGCCTCCGAGTCGCATGTCGACGCCGGGGACGGTCTTGCCGGCGACGAGGTTCACCGGCGTCGCGATGTCGGGCGTCAGGGCTTGCGGGTACCACAGCTCACTGAACCCGGCACCCGAGAAGTGCAGCTTGTAGCTGCCGGCGGCCAGGCCGCTGAAGTGGTAGCCGCCGCTGGCGTCGGTGGCGGTGGAGAGGATCGGGGTGGCGGTGTTGGCCGCCTGGTACAGCTCGACGGTCACGCCGCTGACCGCCGCTCCCGAAGTGAGGAGGTTGACGGTGCCGGTGATACCTGACGTCCCGGCGTTGGCCGAGCTCGACTGCCCGGCCTGGGCGACTTGGATGGCCAGGTTCCGGTCGGCGGTGGACTTGTTGACCACCTGCGACAGAGACGCCGCGATGACCACGGCGAAGATGGTGGCCACCGCGAGCAGGCCGACCAGTGCCATGGCCCCCCGGGTCAGGCGGGGCTTTTGCACCCAGGCGCCGAACGCGATGACCGGCGCCGACGGCGGGCCGGCTTCGATGGTGAAGGGGCGGATCTTCGGGCCGCCGAACCACGGCCGCTTGGCCCGCAGGTGGGCGGTACCGATGAGCGCTTCGCCGGGGGCGAGGGTCGGCATGGCCGGATCGAACCGGAAGCCGACCTCCCCCTCTTCGTCGCGCCCGAGCAGGTCCACGTCGAGGACCGAGTTGCCGGTGTTCTCGATGACCAGCCCGACTTCGGCGCCGTTGCCGCCGGTGACGCTCGGAGGGTCGACCGCGACGGTGACGTTGGGCTCCGCCGGGACTGCCAGCTCGACCTCGACCCGGGCCACTTCGGCGGGCGGGGTGAGCTCGCTCACCTCCACGGTGAGCGCCCGGCTGCCGGCGGGGATCCCGGCCGGGAGCGTCACGGTGAGCAGCGCCACCCCGCTCGAGTCGGGGAACAGTGACAGGCTCTCCTGGTCGAGCACGGCCCACTGCGGGTCGACCCCGAGGACCCGGATGCTGTGGCCGCTGATCACCGAGCCGGTGTTGACGACCCGGACGGTGACGACCGCGGGCCGGCCGGGGACGGCGGACAGCCGGCGGGGGGAGACCTCGACGCGCATCGCTAGCCCCCCGCCGCCAACGCCACCGACACGGGGGCGGTCTGGCCGGTAGCTAGCACGGACAGCGACGTCTGGTTGGCGTAGCCGGCGAGCGAGAAGGTGACCGAATAGGCGCCGGGGCTGAGCCCGGTGATGCTGTAGCCGCCGAGCGGGGAGGAGGTGGTCACCGTCGTTCGGACCGTGACCCCGTCGGTGACCGTCACCGTCACACCGGCGAGCCCGCCGCCGCCCGCCGTGGTGACCGTCCCGGTGATGGTGGCGGTGCCCGTCGGCAACGTCGCGTTGATGCCTTGGGCGGAGCCGCTCGAGGTCAGGGTCACGCCCACCGTCTCGGGCACGTACCCGGCCAGCGAGAAGGTGAGGGTGTAGGTGCCCGGCGTGGTCAGCCCGGTCAGGTGGTAGGTGCCGACCTGGCCGGCGGTGAGGGTGTGGGTGGACACCGCTTGGGCGGCGCCGTTCACCGTGACGGTCACCCCGCCGAGCGGGGCCCCGTTCGAGGAGGTCACCGTGCCCGACACCTGCCCGGCCCCGCCGGCCATCGACACCGCCAGGGTGGTGAGCGACTGGCCGGGCCCGAGGGCTTCTGCGACGGTCTGGGTGCCGTAGCCGGTCTTGGTGAACGTCAGCAGGTAGGTGGCCGGGCTGGGCAGGTTGGCCAGCGTGAACTGGCCGACCGCCCCGGTGGTCGGCGTGGCGCTGGTGAAGGTCTGCCCGTTGGCCGATGCGGTGATCGTGACCCCGCCGAGCGGCGAGCCGCCGGCGGTGACGCTCCCGCCCAGGGTGCCGGGTCCGGCTTCGAGGTTGACGGTGTTCGCGACGTGGGCCTCGCCGCCAGCGAGGTCTTCGGTGTCGCTGGCCACCCGGTACCCCGGCGCGGAGAACGACAGGTCGTAGCTGTTGGGCGCGAGCAGGTTGGGGATGCTGTAGTGGCCCGCGCCGTCGGTGGTGACGGTGGCGACCGGGACGGTCCCGCCCTGTTTCGGTAGCACGGTGACGGTGACGGGGACCGGCGTCAGCGATCCGGTGACGACCGTGCCGGTGATCGAGCCGGGCATGCCGGTGACCACCGCGTTGATCCCGGGGGTTTGGGCTTCCGCGGCGACGCTGACCGACACGGCTTGGGTCATGCTCGGAGCCGCCGGGTACCACACGTCGTGGTACCCCTGTGCGGTGAACAGCAAGAAGTAGTCGCCGGGCAGCAGCCCGGCGATGCTGTAGGTGCCGTCGTTGCCTGTCGCCGCGGAGGAGACCAGGCTGGGTCCGCTCGGAGTGGAGCGGATCGCCTCCACGGTTATGCGCCCGATGCCCGCCTGCGTGCTGGTGGCGGTCACCGTGCCAGTGATCGTCCCGCCGATGCCTATAGCGACGCCGCTTTTGGGTACCGCCCCGGCCGGGGCGCTGTCGGCGGCCGCGGTCTGGTAGCGGAACCCGCCGAGCGAGCCGAGCGCGGTCTTGCCGCTGGCGGTGTGGGCGGCGGGCGACGCCGCGTAGAACGACGCCGGCACGTCCTTGGCGAGCGGGTCCTTGCTGAAGGCGTGGTTGAGCGCGACCACGAAGATCGCCGCCCACGCGACGACGATTACCGCGAGCACGGCGATGGTCCGGGCACCACTCGGGACGAGCGGACGGTGACGGAAGGTCGCCGCAGTGTCGAGGTCGAGGTCGGGGGCGGTGGCGACCACGGAGAGGATCCGCCCGTGCTCCGCCCCCCAGAACCGACGGGGGGCCCGCACGGTCATGGCGGTCGTGGCCGATCCCCCGGCCGGGACGACCAGCCCGGGCGGCGCGAACCGGGCGGTGAGCGCCCGGTCGGGGTCGCTGGCGGCCAGCGACGCGTCGAGGACGGTGTTGCCGGTGTTGTCGAGGACGACCGAGTAACGGGCCCGTCGGCGGGCCCGGCGCACCGGCGGCAGGACGGTTACGGTCCCCCGCGGTGCGGCCGCCACCTCCGCGGCGATTTCCACGACGGTGCTGGCGGCCGGCTCGACGCTGGAGCGAAGCTCGATCTCCAAGCGGCGGGGGCCCGCCGGGTAGGTGGCGTCGGGGGTCAGAGTGAGCGTCAGGATCCCGGTCTGGTCCGGGAACAGGGCCAGCAGCGGCGGTTCGACGGTGACAGTCAGGCCGTAGCCGCCGTCGAGGGACGCGGTGACCCCGTCGATGACTTCCAGCTCGTTGGTGACCTCGACCACGACCTTGGCGCCCACCGCTGGCGCCAGATCGACCTGCCCTGAGCGAACCAGGGCTCGCACGCCCTCAGCCCTCCGGCTCGGAGGACCCTGGTCGTCCCTCCATCACGAGGGCACTCCCGGAGCGACGGCGACGCATCACCGGCGGCTGCGGAACGTCCCCGCCGCTGCGGGCGGGCGCCGGCGCCAGGCGCGACGCGTTGACCCCGATCTCCTCGGCGGGGATCGCCGTCGCCGTCCACGCGAACACTTCGATCGGCACGCTGACCTCGACCTGCAGCCCGGGCTTCATCCGACCGTCGAGAGAGGACCAGAACTCGTTGGGCACCCGTTGGTCGCGAGTGGCGAGGGTGAGGGCGCAGCGGGAGCCGGCCAAGTGGTCGGGGAGGCTGTCGGCGGGGAGCCGGTCGTGGGCGAGGATGCAGGTCAGCAGCGACCCGAGCAGCTGGTGCTCGTCGGCCAGTTCGGTCGCCCACGCGGTGACCAAGTAGCGCAGGTCGACGACCGGCTGGGTCCGGCGCCGCTCGATGCTGCCCTCGTCGTTGATTCGGTGCTCCAGCCCGGTTCGCATCCGGCCCGGGTTGCGGGAGACCTCCCACAGGAACACGTTGATGGTCGGCGTGGTGAGCGACGCGCCCCAGGTCCGGTCGGGCGCCTCGAACGACACGTCGACGGTGCCCTCCGGCAGCGGTACCCCGATGCGGAGGAAACGTTCCAATGCACGATCGATCGTGTGAATCACAACGCTCCCTCCCGACTGGACACTAGTTGGCCATTCATAGCCGCACCAGCGTCTGCTTCACTAAAGACGACATGGGTGCGGACACTGTCGGAAAGGGACATAGGGTAACTCCAGCCCCTGATTGGACCTTATTTGCAGATATTGTCCTGCAGCGCAGCGCCCTGCTCCTGCGGGCCAACCGGGACCACGGCCCGGACCCGCTGGCCGGCCTGCGAGTGAGCGACGAGGACGTCGACGAGCTCCTACGCGAGCTGCCCGGCCTGGAGCAGTCCCGTGCCGGGGAGATGGCGGCAGGGTTGGACGAGGCCGCCCGGGAGGCCGACCTGGCTGTGGCCGCGGCGCGCGAGGGGCTCCTCGCCGGGTTGTCGGCGCACGGCCCTTTTCCCGACCTCGTCCGCTCCGCCGGCCTCGACCAGCTCGACGCCGAAGTGCTGGCGCTGCTCTGCGCCGTGGAACTGGACCCTCGCCGGCAGCGCCTGGTCGGCTACCTGAACGACGACGTCACGCTCCGGCGGCTCACCCCTTGGACCCTGGCGGTGCTGCTCGGCCGGCGGGCGCTCGGTCCGGTCGCCCCGGGAGGCGCCCTGCGCCGGGCGGCGCTGCTGGCGCCGGCGGGCGGCGGCCCGTGGGCGGCCGAGGCGGTAGCCGTCGCCGGCCCCGTGACGTGGTGGCTGGCCGGGGACCGGGCTTTGGATCCGGCGCTGCCAGCCGGAGCGGAGCTGCTCGAGGGACCCGGCGCCTCCGACTCCACCGACCCCGCGCCACAGCCAGGCGCTGCGGCGTACCACCCGGTGGTGGTGGCGGCCGGCCCGGACCGGGTCCGCCGGCTCCAGGCGGCGGTGAGCGCGCTCGGCGCCGCTTCGGTGCTGGTCATCCCGGCACCCGAAGGACCCGAGCAGTGGGACGCGGTCATCCGCTGGGGCACCTTGGCGGATGCCGGTGTAGTGGTCGAGGTGGACGGCGCCCTGACCGCAACAGCAAGGGACCGCATCGAGCGGGCCCACCACCTGCGATGGGCGCTCACCAGCCCCCTCGAGCTGTCGCTGGCGTCGCTGCCGCGCACGGCGTGGAGGGAGGTGGACGTCGAGCCGGCAGCCGCCACCCAAGAGGAATGGGAGGCGACCTTCCCCGGCGGGCGACCGGAGGGGGTCAGCGGTCACCGGTTGAGCGCCGACCAGCTGTGGCACGTCGGCCGGGCCGCGCGGGCATTGGACGGCGATTTGCACCAGGCCGTCCGCCGGCTGGCTGCCGGTCACATCGACGCCACCGCGGTCCGTGTGCGCCCGACAAGGGGATGGGACGACTTGATCCTCGACCCGGACCGGATGGACCGGGTCCGGGAGATCGCCATGCGCTGCCGCCAGCGCGACGTGGTATTCGGCGAGTGGGGCCTGTCCCCGCAGCCGTCCACTGGTGTCGTCGCCCTCTTCGCTGGCCCGTCGGGGACAGGCAAGACCCTCGCCGCCGAGGTCATCGCCGCCGACCTCGGCGTGGACGTGTACAAGGTGGATCTGGCCAATCTGGTCAGCAAGTACATCGGCGAGACCGAAAAGAACCTCTCCGCGGTGTTCGACGCCGCGGAGGCCAGCAACGTGGCGCTCTTCTTCGACGAAGCCGACGCGCTGCTCGGCAAGCGCTCCGAGGTGTCCGACGCCCACGACCGCTACGCCAACATCGAAGTCGCCTACCTGCTGCAGCGTCTGGAACGGTACGAGGGGCTGGCGATCATGGCCACCAACCTGGCCAAGAACATCGACCCGGCGTTCATCCGGCGCCTGCACGTGATCGTCGACTTCCCGGTACCCGAGGCCGCCGAGCGGCGCCGGATTTGGGCCCGTTGCCTACCCAAGGACGCTCCGCTCGGCGACGACTTGGATCTCGACGCGCTCGCCGACGCGGTGGAGGTCGCCGGCGGGACGATCCGCAACGCGGTGACCACCTCGGCGTTCTTGGCCGCGGACGCCGGGACCCCCATCACAATGGCCCTGGCCGTTGCCGGCCTGCGGCGCGAGTTGCAGAAAATCGGGCGGTTGATCGATCACTCGACGTTTGCCGGGCTGGGTACCGCGCAAAGTTAGATACCGCGCGGGCTGACGCCGCGTCACATAAATGACACTACGTCACATACCAGCTGAGCGGTCCTGTTCCCCCGGAAACATGCTGGTCGAAGGGGTCGAATCGGGCGCCGCGAGGCGGATAGCACCCCCGATAAGCCGGCGTCATTACCTTTAGCTCTACTATCCGCCTGATGGAGCGTGGTGAAGAGGGACAGGTCCTTGCGTCTCTCAGCTGGGAACGCGGCAGTTGTTTTCTCACGACGCGACATCCAGTCATACCTTTCGGTCGGTCGCCAGGCTGCAGCATTCGTCTCGGGCACGAGCCGGCCCTCGACGCAGGGGTGCCGGGCAGAGCGGGCCAGTTCCTCGTGGTCGGGGCCGGGCGGATCGCGGTCGAGAACCTGGCCGAGAGGCGCGCCTTCGACGTCCTGGCCCGCGGCTCACCGCTCGAGGCGGTGCGACCGGGGGCGATCTTCTCGCCGGCCGACCGCTGCTTTGAGGTTCGCCTCGTCGGCTCGCTCGCGACCTACACCATCGTCGTCGACATCGTGACCGGGGCTGCCGACAGCCCGGCGGTCACCGGCGAAGACGCCTGCGATCCCGGGACCCGGCTGGAACCGGAGTTGACCGCCCGCCAGTGGCAGGTCATGGCCGAGTACATCCGCCCCATCCTGGCCGGTAGTCCGGTGCCCGCGACGCACGCCGCGGTGGCCGAGGCGCTGGGCTGGTCGATGGCGCTCATTCGGGTCGAGTGCGCGGAGATCTGGAACCGCTTCGTGCTCGCGGACGTGCCGATGCGGGACTTCCCCGACAAGCGCGACGCCATCGTCGACGCCGCCATCCGCCACCGCCTGCTTCCGGAATAGGCGGGCTCAGCAGCCTCCGCCGTCCCCGGCCTCGCCGGTTCCGATCTGGGGGGCGTCGACTACGCCCCTCCCCGGCGGGGGCTGCTCACTTCCGAGGTGGATGATGTACCACTCACCCCGCCAGCCGTCCAGGGCGGCGATGCCGAAGGATCGGATCGTCCCCCCGGAGCTATAGACGACTCGGGAGTTGAGGCTGTTCCAGTAGCCGAGCCGGTTGGCGCAGGCGTCGGGCGGGATCCAGCGGGCCGGGCCCAAATTGACCGAAACGAGGCGGGCGGAGGCCGCGGCCGGCCCGAGCAGGTTGTGGACCGCTTGAATGTCGAGCGCGAAGTGGGCCATCAACCGGTAGGTCCAGTCCGAGCGGTCGTTGTAGAGCGACTTGAGCTGGATGTACGCCGTCTCCGGGAAGAACGCTGGGGTCGCCAGCGCGGCTTGGCCGGTGGTCACCGCCTGCCAGAACATCGCCATCTCCCCGACGAACTGCTGGTCTTTGACCGGCACCGCACGGGTCTGGCCCAACGTGCCCGGGTCTACCGTCGGGGGCGGTGCGGTCGTCGGCGCGTCGGTCGAGGCGGGCCCGGTGCTCGGAGGGCTGGGAGCCACCTCGGCGCTGCCGCCAGGTGCAACGGGCGGCTGCCCCTGGCTCCGGCCGCTCAACGCGGCTACGCCCGGCAAGCCCCGGCTCGTCGCCGACGGTCCGCAACCGGCGGCCACCAGCGCGCCGAGGGCGCACAGGGCCCCGGCGCTCAGCAGACGGCGCGGCGCTCCTCGGCCCACGCGGCTGGCGGGGCGGCCCGCCCGCTTCATGACTGAGGGGCCACCAGCTCCACCTCGAAACCGTCGCGGTCCTCGAGATACAAGACTCGCGAGCCGGCGGCGATGGAGTGGCCGGTGGCTTGGAGCTGGCCCCAACCGTGGGCAGCGGCATCGGCGCCGACCCGGCTCAAAGTGCTCGCGTCAGGTGCCCGGAACGCTACGTGGTTGAGGCCTGGACGCATCCGGCTGTAGAGCATGCCGGGGACCATGTCGGGTGACTGCTCGAGCACCATCGTTGCCCCGGTGGGATGGCGGTACAGCAGTACCCGGGGACGCGGACGGTCGGCGTCGAAGCCCAGGTGGCCGAGCAGCCATCCCCACGACTCGCCGGCCCGATCGATGTCGGGGACCCACAGGGTCAGGTGGTGCAGCACGGGATGACACTAAGCCAGCTCCGACCGCTCCAGGCGGGCGAGGTTTGGGGGACGAGGCGGCGACCGGTCTAGGAGGGGAAGGCCTTCTTGGCCACCTGCTTGTCCTTCTTGTCCTGGCGCTTCTCCTTGATGGAGCGGCCGGGCTTCTTGACAGCGGGCTTCTTGGGCGACTTCTCGGGCATCGTGTGCCCCCCTTCTTTGTCCCAACCCTACAACCAGTGCCCGGCTGCCGAACCCGATAAGCTTGGGGTAGCCGTAGATCCTGCTGCACCGACGCTGATCGAGGCGACCCCGCCGCCGGCTTGAGAAGGTGCGATGCTGACCCCAACCCAACGTGCTGCTCTGATCGAGTTGTCCGGTGAACCACCGGAGGGACCGACCAGCGACTCCGACATCTGGTACGACTTCCTGTCGTCGATGTACAAGAGCGGGTTGACGCTCAAGGACCTGAAGCTGACGCAGGCGCAGCGCCCGGAGATAATGGCCTGCCTGCGTCGGGCCCCTTCGGTCGCCCCTCGCGGCACCAGGAAGCGTGGCGAACGGCCGGCTTGACGGCCTGACCGCCTCGGGCTCCGCCCGAGGCCTACTTCGCTTGGTCCCGGCTGATCGGCGCGCTGGCCAGCAGCTCGGCGCGCTGGTCGGCGGCGAGGGTACGACGCACGATCTTGGCCGCCAGGTCGGTCAACTTCATGTTGTGGCCACGGGCGAACGCCCGAAGCCGGACGAAGGCCTCGTCGGTCGAGACGTGGGCCAGCTCCGACACCACCCCTTTGGCCTGCTCGACGGTGATGCGGCTGTTGAGAGCCCGCTGCAGCTGCGAGGTCAGGCGGTGGGCGTCCTCCGCGGCCTGGTTCTGGAGGAGGGTGAGTGTCGCGGCATGGGCCAGGGCCTGGGCGATGACCACGTCGTCGGCGGCGAGCAGGCCAGGGTTGGTGAGGAACAGGTTGACGCTGCCGAGGACCTGGGTGCGCACCGCCATCGGGAAGGCGTAGACCGAACGGAACCCGGCCGCTACCGCAAGGGGGGCGAAGCTGGGCCAGGTGGTGCTGACAGCCAGGTCGGGGTCGACCACGGCCGCCCCGAGGCGGTACGCGTCGTGGCAGGGACCCTCCTCGTTTTGCACCTGGAACAACTCGAGCAGGCTGGCCTGGTCGCTCGACGCGGCGACGACCTGCAAGGCGCCGCCCGGGTCGGCGACGACGATCCCCGACGCTGAAGCGTCGAGCAGCTCGACCACCCTGGCACTCAGCCCGCTCAACACGTCGATGACGTCGAAGTCGGCCACCAGCGTGTCGGCGAGACGGAGAAAGGTCTCGGCAAGGAAAGTCTCACGGGTGGCCACGAAGCGGCCTCCTTTCTGCCAGGCCCTCTGGTCGAGGGGCCTGTCGAGCGATCGTCGGTTTGGTTGGCGCGATCGCAGGGACGGGGGATGCTGCAGACAAGGGCGGAGGCGGGGACTCCGGGGTGGGAACGGCGGCCGCGGCGGACGTGAGGGTCACCGATCGAACCTGATGCGGCGGTCGACGACGGCGGCCGCGACGGTCCGGACGTTGGAGCCGTCGGACCGGGCTCGGGTGCGAAGCCGGGCCATGGCCTCTCCGACACCGACGTCGAGCTGAGCGGACACCATCCCGGTCGCCTGGTGGACCACGGCGTGATCCGGCTCGCCGTCCGCCAGCTCCGAGGCGACCATGCCGTCATCGGCACCAGCCTGCACCGCCAGCAGCGCCCGGGTGACGACCGCGGCGACGACGAGCGCGTCGGCGTTGCGCTCCGGCCCGAGCGGTCCCGGCTGGCTGCAGTACAACGTCAGCGCCCCCAGGCGGGCCGCACCGAGGACCAAGGGGTAGGCGCACACCGCAGCGACGCCGGATCGTCGCAGCGCGCCGCTCAGCTCCCCCCACCCCGCCGGAGGGTCGTGACGCAGGTCCATCGCCGCCACCGGCGCGCCCCGGGCGTGAGCGTCGATCGCCGGCCCGGCCCCGAGGCCGTACTGGATCTCCTCCACCCGCTCGAACGCGGGACCGGAGGTGTAGGTGGCTGCTGGCTGGTCGTCGCTGTCGGCCAACACGATCGACGCCCCCGCGACCCGGAGAACCGCGACGGCCGCCGCGCACATGCCCTCGGGGGTCAGCGCGGCGTCCTCGTACACGGCCAACGCCGTCACGACCCTGGACCACCTGTCGCTGACGGCGCTCACTGACCTCTAGACGCTAACCGACACCCCGAGGTCGGGAGGGAGGAACGCCTGCAACGCGTCGAGGGACGGTGCCAGGTAGTACGAACCGCTCAGCGGGGTGGTGTAGCGGGTCAGCGCGTCGCGTATCCCGTCGCCGACCCCGGCCATCCGCTCGAGCATGATCTGCAGCGGATGCTGCTCTGCGCAGAACCCGACGAACAGCGTCCCGTGGTCGGTCGGCCCGCCGTAGGCGGTGTTGCGCCGGTAGATCGCCAGCTCCTCGCCGTCCTCCTCCACCACGTTGCGACTGACGTGGGAGTCGGCGGGCATCCGCTCGTCGTCGAGCTCGACGCTGTCGGGTTTGCTGCGCCCGATGACCAGTTCTTGTTCGGCGTCCCCCAAAGCGGCCCACGCGTCGAGGTGACGCCACCGCTGGACGAGCACGACGCTGGAGCCGGCCCCTGGAGCGCCGGCGCGGACCGCGACCCCGGGCGCCTCGACGACGCTCGGGTTTTCGGTCCCGTCGATGAACCCGGTCAGGTCACGGTCGTGGCGGTACACCCAACCGGTGATCTCGCTGCCGACCGTGGCCACGCCGGCCGCCGCGTCGAGGACCTTGCGGGCGCTGTCGAAGACGATGTCGCGCCCGCCGCCGGCGACCCACACCCAGGCGTCGTGCTGGGTGGCGGGCATGGTCAGCTCCGGCCCGACGATCGCTTCGAAGGATCGCACGCCGGGAGGGGCGTGCTCAGGCGCCACCTCGGCCCACAGTTCGGGGCGCACGGCCACCGTCACGCTGACTCCGGCCAGCGGGCTCCCGGGCCCGCACAACCAGGCCAGCACCCCGACCAGACCCGCAGGGTCCGCTCCCGCCACCAGGTCCAACTCAAGGTAGCAGTGCTCGATGGTGCCGAGGGCGAAGATTCCGGGCTGCGCGGTCACGCCCGCCGTTTCTACCTGGGGCGCCGGCGCCAACTCCAACCGGCGGCCCCGATCTCCCTCCAGCGCGTCACCGGCGGTCGCGGTCGACCCATTTGCCGACCGTCTCTGGCACCCAGCCCGCCATGGCGTCGAGCAGCGACGCGGGCTCGGGGGCGGTCAGGACCAGCCGGCGGTGCTCGACGCGGACGAAGCGTTCCTCCACCGCGTGGTCGAGGAACGCCAGCAGCGGCGCCCAGAAGCCGGCCACGTCGAGCAGGCCGCACGGCTTGTGCTGCAGGCCCAGCTGTGACCAGGTCAACACCTCGGCCAGCTCCTCGAGCGTGCCGAGCCCGCCGGGGAGCGCCACGAAACCGTCGGACAGGTCCGCCATCAAAGCCTTGCGCTCGTGCATCGAAGCGACCACCCGCAGCTCGCTCAGCCCGCCGTGGGCTACCTCCCGGTCAACCAGGACCTGGGGGATCACCCCGATAACCCGGCCTCCCGCGGCGAGGGCGGCGTCAGCGACCGCTCCCATCAACCCCACCGAGGCGCCGCCGTACACCAGGGTCATGCCCCGCCGGGCCACCTCCCCGCCGAGCGCTCCGGCAGCCGCGAGGTACTCGGGGCGGGCACCGGGACTCGACCCGCTGAAGACGCAGACGCGACCGTGCACCACCACCGATGATGCCAGGCGACGGCGGCCACCCTGGCGAGCGACGGGGCCGGCGATCTGCTCAGATCGGGCCATGACCGTGATCAAGATCAACGCCATCACCGTGCCGGCTGGCTCGGGCGACGAACTGGCCAAGCGCTTCGCAGCCCGGGCCGGCGCCGTGGACGGCCAAGACGGATTCGAGGGTTTCGAGCTGCTCAAGCCCGTGGACGACCGCACGCAGTGGCTGGTGGTGACCCGGTGGCGCGACGAGGCGTCGTTCCAGGCGTGGGTGTCGTCGCCGGCGTTCTCCCACGGCCACGCCGGCGCAGACCGGCCGGCCCCGCACGGCGGCCCGGTGTCGGTGTCCTCGGAGCTGTGGTCCTACGAGGTGGCGGGCGGCTCACCCGGCGCCTGATCCCGAGCCGATCGGGGCGGCGCCGTTAGCCCAGCTCGGCGGGTAGCTTGCAACTCGCAAGTTACAATCAGCGACACGGAGGCCTCCATGCCCGTCCTCGACGATCTGCAGTCCGCAATCCAGTCCATCGCCGGGAGCGCCGGCTCCGCGGTGGTCCGTATCGGCCGGGGCCCCGGACGGGGCGCCGGCATAGTCGTCGCCCCTGGCGTGGTGGCGACCAACGCCCACAACCTGCGCGGGGCCCAGACCACTGTCACCTTCTCCGACGGCCGCCAAGCCACCGGCACCGTCGCCGGCGTGGACGGCGACGGCGACCTGGCCGCCATCACCGTCGACACCGCAGGCGCACGCCCCCTCGAGTGGGCCGGCGCCGCCCCTGGCCTCGGGCAGCCGGTGTTCGCTCTCGCCGTGCCGCCCGGCGGCGGCATCCGGGTCACCCAGGGGGCGGTCTCCGCCACCGGCCGCCAGTTCCGCGGGCCGGGCGGCCGGCTGATCGAGGACGCGGTCGAGCACACCGCCCCCCTGGCGCCGGGGTCCTCGGGCGGTCCGGTGGTCGACGCGACAGGGCGGCTTCTGGCGGTGTCGACCCACCGCCTCGGCGACGGGTTCTACCTCGCGGTGCCGGTGTCGGACAGTCTGCGGACCCGGATCGAGGGGCTGTCGAGAGGCGAGTCGCCGACCCGCCGGCGCCTCGGCGTCGCCCTGGCTCCTACCCAGGTGGCCCGGCGGATCCGGGCGGCGGCCGGTCTGCCCGAGCGCGACGGCCTGCTCGTGCGGGGCGTCGAGGACGCCAGCCCGGCCGCGGTCGCAGGCATCAGGAGAGGTGACCTCCTCGTCAGCGCCGGCGGGGTCGGTGTGACCTCCCTCGAGCAGCTGACCGCGGCGCTGGACGCCGCGGAGGACACATTGGCGCTCGGCCTCGTGCGGGGAGCCGAGGAGCTGGAGGTGACGGTGCGGTTCCCCGCCCCCGAGGAGCCGGAAAGCTGACGGAACGCTGGCGCCGGCTCTGGGCTGCCCAACCGGCGGCCCAGAGCTGGTCAGCCGGCGGGGCCGGCCCAGAGCTGGTCAGCCGGCGGGGCCGGCCCTGGGCTTGTCAGCCGGCGGCCGGCTCGGACTTGCTGAGGCGGCGCTCGGCCAGGCGGGCGCCGAGGCTCACCGCCCGCAGGTACAGGTTCGGGGCGCTGCGCTTGGCCCGCCAGACGATCTTGGCGTCGAGCTGGGGCAGCACGTAGAGGCGGCCCCGGTCGTGACCGTCGAGCGCCATGCGAGCGACGCCCTCGGCGGACACCTTGCCCCGGGCCATCAGCTGGTTGGCCGTCTCCCGCCCCCGGTCTGTCATCCGCCCGTTGACTGCGATGTTGGTGGCGACGAACGTCGGGCAGACCACCGTGACGCCGATGCCGGTGCCGGACAGCTCCGCGGCCAGGGTCTCGGAGACCGCGATCACCGCAGCCTTTGTGGCGTTGTAGGCGGCCATCTGCGGTGCCGCGGCGAACCCGGCGGCGGACGCGACGTTGATCACCCCGCCCCGCCCGGCGGCCCGTAGCCGGGGCACGAAGACGTGACAGCCGTGGATCACGCCCCAAAGGTTGATTCCCACCGTCCAGCGCCAGTCTTCGATCGGTGTCTCGCCGATCACCGAGCCTCCGGTGCCGACACCTGCGTTGTTGACTACGAGGTCCACCGGCGCGCCGAGGAAGTCCTCCGCGGCGCCAGCCAGCGCCTCCACGTCTTCCAGGCGACCCACGTCGCAGGCGACGGCGTGGGCGGTCCCGCCCGAGGCGCGAATCTCCGCCGCGGTGGCCTCCGCCCGGTCCAGGGCGATGTCGCTGCAGACAACCCGCCCGCCCCTGGCGGCCAGCTCCAGAGCGAAGGCCCGACCGATGCCACTGCCGGCGCCGGTCACCACCGCTTTGGTCCCGGCGGTGCGCTTCGTGGCCATGGGTGACCTCCTGAGTCGGGTGACGGCCTGGGCAGGCCGGCGGCCTGACTGTAAGACGGTCAACCCTAACGGAAGTTCCTGACCGCAGGTCAAACAGGGCGGCCAGGCCCGCCGGTCAGTCTCCGGTGCGAGCCAGCATGCCGGCGGCGACGGTAGACACCGCCACGCCGGCGGAAGCCATCAAGATCCCCGGCCCCCAGTGGCACACCATCTCGAGCGCCATCTGGTGCAGCGGGGACATCGACGACCAGCCGGGAACGCCGAGGAACATGAGCCCCGACTGCCCGGCGCCGGGCACGATTATGTCGAAGAGCCACGGGCCGGCTCCCATCCACACCCCGAGGAAGATGGTGGCGAGCGCGAGCGCGCGCAGCGCCGGGGCCATGGCCCGGCGGGCATCGGGGCCGCAGCGGGCCACGCGCAGCACGGCGTACCCGAGGAGGACGCCGAGGGCGCCGGGAATGACGTGGAGCACGATCCGGTCGGTGGTCCACTGCCACGCTGCGCCGTCGAGGGGGAGCCCGACCGCAGGCCCGACGAAGGGCATGACGCCCATGAACAGCCCGAGGCCGATCACCGCCTTGGCGACCAGCGCCGGCTCGAGGCCCAGGATCGGGTTGGCGGCGGTCGCCGGAGCGGGGGCCGAGCGCAGGCGGCTGTTGGACGGCTCGGTGGCGGTCATGGGGCGAGCATCTCCTCGGTGTGGGTCCGCGGGGTCACCGCTGGCAGCAGCGGCGGTCCCGGCGTAGCGGACTTCGCCGCCGAGCGCCTGAGTTCCTGCCTCGCCTACCGTCAAACCTGGCGCAGCCGGCGCAGGATCGGGAGAACCGCGGCCAGCTCGGCTTGGTCCTGGTCGTCGAGCGCTTCCAGCCGGGAGGCGAACGCCGCCGCGCCGAGTTGGCGTTGCTGGTGCAAGAACTCCCGCCCGGCGTCGGAGATGGCGACCATCACGACCCGCGCGTCGTCCGGGTCGCGCCGGCGCTGGACCAGACCGGCCCGCTCCACCTGGGCGACCACCGCGGTCATCGAGGGTTGGGCCACGCCCTCCACCGCGGCCAGCTCGGTGATCCGCCGCGCCCCTGTCCGGTCCAGCGTGTCAAGAGTCGAAAGCGACGTGAGACTCAGCTGTCTTGGTCGCTCGCGCACCGCGAGGAGAACCAGCTCCATGAACGCCACGGCCAGCTCCCGGCGCACATCGTCGTTCACCCCCGGCTCCCTTTCTCCAACTGCTTCTCCATGAAGATGAGGGGGCGGCGGGAGTATCCCGCGCCTTCGTAGAACGGCATGACCGACGCGTTGTCCCGTTCGACCAGCAGGTTGACCTTGCGACAGCCGCGGGCTCGGAGCCTGTCTTCCAGCTCCTCGACCAAGGCAGTGGCGATGCGCCGGCCCCGCCACTCCGGGGCGGTGGCCAGGCGCTGAACCCAACCCCGGCGCCCGTCCCAGGTGCCGAGCACCGTCCCCACCGCCACGCCCGTCGAGGGGGCCTCCGGGTCCGGGGCCTCGGCGATTAGCACCAGGTCGCTCCCCGCTCGCAGGAGCCGCTCCAGCTCCTGCCGGGCCGGCGCGCGCTGCACCTTTAGGCCGGAGAGCACCCACAAGTCGAGCATGGCGTCGACGTCGCCGGGGCGGGCAGTGCGAACGAGGAAAGAAGGATCGGTCATGGCAGCCCGGTTCGGTATAGCCGCCCGGGGTGTGGTGTGGTGGGCACCTCGACTGGCGGGGCGTCGCGTGACGCTCCTGAGTCCTTGCCGGGAAGCACCTTGCCCAAATTTTCGTTGCTTGTTGCGAGCAGCACGCAACTACTCTTCAACTGGGCGCTCGGAACCAGACCGGCGCCCTCACCGACCAGAGGAAGCCCACCGCCGTGAGCGTGACCGCCGCACCCCCGCTGTCTCGATTGGAGGCGATCAGGCGCGGGCTGACACCCCACGAGTGGCGCCGGGTAGGAGGAATGGCCGGGTTCATCCTGCTGCTCCACGTCGCCGGTATCGTGCTGCTCGTCGCCGCGGCGCGCGGCCACTACCACCTGAGTGGCACCAAGACCTTCGGGATCGGCACCGGAGTGCTGGCCTACACCCTCGGGATGCGCCACGCCTTCGACGCCGACCACATCTCGGCGATTGACAACACCACCCGCAAGCTGATGTCGGAGGGCCAGCGGCCCCTCGGGACCGGCCTGTGGTTCTCCCTCGGCCACTCCTCCGTCGTGTTCCTGCTGTCGGTGCTGCTCAACTTCGGCATCCGAGCCCTAAACAGCCAGGTGAAGGACACCAACTCCGGCCTGCACCACTACACCGGGCTCATCGGGACGTCGCTGTCAGGCGGGTTCCTCTACATAATCGCCGGTCTCAACGTCGTGATCCTGGTCTCCATCGTGCGGATGTTCCTCGACATGCGCCGCGGCCGGTTCGACCAGGAGGAACTGGAGCGCCAGCTCAACGCTCGGGGCATGATGAACCGGTTCTTCGGGCCGATGGCCAGGAGGATCGACAAGCCCTGGAAGCTGTACCCGATCGGGTTCCTCTTCGGGCTGGGGTTCGACACCGCGACGGAGGTGGCGTTCTTGATCCTGTCGGGCACGGCGGTGGCGTCGGGGCTGCCCTTCTGGGCGGTGCTCAGCATGCCGATCCTCTTCGCGGCGGGCATGAGCCTGCTCGACACCATCGACGGGTCGTTCATGAACTTCGCCTACGAGTGGGCGTTCTCCCGGCCGGTGCGAAAGGTGTACTACAACATCATCATCACCGGGCTGTCGGTGACCGTAGCGTTCGCCATCGGGACCGTCGAACTGCTGTCGGTGTTGAGCGGCCAGCTGCGGTTGTCGGGCGGGGTGTGGGACGTGGTCAACGGATTCAACCTCAACGTCGCCGGATACATCATCGTCGGTGTGTTCGTGCTCACCTGGGTCGCGGCGCTGGCCGTTTGGAAGTACGGTCGGGTGGAGGCCCGGTGGGACGCGGCCGCGGCAATCGGCGCCGGCGGTCATGTCGGTGGCTCTACCGGTCACGGTCATGGGGGCGCCGGCGGCGGGCACTACGGGGCCGGGGGTCATGCGGGCTAGGGCGGCTGTGGAGCGGGGAGTCGACCCCGTCGGCCAGAGCACGGCTGACGGGGCCGAGGATCGGGTGGCCGAAGATCGGGTGGCCGAGGTGATGGACCTGCTGCGAGCCCGGGGCGGTCGGGCCAGCGGTGCTCGTCGGGTGATCCTCGAGGCCATGGCTACCGGGCCGGCGCACCGCACCGCCGAGGAGCTGGCCGAGCAGATCCACGCCGAGCACCCAGCGGTGCACCAGGCGACGGTGTACCGCACCCTTGAGCGCTTCGAGGAGCTGGGTGTGGTGTATCACAGCCATCTCGGGCACGGGCCGGCGCAGTGGCACCTCGGCGAGAACCATCATGTGCATCTGACCTGCGACCGCTGCGGAGCGGTCATCGACGCCGACCAGGCGGACTTCGAGGAGGTCGCGGCGGCGCTGCGGGACCGTTACGGGTTCTCGCTCGACATCCGCCATTTCGCCATCACCGGCACTTGCGCCGGCTGCGCGGACGGGGACGGCCGCGACCCGTGGTGATCGGGCCACGACAACACCATCGCGGCCTGGCCGTTGCACCCCCTCCCCCCCACCGCGGCACCCGCGCCCCCCGGCCGGGGCTGACGCCGGCGGGTCAGGAAGGGCAGGGCCGGAAGAACTGTGCGACGATCCGGTCGATGTAGGCCTTGTCGAGCGGTTCGCCGGCCAGCTGCCGGCGGTGACGGATCAGCGCCGGAGCGATGTCGCCGAGCAGCTCCACGTCGGTGTCGGCCGGCAGCTGGCCTCGCTCCACTCCCCTGGCGACGATGCCCCGGAACATGGCGGTGAACCGGGCGATGACGGTGTCGCGGCATTGCATCGCCAAGTCCGGGTCGGCGGCGATCGCCGCGCTCAGCGCTTCGTAGGTCCCCGCGTCGGCCCGCTTCTCGATCATGAATCCGAGAAGGAACTCGACGAGATCGGCCCGCACGTCCCCGGTGTCGGGCACGACGACCTTGGTGGTCGCGAGATGGGCGATCGCATCGACGGTCAACGCCAGCTTGTTGGGCCAGCGGCGGTACAGCGCCGCCTTGCTGACCCCGGCACGCGCCGCGATCCGGTCCATGCTCACACCGTGGTAGCCGCCCTCGACGATGAGCCCGATGACCGCGGTCATCGCCGCGTCGTCGAGTTGGGGGTCGCGGGGCCGGCCGGGCGGTGTCACGCGCCCCGCCGCACGCCGCTCAGCGGCCGGTCAGCACCGGCTCGGGCTGCCCTCCAACCGACCCGGCGGAGTCGGCGCCCTCCACGTTGAGCTGCGGAATGGCCCGGTCCAGCCATCCCGGCAGCCACCAGTTGCGGGGCCCGAAGAGGTGCATCAGCGCGGGGACGAGAACGGTTCGCACGACGAAGGCGTCGATGATGATCGCCCCGGCCAGGCCGATCCCGAACTGTTTGATGATGACGTTGTCGCCGAGGGCGAACGACGCGAAGACGAGGATCATGATGCTCGCGGCGGCGGTGATGACCCGCCCGGTCGCAGCCTGCCCGGTCGTCACGGCCCGCTGGTTGTCCCGGGAGTGGGCCCATTCCTCGTGCATCCGGCTGACGAGGAACACCTCGTAGTCCATCGACAGGCCGAACAGGATCGAGATCAAAAGGACCGGGATGAACACCTCGACGGGCGCTTTCTCCGATATGCGGAACAGCGAGTGGCCCCAGCCCCATTCGAACACCGCGTTCATGATCCCGAGGGCGGCCCCGACCGAGAGCAGGTTCATGACCGAAGCGATGAGCGGCACCAACAGGCTGCGGAACACCGCCATCAACAGGATGAACCCGAGGATCACGACCACCGCGAGAAACAGCGGCAGCTTGGAGGAGAGGATGTGGGAGAAATCGGACTGGATGGCGGTGGCCCCGCCGACGAGAACCGTTATGCCGGTGCCCGCGACGGCCTTGGGGACGGCCTGGCCCCGCAACCGGTGGAGCAGGCTGGTGGTGGCCTTCGACTGCGGGCTGGTGGCGGGATACAGGTTGGCGACCGCGACCAATCCGTCGGGGCTGACCACCGGCGGGCCGACGGAGACCACGCCTGGTTCCTTGGCCAACGCCTTGGTCAAGGCCGCGAACGCCGGCTGGGCGCTGGGCGAGGGCAACTCGCCGACGATCTGGAACGGGCCGCTGACGCCGGGACCGAAACCCTTGGCCAGCAACGTGTAGGCCTGCAGCGTGGTGCTGCCTGGCGGATCGGTGCCGGCGTCGTCAAGGCCGAGGCGCAGGGTCAACACGGGCAGGGCGACGACGACCACGACGAGCAGCGCGGCGATGGCCGGCAGCGTGGGCGTTCGCTGGATGAAGCCGGCCCAGCGGGCCCAGAACCCGACGACCGCCTCGTCCACCGGACCGTTGGCGGCCAGGCTGGCGCGCTGCTTGCGGCTGAGGACCTTCATCCCGAAGAAGCCAAGGAGGGAGGGGAGGAGGGTGAGAGAGGCGAGCATGGTGAGGATCACCGTCACCGACGCGGAGACGGCCACCCCGTAGAGGAACGACAGGCCGAGCGCGAACTGCCCGAGCAGGGCGATGCACACCGTGATACCGGCGAAGAACACGGCCCGCCCGGCGGTGTTGACGGCGATCACTGCCGATTCCTCGACGTCTCGGCCGGCTTTGAGCCCGGCGCGGTGGCGGGTGACGATGAACAGTGCGTAGTCGACGCCGACGCCGAGGCCGATGAGGATCCCGAGGATGGTGGCGAACTCCGCCACCGAGAACACGTGGCTGGCTAGGCCGGTGAGGGCGTAGCCGATGCCGATGGCGACCAGGGCGGTGATGATCGGCAAGAACGCGGCGAACAGCGCGCCGAACGCCACCCCGAGGACGATGAGGGCGAAGAGCACTCCGAGCCCGGTGCTGCTGTTGCTGCTCTGCTGCTGGGCCTGCTCGATGTCCTGACCGCCGAGCGCGACCTGCAGCTGGCTGTCAGCGGCCGCCTGAGCGGTGGAGATGACCTGCTTGACATCGGCCTTGGGGTTGGTCTGGCTGCCGTCGAAAACCACGGTGGCAAAAGCGACGGTGCCGTCCTTGCTCACCTGCCCGGCGCCCCTCGCCGAGTACGGGCTGGTCACCGTCCGGACGTCGGGGAGCGTGGCCACCTTGGCCAGCATCGCACTGACCCTGGCCTGGATCGCCGGGTCCCGGACTGTGCCGGAGGTGGCATGGAGGACGATTTGATCAGAGCTTCCCGAGACCGCAGGGAAGTCCTTTTGCAGCAACGTCAGGGCCTTACCCGACTCGGTGCTCGACAGCTGGAACTTGGTCGCGAACTTCGTTCCTGCGGCCTGCGAGAGCGCCGAGGAACCGATCAGAGCGACCAGCCAGATGGCCAGCACCCAACGGCGATGCCGGAAGCACCAGCGCGCCAAAGACCTCATCAATTCCTCCGGGGGGTTGAGGGGACCGCGAGGGGGGTTACCGCGGTCCAGCGCAAACGGTAGCAGCGTTCCGATCCGTATACGTATCGAAAAGCCGCCGCTACCGTCGAGGGGTGGCTGATTCCGGAAACCTCGAGGGCGCAGCCACCGACAGCGGCGCAGCACAGCGGTGGGGAGCGCCGCTTCGGGCCCACCTGACCGCCAACCTGCGCCGCCATGACCGCCAAGCGGAGGCGGTCGGCGCCCGGCGCCACGCCGCGGTGGCGGTGGTCGTCGTCGACAGCGACGCGGACACCGATGGCGGGGATGACCAGCCGGCGTCGGTCGAAGACCTGGCGGCGATCCCGGGCGCCGAGGGTCTTGGCCTTACCGGCAGCGTGGTCGGCACCGCTGGCGGCCCGGCGGTGCTGCTGACCCGCCGAGCCGCCGGCCTGCGCGCCCACGCCGGCCAGTGGGCTCTTCCCGGCGGCCGTGTCGACGACGGCGAGACGCCGCTCGGCGCCGCGCTTAGAGAGCTGCGCGAGGAGTTGGGCCTGGCCCTGGAGCCCTCAGCACTGCTCGGTGCGCTGGACGACTACCCGACCCGGTCCGGGTATGTGATCTCGCCGTTCGTGTTCTGGGGCGGCGACGACCCTGTCATCTCGCCCCACGCAGGTGAGGTGCGCTCCGTCCACCGCGTGTCGTTCCGGGAGCTGTGCCGGGCGGACTCCCCCCGGTTTGTCACCATCCCCGAGTCGGACCGGCCGGTCGTGCAGCTCCCGATCGGCGGCGACCTCATCCACGCCCCGACCGGCGCGATCCTCCTGCAGTTCCGCCGGGTCGCCCTCGAGGGCGTCACCGAGCGGGTGGCCGGCTACGAGCAACCGGTGTTCGCCTGGCGTTGAGCTCAGGCCAGCTTGCCGAGCGCAGCGGCGAGCGTCGAGGGGAAATTGCCGTAGATGGCGTTGGAGGGGGGCACGGTGTCGATGTAGATCACCAGCAAGACGACCTGTGGCTGAGCGACCAGGCCGATGTCGACCGACCAGGTGCGCCCTTGGACCACCCCGGTGCCCCCAAAGGCGCTCTCGGTGTCACTGGCAGGCAGCGTGTTCGCGACGGGCGCCAGCCGGAGGGTGGCGGTCGCGCCGGCGACGGTGACGGTGACCGGGCTGCAGTGCTGCAGGACCGAGACGTCGTGGGCGTAGGCGGCGGTCGCCGCGGCGCCGTTGTACCCGGCCACCACTTCGTTGATGGCGGGCAGCGAGCCGCGGGCCGGGCCGGCGAAGTACGTCGAGGCGGACGTGGCCGCGCCTGTGGGTGCCAGCTGGCTCAGGCAGGGGGAGGCGGCCAGCTGACGGGAGCTGTCGGCAGGCACCGGATCGTAGAACCCGCCGAGATCGGCGAAGGCCAAGAGGTTGGCGGACAGGGTCGCCGACGAGGGTGCGCTCCCCGCTGCGGGCGGCAACGTCGTCACCGGGATGGTGGCGGTGCCGGTGGGGCCTGCTGCGGTCGTGGCGCTGTGCCCGCTCGGATGCCCTCCGCTTTCGGAGGCGCCTCCCGGCAGGCGCCCGCCACCTCCGCCGACCACGACCGCCCCGATGACGCCGGCGACCAGCACCGCCGCGACGGCCGGCGCCAGGGCCCGGACGACCGAGGAGGTCTCAGCTCCGGGGCCGGCGGAATGCTTACCGGAGGAGGTCAGCGTCGGGCGCCCTGGCGAAGGTGGGAGGCAGCGACCGCGCCGGCGGCGCGGAGGTGCGCCGCGAGGTGCTCGACCCCGACCGCGGCGAGCGCGTGGCGGTCGAGGTGACCGGCGCCGGCCAGGCTCTGGAGCAGGCCGGCCGAGAACGCGTCGCCCGCGCCGATGGCGTCGGTCGCGTCGACCGGCGCCGCCTCGACGTCGGCCCGGGCGCCGGCGGTGAACGCCTCGCTGCCGGCGGCGCCCCGGGTGACCGCCACCAGGCTGGCGCCGAGGTCCATCCAGCGGCCGGCGACCTCAACAAAGGGCGCCCCCGGGTAGAGGAACTGGATGTCGCTCTCGCTGGCTTTGATGACGTCGGCCCGTCCGATCCATCGCTCCACCTGGTCGCGGTAGTCGGCGATCCCGGCCACGAACGCCGGGCGAACGTTGGGGTCGTACATGCGGATCGCGCTCGCCGGGAGATCCGCCAGCAGCTCGTAGAGGGCGGTGGCCATCGGCTCGACGATGGTGCCCAACCCTCCGACGTAGAGCGCGCTCGTGGCTGCTGGTGCCCGGTCGACCGCGGCGAACGTCGCCGTGCCCTCCACGTAGAAGGTGTAGGTCACGTCGGCGTGGGTGGTGTCGGCGACGGCCAGAGCGGTTGCTTGGAGCGCCGGCGGGCAGCGGCTCACGTCGACGCCGGCGTCTTCCAGGTGGGCTCGCAGCATTCGCCCGAACCCGTCGGACGACAAGCCACCCAGGAACACCGTCGGCGCCCCGAGGGCCGACAGCGTCCGGGCGACGTTGGCCGGGGCGCCGCCCGGGCGGGCCTCCCACAACCCGTCGGGACGGGGGACGAAGTCGACGAGCGCCTCGCCGCACACGACGATCACAGCGGCGCGGCGGGGGCGATCGGAGAAGCTTCGACCATCAGAGAACCTTCGACAAGAACGCCTGCGTCCGCTTGTGCCGGGGGGCGGCGAGCACCTCCCGGGGTGGCCCGGACTCGACGATGGTCCCCTCGTCCATGAAAACCAGCTGGTCGCCGACCTCCCGGGCGAACCCCATCTCGTGGGTGACGACGATCATCGTCATCCCGTCGGCGGCGAGCTGGCGCATCACGTCGAGCACCTCGCCGACCAGCTCCGGGTCCAGCGCGGATGTCGGCTCGTCGAAGAGCATCAGCTTGGGGCCCATGGCCAGGGCTCTGGCGATGGCCACCCGCTGCTGCTGGCCGCCCGACAGCTGCGAGGGGTAGTTGTCGGCCTTGGCGCTCAGCCCGACCCGCTCGAGCAGGGCCACCGCCTGGGCCCGGGCCTCGGCGCGCGGGCGCCCGAGGACCTGCATCGGCGCCTCCATGACATTGCCGAGGGCGGTCATGTGCGGGAACAGGTTGAAGCGCTGGAACACCATGCCGATGTCGCGCCTGGTGGCGCACACCTCGCGCTCCCTCAGCTCGTGCAGGCGGCCGCCCTCCTCCCGGTACCCGACGAGCACCCCGTCGACTAGGAGTCGCCCGGCGTCCACCTTCTCCAGGTGGTTGACGCAGCGCAGGAAGGTACTTTTCCCCGACCCTGACGGACCGACGATGCAGAGCACCTCGCCGGCGGCCACCGACAGATCGATGCCGCGGAGGACCTCGGTCCTCCCGAAGCGTTTGTGGACGCCTTGCGCCTCCACCATCGGGGTCATCAGCCGAGCCCCCCGGCGGGCCGGCCGAAGCCCAAGACCCGCAGGCGCTGCAAGGGGGTCGGGGGAAGGTCGCGGGCGGTACCCCGGCCGAAGCGGCGTTCGAGGTAGTACTGGCCGACGTAGGAGACGGAGGTGAGGACCAGGTACCAGATGCTGACCGTGAGCAGCAGCGGGATGATCAGGTAGTTGCGGGCGTAGATCAGCTGCGCGGAGCCGAGCAGCTCGAGGTAGCCGATGGTCGACGCCAGCGATGTCGTCTTGAGCATCGAGATGGTCTCGTTGCCGGTCGGGGGGATGATCACCCTCATGGCCTGCGGCAACACGATGCGCCGCAGCGTCTGGACCCGGCGCATGCCGAGCGCCTGCGCGGCCTCGGTCTGGCCCTCATCGACCGACAGGATCCCTGCCCGGGCGATTTCGGACATGTACGCCGCCTCGTTGAGACCGAGCCCGAGCAGGACCGACCACAGCTGGGTGATGACGGTCTTGGCGTCGGCGTGCACGATCGAGGGTCCGAACGGCACGCCGAAGCTGAGGGAGTGGATCACCGTCGGCAGGAAGAACCAAAACAGCAGCTGCACCAGCACCGGGGTGCCCCGGAAGAACCAGATGTACAGCCACGCCACCGACTTGACGACCGGGTTGGGCGACATCCTCATGACCGCCAGGGTGACGCCGAGCGCCACCCCGATCGCCATGCACCCGACGGTCAGCAAGACGGTGCGCTCCAACCCGACCAGGATCTGGTGGTTGAAGAGGTAGCTGCGCACCACGTCCCAGCGCAGCTTTGACGTCGCTACGAGGAAGTGGACGAGCTGGGCGACCAGCACCGCGAGGACGGCGGCCGCCACCCACCGCCCGGGGTGGCGGACCGGGACCGCCTTGATGTCCTCAGGCGCGTTGTGCGCGTCGCGCACGCCGGGGTCGACGCTGGTCACGGTTCGCTCAGCTGGTGGCGCCGTTGATGGTGAAGCTCGAGATGGCGCCGGCCTGCACGCCCCACTTGCTGAGGATCTGCTGGTAGGTCCCGGACTTCTGCAGGTCGGTCAGCGCGGCGGCGATCGCCTTGTCGAAGCCCTGGTAGTCGGCGCCGAGCGGGACGGCCATGCCGTAGGGGGCGGTGGAGAGGATCGGCCCGACGATCTGGAACGTCCCGTTGGACTGCTTTGCGTAGTAGGCGTTCACCGGCGAGTCGGCGAACGCGACGTCGACCCGGCCGGCGGAGAGCGCCTGGTTGACCTCGGTCTCGGTGTCGAAGGCCTGCACGTTGACCTTGCAGCTCTTGGACTGGGTGGTGGCGTCATCGAGCTCGGTGGTGCCCTTCTCGACGCCGACGTTGAGGTTGCAAAGCGACGCCAGGCTGGTGAGGTTGGTGTGCTGGCCCTTGTTGACCATGAACGACTCGCCGGCAGAGAAGTAGTCGACCATCGTCACCTGCTTTTCCCGGGCCTTGGTGTCGGTGAACGACGAGATGCCAAGGTCGTAGCGGGTTCCGAGCGTGCCGATGATCGAGTCGAAGGACTGGTTGGAGAACTTGAACGGCACCCCGAGCACCTTGCCGATAGCCGTTCCGAGGTCGACGTCCATGCCTTCGATCGACCCGTTGGCGGCCTGGAACTCGTTGGGCGCGTACGTGGCGTCGGTGGCGACTTGCACCACCCCGGCGGTCTTCAGCTTCGCCGGCACCAGCGCGGCGGCCGCGCTGTCGACTCCCCCACCTGCCGCGGCGGTGGTCGCCGTCGTCGCGCCGGCGGCCGTCGTCGACGACGAGCTGGACGACGAGCTGCCGCAAGCGGCGACGAGCAGGGCCGCGCCGGCGGTTGCTGCGGCGAGACGAAGTGGGCGACGGGTCACGGCTACTCCTGGAGGTGAGGAAAGGCGGCGGGCCAGCACAGGCCCGTCCGGGAGCGCACATCTTCGCGCCCCGGAGCCAGGGCTGCGTCGACAAGTGGCAGCCGCCGCCCGCTAAAGGGCGCGACCCGGGCCGGCGAGCCGGCCCGGGCGGCGCCCAGCCCCGCGGCTCGAGGCGCGAGACTGGCCGTTCGTGGTCGCAGTGCAGCTTCCCGAGGCGGTCCGCAGCCGGCGCCTCCTCCTGCGCCGCTGGACCGTTGACGACGTCGATCTGCTCGCGGCGGCCGTGGCCAACAACATCGAGCACCTGCGGCCGTGGATGCCCTGGGTCGCCGACGAGCCGATGGCCAGGAGCGACCGGGCGGCGGTGATGCACGACTGGGACCGCAGCTGGCGGAGCGGTGGCGACGTCGTCATGGCGATGGTGCTCGACGACGGGGTGGTCGGCGGCACCGGACTCCACCGAGGGCGCGATCCGCGCTGCTTGGAGATCGGCTACTGGGTCGACCGGGACCACACCGGGCAGGGGCTGGCCACGGAGGCCGCCGAGACGCTGACAGGAGTGGCGTTCTCGATGCCCGACATCGAGACCGTCGAGATACACCACGATCGGGCGAACGTCGCTTCCGGTGCGGTCCCCGCCCGCCTGGGATACGCCTGCGCCGGCGAGCGGCCCGACAGGGTACAAGCGCCCGGCGAGTGCGGCATCGACTGCACATGGCGGGTCACCCGCGCCCGATGGGCTGCGTTGAGGGCCAGCCAGCTGGCAGCAGCCAGGATCAGTGGACGAGGCCCTCGACGTCGTCCCATGCGTCCTGCCGGGAGATGATGTCCATCAGCTCGGCCCGCTCCCGGGTGTCCGCGCTGGCCAGAACGCTGGCCAGCTCCGTCGGCTTCTGCGGCCGCTGGGGGCCGGCGATACGCCATGCGCTTTTCAACGCGTCAACAAACGATGATGTCGCCATCATGCCTTCTCTCGATTCGGTGGGGGGCGTGATCTGCGCAGCTCGGTCCGGGGCCGCCGCCTGCCTGCCTGCCTGCCTGCTGATCACGTCACCAGATCGGCCATTTCTCCCGGAGGAGTGGCCAATCGCAGGTGGAATTGCCAGGATATCAGCCCGGTGAGGGTCCCCCGGCTTTCTGGCTATGACATCGGCCACGTCGGCACGAGACCCGTCGAAGGTGCAAACGCGAGACGCAGGCTAGATTGCCGCCGGTGCCACCCGCTGCCAGCCTGCCGACCGGGGCCGGCATCAACCGCCGCCAGCTGGCCGTGGCCTACGCGCTGTTTGTAGCGCTGCTCGCCAGCAACGCGCCTTCTCCGCTGTATGTCGTCTACCAGCAGCAGTGGCACTTCGCGGCGCTGACGGTAACCGCGATCTTCGGCACCTACGCCCTGGCCGTGCTCGGCTCGCTGCTCCTCGTGGGTCGCATGTCCGACGAGATCGGGCGCCGGAAGGTGATCCTCCCTGCGATGGTCATGCTCGGGGTCAGTGCGTCGGTGTTCCTGCTCGCGGAGAACGTGGCGTGGCTGTTCGTCGCCCGTGCGGTGCAAGGCGTCGCGACCGGCGCCTTGACCGGAGGGGTGGCGGCGGCGCTGGTCGAGCTCGACGATGACCGCGACCCTCGCCGGGCGTCGCTGCTCAACACGATCACGTTCGTGGCCGGAGCGGCGACCGGGCCGCTCCTATTCGGGGTGTGCGCCCAGTACCTGCCGGCTCCGACGGTGCTGCCCTTCGCAGTGGAGCTCGGCCTGGTGGCGATTTCGGTGCCGCTGCTGCGCTCGGTGCCCGAGACGGTCATCCGCCCACCCGGCGTGCGCTGGACGCCTCGCGTGACCCGGCCCGAAGTGCCCCGGCAGGTCCGGCGGTCCTTCGCGGTGGCCGGCGCCGCGGTCGGAGTGGCCTGGTCGGTCGGGGCTCTCTACGCGGCGCTCGGCGCGACGATCAGCCGGCAGATCCTCCACGTCAACAGTCACCTGGCAGCGGGCGGCCTGCTCTTCGGATTCAACCTGCTCGGGGGTGTGAGCCAGCTCAGCCTGCGGCATTGGAGCCCCAGGCGGTCCATGGCAGCGGGGGTCGGCGCCCTCGGCGCTGGCCTGGCTCTGGTGTGGGCTGCCCTCGACGCCGGCTCGGTGGCGCTCTTCGCCGCCGGCTCGGTCCTCACCGGCTTGGGCGGCGGCATCACGTTTATGGGCAGCCTGGCGTTGATCAACCACATCGCGCCCACCCACAACCGGGCCGGGATGGTGTCCGCGTTCAACATGGTGGGTTACCTGGCATTGGCCCTTCCCGTCATGGCCGTCGGAGTCCTCACCGGCCCGTTGGGCCTGCTGCACTCGACGGGGATCTTCACCGTCCTCACCGTCGTGGTGGCGGCGGGCACGCTGGCCGCGGTCGTCACCCACCCTGGAGATCCCCTGGCCCATCTGACCGATGAGGAGCTCGACGGCCTCGGGCTGTCACCGGGCGCCGCGGCCAGCGGGATCACCTGAGCTCACGCCGGTCGCCCGCCGGACGACCGAGCGTCACGAGTCCGTAACAGAGGTATTTGCCAGAGACGGTGGCGTAACGCTCGTTTCGCGGCAATACTCTGCTCTTCAACGTCAGGTGGGAGGAAAACGTGCCGAAAAGACCTGTTATCGCGCGCCTCGGAGTCCTCGGAGCAGCGGCGCTCTCGGCGGGGGTGGCGTTGCCGCTGACGCCCGGGAGCGCAGCCGCCGCACCGACCGCGCCTATCGGGCAGCTGGCCGGTCCGCAGGCCGCTGCGTTGGCCACGGGGGCCACGCACCCGGTCATCGTGCTGTTCAAGGACCAGCTGAACAGCCTGCCGGCCACCCCCGGCCTCACCCCGCAGCGCAAGGCGGCGGTGGCCTCGCAGCAGGCCCCGGTGGTGGCTGAGCTGCACCAGCTCAACGCCCCCCACCTGAAGACCTACTCGGTGCTCAACGCCCTCAGCGCCAACGTCTCGGCCGCCGAGGAGCGCCGCCTGGCCTCTGACAGCGCGGTAGCCGCCGTGGTCCCCGACCAGACCGCCCACCTCTCCTTCAAGGCCCCCGCTGCACCCACCACCCCGGCAGCCGCCGCGCCGAGCACTGCGTGCCAGCCCGGCCCCAACGGCGTGGAGCTCGACCCCCAGGCCCTCGAAGCCATCCACGCCGACAGCAACCTGCCCGGTGCCGGGCCCACCGCCTCGTCGCTCGGCATCACCGGCAAGGGCGTGACCGTGGCGTTCATCGCCGAGGGCTTCCAGCCCAACCAGCCCAACTTCCTCCGACGCAACGGCAAGTCCGTCGTGGTCGACGAGAAGGACTTCACCGGCGAGGGCATCGGCACAGTGAGCGGCGGTGAGGCCTCCCTCGACGCCAGCTCGATAGGGGCCCAGGGGACCAGCGTCTACACCGCCAAGTTGAGCGACGGGACCACCTGCAAGTTCAACGTGCTCGGCGCCGCCCCTGGGGCCGACATCGTCGGGCTCAAGGTGTTCCCGACCAACTACGACGCCACCACCTCCGCCATCCTGCAGGCCATCGACTATGCGGTGACCGTCGACCACGTCAACGTGCTCAACGAGTCGTTCGGCTATAACCCGCTGCCCGACACCATGACCGACGTGGTCCGCCAGGCCGACGAGCAGGCCACCGAGGCGGGCACCCTGGTCGACGTGTCGAGCGGTGACGCCGGTCCCACCAACACCGTCGGCTCGCCGAGCACCGACCCGGCGGTCCTGAGCGCAGGGGCCAGCACCACCTACCGGGTCTACGCCCAGGAAGGCATCACCCCTAGCGGCGTGGCCTTCAACGGCTGGGAGGACAACAACCTCAGCTCCCTCAGCAGCAGCGGGTTCACCGAGGGCCTGAAGGGCCCGAACCTCATCGCCCCCGGTGACCTCAACTGGGTGTCGTGCCAGGTCTCGGCGACCCAGTACGGCGCCTGCATCTCCGGAGGCACGAGCGAGGCGGCCCCGCTGACGTCGGCCACCGCCGCGCTGGTCATCCAGGCCTACCGCAAGACCCACCATGGGGCGACCCCCACGCCGGCGCTGATCAAGCAGATCATCACCTCCACCGCCACCGACGTGGGGCTGCCCGCTGACCAGCAGGGCGCCGGCTTGCTCAACGCCTACCAGGCGGTCCTGGCCGCGGAGTCGGTGAAGACCGCTGACGGCTCCCCGCGGGGGAAGGGCATGACGCTGCAGACCAGCCCCGACACGATCGCGGCCACCGCTCCCGCCGGCACCACCGTCACCCAGCCGGTGACGGTCACCAACTCCGGCTCGGGCACCCAGACCGTCCACCTGGCCGGCCGGGTGCTGTCTGACCCGACCACGCTGGCCGCCCGCCGGCTGAAGGCCACCTCGGCGAGCTACCAGCAGAAACTGACCTTCACCGTGGCCCCCGGGACGTCCTACCTGGCCGCCCACGCCGCCTTGGCCGCCGCCGACCAGAACGGCTTCGTCGACGTCAGCTTGATCGACCCGTTCGGGCGGCTGGCCATCGACGGCCTCCCTCAGGGCTCGACGCTGACCTCCAACGTCGGGGTCCGCTACCCGGCGGCCGGCACCTGGACCGCGTACGTCACCTACCAGGGTGACGTGGCCCCGAGCTCGCCGATCGACTTCGTGGCCACCGGCCAGAGCTGGCAGCCGTTCGGGACGGTGACCCCCTCGAGCATCACCCTGGCCCCGGGGGCCTCCAAGACGGTGTCGGTGGCGGTGGCCACCCCCGCCACCGCCGGCGACGAGACCGCCGCCATCACCCTGACCAGCCCATTCGGCCAGCCGGCGTCCATCCCGGTGGCGCTGCGCAGCCTGGTGCCGCTCACTGGCGGGACCGGCACCTTCAGCGTGCCGGTGTTCGGCGGCAACGGCCGGGGTGGCGCCCCGGCGACGACGCAGTACTTCTCCTTCGACGTCCCGCAGGGGACCCCGGAGCTGAACGTGTCGACCAGGTACCGCAACGGGAACGCCGACAACTACTCGTTGTTCCTGGTGTCGCCCACCGGTGAGGCGCTCGGCCACGCCAGCAACCAGCTGGCGGTCGGGGGCACCACCTCCAGCCCGGTAACCGTCACCGAGGTCGGCGCAGCCAGCCACGTGCTCGCCCCTGCAGCGGGACGCTGGACGGCCATCGTGGCGTTCGCCAACCCGGCCAGCGGACCGAACGTGTCCTCGGCGCTCGACGGGAAGATCACCCTGGCCCCGGTGGCTGCCACCGCCACCGGGCTGCCCACGGGCAGCGTGGCGCTGAAGTCGTCGAAGGTGGTGGCCGTGACGGTGCACAACACCAGCGGAGCGCCCCAGGCGTACTTCCTCGATCCCCGCCTCAACCAGACCGTGACCCAGACCCTGCAGCCCTACAACTCCAGCGCCTCGGTCACCCTGCCCCTGCCCACCGCCACCCCGATCCCGCAGTTCATCGTGCCGACCGACACCACCGGCCTGGCCGGGCAGCTGGACGCCACCGCACCGGCCACCTTCGACATGTCGCCCTACCTGGGCGACTTCGGCGGGGAGCTCAACGGCGACCCCCAGGTGGCCGCCACCAGCACCGGCGACTCGGCCACCGCCACCTGGACCGACAACCCGGTGACCCCGGGCGACTGGAACGTGGACCCGGCGCTGGTCGGCGTCTTCACGCAGCAGGGCGCCACCCCCGCCCCAGCCCACATCACCTTGCAGGCGACGACCCAGGCGTTCGACCCGGCCGTCACCACCACCTACGGGGACCTGTGGCAGACCGGGACGGTCAACCCGGTGATCGTGCAGCCGGGCCAGACCACCACCCTCTACGCGGTGATGAAACCCACTGCGGCCGGACCGGTAAGCGGCACCCTGTACGTGGACACCGCCAGCGAGCTGTCACCCTTCGGCCAGGCCATCCCGGCCGGCGACCAAGTGGCGGCCGTGCCCTACAGCTACACCGCCGCGGCGGGCTAGGCCCGCAGCCACGCGCCTTGGCGTCCCGGCCGGCACCGCCGGTCGGGGCGTCGGCGCGTCCGGGTCCCGCGGCTACCGACCGACGGGTATCTCAGAGAGCCGGAGGTCTACCGAAGACTTTGAGGCCCAAGGGTCGTTGGATACCACCGTTAGAGAATGGACCGCTGGGACCGCCATAGTAGTGCCACTATCAACGGGCCAGTTGAGCAGGTGGGCTGACGACCCAGTGCCTGTTACGAACCGATATCGGGTCGTGTTGTTGACGATGACCGAATAGGTGCCACCTTTGAAAACCGCACCAGCAAGAAGTCCGGCCAGTGACGGGCTGGTGTGGATGGTGGTCACCAACGCCATGCCCGCCGCTGGTGCCGGAATGGTGACGGCACGACCCAGCTTTGCGTGAACGTCGGCTAGCGGCTGTGCCCGTCCGCACATGTCATGGGTTCGGTGCAGCAACGTGAGAAACGGCGAGTCGGTGCTGACGACGCGATAGTTGCATCGAAGAGCCAGCTCGGCCGCCGGGGAATCCCAGGCGGGGTTTCGGCCATCCAGGCCGAAGCTTTGCTGAAGCACCCACGGCGGCGCGTCCTGCGAGCCAAAGAACGATGCGTCCAGGTTGTCGAGCGACGATGTGTACGCCGTATATTCCTGTATCGTCGGCATGGGCTGCCATCGCAACTGCGGGTACGTCCAGGCCATCGGTTGGCCGCGGGGAGCGGCAGCGACACGCTGGCCCCTCATCTCGGTCAACCAGCTCGACGGCAACCTGTAGATGCCCTGCAAGCCGCTCCTCCCCTCTGCTTCCAAGGTCCGACGGTCTGACGGCAAGACGATCGTCTTGCCGTCAGAGAGCCAAAGGTGTGCCGCGGTTTGGGGACGCGCCACCAGCGACGGAGCGACTCCGACCACAGCCGACTCGCAGACCGCTACGGTCAGAAGCAGAGCGGGCTGCACACGCCAAACACGTCGTTGCGCAGGACCGGCAACAGCTATAAACAGCAGGGGCGTGGCGGCGAGGAACAGCACATCGTGTTGATCGTGGCGGACAAATGATTCCCTGAAGAGCACCTCCGTCACGACGAGAGTCATCAGTATCCACCCAGCGGCATGTGGCAATCCTCCCCTCTGGAAGCCACGGAGTCCTGCGATGACCACGACGGTGACGATGGCAACTCCGGCCAACCAGTAGGAGTAGAGACGTCCGGGCATCTCGCTGGCCATTGCCGAATATCCCGATATGAAAGCGGCCTCGAGTCTCAGCCAGGTGAAGACCGACAGCAGACTATTGCCGGTAGCAAGCCACACTGCAGCAAACGCGACGGCCAGGCCGCCGATGTAGCCGCCGAGTTGGCGGACGGCACGATCTGGTCGAAGTGCCCAGGCCACGACAAACACCAGAAGCACTGGCGGGCCCAGGCTCACCTTGATCAGGCCGGCAACGGCAGTAAAGCCTCCGGCCATGACAAGCTCTTCCCCGAGGCGACGTCCGCCAGGCCGATCAACGATCTTGACAGCCCAAACAAAGCCCAACGGCACCAGGAATTCCACGGCGAATCCGGGGCTGATCAGCGCCATAACCAGGTAGGAGAAAAGCAATGCCGCGACGGCGGGAGCGGAACTGCGGAGGGACCGATAGATGACACATCCCGTGCACGTCTTCAGTGCGGTAAGAAACGCGAAGCCGAAAAAGGCAGGGACCGCGAAGAACAGAACTGGTGACGCCAGGAAGCCGAGAGGGCCAAACGTGAACACCAGGTGCGATCCGAATGAGAGGCGGTCTGTCGCCGCCCATTCCAACGCTGCCCGATAGTCGTAATCGATAACATCGACCGGTTTCAGGCTCTGCGGCGAGATGTTCCAGGTGGCTATCGCCAAGAGGAACCCGATGACCAGTGGCCAGCCAAGTAGCCGCCGTGCAGTCAACGGAGCCAGGATGCCCCCACCGGACCTCTCACGCCTCGGGCGCGCAGCCGACTTCGCAGCCGAGGGATCGGGGTTTAGCGGCGAAGGTAGGCCTGCCGTCTCCGCATCGCTCGCCATTACGAGAGATGCCGCGCTGCCCGACTGCGGAAAGCCAAGGTTCGTCGAGGGGGTGGCACTTTCGCATGCTACCGACATGGCGGAATGCGCTCAGCGACTGGCGCTGCCAGCCGCAGCCTGGTGGCAGCCGGCGGGCCGGCCGTCCCAGCGCCCCTCCGCTTCAATCAGCCCCTCAGCAAAGCACCCTCTGACCAGGGCGTTTCTGGTGCACTCGGCGGGATTCGAACCCACAACCTTCTGATCCGTAGTCAGATGCTCTATCCGTTGAGCTACGAGTGCGAGACAGCCCAGCCAGTGTAGTAGGCGGGCTCATCGCCGTCATCCCGGCGAGGCGAGGCCAGCGCGGTGGGCCGACCGTCGCCGCCTGAGGCGGCCAGCGTCGCCTACGAAGCCCCGCCGGCCCTCTAGGTCTGCCGTACCGCTAGCTTGTGAAGCTGGGTGTGCCGGGAAGCCTGGTCGGCGTGTCTTCGCCGACCCCCGGAGATCCTGTGCCCGCACCAGCCCAACCCCGCCGCCGCAACGCGTTCGTCGCCCGCCTGGCCGATGACCGAGTCGCCGGCAGCGGCCTGCTACTGGCCGCCGTCGCCGCCCTGGTTTGGGCCAACTGGCCTTCGTCGGGCTACAGCCGGTTTTGGACCGCGCACCACGAAGCGCTCAACCTCAGCCTGCGGGACTGGGCCAATCAGGGTCTGCTGGTGGCGTTCTTCGCCGTCGTCGGGTTGGAGATCCGCCGGGAGGTCATCGCCGGCGAGTTGAAGACGCTGCGCAGGGCGGTCGTCCCGGTGGTCGCCGCGCTCGCAGGCATGACCGTTCCGGCGCTCCTCTACACCGTCGTCATCGCCGGCGGGGCGGGTTCGGGCGGCTGGGGGATCCCGACGGCCACCGATGTGGCGTTCGCGGTCGCCGCGCTGACGGTGGTCGGCAACGTCGGCGGGCGAGCCCGGATGTTCTTGCTGACCCTGGCGGTGGCCGACGACTTGGTCGCCATCGTCATCCTGGTCGTCGCCTACAACCAGGGGGTCAAACTCGGATGGTTGCTGGCCGGGGCCGGTTCTCTGGGCCTGCTTGTCGGCGTGTGGTGGACGCGGGCGCCGGTCGGTGCGCTGCGCGTCGCGCTGGCCGCCGTCGCCTGGTGGTCGATGCTCCACGCCGGCGTCGAGGCGTGCGTCGTCGGCGCTGCCCTCGGAGCGTGGGGACCCCGCCGGCGGCCGGCCGACGGTGGGTACAACCCGAAGGTCCGCAGGTGGGAGCAGCGAGTCCAGCCGCTGGTGAACACCGTCGTGCTCCCCGTGTTCGCGCTGGCGAACATCGGGATCGTGCTGTCGGGCAACCTCTTCGCCGGCGCCGACGCCACCCGCATCTTCGTGGCGGTGGTCGTCGCCCGGGTCCTCGGTAAGCCGCTCGGGATCGTGGCTGGGACCGCGCTCGGGCGGCGGGCGACCCGGCAGCCCGACGCTCCGCGCGTCTCGTCGCGCCATCTCCTCGGGACCGGTGCGGTGGCGGGGATCGGGTTCACCGTCCCGCTGCTGATAATCGCCGCCGCGCTCCCGGCCGGCCCGGAGGCGACCGCGGCGACCGCGGGGCTGCTCACCGGGTCGGTGCTCTCGGTCGGCGCCGCGGCGAGCGCGGTGCGCCTCGAGCTGCGCGAACCGTGGCTGGTCGCGGTCGGGCTCGACGTGGTCCTCGCCGGCATCGACGCGGCCCTCGGCCGGCACGTGGTCATGGCCGGCCTCTTGGCCCTCGGGCCGGTCTGCGCCGCGGCCCTGTCCCGCCGGCTCCGACCGACGGCGGCCGTCGGCGCTCTAAGCGCGGCCCTGGTGTTGGTGGTCGCCGGGCCGGACGGAATCTGGGGCCGTCCGGCTCTTCTCGGGTGGGCGGCCTTGTCGGTCACCGCCGCGGTGGCCTCCGCCGCGATCGTCGCTGCGAGCGGTCCGGTCCGCCCGGTCGGTCGGTCGGAGAAATGAACGCCGCGACAGACCTCGCTTCGATGGCAGGGATGTGGCGCGGCGCGCCGGCGCAGAAGGCCTGCAACCCGCGACAGACCCCGGCAACAAGCGCCAGGTATGTCGCGGCTTTCATCTTTCGGGCTGCGGTGGCCGCACGGTGAGGGCCCCGGCACGGCGTAGGGTCAAGCAGTGCCCCGGATCCTTGTCACCAACGATGACGGCATCGACTCCGCCGGCCTCCACAGCCTCGCCCGGGCGGCCACCGCCCTCGGCGACGTCGTGGTCGTCGCGCCTGACACCGAGTACTCCGGCGCCAGCGTGGCGCTCGGACCGCTCCATCTCGTCCAACCCGACGTGCACGAAGCGAGCATCGAGGGGGTCCCCGAAGCCTGGGCGGTGAGCGGGCCGCCGGCGCTGTGCGTGTACTACGCCCGGCTCGGCGCCTTCGATGGCGACTTCGACATGGTGCTGTCGGGGATCAACCCGGGAGCCAACGTCGGCCGCTCGGTGCAGCATTCCGGCACCGTCGGCGCCGCACTCACCGCCATCAGCGGGGGGATCCCCGGTGTGGCGGTGAGCCAGTCGGTACGAGGCGCGGCGGTCGAGGGCCAAGCCGTCGGTGACGGCCTCGACGGCCAGCAGTGGGAGACCGCGGCGACCGTCGGGGTGACCGTAGCCAGGGCCGTGCTCGGCGGCCCGGCCGTGGCGGTGAACGTCAACGTGCCCAACCTGGCGCTCGAGGATCTGGTCGGCTGGCGCCCCACGGTGCTGGCCCCGGCCCCCAGCCGGGGGATCGGCGAGGTGCGGCTCAGCCCGAAAGAAGGCGCGCCCGGCAGCTACACCGTGAAGCTGAGCTGGGGTGAGCCCCAGCACCTCCCCGCCGACTCCGACGGCGGGGCGGTGGGCCGAGGCCTGGTCTCGGTGAGCGTCTTGTCCCCCGTCGGCGCCCAGGACCCGTCGCTGCCGGTGCCCGGCGCCTCGGAGTTGACGGCGTTGGTGGGCCGAGGCCAATGACCGGAGCGGGGACGGGCTGAGCATGCTGGCCGGTCCCGCCGCACCCGGCGACTTTCCCGACCCCTTTGTCGTGGCGGTCCCCGGCGGCTGGGGTGCGTTCGCCACCAACGCGGTGGGCCGCAACGTGCAGGTCCGCTTCAGTCCCGACCTGAACAGCTGGGAAGATCGACCCGACGCGCTGCCCGACGTCGCGTCTTGGGCGGTCGGCGGGTTCACCTGGTCGCCGGCGGTGGCCGCCACCCCCGACGGTTGGGTGCTTTGGTACGCGGTGCGCGAGCCGGTGTCGGGACGTCAGGCCATCTCCGTGGCCACCTGCTCCACGTGGGACGGGCCCTACCGGGACGTCACGACCGGCCCGGTGATCTTCCAGCGCGACGAGGGCGGCTCGATCGACCCGAGCGTGTTTCGCGACAGCGACGGCACCCGCTATCTGTTGTGGAAGGCCGACGCCAACGCCTTGCACCGTCCTTCCAGCCTGTGGGGCGCGGCGCTGGGTAGCGGCGGCGCGTCGCTCGCCGGCGACCCGGTCCGGCTGCTCGATCACGACCGGGGGTGGGAGCAGCCGCTGATCGAGGCCCCGAGCTTGTGGTCGGCGGGCGGTCGGTACTGGCTGGCGTACTCCGCCGGCTGGTGGGAGTCGAGCGGCTACGCAATGGGGTTGGCGGTGGGTGAGGGGCCGCTCGGCCCGTTCACCAAGCTGACGGCGCGACGCCCGTGGGTGAGCAGCGATCGGATGGCCGCGGGCCCCGGCGGCCAAGAGGTGTTCGCCGACGCCGCGGGCGGCCTCCGGCTGGCGTACCACGCGTGGACGCCGGGCCAGGTGGGCTACGCCAACGGCGGGGCGAGGACGCTGCGTATCGGGCGGGTCGGCCCGGTGCCGGCCGCTGACGACCTGCCGGTCAACTCCCGCCGGTGGTGGGAGCTGTGGAAGCCGGCGGGTCCGGCGCCGGCGTTGCCCCCGGTGACGCCGTAGGCGGTTAGCGGCGAGTGGACTGCGCTCCGGGCCCGGGTGCTCAGGGGCCCGAGTGCTCAGGGGGCCCGGCGGGCCTTGACGCCCGCCCCGCCGAGGATCACCACGACCGGAGCGTCCTCGTCGGCGGGGCCGGTAGCGGCGTGGCGGGCAAGGTCCCACGCGGCCCACACCGCCGCCGCGGTGGGCTCGACGTCGACGCCTTGCGACCCGAGGTAGCGCTGCGCCGCACCGATGCGTTCTTCGGGGGCCAGCAGCACCCGGCCGCCGGTGCGGCTGAGCACCTCCAGGATCTGGGTGCCTCGGGGCGGGTCGGCGATGGCGATGCCCTCGGCGACCGTCGGCCCCGGGCCGCCGGCGGCTGCGGCGGGGGCTGCCGCTGCGGAGGCGGCTGGGGCTGCCGGCCCGGGAGCGGCGACCGGCCCGGGCGCGGCTGGGCCCTGGTGGGCGCCGGCGAGGAGCGGGGCGCAACGTTGCGCCTGCACGGCGAGGACCCGCGGTACCCGCTCGATCAGCCCGGCGCGCTGAAGCTCCAGGAACCCGAGGTCCAAGCCGAGCACCATGCTGCCGTTGCCGGCCGCGCATACCACGGTGCCGGGCGCCCGGCCGCCGAGCTGCTCCCAGAGCTCGTAGGCGCAGGTTTTGGTCCCGTGGAGGAACAGCGGCTGGTGCACGTGGCTGGCGTACACCGCGCCGGTCTCGCCGAGCCGGGCGACCGCCGCGGCGGTGGCCGCCGCCCGGTCGCCCTCCACCCGCCGCACCGTGGCGCCGGTGCCGGCGATGGCCGCTTCCTTGCCCGGGGAGGTCGAGGCCGGAACGAAGATCTCCGCGGCGATCCCGGCTCGGGCCGCGTACGCAGCCAGCGCGGCGCCGGCATTGCCGCTGCTGTCCGCGACCACCGACCCGACGCCGGCCGCTGACATGCCGGCGACCATCACCGCCGCGCCGCGGTCCTTGAACGACAGCGTGGGGGTCACGAAGTCCAACTTCAGCCACACGCCGCCCGGACCGGGCACCAGCGGGGTCAACCCCTCCCCCATGCTCACCGCCGGCGACCCGGCCACTGCCAGGGGCGGGAGGGCGCCGGCGTAACGCCACAGCGACCAAGGCGTCCCGGTGGGCGCGCCGGGCGCGCCAGCGGCGCTGGGGGTGCCGGCCGCGCCAGGGGCGCCGGGCGCGCCAGTTGAGCCGGGCGCCCCTAGGAGCATCGCCGGGTCGAGGGGCGGCGAGGACGGGTCCAACAGCCCGCCGCAATCGCATCGCCAGCGGAAATCCTCCAGCGGGTACGCGGCCGCGCAGGCGGAGCAGGTAGCGGCCCACCCACCCGGCCCGGCACGCAAGGCCCGGTCAGTCGGAGATGTCGGCACCGGCCGACGGTACCCCGACCCCGCGACCGCTCAGCGGGTCACGGCGCTCGCAGGCGCGTCTGCGTAGATCTCACACGCCCGCCAGCAGTACCACGCCACCACCGACCGGTACGGCCGGTAAGGATCTCCGAGCGGTTCGAGCTCTTTGGCCGAGGGCATCGGGACCTCCCACGCCAGCCCGAACCCCTTGCGGACGCCGAGATCCCCCGTCGGCCACACGTCGAGGCGGCGCAGCTGGAAGATCAAGAACATCTCCGCGGTCCACCGCCCGATGCCCCGCACCGTAGTGAGACGGGCCACCACCTCGTCGTCGTCCTCGCGCCGCAGGCCGTCGGGGTCGAGCACCACCGTGCCGTCGAGGACCTTGGCCGCGAGGTCCTGGATGGACGCCGCCTTGTTGGCGGACAGCCCGGCCTCGCGGAGGGTCTCGGTCGGCAGCGCCATGATCCGCTCGGGGACGACCTGACCCTCCAAGAGGGCGACCAGGCGGCCGTGGATCGCGGCTGCCGCCCGACCCGCGAGCTGCTGGTAGAGCACGCTGCGGACCAGCGCCGCGAACTCGCTGTCTTGCGGTTCGCTGACCCGCGGCGGGCCGACCTCGGCCACCAGCCGGGCCATGACCGCGTCGGCGGCGGCGAGCCGGGCCGCCGCGCCGGCGAAGGTCCGGGCCGGGCGGGAGGCGGCTGCAGGCAGGCGCATGGCGGGAGTCTGCCCTCCGCGGCGGCGGACCGCACGTTCTCTGCCGGCGGCCCGGTGCCTGGCTAGTCCAGGGGAGGGCGGCGGGCGGTGGTGGCGCTGCGACCCGTCTCGCCGGGGGCGACCGGGCGGGCAGCCGGCAGCCACGCTTCGGTCCGGGCCCGGGCCTCGGTCATCAGCTGCAGACCGTGGGAGAAAGAGAACGGCGACACGCCCGGCACCCACGGCGCCGGCACGACGAAGATGTCGACCCGGTCGGCCCACGGGCCGATCTCGCTGTCACGGGCGTTGCCGAGCATCAGGTTGACCGACCGCAGCAGCACGTCCCCTGCGCCGCGAGGCCGGCCGGGCGGAGTCGGCCCGAGGGTGGGCAGGACGAAGATCCGGTCCGCCCCGGCCTCCATCGCCACCTCGATCGGGGCGTCGGCTGCGAGGCCGCCGTCCACCAGGGTCCGCCCGCCGAGGGCGACCGGCGGGAACACGCCGGGGACCGCGCACGACGCCACCAGGGCGGGGATGGCGTCGCCGGATGAGAAGTAGACCGGGTCGCCGGTGTCGAGGTCGGTGGCGGTCACGGTGATCGGGAGGCGGGCTTCTTCCAGCCGGCGGTACGGCAGGTGGGCGCTCAGCCACCTGGTCAGGGCGGTGTTGGGCACCAAGTGGTCCCGCCGGCCAAGCAGGCCGAGGCCGGCAGCGACGGGGCGGAACGGGAAGATCTGGTTGCGGCGCACCTCCAGCCACAAGCGGCGCAGGGACGCGACGCCCCGGGGAGTGGGGTCGGCGGCCAGCCACGCCGCGTTGAGGGAACCGGCCGACGTGCCGATCAGGAGGTCAGGGGCGTGCCCGGCGGCGACGAGGGCCTCGGCCTGGCCGACCTGGATCGCTCCCATGCTCGCCCCGCCGGGGAGCACCCATGCTGTGGTCACCGTCCCTGCCTCCGTGGTACCCGGGCGTCACCCGCAGGTCGCACGCCGTTCAACTCGATGAGACCGGAAGGTTACCTGCCCTGGCCCCGGATTCTGTCGCCGCCGGCGCCCTCCGAGTCGGGCAGGGCACGGATCAGCCCGCCGCCGTGCTGGTGCTGGACTTCCCGGCCACGGTGGTCGAGGTGGTGGTGGTCGTGCTCGGCGGGGGCGGGGCCGCCACCTCGATCTGGAGGGTTTTGGTCACCGGCGGGGTGGCCGAGCCGGCGGGGGGTGTGACGGTCACCGTGAGGGTGCTCGGCGCTCCCGACACCGGCACGACCGGTCCGATGGTCGTCGCGTAGCTGTTGCCCGGCGTCAGGTTGGCGAAGTCCCTGACCTGCGAGGTCTGGTTGGGGGCGGACGGTGACACCGCAGCGGAGATGGTCAGGTTGTTCTCGGGCTGGTTGCCGGTGTCGGCCACCACGATCGTCACCGTCAGGCCCCGGGTCGGCGCGATCTGCTGGACGTTGTTGGTGGTGCCGACCGGCGGCGGGTTGGTGCTGACCGCTTCGATGGTCAGCTGATGGACCGGGGTCAGCGAGGTCCCGTTGCGGAGCGCGACCAGGTACACCTGGAGCCCGTCGGGGGTCCACACCGCAGGGTCGCCGACCCAGGTCGAGGCTGGCATGGTCACGCCGAGCGACTTGGGAAGGTTGGACGCGAAGAGCTGATAGGCCCGGTCGGAGACCGCGAAGTCCTGGCCGGCGGTGGCCAGGGCCTGCACGTTGGGATCGGTGGCCGACGCGGGCGGGGCCGCCGCGCTCAGCACCGCGGTCATGGCCGTCGCCGCGGCCTGGGCCGCGTGGGCTCGGACCAGGAGGCACGCCTCGAGCAGGCCCGGTGCCCCGCCGGCGCTGGCCGGCGCCTTGAGGGCCAGCACCGACTGGTAGTTGTGCTCGGCGCCCTTCGCGGCCTGATTCAGCGCGGCGCTGATCTGGGATCCCGACATGCCCAGCCCGTGAGCGCGGATCTGGGTGATCTCCTGGCCTTCGGTGGTGGAGGCGGCGATGACCGGCAGGACGTCGTCGATCCACGCCTGGCCGCTCAGGGTCTGGGCCGGCGCCGGGGAACGGGACTTGAGCGAGGCGTCGATGATGACCACGACGATCGTCACGATCAGAGCGACGATCAGCAGCCGCCGCCCTCCGCCCGAGCGGGATGAGGGACGAGAAGCCAACTAGTGATGCGTCCCCGAACGGCCTGCCAGCGTCATAGCGGGCTCAGGTTAGCCAGGTGCCGGCCGGCCCGACCCGCGGGCGGTGGGAAAAGAGGCGGGTAGCCCGGAGGGCGCGCCGCCGGTAGGAATCCCCGGGCAGGCAGGCTGAGGGATGCGCTACCGCCAACTCGGAACGTCGGGCCTCACCGTGTCGGTCGTCGGTCTCGGCTGCAACAACTTCGGCATGCGGCTCGGCCTGGAAGACTCCCGCCGGGTGGTCGACGCCGCCATAGAGGCGGGGATCACCCTCCTCGACACGTCCAACACCTACGGCAACCGGGGCGGCAGCGAGGCGATCCTCGGGGAGGTCCTCGAGGGCCGCCGGGACCAGGTGGTCCTGGCCACCAAGTGGGGGATGGACATGGGGGACGGTCCCGGCGACCAGGCCCGCGGCAGCCGGCGCTACATCCGCCGGGCGGTCGAGGACAGCCTGCGCCGGCTGCGCACCGACTGGATCGACCTCTACCAGCTGCACCGCCCGGACCCGCTGACGCCGATCGGCGAGACCCTGGCTGCCCTCGACGAGCTGATCGACGAGGGGAAGGTGCGCTACATCGGCAGCTCCAACTTCGCGCCCTGGCAGGTCGCCGACGCCGATTGGACGGCCCGCTCGGCGGGCACGGAGCGGATGATCTCCGCCCAGAACCACTACAGCCTCCTCGAGCGCGGCGCCGAGAAAGAGCTCCTGCCGGCCTGCGAGCACTTCGGGGTCGGCGTGTTGCCGTTCTTCCCGCTGGCGAACGGCTTGCTGACCGGCAAGCACTCCCGCGGCGGGCTGGCCGACAACACCAGGATGGCCGGGCGCGACGTCCCCGACGCCACCTGGGACACCGTGGAGGCCCTGGCCGAATACGCCCTGGAGCGCGGCCGGTCCCTGCTGGAGGTGGCCATCGGGTCGCTGGCCGCCCGCCGCCCGGTGGCTTCGGTGATCGCCGGCGCGACCAAGGTCGAGCAGGTCCACGCCAACGTGGCCGCCGGCGAGTGGGTTCCGTCCGAGGAGGACCTGGCTGCGCTGTCCGACGTGCTGGTCAGTCCAGACCGGCGGTGAGCAGCTTGAGGATCCCGTCGGTGTCGGACAGGTCGTCGACGGCTGCGTCGGCGCCGAGCACCGCCAGCTCCTCGGCCGGGGTGCGGCCGGTACCGACCAGCAGGCAGTGCGCCCCTCCGGCCTGAGCGCACGCCAGGTCCCGTTCGCTGTCGCCGATCACCCAGACGTCGTCGGGCGTGAAGCGCGCCGAGTAGGAGGTCGCGGCCCGGGTCATCGCGACCGGTACCAGCATCCGCCGGTCGGCGTGGTCGCTGCCGTAGGCGCCGACCTCCAGGTCCAGCCAACGGTCGAGGCCGAAGGCGGCCAGCTTGACCACCGCGTTGGGTGCGATGTTGCCGGTGAGCACCGAGGACAGGATGCGCCGGTCGGCGGCCACCGCGGCGAGCAGCCGGTCGACGCCGGGGCAGATCGTCCCGTTGGCCCGCAGCTCCTCGGCGGCCGCCGCCATCCTCCGCTCGAGGTGGCCGACCACGGCCGGGACGTGATGCTCCTCCTCGGCGATGTGCATGAGCGCCAGGTACTCCCGCACGATCTGCGGGTCGGTCTTCCCGCTCATCCGCACCCGGGTCTCGGGCCGGCGCCCGAACACGTCCTCGAGGGCCTGGTCGAACACCAAGGCCCCGAGCTCGCCGGCTCGGACCAGCGTCCCGTCGATGTCCCACAACAGCAGCCGGCGCAGCACCGGGCCAACGTAGCCAAACCGGGCAGGAGGCGACCGGCGCGGTGGTGGGGTAGGAACGTGGCGCACACCTTTCGGAGGCACCAGTGACGATCGACCCGGTACGCATCACCGACACCCCCGAGTGGAAGGCGCTGTCAGCCCACCACGCCACGATCCGCGACGTGCACCTGCGCGACCTGTTCGCGAAAGACCCGCAGCGAGGGGAGCGCCTCACCCTCGACGCCGGCGACTTGCACCTCGACTACTCGAAGAACCGCCTCACCGACGAGACCGTCGGGCTGCTCGTCGGGGTCGCCGAACGAGCCGGGCTGCGGGAACGCATCGACGCCATGTGGGCCGGGGAGCGCATCAACGTCACCGAGAACCGCCCGGTCCTGCACGTCGCGCTGCGCGCCCCGAGAGGCGAGCGGATCGTGGTGGACGGCGTCAACGTCGTGGACCAGGTCCACGAGGTGCTCGACAAGATGGCCGCGTTCGCCGACCGGGTCCGCTCCGGCGAGTGGCGGGGTCACACCGGCAAGCGGATCACCACGGTGGTCAACGTGGGCATCGGCGGGTCCGACCTCGGCCCGGCGATGGCCCACGAGGCCCTCCTGGACTTCAGCGACCGGCGGATCGCCTGCCGGTTCGTGTCCAACGTGGACGGCAACGACGTCTGGGAGGCCACCCACGACCTGGACCCGGCCGAGACCCTGTTCGTGATCGCCTCGAAGACCTTCACCACGCTCGAAACCCTGACCAACGCCGGTTCGGCGCGCGACTGGCTGCTGGCGGCCCTCGGCGACCCGGCGGCGGTGGCCAAGCACTTCGTCGCGGTGTCGACCAACACCGAGAAGGTCACCGAGTTCGGGATCGACCCCGACAACATGTTCGGATTCTGGGACTGGGTCGGCGGCCGGTACTCCTACGACTCGGCGATCGGGCTGTCTTTGATGATCGCGGTCGGCCCGGACCGGTTCCGGGAGATGCTGGAAGGTTTCCACGCCATCGACGAGCACTTCCGCACCGCCCCGTTTTCCCAGAACCTGCCTGTGCTGCTCGGGCTGATCAGCATCTGGTACAACGATCTCTTCGGCGCCGAGACCCACGCGGTGCTCCCCTACAACCACTACCTGTCGCGCTTTTCGGCCTACCTGCAGCAGCTGGACATGGAGTCCAACGGCAAGAGCGTCACCTTGGCCGGCGATCCCGTCGACATGCCGACCGGGCCGATCGTGTGGGGCACGCCCGGCACCAACGGCCAGCACGCCTACTACCAGCTGATCCATCAGGGGACCCGGCTGGTCCCGGCCGACTTCATCGGGTTCGTCGAGTCAGCCCACCGGGTCGGATCCCACCAGGACCTGCTCATGGCCAACTTCTTCGCGCAGACCGAAGCGCTGGCGTTCGGCAAGACCGCGGAGGAGGTGCGCGCCGAGGGAGTCCCCGAGGCGCAGGTGGCCGCACGCACCTTCCGTGGAAACCACCCGACCAACACCATCCTGGCCCCTCGCCTCACCCCCAGGGTCCTAGGCGAGCTGGTCGCGACCTACGAGCACTCGGTTCTCACCCAGGGGGTGGTGTGGGGGATCAACTCCTTCGACCAGTGGGGCGTCGAGCTGGGCAAGGCCTTGGCCCAGAGGATCGTCCCTGAGCTGACCTCCGAGGCCGAACCGGCACTGGATCACGACAGCTCCACCAACGCTCTGATCCGCCGGTACCGGGCCGGGCGGCGGCGGTAGCCCGCGCTCAGGCCTCGACGACCGCTTTGATGCGCTCCAGGGTGGTGCGCATCCCTTCCTCGTTGGTCCGGCCCCGGGCCCGGCCCGCGATCCGCCAGTAGAGGCGGTTCAAGGGGTTGTCGGCCAGCTCGAACCACTCGGTCACCTCGGTTCCCTCACCGCTCGGCTCCAGGTGGTAGCCCCACGTGTTGATGGTCTTACCGGCGGTACCCACGCTGAAGGCGAAGTCCCGCTGCTCCTCGCAGCGGGTCACGGTGCAGGTGGTCCAGTACACCGGGCCGCGCCCGTTGCGCCTGACGTGCCCACGGAAGCGGGCTCCGGGCGCGGGACCGGTAGCGCCGTCCAGCCATTCCGCCTCGAAGGTCTCGGGGCTGAACTCGCCGATCCTGGTCACGTCCGACACCAGCGCCCAGACCCGCTCCGGGGGGGCTGCCATCTCCACTGCCACAGAGCCGCGCACAGCGGACAGGTTAGGGCGCGCCCGACACCGGCCAGTCGGTCCCGGCGAGACGGGCTGCCCGGCGGGACATGGCGTCGTAGGCCTCGAGCTCCTCGGGTGCCAGCGCGCCGCGGTGGGCGCGTACCGTCGCCCAGTCCCCTCGGGCGACGGGGCCGGTGAGCGCGGCGCCCGGCCCGAGGGCGGCGACGTCGCTGAGGGCGCCGGCGGCCAGGGCGGTGAAGGCCTGCAGCGGAACCCCGGCGGCGCCGGCGACGGCCTCCACCTGGGCCATGAGCGCCACCAGGTGGTTGGCGGCGATGGCCGCAGCCGCGTGGTACGCGGCCCGGTCGCGGTCGGCGACGGCCACAGCCCGGCCGCCCAGGTCGTCGACGACCCGCTCGACCATCTGGCGGGCTCGTTCGGTGGTAGCCGCGACGCCGAACCACGCGCCCGACACCAGGCGGGTCTCGCCGACATCGGGCGAGGGAAGCGCCACCAGCGGGTGCAGGCCGCCGGTGTCGGTGTGGGGCGCCAAGACGTCGCAGCCGAGCGACCCGGCCAGGTGGATGACCACCGCGTCACCGGGCCCCACCGACGCGGCGACGGGCGCCACCGCGGCGTCGGGGACCGCCACGACCAGCAGCTCGACCCCGGTGGCCGCATCGCTCAGGTCGTCGTCCCGGTAGAGGCTGGGTTGGGCCGACCAGCCGGCGCCGGCCAGGGCCCGGCGCAGCGACTCCCCGGCCCGTCCGGGTCCGATGACCCGCAGCGACAGCGGGCCGTCGGTCACGTCGTCGTGGTCTGGCTGCTCACCGCTGCGCCCTGGGCTGGTCGTGGATCGGGCCGGTCCGGTCCCGCAGCGAACGGCCGTCGCTGCCGGTGCGCTCGGCGAGGATCTCGGCGCAGATGGCCAGCGCCACCTCCGGGGCCGAACGGCCGCCGAGGTCCAGTCCGACCGGCCGGTGGATGCGCTCGAGCAGGTCGGGGTCGACGCCGGACTCCTGGAGCCGGTCGATGCGCCGGCTCTGGGTCCGGCGCGAGCCCATCGCCCCCACATAGGGCACTTCTCGCTCCAGCCCGATGCGCAGGGCCGGCACGTCGACGTGCGGGTCGTGGCTGAGGACCACCAGCGCGGCGGTGGTCCCGGCCCAGTCGAGGGCTGCATCCAAGCCTTCGGGGTTCTCGACGGCGCGGGTGTCCCAGCCGAGCAGGGCGGCTTGGGCGGCCAGCGCCGGCACCAGATCCCCGTTGCCGACCACGACGACCCGGGGCGGGGAGATCCACGCCTCGACCAGCACCGCGCCGGCCGGGGTGTCGATCGACTGGGTCGAGGAATGACCCGACGCGAGCACCGACGCGCCGAGACGAAGCGGCTCGCTCGACGCCGCTTCGTCCTGGGCCGGGCCGCCCCCAGGGGCGGGGGCGCTGACCACGCTCATACCGCCGTCGGGTTCGGTGACCAAAGCCACCGGGGCGCGCGCCGCCAGCGCACTCCACAACGCGGCAGGGAACGCGGCGGCGGGCTGCAGGCGCACCGTCGCCTGCCCGCCGCAGGACAGGCCGGCCTCGATGACCGCTTTGCCGTGGATCTCCACGGTCACCGTCCGCTGGGCGTCGCCCGAAGCGAGCATCTCCACCGCGGCGCCGCGCAGCTGGTCGGTCCCTGCGGCGCCCAGGATCGACCCGGCGGTGGCGCCGTCGGCGTCGACCGCCAACAGCTCGTCTCCGGGCCAGGTCGAAAAGCCCTGGATGGCGACGACACGACCGACCGCTACCGGTCGTCCCTCGTCCAACCATGAGCGGATCTGCTGGGCGGTCTGGTGCATGTGTGCCACTCCGATCGGCGCGGGGGTGCCGAGACCCACGCTACCGAGCGGCTGGGGTTCAGCCGGCGGTGACGGTGAAGCGGGGCGCCACCCCGAGGAGGCGGTCGGGCATCGGCAGCCCGACCGCGGTGGCCCACTCCACGTCGTGCAGGCGCTCGAGCCACGGGTCGGGCCATCCCGCCGCGCTCACCGTCTCCACGACCTGCGAGGGCGACGTGCTCCGTCCCATCGGCAGCGCCGCGAGCAGAGCGTCGCTGTAAGGGGCGTGGTGGTCGGCGTGGCGTCCCCGGGCCCGCCCGAGGAGGGCGCGGGCCTTGGCTTTGAGCGCCTCGGCCCGATCGGCGTCGCCCCTCACGCTTTCGATGACGACCAGGCGCCCGCCTGGCGCGACCGCCCGCCACGCCCGCAGCGCGGCTACCGGATCGGGAAGGGTCCACAGCAGATGGCGTTCCATGACCGCGTCGAACGGTCCGGGGGGCGGCTGGTCGGCGGGCCCTTCGACGATCTCGACGCCGACGCCCTCCGCGGTGGCCCGGTCGTGGAGCTTGGCCAGCATCCCCGGCGACAGGTCAAGGGCGGTCACCTTGTGCCCGAGCCGGGCCGCGATGAGGCTGAGAAAACCGGTTCCGGCGCCGCAGTCAAGGACCCGGGACGGAGGGGCCGGCAGCAACCGGGCCAGGGCGCTGGACCACGCCGCGATCTCACCGGCCGACGTCGGCCGGTGAGACGGCATTTGGTCATAGGTGGCGGCGTCGGCGTCCCAATAGCGACGAATCTGATCGGCGATGGACATCGCCATCGACGCTACTGCGGCACGAGCGGCACGACCGGAAGCACGGTCCGCCTCCAGGTGGCGTTGAGAACCCCTGCAAACGAGGCGTACCAGGCGACGACCGCGGTGATCAGGCCGAGCCAGCCGCCGACCTTGGTGATCGTGGTCGACTGGTCCAAGGCGCCGATGGTGAGGAACAGGAACGTAAGGGCCAAGGTCAAAAAGACCGCGGCTACCGCCACGCTGACCCGCAGCGAAGCGATGAGCATGTAAGCAGTAAAGATGGTCCAGACCAGCAGGAACAGACCGGTCGCCTTGTACGCGTCGCTGGCCGGTAGACCGCCGGCGACGAACTTGGCGTAAGCGGCGTAGGCAAGCCAGAAGGCGCCGTAGCTAGAGAAGGCCAGCGCGCCGAACGTGTTGCGGTTTTTGAACTCCCACATGCCGGCCAGGAACTGGCCGAGGCCCCCGTAGAACAGGGCCAGGGGCAGCACCACGCCCTCCAGCTTGGCGTCGGTGATGATGTGGGCGTTGAACACCGACAGCACGAAGGTGGTCATGGCGAACGCCGCCAGACCGAGCGGTGCAGGGTCGGCCACGGCAGGAAGCGCTGGTTCAGCGACGACCTCGTGGTGCGGCGTGGTGGTGGTGGCCATTGTGCGCCCTCCTTGTCCCCCGGACCCCCCGAGTCCTCCGCACTGTACCCTTCCGCGCCCTCCGTGGTGGGGTATCCCCCGGGCGTACGCGGCGGCCGCCAAAACCGGTCCGCGCTGGCTGGATGACCTCGCCGGGAGCGGCCGCGACCATCACTCGTGGTGGGCTGCCTCGTGGGCGGCGTGGCCCGCCGGCTCGATCTGAAAGGTCGAGTGGGTCACGTCGAAGTGTCCCGCCAGGCACGCCTGGAGCTGGTCGAGCAGCCACGGCGAGCGACCCTCGGCGAAGCACTCGTCGGCGACCACGATGTGGGCCGACACGGCCGGCAGGTCCGAGGTGACCACCCACGCGTGGAGGTCGTGGACGGCGGTCACCTGCGGCAGCCGCAGGAGGTGGGCGCGCAGCTCGCTCAGGTCGACGCCCTCGGGAGCACCCTCGAGCAAGACCCGGCCTGCGGCCCGCGCCAGGCCCCACCCAGCCCGCAGCATGAGTGCGACGGTGAACAGGGAGGCGACCGCGTCGGCCCGGGCGAAGCTCGTGACAACGATCACGATGCCGGCGACGAGGGTGGCGAGGAAGGCCCAGGCGTCGGTCAGGAGGTGGGCGAAGGCGCCGGCGATGTTGAGCGAGGTGCGGTCGGCGCGGGCCAGGATGAAGGTGGCCGCGGCGTTGACCACCACGCCGACCGCGGCCACCGCGATGACGGTGGGGCCGTCGACCTTGCCCGGGTGGACCAGGCGGACGACGGCCTCGATGGTGACCACCACGCTGATCGCCAGCAATGTGACGCCGTTGGCCAGGGCCGAGAGGATCTCGGCGCGTTTGAACCCGAAGGTCATCGACCCCGCGGCGGGTCGGGACGCCAGGCGCAGTGCCCACATCGACAGCCCCAGCGCGGCGGCGTCGGTGAGCATGTGGCCGGCGTCGGCGAGCAGCGCCAGCGAACCGGCCAGGACGGCGGCGACGACCTCCCCAACCATGAAAGCGACGATCAGGGCCAGCGCGCCGGCAAGAAAGCGCAGGTCAGCGGTATCAGAAACGCCGTGGTGATGGCCGTGGCCGGCGTGAGAGTCGCCGGCGGCGTGAGAGTCGCCCGCGGCGTGAGAGTCGCCCGCGGCGTGAGAGTCGCCGGCGGCGTGAGAGTCGCCCGCGGCGTGAGAGTCGTGGGTGTCGCCGGCAGCCCGGACGTCGCCGGTGGGCGCAGGGCAGGCGGCGGCCTCGGGGCGCGGCCCCGGGCCGGAATGCTCGTCGTCGGTAGCGCCCATGGCCCCCACCAGGCTACGGGAGCGGCACGGGAGGCGTCCGCCAACCCGTAGCGTTGGCTCGATGGTCGTGGAGGTGGGGCGCCGGGAGTTCGAGGAGCTGGTCGCCGACGCCCTCGACTCCATCCCCGAGCGCCTGGGGCGGCGCATGGAGAACATCGCGGTCACCGTGGCGCAGTGGCCCACCGCTCGCCAGATCGGGCCCGGGCCGCCGGGGCGGACCCTGCTCGGGTTGTACGAGGGGGTGGACCTGACCCGCCGTTCGCCGCTGTCCTACGGCGGCACGATGCCGGACCGGATCACCATCTTCCAGGGGCCGATCACCGCGCTGGCCCGCGATAGGGACCACCTGGTGGCCATGGTCCGCACGACTGTCATCCACGAGGTGGCCCACCACTTCGGGATCTCCGACGCCCGGCTGCGCGAGCTGGGCTGGGCCTGAGGGCGTCAGGGGGTCCAAAGAGCGCTCAGGCGGGGGGCTTCGAGCGCCGCTTGGCGCACACCGGCCTGGTAGGCGGCCTCGGCGCGAGTGAAGTCCATCAGGTTGAGGCCCCAGCCGCTGACCTCGAGGAACTCGTCCCCGGGGACCACCGTCTCCACCTTGGAACCGCCGTCTCGCAGGGAGTCGATCTGGGCCTGAGTCCCGGCCAGCATCGCCTCGAGGGTCGGATCCCCGAACCCTTCCGGCAGCGACAGGAGGGTGCAAGACACCGCCACCACCACGTCGTGACCGGCGGCCACGTCGGCGTTGAGCATGTCGCGCATCCCGCCGTCCATGTACCTGGCGCCGTTGATCGTCACCGGCGGGTAGATCGTCGGCACCGAGCAGCTCGACGCAACGGCGTGCGCGAGATCGACGCCGTCCCCGCGCTCCCACAGCCGGAACGCGCCGGTCGCGGCGTCCACGGCGGTGCAGGCGAAGCGATCCGGCCACTCCCCGGCGGCCATCACCGCGAAAAGTCCCAAAAAGTCGGCTTCGGACACGGTCGGCGAGTCGAGGGCCAGCCGGCCGAGCTTGGCTCGGACCTCGTCGCTCGAGCCGCCGCTAGCGACCGCCTCGGCCACGATGGTGGTCAGCTTCTGGAGACCCTCAACCGCCGCCTGGTTCGCCTCGGCGTCGACCTCGCCGGTCGACGCTGTCAATAGCTCGATCGCGCTCGCCAGGTCTACTCCGCCGGCCAGCTGCGCTCCGACGACGGAGCCCGCCGAGGTGCCGACGATCAGATCGGCGTCAGCCAGCGACACTCCAGCGTCGCGCAGCCCGACTACCAGCCCTGCTTCCCAGCCGATCCCAACCGGACCGCCCCCTCCAAGTACCAGTGCGCGTGACATGCCGGGACCCTACCGTCACCACGCTTCAACAAACCGTTCAACATCCACCTCACCACCGCCGGTGGTGGTCAACTGGACGTCGAGGCGCGGCGGCACCGTTCCGAGGCCGGCCCTATTCAAGGGGGACGGCGAACGCCACGACGTTGTCCGCGTAGTGGCCGGTGGACGTGTCGAAGGCTCCGCCGCAGGTCACCAGGGCTAGACGGCCCTGCACCTGGCTGCTGAAGATGCTGGCCCACGGGAGGGCGCCCTTCGAATATTCACGAGTACCGCTGACAATGAACCTCCTTAGACCGCCGTCGCCACTGAGCGTGATAATCGCTCCTGGCGCGAGCTGGCTGAGCCGGGCGAAGGCCCCCGGGTGGCCTCCGTAGTTGATGTGACTGTCGAGCACTGCGGTGCCGGCGCCTGAACCCGGGCGCGGGCCGGCCGACCACCAGCCGACGGTGGCCGGGTTGAGAGGCACGCCGAGCGCTCCGGAGGCGCTGACCGACTCCGGGGCGATGGCCGTGTCGACCCCTAGGGATGGGATGGAGATGTGGACCGGGACCACGCCCGGATCGGGCGCCTCCGCGGGGGCGGGCGCCGCCGGAGGAACCCCGCCGACCGTAGCGATTGCGGCGGGGTCCGCTGTGACCCCACCGATCCCACTTGCTGCGGTGGGAGAGACGCTGCTGGTGGCGGTGGCGGCTGGGGGAAGGCGATCCCCCGCACGCAGAGCCGCCGGCCTCGCGTCGGCCGCCACCGATAGGGGGTTGGGCCGGTGGGTGCTCGCCAGCGCGGTGGGCAGGGCGGCGTCGGGGACCAGTCCGGTGTCAGCCGGGGCCGAGAAGCGCAGATTGCCGATGCCGGCGGCGGCGACCGGTGACAGGGCGAAGACCGCGGCCAGCCCGACGGCTGCCGCCCGGTGGGCCGCCGGCCGGCTGCGACCCATCGCGGCCCATCGGTGGATCGGCCGCAGGGCCGGGGCCCAAGCGATCTGCGCTACCCGCAGGGCGCCCCGGCGGCGCAGAAGCAAAGCGCCGCTCGCGGCGGGTATTCCAAGGGCCAGCGCCAGACCTCCGGCGGAACCGGGCCACGGCGGCGAGGAGATCGGCCCCAAACCGGCGCTCACCGACCTCGGCAGGGCGGCGCCCCCCTGGCTGGTGGAGGCCGAGCCGGTGGAGGCCGAGCCGGTGGCGCCGGTCGTCACCGCTCCGCTGCTGGTGGTGTAGTAAACGCACTGCGCGGACGGTGGGGTCACGCCCGGCGGGCAGTTCCACCCCCACGCTGGCGGGTTGGCCACCGCTGGCAGCGGCGCGGCGGCAGCTGCCGGGGCCGCACCGACGAGCATTGACAAGCCGACCACGATGACCGCGGTCACCGACATCAGCAGCGCCACCGCCGCCGAGGACGCCCCCGCCGCTGCGCGTCGCTCGGCGGTGCCGGCGTCGGAGCGCGGCTGTACGAGGTCGGCCATTCCGAGCAGACCGTACCCGAGCGCGCGCCAAGGCACCACCCCGGCGGACCGAACAGCGGACTGCCCGCTCAGAGGTGACGGCACGGCGCCAGGCTGTGCGGCCCGGGCCTCGTTGTTAAATCGTCGCGCGCCGAGACGCCGCGACCGCGGATGGTCACCTCCTGGGCGGCGTCCCCGCGCTCAGCCGTCGCCACCACGCCCGAGGGTCAGCGCCCGAGGGTCAGCCCCCGCCGGCCGCTCCGCCGGCGAACCCGGCACCGCCGGCCGCTCCGCCGGCGCCTGCGGCGGTCACGCCCGCCGCAGTGGCCACGACCGACGTCGCGGCGATGACCCCGCCGGCTCCGGCGGTGCCCCGGACGATCACCGTGTCGCCGATCTGGAGGCTCCCCGGCGCACCGTCGCCGGTGCGGGTCACCGTCGTCGACGGTCCGATCCTGAACTTGTCGATCGCACTGGTCGAGGAGTCGGTGAGCGCCACAACGGGACCAGCAACGTCGATGACCGTCCCGCGGGTCGCCGCGCCGAGCCCGCCTGCGCCGAGCCCGCCTGCGCCGCTGGCGCCGCTGCGGGCGAAGCCGCCGGCGCGCAGGCGGGCGGCCAGGGCGCTGGTCCCGCTCGACGCCGAGGAGCCGTCGTGTCTTTGCACCACCGCGCCCGCCCAGAAGCCGCCGGCCGCGAGCCCGAGCGCCAGGAGCACCGCGGTGGGGACCCGAACCCGCACGCCGCGGGCCGGCGGCAGGGCCATCCAGTCGTCCTCGTCCTCCTCGCCGAGCAGCGGCGCGGCGGCCGGCGGGGCCCACTGCGCGCCCGGTACCGGCTGTTCCGCGGTGCGGACCGCGGAGGTCACCGGCATCTGTCGGGTGTCGTCGTCGTCCACGTCATCCTCCACGTCTGATCCGCCCCTTTTCCCAACCTCTGCCGGTCACTCGTAGCGGAGCGCGTCGATCGGGCGCATCGACGCCGCCCGGTTCGCCGGGTAGAACCCAAAGAAGACGCCGACGGCCACCGCGACCCCGAAGGCCTCGACGATCGACTGCCACGACAGGACCGGCTGCACGCCAACGATCCGGAAGTGGCTGCCGGCGACACCGATGATCACCCCGGCGACCCCACCGATGAGCGACAGGATCACCGCTTCGGTGAGGAACTGACCGAGGATCGCCGACTTGGGGGCCCCGATCGCCTTGCGGATCCCGATCTCGCGGGTCCGTTCGGTGACGGTGACCAGCATGATGTTCATGATCCCGATGCCGCCGACGAGCAGGGAGATCGCCGCCACCGCCCCGAGCAAGACGGTGAAGGTCTGGTTGGTGGACTGCGAGGTCGACAGCAGGCTCCCCTCGTTCAAGAAGTTGAACGGCAGGGCCGACACGGTGGTGTGGTTGGCCCCGGCGAGGATGGAGGCGGCCTCCGACTCGGCAGCGTTGATGTCGGAGCTGGACCGGGACTGCACGATCAGTTCCGAGAACGACGCCGAGTACCCGGTCAGGCGGTCCTGGGCGGTGGTGTAGGGGATGATCGCCACCGCGTTGGGATCGTTGTTCCCCGTGGAACCTTTGGTGGCCAGCACCCCGACGATCTGCACCTGCAGCGAACCGAGCGAGATGACCGACCCGATCGGGTTGGCGCCGGCGCTGAACAAGTCGCTCACCAGCGTGGTCCCCACCACCGCCACCCGGGTGTGGGCCGTGACATCAGACGAGGTGAGGTTGCGACCGGCTTGCAGCTGGAAGTCGGACGCCCCGATGTAGGTGGGTGTGGTGCCAGTGACGGTCATGGTGGAGGTCGCGGCGCCGTTGGTGGCGGTGACCGAGGTGCTGTCGACTGGTGACACGGTCAGGATGTCGGGGGCTTGGGTGCGGTCCTGGAGCAGCCCGACGTCGGCGGCGGTGAGCGTCGCGGCCCGGGTCTGGGTCCCGGTTGTGGCCGGCCCCCTCCCGAAGCGGCCGGTGCCGAGGACGGTGATGGTGTTGGTGCCGAGCGCCTTGATCCGGTTCTGGACCGCTTGAGAGGAGCCGGTGCCGACCGCTACCAGGATGATCACCGCGCCGACCCCGATCAAGATGCCGAGGACCGTGAGCGACGACCGGAGCTTGTTGGCGTTCAGGCCGCGGAGGGAGATGCGGACGTTCTCCAGCCAGCTCATCGGTCCGTCGGGTTCATCGGGCGCCCATGTCGCTGGCGTGGAGGTGCTCGCCGGCGGTCGACTCGTCGCTCAGCACCAGGCCGTCGCGGAGGCGCACGATCCGCCGGGTCAGCTCGGCCACCTCCGGCTCGTGGGTGATCAGCACGACGGTGCGCCCGTCCTGGTTGAGCCGGGCGAAGATGTCCATGATCTCGTGGGTCGAGCGGGTGTCGAGGTTCCCGGTCGGCTCGTCAGCGAGGATGAGGGACGGGTTGGTGGCGATGGCGCGGGCCACCGCAGCCCGCTGCTGCTGGCCCCCGGACAGCTCGTTTGGCAGGTGGTGGGCACGGTCGGCGAGGCCGACCTCTTCGAGCGCGGCCATCGCCCGGGCCCGCCGCTCTCGGGCACCGACCCCGGCGTAGGCGAGCGGCATCTCCACGTTCGCCACCGCGCTGGTCCGGGGGATCAGGTTGAAGGACTGGAAGACAAATCCGATCTTGCGGTTGCGGACCCGGGCCAGGATCGTCTCGTCCAGCCGGCGCACGTCGACGCCGTCGAGGAGGTAGCGGCCGGAGCTGGGGGTGTCGAGGCAGCCGAGGATGTTCATCATCGTCGACTTGCCCGAGCCCGATGCACCCATGACCGACACGAGCTCTCCGGGCAGCACGTCGAGGGACACCCCCCGGAGGGCGGCCACCTCTATTTCCCCCATCCGGTAGACCTTGGTGATCTTCCGCAAGGAGATGACCGGGCGGCGCGGCGGCCCTTCGGGCGGCGGGACATCTATGTCAGCCCCCTCGGGCGGGGGGACGGCTACGTCAGCCCGTTCGGGCGGGGGGATGGCCACGTCAGCCCCCGGCCTTGGCGCCGCCGAAGCCGCCGCCGCCGAGCCCGCCGCCCCCGAGGCCGCCGCCCCCGAGCCCGCCGGTCAGTGCCCTTCCGGTGGTCGCCCGGCTGGCGCCGGTCGAACTGACCGACACCGTCGGCAGGACGACGGTGTCGCCCGCCGAGAGGCCGCTGATTATCTGGGTGGTGGTGGCCCCCTGCACGCCGGTGGTCACCGCACGGATGGTGCGGACGCCGTTTTGCAGGACGGTCACCGTCGCGTTCGAACCGGTGGTGGTGATGGCCGAGGACGGCACGGTCAGCACGCCGCTCACCGACTTGGTGGTGACACTGATCGACGTGCTCATTCCGGGCTTCACCGTCGCCGGCGGGTCGGTGAGGCTGATGGTGTCGTCGTATTCCACCACGTTGCTGACCGTCGTGGACGTGTCGCTCACCGCCGACACCTGGCCGGGGACGGTCACGTTCGGCAGGGCGTCGAAGCTGACCGTCGCCGGCTGGCCGACCGCGACGCTCGGTGCGTCGGCCTCCGCGAAGCCGGCGGTCACCACCAGGTGGGCCAGGTCGGAGATGACGAGGAACGCCGAGGAGGAACTGGTCGAGGCGGAGCTGCTGGCCGCCGAGCCGCTGGCGGCCGACCCCGAGCCACTGCCGGCGGCGCCGCTGCCGGCGGCGCCATTGCCGGCCGACCCCGAACCGCTACCGGAGCCGCTGGTGGAGGAAGAAGCGCCGGTCCCGCTGCCGGAGGAAGCCGAGGCGCTGCTACCGCTCACCGTCTGGCCGACCGATCCGTTGAGGGCTGTGACCGTCCCGCTGATCGGGGCGGTGAGCGTGGTCTCACCGACCACCTTCTGGTCGTTGGCGACGGTGGCCTGGTCCTGCTCGACCGCGGCCCGGTCCTCGGCGAGGGCCGCAGGGCTGACGTACTCCTTGGCCGACACTGACAGCTCGGTGTTGGTCAGCTGCCCCTGGGCAGAGGTCACGCTGTTTTCGGCCTGGGTGAGCGCGGCCTGGTCCTGGGTCAGCGCGCTGCAGGCGCTGGAGACCGCCCCGCCCGTCGTCGAACCGGCCGGGGTCGCCGCCGCGCCGGGCGGGGTCGTGGTGGCGGAGGTCGGCGAGCCGGCGCCCGAACCGGGCGCCACCGCGGCGGCCACCCCGGCTCCGCTCGCCTGGCTGGCCGTGCAGGCCGCTTGGTCCTTGTCCAGCTGGGCCTGGTCGTTGGCGCGCGTCGCGGTGGCGGTGTTTAGAGACTGTTCGGCAGAGGTGATCGAGTACTGGTCGCTGGCCCGGGCGGCTGGCGTCTCGCCACCGTTGGTCTCCGCGTTGGTCAGCGTCTCCTGCGCGGCCTCGAGCTGGGCCTGGGCCATAGCCAGCGTGGCATCCGCCGCCGTGGGGTCGAGCTTGGCCAGGACCTGGCCGGCGGTCACCGTAGCGCCGGCGGCCACGTCGAGCTCCGCGACGGTACCGCCCGCGGCGAAGGAGACGTCGTCTGTGGCCGCGGGTGCCACGTTCCCGGTGGCGGTGACCGAGGAGGTGACCGTGCCGGTGGCGACGGTCACCGTACGGACTCCCGACGACGCGGAGGCCTTGTGGAACACCGAGGAGATGCCGAGGTAGGCGACTACGCCGACTACTGCGAGCAGGGCCACGTTTCCGAGCACGAAGCCCCGCGAGAACCGGCCGGCCATCAGCCGGCCGCGGTCGGGGTGGTGGTGCTCGTCGAGCCACCGGCGCCGGGTGTGGCCGCTGCCGGCCGCAGCGGCGCGCACGCGGCCATGGCCGCCTGACGAGTGGCGGCGGACACGGTGGTGGTGGTCTCAGCCGGCGCTGTCGTAGTGCTGGTCGCGCCCGCACCCCGCGGGCCGGCCGGGACGGTCAGGCCGTGTAATTGCAGGCACTGGCGGTAGGCGGTGAACGCCGGGCTGTTGACCGCCGGGCCGCCGAAGGTGGGCAGAGTCGAGCGGCACGCGGACAGCGCCGAGGTGTACTCCGCGGTGGTGACGCCGGCGGGGAGGCTGGTGGGGACTCGACCGATGCCGCCGCCTCGAGATCCGCCGCGAGCAGGGAATCCGCCGCCGGCAGGGAAGGTCTGGCCGGGCGTGGTGGACGGCGGGGTGGGCGTGGCGCTGCCCGAGGCCGCCCGACCTTTGCCGGTCGGGAGGGCACTGGCCGGGATGCCCTTCGACTCCATGCAACTGTCGAACGCCGCCAGGCGGTTGGCCCCCGCGGAGGGGGCTGCCGCCGAGGCCGTCGTCGATGTCGTCGACGGTGAGGCGGTGGTGGTGGACGAGCCGCACGCCGCGAGACTGGCGGTGGCGGCCGCTATGGCCGCGGCGGTTCCGGCGGCTCGAAGGCCGGGGATCCGCCGACCGGCGAGGAGAAGTGCACCAGGGGTTGACACGGCCAAGACCCTGGCAGGGCTACCGAAGAGCCTGATAAGAGAACCGTCCGGATTCCCTTAGAGTCTCCTTGGAATACCCTGGGAACCGGGAACCGGTCAGGCCGGTCAGGCCGGTCAGGCCGGGCAGGTCTTGCGGTAGGTGACCAGCGGGGTCAGGTCGCCCTGGAGCTGGGTGGCGAGCGCCTGCTCAGCGGGGTTGGGCTCTTCCCGGGTAAGCGCCTGCGGATCGGTCTTCAACATCCCCACCAGTTGGCGGAAGTCGCCGGCGACCGCCGACAGCGACGGCTTGAGCGACGCCGGGCCGGTGGTGGCCAGGTGGTCGAACGACGCAGCAGCGTTGGCGATGTCGGTCGACGTCGGGTTCGACACCGCCTGGAACTGGTTGAGCACGGCGTCGACCTGCGAGCAAAACGCCGCAGATCCGGTGGGAGCGACCGTCGTCGCCGACGATCCGGCGCCCGCTGGCACGGTGGTCACCGGCGCGGCCGAGGTCGGCGCGGTGGTCCCCGCCGCCGACTTGGAGCTGCTGCTCCCGCACGCAGCCAGGCCGATAGCGGTCACGAGAACGACAGCGCCGAGAGTGGTCTTCACCCGCGGCACGCTACACCGGGTGGCCCAAATCGGGCACAAGCGACCGCCTCCGGCAGGGCGCCCGGGGAGGGCCACCGAACCGCGCAAGCAGGGCCTTTCGCCCTCTCCCCGGCCAGCGGGACCACCGGTACCATCCGCCCCATACCGGTCGGTGCGCCATCCAAGGACGGCGCTCCGCCAAGCTCTCCTCACCAGCTCCCCGACCGGGTCACGGCCCGACAGAGCCACGAAAGGGCACACCAAAGGTGCAACACGAGCAGCCCGGAGACGCCGGCGGAGCGATAACCCTCGGACACGGGGTCGGCGCCGAGCGTCCCTCGGATGAGCACTCTCGGATCCTGGTGGAGCGCTCCCCGCACTGCGTGGCGGTCATCGACCGCCAGGGCCGCCTGGCGTACGCCAACCCGTCGGCGATCGGCCTGCTCGGCGGCCGCAACCCGATGGGAGTCGTCGGTCGCCCTGCTGCGATGTTCGTCCCCGACGACGAGCTGGCCGCCGCCCGGGAGGTGTTCCAAAGCGTCCTGCGGGGGCAGACGGTGATGGAACGCCGCTGCCACGCTCTTCGCCGCGACGGCGTGCGGGTAGAGGTGGAGATCACCGCGACCCGCACCCGGTACAAGCACCAGACCGCGGTACTCCTCGAGGTTCGAGACATCACCGCTCAGGTGCAGGCCGAAGCAGCCCTCGTCGAGTCCGAGCGAAGGTGGCGGGCGGTGTTCGACCAGTCACCGGTGGGCATGGCCCTCGTGGACGAACGAGGCCGGGCCGTGGCCGTCAACGCGTCCCTGTGCGACCTGGTCGGCCGCAGCGAGCGCCAGCTGCTCGACCACAGCGCCGCGGGGCTGGTCGAGCCCGACGAGCCGTCGATGATGCCGGCTGTCGGAGCCTCCCCCAGCGGTGACAGCCGCGGCGTGGCCCGCTTCGAGAAACGCTACGTCCGCCCGGACGGCGAGGTCCGCTGGGCGTGGGTCACGGTCAACCACACTCCGGGGCCGGCAGGCGAGACGTGGACCCTGGCGCACGTCCAGGACGTGACCGAACGCAAGGCCTCAGAGCAGGCGGCCGCCGCCTCGCGGAGCAACCTGCGAGCCGTGGGCGAGGTAATCCGCCAGATCCAGTCCGGGGGAGACGCCCGCCAGATAATCGTCGAGGCCGGCCGGCAGCTCGCCGAGGCTTCGTACGTCTCGCTCATCGAGCCCTACAGCGGCGAAGACGGCCTCCGGGTCTCGGCCGCCACCGATCTGCGGTCCCTCGACGCGGCCTTCGGGCTCGACGGGCTCTCCTCCGCCGTGGGGGTCTACCGGGGCGGACAGTCACTGTTCTTGGCCGAGGCGGCGGACGATCCCTCGGTATCCCCGGCGTTCCTCACCGGCATGTCGGCACGCTCGCTGTATCTGGTCCCGGTCCGCTGCGGCGACGCCGTCACTGGCGTGCTGGTCGTCGCATGGGACCAGCACGTCCCCGACCTGGATGATCGCCGGGCGGAGGCGGTCACCTTGCTCGTTTACTACGCCGGCGTAGCGCTCCGGCAAGCGGAGCTGGTGGCGGAGCTGGAGGCGCTGGCGATGCGGGACCCCCTGACCCTGCTCCCCAACCGTCGCGGCTGGGACGAGGAGCTGCGCTCGGCGCTGGCCACCGCGCAGCGGAGCAGCCGGCCGCTGACCGTCGCCGTCGCCGCCGTCGACGCCTTCGACTCCTTCAGCGAGACCTTCGGGGGCTCCGCCGGCGACGAGATGCTGCGCCAAGTCGCCCACGCGGCCCACCGCGCGGTGCGCGCCGACGACACGGTGGCCCGGTGGGGCGCCGAGCAGTTCGCGTTCGCGCTGCGGGACTGCCCGGCCGAGGAAGCCGCCGCGGTCCTCGGCCGGGTCCGCCAAGCCATGCCCGAACGCCTGACCTGCAGCATCGGCTTCGCCGTTTGGGACGGCCAGGAGGACGGCATCTCCCTGGCTGCTCGCGCCGAGGAGGCCCTCCGCACCGCACGACGCGACGGGAGCAACCGCATCGCAGCCGCCGGCTAGGCCCGGCGGCCAAGCACCGGCTGCCGATTGGCGACTGCCGGCTGGCGCAGCTTCTGGGTAAGCCCAGCCGCGAGGTCCCGGCCGCTAGGTATCGGCGGTCACGAATCCCAATCCGAGCCGGTCGGCGGCCGCACGCACGATCGGCAGCTTCTCGCGGGGGACCAGAGCGTGGTTCCAACCGTCGGGGTCAAACTCGACGGGGCCGCCGGCCACCAGCGTCTCGGGCCGGAGCCGCACATCGACATATCCGGCGCCCGCTACAAGCCGCTCGGCGCCTGTCGGGTCGGCGCGGGGCAGAAGCTCGTAGACGACTATTGGTCGTTGCTCTTGGATGAGACGGCTCGCACCGGCGAACACCCGGTGCTCTGTCCCTTCGGTGTCGATCTTGACCAGGTCCACCTCCGGACGACCGGCGCCGGCCCACCACGTGTCCAACCGCTGGGCGGTCACGTCGAGGACCACATCGGTGACCTCCTTGAAGGTGGGGTCGAGCGACGCGCTGGTCTCGATCGTCGTCCCGCTCGGCGGAGGGAGGTACAGCTGCACGGTGCCGTCGACATCGGTGATCGCCCGCTCGAGGACCTCGACGCGCCTGGCTCGGGGCTGATTGATCCGCAGGTTCGCCCGCAGCAACTCGACGATCGCCGGGACAGGCTCGAAGGCTACGACTCGCCCCTTCGACCGGGCCGCGAGCGCCAGCACCGCATACACGCCGGTGTTCGCGCCGACGTCGAGGAACGCTCCACCGCAGCGGTGGACCAGCTCGACGAGCAGCGCCGGCAACGGAGCCTCGAACCCTCCCAGTCCTCCCGACGCGAGAGACTCGATGCCCTGGTCGTTGCCGCCTCAGCGAAGCAGCCTCGCCCGCTGCTGCCGGAGCGCACCAGCAGCGACCGGCAGCGGCACCACGACGACGTCTCCGCCTCCGAAGGCCTGGTAGAGCTTCCCGGCGACGGTGTGGAAGCCGGCTGCCTCGGCCAGGTTGGCGGGCCACGGCGAACGCCCGAGCCGGCTCGCGACGTACCTTCGTACAGCCGACCCCCCGTTGGACACCCCGCGGATCATAAGCTTGGCCGCGGCAACGAACCGGGATGGCCGAGAATCGGATCGTCACTCCGGTCGATGACAGTGCCGGGTCGTTGGAAACCAGCCGCAGCGTGCGGACCATGGGGACGCCCAGGGAGCCGGGCCCGCGCGGAGGTCGTCGTGGGCGAGGGGGGACTTGAACCCCCACATCCTTTCGGACACAGGAACCTGAATCCTGCGCGTCTGCCAATTCCGCCACTCGCCCGAGTGGTCCCACCCTTGATGGGAGCGACGAGCATACATCAGGAGCGCGCCAGGTGCACCCGGGTGCCGCCGGACGGCGGGCGGTCCCGAGTACGCTCGTGACCCGACCATGGGACTGCAGCAGTTCGAACGCCGCCTGGAGCGCCTCGTCGAAGGGGTGTTCGCCAAGGCTTTCCGCAGCGGGCTGCAGCCCGTCGAGGTAGGACGCCGTCTGACCAGGGAGATGGACCTCCGCCGCACGGTCGCGCCGCGGGGCACCCTGACCCCCAACCGGTTCGTGGTCCTGCTGTCCCCCGAGGACCACGACCGCTTCGCCCCGATCGAGGAGGAGCTGATCGCCGAGCTGGTCTCGCAGGCCCGCGACCACGCCCGCAGCGAGAACTACGTCTTCATCGGCCCGGTCACCGTCACCCTCGACATCGACCACGGCCTCTCTCCGGGCATGTGCCTGGTCGCCGGCGAGATGGTCCGCCCCGCGGCCGGCGCCGCCAGCCTGGTCCTGCCCGACGGTCGCCGGGTGGCGATCGGCAACCGGCCGGTCACCCTCGGGCGTCTACCCGAGTGCGAGGTGGTCCTCGCCGATCCCAACGTCAGCCGGCGCCACGCCGAGGTCCGCGCCGGTGAGGACGGGGGCTACGTGGTGCGAGACCTGGGTTCGACCAACGGCACGAGACGCAACGGCGTGATCGTCAACGGAGTGGAACGGCTAGCCCCTGGTGACGAGATCACCGTCGGCGCGTCGACTGTCCGCTTCGAGGTCTGAGCGGTCGGGGTAGAAGGGCGGAGTGTCAAGCGGGGTCATCACCCTCTTCAAGTACGTCTTCCTGGCCGTGCTGTACCTGTTCTTCCTGCGGGTACTGCGCGCGGTGTGGGTCGAGCTGCGCGAGCCCAAGCCGGCGCCGGTGATGGCCCCGCCGGCGGGGACGCCGGCCGCGGCGCCCCCGCCGGTGCCGATGCCCGAAGGCCGCCGCCGGAGGGGCAAGGGCGAGCCGAGCCACCTGCGCATCACCGAACCGCCGGAGCGGCGAGGCCAGACCTTCGCCCTCCCCGGCAACCAGGACGGCGGCGAGCTGACGGTGGGGCGGGCCCCGGGGTGCGGGGTGTCGCTGCCGGAGGACACGTTCATCTCCCAGCTCCACGCCCGCGTGTTCCGACGAGACGGGGACGTGTGGGTCGAGGACCTGGGGTCCACCAACGGGACCCTGCTCAACGGCAAGAAGGTGTCGGCCCCCGCCGTCATGCGCCGCGGCGATCAGCTGACGGTCGGCCGCACGGTCCTGGAGCTGTCCTCGTGAGCGGCCACCGGTGACGGTGCTGCGGGCGGGGGCGGCGACTGACACGGGGCTGGTCCGGGCCAACAACCAGGACCAGCTGCTGCTCGCCGACTCCCTCTACGCGGTGGCCGACGGGATGGGCGGCCACGCCGCCGGCGAGGTCGCGTCCGACACCGCGGTGAAGGCCCTCGAGGCCGCGTGGAGCGCCGGGGCGGCCCACGATCCTGGCGCCCTGGCGGCTGCGGCCAAAGAGGCCAACCGGAAGGTGTGGCAGACCGCCCAGAGCGACCCTGAGCTTCGGGGCATGGGCACGACGTTGGTCGCGGTGGCGCTGACCGGGTCGGGGGACAACCAGGAGCTGGCGGTGGTCAACGTCGGCGACTCGCGCGTCTACCTGCTGCGCGACGGCGAGCTCGAGCAGCTGACCGTCGACCACAGCCTGGTCGCGGAGCTCGTCGCCGAGGGTCAGCTGCGGGCCGAGGAGGCCGAGTTCCACCCGCAGCGCCACGTGCTGACCCGGGCCCTCGGCGTCGACAGCGACGTCCCCGTCGACCTGCTGACCGTCGCCCCGTTCAAAGGCGACCGCCTGCTGCTGTGCTCCGACGGCCTGATCCGGGAGGTCAAGGACAACCAGGTGGCCTCGGTGCTGCGCCGGCTGTCGGACCCCACCGAGGCGGCCAAGGAGTTGGTCGCAGAAGCCAAGCTTCGGGGCGGCAGCGACAACATCACCGTTGTCGTGGTCGACGTCCTCGACGACGGCGACCGCGCCGCCCAAGCCTCCGCCGCGCTGACCCCCGAGCGCGACGCCACCGCCACGCTGCTGCCCGCTTCGGAGGTGGGGAAAGAAGACGTGCGCGACCCGACCACCGCGGTGCCGGTGGTACCCCCCGTCGCGGCCCCGGCCCCCGCCGTTTCCCGCCGCCAGCGGCGCAGAGCCGAGCGGGCCGCGGCGCCGGCCCGTCCCCGGGCGCGGCTGGTGACGGTGCGGGTCGTGCTGTTCTTCCTGCTGCTGCTGGCCGTGCTCGGCGCGGCCGCCGGCGCCCTGGCCTGGTACGGGCGGGGCAGCTACTACGTGGGGTTGAGCGGCCAGCAGATCACCATCTACAAGGGACGGCCCGGCGGGGTGCTGTGGATCAAACCGACCGTGGCGCAGCGCACCGCGGTGACCACCGCGCAGGTGGAGAGCCGCCACATCCCCGATCTGCAAAGCGGCGTCACCGAATCGTCGATGTCCGCCGCCCAGGCGTACGTTGCCAACCTGACCCGCGAGTTCCAGCAGGCGCAGGCGCAGGGATGAACGCCGCCGCAGCCGTCGCAGCGCCCACCACGCCCCGGGCCCCGGCCCGGCGCCGCACCGAGCTCGGGTTGATCGTGCTGGCGGTCCTCCTCGTCGGGGGCCTCTACGCCATCGCGGGGCTGGGCAAGGCCGGCTCGCTCCCCGCCAACATCGTCCCCTTTCTCCTCATCTTCTTCGCGCTGCTCGTCGTCGCCCACGTGGCCATGCGCTACCTGGCCCCCAACGCGGATCCGATCCTGCTCCCCACCGCCGGCCTGCTCAACGGCGTCGGCTACACGTTCATCGCCCGGCTGTCGAGCTCGCAGGCCTCCAAGCAGGCGGCGTGGACCGCCCTCGGCTTCCTCGTGTTCATCGCCACCCTGGCCGTCGTCCGGCGAGGGCGAGACCTCGAGCGGTACCGGTACCTGTTCGCGTTCGCCGGCATCGGCCTGCTGCTGCTGCCGTTGGTCCCCCACATCGGCGAGAACATCAACGGCGCCCGGCTGTGGATCCACCTCGGCTCGTTCAGCTTCCAGCCCGGGGAGCTGGCCAAGCTGGCCCTCGCGGTGTTCTTCGCGTCCGTGCTGGTCGAACGGGCCGATCTGCTGGCCCACGGCACCGTGCGCATCGGCCGGTTCCTGGTCCTCGACCCCCGCTACCTGGCCCCGATCATCGTCGCCTGGGGTCTGTCGCTGCTGATCTTCCTGGCCGAGAACGACCTCGGCTCGTCGTTCCTCTTCTTCGCGCTGTTCATCGGGATGCTCTGGATGGCGACCGGGCGGGCCTACTACCTCGGGCTCGGAGTCGGGCTCTTCGCCGCCGGAGCGGTGTTCGCGCTGAAAGTCATCGGTCACGCCCAGTCCCGGGTGCAGGCCTGGCTGGACCCGTGGGCCCATCCCGAGACCACCGGCTACCAGATCATCCAAGGCCAGTTCGCCATCGCCGACGGCAGCGTCTTTGGCACCGGGCCCGGACAGTCCAACGCCAGCCACATCCCCTACGCGTCGTCGGACTTCATCTTCGCGGTAGTGGCCAACGAGCTGGGCCTGGTCGGCGCGGCCGCGCTGCTCATGGGCTACCTGCTGATGGTCGGCACCGGGCTGCGCATCGCGCTGCGCGCCGACCGCCAGTTCGAGAAGCTGCTCGCCGCCGGCCTGGCGCTCATCCTCGGCGTCCAGACGTTCGTGATCGTCGGAGGCGTGACCCGCCTCATCCCCCTGACCGGAATCACGCTCCCGTTCGTGTCCTACGGCGGCAGCTCGCTGATCGCCAACTGGATCCTCGTCGCGGTGCTGCTGCGGATCTCCGACGACACCGAGACGCCAATGGTCGTGCGGCCCTCCTCGCTGGTCGAGTTGAGTGACGTCGGCCTCGACACCGGCATGATCGACCTGGGCACCCCGACCCCGCCGGAATCGGGGGTGTCGTGAACCGGCAGATCCGCCTCGTGGGAGCCGGGGTGATGGTCCTGTTCATAGCCCTGTTCGTCCAGCTCAACTACCTGCAGGTGTTCCACGCCAGCGCCCTCGACAACAACCCGCTCAACGGGTCCCGAGTGGTGCGGGAGTACGACCGGCCCCGAGGGCAGATCGTGTCCGCCGACGGCCAGCTGCTGGCCACGTCGGTGCCGACCAAGGACCAGTTCAAGTACCAGCGGCAGTACCCGCTCGGAAGCCTGTTCGCCCAGATCACCGGGTACTTCTCGTTCACCTACGGCGCGGAAGGAGCGGAGAAGACCTACGACAGCATCCTGACCGGCGCCAACCTGTCCAACTCGCTGCCCACGTCCATCCAGGGACTGCGCAACCTGCTGACCCAGACCAACAAGTCCCAGAGCATCACCCTCACCGTCTCGCAGAAGATGCAGCAGGCGGCGGCCACCGCCCTGGGCGGGCGGACCGGGACGGTGGTGGCCATCGAGCCGGCCACCGGCGCGGTGCTGGCGCTCTACTCCAACCCGACCTACGACCCCAACCTCCTTTCCGGCCACAGCCAGACCCAGGTCATGGCCAACTACAAGAAGCTGGTGGCCGCCCCCGGCAACCCGCTGTCGCCCGGGTCGTACCGCAACACCTGGCCTCCCGGATCGACGTTCAAGATCATCACCTCCTCCGCGGTCTACGACCACAACCCGGCGCTGGCCACCAAGACCTATCCGGTCCTCAACGCCCTGCAGCTCCCCCAGACCACCTCCCTGCTCCACAACTTCGCCGGGGAGACCTGCGGCGGGCAGCTGCTCAGCCTCTTCACGGTGTCGTGCAACACCGGATTCGGTGCAATTGGCCTGGATCTCGGCGGCCAGAACCTCTACGACGAGGCCCATTCGTTCGGCTTCGACCAGACCCCGCCGCTGGACCTGCCCGCGGTGGCTCAGGCCCGCTTCCCGGCGGTGTCCAGCTTCAGCCAGAACCAGCCGGCGATCGCGTTCTCTGCCATCGGTCAGGAGAACGTGTCGGCGACCCCCTTGGAGATGGCGCTGGCGGCGGCCGGTATCGCCGACAACGGGACGATCATGGCCCCCCACGTCCTCGACCACGTGACCGACAGCCAAGGCCGGACGGTATCGACCTACTCCGACAAGCCGTGGCTGCAGGCGACGTCGCCGGCAACGGCCGGGGCGGTAACCCAGCTCATGCTGAGCGTGGTCAACGCCCCCAACGGCACCGGCGGGGCCGCGAAGATCCCCGGCGTGCAGGTGGCGGCCAAGACCGGCACCGCCCAGACCGGGCACAACACCATCGACGCGTGGTTCGCGGCCTTCGCTCCGGTCCCCAACCCGACGATCGCCGTCGCCGTGCTCCTCCCGGACCAGCCGAGCGGCAACGCGTACCAGGGCGGCACGCTGGCGGCCCCGGTCGCCAAGGCGGTCATCCAGGCGTGGCTGGCCAGCGGCGCGGCCACGGCCAAGGCGGTGCAGTCGTCGTCCGCGGTGACCAGCCCCTCCACCACTTCCACCACCGCTCCTTCCACGACCTCGCCGTCGGTCACCACCCAGGTCACCTCACCGCCGGCGACCTCGCCGGTGACCTCGCCCCCGCTCACCGCCCCGCCGGCGACGAGTCCCGCCACCACGCTCCCTCCGGCCACCACCCCGCCGACGAGCGCATCCACCAGCCCGACGAGTGCGCCTTGACGCTCACCCGGCGGCCTTCCTCCCGTAAGGTCTGAAACGCCCATGTCCCAGCAGCAGGTCTTCAGCGACCGCTACGAACTGGTGCGCCACATCGCCCGAGGCGGGATGGCCCAGGTGTACCTGGCCAAGGACATCCTCCTCGACCGCCCTGTCGCGTTGAAGGTCCTCTTCCCTGAGCTGTCGACGGATCAGTCGTTCGTGCAGCGGTTCCGGGCCGAGGCCAAGGCGGCCGCCAACCTCTCGCACCCCAACATCGTCGCCGTCTACGACTGGGGCCAGGGCGAGCGGACCTACTTCATCGTCATGGAGTTCATCGACGGGTCGACGCTCAGCCAGCAGATCCGCCAGGCCCCTCTCGACCCCAACCGGGCCGCGGTGATCGGCGCCGACGTGGCCGCCGCTCTCGAGTTCGCCCACCGGCGGGGCGTGATCCACCGCGACGTGAAGCCCGGGAACGTGCTGATCGACCAGGCCGGGCAGGTCAAGGTGGCCGACTTCGGCATCGCCCGGGCGGTCGGCGCCGCGGAAAACCTGACCCAGACCGGGGCGGTCATGGGCACCGCCACCTACTTCTCGCCCGAGCAGGCACAGGGGCTAACCGTCGACGCCCGCAGCGACGTCTACTCCCTCGGGGTGGTCCTCTACGAGATGGTCGCCGGGCGGGCCCCGTTCACCGGTGACAACCCGGTGACCATCGCCTACAAGCACGTGCGGGAGGAGCCGCCGTCGCTGGCCCAGGCCCGACCGGGCCTCCCCCCGGCCTACGAGGCCATCGTCATGAAGGCCATGGCCAAGGACCCCGCCGCCCGGTACCAGACCGCCGGCGAGCTGCGGGCCGACCTGCTGCGCTTCGCGCAGGGCCAGGCCGTCACCGCCGGCGACTACGCCCCGACCGTCGTAGGCGGCGCGGTCGGCGCCGCGGCCACCCGCGTCCAGCCGGCGGCCGACAGCACCCGGGTCGTTCCGGTCCCCGGCCCCGGCGACCGCAGAGCCGCCGCCTTGGCCGCCGCCGAGGAGGACACCGAACGGTCCCGGACCGCCTTGTTCGTCGGGCTGCTGGTCGCGCTGCTGGTCGTCCTCGGAGTGCTGCTGTTCTTCCTCGGCCGCCAGGTCGGGTGGTGGTCCTCGTCGTCGGGGACCACCAAGATCATCCCGAACGACATCATCGGCAAGCCGGTGGCCGCGGCCCAAAGCGAGCTGTCCGGGCTCGGCTTCACCAAGATCACCCAGACCGGCGCCAAGAGCGACTCGGTCAACCAGGGCCTGGTCATCAGCAGCAGCCCGGCGGCGGGAACCAGCACGTCCACCACCACGCCGATCGTGCTCACCTACAGCACCGGCCCGACGTCGGTGCAGATACCCAACGTCACCAACCAGACCCAGGACGCGGCGACCACCACCCTACGGGCCGCCGGGTTCCAGGTCACCGTCGGCCCGTCCCAGAACTCCTCGACGATCCCCGCCGGCATCGTCATCAGCACCAACCCGGCCGCCGGCCAGCAGGCCCCCAAAGGGTCCAGCGTGCAGCTGATCCTGTCGTCGGGACAAAAGCAGGTCCAGATCCCGGCGCTCGCCGGCCAGGACAGCGTCACCGCCAGCAACACGTTGGGCAAGTTGGGTTTCAACGTCACCCAGGCCAATGAGGCGTCGACCAAGTACCCCGCCGGCCAGGTCACCCGCACCGACCCCCCCGCCGGCTCCAGCGAGCCGTTCGGCTCCCAGGTCACCCTCTACGTGTCGACCGGCGCCCAGGTACCCAACGTGGTCGGCCTGTCCCAGTCCGCGGCCCAGCAGAAGCTCGCCGCCGCCGGCCTCACCGCCACCCCGACAAACGCCCCCACCGCGGACCCGAGCCAGGTGGGCGTGGTGACCAGCCAGAATCCCGCGGGCGGGACTCAGGTGGCGCCGGGCAGCGCGGTGGCCATCGTGATCGGCACCGCCGAGCCTTCGACCACCACGACCAGCACCACGATGCCGCCCTCCACGACGTCGACGCCGTCTACGACCGCGTCGACCTAGCCTCGCGGCGCTCGCCGGCTGCGGCCGGGCCGGCGGCGACCGCTGCGGCGATGGCGCCGGCCTGGCCGCAGGCCTCCAGCCAGTTGGCGACCATCCGGTGACCGCCGGCGGTCAGGATCGACTCCGGGTGGAACTGCACACCCTCCACCGCCAACTCCCGGTGCCGCAGGCCCATGAGGGTGCCGTCTTCGGTCCACGCCGTGGCTTCCAGCTGGGGCGGTAGGCCCGAGGGGTCGACCACGAGGGAGTGGTAACGGGTCGCGGTGAGCGGGTCGGGCAGGCCGGCGAACACGCCCCGCCCGTCGTGGGTCACCTCGGAGGTCTTGCCGTGCATCACCGCGGTGCGCACCACCGGCGCCCCCCACGCCGCGCCGATGGCCTGGTGGCCGAGGCACACGCCGAAGACCGGGACCTCGCCGGCGGCCGCTCGGATGAGCTCGATGGTGATTCCAGCGTCCTCTGGGCGGCCCGGGCCCGGCGAGATCAGGATCCCGGCGGGCCGCATGGCCAGCGCGTCACGCACCTCCAGGCGGTCGTTGCGGACCACTACCGGCTCCGCCCCCAGCTGGCCGAGGTACTGGACCAGGTTGTAGACGAACGAGTCGTAGTTGTCCACCACCAGGATCCGGGTCATCGGCCGGCGAGGTTACCGCCGGCCAGGGGCGCGGGCGCCGGCCAGGGGCGCGGGCGCCGGCCAGGGGCGCGGGCGCCGGCCAGGGGCGCCGGCCCCGCCGCTGGGGCGCTGGCCGCCCCCGCGGCTGCCGGCCGCTGGGGTGCGGATGCCGGCGGTCGCCTACGCTGGCGCCCATGGCCAGGAGGACCAAGGACGCGCCCGGTCGGGTAACACCCAAGGGAGGACCGGCGCGGGCGCGCGGCGGCTCCTCGAGGGCTGGTACCGAGGAGTCGGGTCGCCCGGCGAGCGGCCGCTACACCGCTCCCGTCCCCCACGAGTGGGACAGGAGCTCCCCGTGGTGGGTCCCGGTGCTGATGCTGGCCCTGTTCGGCATCGGCGTGCTCGGTATCGTCTTGAACTACCTCGGCGTGCTGCCCGGCGGCGCCAGCAACGTCTATCTGCTGATCGGCCTCGGCTGCATCGTCGCCGGGTTCATCACCGCCACCCAGTACCGGTGACCCCGCTACCGGCAGCTGATACCGGCGGCGGCTGCCCCGCCGCGACCGGCACCAGCTGAGTTACACCGCTGTTACTCGTCCCCAGATTCATCCACAACCTGGGGACGAGCGATGTGACGGGCGCCACTCCGTCACGGCGTAGCGTCCTACTTGGGCTGAGGGGTGAGGCGCAGGTACGGGCGGAGGGTGTTCCAACCTGCCGGGAACTTCTCCTTGGCCGCCTCGTCGGAGATGGCCGGGGCGATGATCACGTCGTCGCCCTCCTTCCAGTCCGCGGGGGTGGAAACCTGGTGCTTGGCGGTGAGCTGCAGCGAGTCAAGGACCCGCAGGATCTCCTGGAAGTTGCGGCCGGTGCTCTGCGGGTAGGTGATCGTCAGCTTGATCTTCTTGTCCGGCCCGATGATGAAGACCGAACGCACGGTCACGCTGTCGCCGGCGTTGGGGTGGATCATCCCGTACAGGTCAGCGACCTTGCGGTCGGGGTCGGCGATGATCGGAAAGTTGACCGTGGTCCCCTGCGTCTCGTTGATGTCGGGGATCCAACCCTTGTGGGACTCGACGGTGTCGACGCTGATCGCGATCACCTTGGTGTTGCGCTTGTCGAACTCGTCCTTGAGCCGAGCCACCGCGCCTAGCTCCGTGGTGCACACCGGCGTGAAGTCCTTCGGGTGGGAGAACAGCACCCCCCAGCTGTCGCCGAGCCACTCATGGAAGGAGATGGTCCCCTCCGAGGTCTCAGTCGTGAAATCGGGGGCTTCGTCACCGAGCTGCAGAGCCATGGGTTCCTCCTGGAGATGTCCGGCTGGAATGTTTCCGGCACGTGTCACGAGCCGATGAGCAGCACGGTACCGCAAGCCGGGATGGAAAGTCGATCCATCTACTCAACATTTCAGCCCCGGCGGCGGAACCGGCGGGGAGGCGTGGCGGAGGAGCGCTCGGTCGGCCCGCCAGGGGCGGTCCCGGACCCGGCGGCGCCACTGGCGGTGGTCACGCCGGCGTCAGCACTGGCAGCGGGCGCGGCGGCGGCAACACCGGCCGGGCTTGCGGCGGGGGGCGCCGGCGACAGCGCCGGCGGGTCCTCAGCCCAGGCCAGACCCTCGACCCGCAGGGCCTCGAGGATGGCTAGGCGAAGCTCCCGGGCCGCCCGATAGTGGCTGCCCGGAGTGGTGTGGGCGATCACCCGGAGCGTCACACTGTCGTTGTCGGTCGCCTGCACGCCCACGAAGGCGGGCGGGGCACTGAACACGCTCTCCCACTCCGGCCGGGCCGCCAGCCGGCGGGCGGCGGCCTCCGCCTCGTGACCCGCGGCGACCAGATCGGTGCCATGGGGGACCATGATGTCGACGAGCGCCGCGCTGTCGGTCTCCGTGCTGTTGCCGACCGCTCGGATGTCCCCGTTGGGGACGTACCAGACCATCCCGTCCAGCGCCCGCACCCGGGTCGTGCGGAGATTCACGCTTTCCACGACTCCTGTCGTGCCCGACGAGTTGATGGTGATGCTGTCGCCCACGCCGTACTGGTCCTCGGCCAGGATGAGCACGCCCGATAGGAAGTCCTTGACCAGGGTCTGGGCGCCGAAGCCAACCGCCGCGCCGATCACCGTGGCGGTGGCCACGAACGGCGCCAGGTTGATGCTCAGCTCCCCGAGGGCGGTCAGGAACGCCACGATCCAGATGATCGCCTTGAGGATGCTCGTGATCACCCCGGCCAGGGTGCGAGCCCGGTCGGCTCCCCGGGGCGTGGCCTTGACCAGCGGCGACACCAGCCTGAGGGACCCCACCAGGCGGCGGGACAGGCGGGAGACCAGCCGGGTGATCACGAATGCGATGACGAACACCAGAACGATCCGCAGCGGGCCGACCGCGTAGACCTGGACGTCGTGGGCGGTCGAGCTGCCCACCCCGACGCTGGTGAGGAACTGGTAGATCACCCCGCGGTCGTTGGTAGCCGACCCGCTGGCGACACCGAGGAGGGTGCTCAGTGCGGAGTGGACGTGGTGAGGGGCGGAGGCGTCGATCATCGCGATGGAGGTGGAGAAAAGGGGCCGGCGCGGCCCGCCGGCAGGAGTAGCGGCACAGGCCCTGCCGCGGGCGGGGCTCGACCCCCGCGTGAGCCACCCTAACTGTCAACGGGTGAGGATCGCGACCGTCACCAAGAGGTTGTAAAGCCCGTGGCCGATCATCCCTGCGGCCAGCCGACCGGTGAGCTGAGCGGCCAGACCGAGCAGCACGCCGAACGCGCCGATGACCACCACCACCTCGACGTTGCCCAGCCCGCTCGTCGGGTTGAGATGTGCCAGCCCGAACAGGCCAGCCTGGGCGAACACCGCCCCGATCGGCCCGAGCCGGGAGCTCAGCGCAGCACGCACCAGCCCCCGGAAGAACAGCTCCTCGAAGATCGGCGCCCCGACCGACACGATCACCGCGATCACCGCGAACCCGGCGGTGTTATGGGTCTGACCGTCGATCAGCTGCGTGTTGCTCCCCGACAGACGGGTCCCGACGAACGCATGGGACAACACCGCCGTGGCGACCAGACCGGCAACGGTGACCAGAGGCCCCCACCCGAGGTCGGCGGGACGGAACCGGGCACCGAAGTCCCGGCGGAGCGACCCCGTGCCGTACCGGCGGGCCACGAAGATGCAGGCGCCGAGCATCCCAGCCCACAGGCCGAGCTCGCCGGCCAGGACGACCAGCGCTGAGGTGCTGCCGGCGCCGGTGACCGCCCCAGCGAGCGCACCGATTACGCCCCCGGCGACCTCCCCGATCGCGAGGCCGAGCAGGGCCCACCACGCGGCGCGAGCCGGCATACGGGTCGCGGACGGCCCATCGGCGGCGCCACAGTGATCGGGCGGCGGATCTGGCGGCGTCCGTAGCGGGGACGTCGGCGGCGGTGAGGGCGGCGGCCAGTAGCCGGCCGGCGGCGCTGGCGGTGAGGGCGGCGGCCAGTAGCCGGCCGGCGGCGCTGGCGGTGAGGGCGGCGGCCAGTAGCCGGCCGGCGGCGCTGGCGGTGAGGGCGGCTGGCGGTAGGCGGGGGCTCGACCGGTGGTGTGGCTCCAGCGGGCCCCGTCCCACCACCTGACGCTGCCGGGGAACCCAGTCGGGTCGGCGTACCAGCCGGGAGGCGGCAAATGCGCGGGCGCTGGCCCGCTCACCGCGCCGCCGCAGGATGTGGCACCGTGGTGCTCGCCGTCCACACATTGTGAACGTACGCGCCGTTCACTTCGATCACGGCGCGGGCGAGGGACGAGGCCCGGACGGGCCGGGAGCGAGGGGCGAGTGGCGTGCGGCCTCGCACTGTTCTACCCTTGCTCAACGTGCCCGCGGGCCGTCTGGACTGACGCGCATCGCCGTTGCTCATCCGGCACGGCGCAGCGGCCGGGCCTTCAAACTGACGGCACTCGAGGAGGCAATGAGTGAAGCGCACCTATCAACCCAACAATCGCAAGCGGGCCAAGAAGCACGGCTTCCGGCATCGCATGTCGACCCGCGCCGGGCAGGCGATCCTGAAGAGCCGCCGGCTCAAGGGCCGTCACAAGCTGTCGGCCTGATCTGGCGGGTCGATCGCCGTGCCACCTTCCGGGCACTGCGTTCCGGGCGGCGCCGCCGCAGCGGCCCCCTCACGGTATCGTGGGTCCCCGGGGACCCCTCGGAGCCTCCCAGGGTGGCGTTTGCCATCGGTAAGCGCGTGGGCTCGGCCGTCGTACGCAACCGATTGCGCCGCCAGCTCCGTACCTGTTTGCGGAGCGCAGCTAATCGGTTGCCGCCCGGCGCTTACCTGGTCGGCGCTGGGCCCGACGCCGTTCACCTCTCCTACGAGGACCTTCGGATGACTCTCCTACGAGCGCTCGACGCGGTCACGACCCTCGCCGAGCGCTCGCGGCCGTCCGCGCCCGGGTCCGAACTCTCCGAGCGGGGACCGGCGTGACCTCGACGGCGCGTCCGGCCCCGGCAGACACCGCCCCGGAACACCAGTGCTCTGGTAGCGACGCCCACGGTGACGAAGCCACCAGCCGGGCGGCTGCTGCTCCGACCTGGGTGGCCCGGGGGGTGGTGGGGCTGCTGCGCGTCTACCAGGTGGCCCGGGCCGGTCGTCTCTCCCCCTGTCGCTTCACCCCGACCTGCTCCGAGTACGCCGCCCAGGCCGTCGCCCGCCACGGCACTCGCCGAGGCCTTGTCCTGACCGTCCGCCGGCTCGGACGGTGCCGCCCCGGGGGCCCCTTCGGTCCCGATCCCGTTCCCGAATGAGGACGCACTGATGCATTTCCAAGCCGCGCACGTCCTGGCCGCCGGCGGGCTCAGCCTCGACCCGATCGCCAAGCCCATCGCCGCCATCCTGGCGGGCATCTACTCGGTGATCCCCAACTACGGGGTCGCCATCTTGGTGCTGTCGCTGGCCTGGATGATCCTCATCGCCCCGCTGACGCTGAAGACAACCCGGTCGATGCTGGCCATGCAGAAGCTGCAGCCCCAGATCAAGAAGCTCCAGGAGCAGCACCGCAACGACCGGGCCGCCCTCAGCCAGGCGACGATGGACCTGTACAAGGAGCACAACGTCAGCCCGTTCGGCTCCTGCCTGCCGACGCTGCTGCCGCTCCCGGTGTTCTTCGCGCTGTTCCGGGTGATCGACGGGCTGTCGCACATCACCAACGGGACGCCCACCCCCCGGTACCTGTCGAAGTCGACGACGATGTACCACGACATCGTCGCGGCGCACGGCCACCTCAACGCTTTCGGCGTGGATCTGTCGAAGAACGCCCTGAGCAGCCACAGCGGCGTCGGCTCAGCTCTCCCCTACTTCATCCTGCTGCTGATCATGATGGGCACGCAGTACGCCCAGACGGTCCAGATGATGAACCGCAACCCGGCGAACGCGGACAACCCGCAGGCGAAGATCATGAAGTACCTGCCGTTGATCTTCGGCGTCATCTGCATTCGGTTCCCCGCTGGCGTGGTCCTCTACTACGGCATGTCCAACCTGTGCCGGATCGCCCAGCAGACCCTCATGTACCGCTACGACCCGAAGGTCAAGGCGCTGGCGGCGCAGGAGATCAAAGAGATCGAGGCGGAGACCCGCGATATCGAGACCGGGAAGCGCAAGCGGGAGGCCCCCTCGGCTCCCGCGCCCAAGAGCCGCTTTCGCGACCTTCTCTCCTCGGCGGCAGAGCAGTCCGCCAAGGCCCGCGAGGAGCGCGCCGCCAGGGAGCCCGGGCGCACCCCTTCCAAGGGCGCATCCGCCAAGGCGACCCCTCCGAAGGGACCTGCAGCCAAAGGGCAGGCGGCCAAGGGGCTGCCTCAAGCGGCCCCGGCAAACAAGAACACCGGCGCGAAGGCAACGGGCGCCGGCAAGGGGGCCAACGGTAAGGCCGTCAACGGCAGCGGGGCCACCCCCACCCGCGCCGACGGCAACGGAAACGGTGACGGAGCTGGTCCCACCCGTCCGCGCACCGGCGCAGGCGCCGGTAACGGTGGACGAACGGGAGCCGCCCGCACCCCCCGAACCAACAGGAAGCGGCGAGGACGCTAGATGGAGTGGATCGAAACCACCGGCAAGTCGATCGAGGAGGCCAAAGAGGCCGCCCTCGATGAGCTGGGTGTTGACGAGCAGGACGCAGAGTTCGAGGTGCTTGCGGAGCCCAAGGCCGGCCTGTTCGGCCGGATGCGAGGAGAGGCCAGGGTTCGTTCTCGGGTCCGTCCCACTGCGCCGCGCCCGAAGGACGACCGGCGCAACCGCCGGCGCAACCGGGCCGGGGGAGCCGCCGGCGAAACGGCCAGCGCGCCGGGAGCGGTAGCGACCACCGCAGTGTCAGCCGAGGCAAGCGGCAGTGATGCACCGGCCGCCGCTCCGGCCGGTGGGGACCCCGTCGGCGAAGCGATCGCAGAGGCCGCAGCTGCGGTCACCGAATCCCCGGCCGACAAGGGCCGCCCGGCGGGCAGCGGCCGGCGAAACGGCTCGGCGTCGGCGGGCACCGGTCGCGGATCGCGCCGCGCCACCGAAGAGCGCAACGAGGAGAGGGACAAGATGAGCAACGTGGACGTACCGCTCGAGGAGCAGGGCAAAGTAGCCCGGGAGTTTCTCCTCGGCTTGGTGCAGGAGTTCGGAGTGGCCGCGGAGGTCACCGCAACCGTCGGGGACGAGGACGTCATCGACGTCGCGGTGACCGGCACCGACCTGGGCATGCTCATCGGCCCGAAGGGCACCACGCTTCTCGCCCTGCAGGACCTGACCCGCTCTGCGGTCCAGCAGAAGACCAGCGCCGGTAACGGCCGCATCAACGTCGATGTAGCCGGCTACCGCCGGAAGCGGTCCGAGGCCCTGGCCCGCTTCGCTCTCCAGATCGCCGAGAACGTCAAGGCCACCGGGGTGCGCCAGGCCCTGGAGCCGATGAGCGCGGTTGATCGCAAGGTCGTCCACGACACCCTGACCGACGTGGATGGTGTGTCCACCATTTCCGAGGGCGAGGACGCCCGCCGTCACGTCGTCGTCGTGCCGGCCGAAGACTGACGCCGGTCACCGCTCGCTGCGTGCGTGACCGCTCCCCCGTGGGCCTGACTGCTCCCCCGCTGTGGGCGTCGAGGTCGGCCCGTCTGGTGCCGAGTGACTACATCTGATCCGGTCCCCGGCCTCGAGGCCGGGGACCGGGCGCGTCTGACCGAGGTCTTACACCGGTCCCGGGAGCTGGGGTTCCTCGGTCCCGGGCCCATAGACGACCAGATCGACCGCAGCTTGGCCCTGGTCCCGGTAGTGCTGCGCAGTGCTGCTGCCGCCAATCGGACCGGGAGCTCGCTCGAGCCCGCCCGAGAGGGCGCTGCAGAGGCACGCAAAGGGAGCGCCGCCGCGAGCGGACGACTCCGGGCGATGGACCTCGGCAGCGGCGGAGGTGTGCCCGGACTGGTGCTGGCGCTGGCGATCCCAGCGTGGGAGTGGACGCTCCTGGACGGGTCGGCCAAGCGTGCAGGGGCTCTGGAGGAGTTCGTCGCCACCCTCGCCCTAGGCGGCCGGGTGGACGTCATCGCCCAACGGGCCGAGGAAGCGGCTCGGGGGGCTCTGCGAGGCGCCTATGACCTTCTGGTGGCCAGGGGATTCGCCGCGCCGGCGCCGACTGCGGAGTGCGCCGCACCGTTCCTCCGCGTCGGAGGCGCGGCGGTGGTGACCGAGCCGCCCGGGGGTGCTCCGGATCGATGGCTGCCGTCGGGACTGTCAGAGCTCGGTCTGGTCGCCTCGGAGTCGATGACCGAGCCGCTTGCGGCCCAGGTCCTCCGCCAGGTCGTCGAGTGCCCAGCCCGGTACCCACGACGGACCGGAATCCCTGTGAAGAGGCCGCTCTGGTCCTAGACCGGAGGGATAGAGGGTCCGGCTGCTGCGGCCGTACGCCCCAGGCCTGCCGTACTCCCCGGTGCCCCCCCGTACTCCCCGGTGCCCCCCGCACTCCCTGGGTCCCCGGCGCGGCCTGGTGCGCACGCGCGTCCCCAGTGCGCCCGCTGCTCGCCCTTGCCGCAGGCTCCACTTGGGTGCCCCCGTATCCGGTGTGGCAAGAGGTTCGCCCGGGATGTTTCACGTGGAACGTGTGCCTGAGGGTTAGGTCGCCCTGTTGCACGTGAAACCTCGCCGCTACCCGGGCGTCGGCCCTGCGGAGGGCTCGCCCCGTGCCGGCTAAGGGCTGCAGAGGCTCGAGCCCAGGCACTGTGAGATCCAGCACTGGATAGAGCTGCCTCTAAGGCGTCCTCAACCAGTGCCAGTCAGGTGCCTAATCCACACGAGGGCGGCATCCGGCGTCGAGCCGGCGTCTGCCGGCGGCATTGGTACGTGCCGCCGGGCTGGCGCCGTCCGCGCCGGGCCCGGTCGTTACGGCCTTAGCGAGCCGGCAGGCCACCATCTCACCTCCCCGGCTCGGGAGCTGCCTGGCCCCGATTGACGGAGCTGTCTGTCCGCTCCGCGCATCGGCGAGGGGCTCCGGGACAGCGGCATGCCGTTGCCGAACACGATGAAGTTGAACAGCTCACCGCCTCGCCTGCGGCGACCTGACCCGGTCGCGCTGGGGATCCGGGCCGAGAACCCTCCGAGGCCGGCCCCCTGGACTCCAACACTTGCCTAGGACACTGTTGAACAATTCTCGCTTCGGTGCTCGCGATTTGGGCCCAGACCGTCGAGAATTGTCGGGTGCAAGGACGGAGCGAATCCAACCGTGAGTTGCTCGACGCGGCGGCGCTGTGT
>NZ_JAIMCB010000011.1:0-63718 GCF_025499425.1 Acidiferrimicrobium sp. IK
CGCAAGCCCGCCCACCGCATCGCCCAGTTCGCCCTGGCCGTCACATTCCTGCTCGTCGCCAAACTCATCGACTGGCGAAACCGCTGGTCACCGGCATCAACACCAATCCGCTGAGCCTCTTAGTGGAGCTAAGGATACTCGGTGGTCGCTGCGCCGGCCGGTGAGTTTCGTCCTCGACACCTTCATCGCCTGGTACGGCTCTCGCTGAACTGACCTCCGCGGGCGTGGCCGGAGCGGGAGGGGGTAGTACCAGGCCACGAGCCGACAGAGGAGGCACGCGGATGGCAGACGGGATCACGGGCGGCACGCTCGGACGGCTGGTCGGAAAAGCCAAGGCCAAGGTCGGCGAGGTGACCGGCCGCGACGACTTGGCGAGGGAAGGCCGGCTGCAGGAGAGCAGCGCCGACGCTGCAGCCGAGGCCTCGGCCCGCCGGGCCGAGGCCGAGGAGAAGTCCGAGCAGGCCGACCTCACCGCCGAGCGCGACCGGCTGCTGATCGAGCGGCGCCGGCTGGAGGCGGAGCAGTCGGCGGCGGAGGCCGAGCGCGCCGCGGCGCGCGACGAGCAGCGCCGGTCAGCGCAGATCGCCGCCGAAGCCGCCGCCGCCCGCGAGGCGGTCGCTGCAGACGAGGTGGCACGGGAGCGGCAGGCTGCCGAGCGGCAGACCGAGGCGGAGGCCGCTCACGCCCGGACCGTCGCTGACGCCGACCGCCTGGAGCGCGACGCGGCCAACGCCGAGGCGCGAGCCGACGCCCTGGACCCGGAGGGCTCGTGATGGCGTTGCCGGCGCCCGCCCGCCGGGCGATCACCTTGTACCTCGACGCGCTGCGCCTGCCCCTGGAGTGCATCGCGCCGGTGCTCGGTCAGGGCGACGCGTCGTCGCCGCTTCGCAGCACGCTCGTTCGGGCCGACGCCAGCGCCCGGATCGCCATCGGGCGAGCGGTGAGCGACGCCGACTTGGTCGTCGACGGCCAGCGGAGGCGGGTCGCCGCCGACCAGCGGGCCGGAGCTGACGACCTCCGAGCCGGGGCGGCTACCGCCCGAGCGCAGGCCGACTCGCAGCTGGAGCGCCGCCGCGAGGACGAGCGGCGAGCCGTCGCCGCCGCCGAGCGTGACGCCGCAGCACGCGCCGCGCAGGTCGACCGAGCCGAGCGCCGGGCGGCCAGTGCCGCCTCGCAGGGCGCGCAGCGTCGCAAGGCCGCAGCTCGGACCACCCAGGCCCGAACCGAGGGGCGCCTCGACGCTGAGGCCCGGCGCCGCCGGCTTGACGAGATCGCCGCCGAGGAGGCGGCCCTCGCCACGCGGCAAGCCGCGGTGCGCAGCGAGCAGGAAGCCGAGCGCCTCGACGAGGCCGCGGCGAAGGTCAAGCGCGCCCGGCGTAACGGGACGGCCGAGCCCTCCTAGGCGAGGCGACCGGCCCGGCGGGGGCGCGCCGTCAGCCGCCCTCGCCCGTCGGCGCCGCCCGGCGGGCCGCGAACCACCCCGACAGCAGCTCGGAGCACTCGTCGGCCCGCACCCCGATGCTCACCGGCACCTCATGGTTGAGGCGAGGATCGACGCAAAGGTTGTAAAGCGACCCGACCGCCCCCGCCTTCAGGTCGGCCGCCCCGTACACCAGCCTTCCCAATCTGGCGTTCACCAAGGCGCCGGCGCACATCGCGCACGGCTCGAGCGTCACATACAGCGTCGCCTCACCTAGCCGCCATTTCCCCAACCGATCTGCCGCGGCCCGCAATGCCAGGATCTCGGCGTGCGCCGTCGGGTCCCGATCGGTCTCCCGCCGGTTGCCGGCCGACGCCACCACCTCGCCGTCGACCGCCACCACCGCGCCAACCGGCACCTCGCCGTTGCGTCCCGCCTCGCGGGCCTCCGCCAAGGCGGCGTCCATCAGCTCGTCGTCGACCACTCGACCGCGCACGGTAGCCCAGGCAGGAACCGCGCGGGTAGCCGGCGAACCTTGGCGGGTCCGGACGCGACGTCGGGTGGTCCTTCGGGGCGGCGCTGGGGCCGTCCGGTAGGAGCGCCCGGCTCGCTTACCCTCACGGGCATGCGTTGGCGGGTGCACGGCGAGACGGCCATCTACGACTCCCCGTGGGTGGGGCTGCGCCTAGCCGACGTCGAGCTTCCCGACGGCCGGCGCTTCGACCACCACGTCGTGCGCATGCCGCTGCCCGCGGCCGGGGTGGTCGTGACCGGAGCCGACGGCGTGCTGCTGCTGTGGCGGCACCGGTTCGTCACCGACACCTGGGGTTGGGAGATCCCGGCCGGGCGGGTCGAGGCCGGCGAGGACCTCGCCGCGGGCGCGGCGCGCGAGGTCCTGGAGGAGACCGGATGGCAGCCGGGGCCCCTCCAACCGCTCACCTCCTACCACCCCTCCAACGGCCTGTCCGACCAGACCTTCCATCTGTTCAAGGCTGACAGTGCCACCCGCGTCGGACCGCCGACGGACTGGACCGAATCGGAGCGGGTGGAGTGGCTGCCCGTCGAACGCCTCCGCCACGAGATGCAAGTCGGGAAGGTCTCCGACGGCCTCAGCCTCACCGCGCTGTGCTGGTGCCTGGCGTTCGGGCACCTGTAAGGCCGCCTTCCCCCCGGGCCCGGCGGGAAGGAGAGCGGGTCGGACGCGTCGAATGACCTCTCGTAACGACTGACCGGCCCGCACAGGGGCCGACGGCACGACAAACCGGGGGATTCCGAGGTTGGCCCGATCCGAGGTGGCCGCCGCCTGCCCTGGTCACCGCTGGAGGTGGCCCGGTGCGGCCGGCGCAATCGAGCGCAGGCTCCTCCGGTGAGCGCGACCGCCCGGTCCTTCGAGGCTCACCAGCGGGCCGCCAACCGCCGGACCTTGCTGCTCGCCGGAGCGGGCGTCGCGCTCGTCGCAATCCTCGTCGCGGCGGTCGCCGGGATGGTCCTGTCGTTCAGCGGTGCCTTCACCGACTACGTCGCGGTGACCGCCACCTTGCCTCCGGGCCAGCCCGTCGACCCCGGCGCGCTGGTGACCTTCCGCCAGGTCCAGGTCGGCACCGTGCAAGGGGAGGGGCGCACCACCAGGGACGGGTCGGTGGTGGTCACCTTGCACCTGACCCCCTCCAAGATCACCAACATCCCCTCCAACGTCAGCATCGCCGTCGCTCCCGCATCGATCTTCGGGGTGCAGTCCGTCGTGCTGACCCCCTCACCGGCCGCGGCCGGCCGCCTGCACGCCGGGGAGATGCTGGCCGCGGCGACGACCGGCTCGGCGTCGCTGCAGGGCACCCTGGCGGACACCAACCGGCTTCTCACCGGGCTGCACCCGGCCCAGATCGACACCACCCTCAACGCCCTCGGCACCGCCCTCCAGGGGCAGGGGCCCTCTGTCGGGCAGGCCGTCGACCGCCTCACCGCCTACCTGGACGGCATGATCCCCCAGCTGCCGACCTTCAACAACGACATCGCCTCGCTGGGCCCGGTGCTCGACGGGCTGTCCGCCGCGGTCCCCAACCTCCTCGCCACCGCCTCCAACTCTGCGACGGTCGCCCAGACCGTGACGGGCTCCGCCGCTGACCTCACCAACGCCCTCGGTCTCGGGAGGTCCGTCGCCGACCAGAGCACCCAGCTGCTCACGAGCATCGACGGGGCGCTCCACGCGTTCCTCACCAACTTCCTGCCGATCCTCGTCGACGTCCAAGCCAACCCCGACGTCATCCCCCAGACGCTCACCAACCTCAACCTGCTGGCGACCAAGCTGTTCCCGGCTCTGGAGCAAGGCCCCTACGTCAAGTTCGAGGCTGGGATCTTCCTCTCAAACCCGATGGACTCCCTCTTCGCCGGGAGCTTTCTGCTTCCGGCGCCCATCGCCAACTCCGAGGCCCAGTACGCCTTCGCGTCGCTGATGAACCCCCCGACCTACACCGCCGCTAACTGCCCGTCCTACGGCACCGAGAAAGGCCCCAACTGCGGCACCGCAACCGCCGCCGCCACCCAGGCCGCGGCGTCGCGCGGTGTCGCCACCACCGCCGTCGCCCCCGCCGCTCAACAACAAGTGGCCACCGCGCTTTTGTCGCAGGCGTCGGGCGCCTCGCCGGCGACCACCTCCCCGGCGGCCGCCGCCGTGCTCGGCTCGCTGCTCGGCAGCCTGGGGTCGGCATGAGCAAGGCGCTGGCGGGGATCGTCGTCAAGCTGGCCGTGTTCACCGCCGCGTCGCTCGTGCTCACCGCGGTTGTGGTGGCCAGCCTCCTCGATCTCGACACCTCCCCCACCCACCGCTACAAGGCGCTGTTCACCAACGCGTCGTCGCTGCAGAACGGCGACCCGGTGCGCGTCGCGGGCGTCAAGGTCGGGCGGGTCAGCTCCGTGTCGCTGCGAGGCAACGACGCCCTGGTCAGCTTCACCCTCGACACGTCCCAGCAGCTGCGCACCACGTCACAGGCGCAGATCGAGTTCGAGAACCTCTTCGGGCAGCGGAACCTGACCCTCACCGCCGGCTCCGGCGGCGGCCCTCTACCGCCCGGCTCCACCATCCCCGTGTCGCGCACCCAGCCGGCGCTCGACCTGACCGACTTGTTCAACGGGTTCCAGCCGCTGTTCCAAGCTCTCACCCCCGCCGACATCAACCAGCTGACCGCCAACATCATCGGCGCTTTCCAGGGGCAGTCGACCAACATCTCGGGGCTGGTCACCGAGACCGCCCGGCTGACCAACAACCTGGCCGACCGCAGCCAGATCATCGACCAGGTCGTCAGCAACCTCAACACCCTGCTCACCACCGTCGCCGGTCACGACACCCAGGTCGGCCAGTTCATCGACAGCTTCGCGTCGCTGGCAGGCAACCTGGCGGGGGAGCGAGGCCTCATCTCATCGGCCATCTCCAGCGCGTCGACCCTCACCGGCGGCCTCAGCGGCCTGACCGGCCAGATCCAGCCGTCCCTGCAGTCGTCGATCACCGACCTCACCGGCGTCACCGCCGCCATCGCGGCCAACCAGACCTCCCTCGACGGGTTGCTGCGGACCACCGGCGGCACCCTGACGAGCCTGAGCGGCACCCTCCAGAACGGGACCTACGCCAAGTTCTACCTGTGCAACCTGACGGTCAACCCGGCGAAGCCGCTCCCGTTGACGCTCGTCGATCTGAGCACGCTGATCAACGGGTTGACCGGCGCCGGCGGCGCGCTCCCGGCGCCGGTCGCGTCTCTCCTCACCAACCTGACCGGCAGCCTGGCGCCGGTCACCAACGGCATCAACCTCCCGCACGGACCGCTCGGCGACCCGAGCCAGCACACCCCGAACTGCCAGTGATGAAGCCCTTCCGCGAGCGCAACGTCAAAATCGTCGCCGTCGTCGCCGCCGTCGTCTTGGTGGCCGCGGTGCTGGTGGCGTTCAACTTCGGCCGGCTGTTCAACACCACCGACCGTTACTACGCCGACCTGGCCGACGCCGGTCAGCTGGTCAAAGGCGAGAACGTCGAGATCGCCGGCGTCAACGTCGGCACCATCAACGGCGCCACGCTGCAAGGCAACCACGTCGTGCTGTCGTTCAACGTCAAGCACGGCATCCCGCTCGGCTCGACGACGACCCTGCAGGTCAAGGTCCTCTCACCTCTCGGCCAGGAGTACATCCAGCTCGATCGCAGCGGCCCCGGCACGATGCGCCCGGGTCAGACCATCCCCATCGAGCGGACGTTCGGCTCGCCGAGCATCGTAGGTACCGTCACCCAGTTCGGCACCGAGGTGTCCCAGATCAACCAGCAGCAGCTGGCCAAGGCCCTCACCGTCGCCGAGCAGGACCTGGCCGGCACGTCGCCCTCGGCCACCGCGGCGGCGATCCACGGGCTCGGCGCGCTCTCCAAGGTCATCGCCGACCGGCAGGACCAGCTGTCCAGCCTGGTCGCCGAAGCCCAGCAAGTCACCGCCACCCTCGACGCTCACCAGCAGCCGCTCCTGACGCTGATCGGCCAGAGCACGCTGGTCCTGCAGGTGGTGGAGGCCCGCAAGACCGACATCGACAACCTCTTGGCGTCGACGCAGTCCCTCAGCCGGCAGGTCAGCTCGATCCTGACCGATCCGAAGGCCAACCTGAGCGCCCTGCTCGCCAACCTGCAGACGGTGTCCGGGGTCCTGGCCAAGGACTCGGCGTCGCTCGGCCAGACCATCCCGATCCTGGCCGGCTTCTCGAAGTACGTCACCAACGCCACCGGCAACGGCCCGTACCTCGACGCGGTGGCCCCGACGCTGCTGATCGCCGACAACGTCATCAAGGAGTGCTCCAAGCCGGGAGCCGACACCGATTCCAACGTCCTGACCGGACAGGGGTGCAAGGCATGACCCTCCTCGACCCGGCTCTCCGTCGCGGGAGCGGCCCCGGTCGGCTGCCGGCGTGGGTCGGGGGCCTAACCCGCCGCGTCGGGCTGGTCCCGCTCGTCGGCGGGCTGGTCGCGGCGATCGTCGCCATCGGAGCGCTGGGCGTGGTGGTGACCCGCGGCTCCGCCCCGATGCGCACCATCACCGCGGTGTTCGCCCAGGCGCCGGGCCTCTACGCCGGCAACCACGTCGAAGTGCTCAGCATCCCCGTCGGGTCGGTCACGTCGGTCAAGCCCGGCGTGAACGGCGTCGTGGTGACCATGAAGGTCAAGCGCAGCGTGTCGATCCCGGCCGGCGCGTCGGCGGTCCTCATGGCCCCGCAGGTGGTCAACGACCGCTTCGTTGCTCTCACCCCTGTCTACAACGGGGGCCCGACGATGGCCGACCACGCGGTCATACCGACGAACCGGACCGTGATCCCGATGTCGATCGACCAGGTGCTGGGCACCCTGGACTCGTTGTTCAAAGCCCTCGGGCCGACCGCCGCCGACCAGCAGGGGGTGCTCGCCAGCCTGCTCAACGAGCTGAACAGCCAGCTCAACGGGCAAGGCCAGCCGCTCCACGACACCATCGCCGCCGCGGCGTCAGCCGCCACCGGCCTGGCCGCGGACGCCCCGCAGCTCGCCGGGACCCTGGACAAGCTCAGCTCGTTCGTCAAGACCCTGGCCAACGACAGCTCCAACTACGAGCTGTTCACCTCCACCCTCGCCGGCGCCGCCAGCCAGCTCAACGGCGAGAAGACCCAGCTGGCGGGCGCCCTCTCGACGCTCCAGCAGACCCTGGCCCAAGTCGCCAACTTCGTGAAGACCAACGGCACGACCATCGGCGCCACCATCCGCAACCTCGACGCGGCCGCGGCGGCCACCGCCAGCCAGCAGGCCAGCCTCGGCCAGGCCCTGCAGCTGCTGCCCCTCGCCGGCCAGAACCTGCAAAACGCGGTCGGTCTCGACATGACCGACCCGGCCCACCCGACGCCGATCCTGCAGGCCAGGGTGACGGTCCCCACCGCATCCCAGGGGCTCGTCAAGCAAGTGTGCGGCTCGACGCTGCTGCGCACCGTCCAGCTGTTCACCATGCAGTCGGCCGCTCCGGTGCTGGCACCGATCTGCTCGTTCTCCGCGGCGGCCACCGCCCTCAACGCCGCTCCCGGAACGCCCGCCGCCCCCGACCTGTCCCTAGCCGCACTCATGGACGCGTCCAAGTGAGCGGGCGACGAGTGCGCCGCCGGATGGTCGCAGTGGCAGCCGGCGTGGCGGCCACGCTGACCCTGGGCGGGTGCGGGCTGAGCCTGCAGTCGCTGCCCCAGATCGGCGGCAGTGGTGGCGGCGGCTACACCATCCACGCCGTGTTCAGCACCGTGGCGTCCCTGGCCCCCAACGCCAAGGTCCGCGACGGCGACGCGGTCGTGGGCCGGGTGAGCGCGATCCACGCCCGCAACTTCCAAGCCGTGGTCGACATGTCGATCCAAAAGGGTCTGGTCCTGCCGGTGGGCACCACCGCCGAAGCTCGCTTCTCGACGCCGCTCGGCGACGAGTACATCGCCCTCACCGTGCCGAGCGGCCCGCTGGCGTCCAGGTCCAGGTTGGCGCCAGGCGCCACCCTCGACGAGGCGCAGACCCACGCCGCGCCGACCGTCGCCGACACGCTCGCGGCGCTGGCGACGGTCCTCTACGGCAGCGGCTTGGGGCAGGCCAAGACCATCACCACCGAGCTCAACCAGATCCTGGGCGGACGGGGCCCGGAGTTCCAGAAGCTGCTGAGCGACGTCAACGTGACGGTCACGTCTCTGGCCGGCAACGACAGCGGCATCGACACCGCGCTGGCTTCGCTCGGGAAGATCTCGGCGCAGCTCAACGGCGGGACCGGGTCGCTTGTCGCCGCGCTCGACACCCTGCCCCAAGCGGCGCAGACGATCGACGCCAACAACACGGCGCTGGCCCAGCTCCTCACCAGCATCAACCAGCTGACCCCGGCGACCCTGGCGGTCATCTCCCACAGCGGCGCCAACCTGGTGCAAGACAGCCGCCAGCTGGCCCCGGTCGCGGCGCAGCTGGCCACCATCCAGGGCCAGGTCGGCACCGACCTGGCCGACCTGCAGCGGGTCATCGCCGACGTCGGCAAGACCGCGCCGGCCGGCTACGTCCAGGGAGACTTCTCCTTCGACACCACCTACCCGGGCGTGGGGTGCGTCCCCCACATCGGCGTGAACCTGGCGGCCTGCAACCCCCTCTACCCCTCCTCCAACGTGGCCCCGGAGAGCAAGCTGGAAGCCGACCCGGCGACGCCCAACAGCCCGCCGGCCTCGGGCGGCTCGTCCACCAGCGCCGCCTCCACCAGCGCCGCTTCGAGCGGCCAGGCGGCAGGCGCCGTCACCGAGATGGAGGCGGCGCTCCCGTGATCGCCAAGATCGTCACCCGCCTGTTCCTGCTCGCGGCCATCATCGCCGCGGGCCTCGGCTACATACTCTTCGGAGTGCTCGGTTTCCGCCTGGGCGCCCAGCCCTACAAGGTGACCGTCAACCTGCCCCGCAGCGGCGGCCTCTACAGCGGGGCGTACGTGGCCTACCGAGGAGTGGACGTGGGCCGGGTCTCCGGGCTGTCGATCACCCGCGACGGCGTCGCCGCCAGCTTGACCATCAACCCGGGCGCCAGGATCCCGGTGGCGAGCACCGTCGCGGTCCGGGACCTGTCCGCGGTCGGTGAGCAGTACGTCGACTTCACCCCGACCGCCGCGGCCAGCGCGCAGTCCGGCCCCTGGTTGCACGCCGGCAGCCGCATCGCCGTCGGTGCCAGCGGCGTGCCGGTCAACCTGGAGCAGGTCCTCACCGACGCCGGCAACTTCACCAACAGCATCAACACCAAGGCGTTCGGCCAGCTGCTCGACAGCGTCTCCACGGCGGTGCAAGGCAGCGGACCGGATCTCCGCAACGCCCTCGACGCCACCGAGCGGCTGTTCTCCACCCTCGAGACGGTCCAACCCCAGACTTCCACGCTGATCACCTCCGGCCAGCAGCTGCTGGCCACCGCCAAGGTGACCAACCCCGACATCGCCAGCCTGGCGGCCAACCTGGCCGCCCTCACCGCGCAGCTAGACACGTCGAGCGGCGACATCAAGAGCCTCCTGGCCAACGGCGTGAGCGCCGGCGGTCAGCTGCAGTCGCTCCTCAACGCCGACAGCAGCGCGCTGGTGTCGCTGACCGCGCACTCCGCGACCGTGGCCAATGTCTTCGCCCAGCACGACCCGGCGGTCCAGGCCCTGCTGCAGGTGCTGCCGACGGTCACCGCCGCACTCGGGTCGACGGTCTCCAACGGCGTGGTCCACACCCACTTCTTCATCGACGACGCCGACCCGGTCTGCACCTACGCCAACGCCCCGCTCGGGGAGCCCACCGCCCGCAGCGCCCCGGTAGACCTGTCACGGACCTGCACCGTCTCGGCGCCCAACCTCCAGCAGCGCGGCTCGGCCAACGCCCCCCAACCGTGACCGGCGGGCGGCGAAGATCTGTGCGCTTGGCTAGACACACCACGGGGTAGGCACTCCGGGATGCCGGCGGGGGGCCGGCGTCGCGGGAGGTGGTAGCCGTGAACGCAGACGTCGGCCTCGAGGCCGAGCCACTCGACCGGGGGAGCGCACTGCGCTACGCCTCCGTGGCGGTGCTGCTCGGCGCAACGTTCGTCGGGCTGCTGTGGGTGCCGAGCTACGCGCGGGTGACCCCGACGCTCGACGGCATCCCGTTCTTCTACTGGTACTCGGTGCTGTGGCTGGTGGTCAACGCGATCTGCCAGGTGATCGCCTACCGGATCATCCACCGCCACCGGCCCGCCCGCCCGGCTGCGGGGGTGGCCCGATGAAGATCAGCACCGCCCTCGACGGGACCGCGCTGGCGGTCTTCCTGGTCCTCTTCGGCGTCGTCACCGTGGTCGGTTTCGCCGCGGCCAGATGGCGGCGGCCGGCCACGCTGAACACCCTCGACGAGTGGGGCCTAGGCGGCCGGAACTTCGGCGGGTTCGTCACCTGGTTCCTGCTCGGCGGGGACCTCTACACCGCCTACACCTTCGTCGCGGTCCCCGGCGCCATGTACGCCGCCGGCGCAGTGTCCGGGTGGTTCGCGGTGGCCTACACCATTTTGGTGTGGCCCCTCGTGTTCGTCCTCATGCCACGGCTGTGGTCGGTGGCCCACCGCCACGGGTACGTCACCGCCGCCGACTTCGTGCGTGGCCGTTTCGGCTCGCGGGGGCTCGGCCTGGCCGTCGCGTTCACCGGGATCCTGGCTTTGATGCCCTACATCGCCCTGCAGCTGGTCGGCATCCAGTCGGTCCTTCAGGTGATGGGCGTGGGTAACGGGGCGTCGGGCTTCGTGAAGGACCTGCCCCTCATCGTCGCGTTCGTCATCCTCGCCCTCTACACCTACACATCCGGTCTGCGGGCCCCGGCGCTGATCGCGTTCGTCAAGGATCTCCTCGTCTACGTCGTCGTCCTCGTGGCCATCACCTACATCCCGATCCGCCTCGGCGGTTTCGCTCACATCTTCGCGGCGGTGAAGGCCCACTCGGTCAAGCTGGCGGCTGCGGCCGCCGCGAAGCACACCGCGTCGGGCTTCGTGTTCGTCCCCGGCCACAAGCAGTACTGGGGTTACGCCACGCTGGCCCTCGGGTCCGCGATGGCGCTGTTCATGTACCCCCACTCGGTCACCGGGGTGCTGGCCACCCGCGAGCGCGACACCATCCGACGCAACACCGCAGTGTTGCCTCTGTACTCGCTGGCCCTGGCCCTCATCGCCCTGCTCGGGTACATGGCGATCGCCTCGGGTGTCACCACCACCAACGCCCGGCTGGCGGCGCCGCTGCTGTTCCGGCAGATGTTCCCGAGCTGGTTCGCCGGTGTGGCGTACGCAGCGGTGGCGATCGGCGCCCTCGTCCCGGCCGCGATCATGTCGATCGCGGCCGCCAACCTGTTCACCCGCAACGTGTACCGCGACTTGCTGCGACCCCAGGCCACCCCCTCGGAGCAGGCGCAAGTGTCCAAGCTGGTGTCGCTGGTGGTCAAGTTCGGGGCTCTGGCGTTCGTGCTCGGGATGAACACCCAAAACGCCATCAACCTCCAGCTGCTCGGCGGTATCTGGATCCTGCAGACCTTCCCGGCCGTCGCCTTCGGGCTGTTCACCCGGTGGCTGCACCGGTGGGCGCTGCTGGCCGGCTGGTTGACGGCGATGGTCTACGGCACCTACATCGCGTACGGCACCTCCACCCCGACCGTCCACCACTTCGCGGTGTCGTCGGCGAAGGCCCCGCTGCTCGGCCAGACCGTGTACATAGGCGTCACCGCCTTGGTCCTCAACATCCTCGTCGCCGTTGTCGGCACGGTGATCTTGAGGCTCGTGCCCGGCACTGTCGGAGCAGACGAGACCGGCCACGCGGACTACCTAGCCGACGCCGGCGACCCCGGCCTCCAGGCGACCCCGATCCTCCTGGACTAGCCGGCCGGCTGAGCCGGGGCTACCCGGCTCGAACCGCTCCTAGTAAGGGCAGGCGGGGTCGTCGGCGAGCGCATCGCCGGTAGCGGCGTAGGCCCGCGCCCGGGACCCGCCGCAGCGATCCGAGTACTCGCAGCTCCCGCACCGCCCCGGGAATTCCGCGGCCCGGATCGCCTGGAGCAGCGGGTGCTCGGTGTAGATGTCTAGGAGGCCCCGGTCGCGCACCGAACCGAGGGACAGAGGCAGGAAGCCGGCCGGATAGACCTCCCCGTCGTGGGCCACGAAGATGATGCCCTTGCCGTCCCGGGTGGCGATCGTCGGCGCCAGCACCCTTGACGTCGCCTCGCCGAGCTCCCCCCGGAGCCGGTCGCGCAGCTGGCGGTACAACGTTCCCAGCCCGAACTCCGCGGCGGGGTCGTTGCCTTCGGCCCCGTCGCGCAGGTCCCGGGCCCGGCGGAAGAACGGCGCCTCCACGGTGCGCACGGTCATGCCGTACTGGGCTGCGTCGACGAGGAAGTGGCAAACGTCCTCGTAGTCGCCGGCGGCGATCTCGCTGACGCGCTGACCACGGCCGACGTTGATGAGGAAGAACACCTCCCAGGTCCGCACCCCGTGACGGAAGATCAGCGCGGCGATATCGGCGAGCTCGTGGACATTCTGGGCCATCACCGCAGTGTTGATCTGGACCGAGAAGCCGTTCGCCTGCAGCAGGTCGATGGCTCGAAGAGTGTCTTCGAAGTGTCCAGGGATCTGCCTGACGTGCTCGTGGGTGCCGGCCACGGCCCCGTCGAGGCTTAGCGACGCGGTACGCACGCCGTTGTCTCGAAGCATCCGCAGCGTCGCCTCGTTGAGGCTGTCGGACACCGACGGGGAGATGGCGACCGGCACGCCGAGGCGGTTCGCGTAGGAGGTGAGCGGCCCGAGGTCGCTTCGCTGCAGGCAGTCTCCGCCAGTCAGGATGAGCACGGGAGTCGGCCGGTCGGTGGCGGCCAGCTCATCGATGAGCGCCATCCCCTCCTCGGTGGTCAACTCGCCGGGCGCCGGGGAAGGCTGGGCGGTCGCCCGGCAGTGGACGCACGCCAGCGGACACGCCTTGGTCATCTCCCAAAACACCAAGCGCGGTTTGCGGTCGAAGTTGATCGGCCGCCGCCCGCTGTGGCCGTGCGCGGGGTGGTCCACTGTTGGTTCGCCTGTCATCCGGCTCCCGTTTCGAACGCGCGCCCGCACGGTTGCGGGCCCGCCAAGGATGCCCCCGGACTGCCCGGCGCCGGTAGGGCCGGAGGTCTCCTTCTCGGGGGCAACCGGTCCCGGCTGGGGCCGGTTCCCGCCCCGGCTTGGCTGGGGACCTGGTTGTGCTTGGCCGGCGTCGACGGTGGGCGCTCGAGGCTGAGCGACGGCGAGGACAGATCGGTCCTAGCATCCGCTCGTGCGGATAGCGACCTGGAACTGCTGCTCGGGTCCGACCGTGCCCAAGCTGGAACGACTCGCAGCGCTCGGCGTCGACGTGGCCGTGCTCTGCGAGTCGCCGCTCCTCGACCCCCGGGCGCCCGGGACCGTCCCTGACGATCAGGCGTCGTGGGTGTCGGCCGGTGAGCTTCCGAAAAAAGGCGTCGCCATCGCCGGGCTGACCACGAAGGTGACCGGCCTCGATGCCCGAAGCGCCGGCCGGTGGACCGTCGCGGCCGCCACGAGCGGAGGGCCGGCCGTGCTCGGCGTCTGGAGCGCGCCAAGTGACGCCGGGGCCGCGGCCTACAGCGCCCAGGTCGTCCGCTCCCTCGACGCGTACGCCGACCTGCTGACCGCCGGAGAGATGATCGTCGCCGGCGACTTCAACATCGGCCAGCACATCCCGGCCAGAGAAGCCAGGGACTGGACGCTCAAGGCCCGGGCCCGCTGGGAGTCCCTCGGGCTGGTCAGCGCCTACCACGCGTTCACCGGTGAGCCGTTCGGCTCGGCGACCACCGCGACTTACTACCACCGCAGGAAGCAGGACCAGCCGTTCCACATCGACTACGTCCTGGTCCCCGCCGACCGGCTCAGCTCGCTCAGAGGCGTCGATATCGGGACATACGACGACTGGGTCGCCTCCCGGAGAAGCGACCACGTACCGGTGATCATCGACCTGGACTGGTGACGCTCCTGGCGGCCCCGCACCTGACGTGATCCGACCCTGATCCGACCCCAGAGACAGCGGGCCGGGCGCTGCCAGGCCTGCCCGTTCGGCCCACCGCTGAAAGCAGCGGGTCCCGTAGGGGCGGTAGTGCGGGTCGCCCGCCGAGGACTCGGCGTGCGCGGCCCGGGCCACCTCCCGCCGGCGGGTCCTGCGTCGGTGGGACGCCTGCACCACCCTCGGGAGGGCGTCTGAGCGAAGCGAGCGCGCCAACACCCCCGAAGCGCAACGCTTCGAGGATCACAGGGACCGCGATGACCGTCACCTCCGTCCCGCGTGCGACCGCCGACCGGAGGCCGCTGAGCATGGCGGCGATACCGCCGCTGTCGATGAAACGCAACCCCACGGCGTCAACTGTCAACGTGGCGGTCGCTGCGGTAGAGGTGACGGCGTCGGCCAGCGACTCCGACCCCTCGGCGGTGAGCTCCCCCGACAAGCGGAGCCGCGGCGAGGAAGGGTCCGACTCGTCGCCATCGATCCGTAACGTCACACCCGCCTCGGTGCTGGCCGCACCCCGACAAGTTACCGTCGCTCTTAGACCGGCGACGTCCCAAAGGGCCGTCCGCTACTGCCTGCGGAGCTCGATGAGGTAGCGCTGCGAGTGGCACACAAACCGGCCGTCTCGATGGAGCTGCCCATGCAGCGCCGCCAGTCGGTCGTAGTAGCGCTCCACCGTGAAGTCGGGGACAGTCCAGGGCACCTTGCGAAGGAAGTGCACGACCGCAGCGATATCAAAGAAGACAACCTCCAGGGCTTGCTCTTGGATCTGCACGAGCTGCAGGCCGGCCGCGGCCGCGTCGGCCGACGCGACCTGTGACGACCGGCTTGGGTCGGAGCGCTGCGGTCCCATGAGGAACTCGTACAGTTCCCGGTTCGATCCAGGCCCGACCATTTGGGAGAAGAAGGTGCCGCCCCGCTGCAGCACCCTGGCCACCTCGGGCCAGACGACCTCCACCGGGTGGCGGCTCGAGACCAGGTCGAAGGCCCCGTCGCCGAACGGCAACGCTCCATCGTCGGCGGCTCGCACGACCCCGACCCGGAGGTGGCCAAGCCTCCGGGTGGCGAGCGTGGCGTTCGGCGGCCAAGACTCGGTGGCGGCCAGTCGGAACGGTCGCTGCGAGGTTTGCTCCAGCGCCCAGGCGAACACCTCGCCGCCTCCCGTTTGGATGTCGAGGGCAGAGCAAGCCTGCTGCAGCCGGCCGGAGAGAAGCCGTGCGTATCCCCACGACGGCCGCTGCTCGGTCGCCCGGCCATGAAACCACGAGAAGTCCCAGCCCTCGACCGGCACGTCCAAGCCCTCGGCTACCAGCGCGTCGAAGTTCACTGACGGAGGCTGCATTCTCCGCTGAGACCACTGCAACCGTATTCCCTGCCCGATCAACCGTGTTCCCTGCCCGATCAACCGTGTGCAACTGCCGGAATAGATGACGCGTTAACTAGGGCGGTCCCCGCGACACCCACCAAAGGCTCGCCCGTGAACCGGACCCACCGCGTCAAAGGGAGCGGAGCCGTATCGTGCCGTGAATGAGAGCTTCCCTGGATCCGGTCGTGGCCAGAAAGACCTGGAGGACCGTCGAGCCGCTCCACGGAATGATCTACTTCGTTCCCGAGGCGGTCCAGCGCTACGCCGCTTTGGGACTGAAGGGTCGGTCCGGCTATTTCGCCTCTCGCTCGGCGGCGATGGGCCCCGTGGGAGCCGAAGCGATCGTCGCCACGTTTTTCAACTTCTGGCCGCCCCTGGTGCACAGCTCCATGGCAGACGTCTGGTCGACCACCGCACCAGAGCAGATCCTGCACGCTCGTTTGGAGGCAGCCGACGCCGCATTGCGCCGGGCGCTCGGTGACGCCGTCGGATCGCAAGCGCTGGCCCAGGCCGCGCGGCTGGCTCGGGTCGCCGCCGAGGCCGCTGGAGAACGGCCGCAGGGACGTCCCCTCTTCGCCGGTCATGCCAGCCTGCCCTGGCCCGACGAGGACCACTTGGTTCTCTGGCACGCTCAGACCATCCTGCGCGAGTACCGCGGCGACGGGCATGTCGCTGCGCTGTGCAGCGCCGGTGTCGGCGGCGCTGAGGCTCTAGTAATCCACGCCGCCACCGGCGAGGTGCCCGCGGCGGTCCTGCGCACCACGAGGGCATGGCCTGAAAGCGAATGGGAGGACGCGGTCGAGTCCGTCCGCTCCCGGGGATGGCTGGCTGAGGACGGGACGCTGTCGTCCGAGGGAGCGGCCCACCGCCAAGGCGTGGAGGACCTGACCGACGCGCTGGCTGTACACCCATACGCAGTTTTGGGGGAACAGTGCTGCAGCGAGCTGCGGGCTCTGGCCCGGCCGCTCAGCCAAGCCGTCGTGTCAGCCGGGATGCTCCGGCCGGCTACCACACTTGAGTGACGGCCAGCCGACACGGCGCGGGTTGTGGCAGAGCTGAGCCCAGGATCCGTAGGTATCCGGCCCGAGAACGCCGCAGCGTGGATGGCGGTCTCCTCGTCGGTGACTCCCGGCAGCCGGAGGCGCTCGCAACGGGAACGTGCGAGCCGAGGACCGGGCCGAAGCTGGCCCTGGCTCCCGGGTGCGCCCAGGCGCGGCGAACCCTGGCCAGAACTGCCTGGCCAGGGTTCCCACGGCGGAGAGGGTGGGATTTGAACCCACGGTGGGTTGCCCCACACACGATTTCCAATCGTGCCGATTCGGCCGCTCTCGCACCCCTCCGTGGACTGCGGGGAGCTAGGGTACCCTGTATCGGAGTGGCCTGGCAGCCGGCGCGGCGGTTGGGTCCTGCGCAACGATGCACCGTGAACCGGGTCAGGGCCTGACGGCAGCAGCTCTCAGCGGATCGCAACGTGTGCCGCAGATCGCCTGACCGCCGCGCCGACCGCCAGGCCGCTGTCGCGCCCACGCGGCTTGTCCGAGGCGGCCTCTCCTGAAGCCGAGGCGGCCTCTCCCGAAGCCGAGGCGGCCTCTCCCGAAGCCGAGGCGGCCAATGTGGTCGCGGCGGGCCGGCCGACCGGGCCGTCGGTGGCCTGTCCTAGGGTGGGCGGCGATGTCTGACGAGCCCGCCGAGGTCTCCTACCAGTCCCTCTACCGCCGCTACCGGCCGCAGCGCTTCTCGGAGGTGCGGGGCCAAGACCACGTCACCACCGCGCTGCGCAACGCGGTTCGGCAAGAGCGCGTCGCTCACGCCTACCTCTTCAGCGGGCCGCGAGGCACCGGCAAGACCTCGACCGCCCGCATCCTGGCCATGGCCCTCGACTGCGAGCATCCCGTCGACGGGGAGCCGGACGGCACCTGCCCGTCGTGCGTCGCCATCCGGCGCGGCTCGTCGATGGACGTGCAGGAGCTGGACGCCGCCTCCAACCGCAAGCTCGACGAGATGCGCGACCTGCTGTCGCGGGTGTCGCTCGGGACCGGGGGCCGCTGGAAGGTTTACATCATCGACGAGGTCCACCAGCTGACCCCCGACGCTGCCAGCGCCCTGCTCAAGACCCTCGAGGAGCCGCCGGCGCACGTCGTGTTCGTGCTGGCCACGACCGACCCGCAGAAGGTGCTGCCGACCATCCGCAGCCGCACCCAGCACTATGAGTTCCGGCTCCTCTCGGCCGACACTCTCGGGGGTCTCCTCAACGACGTCAACCAGGCCGCCGGCCTCGGCGTGGCGCCCGAGGCCATCGACCTGGTGGTCCGTCGAGGCCACGGCTCGGCCCGTGACGCCCTTTCGGTCCTCGACCAGGTGGCTGCCGCGGGCGAGGCGGAGGACGAGTCCTCGGCCGTCACCGACATCGTCGAGGGTCTCGCCGACCGGGACGCCGGCCGGGTGCTGATCGCGGTGGCGGAGGGCATGGCCGCCGGGCGGGAGCCCCGCAGGTTGGCCACCGACCTGCTGGAGCACCTCCGCAACGGCTTCCTGGCCTTGACCGCCCGCGGGCTGGTGCACCTGCCCGACGACGCCGCGGCGGTCGTGGAAGGTCAGGCCCGCAGGATGGGTTTGGCCGGAACCGTAAGGGCGTTGGAGGCCATAGGGCAGGCGGCCGCGGATATGCGCGACTCGGTGGATCCCCGAGTGACCCTGGAGGTCGCCTTGGTACGGGTCGCGGCCCCTGCGGCAGACACCGACGTGGCCGCGCTCGCGGCGCGCCTGGAGCGCCTGGAGGCGGCCATTGCCCACGGCGCCCCGAGTGCACCGGCGCCGGAGCTCCCCATCGCTCGCACTGGAGGCCGCCCGCAGCAACCGGCCGCCCCCGAGGCGCCTGCCGGGCCCGCAGTCCCGCCCTCCCGCCCGGACCCCGCCGCCCGGATGCAGGACGGTCCGGCGCGCCTCGAAGGACCGCCGACGGGCCCGGCGGACCCCGCTCCGCCACCGCCAGGGCAGCCGGGCACCCTCCCAGGCCAGGCCGTCGGCCCGGGCCAGGATGTCGGTACGGGGCAGGACGTCGCCTCGGGCCAGGACATCGGTGCCCGCCCCCGACCGAGCGGCCGGCCTCCGAGGACCGACCGGCCGGCCCGCCGCGACGAGCCCCGTCCCACCCTGGGCGCGCCGCCGCCGGCCCCCAGACCGGGGCCTCCCGGCCCGCCAGCGCCGGGAGGGGGACGGCCTTCCCCGCCCGGACCGGCATCCCCGTCGCCGCGCCCGACGATCGGCGCCCACCGGCGTGGCGGCGACGTCGTGCCCGGACCGCAGGCGAAGGCACCGCCGGTCCCGCCTGGGCCTTCCGGCACCGCGCGGCCCCGGCCCGAACCAGCGGCGCCGGCCAACCTCGGCGGCCCACTGCCCACCAGGGACCAGCTGACCAAGGCGTGGGGTGACACGGTGCTGCCGGCCTTGCCGGCCCGGGTCAAGGCCTACCTCTCCCAAGGCCGTTTCGTGGCGGTGGAGGACGCCGTCGCGGTGTTCGCCCTTCCGGACCAGGGCCTGCTGAGCAGGGCCGCGGCCGTCCAGGGCGACGCCGAAGCGGCGCTGGCCGCGCACTTCGCCCGGCCGGTCCCGCTCCGTCTGGTGCTCGACGACGGCGCCGCCCCGGCTCGCCCGGACGGACCGCCGCCAGAGCCGCAGGGGTCCGCCGACGACGACTTCTCGAGCTACGACATCGATGACCTCGAAGACGCCGGTCCAGGGGTAGTCTCGCCGGAGCAGCGCCTGCTGGAGGCGTTTCCTGGCGCCGAGGAGGTCACCCAGTGAGGGTCCGCGTGTGGAGCGCCCCCCGATGAGCGTGGAGGGGCCGGGCGGCCAGAGCGGCGTCCCCGACCTGGGAGCGCTGCTGTCCCAAGTCGGGCAGATGCAGCAGAACCTGGCCGCCGCTCAGCAGCAGGCGGCCGAGACGGTGGTCGAGGGCAGCGCCGGCGGTGGGGCGGTGCGCGTCGAGGTCACCGGCGGCCTGGACTTCCAGTCGGTGACCATCGATCCGTCAGTCGTCGACCCGGCGGACGTCGAAATGCTCCAGGACCTCGTGCTGGCGGCCCTCCGGGCCGCGGTCGAAGCGGCCCAGTCGTTGCAGGCCGACGCGCTCGGCGACGTCGGCTTCGGTGACGGGCTGGGCGGCATCCAAGGGCTGCTAGGCGGCTGATGGCGGCCCCGCCCCACCGCCCCGCCGGCAAGGCGTGATGTACGCAGCACCGGTCCAGGACCTCATCGACGAGCTGGGCCGGCTCCCCGGCGTCGGGCCGAAGTCCGCGCAACGGATCGCGTTCCACATCCTCAAGCTCCCAGCCGACGACGCCATGCGACTGGCCCGCTCCATCGACGTCGTCAAGCGCACCGTGTCGTGGTGCCGGCGGTGCTTCAACATCGCCGAGGGCGGAGACGACGCCGAGTGCGACATCTGCCGGGACGACCGGCGCGACCCGACGGTGCTGTGCGTGGTGGAGGAGCCCCGCGACATCGTCGCGGTCGAGCGGACCCGCGACTTTCGGGGTCGCTACCACGTGATGCAGGGCGCCATAAGCCCGATCGACGGCATAGGACCCGAGCAGCTACGGGTCCGGGAGCTGCTGGCCCGCATCGAGGGGGAGGGCGTCGGCGAGATCATCCTCTGCTTCAGCCCCAACATCGAGGGGGACGCCACCGGCCTCTACCTGGCCTCCCTCCTCAAGGCGCTGCCGGTGCGGGTCACCAAGATCGCCAGCGGACTACCGGTGGGCGGCGACTTGGAGTACGCCGACGAACTGACCCTCGGGCGCGCCCTGGAGGGGCGGCGCGAAGTCGACGCCTGACGGGAAGCCAGCGGTGAGCGCCCGTCACGGCCCTGGTGTGGTGGCCGTGGCCGCGTGCGTCGCCATCACCGCCGGCGCATGCGCGCCGGGCCCCGACGTCAGCCCGACTCAGACCGCGGCCCCGACGACCACAATCGAGGCGCCCCGGCCCCGGCCGACCGTCCCGTCGCAGACGACCGCGGATCCCACCACCCTTCCCCCCGTCCCGCCGGCGCCAGCTCCTACTCCCGCCCCGACCGCTGCGCCGCCCGCCACCGCGCAGGTGGCCTCGGTGACACCCGGTCGCTATCCCCTCGTCACCGACACCCTGCCGTTGGTCGACGTCAGCCGGCCCACGATCAGCAACGGCCAGACGGTGTCGACCACCCGGGCCCTGACCACCCTGGTGTGGCGCCCGGCGGTCCCCGGGAGGTGGCCGCTTATCGTGTTCGCCCACGGGTTCCAGGTCGGGCCGACGCCCTACACAGCGCTCCTCGAGGCGTGGGCGTCAGCCGGGTACGTCGTCGCCGCTCCCGAGTTCCCGCTCACCGACTCGGCCGTCGCGGGCGCCAACACCGACGAAAACGACATCCAGAACCAGCCGGCCGACGTCCGCTTCGTGCTCGACGCCCTGGTTGCCCCCTCGACGCCGTTGTCCGCGGACATCGACCCCACCCGGGTGGTGTGGGCCGGTCACAGCGACGGGGCGGAGACGGCTCTGGCCGCGAGCCTGGCGCCCGCGCCCGCCGGCGAACCGGAGCCGCGAGCGGTGCTCGCGATGTCGGTGTCGCCGCTCGAAGGCGTCACCGCTACCGCCAACCCGCCGCTCATGGTCACCCAGGGAGACGCCGACACCATAAACCCTGCCGCGTTGGGGCAGAAGACCTACGACGAGGCGGCGGGACCGAAGTTCTACATGGACCTGCTCGGCGGTGGCCACCTGCCGCCCGTCGAGGCGGGCAGCCAGTGGCTGCCGTCGATCGAGGCCGCCACGCTCACCTTTTTCCACCTCTACCTCTACGGCGGCTCCCCGGCCGACGTGCTGGCGGCGGGCACCCGGCCGGGTCTGTCGACCATGAGGGAGGATTAGACGCTGCGGATCACCAGCGCGTCGCCCTGGCCGCCACCGCCGCAGAGAGCCGCCACCCCGGTACCGCCGCCCCGCCGGCGCAGCTCGTGGAGCAGCGTCAGCGCCAAGCGGTTGCCCGAAGCCCCAATCGGGTGGCCCAAGGCGACGGCGCCGCCGTTGACGTTGACCACATCCTCGGACAGGTGGAGGTCGTCCATCGCTCCGAGGGCCACCGCCGCGAACGCTTCGTTGAACTCGAAGAGGTCGACGCCGGCGACGTCGAGGCCGGCCTTGCCGAGCGCCTTCAGGGTGGCGCGCGACGGCTGCAGCATCAGGTTGGTGTCGGGCCCGGCGACCATCCCGTAGGAGAGCACTTCGCCGAGGGGGGCGACGCCGTAACGCCCGGCGGCGGCCTTGGACATCACCACGACGGCCGACGCCCCGTCGGAGATCTGGCTGGCGTTGCCGGCGGTGATCGAGCCGTCCTTGGCGAACGCCGGGCGCAGCTTGCCCAGCGACTCGGCGGTCGTGCCGGGACGGACCCCCTCGTCTGTGTCGACCACGACCGTGTCACCCTTGCGCTGCGGGATGTCGACCGCGGTGATCTCGTCGGCGAACCGGCCGTCTTTGATGGCCCTGGCGGCCCGCTCGTGGGACAGGGCGGCGAAGGCATCCTGGCGGGCCCGGGTGATGGCCGGGAACTGCGGCAAGTAGTGCTCCGAGTCCAAGCCCATCGCCTCGTGGGTGTGGGCGTCCTCGAGGCCGTCGTGCATCAACGCGTCGCGCACCACGGTGTCGCCCAGCCGGTAGCCGGAACGGGCCCCGAGCAGCAGGTGAGGCGCCTGGGTCATCGATTCTTGCCCGCCGGCCACCACGACGTCCGCGTCGCCGGCGGCGATCATCAGATCGGCCTGGTAGATGGCGTTCAGCCCTGAGAGGCACACCTTGTTGACGACGGTGGCGGGGGTGGTCATCGGGATCCCCGCCTTGCTGGCCGCCTGGCGGGCCGGTACCTGGCCGGTCCCGGCCAGGAGGACCTGACCCATGATCACGTAGTCGACATCGGCGGGTGCCACCCCAGCCCGCTCCAGCGCCGCAGCGATGGCGAAGCCGCCAAGCTCCGCGGCGGAGAGGGAGCCGAGCGCCCCCGACAGCTTGCCGATAGGTGTGCGAGCTCCAGCGACGATGACCGATCCGGGCATGGTCCCTCCAAAGGATGGTGCGACGGGTGTTGGCGACAGATGTCTGGCGGTGGGCGTTGCGAACGGCCGCTGCGCAGCGTCGGCTCGAGCTGGGCCCGCGACGACAAGTCATCGTACCGGGAGGCGGTGACAGTCCCCGAGGGCGGCCCGGCGCGCCGGCGGCCGGCTCAGGTAACTGCGGGCCTGACGGCTGTACCCTTGAGGCATGACCGCCACCGACGCCGGCCTGTTCACCGAGATCGATCACGTGGCCATCGCCGTGCGCGACCTGGACGCGGCCATCGCCTGGTACCGGGAGGCGTTCGGCGCGACCGTCGATCATCGCGAGGTCGTCGAGCATGACGGCGTCGAAGAAGCGCTGCTCAAGGTGGCCGACTCCTACGTCCAGCTGCTCACCCCGACCCGGGACGACTCGCCCGTCGCCAAGTACCTGGCGGCCAAGGGAGAGGGCCTGCACCATGTCGGCTACCGGGTTGCTGACTGTGCTGCGGCCCTCGACGCGGCTAAGGCAACGGGGGTCAAAGCCATCGACGCCGCGCCGAGACCGGGATCACGGGGGACGACGGTGGCGTTCCTCCACCCGAAGACCGCTTTCGGGACCTTGATCGAGCTGGTCCAGGAGTAGAGGTGAGCTCCTCCTCACGAACTGCGACCGCTTTGGGAGCCGACCACGCAGCTGGCGGCCCGGCCGCCGGCATCAAGTCCAACGACCCGTGCTGGTGCGGGAGCGGCCGGAAGTACAAGCGCTGCCACCGGGGTATGGAGGGCCGGGTTCTCGAGGGTCGGGTCAGCCCGATGCTTACCGTGCCTGCGGGCATCCCCCCGACTCCGTACTACGCCACCGGGGTGGTCGAGCGAACCGACGAGCGAATGGTCAAATCCCCCGAGATCATCGCGGCGATGCGCGTCGCGGGACGGCTGGCCGCCGAGGTCCTCGCGGTCACCGGTGCTGCCGTCGCGCCCGGCGTGACCACCGACGAGCTGGACCGGGTCGCTCACCAGGCGTACATCGATCGGGGCATGTTCCCGAGCACGCTCAACTACCACGAGTACCCCAAGTCGATCTGCACTTCGGTCAACGAGGTGATCTGCCACGGGATACCCGACGACCGCCCGCTCGAGGACGGCGACATCGTCAACATCGACGTAACCGGCTACATCGGTGGGGTGCACGGAGACTGCAACGCGACGTTCTACGTCGGGTCGGTGGACGACGAGTCCCGACGGCTGGTTGAGACGACCCGCGAGTGCCGCGACCTCGGGATCGCAGCGGTCCGCCCCGGACGGCCCATCTCCGACATCGGACGGGCCATCCAGCAGCACGCGGAGGCGGCCGGCTACAGCGTCGTGCGCATGTTCGTCGGGCACGGCATCGGCCAGCAGTTCCACATGTCGCCGAGCGTCCCGCATTACTACACGCCGGACGCGTCGACGATCATGGAGCCTGGCATGACCTTCACCGTCGAGCCGATGATCAACATCGGCGGCTGGCGGGAGAAGATGTGGGGCAACGGCTGGACGGCCGTGACCGTAGACGGGTCCCGCAGCGCCCAGTTCGAGCACACCCTGGTCGTCACCGAGGACGGTGTAGAGGTGCTCACCCCTGAACCCGCCTGAGGGCTCCGGGGCCCTGCCTCCCGTCGCGCCCCGGCCCGGCCCGGGTACGGCGCCCGCCCCGGGTTCCGGGTCCGGCGCGGGTTCGGGGACCGGGCCTCCAAGTGAACCGCCGGAGGGCGTCGGCTCGCCGGCCGGAGCGCGGTTGACGGCTGACCCCGAGACACCCCGGGCCGCTGGACGAGCGCGGCGAGTGTTGGAGTGGGTGATACCGGATGGCAACCCGTCCGGTGTCGTGTACGGCACGATCGTCACCGCCGCACTCCTCGCCGTGGAGAGCACCCGCCGCGAGTCCCTCCCCGCCGCGGCCGGCTCGGTCCTTCTGGCAGTGGTGATCCTGTGGCTGGCCCACAGCTACTCCGTGGCCCTGGGCGACCGTCTCCACAAGCCGGCCCCATGGACGCTGCGCCACCTCTTGGACGTAGCCAGGCACGAAGCCCGCCTGCTGCAGGGTGCGTTCCTCCCGATCGTGGTGCTCCTCGTCAGCGGCGCGGCCGGAGCGTCGGACCGCACCGCAGTACTCGCCGCGCTGATCGGGGCGGTGATGACACTTCTAATCTTGGAGCTGGCGGCCGGCGTGGCGAGCCACCTGGGCCGGGTCGCGCTCGCCGGGCAGGTGGCGCTCAGCCTCGTCATAGGAGCCGGCATATTGCTGCTGAAGGCGGTCGTCCACTAGCGAGACAAAGCGAACACCCACGTCAGCGAGCCCAATCTCAGGCCCGGGCCCGTCCGCCGCTGAACTCGCTGCTAGGGGGACCAGCCGCTCGGGCCTGCTCTGGGTTCATGAGATGGGCTGCCCTTGCGATCAGCCGACCCTTCCCTTCGGGTCAGGCGCTGCTCGGGTCAGGCGCTGCTCGGGTCAGGCGCTGGGAGCGGCGGGGCGGGGGCCCCAGTCTCCCCGGGAGCCGGGGGAACCCATCCGGCCAGCCGGCATCGCGCCGGGCGCCTCGCGAACCCTGATGACGTCGGCGGTCAAATGGGTCAGGGAGTCCTGGCTGCCCTCCGCCACGATGTAGCTATCCACCTTGACGGTAGAAGCCAACGCAGCGGTGGGGCCCGAGTAGTACTTGGTCGCTGGCGTGGTCGACACGGAGAGCGTCTGCCCGTCAGGCCCCACCAGGGAAATCTGTGCGCCGGTCACGTTGGTGACCCGGCCGGTAAGCGTCGGCTCGACGATCTCGACCCTCGTGGCGGTCACCGTGCCGGTCCCCGGAGCGACCGTTGAGGTGGCGTTCGGGCGAGGGGCAGCCACGTGGACGATGTCACCCACCTTCACCGCCGACAGCGAGACCGACTGCATCTCCTTGGTGAACTTGGTGGTCGCGGTGGTGTCCACCGTCTCGGTACCAGCCTCGGTGCGAAGCGTCAGGGTCGTGCCGCTGATGGCGGTCACCGTGCCACCGTGTCCAGGACCGCCAAACCCGGGGCCTCCGGGACCGAATCTGCGACCGGCAGGGTGGCTGCTGGGTGAAGGTGCGGGCGCTGTGGAACTCGCAGCAGACGATGACGTGGTGGTGGAGGAGCCCGCAGCCGTGGATCCCGCGGCTGCGGATATCCCTGTGACCGCTGCGAACGCAGCGCCCGAGGCCAAACCCCCGATCGCCACCAGCTTGGTCGCCCGGGATATCTTGCGCCCGGCTCCGTTGGACCTAATAAACCCGTTGCTCATGTGGCGACCGTATGCCCGCTGCATGAACGGGACCTCAAGGCGACCTGAGAGTGACCTGAATCCTGCTTGGCCCGCTTCGCCGGCCGGGCCTGGACGTTGTCGAGAGGAGTGAGCGGTGGAACCGCGCCGCACCTCAACGGTCCGGCCGCCTCGCTGCCTCGCCGCCTCGCCGGTGGATGGAACCCGCGACACACCTCGGACCGTCGGCGGGGGTCTGTCGCGCTTTGCACCGCCGCGAGCCATGCGGGCCGCGACAAACCAACGCCCGCCGACCCGGGTGTGTCGCGGGTTGCATTCGACCAGCCACTCGCCGGAGCAAGCGGTGGCAGCGGTCGCGAGCTGGAACCCCGCGGCCACCCCCGGCTCGGCCCCCGTCGTGATTGAGCAGCGCGTTGGGCACATGGGTCGCTCCCTCGCTGCGGTCGTCGTCGCCACCGCGTGCTGTAAGGCGCGGTCCCCGCATGTCAGTGCTACCAGCCGCCTGCCGGCGCTTGCATGTCGCCGCCTCAGCTCAGACCCTCACAACGTGTCCCACTGAGCCGGCTCGCGGAATACCTCGGCTCTCATCCCGGCCTCCCGTGCGGCTGCGACGTTGGCTGGGCGGTCATCAACGAAGATCACCTCGTGGGGCTGAGCGGCGAGCCGTTCCAAGGCGAAGGCGTAAGCGGCCGGATCCGGCTTCACTGCCCGGATGTCGTAGCTGAAGATCCGGGGAGCGAACTGCGCCAGCCACGGCTGAGCGTCGATCGCCGTCGCGACCTCGAGCGGCGCATTGGAAAGGATCGCCAGCTTCAGCCCACGAGCGGCGGCGCGAGCGACTCCGTCGAGGCTGGGCCGGTTGGGCCGCAGCCATCCCTCCACGTCGACCTCGATCAGCCGGGGCAGGCGTTCGCCGGGAGATTCCCCGATCAGTGACGTCCAGTACTCCTCGGCAGTGAGATCACCACGGTCGTAAGCGGGGCGGTGCCGCCAATAGGCCTCCTCGAAGTCGCCGCTTTCCATGCCGCACAGGCGGGCCAGGGTCGCCACGGAGCTGTCGGGCTGAGGATGGCAGAGCACCTCCCCGTAGTCGCAGAGCAACCAGGTCAACGGGGATTCTCCCCGCCGCCGCCGCCGCCGTCGTCGTCGTCGTCGTCGTCGTCGTCGTCGCCGCCGTCGTCGCCGCCGCCCGGCGTGCGGTCCCCAGAGCCGTAGCCGGCGGGGCCGTAGCCAGGGGGGCCGTTCCCGGCGTCGAGCGCCGGGGCGAGGACAGCGGCCGTCACGGCCACCGCGACGACGACCACCAGCGCAGCGGCCAGCCCGGTGACGTCAGCGATGGCCCCGATTAGTGGCGGTCCGGCCATCAGCCCTATGTAGCCGCAGCTGGTGACCAGCGCCAGGGACGGGCCGGCCGCCCCGAGGCGGGGAGCGGCGGAGAAGACGAGCGGCACCACGAACGACAACCCCAATCCCAATACCCCGAACCCGATCAGCCCGACGACCGGTCTCCCCGAGAGCAGCGAAGTGCCGAATCCGGCGGCGGCGACCAGGGCGGAGACCCGGACCAGGCGGACCGCACCCACTGCGTGGCCCAGGCGGTCCCCGATCAGCCGGCCTGCAGTCATGGTGGACGCGAAGACCGTGTAGCCGAGGGCGGCGAAGCCCGCCGACGCGCCGAGCGACCCATGGAGGTAGACGGCGCTCCAGTCGTTGGCGGCCCCCTCGGCTAGGAAACAGCCGAAGGCGACGACTGCCAGGGCGGCGAGGGTCCACGACGGGCGCGGCATCTGATGTCCGTGCCGGCGATCGCGCCGCGGTGCGGCCGACGCCGTCGGTCCGAGTGCCGCCACCGCGACCACCCCGCCGGCGGCGGTGAGCGCCGACGCTACGACGAGATGCCAGCCGACCGCGACGTTGGCGGCTGCGACGGCAGCACCGATCCCGGCGCCGACCAGCCCGCCGACGCTGTAGGAGGCGTGCAGCCCGGACATGATCGGGCGCCCGGCCAAGCCCTGCAAGGCGGCGGCCTCGGTGTTCATTGCCACGTCGACCATGCCGGCGCCGACGCCCCATGCCAGCAGCACCACGAAAAGGACGGCGGTGCTCCCAGCGAGCGCAGCCCACGGCAGCGAGATGGCGTAGACCGCCAGACCGGCAGCGATGACGGTCCGGGGCCGGAAACGGGTGAGGGCCGCCCCCGTTGGAGCGGTCGACGCGACCAGGCCCACCGCCGGGCCGAGCAGCGCGACACCGAGCGCCCCGGCGGAGAGGTGCAGCGCGCCCTTGACTGCAGGGATGCGCGCCGCCCACGTCGCGGCCAGGCCGCCGAGGAGGAAGAACACCAACGTCAGGGCCATCCTCGCCTTGCGCAGCTCAGGCGCCAGACGGCCAAGCGATACGGCAGGACGCCCCCCGGAGCGGGCTTCCACCACACGCGACGACACCGGTCCAAGGTAGCGGGCCTGACGGGCCAGGGATCCCTATCCTCGCCCCTGTGTCGCTGCCCTCGCCTGTGATGACGCCCGCTGAGCTCAACCAGTTCTTGTCGGAGGGGTTCCCGGATCGAGAGCTGCCCTATATGGTCGAGGCGGTCACCGATGTCGGCGTGCGCCTCCGCCTGCCCGTCGGCCCGGAGCACCAGCGGCCCGGAGGCTCGGTGTCGGGGCCCACGATGATGTCCCTGGCTGACGGTGCGGCGTGGACAGCCACCCTCTCGCGTATCGGGCCGGTGGCGATGACGGTCACGAGCAGCCTGTCGATCAACTTCTTGCGCCGCCCGCCGCTCGACGCCCACCTGCTCGCCGAGGCCGAGTTGTTGCGGCTCGGTCGGCGACTTTCGGTCACCGACGTGCGGATGGTTTCAGAGGACACCGGAGTCTTGGTGGCGCAGGCCACCGTGACCTACTCCATCCCCTGACGCCCCCCAGTTCGACGTCCAGTCGTCCACCGACGTCGGAGGACAACTGGACGTCGGGCGCAGCAGGGAACTCAGCGGCCGTCCACCGACCCGTCCCAGCGCCCACACGGCCCGCAGCGGCGAAAAGTCACAGGCCGGTAAGTGGCCGCAGGCGGCAAGTGGCCGCGGCCGGTTAGTGGCCGCAGCCGGTTAGTGGCCGCAGCCGGCAAGTGGTCGCAGCCGGTTAGTGGCCGCAGCCGCAATTGGCCCCGAAGCGGGGAAGGGGCCTCAGCCGGGGGCAGGGCCTCAGCCCACGATGTCGATCGGCGTCCCCACCGGGAGGACCGCGAGCTGGGCCAAGTCGGCGTCGTGGAGCCGGATGCAGCCGTGGGAGACCCGGGCGCCGGTCGTGCCGATCTCGGCGTCGGCCCCGGCGGTGATCGGCCCGTGGATGGCGATGATCGCATCGCCGGAACCCTCCCAACTCTGGATGGCGTCGGAATGGGCCGAGGTGTCGAGGATGAGCGGTCCGTAACCGGGCTCCGAGTGGGCCTCGTGCACCGCCACGAAATACTCGCCGGTCACCGTAGGGGTGGCCGCGACGCCGATGCCGGCGGGGAAGTCCATGATCTGCGCGCCCGAGCGATAGACCATCAAGTGGCGCTTCGATAGGTCGACGACCAGCGCGTAGGGGGTCACGGAGGTCGAGACGGCGTTGGCCAGTACCCAGGCGGTCGAGCCGTTGGGCCGCGTCGGAAGCCGCACGTCGAGCCACTCGCCCTGGCTGGCGACGACCGGGAGGGTCAGCGGGTAGTGGTACCAGGTGCCGACGGTCCCGGCCTGGGCTCCCCCCGGAGCGGCGTACACCGGGATCGTGCCGAGCGGAGTGGCCAGCTCGGTCGAGGTCGGAACGGTGTAGGCCGGGGCGCTGGCCGGTGGTGCCGGCGGGGAGCTCGCGGGGGTGGTAGCCGGCGCGGCGAGGACGCTCGCGGGAGCAGCGACGGGTTCTGGGGCCAATACGGGTTCAGTCCGGCTAGAGGCAGGGAGCCCGGCGATGGCGGTGGCGCCGGCGGTGACTGCAACGGCGAGCGCGGCCAAGCCGAGGAGGCGTGCCGCGACCTGCTCCCGGGCGGGCCGGCCCTCTAACCCGCTCCTCCTGCCGGCGTGCCCCCGCATCACCTCAAAGGGTCCCCACATCACCTCAAAGGGTACTGGTAAGCATCTGCTGGCGCGGTAGCCCCGCGCCTCGCCGGGCGGGCCCGCGGGACAGGCAACGCCGCCGGCAGCAGCTCAACGCTACGGTGCGGGGTCGTGACCAACGCAGCGCTCATCGAACCTGTCAGCACCCTGCTCGGCGGCGCGGGAGGGGCCTGGTACTTCACCCCCGAGACGCTGGCCGCGGGCAAGGCAGTAGGGCTCGACGGAAGCCGGTTTTACTTCGTCGGCCGCGGCAGCGTGCTGGGTCGGGTGGACTGGCGGGTGGTGGCCAGCGCGTTCGGTTACTTCTCGCCGTCGATCCTGGAGAAAATGTGGACGACGGGTCTCCAGCGCTGCGAGCTGGAGACGGCGCGGACCGCTCACCTCGACGCCCTGGCCGACTTCGGCCGTCTCCGCTTGAGCGACGCCACCGGCCTCGAAGGGTTCTGCTCCGCCGCGGAGCTCCTGGTCGACGCCGCCTCCCGGGACTTCAGCGGCTTGACCCTCTTCGCGGGCTACGCGGCCCAGCCCGTCCCTGAGGACGTCCCGGCCCGCGCCATGCACCTCACCGCGGTGCTGCGGGAGCTGCGGGGGTCGGCCCACCTAACCGCGGTGGTCGCGGCCGGGCTGGCCACCCCCGTCGCCCACATCATCCGCCGTCCCGACGCCTTGTCGATGTTCGGCTGGCGGGAGGGGGAGATCCCCGAGCCCACCGAGGATGATCATCGCCGTCTGGCGGACGCCGACCGGATGACCGACGCCCTCCTCGAGCGGTTCTATGACGCCCTGGAACCGAACCAGGCGGCCGCCCTCCTGGCGGGAGCGGAGGCGATCGTGGACGCCATCGGCCGGGACGCGGCGCACCTGTGACGGCGCACCTGTGATCACGTGCCTGTGATGGCCCCACAGTGACGGCCCGCCGGTGAAGGTCCACCTGGTCGACGGGACCTACGAGCTTTTCCGCCACTTCTTCGCCCTGCCGTCCCACCGGACGGCAGCAGGGGAGGAGGTCGCGGCGACCCGAGGCGTGCTCGGGTCGGTCCTCGGCCTGCTCGGCGAGGCCACCCACATCGGGGTGGCCACCGACCACGTCATCGAGTCCTGGCGCAACGAGCGATGGCCCGGGTACAAGACCGGCGCCGGCGTCGACCCGTCCCTCGTCGCGCAGTTCCCGCTGCTCGAGGATGTCCTGTCGGCACTGGGCGTGGTGGTCTGGCCGATGGTCGAGTGGGAGGCCGACGACGCCCTGGCCAGCGCGGCCAAAGTGGCGGCCGCGGACCCCGTCGTCGACCAGGTGCTGATCTGCACGCCGGACAAGGATCTAGGGCAGTGCGTGACCGGCACCCGAGTCGTGCAGCTGGACCGCAGGCGCCGGCAGGTCCTCGACGCGGACGGCATCCGGGCCAAGTTCGGGGTGGACCCCAAGTCGATCCCCGACTACCTGGCGCTGGTCGGTGACAGCGCCGACGGGTTTCCTGGCCTGCCGGGGTGGGGCGCCAAGTCGTCGGCCACGGTCCTGGCCCGCTTCGGCACCCTGGAGGAGATCCCCGCCCGAGGCCAGGATTGGCATTTGAACGTTCGCAACGCCGGTGTGCTGGCAGCCACGCTGGCCGAGCGACGGGACCTGGCGCTCCTGTTCAAGGAGCTGGCCACCTTGGTCACCGACCCGCCGGTCATCGCAGGCGTCGCGGAACTGCGATGGGAAGGCCCCGAGAGCGGGTTCGGGGCGCTCTGCGAGCGGATCGACGCCCCCGAGATGCTTCAGCGGGCTGAGCGCCTGGCCGCCGCCAGGGCCTGACGGCTCACCCTGGGCTGACACCATGCCCGGGCCTGACGCCGCCGCCCTGGCTGAATCCCCGACCGGACCCAACGCCGCCGGCCGGACCCAACGCCGCCGACCTGGCCTGAAGCTCCGGCCGCCCCCGACGTAACGGCCGGACCCGACGTAACGGCCGGACCCGACGTAACGGCGGCCGGTCCCGACCTAACGGTCGTGATGCCGCACCCCCGGCCCTACCACTCCACCTGGGCCGGTGCCGCCAACGCCTCTGCCAGCAGCTCGTGGTAGCGGGCTCGGGGAACCTCCACCGCCCCGACGCTTCGCAGGTGGTCGGTGGCCCACTGCACGTCGAGCAGCACCGCACCGCCGGCGGCGAGCCGCTCGACCAACCCGACCAGCGCCACCTTGGACGCGTCGCTCGCCCGGTGGAACATCGACTCGCCGGCGAACAGGCCTCCGATGGCTACCCCGTAGAGGCCGCCGACCAGATCGTCGTCGCGCCAGGCTTCGACGCTGTGCACCCAGCCCAGGCGGTGCAGCTCCAGGTAGGCGGCCTTGATCCGCCGGTCGATCCAGGCCCCGGGCCGGCGACGATCGGCGCAGGCGTCGATGACCTCGCCGAACGCAGTGTCGACCCGGACTTCCATCCGGGCGCAGGACTTGCGCAGCGACCGGCTGATCCGCAGTCCGTCTAGGGGGATGACCCCCCGAGGGTCGGGGGACCACCAGGCCATCAGCCCCCGTCGGGCCGGCATCGGGAACAGCCCGGCCCGGTAGGCGGCCAGGACCGTTCCCGGCTCCAGGTCGGCGCCGACGCCGATCACCTCCGAGGTACCGGCCGCGGCGTCGATGGCCTGCGCTCCCTGCGGGAACGCCCACCGGGACGGCGGCGGCTCGACGGGGTGGCGCGGCGGGCGCCTGTGCTCAGCCATCAGGGCGCGAGTCTGGCCCACCGGGGCCGAGCCACCCAAGCAGCCGCCCTCGGCCCCGACCGGCCCAGCGCCGGACCAGCCCGGCGCCGGACCGGCCCAGCGCCGGACCGGCCCGCCCGGCCAGGCGCCCCCGCCCCCGGGCCGGATAGCCTCGGCCCCGATGCCGGAGCAGACGCAAGAGACCCCCGTTACCGACGCCGAGGCCCCCGCCACCGACGGCGACGCCGTTCCCGCGGACGCCCCCAAGGTGATCCCGACCGGCCACACGATGGCCGAGCGCTTGGAGCAACTGGCGCAGCGCAAAGCCGCGGCCATCCATGCCGGTCCGCCCCACGCCATCGAGCGCCAGCACTCGAAGGGGAAGATGACCGCCAGGGAGCGGATCGACTACCTCTTAGACGACGGCAGCTTCCAGGAGCTGGACATGCTGGCCCGGACCCGGGCTCCGGGGACCCCCGAGGACAAGCGGCCCTACACCGACGGGGTGATCACCGGGTTCGGGACCATCGACGGACGCAAGGTGTGCCTGTTCAGCCAGGACTTCACCGTCGCCGGCGGGTCCCTTGGCGAGGTGTTCGGCGAGAAGGTCCACAAGATCATGGACCTCGCCACCACCCTCGGCGTGCCGATGATCGGCATCAACGACGGCGGCGGCGCCAGGGTGCAAGAGGGCGTCGTCGGCCTCCACTACTTCGGCGGCATCTTCAAGCGCAACGTAGACGCTTCCGGCGTCGTCCCCCAGATCAGCGTGATCATGGGCTCCTGCGCGGGGGGCGCGGTGTACAGCCCGGCGATGACCGACTTCATCTTCATGGTGCGCGACACCAGCCAGATGTTCATCACCGGGCCCGACGTGGTCAAGACCGTCACCGGCGAGGAGGTCACCCTCGAACAGCTGGGAGGCGCCCTCACCCACGCCACCAAGTCCGGCGTGGCGACCTTCGTCGCTCCCGACGAGAAGACCTGCCTCGACGAGGTCCGCTACCTGCTCGGCTTCCTTCCCTCCAACAACATGGAGGAACCGCCCCGCGTCGACACCGGTGACGACCCCGAGCGTCTCGTGCCCGAGGCCGGCGAGCTGATCCCCGCCAGCCCGAACATGCCCTACGACATGAAGAAGGTCATCGCCGCGGTCGTCGACGACGGCGACTTCGTCGAGTACTTCCCGATGTGGGCCATGAACCTGGTGTGCGGTTTCGCCCGCATCGACGGCTACGTCGTCGGCATCGTCGGCAACCAGCCGCAAAACCTGGCCGGGGTACTCGACATCGAGAGCTCCGAGAAGGGCGCCCGCTTCGTGCGGACCTGCGACGGATTCAACATTCCTCTCGTGACCTTCGTGGACGTGCCCGGGTTCATGCCCGGCACCGACCAGGAGTACGGCGGGATCATCCGCCACGGCGCCAAGCTGCTCTACGCCTACTGCGAGTCGACGGTGCCCCGCATCCAGGTCATCACCCGCAAGGCGTACGGTGGTGCGTACGTGGTCATGAACTCCAAGTCGATCGGCGCCGACCTGGCCTACGCGTGGCCCTCCGCGGAGCTGGCGGTCATGGGTCCCCAGGGAGCGGTGGACATCGTCTACCGCCGGGAACTGGCCGAGTCGCCCGACCCCGCCAGCCGCCGGGCGCAGCTGGTGGAGGAGTACACCGAGCGCTTCGCCAACCCTTACCTGGCCGCCGAGCGCGGCTACGTCGACGACGTGATCGACCCGGCCGACACCCGCCGCGTCCTGGCCCGCAGCCTGGACCTGCTGCGCACCAAGCGCGAGGAGCTGCCGAAGCGCAAGCACGGGAACATGCCGCTGTGATCCGTCCGGAGCCGACCGAGGAGGAGGTGGCGGCGATCATCGCCGCCGTGGACGCGCTGTGGCCTCGCCCGGTGCTGGCCGAGGAGGCGCCGCTGGCGAACCCGTGGCGCTTCTCGGGCCGGTCGTGGGCACGCCCGCTCACTGCCCGCCGGGATCGGCCGTGGCTGACCTACCCGCCGGGGTAGCTGCCTCAGGAGGTGGAGAAAGGGGCGACTGGGAGCTGACGACCGTCGCCGACGACGAGGCCGTCTTCTTCCGGGGGGCCGAGGTTCGGCGCATGGAGGGCCTGGAACCGGGACGCACGTACCGCGCCTTCGGGCAGGAGTTCACCACGCTGCCCCGCCCGCCGGGGGAGCGACTGGCCACCGTGGCCACGGTCAACGACGTCCACTTCGGGGAGACCGTCGCCGGCCACATCGAGGGCATGGACATCGGCCCGGTGATGCGCAGTGCCCCCGGGGAGCGCCCCTACCCGGAGGTCATGAACTCCGCCGCGGTCGCCGAGATCGCCTCCCTGCGCCCCGACGCGGTGGTGGCCAAAGGGGACCTGACCGCCACCGGCACCCCCGAGGAGTACGCCGCTTTCGAGGGGTGCTACCGGCCGGTGTTCGGCGACCGGCTGTTCGTCACTCGCGGCAACCACGACAACCGGGCGGCGGGTGCCGCGTTCGACTGCCCCCCGGCTCAGCGCATCGACGTGCCCGGGGCGGTCCTGGCCCTGCTCGACACCTCCCGGCCGGGGCAGGGCGGAGGGGCGCTGGACCAGCGGCAGCTCGACTGGCTCGACGACCTGGCGGCCGGGCTCGACGTGCCGCTGCTGGTGTTCGGACACCATCCGTGCTGGCAGGACCTCCCCGGCGACTGGGCCGGGGAGGGCGCCAGCTTGGACCCCGCCTCCTCCGCGGCCCTGGTCGCTCTCGCGGCCCGCCGCCCCGCGGTGGTCGGGTACGCGGCCGGGCACACCCACCGCAACCGGGTCCGGTACTTCCCCGAGACGGGGACCGCGCCGTTCATCGAGGTCGCGTGCGTCAAGGACTTCCCTGGCAGCTGGGCCGAGTATCGGGTGTTCGAGGGGGGGATCCTGCAGGTTCACCGCCGTCTGAGCCGTCCCGAGGCGGTGGCCTGGAGCGAGCAGTGCCGGGCCATGGTCTTCGGCCTTTACCCTCAGTACGCGTTCGGCGCGCTTGGTGAACGGTGCCTGGCGTTACCCCCACGCTGGGGATGAGATTGTGGATTACCGGGGGACGGGCGCGGGAAAAGTACGCCGCCTCCCGCTACCCGCCGGCGGCCGATGTCCGCTCGACCAGGTCCGCCAGCTCGGCCATGATGCCCGTCAGGTGGAAGTCCTTCGGTGTGTAGACCGCGGCGACGCCGCTGGCGATCATGGCCTTCTCGTCCTCGGGCGGGATGATCCCGCCGACCACGAGCGGGGCGTCGACGCCGTGGGCGCGGAGGCGGTCGAGCACGTCGGCGGCCAGGCCCAGATGCGAGCCGGACAGGATCGACAGGCCGACCAGGTCGACGTCCTCGTCGCGCGCGACTGCGGCGATCTGCTCGGGGGTCTGGCGGATCCCCTGGTAGATGACCTCGAAGCCGGCGTCGCGGGCGGCCACCGCGATCTGCTCCGCTCCGTTGGAGTGCCCGTCGAGGCCCGGCTTGGCGACCAGCACCCGGGCAGGGCCGCCCCGCCGCGCAGCCAACGCCTGGACCCGAGCCCGAACGGCGTCCATCCCTGCCGCCGCCGACGCCGCCGCCCGGGCCGTGCCGATGCCCGTCGGGGCCCGGTACTCGCCCCACACCTCCCGCAGCGCGCCCGCCCACTCGCCGGTCGTGCCGCCGGCGCGGGCCAAGGCGATGGTCGGCTCCATCAGGTTGCCGGTGCCCGCCGCGGTCGCCCGCAGCTGGTCCAGGGCCCGGGCCACCGCGTCGCGGTCGCGCCCCGCCCGCCACTCCGCCACGTCCTCGACCAGGGCCGCCTCGACGGCGGGATCGACGCGCAGGATCGACTCCTCGCCCCCTAGCGGCGACGGCTCGGTGGTGGTGAAACGGTTGACCCCCACCACGGGAAGCTCCCCGGACTCGATGGCCCGGGTCCTCGCCGACTGGCTGGCGACCAGCCGGCGCTTCATTTCTCCGACTGCTTCGAACGCACCACCGAGCTGCAGGATCTCGTCGAGCTCGGCACCGGCCTGCTCCACCAGCGCCGCGGTCCGGCCCTCGATCACGTGGGACCCAGCGAAGATATCGTCGTACTCGAGCAGGTCGGTCTCGAACGCCAGGATCTGCTGGATGCGCAGCGACCACTGCTGGTCCCAGGGGTGGGGGAGCCCGAGCGCTTCGTTCCACGCCGGCAGCTGCAGGGCCCGGGCCCGGGCGTCGCGTGAGAGGGTAACGCCGAGCGCTTCGAGGACGATGCGGGGGACGTTGTTCTCCGGCTGCTGCTCGGTGAGGCCCAGCGAGTTGACCTGCACGCCGTAACGGAACCGGCGCAGCTTCGGGTCGCTCACCCCGTAGCGCTCCTTGCAGATGCGGTCCCACATCTGGGTGAACGCCCGCATCTTGCACACCTCCTCCACGAAGCGGATCCCGGCGTTGCAGAAAAACGAGATCCGACCGACCACCTCCGGGAAGTCCTCGGGCGCGACCTGACCCGACTCCCGGACCCCGTCGAGGACCCCGACCGCGGTCGCCAGCGCGAACGCCAGCTCCTGCTCAGGGGTGGCCCCGGCCTCCTGCAGGTGGTAGCTGCAGACGTTGATCGGGTTCCACTTCGGGGCGTGGCGGACCGTCCAGGCGATGGTGTCGACGGTGAGGCGCCGGCTCGGTTCCGGGCCGAAGATGTAGGTGCCCCGGGAGAGGTACTCCTTGACGATGTCGTTTTGGGTCGTCCCGGCCAGCGCGCTGGCGTCCACGCCGGTCTCCGCCGCGTGGGCGACGTAGAGCGCCAGCAGCCACGCCGCGGTGGCGTTGATCGTCATCGACGTGTTCATCTCGTCGACGGGGATGCCGTCCATCAGCTGGCGCATGTGGCCCAGGTGGACGACGGGAACCCCGACCTTGCCGACCTCCCCCGCGGCCTGGGGGTGGTCGGGGTCGTAGCCGGTCTGGGTCGGCAGGTCGAAGGCGATCGACAGGCCGGTCTGACCCTTGGCCAGGTTGGTGCGGTAAAGCTCGTTGGACGCCCTGGCGCTGGAATGGCCCGAGTAGGTCCGCATGACCCAAGGCCGGTCGGGCTGGCGGGGCTCGATGGTGGTCATGGGACAGTCTCGCACGGAGCGCCACGCACCGGCTCAGGCGAGCGTCCCCTACTGCCGATACCATCGGTGCGTCCCGGAGAAGGGGACTCCGCCCCGGCCGCGCGGGGATCGGGCCCGGGGCCCGGTCCCCGTCGTTGCCCGGGCGGTTACGGTGTTCGCCGATGTCCCGCCGCTGCCTGGTCGACGCTGTCCTGGCTCACTCGTTGCAGCCGCCGACGGTCATCAACCGGCACCGGGCCTGGCTGACCGGGCGGGCCGCGGGTCGGGTGCTCGACGTAAGTCCTCGCTGGGACGCCAACTGGCCAGACGATCACCAAGGGGGCCGGGCGGCCCTCACCGTTCTCGGGGAGGGCATCACTCGGACCCCGGATGGCCACCCCGCTCGGCTGGCCGGGACAATCGACGGGTTCGAGCCCCCGCCCGGTGGCTTCGACGCCATCGTGTCCACCATGGCGATGTGCTGCGCAGAGGACCCGCCCGCCACTGCGCGGGCGCTGGCCGCGTCATTGGCTCCCGGCGGGAGCCTCCTCCTGGTCGAGCACGTGGTCGGGGTTGGAGTGACAGGGCTGGTCCAGCGAGGCGCTGCTCCGTTCCTCGCCGTCGGTGACGGTTGCCGCGTCGACGTGGACCTGGGAATGGTCCTGCGCCGTGCCGGCCTCGATCTGGTTGAGGTCACCCGGTTCCCCGTGCGGTCCCTGCTCGGCCTTCCCATCCCTTTCATGGCCGCCGCGGCACGGGTTCGTTCCTGTGCTGCCGGCCCCGAGCCCGCAGGAGATCCATGACCGACCACACCGCCCCCGACCAGCACCCCGCCATGGTGGGACACGACCGTCCTCTGACTGAGACGGGCGATCCTCCCTCCACCCCGCCGAACGCCACCGGACCGCTGGCCCTGGTCGGAGGGGGAGAGTGGCAGCCAGGCTGTGACTTCGATGCCGACCTGTGGGCCGACGCTGGCCGTCCGGAGGTGGTCGTGCTTCCGACCGCCGCGGCCTACGAGCACCCGCAGCGGGCCGTGGACACGGCGGCCCGCTGGTTCGCCGGGTTCGGGGCCAAAGTCTCGCCGTGCATGCTGCTCGGCCGGGCGGACGCCAGCGACCCAAAGCTGGTCGAACAGATCAAAGACGCCCGCATGATCTACCTCGCCGGGGGGTCGCCCCTCCACCTTCGCTCCGTGCTGAAGGACTCGCCGGCTTGGAGCGCGCTGCGCACGGCGTGGGAGTCAGGCGCCACCGTGGTCGGTTCCTCGGCCGGCGCGATGGTCCTGTGCGACCCTATGATCGACCCTCGAGGCGGGGCGCTGACCCTGGGTCTTGGCCTAGTGCGCCACCTTGCCGTCCTGCCCCACGCCGCATCGTGGTCGCCGAGTCGGGCTCAGCGGACCTTCGACCTGGCCACCGGTCATCTGCGAATCGCCGCGATCGACGAGCGCACCGCGTTGGTGCTCGACCCGGGCGGTCACTGGCGCTCTGCCGGCGCCGGTGAGGTCACCGTCTACGTAGACGGCCGGCGCTCCGGGCTGGACTCGCTGACCTGACCAGGAGGTAGCAGCGGCGCCTCCCCGTAGCGTCGCTCGGCTCTGTAGACCTCGAAGCCGAGGCGAAGATAGGTCCGGACCGCTACGACGTTGCTGCTCTCCACGTAGAGATAGACGTGGTGCACGTGCTGCGAGCGCAGGTGGGCAACCCCTGCTGCCACGGTGGCCGTACCGAGGCCCCTGCCGGCGCGGGCAGGGTCGACGCCGGCGATCACCAGTTCGCCGACCGGGCCGGTGGGGCGGCGGTGAAGTCGGGTCCAGCAGAACCCAGCCAGTTCGGGTCCCTCCCACGCCAGGCGGATGGCGTCGGGCGGGTTGCCTACGGTGTCGAGCTCCCGTCGGAGGCGCTGGCCGTCCCACTGCTCCTCGGGATGCCAAGCGAACGCCCGTCCGATCAGCCCGAGGAGCGCGGCTTCGTCCAGTCCAGGGCGGAACGGCTCAGTCGCCGCCGGGGGCGCAGCCGGCGGCGACAAGAGACGCATCTGGTAGAGGGTTCGCGGGCGCTCGTCCCCCGAGGTGGTCTCCACCGCCTCGTCGATCTCCTGGGCCAGGCGCTCGAGGAGCCGCCGGCGGCCCGGGGAGCGAGCGGCCCACCACACCGTGCGGACGACGAGCGGCTCCACCCGGCGGCTGAGCGCCACGGCTGCGGGTTCAGTCCGCCTCGGTGATGCTCACCGATTCGATGGTCACCGTCTCCTTCGGCTTGCCCGAGCCGGTGCCAATTGCGTCGATCGACGCGACAACGTCGAGGCCGTCGATGACCTGCCCGAACAGGCTGTACTGAGGGGGGAGGCGAACTCCGCTCGGGCCGCTGATGATGAAGAACTGGCTGCCGTTGGTGTCGGGCCCGGCGTTGGCCATCGCCAGGGAGCCGAGTTGGTAGCGGCCGGCCGCGGGCAGTTCATCCTCGAAGCGGTATCCCGGTCCGCCGGTCCCGTTTCCCAGAGGATCGCCGCCCTGCAGCACGAAACCGGGGATCACCCGATGGAAGGCGATGCCGTCGAAGTAGTGGTATCTGGCCAGCACAACGAAGTTGTTGACGGTCTTGGGGGCCGCTACGGGGTCGAGGGCGATCCGGATGGTGCCCTTGGAGGTGACCATCTCGGCGCTGTAGCGCTTGGCCGGGTCGATGCACATGCCCGGCGCCTCATCGAAGTGCTGGGTCTTGGGGCTTGATCCATCGGTGGCAGGGCAGGGGACAGGCACGTCGGCTCCTCGAGATCGTGTTTGTCCCAGGCTGGCACGCGACCGCTGTGGGGGACCAGCCGGGGTCGCGGCTCTCTCAGGACTCGGTGATCTTCACTGAGGAAATGATCACCGGAGTGCGCGGCGCCCCGCCCAAACTCCCTGAGTTGACGTTCAGGCCGAGTATCTTCTGCAACACGTCGAGGCCAGCCGTCGTGTGCCCGAAGACCACATAGGTGCCCTGCGAGTTGAGGTTGGAGCAGGCCGTGCCGGCGCAGAAGAAGAACTGGGCGCCGGCACTATTGGGAGCGGAGGTACGCGCCATGACGAGGTCGCCGGGCGCGTAAGTGTATCCGGAGCCCTCGTCGGGGATCGTGTACCCCGGGCCCGAGTCGCTGGCGGACTGGGTGTGGGGCGACCCGCCCTGGATGATGTCGATGGAGGTGTCGGTCCGGAAGATGGCCGTCCCGTCGAAGTAGTGGTAGCGAGCGAGCACGACGAAGTTGTTGACCGTCTTCGGTGTCTTGGTGGTGTCGAGCGCGACCGTGACGGTGCCCTGGTTGGTGACAAACGTCGCGCTGTAAGACTTGCCTGCATCCAGGCAGCTGGGCGGGGCGGAGGCGAAGGTGGTGATGTGCGGCGACGAGCCGTCAGCCTTCGGGCAGGTGGTGGCGGTCGTCAGTTTCCCGCCGCTGACCGGCGCGACCGTCGGCGGCGTAGCCGACGGAACGGTCGTGGTCGCAGCGCCGGTCGTGGTGGCCGGTGCTTTCGCGTTGGTGGTCTTGGCCTTACCGGAGGAGCCCCTGGTGCCGACATAGACCGCGAGGCCTAGGAACACCAAGACCACGGCCGCGATGACGACCAGCTGCCGCCTGCGTTGCGAGCGGCGTTGCGCTGTTTGGAGTTCGGCCATGCGGGCCTGACGGCCGGCCCGCTGACGGGCACGCTTTTCTGAGGGCACGGGGCGACAAGTTAGCTGCGCCCGGGCGGCCGGTCACCTCGTGCGAGCGCGTAGCTGATGGCCCAGTCGGCGAGGCGGTAGCCTTGCTGGGTGGCACTCGTCGTACAGAAGTTCGGTGGGACGTCGGTCGGCGACGGTGAGCGGATGCGTACTGTCGCCGACTACATCGCCCGCACAGTGCGCCGAGGCAATCAGGTCGTCGTGGCGGTTTCCGCCATGGGCAAGGAGACCGACCAGCTCTTGCACTTGGCCTCAGAGGTGTCCGCGACGCGTCCCGGCCGGGAGATGGACATGCTCATCACCGCCGGCGAGCGCAAGGCGATGGCCCTCCTCTGCATGGCCCTCCACGACCAGGGCATCCCGGCCGACAGTTTCACCGGCAGCCAGGCCGGTATCGTCACCGACACCGATCACACGAGGGCCAAGATCGTCGCGGTCCGGCCCGATCGGATCCGCAAGGCGCTCGACGCAGGCCGTGTGCCGGTAGTCGGTGGGGCTCAGGGTGTCTCGGTCGATCGGGATGTGACCTTCCTTGGTCGGGGCGGTACTGACACCACCGCAGTGGCGCTAGCGAAAGCGCTCGACGCCGACGCCTGCGAGATCTACACCGACGTCTCCGGGGTCTTCAACGCTGATCCCCGCATCGTGCCCGAGGCCCGCCGGCTCAAGCGGCTCAGCTTCGAGGAGATGCTGGAGATGAACGCCGCTGGGTGCCCCAAGCCAGCGATGCGTTCAGTGGAGTTTGCCCGCAACCACGGCGTCCGCCTGCATGTCCGCTCGGCGTTCACGTGGGAGCCGGGCACGTGGATCACAGAAGAGGATGCTTCGATGGAACAGGCCATAGTGTCCGCCGTCGTCTCGGACAGCTCCGAGGCCAAGCTCACCGTCACCGGCGTGCCGGACACCCCGGGGATCGCGGCGCGGCTGTTTCGTGCCCTCGCCGACCGGAGTATCAACGTTGACATGGTGGAGCAGAACGTGTCGATGGCGGGCACCACCGACATCTCGTTCACCGTCCCCCACGACGACTTGAGCACCGCGCACGCCGTCGTGGATGGTCTGCGGGTGGAGCTCGGCGCGGTCGGCGTCACCGCCGACCCCGACATAGCCACCGTGTCGATCATCGGCGCAGGAATGAAGACCCAGCCGGGTGTCACCGCGGCGATGTTCGAGACGCTGGCGGCGGAGGGGATCAATATAGAGATGATCTCGACATCGGCGATCCGGCTCACCTGCGTGATTCGAAGCGACGTGGCCGAACGGGCGGTTGTCGCATTGCACAAGGCGTTCGAACTGGAGGCTGGGTGATGGCGCCGGTCGTGGGTGTATACGGTGCTACCGGGCAGGTCGGGGCGGTGATGCGCCAGCTTCTCGCCGAGCGGCAGTTCGCCTACGACGCGCTCCGGCTGTTCGCGTCGGAGCGCTCTGCGGGCCGCAAGATCGACGGGATCACGGTCGAAGACGTGGCCACAGCCGATCACCGGGGCGTCGACATCGCGCTCTTTTCTATGGGTGCGGGCGCATCTCGGCAGTGGGCCCCGGTCGTCGCCGATGCCGGTGCGGTCGTCATCGACAACTCGTCGGCCTGGCGAATGGACCCCGAGGTACCGCTAGTCGTGCCCGAGGTCAACGCCGGCGCGATCGACCAGCGGCCGCGAGGCATCATTGCCAACCCCAACTGCACGACCATGGTGTGCATGCCGGTGCTGTCCCCGCTGCACGTCGAGGCTGGGCTCATCTCGCTCACCGGTGCCACCTATCAGGCGGTGTCGGGGGCGGGCCTGGCCGGCACCGCCGAGCTGGCCGCGCAGATCTCAGCTGCCGCTGACAAGGCCCCGGAGCTGGCCTTCGACGGCGCTGCCCTCACCCTGCCGGCCCCGGAGGTCTTCCCGGCTCCTATCGCCTACAACGTCATTCCCCACGCGGGGAGCATGGTCGACGACGAGACCTCCGAGGAGCACAAGTTCCGCGACGAGAGCCGGAAGATCCTGGGAATCCCCGGTCTCTCAGTGTCGGTCACTTGTGTGCGGGTACCGGTCTTCACCGGCCACTCGATCTCTCTGCACGCCACCTTTAGGGAGCCGCTGAGCGCCGAGCGGGCGACGGAGCTTCTCGGCGACGCCGTAGGAGTGCGGCTGGCCGACATCCCAACACCGCTCGACGCGGCCGGTGGCGATGTGTCGCTGGTCGGGCGCGTTCGGGGCGACCGCACCCGCCCCGACGGGACCGGGCTGGTGCTGTTCGTGGTAGGCGACAACCTGCGCAAGGGTGCTGCGCTCAATGCCGTGCAGATCGCAGAGTCACTGAGCGCTTCTAGGCCCTAACCAGCGGTTGGCTAGCTAGTGCGGCCGGATCCGCTCAGCGATGATCGTGCGAAGGACCCTCCACCCGTCGCGAGCAGCGTGGAGGTTTGAGGTGCCCGAACGACGGTCAGCCTCGTAAGACGGCACTTCCACCACTCGCAGCTTGGCTTTGATGGCCTTGATATTGAGGAGGGTCTCGACCTCAAACCCGTTGGTGTCGACCGCCAGGCGATGGAGGTGCCGGCGCCAGAACGCGTTGTAGCCGTAGCAGAGGTCTGTGTAGTCGCTCCCCCACAGTCGGTTGACGAGGACGTTCAACGCCATGTTGCCGAAGCGACGGATGCCCGAAATGTCGGACGAGCCGCCGCCGGTGACGAAACGCGTTCCCTTGGCGAAGTCGGCGCCGGTGCGAAGCGCGGCGATGAACCGCGGAATCTCGGCGGGATCGGTCGACCCGTCCGCATCGAGCATCACGATGATGTCGGAGGTGGAAGCGGCAAACCCGCAGTTCAGTGCGTTGCCTTTGCCTTTGGCGTCCTGGGTTACGATGAGCGCGTCAGGCCGGTGCGCCCGCACGACATCGGGCGTCCCGTCGGTCGAGTGGCCGTCGACGACGATAACCTGCTCCACCCACCCAGGGATCCGGCTGAGCACGAACCCGATGTTCTCCGCCTCGTTCAAGGTCGGAATCACGACGCTCACCGTCGGAGGCAGTTCTTCCTCCTGTCGAACCCGGTTCGGCGGCACGAGAGGCGTGACGGCGTGCAGGCCAACCCCCTGAGGAGTTCTTGCGTAGTCGGGGCGCTCCTGGTTGGACATGTCGACCTCTCGAGCGGGTGGTCAGTTGGGATTGGGGACCCACCTGAAACCACCAGACGGCCGATGTGAAGCGTTCAGCACGTTGAGTGGCGAAGCGGGTTATGCGACATCACCGAGCGTAACGAGTGGAAGCCGCCTCGACAACCCGGCGCTCGCAGAAGCGAGCATTCAGGAATTAGCCCGCCACGCAGGGCCGTCCAGCGGAGCCCGGATCAGCGGAGCGCACCCCCATCACCACACTGCGTGGTCGTGTTGGTCAAAAACGAATACTCGTTGCAGTCGCACACCGCCGAATTGTATGCTCTGAGTGACGTCCAACTCGCACAGTAGTGCAGTGCGGGCGACGATCTCAAGGAAAGAGACAATCATGCGGGCATCACTCAAGGGCGTCCTCGCCGGGGGCGGAGCGGTCTTCCTGTCGGCAGTCCTCTGGGCTGCCCCGGCCAGTGCGGCGGGTCCTACCAGCGCCACCGTCGCGCTCAGCACGACGAGCACAACTGCGGCGGCAGTGTGCACCACCCCGCCAACCGACCCGACCCCGTCTTCGGGAAGCTCCCCGGTCGTTCCCCTATCGGGTAGCAATAGCGGGGGCTCGGCCTCAACGACCCCCCCGGTGCTGGCGAGCTCGACCTCTTCGCAGCTCGCATTCACCGGTACCGACGCCCTCGCCATGGGCCTCCTCGGCGGGGGTCTCGTAATTGGTGGCGGGGTCCTGGTTATGACGGTACGCCGGCGCTCCGCCGAGAGCTGAGCATCCTCCCAGACGACACCCTGGGGGCAGCGCGTTTTGCCGGTTTGACGGTTTCGACGAGCACCGGCCCGCCGGTAGCCCGAGGGTGGGCAGGTGTACCGTTTACCCGTCATGGCTAGGAGAGCGCGCCCGTTCGCAGGAGCAGGTGAGGATCCCATCGTCCTGGAGGACAACGCCAGCCTGACGGTGTCGGTGGTGATCTGCGCGTACACCGAGGCCCGATGGGCCCAGACTCTTGATGCCATCGGCTCCGTTCGACGCCAGCCGGCACCTGCAGAGGTCATCTTGGTCGTCGACCACAACGACGGGCTGCTCGCCACAGCGCTCAGGGAAGTACCGGCGGATGTGAAGGTCTATCCCAACGAAGATTCCAAGGGACTCTCCGGCGCCCGAAACACCGGGGTCAGGCGGGCCGGGGGAGCGATTGTCGCCTTTCTAGATGACGATGCCGTCGCCTCGGATGGATGGCTCCCCGCTTTGGTCGTCCCTTACGCAGATCCCAACGTTCTCGGTGTCGGCGGGTTGGTCTCGCCGCGCTGGCCGGATAGCGGACGCCCGAATTGGTTCCCCGCTGAGTTCGACTGGGTGGTTGGCTGCAGCTATACCGGTCAGCCCACGGCTCCCGCTGCCGTGCGCAACTTCATCGGCGCCAACATGTCCTTCCGAGCCACTGTGTTCGCTGCTGTCGGGCTGTTCGCGACGCACGTCGGCAGAAGCGCCACAGCACCCCTCGGCTGTGAGGAGACGGAATTCTCGATCCGTGTCGCGCAGCGGCTAACCGGGTCGGTCCTCTGGTATGAGCCAAAGGCATCCGTTGACCACGTCGTGAGTGCGGACCGTCTGCGGATCGCCTACTTCGCCCGACGGTGCTTCGCCGAGGGACTTTCCAAGGCGGTCATCGCCGATCTGATCGGCAGTTCCGATGCCACCGCGTCCGAGCGCACCTACGTGACTCGCACGTTGCGCCACGCCGCCGGGCGTGAGCTGGCTGCAGCGGCGCGAGGCAACGTCGGTGGCCTGGGTCGGGCGGTGGCGATAGCTGGCGGGCTGGGGCTCACTGCACTCGGGTACGCGCTGGGGAGGGTCGGGCTCGGCGCTCAGGCGCTGAGGCTTATCGACCCGGCGCGCAGATCCGTGGCGACTAGCCCAGTTGCCTCGTGACCGTTCCCATTCTGATGTACCACGACATCGTGGACGGTCCGGAGGTCCGCGACGAGTTCGAGGTTCCCTTGGCGCGATTCTGCGAGCACCTGGACGCCCTCGCTGCCGCCGGCTGGAAGACGGCGCCGCTGTCGTCGCTGCGGACCACGGGTGCAGATGCGCGGACCGTGTTCTTGACTTTCGACGACGGGTTCACCAGCTTCGGGAAGATGGCCGTACCAGCGCTCTCGGCCCGGGGGTTCCACGCCACGGTGTTCGTCCCGTCCGGCTGGGTCGGCAAGCCCGCCGCATGGGTGGAGACGGGCGGCGCTACGCCCACGGTGATGAGCTGGCCGCAGCTGCGGGGCCTCGACCCCGACCAAGTGGAGGTCGGCGGGCACGGCCACAGTCACGTCGCCCTCGATCGGCTGACCGACGACGAGCTTCGCGCCGAGCTGACAGGTGGCCGGCGGGTTCTGGCGGAGGGAATCGGACGGCCCCCGACGCTGCTCGCCTATCCGTTCGGCTACCACACTGCCAAGGTTCGGAGGGCCGCAGCGGAGGCCGGCTACTCGGATGCCTGCGAAGTGGGGTACGGGCTCCAGCCGTCGCCTGGTGCCCGCCGGTATGCCCTTCGTCGCCTCATCGTGCGCCCCGGGATGGACGGCCCTGCTCTCGTGCGGGTCCTCGAGGAAGGTCAGCGAGGTCAGCTTCGCCAAGCTGTCGGCTCCCTTCTGCGGCCGGCCTGGCGGGTCGTTCGCCAGTGGCGGGAGCCTCCAGTGCGCCTGGTGCCGTTGCCGAGCGGCCCCGACCTCAGCCGCTGATGGTCGATGGGTCGGCAGTGGCTCGCGCCAGCGGAGCTGTGTGACATGGACACGTACTTTCTTCCGTCGGTGTACCGCTATCTGGCGACCCACAGCATCGTCGCCATCAGCGCCAGCTCGGGCGGGGTCGTCGCGGTGATTCTCATCGCTTCTTTCTGCGGCCGGGAGCTGTTTCGGGTGTCGGTAGCCGCCCAAGCGGTCCGGCGGGTTGGGCTGCGTCGATTCTCCATCTTGACTGCGGGGGCGGCGCTGGTGGCGGCGGTAACGGTGTTGGAGCGCTTTGCGGTGCTGTCGTGACCGCATCAATCGATGCCGGCGAGAGTGCCCATGAGGCATCCCTGCGGATAGCGCCGTTCTCCGCGGGTGCAGCTTTGCTGCTGGCGGTGGTAGTGGCGTTCGCCGAGAGCGGCTACCTCGAATGGAACGGCCTGCTGGCACCCGCGGTAGCTGTCCAGGGCGGCGTGGCTCTCCTCCTGTGTTGTCTGGGTGGCTGGCGAGCCCTTCTTCCAGTGCGGTCACTCCTCAGCCCGATCGTTGGGCTTGCCACCGCGCAGGTAGTAGTACTGGCCATGCCGCTGCCCTTGTTGACGCCAGCGGAACGACTCGCCATCCAGGGTTTCGGTCTTTGGCTGGTTTACCTCGCGGTCAAACGGGCGGTCTCCCCGTTGCCGTTCAGGTTGCTCGCCGCCGGCATCCGCGACGCCTGGTGGCGCCAGCTGAGCCACCCGCTTCTGACCTCCATCACCTTATTGGCCGCCATACCGGCGGGAGCACTGGCGGCCGCCGCGTTGCCGTCCCTGCACTTCGCTCTCGGCACGGGTCGAAGCCTTTATCTCGAGGCGCTGGCCGCCGCAGTGATGATTGGCGTTCCCGAAGAGCTCCTGTTCCGCGGTTCGTTGAGCTCCCCCCTCCATGACGCCGTGGGTCGGCTCGGCCCACCCGTGGAAGGTTTGCTGGTCGCCTCGGTGTACGCCGGTTCGCACCGGTACCTATTCCTCGTGTTGGTGTTCGCTCTCGGGACCGCAGCGTCTGCTGTGCGGGTCAGGACGGAGGCGACTGGAGCCCTCTGTGTCGCGCACGCGATTGCTGCGGGACTGGCCGTGGTTTTGCTGGCGGGCCGCTGACAGTGGCAACGACCCTGAAAGTCGACCGGCTCGTCAGGGCATCGATCCTCGGCTCTGACCCCCCGAGCCGGGGCCGTCGGCGGTTGTGGACCGCCGCCGTCGTCGTGCTCGTCGCACTCGGGGTCATTGCCTTCTCGAACATGGATGCCGCGGCCGCCGGTCCTTACGGGATGATCTCCGTGGTCCCCGTGTTGGCGTGGATCACCACGATTGCCCTCACCCTCAGTTTCGTGGTGGTCTTGCGCCGCGCTGCGCAGGATCCGCTTCTACCGGTGTTGCACGTCCTCGGCCTGATCGTGTTGATGTACGGGGCCTCCCCGCTGGGAGAGAAGGTCGCCCGGTGGTCGGTGGCCTGGTACACGGCCGGCTTCATCAACCAGGTCGCCTCTACCGGGCACGTGCTCCTGCATGCTGATGCCAGGTGGAGCTGGCCGGGTCTGTTCGGAGGTGTCGCTTCGCTGATGGCGGCGGCAGGGGTGAAGGACGCTTCTCACCTGCTGTTGTGGGCCCCGGTCGTCATCAGCATCGGATATGTCGCGCCGCTCCTCTCGATTGCTCGTTCGCTCACCAATGACCCCCGGGTGGCGTGGCTGGCCGTTTGGGTGTTCTTCATAGCGGACTGGACCGGGCAGGCATACCTCTCGGACCAGGCCGTGATCTTCCTGCTGTTCCTCGCGAGCGTTGCGCTCGCCCTCCACTTTTTCGGGCACTCTCCGGTTCCCGGCCCCAAACGCAGGGGAGGGCGCTGGCCGCTAAGGGTTCTCCACAGGCTGCAGCTGGCTGCTGCCTCCGAGGCAGTGGGTGATCCCGGGGGGGCGAGGACTTCGACGTCGAAGCAACGCGTCGCGGCGCTGGCGATCCTGGTCCTTATCGCCGCGGCCGCCACTGTGAGCCACCAGCTGACGCCCGTCGCTCTAGTCCTCGACTTGCTCACGTTGGTAGTGCTGGGTCGAATGTCGGCGAGAAGCCTGCCGTTCCTGATTGCCGGCATGGTCGGTCTCTACATCAGCTTTTTTGCCGTCGACTTCTGGTCCGGCCACTTGGCCCAGCTGTTCGGCATCAACGGCGGCGGCGGGTCATCGTTCTCCCAGAACGTCGGCTCCCGGATCGCCGGGGCGCAGGCCCACAAGATCGTGGTCTACCTCCGGCTGCTGTTCACCGCCTCGGTGTGGGGGCTTGCTGCGGTGGGGGTGCTCCGCCGATTGCGGGTCCGACGCTTGGACGTCACAGCAATCGCCTGTTTCGTTCCCCCGCTCGTGCTGCCGATCGTCCAGCCCTACGGCGGCGAAGGTCTCATCCGGGCCTTCCTCTATGGGCTTCCATTCGCCGGGCTGCTAGCGGCGCACGCGCTCATGCCGGGGCGCGACTCCGGCCGGCTGAAGTGGATAGGGCTAGCCGCCATCTTGGTCCTCGCCGTTCCGACCTTCGTAGTGGCGGCGTACGGCAACGAGCAATTCGAGGAGATGCGTCCCGGTGAGGTCCACGCCGTCCAGTGGTTCTACGCCCACGCGCCGCCGAGGTCTGTGATGGTGAGCACCGTGCCCAACCTCCCGGGTCCTTTCCTGAACCTGGCCAGCGAACCCTTCGTCAGCCCGCCGGTCGCGTCGGGCTCTGCTCTCGTCCACCTGGTCCGGTCGTATCCGGGACGGCCCGTCTATGTGTTGTTCTCCGCCGGGCAAGAGGCCTACGGCCAGATCCAAGAGGGTTTGCCCGCGGGCTGGGAGCAGGCAGCGGAACGGACCGTCACCGCCAGCGGGCACTTCGTGGTGGTCTTCCAGCGTCCCGACGCCGTCCTATACGCCTATCGCAGCAGATGATCCAAAGAATGGACGATCCCCGGATAGTGTCGAGCCTCGTCCGGCGAGAGCCGTGGGTCGCCGACCGTCCGATGTCTGTAGCTACGATCTTTTCCGAAGGCTGACGAACGTGGAGCAATCCGACTCCTTGGCCCCGAAAGCGACCGCTGGCGTCGCTGCTGACGCTGCTGCGCGACGGTTGCGTGGGGGCAGGGCCGCTGACGGCCTCCTGCTCGCCTCCGTCGCGGTAATGGCCGCCGTTACCCATATCAACCTGCCGTCGGCGCTGCGCGAGACCCTTGTCATCGCCTACGTCCTGACCGTCCCCGGCTGGTCGGTGGCCCGGTTGCTGCGGCTGGCGCGCCTCGATCTCGAGGTGACGGCGGCCCTAGCGGTTTCGTTCGCGCTGCCGCTCGTCGCTGGCTGGCTGATGCTGGCGCTCGGCTCGTGGCATCCCTACGCGCCCTACCTGCTCTCCCTAGCTGTCACCGCGGCGGCCGCGGTGTGGGCGCGGCTGGGATGAGTGCCTCGGTCGTCGGGGAGCGGCAGCTGCTCAGTGAGGGCAGACGGTCGCGGCGTCCCCGGCGCTGGCTCTTCGCCTCGGCACTAGCTGTCGCTGTGACGTGCGTGGCTGCTGGTCTGTTCCTTCTGCGCAGTCAAGGTCTTCCGGTTCCCGGGTCGAACAGGGATTGGGTGCTCACGGGCTACGACAACTTTTCTGGAACCGCCCTCGATACACAGAACTGGTGGGGTGCCTACTCGGGCCAGCCCGCCGGCGATCCGAGCGGGTGGTGGGAGCCAAGTCATGTGGCGGTGACCGGCGGGAATCTTGTCCTCAGCACCTATCGGGCGAACACGCCGCAAGGCATGCGGTGGGTGTCGGGTGGTGTCGGGCAGATCAACGATCGAGCCCAGACCTATGGGCGTTACTTGGTTCGGATGCGCTCAACCGGTGGCAAGGGGATATCCGCGATTGCTCTCCTCTTCCCGACGGGAACCTGGCCTCCGGAGGTGGACTTCTACGAGGACAGCCCGCTCGACAACCGCAGGACCTCCATGAGTGCCACGCTCCACTACGGACCTCGCGACGACGACATCATCCAGCACACCCTGCGTAACGTCGATTTCACCAAGTGGCATGTCTTTGGCGTCGACTGGACGCCGGGCCACCTCGTCTACACCATCGATGGGCGTCCTTGGGCTGAGGTGTCGAGCAGCCGTGTCCCTGCGGTGCCCATGACCCTCGACATCCAGTCCCAGGCGCTGGCTTGCACGCAGACCTTCCACGGCTGTCCGGACTCCACGACGCCGCCAGTGGTCAAAACAGAGGTCGACTGGGTCGCCACCTACCGGATGGCTCCTGGACCCGCTAAACCCTGATCCCGACGTTGATGCACCGTACTGGCGAGGAAGGGCCGGACGGCGCGCAGTGCCAGCAAGCGGCTACCAGCGGTCGTGGACAACCATGAGGTCGTAGATCGACCTGAACCCAGCCTCCTTCAATAGGGAGTCGAGCTGTCTCTGCGAGGCCGACGTGTCGTAGGTGGCCGCGATCGGATCCATATGCACGATCGCACAAGCATCAATGACGCCCTCTCGCAATCCCATCTGGGACCAAAGCACCTCGATACCCCATCCCATCCCGATATCCGGGAGGGGGAGGACCTTGGCCCGCCCCGACGGGCTAACGATGTAAAGAGGCCCCGACTCTACGAAGGATGTCCTCCTTGCCTCCCGTCGAGGACGACGCAACAAGAGTGGATAGGTGACCCAACTAGCCCAGCTGTGAGCCGGTTGAAACAGGTCCAAACCGTGGGACGCACCCACGCTGATGCAGGTAGCAAGGTCTCCTTTGCTAAAACAAACGTCGTCGTCGGCGATAACGACGAATGCTTCAGGTGGTATTGACCGGTGTGACAAAAGGAGGTTGACGAGGTGCAGTTTGGGGCCCGGGCCGCTGCCGACCGTCAGGTGCTCGAGTGAGGGGCACGGTTCGTCGAGCGCCCAGAGTCGAACGTCTACCGAGGGGCCAGCCTGGGCTAATAGTGCCCGGAGTTTCGCTGAGTTGCGGTACCTATATATCGAGACCAGGACCGTTTCCGGGCAGACCCCCGGAGAAGTCGCGAGTGCTCTTTGAGCGACGTTCTCCCGGTACCGTCGGCGGATCGGTGTCATCCGTTCCAACCACCGCTGGATCACGAGCCGGGTGTTGTGGGCGAGAAAGATCCAACCCGCGGTGAGCCGCCTCATGATCCTCCGATCCTACCGGCCCACTCGCTTGGAGTCGTTGGTGGCGGATCGCATGGACCGCGGCCCGCCGAACAAGGACGCCAGCGTCGGAGCGCCCATTTGCCGAATCCGGCGGTCAACCACCCTACGGCGGCCAGGGCCGCCTGATACCAGGTGGTGTCCGTGCCTACCGGAAGTCTGCGCGACTCCGCAGGTACGCTACCGGGCCACTTACCATACCTAGGAGATGCTCGGCTCGCAGACGGGCGGGAAGCTTGATTGCGTCGTGGGTGGGCTTGCGGACGGTACCGTTGGACGAGCGCACCAGGAGAGCGATCGCTCGGGGGAAACGTCGACCGATCTCGAGGAGGTGGCGAGGGTCGCTCAACACAAGCGAGGTGTACATGGCGGTGAGCCCGATGCCGTATCCCCGAATCTGCTTGTGTAGCTCCCCGACGGTCTCCCGGTGTCGGTGGTAGACGATGGCGGCGGGCTCGACGCTGAGTTGGCTCTTGCCATCGAGCAGGCGTAGGAATACCGCCAGCTCCTCTCCACCCCGAGCCCGGGTGCCGGGTCCGAGCGCGACGTCGAAGCCGCCGAGCGCTCGCAGGCGCTCCGTCCTGAAGGCCATGTTGGCGCCGGTCCCGAACCGGCCCGGCGCATAGGGGAACAGAGCGTCCTCGGCGTCTTCCGGGGCGCCAAACGTCGCGGGCGACAGACGACGATTGAATCCCCCGAAGAACTCTTCGAACTGCATCTGCGCGGTGGTCACGATCTCACGCGGAAGGACCATCCCCGTTACGCAGTCGGCAGCCGGGTTGCCGAGGAGGCCGTGTACCAGGCACCGCAACCAGCTGGCGTCGGCGATGACGTCGTCATCGGTGAACGCGACGATTGGCCCGGTCGCTTCCCGCAATCCCCGGTTGCGTGCGGCCGACCCGCCCGTGATCGGCTCGTGGACCACCTTTACTCGCGGTCCCGAGCCAACACCGGACAGCAGCTCCGCTGCGTCCTCCGTGCGGGCGGTCTTGCGGTTGTCGACCACGACGATGTCAAAATCCGGATAGTCCAGATGGCGGAGGGATTCGACACATTCCTGAATCTCCGGTTGGCGTTGGAACGCGGAAGCGACCACGACCGTGGCGTGCGGCAACTTCTCGTCGCCAGAGGGGCGGTCCCGATCGTCTAGACGCCAATTGATCTCGCTCGGTAACTCCGAGCGCAGCTGTTCCGCAAGTGGCGTGTCGGGTTTACGGACTATCCGCTGCATGATCACCGGTCGACGCTCGACTCGTAGGAGCACGTCCACCTGCTCGTAGATCCGATCATCGAAATCGATGTGACCCTCCCAGCGGTCGCGGTCTTCGTGGTCGAGGACGATGATCCTGGTAGCCGCCACCCGCGCCGAGCCGCTCGCGGGCCCTCTTGTCGAACTCCGAACCACTGACTCTCCTCAGCCGTCCGCGGACCGACCGCGGATGGTTGTTAGCCTACAGAACGCCGAACTTTTTCAAGTGCTTTCATGCCCTTGGACGGCAGGCGGGGCTAGTTCATGCCGTACGCCGCGACCCAGTCGACATCCATGTTGACGACGGGCTGAGCGGGTGTGGCGTTGTTGTCGGTCCCGATCAACTGTGTCTGCAAGTCCAGCGCCATCGGCACGGTAGGTACCTCGCTGCTCGTGACTGAGCCCCAAACCTGCCCGTCTACAGTGTAGACGAGATGGCCCGGAGTCCAAGTGACCCCGAAGGTGTGCCACTGGGTGAAGTCGATACCGCTCAGCGATCGCTGGATCTGGCTGTTGTCCGCCCCGTAATGGAGGGTGGCCGCCATGCCATCGCGAGCGTTCGACGTCGGAGAGTCTTCGTAGAAGTCGATCTCGGGAGGCCAACTCGAACCGTCTGGCCATAGCAGGGCGATCGCCGAGATGCCCGCGCCGCTGTCGGTGCGCATCCGAACCAAGTATTGACCGTAGAGGTTCGTCTGGTGAGAGCCGAGTCCACCGCTCACCCACGAGTTTTGGCCGAGCTGAGGGTTCCAGTCCTGATACGTGGAGAGGTGCAGTGCTCCTCCCGACACGGTGGTGTGGGACCGGGACCACCAAGCGAGGGGGTCGCCCCCCGGCTGCCCAGAGTACCGGTACCACAGTGAGGAGTTGATTGACGAGCCATCGAAGTTGTCGTCGTAGAGCAAGTGGAAGCCGTCCGGTGCGGTCGTGGGCATCGCCACGCCCGACGGATCGGACGACCCGGCGCTCGGCTGGGCGGGGGCCGGCGGAGTCGTCGCCGGTGGAGCTGTGGTGGTGGTCGGCGGGACCGACTCTCCGCCGGGCCGGAAGGCCAGAACGGTGGCGCTGCGAGTCCCGAGGACGTAACCACCGGTTCGGAGAGAGGACACCCCGACTACTTGACCGCTGGGCACCGCTGAGCCGTAGAACGAGGCGTCGCCGAAGGTGAACACGCCGCCGTCGGAGGCGACGAGCCAGTAGCCCTGCCCATCGGAAGTCGCGGCCATACCGACCACCGGCTGGTTGAGGCGCACGTTGCCGGTAGAGCCGTGGAAGCTGGCGTCGCCGAAGTCGAAGATCCCGCCGTCGGAGGCGACGAGCCAGTAGCCGTGCCCGTCGGGTGAGGCGGCCATGCCGACGATCGGCTGGTTGAGGTGGACGTTGCCGGTAGAGCCGTAGAAGGCGGCGTCGCCGAAGTCGAAGATCCCGCCGTCGGAGGCGACGAGCCAGTAGCCGTGCCCGTCTGGTGAGGCACTGATCCCGACGATCGGGCGGTTGAGGTGGGCGCCGGCCAGGGAGCCCAGGTTGGTCGCGTCGCCGCTCGTCACGACGTCACCGGACGCGGTGACCATCCAGGCGCCAGCGCCATCCGGCGTCGCGGCTTGGGCGACAATAGGTTCGGAAGTGGCAGCGGATGCCGAAGGGACTAGCCCGAGCGTGGCGGCGATGCAGCAACACGCGGTACCGGCGGTGGCCATGAGGCGGAGCGCTCGGGTGTCTCGGCGGCGTACCGCCCGCGAGGCGGGGGAGATGGCGACCCTGTGCATGGTCGTTACGTCGGCTTGGCGGAAGACCTCCTCAAGCCGGACCTAGTTAGAAGAAAAACCGGCAAATCAGACCATCACGACGGCTGGCGGATCCGTCCGATCCCCCGAAGCGTTCGTCTGGCGGCGGCCCGCAAGCCCTCGTGGGCGAGTACGAAGCGGCGCGCCTGTCGGAGCGGGGCGCTCCGGACTCGAAATGCTGCCGCCCGCACGGATGGGATCGTGATGTCCGCCTCGGCGAGCGGCTCGGAGGAGTTGGCGAGGATCTGCTTGAAGCGCTCGTCTCCCTTCCCCAAGTCGAGTCGCGACACGCCCTTGGATGAAGACGCTTCGGCCATCATCCAAAAGAGCTGCAGCCCGGGCGAGTAAGCACCCCACTGGGATGAGAAGGCCGGAAACCAGCAGGCCAGCAGGTGCTCAGACCGAATCCCGAAGTGCACCGCAGCCAACTCACCGTCGAGCCTCAGCGTGGAGAGAACGCCCGCGCAGCCGGTCGCGTCGCTCTCTAGAAGCTCCTCCAGCGCGCCGGTGATCCAAGGCTGCGCGAACCGGTTGCGCCGGCCGGTCTGGAGGTATTGCCTGCTTTTCCACTCGACGAGCGTCCGAAAGGCGCTGCGGTCAGGATCGTTCCAACGGAACTCCACCTCGTGCCGTCGCTGCATCGTGCGAAGCTTGCGGCTCATCGAGCGGAAGGTCCCAGGGGACGAAGTTCGGCGTCCTTCCTCGTAGGCCCGGAAGTCGTTCCCCACGTCGATGATCCAGCTTTGCGTTCGCTGCGCCCGGGGCGCGAGCCGCTTCGCGTCCTGCTCCGAGAGGTGGTCGAATCGACACACCGCCAAACCACAGCTGGCAAGTAGCTCGTGCGCTGAAACCTCAAGGCGCGGGCTGGCAACGATTCCTTGCCAGTCGCTGATGCCGTACCCCAGCGCTCGTCCTGCACGGCCGCGCTGCTGGAAGGCGAAGAAGCCGCATTCGCCGCAGGACATCTGCAACACGGCCACGCGCACGTCATTGCGCACGCGGTCGAGGACAAGGGCGAACTCGGGGGAGAAGAAGGGACTGGCGAGGTGGGCAGCGCTCTGCTGGAGGCGCCGCCAGGTCTCGAGTCGATCGGCGTCGAGCTGGCTGGGCCGGACGACCCGTACCGTCAGCACCGGACTAAGGCCATGAGCACCGCTCTATACTCCATGCCTGCGATCACCCACTGATCCTTCGCGCGGCGCGATCTGGGAGCGAACGCGGACGGCATCAGTTGGAGACTACTGCGGTCCTCGCCCGGCAGAGGACGGGCTCCAACTTGGACGCCGCTTTCGAGGTGGTCCATGAGAATAGTGCGCGATCCCCAATCAGGGAGAAGCGAATGCCCAGCCCGATCGTACCTGCTTTGGCCTCTTCCGTAGGCGGAGGAGGCTACTTCACGCTCAGTGGCGTGTCGTTCACTGGTAGTGGGAGTGACGACACCCGATATCGTGAAAGTCGGCCTGCTTGGTAACGTCCGATGGTGCAGTCGGATCCCCCACCGCCTCCTGCGGGAGCTGCTGGATTGTCGGTGATCTCTGGCGGGAGACGCGATTACCTGTACTTCAGCGGTCAGGCACTGCAAATGGTGCTGGCCGCAGTCGTAACGCCGTTGGTGACGCGTCTGATAGGCCCGAGCCAATTCGGGCGGGTCGCGGCTGCAATGGCGATCATGCAGATTCTGGTCTGTTTTGAAGGACTCGGCTTACAAGTGGGTGTCCAGCGACTCCACGCCGAAGGACCGGACGGCGACCGGCATGCCCGCAGCCTGCTGACCTTGGCGTCGGCTTCGGCTGCGGTGTTTACCGCAGCGCTCGCGCTGAGCGCGTCGGCCTGGTCGAGTCCCCTCGGTTTCGGGCGGGACACCGGTGCGCTGCGCTTGGCTGTCATCTGGGGCGGGCTTTCGTCGGCGACTATCGTGTACCAAGCGCTATTACGTTCCCGGGACAAGGCGCTCCCGTTCGGCATCATCAGCATAGTGTCGGGGTTGGGCTCACAAATCGTCGGGCTGAGTCTTGTCGCAGTTATGGACGGCACCGCCGCCAATTATCTGCTAGGCATGGTAATCGGGCAGGCGGTCTCTCTGGCCATCTGCGCCGCCGTGGCTCCTCCGTTATTCGACGGCGTCCTCGACTACCGGCGGAACTTCCGGATCCTAGGATTTTGCCTACCGCTCATCCCTGCTCAAATTGCATTCTTTGTTCTTAACTCAAGCGACCGACTCGTGGTCCAAAGTCGCCTCGGTCCAACTGCTGTAGGCCGATACTCCCTCTCCTACAATATGGCAGCGACGGGAGCCACACTGTTGATGACGTTCAATCTTGTATGGTTGCCAGCGATATTTTCAGCGGTAGGCGAAGCCCGGTCCGAAATTCTGGAGAAGACGCGAGACTTCATGCTGCGCATGGCGTCGCCGACGATGCTCGGTCTGGCGCTGGGGACACCGGCCGTGCTTCTCGTGTGGGCTCCCTCCACCTTCCACCCTGACGGCTTGGTTGCGACGACCGTGCTGGTCGCGCTGACCACCCTGCCAGCACTCACGTACACATCGGAATACCGAGTACTGGTGGCTGCTGGCCGTACGGCGGCGGTGGCGGCCGCTACCGGAATTTGCGCTGTGGTGAATGTGGTGTTGAACCTGTGGCTGGTCCCCGTGTTGGGCATCAACGGATCGGCTCTCGCGACGCTGGTGTCCTACGGCCTGCTTGCACTGGTGGCACACCTGTTCGCCAGGAGGGTGACCCGGCTACGACGAGTCCCAACTCGCCTGCTTGCGGTGACTGTCGGCTCGGCTTTGGTGGCGGCCGGCTCCGCTGTGCTGCCTCCAGGGGGACTGTGGTTCTTTGGACGGCTGGCGCTCGGCATGGCCTGCCTCGTCGCCCTACTGCTGGTGCTTCGAGACGGCAACCGACAAGCCGACATCGGACCGGTCGCTGGCAGCCTCCAGAAGCTGTGACGCCGTGCTGACGGGCGCCCAGGCGCATACCGCGGCGATCGAGACTCCAGTCTCGGCTTGTCTGGACGCTCCCGCGCAGTGCTCACTACGGTACAGGCCATGGAGATCCAGGGGAGTTCCGCAATCGTGACGGGCGGCGCCTCGGGGCTGGGTGAGGCGACGGTTCGCCTCCTAGCTCAAAGGGGCGCCCGGGTCGTTGTGCTGGACATGAACGACGAGAAGGGTGAGGCTCTCGCGAAGGAGACCGGTGGCGTTTTCGCTCGCGCCGACGTGACCAACACCGATGAGGTCATCGCGGCGGTGGAGGCCGCCAAGGAGATGGGCCCGCTGCGCTCGGTGGTCAACTGCGCCGGCATCGGTTGGGCGACTCGGACGATCGGCCGCGACGGGAGCTACGACTCCGCCCACGACCTCGAGGTATACAGGAAGGTCATCAACATCAACCTGGTCGGCACCTTCAACGTGGTCCGCCTGGCCGCCACGGCCATGAGCCAGAACGAGCCCCAGGCTGACAACGAACGTGGGGCGATCGTCAACGTGGCGTCGCTGGCTGCGTTCGACGGCCAAATCGGACAGGCCGCCTATTCGTCCTCCAAGGGCGGCGTGGTCGGGATGACCCTGCCGGTCGCCCGGGACCTGGCGGTGGTTGGCATCCGGGTCAACACCATCGCCCCCGGCCTCATCGACACGCCGATCTACGGCTTCGGCGGCAACGCCGAGGAGTTCAAGGCCAAGCTCAAGAAGGACGTCTTGTTCCCGGACCGGCTCGGCTACCCCTCCGAGTTCGCCAGCCTGGCCGTCGAACTGCTGACCAACAGCTACATGAACGCCGAGACCATCCGCTTCGACGGCGGCGCCCGTCTGGCGCCGAAGTAGCCGTGGCTGCCGTCGAGTACCGCACCCAGGGCCACGTCGCCATCCTCACCATCAACCGCCCCGAGGCCCGCAACGCCGTCAACGGTGACGTGGCCCGGGGCATCGAGGAGGGCATCGACCGCCTCGAGGACGACACCGACCTGTGGCTGGGTGTCATCACCGGCGTCCCGCCGGTCTTCTGCGCTGGCGCCGACCTGAAGGAGATCAACGCCGGCAACGGCGCCAGCCTCTCCACCAAGAAGGGTGGCTTCGGGGGCATCACCAAGCGGGACAGGACCAAGCCGATCATCGCCGCCGTCGACGGGCCGGCTCTGGCCGGGGGCACCGAGGTGGTCCTCTCCTGCGACCTGGTCGTGGCTTCCACCACCGCCACCTTCGGGATCCCCGAAGTCAAGCGCAGCCTGGTTGCCGGCGCCGGCGGCCTGTTCCGACTGGGTCGCAAGATTCCCTTCAACGTCGCGATGGAGTGCGCTTTGACCGGTGACCCGATCACCGCGGAGCGTGCCTATGGGTTCGGGCTGGTCAACGAGCTGGTCGAGCCGGGAACTGCACTCGAGGCCGCACTGAAGCTGGCCGGACGGATCGAGGCCAACGCGCCGGTCGCGGTGCGCGCCAGCCGCAAGGTCGTCCTCGAGGCGACCCACGCTTCTGACGAAGTGGGCTGGAGCTTGTCCGATGCTGGCATGGCCGAGGCCGTTTCCTCTGAGGATTTCAAAGAGGGCCTGACCGCTTTCATCGAGAAGCGGCCACCCAACTGGACCGGCCGCTGATTGGATGATCCCGGCCGGGTTCCCGGTCGGGATCATCCCCGGTCAGACCGCTCGCAGCACGCAGTCGATGTTGCGGTGCACCCAGATAAAGTTCCGGCCTATTCGGTGGTCCTGCATCAGGTTGTACGCGATCTGACGGAGCCACACGAGTAGCAGTGTTGCCCCATTGTCAGCTCGGACATCGTCGCCGGCGAGACCGGCGGAGCGAAGGATCGCCTGTTCGTGGCTGAGCCAGGCCTGACCCTTGAGCAGGTCCGCGACGACTTCCCCCAACTCTCGATGCTGGGCTTGCATCCGGTCGTGCAGGAGGAGGTAGACGGTGTCATGCGCAGCTAGCTCCAAGTCTCCGGCCCACTCCCAGTCGACGATGCCGGAGACCGACCCGGAGACCGGTTCGGTGAGGACGTTCCCAAGCCAGTAATCGCCGTGAACCCAGCTCACTGACTCTGTTCGTCCTCCCCACGCGCCGCGCAAGCGTTGGCCGAGTCTCTCCATGGGCTCTTGTCGACGGGTCACGGACGCGACCGTCGCCAGGCGACGATCGATCCACTGGTCAAGGATCGGATCTTCGATCCGAAGGCGTCGATTCGTGCAGGCGTGCAGTGCAGTGATCGAGTTGCCGGCCTCGGCCAGAAGGCGCAGCCGTTCGGCGCTGCCCCGGGCGGCGCGACTGGCCTCGACACCCGGCAGCGCTCGTTCGAGAAACACCTCCTGCCCATCGATCGTTTCGGCCGCCAGCATTCGTGGCAGCAGCCCCACGAAGTCCTCGAGCGCAGGGATCGACCAGAGCTGGGCAAGTGCTGCCGCGGCGCGACGCTGGTTCAGCGCTCCCTGCAACGACGACGGCACTTTGAGAACGGCGATGGGATCACCGCCCGGCGGCCCGAGTTTGAGCACGGCAACGCGCGTGCTGCTCATCAGTGCGGAGTGCACCACCCAGGTCGCTGGCTCGGGCAACTCGCTTTGGCCGCTTGCTCTGGCGATTACCGCCGGAGCGAGGCCCACCGCCCGCTTTAGGCGTCGACGGCCGCCAGCCCCACGCCAGGCACCGACAAGCGCGTCGAGAGCGCTCGTGCTCGCGTCCCGAGCCTTCATCGAGGCCGCTGCCCCGGCTGAGTCAGCGACCCTCGCTGCTCCGAACCATTCCGCTCGCTCTCCAGTAGGCCACCCGGCCCGTGTCGCCTTGAGCCGACCGGTCGGCGACTGGCGACCATCATTTCCCAGAACCTGCTGAGGGCCTCCACGCGCATCTCGTCTTGTGACCGCTCGGCAGCGATCGTGGCCGCCTGGGGGAGGCGACGCGCAAGCTCCTGATACTGGCGTCGGGCTAGCGCGAGGTGTTCGGCGTTCTCGTCTGGGCGGCGGCCATGCGCTACATCGCTCGGCACGTCGAGTACGAGCACCAAGGAGGGCGGCGGCACCGAGCGGGCCAGGAACCCGAAGAACACCCGCTTCAGCCGGGCATGCGGACCGCGAGGAGGTAGCAACGCGTCGTAGGAATGGCGATCGTGGATAACGGTTCGACCTCGGGCCTGGTGGTACAAGGCGGTGGCAGCCCTTCGCCATGCCTTCAGGGGCCGCAGGGCCGCGGCGATGACCGCCTTACCCAGCGAAACGGGCTCGTGCGCGTCTCCTTCCCCCTGCCAGAGCCCCATGTAAACCAGCCGGCACGGAATGGGCATCGCCGAGGCGAGCCCCTCAGCGAGCGTGGATTTGCCGGCACCGTCGGGTCCCAGGAGGGCGACGGTCGCTCCTCGGCCCTGACCGACGCGCTGAGCGTTGGCCGCGAGCCGGCGAATCCCTCGGCCGAGCGCGGCCGCCCGGGCCCGCACCGGCATCGCGGCGGTGGCCCGGCGGGAAAGCGCCTGGCCGGCGGCGACCAGTTCGTCCCAACGCCCTTCTTCCACGGCTTGGATCATTCGACAGGCGCCCCACCCGGGAGCGCTGCTGGCCGTGACGGCGCGTCCGATAGGGCCATCACCGCTTGCGGAGCCCGCGAGCGCTCCTAGCCGAGCCCGGTGCCGCTCCGCGACTGAGGCCTTGTCGATGACGCAATGGAGGAGGAGGAGCCAGAACTCGTCGTCGGGATCAGGCACCCAGATCCCGTCGCGGAGCTGTCGGCGGCCCAGCACGCCCACCCCGACCGGTAGGCGCAGCGCTGGTCGGGTCCAGTTGGTCAGGAAGCTACCGCTTTGACCGAACTCGATGTCGGACTCTATGTCTAGCTCGATCCACCGGTCGGTCGCCGGGTGGTAGCCAAGGTAGAGAAGGTGTCCACCCGCCCCCCAGCGTTGCAGTCGGAGGAATGACTGGCTTGCCAGCGCGTCGTCGAGCGCGGCATGGTCGCGGTGGGCAACCAGCAAGTCGACGTCGCCGTGAGGATCCGCCAAGGTCGCTTCGCCGCGCAAGAGGCACCAGTCGACTGCGTAGGTATCCAATGAGGCGAACGCCCCTTGCAGCATGGGGTGGATAACAGTCATCTGTAGGCTGGCCGCCGAGTCGCTGGCGGCATCCGCCCGTGCTGGTGCAGATCGTGGCCGGGCGAGCCTCGGAGCCCGACTGCCCCGTGCCTGCGGCGACGGACCGCTGGATGATGATGTGTGAAACCAGGGCACTCGGTCATTGTTGGCTCCAGTGCCATCTGAGCAACGTCGGACCGGCGCTGGTCCGGAAAGGCTACTCCGTTCGCACGGCCAGATAAGCCGGCCGGGCAGGTGCCGAGCCCGTACCCCGGTACCTGCGGGCTTCGTACTGGGCGGGCAGCCGTAGCCGGCCGAGGCAGCTGGTCGTTACTCGCAGCCGGCCGGCGGCAGCTCAGCTGGCTGCGAAGATGACGCCGACGGCGGTCGAAACATTGGCTGGACTGTCAGTTCCGACCGGTGAATACGCCGTGAGTGGTGCGAGCGACGGATCAGCTATGAACTCGTTGCCGTTGGCGGTGTCTTGAGCGACGAAGCCCGGGGTGGTGACGCCGGTCCCGGCGGTGTGCTCCTCCGAAGCCCCCCAGTACAGCTGCAACGAAGCTTTTCCGCTGGTCAGCCTCGGCCAGTAGATCGCTGATGACGCTGCGTTCGATCGCCCACCGCTGGCGACGACAGACCAACTGCCATGGGGAGCGCCGGTGAAGGAGTCAGCGATCAGCTCGATCGGCAATGCCGTCGGGGCGCTATACGTCAACGTGATGTCGGCCGTCCCAGTCCGGGTGGCGGAGGTGTACCACACCTCGTAGCTCAACGTGTTGGCGGAGTCGACGAATCGGGTCGCCCGATGCCAGGTGCCTCCGTTGCCTCCGGAGACCGACTTTACCTCCACGCTGGTCGAGTGGAGTTGCATGCTGACAATTAGAAGGTCCCCGACCTTCTGTGGGGTGACGGCGATGGAACTGTTCCCGTCCGACTCGCTGTTGACCGGGAAGGAAGCGGCTTCGCTGAGCGCGGCCGGCGGGGGTGGGGGTGTGGTGGCGGTCCAGGTGACGGTGATGGGGGTGGAGGTGGCGGCGACGGGGTCGCCGCCTTGGGTGTCGATTCGTCCGACGTAGTTCTGGGTGGTCGCTGTGTTTTGTGTGACGGTGGTGGTGACGGTCGTGCCGGTTCCGACGTGGGCGAGCAGGGTGTTGGTGGTCGTGTCCACGATTGACAGCCCGTAGGGGGTGGGTCCGACGTCGGTGTTGGCGGTGGCGGTCAGGGTGACGGTCTGTCCGGCTTGGGGCGCCGTGGTGCTGGCGGCCAGCGTCACCGAGTATTGGGCTGTGTAGGTGAAGGTGTCGCTTGTGGTCGTAGCCGAGGTCTGGGTGGGGGTGGTCACTGTGACGTTGACCGTG
>NZ_JAIMCB010000011.1:63818-155607 GCF_025499425.1 Acidiferrimicrobium sp. IK
GGTCGTGTCCACGATTGACAGCCCGTAGGGGGTGGGTCCGACGTCGGTGTTGGCGGTGGCGGTCAGGGTGACGGTCTGCCCGGCTTGGGGCGCCGTGGTGCTGGCGGCCAGCGTCACCGAGTACGACGGCGAGGTAGTGGTTGGCGCTGTGTTAGCTGCCGGAGCGGCCCCGGGGGCAGCCAACAGGAACGACCACACAATGCGGAATAGAAACCACAAAACAGAGACCCCTTGTCGGTCCGGGCAGCCGGATGACGATTAAGTGACGTTCAGCCGCTAATGCCTTGGCAATCGGAATGCCATTCGTTGGCGAACGGTACTAACCAGCTTGGTGTAGCGCAAGCGGCCGCCGCACTTAATCCCGCGCTTTGCGCGCTCCACTTCGAGTCACCTCATTTGGTGCTGGATCCGGCGCAGACAGTGGTCTTGCTCTATAACGCAAAAAGGTCAAAGCGGTGTATTCCATCACGGATGAGGCTGAGTCTGGGCCGGCGCGCGAGTTGTTCGATCTCTCGATGTGGTCGGCTCGCGTCGGAGTAGCCTCCGCCGCACCGGCGCGGCGCATTCGACTCGGTATGGCCGGGGTCTTCGAGTCCCGTCATGGAGAATGCGAGCTCTGGGCCGCGCTCTCGATCTCGGGCGCCCCTACGCGACGCTGCAGTTGATGGTATTTCCGAGCGCCGGTGGCGCCCTGCTCCGAAAGCGGGCCCTCGAGGCTCGGTGCGAGCGCCCCTAGCGCTCCGAGCGCGGCGAGGGCGGCGTCGCGCAGCAGGGAGCTCATCGCCGGGGCCGGCAGGCGGGCGCTGAAGGGGGTGGAGTTGATGAGGCCGAGCGTGGCGTGGGTGCCCGCCAGAGCCACGTCGGGCTCGACGCCGGTCACCGCCACCACCGTTTCCACCCACAACTCGACATAGCGCCGCTGCAGGCCGCGCACCTGACGGCGGGCCGGCTCGGGGACCGCGTCGAGGTCGCGGGCCTGCAGGGTGATGAGCGCCGGCTCGGCCAACGCGAACGCCACATGACCTTCGACCAGCGCCACCAAGGCGGCCGGCGGGTCGGGCCGGTTGGAGACCTGGAGGCGACCGCCCTCGAGCAGCCGGTGGCTGACATCGAGCAACAGCTCGGCGAGTATCGCCTCCTTGCCCGGGAAGTGGCGGTACAGCGCCGGCCCTGAGACCCCGGCGGCAGCTCCGAGCTCGTCGATCGACACCCCGTGGAAGCCGCGGCGGGCGAAGAGGGGCGCCGCCACTTGAAGTATCTGCGCCCGCCTCGACCCGGCCACCACCCAAGGCTAGCGCCGGGCGTGAACGATCGCTAACCTCGGGGTCGTGGGATACCCGATCATCCCGGTGTCGGCGGATTCGGCGTCGGAGCAGTGGAAGGCCAACGAGACCCATCACCGGGGGTTGGCCGCCGACCTCAACCAGCGCCTGGCGACCGCCGCGGTCGGCGGCTCGGAGTCGTCACGGGCCCGGCACCGGTCCCGAGGGAAGCTCCTGCCGCGAGAGCGCATCGATGCGCTGCTCGACCCGGGCGCACCCTTCCTCGAGCTGTCGCCGCTGGCGGCTATGGGCCTCTACGGCGGTGACGCTCCCGCGGCGGGGATCATCACCGGCGTCGGCCGGGTGTCGGGCCGGGAGTGCGTGGTCGTGGTCAACGACGCCACCGTGAAGGGCGGGACCTACTACCCGTTGACGGTCAAGAAGCACCTCCGAGCCCAGGAGGTGGCGCGCGACAACCGTCTGCCGTGCATCTACCTGGTCGACTCCGGGGGCGCCTTCCTGCCGGCTCAGGACGAGGTGTTCCCCGACCGCGACCACTTCGGGCGGATCTTTTACAACCAGGCCACCATGTCCGCCGAGGGCATCCCGCAGCTTGCCGCGGTGCTCGGCAGCTGCACCGCCGGCGGCGCCTACGTCCCCGCCATGAGCGACGAGGCGGTGATCGTCCGCAACCAGGGCACCATCTTCCTCGGCGGCCCGCCGCTGGTGAAGGCCGCCACCGGCGAGGTGGTCAGCGCCGAAGAACTCGGCGGCGGCGACCTCCACGCCCACCGCTCGGGCGTCACCGACCACCTGGCCCACGACGACCGCCACGCCCTGACCATCCTGCGCGACATCGTCGCCTCCCTCGCCCCCCGGCCGCCCGTGCCCTGGGAGGTCACCCCGACCGAGCCGCCGGCCCATCCCCAGGAGGACCTCTACGGCCTGATTCCCGCCGACACCAGGACCCCCTACGACGTCCGCGAAGTCATCGCCCGCCTGGTCGACGGGTCACGGATGCTCGAGTTCAAAGCCGAGTACGGCTCGACGCTGGTGTGCGGTTTCGCCCGTGTCCACGGCCACCCGGTGGGCATCGTCGCCAACAACGGCGTTTTGTTCTCCGAGTCGGCCATGAAGGGCGCCCATTTCATCGAGCTGTGCGACCAGCGCCGCATCCCCTTGCTGTTCCTGCAAAACATCAGCGGTTTCATGGTCGGGCGGGACTACGAGGCCGGCGGGATCGCCAAGCATGGGGCCAAGATGGTCACCGCGGTCGCCTGCGCCCGGGTGCCCAAGCTCACCGTGGTGATCGGCGGCAGCTTCGGCGCCGGCAACTACTCGATGTGCGGGCGGGCCTACTCCCCCCGGTTCCTCTGGATGTGGCCCAACGCCCGGATATCGGTGATGGGCGGCGAGCAGGCCGCGTCGGTGCTGGCCACCGTCCGGCGAGAGCAGATCGAGGGGAAAGGGGGCGAGTGGCCGGCAGCCGAGGAGGAAGAGTTCAAGTCCCCCATCCGGGAGCAGTACGAGGCGCAGGGCCACCCGTACTACTCGACCGCCCGGCTGTGGGACGACGGCATCATCGACCCGGCCCAGACCCGCACCGTTCTCGGGCTGGCCCTTTCCGCCACTGCCAACGCCCCGCTCGCCGCCGCCGGCTACGGCGTCTGGAGGATGTAGGCAGTGCCCCGCACGAGCAACGGACCTTCGGACTCACAACCAGTGCTCCCCACGGGCAACGGACCTTCGGGCTCACAACCAGTGCTCCGCACGGGCAACGGACCTTCGGACTCACAACCAGTGCTCCGCACGGGCAACGGCTTGTTCCGTGCGGTCCTGGTCGCCAACAGGGGGGAGATCGCACGGCGCATCTTCTCCACCCTCTCCGCCCTCGGGATCGAGTCGATCGCGGTCTACACCGACGCCGACCGCGCCGCGTCCCACGTCGCCGCCGCCGACCGGGCGCTGCGCATCGGCAGCTACCTGTCCGTGGAGGACGTGGTCGCCGCCGCGGTGGCCGCCGGTGCCGATGCCGTCCACCCGGGTTACGGTTTCCTCTCCGAGCGAGCCGCCCTGGCCGCGGCCGTGGAGACCGCCGGCGTGACTTGGATCGGGCCGCCGCCCGCCTCCATAGACGCGATGGGGGACAAGATCCGGGCCAAGGCGACCGTCGCCGCGGCCGGGGTCCCCGTCGTGCCGGGCGTTTCGGGCGCCGGGCTGAGCGTGGCCGAGCTGGCGGCCGCCGCCGTCGAGGTCGGGCTGCCCGTCCTGCTCAAGCCGTCCGCCGGCGGCGGCGGCAAGGGCATGCGCAGGGTCGCCGACCCGGCCGCGCTACCCGAGGAGATCGCCGCCGCCCAGCGCGAAGCCGCCGGCGCCTTCGGCGACGACACCCTCCTCGTCGAGCGGTGGATCACCCGGCCTCGCCACATCGAGATCCAGGTGTTCGCCGACAGCCACGGCGGGGTCATCCACCTCGGTGAGCGGGAGTGCTCCCTGCAGCGCCGACACCAAAAGATCATCGAGGAGGCGCCCTCCGCCCTCCTCACCCCCGACCAGCGGGCGGCCATGGGGGCCAGCGCGGTCGCCGCCGCCCGCAGCTGCGGGTACGTGGGAGCGGGAACCGTCGAGTTCATCGTCTCCTCCGACGCGCCGGGTGACTACTTCTTCATGGAGATGAACACCCGACTCCAAGTCGAGCACCCCGTAACCGAGATGGTCACCGGCCTCGACCTGGTCGAGTGGCAGCTGCGGATCGCCGCCGGCGCCCCGCTGCCCCTGACCCAAGACCAGGTGACCATGGACGGCCACGCCGTCGAAGCCCGGGTCTATGCCGAGGACCCGGCCCGGGGCTTCCTCCCCGCCGCCGGGCCGATCGCGCTGCTGCGCGAGCCACGCGGCCGGCCCGGGGTCCGGGTGGACTCAGGCATCGCCGCGGGCGGCACCGTCGGCACCGGGTTCGACCCGATGCTGTCCAAGATCATCGCGTGGGGACCCGACCGCCCCGCCGCCCTGGCCCGCCTGCGCGCCGCGCTGGCGTCGAGCGCGGTGCTCGGGGTCACCACCAACGTCGGGTTCCTCGGCCGGCTTCTCGCCGACCCCGACGTGGCCACCGGCCGCTTGGACACCGAGCTGGTCGACCGGGTAGCAGCCGACCTGGCGGCACCCCCCAAGCCCGACGAGGACGCCGCGGCGGTGGCCGCGGCCCTCGCCCTGGCGCTCGAACTCGAACCCGGCGGAGGGGCCGTCGTCGACCCGTGGGATGTACCGGGCGGATGGCGCCTCGGCGCCCCGGCCGAGACCGTCTGGCGGGTCCGCCTCTCCGGTCGGCCCGTCACCCTCGGTGTGACCGGCCGGGCCGCCAGCGCCTCCGTCCGGGTCGCTCGCGGCGAGACCGCCCTCGGCGACGAGCCGGCCGTCGAAGCCTCCACCCACCCCTCGGCGGCTGGTGAGATGGTCGTTCGCGTCGGCGGCACCTCGACGACCTGGACGGTGGCCCGAACCGGTGACGGGCTGTGGCTCGGCCACGGCGGGGACAGTTGGCGAGTAGCGCCCGACCCCGCGCTCCTAGCCGGAGCCGCGGCCGTCGCCGGCGACGGCGGTCCGGTCACCAGCCCGATGCCCGGCACCGTGCTGGCGGTCCACGTCGGCGCCGGCGAGGAGGTCGCGGCCGGCCAGCGGCTGGTCACCGTGGAAGCAATGAAGATGGAACACGTGGTCGTAGCTCCCGTCGCTGGCACCGTTACCTCGCTGCCTGCGGCAGTCGGCCGCTCCGTCGCGCTCGACGAGACCCTCGCCGTGGTGACCCCGGCCGACCACCCCGCCGATTTCTCCAACCCTTCTGAGGAGGTCCCCTCGTGACCCTGACCAGCGGCCTCGACGCCGAGTACGAGGAGCTTCGGTCCACCGTCGAGCGCTTCGCCCGCAGCGAGATCGCCCCGGTGATCGGTGCCCTGTACGAACGGGAGGAGTTTCCGTATTCGATCGTTGCCAAGATGGGGGAGATGGGGCTTTTCGGCCTGCCGTTCCCGACCGAATATGGGGGTATGGGAGGTGACTACTTCGCCTTCTGCCTGGTGCTCGAGGAGCTCGCCCGCGTCGACTCGTCGGTCGCGATCACCCTCGAAGCCGGCGTCGGTCTCGGCGCCATGCCCATCTACCGCTTCGGCACCGAGGCCCAAAAGCAGCAGTGGCTGCCCGACCTCTGCGCCGGCCGGGCCCTTGGTGCGTTCGGCCTGACCGAACCTGGCGGCGGTAGCGATGCCGGAGGCACCCGGACCACCGCCCGGCGCGACGGGGACGAATGGGTGATCGACGGGTCGAAGGCGTTCATCACCAACTCCGGTACCGATATCACCTCACTGGTGACGGTCACCGCGGTGACGTCAGGTCAGCCGGCAGGTGGTCAGCCGGCGGGCGGGGGCGTGCCGGCGATCTCGGCGATCATCGTCCCCGCCGGCACCCCCGGCTTCAGCGTGGCCAAGCCCTACTCCAAGGTCGGCTGGCTCTCGTCGGATACCCACGAGTTGTCCTTCAACGACTGCCGGGTGCCGGCGGCAAACCTACTGGGAGAGGAGGGCAGGGGATACGCCCAGTTCCTCCGCACCCTCGACGAGGGCCGGGTGGCGCTGGCCGCTCTCTCGGTGGGGCTGGCGCAAGGCTGCATCGACGAGAGCCTCCGCTACGTCGACGAGCGCTCGGCGTTCGGGCACAAGATCAGCGAGTACCAGGTGCTCCAGTTCAAGATCGCCGACATGGAAGCCCGGACCCACACCGCCCGGCTGGCGTGGCACGACGCCGCCGCCAAGCTCCTCGCCGGGCGGCCCTTCAAGCGGGAAGCGGCCATCGCCAAGCTGGTCGCCTCCGAAGCGGCGATGGCCAACGCCCGGGAGGCCACCCAGATCTTCGGCGGCTACGGGTTCATGAACGACTCGCCCGTCGGCCGCTTCTACCGCGACGCCAAGATCCTCGAGATCGGCGAGGGGACCTCCGAGGTCCAGCGCATGCTCATCGCCCGCGACCTGGGCTTGCCGGCGCGGACCTAAAGCCGCCGGCGGGGGCTGGCCGGCGGGGCGCCTTGCCGCATTGCCACCTTGCCACCTTGCCGCATTGCCAGGCGCCTCCCGATGCAATCCGCGACACACCTCCCCGAGATCTGGGGGGTGTGTCGCGGATTGCACGGCCATTGCCCGGGCAGGGCGCGACAGACGCCTCGCCCCTCCGGGGGGTATGTCGCGGAGTCCGCTTGTTGGACCCACTCGCTCTCGGCGGCCGGCGATCGCCGGGAGCGCCCTGGCCGCCGGCCGGGCTCTGCCCGCCGGCCGGTGCCGCCAGTGCCCTCCCGACACACCGTCGGACCCGAGCGACAGCGGGCCAGCGCCGTCCTAGGCTCGACGCCATGCTCCAACTCTTCGGATTCGAGACCGTGGGCGTAGCGATCAGCGACTTGTACTTCGTAGACCCGGACCCCAACCCCGGCCAGGAAACCCCCGAGCGGGGCGTTCGACTCGAAGTCCGCTTACTGGAGCGTCAACCCCTGCACGGGTCGATCTACTCGGCGCAGCCGATCGGCGTTGGGCGTCCCGTCTGGCGGGCCGATCTCCTGGAGTCGGTCGAGTCCGCGCCCGGCAGCTACGACCGCACCCACCACCACCCGGCCTTCGACGGCTGGGAACCCGGCCGGCGCAACTTCGTGCCGGAGTTGTCGGCTGATCCGCTCGGGTGGGTGGCTGCGCGCCTGGGTGACCTGCCAGCCCTGCTCGACGAGGCCCGGATAGATCGGGGTCTGGTCGATCCGTCCGACGCCGCCAAGCTGCGCCAGTCTGTCCCCGAGATCATGGACGCGACCCGTCGCCTCCTCGGTCGGGTCCACGCCGGCGAGCTGGGCGTTGCTCCAGCTGGCGCCGCGAGCCTCAAGGACGCCCGACTCGGCTGGCTGTAGCAAGCCGACCTCGACCGGCGAAAGCCGCCCGGCGCGGCCCGTCACCGGCGGGGGGCCCCGATCAACTCGGCGGTCGGGGCGGGACTACGAAGCCGCCGGATTCTGCCTAGGGCTGCTGAAGCACGCACCCGGCGGCCAGCAGGGGGTCAACCAGAGGCCAGCACGCGGTCAACTGCAGCCTGGGCTCGCTTGAGATCGCGCCACGAGGACCACCCGGCGACCGGGATCCCGGCGACTGGCGCCAGGCGCGGAAGGGTGCGGCGCACCATCGCCCGGGCCAACATCTCGAAGCCGCCGCCCCGCACCCGTCCCCCGATCGATTCATCCGGACCTAGGTACGCCTCCAGCAGCACCCGGCGCAGGGTCGCCGGGTCGCTGAGACCCGCCGCGCGAAGGCGGCCCGACGCCACGCAGGCGATCAGGTAGAACTCCACCAGTTCTGCGGCGACCGCCACGGTGCCCGCCGCGCCGGCAGCTGCGGCGGCGGCCGGCGGGGCCTCGATCCCCAGGCATGCCGAACACCTCGAGGGCAGAGCTGACGGCGGCGCCGACGGCGCCGGTGGCCGCCACGGCGACGCCGCCCGGACCGGGTGCCAGCGGCACCGAGCCTTTGGCCACCAGGCCCACGATCCGGTCCAGCACCGGCGAGAGGGGCTCAGAGACCCGGGTCAGGGCCTCCGGATCGCGCAGCAACCGGCGGATGTCTCTTGGCCGTCGCACAGAGCGCAACTCCCGGCTGAGCGCCGTGGCCTCATCGCGCACGAGCGTGCGGACCGGCTCAGGCAGCCGGTCCCACTGGCGGGTGAAGGGCGCCGGTGACCGCATGCTGCAGTTGTACCCCCAGTGCTCAGGCGGCACCCACCGCCGCCGGCCGGCGCCTTTCGCCAAGGTGGGGCCACGACATCCGGCCCTCCGCCCGCCGGCCCTCCGCCCGCCGGCCCGCCGCCCGCCGCCCGCCGGCCCGCCATCCCTCCGCCAGCCGGCCCTCCGCCCGCCGGCCCGCCATCCGCCGGCTAGCAGCCAGCCCTACTGACCGGCCGCCGCAGCGGCCGGGGGGGTGCCTGGCGATCCCCGCCCATCTCGGTGGGTGCGGCGCGCCACCTCGACGCCGGCCGCGACCATGAGGAGGATCGCCGGCAGCGGGCTACGGACCGCTGGGGGGGCCAGGAGAAGCGCGCCGATCGAGGCCAGCAACACGGCCGTCACCGGAGCCGCCCGCCACGCCCGCCGGGCGCTGCCCGCCAGAGCGGGACGGGCCCGCCGCAGCATCACCCTCCCGACTCGCTCCGCTCGCAGGCCCAACGCTCGGTCCCGCACCGACGGCCAAAAGGCGACGCCGGCGAGGACACCGGTCAAGGCCATGCCGGCCGCGATGCGCGGGTATGACGCCACGTCGGGAGTCACGATGATCCAGCTGGCCGCGGCCAACGCGGCCACGGTCCGGTCGTCGGTGGCCACTAGCAGCACCACCGAGGCCAGGATGAGCAGGTAGGAACTCCACATGATGGGCGTCGCCATGAGCGACGCGATGATCGAGGCGGCGAAGAGGTTGCGCTCGTCGCCGCTGCGGTGGGCCCTCAGCGCCCCGCCCACCACGACCGCGCCGGCCACGGCGATCGCCAGCATCTCGGCTACCGCCGGGGTCGTGCCCAGGCTGTCGAACAGCGACGTCAGCGACCAGCTGCTGGCCGCCTCGTGGTCCTGCAACACTCCGAGCATGGCGCTGTAGCTGTGCTCGCTCAGCGGTCCGAGCACCCAGCCGCCGCCGAGGATCACCGCCAGCGTGCCTGCCGCCAGCGCCGCGGCCCGCAGCCGGCGGGCTAGCACCAGCCAGGCCAACAGGGGGAGGAGGAACAGCTTGGCGACCGCGGTGGCCGCCACCGCCAGGCCGGCCACGACCCAGTGGTCGCGCTGCGACCAGGCCACAGCAGCGCCGAGCAGGAGCAAGGCGTTGACGGTGCCCATCTGCAGCCCGACGATCGTCGTGGACGAGCTGAGCACCAGCGCGGCCGGCAGCCAACCGGGGCGTCCGAGGAGGTGGCACGCCACCAGGATGGCGCCGACGGAGAGCCCGACGAAGATCGTGACCGCTAACGGCACAGGGAGAGGCGCCAGGGGAACGAACGCCCAAGCGACGAGGTACGGGTACACGAACGCGTGCCCGGCCCGGAACACAGGGGACGTCACAGGCGAGTAGGGGCTGCGGCCGTCGAGGAGCGCACGGCCGGCTCGTAGGCCCGATTCGAGGTCGAACGCGCCTAGCAGCCAGCCGTACAGGCCGAGCAGCGACCCGCCGACGACGACCAGCGCGGCTACCTGCGGCCAGGTCCAGCACGAACGCGGCGCTCGGATCTGCGCGGCCGTGCGGGGCGCGCTGAGATTTCTGGTCGCCATGTCCTGCTCGAGTCTAGAAGCGTCACGCACCGCCGCTGGGGCGCCCCGCTCAGGGTGAGGGGCTGCTCGACAGCAGGCGGGATCTGAGCTGTTGCAGGGTGCCGGGCGCGACCCCGGCGTCATGAAGCCACGCCGCCGCGCCGCCGTGCACGTCCCCGAGGCGGCCGAGGAACCGGCGCATCACCTCACCGCTGACCACGCGTCTCTCCGGCGCCATGTTGGCGATCGCTTCCCCGTGGATCGGGTCTCGGGCCAGCCGATCGAGGATCGAGTCGAGCGCCAGACCGGTCAGCTCGTAGTCCGCGGCGATGTCCTCGTCGTCGACGCCGAGCACCGACAGGATCATGGCGGCCAGCACGCCGGTGCGGTCCTTGCCAGCCGCGCAGTGGAAGACCACCGCGGTCCGGTCGCTGTCGGCGAGGGCCCCGAACGCCGTCACGAACGCCTCACGGCCGACGTCGAGGTACCAGAGGTAACGATCGGCCATGTCGTCGCTGGGCGGGACGCCCTGGGCCTCGCCGGTAAGAGTGGGGATTACCGGCGCGTTGAGGTACTCGATGGCTCCCCCGGCGAGCGCACCGCGGCCGACCTGGGCGATCTCATCGGGGCTTCGCAGGTCGATGATGAGGTCGACGCCGAGCCGTCGCAGCGCAGCGACGCCATCTGGGGAGACGTGGTGCAGGGCGTCGCTGCGGTACACCGCCCCCCGCACCACTTCGCCTCCTCCGCTCGATCGGTAGCCACCCAGGTCCCGAAAGTTGAACGTGCCGTCCACCGCCACCCACCGTTCGCGGTTCATGCCCGGACTGTAGGAGAACCAGTCCGCCCAGCACACAGAGGTGGAGAAAGCGGGCCGGGCCGCGCCAGGCGGGGGCGTAGGTTGCCCGCCGTGCGGGCATGAGCAAGGGGACAGGGGCGCCCCCGCCCCTCAACCACTGGACGGAGAACCACTTATGGCCAAGATCTTGTTCGTTGTGACCGGCGCAGACGCCTGGACCCTTGCCGACGGCACCAAGCACCCAACCGGGTTCTGGGCCGAGGAGCTAGTCGCTCCCTACCGGATATTCACCGGCGCCGGCTACGACGTCGTGTTCGCCACGCCTGGCGGCGTGGCCCCGGTGGTCGACAAGGCCAGCCTGGCCCCCGACGCCAACGGCGGCGAGGAGCGAGCCGACGCGCTGGCCTCCGAGCTGGGAGACATCGTCGCCCTGAAGAAGCCGATGCGGCTGGAGGACGCCGTCTTGGCTGACTACGCCGCGGTGTTCTACCCGGGCGGGCACGGCCCCATGGAGGACCTTTCGGTGGACGAGAATTCCGGTCGTCTGCTGGTGGACGCCCTCCAGTCGGGCGTGCCGCTCGGCATCGTGTGCCACGCCCCGGCCGCCCTCCTGGCGACGGTGGACGGCGATGGCAACTCGCCGTTCTCCGGCTACCGCCTGACAGGGTTCACCAACGCCGAAGAGGAGCAGGCCGGGTTGGCCGACAAGGCCAAGTGGCTGTTGCAGGACCGGCTTGTGGCGCTGGGGGCGAGCTTCCAGGCGGGTGAGCCCTGGGCTCCCAACGTGGTTGTGGACCGCAACCTTCACACCGGCCAGAACCCTTCGTCGTCGGGTCCCCTGGCCGAGGAGATGGTCCAGGCGTTGGGCGGATCCCCGAGCTAAAGGTCGCGCCCCGGACCTGCCGATAGGTGAGGGTCGGGTCGTCGATGGCGGTGACTCGCGTGACTGGAGGAACACGTGCCCAGACGACCTGCGCCCCGCCCCGCCACTTGGGGCCGTCGCGTGGCTCAGGCGGCCGTCGCGGCGCTGTCGGTGGGAGCGGCTGCCGCCCCCGCCGCCACGGCTGCGCCGGCGAGTTCCGCTCCCCCCAGCGCGCCGGGGGTCGCTCACGCGTCGTCGCTGGCGGTGACCGCCCCGAGGGCGTACAGCCTCCTCACCTCCGACGGGCGCCTCATCGGCTACGGAGGGGCCTTCTCGGCCACGGTGGCCACCCCCGCCTCCCCGGTGGTGGGTGTGGCATCCACCCCTGACGGCCGCGGTGCGTACGCCGCCGAGGCCGACGGCGAGGTGATCGCCCTCGGCGACGCGGTCTTTCAGGGCTCGCTGGTCGGCACCCGGCTCTCGAAGCCGATAGTCGGCATCGCCATCGACCCGTCGACGGGGGGCTACTGGCTGGTGGCGTCCGACGGCGGGATCTTCGACTTCGGGGGAGCCCGCTTCTACGGCTCCACCGGCTCCACCCACCTGAACAAACCAGTGGTCGGGATGGCCGCCACAAGCGACGGCCAGGGCTACTGGCTGGTGGCGTCCGACGGCGGGGTCTTCACCTTCGGCGACGCCGGCTTCTACGGCTCGACCGGCGCGGTTCACCTGAACAAGCCGGTCGTCGGGATGGCCGCCACCGCGACGGGGCACGGTTACTGGATGGTGGCGTCTGACGGCGGGATCTTCACCTTCGGCGACGCCGGCTTCTACGGCTCCACCGGCTCGGTGCGCCTCAACCGGCCGGTGATCGCCATGAGCCCGACCGGCACCGGGCAGGGCTACTGGCTGGAGGCGTCCGACGGCGGGATCTTCGACTTCGGGGACGCCACTTTCTACGGTTCGGGCGCTGGCGCGGCGAACGCCTTCGTCGGCATGGCGATCGGTGTCGGCGACGGGTACGCCAACCCGATGCGCGCGGTGAGCGGCCTGCGACCCGAGCGCGTCGACGAGGGCGTCGATTACGGCGGCTCCGGTCCGGTGTACGCCCTCGGTGACGGAGTGGTCACCTCCACGTCGGGGAGCTGGCCCGACGGGACGTTCATCTCCTACCGCCTCACCGCTGGCCCCGCCGCCGGCAAGATGGTGTACGTCGCTGAGAACGTGACCCCGACGGTCACCGTCGGCCAGACCGTGAACCTCAACACCGTGGTCGGCATCCTCCACGATTCCTACCCCGACATGGAGATCGGGTGGGCGGCCGACAGCTACGGCGACACGATGGCCGCGTCCGCCGGCCAGTGGACCTCGGCGGACGACTCGGCGTCGCTACCGAGCGCCTACGGCGTCAACTTCGACCAGCTGCTCGTGTCGCTCGGGGCGACGCCAGGAGTCATGGAGCATCCCAACGTGACCGGCACGCTGGCGGCGGGGTGGCCGGGCTGGTAACCCCGCCGGACCGGGGCCGACAGCTCCGCTACCGGTAGGTGTTGTTGCTGGTGTGGTCCCCGGCCAGCCACCGGGCCAGGTCCTCGCGAGCGGAGCTGCGGCGCTCCTCGCTAATTTTCTCCACGTCGGGGTGGTCGACGCTGAACTCCACGATCAGCCCGTTCGGGTCGGTGATGTAGAGCGACACGCAGTAGCCGTGGTCGAGCACGAACGTGTCCGGCTCCCGGTAACCGGCCTCGTGGATCCGCTTGCGGATGGCGTCTTGGGTGCCCTGGTCGACCGCCAGGGCGACGTGGCGGAACGGGGTGAAGTTGATGTCGGTCTTGAACAGAGCCTGGTCGGCGGGATCGGCGAACTGGAAGAACGCCAGCGCACTTCCGTCGGCCAGGGCGAAGAACGTGTGGCAGTAGGTCCGCTCCGCCCCGAAGAGCATGTCCTTCTCGGCCCACGTGGCGACGAGCGGCATCCCGATGACGTCCTCGTAGAACGCCCGGGTCGCCTCCTGGTCGTCGGTCACCGTGGCGTGGTGGTGCAGGCGGATCGGGCCCGGCGTGACGGTGCGGTTCATGCGGCGACCTCCGTGTGTAGGTGTCAGCTGGTTGGGGACAGCGGTAGGAGATGGTCGAGGGACACTCGGATCTCCCCGCGACTGATCGGGACGCACGAGTCGGGGAGGTCCTGGACGATGTCGATGTCGCGGCGTCGCAGCTCGTCGATGAACGACCCCAGGTGGGCCATGGCGCCGCTGTCCACGTCGTGGAGGACCACCACCGTCCACGGCCCGGCTTCGGCGTCGGCCAGGGCCCGCTCGACCCAGCCGTCGGGGTCGTCCCAGTCGTGGGGGACGCTGTTCCAAAGAACGCAGGTGTAGCGGTGGTCTTGGAGGTACCGGAGGGCGGCCGCGGACAGGACCTGGCGGTCGAGGACGCCCCCCGCTGCGTACGGCCGATACAGCTTTTCGTCGCCGTCGAACTCGGTCAGCTCCGCTGCCAGCGCGGCGATCTCCGTGTCTACGGCCGCTTCGGCGTCGACCGCAGCGCCGAGCAACACCGTGTGGGTGGTGGTGTGATGCCCGATGCGGTGACCTTCTCTGCAGGCCCGGCGCACCAGGTCCCGTCCCCCCGGCCGGCGCAGGTTGGCGCCGACGACGAAGAAGGTGGCGGGCACGCCTCTGGCGGCCAGCACGTCGAGCACGGCGTCGGTGACGCCCGGCGTGGGGCCGTTGTCGAACGTCAGGCTGATCCGCCGACGTTCGCGGTCCTCCGACATTGCCCTCCCCTCGTGTTGTTGCCATTGTGGCCGACGATCGGCCCAGGCTCAACCGGTCGCGGTCCCCCCGGCCGCTCTCAACCTACGGCCGCCGGCCACGTCACGCCGGTCAGCCGCTCCGAGAGGTCCCACAGCAGGCGAGCCGTCTCCTCGTCGAGGGCTTGGCGTGCCGGCACGTCCACCCCCGGGTACCCCCGCATGTGCTGGAACCCGCTCGGGCCGATGTAGATCCCGCCCGGGAGGTCCTCGGTCGCCGCGTAGAGGGTCGGGAGCGCGCCCATGGTGTCGCTCTGCGCGATGAGCAGGTTGCCGACCACCCCCAACAGGTTGGAGATCGGGCTGCTCGTCCCTCCCTGCAAGTTGGTGGCCGCGTACCCGGGATGGGCGGCGACGGCCCGGACATTCGACCCGGCCTGGTTGAGGCGACGCTGGAGCTCCAGCACGAACAGCAGGTTGGCCAGCTTGGACTGCGAGTACGCCTTCCACGGCTTGTAGGAGCGGCGTTCCCAGTTGAGGTCGTCGAGATCGATCTTCCCGCTGCGGTGCAGGCCGGAGGACACGACTACCACCCGGTCCGTGATGCGCGGCAGGAGCAGGTTGGTGAGGGCGAAGTGGCCCAGGTGGTTGGTGCCGATCTGCAGCTCGAAGCCGTCAGCTGTGCGCCTTTCGGGGGTGGCCATGACCCCGGCGTTGTCGACGAGGATGTCGACGGGCCCGGGGGTGTCCTTCGCGAACGATCGCACCGACGCCAGGTCCGCGAGGTCCAGTTGCCGGACCACGACATCGCCGGTCATCGCCTCCGCCGCGGCGTGGCCCTTGCCCGTGTCACGCACGGCAAGGGTGACCGTGGCGCCGGCGCCGGCGAGCGCCTTCGCGGCCGCCCGCCCGATGCCGCTGTTGGCGCCGGTGACGATGGCGCTGCGCCCGTGGAGGTCGGGGAGGTCGGCGGCGGTCCAGCGGGATTGGGGCATTGCCGTCAATGTAGGCGGGGGCCGGCTACCTTCGGCGCGGTGACCCCAGCGGAGATCGCCGACTTGGCGCACCTGCGCCGGGCCCGTGACCGCATGGACCGCGACTACGCGCAGCCGCTCGACGTCCCGGCGATGGCCGCCGTCGCGTTGATGTCGCCGGCGCACTTCTCTCGCAAGTTCCGCGCCGCCTACGGCGAGACTCCGTACTCGTACCTGATGACCAGGCGGATCGAGCGGGCGAAGGCGCTATTGCGTCGAGGGATGTCGGTGTCCGACACGTGCATGGCGGTCGGCTGCACCTCGCTCGGCTCGTTCAGCTCGCGCTTCACCGAGATCGTCGGCGTGACGCCATCTAGGTACCGCCGGCGCGACCACAGCCACCTCGAGGTCGTCCCGTCGTGCGTGGCCCGGGCTGGGACCCGACCCCGCCGCAGCACCGCGGCTGTCTGAGCACTTCTGGTAGTCGAGCAGGAACGGAGAAGCGGCCGGGGAGCCCCACCCGTACGGTTGGGGCATGGCACTCACCGTCTCGGCAATGTTCATCCCGGTCCACGATCCTGACGCGGCCCTCGGCTTCTACCGCGATGCCCTCGGTCTCGAGGTACGCGCCGACGTCTCCTCCGACGGGTTCCGCTGGGTGACCGTCGGCGCCCCCGGCCAGGACGTCGACATCGTCTTGTCCCAGCCTCACGGCGGCCGGTCCCAGGCCGAGGGAGACGCCCTCCTGGCGCTGGTCACGCAGGGGTCGCTGCAAGCGGCGATCTTTCGAACCGACGACCTCGACGCCACGTTCGAGAAGGTCCGGGCGTCGGGGGCGGAGGTGCTGCAGGAGCCGGCGTCGCAACCGTGGGGCGCCCGCGACTGCGCGGTCCGCGACCCCTCCGGCAACCTGGTGCGCATCGCCCAGGCCTGAGCGGCCGCTCCGCCTCGGGCAACACTCGACCTCGCACGAAGCTCGATCTACGAAGAGAGACGATGGGAAAGGTTCAGGATCGACAACTCCCCCCGGCACACCCCGCCGACAGCCACGACGTGCTTCGCGTGCACGGCGCCCGGGAGAACAACCTGAAAGACATCAGCGTCGACATCCCGAAGCGCCGGCTGACGGTGTTCACCGGGGTGTCGGGCTCGGGCAAGAGCTCGCTGGTGTTCTCCACGATCGCCGCCGAGTCGCAGCGGTTGATCAACGAAACCTACAGCGCGTTCGTGCAGGGTTTCATGCCGACCCTGGCCCGTCCCGACGTCGACGTCCTCGAGGGGCTGACCACCGCGATCATCGTCGACCAGCAGAGGATGGGGTCCGACCCCCGCTCGACGGTGGGCACCGCCACCGACGCCAACGCGATGCTGAGAATCCTCTTCAGCCGGCTGGGCCGCCCCCACCTCGGTCCGCCCAACGCGTTCTCCTTCAACACCGCCCCGGTCCGGGCGAGCGGCGCCATCACCGTCGAGCGAGGCGCGGCCAAGACCGTCCGCAAGACCTTCACCCGAGCGGGGGGCATGTGCCCGGTGTGCGAGGGTCGAGGGCGGGTCTCCGACATCGACCTGGCGGAGCTGTTCGACGATTCCAAGTCCCTCGCTCAGGGCGCGTTGAGCATCCCCGGTTACACCTCCGGCGGCTGGAACTACCGGCTCTATGCAGCATCGGGTTTCGTCGACCCGGACACGCCGATCCGCGAGTACACCGAGAAGCAGCTGCAGGATTTCCTTTACCACGAGCCGGTACGGATGAAGATCGCCGGCATCAACATGACCTACGAGGGGCTGATCCCCCGGATCCGCAGCTCCATGCTCGCCAAGGATCGGGAGGGGATGCAGCCCCACGTCCGGGAGTTCGTCGACCGGGCGGTCACCTTCGCCACCTGCCCCGACTGCGCCGGGACCCGGCTCAACGAGGCGGCCCGCTCGTCGCGCATCGCCACCCGCAGCATCGCCGACGTGTGCGCGATGCAGATCAGCGATCTGGCCGGTTGGATCCGCGGCATCGAGGAGCCGTCGGTCGCTCCGCTGCTCGACGCGCTGGGGGCCACCCTCGACTCGTTCACGGAGATCGGGCTCGGCTACCTGTCCCTCGACCGGGCGTCGAGCACCCTGTCGGGGGGCGAGGCGCAGAGGGTCAAGATGGTCCGCCAGCTCGGCTCTTCGCTGACTGACGTCACCTACGTCTTCGACGAACCCACCACCGGTCTCCACCCTCACGACATCCAGCGGATGAACGACCTCCTCCTCCGCTTGCGGGACAAGGGCAACACCGTGCTGGTCGTCGAGCACAAGCCCGGGATCATCGCCGTCGCCGACCACGTGATCGATCTGGGCCCGGGCGCCGGGACCGGCGGGGGAACGGTGTGCTTCGAGGGGAGTGTCGCCGGCCTGCGGGCCAGCGGGACGATCACCGGCCGCCACCTCGACGACCGCGCCTCCCTCAAAGCGGCGGTGCGCCGGCCGACGGGGACCCTCGAGATCCGCGGCGCTGACACCCACAACCTTCGAGACGTCGACGTCGACATCCCTCTCGGGGTGCTGGTCGTCGTCACCGGCGTTGCCGGGTCCGGCAAGAGCTCGCTGGTACACGGCTCCATCCCCCCCGGACGGGGCGTGGTGTCGGTCGACCAGGCGCCGATCCGCGGCTCGCGCCGCTCCAACCCCGCCACCTACAGCGGGCTGCTAGAACCGATCCGTAAAGCCTTTGCTAAGGCCAACGGCGTGAAGCCGGCGCTTTTCAGCGCCAACTCCGAGGGGGCGTGCCCCAACTGCAACGGCGCCGGGGTCGTCTACACCGACCTGGCGATGATGGCCGGCGTGGCCACCACCTGCGACGAGTGCGACGGGAAGCGGTTCGACGCGTCGGTGCTCGAATACCGACTGGCCGGGCGCGACATCAGCCAGGTGCTGGCGATGTCGGTCGCCGAGGCCGGCTCGTTCTTCGGGGGCGGGGAGGCGCGCACGCCCGCCGCCCACGCGGTCCTCGAGCGCCTGGCCGACGTCGGGCTCGGCTACCTCACCCTCGGCCAGCCGCTCACCGCCCTCTCCGGCGGTGAGCGCCAGCGGCTCAAGCTGGCCACCCACCTGGCGGACCGCGGCGGGGTGTACGTCCTCGACGAGCCGACCGCCGGTCTCCACCTGGCCGACATCGCCCAGCTGCTCGGTCTGCTCGACCGTCTCGTCGACGCCGGCAAATCGGTGATCGTCGTCGAGCACCACCAGGCGGTCATGGCCCACGCCGACTGGATCATCGACCTCGGTCCCGGCGCCGGGCGCGACGGGGGTCGGGTCGTGTTCGAGGGCACGCCGGCGGACCTGGCCGGGGCCCGCTCCACGCTCACCGGCGAGCACCTTGCGGCCTACGTCGGCGCTTGAGCCGTATCCAAGCACCACTTCCGCACAGTCGGGCGAGGGCAACTGGCGCTCGAGTCTCGAGGCGGGCAGGCCGCTCAGGCCGGCCGCCTTCGAGCTCCACTCGCGCACCGACCGCAGTGGGCAACTGGCGGTCGAGTCTCGAGCCGCCACCAGGCCCCATCGGTGCGTCTCCGAGTAGCCGGCGTGGCTATGAGTAGTCGGACATCAGGCGGGGCGCGTACGGCCGCTCGAGGGTCGATACCTCCACCTCGTCGAGGTGGAGGTGCAGGGCGGCGACGGCGTCGTCGATGTGACGCTCGGCGGTGGCGCCGAGTATCGGCGCGCTGACCCCTGGGCGGCCGAGCAGCCAGCCCAGAGCGACGCACGCGGGAGGCACGCCGCGACCGGATGCGACGACGCGCACAGCGTCTTGTACATCGAAGTCCTCTGGTCGGTCCCGGCTTGACCCCGCTGCTCGGGCCGTGTGGCGGGTGCCGGCGCGCTCCCTGGTCCCGGCCAGCAGCCCTCTGGCGAGCGGGCTGTAGGGGACCAGCCCGATCCCGGAGTCGGTGCACATGGGTATCAGCTCACGTTCGTCCTCGCGGTTCACCAGGTTGTATCGGTTCTGCATCGACACCAGGCGGGTCCAGCCGCCCAGAGCGGCGCAGTGCTGGAGCTTGGCGAGCTGCCATGCGTACATCGCCGACGCCCCGACGTATCGGGCCTTTCCTGCCCTGACCACGTCGTCGAGCGCCTGCATGGTCTCCTCGACGGGCGTGTTCGGATCGAACCGGTGAACCTGGTAGAGGTCTACGTAATCCGTGCCGAGCCGTCGGAGCGACCGGTCGATGGCCGACAGGATGTGCTTGCGCGACAGGCCTCGATCGTTCGGACCTGGACCGGTGGGGTAGTACACCTTGGTGGCCAGGACGTAGTCATCCCGATGTTCGAACAGCTTGGCGAGCAGGTGACCGGTGATCACCTCGCTGGCTCCTCCGGAGTACATGTCCGCTGTGTCGAACAGCGTGATACCGGCATCGACGGCCTTGCGAACGATCGGCTCGGCGTCGTCCTCGCCAAGCGCCCAACTCTGACTCCGAGGATCGCCGTAGCTCATCATGCCGAGTCCGACCCGGGAGGTCGTGAGCCCCGACGAACCCAGCCGCACGTGGTGCATCTGTCACCTCTCTTGCTTCGAGCCCGCTGCCTCTGGCCGAGCTCTTTGATCGGTCGCAGCGGGTTGATGCACGGCCACCCCAGCGATGACCAACCCGATGCCCACGGCGTCGAGCGCTGTCGGTACCTGCCCGAGGACGACCAGTCCGATGGCGGTGGCGCACGCCGGTAGGAGGGCGAGCATCAGGGCGAACGTCGCCCTGGGAAGGCGGGCCATGGCCAGTTGGTCGGTGACGTAGGGGATGACCGACGAGCAGACACCGACACCGATGCCGGCAAGGACGAGCGGGGGGCGGCCGAAGGCTGGGGACGCCCCCGCGACGCCGAACGTGCTCACGACCAGCGCGGCGACGATCATCGCCGCGCCGAGCTGATCGATGCCGTCTGTAGACACCTGGTTGTCCCGGCCGGGCGGGGTGGCGTTGGCGATTCGGTGGGCCACAACGATGTAGGCCATGAACCCCGCGCAGTTGGCGAAGGCCAAGACCGCGCCGAGCGGGTGCGCGACAAGCGCCACATCGCTCAAGGCGCCGACGCCTCCGACGGTGATGGCAAGAGCGAAGGCGTTGCGTCGTGTGCGGACACCGAGAGCGGCTAGCACGACGGTGCCCAAGAACTCGATGGCGCCGACAGTGGCGAGCGGAAGCCGGTCAATGGCCAGGTAGAACGCCAGGTTCATGGCCGCGAGGAGGACGCCGAGGGCGACGAGCCTCCACCGTTGCGGTACCGACAGCCGGCGGACGAGCCGCCAAGGCCGCCGCCAGGCGGCGAAGACCACAGCGGCGGTGGCGATGCGGAACCACACCACGCCGAGCACGTCGACCCGGGCGAAGAGCAGCACGGCCATGGACGGCCCGAGATAGTGGAACACCGCGCTGGTAAAGAAGTACGAGGTGGCTGGAATCCGTTCGATCCGGCCTTGCGCTCCCGGCTGCACAGGTCCACGCTATGAATGTGAAGCCCGCAAGGGAATACCACTACAACGGAAGCCCGCCACGGTTGCCTAAACAACAAAAGCTTGGGAGCGGAGCGACCTTCGTTTCGCTTGACGACGTCGACCGGGCGATCCTGGAAGCTCTGACAGCCGACGCCCGAACCAGAACCGCAGAGCTCGGACGACGGGTCGGACTGTCGGCGCCGGCTGTGGCCGAACGACTGCGCCGCCTGGAGGACTCCGGCGTGGTCTCCTACCGCGCCGAGGTGGATCCTCGGGCCCTGGGCTACACCATCCGCGCCATCGTCAGGGTGAGCCCCTCCAGCCGGGATCTGCCGCGGATCCCCGAGACGGCGGCGGGGATCCCCGAGATCACTGAGTGCTATCGGATCACCGGCGAGGACTGCTACTTCATGGTGCTGCACCTGCGGTCGATCGACGACCTCGAGGCTGTGCTCGACCGCTTCGCCCCTTACGGCCGCACGACCACGTCGATCGTCCACTCGGCGCCCGTCCCCCCTCGGCCGCTGCCGCTCGCGGGACGGTGAGCTGCGCTCACACCTCCAGGGCGGTCGCGCTCCAACCCTCGACCGCGCTGGGGTAGCGGGGCCGCCAGCCACTGGAGTCGCGCAGCTTCCGGTTGCTGACCCGCAGTGAACGGGTCAAGGAGGTCAGGCGGTCACCAAGCAGCCCGGCCATCCGCCCCGGGCCCGAAACCCACGGCCGTTGGCCGGCAGCCTCGGCCAGCGCTCGGGCGTATTCGCGCCGGGTCAGCGGCCGGTCGTCGACGACGTTGTAGATCCCGGCGGCGACGTGGAGCGCTGCGGTCACCGCCGTTCCTCCGTCGGCCACGTGGATGGAGGACAGGTATGCGTCCGGTGGACCCATGACCGGCAGGACGTGGTGGCGGGCGAGGGACAGGAACTGCTCGCTGTGACGGGCGCCGGGCCCGTAGAAGAGGCCGAACCGGAGGACCACGGCTCTTCCGCCCGCCGCGCCGAAGCGCAGGGCGCTGGTTTCGGCGGCCAGGTTGCCGATGGCGTTGGGGTAGCGGTCCGTCGCCGCGGTCTCGTCCACCCAGCGGTCCCCGCTGTCGGGATAGAGCATGCTCACTGACTCCTGAACCAGCCGTCCCACGCCGGCCTCTACCGCGGCGTCGGCTACTGCGGCCGAGCCTTCAGTACGCACTCGTTCGGTCTCGGCCCACGCCCGGCGAAGCACGAACGTCGCCGTGGACGGCATCGAGGTGGCCAGGTTCACCACGGCGTCGTGGCCGGCGAAGGCCTTGGTCAGGGCGTCGCGGTCGAACATCGACACTGTCACCGGAGCCGCTCCTCGAGCTCGCACGGCCGAGGCTTTCTCAGGTGTGCGAGCCAGTGCGGTCACGTCGTGCCCCGCCGAGACAAGCCCCGGGAGCGCGTAGCGCCCGATCGCCCCGGTTCCCCCCAAAAGGAACACCTTCACGGGTTGACTGTACTCCCGACGAGTCAAAGTGACGTTGACACGTGTGGCTATCCAGGGAAGACTCCCGCCGTGGGCGGTAACGGGGACCGGGGAGCTGACCGCCCCCTTGGGAGAGACTCACCAGGCGGACGCGCCGGTCAGGAGCGGCTGGCCGCTCACACCCCCGAGCCGGTACCGACCGAGCCGCTCCGCCGGGGACTGCTGACGTCGTCGGGGATCCTCGGGGTGCAGCGCAGCGCCGGCAACGCGGCGGTGGTCCAACTTCTGTCGGGCAAAGCCGCGGTCGGCGGATCGGGGCGACCCGTCGTGCAGCGGGCCTACTGGGAAAAAGCGGGCAACGAGTACACGTGGCATGGTGGCGACGAGCAGCCGCCCGAGGGGTACGTGAAGCTGAAAGAAGCGCAGCGTCCCAACCCCAACAACAAAAAGAAGCTCTACGACGTCTACGGGCCGGCGCCGGTTGGCAACAAGAAGAGCAAGAAGAAGGGGTCTGGTGCCGTCACGCCGCCACCAGTAGCGGTGGGCGGAGCGAAGAAGCCGCTGACCAAAAGCGAGGCCGCCACCCGGGCCAAGGGGGCCGCCGCGTTGCTCGAGAGCGCCGAGACCCAAGCCCTCGAGTCCGCCACCCACATGCAGAAAGCAGCGACCCCCGAGCTGGCGGGCGCCGCGGCCAAAGCCGCCGAAGCCGCCTCCACCTCTGCCAAGGCCGCGGCCGTCAAGCTCGGGGAGCTGGTCAATGCGGTCGCCGCCTTTCCCGACGTGGCCGCGGAGGTGCGTGCGCAGGAGGCCGCCGCCGTCTCGGCCGCCGCCGCGGCCGTCAAGTTCTCGGCGCAAGCGGCCCGCCTCGCCGAGGTCGTCGAGGCTCGGGCCAAGGTCGCGTCGCTGGCCAAGGGTTCCCAGGACGAGAGGGCCAAGCTAGACGCTGCTCGTCAGCTGGCCGGTGAGCTCACCGAGGAAGCCGACTACCTGAGGACCTACGTTGCGACCATGTCGAGGGACTTGGCGGCGGTGGGCGCCGGCGGTGGCTTCGTTCCGGCGGTGGACCCGGCTCCCTTGCAAGCCCAGCTACTCATCGACATAGCCGACGTCGAGCAGGCCCGCCGCGACACCGCCGACGAGATCGAGGAGCTCGTGGCGTCGGTCGCCGCCATCGGCGAGGAACACGAGCTGGCAGCCGACGCGGTACCGCTGAAGGAGCTCGCGGTCACTACCGCCGGCACCGATGTGGCGGAGTCGAGAGCCGACATCGAGGCTCGGCGCTCCCTGCGGGCGATGGCCGGCGGCGAAGTCAACCTCTCGACGCTGCTTACCCTGCCTCGCTTCGCCGGCAGCATGGCCGCCATCAGGCCCTACCTGGAAGCGCTAAAGCCCTCCGGGCTCAAGCCGGCGGCCGCCCTGGGGCTGCTCACGATGCTCAGCGCCACCCGCAGCGAAGCGGAGCTCGCCGTCATGGCTGGCGCCATCGCTGGGGGCGCCGACCTTCAGGTGACCGCCGCGCTCGCCACCGTCGACCCCAAGGTGTCCGCGTCCGATGTGGCCCTCTACGCCGCCGTTCAGCGTTCAGCCGCGTGCAAGGCAAGCGTCGTCTTGGACCTGCTGCCCGCCCGCAACGTGGCCCTCTACGCCACCCAACCGGTGCTAACCGAGCTGGCCGAACTGGCCAAAGACGGTGTGTCGGCGTCTCGCATGGCCGAGGTCATCGTCGCCGAGCCATCCCTACCGGTAGCCGATCTGGCCGAGCTGACCAAGCTCTTCGTCCGCTACCCGGCCAAAACCGACGTGCTGCTGCTCGCGAAGCTGGTGAAAGAAGGGATGAAGGCCGGCCGCAGAGCCGCAGACGTCACGGCGCTGGTCGACGAGATGGAGAGCGAGGGCGCCGATACGCCTGCCGCGGCCACCGTCAAGGTCGTCCTTCAGTCCCCGCAGCTGGCCGGGTTCACCATCCCGCAGGTGAGTGCCTTCTTGATCGCACTGCCCGGGCTGGACGGCGGGCAAATCGTCGAGGTGAGCACGTGGCTCAATCCAATGCCGGCGGCCGACAAGCTCGAGCTGATCACCGACGTCTTCGTAGCCGATGCCACCCCGGCAGCCGCTATCCACGCCACCTTCAAGGCGATGCGCAGCGCCGGGCTCGACGGCAGCGCCATCCGCAATCGGGTCATGTACCTCCGAGGCTTCATCACCGCTCCCGGCGGGGATGCCGACGCGTCGATCACCGAGGTCGGAGGCAGCAAGATCCTGACCGGGCCGGAGATCCATGCTCACGCCGTCAGCGTGCTGACCGGTCCGAGGCCCCAAGACAAGGTCTCCCACCTGGCGAAGTACCCCGATGGGCAAGACCCCCGCACCCGCAGCATCGACAACCTCTGGCTGGACGCCAACCCCGCCGTCCGCAACGCCGAGACCCCGGAGGAAGCGGTTCGTCGTCAGAAGCTGGCGGTAGCCGAGCTGTGCGGCAAGCCTGACGTCATCCCCGCCATCGTCCAGCAGATCCTCGCCCACCAGCACGGCGCAGCGCCTCGACCGATCGGGCTGCCTTCCGCCGAGGATGCCCTCGACCCAACCGGGGCGGCACACACCAACAGCATGCACACCATCGGCGGTGGGGGCACGATCAACACTCCCTACAAACTGGCGGCACGGGCGTGCTACAGCCCGACCTCGGAAGGGAAGGCCAGCGCCTTCAAATCCCCGGCGTCGGGCAAGGCTGCCGTCCAAGCGGCGCTGAACGACTACGTCGGTGCCAACCCGGCGAACTGGCCGTGGTTGCGCAGCCAACTCACCAAGGGCAACCCCGTGGCCATCGACCGGCCAGTCGCAGCCAACCACCTGGTGTCTTTGAAGACCACCGGCGGGGGCGGCCCCAACGGGCTCTACGACCGCAACGGCGTCGGTTCCTTCGAAAACCAGCAAGCCAAACCGAAGTACGACGGCGGCAAGGGTGGTCGCAAGTACTTCCCCAACGACAACGGCGTGATCTGGGCCCGGGAAGGCTACGTAATCAGGCAGAACAAGCCGACTGCGGCCTTCGAGACCTTCGGGGGCGGCCCCGACAACCGGATCCCGGTTGAGCCGACCACGCTCACGGTGTTCGCTCCCATCACCGGGGTCCACCTCCGGATCATCGGCATGGACACCAAGGGCGGGTTCGTGATCAACAGCGCCTACGCGTACCAATGACCGGCCCGTCGTGACCCTGTACGCAAGCCTGGCCCAAAACCCCGAGGAGGAGCAGCACGGGATCACCCTCCGCGAGGCGTTCACCCGCGCGCTGGTCTTGCTCTGGCAGGACAACGACGACGACCAGCTCGAGTCGATCTGGCGCACCCTCGCCGCCCGCCCCGGTCCCTTCGCCGACGAGGTCATCGAGGTCCTCGGCGCGGTGGTCGCCGAACCGCCAGACGACCTCGTCGAGTTGATCCGAACGCACGGCTGGGTGCCGCTCATCCATGAGGAAGCCGGCGCTGCGGAGCGGGTGTACACCCAGGCCGAAGCGGTCGCGTGGCTGATCCGAGCCCGCGACCGGCTTGCCGCGATACGCACCGCCGAGCGGCCCGCGGCGGGCACCTCGAAGCGGGTCGCTCCCAGCGTGGAGTGAGCTCGGTCGCTAGCGCGAAGTCCCTTCGTGACTCGCGAAAGGCCTCGACCGGGCGTACCGGAAAGGGCTGGTCAGCTCAGTGCGGCGGGTGGCGAGGCGCGAACCTCTGAAGGCCGACGACCTGAGCCAGCCGCAAGCGGTCGGCGTCGGGGCTCGACGGTTCAGCGGTGTAGACGACGAGCCTCAGATCCGAACCGGCCACGGTGAGGACATCGCAGTCGAGGGTGATGGGACCGACCTCCGGATGAACGACCGTCTTTCCCTCGGAGTCGACGGTGTTGACGACCCGCTCGTCCCACAAGCGAGCGAACCTGGGGCTGGCCTCATGGAGGTCGTCGACGAGCCGCTGCAGCTGCGCGTCGTCGGGATAGGTGCCGGCTGCCCGCCGCAGGTCGGCGACGGCATTCCGCTCGAAGTCGTCGGCTTCCCTCGCGGTCTTGCGGACCCGGCTCGACCCTCCGGTGAAGGTCCTCCAGACCAGGTTGCGCTCCCAGCCGCGGGCCGCCGGCGGTTCCCCCATGAGCGATACCCATGCGGCGTTGCAGGTGATCATCGTCCAGGCCGGGTCGTAAACACCAACCGGCAGGTCGGACAAACGGTCCATGAGTCGCTGCACGCTAGGCGGGACGTGGGTGGCCGCCGCCGCCTTCCTCGGCGGTGCTTGCCCGGCCACCAGGTAGAGGTGATCGCGCTCCTCGACGGTCAGGCGCAACGCTCGCGACAGGGATGCGAGCACTTGGGTGGAGGGGTTGGTGGCCCGACCCTGTTCGAGACGGACCAGGTAGTCGACCGAGATACCGGCCAACGACGCCAGCTCCTCCCGGCGCAGACCCGCAGCGCGGCGCGACGGCCGGGCTGACACGCCCGCATCCACCGGTTGGAGCCGGCGACGCCAGGCTTGGAGGTAGGAGCCGAGCCCGTCACCTGACTGCACCCCCCTGATTCTGCCGCCAGCAATAGAGGTTTGGGTGGTACTGAGAGTCCCACGGTTGCAGAGGGACCTGGCTGCTTTGATCCTCATCCATCACCATCGTGGGTATGAAACTCGGCGTCTCGATGGGCGGCTTTCCGATGGGGACCGAGGCGGAGGCGATGGGGCCGTTGCTGTCCCGCCTGGCCCGCCGGGCCGACGAGGCTGGCTTTGACACCCTATGGACCATGGACCACTTCTTCCAGATCCCGATCACCGGGCAGCCCCCTGAGGCCCCCTTGCTCGAGGCCTACGCGGTCCTCGCGTTCCTGGCTGGCGAGACCCGGCGGATCCGGCTCGGCACGATGGTCACCTCGGTTGCGTACCGCCATCCCGGCGTGTTGATCAAAGCCGTGACGTCGATCGACGTGTTGAGCGGCGGTCGGATGATCTTCGGTGTAGGTGCCGGGGCGCCGTTCAACGAGCTTCCGGCCGGGCGCTCGCCTGGCGACTTCGAGGCCTACGGGTTGGGCATACCGTTCCCGCCACTCGCCGAACGGTTCGAACGGCTGGAGGAGGTGGTGCAGATCGCCCTGCAGATGTGGAGCGGCGACGAGGCACCATACGACGGGGCCCACTACCGGCTGCTTCGACCGCTCAACTCCCCGAATTCGCTGCAGCGGCCCCACCCGCCGATCCTGATCGCCGGCAGCGGGGAGCGAAAAACGTTGCGGCTCGTCGCTCGCCACGGCGACATGTGCAACCTGTTCGATCTCCCCGGCACCGGGTTCGCCGACGACCTGGCGCACAAGCTCGACGTGCTCCAGGCTCACTGCGTGGACGTCGGGCGCGACTACGGCCAGATCGAGAAGACGGTCTCCACCTTCATCGACCCGGATGGCGACCCAACGCGCGTCGTCGAACACCTGGCCGCGCTTGGAGAGCTGGGGATCGAGCATGCCATGGTGAGCCCCCGGCGACCTTGGGACGAGGCGACCCTCGACTGGGTGGCGGCGATCGTCCCTGACGTCCACGCCCTGCCAAGCGCCGTTTAGGGCGGCCCGGGGTGGGTGGCCGTTGGCTACGTTGACATCGTGCACCTCGACCCAACCGACGCGAGCGTCCGGCGACTGCTCGAGCGCAACATCGACGGTCCGTTCACCATGCTGAACATGCTCCGGTTCCGCGAGTGGGCGGACTACAGCGCTTCGCCGGGGCTGGCTCCCCCGGAGCGGATCTCTGGCCGCGCCGCGTATGACCGGTACGTCCGGCACACGATCCCGTTCCTACACTCCTCCGGGGGGACTGTGGACTTCTTCGCCGAAGGCGGCCCTGTCTTCGTGGGGCCGGGGGAGGAACGTTGGGATCTGGTCATGCTGATCCGACAGGCGAGCGTCAACGACTTCTTTGGGTTCGCGTCTGACGAGAGCTACATGGCCGGCGTCGGCCACCGCACGGCTGCGCTAGAGGACTCGCGAATGGTGCCGCTCGTGGCGCGAGATTTGCCGTGATCCTCGTCTTGCGGTGGTGATCCTCGGTCTCGTTGCCTATCGCATCACGAACGGGGGGTAGGGGTCAGCCAGCAACGAATACCAGGCGTTGAAGCGAACTGACCAGAACACCGCCCCGAGGATCGACCGACGCCACGACTCCGGCCAGCGGCCGGTGAACAGCACGGCGAAGAACCCCACGATCCAGGCCACGAACAGCACAACGCTGACCACAATCCCGTAGAGCACTTGCGGGATGGCCAGCAGGCCACGGAAGAACACTGCCGCACGGGAGAACCGCTCGGGCGGCACCACGTTGAACCATGCCGGGTCGCCGCCGGGGTCGGAGTATCCGCTCGGCACACCGAAGGCGGGGTACTCCTCGCGGAGGAAGAACGTGTAGGTGAGCACGCGGTACTGATAGCGGTGGACGCCGGCGACGAACTCGCCGATCCCGGAGGGGAGCCGCCCGGTGAACAGGATGGCGAACCACGCGGCGACGACCGCGAGCTGGGCCACTATCTGGAGGACGTAGAGGACCACGAGGTGGGGAATGGCGAGGATGTAGTTGCCGATGACCCGCCAGCGGGCCACTGTCAGGGGCGCTTCGAGTCCGGCGGTGACTGGGTAATCAGGCGACGATGTAATCGCCATTTCGCTGCTGCCCGGCGGCACTATGCCACCGCCCTGCGAACTTCCGGGACTGGGATACGCCATGATCGTCTGCCCTCCGTCGGGTGCTGCCCAAAGTGCCCCTGCGTGTACGAACGAGAGTGTGACACAAGCCCCGTTCGAGCGCCACGACAGATTTGTCCCCCACACGCTTCCTGGGCAGGTGGCGGCCATGGACCGGCTGCCGCTCGGGTATTGGCCGGGACGGCACCCCCCGCCACGCGTCGGGGCTGCGCCCAGTTTGGGTGGCTATTGAGACTGGTTGCGTTGACGAGATGCCTCCCTCCGTCGCAGACGAGTTGGGGCGAAAGAAAACCCTGCTGAGGAGTAAACCGCAGAGCTCGGGCGCGACTTTCATGGGTGGTGAGGACACTGTGGATGAAGACGGGCGATCGGGCTGGCGCTGGTGCCCGGCCCCACCTCGAGCAGCGAAGCGCCGAAGAGCAGTCCGCCAGCGACCTGCGCCGGTGCGCCCGCAAGCTGCCGGCCGTCGTGGGTGCGCTGGGCGTTGTCGCGGCCGCCACCGTCCCCGTTGCGGACTCTTCAGGAATCCATCCAAAGCGGATCACCACAGGCGCACTGGCGGCCACCGGACCTCCCGTCACGGTGCCCGCCGGATCCGGCCCCGCAGCCGGCGAGGTGGCGGCCGGCAGGTTCACCCGGACCGTGATCCTTGACGGCGGCGCCTTGACCATCCGGCCAGCTCCGCGGGACCTGGCGCTGCAGATCACCCAGGCCAAGGCCAGGGTCTTGGTGGGCTCGGACACTCGCGTCCAGGGCAGTGGCTGGGACGGCGACGGCGGGTTGGCCGAGGTGTCGATCGTCCCCGGACTCGCCTCGGGGGTGCAAGACATGCCGGCTTGGGTAGCGGTTATCAAGCAGGGCACCCTGTTTTGCCCGTTGATGAGGTCGGCGACCGCGGTCGCCGCCACTGCGCCCGTGCGCAGCTGGTCGCCGGGCTATCTGGTTGTGGTAGTGGAAGGAGGTGGGACCAAGGTCCTCAACTACCGGAGCCGCTCGCAGGTCTGCGACTTCCGGCCCGAAGGCCCGTCGGTGAGCAGCGCCGCCCAGTCGGTCTCGATCCCCTGGCAGATGATCTCCCTTCAGGGGCAGACGCTCACCTTCCGCTACCAACGGCCAGCGTGCGACCCCTACCTCGCCGGGATCTCGGGACCGTCTCTATCTGCAGGGGGCAACGCCAGGACCGGGCGGTGGAGCATGGAAGCCGTCATCGAGGCGCCGTACACCCTCACATACAGCGGGCTCCTCGGCTGCGGCGGCCCCTGGGCCACCGCTACCACCGGCATCGGACCGATCCTTGGTGGTCCAGGTCAATACACCCCGCCGGTCAACGTCGTCTCACACGCCCCTACGGGTCCGGTCGGCGCGTCAACCTGACCTCCCGAATCCTGAGGACGAGCGACGATCAGCGGGGCGGTGAGTGCTGGCCAGAGCGGAGCGCCGTCGATCTGACTGCCGCTTCTGCCGACGAGCTGGTCGGGAAGGCGGGATTCGAACCCGCGGCCTCAGCGTCCCGAACGCTGCGCGCTAACCAAGCTGCGCTACTTCCCGGTCCGGAAGACACTAGCCGACGCCCCCGAACCGGGCACAGCGAGAGCCGCGAGCGACTGGCGGGCGATCTGGCCGGCTAGGAGGCCTGGCCCTCGAACGGTGCGGCGACGGGATCGGGGATGTAGGAGTCATCCTCCCAGGTCCCTCCGGCCAGGATGGCCGCCACCGCCCGCCGGATGCGGATCGGGTCGAGGGGCTTGATCAGCCAGCCGGCCACCCCGGAGCGCCGGGCGAGGAACACGTCGGCCCGACGGTCGAGGACCAGCAGCACCGCGCAGGGGTCGAGCCGCCCGGCGTCTTGTTCCAGGCGGACATCGAGGGCGACCGCGACGCCGCCCATCGCCCCGACCTGCATGTCGACGATCGCCAGGTCGGCGGGCTGGGCGGCCAGCGCCGGGCGGACGTCGGCGCCGTTGCGGACCCAGCGGACCGTGGTCCCGGGGCCGCCGAGCACCGCCCAGAGGTCCTCGTAGACGGAATCGGCGTCTGTGGCGATGAGCACGTCAGGCACCGGGCGAGGCTACCGCCGCGCCCACCGGGGGTACCATCTCGGTGTCCGTGGGTACCATCTGACCGAGGCCCGAGGGGGTCTCGAGATGCCTGCACCCGGTCGCTCCCCTCGCCGCCGGTCGTCGCCGCGGGAGTGTGGGTGTCTCTGACCAGGAGGTTTTGTGCTCACCATCCAGCAGGACACCACGCCCGAGGGCTACACGATCTGCCGGCCGGTCGGCGAACTGGACGCGTTCACCGTCAGCCAGTTCCGCCAGTCCCTCGCCGAGATGGCCTCGAGCCACCGATTGCTGATCGACATGTCGGGGGTGCCCTTCGTCGACTCGGCCGGGCTCGGAGCGCTGATCGGCGGTATCCGCCGGGTCCGGGAGTTGGGCGGGGACGTGGCCGTGGCGTGCAACCGCCCGACTTTGGTCCGTCTGCTGCGCACGACCGGCTTCGACCGGATCGTGACGGTGGCCGAGACCGTCGAGGACGCGGTTTCAGCCCTCGACAACCAGGAGCAGCAGGAGGCTTAGGCGTCGGAGAAAGGTTCCCCGGGTGCCCGCCCGCCCTCAGCCCGCCGAGGCCCCCGGCTGCGGGAAAAGGTACGACGCGACGCGGGCCAGCCCGTCAATGTCGTGGACGTCGTCGTCGAGGTAGGGGACCCGGGCCAGCACCGCGCCGCTGACCCGGCGGGTGAGGGTGCCGACGTACTGCTCCTCGCGCCGGGCGATGGCGTCGAGGTCGCGGGCGTTGACCAGCAGCTCCTCGAGGACCCGGGCGGCGTCGCTGTCGGCGGGCGTTTCCCCCTTCGACGACAACGTCACCGCCGGCACCCCCCCGAAGTTGGGGAACAGCCGGTTGACTACCAGCGCAGCGACGTGCTGGCCGGACTCCTGTAGGCGCCGGGCGAAAAACAGCGACTCCTCGACCGCGTCGCGCCTCGGCGCCGACACCACCACGAACGCGGTGCCCGGCGCGGCCAGCAGCGCCTCGACCTTCCCGGCCCGGTCCCTGAAACCCTGCTCCATCCCCTCGAAGGCGGTGAAAAACGCCACCGCGTCGCGCACCACGTCGCCGCCCACCACCCGCGAGATGGTCTTAAGCAGGGTCTGGGTTGCGAAGTTGACCGCCCGCAGGCTGGCCCGGGTCGGCATCATCAGCACCCGGAAGAACCGGTTGTTGAGGAACCGCAGCAGCCGGGCCGGGGCGTCTAGGAAGTCGAGGGCGTGGCGGGTGGGCGGCGTGTCGACCACCACCAGGTCGAAGCGGGGGTCGAGGGTCAAGTCGTAGAGCTTCTCGACCGCCATGTACTCCTGGGTGCCCGACAGCGCCCCCGAGATGTTGCGGTACAGCCGGTTGTCCAAGATGGCCTGCGCCTGGGCTGCGCTCTTAGCGTTGCGGGTGACCGCGGAGTCGAACGTGGTCTTCACGTCGAGCATCAGCGCCCACATCTCGCCTGGCCCGTCCCAGGTGGCGGGCACCTGGTGGGGGTCGTTGGTGAGGGCGTCGAGACCGAGCGCGTCGGCTAGGCGGCGGGCCGGGTCGATCGTGACCACCACCGCCCGACGTCCCCTGCGGGCCGCCTCGTAGGCCAGCGCAGCGGCGGTGGTGGTCTTGCCCACCCCGCCCGGACCGGCGCAGATCACCACCGAGCGCTGGTCGACCAACGCGCCCAGGTCACCGCCGGCCGGGCTCACAACGTCCCCTCGGGCAGGGTCATGATCTGGTCCTCGAGGGCGTCGGCCAGTGTGTGCAGCTCGGGTCCGCCCAGATCGGTGGCGAAGAGGTACGGCAGGGTCAGCTGCGGCAGCGGCAGACCCTCAGCCAGGCGGGCCACCTGGGCGGCCTGGAGGTCTTGGCGGTGCCGGCGGAAGGACGCGGCCCGTCCCAGCGACGCGACCTCCGCTTCGGTGAGGCGCACGTCGAGCGACTCCGCCACCGGGCCGGCGTCGCCCAACCCGAGGCGGGGCCAAACGCCGTTGACGACGATCGGCGCCAGCATCACGCCGGCCTTGTCCTCTAGGAGGAACGCGGTCTCGACCGCCTCGTTGACCGGGGTCTCTTCGGGGAGGGTGACTAGGAGCACCCGGCACCGGGACGGGTCGGAGATCATGTCGAGGACCTCGCCGGCCTGGGACCTGATCGGGCCGACGGTGACCGCGTCGGTCAGGCCGCGGGCGCTGGCCAGGAACGTGACCGCGTGCCCGGCGGCTGGCGCGTCGACCACGATCAGGTCAGGCCCCGACGTCGAGCCTCGCTCCGACGCTCCCTTCTCGATCGACTTCACCTTGGAGAGCACCAGGAGGTCCTTGATCCCGGGGATCGCTGTGGCGATCACGTCCAGGGTGCCCGTCGAGGTCAACCGCTTGGAGATCCGGCGCATGCCGTGGTCCTCCAGGTACTCGAGGAGGGCGTCGTCGGGTGTCAGGCTGCGGGCCCGGATCGGAGCGGCCAGCCCCACCTCGTCGGGGCCGCCGCCGGCCTCGGCCAGGACCACCTCGTGGTAGCCGAGCGGCTGGTGGTGGCCGAAGAGAGCGGGGAGCGCCGCGGTCCCCTCCACGTCGATGAGCAGGGTCCGCAGCCCGGCGCGGGCGGCGACGAGGGCGACCGTCGCGGCCACCGTGGTCTTGCCGACCCCGCCCTTGCCGGCTACGACCAGCACCCGGGCCTGGGTGCAAAACGCCCTCGGGTCCACATGCCTCCTGCGCGCTGTAGGGCTCAAACCTGGCTCTGGCGCCACCCGGCGGGGGCACCCATGCGAGCGTACTCAGCCCTGGCCGGTAGTGCGAAGACGGCGAAAAGTGCTGGTCAGGGGGTAGCTGCCGGGAAACTGACCCTTGTCCAGGCCGGCGTCGGGTTATAGCGTTCGGGGTGAATAAGGGGGATGGTTGCAGTGAGTGTTCAGCACGTCGAAGATCTGTGGCAGGCGAAGGCGTCGTGTCGCGGCCCTCAGGCGGCGGTGTTCTTCCCGCCGGCCCACTTCGAGCGCAAGGACGACCGGGAGGCGCGCGAGGCGCGCGCCAAGTCCATTTGCGCCGCGTGCCCCGTACGCCGGCCTTGCCTCGACTACGCCCTGCGCATCCGGGAGCCCCACGGCATCTGGGGCGGCCTCAACGAGACCGAGCGCCGGCCCATGACCGGCCGGTAGCGGCCAGGGGAGCTCGGGGCGCCCCCCGGGGGGCGAACCGCCCAATTCCGCCGATGACCACGGGGAATTTCGCGGGGCCGGTTACGCTTCGGCGATGGACGGTGCCGATCCCGGTTCTGGTGGCGACGAGGTCGCCGACCACCTGGTGTGGCACTCGACGATGGTCGGTGGCAGGCGGACCAACTACGGGGTCGCCGGCGAGGGCCTCCCGGTGCTGTTCTTGCACGGCTGGGCGCTCGGCCATCACGCCTACAAGCGGGCTCTCAAGCGGCTGATCAAACAGGGTTGCCGGGTGTTCGCCCCGGCCATGCCCGGGTTCGGGGGCAGCGCTGACCTCCCCCGCGAGGGGTTCGGCGTCGACGCTTACGCCCGGTGGGCCGCCGGTTTCCTCGACGCGGTCGGCGTGGACGAGCCGGTCTTCGCGGTCGGACACAGCTTCGGTGGTGCAGTGGCGGTGCAGTTGGCTCACGACCACCCCGACCGGGTCGGGTACCTGGTCCTCGTCAACTCGGTTGGGGGGGCCACCTGGCTGAAGGCCGGCAGCAAGGTCCGGTCGATGTCGGAGCGCCCGCTGTGGGACTGGGGCCTGCACTTCCCCGGCGATCTGCTCCCGCTCAGGGGGGTCGGCGGGATGCTGCAGGCCATGCTCGAGGACGCGCTGCCCAACATGCTCTGCAACCCCCTCGCCCTGTGGCGGGCTGGGCAGCTGGCCCGCCGGGCCGACCTGACCGCCGAGCTGTTGGACCTGAAGGTCCGGCGCATACCCGTGGTGGTGCTGTGGGGCGACAAGGACACAGTGATCCCCCGAGCCAGCTTCGAGGCGCTGTGCGCCGCGATCGGTTCCACCGGCGAGGTCGTGCCGGGCCGTCACTCGTGGCTGCTGGCCGACCCTGACGCGTTCGGGGAGGTCATGCGCAACTCGCTGAGCGTGGCCCGGTCGGCCCGGGAGATGGAGGCGGCGTTCCCGCCGCTGGCCGCGGTAGCCGGGGAGGTCGGCGCGGTGCCGGCCGCCGACGTCCCGGCGCAGGCCCGCAGGGAGGGGATCAGCCGGATGTCGGGCCCGGACCGACGGCAGGCAGGCGCGGCCCGGCGATCCGCACGTCGCCGCGCCGGCGGGTGACGCCTGTCGCGTCGAGATGGGCGAGCAGGGGCAGGACGTGCTTGCGTGACGTTCCGAGGGCGTCGCGCACCTCCGCCACCGTGACCCCCTGAGGGGACCGTTCGAGCAGGCCCGCCACCTCCGCCGCGGCCGACGCCATCGCCGCCGCTGACCACCAGACGCCGTCGCGCTCTACGACGACGCCGGACTGCAGCAGCTGGCGCAGCGCTGGGCGGGCCACTTGGTAGTCGCCCGGCGGTGGGGGCGCCCACGGTGCCGCGTCCAGCGCGTCCAGCCACCGCTCGGTTCCCGGCGGCACCGAGGAGTCGGCCCGCCCCGGTCCGCTGTCCCCGGCCGCGGGTACGACCGACCCGCCGCGGACCTCGACGCCTTGGGTGCGCCCAGCCACCGCCCGCAGCCGCTCGTCGAGGGCCGCCAGGTCGACCCCGTAGGGGCCGGCGCCCTCGACCCGGTCCCGCAGATCGGCCCCGGCCTTCGCCAGCGCCTCCGGGTCCACGACCCAGCGGCCCACCGTCGGCGCCACCGTCTCGCCGGTCAGCCGTTCGAGCAGCCCGGCGTCGACCCATCCTCGTTCGGCCACGACCCGGGCGACGCGACGGTCGGGCCGGGCCTGCGCCGCGGGGAGCTGCGGGTCTACGTCGAGGATCTCGCCGCCTCCGACGGTCTCGCCCCGCCCGTGCTCGCGCAGGATGTAACGGTCGCCGGGCAGCCACGGCACCGGCGCCGGTAGGTGGAGCCGGACCAGGCCCGTTTCGCCGGGTTGGAGGGCGTCGGGGCCGAGGATCCGCACCGAGGCGGCCAGCGCGCCGGTGCCGGCGAACACCTCCCACGCCCCCCGCCTGGAGACGGGGTGGTCGAGGGCGGCGAGGACGCTCAGCGAGGCGTCCGCGGTGCGGGTGGGCGCCCACTGCCCGTCGCGCACCAAAGCGTCTCCCCGGCCAATCCCGGTGTGGGCCACCCCGCTCAGGTTGGCCGCCACCCGATGCCCCGGGGCGACCTCGGAGCGGGGCGATCCGTGGACCTGCAGACCCCGGACCCGCACCGCCAGCGGGCCGCCGGTCTTGCGGACCACGACCAGCGAGTCACCGACGCTCAGGCGCCCGCCGGCCAGGGTGCCGGTGACCACGGTCCCCGCCCCCGACGCCGAGAACGACCGGTCCACCCACAGCCTCGGGCGTCCCCGGTCGGCGGCGGTGGGGGTCCCCTCGAGCAGCGTGCCGAGCGCCTCGTCCAGGTCGGGCAGGCCTCGCCCCGAGAGGCTGTCGACGGGCACCATGGCGGCGCCGGCCAGCCCCGTACCCTCCAGCCGGGACGCCACGTCGCCGGCCACCTCCGCCACCCGGTCGGAGTCGACCAGGTCGGCCTTGGTCAGCGCCACTACGCCGGCCGCGACGCCGAGCAGGTCGAGGATCCGCAGGTGCTCCTCGGACTGCGGCTTCCAACCCTCGGTCGCGGCCACGACCAGCACCGCGGCGTCGAGCGCTCCGACCCCGGCGAGCATGTTGCGGATGAACCGCACGTGCCCGGGCACGTCGACCCACGACACGTCGTGTCCCGCAATGCTCCCGTGGGCGAAACCCAGGTCGATGGTCAGGCCCCGGGCCTTCTCCTCCGCCCACCGGTCAGGGTCGATCCCCGTGAGCGCCGCGACGAGCGAGCTCTTTCCGTGGTCGACGTGACCGGCGGTAGCGACGACATGCACGGTCAGGCGTCGCCCGCCGCGGCGGCCGACCCGCACGAGGCGAGGGCTTTCCCCACCGTCCCGTCGTCGTCGGGGTCCACCGTGCGCAGGTCGATCACCGTCGCGCCGTCGGTGACCCGGGCGACGATCGGCGTCTCCCACGCCCGTAGCGCCGCGGTGTGGTCCCCGGCCAGCGCCACCCCCGCCGAGGGCACCTCCCGTCCCGGTTGGGTGCCCCCGCCGAACACCCCGGCCAGGTCGACGACGTCGCCGACGCCCAGCGCCTCGGCCCGGGCCCGCAGCGACGCCACGCTGCGGGCGGCCATCGCCCAAAGCGGCAGGCTCGCCGCGTCACCCCGCAAGTACGACAGCGCCGTTTCCTGCAGGTGCGCGAGCGTCAGCCCACCCGGCCGGAGAGCCCGGGCCAGAGGGTGACGGGCGCAGCGGGCCACCAGGTCGGCCCGCCCGGCGACCACGCCGGCCTGCGGACCGCCGAGCAGCTTGTCCCCCGAGAAGGTGACCAGCGCCGCGCCGGCGGCCAGCGTCTGGCGCACCGCCGGCTCCCCGGCCAGCCACGGCTGCGGGCCTCCCAACCAAGGCGTCGCCGCGTCGAGCAGCCCCGAACCGAGGTCGGCGACGACCGGAGGCCCCAGACCGGCGAGGGCGCCGACGGTGACCTCCTCGGTGAACCCGACGATCCGGTAGTTCGACGGGTGGACCTTCAAGCACACCGCGGTGTCGTCGCTCAGCGCCGCCCGGTAGTCGCCCAGGCGGGTCCGGTTGGTGGTGCCGACCTCCACCATCCGGGCCCCGGAGGACGCCAGCACCTCAGGGATGCGGAAACCACCGCCGATCTCCACCAGCTCACCCCGGCTCACCACCACCTCCCGGCCGCCGGCGACGGCCGCGAGCGCGAGGAGGATCGCGGCCGCGCCGTTGTTGACGACCATGGCTGCCTCCGCCCCGGCGGCTCGGGCCAACAACCCGGCGGCGTGGCGGTCCCTGGAGCCCCGGGTGCCGGTGACCAGATCCAGCTCGACGTTGGCGTAGCGGGCTGCTCCGGAGACCGGGGAGGGGCGGCTGGGCGCCCGGCCCAGGTTGGTGTGAAGCAGCACGCCGGTGCCGTTGATGACCGGACGGAGGATCGCGGCGGCCATCGCCTCAGCCCGCGAGCGGGCGGACCCCGGGTCGCCCGCGGCTATGGCCGCCCGGGCCGCGTCCACGAGCAGCGGGTGGGGCAGGTCCACGTCAGTCATGCTTCGGGCCAGCGAGTCGACCGACGGTGGGCGCATGGCCCGATGGTAGGAACGCCGCCGGCGAACGCGGGCGATTCGGCCCGGGGTGACCGGATCCTGTTACGAATGTGGCATGTCGGAGCCGCTGTGCACCCGCGGGAGGCCCTGGGACCGGTGACGTGGCAGCGCGCCTGCCGGGAGAGCGACGTGCCCGCCGAGCGGGGCTGGCCCGTCGTCGTGGCCGGCGTCTACATCGCGGTGTTCCGGGCCCGCAGCGGGCTGCGGGCCGTGGACAACGTCTGCCGTCACACCGGAGCGCCCCTCGACGACGGCCTGGTAGAGGGCGACTGCGTCACCTGCCCGTGGCACGGATGGCGCTACGACCTGACCACGGGCGACCATCTCACCGCCTTCGGGCACCGCCGGGGCCTGCACAGCTACCCGGTCCGGGTCGAGGACGGCGACGTGTGGGTGGAGCTGCCCGGCGAGCGCTGACTCCTCTACGGCGGGCGGCGCGCGCGAAGCTGCTGCCCGGGATGCGGCTTCTGCGACGGATCATCAGGATCGTCTTCTCTTCGCTGTTCCTGGCGGGGGTGACCGTCGTCGGCGTCCCGGTCACGGTGGTCGCCACCGTCCTCGCCGGCCTGATCCTGCTGCCGCTGCCCGCCACCATTCCCATCCCCGCCACCAAGGCGCTGGCCGAACCGACGGTCGTCTACGACCGCAACGGCGGGGTGATCGCCACCTTCCAGCAGTACGACCAGAACCTCCCCGTCACCGAGGCCGAGATCCCGCCGATCTTGAAGGAAGCGGTCATCTCCGACGAGGACCGCAACTTCTACCACCACGGCGGGGTCGACCTGCGCGGCACGCTGCGGGCCCTCGTCGCCGACATCCGCAACCAGCGGGCGGTGCAGGGCGGCTCCACCATCACCCAGCAGTACGTGAAGCTGGCCTACGTCGGCGCGCAGCGCAACATCGTGCGCAAGGTCCGGGAGGCCATCCTTGCCAGTCAGCTCGACCGTCAGGCCAGCAAAGACGAGATCCTCTACCGGTACCTGACCTTGGTGTACTTCGGTGACGGCAACTACGGGGTCGGGGCTGCCGCTGAGGACTACTTCCACGTCCCGGTCAGCCAGCTCGACGCGTCGCAGGCCGCCACCCTGGCCGGCCTGATCCCCGCTCCTTCCAGCCGCGCTCCGACCACCGACATCGCCGCCGCCGAGAAGTACCGGCAGCTGGTGCTCGGCAAGATGCTGCAACAGGGGTACCTGAGCCAGGACCAGTACGGCACCGCGATGGGCGAGCACCTGGCTGGCGCGCCGGCCAATGGAGCGGCGCCTCCCGCCGGGGCGACGGTCGTGTACACGCCGACCCCGCCCCCGAGCAAGTACCCCGTGTTCGTCGACTACGTGCAGCGGTGGCTGCTGGCCGACGGCTACACCCTCAAGCAGATTTACTCCGACGGCCTGCGTATCCAGACCACCCTCGACCCCAAACTGGAGGACGACGCCGTCGCCTCCGTCGGGTACACGCTGGCCGGCACGGCGCCCAACGTGGACATGGCGCTGGCGTCTGTCGAACCACAGACCGGGTTCGTCGAAGCCCTCGTCGGTGGGCGTAACTTCGGGGTGGCCGGCTCGAAGTACCGCCTCGACAACCTGGCCATCAGCGCATGCGACAACACGCCGCTGATCAGCGCCGCGGCCAAGGCCGGGGCCAACCCGACCGCGGCGTGCTGGGACGGCAACTCGGTCGACAACGCCGGCAGCCCCGGCCACCAGCCGGGGTCGTCGTGGAAGCCGTTCGTGCTGGCCGCCGCGTTCGAGCAGGGCATCCAACCCACCGCCGCCTACAGCGCCCCGGTGATCCTCCAGATCCCCGGCTGCGTCGTCGCACCCGGCCACCCGGCGTCCGACTGCCAGGTCCACAACGACGTCGACGGCGAAGGCGGCGGCACCCTGACGCTGGCCGCGGCGATGGCCGCGTCGGTCAACACCGTGTACGCGCAGCTGGCGCCGCAGGTCGGCTGCGTCAACGTGGCCAAGACCGCCAAGGCCCTGGGCGTGGACTCCGCCTACTTCTCGAGCGCCGAGTTCCCGCACTGCGAGACCTACGCGCTGGGCGAGCAGGACGTGGCGCCGCTCGACATGGCGTCGGCGTACGGGGTGTTCGACGACCACGGGCAGCGGGCCGCCCCCACCCCGATCCTCGAGATCGTCGACGCCAACGGCAAAGTCCTGTTGAACAACATCGCCCACCCGCCGAAGACCACGACGGTCATGCCAGCCAACGTGGCCGACAACGTGACCAACGTGTTGCAGGGTGTCCTCCTCCCGGGGGGCACCGCCTACGGTCACGGCCTGGGCCGCCCCGCCGCGGGCAAGACCGGGACCACCTCCAACGAGTCCAACGCCTGGTTCACCGGTTACACACCGACGTTGTCGACGTCGGTGTGGATGGGCCGCGACGACAACCCCAACGCCGGGCTCGGCACGGTCAAGGGCGTCAACCCGGTGGTCGGTGGCACGTGGCCGGCCGCGACGTGGCAGTCCTTCATGAACCAGGCGCTCGCAGGGGTCCCCGTCACCCCGTTCAACCAGCCAGCCCCGATCGTGACGCCGACCGCCGCCGGCGCGCTCGGGCCTACGGGCAGCGCGCCCAAACCCAAGGTCCAGCCCGGCGCCCCCAGCTACCCGCCTCGGACCCCCACCGGAGGGCCCTACGTCCTCGACCCATCCGCCCCGGTGGCCGTGGCTCCGGCGAACCCGGCCCCCATACCCGGGGCGGGCTCGCCGACCACCACCACCACCACCGTGCCGTCCCAGCCCGGTCCCACCACCACCGTGCCCGGCGCCACGACGACCACCACCGTGCCAGGCGTCCTCGGTCTCGGGGCTCCGCCCTAAGCCCGACCCGGGAAGCGGCCTGCCCCACCCCGGCCGGCCGGCGGCTACTGGCTTCCCGACAGGTTGCCGCCCGGGCAGCTGAGAACCTTGTTGCACGCAGCCTGCACGTAAGGCGCGTACCAGACCGAGTCGGTACTGAACCCGAGCGGGGCGTAGCTTCGCGACCCGACGGCGATGACCTGCCCGGCGTCGTTGACCAGCGGGCCGCCCTGGTATGCGGCGCCAAGGGGGGCGTCGTGCTCGACGCCGTCGGCCGACACGTCGGTGATGAGCCCCTGGCTCAGCGCGGCGCCCGCCGAACCCAGACCGGACACTGCGTACACCCGCTCCCCGACCTCCGGCGCGGGTGTCGAAGGCGCCGCGCTGATGACGGGAAGGTTCCCCTGCGGCAACACGATGAGCGCCAGGTCGTAGGTCTGGTCCCACGTCCGGACGTGCACCGCCGTGCTGGTCTGCCCCCGCTGCACGTAGACCGGCGGCGCCGGGCTGCGGGTCGCGGCCGCAACGGTGGTGTAGGAGGTCAACAGCAGCGACTGCGTCGAGTTGGAGGAGACGACGAACGCGGTTCCCACCGAAGCCTGGCCGTTGGCGTCGAGGGTGTGAACGAAAAACAACGACGGCGCCAGCTGCTTGGCCAGCTTGGCCAGGGTCGCCGGGCTGGCCTCCAAAGCCTGGATCGGGCCGAGCTGGGCCTGGATGTCGGCCTTGGCGGCCGCCGCTGACGCCTGCAGATCGCCTTCGGCGTTGGCGAACTGCTTCTTGTAGCCGGTGATCACCGTGTTCACCCGGTCGTTGGTCTGGTTGAGCTTGTACTGGTAGTAGGAGTAGAGGACCACGCCCGAAAGCCCGGCGCCGATCGCGAACGACAGGATGAGGGCGGTGAGCCCGAGGAGGCTGCGAGGCAGCACCCGGTAGCGCAGCGGGCTGTGCCGGCCCGGGTCGGGCCCGGCGCCGTCGGCGGGCTCGGTCCCGAGGAGGTCGACCGCGGGCACCCGCCGGGTGGCCGGCCCCTCGAGGTCGTTGTCGTGCTGGTCCCCGCGGCGTGCCATTCCGGGACAACCGTACCCGTGCGTTCCGTCCCGCTCCCGGCACCGCTCGCGGCTGTTGCGCCGTCGCGCCGAGCTCATCGACCACCGCCGGTCGGGTATCCCGGCGTGGTGGGCCCGCCGAGCCGGTGGCATGGGGATAGCGTCGAGGTCGTGGTCCTGTTCGGCTTTCTGCTGCTGGTGGTGGCCGAGATCGCCGCGCTGGTGGCCGTCGCCGACCGCATCGGCGTGTTCCAGGCGGTCGGCCTGTTGATCGTCGTTTCGCTCTGCGGTCCGTGGCTGGTCCGCCGGGCCGGGTTCGGGGTGTGGCGCCGGGCGCAGGAACGCCTGGCGCTCGGCGGTGCCCCCGACCGGGAGGTCCTCGACGGGGTCTTGCTGCTCGCCGCCGGGCTGCTGATCTGCGTGCCCGGCTTCATCACCGACGCGATTGGCATCCTCCTGCTGCTCCCCCCGGTGCGGGCGGTGGTCCGCCGGCGGGCGTCGCGCCGGGCGGCCGACTCGCTCCTGTTCCGTTTCGGCGGCCCGGAGGGCCCCTCGGCGCGCGGCCGCCCCAGCCGCTGGTTCGGCGGAGGTCCCGGAGGAGTGGTCGACGCGGCCAGCCACCGACCCCCGGCCGGCGCGCCCGACGCCCCGACCCAGGCCGACCCGGACCGCGAACCTCCCGAGATCCCCGGCCCGGAGGGGCGATGACCGGGCCCGCTCCCAGCGGCGAAGCGGCCCGCTCACAACGGGCCGTCGGGGTGGTCGAGGAGGTAGCACCGGGGGTGCGGCGGATCCTCGCCCCCAACCCGGGCCTGATGACCGGGCCCGGCACCAACACCTACCTGCTCGGCGACGGGCCGGTCGCGCTCATCGACCCGGGACCCGACGACGACGCCCATCTGGTGGCCATCTTGGAGGCGGTCGGCGACCGTCTCCGCTACGTCATAGCCACCCACACCCACGTCGACCACTCCCCGCTGGCCCGCCGGCTGCGGGAGGCGACCGGCGCCCAGGTGGTCGGCTTCGGCCCGGCCCCCGCGCTACCAGCCCACCACCACCCGCCGATCCCGCCGGCTGGCGGGGCGGGGGAGGCGGCGGCCCACTCGCCGGCCGACGCCCACGACCTGGACTTCTCCCCCGACCGTCGGCTGGGCGACGGTGACCGGCTGCGGGTCGGCGCCGCCGACCTGGTGGCGGTGCACACCCCCGGCCACTGCTCCAACCACCTCTGCGTCGAGCTGGCCGGCAGCGGGCTGCTGTTCTCCGGCGACCACGTGATGTCCGGTTCGACGGTCGTCATCGCCCCTCCGGACGGCGACATGGCCGACTACATGGAGTCCCTCGAGCGGATCCGGTCCCGGCGCCCCACCCGCATCGCCCCCGGGCACGGCGACATGATCGACGATCCAGCGGCGGCGCTGGACGAATATCTGACCCACCGTCGCAGCCGGGAGCGTCAGGTGCTCGACGGCGTGCTGGCAGCCGGCGGTGCCGGGACCACCGCGGAGGCGCTGGTCGCGCTGCTCTACGCGGAGGTGCCTTCGGCGCTCCACCCCGTCGCCCGCTATTCGGTGTGGGCCCATCTGCGCAAGCTCGGCGCCGAAGGCGCGGTGCGCGGCGACGACCCCGACGACGTCGGCGCGCCGTGGAGGGCCGCGGTAGGCCCCTAGCGAGGCCGGCCCCCGCGAGGAGGCCACAACGGCCCGGAATGCGAGCGCGGCGGCAGCCCGGCGCGGATCGCCGGCGGGTTAACTGGCGCCGGCGAGCAGCTCGTCGGCGAGCACCGGGCGGCCCAGGTGGAAGCCCTGCCCGAGCTGGCAGCCGAGCTCGGCGAGCAGCTCGGCCTGGGTGGCGTTCTCGATGCCCTTGGCCGCGGTGGTCAAGCCGAGGGCCTCCCCGAGGCCGATGAAGGCCCGGACCACCTCGGTGTCGCCGCCGTCGTGGCCCAGCCCGGCCACGAACGCCCCGTCGAGCTTGATGATGTCGACCCGGGCCCGGCGCAGGTAGGCGAGGCTGGCGCCGCCGCTGCCGAAGTCGTCGACGCAGAGCCCCACGCCGAGGTCTTTGATGTCGGCCAGGTTGCGCCAGGCGTCTTCGCCGGCCGCGGCCAGCACCCGCTCCTCGACCTCGAGGACCAGGCGGTCGGGCGCCAGCTCGTGGTGCACCAGCGCCGACTCGACCAGACCGGCCAGCCGGCATTCGGCCAGCTGGCGGGCCGACAACCCGACCCACACCTGACCGACCGCCCCAGTCCACCGGCAGGCGTCGGCGCAGGCCTGGTCGAGCAAGCCGGCCCCGACCGACACGATCAGCCCGCTGCGCTCGGCCAGGTCCACGAACGGGGCCGGCGCCAGCAAGTCGCCCTCGTCCCCCCGCAGGCGGAGGCGGGCCTCGGCGGCCACCATCGCTGCGGTGTGCAGGTCGGTGATCGGCTGGAACACCACGGCCAGCCCGTCGTTGTCGAGCGCGGCGCGCAGCACCGTCTCCGACGCGACCCGGGCCGCGTCGGCCATGCCGGTCTCGAACAGCTCGCAGCGGTCACGACCGGCCTGTTTGGCGCGGTACATGGCGGCGTCGGCGTCGGCGAGCAGAGCGCTGGTCCGGGCCTCCGACCCGATCGCGATGCCGATGCTGGCGCTCAGCCGGACGATCCTCCCGGCGAGGGGGAGGGGGCGGGAGATCGCGGCGCGGACCCGGTTGGCGATCTCCATGGCGTCGCTGGCGCGCTCCACCCCGCTGGCGACCACCACGAACTCGTCACCGCCCAGCCGACCGACGGTGTCCCCGGGCCGGACGGCGCGCCTCAAGCGTTCGGCGGTGGCCACGAGGAGCTTGTCGCCCGCCGCGTGCCCGAGGTTGTCGTTGACCGCCTTGAAGCCGTCCAGGTCGACGAAGAGCACCGCGATCCGGTCGTCGTTGTGGTTCTCGAGGTGGCGGAGCAGCGCCGCCCGGTTGGGCAGCTCGGTCAGGCTGTCGTGGGTCGCCCGGTGGAGGAGCCGGGCGTTGGACGCCGCGTCGGAGAAGGCGTCTCGGGCCACCGTGACCCAGCCCGCGACCTCCGGGTCGTCGAGCCGGTTGGCGATGACCACCTCGCTCACCCTCCAGCCGTCGGCCCCGTCGCTGATCCGGCACAGCAGTTCGGCGGTGCCTCCCGGCTGCGACGCCAGCTGGCGGTACGCGCCCGCCAGCTGCCGGCGGTCGTCGGGGTGCACCGCGTCGAACGGGCGCCCCTGGACCAGGACCGACGCGTGCGGGCTGGACCAGCGGACGTTGCCCTGCTGGTCGGAAACGACGATGGCCTCCCGGCTGTGCGCCAAGACGGCCGCGAGGAACGAGGCGGGGGCGGAGGGGGAAGTATTGGTCACGGCATCTACTGGTCTCGGCGTGGGGAGTGGCACGTTTGAGTACCTGCGTGCTGGACCCGGAAAGCAAGGAAAAGCACGACGGGGACCCGCCCGGCTCAGACCTGCGCCGGCTTGGGGCCGAGGGCCTGCTCCACGGTGTCGAGGAGGCGGGCGGTGCAGTCGCGCATCTCGACGACCGGCGCCACCTTGAGTACCGCGTCGACCAGCTCGGCGAAGGCCCGGGCGGCGGGACCGGACCCGAGCGCAGCCGGCTCCCCCCGGTCCCCGCCCGACGACACCTCGGGCTCGATCGGCAGCTTGGCGAGCAGCGGCACCCCGATCTCGTCCGCCAGGCGGGCGCCACCACCGGACCCGAACAAGGCGTGGTGGTCCCCGTGCGGATCGGTGAAGCCGCTCATGTTCTCTATGACCCCGGCGACGCGCAGGTATCCCTTGCGGGCCATGTCCGCCGCCCGGGACGCGACCTTCTGGGCGCCGAGGGCGGGCGTGGTGACGATCAGCATCTCCGCTCGCGGCAGCATCCGGGCCAGGCCCATCTGGACGTCACCGGTGCCGGGCGGCATGTCGACCAGCAGGTAGTCGAGGTCGCCCCACTCGCCGTCCTCGATGAAGTGCTGGACCGCTCGGTTGAGCATCAGCCCCCGCCACATGACCGCCTCGTCCTCGCCGGAGAGGAACCCCATCGACAGCACCTTCAGCTGGCCGCCGCCGACCTGCTTGACCATCGGCTGGATCCGGGGGCGTCCCCCGCCGGAGGCCGCGACGGCGTCGAGCCGGCCTTCCATGCCGAGCATCCGCGGCACCGAGAACCCGGCGATGTCCGCGTCGAGCAGCCCCACCGTGAACCCTCGCCGGGCCAGGCCGGCGGCCAGGTTGACCGTCACCGAGGACTTCCCGACGCCTCCCTTGCCCGATGAGACGGCCAGGACGCGGGTGCGTCCGGGGATCTCGATGGCCGGTGCGTCTTCACGCGCCTTCCAGCGGGCCCGGGCCATCAGGTCCCGCTTCTGCTCCCGGGACATCTCGCTGGTCGCGACCCGCACCTCGGTGACGCCGGGGAGGGACCCGACCCGGCCTTGGACGTCGGACTGGATCTGGGAGCGAAGCGGGCACGCGGCGGTCGTCAGCGCGACGCGAACGGTGACCTGACCGTCGTCGCTGATATCGGAACCGAGGTACATGCCGAGGTCGACGACGTTGTCGCCCAGCTCGGGGTCGATCACCCCGAGCATCGCCCCACGTACGGCTTCGGCTGAGGGTGCCACCACCCGAGTGTACGGTCGGTCGTCGACCTCCGGTACTGTTGCAACCCAGACGTTCCCCGCATCTCAGACGTTCCCGGCTTGAGCAATGTCGAGGACGTCGCAGGCTGCCCAGAGGAGGCCCCCGGTGAGCATTCAGACCGACGCAACCCCGACCGACGCCATCGTCCTCACCGACACGGCTGCTGCCAAGGTCGGTGAGCTCATCCGCCAGGAGGGCAACCCGGACCTGGCCCTCCGGGTGGCCGTGCGCCCCGGCGGGTGCTCCGGCTTCTCCTACGAGATGTTCTTCGACACCGACGTGGCCGACGACGACGTGCTGCAGAGCTTCGGCGACGTCAAGGTCGTAGTCGACCCGGCCAGCGCCAGCCTGCTGGTGGGGGCCACCTTGGACTTCAAGGACGGCCTGACCGACGCCGGCTTCAGCATCAACAACCCCAACGCGACCCGCACCTGCGGTTGCGGCCAGTCCTTCAGCTGATCCTCACCTGACGGTAGCTCTCACCGTCGACGGCGTCGCCGTCGACCTCGACGACACCGGAGGGTCGCTGCTAGACGCGCTCCGGGATCAGCTGGGCGTGACCTCCGTCAAGGACGGGTGCAGCCCGCAGGGCCAGTGCGGTTGCTGCACCGTCCTAGTCGACGGGAAGCCGCGGGTGGCGTGCGTGACGCCGCTGCGGCGGGTCGCGGGTCGCTCCGTGACCACCGTCGACGGCCTGCCCGCCGGGCGGCGGGACGCGCTCGTCGACGCGTTCGTCGCTCACGGCGCCAGCCAGTGCGGTTTTTGCACCCCCGGGATTCTGTGCCGTCTCGCCGCCCACGAGGACGGAGCGGACGTCGTCGCGGTGGAGGCATCGCTGCTCGCGCACCTGTGCCGGTGCACGGGATGGCGCACCGTGGTCGACGCCGGAGTAGCCGCTCTCGACCCGAGCCGGTCGCCAGCCGCCCCGGGGCCCGGCTCGCCAGCGCCGACCGCTGTGGTTGACGGAGCAGAGCGACGCGCCGCTATGGAGGGCGGGGTCGCCCAGCAAGTCGGCGCTGATGTGGTGCTCGGGAGGGGCGGGTTCTCCGCCGACACCGCCCCCCGAGGCGCGTTGGTGGCGGTGCCCGACGGCGCCGGCGACTGGGCGGTGGCCGCCACCCTCCAAGCGGCGCGGGCCCTCGTCGGCAAGGTGCAGGGCAGGCGCAGCGGGCAGCGCGTCCACCCCCCGATCGAAGTGCCGGCGGGGGAATGGGCCCTGACCCTGGCGACCTCGTGGGTCGAGCCCGGCTACCTGGAGCCCGACGCGTCGTGGTGCGAGCCCGGCGGCGAGCCGTCGTCACCGCTGGCCAACGGAGGGGCCTTCGGCGCCAAGTCCGACTCCCCGGCCCCGGCCGCGGCGCGGATGCTGGCCGACCGTCACGGCGCGACGGTGCTCGCTGTGCTCTCCCGCGAGGACGTGGTCCGCCTGGGGGCCAAGCGCCCGCCCGTGGCGGCCGGCGTCCGCGCCGACGGGACCGGCGTGCTGCGCGTGGCCCGCACCCCCGGCATCGCCGAGGCGGTGGCCTCCGCTGGCCCCGGCCTGGTCGTCCAAGAGGTCGACGTTATCGGCCCGCCGACATCCGCACAGGTGCGGGCCGCGGGCTGGGCCGAGGCCGCGGTGCTCTTGGCCGGCCTACGGGCCATGCGCGACGGCCCGCCGCCCGCCGGCCGCGCGACGGCCACGGTCAGCGCCCCCGCCGGCGGCACCGCCGAGGCGACCGTCACCGTCAACCCCGAAGGCCTGGCCACCGCGGTGGAGGTGACGGTCTTCGCCGGAGCGGCGCTCGACGAGGTGGTGCTGCGCAGCTACGTAACCGGCGCCGCCCACATGGCGCTCGGCTGGGTGACCACAGAAGGCCTGGCGGTCGACGACGACGGCGTACCCGAGGACCTGACCATCCGCTCCTGGGGCATCCTGCGGGCCCGGGACACGCCGCCGGTCGCCGTCCACTTGGCGCAGGCCCCGGCCGGCGCCCCCGCCGTGGCAGTCTCTGACGCCACCTTCGCTGCGGTGGCCGCCGCAACATGGATCGCCCTGGGCCTGCCGCCGGCGTGGCCCACCTCGAGAGGAGCACCCCGATGAGCACACCAGTTGGTCCCTACAGCCCCGTCGTGCGCGCCGGCGACTGGCTGATCTGCTCCGGGCAGCTCGGCCTGCGCGACGGCGCGCTGGTCGCCGGTGGCGCCGCCGCCCAGCTAACCGTGGCCATCGACAACCTGGCCGCCCTCCTCGCGACCCAGGGGGCAGGGCTGGCGGACGTGGCCAAGACGACGGTCTTCCTCACCGACATGGCCGATTACGGCGAGATGAACGACGCGTACGTCGAGGCCTTCGACGAGCACCGCCCAGCCCGGTCTGCGGTGGCCGTCGCCGGGCTGCCCCTCGGGGCGCTCGTCGAGATCGAAGCCTGGGCTCATCTACCCACCGTCGCGTGAAAGGCGCCGGGTCCGGCGAGTGGTGCCCACCGTCGCCGGAGGGGTAGAAACGCACTCGTGATCGGTGCCATCCTCATCGCCATCGGCCTCGTCGTCGTCTTGCCCGTGCTGTTCTGGGCGACGCTCGGCGTTCTCGCCGCGGGGGCCAGCGTGGTGCTCACCGACCACGCCGAGGTCACCCATGAGGGCAGCGAACTCATCGCCACCAACATCTGACATCCCGGGGCCTGCCTGCTTGGGCCGGCTAGGCCCCGATCCTTCGCGCCGACGGCGTTTGGGTTACAGCCCCCAGCGGGACTGACCGAAGCGGTACCCGACGGAGCGGACCGTCGAGATCAAGTTGGCGTGCTCCTCGCCGAGCTTGGCTCGCAGGCGGCGGATGTGCACGTCGACGGTCCGGGCCCCGCCGTAGTACTCGTAGCCCCACACCCGGCTGAGCAGCGTCTCCCTGGTGAACACCTTGCCTGGGTGGGTGGCCAAGAATTTGAGCAGCTCGTATTCCATGTAGGTGAGGTCGAGCGGCTTGCCGTTGACCGCCGCCTGGTACGTCTCCAGGTTGAGGACGAGGGTCCCGTACTCGACCAGCTCCGGTCTGGTGCCCCGCCCGGTCCGCCAGAAGAGGTGGGCGATTCGGGCCTCGAGCTCTTTTGGATGGAACGGTGAGAGGCAGAAGTCGTCGAAGAGGTCCTCGCGCAGCTCCAGCTCCGGCAGCTGGGAGCCCCCGACGAGCAGCAGCAGCGGCGCAAACGGCAAGTCACGCTTGCGCAGGGACCGGCACAGGGCGAAAGCGCCGTCCGCGTCGACATCCGCGCAGACGATGGCGCCGGCCCAGCCGTCCTCGGGCTCGCTGCGGTCGGCCGCGTCAGCCGAACCGATCGCTTTCCACGGGTACCCGGCCAGATCCAGTGCCTGGGCCAGCGCCGGGGGGGCGGGATCTGGGTAGATCAGCAGCGGTTCCACGTGCGGCCCCGGGTCGTCGTCAACTTAGAGGGAAAGGTAGCGCTGCAGCTCGAACGGGGTCACTTCCGCCTTGTAGTCGGCCCACTCTGCTCGCTTGTTGCGGGTGAACCACTCGAAGACATGCTCGCCGAGGGTGGTGGCCATCAGCTCGGAGCGCTCCATCATCTCCACCGCCTCCCCCAGCGATCCTGGCAGCGCTCCGATGCCTTCGGCCATCCGCTGCTCGGGGGTCAGCTCGTAAAGGTTCGCCGACGCCTCCGGCGGCAGCTCGTAGCCCTGCTCGATGCCGGTCAGGCCGGCGCCGAGGATCGCCGCGAAGGCGAGGTACGGGTTGCACGCGCAGTCCGGCGCCCGGTACTCGATGCGGGTCGAGTCGGACTTCCCCTTCTTGGTGGGAGGGACCCGGACCAGCGCCGAGCGATTGTTCCGGGCCCACGAGATGTACACCGGCGCCTCGTACCCGACGATCAGGCGCTTGTAGGAGTTGATCCACTGGTTGGTGACCAGGGACGTCTCCCGGGCGTGGCGCAAGACGCCGGCGATGAACCGGCGGGCCACGTCCGAGAGGTGGTAGGCGTCGCTGTCGTCGTAGAAGGCGTTGGTGTCGCCGTCGAAGAGCGACACGTGGGTGTGCATCCCCGAGCCTTGGACCCCGCCGAGCGGCTTGGGCATGAACGTGGCGTGGACCCCCCGCTGGGCGGCCACCTCCTTGACCACCATGCGGACGGTCATGACGGTGTCTGCCATGGTCATGGCGTCGGTGTAGCGCAGGTCGATCTCGTGCTGGCCCGGGGAGTCCTCGTGCTGGGAGTACTCGACGGGTATCCCCATCTCTTCCAGGGTCAGCACCGTCAGCTGGCGCAGCTCGGTCGACAAGTCGTTGGTGGTCAGGTCGAAGTAGGAGCCTCGGTCGAGGGGGACCAGGGGAGCCCCGGACGCCTCCTCGAAGTAGAAGTACTCCAGCTCCGGGGCCACGTAGAAGGAGAAGCCCAGGCTGCGGGCCCGCTCGAGGGTCCGACGCAGCACGTGGCGGGGGTCGCCCTCGAACGGGCTGCCGTCCAGGTTGAGCACGTCACAGACCACCCGGGCCACCGGCGCCTCGTCGCCCAGGTAGGGGAGGAGCTGGAAGGTCTTCGGGTCGGGGAAGGCCAGGACGTCGCTCTCCTGCACCCGGCTGAACCCGTCGATGGCTGAGCCGTCGAACGTCATGCCCTCCTCGAGGGCGTTTTCGAGCTCCGCGGGCGTGATGTTGAAGGTCTTCGGCACACCGAGGACGTCGGTGAACCACAACTGGATGAAGCGGATTCCCCGCTCCTCCACCGTGCGCAGGACATAGTCCTGTTGGCGCTCCATGCCGCAGACGTTAGGGCCTGGCGCGGCTAGCCCAGACCCGGGGCCTGCAATGTCACACAGCGTTCATCTTGCGGAGACGACTCCGACACAAGACGCGCGACACTCTGGAACTCATGACGATCAAGGCCGAATACATCTGGATCGACGGCACGGAGCCCACCCCGCTGCTTCGCTCCAAGACGAAGATCCTCGACTCGGTCCCGACCGAACTCCCGATCTGGGGGTTCGACGGCTCGAGCACCAACCAGGCTCCGGGCAAGGCGTCCGACTGCGTGCTCAAGCCGGTGTTCTCCTGCCCCGACCCGATCCGGGGCGGTGACCATCTGCTGGTCCTCAGCGAGGTCCTCTACACGGACATGACCCCGCACAAGACCAACACCCGGGCGCAGCTGGCGGAGGTGGCGGAGAAGTACGCCAGCCAGGAGCCGCTGTTTGGCATCGAGCAGGAGTACACGATGTTCAAGGGCAGCCGTCCGCTCGGCTTCCCCGACAGCGGCGGCTACCCCGGCCCCCAGGGCCCGTACTACTGCGGCGTCGGCAGCGACGACATCTACGGCCGCCCGCTCGTCGAAGCCCACCTGGAGGCCTGCATCCAGGCCGGTCTCGGGATCTCCGGCATCAACGCAGAGGTCATGCCCGGGCAGTGGGAGTTCCAGATCGGCCCGCTCGGTCCCCTCGAGGTCTCCGACCACATGTGGGTCGCCCGCTGGCTGCTGCATCGCATCGGCGAGGACTTCGGGATATCGATCACCCTCGACCCCAAGCCGGTCCGCGGCGACTGGAACGGCGCCGGCGCCCACACCAACTTCTCGACTCGCGCCATGCGCAGCTCCTACGACGCGGTGGTCAAGGCCGCCGAGGCCCTCGGCAAGAAGGCCGACGAGCACGTCGCCAACTACGGCCACGGGATCGAGGACCGCCTGACCGGCCAGCACGAGACCGCTCCGTGGGACCAGTTCTCCTACGGCGTGTCCGACCGGGGCGCGTCGGTGCGCATCCCGTGGCAAGTCGAGGTCGACGGCAAGGGCTACCTGGAGGACCGCCGGCCCAACGCCAACATGGACCCCTACGTCGTCACTCGCCTGATGGTCAGCACCTGCTGCGAGGCGCTGGCGTAGCCGAACCGGCTGGGCGAGCCGGCCCAGCCGAGCTGGGTGGCCTCGACTCGTGTTGATCTGCGCCGAGAATCTCCGGCCAGATCAACACGAGTCCGCGGCCTTCAGCGTGGTGGCTCTCGGCGGCGCGGGCTACAGGATGTAGAGCATCTCCTGGTAGGTGGGCAACGGCCACAAGTCGTCGGCCACCAGGCTCTCCAACGCGTCGCCGGCGCTTCGCAGCGCGCTGATGGCGGGGATGAGCACGTCGCGCGAGTGCGTCGCCTCGTCGAGCGCCGAGGGCCCCGGCTCGTCGGCCAGGCCGTTGCGCAGCACCAGGATCCCGGCCCGCAGCGCGGAGATCGCCGCGGACACCTCGTCGAGGGTCGACGTGTCGATCTCGACCCCGATGGCTTTCAGACTGCTCAGGTTGGTGGCCAGCTCCGTCTGGTACCGGAGGGCGGCGGGCATGATCGAGGTGGTGGCCATCTCCAGCGTGGAGTGCGCCTCGACGTCGACGCTGCGCACGTAGTGCTCAAGGGCCACCTCGTAGCGCCCGTGCATTTCGCGTTCGTTGAACACGCCGTACTTGCTGAACAGCTCGATGGCGTCGGGAGTGATCAGCTGCGGGACGGCGTCCACCGTGGTGCGCAGGTTGGGCAGGCCGCGGACCGCCGCCTCTTCCTGCCACTCCTCGGAGTAGCCGTCACCGTTGAACACGACGGCCCCGTGGGCGGTGATGACCCCGGCCAGCACCTTCTGGACCGCGGCGTCGAGGTCCAAGCCGTCACCGACGAGGGTCTCGAGCTCGCTGGCCAGGCTGTCGAGGGAATCGGCCAGGATCGTGTTGATGGTGATCATCGGACCCGCGATCGACTGCAGCGATCCGGGCGCCCGGAACTCGAAACGGTTGCCGGTGAACGCGAACGGACTGGTGCGGTTGCGGTCCCCGGGATCGGAGGGCAGCACTGGGAGGGTGTCCACGCCGAGCTGCAGGTGGCCCTTGGCCTTCGACATGGTTGCGCCGCCCTTGGCGATCTGGTCGAAGACGTCGGCCAGCTGATCCCCGAGGAAGATCGAGATGATCGCCGGCGGTGCCTCGTTGGCGCCCAGGCGGTGGTCGTTGCTGGCGGAGGCCACCGATGCCCGCAACAGCCCGCCAAACTTGTGAACCGCGCGGATGACCGCCGCGCAGAAGATCAAGAACTGCGCGTTGTCGTGCGGCGTGTCACCGGGCAGGAGGAGGTTGCCTTCTGTGGAGTTGCCGACGGAGAAATTGATGTGTTTGCCGGAGCCGTTGATGCCCTCGAAAGGCTTTTCGTGGAAGAGGCACTCCATGCCGTGCTTCTGGGCAACCCGCTTCATGATGACCATCAAGAGCTGCTGATGGTCGGCTGCGACGTTGGCCCGTTCGAACATCGGGGCGATCTCGAACTGCCCTGGGGCCACCTCGTTGTGGCGAGTCTTGGCGGGGATCCCGAGCTTGAACAGCTCCTGCTCGGCGTCGAGCATGAACGCCAGCACCCTCTCGGGGATGGTCCCGAAGTAGTGGTCTTCGAACTCCTGGCCCTTCGGGGGGTTGGCGCCAAAAAGGGTGCGGCCGGCGTTGAGCAGGTCGGGGCGGGCCAGGAAGAAGCTGCGGTCGATCAGGAAGTACTCCTGCTCGGCGCCGGCGAAGGACACCACCGCGGCCGGCTTGTCGTGCCCGAAGAGCTTCAGCACCCTCTCCGCCTGGGCGGCCATGGCCTGCTGCGAACGAAGCAGGGGGGTCTTGTGGTCGAGGGCTTCGCCGGTCATCGACACGAACACCGTCGGGATGCAAAGGGTGTTGCCGTTGGGGTTCTCGAGGATGTACGCCGGGCTGGTGACGTCCCACCCGGTGTAACCACGGGCCTCGAACGTCGAGCGCATCCCGCCGTTGGGAAAGCTGGAAGCGTCCGGCTCGCCCTGGATCAGGGTCTTGCCGGCGAACTCGGCGATGGAGGAGCCGTCCTCTCCGGGCTCGAGGAAGCTGTCGTGCTTCTCGGCGGTGAGGCCGGTGAGCGGGTAGAAGACGTGGGCGTAGTGGGTAGCGCCCTTCTCCATGGCCCAAGCCTTCATGGCCGCCGCGACCACGTCGGCGACGGTCGGATCGAGCGGCTCGGAGTGCTCGATGGTGCCCATCAGCTTCTTGAACACCTGCTTGGGGAGGCGTTCCTTCATCACCGCGACGGTGAAGACGTTCTGGCCGAACACCTCCCCCGGAGGACCGCCGCGGCCTCCTACGGACGTCACAGCGACGTGGTTCCTGACCGCGCCGATGGCTTGGAGGCGGGCGTTGCTTCCACTCACGGATGGCTCCTCAAGGGTCGTGCCTACGTCCCTCGGGGGTCTCCGGATCAGGTGAAGCGCCCTTCGGCGCAGCCGACCGTACAGGGATCGTGCCACCGGACTTTATCCGACGGGTGAACGCCGCTCCCCGCAGGGTGCAAACCGGCCGGTGGGCTCTGCAAGACTCCGTGCAGGTCGGCCGCACGGGACACAAGGGAGAACGATGGTCATCAGGCGCACCCCCGAAGAGGTGCTGGCACTCGTCGAGCAGGAGCAGATCGAGATCGTGGACTTCCGCTTCTGCGACCTTCCGGGGCTCATGCAGCACTTCTCGATGCCCGCGCACGAGCTGACCCTCGACACCTTCGACGAGGGTTCTGGCTTCGACGGGTCTTCGATTCGGGGGTTCCAGGAGATCCAGGAGTCCGACATGCTCCTCGTCCCCGATCCAAACACCGCAGTAATCGACCCGTTCCGGACCCATCGGACCCTCAACTTGAACTGCTGGGTGAAAGACCCCGTCTCTGGCGAGTCCTACAGCCGTGATCCTCGCTACGTCGCCAGGAAGGCCGAGGACTACCTGGTCTCCACCGGCATCGCCGACACCGCCTATTTCGGGCCGGAAGCGGAGTTTTTTGTTTTCAACGACATCCGCTTCGCCCAGGACTCCCACCAAGGCTTCTACGCCATCGATTCGGTAGAGGGAATCTGGAACTCCGGCGCCGACGAGAAGCCCAACTTGGGGTTCAAGCCCCGTTACAAGGAGGGATACTTCCCCGTCCCGCCCATGGACCATTTCCAGGATCTACGTTCGGAGATGGTGCTGGAGATGGAGCGCCTCGGCATCGAGGTCGAGATCCAGCACCACGAGGTGGGCACCGCCGGCCAGGCGGAGATCGACATGCGCTTCGACACGATGGCGGCGATGGCCGACAAGCTCATGCTCTACAAGTACGTCGTCAAGAGCGTGGCTCGCCGCAACAACCTGACCGCGACGTTCATGCCCAAGCCGCTCTTCGCCGACAACGGGTCGGGCATGCACGTTCACTCGTCGCTCTGGAAGGGCGGCGAGCCGCTCTTCTACAGCGAGCTCGGGTACGCCGGCCTTTCCGACATCGGCCGGTGGTACATAGGAGGGCTGCTGGCTCACGCGCCAGCGGTCCTGGCGTTCGCCGCCCCGACCACCAACAGCTACAAGCGACTGGTGCCCGGCTACGAGGCGCCCGTCAACCTCGTGTACTCGCAGCGCAACCGGTCAGCCGCGTGCCGCATCCCGCTGTACTCGACCAGCCCACGGGCCAAGCGGGTCGAGTTCCGCTGCCCGGACCCGTCGGCCAACCCGTACCTGGCATTCTCCGCCATCCTTATGGCCGGACTCGACGGCGTGGCCAACAAGATCGAACCACCGGACCCGATGGACAAGGACCTCTACGACCTGCCGCCGGCCGAGCTGGCCAGGGTGCCCACCGTCCCCTCCTCCCTCGACGCGTCCCTCGAGGCGCTGGAGGCCGACAACGACTTCCTCCGTGCCGGCGGCGTGTTCACCGACGACCTCATCGAGACGTGGATCGCCTACAAACGGACGCACGAGATCGATCCCGTCCGCCTCCGACCTCACCCCTGGGAGTTCATGCTCTACTACGACATCTAGCCTCCCTTGCGCCTCCAGTCGAGGAGGAGCGAACCAGCGGAGGTGGAGGCCGGGACATTTGCCGACAATGGCGGCGTCCCGCCTGCGTACGGTATGGGCGATGGAATCTCTTCGGATATACCTCGAAGCCGGTACCCGATGGGTCTTTGCCAGCGCGCTGGACTGGCCAGGCTGGGCGCGGAGGGGCAAGGGAGACGAAGCGGCCATCGACACCCTGTTGGACTACGCCGAGCGGTACGCGAAGGCGGTGGGGCGAGTGGTGTCGACCGGACCGGTCGAGGTGGTCGGGCGGTTGGCGACCCGTGGCGGCATGGCCGACTTCGGAGCATTGGGTGCGGTCGGGCCATGGGACAGCGAGCCGCTCGCAGCCAAGGAGCTCACCCGCCAGCTGGAGCTGCTCGAGGCGTCATGGGACTACCTCGACGCGGTGGGTGCCGCGTCGCCCGCTGAGCTTCGCAAAGGGCAGCGCGGTGGCGGCCGCGACACGGACGCCATGCTGCGCCACGTCCAGGAGGCCGAGCGGTCCTACGCCGCAAAGCTCGGTGGTCGGGTCCCGCCTCGTACTCCATGGCCCCAGCAGCGGACGACGATCCTGGCCGGGCTTAGGACCGCGCCACCCGACAGCGCCTGGCCGGTGCGCTACGGCATCCGGCGGCTCGCCTGGCACGTCCTGGACCACGCCTGGGAAATGCAAGACCGATCCACCTGACCCGAGACGTCGCGCTGGGCGGAACGTTCCATGGGGCGCGCCCTCCGGGCTGGGCGACGACTCGCGCGGGGTCAGTCAGCCTCAACCGTTGACCCACCGATCCCGCCCGGTGACGACCTCGCAGGTGATGGCCCCGTCGGACCCCGTCGTAGTCACATTGAGGTCGGCGCCCGGACAGAACTGGCCGGCCTTGTAGAGGTTGCCGGCGGGCGAGGTGAGCGGCACTTCCACTGGGGAAACGGCTGCGGGGGATGTGGCCGGAGTCGTCGCCGGCGGCGCGGTGGGCGCATCGGTGCTCGAGGGTGCGGTTGCCGGCAGGTTGGTCCCCGACGAGGTGATTGCCGGGTGGGCATTGACGGGGACCGTGGTGCTCGCCGGGGTCGACGGAGCTCCCGAAGACGGCCGGTTCAACTTCCAAGCGCCCACTCCGACGTCGGCCAAGGCGAGAACTGTCAGTGCGAGGACGCCGGCTTTCAACCTTCCGGTCCAGATCACGACGGAGAGGACCAAGCCGGCTTGACAGACGCGTGAGCGGTAAGGGGTCTGTGCCGGGCTGCGCCAAGGGCCATCGAATCCATCGCCGTCCGCTCTTTTCCCTGGGAGGCGGAGAGTCTGTCAGGTCCCGGCCACCCGCCCCGGCTGGCGCCTGAGCTACCGCGTCGCGCTCCCGGCCGGCCGCCGCGCGTGCCGGCCCCACGGGCGGACGGTGCGCGGTAGCGGAACCGGCCGTCCGAACTTCGCCGACAGGACCCGCCGCCAACGGGGCTCTCCGGAGCGAACCTCGGCGAGCATGCGGTAGGTGTCGGCGCGACGGCGGAACTCATCCTCGCGGTCTTGGACGTAACGGCTGCCGAAATACGCTTGCATGACGTCAGTGTCAGCCTTGCCGGCCCATCCGAACAGTGGCAGGATTGCCGTTATGCGAAAGGGACGTGCCATCGCGTCGGGGGCGCCGATCTCGGTGGCCATGCTCATCGGGGACGGTCTGTCGCCGTTCGAGTTCGCGGTGGCCTGCGAGGTGTTCGGCTACGACCGCTCGCATCTCGGCGTGCCGTGGTACAGCCTGGCGATCTGCGCCGCCGACCCCGGACCGGTGACCACCCAGGTCGGTTTTTCGGTTCATGCCACCGGCACGTTGGCCGACGCGGCGTCGGCGCACACCGTGCTCGTGCCTCCCATCGTCGGCCCGGCCGGAGGGTCGGTCGATCGCCGACTCATCGAGGCCATCGCGGACGCCCACCGCCGCGGGGCTCGGCTCGCGTCGCTGTGCACCGGCGCCTTCTTGCTGGCCGAGGCGGGCGTCCTCGACGGCCGCCGGGCGACCACCCACTGGCTTCACGCGCCCGAGATGGCTACCAGGTTCCCGGCTGTCGACGTCGACCCGAAGGTCCTCTACGTCGACACGGGCGGCGTTCTCACCTCGGCCGGCTCGGCCGCGTCCATCGACCTTTGCCTGCACATGGTCCGAGCCGACTACGGCGCCGCCATCGCCAACTCCGTCGCCCGCAACCTCGTCGTGCCGCCCCACCGAGAAGGAGGGCAGGCCCAGTACGTGGCGACGCCGCTCCCAGCCGACCACGACGCCGACTCGTTCTCCGAGGTGCTGGCCTGGGCCGAGGAGCATCTCGACGAGGACATCAGCGTGCAGCTGCTGGCCCGGCGCGCCGCGATGAGCGCTCGGACGTTCGCCCGCCGCTTCTCCGACGCGACCGGGACGACCCCCCACCGGTGGCTCTGCCGCCAGCGGGTGCTCCTGGCCCAGCGTCTGCTCGAGACCACCGACCTCCCCGTGGAGCGCATCGCTGACCGCTGCGGCCTCGGCACCGCCACCAACCTGCGGGTTCACTTCCGCTCAGAGCTCGGCGTGTCCCCAGCCGCGTACCGCCGGACCTTCCGCCACGAGTCGGCGGCGTAGGCGCCGCTGGGCGCAGCCCGGCCGCCGCCGTGTCGCAGCCTGCCCCCGCCGCGGGCGGCTCGACCGTCGCGCTGTGCCCTTTGGCCCTAGCCGCTGCGGGTCGTCGCGGGCAACGCTCGGAGGGTGGCTTCCTACCGGTTCGAACGCGTTGACGCAATGGAGATCCTCGACTCGCGGGGGCGCCCCACGCTGGAGGTGACCGTCCAGATGACGGACGGGGCGCCAGGGCGCGCCGGCGTGCCGTCGGGGGCCTCAACGGGTACCAGGGAGGCGGTAGAACTGCGTGACGGCGACCCGGCTCGCTTCCGCGGCGCGGGGGTGCTCGGCGCCGTCAGCCACGTCCGTACGGAGCTGGCGAAACTGGTCCTCGGGCGGACTTGGGCCGGGCTCGACGAGCTCGACGCGGCGATGCGCGAGCTGGACGGAACCGAGACCAAGTCCCGGCTCGGCGCCAACTCGATCGTCGGTGTGTCGATGGCGGCGGCCCGCGCGATGGCGGCCTCCGACGGGGTAGCGCTCTACCGATGGCTGCCAGGCGACGGGCCCCGGCTGCCGGTCCCGCACTTCAACGTGGTCAACGGCGGCGCCCACGCCCCGAACCGACTGGAGTTCCAAGAGTTCATGCTGGCCCCTCTCGGGGCGACGACCTTCGCCGACGCGCTGCGGGCCGGCGCCGAGGTCTACCAGGCGATCCGGGCCCGCCTGGCCGGCGCCGGCCAGCCGACCGGGCTGGGCGACGAAGGCGGTTTCGCGCCGGACCTGGCGACCCCAGAGGAGGTTCTGGAGGTTCTCGTCGCCGCGATCGCCGACGCCGGCTACCAACCCGGCCGGGACGGGGTGGCCATCGCGCTGGACCCCGCGTCGTCGGAGTTCCGGGAAGCCGGCGGCCGGTACCGTTACGCCCAGGGGACCCTGCTCAGCACCGACGAGATGATCGACAGGTACGCCGCTTTGGTGGATCGCTTCCCGATCTGGTCGATCGAGGACGGCCTGGCCGAAGACGACTGGGATGGATGGGCGAAGCTCACCGCCCGCATCGGCGACCGGGTCCAGCTCGTCGGTGACGACATCTTCGTGACCAACCCGGCGATCATCGCGACTGCCGTCGAACGCCGCGTCGCGAACGCCGCGCTGATCAAGCTCAACCAGGTCGGCACCGTCACCGAGACGCTGCAGGCCATCGACGTCTGCCGCAAAGCCGGTTACCCGCAGCAGGTGTCGCACCGCTCCGGCGAGACCACCGATTCGTTCATAGCCGACCTGTCGGTCGCTGCCGGCTGCGGGCAGATCAAGTCCGGGGCGCCGGCGCGAGGCGAGCGCGTCGCGAAGTACAACCGGCTCCTGGCCATCGCCGCCGAAGCGCCGGGGGCCCCGTTCGGGGTGCCCGCATGACGAACCGGCGGCCAAGACTCTGATGGGTGCGGGTGGAAGTTCTCTGCCGGGACCGCTCGAGGGCGGGGAGTGGGTCCGCTTGGGGCGGGGCGGCCCGGACGTCGCGGGCCGCGCCCCGGCGGGACGCAGCGCCGTCGTCGTCGGCTTCGACCGCTCGGCGGCCGGCCTCGCCGCGCTGGGCACGGCGGCCGACCTCGGCGGCCGCTTGGGTGCCGACCTCCACGTCGTTCACGCCGTCGACCTCGCCGACTACCCGGTCGATCCCGACGCCGACGACTGGGGACGCCAGGCGACCCTGAGCCTGGAGGCTGAGCGGCGCACCGTCTCCGATGCGTTGGCCGACTACCCGGGCCGGTGGAGCTACGTGGCGTTGCGCGACGACCCTGCCGCGGCGCTGGCCCGGACCGCCGAGCACTGCGACGCGTTGATGATCGTGGTCGGCGTCCGCAGCACTGGCTGGCGGCACCTGCTCCAACGAATGTCCGGGCCCGCAGTGTCAGGCCGGTTGCTAGACCGTTGCCGTCGCCCGGTGCTGCTGGTCAGCAGCGAACGGACCTGACCTCCGCCAGACGACCGCACCACCCGGCCTGATTTCTCCGTCCTGGTTACGGTCAGAGCGAGGCCAGCGCGAGCCCCGAGGCGGCGGCGGCAATCGCCCCGAAGAGGGTGATCGCGGTGTTGGCTGCAGCCGGTCCCAACCGGCCCTGCTGCGCGAGGCGGACAGACTCGAAACTGGCCGTGGAGAAAGTCGTGTAGCCGCCGCAGACGCCGGTGCCCGCCACGAGGGTCAGCGTGCCGGGAGCCACGTGGAACACGACGAGGCCGGTGAGGACGCCGAGCACGAACGACCCGGTGAGGTTGATGAATACCGTCCCGGCGGGCAGCACCGTCGCGAACCGTTCCCGGATGGCCCCGTCGAGGGTGAAGCGGGCCAGTGCCCCAAGGCTGCCGGCGAGGCCGACCCAAACTATGTCGGCGAGACTCACCTGGCGCCATCCACGTCGATGTCGGGGTCGACCGGGAGCCGGGCCGCCCGGCGCCGGCGGCCAGACCCAGCGACGCCGATGCCGGCGGTGGTTGCGAGCAGGCCGGTGACGACAGTGGCCAGACCGTAGAGGATGGCGGTGCCCAGACGCCCGGCCCGCACCAGCTGGACGGTCTCGACGGCGAAGGTGCTGTAGGTGGTGAACGCTCCGCAAAAGCCGGTGCCTGCCATGAGTCGGGTCCGCCTGCGCCACCCGCTGTCGTCCCCGGCACGCACCAGCGCCTCGAGGAGCGCCCCCAGGATGAACGCGCCGCACACGTTGATGGCGAAAGTCGCCGCCGGGAAGCCGCCCCGGGCGGTCGGGAGGGCTTGCTCGACAGCTTCCCGGGCCGCCGCGCCGAGGAAACCGCCAGCGACGACGACGGTCATCGCTGTCGGCGCCCGGTGAAGCGGGCCGCCGCGCCTCATCGATCTTGCTGTCCCGTCGACGTGTGCCGTCTGCTGCGCGCGTCCCACTACCGCCCTCCCAAGTCTGCGGATGTCGGTAGGGGCCATCAGCCCACGAAACGGGCGGTTCAGGCGGGCTCCATCGCCGCCGGCAGCATACCCGCCGGCTTGCGCGGTCACACACGAGCGTCGCAGTGGCCTTCCCCCGGCGGCGCGGGCTGGTCTGCTTCACTGGCACGGGTGCGATCCGATTTGTGCGTGAACCCCCCGGTGCGGCGGCGGGAGCGCAAGTGTTGACGGTGTTTGTGGTCTGCGCCGTGGCCATCGCGGTGATGGTGCTCGGCGGGGCTGCGCTCGGCGCGACCCGGGACTCCCGGCGCCGCCAGCACCAGACCCCGCTCCAAGCGCAAGAGCAAGAACCGGTGCCCGCCGACGCTCAGCCGTCGTGACCGCCTGACAGTTTGACCGTTCCACCAGGTGGGGAAAACTGGCCTGTAGCCGTCACCCCCGTGCCGTCAGGCGAGCCTCCCGGGACACGGCCGGGCTTGTTCGCGCTGCACCGAGCCACCGTGCTCGTGGTCGTGTTGCTGCTGGTGGCCACCGCCGGCGGGGTCGTCCTCACCCGTGGCGTTGTGCGGGGCGGGACCCGCCGGGTCCTGCGGGAACGCACCGGCGAGGTCGCAGTCGTCTTGAACACCTCGATCGGGCAGTTGTCGGTGGGATTGGAGACCCTGGGCCAGGTGGCCCGGGTCACCGACGCCGCCGCCGGGCCGTTCACCACCACGGCGCGGGCGGTTAGCAGCGGTCCTGCCGGAGTCTCATACGCCTTGCTCCGTCCCGCCGGTGGCGGCTTCCGGGTCGTTCTCGCCTACGGGGGACGGTTCCGCCCGGGGGAAGTGGTGACCGGGGCCCGGGTCCCGTCGCTCGACGCCGCGCTGGCGAGCGGGCAACCAGTGCCCACCCCAGTGCTCGACGTCGGCGCGGAGCGTCGCTTCGGCGTCGCGCTCGGGCCGCCCGCCGCGCCAGCAGGGATGGTCGTGTACCGCGAGAGCCAGCTGGGTTCGCTGCAACCGCCGAAGGACACGCCGACGGCGCCGTTCCACGAGCTGGACGTGGTGCTCTACGCCGGTGACCGGGCGGACCCCTCGCAGGCGCTGGTGTCCACGGCCCCCCACCTCCCCCTCCATGGGACGCTCCAGGCCCGGTACCTCAACATCGGCGCCGCCCGGCTGCTGCTCACCGTCGCGCCCGCCACGCGGCTCAACGGGGCGCTCAACGCCGACGCCCCGTGGCTGGTGGGAGCGTTCGGCGTGCTCATGGCCGCGTTGATCGGGTTCATCATCGAGCAGGCCACCCGGCGCCGGGACTCGGCCCTCGCGCTTTACCGGACGCAGCGAGCGGTCGCCGAGACCCTGCAGCGCAGCCTGCTGCCCGAGCTGCGACCGATCCCCGGGTTGTCCATCGCCACCCGCTACCTACCGGGCGCGGCCGAGCAGCGCATCGGTGGCGACTGGTTCGACTGCTTCCCGGTCGGCGACGTTGACGACCGCGTCGCGATCGTGATCGGTGACGTGATGGGCCACGACATGCAGGCCGCGGCGGCCATGGCGCAGATCCGCGCTGCCCTGCGGGCCTACAGCTGCGAGACCGACGACCCCGCGTCGGTCCTGGGCCGGTTGCAGCACCTGGTCGACGTGCTCGAGGTGGCGCCTCTCGTCACGATCTTCTACGGCGTCTTGGACCCGCCCGACGGCTCCGGGCGCCGCTGCTTGCGCTACTCCAACGCCGGTCACCTCCCGCCGCTTCTACGCGGCCCAGACGGATCGGTGGACCGGGTGGCGGATGCCACCTCGACGATCATCGGCGCGCCTCACGTCGGGGGTCGCCCGGTCGGCCGCCTGGTCCTGACGCCCGGAGCCACCCTCGTGCTGTTCACCGACGGTCTCGTCGAGACTGTCGGTGGCGACGTGTCGATCGCCATCGACAGCCTGGCAGCGGCCCTGTCGGCTCAGCCTCCCACGGCCTGCGCCGAGGAGCTGAGCGCGCTGTTGGAGGCACGCAGCGCCGGGCCGCTGCGCGACGACGTGGCCACACTGGTGTTGCAAGTCGTCGTCGGCCACGGTCGCGTCGAATCGTCGAGGATGACCGGATCGGCGAGGGTGACCGGATCGGCGAGTATGTCCGTCCCGTCGGGCCGGCCCGGAGCGACGAGCGCCCCCCCGGTCGTCGACCGTCTCGACCTGGCGTGCGACCACACCGCGGCCGGTGTCGCCCGGTCGTGGGTCGCGGACCGTATGGAGGGATGGCCGTCGGAGGTGGTCGACAGCGCCCGGCTCATCGTGTCCGAGTTGGTGACCAACGCAGTCCTCCACGCCAAGACCGCGATCGCCGTCACCGCCGAGACCGGCCCGGACCGGATCGTGGTGGAGGTCATCGACGGCAGCTCCGACGTGCCGGTGATGAAGCGGTACGGGGCCACGGCCGAGACCGGCCGGGGTTTCCGGCTGGTCTCCACCCTCGCCGACGAGTGGGGCGTCGAGCAGGTGGCCGGCGGAGGCAAGGCGGTGCGGTTCGCGCTCGAGCGCCGCCGCGCCGGCGCTGATGAAGTCGCTCCGGCGGAGAAGTTCCGGGTCGCGGGACTGCCGGCGGTCCCGGACCTGTCGTCGTGGCCGGACCTAGAGGACAGCGCCCCGGCGGACGGCGGATCGAGCGGTTCCACCTTCGACGTGTGGGTCTTGGCGCTTCCCGTCGAGGTGTACCTCCTCGCCGCCGAGCACAACGACGCCCTTTTGAGGGAAATGACCTTCCTGCCGGCTGCGCCTCGGGGGGGAGACCACCCCGACGCTGCTAGTTACGACGAGGAGGCCCTGGCCCAGGCGATCAGAGACCAGTTCGCGCCGGTCACGTCGTCGCTTCGACACCAGATCGACGCCGCGCTCGCTGAGGGCCGGGAGACGGTGGACCTGCGGTTGGAGGTCCCCCGGGCCCACTGGGACTCGCTGGTGGAGCTGGCCGACCGTCTCGACGAGGCCGACCGGCTCTGCGAGGACGGTGAGCTTTTGACCCTCGAGGCGCCGGCGCTGATCCGGCGGTTCCGCCGCTGGTTCGCTGACCAGGTCAGTGAGCAGGCCGCCGGCCGGCCCGCCACTCCCTGGCCGGGGCGGCCATAGGCGGCCTGCGCCCGCCTCGGACGACCCGCGCCGGGAGCGTTCATTGAAGCTTCAGGTGCGTGGCCGACACTCTCCTCATGACCGTGGCTGCACCCCCTCCAGTGCGCCGGGCCCCCGTCCCGCCTCTCCAGCCCCGCATCCGCCGGGAACTGGTGGACGCCGCCGCGGTCGTCGCCGGTCTCGGGTTCGGCGCGGCGTTGGCGCTTCCCATCGCCAACGAGACCGCCTCCGCCTACCGGGCTCCCGGCGGCCCGGCCATCCTGTTCGGAAACATCACCGCCATGGGCGGCACGTGGCTGCTGCTGATCATGCTCCTCCTGGCGGCGCGCATCCCGACCATCGAGTCGGTGGTCGGCCACGACCGGATGCTCCGCTGGCACCGGCTCCTCAGCCCGTGGCCGCTCGCGTTGCTGAGCGCCCACGCGTTCTTGACCACGGTCGGCTACGCCCAGTCCGCCCGGACGGGAACCTGGCACCAAGCCGGCGTCTTACTCAGCTCCTACAGCTGGATGGTGGCGGCCACCGCCTCGTGGCTGATGCTTCTCGCGATCGCTGCGGTGTCGATCCGGATCGCCAGGAGGCGCATCGCGTACGACACGTGGTGGGTCATTCACCTCTACACCTACCTGGCGGTGGCCCTTTCCTTCCTCCATCAGATCTTCGACGGGAGCGAGTTCGTCGGCCACCAGACGGCCCGGACGGCATGGATCGTCGTCTGGCTGGCCACCGCCGGCGTCGTGCTGGTGTCCCGAGTAGGGCTGCCGGTCCTACGCACCGCCCGCCACCAGATGCAGGTGCAGGAGGTCCGTCGGGAGGGCAAAGGAGTCATCTCTCTCATCTTGACCGGGCGTGACCTGGACCAGTTGGGGGCCGCCGGCGGGCAGTTCTTCTCCTGGCGGTTCCTGACCCGCGGGTTGTGGTGGCACGCCCACCCCTTCTCGCTGTCCGCGGCACCGACGCGAACCCACATGCGGGTCACGATCAAGACCCTCGGCGACACGACCGCGATCCTCGCCAGGCTGCGACCGGGGACCAGGGTGGCCATCGAGGGACCGTACGGGGTGTTCACCGACGCCCACCGGGTCCACAACCGCGTCGCGCTGTTCGCCGCCGGAGTCGGCATCACGCCGGTTAGGGCGCTGCTCGAGGAGATCCCCGCCGGCGTCGACGTGATCACCGTCGTGCGGGCGTCGAAGGACGGCGACTTGTTGTTCCGCAAGGAGATCACCGACCTGGTCGCTCACCACCGAGGGCGCCTCATCGAGATGGTCGGACCCCGGACCCGCAACCGACTGGATCCTGTCAACCTGCACAAGCTGATCCCGGACTTGGCCACCCGCGACGTCTTCGTCTGCGGCCCCGACGGCTTCGCCAACCAGGTTGAGCACTCCGCCCGGTACCTCGGCGTCGGCTCCGACGCCCTCCATCGCGAGATCTTCGAGTTCTGAGAGGCACCATGCGCCGCGCACCGTTCGTCATCGCAGGCACCATCGTCGGCGTCGCCGGGGTGCTGGCCTACCCGACCCACCCCCCCCGTCTGGTGGTCCCCTCCTCCTCCTCCTCCTCCTCCTCCTCCTCCGCGGCCGCCGCCAACGCTGGGGGTGGGGGTGGCTCCAGCGCCGCATCGAGCGCCCCCGCGTCGGGCCCGCCGACGACACCAGGCACGGCCCCGAGCACGGCGGCGACCACCGCGCCGGCGGTGCGCAGCGCCGTCGGCGCCGACACGCAATACCCCTACGGCGACCTGGCCGTGGAGGTCAAAGCCACCGGCAACCACATCACCGACTTGATCGTCACCCGGCTCAACGACGGCGGAGCCGGCCAGTCAGAGTTCATCGACCACCAAGCCATCCCCCTGTTGCGCCGGCAGGTGCTGGCCGCCCAGACGACCAACATCAACGGCGTTTCCGGTGCGACCTACACCAGCCAGGCCTACGTCGATTCGGTGCAGTCCGCCCTCGACAAGCTGGGGATCAAGTGACCGCCGTCGTCGTCCCCGCCCGCCACGCCGAGGAGGTGATGGGAACCGTGGTGTCCTTCACCGTGTTCGCACCGGCCTCGGTCGACACCCGGACCCTGCTGCAGCGTGCCTGCGACAGCCTGCAGCGCGACGACCGGATGTTCTCCACCTGGAAGCCGGACAGCCCGATGAGCCGCTACCGGGCCGGGACGCTCAGCGCCGACGAACTCCCCGACGAGGTCGTCGGCGTCCTCGAGCGGTGCCGCCAGCTGCGGACCCTGACCGGCGGGTGGTTCGACCCGTGGGCGATGCCCGGCGGTGTCGACCCGACCGGGATGGTCAAGGGGTGGGCGGCGCAACGAGCCCTCGACGTCCTCGTCGACGGCGGTGTCGACGCAGCCCTCGTCAACGCGGGCGGGGACCTGGCCGCGGCTGGCACCCCTCCGGGCGGAGGCGGCTGGCGGATCGGGATCCGCCACCCCTGGCAGCCGGTGGCCTTCGCCGCAGTGGTGGCGGTGACCGCCGCGGTGGCCACCTCCGGTGACTACGAACGCCCTGGCCAGCTGGTGGACCCTACGACGGGCGCCGTGAGCCGACGGGCAGCGTCGGCTACCGTCGTGGGGCCGGACCTGGCCGTCGCCGATGCCCTGGCGACAGCACTGGCCGTCGGTGGGTCCGACGTGTTCGACCGCTTCTCTGCGCTTTCGGGCTACGAGGCATACCTGATCGGTGTGGACGGTTTGGAAGTCGCCACCGAGGGGATGCCTTTTGTTCCAGAAGCGTGACCCAACACTGTCTTTTGCTCCTGGGCCGGCGATGACGGCCCCTCACCGCACACGAGGCGTTCCACCCTTGCTCTCAGGCAGCCACCAGCAACGGCACGATCCCCGGTCCCGGTCGCTCCCCGCAGGGGGAGAGGGCCTGTGACGGACCGGCGTTACGGCACGTCGCTCACCAAAGAGCCATACGCTCGCATCTCCCGCCAGGAGTCGGACCCGTTCCGGCGGGGTCGACACGCGCGGCGCCGGCCCCGACGAGGGTGGAAGGTCGTCCGGCGCAGCGTGCTGGCGGTCGTGGTCGTGCTGGTCGCAGTCCTCGGCGTGTCGTTCTACGGAGCGTGGCGCACGCCGGGCAACTCCAGCTTCAACGCCAAGTGGGCCGACTGGATGCGAGCCCACCATGCGGCCGCGGTCATCAACCCCGTCGAGCGCTGGTACTACAACGCGAAGGCCCCGGCGAAGGGTGGCCGCCCGAAGGGTCTCAACGCCGTACCTACCGTGGCCGGCAAGCTCAAGGTGCCCGCGGCGTCCGCCGCCCCTGCTCACCTGCCGGCCCCGGCCCCGGTGCCCCTCGTCGTGTCACCGGCGCTTCCAGGTGAGGGCCGCTGGCAGCCGACCGGCCCCCTGGTAGACGGGCACCCGGCGATGTACGTCGCCCAGTTCCGGGCCGACACCGTCTACACCAGCCAGATCACCAGCGCCGTGTGGATCGACCCGACCGCCCTCAAGGTCCGGCTCAACCCGGGCGCCCAAGAGCCCGGAGGGAAGTGGGCGCAACCGCCCGACCTGACGGGGAGCGCAGCCGCCAACGCGGTAGCGGCCTTCAACGGCGGGTTCCGCTTCCAAGACGCCCAGGGCGGCTTCTACCTCGACGGCCAGACCGCGGTGCCGTTGAAGACCGGCGCGGCGTCGGTGGTCATCTACAACGACGGGCGTATCGACATCGGGGCGTGGGGGACCGAGGTGTCGATGACCCCCCAGGTCACCGCGGTGCTGCAAAACCTGGTTCCGCTGGTCGACAAGGGAAGCATCGCCCCCGACGCCACCTACAGCGACACCAAGATCTGGGGTGCCACCCTCGGGGCCAGCACGGTCGTGGCCCGCTCGGGGATCGGGGTTACCTCCGACGGTGCCCTGGTATATGTCGCTGGCCCCGCGCTCACCGCCAAGACCCTCGCGGAGGCGCTGCAGCGAGCCGGTGCAGTGAGGGGCATGACCCTCGACATCAACCCGGAGTGGGTTACGTTCAACCTCTTCAGCCATCCCAACCCGGCCGACCCAGCCGAGGTGACCGGCACCAAGCTGTATCCCCAAATGCAGCGGTCCTCCACGAGGTACATCGGGCCCACCGCCGAATCGCGTGACTTCTTCTCCGTCTCGCTGCGCTGAGCCGGCTCGGCGGGGGCTGACGGTGGTGCTGGCCGGCGCGGCCGCCGCGCTGCTCGCCGCCTGCGGGTCGGCCGGGGGCGGTGCTGTCGGCGGGGCGGGAAGCGCCCACGCCGCCGCGGCGTCCGGCACCCCCGCGGTGACCGCGCCGGCCACAACCGTGGCGCCCACGATGACCACTCCGCCTCCGCCCGTGCCACTGCCGGGCTGGAACGCGGTGCGGGTGACGCCGACCGCGGTGGCCGTGCAGCAGCGCAGCGTGACTCTCGCCGACGGGAGCACCGTCACTCTCGCACTGTTCAAGGCCGGCACGTACCGCCTGGTGCTGCACGCAGGCAGCACCGACCCGGCGACCGCCGGCGTGACCCTTCCTGCGGACGGCGAGTCGGTGGTCAGCGCCGCGGAGCGCCCGCTCCTTGTCGGGGCGTTCAACGGAGGGTTCAAGACCTCCACCGGTGCCGGGGGCGTGGAGATCGGCGGCCACGTCCTCGCTCCCCTGCAGCCCGGCCGGGCCAGCGTCGTGATCGACGCCCAGGGAAGGGCCCGAGTCGGCGTGTACGGGCAGACCGTCCCCGTCGCCGGCGACCCGGCGGTGTCGATCCGCCAGAACCTCACCCCGCTGGTAGAGGGCGGTGCGCTGGCGGCGGGGATCGGCAACGTTCCCAGCTGGGGAGCGACCATCGGAGGGCGTCTAGCGGTGGCCCGAAGCGCCCTCGGCCAGGATCCCGCCGGGGACCTGATATTCGCGGGGAGCATGTCGGCCCTGCCGGCCGACATCGGCTCGGCGCTCATCGACGCCGGGGCGACCACCGCAATGGAGCTCGACATCAACCCCGAGTGGGTTCAGCTCGACTTGGCGTCGACGCCGGGAGGCGCGCTCAGCGCGGCGATACCCGGTCAGTACCGGCCGGCGACCCAGTTCCTCAGTGGATGGACCCGGGACTTCTTCACCGTTCTGGCGACCAGCTGACCGCGACCGAGAGGGGCCGGCGGTCCGGCCCCGCCGCGTCACCCGGCCCGACCGAGGCCGCCGGGTCGCCGGAACCCGGCGCGAGCCGCCACGGTCTGCTCCCGTCGACGTAGAACGCATCGCAGACTTTCGCCGCCTCGTAGGCGATGAGCATGGCATGCACATCGGCTTGCACCGCGGCCCGCAGCGCCCGGAGGTCGCTCTCGGCGCCAGGAGGTAGCGCCGCGACCGCCGCCCAGCGCCCGGTCCACACCGCAGCAGCCGCTCCGGGCAGCTGCAGGGTCGGCCCGGCTGTCGCGTACCCGATGACCTCACCGGGGAGGGAGGTGAACCTCCACGAAGCGACCCGCCGGGCCGCGTCGGCGACGGCGGGGATTGCTGGCAGGCGGCTGCCGGCGACCGTTTCGGGTGCGGGGTCGAATCCCACATGCACCACCGCTTTGCCGTTGCCCTGGACGCCGTCACCGACCCCGTCGTGGGGGGACGCCACCCTCACCGCGTCGAAGCGCAGCCATTCGCCGACCTCGTGGGCCGCGTTGAGGATCAGGTTTTCGAGGGTGTAGCGGCTCGCTGCGCCAAGCATCTCGTCGTCTGTCGCGCCGGCCGTCTCGAGGGTCCCCGCCGCCGCGCAAGGCGCGCTGCTCTGCCAGTCCCAGGACCGATCGCCGTCGGGCTGTCCCGACGCCCAGCGGTCCGAATCCGGTCCGCTCATCGTGACCTCGAGCCACAGCGGCGGCCCCCAGAAGCGAAGACCGATGCCGTCGAGACGGACCTCTATGCGGTCAAGGATCCGCTGCCACCGGGGCTCGTCCCAGGTCGGCGTCTGGGCGCCGCTCCCGTCGAGGAGCGCCTCAGGTACCGGCACGAGACGACGCGTCCGCCGCGCCCATGGGGACGGGCAGCAACACCTCGGTGCACTCCGGGCACAGCGCCCACCCGGTCTGGAATGACAGGGTCGGATCGCCGGCGAAGCTCTTGCGGCACCGGCCGCACACCCGTTCCGGGGTCGGGACGGCCTTTTCGGGCACAGGGTTCCCCATTGGAAACCACTCGATCTTCCCCTGAAAAGCAGGGGCACATTGCTCAAAATGAGACAGCCGGATCCTATCCGAAATTGAGTAGTCTTGGTCCTGTCGACCATTTCGGACGGCAGGGGTCCCGCCTCAGCGGGACAGATCGGCGGTTCCCATGGGAGCCCCAAGCATCGTGTCCACTAGGCGGGAGCCGGCCGAGGGCGCGGCCGAGACCCGCATCGTCGTCGTAGACACCCACCACGACCGCCGCCAGCTGATGCGCTACGTGTTGGACCTCGGGAGCGGGCAGCACGCCTCTGTGTCCTTCGCCGACGGGCCCGACAGTGCGGTGGCCGCCGTCGAGCGCGTCGACGCCCACGCCGCGCTGGTCGAGGTGCAGCTCCCGCTCGAAGACGGGCTGGAGACGGTCCGCAGGCTGAGAGAAGCCGCTCCGAAGCTGAGGATCGTCGTCTGCTCGTTCCGCAGCGACCCCCCGACGGTCGCCATGGCTCTCTCTCTGGGCGCCGACGACTACCTCAGGAAGCCGCTGCGCCCCGTCGAGCTCTACCAGTCCCTGCAGGCGCCCGCAGCGGCGCACGCAGCGAAGGAGCACTCATGATCACGCCTGAGCGACCCCAGCCTGCACCGGCGCGTCACCCGTCGTTCCCGGACCGTGAGCCGGTGGGGATGCGCCGGCGCAGCGCCCCGGTCACCTGCTGCGCCTGCGACATCGCCTACCTGGACCCGCCGTTCCTGGCGACCGTGGCACCCCCGGGCACGTGGGTGTGTCCCCGCTGCAGCGACGAGCCGACCCCAACCGCCGGACCGGTCCCCGCGCCCGACCAGGACAGCTAGCACGCCCCCGGCGGGCCCGGCCGGCGCGGCCGGGCACCGCCAGGCTGCTCAATGAAGCTCGACGCGGGACCGGTGGTCGTCGAAGGGCAGCGCGCCGCCGGTCACCGCGACCACTTCGAGGTGGTCGAGGGTCGCCAGGCCCCGAGTGACCGCGGCGAACGCGGTGTCGGTGGCGTCCCGGCCGGTAGCGACGCGGACCAGGGACTGGCGGGGGGCCAGGCCAGTCGGGTCGTGAACGCACCAGCTCCCTCCCTCCCAGGTCTCGAACACGGCGTGGAAGTCCATCGGGGACAGACCGGGTGCGTACACCGCGGCGAAGCGGGCCGGGATCCCCGTCGCTCGGCACAGCGCGATGCCCAGGTGCGCGAAGTCCCGGCAGGTGCCCATCCCGGTGAGCAGAGTGTCCTCCGCCGAGTCGTGAACGTCGCTTGATCCCGGCTCGTAACCGATCCGCCGCCGGATCCACTCGGTGATGGACGCCACCCGCCCCGCCGCGTCCGGTCCGGCACCGAACTCGGCGACGGCGAAACCGACCAGGTGGTCGCTCGGGCAGTACCGGCTCGGGCGCAGATGCAGCTGCCGTTCCCAAAGCGACGGGCCCGCCGGTCCGCTGCTTGCGCCGGAGCCGGCGACTGAGGCGGCTTCGGCCGACGGGCCGGGCGCCTCCAGCTCCGCTCGGTACAGGACGTGAAGCCGGCCGGCGCCGGCCTCGACCAGGTGGAGGACGGTGCTGTGAGGTCCGGCGACCGCAGCCGCCTCCACCGGGACGCCGTCGAGGAGCACGTCGAGGCGCTCGTCGACGACACGGCCCGCCGATCCGGCGGCGACCACCTGCAGCACCACCTCCGCGGGCTCGGTGACGGTGAACACCATCTCGGACCCGACGGCCCTCGTCGATGGGTGGGTGTGCCAGCTGGAGATGTCGATCGTGCATCATCCCACGCCCCGGCACCATGCCCGACCGCCCCGTTGCGCCCGCCGGCGGCGGGCCCTCGCCGCTTCAGATGCGCTCCAGCGCTCCCCCGTCGAAGATCGGCTGGACGCCGAGAGCGTCGACGTCGGCGGCCATGTCGGTTTCGGTGGGGACCGGGCCGCCCGCGGTGACCGCCTCGAGGGTGAGCCGCAGCAGCCGGGCGTCGCTGGAGGTGTTGAGGAACAAGCCGGGGCGCCCGAGAACCCACCGGGCCGCCCGGCCGACCGGGCCGTCACCGGCGATCGGCTCGTACCAGCTGTAGTGGGGGGCGTCGTCGTCCGCCCAGCGCCTACGGGCCATGGACTTGATGGTCTGGACCGCAACGCCTCGTTGCGAGCACATCGCGAGCAGCGCCTCGACCGCGTCGCGGTACCCGGGATGCTGGAGCAGGGTGAAGTTGTAGGGCAGGAGCACCGAATCGAAGTCGAAGCGCTCGAGGCTGCGCCGGTGCATGTCGGCGATGCGCAGGCCGTGCCCGGTCACCCCGATGAACCGCACCAGGCCCTCGTCGCGCGCCGCCGCGAGCGCCTCGACCGCTCCGCCAGGAGCGTGGGCGGCGGCCCACTCGTCCTCCTCGACCAGGTTGTGCAGCTGGATCAAGTCGACGTGGTCGGTGCGCAGCCGTTCCACGCTCCGCTCCAGGCTGGCCCGGGCTCCCTCCCCGGAACGCTCGCCGGTCTTGGTGGCGAGGAAGAAACGGTCCCGGTGCCGGTCCATCCACGGGCCGACCCGCAGCTCGGAGTCCCGGTAGCTGGCCGCAGTGTCGATGTGGTTGACGCCGAACTCCAGCAGCGTGGCGAGGACCCGGTCCGCAGCGTCCTGGCTCATCGAGCCCAGAGCGGCAGCCCCGAAGATGACCCGGGTGCTGGCGTGCCCGGTCCTCCCGAAAGCAGCGGTGTCGATCTGGCCGGTCATGGGCCCGACGCTACGCCGCCGGCGGCGGCTCAGGTTTTCTTGGCGTCGGCAGCGGTTCAGGCTTCCTTGACGCCGGCGGCGGTTCAGGCTTCCTTGACGCCGGCCGCGTCGAAGGTGGCCATGCCCGACATGATCCGGGCGGCAGCCTGGACGATCGGCAGGGCCAGCGCCGCGCCGCTGCCCTCGCCCAGCCGCAGGCCCAAGTCGAGTACCGGGTCGAGTCCGAGATGAGCGAGGGCTGCGCTGGCGCCCGGCTCGACGGAGCGGTGGCCGGCGATCACCGAAGCGGTGACGCCTGGGGCGAGGGCCTCGGCCACGAGAAGGGCGCTCAGGGCGATGACTCCGTCCACGATCACCGGCACCCCGGCCGCCGCGCCGGCGACGATGTAGCCGGCGAGCGCCGCGTGCTCGAGACCGCCGACCTCGGCGACGACCCGCAGCGGTGACCGGTCCGAGCTAAGGCGGGCCACCGCGGCGTCCACAACCGCCACCTTTCGGGCCAGCGTCGGGTCGTCGATCCCGGTGCCGCGCCCGGTGACTTCGGAGGCCGGCAGCCCGGTGAGGGCGGAGATCAACGCCGCGGCCGGCGTGGTGTTGCCGATCCCCATGTCGCCGGTGAGCAACACCCGGGCGCCCCCGGCGACCGCTGCGAGCGCGGCGGCGGCGCCCACGTCGAGGGCCGCCTCGGCGTCCGCTCTGGTCATCGCCGGTCCCTCGCTCAGGTCCGCGGTGCCCGGCCGGACCCGTCGCTCGAGCAGCGTCGGGCCGCCGGCGGTGGCCGCGACGGGCAGCAGGGGCGTGGCGACGCCCACATCGACGACGGTGACCGACGCGCCGGCCGCACCGGCCAAGACGTTGATCGCCGCGCCGCCGGCGCAGAAGTTGGCGACCATCTGGGCGGTCACCTCCTGAGGCCAAGGCGACACCCCTTGGGCCAAGACGCCGTGGTCGCCGGCGAAGACGGTCACCGCGGCCGGCTCGGGGACGGGCGGCGGGCAGGCGCCGGCGATCCCGGCCAGTTGCGCGCCGAGCTGCTCCAGGCGGCCGAGGGACCCCGGCGGTTTGGTCAGCCGGGCCTGCAACGCGGGGGCGTCGGCCAGCGCGGCCGAGTCGAGCGGCCCGACGAGGAGGCGGCTCGCGATGAGGGGGCCGAGCCTGGCGGCGAGATGGTCGAGCACGATGACGTCCAGGTGCTCCTCGCGGCTCGATGTCCGGTCGTCCACCTCCGTCGGGGGCGATGTGGACGTCGAAGCTCGGCGCAGCGCTCCGACCGCCACGAACGGGATGCCGGCCGCGGCGGCTGCGGCCTGGTCGGCCGGCTGGTCGCCGACCATGAGGGCGTTGGCCGGGTCAACCCCGAGAACGGCGAGGGCCCGCCCGACGCCGGCCGGGTCGGGTTTGGCGGCCCCGACGTCGACCGAGGTCACCACCACGTCGAGGCGGGCGGAGACCTCGTCGCCGAGAGCGGCGCGCACATCCGCCTCGCGCATGACCGACGTGTCGGTCACCGCGCCGAGGCGGACACCGGCGGCGCTCAGCAGCCGGAGGAGACGGCGGGCGCCGGGTCGGAACCCGGCTTTCAAGTCGGCGACCGCGGTGCCGGCCGGCGCCTGGTCGACGAGGGTGCCGCCGACGTCGAAGATCACCGCCTCGAGTGGGGCGGCGGGTGAGGCGGGAGAGGCGATCATTGGGTGGGCTCCGGTGGTCTGGGCGGCGGGTGGGACGGGGGCGGGTGGCGAGACGGGGGTGGGTGGGGAGACGGTGGCTGCCGGGTCAGGGGCCCGGTTCGCCTGGCGAGTCCAGCGCCCGGTCCAGGGCGTGGGTGAAGGCGGCCAGGCCAGCCTCGTCGGGTACGGCGACGCGCACGGTGCCGGGCAGCCCGAAGCTGGTGCAGTCCCGCACTACCACGGCCTGGGGGAGCAGGCGGGCCCGGAGACCGGCGGCCCCCTCGACGAGGACCCAGGGGCCGTGACCGGCCCGAACCGCGAAGCCCCGGGACCTGAGAGTGGCGGCCAGGCGGGAGCGCAGCGCCGAGGTCGCGGCCGACCACCCCGGCAGGTCGACCCGCTCCAGCCACTCGGGCAGCGCCGCGGCCACCAGGCCGTTGACCGCCCATGCCGGCTGGGCCCGCCGGAGCCGCTCGATGAGCTCCCCGTCGGCGCTGAGGACGTAACCAGCCCGCAGGCCGGGGCAGGCCAGCAGCTTGGTGAGCGACCCGACGACCGGTGTCCCGCGGAGATGGTCGCCCCTGGTCCAGGTTCCGGTGGCCAGCGGCCAGAACGCCTCGTCCCACACGCCGGCGGTTTCCCCGCTGTCGGCGAGGGTGCCGAGCGGGTTGTTGGGGTTCGACCGCCAGCGGGGGCCGCCGTGGCGGGGGTAGAGCGAGAAGTCCGGTTCCTCGACCTGGCCGCCGATCTCGGCGCCGAGCAGGGCGATGGCCTCGGCCCCCCCGTTGGTGAGCAGCAGGTGGCTCCGTTCGACTCCCATCGCGGCGGCCAGCGCGTCGGTCGCCGCCGCCGGGTCGGGGTAGCGGCGGAGGGCGTCGAGGTGACCTGAGACGATGGCCGTGGGGTCGGGGGCTACCGGGCAGAGGCTGGCCGAGAGGTCCAAGACCTCGCCGGGTGACAAGCCGAGCGCCGCCGCGACCCGGGCGCCGTCCCCGCCGTGGTCGCCGGGCGGCGGGAGCGGGGCGGCCCGGGCGGGCGCCGCTGGTGCGCCAGTGCCGGCGGGCCGCCCGCCGGCAGGGGAGGGGACGGTCGGGAGAGGGGTCACGGGCAGCTTCCTGGCTCGGGGGATCGGCGGGGCGCCCGGCGCCCGGCGGCGGCCGCGGCCGCCGCAACTAGAGCGGCGGTCGCGACGGTCACGTCCCGGCTGAGGGCCCTAGCCCGGCGGATGTCGCCGGGACCGACCGGGCGCCCCTCGCCGAGCGTGCCTCTGGCCTCGGGCTTCCCGCTGTAGACGTTGGTACCGCCGAGGCGGACGCCGAGAGCGGCGGCGAACGCCGCCTCGATCACGCCGGCGTTCGGGGACGGGTGGGCCGGTGCGTCGCGCCGGACGGCTTTCCACACCGCGCCGGCTCGGGCCGGGCGGACCGCGGCGACGAGGAGGGCGGCGGCCCGCGCCGGTATGAGGTTGGCAGCGTCGTCGGCGCGCGCCGACGCCCAACCGAAGCGGAGGTAGCGCTCGCTTCGGTGGCCGACCATCGCGTCGAGGGTGTTCACGGCGCGGTAGGCGCCGGCTCCCGCCGGACCCGCCGCGGCGGCCCACATGACCGGGGCGACGACCGCGTCGACGGTGTTCTCGGCTACCGACTCGACTACCGCCCGGGCGACCTCGCCGGCGTCAAGCTGGCTGGGGTCGCGCCCGACCAGGCTGGGCAGCAGGCGGCGGGCCCCGTCGAGGTCCCCGGCTCGCAGGGCGGCGTCGATCGCCTCCGCGGCGCGCTCCAGGCTCCGGCCGCCGACCACCGCCGCCACCATGACCGCTGCCGCGGTAGCCGGACCGCCGCGGGCGCGCCGGCCCAGGCGGGCGGCGGCCATCCCCACCCCAGCCCCGACCACCACCCCGACCGCGGCGTGGGCGGCTCCCGCAGCCCGGCTGTCGCGCCACGACCGCCGCTCCACGGCGGCCATGGCCGCCCCGAACCAGGCGACGGGATGCCACCGGTCCGGGGGGTCACCAACCACCAGGTCGAGGGCCACCCCCGCCGCCACCCCGGCCAAACCCGACGCGGCCGGCGTCGGCCACCGACCCACCCCCTGGCCGGCGGCCGCGCGCCGGCGGGCGGCCCGAGCGTTGCGGAGGGCCGTCACCACCGGGCCGCCGCCACCAGCAGGGCGACGGTCTCGCCGATCACGGCCCCCGCGCCGAGCACATCGCCGGTGTAGCCGCCGATACGGGCCCGGGCCAGGGCGCCGAGCGCTACCCCGGCGACGACCAGCCCGCCGACGCCGGCCACCCCCGCGCCGCCCCTGCCGGCCGCGGCCAGGGCCGCTCCGGCGACCAGGCCGAGCACGCCGATGCCGGCGGTGACCCGCGGCCTGTCACCGAGGAAGGCGGTGGCCAGACCGGTGGGGCGGGCGTAGGGGAGGGCGACCGGGCCGAGCAGCATCAGCGAACGCGACGCGCACCAAACGCCGGCCACCAGCGCCACGTCGGGGCGCAGCGACGCCAACGCCGAGAAACGCGCCAGGAGCACCGCGGCGGTGGTCGCCAGCCCGAAGGCCCCGACATCCGGCTGGGCCATGACCTCCAGCCGGCGGGGGCGCGACAGGTGGGGGAGCAGACCGTCGGCGGAGTCGGCCAGGCCGTCGAGGTGCAACATGCCGGTCACGACCAGGTCGGCGGCGACGGCCAGGGCGGCGGGCACCAGCGCACCCCGCCAGGCGTGGGACGACCCCCACCACACCAGCCCGACCACGGCACCCAGCCCTGCGCCGACCAGAGGGAACCACCGCAACGTGGTCCGCCCGGGGGCGACCGCCCCGCCGAAGGGGGTCAGGAACGCGACAGCGGCCCGCACTACGCCTCGCCCTCCGCCGGCGGCGGGCCCAGGTCGACGGCCGGGACGACGGTCGGGGCCAGGGCCAGCGCCGGGCCCAGCTCGAGCATCCGGCCGGCGACGACCAGCACCGCACGATCGGCCGCCTCCGACACCGCCCGGTTGACCTCGCCCAGCGCGTCGACGAACCGGCGGCCCACCGGCGTCGGGGGGTGCACCGACAGGCCGACCTCCTCGGACACGACCACGGTGTCGCCGCGGCGCGCCGACAGCGCCGCGGCCAGCCCGGCGCCGTCGGGGTCGAGGTCGGGATGGGCGGCCACCCAGGTCCCCAAGCTGTCGAGCAGCACCACGCCGCTCAGCGCGCGCAGCGCGGCGGGAAGCTCGGCCGCGTCCGCCACCTCGACAGTCGACCACGCGGCGGGGCGGCGGGCGCGGTGGCGAGCGATGCGCTCCGCCATCGCCGGGTCGGTGGCCGTTCCGGTGGCGATGTAGGTGACCGCCGCCCCGCCGGTCGCGGCCTTGGCGGTGAGGTGCTCTGCGACCGCGGACTTGCCCGAGCGGGTCCCGCCGAGGACCAGCGTCAAGCTCATGGCCTGGACGCGGGAGCCGCCAGGCGATCCCGGATGGCTCGCTCCACCCCTCGCCCGTCGCTGTCCACCTCGTCGAGGGGTACATGGTCGGCGCCGATGGCGCGCGCCAGGCGCCGGCCCAGGCCGAGGCGCGTCGGGCCGGTCTCGGCGTCGAGGACCAACGCCCGGATTCCGGTGGCTGCCAGCTCCGCTGCGGCCGCGTCGGCCGCGGCCAGGGGGTCAGGGCCGCCGGCGGTGGCCCGCCCGTCGGTGATCAGTACCGCCACCGGTTCGGGTCCGCCGGCCCGGCGGGTGGCGCGGACCATGGCCGTCACCGCCTGCAGGCCGGCGGCCAGCGGCGTGGTCCCCCCGGTCGGGATGCCCTCGAGGCGGGCCCGGGCGATCTCGACCGATCCGGTGGGGCGCAGCACCACCTCGGCGCCCGAGCCCCGAAACACGATCAGCGCCACCCGATCCCGCCGCCGGTAGGCGTCTCCGAGCAGCCCGATCACCGCGGCGCGGGCCGCGTCGAGTCGGCGGCGGGCGGCCATCGACCCGGACGCGTCGACGGCCAGGATCACCAGCGAGGAGCGGGGCTGCTCCGCGTGCACGGCGCGCAGGTCCTCGGCGGCCAGCCCGCTCGACCCGGCCGTGGCGGGCTCGGCGCGCTGCGCGTCGGCCAGCACGGTCGCGGTCACCGCGACCCGCTGCTCGGCGTGCTGATAGGGCACGGCTCGGATCGACCGGCCGGTCGGGGCGGCGGCCCGTTCGCCGCGGCCCGCCGGCGCGGCGCCCCGGGACGGGCCGGCCTCTGGCAGGACCAGCCGAGCGGCGGGCGCCGTCTCTTCGGGATCGAGGTCCGGGGCTGGCGACCGGGTCCCGGTCCCGTCTGGCTCCGGCGATGCTGCGGGGGGCGGCGACCCCAGCGCGCCGTCGGGCGCCTCCCCGCGGGTCGCCCCGTCGGCGTCCGGAGGCGTGTCTGGCGCGTCGCCGGGAGCCGAGCCTGGCGCGTCGCTGGCGGCCGGAGCCGGGTCTGGCGGGCGGGCAGTACCGCCGCCGGCGGGGGGCGGCGACCCCAGCGCGTCGTCGAGCGCGTCTGACAGGTCCTGATCCGCCAAGCCCGGAGTCTCGAACGGGTCCCGCCGGCGGCGGTGGGCCAGCACCATGGGCGCCACCCGGCGCAGGTCCTCGGGGTCGGTCTCGGCTCTGCCCTCCCACCCCGCCAGCGCCGCCGCGGCACGGCACAGCGAGAGGTCGGCTCGCAGGCCCTCGGCCCCGACGGCCAGGGCCAGGCGGGTCGCGGCTTCGATCGTCGCGTCGCTCAGCCGGGCCGGCGCCGCGGCACGCAGCCGCTCGGCTTCCACCGCGTCGCGGTCGCGGGCCGCGGCCGCGTCGGGTGACGCTGCGCCCAGTCGCTCGAAGTCGATCTGCCCGCGGACGATCGCCGCCCGCTGCGCCGGGTCGGCCGGGGCCCGGACCTCGACGCAGAGCCCGAAGCGGTCGAGCAGCTGCGGGCGCAGCTCGCCTTCCTCGGGGTTCATGGACCCGACCAGCACGAAGCGGGCCGGGTGGGACTGGGAGATGCCGTCGCGCTCGACGCGGTTGACGCCGGACACGGCCACGTCGAGCAGCGTGTCCACCAGGTGGTCGGCGAGAAGGTTGATCTCGTCGACGTAGAGCACCCCGCCGTCGGCGCCGGCCAGCAACCCGGGACGCCACGCGTGCCGGCGGTCGCCGAGCAAAGCCGCGACGTCGACGGCGCCGACCACCCGGTCCTCGGTCGCGCCGAGGGGCAGCTCGACGAAGGGGGCGCCCTCCGCCAGCAGCGGCGCCAGGCCGCGGGCCAGGGTGGTCTTGGCCGAGCCCTTGTCGCCTCGCAGGAGCACCCCACCCAGGCGCGGCTCGATCGCGGCGAGGATCAGGGCCAGCTTGGCGTCCTCCTGGCCCACCACAGCCGAGAACGGCAGCTGTGACCGGCCCGTCTCCTCGCTCCCCGCCCCGCTCACCGGGACTCCTCCCATCCTTCCGCCTCGAGCAGCGCCCGGCGCAGCACGTCGGCCCGCTCCTGGTCCGGCTTCCAGCGTCCCCGGCTCTCGGCCTCGAGCAGGCGCTCGACGATGGATCGGAGGGCCCACGGGTTGGACGCCTCGAAGAACTCCCGGACCGCCGGGTCGGCCACGTAGGCGTCGGTGACCTTCTCGTACATCCACTGCTCGGCGACGTGCGCGGTCACGTCGTAGCCGAAGAGGTAGTCGACGGTGGCCGCCATCTCGAACGCCCCCTTGTAGCCGTGGCGTTGCATGGCATCCAGCCACTTGGGGTTGAGGACCCGGGTCCGCACGACGCGGGCGGCCTCCTCCGCCAGCGACCGCACGACCGGGCGGGCCGGGTTGGACGAGTCGCCGAACCAGGCCTTCGGGTCCCGGCCGGTCAGCGCTCGGATGGTGGCGACCATCCCGCCGTGCTCCTGGAAGTAGTCGTCGGAGTCGAATATATCGTGCTCGCGGTTGTCCTGGTTTTTAACCGCGACGTCGATCGCCGCGAACCGTCGCTTCATCGCGTCGGTGGCCGCGACGCCCATCCCCGCCCGGCCGTAGGACCACCCCGACCAGGCGATGTACACCGCGGCCAGGTCCTGGTCGGAGCGCCAGTCCCGGGTCTCGAGCAGGTTGAGGATGCCCGCTCCGTAGCTTCCCGGCGTAGGGCCGAAGACCCGCGGGTCCTCCCCGCCGTGCTTCTTCGGGAAGTTGGTGTCGTCGCCCTCCCCGTCGAGAGAAGCCACCAGCCGTACCGCGTCGTCGAGCAGCTCCACCAGCCCCGGGAACGCGTCGCGGAAGAACCCAGAGATGCGCAGCGTCACGTCGATTCTGGGGCGGCCCAGCTCGTCGAGCGGGATCGGCTCGAGGCCGACCACCCGCCGGGTCCTCGGCTCCCACACCGGCCGGACGCCGAGCAGCGCCAGGGCCTCGGCGACGTCGTCTCCTTGGGTTCGCATGGCGGCGGTGCCCCACAGCACCAAGCCGACGGTCTCTGGGTAGCGGCCCTCCTCCTCCAGGTGCCGGCCGAGCACTTCGGCGGCCAGCTTCTGGCCCACCTCCCACGACAGCTCGGTCGGCAGCGCCTTCGGGTCGACCGAGTAGAAGTTCCGCCCGGTCGGCAGGACGTGGGCGCAGCCCCTGGTGAGCGCGCCGGAGGGTCCGGCGGGCACGTAGCGCCCGCCGAGGCCGGCGAGGAGGTTGCCCACCTCGTCGGTGGCCCGCCGCAGGTTGGGGACCAGCCACTCGCAGATCCAGCCCAATACCGTCTCGGCGCCGGGAGGGAGGTCACCGAGTCCCGGGAGGTCACCGGCGCGCCATCCGGCCGCGGCGGCGGTCTCCAGCCAGCCACGGGCGGTCGCCTCGATGGCGTCGAGCTGGGTGGAGTCGGTCTCGTCGGCGCCGACGTGCTCCGCGGCCAGGCTGCGCAGCGAGGGGATCCGGCCGTGGGCCAGGCGGGTGACGACCAGCACCAAGTCGAGCAGCGTGTCGCCGGCCGGGGCGTCCCCCAAGGTGTGCAGCCCGCCGCGGATCTGGGCGTCTTTCAGGCTGCAGAGGTAGCCGTCGACCTCGAGGATGATGTCGTCGAAGGTGTCGTCCAGCTCGACGCTGGTCAAGCCCAGGTCCTGGTCGATGGCCGCGGTGCGCAGCAGCTCCCAGATCCGTTCCCGAAGCGCCGGCAGCTTGGAGGGGTCCATGGTCTGCAGCTGCGCGTACTCGTCGAAGAGCTGCTCGAGGCGGGCCAGGTCGTCGTAGGTGTCGGCCCGGGTCATCGGCGGCAGCAGGTGGTCGATGACCACCGCGTGGGCCCGCCGCTTGGCCTGCGTGCCCTCGCCGGGGTCGTTGACCACGAACGGGTAGAACAGCGGCAGGTCGCCAAGCGCCGCGTCGGGCCAGCAGCCGGCGGACAGCCCGACGGCCTTGCCCGGCAGCCACTCCAGGGTGCCGTGCTTGCCCAGGTGCACGACCGCGTCGGCGCCCCACGTCTCGTCCAGCCACCGGTAGAACGCCAGGTAGTGGTGGGCCGGCGGCAGCGCCGGCGAGTGGTACACCGCGACGGGGTCGTCGCCGTAGCCGCGCGGCGGTTGGATGGCGATGAGCACGTTGCCGAGCTCGACTCCGCTGAACACCAGGTCCCCGTCGTGGATCCGTTGCGTGCCCGGCGCCGGGCCCCACGCCCCCTCGAGCTCCTCCCGGGCGCTCGCCGGCAGCGTCGAGAACCACTCCGCGTACCGGCCGGCCGGCAGCCGGCCGACCGCCTGGTCCAGCTGCGCCTCGGTGAGGCTCTCCGCCTCGTAGGTCAGCCCGTCGGCCAGCGCCGCCATCAAGGCGTCGCCGCTGTCCGGTGGGGTTCCGACGTCGTAGCCGGCGCCGGCGAGGGCCTCGAGGAGGACCAGGGCGGACGCGGGGGTGTCGAGCCCGACCGCGTTGCCGAGGCGGCTGCGGCGGGTCGGGTAGGCGGACAGGACGATCGCCACCTTGCGCTGCGCCGGCGGCCGGACGCCCAGGCGGGCGTGGCGCAGCGCCAAGCCGGCGACGCGCTCCACCCGGTCGGGCACCGACCGGTACGCCCGGACCGCGGTGCCGAGCTGGTCTCCGTCGTCGACGACCTCGTTGAACGCGAACGTGGGGGCGATGATCCGCCCGTCCAGCTCGGGGATCGCGACCCCGGAGGTCACGTCGTAGGGGCCGAGCCCGGCCTCGGAGGCCAGCCAGTCGGCGCGCGACCGGCCGGCGCTGGGGGCCTGGATGACCGGGATGTCCAAGTCGGCCAGGCGGGCCACGTCCCAGCCCTCGCCGTCCATGCCGCCGGCCGCGCCTGGCGTGCCGGCCCCTGCGGCGGCGCCTCCCGCGGCCAGGACGGTGGTGATCAGCACCCGGGCTCCCGAGGCGCGCAGCTCGTCGATCACCGGTTGGCTGCTGTCGTCGCGCAGGGAGTAGCACCACAGCGCGAGGGGACGGCCGCCCTTCTTGTCGATCTCGGCGCACAAGTCGTCGACGAACTGGGTGTTACCGGCCACCAGGTGGGCCCGGTAGAACACGATCCCCACCACCGGACCGTCGCCTTCGCTCGGCCGGCGCCACACCCCGAACGACGGGACCGGGGCGGGCGGCTCGAACCCCCACCCCTCGAAGCACACGGTGTCGGCGACGAAACGCAGCAGCTGCTCGAAGTTGGCCGGTCCGCCGTGGACCAGGTAACCGAACGCCTCGGTGACCGTCGCGCTTGGCACGCTCGACAGCGCGGTCAGCTCGGCGTCGGGGACGGCCTCGCCGGCGAACGCCAGAAGCGGGATGCCCCGAGCTTCGCACTCGGCCCGCAGCCGGTCGAAGCCGTCCTTCCACGCCCGCCGGCCGCCGAGGAGGCGGACCAGCACCACCCTGACGCCGGTGAGGTCGCCGATCGGGTCGGCCGCCCAGGTGGTGGCCGCGGTCACCGCCGGGAACCCTTCCGGCAGGCCCTCCACCGCGGTGCGAAGGGCCAGGATCTCGGTGTCGGTGGTGAGGATGAGCTTGATCACGAGGCGAGGTCCTTCATGCTGCTTTCGGGGCTCTCATGACGGCGTCACGAGGGAGGAGGCGAGCTCGTCTCGCCGGCGTTGCTCGAGGTCGGCGGCGGGGATGAGGCTGCAGTCGTCGCAGGTGGAGCTGCCCGGCACCTTGTACCAAAGGCAGCAGCTGCTGCGGGTCCAGAACCACCCGTCCGGCCCGTCCGGCCCGAGGGCGACCGTCTCGAACCGGCCGGCGCCGCCCATCCACCGCCGGGCCGGCCCGGACGCGAAGAACTCGTCAGCCCGCCGGCGGACCGCGGCCCGCTCGGCGCGGTCCCCACGGTCTCGGGCTGCGCCCTCCACCGCCCGGAACGCGGCGGCGGCCGAAGCGGCGGCGTTGCCGGCGACCAGCCGCTCGCCGAGCCGCACGATGGCGCGCAGCAGCGCCGAGAAGCCGACCAGGTGCTCGTCGATCAGGGCGGCCGCCAAGCCGTCCGCGTCGCCGGGCGCTCCGAGGGAGCCGCCCCGGCGGTCGCCGTCGCCGTCCGCGGCCGGGTCGGCGCCAAGTACCGGGTCGGCGCCGAGCACCGGGTCGCCGTCCGCCGCCGGGCGGGAGCCAAGCGCCGGGTCGGCGTTCGATTGCTGCGGACGGAAGGCCAGCTGCGTCGCACGGCCCTTCCCGAACACGACTGCGGTGCCCGCCGCCGCCGGCGACGGCCACGGCAGGCCGAGGGCGTACGCAGCCAGTGAGACCGCCCCGACCTTGAACGCGTACGACTGGGACAGCAGCGATGCCGCGACCGGCGCGGTCGCGCCCCTGGCCTCCGCCCCCGCCGCGACCGCGGCCGCGAGCGCGGACCGCTCCAGGCGGTCGCAGGCGATCCACCCGCCGGCGGTCCAGCCGTCGTCGCCGGAGGGAGGCGCCGGCGCCGCCCGCAGGTAGGACACCCGGCCTTCCACCTCGGCCAGCACCGCCTCGAGCGTCGGGCTCACCTCCGGGCTCCTGCGGCGACGAGCCGGTCGAGAGCGGCCAGGTCCAGGTTGGTTGCGACGGCGTCGGCCACCGCGTCGATGCGCTGCTGGCGGGCGGCCTCGAACGAGCCGCCGCCGGCCACGGCCACCCCGACCGTTTTCCCCACCTCTGCCAGCAAAGCAGCCCGGAAACCGTCGTCTTCGAGCAGCCCGTGGAGCGTGGTGGCCCACACCCTGGCACCCCCCGGGGTCCGGCCCGTGCAGCCGTCGGTTCCTCCGCCGTCGAGCTCGATCCATCCCGCCGCGGTGGTCGAGACCCGCCCGTGGTGGATCTGGTAGCCGTGGACCGCCGAGCCGAGCGCCCGGCCCCGCCGCAGCCTGGTGACCTTGTCGGCCCCGAAGCGGGTGGTGACGTCGAGATGGCCCAGCCCGGCGGTGACCGGCAGCGGCGACTCGACGCCGTCGGGGTCCTCGATGCGCCGGCCGAGCATCTGGTAGCCGGCGCAGATGCCGAGCACCGTGGTAGCGCAGGCCGCGACCGCACGGTCCAGGCCGCGGGCCCGCAACCAGGCCAGGTCCGCGACGGTGGCCTTCGACCCGGGCAGCACGAGCAGGTCCGGCCGGCCGACGTTGCGGGGGTCGTCGACGAAGCGGACCGACACGCCCGGCTCGACCGCGAGGGGGTCGAGGTCGGTGAAATTGGCGAGGTGCGGGAACCGGACCACGGCCACGTCGAGCACCCCCGCGCCCGCTGCCGCGGGAGCCCTGCCCTGCTCGCGCTCAAGGATCATCGCGTCCTCGCCGTCCAAGCCTGGGCCTTCCAGCCAGGGCAGCACCCCGAGGGTCGGCACCCCGCAGCGGGCCTCCAACGACTCGGCGGCGCCGGCGAGCAGCGACCCGTCCCCCCGGAACTTGTTGATCACGAAACCCCGCACCAGCGGCCGGTAGCGGTCGGGCAGGAGCGCCACCGTCCCGAACAGAGCGGCGAACACGCCGCCCAGATCGATGTCGCCGACCACCACCGCCGGGATGCCGGCGTCGTGGGCGACGCGCAGGTTGACGATGTCGTGGTCGAGCAGGTTGATCTCCGCCGGGCTCCCCGCACCCTCCAGCACCACGACGTCGTAGCGCCGGCGCAGGTCGTCGAGGGCGTCGAGCACCGTGGCGAGCAGCGCCGGCTTGTGGCGGTGGTACTCGACCGCCGACATGACCCCCGCCGGCCGGCCCATGACCACGACCTGGCTGCGGCCGGGGCCGGTCGGCTTGAGCAGGACCGGGTTCATCGCCACTTCCGGGGCGACGCCGGCGGCCGCGGCCTGCCACGCCTGGGCCCGGCCGATCTCGTGGCCGGAGGGGGTGACCGCCGAGTTGTTGGCCATGTTCTGCGCCTTGAACGGCGCGACGCGCAGGCCCTGGCGGGCGTAATGGCGGCACAGTCCTGCCACCAGAGTGCTCTTGCCGGCGTTGGAGGTCGTACCGCAGACCATCAGCGCGCCGCCCCGGATCCCGGTGGGCTCGGCCGCGGTGGGTTCGGCCGCGGTGGGTTCGGCCGCGGTGGGTTCGGCCGCGGTGGGCTCGGTGCCTGATGGGTGACTCTGGCCGGCTGGTGCCGGGGCCCCGGGTGGGTTCACCTATGACGTCTCCCGCGTCGATGCTCGATCTCGACACAGGTGTCCTGGCTTCCGGATCGACGCTCGCCCCGGCCTTCCAGCCTCGAGAGGCCGTGACCGTCCGTTGGGGTCTACTCCTCGGTGACAGTTGCGGGACAGCCCCGGATTCCCACCGGTGTTCCCTGCGACGGCGACGACACTAGCAGGCACCCCCTCGGGGCTTCTGGGCGGCGCTCGGGTTCTGGGCGGCGCTCGGGTTCTGGGCGGCGCTCGGCTTCTGGGCGGCGCTCGGGTTCTGGGCGCAGCCGGGCCTTTGGCGGCGCCGTCTACCGTCGGGCGACATGAACGCCGCTTCCGGCGGGACCGCCCGCCGGCTACTCCTGCTCGGCGGCACCACCGAGGCATCCGCCCTCGCTCGCGAACTGGTCGCCTGTCGCATCGAGGTCATCACGTCGCTGGCCGGGCGGACCTCCAACCCCCGCCGGCCGCCCGGGCAGCTGCGCATCGGTGGGTTTGGCGGCGCCGCCGGCCTGGAAGCGTGGCTGCGCAAGGAGTCGATCGGCGCCGTGGTCGACGCCACCCATCCCTTCGCGGCGGTCATGCGCTGGAACGCCGCGACGGCATGCGAGACCGTCGGCGTCCCCCGCCTCCGGTTGGAACGACCGCCGTGGTCACCGACTCAGGGCGACCGGTGGCGGCCGGTGACGTCGCTTCGAGCGGCCGCCGACGAGGTGGTGGCGGCCCGGGCCGAGCGGGTGATGCTCACGACGGGGCGCAGCGACCTGGCGTCGTTCGCACCGGCCGTGGACGGGCGGCGGTGGTGGCTGCTGCGCTCGATCGAGCCTCCCGATCCCCAACCCCTGGCCCCGGCAGAGGTCATCCTCGATCGGGGACCGTTCAGCGTCGAGGGCGAGACCTCGCTGCTGCGAAACCGGCGCATCGACCTGCTCGTCACCAAGAACAGTGGCGGTTCGGCGGCGGCCGCCAAGCTGGTCGCCGCTCGAGCTCTCGGGATCGAAGTCGTCATCGTCACCCGGCCGCCGTCGCCTCCCGGTCCCGGCGCCTCGACGGTCTCCGAGGCGGTGGCGTGGGCGGCGGCGGTCCTCGGGACCGGCTGAGCGGGGTGCCGGCGGGTGCCGGCGGGGTGCCGGCGGGGTGGTGCGGTGCAGTGCGCTGCGCTGCGGTGCGCTGCGCTGCGCTGGGGTGCGGTTCGACGTCCAGTTGTCCACGACGCCAGGTGGGGAAATGGACGTCGAAGCGGCCAGCCCGCCGGAGCCCGCCAGCCCGTCGGGACCGCGCCCAGCGCGGCGCGCCGAGCCCCGCCGGCACCGCGCCGAGCCCCGCCGGCCCCGCCCCGAACTCAGCGCGCCGGGTACGACCGGGGCGTGTACACCTGCCGGGGGTGGCCGGGGCGTTCGATCATGGCGGTGGTCGACGAGCCGATCACCAGCACCGTGCGCATGTCGACCCGAGCCTGGTCGAGCTCGCCGAGGGCGACGATCCCGACCTCCTCGGCCGGCCGCCCGACGTCGCGGCCGACGACCACCGGGGTCGAATCGTCGCGGTGGCCGCTGATGATGTCGAGGGCCCGCCCGAGCTGCCAGGGACGGTGCCGGGACACCGGGTTGTACAGGGCGAGCACGAAGTCTGCGCCGGCAGCCGCGTCGAGGCGCCGCTCGACCGTCGCCCACGGCTTGAGGTTGTCGGAGAGCGAGACGACCGCGAAGTCGTGCCCGAGCGGCGCTCCGGCGCGCGCCGCCGCGCCCTGGGCGGCGGTGATGCCGGGGGTGACGGTCACCTCGACGGCGGCCCATCCCGGCGGGGCGTCGTCGCGGGCCAACTGCTCCATGACCGCGGCGGCCATGGCAAATACGCCGGGGTCGCCGGAGGACACCACTGCGACCGTCCGACCAGCGGCGGCCAGGTCGAGGGCGGCGGCCGCTCTGGCTGCCTCCTCGCGGTTGTCGGAGGCGTGCCGGCGTTGCCCTGCGGGGCCGGGCGCCACCATGTCCAGGTAGGTCTGGTAGCCGACCAGGTCGCTGGCCCGGCGCAGGATCGAGTCGACTTCCGGCGTGCGCCACTCCGAGGCGCCCGGGCCGAGTCCGACCACCCAAACCTGCCCGACCGGTTGGCCACCCGACCCGCCGGCGGGGCCGGTCACCGGCCGGGCGCGGTGGCGCTCGGGATCACGACCAGCGAGAAGTAGGGGGCGCGGGCTGCGTCGGCGTCGGCGAGGGGCAGGACCCGTTGTGCCTCCATGGTGGCCCGCTCGACGTACCAGGCCCGGGCCAGGAGACCGGCCCGTTCGACGCAGTCCCGGACCTTGGCCAGGTTGCGGCCCAGCTTCATGATGACCACGGCGTCGGCGCTGACCAGCCGCCGGTAGAGCTCGTCGGCCGGCAGGACGCCGGAGAGGACGGTCAGCATCTCGTTGAGCGACACCAGCGGGGTGCCGAGGACCGCAGCACCGGCGAGCATCGACGGCACGCCGGGGACGACCTCGTGGTCGTAGTAAGCCGCCAGGCGATTGTGCAGGTACATGTACGACCCGTAGAAGAGCGGGTCACCCTCGCAGAGGACCGCGACGTCGCGGCCGTCGTCGAGCAGGGCGCCGATGCTGGCTGCGGCCTCGTCGTAGAACTTGGCCAGCAGCCCCTCGTAGGACACCTCGGCGGGCAGCGTCTCGGTGGTGACCGGGTAGATGAGCGGGAGCTCCTCCTGGCCCGGCCGGAGATGAACCGCGACCGCCCGGCGGGCGTTGCTCTCCCGGCCCGTCGCAGCGAACCACGCGACCACGTCCGCGTCCCGCAGGATCCGGTAGGCCTTCAGGGTGACCAGTTCGGGGTCTCCGGGGCCGACGCCCAGGCCCCACAAGCGGCCGGTCACTCCCGCTCGTTCGCGAGGGCGTTGACCGCGGCGGCGGCCATGGCGCTTCCGCCCCGCCGGCCGTGGACACAGACGAAGGGCACTCCCCGGCTGTTGGCAGCCAGCGCCGCTTTGGACTCGAGGGCGCCGACGAAGCCGACGGGGAAGCCGAGGATCAGCGCCGGCTTCGAAGCGCCCTCGTCGAGCAGCTCGAGGAGGCGGAACAAGGCGGTCGGCGCGTTCCCGATTGCCACCACCGCGCCCGCCAGCCACGGCAGCCACCGGTCGACGGCGGCCGCCGAGCGGGTCGTTCCGAGCGCTTTGGCCGCGTCGGGGACCTCGGGATCGCGCAGGGTGCAACGGACGTCGTTGGCTGCTGGCAGCCGGCTGCGGGTCACCCCGTCGGCGACCATGAAGCTGTCGGTGAGGATCGGAGCGCCACCCATCAGCGCCTCGCGCCCGGCCGTGCCGGCCCCGGTGGAGAAGTCCATGTCGGCGACCACGTCGACCATGCCGCTGGCGTGGATCACCCTCACGGCCAGCTTCTCCAGGTCCGGTGGGATGCTGGACAGGTCGGCTTCGGCCCGGATGGTCGCAAACGATCGACGGTAGATCTCGGCGCCGTCGCGGACGTACTCGAGGCGCCCGGTCATCGTTGGGCGCCGCCCGCAGCCATCGCTACGGCGTCGCCGGGGGCGACGCCGGACCCGACCAGCGTGCCGGCGCGCCACACCTCGTAGGCGCCGGCCGCGGTGGCGGCGAGGGTGACGGCAGCCGGGGCCTGCTGCGCGCAGCGTTTGGGGCATCCCGACACGTGGATCTGTAGCGGCGGCGCGCCCTCGGCGCGACGGGCGAACGCGACGGCGAGAGCATCGGCCGGAGCGTCGGTCAGCCCCGACGTGCAGCCATGAGAGCCGGCACAGGCGACCAGGGCGGTGAGCGGGTCGGACGGGTCAACCAGCAGCCCAGCGCGGCCCAGCTCGCCGGCGACCTCCCGAGCGCCGCCCGACCCGTCCAGGCCGGCGCCGCCCAGGACCACTCCCCGCCAAGGGGTGAGGCGGACCTCTCCGTCGCCCCACCGTTCGGCGATCCGGGCTACCGCCTCGGCGGTGGCGGCGCTCATCCGGCCGAGCGGGGGCATGCCCCCAACCCACGCCGGTCCGGTCCCGAGCGGTCCGACGGTCACCGCCTCGTGCGAGCCGGGCGGGAGCGGCGCATCGGCGAGACGCCGGCCGCCGCCGTCGCGAGTCCCGACGGTCGCCAGCAGCGCCTGGTGCACCGCGCCGGGAACGCGCCCGGCTGCGACCGTCACCCCGCCGGCCGGCAGCCCGGCGCCGGCTCGGATCGCGAAACGTTCGGCCGTGAGGGCAGTGACGACCACGTCGTCGCGCCGGCCACCCAGGTGCCACCGGCCGCCGCCGTCGACGACCACCCCGGCCTTCGGTGACAGAGCATCGAGGGAGGGGTCGCCGGCCAGGCGGGCGACGATCGCCGCGACGAGCGGGCGGGTGTCGGCGATCTCGGTGGGGTCCAGCCCGGCCAGCGGGCCGGAAACCACGTTGCGCCGGAGGTCTCCCTCGCGACCGTGGCTGGCGCCGGCGGCCATCAGGGCCGCGGCCAGGTCGGCGCCGGCCTCGGGGCGGACCCCGCGGAGTTGGAGGTTGGCCCGGTTGGTGATTTCGATCGTCCCGTTCCCGAAGCGTGAGGCCGCATCGGCGACCGCTCGCAGCTGGGCGGCGGGGACCCGGCCACCAGGGAACCGGACCCGGGCCAGACCGCCGTCGATCCGGTCGAGGACGTGCGCCACACTCGGGCACGTCTCATCGTGCATCGCCTCGAAGCTAGCAAACACCCAGGTCGCGGCCCCACCCGGCCGGTCGGTGCCTGGCCGGGGCCCGGATCTTCCCCGACGGGCCGGGCCGCCCGGAGGATCGACGGGGGCCCGGCACTAGGACACTGTTGAACAACCCACGTTTTCCGGGTTCAGCGACTCGGGTTCACGAGCGAGGGGCATCCGGGTGTGACTGACCGACGAACCGGTCGTTGTGAGCGCCGTTTTGTGGGCGTGG
>NZ_JAIMCB010000012.1 GCF_025499425.1 Acidiferrimicrobium sp. IK
CCAACCGGCTCGTCGGCATCCTCCACGGCTGCCTAGGACACCACACGCTCTACGACGAGCACACCGCCTGGGGCCACCGTGAACAAGAAGCTGCTTGACAGTTAGACCCGTGGGATGTCTAGGTCCTCGCGGGTCATCTGCATGGTGGGCACGACGTAGGTACCCGAGCGCTCGGCCATGTCGATGGCCTCCTCGTCGATCAGGTAGGCGTGCTCGAGGCTGCGGGCCCCGCAACGCACCGCTTGCTTACAAGCCTCCGCGCCGCCGGTGTGCACCGCGACCGGCAGCCCCAGGAGCCGGGCGGTGGCACAAAGCTCCTCCATCTCGTCGTCGAACCACGTGCCGCTGGCGGGGTCGTCTCCCACGCTGAAGTAGCCGCCGGCGTTGGCGGTCTTGATCCAGTCGGCGCCATGGGCGTGCTCGCGGCGCACGACCCGGCGGATCTCGGGGGCGCTGTCGGCGAGCGTGGATACCGGAAGCTCCCATCGGGGCGGGTAGAAGCCGCTCATGTCGCCGTGGCCGGCGGACGCGCTGATCACGTGGGGGGCGACCACGAGCCGGGGTCCGGTCACAAGGCCAGCGTTGATGGCGTCTCGGAGATCGACCGTCGGGAACTCCGGGTCCATGCTTCCCAGGTCGCGCAGCGTCGTGAAGCCGTACTGGAGATACTGCTGGGCCAGGTGGAGGCCCTTGAGGGCCTTCGCAGCGGAGGACTGCAAGGTCTGGAGCGCCAGATCGGAGGCGTCCATGGTCAGGTGGACATGGGTGTCGATGAACCCCGGGCTGACCGTGCGCTGCGACAGGTCGATCACCTCTGCCCCGTCGGGGCGGTGCACGGCCGGGCCGATCTCGGCGATCAGGCCGTCACGCACCAGGATCTGCGTTGGCCCGACGATCTCGTCGGAGACCCCGTCGAAGACCGCTCCGCACACCAGGACCGATGCGCCCACTGGTAGTCAGGGGCGCGGTGCTCTGGTGAGCCCGTTTCCCCATCCCCCTTTCAATCCGTACGTGCGGTTTTCCCGCATACGGCTTAACGACGGTCTTCTTGACATGGTTACGCTGCCTTCGGATATCGGATAGTTCCCATGAGCTTGTGCAGGCCCTGGTCATGGAACCAGGTGCGCTTCCAACGGTCCGCTTGACCAGCACGGAGATTGCGACCTCGCTTCTTGATGAGCAAGCGGCGGAGTCGCCACGCTACGTAGCGGTCAAGTTCGATGAACTTGTTGCCAGCGTTCCCGGTGCGAAAGTAGTTGCCCCATCCCCGTAGGAACAGGTTCAGCCGTCCGATGACGGCTTGTAACTCCATCCCCACCTGGCTTCGACCGGTCAGGGCCTTGACTCGCTGTCGAGCCCTCTTCATCGACCGCTGCGAGGGCCAGCGGTGCAGGTAGTAGCGGACAATGCGCCGCTGCTCCCACTGCTTGCCAGACATACGGGCATGAAGATGGCAACCGAGGAAGTCGAAACCCTCCTTGCCACCCCGGAGTTCGACCACACGGGTCTTGTCCGGGTGCAGCCTCAACCCGAGGTCACCCAAGATGGCTCTCGCCGTCTCACGGGCTTGCTCGGCCTGTTCCTGAGATGTGCACATCACCACGAAGTCGTCCGCATAGCGGACGACTTCCCCGGTGCCACGCTCAACCCAGGCCCGGTCGAATGCATGCAAGTAGATGTTGGCCAACAGCGGCGAGATCACCCCGCCCTGAGGTGTCCCGGTGACCGTCTCGGAAACCACCCCATCGGCCAACACACCCGCACGCAGCCACTGTCGCAGCAGTTTGAGTACCCGCCGGTCCGATACCCGAGCCTCGACCAGAGACATCAATATGTCCTGGTCCAAGCTCCCGAAGAAGTCGGCGATGTCGGCCTCGAAGACGAACTCGTAGCCTTCGATAAAACCGACCCGCAACCGCTCCAAGGCGTCGGTGGCCGACCGCTTCGGGCGGAACCCGAACGAGCAGGGCAGAAAGTCGGACTCGAATATCGGTTCGAGGACAATCTTCGCTGCCTGCTGGCACACCCTGTCCACTACGCCAGGAATGCCCAACGGCCTCTTGGAGCCATCAGGCTTTGGTATCTCCACCCGGCGCACCGGCGCCGGACGGTAGATGCCTGCACGGAGGCGCTCAGCCAGTTCATCGAGCATCCGATGAACCCCGTAGTCCTCCACCGCCGCCAAGGTCAATCCGTCGACCCCCGCAGCGCCACGATTAGCCCGAACCCGCTCCCACGCCTCCCACAGAACGTCACTCCTGTAGATGCGGTCATACAGGGCGTGGAAACGCCGATCCGGAGACTGCTTGGCCGTAGCCCATAGCCGGTTCTGCAGTTGTCGCACTTTGACCGGGGCCACATGGCGCCCCTCGGGGTAGTTGGGCTGGGCGGTCCCAGCCATGCCCTCGCGCTTACCCGCTCGACCAGCCTGACCGAAGTCGGGGCCCTTCCCTCCCGCCGGGTTCATCCCGGCGATCAACGGTACTACGACCCCGTCGGACTCCCGCTGTGCTCCGCTCGATTTCACCATCGGCTTATACGATCGGTCTTTGCTGACAAGGCTGCACAGACGGGTCTCTCCTGTTCCGACCCAAACCTTGCGTACGTGCCGCTCCCCGTACCCCGAGGGGACCCGACCAAGGGCATCTCCGGAACTGGCCAGGAGGTCGGACATGGGCCTTCGCCGTGATGTGAGCGGCTCGGCTCCCCCATTGTGAATGTGACGAGGCTGCAGGACTCGCGCCTGGTGGCACTACGGCCCGCACGCTTGCTCCCTCCAAAGAGGCTCTTGACGCCCCGCTCAGCCCGCCACGTCTCCGCGACGAACCGGGGCCTGCTACCGGGCTCTCCGGCGATTACCCGGACGGGACTCTCACCCGCTGGTCTGGTCCAGCTTTCAGGACGCAACACGACGCCCAGACTAACCATCGGGATCCAGCTGCGCCCCCGGTCTACCTTCCAGGGACCGTCGGGCCGGCTAGGCGGATGGCCCCGCCCAGTCGGAGTGGGAGTCGGAGGCGGGGAAGGACTCCATCTCCTGCTCGTCGACCGGGTCGACGGCGCTTTGCTCGGGTTCGTCGCCCAGCCGGCTGAGCCTCGACACGGTGAGGTCATCGAGCTGGTGGACCACCAGGTCGGCTCGAGCCAGCACCCCGGCCTCGGGTGGGAATTCCCGGTTCGGTACAGCCGCCACCCGCATGCCGGCAGCCAGTGCCGCCTTGATCCCGTTGGACGAGTCCTCGATGGCAACGCAGCGACGCGATGGCACCCGAAGGCACCGGCATACCTCCAGGTAGACATCGGGATGGGGCTTGCCTCTCGGCACTTCCTCCGACGACACGGTGACCAAGAAGGCGTCGGTCAAGCCGCTCAGGGCTAGAAACTCATTGATCACGGGCCGGTTCGCCGATGAGGCCAGCGCTAGCGGCCAACGTCGCCCGATCCTTGCAACCGCGTCGAGTGCGCCGGGTAGCAGGGGCAAATGATGTCGGTAACGCGCGAGCAGCGCAGCCACCACCAGCTCGACGATCCGCTCCTTGTCGAGTTCGACGCCGATCTGGTCTCGCAGGTACGTCGACCATTCGACCGAGCTCATGCCCTGCATGTCGGAGGTCGCGTCTGGGCGCCACCGCCCGCCGTGCTCGTCGGCGACCCGGCGACGCGCGCCGTCCCAGAGGATCTCAGAATCGAGCAGCACTCCGTCCAAGTCGAACACGACCGCCTCGATCACCCCTGCAGTATGACCCTGCGAAGGAGTCGTCGGCTACCGGCGCTGGACGGACGAGGCCTGTCAACGAGAAGGTGATCTCATAGTCTCACCGAAGGCCTGAGCGTCGTGGGCTCGGCGCCGACGAGGCGCGCTTCATGAACGCGCCTCCGCCGCTTTGCGCCTCTGCCAGGATCGGCCCGGCGCACGGATCACGCCCCGGCCAGGCGCCCCAGTTGGCGCACGAACCGCCAGCCTGTCTCCACCGAGGCGTTCGACGTCCCGGCGTGGCGGGGCGCGAACGAGTAGGGCACCTCGACGGTCCGCTCCCAGCTTCCGCCGGCGAGGACCTCGAGGAGGATCTTGAACCCGTCGGGCTGGAGCGCCGCGCCGTCCACCACCGAGCGGCGCATCGCGAAGTACCCGCCGAGAGGGTCGCTGATCGAGCGCAGCCGGGGCAGCACCAGCCCGACCGCCCGCCGCGACGCCCGCGACACCAGCCGCCGGCCGGGACCGGCCAGCCCGCCGGCCGCTCCCCCGCCGGCGTAGCGGGTGGCGATCGCGATGTCGGCGTCCCCGCCGAGCACCGGCGCGATCAGCGCGCCGAGCAGCTCCGGCGGGTGCTGCAAGTCGCCGTCCATCACCGCCACCACCTCCGAGTCGGTCGCCGCGATCCCCGCGAGCACCGCACCGGCCAGCCCGCCGCGGCGCTCCCCGGCCGAGCGGTGCAGCACCCCGACGGGGCCGTAGCGCTCCGCCAGGTCGGCCAGCACCGTCGGGGTGTGGTCGTCGGAGTCGTCGACGAAGAGCAGTTCGGCGTCGAGGCCCGACCCCGCCAGGCACAGCGACGCTCGCGCCGCGAGCACCGGCGCGTTGTCCGCCTCGTGGCGGGTCGGGACGATGATCGTGGCGTCGGTCACGGGCACGTCTCCAGTCGGTGGTCGAGGGTCAAGGTGGTGAGGGCCAGCCACGCGGCTCCGTAGTAGGTGGGATGGGCCCGGTCGGCCGCTGCCGCCTTGGCCTCCAGGGCGGCGGCTGCTGGCTGGTCGCCTGAGGCCGCGGTGGCGGCAGCCAGCGCCAGGGTGCCGACCGGGCTGGGCAGCCCCGGCGACGGCTTGCCGCCGAGGTCCAGCTCCAGCTGGCCGCCGCCGCGTCGCAGGGCCGGCAGCAGGCCGGCCGCGGCGGCGCGGTAGGCGGGGAGGCAGGCGCCGGCCAGCCATATCGGCGCCCGCGCCGCGTCGAAGCCGTAGCGGACCGGGGCGCTCGGGGTGCCGGGCGGGCTGGCGGGGTGCACCGCCCCGTCGCTGCCGACCACCGCCCAGTCGGACGGGAGCGTGCCGCCGGCGGTGAGGGCCTGCAGCTGACGGTCGGCGCTGGCGGCCAGCGCCGGCCACGGCCCGCCGAGCGCGGCGGCGAGCACCCCGAGCTCTTCGGGAGACAGGTAGGACGGGTCGACGCGGGGCGGTTGGGTGGTGGCCCACGGCCCGGCGGCCAGCACCGGGCCGGTCGCGGTCGGGACCGTCTCGTGGGCGACGACCGCGGCGGCGAGGCGCCGGGCGGCCGCCAGGTACGACGGGTCCCGCCACCGGATGGACGCGCTGACCAGACCGGCGGCGGCGCCCACGTCGGCGTCGGCGGCCGGTTCGGCACCGGTGACCACCCCGTCCTGCCAGTGCCAGGCCAGCAGCCCGTCGGGTTCGAGCAGGTGAGCGGAGGCCCACGTCCACGCCGCGGCGAAACGGGCCCGGTCGCCGATGGCCGCGGCGACCAGCATGGCGTACGCCTGACCCTCGCTCACGGTGTCGCCGCCCTGGTCGCGTCGCACCACCCGCCCGTCGGGCTGCTCGTAGCCGGCGAGGAACGCTCCGGGCGAGTCGGCCGGGGTGACCGTCTCCGGGAAGGAGGCGGCGCGGCCCGAGGACGCGGAGACCCCCCAGGCTACGCCGACGGCGAGCAGCGCGGCGACTAGAAGCCCGAGGATCCCGCGTCCCGCGACCCGCCGGGCGGAGCGACGCAGCCCGCCGACGGTGGCGGTCACTTGCGGCCGGGGGCGGCCGCCTGCGGTTGGCCGGCGCCGGCGCGCAGGTCGATGACCGCGGTCTGGTCCCCGGAGGCGCCTTCGGCGTCGTGCCCGTCGAGCGGCTCGGCGATGAGCGTGTGGATGGCGCCGCGCAGGCGGCCCAGGTCCTGCTTGATCTGCTGGCGCTCGGCGACGAGACGGTTGATGGCCTCCTGCTGGCGGCGGGTCTCGTCGTCGGACTGGCGGCGGCGGTCGGCGGCGTCGGCCTCGGCGGCTGCGATCATTTCCTCGGCCCTGGCTTTGGCGTCGCGGAGCAGCTGTTGGGCGGCGTCGTCGGCCTGGCGGCGTACGTCGGCGGCTTTGGAGGTGGCCTGGTCGATCATGCTGCGGGCGTGGACGGTGGCCTCCTGGCGTTCCTTGGCGCCGGCCTCGCCGATCGCCGCCATCGACTGGCGGGCCGACTCGACCAGCTCGACCGCCTGCTGGCGGGCGTCGGCTACCAGTCGGTCGGCCTCCTGGGCGGCGCGGGCCCGGATCTGTTCTATCTCGCGCAGGCCGGCGGCGACCGCGCCCGACACCCGCTCCGCGGCCGCGCTCACCGCGGCTTCGGGGGTTGCGGGTCGTTCTGCTTCCAGCTGGTTGAGGCGGTGGTGGAGGGCGCGCACCTCCTCCTCGGAGGTGGCGGCGCGCCGCTCGGCGTGCTCGGCGCGGGCCTGCGCGCCGGCGGCCCACTCGTTGAGCCGGCCGATGTACTCGTCGACTTGGAAGCGGTCGTAGCCGCGCACGGCGTGAGCGAACTGCGGGGTTGTGGTCTCTTCGGTGACAGCCATGTTCGGGGCTCCTCTGGTTGGCGGGCGTTCGGGGTCGGCGGGCAGGCGGGGGCGCCCCGTCAGGGGCGGGCGGGGGCCGGGGCGGGCCGGCGGACGGTGGTGGGCCAGGTCCGGCCGGGCACGGTGATGCGGCGAACCTGGACGGTGGCGGCCCCCGCACCGAAGGAGGCGACCACCTGCGAGGACCCGATGGCGTCGCGCACCGGTGTCAGCTGCCCTGGCATCTGGGCCAGGGCGGAGCGGATGACCGGGGTGGAGACGATGTAGCCGAAGTCCTTCCACCCCTGCGGGAGCGCCCGCGACACCGACGGGTCCAAGTTGTTGCTGTTGTCGAGCTTGTAGAACCACACGACGCCGAGATCCGGGTCGAATCCGTGCTCGACCAGGTCGACCCAGATGCTGTCGTCGACGATCAGCCTCTGGTTCTTGGAGACGTGCTGCTCGATCCAGGTCTCCGCGGACCACACCGGGGTGGTGGCGTTGGCGGCGGCCAAGGCCCGGTCGCCGTGGTCCCAGCGGGGGGCGACGGTTAACACCAGGGCCACGGCCACGCCGGCGGCGAGCGCGCCGCGCCCGCTGGGCCGGCGGGCCGCTCCGGCGGTGCGCGCCATCCGCTCCACCAACGACGCCGGCCGCTGCGGGCCGGTCCGGTCCGGTCCGGCGGGGCGCGGCCCGGCGAGGACGTCGAGGGCCATGCCGACCGACAGCGCCGCGAACGGCAGCAGCCCGATGACGAACGGGTCGGGCAGGTAACCGCCGCGGAGGATGGTGAGCAGCGGCACGGCGAGGGCGACGATCACCGGCCACGCCCGCCGCGCGCTCAGGGACACCGGCAGGGCCAGGAGGCCGACGCCGAGCAGCCAGGCGTCGAGGTGGAGCCAGTTGGCGGCGGTGGTGTGGGCGTTGGAGCCGGCGGCGAAGAGGCTGCCCGAGGACTGGCGGGCGAAGAGCTGGAAGTCGACCGCCTGCCACAGGCTGACGTGCCCCTTGCCGGGGATCAGCTCCCCTTTGAGGGTGGCGTAGAGCGGGTAGGCCGCCGCCAGCAGCACGAACGTGGCGGCGAAGCCGGTGAGGCAGAAGCTGCGGGTCCGCCGGTCGGCGCGCACCCACAAAAGGACCGCCACCGCGGGCAGGAACAGCAGGAACGTCTCCTTGCTCAGGATCGACACCGCCATGCACGCCCCCGCCGCCGACGCGGCCCACAGGCTGCGGCGCGGCGACGCGGCCAGCACCATGGCGGCGAGCAGCCACGGGACCGCGACGTTGTCGAGCAGCACCAGCCGCTGGTAGTCGACGGCCAGAGGGCTGAGGGCGAACAGCGCCACCACCACCGCGGCGGTCCAGCGGCGCATCTCCAAGCGGCGGGACAGGACGTAGAGCAGCCCGGAGGAGATCATCGACGCGATGACCATGAGCTGGCGGCCGGCGTCGATGGCGTCCACGGACGGGCGGAACGACCCGGTGAGCCACGTCCAGCCGGCGATCTGCAGCCACGCCAGAGGCGGGTGGTCGTACCAGTAGGTGTAGGGGGCGAGGGTGTGTTGCACCTGCACCGCCCACGCCTGGGCCATGTAGGTTCCCTCGTCGTCGGTCAGCGCCGGCGAGTGGGCGGCGCCCCAGCCGTGCACCGCCCCGGCGACGGCCAGGAGCCCACCGACGATGAGCAGGCTGGCCCGGTGCAGCCCGCCCCACACCCACAGCCGCCGGCGGAGGGTGAGGACGTCGTCGGGACCGACGTCGCCGGGTTCGGGGCGGCGCAGGCCCAGCGCCTCGAGGTCGGTGGCGGTGGCGGTCACGAGTAGGCCTCCTGCGGTCGGACGGCGGCGGTGTCGCCGGCGCGGTGGGCGCCGACGTGGGCGGTCTTCTCCCAGCCCCGCTGGCCGAGGGCTTCTCGGACCACCGCCCGCACCGCCGCGGCGGCCAGGACCAACTGGTAGGGGAACATGCCCGCCAGCAGCCGGGCGTAGTCCCACGCCCGGGGCCGGACGTAGTAGAGGCGGCAGAACTCCCGCAGCCCGGCCATCTCGAACGCCAGGGACACCAGCGTCGGCACCGCCGGCAGGAACGACAGCAACGCCAGCACCACCGGAGCCTTCATCCACAAAGCGGTGGCCAGCGAGACCAGCAGCCCGAGCCCGGCGAAGGCCTGCAGGAACGGCATCGACAGGGTGTAGCGGGCCAGGAGGCGCTGGCGGCGGCTGGGTAGGTGACGCCACTCCCCCTTGCGCAGCACCTGCAGGAACCCTTGATTCCAGCGGGTCCGCTGCTTGAACAGGCTGCGGAGGGTGTCAGGGGTTTCCTCGCGCGTCACCAGGTCGGCGCTGTAAGCGATGGCCACCTTGGCGCCGAGGGTGGAGAGGCGCACCCCCAGCTCGCAGTCCTCCGCCAGGCACTCGGCGTCCCAGCCGTCCACCGCCCGCAACACCGGGGTCCGGACGAAGACCGTGTTGCCGCCGAGGGGGATGAAACGGTGCTCGGCGTGGAGGTGCAGCCGGCTGCGGAACCAGAAGAAGTACTCCAGGCAGTTGCGCAGCGAGTACCAGGTGGTCCGGAAGTTCATGAGCTGGACGCCGCCTTGCACGATGTGGGCGCCGGACTCGCTGAAGGTGGCGTCTACTTGGCGCAGCAGTCGGGGGTCCACCTCGTCCTCGGCGTCGAACACGCCGACCACGTCGCCGGTGCAGTGCGGCAGGGCGGTGTTGAGGGCTTTGGGTTTGTTCTTCGGCCAGTTCTCGTCGACGACGACTTTGAGCCGCGGGCCGTGCCGGCGGGCGGCGGCCTCCGCGACCTCGCGGGTGGCGTGGTCGTCGTGGCCGACGATGGCGATGACCTCGAAGTCCGGGTGGTCCGAAGCCATCAGCGTGTCGAGGGTGGCCCCCATCACCGCCTCCTCGTGGCGGCCGGGGACGAGCAGCGAGAACGACAGCTGCGGCTGGCTCTGAGCCACCTGGAAGCCGGTCCCGCGCAGCACCTCAGGGGTCCGCCATGCGTGCAGCATCCACCAGAGGGTGCCGGCGGCGATGGCGAACAGCAGCGCCGAGAACGCGCTGTAGACAGCAAGGAGCAGGGGGTGCATGCGGGTCCTCTTCCGGGGGGGTCGGAGGTTCGGGGACGGCGGGGGGAAAGCGGCGGGGTGGGCTGGCGCCCGGGCGCTTAGGGCAGCGTCGTGGTCGGGGCGGTGCCGGCGGGCGCCTCGGCCGGCACCGTGGTCGAGGTCGTCGACGTCGTGGAGGTGGTGGTGCTCGAGGGCTCCGGCCCGCCGGGCTGGGCGCTCGCCGGCTGCCGGGTTCCCCCGCCCGGCCCGCTCCACCGGCCGGCGTCGGGCGGCGCGGACCCGGGGGGCTGGCCGTCGGTCGGCGGGCGCGAGCCGCGGCCGTCGGCCGGCGGCCGGCTGCCCTGGAACCCTCGGGGGTCGCTCGCAGCGCCGGGGGGGTCACTGCTGGTCCCGTCTCGGCGGGTCCCGTCTTGGCTGGGCCCGGCGGCCGGGGCCGCGTCGGGCGGGATCGGGCCGCCGTCGGGGGCGGCGGGCGCCGCGGCGCCCGGCGCGGCGCCCCGGCCGGCCCCCGAGGCGGGCGCGGTGGTGACGCCGGCTGCGATCTGGCCTGCCCCCGCCTCGGACGGGTCTTCGGGGGTGCGGGCCGGGCGGGCGAGGGCCGCGGCGGCGGGGCGGGCTGCGGGTTCGGGGACGTGGATACCGGCGCCGGCCAGCCAGTGGCTGGTCGCTCGCTGCACCGGCGCCGGTAGGTGCCCGCTGGCCGCGGCCGCCGCGGTGGCGCCGGTCGCCAATACCGCCGCCGCCGCGATCACTCCGACCCGGCCGCCGGCGTGCGCGGCGCGGCGCGCCGCGGCCCGTCGACCGGCACGGTTCCCGGCGGGGACGGTCGGGGCGGCCCGCTCGGCGACCGGGGCGACGGGCCTGGAGGCCGGGACGGCGGTCCGAGCGGCCGGCGCGGCGGGTCCGCTTGGGCCGGGAGGGACCTGGCCGGCAGGGACCTGGCCGGCAGGGACCTGGCCGGCAGGGACCTGGCCGGCAGGGAGCTGGCCGGCAGGGACCTGGCCGGCAGGGAGCTGGCCGGCAGGGAGCTGGCCGGCAGGGAGCTGGCCGGTAGGGATCTGGCCGCTAGAGAGCTGGCCGGTGACGGCCCCGGCGGTTCCGGTCGGGCGCAGCGCCCGGTAGGCGGCGCGCGCCGCTTCCTCGCCGGCGGCTGGCTGCTCGCCGATCTGGCGGGCGGCGGCCATGACCCTGGCGACTCTCCGGTAGGCCTCGGGCAGGTCGGGGCGGTCCTCGCCGCTGAGGACCGCCTCGACTAGATCGTCGGCCAGCGGCGGGGCCATCCGGTCGGCGCCGCGGTCACGGCCGAGCGTCGGCCACCTCACGACGCGACCTCGGCGTCGGCGTCGACGCTGTCGGTGTCGAGGAGCCCGGCGAGGTGCTGCAGGCCCCGGTGGCACAGCACCCGGACCGCGCCTTCGCTCTTGCCGAGGGCCCGGGCGGTCTCGGCGACCGACAGGCCGGCCACCACCCGCAGGGACACGACCTGCCCCTGGGTGGCCGGGAGCCGGCGGAGGAGACGCACGGCTTCCTCGCTGGCCAGGCTCTCGGTGACTTCGATGCTCGGGTCGTCGATCGGTGCCGGGGTCTCGTGATGGTTCATGTCGGTCGGCTCCGGTAGGCGGGTGCGGACACGGTGCGCGTCGACGGCGCGGCGGCGGGCGATGGTGAACACCCAGCTTCGAAACGTGCCGGCGTCACCCTCGAAACGCTCCAGGCTCTGCGTCACGCTTATCCACGTCTCCGCCGCGGCTTCCTCCTCCACACCGGGGGCGATCACCCGTAGCCATCCGATCAGCGCCGGCTGCAGCCACCGCCACAGCACGGCGAAGCAGTCGTCGTCGCCCCGGCGGGCGCCGGCGAGGACGTCCTCCCATGAGGTCGAGGCGGGCAACGGGTTCATCTCACCGCTATCGCCGCGCACCCCCTCCTCGTTACGCGCTAATCGGAGAAAAGCGGACGAAGTGACCAAGGTCATAGCCGCCGGCGGCGCTGGCGGGAGGAGCGCCCGCTGCGACCGGTCCGGCGGACGGGCTGCTCAGGGGCTGCCGAGCGCTCCGGTCACCGCGTCGGCCAGGTGGAGGGCCACCTGGTCGGCTTCCTCCTCGCTCGGCGCTTCCACCATCACCCGGACCAGTCGTTCGGTCCCGCTCGGGCGGAGCAGGACCCGGCCCCGGCCGTCGAGGGCCCGCTCGGCGTCGCGCACCGCGTCCCACACCGCCCGGGCGCCGGGGAGCCCGTCGCGGTCCGCGACGGCCACGTTGCGCAGCACCTGGGGGAGGCGGACCATCGACCCGTCGGCCAGCTCGGCGAGGGACCGCCCGGAGCGGGCCACCAGGTCGGCGAGCAGCAGGCCCGAGAGCAGCCCGTCGCCGGTGGTAGCCAGGTCGCGGAAAATGACATGCCCCGACTGCTCCCCGCCGAGGGACCACCGGTTGGCGTCGAGGGCCTCGAGCACGTAGCGGTCGCCGACCTGGGTCTGATGCACGGTGATCCCAGCCGCGGCCATCGCCTGGTGAAAACCGAGGTTGGTCATCACCGTGACCACCACGGTGTCGTCGGCCAGCGCACCCCGAGCCCGTAGATCGGTGGCGAAAAGGGCCAGCAGGCGGTCACCGTCGACCACTCGACCCATCCCGTCCACGGCGATCACCCGGTCCGCGTCCCCGTCGAACGCCAGCCCGAGGTCGGCGCCGGCCGCCACCACCAGCTCGCCCAGCGGCTCCGGATAGGTGCTGCCGGTCCCCCGATTGATGTTGGTGCCGTCGGGGGCGGCGCCGAGCACCGCGACCACCTCGGCGCCGGCGTCGCGCGCCGCGGAGGCGGCCACCCCCGACACGGCCCCGTTGGCGCAGTCCAGCGCGACCTTGAGGCCGTCGAGGCGCCGGCCGGCGAGGGCCCCCACCACCCGGTGGCGATACCACTCGGCGGCGTCGGGGTCGACGTTCACGCCTCCGATGTCGGCCCCCGAGCGGGCCACGACGCCGGCCGCCGTCGGCGGGTGGGGCGACGAGCCGCCGACCGCCGCCAGCAACGCCGCTTCCAGCCGTTCCTCGGTCGCGTCGTCGAGCTTGAGGCCGCCGGCGGCGAAGAGCTTCACGCCGTTGTCGGCGAAGGGGTTGTGGGAGGCGGAGATCACCGCGCCGGGGAGACCCCGGGCCGCGCAGAGCGCGGCGACGGCCGGGGTGGGCAGCACACCGACGTCGATGACCTCGACGCCCTCCGCGGCCAGGCCGGCCGCCAGCGCCGCGGCCAGCATCGGACCGGACCGGCGGGTGTCGCGCCCGACCACGAACGAACGGGGCACGGACGCGACGAGCCCCCGGGCGGTCACCCGCCCGAGGGCCATCACTAGTTCTGGGGTGAGCTCGGCGCCGGCCACGCCCCGAACGCCGTCCGTGCCGAAGCGAAGCGTCACGTCGCCGCTCCGATTCCGGTTGGGATTAGCGCTTGGAGTACTGAGGCGCCTTGCGGGCCTTCTTCAGGCCGTACTTCTTGGATTCCTTCTCGCGGGCGTCGCGGGTGAGGAAGCCGGCTCGCTTGAGCGAGGTGCGAAGCTCGGGCTCGAGCTCCGCCAGGGCCCGGGCGATGCCGAGGCGCAGCGCGCCGGCCTGCCCGGAGATCCCGCCGCCGTCCATGGTGGCGTCGATGTCATAAGCGCCGTCCTTCTCGGTGAGGCGGAGCGGCTCGGTGATGATCATCTGGTGGGTCGCGGACGGGAAGTAGTCGGCGATGGGTCGCTTGTTGACCGTGACGACCGTGGTCTCGCTGCCGCCGGAGGGGCGGAGACGGACACGGGCGACAGCAGCCTTGCGGCGGCCGGTGGATTGGATCAGCGGCTTGGGCATCCGGTGGGGAAGCTCCTCGTGAGTACGGGTCAGGACGCCCGGTGCGTGCGGGGGTCGACGGTGAGCGGCTTGGGCTGCTGCGCCGAGTGGGGGTGGGTGGGCCCGGAGTAGATCTTCAGCTTGTTGATCATCGACCGGCCGAGCGGGCCTTTCGGCAGCATGCCCTTGACGGCACGCCTGACCGCCTCTTCGGGCTTGGTGTCGAGCAGCTCCTGGTAGGTCCGGGACCGCAGGCCGCCCGGGTAGCCGGAGTGCCGGTAGGCCAGCTTCTTCTCGGCCTTGCCGGAGGTCATGACGATCTTGGACGCGTTGAGCACGATCACGTGATCGCCGGTGTCGACGTTGGGAGCGAAGATCGGCTTGTGCTTGCCCCGCAGCACGCGGGCGATCTCGGTCGCCAGCCGTCCGAGGACGGCGCCGTCCGCGTCGACCTCGTACCAGACACGCTCGATGTCGGCGGGCTTGGGAGTGTAGGTGCGCACGGCGAAGTCCTTGGGAGAGTGAAGCTGTAGCGAGCGGCGGCGACAGCCTGGGTTCAGGTGCCACCGGCGGGCCGCGACGGACCGCCGGGCCGGTCGACCATGGTAGAGCCAAACCGGCCCCGATGGCAATCGGCCCCCTCCAGCCCGTGTAGCACGACATGCTACGGTCCCGGAGGTGGCCACCGAGATCAGCCAGCGGGAGCTGCGCAACCAAAGCGGCGACATCATGCGCCGCCTCGATGACGGGGAGAGCTTCATCGTCACCCGCAACGGGACGCCAGTCGGCGAGCTGGCCCCGATGCGCCGGCACCGGTTCGTGAGCGCGGACACCGCGCTCGCCGTGTTCCGCCACGCCCCCGGCGTCGACCACTCCGGGCTGCGTGGCGATCTCGACCGGCTCGGATCCCCGAACAGCGCGCCTCGTGGCTGAACCGGCGGCGCCAGGGCGCCCCGCAGCCCGACGGCCTCGGGCGGCCCGAGGGATCGTCGACACGTCGGTGGTCGTCGACCTCGACCGGTTGTCGGTCGGCGACCTGCCCGCCGAGCTGGCCGTCAGCGCGGTGACCATGGCCGAGCTCGCCGCCGGACCCCACGCCACCGGCGACGCGGCCGAGCGTGCCCGGCGCCAGGACCGCCTGCAGCGAGCCGAGGCGGCCTTCGACCCGCTGCCCTTCGACGGGGAAGCAGCCCGGGCCTACGGGCGGATCTACGCCGCCATCGACCGTCGCGGCACCGGCCCGCGCACCGACGACCTGCTCGTCGCTGCGACCGCCTGCGCGGCCGGCATCCCGCTCTACACCCGCAACCCGGCGGCGTTCCGCGGCCTCGAGCAGCTGGTGGAAGTCATCCCGGTTCAACTCGCCGACGAGTTGCCTGAGGCAGCAAGGAGCCCAGACGCTCCGCTGCGCCGGCGCAAGGCGAGATCCCCTTAGCCGGCGACGAGACCTCGGCGTCTAATGCGCAGCCGACCTCGACAAGCTGGGGCGCCTCCTCGAGGCCCTACACGCGGCCTGATTCGCGTCAGCGACGAACCGTGGTCAACACTGGATGGCAAAACGTGCCGCAGCGCACGCCCGCCTCATCTCCGGCGCGTCGAGGCGACCGACGTGCTGGATGAGCTTCTCTTTTGGCAGCGGCAGGATGTTGTCGAAATTCGCTACGCACCGCCGAGGGAGGCCATGGGCCGGCCCGAGTGGGACCTCGGTTGGGATCTCTCTCACTCGGGTGGTCACCGGGGCCACCAGGATCGTCGCTAGCCGAGGCAGGACCGAACTCCTGGTGAGCACCACCACGGGTCGGCGCTTGTCGCCGGGAACGTCGGCGAACCACACATCACCCCGTTCGGGGGTGGGCGCGGTCTGACTCACTCCTCATCCCAGGGCAGGTCGGCCCACACATCTGAGCTGACGGCGGTCACCGTCTCGTCGGCTTGAGGCTCCCGTGAGTAACCATCGGCGTGGATTCGTTCCAGCTCGTCCTCGATGAGGGCCGCGAGTCCCCGATCGAGCACCTCCGAGACGCTCCTAACGCCAGTCAGCTCCTTCGCCCGCTTGAGGCGCGCCGGGTCGACGGTGGCAGAGATCTTCACCTTGGGCATGAACAAACCTGTTATCCGACTTTCGGCTTGAATTAAATCCTACTTCAGCCCGAGTCCTCCTCGGTCGCATCGGACCTGCCTTCCCGCCTGGTTACCGGTGCAGTCGGCCGGGTACAGCCCGAATGCACTGTTCGCGGAAAGGCGGGGTAGCTCGATGGCATTGGTGACAGGCACGGAGTCCAGGCCGGGCAGGACAGCCGCTGCTGCTGTGGCGGCCGCGTCGCTGGTCGGCGTCCTGGCCGGTTGCGGCAGCTCGTCGTCAGGGGCGGCCCCCTCCCCGGCGAAGGCGGTGGAGACCGCGTACACCTCGACGCTGGCCGCCCGCACCGCCCATTTCCGCTTTTCCGAGTCGACGCAGATGCCCTCGTCGGCGGGAGCAGCGAGCCAGCAGGTCGTCAACGGGTCGGGGACGGTCAACTTCGCGTCGAAGGCCGTGACGATGTCGATGACCGGTCCGGCGGGAACGGCGGCGCAGCTGGTGCTGATCGGGCCGAACATGTTCTTGCAGGTGCCTGCCGCCGACCGGTCACAGATCCCTGGCGGCAAGCAGTGGGTGGAGATCAACTTGAGCCAGGTCGCGCAGGCGAAACTCGGCGCGTCGTACGCCCAGCTGGTGTCGGGCGGCTCCAACAACCCGGCGGCGTTGCTGGGACAGCTGCAGGCGGTGTCGGACCAGGTGGTCAAGGCGGGGACGACCACCGTCGCCGGGGTGGCAACCACCGAGTACGACGCGGCGCTGCAGTTCTCGAAGCTGGAGGCACAGGCCCAGGCCCGCGGCGGCGCGAAAGCTGCACAGGCCTTGGCGTCGGAGGCGGCCGCGCTGCACACGTCGACGTTGCCGGTGAAGGTGTGGTTGGACAGCGCCAACCGGGTCCGCCAGTACCAAACGACGCTCCCGTTGCCGGCATCCTCGCCGGGGGCCGGGCCCGCGTCGGCGACCATGACAATGACCTTCGACGCCTACGGGGTGGCAGTCAACGCGTCAGCGCCCCCGGCGTCGGAGGTCGCCGACGTCACCCAAAAAGTGATCGGTGGTGCCGGCACCAGCTCATCGGGGAGCTGAGCAGGCTCCTGTGGTACCCGGCCGGCCCGCTGCGGACGCCACCGGGAAGCAGACCCGATCCGGCTAGCGTCGGGAGGCAACCACTATCGACTCAGGGCGCACGGCGGGCATCCGCCGGGCTGAGAAGCACCTGTAATACCTGATCCGGTTCGTACCGGCGGAGGGAACGTCACGATGAGCACCAGCACCGGTCCGCAGACCCGCACCTGGGTGTGGCCCGACCCGGAGGTCACCGGCCCGGCCGCGGCGGTAGTCGAGGCCACTCCCCTGGTTCACTGCCTGACCAACATCGTCGTCGCCGGGTTCAGCGCCAACGTCCTCCTCGCCGCCGGCGCGTCCCCGGCGATGGTGGAGAATGCCTCGGAGGCCGGCCCGTTCGCCTCCGTCGCCGCCGCGGTGCTGATCAACATGGGGACCCTCACCCCCGAGATCGAGCGGGCCATGGTCGCCGCGGCCGCCGCCGCAGGCGACGCGGCGACGCCCTGGGTGCTCGACCCCGTCGCCGTCGGCGCCCTCCAGCACCGCAGCGCCTTGGCCGGCGAGCTGGCCGGAATGGGCCCGGCGGTCATCCGGGGCAACGCCTCGGAGATCCAGGCCTTAGCCGGCGCCGGCACCGGAGGCCGGGGCGTGGACTCGACGGCGGGCTCCCACGAGGCGCTCGACGCCGCGGTGGCCCTGGCCGGGAGGACCGGGTCGGTGGTGGCGGTCAGCGGCGCGGTCGACTTGGTCACCGACGGCTCGCAGGTCATCGAGGTGCCGGGCGGCGACGTGTTGATGACCAGGGTCACCGGCGTCGGCTGCGCCCTCGGGGCGCTGATGGCCGCCTTCGCCGGCGCCGGCACCCCTGCCCTGGAGGCCGCCGCGGCGGCCTCCGCCATGCTGGCGGCGGCCGGGAGCCGCGCCGCGAAAGGCGCGCCCGGTCCCGGGACGTTCGCGGTCCGGCTCCTCGACGAGATCGCCGCCCTCGCCGCGGCGGCGCGCCGGTGATCGACCTCCGCCTCTACCTGGTCACCGGCCCCTCCCCGGACCTGGCGGCCACCGAGGCGGTGGTCCGGGCCGCGGTGGCCGGCGGGGTCACCGCGCTGCAGCTGCGCGACCCGGGCGCGCCGACCCGCCGGCTGGTCGACGCGGCCCGCCGGCTGGCCGGCGCCGGCGTCCCGCTGGTCGTCAACGACCGCCTCGACGTGGCCATCGCCGCCGGCGCGGCGGGCGTCCACCTCGGCCAGTCGGACCTCCATCCCCTCGACGCCCGGGCGATCGCCGGCCCGGGGCTCACCATCGGCTGGTCGGTCACGACCCCCGAGCAGGTCGACGAGCTGGCCGGGTGGCCGGCGGGGACCGTGGACTACCTGGGGGTCGGGCCGATCCACCCGACCGGCAGCAAGGACGACGCGGCCCGGCCGATCGGTTACGCCGGCATCGAAGAGGTCCGCCGCCACACCCCGCTGCCGGTCGTCGCGATCGGCGGGATCGGCGCCGACCACGTCGGGTCGTGCCTGGCCGCTGGCGCCCAGGGGGTGGCGGTCATCTCCGCGATCTGGGCTGCGCCCGACCCGACGGCCGCCGCGGAGGCGCTGCGCCGGGCGCTGGACGCCCGATGATCCCCAACGTGGTGTCCATCGCCGGGTCCGACCCGAGCGGCGGCGCCGGCATCCAAGCCGACCTGAAGGCCTTCTCGGCTATGGGCGCGTACGGCATGACGGTGATCACCGCTTTGACCGCGCAGTCCACCACCGGAGTGCGCGGGGTCATGCCGGTCCCCGCCGATTGGGTCACCGCCCAGATCGACGCTCTCGCCGCGGACGTCCGGATCGACGCCGTGAAGATCGGGATGCTCGGCGACGCCGCGGTGATCGACGCGGTGGCCGACGCGCTGGAGCGCTACCGCTGGCCCTTCGTCGTCCTCGACACGGTCATGGTGGCCAAGAGCGGCCACCGCCTCCTCGACCCCGACGCGCTCGGCGCGCTGCGCCGGCGGCTCGTACCGATCGCCGATCTGATCACCCCCAACCTGCCGGAGGCCGCCGACCTCCTGGGAGAACCCGAGGCCCGCGACGAGGAGGAGATGGCCGCACAAGCCGGCCGCCTCATCGACCTCGGGGCCCGCCGGGTGCTGCTCAAAGGCGGCCATCTCACCGGCATCGAGGAGAGCACCGACCTGCTCGTCGAGGCCGGCGGGGCGGTCACCCGGCTGCATGCGCCGAGGGTGCACACCACCAACGACCACGGCACCGGCTGCACCCTCTCGTCCGCCATCGCCGCGCTGCGGCCCCGTCGGGCCGACTGGCCCGGCGCGGTGGCCGACGCCAAGGCGTACCTGAGCGGCGCCCTGGCCGACTCCGGGGCGCTCGACGTCGGGTCCGGTCACGGCCCGGTCCACCACTTCTGGCAGCTGTGGGACCAGACGCCGCCCGGAGACGTCAGCCGGAGCCCTAAGAGCTGAACGCCGGAGATTCTGGCGGAACGGTGAGACAACCGACACCGCGGTGGGTAGACCTCCGTGCAGATGAAAATGCGCAAGCTGATCGCGTCGTGGCCGGCCGTGCGCCAGGCCACCAACCTGGCGGACTGGCGAGGGATGGGCCGGACGGTCCAATCCGAGCGTTCGGCGAGCCTCGAGCCCCGCACCGACACCGCCGACTCGGTGGTCCGCTCGATCTGTCCTTACTGCGCGGTGGGCTGCGGGCAGAGGGTGTTCGTCAAGGGCGGCAAGGTCACCCAGATCGAGGGGGACCCGGCCAGCCCGATCAGCCGGGGTCGGCTGTGCCCGAAAGGCTCGGCCAGCAAGCAGCTGGTGACCCACGGCCGGCTGTCGAAGGTCCGTTACCGCCGGCCGCACGGCACCGAGTGGGAGGACCTGGACCTCGACACAGCGATGGACATGATCGCGGACCGGGTGATCAAGACCAGGGCGGAGACCTGGCAAGACGTAGACGAGAACGGCGATCGGCTTTCGCGCACCATGGGCATCGCCAGCCTCGGAGGAGCGACCCTCGACAACGAGGAGAACTACCTCATGAAGAAGCTGTACACCGCCCTCGGGGCCATACAGATCGAGAACCAGGCCCGGATATGACACTCCGCCAGCGTCCCCAGTTTGGGGGCATCGTTCGGTAGAGGCGCAGCCACCGGGTTCCAGCAGGACCTGGCCAACGCGGACTGCATCGTCATCGAGGGCTCCAACATGGCCGAGTGCCACCCGGTGGGGTTCCAGTGGGTCATGGAAGCCAAGGCCCGCGGCGCGACGGTCATCCACATCGATCCTCGCTTCACCCGGACCAGCGCGGTCGCCGACCAGCACGTCCCGATCCGCAGCGGCAGCGACATCGCCTTCCTCGGAGGGCTGATCAACTACGTCCTCCAGGGCGGCCACGACTTCCGTGAGTACGTCGTCGCCTACACCAACGCTTCGGTGCTGGTGAGCGACGACTTCCAAGACACCGAGGACCTCGACGGGCTGTTCTCCGGCTACGACCCCGACAAGCGCAGCTACGACACCAAGACCTGGCAGCTGGCCCACCGGCGCCCGCCTGCCGGGTCGCCGGCCGGCGCAGAGAAGGCGTCCGCCGGCTACCAGCACGGCTCGGGCGGCGCGTCGCCGGGCTTCGACGGCGACTACGAGATGGACCCGACGCTCGAAGACCCCCGCTGCGTCTACCAGGTCCTCAAGCGTCACTTCGCCCGCTACACCCCCGAGATGGTGGAGCGGACCTGCGGGATCCCCGAGGACCAGTTCCGGAAGGTCGCGGAGGCGCTGGTCGCCAACTCCGGCCCGGAGCGGACCTCCGCGTTCGTCTACAGCGTCGGGTGGACCCATCACACCGTCGGGGTGCAATACATCCGCACCGCGTCGATCCTCCAGCTGCTGCTCGGCAACATGGGCCGTCCCGGCGGCGGGATCATGGCCCTCCGCGGCCACGCCAGCATCCAGGGCTCGACGGACATCCCGACGCTGTACAACCTGCTGCCCGGCTACCTGACGATGCCCACCGCGGGACGGGACAACAACCTGCGGGCCTACATCGACGACCAGATCGGCCAGGCCGGGTTCTGGGGGCACCTCGACGCGTACATCGTCTCGTTGCTGAAGGCGTACTGGGGTGACGCGGCGACGCCGGAGAACGACTTCGGCTTCGACTGGCTGCCCGCGGTCAACGGCGACCACTCGACGTACCAGTCGGTGCTCGGGATGATCGACGGGACCGTCAAGGGGTACTTCATCGTCGGCGAGAACCCGGCGACGGGCACCGCCAACGGCAAGCTGCAGCGGATGGGCCTGGCCAACCTGGATTGGCTGGTCGTGCGGGACTTCAACGAGATCGAGTCCGCGGCGTTCTGGCACGACAGCCCCGAGATCGAGTCCGGGGAGCTGCGCACCGAGGACATCGGCACCGAGGTGTTTTTGATGCCGGCCGCCGCCCACACCGAGAAAGACGGCAGCTTCACCAACACCCAACGCCTCCTGCAGTGGCACAACAAGGCGGTCGAGCCCGAGGGCGACACCCGCTCGGACCTGTGGTTCTACTTCCATCTGGGGCGGATCATCCGCGACAAGCTGGCCGCCTCGACCGACCCGCGGGACATCCCGGTGCGCAACGTGACCTGGGACTACCCGACCGAGGGCCAGTGGGACGACCCTTCCGCGGAGGCCGTCTTGCGGGAGATCAACGGGTTCTCGCTGATCGACGACCCCGACAGCAGCCACGGCGGCGGGAAGGTGCCGGTGTCGTCCTACACCGAGCTCAAAGCCGACGGTTCGACGTCGTCGGGGTGCTGGATCTACGCCGGCGTGTACGCGGACGGCGTCAACCAGGCCAACCGCCGCAAGCCCGGCAGCGAGCAGTCGTGGGTCGCCCCCGAGTGGGGATGGGCGTGGCCGTCCAACCGGCGGATCCTCTACAACCGGGCTTCGGCCCGGCCCGACGGGACGCCTTGGTCGGAACGCAAGAAGTACGTGTGGTGGGACGAGGACGCCGGCAAGTGGACCGGCTTGGACGTCCCCGACTTCGTGGCGACGATGCGCCCGGACCATCCCGGCGACCCCGACGGGCCGCCCGAGCAGCGGCTGCCCGGCACCGCGCCGTTCATCATGCAACAAGACGGCCTGGGGTGGCTCTACGCGCCCAACGGGCTGACCGACGGGCCGCTGCCGACCCATTACGAGCCGCACGAGTCCCCCGTCGCCAACCCGCTCTACGGCGTGCAGTCCAGCCCGCTGCGGCAGGTCTTCGACCGGAAGTGGAACTGGTCCAACCCTCCGGTCAACGCCGGGTACCCGTACGTGTTTTGCACCTACCGGCTCACCGAGCACCACACCGCCGGCGGGATGAGCCGCGGGTTGCCCTACCTCTCGGAGCTCCAGCCGGAGTTCTTCTGCGAGGTCAGCCCGGAGCTGGCCGCGGAGCGCAACTTGGTCCACGGCGAGTACGCCACGATCATCACCGCCCGCTCCGCCATCGAGGCCCGGGTGATGGTCACCGACCGGGTGACGCCGCTGCGCCTCGGGGACCGTACCGTCCACCAGATCGGCCTGCCGTACCACTGGGGGTGGCGGGGGTTGGCCACCGGCGACGCCGCCAACGACCTGCTGCCCGGCGTGCTCGACTCCAACGTGCACATCCCGGAGCAGAAGGTGGCCAGCTGCGACATCATGCCCGGCCGCCGGCCGCGGGGACCGGCGCTGGTGAAGCTGGTCGAAGACCACTATTCGAAGGCGATGGACGGCCATCCGCCCGCCCACAGCACCGACTGGTAGAGGACGCGAGCGACGTGACCATCATTGACCGGGGCAGCGACGGGACCGACCTGACCCTGCAGGGAATCGGGACCCCCCGCTACGACCGCGAGCAGCGCGTCGGTTTTTTCACCGACACCTCGATCTGCATCGGCTGCAAAGCCTGCGAGGTGGCGTGCAAGGAGTGGAACGACGTCCCCGCCGACGGGCTCAACTTCCTGGCCCGCAGCTACGACAACACCGGCCACCTCTCCGCTGACACGTGGCGCCACGTGGCGTTCGTCGAGCAGCCCACCACCGACCCGGAGTCCGCCCGCAGCGGGGTGCGGTGGCTGATGAGCTCGGACGTGTGCAAGCACTGCACGTCGGCGGCCTGCTTGGAGGTGTGCCCGACCGGCGCCTTATTCCGCACCGAGTTCGAGACCGTCGTGGTCCAACAAGACATCTGCAACGGGTGCGGCTACTGCGTGTCGGCTTGCCCCTTCGGCGTGATCGACCAGCGCAAGGGCGACGGCCGGGTGTGGAAGTGCACCCTCTGCTACGACCGTCTCCGCGGCGGGCAGACCCCGGCGTGCGCCCAGGCGTGCCCGACGCAGTCCATCCAGTTCGGCCCCCTCGAGCAGCTCCGGGAGCGGGCCGCGGCGAGGATCGAAGCCCTCCACGACCAAGGCGTCGACGACGCCCAGCTCTACGGCGACGACCCCGGAGACGGCGTCGGAGGCTTCGGGGCGTTCTTCCTGCTCCTCGACAAGCCCGAGGTCTACGGGCTGCCGCCCGACCCGGTGTCGACCACCCGGGACCTGCGCACGATGTTCAACGCGGCGACCGCCGCCGCGTTCGGGCTCCTCGGGATCGCCGCCGCGACGCTCCTAGGTCAGCGCCGTGGCTAGAGAACGCCGGATGGTCCCCGACGCGACGCCGATGTCGTACTACGGCCAGCCGATCCTAAAGCCGCCGACGTGGAAGTGGCCGATCGCCGCGTACCTCTTCACCGGCGGGCTGGCCGCCGGCACCAGCCTGGTCGGCGCCGCGGCCCGCCTCCACGGCGACCGCCGCCTGGCCGGCGCGGCGTCGGCCGCGACGATGTCGGCGATCGGCGTGTCCGCCGGGTTCTTGATCGAGGACCTCGGGCGGCGGTCCCGGTTCCACCACATGCTGCGGGTGGTCAAGATCACCTCCCCGATGAGTGTCGGCACGTGGATCTTCTCGATCTTCTCCTCCCTCGCCGGCGCGTCGGCGGTCGCGGAGATCGGGGAAAAGGTCGGGGTGCCGGCCCGCGTGGCCCGGCCGGTGACCGCCGTCGGGCAGGTCGGCTCGGCCCTGGTCGGCCCGGCGCTGGCCACCTACACCGCCGTCTTGCTGGCCGACACCGCGGTCCCCGCCTGGCACGAGGCCCGCCGCGACCTGCCCTGGGTGTTCGCCGGTTCGGCGACCGCGTCGGGCGGGGCGATGGGGATCCTGCTCAGCACGCTCGCACCTTTGGACCCTTCTGATGGTTTCGCGTCGGGGCCGAGGCGCATGGCGGTGGTCGGCGCGGCGCTCGAGGTCGGCGCCGACGAGGCCATGCACCGCCGCTTGCGGGCCGTCGCCACCGGCGACACCGACAAGCCCGACATCGGCGCCGCGTACACCAGCGGCTCGCCTCGGGTGCTGGCCGGCGCGGCCCGGGCCGCCAGCGTGACCGGAGCCGCCACCGTCGCTCTCGCCGGGCGCCGGGACCGGCCCCGCACCCGGCTGCTCGCCGCCGCCGGGGCGCTGCTCGTGCTCGCCGGCGCGGCGCTCGAGCGCTTCGCGATCTTCCACGCCGGGAAGGCGTCCACCACCGATCCGGTGTACACCGTCGGCCCGCAGCGGCTCCGTTTGGTGCCGCCGGCCCGACGACCGTAATGTTGGGCCAGTGAGCAGCCTTTCCGGCCGTCTGCTGGCCACCGATTTCGGTTCCCCCCACGGCGTCACGGTCAACGACAAGTACGTCCGAAGCCTGTGGCACATCACCTACTACATCGGGGTGCCCCTGGCGGCCATCGTGGTGGGGCTGATCGTGTGGTGCCTGATCCGCTACCGGGTCAAGCCGGGCGACGAGCCTCGCCGAGCCGCCCAGTTCCAGTACCACATCCCCCTCGAGGCGTTCTACACCATCGTGCCGCTGATCCTCGTGGCGGTGGTCTTCGGTTTCCTCTACGGCGGCGAGGACAAGATCACCCACGTCTCCAGCAACCCCTACGTCAAGATCAAGGTCGAGGGGTTCCAGTGGGGTTGGCGGTTCACCTACCCCAACGGCCACCAGGAGCAGGGCTCCTACAACTCCGTGACCAGCATCAACGACGAGAAGGACCTGCCGGTGCTGTACATGCCGGCCAATGAGACCGTCCAGCTCCAGCTGCTCACCGACGACGTCGTCCACACCTTCTACGTGCCGGAGTTCCTGTTCCAGCGGGACATGATCGCCGGCGTCAACAACGTCGTCGACATCAACGTGACCAAGACCGGGACGTTCCTCGGCGAGTGCACCAACCTCTGCGGCACCTACCACGCGTTCATGCGCTTCAACGTCGACGTCATGCCTGTCAACGCCTTCAACGCCTGGATGAACAGCCAGGCGCCGGGCTCGATCCACACCGCCGGAGTGCATCAGTGACCATCATCCAGGACCGTCCCGGGCCCGAGCCCGCCGGCACCTCGCGCGGCCTCGTCGCGGAGCCGCTGACCGAGTTCGTGCCCGGGCCCCGCCCCCGGGGGTGGGTGAAGTTCATCACCAGCACCGATCACAAGCAGATCGGGCTCAACTACATGGTCACCGCGTTCATCGGGTTCATGACCGCCGGCTTGATGGCCGAGGGGATGCGGACCCAGCTGATCGCCCCCAACAACCACTTCGTTTCGCTGGACGTCTACAACCAGCTGCTCACCATGCACGGCACGATCATGCTTTTCGTGTTCCTCGGGCCGTTCGCGTTCGGGCTGGCCAACTACATCGTCCCGCTGCAGATCGGCGCGCCGGACATGGCGTTCCCCCGGTTCAACAACCTGTCCTACTGGCTGTATTTGGGCGGGTTCCTGGTGCTCACCGGCGGGTTCTTGACCAACAACGGGGCCGCCAACTTCGGCTGGTTCGGCTACTCGCCGCTCACCGACGCCGTGCACGCCCCGGGCCCCGGCGCCGACATGTGGATCGTCGGCATCGCCCTCACCGGCTTCTCCGGCATCTTCACCGCGGTCAACGTGATCACCACCATCTTCTGCCTGCGGGCGCCGGGCATGGTCATGTTCCGGATGCCGATCTTCTCCTGGAACCAGCTGGTGACCATGTTCCTGGTGCTCCTGGCGTTCCCGGTCCTGACCTCCGCCATGGCGCTGCTGTGGGCCGACCGGCACCTCAACACCCACTTCTACGACCCCTCCGGCGGCGGGCAGCCGATCTTGTGGCAACACCTGTTCTGGTTCTTCGGGCACCCGGAGGTGTACATCCTCGCCCTGCCGTACTTCGGTGTGGTCACCGAGGTCATCGCCACGATGTCGAAGAAGCCGGTGTTCGGCTACAAGGGCATGATCGGCGCCACCCTCTCCATCGGCGGCCTGTCGATGGGGGTGTGGGCCCACCACATGTACACCACCGGCGCGGTGCTGCTGCCGTTCTTCGCGGCGCTGTCGCTGCTCATCGCCGTGCCGACCGGCATCAAGTTCTTCAACTGGATCGGCACCATGTGGAAGGGGACGATCACCCTCAACTCGGCGATGCTGTTCACCGTCGGGTTCCTCGCCATGTTCCTCTTCGGCGGCCTGACCGGCGTGGTCCTGGCCCAACCACCGCTGGACTTCCAGCTGCACAACACCTACTTCGTGGTCGCCCACTTCCACTACGTGATGTTCGGCGGTTCGGTGTTCGCGGTGTTCGCCTCGATCTACTACTGGTTCCCGAAGTACACCGGCCGGATGCTCGACGAGCGCCTCGGCAAGCTGAGCTTCGTGCTGCTGTTCATCGGGTTCAACCTGACGTTCTTCCCTCAGCACGACCTGGGCCTGCGGGGCATGTCCCGCCGGATCGCGACCTACGACTCCAACCTGGGCTTCAACTTCCTCAACGCCTTGTCGACGACCGGCGCCTACATCACCGGCATCGGGGTCATCCCGACCCTGATCAACGTGTTCAAGTCGCTGCGCACCGGGGCCGTCGCCGGCGACAACCCGTGGGACGGCCAGACCCTCGAGTGGGCTACGTCGTCGCCGCCTCCGGACCACAACTTCGAGTCGCTGCCCCCGATCCGCTCCGAGCGGCCGCTGTGGGACGCCAACCACCCCGACGAGCTCACGAAGGTCGGTCACTGACATGAGCGCAACACCCGTCTCCTGCCTCCCCTGCGGAGCAGTGCTGCCTTCCATGACGAGCGCGACGCACCTTCGCCCCTGCGGAGCAGTGCTGCCTTCCATGACGAGCGCGAAGCACCTTCGCCCCTGCGGAGCAGTGCTGCCTTCCATGACGAGCGCTAAGCACCTTCGCCCCTGCGGAGCAGTGCTGTGAAGATCGAATGGCGGACCATCCTCGGCGCGTCGCTGTTCCTCGGGATCATCTGCGCCGTCTACTGGTTCTGGAGCACCGAGGACACCGGCACCGCGCTGCTGCTGTTCGGCTTCGCCGCCTACCTGATGCTCGGCGGCTTCCTGGTGCTGCAGTGGACCCGGCGCAAGGGCATCCCCCGGGCCGAGGACAAAGACGACGGCACCTACGAGGAGACCGCCGGGGAGCCTCTCGGCTTCTTCCCGGCCGCGTCGATCTGGCCCGCCGGTCTGGCGCTGGGCGCCATCTTCGCCGGGATCGCCCTGATCTGGGGCACCTGGTACTGGGTGATCTCCCTGCCGCTCATGCTCGGCGCGATCATCGGCTGGTCGGTGGAGTCCGAGGCGCCCGAGGACGTCCCCGACGACCTCGAGGCCGCCCACCGCAGTGACACCACCATCGGGCCGGAGGTCATCAAGGACACCGGCGCTGCGGCTCACCCGTAGTCAATCGGGGTCACCCCTGACCTCCCTGCCGCCGTCTCCCGCCGACCCCGGATCGTTCGATCCGGGGTCGGGCGCGCCACGACCGAGCGCCCGGGTCGCGGAGGCGGTCGCCGACGGGCTGGAAGGCCGCCTCGGCGTCCCGCTGTCCCGGCTGGGGCCCAGCCTGTCGCGCCTGGGGGTCCCCCTGTCGCGTCTCGGTCTGGCTTCCACCGAGACCCCGCCGAGACCCCCGAGGGACCGTCCCGGGTTGGGCAGCGAGGTCCCGGGCCGGGCGGTCACCCCGATCCGCCTCGACCGGGTCGGGGTCCGCGAAGCGACCCGGGCCCTGGTGATCGGCGTGGTCCTGTTTTTCGCGGTGGTCCGCCGCATGGCCCGCCCGTCGCGTCGGGCCCTGATCGGGTGGGCCGCGGCCCGCTGGCGGATCCGCAGGGCCGGGGAGGGGCCGCTGCTGCCGTCGGGGGCGCCGAGGACGGTGCCCGCCGCCCGGGAGGCCCTCGCCGCGGTCCCCGCCGCGGTGTGGGGTTCGACGTGGGCGGCCGAGGGCTGCGAGGGCCTGGTCGACGGGTTCATCAAGCTGGGCCCGACCTTCGTCAAGCTGGGCCAGCTGATCGCCTCCTCCCCCACCGTCTTCCCCGCCCCGCTGTCCGCGGCGTGCGAGCGGTGCTTGGACCAGGTGCCGCCGATCCCCGCCGAGGACGCCCGCCGGGTGGTGGAAGAAGACCTCGGCGCCACGATCAGCGCCCGGTTCCGTTCCTTCGACGACCGACCGCTGGCCGCCGCGTCGATCGCCCAGGTCCATGCGTGCGTGCTGAGCGACGGCCGCAAGGCGGTCCTCAAGATCCAGCGGCCCGACATCGCCCGGCGGATGCGGCGCGACCTTCGCATCATGTACGTCCTGGCCCGCCTAGCGGAGCGCAGCGCGCTGGGCCGCACCGCCAACGCCAAGGGCGCGGTGGAGGACCTGGCCCGGGTCACCGCCCGGGAGCTGGACTCGCGCCTGGAGGCCCGGGAGCAGGCCGCGTTCCGGGCCAACATCCACGCGTTCGGCGACAACTGGCACGTCACCGCCCCGGAGGTCTACGAGCAGTGGTGCGGACCTCGGGTGATCTGCATGGAGCGGATGTACGGCCAGCCCTTCGACCGGGTCGACCCCGAAGGCCCGGTCGACACCGAGCTGGTGATCCGCCGGGTGTGCAAGGTGTGGCTGGAGGCGTTGGCGGTGCACGGGCCGTTCCACGGCGACGTGCACGGCGGGAACGTGTGGCTGCTCGACGACGGCCGGGCGTCGTTCCTCGACTTCGGGATCGTCGGCGAGCTGTCGGAGCCGTGGCGGGAGCTGTTCCGCACCGTGTTTAGGACCTCGATGATCGACGCCGACTTCGTGGCGGTGGTCCGGGCGTTCAAGAAGGTCGGGGTGCTCCCGGTGGAGGCCGACGAGGCGCAGCTGGCCGTGGTGGTCCAGGCGATGTTCGCCCCGCTCCTCGACCGGGGCCTCTCCGACGTCGGCCTCGGCGAGGTCCTCCGGTCGCTGTTCACCGTGCTGCAGCAGTTCGGGATCGGCACCCCCCAGGAGATGCTGCTCGTCACCAAGCAGCTGGTCTACTTCGAGGGGTACTCCAAGGTGCTGGCCCCCTCCTACGTGCTGGCCCGGGACCTGTACCTGGTCCGCAACCTGTTCCCGGAGGAGACCCTGGCCCGAGCCGAGGAGCTCGGCGTCACCCTCCCGGACTGACCGGCTGCGGGCCGGCTGCGGGCGGGCCGGGTCAGGTGCTGGTGACCGCCACCGCGCTGCCGTTCAAGGCCGCGCCGCCGCCGGAGCCCTCGTAGGGCGCGTCCCCGAAGGAGAAGATCCCGCCGTCGGCGCCGACCAGCCAGTACCCGCCGCCGTCGCCGGCCGCGGCCATGGCCACGATCGGCTTGTTCAGCGTGACGTTGCCGAGCGACCCGTAGAACCGGGCCTCGCCGAAGTCGAAGATCCCGCCGTCGGACGCGACCAGCCAGTAGCCCGTCCCGTGTGAGGTCGGGGCCATCCCGACGATCGGCTTGTTGAGCGCCACGTTGCCGAGCGCGCCGTAGAACCCGGCGTCGCCGAACTGGAAGATCCCGCCGTCGGACGCGACCAGCCAGTACCCGCCGCCGTCCGGCGTCGAGGCCATGGCCACGATCGGCTTGTTCAACCTGATGTTGCCGAGCGACCCGAAGAACCGGGCGTCACCGAACTCGAAGATCCCGCCGTCGGACGCCGCCAGCCAGTACCCGCCGCCGTCCGGCGTCGAGGCCATGGCCACGATCGGCTTGTTCAACCTGATGTTGCCGAGCGATCCGAAGAACCGGCCGTCACCGAACTCGAAGATCCCGCCGTCGGACGCCGCCAGCCAGTACCCGCCGCCGTCCGGCGTGGAGGCCATCCCGACGACCGGCTTGTTGAGCCACCCGGTCGACCCGTACGCCCCGGCGCTGCCGTAGGAGAGCACCTCCCCGCCAGAGGTCGCCAGCCGGTACCCGCCCGGCGGTGACAGGTAGGTGTAGCGGTCCCCGCCGCTCCAGGCCGAGGTGCCCGCGGGGGTGGTCACGGTGACGTCCACCGCGCCCGCGGCGCCGGCGGGGGCGGTGGCGGTGATGGTCGTGTCGCTGACCACCGCGAACGAGGCCGGGGTGGAACCGAAGCTGACGGTGGTGGCGCCGCTCAGCCCGCTGCCGCTGACGGTGACCGTCGTGGCGCCGCTGGTCGGCCCCGACGGCGGCGTCACGCCCGACACCACCGGGACCGGGGTGGGGGCCGGCGACGGAGCGGGGGTCGGGGCGGGCGCCGGCGTCGGGGCCGGGGCCGGCGCCGGGGTGGGGGTGGGGGCCGGAGCGAGGGCCGGGGCCAGGTAGGTGAACACGTCGCTGCTGGTGGCGGCGGAGGTCGCGGCGCCGGCGGATACGGTCACGTCCACCGTCCCGGCGCTGCCTGCCGGCGCCACCGCGCTGAGCGACGTGGAGCTCGAAACGGTGAACGACGCGGCGCTGGCCGACCCGAAGCGGACCGCGGTGGCGGCGCTGAACCCGGTACCCGACACCGTGACCGTCGTCCCGCCGGCGGTCGGCCCCGACGACGGCGTCAGCGCGGTGACGGCGGGGGCGGTTGTCGTGGCGGCGGCGAACGCGCCCAGCCCGGCCGGGGTGCCGACGCCGCTGGCGCCGTCGTAGCCGGCTCTGGCGTCGCAGGCCGCGGTGTCGGCGGTTGCGGTGGCGGCCGAGCCCGTCGCTGGCCACCCGCAGTCGACGACGCCGTGCCCGGTGGTGTTGGGGTTGACGCCCGCCGAGCACGTCGAGGGCGACTCGCCGTCGCAGTAACCGTTGCCGCCGGTGACCACGTCGTAGAGACCCGACTGCCCGAGATGGGAGTAGAGGGTCCGGGCCGGGTCGGTGACGCCGCGGGCGCCCCCGGCGAGGGCCCACATCGCCGCGATCAGCGGCGACGACAGGGACGTGCCGCCGGTCGTCTGCCACCGGCAGAACTGCCCGCAGTCGGTGGTGCCGTAGGTGTCGAAGCCGGTGTTGGGGTCGGCCACCGCCGCGATGTCGGCGGGTAGACGCTCGGAGCCGCAGCCGGTGCTGGCCCAGTCCGGGACCGAGGTCTGCCACGCCGGCGCGGTGTACTCGGACTCGGCGATGGTGTCGCAGCCGCCGCCGCTGGCGCCGGCCTGGGCGTAGGAGCCCGGCCCGTTGCCGTTCCAGACCTTCTCCGCCTGCCTGGTCCCGTCGCTGTTGAGGGTCAAAGACGTCCCGCCGACCGCGACGACGGTGTTGAACGCGGCCGGCGCGTTGGCGGTGCCGGCGCTGGTGCCGGTGTCGTAGCTGTAGTAGCCGGAGTCGCCGGTCGACGCGGTGATCACCACCCCGGGATGGGAGTAGGCGGAGGCGTAGGGGTCGTTGGGGTACTCCGGGCCGCCGTAGGAGTTGGAGATCTCGGTGGCGCCGAGCGCCGCCGCCTCGTCGACGGCCGTTGCGAGGTCGGCGTCGCTCGGGGAGTCGGCCTCGACGAGGAGGACGTTGCAGGTCTGGCACACCGCGTGGACGGTCTCCACGTCGAGGGAGGTCTCGCTGGCCCAGCCGTTCTGGCTGGCTGCGGGCAGCGCGGTCTGGGAGCCGGTCTGGCCGACCACCTCGAGGCAGCCGTTGGCGATGGTGCACGCCGGCAGCCCGTAGTAGGAGTCGAACACGCCGAGGTCCGAGCCGATGGTCGGGTCGTCGTAGGCGTCGACGACGGCCACGGTCTGGCCGGGAGCCGGGGCGGTGGGGTCGAACCCGTAGGCCGACGCCAGGTCGGCGGGGGTGTACCCGCCGTGCGGGCCCTGGGTGAGCGCGTTGCGGGTGATGACGTAGGGGCGGGCGCCGGGGGTGGACGCGGAGGCCGGCACCCGGCGGGCCGCGAAGCAGGTGGCCTGCCCGGCGGCGGGCGTCGGCGCGCACACCGGCGCCTCGACGCCGTAGGCGACGGTGCTAGACCCGCCCGCCGCGGACGGGCCGGACCCGGCGGGCGCGGCGAGCGCCGCGGGCAGCCCCAGGAGCGACACCAGGACCGCTCCGGCCGCCGCCACGGCCGCCCGCCGGCGCGCCCGGTGAGATGCTCCGCCTGTTCGCTTCATCGCCGCCGCTCCTCACCGGTCGTAGGACCGGCCCGGGACGGCGCACAACTTCGTCGGCGCGTCTCCAGCCAGCCCAGATCTGACTGGACTGACGGAGTGTACGCAGACCCTCACGCTTTGTGGTGTGGAGGGGTCCGGAGATGCGCTGTTCGGCGCGGTGCGCCGGTTCGCGCCTTATGTCCCGTCCGAGGAGGGCGGCGGCTTTGGAGGCTCAGGCGTCGCCCGGGCCGGCACCGCCGACCGCCGGCTCGGTGATGTCTTCCTCGGGGTTGTGGGCGCTGCCGTCGCCGTCCACGGCGTGGCCATCGACCGCGTGGCCATCGACCGCGTGGCCATCCACGGCGTGGCCGTTGCCGTCGTGGCCGTTGGCGTGCCCGTTGCCGTCGTGGCCGCCGTGGTCGTCGCCGAGGGTGTGGTACGCCCCGTCCGCGGTGCGGATCAAAACGCCGCCGACCGGCTTCATGATCGGGTGGGTACCGGTGCGTTGCAGGGCCTGGCACGCCTTGTAGGCGATGGCCCCGGCCACCAGCGGAGCGACGAACACCCCGTACTGCAGGATCTCGATCAGCCGCTCGAAGGGGATGTGGAGGTCGTTGCCGAGGATGTCGGTGCCGCTGGCGAGGGTCAGGTCGGTGAAGAAGGCCAGGGCGCCCACGCCGACCGCGGTCCGGAACGGCTTGTCCCGGGGCCGGTCGAGGAGGTTGTGGGCGGCGTGGTCCTTGTAGATCCACCGGTCGATCTGAGGCCACGCGAACATCAACGTGAACACGATGCCGGGGACCAAGATGCCGGGGAAGAACGGGTTGGCGATCTCGTGGCCGAAGGACCGGAACTCCCAGTGCGGCCACAGCCGCACCGATCCGTCCAGCCACCCCACGTACCAGTCGGGCTGGGCGCCGGCGGACACCGTGAAGGGGTTGTAGGGGCCGTACAGCCAGATCGGGTTGATCTGGAACAGGCCTCCGAGCGCCGCCAGGACACCGGAGACGACCATCAACAGCGCCCCGGACTTGATGGCGTACTGCGGCCACAGCCGGCTGCCCCGGATGTTGGTCTCGGTCTTGCCGGGCCCGGGGAAATCGGTGTGCTTCTGGCGCCAGATGATCATCAGGTGCACGGTGAGCAGACCGAGGATGGCCAGCGGGAACAAGAACTCGTGGACCACGAACAGCCGGGGGATCAGCGCCGATCCTGGGTACGCGCTACCCCACAGGTCGAACGCCAGCCACGACCCGATGAACGGGATCGACTCGACGATCGAGAACACCACCCGCAGGCCGGTACCCGACAGCAGGTCGTCGGGCAGGGAGTAGCCGGAGAAGCCCTCGAGCATCACCGACAGCAGCAGCAGCAGCCCGATGACCCAGTTGGTCTCGCGGGGGCGGCGGAACGCCCCGGTGAAGAAGATCCGGCACAGGTGGAAGGCGATGGCCGCCATGAACACCACCGCCGCCCAGTGGTGCATCTGGCGCATGATCAGCCCGGCGCGAACGTTGAAGGTGATGTCGAGGACCGACTTGTACGCCTCGGACATGTGCTGGCCGGCCAGCGGCATGTAGCCGTGCCCGGGCGTCGGGTGGTACACGATGTCGCTGGCCGACGGCACGTAGTACAGCGCCAGGTAGACACCGGTGATCAAAAGCACCACAAAGCAGTACATGGCAATCTCGCCGACCATGAACGACCAGTGGTCGGGGAAGATCTTGTCCAGGGCTTTTTGCAGGAACCCCGACGAGCCGAGCCGGTCGTCGATGGCGTCCAGGCCGGCCTTCTCGTACTTCAGCCGCTTCTGCGCGGCCAGGCGTTCTTCGGTTGTGCTCATGCGCCGCGCCTCCTACGCCCGGTTCCAGAAGCCGGGGCCGACGGGCTCTTGGTAGCCCTTCGAGGAGATCAAGTAGCCCTCGGTGTCGACCGCCAGCGGCAGCTGGGGAAGGGATCGGGATGCCGGACCGAACACAGGGTTGCATCCCTTCAAAACGTCGAACGTCGACTGGTGGCACGGGCACACCAACTGGTGGGTCGTCGAGTTGTACAAGCCGACCGGGCAGCCGGCGTGGGTGCAGATCTTCGAGAAGGCCACCAGCCCCCCGATGTTCCAGCCCTGGGTGCCGGGCCGGACGTCGAAGGGGGCGTTGCCCAGGTTGATCAGCACCGTCGACGACTGGGCGTCGTCGATCCCGTTCTCGGGGAACACCGTCAAGATCCCGTTGACCTTTATGTCGCTCGGCTTGAGCGGCTGGTTGTCCTGGTCGACCACCCGGACGCCGGGGCCCCAAGCGGTCTTGTACAGCGACCGGTGCGGGCGGTCGCCGAGGGAGGCGATCGGGAACAGCGCGGCGAGCCCGAAGACCCCGCCGACCAGGCCGAGCAACCGGAACAGGAACGGCCGCCGGGCGATCGGGTCGATGGTCCGGTTGAGGGCCTCGGCCGCGGCCTCCCGCTTGCTGCGATCCGAGACGTTGTGGCTGCCTCGGCTGGCGGTGACCTCGGTGCCGGGGAGCAGGTCCCGGGCCCAGAGGATCAACCCGACGCCCATCCCGAGGAAACCGACCGCGAGGAGGGCGCCTTCGGCCTGGGTCTGGCCGCCGACGACGTAGGTGACGGCGAACCCGATGCCCGCCAGCAGGGTCAGGATCCAGCAGAAGGCGATCTTGAGCTCGGCCATGCGGGCCAGCTTCGGGTTGTCCTGGAAACGCCAGCGGCTGTCGTCTTGGCCGCGGGGGACGTCGTCGGGCCACGGTTCGTGGGGGTCGATGCCGAAGTGCAGCTTGACCTTGGCGTCGTCGTCCTCGTAGAACGCGGAGCTCGACGGCTCCTCGACGCCGTCGGGGCCGACGGAGGGGTGATCTGTGGTGGTCATCCTCGGTTTCCGATCAGTCGGGAGGCCAGCAGCAAGATCCCGAAGCCGAGGACGATGCCCACGAAGCCTTCGGCGATCGGACCGAAGTGGGAGATGCCCAGGCCACCGGCGTTGGTCGGGTTGTGAAGGTACTGCACGTACTGGGCGATGGCCGACACCTGCTGATTGCTGAGCTGGCCGGAGCCGAACACCGGCATCGGCATCGGGCCGACCCGCACCGCCTCCGCCACCTGGGTGAGGCTGGCGTTGTGGAGGCTCGGGATCACGTTGCCCTTCGACAGCATCCCGCCGGACCCGGCCGCCTGGTGGCACTGGGCGCAGTTGAGCGAGAAGTACCGTTCGCCGTCGGAGAGGTTGACGCAGCCCGACGGGGTGCCGGGCGAGGTGCAAAGCGGGGCCACCGTCGGGATGCCCGGCCCGGTCGCGGCCACGTGGTTGATCTGGGGCAGGGCGTTGATGTAGGCGACCAGCTGGCGGGTCTGGGCCGCGTCGAAGTACGAGTGGTGGCGCAGCGCCTGGTCGTGGGGGTTGTTGAGCGGCATCCGGCCGGTGGAGATGTAGAAGTCGGCCGCGGCCGCGCCGGCGGTGATCAGCTGAGGCGAGCCGTTGGTCCCGCCGACGCCGTTGACGCCGTGGCAGCTTTGGCAGTGGGCGGCGTAGAGCTGCTCGCCGGCCGCGATGTCCTGAGGGCTGGTGGACACCGTGGCGTCGGCGCCGCGCGCCGCGCCTCCGGTGAGGGCCATGAACGCGAACGCCGCGACCCCGAGGGCCAGCACGACGGCCGGGCCGGCGAGGACCCGCCGGCCGGTGCCCCGGCCTCGCAGCACCCGCCGCACGATCTTGCGGGTCCGGGTCACTTGAGCAGGAAGATAGCGGCGAACAGGGCGATCCATACGACATCCACGAAGTGCCAGTAGTAGGACAAGAACTCGACTGCGGGGGCGGTGCGGTGACCGAAGTGCTTGGACTTCTTCGCCCGGATCCCCATCACGACCATGCCGAACAGGCCGCCGAAGACGTGCAGGGCGTGGATGCCGGTGAGCACGTAGAAGCAGCTGGTCCAGGCGTTCTGGTCAATCGGGAACGGCCGGCTCATGTAGTCGGAGATCTGCATCCCGTCGAAGAGCGCCCCGAGGCAGAACGTCAGCGCCAGCCACCCGAGGAACCCGGCCCGGTCGCCGCGCACGGTCCGCCCGACCGCCATCTGCATGGTGCCGGATGACACGACCAGAAGGATCGTGGCGTAGAGCACCGTGTGGACGTCGAGGATGTCGCCCTTCGGCGGCCATACCGGCGTCGACGCGCGCAGCGTGAAGAAGGCGGCGAAGAGGCCGGAGAAGAACATCAGCTCCGACGCCAACCACACGATGACCCCGACGTTCAGCAGCGCCGGACGGTAATCCGCAGGATTGACCGGCTTGATGAGCGGAGGGGAAGCGGCTGTGGCCACCGGAGCCCCGGACGGGGAGATCGCAGTCACTGGAGTATTTCTACACAACGGAGGGTCCTCAACCCAAGCTGGGGGCCCGCCTGCGCTCAGCGGGGGCCGGGCGGTAGCGTTCCAGGCGATGGTTTCCCTGCACATCGAGCCCGCCGCGTGGGTGGTGCTCGCCGCTGCTGTAGCCGGTTACCGGGTCGGGGTGGTGCGCCTGGCGGGGCGCTCGATCGCCTGGCCGTGGTGGCGCAGCGCCGCCTTCGCGGCCGCGGTGGTCACCGTTTTCGTGGCCACCACCTCGCCGCTGCCGGCCGACGCCGCGTCGGACCCGGCCCAGGGGGCGATCGCCCAGGTCCTGCTGCTGATGCTGGCGCCGCTGCTGCTGGCGTGGGCCGCCCCCCACACCTTGGCGTTGGAGGCGGGCGGGCGGGTCACCGCCCGCCGGCTGCGGGCCGTCATCGAGAGCCGGGCGCTGCGGGCGCTCACCTACCCGGTCGCGGCGTGGCTGCTCTACGCCGGGGTGCTGGCGGTCATCTACGGCACCAGCTTCTACACCGACGCGGCCCGCCACGAGATCATCGGCCAGCCGCTGCAGGTCCTGCTCCTGGCCCTCGGCTGCCTGTTCTTGTGGCCGGTGTTCGGCGCCGATCCCCTCCCCCGCCGGCTTCACCCGGTCCCGGCCATGGGCTACCTGCTGGCCCTGCTCCCCTACTTCACGCTGCTCGGCTTCGCCATCGAGAGCCAGGGGGCGGCCAAGGTCGTCGCCGCCCACGGCGCGATCCAAGCCGCCGCCAACCTGGGCTCGGATCTGGAAGGCGCCGGCGGGGTGCTCTGGACCGTCGGCGGGCTGGGCGCGATCTGCCTGACGATCATGGTCCTGGTCGGCTGGCTGCGGACCGAGGAGCGGGCGACGCCCAACCGGGAGACCGGCCTCGACCCCGCCGCGGTGGCGCAGCTCACCGCGTGGAGGGAGCAGCGCGCCGCGGCCGCCGAGGAGGAAGCGTCGCGCCGGGCCGCGCTGGCCGAGGCGCTGGCCTCCCGCCGGTCCAAGCCCGCCTCCACGTGACCCCGCACCCGGGCGCCCCTCCCCGCCCGGACCCGGACCTGATCCTGACCGCCCTCTCCGAGATCAGCGCCGCCCGCCAGCGAGTCGCGCCGGTGCTGCGCCCGACGCCGGTGGACCACTCCGACTCCCTCTCCCGGGTCGCGGGCCGCCCGGTCCTGCTCAAAGCCGAGTACCTGCAGCGCACCGGGTCGTTCAAGATCCGGGGGGCGTACAACCGGATCTGCCAGCTCCCGCCGGGCGTCGAGGTGGTCGCGGCGTCCGCGGGTAACCACGCCCAAGGCGTCGCCTTGGCCGCGGCGCTCACCGGCCGGCACTCGACGATCTTCATGCCGGCCACCGCGGCGCTGCCCAAGACCGAGGCGACCCGGGCTTACGGGGCGACGGTACGCCTGGAGGGCGAGGTCGTCGACGACTGCATCCTGGCCGCCCAGGCGTTCGCCGCGGAGCGCGGCGCGGTGTTCGTGCCGCCCTTCGACGACCCCGACATCATCGCCGGGCAGGCCACCCTCGGCCTCGAGGTCGCCGAGGAGGCCCCCGACGCCGAGGTGGTCGTAGTTCCAGTCGGCGGCGGCGGGCTCCTGGCCGGGACCGCGGCCGCCCTGCACCACGTCGCTGCCCACGTCCGCGTCGTCGGGGTGGAGGCCGCCGGTGCGGCGAGCCTGTCGGCTGCGCTGGCCGCGGGCCGGCCGGTGCTGCTCGACAGCGTCGCCACGATGGCCGACGGGATCGCGGTGCGGATGGTGTCGGAGCTGACCCTGGCCCACGCCCAGGCCTACGTCGACGAGGTGGTGACCGTCGACGAGGAGGAGATCAGCCGGGCGATGCTGCTGCTCGTCGAGCGGGCCAAAGGCGTGGTCGAGCCGTCCGGAGCGGCGGCCCTGGCCGCGATCCTCGCCGGGCGGGTACCCGGCCACGGGCCGGCCCTCGCGGTGCTCTCGGGCGGCAACGTCGACCCGCTGCTGCTCACCAAGCTGATCAACCACGGCCTGACCGCGGCCGGTCGGTACCTGGTGCTGCGCATCGTCGTCGGGGACCGGCCCGGCGCGCTGGCCGGCCTCACCGCGCAGCTGGCCGCCATGCGCCTGAACGTCCTCGACGTCGAGCATCACCGAAGCGGCCGGGCCCTGGCCCTGACCGAGGTGGAGGTCGCGGTGACCGTCGAGACCCGCGACCACGAGCACCACCGGGAGATCCTCCGGGAGCTGGCCGACGCCGGCTACCAGGCCGAACCGCTCAGCTGACCCGGCCCCGACCGAAGTGGGATCGGGCGGTCTCGGGTACACCTCCGCTATGACCGTCCCCGACACCCAGACCTCCGCCGCCGCGGCGGTCGACACCGGCGGCCGGCGCCGGGCGCCGCTGTCGGGCCCCGGTGACCGCCCCTCCACCGCCCAGCCGAAGGCCGCGGGGTGGCACCCGGTTGAGTGGGCGTGCGAGTTCGGGGGGACCGCCTTCCAGCTGTTTGTCGGTTTCGGGGCCGTCGCAGCGTTCGAGAGCAGCCACTCGCCCCTCCGAGCGGACCTGCCGGCCGGGGTCAGGCTGGCGGTCATCGGCGCGATCTTCGGGTTGCTGGGCGCCGCGGTAGCGGTGTCTCCCGCCGGCAAGCGCAGCGGGGCCCATCTCAACCCGGCGGTCACGTTGGCGTTCGCGCTGCGGGGGCACACCGGGTGGCGCGACGTCGCGGGGTTCGTGGCCGGCCAGGTGTGCGGCGCACTCCTGGCGGCCGCGGCGTTCTCCGCCGCGTGGAGGTCCTGGGCGAGCAGCGTCCACACCGCCCGCACCATCCCCGAGGCCGGTCTCCCCGGATGGGGGGTCGTCGCGGTCGAAGCCGGGCTGGCCGCCGGTTTGATCCTGACCATCCTGACGATGCTGTCGTCGTCGACGACGGCCCGCTGGACGCCGCTGGTCGTGACCGGCGCGCTGGCCGGGCTGATCTGGGCCGGGGCGCCCGAGACCGGGGCCAGCATGAACCCGGCCCGAACGTTCGGGCCGGACCTGGTCGCCGGGAACTTCGCCTTCTTCTGGGCCTACCTGGCCGGTCCCCTGACCGGGGCGACGGTCGCGGTCGTGGCTTTCCGTCTCCTGGGGGCGGTCGGAGCGCTCGGGCGGGACTGGCACACCCTCACCGCGAAGCTGTTCCACGACCCCGACTATCCCTCTATTCACGCCACGGCCCTTCCCGCCCAGGCCGCAACACCGTCACCCGGGCGGCCCTCCGGCTGACCATGCCCGCGGACATCCGCCTCGCCGCGCCCGCCGGTCATCTCGTCGGGGTCGAAGGCGGCGGGGACCGGCTCCCTGCTCGAGATTCGACTGCCAGTTGTCCACGACGGTCGGTGCGCAAGTGGCAGCGGGGCGCCGCGCCCGCCCGCACCGCCCGTGTCGACTGCGCCGGGGCCGCTACCGCACGCCCCGCTCACCCGGGTACGGAGGCGAAGCGCTCCCCGAGCGAACGGGTGAGGGGGGGCCACAGCACCTGATCGTGGCGTCTAGGTGCGCGGGGAGCCCGGTTACTCGAGGCGGGTAACGGTGCCGATTCTGTCGATGCTGCGATCGAACGAGGCCACGACGTCGACCCCGCTGCGCTCGGCGCTGGCCACGAGGTAGGCCTCGGCGAAGTCGAGCCGGTCGAGCTCGTACACCTCCGCGGCTCGCCGTAATAGCCCGACGTCGAGAACCTGCACCGCCTCGAACGCCGAGAAGGCCCGGATCAATTCGGCGATCCTGGACCGCTCCAATTCGTAGAAGGACTCGAGGACATACACGGTTTCCGCCACGATCAGATCGAGAGGAGAAGCTCGTCGGCGTTCCGGAGGAACCGGGTGGCACGAGCGGCGAGGTCGGGCGGGTCACCGGTCAGGTGACGAATCAGGACGTTGGTGTCGACAAAGGCGGTCACCGCCGAGCCTCACTCCGGACCCGACGGGTTCGCGCCAGCACCTCTTCCCACGGGACGCCACTCTTGCCGACTGGGACCGGCACGCTGCCGGCCAGCTCCAAGAGGTCCGGGGTGCGGGAGAGCACCGCCCGCTGTCCTTCGACGCGGAACACCACCGCGTCCCCGTCCTGCAGCCCCAGTGCCTCGCGCACGCCTTTAGGGATGGTGACCTGCCCTTTGGTGCTCATCCGAGCGGCTGCTTCCATCGCGACTCCTTACCTGCTCCCGAAAGTAGGGATACGTCTTCGGCTCAAGACCGGACCGCCAGTTGTCCCCGGCCGTCGGTGCACAAGTGGCAGCCCGGCACCGCCTGCGTCTCCGGCGCCGGTACCGCACGAACAGTTCACAACCCCTGCACGGAGGCGAAGCGCTCCCCCAGCGAACGGGTGAGGCGGGGCCACACCACCGGGTCGTGGCCCGGGACCACCTGGTATCCCTTCTCCGCGGCGATCGCCTTCAGGCGCCGGATCGGCTCGACGGTGTCGGGCGCCTCGACTCCGATGAACCCGCCGACGGGCAGCTCCCGGTCGATGTTTTCGGTCAGGTCGGCGGCGTCGAAGGCGAAGACAAGCCCGCCGCCACCGACCGACTCGTCGAGGTCGACCACGAAGCTTTGATGGCCGGGGGTGTGCCCGGCGGTCAAGACGGCGGTCACGCCGGGGGCGATCTGCGAGTCTCCGTCGGCCAGCCGCCAGTCGATGGCGGGGTCGTCGAAGTCGACACGGAAGATCCCGTTGCGTTCCGGCCCGTCACCCTCCGACAGCCCGTAGGCCAGCTCGGCGCGCTGCGCGTGAACCGGGGTGCGCCCGGCGAAGTGGCGGAGGCCGCCGGCGTGGTCGTTGTGCAGATGGCTCACCGCGACCTCGACGATCTCCTCCATCGCGATGCCGGCTCCGGCCAGCGCCTCTTCGAGCGGCTCGCCGGGGCCGGGCAGGACCGGCCGGAACGCCGGGTCGCCGTGGAATCGCCGGCGCAGCTGCGGGTCGGTGATCAGCGCCGGGTTGAACCCGGTGTCGACCAGCAGCCATCCCCCGTCGCATTGCAGCAGCACGCCGGGTACCGGCTCCAGGATCCGCCGGTCGGGTGACGCTCCGTGGATGGACACCGACAGCGGTAGGTCCTCCCATCCAAGCGTGAGGAGCACGACCCGGCGGACGCCCATGGACGAAACGCTACGTGGTCCGGCCGGCGCCGAACGACCGCCGCGGGCCGGCCGGCACCGGTGCGACAGGCGACGAGAAGGTGTCAGCGGGGCGCAACGGGTCGACTGGTCTGGTGGTCACCGGCGGTGGGCGGTCTCGAGGGCGAGGAGGGCGCGCTTGGCTTCGACCCCGCCGGCGTAGCCGCCGGCGCTCCCGTCGCTGCGAACGACCCGATGACAGGGCACCACGACCGGCACCGGGTTGGTGGCGCACGCGGTGCCGACCGCCCGTACCGCCTTGGGGTTGTCCAGGGCTGCCGCCACCGCGGCGTAGGAGGCCGTCGAGCCGTATCGGAGATCGGCGAGCCGGGCGAGGACCAGACGGCGGAACCCTTGCGCGAGCTGCAGATCGAGGGGTAGGTCGAAGCGGTGGCGACGCCCGGAGAAGTACTCGTCCAGCTGCCGGGCCGCCGGGTCGAGCCGCGAAGGGGCTCGCAGCACTCGAGGGCTTACCCGGCGGGCAAGGTCGTCGAGCACTGCCTCGTGGCCTTGGACGGCGAACGCGACGCGGACGACTCCCGCCGGGGTCGCCGCGACGAGGAGCGGCCCGACGGGGGTGTCGACGATCCGGTAGGCGACGTCGAGCAGATCTTCGCCCAGGGCCGCTTCGACGAGCCTGGCGTGGAGGCGTTCTAGCGCCTGGACCGACTGGTCGCTGTTCCGGCCCAGGCGGGTGAGAATGTCGCGCTCGAAGCTCATGATGTCTCCCGGGTCACAGTCGAGCGAAGCGCCCGCATCCCGTCGGCCGCGGCTCTTCGCGCCGCGGCTTCGCTCGAGTCGAGGAGCTGGCCGACCTCGGCGTAGGGAAGGCCGGCCAAATAGTGGTACACGACGGCTCCCCGTTGTTTGGTTGGCAACGCGACGACGGCGTTCCACAGGTCCTCGTCTCCGACCTCCGGCTCAGCGCCGAGCACGAGAGCCTCGGGGGGAGGGTCGACTGGTAGCGGCGAACGGTTGAGCTTTCGGATGTGATCGATCGCCTTTCGGTGCGCGATGGTGGCGAGCCAGCCGCGCACGTTGCTGCCGGGTTCCAGTCTGGGATAGGCGCCTAGTGCGGCCAGGAAGGTCTCGGACCACACGTCGTCGGCGTCATGGGCGCCGACCATCGCTCGACAGATCCGCAGCACGGTCGCCCCGTGTTCGGTGACGACGACTTCGAAGGGCGGGAGGCTCACCCTCGGTCACCGGGGGATACCAGACGAGGAGGCGATGTCCGCAGAAGCCGACCGGGCATGCCCTATTCAACGTCGGCCAGGCTCGCGACGTGAGACGCGCCACCCGCCGGCACCGACGAATCTCGCGGGCCGCGCCTCACGAAACTTCGTCGCCAGACGTTGAGCGTCCGGACACAGCACGCCGATCAAGGAGAGGCTTTCGGTGAAGACCAGCTTTCGTATCAAAGCGCTCGACGCCGCCTACCTCGAGGGGGTCAGGAGCAGAGGCACCGACGAGTTCGGCAACGCCGTGATCGCGGTGGCCAACGAGGAACCCGGCGGCACGCCGCTGCGTTGCTGCCTGCGGGAAGCCGAGATCGGAGAGAAGGTTGCGCTGATCGCCCACCAGCCGGCGCGCATCGGGGGCCCGTACGCGGAGGTCGGCCCGGTATGGATTCACGCCGATCGCTGCGAGGGTCACGGGGCGCCCGACGCCTACCCCGAAGGTTTTCGTCACCGCCGGCTTCTGTTCCGGGCCTACGACGCCCGAGGCAGGCAGGTCGACAACCGGATAGCCGAAGGGGCCGTCGCCGAGGCCGTCATCGACGGGCTCTTCTCGAGGCCCGACGTCGCGTATATCCACGCCCGCAACGTGCTCGCCGGCTGCTACATGTTCACCGTCGAACGCGCATCGTGGACCACGCCCGAGACGCGCCGCGGCCCGACGATGATGGTTGGATAAGCGATACCTTCCCGAGTCCCGCAATCCCGGCCTCCTCGCGCTCCGAGGTCTTCGTCGGCTACCGCGGCTACTTCGGGGCCCGGATCACGCCAAGGTCGGTCAACTCGGCCGTGACGGCCAGCGCAGCAGCCAGTTGCTTGCCGTCGGCGCCGTCCCCGCCATCCTCAAGCAGATCGTCGAAGCTCGCCGACGTACCGGTCGGCGAGTAGCACCAACTCAGCACTACCAACCACCCGACCCTTCGGTCGGGTCCGGCACCGGTGGCAACGGCTACGGCGGCCCGCTCGTGCGAAGCGGCCAAGTCAGCGGAGACACGGCGCAGGGCGTTACTGATCCCGGACTGTGTGCCGGCCGGGTCTCGGCCGCCTCGGTGACCTGGGCGAACGCCATACGGCAAGGTTACGGGTGCTCTGTGACCGTCGTCGGACCGGTCAGCGCCGGGGGTTGCGGCTGTGTCCTCGCACTGGCGTCCCGTCCCGTCGGGTGTATGGCCGGACAGCGCCCGTCCGCTTCCGGTCGGAACGTTCGAGGACGGGGCTGATGTCGACCTCGATCGGCTCGCCGAACATCTCCTTGCTGGGCATGAGGAGCCGCCCTCCCTCCTCGGCCAGCTCGAAGGCGTTGGTTGCCGCCATCTGGTCTCTGGCTCCGGCGAGGTCGGAGAAGTCGATTCGGGCGGTCCAGTCGTTGGCGTAGCGGAGGGCCTTGGTGAGCACCGAAGGGTCGTCTTCACGAGAAAGGCGTCTGAGCGCCCCCAGGTAGTCGTCGCGGAACACCGTGGGGACGATCGTGCGCATCTGGTCTGCGGCCGTCAGCTCGGCGTTCATCATGATCCGAGCGATCCGCCCGTTGCCGTCGTCGAAGGGGTGAACTTCGGACACCACGAACATGGCGAGCACCGAGCGCTCCCAGGCTGTGTCGAGGTCGGCAAGCCGCTGGTACCCCTCGGTGAGCGTTCCGTCCACCAAGTCGGGGTCGACGAAGCGGGTGACCCTCGCCTGGTTCGCTTTCTCCTTGAAGTCACCGGGATGCTTGTCAGGACGCCCGGCCATTACGAATGCGTGGCGGGAGCGGAGGAGGGTTACGAAGTCGTCCGGGCTGGCAGGGATGTGGGACATCTCGTCGGGGTCGTTGACGATCCGGAAGGTGCCAACGATGTCGTGGGCGTCCTCGGAGCGCCCGGCAGGGATGCGATCGTCATAGACGATGCCGACGGCTTCATCGAGAGTGAACTCGGTGCCTTCGATGAAGTTGGAGAAGTACGCTTCGTAGAACGGCAGGCAGACGTTCGAGGCCCGGGCGGTGATCGCCTGCGGCGGGGCTGACCGTAGGGCGGTTACGAGCAGATCGAACCGCTGTGTGCGGATCGGGTCGTAGGGCCTCAGGTAGCGGCGGGCGCGCAACGCAGGCGGGAGGTTCGGGGCGTCCCTGGTCCCGAGCGCCACCCCTATGAGGTTGTCGACGGTGGCAAAGCTCTCCGGCTCCACCCCGAGCGCTGGAGCGAGCGCTCTCGCCTCGTCACGAAGTTGGTTGAGTTTCTCTTCACCGTCGAACCGGCAGGTCTGCTCGATCCACTCTCCGAGTTCGTCCCTGGTCAGCCGTCGTGGAACAGTGCCGCTGCGGGCTCTGGACGGGATGGCGTTTTCCAGCATGCCTCTTGCCCGGGAAGCGAAGTGAAGGCCGCCGGGCATGGCGATGTCACTGGGCTGGGGCGGCGCTCCTCGCCGTGCGGTGAGCCGCAGGCCGGGAAGATCGAAGTCGCGGTCCCTGCGGTCATGGGCGAGGTAGAGCACTCCGTCGACCGGTCCGGAGCGGACGGCGGAGCGGTCGGTGACGGTGGCGTCAGGGAAGATATGGCCGGCGATGTCGAGCCATCGCTTCCTGACGACCTCCCCGGGGGCGTGGCTGGTGTCGGTCGTGTAGACGCCCCTGGCGAGTTGCACCAGGTCGCCGCGTCGCGCCATCCCGGCGATCGTGGACCGGGGGGTTGCATCACTGAAGACGAGATCGTTGTTATCCACGCACTTGCTCCCCGAGATCGGGCGTATCTGTAGTTAACATACAGTAGCTCGAACGTATATGTTGATAAGAGCGCAAGCGGCCCGAAGCACTGCCTATCCCGCAGACCGCTCTCGAGATCGAACGGAGCTGTAGATAGCGAGCTACAGCTCGAACGAATCCGCAGGTAAGGCACTGCTACGGAGCCTCAATCACTAAACGTGCCAGCACCCCCGCGTGAGGCCCGTGCCGCCACTAGCTCTGCCCACCTCAGCGGCCGTGAGCGACGGCTCGTCGGGAACCGGTCACGACCACCCCCACCCTGCGCCCCCTACCGTCCCCGGGCGCTTCTGAGGTTCGTGGCCGGCCAGGTGTGCGGCGCACTCCTGGCGGCCGCGGCGTTCTCCGCCGCGTGGAGGTCCTGGGCGAGCAGCGTCCACACCGCCCGCACCATCCCCGAGGCCGGTCTCCCCGGATGGGGGGTCGTCGCGGTCGAAGCCGGGCTGGCCGCCGGTTTGATCCTGACCATCCTGACGATGCTGTCGTCGTCGACGACGGCCCGCTGGACGCCGCTGGTCGTGACCGGCGCGCTGGCCGGGCTGATCTGGGCCGGGGCGCCCGAGACCGGGGCCAGCATGAACCCGGCCCGAACGTTCGGGCCGGACCTGGTCGCCGGGAACTTCGCCTTCTTCTGGGCCTACCTGGCCGGTCCCCTGACCGAGGCGACGGTCGCGGTCGTGGCTTTCCGTCTCCTGGGGGCGGTCGGAGCGCTCGGGCGGGACTGGCACACCCTCACCGCGAAGCTGTTCCACGACCCCGACTATCCCTCGATCCACGCCACGGCCCTCCCCGCCCGGGCCGCACCCCCATCGCCTGGACGGCCACCAACCTGAACGTGCCGCCGGGGGCGTGGTGGCCGGGGTCGCCGTGGAACGCCGGCGCAGCTGCGGGTCGGTGATCAGCTCCGGGTCGAAGCCGGTGTCGAGCAGCAGCCATCCGCCGTCGCATTGCAGCAGCGCGCCGGGTACCGGCTCCCGATCTGGAGCTGACGCGGCTCTATTCAGCGGTGACCCTCGCCGCCTCGAGCCGGGCGGCCAACAGCGCTTGGTAGGCGGCGGGGTCCTCGATCAACCCAGGGATCCAAGGCCGCAGCTTCTCCACCGGGTAGGCGCCGGGCCGCACCAGGTATGGCGCGTCGAAGGTGAAGTCGACGATGGTGTTCGACGGCTGCACGCCCTGCGCTTTTGTGTCGACCACCTCGTCGACGCGGTCGTTGTACAAGAAGAAGTCGACCACGCCGCCGACGTCCTCCAGGGCCTTCTCCCGGGTCACTGTGATGTTGCCCTGCCCAGAGAGGTTCGCTGAGGTCAGGGCCAACGGTCGCTGGTAGGTGTCGAGCAGTCGACGCAGGGCACACTCGCGTTGGAACATCACCGCGACCGTCGTGGCCCCCATTGTCATCCGGGGAGGGAGGCGGCGGCGCTGGGCGAAGATGAACGAGACCTCCGCCGGCCATATGGCTTCGGCATGAGCCGCACCGAAATCCGGGACCGTCCACACGTAGTCCTCGAGGTCGCTGATGCGAGGGATGGCCAGCGTGAGGGGACCGAACTTGCTTCGCTTCTTCGCTTCGAACACATTGGCGATCGAGCGGGGATCCTCGTAGTCGCATACCAGTGCATAGTTGGTTCGTGAGGGCACGACCACCATTCCCCCGCTTCGGAGTACCGCGGCCGCCTCCCGGAGAGCGCTCGGTGATTCCTCTCGCACCTGTGTCATGACTCGCTCCTTGCTCGTTCGGGTGCTCTTTGCGTGTGCGCCGGGGCTGGATCCCCGTCCGCAGGAGAAGCCGCCGGCGGGCGGCCGAGGGCTACGACGATCAAGCCCACGACGAGCAGAGCGAGGCCCAGGCCGACCAGCAGCGAAGTGGCCTCCCCCGCCTGCAGGAGGGCCCCCGCCCCCACGAGGATCGCCGCGTTCGTCAGACCGGTGAGCTGCTCCATACGGCCGGTCACCGCCGACCGGACCGGTGCCGCCAGGTCGCTCAGCCCTCGCTGGGTGACGGGTCGAGCGGCGCCGGCACCGAGCCCGAGCACGAAGATGGCCAGGCCGGCAACTGCGAAGGCCTGCGAGACCGCGAGGAGCAGCATGCACGCGGTTACTGCGACCACCGTCGCGGCGGCCAGGGCCTGGTCTCCGAGGGCCGCCAGCACCGCCGACGCCGCCTTGTTGACTACGAAGGCGCCGATATTGAACAGCGCCAGCATCGCCCCGAAGAACGGGAGGGACACGTGGACTTTCACGAAGAGCAGGTAGGGGATGATCCCAACAAAGCCGGCCAGGCTCACGCTGCGGATCGCTGCGTAGTAACCCACCCACGACATGATCTTGCGATTCCAGACCGTCGTGGGAGCATCGCCGAACGAACCTGTGGGAGCGGCGGCCGCCGGCCCGATCCCGGTCGCCACCCTCGTCGCGATCACGGCCGACAGCAGGCACGCAACAACCGAGAGTACGAACACCAGGTGCTGCTGGTGCTGAAAGATGATCGCGCCGAGTATCCCACTCGCCATCACCATGGCGAAGATCCACGCTTGGGTGTTGGACTGGATCTTCCCGACCGCGGAGGGGTCCTCGGCCAACTGGCTCACCAGCCCGGTTTCCACACTGGAAGTCAAGGCATAGCCGGCGCCGTTGAGCACCTGGCCTACCACCAGACCGAGGAGGCCACCCGCCGTGTATCCGACGAGGACGATCCCGATGGCCTTCAGGATCTCCCCGACGGTCAGGATCCATCGCGGGGAGGCCGTCCTCCTCACCCGGCCGGTCACGAATCCCGCGGCAAGGACGGCCACGCCGTAGAGGGCGAGGATGCTCTCGATCGCCTCGAACGAGTACTGGCGGAGATCCAGGAAGACCAGCAGGACCGGCAGATGGAAGTAAGCCCTCGACAGCACCCGGTAGGCGAAGAGGACTTGCAGCGGCTCGGCCCGCCGCCGAGCGGGCTCGGCACGGCCTCCGCGGGTCAAGACGGTCATGACCGCACCGCCTGGCGGCGCGCGCTGTTGAAATAGTCCCGCCCGAAGTGCCTCTGGGTCGTGTACACCGACGACGCGTCGGCCGGTCGGGGCAGCGGCAGGCGGACCGGCACCGCCTCGAGGCGGACCTGGCGGGGGACGCCGCGAACCATCAGGTCGTTGTAGGCGGAGAAGTCACCCCCAGCACAGAACTGCCCGTGCCCAGGTCCACCGCAACCGACGAGGGGCCATGCGTCAGCGGCGCGGTAGTTGTGGAAGATCACTCGCCGCGGCTGCGTCGAGTGATTGGGTCCGCTGGCATGGACGGCCATCACGTGGTGGAGGGAAATCGAACCGGCCGGGGCGATGATCTGGCGTGCGGTTGGGATGTCATCGCTGAGGGTCTCGTGGTCGATCGCCCCGCAGAAGACCCCCTCCGCGTGGTGGTCGTGAATGGGGCCGCGGTGGGATCCCGGCACGATCATGAGCGGCCCGTTCTCCTCGGTCATGTCGTCGACCAGGATCCCCACCGCCACTAGGGACGTGTTTGTGTGAGGGTAGTACGCCCAGTCCTGGTGCCACTGGATGGCGTCCCCGTCTCCCGAGGGAAGCTTCAGGTTCATCTTCGTCCCGTAAAGGCGTATGTCCTCACCCACCACGCACTGGACCAGGTCGGCGATTTGGGGGTGACGCACCAGGCCCCGGAAGACGGGGTGCTGGAGGTGCGGGGACTTGATGCGCCGCACGTACCGCCGGCCGTCGTACTCGCCGATGTCGAGGATGTCGGGATCCTTCGGGGTGTCGGGAGCGCAGAATGCTTCGGTGACCCGGCGGAGATCTTCCAGCTCCTCGGCGGAGAGCACACCCTCAACGACGGCATAGCCGTACTCGTCATAGGAGTTCATCTGCTCGGTGGTAAGGGTTCTCATGGGATTCGCTCCGATCTCCTTGGGGAATGCGGGGAGTACATCGCCTGCTCTTCGCCTCACGCGCTCGCTGCTTCGAGATCCCCGACGGGCTGGGGGCACAGGTGGCGCATCACCGCGGCGATGGTCGGGACATGCTCTAAGTCGCTGAGGATGCACAGCACCGTGGCCGCGACCTCCGTCCCGAGCACCGGGCTGGTGTTGGCGAGGAACTTGGCTTCCATCTGGTCTGGTGTCATGGGCCGCTGAGGCGTCCCGAGCGGGTGACGGCAGCGCCGGGTGAGCCGCTCGCCCGACGTGGTGATCAGCTCCACCACCCCACCCCAGTTGTCGGGGTACTCCCGGGTCGCGGTGTCGTCCTCGAAGACCACGATTCGCCGCGCGAACTCCCGCACCCGCTGATCGGCCAGCTCTGCGGGGCCATAGCTGTCGATGACCGGTGCGTCGTAGAAGAGGGACCGGGCGACGGTGAAGTGGATACTGAACTGGGCCCCCACCTCGTCGTGGGGCTCGGGGATGCTCCCCACATGGACCAGGCCATGCGCGGAGGTGCCGACGTAGACGCGGTCTATGTCAGACGCCGTCAGTCCCGACCCGGTCACCAAATCGGTGAACGCTTCGAGCGGGGCGTGAATGAAGTAGCAGCAGTTGTAGGCCTTGAAGCCCATGTGGCCGATGAGGAATTCCTCGCCTAAGCCCTCCACGATGCGAACCGGGCTGGGGTTCTGGGCGAACACCCGGCAAAAGCCCTTGGCGCCCTCGAACACCGAGACCGGGCCGGTCATGCCGGCGCGCGCCAGGGCCGCCGCCCGGATCCCGGCGGTGGTGGGGATTGCGGTGTGCATCCGCTTCACCGAGCCGCCCGTCTGGGTGTACTCGGTCAGGCCACCCGAGAAGCTACCGGCGATCGCCAGCGCGTGGGCCAACTCCTCAGCGCTGAGCCCCTGCAACAACCCCGCGGCGATGGCCGCTCCGAATGGCCCGACTGCAGGAGGCGTGTGGTGGCCGCTTCTCAGGCAGTCCGGGGACACCGAGTGCGCGACCCGCAGCATCACCTCCAAGCCGACCGTCACCGCCCGCAGCACCTGGGCCCCAGAGGCTCCCACCTGCTCTCCGATGGCCAGGGCCACCGGCACGATGACCGCCCCGGCATGGGTCTGCACCAGCGGTGTCGTGTCGTCGAAGTCCTGGGCGTGGCCGAACGTGGCGTTGGCGAAGGCGGCGAGCTCCGGGGAGGTGGCCGTGCCGTGCACGACGACCGTCGCAGAAGCCACTCCGCCCTGACGGCACACGTATTCGTGGACCTGGGTGCTCCAAGGCAACCGGGCGCAACCGACCTGGATGCCGATCTGGTCCTGTATGACCCGGGCCGCCACGGCCAGGACTGCCGGCGGCAGTTGGATCGAGCCGTGATACATGCCTAGCGCCGCCTCGACAACCCTCTGCGCTAGGTAGGGCAGCCCCGGATGAGGGACATCCGGTCGAGCCTCGATGTGGTTGGACACGAATAGTTCTCCTCTGCTGTGCTTCGGGGGGATAAGCGAGCGGGCAACGCCGACGATGCCGCTACTTGAAACAGAGCTGACGCGGGGTCGCAGGTGAGCGCCCGGCGCTACTCGACTTGGTAGAGCGCGGTGATCCTCGCTCGCGCCAGCGCGTTGAGCGTCAGGTTGAATCCGACATAGGCGGGGGTGGCTTCGGGACTCAGCCCGAGGTCGCTGACGCCAAGGGCGTGGACGGCGAAGACGTAGCGGTGCGGGCGGTCGCCATTGGGCGGCGCGGCCCCGTCATAGCCGCGCCGCCCGAAGTCGTTGCGCACCTGGAAGCCGCCGCCTGCAACCGCGACCTCCCCACCGGCGCCGGCCCCCCGGGGCAGCTCCGTGACCCAAGAGCCGAGGCCGACGACGGACCAATGCCAAAAGCCGCTGGCCGTCGGCGCGTCAGGGTCGAAGCAGGTGACCGCGAAGCCGGCGGTGTCCTCGGGAAAGCCGGACCAGGCCAGGTGGGGGCTGACGTTGCCGCCACCGGCATCGGAGAACACATGGTCCAAGGGAAGGGTGCCTCCGTCGGTCAGGTCTTCACTGGTCACCTCGAAACCGGGCAGCGCCGGGAGCAGGTCGTAGGGGTCGGGACCAAGCGGTCGGTCGAGCATCTCGTCTCTCCTGGTAGATGGCCGATGCCGGCGATTGCTTCTGGGCGACAAATGCTTGTGAGCGATGACCTCGCTTCGTGCCCGGCGACGACGTCCTCCGGCGCCCTTGTTGGAGGCACCCGCCCGAAGGAACCTCCTCAGGCGGGTACGTCTCTCAGGAGGGTCCTGGGCCGGTGTAGATCTCGTGCAGTCGGTAACGGTCAGATGTCCGGCCGGCCTCGATCAGGTGGCCGATCCAGCCGAGTGAGCGTCCGATGCAGAAGACCGCCTCGGAAGAACCTTCGGGCAGGTGGGTTGCGTAAGCGAAAGTGGCGAGCGCGAAGTCGATGTTCGGCTGGCGTCCGGTGCGCGTCTGGACTTGTTCGACCGTGGCCAGGGCCCGCTGCAGCCGCTTGCGGTCTATGGCATCGCTCTCGGTTGAGATCACCCGGAGCTGGCTAAGGAGTTCCTCGGCGCGGGGGTCAGCCCGGTCGTACACGGTATGGGTGAAGCCGAGCCGCCCAGGCGAGCACGGGTCGTCTTCGTCCGGTTGGAGGGACCACGTCATCGGCGAGCCTGCGGCGAGGAAGCGCTCGATGGCCAGGAACCCGGTCCCCGGTTCCGAGCCGCGGATGGCGCACATGCCAGCCATGAGGCTGCTCAGCGGATCGGCGCCGACCGAAGCGACCAGCCGGACGCACATGGTGGGGACCGCAAGGCCGTGGTCGGCCGACAAGATCACCGCGGTGCGGAGAAGAGAGCGGATCTCGGCGCTCGGGTCAGGACCGAGCAGCTGGTACGCGATCCGGTCGGCTAGCGAGTCACCTGGGCGACCCTCCCGGCTGCGGCTGCGAGGCGCTCCCGGTTTCGAGCTGCTCAGACAGTCGATCTCGAAGGCGACCGCCGCTCGCCCGAACCCCTGGCAGTCGTAGCCACCACTCGGCATCCGAAACGCGGCAGGTTCCCGGGGAAGCAGGGCGAAGGCCCGCAGGATCCGATCGAGCGGTGGGGTCATCCTACCGGCGGCGTCGGCGGCGTGCACCAGGTCCAGATGCGCGGCCCAAGCCTCGGGATATTCCCAGGCCCGGTGGTCGCCGGGCGGGTCGACTCCGGCGCTGGAGCCTCCATCGGCGGCGCTGTCCCAGATGAACTGGCCGGCGGCTTCGATCGGCCACAGCCGTGCCAGCTTCACCGCGTCGACACCGTGGTAGTAAAGAGCGCCGTCGTCCACGAAGGTGATCGCCGACTCGATGACCACACCTTTGCTCCCTCGGCGCGCCTGGGTCTTGCGGCCCCGCGCTACGAGACGCTCCACGTCGTCGCGTCGGAACTGGCTCCTCCGGCCATCACCCGGTTCTTTGCGGAGCAACCCCCGGCTCACGTACGCGTAGAGCGTCTCCCTCTTCACCCCGAGCCTGTTCGCGGCCTCCTCGGCGCCGATCCACGTGCGGACGTCCTCCGCGCCAAGAGCGATTGCGCCGCCGCAGGCTTGCGCATCCTCGGGCTTGTCCGGGCATCCCGATCCTGGCACGATCTCTCCCGTGGGACCCTTCGCCACGCGGCCATCCCGATGGCTACTGTAGCGCTCCGCGACCGCCGCGGTGGCGCTCATGCCGGGCCCTCCTGCGCAGCCAAAGGCCTCTCGGGCATGCCGACGTACAGCTGCGCGGGGCGGCCGATCCGGCGGGTGGGAGAAAGCAGATATTCCCTCCAGTGGGCGATCCAACCAGGCACCCGGCCAAGAACAAATAGCGGAGTGAACATCTCGGCGGGAAAGCCAAGTGCCCGGTAGATGATGCCCGAGTAGAAGTCAACATTCGGGTAGAGGCGGCGAGCTAGGAAGTACTCGTCGCACTGCGCGACATCCTCCAGTCGAAGCGCCAGGTCAAGCAGCGGGTCGTCCGGGGCGAACTCTCGCACCACTCGAAGAGCCAACGGACGGATCACCTTGGCCCTGGCATCGGTTGTCTTGTACACCCTATGCCCGAAGCCCATTAGGCGGAACTCGTCGGCAGGGTCTTTCGCCCGGTCCACGAAATGCTGCAACGGCCGCCCGGACGCGAGGATCTCCTGCAGCATGTCCAAGACCGCCTGATTAGCGCCCCCGTGGAGATGCCCCCATAGGGCATTGATCGCAGCAGTGACCCCGGCGAAGAACCCGGCTCCACTCGAGGCGACCAGGCGCAGCGTGGCGGTGGAGCAGTTGAGCTCGTGGTCGGCATGAAGGATCAGGAGGGTGTTGATCGCCTCCACCGCGCTCGGATGAGGCGTGAACTCCTCGCCGGGCAGGGCGAAGCACAACCGGAGGAAGTCCGCTACGTAGGGCAGGCGGTGATCGCTGCGCAGCGGAGGGAGACCGCGACGAGCACGAAGCGCATGACTGGCGAACACCGGCATCGCCGCCAGAAGTTTGACCGCCGCCACCTCGAAGCACGCCGGATCGCAGTCGATGCCGTCGTTGAAGCTGGAGAGCGCGCTGGTCGCAGCCGACAGCATCATCATGGGATGGGCCGTCAAGGGGAAGAAGTCGAAGAGCCGGTCGAACCCGACGTGAGGGCTTCCCAGCGGATCGCGCACCTTGCCCTGGAACACCTCCATCTGCCGCCCATCGGGCAGGTCACCGTAGATGAGGAGGTAGGCGACTTCGAGGAAGGACAGCGTCGTCGCTAATTGCTCGACGGGGTATCCGCGGTAGAAGAGGCGCCCTTGCTCGCCGTCAACAAAGGTTATCGCCGACTGATACGCGGCAGTTACCGAGTAGCCGGGGTCATAGGTCACGACGCCATACTTGGCCAGAGCAGACACATCGAAAGCCCGACGGCCCATCGTAGGAATACGGATAGGAACCTCTATCTCCTCCTCACCGACCGTTAACAGAGCTGCGGTTTCAGAATTGTGGTCAATAGCCACTGCGCCGTCTGCTCCCTCATGCGTCAGCCATGATCAGGCTCGTCACCATGGACTGTGTCTCCCTAAAGACAATTACATGTCTTCCAATTCACGACAGACGTAAATTACAAGCATCGGGTCAGGACCATCTCCCCGAATGATCAACAGCTTGCTCAAAGGACTCGCTTTCGTCAACCTTGATTACGCAATCAAGGGCAGCAAGTTCGGGCGAGAGAAGGGCACCAGGCCGCGGGTGAAGACCTCGCTTCTGGCCGGCCGTTACTGGACGGTGAAACGGACCCTGCCGAGCCACAACGCCCGAACGTTGGGTCTACTGACGTTCTCGTGGGTGGGTTGATTGGCCATCCGCGCTGACACCCCGTGTGGGGTGGTGGGCGGCGCCGGTGGCGGGCGATCGACCCGGGGACGGTGATGGTGGAGTTGGAGGCCGACGCTCCCCGGGTGCGCTGCGGGCGCACGGGGTGGTCGTCGCCGCAGTGCCGTGGGCGAGACCGGGATCGCGCTTCACCCGGGCCTTCGAGGATCTTTGCGCCTGGCTCGCCGCGCACGCGTCGAGGGCGGCGACCGCCGAGACCGAATGGTCGTTGTGCTGGCCCAGCGGGGTGGGAACGTCGCGCTCGAGGCTCATGATGTCTCCCGGGTCACAGCCGAGCGTCATCGACGGGCTCTTCTCGAGGCCCGACGTCGCATATCTCCACGCCCGCGACGTGCTCGCCGGCTGCTACATGTTCACCGTCGAACGCGCATCGTGAACCACGCCCGGAGACTCGCCGCGGCCCGACGATGATGGGTGGATGAGCGATACCTTCCCGAGTCCCACGATCCCGACCTCCTCGCGCTCCGAGGTCTTCGTCGGCTACCTCGACTACTTCCGGGCCCGGATCATCGACAAGGTAGGTCAACTCGGCCACGACGGCCAGCGCATCAGCCGGTTGCCGTCGGGGTGGACGCCCCTCGAGATGGTCAAGCACCTCAGCTTCGTCGAGCTGCGCTGGTTGGAGTGGGGGTTCGCGGGACGCAACGTCACCGACCCTTGGGGAGACCAGCGCGACGGGCGGTGGTATGTCTCTACGGACGAGACCGCCGACCAGCTCCTCTCAGCGCTGCGAGCCCAGGGCCAGCGCAGCCGGACGATCATCGAGGCCAACGACTTGGGCACCGTCGGCCAGCCGGGTCCCCGCTGGGACGGCGACGACCCGGCCACCCTCGAGCGCATCCTGTTCCACCTGCTCCAGGAGTACGCCCGCCACCTCGGCCACCTTGACGTTGTCGTCGAGCTCGCCGACGGACCGGTCGGCGAGTAGCACTCAGCACCACCGACCGGCCGTCAGGGCCCGACAGACCCGCCCGGCATCCCCAATCGACGCCGAAGCGGCGTGCTCAGCCGGGCCGGCTACACGCTGCGCCGGTAGCGACCCCCGACGGAGAACAACGCGTCGGTGATCTCGCCGAGCGAGCACACCCGCACCGCGTCGACCAGCACCGCGAAGACGTTCTCGCCGCTCAGGGCGGCGTCTTGCAGGCGTTCCAGCATGGCCGGGCGGTCGTTGGCGTGCGCGGCCTGGAAGTCCCGGAGGCGTTTCAGCTGGGACTGCTTCTCCTCGTCGGTGGAGCGGGCCAGGGGGATGGTCGGCGTCTCGGTGGCGTGGGGGGCGAGGAAGGTGTTGACCCCGACGATCGGCAGGCTGCCGTCGTGCTTGCGGGTCTCGTAGAGCATCGACTCGTCTTGGATCCGGCCCCGCTGGTAGCCGGTCTCCATCGCGCCGAGGACCCCGCCGCGCTCGGAGAGCGCCTCCAGCTCGGCCAGCACCGCTTCTTCGACCAGGTCGGTGAGCTCGTCGACGATGAACGCCCCCTGCAGCGGGTTCTCGTTGACGGCCATCCCCCACTCCCGGGCGATCACCAGCTGGATGGCCAGGGCCCGGCGGACCGAGTCCTCCGAGGGGGTGGTCACCGCCTCGTCGTAGGCGTTGGTGTGGAGGCTGTTGGCGTTGTCATACACCGCGCACAGGGCTTGGAGGGTGGTGCGGATGTCGTTGAACGACATCTCCTGGGCGTGCAGCGACCGGCCGGAGGTCTGGATGTGGTATTTCAGGCGCTGCGAGCGGGCGTTGGCCCCGTACCGGTCGCGCATGGCGACCGCCCATATCCGTCGGGCGACGCGGCCGATGACGCTGTACTCGGGGTCCATGCCGTTGGAGAAGAAGAACGACAGGTTCGGCGCGAAGTCGTCGATGTCCATGCCCCGGGCCAGGTACGACTCGACGTAGGTGAACCCGTTGGCCAGCGTGAAGGCCAATTGCGAGATCGGGTTGGCCCCGGCTTCCGCGATGTGGTAGCCGGAGATCGACACCGAATAGAAGTTGTTGACCTGGTGGTCGATGAACCATTCCTGTATGTCGGCCATCACCCGCAGCGAGAACTCGGTGGAGAAGATGCAGGTGTTTTGCCCCTGGTCCTCCTTCAAGATGTCGGCCTGGACGGTGCCGCGCACCGTCTTGTAGGTGCGGGCGGCCAGCTCTTCGCGCTCCGCGGCGTCGGGCTCGCGGCCCTCCTCCTCGACGAAGCGGTCCACCTGCTGGTCGACCGCCGCCGCGAAGAACATGGCCAGGATGGTCGGCGCCGGCCCGTTGATGGTCATCGATACCGACGTCGCCGGGTCGCACAGGTCGAAGCCGGAGTAGAGGACCTTCATGTCCTCGACGGTCGCGATCGACACGCCGGAGTTGCCGACCTTGCCGTAGATGTCGGGGCGTTCGGCGGGGTCGAATCCGTAGAGGGTCACCGAGTCGAACGCGGTGGACAGCCGGGTGGCGGGCTGCCCCTCGGAGAGCAGCTTGAAGCGGCGGTTGGTCTTGAACGCGTCGCCCTCGCCGGCGAACATCCGCGCCGGGTCCTCGCCTTGGCGCTTGAACGGGAACACCCCGGCGGTGAAGGGGAACCGGCCGGGCAGGTTCTCCTCCCGAAGCCACCCGACCAGCTGACCGTGGTCGTCGGTGCGCGGCAGCGCCACCCGCGGGACCCTGGTCCCCGACAGGGTGGTGCGGTACATCTCGTGGGTGCCCCCGCCGGCGACGACCGTGTCGGCTTTGTAGGCCTCGACCGTCGCCGGCCACTCCTCGAGCAGCTCGGCGGTGTCCCGGTCGAGGGCCCGGGCCGCGTCGGCAGCCAGTTTCTCCACCTCTGTCCTGGCCGGGCCCTCCGCGGGGAGCTGGGCGGCCACCTCGGCCAGCTGCTGGGCCCGCCGGGCCGCGCCGGCCTGGTCGTCGGTGCGGGCGTGGTAGGAGCGCACGGTGTGGGCGATGTCGGCCAGGTAGCGGGTCCGCTCCGGGGGGACCACCGCCGCGCCGGGCGTCGAGGTGCGGGTGGCGACCGGGTCCAAGCGGCCGCCGGGCGGGAAGCCGAGCCGGGCGGCCAGGTACTGGTAGAGGGCGGTGACCCCGTCGTCGTTGAAGCGCGACGCGACGGTCCCGAACACCGGGAGCTCCTCGCGGGGGACGCCTATCCACTCGTCGTTGCGGGCCAAGAGGCGGCGCACGTCGCGCAGCGCGTCGGGGGCGCCCCTCCGCTCGAACTTGTTGATGGCGACCGCGGCGGCGAAGTCGAACATGTCGATCTTCTCCAGCTGCGACGCGGCGCCGAACTCCGGGGTCATGACGTAGAGCGGCACGTCGACGAAGGGGACCACCGCGGCGTCGCCCTGGCCGATCCCGGGCGTCTCGACGATCACCAGGTCGTAGCCGGCGGCCTTGCACGCCGCGATCACCTCGCCCAGATGGTCGGGCAGCTCGCTGGCCGCGCCGCGCGTCGCGAGGGACCGGAAGTACACCCGGTCGGGGTCGAGGGCGTTCATCCGGATCCGGTCGCCGAGCAGCGCCCCGCCGCCCTTGCGCCGGGTCGGGTCGACGGCGATGACCGCGATGCGCAGCTTGTCCTCCCGGTCGACCCGGAAGCGTTGGACCAGCTCGTCGGTGAGCGACGACTTGCCGGCGCCGCCGGTGCCGGTGATGCCGAGGACCGGCGCGGCGCTGGCCCCGGCACGGGCCCGCAGCGCGTCCAGGTCGGCGGCGGGGAGGGCACCGTTTTCCACCGCGGTGATGGTGCGGGCCAGGACCTGGGCGCCGCCGCCATCGAGCTCGCCGACCAGGCCGGCGGGCACGTCGAGGGGCCGGTCGCACGCCGCGACCATCGTGTTGACCATCGCGGCCAGGCCAAGGGTCTGGCCGTCCTCGGGGGAGAAAATCCGGGCCACCCCGTAGTCGTGCAGCTCGTCGCGTTCCGCGGCGACGATCACCCCTCCCCCGCCGCCGTAGACCTTTACGTCGCCCCGGCCTTCGGCCCGGAGCCGGTCGACCAGGTACTTGAAGTACTCGACGTGACCGCCCTGGTAGCTGCTGATCGCGACGCCTTGGACGTCTTCTTCGACCGCGGCGGCCACCACCTCGTCCACCGACCGGTTGTGCCCGAGGTGGATGACCTCGCACCCCTGGCGCTGCAGGAGCCGGCGCATGATGTTGATCGCCGCGTCGTGACCGTCGAAGAGGCTGGCGGCGGTGACGAAGCGCACCGGGTGGGCGGGAACGTGAAGCTCTCGGGGTGCGTCGAGGTCAGCGGACACCCCCCTAGGATACCCTTTAGTCGGACGTCCTAGCAATCTTGAGCCAGGTTGTCACGTACCGCCGGCCACGGCGTGCTGCGGTCTCGTCGACTCCCAGCCAGGTGACAGGCCGGTCGGGGTCGCACATCCCTGCCGCAGCGGTCTCTGCCACATAGACGCTGTTCGCGGCGCACCACCCCATGCCCACCTCGGCGGCCACCGCGGCCACCGACCGGCTCTCGGCGCCGACCTGGCGGGCCACGAACTTCCGGCAGCGGGCGGTCTGGCGGCGGCGTCGGCCCACCTGGTCATGCTGCTCCACGAACGTCTTGCGCTCGCAGTCGCCGTCGTCGCAGCGCCGCTGACGCTTCGACCACATCACCCTCACCCGCCGACCTCCATGCGGAATGTCACGCAGACGCACCCGGCGCCGTCCCCGACTCGAGGTCCTCAACCCTCCGCAATCCGGGCACGCCAACACCGGCGTCGCCGTCTCGACAGTCACCACCAGCTCCCCGCCCTCAGCGTCCTCCGCCGCGTGCACAGGCGTGAACCCGCGCAACCCGAACAGCACCGACGTAACCTCATCATCCACCCGTGGCCTCCTGACCTGTTGCCTTCGACAGCACTCAGGTTGGTGAGGCCACGGGGCCCCTGGGGGACCACCACCTCAAGTGATACGAGCCCTCAATCCTTCGGCAACTCGAGGCCGGCGCGGGCGGCGATCCCGATTACGAACTCGTCCAGGAACTCGTCGTCGGGCGCAAGTGGATAGGCCTCGTAGAAGGCTTCGACGACCTCTCTGGCGCTGGCAAAGCCGGTGTGAGGCCACATGACGATCATGTCAGCTACGTCGTTCGGGGCGGCTCGGTACAGCTTAATGATGAACACGTCCCGGATACGTGCCCCCAAGACCAGTAGCCGAGGCCGATCGAGCAGAGCCGTGCACATCCTCCGGTCGAAGGAGGCCGGGGTGAACATGGCTGCGTTCGCGTTCAGCCAATCGGGAGCCAGGTCGTGCTCCATCGCCACGCTGGCGATCACCACCCGCAGCTCGTCGCCGAAGCGCTGAATGCGGTCCACGTCCTCCGTACTGTCACGAAGGTCGTGCCATGCCAGGAGGGAGCCACCGACAATGACCACGACGTGCTGAGGCCCCGCCGGAGCGAGGCGGTCACCCACCTCGCCGACCAGTGCCCGGATCGCTGCGCCATCGAGTGGCCGGACGGCCATCAGCCCTTCCCGCGCCACAGGCTGGACGACGGGATCATGATGCGGCGAGCGGCCTTCCAAGGCTCGGTGAGCGCAGGTATCCGCCTGGTCCATGCGGGCCGAGCACAGCCGGCGTCGTCAGCGAGCTTCTCCGCTATCCCGGCAAGCAGGTTGTCGAAGAAAGTCGACCCCGACGCTGGCGGGGCGGCCCGGATCGCCGTCGCCGTCAGCTCTGGGTGGCGAGTCAAGTGGTCGAGAAACGCTCGCAGCCGCGGCCACACCGGTTGGTCCTGCCCGGAGCGGTCCCGTTCCCACGCATCCGTGAGCTCTGCAAGCCGCGGCCCCGAAGCTGATGGGCGTCGGCCAAGATCGAGTTCCTCGCCCAGGGCCCCCAGCAGCTTCTCCAAGGTCCCCGTCGCGGGGTCGAGATGTCCCCTCTCGATCCGGCAGATCGTCGTGTAGGAGACGTCGGAACGTGACTGCTCCGGACCCCGATGAGCTGAGGCCCAGCTGAGGGCCGGACAGCGTTTAGAGCCGCGAAAGTGCTAGTCAAAGGCAGATTAGGGCTGTGTCGGCGGCCATCAGATTCTCGCCTTCGGCGGTTCGTGAGCCTCGTTACAGCTGATCCCGAGGACGTCCATAGCGGTGCGGAGCAGCTCTCCTGGAGGGGTGGACGGCGCGAGATCACGCCGATGCAGCGCGGGTCGTCCACCGCGTCGGCGAACGTGACCCGGGTTCCCTCTCTCTCAAGGCATCACGGCATCATGTCCCCTGACGCTATGATGCAAGGGTGCGAACGACGGTGACCCTCGACCCTGACACCGAGGCGCTGGTCCGCCGGCGGATGGACGAGCGCGGCGTCAGCTTCAAGCAGGCCCTCAACGACGCCATCCGAGAGGGGGCCATGCGCCCCGCCTCCCGTACCCCGTTCCGGACCGCGGCGTTCGACTTGGGCGTGCCGACCGTCAACCTCGATCGGGCCCTTCAGATCGCCGGCGACTTGGAGGACGATGAGCTCATCCGGAAGATGCGCGCCGGCAAATGAAGCTGGTCGACGCCAACGTCCTCCTCTACGCCGCGAACACCGCCGACCCGCACCATGAAGAGGCCCGGCGGTGGCTGGACGGCGCGCTCAGCGAGCAGGAGACCGTCGGCTTCGCGTGGCTGGTCTTGACCGCCTTCTTGAGGCTGGCGACCAAGCCAGGGCTGTTCCCTCGGCCGCTGAAGGTGCCCGCCGCCATGGGACTGGTCCGGTCGTGGACCGAGTGCCCATGCGCGCTGCTCGTCGAGCCGACGTCGCGCCATCTAGACGTCCTCGCCGGGCTGCTCGGCGGCGTGGGCACAGGGGGCAACCTGGTGAGCGACGCCCACCTGGCAGCCCTGGCTGCCGAGCACGATGCGACGGTCATCACCTACGACAACGACTTCGATCGCTTCCCCGGCGTCCGCTGGCACCCTCCGAGCTGACTGCCGGCCGCACCCCCCGGCGCGGCGGCCGGGTGGCTCAGTAGTCGACTTCCCACAGGCACAGCCCCTGGGGCGGGGCGAGCTGCCCGGCCGCGGCCCGGTCCCGGGCCCGGATGATCCCGGCGACGTCGCCGGCCCGGCGTTTGCCGGTGCCGATCTCGACCATCAGCCCCACGACGGAGCGGACCATCTGCTGGCAGAACGACGACGCGGCGATCTCGAAGCGGAGAATCCCCTCCCCCAGGTCCTTCCAGTCGGCGTGGCGGACCACCCGCACCAGCGACCCGGTCGGCACCGGCGGCCGCCGGCAGAACGACGCGAAGTCGTGCTCGCCGTAGAACGGGTCGCACGCCAGGCGCATGGCGGCCAGGTCGAGGGGCTTGTCGACGTGCCAGGCCGTGTGGGCCAGGAACGGGTCGGGCACCGGCCGGTTGACGATGGTGTAGCGATACCGCCGTCCTTTGGCGTCGTGGCGGGCGTCGAAGCCGGGGGCGGCGATCTCCGCGGAGCGCACGACCACCGCCGGGCGCAGCGCCTTGGTGACCGCCCGGGCCAGGGCGGCGGGATCGACGTCGGCGCGGGCGTCGAAGGACACGACCTGCCCCCAGGCGTGGACGCCGGCGTCGGTCCGCCCGGCGCAGGTCAGCTCGACGGTGTGGCGCAGGTGGCGTTCGATGGCCCCGGCCAGGACCCCGGCGACGGTGACCTGCCCGGGCTGCGCGGCGAAGCCGTGGAAGCCGCCGCCGAGGTAGGCGACGACCATCCGGACCCGCACCGACTCGCGGGTGGTCACCGCCGAGGGGGCGTCGGGGCCGGCCTGGATGCTGAAGAGGGTCATGGGTGTGTGGTGATCGAGGTGGGGAAAGCGGCCCGGGCGCGACAACGCCCCGCCCGCCAGGTCAGGCCTGAGGGTGCGGGGCGCCGGCGAGGGACCGCAGCGGTCCGGTAGCTCAGACGAACTCGATGCGGGCCATGGGGGCATTGTCCCCGTGGCGGGGGCCGAGCTTGAGGATGCGGGTGTAGCCGCCCTGACGGTCGGCGTAGCGAGGCCCGATCTCCGCGAACAGCTTGCTGGCCATGTCCTTGTCGCGGATGAACGCGACGACCTGGCGCTGCTGGTGGACGGCGGTCTCGGGGTTGGCGCCGGCCCGCTTGGCCTTGGTGACGCACTTCTCGATCACCGGGCGGAGGGCTTTGGCCTTGGCTTCGGTGGTGACGATGCCTTCGGCGGCGATCAGCGACGCCACCAGGTTGCCGAACATGGCCTTCTGGTGGGCGGCGTCGCCACCGAAACGGCGGCCCTTCTTGGGCCTAGCCGGGATACCAGTCATTGGGCTCAGCCCTCCTTGCTGCGCAGGGACAGGCCCCGCTCGTCGAGCTTGACGAGGACCTCGTCGAGGGATTTCTGGCCGAAGTTGGTGATCGCGAGGAGGTCGTCCTCGGTCTTTTGCACCAGCTCGCCGACGGTGTTGACCTGCGCCCGCTTCAAGCAGTTGCGAGGCCGCTCGGAGAGGTCCAGGTCCTCGATGGGCAGGTCCAGGTCGGGGGAGCCGGTGGTCGCGGCGCCGACGTCGCCGAGCTCCAGGCCCTGGGGGGCCTCGCTCATCTCGGCGACCAGGCCGACCAGCGAGCGGAGGGTGTCGCCGGCGGAGGCCAGCGCCTCGCGGGGGCTGATCGACCCGTCGGTGGTGATGTCGAGGATCAGCCGGTCGTAGTTGGTGGACATCTCCACCCGGGTCGGCTCGACCACGAACGCCACCAGGCGGATCGGCGAGAAGATCGAGTCGATCGGGATCACGCCGATGGTGGTGGACTTCTTGTTGCGGTCAGCGGAGACGTAGCCCCGGCCCCGCTCGACGGTCAGGTCGATGGCCAGGCGGCCCTTGGCGTTGAGGGTGGCGATGACCAGCTCGGGGTTGAGGACCTCGACGTCGCTGGTAACCGCGATGTCCCCGGCGGTGACGGTGGCGGGGCCCCGCACGTCGATGCGGACGGTGACCGCCTCGTCGCTGGTGGAGCGCAGCACGACGTCTTTGATGTTGAGGATGATGTCGGTGACATCTTCCTTGACGCCGGGCAGGGTGGTGAACTCGTGGAGGGCTTCGTCGAAGCGGACCTGGGTGACCGCGGCGCCGGGGATGGACGACAGCAGCGTCCGGCGCAGCGCGACACCGATGGTGTGGCCGAAGCCGGGCTCGAGGGGGCCGATGGCGAAACGCTGCCGGTTGCCCTCCTCCTCGCCGAGCGCCTCGACGGAAGGGCGTTGGATGATCAGCATGGGGTCTCCGAATACTGGAGTAGGAAGGCGATTACTTGGAGTACAGCTCGACGATGAGCGACTCGCGCACCGGGACGTCGATGTGCTCGCGAAGCGGGAGTTCCCGCACGGTGACCTCGGCGCCTTCGGCGCCGGTCTCGAGCCACGGCGGGATCTGCCGGTCGAGGGTGTCGAGGTTGTGGCGCACGACGATCATGTCGCGGGACTTGCCCTTCAAGGCGACGACGTCGCCCTTGCGCAGCCGGTAGGACGGGATGGTCATCCGCTTGCCGTTGACCAGCACGTGCCCGTGACGGACCAGCTGGCGGGCCTGGGAGCGGCTGGCGCCCCACCCGGCGCGGAACACGACGTTGTCGGCGCGCAGCTCGAGCATCCGCAGGAGGTTCTCGCCGGTGATGCCCGCCTGGCGGTTGGCCTCGACGTAGAGGTTGTGGAACTGCTTCTCCAGGATGCCGTAGATACGGCGGGCCTTCTGCTTCTCGCGCAGCTGGGTCAGGTACTCCGAGCCCTGGCGCATCCGGTCACGGCCGTGCTCGCCGGGCGGGTACGGGCGGCGCTCGATCGGGCACTTCATCGAGTCGCACTTCGGGCCCTTCAAGAACAGCTTCATCTTCTCGCGCCGGCACAGCCGGCACACGGGACCTGTGTAACGAGCCACGACTACACCCTCCGCCGCTTCTTGGGGCGGCAACCGTTGTGGGGAATGGGGGTCACGTCCTTGATGCCCGCCACCTCGATCCCCGTGTTCATGAGCGAGCGGATCGCCGTCTCGCGGCCGGAGCCGGGACCTTTGACCATCACGTCGACCTTGCGGACGCCGTGCTCCATGGCCCGCCGGGCGCACGCCTCGGCGGCCAGCTGAGCGGCGAAGGGCGTCGACTTGCGGGAACCCTTGAAGCCGACGTTGCCGGCGGAGGCCCAGGCCAAGACGTTGCCCTCGGGATCGCTGATCGACACGATCGTGTTGTTGAACGAGCTTTTGATGTGCGCCACCCCGTAGGTGACGTTCTTGCGCTCGCGGCGGCGGGGGCGACGCCCGCCCGGCTTCGGCTTGGCCACTACTTCCTAACCTTCTTCTTACCGGCGACGGTCTTCTTCGGGCCCTTGCGGGTGCGGGCGTTGGTGTGGGTGCGCTGGCCGTGGACCGGGAGGCCGCGGCGGTGCCGGATCCCCTGGTAGGAGCCGATCTCCATCTTGCGCTTGATGTCTTGGGACACGTCCCGGCGGAGGTCGCCCTCCACCTTCAAGTTGGCGTCGATCCAGGCCCGCAACCGGCTGACCTCTTCGTCGGTCAGGTCCCGGACCCGGGTGCTCGGGTCGATGCCCGTGCCCTGGCAGACGGAAGCGGACGCGGTGCGTCCGATGCCGTAGATATAGGTGAGGGAGATCTCGAGACGCTTCTCTCTCGGGATGTCAACGCCGGCGATTCGGGCCATACGGTCTTCTCCTAGCCCTGCCGCTGCTTGTGGCGGGGATTGGTGCAGATCACCATGACGCGCCCATGGCGCCGGATGACCTTGCAGTTCTCACAGATGGGTTTGACGCTGGGACGGACTTTCACGACGGCTCCAAAGCCTCGCAGGCGGTGATCTCAGGGGATGATGGCTGGAAGGCACGGCCGTCAACGACACACGCGACGAACCGCTCCCGAGCCGACTGACCATGGTAGCGTCCCGCCGCCGCTCCGACAAGGCGAGGCGATGGCCCCTGGCAAGTCGGCGCGGACCCTCGGGCTGCTCCGGGGCGTGTCGGGTAGCTGACCCCGGCGCTCGCGCCCGAGCCGCTCACGGTACCCGAGCGGGCCCCTCCCGCGGCGATGCGGTGCGGTCACCTGCTGGCCGCTAGGTTGCGGCGGCCGTGGACCTGGAGCTGCGCGACAAACGGCTCGTGGTAGTTGGGGGCACGTCGGGGATGGGGCTGGCGACCGCCTCGGTAGTCGCCGGCGAAGGCGCGGCGGTCGTGCTGATCGGCCGGAGCGAGGCGCGCGCCGCGGAGGCCCTGGCCTCCCTGCCGGAGGGGTGCGGCGCTTCTGTCGTGCTCGGTGACGTCCAGGACGGACCGAGCCTGGATCGGGCGATGCAAGCCGCGGTCGAGACTCTCGGCGGCCTCGACGGGCTGGCGGTCTTCACCGGCACGCTGGGCCACCAGAGCCTCGACGCCGCCGACGAGACCTGGACGGCGGCGTTCGACGATGTGCTGCTCGGGACGGTCCGGGCCGTGCGCGCCGCCCTCCCCCACCTGACGGCCGCCGGCGGAACGATCGTGACCACAGCCGCCTACTCGGTGCGGGCCCCGGACGCGGCCCGCCTCCCCTACGCGTCTTTGAAGGCCGGCGTGGCCGCGTTCACCAAGGGTGTGGCCAAGGACTACGGGCGCCGCGGAGTGCGAGCCAACTGCATCTGTCCCGGCGCCATCGAGACGAGCGCCCTGCATGACATGCGGGGAGAGTTGGCCAAGGCGCGGGGCATCCCATACGAGGAGGCTCTCGAGCGGGTGATGGTCTGCGAGTGGGGCCTTGACGTCGCCCTCGGCCGGCCGGGTAGACCCGAGGAGGTCGGGGAGCTGGCGGCCTTCCTGCTGTCGCCTCGCGCCGACTACCTCACGGGCGCCCTCATCAACATCGACGGGGGCACCTGGTTCTAGGCGGGCTTCCCCGCCCCGATATCGACGCTATCGTCAAGTGGATCAGACGATCCGGAGGGGGACGGCATGGCCAAAGCGTTGGTGACCGGTTCGAGCCGGGGTATCGGGAAGGCAACGGCACTGGCCCTGGCCGCGGCGGGGTTCGATGTCGCAGTGTCGGGCCGGACGGTCAACCCCGGCGAGTCCCGGGAAAACACCCTGACCGTGCACAAGTCCGATGCCCGGCCGCTGCCGGGATCACTCACCGAGACGGCTGAGGCCGTCCGCTCCTTCGGCCAGGACGCCCTGATGCTGCCGATGGACCTGACCGACCGGGCGGACGTGGAACGAGCCGGGAGGGAGCTGCTCGAGGCGTGGGGCGGCGTCGACGTCCTCGTCCACAACGGCCGCTACATCGGTCCGGGGCTCATGGACACCTTCTTCGATATCCCCGTCGACGCCTACAGCCTCTTCTTCGAAGCCCACTTCATCGCTCCTGTGGTCCTGACCCGGATGCTGCTGCCGGGGATGCTGGAGCGCGGCGCCGGGACGATCATCACCACTAGCTCCGGGGCGGGGATCACCGACGAGGCGCCGCCCGCCCCCGCCGGCCAGGGCGGGTGGAGCCTCGCCTACGCCATGGCCAAGGCGTCGGGGCACCGCCTGGTCCACACCCTGCACGTCGAGTTCGTGTCCCGGGGGATCCTCTGCTTCAACGTCGACCCCGGCTACGTCGCCACCGAACGCAACAAGATCACCGTCGCTGACTACGGCCGGGAGATCACCGGCGCGGCACCGCCGGAGGCGATCGGCGCGGTGATGGCTTGGCTGGCCACCGACCCCGAGCGCGCCGCTCTGGCCGGGGGGACCATCGACGCGCAGTCCTTCGCCCTCGAACGGTCCCTGCACCCGGCGTGGGCTTGACCCCTTCTCGAATCGAGCAACCATGAGCATTGCCCTGCACGAAGATCACCGGTCGCTGGCAGAGGTGGCCCGCTCCTTCCTCGAGGACCGCAAGGCGCTGGCGTCGGCGCGCTCCACCCTCGAAGCACCCGACGACCGGTTACCGCCCTTCTGGTCCGAGCTGTGCTCGCTCGGCTGGACCGGCTTGCATCTCGGCGAGGAGGTCGGCGGTCAGGGCTTCGGCCTGGCGGAGCTCGCGATCGTCGTCGAGGAGCTGGGGCGCGTCGTCGCCCCGGGCCCGTTCCTGCCCACCGTCGTCGCCGGTGCGGTCATCGCACGCGCCGGTGACGCAGCGCAGCAAGCCGCCCTGCTCCCAGGGTTGGCGGCCGGGACCCGGGTCGGGGCGGTCGGACTGGCGGGGTCGCTTAGCGGCTCGGCCGGCCGCTTGGCCGGTGACGCCGGGCTGGTGCTCGGCGCCGGGGTAGCCGACCTTCTCCTGCTCCGGCTCGGCGACGACCTGGTGCTCGTGGACGCCGACGCCGACGGCGTCACGCTGCGCCAGGCGGCCACGGTCGACCCGACCCGCCGGCTGGTCGCGCTGAGCGTGGCCGGCTGCGCCTACGACGAGTCGCGGGTCTTGCGGGGCGGCGCCGCGATCGCGACGCGGATCGGCCGGGCACTGGCCGCCGCCGAGGCGGCGGGGGGTGCCCGGGCCTGCACCGAGATGGCCGTCGCGTACGCCAAGGTGCGCGAGCAGTTCGGCCGGCCTATCGGCTCGTTCCAGGCCGTCAAGCACCACTGCGCCGACATGCTCGTGGACACCGAGCTGGCGACGTCGACGGCGTGGGACGCGGCGCGCTTCGAGGCCGACGACGCGGCGGCCGCCCTCTCCGCGGCGGTCGCCGCCTCTCAGGCGCTGCCCGCCTACCGGCGCTGCGCGGAGAAGAACATCCAGCTCCACGGCGGCATCGGCTACACGTGGGAGCACGACGCCCACCTGTATCTGCGCCGGGCGGCCGCCCTAGCTGCGGTCTTCGGTGCTGACACGACCGCCCCGCTCGACGTCGAGGCGCTCAGCGCCGCCGGCACCAGAGCGGACCTGGGCATCGACCTTCCGCCGGAGGCCGAGAGATTTCGCGACCAGGCCCGCGCCTTCTCGGCCCGGTACCGGGCCCTCCCCGCCGCCGAGCGGCGTGGCGCTCTCATCGAGTCGGGGTACCTGGTCCCGCACTGGCCCAGGCCGTGGGGCCGGGGCGCGAGCGTCGTCGAGCAGCTGGTGATCGAGGAGGAGCTGCCCGACGTCGAGGCACCGAACCTCGGGATCGGCACCTGGGTCCTGCTGACCCTTATCCAGCACGGCACCCCCGAGCAGGTCGACCGCTGGGTGCGCCCCAGCCTCGACGGCGACCTGCGCTGGTGCCAGCTCTTCAGCGAGCCCAACGCCGGTTCGGACGCCGCCGCCATCCAGACCCGAGCCACCCGCACCGACGGCGGGTGGCTGGTCAACGGTCAGAAGGTGTGGACCAGCGGCGCCATGGAGTCGAACCGGGGTCTGGCGACCATCCGCACCGACCCCGCAGCGCCCAAGCACGCCGGGATCACGACGATGGCGATCGACATGCACGCTTCGGGGGTGGAGGTGCGCCCGTTGCGCGAGATCACCGGCGAGACGCTGTTCAACGAGGTGTTCTTCGACGACGTGTTCGTCGGCGACGACGACGTCGTGGGCCCTGTCAACCAAGGGTGGACCGTCGCGCGGGCCACCCTCGGCAACGAGCGGGTCTCCATAGGAGGCAACAAGGGCGGTCTGGACCTGTTCGACGTCGCTGATCTGGTGGCGCTGGTGGAGGCCGTGGCCCCCTATGACAGCGGCGCCTTGCGCCAGGTCGGCGTCGTCGTCGCCGAGGACCGGGCAATGGCAGCCCTCAACCTCCGCCAGATCACCCGGAGCATCGCCGGGGGTCCGCCCGGGGCCGAGGGCAACGTCACCAAGCTGCTGTCGGCCGAGCACGCCCAGCGCGTCGCGGCGGTGGGGATGACCATCGCCGGGCTCGGCGGCGTCGCCGGTGATCAGCCCCGGCTCGCCCACAGCTACCTGTTCAGCCGCTGCCTGACCATCGCCGGGGGCACGTCGGAGGTCAACCGCAATGTGATCGCAGAACGACTCCTCGGCCTGCCGAGAGAACGCTCGGGCGCCTGACCGCTCGCGGGGGACCAGCGACGACCCCCGCCGGCCCCGGCGCGCTCAGGCCCGGCGCGGGTCGCCGGGCGGCAGGGCGTCGACCACGACCACAACGACGCCGCCCGTCGCCGCGGGGTCGATGACGATGCTGCGCTCGTCGTGTCGGACCAGCGCCACAGCCGCCGCCTGGAGCCGGCGGAGGGCCACCCCGAGGTCCGGCACTCGGACACCGAGGCTGCTGGTCTGGGCCCGCTCGTAGACGTGGTTCCAAAGCGCCAGGCTCTCCTGGCGCGGGGGGATCGGCCACAAAGCGAGGGTCATGTCGACGAGCGACACGCCAGCCGCCGGCGCACCGGGAGCGGGATCGGGGTCGACGAAGGTGACGTCGGTGGCGAATACCTCCGCGAGGCGCGCCGCCGCCGAGCCCGGGTCGTCGACCACGGCACCGCCGAAGGCCATGTGGGTCACGTCGAGGAGCGGCTCCACCGGGTAGGGCGGGATCGGGGTACCAAAGCGCGGGTCGTTCTCGGACTCGCCGCCGTACCACTCGATCACCACGCCGGCGGTGGTCTTCGGATCGGTGAACACGATGATCTCGTCGATGCGCGACGCGACGCGCACCCCTACCGACTGGAGGTGGGCGACGGTGGCGTCGATGTCGGCGACTTGCACCGCGATCGAGCTCATGTGGGAGCCGAAGCGCTTGACGAACCGGTCGACCGCGCCGCCCTCCACCGTCGGCTCGCCAAGCTCGATCGAGTTGTCGCCGATCCACGTCATCCCGCCTCGACGGCCGATGCCGGCATCCTCGTACAGGTTCTCCTCGAGCGCCCGCGAGCCGACCAGGCGCGCCAACGCGTCGCGCGTCGCGTCGTAGTCCTCGACCATGGCTGTGGTGTGGAAACACCACCGAACCTCGTGGCGGCCGCGACCGGGTTGGTCTTGGTCCATGCCCCTCACCCTCCTAACCCGCCGAGGTCGCGACGCAGCAGCTTCCCGGCGGCGTTCCTCGGCAGCGTCGACGTGAACACCCATTCGACTGGGACCTTGAACCCCGCCAGCTGCGTCCGGCAGTGCTCAGCCAGGTCGGCCGCGGCGGGGGCCTCGGCGCCGTCGCGTACTACGACGACGGCCCTGACGACCTGCCCCCACCGGCGGTCCGCCACACCGACGACGGCCGCTTCGCGCACGCCGGGATGCAGCTCGAGGACCCTCTCCACCTCGAGGGGGTAAATGTTCTCGCCACCCCGGATGATGGTGTCTCCCCGGCGGCCCTGGAGGAACAGATAGCCGTCCACCACTCGGGCCAGGTCGCCGGTACGCAGCCAACCATCAGGCCCGGGCTGGAAGATCTGCGGGCCGCTCACCGCCAGCTCGCCGACCCCGTCGTCGCTGACGGCGTCGAGGCGCCAGTCGAGGTTCGCCAGCGGCCGGCCTACCGAGCGGAGGATGCCCGGCTCGCCGGCCAGGGCCCGCACGTGGTCGGCGTGGTCGAGGATGCTGATCGGGCCACCCTCGGTCATCCCGTACGCCTGGCAGAACTCCGTGGCGCCCAGCGCGTCGAGGGCCGCCCGCAGCGTGTCGGGGTGGACGGGGGCCGTCCCGTAGTGCAAAGCCCGCAGGTCGACGGCGCCGAGGGCTCCGGCCTCCAGCAGCGCGTCGATCATGGTCGGGACCAAAAGCGCCGCCGACGGCTCCAGCTCCCGGACTTCTCGCCAGCGCTCGACGCTGAAGCGGGGGAAGGGGACCACGCCGGCGCCACAGGCCACCGCGACGAACAGCATGCCGATGCCGCCGGTGTGGTGGAAGCCACCGGTGCTGCAGTAGAGGTCACCGGGGGCCAGCCCCATACCCGTCTGGTAGGCGCGGGAACGGTGGAAGACGGCCGCGTCGCGCACGAAGACGGGCTTGGGTTGTCCCGTGGTCCCGGACGTGTGGAGGACCATGACCACGCTGTCGGGCGTCGTAGCGACGAAGTCTGGCTCGCGGGCGGCGACCCGGTCGACGACGACCAGTCGGGCACCGGCTGCCGCGGCGACATCGGTGGCGACTCTCTCGTTGGCCTCGTCGGCGACTAGGACCGCCGTCCCAAGGCCCCGGACCAGGGGTACCAGCTCTGAGGGTGTCAGGCGGGTGCCAAGCGGCGCCAGGGGACGACCCGAGAAGGCCGCCCCCAGCGTCAAGGCGATCGAGGTGGGGCTCGACGAAAGCAGCGCGGGGACCGCCACCCCGGCGTTCGACACTGACCGCAGGACCTCGGCGGCTCCGGCGGCCCGTCGGAGCAGCTCCGGGCCGCTCCAATCGCCGGCGAAGGACCGCACGGCGGTGCGGTCCTTCGACAGTTCTTCGAGCACCGACGCCATCCACGGGCCGCGGGAGGGACCTCCCGCGGCTTGGTCGGACACCCCGGCACGCCAAACCGTCGAGGCCAACGGATCCTCCAACCCGGCTACGGGTTGATCCGGGCGGTGGCGGTGCCGGAGACGACCGGCTTGCCGTCCTGGTTGGTCGTGGACACGACGAGGTCGACGAGTGTCACGTCGCCGTCTTGGCGGACGGCCTCGACGGTCGCGGTGGCGCTCAGGGTGTCGCCGGGCCACACCTGGTTGACGAACCGGACGCCGAAGCGGGTCAGGCCGGTGGGGCCGAACCAGTCGGTGAGCAGCCGTCCGGTGGCACCCATGCTCAGCATCCCGTGAGCGAAGACGCTGGGGTAGCCGGCGACCTTGGTGGTGTAGACCTCGTCGGAGTGCAGCGGGTTGTAGTCACCGGAGGCCCCGGCGTACATCACGATCTGGGTGCGGGTGAGGTCGTCGAACAAGACCATGGTGCGACTCTCGCCGACCCGGGGGATCTCTACCTTGGCCACGATCAGTCCTTGCTCTCGGCGGCGGGCTCGGTCTTGACCCCGACCATGGTGGCGGTTACGACCAGCTCGTCGCTCCCGGCGTCGCGGAACTCGGTGATGGTCTCACTGAAGTGGAGCGTGGCCCCTGAACGGCTCTGCTTGTCCCAGGTCCGCCCGGCGCGCTCCGTCGTCGTCAAGACCATGCCGACCCGGAGCGGCTGGTGATACTCAAAGACCTGCTCGGCGTGCAAGACGCCGCCCCCCTCGCGCTGCTCACCCGAGGGCTCCCGGCCGGACCCGAACCACGGCTGCCCCGGCTTCGGGCGAAGCGGGTTGTCGGGGTCGAACTGGAACCCCGCCATGGCGAAGGTCGGAGGCGCGACCACGCCTCCGACCGCAGCGGCCTCGGGGCTCTCGGGATCAGCAAACGCCGGGTTGGGGTCACCGATCGCCCGAGCGAACATCATGGTGTGGGTCGCCTCTACAGGAAACCGTTCGATCGTCAAGGATCCTCCTTCGGTGCGGGAAACGACGGGCAGCTGCCGCGGGCGGCGGCCATCACGACCGCCCCTCGAGCGCCGCTGCTGGGCGGCCTCCTCGGGGCGCGGGTCTCTGCCGGTATCGGGGTGGCTTCTCGACCTCGCGCAAGAGCCGTACGGCGATGCGCTCCACCGCGGGCTGGTCGATGTCGCGGCCGTAGAGCTGCGAGTACGCCCACACCCGCTCGAGCATCCCGACGACGAGCAGGCCGGATTCCACCGGCGCCTCCGCAGCCGCGCCGTGGAGCCTCGCCAGCGCGACACCAAGGCGGCGGCACATCTCGAGGTGACCGCGCTGGCCGGCCCGCCGTATCGCGCTGTCTTGCTGCGCGGCCTGCGTCCATGCGAAGGCGAAGCTGCCGTGCTCCTCCAGGTGGCCGAAGTACGCCGAGACCCAACCGGCGATGGCCGCGACGTCACCGTCGGGTCCCAGGTCACCGAGGCGCCCGACGATGATCATGGCCGACGCGAGGCTCTCGGCGCCGAGGGCGAGAAGGGCAGCCCGCTTCGACGGGAAGTAGGTGTAGAACGAGGCTCGGGCCACACCTGCGGTCTTGGTGATCTCGTCGACGGTGGTCCCGGCGTACCCGCTCACCAAGAAGACCTGCCGGGTGGCCTGAAGGATGGCGGCGCTGGTCCGCGCGCCGCGAGGGCCAGGAGCGTGGCCCGCGTCACGCGGCAGCGTCGCGGGAGGCGGAGCTCCCCTGGCGGCCGTCACCGCGACCTGGTCGAGCTGACCTCACCGAGGTACGCCGACTCCAGCCGGCCCGGGTCGGCGGCCAGGTCGGCGGCCGACCCGCGCAGGACCGGGTGACCGTGCACCAAGACCATCACCTGGTCCGCGACCTCGAGCGCAAGGTGGATGTGCTGCTCGACGAGGACCACCACAGCCCCAGTGCGGTCCGCGACGCTGCGGACGACGGGCAGGAGGTTCTCGACGATGAGCGGCGCCAGGCCCATGCTCATCTCGTCGATGAGGAGCACCTTCGGCTTCTGCACGATCGCACGGGCCATGGCGAGCTGCTGCTGCTCGCCGCCCGACAGCGAGCCGGCTTTGTTGTTCCACCGGGTGGCGAGCGCCGGGAACATCTCGCGGATCTCGTCGTCGAACGCCGCACCTTTGCGGGCGGCCGCCGCCACGTTCTCGCGAACCGTCAACCCGGTGAACAGCGCCCGGTCGTCGGGGACCAATACGACGCCTGCGGCGCTGGCTGCTGCCGGCTTGCCGCTCGGCAGCGGCTCACCCGACACCGAGACCTCCCCGCCGTGGCGGGACAGGAGCCCGGCCAGGGTGAGCATGAGGGTCGTCTTCCCGGCGCCGTTGGGACCGAGCATGGCCACGACGGTGCCGGCGTCGGCCACCAGGTCGATGTCTTGTACCACGGTCAGCTTGCCGTACCCCCCGGCGACGCCCTGGCACGACAACAGCGGTGCCATCACTCGCCTCCCGCAGCGGGCGGCGAGGGGATCTCGGCGGCCACCCTTGCCGTCGAGGTCGCGTTGACCGCGGGCTCGGCGAGGTGGGCGTGGGTGCTGCCGAGGTAGGCGGATGCCACCACCGGGTCGGCGCGGATGACGTCGGGTGGCCCGGCGGCGATGACCTCACCGAAGTTGAGCACCCGGATCTCGTCGCAGAGCCCGAGCACCAGCCCCATGTCGTGGTCCACCATGACGATGGTCACGCCGCCGTCCCGGACCGCCCGGAGTCGCTCGCCGAGCCAGAGGCTCTCGGTCGAGTCCAGACCGGCCGCGGGCTCGTCTAGCAGCAACACCTTCGGCTTGCCGAGCAGCGCTCGAGCGATCGAGACCATCTGGCGTTGGCCCTGCGACAGCTCTCCCACCGCTCGGTCGGCCAGGGACCGGATGCCGAGCAGGTCCAGCGTGTCGGTGATTTCTGTCGTCGCGTCCCGCTTGCCACCCCGAGAGCTGACCCCGACGTTCTCGCCGACGGTCAGGTCGTCCCAGAGTTCCATGGCCTGGAAGGTGCGACCGAGCCCGGCACGGGCCCGCTGATCGGGGCGCATGCCGTCGAGAGGAGCACCGACGAGCGACACCGACCCCGTGCATGGCGCGAAGCCGCTCAGGGCGTCGATCAGGGTCGTCTTGCCGGCGCCGTTGGGCCCGATCAGCCCGACGATGAGCCCCTCGGCCACCTCGAAAGAGACGCTGTCCACCGCGACAACAGCCCCGTAGCGGACCCCTATCTCCTCGACGGTGAGCACCGGCTGGGCTCCGGCGGGGGCCGGCCGCCGGCCGGGCCCGGCGGAGGGCGTCCCCGCGGCAGGAGCCAGGTCGGCGGCCGCGACGTCCGCGGGCTGTCTCCTGGCCCGCAGCGCCGCGAGCTTCAGGTGGAACGGACCGACGATGCCCTCAGGGTTGAAGATGACGGTGAGGATCAGCCCGATCCCGGACAGCGCGTCGTACCACCCGCCGAGGTGGAGGCCCTTTTGCAGGAACTCGTAGATGAGGCCGCCCGAAGCCATCACCCCGGCCAGGACGCCGCCCGACACCGAGGTCACTCCCGCCAGGTAGGCGGTGGCGAAAAGCCCGAGCCCGAGGATGGCGTCGAACTGCTCGTAGGTGACGTTGGTTTGCTGGTAGGCCAGCAGCGCGCCTCCGATGCCGGCGACGAACCCGGCGATCGCGAACGCCGCCAGCTTGGTGCGCACGACGTTGACGCCGGCCGCCGCCGCCGACCGTTCGTTGGCCCGAACGGCGAGCATCGCCGCGCCGAGCCGGCTGGTCCGCAGCTTCGCGACCCCGATCCCGACCAGCGCCAAGACGATGATCACCATGAAGCAGAACGCCAGGCGCGGGTAGGCACCGCCTGCGCCGACCCGGAGGTTGAGCCCGAAGAGCGACGGCCCCTTGATGTTCTTGCCTCCGGAGGGGACGAACTTGCTGTCCTGGAACCAGAACGCCTCTACGGCCACAGCCAGCGCCAGGGTCACCACGGCCAGCGGGAGACCTCGGACGCGCGCCGCGGGCAAGCCGACCAGGAGACCGACCGCCATCGACCCGAGCGCCGCCACGATCGGCGCGATCGGGAACGGGATGCCCCACGACTCGGTGACGGGGCTCAGCAGGAACCCTGCGCAGCCGGCCAGCACCAGCTGGGCCAGCGACACCTGCCCAGCGAAACCGGTGACGACCACCTGCGACAGCGCGATGATCCCGAAGGCGAAGCTCGCCACGAGCGCAGCCCGCCACTGGCCGTGGAGGACCACCAGGGCCACCCCCCCGGCGATCAGGCCGGCGGCGGTCGGGAGGGCCAACCCGCGGGGCCTGGGGGCCCGGCCCAGCGTGCCGCGGATCAGCTCGCCTCGCAGCGGAAGGTTGGGGGCTCGCCAAACCAGGACGATGAGGATGAGGACCAGGGGGATCAGCTGCGGCAACCCGGACTCCGGCAGCCAGCTGTAATGGCTGTTGAGGTACGCGGTGTCCGACTGCAGCATCCCGATGACGAGGCCTCCGACGACGGCCACCACGATTCCCTGGAACCGCCCGAGGATCGCGGCGGCGAGAGCCGGCACGATGAACAGGCTGTACGCGGACGGCACCAACGGCACGATCGGGGCGATCAAGATGCCCGCGACGGCGGCGACCATCGCCGAGATCATCCAGTTGACCGCGGCTATCCGATCGGGGGAGATGCCGCTGACGAACGCGCCTTTCTCCGTCTCCGCGGCGGCTCGGGTGTGGAGGCCGAAGCGGGTGAAGCGGTAGCCGGCCGCGATGAGCGCGGCGAGGGCGACGACGGTCAGGGCGAAGTACACCCGGTCGGCCGACACGTGAACCTTGCCGAGCGTCCAGGTGCTCGAGGGGAAGATTGCGTTGACGTTGACCGGGTTGTCGCCGACCCGCTGCTGCATGAGCCCGGTGATGAGCACCGTCACGCCGAGCGAGGCGACCGCCCGGGCTACTGCCGGTGCATTCCGGATCGGCCGGAACACGACCAGGTACATGACCAAGCCGAGCAGCGCCGTGATCACCAAGGTGAGCAGGGCGGCGGGAGCGAAGCCGAGCTTGTTCGCCAGGTGGACTGTGACTGGCAGGCCCGGTATCGGGTCGAGCAGCTTCCCTTCGCGCAGGAACCCGTAGGTATAGGCCGCGAAGAGGGCGATCGAACCGGTGGCAAAGTTGATCACGCCCGAACTGCGGAACGTGACGACCAGGGCCAGGGCCAACGACGCGTACACCGCGCCGTTGGCCAGGCCCAGAAGCAGGAAGACCAGATGGGTAGTCATCGTTCAACCAGCGTCATGGCAGTCTCCCGGTCTTCCTTGAAGCGCGGTTGGGGCTACAGCTTGGTGATGGCCGAGGTGTCGAGGTTGGTGAAGCTCCCCACCGGGTTGCCTTGGGTGTCGAGCTTCGCCGAGAGAGCGCCGGACGAACAGACGTCTGGAGCGATGGCCAGCTGCTTGCCGTTGCACTGGAACGTGCCGCCCGCCCCGAAGGGCATCGTCGCGGGGGCCATGCCGGTGATGGCGGCCTCGATGCTCGCCGGGGTCGGTGTCCCGCTCAGGGATTTGGTGGCCCGGGCGAAGCCGAGCACCACCGCGAAGCCGCCCTGGGTCACGCCGTTGGCGAAGGGCGGGGTGCCGTTGGCGTACTTGGACATGGCCGCCTCGTAGATCTTCACGTCGGGGTCCGACGGCAAGGTGCTGGCGACGGTCGTCTCGTACACGCCGGCGTAGCCACCCGGGATCCCCTTGTAGGAGCCGGCGTCCTGGCACTGGGCGATGATCGAGATCGTCCCCGAGTAGTTGAGCGTCTTCATCGCCTTGAGGGCGCTGGTGCAGAAGCTGACGTCGCCCAGCACCTCGATGAAGTTGGTGCCCTTGCTTATCTCGGCCTGCACCTGCGGGGTCATGTCCGCCGTGCCGGGAGCGATGGGCACCACGTCGATCGGCAGGCCCGCGTTCTTGAAGAAGAGCGGGTCGAGCTGCTTGGCCGGACCGGTCACGGCCGGCACGTCGATACCGAAGATGGCAGCCTGCTTGGCCCCCAGCTGCTTGGCCAACGCGGCCGGCGCGGCGAAGCTCGACGCCACCCCGTTGCTCAGGACATACGACAGCTTGCCGGTCAGCTGCGCGGCCACCGCCGTCTGGTAGGTCATCATCGGGACGTTGCCGGCGACGAGCGCCGAGTAAATGCCGCCGTCCTGGCCGCTCGTGTTGTTGAGGACGATCGGGACCTTGGCGGTGATCATCTGGTTGGCGCAGTTGGTGGCGCCCGACGGGGTGTCCTGGTCGTTGCACACGTCGAGCTTCAAGACGTCGTGCCCGGCGCCGACGCCGCCCAGGTACCCGTTGATGTAGCTCACCGCAGCCTGAGCGGCTGGGATCTCCGACAGGTTGTTGATACTGCCGTTCTGGCCGTCGGTGATGTAGCCGACTGTCAGGGTCGGGCCGGTGGCCGCGTCGGGCGTGCCGAGCGCACTCGCAGCGGACGCTCCCGACGCGGTCGTGGCGGTGGTCCCGCTGGAGCCTGGGGTGGAGCTGCTGCTACTGCCGCAGGCACTGACCAAAAGGGCCATGCTGGCGGCTGCTCCAACGACCACCTTCCGTCCGCTCATACCCCTTGTCGGATGCCCTTGGTGGACGTTGACCATTGGTGCTGCCTCCCCGGTATAGCGGCCTTGGTCCCCCCTTGGAACAGGCCTCTGCCAGAACGGTAGCACCCGCATCTGACACTTGCGTCGAGTTGATGGAAGTTTCTGACACATCCGTCAGATGAGCGCCGTGGCTACAGCGAGCGGAAGGTCACTTCGGCGCGGTGGACGAGGCCACTGCGGCCAGACGCGCGGCGCCGCCGCCCTCGGCCTTGCGCCGGCCCATGCTCTTGACCTCGATGTCCACGTCGGCGGCCTCGGCGCGCAGCGCACCCACGGTGCAGCGCTCGCGGGGGCGCACCGAGAAGGGATCGAACCCGTAGCACCGCATGGCGTTGAGATGGCTGATCTTGTCGATGTCCTCGTCGGAGACCCCCGCCAGGCTCTTCCAGAGCATCTCCGGGCCGTGCGGCCAGGTCGAATCGGAGTGGGGGTAGTCGAGTTCCCACATCATCTTGTCGACGCCGACAAGGTCACGGAGGCGGACACCCACCGGGTCGTCGATGAAGCAGGTCCACATCTGCTCCCGGTAGATCTGGCTCGGCCGGCGGCCGCCCAGGTCAGTGTGAGTCCAGGCGTGGTGATGGTCGTAGACGTAGTCGGCCCGCTCGATGACGTAGGGCACCCAGCCGTTGCCGCCCTCGGAGATGGCGATCTGCAGATCGGGGAACCGGGTCAGGGCTTGGGAGTACACGAGGTCGGTGACCGCCAGCATGCTGTTGACCGGGGTCAGCGCGATCATCACCTCGGGCGGTGCGCTCGGCGATGTGATCTGCATCGACGACGACGACCCGATGTGCAAGCAGACAACCACCCCCGTCTCGGAGCAGGCCTTGAAGAACGGATCCCAGTATTCCGAGTGGTAATCGGGCAGACCCAGCTTGAGCGGGTTCTCCGAGAACGTGACGGCCCGACAGCCCATGGCGGCGACCCGGCGGACCTCGGCGGCTGCCAGATCGACATCCCACAGCACCGGCAACGAGATGGGGATCAGCCGATCGGGGTAGGCGCCGGCCCACTCGAGGATGTGCCAGTCGTTGTAAGCCCGAACGCAGGCCAACGCCAGGTCCTTGTCCTTGGCCCGCAGGAACAGCTGGCCGCAAAAGTGCGGGAAGGTCGGGAAGTTGATCCCCGCCAGCACCCCTCCGGCGCTCATGTCTCGGACCCGCTGGTGCACGTCGAAGCAGCCCGGCCGCATCTGGGCGTACTCGGTCGGGTCGAGCCCGTACTCGTCGGGCGGGCACCCCGCGACCGCGTTGAGCCCCACGTTCGGGGCGTACCCGTCCTCGTACTTCCAAAGGTCCCCCCCGTCGGGCTGCTTCTCGATGCGAGGCGCACGATCGCGGTACTTCTCCGGAATGTGCGCGTCGAACATGTTCGGCGGCTCGATCACGTGGTCATCCACGCTGATGAGGATCAGATCTTCGACGTTCATGGCAGGCACTCCCCCGGTAGGCTCCTGAGTTGACAGTAGTGTCACGTACAGCCTATGCCAAGCCGGCGGTGACGGATCACACCTAGGAAGGTCGCCGGTCACCGTCTAACGTGAGGACGCGCCGCCTTCGGGTGGCGCCAAAGGGAGGGACCAGTGCTCGGAGCCGGTAGCCAGCGCCCCAACGACGCATCGCCGCTTCTTGCCGCGGCCAGTCTGACAGCGGCGTCATCATGCAGCGTGGCCATCACAGGGAGGACCGAAGTGACCAAGGGGCATCCACTGCCGAAGGACCGTCGATGAGCGCGCCCGCTCCCCCGACCCCCGCTCCCGGCGCCATCTCGGAGTTCTTCTGGAGCGGGGCGCGGCGCGGCCAGCTGATGATCCAGCGCTGCCAGGCGTGCGGCACCTACATCCACCTCCCGCGACCGGTGTGCCGCGCGTGCCACTCGTTCGACCTCCTCGGGGAGCCGGTGAGCGGCCGGGGGTCCCTCTACAGCTTCACCGAGACCCACCGGCCATTCCATCCGTTCTTCGTGGACCGGGTGCCCTACCTCGTGGCGGTCGTCGAGCTGGAGGAGCAAGCGGGGCTCCGGGTGCTCACCAACCTGGTCCGCGTCGCCGAGGCCGACGTCCGGATCGGGATGGCGGTCCAGGTGGAGTTCGAACGTCTGAGCGATGACCTGACCATCCCGGTCTTCGCCCCGGCGGTAGCGGCATGACGTCGCTGCGGAAGGTCGCCATCGCCGGGGTCGGCTACTCGCAGGTCGGGCGCCACACCGGGCTCTCCGAACGCCACCACGCCGCCCAGGCCGCGGTCGCGGCCCTCGGCGACGCCGGGCTCGACGCGGCCGACATCGACGGCGCCACTACCTGGGGCGGGGACGCCACCGACTTCGCGTGGATGCTCGGCATGGGCCCCCTGCGCTGGCATCTGAACGTCGGTGTCTCGCCGGCGTTCATCACCCCCGCCATCCATGCGGCCATGGCGGTCGCCACCGGCCAGTGTGATGTGTGCATCGCGTTTCGGATCATGATGCAGCAGCCGAGCGCGGCGCAGATCGCGTCCGGCGCGGCGACCCTGGCATCGCCGAGCATGGAGGACGCCGGGATGATGTACCCCTTCGGGGACTTCAGCCCGACCCAGTGGGCCGGGCTGCTGACCAACCGGTACCTTCACGACTCCGACGCCACCGAGGAACACTTCGCCCGGTTCGCGGTGGTGCAGCGCGAGCACGCCGTGCGCAACGAGGAGGCCCTGCAGCGGACGCCGCTGACCGTCGAGGACTACCTGGCGGCGCCCTACATCAGCAAGCCGGTCCGGCTCCTCGACTGCGACCTGCCCTGCGACTCGGGCTCCGCGGTCATCTTCACCACGGAGGAGCGGGCCAGGGACCTGCGCCAAAAGCCGGTGCTGGTCGAGGCGTCAGCCCTGTCGTCGATTCGCGACATGAACTTCGAGCTGCTCGACGACATGACCCACACCTCGCCGGCCCACTGCGCCCAAGTGCTGTGGTCACGGACCTCGCTGAAGCCCGGGGACGTGGACTGCGCCCAGCTCTACGACGGCTTCAGCGTCATCACCTTCCAGTGGCTCGAGGCCCTCGGCCTGTGCGACCCGGGCGCCGCCGGCCCGTTTATCGCGGAGGGGAACACCCGCCTCGGAGGCAGCCTGCCGGTCAACACCGACGGGGGGGCGTGCAACGTCGGACGCCGCCACGGAGCCAACTTCTGCATCGAAGCCACCCGGCAGCTGCGCGGCACCTGCGGCGTGCGTCAGGTCGACGGCGCCGAGGTCGCGGTGTGGGCCAATGCCGTCGGCCCGTTCAGCGGGGCCATGCTGCTCACCGCCGGGTGACGGACCGTCCTGCCTCCTGCCTCACCTCGCCACCGGAGAAGCCAATGCCCGCTGCCCTCAATGCTGATCTCCCCCGCCTTCTCGGGGAGATGCGCCAGTTCATCGACGAGGAGGTCATCCCGGCCGAGCCGTTGCTGCAGGAGATGACCGTCGAGTCGCTCGCGGAGATGGAGCGGCTCAAGGCGGAAGCCAAGCGGCGCAGCCTCTGGGCCCTCGGGCACCCGACCGACATCGGCGGTGGAGGGTTGAGCTTCATGGACGTCACCCATCTAAACGAGATCATCGGCCGCTCGTACTTCGGCCAGAGCGCGGTGGGCACCTGGTCCATGCAGGACTCGATCATGCTCCGCAAGTACGCGACCGAGGAGCAGAAGCGGCGGTGGCTGGTGCCGCTGGTCGCCGGTGAGATCCGCTCGTCGATCGGCATGACCGAGCCGGAGGTGGCCGGCTCCGATCCGACCCACATCCAAGCCACCGCTGTGCTCGACGGCGACGAGTGGGTGGTCAACGCTCACAAGTGGTTCACGACCGGCGCCAGCATCGCGGCGTTCACCACGGTCTTCGCTCGCACCGAGGACGAGGAAGCGGGCCGGTACCGCCGGTTCTCGGCGATCCTCGTGCCGACCGACGCTCCCGGCTACGAGGTGGTCCGCACCGTCCCCACGATGGGCGGGATACTCGGCGCCCACTGCGAGATCCGCCTGACCAACGTGCGAGTGCCCAAGGAGAACCTGCTCGGCCAGCGAGGCGAGGGCTTCGTGATGGCCCAGGATCGTCTCGGTCCCGGACGCATCTTCCACTGCATGCGCTGGCTGGGCCAGATGCAGCGCGCCTTCGACCTGATGTGCGAGCGGGCCAACGAGCGGATGGTGCAAGGCTCGCCTCTGTCCCGCAACGGCCAGATCCGGCTCCTCATCGCCGAGTCGGCAGCGGACATCTTCGCCCACCGGGCGGCGACGCTGGCGGCCGCCGAGGCGGTCGACACCGGCTCGGAGGCTCGGGTGGAGATCTCGCTCATCAAGTTTCGGGGTGCCCAGCTGCTGCACAACGTCATCGACCGGGCGATCCAGGTCCACGGCGCCCTGGGCGTCACAGCCGACACCCCGCTCGAGTGGATGTACCGGGACGCCCGCTACGCCCGGATCTACGACGGCCCCGACGAGGTCCACCGTGACCGGGTGGCGCGCATCTTGGCCAAGGATCCTGGGGCAGCGCCGTGGTCGGCCCGTCATGTCGCCGGCAATCCCTGAGCCGGGGCGTCATTCGGTACCGGCATCCGACGAAGCGAGACGCGACGATGAACGCAACCGGCGACGGCCGCGACTACGGCGAGGAGGCCACCGAGGCCCGACGCGCCCTGGCAGCGGCGATCAGGGCTCTGACGTCCGCGATGCTGCTGACCACGGCCGGGCGGCAGGACGTGGCGCGCGCCGCCGAGCTGGTGGCGCAGGCGCAGGCCGCTTTGGGTCCGGCGCTGCGCACCAGCCGTTACGAAGGCATCGCCGGGCTGGCTCCCGGCGCCCCCAGCAACCAGATCGTGTGGGAAACCCATGCCGCCTTCGGCCGGTCCAACCCCATGGCACCGCCGGTCGTGGTGGAAGAATCACCGGGGCGGCTCACCGGGACCGTCAGCTTCGAGGGGGCGTGGGAGGGAGCCCCCGGCTTGGCCTACGGAGGTTTCGTGGCTGCCGCCTTCGACGGTCTGCTCGGCCGTACGGTGTTGAGCGCCGGGCATCTGGCGGTGACCCGGTCCCTCGCCGTCCGCTTCCGTCGGCCCACCCCCTTGCGGACGCCGATGCGTGTCGAAGCCGTCGCCGGCGAGCGCAGCGGCAGAGACGTACCTGTCACCGGCCGGCTGTGGGACGGCGACGTGTTGCTCTGCGAGGCGGAAGCGGTCTTCGCCTGCGTCGAGCCGAGCCACTACCGGCTGTGACCGCCAACCGGCTCATGGCGGCCTCACCACTGGTTCCAGTGCACGGTGCTCTCCGTATCGGCTCTGGCTCCGGGTCTGAACGCCGTTCCAACGGTATGGGCGACCGGGAACAGCCCGGCCTGGGTCACCTCGTCGTAAGGGATGCCGAGCAGGTCGGCCATCCGCCGTTCTTCGAAGAGGTGCACGGTCGTCCAGGCGCTCCCGACGCCCACACGACGCATCGCCAGCATGAAGTTCCACACTGCGGGCAGGACCGATCCCCAGCGAGCGGCCTGGGTCGCGACGTCGGCACCTTCGAGGCGCCCGGCGATGGTTGCGACGACGAGCACCGGCACCTCGTGCAGGTGGCGGGCCAGGTGGTCGGCGGAGTCGGCCATCCTGCTGGCTGCGCCCGACGGGCCCGCCGGGGTCCGCCCGTGGCCCTCGGCCGCGATCTGCGCGGACCTGATGGCCATGCCGCAGCGGTAGATGTCCGCCATGCCCGCCCGGACCGCCGGGTCGTCGACCACGACCCATCCGAGCTGCTGGCGGTTGGAGGCGTTCGGCGCCTGCAGGGCCACCTCGATGCCGTGCAGGACGAGGTCTCGTGACACGGGCCGCTCGAGATCCAGGCGTCGCCGCACCGCTCTGGTGGTGGTCAACACGTCGAGCGCGGAAAGCCCCAAATCCTCTGTCCCGTCACCGGCTTGGATCATGGGCGCGACGCTAACCCGGCCGCCGGAGCCCCGAGCGGCCCTAGCATCCGCGGTCATGACGGTCATAGCGTTCCTTGGCAGCGACGACGGGGGCTTCGAGCGTTGAGCGAAACCGCGTCCCAGACGCCGCTGGCGTGCGAAGAGCTGTACCGGCTGCTCGACATCGAGGAGATCGACCGCGACCTCTACCGCGGCCAGAACCCCTGGCCGACGGCCCGCCGTTTCCTCTATGGCGGGCACGTCGCAGCCCAAGCGGTGCAGGCCGCCTCGCGCACGGTGGAGCCCGGCCGCCTCCCCCACTCTCTCCACGGCTACTTTCTCCGACCCGGCCAGATCGACAAGCCGACGATCCTGCGCGTCGAGCGGGACCGCGACGGCGGCTCGTTCTCGTCGCGTCACGTCGTCGCCCTCCAAGACGGCGAGGTCATCCTCAGCCTGACCGTGTCGTTCCATCGCCCGAGCGACGGTCTGGAGTGGGAGGCAGACCCGGCCCACGCCATGAGCGACCCCGAGCGGCTCTACCCGGCCAACCCGCAGGGCGTCTTCGGCGAGTGGGCTGGCGTGTTCGACTTCCGCTTGGCGGCCCCCGACTCCGACATGCCGGTCGACTACTGGACGACCCCGGTCCCGATGCCGACGAGCATCTGGTGCCGGGCGAAGGCCAGCCCCGGCGATGACCCCATCCTGAGCGCATGCCTGCTCACCTACGTCACGGACCTGAGCAGCGGGTTCGGGGAGCTGGGCCTCCCGATCGTGCCGCCGTCGGGGGGCCCCAGCCTCGATCACACCGTGTGGATCCACCGCCCCATCGACACCGGCTCTTGGTTCCTACTGGACCTCGCCCCCGTGATCGTGACCGGCGGACGAGGCCTGTACCAGGGCGTGGTGTACGACGGCCGGGGGCGACGGTGCGCCACGATCAGCCAGGAGATGCTGGCCCGCTCGTCCCAGCCGTCCCACCCGGGACCGGTGAAGTGACCTCCAGCGGCAGCGACGCCCACGCCTTGGCTCTCGTCGACCAGGAGCGGCTTGGCGCGTACCTGTCCGACGTCGTGGTGCTCGACGGCCCGCCCGTGGTCGAGGTCCTGAGCGGCGGCCGGTCCAACATCACTTATCTGGTCCGCAGCGGCGCGCACGAGTACGTGGTGCGCCGCCGGCCGCTCGGCACCGTCGCAGCCGGGGCCCACGACATGGCCCGCGAGCACCGGGTGCTGGCGGCGCTCCAAGGTCGCGGCCTGCCAATCCCTAAGGTCCACGGGTACTGCCAAGACGAGGGGCTCGTCGGCGCCCCGTTCTACGTGATGGACCGCGTCCGGGGCCGGGTGCTGCACCGACGCAGCGACGCCGAGGATTTGGCGCCGGCGTCGGCCGCGGCGCTGTCCCGGTCGACTGTCGAGGTCCTCGACCGCCTGCATCGCATCGACGTTGAAGCCGCCGGACTGGCCGGCCTTGGCCGGCCGGAAGGGTTCGTCGCCCGCCGTATCGGGCGCTGGCTCGACCAGTGGCGGCACAGTGCGCACCGAGACCACCCGCTGGTGGAGTCGCTCGGCGCCCGGCTGGCGGTGGCCGTCCCCGAGTCAACCGACGCGACCCTCGTCCACGGCGACTACCGGCTCGGCAACCTGCTCGTTGACGCCGACCCCGGCAGCGGCGGCGTCCCGGCGGTCGCCGCCATCCTCGACTGGGAGATGTCGACGCTCGGGGACCCGCTAACCGACCTGGCCCACCTGATGGTGTATTGGGACCGCACCCGGGGGCGCCTCACCCACGAGTCGCAGACCATCGCCGAGCATCCCGGGTTCCTCCCCTCGACGACCCTGGCCGAGGCTTACGCTGCCAGCAGCGGCCGCGACATCTCCGGCCTCGACTTCTACCTGGCGTTCGAGCACTGGCGGGCCGCCATCATCAAAGAAGGTATCTACACGAGGAGCCTCGAGGTGGCCGGCGCAGGGGCCGAGACCGACAGCGACACTGCGCAGCTCGGCCGGAGCGTGGCGGTTCATCTGGAGGAGGCCCGGGACATCCTGGAAGGCTGACCCGCAGAGCCGACGGCCCCCATTTACTTGACGGTCGCGTCACCTACACTGGTTGGATTGGCTCCGGCGCTGGAGCGCCGCGGGTCCACCACCTAGGGGGTCGACGATGAGAGTCCCGTTCACCTGGCGGCCGACCGGCTGGTTCATGGTCGGATGGAGCGCGGAGTTCCCGGCGGGGACCGCCAAACCTCTTCGCTACTTCGGCCAGGAGCTGGTCGCCTACCGCTCCGACGACGGAGCGCTCCACGTCCTCGATGCCCACTGTCCCCACTTGGGCGCCCACCTCGGCCACGGCGGCCGGGTCAACGGCGAATGCATCGAGTGCCCTTACCACGGGTGGGGCTACGGGCCTGACGGCGTCAACCGGTACATCCCCTACGAGGACCGCCCCAACCCGTCCAAACGGCTGCGGGCGTGGCCGGTCGACGAGCGCCACGAGTGTGTGTTCGTTTGGCACGACCCTGCGGGCGGGGCGCCTCGCTGGGAGCTGCCCGACATCTGGAACTTCCCGGCCCACCTCCCGGGCGGCGCCGAGCAGTACTACCGGGCGTATCCGGAGCTGTCGGTGAAATATCCCGGTGAGCCGGTGCATCCCCAGGTCACCCTCGAAAACGCCCCCGACAGCGTGCATTTCAAGTACGTGCACCGGGCGTCGGTCGACCCCCGCCTCCTCGACTGGAAGGTCGACGGGACCTTCTACAAGACCATCAGCGGCTGGCCGAGGCCGACCGAGCAGGACCCAGACGCCATGGCCCTCAAGATCCACGGTGTGTCCTGCGGGGTAGGCGGTTCCTACGCGGTGTTCGAAGGAAGCTGGCACTACCGCCTGGTGTTTTTCACCACGCCGGTCGACGACGAGCGTTCCGACATGTTCTATTCGATCTGGTGGCCCCGCGACGAGGGCGACGACGCGCCGGCGGTGCCTGCCCACTACCGGGAGCGGGCCGAGAAGGAGTTCCTCCAGACACTGCGCGACGACCTCGAGATCTGGCGCTACCAGGTCTACGTGGAGAACCCTGCGCTGGCCCAGCAGGACGCCCGCCCGTACGGCGCGCTGCGCAAGTGGGCCCGGCAGTTCTACGAGGTGGAGCCGGCCTGAGGCTGGGAGCCGGTCACCGGCGTCGGGCTGTAGCGCTCGACCAGCACGGACTTGAGCACCTTCATCGTGGGGTTGCGGGGCAGCTCGGTCACGACCTCGAGGCGCTCGGGGACCTTCTGGGGCATGAGCCCGGCCGCCAGGCAGGCGGCCCGCATCTCCGCGAAGGTCAGCGCCGGGAGCGACGGGGGGGCTTCCACCACCGCGCAGACCAGCTCGCCGCGCTCGGGGTCGGGGAGGCCGATGACGGCCGCCGCGGCGACCTGAGGCAGCGTCATGAGGAGGTCCTCGATCTCCCTGGGGCTGATGTTCTCGCCCTTCCGGATGATCAACTCCTTGGTCCGCCCGGTGACGACCACGTGGCCGTCGGCGCGGAGGTGGCCTCGGTCCCCGGTGCGGAACCAGCCGTCGGGCCGGAATGACTCTGCGGTCAGCGCCGGGTCGGTGTAGCCCTTGGCCAGCATCGGGCCTCGTACTTCGAGGTCGCCGTCCACGCCGGCGGGGGCCGGGTTGCCTGTGTCGTCGAGGACCCGGATCTCGCAACCGTGAACCGGCCGGCCTTCGGTGTGGGCCAGTTGCTCGTCGGTGTCGCCGATGGCGCCCATGGCGATCATCGGGCACTCGGTCATGCCGTATCCGTGGTGGATCTCGAGGCCGAGCTCGGCCTTCACCTGCCAGTACACCTCGGGCGGTTTGGGGGCGCCTCCGCCGGTTAGGGTCCGCATCTTCCTCGGGACCACCATGTCGGGGTCGCGCCGCCGCTCCTGGAGCAGCCCCAGGTAGTGGGCGGTGCTGCCGCCGAGGGTCGTCGCCCCGGCGCGGTCCAGCACCTTCACCGCCTCGCTCGGAACGAACGACTCCATGAGAAGAGACGGGATGCCGGTCCGCAAGGTCATGCACATCTGGTCGGGACCACCGATGTGGGCGAAGGGGAACGGCAGGGCCGCCATCTCGTCGGGCCGCGGCTGCAAGGCGATGCTGATGCCGGTCCCTCCGGCCATCAGCGTGGCGTCGGTGTGACGGACCGCCTTTGGCTCGGAGGTAGTGCCCGACGTCGAGTACAACCAGCGCACCGCGTCGCCGTCGGTGGGCGCCGGCGGCAGCCGGGCCGGGTCGCCTTCGGGGAGGCCGTCGTCGATCAGGAGCACCTGGAACGGCGTCGGGCTTTCGGCCTGCATGGCCTCCGCCATCGCCAGGTAGTCGAACCCCCGCCACTGGCTGAGCACCGCGTACCACTCGGCCCGGGTGGCGTGCAGCAGGGACGCCACTTCTCGCTGGCGGTACAAGCTGATCACCGGGTTCTGCACCGCCCCGAGCCGAGCCAGCGCCATCGAGAGGATCACCGTCTCGATGCGGGTCGGCAGCTGCCAGGTGAACGCCGTCCCTGGGCCGACCCCGGCTTCGTGCAGTCCTGCGGCCACCCGCTGCGCCCACGCCTTCGCCGCTGCGAAGCTGACCGAGCGGTCGTGCTCATCGACGAGCATCGGCGCGTCTGGAGTCAGGTCGCTGCGCCGCTCTAGTAGGCCCCACATCGTCGTCGCTTCGGCCACCTCCACGTAGCGCTCCCTCACCGGCCGGCCTTCACAACGGCAGCCCCGAAGCTGTCGAGGGTGTCGCGTGCGGCGCCGGGGTCGTCGCCGCAGATGGTGCTGAGGATCCAGTCCACGCCCAGCTGCTCGTAGCGGTTCACCGCGGACAGATACCGGTCGGCGGGCCACGCGCGGCGCACGTCGAGCATGGGGAGGGCGCCGGCGACGACGACCTGCACGTCCGCAGGGTCGCGACCGGCCTTCTCGGTCTCGCCTCGCAGCTCGGCGATCCGGCGGGCGAGGACCGCGGTGTCGGGCAGCGCGGTCGTGCGGGTCGTGCCCACCATCGTCTCGCCCGTCGTCATCATCCCGATCCAACCGGCGCCGTGACGGGCGGCGCGGCGCAACCCGAACGGGCTGTTGCCGTGGATCCAAAGCGGCGGGTGCGGACGCTGCAGCACCGCGGGCAGCACCCGTACTCCCCTCGCCGAGAAAGTGTCGGTCTCCGCGGTGACGTCTTCCCCCGTCCACGCCCGTCGCATGACGTCGAGGTCCTCGTCGAAGCGGACCCGGCGCGTCGCTGGGTCGACGCCGAGCGCCCGGAACTCCGAGAAGAGGTAGCCGGTCCCGAGGCCGACGGTGACCCGCCCGGCGCTCAAGGCGTCGAGGGTGGCGAGCTGGTGGGCGGCGAGCAGAGGGTTGCGGTACCCGGCCACGAGCACGAAAGTCAGCAGCCGGACCCGGCTGGTCACCGCCGCGCAGAAGCCGAGCGACGAGAACGGATCGGCGACGCCCTCGCCGCCGCTGTCAACCCATCGGGCCGACGGCGCCGGGTGGTCGGTGAAGGCCAGCAGGTCGAAGCCCTGGTCCTCGGCTCGCCGGGCGAAGTCGGCCATGGCAGCGGGGTCGAGGACCTCCGGGACCCAGGCCGGGTCACCGATCGAGTGCTGCACACCGAACCTCATCGGCTGCTTCCTGGTGCCGGCGGCTCGCGCGGCAAGCCGAGCACCTTCTCGGCGAGGATCCCCCGCTGCACCTCCGACGTCCCGGCGTAGATCGTGTCGGCCACGCCGTTGTAGAGGGCGCCGACCCACGAGGCCGTCGAGTTGGGGGCGCCGGGGTCGTCGGCGCGGTAGCCGCGAAGAGGGGCTCGGCCCTCCACGACCATGGCTCGGGCGCCGAGCACGTCGACGGCCAGCCTGGTCACGTCACGGTGGTACTCGGACCAGTACAGCTTGGAGATGGACGCCTCGGGACCGATGACGCCAGTCGAGAGGACGCCGGTCAGGATCCGGTAACCGAGGAAGCGCATGGTCTCGACCCGCACGTAGGCGTCGATCAGGCGGTCACGCAGCACCGGGTCGCCGATGACCCCCGATTCCCTCGCCATCGCCACCAGCCGGTCCCACTCGGCCCTGAACTGCACGGGGTTGGTGGCCGCCTCGTCGCCTCGCTCCAACCCTAGGAGGCTCTGGGCTACGGCCCACCCGTCGTTTACCGCCCCCACCACATTGTCGGCGTCGGTGCACGCCGCGTTGAAGAAAACGGCGTTGAAGTCAGCCCGGCCTCCCATCATGCGGAGGGGCCTGACCTCCACGCCGGGCTGGTCCAAGGGGACCAGCAAAAGGGTCAGGCCTTTGTGCTTGGGGGCGTCGGGATCGGTGCGCACCAGCAGGAAGATCCAGTTGGCCTCCCGAGCCCTGGTCTGCCAGATCTTCTGCCCGTCGATGCGCCAGGAGTCGCCGTCGAGCACGGCCCGGGTGCGCAGCCCGGCCAGGTCGGAGCCGGCGTCGGGCTCGGAGTACCCCTGGCACCAGCGGTCCTCGCCAGAGAGGATGCGCGGCAAGAACCGCTGCTTTTGCGCCTCGGTCCCCCACCGCAGCAGGGTGTTGCCCACCATCTTGACGCTGAAGGTGTCGTTGGGGCCCATGGCCGGCACCCCGGCTCTGGCCATCTCCTCGACGAGGACGACCTGCTCCACTTTGGACAGCCCCGCGCCGCCGTACTCCTTCGGCCACGACAGCCCCAAGAAGCCGTGCTGGTGGAGCGTGGCGCGCCAGCGGTCGGTGAACGCCATGGCCTCGTCGTGGGTCAGGGCGCCTATCCCGGTCCAGTTCTCGGGCAGGTGCTCGTCGAGGAAGGACCGCACCTCGGCGCGAAACGCCTCGGCCTGTGCGCTGTAGCGGGGGTTCATCGTGATCGACCGGTCCTCATTGCGCGGCGAACGGCGGCAGTGGAGGCAGCCAGGCGTCGGCCGCCAGCGGCGAGAACTCCGGCGGCCGCTTGGCCACGAACGCCGCGACGCCTTCGGCGAAGTCCGGGTTGGTCGGGCGGTTGAGGTCGCGCATGGCAGCGAACCACCCTTCGTTGGCCTCGGTGTAGCCGCGGCTCAGATCGCCCCAAACCTGCCGGCGGATGGCCGCCATCGATCGAGGCGAGCAGGTGGCGGCGAGCGTCTCGGCGTAGGCGGTGGCCTCCCCGAGGACCGAGTCGGCGTCGCAGACCCGGCTCACCAGGCCGATCGCCTTTGCCTCTTCGGCCTCGACGGGGCGCGCCGACAACAGCAGGTCCAGGGCCATCTCCACTCCGACCAGGCGCGGCATTATCCACGACAGCCCGTGCTCGGCGGGGACGCCGAGCTTGGCGTACGCCGTGGAAAGCCGAGCGCCGCGCGCCATAAAGCGGACGTCGCAGACCAAAGCCTGCACCAGGCCGATCCCGGCGCAGGCACCGTTTATCGCGGCGATCATCGGCTTGGGCACCGTCCATGCGTAGTGCTGGGACCGGCGCCCTTCCAGACGCAGGCCGGTGTCCCCGGCGGCGTCCACGAGCCGCTCGGAGTCCAAGCCAGGACAAAACCAGCGCCCCGCCCCGGTCACGACGACCGCCCGGACATCCCGGTCCGCCGACGCCCGGTCCAGCGCCGCGAAGTACTGGCGCTCCATGTCGGGGCTCCAGGCGTTGCGCCGCTCCTGGTGGTCGAGGGTGATCGTGGCCACGCTCGCGGCGACGTCGTAACCCACGACGCTCGAGGCGTCACCGGCCAAAGGAAAACCCTCGGTTCCGGCGGCTAAGACCCCCGAGCCGTTGGAGCGCGTTGTGGAATGCTGGCTGGATGCGGGACACCAATCCCCCTTGGCTGGTCCGTCGACAGCACTCTAGTTGACGGGACCGTCAACCCCGCGGGAAGGTTCTCAGGCGGTCGGCGGCGATCCCCCCTGTTGGGACAGCCAGGTCCCGAAGCGCTCGTAGTGGTCGGCGCTTCGGCTGATCCAGACCCCGGTGCCGGCGGCCAGGATCGCACCCGAGGACCGCAGCAGGATCTCCGCGGAGATGTGCCATTTGCGCCGTTCCCGAGCCGGCACCGCTGCGAGAGCTGGCACGACCGGCACAGGTGGACGCCTCCGGGTCCCACACCGGACGGGGCTCAGTTGGCGACAGTGAGGACCTCGGGGCCGTCGTCGGTGACGACGATGGTGTGCTCAAAGTGGGCGGAGAGGCTGCCGTCCGCGGTGACCACTCCCCACCCGTCGGGGAGGGTGCGGGTCTCGGGGCCGCCGACGTTGACCATCGGCTCGACCGCGAACACCATCCCCTCTTTCAGCTTGGGGCCGGGGGTGCCCGGCCAGTAGTTGGGGACCTGCGGGTCCTCGTGCATGCGGGTGCCGATGGCGTGGCCCACGTACTCGCGCACCACCGAGTAGCCGGCGCCTTCGGCGACGGTCTGCACGGCCAGGCCGATGTCGTGGAGGCGGTGGCCGGCGACCATCTGCTCGATGCCGGCCCACAGGCTGTCCTCGGTGACCCGCAGCAGCTTCTCGGCGTCGGGGCTGATCTGGCCGACACCCATCGTGAACGCGGCGTCGCCGTGGTAGCCCTCGACGATCGCCCCGCAGTCGATGGAGATGATGTCGCCTTCCTCCAGCCGGTAGTCGCCGGGGATGCCGTGCACGATCATGTCGTTGGGCGACGCGCAGATGACCGCCGGGAACCCGTGGTAGTTGAGGAAGTTGGATCGGGCGTGGCGCCGCTCGAGGACGTCGCGGGCGACCCGGTCGAGTTCGGCGGTGGTCACCCCGGGCTTGGCCGCGGCGCGCGTGGCGTGGTGCATCTCGGCGACCACTCGGCCTGCCCGCCGCATCTTGTCGATCTCGTCTTTGTCGCGGCGCATGCTCCCAGTGTGGCCCACCGGGGCCGGCAACGGCGGGCTCAGCCCTCGACGATGAGGCGGACCCCGAACGCCAGGAGCACGGTGCCGGTGGCCCGGTCGACCCGGCGGCGGACCGCCCGGTCGGCCATCCAGCGCTCGACCCGGCCGGCGGCGGCCAGGAGCAGCAAGAAGTAGGCGGCGGTGAGGACCACGAAGATGGCGCCGAGCAGCAGCGACGTGGCCGCGACCGGCCGGTGGGCGGGGATGAAGCCGGGCAGGAACGTCACGAAGAACACGCCGACTTTCGGGTTGAGCAGGTCGGTGGTGACCCCCGCGGCGTACCCGGTCCGCCAGCGCGGCGGGCGTTTGGGGGTGTCGTCGAGCGACGCCGGGGCGCCCCGGGACCGCCACGACTGGACCCCGAGCCACACCAGGTAGCAGCCGCCCGCCACCCGCAGCGCCAGGTACCCGTCGTGGCTGGCCCGCAGCAACGCGGACAGGCCGAGCGCCGCGGCGAGCACCCACACCGCCAGGCCGGTCAGGACCCCGGCCGCGGTGAGCGCCCCGGTCCGCCGACCGCCGCGGATCAAGTTGCGGACCACGACCAACGTGTCGGGGCCGGGCAGCAACACGATGAGGACGGCGGCGACGGTGAACGCGCCCAGGCTGACCAGCACGCCGGCGAGGTTACAGCGCCGCTCCCCGGCCGCCGGCGACAATAACCACAAGGGCCGGGCCGCGGGACCGGTCGGGGTCGGGTCAGCCGGCGGCTGACGCCTTGCGGCGGTCGACCTCGCTGACCAGGCGTTCGGTGACCTCGTCGGGGGTGCCCAGCGCGTCCATGGTGACCAGCAGCCCCCGGTCGCTGTACCACGCGATGAGCGGGGCGGTCTCCTGCTCGTAGAGCTCCAGGCGGCGGCGGATCGCCGACTCGGTGTCGTCGTCGCGCTGCACCACCTCGCCGCCGCACACGTCGCAGATCCCCTTCACCCGGGGCGGGTTGTCGGTGACGCTGTAGTTGGCGCCGCAGTCGGAGCACACCCGCCGGCTGGCCAGGCGGGACAGGACGTGCTCGGTGTCGATCTCCAAGTTGAGGACCAGGTCCAGCGGCCGGGGCTCGAGGATCTTCTCCAGGGACTCGGCTTGGTGCACGGTGCGGGGGAACCCGTCGAGGATGAACCCGCGGTGCATGGTGTCGCTGTGGGTCAGGCGTTCGCTGACCACCCCGACGACGATCTCGTCGGGGACCAAGTCGCCGGCGTCGAGGTACACCTTGGCCTTCTGACCGAACTCCGACCCGGAGCGCACCGCGGCCCGGAACGTGTCACCCGTCGAGATGTGCGGCACGACGTAGTGACGCGACAGCCGGATGGCCTGGGTGCCTTTGCCCGCCCCCTGCTTCCCGAGGACGATGAGCCTCGCTCCCGGGTTCACTTACTTGAGGAAGCCCTCGTAGTTGCGCAGCATCAGCTGGCTGTCGACCTGCTTCATCGTCTCCAGGGCGACGCCGACCGCGATGAGGAGGGTGGTCCCGGCGAAGGGGTAGTTGTTGATGTGCCAGAGCGCCAGCATCACCGACGGCAGGAGGGCGATCGCGGCCAGCCAGATCGCGCCGGGCAGGGTGATCCGGTTGAGGATGGTCTGCAGGTGGCGTTCGGTCGGGGCGCCGGGGCGGATCCCGGGGATGTAGCCGCCCTGCTTGCGGATCACGTCGGCCTGCTGGTGGGGGTCGAAGGTGATCGCCGCGTAGAAGTACGCGAACGCCAGGATCAGCACGCCGTAGGCGACGATGTACACCCAGTCGTTGGGTTGGGCCAGGTGGGCGGAGATCCAGGTCTGGACCGTCTTGCCCCACCCGTGGCTCGGCAAGACGTTGGAGATGAGCAGCGGGAAGTACAGCACCGAGCTGGCGAAGATGATCGGGACGACGCCGCCGGTGTTGACCTTCATCGGGATGTAGGTGCTCTGCCCGCCGTACATCCGCCGGCCGACGACCCGCTTGGCGAAGGTCACCGGGATCCGCCGCTGCCCCTGCTCGATGAACACGATGGCCACGAGCAGCGCCACGGAGATGACCAGGATGGTCACGAACTTGGGGATGCCGGCCTCGGCCTTGACGCTGGCGCCGCCGGCGGGGAGGGTGGCGACCACGTTGGTGAAGATCAGGATCGACATGCCCTGCCCGATGCCGCGCTGGGTGATCAGCTCGCCGAGCCACATCACCACCACGGTCCCGGCGGTCATCGTGAGCACGATGAGCAGCACCCGGGGGGCGGTGAACTTGGGGATCAGGTCGATGTTGAGGCTGCTGCCGTTGCCGAGCAGGCCGCCGCCGCCGTTGTGGAACACGTACGCCAGCCCGGTCGACTGCATGACCGCCAAGGCGATGGTCAGGTAGCGGGTGGTCTGGGTCAGCTTCTTCTGGCCGGTCGCTCCCTCCTCCCGCCACTGCTCGAACTTGGGGATCACGACCATCAGCAGCTGGATGATGATCGAGCTGGTGATGTAGGGCATGATCCCCAGCCCGAACACCGCGAACTTGGTGAGCGCCCCCCCGCTGAAGAGGTTGAGGAAGCTGATCACCCCGCCCTTGCCGGCCGCGGAGGTCAGCGAGTGGACGGCGTTGAAGTCGATGCCCGGGCAGGGGATGTTGGCCCCGAACCGGTACACGATGATGATCCCCAACGTGAACAGGACCTTGTTGCGCAGGTCCGGTACCCGGAACATGTTGCCCAGGTTGCTCAGCGTGCCGCGCATCAGAAACTCCTGCCAGGACTCACTGGCGTGAACCTAGCGGGCCAGCCCGGAACGGGCCAGCCGCACCGGCTGTTGTTAACGGTTGGTGAGCGCGTTGCCCTTCGCGGGCGGGCGGCCCCGGCCGAACGGCGGGGGCAGGACCGTGGTGGTGCCCCCGGCGGCCTCGATGGCCGACACCGCGCTGGCGGAGAAGGCGTGGACCGACACCGTCAGCGCCCGGGACAGCTCGCCTCGGCCGAGGACCTTGACCAGCCCGTGCTTGTGGACCAGGCCGGCCTGGCGGAGGGTGTCGGGGGTGACGGCGTCACCGGCGAACTCCTCGAGGGTGTCGAGGTTGACGATGACGTACTCGACGCGGAAGGGGTTCTTGAAGCCCTTCAGCTTCGGGATCCGCTGCTTGAGGGGCAGCTGGCCGCCTTCGAACCCGGGCTTGATCTGCCCGCGGGCGCCTTGGCCCTTGGTGCCGCGCCCGGCGGTCTTGCCGCCCTTGCCGGCGACGCCGCGCCCGACCCGGCGGCGGGCCTTCGTCGAGCCGGGAGCCGGCTTGAGATCGTGAACCTTCATCGGGACTCTCCGCTGCTTGTTTGGGTCTGCGCTCCGGCGGCGACGGTGACTAGGTGCGGGACCCGGGCGATCATGCCCCGGATCTCCGGACGGTCAGGCAGGCTGTTGGAGCTGCCGATGCCGTGCAGGCCGAGGGCCCGCAGCGTGCCCCGGTGCTTGGGCTTGTTGCCGATCGCCGACTTGACCTGGGTGACGACCAGGCGGCCGCCGTCCACCTTGGGCGGCATGGTGGCGGGGGTTACGTCTCTACGGTTGATGGAGATCGTCATCAGGCCACCTCGTCGGGGACGTGAGGCCCGCGCTGGGACTCCTGGTAGGAGGCCCACAGGCCCTTGGGGATGATCTCCTCGGCCGACAGGCCGCGCAGGCGGGCGATGTCGTCGGGCCGCTTGAGCGCCCGGAGCCCGGCGATGGTCGCCTGGGCGACGTTGATGCTGTTGGACGACCCGAGCGACTTGGCCAGGATGTCGTGGATGCCGGCCATCTCGAGGATGGCCCGGGCCGCGCCGCCGGCGATCACGCCGGTACCGGGGGCGGCCGGCTTGAGCATGACCCGCCCGGCTCCGGCCTCGCCGATGATCGGGTGCACGATCGTGCCCCCGGCGAGCGGCACCCGGAACATGTTCTTCTTGGCTTCCTCGATGCCTTTTTGCACCGCCAGGCCGGCTTCTTTGGCCTTGCCGTAGCCGAGGCCGACGTTGCCCTGCCCGTCGCCGATGACCATCAAGGCGGCGAAGGAGAACCGTCGGCCGCCCTTGACCACCTTGGCGACCCGGTTGACCTTGATCGTGCGGTCTTCGTACTGCTGGTCTGCCATAGCCTTCAGAACTCCAGTCCGGCGTCGCGCGCCGCGTCGGCGACCGCAGCCACCCGTCCGTGGTAGAGGAAACCACCCCGGTCGAACACGACCCGGGTGACGCCGGCGGCCTTGGCCCGCTCGGCGACCAGCCGGCCGACGGTGGTGGCGGTCGTCTTGTTGCCCGTCGCGCCGCCCCGGAGGTCCTTCTCCGTGGAGGCCGCCGCGGCGAGGGTCCGCCCGGTGCGGTCGTCGATGACCTGGGCGATGATGTGCTTGTTGGAGCGGAACACCGCCAGGCGGGGGCGCTCGGCGGTGCCGCTGACCTTCTTCCTAACCCGGTGGTGTCGCCGGGCCAGTGCGGTCTGCTTGTCCTTGGTCGAGGTGCTCATTGCAACCCTTACTTCGCGGCCTTGCCGGCCTTGCGGATGACCCGCTCGCCGGCGTAGCGGACGCCCTTGCCTTTGTAGGGCTCGGGCTTGCGGATCTTGCGGATGTTGGCGGCCACCTGGCCGACGAGCTCCTTGTCGATGCCCTTGACGTTGATGCGCGTCGGTTGGGGCACCTCGAAGGTGATGCCGTCGGGGGCGTCGACGAACACCGGGTGGCTGAAGCCGAGGGCCAGCTCGAGCGAGCCGGGTCCCTTGGCGGTGGCCCGGTAGCCGACGCCGACGATCTCCAGCTCCTTGTTGAAGCCGGTGGTGACGCCGAGGACCATGTTGTTGACCAGGCTGCGGGTCAGTCCGTGCAGCGCCCGGTTCTGGCGTTCGTCGTTGGGGCGCTCGACGAGGAGGGTGGTCTCCTCCTGGCGGACGGTGATCTCTCCGGGCAGCTCGTGGCTGAGCGTGCCGCCCGGTCCCTTGACGGTGACCTGGCGCCCGGCGATGGTGACGTCCACCCCGCTCGGGACGGGGATGGGGCTGCGTCCAATTCGCGACATCTTCCCTACCTCTCCGCTACCAGACGTGGCAGAGGACTTCACCACCGACCCGGCGCTGACGCGCCTCACGGTCGGTCATGAGCCCCTGGCTCGTGGATAGGACGGCGACGCCGAGGCCACCGAGGACCCGGGGCATCTTGTCGGCCGGGATGTAGACCCGCAGGCCCGGCTTGGACACCCGCTTGATCCCGGAGATGGTCCGGGCCCGGTCTCGGGTGTATTTCATGGTGATCTCGAGGATCCGCCCCGGCCGGTCGCCGGCGGAGGTGGTGGTCCAGCCCTCGATGTACCCCTCCTTGGTCAAGACGACCGCGAGGGCCTCTTTGACCTTGGAGGACGGCATGCGCACGGTGTCGTGCATCGCCACGTTGGCGTTGCGGATACGCGTGAGCATGTCGGCGATGGGATCGGTCATCGTCATGGTCGGCCTCCCCTACCAGCTCGCCTTGGTGACACCGGGGACCTCGCCGGCGTGGACCAGCTCGCGCAGGCAGATGCGGCACAGGCCGAACTTGCGGAACACCGAGTGCGGCCGGCCGCAGCGCCGGCAGCGGGTGTAGGCCCGCACCTTGTACTTGGGCTTGCGCTGCGACTTGATGATGAGCGCCTTCTTGGCCATCTCAGTTGCCTTCCTTGCGGAACGGGAAGCCGAACGCGTCGAGCAGGGCGCGGCCCTCCGCATTGGTCCGTGCGGTGGTCACGATCGTGATGTCCATGCCGCGGGTGGTGTCGATCTTGTCGTAGTCGATCTCGGGGAACATCAGCTGCTCGCCGAGGCCGAAGGTGTAGTTGCCCCGACCGTCGAAGCCCTTCGGCGGCAGGCCGCGGAAGTCGCGGATGCGGGGGATGGCCAGGCTGATCAGCCGGTCGAAGAACTCCCACATCCGGTCGGAGCGCAGCGTGACCTTGCAGCCGATGGCGTTGCCCTCGCGCAGCTTGAAGCCGGCGATCGACTTCTTCGCGACGGTGGTCATCGGCTTCTGGCCGGTGATCAACGTCAGGTCCTTGATCGCCCCTTCGAGGAGGGACGCCTGCTGGGTGGCCCGCCCGACGCCCATGTTGATGACGATCTTCTCGAGGCGGGGCACGAGCATGATGTTGGGCAGCTCGAGCTGGTCTTTCAGCTGGGCGCGGATCTCGCTGTCGTAGCGGGCCTTGAGGCGGGGACGCGCCGGGCTGGTCGAGGTGGTTGCGGTCGACATCGGCTCAGATCTCCTTGCCGCACTTGCGGCAGATGCGGGTCTTGGTGCCGTCGTCGTTGATCCGGTACCCGACCCGGGTCGGGCCGTCCTTGGAGCAGATCAGCGCCACCGCGGACGCCGAGATCGGCATGTCCTTGTCGATGATCCCGCCCTTGATCCGGGCCTGGGTCTGGCGCTGGTGCTTCTTGGCGACGTTGACGCCCTCGACGATCACCTTGTCGTCTTTGGGCAGCACCCGCATGATGACCCCGGTCTGGCCCCGGTCCTTGCCGGAGAGCACCTGGACCTGGTCGCCTTTGCGGAGCTTGAGCTTGGTCGGGGTGGCGGCCAGCTTGCTGGTCTTGGAGCGGCTGGTCATCAGAGCACCTCCGGGGCCAGCGAGATGATGCGCATGAAGCGCTTGTCGCGAAGCTCGCGTCCGACGGGCCCGAAGATGCGGGTGCCGCGGGGCTGCTGCTGGTCGTTGATCAACACCGCGGCGTTCTCGTCGAAGCGGATGTAGCTGCCGTCGGGACGGCGCTTCTCCTTCTTGGTGCGCACCACGACGCACTTCACGACGTCGCCTTTTTTGACGTTGGCGCCGGGGATGGCGTCTTTGACGGTGGCCACGAAGATGTCCCCGATCGAGGCGTAACGGCGCTTGGAGCCGCCGAGCACCTTGATGCAGAGGACTTCTTTGGCCCCGCTGTTGTCTGCCACCCTGAGGCGGCTCTCCTGCTGGATCATCGGGTCTCCTGCCTCACTTGGCCCGCTCGAGGACCTCGACCACTCGCCAGCGCTTCAGCTTGGAGAGCGGCCGGGTCTCGGCCAGGCGGACACGGTCGCCGACACGGGTGTCGTTGGCCTCGTCGTGGGCGTACAGGCGCTTGGTGCGCTGCACGGTCTTGGCGTACCGGGGGTGGCGGACCCGTTCGACGACGGCCACCACGGCGGTCTTGTCCATCTTGATGGAGACGACGAGGCCTTCGCGCACCTTGCGGGCGTTGACGCGGGCTTCGGTCGCCGTCTCGGCGGGGGTGCCGGCCGCGGCGGGCTGGGTGCCGGTCGCGGTGGTCGGGGTGTCGGACATCAGCTGTTCACCTCTGCGGCCTCTGCGGCCTCGATCTCCCGCTCGCGCAGCAGCGTGGCGGCGCGAGCGATCTCCCTGCGGACCTCGCCCAGGCGGGCCGAGTTGTCCTGCTTGCCGGTCGCCAGCTGGAACCGCAGGTTGAACAGCTCCTCCTTGGCGTCGGCCATCTGCTGCTCGAGCTCGCCGTCGGTGAGCTCGCGGAGGGCCTTGGCGGCTTGGTTGGCCATCAGACGTGCACCTCTTCCTGCTCGGTACGGATGACGAAGCGGGCTTTGATCGGCAGCTTCTGGATGGCCCGCTCCATGGCGGCCCGGCCCAGCTCCTCGCCGACCCCGCCGAGCTCGAACATGATCCGGCCCGGCTTGACGACCGCGACCCAAAACTCCGGGTTGCCCTTGCCCGAGCCCATGCGGGTCTCGGCGGGCTTGGCGGTGACCGGCTTGTCGGGGAACACCCGGATCCACACCTTGCCGCCACGCTTGACGTGGCGGGTCATGGCGATACGGGCGGCTTCGATCTGGCGGGCGGTGATCCATCCCGGCTCGAGGGCCTGGATCCCGTAGTCACCGAAGCTGACGGTGGTCCCGCCTTTGGCTTGGCCGGTGAGACGGCCTCGCTGCTGCTTGCGGTGCTTGACCCTGCGCGGCATCAACATGGGCTCACGCGTCCTTCGGGAAGTGGGGGGTCTCGTGGTGCTCGCCGCGGGTGCGACGCTCGATGTCTTCCTCCTCGGCGAGGAGGCGCTCGAGTTCGGGGTTGACCCCGACCAGCGGGCGCTCTGCTTCTTCCTCGGCGGCGGGGGCTTCGGGGGCGACGCTCGGATCGGCGGCGGGGGCCGGGGCCGGGGCGACGGCCGGCGCGGAGCCGGGCTCGCCGAGGTCGGGGCGGCGGCGGCCGCCGCCGGCGGACACGACCCGGCGGGGCCGGCCCTGCCCGGAGGTCTCGCCGACGGCCATCGCGGCCTCCCGGCTGATCTTCTCCTCGGCTGACACCTTGTAGGGGAGGATGTCGCCTTTGTAGATCCACACCTTGACGCCGATGCGCCCGTAGGTGGTCTTGGCCTCCCTGAAGCCGTAGTCGATGTCGGCGCGCAGGGTGTGGAGGGGCACCCGGCCCTCGCGGTAGAACTCCCGGCGGGACATCTCGGAGCCGCCGAGGCGCCCGGCGCACTGCACCCGGATGCCGAGGGCGCCGGCCTTCTGCACCGTCTGGACGGTGCGCTTCATGGCCCGGCGGAAGCTGACCCGGCCGGCCAGCTGGTCGGCGATGCCCTGCGCCATCAAAGCGGCGTCGAGCTCGGGCTGCTTGATCTCCTGGATGTTCAGCTGCACCTTGGGGTTTTTGGTCATCTCGGCCAACTTGGTGCGCAGCCGGTCGGCTTCAGCACCGCGGCGGCCGATGACGATCCCCGGGCGGGCGGTGTGCACGTCGATGCGCAGCCGGTCGCGGGTGCGCTCGATCTCGATCCGGCTGACCGCGGCCCGCTCCAGCTGCGACATCAAGTAGCTGCGGATGTCGACGTCCTCGATGAGGTAGTTCTGGTAGTCGCGGTCGGTGAACCACCGCGACTTCCAGTCGGTGGTGACCCCGAGCCGGAACCCGTACGGATTGACCTTCTGGCCCATCTACTGGCCGTCCTCTTCTTTGTCGGCGTTCTCGGTCTTCTCGGTGGCGGCCGCCTCGGCGGCCTCGGCGGCTTGCTCTGCGGCGACCGCGCCGGCGGTCACGTCGACGATGCCGGCCTCTTCCTCGGCGGCCTCGATGCGGCCGGCCTCGGTGGCGGCTTCCTCGGCGGCGAGCTCGGTGTCCGCCGCGGTCTCGGTGACCTCACCGGCCTCCTCGGCGGCGAGCGCGTCGGCGGTGCCGTCGACGATCCCGGCCTCGTCGGCCTCGGCGGCCACCAGGGCGGAGTTGGTCTCCGCGGTCTCGGTGGCGGCTTCGGTGGCCTCGTCGGCGGGGGTCTCGATCGGCTCGCCCCGGCGGCGCTGGGCCCGGCTGCGGGTGTCGCCGCTGGCCTTGCGGGCGCCGGCGACGCGGCGGGCCCGCTGCGCCAGCTGCTCGGCCCGGCGGCGCTGCATCAGCCGCTCCAGCTTGTCTTCGGGGAGGCGGGCGACGATCACGGTGATGTGGCTGGTCCGCTTGCGGATCCGGGTGGCCCGGCCTCGAGCCCGGGGCCGCCACCGCTTGATCGTGGTGCCCTCGTCGGCGTACGCGGAGGCGACGTAGAGCTCCTCGGCGTTCTGCTCGTCGTTGGCCTCGGCGTTGGCGATCGCCGAGTGGAGCACCTTGCCGACGGTGAAGGCGGCGTCGCGCTCGGAGAAGCGGAGGATGTCCTCGGCTTCTTGGACCGGCTTGTTGCGGATGAGGTCGAGGACCTCGCGCACCTTGTTGGGGGCGATGCGGGCGTGGCGGAGGACCGCCCTGGTGCCTTCGCGCTCGTTGGTCTTGAGTCCGGTCATCAGCGCCGACCGGCCCTTTCTTGACCGGCGTGGAACCGGAAGGTCCGCGTCGGGGCGAACTCGCCGAGCTTGTGGCCGACCATCGACTCGGTGATGTACACCGGGACGTGCTTTCGGCCGTCGTGGACGGCGACGGTGTGGCCGACCATGTCGGGGATGATCGTGGAGCGACGCGACCAGGTCTTGATCACCCGCTTCTCGTTGCGGGAGTTCAAGTCGTCCACCTTCTTCAGGAGGTGGTCGTCGACGAACGGACCCTTTTTCAGGCTGCGGGGCATCTACTACCTCCGGGCGCCGCGGGTGCGCCGACGGCGGACGATGAGCTTCTCGGACGGCTTGGTGCGGTCGCGGGTGCGACCCTCGGGCTTGCCCCACGGCGAGACCGGGTGGCGGCCACCGGAGGTCTTGCCTTCGCCACCGCCGAGGGGGTGGTCGACGGGGTTCATGGCGACGCCGCGGGTCTGGGGGCGGACGCCCTTCCAGCGGTTACGGCCGGCCTTGCCGATGCTGATCAGCTCGGCCTCGGAGTTGCCGACCTCGCCGAGGGTGGCCCGGCAGTCGATCGGGACCCGGCGCATCTCGGTGGACGGCAGCCGCAGGGTGGCGTAGTCACCCTCCTTGGCGACGAGCTGGACGCTCATGCCGGCGCCGCGGGCGATCTTGCCGCCGCCGCCGGGCTTGAGCTCGACGTTGTGGACGACCGAACCGACCGGGATGAACCGCATCGGGAGGGCGTTGCCGGGGCGGATGTCGGCGCCCTGGCCGGAGCGCAGCACGTCGCCGACTTTCACCCGGGCCGGGGCCAGGATGTAGCGCTTCTCGCCGTCGTGGTAGTGCAGGAGGGCGATGCGGGCGTTGCGGTTCGGGTCGTACTCGATCGCCGCGACGGTGGCCGGCACACCGTCCTTGGTCCGCTTGAAGTCGATGATCCGGTACTGCTGCTTGTGGCCGCCGCCCTTGTGCCGGGCGGTTTTGCGGCCGTAGGCGTTGCGGCCGCCGGTGCTCGACTTGGGAGCCAGCAGGCTCTTTTCGGGCCGGGACCGGGTGATCTCGGAGAAGTCCGAGACGGTCTGGAAACGCCGACCGGCACTGGTCGGCTTGCGCTTGCGCAGCGGCATCAGCTGTTCCCCTCGAAGATCGGGATGCTCTGCCCTTCAGCCAGGGTCACGATCGCCCGCTTCTGGTCGGGGCGCTTGCCGAAGGTCTGCTTCTTCCGGTTGCGCTTGCGCTTACCGGGGCGGTTGAGCGTGTTGACCTTGGTGACTTGCACGTTGAAGATCTTCTCGACCGCTTGGCGGATCTCGATCTTGTTGGCGTCAGGGGCTACGACGAAGGTGTAAACGCCGTCGTCGAGCAGGGTGTAGGACTTCTCCGACACGACCGGTCGGAGGATCACGTCGCGGGGCCCGCTCATTGGGCATCCTCCTCGGTGGTCGTGGCGTCTTCGGTGGTCGACTGGACGGACGGCTCCTCGTTGGCGGCGACGGGGGCGCCGAAGGCGACCTCCGCGGACGCCGGCTCGCCGGCCCGGCCCGGAAGGGTCTGGGTGGTGAACACGATCCAGTCGTTGATCAACACGTCGTAGGCGTTGAGCTCGCCCGCGAGCAGCAGCTGCACGTCGGTCAGGTTCCGGAACGACTTGTAGGCGTCCTCGTCGTCGCGGGACACCACGACGAGGACCTTGCCGGTCACGCCCAAAGCGGCGAGGGCCGCCGCGGCGCCCTTGGTGGACGGCGGGGACCACGGCCAGGAGCTGACCACGAGGACCCGCCCCTCCGACGCCCGGTCCGACAGGGCGGAGCGCAGCGCCAGCTGGACCATCTTCTTCGGGGTCTTCTGGCGGTAGCTGCGGGGCTTGGGGCCGAGGGCGATACCGCCGCCGGTGAAGTGCGGGGCCCGCTCGGAGCCCTGACGGGCCCGGCCGGTGCCCTTCTGCTTGAACGGCTTCTTGCCGCCGCCGGATACCTCGGCGCGGGTCTTGGTGCTCTGCGTGCCGGAGCGGGCGGCGGCCAGCTGGGCGGTGACGACTTGGTGGAGGACCGGGACGTTGGGCTGGATACCGAAGATCGCCTCGTCGAGGGTCACGGTCCCGGCCTCGGCGCCTTCGGCGTCGCGAACGGTGATGTCGGTCATCACTTGCCTCCCTTGACCGCGCCGCGGATCAGGATCGTGCCGCCGCGAGGCCCGGGCACCGCGCCCTTGATGAGCAGCAGGCTGCGCTCGGCGTCGGACTGGACCACCTCGAGGTTGAGGGTGGTGACCTTCTGGTTGCCCATCTGGCCGGCCATCCGGGTGCCTTTGAACACCCGGGCCGGGGTGGCGCACGCGCCGATGCCGCCGGGGGCCCGGTGGTGCTTGTGGTTGCCGTGGCTGGCGCCTTGGCCCTTGAAGTTGTGGCGCTTCATCCCGCCGGCGAAGCCCTTGCCCTTCGACACTGCGGTCACGTCGATCTTGTCGCCGGCGGCGAGGATGTCGACGCCGAGCTCCTGGCCGACGCTGTACTCGCTGGTGTCGGCGACGCGCAGCTCGACGAGCTGCTTGCCGGGGTCGACGTCGGCCTTGGCGTACTGGCCGAGGACCGGCTTGGTCAGGGTCTTGGGGCGGCGGGACCCGTAGGTCACCTGCAGGGCGGAGTAGCCGTCACGGTCGGGGGTCTTGAGCTGCACGACCCGGGCCGGGGTGACCTTGACAACGGTGACCGCGATGGCGCGGTTCTGGTCGTCCCAGATCTGGGTCATGCCGACTTTCTCGCCGACGATCGCTTTCGATGGCACAGCTGGACTTCTTTCTCGGTCGTGGCGGAGGGGGACGGTCCCAGGGGACCGGCCGCCTCACACGCGAGGGCGCAGCTCTCCCGATCCCTCCGTGGAGGGGTTCCAGGAGTGCTGCGCTCGTATGAGTGATGCCACGGGGTCTCCGCCCTGCTCTCTCAGGAGCCACGGACACCCGCGGACACGCGGAACAACGGGTTGCAACACTAGCAGGCGTCGGGGTGGTGGCGTGCCGTCACCCCGGCCGCGGGCGTTTAGGCCCGCATGCCTTCACCGGCACCCTACCAGGGCCGGGGCCGCCCTCCGAGCCGCCCGGCCCCGGCCGGTCCGGCGGGAACGGGCAGGGGGAGCGGCCGGGTCAGCCGGGGTAGGGGCGCATGCTGGCGGCTAGGGCCAGCGCCGCGGCTGCGCCCCGGTCGGTGCGCACCGAGTAGACGTCGGCGCCTTGCTGCCACTGGATCGACGCGGTGGTCGAGGGGCCGTCCGCGGCGGAGGCCGGCGCGACGACGGAGATCACCCCGCTGGCGGCGGCGGGCAGGCGGCCCGCGGCTAGCAGCCCGGCCAGGGCGGACGCCGCGGCGCTCGGCGCGGCGGGGGCGCCGAGGTCCTCGACTTGCACCGTCCACGCCCCGAAGGTCCAGTCGACGACCCCGCCGACCACGGTGCCGCAGGTGGTGGCCCCGGGGACGCCGATCGGGGCGGGGGTGGCCGGCGCGGCGCACGCGGCCAGGTTGTGGGCTGCGCTGGCGGCGACGTAGGCGCCGGCCGCGGCCGGCGACGCGGTGGCGGTGGTGGAGAAGGTGCCCAAGTCGGTGGTGCCCGCGGCGCCGGCCGCCAGGCTGGGGTCGTTGACCGCGAGCGGGGTGGGGGTGGCGACGAGGGTCACCGCGGCGGTCCCGCCCAGGCCGCTGGCCTGGGCGGACACCGCGGACGCGGCGCTCGGGGTGGGGGGAAGGGTGATCGGCGCCTCGATGCCGGCCGGGCGGCTGGTGAAGGTGGCGATGGCCGCGGTGATTACCGCCGGGAACGCGCTGGGCGGGGTGCGGGGCGCGACGGTGGTGGCCGGCGCCGGCGGGCGGGTCACCGTGACCGCCGGCGCGGCGGGCGCCGCGGTGGTCGTGGGGGCGACGGTGGTGGTCGGCACGGCGACGACCGGCGCGGTGGTGGCCGGGGTGGTGGCGGCCGGCGCGGGGCGGACCGCGGCGTTGTGGTGGGGGGCGGCGCCGCACGCGCCGAGCCCGCCCAGCGCGACGAGCGCAGCCGCGGCCGCGCCGCCCGGGCGGAGCAGCGTGCGGCGGGCGCTCAGCACGAGTAGTCGCCGTCGAAGCTGCCGGCTGCGACCTGCACCAGCTTGACCGGCGAGCCGGCGAAGCTGCTCGCCGAGCACCACGCGCCGGGGTGGGAGGTGGCGATCCCGGTCGGGTACCAGACGGGGATCCCGGGCCGGTAGCTGCCGGCGATCACCCCCCACTGGTAGGCGGTGGCGTACACCGCGGGGGCCCGGCCGAGGGCCCGGAGGGCGGCGATGGCGCCGGCGACGACCTGGGCGTTGGCCGCGGTGTCGGAGGTCCAGTAGTTGGAGGTCTCGACGTCGAGCCAGTAGGTGCCGGTCGCGGCCCCCGACGCGTCGGCGGTGCGCACCGACGCGGCCGCGGTGTTGTAGCCGTAGTTGTAGCTCTCGCACGACAGGTCCCCGAGCTGGCAGGCCCCGGCCGGCCCCGACGACCACTGGCCGCCGTTGGAGCCTTGCGGCGAGTTGAGGTTGATGTAGACCGACAGGGCCGGGCCGCCCCAGGACGCCTCGCTGTGCAGGCACGGGTTGGCGGAGAAGGCGTAGCCGTTGTTGACCCCGACGATCGCGACCCGCGACGGCGGCGGGTAGCTGCCCCCGCACTGCGGCCAGGAGATGTCGTAGCCGGTGGTGCCGCTGGCGTAGGTGGTGGTCGCCGGGGCGGTGACAAACCCGGTCCCGAGCGGGCCGGTGCCCGAACCGGGGGTCGGTGACAGGCCGACCACCCACTGGCCGGTGGGGACGGTGCCCGCCGCGGAGCCCCGGAACGGGGCGTCGCCGAAGGAGAAGATCCCGCCGTCGGCGCCGACCAGCCAGTAGCCGCCGCCGTCGCCGGTGGCGGCCATGCCGGTCACCGGCGCGGCGAGGGCGACGCTGCCGGTGGAGCCGAAGAACCGGCTGTCGCCGAACTCGAAGATCCCGCCGTCGGACGCCACCAGCCAGTACCCCCTGCCGTCGCCGGTGGCGGCCATCCCGACCACCGGCTTGTTCAGCCTGACGTTACCGGTGGAGCCGTAAAACGCCGCGTCGCCGAAGTCGAACACCCCACCGTCGGAGGCGACCAGCCAGTAACCCCTGCCGTCGGGGGTGCTGGCCATCCCGACGATCGGCTTGTTGAGGTGGATGTTGCCGAGGGAGCCGTAGAAGTGGGCGTCGCCGAACTCGAAGACCCCGCCGTCGGAGGCGGCCATCCAGTAGCCCTTGCCGTCGCCGGTGGCGGGCATGGCGACGACCGGCTTGTTGAGTCGGATGCCGGCCAGTGACCCGTAGTAGGGGGCGGTGCCGTAGGCGGCGACGTCGCCGTTGGCGCCGGCCAGCCAGAACCCGCCGCCGGCGGGCTGGGAGGCGAGCGACGCCACCGGGCCGTTGACCGGGGCGGTGGTGGCCTGGGCTTGGGTGGTGGTCCCAAACGCTGCGCTCAACCCGCCGGTGGTGGCCATGTAGTACCCGTTGGACGCCGACGTGCCGGTCGCCGCGACGGCGGCGGCGGACACGGCTGGGGTGGCCGGGTCTGCGGCCGGCGCCGTCGAGGTCGGCACCGTCGAGGCCGGCACCGTCGACGTCGGCACCGTCGGGGTCGGCACCGTCGACGCCGGCACAGTCGGCGGGGGGACAGTCGAGGTCGTGACAGTCGTCGCCGGCACGGTCGAGCTAGGCGCGGTCGATGTCGGGACGGTGGACGTCGGGGGGGTCACCGGCGCAGCGAACGCCGAGGGGGCGAGCAGCGGCAGCGACGCCGCGGCGCCGATAACGGCCGCGGAGCGGCGCAGGCGGCGGGCGGTAGCAGGACGTAACGGCAGGCGGGCGCGACAAGGCAACGGGGGGGTCTCCTCGAGATTTGCGGTACCGGCCCCCCTGGCGTTCCGCCGCAGCAGGGGACAGGCTGCGATTTCCCCCGTACCGTCGACACCCGCCCGGCGGGACTTAAGTGCTCCCCGGGCCGCCGGGCAGACTGTGGCCCATGCCCGACCCGTTCGCTCCCCCGCCGGTCCCGCTCAGCGGGGGCCGGCTGGCGATCGCCCCCGACGTTGTCGAAGTTCGGGGAAAGGTCACCTTCGAGCCTTCCGCGCGCGCCGCGGCGGCCTTTGCCGAGGTCCGCTTCCGGGTCGAGGACCCAGGCGGCTGCCCGGCGCTGGATCTGCGCCAGGACCTCGACGGCCTCCGCCTCGACGGCGCCGCGCTCGACGTGGCTGCGTTCGCTCCCGTCGACTTGGGCGGCGGGGCGGGGGCGCAGATGCGGGTCCTCGACGTCGAGGTCCCCGCCGGCGACCACACCGTCGCGCTCGACTACCAGCTGGCGCAGCCCGCCGCGGAGGGCGCCCTGCCGGTGGAGTGGCGCGGCGGTGACGGGGTCCGCTGGGACCTTTGGATGTCGGATCTGCACCCCGGCCGGTACCTGGAGATGTGGGTTCCCGCCCCGCTGTGCCACGACCGCTTCGCGTTGACCCTCGAGGTGGAGCTGGCCGGGACCCGCCGGCCCCACACGGTCGTCACCAACGGCGAGGTGACCGTCACCGCCCGGGGGTGGGAGGTGCGCTTCCCGGCCCACTTCACGTCGCTGTCGCCCATGCTCGTGGTCGCCCCCACCGACGAGGTCGAGCAGCGGGAGACCACCGTGGCCCTCCCCGGCCGGCGCTCACCCCTCGCGGTGCGCACCGTCCGCCACCTCGACGTGGACGCCGATCTCGCTGCGTGCGAGGCCGACGTCGCCGCGTGGTTGGCGTACCTGGCGCAGCGTTACGGGCCGTGGGCGCACGGTGACGCGATGACCACGTTCTTGTGGGGGCCGGGACGGGGCATGGAGTACGACGGGGCCACCACCGCGTCGGTGGCCGCCCTCGAGCACGAGGTGTTCCACTCCTGGTTCGGGCGGGGCGTCAAACCGGCCCGGGCCGGGGACGGCTGGATCGACGAGGCGTGGACCAGCTGGGCGACCTCGACGCGCCGTTCGGAGGGGCCCCGCTTCGCGGCGGACCCCCTGGACTTGGACGGCGACCCCGTCGAGCTGCGCCCGGCGCACCCGTGGGCCCGCTTCACCCCGGTCGGGTCCTACACCGCCGGGGCCCGGCTGTTCTCCGGGCTGGCCCACCTGCTCGGCGGGCCCGGCCCGATGCGCTCCGCGATGGCCGCCTGGTACCGGGACAACGCCGGTGGGCTGGTCACCACCGACGGCCTCGAGGCCCACCTGCGGTCCTGGTCCGGCGTCGACATCGGGCCGTGGTGGCGGCGCTACGTGCATGGCGGGCGCTGACCCCGACGGGTGGAGGACCGGGCGGCGCCCGGCGCTCAACCGTTGGCCAGCTCGCGAAGCGCCGCTTTGAACTTCCGGTGGCAGCGCCCGAGGGTGATCACGTCGCCTTCGGCGTTGGCGCTGACCGCACAGGTGTGGGCCAGGAGGTTGACCGCCCGGGCCAGCGCGGCGCCGGCCTCGGTCAGCACCCCCGCGGCCAGGACCGGCGCCGAGCGCAAAACGGCGCCGACCACCAGCACCGCCACCCCAGCGCCGGCGATGGCGTAAGGCACCGCCCGCCACCTCCGGTACCGGTCGGCGACGTCCGCGCTGACCGGCAGGGTGACCTTGATCGCCTTCACCCCGGCCAGGATCCCGACCAGCGTCGCCAGCCAGCTGAACGGCAGCAGCAGCCACGGCCACAAGGGACGGAAGTAGGCGTCGACCTCGACTCGGTCGCCGGTCGGCCGGCCGGTCTTGGCGCACACCGACGGGAGGTCGCCCTGGTCGGCGGTGTAAAACCGGACGACGGCCACCCGGTCACGTTAGACCCCCACGTCACCGACCGGCGGTGGGTCAGCGGCGCTCGGCGGGGACGATCATCACCGGTCGGTGGGCGTGGCGGACGACCCGGTCGGCGACGCTGCCGACCAGCCGCTGGGACAGCCCGGCGGAGGGGGCGCCGATGACGATCAGGTCGGCGTCGTGGTGGTCAGCGACGCGCACCAAGGCGTCGGCGGCGGTGTCGTCGGCGACCAGCACCCGGTAGGGGGCGCCGGAGCCGGCCAGCGGCCGGCACCAGTCGGCCGCCACGTGGCGGCGGAGGTTGTAACGCCACGGCACCAACCCCATCGGAGGGATGTCTCGCACCAGCGCGGCGCTGGGCCGCACCGCGTGGACCGCGACGATCTGGGTGCCGGGCTGGGTGGCCCACTCCGCCGCCCAGCGCAGCGCGGCCTGGCTTCCGGGGGACCCGTCGAGGCCGACCACCGCGGTCTTGTTGGCCGCCGAAAAGCTGGCCGCGGAGCGGGCCACTTGGTGGTAGGCGGCGACCGACAAGGCGGTGAGGGCCCGGTCCTTGACGGCTGCGCTGGTTTCGCTTCCGGTCGGATGTTGGATAGTCGACATGGGCGTGACCTCCCCCTGCGATGCGGCGGTATGGCCGGTGGTGACCGGACCATACCCATTTCGTTGCATATGGCAAACATGTCGCAGGCCACCGGTCGCGGTCCCGCGAGCCTGGGTAACCGCTGCGTTCAGATGGCGGTGCGGGCGTAGCCCGGATCGGCCTGGTCCTCGCCGGGTGACGCGTCGCCGCGTACCGCCGACGCGGCCAGGTCCATCTCGCTTAGCGACCGGCGGGCCGGCTCGTCGAGGACCAGGGTGAGCGCCGCGCCGGCCACGGCCAGCCCGCCGGTCAGAGCCAGCGTGCCGCGCAACCCGAACGTGCGCGCCAGGATCGGGAAGACGAACACCCCGATGAACGCCCCGACCTTGGCGATCCCCGACGAGATGCCGTGCGCGGTGGTGCGGATGCTGGCCGGGAACAGCTCCGCGGACAGGACGAAGGTGGTGGTGTTGGGCCCGAACTCGGCGAAGAAGTAGCTGATGCCGTAGAAGACCATGAACGGGGCGACCGCCGAGGTGACGCCCGGGACGATGGCGATCACCGCGAAGCAGGCGGCCATGACCGCGAACCCGATGATCTGCAGGCGGCGGTGGCCGACGCGGTCCATGGTGAACACCGCCAGCACGTACCCGGGGACGGCCGCGACGGCGAACAGGCCGAGGGTGAGGGCGAGGGTCACGCTCAAACTGGCGTGCGGCGCCAGGTCGCGGAGGATGACCGGGGTGGAGATGGAGTTGCCGTAGTAGGCGTAGTCGAAGATGAACCACGTGCCGGCGGTCCCGATGAGGGTGACCAGCAGCCGGCGGCTGCGGACCAGGTCGCCCACCCCGAGACGGCGCACCGGCAGCGGCCGCAAGGAGCCCGGCGCGGCCGCCGGGACGTGGACCTTTGACAGGGCGACGATGCGCTCGGCGTCCCCCTCGGCCCTCCCCCGCACCGCGGCCTGGTAGCGGGGCGACTCGGGGAGGGTCCGGCGGAGGTAGATCACCCCCGCAGCGGGCAGCGCCCCCAGCCCGAACAGCAGCCTCCACACCATGTCGTGGGAGAACCCGACCGAGAGCAGGACCAGCCCGGTGAGGGGGCCGACGACCAGCCCGGCCGCCTGCATGGAGAAGACCATCCCGACCAGGCGCCCCCGGTTCTTGGCGTTGGAGTATTCGCTCATCACCACCGCGGAGACCGGATAGTCCCCACCGATGCCGATGCCGAGGACGCAGCGGAACACGATCAGCCACACCAGGCTGGGGGACAGAGCGGAGCCGACCGCCCCGACCACCATGATCGCCGCCTCGAGCCCGTAGAACCGTTTCCGGCCGAACACATCGGCGATCCGCCCGAAGATCAAGGCGCCGACGAAGGCCGCTCCGAGGGCCGCGGCGCTGACCAGGCTGGTCTGGGAGGTGCTCAGGTGCCACTGGGCCTTCAAGATGACCAGCACCGCTCCGACCACGAACAGGTCGTAGGCGTCGGTGAAAAACCCCACTCCGGCGGTGGCCGCCGCCCGATAGTGGTGGCGGCTCAGGGGGGCGTCGTCGAGAGCGGCGACGACGCCACCCTCGGGGGTCGCCGGGTCGACTGCGTGCACGAGGTAACAGTCTGGCCAACGTGGGCTTTCCAACCGGAGAACTCTGGTTAACGTGAGGTGAACGGCAGGCGAATCCTCGGCGGGGATCGGTAGCTTGGGCGGTCATGGATGCCAGCGTCCCGGCAGCCACGCGGTCATCCCGGCCGGCCGCGTCGCCCCCTGGAGAGACCGGCGGTGCGGCAAGCTGCAGCACCCGAGGCGACGGAGCGCATGGACAGAAGCGGACAAAGCGGGGCAGTGCCCTCCACCGGCGGCGCTGAGCTCGGGTCGGCGGGCTCAGAGGCCAGGTGGCTGGCGGTTTCGGTCGCGGTGATGGCGATCCTGGCCGCGATCGACCTGACCCTGCCGAGCAACGCCAACATCTCCGGGGCGCTGGTGGTCGCGCCGTTCCTGGCGTCGGTCGGGTCCCGCCCGAAACCGGTGGCGGCGCTCGGCGCTCTGGCGGTCCTCGCCGCGCTGGGCCTGGCTGACGCCGACGGCAGCGGCCTGCACGCCAGCGCGGCGCGCGTCTCGGTGATCCTGGTCGGCACCGGGGTGGCCCTCGAGGCGGCCCGGGTGCGGGTCCGGCGCGAGCGGCGCCTGGTCGACCTCACCAACGTCTCGCAGGCGGCGCAGGCCGCGATCATCCGCCAGCCGCCGCCGATGGTCGGCGAGGTGGCGGTCGGGTCGTGGTACGAGGCGTCGGTGCGGGCCGCGACCGTCGGCGGCGACTGCTACGAAGCGCTCGACACCAACTTCGGGACCCGGCTGCTCGTCGGCGACGTGCGCGGCCACGGGCTGCCGAGCGTGCGGCTGGCGGCGCTGGTGGTCGGCGGGTTCCGGGCGCTGGCCCACGTCGAACCCGACCTGGCCACCGTCGCCCACGAGCTGGACCTCCTGGTCAGCCGGTACGCCCGGGACCTGGGCAGCGCCGGCGTCGACGGGGAGGAGTTCGTCACCGCGGTGATGGCGGAGGTCCGCGGGTCGACGGTGACCCTGGCCAACTGCGGGCACCCGCCGCCGCTGCTGGTCACCCCGGAGGGGAAGGTGACCGTCCTGGCCGCGTCGAGCCCCAGCCCGCCGCTCGGGGTCGGCAGCGACCCCGACCTCGAGTCGGTCGCGGTCCCGGCGGGCGGCCGGGTGCTGCTCTACACCGACGGCCTGATCGAGGCCCGGGACGCCTCCGGGGCGTTCTTCGACTTGGAGGCGGCCGCGGTGGTGCTGGCGGAGGGACCCCTCGACGACGGCGTCCGCACGATCATGGCCGCGTTGGAGGCCCACGCCTCGGGCCGTGTCACCGACGACGTGGCCATCCTGGCGTTCGAGCCCGCCGCCCGCCGGGCCCCGGCCGGGGAGCGGGCCCGCTGACGCCCCGCCGCGCCCGGCAGCCTCTAGCGTGGAGGCGCTCGTGATGCGCAGCTTCGTGACCGACGTACGACCATGGTGAGCGGCCCGTCCGGGGGCCCGGTGCTCTACAGCTTCTCCCTCGGGCTGGTCGCGGCGTGCAACCCGTGCGGGTTCCCGCTGCTGCCCGCCTACCTGGTGCTCGTCGGTCGCCCCGACGGCGCCGGGGTCGGCGTCCGCCTGGCCCGGGCGCTGGCCGCCGGGGTGGCCATGACCGCCGGGTTCGTGGCGGTGTTCGCCGGTCTGGCCGCGGCAATCAAGGGCGGCGTGGCGGTCACGTTGAGCTGGGTGCCGTGGGCGATGATCCCGCTCGGCGCGGCGCTGGCGGTGGTCGGCGTCCTCGCCGCGGCCGGCCGGTCGCTGCCGGTGCCGCTCCCCCGCCTGCGGGTCCCCCAGGGTCGGGGGGTCGCGGTGACGTTCGGGGTGTTCGGGGTGTCTTACGCGGTGGCGTCGCTCAGCTGCTCGCTGCCGCTGTTTCTAGTCGGGGTGGTCGACCCGATCAGCAGCCGAGGCTCCGCGGTGGGGGCCGCCGGGGGCCTGGCCTACGCCCTCGGCATGGGGCTGGTGGTGACGTCGGTGAGCGTGGCGAGCGTCGCGTCGGGCAGCGTGCGGCTGCTGGCGTTGCGCCGGCTGCAGCCGGTGCTCCAACGCGTCGGCGGGGCGGTCCTGGCCGCGGTCGGGGTGTACCTCGTCTACTACTGGGTGACCACCGTGGTCGACCCCTTCGCCCGGCCCGGGCCGATCCGGTGGGTGGAGTGGCTGCAAGGCGAGGCGGCCAGCGCGCTCGGCGCGTCGCCGAGGCTCACCGGGGTGATCGTCGGGGGGATCGTGGTCGTCGCGTTGGCCGGTGTCGGTGTCACCACGGCCCGGCACGCGTCGTCGGGCGTCGGGGAGCAGAGCAGAGGAGTGGGATGACGGTTTCGGATGAAGCGCAGCGCCCGGCGCGCCCGGGCGGAGGGCCGCCCCGGCCGGGCGGGGGGCCGTCAGGGCCGGGCGGCGGGCGGCGCCGGCCGTGGTGGTTCGCCGGGCTCGGCGTCGGGCTGGCAGCCGGGCTGGCCGCGGTGCTCTTCGTCGGGATCGGCACCGGCGGCGGCCCCGCGACCGGAGGCGGGGTGCTGGTCCCCCAGGTAGCCGCCGCGCCGGGCATCAACTCCGCGACCGCCCGGCTGCTGTCGCTGACGGTGCTGCCCTCCGGCGCCCCCCACCCGGCGCCGGGGTTCACCCTGACCGACCAGCACGGCCGGCCGGTGTCGCCGGCCGCGTTCCGGGGGGACGTGGTGATCGTCGCCCCCAACGACGACCGCTGCACCGACTTGTGCACGCTTTTGGCCAACGACATCGCCCTGGCCAATCAGGATCTGGGCGCGGCGGCGGCCAAGGTGGTGTGGCTGTCGGTCAACGCCAACCCGTTCTACCCGACGGTGTCGGACGTGGCGGCCTGGACCGACCAGCACGGGCTGGGCGGGGCGCCCAACTGGTACTTCGCGACCGGCACCCCCGCCGCGCTCGCCCAGGTGTGGGCGTCTTACGGCATCGAGGTTGAGCAGGACCCGGCGTCGCGGACCGTCACCCACAGCACCAACCTGTTCTACATCGACCCGTCCGGCGCGGAGCGGGCGGTGGCCCAGTTCGGGACCGAGGCGGCCAACACGTCGCTGTTCGCGCACGGCATCGCCCAGATGGCCAACGACTTGCTGCCCGCGTCCGAGCAGGTCCACGTCGGCGGCCCGGAAGCCCAGGAGCCGACCAAGGGCAACGCCACGGTGTCGGCGGTCGCGCCCACCTTCGCCCTCCCCTATCTCGACGACCCGTCCCGCACGTTCCGGCTGTCGTCGACCAGGGGCAAGGTCACCGTCATCAACTTCTGGGCCAGCACCTGCACGCTTTGCCGCACGGAGCTGCCGGCCATCGAAGCCGCGTACAAAAAGACCGGGTCGCAGGTCGCGTTCGTCGGGGTCGACGAGTCCGACCAGGCGGGGCCGGCCCGGCAGCTGGCCGCCGCCGCCGGGCTGTCCTATCCCCTCGTCGCCGACTCCGGCGGGGTCGCCGCGGGCGGCGAGCAGATCCCCGGGTTGCCGTTCACGGTGATCTTGGACCCGGTCGGCAAGGTGCTGGTCCGCCACTCCGGGGCGTTCACCGCCGAGCAGCTCGAGTACCTCCTCGAGAACTACGACCCGGCGCCGCCCGGCTCGTGAGCCCGGTTGGGGGACGCGGACGCCGCCTCGGGGCCCGGCGGCCGGGAGGTGGCGTCGTTGCGTAACCCCAGCGCGACCCGGACGGTGTCGACGTCCGCGGCTCGGACCAAGACGGTCACCACGTCGCCTTCCTCCAAGACCTGACCGGCGTCGGGGAACAGGAACGTCTCTCCTCGCAGCGTGGAGACGATCACCGCCCCCTTGGGCAGCGCCAGGGCGGAGATCGGCTGGCCGATCACCTTCGAGGACGCCTCGACGACGCCTTCCACGGCGGTGGTCGAGGTGGCCGCCTGGGTGATCCGGCGCACCGAGCGCTGCATGGTGTGACGCCAACCCCGCACCAAGTCGGTGGTGGAGATGATCCCGATGACCCGCATGTCGTCGTCGAGGACCGGCACCCACCCGCCCTTGCTGGCCGGCAGGGCGTCGATGACCGCGTCGAGGCCGGCCTCCTCGGGGAGGGTCATGGCCTCCACGTCGGCGACCCGCCCGGCGCTGCGGTCGTCGCCTTCCTCCACCAGATGGGCGAGGGTCGCGGCCTGCAGCGACCCGATGAACGCGCCGTCGGCGTTGACCACCGGCGCGCCGGGCACCCCGGCGGCGCGGATCTGCTCGAGGGCGGCGACTCCGGGGGTGGCGGAGGCGACGACCAGGCGCGGTTTGGACATGATCGCGGTGGCCGCCACCGCGGCCGGTTGGGGCAGGCCGAAGTCGAAGCGGTGCGCCGGCGAGTCGGCCCGGCGGCGCAGCTGGCTGCGGTAGATGGTGGTGTCGCCGACGACGAGGGTCGCGAACGCGACGGCGACCATCGCCGGGGGGAGCAGCCCCAGGCTGCCGGTCATCTCCGCGACCATCAGCAGCACCGCTACGGGGGCGTGGGCGATGGCCCCGAAGCAGGCGGCCATCCCGACGACGACGAACGCCACCTGGTTGTGGGGGGCCAGGCCGACTAGGTGACCGACCCGCCACAGCATCGCCCCGGTGGCGCCGCCGACGACCATCCCCGGCCCGAAGATCCCGCCGGAGCCGCCCGAGCCGATGCTCAGCCCGGTGGCCACCAGCTTGGCGAAGGGCAGGACCAGCACCACCCACAGCGGCATGGTGAGCAGGTGGTGCAAGTCGAGCTGGGCTTGGACCTCGCCGTAGCCGGTCCCGAGGACACCGGGAACGCCGAGGCCGATGGCGCCGACGACCAGGCCGGCGACCGCCGGCTTGACGCCGCGGGGGATCGACCAGCGGTTGAACCGGTCGGTCAGCCAGTAGAAGCTCGACGTGTAGAGCTTGCCGACCAGCCCGCAGGCCAGCCCGACGACGATGAACAGCGCCAGCTCCCAGGCGTGGCCGACCGATGCGCCGCTGTGGTCACCGAAGATCGGGCTGAAGTTCCCGGTGATCGCCCCGAAGATGGCGTAGCCGACCACCGTCGACACCAGGCTGGGCAGCAGCGCTTCGATCTCGACGTCGTTGGTGTAGAGCAGCTCGACGCCGAGGAGCGCCCCGCCGAAAGGGGCCCGGAAGATCGCGCCGATGCCCGACGCGATGCCCGACGCGACGCAGATCCGGGAGTCGGCCGGGGTCAGGTTGAGGGTCCTAGACAGCACCGACCCGAACCCGGAGGAGATCTGCGCGGTGGGCCCTTCCCGCCCGCCGGAGCCGCCCGAGCCGATGGTCAGCATGGAGGCGATCAGCTTGACCACGATGACCCGGGGCCGGACCCCCTTGGGGTTGGCGTGGACCGCCTTGATCGCCGCGTCGGTGCCGTGCCCCTCGGCTTCGGGGGCCAGGCCGAAGACCAAAAGACCGGCGGCCAGCGCGCCGCCGGCGACGACCAGGGGGATCGCCCACGGACGGGAGAAGCCGCTGGCCAGCTGGTAGCCGCCCTCCCCGGCGGTCCGTCCCGGCGTGTAACCGCCGATGTCGGTGAGCAAGAAACGCGACGCCAGGTTGAGGCCGTCGTAGAACACCACCGCGCCGAGGCCGGCGACCACCCCGATGAGGGTGCCGAGGATCAGCCACTTGCGCAGGTAGGGGGCGGAGCGGACACCGGAGAGGGCCCGGGCCGCGTATCGCCGGGCGCCGAGCGTGGCCGGCTCGAATGGGTTCACGAGTCCCAGCCGAGCGCCCAGTCCTGCTCGGGGGCCTCGCCGGCGGCCTCCGCGAAGGCCCGCAGGGCGGTGGTCAGGGCCCGCCGGCCCCGGGACGGGATCTGGTCGAGGATCCCTTCGATCTCGGCTCGCCGGCGGGCGGTGACCTGGGCCACCACCTCCCGGCCGGCGTCGGTCAGCTGCACCCGGATCGCCCGGCGGTCGTCTTGGAGGCGGGTGCGGCGGATCAGGCGCTTGCGGACCAGCCGTTCGATCATGCGGCTGGCGGTGGAGGGGGTGACCTGCAGGCCGGCGGCCAGGTCGGCGGCGCGTTGCGGGCCTCGGGTGGCCAGCACGACCAGCGCCCGGTACTGCGCGAGGGTGATGTCGTCGCCGAGGTCGGAGAGGCTCCTGGCCGCGACCGCGACCAGGGCCCGGCTGGCGGCGATGAAGGCGTCGACGAGGGCCCGGTCGTCGACGCTTCGCGGGTCGGCGTCGCTTCGCGGGTCGTCGTCGCGTCGCGGGGCGGTGTCGGGACCGGCCGCCCGGGACGCGGCCGGAGAAGACGTGTTCACACAGCCATCATTGCATGCTGCAACCGTCTCCCGGCAAGTTGAGACTCCTGGCGTCTCAAGGTTTCAACATAGGTGCATCGTGCAATGACTTACGCAAGACACCGTGCAGTTGCGGCGGCGACCGTGCCTGCGGGCCGGCTGCGACGTGGACCACCGAAAAATCAACCAAGGAGAACGGGCATGCCCCAACGCAAGATTGCTGTCGTCACCGGAGCGTCGGCCGGCGTAGGGCGGGCCACAGCCCGGATGTTCGCCGAGCGGGGCTTCGACGTGGCCCTCCTGGCCCGGGGCGAGGCCGGCCTCCACGGCGCCGCCACCGACGTCGAGGCGGCCGGCGGCCGGGCCCTGGCCATCCCGACCGACGTCGCCCACTTCGACGAGGTGGAGACCGCCGCCAACCGGATCGAGGAGGAGCTGGGGCCGATCGACGTGTGGGTCAACGACGCCATGACCACCGTGTTCGCGCCGGCGTGGGAGGTCAAGCCGGAGGACTTCGCCCGGGCGGTGGAGGTCACCTTCCTCGGTCAGGTGTGGGGCACCAAAGTGGCGATCGCCAAGATGCGCCAAAGGGACCGGGGCAGCATCGTCAACGTCGGCTCCGCCTTGGCCTTCATCGGCATCCCGCTGCAGTCGGCGTACTGCTCGTCGAAGTTCGCGTGCCGAGGGTTTTTCGAGTCGACCAGAGCCGAGTTGCTCCACGAGGGCAGCAACATCCGCATGTCGATGGTCCACCTGCCGGCGGTCAACACCCCGCAGTTCGACTGGTGCGAGACCACCCTCGACCATCACCCTCAGCCGGTACCGCCGATCTACCAGCCGGAGATCCCGGCCCGCTTCATCGTCGCCGCCGCGATCGACGGCCGGCGGGCCAAGGTCATCGGGTCGTGGAACAAGATGCTCGTCGTCGCCGGACGGCTGTTCCCCGGGCTCGGCAACCAGTACGCGGCGATCGGCGCGTGGGACACCCAGCTGACCAGCCAGACCATCTCCCCTGACCGGCCCAACAACTTGTTCAAGCCGGCCGACGACACCGACGACAGCGGCGCGCACGGGATCTTCGACGACAAGGCCGGGGGGTTCTTCGACCCGAGCTTCTTGCGGACCCTGCCCAAGACCGCGGCCACCTTCGCGACCGCGCTCGGCCGGACCGCCACCGAGAAGGCCCACACCTACCAGGCCATCGCCGCCGACAAGAAGGCCGGGCGATGACCGGCACCGGCGGCCGCAGGTGAGCGCCCCCCGCCGCGTCGAGGGGTACGCGCCGATCGGCGACTACGCGGTGCTCGGCGACGGGCGCACCGTCGCCCTCGTCGCCCTCGACGGGCAGATCGACTGGTGGCCGGCGCCGACCCTCGACGCCCCGCCGATCATCGCCGGGATCCTCGACCCAGACGGCGGCGGGCACCTGTCGCTGCGCCCCAACGAACCCTTCGACGCCACCCGCCGCTACCTCGAGGGCACCAACGTGGTGGAGACCACCTTCGTCACCGAGCACGGCACCGCGACGGTCACCGACGCCCTCAACACCGGCTCCGCCGGGCGCCTCCCGTGGACCGAGCTGGCCCGGCGCGTCGAAGGGGTGTCGGGCAGCGTCACCTTCGAATGGGAGTTCGCGCCAGGCGACCGGTTCGGGCGGGCCAACCCGTGGATCGCCGAACGGCAAGGCACCCTGGTGACCACCGTCGAGGACCAGCAGGTGGCGGTGATCACCGACGGCTCGACGATCGAGGAGCGCGGCCCCAAAGCCGTCCGCGGTCACTGCCGGGTCAGCGAAGGGCAGCGGGCGCTGCTGGCGCTGGTCGCCAGCGACAACGAGCCGCTGTTCGTCCCCGCCCCCGCCGCCATCGAGGCCCGCATCGATCGCACCGTCCGGTCGTGGAGACGCTGGAGCGACCTGGTGGTCATCGACCCGCCCCTGCCCCACCCGGCGTGGGAGCCGGCGGTGCGGCGCTCCGCGCTGGCCCTAAAGACCATCCTCGCCGAGAACAGCGGCGCCATCGCCGCGGCCGCCACCACCTCCCTGCCCGAAGGGATCGGCGGCCCGAAGAACTGGGACTACCGCTACTCGTGGGTCCGCGACTCCTCCTTCGCCCTCGACGCGCTGATCAAGCTCGGCCTGCACGAGGAGGTCCACGGCGCGGTGTCGTGGCTGCTCGGCGCGATCCGCCGCAACGGCGACAGCCTGCACGTGTTCTTCTCCCTCGACGGCGCGGTCCCCGACGAGCAAACCGAGCTCGACGTGCCCGGCTACCGCCACAGCCAGCCCGTCCGCTCCGGCAACTCCGCGTCGGGGCAGCTGCAGCTCGGCACTTACGGCGACCTGCTCGACACCATCTCCCGCTATACCGCCGAGGGCCACATCATCGACCAGCCGACCGGCCGACTGATCGCCGACATGGCCGACGCGTGCTGCGACCAGTGGCGGCGGCGGGACTCGGGGATCTGGGAGCTCGGCCAGCTCGAGCACTACACCATCTCCAAGATCGGGTGCTGGGTGGCGCTCGACCGGGCGTGCCGGCTGGCCGCCAGCGGGCAGATCCCCGGCGGCCACGCCGGCCGGTGGGAGAGCGAGGCGGCCGCCGTCCACCAGTGGGTGGAGGACCACTGCTGGTCCGACACCAAGGCGGCCTACACCTTCTACGCCGGCACCGACGACCTCGACGCCGCGGTGCTCCTCGCCGGGCGCACCGGGTTCGACACCGACGAGCGTCTGGCGTCGACCATCGAGGCGGTCACCGCCGAGCTGGCCGAAGGCCCGCTCGTGTACCGCTACACCGGGATGGCCAAGGAGGAAGGCGCGTTCATCGCGTGCACGTTCTGGCTGGTCGACGCCCTGGTCCGCACCGGGCAGAGCGACCGGGCGATGCAGCTGATGGACGAAGCGGTCGGGCTCACCAACGACGTCGGGCTGCTCTCCGAGCAGAAGGACCCCGCCACCGGCGAGTTCCTCGGCAACGTCCCCCAAGGCCTCTCCCACCTGGCGTTGATCAACGTCGCGTTCTCGCTTCGCGACCTCACCGAGGACCGCCGGCGATGACCGGCCGAGAAAGGCCCGCCGTCGTGCCGACCACCGCCGTCACCCGCAAGCTGATCCTCGTCGGAACCCGCCTGTCGTGGGCCGCCGCGCTGCTCGCCGTCCCCGACCGAGTGATCCGGGCCGGCGGCGGGACCGTCGACACCCGCAGCCGGCGGGTGGCGCGGATCCTCGGCGCCCGCCACGCCCTGCAGGGGGTAGTCGAGCTGGTGTCGTGGCCCCGCTGGCGGCGCAGCGGGATCGTCGTCGACGGCCTCCACGCGGCGACCGCCGCCGGGCTGGCCGCGTTCGACCCGGACCGCCGGCGGGTGGCGCTCACCGACACCGGCATGGCCACGTCGTTCGCGTTGCTCGGCGCCAAGGAAGCCCCGCACTGATCCGTTAACGGCGCCGGGGAGGCCGGGCGGCGCCGGGCGGGTCTCAGCCGATGCGCTTGGCTGTCGACGCGGCCACCACCACCGACAGGCGGCCGGTTCGCAGCTTGCGGGTCCGCTTGGCCCGGTACATGGCTATGTCCGCTTGGTGGTACAGGTCGAGGAAGTCCCTCGGCCCGGGCGGGCACACCACGCAACCGGCGGAGATACCGATGTCCCACCGTTCCAACGGGAGCGCCTCCTCCACCCGGCCGAGGAGCGCCGACGCGGCGTCCGCGGAAGCGGCCTGCTCGATCCAGATGCCGAACTCGTCGCCGCCCAAGCGGCCCACCGCGTCATGGGCGCGGGTGTTGTCGCGCAGCACGCTCACCAGTTCGCTGAGAGCCTGGTCTCCCACCAGGTGGCCGTCGCGGTCGTTGAGGGACTTGAAGTTGTCCAGGTCGACGACCACCAAGACGCCTTGGCGTCGCGATCTCTCCACGATCGCGACGAACGGCTTCCGGCGCAGAGATCCGGTCAGGTCGTCGAGGGTGGCCCGGGTCACCGAATCAGCCAGCGACGAAGCCAGCCTGGCCCGTTCGCTCTCCCACGCGGCGCGCAGAGCCTCGTCGTAGGAGTCGACCGTCCCGCACACGTCGTAGAGCCAGCGCCGCCGAAACGCGCCGATCTCAGGCAGTTCCACGTCTGGGCGGCGCTCGACGTGGTGGTAGGCGGGGAACACCAGGTTGTAAGAAGACAGGTACGCCGATGGGGTCACCCCGGCGCGGATGTGGGCGTGACCGACATGGGCCGACGCCGACATCGCCGGTTCTTCCCGCGGGTCTCCGACCAGGTTCCGTACGTGGTCGAGCAGCAGGCGGCGGTGCTCCCCCGCCGACATGTGCTCCTCGAGCAGGGCCCGGCAGGCCCGGTGCTCGGCGAGGAACGCGTCGAACGACTTCGCGAAGCGCTCCCCGAGCACGTCGAGTCCTTTGGCGTGACCCGCCAGCTCCGCTTGATCCTCGCTCGACCAGGCGGGCCGGCCGCCGAGGTCATCGGCTTCCGCTGGATCGGCTTCCGCTGGATCTGCTCCGGCGCCGGAGTCGCCGTCGTCGCCGGATCTCACCAAGTCCCTATCGACAGGTGAGCATCAGAGTTGACCCTCGTCCGCGAGCGGGTCAGCGTGAGGGTGGTCGGAGTCCCAGGCGCCGGGGATGGCCAGCGCGAAGCGCCCGGACTGGAGCCGGACCCGGTCGATGCTGTCGCCGTGGCACTGGCAGGAGGTGCGGTAGCCCCAGTCCTGCGCCTCCAGCCGGAACCAGATCTGCTTGCCGTCGCCGATCGCCGCGGCGCCCCACTCGTCGGCCAGGTGGTCGACGAGGGGCAACCCCCGGCCGCCCTCGCGCACCAGCAGCGGGTCGGGGTCGGCGGGCAGGTCGAAGGCGTGCCCGACCTCCGCGACGGGCAGGCGCTGGTCGTCGTCGCCGACGCCGATCTCCACGCTGCCGTCCGCGACCGCCACGATCAGCGACGGCGGGGTCCCGGCGTGGAGGACGACGTTGGTGACCAGCTCGCTGGTGAGCAGCGTCGCCACGTCGCTCAGCTCCGGCAGCTCCCAGCGCTCCAGCTGGCGGGCGACGAACACCCGCGCCTCGCGTGGCGCTTCGCGGGAAGCCGCGAAGCGTGCGCTCGCCAACCTGCACATGGTTATACGGACGCCCTTTCCAGCGGTCTCGGGGCCCTATACCCCCTCGGGGCGCTGATCATGCACGCGACTTGGTCGCTACTGGCCGGCGGCGGTGACCGTGACCGCCCCCGCCGCCGTCGACGAACCCGCCGAACCGGCCGCGCCCGCCGCGGTCCAGCGCCCCGAGGACGGCGTCCACTGCTGGCCCGCGAACGCGATCCGCTCCAGGTGGTAGGCCGCGGCGTGGGCTTCGGCCCAGGTGGCCGCCCGCCACCCGGTCGCGGCCGGCACCGCCACCGCGAGCACCGGCCGACCGAACTCCTGGACGGCCGCCGCGCTGAGCGCGCCGGCAGCCGGCGGCGCCCCCCGGTAGGCGGCGAAGCGGCAGGTCAGCCCGGCGGGGATCTCGCCGGTCAGGGCGATGGCCACCGCCCGGGCTTCTGGGGCCCACGCCGCGTAGGCGTCGGGCGCGGCGCTGTGTTGCACCGCCTGGGCGGCCTCGGTGACCGCCATGGTCTGCCATCCCGGGACCCGGGCCAACGCCTGGTAGAAGGCGGTGGTGGCGTAGACCGGGTCGAGCAGCTGCGCCTTGGTCCCCCACCCCTGCGACGGGCGCTGCTGGAACAGGCCGACCGAGTCGGCGTCGCCGTAGGGGAGGTTGCGCAGGCCGCTTTCTTGCAAGGAGGTGGCCACCGCGACGGTCACCGCGTGGTCCGGCAGGCCCTGCCCGTAAGCGACCGCCGCTTCGATCGCCGCGTTCTGGGCCTGGGTGACGCTCAGCTTGAACGTCTGCCCGCTGTCGGTCACGCTGCAGCCGGCCGCCGCGCCCGCCCCGCCCGGCCACAGCGCCCGGACCGACAACACCGCCGCGACGGCCACGACGGCAGCGGCCGCCGCGGCGACGCGGCGCCGTGCGACCCCCGGCCGCGGCGGACGGGGGGCGGCGCGGCGGTCTCGCGGGGACGGCCGGGACGGGGTGGTGGCGGTGGTCGTGGCCGATCATCCTCGCGCCCGGCGCCCGGCGGGCGGGGTCACCGCCGGGCCCGGCGACGAGCCGATGCCGGCCAGGTCGGGGGCAGTTGGCGGAGGTCCACTGTCGCAGTGTCGCCCCGGAAGCTGAAGCTGTCCTAAAGCGACCGGCCTCAGCGGCGCTTCAGCGCGCCCGGAGCACGGTGGGACCGTCGCCAGCCACCCCGGCGGGCGGCATCCTCGAACCAAGGAGCAGTTGATGATCCTCAAGCAGAAGATCCTGGTCGGCGTCACCGCCCTGGCCGGCATGGGCATCGGGTCGCTGGGTGTGGGCGTCGCCCACGCCCAGACCCCGCCGCCGCCCGCACCGGCCGCGCGCGGCGTGCTCGCCCCGGCGTCGAGCGCGCCGGAGGCAGCCGCCGGCGTCGAGTCCGACGGGCCCGGCGGCCACCAGGACCCCAACGGCGTCGACGTGCAATACGGCAGCCAGAGCGGTCCCGACACCGGGGGCTCCGCGAACTCCGGGAGCTGACCGGGCCACACCCTCGCCTTCGCGCCGGCGGGCCGCGCCGACATTGCCGGAGCGGCCCGCCGGAGCGACCCGCTCCGGGCGCCGCCCAAAGCGGCGACAGCCCCCCACGGCCACCTGCGGCCACCTGCGGCCGTCGGCGGTCTTCAGCGGCCCTTCAGCAACGGCGTAGATGATGGCCGGGTGAGGCTGCTGGTGGTCGAAGACGAGAAGCGCCTGGCCGCGGCGTTGAAAAGGGGCCTGGAGCAGGAGGGCTTCGCGGTGGACGTCGCCCTCGACGGCACCCACGGCGACTGGATGGCTTCGGAGAACAGCTACGACGCCATCCTCCTCGACATCATGCTGCCCGGCGTGAACGGCTACCAGCTGTGCGCCCGGCTGCGCGAGCGCGGCGACTGGGCGCCGATCTTGATGCTCACCGCCAAAGACGGCGAGTACGACGAGGCCGAAGCGCTCGACACCGGCGCGGACGACTACCTGTCCAAACCGTTCTCCTTCGTGGTCCTCGTCGCTCGGCTGCGGGCCCTGCTGCGCCGCGGGGCGGCGGCGCGCCCGGTGGTCCTGCGCTGCGGGGAGTTGACCCTCGACCCGGCCACCCGCCGCTGCGCCCGGGGCGGCACGCCCATCGAGCTGACCGCCCGCGAGTTCGCGGTCCTCGAGTACCTGATGCGACGAGCCGGGCAGGTGGTGACCAAGACCGAGATCATCGACCACGTGTGGGACTTCGGTTTCGACGGCGACGCCAACGTGGTGGAGGTCCACCTGAGCGCCCTGCGCCGCAAGGTCGACAAGCCTTTCGGCGCCGCCAGCATCGAGACGCTGCGCGGGTCGGGCTACCGGATGGCCGCCCCCGGTGGGTAGCCGGGCGTGGCGGCGCGTCGCGTCGTCGATGCGGGTGCGTACCACCGTGGCGGCCACGCTGATCGTGGCGGTGGCCCTGTCGGCCGGCGCCGCGGTGTTGGTGTCGCGGTTCCGCCAGTCGCTGGACAACAACCGGCGCAACGCGGCGGTCGCCCGCGCCGCGGACATCGCCAGCCTGGCGTCGTCGGGCCGGCTGCCGGCGGTGCTCGGGCTGCCCAACGAGGACGCCACCTACGCGCAGGTCGTCGACGCCGCCGGCGGCGTCGTCGCGGCGTCGGCCAACATCGCCGGCGAAGCGCCGCTCGGCGCGCCGGCGGGTCCCCGCTCGGCGACGGTGGTCACCAAGCTGGCCCGCAGCCCGGTCACCGAGTCCGACAGCTCGATGCTGGTGAGCCTCCCCACCGGGTCCGGGCGCCAGCGGCTGACGGTGTTCACCGGTTACTCGCTGGCGGGGAGCGACTTCGCGGTGCGAGACATCGAGCTGGCCCTGTTCATCGGTCTGCCGCTCCTGGTGCTGCTCGTGGGCGGCACCGCGTGGGTGATCGTCGGGCGGGCGTTGCGGCCCATCGACGCGATCCGGGCGGAGGCGTCCCAGATCACCACCGACGACCTGCACCGCCGGCTGCCCGAACCTCCGAGCGGCGATGAGATCACCCGCCTGGCCCGGACCATGAACGACATGCTCGACCGCCTCGAGCAGTCCATCGAGCGCGAGAAGCGCTTCGTGGCCGACGTCTCCCACGAGCTGCGCAGCCCGCTCGCGTCGCTGCGCACGCAGCTGGAGGTCGGCGCGGCCGGCGGGGAGCGCACCGACTGGCGGTCCGTCGCGGCCGACGCCCTGGCCGAAGAAGCCCGGATGGAGCGCCTGGTCAAAGACCTGCTGCTGCTGGCCCGCCTCGACCAGCAGCGCCCCGCCCAGCCGCCGCAGGGTTCACTGGCGGAGGCGATGACCGTAGACCTCGGCGAAATCGTGACCGCGGACCAGGCCGGGCGGGCGGCGCTGGCGGGAGTGGAGGTGACCGCCCGAGTCGAGGGCCAAGTACCGGTGGTGTTGGCGCCGGAGCTGGCCCGGCGGGTGGTGGCCAACCTGGTCGACAACGCGCAGCGTCACGCCGCCAACCAGGTCACCGTGTCGGTCGGCGCGGCCGGCGGCTGGGGCGAGATGGTGATCGAAGACGACGGGCCTGGCGTGCCGCCCGGCGAACGCAGCCGGGTGTTCGAGCGCTTCACCCGCCTCGACGCGGCCCGCGCCGAACACGACGGCGGGGCCGGCCTCGGGCTGGCCATCGTCAGAGACATCGTCGTGCGCCACGGCGGGCGGGTCGACTTCACCGACGCCGATCGAGGCGCCCGCGTCGTCGTCGCTCTCCCCCTGGCCCCGCCGTCGCCACCCGACCAACCAGCGGCGGCCCGGTCGTCTCCCAAAGCGCTGGCCGACACCTGAGCGGCGCCGTCGGGCGCCGACCGCGAAGGGCGACAGGCTGGTGACGACTCCTGCTCCTCTACTCCTCGGGGGGACTGGTCAAAAGGTCGACCGGGCACCGCAGGCCGGCAGCGGCGGCCAGGCGGGTGTCGGCGGTGACCAGAGTCGCCTCGAGCTGCTCCGCCAAGGCCACGTACGAGGCGTCGTAGATGCTGAGGTTGTCCCGGAGGGCCCAGCAGCGCCCTAGCAGGCCACGGTGGGGAACCCGGCGGACCGGCAGGTCGACCAGGTCGGAGACCGCCAGCTCTGCTCGTCGTAGCGGTAGGCGGCCGGCGAGGACCAGGCGCCGGAACACGGAGCAGACCTCCAGGTCGACGATCTCTGGAGCAGCCAGGCGCCCGCCGCGCAAGCGCTCCCTGGCCCGGTCGCCGTCGGCCCCGTCGTCGGCGAGGGCAGAGGAGAGCACGCTGGCGTCAACGACGATCACGGTCTCCACGCAGTACGGCCGACGCTTCGGAGAAAGGGACCGAGCCGCCGGCCCGCCCGCCAGCTCGATCCAGAACCTCCTCCACCGTCGGAGTGGCGGCCTCCTCGATCAGCCTTTGCAGCAGGTACTCCTGCAACGACTGATTGGCCGCGGCCGCCCGGCGCCGCAGCACCGCGTGAGTCTCGGCCGGGACGCCCTTCACCTGCACACTAGGCATGGCGCCAATCTAGCGCCATCGGCGCCAGATCGGCGTGTGCGACGGGTAGAAACGGGCCGATCGCCGGATGAAGTCACTGCCACCATTGGCCGGTGGGTGGCACGCTATTTCAATGGATGCCACGGTGGCGCTCGGTCAGCAGGGCCGGCTTGCGACTAGTGCTCGCACGCCAGGGGGACGCGGTTGGGGAGTTGCGAGGATTGGCTTCCGCGGTCCCCGAGGAACGCTCGCTCGTCGACGAGTTGCTAGCTGAGCGCCGGCTGGCCGCGGCGACCCAGTGACGGTCTTCGACGCCTCGGCGCTCCTGGCCCTCATCCACGACGAACCTGGAGCCGACTTGGTCGCCTCCGAGCTCGCTACGGGCTCGCTCCGGACCGCCAACCTCGCCGCTCTCGCTCGGTGACCGCTGCTGCTGGGCCCTTGCCGTGCGCAGCACGCCAGCCGCGGTCGGGACCGCCGACCGGGCATGGGCCAGTCTCGGGCTGCCCGTGCGAGTCCGATTGATCCGATAGAGGACCCCGGGCTGAGGACAGCCAGCCACTCGTCGACCGGCGCGCCGGGGGTGAGGCGAGATGTCGAGCCGGTGAACGCCGGGTGGCCATGGGGTACATCAGCGATATGAGCACTCCCCTGTTCCTCGCCTCTCGAGCGTTGCTCGGCGGCCTCCTCGTGGTCGTCTTCGCTCTCATCGGGGAGGTCGTCAAACCGAAGCGCTTCGCTGGCCTGTTCGGGGCTGCGCCGTCGGTGGCGTTGGCCAACCTGGCGCTGGTCGTGGCCGTCGAGGGCACCGCCAAGGCAGCCGTCGAGAGCCGGGCGATGATCGCCGGGGCGCTCGCCTTGGTCGTGGCCTGCTCGGTGGGCGTCGTCGCCGTCCGGCGGTGGCACGCCCTGAAAGGGACGGGGGTGATGGCCACCGCCTGGCTCGCGGTCGCCGCGGTCGCCCGGGTCGTGGCGTACTGATGAGCGCCGACCCGTTGTTCGGTTTGGACCTGGGCGAGCTTCGCTCCGTGCGGGCGAAGGATCTCCTCGTCCGGTTCGGGTTCGGCGCCGCCATCTCGGTGATCGCCGGGCTGAGCGGCAACCTCTTCGGGGCGGTCGTCGGGGGCCTCCTGCTCGCCTTCCCGGCGATCCTCCCCGCGACGCTCACCCTGCTCGAGCACGACGACAGCAACGCCGCCGCGGTCCACGACGTCGGCGGGGCCGTGCTCGGCGGCGTCGGTCTCACCGCCTTCGCGGTCGTCGCCGCGACGACCTTCGAGACGGTGCCGGCGTGGGCCGTCCTGGCGCTCGCCCTGGCCGGGTGGGCTGCGGTGTCGCTGGTCCTCTACGTGCTGCGCTCCACCGGGCGCCTACCGCTGCCGGACCCGATCCGAGGGCCGCGGCCCGGCGCCCAGAAAGCCGTCGTCGGCGGGGGCCGCCCGCTCCCTACCCGAGCGGCCGCCGATCCGAGGGCTCCTCACGGGTGACCTCGGCCGCGCCGGTTCGCTAGCCGGTCCCCGAGCTGAGGTGTCCGACGGCGTAGGCCCGCACGCCGGCGTAGTCCACCTTGCCGCTCGGGGACCGGCCGATCGACTCGGTGAGGACGATCTGGCGGGGCAGCTTGTAGTCGGCGAGGCGGCCGCGCCCCCAGTCGGTGAGGCCGCGGCGGTCCAGCTCGACGCCGGGGACCGCCTCCACCACCGCGGTCACCACCTCGCCGAAGCGGTCGTGGGGGGTGCCGACCACCACTGCGTCTCGGACCGCGGGATGCAGCTTGAGGACCTCCTCCACCTCCTCCGCGAACACCTTCTCGCCGCCGGTGTTGATGCACACCGAGCCGCGGCCGAGCAGCCGGACGGCCCCTCCGGGGTCGACGGTCGCGAAGTCGCCGGGGATGACCCAGCGTTGCCCGTCGATGGTCACGAACGTCGAGGCCGACTTGGCCTCGTCCTTGTAGTAGCCGACCGGGCCGCGGCCGCGCATCGCCAGCCTTCCGACGGCGCCGCTGCCGGCCTCCACCTCCCGGCCGTCGTCGCCGAGGATCTTGGTGTCGGGCCCGAGCGCGAACCCGGCGGTGGCGGTCGCCTGGCCGGCCCGGGCGGTGGAGCGGGCCATGCCCACCGCCTCCGACGACCCCAGGTTGTCGGCCAGCACCAGGCGGGGGTTGTGGCGCAGCAGGCCTTCTTTGACCTCCCGGGACCAGATGACCCCCGAGCTCATGACCAGCCACAGCGAGGAGATGTCCCACAGGTCCGGTTCGGCGTCGAGGGCGGCCAGGATCGGCTTGGCGAAGGCGTCACCAACGATAGACAGCTCGCTCACCTTTTCCGCCTCGATCAGCTCCAGCAGCTCTGCCGGGTCGAAGTGGCGCGACGCCGGCATGACCACCGTGCCGCCGCCGGCCAGGACCTGCATGGCGGTGAACAGCCCGGTGCCGTGCATCAGCGGCGGTCCGGGCAGCAGGCGTGAGGGGGCGTGACGCGACGGGGCGGCCAGCTTGGCCTTCACGCCTTCGACGCCGCCGTCGGGGGCGAAGCGCACCGGCGCCGCCGCGTTGAGGACGTGGAACAGGTCGTCCTGGCGCCACATGACGCCTTTGGGCATGCCGGTCGTGCCGCCGGTGTACACGAAGATCATGTCGTCGCCGCTCCACGCCGGGGATGGGACGTGGCGGTCCGAGCCGGCCGCCTGCTCGTAGGGGATCGCCCACTCCGGGCACGGTCGGCTCCCCGGGCCGTCCGGGTCGTCGTCGACCCACACCCAGCACCGCACCTTGGCCGCCCGCTGCCGGACCCGCTCGACTCGCTCCGCGAACCCGGCGTGGAAGATCACCGCCTCGACGTCGGCGTTGTCCCACAGGTAAACCAGTTCGTCGTCGGTGTAGCGGTAGTTGGTGTTGACCGGGACCAGCGACGCCTTGAAGCACGCGTAGACCGACTCGAGGTACTCGGGGCTGTTGTAGAGGTACTGGGCCACCTTCGCCTGGCGACCCAACCCCGACTCGACGAGCGCGGCGCCGAGCCCGTCGCTGCGCCGGTCCAAGGCAGCCCAGGTCCGGCGCCGCCGGCCCTGCACCAGCGCCTCCCGTTCCGGGAACGTCTCCGCTACCGCGTTCCACACCTGCGCGTAGTTCCAGTCAGTCATCTCGGGGTGGTCACCTGGCCGTTCTCGGGTTGGTCGCCTTCAGGACTTGGCGGAACGGAACCCCCCGGTCGGTCGCCGGTTCCCTGGGCAGACCGAGGAGCCGTTCGCCGATGATGTTGTGCTGGATCTCGTCGGTCCCCCCGCCGATGGAGGTGAAGTAGGCGTTGAGCGCCAGGAAGTTCGCGCTCGACGCCCTGGCCGACGCCGGTCCGTCCAGGGTGGCCTCGGCGCCGAGGAGCCGGCTTTGCAGCCGGGCCCGTTGGTGCAAGAACCGGGACATCGCCAGTTTGGCCAGCAGCGGCAGGGGCGTCTCCCGTCCCCGGCCGGACGCGTCGCGGGCCCGCTGCGCGTTCCACTGCAAGACCTTTTGCAGCGTCGCGACGCGGGCCAGTTCCTGGCGGAGCAGCGGGTCCCGGTGAGCTCCGAGCTCCACCGCCAGCGCCAGGATGTCCAGGTCTTCGCCGGGCCGTACCGTGGCCTGCCCCGCCGAGCCGGCGTCGCCGGCCGGGCGCCTGGAGCGTCCGGCCATGTGGGCCCGCTCGTAGGAGAGCGCGGTCTGCAGGACCGCCCACCCGCCGCCGAGCTGGCCGAGGAGGTGGCCGGACGGCACCCGGGCGTGGTCGATGAACACCTCGTTGAAGTGCGACTCCCCGGTGATCTGGCGCAGCGGCCGGACCTCGACGCCGGGCTGGCGCATCGGCAGGAGGAAGAAGCTGATGCCTTCGTGCTTGGGTACGTCCCAATCGGTCCGGGCCAGCAAGAACCCGTACTCGGCTCGGTGCGCGTTCGAGGTCCACACCTTCTGGCCGGTCACCGACCATCCGTCGCCGTCGGCGTCGGCTCTGGTCTGAAGCCCGGCGAGGTCCGACCCGGCGCCTGGTTCGCTGTAGAGCAGGCACATGTGCACGCCTCCGGCCAGGACCCGCCGCAGCAGCGCGTCGCGCAGCTCGGCGGGGGCGTGGCGGCGGAGGGTCCCGGCCCACAGGTTGGTCAGGTCCTGCCCGGCTCCGGGGGCGCCCGCCCGGGCGAACTCCTCCTCGATCACGTCGGCCAGCTCTGACGCCAGTCCCAGCCCGAACATCTCGACGGGCCAGCGGGGCACCGCGTAGCCGGCCGCGACGACCGACTCGAGGAACTCGAAGCGGTCGGCGCCGGGGTGCCAGTTCTGCTCCAGCCACGCCCGGACCGTCGCCCGCAGACCGTCCGGGGTGGGCTCAGCCACGGGGTGCGCTCCTGTGGGCGGGGCGGGCCGCGAGCTGCTCGATGCCGGCGCTGGGCGCCGCTTTCGCGGTCGTCGCCGGTCCCGGCGACACCGCCGCGTGCGGTGTAGCGTCGCCGTGACGAGGCGACCGGCGCCGGGTGGAATGGGCCTGTAGGAGACGAGGTTGGTGGAGTCGGCCGGAGGCGAGGACGGACCTCGGCGGAGCAAGAAGTGGGAGGTCCGCCGCCAGGCGATCATCGACGCGTCCGCCACGCTGTTCGCTCGCCGCGGTTACCACGCCACCGGCACCAACGATCTGTGCGCCGCCAACCAGCTCGGCAAAGGCGCGCTGTACCACTACATCGGCTCCAAGGAGGAGCTCCTCGCGGCCATCCACGACCGGGTGATGGACGAGGTCATGGCCGGCGCCGACCGGGCCGCCGCCGGCGGCGGGTCCCCGACCGAGCAGCTCGCTGCTCTCGGCGACGAGCTGCTCGAGGTGATCACCCGCTACCCCGATCATGTGTGGGTGTTCCTCCATGAGTTCCCGGCGTTGACCGGCGAGCGGGCCGAGCGGTTCCGTCTCCGCCGCCGGATGTACGAGGAGCGGGTGGAGGCGGTGCTCAAAGCCGGCGTGGACGCCGGGGAGTTCCGTGCGGTGGACCCGTGGCTGACGACCATGGCCTGGCTCGGCATGCACAACTACACCTACCTGTGGCTGAAGCCCGACGGTCCCCTCCAGGCCCGCGACGTGGCTCGCAGCTTCACCGACATCTTCATCTCGGGGATGACCGCCAAGTGCGCCCCTCCCCCGCGTCGCAAGCCGGCTCATCGCGCCGAGTAGCCGCCGTCTACCACGATCGCCGAGCCGGTGGTCCAGCGCGACGCCCGGCCGGCCAGGTAGGAGTAGGCGCCGACCAGGTCGTCGGCGTCGCCCAGCCCCAGAGGGTGCTTGGCGGCGATCGCGTCCAGCGCGTCTTCGGGCAGACCGTGGTGGATGGACGACAGGAACGTCCCGGGGCACACACAGTTGACCCTGATGCCGTCTCGGGCGTACTCCAGCCCGGCGACCTTGGTGAGGTGGATGACCGCGGCCTTCGTCGCGCAGTAGGGGGCGGAGTGGGACCAGGCGGTGAGACCGGCGACCGACGCGGTGAGGATGACCGAACCGGACTTCTGGGGTCGCATCACGCCGACCGCGGCGCGGATCGCGTTGACCGCGCCGAGGACGTTGACCTGGAACGCCCGTTGCCAGTCGTCGGTGCTCAGGTTGTGGATCCGGCCGTTCGGGTTGAGGACACCGGCGTTGCTGATCATCACGTCCAGGCGCCCGAAGCGTTCCACGGCCCGATCGGCCACGGCCTGGACCTGGGCGGCGTCGCTGACGTCGGCGGTGAGGTCCTCCACGCGGGCGCCCGGCGCCGTCGCGTCCGGCGCCCGCAGCGCGTCGAGGGTCTCCTGCAGCGACGACCGGCTGATGTCGCTCAACACCAAGTCGGTGTCCGCCTCCCCCGCCAGCTGGCGGGACAGGGCCGAGCCGAGCGCTCCGCCGGCCCCGGTGATGGCTATGACTCTTCTCGGCTGTTTCATACCAGCAGGTATCCTCCGTCGACGCTGAGAACGGCTCCGGTGACAAACGCCGAGGCGTCCGAAGCCAGGAACTGGTAGGCGCCGGCCAGGTCGGTCGGCGCCCCCCATCGTTGCTGGGCGGTGTGGCCGAGGACGCTGGCCGACAGGCCCGGGTCGTTCTTCCACATCTCGGCCAGCGGCGAGTCGAACCATCCGGGGGCGACCACGTTGACGGTGACACCCGACGCCGCCAGGTCGAGGGCCAGGCTCTTGGCCATCCCCACCAGGCCGGCCTTCGACGCGCTGTACGCGCTGAGGCCTTTGCGGGGCCGCTCGCCGAGCACCGAGCCGGTGAAGATCAGCCGGCCGCCGCCTCGCATCACCCGGGCCGCGGCCCGGGCTCCGAGGAACGCCCCGGTGAGGTTCACGTCGATCACGTGGCGCCACACGGTGGGATCGGTGTGCACCGGGCCGGCGACGATCGGGGACACCCCGGCGTTGCAGATCCACACGTCGACCCCTCCCCACGCCGAGACCGTGGCGTCGGCGACCGCTTCGTTGAAGTCGGCGTCGGTCACGTCGCCGCTCAGCGACAGGGTCGGCCCGGGGAGGCCGCCGGCCGCCGAGGTGACGTCCTCAGCGCTCCTGGCCACCAGCGCGACCAGCGCCCCGGCGTCGGAGAAGGCGTGCGCCAGCAGCCGGCCGAGGCCCCGGCTGGCGCCGGTGATCACGACCCGCTTGCCTTCGACGTCTCCCGCCGCCGGGAAGGAGTGAGGAACCTCGATCTCTTCAGCCATCGCCTTTCCCATTCTTGTACCGATCAGTACAATACATGGTTCGTGACGACCGCGCCGCCTGCCCCCACCGAGTTCTCCACCACCGACCTCGTCGAGATGTACCGCCGGATGCTGGTGATCCGGGGTTTCGAGACCCGGGTGTCGACCCTCTACCGCGACGGCGAGGTCCCCGGCTTCGTGCACCTCTCGATCGGCCAGGAGGCCTCCGCGGTGGCCGCCTGCTGGCATCTGGGGCCCGACGACGCGATCACCTCCACCCATCGGGGCCACGGGCACTGCCTGGCCAAGGGCCTCGACCCGCTCGGGATGTTCGCGGAGCTGATGGGCAAGGCGGAGGGCACCAACCGGGGGCGGGGCGGCTCGATGCACATCGCCGATCCCCGCCTCGGGATCTTCGGGGCCAACGGGATAGTCGCCGCCGGTCTGCCCATCGCAGTGGGGGCCGCCACCGCCGGGCAGCTGCGCCGAGACGGCAGCGTGGTGGTGGCGTTCTTCGGGGACGGGGCGGTGGCCCAAGGGGCGTTCCACGAGGCGGTGAACCTGGCCGCGGTGTGGCGCCTGCCGGTGGTGTTCTTCTGCGAGAACAACGGCTACGCGGAGTTCTCCCCGGCGTCCGCGCAGCACGCCGCCCCCCTGGAGCGGCGCGCCGCGGGCTACGGGGTCGAGCACGTGGCGGTGGACGGCAACGACGTGGCGGCCGCCGCGTCGAGGATGCAGCAGGTGCTGGAGGCGGTGCGCGCCGGGCGGGGTCCGGTCATCGTGGAGGCTGCCACCTACCGCTGGCACGGCCACTACGAGGGGGACCCGCAGCGCTACCGCACCCCCGAGGAGGTCCGCAGCTGGGAGGAGCGCGACCCCCTGGTGGTCCACGCGGCCCGGCTGCGCGCCGCTGGGGTCAGCGCCGAGGATCTCTCCTCGATGCAGCGGGCGGTCGACCAACAACTCGACGGCGCGGTGGAAGCGGCCCGCCGGCTGCCCCTCCCCGATCTCTCCACCGTCGGCGACTTCGTCTTGCGGCCCCGGCCCGCGCACCCCGAGCCGGTCCCGCCGAGCGCTGACGCCCCGGTGTTTCGGACCATGGACGCCATCCGCCTGGCCGTCGAGGCGGAGCTGGCGTCTGACGAGAGGGTCTTCGTCGCCGGCATCGACGTCGCGGCGGGAGGCAACGTGTTCGGTCTCCTGCGCGGCCTCCACGACCGTTTCGGGGAGCGGGTCAGAGACACCCCGATCTCGGAGACCGCCATCATGGGCCTCGGCGTCGGGGCGGCGATGGCCGGGATGCGGCCGGTGGTGGAGCTCATGTACCTGGACTTCGTCGGGGTCTGCCTCGACCAGCTGCTCAACCAGGCAGCCAAGATGCCGTTCATGACCGGCGGCGCGGCGCAGATGGGGTTGACGGTGCGCACCCAGTTCGGCGCCGGGCGCTCCTCGGGCAGCCAGCACTCGCAGAGCCTGGAGGCGCTCCTGGCTCACATCCCGGGGTTGACCGTGGTGATGCCCTCCACCCCGGCCGACACCTACGGTTTGCTGCGCGCCGCCATCCAGGACCCCAACCCGGTGGTGTTCATAGAGAACCGGTTGCTCTACGGCGCCAAGGGCCCCCAACCGCCGGCGGAGCACCTGGTCCCCATCGGCCGCTCCGCGGTGGTCCGCCCGGGGCGCGACGTCACCGTGGTGTCGGTGTCGCGGATGGTCCACGAGGCCCTGGCCGCGGCGGACGCGCTCGACGGCGAGGGGATCTCGGCGGAGGTGATCGACCTGCGGACCGTCGCCCCCCTCGACATGGGCCCGATCCTCGAGTCGGTGCAGCGGACCGGGCGGCTGCTGATCGCCCACGAGGCGGTGGTGCCCTTCGGCATCGGCGCGGAGATCGCCGCCACCGTGGCCCGGGAGGCGTTCTGGGATCTCGACGCGCCGGTCCAGAGGGTCGGGGCGGCGGCCAGCCCGGCCCCGTACTCCCCGGGGTTGGAGCAGGCCTGGCTGCCCGGGCGCGAGGAGATCACCGCCGCCGTCCGCCGGCTGGCCGCCACCTGAGGGCGCAGGCCGCCGGCGTCAGCCGCTGGCGGCCGGGGTCAGCAGCCGAGCGACCTGGCGATCACCAGGTGCTGGATCTCGTTGGTGCCCTCGCCGATCTCCAAGATCTTGGCGTCGCAGTGGAAGCGGGCCACCGGGCTGTCGAGCATGTAGCCGACCCCGCCGTGGATCTGCACCGCTTCGGACGCCGCCCACACCGCCAGGCGGCTGGCCTTGAGCTTGGCCATCGACGCCTCCTTGAGGAACGGCTCCCCGCAGTCGCGCAAATACGCCGCCCGGTAGGTCAGCCACCGAGCCGCCTCCAGCTCGGTGGCCATGTCGGCCAGCTTGAACTGCACCGCCTGGAACCGGGAGATCGGCTGACCGAACTGCGTCCGGGTGGCCGCGTAGGCGCTGGCCATGTCGAGGACCGCCTGGGTCAAGCTGAGCGACAGCGCGGCGATGGAGATCCGGCCGACCTCCAGCGTCTTGAGGAACTGCCCGAGCCCCATCGCCGGGTCGCCGAGGAGGTGTTCGTCGGGCACCCACACGTCGTCGAAGTACAGCTCGCGGGTGTCGAGACCCCGCCAGCCGATGCCGCGCATCTTCGGGCCCATGGTGAAGCCGGGGGTGTCCCTCTCGACCACGAAGCTGGCGTAGGCGGCCCGCTCCGCGGCGGCGGAGGTGGTCCGGGCCAAAAGCGTCACCCCGAAGGACATGTCGGTGCCGGCGTTGGAGATGAAGGTCTTGCGCCCGTTGATCAGCCATCCGCCGTCGCGCCGCTCGGCTCGGGTCTTGATGCCCCGGGCGTCGGAGCCGGCGTCGGGCTCGGTCAGGCCGAACGCGCCGAGCGCCCGGCCCTCGGCCAGCGGCCGAAGCCAGCGGTCCTTTTGCGCGTCGGTGCCGTAGAGCATCAACGGCAGCGACCCGATGGTGGAGTGGGCCTGCCACGCGGCGGCCACCGACTGGTCGGCCAGCCCGATCTGCTCCATGGCCGCGACGAACCCGACGGTGGACATGCCGACCCCGCCCCACGCCTCGGGTACGAGCAGGCCGAGCAGGCCGAGGCTCCCCATCTCCCGCAGGAGGTCGGTCGGGCAGCGGGCCTCCTCCCACGCCGCGGGCGCCCGCAGCGCGATCTCCTTTTGCGCGAAGTCTCGGCACAAGGCGGCCAGGTCGCGTTCGGGTTCGGTGAGTGACAGGTCCACCCCGCCATCATATTGGACCGACTGGTACACAACTCAAGCGGAGGCAGCCAGCCCGGGGTGCGCCCCCGCTTCGGCGCCGCGCGCCGGCAACTTTGGCTTGACATCGCCGTAACCCGCTTGTTACCTATGTGCATGGCACGAGTGGACCGATCGGTACACAAACGGGGGCGGGCCACATCCCCTCAGATTCCGCCCGAGGAACACCGCCTGGCGGGCTCCGCCGGCGCGCCGCTACCGGAGGCCCGCCCGATCGACATCGTGTCGCTGCACAAGCGGTTCGGGTCGGTGAGCGTGCTGCGGGGCATCGACTTGCAGCTGCGGGCCGGGGAGGTCGTCGGGTTGATGGGCCCCAACGGGGCAGGCAAGTCCACCCTCTTGAAGACGCTGAGCGGCCTGTACTCGCCCGACGGCGGCCAGATCCTGCTCGGAGGCGAACCGGTCCGATCGCTCGGGGACCGCCCCGAGGTCGCGTTCATCCACCAGGACCTGGGGCTGATCGACGAGATGAGCATCACCGACAACCTGCGCCTGGCGCAGCGCCCGTCCTACCGGGTGTGGCCGCTGCTCGACCACCAAAGCGAGGACCGACTGGCCCGGCGGGCGCTGCAGTTCGTGGGGTTGGCGCTGCGTCCCTCCACCAAGGTCGGTGAGCTGTCACCGGCGGAGAAGACGCTGGTGGCCATCGCCCGGGCGTTCGCCCGGGGCGCCTCCACCCTTTTCGTGGACGAGGCCACCTCGACGCTGGCCACCTCGTCGGCTCGCCGGGTCATCGAGGTCCTCCGGTCGCTGGCCCGAGCCGGGGCCATCGTCGTGCTCATCACCCACAAGCTCTCGGAGATCCTCGAGGCGGCCGACCGGGTCGTGGTGCTCCTCGACGGGCAGATCGTCACCGACGACCCCGCCGCCGGCCTCGACCGGGAGGCGCTGGTCGCCAAGATGCGCTCGGTGGACTCCCGCCACGCGCCGCGAGACGACGGCGCCGGTGACGGGCCGGGCGCCGAGCTGGTCCGCTTCGAGCAGGTCCGCAGCCAAAGGTGCGGGCCGGTGACCCTGACGGTACGCGCCGGGGAGGCGGTCGGGCTGACCGGGACGCCCGGCTCCGGGCTGCACGACATCGGGCTGATGGCGGCCGGTCTGGTGGCGCCCGTGGCCGGCAAGGTGCACCGGGCGCCCGGCGTCCGCTGCGGGCTGGTACCCCCCCACCGCGAGACCCAGGGCGGCTTCAACGACCTTCAGGTCCGCGAGAACATGAGCATCTCCGCCCTCCCGCAGTGGCGCAACCGGATCGGTCTGCTCGACGGGCGCCGCGAGTCGCGCCACGTGGCGGGGATCGCCGCCCGCCTTTCGGTCACCCCCCGCTCCCCGTCGGCGCCGTTTTGGGTGCTGTCGGGCGGCAACAAGCAGAAGGCCATCTTCGGGCGGCTCCTGCTCCAACAGCCCGACGTGTTCGTGCTGTGCGAACCGACCCGCGGCGTCGACGTGGCCACCCGGGCCGAGATCTACTCCTTGATCACCCAGCTGCGCCGCGACGGGCGCGGCGTGCTGGTCCTCAGCTCCGACGCCGAGGACCTGCTCGCGGTGTGCGACCGGATCGCCACGGTCGGCTCGGGCCCAGTCGAGGAACCCGAACCGGTCGGGGCGCTAAGCACCGGGCAGCTGGAGGGGATCCTGTGAGCAGCGGACCGCTCACCGCGGGGCGCCGGGACCGGCCCGCGGACCAAGCCTCGAGCGGCGAGGACGGCGGCGCGGTCCGCCGCGGCGGGGCGATCACCGCGCTGCGGGGCCGCGTCCTGCAAGAAGCCCTCACCGTCGTGGCGTTCATGGTCATATTCGCGGTGTACGGCGGGTGGCTGGGCGGCAAGTTCTTCAACGTCAAGGCGCTGATCCTCGACGTGCACAACACGGTGCCGTCGCTCCTGCTGGCCCTGGCGGTGGTGGTCACCCTGATCGCCGGCCAGTTCGACCTTTCGGTGACCGGCGTGGCGACGTGTGCCACGTTCTTGTCGGTCGGCCTGACGATCAAGCAGGGGTGGCCGGAGGCCGCCGCGGTGGTGCTCGTCCTCGTCGGCGGGGTCGCCGCCGGGCTCCTCAACGCGCTGCTGGTCGTCGGTTTGAGGGTCAACACCTTCATCGCCACCCTCGGCACCAACGGCCTGTTCCTCGGTATCTCGGCGGTGTACTCCGGCGGCGGGCAGGTGTCGGTGCCCCTCGGAGGCCGTCAGCTGCCCGGCTGGTTCTCGACGATCGGCGCGTTCACCGGAAAGTGCTGGCCGTGGCTGACCTGGACGGTGATCGCCGTCGCGGTGGTGCTCGGCCTGCGCGGCGCGCTGGCCCGGCGCCCGGCCCGGCTGACCCCGCCGGTGTGGGCCGGCCTGTGCGGGGTTGCGGTGGTGGCGGCGGCCGCGGTGGCCGAGCTGGTCCTGCGCCTGAGCGAGGTGGTCGACAACCTGTCGTGGGCGGTCGCGCTGCTGCTGGCGGTGGCGTGCGTGTTGTGGCTGGTCGTCGGGCACACCGTGTTCGGCCGCAACCTGCGCGCCACGGGAGCCAACTCGACGGCCGCGTGGCTGACCGGGGTGCGCACCGCCCGGGTTACCACCGCCGCTTTCGTGATCGGCGGGGCGGTGTCGGCCGTCGCCGGGATCGTCCTCGGCTCCGCGCTCGGCTCGGCGACCCCCGACGCCGCCGGGTCGTTCCTCCTGCCGGCGTTCGCCGCCGCGTTCTTGTCCACCGTGCTGTTCTCGAGCGGCCGGTTCCACGTGTGGGGGACGGTGATCGGCGGGGTGTTCTTGGTGTGGGTGGGCCAAGGCCTGATCAGCGGCGGGGTCAACTTCACCTGGATGGACGTGATCAACGGGCTGGTGCTGATCAGCGCGGTGGCCATATCCACGACCTTCTCCCGCAAGGGAAGGCCGACCTAACCGCCGGCGGCCGTCTCGGCCCGGCACCAACAAATCACCCTGGGGGGTCCACGTGGCCGAGCGCCGCTCGACGTCCCGCCAGAGAGCAACGACCACAAAGACAACCAGAGGGAGACAACCATGGGACAGCATCCACTGAACGGCACGCGCCGCCGCAGCCGCCGAGCGCTCGCCGCCAGCACCTTTCTCGCCGTCGGGCTGATCGCGTCGGCCTGCGGCAGCTCGAGCGCCTCGAAGGGCTCCGCCGCGGCAGGGAGCACCGCCGCCGGCTCGACGTCGGCGGGCGCCGCCGCGGCTCCGGCGTCGGCGCAGCTGAGCGCGGCGGAGTCGGTGGTCAAGACCGCCACCGACGTCCACCACGGCACCTTCCCGATGCCCTCCACGCCGGTCAAGCCCGGACAGTGGAAGGTGTTTTTGATCTCCCCCAACCAGGCCGACCCCTACAGCGGCTTCGCCATCAACAACTTCGAGGACGCGGCCAAGGTGATGGGCTGGCAGCTGTCGCCGGTCCACGACGCGGCCGGGTCGGCGGCCACCGCGGCCGGGTTCATCGAGCAGGCCATCCAGCAGGGTTACAACGCGCTGTTCTACCCGTCGATGCAGGTGCAGGCGTTGAGCACGCCGATCAAAAACGCGCTGGCCGCCCACCTGGTCATCGCCTGCCCGGACTGCCTGGCCTACCCCGAATACGGACCGAATTTCATCACCCCTGACGTCGACCAGGCCGCCGCCGGGCGAGCGCTGGGCGCCTACGCCATGACCCGCTCGGGGGGGTCGGGCACCTTCCTGGCCTACCCCGACCCCCAGTACAGCTTCATCGAAGCCCGCTACCAGGCCTTCCTGCAGTACCTGCAGCAGAACTGCTCGGCGTGCAAGGTCAAGACCAGCGAGTACACCACCGCCTACCTGACCCAGCAGGGACCGCCGATTTGGACCTCCGCCCTGTCGGCCAACCCGTCGGGGACGGTCAAAGCAGCGGTGGCCCCCTTCCCCTTCGCCGCCCAGCAGATGGTCCAGACCGAGCACAACGAGGGCCGCTCGGACATCCCCCTGATGGACTTCGGGGCCGCTGAGGGACCGACCCAGCAGCTGATGGCCAGCGGCACGGTCCCCTACGTGGCCACGATCACCGTGCCGGAGGTGTACGAAGACTGGGTGTCCGCGGACCTCATCGCCAGGGCGCTCGGCGGCCAGCCCCTCTACTCGGTGACCAACCTGCCGAGCGTGCTCACCACCCCAGACAACGTCAAGTCGATGCTCGACGGGTCGAGCAGCCCGAGCTTCGACTTCAAGGCTCAGCTGCAGAAGTCGTGGGGGAAGTGACCCCCCCTCGCGCCGAGCAGCTCCCGGCCGACCTCGACGCCGGGCGGGTCGGCCCGGGGACGGACCTGGCACCGCTGCTGTCGCCGCGGTCCATCGCGGTGATCGGCGCCTCGGACAACCCGGCCAAGCTGTCGGGGCGGCCCGTCGCGTACTTGAAGCAGTTCGGCTACCGAGGCCGCGTCCTGCCGGTCAATCCGACCCGGCCGGTGGTGCAGGGCCTCCCGTCCTTCCCTGACCTCGACGCCGTGGAAGGCGACATCGACGTGGCGCTGCTGGTGGTTCCGGCTACCGGCACCGTCGACGCGGTCCGGGCCTGCGCCCGGCGAGGCGTCCGCTTCGCCATCGTGACCGCCGCCGGCTTCTCAGAGACCGGCCCGCAAGGCGCGGCCCTCGAGGCGGAACTGGCAGACGCCGTGCGAGGTTCGATCACCCGGATCGTGGGGCCGAACTGCCTGGGCATGATCGGTCTGCAAGACAACGCCACCGCCACCTTCAGCGCGGTCCTCGAAGAAGGCGGCCGGCTCCTGCCCGGACCGGTCGCGTTCGTCAGCCAAAGCGGCGCGTTCGGGTCGTTCATCTTCGGGGAGGCCCAGGCCGCGTCGGTGCGGATGTCGCACTACATCAACACCGGCAACGAAGCCGACCTCTCCGTCGCCGACATCGTCGACGGGCTGATCGACAGCGACCAGACCGCGGTGGTGCTCGCCTACCTCGAAGGCGTGTCCCGCGGACCGCGGATGCTGGAGGTGGCCCGCCGGGCTCACCGCCTGGACAAGCCGATCATCGTGGTGAAAAGCGGCAGCTCCGAGGCCGGGGCCCGGGCCGCGGCCTCCCACACCGCTTCGCTGGCCGGCGACGACCGGGTGTTCGACGAGCTGATGCGAGAGACCGGCGTCGTGCGAGTCGGCGGCCAGGAGCCGCTGCTCGACGCCGCTCAGATGTTCGACACCCTGCGCCGGGCCAGGGGACGGCGTTTGACCATCCTCTCCGAGTCGGGGGGCGCCGGGGTGCTCGCCGCCGACATGGCCAGCGCGGTCGGGCTCGAGGTCCGCCCCTGGTCGCCGGAGTGGCAGCGAAAGCTGGCGGCGGTGCTCCCCGGCTTCGCGTCCCCCCGCAACCCGGTGGACCTGACCGCGGCGCTCATCACCCAGGGCGGCTTGATGAGATCGGCGCTGGAGGTCGCCATCGACCACCCCGATACCGACCTGATCATGGTGCTGGTCGGCAACGCCGACCGCTTCGCCGACCCGGTCATCTCCGCCATCAGCGACCTTCACGACCGCACCGATCTTCCCGTCGCGGTGGTGTGGACGGGCGGCTCGGGAAAACCCCGGCTGCGGCTGCGGGAGCTGGGCATACCCTGTTTCACCGACCCCGGCCGCGCCGCGGCCGCCCTAGGGAAGCTCGCCGACTACAGCCTCCGCCGGCCGCTGCCGTCACCGCGGCGTCCTGCGGGCATCGACGTGGACGCGGCCCGCGCCGTCATCGCCGCGGCGCGAAGCCAGAACCGCACCGCGCTGGACGAGGAACAGTCCATGGCCCTGGTGCAGGCGTACGGCATACCCACCGTGGCGTCACGGGTGGCCTCCACGCCGAGCGAAGCCCGCCACCACGCGGCGGGCATCGGCGGCCCGGTGGCGCTCAAGGTGCTGAGCGACCGGATCCCGCACAAGAGCGACCTCGGCGGGGTACGGCTGGGTCTGACCGATCCCGACACCATCGAGAGGGCCGCCGCCGAGTTGCTGGCGGTCGGCGCCGCGCACGGTGACACCTCGCCGCGGGTGGTGGTGCAGCAGATGGAGACGGAAGGGTGTGAGCTCGTCGTCGGAGCGAAGATCGACCCGTCGTTCGGGCCGGTGGTAGTCGCGGGCGTGGGCGGGATCTTCGTCGAGGTCCTAAACGACATTCGAGTCGCCGCGGCGCCGACCGACATCGCCAACAGCGAGCACCTCCTGCGCGCCTTGAAGGCCTCGGTGCTGCTCGACGGCGTCCGCGGCCGCCCCGCCGTCGACGTAGCAGCGGCGGCCGCGGTGGTCGAACGGATGTCTTGGCTCATCGCCGACCTCGGCGAGGACGTGATGGACGTGGAGATCAACCCGCTGATGGCCCGACCCGCCGGCCAGGGCGCCGTCGCCCTCGACGCGTTGACGCTGCTGCGCTGAGGGCGGCGCCAGTCGCGACAGCCCTGGCCGGGTCGTCACGGGAAGCCACCGAGGAGCTTCGCAAGGCACCGGCCACCGGCAGCATGTGGTGGACCGTTCCGAAATCTCTCTCATCTGTCATTTCCGACGAGGACGCCCGGCCAAGAGGTCGACCACCACGCCACATGACCAGGGGCCGACCCGGGCGCTGCTGATCTGTACGGCTCACCGCGCGGACCAGCTCGCCGGCTGAGAGAGAGCTCGGCGAGCTGGTCATTGCGATCCCTGGATAGGGGTGCGGTCCGATCGGCGTTGGCGGCCCGGTCTCAGCTGGTCGCGACGCCGACCACGGGCTGGTTGAGGTGCATCCCGCCGGTCGACCCAGCAAAGCGGGCATCCCCGAACGTGAACACCCCACCGTCGGAAGCCACCAAGTAGTAGCCGCCACCATCGGGAGTAGCCGCGATCCCCACCACCGGCCGGTTCAAATGCCGGCCACCCACCGAACCGAGATAGGGAGCGTCGAAGCCGAACACCCCGCCGTCGGCCGCCACCAGCCAGTAGCCGCCCGTCGCCGGGTCGACGGCCATGCCGACCACCGGCTGGTTGAGGTGGATCCCGCCGGTCGACCCAGCAAAGCGGGCATCCCCGAACGTGAACACCCCACCGTCGGAAGCCACCAAGTAGTAGCCGCCACCATCGGGAGTAGCCGCGATCCCCACCACCGGCCGATTCAAATGCCGGCCACCCACCGAACCGAGATAGGGAGCGTCGAAGCCGAACACCCCGCCGTCGGCCGCCACCAGCCAGTAGCCGCCCGTCGCCGGGTCGACGGCCATGCCGACCACCGGCTGGTTGAGGTGCATCCCGCCGGTCGACCCAGCAAAGCGGGCATCCCCGAACGTGAACACCCCACCGTCGGAAGCCACCAAGTAGTAGCCGCCACCATCGGGAGTAGCCGCGATCCCCACCACCGGCCGATTCAAATGCCGGCCACCCACCGAACCGAGATAGGGAGCGTCGAAGCCGAACACCCCACCGTCGGCCGCCACCAGGTCGTAACCGACGGCGGGGCTGACCTTCTCGGTGACGGTCTTGCTGGTGGACGCGGCGTAGTTGGTGTCCCCCGAGTACTGGGCTTGCAGGGAGTGAGAGCCCAAGGTCAGGCCGCTGACGGTGACTTGGGCGTGGCCGGCGATGACACCAACCGCGGCGCCGAGCGGTTTACCGTCGGCCTCGAACTGCACTGTGCCTCCAGGCGTGCCGCCCGCGGGCGACGCCGGTGACACGGTAGCCGTCTCCCGGTTCGGCGACAAGGCTCCGACGCACGTTTGCGAGATCAGGGTCGTCGCCGGAACGGACCCCCTGCTTCTCGAACCCGCCCGCGATCGAGCAGCCGGCGCCTTCGGCCTAATCCGGCAGCAGAACCTCTTCGGCTTCCCAGCCAAGATCTACCTCGACCAAGTCACCTAAGGCCTCAACGGAACCTGGACCTGGCGCGACGGTGACACGACTGCCCGGGCCGGCTGGTGGAGACACGAGCCGAGTCCCATACCGATGGACCTCAGCCATCCCAACCTGGAGGAACGGAGAGCGCAGCTCGCTGACCTCTCTGACCTCTACGAGGCGCTTCCCCCGGCGCTGCGCCTGTGCGTCGACACCTGCGTCGACTGGCTCGACGTCGCGGCGCTGAGCGGCCGATGGCGGATCATCATTCCCGCCATCTTCAGTGCCATGGAGGCGCTTCTCGTGCCCGGAACCTCGGGCTCAAGGCCGATTGTGACCATCCGCAGCGTCGCCGTCCACGTCGCTCTGGACCAAGGTTTCTTCGATCCGAACGAGATCCTGCTGGCCTATGACCTTCGCAATGACCTGATCCACGGGGCCCCCACGAGCGACGTCATCGCCACGGAAGCGCTCGAGTTCGCAGAGGACAGGCGGTACTGGGCGTTCCGCGTGCTCCGGGACTACCTCAAGCTCGCCAAGGCGATTCAGGCAACGACCGTCAAGGATCTCGTCACCAAGCTCGACGGCGACGCCTGCCTCAAGGTGTGCGAGTGGCTTGACGACCACGGCGGTGCGCGGGTGGTTGCCGAGCACCGGAAGGTCGTGCCTGCGGCCGTCGCGACGCCTCAGGAGTAGACCCGTTGGTACCGTGCGGATGTGGTTAAGCCGCTCGATCCCGGCGAATTGCAGATGGCCCGATGGCTGGAGGAGCGTGGTTACAGCTTTGAGTTCGAGCCTTCGGATTGGGGAGTGAGTACCTGCCCCGACTTCCGGGTCACGGTCGACGGACAGGTCGTGGCCATCGAGGTCGAGTCGATCGAAAGCACCGGAGGGTTCAAGAGCCATCCGGCAGGAGTGGCCTTCAGCCGGAGCATGGACAAGGCACTCCGCCCAGTCCGCGCCAAGATCAAGTACGGCGCCCGGCAACTGAAGCCGCTCGCTGATCGGGACATGCCCCTCATCGTGGCTGTGGCCAATCCGTACCACCGTCCCGTCCCCTTTTCCGCCGACATGATGATCGCCGCTATGTACGGCGATCCGTCTTACAGCTTTGACAGTGACGGGAGTGCGAGGAATACGCTCGATCGGAACGGCAAGCTGACCAACGACCATCCTTACGTCAGCGCCGTCATCCTCTTACGTCAGGCTCCCGGAGTGAGGAAGGCGGCAAGCGAGTGGTTCGACGCGAACCGTCACCGGTTCTCGACATCCGAGGACTTCGCTGCGGAGGTGCGAAAGCTGACCGAAGCCGGATACTGCGGCGACGAGCAAGCTGTCGCTATCGACCTGATCGAGACCATCAGCGACGGGCCCCGGGTACCACCAAGGTTCGCTAGCGGACCTCAGGACACCCACTGGGTCCCCCTCGCTGATAAGTCCGGCATCACCAAGGTGCCCTGACTGGCCGGCTTCTCGGGGCTAGCCACCCGGCCGGACGATACGTCAGCCTCTGAGGGCGATCCGGTCGCTCGCCTACGGCCGTCATCAAGACGAGCCGATCGACGGTGATGCGCTCGCCGTATCGGCCCAGCCGTCTGCATGGTGCCCCAGAACGTGCGCCCATATCCACGGTTTGCCTCCGCCCCGGAACGCCGGCTCGCGGATCCATGCGGGCATGCTCAAATCGTCACGACGGTGATGTGTCGGTCGCCCGCAACGGCACGAGCATCACCGGGATCGCTGGTCAGAACGGTGATCCCGTCGGCATCGCTCGATCGAATAACGGCACCGAGATGAGAGTCGGCTACCGACGCCTGCGTACCTTCTCGGATCGACGCTGCGGTATTTGCTTGAGCCGCGTCGAGGACCACGTCCGCAATCCTCAGGCGGTTGGCGAAGGCCCACGAAACTGCTGTGCGGTCCCAACCAGCCTCGACCCGAACCGTGGTCGGAACTTGAATGTTGACCGGAACAGCGCGGCGCTTTCTCTGGGTGACGACTTGGACGTGGCTGAGCACTCTCCGGTGCTTCGGGTGCTCGACG
>NZ_JAIMCB010000013.1 GCF_025499425.1 Acidiferrimicrobium sp. IK
CCTTCACGGCGAGATCGGCGACTGCCCCCCAGCCGAGTACGAACACCTGTGGTACACCTACACCCAGCCGGCCCTGACCGGCACCAACTAACCCGCACTGCATCGAACCCGGGGTGGCTCAGCCCTCGCTGGGGTCGCGGCTGGGCGGTTGTCGTGGCAGAGTCGGCTGCCGGTCGGGGCGTTCTTGGCCGCTGCCGGAGTGGTGACGGTGCTGGTGTGGGGGTGAACTGCAGGCGTGGTGCGATGGCTCGTGAGCGGATTGTTTCCGATAGGAGCTCCTCAGCCTGCCCGGTATTAAACGAGAGAGCCGCCGGGACCACCGGCGGGGGAGCGTGTTCGGGTGGCGACGTGCAAGACCGGTGATCACGAGAAGGTAGTCACGAGCAGGGCCGGCAGCGGCGCGAACGCCGCTGGCCGAGACCGTGGTGAGGGAGCGGTGTTGCGCGCCCTTGTCCGGCCGAGGGGTGGGCCAGAATGACGGTCGCTTCCGAGCGGGCATCCACGAGCGCCGCCCCGACGACGGGCTACGCCCTACGACATCGGCGGCTGGGGTCTCGCTGGACGGTGGGCCACGTGGCACCGGTGGTGTTGGCGGTTCTGGCGGCGGTGTTCGTGCTGGCCGCACTCCAGGACCGTGGGGCGACGGTGCTGGTCCCGGTGGCATCGGCGCCGATCCCGGCGGGCGCCGCGGTCAACGGGTCCGATACCCGGCTGGTGAAGGTCCACCGCTCGGATGCGGCGGTGGTCTCGGGCTTGCTGCCGAGCGGGGACCTGCGGGCCGGTTGGGTAGCGGTGTCGCGGATCGAGGCGGGCGAGCCGGTCACCCGCGGGGCGGTGACGCAGGGGCCAGTGGGGGCCAGCGGGTTGGGGTCGATGAGCATTCCGGTCCCGGTAGACCGGGCCGACGGCGGGGCAATCGCGGCCGGGGACCGGGTCGACGTGATCGTCTCTTCGGGCAGCGGGGCGTCGTATGTGGCCCAGGGATTGACGGTGGTAGGCGTGTCGCCGACGAAGACATCGGGGGTACTGGCGGGCGCGACGAGCGACTTCTACATCACGGTGGCGGTGGACCGTCCCACGGCGTTGCGGCTGACCGCCGCTCTGGGGACGTCGGGTTCGACGGGTTCGACGGGCGCGTTGGAGGTGGTCCGCTCGACGGGGGAGACCGGTTCGGCCTCGGCCGGCTCGTACAGGCCGCCGGCCCCGGGCGGGGGGTCGGGGAGTTGACGGCGGCGTCGATGCTGGTCGGGTTGGGCGCGACGAAGGCGGCCTGGTCGGCGGCGTTGCGATCCTTCGTCCGCGACCACATGGCGGGGATCACGGCTGAGACCGTGTTGGATGGCCGCCAGTTGTCCCGCACCGGGAAACGTCGTCTGGATGTGGCGGTCGTCGACGACGTGTCCCGGCTCTTTACGTCGGGGGACATCGGCCGGGCGGTGGAGGGCGGCACGGTGGTGATCGGCCTCTATGACCCCGAGTCGGGACTAGGACGGGCGTACCTGGAGGGGTTGGGCGTGAGCCGGCTGCTGCCGGTGAGCGTGCCGACAGCGGAGCTGGCCGCGCTGATCGCCGAGGTCGGACCGGTCAACGCCGGGTCCTCTCCGCAGCCCGACCTTGCGAGGGCCGGCCCGAAGACGGCGGTTGCGGGCCGGCGAGGCTCGTTGACCGTTTTCAGCTCGGTGTCGGGCGGCGTGGGCGCGACCGAGACGTTGGTGGGGTTGGCAGAATGTTGGGCGAAACGATCTGGGGTGCTGGTGGTGGAAGCGAACCCGCTGTCGGCGACCCTGGCCGCCCGGCTGCGCCGCGATCCCGCCTACGGGCTCGGCTGGGCATTGGGCCGGATAGGCCAGGGGCGCTGGGCGCTCCCCGACGGACTGTCCCGACCGCAGGACGGCACTGGCGGGTTGGGTGGCTTCGACGTGGTCTGTCAGAGCGCGTCGCCGGGCGGCCCATCGGTCGCCAGCCCCGTGCACCTGTCTGCGCTGGTCGAGGAGGGCCTGGCCGGTTATGACCATGTGCTCGTCGAGGTGGGACCCTTGTTGGCGGCGGCGGCCGGAACGCCAACGGACCGGTTCTCGGCCGGCCGGGCGATGCTTGCCGCCGCCGATCGGGTGGTGGTCTTCGCCGGGCCGGACCCGGAATCAGCGGCCCGGCTGATGGAGTGGCGGGCCGCGGCAGTCGAGGTGGGGGTGAGCGCGTCGTTGTGGGCCGTGTTCGGTCGGGTGCCGGGCCGGGGGGTGTTCGAGGGGTCGCAGCTGACCGGGCTGGTCGAGGCATCCACCGGCCCGACCGGCTTCACCGCGGTGCGAATGCTGCCGGAGGATCCGGTGGTCGGCCGGGCCCGCTGGAACGGCGAGCTCGTGTGGCGCGGCCGCTGGCTGAAAGCCGTCGACCGTCTGGCGTCGGAGTTGGCGGCGGCCCCGCTCCGGGCGGCCGCCGCGGTGCCAGTGCCGGCGATGGGGCGACGGGTGAGCCTGGCCAGCGAGGCCGGCTGGTGACCGGGCACGACATGACTGCGATGCGGGGGTCGGGGTGACGACCGCGTATCAGGCGTTGCTGGGCAAGGTGCACGGGATCGTCGTGGCCCGCGACCTGGATGTGGCGGTCGACGGCGAAGCGGTCCGGCGGATCGTGGAGACCGAGACCGAACGCTTCCAGCGCGAAGCGACGATCGGCGCGGCACGCTTCGATGCGTTCGCCGACCCCGCCGACATCGTCGGCCGGCTGGTCCGGGACGTCGAGGGCGTCGGGGCGGAGATGGAGGACCTGATCGGCGACCCCGACGTGGAGGAGATCTACGGGACCGACGGCGAGCTGACCTATCGGACCACCACCGGCGAGACCGTCGGCGTGGCGACCCCGGTGTCCCCCCAGGCGGTGCTCCACACCATCCAACGCCTGGTCGCCGCCGCGGGCGAAGAGCTCGACAGCTCGCACCCTCGGGCCGACGGGGTGCGGGTGTTCCTACCCGGCGGCCGCCAGGGGCGCCTGACGGCGTCGATCGCCCCCCGGGTGGACGGGACAGTCAGCTTCACGCTGCGGCTCCCCCAGAAGCGGCACACCACCCTGGAGGATCTGGTCGGCTTCGGGTCGTTGACCCCCGCTGCGGCGAGGTTTCTGGCCGTGTTGATGTTGGTGCCACGCCTCAAGCTGCTGGTCGTCGGGCCGCCCGGGTCGGGAAAGACCACCCTGATCGAGGCGTGCCTGCGGGCGGTCACCCCCCGGCGGCGGACCATCGTGGCCGAGGACAATCGGGAGTTGACCGCCCCGCTGCTCAACGGCGAGTACTGGGCGACCTCCAAGGTGGAGGACCTGACCGACCTGATCCGCTCCGCCCGCGTCGCCAGCCCGGCGCTGATCGTGCTGGGCGAGTTGAAGGGGGCGGAGGCATGGGACCTTGTCCTGGCCGGCAACCTGGGCACCGGGGTCATCGCCGCTGTCCACGCCGACAGCGCGTCGCTCGGCTTCGACGCCCTGGCCACCGCCGCGAGCCTGGCGGTGCCGGCGATGAGCTCGGAGCAGATCCGCGACCACTTCGCCCGCATCTTCGACGTGGTGGTATTCGTCGACCTCGACGACACCGACGGCGACAAGACCGTCCGCCAGGTCAGCGAGATCTCCGTCGTTCCTCCCCAGATGTCGACCGGCGGGGTAGCCGTCACCCCGATCTTCGCCCGCACCGACATCGGCGAGCCGATGGAACTCCACTCCACCGATCTCGGGCAGCTGTTGGAACGTAAATGCAACCGGGTCCTGCGCCGGCATCGCGTGACGATCGGCGACGTCCTGGCCGGAACCGAGGTACCGCTATGAGATTTTCTAACCGCGCAAGCCGCTCTTATCCGGTGGGCCGAGAACGGCCGGCGTGTGATGGGGGACTGAGGTGAGCGTGGTCGCGGCGCTGCTGGTAGCGGGGGCGGTGTGGCTGGCCGTCGAGGCGGCCGCGGGACGACCACTGCGCTGGAACCGCCCGACCCGCCCCCGCCGGCCTGGTCGCCCGACCGCGCAGGTGTGGCTGTCCCAAGCCGGCGCTGCGGTCACCCCAGCCCAGTTCTGCGCCGTCTCGGCGGCCCTCGCCGCAGCGGCGTTCGTGGTGCTCTTCGCGATCGATCGGGCGGTGATCGTGGCGCTGGTCCCCGCGTTGGCGCTCGGCGCCCTGCCGTATGGGTACTGGTCGACGCAGCGGCGCAAGCGAGCCAACGCCCGCTTCGAGGCGTGGCCCGACGGGCTCCGCCACGTGACCGGGGCGCTGCGAGCGGGGATCGCCACCCTGCACGAGGCGCTGGTCGAGCTGTCGACCTCGGGGCCCGAGCCGTTGCGGGCGCCGATGGCGCGCTACGTGCGCCTCGCCGACCGGGTCGGCTCGGTCGCTGCGTTGGAGGCGGTCCGTTCCGAGCTGGCCGACCCGATCTCGGATTCGGTGCTGTTGACCTTCGAGCTGGCCGCCGAGGAGGGCACCACCATGGTCCTACGGGTCCTGGACGGCCTGTTGGGACAGGTGACCGGTGACCTGGCGGTCAGCGAGAAGATCCGCACCGCCCAGACCCAGTCGCGTATCGCGGCGTGGGGGAGCCTGATCATCCCCTACGGCCTGTTGGTGTTCCTCTCCGCCACCACCGTCGCCTACCGCCAGTTCTACGACAGCAGCATCGGGCTGGTGGTAGTGATCGCCGGGGCGTGCGCATCACTGGCCGGCTTCGCCGTGGTCCGCCGGTTGGGCCGGCCGATCGCCACCACCGAACGGGTCTTCACCACCGAGCCGGTCACCCCCGTCGCTGGGACCATCGAGGGGAGGCCAAGAAGATGACCGTGTGGCTCGCCGCGTTGTGCCTCGCCGGGACGGTCGGGATCCTGGCGTGGACGGTCGCCCACCCGAGACGGCTCCCGGCCCGGCGGATCGCCCCCTACACCCAAGTGGCCCGGGCCCGCCTCGGCGCACCAGTGGAGGCGACGCCCCAGCCGTTGGTGCTGGGGGAGGCGGCCCGCCGCCTCCTCGGGCCGCTGGCGGGGAGCGCTGCGGGCTGGTTGAACCGGGTGCTGCGGGTGACCGACACCGCCACCCTCGAACGCCGGCTGCGTCAAGCCGGCACACCCATGACCGTGGCGGACTACCGGGCCCGTCACCTGCGCTGGACGGTCGCCACCCCACTTGCCTGCGCGGCGGTGGGAGTGCTGGCCGGCTCGACCCTACTGGCCGTGCTATTCCTCGGCCTGGGAGGCTTCGGCGGGGCCCGGCGGTTGCCCGACCAGCTGCGCGGTTTGACCCGGCGACGTACGGCGCGGATTCGCTCCGACCTGCCGACCATCGCCGGGCTGCTGTCCCCCAAGATCGAGAACAATAAGAGCCTGGCCGTGGCCGTGGCCAGCCTGGTCGAGGTCGGTTCGGGCCCGGTGATCGACGACCTGGCCCGGGCGTTGCACACCACCGCCGCCGGCTACGGCCTGGCCCAGGCGTTCGAGGTCATCGCCGCCGAAACCCCAGAACCCTCCGCAGCCCGCTTCTACCGGTTCCTGGCCACGGCCACCACTGGTGGGATCGACCTGCCCAAAGCCCTGCTCGAACAGGCCGATGAGCTACGCGGCCAACGCCGCGAAGAAGTCGAACGGTCCGCCGCGAAACGGCAAATGTCGATGGTCATCCCCAACCTGGTCCTGATGGCCCCGGTGATGATCCTGTTCCTCCTAGCGCCCGTCCCCAGCATGATCTTCGGACACTGACACCTCGCCCCAACCATGGCCTCCAAGAAGCAAACTCCAGCCCGGCCGCACCCGGCGACCGGCCAGCACACAGAAGGGAAACCCAACCATGTCCACCATCACCCAACAACTCCCCAAGGTCGACACACCCGCCCAGCATCGGGGCCGGCGTCGGGTGGGGCGGCTTCGCCCGACACTGTGGATCTTGACCCTGTTGAGCGCGACTGGGACGGCGACAGCCACACTGCGGGCTCGGGCGGCAGCGGCGCGCGCCGACGAGTCGGGGAACGTGATCACCGACAATCTGGCCTGGATCGTGTTCGGGGTGGTCGCCATCGTGGCCATCGGAGCCCTGGTCAAGACCCTTGGGAGCACCGTCCTGAACTGGGTGCAAACCCAGCTTGGCGTCTGAGCAGGGTCGCCCGTGACGAGCGGGGCAGCGCAGGACTGGTAACGGTGCTGGCCATGGCCCTCACCCTGGTGGTGTTCATGGGCGCCATCAACCTGATCGTCGACGAGTACGGCAAGGGAGCCGTGCGCACCGCCGTCGACGAGGCCACCCGGGCCGGGTCGCTCCAAGGCGCACCCGGCGGGCCGGTAGCGGCCTGCCAGGCCAAGGCCGCCGAGGTGATGAGCGGGCTGCTGTCGGGGCCGTTCGGACAGCACGTGACCATCACCTGCGGCCTGCAGGGCAACCAGGTGATCGCCGTGGCATCCGGGTTACTGCCAGGCTGGCTCCGGGTGATCCCAGCCGACCCGCTCCGGGTCGTCGCCATCGCCCCCCTTGAACACAATCCGACACCCAGCTCATGAGACCGACGCGGGCCCCGTTGCTCATGACCCGGGTCCTGATGACCGCGGGTCGGGTGACGGCGGGTCACGTGACAACCGTCCGGCGGCGGCTGCGGGCGGCCCGAGCAGACGACGCAGGGTTCGCCCCGCTCACGATGATGCTCGGCCTGGGGCTGTTGGTGATCCCCGTTCTGCTCCTCGTCCTCACGCTACCGACATGGGAGGAACGCACCGTCGACGCCCGAGACGCCGCCGCCAACGCCGCCCGAGCCCTGGCCACCGCCGGCACCTGGACCAGCGGCGTGTCCGCCGCCGATCAGACCGTCGCCGAGGCGGCCACCAACGACGGGATCACCCCCGCCCAGATCGCCGCCAGCTACCGCGGGGCGCTCAACCCGGGGGCGACGGTCACCGCGACGGTCACTGTGACCATCCCGGCCGGGACGATCCCCGGCATCGGCGCGTTCGGGACCCTGCGCTACACGGCCAGCTCTACTCAACACGTCGACAGCTACCGGAGTATCCCATGACCGCCCCCGTAGCGTGGCTGCGCGCCCGTGCACGGGCCGAGGATGCGGACCAGCGCGGTGACGCCATGGTCATCTGGTGCCTCGGCCTCGCCGTCCTGCTCCTACCGCTGGGTGGGATCAGCCTCGACCTGTGGCACGCCATCTCGGCGGAGCGAGCCCTGCAGTCGACGGCCAGCGCGGCGGCCGACGCGGGAGCATCGGGCATCGACATTCCCACCTACCGGGCCACCGGGCGCGTAACCTTGGCGCCGAGCGTTGCAGTCAATCTCGCCAGCACGAACCTGGCCGAACAGTCCAACCCGCCCGTGCTGTCCAGCCCACCGGACATCATCGTGGCCGCCAACGACGGACAGATCACCGTGGTCCTTCACGAGAACGTGCACCTCACCCTTCTCGGTTTGCTCGAAGGCAACCGGCCGATCCACATCACGGCTACCGCATCCGCCGCGCCTCGTCCCTCGGGGACGCCGTGAGCCTTTTCAACGCCTACCACACGGCGGGAGACCCGACCATGCGCACGCATACTCACAAACGGCTTCGTCGCACCGGCCGGGAAACAACCATCACCGCCGTGATCGGGATCATCGCCCTCTGCGCCATATCAGCCGGTTGCGGCGGGGCAGGAAAGCCTGCCTCCAGCCCGCCCACCCAGTCCTCGAGTCGCACCACCTCGGGGGCCCAGCGCTCGACGTCTACCACTGTGACGGCGTCCGGCTCGTCCACGACGGTGCAAGGACCGTCAGGCCCCGCGGCCGACTACCCGGCAGCGCAACCCACCCCACCGTCATTGGCCGGCGCCTACCCCACGGGCACCACCGTCAACCTGGTCACCGTCATCAAGACCTTGACCACTTATGAGGACTGGGTGTGGTCTCATCCCAACCCGTCTTTAGTCGCCAACTACGAAATGCCCAGCGGAAACGTTTACGCCGGTGAAGTCAAAGACCTCACAGACTTTCAGCAGCGGGGGTTGCACGGCTCGCCGACACCGGCAGAGATCGATTTCGTCAAGGTGACCCAGCCGGCAATACCGCAGCCTGCACAAGCCGACGGGCAGCCTGCCAACGTTAACGGCCACCCGTATTTCGTCGGCGGGATCGTCACCGTGGTCTACAACCTCAAATCCATCCCGATGCTCGACGCCAACGGCACCACATCCGGCCAATCATTCAACCCGTCACATCCCGGGCCGACCGCCTATGTAATCTCCCTCGTGCAGGGCCCGGACGGGCAGTTCCGTATCAACGATAGCAATCAGATCAACCCTCCGGGCGGGATCGGCGCACTGGAACATGGCCAATGAACTCGCGCAAAATTCTGATCGTCGTAGCGGTCGCGGCGGCCGGGGTGTTCCTGATGGCGCCGCCATCGTGGGCGGCGGACGGGCCCGGAGGCAGCGGCAGCGGGTCTCTCGGTCCGGGCGGTATCGGAGCTGGCGCCGGAGTGCCCGGCGGCGGCAACGGCCCAGCACCGGTCTCGTACACGCCGCCGCCGCCAAACGCCCCGCCCAGCATCCAGTCCGGGTACGTCTGGACGAACGTGGGATCCGATCTGCTGATGACCTGCACGAACGGTCAACCGACCGCGATACCCCCACCGGTGGGACCGAACGGCCCCGGCACCGGGATGTCCCTCGGCCCCCCCGGTGCCGCCGGGTTTCCCGACCTCTACGAGCTGGTCGGGCCGACCGGAAACGTGATCGCCACCAAAGATGTGTGCCCGGCTACCGCGGCGGTGCCCGCTCCGCCGCCGCCTCCCCCGCCACCGACGCCGGCCGAGGTGTGGGCGGCGACCCCGTTGCCAATGTCCACGATCGAGTTCGACCCGTCGACGTTGGGTTTGACGCAGTTGCCGACGTGGTTCTGGTTGACCGGCGTCACTGGTCAGGTCACGGCGACGGCGACGATCCGCGGGTACACGGTCATCACGACCGCCCACCCGGCCGACTACTACTGGTATTTCGGTGACGGCGCGGGGGTCACGGGCACATCGGCGGGATCCCAGGCAGCCCCGTCGGTCACACACACCTACGTGACCAAAGCCAGATACACGGTGAAGGTGATCGTCGGCTGGTCGGGCCAGTACACCTTCGCCGGGAACGGGGTGGGCGCCCAGACGGTGCAGTTGGGGACGGTGGACGGACCGGCCACCGCTGCCGGCTACGGCGTCCAAGAGGTCCGCTCGGTGGGGGTGGCCGGATGACCACCCTGACCGCCGGCCTCCGATCGAACCACGCGAGGAGTGTCGGCACGTGGAGCCTGGCCGGGGTGGCAACACAGGCGTTCGCAACTCGACCGCAGTTCGCCCGGATGCGACCGGGACCGCTACGGCTGGTGTTCTGGCTGACGCTGGCCGTCGGGGACCGCAGGGCCAACAGGCCGGGCACCGCTGTGTGCTGTTTGAGCGGGGCGTCGCCCCGCCCGAAAATCCTCGGCGTCCTCGCGGCTCTTGTGGGGCTGGCGGTCCTGGCTGGATTGTGGACCACGATGTCCGTGACGTGGCCGGTGTGGGCAGTGTTCGTGGTGGTCGGCTGGCTGTACGCGCCGATGGCCCGCTCCAGCCTCGCCGGGGTGTCCGCCCGCCGGGCGCTCCGCCGATCCCGGCCGCCCGGGCGGCCGGTGATCGTGCACACAGTGGCCAGCGTCGAGCCCGGAGCGGGGCGCCACCTGATCGAGACGGTCACCGTCGAGGCGGATCACCACGGGTGGACGCTTGCGTTGGACGCCGCCAACGAGCGGCTCGCCGACTACTACCGCCAGTTCGGGTTCGAGCCGACAGGCCCGACGGTGGTCATGCCATCAGGGGAGGCGGCAGTGCCGATGGCCCGTCGGGCGCGCCCGGGGGGCGGTGGCGGGGGTGGATGAGAGCGCGCTGCGATGGCGGGACCTGCCCCGGGTGGCCGCCGCGCTGGCCGCCGAGGCGGTGCTGCTGGGGGTGTTGTGGGCGGCCGCCCCGCTGCTCGGCTCGGTGCCCTTGTCGCATCTCGGCGTGTGGGTCCACGCCACGGCGCCCGCGGACGCGGTCACCGCCATCGCCCGCCTGGGTGGGATGGTGCTGGCCGGGTGGCTGCTGGCCTCCACCGTGTTGTACGTGGCCGCGTCACTGGCCGGCGCGCAAGGGTTGATCCGGCGCACCGGCTGGGTCACCCTGCCGATGGTGCGCCGGATGGTCGACGGCATGACCGCGGCGTCGATCCTGGCGTCGACGGTGACGGCGAGCGCGGCCGGGGCGGCGTCCGCCTCGCCGGCGCCTGCCGGTGCGGTCGTGCACCCGTTGACAGCGCCGCGCCCGGCAGGCCCCGGCCAGGCCACGGCAGTGACGGCGCAGGCGCAGCCTCGTGTTCCGGCGGTGGTCAGCGACCGGGTGGTGGGACGCCATCTTCCCCACCCCGGCCTCATCGAGCACGCGCAGGCGGCCGCGTACTTCACCTCCGTTCTGCAGGCGCCCAGCCCGGCCGGCGCCTTCGCCGGTCTAGCGCCCGGCACAAGGGTGGTCGTGGTGCAACCGGGGGACTGCCTGTCGGTCATCGCCCAGGAGCACCTGGGCGACTGGCGGCTCGACACCGAGATCCATCAGCTCAACGTGGGCCGGGTGCAGCCCGACGGGCGGGCACTGAGCGACGACCACTGGATCTATCCAGGCTGGGTGCTGGTCATGCCCGCTGACGCGGTCGGCACCCAGGTCGTACCGGGCCCCACCGCGACCGCACCGCCCGCCCATCCGGCATCGACACCGGCCGCCCCGGCGTCTGCCGGCCCGTCGCCCACAGGGGCGCCCCCAGCATCGACTCCGCCCTCCAACGGCCCGAGCCCGGCGCCGCATGCTGCCACTGGCCATCGGGCGATCCCGCCGGTAGCGGCCACACCCCCGGCAGGGACCAACCATCCCCCGGGTGTCTCAGCGGGCCGTGGTGGCGAGCCGGCGCCACCCTCTGGCGGCCAGGGGTCTGGGGGCCCTCACCCGAGTGAAACCAGCCACCGCGAGGCGAAGCCCGGGGATTCGCAGACCCCGGTACCGGCCGGGCCGATCGTCGGGATGGCCGGGCTGGTAGCGGCGGGGGTGATGTGGCGGTTGCGTCGACGCCGCACCGACCAGATGCACGGCCGACGCTGGGGGCGGGCGTTGCCGGTGAACCCGCCGCCGGTGGTCGCCGCCGAGACCGCGGTCCGGGTGATCGCCGACGAAGAGGCGATGCGTTGGGTGGACGCCGGGCTGCGTTACCTGGGTGGCCAGCTGGCAGATCGACAGGCCGTAACGCCAGACAACGACAACGACAACGACGACGACGGTGACGGCGCAGTCGGCGGCGAGGAGTCGACGGTCCCGTCGGTGGTGTTGGTCCGTGCCGGGGGCCGGGGGCTGGAGGTGATGATCGCCCCGGCATGTCCGGAGGCTCCTGAGGGGTGGGAGGCGATCGACGAGGGCGCGGTGTGGGCCTTGCGCCCAGAGATCGACCTCGACGACCTTGAGGCCCGCGCCGCGGGGCGTTGGGCGTTCCTGCCGGCGGTGGTCACGGTCGGGACCACGGTGGACGGCACGGTCCTAACGAACTTGGAACACGCCGGGTCCCTGGCGGTCGAGGGGGACCCCGAGCGGGTCCGGGCGGTGTTAGGTCAGATGCTGGTCGAGCTGACCAGCCAACCGTGGGCGGACGAGATGCTCGCCGGTTTGCACGCGCTGGGCGACCTCGGCGCCCAGCAGCTGGCCGGCGTGGATGTCGACGACGACCCGATGGTCCTCGCCGAGACATTGGACCGGGCCGCGGACCGCACGACCGCCGCTGTGGCCGGGGTGACATCGGCCGCCGCTCCGTCGGCCGCAGCGCGCCGTGCCGTCGACGGCGAGTGGCTGCCCGAGGTGGCGGTGGCCTTCGCCGGTACGGACCCCAAGGCGCTGCGCTGCCTGATCGAGGCCGCTCTACCGGATCGCTCCGGGGTGGCCGTCGTCGCGGCGGGGGCGGCAGTCGACGCCCGATGGCGCCTCACCGTCGACGAATCTGGGGCAGCGTCCCTGGCGGGACTGGCCGGTGACCATCCCTTCCGGCTGCCGCTCGACGTGCAGGCGGACCCGGAGGTGATCGGCCTGGTCGGCCAGGCGTTGAGAGCGGCGGCTGACCCCGCCGACCGGGACCCGACAGCCGCCAGCCAAGTCCCGGCAGCCGCCGACCGGGACCCGACAGCCGCCAGCCAAGTCCCGGCAGCCGCCGAGCGGGTCCGGGCAGCCGACGCGGCCGAGGAGACGGGCCGTCCGGTGGAGCGCGGTGAGGTGGAGATCCGGTTCTTGGGCACGGTACGGGTGGTCGGCGACGCGGGACGGGTGGACGCGGCCCGCCGCGATGCGTCGCTGGCGGTCTTGGCGTACTTGGCCACCCGGGGCGCCCCGGTGTCCATGAACGACCTGGCGGGGGCGTTGTGGCCGCCGGACGCCTCGAAGGAACGCTTCGGGATGCCCGCTCCCAAGACGGTGCACAACGTCGTCTCCCGGGCCCGAGCACTTTTGGGTGCCGACGCCGACGGCGAGCATCGCCTTGGCCTCGCTGGGGGAGGCTATGTGTTGGCTGGGTCGGTTACCTCGGACTGGGGCCGGTTCCAGGCTCTCGCTGCGTTGGGCCGGGAGGCTGGGTCGACGCAGGAGGCAGCCGCCCGGTACCGCCAGGCCCTCGAACTGGTCGAGGGTGCCCCGTTCGCGGGGAGCCTCGACAGCCAGTTCTTCGAATGGGTGTCAGGCGAACAGCTGGAGTACACGATCGCCGCCACGGTCGTCGACGCCGCCGAGGAGCTCGCTCGCCTGGCCTTGGAGGCCGGCGACCACGACGGCGTGGCGTGGGCGGTCGAGCGGGGCCTGGGCATGGACCCGGCCCGCGAGCAGCTGTACCAGTATTGGATGCACGCCCTCGGCCGGACCGCCGAGGCGGACCGGGTGACCGCAGTGTGGAAGCGGCTGTGCGCCGCCCTCCAAGCTCACATCGACCCGGCGCAGGCACCCAGCCCCGACAGCCAGGCCGTCTACCGCTCCTACGTCGTCCGCCACAGCACCCGACCCTGATGTACGTTCCTTCCGACCCGAAGATGCGGGCCGCGGGCCTGCCATCAGGGCTGCCGGTCCGCAGGGCTACTCGGGGGAGCGCGTCTGCAGGGCGCGGCGGGCGACGACGGCGAGGTCGAGGAGGGCGTTGGTGAGCGTTTCGGCCATGTAGGTGAGCCGTTCCAGGTTCTCGGCGTTGGCCACGGCGGTCGCGGTGACGACCCGGTCGAAGCTGCCGTCGGCGTAGGCGCCTTTGGCCTCGCTCAGCGCGGCGTTCACGGCGAGCAGCTCGCTTCTTGCGCGGTCGGGGGACGGCCCCCGGTTCGGAGTTGTCGGGCCACGACCCCGCGTTGAGCGACGGTACGGGGAACGGCGGCTGGCGGCGGGATGCCGGGGGACGAGATAGACCATGCGCTGCCGAACCGTTGTCACCGGGTGGCATCGGGCGTCGAGGAGGTAGCGGAGCAGCTCGGCGGATGGGGTGCCGATGACGTTGGCGGCGTTGTGGGTGGCGGGGTCGTAGAGCAGCCAGGTGGTGTGTCGGGTTCGTCCGTCGACGTCGATCTGGATGGCAGCCCAGCCGGAAGGAAGTCGGTGGGGGCGTCCTCGGGGGGCGCAGCGTGCGACCTGGTAGCAGTCGGTGGCGGTGAGGGTGACGGTCATCGACGGGACGCCCTTCGCTTGTGAGTGGTGTCGGCGGGGATGCCGGCCAGTGACAGCTGGACGGCGACGGGTACGGGGTCGGCGGGGGGCTGGGCCAGTTCTCTGAGGGTGGGCCGGTCGGTCGCCGCCGCGGCGGAGGCGACGCGGCTGAATGCGGCGTGGACTTTCGGATAGTCGAGATCGGGGCAGCCGGCGAGGATGTAGGCGAGGGCGGCGCCGAGGGGTCCGGGGACCGGTCCGAGGAGCCGGGCTCGCCGGACGGCCCGAGCCAGGGTGTCGGGGTCGGCTCGGCCGCTTGTTTGGGTGGTCTGCCACCATCGGGCGATCGGCTCGCAGGCTTGGCGGACGGCGTCGAGGTCGACCATGGCGGTCGTCAACCGGGACCCGGCAGCGCAGTTGCAGGGGCCGCCGCTCCGCCCGGTTTCGGTTGCGGTGGCGGGGGGGCCGGGGACGGAGCGCGGTCGGGGTTTGGGCATACGGCCTCCTGTCAGGGGTTGGCGATGATCCGCCGGGCCAGCTCGATCGCCCCGGTGGGCACGGGGGCGATGGACACGACGGTGCCGGTGTAGGGGGCTTGGATCATGAGCCCGTTGCCGAGGTAGATGGAGACATGTCCGAAGTCGGTGCCGTCGTTGAAGAACAACAGGTCGCCGGGTTGGAGGGCGCCGGCGGGGACGGTGATGCCGTAGGCGACCTGGGCGTAGGTGGTGCGCGGCAGGGCGATGCCGGCGGCCCGGTAGGCGAGCTGCACCAGCCCGGAGCAGTCGAGACCGACGCCGGGGGCGCTCCCACCCCACTGGTAGGGGACGCCGAGCTGGCTGAGCGCGTAGGCGATCACCGTGGCGGGGTCGCCGGGCGAGGTGACACCGGGCCCGGGACCCGCGGGGCTGGCGGTGGGCAGGCCGGTGTGGGGGGAGCCGTCGGTGGCCATCCCGTAGGTGACGGCCAGGTTCCACACCTGGTTGACGTAGTCGACGGAGTGGTTGTAGGCGAAGGTGGCGCCGCGGATGTCGCCGGTGGCGGCCCCGTTGGCGCAGAGCATCCGCACCGCGGCGTAGACGGCGTCGACGGGGTCGTACGGTGACGGCGGGTTGGCGCCGCCAGGCGGGATCGGCTGGTCGTAAGCGGCGAAGGTGGCCGGCTCGAACTGCATCGGGCCCGAGGCGCCCCAGGGGTTGGCGCCGGAGTCGACCCCGGGAAGGGTGGAGGTGTCGTTAACGGATTCGATGGTGCCGATGGCGGCCACGATCTGCCACGGCATGGCCGGGCAGGTTTGCTGGTCGGCTTGTTGGTAGAGGGTGAGCATGGCGGGCGGGATGGCCGCGACCGCGGCCGGCGAGGCGGGGCTGGCGGACAGCTGTGTGGTGATGGCGGTGAGGGCAGCCCCGCCGGTTACGGCGCCGAGGGCGGCGAGGGCGGCGACGACGGGGGCTGCCGCCGCGGCGACCGCCTTGAGGGGGACTCCGGCGGTCATCCGGCCCACCCGACCAGCCAGCTCCCGTCTGGCTGGGACAGAAGATCGACGGCCAGGGCGGTCGTGGCGACGGAGGTCCCGGCGGGTCCGGTACGGGTCACCTGGGCGGTGACCTCCAACCGTCGCCCGGGTCCCGGGCCGCCGGACGGATACACGGCGAGCACCCGGGCGGCGGCGGTGTCGCGGCTGGTCACGATGGCGGCCCAACCGCCGCCGCCCCCATCGGCGTTGCTGGCCAGCGCGGCAGCCCATTGCTGGGTGCAGATCGGGGCGACTTGGGCGATCCAGGCGCGGGGGGTTTCGGTCCAGGTGGAGGACAGGGCGGCGGTGACGTATCGGTCGGCGGCGGTGATCGCGGCGGGCGGCGGCCGCCACGGCGGGGCGGGCACGGCGATCGTGGTGGAGGTCGAAGCCTTGGGGGACGGGACCGGGATGAGCGACCCCGACGCCGAAGCCGACGCCGGTGTGGGCGCAGTGCGGGCGGTGGTGGCCGGGCCGCCGCAGCCGCCGGCGGCGATGACAGCAGCGGTGAAGGGCGCCGCGATGCGGGCGAGTCGGGTCATCGCCTTGTACCGGGCAGCCGGATCGGCGGTTGTCGGAACAGGCTTGTTGCGGGTGATTTCCGACGGGGACCGCTGTGGTTGCCCGGTACAGGGCAGTCCCTCCGACCAAGGAGCCGCCGATGTACCCGATGTACCCGATGCAGCCGCTGCACCCGTTGCTGTCCGCCGCGTTCAACCGCCTCGCCGCCGTGGCCGCTGCCGATCCGACCGTGCACGGCGGTAGCCGTTGGTTTCTGGCCGACAACGTCACCTTGAACCCGACCGGGGCGGGAGCGCCGGGCGCCGCGTTCGCGCAGACGGCGCTGAACTGGATGGGCCAATACGGCCTGTGGGCGTCCCTGGCCGCGGTGGTGCTTGGGGGGATGACCTACGGGTTCTCCACCTACGCCGGCAACACCTATCGGGCCGCGCACGGCCGCACCGTCGCCCTGGCCGGGGCGGTCGGCGCGGTGATCATCGGGCTCGGCCCGTCGATCATCAACCTGCTGTTCCACGCGGCATGACCACCGCCGAGCGGCGCTGGTCGTGGGCCAAGACCCTCGCGGCGGCCGCCGTCGTCCTGGCGGTGGCCGCAGGGGTCATGTCGGCCATCGGCGGCCGCTCGTCGCCGTCGACCCGGTCGGCGCCTGTCACGGCACCGGCATCGCAGGTCCCGCCAGGCCAGCCGGCCGGCCCGTCACCGCGGCAGGCCGGTCTGTCGGGGAATGAGACGCCGGCTGGGGCGGTGGCCGTGGCCGCCACGATCGTCGCCGACGAGCCGCTGCTGGTAGAGGCCAACGCCACCGCCGCGACCGGGCTGATGGACTCGTGGGCGGCGCCGTCGGCCCGCCAACGGCTGGAGCAGGCGTTCTGGGCCGCCAGGGCCGGGTTCGTACAGGCGCAGGGGGGGCCGTTCAGCTTCGATACAGGGCTGCTCGCCGACCGGATTGTCACCGCCAGCGCCGGGCGGGTAGTCCTAGACGCCTGGTGCGTCGAGGTGGTCTTCGACCGGGGTGAGCCGACCGCCGGGGTGTATGTGACCGAGCGCATGGGCCTGACCTGGACCGCCGGCGGGTGGCGGCTGAGCTCGATGTCGGACACGCCGGGGCCGTCGGTGGCCCTGTCGGGGACCCCAACCCCGGCGGCCGAGGCGGCCGCGGCCCTGGCCGGTTTCGCCCCGCCGGCAACCACAACGCACGGAGGGCGGTGATGGCGGGTACTGGTTTCGGGAGTTTCGGTATCCCCAACCCGTTGAACCTGATCCCCGGCCTGCTCGGCGGGGGCGGGGGCGGGGGTGTGTTGGGAGGCCTGCTCGGCGGGCTGGGCGGGATCATCCAAGGCTGGATCGCCTCGGCGGTGACCTCGGCGGTCGACGAGCTGGAGAAGTTGGTGAACAACAGCGCCGGGTCGATCAGCTTCTCGGGCGGCTCGTGGTGGGGGACCAAGGTCACCGGCAGCGGCCAGCTGTGGGCGACGGTCACCTCTATTGCCCTGGCGGTCCTGTTGGGCTGTCTGATCCTGGCGGTGATCCGCGGCGCGCTGGCGGGGGAGCCGATGACCATGCTGCGCGCCGCCGCGGTGGAGGTCCCGAAGTCGATCTTCGGTATGGCCACCGTGGTGGCCTTGACCGGGGTGCTGTCGGGGATTGTCGATTCGGCGTCGACGGCGGTGCTCCCGTCGGTGGGAGCCAATTTCGGGTCCTGGTTCTCCAAGGCTGATCCGGCCGGGTTCTTCGGGAGCTTCGTCGAGCTCCTGGTCCTGCTCGGCGCCTTGTTGACCTGGGTGGAGCTGGTGGTCCGCCAAGGGTTGGTGTTCCTGCTGGTGGCGTTGTCGCCGATGGTTCTGGCGGCCCGGGTGTGGCCGGCCGCAGCGGGGGTGTGGCGAAGGCTGGTCGAGCTCGGCGTGGCGCTGATCGTGTCGAAGTTCGTGATCGCCCTGGCGTTGGCGTTGGGCTCCGACGCGCTGGCCGGGTCGGTGACTCAGGGACACGGGGCGTCCCTGACGGCCATGACCACCGGGGCGGGGCTGATGCTGCTGGCCTCGCTGTCGCCGTTCGTGTTGCTGCGGATGCTGCCCGGGGTTGAGGCGGCGGTCGCGGCGCAGGGGATCAGCCGCATGCCCGCCCGCACCGCCATGACCGCGGTGTCGACCGCCACGAGTGTCATGCTCCTGGGCCGCCTCGGCGCCGCCGCCGGTGGCGGTAAAGCCATCGCCGCAACCGGCAGCGGAGGCGGCCGGGCTAGCGGAGGTGAGCAGACAGAGCGGATGCCGGCCGCGTCGTCGTCGCTGGCCCGGGCCGCAGCGTTGGACGTCGGGTCTCGCCCGGCGCCAATACCCGGGCGCGGTGCTCGGGGGTTGCCGCCCGGCCCGAAAGCCCTCCCGCCCGCCCCCGGCGGCGGTAACCGCGGCGGCGGGGAGGGAGCATGACCGCAGCGAGCACGACGAGAGCCGGGCGGAGCTACCAGCTGCCCCCGCCGGATCGGACCGGCGCGCTGCTGGGGCTGTCGCATCGAGCGGTCGCCACTCTGGCGGTCGGCCTGGTCGTCGGGGTGTTGGCGTTCTCCAACGGCGACGGCCCCGTCGGCATCGCCGCCGCCGCAGTCTGTGTCGCCTTGGTGGTGGCACGCGCCGACGGCGGCCCGCTCATCGAGACCTTGCCCACCCGTCTGGTGTTCTGGTGGGACCACCGGTTGGGCCGGCACCGCTGGCGGGCCCGGCTGCCCCTGCCGATCGACGCAGCGGCTCCGGCGTGGCCGCCGGCCTTGGACGGCCAAGCCCTGGTGGCGGTCGGCCCGGACGGCCACGGCATCGCCGGGGGCGGCGAGATCGCTGTGGTGTGGGACCGGCCGGCGGGGACGGTGTCGGCCACCGTCACCGTGTCAGGCCGCCACTTCGGCCTCGTCGACCCCGCCGACCAAGACGCCGCCCTGGCCCGCTGGGGTGAAGCCCTCGCCGGGTTCATACGCGAACGCTCACCCGTGGCGCAAGTGGCGTGGTCGGAGTGGGCGGCCCCCGCCGGGGTCGGCGAGCACCTCGCCTTCATTGACCGCAACTGCCACGACCCGCACAGCCCCCCGGCGGTCGACTACCGCCAGCTGGTTTCGGGGTCGGGTCCCGCCGCTATTCGCCACGAGGTGGCGGTCACCGTGTCGGTCCAGGCCGGCCGCACCCGCAGCACTCCCAGATCCGAGTCCGGCGCCGGGTCTGGCACTGGGGGTCGGGGAGGGGCGCGCAAGGCTCGGGCGGCGGCGATCACCGCACTGGCCGGCGAGGTGCGCCTGTTCTCAGACCGCCTCGCCGCCGGCGGCCTGAAGGTGTCAGCCCCCTGGGACGTGCCCACCCTTTGCCGGGCTATCCGGGCCCGGCTGGACCCCACGGTCCTGGCCGGCATGGACCGACGCTCCGCCAGCCTCGCCGCCGCCGCCGGCATGGTCCGGCCCGCGGATGCGGGGCCGTTGGCCACCGAGACGGGCTGGTCGTGGTGGCGGGCCGACGGCTCCGTGCACCGCTGCTTCTACGTGGCCGACTGGCCCCGCCTGGCCATGCCGGCGGGGTGGATGGGACCGCTGTTGGGCTGGGCGGGGTGTGTCCGGTCGATCAGCGTAGTGATGGAACCGGTCGGCCCTCGCGAGTCAGCCCAGGCGGTGCGCCGAGCCGCCACCAAACTGGACTCCGACTCCGAGCACCGGGCCGGCCAGGGGTTCCGGATCGGCGCCGCCCTGCGCCGGGCGCAACAAGCGGTAGCCGAACGCGAAGAGGAACTGACCTCCGGCTACCGGGAGTTGACGTACGCCGGGATCGTCACCATCACCGCCCCCACCCTGGCGGAGCTGGACCGTCACAGCGACGACCTGATCCAAGTCGCCGGCAGCGGCGGCGTCGAACTACGAGCGTTGCACGGACGCCACGACCAAGCCTTCGCCGTGTCCCTTCCCGTCGGGCGCGGCCTAACCCCACCCCGGCGGCGAGGATCCCGATGACCCCCCTCGCTCGCTCCGACAGCACAGCGACCATGGAAGGTCGCCCGGCGTCGGGAGGGGGCCTATCCGGGCTGTTGCGTCCGAGGGGGTTGCGGGTGCCGCGGCATCGGGCCACCACACGCCACCTGGCATGCCTGTACCCAACCCAGACCGAACCCGGCCTCGGTCCCGACGGCGTCTACCTCGGCGTCGACGAACTGGCCGGCGGCGCCGCGTTCTGCTTCGACCCGTTCACCCTCTACTCCCAGGGCCGTCTGGAGAACCCGAACATGCTGATCGTCGGCGAACCCGGCTTCGGGAAATCGACCGGCGTCAAAACCTTCCTGTACCGCACCCTCGGCACCCTCGGCGCGCCGGGACCCCCCGGCAGCCCGACCGCGGGCGGCCGGTGGGCGGCCATCTGCGACCCGAAAGGCGAATACCGTCTCCTCGCCGACGCCCTCGGCCTGCAAATGGTGCGGCTCTATCCGGGGTGCCCAGACCGGGTCAACCCGCTCGACGCCGGCCCGTCCGGCGCTACCAACCCGGCCGAGTTGACCATGCGCCGCACCGCCATGGTCTACGCCCTGCTCACCGCAGTACTCCGCCGGGCGCTCACCCCGGTCGAAGAAGCCGGCGTCGCCGGCGCCATCGCCCAGCTCACCACCGGCGACCGCCATGACGACGAGCCGACGCTGGTCGACGTGTCCGCCCTGCTCGGCACACCAACCGAGCAGATGGCCACCGAAACCGGACTGGGCGCCGATCGTCTGGGGGAGGAGTGCGCATCGGCGCGTCTGGGGTTGGGTCGGCTGCTGTCGAGGGACTTGCGGGGCATGTTCGACGGCCGCTCCACCGTGCACATCGACTGGACCGGCCGCGGTCTGGTCCTCGACGTCTCGTCGGTGCACCACGACCCCGACGCCCTGGCCGTGGTGATGATCCCAGCCACCTCCTGGCTCCAAGCATTGATGGCCGACAACCGCCCCGACGCCCCCCGCAAAATCCAGGTGATCGAGGAGTGCTGGGCCATGCTCCGCCACGAACGCGTCGCCTTCTACCTCCAATCCTGCTGGAAGCTGTGCCGGGCCTACGGGGTGGCCAACATCGCCGTCGCCCACCGCCTGTCGGACCTGCGCTCCCAGGCCGACGACGGCACCGCCACCGCCAAAGTGGCCATGGGACTGCTGGCCGACACCCAAACCCGGGTGATCTTCCGCCAATCCTCCAGCCAGATCAGCGAAGCCAAAGAGCTCCTCGGCCTGTCCGACGAAGCCGCCGCCATCCTCCCCCAACTCCCCAAAGGGGCGGCGTTGTGGAAGGTCGGCGAGAACGACGCCCTGGTCCGCCACGTCATCAGCCCCGCCGAAGCCGTGATCTGCAACACCGACAGCCAACTCCGCGTGTAAAGCGTTCCGATCCGAGCCAGCGCGCCGCCCACAACCCGTGCTGTCCCCCACATCAAGAGAGGAGGTGCCGGTGAGCGACGACACCCCGATCCGGCCCTCATCGACCACACGACCGTCGGGGACCGAGGAGCACCCCGCCAGCCCGGACGAAGACTACAATTTCGCCGAGAAGACTGATCGGCCCGAGCAGGCTGGCAGGTTATCGGGAACACCGGAGCGGGCCGCCCGGGCGCCCCTCCCCGTCGGAGACTGCCTCCCGGGTTACACCGGGGACGCGGCGGTCACCCAGTTGAGTTTCGACACACTCTTCGAGGAGATCGACAATGACCGTGCACCGATACAGCCTGGACCGATACGCCCGAGCAGCGGAACGACACATGCGAACCTACCTGCCGGCCCGCTACCACCAGATCGACGACCCCGAGGCCTACTTCACCCAGCTGGGGGAGGAGATCGCCGCGCAGGTGGCCGCCTTGGAAGTGACCCTGGCCGCGACCGAGCCGGCGGCGACGGACTACCTGGCGCGGGCCGGCCAGCTCCGGGCGGCGAGGATGCAAGCGGAGGAGATCGTCTTTTCGGACCTGGTCTACCTGCCCCCGGAGCGCCCAGACCCCACCAACCCGGACATCAAAACCGACGAGACGGGCGCCTATATCGGCTGGACCGACCCGACCAAGAAACAGATCTGGGCGCCGGACCCGCCGGAGGATTGGGAGCTGATGGAGATCTACGCCGGGAGGGACCCGGCGACCGGCCAGGCGCTGTTCAGCGACGAAGAGATCGAAGCCAAGACGGTCGAGGCGACCCGACGCCGAGCCTGTGGGGACACTCCCAAGGCGACGCCGGCCGGCCAGTCGATTTCCGGGCCGCGAGCCAAGGGGACCTGGCCCCGGCCGGGAAAGTAGCGAAGACCCGCGCCAACCTGGCCGCCCTGCGCGTCCTGCGTACCATCCAGGACGAGGGGCGCGCAGCGGCCGCCGACGAGCAGGCCATCCTGGCCCGCTGGGCGGGCTGGGGTGCGCTCCCCGACGTCTTCGACCCGGCCCGAGACGACTGGGCGTGGACTCGATCCGAGCTGGCCGGTCTGCTCGGCGACCAGGACATGGCCGCCGCGGCCCGCTCGACCATCAACGCCCATTACACCTCCGCCGAGGTCGTCACCGCCATCTGGTCCGCCGTAGGTCGCCTCGGGTTCAGCGAAGGCCGGATCCTTGAGCCGGGCATCGGCTCCGGGAACTTTCTTGCCCTCCGCCCCGACACTGTGCGGGTGTCGGAAGTGGTAGGCGTGGAGCTCGACCCGACCACCGCGGCGATCGCCCAGAGCCTCTACCCGTCGGCGGACATCCGGGCCGAGAGCTTCGCCGATTCCCGCCTGCCAGACGGGTATTTCGACGTGGTGGTGGGCAACGTCCCATTCGCCAAGGTCGCCCTGCATGATCGGCTTGACAACCCGGCCGGCCACAGCATCCACAACCACTTCCTGGTCAAGTCGCTACGCCTGACCCGCCCGGGCGGGCTGCTAGCGGCGGTGACGTCGCGCTGGACGATGGACGCCCTCAACCCCGCAGCGCGCCGGGAGATCACCTCCCTGGCTGACTTGCTCGGCGCCGTCCGCCTGCCGGCGGGGGCGTTCGGTCCCGTAGCGGGCACCGACGCCGTCTGCGACGTGGTGATCCTGCGCCGCCGAGAACCCGACCCGCCCCCCTGCCCCAATCCGGATTGCCCGGCCTGTGACACCGGGTACTGCGACCAGGTCCACCCGGGCGAAGGCTGGTCGCGGGTGGTCGATGTCGAGGTCGATGGGGGGACCGTCGGGTGCAACGAATACTTCGCCCGGCACCGCCATCTGGTCCTCGGGGACCTGGCCGTCGGGGCCGGCCACTACCGCGACGGCGAACTCACCGTCACCGCCCGCCCCGCCCCGCTCGACGCACAGCTCGAGCAAGCGTTGGGGCAGGTGACGGCGGCGGCCGCCGCCGCCGGCATGGGATGGAACCCCGCACCACGGCCCCCGACATCCGCCCAGTCGACATCCGAACCGGCCCGACGAGGCGCGACCCACCCGACGGCCGGCGAAGCTGCCCTGGAGGATTTCCACAAGGAGGGGAGCATCATCGCCACCCCGGCGGGCGGCTTCGCCAAAGTGATCGACGGCCGCCCCGAGCCGTTCGCGCCGACACCGAAATCGGCCCGCGGGGAGCTGCGGGCGTTGGTGGAGCTACGCGACGCCGCCGCGGCCACGCTCGCGGCTCAGGCGGTCAGCGGCGACGACACCACGTTCGGGTTCGCGCAGCGCCGCCTCAACCGGGCGTATGACACCTACGCGGCCAGGTTCGGGCCGCTCAACCGGTTCAAACTCGTCCGCACCGGCCGGGCCGACCCCGCCACCGGCGAAGACCGCTACCGCCGGGCCGACCCTACCCTGGGCGGTTTCCGGTCCGACCCCGACCTCTACACGGTCCTGGCGTTGGAGGTCTTCGACCCCGAAACGCAGACCGCCCGCAAAGCCCCGATCTTCACCCGCCGGGTCGTCGGCCCCCGCCCGGCGGTCCTCGGCGCCGACAGCCCGGCAGCGGCCATGGCCGTCTGCCTGGACCAGACCGGCACCGTCGAATTGCCCCGGGTGGCGGACCTGCTCGGCGTCGGCATCGACACCGCCCGGGCCGGCTTGGGCGACCTGGTCTTCGAGGACCCCGACACCGGCGACCTGGTTCCCGCCGGCCGGTACCTGGCCGGCGACGTCCGAACCAAACTCGACGCCGCCGCCGACGCCGTGGGCCGCGACGACCGCTTCGCTACGAACGTGACCGCGCTGCGAGCGGTGCTGCCCGTCGAGCTCGGCCCCGAGGAAATCCGGGTCCGTCTCGGGGTTCCGTGGATCGACGCCTCCGATGTCGCCGGCTTCGCCCAAGAAGTCCTCGGCGCGGACCGTGTGCTGGTCGAGCACGCCGAGGTCACCGCCATGTGGGCGGTCGAGGCACCGACGTGGCAGCGGCGCAGCGTGGCCATGACCTCCGAATGGGGAACCCGACGCGCCGACGCCATCACGCTTTTGGGGGCGTCGCTGGAGCAGCGGCCGATCAAGATCTACGACACCCTCGAGGACGGACGGCGGGTCGTCAACAGCGACGACACCCTGGCCGCCCGGGAGAAACAAGAAGCCATCGAAGGCCGGTTCGCGGAATGGATCTGGGAGAACCCCGAACGCCGAGACCGCCTCGTCGAGCGCTACAACCGGCGGTTCAACTCCATCGTCGCCGCAGCCTACGACGGCGCCCACCTCACCCTGCCAGGCCTGGCGGAGAGCTTCACCCCGCACCGCCATCAACGCGACTCGGTGTGGCGGATCATCTCCGAACCCAACGTGCTGCTCGGCCACGCCGTGGGGGCAGGCAAGACGGCCACCATGGTCATGGCCGGAATGGAGCTGCGCCGCCTCGGCCTGGTCAACAAGCCCGCCTATGTGGTCCCCAACCACATGCTCGACCAGTTCGCCAACGAGCTGCTCCAGCTGTACCCGACCGCCCGGGTCCTCGTCGCCGACCGCAATGCCACCGGCCCCGCCGCCCGGAAACAGTTCGTCGGGCGGTGCGCGACGGGGGACTGGGACGCCGTGATCCTCACCCACTCCAGCTTCGAACGCATCCCGGTCAGCAACCAAGCCGAACAGGCGTACATCGCCGCCCAAATGGCCGAGCTACGCAAAGCCATCGACGAGTCCAACGCCCGCAGCGGGCTGACGGTGAAACGGCTCGAAGCCGCGCTGGCCCGAGGCGAGGAACGCCAAAAGAAGCTGCTCGACACCGACAAGGCCGACGACGGGGTCAGCTTCGAACAGACCGGCATCGACTACCTCTTCGTCGACGAAGCCCACGCCTATAAACGTCTGGCGTTCGCCACGCACATCGACGGGATCAGCGGCGCCGGCTCCCAGCGGGCCTCCGACCTGGACCTGAAACTGGCCGTGTGCCGCGAATGTTACGGCGAGCGGGTAGCGACGTTCGCGACGGCCACGTTCGTGACCAACACCCTGGCCGAGATGTACGTCATGCAACGCTACCTCCAGCCCGGCGACCTGGAACGGGCCGGTCTGCGGGCGTTCGACGCGTGGGCGGCCACGTTCGGGCGGACCGTCACGGCCTTGGAGCTCGCCGCCGACGGCGGCTCCTACCGGTTCAACACCCGCTTCGCCCGGTTCGTCAACGTCCCCGAGCTGCTCACCCTCTTCGCCCGGATAGCCGATGTCCGCACCGCCGAACAACTCAACCTGCCCGCCCCGACAGTGGCCGGCGACGGCCCCGAAACCGTCGTGGTCCCAGCCTCCGCCGGGCTCGAAGCCTACGTCGAAAGCCTGGTGGCCCGGGCCGAGCGGGTCCGGTCCCGGGCCGTGCACCCCGCCGAGGACAACATGCTCAAGGTCACCGGCGACGGCCGCAAAGCCGCCCTCGACCTGCGCCTGGTGAACCTCGACCCGGATCCTGATGGCGGCAAGATCGGCGCCGTCGCCCAGCGGATAGCGGCGATCGCCGCCGCCACCGCCCGCAACCGCTACACCGACCTCGACGGTGGTCTGCATCCCCGGGCGGGAAGCTTGCAGCTGGTGTTCTGCGACCTGTCCACCCCCGCCGCGCATTGGAACGCTTACGACGAGCTGCGATCCCAGCTCGTCGCCCTCGGCCTCGACGCCGGGCAGGTCCGGTTCATTCACGACGCCAAGACCGACAAGGCCAAGGCCGACCTGTTCGCCGCCTGCCGCGACGGGCGCGTCGGCGTGCTCGTCGGGTCCACCGAGAAGATGGGGGTCGGGACCAACGTCCAGGCCCGGGCGGTCGCCCTGCATCACGTGGACTGCCCGTGGCGGCCCACCGACATCGACCAACGCGAAGGCCGCCTCATCCGCCAAGGCAACCAAAACCCCGAAGTAGAAGTGATCCGCTATGTGACTGAGGGCTCGTTCGACGTGTACACGTGGCAGACCGTGGAACGCAAAGCGATCTTCGTCCACCAGGTCAGTCGGGGCGAGATCGGCGACCGGGAGATCGACGACATCGGCGACCAGGCCCTCTCCGCCGGCCAGGTCAAGGCCCTGGCCACCGGTAACCCGCTGATCATGGAACGCGCCGGCATAGAACAGGACCTCGCCAAGACCGAACGCCTGGCCCGAGCGCATCAACGCGAGCAACACGACCTGGCCAACCGCCAGCGCGCCGCGGGAGAACGCGCCATGCGCCTCGACCGCCAAGCCGACCTGATCGACAACGCCCTGCCCCGCCGGGTCGACACCCGAGCCGACCGGTTCGCCATGACCGTCGGCGACCGCCGCTACACCGGCCGGGTCGACGCCGGCGTCGCCCTGCGAGCCCTCCTGATGGGCCTGTTGGACCGCCACCAACACACCGACGCCGTCGTAGCCCGGTCGGCCACCACCACTCAGGCGGTAGGCGACATCGCCGGCTACCGCCTCGACGCCGAGATCACCCGCATGCCCGGCATGGCGTCTTTCGGGGAGCTCCACATTGAGGATCTCCCCGTCCGCCCCCTTCCCCTGGAGCGAGCGGACCTGGTCCACGCGGATGCCGCCGGCCTGGTCGCCAAACTCGAGAACCGCATCCTGCGCCTCGACGACACCGCGGCGGGCCTACGAGCCGACGCCAACCAGGCCCGCAGCGAAGCCGCCGCCATCGCGGCGCGAATCGGCCGGGCCTTCGAGCACCACGACCAGCTCCGCCGCCTCCGCGCCCGGCTATCCGAGATCGACCGGACCCTCGCCCCCGCCGACCCCGAGCCCGGCGGCCCGGCCGCAGCCGAAACGACAGCCGCCCACAGCCCCGCCGGAGAGGCACCCGAGGGCGCCGCCACCTCCGCCCCGGCCTCCAACACCTCGGCCGTAACCGCCCGCAACGGCGGACTGGCAGCCGACACGGACCAACCCGCCACGGCCCCTCCGAGCGTTCGACCGGTCACCGCCCCGCCCAGCGGTGAGCTATCCATCCACGCCCAGCATCACCTCTACCAGCGCGCCGCCCAAGCCCTGCCCGAGCCGCCACCTACCATCGAGGGGTGACCGCCCGGGTGGTCCAGCTGCTGGCGAGCGTTGAACTTCTGCCAACCGGACGCGATGAACGATCAGATCCAGGCCGTCGCCGGGCGCCCCAAGGCCACCCAGGCGCTCTCCACGCCAAGGCGTCGTCGGCGGCGTTGCGTTCCCCCGCCGCTCCGGCAGCGCCGCTCGAAGCGTGCAGGGGTTCCGGGCAACTGCGCCAGCAACCACGACAATGCGCGCCGATCGCTGACCTCTCATCGCACGCGTGCTCCGAAAATCGCCCCTGCGCTGGCTGATAGGGGGCCAGCTGGGGCCGTGCTGGTAGTGCGGATCAGATCTGGTAGGGGAGCCGACCCGGCGCGACCCGGTTCCCCAGCCTTCCCCATCGGGGCTTCTCGCCACCCCGTTTGACATCGTGGTCGGTGCCGACCGCGGGGAACCGCCGGTCGACGGGTTCGGGCAGGTCAACAGGCATAACCAGCGGACGGTGGGGAACCCGACAGGGCCAGCCGGGAGCGGCCCGCGGCGGTCGGTTCCCCACAAAACCTCCTCGAGGGGTTCGGGGTGGGGAGCGGCGTGGGGAACTCCCCACCGCACGCTTCGGGCATGAACCTCTTCGCAGCACTCGACGCCGAGTGGGCCGCCCTCGCCACCACCGCCCAGGCGGCACAACACGTGGCGGGCTGGTGTGTCCGAGAGCCCGCGCTTGCCGGCTCGACGCCGATGGAGCTGGTGGTGGCGGTCGTCGCCGATCGGCGATGGGGCCGAGCCGACCCCCGCCTGACCGCCCTCGTCCGCCTCGCCGCCGACGACCTGGCGGCCCGGGCCGTCCTGCAATGCGTGCTGCCCGGTCTACGGGCCGAGCCGATGTACTGCCGTCGGCACCACTGGAGTCTGGCCGACCCCGCCGACGACCTCGCGGATGTCACCGCAGAGCTGGTCGGCGCCGCCTGGGAGGCCATCCGAGCCCGGGCCGGGACCACCCTGGCCGACCCGGAAAACACCCTCGTGCGCGCCGCCACCGAGAAGCTCCGGACTCGCCGGCGGGCAGAGGCCCGAACCCGGGCGCGCACCGTCCCCCTGGTCGGCATGGCCGTAGCCGGCCAGGTCGACGTCGATGACGCCCGGAGCGCCGCCGAGCGGGTCATGGTCACCCTGGTCGACGCCGTGCGAGCCGAGACGGTCACCGCCCGCCAAGCCGACCTGCTCTACAACGTCCGCGTGGCCCGGATCTCTGGACGCGAAGCCGGCCGCCGCTACGGGATGACCCCAGGCCAGGTCTTCCACGCCCTCAGCGTGGCCGAGACCGCCCTGCAACGAGCGAGCGCATGACCCCCCGCCTCGACCCCACTCCAGCGGCGGCCAGCGACGGCGAGACCAAGCTCGCCGCCATCGCCGCCGCCCTCGCCGCCGCGGCCGCGCTCGCGCTGGTCATCGCCGGTGCCGTCTCCGCCCTGGTGTTCGGGTCCGGCTGGGCGTGGCCGGCGGGCGCCCAGTGGGGCCGGATCATCCACGCCACCGTTGCCCACCCCGACCACCCCGCCGCGGGCTGGCCGCCCACTCTCGCCCACCGGCTCCCCGCGGCGGGCGCCTTTTGGGCCACCTACCTGACCCTGACCGCCGCCGGCGCAGCCACCGCCCTGCTGGGCTGGTCGCGCCTGGTCGGTCGGCGTCCGGGGCCGGGCCGCGACGGCTTGGCCCGCCCTGGCCACCTCCGCCGAGAAGCCTCCACCGGCGCGGCGCGCCGACGCCGCAACATCACCCGGCCGGGCCTGGCCGGCCGCCGCAACCACCGCACCGATTTCGGTTATCCACTCGGGCGGGCCACGCAGGGGGGTGTCGCCCTTTGGGCGTCGTGGGAATCGTCGACCCGGGTGATCGGCCCTCCCGGTGAAGGCAAAACCTTCCGGGTCCTGGCCCGCATCCTGCGCCACCACCCCGGCCCCGCCGTGGCCACCTCCACCAAGGCCGACTTGTACGAACTCACCGCCGACGCACGACGCACCCACGGCCCCGTCGCCGTGTTCGACCCGGACCGCCTGGTCGACGGGGCAACCCCGGTGCGCTGGTCGCCCGTGGCCGGCTGCGATGACAGTGTCACCGCCGAGCGGCGCGCAGCCGCCCTGCTCGCCGCTGCGGGCGACGCCGGCGACAGCCGCTACGGGGCGTTTTTCGTCGACGCGGCGCGCGACGTCCTCAAGTGCTACCTGCACGCCGCCGCCCTCACCGGCGGCGACATCCGCACCGTGCTCGGCTGGTCCCGCCGCCTCGATGACCCCACCCCCGCCGAGATCCTCCGCACCGAGCCGGCCGCGGCCCCCGGGTGGGCCGGGGTCATCGCCGTGCACACCACCGGCGCGGTCGAGACCACGTCGGGGGTCATGCGCCACCTGGCCCGAGCCCTGGCCTGCTTCTCCCACCCCCACGTCATCGACGCCTGCTGCCCGCCACCAGGCGACAGCTTCGACATCCCCGCGTTCCTCCACGCGAACGGCACCGTGTACCTGCTGGGCAAGGACACCGGTCTCGGCGCCGTGGCCCCGCTGCTCACCGCGTTCGCCCAAGACGTGTTCGACACCGCCGAGCGCCTGGCCAACCGACAGCCCACCCGCCGCCTCGACCCGCCCCTGCTCGGACTGCTCGACGAGGCCCCGTCCATCGCTCCCATCCCCACCCTGCCCGCCCTCCTCGCCGACGGCCGGGCCCGGGGGATCGTGATCGTCTACGCCATGCAGAGCTTCTCCCAAGCCGTCACCCGCTGGGGCGCCTCCCCGGCGGAGACCATGGCCAATGCCACCAACATCACCGTCGTCTTCGGCGGGCTCTCCTCCGCCCGAGACCTTGCCGACCTCGAACGGCTCTGCGGGACCCGCCAAGCCCGCCGCGAAACCGTTCACCGGGGCGGCGAGCGCGGCGCCCGGTCCGCAACGGCCAGCTGGGAAACCACCCCGGTGCTGGCCGCCGGCGACCTCCGCACCCTGCCCGCCGGGGCCGCGCTCGTGCTGTGGGGCCGACTCCCGCCCATCGTGGCTCGGTTCCCGCTGCTCAGCGACGACCGGGACTGGAAGACCATCCGCGCCGCCCAAACCCGCCGCCCGCACCCCAGCCCGACCGAGACCGAATCGCGATGACCGACACCGCCGGCCGCCAGGCCACTCCCGACCTCCGCCCGCCCCTCCCACCACCCGAGCTAGAGGACCCCGCCAACGAGGAGAACCGCCCGGCCGGGTGGGACTGGACCGACCAGACCGACACGACCGCCGCCTACCTGGCCGACGCCCTCGCCCAGTTTGTCGCCTACTTCAACGCCCGGTACCCGTGGACCCGAGAACAGACCATCCCACCCTGCTGGGCCGCCCATGGGGCGCTCATCGAAGAGATCACCACCCTCATGTGGTCCCGGTGGGCCGCCTTCCAAGGACCCCTCGCCGGTCCCGAAGCCGCCCAAACCTGGCACACCTACCACCTGCCCCTCTTCACCGCCCGGATCACCACCTGGATCGGCCACGAAGCCGCCGCCGACTGCCGCTCCGGGCACCACCAACCCTCACGACTCATCGAACCCGACCGGCCCCTCGTCACCGGGCGCCGACCCGCCCCGACGACGCAGCGACGGCCATGAACGAGCGCCACGCCCATGCGAACCCCGCGGCCACTGCGGACGGGGACTCCGCCTCACCGCCTCGGACGGAGATGATCGCCAACCGAACAGCAATAACCGCAGACGCCCGGCCTGTCGCCCGCCGCCCGGCTCCTCCGACCAGGCGCGACACGCCGCTGGTGGACCTCAACCGTGCCAGCCCGTACCAGGCCGCGCTGGCCTACGCGGCCCGGGGATGGCCGGTCTTCCCCGTCGCCGGGATCGTCGGCGGCCACTGCGGTTGCCGGGCCGGGCCCATGTGCGACCATCCCGCCAAGCACCCCCTCAACCGATACGGTCTCAACGCCGCCACCACCGACCCCGCCCAGGTCGCCCGGTGGTGGCACACCTGGCCGTGGGCCGGTGTCGCCATCCGCACCGGCGCCCCCTCCGGCCTGGTCGTAGTCGACATCGACCCCGCCCACGGCGGACTGCGCACCCTCGACGACCTCGCCCGTACCGGCCAGCTCCCCACCCGGACACTCGACACCTTGGCCGTGCGCACCGGCGGCGCGGGCCACCATCTGTTCTACCAACACCCAAAGACGACGGTCCCGAACACCACCGGTCAGCTGCCGAGCATCGGAGCAACTCCCGGGGTCGACCTGCGCGGCGACGGCGGCTACATCATCGCACCGCCCTCCCCCCACCACTCCGGGCAACGCTACCAATGGGAACCCACCCTCCCGGCACCGGCCGAACTGCCGCCCTGGGCGCAACCGGCACCGCCGGCCCCGAGGCAACCACCGCCTCGCATCCCGGTCGTAGGGGAAGGAAGACTGGCTCGCTACGCTCACGCCGCCCTCGAACGCGAAGCAGCGGCCGTTGCCTCCGCCCCCGAAGGGCAGCGCAACCACACACTCAACCGGGCCGCCTACAACCTCGGCACACTCGTCGGCGCCGGAGCCTTCGATGAAGCCGTCGTCGCGACCAGCCTGGCCCACGCCGCCGAATCCGCCGGGCTCGGCCCTCGAGAGATCATGACCACCATCCGATCCGGCCTCAGCACCGGCATCGCCCATCCCCGCCAGCTTCCCGCCGTACCAGTAGAGACACCGGCGGCGGTCCCGCGCGCCGACCGGCCCCGAGTGCCAGCGCCGCAGATCCATCTCGCCCCGTAGGACACAGGGGGACAGGCGCCGGGTTGAGATGGCGGCTGGTCGGTCCGTCGCGCCCCTGCTCCCCGCCGGGTGTACGCCAGTACTTTGTGCGGGCCACCCTGCCGTAGCCTGATGGAGCGCCGGTAACGGCACCTACCGTCGGGCAGTTCGCCGGCCACGGTCAACCCCTAAAGTGTCCGGCCGGCAGTCGAATGAATGGTTCGGGCCGGTTGCCACCGGTAAGCAGCAACGTTAGGCGCCGAGGGCTTTGCGTACGGCGGCGAGGCGGTCGGGCTCGACGCTCCACCACATCCACCGGCCCCGCTTCTCGCCGACGAGCAGGCCGGCCTCGGAGAGCACCCTGGTGTGATGTGACACGGTCGGCTGGCTCTTGGCGAGAGGTGCTTCGAGGTCGCACGAGCAGATCTCGGTCCGGGATGCCACGAGGGAGAGCAGACGGAGGCGAACGGGATCGGCCAGAGCAGCCAGGACCCGAGCCAACTCGTTGGCCTCGGGTTCGCTGAGGGGCGCGTCGATGACCGACGACACGCACAGGTCGTCGGCGCAGCACTGCAGGTCAGTCTTGGTCCCGCCCATCACCATCACCTCTACCTATTGACAGGAATCGATCTTTGCCTAGAGTGGACATCGACACCAGTCAATCTACTCCCAGGAATGCCCGTGTCCCGTGTACAGCTCGCGCTCAACGTCTCCGACCTCGACGAGGCCATCAGCTTCTACTCCAAGCTCTTCGCCACCGAGCCGGCCAAGGTCCGCCCCGGCTACGCCAACTTCGCCGTGGCCGATCCTCCGCTCAAGCTGGTGTTGATCGAACACGCCAACCAGACCCCCGGGACCCTGAACCACCTCGGTGTCGAAGTGGCATCCACCGAAGATGTGACCGCGGCCCAGTCCCGGCTCGCGGGCGAGGGCCTGGCCACCGCGGTCGAAGAGCAGACCGCATGTTGCTACGCGGTGCAGGACAAGGTGTGGGTCGACGGTCCCGGCGGCGAACCGTGGGAGATCTACACGGTGCTGGCCGACACCGAGATGCCGGCGGGTCAGCTTCGCTCCGCAGCACCCGGCGAAGCAGCCTGTTGCGCCACCCGCCCCGACTTGGCCGGCGTCACATCGACGGGCGACTCGTGCTGTTGACGTTGAGCACCGGTCCGGTCACAGAAGGTGGGTCGTGAGCGACGTGATCGCCGAGCGCCCCGCGCCCGGCACCAGCGCCGACACCGCGGTTGTTGGCCGCCTGTCGTTCCTCGACCGGTTCCTGCCAATCTGGATCATCGCCGCCATGGCGCTCGGGATCGGTCTGGGCCGGGCCATCCCCAGCCTCAACGCCCGCCTGGGCGCCATCCAGGTCACCTCGGGGACGTCGCTGCCCATCTTCGTAGGACTGCTGGTCATGATGTACCCGGTGCTGGCCAAGGTCCGCTACGGCGAGCTCGGGTCGGTGGCCCGAGATCGCCGCATGCTGGTCTCCTCCTTGATCTTCAACTGGGTCATCGGACCGGCGGTCATGTTCGCCCTGGCCTGGCTCCTGCTGCCCGATCAGCCGACCTACCGGACCGGGTTGATCATCGTCGGCCTGGCCCGCTGCATCGCCATGGTCCTCATCTGGAACGACCTCTCCGGCGGTGACCGGGAAGCGGCGGCGGTGCTCGTCGCCGTCAACTCGATGTTCCAGATCGTCGCCTTCGCGCTCCTCGGCTACTTCTACCTCGAAGTGCTGCCCGGCTGGCTCGGCCTGAACACCATCGGCCTGCACCTGTCGGTACCCAAGATCGCCGGGACCGTCGCCATCTTCTTGGGGGTGCCTCTCGTCGCCGGGTTCTTGACCCGCACCCTGTCGGAGCGGACCAAGGGTCGGCAGTGGTACGAGACGAAACTGTTGCCCCGGCTCGGGCCGTTCGCTCTCTACGGGCTGCTCTACACCATCGTCATTCTCTTCGCCCTCCAAGGTCGAACCATCACCGGCCATCCGGGCGACGTGGCCCGCATCGCCGTCCCGCTGTTGGGCTACTTCGCGGTCATGTGGTTCGGGGCGTTTTTCTGGGGTCGGGTCATCGGCCTGCCCTACGAGCGGACCGCCACTCTGGCGTTCACCGCCGCGGGCAACAACTTCGAGCTGGCCATCGCCGTGGCCATCGGGGTGTTCGGGGTCACTTCGGGCCAGGCCCTGGCCGGGGTTGTCGGCCCGCTCATCGAGGTCCCCGTGCTCGTCGGGCTGGTCTATGTGTCGCTGTGGGCCAAACGACGGTTCTACCCGGCAACCCCCAGCAGGGTGTGATGACCGGGGCGGCCCGCTCGATCCCGTCCCCAGAGGGGCGCCTGGGCGGCGAGATCGCCCACCTGGCCGCCGACGACGCGGACGCCTCCGAGTCGAGCCCAAGTCCAAGGAGCAATCTTGAAAGAAGTCCCCGAGAGGTCCTTTTCGTCTGTGTCCACAACGCCGGACGGTCCCAGATGGCCGCCGCCCTCCTCGACCATCACGCCCACGGAAGAGTGCATGTGCGCTCCGCCGGGTCCGAGCCCGCCGACCGGCTCAACCCCGCCGTCGTGGAGGCCATGGCCGAGATCGGCCTCGACGTCTCCGCCGAGTTCCCCAAGCCGCTCACCGACGAGGTGGCCCGCTCCGCCGACGTGCTCATCACCATGGGCTGCGGTGACGCCTGCCCTGTCTACCCCGGCAAGCGTCACTTGGACTGGGATCTCACCGACCCCGCCGGCCTCGCCCTCGAAGAGGTCCGAGCCATACGAGACGACATCGACCGCCGCGTCCGAGACCTCTTGGCCGAACTCGCCCACCAGCCGAGCAGCTGAAGAGGTCGGACCGAGATGAGCGAGGACCCAAGATGTCCGGGAGCGGGCAGGTACCGCTACGCCGAAGCCGCAATCCGCCCCGCAGCCGGTCGCGCGACGAGGCCCGAGCGCAGAGAGGCGTTAGCTGCGGTACCTCACCGACGCTGAGGACCGCAAAACCCGAGAGTGGGCCGTCTTCGGGCCGACCTCTGCGACCCGGCCGGCACCGACGAGCCCGCGCAGCCGCCTCACTCCGGTTGCGGCGTGCCCGCTGCGGTCGCAGACCTGCATCCCGGCGAGACCGTCTTGGATCTCCGGTTCGGCGCGGGGCGCTGATGTCCTCGTCTCGGCCCGCCCGCGCCGCACCCGAGGCCGTACCGTCGGCCTCGACATGACCACCGACATGCTCGACCTGGGGGCGCCGTAACGCCGGCGAGGCCAGAGTCACCAACGTCGAATTCGTCCGCGGCGGGAAGTCCTCCCGCTGCCAGACACCAGCGTCGGCGCGGTCCGTCCAACTGCGTGATCAACCTGTCGGCCGACAAGCGCTCTGGTCTGTGAGGCCTTTCGTGTGCTCCGTCCCGGTGGCCGTCTCGCTATCTCCGTCGTGGTGGCCGACCCTGACATGGACGTCGCCACCCGCATCGACATGGCCCGCTGGACCGGCTGCATCGCCGGAGTGCTGAGCGAGGACGACTACTGGAATGCGCTCACCGCCGTGCGATTTCGGGCATCGGGAGCAAGGAGACCCACCGGCTCCATCCGAATGCCGTCTCAGCGATCATCCGGGCACGCAAGCCTGCCAGGAGACTCGTCCTGAGCGAACTGGGTTCGTGACGGCCTGGCGCGGGCACGGTGATCAGTGTGCTGCCGGGTTGAGGATGTGGCACACCAGACCCGGTGAGCACGCATCAGGCGACAGCGTTCGGCCTCGCTCGTCGAGACGGCGCAGTTCGTCGCGCAGGGCCGCGAGTTCGACGATGCGGGTGTCGAGATCGGCGGCGCGGCCCTCGATGAGCTCGAGTACATGGGCACATGGAGGGCGGCCGGCTTCCCGGAAGGCGATGACGCCCCGGATCTCGCCGAGGGTCAGCCCCACGGCCTGGGCGGCCCTGATGAAACGCAACCGATCGAGGACCGTCTCGGGGTAGTCCCGGTAGCCGCTGGCGGTGCGGTCTGGTTCGGGTAGCAGCCCGACCGTCTCGTAGTAGCGGAGCGCCTTGGCGGTCACCCCGGAGCGGTCTGCTGTTTCGCCGATCCTCACGACGATTGACGATACCGCTTGACCTTCCCCTGAGGTGGAAGGTTGATGATGGGGGTTGTGAAGGTCGAACTGCTGTACTTCGAGGGCTGCCCGAACTGGCAGATTGCCGAAACCCGCCTCCGTGAGGCCTTGGGCGCACTCGGGCAGGGGGCGGTCACGGTCACCCATCGGGTGGTGTCGAGCCCCGAGCAGGCGGAGCGGGTCGGGTTCGGGGGTTCGCCGACGATCCTGGTCGACGGGACCGACCCCTTCGCTCGGCCCGACGATCCGGTTGGCTTCGCCTGCCGGCTGTACGACCACATACCGACGGTGGAACAGATGAGGGCGGTGCTTTCCGGTGGGCGCTGACCGCAACGCCGCCGGTGTGGGTCTGGCGGCATTTGTGGCGGCCCTCACCGTGTGGTGTGCTCTGCCGGCGGTCCTGGGCGTCGCTGTCGGGACCACGCTCGCCGGGATCGGGTCGCCGACCTGGCTGGCCGGCGCAGCGGTGTTGGCCGCAGGCGCCGTCGTGGTGGGGTGGCGTCGTCGTCACGGTTGTGCCGGCAGGGAGCGATAGCGAGTGTCTACATCGGTCACCAGGGACGAGGTCCGCCGTCTCGTGGGCGCCGGAGCGCAGCTGGTGGAGGTACTGCCCCCAGGTGAATACGACCAGGAGCATCTTCCCGGCGCCGTCAACCTGCCGCTCAAGTCGCTGACCGCGGCAACGGTCGCGGCGCTGGACAGGTCGAGACCTGTGATCGTCTACTGCTGGGACGGGTTGTGAGATATGAGCCCACGAGCCGCGTGCCGGCTCACACAACTCGGCTTCGAGCCTGTCTACGACTACACCCTCGGCAAGGTCGACTGGCTCGCCGCCGGCCTACCCACCGAAGGCGCAGCCCATCCCGCTCGGGTTCTCGACGCCTTGCGTCGTGACGTGCCCACCTGCGGGCTCGACGCGCCTGGCGGCCCGGTCATGGAGCGGGCGCGTCTGGCGGGCTGGGACCGCTGCGTCGTCGTCGACGACCGCCGGGTCGTGGCCGGAGTGTTAGGCGCCGAGCGGGTCGATGCGGGGGAGCAGCGGAGCGCGGCGGAGCTGATGGCGCCAGGGCCGACAACGGTGCGCGCCCACGAAGATCTCGTCGCCACCCGGGGGCGGATGGTCGAGCGTCACGTCGCCCACCTGTTGGTCACCACCCCTGACGGCGTCCTTCTCGGCGTCCTCGACGCGGCCGGCGATGACGGTGCCCGTTGAGAGCCCCGAACTGGAGCTCTTCTCGCCGGCCTTCCCATCGACCAGGTCGCTGACCTGCGGGCCGCTGATCCGGACTCGGGATGACCGCTACCTTCGACGCCATGTTCAAAGTCGCGGCTCGAGTACTTCGAGGTGTTGGGGCGCTCGGGGCGGTGGCGGGGTGCGCGTCGATGACCGCCATGCTCCCCGGTCTGGCGGCCAGCATGTTCGCCGCGGTCGGCCTGGCCACCTCCACGGCGGCCGGACGGGCGTTGGCGACGGTGGCCGAACCGCTCTTCGTGGTCTCCGCCGTGTTGATGGTGCTCGGTGCGCTGGCGTGCAGCCGGCTTGCGATACTGCTCGCCGCCGCCGGTTGTGTGGCGGCCTTCGTGGGCATGTTCGTGCTCACCAGCGTGGCGGCCATGGCCCGTACGGGGTCCATGGGAGCAACCCCGCCTGCCGCCGAGACGCTGTTCTACATGGGCGCCGCGCTCATCGTGGCCAGCTTCGCCACCACGCTCGTCCGCCGGCGCCGTCGAAGTTGCGCGCCGGTCGTGGCCGCCCTCGCTCGCTAGGCGAGCACCGGGCGGCGGGATGACAAGCCGGCAAGAGAAGTCTGGGAGGGCGCAACCATGGAGACGGCGGGGGCTGTCGTTCCGATCGGGGCCGTTCCGGCGGCTGTACGCGGCGCGCACGGCGTCGCAGTGGGGCGACACATTCAACGTCGTCGCCATCGTCATCCTCGTCTACCGTCTCAGCGGCTCGGGCCTGTCGGTCGCCGCCACCGTCGTCTTCGAGATCGTCCCCGTCTTGGCGCTCGGGTTCGTGGCCGGAGCGGTGGTCGACCGCGCGCCGCGCATCGCGGTCATGGTCGGCGCGGACCTCGCCCGAGCGGTCGTCGCCGGGGTACTCGCGGTGTTCGGTCACCAGCTGTGGGTCATCTACGCCGCCGCGTTCTCCATGTCGGCGTTCACCGTGTTCTTCAACCCCGCCGCCGCCAGCGTGTTGCCGGCAGTGGCCGGCGACGATCTCCTAGGGGCAAACTCGGTCATCTGGTCCACCGCGGTCGTCTCCCAGATCGCCCTGGCCCCCCTCGCTGGTGTTCTCGTCGCGGCTGCGGGAGCTGGCCCGGCGTTCGGGATCAACGCGGTGTCGTTCCTTGTGTCCGCCTCCCTGCTGGCCGGCATCCGGGTGCCGCACAACCCCGCACCCGCCGCTCGGCGTCGCCTGGGCGACATCGCAGACGGGTTCGCCTACCTCCGAGCCAGCCGCTTCCTGCGCACCCTGGCCGCCGTGCAGGGCATCGCCGCCCTCTCCGCCGGGGCCACCTCCGCACTGTTGGTGGTTCTCGCCGAACGGCATCTCCATCTGGGAGCCGGACGCTTCGGTGTCCTCCTCGGCGCCATCGGGATCGGCGCCGGCGTCGGCCCGTTTCTCCTGCGCCGCGTCACCCGCAACGTGTCCCGCCCCGCTCTTGTCTTCGGCCCCTACCTCCTCCGCGGCCTGGTCGACCTGTGCTTGGCTGCGTTCAGCTCGTTCGCGGGCGCCCTGGTAGGGCTCGCCGCCTACGGGATCGGCACCTCCACCGGCAACGTCACCTACCAGACCACCCTCCAAACCGTGGTTCCTGACGACCGGCGAGGACGAGTGTTCGCGTTCTACGACGTCGTCTGGCAGACCGGACGCCTCGCCAGCATCGGTGTCGGCGGCGTCCTCGCGGACACGCTCGGCATCGCCGCCGTCTACTACCTCGGCGGCGCCCTCCTACTCGTCGCCGCCACCGTCGGCCTCACCCGGCTGCGCACCGACGACCTTCACCTGCCTGGCGACGCCAAGCCGTGATGTCGGGCGGGGGAGTGGCAGGCGGACGGACGCTTTGGTCCGATCCTCTGGGGGCCACGGGCTGCGACGGGTCGCGGTGGGCCGCACCGGCCGAGCAACTCGACCCCGGAGAACGCTCTGCGTAGTCGAGAACCGGAGGGACGCGGCCGCTGTCGCGCCCAGGCCCGGTACCAGGACGAGTTGACCGACGCCGTCGGTTACGCCCCGGCAGATGCCGCCGGGATGCCCCTTCCTTCACCGCTGCCCGATGGTCTCGCCAAATCCTGCGGCCCATTTGCGGCCCATGGCGCCCTGAACATCCGACTTCAGGCCGTTGACCAGGTCTTTTACGGCGAATTCGTCGTGGGCGCGGAGGGAGTCGAACCACCCGCGCCCGCACTCATGGTCGAGAACGTGTCTTCTTTGCCGTGGGGGACGATGGAGCGCCGTGGGCGAATTTCCTGTGTAGGACCAGTGGGTGCAGCCCCGTACCGGATGGACGTCCGGCCTACCCTGTGACTCGTGATCGTGCAGTGCGCAAGACGCTGGGACTTGGGCGAGCGACTGGGTGCCGGTGGCTTTGGGCAGGTGTTCGCCGCTCGGGCTGAGGATGGCAGCACGGCTGCGGCCAAGCTCGTGCCGAAGGCGCCGGGGGCACAGCGCGAGCTTCTGTTCGTTGAACTAGGGGACGCGCCGAATATCATTTCCGTGATCGATTCGGGCGAGACCGCTGACGCCTGGGTCCTGGTTATGCCCATGGCGGAGCGCTCCCTCGGGCAGGAGATCGCCCTGTCCGGAGCGATGGCGGCAACCGAGGCGCTGGCTGTGCTCAACGACGTCGCGGTCGCGCTCGCTGGAATTGAAGGCCTCGTGGTTCACCGTGACCTTAAGCCCGACAACGTCCTTCTCTATGACGGCGCCTGGTGCCTGGCGGACTTCGGTATCTCCCGCTACGCCGAGGCGTCTACCGCCCTCGACACCCGCAAGTTCGCCCTGTCGCCGCCGTATGCCGCACCTGAGCGGTGGCGTGCTGAGCACGCGACCACCGCCGCAGATGTCTACGCGCTTGGCGTGATCGCTCATCAGCTCCTTGCTGGAGAGCTACCTTTCCTCGGCCCGTCCATCGAAGACTTCCGAGATCAGCACCTTCACAACGAGCCGCCGAGCCTCACGGGGCTGCCGGCGCGCCTGGTCGCATTGGTGGAGGAGTGCTTGTACAAGGCTCCCGGCGCCCGTCCGACTGCGAGGAACCTCCAGGCCCGGCTGGAGCGCGCTGGTATCGAACAGCCGCTCCCGGGAGGATCGCAACTAGCGGCGGCATACCAGGCACAGGTGAGCAGGGTGGCCCACCACAGCGGGGCTCGGTCCCGCGAGCAGACCGAGCAGGAGCGCCGAGCCAGTCTCGCCGCGGCCAGCCGGCGTGCCTTGCAGGCGACCTCCGAAGCGTTGGTCGAGGTCCTGAACCAAGAGGCTCCGGGCGCGGCGGTGCAGCCGCAACCACATGCGGAGTCCGGTTGGAGCGTGGCGCTCGGCGATGCTCGACTGGCGCTTTCCGGGGTGGCGTCCTTCGACGGGCGAGGCTGGGGCGACTGGAGCGCGCCCGCGTTCGACGTGGTCTCCTACGCCACAGTGTCGGTCCGGGTACCGTCGAGCCGGACGGGCTATGAAGGACGAAGCCACTCGCTCTACTTCTGCGACGCTCAACAGGAAGGCACGTATAGCTGGTTTGAGACGGCGTTCATGGTCAGTCCGATGATGGCCGCTCAAGGCCGCCAGGACCCCTTTGCTCTCGGTCCGGGAACTGAGGCTGCCAAAGCCCTGTGGCCGGGGATGGCCGAGTACCAGGTTGCCTGGCCATTCACTGCACTCGTTGTCGGAGACCTCGATGAGTTCCTCGATCGGTGGCTCGGATGGTTCGCCAAGGCGGCCCAAGGGCAGCTCGGGCATCCGTCGGCCATGCCGGAGCGAGACGTGTCAGGCACATGGCGACGCACCTAGTCGCTCATCGTGACGCTGCAAATTGCCGCCCGACCGCCTCACCTCCTCCCGCGCTCCTCCCGCGAACACCGGAAAATCGAGGTCGGTGGCGGTCTCTGGCGGTCAAACGAAAGAGGCCCTGACCAGCACGTATGCGCTGGTCAGGGCCTGTTTCCGCTGGTGCCCCCGGGAGGATTCGAACCTCCGCAACCGGCTCCGGAGGCCGGTGCTCTATCCCCTGAGCTACGAGGGCGGGGGAGCACCAGCATAGCCTCCGGTCCCGGGCCGGGCCCATCGGGCCCGGCCGCCTACATTGGCGGGCGTGGACGATCGGGTAGCGACCGTGCTGGTGGTCGACGACGACCCGGTGATCGTGACCCTCCTCCGCGTCAACTTCGAGATGGAGGGCTACACCGTGATCGATGCCGGCGACGGCGAGGAAGGTCTGGCGGTGACCCGCCGGGAACGCCCCGACGTGATCGTCCTCGACGTCATGATGCCCAAGCTCGACGGCCTGGGGATGGCCCGACAGCTGAGGGCCGATCCCGACGTGGCGTCGATCCCGATATTGCTGCTGTCGGCCAAGGCCCAAGCGACGGATGTGGCCGCCGGGCTGGCGGTCGCCGACGACTACGTGACCAAGCCGTTCGAGCCCTTGGAGCTGCTCGACCGGGTGGCCGCGTTGCTGGCGGCCCGATGAGCCGCCCGGTTGACCTCGACCTTCTCCCGGAGCATGCGGAGGTGGGGAAAGGGGGCCGGCTGACCATCGCCGGCGTCGACGTGCTCGACCTGTGCGAGGAGCACGGCACGCCGGTGTTCGTCTACGACGAGCAGCACATCCGCAACCGGTGCCGGGAGGCCGTGGCCGCGTTCGGTGCCGACGTCGCCTACGCGTCCAAGGCGTTCTTCTGCACCGAGATGGCCCGCGTCGCCCACGAGGAGGGCATGCGCATCGACGTGTCGACTGGTGGGGAGCTGTTCGTAGCGTTGCACGCCGGTGTCGCCCCGGAGCGTCTCGTGCTGCACGGCAACAACAAGTCCGACGCCGAGCTGGCGATGGCCCTCGATGCCGGGGTCGGCCGCATCGTGGTCGACTCCTTCGACGAGCTGGACCGCCTCGAGCGTCTGTGCGAAGCCCGCAACGCCCGTCCCGCGGTGCTGGTGCGCATCACCCCCGGGGTGGAGGCCCACACCCACGAGTATGTGATGACCGGCCAGGACGACTCGAAGTTCGGTTTCGGCCTGGCGTCCGGCGACGCCGAGAAGGCCGTCGGCCGGCTCCTCGGCGCGCCCAGCGGTCCGGAGTTGGTGGGCGTGCACGCCCACATCGGGTCGCAGATCTTCGCGCTGGACTCCTTCGCCAAAGCGGTGGAGGCCATCGCGCCCTTTTTCTCCACCCTTGGGGTCAGCGAGCTGTGCATCGGCGGCGGTCTCGGGGTCGGCTACGTCGAGGGGGAGCCCACCCCGAGCTTCGAGGGATGGGCCCGCGCCGTACGGGCCGCGGCCGCGGACGCCGGGATCCCCGCCGGCGTATCGCTCAGCGCCGAACCGGGCCGGGCCATCGTCGCCGCCGCGGCGATCACCTGCTACACGGTCGGCACCATCAAGGACATCCCGGGCATCCGCACCTACGTCAGCGTCGACGGGGGGATGAGCGACAACCCCCGACCGGTGCTCTACGGCAGCGGCTACGAGGCGTTCCTGCCCCGGGAGACCGCCGCGTCCCGGCCCCGCACGGTCACCGTCGTCGGCAAGCACTGCGAGTCCGGGGACGTCATCGTCCGAGACGCCGCGGTCCCCGAAGACCTAGCAGTCGGGGACATCTTGGTGACGCCGGTCACCGGCGCCTACGGCCACTCGATGGCATCCAACTACAACAAGGTGCCCCGGCCGCCGGTGGTGTGGGTGCGCGACGGCGCAGCGCGTGTGGTGGTCAGGCGGGAGACCTTCGAGGACCTGGTAAGCCGGGACTGCTAGCCGGGACTGCTAGCCGGGGCTTCGGGCCAGGTGGGAGAGGCAGCGGGGGGGCAAGTACCCTCTCGGTCATGGACACCGGAACCCGGTTGCGCGTCGGCCTCCTCGGCTGCGGCAACGTCGGCGGCGCGCTGGTACAGCTGCTCGCCGACGACGCCGACCGCATCGCCACCCGCACCGGCCTGCGCCTCGACCTGGCTGCGGTGGCGGTGCGAAGCGCCGCTCGCGAGCGGGAGGTGCCCCTGCCCGAGGGGATCCTCACCACCGACGCGGCGTCTGTCGTCGGGCGCGCCGACATCGACCTGGTCGTCGAGGTCATCGGCGGCATCGAACCGGCCCGGACGCTCATCCTGGCCGCGCTGAAGGCCGGCAAGCCGGTCGTCACCGCCAACAAGGAGCTGATCGCCAACTGCGGCTCGGAGCTGTGGGAGGCGGCCGCCACTGCCGGCGTGGACCTCCTGTTCGAGGCGTCGGTGGCGGGGGCCATCCCGCTGATCCGGCCGCTTCGCGAATCGCTGGCCGGGGAGCGGATCCGCCGGGTCATGGGGATCGTCAACGGGACGACCAACTTCATCCTCAGCCGGATGAGCGAGTCGGGAGCGAGCTACCACGACGCGCTGGCCGAGGCCCAGAGCCTCGGGTACGCGGAGCGCGACCCCACCGCCGACGTGGAGGGGTTCGACGCGGCAGCCAAGGCGGCGATCCTGGCCAACGTGGCCTTCGGGGCCCGGGTCGTGGCCGGCGACGTCTACCGGGAGGGGATCAGCGCGATCACCGCGGCGGACATCGCCGTGGCCCGCCGCCTCGGGTACGCGCTCAAGCTGCTGGCCATCGTCGATCAGGACGACTCCGCCGACGGGCCGGTCGCGGTGCGGGTCCACCCGGCCATGGTCCCGGTAACCCATCCGCTGGCGTCGGTGCGCGACTCGTTCAACGCGGTGTTCATCGAGGGAGAGGCCGCCGGGCAGCTGATGCTCCTAGGCCGAGGCGCCGGCGGGATGCCGACGGCCAGCGCGGTCCTCGGCGACCTGCTCGACGCAGCCCACAACCTCACCGCGGGCGGCGCCGGGCGCACCGTCGCTCTTCACCAAGTGGCGCTCCGTCCCATCGACGACCTGACATCCCCCTACTACCTGGACCTCCTCGTGGCCGACCTGCCCGGGGTCCTCCACGCGGTGTCCGGCGTGCTCGGCCGCCACTCGGTGTCGGTCCGGTCGATGGAGCAGGAAGGCGTGGAGGGGGAGGGGGCCAGGCTGGTGTTCATCACCCATCCGGCCCTCGAGCGAGACATGCAGGCGTGCCTCCACGCGCTGCGTGGCCTCGACGTGGTCACCCGCATCGGCGGCCTGATCCGCGTCATCGGTGCCGCGTGATGGCCGGCGCAGCGGGGTGGCGAGGGCTCATCGAGGAGTACCGCGACCACCTGCCGGTGTCGGCCTCCACCCCGGTCATCACCCTGCAGGAGGGCAACACCCCCCTGGTGCCCGCGCCCAGGCTGTCGTCGCGCCTCGGTGCTTCGGTGTGGCTGAAGGTCGAGGGTCACAACCCGACCGGTTCGTTCAAGGACCGGGGGATGACGATGGCCATCTCCAAGGCGGTGGAGGAGGGGGCCAAGGCGGTCGTGTGCGGGTCGACGGGCAACACCTCGGCGTCGGCGGCCGCGTACGCAGCCCGGGCCGGCCTGGTGTGCGCGGTGCTGATCCCCGACGGCTACATCGCCCTGGGCAAGCTGGCCCAAGCCCTCATCCACGGGGCCCGGGTGCTGCAGATCGCCGGCAACTTCGACGCCGCCTTGGACATCGTCCGGGAGCTGGGCGACAAAGCCCCCGTCACGGTGGTCAACTCGATCAACCCGTACCGCATCGAGGGGCAAAAGACCGGGGCGTTCGAGATCGTCGACGTCCTCGGTGACGCCCCCGACGTCCACTGCATCCCGGTGGGCAACGCAGGCAACATCACCGCCTACTGGAAGGGCTACCGGGAGTACCAGGACGCCGGTCGGGTGACCCGCCTGCCCCGGATGCTCGGGTTCCAGGCGGCGGGGGCGGCTCCGATCGTCAACGGGGCCCCCGTCGACGAGCCCGAGACCATCGCCACCGCCATCCGCATCGGCCGGCCGGCCTCCTGGTACGGCGCCACCTCCGCAGCGTCGGAGTCCGGAGGAGGGATCTACGCGGTGACCGACGAGGAGATCCTCGCCGCGTACCGGTACCTGGCCCAGGAGGAGTCGGTGTTCTGCGAGCCGGCGTCGGCCGCGTCGGTCGCCGGGCTTCTCAAAGTCGGCGTGCCGCCCGGGTCCCGGGTGGTGTGCGTCCTGACCGGCCACGGCCTGAAAGACCCCGACATCGCGATCGGCCAGATCGCGGTACCGACCAAGGTGGAGGCTGATTTCGGAGCGGTCCGGGCCGAGCTGGGGCTGTAGCGGGCTGCCGCCTAGGAGCCCCGGGCCCGCACCGGCGACGGCTGCGTGCCGCGTTTCCGGGGGTGATTGCCGTCGAGGCCCAGCTCTCGCTACCATTCGGAGCGTCGCCGCCTGAACCCGGCCACCCGGGACCAGAGGTGTTCCGTCCGGAGCGGATCGCCGGACGGCTCCGGGGAGGGCACTCGCTGCCAGTCGGGGTCGCCCGACCGCTCCCGCCCCGGACGTCCCCGGTCCTTCGACCGTACCCGGCTGCATCGCCACACCGGTTGCGTCGCCCTCGGTTGGCAGGCGCCCGGCCCCCCAACCCGTCGCATCCCTACGAGCGGAAGTCATGAAGAGGTAGTCGATGAGCGAGCAACAGCTCGAACGGTCGGTGCTGGAAGGCAAGGAGCGCGAGGAGCTCTTCGCGATCGCCGAGGCCCTCGGTACCCGGCCGACCAGCCGGGCCAAGAAGGCCGACTTGGTGACCGCCATCCTGCGCGCCACCGGTGTCGAGGCGCCGGCCGACGAGCCCGAGCGTCCCCGCCGGACCCGTACCCGCCGGGTCGCGGCCGCCCCCGACGCGGCTGAGCCCCAGGGCCAGCTCGAGATCCCGACCGACGGTCCCCTCGCCGAGGTCACCGCAGCCGGCGACGAACCGGCCTCAGAATCGCCGGAGGCGGGCACCGGCCCCGACGCCGAGCCGGCGGGGCCCGACGTCCCGGCCGGGGTCTCGCCAGCCGGCGCTCGGGCAGCCGGACGCCGAGAAGAGGAAGGCGACGACGAGGCGGCGGTGGGCGGCCGCGGGGTCTCCAACCCTGCTGCGGTCAACGGCAACGGAGTTGGGGGTGTCGGCACCGACACGGGTCGCCCGGTGCGCAACGTCGCCCGCGGTGGATCCCCGTCGGGCGGCGGCCGTCCGCAGCAGGGCATCTCAGCTCGGCCGAACGGCGCCCACAGCGCCTCCGGCTCGCCGGCAGGGTCCTCGGGCGGTGGCCCGGGCTCTTCGGGGTCCTCGGCCGGCGCCCCCGGCTCTTCGGGGTCTTCGGGTGCTGGTTCGGGGTCCTCCGGGTCTTCGGGTGCTGGTTCGGGGTCCTCGGGGTCTTCGGGTGCTGGTTCGGGGTCCTCGCAGCATGCCGGCGTGGACAGCGACGGCGACGGCCAGCGCTTCGAGAACGAGGGCGGCGGCCGCCGCAACCGCCGGCGTCGGGGACGGGACCGCAACGACCGTCCGGAACGGGAGCTGCAGGGCCAGGCCAGCGAGGCGCAGTACACAGGAGAGCCGATCCCGGTCTCCGGGCTGCTGGACCTGCGCGACGAGGGATACGGGTTCCTGCGGACCACCGGGTTCATCCCAGGCCACGAGGACGTGTACGTGTCCATCAGCCAGGTGCGCCGGTTCTCGTTGCGCAAGGGCGACTTCCTCGAGGGTGGGGCCAGGCCCGCCGGCAACAACGAGAAGTACCCGGCGTTGCTGCGCATCGACACGGTCAGCGGGCTGAGCCCCGACGAGGCCCGCAACCGGCCCCGCTTCGACAGCCTGACGCCGCTCTTCCCCGACCAGAAGCTAGCCCTCGAGGTCCCGGGCGACTCCGCCAACACCACCGCCCGCATCGTCGATCTCATCTCGCCCATCGGGAAGGGGCAGCGCGGCCTGATCGTCTCGCCCCCGAAAGCCGGCAAGACCACAATCCTCAAGCAGATCGCCCACTCGATCGAGGCCAACAACCCCGACGTTTACCTCATGGTGCTCCTCGTCGACGAGCGCCCAGAAGAGGTGACCGACATGCGTCGCTCGGTGAAGGGCGAAGTCGTCGCCTCGACCTTCGACCGCCCCTCCGAGGAGCACACCCAAGTCGCCGAGCTGGCCATCGAACGGGCCAAGCGGATGGTCGAGCAGGGCCGCGACGTGGTGATCGTCCTCGACGGCATCACCCGCCTGGCCCGCGCCTACAACCTGGCGCAGCCGGCTACGGGACGGGTCATGTCAGGCGGGATCGACACCGGCGCCCTGTACCCGCCGAAGAAATTCTTCGGCGCCGCCCGGAATATCGAGGAGGGCGGATCGTTGACGATCCTGGCGACGGCGCTGGTGGAAACCGGGAGCAAGATGGACGAGGTGATCTTCGAGGAGTTCAAGGGCACCGGTAACATGGAGCTTCGTCTCGACCGCCGTCTCGCCGAGCGCCGGATCTATCCGGCCATCGACGTCAACGGCTCGTCGACCCGGCACGAGGAACTGCTCTTCAGCCGGACCCAGCTGCAACAGGTCTGGAAGCTGCGCAGGGCCCTCAACGCCCTCGCTGCCGAGGGAAGCAGCGCAGCCAGCTTGGAGTTGTTGATGGACAAGATCAAAGCCACTCGCAGCAACGACGAGTTCCTCGCCGAGCTGGCAAAGAACCCGGCCACCGCCGTCTGACACCAGTCGGACAGTCCGGCCGGAGCGAAAGGAATCCGATGAAGACCGAAATCCATCCCGAGTACGTGACCGCGACGGTTACCTGCTCGTGCGGCAACACGTTCACCACCCGCTCGACGAAGGATTCGCTGCACACCGAGCTGTGCAACGAGTGCCATCCGTTCTACACGGGCAAGCAGAAGCTGGTGGACACCGGCGGCCGGGTCGAGCGCTTCGAGCGCCGCTACGGCCGGCGGGGCAAGAAGTAGCCCGCTCCTCCTACCCCTCCCCGAGCGCCGGCTGCCTCCCCGCGGGGCGCAGCCGGCGTTTTGGCGCGCCTCCGGTTCTGGCGGTGGGGCGGTGACCCCCGAAGCGGACAGCCGGCTCTCCGGCCTCCGCCGGGTCAAGCTCCGGGCTCTGGTCGGCGACCACTGGCAACTCGAGGGGCCCCTCGAGGACGGCACCATCCCGGGAGGCGCGACCCTCCACACTGCGGGCGGCGAACGGGGCTGGGCGCTGATCGACGACGGCGACGTCACCGGTTTCGGCGCCGCTCTGGCCTGGGCGCGCCGCCGCGAGGTCCGCGCCCTGCACGTCTTGGTCGAGGACCGAAGCCGCGCTGCGTCTGGGATCGTCGCCCGCCGGGCCGCGCTGTTCTCCCAAGCCCCGACCGTCTGGCGGGTCGAGGACCGCTCCCTCGAGCCGGCGATCCCGGCCCCGCCGTCGCTCGGAGCCGACCATCCCGACGTGCCCACCGAAGTGCTCGACGCCCTCTCGGCGGAGATGGCGGCCCACGGAGTGGTACCGATCATCGAGCACGGCACCCTGCACGGCGAGGTGCTCGGCCTCGAGGTGGCCCGAGCCGTCCCCGACGGCACTGGCGGCTGGCGGCTGTCGGTCGGCGTCGGACGCCACGACCGCGAAGCCCGCGAGGAACTGCGGCCCGGCGAGCCGACCGGCGACGCTCTCGAAGACGTCGCCGCTTTGGTCCGGCAGTGGCGCACTGCCCCCGACCGGCGCCACCCGGCCAACACGCTGGCGCGCGAGCGGCTCCTGCGCGCCGCAGTGATCGCCCACCCCGAGCTTGCCGGGGCGGCGTCGCTGGCCCCGGTCCCGGGCCCTCTGCCCGTCGACGACCTCCGCACGTCAGCCCCGGCGGGGGCGCTCGGCCTCGACGCCGCCGGTCACGCGGTGGTGGTCGTCTGCTCCACCGGCGTCGACATCGACCTGGTGCCCACCGCGGCCGACATCCGCCTGATCCACGCCCCGGACGCCGCGCTGGTCCTGGTCATGCCCGCGCCCGACGCCTACCCCTTGACCCGCGACCTGGCCGCAGCGCTGCTTCGGCCGGCGGAGGTACGGACAGTACGAGAGGGTTGGGCGACGCTCGCCACCTAGCCAACTCGTTCGCCCAGCCGACCGGGGCCGGCCCGCCTCCGCGGGCTCACCGGTCCGGTCGACCCGGAGGCCCGACCACGTTACGCATTACATCACGTATCATGTGATCTCATGCGAGGCGCCTTTGTGTCGGGTGAGTGGCGGCTCACGGCGGCCGCGCAGCGCAACTGGATCACCAGGGGCCAGCTGCGAGACGCCGGCATGTCCGACGAAAGGATCACCGCCGCGGTGAACCGAGGTGACCTGGTGCGAGTCGGGCGCGGGCTCTACCGCGCCGGCGGGACGGACGGTCATCCGCCGCTCGACTCGTGGCTCAGCGATCTGTGGCTCGCGGTCCTCCGCGCCGGACCGTATTCGTTCGCGTTCCGGCGGTCAGCTGCCGCTCTATGGGGCCTCGACGGGTTCGACCGTCCCGACCGTGCCCACGTCGAGGTCGGCACCCGCCGCGGCCGTCATGTCCGGACGGGCGCGGCCGCCTACCGGACAGCCACCCTTCTCCAAGGCGACGTCGTGACCGTCGACGGCCTGCGGGTCACCAGCCCGCTGCGGACGCTGTTCGACCTCTCCTCCCTCGGGGAGCCCGACCTCCTCGAACGAGCGCTCGAGAGCGCCATACGCAAACACTTGGTGGCCGAAGAAGAAGTGCGGTCCCGGCGCCATCCCGCGCCGGCGTGCGGCGCCGCCACGTGGACGTCTGTCCTCGGGCGGCGGCCGGGCGCCTGCCCGGCGACGGAGAGCGACGCCGAGACCCGCTTCGTGCAACTTTGCCGGCGGGCCGGCCTTCCCGAGCCGCGCCGCCAGCACCAGGCTCCCGAGACACGGGGCTTCAGGCTGGACTTTGCGTGGCCAGACGTGGGGCTGGCGGTGGAGGTAGATGGGCGCCGCGTGCACGGGCCCGACGCTCTCGGGGCCGACCTGCGCCGACAAAACAAGATCGTCCTGGCCGGGTGGCTAATCCTCCGCTTCACCTTCGACGACATCGTTGTGTATCCCGACGAGACGGTGGCGACCCTGCGCCGGGCGTTCGGCTTGCTGGCAGTCCAGTCCGCCTGAGCCGGGGGCGGTCACCGCCTGACTGCGGCCGCCGCTCGGGGCTGTCTGCGGGTCGGGGCTGTGCCGGCTGTGGGTCGGGGCTGCGCCGGCGCCACGGCTGCCGGCGGCCTAAGGGCGCCGGCTGCCGCTCGGGGCTGTCTGCGGGTCGGGGCTGTGCCGGCTGTGGGTTCGGGGCTGCGCCTACGCCGGCGGCCACGGCTGCCGGTGGCCTAAGGGCGCTCCGATGGAACCCGCGCCAGACCCCACGCCGAAAGCAAAGGTCTGTCGCGGGTTCCGCTGGTTGCGCCCCTGCTAGCCGCGACAGTTCTCCCGGATCGCCGGCGGGTCTGTCGCGGGATCCATCGGAGCGCCCGAGGCGAGGCACGCCCGCCACACCGCCACGCCCGCCACCCCGCCACCCCCACCCCGCCGGCGTGGGCCCTAACGCCCGCCGGCAACCCACCCGCCGGCAACCCACCCGCCGGCACCGAGGGCGCAGACAGCCGCCCCGATCGCTCAGAGCCGCCCCGAGCCGGCCGGCCAGTACCCTGAGCAGTTGTGTTAGATCGCCTCGCCGGCCTGGAGTCCGAGTACGAAAGCGTGCTCGTCCAGCTCTCGGACCCGGAGGTGATCGCCGACCAGCGCCGGCTGCGGGAGGTGTCGCGCCGGCATCGGGAGCTCGAGCCGGTCGTGCTGGCCTACCGCGAGTACCGCGGGGTGCTCGACGACATCGACGCGGCCAAGGAGCTGCTCGAGGACATGGAGCCCGGAGGGTCCGCCGCCGGCGGCGACAGGGCGACCAGGAGCGACGACCGGAGCATGCTCCGGGCCGAGGTCAGCGACGGGGAGGCCCGCTTGGCCGAGCTCGACGAGCGGATCAAGCTGCTGCTCTTGCCCCGCGATCCCAACGACGGCAAGAACGTGATCCTCGAGATCCGAGGCGCGGAGGGCGGGGAGGAGGCGAACCTCTTCGCCAAGGACCTCTACGAGATGTACTCCCGCTACGCCGACCGCATCGGCTTGAAGATGGAGATCTTGAGCGCCGACCACTCCGACATGGGCGGGTTCAACCAGGTCACGGTGCTGGTGAAGGGGCACGACGCGTGGTCCCACCTCAAGTACGAGGGGGGACCGCACCGGGTGCAGCGGGTGCCGGTCACCGAGTCCCAGGGTCGGGTCCACACTTCCAGCGCCACGGTGACGGTCCTCCCGGAGGCCGAAGAGGTGGATGTCCACATCGAGGAGAAGGACCTGAAGATCGACGTGTACCGCTCGACGGGCCCGGGCGGCCAGTCGGTCAACACCACCGACTCCGCGGTGCGCATCACCCACATCCCGACCGGGACCGTCGTCGCCATGCAAGACGAGAAGAGCCAGATCCAAAACCGGGCCAAGGCCATGCAGGTCCTGCGGGCCCGCATCCTCAAGGCCGAGCAGGACCGCCAAGCCGCGGAGCTGTCCGAGTCGCGCCGCAGCCAGGTCGGGGGCGGCGGCCGGTCGGAGAAGATCCGCACCTACAACTACAAGGAGAACCGGGTCACCGACCACCGCATCGGGCTGACGCTCTACAAGCTCGACAAGGTGCTCATGGGCGAGCTCGACGAGGTGGTCGACGCTCTGGCCGCCGACGAGCGGACCCGGCAGCTGGCCGGGGAAGGCAGCGACAGCTGACCAGCTGGCGGGAGCTTTACGAGGAGGGCCGCAGGCGGCTGGGCTCGGACCAAGAAGCCCGATGGCTCATCGAGGAGGCCGCCCCCGACGCGTGGCCCACCGCCCTCGACCAGGCGGTCACCCAGCGCGCCGGGGTCTGGTTCGAGCAGATGGTCGAGCGGCGCGCCGCCGGCGAGCCGCTGCAGTACGTCGTCGGGCACTGGCCGTTCCGGACCCTAGACTTGATGGTCGACGGCCGGGTGCTGATCCCCCGCCCGGAAACCGAGGCCGTCGTCGAGGTGGCCCTCGAGGTTTTCGATGCCATCGCCGCTCCCGACCCGGTGGCCGTCGACCTCGGTACCGGTTCGGGGGCGATCGCCCTGTCGCTGGCCAAGGAGCGGCGCATGGCGGAGGTGTGGGCGACCGACGAGTCCCCCGACGCGCTGGCCGTCGCCGGCGCCAACCTGGCCGGTCTCGGCGGGTGGGCGGCCCCCAAGGTCCGGCTGGCCCGCGGCGCCTGGTGGCAAGCTCTGCCAGAGGCGCTGCGCGGCCGGGTCACTCTGGCGGTGTCCAACCCTCCGTACATCTCCAGTGGAGAAATGGCCTCGCTGGACGCGGTGGTGCGGGATTGGGAGCCCAACGGCGCCCTCGAGGCTGGCCCGACCGGCTTGGAGGACGTGGCCGCCATAACCGGGCCGTCGTGTGGGTGGCTGATGCCCGGAGGGGCGCTGGTCGTCGAGATCGCCCCCCACCAGGCGGAGGACGTCGCCGCTTTGGCCCGCGACGCCGGGCTGGTGGACGTCGAGGTGCGCCCCGACCTGGCCGGGAGGCCCCGGGCGCTGGTGGGGCGAGCCCCGCAGGCTTGAGGGGTAGCGTCCTGGGATGGCCATCCTCGCTGCGCTCGGTGACCCACCGCCCGAGGAGGCCGTCGCGGCCGCGGTCGAGGCGCTAAGGGCCGGTGACATCGTCGGCCTGCCGACCGACACCGTCTACGGGTTGGCGGCCGACCCGTGGGGGACGGGGGCCGTCGACCGCCTGTTCCGGATCAAGGCCCGGCCCCGCTCCGTCGAGCTGCCCGTGCTGGTGTCGGGGGTGGAGCAGGCGCTCGAGCTGGCGACGGAGGTGCCCGACGTGGCCCGGCGGCTGATGGACGCCTACTGGCCCGGCGCCCTGACCCTGGTGCTGCCGCGGCGGGCTGACCTGGCTGCGGACCTGGGTGAGGACGACGCCACCATCGGCGTGCGCTGCCCCGCTCACCCCGTACCCCTGGCGGTGTGCCGGCGTCTCGGCCCGATCGCCACGACCAGCGCCAACCTGCACGGCTCCGCGCCGGCGACGACCGCCGCGGAGGTGGCCGCTCTCCCCGGGCTGGGCCTGGTCCTCGACGCCGGGACCTGCCAGGGCCAGCCGTCGACGGTCGTGGACTGCACCGGTGCCGACGCCAAGGTCCTGCGTCAGGGCTCGGTGCTGCTCGCCGGCTTCGCCGGCTAAAGCCCCCGCCGGCTGACGATTCGCGCCGGTGCCCGGCCGGGGCTCGCTGAACAGCGCCGCCCCCGGTCCTAGACTCGACGCCCGTGGCCGACCAACTGCTCGCTGAGGATCCCGAGGTAGCCGACATCCTGGAGCGGGAGAAGGACCGGCAGAACACCGGCCTGCAGCTCATCGCCTCGGAGAACTTCACGTCGAGGGCGGTCATGGCCGCGACCGGGTCGGTCCTCACCAACAAGTACTCCGAGGGCTACCCCGGCAAGCGGTACTACGGCGGCAACCGGATCATCGACGAGGCCGAGGACCTGGCCCGCCGCCGGGTCTGCGAGCTGTTCGGTGCCGAGCACGCCAACGTGCAGCCCCACTCGGGGGCCAACGCCAACCTCGGCGTGTACCTGGCCCTGCTCGAGCCGGGCGACACCGTGCTCGGCCTGCGCCTCGACCAGGGCGGACACCTGACCCACGGGTCGCCGGTCAACATCAGCGGTCGCTTCTACAACTTCGTGTCCTACGGGCTGACCGACAGCGACGAGCGCATCGACCTCGACGCGTTGGCCCGGCTGGCCGAGGAGCACCGTCCGAAGCTGATCGTCGCCGGCGCCACCGCCTACCCGCGGATCATCGACCCGGCGCCGTACCGCCAGATCGCCGACAGCGTCGGCGCCCTGTTCATGTTCGACGCCGCCCACATCGCCGGGCTGATCGCGGGAGGGGCCCACCCCAACCCGGTCGGGATCGCCGACGTGGTGACCTTCACCACCCACAAGACCCTCCGAGGCCCCCGAGGCGGCTGCATCCTCACCACCAAGGAGCTGGGGCCGGCGATCGACAAGGCCATCTTCCCCGGCCTCCAAGGCGGCCCCCTAGAGCACGTCATCGCCGCGAAGGCGGTGGCGTTTCGCGAGGCCGCGCAGCCGGAGTTCCGGTCGTACGCGGCCCAGATCGTCCGCAACGCCCAGGCCCTGGCCGCCGGCCTGGCCGGCGAGGGGTTCCGGATCGTGTCGGGGGGCACCGACAACCATCTGATGCTGGTCGACCTGCGCCCCTTCGACGCCGAGCTGACCGGCAAGGTCGCCCAGGAGGCGCTGGACCGGGCCGGGATCACCCTCAACAAGAACACCGTGCCAAACGACCCCCGCTCCCCGTTCGTCACGAGCGGCCTGCGGATCGGCACCCCGGCGGTGACCACCGCCGGCATGGCCGAGGACGAGATGGCGACCGTCGCCCGCCTGATCGCCCGGGTGCTTCGCTCACCCGGCGACGAGACGGCAATCGGGGCGGTGCGTGACGAGGTCGCCACGCTCTGCTCCAAGTTCACTCCGTACCCGTAGGGAGCGGGGCCATCAACCAGTACCGCGACTACGTCATCGTGGCCGTCGTGGCCGCGGTGACCACGTTCGCAGCGACGTTCGCGGTCCGGGTCCTGGCCCGGCGGTTCTCGATCATCGTCGTCCCCGACGAGCGGCGGGTCCACGAGCGGCCCACACCGACCGTCGGTGGCGCTGCGATGTTCGTCGGGCTGCTGGCGGCGATGGCCACCGCCTCGCAGCTGAAAGGTCTGCGGCCGGTGTTCCGGGGCAGCTCGGAGCCGATCGGTTTGGTGGTCGCCGCCACCGTGATCTTCGCCGTCGGGATGTTCGATGACCTCCGGGAGATGTCACCGCCGGCAAAGATGTCCGGCCAGGTCCTCTCCGGCACCGTGCTGTACTTCGCCGGGATCAGCATGCTGTTCTTCAAGGTGCCGCTCCTCGGGACCACGCTCAGCCTGTCCCCGGCACTGGTCGCGGTCATGACGGTGGTCTGGGTGGTCGGGATGGCCAACGCGGTCAACTTCATCGACGGTCTCGACGGGCTGGCCGCAGGGATCGTGGCCATCGCGTCGCTGGCTTTCTTCCTCTACAGCCACCAGCTGGTCAAGATCGGCACCGTCACCCCCGAGAACTCTGGGCCGCTCATCGCCGTGGTGGTCCTCGGCATGTGCATCGGCTTCCTTCCCCACAACTTCCACCCGGCCAAAATCTTCATGGGTGACGCCGGGGCGATGCTCCTCGGGCTGCTGATGGCGGCCACCACGATGTCGGTGGTCGGGCAGACCGGCAACGGGTTCAGCGGCCGCACCTACTTCTTCTACGCGCCGATCTTCATCCCGTTCTTCATCCTCGGCATCCCGATGCTCGACACCGCGTTCGCCATCGTGCGCCGAGCCGGCCGGCGCACCGGGATGGCCACCGCCGACAAGAACCACCTGCACCACCGGCTGATGCGCCTCGGGCACGGCCAGACCCGCTCGGTGCTGATCCTCTGGACTTGGACCGCGCTGCTGTCGGGGCTGGTGCTCGTGCCGGCGCTGACCAACCACAACAGCGCTTTCATCCCCGCCGCCATCCTCGGCCTCGGCGTCGCGCTCTACACCCTCTTCACCCCCCGCGGGCGGGGCGGGGTGGCCAACCGGCCCGGCGCCGCCGACGACGACGGGGCCGGCGGCGACGGCGCAGGACCCGCCGACGTGAAGGGCGCAGCACCCTCCGGCCCGGCAGATTTGCACGGCCGCAGCCGCGTTCCGTAGATTTATCAACCGTGCTGGTAGACAAGGCGCAGGAGGCGCAGGGGAGCGCCCCCGTACGCGCGGCTCGCCCGGACCGGCTCGTTTCGGCGACGAAGCAGGTCGCCCGGGCAGTAACCCCGACCAATCTCGACGAGGACCTCCCCGGCAAACGGGTGGCTCACGGCTTCAACATCGGGTTGACGCCGGTGCTGTTCGCCGCGATCGGCTACGGCATCGACCGGGCCCTCGGGATCCTGCCGGTGTTCACCATCTCCCTCACCGTCTTGTGCGTAGTGGGGATGCTGGCTCGCTTCTACTACTCGTACAAAGCCACCATCGAAGCCGAGGAGCTCGAGTACCAAGCACGGAAGGGCAAGACGAAGGGGACCGCGGCCAGAGGGCTCGGGAGCCGAAGCTGATGGCCTCGGCATTCGCCACCGGGTTGGACATCCCCCCGGTGGAACGGCAGATCGCGCGCGACATGGCCCGCCGGGCCCTGCCCGTAGCGCCGGTCCTGATCCTCATCGGCGGGACCTTCTGGGGCTGGGACGGTGCGCTGGCCGCCGCCTACGGCGTCGGCCTCATCGTCACCAACTTCCTCCTGGCCGCCGGGCTCCTGGCGTGGGGTGCCCGGCGGGGTGCCGCCGCGCTGGCCGGCGCCGCGCTCGGCGGGTTCCTGCTGCGCCTGATCCTGCTCGGCGTAGCGGTGTTCGCGGTGCACCCGTTTTGGCACTTCCCGGTCATCCCGCTTTGCATCACCCTCCTCGTCACCCACCTCGGGCTGCTGTTTTGGGAGATGCGCTACGTCTCGGCCACGCTCGCCAACCCAGGCCTGAAGCCCAACAGCGAGTTCCACTTCCCGACCCGGGCCAGCCGCCGTGCCCGCACCACCCCCGCCGCCCCCACCACAGACCCCGGAACTGACCGATGATCCCCGCCGTACCCCACCTCGTCGCCGGCCTTGACTTCCCGCCCATCGGGGAGTTGCTCAACTGGAAGAACATCGGCCCCGGGGGGTTCAACAAGACCGCCCTGATCGATGTACTCGCCGTCGCGTTGACCCTCGGACTGTTCTTCCACGCCGCCCGGCGAAAGGCGATGGTCCCCCGCGGCACGCAAAACATCGCCGAGTCGCTGATCGAGTTCGTCAACGGCCAGATCATCATGGAGACGATGGGCGCCGACGGGCTGGGCTATCTCCCGTTCATCCTCGCGATCTTCTGCTTCGTCTTCCTCTGCAACATCTTCGAGATCATCCCGATCTTCCAGTTCCCTGCCGACGCCCGCATGGCCAATCCGCTGGTCTTGGCGCTGATCGTGTGGGGCGTGTACAACTATGCGGGCATCAAACGCCAGGGCTTCCGGGCGTACGTCCGCAACTCGACGATCCCACCCGGGGTTCCCGGCTTCCTGGTCCCGTTGGTGGCGGTCATCGAAGGCGCCCAGCGGTTCCTGCTCAACCCGCTCACCCTGGCCATCCGGCTCTTCGCCAATATGCTCGCCGGCCACCTGCTGCTGGTGACCTTCGCGCTGATGGCCGACGCCTTGTTTTTCCACAACACTGTTACGGCCACGATCCCGATCGGGGTCCTGCCGGTGCTGATGGAGATCGTGATCATCATCTTTGAGGTGCTGATCGCGGTGCTGCAAGCGTTCATCTTTGCCATTCTCACCGGCGTCTATCTCGGACCTTCGCTTCACCCCGAGCACTAGGCACCACCAACCAACAGGAGGAACAGGGTGATCGACGCCCTACAAGCCGCCAGCAACGTCAACATCGGAACCAAGGAGGTCCAGAAGGCCGGTCAGAGCATCGGCGCCGGTATCGCCTATGGCGCAGCCGCCATCGGCCCTGGTGTCGGCATCGGCATCGTCGTGGGTAACGCCATCACGGCCATGGCCCGCCAGCCGGAGTCGGCCGGTGTCGCCCGGACCACGATGTTCCTCGGCATCGCTTTCACCGAGGCCCTCGCCCTCATCGGCTTCGTGGTGGCGATCCTCGTCCTCTTCGTCGGCTGAGTTCGACCGTGCTCTTCGCTGCCGGCCTGGTGGCCGCCACACAGAAGGTGGACTGCAGCGCGGCGGGCATCTCGTGCCAAAACGCCCAGTCCAAGAACCCCATCCTGCCCACGGTCCCCGAGATCGTCTGGGGCACGCTGGCGTTCGTGGTGCTGTTCGTCGTGCTCTGGAAGCTGGCGTTGCCGCCGCTGGTCAAGCTCATGCGGGACCGGACGGAGCGGATCGCCAACGACCTCTCCAGCGCTGAACAGGCCAGGGTCGAGGCCCAGCAGACCCTCGAGGACTACAAGCGGGAGCTGGCCGAGGCCCGCTCCGAGGCCAGCCACATCCTCGACGAGGCCCGCCAGGCCGCCGAGCAGGTCCGCCAGGACCTGATGGCCCGCGCCGAGGCGGAGGCCGCCGAGCTGCGGGCCCGCAACGACTCCGCATTGCAGGCCGCCCAGGAGCGGGTGCTCGGCGAGCTCGAGGGTCAGGTTCGCGAGGTTGCCCTCGACCTGGCCGAGAAGGTCGTCGGCGCCAACCTCGACCGCGACACCAACCTGGCGCTCATCGACCGCTTCATCGACGAACTCAACGCCGGCCCGACCAGCGACGCAGGCGCCGCGCTCCAGTGATCACCCCCGACGCGTACGCGTCCGCCCTCCTGGAGGTGGCCAAGGACCAAGGCCAGCTCGACACCGTCGAGGAGGAGCTGTTCCGCGTCGCGCGGACGCTGGAAGCCAACGACGGCCTGCTCTGGGTCCTGTCGGACCAGAGCGTGCCCGTCGAGGCCCGCCAGGCCACCCTGGCCCAGCTGCTCGAAGGCAAGGTCTCGCCGATCACCGCGCAGCTGGCGGCGTGGGTGGTCGGGGAGAACCAAGCCCTGGACCTCCCCGAGATCATCGACCGGCTGGTCGCCCGGGCGGCCGACGAGCGCAACGAGTACGTCGCCGAGGTCCGCGTCGCCGAGCCGCTCGACGCGGACCGCCTCGAACGGCTCCGCCAAGGCCTGACTCGCACCCTCGGGCGCGAGGTGGTCGTGCGCACCGTGATCGACCCGAGCGTGATCGGCGGCGTGGTCGCCCGGGTCGGCGACACCATCATCGACGGTACGATTGGACACCGACTCGAGCAGCTCCGCCGGTCGATGCGGACCCCGGCGCGCCACGCAGCGGCGGACACCACCCACGAGGCCGGCTGACGCCGGTCTGACCGTCACACGCCCTTCTCACGCCCTCACCAGACGATACCCCGAGGACCCAATGACTGACCTGACCTTCAACGCAGACGAGATCGCCGCCGCCCTGCGCCGCAGCCTCGACCAGTACAGCCCCAAGGCGGAGGCGGAGACGGTCGGCCGGGTCATCGAGGTCGGTGACGGCATCGCTCGGGTGTCGGGCCTTCCCGATGCCGAAGTCAACGAGCTGCTGGAGTTCGAGGGCGGCCTGCTCGGGCTGGCGCTCAACCTCGACGAGACGTCGATCGGCGCGGTGCTCCTCGGCGAGGCCGAGAAGGTCGAGGAGGGCCAGCCGGTCAAGGCCACCGGCCGGATCATCAACGTCCCTGTCGGCGACGGACTCCTCGGGCGGGTCGTCAACTCCCTGGGCGAGCCGATCGACGGTCAAGGGCCGATCCAAAACACCCAGCTGCGCCGCATCGAGATCCAGGCCCCCGGCGTCGTCGACCGCCAGCCGGTGAAGCAGCCGTTGCAGACCGGCATCAAGGTCATCGACGCGATGACCCCGGTCGGGCGCGGGCAACGGGAGCTGATCATCGGCGACCGCAAGACCGGCAAGACCTCCATCGCCATCGACACGATCATCAACCAGAAGGGGCTGGGGGTGAAGTGCGTGTACGTGGCGGTCGGCCAGAAGAACTCGACGGTCGCCCAGATCGTCGACACGCTCCGCCAGGCCGGCGCGCTGGACTACACCGTCGTCGTCGACGCCCCGGCGTCGGACCCCTCCCCCCTCAAGTACCTGGCGCCCTACACCGGCTGCGCGATGGGCCAGCACTGGATGGACAACGGCGAGCACGCCCTCGTCGTCTACGACGACCTGTCCAAGCAGGCCGAGGCGTACCGCCAGATGTCGCTGCTTCTGCGCCGGCCCCCGGGGCGCGAGGCCTACCCGGGCGACGTGTTCTACCTCCACAGCCGCCTGCTGGAGCGGGCCGCGAAGCTCTCCGACGAGCTGGGCGGCGGCAGCCTCACCGCGCTGCCGATCATCGAGACCAAGGAGGGGGACATCTCGGCGTACATCCCCACCAACGTGATCTCGATCACCGACGGCCAGATCTTCTTGGAGCTGGACCTGTTCAACTCCGGGCAGCGCCCGGCGATGAACGTCGGCACTTCGGTGTCCCGGGTCGGCGGCTCGGCGCAGATCAAGTCCATGAAGGCGGTCTCCGGCGGTCTCAAGCTGGACCTGGCCAACTTCCGTGAGCTGGAGTCCTTCGCCTCCTTCGGCGCCGAGCTGGACAAGGCGTCCCAGGCGCTCATCGACCGGGGCCGGCGGCTGATGGAGCTGCTCAAGCAGGCCAACGGCGCCCCGCTTCGAGTCGAGGAGCAGGTCGTGTCGCTCTACGCCGGGACCCGCGGCCACCTCGACGACCTGCCCGTCGCTGACATCCGCCGCTTCGAGGCCGAGCTGCTCGAGCACGTCCGCTCCACCAAGAAGGACATGATGGCGGGGATGCGCGACGGGGGCGGGCTGCCCGAAGAGGAGCTCGAGTCGGTCATCACGGAGTTCAAGGCCCGCTTCGAGACGAGCGAGCAGGCCGACAGCGACAGCGCAAGCTAGTGGCCGGCGGTCAGGAGCGCGCCCTGCGCCAGCGGGTGCGCAGCAACCAGAACGTGCGCAAGATCACCCGGGCCATGGAGTTGATCGCGGCCAGCCGCATCGCCAAGGACCAGCAGCGGGTCGCCGCGGCGCGCCCCTACGCGGAGCTGATGACGACGGTGGTCGCCCACCTGACCAAGGCCGGCGCCAACCTCGACCAGCCGCTCCTCGAGACCAGGGACCCGGTCCGCACCGTCGGGATCCTGGCCATCACCGCCGACAAGGGCCTGGCCGGCGGCTACAACGCCAACGTCACCCGCGCCGCCGACCAGGCGGTCGCCGCGGCCCGCCGCGACGGCCTCGACGCGAAGGTGTACGTGGCCGGCAAGAAGGGCGTCAACTACTTCAGGTTCCGCCACCAAGACGTCGCTCAGAGCTGGACCGGCTTCTCGGAGCTGCCCCGCGCCGAGGACGCCCGGGCCATCGCCGGGGCGATCCGCGACGATTTCGTGGCCGGGGAGATCGACCGCTTGGAGCTGATCTACACCCAGTTCCTGTCCCTCGGCAACCAGAAGGTCGCGACCCGCCGCCTCCTGCCCCTCGACCGCTCCGCGCTGGAGGAGATCGGCGGCGGCAGCGAGCACAGCGGCCCGGAGGCCGCCTACGAGTTCGAGCCGGAGCCGGAGGCGATCCTGGAGCGGCTGCTTCCGCTCTACGTCGAGAGCCGGGTGTACTCGGCCCTGCTCGAAGCGGCCGCGTCGGAGCACGCGGCCCGCCAGCGGGCCATGAAGTCGGCCACCGACAACGCCAGCGATCTCATCAAGCTCTACGAGCGCAAGGCCAACCGCGTGCGCCAGGAGGCGATCACGACCGAGTTGGTCGAGGTCACCGGCGCGGCGGCGGCCCTCGCCGCGGGCAGCGGGTCCTGATGGCCACCGCGCCCGGCGCCATCCCGTCCACTTTCCCCACCCGATCCCGCACCCCAACGGGACCGACAGGCCGAGGAGCCCAGCTGTGACCACCATCGAATCGCCGCAGACCGAACTTAAGGACGGGCGGATCGTCGCCATCGTCGGTCCCGTCGTCGACATCGAGTTCCCCCCCGACCAGCTGCCCGAGGTCAACATGGCGGTCACGTTCGAGACCAAGGTCGAGGACAAGACGATCACCATCACCGCCGAAGTCGCCCAGCAGATCGGCCGGGACCGGGTTCGGGCCATCGCCCTCAAGCCGACCGATGGCCTGCGCCGCGGTGCGGTGGTGAAGAATACCGGCCGGGGTATCAGCGTGCCGGTCGGCCGGGCCACCCTCGGACACGTCTTCAACGTGATCGGCGAGCCGCTCGACACCCGCGGCGAGGCGATCGAAGGCATCGAGGAGCGGTGGGACATCCACCGCGAGCCGCCGAACTTCGACCAGCTCGAGCCGCAGCGCAAGATGTTCGAGACCGGCCTCAAGGTCGTCGACCTGCTCGAGCCGTACGCCCAGGGCGGCAAGATCGGCCTGTTCGGCGGCGCCGGCGTCGGCAAGACCGTCCTCATCTTGGAGATGATCACCCGCGTCGCCAAGGAGCACGGCGGCGCCTCGGTGTTCGCCGGGGTGGGGGAGCGGACCCGTGAGGGTAACGACTTGTGGCTGGAGATGGGGGAGAGCGGCGTCCTCGAGCGTTGCGCCCTGGTGTACGGCCAGATGGACGAGCCGCCCGGCGTCCGTCTCCGGGTCGCGCTTTCCGCGCTGACCATGGCCGAGTACTTCCGCGACGAGATGGACCAGGACGTGCTCCTGTTCATCGACAACATCTTCCGGTTCGTGCAGGCCGGCTCCGAGGTGTCGACCCTCCTCGGACGGATGCCGTCCGCGGTGGGCTACCAGCCGACCCTGGCCGACGAGATGGGACAGCTGCAGGAGCGGATCACCTCGACCCGGGGCCGTTCGATCACCTCGGTGCAGGCCGTGTACGTGCCCGCCGACGACTACACCGACCCGGCTCCGTTCACCACCTTCACCCACCTCGACGCCACGACCAACCTGTCCCGTGACGTGTTCGCCAAGGGCATCTTCCCGGCGGTCGACCCGCTGGCGTCGACCAGCACCATCCTCCAGCCCGATGTCGTCGGCGCCGAGCACTACCGGGTCGCCGGGCGGGTGGTGCAGATCCTGCAGCGCTACAAGGAGCTGCAGGACATCATCGCCATCCTCGGCATCGACGAGCTGGCCGAGGAGGACAAGGTCCTCGTCGGCCGGGCCCGCAAGATCGAGAAGTTCCTGGGCCAGCCGATGTACGTCGCGGAGACCTTCACCGGCCAGCCCGGCACCACCGTGCCCCTCTCCGAGACCATCGAGGCGTTCGACAAGCTGGCCACCGGCGAGTTCGACGACGTCTCGGAGCAGGCGTTCGTCGCGGTCGGCGGCATCGACGACGTGCTGAAGAAGTCGGAGCAGTTCAAGAAGGACGAGTCCTGAGGTGACCCTGTCGGTGAAGGTCGTGTCGCCCGAGCGGATCGTCTTCGACGACGAGGCGGCGATGGTGGTGTGCCGCACGACGGAAGGCGAGATCGCCTTCCAGACCGGTCACGCGCCCTTCATCGGCGCCCTCGGCATCGGCTACGTGAAGGTCGTGCCCGAGAGCGGGCAGGACACCTCGGCGGCGGTGCGGGGCGGTTTCGTGGAGGTCCGCGACAACCAGGTGAGCGTGCTGTCCAACATCGCGGAGCTGCCCGCCGACATCGACACCGACGCCGCCCGGGCCGACCTGCGCGACGCCGACAGCCGTCTCGGTCGGGACTCCGACGACGAGACCGCGGCCGAGGACCGCCGGTGGGCCGAGGTCCGCCTGGAGCTGGCCGGGTCCTCCTCCGGGGTGCCCGGCAGCTGAGCGGCCGCCGGCGCGTCGGCGTCGTCGCCCTGATCGACCCGCCGGCCGGTGACTGGATCGACGGGGTGCGCCGGGCCGTCGGCGACGGGGCGATCGACCGGATCCGCCCCCACATCACCCTGGTCCCGCCGCTCAACTTGAAAGCAGCGGACCTCGACGCCGCGCTGGCCAGGCTGCGCTCAGCCGCCGCGGCGGCGCCAGCCCGCATCGAGGTGAGCGTCGGGCCGCCGGCCACGTTCCTGCCGGCCAACCCGGTGCTGTTGTTGGGGGTGGCAGGCGACGTGGCCGCGCTGCGGGCGCTTCGCGACGCGGCGTTCGCCCCGCCGCTAGAGAGGCCCCTGTCGTGGCCGTGGGTCCCCCACGTCACCCTCGCCGACGGTCTTCCCCCCGAATCGATCCACGCCCTGGTGACGGCGTTGGGCCGCCTGGTGCTGGCCGTGGTGCTGGAGCGGGTGACGCTGCTGGAGGAGGTCCACGCCCCCGGCGGGCGGCGCTGGGAGCCCCTCGCGGACGTCGCGTTCGGGCCGCCCGCGGTGGTGGGCCGGGGCGGTCTGGAGCTGACCATCACCGCCGCCCGGACCCCCGACCCGTCCGCGCTGGGCCTGCTCGGCGAGCCCGGCGTCGCGGCGCTCGTCGACCCCGCCACCCCCCGCCGGCGGGTGGTGCGCAGCGCCCACCGGGAGGGGGTGCTGGTCGGGATCGGCGCGGCGTGGCTGGCCGACGACGGCGGGCACATCCGGGTGGTCGTCGCCGAGGAGCACCGCGGCACCGGCGTGGGCACCCACCTCCTCGCCGCGGTGGAAGACGCGGTGCGCCGGGAAGGCTGGGCGTGCCCGTCGCTGTCGGCCGAGGGTCCCGCCGGCTTCTACCGGGCCCGTTCGGTGTGGTCCCGGCCGCTCGGCTGACCGGGGCGCGCCGCGCCGCGGGTTACTCGAACGCTACCGATTACTCGAACGCTACCGAGGAGTACTGGGCCAGCTTCTTCAGCTTGTGGGAGGCGGTGACCCGCCGGACCGTCCCCGACTTGGAGCGCATCACCAGCGACTCGGTGAGCGCGCCGCTGCGGTCGTAGCGCACACCGCGGAGCAGCTCGCCGTCGGTGATGCCCGTCGCCGCGAAGAAGCAGTTGTCGCCTTGCACCAAGTCGTCGTGGGTCAGGACCTTGTCCAAGTCGTAGCCCTGGCGGATCGCCTCGGCCCGCTCGGCGTCGTCGCGGGGCCACAGCCGGCCCTGGATCTCGCCGCCCATGCACTTCAAGGCCGCGGCCGCGATGACCCCCTCCGGTGTGCCCCCGATGCCGAAGAGGATGTCGGCGCCGGTGGCCGGCCACGCGGTGGCGATGGCGCCGGCGACGTCCCCGTCGGTGATGAGGGAGATCCGGGCGCCGGTGGAGCGGACCTCGGCGATCAGGTCGGCGTGGCGGGGCCGGTCGAGGATGACCGCGGTCACGTCGCGCACCGACTCCTTCTTGGCTTTCGCCACCGCGGCGATGTTCTCCGACGGCGACAGCTCGATGCTCACCTGCCCGGCGGCCTCGGGACCCACCGCCAGCTTCTCCATGTACACGCACGGCCCGGGGTTGAACATCGTGCCCCGCTCGCCGACCGCGATCACCGACAGCGCGCCGCCGCGGCCTAGGGCGGTCGGGGTGGTGCCGTCGATCGGGTCGACGGCGACGTCGGTCAGCGGCGGGGTGCCGTTACCGATCTCCTCCCCGTTGTAGAGCATCGGCGCTTCGTCCTTCTCGCCTTCGCCGATGACCACGATCCCGGCCATCGGCACCCCGTCGAGGACGATGCGCATGGCGTCCACCGCGGCCCCGTCGGCCCCCTCCTTGTCGCCTCGACCCATCCAGCGCGCCGCAGCCATGGCCGCGGCCTCGGTGACCCGCACCAGCTCGAGCGCCAGGTTGCGGTCGGGGGCCTGCCGGGCCCGTGTGGTGCTCATCTCGTGACCCTACCCCCTCCCCGGCGGGGCCCTCCCGGAGGTGCCGGCGGGGCCTTCCCGGGGGTGCTTGCGGGGGCCCTCCCGGGGGTGCAGGCGGGGCCCTCCCGGGGTCGCTGGAGGCGGCCGACGGCGGGTGCCGCCGCCGCCGGGGCCCGGTGACGCCTGAGGTTCCCTTCGCGTGGGTAACCTTTCGGCACCGTGACCACCGCCGTGACCAGCACCTTGAGCCCCACCGTGCAGGCGGAGCCGACGCTTCGCGGCGAGGTCCGCCGGGTGGTCGCGGAGGCCTGGTCGGGACCCCGTTCGGCCAGGATCCTCGTCGGGCTGGCCGCGGTGGTCACCGTCGGCGGCGTGGCGCTGCGGTTCTACGCCCCGAGCCCGCTCTGGCTCGACGAGACGATCAGCGTCAACATCGCCAAGCTCCCGGTCACCCAGATCCCCGGCGCCTTGGCCCACGACGGGGCGCCGCCGCTGTACTACCTGCTCCTCCACGTGTGGATGCTGGTCTTCGGCCGCGGCGACTTCGCGGTGCGAGCCCTCTCCGGGCTGATCTCCGTGTGCACCATCCCCCTGTTTTGGCGGGCCGGTCGCCGCCTCGGCGGTCCCACCGTCGGGTGGGTGGCGCTGTTCCTCGGTATCAGCTCTCCGTTCGCGATCCAGTACGCGACCGCGACGCGGATGTACTCCCTGATGATCCTGTGGGCGCTGGTCGGCTACCTGGCCTTCACCCAGGCCCTGGCGGCGCCCACCCGGCGCAACCTGCTCAAGGTGGCCGCGGTCACCGCGGCGTTGCTCTACACCCACTACTGGGCCATCTACCTGGTGACCACCGTGGGCGCGTGGCTGCTGTGGCGGATCTGGCGGGACAGCCGCGGGGAGCCGATCGCGGCGCGCAACGCCGGCATCCGGCCGGTGTTCGGCGCCATGGTGCTCGGCGGTGTGGCCTGGCTGCCATGGTCGCCGGTGTTCGTATACCAGTCTCTGCACACCGGGACCCCGTGGACCGGAGCGGCCGGCCCCGCCGACCTGCTCGGCGTCTTCGGTGACTTCGGCGGGAGCGGACCGTGGGGACAGCTGCTCACCTACGGGCTGTTCGCGCTGGGCGCCCTCGGCGTCTTCGGTCGCCCGGCGCCGGCCGGGGCGCCCGGCGCCGGCCGGGCCGCGGTGCTGTTGACCACCGCCCCCCGCCGGCGCGTCGCCGGCCTGGTCGGGGTGGTCGCCGGCACGCTGGTCCTCGCCGTCGTCGCCGGGGCGCTGGCCCAGGCCGCGTTCGTCGCCCGGTACGCGGCCGTCGTGCTGCCGCTGTTCCTGCTCATCGTCGCCATGGGCGTCGGGCTGTTCAGCCGGAAGGTGGCAGCCTTGGCCGTGGCGGTCCTGTCGATCGCCGGTGTGCTCACCGGCCTGGGCGAGAACGGGCAGGCCCGCACCCAGGCGGTGCAGGTCGCGGCGGTCCTCAACGCTCAGGCCCAGCCCGGGGACCTGGTCGTTTACTGCCCGGATCAGCTGGGCCCGGCGGTCGACCGTCTCCTCAAGGTGCCGCAGGTGTCGGAGCTGACCTTCCCGAGGGCCATCGGCCCGCAGCGAGTCAACTGGGTGGACTACAAGGCCACCATCGCCGCCACCCACGTCGACGTGTTCGCCCAGCAGATGCTCAGCCGTCTCGGTGCCAACCACACGCTGTGGCTGGTCTATCGCGACGGATATCCGGGGCTTGGAGGCGACTGCGGCCAGCTCCGCAGCTGGCTGAACCTGCTGCGCCCCACCGGCGAGCAGGTGGTGGCGGCCAACGGCCATCAGTTCTACGAGTTCGAAAACCTGGTGCGCTATCCCAGCTGACCCCACGGCGCCGCCCGCTTCGGGGCTACCGCCCTTTTTCGACCCTGCCAGCTATCCTGGGCAGCCGCTGGAGCGCTGGACGGCCCCTCGCGGCGCCCGCCGGAGAGCCGGCGCCGCGACTGCAGCAGCGGTTTGCCAGACGCCCGCATCGGGCCTGCACACGACTAAGGAGCGCACGGTTTGACTGACCAAGAGGCCGGGGTGGTTGACGCCAACGGCGCGGCGGACAACGTCGTGGTGATCGGGGCGGGGCCTGCCGGCCTCACCGCCGCCTACCAGCTGTCCAAGGCCGGCAAGCGCTCCACGGTTCTCGAGAGCGACGACATCGTCGGCGGGATCAGCCGGACCGTCGAGCGAGACGGCTGGCGCTTCGACATCGGCGGCCACCGCTTCTTCACCAAGGTCACCCCGGTAGAGGAGCTGTGGCACGAGATCCTCCCCGCTGAGGACTTCATGCTCCGGCCCCGCAAGAGCCGGATCTTCTACAAGGGCAAGTTTTACGACTACCCGCTGAAGGCCATGAACGCGCTGACCAACCTCGGCGTCATCGAGGCCGTCCGCTGCGTCCTGTCGTACGTGTGGGTGAAGGTCCATCCCCCCAAGGACCAGTCCAACTTCGAGGGCTGGGTCGCCGCCCGCTTCGGCTGGCGGCTGTACCGGCACTTCTTCAAGACCTACACCGAGAAGGTCTGGGGCCACCCCGGGTCCGAGATGGGCGCCGACTGGGCCGCGCAGCGGATCAAGAACCTGTCGCTGGCGTCGGCGATCATGAACGCGCTGCTGCCCAAGCGCAACCAGAAGGAGATCACCTCCCTCATCGAGGAGTTCGAGTACCCGCGCCTCGGCCCCGGGATGATGTGGGAGCGCTGCCGGGACCTGGTGGAGGCTGCCGGCACGAAGGTGGTCATGAACACCCGGGTCACCCGCATCCGCCACGAGGGCGGCCGGGCGGTCACCATCGAAGCCACCTCCGACGGGGGAGTGACCGAATACGAGGCCAGCTCGGTGATCTCGTCGATGCCGCTCGGCGCGCTGGTCAAGGCGATGGACCCCCCGGCGCCGGCCGAGGTCATCGCCGCCGCCGACGACCTGTCGTACCGGGACTTCCTGACCGTGGCTCTCGTCGTCCCCGCCGACGAGGTGCCTTGGACCGACAACTGGATCTACCTGCACGACAAGGGGACCACCGCGATGCGCATCCAGAACTTCGGTTCGTGGTCGCCGCACATGGTCAAAGACGGCCGCAACGTGCTCGGCCTTGAGTACACCGTCGTCGAGGGTGACGCCACTTGGAGCGCCCCCGACGAGGTTCTCGTCGAGCGGGCCAAGCAGGAGCTGGGCAACTTGAAGCTGGTGGACCCGGCCCGGGTCGAGACCGGCTACGTCGTGCGGATGCCCAAGGCGTACCCGTACTACGACGCCCAGTACGGGGACAACGTCGAGACGATCCGGCGGTGGCTGGAGGCCAACGTGGCCAACGTGTGGCCGGTGGGCCGCAACGGCATGCACCGTTACAACAACGCCGACCACTCGATGTACACAGCCATGCTGGCGGTCGAGAACCTCTTCGGGGCCAGCCACGACACGTGGTCGGTCAACGTCGAGGAGGAGTACCACGAGGAGATCGGTGACGGCCGGGGCCGCACGTCGGGTACCGGGCGCGACGCTCCGGTGCTGCCCAAGCGGCCTGCCGCCGGCTGACCCCGACGGCTGCCGCCGCCAGGTGGCGGCCGGCGGGTGGTGTTGGGCAAGTATGAGAGCGTGACGCCGCCCACCTGCTTCACCTGCCACGCCCCGAGAGGACCCCGTTCATGAGCAAGATCTGGTACTGCGCCAACTGCGGCTACGAGGTGGACTCCAAGGGCCGGTGCCACCTGTGCCGCCAGAAGCTGGTGGCGTCCCCGCTGCCGTCGCTGCCGCCCGGCGACGACGACGAGGAGGTCGGCTACCGGATCGTCGACTGGGAGGACCGGGCCCGCGGCCGGCTCATCGAGGCCCTGGTGGCGGAGCGGATCCTTCACCGCTTCGAGGACGACGATCTGGTGGTGGCCGTCACCGACGAGGAACGCGTCGACGCTTTGGTGGAGGAGCTGGCCGAGGTGGCCGCCGATCCGGCCGGCCCGGCCCTCGCCGGTGGCGACGAGGGGGGCGCGCGGCCCTACGCCGGCGCCGTCGACGGGGAGGTGGTCCTCGCGGTCGAGATGATGTTCAAGGCCGCCCAGCGTCTGCGGGTGGACCCGACCGACATGGAGGCCGACGGGGACGTGGCCGAAGCGTCGGCGGGGGTGTTCATGACCGAGGACTATCCCGGCGTGACCCCCGACGAGTGGGCGGCGATCGGCCGGGTGACCCGCCGGCTCCTCGCCGCGCTGGGAGCCGACGAGGCGCTGGAAGACGAGATCCGCCAGCAGGCGGCGGTCCTGGTGACGCTGCTGCGCCCGGCGGTGGCGACCCCGTCGCTTCCTTCCTCCGGGATCGGCTCCGCCCAAGGCGCGCGCGGCGCGACCGGCGACGACGGCGAACACGCCGCCCCGGCGGGGTCCGGCCCGGCGACGGGCAACCCGGCGCTGGCCAACGGTGCGCTCGACGACGCCGTAGCGCTGGAGGACAGCGAGGTGGCCCGCTCCGCCGCCGCGGTGTTCGGGGCCGGCCCTGACAGCGGTGCCGGCGAGGGCGCCGCCGCCCCCGATGACGTCGCCGGCGAGGACGGTGAGGACGACGACGGTGAGGACGTCCGGCTCCTCGGCGGCGGGCCCGAGACCTCCTACGAGGTGCCCGAGTGGCTACCCGAGCAGCGAGCGTTGCTGACCGTCCTGCTCGAGGACCGGGCCATCCCCCACGCATGGGACGGCCCTGACCTGGTGGTCCCGAGCGTCGACGAGGCCGCCGTCGAGGCGCTGTTCGACCAGGTCGGCGGGGCCGGGGACGACGAGGACGACGAGGCCCGGTACCGGGAGCTGGAAGAGCTTTTCGCGGCGGTCAACCGCCTCGCCGGCGACCCCGACGACAAAGAACGCGTCGCTGATGTCATCGCCAACGCCGGCGCGGTGGAGGGCCCCACCCCCATCGGGTTCGACGACGGCAAGTGGCTCGGGTTGCGGCGCCGGACCCGGACGCTGGCCGACGCGCTCGAGCACAGCGCCGACCCCGACATCGTCGCGTCGCAGGCCGTCAGCCTCCGCGACGCGCTACGCGAGCTGGTGTGATCCTGGGGCTGCTGCTCGCCCCCGGCGCGGGCGCCGGGCGTGACCAACCGCAGCTGGTCGCCACCGACGAGGCGGCGACCGCGGCCGGGGTGACGGTGGCCCGGATGGACTTCCCCTACCGCCTGGCCGGGCGCAAGGCCCCCGACCGGGCTCCGGTCCTGATCGCGGCGGTCGTCGAGCAGGCCTCGGCGCTGGCCGGCGCCGGTCCGCTGGTCCTCGGCGGGCGGTCGATGGGCGGGCGGATGTGCTCGATGGCCGTCGCCGGCGGGCTGGTGCCCCAAGCCGCCGGTCTGGTCTTGATCAGCTACCCGCTGCACCCGCCGGGGAAGCCCGACCGGCTGCGCAGCGAGCACTTTCCGCAGCTGTCGGTCCCCTGCCTGTTCGTGTCCGGGACCAAGGACGCGTTCGGCTCGCCCTCCGAGCTCGAGGAGGCGACCGCGGCGATCCCCGGGCCGGTCACTCACCGCTGGATCGACGGGAAGGACCACGGCCTCCGCAACGCCGACAGCGCCGTGGCCTCGACGGTCGTGGCGTGGCTGTCCGAGCAGTGGCCGACGCTGGTCCGTCCCGCCTGAAGGCTCACAGCACCTCCGCGGCGGGCGCGTCGGTCGGGTTGAGCTCCTCGAGGGAGCGAGCCGCGGTCTCCGGGTAGGCGACCACGACCAGCACCGCGAGGACCGCGGGGCCGACAGAAAGCACCGCCAGGGCCGGCCCGATCGTGCCGATCAGGCTGGTCAGGCCGCCGGCGGCGGCCAGCCCGACCAGCCCGCCAGCCGCGCCGAGGACGGTGATGACCCCGCCGGCCCGGCCCCGCAACCCGGTCGGGAACAGCTCCGCGCCGTAGACGCCGAGCGCCGGCCCGATGCCGTAGGAGACCACGCTCGAGGCCGCCTCCCACCACCAAAGGGCCACGCCGCCGGTGAGGTACACGCCGAGCGTCGAGCCGGCCAGGGCTGCGACCCCGACCGCGGCGACGGGACGCCGCCCGCGGGTGTCCGCCAGGCGGCCGCCGACGAGGGTGCCGAGGCCGCCGACGGTGCCGGTCACCTGCAGCAGGATCGAGATGTGGAGCGGTGAAAGGTGGCGCTGATGGCGCAGGTACTGGTTTTGGAGCGCGCCGCCGGGGTCGGCGAAGAGGGCCAGCAGGAACGCCCCGGCCCCGAGCAGCACCAGCACCCTCCGGTCGTGGGGCGCCCATCGATGCCGGCGCCGGCCCGGCGCGGCGCCGCCCGGGTCGGCGTGCCCCGCTCTGCCCTCAGCGGCTTGCGCCAAGACGAACCGGGAGCTCTCCGGCAACCAGCGGGCGGCGGCCGCGGCGGCGGGCACGACGAGCAGGCCGAGGGCGAACAGCCAACGCCATCCGCCCGCTCCGGTGCCCGCCAGCGGGAGCGCGGCCAGGGCCAGACCGGAGCCGAGCCCGAAACACATGCCGCTGACCCCGAGCGCCCACGCCCTGGTCCCCGACGGCATCTCCTCCACGACCAGCACCCCGACGAGGACCCCGGCCGCGGCGGCCATCGCCCCGGCCACCACCTGCATGGCGGTCAGCGACGACAGGGACGGGGCCAGGCTGCTCGCCCCGGTGACCGCCGCGCCGGCGAATAGCGCCGCCAGCAGCACCGGCCGCCGCCCTCGGCGGTCGGCGGCGACGAGGACCACGACCGCTCCCAGCGCGGCGATCCGGCTGACGCCGAGCGCCACCCCCTGACCGGTCGACCCGACCCGGAACTCGCTGGCCGCGTACGTCATGGTGTAGGCGAGCAGGTCGCTCAGATAGCCGACCAGGACCGACACCGCGCAGAGGGTGACGAGGACCACCGCGGCCCGCCGGGACAGGCGGGCGGGGGGCAGCCACCACGGCAGCGGCCCCTCCGGCCCGACCCGGCCCAGGCGGCGGCGGAGGGGGAGCGCGAACAGCCACGCCACCAGCGGCAACCCGACGGTGAGCCCGACGCGCTGCTCCACCGTGTACCCGCCGCCGGGTAACGCGGTGACGACGACCTCCCGCCGGTAGCCGGCGAGGGGACCCTCTCCCTGCCCGAAGCGGTACTCGCCGGGAGGGGCCGCCAGGGGCTGCTCCTCCACCACCCCGGTGCGGGGCGCGACGATCGCGGCGACCGCGTCAGGGTCGCAGCGGCAGCGCGTCTGGACCTGCACCGGCGCCGCTGCCTCAGGAGAAGGCGGCGTAGAGCTCCGCGTAGGCGGCGGTCGCGTCGGCCAGGCGGTCCACCCCGACCCACTCGTCCACGGCGTGGGTTTGCTCGACGTTGCCCGGCCCGCAGACCACCGCCGGGATCCCGGCGCCGTTGCGCACGAAACGGGCGTCGGTCGTGAAGCTCATCCCTATCACCTCGGGCTGCTCCCCGGTGGCCTTCACCAAAGCGGAGCGCACCTGCTCGAGGAAAGCGTCGTCGGGCGGCAGCTCGCTGGCTTCGCCGAACACCTTCAAGTCGAAGTCGTAACTCAACCCCTCGACGCCGAGAGACGCGATCCGCTCCCGCAGCTCGGCCTCGCTGCCCTCCGCCGTGGCGCCGGGAAGGACCCGACGGTCGACGCCGAAGCGGCATCGCTCGGCGATCACGTTGAGGCCGTTGCCGCCCTCGATGGTCCCGATGTTGCAGGTCGGCCGGCCGAGGAGCGGGTGGCGCCCCTCGCCGAACTCGGCGCCGTGCAACCCGACGACGAGGCGGGCGGCGTGCTCGATGGCCGACACCGCCTCGCTGGGCCGGCTGCCGTGACCGGGCCGGCCGTGCACCGTGACGTGACCCTGCAGCAAGCCGCGCTCCGCGATGCACAACTGCATGCTGGTCGGCTCCGGGACGAGGCACGCGTCGCCCTTGATCAGGCCCATCTCGAGCAGGGCCTGGGTGCCGAGCCGGCCGCCGACCTCCTCGTCGGCGACGAAGTGGAACACCAAGTTGCAGCCCGGCGCCCGACCGGCCCGCTCCAGCAGGTCCAGGGCGCAAACCGCGGCCGCGATGCCGCCTTTCATGTCGGCGCTGCCCCGTCCGTAAAGCCGGCCGTCCTCGACGGTCGGCTCGAACGGTTCGTGGGTCCACGCGTCCCGGATGGCCGGCACCACGTCCAGGTGGCCGTTGACGATGAGGGTCGGTCGATCCCCGGGGCCGTCGGGGTGGGGGACCTCCGCGATCAGCGACAGGCGCCCCGGTTCCGGCTCGACCTCCCGCCACAGGGGACGCCACCCGGCCAGCGCGTCGTGGACCGCGTCGGAGATCGGCCGCTCGTTGCCCGGCGGGTTCTGGGTGTCGACCGCGACGAGAGCCGAGGTCAGTGCCACTACCGCGTCGATGTCTACCTGGTCTCGCACCGGTGCGAGCCTACGCCTCCGCCCTGGGCTGGACTGCCGCCCCAGGCCCGTTGGCATACTGGCCCGTCTATGGCCGAACCGACACCACCGTCCCGCCGGAGCCGGCGCGATCCCGAGGAGCTGCTCCGGGCGGCTCAGGCCGGCGACCGGGCGGCGACGGGTCGCCTGCTGTCGCTGGTTGAGCGGGGCGGTGCGCCGGCCCGGGCGGTGGGACGCTTGACCTTCGCCCCGTCGGCCGCCATCGAGCGGGTGGTCGGCGTGACCGGCGCCCCGGGGGCGGGCAAGTCGACGCTCACCGACCGGCTCATCGCAGAGGTGCGGGCGACCGGCCGTCAGGTGGGGGTGCTGGCCATCGACCCCTCCTCCCCGTTCTCGGGCGGGGCGATACTCGGCGACCGGGTCCGGATGCAGGGCCACGCCACCGACGACGGGGTGTTCATCCGCTCCATGGCCACCCGAGGCCACCTCGGCGGTCTGGCCCTCGCTGCGCCAGAGGCGGTCCGGGTCCTCGGCGCGGTGGGCCTCCCCGTCGTGCTGATCGAAACGGTCGGTGTCGGCCAGGTCGAGGTGGAGATCGCCGGTAAAGCAGACACCACGATCGTGGTGGTCAACCCCGGGTGGGGCGACTCGGTGCAGGCCAACAAGGCCGGGCTGCTCGAGATCGCCGACATCTTCGTCATCAACAAAGCCGACCGGCCCGGCGCCGCCGAGACCCGCCGGGATCTCGACAACATGCTCGACCTCGACACCCACATGGGGGCGTGGCGGCCGCCGATCCTCTCCACGGTGGCCCACACCGGCGAAGGTGTCGACGAGCTGTGGGCCACCGTCGACGCCCACGTCGCCCACTTGGAGGCCACCGGCGAGCTGGCCGCCCGGCGCCGGCGGCGTCTCGAAGACGAGATGGGCGCGGTGGTGCTGCGCCTGCTCGAACGCGACGTGCGGGAGCTGGAGGGCGGCGCCCGCTGGGCCGGCGCCCTAGACGATGTGGTGGGCCGCCGGGTCGACCCCTACCAGGCCGCGATCAACCTGATCGGCAGCGTCGAGGGCACGCCACCGGCTCGTTGACCTAGCGTCGGGGCGTGGCTGACACCTTCGTCCATGTCGACCGGCGCCCCGACGGGGTGGCGGTGATCACCCTCGACCGCCCGAAGGCCAACGCGCTCTCGGTGGAGCTCTTGGCGCAGCTCGAGGCGGCCGCAGACGGCCTGGCCGCGGACCTGCCCGGAGCGGTCGTCGTGACCGGCGGTCCGAAGATCTTCGCCGCCGGCGCCGACATCGCCGGTTTCGGCGGCCCCGACGAGGCGGCGGTGTACGCCCGACAGTTCCGGGCTGCGTTCGACAAGCTGGCCGCCCTTCCCCGCGCCGTGATCGCCGCGGTCGCCGGCTACGCCCTCGGCGGCGGGTGCGAGCTGGCGCTGGCCTGCGACCTGCGGATCGCGTCGGAGAAGGCCCGCTTCGGCCAGCCGGAGATCCAGCTGGGCCTGATCCCCGGCGCCGGAGGAACCCAACGGCTGAGTCGGCTGGTCGGGGCTGGGAGGGCCAAGGAGCTGATCCTGACCGGGCGTCACGTCGACGCGGCCGAGGCTCACGCCATCGGGCTGGTGGAGCGGGTCGTCCCCGCCGGCGAGGAGCTCGACGCCGCTGTGGCCCTCGCCGCGGAGCTGGCGGCCGGCCCGCTGGTGGCCGCCGGGTACGCCAAGCGGGCGGTCGACGCCGGCCTCGACGGTCCCCTCGCCGCCGGCCTGGACCTCGAGCAGGAGCTGTTCGTAGAGGTGTTCCGGACCGAGGACGCCGCCAACGGCGTCCGTTCGTTCCTCGACAACGGTCCGGGCAAGGCCGCCTTCAAGGGCCGCTGACACCGCCGATGCTCGGCCCCGACCGGGCCGCGGGTGCCATCTCCAGGAAGGGACAGTTCAGCCGATGACCCACTTCGCTGCCGCCGTGCCCGTGGACGCCGCGCCGCGCCAGCCCGAGCGGCCGGCCCCGGGCGCCCGAGCGGCGCGCCTATCCCGGACGCTGGTGGTTTTCGCGGCGGCGGTGGTCGTCGACTTGTTCCGCCCGATCAACGCCAGCCAGCGGTTCTCGCTCTTCGGCGAGGACAGCAGCATCTTCATCCAGCAGTCCCGGGCCAACGGGATCCTCCACTCGTTCACGACGATCTACGCCGGCTACTACCACGCCGTGCCCAGGATCGCGTCGGCGATCGCGTCGGCGTTGCCTCTCAGCTGGACACCCCCGATCTTCGCGATGACCTCGGTGCTCGTCGCCGCGTTCGTCGCCGCCGTCGCCTACGAGTGCGGTCTGGGGGTGGGGCTGTCGACCCCGTCGGCCGCGGTCCTCGCCGGGACGGTGCTCCTGCTGCCCGCGTCGGGGTTCGAGATCTCCGAGTCGCTGACCTACGTCCAGTGGTACTGCGAGGCGGGCGCGGTCGTCTTCATCGTCGCCTGGGCAGCCGGGCACACGGCCCGCCCGCTGCCCGTCGCCGTCCTCCTGGCCGTCGCCACCCTGACCTCGCCGCTGATCCCGCTCACGGCGCCGGTCATCGCGGTAGTCACCTACCGGCGGCGCCGGCCGCTCGACGTGGCGGTCGTCGCAGGGGTGGGGATCGGCACCGTGCTCCAAGCCTACGGGCACTTCAAGGCTCACGACCCGACGCCGCTGCACCTCAGCCCGCGGGCCATCTTCAACCTGTTCACCGTGCGGACCGTCGACGCCTCGGCGGTCGGGCTGCGCTTCGACTACACGGTGTACCACTGGCTGGCGCTGCCGGGTGCGGCCGCGCTCGGGGCGGTCATCTTCGTCGGGTTGGCGCTGCTCGCGCTCCGGGCCCGCCCTCCGGGGGTCCGGCCGCTGATGCTGGTGTGCCTCGGGCTGTCGCTTTGGCTGCTGGCGATCGGGGTGATCCTCCGGGACCTCGGCGCCCTCCCGGACCTGGCGTTCGTCCTGAACGGCCCCGACCGGGCGTTCCCCGTCGCCAGCCGGTACTTCGGCCCTTCCGGGGTGCTCCTCGTCATGGCTGTGCTGGTCTACCTGGACTCGCCTCGCCGGCGGCCGGCTCCCCCCGACGACGGCCCGGCGCCGGCCGTCAACGGCGGCCCTGCATCGGGCGTCAACGGCATCGCGGCGACGGCCGTCAACGGCACCGCGACGGCTTCTGTCAACGGCACCGCGACGGCGCCCGTCAACGGCGGCCGGGTGGCGGCCGGGTGGCTGCGGGCGCGGCCCGTCGTGCTGGTCTATCTGGCGACCGTGCTGGTCCTCAACGTCCCGCTGTCGCTCAGCCGGGCGCCGCTCAGCGCGTGGGAGCACGACGTCGCGGCCGCCCGCTCCACCTGCGTACGGACCGGCGGGGCCAGCCGGGTGGTCGTCAGCAACGCCCCTGGACCGGTATGGAAGATCGACCTCACCTGCGAGCAGGCGTTCGGGATCCCCGACCGGCACGCTCCCGGGCAACGGGGCGGTTAGCGCCCCCGGCGAGCAGCGATGCGCCGGCGGAAAGGAGCCGCCCGCTCTAGGGCGGCCCGCTTGATCTCTATCAACCGCCGCTCCCGGTCGCTCAGCAGAAGCTGCGCCGCGGGCGCCGGCTCGGCCTCGGTGGACGCAGCAGCGGCCTCGAACGCCGCGACCTTGGCTCGGGCTCGGGCAATCCGATCGAGCCGGGTGGCGTCGTCGGCCGCCTCATCTTTCACGACGGTCAGGAAGAACTCGTAGGACCCGCGGTCGGTCGGGAAGATCTCGGCGATCGACAGATCGGTGAGCCCGAGCCGGACGATCTCGGCGAGACGCTCGAGCAGCGACGTGGGCGTGAACGTGCTGGCGTGGACATCGCGGTACTCTCCGGTCGCCAGCTGGGCCCGGCACACATCGAAGGCGAAGCGCAACGGGTCATCTGCGTCGGTGCGGGCCTGCGACGCCGGGTCGAAGCCGCCCCACAAGGCATCGGCGGAGATGTCGCCCATGAACTCGGCTTCATGATCGAAGATCTGCTGAGGCGTTGGTGTATCGATCCCGCGCAGGTACACGTCGATCAGCTGCGCCAGCCCGGTATCCCGGCGGCGGGCGTCGAAGGTGTAACGGCGGTCGGGTACCACCAGCGACAGGACGCCTCCCGGCATGAGGATGGCGGAGATGTCCTGCAACCACTGGATCGGGTTGGCCACGTGCTCGATGACGTGCGACGCGATAACGAACCCGACCGGTGACCAGTCCCCGAGCACTTCGGCCAACGTGCGGCCCGGCTGCCAGATGTAGTCGACGTCGACCAGCCGGTCAGCGAACGGCTCGGCGTCGCGGTTGCCCCGGTACTTCTCCCGCAGCTCGGCCTTGCTCGCGTGGTCGAGGTAGCGGACGTCGGCTTCGTGCTTGGTGAGGCGCGGGTTGTGGAGCGGCCCGATCTCCAAGCCTCGGCTGGTCGCCAGGTCTATGCCCCAAAGCAGCCGCTCCCGGATGCCGGGATTGGTCGGGGCGCCGCTCGGGTCCACAAGCGTGAGGCTAGCGGCGGTTCAGGCCCAGGCCACGCACCCCATCTCGGCCGCGAAAGCCAGGTCGCGGTGGGCGGGCACCACGCGGACGGTGTAGCCGTGGCGCCCGGCGGCGTCGCAGGTGAACGACCCGGTGTAACGGGCGGTGCCGGCGCCTTTCGCGGGACGCTCCAGGGTCATGTGCACCACCTCGGTGCTGGCCATCTCGTCGCCGCCGACCACCGGCCCGTGCAGGAGCTGCAGCGCGACGTCGCCCTCCTCGAGGGCGCCCAGGTCGACGTCCGCGGTCACGTAACGGACCTCGCCGAGGTCCACCTGGCCGCTCGTCTCGCCGTCGACGGCGACGATGCGCACGTCCGGCCACGCCGAAGCCACCCGCTGCTTCCACACCGCGAGGGCGCGCGCCCGCTGGTGCTGCCCGGCGCCGAGCGCCACGCTGCGGGCGGCGATGGGCTCGTACATCTCGCTCACGTAGTCCTTCACCATCCTGGTGGCAAGGACCTTGGGGCCCAGCCCGCGAAGCGACGCCCGCATGCGCGCCACCCACTGCCGCGGGAAGCGGCCGCCGCCATGGTCGTAGAAGGCGGGGATCACCTGCGTCTCGAGAATCTCGAAGAGGCTGTTGGCCTCTACCTGATCGCGCTGGTCCAAGTCGTCGATGGCCTCGGCCGAAGCGATGGCCCACCCGTTGTCACCGTCGTACATTTCGTCCCACCAGCCGTCGAGGACCGAGCAGTTGAGGGCGCCGTTGAGCGCGGCCTTCTCGCCGCTAGTCCCGCTGGCCTCCTGCGGCCGGCGGGGCGTGTTCAGCCACACGTCGCTGCCTTGCACCAGCATGCGGGCGACGGAGATGTCGTAGTCCTCGATGAAGGTGATGCGGTGGCGGACCTCCGGGTCTCGCGAGAACTGCAGGATCCGGCTGATCATCTCCTTGCCGACGTCGTCGGCCGGGTGGGCCTTGCCGGCGAAGACCAGCTGCAGGGGGCGGGACTCGTCGAGCAGCAGCGCCTTCAGGCGGTCGGGCTGGGACAACAGCAGGGTGGCCCGCTTGTAGGCGGCGAAGCGGCGGGCGAAGCCGACGACTAGGAAGCGGGGATCGAGGACGTCCTCCGCCCACATGGCGTCTGAGGCCGGCACGCCGTGCTGCAGCAACGACTGGTGCAGGCGGTCCCGCACGAAGGTGACCAGCGCCTCCCTGCCCTGCTCGCGGACCCGCCACAGCTCGTCGTCGCGGGCGTCGTCGATGCGGGACCACTCGTCGGGGCCGGCCTCGTCCCAGGCCGGTGAGACGTACTTCGACAGCAGGTCGCCCATCTCGGAGGACACCCACGTGCGGCCGTGCACGCCGTTGGTGACCGACCCGATCGGCACCTCGTCTACCGGCACCGGCGGCCACAACGACTGGAACATCCTGCGGCTGGTGTCGCCGTGCAGGCGGGCCACGCCGTTGGACATCCCGGCCAGGCGAAGCCCCATCACCGCCATGTTGAACGGAGCGTCGGGGGCCTCCCCCGGGAAGTGCCCGAGCTGCATGAGGGTGTCGATGTCGATCCCGCACTGCTCGGCCCACCCGGTGAAGTAGCGCTCCATGAGCTCCCGGCTGAAGCGGTCGATGCCCGCCGGCACCGGGGTGTGGGTCGTGAAGATGGTCCCCGACCGCACCGCCTCGATCGACTCCGCCCAGCTGAGACCGTCTTCGGTGATCAGCTTGCGGATCCGCTCCAAACCGAGGAAGCCGGCGTGACCCTCGTTGGTGTGAAACACCTGGGTGGCGGCGCCGACCGCGTCGAGGGCGCGCACGCCGCCGATACCGAGGAGGATCTCCTGACGGATCCGGTGCTCGGTGCCGCCGCCGTACAACCGGTCGGTGACGCCTCGCAGCTCGTCGGTGTTGGCGTCGACGTCGGCGTCGAGCAGGTACAGCTTCACCCGCCCGACCTGCGCCAACCAGACCTGAGCCTCCAGTGCGGACCCTCCCAGGTCGACCGACACCTTCGCGTCGTCCACCAGGGTCAGGGCCATGCTGTGCGGGTCGAGAACCGGGTAGCGCTCCTCCTGCCAGCCGTCGGCGTTGAGCGCCTGGCGGAAGTAGCCCATGCGGTACATGAGACCGATGCCGGTGAGCGGGACACCCAGGCTGCTGGCGGCTTTCAGGTGGTCGCCGGCCAGGACGCCCAGACCGCCCGAGTACTGCGGGATGGCCTCGGCGATACCGAACTCCGGCGAGAAGTACGCCACCGCCGACAGCGGCCCGGCCGGGCGGTTCTGAAACCAGCGCGGCGCCTCCAGATACCGGCGCAGGTCGTCGTGCATCTCACCGAGGAACCCCATGAACGCCGGGTCGGCAGCCAACTGCTCGAGGCGCCGGCGCCCGACCAGGCTGAGGAGGCGGACCGGGTCGTGGAAGCTCAGCTCCCAGATCTCCGGGTCGACCCACCGGAAAAGGTCCCTGGTCCGCTCGTCCCACGACCAGCGCAGGTTGACGGCCAGCTCCTGCAGGGGGGCCAGCGGCTCAGGGAGGCGGGCCCGGACTGTGAAGCTGCGCAGCGCCTTCATGTGGAAGGAAGCTACGGGACATCCGGTCCGGGTGCCAGCGGGGGTGTGTGAACACGACGTGACGGCCGCCTCCCGACGGCGGCCCCTTCGCCCACCCGCAGAGAAGCTCGTAGCGTGGAGCGGGTGACGGGACGTGTTGTGATCGACGATGTCCGGCCTTCGACGCCCGCCGGCTACCCGGCCAAGGCGGTGGTCGGCGAGGCGGTACCGGTGCGAGCGGTGATCTTCAAGGAAGGCCACGACGTGCTGGCCGCCCGGGTGTCGCTGTACTCCGCCGGCCGCAAGGAGCCCGAGGTGGTCGCACCGCTCGTGGCCCTCGGCAACGACGAGTGGGCCGCGACGGTCGTGCCCTCGGCGCTCGGGAGGCACGCGGTGGTGGTCGAGGCGTGGACCGACCGGCACGCTACGTGGGCCCACAAGGCGACGGTCAAGCTGGAGGCCGGCCAGGAGGTGGACGTCGAGATCGCCGAGGGCCTGGCCCTGCTCGACGCGGCGGCGCCCGGACCGGCCGTCGACGCGGCCCGGCGAGCCCTGAGCGACCCCGGCCTGCCCCCCGCGGCGCGTCTCGAAGCGGCGCTCGGCGCCGACGTGGCGGCCGCCCTCGCCGACCCGCGGCGGGTGGCCGCGGACCTCACCGCGGCGGCGCCCAAGCCGCTGTGGGTGGACCGGGAGCGGGCCCTGGTCGGGGCGTGGTACGAGCTGTTCCCCCGCAGCTACGGCGGGTTCAAAGGGGCCGCGGAACGGGTGCCGGCGCTGGCCGAAATGGGCTTCGACGTGCTGTACCTGCCGCCGATCCATCCGATCGGCACCAGCCACCGCAAGGGGCCCAACAACACGCTTCACGCCGGTCCCGACGATCCGGGCTCCCCGTGGGCGATCGGTTCGGCCGACGGGGGGCATCTGGCGATCCACCCGGACCTGGGCGACGCCGGCGACTTTGCGCACCTCCTCTCCGTCCTCGCCGAGCACGGCATGGAGGTGGCCCTCGACTACGCCCTGCAGTGCAGCCCCGATCATCCTTGGGTCCGTGAGCACCCCGAATGGTTCCACCAGCGCCCCGACGGGTCCATCGCCTACGCCGAGAACCCCCCCAAGAAGTACCAGGACATCTACCCCCTCAACTTCTGGCCGGCCGACGACGCCGACCGGGCGGCGCTGTGGTCGGCGTGCAAGGACGTGCTCGAGCACTGGATCGAGGCCGGCGTGCGGATCTTCCGGGTCGACAACCCCCACACCAAGCCGATCGCGTTCTGGGAGTGGGTGATCCCCGAGGTGCAAGCGCAGCACCCAGACGTCGTGTTCCTGGCCGAGGCGTTCACCCGGCCCCACGTGATGGCCAAGCTGGCGGAGGTCGGGTTCAGCCAGAGCTACACGTACTTCACGTGGCGCACCGAGCGCGACGGCGAGGAAGGCCTGTGGGCCTACATGGAAGAACTGGCCCACGGGCCGAAAGCCGACTACATGCGCCCGAGCTTTTGGCCCAACACCCCCGACATCCTCGCCGGCCCGCTGCGCGACGGGCCGCCCAGCGCCTTCGCCCTGCGCTACGTGCTGGCGGCCACGCTGACCCCCTCCTACGGCGTGTACAGCGGCTTCGAGCTCTACGAGAACCAACCGGCGTCCCCGGTCAACGAGGAGTACCTGGACTCGGAGAAGTACCAGCTGCGGGTACGGGACTTCGACCGGGAGGGCACGCTGGCGCCGCTCATGGGTGCGGTCAACGCCATCCGCCGCCGGCACCCGGCGCTGGCCCGGCTGCGCAGCACCATCCTCATCCCGAGCGACAACCCGAATGTCTTCGCCTACGCGAAGGTAAGCGACGACGGTGCCGATGTCGTCCTCTGCGCGGTGACCCTCGACCCCTACAACCCGCAGGAGACCACCTTGCACCTCGACTTGGACCGCCTGGGTCTGCCGACCGACCGCCCGTTCTACGTACGAGACGAGCTCTCCGGCGAGCTGTTCCTCTGGACCGGCGCCGAGCCCTACGTCCGGCTCGACCCGGCGACCAGGGTCGCCCACATCCTCGATCTTCGCGTCGACCCCGTCGCCGGCTCCGCCGCCCCCGCCGCGGTGACAGCCGCCGGCACGGGGGTATAGGACAGCGGTGTCTATCACTGGTGAGTCGGACCCGCGGTGGTTCCAAAAGGCGGTCTTCTACGAGGTTCTGGTCCGGGGCTTTTTCGACTGCAACGACGACGGTACCGGTGACCTGAAGGGGATCACCGCCAAGCTGGACTACCTCGAGTGGCTCGGCGTCGACTGCCTGTGGCTGCTGCCCTTCTACCAGTCGCCGTTGCGCGACGGCGGCTACGACATCAGCGACTTCTGGACGATCCTCCCCGAGTACGGCGACCTGGGCGACGCGGTGGAGCTGATCGAGGAGGCCCACCGCCGAGGCATCCGGATCATCGCCGACCTGGTCATGAACCACACCAGCGACCAGCACCCGTGGTTCCTCGAGTCGCGCCAGGACCGCACCAACCCCAAAGCCGACTGGTACGTGTGGGGCGACGACGACACCCGCTACCCCGAAGCCCGGATCATCTTCGTCGACACCGAGAAGTCCAACTGGACCCTCGACCAGCAGCGAGGCCAGTACTACTGGCACCGGTTCTTCTCCCACCAGCCCGACCTCAACTACGACAATCCCGAGGTCGCCGACGCCATGCTCGACGTCTGCCGCTACTGGCTCGACATCGGCCTCGACGGGTTCCGCCTCGACGCCGTGCCGTACCTCTTCGAGCGCGACGGGACCAACGGCGAGAACCTGCCCGAGACCCACGAGTACCTGAAGCGCCTCCGCAAAGAAGTGGATTCGGTGTATCCGGGTCGGGTCCTCCTCGCCGAAGCCAACCAATGGCCCGAAGACGTCGTCGCCTATTTCGGCGAGAACGGCGACGAGTGCAACATGTGCTTCCACTTCCCGGTCATGCCCCGCATGTTCATGGCGGTGCGGCGCGAGCAGCGTCACCCGATCACCGAGATCCTCTCCCGCACCCCCGACATCCCCGACGGCGCCCAGTGGGGGATTTTCCTGCGCAACCACGACGAGCTGACCCTCGAGATGGTCACCGACGAGGAGCGGGACTACATGTGGGAGGAGTACGCGAAGGACCCGCGCATGAAGCGCAACATCGGGATCGGCCGCCGGCTGGCCCCCCTCGTCGACAACGACCGCCGTGTCGGCGAGCTGCTCCACGCCATGCTCTTCAGCTTCCCGGGGTCGCCGATCCTCTACTACGGCGACGAGATCGGGATGGGCGACAACATCTACCTCGGTGACCGAGACGGCGTCCGCACGCCGATGCAGTGGTCCCCGGACCGCAACGCCGGTTTTTCCAAGGCCGACTTCGCCCAGCTGTACCTGCCACCGCTCATGGACCCGGTGTACGGCTACCAGTCGGTCAACGTCGAGGCGCAGATGCGGAACCCCTCCTCGCAGCTGCACTGGATGAAACGGATGCTCGAGGTCCGCCGCCAGCACCCCGTATTCGGGACCGGGACCTTCGAGGTGGTCTCCACCGAGAACCCGTCGGTGCTGGCCTACGTCCGGGCGCTGGCTCCGACCTCCACCGAGGAGGACGCGCTCGACGCGCAGGGCCAGCAGCAGTCGACCGACACCGTGCTTTGCGTGTGCAACCTGTCGCGTTTCGCGCAGCCCGCCGAGCTGCCGCTGCAACGCTGGGAAGGCAAGGTCCCCATCGAGCTGCTCGGCCGGGTCAGCTTCCCCCGCATCGGGGAGCTGCCGTACTTCGTGACCCTCGCGCCCTACAGCTTCTACTGGTTCGAGCTGAGCGACCAATGAGCGACAACCGCCTCCCCGACGACCGCCTCCCCGACGACCGGACCCCCGACAGCGGGCTGCTCGGGGACAAAGCAGCGACGGCCCTGGCCGGCACCACCCCGCTCCCCGCCGGCCTGCGCCGGCTGGTCGGGCCCTACCTCGGCCGGCAGCGGTGGTTCGCCGGCAGCGGCGAGCCGGGGTCACTCGACGTGGTCGACTCCCGCCTGCTGCCCTCCGACGTCGCCCAAGCCAGCCTCTGGTGGGCGGTGGTCGAGGCCGAAGGGGTCCGCTACCAGCTTCTCATCGGGCAGCGCCCCGACGGCGAGCCGGCAGAGTTCCTCTCCGGGCGGGAAGGCTCCGTGCTCGGCTCCGACGACGGCTCGTACTTCTACGACGCCGCCCTCGACCCGGAGCTGAGCCTCGGTCTGCTGGCCATGATCAGCGACGGGGCGCACACCGCCGAGCGGGTCCGGCCGATCACCGCCGAGCAGTCCAACACCTCGCTGGTCTACGACGACCGGATCATCCTCAAAGTGTTCCGGCGCCTGATGGACGGGCCCAACCCCGACGTCGAGGTCACCGTCGCCTTGGCCTCCAACGGCTTCGAGCACGTCGCCCACCCAGTAGCGGCGTGGCGGGGCAGTGTCGGATCTTCCGACGCGCCCGTCGACTTGATGTTCGCCCAGGAGTTCCTGGCCGGCGCATCCGAGGGGTGGGCGCTGGCGCTGACCTCGCTGCGGGACTTCTACAGCGCCGTGGTCGACGACCCCGCCGAGAGCGGCGGCGACTTCGCCAGCGAAGCCGGGCGGTTGGGGCGGGTCACGGCCCGGATGCACCTCTCGCTGGCCGACATCTACGGGGTGGACCACTCGACGCTGGCCGCGGACGGCTGGGCCCGGCTGCTCGACGACGTCGAGCGTCGCCTGGCGCCGGTGCTCGACGCCGGGGCGCCGGCGCTGGCGGAGCGCGCCGGGGCGGTCCTCGCCCGCCTGCGGGCGGTGCGCGACCCGGGACCGGCGATCCGGGTGCACGGCGACTACCACCTGGGGCAGGTGATGCGAACCGATACCGGGTGGTACGTGCTCGACTTCGAGGGCGAGCCGGCCCGGGCGCTCGACGACCGCCAGCGGGCGTCGTCGCCGCTCAAGGACGTGACCGGCATGGTCAGGTCGTTGCAGTACGCGGCCCGTTTCGTCCTCCGGGAACGCACCGACAGCGAGTTGGACCGGCTCCAGGTCCGGGCCGACGCGTGGGAGGTGCACAACCGGGAGGCGTTCCTCCTCGGCTACCACTCCACCCCCGACATCGACGGGGTGCTCCCCGACGGGGAGGTCATCGACGCCGTGGCCGCCGCCTACGAGCTGGACAAAGCCCTCTACGAGGTCGACTACGAGCGGGCCTACCGGCCTGACTGGGTGGACATCCCGACCGACGCGGTGGCCCGGATCGTGGGACGGCTGTCGAGCTGAGCGCCTGCGGTGCCGGCCGGCGAACCGCTGGTCGCGCCCGGCGGCGACTGCCCACCATCCTTCGGGGGTAGGACACGCCCATGGCGACGTCCAGCGCAGGCTCAAGCCCGACCACCGCCACCGATGCCCGCCCGGGCCCGGTGGCCGCCGACGGCATCGACCCCGCGGAGCTGGAGCAGGTGGTCGCCGGCCGCCACACCGACCCGCACCGGATCCTCGGCCGTCACGGCGGAGTGGTGCGGGCCTACCGGCCGGAGGCCACGGCGATGCGCCTGGTCGCCGGCGGCGGGGAGGCGGTACCGATGACGAGGATCCACCCGGCGGGTGTCTTCGAAGGCCGACTCGACGACCGCGCCGAGCAGTACCGCCTCGAGGCCGACTACGGCACCGAGCAGGCCAGCTCCACTTTCGCCTTCGACGACCCGTACCGTTCGTGGCCGACGCTCGGCGACCTCGACCTTCACCTCTTCGGCGAAGGTCGCCACCGGCGGTTGTGGGAGGTGCTCGGCGCGCACCCCCGCGTCCACGACGGCATGGCCGGCGTGTCATTCGCGGTGTGGGCCCCCAACGCCCAAGCCGTGCGGGTGGTGGGCGACTGGAACTTCTGGGACGGCCGGGTGCACCCGATGCGTTCCCTCGGTTCGTCTGGGGTGTGGGAGCTGTTCATCCCCGGCGTGGCCGCCGGGAGCCGCTACAAGTACGAGGTCATCGGCGCCGACGGGCGCACGGTGCTCAAGGCCGACCCGATGGCGAGGGCCACCGAGGTGCCGCCGGCCACCGCCAGCATCGTCGCCCATCCCGCCCGCCACGAGTGGCGCGACGACTCGTGGATCGACCAGCGGGCCCGCACCGACCTGCTCGGCCGGCCGATGTCGGTCTACGAGCTGCACCTCGGCTCGTGGCTGCACACCTCCGACGGGGCCGGCGGCGGCCGGCCGCTCACCTACCTGGAGCTGGCCGAGCAGCTACCGGCCTACGTGGCCGAGCTCGGGTTCACCCACGTGGAGCTGATGCCGGTCGCCGAGCACCCGTTCTCGGGATCATGGGGATACCAAGTGTCGGCGTACTACGCCCCGACGTCGCGCTACGGCTCCCCCGACGACTTCCGGGCGCTGGTCGACGCCCTGCACCAAGCGGGGATCGGCGTGATCGTCGACTGGGTCCCGGCGCACTTCCCGAGGGACGAGTTCGCGTTGGCTCGCTTCGACGGGACCGCCCTCTACGAGCACGCCGACCCCCGCAAGGGGTCCCAGCCCGACTGGGGCACCCTCGTGTTTAACTTCGGGCGCAACGAGGTCCGCAACTTCCTCGTAGCCAACGCCTTGTACTGGATCGAGGAGTTCCACATCGACGCACTGCGCGTCGACGCGGTGGCTTCGATGCTCTACCTCGACTACTCCCGCAAAGCCGGGGAGTGGGTCCCCAACGAGTTCGGCGGACGGGAGAACCTCGAAGCGGTGGCCTTCCTCCGCGAGGCCAACGAGGCGGTGTTCGGCACCTACCCGGGCGCGACGATGATCGCCGAGGAGTCGACGGCGTGGCCTTCGGTCTCGCGTCCCACCTATCTCGGCGGCCTGGGCTTCGGCTTCAAGTGGAACATGGGCTGGATGCACGACACCCTCGAGTACTTCTCGCAGGACCCCCTGTTCCGGCGCTACCACCACAACGAGCTGACCTTCGGGCTGGTGTACGCGTGGACCGAGAACTTCGTGCTGCCCCTGTCTCACGACGAGGTCGTCCACGGCAAGGGGTCGCTGCTCGCCAAGATGCCCGGCGACCGCTGGCAGCAGCTCGCCAACCTGCGGGCGTTGTACGCCTGGATGTGGGCCCACCCGGGCAAGCAGATGCTGTTCATGGGAGCGGAGCTGGGCCAGGAACGGGAGTGGAACCACGACCGGGACCTGGACTGGTGGCTGCTCGAACGTCCCGAGCACCGCGGCCTCAAGGCGATGGTCGGCGACCTAAACGCCCTCTACCGGGCCTACCCGGCCATGTGGGAAGCCGACTTCACCGCCGACGGCTTCGCCTGGATCGACGCCAGCGACGTCGAGCGCTCGGTCCTCTCGTTCATGCGCCGCCGGCCGCCGGCCTCCGACGGCACCGGCGCTCCGCCGGCGTGGCCGGCGCCTCCCGCCCCGGCCGACGACGTCGTGGTATGCGTCGCCAACCTCACCCCAGTGCCTCAGGAGGCGTACCGGATCGGGTTGCCGAGGGCGGGGCGATGGCAGGAGATCCTCAACACCGACGCCGCCGAATGGGGAGGCAGCGGCCTCGGCAACGGCGGCTGGGTGCACGCCGAGGACCGGGCGTGGCACGGCCAGCCGGCGTCGGCGGCGTTCGTGCTGCCGCCCCTCGCGGTGCTCTGGTTGACGCCGGACGCGGAGTGACCGTTTGCCCGACCCCGACCAGTGTTTGATGCGTAGCGTCGCCTAACCTTCGCTCTTGGTGGCTCAGCACAAGCAGCACGCAGCACGGCGGGGAGCGTCGCCTTGGCTGGTCGGCGGGGTAGCGGCCCTGGCCGTCATCGTGGTCGGGGCGCTGGTGTTGGTGATCACCAACTCCGGCGGCTCGCCACCCCCGAGCGCGTCGGCGCCCAAGACCACCACCACCGACGCCGCCCAACGCCAGGCCAGCGAGGAGCAAGCCCGCGCCCAGCTGGCGGCCAAGCTGGCCTCTGCGGTCACCGTCAGCCCCGCCGCGGGCGCGACCGCCGTCGTCCCGAGCAGCCCGGTGACTGTCACCACCACCGAGGGTCAGCTCTCCAACGTCATCGTGTCGAGCGCCGCGGGCGCCGCCGTCGCCGGGACGATGGCTGCAGGCTCTCAGCAGTGGACTAGCAGCGCGCCGCTGGCGGTCGCCACCACCTACACCGTCACCGGCGAGGTGGCCGGCACCGACGGGATCACCGCCCCGTTCCACTCGTCGTTCACCACCCTCACCCCGACCGAGACGGTGACCAACACCCTCTTTCCCCTCGACGGCGACGTCGTCGGCGTCGGCCAGCCGGTGGTCGTGCGGTTCAACCACCCCATCTCCACCGCGGCCGAGCAGGCGTCGGTGCTGTTGCATCTGACCGTCGCCGAATCGCAGCCGGTGCCCGGTGGATGGCACTGGTTCAGCGAATACGAGCTGCACTTCCGGCCCGAGGCGTACTGGCCGACCGGCGAGAAGATCTCGGTGACCAGCGACCTCAACGGCTGGGACGCCGGCGCCGGGCGATGGGGGGCCGGCCACGTAAACGTCAAGTTCTCGATCGGCGACGCCCACATCTCCGTCGCCCACCTCGACACCCACGTCATGACGGTGAGCGACAACGGCAACGTGGTCGCCACCTACCCGATCAGCGCCGGCTCCACGGTGTACCCGACCATGAACGGCATCCACATCGCCATGGACAAGGAGAGCGTGGTCCACATGGTGTCGTCGACGGTGGGGATCCCCGTCAACTCGCCGGCCGGCTACGACGAGATGGTCTACAGCGACGTGCACATCTCCGACAGCGGGGAGTACGTCCACGCTGCGCCGTGGTCGGTGAACGCCCAGGGAAACACCAACGTGTCCCACGGGTGCATCAACTTGGCGCCGGCCAACGCGGCCGCTTTTATGGCCTTCAGCCAGATCGGCGACATCATCCAGGTCGTCGGCGGCCCCCGCCCTCCGGTCTACGGGGATCACGGCGTGATGGACTGGGACACCGCGTGGAGCCAGTTCACCCCCGCCACCGTCGCCCAGCTCTGAGCGCTCCCCGACAGCGCCGAAGCGGGTCAGCCCCGGGGCGTCACGCCGGGGCGGCCACCCAGGCTCGCAGCTCGTCGGCGGCCTGCTCGGGGGGGACCACGTTGATGAGCACCCCCGACCCCAGCTCGAAGCCGCCTCGGGTCGTGACCTTGGGCACGACGTGGACGTGCCAGTGGTAGTCACCGCTCACCCGGTAGGGCGCCGAGTGGAACATGATGTTGTAGGCCGCGTCGCCCAAGTTGGCTCGCAGCACTGACAGCGCCAGCTTCACCGACCGGCCGACCGCGGCCAGGTCGTCGTCGGACGCCCGGTACAGGTGCGGGCCGTGCTGGCGGGGGATCAGCAGCATCTCGTAAGGGGTGCCGCTCCAAAACGGGGTCAACGCCACCACCCGGTCGTCGGCGTGGATGATCCGGTGTTCGGCTTCCTCCTCGGCGTCGATGGCCGCGCACAGCAGGCAGTTGCCCTGGAAACGAGCGAAACCGGCCATCTCGCTGGCGGTCTCGCCGGGCACGAACGGCATCGACATCAGCTGCCCGTGCGGGTGGCTGAGCGACGCGCCGGCCTCGCGACCGGAGTTGACCACGGCCTGGCTGTAGCGCAGGCCGGGGATGGCGGCGTGCTCGGCCATCCGGTCGCGCAGCGCGGCCATGACCAAAGCGGCGTGGGCGTCGGATAGATCGGCCCAGCTGGAGTCGTGGTCGGGGGTGAGGACGAACACCTCGTGGATCCCGCTGGCGGGCGCCTGCGTGAAGATCGGCCCCAGGTGGGTCACCACCATCGGCTCCGCCCCGCTGAAGGCCGGGTAACGATTGGGCACCACCCGCACCTGCCAAGCGCCGCCAGGCCCGTAGCTCTCTAGCGCCGGAGGGCCGATGTCCTCGTGGCCCGGACAGAACGGGCAGGCCCGCCCGGGGTCGCCCTCCACCGGCAGGCGCCGGCTGACGAACGCCGAGGGCCGTTCGGCCCTCTCGCCGGCGATGATCACCCACCGGCCGGTAAGGGGATCGAGGCGGAGTTGGCTCACTGTTCGGCTCGCGGGGGCTGGCTCATCGGGGGGTTACCGGGACGACCGGTGACACGAGGGCACAGACCGACGGTAGCGCTCCGCCGGGCGGCGCGGCGCGCACCGAGTCGCCGGGCGCGTCGCGGGCCGCTTTGGCGCCGCGGGACCGACCTCGCGGAGGCGCCGGTAGCCTGGCGTCATGTCCGCCTCCGGCGCCCAGGCCCTGGCTCCCCGCGACGCGCCGGCGAGGGTCGTGTACCTGGATCACGCCGCCACCACGCCGGTCCGGCCCGAGGCCAGGGACGCCATGCTCCCTTGGCTGACCGGGCGCTTCGGGAACCCGTCGGGATCCCATCCCGTCGCCCGCGCCGCCCGGACGGCGGTCGACGACGCCCGCGACACCGTCGCCGGTCTGCTCGGCGTCGCGCCGGCGGGCATCGTGTTCACAAGCGGCGGCACCGAGGCCGACAACCTGGCGGTCGGGGGCGCGCTGCGGGCCCGGCCCGGCGCGGTGGTGACCACCGGCGCCGAGCACCACGCGGTCCTCCACGCGGCCAAGGGGTTCGCCACCGACGTGCGCACCGTCGGGCTCGACGGGGACGGCATGGTGGACATGGAACGGCTGGCCGCGGTGCTCGACGACGACGTGCGGGTCGTGTCGGTGATGCTCGTGAACAACGAGATCGGCACCGTCCAACCACTCGACCGGGTGGCCGCGCTGGTCCGCCGCCGGGCGCCGCACGCGGTGCTGCACACCGACGCGGTGCAGGCCGCGGCGTGGCTTGACCTGCGGACCGCGGCCGCCGACGCCGACCTGATCAGCATCAGCGCCCACAAGTTCGGCGGCCCGCAAGGCGTCGGGGCCCTCGCGGTCCGAGGCGGCGCCGAGGTAGCCCCGATCGTCTTCGGGGGCGGCCAGGAGCGCGAACGGAGATCGGGGACCCACAACGTGGCCGGGATCGCAGGCATGGCCGCCGCGCTGGTCGCCGCGGACGCGTCGCGCGTCGAGGAGACCGCCCGCGTCGCCGCGCATCGCGACCGCCTGGCCGACGGGCTTATCGCCGAGATCAGCGACGCCCGGGAGACCGGCCGCCGGGCCGCGAAGGTGGCCGGCAACTGCCATCTCCGCTTCCCCGGCGTCGAGTCCGAGGCGCTTTTGGTCCTCCTCGACGAGGAAGGGGTGTGCGCGTCGGCGGGCTCCGCGTGCGCCAGCGGCGCCCTCGAACCGAGCCACGTGCTGCTGGCCATGGGCCTCGTCCCGGCGGACGCCGCCAGCAGCATCCGCTTCTCCCTCGGGTGGACCACCACCGCCGCGGACATCGACGCCGCGCTGCGGGTCGTCCCGCCGGCAGTGGCCCGGCTGCGGGCAGGGCGCTGACATGCGGGTCCTGGTCGCGATGTCCGGCGGCGTCGACTCGTCGGTGGCCGCCGCGCTGCTCATCGAAGCCGGCCACAAGGTGACGGGGGTGACCATGAAGCTGTGGGGCGGCCCGTCCGACTCCGGGTGCTGCTCGGTCGCTGATGTCGACGACGCCGCCCGCGTGGCCCAGCAGCTCGGCATCTCCCACCACGTCGCCAACTTCAGCGCCGAATTCGACCGTGACGTGGTCGACCCCTACGTCGCGGCGCACGCCGCAGGGCGGACCCCCAACCCGTGCGTCGCCTGCAACCGTCACCTCAAGTTCGACCGTCTGCTGCGCCGCGCGGAGCAGATGGGCTTCGACGCGGTGGCCACCGGTCACTACGCCAAGATCGAACGGTCAGCCCCCGACGGCGACGGCTGGGTCCTGCGACGCGGCGCCGACCCGGCCAAGGACCAGTCCTACGTCCTGCACATGCTCGGCCAGCGGGAGCTGTCCCGGGTCCTCCTGCCGGTGGGGCACCTCCCAAAGGCGGAGGTCCGGGCCCGCGCCGGCGAGCTCGGGCTGCGCACCGCGGCCAAGCCCGACAGCCAGGACGTGTGCTTCATCTCCCGTTCCGGAGGCAGGGAGGCGTTCCTCGGCGCTCGCATCCCGCTCCGGCCGGGCCGGGTCGTCGACGGGGAAGGTCACCCGGTCGGGACGGTACCGGCGGTGGAGCTGGTCACGGTCGGGCAGCGCCGAGGTCTGGGCCACACGACCGGGCCGCCGACGCGCGCCGACCGGCGGTACGCGCTGGGCGTGGACGTCGCCGCCGCCACGGTGACAGTCGGCTCCCTCGAGGACCTGATGACCAGCACCGTGGAGGTCACCGGCGTCACGTGGTGCGGGGCGCGACCCGCGCCGGGATCACCCGTCGAGGTGCAAAGCAGCGCGCACGGCGCGCCGGTAGGCGCGGTGTGGGACGGGGTGGCGACGCTGGCCATGAGCGCCCCGGTCCGGCTGGTGGCCCCCGGGCAGAGCGTGGTCCTCTACGACCGGGACCGGGTCCTCGGGGGCGGCATCGCGACCTGACGGCGGGCCGGCTTCACCGGCGGGACCTCCGGCGCCGGGAGGAGGTGCAACGCCAGGCGGGGGCACGACGCCACCGCCCGCTCAGCCTCGCGCAGCAAGCCGGGGGGGACCGGGTCGCCGCTGATGATCGGGTACCCCCACGGGTCCAGGCTGATCATCTCCGGCAGCAGCTCCGCGCACACGCCGTGGCCGTCGCAGGCGACGGGGTCCACGACGATCACCTGGGGCGCCAGGCGGGTCACCGGAACCTCGACGCGCTCGCCATGCCGGCCGGCCGCGGCGGGCCCGGCCGGGGCGAAGGCCGCCGCCGGCCGTCGTCGCCGGTGGGCAGCCACGCCGCGGCGCCCGCCTCGGGGCAGGGGCCGCGCTCTTGGTGCTGGCGGACCTCGTCGGCGAAAACCCGAAGCGCGCTTCGCACCAGGCGGGCCGCCCCGTCGGGATGGCGGCAGGCGCCGCGGCCTTCGACCAGGTCGCACAGCTGCTCGATGCGCCGCCCGGCGTCACCGACCACCCGCGGACCGAACGCCAGCGCCTCGAGCTCGTAGGCCAACCCGGTCAGGCCACGCACGCACGGGCCGCACTGGTCGGCTTTCTCCCCGTCGAGGTAGCGGACCAGGCGAGCGGTCTCGGCCAGCGGGCAGCGGTCGTGGGGGAGCAGGGCGACGATGCCCGCCCCGAGGGTGGCGCCAGCCGCTCTGGCCGCCTCCTCGCTCACGGGGAGGGTGTTGGCGGAGTCGGGATCGAGCCAGGTCCCTCCGTAACCGCCGAGCAGCACACCCCGGCAGCGCCGCCGGTCGATGCTCCCGACCGCAGCGCCGAGCGCAACCCCCTTCTGGGTCTCGACCACCGTCGGGCGCCCGTCGGTGCCGGTAACGGTTAGCAGCACGGTCCCGGGGGCGTCGGGACGGCCGGCCTGGCGGTACCAGTCGGGGCCGAACCGGGCGATGAGCGCTACGTGGGCCAGCGTCTCGACGTTGTGCAGCAGCGTCGGGGCGCCGTCCACGCCGCGGCGCCAGACCGGCTCTAGACGGGCGGAGGTCGGCAGGCCGCCCCGGCCGTTCAAGAAGCTGACCGCCGCGGTCTCCTGGCCGGAGATGAACCGGTCGGGGGCGATCGCCAACTCGATGGGCATCCCGTCGATACGCGCTCGGCGCCGGGCCTCGATGGCCTCCCGCAGCCTGGCCCGGCGCCGGGACGGGACGAAGGCGATGACTCGGCCGGCGCCGACCGCTTCGGCCGCGGCCACCGCCCCGTCCAGGACCAGGTGGGGGAGTCGTTCGAGGAGCAGGGCGTCCTTGGCGCTGACCGGCTCGCCCTCCGCCCCGTTGGCCACGACCACCGCCCGCCGGCCGGCGCCGGCGACCGCCCGCCACTTGGTCGCTGCCGGGAACCAGGCGCCGCCGTGGCCTCTCAGGCCGGCGTCGCCGACCGCGTCGATGAGCCGTCCGGGGTCCGCCGCGGGCAGCGCCCCCCACAGGTCCAGGTGGCCCGCGAGGTCGATGCTCGCCCCGTCGGGACCGAGACCCCGCAGCAGCCGGGGCAGCACGGCGCTCATCGGCCGGCCGCCGGGGTGACAGCCGTCGGGGTCGCGGCGGCCAGCGCCGCGACGGTGGACGGCGCCGCTGGAGCGGCCCGGCGGGCCCACCCGGCGCGCAGCGGGCCGGCGGCGGCGAACACGACGATGGCCAGGACCGCGAGGATGGCGCCGACGGCTCCCGCGGCGCGGACGTTCGGTTGCAGGTCGCGCCGGCGGACCACCCACGCCAGCGACGCCGCCAACACCGCGGCCCCGCAGACCACGTCGATGAAAGTGACCAGATGGTTGCGGGCGTCGGTGCCGGTGCCGAGCGAGTGGACCATCGCGATCGGCCAGCACAGGTACGCCATCCAGTGCACCCCTCGCCACGCCGCGAACCCGATCCGGTGCCGCAGCCCGCTGGTGACGAGCAGCGCGAGGAACAGGTCGAAGGCCACCGCGCCGAGACCGACGTACACGGTCCGGTATGGGGAGTGGAACGGGACGACCGCGTCGATCAGCCCGACCGGGACGTATCCGTCCCAGATGGTGGTCAACACGTGGACCGCGATCAGCGCGACGCACAGCAGCGACAGGTTGCGGTGCAGGTCCTGGGACACAAAACGCGGCCATCTCGTCGTCGTCAGGCCCGCCGCGGCGGTGATGCCGAGCACCAGGGTGCCGGTGAGCAGGACCAGCGCCACGATGCCCGTCGCCCGGGTCGCCGCCCACATGGGGCTGACCGGCGTCGTGGCCGCCACCGCGCTCAGCACGGCGTCGCCTGCCGGGGGGCGTCGGCTCGGGGCCACGCGTCGGTGACCGCGACCTGCCCGTCGTGGCCGACCAGGCGGGCCGGCACGTCGAGGCTTTCCAGCCAGGTCAGGGCTCCGCTCCCCTTCACGATGGCGGCCGTGGACGCCGCGTTGGCCTGGAGGCAGTCCGCGGCGACGACGGTCGCGGAGCGCCACGGACCGTCGGCCGGGCGTCCCGTCGCCGGGTCGATGATGTGGTGGGCGTCGCGGTCGCCGATCCGCCATTGCCTGGCGGTGGTGCTCGAGGTGGCGACCCCGCCGGTACGCAGCGCGATGCGGTCGGGGGCGTCAGCCCACCACTGTTCGGCTATGCCGACGCTCCAACCTTCGTCGGGGACCGGCCCGGCCACCGAGATGTCGCCGCCGAGCGACACCAGCGTCGGCAGGCCGGACGCGTCGGCGACGGCTCGGGCGCAGCGGTCGGCGGTGACCGCCTTGGCCGTGGCGCCCAGGTCGACGGCCGTCCCGGGCGGGCGGGTGACGGTGAGGGCGTCGGGGTCCAAGCGCAGCGAAGCCCAGCCCGGGGAAGCGACCGGCGAGATCCTCCCCGGCCGGACGGCGGGTACCGAAGCGAAGTCCCGGTCGTAGCCGGCCGCCACCACCGCCCGGCCGACGGTGGGGTCGGCGGCGCCGTGAGTAGCTTCCGCGGCCCAGAGGGCCGCGGCGATCAGATCGAAGAGCCCGGCGCTGACCGCCACCGTGGGCTGCGGTGACCGGTTGAGGGCGGTCAGTTCAGAGTCGTCGCGAAACCGCGACGCCAGGAGGTCGACGCGCTCCAGCTCCCGGTGCAAGATGACGGTCAGCTCGGGCCGGATCGGGTCTTCGCCGGCGACGGCGAGCACGCATCCGGTGCCGATGGCCTGGCACTCGTAGCGAGCGACGGCCAAGAGGGCGGGCCTCATCGGAGGTCAGCTGCCTCCTGAGGTGGCAACCGGGGCCTGGTAGGTGATCTGCGGCGCCTGGGTGGTCGGGGTGATCGTCGCCGGGGTGGTCGCCGGCGCGGTGGCCGGGCTGGCGTCCGAGGAGCCGGTGGTCGGGCTGGTGCCCGAAGACGCCGGCGCGGTGGCGGGCGACGCCGCGGCCGGGCTGGCCGAGGTCACCTTGCGGCCGGCGGTGTGGGTGGAGTGGGTGAAGACCACGCCGAGCACGCCGGCGCCTGCTACCGAGAGCACCCCGAGGGTCTTGGTGGCGTTGGTGACCCGGCGGCTCGCCTGTTCCCGGAGGCGCTGGCGGGCCAGGCGATCTGAGGATGACGGGGGGATCATGGGTGTGAAGGTACGGGGCCGATCTGAAGATTCGGTGAAGCGGCGCCCAAGGTTTGCGCGCCGCTGGCCGGGGCGGCCCGGTAGCCCCGCCGGGAGGCCCTCCCGGCGGGATCGTCGCAGCCGGCGGGTAGGGTCCGGCTGATGCCGTCTGGAATGTCGCCTGGCGCCGATCCCGCGGCGCGCGTCGATGCGCTCAGGGAGCTGATCGAGCACCACTCCCGCCGCTACTACCTCGACGACGCGCCGGAGATCACCGACGCCGAGTTCGATGCTCTGCTCGACGAGCTGGCCGGGCTGGAGGCCGCCCACCCGGAGCTGGTCCGGCCCGACTCCCCGACCCAACGCGTCGGCGGGGCGGTGTCAGCCCTCTTCACGCCGGTCACTCACCGCCAGCCGATGATGTCGCTGGACAAGACGACCAGCTACGAGGAGCTGCAGGCGTGGGGGAAGCGAATGGAGCGCTACATCAGCGGCGAGGTCCGCTTCACCTGCGAGCTGAAGATCGACGGCTTGGCCATGAACCTGCTCTACGAGGGCGGCCGGCTGACGAAGGCCGCGACCCGCGGCGACGGGCTGGTCGGCGAGGACGTGACCGCCAACGTCGAGACCATCCGGGCCGTTCCTCGCACGCTGGGGCCGGGCGCGCCGGACCTGGTCGAGGTCCGCGGCGAGATCTACATGAGCACGACGGCGTTCGACGCGCTCAACGACCGCCAGACCGCCGCCGGGGAGCGGACCTTCATCAACCCCCGCAACGCCGCGGCCGGTTCGCTGCGGCAGAAGGACCCGGCGGTGACCGCCTCGCGGGACCTGTCGTTTTGGTCCTACCAGATGGGGGCGATCGAGGGCGGACCTCGTTTCACCAGGCACTGGGAGACGCTGGAGTGGCTGCGCGACGCCGGCTTCCCGGTCAACCCGGAGATCCGGTTGCTCGACGGCCTGGAAGCCGTGGACGAGTACTGCCGGCACTGGCTTGAGCACCGCCACGAGCTCGACTACGAGATCGACGGCACGGTGGTCAAAGTCGACGACCTGGCCCAGCGGGGGGAGCTGGGGGCGACGTCCAAGGCGCCCCGGTGGGCGATCGCGTACAAGTTCCCGCCGGAGGAGCGGACCACCCTCCTGCGCGACATCATGGTGTCGATCGGCCGCACCGGCAAGGCCACACCGTTCGCGATGCTCGAGCCGGTAGTGGTCGGCGGGGCCACCGTCTCCTTGGCCACGCTGCACAACCAGGACCAGGTGGCCGCCAAAGACGTCCGTCCCGGTGACACCGTCGTGGTCCGCCGGGCCGGCGACGTGATCCCCGAGGTGCGCGGCGCGGTGCTGGCCGCCCGCCCCGAGGGCCTGGCGCCGTGGGTGTTCCCCTCGACGTGCCCGGCGTGCGGGCAGCCGCTGGTACGCCTGGAGGGGGAGAGCGACACGTTCTGCGTGAACGTCGACTGCCCAGGCCAGCAGGTGCAGCGCATCTCGCACTTCGCTTCGCGAGGGGCGATGGACATCGAGCACCTGGGCGAGCGCACCGTCCGGGCGTTCGTCGAGGCCGGGCTGCTGACCGACGTGGCGGACATCTACACCCTCGACTACGACCGGGTGGCGACCTTCGAGGGTTGGGGGCCGACGTCGGTCGACAACCTGCGCCGGGCCGTCGACGCGTCGCGGGACCGGCCGCTCGCCAACCTGCTCGTCGGGCTGTCGATCCGCCACCTGGGGACCACGGGCAGCCGGGCCCTGGCCCGGGCCATGGGCCACATGGATCGCATCCTCGCCGCCTCGACCGACGAGATGGCGCAGGTGGAGGGGGTGGGGCCGGTCATCGCGGCCAGCGTCCACCAGTTCTTCGCTCTGCAGCGCAACCGCGACGTCGTCGAACGGCTGCGGGCCGCCGGCGTCAACATGCAAGGCCCCGAGGCGCCGGCGCTGCCGCAGCTCCTCGCCGGCAAGTCGGTGGTCGTCACCGGCACCCTCGCCGGGTGGACCCGCGAGGAGGCGGAGGAGGCCATCAAGGGCCGGGGCGGCAAGGCTCCCGGCAGCGTGTCGAAGAAGACGACCGCGGTGGTGCTCGGCGCCGAGCCGGGGGCGGCCAAGCTGGCCAAAGCCAATGAGCTCGGGGTCCCGGTGCTCGACGAGGCCGGCTTCGCCGCCCTGCTCGAGACCGGCGAGGTCCCCTCAGCCAGCCAGGACCCGGGCCCGGGCTGACCCGCTCACCGGCTCGTGGTGCCAGAACCCGAGCGGACCAGGCGGGGGGGCTCGCCGGTCGCCGGCGGTCCCTGGAAGCGGACCCGGGGGACGAGCAGGAGGTTCTTCAAGATGGTGTTGCGGGGGATCTTCGAGGCGCCGACCCGGCGGTCCACGAAGACGATCGGAACCTGCTGCACCCGGTTGGTGGTCCGCAGCGCCGAGTACTTCAGCTCGATGAGGAACCCGTACCCCTCCGCCTGCAGCCCGGCGAGGTCCAGCGCCTCGAGCAGGCCGGTCCTGAACAGGTTGAAGCCGCCGGTGTAGTCGGTGATGCGCGACCCGAGGAACAGGCGGGCGTACAGGTTGCCCATCCGGCTGACCAGCCTGCGGTACGCGGTCCAGTCCGGCGTGGCGCCGCCCGGGAGGTAGCGGGACCCGACGACCAGGTCGGCCGTCGCGGCCTGCTGCAGCATCGCCGGGATGTGGCGGGGGTCGTGGGACAAGTCGGCGTCCATCTGGAGCACGAAGTCGAAGCCGCCGCGCTCGAGGAGGTGGCTGAGACCGGCGATGTAGGCCCGGCCGAGCCCGGCCTTCTCCTTCCGGTGCAGCACCTCGATGTTCAGGTGCCGGTGGGCTCCGTCGGCTGCCAGCCCCTCGGCGACCGCGGCGGTCCCGTCCGGGGAGTTGTCGTCGATGACGAGCAGAGTGGCGAGCACGTCGTCGAGCCCGGCCAGCACGTCGTCGAGAGCGGCGACCAGGAGCGGCAGCGACTCCGCTTCGTCGTAGGTCGGCACCGCGATCGCGAGGCGGGTCCGGGGCCTGCCCTCGCTTTCGGTCGTGTCGCTCGACGCAGAGATACCTGGTCCTTCCCTGGCTGCCCGGCGCTGCCGGCGGCCCAGGCCGATGTTGGGCGGAAATCATAGCGGGGTGCCGCTTCGCCCCCCGAGTGGTGCCGCCGACCGGGTCGCGGTCGGGGCCGGCGGGGTTGCGGGCCATCCCCCGGTTCGGGCCGGCCCGTCGCTAGCCTCAGGGTGTGGCGCCGTCACGCAGCGTCGAGCTGGTGGGTCGCGTCCTCGGTGACCGCTACCGCCTGACTCGCCCCATAGGCACAGGTGCGAGCGCGCACGTCTACGCCGCGGACGACATCACCCTGCGCCGGCGGGTCGCGGTCAAGGTCCTCCATCCTGGATTGGCCGGCGACGAGGCGTTCACCAGGCGGTTCCGGGCCGAGGCCCACGCCGCGGCCGGGCTGCGCCACCCCCACATCCTGCAGGTGTACGACTCCGGCGAGGACCAAGGGACGCCGTACCTGGTCATGGAGCTGCTGGAAGGCGGCAGCCTGCGCAGCCTGCTCGACCGAGGCCAGCTGCTCACCCCCTCGCAGGCGGCCCGGGTCGGCGCGGACGTGGCGCGAGCCTTGGACTACGCCCACCGTCACGGGGTGGTGCATCGCGACATCAAGCCGGCCAATCTGCTCTTCGACGACGAAGGCCGAGCCACCGTCGCCGACTTCGGCCTGGCCCGGGCGCTGGCCGCCGCGACGTGGACCGAGCCGATCGGCGGGATCCTCGGAACGGCCCGCTACGCCGCTCCCGAGCAGGTCCGCGACCAGGTGCTCGACGGGCGCGCCGACGTGTACGCCCTGGCCCTGGTGATGGTCGAGGCGGTGACCGGAAGCGTGCCGTTCGCGTCGGACAACACGGTCGGCACGGTGATGGCCCGCCTGGAACGCCCGATCGATCCCGGCACCGGCCTCGGGCCTCTCGCCGAGGTGGTGGCCGCCGCCGGCACCGTCGAGCGCGAAGGGCGCCTGGACGCGGCCGGCATGGCCGACGCGCTGGAAGCCGCCGCGCTGCGCCTCCCGCCGCCGAGCCGCCTGCCCCTCGTCGGCGTTTTCGAGCGCGACGACGTCGAGCGCGACGACGCGCCGACCGCGATCCCGGGCGGGCGCCCCGCCCCTTTCGACATCGAGGCGTTGGAGGGCGCGGCCCGGCCCGCCCCTGGCGCGCCCCCGGCCCCCGCCGGCGCGACCGGCCAGCCCGCCGCCCCGGCCGGAGCGCTGCGGGGCGGGCCCGGCTCGGACCCGGGCGGGGTTGCGCCCGACGACACCGTCGCGCTCGGCGCCAGGCCCGACGACACCGTCGCGCTCGGCGCCAGGCCCGATGACACCGTCGCGCTCGGCGCCAGGCCTGACGACACGGTCGCGCTCGGCGCCAGGCCCGATGACACGGTCGCGCTCGGCGCCAGGCCCGATGACACGGTCGCGCTCGGCGCGGGCACGCCCGCCGCTGTCGCGACGGTCGGCGGGCCCGCCGCCGCTGACGACGACAACGAGGACGGCGGCGACGCCCCCCGGCGGCGCCGGTGGCGCCGGTGGCTGCTGGCGGTGCTGGCGGTGGTGATCCTGGCCGGCGGAGGCGCCGCCGCGTACGAGCTCACCCGCCCCCCGCCGAGCCACCCGGTCCCGGCGCTGGTCCACCTCGACCAGGCCCGCGCCGGCGCGGTACTGGCCCCCCTGCACCTGCACCTGGCGGTCACCGGACGCTCCTACGACCCGGTGGTGCCCGCCGGCGAGATCCTGACCCAGGTCCCCTCGGGCGGAACCCTCCGCGAGGGGTCCACGGTGGGCGTCACGTTGTCGCTCGGACCGCAACCGATCCCGGTCCCCGCCGGGCTGGCCGGCAAGTCCCAGGCCGACGCGACGACCATTCTCACCACCCTCGGGCTGAAGGTCGGGACCGTCACCCAGAGCTACAGCCTGACCGTCCCCGAGGGGCAGGTCATCAGCTCGTCGCCGTCGTCGGGGACCTTGCTGCCCGGCCAGCCCGTCGCCTTGACGGTCTCCGCCGGCAAGCCGTTCGTGACCGTCCCTTCCCTCGACTCGACTTTCACCGCCGCTCAGGCCGCGCTCTCCGCGCTGGGCCTGCCGGCCAGCGAGAACGACCAGTTCAGCGACACGGTGCCCAAGGGCCAGGTCATCGCCTCCTCGCCGGCGGCCGGCACCAAGGTCCGGGTCGGTACCGGCGTCACAGTCGTCGTGTCGAAGGGCCCCGACGTGGTCACCGTCCCGTCGGTGCAAGGAGCCTCGGTAGCGGCCGCCGCCGAGCAGCTCGCCGCCGCCGGGCTGAGCGTGACGGGAGTGTCGGGCAACCCGACCGCGGCGGTCTCGGGGACGTCGCCGGCGGCCGGCACCGTGGTGCACCGCGGCGCCCAGGTGACCATCGTCACCGGTTGAGCGTCACGGCGGAGCCGCCCGGCGAGATGTTTCGGGGCCGCCCGCCGCGTGGGCCCGCCGCCGTCCTACACTTTGAGCACAGGTCGTTTCGGGCGGGGCGGTGAGCTGAGGCAGTGATCCCCAGCCACTGCCGGTGCCGCCGCCCCTCCCGAACCGACCGGACCGGGCGCACCGCGGGGGCGAAGCGGCGGTCTGGCTGAGACGGCGGTCTGGCTACTCGGTGATCTCCTGGATCCGGCGGGCCATCTCGATCGACGCCGGGTCGACCGCCCCGATCACCCCGCTCGATTGCAGCGTGAGCAGCTTGGTGATGTCGCCGTCGACCTTGATCCGCCCGGACATGAACGCCTGCATGGCCGCCTGGGGGTCGCCGTCGACCAGGATCGCCCGGGCGGTCTCGTACTCGACGGTGATGGTCAGATCCGGCGACTCCAGGTGCCCGGTCTCGAGGTCGAGGTCCCCGGAGGTGGTGTCGAGGTGGGCCTCGACGACACCGTCGCCGAAGGGGACCCCCTTGACCACCTGGTTCATTCGGACCGGGACGGGAGGCGCGGGGGCGCGGCCGGCGTACTCGGCTCGGATGCGCCGGGCCTCCTCGACCCACTCGTCGCTCAGGAACGCAAACTTGGCCACTGCACCTCTTTCGCCGGCGACCCCGCGGGCGCCTGCAGGAGACCGCTGGAAATGTCCCGCCGACGGTAGCAAGACCGCCGCCTAGCATGACCGGCCATGGCGACCCCCATTTCCACCGCCGATGTCGCCCACGTCGCCCGCCTGGCCCGCCTGGCGCTGACCGACGAGGAGCTCGAGCAGTTCACCGGGCAGCTGGCCGCCGTGCTGGCCCACGCCGCCGACGTCGAGGCCCTCGACACGACCGGCGTGCCACCAACCGCGCACCCGCTGCCGATCGACAACGTGCTGCGCGACGACGTCGTGGTCCCCTGCGCGGACCGCGAGGAGGTCCTGGCCCAGGCCCCGGCCTCCGAGTCGGGGCGCTTCCGGGTGCCGCGCATCCTCGGGGAGGCACCGTGACCGCCAACCCGGCTCTCGACCTGGCCGCCGCGGTCCGGCGCGGCGAGCGCTCCGCCGTCGACGTGCTCGAGGAGCACCTGGCCCGGGTGGACGCCACCGAGGCGGACGTGCACGCCTTCAACACCGTCCTCGGAGAAAGGGCGCGGGTCGCGGCCGGCGAGGTCGACGCCGCGGTCGCCCGCGGTGAGGACCCGGGCCCGCTCGCCGGGGTGCCCATCGCCCTCAAAGACAACCTGTGCACGCGAGGCATCCCGACCACCTGCTCGTCGCGGATCCTCGAGGGATGGCAGCCTCCGTACGACGCGACGGTCGTGACCCGCGTCGCGGCCGCCGGCGCGGTGGCGGTGGGCAAGACCAACCTCGACGAGTTCGCCATGGGGTCCTCGACGGAGAACTCCGCGTTCGGGCCGACCCGCAACCCCCTCGACCTGTCCCGGGTGCCGGGCGGCTCGTCGGGCGGCAGCGCGGCGGCCGTCGCCGCCGGCTACGCCCCCCTGGCCCTCGGCTCCGACACCGGCGGCTCGATCCGCCAGCCCGCCGCGCTCTGCGGCGTGGTCGGCGTCAAGCCGACATACGGGGTGGTGTCACGCTACGGGCTGGTGGCCTTCGCGTCGTCGCTCGACCAGGTCGGGCCCTTCGCCCGCACCGTCGGCGACGCCGCGCTCCTCTTCGACGTGATCGCCGGTCACGACCCGGCCGACTCGACGTCCCTGCCCGGCGCCGCTCCGGTCGCCTCCGCCCGCCTGGGGGAGGGGGTCGAGGGGCTGCGCGTCGGTTTGGTCACCGAGCTGGTCGGCGCCGAGGGCCTCTCGGCGGAGGTCGTCGCGGGGACCCGCGCCGCGGCCGACGCGCTGGCCGCCGCCGGGGCCAAGGTCGACGAGGTCAGCGTGCCGGCGACGGTCTACGGGCTGTCGGCCTACTACCTGATCGCCCCGGCCGAGGCGTCCTCCAACCTGTCGCGCTACGACGGGGTCCGCTACGGGCACCGCGCCGAGGGGGCCGCCGACATCACCGAGATGTACGTCGCCACCCGCAGCGAGGGGTTCGGGGCCGAGGTCAAACGGCGGATCATGCTCGGCACCTACGCCCTCTCCGCCGGCTACTACGACGCCTACTACGGGCAGGCGCAGCGGGTCCGGACCTTGATCATCCGGGACTTCGACGCCGCCTACCAGTCCTTCGACGTGCTGCTGTCGCCGACCGCGCCCGGCACCGCGTTCCCGCTCGGCGAGAAGACCGCCGACCCGCTGGTCATGTACCTAAACGACGTGTGCACCATCCCGTCCAACCTGGCCGGGCACCCCGCGATGAGCGTGCCGTGGGGCGCCGGCGCCGACGGCCTGCCCCTCGGCGTGCAGATCCTGGCCCCCGCCCTAGGGGAGACCGTCATGTTCCAAGTAGCGGCCGCGCTCGAGGCGATGGCCCCCGCCGGGCCCGGGAGCAGCGCCCGATGACCGCCGCCACGGCGACCGAGTGGGAGACCGTCATCGGCCTCGAGGTGCACACCGAGCTGTGCACCGCCACCAAGCTGTTCTGCGGGTGCGCCAACAACTTCGGCGACCAGCCCAACACCAACGTGTGCCCGGTGTGCCTGGGCCTCCCCGGGTCGCTGCCGGTCCTCAACCGCATGGCCGTCGAGTACGCCATGCGGATCGGCACCGCGCTGCACTGCACGGTGCAATCCTCGCTGTTCCACCGGAAGAACTACTTCTATCCGGACATGCCGAAGGACTACCAGATCAGCCAGTACGACGTGCCGATCAACGCCGACGGCTGGTTGGCGCTGCCCGACGGGCGGCGGGTCGGCATCGAACGGGCCCACATCGAGGAGGACACCGGCAAGAGCACCCACGTCGGTGAGAGCGGGCGGATCCACGGCGCCGACTACAGCCTGGTGGACTACAACCGGGCCGGGGTGCCGCTGGTCGAGATCGTCGGGCGCCCCGACCTGCGCTCCAGCGAGGACGCCCGGGCCTACGTCGATGAGCTGAGGGCGATCCTGGTGGCGACGGGAGCGTCCGACGGCAAGATGGAAGAAGGGTCGCTGCGCGTCGACGCCAACGTGTCGGTCCGCCGGCGGGGCGCCCCCGAGCTGGGCACCCGCTGCGAGATCAAGAACATGAACTCGCTGCGCAGCCTCGGGCGGGCCATCGAGTACGAGGCGGCCCGCCAGATCGCCATCTTGGAGGACGGCGGCACGATCAGCCAGGAGACCCGCCACTGGGACGAGACGCTCGGACGGACCTCCACCATGCGCTCCAAGGAGGAGGCCTACGACTACCGGTACTTCCCGGAGCCCGACCTGGTGCCCATCGCCCCGTCAGCGGAGTGGGTCAAGGCTGTCGCCGATGCCTTGCCGCCGATGCCCGCCGACCGGCGGGCCGCGGTGGCCGAAGCCGCCGGCATGGCCCCCGACGCCGACCCGGTCGTGACCGTCGTCCGCCTCGACCTCGACCCGCTGCTCAACGCCGCGGTGGCGGCCGGGGCCGACGGCGAGCTGGCCGTCAAGCGGCTGGCCAACGAGGTCGCCGCCGGCCTCGAGCAGGCCTCGACCCTCGACCCGCGGGCGTTCGCCGCCGTGGTCGGGATGGAGAGCCGCTCAGAGCTGACCACCGCCCAGGCCCGCACGGTGCTCAAGGAGCTCCTCGAGCACGGCGGCGACCCCGCGGCCATCGCCAAGGCCCACGGCTTCGAGGCGATGGCGGCCGGCGCCCTGTCGGGGGTCATCGACCAGGTGATCGCCGACAACCCGGGGGAGTGGGACCGCTTCGCGGCCGGGGAGGACAAGGTGCAGGGGTTCTTGATCGGCAAGATCAAGGCCGCGACCGGCGGCAACGCGGATTTGAAAGAGGCCAGCGCTTTGCTTCGGGCCCGCCGGGGCTGAGCCGCTCCTCCGGCGGGTCAGCCCCGCCGGAGGAGGCACTCGCCGAGCGTCGAGTACCGGACGATGCAGTAACAGGCCCGCAGGCCGTCCTTCCAGCCGATCTTCTTGCCCTCCGCGTAGGTGCGGCCGCGGTAGGAGATGCCCACCTCGAAGATCCGCCAGCCGCCGCGCGCCAGCTTGGCGGTGATCTCCGGCTCGAAACCGAACCGGTCCTCCTCGATCACCAAGGAGTCGAGAACCTCCCGGCGCATGGCTTTGTAACAGGTCTCCATGTCCGTCAGGTTCAAGTCGGTGAACGCGTTGGACAGCAGCGTCAGAGCCCGGTTGCCGAGCGAATGCCAGAAGTACAAGACCCGGTGCGGTCGCCCGCTTAGGAACCGGGAGCCGTAGACGACATCGGCGTGCCCGCCGAGCAGGGGGCCGAGCAGGTCGCCGTACTCGCCGGGGTCGTATTCCAAGTCGGCGTCTTGGACCACCACGAATTCCGAGCGGGCCTCGGCGAAGCCCCGCCGCAACGCGGCGCCCTTCCCCCGGTTGACGCCCTGGGCTACGACCCGCAGCCGCGGGTCGTGAAGCGAGCGGACCAGTTCGAGGGTGCGGTCGGTGGAGCCGTCGTCGACGACGATGACCTCGGCCACCCACCGCGACGCCAGCACCCGGGCGAGCAGCTCGCTCACCGTGTCCTGCTCGTTGTAGCACGGCACGATCACCGACAGGCAGGCCGCTTCCCCACCTGCGGGCCCGGTCCGGGGGGCGTCATCTGCGTGCGAGATGAGCCGGACTCTAGCGTCGGTGCCCCTACCCGGCGGCCGTCGCGGTGGCGGTCGAGGTCGAGCCGGTGGCCTCGGTCGGGGCCGGCCGGGTCGCGGCGGAAGGAGCGGAGGTAGGCGGCGTCGTTCCCGCCGCGGCGGACGGGCCAGGCGCGCTGGGCGGCGCCGAGGAGCCGGTGGCGCCCGGCACGGTGGTGGATGGCGCCGTGGTGGTGGGGGCGGTGGCCGAGGGCTGACCGGCTGAGGGCGGGGTGGCGGAGGGCGGGGTGGCGGAGGGCGGGATGGCGGAGGGCGGGATGGCGGAGGGCGGGATGGCGGAGGGAGGGGCGCTCGATGGGAGCGTCGTCGAGGGCGCCGTGTCGGGCGGGGGCGACTCGGGGGCGGTGGTGGTCGTGGTCGAGCCCGGCGAGGCGGCCCCGCCCGGCACCGGCGGCACCAGCACGGAGAACGCGACCTCGCCGGAGGTCCCCGACGCGACCCCCGTCACCGTCTGGGTGACCCCACCGGAGGTCGCGGTGCAGGTGATCGTGCCTCCAGGCGCCACCACCCGGACCCGATCCGGGCCGCAGTCCACCATCGGGGCGACCGCCCCCTCGGCGTGGAGCTGCGCGGCCAGCGCCTTGCCGGCCTTCTTGGCGTCGATGACCGCCCGGTTGAGGGTGATGCTGAACCGGCCCGAGCTGTCAGACACCGTGCCGGTCACCGTGATCGCCGACCCGGCGACGGCGGTGGTGCAGTCGAAGTGAGACCCGGGCCGCCCCGACACCCGCGTCGGGCAGCTGACCGCCGGCGCCGGCAAGTCGTAGCGGGATGCCAGCCACGTCGCGATCCGCTGCTGCAGCGACACCGTGTCGAGGGTCTGGTTCGGCACGGCCGAGCAGCTGGCTGCCCCCACGACGATCATGCCCGTCGCGGCCAGAGCGGGAACCCACCCGACACGTCCCACACCGAAAGTGTCGGTCGGGCCGGCCCAGGCTTGAGCAGGCTTCCCCGGATTCGGGGGATTCCCCGGATTCGCCGCCTGCTCCGCCGTCCCTTTGGCGGACCCCGACCGCGCCGGCCGCGCTGCGCCGGGCTCCGACACCGTCACGCCCTATCGTTGGGGACATGCCGATCGATCGCCGTCCCCGCAGCCATGACGTCACCGACGGGTTCGAGCGGGCGCCAGCGCGGGCGATGCTGCGCGCCGTTGGCATGACCGACGGCGACTGGGACAAGCCCCAGATCGGGGTGGCCTCGTCGTGGAACGAGGTCACGCCTTGCAACATGCCCCTCGACCGGCTGGCCAAGCGGGCCAAGGTCGGAGTGCGAGACGCCGGCGGGTTCCCGCTGGAGTTCGTCACCATCGCGGTGTCCGACGGGATCTCCATGGGACATGAGGGCATGCGGGCGTCGCTGGTCAGCCGCGAGGTCATCGCCGACTCGGTCGAGACGGTGATGCACGCGGAGCGTTTCGACGGCCTAGTGACCTTCGCCGGGTGCGACAAGTCGCTGCCCGGCATGCTCATGGCCGCGGCCCGGCTCAACCTCCCCTCGGTGTTCCTCTACGGCGGTTCGATCCTCCCCGGCCGGGGCGCCAAAGGCGAGGCGCTCGACATCACCTCGGTGTTCGAGGCGGTCGGCGCCCGGGCCACCGGCGCCTTGACCGACGAAGAGCTGGCGCTGATCGAGCGCAACGCGTGCCCGACCGAGGGCAGCTGCGCCGGGATGTTCACCGCCAACACCATGGCGTCGGTCTCCGAGGCGCTCGGCATGGCCCTCCCCGGCAGCGCGTCCCCGCCGGCGGTCGACCGCCGCCGCGACGACTACGCCTACGCGTCCGGTCAGGCCGTCGTCCGCCTGCTCGAAGCCGGTATCCGGCCCCGCGACATCCTGACCAAGGAGGCGTTCGAGAACGCCATCGCGGTGACCATGGCCCTCGGAGGTTCCACCAACGCGGTGCTCCACCTCCTGGCCATCGCCCACGAGGCCCGCGTCGAGCTGACCCTCGACGACTTCACCAGGGTCGGCAAGCGCACCCCGCACATCGCCGACACCAAACCCCACGGCCGGTACCACATGGCCGACGTGGACCGCATCGGCGGCGTGCCGGTCGTCATGCGCGAACTGCTCGAAGCCGGGCTCCTCCACGGCGACTGCATGACCGTCACCGGCAAGACCATGGCCGACAACCTCGCCGCGCTGGACCCGCCCGCCCCCGACGGGTCGGTGGTCCATCCGCTGTCGGCGCCGATCCACGTCGACGGGGGCATCGCCATCCTCCACGGGTCCCTGGCGCCGCGGGGCGCGGTGGTCAAGGTGGCGGGCATCGACACCGACCGCTTCGAGGGTCCGGCCCGGGTGTTCGACGGTGAGGACGGGGCGATGGAGGCGATCCTGGCCGGCAGCATCGAGCCGGGCACGGTCCTCGTCATCCGCTACGAAGGCCCCAAGGGCGGCCCCGGCATGCGCGAGATGCTGGCCGTCACCGGCGCCATGAAAGGCGCCGGGCGCGGCGGCGACTGCGCGCTGCTCACCGACGGCCGCTTCAGCGGCGGCACCCACGGGTTCTGCATCGGCCACGTCGCCCCCGAAGCCGTCGACGGCGGCCCCATCGCGTTCGTCGCCGACGGCGACATCGTCACCATCGACGTCGCCGGGCGAACCATCGACGTGGCCATCGACGACGCCGAGCTGCAACGGCGCAAAGCCGAATGGAAGCTGCCCGAACCCCGCTACCGCTCGGGGGTGCTGGCCAAGTTCGCCAAGCTGGTCACCGGCGCCGAGCGAGGCGCGGTCACCGAGCCGTAGCGCCCGGCTCGACGTCCAGTTGCCCACCGCTGGCCGGGGACAACTGGACATTCAACCTCGACGTGTTGCAAGGCCACCGGGCCTGTGGCAAAGTGGCCGGCGTGACCGGCGCACGCCTCATTCTCGTACTCATCACCTGACGCACGCCCGGTTCCTCCGTGCGTGCGTCCAACGACCTCCCAAACGGGAGGTCGTTTTCTTTTGCCCGCACACTCCCCGCCACTCCCGCCCTTTTCTCAGAAGGACCGCCATGAAGCTCACCGGAGCACAAGCGCTCATCAAGAGCCTGGAGATGGAGTCCGTCGAGGTCATCTTCGGCCTCCCCGGCGGCTGCATCCTGCCCGCCTACGACCCGCTGCTCGACTCCCCGATCCGTCACATCCTGGTCCGCCACGAGCAAGGCGCCGGCCACATGGCGGAGGGGTACGCCCACGTCACCGGCCGCCCCGGCGTGGCCATGGTGACCAGCGGCCCGGCGGCCACCAACATGGTCACCCCGCTGTGCGACGCCTACATGGACTCGGTCCCGATGGTGGCCATCACCGGACAGGTCGGTCGCCCGTTCATCGGCACCGACGCCTTCCAGGAGTGCGACACCGTCGGCATCACCCGCTCGGTCACCAAGCACAACGAGCTGGTGATGGACCCCGACGAGCTGCCGCTGATCATCCGCCAGGCGTTCCACCTGGCCACCACCGGCCGCCCCGGCCCGGTGCTCGTCGACGTGCCCAAGGACATCCTCCAAGCCGAGCTCGACTGGTGGTGGCCGACCGACGCCGACCTGGCCGCGTCGCTGCCCGGCTACAAGCCGACCACCAAGGGCCACCCCCGGATGATCAAAGAGGCCGCCCGCCTGATCGCCGCCGCCGAGCGGCCGGTCATCTACGCCGGCGGCGGGATCCTCAAGGCCCGGGCCGCCGAGGCGCTCAAGGAGCTCGCCGAGGCCACCGGCATCCCGGTGGTCACGACCCTCATGGCCCGCGGCGCGTTCCCCGACGACCATCCGCTGTGCCTGGGCATGCCCGGCATGCACGGCAACTACACGGCCATCACCGCGATGCAACAGTCCGACCTTTTGATCGCGCTCGGCACCCGCTTCGACGACCGGGTCACCGGAAGAGTCGGTGCGTTCGCCCCCGACGCCAAGGTCGTCCACGTCGACATCGACCCGGCGGAGCTCAACAAGATCCGCAAGCCCGACGTGCCCATCGTCGGTGACTGCCGCCAGGTCATCACCGAGATCGTCCGGGCCTTGCGCCAGTTGGACGGGGCCGACGACGCTCCCCCGACCCCGGACCGGACCCCGTGGCGTTCCCGGATCTCCGGATGGCAGGAGCGCTACCCGCTGCACTACGACCCGCAGGTCGAGGGCGACGCCCTCAAGCCGCAGATGGTGATGGAGACCCTCCGCGACTCCGCCCCCGAGGAGACCATCCTCGTGTCGGGCGTCGGCCAGCACCAGATGTGGGCCAGCCAGTTCTGGAAGTTCAACCACCCGTACACGTGGGTGAACTCCGGGGGTCTCGGGACCATGGGCTTCTCGGTGCCGGCCGCCATCGGCGCCAAAGTCGGCCGCCCCGACCGCACGGTGTGGGCCGTCGACGGCGACGGCTGCTTCCAGATGACCGCCCAGGAGCTGGCCACCGCGGCCAGCGAGCGGATCCCGGTCAAGGTCGCCATCCTCAACAACGCCTACCTCGGCATGGTCCGCCAGTGGCAGGAGATGTTCTACGAGGAGCGCTACTCGGAGGTGTATCTGTCCCCGGACCTGCCCGACTACGTCAAGTGGGCGGAGGCCATGGGATGCGTCGGCATCCGCGTCGAGCACCCCGAGGAGGTGCAGCCGGCGATCGACAAGGCCAACAGCATCGACGACCGGCCGGTCGTCATCGACTTCCGGACCGACGCCAGCGAGAAGGTCTTCCCGATGGTCCCCGCCGGGGCGTCCAACGACGAGGTCGTCGTGCACCCGTCGCAGGCCCCCGGCGGCGAGCGGGTGGTGCAGTGATGGCCGGGCGCGCCACCCACCAGACGCTGTCGGTCCTCGTCGAGAACCGCTCCGGGGTCCTGGCCCGGGTCAGCTCCCTGTTCGCCCGGCGGGGCTACAACATCATCTCCCTCGCGGTGGCCCCGACCGACGACCCGGCGTTCTCCCGCATCACCATCGTCATCGACATCGAGACCACCTCCGTCGAGCAGATCACCAAGCAGCTCTTCAAGCTGGTCAACGTGGTCAAGATCACAGAGCTGGACCCCGCCGACAGCGTGGAGCGGGAACTGCTGCTCGCCACGGTCAACGCGGCCGGCGACAACCGCAGCCAGGTCGTCGAGCTGGTCGACTTGTTCAACGGCAAGATCGAGGACGTCGGCTACGACACCCTCACCGTCATGCTGGCCGGTGAACCGGCCAGACTCGACGACCTCGAGGAACTTCTGCGACCCTACGGGATCACCGATTTGCAGCGCACCGGACGGGTGGCGCTGCCCCGACTGGAGCGACAGGCCCCGCGCCTGCGCAACGTGACAGGAAAGGCGAGCTGATATGGCCGCGACCGTGTACTACGACAAAGACGCCGACCCCGGCCTGATCAAGGGCCGCAAGGTGGCGATCATCGGCTACGGCTCGCAGGGCCACGCCCACGCCCTGAACCTGCGCGACTCGGGGGTGGAGGTCATCGTCGCTCTCCGCCCCGGTTCGCGCTCCGCGGCCAAGGCCGAAGCCGCCGGCCTGCGGGTGGCCACCATGGCCGACGCCGCCGCGGAGGCCGACGTGATCATGAACCTGGCCCCCGACACCGACCAGCAGGCCATCCACGAGGAGCACATCGCCCCCCACCTGAAGGCCGGCGACGCGTTGTTCTTCGCTCACGGCTTCAACGTCCGCTTCGGGCTGATCCAAGCCCCCGAAGGCGTCGACGTAGCGATGGTCGCCCCGAAGGGCCCCGGCCACCTGGTACGGCGCACCTACGAGGGCGGCGGCGGCGTGCCGTCGCTGATCGCGGTGGCCCAGGACGCTTCCGGCCACGCCCGGGACCTGGCCCTGTCCTACGCGTACGCCATCGGCGGCACCCGAGCCGGGGTGCTCGAGACCACGTTCTCGGAGGAGACCGAAACCGACCTCTTCGGCGAGCAGGTCGTGCTCTGCGGCGGGCTCACCGCCCTCATCCAGGCCGGGTTCGAGACCCTGGTAGACGCCGGCTACGCCCCCGAGTCGGCGTACTTCGAGTGCCTCCACGAGGTGAAGCTGATCGTCGACTTGATCTACGAACAGGGCATCTCCGGGATGCGCTACTCGATCTCGACCACCGCCGAGTACGGCGACTTGACCCGCGGGCCGCGCATCGTGAGCGACGGCGTCAAGGCCGAGATGAAGAAGATCCTCGACGAGATCCGCTCCGGCGCGTTCGCCGACGAGTGGATCAACGAGTACCGCTCCGGCGGGCACCGCTTCAACGCGCTGCGCAAGGAAGGCGAGGAGCATCCCATCGAGGTAGTCGGCGCCCAGCTGCGCAGCATGATGCCGTTCATCAACGCCGGCGGCGGGCGGGTCCAGGACGTCTCCGGCGGCTGAGCCTCCCGGCCCGGCGCTCCCGCCGCCCGCCCGGCCCGACCGCCGGTTCCGGTAGACAGCGGGAGTGCGCTACTTCGAAGACTTCCCCGAAGGCCAGGTAATCGACCTCGGCACCAAGACGGTGACCGAGGCCGAGATCCTGGCCTTCGCGCGTCAGTTCGACCCCCAGCCGTTCCACACCGACCCGGCCGCGGCGGCCGCGTCGCCTTTCGGCGGGCTGATCGCCAGCGGCTGGCACACCGCGGCGATGATCATGCGCCTCTACGTAGACGCCATGCTCTCCGACGCCGACTCCCAAGGGTCGCCGGGCATCGAAGCCCTGCGCTGGCTGCGCCCGGTGCGCCCGGGCGACACCCTCCGGGCCGTGGTCCGCGTCGCCTCGGCCACACCGTCCGCGACCCGCCCCGATCGGGGGACGCTCGTGTTGGACTGGGAGGTCACCAACCAGTCCGGCGAGACGGTGATGACCATGTCGGGGCGGGGCCTGTTCGGCCGGCGGCCTGACTGAACGCCTGCCGCGGGCCACGCAGGCCCGGCGCCTGGGCGGCGCGGCGGCATCAAAGTAGGTTTGGCCACCATGGCCGCCATCGCCGAGGAAACCTCGTTCGACCAAGCGTCGGCGATCACCCTCGCCGACCTGCGCCGGGCCCGGCGCCGGCGCCGCACCGAGGACTTCGACGTCGCCGAGGCGGTCTACCGGGTGTACATCACCGCGGTCGTGCTCGGCATCGCCGTGTGGGTCCTCTCCGGCGTCGTCGGCGACCAGCGGCTGGGAGCCGCGACCGCCGCCAAGGCCGCCTCCCGCGGCCCGCAGGTCGTCGGGGCGGTCATCGGTCTCGGCTTCGCGGTCGGGCTGCGCTCCGGGGGGCGGGGCGGCCCGCTGGTAATCGAGGCCGCCGACGTGCGCCACGTGCTGCTCTCACCGGTCGCCAGGGCCGTCGCTCTCCGCCGCCCGGCCCTCCGTCAGCTGCGCTTCGGGGCCGCCGCCGGCGCCGGCGCCGGGGCCCTCGCCGGGCTGCTGGCCTACCGCCGCCTCCCCGGAGGGTTCCCGGCGTGGCTGGCGTGCGGGGCGCTCGTCGGCGGGCTGGCCGTGCCGACCGGGCTGGGGTTGGCGATGATGGTGTCGGGGCGGCGCGTCGGGCGCATCGGCGGCGCCGCGCTGGGCGCCGCGGTCGCGGCGTGGTCCGCGGTGGACCTGGCGGCCCACACCACCACATCGCCGGCCACGTTCCTCGGCGACGTCGCCCTCTGGCCGCTCAAGTTCCGCCTGGTCGGGCTCGCCGGCGTCGCCGTCGGCGCGGTCGCGATGAGCGCCGGGCTGGCGTCGGTCGCCGGCGTCTCCATCGAGGCCGCCGAGCGGCGAGCCAGCCTGGTCGGCCAGATCCGCTTCGCTGCGACGCTTCGCGATCTGCGCACCGTGGTCGTCCTGCGCCGCCAGCTGTCCCAGGAGCAGCCCCGCCAGACGCCGTGGTTCCGGGTGCCCCGCAGCCTGGCCTACCCGCTCCAGCGCGGGCCGGCCGCCGGTCAGGCCCGCCGGTTCCCGGTGTGGCGGCGGGGCTGGCACGGCATCGCCCGCTTCCCCGGCGTCCGGTTCTTGCGGATGGCCGTTCTCGGCGCGGTGGCCGGCGCGTGCAGCGTCGCGGTCTACCGGGGCACCACACCGCTGTTCCTCGTCGCCGGCGGCGCGATGTACGTCGCGGGGCTCGACGCCATCGAGCCGATGGCCCAGGAGGTCGACCACCCCGACCGGTGGGAGTCCTACACCGGGGAGCGGGGGATCCTGCTGCTGCGCCAAGCCGGCCCGTCGATCGTGGTCATGGTGGCCGTCGCCGTGGTCGGGGTGGCCACCGCCGTGGCGGTCACCGGCGGCGCCGCGCTGGCCTGGAAGATCGGGCTGGTGGTGGCGCTGCCCGCCGCCCTGGCCGGTGTCGGGGGGGCGACGATCAGCGTCGTGCAGGGCGCGCCGGCCGCGTTCTCCAGCACCGACGCCATGCTGCCCCCCGAAGCGGCCGGAGCCCGGGCCATCGCCCGGATCGTGGTCCCGCCGGCGGTCGCGGTGATCGGCTTCGTCCCGGTGCTGGTCGCCCGCCACCCGTCCAAAGGCATCAGCTCGGTCGGCGCCGCGGCCGGCGTCGTGGCCCCGGTCCTGCTCGTCGTCGCCTTGGTGGGGTTGTGGGTCCGCTACCGGGACGCGGCCCGGGCCTGGTTCAAGGCCGCGATGGAGGAAGCCAACACCGCCCGCAAACCGCCCGCCCGCCCGGCGGGCGGCCACTAGGCCCGGCCCGGCCGTCGGGCGGTAGCATCGAGCCCTCAATGGCCACCCCCAACCAGCCCCACGCCCTGGCCACCAGCGGCCTGACCAAGGCCTACGGCGACCTGGTGGCGCTGGAGCCGGTCGACCTGGTCGTCCCCGACGGGCAGCGCCTGGTGCTCGTCGGCCACAACGGGTCGGGCAAGACCACCCTTTTGCGCATGGCCGCCGGCCTGCTCGAACCGAGCGACGGCAGCGTGGAGATCTTCGGCGCACCCGCCGGCAGCGACGACGCCCGCGCCGCGCTGTCCTACCTGCCGGACAGCCCGGTGCTCTACGACGACCTGTCGGTCCTCGAGCACATCGAGTACACCTGCCGGCTCCACGACGCCGAGGACTGGGAGGACCGGGCCGTGGGGCTGCTCACCGACCTCGGGCTGACCGAACGGGCCGACGACCTGCCGTCGCGTTTCTCGCGCGGCCTGCGCCAGAAAACCGCCATCGTGCTGGCGCTGATCCGCCCCTTCGGGCTGCTCCTCGTCGACGAGCCCTTCGTCGGCCTCGACCCGCCCGGGCGCGACGCGTTCATCGAGTTGATGGACGACGCCGCCGCCGCCGGTGCCACCGTCGTCGTGGCCACCCACCAGATGGAGTACGTGGCCAAGGTCGACCGGTGCGTGGCGCTGCGCGACGGGGCGGTGGTCTACGACGGGCCGCCCGGCGACGTCGACGTGCTCACCCTGGTCGGCTGAGCCTCCCGGGTCGCCGCCTGAGGCTCCTGCTCGTCAGCTCAACGCGGTGACGACGTGGTCGATGCAGGCGGTCAACGCCTCCACGTCGGAGGGGTCGACGGCGGGGAACATCCCGACCCGCACCTGGTTGCGGCCCAGCTTGCGGTACGACTCGGTGTCGACCACCCCGTTGGCCCGCAGCACCGCGCTCACCGTGAGCGCGTCCACCCCCTCGAGGTCGATGGTCCCCACCACCGGCGAGCGCTCGTCGGGTTTGGCCACGAACGGCGCCGCGTACGCCGACGACTCGGCCCAGCGGTAGAGGATCTCGGCGGAGCGGTCGCAGCGGCCGGCCGACCACTCCAAGCCGCCGCCGGCGAGCATCCACTCCAACTGGTCGACCATCAGCACCAGCGTCGCCAACGCCGGCGTGTTGTAGGTCTGGTCCAACGCGCTCTGCGCCACCGCTATCGACAGGTCCAGCGACGCCGGCACCCACCGCCCCGACGCCGCGATCCGAGCCACCCGCTCCAACGCGGCCGGCGACAGCGCCGCCACCCACAGCCCGCCGTCGGACGCGAACCCCTTCTGCGGCGCGAAGTAGTAGACGTCGACCTGCTCGGGGTCGAAGCGGACCCCGCCCGCTGCGCTCGTCGCGTCGACCGCGACCAGCGCGCCGTCGTCGGCGCCTTCGGGACGACGCAGATCGGTGACCACCCCGGTGGAGGTCTCGTTGTGGGTGAGGGCGTAGAGGTCGACGCCGGCCTCCGCCCGCGGCGCGCCGGCGGTTCCGGCCGGGACCTCGATGACGTCGGGCCGCTCCAGGTGGGGGGCGGCGGACGCCGCGGCCGCGAACTTGGAGGAGAACTCCCCGAAGCTGACGTGCTGGCTGCGCCGCTCGATCAGCCCGAACGTGGCGACGTCCCAAAACAGTGTCGACCCGCCGTTGCCGAGCACCACCTGATACCCGTCGGGCAGCGCGAACAGCTCCGACAGCCCGTCGCGCAGCCGGCGGACCAGCGCCCGGACCGGGGCCTGGCGGTGCGACGTCCCGAGCAGCGTGGTACCGAGCGACGCCAGCACCGCCACCGCGTCGGGCCTGACCTTGGACGGACCCGAGCCGAAGCGGCCGTCAGCGGGCAGCAAGACAGGGGGAATGCGGATATCGGTCGGGACTGCGCCGGTCACTGTGCCAGCATGGCAGCAATGGCCCGCATCTCACAGCGCATAGGTTCCATCGCCGAGTCCGCCACGCTGGCGGTCGACTCGAAGGCGAAAGCCCTCAAGGCCGCCGGCGAGGACGTCATCGGGTTCGGGGCCGGGGAGCCGGACTTCCCGACCCCCGAGCACATCGTCGAGGCCGCGGTAGCGGCCTGCCGGGACCCGAAGAACCACAAGTACAGCCCGGCGGGGGGCCTGCCGGAGCTCAAGGCCGCGATCGCGGCGAAGACCACCCGCGACTCCGGCTACACCGTGGCCCCCAGCCAGGTCCTCGTCACCAACGGCGGCAAGCAGGCCGTCGAAGAGGCGTTCGCCACCCTGCTCGACCCCGGCGACGAGGTCATCGTGCCAGCCCCGTACTGGACCACCTACCCGGAGGCCATCCACCTCGCCGGCGGCGTCACCGTCGCGGTGCCCACCACCATCGAGAGCGGCTTCCGGGTCACCGTCGAACAGCTGGAGGCGGCCCGCACCCCCCGCACCAAGGTGCTGCTGTTCGTGTCGCCGTCCAACCCGACCGGCGCGGTCTACCCGCCCGAGCAGGTGGAGGCCATCGGCCGCTGGGCGGTGGAGCACGGCGTGTGGGTCCTCACCGACGAGATCTACGAGCACCTGGTGTACGGAAACGCCGAGTTCTCCTCCATGCCGGCGCTGGTGCCCGAGCTGGCCGACACCTGCGTGGTCGTCAACGGCGTCGCCAAGACCTACGCCATGACCGGGTGGCGCGTCGGCTGGCTGCTCGGCCCCGCCGACGTGGTCAAGGCCGCGACCAACTTGCAGTCCCACGCCACCTCCAACGTGGCCAACGTGTCGCAGGTCGCGGCGCTCGCCGCGGTCACCGGACCCCTCGACTGCGTGGTCGAGATGCGCGCCGCGTACGACCGGCGCCGCAAGCTCATCTTGAGCATGCTCAACGACATCCCCGGGGTGCGCTGCGCCGAGCCGGAGGGGGCGTTCTACGCCTACCCCGACATGTCCGGCGCGCTGGGCCGCCCGCTCAACGGCCGGGTGGCGTCCGACACCCTCGAGCTGGCCGCGATCGTGCTCGAGGAGGCCAAGGTGGCGTTCGTGCCGGGCGAGGCGTTCGGGTCTCCCGGCTACGGGCGTTTCTCCTACGCCCTCGCCGACGACGTCATGGTGGAGGGGATCACCCGGGTGGCCAAGCTGCTCGGCTGATCCGGCGTCACCCCAGGCGCTCGAGCAGCTCCCCCGCGGCGGCCCACCCCGACAGGGCCGCGCCCTCGACGCGGGCCTCGCCGAAGGCGTCCCCGGCGCAGACCACCGGGTGAGGGCCTCCGACCGCGACCAGGAACCGGTCTGGGTGGGTGACGGTGGGCTGGGCGTAGCGCCACCGGACGAGCTGCGCCTCGATCACCCGGGACGGGCCCAGCCACCCGGCGCCGGCGGCCAGCAGCGCCGAAAGCGTCGCGTCGGGTGGCTCCTCCCACCGGGCGGTGGACTCCGGGCCCGACGCGTGGAGGGTTACCGCCGGAACGTCCGACACCCCTTTGGCCAGGTTGTCCCCGACCCAGCGGATCGGGCCCTCGTCGAGCTGCACGCCGCCGGGCGCCGGCACCGCCGACGGGCCTTCGATGGTCACCAGGGCGGCCATGGTCGGGTCGTATCGGATGGCGCCGAGCGCCTCGGCGCTCTCTGCCGGGAGGGGGACGGTGCCGGCCGCCAGGAGGGCTAGCGCTTGGGGGGCCGGGGCGGTGACCAACACGGCGCGGCTGCTGGCAGCGCTCCCCGCTCCGGCCTTCTCCGCGCCCGTCGGCCCTGGTCCTGTGTCCCCCGGTCCTGTGTCCCCCGGTCCTGTGCCCTCCGGTGTAGTGATGGCTCCCCGGGTGTCCCCGCCCCCGTCCCCGGCGAGGCGGCGGGTGGCCACCGCCCACCCGGCGCTGATCGGGGTGAGCCCGCCTACCGCGGTGCCCACCCGGACGTCGACGCCGCCGGCCAGGTCCTTGGCTAGCGCGGTCATGCCCGCTGCGCCGACGTAGCGAGGGTGGCCGTCGGGGGGCTGGCGGAAGCCCCGGCACCACTCCCTGGCCACCCCGGCCTCCAGCCACCGGTCCACCTGCGCCCGGAACCGGTCGCTGCGGGCGGTGAAGAACTGCGCCCCGTGGTCCACCCTGGCGCCGCCCACCCGCCGGGTGGCCAGGCGGCCGCCGACCCCCCGCCCCTTGTCGAGCACGATCACCGACAGCCCCTCGTCCTGCAGGCGGCGGGCGGCGGTCAGGCCGGCGATGCCGGCCCCGACCACGATGACGTCAGTGAGGGGCACCCTTCGGGTCTACCCGCACCGGGCCGGTACCCGGTGGGGCGCCGGTCAGTGCTTGGCCCGCCGGAACCCGCTCCGCTCCGCGTCCTCCGCGGAGCGGTAGCAGCGGTCAGGAGTGGTGCGCTCGTAGAGGGCCATCCCCGGGAGGTGGTAGATCCGGCTGCGCTGCTTGGCCTTGACCGGGTACCCGTCCGGGCAGCGGCCATCGACCGGGTCCGCTCCGCCGTCGTAGTCCGGCTCCGCGCCGCCGCCAGCGCCGGGCTCTGCGCCGCCGTCGGAGGTCGGCTCTGCCGCGCGGGCCGCCTCGGCCAGCACGGGCGGGGGCGAGCCGGCCGCGGGCGACGCAGGCGCAGGCGGGGACGGGGGCGCGGACGCGGGATCCTGCGGCACCGGGGGCCACGGTGTGGCCGGGGCGATCTCTTCCGGCGGCGAGGTCCACAGCCGCCACCACCGCTGCGACGACCAGAGCAAGCCGCCTAGTACGGCCAGCACCACCAGCCGGCGCAGCGCACGTCGCATCCGCCACACGGTACTGCGACTGGTGCTCAACGCAGCCGGTGCCCGCCGAGCGGCCCGCCGGCACACCAAGGGGAGAAAGGCCGCAGGCCCCGCCCAGACCCGCTCGGTGCGGGTTGAGGGCCGGCCAGTGCGACGGGAGGCCCGGTCAGCGAGCGCTCAGGCCGAGGTAGGCATCCACGCCGGGCGGCCACCCTCGAAGCGGTCGATGTCGTCTCGGTGGCGCAGCGTCAGGCCGATGTCGTCGAGGCCTTCGAGGAGGCGGTGCTGGATGAACGGGTCGAGGGGGAAGCTCGCCTCGATCCCCGCGCCCGGCGCCGAGAGGGTCCGCCGCTCGACGTCGATGGTGATGTCGAGCGCCGGGTCGGCGAGCACCGCCCGCATGAGCGCGCCGGCGGCCTCGGCGTCGAGCTGGACCGGGAGCAGCCCGGACTTGGTGGCGTTGTTACGGAAGATGTCACCGAAGCGGGGCGCCACCACCGCCTGGAAGCCGTAGTCCATCAACGCCCACACCGCGTGCTCACGCGACGAGCCCACCCCGAAGTTGGGTCCGGCGACGAGGATCACCGCGCCGGCGTACTCCGGCTTGTTGAGCACGAAGTCGCGGTCGTCGCGCCACTCCCCGAACAGCCCCTGGCCGAAGCCGGTGCGCTCGACCCGCTTGAGCCAGTCGCTGGGGATGATCTGATCGGTGTCGACGTCGCTGCGGTCGAGCGGGACGGCGGTACCGGAAACGATGCGAACGGGTTGCACGGGAAAGCTCCTGCAGGCTGGGTTCGGGCGGGGGGGTTCTAGCTCAAGTCGGCGGGGGCCGCGAAGTGGCCGGCGACCGCGGTCGCCGCCGCCACCTCGGGTGACACCAGATGGGTCCGGCCGCCGCGGCCCTGGCGGCCCTCGAAGTTGCGGTTGGAGGTCGACGCGGAGCGCTCGCCGGGGGCCAGCTTGTCGGGGTTCATGGCCAGGCACATGGAGCACCCGGGGTCGCGCCACTCGAAGCCGGCCGCGGTGAACACCCGGTCGAGGCCCTCGGCCTCGGCCTGGGCCTTGACCTGGCCGGAGCCGGGGACGACCAACGCCCGGACCGACGACGCGACCCGCCGGCCGTCGGCCACCGCGGCGGCGGCCCGGAGGTCCTCGATGCGGCCGTTGGTGCACGAGCCGATGAACACCGTGTCGACCGGGATGTCGCGAAGCGGCGTGCCGGCGGTCAGCCCCATGTAGGCCAGGGCCCGGCTGGCGGCGTCCCGGGCCGAGGGGTCGTCGAAGCTGGCCGGGTCGGGCACCGACGCGCTGAGCGGCAGGACCTGGCCGGGGTTGGTGCCCCAGGTGACGTGCGGGGTCAGCGTGCTGGCATCGATGCTCACCTCCTTGTCGAAGGTGGCCCCCTCGTCGGTGGCCAGGCTGCGCCAGTCCTCGAGCGCCCGCTCCCATTCGGCGCCCTTCGGGGCGTGGTCCCGGCCCTCCAGGTAGGCGAAGGTGGTCTCGTCGGGGGCGACCATGCCGGCGCGGGCGCCGGCCTCGATCGACATGTTGCACACCGTCATCCGGCCCTCCATCGACAGAGCCCGGATCGCGGAACCCCGGTACTCGATCACGTGGCCGATCCCTCCGCCGGTCCCGATCCGCCCGATGATGGCCAGCACGATGTCCTTGGCGGTCACGCCGGGCGGCAGCTCCCCCTCGACGTTGACCGCCATGGTCTTCGGGCGGGGCTGGGCCAGCGTCTGGGTGGCCAGCACGTGCTCGACCTCGCTGGTGCCGATCCCGAACGCCAACGCCCCGAAGGCCCCGTGCGTCGAGGTGTGGCTGTCGCCGCACACCACCGTCATGTCGGGCTGGGTGAGGCCCAGCTCCGGGCCGATGATGTGCACGATCCCCTGGTGGGGGTCGCCCATCGCGTACAGGCGGATCCCGAACTCGGCGCAGTTGGCCGACAGAACTTCCATCTGCTTGGCCGACACCGGGTCCTCGATCGGCCGGTCGAGGCCGGTGGTGGGGACGTTGTGGTCCATGGTGGCCACGGTCAGGTCGGGCCGGCGGACCGGGCGGCCCTCCATCCGCAGACCGTCGAACGCTTGGGGGGAGGTCACCTCGTGCACCAGGTGCAGGTCGATGTAGAGCAGGTCCGGCTCGCCGTCGCCGGAACGGACCAGGTGTCGGTCCCACACCTTGTCGGCCAGCGTCCGGGGTTGGGGGGTGGAGGCAGCAACCATCACTTCTCACAATCTGAGATAGATTCCCGTGTCGTGGGAGAGAGTGTAAGTGGTGTGGGAGTGCTGGACAAGGCCGTCGACATCCTCGGCGCCCTCGAAGCGCGGCCCCGGGCCCTCGCCGAGCTGGCCGAGGTGACCGGCCTGCCCCGGGCCACCGCGCACCGCCTGGCGGTGGCGCTCGAGCGCCACGGGCTGGTCGGGCGCGACGGCGCCGGCCGCTTCGTCCTCGGCCGGCGGCTGGTCGCGCTGGGCTCGGCGGCGACCGGCGGCCCCCGCAGCCTCGGCGAGGCCGCGGCCGGAGCCCTGGCCCAGCTGCGGGACCGGACCGGTGAGAGCGTGCAGCTCTACGTGCGAGACGGCGATCGGCGGGTGTGCGTCGCCTCGCTGGAGTCCCCCCACAGCCTGCGGACCATCGTGGCCGTCGGCGCCACCCTGCCGATGGACAAGGGATCGGCGGGGACGGTCCTCGCCGGCGGCGAGGAGGTCCTGCGGGCCGGGTGGGCGCAAAGCGTCGAGGAGCGCGAGCGGGGAGTGGCGTCGGTGTCGGCGCCGGTGATGCTCAACGGAGAGGTGATCGCCGCGGTATCGGTGTCGGGGCCGATCGAGCGGACCAGCCGCACCCCGGGCCGGCGCTACGCGTCGGCGACCCTCGCGGCCGCCCGGGCGGTCGAGGAGGCGATGGCCGGGAGGTGAGCCCCGCACCTCCCGGCGCCCCGCCCCGCTCCCCGCGAGCGCACCGGCTTCAGCGTTCGGGCGAAGCTCCATGTGGGCTGGCGGCGGGCTTGGCGAGGAGGTCTCGCACGGTCTGTGGTTCGCGGCCGAGCAGTCTGGCGAGCGGCGGGTCCACGCCGGCGAAGAAGCCGTCGCGGGCGGCCTGGTAGGTCCCGAGCATGAACCGGGCCATGAACTCTTGCTGGCCGGCGCTGACCTGGTCGGCGACCCAGGCGTCCCCGTCGATCACCTCGAAGCCGACCTCGTGGCCGGATACCTCCGAGGCGATGCCGGCGATGTCCTCGAACGTCGGTGCGGCGGTCGCGGTGAGGGTGATCGGGCCGTCGTAGCGTCCGTCGGAGGCCAGGATGATGGCGGCGGCCTCGGCGGCGTCCTCGCGGGCGGTCCAGGAGACGGGCCCGTCGGCGGGCACGGTGATGCGACGGGTCTCGCGCCACGGCCCCAGCAGCCAGTTGAGGCTGTGGGCGTAAAAGCCGTTGCGAAGCGAGGTCCACGGTATGCCCGAGTCGCTGAGCAGGGTCTCGGTGGCGGCGTGATCGCGGGCCGGACCGAACGGGCTGCCTGCCGCGGCGCCTTGGTGGCTGGTGTAGAGGATGCGCCCAACCCCGACGGCTGCGGCCGCGTCGATGGCGGCGCGGTGCAGGCTGACCGCGTCGGCCGTCGGGTCGCTCGAGGAGACGAGCAGCAGCTGGTCGGCTCCGTTGAAGGCGGTGGGCAACGTGTCGGGCTGGGCGTAGTCGCAGCGCCGTACTGTCACGCCGCGTTGGACGAAGTGGCGGGCCTTGCCCGGGTCGCGAACGGCGACGCCGATCTCTTCGGGCGCCACGCGCTGGAGGAGGTGCTCGACGGTCGCGCCGTTCAAGGCGCCTGTTGCGCCCGTGTCGATGATCACGATGGTCCTTTCGTTAGCGACGAAAACGTCATTGTGTTATCACTGGCATCATCTACGGTAGCAGCGATCCGTTATCGTTGGAAACATGGGTGGTCTGACGGGGAAGCGGAGTGAGAACCGGTCCCGGATCATCCAGGCCGCGGCTCAGCTGCTTCGCGAACACGGGCCGGCGGCGGTGACGACGCGTGGAGTCGCCGAGCACGCCGGGGTCCAGCCACCGGCGATCTATCGGCTGTTCGGCGACAAGGACAGCCTGCTCGACGAGGTCGCCGAATCTGTCATGGCCGAGTTCGCGGCCTCCAAGGCCGCGAAGGTGGAGGCGGCCCAGGCCGACAGCGTCGATCCGCTCGAGGATCTATACGCCGGCTGGCGATCCCAGATCGAGTTCGGTCTCGCCAACCCGGCGCTGTTCCGCCTGCTCAGCGACCCGGCCCGAGTAGCGCGCTCCCCCGCAGCGCAAACCGGCCGGCGCGTCCTCGAGGCGCGAGTGCACCGAGTCGCGGTCACCGGACGGCTGCGGGTGAGCGAGCCACGCGCCGTCGCCATGATCCAAGCAGCGGGCACCGGCGTCATCCAGACGCTGCTGGCAACCCCAGCCGAGCAGCGCGACCCCGAGCTCCCAGACGCGGTCTATCAGGCAGTTCTCGCCCACATCCTCACCGACCCATCCACTGCTCCACCCGACGGCACGCTCGCGACCGCCGTCGCCTTCCGGGCGATCACGCCCGAACTCACCGTGCTGAGCGCCGCCGAGCGACAGCTCCTAGACGACTGGCTCGATCGCGTCGTCAACGCCTTGTGATAGCTCGCCTGCCCGTTGAGCGCTCTGGGCGCGACGGCTGCGCTCGCCGCCCCCTCTCGCAACGGCCGGTCCGGGGGCGCTGCCGCGCCCCCGGACCGGCCACACCGCGGCCCGTCAGCCGGTGCGGCCTATGCCGTGGGCCCGGCCCCACGTCGAGTGGCAGGCCCGATCGAGCGCCGGCACGAAGCGGTCGGCCGCCTCGACGCAGGCCCGGTGACCCCAGGCGATGGTGGCGTGCTCGGCGTCGGGGATCGTGCGGGCCAGTTGCCACTGGCGGTCGGGAGGCACCGTGCGGTCCTTGGTCGTGATGATCACCGTCGTCGGCACGTCGATCTCGCCGATCCAGGGGGTGGCGTCGTAGTTGTTGAGCGCCGCCGCGGCCTGCACCAGCAGCGCCGGATCGCTGCGACCCTGCTCGGATATCACCCACCGGGCCCGATCCGGGTTGTCGTCGCGGGCCTCGACCATCCGGGTGAGCGCCTGTTGGTGCCACCCGCCGGGGATGGCCGAGATCAGGTAGGACAGCCCCATCCCGACCGCGGTCACCGCCGGAGCCAGGTCGGCCCGCCCCGGCAGCCGGGCGCCGGTCGCGCACAAGACCATGCCGGCGACGACATCGGGGTGGCGCCTCCACAGCAGCTGGGCGATCGGGCCGCCCATCGAGTAGCCGACGACGATGACCGGCGCGGTGTCGAGGGTGCGGACCAGCCCGGCCAGGTCGTCGGCGCAGTCCTCGAGGGTGAAGCGCCGTCCCCGGATGCCCCGGCCGTGGCCCCGCAGGTCGGGGGCCACCACCCTCCACGAGCGGGCCAGGGCCAGCATGGTCGGCGACCAGTTGAGCGCTGCGGTGGATGTCCAGCCGTGGAGGAGCAGGACCGTCGGCCGGTCGCCGGCGCTGTCCCACACCCACATCGACCCTCGCTCGGCCACCTCGACGAAGGATCCCGGTGGCAGCGGCGGGGGGTAGCCGGGCACAGTCGAACGGTACCGGTGCCCGCGTCGCTACGAGTGGCGGGTCCGGCCCGGCCCTGGGCGGTCAGCCGGCCTGGGCTGCGGCCTCGGCGCTGCGATGGCGCGCCGCGGCCCAATCCGCGGCCTCCCGGGCGAGCAGCGGGGGGTAGCGCCACCGCAGCAGCTGCCGCTCCGCCTCCTCCGCGCCTTCGCCCAGCTCCAGCAGGCTGAGAGCCAGCTGCCTGCTGCGCCTCCGCTGGGCATCGTCGCCGGGGGCGTCGAGCTGGCGTTGCTGCCAGCGGGCGTGGTCGGCCTGCTGCGCCTCGGAGAGGCGGACCAGCTGCCGGCGGTTGAGCGGCGGCAGGCGACGGCGCACGGCCAACTCGTCGGGGCCGACCAGGAAGGCCATCTCGAATTGCATCATCCGGTTGACGGAGCGGAGGAACGGGGAGTGGCGCCCGCCCCGGTCACCCAGCCCGATGCTGCGCGCCGTCTCTCCCAGGTCCAGCACGAAACCGTCCGGGGCGTCGTCGAAGCCGGCGGCCAGCCGGCGTAGGAGCCAGGTGGTCGACGGGCCGAGGACCCCTAGCCAGAACCGCTCGACGTAGACCGACCGGGGATCGAAGCCGACCCGGTCGACGACGTCGTCGGGCCACGGGCGGATGGTCATCGAATCGGACGCGAAGGTCAACAGCGGTGGCACCGGATCAGCTCCCTCATGCGGTGGAAATCACGACTTCAGCATGTTTCAGCATATTTCATGCTCTCTGAATGTGCAAGAGGGGCCTTAGAGTGGCGGTGTGGAGCGCACCGAGGCGGGCAGGGGAGAGGCGGACTCCGGCATCGACAAAGCCCGGGCCCTGGTCGCAGCGGCCCGGCGGATCGTGGTGATGTCGGGAGCGGGCATCTCCACCGATTCGGGGATCCCCGACTTCCGAGGACCGCAGGGGGTCTGGACCCGCAACCCCCGCGCCGAGCGGGCGTCGACCCTTCGCGACTACCTCGAAGACGCCGACCTACGGGTCGAGGCGTGGCGCAACCGCCTCGGGCATCCGGCGTGGACCGCGTCGCCCAACGCCGGCCACCGGGCGGTCGCGGCCCTCGAGCAGCAGGGCCGGCTGCGGGCGGTGCTGACCCAGAACACCGACGAGCTGCACCAAAAGGCCGGGACCGACCCGGCGCTGATCGTCGAGCTGCACGGCACCATGCACCACGTCGTGTGCTGGTCCTGCGGCGAGCGGGCGCCGATGGAGCGGGCGCTGGCCCGGGTCCGGGACGGGGAGGCGGACCCGCACTGCCGCACCTGCGGCGGGATCCTTAAGTCCACGACGATCTCCTTCGGGCAGTCCCTGGACCCCGACGTGCTGGCCCGGGCCGACGCCGCGGTCGAGGACTGCGATTTGGTGCTCGCGGTCGGCACGACGCTCAGCGTGCACCCCGCCGCCGGCTACGTGCCGATGGCCAAACGCCACGGCGCCGGCCTGGTGATCGTCAACGCCGAGCCGACTGCCTACGACCGCCTGGCCGACGCGGTGGTCCGCGACTCGATCAGCGACGTCCTCCCGGTGCTGGTCGAACCGGCCTGAGCGCCGGGGCCGGCCGCCGCCCCTCGAAGACCGGGCCCGGCCCCAGCAGTCCCCAAACCGCGAGTGGAGGGCTACCAGCCGCCCCGGTGCACCACCTCGGAGTGGGGGCGCCGTCCCCGCGCCGCGGACGACGACGGGCGGTGGTCGGCGGCCGGCCACCCGAGGGCCACCGCGCCGAGCGCCTCCCAGCCGTCGGGGACCCCGAACGCCGCGAGGGTTTGGGCCGGCGGGGCGTGGAGGGCGAAGAAGAGCGCCCCGAGCCCCTCGTCCACCGCCCCGAGCAGCAGCACCATCGTGGCGAAGGCGGTGTCCACCACCCAGTACGGCGCCGGCCACCCTTCGGGATCGGCCCGACCGACGGGGAGCTTGTCGGCCTCCGCGTACCGGGCCAGGTACTCGTCCCGGCCGGCGAGGGGCAAGATGATCACCGGGGCTCGCAGCAGCCCCGGGTGGGTCGGGTTGGCCAGCCACGCCGGGTCGGCGTCGAGCTGCCAGAACCGGTCGGTCTGCGCCCGCCCCTCCAGCACCACGAACGCCCACCCCTGGGTGTGGCCCGCCGAGGGGGCCCGCCGGGCCCGGGCCAGGAGCCGGTCGACGACCACCGGGTCGACCGGCCGGTCGAGGAAGTTGCGGCACATCCGCCGCTGCCGCACGACCTCGTCGAACTCCATCGCCTCCCGACCCTACGCGGCGGCCGGGAGGGCCCGATCCCCCGACGAGGGAATGACGACCGGCCTAGTAGGGTTTACCTCTGACGAGTACGCCCGGTTTCGGCGGCACCGCTGAGCGCACCCCGAAACCGGAATCCGCCATCCGCAACCCGAGTGAGGCCGTATCGATGCCCAGCTTCCGAGACCTTCTGCGCGACGCCAAGGCGCGCATCCGCGAGATCGACACCATCACCGCCGCCGAGGAGCTGGCCCGCCCGGGGACGGTGGTGCTCGACGTGCGCGAGCCCGACGAGTACGAGCAGGGGGCTATACCCGGGGCCATCCACATCCCTCGCGGCCACCTCGAGAGCCAGGTCGAGAACAAGGTCCTCAACCATGACGCCCACGTCGTGATCTACTGCGCGGGCGGGACCCGTTCGGCGTTCGCGGCCGACACGATGCGCCTGCTCGGCTACAGCGACGTGGCGTCGATGGCCGGCGGGTTCAACAAGTGGAAGGACGAGGGCCGGGACTGGAAAGCCCCGGCGTCGCTGAGCGCCGAGCAGCGCAACCGCTACCAGCGCCACCTCCTGCTGCCCGAGGTCGACGTGGCCGGACAGCAGAAGCTCCTCGACTCGAAGGTCCTCCTGCTCGGCGCCGGCGGCCTCGGCTCGCCCGCGGCGATGTACCTGGCCGCGGCCGGGGTCGGGACCCTCGGGATCATCGACATGGACGTGGTCGACGAGTCCAACCTGCAACGCCAGATCCTCCACAACATGGACCGGATCGGCGAACGCAAGGTCGACTCGGCCAAGAAGACGCTCACCGGCATCAACCCCGACGTCGACGTGGTCACCTACGACGTGCGCCTCGGCGCCGACAACGTGCTCGATATCTTCGCCGGCTACGACCTGATCATCGACGGCACCGACAACTTCCCGACCCGGTACCTGGTCAACGACGCGTCTTTGAAGCTGGACATCCCCGTGATCCACGGGTCGATCTTCCGCTTCGAGGGGCAGGCCAGCGTTTATTTGCCCCACCAGGGTCCGTGCTACCGCTGCCAGGTCCCCGAGCCGCCTCCCGCCGAGCTGGCGCCGTCGTGCTCCGAGGCCGGCGTGCTCGGTGTGCTGCCCGGCATTATCGGCAGCATCCAGGCCATGGAGGCCATCAAGGTGCTCCTCGGCATCGGCGACCCGCTGGTCGGGCGGTTGCTGGCCTACGACGCCCTCGAGGAGACCTTCCGCACCTTCAAGGTCAACCGCGACCCCGAGTGCGCGGCGTGCTCGATCCCGAAAGAAGACCTGGTGATCGCCGAGTACGACGAGTACTGCATGCCCCACCCGATCGCGGCCCCGGTCGGCTAACCAGCCAAAGGTGGGGAAAGGGGCGCCGGCTGCCCCCGAAGCGCAGTGTGTAGGTTCTCGCCGGTGCGCTGCGGATCGAAATGGGTGGCCGGCGGCTCGGCACTGCGGGGCCTCGCCGTGGCCGCGGCGGTCGGGGCTGCCGCGGCGGGCTGCGGGACGGTCAGCCACGACAACCCGGCGTTCACCGGCGCACCGAACGCGCCAGCGACCACGCCGACCACAGCGGCAGCGACCGGCCCGACCATCACCCAGGTGACGGTCGGGTCGGTCGCAATTCCGCAGCTGGCCGGCGGCCAGGGCGCCCCGGCGGTCAACGCCGCGGTGCGGGCCCTGGCCTCCGGCCTCGGCGCGGGCGGCCGCTCGTGCAACCTGACCACCACCAGGTCCGATGCCGCTTTGGTGTCGTTTCGCTGGCTGTGCTCGGACCGCTCCGTCGCCACCGCGACGTTCTCCCTGCCGAGCGGGAAGCGCCTGGCCCTCAGCGACCTCCTCCGCGGCGGGTACCTGCAGTACATGGCCTCCACCGCGCAGGCCCAGCTGACCGCCGGCGGGACCGACGCCGCCAGCGCGTCGCGCCTCGCGGCCCCCACCGCGGCGGCGTTCTCCCGCTGGGGCCTGTCGCGGAGCGCGCTGCAGGTCAGCTTCCCGCTCCCGTCAGGGCCGGTGACCGTCGCCTACCCGGTCGCCACCCTCGCCCCCTACCTCGTCCCGGGCGGCCCGCTGCGCTGACCGCGGGCGGTGCCGGAGGGGTCGGCGGGCGGCCCCGGCGCCGGGCTTGCCCACCCCGGCCGCACTCGCCCTAACCTGACCGTATGGCCACCGACGAGCGTCGCACCGATTCCGGCATTGAGATCCAACCGGTGTACGGCCCGTCGGACCTGGAGGGATGGGACCCCGGAGCGCAGCTGGGCGAGCCCGGGAAGGTCCCTTTCACCAGGGGCATCTATCCGAACATGTACCGGGGCCGCCCGTGGACGATCCGCCAGTACTCCGGGTTCGGCAACGCCGAGTCGACCAACGAGCGGTGGCGGCTGCTCCTAGCCGGCGGAGGCACCGGCCTGTCGTGCGCGTTCGACCTGCCGACGCAGATGGGCTACGACTCCGACCACCCCCGCGCCGAGGGCGAGGTGGGCAAGGTCGGGGTGGCCATCGACTCCATCGACGACATGCGCATCCTGCTCGGGGGCCTCCCGCTCGACAAGGTGACCACGTCGATGACCATCAACTCGACGGCCTCCACCCTGCTGCTGCTCTACCAGCTCGTCGCCGAGGAGCAGGGCGTCGACCCGAAGAAGCTCGGCGGCACGATCCAAAACGACATCCTCAAGGAGTACGTCGCCCGGGGCACCTACATCTACCCGCCCCGGCCGTCGATGCGGATCATCACCGACATCTTCGCCTACTGCGCGAAGCACCTGCCTTCGTGGAACACCATCTCCATCTCCGGCTACCACATCCGCGAAGCCGGTTCGACCGCGGTCCAAGAGATCGCCTTCACCCTGGCCAACGGGATCGCGTACGTCCAAGCCGCGGTCGACGCCGGCCTGTCGGTCGACGAGTTCGCCCCCCGGCTCAGCTTCTTTTGGAACGCCCACAACAACCTGTTCGAAGAGGTCGCCAAGTTCCGGGCGGCCCGGCGGATGTGGGCCCGGATCATGACCGAGCGGTTCGACGCGAAAAGCGACAAGAGCAAGCTGCTGCGGTTCCACACCCAGACCGGTGGATCGACCCTCACCGCTCAGCAGCCGGAGAACAACATCGCCCGCGTCACGCTCCAGTCCCTCGCCGCGGTGCTCGGCGGAACCCAGAGCCTGCACGCCAACGGCTTCGACGAAGCCCTCGGCCTGCCGACGACCAAAGCCGCCCGCATCGCCCTGCGGACCCAGCAGATCATCGCCAGCGAGTCGGGGGTGGTCGACACCGTCGACCCGCTCGCCGGGTCGTACTTCGTCGAGTCCCTCACCGACGCGGTGGAGATCGAGGCGTACGGCTACTTGAAGCGGATCGAGGAGATGGGCGGGGCGGTGGCCGCCATCGAGGCCGGGTACATGCAAGACGAGATCGAGCAGGCCGCCTACTCCTACGCCAAGCAGGTCGACTCGAAGGAGAAGATCATCGTCGGGGTCAACAGCTACGTCGACGACCAGCCCGAGCCCTCCGAGGTGTTCCCGATCGACCCGGCGCTGCAGGCGACCCAAGCCGCCCGTCTGGCCCGGACCAGGGCCGAGCGGGACCAAGCCGCGGTCGACGCCGCCCTGGGCGACCTGGCCACCGCCGCCCGCGGCAGCGCCAACCTGCTGTACCCGATGAAAGAAGCGCTGGCCCGCCGGGCGACCCTCGGCGAAGTCAGCGACGTCCTACGCGCCGAGTTCGGCGTCTTCCAGCCGGAGCGATGAGCGTGGCCGTCAAGTTCGTGATCATCGGCGGGGGACCCGCCGGCAACACCGCCGCCACCTACGCGGCCCGCCTCGGCGCCGACGTCACCCTCATCGAGCGCGACGTCCTCGGCGGCGCCGCCCACCTGTGGGACTGCATCCCCTCCAAGACGATGATCGCCACCGGCGGGGCCATGAGCTTCGCCGACCGGATCAGCGGGATGGGCCTCAGTCACCTCGACGCCCACCTCGAGGTCGACGCCCAGCGCAAGCGGATCCAAGACATCGAGAACCGCCTGAAGGACCACGTCACCGAACTGCTGGTCAGCCAGGAGGTCCGGCTGATCCACGGGACCGCCCGCCTGAAGGGCCCCCACGCGGTCGTGGTCGAGACCCAGACCGGCCTCGAGGAGCTGGAGGCCGACGCCATCTTGGTGTCCACCGGCACCCGGCCCCGGATCCCGGCGTGGGTCGAGCCCGACGGCGACCGGATCTTGACGACCCGCCAGGCGTACCCGCCCAAGACCATGCCCGAGCATCTGGTGGTGGTCGGCTCCGGCGTCACCGGCGTCGAGTTCGTCCACATGTTCGCGTCGTTCGGCTCGAAGGTGACCCTGATCGTGAGCCGCCAGCAGGTGCTGCCGAACAAGGACCCAGAAGTCGCCGCCGCGCTCGAGGACGAGCTGTTGCGCCGGGGTGTCCGGCTGTTCAAGGGCGCCCGGGCTGAGATGATCGAGCGGACCGAGGCCGGCGTGGCGGTGGCCTGCGACGACGGCCGGGTGGCGCTTGGCACCCACGCCCTGCTCGCCATCGGGTCCATCCCCAACTCCGACGGGATGGGCCTCGAAGAAGCCGGAGTGGTCACCGACGGCGGCTACATCGAGATCAACCAGCACTGCCAGTCGAGCGTCCCCCACATCTACGCCGCGGGCGACGTGTCGGGCAAGCTGCCGCTGTCGTCGGTGGCGTCGATGCAGGGCCGCAAGATCGCCGAGCACGTGATGGGCATCCACACCCGCGAGCACCGCCACATCGACTACGAGAAGGCCGCGTCGGCGATCTTCACCGAGCCGGAGATCGCGGACGTGGGGCTGGCGGAAGCCGACGCGTTCGCCACCGGCCGCAAGATCCGGGTCACCAAGGTCCCTTACGCGGCGACCGCGAAGGCTCTTATCAACGACGACCCGGGCGGGTTCGTGAAGATCATCTCCGACCCGGCCACCGGGGTGGTGCTCGGTGGGTCGATCGTCGGCCGCCACGCCGCGGAGCTGATCTCGGTCATCGCCCTGGCGGTGACCGCCAACTTGAAGGTCAGCGACATCGTCGAGAGCTGCCTGGTGCACCCGACGCTGTCGGAAGCGCTCGCCGACGCAGCCGAGTAGCCCGGCGGGGGCGGAAGGTCCAACTCACCGTTCGTCGGCGCGCAGATCCCCCAGGATCTCGCTGACCGACCGCCCCGCCCCAGCCGGTAGGGGAGCGGGCAAGCTGCCACGAGACGCGCGAGGCGCCGGGATGTGCGCCCACCGGTCGGTCTCCGGCGGAGTCAGCTGCCCCACGGGTCGCCCGCGGTCGGTGATCAGGAACGACTCGCCCTGGGCTGTGTGCACGAGGTACTCGCTCAGGTGCTGGCGGAGCTCCCTCACCCCGACCCGTTCCATCGAGCTTCAGCGTAGGGCGCCTTGAGCTGCCCGGCCCTCCGGCTCGGTGCCGAGGACACCGACTGTCTCGCCGCTCTGATGTCATAACGTCAGGTGCGTGCGCACAACTGTCCGTATCGACGACGACGTTCTGCTCGCGGTGCAGGAGCGGGCTCGGCGCGAGAAGCGCACTGCAGGGGAGGTGCTCTCCGAGCTGGCTCGCCAGGCCTTGACCGGGCAGCATCGGCAGGCAGAGGCCCCTGAGACGAGCAAACACGGGTTCCGCCCGCTTCCCCGCCGAGGCCCAGCCATCTCCAACGCCCTGATCGACCAGCTTCGGGAGGAGGAGTCGGAGTGAAGCGCGCGCTGCTCGATGTCAACGTGCTGCTGACGCTTCTCGATTCCGACCACGTGGACCACGACCGGGCGAGCGCCTGGCTCGACGACGAGATCGGTGACGGTTGGGCGTCTTGTCCGATCACTGAGAACGGCTTCGTGCGGATCATGCCAGCCCCGGTACCCGAGCCCGGTGTCTCCAATGGAGGCCATCGAGTTGCTGGGCCGAGCCTGTGACACCGAGCACCATGCCTTTTGGCCTTGCGACGTCAGCGTGCTCAGCGCCAGGATGGTGGACCGTTCCCGCTTGCACGGGCCGCGCCAGGTGACCGACGCGTACCTTCTCGCTCTTGCTGCTGCCAACGACGGGCGATTCGTAACGCTCGACCAGTCCGTACCGCTCGCCGCGGTGCACGGTGCCACAGCGGAGAACCTGACGGTCCTCTAGGACACTGTTGAACAATTCTCGCTTCGGTGCTCGCGATTTGGGCCCAGACCGTCGAGAATTGTCGGGTGCAAGGACGGAGCGAATCCAACCGTGAGTTGCTCGACGCGGCGGCGCTGTGT
>NZ_JAIMCB010000014.1 GCF_025499425.1 Acidiferrimicrobium sp. IK
GCCACCGCCGCCTCCAACACGGCGAGGCGATCGGCGGCGTCCACCCCACCAGCCTGCCCGGCGTCGCGCGCTCCGTGGTGGACCCTCACTCACCGCGCGACCAACACCTCGCTAAACAAGTACGCTCGGCCTTCGTATCCGACGCGAATCTGCTCATCCAGACGCCGAGCCAACCGCGCTCCCGCAGGCCTTCCTCACCCAGCAGTGCCATGAGCGTCCGAGGGTAGCGGCGGCACTTGCTTCGAAGTCGCCCGGCAACGTACTCAAAGAGCTCCGTGTAGGCGTTGCGCGCTTCCTCCGCCTGCCCATAGTGCGGCTGGAAGCCCCTATGTACCGTGCCGTTTCGGACCTGGTAGAGCTTCTCCCAGTACCTGCCGAGCGGCGTGGACGGCACTATAGCGTCCCACTGACCCCCAAGTTTGTTCTTCCATAATGTCTTGACCAGCGGCGCAAAGGCGGGTTCGTTAGCGAGTTCCTCGTCGATTTCTCGCTTTGTGCGCCCTCGTCGACCAAGAGCATGCGATAGGTGTCAAAGAGGAGGGCCTCTGCAGCCGTTTGTAGTCCCACGATTGCACTCGGGGCGTCACCCGTCCGCTGCAGAGTGTCATCAACTCGGCCCAGCCAGAGCAATGCACGAATGAAGGGCGCGTCGTTCTGCACTCGCCTCAGACCATCCTTGAACTGCGCTTCGGTGAATGGAGCCTTGCTCAGCATCTTCTGCCTCAAATGGAAATCCGGAAACATCATCATGTCGGTGACATGATGCCACTTGCGATCGTGGAGAGTGATCGCCCCGATTACGATGCCGGGCTTAAAGTCCTGAGCGACGACCGTACGCAGACGGAAGTCCTGCGTCGCGACCATCACGGCCTGAAGGAAAAGACTGAAGAAGCTCAAACAACGGTGAAACGTATAACCTTTTGTCTGCAGGACCCTCGCCTTGGGCAATGGCCCCCTGCGTCTCTAGCGTGACCCACTGCTCATATTCGGCGAGTTTGTTCTCGGCGAAGCGCTCCGCGGGCCCCTCCGAAGCGTCGTGGTTATAATATCGCTTAAGAGTGGGGGCCGCCCCAAGAGGCCGCATTGGGATGCCAGCGGTCCTATTGGTGAAGACTCGAATATTGATTGTGGGGTGAGGGCCGAAGACCTTGGTTGCCGCTGGGTCAACGAACGCATGGGGGAAGGTGACGGTGTGCCCGAGGTGGTCCGGTATGCCGAGCAGGAAGGGAATGCGACCAGTGAATGTTGCGACATACGGGCCGCTGATGCCATCGAACGGGTCGTCGGTCTCGATCTCGGGGGGATCTAGCTCCACAGGCTGCCACGCTAGAGGCCTTCCCGATCGCCCGCGATGTCGCAGACACACACCAATCCCCACGGCCTAGTCCAAGGCCTGCCTTCGAACTGGACGATCCGCCCGACGGTTCGTCCGCTAAGCGGAGGGAATCGCTGGTCACCTGCCTGTCGGTCGGCTTGACTTCCTGGCCGTGGACGACGACTACCGAGACCGGCTCGCCGGCAAGCTAGCCCCAGAGACCGTCCGCCGTTCCCTCGTGCAGGCCGGTGCCATCCTCACCGGCTATGAGCTGGTCAGATCGTCGATCATGGACGGCGTACGCGGCTTCTTCACCCTCGGGCTACGCCCCGCCCCCGACTCTGGGTACGAGACCCATGTCCTCGCCCTCGCCCCCGGTAAACCGTTCCAGGCGTCAGTGGCCTGGCTTGTCAGTATGGACGCATTGCACCCGGAGCATGTCCAGGCCTTGGAGAAAATCCGGGCGCACCGCCATAAGATCGCACACGAGCTGGCCAACCTCCTAGTCAACCTCGACGCCGAAGTCGACACGTGCGTCCTTTCAGACCTCCGCGATGTCATGGCTGCCCTGGACCGGTTCTGGATCGGCATCGACGTGCAGACCAACCCGGACTTCGATGGCGTCGACGTCGAACTCGACGGAGCGCAGACCGGCGCCGGGATCCTGTTCGACTACCTCCTCGGTCTCGCTGACACCGAGAGCACCGACGACCCTCTCAGCGGCTAGATGCGTTCGGGCCGCCCCCAGCGGATCCCGTCGAGGGGCCAGCCATGTCGAGCGTGCGCGCCGAATCCTTGACAAGGTCCCGGTGGGGGCGCCGGCGCGCAGAACGACGCCGCTGGAGGGCCGGAAGTGGCCATCAGCGGACGACCGAACCGGCGATCTGTTGTGGTTCGGAGCTCTCGAACAGCCTGCCCGCCAGGGATAGTTGCGGAGGATGGTGTGGCTGACGGTCGGGAACGAACGGCCACCAAGGATCCTGGTGTGAGCCCCAGCGTGCTGAGCGCCGCCGGTCGTCCTGTTGGGGCTCGAGCTACGTCCCGTGGCTGGGAGAAGGCGGCGGATGTTGCATATCGCCAGTTCGTTTCCCCATATGCCCTCGTCCACCAGTTGAGACGGAGGCAAGACCCATGATGTCCACCCGCATCGTTGTCGTTCACGGCCCGGTCACCCCGGAGCTGGCGCTCACACTGGAGAGTGCCGGGCTCACGGTGGTGGCGGCCGGTGCGGACACGACCATCTACGGCAGCCCGCAGGAGCCGCCCACGACACCAGCCCCATCCGAGGCGCCCGCGGTTGCACCGGCGCTGCTCACCGTCCCCGAGGCCGCCGCCCGGTTGGGTGTCGGCCGCTCGAGCGTCTACCGGCTGATCGACAGTGGCGAGCTCGAGGTGGTACACGTCGGCCGGTCGGTCCGGGTCCCCGCAGGAGCGATCGACGACCTGGTGGAACGGCTCCGGCGCCGCCCCGGCCGTCGGGCCGGCGACCGGGGCGGTGCCGGTCGCGACGCGGTCGTAGGATCGGGCAGCGAGGAGCCGTCATCGCCGGTCGCTCCTCCGGCGCTCCAGCTCTCCGAGCACGTCTGACAGGCGGACGCAGCACATGGCTCACGTTCAGAAACGGTTGACCCCCAGCGGCGAGGCCCGCTACGACGTCCGCTGGCGGGTGGGAGGAGCGCAGCGCAAGCGCAGCTTCCTTCGTGCTCGGGACGCCGACGCGTTCCGACGTCGGATCGAGGCCGAAGAGGACGCCGGCCCGCTGCTCGACCCGCAGCGGGGCAACATCACCATCGTCGAGTACGCCCCCGCCTGGCTGGCCATGCGACGCAAGCCCGACGGCCAGCCGCTGGCGCCCAGGACCGTCGAGTTCTACCGGGACATGATGAACCGCCACATCCTGCCGAGGCTCGGGACCCGCACGCTGTCGTCGCTGCGGATCGAGGACGTGCGCCGCTGGCATGCAGCGGTCACCGACCAGGCCGGCGCCATCACCGCGGCCAAGGCCTACCGGCTGCTGCGGGTGATCCTCAACACCGCGGTGGAGGACGAGCGCATCGCTTCCAACCCGTGCAAGATCCGCGGGGCCGGCGTGGAGCGCAGCCCGGAACGGCCCTTCGTCGACGCCGACATCGTGCTGCGCCTCGCCGGGGCGATCGAGGAGCGCTACAGCGCCCTCGTGCTGCTCTCCGGGTTCGGTGGTCTCCGCCTCGGCGAGCTTCTCGGCCTCCAGCGCTGCGACATCGACATCGAACACCACCAGGTCCGGGTGGTCCGCCAAACCGTGGAACTCAAGAAAGGGGCGCGGGTCACCACCGCACCCAAGACCGACGCCGGCCGGCGGATCGTCCACCTCCCGACCATGGTCACCGCCGCCCTGGTCGAGCACCTCTCCCGCTACGTTGACGCCGACGCCACCGCCCCGGTATTCACCGGACCCCTGTCGGAAGGACTCCGCCGGGCCACCCTCTACAAGGCCTGGCACCTCGCCCGGGCCGAGGTCGGCGTCCCGGACCTCCACCTCCACGACCTGCGCCACGCCGCCGGCACCCTCGCCGCCCAGCAAGGCGCCAGCGTCCGGGAACTGATGGCCCGGCTCGGCCACGCATCCCCGGCCGCAGCGCAGCGCTATCAGCACGCCGCAGTGCGTCGAGATGCCGTGATTGCCGCCGCACTCGACGAAGTTCTATTGGCCGCAACTCGCCTAGAAGGCGGACCGGACCTCCCGCTGCTGCGCCATCTGTGCGCCATCGACGTCCGAGAAATACCCCTACCCGCACCCGGTATCAATCCAGAAACCACCCTTGACCAGGAGGTTTCCGAGAGCGAGCGACGGGAATCGAACCCGCGTTCTCAGCTTGGGAAGCTGATGTTCTGCCTCTGAACTACGCTCGCAGCAGGTCGACAGACTAGCCGAGGTGCCGCCGCTGCGCAGGTAGGTGGGCCGTGACCGTCCCGGCAGCGGTGATCCCGCCGGCGCCGGTGGACCCGTGAACCGCTCGATCGCCGGCGACCGCCCGGGCGCCGGCGCGTTGCGTTTCAGCCCTCGCGGACCGGCGAGCCAGTTTCGCCGAGGAGCTGGTCGAGCAGCCGCTCCTCGTGCACGACCTTCCGCTCCCGGTCGAAGGTCTCCTGCAAAGCCGCGTCCCACGGGGTGGGTGGAGCCCGGTGGGTGTCAGTAGGGAGGTCGGCGACGCCGGACGCCGCGTCGAGCGCGGCCAGGTAGTCGATGGCGTCCATCCGCCACGGAACCAGCCCCATCCGGTGCATCCGGGCGCAGATCCGCAGCCCCGATGCGTCGAAGTCGCCGTGATAGCGGAGGCGGGCCCCGGCAGCGAGCAGCTGCTCGAGCAAGACGACAGCGGTGGTTGAAGGGTTGCCGTTCAGCGCCACGACCGGGTGTGGCGTGCCGCGCTGCGCCGCGGCCTCGACCACGCGGGGGTTCTCCACCACGAGGACGTCGGTGCCAGCTGCGAGGGCCACCGGGTGCGACCGGAGCGCCATCTGCGTCAGGTGGAGCGGGATTCGCAGTTCGAGCGCGGTGGCCACCAAGGGCGCCAACGGCGACTCGGTGCTCAGGCGCAGCCCGAAGGTGAGGACCGGGGCCGAGACGAGGTCCAGCTCGACACCCGCCGCCTCCCACGCCCGCCGGCCGATCTGGTCGTGGCGGACCTCGAGGGCCTTGGTGACCGCAGCCTCCTCCCGGGTGCCCCAGTCCAGGGCGTGGGCGGACGCGAGGACCGTGGCGGCCAGGTCGACCCGGCTGCGGGCGTCACCCAGCTCGACAGCCGAGAGCACGGCCCGGACCCTCCTGATGAACCCGACGGCCTGCTCCGTGTCGAGGCCGGCGAGGGTGCCGGCGCGCACCACCGAATCGATCCACTCGCCAGCCCACGGCTCGGGCCACCCGGCCACTTCGTAGCGGGCGGCGCTGCGGGCCTCGGCCATCCGCCGGCGGGCCTCCCGCCTGCGGGCCGGCTCTTTCGACACCGCGCACCCCACCCCGGCGAGGACGGCCTCGAGGTCGTCGCCGGCGCCCAAGGCCCGCAGTCTGGCCTCCAGTAGCGCCAGGTCGACGGTGGCGCCGACCTCGGCGCCAGTCAGGCCCTTCAGCAGGAACCGTCCCTGGGAGGTGAGGGCCGGCACCCGAAGCCGACCCCGGTGGTCCAACCCGGTCCGCTCGAGACGATCCTTCACAGCGCGCCAGAACCCTGCCAGCGCCGGGTCGGCCAACGACCCCTCCACTGGCGCTCGGGATCCGCCGGTCACAGCAGCGTGTCCTGCGCCGCCGCCGGTGCGAAGCGGGCGGCGGCCGGCAGGAGGCGCACGCCAGGCGGGTTGTCCCGGTGCTCGGCGAGGCGCATGCCGACCAGCAGATCGACGGCCCGACGTGCCAAGCGGTCCGGGGCACCCACCAGGTCCTTGGCCCAGTGCCGGGCGTGGGTGCCGGCCAGACGCCCGATCACCGCGTCGATCTCTGCCGGATCCCACCACCCCCCGGCTCGGGCGCGCATGACCGCAATGAGCAGCAGCGCTGCGTGCCCTTCGGTGCCGCCGGCCGGGAACCGCGTGTCGGCCAGGTCGCCGCTCGGGTCGATGGCGGCGACCCCCTCGGCCCGAGCTTCGAGCAAGAGCCCGAACGTCTCCTCCAGGTAGCGGGCCTCGTCGCCGAGGCGGCGGCGCAGCTCGCTCCACTCGGCCTCGGTGAGGTCGTCGCGGTAGAGGACCGGTTCTTCTACCAACCGTGCCCGCAACCACTGCCTGGTGGCACCACGCCGGTCGGCGGCGGCCAGCAGCGACGCCGCGTCGGGAGCGGAGAGGGCTGGCAGGGCCAGCGAAGCGATCCGGTCCGGGCGCAGGCGCAAAACGGCGTCCGCTCCTTCGTCCCTGGCGTAGGCGTCGACGTGGTCGTGCAGCTCCACCGCCAGGCCGTGGTCGATCATCCAGCGCAGCGCGGTGACGAGGGCACGCCGCCCGCTCAGGTCGGAGGGCAGCTCGACGCCGGCGTCCACCGCGGAGGAGCGGATGGCGTCGACCAGGTCCCGCAGGCTGATGACCGCCGGGCCGGCGACGGTGGTGGCCAGCACCAGGACCAGCACCGCCAGCTCCAGCTGGTAGAGGGCGCGGCCGCTGGCAGTCCGCAACGGCCGGGCACTTGCCACGCCGCTCTTGTACAGACGGGCGGTGTCCGCGTCCACGTCCAGGCGGTAGCCGAGTCTTTGGGTGAAGGCCCGGTCCAGCTCCGCCTCGTGGCGGCGGATGAGGGCAAAGCTGGCCGGGTCGTGTTCTCGGCAGGTGAGTGGGGCGGCTAGCAGCACGCGGGCGGCGCTGCGGCGTTCGGTTGCCGCCTGCGGGTCGCTGTCGGGCCTGTTCATGGCACCGGCACCGGCACCGGCACGCGCCGCTCCAGAGCGACGTCGAGATCGAGGAGGGTGAGTGTCCCCTCCGGCGAGGTGAGGCGGGTCGTGGCACCGGCGCGCCGCTGCAGCGTGCAGGCCAGCGACCCCTCCTCGATCGTGGCGCCGGCCGCGCCGCGGGGCATCCGGGTGAGCGCGCTGCCCACCAGGTGCTGCAGTCGGTTGAGGGCGGCGGTGCTGATCCGGCAGCCGTCGAGGGGGCGCGCAGCGAGGAGCTCGAGGTCGAGGCGCAACCCGGCCTCGCGCTCCTTTCTCCTCCGCTGCTCCACCTCGCGGCGGGCGCCGGAGCGGTCGGGTAGCGGCGTCGGCGCGCCGCGCGCCGCGGTGTCGCCCCGTTCCCGGAGCGACACCGCCACTTCGGCCTCGGGCGCGTCCCACCATGAGGTGCTCGACGCCACCGGGTCCGCGGCGTCGGACGCCGTCACCCCGAGATGGTTGGCGGCGTAAAGACCGAACCCGGCGTTGATGAGGCGGTTGACGTCCTCCGACGAGCCCGCCTCCGACACCATCCGGGCCAGGCGTAACAGGTCAGCGCGCCGAGATGACGCGCCCGACCCGACCCGCGACAGGCGGGTGAGGTTCATGGTCAGCGTGCGCACTGCGGCCACCGCGTCGGAGCGCAGCCGGTCGATGCGGGCCGGTCGGAGGCGTTCACCCACGAACCAGCCGGCGAGGTGCTGCCAATCCTCGGCCCGGGTCCCGGGGCGCTGCGCGACGTTCACCGCACCGGTCATGCCGGCCGCCTCCACCCGCCCGGCGAGGCCCCGGTTGACGCGCTCCAAGATGGCGGGCAGCGCCGGTTGGACGGCCGCGATCGCCGCCGCGACCGGACGGGTGATCCGCTCGATCTCCTCGAGCCGCTCGGTCACGTAGTCGACGAGCACCCTGGCGAAGAACCCGAGCTCCTCGGGGCTCAAGTCGTAGCGGGTCTGCCACTGGTTGATCGCGGCGAAGAACTGCGTGATCTCAGAAGTGAAGGCCTCATGGGGGTCGAACACGGCCCCGACCAGGTCAGCCAGGCGCTGGGCGTCGGCGGTCGAGGCGTCGACGGCGTGCAGGGCCCGCAGAGCGTCGAGAAGCTGGCGCAAGCGTCCGGTCGAGACGTCTCGGACCACGTCGACGCGGCCGAGCACCCCTTCGACGACCTCGTGGACCTCCTGGCCGGCGGAGGTGATCAGGTAGCGGTTCCGGCGCCGGTAGTAGTCGGCGAGACTGCTCGGAGTGCCTGTCGCCGACGACACCGTCAGGTTGCCCCACCGTCGGAGGCTCTCGAGGCGTTCGGCGGCGGTCCCGGTGTCGATCTCCTCGCCGGCTGAAGCCAGGACCGCGGCCACCTCTTCGGGACTGAACTCCGAGAAGAACGTCCCGGCGAACACGGCCATGATCCGGCGGTAGTCGCGCCACTCGTCGGCGGTGACGTAGCGGAACAGACGCCGGCCGGCGTCGGGATCGGGTCCAGCCGGACCCCCTATGCCCTCACCCTCACCCTCACCCTCACCCTCACCCTCACCCTCGGCCCCTCCGTCGGCGCCGGGCGGCCGGTGGCCGCTCAACACGGGGTCAGTCCGGCGTTGCGCTCCCAGCGGGAGTGCTCGAGGACGATGACGCCGAGCCCCGCGTCGCGGATGACCTCGGTGATGGCCAGTTCGGGGATCGTGGCGTGGGTCCCCCACAGCCGTTCACTGGTAGCGATGAAGTCCAAGTCGAGCTCCACGAGCAGGCCGAACAGCTTGGGATGATTGTCCTCGGACACCTTGGCGAACGCGTCGTCCAGGAGCAGGAAGCGGGGCGCCTCGGGGGCCACCTCGGCGAGCGAGTCGCACGACGCGGCCACCGCCGCGAACAGCGGCAGATAGCAGACGATCTTCTTCTCCCCCTCCGACAGCGCGCTGCGCCGGGTGAGCCGCTCCACGGGGCGTCCTGGCCGGCGGAGCATGACGGTGATGTCGAACCAGTTGCGGTAGTCGAGGACGTCGCCGACCAGGTCACGGTAGGGGGCCTCGGGCCGGTCCCGGCGGGCGGCGTCTAGGCGGGCGGACAAGGCGGCGCGCAGCCGCTGGTCCTCGCCGGCGGTTCGCAGATCCGGCGGTCTCGACAGGAGGTCGATGGTGGTCGTCAGTTCGCCGTCGAGGTCGTCCTTGCGGCGCCAGCGCAGCGACACGCCGATGCCGTGCGCGGTCGTGATGGCGTCCAGGCGGGCGTTCATCCGGGCCACCAGGTCCCCGGCGGCGTGGAGCTTCTCGGCCACCTCCCGGGCGACGAGACCCTGCAGGAGGTTGCGGAGGGCGGCGTCCTGCTCGCTGGAGAGGAGGCTGGTGAGGTCACCCAGTTGGGTGGTCACCACCCGGGCGGCCTGCACGAGGGGCAGCTGGGCGGCGGGCCCGGTGACGTCGATGGTCAGGGGGAGCCGCTCGTCGGGTTGGCGATCCTCGGCGTCCCATCCGGCGCTGAGGGCGTCACGTCGCTGCCGCAGCGACTGGCGAACGCTGTCGGCGGTCACACCCGGCCGCCGCGGCGCCGGGACGGCGCCCTCGATCCGCTGCACCAGAGTGCGCAACCCCACCGGGGTCTCCTCCACCGGTTGGCGAAGGACCTCGGGCTCGTCGGTGGCCGCGTCGAGCACACCGGGGACGGCCAGCGCCGCCCGAACACCTGGCAGGGCGGCGGCGCAGGCGTGGCTGGCCGAATCTGCCGCCCGGCGGCGCTCGTCGGCCCGGGCGACCGCCGCGGCGTGGCGCGCCGCGGCATCGGTGACAGCCTGACGGGCCGCCTCCAAGTCCGTCGCGACCGCCAAGGCGTCGGCCCGGCAGGATTGCAACGCTTGCAGGACCTCGGCGTAGGCCGTCCCGATGCTGTCCTCCAGCGTTGCCAGGCGGGCCGCCATCGGGTCGAGCTGACCCCGGCTCGCGGCGAGGTGAGCGGCCGCCTCCCGTTGCGCTGCCGACGCCGCCCGGACCCGCTCGCCGGCCCGGGCGGCGTCGGCCTCCGCTCGGACCCACACGGTCAGGCGGGCGTCGACGTCACCGCAGAGCCCCTCCACCCCCTGCAGGTCGGCGGCTACCTGCCGGAGGCCCTCCTCAGCCGGAGGGAGGCCCAGGTTGGCTGCCACCCGGCGGGCCTTGTCGACGGCCTCGGCGTGCAGGCTGTCGGCCAGCTGCAGGGCCTGGTTGCGCGCCTCGAGCATCCCTCTCGCAGCCTGGGCTGCGGCCTCGGCGATCTCCACGGCGACGACGGCCCGCGCGACGTCGTCGCCGGCGGGGATGCGGGCCCGCAAGGCGATGGCGTCCTCGAGGGCGCGACGGCTTACGGTCAGCGCGGCGTCGGTCGCCTCGAGCGCCTGGCGGGCGGCGGCGACCACCGAGCGCGCCTCGGCCCGCTGCCGCTCGAGCGCCGCCCGTCTGGCGCTGCTGCCGATGTGCTCGGCGCGTTCCTTGCGGTGACGCCCCTGCAGGCGACCCACCCTGAACCGCCCGTCGACGGTGACGACGGTGTCCGCGCCCCCGCCGACCGGGTCAGCGCCGTCGCCTCCGTCGCTGCCTTCACCGGCGTTGAGCCTGCCGTCGAGAAGGTTGCCGTCGCCCGAGATGCTCTCGAGGAGGCGGCGTACCGCTTCGCCGTCGGGGCTGCCGTCCAGCTCGGCGTCGACCGCCAGCCACTGCGAAAGGGGGTGGGCGACGGCCGGACCGGCCGTGACCAGGAGGCTCCCGTCCGCGCTCTGGAGGTGACCGCCAGCAGCCAACTCGGCGCCGAGCAGCCCGGCGGCCTCCATGGCCGCCTCCAGCCCGGCGCGTCGCTCGGCGTCGACGCCGTCCCGGAAGTCAATGGCCTCGGCCAGGACGGTGCCACGATCGGCACGCTGCCAGTCCTGCCCGGGCGGCGTCGGGAGCGTCGCGGCCTCCAGGGCAGCGAGGCGGGACTCGGCCTGCGACACCTCGTCGGCCGCGGCGGAGCGAGCGGCGTCGAGACCGGCGATGCCTCGCCGGTGATGGTCGATGGTCCCGGCGATGGCGTCGCCGAGAGCAGCGAGGACCGGGCCACGACCGCCGGCCAACTCATGCGGCAAGCCGGGGATGCCGCCCGGGCCGCCCGGAGGGGCCGCGTCGCCTGGGTCCAGGCCGACCTCATGGCGGTGCCGGTCGTGGTCGGCGGCCCATGCGATCAGGGCGTATCGCCACTCTCCGGTGGCGGCAGCCAGCCGGACGCGGGCCTCGGTGTGAGCGTCGCGCCTGGCGGCGTCGTCGCTGCGGGCGGCCTCCAGGTCGGACGCGGCGCGCTGCACCTGCCGCTCGACGCCGTCCACCCGGCCGAGTTCGGTGCGCACCTCGTCGAGATCACCCCTGCGGTGGTTGACCGCGGCGCGCAGGTGCGCAAGCCCGTTGCGGACCACCGCGCTGGCACGGGCGGGCGCGTCGTCGGGGCCGGGCACGTCGGCGGGGCCGGCGGCGGCCGGGATGTCTGGAACGTCGGCGGACAGGCCGGCGTGGACCACCGCCGCCGACAGCTCGCCCATCCGGCCGAGCAGCTCGCGGTGGTCCTCGGTGGCCCGGCGCCGGCCGCGGTCCAGCTCGGCAGCGGCCGCGTCCGACACGGCGCGGCGATCCTGGTGCTGGGCGGCGGCGCGCTCCACCGCCGCCTGGAGCGTGGCCACGTGTGCCCGCAGGTCCTCCAGCGCTCGGCCTTCGGCGTACGCGGGCGACGCCTCCAGCGCCTCGATCTCCGTTCGAACGCGGCGCTCCCCTGCGACCAGCTCCTCCACCCGCTGGCGTCCGGCGGTCTCCTCCCCCGCCGCGGCCGCGGCCTCGGCGTCAGCCCGGGTCGACTCCCGCTTGGCCCGCGCTTCCGCGGCCGCCAGCTCGGCAGCTTCTGCGGCGCGCCTGCGCAGATCACCCCGGATGTACTCGGTGTACATCTCGAGCAACGAGTCGAGGGCGGCTGCGGTGCGGGTCAGCTCGGCGACGTTGCGCCGGTGCTCCTCGAGCTCGTCGAGCGGTTGCGCGGCATCCTGGAGGGCCTGCTCCGACAGTGGGGGTAGGGCGTCGTGGAGGTGGCCGGGCAGCTCGACGTCGATCCGGTCGCCGACCCGGGGGCTGCGCACGATGTGCAGGAGCCGGATGTGCTGCTCCAGGTCGGCGCCGCCGTAAAGCCGGTTTCGCAGCTCGCTGCGGTAGAGGCTGCGTTGGTCGTGGCGGTATACCGGGTCGGCCCCGAGCTCGGCGCGCAGGCTCTCCATGCTCAGCGGGGTGCGGCCCTCGACCAGGTGCAGGTCAACGCCGGGGCGGCGCGAGGTGACAAACCACCACGTCGTGACCGTGTCACTGGCGCGGTTGGCTTTGATCCCGCAGCCGAAGCTCAGGTGCTCGCCGTCCTTGTCGACCTCCAGCCACAAGTAGCCGATGGGCTGCGCGTCCTCACGGCCGGCCAGCATCCAGGACTTGAGGACCGCGGTCTGCTCGCCGGCGGCGTCGATGCGCCTGGTGTCGCCGTCGAGGAGGAACGGCAGCAGCATGTTCATCGCCGTCGACTTCCCCGACCCGTTGACTCCCCGGAGGAGGAGACGCCCGCCGGCGAAGTGCAGGATCTCGTCGTCGTACTGGTAGACGTTGAGGATCCCGCCCCGGTTGAGCATCCAGCGCCCTGCCATGTCCCGAGCCTAGAGACCGGCGCCGGGCACCAGCACGCTCTGCCGTCCCCTTGCGCGCCGGTGCCGGACCGGTAACCGTGGAACGATGGCCTCCTGGCTCGAGATCGAAGACGATGTCCCCGAGTTCGCGGCCCGGATCCGGGCCCGCTTCGACGCCGGCACCAACAAGACCATCGCCACCCTCCGGCGGGACGGTTCGCCCCGCATCAGCGCCACCGAGTTGGAGTTCCGCGACGGCGAGGCCACGCTCGGCATGAGTGGCGGGTCGGTGAAGCTGCTCGACGTGCGGCGCGACCCGCGGGTCGCCATCCACTGCCCGACCCTCGAGCCTCCCGGCGAGCCCGGCACCTGGGAGGGCGACGCCAAGCTGGCTGGTCGTCTGGTCGAGACGAGCCCGCCGAGCGAGAACCCCTATCCGGGGGCCGGCTACTTCCGTCTCGACATCACCGAGGCCACCTTGACCTACGTCGGCGCGCCCGCCGACCATCTGGTCATCGAGTCGTGGGACGAGGAGGCCGGGTGGCGCACGCGAACCCGGCGGTAGAGGCCGCCGGCCATCCCGCCGGATGGGCGTGAACGCCCGGCGGTTCAGAGGCTGTCGGCGAAGCCCTTGACGTCCCGGACGCTGGCGGCGTGGGTCTCGGGGAGGGCCTTGGCGAAGATCAGGTCCCCGGCGTGGCAGGTGCCGTTGACGGTCCGGGCGGTGACCGCCACCCCGGCCGCGGCCAGCCGGCGGTAATAGGCCAGGCCCTCGTCGCGCAGCGGGTCGAGCTCGTTGACCGAGATCACGTGCGGCGGCATGCCCCGAAGGTCGTCCAAGCTCGCGGCGTAGGGCCAGCACTCCGGGTCGTTGGCATGGACCCCGTCGGGGTCGTAGGCCCGGGCCATGAGGGCCATGATCCCGCAGCCGATGAAGTAGCCGTCGTTCTCCCGCAGCGACGGCAGCTCGGCGGGCGGGGCCGCCCACATCCCCGAAATGTACGGGCACTGGGCGTACACGCCGTCGATGGCGTCGAGCCATCCCTCCCGTCGAGCCCGGTGGGTGACCGCCAGGGTCAGGTTCCCGCCGCCGGACTCCCCCGCCACCAGCAGCTTGCCGATGCCCAGCTCGTCGCGGTGGGCGTGGACCCAGCGAACGCCGGCGGCGCAGTCGTCGAGGCCGGCGGGGAACGGGTGGGGACCGAGCTTGCCACCGGCGTTGCGGAACTCCACCCCGACCACCACCATCCCGGTCGCCGCCAGCTCGTCGCGCAGGCGGGTGTAGGTGGCGTCGGCCGCGGTCAGGATGGTCATGCCGCCGCCGTGGAGGTGCACCACGCCGGGAATCCGGCGGCCGCCGGCGGCGGGGCGGTGGATGAAGAGGGTGATCTCCTGGCCGCCGGTGCCGGCGATGACCCGCGTCTCGCTGGTAACGCCCTCAGCCGGCGGCAGACCTTCGAGGAGCGCGGCGAACGCCGCGTCGTTGCCGTCCTCGGCCATGAACGTCAGCTGCAGGATCTGCTCCAAGGGCGCGTCGGGACCGAAGGGCAGCGGCGGCGCCAGCCGGTCGATGCCGAGCGGCCTCATCGCCGCCACCATCCTGGGGTCGGCCCGGGGGTCGGTGCCGAGCGACATGGCTGGGTCACCGAGGCGGCCGGGCGGCACGATCCGGCCGGCGGGCGCGGGCTGCTCCGACATGGTTCCTCCTCAACCGGCCACAGGCGCGACCATGGTTGTAGGGCTACCGCCCTGGTGTGTGTTCGTCAAGCATCCTCGGCACCTCGCGCCGGGCGCGTCTGCCGGTGACGCCAGCGGCCGTAAAGGCCCGTGGTCCCTGCCACACTGCAGCATGCGCTCCGACCCGAACCCGCAGGGCGGGGAGCTCGAGCTCCTCACCGCCTACCTCGAATATCAGCGGGCCACGGTCCTCGCCAAGGCCGCTGTCGGGGACCTCACCGGCCAGCAGCCGCCTTCCACCCTCACGCTGGCCGGGCTGCTGCACCACCTGGCGCTGGTGGAGGAGAGCTGGATGGAGGTGCGCTTCGCCGGCGTGGCGGAACGCCAGCCGTGGGCCGGGGTCGACTTCGACGCCGACCCGGAATGGGAGTTTCACACCGCCGCCGGCATGGACCCCGAGGAGCTGCGGGAGCGTTACCGCCAGGCGTGCCGGCACAGCGACGAGGTCATCGCCCGGGCGGCGGGTCCCGAGCAGCTGTCGGTGCAGCCGCTGCGCGACGGGCGGCGGTTCTCGTTGCGGTGGGTGCTCCTGCACCTCATCGAGGAGACCGCCCGCCACGCCGGCCACGCCGATCTGCTGCGGGAGGCCACCGACGGGTCGACCGGCGAGTAGCCGCCGGGGTTATCGGCCTCGTCCGGGTTTTGCTGCCGGGGTGGCTCAGCCGGCGCTCATGTCGACGGCGTTGACCCGCACCGGGTCGAGGGTGACCACGACCCGGGACGTCCCCGGCCGGTCGTAGGCGCGGACGTCGGCCGAGTACTTCTCGCCGACCTTGCTGGCGAACGCGTAGTCGGTGTCCGCTTCGATGCGGGCGTCGCCGCGTACCTCGAGGTAACGGAACGGGTTGGCCAGGTCGAGGATGAAGACCGTCATCGCCGGGTTGGCGTGGAGGTTCTTGGTCTTCTGGCGGTCCTCGTTGAGCGAGATCCGGATGGTGTCGCCCTCGGCGAGGAACCACACGGCGGACAGTTGAGGCCGCCCGTCGGTGCCGACGGTGGCCAGGGTGGCGACCATCGACTGCAGGAGGTCCTGGTGGGATTCGGGTATCGAGGTCATGGCCGGACCCTACCCTCGACGGTCTCCGAAGAAGCGATGGCGTCGAGCACCTCGTCGAACGCGACGAGGGAGTGCCCGCTCACGAACACGTCGACGTGGGGCAGGGCCGCGACCATGCCACCGGTGAGCGGCGCGTAGCCAGGTGCGGCCTTGCGGGGGTTGACCCAGATCACCCGGTGGGCCAGGCGGCGCAGCCTTGTCATCTCCTCCTGCAGGACCCTCGGGTCGCCGGTGTCCCACCCGTCGGAGAGCACCACGATCACCGCCCCCCGGGCCATGCCCCGCCGGCCGTAGTTGTCGTTGAACGCCTTGACCGCATCGCCGATTCGGGTCCCCCCGGACCAGTCCGGGGCGGCCCGCCCGGCCCGCTCGAGGGCGGTCGCCGGCAGGGCGCCGCGCAGGCTCCTGGTCAGCCGGGTCAGGCGAGTGGCGAACACGAACGCCTCGGCCCGGGCGCCGTCCACCCCGCCCATCAGCAGCTGGAGGTAGGCCCGGGCGTAGGGCTCCATGGACCCGGAGATGTCGCAGAGCAGCACCAGGCGGCGGGGGCGGTTCCGGCGCCGCCGGCGGACCGCCACCAGCGGTTCGCCGCCGGTGCGCCGGGAGCGACGCAGCGTGGCTCGCAGGTCGAGCCGGCGCCCGTTGGCGGAGCGGTAGTAGCGGCGGCTGGACCGGGGCGCGGCGACCCATCCCATCCGCCCGGCCAGGGCCCGCAAGCGGGCCAGCTCGTCGGGGGTCAGGGACGCAAAGTCCTTGCTGCGCAAGCGTTCCTCGCCGCTCAGCACCGCAGTGACGGTCTCTTGTTCCTCCAACGGGTCTTCGCGGCCGGGGGCGCCGTCCAAGTCGCCGAGCAGCGACGGGCGCGGCGCGGGGGCGTCGACGCTGCGGGCCCGGCTGCCCGGCTCGCGGGGGCGGGTCTCCCCGGGCGTGCCGGTCGGGGCGGGCGGGGCATCTCCCCGGTAGTCGGCAGGGTCGACCAGTCCGCCGAAGACCTGGGCGAACACCCGGTCGAAGACCGCCAGGTGGGCCTGCTCGCCCACCAGCGTGACCCGCGCCGTCCAGTACAGCTCGGAGGTGGTGGCCGGTTCGGCGAGGGTCATGGCGGCCGCCAGCCGGCCGGAGCGCTCCGGTGTGACCGGCACGCCGGCTGCGTGCAGGAGCCATCCCAGGCGGGCCGCGACCTCTGCCAGGTCCGGGCCCAGGTCCTGGCCCTGACTCTGGTTCGGGGCGGGGGTGGGGGCGGGGGTCACCGGGGCCCGGCCAGCCAGGTCATCCCCTTCTCCTCGATCGCCTCGATGTCCTCCCGGTATTTGAGAACCGACCCGAGGGTCGCCGCCGCCGCGGTCTCGTCGAGGGCCCGGGCACCGAGCAGGTCGAGGGCCAGTACCCAGTTGATCGCCTCGGCCACGCCGGGCGGCTTTTGCACGTCGAGGGTCCGAAGCCGGCGCACCGCGGCGGCCACCTGGTGGGCCAGCGGCTCGGCCGCGCCCGGCACCCGCCGGCGGATGATCGCGGTGGTCCGCTCCAGGTCCGGGTAGTCGATCCAGTGGTACAGGCAGCGGCGCTTGAGGGCGTCGTGGAGGTCCCGGGTCCGGTTGGAGGTCAGCACCACTATCGGGGGGTGCGCGGCGCGGAGGGTCCCCAGCTCGGGGATGGTGACGCTTCCCTCCGCCAGCAGCTCGAAGAGGAACGCTTCGAACTCGTCGTCGGCCCGGTCGATCTCGTCGATGAGCAGCACCGCCGGGCGGGGTCCGGGGTGGTCCACGGCGCGCAGGAGCGGCCGGCCGATCAGGTAGTCCCTCGTGAACAGGTCGGTCTCGGCCAGGCGGGAGCCGGCCGCCTCGGCGGCCCGGATGGCCAGCAGCTGGCGGGGGAAGTTCCACTCGTAGAGCGCCTCGGCGGCGTCGATCCCCTCGTAGCACTGGAGCCGGATGAGCGGGGTGTCGACGACGCCGGCCAGCGCCTTGGCCGCCTCGGTCTTGCCGACGCCGGCCTCCCCCTCCAGCAGCAGCGGCTGGGGCAGCCGGGCCGCGCAGAACAAGGCGGTGGCCAGCCCGTCGTCGGCCAGGTAGCCGGCGTCGTCCAGGGCGGCGCGCAGGGCGATCGGGGAGCCGACCAACGCGGATAAGGAGTCGGGCCCGGCGCCCGGCGCGCCCGCCTGGACGGAGGGCGGGTCGGAGCCAACCGGCGGGTCGGAGCCAACCGGCAGGTCGGGGCGGACCGACGGGTCGGTTGCGCTCACCGCCCGGCGGGGGCCGGCCAGGCGTCGGGGTCGGCCAGGAACGCCTTCTGGCAGCCCGTCCCGCAGAACCACACCGTCCGCATAGCGCCCTCCGCGGTTGGCACCTCGCTGTGGAGGCTGGAACCGGCGGCCACCACGGTCATCCCGCACACCGGGTCGATCTCGGTGGCGACCGCCGGCATCGGCGGCCCCGGCCGGGGCTGGCGGGGCCGGGAGGCGACGATCTCGGCCAGGATCGACAGGGCCACCTCCTCCGCGGTCCCGGCGCCGATGTTGAGCCCTGCGGGGGTGCGGACCGCGGCCCGCATCTCGTCGGGGACCGGGAGGCCGGCGACGACCGCCGGGCCCCGGGTCCGGCTGGCGACCAGGCCGACGTAGGGCACTTTGGCCTCGAGGGCGGCGACCAGCGCCTCCTCCTCGTCCCGGCCGTGGGAGGCCACGACCAGCGCGGCGGCGTCGGGCTCGATCCGACCGTCGTAGCGGCCGACGGCGTAGCCGAGCGGCCGGCCGAGGGCGAACAGGGCCCGAGCGGTCGGGGCGTCTCCCACCACGTGGACCAGCGGCGGCGGGACCAGCGGCTCGAGGAACACCTCGATGGTGCCGCCCGACAGGCACGGGTTGTGCACCACCCGCTTGCCGGGCTGGTCCGGCTCGGGCTGGGGGGTGATCCGCAGCAGGACCGTCTCGCCGGAGGGCAGCACGTCGAGGGACTGCTGGCGGACGGTGGCCTCCGCGCAGCTCCCCCCGACGAAACCCTCCATGGCCCCGTCGGCGAGGACGATGGCCTCGTCGCCGGGCTTGGCCGACGTCGGCGCCTCGGCCCACACCACCCGGGCGTGCACGAACGGCACCCGGGAGGCCCGCAGCTGAGCGGAGCGGCCGGAGAGGTCCTGACGGATCATGACCGCTCCTACTCGATGGCCAGGTCGGGCCGCAGGTTGCGGCCCTGCAACGCCCGCCAGGTCATCGCCGGGGTGAACGGCATGTCGGCCTGGCGGACCTGGATGGCGTCGAGGACCGCGTTGACCACCGCCGGCGGGGAGCCGACGGTGGCCGACTCGCCGACCCCCTTGACGCCGATCGGGTGGTGCGGCGACGGGGTGACGGTCTCGCCCAACTCCCAGCTGGGGCACTCCATCGACGTGGGGAGCAGGTAGTCCATGAACGACCCGCCCAGGTTGTTGCCGTCGGAGTCGAAGGCGATGACCTCCATGAGGGCCATGCCCACCCCGTCGGCCAAGCCGCCGTGGACCTGCCCCTCGACGATCATCGGGTTTATCCGAGGACCGCAGTCGTCGACGGCGATGAACCGCCGGACCTTGACCACGCCGGTCTGCGGGTCGACGTCGACCACGCATATGTATGCGCCGAACGGATACGTCAGGTTGGGCGGGTTGTAGACGACCGACGCGTCGAGGTGACCCTCCACGCCTTCGGGCAGCTCGAGGGAGCTGTGGGCGGCCATGGCGATCTCGGCGATGGTCTTGCCCTGAGACGGGTCGCCCTTGACGAACCACCGGCCGTGCTCCCATTCGAGGTCGTCGACGGAGCATTCGAGGGCCGCGGCGGCGATGATCCGGGCCTTGTCCTTTATCCGCTGCGCGGCCACCGCGGCGGCCGCGCCCGACACCGGCGTCGAGCGCGACCCGTAGGTGCCGAGCCCGAAGGGGGTGTTGTCGGTGTCGCCGTGGATGACCTCGATGTCCTCGGGCGGCAGTCCGATCACGTGCGAGACGATCTGGGCGAAGGTCGTCTCGTGCCCCTGCCCCTGGGTCTGCACGCTCAGGCGCAGCTGGGCCTTCCCGGTGGGATGGATCCGCAGCTCGCAACCGTCGGCCATCCCGAGGCCCAGGATGTCCATGTGCTTGCGGGGCCCCGCGCCGACTCCTTCGGTGAAGAAAGAGAGCCCGATGCCCATGAGCGGCGCGGCCGGGTCGGCGTCCGGCCCGGCTGCGGCTGCTCGCCGTTCGGCCTGCTCGCGCCTCAACTCGTCGTACCCGGCGATGCGCATGGCCTCCTTCAAGGCCCGCGGGTAGTCACCGGAGTCGTACTCCCACCCCGTCGGGGAGGTGTAGGGGAACTGCTCCGGTCGCAGCAGGTTCTTCATCCGCAGCTCGGCGGGGTCCATCTTCAGCTCGTCGGCCAGGCAGGTGACCATCCGCTCGACCAGGTAGACGGCTTCGGTGATCCGGAACGAGCAGGCGTAGGCCACGCCGCCGAGCGCCTTGTTGGTGTACACGGCGGTGACCTTGCAGTGCGCCGCGGGGTAGTCGTAGGAGCCGGTGAAGATATGGAAGAAGCCGGCCGGGAACTTGGTGGGCTGCGCCACCCCGTTGAAGGCGCCGTGGTCGGCGAGCACGTCGACGCGCAAGGCAAGGATCTTGCCTTCTCTGGTCGCGGCGATCTCGCCGTGCATGTGGTAGTCCCGGGCGAAGGACGTCGACATGAGGTTCTCGCTGCGGTCCTCGACCCACTTCACCGGTGCGCCGGTGACGATCGAGCCGACGATGGACAGCACGTAGCCGGGGTAGATGCCGACCTTGTTGCCGAACCCGCCGCCGATGTCGGGGGAGATCACCTGGATCTTCTGTTCCGGCAGCCCGGCCACCAGGGCGTAGATGGTCCGGTGGGCGTGCGGGGCCTGGGTCGTGGTCCAGATCGTCAGCTTCCCGGTCACTTTGTCCATGTGGGCGACCGACCCGCAGGTTTCCATCGGCGCGGGATGAACCCGGGGGTAGATCATGTCCTCGGCCACCACCACCTCGGCGTTGGCGAAGACCTCGTCGCAGGCCGCCTGGTCGCCGGCCTCCCAGTCGTAGATCTTGTTGTCGGTGCGTCCCTCCAGGTCGTCGCGGATGATCGGGGCGTCAGGGTCGAGCGCGTGGCGGGCGTCGACGACCGCAGGGAGCGGTTCGTACTCGACTTCGATCAGTTCGAGGGCGTCGCGGGCTGCGTACTCGTCCTCGGCCACGACGTAGGCGACCTCCTGGCCCTGGAAGCGGACCTTGTCGGTGGCCAGCACCGACACGACGTCACCGGAGAGGGTCGGCATCCACGCCAGGTTGAGGGTCTCGAGGGTCTTGCCGGTGATGACCGCCTTGACCTTCGGGTGGGCCTCCGCGGCGCTGGTGTCAATCGACACGATCCGGGCGTGGGCGTAGCTGCTGCGGAGGATGGCGCTGTGGAGCATGCCGTGGAGGTTGACGTCGTCGACGTAGTGGCCCTGGCCGCGGACGAAGCGGGCGTCCTCCTTGCGCAGCATTCGCCCGAAGCCGAGCGGGTTGCCCGCCGCGCTCGTCGAAACGTCGGGGATCGGTGCCTCGGTCGCGGTCATACACCCGCCCCTTCCTGGTCGGCGGCGCGGGCCGCGGCTTCATGGGTGGCCGCCCAGCGCACGGCCCGGATGATGTTCTCGTAGCCGGTGCAGCGGCACAGGTTGCCGGATATGGCCTCCCTGATGGTCGCCTCGTCGGGGTCGGGGTCCCGGTCGAGCAGGGCCCGGGCGGTCATCATCATCCCCGGGGTGCAAAACCCGCATTGCAGGCCGTGCTCCTCGACGAACCCTTGCTGGACCGGATCCAAGTCGGTGCCCTCCAGGCCCTCGACGGTGCGCACTTCGTGCCCGTCGGCCATGCCCGCCAGCGTCGTGCAGCTCTTCACCGGCACGCCGTCGAGCCACACGGTGCACGCCCCGCAGTTTGAGGTGTCGCACCCCCAGTGGGTGCCGGTCAAGCCGAGCTCGTTTCGCAGGTAGTGGACCAGTAGCAGCCGGGCCTCGATGTCGGCGCCGGTCTCCGCGCCGTTGACGGTGACATTGACGTGCATCAGCTGGCTTCTCCTCTGGCACGGGCGATCGATTGGGTCAGCGCCCGTCCGGCGAGCACCTCAACGAGGTGGCGTTTGTAGTCCTCCGGGCCGCGCTGATCCGCCGAGGGATGGCATGACCGGGCGCAGGTGGCGGCCGCCGCAGCTACCGCCTCGGGTGTGGCCGGGCTGCCCCGCAGCTGGTCCTCGGCGGCCACGCACGCGAAGTGCTCGGCGCCGACCGCGGTGATCCCGATGCCGACGTCGCTGATGGTGTCCCCGTCGATCTGGACGAACGCGCCGACCGCGGCGATCGACCAGTCACCGGCGCGCCGCTCGACCTTCTGGTAGGCGCTGCCGGTCCGGGGCCGGATCGGGACCCTCACCTCGAGGAGGATCTCCGCGGGACCGACGGCGGTCTCGTACGGGCCGCGGTGGAAGTCCCGCAGGTCGACCGACCGGGTGCCCGACGCGGCGCGGATCACCGCCCGGCCGCGGAGGGCGGAGAACACCGCGGAGAGGTCCTCGGACGGGTCGGCCTGGCACAACGAGCCGCCGACGGTGCCCCGGTTGCGCACCAACGGGTCGGCGATCACCCGCTCCGCCTCGGCGAAGATCCGGTAGTGCTCCGCCAGGAGCGGCGAGTCGAGCACCGCGGCGTGGCGGGTCATTGCCCCGAGCGCGATCTCGTCGCCGTCGACGCGGATGTAGTCCAAGTCGCTCAGGCCGTTGATGTCGATCAGCGTCTCGGGCCGGGCCAGGCGCAGCTTCATCATCGGCAGCAGGCTGTGCCCGCCGGCCACGAGCCGGGCGTCGGCGCCGTGGCGGGTCAGGAGGGCGATGGCCTCATCGACGCTGGTCGCCCGTTCGTACTCGAACGGCGCCGGTACCTGCATGGCGCGCACCCCCTGGTCTCCCCCGCCGCGGCTGCGGCACCGGCCATCCTGCGCCCGCCTCCGGCCGCCGTCAACGGTGCCCTAAGCAATCACTTATCCTGCCGCTGCCCGTCGTGCTACACCCGTACCGTGACCCTGACGCAGCTAGAGGCGTTCGTCCTGGTCGCCCGGCTGGGATCGGTGAAGGCCGCGGCTCAGGCCCTCGGGGTCAGCGAGCCTGCGGTGTCGGGAGCGCTCGCCGCACTCCGCCAGCAGCTCGGCGACCCGCTCATCACCAAGACCCCGTCGGGGATGTCGCTGAGCGCCGGCGGCGAACGCTTCGTCGGGATCGCCTCGCAGATCGTCGGGTTGGCCGCCGAGGGCGAGTCGGTCATCCGCCAGGCGCAGGGGGCGCCGGCCAGGCTGCGGGTGGCGGCCACCTCCACGGTCGCGGAGTTCGTGGTCCCGCCGCTGCTGGCCGCCTTCGCGGCCCGCACCACCAACATCGAGACCACCCTCGGCGTGTCCGAGTCGGCGGAGATGGCCGCCCTGCTCCACGAGCGGCTGGCCGACGTGTGCTTCGGGCCCCGACTGAGCGGCGAAGCAGCCGCCGGCCTGACCTCCGAGGCGATGATGCGCTACGGGCTGATCGTGGTGGCCTCCCCCGCCCACCACCTGGCCCACGAGGCGGGGATCCGATGGCAGGCCCTGGCCCGGGAGGACTGGCTGGTCGCGCCGGCGGGGATGGATCCCTCCAGCGAGGTCGGGATGCTCATGGCCCACCTGCACGTGCCGGCCGAGCGGGTGCGGGTGTTCCCCAACCAGGCCGCGGCGTGGGCCGCCGCCGAGCAGGGTGCCGGGGTGGCGCCGGCCATCACCCATCTGGTCAGCCGGGACCTGGACCGGGGCGTCTTGTGCCGCCTCGACGTGGCCTCGACGCCGGTGCAGCTCCTCTGGTACGTCAGCACCCTGACCGTCGAGCGCCGCCCGCCGGCGGTCGCCGCGCTGATGCGGTTCCTGGCCACCCCCGAGGCCATGCAGAGCATGCACCGAAGCGACGGTGCGGTCCCTGCCAGCCGGTTCCGCCCGCCGGTGTACGTGACGCTTTGGAGTTAGCGGGTACCCGCACGTGCGGCCCCGCCTCTCCCCGGCGGGCGGGCCGCTAGCACCCTCCCCCGGTTGGCGTCGCGACGCCTCTACATCATGAGCTTTAGGTTTCTGCGCGCTTTGCCGATACTTCGTCTATGACGAGCGGTCTGGCATCCCGAGCCGATCGTGGCCGCGCCCTGCGGCGGGTGACCAGGAAGGGTCAGGCTCAGGCCCGCCACCCGAGCGCCCGGCCGGTCCCCCAGCGGCTGACCTCCGACCTGACGATCGTGCAGCACGACCGCATGTCGGCCTACATCGTCGCCGTCGTCGTCGCGGCGGTCTCGTTCCTAGCCCTGGACACCGGCTTCAGCCTCGGCCAGCCGCTGTTCGGGCGAAGCCCCTACGAGTTCGCCCTGCTCGCCGGCTGCTTGGTCCTGGCTCAGCTGCAGATGAGCTTCCGCCGGGTGGCAGGCCAGCGTGACATCCAGGTCAGCCCGGACGGGACGTTCATGCTGGCGCTTCTCTTGTGCGCCACCCCCCTGGCGGCGGTGGTGGCGTCGGCGGTGATTTTCGGGGGTGGCGACGTCGTGCGCGGCTACGCCCGGCACAAGGCGGTGGTCAACACCGGGCAGCTGGTCGTGTCCCTGTCGCTAGCCAGCGTGGTGCTGCACCTCGCCGGACTCGGTCTGGGCGGCGGCCGGCCCCTCTCCTTTTGGTGGCTGGCGGCTTTCGCGGTCGCCGCGAGCGTGTCGGCGGCGAGCAACTTCCTCCTGACCGCCGTCGCTGTGTCGATCACCGCGCACACCTCGGCTTTGCGGGTGTTCAAGGAAATCGCCGGCGGGCAGCTCCACCACGAGACCCTCCTCGCCAGCCTGGCCCCGATCATCGTCGCGGCCGGCGACCGCAGCCTCTGGCTGATCGGCCTCATGCCCGTCGCCACCTGGGCGGTCGGGCGCAGCTCGTCGCTGGCCCACGCCCAGGGGCACGACGCCACCCACGACCAGCTGACCAAGCTCCCCAACCGCCGGTACTGCGACAACCAGCTCACCTCGGCCGTCGAGGCCCACGAGCGGGTGGCGGTGCTGGTCCTCGACCTGGATGGGTTCAAGGCGATCAACGACCGCTACGGCCACCAGGCCGGCGACCAGGTGCTCATCGAGGTGGCCGCACGGCTGCGCTCGGCGTGCCGGGCCAGCGACACCGTGGCCAGAACCGGCGGAGACGAGTTCACCCTTCTCGCCACCCCCAACGCGACCGTCGAGATGGCCGAGCATCTGGCCCGCCGTTGCCTGGAAGCCCTCGGCGGACTGGCCGTCGGCAACCTGCGGGTCGGTGCCAGCATCGGCATCGCGGTCACCCCCGACCACGCCCGGAGCACCACCGCCTTGCTGCGCTGCGCCGACAAGGCGATGTACGAGGCCAAGCGCGACCGGCGAGGGATCGTCGTCTACCGCAGCCCGACCCGGGTGTGAGTCACCCGGCCGGCGCCGGCCACCGCAGCGCCACCACCGCCCCGGCGGCCAAGGCGAGCAGTGCGCCGAGCCCCGGCAGCACGGCGAGGTGGCCGCCGGCCACCAGCGCCGCGCCGACCAAGGCGCCGCCGCCGATCCCGATCTGGAACGCCACCACGTACAGCGCCGACGCGGCGTCGGCGGCGTGTGGCGCGACGCGCAGCACGGCGGTCTGAAGCGCCACCGGGAACGCGGTGAACGCCGCCCCCCACACCCCGACCGCGACGACGGTGACCACCACCGACCCGCGGGCCACCAGCGCCAGCGCCCCCATCGCCACCACCAGGCCACCCACGCACAGCGCCGCCGCCTGGCGGGGGGACCGGTCGACTCGGGGGCCGACGACGCCGATGCCGGCCACGCCCGCCGCGCCGTACACGAACAGCACCGCCGACACGGCGAACCCGGCCAGGCCGGCGTCTCGCCGGATCAGGCTGGTGATGTAGGTGTAGGCCCCGAAGTGCCCGATCACCGCCAGCGCGGTGATCGCGCACAGCGCCGCCAGGCCGCGGTCTTGAAGCAGGCCTTTCACCGCCCGCAGGCCCTGCCTTGCGCCCACCGCAGGCAGGGAGGGCATGGTCACCCACAACGCGCCGGCCGACACCGCGGCCACTGCTCCCATCGCGGCCATGGCGACGCGCCAACCCGCCGCCTGGCCTATCGCGCTGGCGATCGGTATGCCGGCCACCAGAGCCAGGGAGTTGCCGACGAACACCATCGCGGTCGCCCTCCCCGCCCGGCCCGGCGGCGCCAACCTGGCCGCCACCGGCGCCAGCATCGACCAGAACACCCCGTGCGCAAGGGCGCACACCACCCTGGCGGCGAGCACGCCGGCGTAGTTGGGGGCGACCGCCATAACCAGCTGCGAGACCGCCAGCAAGGAGACGGCGCCGACCACGACGTGGCGACGGTCCCGGCGGTCCATCCACGCAGTGACGGGGACCGCGGCCAGGCCGGCGACCCCGGCGTACACCGTGACCAATAGGCCGATCGCGCTGACGCTGGAATGCAGGCCGCCGCTCATCTGCCCGAGCAGGCCGACCGGCAACCCTTCCGCGGTCACGTAGACGAACGCCGCGCTGGCGAGGGCCGCGACGGCCAAGCCGTGCCGGCGGGAGCGGCCCGACCCCCCGCCAGACGCACGCTCGGCCATGCGGAGGTTCACCCCCACAGCATATACTCGGAGTACGAGGAAAAGGGAGGGAGGTGGCGTGGAGCGAGCAGCGACCCGGAGCCCGGCGCTGTCGGCGCTGCTCGCTGCGGTGCACGCCAGCCCGGGAATCACCCGGGCCGACGCCGCGGCCGAGCTGGGCATGGCCAGCGGATACGCGACCGAGACGGTGGCCCGGCTGGTCGGGCTCCGCCTTTTGGAGGAGCGGGCCGCGGCGCCGACCGGGCGGCGGGGCCGGCCGACCACCGCCCTCCACCCCCACCCCGACGGCCCGCTGGTGGCGGCCGCCGCGATCAGTCACGACAGCTGGCGGGTCGCTGTCGTCGAGCTGGGCGGCGGCGTCGTCCGCTCCGGCGCCGGGGCTCACAGCGGCGACCAGGAGGAGGTGGTGCGGGCCGTCGCCGCGAGCTTCGACCGGGCGTGGCGGCGCTACGGGACCCGCATCCGGGCCTTCGCCGCTGCGGTGCCCGGCACGGTTAACCGCAACCGATTGGTCCACGCCCCCAACCTGGACTGGCGGGACCTCGACCTGGTCGCGCTGCGACCGGGGCGGGCGTCAAGCGTCGCGCTGCTCGGCGGCAACGACGCAACCTTCGCCGGCCTCGCCGAGCAGCGGTGCGGTGCCGCCGTGGGCACGTCGACCGCGGTTCACCTGTACTTGGACTGCGGCGTCGGAGGTGTGCTCGTCGACAGCGGCCGGGCGGTGCTGGGCACCGCCGGCGCCGCCGGCGAGTTCGGGCACCTCCCGTTCGGGTCGTCTTCGCGCCGGTGCGGGTGCGGCGCGCTCGGGTGCTGGAACACCGTGCTGGACGGGGCGGCCATCGCCCGCATGGTCGGTCAGCCGGCGCCGAGGAACGCGGTGGCGTTCGCCGCCGAGGTCCTGGAAGCGGCAGCGGCTGGCAAGCCGGTGGAGCTTCGCGCCGCTCGAGCCCTCGGCCGGTCGCTCGGGCGGGGCGCCGCCGGCCTGGTCAACGCCCTCGACCCGGAGCTGGTCACCGTCGGCGGGCTGGGGCCGGCGCTCCTCGCCGTGGCCGGCCGCCAGGTCGAGGCCGCCTACCGCCGGGGGCTGATGGCGTTCCGGGCCACCGGCGCCCCTCCGATCGTCCCGGCTCGTTTCGGGGCGGACGGGCCGCTGACCGGTGCTGCCGAGGAGGGCTTCGCTCGGGTCCTCACCGGGCCCGGCATCGACGAGTGGGCCGCCCTCGGGGGTTGACCCGAACCCGCCGCCGGGGGTCAGCTGGGGCCGGGCAGCGCCGGTATCGGCCAGGGCCGGGCGGCGGTGTCAGCCGGGGCGGCCGACGCCCATGACCGGGCCGAACCAGGAGAACTGCTCTACCCGCACCGCGGCGCCGACGTGGGGCGAGTCGACCATCAATCCGCCTCCCAGGTAGATCCCGACGTGGCTGATGTCGGGGTAGAAGAAGAGGAGATCACCCGGCTGCGCTGCGGCCAGGGGCACCTTGGGTAGCACCGCCAGCTGCTGCGCCGTGGTCCGCGGCAGGGCCACGCCGGCGTTGCCGTAGGCGTAGCTGGTGAGGCCGGAGCAGTCGAAGGCTCCCGGCCCGGCGGCACCGACCGCGTACGGCTTGCCGACCTGCGACAAGGCGATGGCCACCGCCTTGGCGGCCGCAGCCTTCTGGACCGCTCCTGCCGCGTACGTCGATGGGACCGGAAGCCGGTCGGCCAGTGCCCCCGCCGACCCGGGGGTGAACTGCCAGATGGCCCCGTCGGCCAGTGCGACCCGGTACCCGCCGGTCGCGGCCGAGACCGAGACCGCAGGCGCGCTGGCCCGCCCCGCCAGCGACCCGAGGAACGGGGCGTCGCCGAAATCGAAGACCCCTCCGTCGGACGCCACCAGCCAGTAGCCACGCCCCGTCGGCGACGGCGTCATCCCCACGATCGGCTGACTGAGGCGCACGCTGCCGGTCGACCCGAAGAAGCTGGCGTCACCGAAATCGAAGATCCCCCCGTCTGACGCCACCAGCCAATAGCCACGCCCCGTCGGTGTCGGTGCCATCCCCACGATCGGCTGGTTCAGGCGCACGTTCCCGGTCGACCCGAAAAACCCGGCGTCACCGAAATCGAAGATCCCCCCGTCTGACGCCACCAGCCAGTAGCCACGCCCCGTCGGTGTCGGTGCCATCCCCACGATCGGACGGTTCAGGCGAACGTTGCCGAGCGAGCCGAGGTAAGGGGCGCTCCTCGGGAAGATCCCGCCGTCGCTGGCCACCTCCCAGGCGCCTTGGCCGGGCGCCGACGCCCATCCCACCACCGGCGCGTTGAGCGCCGGCAGCGACGGGTAGGCGCCGGCGGTGGTGAAAAGGGCGCCGTCCGGTTCGACGACCCCGGCGGGCGCTGGCGCGCTCGGCGCTTGGGCGCCGGCCGCGACTGCGGTCGCCGGTGCGGCAGTGGAGGCTCCGGCCGCGGCAGCCGTCCCGGACCCGGTGAGGATCCCGGCGCTGACCACCACGCCGGCGCCGGCTAATCGACCGGCGCCGGCCAATCGCCGGGCAAGTGTCGATCGCAGGGCCTTCGGGGTTCGGGCGCCAGCGCGCCGACGAGCCCGTCGACGCAGCGAGCGCGGGGCGGGAGGGGCGGGCACAGCGCGGGTGAGCAGGGCAGCGGCGTAAGCGTCGTTCACGGGGTCTCCGTCTTCCGGTGCGTCAGGCGCACCGTTTTTCGGCGCAGCCTCCGCAGTAGTACGGCCAACCCGCCGGGTTGGCCCGACGACCAGTGAAGCTGCTGTTTGCGATCGCGGCAAGGGGGGTATAAGCGGCGCCCGGCGGCCGGCCGGGCCGCGCAGGCCTCTGACCTGCGGGTTGGTTCAGTTCCGGTTCAGCGAAGAACATTTCGCGCTCGGGTGCTGTGTCCCGCTTTGTCCGGTCGCGCTGCGTGCCGGGTCGACCGCTGAGTTACGTCGGAGGGTCGGCGGTGACGGGGAGACCGGCGGTACAGTTCGAGCGGAGATGGTCGACGTTGACGCCTTCTATCGCCAGCAGCTGACCGACGCCGACCGGCGCCTGCTGGGGGACGCGGCCGGGCCCCGAAGCGCGCTCGGCGCCGCCCTGGCCTCCGAGGCGGCTGAAACCGCGGTCTTCGGAGCCGACGGCAGCGGCCTGCGGGTAGGGGTCTCCCCGTTCCTGACCTTCGCGGTCGCGGTCCATCGCACCGCGGCGACGCTGGCCCAGGCCACGTTCGTGGAGGAGCGGTGGGCGCCTCGGGTCCGGATCCCAGTGTTCGACGTCAGCGGTCTGCGAGCCCTGCTCGACGACCCGCTGCGCCGATACACCCTCGTCGAGCTGCTGGCCTCCTACACCCGGGTGGTGAGCGGCGTCGCCTGGGTCCGCTCCGGTCGGGGTTGGCAGCGGCGCCGTTACAGCGAGCTGGACGCGGTGCGCCTGGCTGGGATGCTCGAGGTAGTGACCCCCGCGGAGCGTCCGGGCGTGTACCGCCGGTTGGGTGACCTGGCGCTGTTCACCACGGGCGTGTTCCCCGACTCGCCGCCGGCGATCGGCGGCGCGGGGAAGGGCCGGCTGCTGCGGCTGTCGGGCCTGGGCGGAGCCGCCGGCGACCTGACGGGCAGCGCGTTGCTGGAACTGCTCGGCGCCAGGTGGTACCAGCTGGCGGCCGACGCCGCCCGGAGGGCCGGCACTCCGCTGACCTTCAGCCTCGAGGTGGTGGCCGACCTGGCGGAGCACTTCGCCGACGCCCGCAGGATCTTGAACGTCGTGACCGACCGGTACCTGTTCCCGCTGCGCCAGCAGTGGTTCGGGAGTTCGCAGTAGGTTCCCTTCGCCCGGCGCGCCACCCGGTCGCAGGAGGGGGAGATAGCCGATGTGTGGCCTGGCCGCCGCGTTACCGAGCAATGACGGGTTCGTGCAGTACGCGCTGGCCCAGCAGCAGGCCCGGGGGCCCGACCAGCGGTCGGCGCTGAGCCTGGGCTTTTGCAGCCTGGGCGTCAACCGGCTGGCCATCAGCGGCCTGGTCGGCGGCGACCAGCCGCTCGTGTCGGCGGACGGCTCGGTGGTGGTGGTGTTCAACGGGGCGATCTACAACGCGGCGGCGCTGGCCCAGAAGTTCGGCATCGAGGTGAAGAGCAGCAACGACGGGGAGATCCTCCCGTTCCTATACCAGCGTTTCGGCCTGGACTTCGCCAACCACCTGGAGGGGATGTTCGCCATCTGCATCGCCGACCTGGCCGCCCAGGAGCTGGTCTTGGCGGTGGACCAGGTCGGCATCAAACCGCTGTACTCCTGCGCGGTCGGCTCCGGCCGGTACGCGGCCAGCACCATCTCGGCGTTCCCGCCGGAGCTGCGTTCCAAGGTGGCCCGGATGCCGCCGGGAACGGTATGGAGCTCCTCGGGGCGGATGCAGCGGATCGTGCACCTCTCCTATCGCGACGCCCCCCTCGGGGAGCTGCTGGCTTCGTCGGTCGCCGAGCAGATCCCGGTCGAGGTGCCGTGGGGGTGCATGTTGAGCGGAGGGGTCGACAGCTCGCTCATCGCGGCGCTGGCCTCTCAGTCAGCGCCGGGAGTGGCGACCTTCACGTGCGGCACCGAGGACGGCACCGACCTGCTCGCGGCCAGGGAGGTGGCATCGCTGCTGGGCACCACCCACCACGAGGTGATCGTCAACGACCACGAGCTGGCCTCCCTGGTCGACGTGGCGGTGGAGTGCACCGCCTCCCCGGAGGTGTGGATCGTGATGACCGCGGTGAGCACCTACCTGACCGCCCGGAGGGCCCGTGAGGAGGGGATCAAGGTCCTCTTGTCGGGCGAAGGAGCCGACGAGCTCTTCGCCGGCTACGCGGATCTCGAGGAGGTGCCGGCCGCGTTCCTCAACGGGACGCTTATGCAGCACCAGGCCAACCTCGGTGTCGCCGACTGCCTGAGGCTGGACCGCTCCACCATGGCCGCGTCGATCGAGGCCAGGGTGCCGTTCCTCTCCACGTCGGTCATGCGCCACGCCCGCGCCCTGCCACCCGACGACAAGATCAGAACCCGCGGCTCGGCGGTCACCAGGAAGTACGCGCTCCGCCAGGTCGCCCGCACGCTGCTCCCAGAGCACATCGCCGGGCGGGTCAAGTCCGAGTTCGCGCTCGGGTCAGGGGTCAGCGACGCCCTGCGCCGGCTCGCGGGGGCGATGTTCTCGGTGCAGGAGGTGGCGACGCTGCGGGCCGCGTTCCCCTCCTGGCCGATCGAGGACGCCCTCTCGGCGTGGTTCTTCTCGCGTTGGCTGGCGATCTTCGGGGTTTCGATCGGCACCGAGTGGGGGTCGCTGCTACGCCGGGGCCTGGTCCGCCAGCCCGTGTCGCCCTACGGGCCCTACGTGGCCGACGCGGCCGCCTACGGGTGAGCCGCCCCGGCCCCGACCGGAGGGCTCAGGAGCGCAGCTCGACGAGACGGCGTAGCCGCTGCTCGGTCTCGGCGTCCGCCGGCGTGTAGGTCACCAGGCGGGTTCCCACCCGGGGACCGGCCCAAAGGTTGGTGAAGTCGAGGCGCAGCAGGCCGACGTCGGGGTTGAGGAGCAACTTGACCCGGTTTTCGACCTGGTGGACGTCGCGCTGCGCCCACATCTGCGCGAACTCCGGCGACTCGTCGCTCAGCCGGCGGACCAGCGCCTTCCACGCCGGCTCGGCGACGTGGTCCGCCATCGATCCGCGCAACTGACCGACGCAGCGGGCGACCGCGTCGTCCCAGTCGACGATGGCGCGCCGCCATTCCGGATAGGTCAGGCTGAGCAGGAGGGTGTTGCGGTCCTCATAGGGCACCCGATCCAAATCGCCACACAACACGGCGTAGGGCCGGTTGTAGGCGAGGATGTCGAAGCGCCCGTTGAGCACGCACGCCGGCAGCGGGACCAGCTGCCTCAGCATGATCTCGATCGCCGGAGTCACCCCGGTGCACTCCCTGTCGGGCCCGGACTCCGTCGATCCGGCCAGCGCGAAGAGGTGGCGGCGCTCGTGAGGGTCGAACTGCAGCGTCCGGCAGATCGCGCTCAGTACCTCGCCGGACACCCGGATGTCGCGGCCCTGCTCCAGCCACGTGTACCAGGTGACCCCTACGCCGGCCAGGGCGGCCACCTCTTCGCGCCGCAGGCCGGGGGTGCGCCGCCGGCCGCTCCTGGACAGGCCAACCTGGTCGGGGGCGATCCGCTCCCGCCTGCTGCGGAGGAACGCGCCCAGCTCCCGGCGGCGCAGGGCGTCGGGATCGACCAGCGGACCGTCGCCGGGCGCTGCCGGCTCAGCGGCATCGCCGGACGCTGCCGGCTCAGGGGCATCGCCGGAGGCGCCCGGAGCGGGAGCATCTCCGGGCGCGCCCGATCCCGGGGCGTCGAAGCGCGTGTCGTCGAGGACGGAGTTGGCGCCGATGGCCACGAGTACAGCCTCCTGCGAAGGGTCTAGTACCAGGATGCCATGGTTAGAGCCTGGCTACCAGGTGTTGCCAATACCTGGATAACCAGGCTCCTGGTACCGGTCTAGGTCGAGGTTCAAAGTGATGAACATGTCGCTGCGCACCCCCACCACCACCCCGCTCGCAGCCGGGCACGCCGACCCCGACGCACCCCCGGCCCTTTCTCCACTCGGACTTGTCACCTTGCTCGTCGGCACCTTCCTGCCGATGACCGACTTCTTCATCGTCAACGTCGCCCTGCCCACCATCGACCACGACCTGCACGCCTCGCCCGGGATGCTCCAGCTGGTGGTCGCCGGCTACGGCGTGGCCTACGCGGTGCTGCTGGTCGTCGGCGGCCGCCTGGGTGACGCCATCGGCCGGCGCCGGCTGTTCATCGCCGGCATGGCCGGCTTCACCCTCACGTCGCTGGCCTGCGGGCTGGCACCGTCGATCGGGCTCCTCGTAGCCGGGCGGGCCCTGCAGGGCGCGGCGTCCGCGATGATGCTGCCCCAGGTGCTATCCAGCATCCAGGCCACCACCTCCGGCAAGGGGCGGGCCCGGGCCCTCGGCTTCTACGGGGCCACCGGCGGCCTGGCCGCGGTGGCCGGCCAGCTCCTCGGCGGCGTCTTGGTGTCCGCCGACATCGCCGGCACCGGATGGCGACCGATCTTCCTCGTCAACGTCCCCGTAGGCGTGGTCGGCATGGTGCTGGCCGGCAGGGTTATCCCCGAGACCCGCAGCTCGGCGCCGGCACCCGTCGACCGGTCCGGCACCGCCTTCCTCGGCGCCACGCTGCTGGCGCTGCTCGTCCCCCTGACCGAGGGCCGGTCGCTCGGCTGGCCGGCGTGGACCGTCGCCCTGCTGGTCGTGGCGCCGTTCCTCGCCGCCGGCTTCGTGCGAGCCGAGCGGCGCCTCGAGAGGCGCGGCGGCGCGCCCCTGGTGCCGATGTCGGTGCTGGCGGTTCCGAGCATGCGCAGGGGGCTGCTGCTCGGGTTGCCGTTCTTCGCCGGTTTCGGAGGGTTCATGTTCGTCTACGCCCTCACCCTCCAAGTCGGCGCTCACTTCAGCGCCCTGCGCACCGGGATGACGCTGGTGCCGATGGCCCTCGGGTTCCTCGCCGCCTCGCTGGCCATGCCGTGGCTGGTCGCCCGCTTCGGGCGCACCCAGCTGACCATCGGCGCCGCCATCCAGTTCTGCGGTCTCGGCGGCCTGGCCTGGGCCCTGACCGCCGGCTGGCCGCACCCGGCCATGTGGAGCCTTTGCATCCCGTCCCTGGCGTGCGGGGTGGGGCAGGGCATGATCATGCCCCCCTTGTTCCGGATCGTGCTGTCGGAGGTCCCGCCCGCGCTGGCCGGCGTCGGCAGCGGCGTCCTCACGACCATGCAGCAGACCGCGCTCGGTCTCGGCGTGGCCACCATCGGCAGCCTGTACCTGAGCGCCTCGGCGCATGGCGGCCGCTCGTCGCTGCACGCCTCGGTCCTGGTGCTGGTCATCCTCACGGCCGTCGCGGTCGTCGTCGGGGCTGCGTCGCAGGCGTTGCCGCGAGAGGTGCCGGCATCCTCCGGCGCGGGAGCGGCCTCCGCGGACGAGCCCCTCGAGCTGGCCGCTCTGGAGGCCGGGGTGTAGGTCGGGTGTAGGTCGCCGGCCGGCGAACTTCGCCGGTGGGCGGCGCCTCGGCGAGGGGGCCGGCCGGGGGCCGGCGGGGGACGTGGCGGACCCGATGGAACCCGCGACACACCTCGCGTGCGGGGCGGGGGTGTGTCGCGGCGAACCCGTCCGATATCGGCCTTTCCCGCGACATACCCCCCTCTTTTGGGCGGGGTCTGTCGCGGCTTTCTCTGCCGGCGCCGCGGCAGCGGGCGACAGCCGACCGCGGCAGCAGGCGACAGCCGACCGCTGCACCCCGGCGCCGGCACCGAGTGCGCCCCACCATCGCCGGGAGAAAGGTATCGTCCACGCCGATATTGCGATGCCTCCTCGAGAGGCCGGACACGGCGGGCGCGACAGCCGCAAGGCGGACAAGGACAAGGCAATGGGTAGCCAAGAGCCGGTGCTCACACGCCAGGGCCGGCGCAAGGAGCGAGCCCGCCGCCGTCACCGTCGCGTCGTCGCCGCGTTGGTCGCGGTCGCTGCGATCACGGTGGGCGCCGCGGTCGGCTTCGGGGCCCTTTCGTCCTCGGACCACCGGCGGGCGAACGGGCCGTCCCACGCGGCAGGCGCCAAGACCGGCAACAGCGCCTCGCAGGCCACCGACGCCCCGCAGTTGACCGCGACGTCACTCGGACCGTTCGGCGTCGAATCGGCGGCGATCGCGGCGGAGAACCAGCGTCCGGGGACGACGGCCTGGCAGATCTCCGCCGACGCCGCGGCGCACGGCACCATCGACGGCTTCACCGACCGCAACTACGTAGCCGACGGGGAGTCATTCGGGCTGTACGTGTCGACAACCGCTGCCAAGTTCCATGTCGTCGCCTACCGGATGGGTTGGTACGGCGGTGCGGGTGGACGGCAGGTATGGGCGTCGGGTGAACTGCCGGGCGTCGCCCAGCCCAAATGCCCCGTCATCAAGTCGACCAACACCGTTGAATGCGACAACTGGTCCAAGGCGCTCACCGTGGACGTCGACCAGGCGTGGCCGCCAGGCGACTACCTCCTGAAGCTGGTCGGCTCCGACAACGAGCAGGCCTACGTGCCAATGACGGTCTGGCAGCCGGCCAGCCACGCCGCCTACCTGGTGGTCAACCGGAGCACGACCGAGCAGGGGTGGGACACCTACGGCGGCTACGACTTCTACCAAGGCCTCGGGCCCTGCCTGCTCGACACCAGCTCCTACCCGCCGTGCAACCGGGCCCGGGTGGTCTCCCTCGACCGTCCCTACGTCGCGGGGCACGGCTCGTCGGACTTCCTCGACAACGAGTACCCGCTCATTCGATGGATGGAGAAGCACGGCCTCGACGCCACCTACGCCACCAACATCACCCTGGACGAGCACCCTGCTTTCGCCGCACAGCACCGGGCATGGCTGTCGCTCGACCACGACGAGACCTGGACCTACCACGAGCTGCAGGCAGCCAAGTCCGCCGCGGCGGCGGGGACCAACGTGGTGTTCTTCAGCGGGGCGGCCATCGTCCGCCACGCCCGGCTGCAGGCGTCCCCTCTCGGCCCAGACCGGGAGATCGTCGACTACCGCAACAACAGCGAGGACCCCGCGGCGTCGAAGGGCGACCCCAACCAGGTGACTGGCAACTCGTGGGACGAGGGACAGACCGCGTTCACCGGGGAGATGTACTCGGGGCTGGTGCCTCCCGACAAGCCTCCGGTCCCGATGGTGATCACCGATGCCTCCTCCTGGCTGTTCCAAGGGACGGGACTGGCGAACGGCGCGAACATCCCAGCGGCGGTCGGGTCGGACATCGACCACATCAACCCTTCGGTCGCCGTGCCCGCCGACCTCCAGGTGCTCGCCCACTCCCCCATCCCTCCGGGGGAGGGCTACACCAGCTCCAGGACCTGGAACGGATACAACTACTCCGACTTCACGTACTACACCGAACCGGGGAGCAAGGCCGGGATCATCGACACCGGCGACACGACATTCATTACCGAGCTGCTGCCTTGCCCCCCCGGGACCGCCTCGTGCCCGGCCCCGGTCCTGACCACCATGGTCGCCAACATCATGAGGCTGGTCGGGCAGGGCCCGGCCGGCGCGGTGCAACCGTCGGCGCCCAACTGGAAGTCGATCGTCCCCTACGGGTCCTGACCGCCGAGTGAGGGACCCCCGTTGGCTCAACCCCTGCTCGCGACCCCCGACCTGGCCGGCGGGTAGGTGCCTCACCACCGGCGCCATCGTCCGCGTCGACGGCGGCCTGCCGATCGGCCAGTAGCACCGCCGGCTGCTCGAGGGGTCGGGAGGGACGTTCGCGGATTTACAGGGGCGCCCTGCTGCAGCGGGGGCGGGGCGCCCACTACGGTGCCGGGACGTGATTCTGTCCGACCGCACGATCCGCGAGCAGCTGGCCGCCGGACGCATCGTGATCGACCCTCTCGACCCGGCCGACATCCAGCCGTCGTCGGTCGACCTCCGCTTGGACCGCTACTTCCGGGTGTTCCGCAACCACACGATGCGGGTCATCGACGTCAAGCAGGACCAGGAGGAGCTCACCGAGCTGGTCGAGATCGGCAACGAGGACGCGTTCGTCCTGCACCCAGGCGAGTTCGTCCTCGGGTCGACCGCGGAGCGGGTGTCCCTCCCCGACGACCTGGTCGCCCGGCTCGAGGGTAAGAGCAGCCTGGGCCGGCTGGGGTTGTTGATCCACTCCACCGCCGGGTTCGTCGACGCCGGTTGGGACGGGTACCTCACCTTGGAGCTGTCCAACGTCGCCAACCTCCCGATCACTTTGTACCCGGGCATGAAGATCGGCCAGATCAGCTTCCTGGCGATGACCACCCCTGCTGACGTCCCCTACGGCTCGGCCGCGGTGGGCTCCAAGTACCAGGGGCAGCGGGGACCGACCCCGAGCCGCTACTTCATCAACTTCAAGCCCAAGCCCGAGTAGGACGGCCGCCGGCGCCTCTAGGGGGCGATGATCCCGTCGTCGACGGCCAGGGCGACGAGGGCTCTCGCTGCGGCGTGCAGCGCCGGGCTGCCCGGCTCGATCCGGGGGATGACGAGCTCCTCCACGCGCCGGGCGGTGACCCCGTTGGTCCGCCACGCCTCGCCGCCCGACGCCGCGTTGAGCAAAAGGGGCTGGATCCGGTCGAGAGCGAGCGCGAAGCGGGCGTCGGCGCTCTCGCCGGCCTCGAACTCTTCCCACAGACCCCGCAACCAGCCGCCTTGGTCGGCGGGCAGCACCCCGAAAACCCGTTCGGCCGCAGCGTCCTCCAGCGCCCTCGCTGACTCCCGGGCCGCAGCGTCGTAGAGGTAGGCGTCCCCGGCGTCGATCTCGACTAGGTCATGCACGAGCAGCATCGTGGCCACCCGCAGCACATCGACGGGCTCGGCTGCGTGCTCTGCGAGCAGCAGCGCCATGAGCGCGACGTGCCACTGGTGCTCGGCGTCGGTCTCGCGACGGCTGCCGTCGGTGATCAGGTTGCGCCGCAGCACCCTGCTTGACCCGGTCGATCTCGACGACGAAGTCGAGCTGGGCGGCCAGGCGGGCCTCCAGGTCGGCGCCGGCCAGCGGGTCACGCCGGGACGGGACGGTCGCCGGCTGGTGGATCCCCGGCTGTTCGGTGGCCGGGTCAGTCACGCGGGCGGAACATGCTCAGCAGCTCGACGGGGATCGGGAAGATCAACGTCGAGTTCTTCTCCGCCGCCACCTCGGTGAGGGTCTGAAGGGTGCGCAGCTGGAGGGCGCCGGGGCTGGCGGTCAGCTTGTCGGCGGCTTCGGCCAGCTCGCTCGACGCCTGCAGCTCGCCGGTGGCGGCGATCACCTTGGCCCGCCGCTCCCGCTCGGCCTCCGCCTGGCGGGCCATGGCCCGCAGCAGCTCCGGCGGCAGGTTGATGTCGCGGACCTCGACCTGGCGGACCTCGACCCCCCACTCCGTAGTGCTCTTGGCGATCGTGGCCCGCAGCTCGTCGTTGACGTCCTCGCGGTGGGCCAGGAGGCTGTCGAGCTCGTAGCGGCCGATGATCGAACGCAGACTGGTCATGGCCACCCGCTGGCTGGCGAAGCGGAAGTTGTCTACCCCGATGACGGCGCGGGTGGGCTCCACCACCTGGAAGTAGACGACGGCGTCCACCGCGATGGTCACGTTGTCCTGGGTGATGACGGCCTGCGAGGGGATGTCGACCACCTCCACCCGGAGGTTGACCTTGGTCACCCGGTCGACGAAGGGGATCCGCACCACCAGGCCCGGCCCGCGGGGTTCGTGCATGACCCGCCCGAAGCGGAACAGCACCGCCCGCTGGTACTCGGTCACCACTATGAGCACCGACCGCAGCGTCAGGAGGGCGATCAGCACCACTGCGATGACCACCACCGCGACGATCGCGCCCGCCCCCGACCCCGCGGCCAGCATGTGTGCAGAGGCGCCCATACCTGGAGTATCCCGCGTCCCCGACCCCTGCGCACGGCCCTCTTCACCGAGAAGGCCCGGCAGCGGGGCTAGCAGGCCTGTCAAACCAAGTTGTGACCCTTTCGCCGGATGCCTCCGGTCGGTACCGTTGTGCCGCACCACGGACCACTCATCGCGCAGAAGGCCGTGACACAGCATGAAAATCGGAGATGAGACTGGCTTTCTTCTCATCTCTGTCCCGCTACGTGGCAGTGTCGACCTAACGGCGATATGGTTGGCCGCCTGGAGTGGGAACCCGCCACCTACTCCAGGTAGAGCGGGTCCGAGATCCGCCGCTCGGTCCGCTCCGCCGATGGCGCCCTCCGGGGCGCCATCGGTGTTTCCGGTCGCGAGGTGCTGCAGCCGACGGCAGTCGACGGCCGGCCGGCATCCGCACGGCCGCCAGGAGGACCCGCTCCCGGACCACGGCGGGGAGTAAGCGCGGCGGGGAGTGAGCGCGGCGGTCAAAGGGTATGAGCGCTCCCGAGATGCACGAACGGCGCGAATTCGACGGTGACTCGCGCAGCGTCGCCGCGGCCCGCCGGTTCGTGACCGACGTGCTCACCCGCTGGCACACCCCGCTCGGCGACACCGCGCTGATGGTGTCCGAGCTGGCGACCAACGCGGTGCTCCACGCCGGCAGCCCGTTCGTGATCGACGTCCACTGCAGCGACGCTGGAGTGCTGAGGGTGGAGGTGTCCGACACCGATCCCACCCCTCCGGTCCCGGAGCTGGGTCTGGCCAACGAGTCGGTCCGGGGCCGAGGCCTGCTGCTGGTCACCGCGTTGGCCAGGCAGTGGGGGTACCACATGACCAGCCACGGCAAGACCGTCTGGTTCGAGGTCTGAGCCTCCCTCGGGCCTGAGACCCGGTCATGCCATGGTGGCGAGGATCTCGGCGACGATCTCGTCGCTCGTGTCGGGGTGGAGGAACGCGAACCGAGCGATGGTCTCACCCTCCCACTTGCTCGGCGTCACGAACCCGATCTGGCCCGCCAGCAGCTCCGAGGACCACCGGTCGTAGTCCTCTGCGCTCCAGCCGAGCCGACGGAACATCACCACCGACAGCTCCGGGGGTCGGACCAGTTCGAGGTGAGGGGTGGCCTCGATGGTCGCGGCCGCCCGCCACGCCGTCTCGAGCACCTGCGTGATCGCGTCACGGTAGGCATCGGTCCCGTGCAGCGCCATCGAGAACCACAACGCCAGGCCACGGGCCCGGCGGGTCAGATGAAAGGCGTAGTCGCTCGGGTTCCACTCCTCGGGCGTCTGCCCGCTGTCTGCGCCGGTGTGGATGACGTCGAGGTAGGCGGCGTCTTGGGTGTGGACCGCCTTGGCCAGCCACGGCCGCTTGTAGATCAGCGCGGCGCAGTCAAACGGGGCGAAGAGCCACTTGTGGGGATCCATGATCAACGAGTCGGCGTGCTCGATGCCTTTGTAGCGGTCCCGGACCAGCGGCGAGAACATGCCCGCACCGCCGTAGGCCCCGTCGACGTGCATCCACATGTCGAGGTCGGCGGCGACCGCTGCCACACCGGCCAAGTCGTCGATGATGCCGGCGTTGGTCGTGCCGGCGGTGGCGGCCACGCCGATGACGCTGGCGGGGTCAGGGTCGGCCTCCAGCGCGGCCCGCAGGGCGTCGCCGGTGAGGCGGTGGTCGACGGTCGGCACGATGAGCGCGCCGACGTCGATGATCCTCAAGGCGTTGCCGAGCGACGAGTGGGCCTGGTCGGACAGCGCAAAGCGAAGGCGAGGTGGCGCCGCGGCGCCCATCTTGGCCCTGGCGGTGTCGCGGGCGACGACCAGCGCCGACAGGTTGCCGGCCGAGCCGCCGGAGACGAAGCACCCGCCGGACCCGGCCGGCATCCCGGCCAGGTCGGAGAGGACCCGCAGGGCCTGGTTCTCCGCGGCGACGGCGCCGGCCGCCTCCAGCCACGACGCGCCCTGCAGTGACGACGCCGAGACGATCATGTCGAACAAGAGCGACGCCTTGGTCGGAGCCGCGGGGATGAACGCCAAGAACCGGGGGCTGTCGCACGACAGCACCGCGGGGGCCATGTGGGTTTCGAACAGTTGCAGGAGTTGCTCGGCGGTGTGCGGACCGGCGGCCACCGCCCCGGCCAGCGCCGCGTCCAACACGCCCTTTTCCCCAGGGAAGTCGAGCGGGACGGGATCGAGGGCCAACCGTTCCCTGCAGTAATCGAAGACCAGTTCCGTCAGCGCGGGGTCGTGGACGAACATCGGATTGCGCACTCCCGGGTGTCTATCAGGAGCAAAAGGGGGCGCGAACCGGCGGCTGACGCCGTTAGCGCGCGTTGCCGCGCGTTGGTGCGCGCACCATCCGCCACCTCGTCGCAGGGGGTCGGTAGCGTCACCGGGGTGGGACGGCCCAGAGTGTGCGACGAAGACCGCAAGGTCACCGCGGTCCGGTTGCCCGCCTCCCTCCACGAGCGGCTGCACGCCACCGCCGGCGAGCGGGGCGTGTCAGCCAACGAGCTGGTGACCCGGGCGCTCGAGGACTACCTCGAGCGCCTCCCACCCATCGAGGTCGTGCTCGGAGCCCGACCGTGAGCGCGCCGGAACCCCTCGCCCGGCCCGGGCGGCGACGCACCGCGACGTCAGCGTTTGGCGTCGGGCGGCGCGAGAGCCATGATGCCAGCGGCTTCTACCGGCGATTCGCCGCGCCCACGATCAGCGACGACGCCACGGTCTGCCATCCCGACGACCGCCCGGCGGTCGACCGGATCTTCCTCGGGGACATCCGCGACCAGCCCGGGACCGTGGCGCCCGACTCCGTCGCCCTGGTCGTCACCTCACCGCCGTACTACTCGGGCAAGGACTACGAGACGGCCATCGGCGAAGGTCACGTGCCGGCGAGCTACACCGACTACCTGGCGATGCTCTCGGGGGTGTTCGCGGAGTGCGCAACCGCGCTGGAGCCGGGCGGGCGGATGGCGATCAACGTCGCCAACCTGGGCCGCAAGCCCTACCGGAGCCTGTCGGCCGACGTCATCTCGATCCTCGAAGACGACCTGGGCCTCCTCCTGCGAGGAGAGGTCATCTGGCAGAAGGCCAAAGGCGCCGGCGGCAACTGTGCGTGGGGCACCTACCAGCGCCCCGGGGACCCGGTGCTGCGAGACCTGACCGAGCGGGTGATCATCGCCTCCAAGGGCCGCTTCGACCGGGCGGTCAGTCCCGCCGAGCGAGCGGCCCGAGGGCTGCCGTCCGAAGGCACGATCTTTCGTGACGAGTTCCTCGAGGCGACCGTGGACCTGTGGGAGATCCCGCCTCAGAGCGCGACGCGAGTCGGCCACCCGGCGCCGTTCCCGGTGGAGCTGCCCCAGAGGCTCATCGACCTCTACACCTACCGCGACGATCTCGTCGTCGACCCGTTCATGGGGTCGGGCACGACAGCCGTGGCCGCCCTGCGCACCGGGCGCCACTTCGTGGGCTACGACACCGACGCGGCCTACGTGGCCGCCGCCTTGGGCCGGGTGGAGGCCGAGCGGCGCTCGCTGTCCACGCCCGGGCCGCTCGGCCGGCCGTCCCTGCCGCCCGGACCGACTCCTCGAGCCCCGGTGGAGGGCGAGTCCCTCACCCAGCGAGGCGTCCGGGAGGGCCGCCGAGCCCGGGAGCTGGCCCGGTGGGCCCTCGAGGATGCCGGCTTTTCCATCAACGGCGACAACGTGCGGCTCAAGGCCGGGGTGGTGGTCCATTTCACCGCGACCGACGCAGCCGGCGGCGAGTGGCTGATCGACGTGCCCGGCGGGTTCACCGCGACCGGCGGCGGCCTGACTCGCGCCGAGACGCTGTTTCGCACCCTCGGCAAGGCTGCGGTGGTCCAGCACACCCGACCCGGGTCCCGCTACCTGCTGCTGTCCGCGGAGGTGCCGGCTCCGGGCAGCACCGGCGGCCAGGCCCTCCGGGCGGTGACCGGCACCGATCCGGCGACCAAGCCGGTCTATGACGTCATCGCCTTGACCGCGCCGGGCGACTTGGAGCGCCTGCGAAGCCTGGGCCGCGCCGACCCACCGGCTGCCCCCGGCGCGAACCCGCCCCCCGGGGCCACCGCCACAACCCCCGCCGGCGCCAGAACCCCTGCCGCGGCCAAGCGGGTACCGGCCGGCGGCGCCGTTGCCCCCGCCCGGTCCGGGCGCCGGCGCGCCGATGGCGGGTGACCGGACTCTCGTCACCGAGCTGGCGACGGCCCTTGGGACGCTGCCCTACCCGGACCTGCCTACGGTCCTGGCCGCCCGACCCGGCGAGCTGACGATCGACGACGGCGTCTGGGACCGTCTCCAGCAGCTCCACCAGGCCGGCGCCCACGCCGAGGATTTCGCCACCGCGTGGTCCAACGGGCGGGCCTTCGCCGCGGCCGGTGACGGGCTGGCCGGAAGGCCACCTCGGCTGGTGGAGTGGACCGGAGGGCGGCGACCCCCCGGCGACGAGGTCGCGCCGATCGACCTGCGCATCGACCACGTCTACCTGATCAGCTGCAAGTACCTCTCCGACGTGATCGCCAACCCGTCACCGGGGCGGCTCTTCGACGGTCTGCTGGCCACAGCCGGCGAATGGGACCGGGGGGACTGGTACCAGGCCGTCGCTCCGGAGGAGTACCAGGCGCTGTACGCGGCCTGCCGGGACGCCGCCGGTCTGCCCGGCCTGCCGGACGCAGCCGGCGGGCTGACCGGCGAGGACCGTCTGCGCCTGAGCCGGGCGCTGGCCGATCGTCTGTACCCGCCCGGGGCGCGGGAGGCCTACCGGCAGCTGTGCGTGGCGGTCAGCGAGCGCTCCGCCGAGCGGTGGGCCCGGCGGCTGGCCGCGTCCGACCCCGAACGTGCCTTGTGGCGCCTGCTGCGCATCGGCAACGCCCCCTACTTCCTCCTCGGCGCCAAGCAGCGCGCCGGGCGGGGCCGGGGCCCCGGTCCCCGCAACGAGAGCCTCCGCCTGCGGGTCGCCACGCCTTGGGACTGGCGCCAGGCCCACCGGCTGGAGGAGTTACAGGTCCGGGCCGCTGGCGCCGGCCAGCCCCGCGTCGACTGGACGGCGCGCTGCACGGATCTGCGCAATGGGGCGGCGCGCCAGGTCGACGGCCACGTCGAGATCCGCTGGAGTCACGGCCGGTTCCGCCAGCCGCCCGAGGCCAAGGTGTACCTGGACACGCCGGCATCCCGCCTGCCTGGCTACCACTCCCTCGATGCGCCGGCGCCGCCCGGCCAGCTGCCATTGTGAAGGCGACCAGATGCCACCGCGATACGGTCACACCCCCCTGCAAGGATGATCACAAGATGACAGAGGAAGCATCATGACCGAGCTGGATGCGCTGGTAGCGCTGGTGGTGGGCGGCGGCCGGTCGGTCGGCGCCGGCGACGGGTTGGCCTTCGACGCCGCTGTCGACCAGCTGGTCATCCACGCCGACCGCAGCGGCCGGCGGGCGGTAGGGGCCGCGGTCGCCAAGGTCTTCGCCACCGTGATCGCGGCTATGTGGGAGGGCGGATGGCAGCCCGGAGAGACAGCCCGGGCGGTGCGCAGGGAGCTCTCCACCCGCCACGGGGAGCTGATCGCCACGGCCATCGCCGCGGAGCCGGCAGCGGCACGCACCGCGGAAGCGCCCGGTCTATGGGTGGCGCAGCTGGACGAGCTCGACGCCCACCGGTGGTGGGGCGATGACGTCGACTGGCTCGGACCGTGGTCGGCGCGCCTCGGCGTCGAGTGGATCGCCGGCCTGCAGGTGGCCATCGAAGCCCTCGGGGTCCTGTTGCGCCTGCCGGCGATGGAGCAGCTGCTCCCTCCCCCATCTGCGTGGGGCAAAGCGGCGTGGCTGCCGGCCAGCGATGCGGGCCACGACGATCCCGTCCTCGCCAAGGTGCGGGCCCTGCTCGCCAAGGCGGAGTCGACGTCTTTCGAAGCGGAAGCCGAGGCCCTGACCGCCAAGGCTCAGGAGCTGATGAGCCGGCACTCCATCGACGACCTCCTAGCCCGGGAGAGGCCGGGCGGTCGGCGGGACCGGCCCGGCGCTCGGCGCATCCCCGTCGACGACCCCTACGCCGACGCCAAGTCCACCCTGCTCTCCACGGTCGCGTCGGCCAACGGGGTGCGCTGTGTGTGGCACCCCGACCTGGCGCTCATGACCGTCGTCGGTTTCGACGCCGATCTCGACGGCATCGACGCATTGTTCACCTCGCTGCTGGTCCAGGCCACCCGGCGGATGGTCGCGGAGCGCCCGGAACCTGACCGGTGGGGACGGTCACAGACCAGGTCGTTCCGCCAGTCGTTCCTGCTGTCCTTCGCGGCCCGCATCGGCGAGCGGCTGGCCGAGGCCGCCGACTACAGCCGCCAGGCCGCCGAGGCGGAGCTGTCGGTGTCGTTGCTGCCGGCGCTGGCCCGCCGCCAAGACGAGGTCGACGAGGCGGTCAGCGACATGTTCCCCCGCCTCAAGCGGCACCGCAGCCGGTCGGCCACCAACCGGGAGGGGTGGGCCGCGGGACGCCAGGCCGCGGACACAGCCCACCTCGACGGCGGCCGAGCCCACCTCGAGCGGGCTTCGGGAGCCTGACCGACAGGGCCGGCCCACGACGGGCCAGTGCGGGGCCGGCGCCAGGCACCACCTGGTGGCGGAAGGGTCAGCGCTGGCGGATCCGGTCCATCTGGCGTCGGTCCCGTTTGGTGGGGCGCCCGCTGTGGGGGTCGCGGTCGAACACCGCGACCGTCGCCTCCCTGGGCGGAGGCGGCGGGCTGTGGTCGATCACGCACTCCGCCGCGGCGGGGGCGCCCACCCGGTTGCCGATGACTCGGGCCACTTCTAGGACCCGGTCCCGGCCGTCGAGGCGGATCGTCACGGTGTCGCCGACCCTGACCGTCGCCGCCGGTTTGGTCACCGCCCGGTTGACCGACACGTGACCGGCCCGGCACGCCTCGGTGGCCAGGGTCCGGGTCTTGAACACCCGCACCGACCACAGCCACCGGTCAACCCTGATCTCATCCACGCCGGGTCACTGGCTCCACGTGACGATCCTGACACGACCGCAGCACCGAAACGGACCCGCGCTGGGCGCCATCTACCTCAGGCGAACTGCTCGCGCAGCACGGTCTTCAGCACCTTCCCGCTGGCGTTGCGGGGCAACGCCTCGACCACCCGCACCACTCCGGGCTTCTTGTAGGAGGCCAGGCGCTCTTTCACCCACTCGATGATCTCCGCCTCGGAAGGCGGATCGGCGGGGTCGATCGGCGCCACGACAGCGAGCGGCGTCTCGACCCAGGTCGGGTGCGGCACGCCGATGACCGCGACCTCCCGGACCTTCGGGTGGCCGTCGATGGCGTTCTCCACCTCCGAGGAGTAGATGTTCTCTCCGCCGGAGATGATCATGTCCTTCTTGCGGTCGACCACGTACACGAAGCCCTCGTCGTCGACGCGCACCAAGTCACCAGAGTGGAACCACCCGCCGCGCATGGCGTCGGCTGTGGCGGTCGGGTTGTTCCAGTAGCCGGCCATGAGGGTCGGCCCCCGGTAGACGATCTCGCCCACCTCTCCGGGTGCGACGTCGCGCATCTCGTCGTCGACGATGCGCACGTCGACGGTGGAGATCGGCTTGCCGACCGACCCGACCTTGCGCATGGCGTCGGCGCCGTCGAGGGCGCAGGTCACCGGGGACATCTCGGTCTGACCGAACACCGCGATGTTGGGCACGCCGGGGAACGACTCGTTCATCGCCTGCAGCGTCGAGGGCAGCGCCGGCGACGCGCCCCAAGACATCGACCGCAGCTTGAGGTTGCGCAGCTTGACGTCGGGCTGCTCGCAGATGGCCTGCCACTGGGTGGGGACGAGGAACGTGCTGGTCACCCCCTCCGCTTCGAGCAGGTCGAGGGTGGCGGCGGGGTCGAAGGCGCCGCCGCCGGCCAACAAGACGGTCTGGCCGAGCAGCATCGCTGGGACCAAGGTCGCCACCCCGGCGATGTGGAACAGCGGCGATCCGAGCATCCCGACGCCGTCGCTGTTCATCATGTTCTGGGTGCGCACCCCGGTGAGGGTCTGCATCAGCAAGTTGAGGTAGGTGAGGACCGCGCCCTTGGGCCGGCCGGTCGTGCCCGAGGTGTACATCAGCAGCGCCGGCTCGGTCGGAGCCCACGCCGCGACGATCTCGGCGGTGAGCGGGGGCGTCGGGGCTGCGGCCGCCACCGCATCGGACCACGACGCGGCGGTCGGACCGCCAGCGCTGGTATCACCGTCGACGACCAGCACCCGTGCGCCGGACGCCCCGTCCCCGGCGACGGCCGCGGCCGCTGTCGGCGCCCGCTCGCCGTCGACCACCACCACCTTGGTGCCGCTGTCGGCGAGGAGGAACGCCACCTCCGGGCCGACCAGGCGGAAGTTGATCGGGACCGCGATCGCGCCCATACGGTTGATGCCCCCGAGGGCGTCGATCCACTCCAACCGGTTGGCCATGAGCAGCGCGACCCGGTCCCCGGGGCCGACGCCGGCCGCGGCCAGCGCGGACGCGGCGCGGTCGATGCGCCGATCCAGCTCGGCGAAGGTGACGGTCCGGCCGCCGGTCCGGATGGCGGCGTGGTCGGCGCGCAGGTGGGCGTGGCGACGCAACATGGTGACCCAGGTAGCGGCGTTGGCCTCGGCCAGCTCCAGGGCGTCACGGTCGGCGTCGGGGCCCCCGCCGGTGTCGGTGTGGCTGCTCATCCGGCGCAAGTTATCGCCGCCGGCGGCGGTGCAGCAGGAGCAGCATCGCGACCGGCTCACCGTCGGGGTCGTCGGCGGCCGACGCGCCGTAGTCGTCGATGACCGCCTGCAGCCTGGCGGTGAGCTCCTCGATCTGCTCCGGGCGCAGCCGCATCGCCAGCCGCGAGGCCTCGATCACCGCGCCGGGACCGGCCTCGTCGACTTCTGCGGCGACCGCTTGGAGCATGGCCCGCTCGACTTGGTCGCGCTGCTCGGAGTCGTCGATGTCGAGCAACCACGACTTCCCCGTCGAGCGGTAGGGCTTCCCGGTGGTACCCCGCGCCGCGGGTCGCCCCTCCTGCTCGGCGAGGAACCCGTTGGCGACGAGGGTCCGCACGTGGTGGAGCGTGGTGCCGGCGTTCATGCCCAGCCGCTGGGCCAGCTCCTTGTTGGTGAGAGCCTCGTCGAGGCACAGCCGGATGATCCTCAGCCGGACGGGGTGCGCCACGGCGCGGGCCTCGGCCAGGGTGGCCTTCTGGCGGGCCCGGGTGTCGGAGGCGGCCGCGGCGGCCTTGGCGACCCTCCCGGCGCCGGCCTTGGTGACCGGCCCGCCAGCCGCGACGTCACGAGCCTTGCGGACTGGCGGGGCCTTCCTGGTGGGCACATCCAGAGAATAACCGGTTGAAATTTCCCAACCGGTTTGGAACACTCAACCACTGTGCCTCGCCGCGTGCCGTCACGGTCGACCCTCTGGCGGCACCGGGACTTCATGATGTTGTGGGGCGGCCAGTCGGTCAGCGAGCTGGGCAGCAAGGTCAGCCTCCTGGCGCTGCCCCTTGTCGCCATCGACAGCCTTCACGCCGGCACCTTCGGCGTGGCGCTGCTGTCCACGTTCCAGACGCTGCCGTTCCTGCTCGTCGGGTTGCCGGCCGGCGCCTGGGCCGATCGCATGCGCCGGCGGCCAGTGATGATCGCGGCCGATGTCGGCCGGGCGCTGGCCCTCGGCTCGGTGCCCGTCGCGTGGGCCTTGTCGGCGTTGAGCCTCGGCCAGCTGTATGCGGTGAGCCTCGCCACCGGCGTTCTGACGGTGTTCTTCGACGTCGACTACCAGTCGTATGTGCCGACGCTGCTGCCGGCGGAGCAGCTGATCGACGCCAACGGCAAGCTGCAGGCCACCGAGTCGGGTGGGGCCATCGCCGGTCCGGCGGTCGGCGGCGCTCTCGTCGGCGTGTTCGGCGCGGCCACTGCGGTCGCCGCGGACGCGGCCAGCTTCGGGGCGTCGGTGCTGTCGCTGCTGGCCATCCGGGCGCAAGAGCAGCGCCCGCGGCGGCGGGTCGGCGGCGACGGGCGGCCGGCCCGGCTGCGCGCCGAGATCGCCGAGGGGTTGCGCTTCGTGTGGCGCGAACCGCGGATCAGGTCGGTGGCGTTCTCGACGGGGACGTCCAACCTTTTCTCCACGGTGTCGGGCGCGGTGCTGGTGCTGTTCATGCGCCGGGAACTGCACCTGAGCGCCGGTCACATCGGCGTCCTGGTCGGGGCGGGCAGTGCCGGCGGCCTGCTCGGCGCGCTGGTGGCAGCCCGGCTCGGGGCTCGGCTCGGTATCGGCCGGGCGATCGTGCTCAGCATCTCGGTTGCCGGGCTGGGCGACCTGCTGCTCCCGCTGGCGACGAGGGGCAACGCCGACGTGGTGATCGTCCTCGGCGAGCTGCTGGTCGGTGCCGGCGCCATCGCCTACAACATCAACCAGGTCAGCGTCCGCCAGGCCCTCTGCCCGCCGCAGCTGCTCGGGCGGATGAACGCGTCGGTGCGGTTCATGGTGTGGGGCACCATGCCCCTCGGGGGCCTGATCGGCGGTGGGTTGGCCAGCACCGTCGGGTTGCGCCCGACCCTGTGGGTGGCTGGCGTCGGGAGCTTCTTGGCGTTCACCTGGGTGACGTTCTCTCCGGTGCGCCACATCGTCACGTTGCCGTCACGCGAGGACTCGGACGTGTTGGTGCCCGGGCCGGACGTCGCTGTCTCGGCTTCCGCTGGGCTCGAGCGGGTGGCCGGCGGTCCAGGGGAGGCTGGCCAAGATGCGGCGGGCCGAGCTGCCGGCGATCGGGGGGCTGCCGGCGATCGGGGGGCTGCCGGCGATCGGGGGGCTGCCGGCGAGGCGCGCCCGGAGTCCTGACGGCGCCCGCCACCAGCCACTAGCCACGGCGCCCGGCTGTTCACCCCCCGGTCAGGAACGCCACCAGCCCGGCGGTGATCGCCGCCGCGGCCTGCTGCTGCCACGCCGGCGAGACGACCAGCGCCGCGTCGGCGGCGTTGCGCATGTTGGCGCACTCGATGAACACCTTCGGCACGGTGGAGAGGTTGGTGCCGCCGAGGTCGCCGCGGGCCTGGATGCCGTCGACCCCGTCGTAGGAGCTGACCGGTTCGCCGGTCCCCGCCAAAAACGAGTTCCGCAGGTCGTCGCCGAGCGTTCGGGACGCGCCGATGATGGCGTCGTTGGGGCCGTCCGCCACCGGCTCGAGGATCGCGAACCCCCTCCCGCCGGCCGGGCCCCCATCGGCGTGGATCGACACCGCGGCGTCGGCGTGCGCGGTGTTGGCGATCGCCGCCCGCTGGGTTACGCACGGGCCGACGCCGGTGTTGGAGGTCCGGGTGAGGACGACGGTGGCGCCCTGGGCGCGGAGGTCGGCGGCGACGCCTTGGGCGACCAGCCAGTTGAACGTGGCCTCGGTGTAACCGCCGTCGGTTTCGGTGCCGGTCGTGTCGCACGCCTCGCTGGACCGGCCGTTGAAGATCGGGGCGTTGATCACCGACGGCGCTGCGAAGTTGCCGCCGTTGTGGCCTGGGTCGACGGCTACCACCTTCCCCTGCAGCGCGCCGCCGGCGGTCGGGCCGAAGGTGCCCGGTCCCCCGTCCGGCGCGGGGGCGACAGCCGGGGATGGCGGGGCGTAGGGCGGCGTGGTCGTCGTGGGGGCGGCCGGCGGGGCGGGGACCGTCGGCGCCGAGGTGGGCGGCGGCAGCGAGGCGGCCGGGGATGTCGACGGGGCCGGCGATGGCGGCGTGGTGGCCTTCTCGGTGGGGGCCGTCGCGTCGCGGGCCGGTGCGGTGGCGCCGCACGCCCCGGCCGCCACGACCAGCCCGGCGACGACCGCCGCCGCGGCGAGCAGCGACGGCGGGCGGCCGCCCCCGCTGGTCATTGCGGTCGACACGCCGCCAGGACATGAGGGCGCTGCGATCTGGCCATGCTGGCAGCCCGACCGCGCCTGTGGCCAGCCGCCAGCGCCCGGGGATCTGGGCCGGCGGCGGGAACGGCACCGGCGCAGCGGGTCTCGCGCAGCCGGGCGGGAAGTGGAGAAAAGGGCCCGTCCCGCTTCATCCGCCGGCGGGCAGGTGAACGCCTGACGGCCCGGCCAGGGCGGTGACCCCGTCGACGGTCGGCACCAGCAGCAGCCCGTAAGCGCTGGTCGGGGACACGAACGGCGCCACCGGGCCGACATCCACCGACTGCACCTGCGTTCCCGCCGACGCCGCGTACTCGTGGAGGGAGCCCGACGGGTAGCGCAACGCCCAAACGTCGGCGCCGGTGACGATCGGGGCGCCGTTGGCGCCGGGCAGCCGCCCAGCCACGACGCGGCGGGTCAGGTCGACGACCTGTATGCCGCCGGCCCGGCAGGGGACGAACAGCCGGTTGGTGCTCCGGTCGTAGGCCGGGCCGCCGTCGGGGTCGCTGCCGCAGATCCCCGGGATGGCAGCCACCTGGGTCATGTCGCTTTGGCGCAGCACGTAGCCGATGTCGGTCTTGCCGGCCGCGAACAGCTGACCGCCCGGCAGCAGCACCGGGTTCGCGGTGGAGAGATCCTCGTCGCCGCCCGCCGCCATGTCCTTGAACGCCGCCAGCGGCTGCAGCGTGGGGCTGAGCTTGATCACGCTCTCGGTGTAGAGCTCCGGGTCGGGTCCGCCTTCGGGCGGGTCCGGCGTTGCGTTGCCGGTGGCGATGTAAACGTTCCCTGACCCGTCGACCGCCGGCGCTCCGCCCGACTGCCAGACCGCGCCGCCCCGGCCGTTCGCCGCCACCTCGAAGGACCGCATGTCGGGGGCCCCGATCTCGTTGACCGCCACCACCCACCCGTGGTAGTCGCCGCAGTCGCCGTAGTTGCCGCCGTAGGCGATGTAGACCCGGCCGTTGGCCAGCGCCAGCCCGGCCCGCTGCAGGAGGGGGGCCTGGCTCTCGCCGGCGGGTACGGGCGGGTCGACGGTGTCGGACACCTCGACCGCGCCGGTCGTCACGTCCAAGCCGACCAGCCGGCGCGACACCCGGTCGCCGGGACCGGTCACCTCCCCGACCGCGTAGATGGTTCCCGTCGCCGGATCGATGACCGGCGTGCTGGTCACGCCGAGCGGGCTGATGTCTCCGCACCCGATCACCGGCGAGGCGTCGCGGAGCGGCGTCCCGAGCGACGTCGACCAGACGACCGCGCCCGTCGCGGGGTCGAGGGCCACGACCCGGTCGGTCTCGGTGGCCGCGAAGACCCGCCCTGCGAAGGCGAGCGCCTGGCCGTACACCTTGCCGCCGAGCTCGGCGCGCCACAGGGGGCGGGCCGGGTCGAGGGGGGCGCTCGCCGCGGCCGCTGCCGTTCGCGACTGGTCGGCGTGGTAGGAGGTCCAGTCCCCGCCGGCGCCCGGCGTCGAGCCGGCGGGGGCGGCGGTCGGCGCCGCTGCCTTCGGCGCGGTGGTCGGCGCGGTGACGGGCGGAGGGGTGGCGGCGGAGGACCCGCACGCCGCGGCGAGAGCCGCCGCGGTAAGAGCCGCCGCGGCGGCGAGCGCCGGCCGCCGGGAAGATCGAGTCATCCCGGCGATCTTCGCATCGAGGCGGGGATACGGGACAAACACCGCAGCCGGTCTCCGCCCGCCCAGGGAGGCGTATAGTCCCGGGCAACATCCGAGGAGGGGCCGGTGGGCAAGGTACGCCAAGTGCAAGTGGCCCCCGAACGGATCGATCAGCGCGACCCCGAAAGCGACGTGGCCGGTCTGCCGGCCGCCGGCGCCGGCGCCGGCATCGAGTCGTTGCAGCACACGGCCGGCAACCGGGCGGTCACCGATCTTTTGCGGGTGGGGCAGGCCCGCCTGCGGGTCGGCGCGGCGGACGACCCCTACGAACACGAAGCCGACGCCGTCGCCCGCCGGGTGGTCCAGGCGCTGCGGTCCGCGGCACCGGCCACCGTCGGGCCCGAGACCGACGATCCCGGGGCGCCCGGCGCGGGGCAGGCGCCGCTACGGCGTCTGATGCGCCGCGCCCCGATCGGCGCCGACGGCGGCGACCTGGATCCGGGCACCGAAGCGGCGTTGTCCTCCGCCCGGGGCGGGGGGCAGCCCCTGCCGGCCGCGGTGCGCGCCTCGATGGAGGGCGCGTTCGGCGGAGCCGACTTCGGGAACGTCCGCCTTCACAGCGGGCCGGGAGCGGCGGCGCTCAACCGGGCCGTCTCCGCGGAGGCGTTCACCGTCGGATCCGACATCTTCTTCTCCGGCGCGGTGCCCGACGCCGCCAACCCGGCCGGCCAGGAGCTGCTCGCCCACGAGCTGACCCACACCGTGCAGCAGGGCGCCTCTCCCACGGTGCAGCGGTGGTCGCCGTTCAAGAAGAAGGACAAGCCGGCCGTCCCCTCGATCACCCCCGAGCAGGCCCAGGAGCTGATCAACAAGATCCAGGCGTCGCCAGAGATGACCCAGGCCGACCGGCTGCGCGACCAGGGCAAGGAAGACCAGGCTCTCGACGCCGTCGAGACGTACTGGGACAAGGGCAAGGTCACCCTCGGGGACGGCACCGAGATCGTCCTCAAGGACTTCAAGCCGCTGCTGTTCACGCCAGCGGAGCGGCGCATGGTCAAGGTCAAGAAGTGGCGGTTGGCCTCCGCGGTGCGGGGCCTGTTCGACGAGAGCGTGCGAAAGGGCCAGACCGCCATCCCCGTCGTCGCCGGAGCCCCGTCGCAGGCGGCCAAGGAAGCGCTCGCCCCCCACCAGAAGGCCAAGGGCCCGACCGACGGGGGCGGCGTCGCCGCCGGGTTCGGCGGCGTCGGCACGACCAGCTCGCTCGCCGGGCTGGGCTCGAAGGTAGGCCAGCACTTCGCTGACCCGTCCAACCCCAACGCCAAGAACATGTCGCTGGCCGCCAAGGAGCTCGACACCAGCTACATGCAGAAGGGGGACCCGCTCAACACCGCGCCGAGCATGCAGTCGAAGTCGGACTGGGCCAACGGCACCCTGAGCGTGATCACCGACAGCTTCAGCTTCCTTTCGCAGGTGGTGGTGATCATCAAGCAGATCACCGACGACAAGAGCTCCAAGGCCGACGTCGCGGAGAGCACCGCGGGTGCTCTCGCCACTCTGACCAACACCGCCAGCGACATCCTGCAGGTGATCGAGAAGGCGCAGGGGTCGGAGCTGACGACCAACATGTTCCACTGGGTGCCGGGACTGAGCATCTTCTCCAACGCGTTCATGGCCATGAAGTCGGCGATCTCGCTGGTCCCCAAGGCCGTCGGGCTCCACGGGATCCGGACCCACGGCAACAAGGTCACCGAGAAGGAACGCGAGGACCTCAAGCTGGCGGTCGAGCGGCTCTGGGTTCGCTCCTCCCAGCAGGTGGAGGCCGACTCGTTCGCCACCGCCAAGTCCCTGACCAACGCCGGGCTGGCGATCGCCGAGGTGGCCAGCGGCGGCGGGTTCGGCATCCCCCGCCTGGCTTCGGCCGTCGTGACGGGCGCCGGTGTGGTCCACACCCTGGGCCACACCATCGCCGACAGCCTGCGGGCCGCGGCGACCAAGACCGCCCGGATCCGCTACTTCGGGGCGCACGAGGCCGGCTCGGCCGAGAAGCTGATCCGCACCGACCCGCAGGCGGCCGCCGAGGCGATCATGACCCGGGCCATGGAAGGCGACCCTCAGGCCATCGGCGTGCTGAGAGGCTTCGACATCAAGCTTCCGCTGATCACCGCCACTCAACAGCCCGGCACGTCGCGCACCGTCGTCAAGCCGGCGGTCCCGGTGCGGGCCAAGGGCCGGGGCGGGGCCAACGATCCTGGCAACGCGGGGCGCGCCGCCCAAGTCGAGGACACCCTCGACTACGACCACGCGGCCACCACCGACTTCGACCAGGCCATGGTCAAGCTGATGAGCTTCCTGGCGGAGAGCACCAACCCGAAGACCATCGGCGACAAGATCAAAGACACCTTCAAGAAGCTGAAGGACACGCCGGGCGACATCCGGGCCCGATACCGGGACGCCAAGCGGATCGCCCAGGCCCGCAACGAGGCCAACTACAAAAACAAGGGCAAGGACCGCGGCACCACGTGGGCGGTCACCACCGCGCTGTTCGGCTCCGACAGCGACGTCGCCAAGCTGGCGGAGAACACCGAGCGGGATCTGCGGGCCACCCACATGGACCAGCCCACCAAGACCAAGCTTTTGGAGCTGCTCACGCCCGAGGCGATCAGGGACGCCGACAAGCAGCGCTCCAAGCTCGACGCCACCCGCGCCTACATGGACATCTCCGCTCCCCTCGACAAGGCCGCCAAGGCGCAGGCCGAGAAGCTCTCGGTCGGCAAGCTGAGCGAGGTCGTCCACCAGGGCAAGAAGGCATCCGGGCTGAACGACCGCCAGTGGGAGGCGTACCTGGCGGTGTTCACCACCAGGCTCAACGAGAAGGCGGCGACGGCGGTCGCGCCGCCGTCGTCGTGACCGCGCCGAGCCGACCGGAGGCCCTCGACCCCGGCCGGGTGCTCTACGACACCCTCGTCGGGTTCCTCCGCGACGACGGGTGGCCGGTGAGCGTCGAGGACGACGCCGAGCGGGCGGTGGCGGTGACCGTGGAGGGCGGCTCCGGGCGGTGGGTGTGCGTCGCTCAGTTCGCCGAGGACCGTCCGGTGCTGCTGTTCTCCTCGGTGATCCCCGCGTTCGTGCCCGCCGCGCTGCGGGCGCCTGTCGGCGAGTACCTGAACCGGGCCAACCAGGGGATGCTGTCGGGCGGCTTCCAGTTCGACCTCGACGAGGGCGAGGTTCGCTTCGTCACCGCCTTGGACCTCGGCGACGTCGACCCGGCGCCGTTGGCCGAGAGCGGGGCGCTGCGAGGCCTCATCCGCCAGCTGGTCTACGTCAACGTGGCCACCGTCGACCGGTACCTCTCCGGGTTGATGGCGGTGATCCACGCCGGGGCCGACCCGGCCGCCGCGGTCGCGGCGGCCGAGGCCGACCAGGGCACGTGACGCCCCGAGCCGGCGGTCCCCGGGTCGGTTACGCCACTAGCGGTACGTGACACCGGCGGAGTACGTGGTCGCCCTGGCTGACCACGTGCGCGGCGCGGGCGGGAAGATCACCGATCGCACGGAGGTCGAGGCGGTCGAGCGGCACGGCACCGGGCTGAAGGTGCACTGCGCGGGCCGTACCCTCGGAGCCGACGCGGTGGTCCTGGCCAGCGGCGCTCTTCTCTCCGACCTGGCCCGCCCGCACGGGGTGCGGCTCCCGGTGCACGCCGGGCGCGGCTACAGCTTCACCGTCGACTGCGACGAGCCGCTACAACGCCCGCTCTACCTGCCGAGCGCCCGGGTGGCGATCACGCCCACCGCGGCCGGCGCCCGGGTCACTGGGATCATGGAGTTCGCAGGCGCCGACGATCCGCCGGTCGCGGCCCGGTTCGCGACGATCGAGCGCGGCGCGCGGCCCATGCTGCGGGGCATCGACTGGGCCAGCCGGGCCAACGACTGGGTGGGGTCTCGGCCGCTCACCGCCGACGGGATCCCGCTCGTGGGCGCGTCCCGGACCAAGGATGTCTACGTCGCGGGAGGGCACGGGATGTGGGGGGTGACGCTCGGACCGCTCACCGGTCAGCTCCTCGCCGAGCAGATCGTCACCGGGGTGATGCCTCCCGAGCTGCGGGCCCTCGACCCAACGAGGTGAATCGGCGGCCGTCGCCATGATGTCGGGAAGGGTTCACCGGCCCCTCACCGCCCGGCCAGCCCGCCGCCATGCGCAGGTTTTATGGTCCGCGCATGGCGAAGCGACTGACCAAGAAGCGGGTGATGACCGGCGTGGCGGTGACCTCGGTGTCGCTGGCCACCCTGGTGCCGGCGATGAGCGCCAGCGCCCACTACGGCCGCGACACCGCCGACAATGCGTGGCCCTACGCCGCCGCGCCCGGTTCGCCGGTGCTGGCCGCGGTGGGCGACATCTCCTGCCAGCCCGACGCCAACAGCGCCGGGCAGCCCGGCGAGGCGGCCAAGCCGGGCGACACCTGCACCCAGGCCAACCAGGCCGACGCGATGCTGCGCAACCAGGCGCAGGCGGCCACCGCCGACCAGGTGGAGTCGATGAAACCCGACTTGGTGGCCATCCTCGGCGACGAGCAATACCAGGTCGGCACCCTCGCCGACTTCGAGGGCTCCTACGACCAGACCTACGGCGCCTTCAAGTTCCTGCAGCGACCGTCGCCGGGCAACCACGAGTTCTACAGCACCCACGGCCAGAACGGCGAGGACGGCATCGGGTACTTCGACTACTTCAACGGCTACCAGCTCGACCCCGCCACCGGGCAGCCGAAGACCGAACTGGTGCCGCTGTCCACCTCCAGCGCTCCCCGCTACGAGCCGGTGCCCCGCCCCTCCGGCCAGGCCGGCCAGTCGGGCCAGGGCTGGTACTCCTACGACCTGGGCAGCTGGCACATCATCTCGCTCAACGCCGAGTGCTCGATCGGGGACAACGCAGCCACGACCAGCTGCGCCCACCCGCCGGCGTGGTACCAGCAAGAGACGCAGTGGCTGGCGCAGGACCTCTCCACCGACCACGCGTCGTGCACCCTTGCCTACTGGCATCAGCCGACCTTCAGCGCCTCGAACGCCCCGGCGTCGGCGACCGTCCCCGGACCCGGTAGCGGCGAGGGGACCGCGGCCGACGCCTGGTGGCAGCTGCTGTCGGCCCACGGCGCGGACCTGGTGCTCAACGGCCACGAGCACCTCTACGCGCGCTTCGCGCCGATGAACGCCGCCGGCCACGCCGACAAGCACGGCATCCGCGAGTTCATCGTCGGCACCGGCGGCGAGGGCCTCGACCCGCTGCACACGACGGCGTCGGGGCAGGTGGCGGTGCCCAACTTGCAGTCCGCCCAGGGCTCCGGCGACGCCTTCCAGAACGGGACCACGACGAGCGGCTATCCGGGGGCGTTCGGGGCGATGAAGCTGACCCTCGGCCGCGACGGCTACAGCTGGGACTACGCGTCGGCCCCGGCCCCGACGGTCAACGGCGCCCCGGCGTGGGCCAGCTTCTCCGACACCGGCTCGGCCTCCTGCCACGGACCGGCCCATGGCGGCTGATACCGGCAGTGGGCGCCGGCGAGGATCAGCCGGGCCGGATCGGTCCCCCGCGTTGCCGCGACGCGCGCCTGTCGGGCGGCCCGCTGACCGTCCGGGGCGGAGGCGGGCTCAGGGCCTGTAGCTCAGGCTTGTAGCGCAGGCCGTCGAGCAGGAGGGCGACCATCCGCTGGGCCCGGGTCTGGTCCTGCGAGCCGGGCGGGGGGATCGAGAGGTTGGCGACCGCGCCGAGCAGGTCGAGGGCGTCCACGTCGCCTCTCACCGCTCCGGCTGCGTGGGCGGCCTCGAGGAGCGATCGAAGCGCCGGCTCGAGGTGCTCGCTGAAGTAGGCCGGAAGGGCGGCGAACGCGGGGTCACCGGAGTGCAGCGCAGCCGCCAACCCCTGCTTGGTGGCGACGAACTCGGTGTAGCGCCGGAGCCACAGCTCGAGGGCGCCGTCGGGGTCGTGGGCGGCGGCCAGTAGCGGGGCCGCGGCCGCGCACTCGTCGATCTCCCGCCGGAACACCGCGGCAATCAGGTCGGCGCGGGTCGGGAAGTGCCGGTAGAGGGTGGCGGTGCCGACCCCGGCGCGCGCCGCCACCGCCCGGACGTTGACGTCGACCCCATGCTCCGCGAACACCTCCTTGGCCGCGCCCAGGAGGGCGTCGATGTTGCGCTGCGCATCGCTGCGGGGCACGGGCCCATCCTTGCTAAGTGGGACACTGTCCCGTATAGTCGGCTGTAACGGGACAACGTCCCATTTCCCCACATCTTAGAACCACCGACCTCGCGTCGAGAGGAGACCCGACATGCAGTACCGCACCCTCGGACGGACCGGTATCAAGGTCAGCCCCTACGCCCTCGGCGCCATGATGTTCGGTGCGGTCGGCAACCCGGACCACGATGACTCCGTCCGCATCATCCACCGTGCGCTCGACGCCGGAATCAACTTCATCGACACCGCCGACATGTACTCCTACGGCGAGTCGGAGGAGATCGTGGGCAAGGCGATAGCAGGCCGGCGCGACAGTCTCGTGGTCGCCACCAAGCTCAACCTGCCGATGGGCGACGACCCCAACCAGCAGGGCAACTCCCGCCGATGGATCATGACCGAGGTGGAAAACTCGTTGCGCCGGTTGCAGACCGACTACATCGACCTCTATCAGATCCACCGGCCCGATCCGAGCACCGACATCGAAGAGACCCTCTCGGCCCTGTCAGACCTGATCCACAGTGGCAAGGTGCGGGCGATCGGCTCGTCCGCCATGCCCGCCTCCGACATGGTCGAGGCCCAGTGGGTCTCGGAGCGGCGCGGCCTCGAGCGGTTCCGCGCCGAGCAGCCGGCCTACTCCATCCTCAGCCGGGGCATCGAGACCGAGGTGCTCCCCGTCGCCCAGCGCTACGGCATGGGCGTGCTGGTCTGGAGCCCCCTGGCCATGGGACTGCTCACCGGCCGGGTCCGCCGCGACCAGGCCACCGACCTGCGCCGCAGCAGCATGTTCACCCACATGCGCGACCCGCGCCGCCTCGACGCCGTCGAGGAGCTCATCCCCCTCGCCGAGCAAGCCGGCATCAAGCTCACCCACATGGCGATGGCCTTCGCCATCAGCCACCCCGGCGTCACCTCCGCCATCATCGGGCCGCGCACCATGGACCACCTCGAGGACCTGCTAGCCGGCGCGGAGACCGTCCTGACCGACGACGTCCTCGATCGGATCGACGCCATCGTCCCGCCGGGCACCGACCTCGGGCGCCTCGACATGGCCTACAACCCTCCCGCCATCCTCGACCCCCGCCAGCGCCGGCGCCCCGTCGAGGAGCGCCGCGCCGCGTAAGCGCCGCCGACCCGCCGGCGGTCACGCCAGGCAGGTGAGGGGCTTGCCGCCGTTGTAGGCGACCATGTCGGCGAGGGCCGGCGCGACGTCGATCGTGCCCCCCGGCTCGACGCCGTCGAGCTGCACGACGCGACGGTGCCGGGGAGGGAAGTCGGTGCCAATCAGGCCGTGAAGGCGCCGCTCATCGCTCCGAGCCGAGCAGGGGCACCAGGGCGATCCTGGCCACCTCCTTCATCACCTCGTCGTCGTCCACGTCGAGCAAGCGGCTCGGGGTGACGAGGTACGAGGTGGTTAGCCGCACCATCACCTCGGCAACGAGCTCGGTGTCCACTGCAGGGGGGATGGTTCCGGCTTCCGTCTCCTTGCGCAGCTGGGCGGCGATGAACCGCCGGACCACCTCGGTTGTGAGGCCCCCGTCGCCGACCACCGAGGCCAGGAAGACGCCGGAGTCCTGGTCCATCAGGCCCCGGATCAACGGGTTGGTCCGGAAGACTCGCAGCGAGGTGGCGAACCCGACGGCGACTCGCTCGCCGACGGTCTCGCAGCGGGCGATCTCCTGACGGAACCGCCGGAGGTAGCGGCGGAACTCCAGCCGGACGACATGTTGGATCAGTACGTCCTTGGTGGCGAAGCGACGGTAGACGGTGATGCGCGACACCCCGGCGGCGCGCGCAACGTCTTCCATCGTCATCCGCTGGGGACCGAGCCGGCACAGCAGGTCGTGGGCGGACTCGAGGAGGCGGGCGCGGATCGCGTCCCTGTCGTCGAGATCCTCGCCGGCGGCGTCGAAGGCCGACGCCAGCAGGGAGGAGGAAGAAGATGGATCGGGCGGGAAGCCTCCGAGCGCCACGACAGAGGATACCGGTATGCCCCTTGTGTCGGAGTCGGGGGGCTGGATACGATGAGATACAGAGATACGGACAGTGTATCTCTGCATCTAGCCAGATGGAGTCCAGCGGAGGACCGCGAGTGGCAGGGGGGAATCGGCATGACCGGTATCAGTAGGCGTCAGCTGCTCGTCGGAGGCGGGGCCTTGGGGGCTCTGGGAGCGCTGGGACTGGCGGGGCCGGCCTTCGCCTGGAGCTGGTCTCCGAGCGAATCGGTGGCCGGCCACGGCGCTGGCGCCGATCCGGCCTGGGTCTGGGACGATGCCGCCGACCCCGTGCTGGCGGCGGTGCTCAAGCGGGGGGACGTAGCGAAGGTCAATGCTCTCCTCGCCGGCTGGGTCCACAACCAGGACCCGGTCCCGCACGGTCTGCCCTCCGATGTCGCCGGTCTCATCGACTCGGCCCGCCAGATGCCGCCGTGGGCCGACGCCAACAAGCTGGCCCTGGCCGCCCAGTTCAACAAGAAGCGGGGCCTCTACCTCGGCGTGGTGTACGGGCTCGGATCGGGGATGCTGAGCACGCTCATCCCCCACGAAGCACGGGCGGTGTACTACTCGAAGGGCGGGGCCAACATGAAGGACCGGGTGTCCAAGACGGCGAAGCTCGGCTACGACATCGGATCCCTCGACGCCTACCTCCCCCAGGGGCAGATGGTGGTAACGGCGGTCAAGACCCGGTTGGTGCACGCCGCCGTACGGAGTCTTCTTCCCACCTCGAGCTACTGGAAGACGACAGCCGACGAGACCCGGCCGATCAGCCAACGGGACATGCTGGTCACCCTTCACAGCCTGGCCACGTTTGCCATGAAGACGCTGACCGGGTGGAAAGTGCCCATCCCGACCGACGAGGCGGACGCCTTCCTGCACTCCTGGCAGGTGTCGGCGCACATGCTCGGGATTCGCGACGAGTACATCCCGGCCACATGGGACGGGATGTACTCCCAGTACGAGCAGGTGCTGGGCCCGGTGCTGGCCCCCACCGCTGAAGGCCTCGACCTGGCCAACGTGCTCTTCGACCTGGGCAGCCAGGTCGACGGAGGTATTGCCAGCCGGCCCTTCATGGAGTCAATGACCCGCTACGTACTCGAAGACAAGTACGCCCAGTGGCTGCAGATTCCATACCACCCCGGCCTCGATCAGTTCATCGCGGTCGGCTGGCCGGCCTCGATCGCCTTCCGCGAGGCGACCCTGCCCCTGCCGGTGGCCCCCGATGGCTACTGGACCTTCGACGAGTTCCTTCGCCGGGCTGCTCTCTTCTACCTGTCCAACGGCCAGCAGATCGACATCACCATCCCCGACGTCAACCGCACCACATTCTGATTCCCTGCCGCGCCGCCGGTGCCGCGGCGCCGAGGAGCAAAACGATCGAGCGGTACGCCTGAGGCCGGAGGTTGCGGATAACCGGTCGTCTGATCGTGGTGTTCCTGCGGCCCTGCTCTCGCGGTGACCGCGGCGCCCGACACATCGGGGCGACCAACGAGTCGTTAACGCCGACGCCACCCGCGTAGACTGTCCAGCATGGCTGTCGGTCGTCGTAGCGAATCCGGGAACGTGCCGGTTTCCTTCCAATTGTCCTTGGCGAGGACGGTCATGAGCGTCGCCGTTCCCGTTCCGACAGTCGAGCGTCCGCCGGCGCAGGAACGGGTCGCTGAGCTGCAAGGATAGGCCGACTACACAACTCGGGGACGTAGCTCAGTTGGCTAGAGCACCTGCTTTGCAACTAGCCCGGTCCTAGCGATGTGCTCGCCTGCGTCTTTGCAGGCCGCAGACCTCCGAAACTCCGGCAGTTATCTGCTGTAGAGATCGGCCCCGGCGGTGCTTCACACACCCCGGGGCCCGGACGGAACCCCTAGGAGGTCCCGACATGCCCAAGGATACGACCGTCGCTCACCGCGAGGCCGACCGCAGGACGATCGCCGAGCTGACCGCTCAGGTCGATGCGCTTCTGGCCCAGCTCGAGGAGTGCCGCGCCACGCTTCAGCAGCTTGGCGAGGAGCAGTTGTGAGCGCCGACCGGATGACATCTGAGGAGGAGCGCCGGCTGGCCCGGCTCGAGAAGCAGGTTGACCTCCTCGAGGCGGCGTTCGAGAGCCTCGCCGCCGAGGCGGCCGCACGTGGCGTCACGGTGGCTGGACTGCTCAGAGGGGAGGCCGAGTGACCACCACTCAGCTTCCGGTAGTCCTCCATTCTCGGGGGTCAGCGGTGATGACTTTCGAGGAGCTGGTCGCTGGAGCGAGGCGCCTCGCCGCTGCGTCGAAGGCGCCGGCAACGATCCGGGCGTACCGGGCCGACTGGCGGGATTTCACCGGCTGGTGCGACCGCCACGGCCTGCAGGCGCTTCCGGCCGACCCTGACACCGTGGCGTTGTACCTGACCGACCTGGCGGCCTGGGCGAAGGCTTCCACGATCGGTCGGCGCCTCTCTGCGATCAGCCAGGCACACCAGACCGCCGAGCTCGACTCGCCGACCACTTCGGTGCGGGTGCGGGTGACCATGGCCGGGATCCGCCGGACGATCGGCACGGCGCAGGTCGGCAAGGACCCGGTGCTCATGGCCGACCTTCGCAAGATGGTCGCCAAGTTGGGACCGAGTCTCAACGGGACGCGCGACCGGGCGTTGCTGCTTGTCGGCTTCGCCGGCGCCTTCCGGCGATCCGAGCTGGTGGCGCTCAACGTCGAGGACGTCACCGACGGCCAAGACGGGCTCACGATCCTGCTGCGCCGGTCCAAGACCGACCAGGAGGGCGCCGGCCGCAAGGTCGGCATCCCATACGGCTCCGACCCGGCCACGTGCCCTGTGCGGGCGTACCGCGCGTGGCTCGACGCGGCCGGGATCAGCGAGGGTCCGATCTTCCGGCCGGTAGACCGCCACGGCCATGTCCGAGCGGTCCGCCTCGGCGACCGGGCGGTAGCCGAAGTCGTAAAGAAGGCGTGCCTGGCGGCCGGGCTCGAAGGCGCCCGCTACGCCGGTCACAGCCTCCGCTCTGGCCTCGCGACATCGGCGGCGCAGGCCGGGGCGTCCGAGCGGTCAATCATGGCGCAGACCGGCCACAAGAGCCTGCCGATGGTCCGCCGCTACATCCGAGACGGCTCCCTGTTCCGGGAGAACGCCGCTGCGATGGTCGGGCTGTGAACGATCCTCGCGTCCCGCTGCCAGAAGGGGTGCGCCGCCTCGAGCAATACAAGTGGGATCACGTCTCGCCGGCCGCCCGCCTGCACGCGCGGCGCCGGTATCGCCAGCTGCGGACCGACCCGATCCTGCGCATGGACCGCCTCGACGCTCGTATCCGTGTCGGCTACCTCGTCGAAGGCGCCTCCATCGGGGCGATCTGACCACCCGACAGTCTGCATAACCAAGGGGGCCCCGCCCGTCGGGCGGGGCCCCCTGCCGTGCCCTACTACTGGCCTTTGTGGCGGTCCCAAAGCCAACGCAACGTCAGGAACTCAGCGAGCTTCTTGAGCATGATCCCCCCTCAGGTAGATGCCCACAGGTCTACCACCCCGTTCACCATCGACGTCCTCGACGCCCGCCCCCGCGTCGGCTACCCGACGAAGGCGCCTCCGATGAGGCGATCTGAGCCGCCGAGAGCCCGCGCTTCTCGGCGCAAGCATGAAAGGCTCTCAGCGCGGCCGTGCTGGCCTCGGGGGTTGCCGTAGCGGGCGCTGCGGTCGGGGGCCTACGGCCGGTTGTCGGCCGGGAGCGTGAGTATCTCCTGACCGCAAGTGCCTCTTGTTACCGAGCGGTAACCGAGGTCAAGAGTTGGTCCCCGCGAGACCCCCCCTGTGATGCGCGGGGTTTCTGTCGGTCTGGCTCGGCGCCCGAGAACTGAGAGCTATCGGCCCCTGGTCGGCTCCGAAGGGGTGCCCGCCGCCTCCGAGGACGATGAGTTTGTGGTGGTTTGCCGCGTCTGCTCCAAGGCTTGTCGGATCACCGACCGAGCCTGGTCAGACCGCTCTACTCGTACGCCCATCACGGCTCCTCTCAGTTGCCAGGGTACACGGCTGTCATCAGGACCGGAACAAAGTTGACTGCACGCCACTCGTAGGGTTGGCCATCGCTCTCCTCGACAACGGCGATGCCAAACTCCACTCGGTAGGCAGCGATCGGGTGCGGCTCGAGCGGCACGAGGACCGTGTGAGTCAGGCTCTCCTCCGCCTCAAGGAACTTGCCGCTCAGCACGGGAACCGCGGCGAGGGGTGGCACGGGGTCGAAGATGTCGTCAGTGAGCGAAGCATCGAACATCTCTTCATCCACCGCATGAACCATGACGAACGGAGGTTCCGGTATTTCCGATAGCTCCAACCTCGATGTCGAGCGGTTACAGACGACCAGGGATAGCCGAAGAAGGTGTTTCTCTGCGTAGGTGAAGCACGTGCCTTCGATGGTCACGTCGCAGCGGGAGATTGCGAGCTTCTTTGCGTCCGACCGCGCCCGGACGTACACGACATAGGCGACCACGGCGGCAACGCCTGTAACGATTGCTGTTGCAACGGTTCCAGCGGCCGTCAGAGCATCCGCCCACGAGATACCCGTAGCTGGGGCCTGGTCGAAGTGGCCTGCCCCGATGAGGCCTGCGGTCACCCCGAGGACAACTAGGACGACCGCTGCGAGCAGCTTGACCCAAGGATCGGGAGACCATCCGCTCCGCTGCCCCAAGAGCAGAGCCGCCAGCAACAGCGCCCACGCCATGAAGATCAGGACAGGGAAGAGCGCCGGGCTCATGAGCCCAGCACGGTAGCCGCTCCCGGCCGCTATCCCGGCGTCGGCTGAGAAGTGTGCACTACCGAGCGTCAGCACCCCGAGGGGCGGGCGCGCTCACTAGGAGCAGGTTCTCGTGGCGGACGACGAAGCCGAGGGTCATCGACGTGACGATCGACCACCCGAGCCGCTGCCAGAATGACCAGCGGTCCGGGGTGATCGCGACGACAACCCTTCCGTGGCCATTCAGCTCTCCGATTGCTCGACGTAGCACCTTCGCTTGGCTCTCGCCGCGAAACAGTGCGGGCCACCCTCCGCGCCAGACGACGCTCTCGACGGAGTTGTAGGACACTGGCGCTCCGCTCACTGCCCCTGGAGGCACCGGGGCGGCCAGCACCTCGGGCGACGCCACCGGTACGGCGACGTTCAGCGGCGACCAGCACATAGGACAGGCCACGGCGCCAGGCACTTGCTCGGTGCCGCAGTTCGGACAGGCGTGCGCCGGTTCGGCGGTCGTGCTCAACGCTCCCCCTGTGACGTCTTGAGCCGCGCCCCGCGTGCGCGGGGTCGATGGGGAGAGTAGCAAGGGGAGTCGGCGCCGGGAATGGTGACGTATCGGCGCTCAGAGGGGCGTGACGAGCAGCGACCGGTTCCAGAACTCGCCGGCGTTCGTGCCGCTGGAGTGCCGATATTGCAGCTCGAAGGTGTGCGACCCGGGGGTCAGGCCGGCGAGCACGACGGTGACAGCGCACGTGGCGAGGGTCTGGCCTCCGACGCTGAAACAGTCGAGCAGCGCGGTTGTGTCGCTGCCGCCACCGCCGGTCCACGCGGAGCCGTCGATGAAGAGCCCGACGTAGACACCGTCGCCAGCCGAGTTCGATTCGAGCTGGGCGGACGCGTCGAGCTTCACCTTCCCGGAGGCCCCGACCACGGCCGTGACAGACGGGCCACCGTCGCTCACATAGGACGTGCTGGTGACCGAAATGACGTTGGCTGCGAAGCTCTCGACGGCGGGCAGCACCTCCTCGGTGTTCCCGGAGCTGTCTGTCACCTGGAGGCCGTAGTCACCGGAGGCGAGATGCCCGGCCCGGACCCGTTCGGCGGTCGTCGCGTCATACGAATGCAGGCCGGTGCCGTCCAGGCGGGTGATCTCCTGGCCGGAGCTGTTCCACACGTGCAAGCCCATCGAGTCGATAGTGACCAGCTGGTTGCCGGACCCGTCATAGAAGTGCTGGCCGGCGGCGTCGATCTTGGTGCGCAGGTTGCCGTTCCCGTCGAAGAACGACTGGGAGACGGTGCCGTCCTCCTGCACCCCGAACATGGCGAGCTGGCCGCCGGTCGCCGGGTTCACCAGCTGAATCCCGTACTGGGCCGGGTTCGACGCCGGCGCCAAACCGATGTTCACGACCGCCCGGCCGATCTCGTCGGTCAACGTTGTTTGTTGGTTGGTTGCGATCCCATCGACGTCGGTGCGCAGCTGGGTGATCATCGACACCAGATACTGTTCGGGCGGGACAGGGACAGGCGGCATTTAGGGCTCCTCGGGTGTGGTCATGTCGCGGATCGAATCGGCGGTCAGGGCCGCGAGCTGGTCGAGGGCTACCTCGAGGGGCGTCGTCCTCGCCTTGGCCCAGTTGCGCACGTAGGCGGCGGCGGTCGACGCGAGGACGAGCGCCACCTCCCGGAGGTAGCGCTCGTCGTCGGCTTCGCGGGTCAGGTCGAGGACCCGCTCCAAGTCCCCTCGCGCGTGCGCGGCGACCATCGCGGTGCCAGTCGCTAGCACCCGGGCGGCTCGGTCCGCCTCGGCGGGGTGTTCCATCATGAGCGGGTTCCTTCGGTGGGGTGAAAGGGGGTTGCACCGCCGCGGCGATCCCCGACGGATACCGCGGCGGTGCAGACTGCGGCGCAGGCCGGGTGCGAGCGGCGAGAAGTGGCGCCTCCCCGTGGCCTTCGGCAAATGGCAACAGGGGCCCGTGGCGCAGCCCCCTGGTCTGTCCGTGAACGCCGCAAGCTGGGGCTAGCGCGCCGCCTGGCGGAGGAGCCGGTCGATCGCCACCCGATCGGTACCAGACAGCCTTCCGTACGCGGCCACTCCCGCAGCAACCTGACGTTTCCGGTCGGCCGGCCGGCGACTCTTACGGACCCGGGTGCTGGAGTGGAGACGGCCAAGCGCAGCGAAAATATCGCTCCGGGTGACCGCAGACGGCCGGCGCCCCAGCGCCTTGCTTACGCCAGTCGCTAGCGGCTCGATCGCGTCGGGATCGCAGTAGCCGAGCAGCTGCCCGTTCGCGTCGAACAGGGCGATCTTGCCTTCTTCGGCGGCCTTCTTCGCCTTCGCCACTCGGGTGGCTGTTTCGGCGAGCGGGCGAGAAACGCCGTCAGGGCCGGCGATCCGACGGGCCTTCGGATCGAGCCACGCGCCGGAGTAGAACTCTGTCAGCGCCCGGTGAGCACGCTCGTACCCCTGGCTGTCATGGTCGTTGGTGGGCATCGGTATGCAACCTTTCTCGGCGGTCAGCCGGAGCTATCGGGTGATGACCCGCTGCCCGATGGCGGCGGGGACTTGGGGGCGGTCAGTGGGCGGCCGCCAGGTGAGGCCGAGCCGGCGCCGTTCGGCGTCAGCTGCCCGGAACATGCGGTCGGCGTCCTCCGCCTCGGCGGTGAGCTGGCCGAGCCGCTCAAGGAGGCCGCTGGCGGCCCCGAGGAAGTCGAGGGCTTGTCGGCCAGGGGCCGTCACCTCTCGCTGCCAGTTCGCGATCTCAGCGGCGAGGCGCTGGCCGGCGTCGAGCAGCTCCCCGAAACGGCGTTCAGCCTCGACGTCTGAGGCGAGCGCGGTGGGACCGTCGATGCGGGCCACGTCCAGCCCTAGAGACCGCCACGCCCGCTTCTCCTCGGCGTAGGCGGGCGGAGTCATGATCGCGGCGTTCTGCGCGGCGATCAGCTCACCGCCGGCAACCTCGAGGGCTGCGGCGCCGGCATCGGCGGGCAGCACCGCTGCCGGCAGGAGTGACTCGACCCGTTCGAGTGCGGCCAGCTCGGCGGCGTTGGCGACAGCGGCGTCGAGGTCGCCGGCTGCCACCGCCTCGGTGAGCGCGGCGCGGGCAGCGGCGGCCCGGTCGGCGTGCTCTGCGCGGACCGCAGCGGCAGCGGTCCGCGCGGCGAGCGCCTGGCGGAGATCGTCGGTCGGCCAGTGCGAAGGCAACGCGTCGAGCCTCGCCTCGACCGTCGGCGGGGCCGGCGGCTCGGTGGTCTGCTCGGCCGGGGACTCGACGTCGGCGGGCACGTCGGCGGTCACCTCAGGCGCCTTCGCCTTCGGGTGGCGGCTGGGTCGCAGCATCTTCCTTCTCTTTCGGTTCGGGGCGGCGATGTTCGGTCGGGAGTGCCCACGGGTCAGGAGCGCCGCTGCCCCTGACAGCGGCGAAGAGGGCGGTCCAGGATTTGACGCGGTAGCCAGAAGTCGCCATCACCTACGCACGATCTTGAAAGACGCAGGTCAGGCCGCTTTTCGCGGAGGCCACAGAAGTCCGAGACGACGGGCTTGCCGGTAGTTGTGCGCCGCGGTCGGTAGCGCGCCCTTGTGCTCTCGCGCGAATTGGTGACAGCGGGCGCAAAGGTCCTCCAGGGTGCGGCAGGCCACCTTCGAGTTCTTCACCCGGATGGGCGCCAGGCCGCAATGTGCGCACAATGGCTCCGGCGGCTTCGTGTAGAGCTCGGCGGCCCGCTCGAGGTCGTCGAGGAGCGCCAGCAGCGCGTCGTCTTGGGCGGTGGCCTGGTACGGCGCGGCGAAGGCGTAGAGCAGGACCGCTTCGAGCGCCACCTCGCGGCCGGAGCGCCCCTGGTCGGGTCGTGGCCACACCGCCGGGTCCGGGTCAGGATCCACCCCCCTGACCCACGCCTCGGCAGCGGCGTCCTCGGCGGCAGTCACCAGCCCTGACCGCCGAGAATCGGGTCTTCTCGGTCATCGAGCACGGTCTCGTCCTCGACTCGGATCAGCACCGCTTCGCACGCTTGGATGGCTCCGGCGAGCCGGTCCAGGGCCCGGCGGCCCGCATAGTTGCCCTGCACAGCGAAACCGGCCAGCGCAGCAGCTCTCAACGCCAGCGGCCGCAACGGCAACGGCGTTGGCATCAGCGGCACCGTTGGGCGGTGCGGCCATACGGCCGGCCTTGGCGCCACGGATTAGAGCGACCGTGATCTGGTGACGAAAGGGCCACGAACGCCGCGGTCGACTCGGCATCCAGGCCGATCGCGCTGGCCATCGCCTCGGCCGTGGCCACCGACACGACCGCCCGGCCGCGCTCCGCTGCCGACCAGTGGTGGCGGCTGATCTGCGCCGCGGCCGCAGCGTCCGCGATCGACAGTCCCGCGGCGGTCCGGGCGTCTCGAATCCGCCGCTGCAGGTCCGCTCCGGCTGGCCGGATGTCACCTTGACTCCGCGGGTCGTCTTTCATGAGGTCCGCGGCCGCGTCGTCCCGTCCAACGGGTAAAGCGGGCACCGTCAGGTCTGGCTGGGTGGCTGCGCAGGGGGTTGCCGGGGGTTTTCCGTATAGGTCCTTCACGGGCGTGCGTACGGGGATAAGCGGAGAATCCCCGCAACCCCCTGCGCGTGCCGGCGGCGGCAGGCTCACCTCTGGTCCTCGACCAGCCCGATCCCGCACCACCACGTTCGGCGCTGACGGTCAGTTGTGGAGTCCAGGCCCCGTTCCCGCAGGCGGGTGGTGAGTGCCTTCTGGGACATGGGGTGCAGCCCGCAGGTTTCGGCCCATGCCCGGTAGCTGGCGTACAACGCCGCTGACTGGACGGTGGCGCCAGGCGTCTCGACGCAGCACTCGGCGATGAACTGGCCGACCACGTCCGAGTCGATCCGGTACTCCTCGGTGGCAGCGGTTACCGCGGAGGGCGTCGTGAGACCGCTCGACTGCCATGCGAGACACCCCTGCACTGCCCACGACAGGACACCGGGCAGTTCCTCCGCTAGACGTTCCAGGAGGTGGGGATCGCGGTCCTCCTCGGGAACAGTGACGTCGAACGGGACCAGCCGCAACCGACGCCAAATAGCCAGGTCGGTGCCGCGGACCGTGGGTCGGTGGTTGGCGCCCATCACCACCTTGTGGCTGGGCGCGAACTCGAAGAAGTCCCCCCGCATGAACCTGGCCTTGAGGACGTCGCCGCCGGTGAGCACCTTCACCATCTCCTCGTCGAACTGGGCACCGGCCTGAACCTCTTGGGCGATGACGAGGCGACGGCCGAGGAGGTCGGCCACGCTCGTCGGATGCTCCGGGTGCTTGCTGACCACAAGGAGCCGCGGTGGAGCCGGGGCTGCGTACTCGCCGAGAAGCCGGAGCAGCAGCGAGGTCAAGGTCGATTTGCCGTTGGCCCCGCTGCCAAGGAGGAACACGAGCACCTGCTCCCCCACGGTCCCGGTGAGGGTGTACCCGACGAACCGAGCGAGGAACTTCCTCACCTCGGGGTCGGGAAGTACCTGCTCGAGGAACGCGGCAAACCGCGGCGAGATGGCGTCCGGGTGGTAGTCGACGCCGTCGCCGGCCATCTTCGTGATGAGGTCCTGGCGGTCGTGGGGTTGGAGCAGCCCCGAGCGCAGGCTGATCGTGCCGTTACCCACGTTCAGCAACCACGGGTCGGCATCCAGTTCGGCTACCCGAACCGGGATCCCCGGCTCGGTCGCGGCCAAGGTCAACATCGCGCCGATGCCACGTGCGGACTGGCTCTGCACACCCCATCGGAACCGCTTGTCGTCGCCTAGGCGGTGCGCATCGTCGAGGATCGCGTCGGCAACCGCCTTAGCGCGACGATCGCGCTCGCCGGTGTGGTCCCGGGCCCAGCGCCGGCCATCCCATGCCAGCCACGCCCCCCATTCGGGAACGTACCGGAGGTCGTGGCCGTGCTCGGCAACCAGCCGTCGCGCGTTGCCGAGTTCCGACATCTCGAATGTGCACGCCGGGTCCCCGGCCCGTACCGGAGTGAGGTGCCTGGCGACGCTCATGCTGCGACCTCCCCTGTCTGCGGGTGCTGGGTGCTAGCTGGCGTCCCGAACCGAGTGTTCCCTCGATGCGCAGCTCGCAGGTCGTCGATCGCCACGACGAGGGACTGCACGGTGGCGGCCAGGTCGTCGATCGAGCCGGTGGTGACCATCTTGGTCAGGTCGTAGGCGGCGTGGGCCATACGACGGCGGATGGCGCCGTCAATCACGGCTCGGGCGTGCCGCCCGGCGGCGTCGATCATGCCCGGCCGGGCATCGACGATCTCGAGCAGCCAGGTCAACGGAACTTCGGCGGCGACAGCCAGCGCCTCGAGTCGCCGTACCTGGCGATCGCCTACGGGTGCCCGCTCCTCGGCTCGGATTACGTCCTCATCCAGTGCGTGAGCCACGATCCTGCCCGCCTGGGGCAGGTAGAAGATGGAGGGGTCCGGAATGCGCTGCTGCTCGACCTTCCCCCCGACGATGGTGGCGGCTGCGTTGGCAGCGACGATCAGTTCGGCGGCCGTGGGCCGGAGATGGTCCGTGGTAGCATTTCCGTGAATCGAGCCGTTGTGAACGCCGTCCGGATTCCCCTCCGGGCGGCGTTTTTCGTGGTAGGTCACGCGGCTGTGTCCCCCGTCGTCCGGCGCTGGGCGCGCACCACGCTGGACTTGAGCGCCAGCCTGGTCATGTCGGCCGATCGGGCCGCCTTCGCACGACGGGTGCGTTCGGTCTCGCTCAGCTGGCGGTCAGGGTCGACCTGGTCGAGGTAACGATCCCACCGGGCCTGGCGCGCTGCGGCGGTCGTTTCTCGCGGGTCGCGCTGGGAGTGGAGCGTGTGCGCTGCGAGCCGAGCCCGCAGCGTTCGTTGTTCGGGCGTAAGCAAGGAAACCCTCCAGGGGTCACTTGCCGTCTGCCCTACAACGGTGTCAATCGCGAGCCGGACTGCTCTGGGCGCACTCTGTTAGTCCGACAGTATATAGCACAATGCTCAGCGCCCGGAGTCTTTCCATTCCGCATAGTCGGCGGCACTGTTGAAGTCGACGCCCCGGTCGCTGGGGCCGGGATCCCAAAGCGGTCCCAGCCTGTGCGACAGGAGTGTCACCTGTCGGGTGCGAGTCCGCAGCGCCGAGCGCAACGCCTGCCGCACCTCCCGGCCATCGATCGTTTGCACGCCGTGCGAGCCATGGAGGCACTCCGATGTGAAGTCGAACCGCTCGAGTTCCGCAATGCTCACCCCGACAGTGTCAAAGGTCTTGGTCCGCTGGGCAGCGCTGCGGGCTTCCCACTTGCTGAACGTCTCGCTTGGCTCACCCGGCCAGCCAGCGGACTCTTCGACGGACTTGGGGTACGAATGGAGCAGCTTCGTCACCCAGAAGGAGTTGAGCACCGTCCGGGATCCTTCTCGGTGGATGCGGACCTGCGACAGGATGGTGGGGTTTCGGGCGCTCCTGCCGCTTCTGGCGCAGTTCCCGCAGATGACCACGACGATCGGCCTGGTCAGCTTGGCGTGGGGACTCACAGCCGGTCCCCGACCCCTGAGCGCCGGTACGCCTCTCGAGCCCGATCGGCGGCGACGTGCGCGCCGTACCGATTCAGCATGGCCCTCGACCGCCAGCCGGCGAGGACCATCAGGTCCCCCTCGTTGCCGCCCTGCGACAGGTAAGCGCTGGCGAAGCTGTGCCGGAGCTGGTGGGCGTGGATATGGCCGATGCCAGCCTCCGTGGCTCGCCGCTCGAGCAGCTGACGAAGCCCGGCGTAAGTCATCCTCCCCTGCCGGCCCAGCCACAGCCACGGCATGTCTGCGGCCTGGTGACGGGCCCGGACCCGGAGGTAGCGGTCGATAGCGACGCCGGTCTTGGATCCGAACGGCGTCGAGCGGGGCCGGCGTCCCTTGCCCAGGACCACGGCGACACTGAGGTCGAGGTCGAGGTCGTCGACGCGCAGGTTGACGCACTCGGACGCTCTCATCCCGGAGTCGACCAGCAGGCGGATGATGGCGGTGTCGCGGCGGGCGGCGAAGTCGGTGCCAGCGCACGCAGCGAGGAGCTTCTTCAAGTCGGGGTCGGGGATGACCGGCACCGTGGTCTCGGGGATCGTTGGTGGGCGCATCTTGGCCATCGGAGACTCGGTGATCTCGCCTTCTTCGACCAGGAAGGCGAAGAACCGGGCGAGGGCCCGGTACCGGTTGGAAGCGGTCGCTGGCTTGAACCTGGCCAGCAGGTCGGTGATGAATCCCTCGACGTGGGCCCGTTCGACGCGGTCGGCGGCCGTGGGCAGCTGCTCGGCCTCCAGCCACCGCAGGAACAGCGTGGTGGCCTCCATGTAGGTCTCCACCGTCTTGGGGGAACGGTTGGCGGCCTGGAGGGATCGGCGCCACGGGCCTACGAGCTCGGCAAGGGCCGGGCCATCTACGCTTCTGGGCTTAGGTGAGGGCTTGACAGGTCTGACGATAGGTGTAACTTATGTGCTGCACGAGCGTTGTGCAAGGGGTCGAGGAGGATCCCGGTCAGCAAAAGCCCAGGTAGATGGGCACAAACTAGGGGACGTAGCTCAGTTGGCTAGAGCACCTGCTTTGCAAGCAGGGGGTCGTGGGTTCGAGTCCCATCGTCTCCACGCAAACCTGCTGGTCAAGAGGGGTGCGGGTGCCCGTTCCAGCCGCTCGTGGGCTTGGCCGTCAGCTCGATCGCGCGTCCGGTGGGGTTCATGTCGGTCCGCTCGGGACGGGCCAGGCGTTGCAAGCCATCAGCGATGGCTCGGTCCCGGTGGTCGGCGGCGTGTTGGTAGATGAGGCGGCCCTGGGACTGCCGTGGCCGAGACGGGCCATGAGCTCCTGGGTGGTAGCCCCGGCTTGGGCAGCGAGAGTGGCGCCGGCGTGGCGCAAGTCGTGGACGTGGACGTGGACGGTGTCGGAGAGCCCGGCGTTGCGGCGTGCCACAGTCCAGATCGATGACCACTTCGAGCCGCTGGGACTGCCGCCCCTGGCACCGGTGAAGAGCAGAGCGTCGGAGCCGGCATCGACGTAGCGGTCGAGGTGCGCTTGCACTTCGGCGGCGACGAACGGCGGGAGGGTTACCCGGCGGATGCCGGCTGCGCTCTTGGGGGCTGTGCGCACGAGGGCGCCCCCCACCTCGACGAGCTGGCTGCCGACCACCACCTCACCGTGGAGGAGATCGATGTCGCGGCGGAGTCCCACGCATAAGTACGAGATCTGGATCAAGGCCTTGACTGGCGAGTTGGCCACGGTGCAGGCCGCGTCGAAGTCCGGCGCGGACCGCACCACGGTGATTGACATTACGGAAGGTGGCGAAAGACCGTGCTATTTGCAGCGCTGCAAGCGGCGGCGACCCGTCGGCGTCGCAGCGCAGCGCAGGAGACCGAACTGAACCCGCTGCAAGCCGACACCGCCGGCTGCAGGCCACGATCGTGGAGTTGTCGATCCAGAACCTCGTGCTGCGGGGAAAAGCGCCCTGGGGCTCGTAGGCCCGATCGGGCGAAGAGTCCCCGCCGAGGTCAAACACAAGCCGTTGGCGATCATCACCGAGGCCCACCACCGGCGGGTGGGGGCCGGGCCGTCTCCGTGGCCCACGGAGACGATGCAGCACGTCCTCCCAGGTGTCCGTGACCATGTGGAAGTCCCCACTGGTGGCCCCGGATCACTACGCCTACTAACTGTGAGGCGCAGCGAGCGGTAGCGATATGGAGCTCCTACAACGGCTGCGTGACACACGACGGCCTCGCCTACACGGTGACTATGATTGTGGTCATGTCCGAGACCCTGCCGCTCGCCGAGATCAAGGCCCATCTTTCCGAGATCGTCGACCGGGTCGAGCGCGAGCACGACCGGGTCGTCCTCACGCGCAATGGCCGCCCGGCTGCGGTGATCCTCAGCCCGCAGGACCTGGAGGCGCTCGAAGACACCCTTGACCTGTTGAGCGACCCCGGAGCCATGGCGGAGATCGAGGCATCCCGGGGCGATCGCGCCGCCGGCCGGGTGTTCGACGCGGCGCAGCTGCGCGCGAAGTACCTCCGGTAGCAAGGTGACATCACCGGGGCATCGACTCGTGGTGACGGCGACTGCGGAGCGGTCACTCGCTCGCCTCCCCGACAGCCCGGCAGCAGCCATCGTCGAGTTCATGGTCGGTGCACTCGTTGACAACCCTCGGCGGGTTGGACATCCCCTCCAGCGGGAGCTCGCCGGCCTGTGGGCGGCTCGACGGGGACCGTACCGAGTCGTCTACGAGATCGACGACGACGGCGGCACGGTGACCGTCCTGCGGATCGATCATCGAGCCGACGTCTACCGGCGTCGCTGACCGCGGGCGAACCTCGGTTGCAGTAGCCACCGCAGTAGCCACCGGGGCCAGAATGTCGGGGTGCGTGAGCGGTCGGAAATGGCTGCTGGCGACGCATGTGGACGCTCAGGAACTCTCCGCCCTGGTATTTGCAAGCAGGGGGTCGTGGGTTCGAGTCCCATCGTCTCCACGCAAAAGTGCTGGTCAAGTGGGGTGCGGGTGCCCGTTCCAGCCGCTCGTGGGCTTGGCCGTCAGCTCGATCGCGCGTCCGGTGGGGTTCATGTCGGTCCGCTCGGAGCGGGCCAGGCGTTGCAAGCCATCAGCGATGGCTCGGTCCCGGTGCTCGGCGGCGTGTTGGTAGATGAGGCGGCCCTGGGACTGCCGTGGCCGAGACGGGCCATCAGCTCCTGGGTGGTAGCCCCGGCTTGGGCAGCGAGAGTGGCGCCGGCGTGGCGCAAGTCGGGGAGGTGGACGGTGTCGGGGAGCCCGGCGTTGCGGCGTGCCACAGTCCAGATCGATGACCACTTCGAGCGGCTGGGACTGCCGCCCCTGGCACCGGTGAAGAGCAGACCGTCGGCGGCGGGCAGCTCATAATCGAAGTGGACGGCGAGGGCGTCGGCTCGATGTCATACATCCGGATCCCCTACGGACCGAACCGCAGGAGTCTGGCATGGCGGATCGGTATCACCGTTCTCCCCAAGCACCGGCGACGGGGCATAGGCGCCAAGGCCCACCGCCTTCTCGCAGAGCAGCTGCTCACCCAGAGTGACGTTCATCGGGTGGAGGCTGACACGGACCCAGAGAACCCCCCCGAACGCCGCGCCCTGGTGAACGCCGGGTTTGTTCAGGAGGGGGGCCTGAAAGGCGCGCAATGGCGCAACGGCGCCTGGCATGACCGAGTGCTCTTCGCTCTCACCCGGGACGCCCTCGGCTGACTCATTTAGCTGGTTGCCTCCCCAGTCGCCGTCGCGCCCGACAAGCTGCGGCTACACCCAGCAGGGCGGAGAGTGCAGCGACGAGAGCGGCACCGGTGGGGAGAATGGATCTTTCGAAGATTGCGACAATAAGCAAGCCGAAGAAGAGGGTAAATATGGAAAGTTGTGCAACAGCCCTCTTGCGCACGTTCCCAGATGTCGCCGTAGCGCTCAGGCGGCTTGGGTGTCAATGCGTTCGAGGAGCCCGTCGAAGGGCCGGGTCGGCGCCGTATCCGTTGCCGAGTATCCGCTGGTCCGAGCCACTGCGTCACCCTCAAATGAGGAGCGCCGAGCGAGTCGGGCCCAGCGTGAGCCGCTCCGCCAGCGCCAACTTAGCCCGTTCCAAGGCCGCTGAGTGTTTTGGGCGCCAAGGCCGGAAGCGACGACTCATGCTCTCACCACCGCCACCGTGGTATTCAGACTGTGAGCAGCTGCTCGTAGTGCTCAACAACGGGGAAGGGATCATAAGCAAGGCTGGCGACAGCTCGCTGGGGCAAGGGGCAACTTCACCCGGTGTTGACCGAATGGGCCTGTGGGGGTCGGTTCTCAAATCGGCACTGGTGTGGGCGATGGTGTCGGCTGTCAACGGCGCGGTGGAACGCACGGGACAAGCGGCCTGCGCGCCTCACACCCCGACCGCGGTGCGTTGCGCTGCTGCCGCGAACGCTCGTGCTGCCGGGCCTGAACGGCGCGTAGCGGGCATCGCTAGCGACACAGCGAAGCGCGGCGCGTGGTGGCGAATCGCTACGAGGGCGATGTCCGGGTCGAGGGTGACGAAGATCGGTGAGGTGATCGCGACAGCGATCCCGTGGCGCACGAAGTCGCCGACGGTTGCCACATCGTTGATCTCGTAGGCGATCGTGCGCTGTACGCCGGCCGCTGCGAAGGCGCGGTCGGTCGCCAGACGGATCCCCCAAGCCGCGGGTAGCTCGGCGAAGGGCTCGCCGGTCAACGCGGCGAGTTCAATGTCGCGGCGGCCTGCGAGGCGATGTGCCGCCGCGCAGGCCAGGTGCAGCTCGCCTTCGATCAGGGTCGTGAGGTCGAGCCCGGGCAGATGCCGATCGGGCAGGCCGACGAACGCGAGGTCTAGCTCGCCGCTGCGTACCGCCGCGGCCATGTCGGCGCTGGGGCTCTGGCGCACGGCCACCGTCACTCCGGGATGCTCGGCGCGAAACGCCGAGATCGCCGCAGCGACGCTGAGGGCGGAGGGTTGAGTGGTCTGCATGATCCCCACGCGCAACGTGCCGCGCAACCCGCCGCGGACCTCATCGACGGCGTGCTCGACGGCCGCCCCGGCCCGCAGCGCCGCTCGTGCCTCATCGAGCAGGGTACGGCCGGCGTCACTGAGCGCGACGCTATGAGTTGTGCGCCGAAAGAGCTGGATACCCCACTCGCGCTCGAGATTGCGGATCGTTGCTGAGACCGCCGATTGAGCGACGTGCAGTCGCTCAGCTGCGCGCGAGAAGCTCGCCTCTTCGGCGACGGCGACGAACGTGCTCAGCTGCCGGAGGTCCACCGGGACATGCTAATCACGATCGACGATAACTGATAGCGCTGATTTGCGTTGCCGATGATTACCGCACGGCTCATCATGGCGGCCATGGCCTCCCTCCATTCCCCATCGACCGCCTGGTCCCGCCACCGCATGGGCTTCTGGTCGGTCGCGTTCGCGTTCCTGGTGGTGATGGCGTTCTCGACCGCCCCCAGCCCGCTCTACGGCCTCTATCAGGCCCGCGATGGCTTCTCGTCGTTGGTCATCACCTTGATCTACGCCGTCTACGCCGCTGGCGTGACCGTGAGTTTGCTGTTCGCGGGGCACCTGTCGGACTGGTACGGGCGCCGGCGCGTGCTGCTACCCGCGCTGGCTACCTCGATTCTGAGCGCAGTCGTGTTCCTGGCCACGAAGGACCTCGTGGGCCTGCTGACCGCCCGTGTCGTCAATGGCCTCTCCGTCGGCGTCTTGGCCTCCACTGCAACGGCGTATCTCGCCGAGCTCGACGCGGCTGCGAGACCGGGCGCCGGCCCGCGCCGCGCCCAACTGACCGCGACGGTGGTCAACCTTGGTGGCCTCGGCCTAGGTCCGGTCGTCGCCGGCGTGCTGGCGCAGTGGGGCAGCGATCCGCTCACCGTTCCCTATGTGGTGTTCCTTGCAGCAATGGTGCTCGCCGTTGCTGTTGTGGTGCTCGCACCGGAGACCCGGGAGCGGGCGGTGCCCACGCCGCCCTACCGCGTCCAGCGCGTGTCGGTGCCTGATGAGGCTCGGGGCGCGTTCGCTGCGGCGGCCACCGGCGCGTTCTTGGCCTTCGGCGCTTTGGGACTGTTCACCGGGTTGGCCTCCACCTTCCTCGCCGGCACTCTTCACCACACGTCGCTCGCGCTGGCGGGCGCAACGGTTGGGCTAGTGCTCTTGAGCAGCGTGCTCGTCCAGGTCGCCACGCTGGCGTGGCCGATACCCCGGATCCTGGCTGGGGGGATGGCGCTCATGCTCGTGGGCCTCGCTATGACGGTGCTCGCTGTCTGGTTGGCGACGCCGAGTCTCGCTCTATTCCTCGTCGGCGGTGCGGTCATGGGGGGCGGGGGCGGCGCGGTGTTCAAGGGCACCGTCGGGACAGTGGTCACGATCTCACCGCCTGCGAGCCGCGCCGAGGCGCTGGCCGGGCTCTTCCTGGCCGGCTACGTCGGCCTCTCAATTCCGGTCGTCGGGGCCGGCGTCGCCCTGCAGTTCGCCAGCGCCCGCACGACGCTGCTGGGCTTCGCCGTTCTGGTCGGGGGGATGATCATCGCAACCGCGCCGCGCTTGCTCCCCCGCGAGCCGATACCGGCACCGGTTGGCGTGAGCGGCGACTCACCGCTAATCGATGACAGCCAGAGGGGCCGGCCCATGAAGTGCGCCTTGGGCAGGAAGCATGGCGATATCTGATGCCTTCATCTCCTGACACTCAAGGACGCACTTCTCGCACGGCGAACAAGTGGACGCGGTGATCGCCGAGGATGGTGTCCCGTGTCGTGGCGTAGCTCGACGGTACCGGCGTGGTGCTCGGCGTGGGTCACATGGTGCTCAGGCGGTGACGGGCAGGGGCGCCTCCGGGGACGATGGCGGGCTTAGTCTGCCCGGTGGCGAGCTGGGTCATGGACTCTTCGGAGAGGTGGCGCCGTTCGGCGATCTGAGCCACCCTGGGATCCTTGGAGGCTCCATACCTTGGAAGCGGGGATGGAGTTATGCCTACCGAGATGTCTCCGAGGAGTCCGACGACCCGGCGTTACAGCAAGTCGGAGAAGGATCAGGAGGTCCGTCTCGTCCGTAAGCCGCGTGAGGACCTGGGCACCTCTCAGGTGAGCCTCCCCTGGAGTCGTAGAGGCATGCTCTATGAGGAGGGCCCATGCCAGAGAGACGAAGGAAGTTCGATGCGGAGTTCAGGGCCGGTGCGGTCCGGATCGTCCGGGAGACCAAGAAGCCGATCGCGCAGGTCGCCCGGGACCTCGGTGTAAACGAGGGCACCTTGGGGAACTGGGTGGCCAGGGACCGGGTGGAGCGCGGCGAGTCGGAGGGCTTGACCGGCGATGAACGCGCCGAGTTGGCCCGGCTGCGATCGGAAGTCGCCGAGCTGCGGATGGAGCGTGATGTCCTCAAGCGATCCGTGGTCCTTTGGGTGAAGGAAGCGACGAAGTGACCGTGACGGACCATCGAGGGGCGCAAGTTCCCCCGCAAGGCGCCCGTGCACATGCACAAGAGCGACACGTTCCGCATGGCTCTCGGCGCGCCGATCATCGTCGGGCGGCGCAGCTACGAGCACGGGGAGTTCCGGGTGCAAAAGGCGGACACCTTCTACGGGCCGGAGCTGTGGAACGACGAGATCGGCACCAACCAACTCCTACTCGTTGCGGACCGGCGGGGTGTCAAGCCGTACCTGGCCGACGCTGGCGGGCAGATCCACGTCGACCAGGCACTGGCCAACGACGTCAACCTGGAGGGCATAACGTTGCTCGGCCGGGACGACAAAGTCGACCACCAGGTGGGCACCAACTTCGCCGCGGTCATCCACGCCGGTCACTTCGACGCCGGATTCGACGACACTGATGCCTGGCCGGAGCTCGCCGACGGTAGTCGGGTGGCGGTGATCGCCATCGGCGACACGGACCACGGGCCGGCGATCGTCTGCTGGGATCGGCCGCCCGGCGCGCCCGGGCTGCCCGCCATCGAGCTCCGTGCCGACCTGCTCCGTCTCGTCGTGACCGGCTCCTGCACCATCGGGCCGCGGGCGCTCGGCCCGCTCGGCTTCGTGCTTCAGCAGGCAGGAAGCGTCCACGACCCATCGACGCCCGGGCCCGACGGCTCGCGGGAGCTGTGGATCCTTGCAGGACGGAACCCGTGGTCGCGCGAGGCCGTCACGGGCCTGTCGTCAGCGGTGCTGAGCGGCGTGGAAGACGGCCTCTCCCGGGCGTGCGCCGCCGCGGCGGCGTGAGCCGAGCCCGGACCTGGTCGGCCGGCTGATCAGGCCGGGGCCGGGAGGTCGGCACCGAGGTACTGCGCGGCCAGCGCCGCCTCATCGAGTTGCGACGGCGATCCGACGTGGACCACCTCACCCTTCCTCATGACGACCACGGAATCTGCCAGGCCGAGCGCCCGGTTGACGTACTGCTCCACCACCACCAGCGCCACGCCGGTCGCCGCCAGCTGTCGGATGGCAGCGAAGACCTCGTCGACCATGATCGGCGAGAGCCCCATCGACACCTCGTCGAGCATCACGACAACAGCGCCTGAGAGGTACGCGCGGGCCAGGGCGAGCATCTGCTGCTGGCCTCCTGACATGCTGCCGGCGGCCTGCTTCAGCCGCTCGGCGAGCACGGGGAACAGGTCAACCGCGGTGTCATAGGACGCCCCCCGCTTGGCCCACGGCGGGAGGTAGAGCCGGAGGTTCTCCGCGACCGTGAGGCTGCGGAAGATCCCCCGCCCCTCAGGGATGAGGCACAGACCCGACCGGAGGCGATCATGGGGCTCGCGCTTGGAGACGTCCACCCCGCCGAGCACCACAGATCCGCTGCTCGAGCGGATGAGGCCCGAGGCCGCCCGCAGTACAGTCGTCTTGCCGGCGCCGTTGGGGCCGAGCAGCGCCACCACCTCGCCGCTCGGCACGTCGATGCTCACATTGCGAAGGACCATGGTCGACCCATAGCCGGCAACCAGATCGACCAGTCGGAGTGCGCACTCGGGCGTCGCCTCCGGCCTGTCGCCGTGCGTGGCACCGTCTGGCTCAGGGCTTGCCTGACTCATATCAGCACCTCTGCCCGCCCTCCAGACTGAGAGTACGAGTCGCCCCCGTCGATCGTCTCGCCGAGGTAGGCGGCCCGGACCACCGGCGACGCCAGCACCTCGTCGCGCGTCCCTGCGAACAGCGGACGGCCGAAGTCGAGGACGTAGATGTAGTCGCACACGTCGGACACGAGGGACATGTCGTGCTCGACGAGGAGAATGCCGAGGCCCCGCTCCGACACCAGGAGGCGGAGGATCTGGCCGAACTCCCGGGTCTCGGCGCGGTCGAGCCCCGACGACGGCTCATCGAGCAGCAGCACCCGGAAAGGGCCGGCAATGCAACGGGCCAGCTCGACCAGCCGTCGCTGCCCGGTTGAGAGGAGCCCTACGGGCGTGTCGGCCAGCTGGACCAGGCCGCAGATCTCCATGGCCTCTGCAGCCGCCTCTCCGATCTCACGCATCTGGCGCCGGCTCCCGACGATGTGGCGGAGAGGGTTGTAGCCGGCGAAGCCGCCCTCCCGCCCGAGTGCGACGTTCTCGGCCACGGAGAGATCGTCGGCCAGCTCGGTCTGCTGGAAGGTTCGGCCGAGGCCGAGGCGCGCCCGCGCCGCGGGCCCCCTCCTTCCCATCGGCTGGCCGGCCATCTCGAGGAAGCCCGCGCTCGGCTGGTTGAGACCAGAGCAAGCGTTGAAGGTGGTCGTCTTTCCGGCACCGTTCGGCCCTATCAGCCCGGTGATGCGCCCGACCGGGGCCTCCAGGTCGACGCCGTCCACCGCAACGAGGCCTCCGAAACGGACCTCGAGACCGTTCACCCGAAGCCCGCTGCCGGCCACAACCGGCTCCGGAGCGGGGACGTCACCGGCCCGAGAGATTGGCGTCGATGAGGTGACCGCCGGCGCGACAGTCACGATGCCCCGGGTTGGACGTGGCACCCAGGCGGCCAGTCGGTCGATTGCGCCGGTCACCGACCGCGGCAGAGCACGGGCCGACGCCGGGGTCAGCGCGTAGAGCAGCGCGACCACCCCGAACGCGACGTCTAGGTAGTTGGTCACGTTGGCGCCGTGGACGTAGGTCGGGATCAGGCTGATTCCCGCTGCCGCCAGGACCGCGTACCAGGGCTCGCCGCCCGCGGTGATGACGATGACCAAGAAATAGGTGAGCGACAGCAGCGGCGGGTAGTTGTCGGCTGAGACCACCCCCACCACCCCGCCGCCGAGGGCGCCGGCGATGGCGGCGATGAACGCGGCCAGACAGAAGACCAGTACCTGGGTTATGTTCACCGACGCTCCGCTGGCGGTGAGCCCGGTCGAGTTGGTCGCCAGCGCCCGGAGCAGGCGTCCCAACCTGCTGCGGTTGAGAGCGACCAGCGCGACCGCGATCAGCACGCCGATCACCAGTACGAAGTAGTAGTACGCCTTGTCGCTGCTGAGATTGAGCCACGATACCTTCGGGCGGGGGATGTTCAACCCAATGCCGGTCGAGCCGAACATGTAACTCTGCGTGTAGAACATGTACTGCAGGAGAATCCCGAAACCGAACGACGCCAGGGCGAGGTACAGGCCCGAGAGGCGGATCGCCGGGATCGCCAGTAGGGCGCCGACGGGGACCGCGATCAGCCCGCTCAGCAACAGGGCGAGCACCCAGGGGACGTGGTGGCCGACGACGAGATGCGAGATCGACGCCACCCCGATCGCCACGAAGCTGACCTGGCAGAGTGAGACCTGCCCCGACGTCCTGACGAGCAGGCCGAGGGACATGAACAGCACAATGTCGACGAGGAAGGTGGTCCACCCGTCGAGTTGGAAGCCGGCGAAGGACGGCACGGCCACCAGGAACACGACGAGGAGGAGTCCGAGCCCCAGCTGGGACGATCCCGCCATTCGCCAGGAGGACCGCTGCTCGTAGATCCGCACCGGGGGCTGGGCCAAGCGCCCCCGCCGGGCAGTGACCAGCACCACGAGCAGGACGATGAACGGCAACGACGACGACAATCCGCTGGCCAGCCCGGAGTGGAAGTACTTGGTGCAGAGCGATGACCCGATGCCGATGGCCAGCCCGCCCCCGAACGTGAGCGGGAGGCTGGTGAACGACCCGATGGCCGCAGCCCCGAACGCCTCCACTACCAGGAACGTCAGTGTCACAGGGTCGAGCTGGCCGATGAGCGGAGCCAAGAGGATCCCCGACACGGACGCGAAGGTGACACCGATCATCCATGCCAGCCGGCGGGACGCGGTCGGGTCAGTGCCAGCCAGGTCGAGCAGCCCGGGGTTCTCGACCACCGCCCGCATGGCCAGGCCTCGCCGGGCGAAGCGGAAGTAGGCGTAAAGCCCTACCGTGGCGCCGAGCGCGACGACGAAGATGACGATCTGGGTGACCGTGATGACCGTGGAGCCGAGATGGACTGTCCCCGTCCCGAGGAACGGGGGCACGGTCCGGCTGACCACCGTCCCGTAGATGATGGTCACCGCCGCCTCGACCAGTATAAGCAGCCCCACCGTCCCGACCACCTGGACGGCCAGGGATGACTGGGTCATCGATCGTCCGAGGCGCTCGAGCGCCAACCCGAGAAGCGGGCCGCTCAGCGCCAACGCGATTGCCACCGCCAGCGGCGTGGCCACGTGGTGCTGCTCGTGGAGGGTGTAGAAGATGTAGGCCGCGACGGTCGCCACGGAGCCATGGGCGAAGTTGAAGATCCCCGATGTCTTGTAGGTCAGCACCAGGCCGACACCGGCCAGACCGTAGACCGCGCCGGTCACGACCCCCGCAATGATGAACGGCCAGAGGTTCACCTGCCCCCCCTGCCTCTGCTCACCCTGCCGCAGCGGCCTTGGCGACCCCTGCTATCAGTGCATCGGGAGCACAACTGGTCTGCAGCCCGTTCGGCGCCACGAACGCCCCGTGGGAGATCCCTATGGTGAAGTAGCAGTTTTGGAAGTTGACCTGCCCGGGGCTGAAGCTCAGCGGTGGAGCGAGCCCACCGAGGGTGTCACCCTTCAGCGTGTACAGGCCGGTCTTGATCGATGCCGGGGTGACCGGACCGGACCCCGACGCCTTGACGGCCTCGGCCAACAACTGCATTGCAACCCAGGGGACAGTCACCCCCGGACCCCACTGGGAGAGCAGGTTGGCCGGCGCATACTTGGCCAGTGCCGCATGGAAGGCCTCGGTGGCCGGCGTGCCAGTGGCGATGAAGGGGAAGTCGACGGCGACGGCCTCTAGGCCATCGACGCCGGGCTGAGTCAACAGTGATGGCTCCACCGACGAGGCGGCCTCGACGATCTTGGCTGTCACGCCCTGCTGCCGGCAGGCTGCGGAGATCCGCTCGATCACCGTCGTGGGTTCGATCATCACATAGGACTGCGCACCGGAGGACTTGAGAGCCTGGCAGACGGCCGTGAAGTCCGGCGAGGTAGCCGCCACGCTCTGCGTGTACGGAATGCTCATCCCGAGGGTGGGGGCAATGCTCTTGAAGAACGGGATGATCTGGGCGCACGCCGCGTTCTCCGTGCAGTAGACGACTGCCTGCTTCGGGCCGATGCTCTTGCCTATGCCCATCACCCCGTATGCGGCTGCGTAGTTGTTGGTCGACGAGGCGAACCAGTCGGGGTTGGTGAGGAACGGCACGTCGACCGCCAGACCACCCACGACAGGGACACCGGCGGAGGCGACGGCGGAGGCCCAGTCCCCGTCCACGGTGCTCTCGTCGTCGACGATGGCGGCAACATGATCCTGCTGGATCAGCTCGTGGGCGTCAGCCAGCCCCGTCGTGCCGCTGCCAGCGTCGTCTTTGACGATGAGTTTGACTGGGTGACCCTCCAGACCTCCGTTGGCGTTGGTGTAGTCGACCCACGCCTGAAGGGTCTCCTTGATCCCGCCGAGCGAGGACGCCAGCGGGCCGCTCAGGGTTTCGATCGCCCCCACGGTGATCGGCGTGCCGGTCCCTGCGCTGCCGCCCGGAGCGGCGGTGCCCGACGAGCCGGTCGTCGGCGTGCTCGTTGTCTTGCTGCTGGAGCCGCATGCTGCGACAGCGAGCCCGGCGGCAACGAACGCGCCCGTAGCCCTGAGGTACCTGCTTCTCACTGACTGCTCCTTCTATGGATATGTGCGCGCCCATTACGCACCACTGAATGCGGGCCTTGGCGATCGCGGGTTCCTTGTGACCAAACGTGACCAGCGTCGAGCCGACCGCTGGCACCACGCTCGCTTCCCCCTACATGCACTGCCGGCGACGGTTCCCTCCCCCCGCTGACGGTACGGACTTTACGCCCGGGCCTTAAATATTGTCAACCGTCCAGTCGATAGAACCCGTCGAGTCGACCGAGCCCGGGCAACCGCCGGCCGGCGCTACAAGAATCTGCGGTTGACCTCGTCGTCGGGCACGGTGAGGCCGATCTCCTCGAGCACCGGGCGGGTGTCGGCGACGTACTGCCGACGCAGCTGCTCGTTGTTGAGCTTGCGCAGTCCCCACCGGACGTACGCGTCGGAGAACTCCGAGGTGGAGCTTCCGAACATGTCGAGCGCGGCAGGCCACCAGATCTTCAACTTCTCGTTCGCCTCGGTCAAGCCTTCCCTGGTCGAGCACACCCGCCGGAGGTTGGTCATCCCGAAGGTGGCATGGAACACCTCGTCGCGGTGCAGGCGGTCGGCGACACTGAGCAGGGGCTCGTAGGGGACGTCCTCCCACGTCTCCCCGATGTAGCACCCGACCCTGTCGCCGAGGGCGTTGAAGAAGGCCAGATCGCAGAAGGTGTCGATCGGCAGGTGGAAGAGGTACTGCTTGATCGGCTCGTCCACCCGATCGACGCCCAGCCCGGCGAGGATCCTCGACGTGATCACGCCGTGCTCCACCTCCTGCTGCATGAGCTTGGCGTAGACCGTCTTGAGCCTCTCCTCTGGGCAGAGCGTCATCCCCCGCAGCCAGAGGTGCGCCAGGAGTTCGGTGTAATGCGGATTGGTCGAGTTCTCCAGGTGATGCATGAGCATCCGTCGCAAAAGGTCGACGAACTCCTCGGGGATGTCCTCGTCGCCCTCGCGATAGATCCGGTTACCTGCTGACGCAGTGGCGGTCATGGTCGGAAGGTACCAGCGTTCCTGATTATTGTCAACTCGCTGGTCGACGAAAAGAAGTGTGGACCCCGGGGCTGTTGACACCGCCTTCGACAGCGCTTCTAATCGCCAGCATGACGACCGGGCACAACATCACGATCGACGTGGGAGACGGCGAGCATCTCGCGGCGACCGTCCACCTGCCTGCGGGCGACTCGGACAGCCCGGGGCGAGTGGTGGCCTTCGGCTTTCCCGGCGGAGGCCTGGCCCGCGGATACTTCGGGGTCCAGTTCGACGAGGACGACAGCTACAACCAGGCCGCCTTCCACACGGCCAGGGGGTGGATCTTCGTGGCCTGCGACCACCTCGGCGTCGGGGACAGCAGCCAGCCGGACCCGGCCTCGCTGACCTATGCCCGCCTGGCTCGAGCCAATGACGTTGCAGCCCGTCGCGTCGTGGCCGATCTCAGGGAGGGCACCCTCCTCGAGGGGATCGGACCGGTTGATGTCGCCTTCACCGTCGGGCTGGGCCACTCGATGGGAGGAGGAATCACGATCGTCACCCAGGGCAACCACGACACCTTCGACGCCGTCGGAGTTCTGGGCTTCAGCGCCCTGCAAACCGTGATACCGACGCCCGAAGGGCGCCTCGCCGTCGATCTCCAGGAACGCGACGACCCGAGCGGGGGGCTCGAGACCAGCATCGAATCGGCCGGGGGGGTCGGCATGTTCCGATGGGCCTTCTACCGGGAGGACGTGCCAGCGGCGCTGGTCGACGCCGACATGGGCAGCGGGTACCCGCGCAGCGCCCAGCCCCCGCCGTGGGGTAGCGCCACCACCCCGCCGGTCGTCTTCTCCATGCTCAGCCCCGGCGTGGTGGCAGGCGAGGCGGCGGCCATTACCGCTCCGGTGCTGGTCGCCTCCGGTGACCGGGATGTCATCCCCGACCTACGGTCGGAGCCGACTGCCTACCGGGCGTGCCGCGACATGACCCTGACCGAGATCCCGGGAATGGCGCACATGCACAACTTCGCCGGGACGAGGGTCCAGCTGTGGGACCGCCTGCACCGCTGGGTTGGTGCCATGGTCGACTGATGCGCCAGGCGGCACCATCTTTTTGCCTACCGTTCGGTTGACAATATTACGAGGTGGTCGTAGTCTCCAAGGACTCAGGGCGCGCGCCGTCCCGGCTCCGTCCGTACGCTGATTAGGGGGTTCCAATGGACTTGGTAGATGAGCTTGGCGTGAAGATCATCGACTGCGACACCCATGTGGTGGAGCACTACGACCTGTGGACGTCGCGAGTGCCCTCGAAGTACGGCGACAAGATCCCGCACGTGGAGCGAGACGACAACGGCGTCGAGTGGTGGGTGTCTAGCGGGACGGTGCTCAGCCCGGCTGCCGGACTCGCGATCGCCGGGTGGAAAGAGCCGCCTCCGCAGTTCCCCGCCCAGCTGGACATGGTGGATCCGCGTATCTGGCAGCCGGAAGGTCGCCTGGAGATCATGGACGCGTACGGCATTCACACCGAGGTCCTGTATCCCAACGTCGGGGGCTTCGGCGCCGGTCGTTACACCAACTTCGGGGACATGGACTTGGCGCTGCTTCTGCTGCAGGCGTACAACGACTGGCTCGCCGACTTTCGCCGCGTGGCGCCGAGCCGTTACGTCCCGGTCATGGCCGTCCCGTTCTGGGACATCGACCTATCCATCAAGGAAATGGAGCGATGTGTCGGCATCGGCCACGAGGGCATGATCTTCTCGCAGGCGCCTGAGGACTTCGGCTCGCCGACACTGAGCGACCCACACTGGGACAAGCTGTGGGCTGCTGCGCAGGAGATGCAGCTGTCGGTCAACTTCCACATCGGCAGCGGTGATGCCACGATGCTGCAGATGCTGCACCCGTCCTGCGGGCCCCACAGCAACTACGCGGCGTTCCCGATGACGTTCTTCCTCGGCAACGCAAAGACCGTTGCGACGATCATCAACGGTGGGATCTGCCATCGCTTCCCGGACCTCAAGTTCGTGTCAGTGGAGAGTGGCGTCGGCTGGGTGCCGTTCGCCTTGCAGGCCCTGGACTGGATGTGGAAGGAGTGCGGCGTGGCGCGGGAGCATCCCGAGTACGGCATGCTGCCGAGCGAGTACTTCCGCCGCCAGATCTACGCCTGCTTCTGGTTCGAGACCGGTGACACCCTCGATGCCGCCATCGACTACATCGGCCCCGACAACATCCTCTACGAGACCGACTTCCCGCACCCGACGAGCATGTCGCCTGGGCCAGCCAGCTCCGCCCTCGTGCCGAGGGAGTTCATCAACCAGAACCTCGGCCACCTGCCCCACGACACCCTGCGCAAGATCCTGCACGACAACGCAGCCAAGCTCTACCACCTCGATTGATCCCCCAAAGGTCGCCTCCTCCCGGGCCCGGCCCGGGAGGAGGCGACCTTTTCGCGTCACCAAGCGACTGGCAGTTCCGCTGGCCCCATGACGAAGTTGGAGCGCTCCCAGACCACGGGACCGTCCTGGCGGATCGCCGGCAGCCCCTCGAAGAGCGCCCGGATCATCGCCGCCGCCTCGGCGCGCGCCACATGGGCTCCGAGGCAGAAATGCTGGCCCTGCCCGCTGAACGACAAGTGGCTGTTTGGCGAGCGGGTGATGTCGAAGCGGAAGGGATCGGCGAACTGCTCGGGGTCCCGGTTGCCGATCGCGTAGTAGACGCAAACCTTTTGACCGGCCCGTATGGGCCGCCCCTGGAACGTCACGTCGACCTTGGCGCTGCGGCGGTTGTACATCGTCGGCGTCACCCAGCGGAGCATCTCCTCGACGGCGGAGGTGAGACGTCGGTCGAACGCCTCCTCCAGCAACGCCCTCTGGTCTGGGTGCTCGAAGAGGGCCTCCATCCCGCCGGCGATAAGGTGGCGGGTGGTGTCACCGCCGCCGACGATGAGCAGCACCAGGTTCATGCAGAAGTCCTCGACGCCGATAGGTGCGCCATCGATGGTGCACTCCGCCAGTTGGGAGCACACATCACCGGTGGGATGCGCCCTGCGGTCCTCCCATACCCCGACGGAGTACTCGGCCAGCGAGTTGGCTGCCGCCTGGCGTTCTTCCGGCTTATAGGTCCCGCCGCCGGCCAAGCCGATTTCGATGTACTCGTACAGGCGCACCGCGTCGTCACGCGGTATCCCAAGGATGTCGGCGGTCACGTACGAGGCCATCTTGCCGGCGACGTCTCGCACGAGGTCGCAGGCCCCCCGGTCGCGGACCTCGTCGACGATCGCCTCCGCGGCCTGGCGGAACCCCGGCATCCGGGATCTGATCGCACCCGGCAGGAAGGCGGGTATCACCGCTCTCCGCAGCTGCGTGTGGATCGGCGGGTCGAGGTTCACCATCGACTTGCGCTCGGTCTCCATGTAGTCCTCGATCATGGAGACGGGCCAGTGCGAGAAGAGATCGTCACGGCTGTTGACGAAGCGGATGTCGGCGGCGCGGCTCACGACCCAGAAGCCGGGCCCGTCGGGCTCGTGGTGCCAGTGGACGGGGTCATTGGCCAGCAGCCACTCGTACACGTCGATGGGGTGGCCGCCCGCGAAGGTGTCGACCGAGTACAGGTCGACCTGGGCTGCATCTGTGATGGTCATGCCGTCGTCCCCCTGGGCAGCTCGACTTCATCGAGAATGGATGCGGAGAACTCTGCTATCCGCAGCCGATCACCTTCCCGGCGCATGATCGCTTTGTAGTCCCCCACTCCGAGGACGCGGGTATCCGGCTTGGCCAGGAGGTAGTTGAAGTAGCTGCGGACCTCCACGCCACCATCGCCTCTTTCCTCAACCTGCTCGTTGGACACGACGTGGCGGGCCCAGTTGCGTTCCTGGAACAGGGAGGCCAGGATTTGAGCGACCGTTTCGCGCCCGGCGAAGGACTGCGTGGCGCCGTCGCCCTCGGTGCTGTCGCCTCCGACGATCAAGACGACGTCCTCGCTGAAGACGTCACGCAAAGCGTCTATATCGTGGTCGTCGATGGCCCTGCAATACCGGTGCAACGTCGATCGGGCCTGCCAGCCCATGTCGCTTCCTGCGTCCCGCATCGGTGTGCTCTCCTTCGCTCAGCGGTCGATGACCATCCACAGGTTGGCGACCATGCTTCCGGAGTCGCAGACGACTGCCTGGCCCGTGATGAGCGATGCGTCGTCGGACACCAGAAAGCGGTGGACGTTGGCCACTTCTTCAGGCTGCGCGGCGCGGTTCATGAGCTCCTGGGGGCTCATCGCGTCGCCGCGTGTCGCAGCAGCCTCCATCTGGGCGGTCAGCGCCGGGAGGATGTCGGTGTCTCCGAGGAGGTTGGTGTTGATCCCTCCCGGGCACACGCAGTTGACCCGGATGCCGTCGGCGACCAGCTCGTAGGCCAAGGTACGCACGACGCTGACGATCCCGCCCTTCGACGCGCTGTAGGCCGCCTGCCCGGCCACTCCCGTGAGGGCGGCGATGGACGCGGTGGCCGACATCGCCCCCCCGCCGGCACGCCGCAATGCCGGGATCGCCGCCGCGAACGTCCGCATCGTCCCGACGAGGTTGACGTCGATGATCGACACCCATTGGTCGTCGGTGAGATCCTCGAGGCGATGTGCCACCGCTGAGCCCCCGACCGTGCCGGCATTGGCGACCACCGTGTCGAGACGGCCGTACGACCTCTCCGCCACCGCCACTGCCTGTTGCAGCTGCTCGAGGCTTCGGACATCGACGGTGCGGAAGACCGCCTCGCCGCCTGCCGTGACAATCCCTTCTGCCACCGCCCCGCCCGACGCGTCGAGATCGCACAGAACGACCCGGGCCCCTCGCCGCGCCAAGAGTTCCGCGGTCTTCTGCCCGACCCCAGAGCTGGCACCTGTGACCAGCGCGACCTTTCCGTCCATGTCCGTCATACGGTCAACCCCCTTCCTGCTTCGGCGTAGCCGCCAATCAGTTCTGCGGCCTCATCGAGCGAACGCAGACGATGGTCGAAGCCGCACACGAACATCGTCGCGCCGGCCTCGATGAACTCCTCGGAGGCCTCGAAGGTGGCCCTGACGTCAACACCGCCGCCCTCGCCGAGCACCGCGGGCAGGGGAATCCTGACCACCAGGCCCGCGGGATCCCGCCCCGCCTTGTCGAACTCGGCGGAGATCGTTGACACCCCACGGCGGACGTCGTCGGGTCTCACGCCGACCGGGGACCAACCGTCGCCGAATCGGGCGATGCGCGCTGCGTTGGGCTGGCTGGCCTTCACGCCGTAGTACAGAGGAATGCGCTGCTGAACTGGAGTGGGCAACGCCGTCAACGTCTCGGTCCCGCCGCTGGTCGGCAGCGAGAAGGGCTGCGGGCCCCACGCGAGGCGACAGACGTCGATCACCTCGTCGAAGCGCCGCTGCCGTTGGTCCCATTCCAGACCGACCCCGCGGTACTCCGCCGCCTGCCATCCTGTGCCAAGGCCCAGCTCGACTCGGCCCCCTGAGATGACGTCGAGCGTGGCCACCTCCTTGGCCAACACGAGGCCCGGCCGCAGCGGGGCCAGGAGTATCGCTGTCGACAGGCGGATCCGCTCGGTCACCCCCGCCACGGCCGAAAGAGTGATGAGGGGGTCCATCCAGGCGGTATCGGGCCCGTGTCTCCATGGGCCGTAGGGATAGCGGTCAGTGTCGGCCGACATCGCCAGGTGCTCGCCGAAGCAAATGGAGTGGAGTCCGGCCGCGTCCGCCAGGCGTGCGATGTCGAGGAAGGCCGCCGGGTCACCGCCGGGTGCGAGGTTGGGGCGGGCGAAGAAGCATACGTCCACGGCTCAACTGGCTTCGTCGGCGGCCACGACCTCAGTCACCTTGTCGACCACCCGCTCGATGATGCGCAGCGCCAAGGTGGGATCGGCCAAGATCAGCCCGTTCACGTCACCCTCGAGGGCAAGGCTCCCGGCGAACTGCGGATCGGTCCGGGCGGCAAGCACCAGCTCCACCTCCATGGCGATCAGGTCGACGGTCGGGGGATCGCCGTCCACGGCACCGTTGCGCCACGTCACCGCGACGAGACTCCCGTTGCGCACTCCACGAACTTGGAACCACGTCGTGTGCGGCCCAACTGACGTCGTGCCCACCCCGATCACCCTCGCTTCCACCGACTGCTCACTGCGGCACCCCCTGGTATTCTGTCAACTTATCAGTCGACTTTAATCGAGCGCCAGGAGGATCTCGGTTTCCGCTTCCAGCTCGGCGAGGAGCCGCTCGAGCAGGCTGCGCTCGGCCGCGTCACTGACCGCGACGCTGGCCCGATGCATGAGGCATGCCATCTTGACCGAGCCGAGCACCTCCCAAAACCGGAGCGCCACCGACTCCACCGGGCGCCCCGCCGCCCGGGCGTAGAGGGCCGGCCACTCGTGCAGCTCGGCCAGGCCGCCGACCCTGCCGGTGCCGACCCGCCAGCAGACCAGCGCGGCCCAGGCGACGTCTTCCAAGGGGTCGCCGAGGTGGGCCATCTCCCAATCCAGCACCGACAGCAAGTTGGGCATGCCCGACTGGTCGCAGTCATGGAGGATGTTGCCGGTGCGGTAGTCCCCGTGGACCAGCGTTGGCTGGGGCGGCGGGGGAGGCACATGTCCCTCCAACCAGCCGATCGCTTCGCTGAACGCCGTCGCCGTGCCCAGTGGGGTGCCCTGCAGCTCCGCGGTCCACTGCTCAGTGGCTGTCAACCCGTATGAAGGCGGCCTCGACCCGAAGATGCGATCGTCCACCGGGGCGGCATGGATGCGGGCCAGAATGCCTGCCAGCTGCGAGGCGAGACGGCCGCGATGCTGCGTGTAGCGCGGATCTCGGTGGAGGGGCCCGATGGCGGCACTTCCCGGGAGCCTGTCCATGATGAGAAAGGGGCGCCCGAGTGGCCCACCGGCATCCGCCGCGGCCGCGACGCCCGGCACGGGCAGTCCCGCGCCGTGCAGAGCCGCCAGCAACTCGGCTTCGTGGACGCGGCCGAGCGAATGGGGGCCCGCTCCTACAACGCCGGCCTCGCTGTCGACGCAGAGAATCAGCGGCCTGCGGCCGCCGGCCGTCAGGAGGTCGAACGACCACATCTCACGGGAGTAGCCGCCTTTGAGCCGCCTGAGGTCCACTGCCTCACCAGAACCGGTCTCCGGTTGCACCAGCGACGCGAGGACCGCGAGGAGCTCCCGGGGCGCCAGGCTCGTCGAGGCAGGGGTCACGGCAGCCGGGTGAAGGCACGGACGACGCCGGCGGACTCAGCCGGAGACGCCCCATGGAGGAGCACCTCGTCGGCGCCCGCGCCCAGGTAGGCCGCGACCCGCTGCGCGCAATGGCTGCTGGAGCCGATCGCGGCACCTTGCGCGAACCACTCCTCGGGCATCGCCTCAGCGGCATCCACCAGGCGGTCGCGCGGCATCGCGGTGTCGGCGATGCCGGCACCGGCCATCGTGGGGTGCGACCGGATCCCAGCGAGGACGGACTGGTCCCAGCCGTTGCGCTCGACCAACTGCTCGCCGAGGCTGCGGACCTGGAAGTAGCTGACCGCCCGGGCTCGCACCGCGAGGTCGGTGCGCGCCTCGGAAAGGTCGGGAGCGGTCACCAAGGTGCTCACGATCCGGATCGCCTGCGGGTCGCGGCCGGCTTCGGAGGCCGCCTCCCGCACGATCGCAGCGGAGCGGGCCACCGCTTCGACCGTCAGGAACGGGTGGAGTATCACGCCATCGAACACCCGACCGGCCAGCGCCATCCCCTTCGGGCCAATCGTCCCGAGGTACATCGGTGGCGGTGAAGCCTCGGGAACATCGGCGAAGCGCAGCTTGCGGAACGACCCGGCCGGTCCTTCCTCCGAGATCCGCTCCCCGGCCCACAGGCGCCGAAGGATGCTGGCGGTGTGCTCCAGGCTAGCGAGGGTCGCCTTGCCGACGCCGAGGGAAGGGGCGAGGGCCGCAAGCCCGCGGCCCATTCCGAGCAGGAACCGTCCCTCACTCATCGACTGGAGGGTCGCGGCCATGGCGGCGATGGTCAGGGGGTGGCGGGTCCCTTGGTGGATGAGCGCGGTACCCACCCGGATACCGGTGGTTGCCCCCACCACCGCACCGCACACCGCGCCAGCCTCCTTGAGGTCGAGGCGTTCGCTGACATAGACGGCACCGAAGCCGGCAAGTTCGGCATCTCGCGCCTCTTGGATGGCATCACCAGGTCGGGCGGTCCGTCCTGGCACCACGTATGTGCTCAAGGCTTCGACGCACCCAACGGTCACGTGGCGGTCCACTGGGGGGGCCGTTTCTCGACGAACGCGGCGGCTCCTTCCTGGTGGTCGTTCGTGAGCTTGAGCACGCTCTGGCCGAGCCGCTCCAGCCTGCGCCCCGTCTCGGCATCGACGTCGGTGCAAGTGTTGAGGATCAGCTTGGCCATGCCGACGGCAAGAGGGGCCAGGCCGCCGATCCGCTCGGCCAGTTTGACGGCCTCCTCCACCGCGTCGCCCTCGGGGCACACCGAGGTGGCCAGCCCTAGTTCCAGGGCACGGTTCGCGTCGAGCGCTCCTCCCAGCATGACCAGCTCCTTGGCTCGTCCCAGTCCGACATGGCGGACCAGCCGGGAACACCCCCCGCTCCCCGGGATCAGCCCGACTTTGGCCTCGGGCATCACGAACCGCCCCCTGGTCGACATCACCCGGAAGTCGCAGGAGAGGGCCAGCTCGAAGCCACCGCCGGCGGCCACACCGTTGATGGCGGCGATCACCGGGACCTCCATCGACTCGACGGTGTCGAACACGGAGTGGATGCCGCGAGCAGCCGCTCTGAAGCCGCGGGTGCCGATCGCCGTGAGGTCTGCCATGCCCGTCACGTCCTCACCGGCGGAGAACGCGCGGCCTGCGCCGACGACGATCAGGCACCGCAGTGCCGGTTCTGCGGCAGCGTCGTCGAAGGCACGGCGCATCTCGGCTCGCATCCCGGCGTTCCAGGAGTTCAGGTTGTCGGGCCGGTTCAGGGTGAGGATGCGGATGCCGCCGGGGCGCTCCTCTTCGAGAAGGTACTCGTAAGCTGTCATCACTCCGACTTCAAGTCGAGGGTGACCGAGGCCACCACGGTGTCATTGGCGTTGCGCACCTCGAGGCCGTCCCCCGCGGGCACCAGGGTGAGCTCGTCGCCGGGAAAGACCGGTGCCCGCAGCCTGGCGTCGAAGGATCTCAGTGCGCCGGGCCCGACCTGGGCCACGATCTGGTCGACGACGAGCGCCAGGGTGAGCGGCCCGTGGGCGATCACCGACGGGAGGCCGGCCTGGGTGGCGAAGGCGTCGTCGAGGTGGATCGGGTTGAAGTCCCCCACCGCGCCGGCGTAGCGGGCGATCTGCACTCTGGTTACGGGGGCCGTGGTCGCGGCGTGAAGGACGCTCACTTGGCGCTCCTTTCGATGAAGGTGGTCTGCTGGGTTTGCACCGTCTGCCCTTGGGCGTCATGGAACTTCGCGACCAGCACGGCGAACTGGTTGCTGCCCTTCTCGTACACGTCGGCGATCGTCAGGCTGGCGTGGATCGACTCGCCGGGCACGAACGGCCTCTCCCAGGTGTAGCTGTGGCCGGAAAGCATGGCCCGGGTGAGGTCCATGCCCAGCGCCTCCACGAGGCGCTCGTCCCCGCCGATGGTCGCCCCGAACCACGGGACGAGCGAGGCGGTGTCCGACGAGGTGAGTGTGCCGATGGCGGCCTGAAGCTCGGCTAGTTTCAGCGGCTCCACCCGGAGGTCGGCCTCGTAGACGGTTCGACCTTTGGACTCGAGGTTCACAGCATGGTCCTTTCGCGCGGAGGTATGGGATGGCGGCCGTTCAAGTGACGACGCCGGCTACCTTGAGCCTGAGCGCCTCGTCGTCGCTGCGGCCGAGGGCGCTCAGGATCTCGTCGGTGTGCTCCCCCAGGGCCGGCGCCGGTCGCAAGTCCGGGTGCACCTCGTCGATGAGGGCCGGGACGGGCACCATGGGGAGCCTGGCACCGCTCGCGTAGTCCACGAACCTGAGGTACCCGTTGGCCAGGCACTGCTCGTCGGTCAGCGTGTCGCCCGGCACGGCCACCCGCGACCACTGGCCTTCCTGACTGTCAAGGGCCGCGGCCAGCCGCTCGAAGGTCATTGTGGCGAAGATGGCGTCGAGCGCCTCCACGCAGGCCTCGCTGTTCTCCGCTCGCAGTTTCAGGTCGGCGAAGCGCCCGTCCTCGGCGAGCTCCGGGTGCCCAAGGGCTTGGCACAGACCAGCCCAGTACCGATCGGCTTGGAGCATGCCGAGCACGAAGAACTTGCCGTCCGCGCTGCGGTAGAGGTTGGTGAGAGGGTTGGGCGGCCGGCGCCGGTCCAGCTGGACGATGTTGTCCGAGCCGATCGAGTACGAGCCGGCGATCGAAGCCTGCATGGCCCACATCCCGGAGCCGAGGAGTGATACGTCCACCACCCCGCCCTGCCCAGTCTTCTCGCGGCGGTAGAGGCCGCCCAAGATCCCGCCAGCAAGGAACATGCCGCTCTGGCAGTCGCCGAAGGCCGGCCCCGGCAGCAGGATCGGGAACTCGTAGCCGGGAGGGATCGACGCCGTGCTGGTCCCCGGCCGGCTCCAGTAGGAGATGCCGTCGAAGCCGCCCTTGTCCGCGTCGGGTCCGACCGGGCCGTGGCCCGTCCCCCGGCCGTAGATGATCCGCGGGTTGCGGGCCATGACCTGGTCGACGTCGATGCCGAGGCGGGCCCGGGCCGGCTGCATGAAGCTGGTGATGAACACGTCCGACTCGTCGATGAGGGACATGAGCAGGTCGTAGCCGTCGGGCGCCGAGATGTCGATGCCGATATCCCGCTTGCCCCGGTTGAACACCTCCCAGAGGGTGGTCACGCCCCCATCGCCCGGCTTGAAGCCGTAGGAGGACAGCCCCCGCACCGGGTCGCCGGTCTCAGGATGCTCCACCTTGATCACGTCGGCACCCCAGTCGGCCAGGGCGGCCCCGGCCGAGGGCACGAAGGCGTACATCGCGACTTCGATTACTCGGACACCTGAGAGCAGCTTGTCCATGTTTCCTCCTACTCGGCCTGGGGTTCAGACACGTTCGATGATGGTCGCTGTGCCCATGCCCCCGCCGGTGCACATCACGACGAGCGCGGTCGAGAGGTCCCGGCGCTCGAGCTCGTCGAGGGCGGTCTGGATGAGCATGGCGCCGGTGGCGCCAATGGGGTGACCGAGAGCGATGGCCCCGCCGTTGACGTTCACCTTGTCCGGGTCGAGCCCAAGGTCGCGCATGGTCTGCAGCGGGACGGCGGCGAACGCTTCGTTGATCTCCCAGATGTCGATGTCGGCGACGGACATCCCGGCCCGCTCCAGGCACTTCTTGGCGGCCGGACCGGGTGCGGTCAGCATGATGACCGGCTCGCTGCCTACCGCTGCCGTGCAAACCACCCGAGCTCGAGGACGAAAGCCGTGCGCCCGGGCGAATTCCGGGGACGCGATGGCAATGGCAGCCGCACCATCGACGATCCCGGACGAATTACCGGCGTGGTGCACGTGATCGACGGCATCGACATCGGGATAGACCTGGCGGCACATCGCGTCGAACGAACGGTCGTATCCGTAGTCGGTCAGCACCGCGGAGCCGAGCTTCTCGAACGACGGGGGCAGTTTCGCCAACGATTCGAGGCTGGTACCGGGGCGGGGGTGCTCGTCGTGGTCGAGCGCCACCGAGCCATCCCTGTTGTGGATGGGAATGATGCTTCCTGCGAAGCGACCCTCCGCGATGGCTGTGGCCGCACGCTCCTGGCTCCGCACCGCGAACGTATCGACGTCCTCCCGTGTGAGACCGTCGATGGTAGCGATCAGGTCGGCGGCGATCCCCTGCGGCACCATGGGGTAACGCTCCTGGACGGCGGGGTTGCCTGCTGAGAAGTCGAGGGGGCCCTCCTCGGGGGGCCAGCGCGACATCATGTCGACGCCCCCACCGACAACGAGCCGCTGATCACCCGAGCGAACGCCCATCGCTGCGAAGGTGACGGCCTGCTGGCCGGACCCACACCAGCGGTGGAGTGTGACGCCCGGCGCCTCGGTGGACCACCCCGCGGCCAGCACGGCAAGGCGGCCGATGTCGCATGAGTGGTCACCGACCGGGTTGCCATTGCCGATGATGACGTCATCGACGTCGCTCGAGTCGAAGCCGACCCGGTCACCGAGGGCAGTGAGGACCTGCCCGAGCAACTCTTGCGGGTGGATGTGGTGGAGGGCGCCATTCGGCCTGCCCTTGCCTCGCGGCGAACGAACGCCGTCCAATATCCATGCTTCTGACATCACACCCCCGGCCGTGGCCACAACGAACACCAAGTGGGAGGAGGCTACATCGCACCTACGATTTCTGTCAACCGGCTGGTCGAATTAAACGTGGCGGATCACCAGCTCGACGCAGCTGTCCGCGAACGTGTCGATGGCGTCGCGGCGCGGATCGAACCACTTATAGGACCAGCTCGTCATGCCCACGATCATGTTTGCCATGACGCGAGCGTCCCCAGGTGGCAGCACGTCGGCCTCCATGGCCGCCTCGACCGCCAACACGAACCGCCGTATGTACCGGCGCTCCTTGCGGCTGATGTCCGCCAGGTCGGCGTCTTCCAGCCCCGACCGCTGGCCGAAGAACACCGCGAAGAGGGGCGGGTCGCTGGCCACGAGCGTCGCCTGATAGCGGATCAAAGCCGCCAGCCTCTCCTCTGGGTCGTCGATCTCCGCGAGGCGGTCGACCTCACTCAGAGCCACGGTGATGGCCCGCTCGAACACGAGGCGCAGCAGGTCGCTCTTGCGCTTGACGTAATAGTAGAGACTGGCCTTGCGCATCCCCAGCGCGGCAGCCACGTCGTCGAGCGACCCGGCTTCGTAACCCTTGGCGTGGAACACCTTCGCCGCCACCGTGACGATATCCGTGAGCCGTTCCCGGTACTCCGCACTGGGCTCGACATTCCGGGGCCGGCCTCGCTTCCGGGGAGGCTCGACCTGGTTCGCACTCACGATTAAGCTCCTCCTGCTCCGAACCGGGGGACGGCGACACGTCGCAACGTAGTGCGAACGCAGATCGGGCGGCTCCAGCCGACCACCGGGTCAGCCGACAGCGCGGCCCTGGTCGCTCCAGTAGCGGGCCCGAAGCTCGCGCTTTAGAACCTTGCCGGAGGCATTCCGCGGGAGGGCGTCGTGGAAGTCAACGGTTGTCGGGCACTTGTAATGGGCCAGGCGCTTCCGGCAGAAGGCGATGAGTGCTCCAGAGGTGAGACCTGATCCCGGCCTGGCCACGACGGCGGCCTTCACGGTCTCTCCCCAGCGCTGGTCCGGGACGCCGATGACCGCTACCTCGACGACGTCGGGATGGGACATGATGACGTTCTCGACCTCGGCCGGGTAGACATTCTCGCCGCCGGAGATGACCATGTCTTTGATCCGGTCGTGGATGAACAGGTACGACTCGCCGTCCATGAAGCCAGCGTCGCCCGTGCGCAGCCAGCCGTCCGGGTGGAGGGCGGCCGCGGTCTCCGCCGGCTTCCGCCAGTAGCCCACGGTGTTCTGCGGCGAAGAGATCCAGATCTCCCCGACCTCGCCCGGCGGGACCTCCCTACCGCTGGCCACATCGACGATCCGCAACGACGCCCCGGCGACCGGCCGCCCGGCCGACCTCAGCCGCTCAGGGTGGTCCCCGGCCAAGGCCCGATGGTGATCAGCATCGGTCAGCAGGGTGATGGTGCCGGTCGTCTCGGTAAGTCCGTAGACCTGGACGAACTCACAGTCCATGGAACGCATGGCTCGCACCAGCACGTCCTCGGAGATCGGCGAGGCCCCGTAGGAGACGACCTGGAGCGACGAAAGGTCAACGGACTCCCCCTCGACGATGGCGAGCATCATCGACAGGACGGCCGGCACAACGAAGACGTTGGTCACCCGGCGCTCCGCGATCACCCGCACCATCTCAGGAGGGTCGGGATGACGGACCAGCACCGTGTGGCATCCACAGTGCAGGCCGATCAGGGCATAGCCGCTCCCGCCGATGTGGAACAACGGCGTCGGCACCAGATTGACGCTGGCCGGCTCCAGGCTGAGCAGCTCCACTCCGGGGGCGGCCAGCGCCAGGAGATTGGCCTCGGTGAGCATGACCCCCTTGGGGACCCCGGTCGTCCCCGACGTGTACAGCTGGAGCACGACGTCGTGTGGTGACGACGGGTGCCTCGGATCGGTGTCCGGTCGGCCGGTGAGCCAGTCCGCATAGTTGCTGGCGGACGATCCTCCGATGACGACCTTTCGCAGCATCGCGACATGGCCCTCGAGCCGGGCCGCGAACTCCTCCCTGACCACCAGCAGCGAAGCAGAGGAATCTTCTAACACCGACGCGATCTCCTGATCGCTCAGCCGCCAGTTGATCGGCGTCAGAACTGCTCCCAGCTTGGCGCACCCGAAGAGCAGCTCGAAGAACTCCGGCGCGTTCCTGTCCAGGTAGGCAACCCGGTCGCCGACCCGCAAACCCTCAGCAGCCAGCGCGTTGGCCACCCGGCTGGATCTGACGTCAAGGTCCTCGAAGGTGAGCGTCGTCTGCTCACAGGTCACTGCCGGGCGCCCGCCCCCGGCCCTCGCATGGGCGCGCACAATGGCGGCGACCGAATCGATCGACGGCGCCGAATCAGGACCGGTCACGTCTCCTCATCCTCCTCGGGGCACAGTTCGTCGGTGTAGCCCAGGTAGGACAAGGCGAGGAACAGGTGCATCTCCGACAACTCGAGGGCACGCTCCACAGCGGGGCTCACCGCAATGCGGCGTTCCTGACGGATCCGGGACCGCAGATCGACACAACGCTCGAGCTGCCGAGCCGGCCCAGGTCCGAGCGGGCCGGACACGGTCGACGCGTCGGCGTCCATGCGGGTGCCCCTCATGTGCGACCGAGCGTCGGGGACGGCGGAGCGTCGGCCCGGTGGTCGAAGATCCGTTTGGTCTTGAGCTCGTAACGAACGAGGGCATCGACACCGACGACATCGGTCTCGATATTGACTCCGAGGTTCGCCCGAAGGTGTGAGCGCAGCCGGCGGGCGGCGTCGGCCCGGTCGACGTGGGGGCCGCAAGCCTCGACCCTGACCAGCATCCGATCCATACCATCGACGCAACTGATGTGCAGCTCGTAGTGGTTGGAGAGATCGGAGACGTCACCGAGCAGGTTCTCGATGGCAGTCGGGTACACGTTCACCCCCCGGATGGTCACCATGAAGTCCGACCGGCCGAGCACGACGCCCGGCAGGTGCTTCCACGACCAACCACACCCGTGGTCAGGATGGGCGTCGATCCTGACCAGATCGTGGGTCCGGTACTTGATGAACGGCTGGGCAAAGTGGGTATAGCTCGTCACCACGTGCTCCCCCACTTCGTCCGGACCAGCGACGGGCTCCCCCGATTCCAGCCCGACTGCGTAGGAGTGGCACACATCCTCGATCACGTGCACGCCCCCGCCCCACTCGGCGCACGATTGGCCGACAAACAGTGCTTCACCGATCCCGTAGGCGTCGTAGACCTGCTCGGCCCCCCACTCTGCCATCAGCCGGTTTCGAGTAACCGGCACCGACAGGCCGGCCTCACCACCACCGGCCAGCACTCGGACCCCGGCGCTGCGGAGGTCCACGCCCTCGCGCCGAGCCACCTCGGCGAGGTGGAGGAGGTAGGTCGGCGTCCCGGTGACAATCGTGGGCCGGAGTTCGACGATCTGGCGGACCCGTTCCGCGGCAGACAGACCCCCTCCGGACTCGATGGTCAATCCCAGGTTTCGTGCGCCCCAGTAGTAGCTCCACAGACCGATCCATGCGCCGAAGTCAAAGCAGAAGTACATGGAGTCCCCGGGGCGAACGCCGAGGTCCCACAAGCCGTAGCAGTACTGCGAGCCCGCCTTGTGGGTCTCGTACTGGGTGAACACCTCGTTGAGGAACCGGCCGGTCGTACCCGTGGTGTGGAAGTACTGCTGCCATCGGTCCCGCTCGAGGGCCGTGCCTCCAAAGCCGCTCGGCTGTACCGCCTGGTCCTTCATGTAGTCGGGCTTGTCGGTGAAGGGCAGCTTGTAGAAGAAGTCGTCCCATGTCCGCAGGTCTGACGGCTTCACCGACGCCTCGTCATAGATGCGACGGTGGAGCGCCGAGTGTTCATACGCCCACCCGACGAGGTGGCGTATCCGCTCCAGGTGGAGGTCATCGACGACCTGCCGCGAAGCCGTCTGCGTCGGCTCGTTCCAGTACCGGCTGCTCGCCGTCGCCATCCCGTCCCCCTCACGCAGGATTTACCCGACCGACGAGTCGATCATATACGAGTGCCGAAGTGGTCGCAACGGGGGCGCAACCACGACGATCACGCGGCTCGCGCCCTTATGGCCTCGCCGGCCGAGTCAGTCGGCCACCAGCACCGTTGAGCGGTTGGTGCCGGCCATCCCGTTGGTGATGACGGCCGTCCGCGCCCCGGCCACCTGACGCGCGCCGGCAGTTCCCCGGAGCTGGTCGACCGCCTCCAGGACGTGACCGAAACCTTGAGTGGCCCGCCCTTCACTGAGGTTGCCGCCATGGGTGCAGACGAGCACCCTGCCGAACAAGCGCAACCGCTGCTCCGCTTCCGACCACGATTCCCTCACCAACTGGTGACCTTCACCCTCGGACGTGTAGAGCGCTTCCAGCCAGAGCATGGCCAGGACGGAGAACCCGTCATAGGGATAGGCCAGGTCCATGTCGTGGGCGCGGAGGTCCGTCCGGGAGAAGAGCTCCCGCACGGCCTGTCGCGCCGCCAGGCCGTCCGCCTCGGGCCAGAGCAGCCCGTCGTTGCGGTAGGGCAGCGAACTTGCCATCGCCTCGATCGTCACCGGCCGGTGCTGGAGATCGCGAGCCCGTTCCTCGGTCGTGACGACAACCGCCATGGCGCCGTCCACGGGCGCGTCCATGTCGAGCAGGCCCATGGGGGCGTCGATGCTCGGTGCGGCAAGGTAGTCATCCATCGTGATCGGCTTGCGAAAGACAGCTCTCGGATTCGTCACCGCATGCGTCCGGTTGTTGACGGCGATCCGCCCGAAGTCCTCCTTCGTGCTCCCGAACGTGTCCATGTGTTGGCGCATGACCCGAGCCGCCCACAGCATCGAGCCCGCGTGCTCGAAAAGAGCGTGGGAGAGGTTCGGGTCGAACTCGTGGGCCGGGGGCTGGCGCAAAGGATCATTCCGCCCCGCCACCGACGTGTCGGACCAGCGGTACTTGCCGTGGTAGCAGACCACGTAGTCACACGCCCCGACCATGACCGCGTGTGCCGCCGACGAGAGAGCGACGACGGAGGGGGGCTGGGTGGTGTCCCACCAGCGCACATGTCGCAAGCCGAGCGCATCCACGACATACCCGGGCCAAAGAGTCGGGGAGTCGGTCCCGTACACACCAACGACGCCGTCGATGTCGTCACCGGTCAGCCCCGAGTCGCCGATCGCTGCCTTGCAGGCCCGGGCGATCAGCGTGCCCGGTCCGACGCCGCTGTCACGGGAGAAGTCCGACCATCCCAGCCCGACGACGGCTGCCTTTGGGGTGGTCACAGTTGCGCTCCGGCAGCTCGAAACACGGGCCAGACCGCGTCCCCGAACTGGCGCCAGTCGACGTCGACGGCCATCCCGATCCCTACGTCGTCGGCCGGCACGTCTACGAGGCGAGCGAGGAGTCGCACACCCTCGGCGTCGTCGAGGGCTATCACGGCGGTGACCACCGGCTCAGTCTGTCCCGGGGGGAGTCGAGGGGCGGAGAAAGAGACGAGATGGCCGGAGCCCGCCACATCGGTGTGACGGATCGACTCGCTCCAACAGACGGGGCATATGGCCTTCGGTGGGTGGACCCACGTTCCGCACTCGCTGCAGCGGCATATCCGCAGCACCCGCTCCCGGCACCCTTCCGCGAACGCGGCAGTGTCATGGTTGATCTCCCCCATCCGGCCTCCGATCACATTTATTCGACTAGCAAGTCGACTCTACTCATCTCCTTGCTGGCGGGCAACCAACAGGCCACCTTCAGGGTGGGGGTCGACCCTGAAGTAACCCTTTCTGATCTCCCGTAGGATCCTTGCCATGAGCACCCTGAAGCCAGGCTGGGTGGGACGCTTCTTCGAGGATTTCGCTGTCGGCGACGTCTACGACCACCCGTTGGGGCGCACCGTGACATCGACTGACAACTCGTGGTTCACGCTGTTGACCCAAAACACCGCCCGGCTCCATTTCGACCACCACTACGCAGAGCAGACGGAGTTCGGGCGTCCCCTGGTCAACTCGACCTTCACCCTCGCCCTCGTCACGGGCCAGAGTGTCATCGACGTCTCGCAGAATGTCATGGCCAACCTCGGCTGGGACGAGGTACGCCTGCCGCATCCCGTCTTCGAAGGCGACACCCTGTACTCCCGCTCCGAGGTGCTGGAGCTGCGCGAGAGCCGCTCCCGGCCCGGCGTCGGCGTGGTCCAGGTACGCACGACCGGCTTCAACCAAGACGGCGTCGCCGTGATCCACTTCCGGCGGACCCTGCTCGTGTACAAGCGCGGGCACGGACCCCGCCCACCGCAGCTGCCAGCGCTGGATGCTGCCCGGACATGACGGCGGACACCCGAGACCCCGGGGCAGCCGGCGTCTACCGGCATCGCCAGCAGCTCAGCACGGAGGTGGCCAACCACGTCCGCCAGCAGATCTTGAGCGGGCACCTGCGCCCGGGGGCCTTCATCCGCCAGGAGAAGATCGCCGAGGATCTCGGCCTCAGCGCCACACCGGTGCGCGAGGGCCTGCTGGCGCTGCGCGGTGAGGGCTTTGTGCTGCTGAGGCCCCGCCGGGGCTTCGTGGTCGCCCCCCTCGACGCCAGCGATATCCGCGACCTGTTCACCGCCCAGGCACTGATCGCCGGCGAGATGGCGGCTTGCGCCGCCCGGCGCCTGGACGGCACCAGGATCGAGGAGCTGGAGACTCTCCACCCCCGGGCTGGGTGCCGGGGTCGGCGCCGGCGTGGCCCTCGCCGCCGGCTGGCACGTCCTGCCTGGGGCGTTCACGTCGTCGCCGGCGGTCCGCCATCAAGCGTCGCATCTGTGGTGGTTCCTGGTGGCCATGCAACCCGCGGCCGGGGTGCTGTTCGCTCTCGACGGGGTGCTCCTCGGCGCCGGCGACGTGGCGTTCATGCGCACCCTCACCCTGGCGGCCGCTCTCGGCGTGTTCGTGCCGCTCACCGTCGCCGCCTACCTGGACGGCTGGGGCATCGCCGGCGTCTGGGGAGGGCTTAGCGGGTTCGTACTGGCCCGGCTGGTGGGAGTGCTGGCCAGGGTGGCCGGTACCCGCTGGGCGCTGCCGGGAACCTGACGCCGTTTCGGCGAGCCCGCGCCAGCGAAGCGCTCCTCCGCATCGATAGGCGCGACGCAACGCCGCTTCCCGCCCTCCCGATCGAGCCCACCGCTACACCCATCCCCGCAGTGGACGGGGGGACGGGGGGACGGGGGGACGGGGGGACGGAGAGGGCCGGAGCTCGGCCGGCGGTGTAGAACGAGGAGGTGACGACCCGGCGATACCCCCGGTGGAGCGAGCTGGCGCCGCTGCTTCGGCCCCGGCGCCCGGCGCTGCGGCCTGTGGAGCACCGCCTCGCGCCCGCGGTGTCGATCGCCGACCTGCGCCTGGCGGCGCGTCGGCGGGCGCCGCGGGCGGTGTTCGACTACACCGACGGGGCCGCCGGGGACGAGCGGACCCTGTCGCGCATGCGCGACGCCTTCGCCCGGGTGGAGTTCCACCCGACGGTGCTGCGCGACGTCGCCCGTATCGACACCTCCACTGACATCCTGGGGCGGCCGGCGGCGCTGCCCCTCGTGTTCGGACCGACCGGTTTCACCCGCATGATGCACACCGAGGGCGAGCCGGCGGTGGGGCGGGTGGCCGCCCGGGCCGGTATCCCCTACGCCCTGTCGACCATGGGCACCACCTCGATAGAGCGGCTGGCCGCCGAGGCTCCCGGTGGACGCCTGTGGTTCCAGCTGTACCTGTGGCGCGACCGAGGAGCCGGCCGGGACTTCGTCGCCCGAGCCGCCGCGGCCGGCTACGAGGCGCTGGTGCTCACCGTCGACACGCCGGTCGCCGGCCCCCGCCTGCGCGACGCCCGCAACGGGCTGACGATCCCCCCGTCGTTGACGCTGCGCACCTTTCTCGACGGCGCCACCCGGCCGGGCTGGTGGTGGGACCTGCTAACCACCGAACCGCTCGAGTTCGCGTCGCTCCGGCGGTTCGAGGGGACGGTGGCGGACCTGATCGGGCGGATGTTCGACCCGGCGGCGACCATCGCCGACGTGGAGTGGCTGCGTGACGCGTGGGGCGGTCCCCTGGTGGTGAAGGGCATCCAAAACGCCGCCGACGCCAGGGCCGTGGTCGACGCCGGCGTCGACGCGGTGGTCGTATCCAACCACGGCGGCCGGCAGCTGGACCGGGCCCCGGTACCCCTGGAGGTGCTGCCCGAGGTGCTCGACGCGGTCGGCGACCGGGCCGACGTGTACCTCGACGGGGGGATCATGAGCGGCGGGGACGTCGTGGCCGCGGTGGCCATGGGCGCCCGCGCCGCGCTGGTGGGCCGGGCCTACCTGTACGGGCTGATGGCCGGCGGCGAGCGGGGCGTGGCCCGCGCCGCCGACATCCTCGCCGGCGAGGTGCGCTCCACGATGGCTCTCCTCGGGGTCACGTCGGTAGCCGAGTTAGGTCCCCGCCACGTCTCGCTGCGGCCGCCGGGCGCCGGCTAGGCGCCGCCGGGGCGGGCTGGCGGTCCTGGCCCGAGTCACTCCTCCAGCGGGTCGAGGTCGGCGTCGGGAGTAAAACCGGCGTCCACGTACACCTCTGGACGGCGCTCCTCCATGCCGGCCAGGCGCACGAAGGTCCGGCGGTCTCCCTGGCTGAGCGGCGGCTGGGTGATCGTGCGGGGCCAGAGCCGGTAGCGGCGCACGACGTTGATCTCGGCCGCCAGGAGGGTGAGCTGGGCGGCCAGGAAGAGGAAAGAGATCAGGGCGATCACCAGGGCGAAGCTTCCGTACACGGGCGTGGCGTGTGCCAGTTCACGCCGGACGTACCATCCGCCGAGCACCTGGAGCACCTCCCAGAACACGGTGGCCAGGCCGGCGCCGACCGCCACGTCGCGCCATCCCAGCCGCTCCGACGTGAGGACGATGAACGCGGCAGTGAACACCCCGAAGTTCACCGCCACCGCCGCGACCACCGCCCCCGCCGCCGCCAGCGGGCCGGGAACCACGACGGGGACCACGCTCGTCAGCAGCGTGGCGACGACGGTGCCCAGTCCGAGCACGCCCAACACGACGAAACCCCGCGCCCGGCGCAGCCAGAAGTTCGGCCAGTCCCGGTATGGGACATTCCACACGGTCAACATCGCGTTCAGTGCCGCCTGACCGACTCCCTGCACCCCGTAGAGGGTGCCCACGATCCCGACGACAAGCGCCAAAGCGTTTCCGGTGAGCGGGTGGGTGGCGCTTCGCAACTGCGCGCCGATGACCGGGAAGTTCGCCAACGTCGAACTTAGGACCTTGTGCTGCGCATTCGGATGGCCGTCCAGCACGAAGCCGAGGATCGTGGTGAGCAACAACAGCAGCGGGAAGAGCGCGAACAGCGCGCAGTACGCCACGACGACGGCCTTGCCGCCGGCCTGGTCGTTCCCGTACTTCTGCATCACGGCGAAGGGGAACGCCACCACCGGGTGCCGTTGCTGAAAGCGGTCGAGGCGGCGCACTGCCGCCTCCAGCCGGTTCACCGCGGCCACGGCTCCGGCGCCTGAACCAAGACCCGAGCCATGCCTCTCCCACCTCCGACGTGGCGCATACCCGGCCGGCCCGGTCTTCAATCGAGGCCCGGCGCGGTTCCCGAGGCTCAAGATGGGAATGGTGATGCTGGCGGGCGCCGCCCCGCTCAGCGATCGAAGGACCTTCCGATGAGCACTACCAACGGCGACCGAGCCGTCAATCCGCTCGATGACCTGGCGAGCGAGGAGCCACCCGGGATCGACGCGGTCGCGGCTGCGGCCGCGGTCGAGGCCGCCGTCGACGAGGACAACAGCTACGGGCGCCTCGGCCGCCCGCTTAACCGACGGTCGCCGGCGTGGATGGCGATGACCGCAACCTTCGGCGTGGCCCTGGCTGCGGTGGTGCTCTGGGCGGTGTACGCGGCACGCCAGGTCCTGGTGCTGTTGCTGTTGTCGCTGTTCATCGCCGCCGGCTTGGATCCGCTGGTGAACTGGTTCCGGCGTCGGGGTGTCCCGAGAGGGCTCGCCGTGCTCCTGGTGGTCGTCGCGTCCCTCGCCGCACTCGGCGGGATCTTGGACCTGGTCATCCCGGTGGTCGTCAAACAGGTCACCCAGCTGGTCAACGCCCTCCCCGGCTACGGTCACCAGCTCAACGACCGCAGTTCGTTCCTAGGCCGCCTGAACAGCCGCTACCACATCGTCACCACCATCCAGAGCCATCTGGCCGGAGGGAAGGGGACCAGCTCCATCGCCACCGGGGTTCTCGGTGTGGGCAAAGCGGTGTTCAGCGCGCTGACCTCGACGCTTGTCGTGGTCGTGGTGAGCATCTACCTGCTGGCCGATTTCCCGCGTTTCAAGCGGACGATCTTCGCTCTCTCCCCCCGCAGCCGGCGGGCGCGGGTGGTGCTCATCGGCGAGGAGATCTTCGCCAAGGTGGGCGGATACGTGCTCGGGAACGTCTTCATCTCCGTCATCACCGGCATCGGGACCTGGGCGTGGTGTCTGGCCCTGGGCATCCCCTATCCCATCCTCCTCGCCGTGCTGGTCGCCGTCTTCGACTTGGTGCCCCTCGTCGGCTCGACCATCGCCGGCATCATCGTCGCCGCCGTCGGGTTGACCGTCTCGGTCCCGGTGGCGGTGTTCACCGCCGGTTTCTACATCGCCTACCGGCTGTTCGAGGACTACGTCCTCAGTCCTCGCATAATGCGCCGGACGGTGGCGGTGCCGGGGCTGGTCACGGTGGTCGCCACCCTCATCGGCGGGGCGCTGCTCGGGGTGGTGGGTGCGCTCATCGCCATCCCGGTCGCCGCCGGGATGAACCTGCTCTTCGAACAGGTGGCTGCTCCCGCCTCGAGCGCAGCTGACCGCCGACTTGAGGTTGCCGCTGGCAGCCGGTCGGGGATGGCGACGGACTGCGAACTCCAAAGCCGCGGGCCTGGCCAGGAGGGAGCTGCCGTCAGGGTCACTCGCGTCAGTCATGCCGACTTCCCCTCATCGGCGGGGCCCTGACTATAGACAGTCTGCTGTCACCACCGACGAGGTTCGGCTTTACTTTCGGCAGTCAACTGCCATACTTGCCTGACGTGGCGCCCAAGGGGGTGGCAGCGTTGCGAAGGGGAGACACATGGCCGACGCCAACCTGTTCTTGGTCCTCTCTAACCCGGTCGATGGCCGCGAGAGCGAGTTCGAGAAGTGGTACGAGGAGGTCCACCTCGGGGAGGTGCTAGCCGTGCCCGGCGTGGTCTCGGCGCAGCGCTTCAAGATGGCCCAAGGTCCCAATGACGAGCTCATGCCTCCCCCACCCCACAGGTACCTGGCCGTTTACGAACTGGACAGGACGCCAGCAGAGGTCCTCGGTTCGTTCCTCGAGCGTGTCGGATCAGGTCAGATGGTCCTGAGCGAGAGCCTCGATCTGGCGGGCGTCGTAATGCACGCCTGGACCCCGGCGGGCCCCAAGCACGTCGAGACTGCCGGCTGATCGCTTCAAGTCCGACCCACCAGAAAGAACAGGTACGCATCATGGGAACCCTCGACGGCAAGGTCGCATTCATTACTGGCATCGGCCGCGGACAGGGGCGCGCCCACGCCCAGCGCCTGTCGGCCGACGGTGCCAGCATCATCGGCATCGATATCTGCGCCAACGTCGACTCGATGGACTATCCGAACGCATCGGACGCCGACCTCAAAGAGACCGTGCGCCTCGTCGAGCAGCAGGGCGGACGGATCATCGCCCAGCAGGCCGACGTGCGCGATCCCGACGCGCTCGGCGCAGCCCTCGACCGCGGCGTCGGCGAATTCGGCCGACTCGACATCGTGGTCGCCAACGCCGGCATCATCCGCCTCAGCCCCAACGGTGACATTGATCCCTCCCAGATCTGGACCGACATCATCGACACCAACCTGACCGGCGTCTGGCACACCACCCGCCTGGCCATCCCGCACATCGTCGCTGGCGGGCGAGGCGGCTCGGTGGTCATCACCAGTTCGACGGCGGGCATCAAGGGGACAGGCACCGACCGAGCCGGCGGGCAGGCCTATACAGCTGCGAAACGGGGCCTGGTCGGTCTTATGCAGGTGTTGGCGAACCAGTGGGCCTCCGAGCGGATCAGGGTAAACACCATCCACCCGACGGGCGTGGCCTCGGGCATGACCATGAACGACGCCATGATCAGCCTCGTCGCCGAGGGCGACGTCGCGCTCGCAGCGATGCAAAACGCCCTGCCGATCGAGATCCTCCAGCCCTCCGACATCGCCAACGCAGTGGCATGGCTGGTTTCCGACGAGGCGTCGTTCGTGACCGGCGTCGCGCTGCCCCTCGACGCCGGCTTCACCGTCCGCTGAACCAGCCGAACCAAAGGGACAAGATATGGCCATCGCCATCCCCGACGACCCCCGCGCCCTCGCAGAGAGCGTCCAGGGCGTCCGCCGCAGCAGGAACTCGGTCAGCGAAGCCCGCTGCATCCTGGCATGCGACACCTCGGAACTCCCCGCGTTCTGGGAGGAGGCCTGCGACCTCGGATGGCTCGGGCTCGCGATAGCGGAGCGCTTCGGCGGCCAAGGCGCCTCGCCCTCCGGAAACCGTCGCGAAGAGACGTTTCGACGCCTCGCTTCCATCCTGTCGAGCCGAGTGCTCGGGGGTTCCGCTGGCGGCCCTCCTCCCCTGCGGCGCAGCAACTGCCCGGAGTCTCGGGTGGCGGGTGGCGTCGGCAGAAGCTGTCGGGGGGCTGACGCAGTCGAGCGGCTGGTCCTGGAAGAGGAGCTCGGGGAGCTGCCCCGCCAGAGCCTGGGCCTGGGCGGGGGTCCTGCCTACGATCCTCCATCTCGGCGGCGACGAGCCACGAGACCGGCTGATGTGGCCCAGTCTCGAAGGACGCCCCCGCTGGTGCCAACTCTTCAGCGAGCCAGGCGCAAGATCCGGCGCCGCTGCGGTGACAACCAAAGCCAGTCGCACCGGCGGCGGGTAGGCGTCAACGGCCAGAAGGCCTGGACCAGCGACGCCCGTAACTGCCAAATCGGGCTGGCGACGGTCCGCACCGACACCGAGCTACCCAAGCACGCTGGGATCACCGCCATGGCCGTCGAGATGGACGCTCCCGGCTTCGAGGTCATCAGCGGGCCCGCTACCGTCCTCGGCGACGAGACCGAGTGGAGCCGTGACTCCCTCTTCACCCGCTGCCTCATCATCGCCGGAGGGACCTCCGAGATCGCCCGCAACCAGATCGCACAGCGCATGCTGGGCCTCCCCCGAGAGCCGTGACCGACACACAGATCGACACGGCTGCCACCGTGCAAGAGACCTCGCGCCGCACATCCAAAAAGTCTGAGACCCGCCATGCGCTGGTCGACGCCGCACTCGAACTCTTCGGCCAGCGCGGCTACGACAACACGACCACGGTCGACATCGCCGAGGCCGCCGGGGTGTCGCCCCGGACGTTCTTCCGGTACTTCGCCACCAAAGAGAGCGTGTTGTTCTTCGGCCGTGTCGACTTCGTCGAGACCCTGACGGCTCTGCTGCGCGCCCAGCCCCAAGGGATGTCCGACCTGGAGGCCATGGAGACTTCGTTCCTCGCCGCAGCCCCGGGCATCGAGCGGGTCCGCCAGCCAACCGCCCGCTACCGTCAGATCATCGCTTCTTCCCCGCTCCTCCGCGGGCGGGAGCAGGAGGAACTCGACAAGAACATTGCGGGGGTGGCGGCGGCGATCGCGCACCGCCACGGCCGTACAACCCCCACTGATGCTCAACGACTGCTGGCCCGCATCGGGCTGGATGTCCTTGAGCACGCCATGGCGCGGTGGCTGGCCACCTCGCGCAGGCGTCTCGGGACAGATATCAAAGCGGCCGTGGGACAGCTGCGGAGCCTCGCCGACGTTGACATCTGACAGTCTCCTGTCATAATTGACGCCGGTGCCGCACTGCTGCCGCGCCGGGGAGGGACAATGAGCACCGCGATCGTCGGGATCGGCCGCACCGTGTACTCGAAGAGTTCAGGACGCACCACGCTGGCCATGGCCATCGACGCCTGCCGCCAGGCGATCGCCGACGCCGGTCTCAGCATCGGGGATGTCGATGGGATCTGCACCTACATGGCCATGGACTCAGCGCAGCCCATCGACGTCGCGTGGGGACTCGGCCGGGACGAGATGAGCTGGGCCAACGGCATGTACGGCGGGGGCAACCTGGTCGCCGACCAGATTGCCACTGCGTCCGCCGTCATCGAGGCCGGCCTGTGCAAAACGGTGCTCGTCTACCGCTCTCTCAACGGGCGTTCTGGCTACCGGTTCGGCACTGTCGAGGGCCCCATGCAAGTGGAAGGCCGCAACCAGTACGACGTTGCCTCCGGCTACCTGGTCCCGCCCCAGTGGTTCGCGATGTGGGCCAGGCGCCACATGGAAGTCTACGGCGACACCGCCGAGGACCTCGGCTACATCGCCATCACCCAACGCGCCCACGCCGCGCCCAACGAGCACGCCTACCGACGCGCGCCGATGACCATGGACGACTACCTCGCCGGCCGCTGGATCGCCGAACCGTTCCGGGTGTACGACTGCACCTCCGAAGTGGACGGCGCCGTCGCCATTCTCGTTGCCGGCGAGGATGTCGTCGCGGACACCAACACGTCGCCGGTATGGTTGGTCGGCTCGTCCAATTCTCAGAGCGGCTCCGGCTTCTCGACGTGGGACGACCCGACCCAGATGTACTCCCGCAGCGCCGGCCCCCGTCTCTGGAAGACCACCGGCCTCTCCCCCTCGGACATGGACGTGGCCTGCATGTACGACTGTTTTACCTACACCGTCATGGCCACCATGGAAGGGTTCGGCTTTTGCGAACCGGGCCAAGTCGGCGAGTTCTTCGCCAAAGGACATGCCAGCTACGGCGGAGATGTCGTGGTCAACCCGCATGGCGGCCTGCTCTCAGAGGGCTACATCCACGGCCTCAACCACCACTACGAAGCGGCACTGCAGCTGCGCGGCACAGCCGGCGTCCGCCAAGTCGCCGACGCCCGCCTAGCGCTCGTGACCGCCGGCGCCGGCCCGTTCGGCGGCGCCAACATCTACTCGAATGAGCACCCGTGACCGGCACCCAGCTGAGGCCCCCCATCCCCCTAGTCGATGTCGACAGCGCACCATGGTGGGAGGCTCTCAAAGCCGGGACCTTCACCGTCGACCGGTGCCAGGAGTGCCGGCGCTGGGCCCACCCTCCGCTTGAGCGGTGCCGAACCTGTGGGGGCCAGAATACCCTAGAGCCGGTCAGCGGACAGGGCCGGATCTTCAGCTTCATCGTCGTCCGCCACCAGTCCCTGCCCGGCCTAGTGCCACCCTATGTCGTCGCCATCGTCGAACTCGACGAACAGGACGGTCTGCGCGTAACCGGGATCGTGCGAGCCGATCCCGAGGCAGTCAGCATCGGCGGGCGCGTAAGCGCACGCATCGATCCGATCGGCGACTCCGGATACAGCGCACCCGCCTTCGAGCTCACCCCCCAATCTGACCCCGCCAGCCCCACCCATGCCCTCATCTGCGAAGCGCCGGAGGAGGGGCCCACAGACGGAGGCTCACCGACAAGTCTTCTGGGGCGGCCCACCTAGAACTCCTGCGTTACGGTGTCCTCCGGGCTGACATGAGCGTCAAGTCTCAGTGGAGGAGTGGAACCATGGACCCAGCAGGCGGTTCGAATAGCGACGTCGCCATCGTTGCGCGGTTGATCGGCCTCGTCGGAGACCTAGAGGTCGAGGCCGCCCTCCAGTTGACAAGCGACGCTTTAGTACTTGAGCTTCCGTTCCGCTCCGACGGTGGGCCCCGGCGGATGGTAGGCCATGAGGCGCACGCATTCGTGCGGGCCATGCCCAAGCTGTTCTCGCAGCTACGGTTCCGTGACGTGGTGATCCACGGTCAGGTGCGCTCTGGCCGCGTTGTAGCTGAGTACCGCGCCGAGGGAATCACCCGGGCCGGCCGGCCCTACCCCAACTCCTACGTGGCGTTCTTCGAGCTCCGAGACGGGCAGGTCGCGTCGTGGCGTGAATACTTCAACCCGACCGTGGTGGCCAGCGCCTTCCCGCCTGCTCGGGAGCCGTCGTAGTAGCGGGCACCCCACGCCGCCCCGGCTAGCCGGCCGCCCCGGCTAGCCGGCCGCCCTCAACGCCGCCGGCGAGCAGCGACGGGAGCCACGGCCGCGCCCGGGCGCGGCTGCTCGTCGGGGAGCCGTTGCTCCGGCTGGGGTTGGAGCAACATTCGCAGGACCAAGTCGGCGTAGAACTCGCCGAGCTCCTCGGGTGAGTCCGGTCCGTTGAGCCGGTACCAGCGGACCAGGTCGATGCTGAGCGACAGAATGGCCCGCACCACCCGGTTGACGTCCACGGGGGCCGTGTCTCTGTCGGTTAGCACTCTGGCCACGGCCCGGCGGAACACCTGGTTGGTGAGGTGGCGCAGGCGCAGGATCTCGGCGTAGTGCTCCTCGGTCAGCCCCGCCAGCTCGTACTGCGCGACCCGGGCCGCTACGTGGTGACGGGCATGCCACGCGGTGTACCGGCGCACCAGCAGCTTCAGGCGGTCGGTGGGGTCGGCGACGCCCTGGATGGACGGCCCGTCCACCAGCTCCAACGCCCGCTCGTGACCAGAGCGGATGATCTCGTAGAGGACCAGCTCCTTCGACACGAAGTGCACGTACAGCGCAGCGGGGCTCAGACCCATCCCGGCGGCGATCTCCCGGGTGGTGGTGGCGTGGTATCCGTTGAACGCGAAGCAGCGCACCGCGGAGGTGAGCAGCCCGCGCGCCACGCCGCTCAGCTCCTGGTTCCAGAGGTCCTCCGACTCGTCTTGGAACCGGACGTCGGCCTCCAGCTCCCGTGGGTCGAACCTCCCTTGTCGTTTGGCCATCTACTGCCTTCTCCTCTGCGCCCGTTCAACCCGGCCCATAGCTTGGCCGGTCCCGCCGCCAACTGTGAGCCCGACGGGAGCGCTCAGCTTCCCGACGCCCCCCACGCCGCCAGCTCCTGCGGTCGGTGGACGGGGGCCACGCCGGCCGGTGTCGCGAACTCCATCGCCTCCGGGCGCTGCGCTGAGTACGCCGGCCACCCGGGGTCTCCGGTGGCGGCGAAGTCGATCCAGGCCCGGTGGACGGCGGCGGCCAGCTGACGCGGCGGATCGGATCCCAGCAGCGGCCGGTAGCCCGGGTCGTCGAGGGTGTCGAAGACGAACGGCAGCTCCAATGCGTGGCAGGCCCCCATCGCTCCTCCGAATGCCGGCGACGCCCAGGCGAATCGGTACACGAAGGTGTGAGGGTGATCGGCGGCCAGCTCCAGGGCCGGCACCACGTAGAAGCCGTCGGTCATCAGCTCCGACACCAACCGGCCGGCGGACGCGGTCGGGCGGGCCGCCCGGTATGCGTCGAGCACCGCCGGCGGGTAGCCGCGAGAGCGGGCCACCCGGGCCAGGTCGGCGTCGCCGGCTCCCGCGACGACGCCGCTCGGCACGAAGAACAGGTTGGCCTCGTCGGCGTTGGTCCCCACGAGCAGGCCGATGCCGTCGGCCGCTCCGGCACGGATCGCGTCGCTCGGTGCTTGCGGCAGGATCTCGCCGTCGACCACCGGCTCGAAGGGCATCAGGTTGGCTGACAGCTCCCGCCAGCGAGCGGGGTCAACTTCGGAGGCGACCTCACGTTCCAACGCGGCCTGCGCCTCGAGGACCGCGGCGCGGGACACCTCGGCGATGGCTCGGCGGGAGGCGCTCACCCCGAGCACTTCCGCGACCCTGGCGGCCGCCAAGGCCGCGGTCTCGGGGCGCAGCACGCAGCGGGCGGCCCCGGACTGGGCGATGGCCCGGCGGAACAGCCCGGCCGCGGATGGCATGGCCAGCAGCGTGCAGACGCTCATCGCACCGGCCGACTCCCCGAAGACGGTGACGTTGGCGGGATCGCCACCGAAGGAGGCGATCTGATCGCGCACCCAGCGCAGGGCGGCCACCTGGTCGAGGAGGCCGAGGTTGGGGGTCCCCTCGCCGAACCACAAGAAGCCGTCCACGCCTAGGCGGTAGTTGATCGTCACCAACACGATGCCGTCGCGGGCGAACGCGGCGCCGCTGTAGGTCGGGATGGCCCCGGATCCGCTGGTGAAAGAGCCGCCGTGGATGAACACCATGACCGGTCTGGACCCCTCGAGGTCTGCGGTCCACACGTTGAGGTTGAGGTAGCCGTCCCCGGGGATCTCCACGTGGGGCAGTAGCTGCGCCAGGGGTCCCTGCGCCGTCGGCTGCGGCGCGGTCGGCCCGTAGGACCGGCCGTCGTGCGGGGCGCTCCACCGCGGCGGAGCTTCGGGCGGAGCGAACCGTCGAGGCCCGGTTGGGGCCGCGGCGTAGGGGATGCCTAGGAACGCCATGACGCCGTGAGCGTCGGTGCGTCCGAGCACCGGCCCGTCGGCCGTCTGGACCAGGGGGTCAGTTCCTGAGGAGGACATTGCGCAGCCCGTCGCCCACGACGCTGAGGCTCCAGGCGCCGATGGTGATGGCCAGGCCGGGGACGATCGTCGCCGCCGGGTTGGCCGTGAAATTCGAGTAGGCGCCGGCCATGTCCGCTCCCCACGACGCGGAGGGGGGCGGCACGCCCAGCCCGAGGAAGCCCAAGGCGGCTTCGACGATGAGGAAGTAGCTGGCGGCGGCCACCGCCTGCACCACCACCGGGCCCATGCTGTTGGGCAGGACGTGGCGCCCGGCGATGCGCATCCTGCTCACTCCCAGGGACTGGGCGATGAGCACAAACTGGGCCCTCCGGACGGGCAGCACCGCAGAGCGCAGCAGCCGGGCGACGCCCGGGGCGGAGATCACCCCGACCGCCAGCATCGAGTGGACGATCGACGGGCCCAACGCGGCGACCACGCCGATGGCCAAGATGAGGGCCGGGAATGACAGGAACGCGTCGGCGATGCGCATCAGGATCTCGTCGATCACCCCGCCGGCGAAGCCCGCGGCCAGGCCCCAGGGGATGCCGAGAGCCAGCATGCCGCCGACGCCGATCGCCACGCCCTCGAACGCCGAGCGGCACCCGTAGACGGTCCGGCTCAAAACGTCGCGCCCGACCAGGTCGGTGCCCAACAGGTGGTGCAGAGACGGTCCGGCGTCGCGCAGGGTCAGCGTCTGGGCCAGCGGATCGGCGAGGGGGAGCAGCGGGGCCGCCACACTGGCGAGGAGGAGAAGCACCACCACGGTGAGGCCGATCTTGCCGGCCAGCCCGAAGCGCGACGGCCGCCGGTCCCGGCCGGCCACGCGGCCGGGGAGGGAGGTCCAGGGGAGGCCGGCGCCGCCGGCTGGCGTCGCGGTCGCGAGAGCGACGGGCGCCTCGTCGAGCATCTTGTCGTCGGGAATCATGATCGCTCCTTGCGCCTACTCGGAGGCCGCGTTCCGGATGCGGGGATCGATGAGGGCCAAGCCCACGTCGGCCCCGAGGTTGAGGACCGCCACCAGCACCCCGACGAGCAGGACGATCGCCTGCACCACCGGGAAGTCCTCGTTGCTCACCGAGCTGACTATCTCGGTGCCCATGCCCGGGATGGCAAAGATGTTCTCGACCAAGACGGTGCCCCCGACGAGAGCCGCGAACGCCAACGGGATGAAGGTGATCACCGGCGCCACCGCGTTGCGCAGCGCGCAGTTGAGGTACACCTTGGGCCCCGGCAGGCCCATCGCCCACGCGGCGCGGATGTACGGGCTCTCCAGCGCGGTGATCATGGCGCTGTTGACGTGGCGGGCCAGGAAGCTGCCGGTGACGATCGACAAGACGATTATCGGCAGCGCGACGGTGTTCAGGTTGGACAGGAGCCCCTGCGAGACGGGGGTGTACCCGACGGCCGGGAAGATCTGCCAGGTGAGGCCGAGCACCCCCGCGGCGATGGTGGCCAGCCAGAAGTCCGGGACCGATAGCCCGAGCCCGGTGGCGAGGGAGATGGCCCGCCCGGTGCGGGTGTTGCGCCTCACCGCGGCGAGCACGCCGAGGCCGCCGCCGACTACCACCGAGAGGATCAGGGCTCCGATGATCAGCTCGAGGGACGGCCCGACCCGGGGGCCGATCACCTGGGTGACCGGCGCCTGGCTGTAATAGGACGTCCCGAGGTCGCCGTGGGCGGCGTTGACCAGCCAGTGCCAGTACTGCACCGGGACCGGCGCGTTCAGGCCCAGCCGGGCTTTGAGCGCGGCGAGCTGCGCGCCGGTGTACTGGCCGCCCTGTCCGCCGCCGAGCATCGCCTGCACCGGGCCGCCCGGGAGCAGATAGCGGAGCGCGAACACCAGCACCGTGGTCGCGAAGATGGTCGGGACCGACGTGGCGAGGCGGCGGAGGATGATCCGGCCCATCAGCGTTGACCTCGCGACCCGGCGGCCGCGCCGCTCGATGCCAGCACCTCGGCGCTCCTCCAGCAGCGGGCCTGGCGCGACGAGCCGAGGTCGAGGGCGGCCAGCTCCGGCGCCTGCTCGCAGCGCTCGATCGACCAGGGGCAGCGGGGCCGGAAGCGGCACCCCGTGCCGTGGTCGGCGTCGCGGACCGTCGAGGCCAGCTCGGGCAGCTCCACCCGCGGTCCCCGCAGCCGGGGAAGGCATTCCAGCAGGCCCGCGGTGTAGGGGTGGGCCGGGTGGCGCAAGACGTCGTCGACCGCGCCGGACTCGACGATCTCGCCGTCGTACATGACGGCGAGGTCGTCGCACACCTCGGCGAGCACGGCCAAATCGTGGGAGATCATGAGCACGGCCAGGTGCCGGCGGGCGACGAGGCCTTTGATCACCGAGAGGACCTCCGCTTGGACCGACACGTCGAGGGCGGTGGTGGGCTCGTCGGCGAAGAGGACCCGGGACCCGCAGCTGAGGGCCATGGCGATGATTATCCGCTGGCACATCCCGCCCGACAGCTCGTGGGGGTAGCTGGACATGACCCGGTCGGTGTCGGTGAGCTGCACGTCGGCGAGCGCCTCGGTGACCCGCCGCAGGGCTTCTTGGCGGCTGCCCCCGGCGTGGGTGCGGGCGGCCATCAGCAGCTGGGTGCCGACGCGGATGACCGGGTTCAAGGCGGTCGAGGTCTCCTGGAAGACCATCGCCAGGTGGCGGCCGCGGTAGCGGCGCAGCTCCCGCTCGGGCAGCGACAGCAGCTCCGTGCCCCGATAGCGGACCGATCCCTCCACCGACGCGCCGGCCGGCAGGAGGCCCATCGCGGCGAGAGCCGAGGTGGTCTTGCCGCTCCCCGACTCGCCGGCGACGCCCGACACCTTGCCGGCGTGGAGGCTGAGGTCGACGCCTCGCAGCGCCTGCTTGCGCCCGGGACCCTTGCCGAAGGCGACGCGAAGGTCGCGGACTGTGAGCACCTCCTCCCCCGGGACCGGGTCGGCACCCTCCTCCGCGGTCCCGCGTCGGCGACGACGCTGCGCCGGTTCGGTCACGAACCCGTCTTGTAGTACATGCCCCGCCAGTTGTCGATGCCGAGCGTGCTGGTGACCCACCCCTGGATGTCCTTTTGGTAGACGTTCACCAGGGGAGCGGTGAACATCGGGGCGTAACCAGGGTTGGTCTTCTGGCTCTTGTTGATGTCGGTGGCGATGGCCTGCACCCCGGCGGTGGTGTAGGTCGAGTACAGCTTGGTGTAGTCCTGGTCGATCCCGTAGTTGGTCTTGCCGGCGTTGTAGTAGGCCTGGCTCCACAGCAGCTGGTAGGCGATGCTGGCGTTGCCGGCTCCTCCGTAGTTGGCGAAGAAGCACTGCGGGTCGGCTTTGTTGGTGAAGAACGTGCCGACCTGTGCCGGCGTGCCGGGGATGATGTTCAGGTGGATGCCGATGGCCTTCTCCTCGGCGATGATGATCGGGCCGGCGATCTCGAAGCCGAGGCCCGGGTACTCGTAGCAGGTCATGTTGACCCCCCCGGCGTAGCCGGCCTGCACCATGAGGGCCTTGGCCTTGGTCGGGTCGTAGGTGAACACCGGGTCGAGGCTCTTGACGTACCCGACCGTCCCCGGCGGCAGCGGCTCGGTGGTGACCTGGCCGAGACCGTCGGTGACCGCCTCCATGATGGACTGGCGGTTGAGTGCCAGGTTGAACGCCAGGCGGACCTTGGGGGCGGCGAGCGAGCAGAGTTGAAGTACGCCAACGCGAACGCGTTGCCGGGCCCGACCGAGACATTGACGTTCGAGTCGGATTTGAGGGTGGCCACGTCCTGGGGGGTGACGTGGAACGCGACGTTGACGATGCCACTGCGCACGGCGTTCACCAGGGCGGTGTCGCTCTGGAACACCTTGAAGTCCATGTTCTTGGCCCGGGGCAGGTTGGCGTTGTTCCAGTAGCCGGGGAAGCTGGTGAAGTTGTAGCTGGCGCCCTGGGTCTCGGACACGAACTTGAAGGGGCCCGCGCCGACCGGGTCGGTGGCGAAGCTCTTGCCTTCCTTGGCCACCGCGGTGGGTGAGGGGATCATCCCGGCCCGGCCGGTGAGGCCGTAGGGCAGCTCGGCGTTCTGTTGGCTCAGGTGGTAGATGACCTCGTCGTTGCCGACGGCGGTCACGTTGGTGACGTACTGCAGCAAGTTGGCGATGTCACCGGCCTTGATGAACGCCGTGGAGTAGGAGACGACCGCGGCCGCGTTGAATGGCGTGCCGTCCTGGAAGGTGACCCCGTGGCGCAAGAACACGGCGAGCTCCAGGTTGTCGGTGCCCATGTACTTCCATGAGGTGGCCAGCATCGGCTCGAGCGCGCCGGTCTGCGGGTTCTGCTTGATGAGGGTGTCGAAGACGAAGTCGAGGTACCCGAGGTCGGAACCCTGGGTGCCGACCGTCGGGTCGAGGGTCCCGGGCGGGAAAGTGGTTCCGATGGTGATGGTCGAGTTACCCGAGCCGGCGGCGCTGGCGCCGCTGGTCGATGACCCCCCGCCGCAGGCGGTCAGGGTCATGGCCGCCGCGGCCACCCCTGCACCAAGCCGGAGTGCGGTACGGGCCCGTGCTGGGCGTTCAGTGTTCATTGTGCTCCTCTGTGATCACAGGACTGCTGGCTGCGGATACGGCGGGCGGCGCCCGCGCCGGGATCAGCGGGCATCGGAGAGCAGGGGCCGCTGCTCGAGGGTGGGCACGGCGGCGATGAGCCGTCGGGTGTACTCGTGCTGGGGGTCCTCGATGACCCGCGCCGGGGTGTCGAGCTCGACGAGCTGACCGTGGTACATGACCGCGACGCGATCGGCGAGATGAGCCACCACGGAGATGTCGTGGGTGATGAACACCAGCGCCACGCCCATGTCTCGGCTGAGTCGCTGGAACAGGTTGAGGACCGCGGCCCGGATCGTCACGTCGAGCGCCGAGACCGACTCGTCGCAGACCATGGCGACCGGTGACGCGGCGAGGGCTCTGGCAATCGCCACGCGCTGCTTCTCGCCACCGGAGAGCTCGGCGACCCGCTTGCCGGCCATGGCGGCCGGGTCGAGCCCGGCGTGCTGCAGGTGGGTGGCCACTTCGTCGCGCAGCGTGTCGACCCGGCGACGGCCCGACGCCGGGAAGGTGATCAGGTTCGGGCTGACCGCCTCGCCCACCAGCCGCCATACCGGCAGCCGGGGGTTGAGGGCCATCGCCGACTCCTGGAAGATCATCTGGACGTCACGGAAGCCGTGGGGCCCGCGCTGGTGACGGGCCCGGAGCCCACCGTCGGCGGCTCGAAACTGCACTTGCCCCGACGTGGGGTTGAGGAATCCGGCCAGCACCTTGCCGAGCGTCGACTTGCCTGATCCGGACTCGCCGACGATCCCGATGACCTCGCCGGCGTGCAGGTCGAAGCTGACGCCGTCGACGGCACGCAGCGTCTTGCCGTGGCCGAGACCGAACTCGACGGTCACCTCCTGGGCGCTCAGTACGACTTGGGTGGTCTCGGTCATCGCAGACCCCGCCGGGAGGCCCGCGCCGCTGCGCCGCACACGAGATGCTCGCTTGAAGCCTGCATGGTCCCTCCCCGGTCCCCCGTCGCCGTCAGCCTCGCATTCCGACAGCCGCTGACTAAGCGCATAGTTACACGACCGGCCGGGCCTGTCATCTCTGAAGGAGCGCCTCGTGTCAAGGGTGCCGGGCGGTTTTTGCCCGGCTCGGTTGCGCCCCGGCAGGGGCGTCGGGGTTGTTGGCTGGCGCGGCGATATGGGCCTGGACGCAGGGTCCAGGCCCGGGGAGGGCGGTCAAGGCCGGCCCGGAGGGCCGCCCGCAGGGGAAGCCTTGAGGGCCCGGTCAGTGACGGTGAGGATGCTGGATTGGGCGAGGCCGGCGGCCTCGCCTAGTTCCGCCGTCCGGTGTCGGACGGGCGCGTCGCGGTCTTCTCCAGGGCCAGCGGATGCTGGCAGGGCAGCCCGGTTCCCCGGGTGCCTGTCATCTCTTCGCCACGCACGAGGGGTGGTGGCATGGAGTGTGTCGGCCGCGACCGGACGGGTTCAATCAAGCGCTCGGCCGCCAGGGCCATGACAAACAACGAACTCGCGTCCGGCCGCGCCGGGGGTGCTCACCGGTCGTCAGCGAGCGCCCGGATGGTGCCGTCGCGCAGGCCGTAGAAGACGAGGGTGAGAACTTTGCGGGCCGCGGCGACACGGCCGATGGGCTTGCCTCGCCGCTCCGCGACCCGATGGTGGTGGGCGCGGATGAGGGTGTCGCCGTGTTGGCGGGAGACGGCCTCGACCGCAGCCCAACGGACCAGCCGGGATC
>NZ_JAIMCB010000015.1 GCF_025499425.1 Acidiferrimicrobium sp. IK
GACCGCAAGCCCGCCCACCGCATCGCCCAGTTCGCCCTGGCCGTCACATTCCTGCTCGTCGCCAAACTCATCGACTGGCGAAACCGCTGGTCACCGGCATCAACACCAATCCGCTGAGCCTCTAAGGCAGAGATCAGCGGAAGAAGGCGCACGGAGCGGAGACGGACTGCGATGTTCACGCCGCACACCCGTTGACCGTAGGAGACACCGGGCTGGAGTTGGTGACCGCGCCCGGCTTGTCGCACTGGGCGATGACGCTGTCAGTAAGGAACAGTGCCGGTGCCACAGCGTCGAAGTACGGCCCGTTGCCCGTGGCGTTGGCCAGATACTTCGAGAATCCGGCCAGCGCAGGCACAGCGGCGCCGAGGGAGTTGGCGTCTTTGGCCAGCACCGCCGAGACCGCTTGGAGATTGCCGAGCAGGGCGCCCAGGTTGGCGTGACGATCGGTGACGATAGAGCTGATCTCCCGGGAGAGGGTCTGAGTCGAGGAGAGCAAGCCGTCGATCGCCGCTCGGCGCTGCTCGACGACCTGGAGCACCAAGGTCGACTGGCCGATGAGCGTCACCAGTGGCGCTTGGTGTGCGTTGAGATTGGCGACCACGGCCTGCGCCTGGTTGACCAGGTCCACCAGCTGGCTCTGGCGCTGGCTTATGACGTTTGACAGGCTCCCGAGGCCGTGGATCACCGCAGCGGTGGCGGCCGGATCGGTGCCGGCCAGGTCCCCCGATGCCACGGCCATGGCCTTGGCCAGCTGCTGCTGGTCTATCTGGCCGGCCTCCCCGCCGAGCTGGCTCAGGGTGCTGACGACCGTGGGCGACCCAAAGGTGCGCGTCAGGGGGATGACCTGGCCGGGCCTCATCGTCCCGCTCCCCTTCGGTGTCAGTTGGACGTATTCTTGCCCGAGGGGCGAGAGGACCTTGACTTGCAGGGTAGTGCCAGTGCCGAGATGGGTCCCCGGGTCGACGTCGAAGGACAGCCGCACGTAGTTGCCCTCGAGTGCCTCGCCGGCGATGGTACCGATCTTGACACCCGCGATTGTCACGTACTCGCCCTTGGACAGCTGGTTGGCGTTGGCCAGCTCGGCGTAGTAACGGTCCTCGTGGCTGAACGGAAGCTTGGCGAAGTTGAGCGCGCCGAGGACGGCACAGAGGATAACGGCGGCGGCCACGACGGCAATGACCTTGAGGTTGCGTTCGCGGAAGGGCTTGGTCATGGCTGGCAGTTCGGAGTGTGTAGGGCGGGATTGCCTGTGAAGCCGTTCGAGACCGTCGTGCCCCCGCTGGTGAGCCCGGACAAGTTGCTCGGGAGAAGGTTCGAGATGGGAGCCAGCAGCGTGGTTAGCGCCGGCGGTACAGGGAATGGCGTCAGGATCAGGGGCTTGTATACGTGGATGTACAGCTGGCAGAGGTAAGTGTTGGCGAAGGTTCCGTTTTGGAAGACGGAACTGAAGACGTTGAGGGAATGGGGAAACTGTGTCAGGGTGGCGTCAAGAGCCGATTGGTTGGCGGCCAGGGCCTGTGTCACCCCCGTCAGGCGGGCGACGGAGGCCTCGAACGAGGGCTGGATCTGCCCGATGATCCCCGACAAGCTGCCGGTAAGCGTCGAAGCGCTGTCGAGGGCGCTGGACAGCGTCCCTCGGTCCCCGGCCAGCGTCGTGCTCAAGCGGGCAAAGCCATCGATGAACTGGCCGACCTGGGCATCGTGGGCTCCGACTGTCGTGAGCAGCCGGTCCAGGTTGTTGACGACCTGGTCGATGACCTGCTGGCGGTCAGCAAGATTGTTGGTCAGCTGCGCGGCCTGGGTGACCAACGCGGAGAAGTTGCCGGACTGCCCCTGGAAGGCACCGATGATGTTGGCGCTCAACTGATTGATCTGCGTCGGGGTCAGGGCCTGGAACAGCGGCTGGAAGCCGTTGAACAGGTCGGTCAGGTCGAGAGCGGGCCTGGTGCGGGCCAGGGGGATCGTCGTCCCCGACTTGACCGGGGTGCCCCCGCTGCCGCGGGTGAGGGCTAGGTCGCGCTGGCCGAAGAGATTTTCGTATTCGATCTGGGCGTGGGTGGTGTCGGTGACGGATTGTGAAGTATCGACCGTGAAGGTCACGAGGGCCTCGGTGTGGTGGTGGACCCGCACCGACTTGACCCGCCCGACCTTGACCCCCGCCATGCGCACCGCGTCGCCGTTCTGGATGGCCGACGCGTCGGTAAAGATCGCTTCGTAGGTGTGCTGTGGCGACGTGTCGAGGTCGAGCAGGCTGGCGACCACCACAGCGGTCAGCACCAGCGAGACGGCGGTGAAGACCGCCAGTTTGGCTATCAGGCCTGACAGGGCCACGTTGCGGGAGACCTTCATGGCACCAGGCTGTTCATGAGTGATGACATCATGTTGGTGACTGCAGGGAAGGATCCCGCCGGCGGCGTGCCCGCTGCCTGCGACACGAAGCTGCTGGCCGCCTGGGAGGTGGCTGCTGGAGCCAGCGCCGGGCTGGGGACCACCTGGCTGCCTGCCGGCAGCCCGGAGGCGGGCGGCGCGGCGACTGACTGCACCACCGGACCGCCGCAGTTTGGTCCCGCCTCGGAGCCGTAGCGGGGGCAGTTGGCGGCCGTGTAGGTGGGGGGATCCATGATCCCCGAGAAGGAGTAGTAGGCCTCTGAGTGCTCCAGCCCCTGCGGGAGGAGGAACGTGGCGGCAAAGAGGGCGTCTTCGGGGTCGTTGACGTAGAAGTTGGCGGTGACGTGGACGAAAGGGCCCTGGTCGAAGGCAGGCAGCAGGTCCCGGACGAGGGTGTCGAGGTTGGTGAGGGTCTGGGGGATGACGTTGGGATTGGCCTGCACGTCGATCAGCAGCGGGAGGAAGTTGGTCAAAAAGGCGTGCAGCGTGGTGTTGATCCCGTCGAGCAGGCCGGTGGCCTGGCCAGCGACGACCTGACCTGTCTGCAGGAAGGAGGCGAGGTTACGGGCGTCGTAGGTGACGGTCTGCGCCACCGTCGCCGAGTTAGCTGCGGTGGTGAGGAGGTCGGGGATCGCCTGCGACAACCCGGCCAGGACCGGGCTCAGCGCGGTGATGTCGCCGTTGAGCGTCGGAAGGTGCGGGATGAGCGACCGCAGGTAGGCACTCAACTCGTCTACGGCTCGGCCGAAAGGCTGACCCTGTCCGTGAAGGGCGGTTGACAGGGCGTTGAGGGTGGTGTCGATTTGTGCGGGGTGCAGGCCGGTGAGCAGGTTGTTGATGTCGGCCAGGCCGGTCTGCAGCGAGGTCGATCCGCTGCTGGCGGCCGCCAGCAGCTGGCCGGTGTGGAGGTGACCCACCGCGGCGGCCGGCGGGGCCAGCACGATTCCCTGCACACCGAAGACCGAGGAGGGAGCCACGGCGATTGTGACGTTGGCCGGGATGGTCGCGAGCATCCCCGGCTGCAGGTGAAGGCTGACCCGCACCGAGCCGCCGCCGAGGGACCGAACCTTCCCGGCGACGGTGCCGACCTGGACCTGGCGGTAGGTCACCTGGGCCCCGGGCTGGACGGGCTGGCCGGGGGGGAGGTCGGCGTCGATGGACGCGTAGGTGGAGAACGTGCCCTTGAAGGAGAGGACCATCCCGGCCACTCCGGCCGCGACCAGGGCCACGAGGACGACCCCGGCCCCCGCCATCATCACCGTCCGGCGCTGCGCGGCGCGCTGGCGAGTCTCGAACGACGCCCCTGAGGCAATCGCTGCGGTCATCCGCCGGTCAGCCTGATGGCGTTGGAGGACAGCCCGTAGAAGAACATCGTCAGCAGCAGATCCAGAACTGACAGGGCCACGATCGACGCCCGGATGGCCCGGCCGGTGGCCCGGCCCACCCCCTCTGGACCGCCGGTGGTGGTGATCCCGTAGTAGCAGTGAATGACGATGATCACCGCCGAGAAGATCACGACCTTCAGGACCGAGTGGACGATGTCCATCGGACCCAAGAAGGCGTGGAAGTAGTGCAGGTAGGTGCCCGACCCCTGCTTGGACACCAGCGACACCGTCAGCTGCGTGGCGTAGTAGGAGCCTGACAGCGACAGCAGGTACAGCGGGATGACCGAGGCCATCGCCGCCAGCATCCGGGTGGTGACCAGATACGGAAGGGAAGGGACGGCCATCACGTCGAGGGCGTCGATCTCGTCGGAGATGCGCATGGCGCCCAGCTGCGCGGTGAACCGGCAGCCCATCTGCGACGCCAGCCCGAACGCGGTGATGAGCGGGATCAGCTCCCGGGTGTTGCCGTAGGCGGCGATGAGCCCCGACAGGGGCGCCAGGCCGATGATCTGCAGGCCCTGGTATCCCTCCAGGCCGATCTCGATGCCGAGGAACACCGACAAGATGAGCACCACGAACACCGTCGAGGTGGCGACGGCCAGAACCCGGCCGCCGAAGGTGACCTCGGCGAGGAGGCGGGCCAGTTCCTTGCGGTGCTTGCGCAGAACCGTCGGGATCGAGGCGAACACCTTGACGAGGAACACCAGCAGCCCGCCCAGCCACACCAGCCGCTGGACCAGCGCGGACGACACCAGTCGACCGCCACCACGGGCGGGCGGCAGCGGATCGCCCGGCGGCCGGTCGGGCAGGACGAGGAAGTAGGCCTGGGCCGGGTCGGGCTGGTCTACGACCGCCATCAGCGCCTCCCCATCTCAGGGCACCCGCAGCGGGACGAGGACCAAGAACACGTCGGTCAGGATCAGGTCCAGGGTGAAGAGGGCCAGGCCGGTGAGCACCACCGACTGGTTGACCGCCTCGCCGACGCCCACCGCCCCCCGCTTGGCGCCGAGACCCTTGTAACAGGCCAGGACCGCAGCGACGAAGCCGAAGATCGCCGCCTTCAGGGTCGACTCGATGATGTCGGCGCCCTGCGAGAAGGAGCTGAAGGCGTTGAGGTAGGCGCCGGAAGTGCCGTGGAGGATGTAGATGTCGCTGGCGTAGGCCGACACCAGCCCGGCGAAGGCCACGATCCCGTTCAAGAACACTGCTACGAGGATCCCAGCCAGGATCCGGGGGGCGACCAGACGCTCTACGGGGCTGATGCCCATCACCTCCATGGCGGAGATCTCGTCGCGGATCGTCCGGGCACCCAGATCGGAGCAGATCGCCGAACCTCCGGCGCCCGAGAGGATCAAAGCGGTGACGATCGGCGCCACCTCCCGAACGGTGGTGAGGGCGTCGATGGCGCCGGTGAAGGAGGTGGCCCCCACCTGGTTGGCCAGCCCGCCGACCTCGAGGACGATGATCGTCCCGAAGGGCACGGCGATGAGGATCGTCGGCAGCAGCGACACCGATACCAGCATCCACGCCTGCTCCAAGGCCTCCCTGAAAGGGAAGCGGCGCCGAATCAGACCCCGGACGGTCACCACTGCAGCGTCGAGCGTCAGTGCTACGACGTTGCCGAAGTTGGCGACTATCTCATTCAGGTAGGCGCCCGCGGTCGAAGGCCGGGCGAACTGCTCCATGTCCACCAGGCGGGTGCCAATCAGCCAGTCCCAGGGACTGTCCCCATCTTGGAAACGCAACCGGGGGCCGGGCTTGCCCGACCCACCCGGCACGTTAGGGCCCGGTCGTGTGTCGACGTCTACCAACGCCCCCTCCGGGCTCTTCGCCTACGACAACTCATCGTCCCCCCTGGATGCGCCGACGCGCACCCCGTACCTGCTTGCGACTGCCGCCTCCGCGGTGCCTGCTACTGATTCGTGTTCGAGCCGCCGATTCCCTCCGACGGCCGCTTCCTCCTGGGAGCGCCCGCCCCAGTCTCTGGCGTTTAGCGTGCTTCGAGTAGAAGATACTCAATGTACCCTTTGTCCGCCAGGGTTGCGTGCTGCAGAGGACAACCGACACTCGCTAGACAGGTAGCGTGAGCCAGCTCCTCGAGGACTACGCCCTGATCGGTGACACCCACACCGCTGCCCTGGTCGGCCGGGACGGCTCCGTCGACTGGCTGTGCGTCCCCCGGTTCGACTCCGGCAGCTGCTTCGCCAAGCTGCTCGGCTCCGACGACCACGGCCGCTGGCTGCTGGCCCCCGACGGGGAGGTAGTGGCCACCAGCCGGGCTTACCGGGGCCGGACCATGGTGCTCGAGACCGAGATCGAGACCGCCGAAGGCAAGGTGCGCGTCACCGATTTCATGCCGCCCCGCCACCACCACCCGCGGGTGGTGCGGGTGGTCACCGGCGTCGAGGGGACGGTCCGGATGCGCACGGAGTTGACCATCCGATTCGAGTACGGCGCGGACGTGCCGTGGGTGCGGCGCACCGAGCGGGGACTGCACGCCATCGCCGGCCCCAACGCCTTGACCCTCGACAGTCCGGTCCGCCTCACCGGGCGGGACCTGCGCCACGAGGCGGTGTTCACCGTGGAGGCCGGGCAGCGGGTACCGATGGTCCTCAGCTGGCACCTGTCCCACGACGATCAGCCGTTCGTGCTCGACACCGCCCGGGCCGAGAAAGAGACCGAGGCGTGGTGGGAGGAGTGGTGCAGCGGCATCGACGACGTCCACGGCGAATGGCAGGACGTCGCTCTGCGGTCGCTGATCACCCTGAAGGCCCTCACCTACGCCCCGACCGGCGGCATCGTCGCCGCCGCGACCACCTCCCTGCCCGAGGACCTCGGCGGGGTCCGAAACTGGGACTACCGCTACTGCTGGGTTCGCGACGCCACGCTGACCCTCGACGCGTTGATCGAGGCCGGGTGCGTCGCCGAGGCCAGGGCGTGGATGGCGTGGCTGGGCCGAGCCGCGGCCGGCGCCCCCGAGCAGCTGCAGATCATGTACGGCCCGGCCGGGGAACGCCGCTTGACCGAGTACGAGGTGGACTGGCTCCCCGGCTACGAGAACTCCGCCCCGGTGAGGATCGGCAACGCCGCCTCGGACCAGTTCCAACTCGACGTGTACGGCGAGCTGATGGACGCCATCGACCGGGCGAGAAGCCACGGCGTCGCCGCCGACGGCGTCGTCTGGCAGGTGCAGCGGGCGCTGATGGCGTTCGTCGAGGACCACTGGGGCGATCCCGACGACGGGATCTGGGAGGTGCGCGGCCCCCGCCAGCACTTCACCCATTCGCGGGTGATGGCGTGGGTGGCCTTCGATCGGGCGGTGCGCGCCGTGGAGCGCTACGGCCTGGACGGTCCGGTGGAGCGCTGGCGGGAGGCCCGCCAGGCGGTCCACCAGGAGGTGTGCGATAAGGGTTGGGACCCCGACAAGCGGGCGTTCACCCAGCACTACGGGTCCAGCGACCTCGACGCCAGCGTGTTGATGATCCCCCTGGTCGGGTTCTTGCCGCCCGACGATCCCCGCGTCGTGGCCACCGTGGAGGCGGTCCAGCGGGAGCTGGTCGTCGACGGCTTCGTCCTGCGCTACCAGAACAGCTCGGGCGTCGACGGGCTGCCGGGCGGCGAAGGCGCGTTCTTGCCCTGCACGTTCTGGCTGGCCGACTGCCTCGCCCTGATGGGGCGGACCGACGAGGCCCGCTCGATCTTCACCCGCCTCGCCGGCCTGGCCAACGATGTCGGGCTGCTGTCTGAGGAGTACGACCCGAAGGCTGGGCGCCTGGTGGGCAATTTCCCGCAGGCTTTCACCCACGTCGGTCTCATCAACACCGCCCGCAACCTGGCCGGCGGCCGGAGCGCCCGCCTAGCGGCGCAATAGCCCCAAACCCGGCAAGTCACCATTTCGGAGGTCCCGCCGGCATCGAGGCCGGCGATTGGCCCTTTCGAGCCGGCTTCGGCCGATCTACTATTCCCGATCGTGGGGGCACAGTGGGTGGGCAAGAGGGCGTTGGTGCTGCACGGCCTGCTGGTCGTGGTGGTGCCGCTGTGCCTCGTCGCCGGCTGGTGGCAGCTCCATCAGGCCCTCTCGGGGAACTCGCTCAGCTGGGCGTACACCGTCGAGTGGCCGATCTTCGCGGCCATCGCGGCGGTCGCTTGGTGGCAGCTGCTCCATGAGGGGGGCGAGGCCAGAGCGGCACGGGCAGAGGCGGCCCGCCTCGACGTCGAGCGCGTCGCTGCCAGCGCCGCCCGCACCGGCGACGACTCGCTGGAGGTGACCGGGGTGCACGGCGACGAGCGCGTCGCGCTGGCCGCGAGGCGCGAGTACCTGGCCCACCTCGAGCGCACGCGGTGACGGTCCAGGAGCGACCCGCTGTCGCCGACCGGCCTGCCCCGGCCCCGAGGCGACGCCCGCGCCGGCCGTCACCGCTCGCCGCGGTAGCCGCGGCCGCTGCGGCGGCGCTGGTGGCGGCGTTGGCAGTGCTCGTCGTGCGCCACGACCGCCAGGCACCGGCGCTCCTCGGTGGGATCCGGGCCTCGGGTATCCCCCCGGAGTTGCCGACCGGCATCGCCAACGAGATGGGGTTGTCCCCCGTGCCCGCCACCACCGCCCCGGCATTCACCCTCACCGACCAGGAGGGGCGCAGCCTGCCCCTGTCGTCGTTTCGAGGCAAGGTCGTCGTGCTCGAGGCGATGGATCCTCACTGCAGCGACATCTGCCCGCTCGTGTCGCGCGAGTTCATCGACGCCTACCGGGACCTGGGGGCCAGCGCGCCCAAGGTCGTCTTCGCCGCGCTGAACGTCAACCAGTACGTCTCGTCGGTGGCCGACATGGAGAAGTACTCGGCCGACAACGGGTTGACCACCCTCCCGGACTGGCATTTCTTCACCGGGGGCGCCCCGCTGCTGCGGGCTGCGTGGGCCGCGTACCGGATCCAGGTGGAAGCGCCCAACCCGGCCGCCGACGTTGTTCACACCTCGATCATCTATTTCATCGACCCGTCGGGCACCGAGCGCTACGTCGCCTCGCCGATGGTCGACCACCGAGCTGACGGTACTTCTTACCTCCCGCCGGGAGTGATCGCCGACTGGGGCCGGGGCATCGCCATCACGGCCGGCCAGCTGGCGTCGTGAGCCTGCTCACCAGCCACTGGACGCTCGACCCGTTCCTCGCGGTGACGGTCCTCGTCGCCGCCTGGCACGAGCACGGCGTGCGCCACCTGGCGTCGCGGTCTCGCCCGGCGCGCAACGCCGGGCGTCGGCGCCAGTCCCTGCTGTTCTACGCCGGTCTGACCCTCCTCGACCTGGCGGTGATGTCGCCGATCGACTACTGGTCCGACCAGTTCTTCTGGGTCCACCAGGTCCAGCACCTGCTGCTGATGTTCGCCGCGCCGGTGCTGATCGTCGCCGGCGCCCCGTGGCTGCCCCTCGCCCACGGCTTGCCGGTCCGCCAGCGCCGCCGGGTCGGCCGGGCCCTGCTGCTTTCCGGGTGGTCGGCGCCGTTGCGCCAGGTCGCACGAACCCTTACCAGGCCGTGGGTGGCCGTCGTGGTGTTCAACTTGGACATGGTGGCGTGGCACCTGCCCGTCCTGTTCGACCTCGCCTACCGCAACCCGTTCGTGCACATCTGGCTGATGCACGGCTTGTTCTTCGTGACCGGCGTGGCCTTCTGGCTGCAGTTCACCAACTCGTACCCGCTGCGGCCACGACTGACCCCCATCGCCCAGATAGGGGCGCTGTTTGGCACCAACGTGGTGATGTTCGTCATCGCGATGACACTGGGCTTGCTGGCGACCACGGCCTGGTACCCGGTCTACGCCAACCTCCATACCGGCCTGTCGGCCGTCGGCGACCAGCATCTCGGCGCCGGCATCTTGTGGGTGTGCGGGGACTTCTGGGCTCTCCCGGCCATGCACCGGGCCATGCGCCGGTTCATCGACGACGACCGGGGCGCGACGTGGGAGTCCAGGATCGACCGGCTTCTCCAGGGGGCCCGGTGACCGTCGGGGAGCGGGTGACCCCGCCCGGCGCCCCGGCGCCTCGCCGGCGCTGGCGGACCAAGACGGGGGCATGGGTGGCGGCGTGCACCGTCGCGGTTATCGGCGCCTCGGTGGCCTTCGACGTGGGCCACTCGACCACCCCCGCCGACCGCGCCGGCGATCTGCGCCGCTACGTAGCCGCGCTCAACACGGACATCGCGTCGTGCAACTCGAGTCTGCGCGACTCGCTCTCCGCCTACCGGGAGGTCGTGGGGGGACGCCACGACGAGAAGGGGGCGGCCCTGTCGATCATCAGAGGCGACGAACCCAACTGCACCCCTGAAGCCAACAGCAACCTCTACGACATGGACACGACGGAGGCTCCCGCCACGCTGCGGGCCTACGGGGTCCAGGAGGCCGCGACGGATCTGGGGTCGTGGGCGTTCCCGGCGGCGGCCGCGGCGATCAACGACCTGGCTGCGATGCTTGCCGCGCCGACGACCGCGGCGGCCGGAGCAGCCCGCTCCGACCTGCAGGCCCGGGCCGCCACCCTCGCCGAGTTGGGCCGCTCAGCCCAGCTTGTCGTCGACCGGGCCGCCGGGAGCCTCGGGACCGCTGTCGCCCGCCTTGATGTCGGGGCGGCCGGCGATCTCGCTGCTGGCGGATTTTGAGATCCCACCGAAGTGGCGACCGGGGCGGCGGTCGAAGAACCCCCACAAGACGATGGCGGCCAGGACCGCCAGGGGGAATGCGACGGTGAGGCCGGCGCCGGCCAGGTTGTGGCTGAATCCCATGGCAGCAGCCCCGTTCAGTCGATCACGTAGAAGAGGAACCAGAAGGCCACGCCGACCAGCGCCAGGTAGATGTAGAAGTAGTTGAACGCGTCGAGCGACGCCCGCAGTCGGGTCGCCTCGGGCGTGACCGCCCCACCGAGATCGCCCCGCCCCCGCCACGCGTTGCGCACTCGCAGCGAGCGGGCCACCAGGGTCTCGAGCCAGTACAGCGCACCGAGGAGGAGCGTCACGTGGACCGGCACCCAGCCGACGAACACGCTGGCGTACCCGCTGCTGCCGGGATAGAAGTTGAGGCGGGTGAGCTGGTACACCTGCAGACCTACGCTCAAGACCCCCAGCCCCAGGGCGGTGATGGCGGCTACCCGCCAGTCCAGGTTGAGCCCGTTTCGCAGGCGCCAGACGCCGTAATAGTGCAGCAGTGCGGCGCCGAGGAGCACCACCGTCGCCGAGGTGCCGATCAGCAGGGACGGGTGCTGCTCCTCGGGATGCCACAAGCCGTGGGAGTTGAGCGAACGCAGGTAGAAGAACGTGAAGGCGAACGCTGCGTAGAGGAATGAGCAGGCGCCGATCAGCAGCCGGGACCCGGTCCAGATCGAGCCGATGGCGGCGCTGAGCGCCAAGCCCTCCTCCGCGTCGGGGGGGATCGGCGGCGGGGCCGCTCCGGTGACGTCAGCCAGGTCGGTCATCACGACGTCCTTTCGGTGTCGGGGCCCGCGGTAGTGGCCTGTCCGGTCGGGGTGTTGGCGCCGTTGGCCGCGACCGGCGCCCGACCCGGGGAGAGCAGGTCCGACACCGGTAGGGCTTCGGGGTTGCCGTACTCGTAGGGGCTGGCCAGCACGATCGGGATCCGCTCGAAGTTGCCGGGCGGGGGTGGGGAGGTGGTCTGCCACTCGAGGCCTCTCGAGTGCCAGGGGTTCTCGACGGTGGCGACCGGCTTGATGATCATCGACCACACCAGGTTGATCACGAACAGCAAGATGGCGAAGCCGAGCAGGAACGCGGAGATCGACACCCAGTCGTTGAGGGTCTGCAGCCGCTTGGCGTACTCGAACACCCGGCGCGGCTGGCCCAGCTCCCCCACCGCGAACAGCGGGAGGAACGTGCTGTTGAAGAACACGAACATGGTGATGAAGTTCCACTTGCCGAGCCGCTGGTTCATCGTTCGGCCGGTCATCTTGGGCAGCCAGTAGTACAGACCACCGAAGAAGGCGAAGAGCAGGCCGCCCATGATCGTGTAGTGGAAGTGGGCCATCACGAAGAAGCTGCCGTGGGCGGTGGTGTCGGCCGGGACGTCGGAGAGGAAAACGCCGGAGATCCCGCCGAGCAAGAAGTTGAAGAAGAACCCCATGCAGAACATCATCGGTACCGTCAGCCGTATCCGGGCCTTCCACAGGGTGCCCATGCCGACGAGGAAGATGAACCCGGTCGGGATGGAGATCAGCTCCGTGGTGAGCATGAACAGCGGGCGCATATCGGGGTTGATGCCGCTGTCGAAGAGGTGGTGCTGCCACACGAAGAAGCTCAGCGAGCTGACGCCGACCATGCCGGCGATCGCCACCTTCTGGGCGAAGATCGGCTTTCGGCAGAACACCGGCAGCATCTCCAGCACGATGGCGAAGCCCGGCAGCGCGAGGATGTACACCTCTGGGTGACCGAAGAACCAAAACAGGTTCTCCCACAGGTAGCTGCTGCCCCCCAACGTGTCGGTGAAGAACGAGGTCTGCACGGTGCGGTCCATCGCCAGCATGTACAGGCCGCCGAAGAGCACGGGGGTGGCCAGCACCATGAGGAACGAGGTGGTCATCACCCCCCACACGAAGACAGGCAGCCGGCCCCACGTGAGGCCGGGGGCCCGCAGGTTGATGACCGTCACGATGATGTTGAACCCGGCGAGGATGATCGACACCGCCATGACACCGAAGGCCACCACGTAGGCGTCCATGCCCTGCCCGGCCTGGATCGACAGGGTCGCGTAGCCGGTCCAACCGGTCGGGAACCCACCTAGCCAGAGGCTGGAGAGCAGGATCACGTACGCGGCCGGGGTGAGCCAGAACGAAAGGGCTTCGAGGCGGGGGAAGGCCATCCGCTTGGCGCCGATCATCAACGGCACCAAGTAGTTGCCGAACGGCCCGACGACGACCGACGTCATCATCATCATCATCATCGTGCCGTGCTCACCGACGATCTCGATGTAGACGCCGGGGCCGAACACGTGGCTGGTCGGCGACAGCAGCTCGGTCCGTACCGCCAACGCCAGCAGGCCGGCGGTCAGGAAGTACACGATCATCCCGACCATGTATTGGATGCCGACCACCTTGTGGTCCAGCGTGTACTTGAAGTAGCGGCTGGTCCCGGCCCGCCGCTGCGGGGCGAGGAGCTCCTCCTTGCCGGTCATCTTGAACAGGGGATAGGCCAGCACGCCGATGCCGGCGACCCAGCCGATCGTGCCGCCCAGGTAGCCGAGGATGATCGACGTGTTGTTGTCGCCGCTGTTGGTCACCTGCTGATATCCGCTGGCCAGCAGGTTGCCGAACCAGTGGCCGAGGAGGTAGCCGAGCACGGCGAACACCCCGGCGCGCAGCAGGCCCGGCCCGAACAGCGCCGGCAGCTGGAAACCGCGCCGCCGGTCGGGCGGCAGCTCGCCGGGCGCGCCGGGGACCTGCTCGGATGCGGGTACCTCGACGCCAATGGCGTTGCTCATGTCGATGGCCATCTAGACCTCCTGTCTGGTGAGGTGAAGGTGGGGAACGTGCGGCGTCACGGGTTCACCGGGTACTGGGGGCCGTAGTAGGTGCCGCCGGCACCGGTCTCGTCGGGCGCGTAGACCGTCGAGTACTTCGGAAGGAGCTTGGTCACCGGCGCCTCCTGGGCCTCGGTCCGGTTGGCCCAAGCGACGAAGTCCGCCTTGGTCATCACCTGACCGTCGGCGGTCATCGCCCCGTGCCAGAGCCCGCAGAGTTCGGCGCACATGACGTTGAACTTGCCGGGGTGGTAGGCCTTGACGAAGGCGACGTTGTTGACGCCCGGGTTGGCGTCGGCCTTGACCCCCAACTGGTAGGCCCAGAAGCTGTGGATCACGTCGAGGGACGTGACGTTGAACTGGATCTCCTGGCCGGCGGGGATCATCAGCGACGTCGTCTCCATGCCGCCATAGGTCGGGTAGCGGAAGGTGAACCGCCACTGCTGGGCGATGACCTGCACCGGCAGGTACGGGCCGGAGGCGGCGAACAGCGGGCTCGGCCCCGAACCGCTGCCCGCCCCGTTGTTGTTCTCCAGCTCGTAGGTGCCAAACACCGCCAGGCACAGCACGGTGACGGTGGTGATCCCAACCCACCAACCCGACCAGCGCACCTTGTTGGTGATGTACGGGCCGTCCTCGATGTCGTCGCCGTCTTGGCGCCAGTTGACCAAGGCGTAGATGATGAACGTGCACACGAGCAGCACCACCGGGGTGGCGACCGTACCGAGCACCTTGTTGTCGAATCGCTGCCCGGCGGCCTGGTCGCTCAACCCGCCGGGTGGCAGGTGGGGGCCCCACACGAACCACACCAGAGGCATGCAGATCGCGGACAGGATCAGCCAGATGACCAGGATCCGAACACCGTCGGCCCGGCCTGACCTCTCCTCGGTCCGCCCTGTGTCCGGGGCCATCAGGCCACCACCTTCAAGAAGCCGGACATGAAGCCGATGGCCGCCATGGGACCTCCGTTGCCGTTGAGGTACGCCAGCCCGCAGGGCACGAAGCACTGCCAGCGGTAGTCGCCGCCACCGGCGGGCGTGTGGAAGCTGAAGGTGATGGTCGTGTGATCCGAGCTGGTGTCGCACGGCGCCGCGCTGCAGGGATTCTTGGCTTTGGAGGAGATGCCGTAAAGCGGAACGTTGATCCCGAGGTCGGGGACGTTGAAGGTGTGGGCGATGCCGTTGCCGGCGGCGGGGTCCACCACCGAGGTGGGTTTGCCGTTCACCGTCGCTTGGGAGTCGAGGGTCCCGGTGATCCCGCCCCAGAGGCTGTTGCGAAGCGCCCCGCCGCTGTCGTACTCGTCGACGGTGACGTTGATCTGGCGGTCGGCGGGCAGCTGCCAGATGGTGGAGTGGACCCACTTGCCGCTCGGGTCCTGCACCAGGTAAGAGACCCAGGTCGGGTGGGGACCGAAGCCGATGGCCGCTACGGTCTGGACCCTCAGGTTGACGGGCCCGGCGGTCTTGGTGAAGTCCACCGACGGCACCGACGACCTCAGGTAGGCGAACACCGCCCAGACGAGGACTCCGGTCAGCACTGCGGCCACCCCGAGGACGGCCATGCCTCTGGCCAGGGGTCGGCTGGACAGGGCCACCGGCCGCCTCTCGCCGTCGCTCGCGGCGCTTGCGCTCGTAGCGGTGTCGGTCATGGGCAGCCCACCCTTCTGCTGGTCATCTGAATCAACCGATCCGCCGCAACCACGGCGCTGCTGCGGCCGGGGTTAGGGGTCCGACCACCTGGCCGATGGCCTTGTGGCTGGCGTTGAAGAACAACGTCGTCGGCAGCCCTACCAGCCCGGCGGAGGACGCGACGTTCCCGGCGGTGTCGGCCCCGACCGGGTAGGTCAGGTGGTCAGCGGCCAGCAGACTGCGAGCCGCGGCGCTGCTGTCGTTGACGTCGACGCCGATGACGGCGACGTTCTTCGGGGCAGTGGCCACCACCTGCCGCATCGCCTTCAGCTCCGCCTGGCAACCGTCGCACCAGGACGCAAAGAAACTGAGCACGACCGGGCGCCCGGCCTCGGCGGACAGGCTGACGCTCGGCTGCCCGGGTCGCACCGACGCCAGCGAGAAGTCCGAGACCCGCGGCAGACTCCCGGCCGCGACCGCCGCACCTGAGGCTCCACCGCCGGTGGTGGCGACTGCCACCCACGCGGCGGCCGCGGCGGCGACCAGTCCGGCCGCGACACCTACCCGCAGCACGCGGGTACGCCCGCGGCCGGAAGCCATCCGGTAGGTGAGGTAGTCACCAGCCATCTCAGCCGACATGCAGGAGCCGGTCGAAGGCAAGAGCGCAGAACAGCAGCGTCAGATAGGAGATGGAGTATGCGAAGAGGTGCATCGCGGCTGAGGAGTCGGCCCGCCGGTACAGCCGTACCGAGAGGATGATCAGCCCGGCGCCCAGTACCGGCGCGGCGACGGTGTAGATCACCCCGACGCCGGCGGCCGGGCCGACGAGCAAGGAGGCGGCCACGGTCAAAACGCTGTAGACGACGATCGAGCGGGCCGTGGTGCGCACGCTCACGACCGCCGGCATCATCGGCACGCCGGCTGCCTGGTAGTCGTCGCGGTACTTCACCGCCAAAGCCCAGAAGTGTGGCGGCGTCCAGAGGAAGATCACGGCGAAGAGAACGACCGGCGCCCACCCCAGGCGTCCGGTAACCGCGGCCCAGCCGACGAGCACCGGCACCGCGCCCGCCGCGCCGCCGATGACGATGTTCTGGCGTGACGTCCGCTTCAGCCACAGGGTGTACACCCCGATGTAGAAGGCGGCGGCGGAGGCGGCGAGCACCGCGCTGAGCAGGTTGGCGGTGAGGGTCAGCTCGACGAACGCCACGACCTCCAGCCCGAGAGCGAAGAGAAGCGCCTGGCGAGGTGTCACCGCTCCGGTGACGAGAGGCCGGTGCCTGGTGCGCTGCATGACCCGGTCGATGTCGCGGTCGACGTACATGTTGAGGGCGTTCGCCCCGCCCGCCGCGCACATGCCGCCGAACAGGGTGGCGAGCACCAGCGTGGCCGAAGGCAGGTGGTTGCGGTTGGCCACCAGCATCGTCGGAAGGGTGGTGACGAGAAGCAGCTCGATGATCCGCGGTTTGGTCAGTGCGACAAGCGACCGCACCTGCGCCGCGGCGCGTTGAACGGGCCGCGATTGCTCCGCATCCAGCGTTGGACCGGCATACAACTCGAGTTGCCGTACGTTCATTTCCACCCCCGGCGCAGTATTTCAGCACGCCGGGGACCGCGAGACAAGAACAGTTTGGGGGGAATGGACATCGCTCCCCTAATGCCCTCATTCCGGTCGAACGGGGTGAGATGCTGCGATAAGACCTGAAGCGGGGGCCGGGCGCGGCGACGGGGCGGCGGGATGTCCCGCCGCCCCGCGCGTGCCGGGGGGTCTAGGTCAGCTGCTGTAGCCGAGCACCTTGTCAGCGTTTTGCACGTACTGGTTGGTGTAGGTCTTGCTCAGGTCCACCGGCTTGGTGATGTTCCCGGCGATCTTGTCCAGGTTGAGGGCCGTCTGCGGGCCGCTCGCGGGCATGATCGCGGTCGGGATGAACTGCCCGTAGTCGGTGGTCAACGCCTTCACGTAGTCGGCCTTGGACGACAGGGCATTCGACACGAACTGCGCCGGGAGGTTGTTGGCCACGTCGGCTGCGGTGTGAGTGCCGATCCAGTGCATGGTCTCGACCATCGCCGTCACGACGTTCTGGGCGGCCTGCGGGTGGCTGTCCACCCAGCTCTGGAGGGTCAGGACTCCGGCGGCCGGGTAGGCGCCTCCCAAGTTTTGGACAGTGCCGGTCGTGGTGGCCAGGTCGATGGCGGAGTAGCCGATGCCCTTGGACTCGATGGCGTTGACCGTGGGCTGTGAGGTGATGCCGCAGGCTATGCGGTGGTTTTGCAGCGCGCTGATGAGGGTGCTGCCGGCGCCGACGCCGATCCGGCTGAAGTCCTTGGTGGTCAGCCCGGCGCGAGCGGCCAGGTAGAGGACCAGGTCGTCGGTGCCCGAGCCGAGGTCGGTGACGCCGATGGACTTGCCCTTGAAATCGGCGGCGGTGTGAACGCCGCTGCCGTTGGCGCACATGATCCGCTCACCGGGTGCGCCGGCCAGCTGGGCTAGGTCGATGACGTCCTTGCCCTTCTGCTGGAAGTCGATGGTGTGGATGTACCACGCCCCGGCCAGGTCGACCTGGCCCGACGCCATGGCGTCCTCGGCGCCGACTCCGCCCTGCTGCTCGGTGGAGAGCACCATGTTGATGCCGTGCTTCTTGAAGAAGCCGAGGTCGTAGCCGAGCTGGTACTCCAGGTAGATCTGCTTGTCGATGCCACCGACCATCATGGTGACCGTCGTGAGCTTGGTGCTGCCGGCGGCGGCGGTGCTACCAGAGCTGCTGGCGGCAGCGGCCGGCTTGCTGGTGGTGGTGCTGGAGCTGCCGCAGGCGGATGCGGCGGCGGCCAGTGCGGCGGTGGCGATGGCCAGGCATTTGGTCCTGCGGTTGGTGCGGAACATCAGTGGGTCCCCCCTGTGAGGTGAGTGTCGTGGACTGCTAGGTGCTGCTGGGTGCTGCTGGGTGTCTGCTGTGGGTGCTTCCAATGGGCGCGCGGGTGGCCGATGCCCTCCTCCTGCTCGTGGTTTGTTGCGACTGGGCCGGGGGCGCTGATGGCGCCCGGCGGTTGTCAGATCCCGGCGGTCGACTCCGACGCCGACGGCGGGCGCCAGGACAGCAGCCGGTGCTCGCCGAGAGAGATCACGTACTCCGCGGCCAGCGTGATCGCCGCGATGATCACCATGGTGGCGAACACCGTGTCGGGGTCGAAGTGGTTCTGGGCGGTGGAGATGACCAGGCCCAGGCCCTTCTGGGCGCCCAGGAACTCGCCGACGATGGCGCCGATCACCGAGAACCCGAACGCCACGTGCAGGCTGGCGATGATCCAGGTCAACGCGGAGGGAAGGATGACGTGGCGGTTGACGTCGACCCGCGACCCGCCGAGCACCCTGACGTTGTTGATCAGGTTGCGGTCGACCTCCCGCACGCCTTGGAAGGCGTTGAAGAACACCACGAAGAACACCAGCACCGCGGCCAGCAGCACCTTTGAGGTGGTGCCGAACCCGAACGCCACCACGAAGATCGACCCGAGCACGATGCGGGGGATGGCGTTGGCGACCTTGATGAACGGCCCTGCTACTTCGGCCAGGAAGCGGGACTGCCCGAGGGCGATGCCGAACACGATGCCGCCGACCACGCCATAAACGAATCCGAGCATGGCCTCCTTCATCGTCACGCCGATCTGCGACCACACCGAGCCGTAGGCGGTGCCGTGCACGAACAGGTCACGCAGCGCCTTGGCGATCCCGGATGGCTGCCCGAAGAAGAACGGGTCGACGATCTTCCACGCGGTGAACAGCTGCCAGCCGCCGATGATGAACACGAGCAGCACCAGCCGAGCCAGGTTGACCCTGAGGATCCGGCGACGGTTGCGCTGCCGGGCGGTGGAGGCGATGGACAGCTCGTCGTTGGCCGGCGCCGTCGGCCGCCCGGTCGGGTCGAGGACACTGGTCATGCCGCACCTCCAGTGGTCGCCGCCGCCGGGGCGATCGGATTGCCTTGCTTGGCGTACGCCCGCTGCACCTCGTCTTTGAGCGACTCCCAGATCTGGTGCTGGAGCTCGAGGAATCGGGGCTGGAAACGCACGTCTTGCACTGCGCCTCGCGGTCTGGGGAGGTCGATGTCGTAGACGTCTTTCACCGTGCCGGGCCCGGCGGTCATCACGATCACCTTGTCGGCCAGCGCGATGGCCTCCTCCAAGTCGTGGGTGATGAACAGCACCGACGGCCGGCTCTGCTCCCACAGCCGCAACAGCTCGTTGGACATGATGGCCTTGGTCTGCACGTCGAGGGCGCCGAAGGGCTCGTCCATGAGCAGGATGGACGGCTCGTTGATGAGCGCGGCGGCCATCGCGGCCCGCTTGCGCATGCCGCCCGACAGCTGGTGGGGGTGGTGGCTCTCGAAGCCGCTCAGCCCTACCCGGCGCAGCCAGTCCCTGGCCTGCCCGAGGGCCTCCTTCTTGGAGGCGCCGCGGAACATCGGCCCCATCGCCACGTTGGCCTCCACCGACTTCCAAGGCAGGAGAGCGTCGGCTTGGAACATGAAGCTGGTGCCCTTCACGACACCCTGCACCTGGTGCCCGTCGGCGTACACGGAGCCGGCGGTGGGGTGCTCGAGGCCTGCGACGAGAGTCAAGGTGGTGGACTTACCGCAGCCGGTCGGTCCCACCACCGCGCAGAACTCGCCGGGAGCCACCCGCAGCGAAACATCCTTGATGGCGGTGAACATCTCACCCGTCGGGGTGGCGAAGCGCTTGGTCACGCCCTCCAAGACGATGCGGTCGCCGCCGGCGTCGGCGTGCGCTGCGTCGGCCGAACGGTCCGGCGCAGCTTTGGAAGCTGCAGCTGCCATGAGTCCCCCCTGAGAGCCTCGTCAACGAATCCGGGAAGGACCGTAGAGGTCGGACAGCGAGGCTCACCGGTTACGATCAGATGTTTACCGTAGAGATTGATTCTTACGCTTTTGCTCATTTAGATCGGAGAGTCGAGCATGCCGAGGGGAGGCCGGGTCCGGCACCGCAAGCTGTCCAGACGGATCTTCACCATGCAGGTGGTGGTGATGGTCGTCGCGGTAGCCGTGGGGTTTGGGCTCTATCTCCGCCTTCTGCGCAGCGATCTGAACCATCAGTATGAGTACCAGGCGCTGGTGGTCGCCCGAACCGCGGCCGCCGACCGCTCGATCCAGCAGTCCATGGCGGCCGGCGACCCGGGCGGGACGGTGCAGGCCTCCGCCGAGCGGCTCCGCAACGTGATGGGCGCCTCCTACATCGTGGTGCTGGACCGCAGCGGCGTGCGCCACTCCCACCCCAACCCGGCCCTCGTCGGCCAGGCCGTCAGCGAGCCGCTCGTCGCCCTCGACGGCCGCGAGCACGTCGACGTCGACTACGGCAGCTTGGGCATATCCGCGAACGGCAAGGCGCCGCTGTACTCCCCGACGGGGGCCGTCATCGGCGAGGTGTCCGCCGGCATCCCCGAGCGCCGGGTGGAGGCCGCGCTCAGCAGCTCGCTGCCCACCCTCTATGTGTACTCGGCGCTGGCGCTGCTGGCCGGCGCGATCGCTTCCCTGGTGCTGGCCCGCCGCCTCAAGCAGCAGACCTTCGGCCTGGAGCTCGACGAGATCGCCACCCTCCTCCAAGAACGCGAGGCGATGCTCCACGGAATCCGCGAGGGGGTGGTCACTATGGACACCGACGGGCGGGTGTCGCTCATCAACGAGGAAGCCCGCCGGCTGTTGGGCGTGACCGGCGCGGCGATCGGGCGGCCGCTCTCCGAGCTCTTGGAGCCGGGTCCGGTCCGCGAGGTCCTCACCGGTCACCACGGTGAGGTGGTGGACCAGACGGTGCTGACGTCGGGCTACGCCTTGGTGGTGACCCGGATGCCGGTCGCGCACGGCGGCCGGCCCCTCGGCGCGGTGGCCACCGTCCGTGACCGCACCGAGACCCTCGGACTGCTCCGCGAGCTCGACAGCGTCCGCAGCCTGACCGACGCGCTGCGGGCCCAGCAGCACGAGCACGCCAACCGGATGCACGTCCTGACCGGCCTTTTGGAGTTGGGACGCTACGAGCACGCCTCGTCGTACCTGCAGGAGATCTCCCATATGGCGGCCGATCACGCCGAGACCCTCCGCGACTCGGTGGGCAACCCGGTGGTGCTGGCTCTGCTGGTGGCCAAGGCCAGCATCGCCAGCGAGCAGGGGGTGCGCCTCGACATCGATGTGGACGACGACGGCGGCGACGCCCCGCTGCTCGACGAAACCGTCGACACCCGGGTGCTGGTGACCGTGATCGGCAACCTGGTCGACAACGCCATCGATGCCGCGGCGGGTCGCCCCGGCGGCGAGGTGCGCCTCCGCCTCCGGCGCGACGAGGCATCAATGCTTCACATCACGGTGTCCGACAACGGCCCTGGCATCCCCGACCCGGCGGTGGTGTTCCGCGACGGGTACACCACCAAGAGTTCGGTCGCGCTGGCCGGGCGGGGCCTGGGCCTGGCGCTGGTCCACGGCCTGGTCACTCGGGCCGGAGGGACCATCGCCGCCCACAACGACCACGGAGCGGTGTTCGAGGTGACCCTCCCCGAAGGGTCAGCCGCCCCGCTCGAAGCCGGTCGAGCGTGATCCGCACGCTGGTCGTCGACGACGACTTCCGGGTGGCGGAGCTGCACGCCGCGTTCGTGGAGCGGGCCGCGGGGTTCGAGGTGGTCGGCCGGGCCCACACCTCCCGCCAGGCGCTGGAGGCCGCGGTGACCCTGCAACCGCACCTGGTGCTGCTCGATCTGTACCTGCCCGACCTGCCGGGGCTGGAGCTGCTCGCCCGCTTCAGAGCCCTGGACCACGCCCCCGACGTGATCGTGGTCACCGCGGCGCGCGACGTCGCCACGGTGCGGGCCGCGATGCGCAACGGGGCGCTGCACTACCTGGTCAAGCCGTTCGACGCCCGGCGACTGGTCGAGCAGCTCGACGCTTACCGCCGGTGGCAGGCGGACATCACCCGGCTGGCAGAGGCATCCCAGGACGACGTCGACCGTCTCTACGGGCGCATCGGTGCGCCACCACCCGGGCCGGGCGGCCACAGCCGGGCCGACGAGCCGACCGCACAGCTGATCCTCGAGGCGCTGCGCGCCGCTGCGGAGCCCCTCACCGCCAACGAGGTCGCCACCGCGGTGGGCATCAGTCGGCCGACCGCGCAGCGGTATCTGGCGTGGCTCCACGAGCACGGACACGTCGAGCGCCAGCTGCGCTACGGCAACGCCGGCCGGCCGTCGCACCGCTACTCGGTCGCCTGAACATCCCCGCTGCCACCGTCGGGCAGCCACCACCGCCGATCGTGCAGGCTGGGGTCATCGGGAACGAGAGGAGCGGTACATGCCGATCAGCAGGTTCGCAGTGACCCAGCCAGAAGACCTGCCCGACGACCTGCGCGAGCGGGTCGGCGCCATCGCCGAGCGGTCCGGGTTCGTCCCCAACATCTTCCTTGCTCTCGGCCACCGACCGGCGGAGCTGCGGGCGTTCCTCGACCATCACGACGCTTTGATGGAGCGCTCCGGAGGGCTGAGCAAGGCGGAACGGGAGCTGGTGGTGGTAGCCACCTCCGGCGCCAACCACTGCGCCTACTGCGTGGTGGCGCACGGCGCCATCCTCCGGATCCGAGCCAAGGACCCCCGGCTGTCCGACCACGTCGCGGTCAACCCTTGGGGCGTGGAGCTGCCGGCCCGCAGCCGGGCGATCGTCGACATGGCTTTGGCGCTTACCCGCGAGCCGGAGCGCTTCGGCGAGGAGGATCTGGCCGCGGCGCGAGCCGCGGGGTTGAGCGACGAGGAGATCTGGGACGTCGGGGCCATCACCGCCCTCTTCGCCATGTCCAACCGGCTCGCTCATCTCTGCGCGCTGGTCCCCAACCCGGAGTTCCACACCTTGGGCCGCTGACCCTCGATCCGCGTCACCCTTGGTTGGACTTGACAGTCCAGTGTCTCTCGACCGACACTGGACTCATCAGTCCACTTGTTGTGTTAGGGAGCCCCGATGCCCGTCGCCATGCGCGAACAGTCCCTCACGTCAATGCCACGCTCGGCGCGCCGGGGGGACCGCGGCAATGGCTGAGACCGCCCGGCTGACCCAGAAGGGGTTGCGCACCCGCGAACGGATCATCGACGCGGCCGGCGAACTCTTCTTGACGCAGGGGATGGCAGCGACGACCTTGGACGACGTCAAGGCGGCCGCCGGCGTCAGTAGCTCACAGCTCTACCACTACTTCGAAAGCAAGGGCGACCTCGTCCTGCGAGACTGGGCCCGCTTCGTCGTGGACAACTTCCGTTCGTTCGACTGTTGCGGCGGATGTCCGCTTGGTTCGCTGGGCGGCGAGGCCGCCGAGTACGAGGAGCGGGCCAGGCAGGCCATCTCCGCCAGCCTCCGACGGTGGGAGGGCGTGCTACGCGAAGCTCTCACCCAGCTGGCCGACAGCGGCCAGCTGGGTCTCGGTGCGGATCCCGGGGCGCTGGCGATCGTCCTCGTCGTCGCCCTGGAGGGCGGACTTCTGCTGGGAAAGATCCATCGGAGTTCACGCCCGCTCGAAGTCGCTCTGGCGCATGCCATCGACCACATCGCCAGCTTTTCCGCCCCCGCCCGCCCTTCGTGGGCCGCCGAGATGGTGTCCAACTAGGCCGACCGTTGCCAGGGTGCCTCGCCCAACGGCGCCCCGAGTTTGGTGTTGATAATCCAAAACCCGCCTGTGATGCTCAGGCTGACGAGCCGAGGATCCGGGCCGACGCCGCGATCGCGTCGCCGAGCTTCGCGGCCGGCTCGTCCCAATCAGCGCAACGACGGGAGCAGAAGCATGCGAGCAGACATCGTTCCGGGATCCGCCTTCCCCGACTACGAACTGCCCGACCAAGAGAACATCAGCCGGCGGCTGAGTGAGATCCAGGGCGACGACCCGCTAATCCTGACCCTGGCGCGGGGCCACTACTGCCCAAAGGAGCACCTGCAGCACCGCGACCTCGCCGCGCTGTACCCCAAGATCGCCGTCGCATACACCAAGATCGCGACGATCTCGACCGACCCTCACCACACCAGCCAGGAGTTCCGCCTGGCTGTCGGCGCCCAGTGGCCCTTCTTGTCAGACCCTGAGCGGGTCGCGCAGAAGGACCTCGACATCAAGGAGTACACCGACCCCGAGAACGACCCGATGATCCCGCACACGCTGGTGCTCAAGCCCGGCCTGGTCGTCCACAGCATCTACAACGGTTACTGGTTCTGGGGCCGGCCATCGGTCAGCGAGCTGTGGCGTGACCTCCGTGACGCGAGCCGGGCGATCCGTCCCGACTGGGACCTCGCCGGGCCGGGCCTGCAGGACGCGTGGAGTGCGGGTGACCGCTCGCAGTTCCACGGCTGGAACAGGGCCGACCGGGGGTAACCCCCACCGACCAGCAGTCCTGGTCTCCGCCGTGCCGGCGGGTTTTGTCGCTTTGGCGTTGAGAATCCAAAACCGGCCTGCGAGGTTGCTTCGACAACTGCAGGCCCACTCCCCCGAAAGGTTTCCCTTGAGTCACATCGAACGATGGGCGCGCCGCGGCGCGCCCTGGACATCGCATCGCCGCGCCGCCGAGTGCGGCCAGCCACTGGAGCGAGTCTCACCATGAACAGCGACGCAATATTCTGGCTCCAGATCGGGGTGAGCGTGGGCGTCGTTTCTCTGATCACGCTGTGGTACGTGTGGCCTCCGCTGACCAAGCTCTCGCTTCAGGCTGCTCTGGTCCCGCTGCTCTTCGTGCAAGTGTTTCGCTATGTCGGGATGACATTGCTGGTGAAGGGCATGATTGATCCGAGGCTGTCTCACAACCTCCTCCGCGACGGAGCCTACGGTGACCTGCTGGCGGGGGCATTGGCTCTCGCCGCCATCTTCGCTCTGCGGTACAACTGGAGCTTCGCCATTCCTCTGGCGTGGGTGGCCAATACGTGGGGCTCTCTCGACGTGGTCAACGTGTTGCGCGGCGTCGTATCGTCCAACGTGCCGAGCTACCACCTGGCCTCCATTTGGTACATCTACACGTTCTACGCTCCGCTGGTGGTCGTCTCAGCGGTGATGATCTTTGTCGTCTTGTTCAAGTCTCGTTCTTGGAACAAGGCACCGGTTCCGGTCTGATCGAACAGGGGCAGGGGTCGGTACCGGTGCACCGCCTCCTGGCCCAGGAGTCAACTGCGACCCGACCGTGCTCGCTTGGACGCGCTCTCCTACTCGCCGCGCTGAGCGGGGGTCGGCGCCCTCAGCACAGGCCGTAGATGACCGCCGAGGCGTCGCGGTAGAGCACGGGGAGGTCGGCCGAGATCGGGTGGGCCGCCGGCGCAGTGAGGTACCGGAAGCCTTCGTGGCAGAGGGTCCGGTAATCGCCGGCGGCGATGGTGGCGGCCAGGCGGGCATCAGCGGCGAGCACCGAGTCGGGGTACCGGGAGATGTACCCGAAGGCCAGCGGGTGGCCGTCGAGCACCTGGTCGTAGAGCTGCAACGACTTGTTGACCCGCCCGCCAGCGACCGCGGCGTCGTCGATCACGCCTCCCGGCGGCAACCGGCGCACGGCGGTCACGTACGCCGGGCGGCCGACGGGGGTCACGGGTGGCGGCGCGGGCCAGAGCTCGATGACCAGCCCGGCGCACACTGCGGCGGTGATCACCCGGCCGCCGGTTGATGCCCGGTTCACCCGGGAGAGCACCAGCGCGGCGAGGACACCGGCGGCGATGGTCGTGAGCATCGAGATCCGGGCCGGTTCGACGTTGTACTCGAGGATGGGGATGGCGGCGCGGATCACGGCGAAGGGGAGCGGGACGCCGGTGTCGTGGCCGTGGACCACGAGACGGGGACCGAGGCTGAGCAGGGCGCTGACTCCAGCGAGGGCCAGCCAGAACCCGGCGTGAGGCCCGAGCCGGCGCCGCCATCGCAGCGCCACCAAGAGCAGCGCCACGACGGTCACCGACAGGTAGATGGTGGCGTCACCGGAAGGGCTGGGAGCCCCCCAGTACCAGCGGGTCAGCGCGTTGAAGCGCCAGTGCTGCCCGTCGAGGAGGAGGGCCAGCACGTCGGAGCTGGCGCTGGCATGCCCTCCTCCCATGGGGTCGCGCAGGTTGGACACCGCCAGCGCGACCGGCAATGGGAGGGCCAGGGCGGCGCTCAGCACACCGAAGGTGGCGGTGCTTCCCGCCTGCACCCGCAGGTCCTTACGGCGCCACACGTGGACGAGGATTCCCAGCGCCGTGAGGACACTGAAGAGGAAGTAGTAGTAGTCGCAAAGCACGACCAGCGAGAGGGTCACCGCCGTCCCGGCCGCCAGGCGGGTGCTCGGCCGTTCGAGGAGCCGCCACCAAAGGAGCAGGAACAGCGGAACCCACTCCAATGAGACCAGCTGCATCAGACCGAGAGTCTTCGACAGGTGGTAGGCGGAGAAGGTGATGACGAAGCCGCCGATCAGCGCCGGGACGCGGACGGCGCAGAACCGCCGGCACAGCCAGTAGCCGGTGACCCCGGTCGCCACGAACGAGAACACGATCATCACGTTGAACGCCCACACCAGAGGCATCACCCGCTGCAGGGCCACGCCGACCAGGCCGTTGAACGGGTTCATGGTCTGGCCCAGCAGTGTCGTTCCATAGGGGTAGTGCAGCAAGTCGGTGTGCCACGGGGACTGGTGCAAGACGGTGAGGGCCCGGTTGACCCACCACATGTTCCAGACGTTTTGGTAGCCGTCGCCGCTGTCGGTGAAGTAGCGGGTCCCGGGGTGCGCGGCCCACGGCCAGGTGTAGAGCGCGAAGAAGGCGAGGTACCCGGCGGCGGGAAGCACGGCGTCGACCAGGACGCGCCGGGCCGTCCCCCCGCTCCTCCACCGCCTCGCGGGGGCGGGATCCGAGCAACCCACCGCGACGGCCACGGAGGAGCAGAGTAGGCAAGCCGCCGCCCCGGGACCGGACGGGCCTCCCCGGGACCGGACGGGCCTCCCCGGGCCAGGCGATCGACGGTGGCGGGGCGCCTGGCAGACTGCCCCCGTGGACGTCTCGGACCCGACTGCTCGCGACCTGATCGCCCGCGACCGTGAGACGGTGTGGCACCCGTACGCTCCCATGCCCGCGGCGCTGGCCCCGCTGGAGGTGATCGGCGCGCAAGGGACCCGCCTACGTCTGGCCGACGGCCGGGAGCTAGTGGACGGCATGTCGTCGTGGTGGGCGGCGATCCACGGGTACCGCCACCCGGTGCTCGACGACGCGCTACGGGCCCAGCTCGACGCGATGGCCCACGTGATGTTCGGAGGCCTCACCCACCGGCCGGCGGTGGAGCTGGCGGAGCTGCTGGTGGACATCACCCCCGGCGGCTTGGATCACGTCTTCTTCTGCGACTCGGGGTCGGTGTCGGTCGAAGTGGCGATGAAGATGGCGCTGCAGTACTGGCTCGGACGGGGCCGCCCCGCGAAGCACCGCCTGGTCACGGTGCGCTCCGGATACCACGGTGACACCCTCGGGGCGATGGCGGTGTGCGACCCGGAGACGGGAATGCACCACATGTTCAGCGCGTCCCTCCAGCAGCAGCTGTTCGCGCCGGCGCCGACGCCGCGCTTTGGGGAAACCTGCACCGCTGAGGACCTCGAACCGCTGGCCGCGCTGCTCGCCGACCACCGGGAGGAGGTGGCGGCGGTGATCCTCGAACCGGTGGTTCAAGGCGCCGGCGGCATGCGCTTCTACGCCCCGGGCTACCTCGCCGGCGTCCGGGCGCTGTGCGACGAGCACGGCGTGCTGCTCATCGCTGACGAGATCGCCACCGGCTTCGGACGAAGCGGCGAGCTGTTCGGCTGCGACCACGCCGGCGTCGCGCCCGACATCATGTGCGTGGGCAAGGCGATGACCGGCGGATACATGTCGATGGCCGCCACGCTTTGCACCCCGGAGGTGGCCCACTGGGTGAGCCACGCCGAATCCGGGGCCTTGATGCACGGGCCGACCTTCATGGGCAACCCTCTAGGGTGCGCGGTGGCGCTGGCCTCGATCCGGCTCCTCCTCGACGGGCCGTGGCAGTCACGAGTCAGGGGTATCGAGGCCGGGCTGCGGGAAGGCCTGGCGGCCGCGGCGGGGCTGCCCAACGTGGCCGACGTGCGGGTGCTCGGCGCCATCGGTGTCATCGAGCTGGAACAGGCCCTGCCGATGGCCGCGATGCAAGAGACGTTCGTCGCACGCGGCGTGTGGCTTCGACCCTTCGGGCGGTTGGTCTACGCCATGCCGCCCTACGTCGCGTCCGACGACGACGTCGCCCGCATCGCCGGGGCGATGGTCGCGGTGGCACGCGACGTCGGTCCCGCCTGACCCGCCGGCGGCGTCGGCCAACAGGCCAACACCCAGCGCCGGCAGAAACCCAGCTGCTGTCAGAGATCCAGTTGCCTGGGCTCGGTCACCACCCGGTACCCGTCGCGCTCGACCAGCCAGTCCCGGTTGCGGACGTGCAGGTCGTCACCGGGGTCGTAGCGGTTGAGGACGACGATCACGTCGAGGGGAGCCAGGGCGGCCAGTGACAGGCGGACCGCGTTGATGGTCCCCAGCCCGGCGTCGGCGACGAGGACGGTCAGATCGGGCCGCAGCAGCCGGGCGAAGGTCGCGCCGTCCGCGTCGTGGGCGAGCGGCGAGCGCACCCCGCCGGCGGTTTCGACCAGCCCGAGCTCGGTCCCCGGCGCCCACTGCAGCTCGTCGAGGAGGTCAGCGACGGCGATCGGCGGCCGGCCGAGCGCGTCGGCGGCCATCGGCGGCGCCATGGGCAGCGGGTACCACCGGTGGGCTGGGCAGACCGCGAGGCGGTCCTCTCCGGTTGCCTCGGCGAGGAGGTCGGCGTCGGTCGGCTCGAGCGGCGCCCCGGAGCGGTCGGCGTCGAACGACTGGGCCGGTTTGCGGACCGCGACCCCGGCACCACCCGACCGGCCGGCCGCGACCAGACCGGCGGCTGCCTCGCGGGTGACCCACGTCTTGCCCACCTCGGTGCCGGTCCCTACCACCGCCACCAGCCTGGCCGGCCTGCCGGCGGGTCCGGTCCGGTGGGCGGGTCCGGTCTGGTGGTCGCTCACGGCGTCACGCCCAGCCCGGCGAGGGCCTCCTGGAGGCGGTCGATGTCCTCGTCGGTGTGCGCGGCGGACATGGCCACCCGGAGCCGGGACGTTCCGGCGGGCACGGTGGGGGGCCGGACCGCCGGGACGAGCAGGCCGCGCTCGAGGAGGGCGGCGGCCGCGTCCACGGCCCGGTCCTCGCCGCCGAGGACGATCGGGATGATCGGCGACGGGTGGCCGGGCCGGACCCGGTCGATCGCCGCCCGGAGCCGGCCGACTAACCCGTCGCCCTCCGGCGAGCGCACGACGCGCAGCGCGGCCAGCGCCGCCGCGGCGTCAGCCGGCGAGAGGCCGGTGGTGAAGATGAACGACCGGGCCCGGTTGACCAGCAAGTCCACCGCCGGCGTGGACCCCGCCACCCACCCGCCGAGAGCGCCGAGCGCCTTCGACAGGGTGCCCACCCGCACCACATCGGGTCCCTCCCCGGCGGCCGGCACGGCGCGGTGCCCGTCGAGCACCGCGTGGGCGTCGTCGACGACGAGCAGAGCGTCGTGGCGGGCGCACACCCGGGTGAGCTCGACGAGGGGGGCGACGTCGCCGTCCATCGAGAAGACGGAGTCAGTGACCACCAGCCGCCGGCCGCCGGGGGCCGAGGTGGCGGCGTCGATCAGCAGCCCGTCGAGGTGGGAGGCGTCGCAGTGGCGGTACACCCGGATCGACGACCGGCTGAGCCGGCAACCGTCGATGATCGAGGCGTGGTTGAGCTCGTCGCTGAAGACGGTCACGTCCGGGCCACCGAACGTGGCCATCACCCCGACGTTGGCGGTGTACCCGCTCGAGAAGACCAGCGCGGCGTCCGTGCCCGTCCAATCGGCGATCTCCGCCTCGAGCTCCTCGTGCACCGGCCGGGTGCCGACGATCAGGCGGGACGCGGTGGCGCCGGTACCCCACCTGGCCGCGGCGGCCCCCGCCGCGGCCACCACCACCGGATGGGCGGACAGGCCCAGGTAGTCGTTGGACGCGAACGACACGACGGCCGCCGCGCCCACGCGACCTACCGGCCCGTAGCCGTCGAAGGCGCGGTTGTGACGCCACCGCCCGGCGCCGCGCACCTCGTCGAGCTGCGAATCGATCCACTCGCGCCAGACCACGGCGGGTCACCATGGCACCCGCCCCCCGCTGCAGTCCATTCGCGCCGGGCCGTCCCCGAAGGGCCGGCACCCCGACGCAGGTTTGTGCCGGTCCGGACGGCACGGACAGACTCTCTGCGATGGTTACCCTCCGCCACGACTGGACCGTCGACCAGGCCGAAGAGCTGATCGGGCGACCGTTCCACGATCTGCTCTTCGAAGCCCACGCCGCGCACCGCGAGCGGTTCGACCCTCACGTCGTCGAGGCGGCCATCCTGCTGTCGGTCAAGACCGGGGCGTGCCCCGAGGACTGCGCTTACTGCCCTCAGTCGGCGAAATGGAACACCGACCTCAAGCCTGAGCGGCTCATGGCCCCCGACGACATCGTGGCCGCGGCCCGCCAGGCCCAGGCCGCTGGCGCGACCCGCTTTTGCATGGGGGCGGCGTGGCGGTCACCGACGGACCGCCAGGTGGGCGAGGTGGCCGCCGCGGTCGAAGCGGTCAAGGGTCTCGGGATGGAGACCTGCGTCACCCTCGGGATGCTGGCGGCGGCCCAGGCGCGGCGGCTGGCCGACGCGGGCCTGGACTTCTACAACCACAACCTGGACACCTCGCCGGAGTTCTACGGTGAGATCATCACCACCCGCACCTACGGCGACCGGCTCGAGACGTTGGCCAACGTCCGAGACGCCGGCGTGAAGCTGTGCTGCGGCGGCATCGTCGGGATGGGCGAGAGCCGGCGGGACCGGGCCGGGCTGCTGGTGCAGCTGGCCCGCCTCGACCCGCACCCCGAGAGCGTGCCGATCAACCTCCTCGTGCAGGTCCCGGGGACGCCGCTGTTCGGCGCCGAGGACCTCGACCCCCTAGAGCTGGTCCGAACCGTCGCCGCGGCCCGGCTGATGATGCCCGGCTCCGTCGTGCGCCTGTCCGCGGGGCGGGCCCAGATGACCGACGAGCTGCAGGCCCTTTGTCTCCACGCCGGCGCCAGCAGCGTGTTCCTCGGCGACAAGCTTCTCACCACGGCCAACCCGGGCGAGGACCACGACCGGGACCTTCTGTCTCGCCTGGACACGCAGACCGCCACGCCAGAGCGGACCGGACGGCTCCAGCCGAGCGCTTCGCCGCTCGGCTGACGTCGGGCCTTCCGGCCCTACCCGGTGCCGGCCCCGGCTCATACCGTCCAGGGCGTGACCGCCAAGGACCATCCCGTCGGCGACGTCGAACGGCGGGCCATCTCCGCCGAGTTGGTGGCCCTCGCCGCGCTCATGCGGGACATGGAGGCGGAGCGGGCGGCCGACATCTCCTCGGTCGATCCGGCCCACCGCCAGGACGCGGCGAACTTGATTCACTACCTGGCCCTGCGCCAGGGCGACGTCCGCCACGTGCAGCGCTGGCTGGGCGCCCGGGGGCTGTCGTCGCTCGGCCGGTCCGAGGCCCACGCGCTGGCGACGGTGGAGAGCGTCCGCGCCGCCATCGACGGCAACACGCACAGCTTCGGCCCGGCGATCCAGAGCTTCGAGTCCGGCCGTTCGGCGCTGGATCGCAACACCGACGCGCTCTTCGGGCCGCGGCCGCGCGGTCGGGTCCCCCGGATCATGGTGACCCTGCCGTCCGAGGCCGCCGACGACTACCCGCTCGTCCGGGGTCTGGTGGTTCGAGGGATGGACGTCGCCCGGATCAACGGCGCCCACGACGACCCCGAGGCGTGGACCCGCATGGCGTTGCATGTCCGCAAGGCCGCGGCCGAGGTCGGGCGCCGGTGCCGGGTGTCGATGGACCTGCCCGGGCCGAAGCTGCGGACCGGGCCGCTCGTCGACGGGCCGAGGGTGATGAGGGTGCGGCCCGAGCGAGACCCGCGCGGCGTCCCAGTGGCGCCGGCCGCCTTGACCCTCGTCGCGGCGACCGACGCCGGCGGCTCGGGGCCGGAGGTGCCGGTGGATCCGCTGTGGCTGCGGCGCCGTCACCCCGGCGAGGTGGTCGAGCTGGTCGACACCCGCGGCTCGCGCCGCGATCTGCGGGTGACCGACGCCGGCCCTGATTCCTGCCGGGCGTCGGTGTGGGACACCACCTACGTCGAGACCGGAGCGTCGCTGTCGTGCGGCGCGGACACCACGACGGTCGGGCCGCTCCCGGCGGTCGCCCACCACCATCTGCTGTGGGCCGGCGACTCGCTGGTGCTGACCCGTGACCTCACGCCGGCCGCACCGTGGCGCCACGGCCAGCCCGGCCAGGCCCGCATCGGTTGCACCCTGCCGGCGGTGTTCGACTCGGCGCGTCCCGGAGACCGGGTGATCCTCGACGACGGGAAGATGGCCGCCACCGTCGAGGAGGTCACCCCCGACGAGCTGCGCTTGAGAATCGTCTCGTCGGCGGCGAGGGGCTCCAAGTTGCGGGCCGAGAAGGGGATCAATCTTCCCGACACCGATCTGGGGATTCCGGTCGCCGGCGACACCGACCTCCCGCTGCTGCGGGTCGCGGCCGCGCACGCCGACATGGTGGCGGTGTCGTTCCTCCGTCACGAACGCGACGTGGACCAGATCCGCGAGATCCTGGGCCACCTGCGCGCCGAGCGACTCGGGTTGGTGCTCAAGATCGAGACGACCGCGGCGTTCACCCGCCTGCCGGAGATCCTCCTCCACGCCATGCGGTCACCTCTTGTCGGGGTGATGATCGCCCGTGGGGATCTCGCCGTCGAAGCCGGCTACGAGCGCCTCGCCGAGCTGCAAGAAGAGATCCTGTGGCTGTGCGAGGCGGCTCACCTGCCGGTCATCTGGGCCACCGAGGTCCTCGACCACCTGGCCCGCACCGGTCAACCGTCGCGCGCCGAGGTGACCGACGCGGCGATGGCGCAGCGCGCTGAGTGCGTCATGCTCAACAAGGGGCCCTACGTGGGCGAGGCGATCGAGTTCCTCGACGGGGTCTTGCGGCGCATGTCCCGACACCAACGGAAGAACACCGCGCTCCTCCAGCCGCTGCGGAGCTGGACCCGCCCCAGGTGAGCGCAGCCAACACGGCGGTTCGCGCCTAGACCGGTGGTATGGCTGATCGCCGCGCCGGGGACGTGGCCGCCGGGGACGTGGTCGCCGCGGTCGGGACCGCCGCGGCTGTGGCCGTTTGGTGCGGATGGGCCAGCCAGTTCCCGCAGTCGAGTACCGGGGCGACGGTCACGGTGGGCGTCTCGTTCGTGGCAGTGGTCGCCTTCGACGTGGCGGCGTGGCGCGGCCGCAGCACCGGCGCTGGCGCTGGCACCGGCACCGGCAGCCGCGGCGGCGACCGCTGGCGGGTCCGGCTCGAGCCGGCCGCCGAGCCGTGGCCCAGGCCCGGGCGAGGCGGAGCCCGCCGCGCGCTGGTGGGCACCAGCCCATGGATCGGGATCTGCCTGGCCGTACTGGCATGGGAGATCCTCGGTATCGACACCGGCTCGGCCCAGCCCCACCTGACGATCAGCGCCCTGACTCGCGCCTACCGGGCCCTGCACGCCGCCATGCTGCTGGTGTGGATCGGCGTGGGGGTCGGCTACGGGGCGGCCCGGGCCCGGGCGCCGGGCGGCCCTCCGCCGCCGGCCCCCGCCGCGGCGGCGCTGGTGATCCCCCTGGCGCTGGCCGCCGCCGGTCCCGGCCTGGCCGCCACCGCCGCAGCCACAGCCACAGCCACGCCAGCGCTGGACGGGCTGCTCCTGCCGAGCAGCCGGGGCGCGGGCTTGTCGTTTTGGTTCGGCGTGCTCGGCGCCGGTCTGGTCGCTGACCGGGTCGCACGGAGATCAGGCGGCCGCTTGGCCAGCGCCGAGGAGGTCCTCCGGCTGGTGACCACCACGAGGACGGCCAACGGCTTCCTCGTCGTCGCGTGGGCCTACTCCGGCTACCACCTGTTCATCCACTGAACCGTCATTTGGTGGCCTCGAGGGAGGGACCGCCTTCGGGCAGCACGACCGGGCCGGCCTCGTCGGGCCGGGGCCGGTCCTGGGGGTGGAGACGGACCGCGACCAAAGCGACGTCGTCGTCGGGGCGGCCCTCGATCAGGCGCCCGACGAGCTGGTCGCACAGGTCGTCGAGGGGAAGCCCGGCGAGATCCGCCACCGCCCGGCCGAGGCGCCCGAGGCCGTCGCTCAGGTGCTCGTCGCGCCGTTCGACCAGGCCGTCGGTGTAGAGGAGGATCGTCGTGCCCTCCTCGATGGCCATCGTGGTCTCAGAGCGCGACGACGACTCGTCGATGCCGAGGAGCAGCTCGGCGTCCGCCGGCTCGAGGATCACGACCGAACCGTCAGGTCGCAGCACCAGTGGCGGCGGGTGCCCGGCGTTGGACCAGCGAAGCGTCCTCGTCGCGTTGGCTCGCTCCGCGTCACCCTGCTCTATGCGGGCCACCACCGCCGACGCCACGGTGCTCAACCCGAGACCGGCGATCGCCGCGTCGAGACGGGACAGCACCGACGCCGGCCCGCCGCCGCTGGACCAGGCGATCCCTCGCAGCAACCCGCGGAGCTGGCCCATCGCCCCCGCGGCGTGGGTGTCGTGACCGACGACGTCGCCGATCACCAGCACGGTGGCGCCGTCGTCTTGCAGGAACGAGTCGTACCAGTCCCCGCCGACCGACGCGCCGCTGGCCGCCGGCACGTACCGGACGACGATGTGTACGTGGTCCGGCTCGGGCGGCGCGGTGAGGAGGCTGCGCTGCAGATGCTCCGCCAGCGTGCGCTGCTGGTTGTAGAGGCGGGCGTTGTCGAGGGCCATCGCGGCACGGTCGGCGACCTGGCGGGCGGTGGCGATCGCCTCGTCCGACATCGGCTGGCGACTCGCCCCCCGAAACAGGCTGAGGGCGCCCACCACCCGGCCGCGGGCGGTCAATGGCACCGCTACCGACGAGCGCGGCGCGAGCTGGCGAACGGCGTCGAGAGCCGGTGACGGCCCGAGGAACGCCGCGGCGCGCCCGACCGCGTCGTCGCGGGTCGCCACCACCTCGCCGGAGCTGAGCGCCCGCTGCACCGGTCCAGGTCCGAGCTGCTTCGCGAAGCGGGTCTCCGCCAGGCGCTCCACGACCGGGCGCATCGCCGGGTCGAAGTGGGAGCAGCCGAGGTCGCGAAGCGACCCGTCGTCGTCCACGATGCTCACGATCGACCAGTCGGCCAGCGACGGGACCACCAGACGGGTCAGGCGGGAGACCGCCTCCTCGGCGTCGAGGGTGCCGCTCAGCTCCGCGCTGACCTCGGCCAGCATCGCCAGGCGCTCCGCGGCCGCCTCGGCCTGGGCCTGCATGGCCAGCGCCGTCACCCGGGCGTCGTCGGCTGCGGCCATCGCCCGGTGCTGGGCGGTCACGTCCAGGAAATACAGCGCCAAGCCGACCTCGCTCGGCACGGCCCGGACCTCGAACCACGACCCGAGCTGTGCTTGATGGACCTCCAGCTCGACCGGCTCGCCGGTCTCGAGGGACTGGCGGTGCTGGCCGCCGGCACGGAGGCCGTCAAGGCCGGGGAACACCTCCCACAGCACCCGCCCGACCGCTTCGTCGGCGCCATGGCCGAGGATCCGCTCGCCGGCCCGGTTGAGATACGACACCCGCCAGTCGGCGTCGACGGCCAAGAACCCGGCGGTCATCGACGCCAGCAGATCGGCCGCCTGGTCCCGGGCGTTGCGGGTCTCGGTGGTGTCGTAGGTCACCCCTACGAGCTGCGCCGCCCGGCCCTCGGCGTCGGCCCGCACCCGGCCCCGGACCGTCACCCAACGGGTCTCGCCGCCCGGATGCACGACCCGGTAGTCGACCCGGTAGCGGCCGACGGAGCGCACCGCGGCCGCGAACGCCGCCGCGACGAACTCCCGGTCCTCGGGGTGGACCCGCTCGAGGACCTCGGTCCGGCTGATGGTGGTGGTCCCCGGCACCAGCCCGTAGATCGCGCTCATCCGCTCGTCGCAGGTGATCCGACCGGTGCGCAGGTCGATGTCGAACGAACCGAGGTCGGCGGCGTCTCGGGCCACGTCCCAGCGCAGCTGGCCATACTCGTAGTCCGACGACAGAGCCGACAGCTCAAGCTCGGTGATCACGCTCTCGGCTAGGACCTCGACCACGTCGACGTCTCGCTGCGACCACGATCGAGCGGCCCGGTCGAACACGCAAAGCGCGCCGACGACATGACCGCCGGAGGTCCGCAGCGGCGCGCCGAGGTAGGACCCGACCTGGCCGCTGGTCACGGGCGGCAGGTCCGCCACCCGCTCATCGGCGGCCGCGTCGGTGACGTGCAGCACCGCGCCGGCCTTGGCGGTAACGGTGCAAAGCGACTCGTTGAGAGGCCCGCTGCGCCCGACGGTGCCCTCCACCAAGCCGGCCGCGGCCGCGACGGTCTGTACGTCGGTGAGCAGCGAGACCTGGGCCGACGAGGCGCCGACCAGGCGAGCCGCCAGCGCGGTGAGGCGCGCCAGCGCCGGGCTGGCGGTCGCCGCGTGCAAAAGCCGCTCGGCCTCGGGCGGGGGGGCGTCATCGTCTCGGTGTTCCACTTTCGCCCCACCACGTCTTCCTCGGCCGGCCGGCCGTCGCCCTCGGGTCGGAGCTTCGGCGATGAGCACCCGACTCTGCCGCACAACTGCCGCCTCGGCCAGTCCCATCCGCGAAAACCGCCGGGCCGGACTCCGGCGGCTTCCGGCTAGGGTCAGCCCGCATGACGGTGGCTGATCCTCACACCGGCGTGGAGTGGCTCGGCCTCGAGCGGGTCGGTGAGAGCCGTTGGGGCTTCACGCTGACCGATGAGCTGTCGCGCCCCGACGCCAGGTTCTACGGCGGAACGGGGCTGGCCGTGGTCACCGCGGCCATCGAGCTGGAGACGCAGCGGCGGGCGTTGTGGGCCACCGCCCAGTTTGTATCCAGCGCCGCCACCGGCGACCGCTTCGAATGCCAGGTCGAGGTGCTCGCCGCCGGGCGGCGCAGCTCGCAGGTGCGAGTCACCGGCCGGGTGGACGGCCGTCTGGTCTTCTCCGGCCTCGGCGCGGCCGGCGAGGCCCGCACCGGCCCCCTCGAGGCGCAGTTCGGGCAGATGCCGGTCGTCCCGCCGCCGCTGGAATGCCCCCGGTGGGCTCCTCCCCGCGCCTTCGCGCGGCGCGGCGAGCGTCCCGGCTGGCTGTCGATCACCGACGCCCGAGCCGCCGGCGAGGGGGGCGCGATGTGGATGCACCTCGAGGGGCGGCCGCTGACGCGCGCCGCGCTGGCCTTCCTCTCCGACACCCTCCCGAGCGCCGTGGTGCGAGCCTCGGGCCGCGACGGCGCAGGCACCAGCTTGGACAACACCGTCCGCTTCGGGCCCGAACCCGAAGGGGACTGGATGCTCGTCGACGTGGACCCGCACATGATCGCGTCCGGGTACCTCCACGGCGCCGCCCGGTTGTGGTCCGAGCGGGGGCGGCTCCTCGGCATCGCCAGCCAGACCGCCAGCGTGATGCTCTTCGAGTGAGCCGCCCCGGCTCTCGGCTAGCTGGTGGCCAGCGCGAACACGTGGATCTGACCGGCCGTGGTGGCTGCGGGCAGGGTCACGCGGGCCAGCCGGAGCGACGGGTTGAGCGGCACCGCCACGGAGAACACGTCGGTCGCGCCTCCCTGGCTGGCCCCGCTCGCGCTGTTGCGCCCCGACATCGCGATGGCGACGGTGTTGCCCGGCTCGGGGCTGGCGCTGCCCCCGTTCAGGGTCCAGTCCGACACCCGCAACGGCGCGCTGGCGGTGCTGCCGTCGGCGTAGGTCAACGTCACGGTGCCGGTGCTCGGGCCGTTGGTGGCCGAGCACAGCACATCGAGCGCGGTCGCTCCGGCCGGGGCGTTCACCGTCACCGTCTGACCGCCGGCCACCGCGTTGTCGGGCTGGCCGGCCGCTACATCGGGCCAGGTGTAGTCGGCGGCGCCGGCGTGCACGGCACTGCCGGGCGTTACCCCGGCGGCGGCCAGGGCTTGCGCGGAGTAGCTGTAACCGTCGCCGTCGAAGTCCGCCGCCATCGGGTCGCTTTCATCACTTATGCCGATGTTGTCGAACGCGGCGAGCAGGCTGCCGGGGACCGCGACCAGGACCGGGATGTTCCCGGTCGGGACCGGGCGGTTGTCGTCGGTCGCGGCCACCGAAACCGTCGAGAACCCCGGACCGGCTTCGGGCGCCGCGTGCAGGGTGACGGGGATGGTCGACCCGCCGGCGGGCACCGTCGCGCTCCCCGCGTCCGGCAGCGCGCTCACCCCCGAGCCTGCTGCCGGCGTGGCCGACCAGTTGACGGCCTGCCCGTAGCCGGTGGCGTTAGCGGCGAGCAGGCCGGTGGTCACCGACGACCCGGGCGCGACCGTCGTCTGCCCGGAGGAGGTGAGCACGACGGGCGCCTCGCCGGCGCTGTATGACGGCGGCGCGTCGGCTGGCGCCGACCCCCACGCCGGGTCCGGCGTCGCCGAGAGGGAGAAGCGCAGGTTGGCGCCGTAGGGGAGCAGCGACGCCACCGACACCGACGTCATTTGCGTCGGGGTGCCGTCCACGGCCAGGCCGGTGACGTACGGCGCGTCCGCGGCGGCACCGACGCCGTCGATGGTCAGCGCAGCGCCGGATGGGAGATGCACCACCGCCCGGGGGAACAGCGGGCTGCCGGCGACGAGCACCGGCGCGCCGGCGGTCTCCGGGTACAGGCCGAGATCGGCCCACACCAGCCACGAGCTCATGGCGCCCAGGTCGTCGTTGCCGGGCTCACCGCCGGGCGTCGCCGAGTACAGCGTGCTGGTGATCTTCCGTACCAGCGCCTGGGTTTTGTACGGCGCCCCGACGTAGTCGTACATGTAGGGGGCGCTCAGGTCGATCTCGTTGCCGGCCCAGTAGTACGGCTGGTTGGGCCCGGCGTTGAGCTGGGTGAAGAACGTGTCCAGGCGCGAGATGACCTTCGCGTCGCCGCCCATCAAGTTGACCAGCGCCCCGATGTTCTGCGGCGCGGCCCAGTTGTACTGCGCCGCGTTGCCCTCCTGGAAACCGGACTGGCCGAAGCTGCCGTAGCCGACCGTCAGCGGGTTCCCGGTCGGGAAGTTGCCCGCCGCGTCCCGGGGCTGCAGGTAGCCGGTGGCCGGGTTGAACAGGTTCTCCCAGTTCTGCGCTCTGGCCGAGAAGGTGGCGGCGGTCGCGGCCTTCCCCAGCCCGGCCGCGACCTGGGCGATCCCGAAGTCGTCGAGCGCATACTCGAGGGTCTGCGACGCACCGTTGTCGACCGGCGACAGCGACGTCTGCTCGGTGTTGGGCGTGAACCGAGCTTCAGGTAGTCGGCAATCTGCGGCCGTTCGGGGTACCAGCCGTGACCGAGCTGGCTGGGCTTCGGGACCTCGGTGGCGCCCTTGACCATCTCCGCCAGCGCCGCTTTGACGTCGAAGTTGCGCACCCCGAAGGCGTAGGCGTCGGCGATCATCGCGTCGGCGGCGTCGCCGTTCATGACGTTGGTGTAGTCGTCGGCGTACTCCCACTTCGGGAGCCAACCGCCCTGCGCCCCGTCATTGACCAGCGACTGCATCATGTCACCGGTCTGCGCCGGTGCGACCAGGCTGAGCAGCTGCATCTCGCTGCGGTAGACGTCCCAACCCGAGAAGTTGGCGTACTGCGCCTTCTGGGAGGAGCGCAGGGTGTGGGGTTTGCCGTCGAATCCGAGGTACTGGCCGTTGGCGTCGGAGAACACGCTCGGGTCGAGCAGCGAGTGGTACAAGGCGGTGTAGAACTGCGTTCGCTGGTCGGTGGTGCCGCCGCCGATGCGGATCTTGCCGAGCAGCCGGTCCCATGCTCTGCGGGTGGCCCGCTGCACGTTGGAGAAATTGACGTCGGGTGGCCCCTGCTCCGCGGCCAGGTTGGCCCACGCGTCGGCCTGGCTCACGTAGCTGATCGCGACTTGCATCTGCACCTTGCTCGAGCCGGCGGCGGCGAAGGTGGTGTACGCGGCGGCGTCGGGACCGGACGCGGAGGTGGCGCCGGGGTTGGGGTTTTCGACCACGCTGCGGATCGACGCGTTGGTGGCGGTCAGGTCGACGCTGCCGCCAGCCGAGGTCCGGACCTGGAACTGCGGGGTGTTGGAGCAGCCGATGGTCGTCGTGTCGGTGAGGGTGACGGGCGTGCCGGGGGTCAGCGACACCGCCTGGCTCTGCGAGTCGACGCAGCCGTTGTAGAAGTCCAAGAACACCGGGGCGGTCTGCTTGGAGCTGTTCGCCTCCAGGGTGACGCTGGCCTGGTAGGCGTGCCCGGAGGCCAGGCCGCTGGGGGTGACCTGCGCCCAGGTCTGGCCGGTGACGCAGCTGGCGGTCCACGACTCGCCGGCGCCGCCGTCGACGGGGGTGAGCGCCCCGGTGTTGGTGGCGCACCCGTTGTTGTCCGGGCCTCCCCACCCGAGCGTGCCGGTCTGGGAGGTCCCGAGCAGGTTGGGGCCGGTGACCGACTGCTGCCAGGTGCCCGCGGACGCGAACGGCCGGTCGAACCGGGCCGCGAAGTACAGCGGGTAGGTGTCGGGCGAACCGCAGAAGTGCCCGGAGGTGGTCTGCCCGGTGACCGCGTCGTTGCCGACCACCTGGACCGAGTCGTTGGTGTCGCCGTTCTGACTGCCGGCGACTTTGAACACGACGTTGCCGTTGGATCCGCTCGGGAAGCTGAAGTCGGCCAGGCCAGTGCGGGTGGTCGCGGTGAGCTGGGCGCCGATCGGGGCGGAGGCAGGACCGAGGCGCACCGAGTAGAAGCCGGGGCTGGCCTGCGCGGTGCTGTGGCTGAACGGCTCGGTCGTGGTGTAGGGGTCGGAGGGGACCGCGCCGGCCGTCGGCAGGATCGGGATGTCCCCGAACGCGCCGCACCCCGGGCCGCTTATGTGGGTCAGGGAGAAGCCGGTGGTCTGGCTGTCGCCGTAGTAGTAGCCGCCGCCGTCGGCGCCGCTCGGGGTGGTGTCGGGGCTGAAGGTCAGCATCCCGAAGGGCGCGGCGGCGCCCGGGAAGCTGTCGACCTGGCCGACGACCGTCCCGCCAGAGCCGGTCCCGATGATCGGGTTGACGTAGCTGGCGGGATCGGCGGCGGCGGCTGGGGCCGGTGCTGCCGCGGCCGCCGGCGCGCCGGCGGCGAGCATCGCCGCCGCGGCCAGCACCGCGGGAGCGGCGCGCCGGGCGGCGCGGTGAGCAGCGCGATAGGTGGTGCGGGTCATGGTCAGCCTCTCCTTCCCGGCGCTAGCAGGAGCCCTTGTAGAGGTAGGACTGCATCTGGGACAGGTTGGACTGGGTGATGGCGACCAGGTTGGTGCCGACCTGCGCCTGGGTGGGCTGGCCGGTCAGCGCGTCCACGGCCTCGTCGACGCCGGTGACTCCCTCCTGGTAGGGCTGCTGCGCGATCAGGGCCTGGACCACCCCGGCCTGCAGCTGCTGGACCTGCTGGGGTCCGGCGTCGAAGCCGACGGTCTTGACCCGGCCCTGGGCGCCGGCCTGGCGCAGCCCGGTGCCCACGCCCTGCGCGGTGAGGGTGTTGATGGCGAAGATCCCCGATAGGTCGGGGTGAGCGGCCAGCACCGAGCTGACCAGGGACGCCGCGGTGTTGGCGTTGTCCTGGTCGTACTGGATGGGGAGCACGGTGATGCCGGGGTAGTTCTTCATCTCCTGGTCGAAGCCCTGGGCCCGGGCGTCGGTGGTGGAGATGCCGGGTTGCTCGTTGATGACCACCACCGAGCCCTTGTCGCCGACCAGGCCGGCCAGGGTTTTGGCGGCCAGCTGGCCGCCCTCCAGGTTGTTGGAGCTGATCGACGACACCGCCAGCGACGAGTCCTTGACGGTAGTGTCGACCTCGACCAGCTTGATCCCCGCCGACTTCATCTGGGTCATCGGCGCGATCAGCGCCTGGCTGTCGGTCGGGGCGATGAGCACCGCGTCGGGGTGGGCGGCGGTCACCGCGTTGACGATCGGGATCTGCTCCGAGGCGCTGAACGTGGCCGGCCCCTGGACGTTGATCTTGGCCCCGAGCCGGGCGGCCTCGGCCTGCGCGCCGCAGGCCATGGTGATGTAGAACGCGTCACCCTTGGTGCCCTGGATGAGCGCCAGCGACTTGCCCTTGCCGGAGCCCGCGGCGGGCGCGGCCGGCAGTCCCGAGCCGCCCGAGCCGCCCGAACCGGCGCTGGTGGACGGCGCGGTGGTGGCCGAGCCCGACGTGGCTGCCGGAGCGGTGGTCGACGAGCTGTTCGACGAGCTGGACCCGCACCCGGCCGCGGCCAGCGCGGCGAGAGAGGCGAGCGAAGCGGCGGCGAGAAGCTTGCGTGGCATTGGTGTTTCCCCCTGTTTGTGGTGTGGCTGTTGGGTGTGGTCTGAGTCGGTGGTTGTGTGAGTCGGTGGTTGTGAGGCGGTGGTTGTGTGAGGCGCCTGAGCGCCGAGTCAGCGCCGGGAGTTGTTCTTCCGGCGCAGCTGGTCGGCGTAGACGGCCAGCACCAGGACCACGCCGACGGCCACTCCCTGCCAGAACGTCTGGACCCCGACGATGACCAGGCCGGCGTCGAGGACGACCGGGATCAAGACGCCGACGACGGTGCCGAACATGGAGCCCACACCGCCGAAGAGACTGGTGCCGCCGAGGATGACCGCGGTGATGACCGTCAGGTTGTCGTTGTTGTGCGACGCCAAGGTGGTGGTCGTGAAGTGGGCCAGGCTCAAGTCGCCGGCCAGCCCGGAGAGCAACCCGACCACCGCGTAGACCTTCAGCAGGTGGCGGTCGACGTTGATCCCGGTACGCCGGGCCCCTTCCGCGTTGGACCCGATGGCGAAGGTGTAGCGACCGAAGCGGGTGCTTTGCAGCACCCCAGCGCCGATGACCGCGACCACCAGGGCGATGATGACCAGCCACGGAAACGGGCCGAGCGAGCCGTTGCCGATGGTGTTGCCCAGCTTGGCCGGCACGTCGCTGGCGTCCACGCCGTTGGTCAGGACCTGCGAAAGTCCGAGCGCGGCGCCGAACCCGCCGAGGGTGACGATGAAAGGCGGGACCTTGGCCTTGGCGATGACCGCGCCCTGGGCCACGCCCCACGCGGCTCCTGCGGCCATCCCGGCCAGCAGGCCGACGAGGATCACGCCCCACCCGGCGGACACCGCGGTGGCGCCGGACGCCAGCGCCTCCATGACCTTCACCGCGACCACGCCGGAGAAGACCAGCACCGACCCGACCGACAAGTCGATGCCGGCGGTGACGATCACGAAGGTCATCCCGACCGCCATGACCAAGTCCACCGACGCGTTGATGAAGATGCTCTTGATGTCGAACGACGACAGGAACTGGTGCGGCTTTATGACGCTGAACACCGCCACGATGACCACCAGGACCAGGAAGATCCACGCCGGGCTGCTCGACGAGAACACCCGGCCTCGCAGCCTGGCCAGGCCCGGTCGGGACCCGCCGCCGCCGGTTGCGCCGGGGTCGGGGGCGGTGGCCGAAGGGGTGGAGGGGGTGGTGATCACGCGGCGTCCTCCTGTACGTGAGCCCCGGTCATGGCCGCCACCAGGTCGTCGACGCCGACCTCGTCGGCCCGGAAGCGGGCGACGCGCCGGCCGAGGCGGAGCACCTCGATGCGGTCGGCGATCTCGAGGACCTGGGGCATGTTGTGGCTGATCAGCACGACGGTGATGCCCCGGTCCCGGACCCTGCGGATGACGTCGATGACCTTGCCGGTCTGCACGACGCCGAGCGCGGCGGTCGGCTCGTCCATAAACACCACCTTCGATGCCCACGCCACCGCCCGGGCCACCGCGACGCTCTGGCGCTGGCCGCCGGAGAGCGACCCGACGGGGACGCCGGCGTCTTGCAGATCGACGCCGAGTTCCAAGAACGCCTGGCGGGCCCGGGCCCGCATGGCCGCCTTGTCGAGCACCCCGAGACGGCCGAGCAGGCCGGGGCGCAGCATCTCCCGGCCGAGGAACACGTTGGCCGACCCGTCGAGGTCGGTGGCCAGCGCCAGGTCCTGGTAGACGGTCTCGATCCCGAGGGCCTGGGCCGCCGGCGGGTTGGGCAGCGTCACCGGCCGGCCCTCGACCTCGATGGTCCCCGAGTCAGGCGTCTCCGCCCCCGACAGGCACTTGACCAGCGTGCTCTTGCCGGCGCCGTTGTCGCCGATGAGGGCCACCACCTCCCCGGGGTAGGCGGTGAACGACGCGCCGCGCAGGGCCTCCACGTGCCCGTAGGTCACGTGGATGTCACGGCCCTCCAGGATCGGAGCCAGCGTCGAGGCGGCCGTCGGCTGCGACGCGGGTGGTCGGGGTTCGGGCTGGGCGGGTGCGGTGTGCTCAGGCATGAGCCTCCCTTGCGAGTGGGTGCGCGTCGGTGCGGGGTGGGCGAGGAGCGTCGGAGGGCCGCGGCGGCCGGCAGACGATGAGCTGGACCGGGCCGGTGACCCGCATCGGGCCGGCCGCCCACGGGACGAGCAGCGCGGTGCCGACCGCCAGCGGCAAGGAGCCGTCCCGTCCCCACTGCAAGGCGCCGGCGCCGCTGGTAGCGACGAGCACCGCGAACCCGGCGTCGAGCGCCGCTCCGTGCCGGCCGTCGACCCGCTCCGCCCGGAAGTACGGGTCGGCCTCGGGGGGCAGGAGCCGGGTGACCGGCCCCGCTGGCTGGTCGCGGGTGCTGCGCAGCCGGTCCAGCTCGGCTGGGGTCAGCGCGCCCCGCTCGACGCAACGCAGGACCGTGCCGGCGTCGAGGCCGAGCTGGCCTCCGGCCCCGTCGGGCAGGTCGAAGCCGGCCCACTCCAGGTTGAGGGAGAAGTCGGTGGGCTCCTGCAGCTCGACGCAGAACACTTCCGGGCCGATGGCGTGGGGGGTCGCGGCCGGGACGAGCACCGAGTCGCCGGGCCGGACCCGGATCTCGTGCAGCGACGCCAGCAGGCGGTCGTGGGCTTGGGTCTCCACCAGGCGGGCCACCTCGACGGCGTCCATGTCCCGCCGCCATCCGAGCCACACCGACCCGGCACCGCCGGCCGCCCCGGCCGCCCCGGTCCCGGTGGCCAGCACCACCCACGCCTCGGTCTTGCCGTGTAACGACCCGAGGTGGCGGTAGGCGTACTCCCGGGTGGGATGCACGTGTACCGGGAGGCGCTCCCCGGCGTCGAGGAGCTTGACGAGCAGGGCCGGGTCGTCGCCGAAGCGGGCCGCGTGCTCCGGTCCCAGCCAGCCGGCGGGATCGTCGCGCAGCGCGTCGACGAGCAGCCGACCGTCGGGCAGGGTGCTTCGCCCCTCAGAGGTGCCCCAACGCAGCGTGGTCGACGCCAGCCACTCCTCGGGGCGGTACGGGTCGAGCGCGGCGCCGCCGCGAAACCCGATTGCCGCGGTGCCCGCCCGGTAGAACTGGCGGGGCCGGTTGGGCGGCAGCACGACCGGGGCGGGGGTGCTCACCGCAGCCCTCTGGACGCTGGGGGGACCTCCCCGCTGCCGCGAGGGATCAGCCGGGTGCCGAGCAGCACGGTCTGCGCCGGGCGGCGGTCGCCGCCCAGGCGCCGGAAGAGCAGCTCGGCGGCGGTGCGACCCATGGCGTCGATGTCTTGAGCCACGACGGTAACCGCCGGGCGCAGCATGTCGGCCAGCTCGAAGTCGTCGAAGCCGACCACCGCCACCGACCGCTCCTGCTCGGCCAGCGCCCGCATGACCCCGAGGGTGATGCGGTTGTTGCCGGCGAACACCGCGGTCGGCGGGTCGGGGAGCGCCATGAGCGACCGGAACGCGGCGGCGCCCGCGGCGACGTCATGGGGTCCCTGGCGGACCAGGTCCGAGTCGATGCCGGCACCCGCCGCCATCATCGCCTCGGCGTAGCCGCGGTGGCGCTCGGCGGCGGTGAAGATCTCCGGGTTGTCGCCGATGAACGCGATCCGGCGGTGGCCTCCGGCCAGCAGATGCTCGGTGGCGGTGGTCGCCCCTTGGGCGTTGGCGGCCAGGACCGAGTCGACCCGGCCCTCGAGCGCCGGGCGGTCGACGAACACCGCGGCGAGGCCCCCGGCCAGCTCGGCGGTCAAAAACGAGTGGTCCGTGCCGGTCGGCACGACGATGAGCCCGTCCACCCGCCGCTCGCAGAGCGCGCTGAGGACCTCCCGCTCTGTCGTCGCGTCCTCGTCGGAGCTGGCCACGGTCAGCAGGTACCCGTGCGACCGGGCCACGCCCTCAACCGCTTTGGCCAGCTGCGAGTAGAACGGGTTGGCCAGGTCCTCGGTGATCAAGCCGACGACCCTGGTGGAGCGGTCCAGCCGGCGCAGGTTGGCGGCCGCCTCGTCGCGGCGGAACCCGAGGCGGGCGATGGCCTCTTGCACCCGCGCCTCGGTGGCGGGGGCGACGTCGCGCTCGTGGTTGACCACCCGCGACACCGTCTTGACGCTGACACCGGCCGCGGCGGCGACGTCGCGGATGGTCGGCCGGCTGCGTGCCGACGGATGCTCGGATGTCACCACCGGACCCCCCTCCCGTTCGTGTCACCGGCGCTGCGTCGCCGGATGGCGGGCACTGTCGCCGAGATGGTCTCCCCGACCACCTGGCCGACATCCTGACAACGTTATCGGGAACGTGTCAAGGATCATTTTGCCCGGCTATGCCACCGCTAGACCGGAATTGCCCGGTGACCATTGACACTCGTCGACCGCCGATGTTACGGTCGCCCCGGCGAAGCGCTGACAACGTTATCAGGGGATTTCGGGAGGGATCCGTCACGCTCCGCTGCCGTGCCCTGACCTGGCCGCCGCCACCGGCCCTCCGCCGGCGGGCGGTCTGATCGGGCGCGCCCAGGGACCGCTCCGACGGGGGTCGGTCCCTCATCGACGGACCGACCGACAAGGAGCCCTGCATGCGTCGTTGGATGAGACGGACCGCCGCCGTGACCGCGGTGGCTTTGGGGGGCGGAGTCACGCCCCTCGCGACCGGGACCGGGTGGGCGGCAGGCGCCGCACCGGCCCACGTCAGCGACCCGGCGTCGCTGGTCAACCCGTTCATCGGGACCACCAACGGAGGCGACACCTTCCCCGGGGCGGACGCCCCGTTCGGGATGGTGCAGTGGAGCCCCGACACCCCGAGCCGCCCCGCCGGCGGCGGGTACTCATACGACGACTCCTCGATCCTCGGCTACAGCCTCACCCACCTGTCCGGCCCGGGATGCTCGGCCGAGGGCGACGTGCCGATCCTGCCCACCGCCGGAGCGGTGGGCGCCACCCCGGCCAGCCAGACCGAGCCGTTCAGCCACAGCAGCGAGGTGGCGACACCGGGCTACTACCAGCTGACCGCCGGAGGGGTGGAGACGCAGCTGACCACCACCACCCGCTCAGGGCTGGCCCGGTTCACCTTCCCATCCGGCGCGACGACCGGGAACCTGCTGTTCAAGCTGTCCGGCAGCGCCACCCCCGTCACCGGCTCCCACTTCCAGGTGGTCAACAACAAAGAGGTCGACGGCTGGATCACCAGCGGCCAGTTCTGCGGGGCCAGCAACTCCTACACGATGTACTTCGACGTCAGGTTCAGCCGGCCGCTCAGCTCCTACGGCAGCTGGAGCACCGGAGGCACCGGTGACTACGTCAGCTTCGACACCTCCACCAACAGCCACCTGGAAGCGCAGGTCGGCGTCTCCTACGTGAGCACCGCCAACGCCGCACTGAACCGCCAGACCGAGCAGACCGGATGGAACCTGGCGGCCGCCCGAGCCGGCGCTCACCGGCAGTGGAACCAGACGCTCGGGGCGATCCAGATCGGCGGGGGCAGCCCCGCACAGCAGGCGGTCTTCTACACCGCCTTGTACCACTCGCTGCTGCACCCCAACACCTTCAGCGACGTCAACGGCCAGTACATCGGCTTCGACGGGCAGGTCCACACCGTGGGGGCCGGCCAAAGCGCCCAGTACGCCAACTTCTCGGGCTGGGACATCTACCGAAGCGACATCCAGCTCGAGGCGATGCTCGACCCTCGCCAGACCAGCGACATCGTCACGTCGATGCTCAACGACTACGCCCAAAGCGGGCAGTTCCCGAAGTGGGCGGAGAACAACGGGGAGTCCTACGTCATGGTCGGTGATCCCGCCGACGGCATCATCGCCGACGCCTACGCCTTCGGGGCCACCAACTTCGACACCGCCACCGCGTTGAAGGACATGGAGACCGAGGCCAGCGTCCCGGGCAACATCCGCCCCGGGCTCAGCTACTACGAGAACAACGGCTACCTGCCGGCGGACGGCACCTACGGTTGCTGCAACTTCTACGGGCCGGTGTCGACCCAGCAGGAGTACAACATCGCCGACAACGCCATCGCCGAACTGGCCCGAGCCACCGGCCACGGCGCGCTCGCCAACGCCTACGCGGCGCGGGCCAACAACTGGCAGAACGTGTTCAACCCCGGCACCGGTTTCGTGCAGCCGAAGGACGCGGCCGGGCAGTTCGCGCCGGGGTTCACCCCGACTGGGTCCACCGGATTCGTCGAGGCCGACGCCTACGTGTACACCGCGTTCGAGCCGTGGGACCTGCGCGGGCTCATCGCCGCCGCCGGCGGCAGAGCCAAATGGGTCAGCTACCTGGACCAGATGACCGCCAGCGTCACCGACATGGGGCCGACCCACGTACAGATGTCCAACGAGCCGTCGTTCAACATCCCCTACGAGTACGACTACGCCGGCACGCCGTACAAGGCACAGCAGGTCATCCGCCAGACCGCGGACGCCCTCTACACCGACGCCCCGGGCGGCCTCGCCGGCAACGACGACCTGGGGGCGATGAGCTCGTGGTACGTGTTCTCGGCGATCGGCGGCTACCCGGAGGTGCCGGGCTCGGGTGACCTGGCGGTGAGCAGCCCCGAGTTCTCCTCCGTCGCGATCCACCTCGGTAACGGCAAGACCATCACCGAGTCGGCTCCCGCCGCCGCGGACAACGCTCCCTACGTCACCAACCTGACGGTCAACGGCTCTTCGTGGGAGAAGGCGTACCTGCCGGCGTCGCTGCTCACCAGGGGCGGAACCGTCGACTGGAGCCTGTCGTCGACGCCCGACACCGCCTGGGCGGCGGCCGCCGGCGACGCCCCTCCCTCGGACACCGCCGGGTTGCTCCCCGCCCTCGGCTACCTGGCCGGCGGCGGCGACACCATCGTCGCTCCGGGCACCACCACCACCCTCGACCTCGGCGTGCAGGGCATGGGGGCCGGGGCGCAAAGTGTCACCTGGTCGGCGACCACCCCGAGCGGGTCCGGGCTGAGCGCCGGGCCCTCGAGCGGCACCATCGTCGTGCGAGGCGAGGGGAGGGCCACCGAACCGGTGGCGCTCGACGTGCCCGCCTCCACGCCCGACGGCCGGTACCTGGTCACCTTCTCGCTTCACAACGCCACCGGCACCCCCCTGCCGAACGTCGTGGCCGAGATCGACGTAGCCCGCCCCGGTGACCTGGCGCCGTACTACAACAACAAGGGCATCTCCTCCGACACCGCGCCGGGCGCCGCCGACTTCGACGGTGACGGGTTCAGCTACTCCGAGCAGGCCCTCGCCGCCGCCGGGCTCAGCGCCGGCAAGCCGGTGACCTCCGGCGGCGTCCAGTACAACTGGCCGTCGGCGGCGCCCGGCACACCCGACAACGTGGTCGCGGCCGGCCAGACCATCCAGGTCCCGGCCGTCGCCGGCGCCACCACCCTCGGCCTGATCGGCTCCGCGACCAACGGGCCCTCCACCGGGCCGCTGACGGTCACCTACACCGACGGGAGCAGCCAGACGGTCACCCTCGGCTTCTCCGACTGGACCCTAGGCGGCGGAGGCTCGACGCCGTCGTTCGGGAACGGGACCGCGGCCGACACCCCCTACCGAAACTCGGTCGGCGGCACCCCGCAGACCATCAGCACCTACCTCTTCACCGCCAACTTCCCAGTGGCGACAGGCAAGACCATCGCCTCGGTCACGTTGCCCAACGGCGCCGACCAGGGCGAGCTGCACGTGTTCGCCCTCGGGACCGACAAGGGGGCGTTGACCACCAGCTGAACCACCGGATGAACCGTGGGCTGAGCCATGCGCCGAGCAGGCGCTCGCTTGCCTGGGGAGTGGCACACGAGACGTCGGGCGGGCCCGGGATCACCGGGACCGCCCGGCGTCTCGACGCGTCAGGCCGGCGAGTCGGCCAGCCGACGGTGGCCTCCAAGACCGCGACTTTCAACCGGTGAGGAGACCCTCGAGCCCGACCGGGCTCCGATCGACGTCCCGGTCGTGGTGGTGAGCGACGCCCGCGGTGACGATCCGGTCGCGGCCGGCCGCTTTGGCTTGGAGCAGAGCTTCGTCGGCCAGGTGGACCGTCTGCTCGAAGCTGGCCGCTTGATCAGAGGACGCGATCCCGAAGCTCACCGTGAACTCCGGCACCTTCCCCGACGACAGGCGTTTGGCCAGCTGCTCCCGGACCCGTTCTAGGACCGGGACCGCCTGGTCGGCGGCGCAGTCGGGCAGGACGATGACGAACTCCTCGCCCCCATAGCGGCACGCCACGTCGGTGGGTCGCAGGCTGTCGCGCAGCACGTGGGAGAACGCGCGCAGCGCCCGGTCCCCGGCGCTGTGACCGAACACGTCGTTGAGCTGCTTGAAGTGGTCCAGATCCCCGTAGGCGATCGCGTACGGGATGCCGCTGTCTTCTAGTTCACCGATGCTGGATTCGAGGCTCCGGCGGGTGAGCAGGCCGGTCAGCGAGTCGGTGTTGGCCTGGGTCTGTGACACCTCGAAGGCGCGCAGCATGGCGAAGCGTTCCGACGCCCTGCGGGCGACGACCTCGACGTCGCGCCGGACCTCCTCCGACGGCGGCGAGCCATCAGCGGAGGTGACGTGGATGACACCCGCGGAATTGCCGGCGATGCTCACCGGGACGCAGAGGGCGGAGCATCCCCGTCCGCGCAGGTTGGGGCAGGCGCCGAGGGCGGAGCTGTCCGGGAACACCTTCGTCTGCCCGCTGCTCGCAGCCGGGCACTCGTGCGGAGAGATCACGCCGCATCCGGCGTTGCTGCGCTCCGGTGCGGCATCCAGCACCCGCCGGAAGTGCGCTCGGCTCGAATCCGCGAGGAGCATCTCCGCCTCGGCGTGCGGCGCGGCTTCGCTCAGCGCCTGAGCCACGATGTCGAGAGCCGGGGCTTCGGATCTGGCCATCTCCAGGGCCTGCTGCAGACGCCCTTCGAACTCGTTGCGCTGCGTGACCACCGCTTGCTCGGCGCCGCGTCTGGCGTCGTCGCGCTCGACACGGATCGCTTTGCGAGCGACGAGCGCGGTCACCGCCAGCCCGAACGGGAACCCGATCGCCAGGCACCACAGCAGATCGTTGCGGGCGTCGCGGGCCAGGGCGCGGGCCCGGTCGGCCGAGCGGACCAGGCGAGCGGTGACCGCGGACTGGAGAGTGATGAGCGCCCCGTCGAGGTTGTGCGCGGCCTGGCGCTCCGCGACGACGCTGGCCGGGTTGACCCGGGTGCCGGTGGCACCGGCCACGTATGTGACCAGCCCGGTCTCCGAAGCGACGAAGGCCTGCTCGAGTGTGTCGAGGCGAGGGGCAAGCCCGGCGTTGTCCGGCAGGGCCAGCACGTGCTGCAGGGTCTGGTAGCTCTGGGCGAGGGAGGTCGAATAGGTGATGCCGGCCGCCAGGCTGGCGGGGGTGGTGGCCGCACCGCCCGACGCCTGGTCGACCACGGCTTGGAACTGCGCCAGCCCGTCTTGCATCTGGCGTACCGGGGTCAGCAAGGACACGTCCCGGTTGGCGACGGCAGAGATCTCGGCCTCGGCTCGGTTCGAGTTGAACGCGCCCAGCAGGCCACTGCCGACCGCCACCGCCATCAACACAGCCGCCAACGCCACGATCGCCCGGTGCGGTACATAGCGAAGTCGTCGTAACGGCGTACCACGGTCGGGGCCACGAGATAAAAGAGGCACATTTTCGTATCGGCATTCTGTCCGTCCACCTTGAATGCCGGCCGGAAATATCACCCCGACCGGGGCGATTAATACCTATCGAGCTAATTAATGTGGGTCGGAGCGATTACGGCCCAACCCGGAAGGTTGGTGCCTATCGGGGTGGTTCGTCCCCACCGGCCCCTTCGCCTGGGCCCGCCCCGAGCAGCGGCGGCACGGCGTTGGTGGTCACGACCTGGCGGTACCAAAAGAAGCTGTCTTTCGGCAGGCGGGTGCCGGTCGGGTAGTCGATCCAGGTCAACCCGAACCGCTTGTGGTATCCGTGCGCCCACTCGAAGTTGTCCATCAAGCTCCACACGAAATAGCCGCGCAGGTCGACGCCGGCGGCGATGCTCTCGCGCAACGCGCTCAGGTGGCCGTCGAGGTAGGCGATGCGGTCACGGTCGTGGACCGCACCGTCGGGTCCCACGTAGTCGGAGAACGCCGCCCCGTTCTCCGTGATGTACATCGGCACCGGTCCGTATTCGCGGTGGAGCCCGACCAGCAGCTCGACCAGGCCGGCCGGGTCGATCTCCCAGTCCATGGCCGTGCGGTCCGCCTCGGGGTGGAACACGCCCACCACCCCGAGGTCCTCGGCGACGTGGTTGTAGGCCACGGGGATCCCGAACCCGGCTCCGCTCGCCTCCCGACGACGGGCCGCGGCGGCGACCACCTGCGGGAAGTAGAAGTTGACGCCGAGGAAGTCGATCGGCCGGCTGATCACCTCCAAGTCGCCGTCGGCGACCACCGAGAAGCCGGGGCTGTGGCTGGCGTAGTGCTCCAACATGTCCTCGGGGTAGCGGCCGCGAAACACCGGCTCGGTGAACAGCCGGTTCTGGTTGCCGTCGACCAGCCGCGCGGCTCGCACGTCGTCGGGATGATCGGTGGCGGCGCGGATCGGCGCCACGTTGAGGCTCACCCCGACCTGGGCGCCGGGGACCGATGTCCGCAGGACGTCGACACCCAGACCGTGGGCCAGCAGCAGGTGGTGGTTGGCTGCGACCGCCGCTCCGATGTCGCGCCGTCCAGGTGCGTGACTACCCGAGCCGTAGCCCTGCCACGCCGAGCACCACGGCTCGTTCAGGGTGATCCACAGCCCGACCGACTCGCCGAGCGCGTCGGCCACCACGGCCGCGTAGTCAGCGAAGCGCTCGGCGGTGTCGCGCACCGTCCAGCCTCCCGCGTCCTCGAGGGGCTGGGGGAGATCCCAGTGGTAAAGGGTGAGGGCGGGGAGGATGTCGCGCTGGTGCAGGCCGTCTACCAGACGCTTGTAGAAGTCCAGACCGGCCGGGTTCGCCGGCCCCTTGCCCGTCGGCTGCACCCGCGGCCACGCCACCGAGAACCGGTAGGACCCGGCGCCGAGCTCGGAGAGCAGCTCGAGATCGGTGTCCAACCGGTTGTAGTGGTCGCAGGCGACGTCGCCGGTGTCGCCGTTGTGGGTCGCCCCGGGGCGGTGGCTGAAGGTGTCCCAGATGGACGGCCCTCGGCCGTCGGCGCCCACGGCGCCCTCGATCTGGTAGGACGCCGTCGACGTCCCCCACAAGAAGCCGTGGGGGAACGAGGACGCGGCCGGAGACGATGCGGAGCTGGTCACAGCAGAAGAACCCTTCCTGAACGAGAGATGGAGAGGCGGCCGCGCCGGGCGCTAGCTGGCCGGCTTGAGCTGGAGGGCGACGTACTCGTTGGAGGGCGCCGACGGCTGCGCCGGGTCGTAAGGGTTGCTGGCGGACGGGAACCCGGTGACCTTTGACGCGTTGTACTCGCCCCATGCTGCGCCGTACATGATCGGGATGATCGGCAGCTGGGCAGCCACGATCCCGCCGAGGGTGGCGATGGCGGTGGACGCCTCCGCCGGAGAGCCGGCCCCCGCGTAGGCGTGGAGAGCGGCGGTGGCGGTCGGGTCGTTGAACCGCTCGAAGTTGCCGGTCGCGCCCCCGATCAGCGCAGGGTCGAGCCAGTTGTCGAACTGGCCATAGGGGGTGTCGGCGGTCTGACCCCAGTGCAACGTCATCTGGAACTTGCCGCTCGAGAGGTCCGAGTTCCACGCGTTCACCGACACGCCGTTGACGTTGGTCTTGATCCCGAAGGCGGTGAGCTGCTGGGCGATGGCCTGGTCCGAGGCCATGTAGTCGGAGTACGACGCCGGGTCCTCCAGGTTGATGGTCACCGGCTGACCGCTCGACGACGTCCACACCCCGCCCTTCAGGGTGAACCCGGCCGACTGGAGCACCGACTTGGCCTGCGCCTGGTCGAACGGCAGCGTGTTGGCGCTCGACGTCACGTACTGCTTGTCGTTGGGGAGGATGAGGCCGGTGTTGGTCGTGGCCGGCGCCTCGTCGCCTTGCTCACCTTCCTGGGATACCTGCGTCCGGTCGATGGCCAGGCTGATCGCCTTGCGGACCGCCAGGTTGTTGGTCGGCCAGGTGGTGAGGTTCGGCCACAGCGCCACGGTGTTGTTGGGCGGCGAGTAGAAGACGTGGTCGGGGGTGTTGGCGAATATCTGCTGGATGTGCGAGATGAAGTTGCCGCCCCATGTCAACGATCCGCTCTGCAACGCGGACGCCGCGCTGGTGTTGGATTCGTAGTCAGGGAAGACCAGGGTGCCGATGGACGGCTTGCCCGGCTGCCAGTAGTTCGGGTTCTTGGTCAGCGTGATGGCCTGGGAGGTGAGGGACTTGAGGACGTAGGGCCCGGTCCCGACCGGGGTCGAGTTGGTGTAGGTGGCGATGTTGGGCACCGATGACCACTTGGCCTTCGGCACGATCAGGGTCTGACCGGCGATGGCGTAGAACTGGGTGTAGGCGGGCTGATCGAACGTCATCACGACCTGCGTCGGTGACGGCGCAGCGATCGACGTGAAGCTGATCCCGTTCAGGTTCAAAGCCGCGGTGGCCTTGACGGTGTTGAACGTGAACAGCACGTCGTCGCTGGTGAAGGGGGTGCCGTCGCTCCACTTGACCCCGCTTCGCAGGTTGAACGTCAGGGTCCTGCCGCCGTTGGACCACGCGTAGCTCGACGCCAGCCACGGGTAGGTGACGTTGGGTTTGAGGATGTTGAACTGCAGGAGCGGCTCGTAGATCATCGAGGTCGCCCCGAGGCCGTATGCGTCCTGGGCGCTGCCGAGGAACGGGTTGAAGCCCGGGGTGATCGGCCCGGCCAGGGTGTTGGACTCGACGGTGACGGTCAGGTTGGCGCCGGCGGCCGAGTTGCCGGCGCTGCTGGACCCGGTGCTGGCGCTGGCCGGGGTGCTGTTGGCCGAAGGGCTCTTCGTGCTCGAGCCGCAGGCTGCGGCCACCAGGCCGAGCGAGCAAGCGACGGCGACGGTTGCGACGGTTGTCTGTTTCATTGCGTATCCTCCATGGAGTCGGCCGGCTTCCCGGTCTGCGATTGGGTGACCTGTTCGGGTGTCCTCGTGGCTTGTACGCCGGTCGCATCCGTCGGTGAGTCGAGCCGGGCCTGGCTCGATCCGCCTTCGGCGGCGGCGCCGTCCTCCGATGCGGGGGACGGCACCGCCGCGGATGCGGTCGGGATCCTTGGCTACGAGGCCTGCGGTGGCGGTCGGGCCCCAGGAAGGGCGCTGCCCGCCCGTGTCCCGCTCTCCGCGTGGAGCCAGCACGCGGCGTGCTGTCCGCCGCCGACGTCGACGCTCGGCGGTGCATCGGTGGAGCAGACCGCCATGGCGTGGGGGCAGCGCAGATGGAAGCGGCATCCCGTGGGCGGGTCGATGAGGCTCGGGGGGGCCCCTCCCCTGGTGGTGAGCACCGCCGGACCGGTCCGCTCCGGGTCGGCCGCGGCGCTCAGCAGCAGCTGCGTGTACGGGTGCGCGGGCCGGTCAACGACGTCGAGCGCCGGGCCCGACTCGACGACCTGACCGGCGTACATCACCATGATCGACGTCGCCAGGTAGCGGGCGGACGCCAGGTCGTGGGTGACATACAGCACCGCCAGGCGCTCCTCCTGGCAGATCTCCTCCAGCAGGTTGAGGACCCCGAGACGGATGGACACGTCGAGCATCGACACCGGTTCGTCGGCGAGCAGCACTCGCGGCTGCACAGCCAGGCACCGGGCTATGGCCACCCGCTGCAACTGCCCGCCGGACAGCTCGTGGGGGAGCTTGCCGGCGTACTGCGACGGAGGGGTGAGCTTCACCCGCTCCAAGAGCGCAGCCACCGCCTTGTCGGTGGCGGAGCGCTCCGCCATCCGGTGGATGCGCAGCGGCCTGGCCAGGTGGTAGCCGACGGTGTGCACCGGGTTGAGCGACGAGAACGGGTCTTGCAGGATCAGCTGCACCGTGCTCCGGTAGCCGCGCGACCCGCGGCGGGTGGAGAGCGGGACCTCGGCGCCGTCCAGCCAAAGCTGTCCGGCGGTCGGGGCGACGAGGCGAGCGAGGATCCGGGCCAGCGTCGACTTGCCCGACCCGCTCTCGCCGACCACTGCGGTCACCTGGCCCGGCCACAACTCCAACGACACGTCGTCCACGGCGTGCACGACCTTCTTGCCGCCCGCCCCCCGGATCGGGTAGTGCTGGGTGAGGCCGGTGGCCCGCAGCGCTGGTGTCGTGACTTCGGTCGCGGTCATCGCCGTGGCCCTCCCTTCACTCCGGCCAGTTCGTCGGTCACGCCCGCCTCCTGCTGGTGCCAGCACGCCGCCAGGCGGCCCGGGCCCGTCTCCGGGCCCAGCCGGGGAACCGGCACCAGCGCCGGCTGCTGCGAGCGGCACTGCTCGTCGCTGAAGGGGCAGCGGGGATGGAACGCACAGCCGGGCGGCGGGTTGCGCAGGTCGGGCGGTGAGCCGGGGATCCCCGAAAGACGCCGCCGGGCGCCGTGCATCGACGGGAACGAGCTGACCAACCCGACGGTGTAGGGGTGACGGGGCGAGTCGTAGATCTCCTTCGCTGCGCCCTGCTCGACGATCCTCCCGCCGTACATCACCGCGATCGAGTCGGCCAGCTCGATGAGCAGCGACAGGTCGTGGGTGATGAACAGCACGGAGAAATCGAGCCGGTCGCGCAAGGAGGTGATCTCGTCGAGGATCTCCCGCTGGGTCACCACGTCGAGCGCGGTGGTGGGCTCGTCCATGATCACTACCTGGGGGTCGAGCGCGAGGGCCATGGCGATCATCACCCGTTGACGCATGCCTCCCGACAGCTCGTGGGGATAGCTGCGGAGCCGGTCGCGGTTGATGCCGACCAGGGCGAGCAGGTCCGCGGCCCGCTCGGCTCGCTCCGAGCGGGTGGCCCCGCGGTGGTGAGCCGCCAGCACGTCGGTCAGCTGCGCCTCGATCGAGATCACCGGGTTGAGCGCGTGAAGCGCGGACTGGAAGACGATGGCGATCTCCGACCATCGCAACCGGCGCAGCTGGTCCGGCTCGGCGTCGAGCAGCGACACCGATCCCACTCCCCCCTCCTCCGGCGGTCGGCCGTCGTGGAAGGTCACCTGGCCTCCGGAGATCAGCCCCGGCGCCCGCAGGAGCCTGGTCATCGCGTAGGCCAACGTCGACTTGCCGCTCCCGCTCTCGCCGGCCAGGCCGAGGACCTCGCCCCGGCGCAGCACCAGGTCCACGTCGTGCACGGCCCGCACGGCGCCTTCGTGGCCTGCGTAGTCGACGCTCAGGCCCCGGGCCTCCAAGACGACGGGCCGCTCGGTGGCCGGCGTCGGCCAGCCCTCGACGCCGAGCGCGCTCATCGGGTGCTCCCGTTGGAGTGGACCGGGGTGGCGGCGGGGTCGTCGTCAGCGCGGCGCTGCACCGCCGTGAACGTCGCGCCCATCCGGGCATGGGTCGGAGCCGCGGGCAGGGCCCGGTGAACCGGGGTGAACCCGAGCCGGGCCAGCTTGGCGTCTGACTTGCGGCTCAGGCCGGCGGTGCGCAGACGGGGGTTGATCAGCTCGTCGAGACCGAAGTTGGCGAGGGCCAGGCCGGTACCCACCAGCGCCACGCACAGGCCCGGCGGAACGAACCACCACCAGGCCCCGACGTTGAGGGCGCTGTCGCTTTGCGCCCAGTACAGCATCGTGCCCCACGTCCAAGCGCCCGACACGTTGACCAGTCCGAGGAAGTCCAGCGCCACCTGGGTCAAGATGGCGAACAGGACGGTGAACAAGAAGCTCGACGCCACGATGGCCAGCTCGTTGGGCAGGATCTCGAAGCACACGATCCGCCATGTCCGCTCGCCGGCGATGCGGGCCGCCTCGATGTAGTCCCTCCGTCGGATGGAGAGGGTCTGGGCCCGCAGCAGCTTGGCGCCCCATGCCCAACCGGTCACGCTGATCACCACCGCTATGGCGGCGGGACCGGCGTGGGGAAGATACGAGGTGAGCACGATCACCAGCGGCAGGGCCGGGATGACGAGGAACAGGTTGGCGAAGAGGGACAGCCCCTCATCGCCCCAACCTCCGAGGTAGCCGGCGGTCACCCCGACGATGACCGACAGCGCCGTGGCGATGGCCCCGGCCAGGAACCCGATCAGCAAGGTGACCCGGGCCCCGACCAGCAGCTCGGAGAAGATGTCCTGATCGGTCTGGGTGGTGCCGAGCAGGTGATGCCACGACGGGCCGGCCAGCGTCGGGCCGGTGCTCGTCGAGGGGTTGTACGGAGCCAGCGCCGGGCCGATGATGGCCAGCAGCAGGAAGAACCCGAGCAGCCCGAACCCCGCGTAGGTCTTGGGGGACAGCCGGGTGGACCGCCGCCGGCGCCGGGAGCCAGGGGAAAGTGGAACTCCCGGCGGCGCGGCGGCAGTCGAACGTTCGCCTACAGGCGCAGTCACGTTGGTTCACGCCTCCTGGCGAGTGCGAGGGTCGAGGGCGACATAGAGCAGGTCTGCAACGAAGTTGGCCAGCAGAACCACGACGGTGATGACGAGGAACACGCCCTGCATCAGCGGGTAGTCGTTCTCCTGCACGGCCTGCAGCAGCGACAGCCCGATTCCGGGATACGAGAAGACGATCTCGGTGAGAAGCGACCCGGCCACGACGAAGCCCAGCTGCAGGGCGAAACCGGCCAGGTTCGGGAGGATGGCGTTCCTCGCTGCGTAGGTGAAGGCCACCCGCCGGGTCGAGAGCCCCTTGGCCTGGGCGACCATCACGTAGTCCTCGCCGAGGGTGGTGACCATCATGTTGCGCATGCCCACCATCCACCCGGCCACCGACGCCAGCACGATGGTCACCGCCGGCATCGCCCCGTGCGACAAGGCGCTGCGGGCGAAACCCCAGCTGAAGCCGACGTGGAGGTCGGAGCTGTAACCGCCGGAGATCGGCAGCCAGTGGAGGGTGACCCCGAAGACGCTGACGAAGATCAGCCCCAGCCAGAAGTACGGGACGGCGGAAAGGAAGGTGGTGACGGGCAGGAGCGCCTCCAGGCGCGATCCCCGGCGCCAGGCGATGAGGATCCCGAGCAAGGTGCCCAACGCGAAGCTGATGATGCTGGCCACTCCGACCAGGGCAATCGTCCACGGCAACGCGTGGCCGATGATCGTCGTGACCCTCGTCGGGTACTGGCTGGTGGAGATCCCGAGGTCACCGTGGGCCATCTGGGACCAGAAGTGGCCGTACTGGCTGAGCATGCTGGCTTTGGTGTTGATGCCGAACTGGGCCGCCAGCGCTTTGACCACCCCCGGAGAAACCGTGCCGTGCAGCTTGTCCAACGCGGCTTGGACCGGGCTACCGGGCATCAGGCGGGGCAGGAAGAAGTTGATCGTCAACGCGGCCCAGGCCGTGATCACGTAGAAGCCCAGCCGGCGCAGGAGATAGCGCACCTCAGACCCCCAGATCCCAGGTCTCGGACAGAAGACCGTGATGCTCCGCGCGGCACCCGCAGCTGCCCCGGATCTGGAGCTGGGTGGGCAGCACGATGTCCCGGCTGGCCGGCGGCCGGCCTTCGACCAACCCGACCAGCACCTCCACGGCCGTCGCGCCCAGCTGACGGCTGGGCTGGCGCACCGAGGTCAACGCGGGTGAAAGGTGGCGGACCACGGGGATGTCGTCGAATCCCACCACCGCGACCTCCTCGGGGACCTTGACCCCCGCTCCGGCCAGCACGTGCATCACGCCGATGGCCATCTGGTCGTTGGCGCACGCGATCCCTTCGGGCAGCTCGCCGCCCGACTCCAGCCACTGGCGGGTAGCGCGGGCCGCGCCGCCCGATGTCCAGTCGGCGGCCCACGCCTCGAGCGGCTGCACCGTCCCGCCCAGCTCGGTCACTGAGGCGACGAAGGACTGGGCCCGGGTGGTGCTGTCGGGGCTGGCCGCCAGGCCAGACACGAACGCCAGGCGCCGGAAACCGTGGCCGCTTACGAGGTGGGCGGCCACGTCGGCCATGGCCGCCGCGTTGTCCACCCGCACCGTCACCGCCGAGCGGGTCCGGCCGCTACCGGCCAGCAGCACCATCGGGATCCGCTTGGCCAGGGGAGCGACGCGCCGCTCGGGCAGGACCCGGTCGAGCAAGATCAGCCCGTCGACCTTGCCGGTCAGGCCGTTGATGGTGCGCTCCGGGTCGCCGGAGCTTCCCCCGGCGCTGTTGAGCAGCAGCGAGTAGCCCAGCTGCGACGCGCCGGCCTCGGCGCCACGCACGATCGAGTCGCTGAAGAGCAGGGTCTCCTCCTCGACGCTTAGGAGGTCATCGGTGGCGGGCACGCCGTCGAAGACGATCCCCACCACCTTTTTGAGTCCCTGTGACAGCCCCCGGGCGGCGCCGTTTGGCACGAACTTGAGCTCGCCGACCGCGTCCATCACCCGCTGGCGGGTGGCGGCCCGCAGGTTGGTGTGCCCGTTGAGGACCCGGGATACGGTGGCGATGGAAACCCCCGCCCGATCCGCAACGTCGTAGATGGTGGGCGCGCCGGCCCCCGATGGCTCCACAATCCCCCCGGATGTTCAGCGCCTTGATGTAAGCGCTTCCATGAGAGAGTAACGTCAGGTCCAGGACAGGTCAAGGGCGCCGGGGGGATTTCCGCCGGGCTGCCCCGCGAAGCGCCCTGGAATGGCTCCGGGCATACTTGCGGGGATGCCCGAGCCGCGCTCGACGGTCCCGACTGCGGTGACGACCGCCACCGGCGACCACCAGGTACACCGCCGGCCTGGGGGTCGCTCCGAGCGGGTGCGGGCGGCGGTCGCCGATGCCGTGCTCGAGTTGTTCCGGGAGCGGCAGTTCTCCTTCGGGGTGACCGAGGTCGCCGACCGGGCCGGGGTCCACCGGGCGACGGTCTACCGCCGCTGGCCCACCCGCGGCGACCTGATCGCCGAGGCGCTCAGCTCGTTCTTCCGCGGGATCTCGATCCCCGACACGGGGAGCTGGCCCCGCGACGTCCACGCGCTGGCGTCAGCACTGGCGCGGTTCTTCAACGACCCGGTGGAGATCGGCGTGATCACCTCCCTCATCACCGACGCCGACCCGCTGGCCGCCGAGGTCATACGACGGCACTGGGACCCGATCGTGGAGTGCATGAAAGACGTGGTCGAGCGGGCCAAAACCCGAGGGGAGATCGCCGCCCACATCGAGTCGGGGCGGATCATCGAGATGCTGATCGGGCCGTTCGTCGTCCACACCGTCGTGGTCCGCCGCAGCATCAGCCGGCGGCACGTCACCGAGATCGCGGAGCTGGTGGTCCGAGCGGCGCTCCACCCCCCCGAGCCGTCTTAGAGCGACAACTGTTGATTTAAGACGGAGGCGCCCGTACAATCGGTCCCCGACATGGGGGTGTCGCCGTGAACCCGTCCCGCTTCAGCCATCTCCTGGCCCCTGGCCGCCTGGGACCGTTGCAGCTCCGCAACCGGGTGGTGCTGCCGGCTATGGATCAAAACGCCTGCAGCGACGAGGGGCTGATCACCGATGAGGTCGTCGCCCACTACGAGGAGCGCGCCCGCGGCGGGGTGGGCCTGCTGATCCTCGAGACCTCCGCGGTGGCCTATCCGGTGGGCGCCACGTCGCGCCACCAGCCGTCCCTGTCGAGCGACGACTGCATCCCCGGCCTGCGCCGACTGGGCGAGGCCGTCCACGCCCACGGGGCGAAGATGATCGTCCAGATGTGCCATCACGGCAAGGTGGCCCGCGTCGACACCATGGAGGGCCGCGAACAGCTGGTGGCGTCCGTGCCGCTGCCCGAATTCCAAGCGGAGCTGGAGAACGTCCTACCCGACGAGCTGGCGGGCCTCCTCGCCGCCAACGGCAGCCAGATCCCGACGGCTCGAGCCGCGACCAGCGAGGACCTCGACTGGGTGGTGGGCGCCTTCGCGGCCGCCGCCCGCCGGGTGCAGGCCGCGGGCCTCGACGGGGTGGAGGTGCACGGAGGGCACGGCTACTTGATCGCGTCGTTCCTGTCGCCGTACTCGAACCGCCGGGGCGACGAGTACGGCGGGTCGAGCGACAACCGGGCCCGGCTCCTGACCCGGGTCGTGCGCGCCGTGCGGGAGGCGTGCGGACCGGAATTCGCGGTGGTCGTGCGTCTCGACGGCCAAGAACACGGCGGCGGGATCACACCGGAGCTGGCCGCGGCCCACGGCGCGCTGGCCGCCGGCGCCGGCGCCGACGCCGTCCATGTCAGCTCCTACAGCCAGAACCCCCTGACGTATGCCTTCACCGAGGGCCCGCTGCCGTGGCGACCCGGCCAGTACATCGAGCTGGCTCGCCAGGTGAAGGCAGCCGTCGAGGTGCCGGTCATCGCCGTCGGGCGCATCTCGCCGGCCTTGGCCGAGGAGCTGCTCTCGGGCGGTGACGTCTGTGACTTCGTGGCCATGGGACGCCAGCTGCTGGCCGACCCGGAGATCCCCAACCGGCTGGCGGCCGGACGGCCGGAGCTGATCCGGACCTGCATCAACTGCTTCGTGTGCGTGGCCGAGAACTTCTGGGACGGACGGCCGGTGTGCGCCGTCAACGCCCGTCTCGGCCACTACGACCGTCCGGTGCCGGCGGCGACCGGCGGGCGGCGGGTCGTGGTGGTCGGCGGCGGGCCGGCCGGCCTGGAAGCGGCCCGGGTCGCGGCCGGGCGGGGCCACGAGGTGCTGGTCATGGAGAGCCGCCGGCTGGGGGGCACCGCGCTCTTGTCGTCGCTCACGACGCCGGCCAACGGCGAGCTGGTCCGCTACCTCGTCGCCGCGACCCGGGACGCAGGCGTGGAGGTGCGCCTCGGCCGGCCGGCGGACGCCGATGACGTCGCGGCCGAGCACCCCGACGTCGTGGTCGTGGCCACCGGCGCCCGCCGAGTACGCCCAGCCGTCCCCGGAGGCGACCTTCCCCATGTCCTCTCCGGCGACGACCTGCGCGACCTGCTCATCGGCAGCGGGACGCCGCCAGGCGTGGGTCGCGGGATGGGCTGGCTGCTCGGCGCGGCCCGCGCCGCCCGGCTGCTCGAGGACCCCGCCCGCCTCCGCCGCCTGTCGCGGCTTTGGATGCCCATCGGGCGGCGGGTCGCGGTGGTCGGCGGCGGCCTGGTCGGCGTCGAGCTGGCCGAATTTCTCGCCGAACGGAGGCGTACGGTGACCGTCCTCGAAGACAGCGCCTACCTGGGCGCGGAGATGGCCCTCCCCCGACGGATGCGGGCCCTCCACGAGCTGGCGGGTGCCGGGGTGCGCACCGAGCGCAACGCCGCCGTCACCCGGATCGACCGCACCACCGTCACCTTCGAGAGCGGCGGTGACGAGCAGTCCGTCCCCGCCGACACCGTCATCTACGCGGCGGGGGTCCGTCCCGACCCGACCCTGGCCGACGCGCTCCGCGCGGCCGGTCTGGAGACCGTCGCGGCCGGCGACTGCGCGACGGTCGGCTACATCCAAGGAGCGATCCGCAGCGGCGCCGACGCGGCGGCCCGCATCTGAACCGACCCGACCGGGCGATACCACTCAAGTTCATTGGCAGGTTGCCGATAGGGACCCCGTGAGAGGCTGGAGGCGGCGGATCGGACAGCGGATGTCGCTGGTGACCCGCTTCGCGCTCTTGTGCCTGGTCCTGTTCGCGGCGTTGGGGGCCGGGATCGGCTACCAGCTTCACAACCTGGTGCAGCGGCGGGAGACCACCGCAGTCGCCAACGACATGATCGTCGCGGTCCGTTTCGGCGCGGCCGGCTTCAACTCATTGGACTCCAGCACCAAGTCGAGGGCCGCCACCGCGCTGGAGGCCGGTCAGGCGGTCGGCGCCGAGGCGGTCTACAAAGACACGGTCCTCTACGACAGCACGGGGCACGACCGCGGCGCGCCGGTCCCCGTCACCGGCCCGTACCGCGCCGCGCTGGCCGGCAACGCCGGCTACGCGGACCTGCGGACACCGTCGTGCGCTTGCACCCCGGCCGCCCGGTTCCTCCTCGCCCGCTACCACCGCCTGGTCGCGGTGTACGTACCGATCAGCATCGGCCGCGTGCCGATGCTGGCCATGGTGTACATGCCGTACGCGGCGATCAGTTCCGCGGTCGCCAAGGACACCCAGACCATCGCCTTCACTCTGGCCATTGGCCTGACCATCGCCTACCTCACGCTGTTCCGTCTCGTGTCGCGGTCCTCACGGCGGCTGCACCGGCAGATGGACCTCAACCACCAGCTAGCTCTCACCGACGCGCTCACCGGGCTCCCCAACAGGGTCAACCTGGAGGACCGGGCGGCCCGCGCCATCGCCGACGCGAGAGGCGGCGGGAGCCGAGTGGGGTTGCTGCTGCTCGATCTCGACCGGTTCAAGGACGTCAACGACACCCTCGGACATCACGTCGGCGACCTGTTGCTTCGCGCCATCGGCAGCCGCCTGCAAGACGCGCTGGGCGACGCCGGGACGGTGGCCCGCCTGGGCGGCGACGAGTTCGCGGCCTTGCTCACCGACCTGGCATCCCCGGCCGACGCGGAGCGAGCCGCCCGGGCTCTCCTCGCGGCGCTGGACGCGCCCTTCGAGGTGGACGACGCCACCCTCGACGTGTCGGGCAGCATCGGGGTGGCGGTTACACCCGACCACGGCACCACCTTCGTCGAGCTGATGCAGCGCGCCGACATCGCGATGTACGTGGCCAAAGACACCCAGGACCGGGTCACCGTCTTCGCACCGGACCTCGACACCCACAGCCGGAGCCGCCTGACGCTGCTCGGTGACCTGCGCCGGGCCATCGACGACCCCGAGCAGCTCACCTTGCACTACCAACCGAAGGCCGACACCCGCAGCGGGGCCATCGTCGGTGTCGAGGCGCTGGCCCGATGGAACCACCCCACCGAGGGCAACATCCCGCCCGACGAGTTCATCGACATCGCGGAGCGGACCGGGCTCATCAAGCCGCTCACCGACCGGGTGCTCGACATGGCACTCCACCAGGTCGCCACCTGGGGAGCCGCCGGACTCGACATCCACGTCGCGGTCAACGTTTCGCCGCGCTGCCTGCTCGACCACGACTTCCCGGCCCAGGTGGCCCGAGCCCTCGCCGCGCACGCTGTCCCCGTCGACCACCTAGAGCTCGAGATCACCGAGAACGCCGTCATGTCCGAGCCAGGACGGGCGCTGGAGATCCTCGACCAGCTGGCCCGCTCCGGCATCACGCTGTCCATCGACGACTTCGGCACCGGCTACTCGTCGATGGCCTACATCCGCCAGATGCCGGTACACCAGATCAAGATCGACCGGGTGTTCATAGCCGGCCTGGCCGACCAGGGGCCCGACGCGGCGATCGTGCGCTCCAGCATCGACCTGGCCCGGAACCTGGGTCTCACCGTCGTCGCCGAGGGCGTGGAAACCCAGGCCACCTGGGAGCACCTGGCTGCCCTCGGTTGCGACACCATCCAGGGCTACCTGCTGTCCAGGCCGCTCCCCCCCGACGTCCTCGCGGCGTGGCTCAGACAGCGAGATCAGCACCCGCCGCAACGGCCGACCTCGGCTCTCGCCACGACGTAGCCGAGCGCGGGAGGGACCCGATAGCCCGTCGCTGCAGGCGTCAGCCTGCGGGGCGAAGACCGAAGGCCGAGGACATGGACGCTACGGTGGCGGCCGCCCCGAGAAGGGGGTGCAGCCCGAGAAGCTCCTCGGTGGTGCGCAGCAGGGAGTAGTGGTTGAAGGCGGTCGCGGCCCGGGTGCCGGGTGTCACCGAAGGGGCGATCACGTAGCACGGGACGGCGGTGCCCCCCGACTCGTTTTCGTCCCAGGTTATGAACACCGCGGTGTGGCCGGCCCGGTAGGTGGCGCTGTCGAGGATCAGGGGCAGCTCGGCGGAGAGCCAGGCGTCACCGGTCCGGGTGGAGCAGTCGTGCATGTCGTGACACAAGTTGGGGGTCAGCTCGGTGAACGCCGCCACCGGGTCGGGGGTGGCCGGGAGGGCCACGTCGTGGGCGGTGCAGCCGGGCCCGAGGTCGGTGTAGTAGGCGGCGGGGTTGTGGCGCACCGCGTACTCGCCGCTGCTGGTCCGGTCGCAGGGGGAAGGCATGGCTTCCTGCCAGGAAGCCCAGCGGTCGCCGAGCAGGGAGAAGATGCTCGGCCCGGGCACTGGGTGCGAGCCGGGGCCGCTGTCGTCGGTGATGCCGTGGGTCGAGCCGGACGTGAGGGCGATGTAGTTGGGCAAGCTCGGGTGAGCGACGCCGTCGTAGTTGGTGGCCAACCCGCACGCCCGGGCGACGCTGGCCAGATACGGAGCTGAGGAGGAGCCGACGACGTCGTCGGCGGCCCGGTTTTCCATCAGGATCCACACGACGTGGTCGATCCCGCCGGCGTCCGGCAGACCGCAGGGTTGGGTGGCGCTCGGCGCGCCGGGCGAGGTCGCCACGGTGGTCGAGGGCGTGGCGCTGGTGGTGGGGGCGGCGGTCCCCCCCGGAGCCGGGGTGACCGGCGTCGTCGCCGGCGGGGGGATCGTCGGATGGGTCGCCACTGTCTGCCCGCCGCCGCAGGCCGCGGCGACGGCAGCGACGGCTACGACGGCGGCGGCGAGCCGCAGCCGGGCGGCACAAGACGGGGTTGGACGGGCGGCCACCCGCCCGAGCGTAGGGACTGGCCCGTGGGCGTGGCGGTCAGGCCCCAAGGCAGGCTGGTGCCAGGCCGGAGTCAGGTCCGAGTCAGGCGACGTCGTGGCGGGATCCGGCCTGCGCCCTCGGCCCCACCCCACCTCGGAGTGACCGGTCGACCTCTGCCCACAGCTCGTCGAGGGACACGCCGAGGACCCCGGCGATGGCGGCCACGGTCGAGAAGGCGGGGGTGGCCACGCGACCGGACTCGATCTTGCGGACGGTCTCGGGGGAGACTCCGGCTCGAAGCGCCACTTCGAGCATCGAACGGCTGCCGCGGGCCTGTCGCAGGAGGGCCCCGAGGCGCTGCCCCCGGTCGACCTCCGCTTGGGTGAGGGGCAGCCGGACCATGCCACCGACCATAGTACCGGTACAGTAATACCGGGATAGTTATTGGTAAGGAAGGCGGCAGATGATCGAGATCCTCAACGCGGCGGGAGTGGGCCGGGCCCGGGAGGCGGGCGCCGTGGTCGGCGGGATCCTCCAAGCGCTGCGCCGCCGGACCACGGTCGGCACCAACCTCCTCGACATCGACCGGTGGACCCGGGACATGATCGGCGAGGCCGGGGCCCGCTCGTGCTACCTCGACTACGCCCCGTCCTTCGGGCGGGGGCCCTTCGGGCGCTACATCTGCACGTCGGTCAACGACGCGGTGCTCCACGGGCTGCCCCACGACTACGCGCTGGCCGACGGAGACCTGCTGAGCCTCGACCTGGCCGTCTCGAGGAAGGGCGTCGCCGCGGATGCCGCCATCAGCTTCGTAGTGGGCCGCCGCGACCGGCCGGAGAGCGCCGCGCTGATCGGCGCGACGGAGCGAGCTCTAGACGCCGGGATCGCCGCCGCGGTGCCCGGCGCCCGGGTCGGCGACATCTCGCATGCCATCGGCTCGGTCCTGAGCGATGCCGGATACCCCGTCAACACCGAGTTCGGGGGGCACGGCATCGGGTCCACGATGCACCAGGAGCCTCACGTGGCGAACGCCGGTCGCCCCGGGCGCGGCTACCGGCTGCGCCCGGGGCTGCTGCTGGCGCTCGAGCCTTGGGTCATGGCCGACACCGACGCGCTGGTCGTCGACGCCGACGGCTGGACCCTCCGCAGCGCCACCGGGTGCCGGTGCGCGCACAGCGAGCACACCGTCGCTGTCACCGAGGACGGCCCGGAGATCCTCACCCGGCCGGCGCGACCCGCCGGATGAGCCCCGCGCTTCGGGGCCAGCCGGCGGCGCGTCGGCCCGGCCGATGATCCGGGCGAGAGCCGTCGTCTACCGCACCGAAGCGGTGGCCGGTCGAGCCGGTCGAGCCGCCTCCGTCGTGCCGACGTTGACGGCTCGGACCCCCATGGCGATGGTCCGGGTGAGGACCATGGCGATGGCCATGAAGATGATGGCGTCGGTGAGAGCAGCCGACGAGATGGCGTTGGTCGCCATCCAGCGGGCCAGCTGCGGCCCGAACCAGTACACCGACCCGTAGGAGAAAGCGGCCCGGGCGCCGATGACGGCGATCCAGACGGCGGCATAGCCGAGACCGGTACGGCTGGCCGGCTTGCCGGTCCGTGGGCTGCGGTAGACGGTCATGAGGCCGGCCGTGGCCAGGCCGAGGATGATCCCGGCGGCGGTGAGCGCCACTTCGAGGATGAGGCCGGCGCCGCTGGTGGCCACCGCGGAGAGGAACAACGGCACGACGGCGCCGGCGGTGATCAAGGGTCGCAGCACCCGGAACCTGGTGATCTTGCGGTGGCGACCGAGATCGCCTTCGAGCACCACCAACAGCACCGCGGCATTGATGATCAAAGCGTGTTGCAACTCTACGGGCATGGCGACGACCTCCGGGGATGACGGTTTTGATGTCGCTCATCGTCGGCCCGGGAAGGCTCGGTGTCCTCAACCATCCGGGCTGGTTGGAAGGCGGAACCGGTACTACACCGCGGCTTTCGTCAACCCACATCTGGTACCAGGTTCAACCCGGCGGGTGGAGGCGGCGAGGCGGCGGGGTCCTTACCGTGGATCGTGTCGTTGCGGGACGCTGCGCCTGCCGGACGGGAGGAAGAAACGTGAGCTTTTTAGAGGTCGTTGCGGCTGTCGCCGTCGTTCTCGTTGTAATCGGACGCCAGCTGCGGGGCGAGAATCTGGCGGGAAAGAGGCTCGTCGTGCTCCCCGCGATATTGGTCCTCATCGGGGTTCGCGGCGTCGCCGGCCACGGCCACGGGCCGGCAACCACCGACATCGTCTTGATCGGGGCGCAGGCCTTGGTCGCCGCCGGCGTAGGCGTGGCGCAGGGTCGGATGATGCGCTTGGAGGAGCGCGACGGGGGACTGTGGGGCCAGATGCCGTGGCGGAGTCTGTGGCTATGGTTGGGTCTCGTGGGCTCCCGGCTGGCGCTCGACTTGGTCGCATCCGGGCTCGGGGCCGAGGTCGCGGCGAGCAGCGCACCGATCCTCTTGACGCTCGGCATCAACCGGTTGACCCAGGCTGCGGTGGTAGCGCCTCGGGCGTTGGCCGCTGGGATCTCGTTGTCGTCGGAGGCGGCGTCTCCCCTCGCCCCTCGTCGGCGACGGTGACGCGCTGGGCGGCGGTGAGGCGGGCTGCCGCGTCGGGCGGGGAGCGCCTGGCCAGCCTCGGGATGATCGTGCCCCGAACGGCCGCGGCGGCGCTGCTCGCCGCGGTGACGTTGTCCGGCAACGGCTTGCTCGGCTCCGGCCGGTCCGCTCCGAACGGTCATCCTGCGCTGGTCCTGGCCGCGCTCGCGGCCTGCGAAGCACTCGTGGTGGGGTGGGCGGTGATGGAGCGGGTCAGGGACGCCAGGCCGGGATTCCCGACGTGGCTCCTGCCCTCTCTCCTCCTCCTGCTCAGCGTGATCTCGGGCGCGGTCAGCATGCTGCCGATCGCCGGCCCCATGGTCGGCTTCACCCTCATGGCCGCGGTCGCGGCCGGCGCCGATCTGGAAACCGGGCCGGCGTGCGCGGTCGCGGCCTCGGGCGTCCTCGCCATCGCAGCCAGTTCCTTGGCCTTCGGGTTCACCACCGGCGCCGCGGTTGGATGGCCCCTCGGGGTGCTGGTGGCGGTGCTGGTCGGGCGAAGCCGCCGAGATGTGCGCATCCAGCGGGCGCAGGCCGCCGCGCTGGTCGCCCAGGCGGAAAGGACACGGAGCGAGGAGCAGCGGGCCGCGACGCTCGACGAGCGGGCGCGCATCGCCCGCGAGATCCACGATCTGCTCGCCCACTCCCTCGGCGCCTTGGGCATCCAACTGGAAGCCGCCCTCGCGCTTTTAGCCGAGGACGGCGACGTGGACCGAGGCGTTCAGCTGGTCGGTCAAGCACGACGGCTGGCGGCCAGCGGCCTGGCCGAGACCCGACAGGCCATCGAAGCGCTCAGGGCCGACAGCCCCCCGCTGGACGAGAGCCTCGCCGCTCTCGTCCGCGACTTCTGCGACGTCTACCACCCCAATGCCACGCTACGGGTTGACGGCCTGCATCGGCCCGTCAGTGCCGAAGTCACCGTCGCGCTCAGCCGGGTCACCGACGAGGCGTTGACCAACGCGGCCAAGCACGCCCCCGGGGCCCCAGTCGACGTGCAACTCGTCTACGACCCTGATCGGATCACCGTCACTGTGACCGACACTCCGAGCCGGGGCGTTCCCTCCGACCGTGGATCCGCGCCGGCGTCCAATGGAGCAGCCGGCGGTTACGGTCTGATCGGGATGCGAGAACGCCTGATGCTCATCGGGGGGACCCTGACCGCCGGGCCCGACGGGGACGGCTGGACGGTCCGGGCGCAGGTTCCCCGGTGAGCGCCGTCGGGGGACGGGCGCTGCGCATCATCGTGGTCGACGACCAGGCCGCGGTGCGCGACGGGCTGGCCATCATGCTCGACCTGTTGGCCGACATCACCGTGGTCGCGGCCGCCGAGAGCGGCACCCAAGCCTTGGCGCTGGTGGAAGAGCACCGCCCCGACGCCGTCCTACTCGACTTGCACATGCCTGGGATCGACGGGATCGAGACCACCCGCCGCCTGGTCGCCGAGCACCAAGACCTCGCCATCGTCGTGCTCACAACCTTCGCCGAGGACGAGTCGATCATCTCCGCCCTCCAGGCTGGCGCTCGCGGGTATCTCACCAAAGACACCGGACGGGTCGACATCGCCCGGGCGCTTCACGCTGCGGTCAGCGGCCAGTCCGTGCTCGACCGCAGCGTCCAATCGGCGCTCCTGAACGCCACCACCCGCGAGGCGCCCACCCGGACGTCGGCCGCGCCGCCCCGGCCGCTGCCCGACGGTCTCACCAGCCGGGAAGCGGAGGTCCTAGACCTCATCGCGCAAGGGCTCACCAATCCCCAGATCGCCGATGCTCTCTACCTGAGCGCTCACACCGTGAAGAGCCACATCAACCGGATCTTCGCCAAGACCGGGTCGCGGACCCGCAACGACGCCATCCGCTACGCGCAGGAGAACCTCGGCGGCTAGGTCACTCCGGCGCCATCGGCGCCGGGCCGCAGCACGCCTTGTACTTGCGGCCCGAGCCGCACCAGCACGGAGCGTTGCGCCCCGGCGGCCACTGCTTTGCTTCGCCCCGCCGGGCGAGCTCGGCCGCGTAGGACGAGCGGGCCTGGCCCGATCCGGGGTCCGCGCCGTCGTCGGCGCTGAAAGCGGTTAGACCGTCGACGGTCATGGACCCCACCCGCACCGGGTGGCCGGGCAGGGACCGGGCGAGTCGCTTGAGGCGAGCTTCGATCCGCCTGCTGTACTCGGCGTGGTCGGCGGGCATTCCCTCCAACAGGTCGGGCCACACCGCGGTGGCCTTCTCCCACTCACCGCGAGGGAACCATGCCAGCGACACCACCATCGCAGGCGAACCCGGCCGAGTTGTACAGCCAGACGTCGTCGGGGGCCCGGACGCGGAGATCAGCGAAGAGGGCATCGGCTTCCGACCGTCGCCCGGCCAGGAGATGGCATTCCGCGATGTCGGCCTCGGGGTCGGGCTCGGACCGGTAGCCGGCGAGGATGGCTTCGCGCTTGGCCGCTATCGCCGCGTCGTAGTCCCCGGCTCGCCTGTGAAGCCAGTGGATGTCGTCCCACACCTCGTAGGCGGAGACTTGGTGGTGGGCACAGGGGTGTTCGAGCAGTTCGTGCAGGCCGCGGATGGCGCCGGTCCAGTCCTTCGCCTCCTCCCGATCGCGCACCCGAGCGGTGATGGCAGCGATCTGCCGGCACGACTCGTTGAACGTGATCTCCGTCATCGCTCTCCCAGGGCTGCGCGTGTACCTCCACGGTAGGCCCGAGCCCTGCTCGGCCTCGATCTGATCGACGTCCCGGGCGAGATGTGGGCCCCGCACTACGTGTGAGCAGCCGGGCCATCGGCCCAGTGGCTGCTCCCCCGGGCAACCGCGCTGGCCCAGCTGTGGGCCCACGGCCGAACAGGCTCAGACCGCCTTGAGGTCCCGGCTTATGTTCGCGGCGGTGCTCAAGAGCCGAGGCAGGAGGCGGGAACGCATCTCATCGAGAGACGTCCGGCTGGCGCTGGCCGACACGTTCACCGCGGCGACCACCGCCCCGTCCCGGTCGCAGATCGGCGCGGCCGCCGAGCGCAGCCCCTCCTCCAGCTCCTGGTCGACGATGGCATAACCGGCCTCCCGGACTCGGTCCAGCACCCCCCGCAGCGAGGCGGCGTCCCCGACCGCCCGGGCCGTGCGAGGACGAATGTCCACCCGCTCGAGGTAGGCGTCGAGCTCGCCGTCTGGGAGCCCGGCGAGCAGCACCCTGCCCAGCGACGTCGCGTAGGCGGGAAACCGGGTGCCCACGGAGATGACCACGGTCATGATCCGCTTGGTCGGCACCCGGGCGACGTAGACGACGTCGTCACCGTCGAGCACGCTGACCGACGACGATTCGGAGACCGCGCTCACGAACGTCTCGAGGTGCGGCAGCGCGATCTCCGGGAGGGTTTGGGCGGACAAATAGGCGTACCCCAGATCCAAGACCCGCGGTCGCAGCGAGAAGTCGCGCCCGTCCAGGCGGACATAGCCGAGCTGCAGCAAGGTCAACAGGAATCGGCGGGCGGCGGCCCGGGTCAGCCCGGTACGGCGGGCCACCTCGCTCAGCTGGAGCTTCGGGTGATCGGCGTCGAAGGCCTTGATCACGGCCAAGCCCCGCTCCAGCGACTGGACGAAGGTCCCGTCGGGAGCGACAGGGAAGGGATGGTGATCATCCGCTGGGGACTGCATGTGGACCGCTTTCCTCCGCTGGTTCTCTGGGCCGGGCGGCAGACCGACGCCGCCCGACGACGGCCGTTGACGTGACGTCCGTCACCTGACTACTGTTTCATATAGGTTACAGATGTTCGCAATGCGAACAGGCCGATTGCACCGACCTCGGGAAGCGGGTGTCCGAATGACCTCCAGCACTACCAGCGTGGCTGCTCCGACGCCGGGGCGGGTTGCTGTCCACACGCCTACCCTGACCGCCGGGACACTGGTCGCCACCGCGCTGGCGGTCCTGGTCGCCCAGGTGGGCCTGGCGATACCGGCCGTGCTCAACGGGCTGTTCCAGCAGGACCTGCACACGACGTCGTCTCAGCTCACCTGGATCTCGGACGCCTTCTTGGTGCCGGTGGCCCTCCTGGAGCTGTCTTTCGGCGTCCTAGGCGACATTTTCGGCCGCAAGAAGCTCCTCATCGGCGGCAGCGTCTTGATGGCCGCAGGCGAGCTGGTCAGCGTGCTGGCACCGGCCGCCGGCGCATCCAACCACGCGTCCATCGGCGTCTTGTGGTCCGGGCAGGCCCTGACCGGCATCGGGGCCGCGGTGCTGTTCCCGACGACGCTGGCGATGGTCGCCGCCGGCACCCACACCGCACGGAGCCGGGCGCGGGGAATAGCCGTCTGGGCCGCCGCGCTCTCCTCGGGCGGGTTCGTCTCGCCGCTCATCGGCGGCGCCGTCACCAAGCTCCACTGGGGCGCCGACCCAACCGCGTCTTGGCGGTGGGCGTTCGTCGTGGTGGGCATCCTGGCGGTGGTCAGCGTGGTCGCCGGGTTCGCCGCCAGCAACTCCTCGGCGCCCGAAGGCCGGTCGCTCGACTGGCCCGGGCAGGCGACCCTCGCCATCTCGCTGTTCGCCCTCTTGTTCTCCGTGATTCAGGGAGCCACCAGCGGATGGGGCAGCACGCAGGTGATCGCGGGATGGGTGGTGGCGGTCGTCTTGTTCGCTGCGTTCATCGTGGTGGAGCGGCGGTCCACCGCCCCGCTGCTGCGGCTGGACCTGTTCCGGAGCCGGGCCTTCTCCGTCAACTCGATCGTCACCCTGATCGGCATGTTCAGCTTCCTCGGCACCGCCTACGCGACCAGCATCCGGCTGTCCGCGATCCAGGGGTTCTCCCCGATGAAGACGTCTATCGCCTTTGTCCTGCTGCAAGGTTTCGCGCTGCTGCTGATGCCGTTGACCGCCAAGGTGATCCGCAGCTTCAACCCCCGCTGGGCCCTCGGCTGCGGGTTCCTGCTGATCGGTGTCGGTGACCTGTGGATCTCGACCGAGTCGGTGTCGGGGATGTCGCTCGGCGCGATCGTGGCACCGCTGGTGTTGGTGGGTATCGGGTTCGCGTTCGCCCTCTCCAGCGTGACCGCGGTAGCGGTGAACACCGTGTCGAGCGATCTCCACGGAATGGCGGCGGGAACCACCAGCCAGCTGCGCGACTTCGGCTTCACCCTGGGGCCGGCGGTGATCGGCGCCATCGCGCTGAGCAGGGCCGCGACCGAGATCCACACCAAGCTGGCCACCAACCCGGCGTTGCAGTCGGCGCTGGCCAAGTTCAGCTCCAGCGCTCCGCCCCCGGCGGTGGGCGCGGTGCACTCCGGCCCGCTGGGCGCCAACGCCGTCCCCGGCAACCCGCTTCAACACACCGCCTTCACCGCCCTCGGCAACGCATACTCGCTCGGGTACGTCGTCTGCGGGGTGGCCGCCCTGGCGGCCGCGGCTCTCGCCGTCACCGCTCTCGGCGGGACCTCGCACCGCCCGATGATCATCGAATCCTCCCTGGACGCCTGAACTGCCGCGGGCCCGCTGGCGGGCCGGCCGTTCGGATCAGACCGTCAAAGAACCCCGAGGTTGCGGACGCAGGTGCGGAGGAGGCCCTCGAGGGACCGGACGTCGGCGGAGGCGACCCCCTCGAGCATCCGGCCCTCGAGCTCGGACGTCTCCCCCTCGCAGGCCTCGACGATCCGTCGGCCCTCCTCGGTGAGGCCGATGCAGAGGACCCGGCGGTTCTCAGGGTGAGGCTCCCGGCTGATGAGCCCTTTGCGCACGAGATGGGCGATCATCTCGCTGCCGGCTTGGGCCGAGACGAACGAGCGGCGGGCCAGCTGGGCCCCGGACATACCTGGATGGCGCTGCAGCACCGTCAAGGCGGTGTATTGCAGCGCGGTCAGCCCGTGAGCGCGAGCCATCACCTCCATGTCGGCTCGCACCGCCAGCTCGAGCTGTTTCACCAGGTACGTGATCCGGGTCGCGCGAGGCGTCGCCGGAGCGGCGGACCGGTCGTGGCTCACCGGCCGCCGGCGCGGAGGACCCGTCGCAGGACCTTGCCGGTGGGAGACCTCGGCACGGCGTCGACGAACTCGACGGCGCGGATCTTTTTGTATGGCGCCGTCCGCTCGGCCACCCACGCCAGCAGTTCGTCGCCTGCGACGGGGCGGGAGGTCACCACCCATGCTTTGGGGATCTCGCCGGCCGCGTCGTCAGGGATGCCCGCCACCGCCGCGTCGATGACCGCGGGGTGCTCGAGCAGGAGGCCCTCGAGCTCCGCCGGCGCCACCTGGTAGCCCTTGTACTTGATCAGCTCTTTCAGGCGATCGACGATCCACCAAACGCCGGCGTCGTCCACCCGAACGATGTCACCGGTGCGGAGCCACTCGCCGTCGACCAGGGTTGCGGCGGTCGCGTCCGGGGCGTCCAGGTAGCCCGCCATGACCTGCGGCCCGCGGACCCACAGCTCCCCCGGGCCGTCGGTGTCGTCCCCGGTGACCGGATCGACGATCCGGGCCTCGGTTCCGGGGACAAGGACACCGACGGATCCTGGGGGGCACTCGACGGTCCCGTCTGCTGGCACCCAGGTCACGCCGGGGCTGGCCTCGGTCATCCCGTACCCCTGCTGGACCTGGCAGCCGACGCGGCGGCGGGCCTTCTCGGCGAGGGCGGCCCCCAGCGGGGCGGCCCCCGACACGACGTGGCGCACCGAGGACAGGTCGCAGTCCGAGTCGACCAGAAGGGACGCGACGGGCGGGGCGATGTGCAGCCAGGTGGGCCGGTAGCGCTCTATCAGCCGCCAGTACTCCGCCGGTTGGAACCTGGGCATGGTGACGATCGTCGCTCCGTGCCGCAGGCCGTAGTTGAGGATGATCGACAGCCCGTAGATGTGGGAGAACGGCAGGGCCGCGAGGAACGTGTCGTCCTCGTCCACCTGATAGACAGGCTGGTGCTGGCAGATGGCCGCGACCAGGTTGCGGTGGGTGAGCACCACGCCTTTGGACACGCCGGTGGTGCCGCTCGAGAAGGCGACGACCGCCGGCCTGGAGGGGTCGACCGGTTCGGGTGCCGGCCGCGGTCGGGGCAGAGGGGCGCCGTCGACCCGGCCCTCCAAGTCGGCCAGGTCGGCGGTCTCGATACCGGTAATGCGGCGGATCTCCGCCGCGGCGGACCCGGTGGTGGCGTCGAAGACGAGCAGCCCGACCCGGGCCAGCCCGAGGAGCTTGGCCGCCTCCCCGGGTGTCAGCATCGGGCCGATCGGCACCGCGTACGAGCCGGTGGACACCGCGGCCAGATAGACGATGGCCCACTGCGGCTGGTTGGGGGCCATGACGGCAACGGCGCGGCCCGGTCCTGCGCCCAGTGCCCGAAGCCGGGCCGCGCCGGCGGCCACCGCCGGCCCCAGCTCCCCGTAGGACACAACAGCACCGCTGCGCCCGTCGACCAAAGCGGGGTGTGCTCCCCGCGCCGCGGCGCCCTCGAGGAGGTAGTCGGCCAGCGTCACGGCCGGAACGGAAGGGGCCGGGTAGCTGCTGCGGTGGATCACGGCCGCTGGTCGGCCTCGCGGGTGTAGGCCCCCAAGCCGGGCCGGTACGACTTCTGGTCGAGGAACTGCGACAGGCCCTGCTGCTTGCCGCCTTCGGTGTCGCCCAGCACAGCTTGGTCCAGCTTGGCGTAGAGGTAATCCTCCGCTTCGTCCCAGGACATGAGCCGGGCCTTCTTGAACCCCACTTTGGCTGCGCGCAGCACCCGGGGGTTCATGCCGGCCAGCTTCAGGGCCAGGGTCTTGGTCCGGTCGCGCAGCTCCTCGGGAGGGACCGCCTCGTTGACCAGGCGCATCTCTGCGGCGCGCCGGCCGTCGAAGGTCTCCCCGGTCATGATGAAGAACAGGGCGTCGCGGGTGGACACCGTCTCGGCCAGAGCCCGGCTGACCAGACCGCCGGGCGGGATGCCCCAGTTGACCTCCGAGAGACCGAAGGTCGCGTCTTGCGCGGCGATGGCCAGGTCGCAGCAGACCAGCGGGGTGAACGCCCCGCCGAAGCACCAGCCGTTCACCATGGCGATCGTCGGCTTCGGGAAGTGGATCAGCCGCCGCCACTGCCACTCCGCGCTGTCGCGCCTGGCCTTCACCTCCACGTGAGCAGGCGACTCGTCGACTTCGCGGAAGTACTCCTTCAGGTCCATGCCCGCCGACCAGGAGCTCCCGGCTCCGGTCAGCACCACCACCGCCGCCCGGTCGTCGCCTTCCAGCAGCTCCAGGGCCAGGATCATCTCCTGGTTGAGCGTGGGGTTCATGGCGTTGCGCTTGTCCGGTCGGTTCAGGTACAGCCAGGCGATCCCCTCCTCGAATTCGATCCGCACCGTTGCCTGCGGTGAGACCCAACTCGAATCGGCTGCATCAACGCTCACGGATCGTTCCTCTCGTGCTCGGGTCGACACTCGGTGCGCCCGTCCCCCCGCCGGAGGCGAGCCGGGCGCAAGCTAACCCCGACCGCCGCGGATGTCAAGGTACTTGATATCCGCGGCGGGGTGCCCGGGGCGGAACCGGCCGCGGTCGGCTGGTTCAACGAAGCGCCGATCTGCAGCCGACTGGAGGCGGGGCGCCCGCCTCCGGTCGACCGGGCGCCTACGTCGTCAGGACCCCGGCGGCGGCAGGTCCTCAGACCTCAGGGGCGGGGGCGTGCCGTGGGCCGCCGGACGAACTGACCCTTGGGGTCGCCGACGATCTTGCCGTCGTCGAGGACCCGACCGCCCCGAAGGAAGGTGTCGGTGACCCGGGCTGACATCTCGAAACCCTCGAACGGGGTGTACTCCTGCGAGGATTCCGACTCGGCGGCACGGACCGTCCAGCTGCTGTTCGTGTCGACCAGGCAGAAGTCGGCGTCGTAGCCGACATCGACGGTGCCCTTGCTGTGCAGCCCGAACCGGCGGGCCGGGTTCCACGACACCAGCTCTGCGACCCGACCGAGCGGCAGCCCCCGCTTGGTGCCCTCGGTGATCAGCCCGGGCAGGAGGTACTCGGTGCCGCCGAAGCCGGACTTGGCCACGAACACGTCGTCTCGCGGCGACCCGAACTTGGTCTCGTCCTTGCAGCACGCATGGTCGCTGGTGACCCAGTCCAGCTCCCCGGCCAGCAAGTGACCCCACAGGGCCTCGACGTCCTCGCGGGGCCGCAGCGGCGGGTTGACCTTGCCGCCCACGCCGGCCGCCGCCGTGTGGATGTCGGCGAGCAGGTGGCCGATGGTGACCTCTCGACGGAAGTCGACGTGCGGGAAGGTCTTTGCCATCAACAGGGCCGCCTCCACCGCCTTGCGGGAGGAGAGATGCAGGAGGTTGATCTTGCTCAGCCCGGTCTCGTGGGCCAGGTAGGCGGCGATCGTGACCGCCAGGCCTTCAGAGTGCGGCGGACGGGCCGCGTGGTAGGCCTCGAGACCGGACAGGCGACCTTCCTCTTCGACGATACGGGTGTAGGCGGCCATGATCTCGGCGGTCTCGCAGTGCAAAGACAGCGAGATGTCGTCGGCGATGCCGGCGAAGCGGGGATCCTCGCGGGCCTTCTGGATGCCGCGCATGACGAACTCGAAATGGGCGTAGTCGTAGGACTCTCCCTCCGGCAGCATCAGGAACTGCTCCTGGGAGGCTGACCGGCCATGCAGTCCGTGCTTGCCGTAGAACATGAAGATCTTGAACGACGGGATCCCGAAGTCGGCTATCAACGATGGGATCTCGTCGATGTGGCTGCGCAGGATCGGGGCGACGTGGAACCCGTAGTCGACATAAGCCCGCCCGGCTGCGGCGTCGAGCGCTACCGGCATGACCTCGGCGTAGGGACCGCTTCGGTTGAGGTAGTAGGCCCCGGTGCGAAGGTAGGTGATTCCGGTCGTGACCCCGCCTTGGGCGCAGGCCCGGCTCTCGCTCACCGTGTCGGACTCCAAGGGGTTGTAGATGCCCCAGTGCTGGTGCACGTCGACCGCTCCGGGGAAGAGATGGCGTCCCTTCCCGTCCAGCACTTGGGCGGCGTCCTCGGCCGGTATGGCCGCCTCGACGCGGGCGAAGCGGCCCCCTTCGACGCCCACGTCCAAGGACTCGGGCTCGCGCCCTGGGCGCACCACCTTCACGTTCTTCACCAGCAGGTCGAGCATCAAGAGCTCCTTGTCGTTGAGTGTGAATTGGACAGTTGAACGTCGGGTTCGAGCGAGAGGGCGTCGAACAGCGAGGACATCGACTGCAGCTGCTCCAAGCCGGCCACCAACTGCTCGACGCGTTCCACCGCCGGCCGGTCAAGCAGCCGCCCCGCGTTGTTGGAGAACTTGAGGGCCAGTTCCCCGAAGGTCAGCGGACGGTCCGGGCCACCCCGGTTGGCCAGCACCGCCACGGTCTTCTCAGTGCCGTCCCGCAGAGTGGCCCGCAGCACCGAGGGGAACTGGGCCGGGAAGATCGCCGTGCACTGCGGATCGGCTACCACGTCGACCTTCGCCATGATGGCCAGCCGCTGCGGGTCGCGGGCCAGCTCGTCGGTGTAGTCGTCCAAGCCGGCACCTAGGCCGCCGCCGCCGAGCAGGCCGATCGCCACCGCGTACGGGCCGCTGAACTGGGCCATGTACCCGGTGGCGGGAGACCGCTTGACCTCGATCGGCTCGCCGATGGTCCGCACGATCGACTCCGCCACTCCCAGTTGCAGGCTGCGGATCTGCTCGGGCCCGATCCCCTGCTCCCGTAGGGCTGACGCGGCGTCGATGGCGGTGTGGGTGAAGTGGTTGGCCGGGTACGGCTTGAAGAAGATCTTCGGCACCTCCCACTTCTCGCCCAGGCCGTCGGTGACCCATTCCGGGTAGAAATCCCCGTGCAGCCACGCTTCGAAGAAACCGAACCGGCCCTCCAACACTGTGGGCGGCCCGGTGAAGCCCTGGGCCACGAGGTCGGCGGCGACTATCGCGGAGTGCGCGGCCCACCCGCAGTGCATGCGCTTGACGGTGCCGCCGGTGCGGTTGGCCTCGATGACCCCAGAGCCCATCGACGCGGCCAGCCCGAGCACATGGACCAGGCCCTCCTCATCGAGGCCTGCGAGCATGCCGGCGCTCACCGCCGCCCCGAGCGTGCCGCAGATGGAGGTGGCGTGCTGCCCGTGCTCGAAGAAGATGTTGCGTCCGCTCGACTGGTCGTAGCCGGCCATCCCGAGCCGCACGCAGATCTCGAGCCCGCAGGCGATCGCCGCGATCAGGTCTCGTCCGCCGCGTCCGTTGGCCTCGGCGGCGGCCAGCGCGGCTGGGACCACCGACGCGCTCGGGTGCAGTACCGACGGGAGGTGGGTGTCGTCGTAGTCCAGGGAATGGGCAAGCGTTCCGTTGACCAGCGCGGCGAGCGCCGCGGGCATGGTGTCGGGGACGCCGATGGCGTGGGCGCCGGCGCGTCCTCCCTGCGACGTCGCGTATCGGCGGATGGCGGCGCTGGTATCGAGGGGAGTAGCCGCCACGCAGATGCCCAGGATGTCGAGCACCCGCTTGCGGACGCTGTCGACCACCTCGGCGGGAAGCTCATCGAAGTGGTTCTGCACGGCGAAGCCCGCCACCCGCTGGGCCAGTGTTTGATCGGTCATGACGCGGGACCCACCACGGCCAACGGCCGGATGGGTGAGCCGGTTGCGCCCACCAGGTTGAGGGGGATCGCCACGAAGGTGAACTCGTGGACCCCGGCTTCACCCAGTCCCTCGAGGTCGAGCGCTTCCATGATGTAGATGCCCCGCTCCACCAGCAGCAGACGGTGGGCTGGCAGGAGGGCGTGGCCCCCGCCGGGCGCCAGGCGCTCGAACGCGATGGTGTCGGCGCCGACCGCCAGGACCTCGGCGTCGGCCAGCCAGGCGGCACCTTCCTCCCCGACCCCCGGGACCCCCGAGTCGCGACCCACGTAGGCGTCGGTTCCCTCGCCGAACTGGCGACCCCACCCGCTGCGGATCAGGACCACGTCGCCCGCCTCGGGACGCACTCCGTGGTCGGCGACGGTCTTCTCCAGATCGCTGACGGTGATCTCGTAACCGGCCGGGCAGCTGTCCAGCCCGAGCGCGGCGGGTACGTCGAGCAACAATCCCCGGGTGATGATCGGCGCGATCGTGTGGACGCCGTGTTGCATGAACCGTCCCCCGGCCTGCTCCGCGGCCGCGTCGCCTCCGCCGTGCAGCCGGCCCTTGTATGACACGTGCGCCAGCGCGTCGATGTGGGTGCCGACGTGGGTCCCGGTGACCAGGAGGTCGTTGGCGGCGGAGCTGCCGTCGGCACGCGACGAGTCTCCGTGCCGCCGCGGCAGGGTGTGCCAGTACTGAGGGTGATTCGGGGACTGCGGCATGCCAACAAACATCGGGCGACCCAGGTCGAACACCTGCATGTCGGAGCGGCGGACCACGTCGAGCAGCCGGTCGGTCATTTCACCACCCCCTTCTCGCGCAGAGCGGCCACGTCCTCGGCTGACAAGCCCAGCTCGTCGATCAGGAGCTGATCGGTGTGCTCTCCGGGGCGACGCCCGGTGAACTTGATGGATCCCGGGGTCTCCGACATGCGCCACATGACGTTGTGCATCAGCACCGATCCGAGGTCCTCGTCGGGCACCTCGGTGAGCATCCCGGTCTGGCGGATGTGGGGGTCTTCGACGATGTCCTTGGCGTCGTAGACGGGGGCGATGGCTGCGTTGGCCTCGGTGAATGCCCGCAGCACCTCGTCGCGGTCTCGCTCCGCGATCCAGCTGCCTACGTAATCATCGAGCTGGTCCACGTGGCTGTAGCGCCCCGCGCCCGATTGGAACCACGGCTCTTCGATCACCTCCGGATGCCCCACCAGGCGCATTACCCGTTCGGCGATCTGCTGCGCGCTGGTCGATATGGCCACCCACGAGCCGTCGCGGGTTCGGTAGGTGTTGCGAGGGGCGTTGTTGGTCGACCGGTTGCCGTGCCTGGTCGGGACGATTCCCGCGTGGTGGTACACCGTCGGCGCTGGCCCGACCGCCGTCATCATCGGCTCCAAGATGGAGAGGTCGATCACCTGCCCGGTGCCGCCCCCCACCTCGCGATGGCGCAGAGCGGTCAACACCGCGGCCACCCCGGCGATGCCGGTGATGCTGTCGGCCAAGCCGAACGCCGGAAGGGTGGGCGGACCGTCAGCTTCTCCCGTCATGTGGGCGAAGCCGCTCATGGCCTCAGCAAGGGTGCCGAATCCGGGTCGCGAAGCATAGGGTCCGGTCTGGCCGAAACCCGTGAGACGCAACAGCACCAGACCGGGGTTCACCTCGTGCAGCCGCTCGGGTCCGATACCCCAGCGTTCCAGGGTGCCGGGCCGGAAGTTCTCGACCACCACGTCGGCGGTCGCTGCCAGGCGGGTGAACACTTCAGCCCCGGCCGGGTCGCTCAGGTCGAGGCCCACGGTCCGCTTGTTGCGCCCCACCTCCTTCCACCAAAGCGGCACCCCGTCGTGCTGGTGGCCATGTCCCCGCAGGTTGTCGCCGTGAAGAGGGTGCTCGACCTTCACCACGTCGGCGCCGAAGTCGCCGAGGATCTGACAGCACAGCGGCCCGGCCAGGATGGTCGAAGCGTCGATCACTCTCAGCCCGCTGAGCGCCTGGGGAGTTAGCGATGGATGAGTTTGTTCCGTTATTTGAAACATCTTTCCGAATAGTCTATCCTTCGGTTAGCTGGCTGCCAACCCCAAACGGAGGGAAATGGATACGCAGGCGTTGGTGATCCGTAGCTATCTCTACGTGCCCGGCTACGACGAGCGGCGCATCGCCAAGGCGCTGGACGGAGAAGCCGATGCGGTCGTGATCGACTTGGAGGACGCGGTGGCCCCCGACCGCAAGCAAGAGGCCCGTCGGGTCACTGCCGAGGTGGTGGCCCGTCCCTCCGACAAACCGGTGTTCGTCCGCATCAACTCGCCGTCGAGCGGCTTGGCGGAGGATGACGTCGCCGCGGTGACCGGCCCGGGCCTGACGGGGATCCGGATCCCGAAGACCGAATCCGCCGCCCAGGTGCGCCAGGTCGCGGCCTGGCTCGAAGGACGTCCCCAGCTGGTGGCCATCGTGCCGCTCATCGAGTCGGCGCTCGGGGTGGAGCGCGCGTGGGAGATCGTCGCCGCGTCGGGGGAGGTAGCCGCGGTGGCCATGGGCGAGGCGGACCTACGAGCCGACCTCGGCGTTTCTGTCGATGAAGGTCTGGCCTACGCCCGGTCCCGCTGCGTCAACGCAGCCAGGGCCGCCGGGCGCATCGCCGTCCAGAGCGTGTACCCAGAGCTGCGCGACACCGCCGGGCTCCGGGCCTCCACCCAGCGGGGACGTCAACTGGGGTTCACCGGGCGCTCCGCCATCCACCCCGCGCAGGTGACGGTCATCAACGACAGCTTCGTCCCCTCGGAGGAGGAGCGGGCCCGGGCCGAGGAGGTGATGGCCGCCTACCAGTCGGGCTTGCGCGACGGATCCGGAACTGCGGTCACCTCCGACGGCCGGTTCATCGACGAGGCGGTGGTCCGCTCGGCGCGCATCGTCTTGAGCCTGGCCACCCGTCCCCACGGGGGGGAGACCGGCTGACCCGCCCGGCCGCGACCCGGGCTCAGCCGACGTTGCGGGTGACTTGGTAGCCGAGCTGCGCCGACAAACGGGCGGTGCACACCAGCAGATGATCGGCGCATTCCTCGATCTCGGCGGCCATCCGCTCGGCGGGACCGCAGACGCTGACCACCGCCACCGGGACGGCCGTGGCATCGAACACCGGGGCGGCCACGGAACCGGCTCCGCTCTGGCGTTCGCCGAGGGAGTGGCTCCATCCCCGTTCCCGAATGGCGACCAGCTCCTTGCGCAGCTTGCGCACGTCGGTCACCGTCCGTGACGTGACCTTGGTCAGGGGGCCGGCCAGGTAGCGGTCGATCTCGTCTTTTGGCAGGAAGGCCAGGAACGCCTTGGAGGACGCTCCGGCGTGCAGCGGATGGGCCATCCCGAGCTGCACCGACATCAGGACCTCTCGTTCCGGGGTGACCTGGTCGATGTATACCCGCTGGTTGCCGCTGAGGACCGACAGCGTGGCGGTCTCGTTGGTGACCCTCGACAGCGACGCCAACTCGGGGGCGGCCATCTTGCGGATGTCGAGCTGACCCAGGTACCGGGCGCCCAGGCCGAGCAAGGTCGGGCCCAGGGAGTACTTCCGCGAATCGGGGTCCAGCTCGAGCAGGTTCTTGTTGCGGAACGACAGGAGGATCCGGTGCACCGCCGACTTTGACATCCCGAGAGCGGTGGCGATCTCGGTCACTCCGAGTTGTGGCGAGGATGAAGCTGCGAACAGCAAGAGGATGTCCGCTGCTCGCTCCACGGTCGACGCCGAGTTGCCTCCGGCCGCCGCGCTCTGACCTGCCATGTTCGAGTTCTGCCTTTCGATCGGTCTTGGGAAGATCATGGGCCGAGGGGACGGCGCGGGCCAGGCCAGCGCCGCCCCACCGACTCTATGCGGATGCCCCTCAGCTACCGAGCTGGCTGGTTGGCACACCCCAGGTCTTGGCGTATCCGTCCAAGAACGCGTTGCCGTAGCCCTTGCCGTTGGCCGCGGGCACGCCGGCTTCTTGGACGTTGGCCTTGGTCAGGACCCGCACGTTGATCTTCTCGTTTCCGGGGGCCATGTTGGACATGACCCGCATCAGCTGGTCGAGACCGGCGGCGGCCACGTCAGCGGTGTTCTCGCCGACGTCCATCGTGACCACGTCTCCGGTGCGCATCATGTCGAGGATCGCCGGCGTCCCGTTGAAGCTGGCGACGTGCACCTGACCGGACTTGCCGGCCGACACGATGGCCGGGGCGATGAACTGGGCCATGCTGTCGAACACCGGCAGGATGTAGTTGATGTTCGGGTCCGAGGAGAGGTTGCCCTCGACCGTGGTCTGAAGCTTGGTCGCCCAGTCGACCGGGTTGACGTTGACCGTGGACACCTTGCAGGTGCTGCACGCCTTGCTCATCTCGCTGGTCACGCCGTCCTGGACGGCCTGGGAGCTCACGTCGGCGTTCGAGGTGACCACCAGTACGTCGGCCTTGCCCTTGGTTTGCTGGACCGCCCACGCGGCCATGAGCTGGCCGGCCAGGTTGAACGGCGCGAACGCGTAGGCCTTGACGTAGGGCTCGGTGGGCTGGGAGGCGTCCCGCTCGTTGGTGTCGACCGTGGGAATGCCTGCCGCGGCGGCCTGCTGGACCTGAGGGGCCAGCTGTTCGGGCGGGATACCGGCCAGCAGGTCGATGGCGTTGGCCTTGCTGCTGATCGCCTGGTCCATGCCCTGCACCCACTGGGACTGCTGCTGCTGGTTGGGATAGTCGGTGTAGTTGAGGCCTAGGTCCTTGGCGTACTGGCCCATGACCTTGTCCACGGTGTTGACGAACGCGACGCTCGAGCTGGCCGGGATCGAGAAGATCGTCTTGCCCTTGAGACTGGCGACGTTGACGGCCGGCCCGGGGGAGTCGAACGTCGGGTTGCCCGTGTACTGGCTGATCAGGCCGCTCGCCTGCGATACGCCCGAACCTCCGGCGGATCCTCCAGTCGAGGTGCCCGACGACGCAGCGGCCTGCGTTGTGGGGCTGCTGGAGCTACTAGTGCTGCTGCCGCAGGCTCCGGCGACCAGGCCGATGGCCACCAGACCGGCGCCTACTCGGATCACGTGCTTCAAGGTGCTGTCCTCCATTTTGGGTTTTGGTTAGGGCTCGGGATCTCAACTGCTCGGGGCGACGGTCGATGGCTCGGCCCCCACAGGTGGGCCGCCGCCGGGACCGGCTGACGAGCCGGCGGTGTCCGCCGCGGCGCGGGCCTTGCGCATGCTGGGCCGCCCGACCAGGCTCGAGAGGAGTACCGCGATCACCAGCGCCCCGCCGTAGAAGAGCTGCTCGACGAACGTCGACACGCCGAGCTGCGCCAGGCCGTTGATGCCTGTCGTCAGGAAATAGACGGCCACCATGGTTCCCCACGGGTTGAACCGGCCGGGAGCGATCGTCGTGGCGCCGAGGAACACCGCGGCGAAGGCGGGCAGCAAAAGAGAGGTCCCGGCAGACGGATCGGCCGAGCCGCTGGTCCCGACGTACACCACCCCGGCCAACCCGCTCAGCGCTCCGGCCGACACGAACGACAGGATCCGGATGCGCTTCACCCTGAGCCCAGACAGCCGAGCGACCTCCCGGCCGCGACCGACGATGAGCACTCGGCGCCCCGTCGGGGTGAACTCGAAGAAGTACCAGACGACGACGGCCAGGACGAGCAGGTACCAAAACTCCAGTGACAACCCTAGGAATCGGTGCACGACCACGAGGTTGACCAGGTGCTCGGAGACGCCGCTCACCGGTGCCGACTTCGAGATCCACAAGGTCAGGCCGTCGAGAAACGTTCCTACGCCGAGGGTGACGATGAACGGGTCGATGTCGGCCAGCACGCAGATCAGGCCGTTGGCCAGGCCGACCGTGGCACCAAACGCCACTCCGAGCACGGCAGCCAGACCGACGGGGATCCCGTGCTGGGTGTTGAGCACCGCGACGAGCATCGACGAGAAGCTCAACACGCTCGCGACCGACAGGTCGTAGTCGCCTGCGCTCAGCGGGATCACCAAGGCGAGAGCCAGGACGCCGAGCGGCGCCTGCGAAGCGAAGAGGGTCGTGAAGTTCGAAGTGGTGGGGAACGTGTGGGGCTTGGCCGCCGAGAAGGCCACCACCACCACGGCCCACACGATCACCACGCCGAAGCGGCGCAGGAAGCTCTCCCCGTAGCGAGACTTTTCGGTTTTGGCCACTCTCTGATTCCCTTCTTGCATCTGCGACTACGCCTCGGACCACATGTCCGACGCCCGAGCAAGGTCTGCGCTGCGGCGGGTTCCCTGATAGGCCGACGCGGCGATCCGATCCACCGTCACCGCCGCTCCACTCAGGATCTCCGCCACCCGACCGTCGGCGACCACGACGACTTGTTGGGCCAAGCGACTGACCTCGTCCCAGTCGCTCGACGCGTAGAGGACCACCGCGCCCTGGCGCGCGGCTTCCCGGATGAGCTTGAAGATCAGCTGGCGGGCGCCGACGTCCACGCCCTGGGTCGGCTCGTTGAGCAGTACCACCCTCGGCCGCAGCTGCAGCCACTTGCCGAGGACCGCCTTTTGCTGGTTGCCGCCGCTCAGGGTGCCGATCGGCCGGGAGGGCTGCGGCGGGTGCACGGCGTGGTCGTGCAACACCTGCTTGCAGGCTCGACTCATTTCCCGCAGCCGCAGCCTCCCGCCGAGGAAGGAACGGTCGAGCACCGGCAACATCACGTTCTCTTCCAGGGTCAGCTCTGAGATGATCCCCTGCGAGAGTCGTTCGGAAGGCACGAAGACCATGCCTTGCTCCAACGCCTTCCGGGGGGTCATGTCAGCGATGTCGTAGCCCTGGTCGTCGAGTTGCAAGCGGCCCCGCCACGCCGGCGACGCCCCGTAGAGGTGCTCGAGGACGAACTCCCATCCAGAACCGACGATGCCAGTGATCCCGACGATCTCGCCTTGCCCCGCCTCGAAACTCAAGTCGCGCACGTGGAGACCGTGGAGGCCGCTCACCGTCAGACGTCCGACCGGCTTACGAGGTCGGTCCCGGTCCATGACCAACACGTCGTCGGAATCCTCTGAGGCCAAAGCGGCGCCGGCTTCGCCCGCGTCGTCCAAGCGAACCGAGCGGTCACCGCCGACGATCAGGCCCACGATGTCATCGGCGTCGAGCTCGGCGCTGTTGGCGGTTTCCACGACTCTCCCGTCGCGCAGCACCGTGACCCGGTCAGCCAGGCTGAGCACTTCGCCGATGTCGTGGGAGACAAACAGCACGGCCGAACCGCCGGCGGCGATCGAGCGAAGCAGGGAGTGCAGGCTGTCGCGACCGGTGCGATCGAGGAAGGTCGTGGCTTCGTCCAAGACCAACACCCCCCGCCGCTGGCCGCCGCCGGGCGACCCCTCCCGAAGCTGCATCAGGGACCGGATGATGGCGACTTGCGCCTGCTCGACGGGCCTCAGGGAGCCGAGCTTCACCCGGGGGTCCAAGTCCAAGTCGAACGACTCCAATAGGGCGCTGGCCTCGCGTCGTTCCCGACGCCACGCGATGTAGGGCCGCCGGTTCTCACCCAAGCGGTGAAACAGCAGGTTCTCCAGGACGGTCATCTCGCCGATGACCCCGAGGTCTTGATGGACAAAGCTGATCCCCAAGCGGGCCGGCTCCCCTGGGTGCAGCCCGCGGGTGACCACGGCGCCGTCCACCCGCAGCTGCCAGTGGGGGTCGGGCGCGTGGTAGCCGGACAGGCACTTGATCAGCGTTGACTTCCCCGACCCGTTCTGTCCCACCAGGCCGTGGATCTCTCCTGCCTGCACGTCTAGGGCGACGTCGGAGAGGACCCGGACCCCGTTGAAGGACTTCGACAGGTCGCGGATGCTGAGCAGCACGTCGGCCATGTCAGCGTGGCCTTTCGCGCTCGGGCCCCGCCGGCGGCATCAGGCACAGCAGCTGGAGGGCCAAGGCGGTGGGATCGACCACCGCTACCGAGCCGAGGTGGTCGGCGTCGATGTCCACCGCGGAGCATCCGTTGAAGAGGGTGTTCACCCCGTCGGCCTCGAGCTGCTTTTGGAGGGGCCGCATGGCGTCCGCCCAGCCCTGGTGGTCGGAGACCAGGCAGAAGTCCACGTCGAGGACGTGGACTCCCGTCAGCCACCGGGCCAAGCCGTAGCGCTCGACCTTGCGGGACAGCTCGTCGCCGATGGCTCGGTTGCGGGTGACCGCCGCGAACGGCCGGCCGATCGACGCCAGATAGGCGGTTACCAGTTGGAGGATGCCGGCCACGGGCACCGGGGGCGCAGCCACCTCCCCGACGGCCGGGTCCAGCACGCAGTCTGGCAGCACGATGTCGAAGGCGCTGGGGTCGCTACGGCGTATCTCCTCCGCGGTGAGCCGCTCTGACGCCGCGATCTGATCGGCGGTGTCGAAGCGGCTCGGGGCTCCGTCGCCGGTCAGGTTCACCAGCGTGATCGCCAGCTGGCCGCCGCCCAGGCGGTCGTAGCGATCCTGACGGCGGCCCAGCTCCTCAGGAGTCAAGCGCAGCGGTGCGACAGCTTTCACGCGGAGCATGTGGTGTCTTTCTCCAGTCGGGTGCCGGCGGCGCCGGCGGCCCAGCGGCGCAACTCGGCGAGCGGGACGCCCACGTCGTCGGTGGTGATCAGATCGGCGGTCAGCGACTCGACCCGGTCGGCCGCCTCGGAACCGCCCAACAGGGAGGTGGCCTTGACCCGCAGGTCCTTCGCCGAAAGCGACCGGAAGTCGTTGTCGCCGACCGGGTTGGGCATTTCCACGGTTCGCTCCCACCCGCCTTCTCGCCGCACGGTGAGGCGGGCCACCCGCTCGGCCGGGAGCCGCTGGTCGAGCTCCGGGGCGTGCACGACCCGGACCCGAGCGGCCAGCGCCCGGCGGGCGGGGTCCGCCCGGTGCGCGTCGTCGAATTGCTCTGGGGGGCACTCGCCGGCCGCGAGGGCTGCGGCGACCACGTAGGGGACCGAGAACATGGCGGCCAGCCGCGACGGCCAGTCGTAGCGGTCCAATCCGGCCGCCAGGTGGTGGGTCTCCACCACGATCTCGGTGATGTCGGAGCCGTCCCCGAGGTCGACCTGCTCGCGAAGCGCCAGCACCGCGTCGGCCGGCGGGTGGGTGTAGGAGCAGGAGGCGTGCCTCTTCAGATAGCCGCCGGTGATGGCCATCTTCTCCCCTAGCCCGGCTGTCAGGGCTGCGGGGTCGATGGAGCCGAGCAGGTGACCCAGGCTGGCGGCTGCCACCCCGGTAGCCGACCGGGTGGCATCGGCCACCGCCCAAGCCCGGATGCCCGAGACGTTCGCCTGGCCGATCCAGGCGTCGCGCACGGGTAAGCCCTCGAGAGCGACATCGAATGGGGTGGCTATCGCTAGCGCTCCCGCGGCGTCCAACGCCGCGGCCATCGCCCGGGCATCGGCGCCGCCCAGGCGGGCCGCCGCCGCAGCCGCGCCCGCGACTCCCCAGTTGCCGTGCGGATGAACCCCCGGGTGCAACACGGTGGCCTGCCCGAACCGGCTGGCAACCTCGTGACCGGCGAGGAACGCCTCTACGAATGCGGTGCCGCTCGTCGAGGCCGCCTCGGCGAGTGCCAGCGCGACCGGGAGCACGTGCGCGGTGGCGTGACCTCGAATCCGCTTGTTGCCCTCGTCCATCTCGAGCGCCACCAGCGAGCAGCCGTTGAGCCACGCCGCGTCGCAGACCGCCACCGGGGCCACTTGGCCGAAGGCGGTGGCCGGGCCGGTCGAGAAGTTAAGCGCAGCCCTCCTCCTGTGGGCTTCGGGCAGGCGACCGCCAGCGATGAGCACCGCGATGCTGTCGAAGAGCACTCGCTGCAGCGCGGCTCGGACGTCGGGCCCTTGGTCCTTCCACGAAAGCGACACGGCGAAGCGACCCAGCTCGTCGATGGCCGCCCCGGTGCGGGCGGCCTCGGAGCCCGTCACCCGGCGGTGTCCTCCAGGAACGAGGGGCGAAGCTCGGCCCCCTGCGCGACCTCCGTCACCTCGGTCACCACGTAGAACTTGAACCGCGTGCGCCCCTTCGGGCTGCGTTCGTCAGGAATCGGGTGTTGCGCGAACCACTCCCGGTAGGCCTGATACGAAGGTTGATCCCTAAAGTGCATCTCGGCGATCCGGTAGAACGTCAGGTCGTCGGGGATGGGAAGCGACCCGCCGCTGATGGTCGCTACAGGAGCAACGACCTTGTTGAACACCAGTCGATCGACGTGCGGATTGGCCAGGATGTCGGGCACGTGCACGTCGAACAGCCAGCGCTCGTACTCCTCCTCGGTGACATTCGGCTCGATGTCGTAGCCCAGAATTGTCTTTATCATCCGGCTCCTCCTTGGTCGGAACTCTCCCACGTGAACGACGTGGCGCCCGCACCGAACCCCTCGGCTCGGATCTGCACCGGATGCACCCGGACTCCAACCAACTCGCCCCGGACTTGGCTGGCTGAACGCAACGGGGCCTTGGTCAGGCCTTTCGACCGCTGGACGGCGGTCTGGCGTTCGTAGGTCGCGACCAAGTCCTCCTCGGTCATCATCTGGGCCAACCCCCGGACGAAGACCACCCTGGGGATGGTGAGACCAAAGTCGTAGACGTGAGGTCGGTCGTTCACGGAGTCGGGCATGGGTGGCCCGGTCCAGACGACCTCCATGCGGGGGTTGCGCCTTATCTGGACGAGGCGGCGATGCACCGAGCGCTGCACCAGGTCGACGGTCCAGTCATCGTTGAGGACCGCCACCATCGTGCGTCCCACGGGGAACCCGTCCCGATTGATGGTGTACACCTGCGCGAACCCGGCCTCGGTTTGGACGAACCGGAGAACCGCTTCCTTGACCGAATCTGACTCTGGGGTCGACGCTCCCGGACGGTGGCGCTCGTTTTCCTCGACCTTCATGGGCGATGCATCCTCCCCCCACCGTTCTTGACTTGTCCCGGTAATAGGAACAGCGTTCCGTACGACAACTTCTACCATGCGGAACCGGCCGAGACAAGCCCGGAGGGTGTTGATGCTGCTGCTGCAGCGGCGTATCATCGACGGAACATGGTTCCGTTAATTGAAACAGCGGTCGATGAGTCCTGATCTGGTGGTGGCGGGCGCAGGGGGCGGCGTAGCAGGCGCGCTTCGCGCCGCGGAGCTCGGGCTACGGGTGCTGGTCGTGGAGAGCAGCCCCCAGTTCCGCCAGGGGAACAACACGTCGATGTCCACGGCGATGCTCCCCGGAGCCGGCACCCGGTGGCAGGCTGACGCCGGGGTGGACGACTCCCCGCAGACCTTCGTCGACGACATCATGGCGAAGACCGAAGGCCAGGCGGACCCGGAGTTGGCGACCGCCCTGGCCGAGGTCAGCGGGCGTTTGGTGACCTGGCTGGCCGACCACGCCGGAGCGCCCATCGAGTTGGCTACCGACTTCTCCTATCCGGGCCACAGCCGGTACCGGTGCCACACCATCCCCCACCGACGCGGCGCTCTGCTCCTGGGAGTGCTGCTCGACGGGCTTGACCGTTCAGCGTCGGTGGACCTGCTGACACCGGCGCGCCTGGTGGACGTTGTCACCACCGACGGCCGGGTGACCGCCGCTTTGGTCTCCTATCCGGACGGCACCACCGAGGAGATTGAATGCGGGGCGGTGCTGCTGGCCACAAACGGGTTCGGTGCCAACCGGGAGATGGTGAGCACGCACATCCCGGAGATGGCCCGCGCCACCTACCACGGCAGTGCGGAGTCCAGAGGTGACGCCCTGCGCATCGGGACCGGGCTGGGCGCCGACACCGCATTCTTGGACGCATACCAGGGCCACGGCGCGCTTTCGACGCCCTATGCCACCCTCACCGGCTGGGCCACTGTCATGCACGGAGGGCTGCTCGTCAATGCTGACGGCCTGCGCTTCGGTGACGAGACCACCGGGTACTCGGAGTTCGGCCACCAGGTCGTCGCCCAGCCCGGTGGCACCGCCGTACTCGTGTTCGACCAGCGAATCCACGACGCGTGCCTGGTCTTCGACGACTTCCGGGCCACCGTCGACGCGGGGGCCCTCCGGTGGGCGGACAGCCCCGCCGGGCTCGGCGAGGCATTCGGGATCGACCCGGCTGCGTTCAGCGAGACCATCGAGGAGTCCAGGGCGTTGGCCCGTTCGGGTGGCGTCGACCGCTTCGGGCGGTCGTTTTGGGAGCAACCGTTGGGGCTTCCCCTCGCCGGGGTGCGAGTCACCGGGGCGTTGTTCCACACCCAAGGCGGCCTGCGAGTCGACGGTCAAGCCCGGGTCCTTCGCGCCGACGGGACGGCCATCGGCGGGCTGTACGCCTCGGGCGGAGCAGCCATGGGCATCTCAGGCCACGGCGCAGCCGGTTACCTCGCCGGGAACGGCCTGCTGCCGGCCCTCGGTTTGGCGTTCCTGGCCGCAGAGGACGTGGCGCGCCGTCGAGGGGCTTGACGGCGGTTGCTTGGGGCCGCGACCGTCAGACCCGAGCTCGTTCGGGAATCTGGCGCGCCAGCACTACGGTGACCGCGCCGAGCAGGGTGCCGGTGATGCGGCGCTGCCAGGCGACCCAGCGCGGCCGAGCCTGAAGCAGGGCGGAGATCGACCCGGCCACGACGATGATGATCGAGTTCACGAGCATGCTCACCGCAGCACCATGACCAGCGCAGTCAGGGCCATCCCGGCGGCGGCCGCTTCGCCTATCACCACGGCGAGACCTTCAAGTCAGGGGGTGACGGTGGGGTCGTCGACCCCGAGGCGGGCGAGCATGCGCCGCCCGGCCAGGCCGCCGGTGTCGATCTTGATGGACACCTCCCGCCGGTGGCCCGGATGGCGCTGCAGGGACAGTTCCAAAGCGTTGAGGGCGGTCACGTCTTGGAGCACGACCGTGCGGTTGGCGTCGGCGAGAAACGTCGACACCCCCTCGTCGTCGAGGGCGAAGTCCCGGGCGACGGCCCAGAAGTCGTGGGTGCTGTGCTCGGTCTCGGGGGTGATGGCGTAGACGATCTCCACGTGGTAGCCGTCGGGGTCGGATCCGTCGGGGCCCGGCAGCGCCCCGGTCGGCGCCACCCGGCTGTGCAACGTGTACAGGCACGGCGGGAAGTATTCGATGTCCTGCCACCGCACGATCCGCCCGGACAACCCGGTGCTCTTGGCGTAGAAGGGCGGGCACGCCGCGTCGGCCATGCGGCGGCTGATGCGCAGCACGCCGTCGTCGCCGGGTTCGGTGGAGATGGGGGTTTCGGCCACCTCGGGGGTCCCGATGTGCCCGCCGTGCAGGTAGGTCTCGTGGGACAAGTCGAGCAGGTTGTCGATGAGCAGGCCGGCCCTGGCGGCCAGGGGCTCCAACCCCTGCACGACCGTCCAACCCGGCTCGGCCAGCCACGGGGCCCGCGGCGGTGCGCTGCGCTCGGCGCCGGCGGGGTCACCGATCCACACCCACACCAGGCCGTCGCGTTCGGTGACCGGGTAGGCGGTCAGGCGGGCCGCGCTCGGGATGCGGGTCTGGCCGGGTACCGCTACGCAAGCCCCGTCGGCGGCGTAGGTGAAGCCGTGGTAGCCGCAGACGATCTGGCCGTCGACCAGCCGGCTCGGTGCCTCGCAGAGCGGGAAACCCCGGTGGGCGCACAGCCCCGACAGGGCGGTCACCGGACCGTCACCGCTCCGGTACAACACGAGCGGTTCCCCGCATATCGTGCGGGCCAGGAGACCGTCACCGATCTCGCCGGCGAACGCCGCCACGTACCACTGATTGTCAGCGAACCACCCCATCAGCCTTCCCTCCCCGCGGTACTGCCGTCACCATGGGAACTTACCCGGGACCCCGGTGTTGCACCATGGCGGGTGGTGTCGGGCCAGCCGGTGTATCCCTCGGCCAGGTACGTCTTGCCGGCCTCGGAGGCCACGAGCGTCGACAGCTCGCCCAAGTGGCGCTGCTCGTCGAACGCGGCGGCGCCCGGAACCTGGTGCAGCATGGTGGTCATCCAATACGAGAAGTGCTGCGCCTTCCATACCCGCGCCAGCGCCCGTTCGGAGTAGGTGGACAAGGCCTCGGTGTCACCCTTCTTCACCGCCCGTTCCAGGACCTCGGCTAGGACCGCCACGTCGGCCAGGGCCAGGTTGAGGCCTTTGGCGCCGGTCGGGGGGACGGTGTGCCCGGCGTCGCCGGCCAGCAGGAGGCGCCCGTGGCGCAGGGGGGCCTGCACGTAGCTACGGAACGGGAGCACGGAGCGCTCGATGATCGGTCCTTCCCGGAGGGAGAACCCGTCGTGGCCGGCCAGGCGGGATTGGAGGGCGTCCCATATCCGGGCGTCGGACCACTCCTCGGGGCGCTCCGCGGGGTCGCACTGGAAGTACATCCGCTGCAGACGGTCGGTGCGCTGGCTGATCAGGGCGAAACCGAGGTCCGAGCGGGTGTAGATCAGCTCCGGTGAACTCTTCGGGGCTTCGCACAGGATGCCGAACCAGGCGAAGGGGTACTCGCGGAAGAACTGCTGACGGTCTGCGACCAGCGCCCGGCAGATGCTGTGCGAGCCATCCGCGCCGACCACGATGCCCGCGCTGAGCACGTGGCGGGCGCCTTCTGCGTCGGTGTAGGAGACCGTCGGCTGGTGCAGCACGTCTTCGACGCGGACATCGCGCACGCCGAAGCGGACGTCCCCGCCGTCGCGGTCGCGGGCCTCGGCCAGGTCCTTGAACACGTCGGTCTGGGGGTACAGCCACACCGACGCGCCGGTGAGCGCCTCGAAGTCGATGTGGTGGCTCACGCCGCCGAAACGCAGGTAGATCCCGCGGTGCTGGTCGCCGTCGCGGAGGACCCGGTCGCTGGCGCCGCTGTCCACCAGCAGGCGGACGCTGTCGCGCTCGAGGATGCCGGCGCGATGCGTGGTCTCGATCTGGTGCCGGCTGCGGATGTCGACGGCCACGCTGTCCACGCCGGCGATGTGCAGCAGGTGCGACAGCATCAGCCCGGCCGGGCCGGCACCGACGATGGCCACCTGGGTGGAGGTGGCGGTGGCGAAGCGCCCGGCCGGGTCCACCGGCGCGCCGTCGGGTCGTTCCTGCGTCACTGCGCCAGCACCAGTTGGAGACGCTCGGAGAGGGCGGCGACGGTGGTCCCGTAGGTCTCCACCGCCTGCACCTGACCCTGGTCGAGGGCGAACACGGCGTGGTCGGTGTACACCCTGGTGACGCAACCCAGCCCGGTGAGGGGATAGGTGCACGCCGGGACCAGCTTGGGGGTGCCGTCTTTGGCGAAGAGGGTCATGATGACGTAGACGTTGCGGGCGCCGGCGGCCAGGTCCATGGCGCCGCCGACGGCCGGGATGGCGTCGGGTTCGCCGGTGTGCCAGTTGGCCAGGTCCCCGCCGGCAGACACCTGGAACGCGCCCAGCACGCAGATGTCGAGGTGACCGCCGCGCATCATCGCGAAGCTGTCGGCTTGGTGGAAGTAGCTGGCTCCGGGTGTCTCGGTGACGGGCATCTTGCCGGCGTTGGTCAGGTCGGGGTCGATCTCGTCGGGCAGAGCGGCACGGCCCATACCCAACATGCCGTTCTCGGTGTGCAAGGTGATACCGGCGCCGGGGTCCAGGTAGTCGGCGACGGCGGTCGGCTGTCCGATACCGAGGTTGACGTAGGACCCGGCCGGGATGTCCCTGGCGACGCGGGCGGGGATCTCGTTGCGTTCCAAGGGTCCGCGGCCGAGATGCTCGACGGTCACGACGCCACCCCCGCCGCCGGCTCGGGGACCGCCACGACGCGGTCCACGAAGATCCCGGGGGTGACGACGCACTCGGGGTCGATGGCGCCGGCGGGCACTACCTCGGTCACCTCGGCGATGGTGACCGAGGCCGCGGTGGCCATCACCGGCCCGAAGTTGCGGGCGGTCTTGCGGTACACCAGGTTCCCGGCGGTATCGGCCCGGAACGCCTTGATCAGCGCTGCGTCACCGCGGATCGGGTATTCCAGCACGTAGTCCCGACCGTCGATGGACCGCGTTTCCTTGCCCTCGGCCAGGACCGTACCGACCCCGGTCGGGCAGAAGAACGCTCCGATGCCGGCCCCCGCGGCCCGCATCCTTTCGGCCAGGTTGCCCTGGGGTACCAGCTCCAACTCGATCTTCCCCGCCCGGTACAAGCCGTCGAAGACCCACGAGTCCGCCTGGCGGGGGTACGAGCAGATGATCTTGCGTACCTGGCCCGCCGCCAGGAGCGCGGCCAGACCCTCGTCGCCGTTGCCGGCGTTGTTGCTCACCACGGTCAAGTCGCCGGCCCCTGACCGGCGGAGGGCGTCGATCAGCTCTACCGGCTGCCCGGCGGCACCGAAACCGCCGATGAGCACCGTCGCCCCGTCGCTGATCCCCGCCACCGCGGCATCGGCGTCGACCGCGATCACCACCTTGCTCACGCGGCCACGTTTTCCAGCACCATGGCCAGCCCCTGACCCACCCCGATGCAGATCGCGGCCACCCCCCAGCGCTGCTTGTCGCGGCGCAGGACCGAGGCCAGGGTGCCCAGGATCCGGGTGCCCGACGCCCCCAGCGGATGGCCGATGGCGATCGCCCCGCCGCGGGTGTTCACCACCGCCGGGTCGACCTTCCAGTGGTCCACGCAGACCAGGGACTGGACGGCGAACGCCTCGTTGAGCTCTACCGCTCCCACGTCGGCCCAGGTGATGCCGGCCCGGGCGAGCGCCAGGTTGGCGGCCTCGACGGGGGCGTAACCGAAGTCCTGCGGGTCCAGCGCGAACGCCCCGCGGCCGGCGATGCGGGCGATCGGATCCCGACCGATGGTCGAGGATGCTCCCTCCGAGGCGATCAGCGCCGCGGAGGCGCCGTCGCTCAGCGGCGACGCGTTGCCGGCGGTGATCGTCCCCCCGTCGCGAAAGGCAGGCCGCAGCTTGGCCAGCGACTCCGGGCGACTGTCGGGGCGGATGCCTTCGTCCCGGGCCAAAGCGACGCCCTCCACCCCGACCACCTGGTCGTCGTAGAACCCGCTGCTCCACGCCGCGTCGGCCAGCTGGTGGGAGCGGGCGGCGAAGCGGTCCTGGCGATCCCGGGGTACATCGAACTTCTCGGCCAGCATCTCGTTGGCCTCACCCAGGCTGACCGTCCATTCCCGGGGCATCCGGTCGTTGACGAGACGCCAGCCCAGCGTCGTCGACACCGCCGTCGTGTCACCGGCCGGGAACGCCCGTCCCGGCTTGGGGAGCACCCACGGCGCCCGGGTCATCGACTCCACCCCACCGGCGATCACGACCGAGGCGTCACCGGTCTCGACCATGCGCGCCGCGCCCATCGCCGCGTCCAGGCTGGAACCGCACAACCGGTTGACCGTCGAGCCCGGCACCGAGGTGGGCAGCCCGGCCAGCAGCACGGCCATCCGTCCCACGTTGCGGTTGTCTTCCCCCGCCCCGTTTGCCAATCCCAGGGTCACCTCGTCCACCGCGGCGGGGTCCAGGCGAGGGGATCGCTCCATGACGGCCCGGACCACCGCGGCGGCCAGATCGTCGGGGCGGACGCCGGCCAACGCGCCACCAAAGCGGCCGAACGGGGTGCGCACGGCGTCGTAGACGAAAGCTTCAGGCATCAGTGTCTCTCCGAGTTCTTACCCGCAAGTGTGCCCACCCGCAGGCCATATGTCCAACATCTAGAAGCTTCCGTTTGCATACGCTGTGAGTATGACCCTGCGCCGTCTCGAGTACTTCGTGGCGGTAGCCGACGAGGGTTCGTTCACCGGGGCGGCGCGGGCGCTGCACATGGCCCAACCCCCTCTGTCCACCCAGGTGAGGGCGCTCGAGAAGGAGCTAGGGCTGGACCTGTTCGACCGCGACCGGCGCCGGGCGACGCTGACCGCGGCCGGCCAGGCGCTGCTCCCCGAAGCGCGCGCCCTCCTCGAGCGCTACCGGCTGCTCCCCCAACTGGCCCGCCGGGCCGCTACCGGCGAGACCGGTCGGCTGACCATCGGCATCATCCCCTCGGCCGCCAACGGCGCCCTGCCGCTGGTCCTGCGCGGGTTGCAGCAGCGCCACCCGGGCCTCGAGCTGGCGCTGGTCGAGGACCGTCCCGACGACCTGATGCGCCGGCTCGACACCGGGCAGCTGGACGTGGTCTTGCACTACTCGCCTCCCGAGCCACCCCATTACCTCGGTCGGGTCCTGGCGGAGGACCGGCTCGTGGTGGCCCTCCCCTCCGGTCATCCCCTCACCGCCCGGTCCAACGTCTCTCTCGCCGCTCTGAACGGCGAGCCGCTGATCCTTCCCCGGCGCCACGGCGGGGAGGGCCTCTACGAGCGGATCACCCGGTTGCTGGCCGATCACGGCGTCCGGCCGAGCGTCACCCAGGGCGACATCTGGCTGTTGCAGACCATCATCGGGCTGGTCGCGGCGGGCGCGGGCGTGGCCATCGTCCCTGAGACCGTCGCCAGGTCCCGCTCGGGTGACGTGGAGTACCGGCCTGTCACCGAGACCATCCCGGCGCTGCCGCTCGTCGCCGTCTGGCGGGCCGACTCTCATCTACCGACCGTTCAGCGCTTCGTCGACGAGTGGGGCGACTGGTGAGTCAGGCGCCGTGGTCGATCTCGTCGAAGACCCGTTGCGCCACCCGGAAGGCGGCGTTGGCGTCGGGGACGCCGCAGTAGATGGCGGATTGGATCAGCACCTCCTTGATCTCGTCGCGGGTCAAGCCGTTGGTCAGGCCGCCCCGGATGTGCATGGCCAGCTCCTCGTGGTGGCCCCGGGCGATGAGAGCGGTGATGGTGATCATCGACCGGCTGCGGCGGTCCAGGCCGGGCCGGGTCCACACTCCCCCCCACGCGTACTGGGTTATGAAGCGCTGGAAGTCCCCGGTGAGCTCGGTCGTTGCGGCCACCGCCCGGTCCACCCACGCGTCGCCGGCGACGGCACGCCGGACGGCCATCCCCGCCGCCTCCACCCCGGCCACGGTCCGTTCCCGCCCGTCGCCGGCGGTCGCTTCGGGGCGCGTGGCGCGCACCGCGGCGGCGACCGCCTCGGGCGCCTCGATGGGAGCCAGGTGGCCGACCCCTTCGAGCACGCGGAGGCGGGCGCCGGGCACGCCCCGGGCGATCTCCTCGAGGCCCGACACCGGCGTCGCCTGGTCCTCGGTTCCGGCGATCACCGTCAGCGGCGTATCGATGCGGCCCAGCCCGGCGCGGACATCGAAGGCGGCCAGCGCCTCGCAGGCCAGGGCGTAGCTCTCGGCGTCGGCGTGGCGGAGGGCGTCGAGCAGGCGGGCCCCGGCCTCCGGTCGGCGCTCCAGGAAACCGGGACCGAACCACCGCCGGGACGACGCTTCGACCACCGCCCAGGTGCCCTGCGCCCGGACCGTCGCCGCCCGGTCGTGCCACCCCTCCGGGGTGCCGATCCGGGCGCCGGTACAGGCCAGGGTGGCGGCCGCGACCCGCTCCCCGTGGGCCAACAGCAGGGCCAACCCCACCGCAGCACCGATCGAGTCCCCCGCGTAGTAGAAGGCCGGTCCGGTCAGGTCGGCGGCTACCCGCTGGGCGCCAGCGCGGGCGTCGACGGCGGCGATCACCCCCTCGGCGAGGTCCTCGACGCGAAACGCTGCGGTGGTCGCCGGACCCTGCCCGTGGCCGGGCAGCTCCCAGCCGACGACCTCGAAGTCGTCCGCCAACAGCGCCGCGCACGCGCCCCACAGGGCGGCGCAGGAGGTCCCGAGGGACGGGCCGACCACCAGCAGCGGCCGGCCCGGTACGGCGGCGGTGAGGGGCACCATGGTGAGGGGGAGGGCGGTCATCGGTGGGCGGCCCACTCCCGGGCCCGCTGCAGCGCCGCGGTGACCAGGGCGTCGTCGTCGCCATGCGCCCACCCGCCACGCTGCCCGGTCAGCCCGGCGAGGGAACGGTATTCGCTCGAGACGTCGTCGCGGTGCGCGTCGAGGGTGGCTGACATCCGCTCGGCGCCGACGTGCAGCCCGGCGAGCAGCTCGCTGGTCTGGCTGGCCGCGGTGAGGGTGTGGCGGGCCAGCAGCGCCAGCGGCTGCCACTCGACGTGCCACGCCCCCGCCGGTCGCTCGTCGCCGGCATCCGCCGCGGCGAGCTGCAGCAGCGACAGGTACGCGGGAGCGCTGAGCGCGGCCCGCCTGATGAGGACCGAGAGCACCGGGTTGGTCTTCTGCGGCATGGCGGAAGACCCGCCCCGGCCCACCGCAAAAGGCTCTGCGAGCTCGCCGATCTCGGGTCGCGACAGCGTCAGCACGTCGTTGGCGATCCGGCCCCACGCCGCGCTGCAGCCGGTCAGCGCCGCGCCGAGACGGGTCACCGGCGCCCGGTCGGTGTGCCACGGCCCCCGTTCGAGGAGGCCCAGCGCGGCCGCGGCGCACGCGGCCACCGACGCGGGATCGCCGCCGAGGGCGGTGACACCCGATCGGTTGCCGGCCGCGCCACCGAACTGCGCCGGGAACGACAGCGACCCCAGGTCGTCGGCGGCGTCGAGCACCCCCTGCAACCAGGCCGCGGCCTTGGCGCCGAAGGTGATCGGCACCGCCGGCTGGGTCAAGGTGCGCCCCACCATCTCGGTGCTGCGGTGCCGGTCCGCCAAAGCCGCCAGCGCCTCAACTTGGCGACCGATCTCGGCCAGTACGTCGCGCTGTAGCCGCTTGGCCAGCAGCATGACCGCCGAGTCGACCACGTCCTGGCTGGTCAGGCCCCGATGCAGCCACCGGGCGGCGGGCGCGTCGCGCTCCCCGACCTCCTCGCGCAGCCACGAGACGAACGCCACCGCCGGGTTGCCGCCGGCTTCGGCCGCGGCGGACAGGGCCGCCAGGTCCGTCCCGCCGATCGGCTGGCCGCCGACGGACCGGGTGGCGTCGAGCGACGACGGGGCCACCCCGGTCTGGACCAGGGCCGCCAGCCACGCCGTCTCGACCTCGAGCATCGCGGAGACGAACGCGGCATCCCCGAACGTGGGGCCGGCCCGCTCGTCGCCCGGCCAGAGCAGGCCGCTCAACCGGGGTGGCCGGGACGGTGCTGCAAGAAGACCGTCTCGCGGTCGCCTTGGAGGACCACGTCGAAGCGGTACCCGTCCGGGCCGGGGCGGGCGATGAGCGTCGATCGCCGCCCGTCGGGCAACGACGACAGGAGACGATCGCCGGCCAGCGCATCGGGATCGTCGGGCAGGTAAACCCGGGTCAGCAACCGATCCAGGAGGCCGCGGGCGACGACCGCGACGGCGAACCAGGCGGGGCCGCCCGCCACCGCCGGCGCCGGCCGGAGGGTGGTGAAGCTGTAAGCACCGGTCGGGTCGGTGGCGGCCCGCCCCCACCCGGTGAAGCTCCAGCCGTCCCGGCGCAGCGATCCCGGCTCCCGGACGACCGCGCCGGTGGGACCGGCCTGCCACACCTCGACTAGGGCGTCGGGAACCCCCGCGCCGGCGCCGTCGACGACCCGGCCGGCCAGGCGGATGGCCCCGTCCCGGCCCGGAGGAACCAGGGTGTCGCCGCCGGGATAGGGAAGCGCGTACCCGAAGAACGGCCCGACTGTCTGCCCCGGCGTGCCCTCCGGCCCGCTCATCGCCCGGTCCCCTCGAAAACCGTCGGGGCGGGGCCCGACAGCACGATGTCCCATCGGTACCCGGTGCACCACTCTTCCTGCGTCACGTCATGGTCGTAGGCCGCGATCAGCCGGGCGCGCGCCGCTGGATCGGTCACCGACTGGAGGATCGGATCCAACGGGAACAGCGGATCTCCGGGGAAGTACATCTGGGTCACCAGCCGCTGGGCGAACGCGGTGCCGAACAACGAGAAGTGGATGTGCGCCGGCCGCCACGCGTTCCGGTGGTTGCGCCACGGGTAGGGCCCCGGCTTGACGGTCACGAAACGGTACGAGCCGTCGGGCCCGGTCAGGCACCGCCCGGTACCCGTGAAGTTGGGGTCGAGCGGCGCCGGGTGCTGGTCGCGCTGGTGGATGTACCGGCCGGCCGCGTTGGCCTGCCAGACCTCGACCAGCTGCCCGGCGACGGCCCGACCGCGGCCGTCGAGGACCCTCCCGGTGACGATCATCCGCTCACCCAGGGGTTCACCGCGGTGCTGGATGGTGAGGTCGGCGTCGAGCTCGCCGACGTCCCTCGGACCGAAGACCGGCGACGCCAGCTCGACGCCTTCGGGGTCGAGCACCACCGCGGGGTGGCGGGGATGGCGCAACGCCGAGCTGCGGTACGGCGGGTAGTCCAGCCGGGGCTGCGCACCGGCCGCGCCGTCGAGCGACGCGATCTCGTCGCTTATCTCCCGCTGCGTTGGGATCACCGGGGCCGGGCTGGCGGTGCTCGGCGCATCGCGTTGGTCGCTGCTGGCGCTCACGGCCCCGAATCTACGACGCCGGGACCGCCGCAGCCTGACGGAACTCCAGAGCGTGCTTGTAGATCGCCAGCACCCGGAACACCCAGTGGACGAACTTGGTGTAGGGGAAGATGGAGAAAGTGGCCAGCACGGCAGCCAGGTGAAGCGCCAACAGCGGCCCGAACGCGGCGGTGTGGCGCAGGACCAGCGTGGCCAGGCCGGTGAGGGCCAGCAGCATCAGGTCGAGCAGCATCGCGATGTCCGCCCGACGCATGGTCTCGGTCCCCTGCAGCCGGTCGGCCTTCCGCTTCATCGCCAGGAGACCGACGCAACCGAGGGTGATCATGACCCCTCCGACCGTCCCGGCCACAACCGGCACCGACCACAGCCCGTAGGGCGGCAGGCTACCGAGGAACTGCTCGAGGATGGCCGCCGACGTGGTGGACACGAAGCACAGCCCGAACCCGTAGGAGACCAGGTGGTGGGTCCGCCGCCGGGACGGTGAGGGTTTCCCTTCGACGTAGTCGCAGTCCTGGCCCCCGCCGTGCATGTGGGCCAGGGTGGCCGATTGGCTGACCGCGGCTCCCCACGCCCTCCAGTCGAGGAGGTCGCCGAGCGGCCCGTGGGTGGCGGACCAGTAGCGGCAGGCGGCGGACACCAGCACCCCGAGACCGAACACCACCGGAACCGTCATGAGGACCACGAGCTCGAGATGCGGGACCAGGCCATAGGCGGACGCGCTGCGATTTGAGGACAGCTCCGGCATGTTGCCGGCGCCCGCGGCCAGGCCGAGGACGAACGCCGCGGCCAGGACCGTCAGCGCGATCAGCCGGGCCGGCCGGGGCAGCCGTCCGGTCCACCCGGGCCGCCAGATGAACTCCCGGTAGGTCTCCTCCCGGATCTGGGTGAAGATCTGGGGAGGGTTGAGGTCGAATTCGTGGGGCGCGGTGTACATGCACGCGCTGAAGCAGTCGCGGCAGTCGTGGCACAGGTTACCCAGGTGGAGCATGTCCCCCTTGGTCAGATTGGTGCGCAGCTCTAGCCCCGGCCAAACCGGGCAATACCCCTCGCAATAGCGGCAGGAGTTGCAGACGTTCAGCTGCCGCTCGGCCTCGTCGAAGAGGCCCAGCCCACCGGTCCGGTCACGGGCAGGCATGGCGTGATGCCGCCTCCCCGGCGATGCGTCCCGTCGACCGGCGCCCCGCGGGCGGCTACCGGGGCCCGAAGCTGACGGGCGGGCCCGGCGGGCGCAGCGACGGGGGCGGCGCCCGACGCTTCAGACCGAGAGCGAGTCGCCGGGGGGGAGGATGGTCAACGGCACGCTGCCGAGCATGTCGGGGCCGATGAAACGGGCCATCGACTGCTGGCCCAGCTCGCTCAGCATCAGCTCGTGGATCTGGATCAGCTGCGCCGGCTTGACCGCCCGCACGTAGTCCACCGCGTGGCCCAGCTTGGTCCACGGCCCGCTGGTCGGCAGCAGCAGCGTCGACACTGGAGCCAGCGGTACGTGGTAGGCGTCACCGGGGTGGTACAGCTGCCCGTCCACCAGGTACCCCACGTTGGCGCAGCGGGGAACGTCGGGGTGGATCTCGGCGTGGATGTCCCCGAACACCGCCACGTCGAAGCCCTCCATGCTCAGTCGGTCGCCTTCGGACACGGCCGTGACCTGACCGGCGCGGGCCTCCCAGCGGTTGACCACCGCGCCCGGTCCGTAGACCTTGAGCTCCGGGCGGGCGTCGAGGGCGGCGGCGATGGCCTCCTCGTCGAAGTGGTCGGGATGCTCGTGGGTGATGAGGATCGTGTCGCTCGACGCGATCAGTTCGGTGGCGTTGGGAGTGAACGCGCCCGGGTCGACCAGGAGGTGGCCGGTGCCCTTGTCGAGCGTCACGCAGGCGTGGGCGTGCTTGGTCAGTTCCAAGGAGACATCCTTTCGTCAGGCGACCGCTTCGGTTTCAGCGGGTGTCATTCTGCAGTTCGGCGAGGATGGCCTCTCGGGATTGGAGAAGCGAGGACGTGAGGATGCGCTTCGCTACTTCGAGCAGCTCGAAGACGGCAGGGTCAGCGACCGAGTAGATGACGCTGGCCCCTTCCTTGCGGGTCTGGACCAGGCCGGCGCGTCGCAGCACGGCGAGCTGTTGGGAGAGGTGGGAGGCCTCGATGCCGACCTCGGGCACGAGCTGGCCCACCGTCCTCTCGCCGTCGCGGAGGACCTCGAGGACGCGGATGCGGGCCGGATGGCTGAGGGTCTTGAAGAACTCGGCTTTGACCTGGTGGATCGGGGCAGCCACTGCCGGGCAGTGTATCCGCGACCTCGCATAGCTGAGTATCCGCAAGAAATGTAAACTGCCAGCTATGTCAGGTGATTGGAGGTGGGGTGTATGGCTGGGTTGACAGGCCGGATCCGCCGCCTCGGCCGAATCGCCGAGCCGGCCCCGCCGGCTCCTGGGCCTCTCCAAGACGCCTCCGAGGTCGGTCGCGGGTCGCTGCAGCTGCGCCACGTGGACGCCGGATCGTGCAACGGGTGCGAGGTGGAGATCTCCGGCTGCTTCTCGCCGGTATACGACGCAGAGCGTTACGGCGCCCGGTTGGTGGCCTCCCCCCGCCACGCCGATGGGGTGCTGGTGAGCGGGGTCGTGACCAGGAACATGGCGTCGGCGCTGGTCGACGCGGTCAACGCGGTACCCGCCCCCAGAGTCGTGATCGCGGTCGGGGACTGCGCGTGTGACGGCGGCGTGTTCTCGGAGGCATACGGCGTGGTGGGACCGGCCGGCGCGGTCATCGGGGTCGACGTCGCGGTCCCGGGCTGCCCGCCGGAGCCGGCTCAGATCATCGACGCTCTGCGGAAACTGACGCGACGGTGACCGCTACCGTCGAGTCGACGGTCAGCGCGCCGCGGCGCGGGACCGGTCGGCCGGCGGCGGGGCTGGCCCCGGCGCTGGCCGGGACGGTGACAGTCGGGCTCGGCGGCGCCGCCGGGCTTCTCGGCGTGCTGGGGATCTCCGGGCATGGAGGCGGCGTGCGCTTGGGCTGGTTGCTGCCACTGGCCGGAGTGGACTTCGCGGTGTCGGCCACCGCCGGCCTGTTCATGCTCCTCGTCGGGCTGGTGGCCGTGGCAGCCGGTGTCTACAGCATCGGCTATTTCCGAACCTCTGGTGCGTCAACGATCACCTTGGCCGTGGCACCGGTGTTCACCGCGGCGATGTTGGGTGTGCTGGCCGCCGGCTCGGTGGTCACGCTGCTGGTGTGCTGGGAGATGATGGCCCTGGCGTCGCTCGTCGGGGTGCTGAGCGACCACCACCGCCCCGCCGCGCTCGACGCGGGCCGGTGGTACGCGGGCATGACCCAACTCGGCTTCGTCGCCATACTCGTCGGGCTGGTCGTGCTGAGCGCGTCGGGCGGCTCCGGCGACATGGTGTTGCTGGGCCGCCACGCCGGACGCCTGACCCCGACGGCCCGCAACGCGGTGTTCGCGTTGACGGCACTCGGGTTCGGGTCCAAGGCCGGGCTGGTCCCGCTGCACGTGTGGCTGCCGCGAGCCCATCCCGAGGCGCCCGGCCCGGTGTCGGCGCTGATGAGCGCCGCGATGGTCGCGGTCGGGATCTACGGTCTGGTCCGCGTCGACGTGCAGATCCTCGGGCCGGGACCCCGCTGGTGGGCGGTGGCGGTGCTCGGGTTCGGTGCCCTGTCGGCTGTGTACGGGGTGCTGCAGGCGTCGGTGTCGACCGACCTCAAGCGGCTGCTGGCGTACTCGACCACCGAGAACATGGGCGTCGTGGCCGTCGGGGTGGGCGCGGGGATGCTGCTGATCGACTACCACCGCCCGGGGGCCGCCGCGGTCGCCATAGCCGCGGCGCTCGTGCACACCGTCGCCCACGCCGTGTTCAAGGCGCTGTTGTTTCTGTCCGCCGGGGCGGCCGTCGCCGCCACCGGTATCCGCGACTTGGACCGCCTCGGCGGCCTGGCGGTCCGTATGCCGGCCACCACCATCCTCTTCGCGGTGGGGGCGCTCGGCGCGTCGGGGTTGCCGCTCGGCGCCGGTTTCGTGAGCGAATGGCTGCTCCTCCAGGCGCTGATACACACCGAACCCGGCTCGGGCACCCTCCTGGCAGTGGTCATGCCGGTCGCGGTCGGGGTGGTCGCGCTCAGCACCGGGCTGGGCGTGGCCGCCATGGTGAAGGCCTTCGGTGTCGGCTTCCTGGCCCGGCCCCGCAGCCCCGAGGCCGCCGAGGCCCGCGAGGCGTCACCGAGCATGGTGGCGGGGATGAGCTTCGCGGCCGCCGCGTGTGGGGTGGCCGCGGTCGCTCCGGTGGTGCTGTCAGCAGCATTGGACAAGGTGCTCGGGGAAACCCCCGGCGTCGGCCTGAGCGCCGCGCCCAGCCTCGGTGTGGTGCTGCGCCTGCCCGGCTTGGCCGGGTCGGTGTCACCAGCGGTCCTGGCCGCAGCGGTGGTGTCGGTCACCCTGGCGGTCGTCGTCCTCGCCGGGCGAGCCGGCGCCCGGCGGCGGCCGGCCGCGGTGACCGCGCCGCTTTGGACCTGCGGGGCCGGCCCGCTGAGCGAGCGGATGGAGTACACCGCGACGTCATTCGCCCAGCCGCTGCAGCAGGTCTTCGACGTGGTGCTCAGGCCCGAAGTCGACGTGGAGGTGTCCCACGCGGGGGGATCGGAGTACCTAGTCGAGCGGGTCCGGTTCCGGAGTCGGGTGGACGACACCGTCGAGCTGCGCCTGTACCGACCGATCCTCGCCGCCGTAAGCCGGTGGGCCGGTTGGGTCCGCCGGGCCCACCCCGGCAGCGTCCACCTCTACATCGGTTACGGCGCCATCGGGGTCACCGTCGTGCTGGTCGTGGCCCGGTGAACCCCGGCGGGATCTTGGGGGCGGCGGCCCAGACCGCCGCGGTCGGGCTCGGCGCGCCGGGCCTGGTGGGCGGGATGCGCCAGGTCCGGGCCCGGATGGAGGGACGGGCCGGTCCGGGAGTGGCCCAGCCCTACCGGGATCTGCGCAAGCTGCTCGGCAAGCAGTCGATCACCCCGGAAGGCACGACGGTTGTCTTCGCGGCCGCCCCGGCGGTCATCGCCGCCGCCACCCTGGTGATCGCCGCCACGATCCCGCTGGCCACCACCGCCTCCCCGCTCGACGGTGCCGCCGACCTGCTCGCAGTGGTCGGCCTGCTGCTGATCGGCACCGTCTCGTTGGTCCTGGCCGGCCTCGACACCGGCACCCCTTTCGGGGGGATGGGCGCCAGCCGGGAGACGACCATCGCGGCGCTGGTCGAACCGACGGTGCTCCTCGCCGTGTTCGCCCTGTCCATCCCGGCCGGGTCGTCCAACCTGGCCGTGATAGTGGCTGACACGCTGCGCCGTCCTAGCGACGTGCTCTCGCCGGCCGGCGCCCTGGCGTTCGCGGCGATCGTGGTGGTGATCATCGCCGAGACCGGACGCCTGCCGGTCGACAACCCGGCCACCCACCTCGAGCTGACGATGGTGCACGAAGCGATGGTCCTCGAGTACTCGGGCCCGAAGCTGGCGGTCATCGAGTGGGGTGCGGCCATGCGACTGACGGTCCTGCTCGGCCTGCTCGTCAACCTGTTCGCCCCGTGGGGCGTGGCCGGACGCCACGCCGGCCTGGTCGGTGTCGCAGCGGGCCTGGCGGCGGTCGCGGTCAAGGTGGCGGTGGCGGCGGCGGCGCTGGCCGCCGGGGAGGTCTACCTGGCCAAGATCCGGCTGTTCCGGGTACCCGAGCTGCTCGCCGGGTCGTTCCTGCTCGGCCTGCTGGCGGTCACCGCCTCCTACTTCCTGGCGTCACCGCAGGCGTGACGGTCCCTCGGTGAGCGCATCCGCGTACTTGAGCGGCGTCAACCTGGTCGCCGGAGGCCTCCTAGTGCTGACCGTCGCGGTGGTTTGGCGCCGCGACCTGGCCGCGATGATCCGCCTCCTGGCTCTGCAAGGCCTGTTCCTCGGCGCCATCCCGGTCCTGGCGGGCGTCTACCACCGCGACGCTCAGCTGGTGGTCGTGGGAGTGGCCGTGGCCGCTCTGCGAGCCGGCCTGTTCCCCCGCCTGCTGCGCGCCCGGCTGCGCGGTGAGCCGGCCGAGGACCGCGAAGCCGCCCCGCTTGTGACCACGACGGCGTCGCTGCTCGCGGCGGCCGCGTTGATCATCGTCGCCTACGTCGTCGCCGCTCCCGTCGTTCGCCTGGGTCCTGATGGACCGGCCCGGGCCGCCCCCGTCGGGTTCGCCATGGTGTTCATCGGGATCTTCCTGCTCGTCACCCGGCGCAAGGCCCTGTCGCAGGTGATCGGGCTGCTCATCCTCGACAACGGCATCGACGCGGTGGCTTTCGTGGCCGCGGCCGGGGTGCCGGTCATCGTGGAGCTCGGCGTGTCGCTCGATGTCCTACTCGGGGTGCTGGTACTCGGCGTGCTGGCCGGCCGCATGCACGCCAAGTTCGGCGGGACTGACCTCGACGAACTGAGGGAACTGCACGAATGACGACCGCCCTGCTGAGCCTCGCGCCGATCGTCATTCCCCTCGCCGCCGCCGGGCTGGCGCTGATCTGGGGCTGGACGCGCGTCACCTCGTGGGGGAACGTGGCCGCGTCGCTCGCCGTCTTGGCCTCCGGTGTCGGGCTGGCCGGCCAGGTCGCCCACCCCGTCTTCAGCGTCGGCCACCTGCTGCGAGCCGACACCCTCACCGCCGTCATGCTCATCGTCATCGGAGGCGTCGGCACCCTCGCCACCTGGTCAAGCATCGACTACATCGGCGCGGAGCTGGCGGAAGGCGCCACCACCGCGGCCGGCGCCCGCCAGTACGCCACGCTCGTCCCGCTCTTCCTGGCCGCCATGTCGCTGGCGGTGCTCGCCGACAACCTGGGGGTGATCTGGACCGCCATCGAGGCCACCACCGTCGCCACCGCGTTCCTCGTCGGTCACCGCCGGACCCGCCAGTCGCTCGAGGCCACCTGGAAGTACGTGATCGTCTGCTCGTTCGGGATCACCGTCGCCTTCCTCGGCACCGTCGTCATCTACCTGGCCAGCATCCACGCCGGCGCGCCGGCCTCCTCCGCGCTCAACCTCGACGTGCTCGCCGCCCACGCCGGCCGCTTCGACCCGGCGTTGACCCGCCTGGCGGTGGGGTTCCTCTTCGTCGGCTTCGGGGCCAAGGCGGGCCTGGTCCCGTTTCACACCTGGATCGCCGACGCCCACAGCCAGGCCCCCGGCCCGGTCTCCGCGCTGATGAGCGGCGTGTTGCTCTCCGTGGCGTTCTCGATCCTCCTGCGGCTACGGGTGATCTCCGACCTGGCCCTCGGCGACGGCTACATGCGGGTCATGTTCTTGACCGTCGGCCTGGCCACCCTTCTCGTCGCAGTGTCGCTCCTCGTCGGGCAGCGCGACCTCAAGCGGCTCCTCGCATATTCGAGCATCGAGCAGATGGGGCTGCTGGCCGTCGCGTCGGCTTCCCCGAATCGCCTGGCATCCGCCGGGGTGCTGCTGCTGATCGCCGCCCACGGCATGGCCAAAGCGGTCCTCTTCCTCACCGCCGGACAGCTGCAGCACGCCCATCACAGCTCGCTGATCGCCGACATCCGCGGCCTGCTGGCCCGCAGCCGGCTCCTCGGGACGACGTTCGCCGTCGGCCTGATCGGCCTGCTCGGCTTGCCTCCGTTCGGTCTCTTCGCCGCGGAGATCGCTATCGCCCGCGGCATGGCCGCCGACGAGCTGGCCGTCCCGCTCGGCGCGGCCGCTCTGCTGCTGGCCGTCGGGTTCATCGCCGTCACCCGGCACGGCACCGGCATGCTCCTCGGCAGCTCCCAGCGCGACGCACCCGCACTGGCGGTGTCTCGTACCGCCGCCGTGCCGCTGCTGGCCGGGATGGTCGCCCTCACCGCCCTTGGCGTGGTCGGCGGCCCAGTGAGCCACCTCTTCACCACCGCCGCCGCAGCCGTGGGCGGACGGTGACGACGATGTCTCCCGACGGGCGGGTCAGCCGCCGGGTCGCCCCGGCGGGGCTGCGGTCCCAGGCCGCGGATCTCCTCGGGGAGGGGTACCGCCTCGCTCTCGCGGCCTGCCACGACGACGGCGGCTCCCTACGCGCCGTCTACGTGTTCGCCGGCGGGCCGCCCTCCCGGCTCGTTGAGCTGCACGTCCCCATCGAAGCGGACCACCCGCACCTGCCCAGCCTGGCCGGGATCTCGTTTCCCGCCGGCCGCTTTGAGCGCGAGATGCACGACCTCTTCGGCGTCGTCCCCGACGACCACCCTCTGCCACGCCGCCTCGTGCGCCACCCGAACTGGCCGGCCGGGTGGTACCCGATGCGCCACGACGCCGGGCCGCCTCCGCCGTTCGACACCACCCAAGAGCCCTACCACTTCCTCCACATCGACGGGCCCGGCGTCTATGAGATCCCGGTCGGTCCCGTCCACGCCGGGCTCATCGAACCCGGCCACTTCCGGTTCTCCGTGGTCGGCGAGACCATCCTCAAGCTGAAGATCCGCCTCTGGTTCGTCCACCGGGGCATCGAGAAGCTCTTCGAAGGGCGACAGCCCGCAGACGGCGTCGCTTTGGCCGAGAGGATCTCCGGTGATACCGCCATCGGCCACAACCTGGCCTACACCCAAGCCGCCGAGGACGCCCTCGGGATCACCGTCACCCCCGGCGACGCCCGGCTCCGGGCCATGCTCCTCGAGCTGGAACGGGTCTACAACCACATCACCGACCTCGGCGCGCTGGCCAACGACGTCGGCTACTCGGTCCTGAACGGCCACGCCCAGCACCTCCGCGAGCAGCTCCTCCGCCTCAACCGCTCGGTCACCGGCCACCGCCTTCTCCGGGGGGCCATCGGCCCCGGGACGACCCACGTCCGGCAGCTCCCCGACAGGCGGGAACTGACTCGGCTCGGAGCGGACATGGCCGAACTGGCGGAGCTCGTCTTGGCCAACAGCACCGTCCGGGACCGCTTCGCCCGCACCGCCCGCCTCACTGCCGCCCAAGCCGGCGACCTCGGTTGCCTCGGCTACGTGGCGCGCGCCAGCGGAGTGACCGTCGACGCCCGCCACGACCACCCCACCTGCGACCTTCGACCCGAACCAGTCGTCCACCAAACCGGCGACGTCCTCGCCCGCTTCCTCGTCCGGCGCGACGAGATCGCCGCCTCCCTCACCCTCATCGACGAGATCATCGAGTCGGGCCCCGGCCCCGGCCCGGGGCCGGCGGCCGGATCGCCAGGTGCGGTGACCGCCGGCCGGCTCGACGGTGCGCGCGCAGCCCCCGAGCATCGCAGCGGGTCGGGCGTCGGGATCGTCGAAGGATGGCGAGGGACCATCGTCCATCGCGTCGAGATCACCGACGGCGCCATCACCCGCCACAAGATCGTCGACCCCTCCTGGTTCAACTGGCCCGCGTTGCCGGTCGCGCTTGGCGACACCATCGTCCCGGACTTCCCGCTCACCAACAAGAGCTTCAACCTGTCCTACGCCGGCAACGACCTGTGACCTGACACGAGCCTCGGTGTGCGGGTCACCCGCCGAAGCGGAACCGGGTCTGGGCGAATTCGCCCTTGGCGAAGGACAGCACTTTGTGGGGACGGACGCCAAAGACGTGGGCGACGCCCGCTCCGTGGTGGAAGGCGCCGTCGCGCACGTCGTATTGCCAGCCGCCGTTGTACTTGGTCTGCCACAGGGCGGCCAGGGTGCGAAGTGACTCGTCGTCGGTGACCCGCGCGGCTCTTCCCTCGACCATGACGTCGAGACCGGCATTCCAGCGGTTCTCGCCGGTCGTCAGCGCACACTGGTCGTTGGCGCTCAGGTTGCGGGCCTTCTGCTCGTGGGGACCGGTGCAGAAGTGGAGGGCGCCGTCGTGCCACACCGCCGGTAGCGGGGTGACGTGGGGGCGCCCGTCTCTGCGCACCGTGGAGATCCAGAACAGCTCGGCCGATACGAGCACGGCGAGGACGTCCTCCCACGGGGTTGGCGGGGCCCCGGGCGCGCTGAAGCCGGCGTGAAGATCGGCGGTCGGAGCAGGCGATGACATGACGAACCACTGATCAGTTGTCGAGTGCGGTGTATGCGCCGGTCCAGAAGTCCTGGACTACCGGCGGCGGGGGGAACGGGCCGGCAAAGGCGTCGGTGCTGAGCATGACGCCGATGAGGGCGTTGCTCGGGTCGTTCGACCAGACGCTGCCCATGCCGCCGGCCCAGCCGTACGACCCGACGGTGGGCCCGAGCCCGCTGCCGCGGATCTGTACGCCGACGCCGAATCCCCAACCCTGGGAGCCGTCGGGCAGCGGCCCGGCTGCGCCGCTGCCGACATCGATCTGGTCGGTGGTCATGGCGTCGACGGCGGCGCGTGACAAAAGGCGGGAGCCGTCTGGGAGGCGCCCGCCCGATAGGAGCATCCGGGCGAACGCGTGCAGGTCGTCCACGGTCGACACCAGGCCGGCCGCGCCGGACGGAAAGGCGGGCGGCTTCGCCCATTGGCCGTCGGGAGGATCGAAAACGAACCGTGCGCCGGCTGCGTCGGTGCCGTAGCAGGTCCCGAACCGGTCGACGTCAGCGACGGAGAAGGCGGTGTCAACCATGCCCAAGGGCTCCAACACCCGTTCTCGCACGGCGACGTCTAGCGGTCGGCCGGCGGCGCGTGCGATGAGCACGCCGAGCACATCGGATCCGCTGTTGTAAAGCCACCGCTCGCCGGGTTGGGACAGCAGCGGCAGCGTCGAGAGCCGGCGCATCCACTCGTCCGGCGGCGGCGGTACCTGCGGTTCGGGCGGACCGGCGCCGGGCTCGAGCTCGGCCAGCGCCTCGAGGAACGGTTGGGGCCAAGGCGCCGCGAAGTCCATGCCGATGCCGAGCCGGAACGTCAACACGTCGCGCAGGGTGATCGGCCTCTGGGCGGCCACGGTGGCGCTGTCGAGTGGACCGCGGCCGTCGACGAGCACCCGCCGGTCGGACAGCTCCGGGAGCAGCGCGTCGACGGGATCGTCCAGCCGCAGCGTGTAGTCCTCCACGAGGGTGAGGGCTGCCACCGCCACGATCGGCTTGGTCATGGACGAGATACGGAAGATGCTGTCGCAACCGACAGGAGTCGGCTCGGCCCGGGTGAGCCGGCCGGCGACACCGACCTCCACCTGATCGCCGGCGGCGACCAGCCAGGCCACGCCGCCGACCCCGTCCGCCTCGACGTGGTGGCGCATCGCCTGCCCGAGGCGAGCGAGGCGCTGAGGGTCGAATCCGCTCATGTGGGTTCAGACGCCCCGGCGGTCAAGAACTCATCTCCGGCGTCGCCCGGGCCGGCGCGGGGGGCTTCAGGCTCGGCTTTCGGAGCCCGGCGGGCTAGGCAGCTCCGACGGCGCCGACGGCGCCGACGGGCAGCTGTGGGATCACCCCCACTTGCTGGAACACCTCGAGGACGTTGAGCTCGTCCCAGTGCTCCACGAACATCCCGTCAGCGACTCGCCAGATGTCGATGGAGCGCATCTCGACGGCGTTGCCGCTGGCGGGGATGCCGAGCAGTTCCCCGGTCTGGGTGCCCCGGTAGGTGTAGCGGCCGACGACGCGGTCGCCGGCGACGATCAGATCCTCCTGGGTGACTTCGAGGTCCGGCAGGGCGGCGTAGAACATCGTCCACAGCTGGCGGTTGGCCTCGCGTCCGTCGGCGACGAAGGGGTTGTGGTTGCGGTAGTCGACGGCGACGTACTCATCGACCAGGTCCGGCCGGTGGGTCTTGTGCATCTGGAGGTACGTCGCGGCGAGCTGCTGGGCGTCTTTGCTCATGATGGGGTCCTTCGTTCGGGGGATGAAGATTCGCTAGCAACGCTAACCCCCCGTTCCCAGCCTGTCAATAGCGTTGCTCGCATCGCAAGCGGTGCTACCATCGTTTCGATGACCGTCGACGATCGCCGCCAGCGCGAGCGCACCGCACGCCGGCAGCTCATCGTCGCCACCGCCCGCGACCTGGCCGAGCAAGAAGGGTGGGACGCGGTGACCACCCGCCGGCTGTCGACGGAGATCGAATACAGCCAGCCGGTGATCTACAAGCACTTCACGTCGATGGAGGACCTCATGGACGCCGTCGCCCTCGAGGGATTCAGCGAACTCGCCGAATCCCTAGGAGCAGCCCGCCGTGACGGTCCTCCCGGCGACGCGCTGCGTCGGGTCGCCCACGCCTTCATGTCGTTCGCGGCCGAGAACCCGGCGCTGTACGACGCGATGTTCTCCCGCACGACCCGCCTGCGGTTCGGTGCCCCAGATAGCCCGGCCGCCCTGGTGGCCGGCTTCGAGGAGCTGCGGCAGGCCATTGTGGACTCCACGACCACCACCAGCCCGGAGGTGGAGACGCTCACCGAGGTGATCTGGTCGGCCCTGCACGGGCTGACCACACTGGCCCGCGGAGGTCGGCTGCGGCTTGGGCTGGACCGCGAACGCATCGAGCTGCTGGTTGGTCATTTCGTCAGCGGCCGGTCCGTGGTCATCCCGGGCTCATAGCGTCCCCGTGGGTCCGTCCGCCCGGATGCCGCTCGATGCGCTACCAGGGCAGCTCACCGGCAAGCTCTTGGAACGTGCCGGTCGGCCCGTCCGGGCCGATCGTCGCCATCCGTACGATGATCTCAGCGCCGTCCTCGACGGGTTGGCCGCCGTCGTGTCCTTTGTTGAAGTCCGTCGCCGTATAGCCGGGCTCGACCGCGTTGAACTTGATCTGTGGGAGGGCCTTCGCGTACTGGACGGTCAGCATCGAAACCGCCGCCTTGGTCGCCGAGTACACGACCGTGGCGAAACGGGACTGGGGGCGGTCGGGGTTGGTCACCGCCCAGAACGATCCGAGGCCGCTCGACACGTTCACGACCACAGGATTCCGCGACTTCCTCAGCAAGGGCAGTGCAGCCTGGGTGGCGCGGACAATCCCAACCGCGTTGGTGTCGAACTGCGCTAGCGCGCTGGCGCCGGTAATGCCGTCGGCCCCGATCTGTCCGTCCCAGATACCGGCGTTGTTGATCAAGACATCGAGGCGGCCTTCTTCCCCGTCGATGGCCTGCATGGCTGCTCGCACCGACTCGTCATCGGTCACATCGATCGGCACCGCTCTGCAGCCGAGCTTCCCCGCCGCTCGCCTGCCTCGTTCCGGGTCGCGGGCTCCGACGTAGACGGTGTGTCCCTGCCCGACGAGCCGTCGCGCCGTTTCGTAGCCGAGCCCTCGGTTGGCTCCAGTGATGAGGGTGACAGGCATTCCGTACCTCCTTGACTAACCAGTTACCCAAAGCATGGCGCAGGGTAACCGGTTAGTCAAGTAGGGTGGTGGTTGGAGTAGACGCGATGTCGAGAGCTGACGAGACCAAGACGAAGATCCTCAACGCCGCCCTTGAGGAGTTCTCCACCTACGGCGTGGCCGGCGCCCGGGTGGACCGGATCTCTGCGGCCGCCGGTTGCAACAAGAACCTCCTGTACGTCTACTTCACGAGCAAGGAGAACCTGTTCACGACTGTCCTCGAACAGCACCTGCGGCGGGTCTACGAAGACATCCCCTTCACGCCCGAGGACCTGCCCGGCTTCGCCGGCCGTGTGTTCGACTTCGCCATGGCCAATCCGAACCTGATGCGACTCCTCGCTTGGTCGACGCTCGAACCGACAATCGGGTCGCTCGCCGGTCGAGCGCCTTCTCACGACGCCAAGATCGAAGCGCTCCAGAGGGCCCAAAGCGGCGGTCTCACGAGCGCCGAGTTCTCGCCGGCGTTCCTCGTCACCACGGTGATGGCCGTGGCCACCGCCTGGTCGGCCGCCTCCCCTTTCGCTACTTCAGAGCAACCCCCGCTGCCCGACTTGCGGCGTCAGGTGCTCGACACAATCCGGCGCCTGTCATCCACCGCCGCTGAAGACGCTTGACCATTGGACCGGGATCGGACGCCCGGCCCGCGTGCTCGGTCGGCGTGCCGGTGGTGTCTGTGGTGGCGGTGGTGGCGGCGCTGAACGATCAGGCCCTCGGCCCTGTTTCCGCCCGGGGGCGTGAATCCCGTGGGCATCCGGTCGGGGGCTGCGGGTTGCCCTCCGCCCGGGGCGCCCGCCGATTCGGGCCGTTCCCTCCCCGCCAGGCGAGCTCTACAATCACGATGTGAGCCGTGACAGCGCCCGCCCCCCGCAGGAGTAGAGGTGACCAAGTACACGGCGGACAGCTCGAACTTCGGTGCTGATGGTCCCTTCTTCCGGATCATCCGAGACGGGCTGAAGGGCCTCGTCGACGGTGAGGACTACTTCGATCTGCTGGCTGAAGATGTCGTCTTCGAATACGTGATCTCGGTGCCCGGGTATCCGAGAAGGGTCGAGGGACGGCAGAACGTCATCGAGCTGTACCGCGACTACGACAGCTTCATGACTGTTCGCAGCGCCGACCACCTCCGGGTCTACCGAGATCCAGCCGCGGGAGTCGTGGTCCTCGAATACGAGGTACACGGTCAATCAGTGCAGACCGGGCGCCCTTATGACAACCGCTTCGCCTCCATCGTTACGGTGCGGGATGGCAAGGTGACGCACTGGCGCGACTACCTCGACCCCCTCGCCGTGTTCGACGCCACAGGGTGGCCCGAAGGCAAGCCCTGAGCACGGTCCGCCCCAGGGCGGGACTCGATCCTCGGGAACGCAAGCCGGGGCCGACCCTCGCAGGCTGACAGCACGAGCGCCCAGTGGGTTACGCGGCGGCGCCCGGCCCGGGCAGCACTTCGACATCGCCAGCGCGCATCGATCCGCCGCAGCTCGAGCAGCGAAGCTCCACGTGGCTCATCTCCCCACAGGCGCGATGGCGATAAAGGACCGGAGGACCGGCCTCCGTGGCGAGCCACTTGTCGCCCCAAGCGACCATCACCATCAGCAGTTCAACAAGCTCCGAACCCTTGGCGGTCAGCAGGTACTCGTACCGAGGCGGTCGCGTGTCGTATTGCCGACGCTCCAGGACTCCAGCCTCGACGAGCCACTTCAACCGCTCCGTCAGCACCTTTCGGGAGATTCCCAGATCGCTTTGGATCTGCTCGAATCGGTCGATCCCCACGTACACGTCGCGCAGGATCAACGGGGACCACGGCTCTCCGATTACGTCCAGGGTGCGGGCGATCGAGCACGCCATGTCCCCGAACCGGGTGCGCTGCATAGAACTCCTCCAGAAGGGGTTCCCTTAGGGAACTTGCTGTGTTACGTTGACGATAGCACGTTCCCTTAAGGAACGCACCGCGGCACCAAGTGCACAAGGAGGAGAGACTGTGACCGCCACCCAGGCCGCAACCGACGCACGACGGCTTCCCCAAGGAGACCTCCGGCTCTTGGAGACCGACCTCGCCCGCCAGCTGCTCAGTTCTTCCATCCCAGCCCGACTGGCGTTCGTCGCGCCCGACGGCACGCCGCGAGTGGTCCCCACATGGTTTGAGTGGAACGGCACCGAGATCGTCATGGCCGCCTACGTCGCTGGACCCAACGCGGGTATCCGTCATACCGCCACACGCCTTGCCGCTCTTCGCGCGAACCCGTCCGTCGCTTTGACGATCGACACCGACCAATTCCCGCCCCAGAGCCTCACCGTGCGCGGCCGGGCCGAGATCACCGAAGTCGATGGGCTTGGCGTGCCGGGTATGAGCGCCAAGGTTGTCTCGTCGGCGGTACCACCGTCGGGCATCGAAAGCGGTGACCGTGCCCGTGGGCCCGAGAATGGAAACTTCATCGGGTTTGGCCCTCGGTGGGATCGCGACCCCGTGTCGAGGTGGCTGCCTGAGCTGAGACGACTTCCAGTGCGCCCTCGTCGGGGGATTGCACATCGGTCAGGTAGACAGCGATCTTCAGGGTCACCCTGGGCTGGTTCCGCCAGACCAGCCGCATATCCCGTCCTAACAGGCCATTGTCACGATGCCAGCGGCGGGCGCAGGTGGGCAGGTGTACGTCAAGATGGCAGTGGTTTATGTAGATGTTAGGGTGAGAGAAGCTCGACTGCTAACGCCAACAGAGCCGGCCAGTCGACGACCTCTGCCAGATCCCACTGCTGGGCTAGGCCTGACAGCTGGTGAAGCTGCCCTTCGGAGCCGGTATCGGGCTGCTACCACCGTAACCGCATCGACCAAACGGCAAGAAAGCGGCGAGTCAAGGAAGCCGACTGCCGACCAGCCTTGATCTGCCGCGGCGCTGACTATCTCAGCGGTGCTAGCGCCTGCTGGTTGGCTGTACGTCATGCCGGCCACCCGAGGCGACAAAAGGGAGGCCCAGGACACGCGTAGGCGGTGTCAGCTTCACCGTCTCTATTACCCAGGTCGTGGATTGGGAGGAGCCGGGACGTGATGGCAAAATCAAAGTAACTGTCGGGATAAGGTTCGTCTATCAGCGTGTAGTGCCACCACTCGCATTTGTATGCGCTGAAGCCGCAGCCCTCCATGATTGAGCAAAGCTTGTGGCGGTTTGTCGCTTCGAGTCGTGTGATTCCTTCGGCTCCATGATGTGAGATCGGGTCCATGAGGTCGTGGTCGCCGCCGATCGGCGCCAGGTCGCCGGTGCCCAGGTGGTAGAGCGTCAGGTCGACTGTGCTGCCGCGACTGTGGCCCGATTTGGCGGCGACATACCCCTTTTCGAACATCTGGGCTCTGTCGATGTTCGGGTAGTGACGAGGTTTCGTTCGACCGTCTTCGGGCTGCTTCGCCCAGCGTAGGAATGATTCTACTGCGCGTTGCGGGCGGTACCCGTCCCAAAGAAGCAGACCGAAGCCGAAAGATGCTGCCTTGTCTCGGGCTTCCTCGAGGGCTTCACCCAAGGCCCGCGTCCCGACGATTCGGTTCGCGAAGTACCCGTCGACCGGTTTGCCGGTGAAGTTGTCCCACGTGGCGTATTTGGCGTCCCAGCGTATTCCGGGTACGACTTCGTCGATAAACACGAACCCGGGTGGCAGTGTCATGGCGCGCTCAATGCCAAGGACAGGATTCGGTCGATCACTTCGCTGAGCGAGAAACCGGCGGCGGCCATCATTCTCGGGTACCGGCTGTAAGAGGTCATGCCGGGTAACGTGTTGACCTCGTTGAGGACCACGGTTCCATCCTCTTTCAAGAAGGTGTCGACCCGTGCGAGTCCCTGGCAGCCCAAGGCCCGGTAGAGGGTTCGTGCTGTGTCTTGGACGAGTGCACGGGCGTGGGCGGAAATGTCGGCCGGGACGATGAAGGTTGCGTTCTCGGAGCCGGTTTCGGGTTGACGCTCCTGATGGATCCGGAAAAACCCGTGCGACAGGGCCACGCGGTCGGGCTCGCCGACGAGCAGATCAGGGCTGTTCCCGAGCACCGCGCATCCCACCTCGCTGCCAATGACCGCTTCTTCGATCAGCACCTTCGTGTCGTACTGTCGGGCGGTCTCAACCGCCCTCAGCAGTCCTTCTCTGTCAGATACCTTGCTCACACCGAACGACGACCCCGAACGGGCCGGCTTCACGAAGACCGGATAGCTGAGCACGTCGAGATCGAGATCCTCGTCCGCCGTGACAGTGCAGAACGCTGGGATGGCGATCCCTGCGCGCTCCGCGACCATGTAGGCGAGGGACTTGTCCATGCAAAGCGCAGAGCTTTGGATATCGCAGCCCACGTAGGGTATGCCGGACAGCTCCAGCAAGCCCTGGATGACGCCATCCTCACCGTGCTTGCCGTGCAATACGGGCAACACGACGTCCAGCCTTACTGTCTCGTATCGCCCATCCTCGAGGACAAGCAGTCCGTGCACGCTGCTGTCGGGGGACAGCACCGCCTGGCGGCACCCGTCGGTCTCCCAGTTAGTGTCGGGACTGTCGCAAAGCTTCCAAGCCCCGCCTCTCGTGATCCCGACATAGAACGGTTCATACTTTTTGATATCAACGGCTCTAGCGACCTCGAGCGCGGACTTGACAGACACGGGGTGCTCTTCGGAGCATCCGCCGAAGATGACCGCGACCCTCAACCTCTCCATGGCGTCCTGCTCTCGAAGCGGCGGCAGTTGAGGAGCGTGTTCTCAACGATGTCGGCCAGGGCGTGGTCGGTGTAGTAGGCCGTGTGGGGAGTGATCAATACGTTCGGCAGCTGCTGTAACCGCAGCAACAGCCGGTTCTCGACAGGCTTGTGACGTTGATCGGAGTAGAAGATGCCTTGCTCCCCTTCGAGGACATCGAGTGCGGCCCCTCCGAGCCGGCCGCTTTCCAGCGCGCGAAGGAGCGCCACGGTATCGAGGAGTCCACCGCGGCCTGTGTTGATGATGAAGGCGCCGCGCTTCATCTGTTCGATGCGGTGACGGTTCAAGAGGTGATGGGTGCCGGCCTCGAGCGGCGTATGGAGCGTTACAACGTCGCTCTGCTCCAATAACACGTCAAGAGGCACATAGTCGGCGTCCGTCTTGGGACCGCGGTCATAGGCCAGGAGCCGGCAGCCGAAACCTCGCAGCCTGCCCATAACTGCTGAGCCGATACGCCCAACCCCGATAACGCCGACGGTCATGTCGCGGAGTTCTCTGCCCGGGGTATCATTCAACCGGTAGTCGTTATCCTCAACTCGTCGCATCGTCGATTTGGTCTTCCGAATTAGCATCAGCATCAACATCAGCGTGTAGTCAGCGACGCTGTCGGCTGAGTAGACGACGTTCTCAACCGTGATGCCGACCCGCTGCGCGGACTCCACGTCGACATGGTTGCATCCAACGCTTCGTGTGCAGATGTACTTCACGCCAGCTTCGCCGAGGGCAACAAGGATCGACTTCGTGATCTGCGATTTGTGATCCACGCTGATGCATCGAGTCCCAGATAGTCGGTCAAGATTGACGTCTGATACCGCGGCCTCTACCAGAGTTGGAACAACACCGAGGCGAGGGGCGATCTGGCCGAATAGGGTTGCCTCGTTCGGTCCGCAGCCATACACCGTGAGCCCCAGCTTCGCCACGGCGCTATCTGCCCCGTGATGGTCGTGTGCGGTCGAGGAGGGGTGGTAGACCACTGATCGGGCGTGCGAGGCCGTTTCTGCCGTGGCGCTTTGGGTCATGCTCCCCAGTCAACTCAGGGCGATGTTGCCAGCCCGTATGCAGTTTTCGATATGCCGGCGATATGCGCCCAGCCCGAATCGCGGCCCGCCCTGCCTGCTCCCAGTGCTGTGTCAGTGACCGGCTGCACAGCCTCAGCGCCGTGGAAGAAAAGGATGCGCTCCCGGATGCCGGTACGACCAAGTTCTACAACTGGCGACTTGTCTGCCCCTTGCCTCTCTGATGCGGCCGGCCCGTGGGCGGCTGGGCGTAGGCGACTGCCGACAGCGTCGTGCCGTCCTTCCGCCTGGATCACCGGCGCTGCGAAGAGCCGTCGGTCACGTGTGACACTTAGCCTGGAAGCACCGTTCCGCTGATGGGGTGAATCAGCGCGTATCCGCGGAAAATGCCCTCTGACCTGGGAGGATGGCGGTTCTCTACGCCAACCAACTTCCCGATCAGAAGGGCATCTTC
>NZ_JAIMCB010000016.1 GCF_025499425.1 Acidiferrimicrobium sp. IK
CCGCTGCCGGGAGGAGCTCCGAGGAGCACCCACCATCAGACTCCCTCCTGCCGGCGCCTGACCCGAACGCACCATCCGGGCCCATCACGCAAGAGCAGCGCTGCGCTCCTTCATCACATCAAGCGCATGGGTCCCCGTCTCCCCGTCTCCCCCTCATCGGACTTTCGTTGAAAACAAAGGCAGATGAGACCACGACCGGCGAGCCGGCAAAAACGTGAGGAACGGCGGGTACAGTATGTGACTAAGCGCACAGTCACAATCGATGCCGCCAGCGGCGGTCGTGGCGGCGCGGCACCGGCTCGAGGAGGGGTTTGCAGATGGCGAAGCGATCCGTACGAACCCCGCTGGGCGGCGGGCGCGACGATCGCCAGCTAGACGATCACTCGTCCGACTTGTGGGACCCGAGGCTCGGCGAGGTGGCCCGCCGCCTCCTGACCTCGGCGGTCCGCTGCTTCGCAACCAACGGGTACCACGGGACGACGACACGGGACATCTCCTCGGGCGTGGGGCTGAGCCCAGCGGCCATGTACGTGCACTTCCCGTCCAAGGAGCTGGTGCTCTACGAGATCGTTCGCGCCGGCCACGAGCGGGCCCTCGCTCACGTCGAGGGACCCGGCACCCAGCCCGGCGACGATCCCACAGCTCGGCTCCACCGCATGATGGCCCGCTACACCGCCTGGCACGCCCGCCACCATGTCGCTGCCCGGGTCTGCCAGTACGAGTACACCGCGCTGACAGCGGCGCACTTCGGGGAGGTCGCCGCCCTGCGCCACCGGACCAACCAGGCGTTTCGCGCCGCTGTCGCCGACGGCGTCGCCGAAGGCTGCTTCGTCGCCCTGGACGTCAACCGGGTGGTCCGGGCGATGCTCTCCCTCAGCATCGACCTGGTCCGCTGGTACCGGCTCGATGGATCCGACTCTCCCGAGCGCCTCGGGCAGTTCTACGCGGACCTCGCGTTGACCATGGTGGCCCGCCCCGACGCCGCGGAGAGGCTGGCCGCCGGCGCTCCGTGACGTGGCGATCCACGGCCAGGTGCGCTGTGGTGGAGTTGTAGCTGAGTGCCGCGCCGAGGGGACCACGCGGGCCGGCGGGCCCTACCCCAGCTCCTACGTGGCGTTCTTCCAGCTGCGAGACGGCCAGGTCACGTCGTGGCGTGAATACTCGCGAATGGGTGCGATCGCCATGTCGCCGACCCGCAGATCGGAGACGGCGCTCCCGACCTCGGTCACCGTCCCGACGAACTCGTGGCCGGCTCGCTTGGGTTAGGCCGCCTTGCGCGGTCCGTCATGGCCGGCTGATCTGTCCGCCGTCGACGTTGATCGTCTGCCCGGTGATGAAGTCCGAGTCGCTCGAGGCGAGGAACACAGCCAGTGGGCCGATGTCACGGGCCGGATCCCCCATCCTCCGGAGCGGGATTTGGGCGACGAGCTTCTCCTCGATCCCGGGCCGGCTTTCGAAGAACGCGGTTGCGGCGTCGGTGGCCATGGTCGGGACGATGGTGTTGACGCAGATGTTGTACTTGCCCCACTCGCCCGCCGCGGTCCGGCTCAGGGTCCGGATGGCCTCCTTGGTGGAGTTGTACGCCGCCGATCCCTTGAGCGCGGCGATCCCGTTGCCGGACCCGAAGTTCAGGATTTTGCCACCGCGGCCCCGCATGTGGGGGAACGCTGCCTGCATGCCGTAGAGCGTGCCCTTGAGCCCGGTCTGGACGGTATGGTCCCACACGTCCTCCGGGAACGACTCGAGCGGGATGTAACCCGGCGAGCCTTCCGGCCGCTCTGCCGTGCCGAAGCCCTGTGCGTTGTTGACCAGGATGTGCAGGGCCCCGAACGCTGCGACAGTCTCCTCCACCATGGCGTCGACCCGTGAACGCTCGCCGACGTCCACCGTGACGCCAAGCGACACTCCGCCCCGCTCGGCGATCTCGCCTGCGACCTTCTCGACGGTGATGCGCGATCTCGATGCCACGACCACCGACGCGCCTTCCTCCCCGTACGCCAAGGCGATCGCCCTGCCGATGCCGCGTCCTGCGCCGGTGACAATGGCCACCTTGCCTGTCAGCTTGCCCACGACTGGGCCCTCCTTCGATGCGGCGCAGCCGGTCACGACGGGCGTCGCACCTCGGCCCAGAACCGGTCCCACGAGGGGTAGTCGGTGGGGATAGTGGCCTCGGCACCGGGCGTGGCCCACCGGGTCTTGTCCGGGCCGACAGGCCGATCGAGCATGTCGGCCGCGTACCAGTGCTTCACCTTTCGGCCGGTGAAGTACCAGGTCCCATCGCGGCGTTCATAGCGATCCCAGTACTGAATGGCCATGACGATCCACTGGGCGCCGACCTCGTGCTCAGCGCGGCAGTAGACCACGCCCTCGGCGTGGTCGGGATCGGTGAAGTCCACCGTCTGGTTGCCGACGAAGTGGATACTCGTCGTGAATTGCCTACAGAGTCCCTCCAGCAGTGCTCGCAGCGCCGACCTTCCGCGCTCTGTGCGGGTGACGCGAGCGTCCTCCACAAACAGGCTGGTGAGCGCGTCGAGGTCACGAGCGTCGATCAGAACGCCGTAGCGGCTCACGAGCTGCCGGATTGACTCGCGGGACTCCAGCCGGTCGATGCGAGCTAGCAAGTCGTCGGTCATCGGAGCGTCACCTGCGTCCCGTGCTAGCGACCATCACGGGCGGCGGTAGACAGCGACCGCAGTCGCTATGACTCGGTCGCCGTTGCCCTCGTCATGCAAAGTCAAGCGGGTCGGGATCCGCGCCGATCGGGCGGTGATGACCTCGGCCTCGGCCCGGAAAGGTCCTACTACTCCGGGGCGCACCATCATGACCGTCCACGACTCGATCTGGAGGGCATCGGTCCCGGCCTGCCGCGTCGTCTCGTCGTTTGCTGCCTTCTCGAGCAAGATGTTGATTGGCCCTAGGTGGAGCGCGGCATGCGGGGAGGACAGCTCGGGCGCCAGCACCGGCAGGCGCCACCTGCCGTCATCGCCGAGCGTGGCGCCGAAAGCACGCCACAGCGGTGGCATGTCGGGGGAGTCGACCACGGGAATTGGAGGATTCTCCACCTCGCGGTAGTCCTCAGGCACCGCGCCGAGGCTCACGCCCGTACCGGATGAGACGGCGATCACGCGCTCGTGGTGAGCGGAGTCGACGATCAGCGAACGGCTGAATCCCATCGTGCGGCCCAGGCGAATGACGTCGCGCAGTACGTCCACCTGCCGAACGTCGCGCGCCGAGTCAAGAATTTCGTAGGACATCACCACCGGGGCGGGGATGCACTCGTCGTCGCGCCAGTACGGCTCAGGTGCTGCGATACACAGCGGAGCGGCCATAATCCCGCCACTGCTATTGCGCATATCCCAGCGCAGCGGCATCGTCTCTTGCTCCACGCCGACGTCCAGCACCGGCGTCAGCTTGCCGAGGTACCGATAGCTCAACAGCGCAGTCCACGACTGCTCGAACTGCGTCCAGTGGTCCTCGGGTGAAACCTGCCGGATGTCCACCGCCATCCCCTCCTCGGCTGCGACGGGTACATTAAACCAAGTTGACGATATCGTCAATCACTTCACAGTAGCGAAGGTGACGCCGAACCGCGATCCGGAGAAGTGGCCGCCGTTCGCAAGGGACGTCGGAGTCGAGCGCGGGGCTGGCGGTCCGGTGGTGCCGACCCGACGGCTCCGCCTCCGCCGAGTCGCCGGATCCATCAAGAGACCAGCGCGATCACCTCCCGCGCGAGGAAGTCTCGTCGGGACGGTCCGCTCGGGTAGCCCCGGTAGGTCGGTCGTCCAAGGAGGTAGCCGTGCCGCTCGTCGCGGAGTTCATGCTGGAGCGTCTGAAGGATTGGGGGGTTCACCGGGTGTACGGCTATCCCGGCGACGGCGTCAACGGGTTCCTGGGGGCCTTCGAGCAGGTGTCGGAACCGGTGTTCACCCAGACCCGCCACGAGGAGATGGCCGCGTTCATGGCCTGCGCCCACGCCAAGTTCACCGGCGAGCTCGGCGCGTGCATGGCGACGTCGGGGCCCGGGGCGGTCCATTTGATCAACGGGCTCTACGACGCCAAGCTGGATCACCAGCCGGTGATCGCAGTGGTGGGCCAGCAAAAGCGGATGTCGGTCGGCGCCCACTACCAGCAGGAGGTGGACCTCCAGACGCTGTTCAAAGACGTGGGGGGCTTCGTGAGCACGGTGATGGACGAGCACTCGCCCAGGCACGTCCTAGACCGCGCCATCAAGTCAGCGCTGACGGAGCGCCGTCCGGCGGTGGTCATCGTCCCCGAGGACGTGCAGGAGTCGGAGTACGCCGACCCGCCCCGGATGCACGGAGCCACTTTCACCAGCGTCGGTTGGAGCCAGCCGCACATGGTGCCCGACGAGCCGCTCCTGCGGCACGCCGCCCAGATCCTCAACGAGGGGCAAAAAGTCGCCATCCTCATCGGGCAAGGCGCCAAGAAGGCCGCCTCGGAAGTGGTCGAGGTGGCCGAACTGCTCGGCGCCGGGGTGGCCAAGGCACTGCTCGGCAAGGACGTGCTCCCTGACACCCTGCCGTTCGTCACCGGTTCGATAGGACTGCTCGGGACCGAGCCGTCCAACAAGATGATGAACGGCTGCGACACCCTGTTAATGATCGGCACGTCGTTCCCCTACTCCGAGTGGCTGCCCCAGCCCGGACAAGCCCGCTGCGTGGAGATCGACATCGACGGTTCCCTGATCGGCGTTCGCTACCCCAACGACGTTTCGCTGGTCGGCGACTCGCGCGACACCCTCCAGGCGCTCCTGCCGATGCTCGAGCGCAAGGAGGACCGCGGTTGGAGGGAGCTCATCGAGGGGGAGGTCGCCACCTGGCGGCGGGTTCTCGACGACCGGGCTCACCAGCCGGGTGACCCGCTCAACCCGCAGTACGTGTTCTGGGAGCTCAACCAGCGCATCCCGGACCGCTGCATCTTCACGTCGGACTCGGGATCGGCAACCAACTGGTACGCCCGCTACATCGACCTCCGGGAAGGTATGCAAGGCTCCCTGTCGGGGACGCTAGCCACCATGGTGCCGGGCGTCCCCTACGCCATCGGAGCCAAGTTCGCCTTTCCCGAACGTCCGGTCATCGGGTTCACCGGCGACGGCGCTTTCTCCATGCTCGGCATGAACGAGCTGCTCACCGTCAAGCACTACCTCCCGGAGCTGACCGCCAAGAACCCGACGCTGGTGTTCGTGGTGCTGGTCAACGAGGACCTCAACCAGGTGTCCTACGAGCAGCGGGTCCTCTCCGCGGACCCGAAGAACCCTGCCACCCAGACGGTGCCCTACGTGCCCGCCGCCGAGCTGGCCAAGCTGCTCGGCTTCGAGGGCATCAAGGTCACCTCCCCCGACCAGGTCGGCCCGGCGTGGGACCGAGCGCTCAGCGCCAGCGGTCCGGTCCTCCTCGAGTTCGTCACCGACCCGCAGATCCCCCCGCTGCCGCCCCACGTGCGGCCGCAGATGCTGAAGAAGACCCTGACCGGGCTGGTCCACGGCGACGAGGACGCGGTCGGCATCGCCAAGAAAGGCTTCAAGGGCAAGTGGTCGGAGATGGCAGAGCACGCCAAGAACGTGCTGCCGGGTGACCACGAGTGAGCGCCGCAGCCGCCAGCCCCGCCGCCGCCAAGAAGCGACGGATTCCCGTCAAGCCAGCGCCGGAGATGGCGGTCGGGATGGTCGGGGTCGAGACCATCGACGTCGACGGGCTCCGACGGGCCCTCACCGAGACGGTGGAGGGAGAGGTCCGCTTCGATGCCGGGTCGATCGCCATGTACGCCAACGACGCCTCCAACTTCCGCCAGGTCCCCCTCGGCGTCGTGGTCCCGAAGACCCTCGACGACGTGGTCGCCGCCCACCGGGCCTGCGCCCGCTTCGGGGCGCCGGTGCTCAACCGAGGCGGCGGAACCAGCCTTTCAGGCGAGACGGTCAACTACGCCGTGGTCATCGACAACTCGAAGTACCTGACCCGGATCGGGGAGACCGACGTCCGCCGCCGCACCGTGACCGTCGAGCCCGGCGCCATCAACGAGCAGGTCAACGTGCACACCGGCCGGCAGGGCCTGGTCTTCGGGCCTGCCCCCTCCAGCCACTCGCGCTGCACCATCGGCGGCAACATCGGCAACAACTCCTGCGGCATCCACTCGGTCCAGGCTCAGCTGTACGGTCCCGGACCCCGCACCTCCGACAACGTGGCCGGGTTGGAGGTGTGCACCTACGACGGGGAGCGGTTCTGGGTCGGCGTCGACGAAGAGGCCGAGCTCGATCAGATCATCGCCGCGGGCGGCCGCAAGGGCGAGATCTACGCCAAGCTGCGCGACCTGCGGGACCGCTACGCCGACGCCATCCGGGCCGGCTACCCCGACGTGTCCCAGCTCCCCCGGCGGGTGTCGGGGTACAACCTCGACGAGCTGCTGCCCGAGAAGGGGTTCAACGTGGCCCGGGCGCTGGTCGGGACCGAAGGGACCTGCGCCACTGCGCTGCAGGCGACGCTCATGCTCACCCCGGCCATGCTGGAGCGCACGCTGGTCGTGGTCGGTTACCCCGACATCTGCGAGGCGGCCACCCACGTCGAGGAGATCATCGGGCGGTTCCGTCCGATCGGGCTCGAGGCGGTCGACGACATGCTCATCAACGACCAGCAGGAGCTGGGCATGAACGTCGAGGACCTCGAGGAGCTGCCCCAGCCGGCGAAGGCGTGGCTGCTCGTGCAGTTCGGAGCCGACGACGCCGAGGAGTCCCAGTCCAGCGCCCAGGCGTTCGTCGACTGGTTGCACAGCCACGGCTACAAGCCCGACCGCGTGACGGTCATGGCCAGCAAGCAGGAGGGCGGCCGCAGCGAGGACATCTGGACCATCCGCGAGAGCGGCCTCGGATCGACCGCGTTCCCGCCCGACGGCCGGGACCACTGGCCGGGCTGGGAGGACTCCGCGGTGCCCCCCTCCCGGGCCGGGGCCTACCTGCGCGACCTGAAAGCCCTTTACGACCGCCACGGCTTGCGAGGTGCCTTCTACGGCCACCTGGGCCAGGGCTGCATCCACTCCCGGATCAGCTTCGATCTGCGCAGCCCCGAAGGCGTCCGGGACTACCGGGCGTTCATGGAGGAGGCCGCCGACCTGGTGGTGTCCTACGGGGGGACCCTCTCCGGCGAGCACGGTGACGGCCAACAGCGCGCCGAGCTGCTCGAGAAGCAGTACGGCCCGGAGCTGATGGCCGCGATGCGGGAGTTCAAGTTGATCTGGGACCCCCGGTGGCGGATGAACCCGGGGAAGGTCGTCGACGCGTTCCGCCTCGACGAGGACCTCAAGCTGGGCACCGGCTACAACCCGCATCGGTCGCCGACCAAGTTCGCCTACAAGCAGGACGGAGGCGACTTCGCCCACGCCGCGCTGCGCTGTGTCGGGGTCGGCAAGTGCCGGGTGCCGCAGGCCAAGGAGACGATGTGCCCCAGCTACCAGGTGACCCGGGAGGAGAAGCACTCGACCCGAGGCCGGGCCCGTCTCCTCTTCGAGATGCTGCGCGGCGAGGTAATCACTGACGGCTGGCAGTCGGAAGAAGTGTTCGACGCCCTCGATCTGTGCCTGGCTTGCAAGGGCTGCACCAACGACTGCCCGGTCAACGTCGACATGCCGACCTACAAGGCTGAGTTCCTCTACCACCACTACCAGTCGTGGCGCCGGCGGCGACCCCGATACGCCTACGCGTTCGGCTTCATCGACCAGGCGTCGCGCCTGGCGTCGCGGGTGCCGGAGCTGGTCAACTTCGCCACTCAGACCCCGGTCCTGGCCGCCGCGGCGCGTCTGGCGGCGGGCATCGACCGCCGCCGCCCGCTGCCCACCTTCGCGCCGATGACCCTCCAGGAGTGGTTCGCCCGCCGCGGCGGGACCGCCAACCCTCACGGTCGGCCGGTGGTGGTTTTCCCCGACACGTTCAACAACCACCTCCACACCCAAGTGGGGGTGGCCTGCGTCGAGGCGATCGAGGCCGCCGGCTGGCAGGTGATCGTGCCCGAGGGCCACCTGTGCTGCGGTCGGCCGCTCTACGACTACGGCTTCCTCGATACCGCCGAGCGCTACCTCCACAACGTGCTCGACCGGCTGCGACCCTACGTGCGCGACGGCATACCGGTGGTGGGGATGGAGCCCAGCTGCCTGGCGGTGTTCCGCGACGAGCTGACCAAGATCCTCCCCCACGACAACGACGCCGCCCGCCTGGCGGAGCACGCGTTGCACTTCGGCGAGTTCTTCGAGCGCTACGAGCTCGACGTCCCCCACCTGGAAGGCAAGGCGCTGCTGTGGGGCCACTGCCACCACCGGGCGACCGGCGGCGTCGACCCGGAGCAGAAGACGCTGGAGCGGATGGGCCTCGAGGTGCAGTCGCTCTCCGGCGGCTGCTGCGGCCTGGCCGGGTCGTGGGGTTTCGAGGAGGGCAAGTACGACATGTCGCTCGAGTGCGGCGAGCAGGCCCTGCTGCCGGCGGTGCGCGACGCGAAGCACCAGACCGTCGTGGTTGCCAACGGCTTCTCGTGCAAGACCCAGATCGAGGACGCCGGGACCGGCAGGCGGGCGCTGCACCTGGCGGAGGTCATGCGCCTGGCTGCGTCGCCTGGCCCGGGCGGCGGAGCCCGGGCCGATGGGGACCGGGCGGTGGAAGACTCCCTCGACTCCACCCGGCCGGCGCCGGGCGTGGCTCGGCGCGCTGGGCGCACCGCCAGTGCCCTTGTAGGCGGCCTGGCGGCGGTCGCCTGGACATCCCTCCTCCTGCGCCGTCTCGTACGCGGACAGTGAGAGCGTCGCTCAGATCCGACAGTCCAGCGGTTCCTCCAGGCACGCGCTCTCCGCCACCCACAGATCCGAGGATCCAGGGTCGCTAGACGGGGGCGACCGGAATGCTCAGTGTCGAGGCCGCTAGCTGCGGTGGGCGCTCTTCGTGGCGAGGCCGCGATCACCGGATCTTCGCCACGGCGACGACCGCCTCCGGTCGCGACAGGTGGTCAGGCTTGTGCTGGGTTAGGCAGCGAGGCGGGCAGGTCGACGAAAGCCCGTCACCGAACAGCTCGGTGTCGGGCGTGTACCCCGGGAGGACGACGTTGGCGGTGACGCCATGCGGAGCCAGGTCGTTGCTCAAGGCCAATACCCACCCGTTGAGGGCGGACTTGGCGGCCACATAATGGGCCCCCTCCCCCGGACCGGGTGGCCATGGAGCTGACCAGCACCACCCGGCCGCCGGGACGGCGCAGCAGCGGGGCGAGGGCGGTGGTGAGGAGCACCGCGGTCATCACGTTCTCCTCGAAGGTCTGGCGCCACGCGGCCGCGACCCCGGACAGGTCCCCTCGGGGAGCGGTCGAGCCGCCGGCGTTGTTGATGACACCGTCGATGACCTCGTGCTCGTCGCCCAGGGCGTCGGCGAAGGCAGCAACCGCCTCGGGGTCAGTCCCGTCGAGGGCGTAGGGCCGGACGCGACCGGGCACGGTCGCGTCGTCGATCTCGCGTGCTGTGGCGTCTAGGACCGCAGCTCGGCGCCCCACGATCACGACCTGGTCACCCTGCACGGCAAGCGAGCGGGCGATGGCCCTCCCGATCCCGGTGCCCCCTCCCGACACAACGTAGATCCTCTGCAACGTGACTCCTTCCGCCAGCGGTGCGGCCGACCCTCGCAATTGGCTACCGTGCACGGCGGTGGACGGCCGGCCCGGCTACCAGGCGTCCAAGGGGGCGGTCAACGCCCTGACCCGTCAGGTGGCGGTGGACTACGGCCTCGAGGGCATCAGCTCCAACGCCATCATCGTCGGGTTCACGCCGACCGGCGGGGAGGTCATCACCAAGATGGTGCAGAACGAGGCATTCATCGCGGCCGTGCGCCGAGCCATCCCCTCGCCGCGCCTCGGCCGACCGCTCGACATCGCCAACGGCGTGGTGTTCCTGGCCTCCGACGAGGCCGAGTACATCCACGGTGTGCTGTTACCGACCGACGGAGGGCTGTCGTGCCGGCTAGGCATCCCCGACACATCCGCGCTCAGTGCGATCCTGCCCGGATGACCGTTGTTCTCCGTCATTGACGGCGCACCTCCCGCTCACCGAACCGAGAAGCCGGCGTCGACCGGCAACGAGACGCCTGTGATGTACTTCGCCTGATCGGAGACCAAGAAGGCGACGGCGTCGGATATGTCGCTCGGCTGGAGGATGTCCACCGGGAGGGCATTGCGCATGGCGGAGATGGTGTTGTCGCCGCCGGCGATCGCTTCGGCCTGAAGGGCGGCCATCGCGTCGTTCATGGTCATTCCCGAAGCCACGCCTGTCGGGTGGACGGCGTTCACTCGAATCGAATGCTCGGCCAACGCTTCGGCCATCTGCTTGCAGATCCCCACCAGCCCGAACTTCGACGCGGTGTAGGCCAGCGCTCCGGCCCTGAATCCACCGATCGGGCGCACGCCGGCGGTGGAGCCGGTCAGCACGACAACCCCGCCCCGCCCGCCTGCGATCATCCTGGGGACAACCGCTCGGACCACGTGAAACGCCCCGGTGAGGTTCGTCTCGATGATGTCCTGCCACAGGGCCACTTCCGTGTCTTCGTCAACCGCCCCCAACCGGACGATCCCTGCGTTGGACAAGGCGATGTCGAGCCGGCCGAAGACCTCGAAACCCTCATCACTCACTGCCTTCACCGCGGCGGCGTCTCGGACGTCGGCCTGACGGGCGATGATCCGGCGCCCAGCCGCCTCAACCAACTTTACCGTCTGGTCGAGATCCTCCGCCGAAGCGTTGGGGTAGTCCATGGTCGCTATGTCGTGGCATATGTCCAGGGCGATGATGTCCGCTCCCTCCTCTGCCAGACGCACGGCATGCGATCTACCCTGCCCCCGAGCGGCACCGGTGATCAGCGCAACCCTGCCCTCGAGTGATCCCATCATGTCCCCGATCTGCCGCCAGCCGGCCCGGCGCCACGAGGAGCCTAGCGGCCTGGGCCGGTATTGAAAACAACCTTTGCAATACTAGGTCGGCGTCCGCTTCGCCGATCCGACGCCGGCCAGGGCACTAGCCAGGTCCTTCGGTCGTCGTGCCCCTGCGACCCCGAAGTTCGCATTATCCGCGATTATATCCACGTATCCCGCGATGATATTCGGACTCCTGGCTGCACAGGCGAAGAAGCTCCAGGATGGCTCGGTGACCGACGTCATCGCACCCGACAAATCTCACCCGACGTTGCATGACCGCTGGACCGGAGAGAGCGTCGAGGTGCATCTCTCAGGGGTGCAGGCGGCGGTCCGTGTGATCGTCGATCAGCTCCGCGCCGACCGGATGGCCGGGCACCGGACCGCGGCGTTCGTTTCCGGTTACCAGGGTTCCCCGTTGGCCGGCTTTGACAAGGAGCTGGGCCACGCACTCCGCTCGATCCATGGCTTGGAGGTGGTCCACCGGCCGGCGGTCAACGAGGAGCTTGCGGTCACGGCGGTGATGGGCAGCCAGCTGTCGACTCTCCAGCGGCGGTCGCGCGTCGATGGGGTGCTGGGCGTCTGGTACGGGAAAGCCCCGGGCCTGGACCGCAGCATGGATGCCATGCGCCACGCCAACTATGCCGGCGCCTCGGCACTCGGCGGGGCGGTGGCACTGGTCGGGGACGACCCGTCTGCCAAATCCTCCACCCTGCCGAGCGCTTCGGAGGCGGCGCTGGCCGACCTAGCCGTACCGGTCCTCTTCCCCCGCACGCTGGCACAGGTCTTGGAGCTCGGACATCATGCCATCGCCCTCTCCCGGTGGTCCGGGTCCTGGACTGCGCTCAAGATGGTCACCAGCGTCGCCGACGGGGAGGGCAGCATCGCTCTCGCGCCGCCCCCTGCCCTTGTCCTCCCGGAGGGCTGGGACCGGCCGCCGGTGTCGGGGGACCTGCTCACCCCGGCGACCATCGAGCGGGAGGAAGTGGTCCGCACCAGCCGCATCGACGCTGCGGGTCGCTACGGCGACGCCAACGGGCTCAACCGGATCGTGGTCGCTCCCCGCAATCCCCGAGTCTGGCTGGTCGCAGCAGGGACCGTGTTCTCCGAGCTGCTCGAAGCGGTGCGGCTCTTGGGACTCGACCCCGGCAGCCTCGACGGCGTCGGGATCGGGCTGGCCGAGGTGCGGATGCCGTTCCCGCTCGGAGCCGGCTTCGCTCGTTCACTGGCCGCGTCGGAGGAAATTGTCGTGATCGAGGAGCGTCGCGAGCTGATCGAGCACCAACTGCTCGACCTCTTGGCCCGCAGCGGCACCTGGGCGCGTGTCATCGGGCGACGCGACCAGACCGGCCGCCCGCTCATTCCTCGCCACGGAAACCTCGACGCCCACCGCATCGCCCGCCTGCTGGCGCCCGGTCTCCGGGCTCGCTTCGGGCCGGCCGTACAGATGCCGGCGCCGCCCCGCATGCACATCCCGCTCGCCGCCGAGACCGAGCGGGTGCCTTGGTTCTGCTCGGGCTGCCCGCACTCGGTCAGCACCGTCGTCCCGGAAGGCACGCTGGTGGGCGAGGGGATCGGGTGCCATTCGATCGTCCATTTCATGCCGGACTCCCGTGTCGGGCAGAGCATCGGCATCACTCAGATGGGCGGCGAGGGCGCCCAGTGGATCGGCATGGCGCCGTTCGTGACCGACCGGCACGTCGTGCAGAACCTGGGGGACGGGACGTTCTTCCACTCCGGGCATCTCGCGGTGCGAGCCGCGGTAGCCGCCGGCGTGGCGATCACGTTCAAGGTGCTGTGGAACGGGGCGACCGCCATGACCGGCGGCCAGGACATCGCGGGGGGTGCCGCTTCTCCTGTCGCGCTAGGACGGCTGCTCCTTCTCGAAGGGGTGCGGCGGGTGACGATCACCACCGACGACATGTCCCGCTACCGGAGGATGCGCATGCCCGAGGGTGTGACGGTTCGCCCCCGCGAGGACGTGGTGGCGGTCCAGGAGGAGTTGGCCGGGCTCGACGGGGTGACCGCCATGATCCACGATCAGGCGTGCGCCACCGAGCTGCGCCGGGCCCGCAAACGGGGCCTTGTCCCCTCTCCCCGATTCCGGGTGGTGATCAATGAACGGGTCTGCGAGGGCTGCGGGGATTGCCAGGCCAAATCCAACTGCCTGTCGCTGCAGACCGTGGAGACAGCTTTCGGGCCGAAGACCCGGATCGACCCGGAGTCGTGCAACACCGACCTGTCCTGCCTGCAGGGTGACTGCCCAGCCTTCACCCTCGTCGAGGACGATGGGCGGGGGATATCCGCCGCCCCGTCCGGAGCCGAACTGGCAATCCCACCCGCTCCAGTCGCGGCTGGTCCCCTCACGGTCCGAATCGCAGGCGTCGGGGGCACCGGGGTCGTGACCGTCGCCCACCTCCTGGCGTGGGCGGCGATGCTCGAAGGCGTCGAGGTATGGGGCCTGGACCAGACCGGCTTGTCGCAGAAGGCCGGCCCGGTGATCTCCGACCTGCGGATGGGCCGGGGGGCGCTCGATCGCTCGAACGTCCTAGGCGAGGCCGAGGTCGACCTGCTCCTCGCCGCCGACCTGCCTGCCGCGGCCCGCTCCTCCGTGCTCGCCGGGCTAGACAGCGGGCGGACGGCGATCGTCGCCTCGACGACCTCCAACATCAACGGGCCTGCGCTGCTGCGCAGGGACGCCCGGCCGGCACCGACAACCGAGCTGTCCGAACGGCTCCGCGACGCGGCGCGCCCCGGTGCCAGCTGCTTCTTCGACGCCGCCGCCGTCGCCGCAGCCGCGGGGGTCCCGGCCACGACCGCCAACGTCGTGCTGCTCGGCGCGGCCTGCCAACTCGGTCTGCTGCCGGTCTCCGCCGGCGCTCTGCGCTCCGCCGTCGAGGCCAACGACGTGGCCGCTGAGGCCAACCTGTCAGGCTTCGAGGCCGGCCGCGCGTGGGCCCACGACCCGCACCGGCCCATCGGTGCGGACACCACGGCGGGGCCCGGCGGCGACGCAGCCATCACATCGAGATTCGATCTCCCCGAAAGCCACCGGCCCCGTATCGCCGCCCTCGCCCAGGACCTCGTCGAGTACCAGGACCCAGACCTGGCCGAGCGCCACCTCCGCCTGGTCGAGGAGACGTGGCGGGCGGAGCGGGCGGTCGGCGGTGAGGGCCACCTTGCTGCAGCCGCCGCCTCGGGCTACCACAAGCTCCTCGCCTACAAAGACGAGTACGAAGTCGCCCGGCTGCTCCTCGAGCACCCGGCCGCTGCCGGCCGCACCACCTGGCTGCTGCACCCGCCCGCCCTCCGCGGTGTGGGTCTTCGGCAGAAGATACACCTCCGGCCCCCCGCCAAACCGCTGCTGCAGGCGCTCCGAGCGCTGCGCTCGCTGCGAGGCCGAGCCCTGGATCCCTTCGGTCGCTCGCCCTTGCGCCGCACGGAGCGAGCACTCCCCGTCGAGTACGCCGCGAGCATTAGGACGCAGCTTGCCCGGCTCCGATCCGTCGACCTTGAACCGGTCACCGCCCTGGCGTCCCTGCCGATGAAGATCCGCGGCTACGAGGACGTCAAGCTCCGTGCCATCGAGGAATACCGCACCGAGATGACCCGCCTCGTGGACCTTCTTCAAGCCGGGCAGCAGCCGGTCGCCTGAGTCCCGTCCCCCAGCGGCGATCTACTGTCGACCCCGTGGGCCCTCCCCGTCTCTCGGCCACCGACCGGCTCCTCATTCGGCTTCTCCAGCAAGATGCCCGGCGCAGCAACAAGGAGCTGGCGCGCCTCGCCGGCATCGCCGAGTCGACCTGCCTCGAACGCGTCCGGAACCTCCGGGAGCGGGGGGTCATCACCGGGTGGCACGCCCACACCGACCTCGACGCGCTAGGCCGCCCAATTCGCGCCCTCATCAGCGTCCGGCTCCAACCGAAGACCACGGCCTCGGTCAACGACTTTGTCGAGTCCGTGCTCGCAGCAGCCGAGACCGTGGCGATCGACACGGTCTCAGGAGAGGACGACTTCCTCGTGCGCGTCGCCGTCCCCGGCGTCGAGTGGCTGCGCACTTTCGTCCTTGAGCACATCACCAGCCGCAGCGACGTCGCAGACACCCGCACATCCCTCGTCTACGACCACCAAGCCAAGGACGTCATCGAGGAGATGGAGACCCTGCCCCGGCCGCACCCACCTTTACAGGGCTAGCGGGCAGAGAGGCAGCAAGCCGCGGCGCGCCGTCCGGCCGACCTCTGGCACGCCCAGCACGCAGGGACAACGCCCGTCATGGGTCGTCACCTTTACATTGCTGCGCACAGCCGTGGGTTAGGCCGTCCGCTGGAAGTTGAAGACACGCCGAGCGTTGGTCTCGGCGATCTTGCGGGCATCCTCATCGGGCACGTCGGCAAGAGCCTCGACCAGCTTCTTGCGTGACGCCGGGAAGTTGCTGTCGCTGTGCGGATAATCACCCTCGAACATGATGTTGTCAATCCCGATCAAATCCCGCACCTCGATCCCCGCGTTGTCTGCGATGAAGCAGCCAAAGATATGGTCCCGAAACAGATCCGACGGGCGCACGTCTTGGTTGACACCGGTATAAAACCGATGTCGCTCCCACGTATAATCCAGCCGCTCCACAACGTAGGGCATCCACCCGATCCCGCCCTCCGACAGCGCGACCCGCAAGGCAGGGAACTTGTGGAACACACTGGAGAGAAGTAGATCCACGGTCGTGAACATCGAGTTCATCCCGAACAAAGCGATCGACACAGCGAAGTTCGCATCAGGCGCCACTTCCGGCGCGCCGCCGGATCCGAAATGCAAACAGAGCGGCATATCGGCCGACTGCGCCGCCGCGAGGAACGGATCCCAGTGGTCGCTGTGGTACGACGGCAGCCCGATCCGATGCGGCGCCTCAGAGAACGTGATCGCCTTCGCGCCCTTGGCTGCGGTCCGCTCCACCTCCGCTACCGATGCCGCCACATCCCACAGCGGCACCATAACCATCGGGATGAACCGGTCAGGCGCCGCCGCGCACCACTCGTCGAGGATGAAATCGTTCCATGCCGCCACACACGCCGTCGCCAAGTCCTTGTCCTTGGCAGCCAAGAACTTCGAACCGGCGAAACCAGGAAACGACGGGAAGCACATCTGCGCGTGCACCCCGTCAAGGTCCATGTCAGCCAAGCGAGCCTTGACGTCATAACAACCGGGCAGCATGTCTTCGTAGCGGACCGGCTCCAACCCGAAGTCCTTCGGTTCCTTCCCCGCCACCGCGTTCAAACCCACCGTAGGATGGATCTCTCCCTCGAACGACCACGCTTGCGCCCCGCCGTCCAACTCAACGATCCGTGGCCCCGCCTCCTGGTATTTTGCCGGCAACCGATCCGACCACACCGTCGGATGCTCGATCACATGGTCATCCACAGAGATCAGTTGTACGTCATCGGACAGCACGAGCGTCCCCCCTCGGGTTTTGAGCAAACGCCGCAGATCCGGCGGTACTTCGTCAGCCTCTGACAAATTATCACACCCTCCTGGCTAGGCCAAGGGCCTTCTCAGGGTTCGACCTCGCTGACGGACTCGCCCAGGCAGTTCATGATTGCCTTGGCCGCCATGAACAACTCTTGTTGGGACAAGCGGGAGCGGGTGAGGCTCTCAGCTACCGCCATCTCGCCGCCGGCCAGGACCCCAGCCAGCAGCCGAGGTCGAACGTCCGACTGTGGGTCCACGTCGAGGGCTCGGGTGAAATAGGCAGTCAGGGCCACGATCAACGCCTCTATGCGCTCCCCCCGCACCCTGGCCACGACCTCGGGGACGTCTCGCGCCGCTGTCCGCCACAATGTCATCTGGACCAGCGCGCTGCTGCGCTCGTCCGAGGCATCCAGTAGGCAGGCCCACGCGGCCTCGAACGGTCGGTCACCTGGCTGCAGGCAGGCGATCCTGCTGATCTTCACCTCCAGGCGGCGCCTGGGCAGCCCGAGCAGGACGTCCTCCTTCGTAGCGAAGTAACGAAACAGTGTCCTCCCGGACACGCCGATGGCGTCGGCGACCTCGTCCATCGTCACCTCCCGGAACCCCCGCTTTGCGAACAGCTCCAGGGCCACCTGCTCGTAGCGTCCGAGGAGCGCCTCACGGCGGCGGTCCCACCCGGACCTCGTCTCATCGGCACTCACGCCGCCATCATCTCACCGACAATCCCGCCTCAGTGGCTTGACATTAGCGTCAAGCCACTGGCAGGGCGTGGGTAGCATGGGGCGTGGATCTTCGTTACCCGCCGGAAGCCGAGGAGTTTCGTGTCGAGGTCCGGCGCTTCCTCAGCGACCATCTCCCTGTCGGTTTCTGCTTCGGCGACCTCGATCGGCACGAGGCGCTCGCATGGACCGATCGGTGGCGAGCAACGATGGCCGCCAATGGGATGGTCGGTGTTAGCTGGCCTGTCGAGTACGGCGGCCGGGGGCTGCCGAAGATCGCACAGGTCGTCTTGGCCGAGGAGTTCGCCAAATCCGGCGTTCCGTGGGGCCGCAACATCGATGCCACCACCCTGAAGATGATGGGGAACACGCTCCTGCGCTGGGGGTCGGAAGACCAGAAGCGAAGGTTCCTTCCCGGCATCTTGTCCGGGGACGAGAACTGGGTGCAGGGTTACTCGGAGCCCGACGCGGGGTCCGACTTGGCGGGCCTAACCCTCCAAGCTCGGCGCCAAGGCGACGAATGGGTGTTGAACGGGCAGAAGATCTGGACCTCGCGGGGTCAGTTGGGTGACTGGATCTTCGTGTTGGCCCGCACCGACCCCGCCGCGCCCAAGCACCGGGGCATCACCTTCTTTCTGGTCCCCATGCGCCAGCAGGGAGTAGAGGTGCGCCCGATCGTGACCAGCACCGGTGAGGCCGAGTTCTGCGAGGTGTTCTTCACCGATGCTCGTACCGACGCGGGCAATCTGCTCGGCGAGATAAACGGCGGGTGGGCCGTCGCCAACAGCCTGCTGGGGCTGGAGCGGGGCGAGGAAGCGGCGACCAACCCGATCCTCTTCCAAGGAGAGTTCGAGCGGCTCGTGGATCTCGCTCGGGTGAACGGGCGAGACCGCGACGCCGTGGTACGCCAACGCCTGTCCTGGTGCTACAGCAAGGTGCAGATCATGCGCTTCCTCGGATACCGCATCCTCACCACCTGGTTGAGAGACGGCGAGCTGGGACCTGAGTCCTCCATCGCGAAGCTGTACTGGAGTGAGTATCACCAGGTCGCAACGGACCTGGCTCTCGAGCTCATGGGCACCGGCGGCCTGGTGCGTGAGGGTCGCCGCCTCTCGCGCCAGATGCGCACCGACGAGGTACGAGCGCCTAACAGCAACAACTCCTGGATCGACATCTTCCTCCTGAACGCCCGCTCGGGGACTGTGTACGCCGGCACCTCCGAGATCCAGCGGAACATCCTCGGCGAACGCGTCCTCGGACTTCCGAAAGGACCGGGAGACAGTTGACCGCGGAGCCTCGAGCTGTGGACGCCGACGACCGGTACGGGACGATCCCTCGCATGGCGGTCGCCAGCGCAGCGCGCTTCGGTGACGCCGAGGCCATCGTCGACGGCGACGAACGGCTGACCTTCGCCGGTGTCGCCGACGGCATGCGAAAGGTCGCCGTCGCCCTGGTGGCCAGCGGGATCGGCGTCGGTGACCGGGTCGCGCTTTGGGCACCCAACAGCGCCAACTGGGTTCGCATCGCGCTCGGGGTGCAGGCGGCCGGTGCCGTGCTGGTGCCGCTCAACACCCGCCTCACCGCCGACGAGGCCGCCTACATCCTGACCAAGTCGGGTAGCCGCGCCCTCTTCGCGGTCGAGGAGTTCCTCGGCCGGCGGTTCCTCGACGCCCTCCGGCGCGAGCGGCCAGACCTTGCTGTCCTACGCCGAGCCGTGGAGACACCCGGACCGGGGAGGCCGGCGCCCCAGGGGTGGCTCGAGTTCCTGGACTCGGGCGGCCCAGGTGACGCCGCCGTGGTCGACCGGCGGATGTCGGCGGCCACTGCCGCGGACGCATCAGACATCATTTTCACCTCCGGGACCACCGGGTTCCCCAAGGGCGCCATCCTGCGCCACGGAGCCAGCCTCAAAGGCTACGAGCGGTACAACACCGGCCCGCAGATCGACGACCGGGACCGGCCCCTGATCGTGCTCCCGTTTTTCCACACCTTCGGCTACAAGGCCGGGTGGATGCTAAACCTCATGGTCGGCGCCACCACGGTGTCCCTGCCCACGTTCGATCCCGAGCAGGCGATGCAGACCATCGAGCGGGAGCAGGTCACGTACCTCCCCGGGTCGCCGACCATGTTCGTGGCCATGCTCGACCATCCGGCTCGAGCCGGCCGCGACCTACGGTCGCTGCGGGGCGCCGTCGTCTCTGCCAGCACCGTCCCCGTCGAGCTGGTCCGCCGCCTCACCGACGAGATGGGCCTCACCTGCATCACCGGGTACGGGCTCACCGAGTGCCACGGTCTGGTATCGGTCAGCCAACCCGGCGACGATCCCGACGTCATCGCCAGCACCGTCGGACGGCCGCTCCCCGGGCTCGAAGTGCGCGTCGTCGACGGGTCCGGCGCGGACGTCGCTCCCGGGCAGCCGGGGGAGCTGCTCGTGCACGGCTACACGGTCATGAGCGGGTACTTCGACGACCCAGACCTGACCGCTGACGCCGTTCGCGACGGGTGGCTCCACACGGGCGACGTCGTCGTCGCCGACACCGAGGGGTACCTGAGGATCACCGACCGGAAGAAAGACATCTACATCGTCGGAGGGTTCAACGTCGCGCCCGCCGAGGTAGAGCGGGCCCTTGCCGGGCTCGAACAGATCAGCCAGGTCGCCGTGATCGGCGTACCCGACCCGACCATGGGCGAGGTCGGAGTGGCGTTCGTCGTGCCCCGACCAGGCGCTGCGCTGTCCCCCGAGGAGGTCCTCCATTACGCCGTGCGCCACATGGCCAACTACAAGGTCCCCCGGCGGGTGGAGATCGTAAGAGAGCTACCGCTCAACGCCACCGGCAAGGTGCTGAAGACCCGACTCCGGGAGCTGGCCGAAAGTCGGCATCGCTCACAATCTTCCGGCCCGGGAACATGAACGAGCATCGGCGCAGGGTGATAGCCGGGAGCGGCGCTGACCAGGCCGCCCTGCGGCTCGTGCGCCGGACTTCGCTACGCTCCGACCGTTGGTCCGGGCCGTATTTGGGGGAGTCTCATGGCTGAACTGAGCGGGCGCAGCGCGCTGATCACCGGCGCAGGCCAGAACGTCGGAGCGGAGACGGCGCGCCGTCTCGCCACCTCCGGCGCCTACGTCGGCGTCAACGACATCGTCGCGGAACGAGCCGAGGCGGTGGTCGAAGAGATCCGCGGCGCGGGCGGGAAGGCCGATACCGTCGTCGCCGACGTCACCGACCTCGCCGCGGTCACCGAAGCGTTCGGCCGGTTCGGCCCGGTCGACATCTTGGTCAACAACGCCGGGATCCCGCTCAGCGGGTTCGGTATGAAGGTGTTCTGGCAGGAAGACCCCTCGGCGTGGAAGCCGTTCATCGACTTGAACGTGTACGGCCCGATGAACTGCACCTACGCCGTGCTCGGCGGGATGGTCGAGCGGGGCTGGGGTCGGGTCATCACGATCGGCTCGGAGTCGGCGCGAGGCGGTGACCGCAAGCTGGCCGCCTACGCCGCGTCGAAAGGCGCGGGGCCCGCCCTGATGCGCTCTCTGGCCAAGGAGGTCGGCAACAAGGGCGTCACCTGCAACACCCTCTCGCTGGCGACCCAGGCCAGGGACGGCATGGACAACGACGACGGGCTGCGCCTCAAAGCGCTGTCGTCGTACGTCGTGCCCCGATTCGGTCGGTCGGCGGACGTAGCGGCTGCGGTGGTCTGGCTGGCCAGCGACGACGCCGCCTGGGTGACCGGCCAGACCATCCCGATCAACGGCGGGTACATCACAACCTGAACCGGCCCTCGCTGGTCTACGGCACGGCTGACACCGGCTGCCGATCCCTGCGGACGCCGGCCTACTGTCGAAGCCATGCACGCCGGCACCCCCTCGCCGGACCCGCCGGGACTGCTCGAGACGCACGTTTCGACCGTCGTCCTCTTGGGCGACGCCGCCTACAAGATCAAGAAGGCCGTCACCACGCCCTACTTGGACTGGTCCGAGCTGGATCAGCGCAGGCGTGCCTGCCACCGGGAGGTCGAGCTCAACCAACGGTTCGCGCCCGACGTCTACCGGGGGGTGGCCGAGGTGGTCGGCCCGGACGGCCAGGTGTGCGAGTACATGGTCGTCATGCGGCGCCTCCCCGAACACGCCCGCCTGTCGCGGCTGGTCCGGGCCGGGAGCGACACCAGCGGCCCGCTGCGGGAGGTCGCTGGCTTGGTGGCTGGGGTGCACGCCGGGGCGCAGGAGGACCGTCGCGAGGACGGCCCCGGCGGCCTCGACGCGATCCGGTCCCGCTGGAGGGAGAATCTCGATGCCCTGGCCGCTCACGGCGCGTCGGGGACGGTGTCGGCGGGGACCCTGGAGCGGGTGAGGGCGCAAGCCGAGGCGTACCTCGACGGCTGCGCCGAGGCCTTCGCCGACCGACGTCGCCGGGGACGGGTGCGCGACGGCCACGGCGACCTCCTGGCCGACGACATCTTCGTGCTCGACGACGGGGTGCGGGTACTCGACTGCCTGGAGTTCGATGATTCCCTCCGTGTCGGCGATGTCCTCGGCGACGTGGCTTTTTTGGCCATGGACCTGGAACGCATCGGCGCCCCGGCCGCCGGGGCCCGGTTCCTGGCCGACTACCGAAAGATCACCGGCGACGACTGGCCGGCGGGACTGGCCCATCACTGGATCGCGTACCGGGCGTCGGTGCGCAGCAAGGTGGCGGCCTTGCGCCACGACCAGGGGGACCGCGACGCCGGCCGGCAGGCCGACGCCCTCCTGGCGTTGAGCCACGCCCACTTGGAGCTGGCCCGCCCTCGCCTGGTCCTCGTCGGCGGGCTCCCGGGCACCGGGAAGACCACCACCGCCGCTGGCCTGGCCCGGGCGCTCGGCTGGGAGCGGCTGAGCAGCGACGAGGTCCGCCACTCCCCTGCCTTCTCCGGCGGGTCCCAAAAGCGAGGCAGCGACTACCGCAGCGACCTCTACCGCCCGGAGGTGACCGACCGGGTCTACCAGGAACTCATCGCTCGGGCCGCCGCTCATCTCAGCCACGGTCGCAGCGTCGTGGTGGACGCGTCGTGGACCGCCGAGCCCCAGCGCGTGGCCGCAGCGGAAGCGGCGCGAGCAGCCCACGGCGAGCTGGTGCAGATCAACTGCTGGCTCGACCCCCGAGTGGCCGACGAACGGATCGAGGGCCGCCGCCGCTCCGGCGCCGGCGACTCCGACGCCACCCCTCAGATCGCCGCGGCCATGCGGGCCGACGCCGACGATTGGCCTGGGGCGCATGTCCTTGACACCGCCGGGCCCGTCGACGCCGTGGTCGACGCCGCCCGTTCTGTTGCGTACCCGCGTTGGAGCGAGGACCTCCTCGCTCGCCCCTGACCGCAGCGGCGAGCGCCGCCGCGCCGGGGCTTACACTCCTGCGATGCCGGTATCCCTCGACGAGTTCCAGGTGGCGCCGTTCACCGCCGCTGGTTTCACCCACGACGTCTACCGCAGCGGCGACGGTCCCGCGGTCGTCGTCATCGCCGAGATCCCCGGCATCACCCCGAAGGTGCTCGACTTCGCCGGCCGGGTCCGGGCCCTCGGCGCGTCGATCGTCATGCCCCACCTTTTCGGCGAGCCGGGCAAGCCCCCGTCGGCCGGGTACGCGCTCAAGAGCCTGGCGCAGGTGTGCGTGTCCCGGGAGTTCTCGTGCCTGGCGACGGGCTCCGTCGGGCCGGTCACCGGGTGGTTGCGGGCCCTCGGCGCGGCCGAGCACCGGCGCTGCGGCGGCCCGGGGATCGGCGTCGTTGGCATGTGCTTCACCGGCAACTACGCGCTGGCGATGGCCGTCGACGACATCGTCGTGGCCCCAGTGCTGAGCCAGCCTTCGCTGCCGTTCCCGTTGGGCAAGGCCCGTCAGGGCGCGGTCGCGGTCTCGGAGGGTGACGTCGCGACGCTCAAGGCCAGAGCCGAGCGCGACGGCACCACCGTCCTCGGGCTGCGCTTCACCGGTGACATGGCCTGCCGGGAGCCCCGCTTCGACACCCTGCGCCGGACCCTCGGCGACCGCTTCGTGGCCGTCGAGATCGACTCGTCGCCCGGCAACCGGTACGGCCACCCCCGAAACGCCCACTCGGTGCTGACCGAGCACCTGGTCGACGAGGACGGCTCCCCCACCAAGGCCGCCCTCCACCAGGTGCTCGCCCTGCTGGAGGAGCGCCTCGGGCTCAACGCCAGCAAACAGCCCTAGGCGGCGGCCCGGTCGGCTCACGCCAAGAGATCGACCGCATCCATCTCGATGGCGTGGCGCCCGTGGCGGTGGGCCATGGTCATGAACATGTCGTCGCCCCGCTCCGTGCGCTGCACCAGCATCGACGCGGCGATGGCCATGACCAGACCACCGAAGGAGTAGCGACGGTACTGGGCCCAAAGGTCCTCCCACCCCAGGTCGACGCCGGCCGCCCGCATGGCCTGGTGGTAGCTGCGGACCAGGTCGGCCTCGTGAGCCGCCCGCTCGCCTGGGAGCAGGCCGCTGCCGAGGAAGTAGCTGAGGTCGCTGACACCGGGGCCGTACACCGCGGTCTGCCAGTCGACGACCACCGGGCGCCCCCCTCCGGGCCGGTCGGTGGCATCGGTGAAAAGCAGATTGTCGAGCCGGTAGTCACCGTGGGTGACCGTCCACGGCCCGGGCCGGTTGCCGTCGTAGACGTGGAGCTGGTCGATGAGCCGCTCGGCGACGGCGAGGATCTCGGGGTCCATCCGCTCGGCGTAACGCTCGACGAACCCCGGCCACAGGCTGCGCACCAGCTCGGGGATGGTCCCCTTGGCCTCGACGGTGTTGCGGTGCAGCCAGTCCAGCTTGGCCAGGCGGTCGTCTCCCCAGCGGGGCGCGTGCAGACCGGGGAGCTCCGCCACCGCGGCGGCCGCCTCGTCGGGGGTGCAGCCGGCGAGCTGGTCGCCTTGCCGGGCCGGGGCCACGTCCTCGAGCAGCAGCGTGAAGTCGGAGGTCTCCACGTCGATCGCCGCGTGGTAACAGCGCGGCGCCCGCACCTGCAGGCCGGCGTGCAGCTCCCGGTAGAAATTGACTTCGATCTCATAGGCTCGCAGCGCCGCCGCGGTGGCCCGGCTTGTCGCATCGGTCGACGGCAGCTTGGCCACGAGCGTCGCCGGGCCGGCGCCGGGACGGTCGTAGTCGGGCGTCACCCGGACGCAGTCGCCCATCTGGCCGGCGCCGACCACCTCGGTGGTGACCGCTACCACCGAGGCCCCTCGCAGGTGGTCGCGCAGAGCAGCGGTGAGGTATTCGGGTGTCAGGTCAGCAGCGGTAGTGGTCATTCTTCCCCCCTGGAAGCAAGCAACCGACCGGCAGCGCCGGTCAGGACGGCAGGATCCCCTCGACGACCGTGTCGGGGAAGTAGCGGTGGTGGCGGGCGCCGGTGATCTCGTAGATGGCGCTGCCCTCCCGGCCGTCGTCGGCCCGGACCCGCATCTGCGACAGCCCACCCCGGTGGAACGGCTCGTAGGGCCGGTCGAAGCGTCCGGCCGCCTCGACGGTGATGGACTGCCCGCCCCGCAGGGTGAAGGTGCACGACCCGCCGAGGCCGGCCACCGCCTCCCCGCCGGTGCCGTACCCGACCGCTGCGCCGTCCGCGCCCCGCCAGGCCAGGTCGTGGCGGAAGTCGACCACCGGGATCGGCTCGGAGCGGTCCGCCGGCGCCCAGCACCCGTCGGTGTACACCCGGGCGCCGTCGGGCAGCTCCCAGTGCCACACCCCGAGGAACCCGTCGTCGAACTGGAGTTGCAGCCACATCCAGAGGGGGCAGCGCCCGTGGTCTCTGATCCCCCACGAGTGGTCCCGCTGGCCGACCCAGCCGTCGATGTCGTAGGTGACGCCCGCAGCGGTGTAGGTCCCGGTGTAGGTCCCGGATTGGAGGATGTGGCTCTGGTCCCAGACGATCTCGTCGCCGGCGCGCATCGTGCCCCGCCTGAGGGCGTAGGGCTCGGTGCGGGCCCGGAACGTCACGTCCAAGCCGATCGCCGCGACGGCCGGGTCGGCCCACAACCGCAGCTCCTCGAAGGGCGTGACGACCTCGACGCGCGCCGCGCCGACATCGGTGGTGTGAGCGTCCCCGCCGTAGGGGCGCTCGAGCAGCCCGAGGACCGACTCGCCAGCGACGCGGCCCATCTGCAGCGAGTCCATTTTCTGCGCGGCCGGGTAGCGGGCCAGGGTGAAGAACACCACGTCGCCCGCGGCGTCCGGCCGGTGCAGGTCGAAGAAGTAGCTCTCCCGCCAGTACGGGTGGTGCGGCTCGACCTGGCCCAGCAGCTGGGGGGTCTGGTGGACGAACAGCTCGTCGAGCGGTCCTGGGCGGGTCATCGGGCGAAGCGGTAGCGGACGGGGAGGTGCTTCACTCCGGACACGAAGTTGGAGGCCGCCCACTCGGCGGGGCCGTCGGGCTCGATGCTCTCCAGCTCCGCTGACAGCCGGGCGAGCATGGTGCGGATCTCCCGGCGGGCGAACTGGGCGCCCAGGCAGAAGTGCGAACCGCCACCGAAGCTGATCAGCCGGTCGGCGTTGGACCGGCGGATGTCGAAGCGGTCCGGGTCGTCGAAGACCGCCTCGTCGCGGTTGGCGCTCGGGTAGGAGAGCATGATCCGCTCCCCCTCCCCGACCGGGACGCCGGCGACCTCAGTCGGGCGGGTGGCGTAGCGCATGAAGTGGCGGACCGGGCTGGTCCAGCGGATGGCTTCCTCCGCGGCGTTGGCAGCGAGGGACGGGTCGGCGCGGATGGCCCACAGCTGGTCAGGGTCTCGCAGCAACGCCTCCATCCCCCCCGACAGCCCGAAGGAGGTGGTGTCGTGGCCGGCGGTAGCGACGATGATGTAGTACCAGAGCCGTTCGGCCTCGCCCATCGGGCACCCGCCGGGCTGCCCGTTGGCGATCACCGTCGCCAGGTCCTCGGTGGGGCATTGCTGGCGGTCGGCGGTGATGGCATTGAAGTATTCGATGAACTTCATGATGGAGTTGATGACCGCGGCTCCGGGGTCGGCGGCGTCTCCCAGGAACTCGGGGTCGCCGGCACCGAACAACCCCTGCGTCAGTTCGAGCATCATCGCTTCGTCGCTTTCGGGGACCCCGAAGATGTCCATGATCACCCGAAGGGTGAAGGGCTGGGCGATGTCTTTGGCGAAATCGCAGCGACCGCCGAGGTCGCGCATCCGGTTGATGAAGAGGTCGGCGATGGCGTCGATGCGCGGCTGGCGGTGGCGGACCGACGCCGGCTTGAACCAGTCGTTGGCCACCTGGCGGTGGTCGCGGTGGTCGACGCCGTCGAGGTGCACCAACGTGCGGGGCATGGGGAGGCCGGCGTCCACCATCCGGCGGATCTCCTCCTCGGGCTGGAGCACGGACCGCTCCGTGTTGTGCCACAGGTCGCTGTCGCGCTCGACCGCGTACACATCCGCGTAGCGCAACACGGCCAAAAACGGTGCGAACCCGTCGGCTTGGACCGCGACGACGGGGGTGTCCCGGCGGATCTCCCGCATCCGCTCGTGCCAGCGGTCCATGTCGGCCCACGGCTCGGGCGCGCTCAGCAGCTCGGCGGCTTCGGTGGAATGGTCGGTGATGGTCATGCGGTCGCTCCCCGTGCGCGTCGGACCTGCCCGAACTATAAGCGACCATCGTTCGCGTGTAGGGGCGAGGGCCGGGAGGTCAGGCCGTCGAGGAACGCGGCCAGCCCGAACGCGAAGACCTCGTCTTCCGACACGGCCGCCATCTCGTGGCGGCGGGCCCACAACGTCGGGTAGCCCTCGGCGACGGCGACGTCGATCAGCCCCGGGTTGTGCCGCCCGCCGGTCGGGCCCGGCCCGGTGTCGAAGTAGACGGTGCCGAACACGTAGTCGACCAGCGCCAGGTACGCCGACACCGTGCGCCGGCCGTCGAGTCCCATGGCCAAGAAACCCTCGAGGCCCCGGTCGGCGCCCCGCATGGCGTTGGGCCCTACCACCGGCGACGCGGTCACGGCGGGGAGCAGCGACGCGTGCGACAGCAGGACCGCCCTCAGCTCGTGGGCCAACCACTCGACCTGCCGTCGCCCGCTCAGCCCGTCGGGCGGCAGGCGGACCTCGCCGAGGAGCCGGTCCACCATCAACACGAGCAGCGCCTCGCGGCTCGCGACGTGACGGTAAAGCGACGCGGTGGCGGTGCCGAGGGCCTCCGCCAAGCGGCGCATGGTGAGCGACTCGAGGCCTTCGGTGTCCACCACGCGGAGGGCCGCGTCGAGGACCCGTTCGACGGTGAGCCCGTCGGGACGGGGTTTGCGCCGGGCCAGCCGGGCCTGATGATCGACCCACCACGGGGCGCTGCCGACCGCCGCCGCGCCGGCGGCCGCCTCAGGCATCGGCTTCGACCGCACGGCCCGGCTGGTACACGCCGGTCTCCTGGCTGCGGCCTCGGAGGACGACGTCGCTGACGTGGCGCCACCGGCCGCGCTCGTCGGGGTCGGCGTCGGCGACGGCCCGGCCGCTGGCCACCAGACCCCCGGTGGTCTTGGCCAGCTCGCTCAGCCGGGCCGCCTCGTTGACCGGGTCCCCGATGACGGTGTACTCGAAGCGTTCCTGGGCCCCGATGTTGCCGGCCACCGCGATCCCCGCGGACACCGCCGCGCCGACCGCCACGTCGGGGACCTCCCGCTGCAGGCGGGCGACGACGGCGCGGGCGGCGGCCAGCGCCGCGGACGCCGGGTCGGCGGCCGGCACGGGCGCCCCGAACACCGCCATCGCGGCGTCGCCGATGAACTTGTTGATGATCCCGCTGCGCGCCTCCACCTCGTCCACGATCACCGCGAAGAACCGGTTGAGGAGCCCGACCACTTCGCTCGGGGGGCGGGCGTCGGCCATCTGGGTGGAGCCGACGACGTCGATGAACAGCACGGCGACGTAGCGTTCCTCTCCGCCCAGCTCGGGCACGGTCTCGAGGGCGGCGGCTGCCACCGCGGCGCCGACGTGGCGGCCGAAGAGGTCCCTGACCCGGTTGCGTTCCCTAAGGCCGGCGGCCATCCGGTTGAACCCGGCTTGCAGCTCGCCCAGCTCCGTGCCGTCGTCGACGGTCACCGCCGCCGCGAAGTCCCCGGCCCCGATCGCCGCCATCCCCTCGCGAACGGCTCGGATCGGGGCGATGGTGGCTTCGCTGACAAGGAGCATGAGGAGGAAACCGAACACCAAGGTCACCGCGCCGAGGCATACGACCGTCACCGCCAGCCGGGTGACGGTGATGTCGCGGCGGGTCAGGGCGTAGAGGGCGACGGTGATCACGCCCACCACCGGGAGCCCGGAGCCGAGGGCCCAGTTGAGCAGCGTCCGGCCCCGCACCCCGGCCCGGCGGTCCGGGGCGCGCACCGCCAGCGCCTCTGCGGCCACCGGCCGCAGGGCCATCTCGGTCAGCAACAGGGCGTTGGCGCACACGATCAGGCCACCGAACGCGACCGGGAACGCCACCCGTGGCAGGTTGCGGCTGTCGATCGAGCCGTAGAGCCCGCTGAAGAGGGCGGCGGCACCGGCCCACAGCCCGGCTTGGACCAGCACCAGCCGGGCCGGGACCGCGAACATCGCGCTGGCTTCGGGGAAGGTCGGCGGTCGCCCCTCGCGGACCCACTCCAAGGACCGCACGGCGGCGCGGGTGCCGACGATCGCACCGCCGAGGAGAGCCAGGATCACGTAGAGGGGGAGGATCCCGAACGTGACCGGCGCCGCCGGCCCAGAGAACACCGTCGGCCCGGGGATCACGAAAAGCGCCAAGCCGGCGACGACCAGCGCTCCGACGGCGTTGGCCGCGAGCAGCGACCCCGTGAGCACCACCTGGACCCGCCGGCCCCGCGTCCCGTCGGTGACGTCGCCGAGCCGGCCTGCACGCTCGAGCACCCGGCCCAGGACGACCACCGCAGCAGTATTGCGCCTGGGAGCAGCAGGCGCCGCCAGGGGGCCCGACGCCGGACGCCTACGCCAGGTGGGCCTGGACCAGCTCGGCCAGCTTGCGGCCGTCGGCGCGTCCGGCGGCCTCGGCCTTGGCGTCGCGCATCGCCGCGCCCATGTCGGCCTTGCCGTGGTAGCCGCCGGCCTCGACGACCCTGGCGACGAGGGCGTCGAGCTGGTCGTCGCTCAGGGCCTGGGGGAGGTAGGAGGATATGATCTCGGCCTCCGCCCGCTCCGACGCGGCCCGCTCCGGACGCTGCCCCAGGTCGAACGCCTCCGCCGCCTCGGCCCGCTTCTTCAGCTCCGACTGCAGCAGGGCGGTCACCTCCTCGTCGGTGAGCGTGCGCTTTTGGGCGCCGGCGACCTGGGCGTTGATGATCGCGGCCCGCAGCGAGCGCAGGGTCGACATGCGCAGCTTGTCCTGCGCCTTCATCGCTGCGGTCAGGTCGTCGCGAAGTTGATGCTCGAGCATGTCCAGCTCCTTGGGCCGAGTGGGTGCCGGTGGATGGCGCGCCGGGCGCCGGGGCTCCCTGGTCCAGAGTACGGAGCAGCGCCCCGGCGGCCCGGGCGCTTTACACGCGCGTAAAGTCTGGCTGTGACCGCCACCACCCCCGCCGGGCTGCCGCCTGTGGAGCAGCGCACGTTCAGCGCGGCCTACGAGCGAGCCCTCTCCGAGCGTCCCGACGACGTCGCCCAGCTCGAGGAGGGCGGCGGGTCGTGGACCTGGGCGAGCAGCTTCGAGCGGGCCCGCCGGCTGGGAGGGGGGTTGCGGGGCCTGGGCGTCGACCGGGGCCAGCCGGCGGCGCTGATGCTCGACAACTCGCTGGACTTCGTGCACGCCTTCTCCGGGTTGAGCCTGGGCGGCATGGTCGAGGTGCCGGTCAACACCGCGTACAAGGGCCGGTTCTTGTCCCACATCCTCAACGACTCCGGCGTCGAGGTGCTCGTCGCCGACGACCGCTACTTGGACCGGCTGGCGGCGGTGGCCCCCGATCTCGAAGGGCTGCGCACGGTGGCGGTGAGGGGCGACGCCGGCGCCGCGGACCGGGCGCTCACCGGGCGGTTCCGGGTGGTGCCCTTCGCCGAGCTGGAGTCCGGCCCGGCGCTGGATCCCGTGGCGCTGGCCCCGTCGGACCTCATGGCCTACATGTACACATCGGGGACCACAGGGCCTTCGAAGGGGGTGCTCGTCCCCCACGCCCACGCCTACACCTACGCCTCGAGGGAGGACGAGTCCCGCCCTGTACCCGGCGACCGGATCCTGGTCACCCTGCCGATCTTCCACCTCGCCGGCCAGTGGTACGGCGTGTACCAGGCGCTCATCCACCGGGCCCGCTGCGTCGTGGAGCCGGCGTTCTCGGTGACCCGCTTCTGGGACGTCGTGCGCCGGCAGGGCATTACCGTCACCGTCATGCTGGGAGCGATGGCCGAGCTGTTGCAGCAGGCACCTCGCCGCCCCGACGACGCTGACAACCCGCTGCAGCTGGCAGTCATGGCCCCCCTGGCCAGCGACGTCGACGGCTTCCGGCGTCGCTTCGACGTCCAGCTGGCCGCGGTGTACGGGATGAGCGAGATCGGCGCGGTGCTGTCGGGTCCGCCAGACACCCTCGTCGGCGGCGAGGCCGGGTTTCCCCGCACCGGCTTCGAGCTGCGTCTCGTCGACCGCGACGGCACCGACGTGGCCCCGGGCGACATCGGCGAGCTGTGGGTGCGCCCCTCGGTGCCGCACACCGTCATGGCCGGCTATCACCGCCTGCCCGACACGACCGCGGCGACGATCGTCGACGGCTGGGTCCACACCGGCGACGCGTTCCGGACCGACGCCGCTGGCCGCTTCTACTTCACCGACCGGATGAAAGACGCTTTGCGCCGGCGGGGGGAGAACGTGTCGTCGTTCGAGGTCGAGCGGGTCATCAACGAGCACCCTGACGTGTACGAGAGCGCGGTGGTGGCGGTGCCCGCCGAGCTCGGGGAGGACGAGATCAAAGCCGTCGTGGTGGCCCGGCCCGGCGCGACGCTCGACCCCGAGGCGCTGACCCGGTTCCTCATCGACCGGCTGCCGTACTTCATGGTCCCCCGCTACGTGGAGGTGGCCGACGACCTGCCGAAGACCCCGACCCAGAAGGTGGTTAAGCGCACGCTGCGAGAACGCGGCGTTGGCCCCGGGGTGTGGGACCGCGAAGCGGCCGGGATCGTCCTGCGGAGGGGGTCGTGAGCGGGCCGATCTCCCGCCTCCTCGTCGCCAACCGGGCCGAGATCGCGGTGCGGATCATGCGCTCCGCCGCGCTGGCGGGCATCCGGACCGTGGCGGTGGCCCCCGAGGACGACGCGGCGTGCGCTCACGTTGCGAGGGCCGACACGGCGGTGCGCCTCCCGGGGTCGGGGCCGGCGGCCTACCTCGACGTCGAGGCGGTCGTCGGCGCGGCGCTGGAGACAGGCTGCGACGCGCTGCACCCCGGCTACGGGTTCCTCGCCGAGCAGCCGGCGCTCGCCGCGGCCTGCGCCGACGCCGGCGTCACCTTCGTCGGGCCCAGCCCGGAAGCGCTGGCCCTCTTCGGTGACAAGACCCGGGCCCGGGCCCACGCCGCGTCGCTCGGGTTGCCGCTCGCCGCCGCGACGAGCGGCCCGACCGACCTCGACGCCGCCACCGCGTTCTTCGACGGCCTCGGCCCGGGGGCGACGGTGATGGTCAAAGCGGTTGCTGGCGGCGGCGGGCGGGGGATGCGCCCGGTCACCCGTCGCGAGCACCTGCCCGACGCCTTCGCCCGCTGCCGCTCCGAAGCCCAAGCCGCCTTCGGTGACGGCGCCGTTTTCGTCGAGCAGCTGCTCGGGCACGCCCGCCACGTCGAGGTGCAAGTCATCGGGGACGGCACCGGCGCGGTGGTGGCCCTCGGCGACCGCGACTGCAGCCTCCAGCGCCGGCGCCAGAAGCTGGTCGAGGTGGCACCGGCGCCGCGGCTGGCGCCCTCGACGCGCCGGCGGCTCCACGACGCCGCGGTGGCGGTCACCGCCGCGGTGTCGTACCGGGGTCTGGCGACCGTCGAGTTCCTCGTGGTCGGAGAGCAGGTCGCCTTCCTCGAGGTCAACCCGCGCATCCAAGTCGAACACACCGTCACCGAAGAGGTCACCGGCCTCGACCTGGTGGACCTGGGCCTTCGCGTCGCCGGCGGGGCCGGGCTGGGTGAGCTGGGCCTGGCGGCCGGCTCGCCCACCCGGGGCGGCGCGCTGCAGCTGCGGGTCAACACCGAGACCGTTCACCCCGACGGGACGCTCGCTCCCTCCGCCGGTGTGCTGCTCGCCTTCTCACCGCCCGGCGGCCCCGGCGTCCGGGTGGACACCCACGCCTACCCCGGCTACCCGGTCAGCCCCCGTTACGACTCGCTGCTGGCCAAGCTCGTCGTCTCCGACCCGTCGGGGGACGCCGACCGCCTGGCTCAGCGCGCCGCGGGGGCGCTGGCGGAGCTGGTGGTCGAGGGCGTCGACACCAACGCCGGTTTCCTCCGGGCGGTCATCGCGGCCGGCGGGCTGTCGGATCCTCAGGTCGACACCACCTGGGTCGACGACCGCCTGCCGGCGTTGGTCGCGGCGGCCGACGGGTTCGGGTCCCGCCCGGCGCCGGAACCGGACGCGCCGGCGCGGCCCGGCTCGCCTGACCGGCGCGGCCCCGATGGGACCGTGGCGGTCCCGGCGCCGACGAGCGGGACCGTCGTCGAGGTCCTCGTCGGGCACGGCGACGCGGTGGCCGAGGGCGCGACGGTCGCGGTGCTCGAGGCGATGAAGATGGAGCACCTCGTGCGGGCCCCGCAGTCGGGCATAGTCCGGTTGGTGGCCGCCGACGCGGGCCAGACCCTCAGCGCCGGCGACGCGATCGCCCACCTGGAGCCATCGGAGCTCGACGGGGCCGCCACCGCGGCGGCCGCGGTCGACCTCGGGCACGTGCGGGCCGACCTGGCCGAGACCATCGAGCGCCACCGCGTCGGCCTCGACGAGGGACGGCCGGCCGCGGTCACCAGGCGGCACGACAAGGGGCGGCGCACCGCCCGGGAGAACATCGACGACCTGTGCGACGCGGGCAGCTTCTTGGAGATCGGTGCCCTGGCCCTAGCCGCGCAGCGCCGGCGCCGTTCGCTCGCGGACCTCATCGCCAACACGCCGGCCGACGGGCTGGTCGCCGGCACCGCGACCGTCGGCGGGCGGCCCTGCGCGGTGATGTCCTACGACTACACGGTCCTGGCCGGCACCCAGGGCCTGCAAAACCACCGCAAGACCGACCGGCTCCTCGACCTGGCCGCCCGGCGAGGCCTGCCTCTGGTGATCTTCGCGGAGGGAGGCGGGGGGCGCCCCGGTGACACCGACACCGCGTCGATCGCGTCGCTGGACGTGCCGACGTTCCGCATGGCGTCCCGGTTGGCCGGCACGGTGCCGACCGTCGCGGTGGTGTCCGGCTACTGCTTCGCCGGCAACGCGGCCCTGGCCGGCGTGTGCGACGTGATCATCGCGACCGAGGGCAGCAGCCTCGGGATGGGCGGCCCGGCGATGATCGAGGGCGGAGGTCTCGGGGTGGTGGCCCCAGGCGAGGTCGGCCCGATGGACGTGCAGGTGGCCAACGGGGTGGTCGACGTCTTGGTCCGCGACGACGCGGCCGCCGTCGACGCGGCCCGGCGGTACCTGGAGTACTTCTCCGGGCAGACCGTCGCCTCCCGCTGCCGCGACCAGCGGCTGCTGCGCCACCTGGTCCCGGAGAACCGGGTCCGGGCCTACGCCATCCGCCAGGTCGTCGAGACGCTGGTCGACGAGGACAGCATGCTCGAGCTGCGGTCCGGGTGGGCGGCCGGGATCGTCACCGCGCTGGCCCGCATCGAAGGCCGAGCGGTCGGCGTGATCGCCAACAACCCCGAACACCTGGGGGGCGCCATCGACGCCGAGGCCGCCGACAAGGCCACCCGGTTCTTCCAGCTCTGCGACGCCCACGGCCTGCCCGTCGTGTCTCTGTGCGACACGCCCGGGTTCATGGTCGGCCCCGACGCGGAGCGCACCGCGACGGTCCGCCGCTTCGGGGCGATGTTCGTCGCCGGGAGCCGGACCCGCTCCCCGATGGTGACGGTGGTCCTGCGCAAGGGGTACGGGCTGGGGGCCATGGCCATGGCCGGCGGCGATTTGAAGGCGCCGCTGCTCACCGTCAGCTGGCCGACCGGCGAGTTCGGCGGGATGGGCCTCGAGGGCGGCGTCCGCCTCGGTTACCGCAAGGAGCTGGAGGCCATCGACGACCCCGCCGAGCGCCAGGCCCGTTACGAGCAGCTGGTCGCCGACGCCTACGACCGGGGTAAGGGGCTGTCGGCGGCCGCCGCGTTCGAGATCGACGACGTGATCGACCCGGCCGCCACCCGGTCGGTCATCGCCCGGGCCCTCGCCGCCGGCCGATGACCGCCGCGCCCGGCGCGCGGCGCCCGCCGCACCCCACCGCGGCGCTGATCCTCCGGGCCGCGGAGGGGGTCTTCCCGAAGCTCGGCTACAGCCAGACGACTATGGCCGACCTGGCCGCCGCTGCAGGCGTGACCCGCCCGACGGTGTACGCCTACTTCGCGTCGAAGGCCGACGTGTTTCGGGCCGTGGCCGAGTCGGTGCGCGACGACATCCTCGCGGTGCAAGAGCAGGCGTCGGGCGAGACGCCAGCGGAGACCGCCCGCCTGGGCGTCGTCGGCTACCTCGACGCGTACGTCCGCCACCTGGGCGTGCTGACCGTCTTGTCCCACCAGGCGCTCAGCGACCCGGCGATGGGCCGGCTGCGCGACGAGATTCACGACCGGGCCAACCGGCGCCACACCCGGTTCATCGAGCGGCTGGCCGCCGCTGGCCAGGCCCGCCCGGTCGTACCCGCTCCGGTCCTGTCCGAGGCGGTCACCGGTGTGGTGATGCGCCTGGCGGAGCAGATCGCGGCCCGCCCGGACCGCCGAGGGGAGCTGGCCGGCCATCTGGCCGCGCTGCACCGGACCCTGCTCGGCCTGTGAGCGGCGGCCGGTCCGACAGCTCCAGCTTCGAGGTTGTCAGGGGGCGGTGAAGGCCATCCCCGGCGTGGCGTAGTGGCGGAGGTCGTCGGTGATGAGATAGCCCTCGTAGCCGGGGAGACGATCGATGGCTTCGAGCAGGGGCCGCCCGGCGACCGCGAGGCCCGTCGCCAGCGCGTCGGCCAGGTCGAGGTCGGGGCCGGTCACCGTCGCGGACGCCGCGGCGCGGGCGGTGCGCCCGGTGGCGGGGTCGATGAGCTGGCCGGGGCGCTCGTAGTCGCCTGAGGTGGCGACGGCGTCGGTGACCTCGACGACCGCGCAGAGGGCTTGGGGCTGGGCTGGGTGGCGGATCCCGGCCCGCCACGGCCCGGTCCCGCCGTGCCCGGCGACTGCGATGTCGCCGCCGGCGTTGACCATCACGTTGGTGGCGCCGGCCGCGGTGAGGGCGCCGACCGCCCGCGCCGCCGCCCACCCTTTGACCAGCCCGGTGGGGTCGACTCCCCCGGGGAGCGACCACGGGTCGAACGCGCCGCCGGTGAGCTGCTTGGCCAGGGCGCAGCGTTCGAGGACCACCGATACGTGGGCGGCGTCGGGCGCCGCGAGGTCGTCCATGGTCGCCCGGCCGGAGCGCAGCTTGGACATCGGGCTGTCCGGGTTCCAGGTGGAAAAGACCCGGTCGGCCTCGTGCAAGACGCTGACCGCGGCGGCGATCGCGGCGTCGGGCAGCGGGTCGGGGCTGGTGATGGCGACGATCGTGCCCATCACCGCCTCGAGGTGGGCGGCGGTGCCGGACCCGGTGATCACGATATGCCGAGCTTTTTCAGCGCGGAGGTGAGGGAGTCGTAGAACGCTTGGGAGGTGTAGGTCGCCCCCGACACGCCGTTGATGTTGGCCGATCCGGCGTTGATGACCTGCTGCTCGAGTTGGGGCACCGCGTAGCTGTCGATGCTCTGGGAGCGGCCGTCGGTCTCGCTGATCGTGGCGATGCCGACGTTGGTGATCTTGGTGCCCTGCACCGTCACCTTGACCGCGATGTCCCCGTAGCGGAACTGCTCGTCGGTGCCGGTGGCGCCGCGGGTGGCGCTCGACGGTGCAGCAGTAGACGGTGCGGCAGCAGACGGTGTGGTGGTCGGTGTGGCAGAGCCGGCCGCCGACCCGCCGGCGGTCGAGGTGGTGGCCGACGCGGAGGAGATCGTCAGGGCCGGTTTGTGGACGGGGAACGCGAGGACCGCGGCGGTCCCCGCGACGGTACCGGCGATCACTAGGGGGTAACGGCGCATGGTGGTCCTCGAGGATGTAGGGGGCGGTCAGGACGCGAATGATTCGCAGTGGATGGCGCGGCGGGGGACGCCGAGGGCGGTGGCGGCGGCGACCACCCCGGCGCTGAAGTCGTCGGGTCCGCACACAAACAGGTCGCGCCCGCTCAGGTCGGGGACCGCCCGGCGCAGGTGGGCCGGGTCGTCCAGACGGTGCCGGCGGCGGGAGCCCGCCAAGGTGACCATCCGGCCCCGGCGGGCGGCCACCATCGCCTCGATCTCGCTGTGGTGGATCAGCTCCCGCTCGTCGGATGCCCGCTGGACGACGACCACGTCGACGTCGGGGGGAAGGTCCTCGAGCAGCGCTCGCAGCGGGGTGATGCCGACGCCGGCACCGACCAGCGCCACCTTCGCCCGGGTGCGGGCATGGTCGGTGAACGCCCCGTAGGGGCCTTCGATGGCGATCCTGGTCCCTGGCCGCAGCCGGCTGATCTGGGCGGTCGCGTCGCCGGTGACTTTGATCGTGACCCGCAGGTATGGCGGCGACGGCATCGCCGACAGCGAGAAGGGGTGGGCGTGCCACCACAGGCCGGTGGTCAAGAACCGCCAGGCGAAGTACTGACCCCCGGCGACCGCTAGGCGCTCGAGGTGGCGGCCGCGCACGACCAGCGACCACACGTCGGCACCCTCCGGGCGGATGTCGACGACGTGCAGCTGGTGGCGGAGGGTCCTCACGACCGGCATGCCGATCCGGAAGGCGACCACCACCCCGGCGGTGGACAGCCAGAGGACGATCCACGCGCCCTTGGCCAGGGGATGCCCGACGAGGGTCGTACCGTCGAAGATCTGGTGGGGAACCGAGAACGCCAGAGCCAGGTAGGTGTAGAGGTGGATGACCCACCAGGTGTCGTAGTCGACCCGGCGGCGCACCGCCCGGATCGAGATCCCGGCGATCCCGACGATCATGGCGTAGGCGACCACCGAGGCGAAGATCCATCCCATCGTGGTGATCAGCGACCCGGCTTCGTTCCAAAACCCGAGCCGGCCGGCTTGGGCGTAGCCGAGCGTGGTCAGCACGCCGTGGGCGCCGAGCAGCAGCAGCGGCGCCGAGGACGTCCGGCGATGCCACCGGATCAACCGGTCCTGGCCGAGCGCGGCCTCCAACGCCGGCAGGCGGGCCGCCAGCAGGACCATGATCAGCAGCAGGTAGGTCCCGGCCATCGCGGTGGCGTCGCCGAGCACGGTCGCCACGCCGCCTGGCGAGCGCAACGCGGCCCCGGTGGTCTGGCTGATCGGCCACGCGACCGACGCCCCGAGCCCGAGGCCGGTCGCGACCGCCGCGACGTCAGGCACCCACCGCCGGGGTCGGTGCCGGCGCCGGGTGGGGGCGCCGGAGGCCGGGGCGCCGGCGGCGGGAGCGGCCACATCACCGGCGGCCGCGTCGAGGGTGTGCAACGACATGCCGGCCACGATGGAGGACGCAGGTGAGCGGACCCTGAAACCAGGCTCCGAGTTCCCTTGGAATGTCAGCCGCTCCCGGCGGGGGCGGCGGGGTGGTCGCTACAGTGCGCCATGGTCGCCGTCGAGCTCGACATCCTCGAAGAGGGCATCGCCCAGGTCACGCTCAACCGTCCCGCCCAGCTCAACGCCATCGACGGTTCCCTCATCGACGGGATGGACTCCGCCCTCGATGCCCTGAGCGAGCCCGGCGCGTTCCGGGCCGCGATCCTCACCGGGGCGGGGCGGGGCTTCTGCTCCGGCGCCGACCTGAGCGCCAAGGGGGAGCCCTGGACCCCGCCGGCGGCGTCCCCGTTCAAGACCATGTACGACGCGCAGGTCCGGCTCGCCGACCAGTACACCCGGCTGTACGAGCTTCCGATCCCCGTCGTAGCCGCGGTCAACGGGGTGGCGGTCGGGGGCGGGCTGGCGTTCGCGTTGCACTGCGATGTCCGTATCGCCTCCGAGCACGCTCGGTTTGGGTCGGTGTTCATCAAGGCCGGGTTGTCGTCGATGGACATGGGGACCAGCTACCTGCTTCCCCGCATCGTCGGCGCCGGCGTGGCCCGGGAGCTGATGCTCACCGGGCGGATCATCGACGCTGCGGAGGCCTACCGGATCTCGCTGGTCCACGAGGTCGTGGCACCCGACGACCTCCTGGCGGCGGCGCTGCGCATGGCCCGGACGATCGCGGCCAACAACGCCTTCGGGGTGTGGCAGACCAAGATCGGGCTCAACACCGCGCTCGACGCACCGAGCCTCCGTCACGCCAAGGAAATCGAGAACCGGACGCAGATCCTCACCGGCTTTACCAACAACCCGACCGAGGCCGCCCGGGCCCACCGCGAAAAGCGCGATCCGGTCTGGGATCAGCTCTAGCAAAAGGAAGGACAACGTGGGACGCCTCGATGGAGAAGTCGCAATAGTGACCGGCGCTAGCCGGGGTCTCGGTCGGGCCATCGCCCGTGCCTTCGCAGCAGAGGGCGCAGCGGTCGCCGTCGTCGCTCGCACAGAGCAGGTATGGGACCAGCGCCTGCCGGGCACGATCGGCGAGACGGTCGCGCAGATCGAGGCCGACGGAGGCCGGGCGGTCGCCGTTCGTGCAGACCTGCTCGATCCGGCCGACCCCGCTCGCCTGGTACAGGCTGCCCGTGACGCGCTGGGTCCGGTCACCCTGCTGGTCAACAACGCTGCGTTCACCGCGCCGGGCCGCCCACCAAGGGACGGCGCCGGGACCGCGCCACCACCCGCCCCAGCAGTGGCCGCGGACATCGCCAAGGCCGACTGGCCGGCCTTCCTCGGCACCCGCCGCAGCGCCTTCGAACGGCACTTTCGCATCGCCGTGTTCGCTGCCTACGAGCTCATGCAGCTGGCCGCCGCCGAGATGATCCGGACCGGGCACGGCTCGATCGTCAACATCACATCCGGCGCGTCGCGCATGCCCGGCGATGGCCCCTATGCCGACCGAAGCGAAGGGATTCTCCCGGGCTATGGCGGGTCAAAGGCCGCCCTCGAGCACCTGACCCAGTGCGCAGCATTCGAACTGCAGGAGCACGGGATCGCCGTCAACGCTCTTTCACCGTCCAAGGCGATCATCACACCCGGCGTTCAGTACTACTCCCGTCGGTTCGACGATGTCGGATCGAGTGACGACTTCGCCGAGGCGGCTGTTCGGCTGAGCCTCGTGGACGCCGGTACGGTCACAGGGAGGACGATCGGCCACCTCGAGGTGCTCGACGGCAGCTTTCGGCCGTGGGCCACTTGAGCAGCGGCGGTTCCCGGCGGCGGGAGGCGCTTGACGGGAGGTCGGCCTAGGGCGCCATCTGTTGCCTAACCCCGTCGCAGCAGGCACCGGCGTTTGCCGGGCCCGATCAATGGGGATCCTCCTCAGCATGGGGCACGGTGTGGGGTGGATGCCATGAAGGCCGTGGTCTCGCATGCCGTCCCCGGCCGCGTCGGCGACCGCGTCGCCCGCTTCGGACTGGCGGCCCGGGCCGTGATCTATCTCTTGGTCGGGTGGCTGGCGATCCAGATCGCGCTCGGGCAGGGGCAGCGCCAGGCCAACCAGCGCGGCGCCCTGGCCGACGTCGCCGGGCGCCCCTTCGGGGTCGCGCTGCTGGCGGTGCTCGGCGCCGGCCTCGGGGCGTACTCGCTGTGGCGCTTGAGCGAGGCGCTGCTCGGCGTGGGGCCCGGCGACGGCGCCGCCGACCGGGTACGGGCTTTGGTCAGTGGCGTCGTCTACGCCGCGCTGTGCGCCAGCGCGTTCGAGTTCGTCGCCGGGCGGTCTCAGCAGGGCCAGTCGCAGCAGCAGGCGACCCTGACGGCCCGGGTGATGCGCCACGGCGGCGGGCGGTGGCTGGTCGGGGTGATCGGGGCGGTCGTGGTGGTGGTCGGCGTGGGGATGATCGTGGAGGCGGCGAGGGGCCGCTTCCAAGAGCGGCTCCGGACCGGGGAGATGCCGGTTCGGAGCCGTCAACTGGTGCGGTGGTTGGGTACCGCCGGCGGCGTGGCCAGGGGACTGGCGCTGGTGCTCGCCGGCGCGCTGGTCCTCGACGCCGCCGCCACCTTCGACCCGGCCAAGTCCACCGGGCTGGACGGAGCCCTGCGCACCCTCGCCGACCGGGCTTACGGTCCCGAGCTGCTCGGAGCGGTCGCGGCCGGCCTAGTGGCGTTCGGTCTGTATTGCTGCGCCGAGGCTCGGTGGGTCAGGACCTAGCCTGCGGTCACGCCATCACCGCAGCGGTAGCGTCTGGCAGCTCGTCGCGACCGGCCCGCACCAGCGCCACGGTGGCCAGGAAGGCAACGGCCAAGACCGCCGCCGACAACACGAACGCCACCGTGTAGCCATGCACGGTGGCGGCCATCACCTTGGCTTGGTGGACCGCCAGGTAGCTGGTGGTGGCCGACGCGGCCACGGTGTTGAGCAGGGCGGTGCCCAGGGACCCGCCGACTTGCTGGGTGGTGTTGACCAGCGCACTGGCCACGCCGGCGTCGTGGTCGGCGACTCCGATCAGGGCGGTGCTGGACAGCGGCACGAACACCAGGCCCATCCCGAGGCTCATGAGCAGCTCGGCCGGCAGGACGTGACTCGGGTAACCAGTCGCGGGGCCGATCTGGGTCAGCCACACCATGCCGGCCGTAGCGGCGAGCAGTCCGACGGCCATCAAGTTGCGCGGACCGGTGCGGGGAAGGATCTGGCTGGCGGCGCCGGCGCTGACGATGATCCCTGCGGAGAACGGCAGGAACGCCAGGCCGGACTTCAAGGCGCTGTAGTGCAGGGTGCCCTGGAAGTAGTAGGTCAGGAACAGGAACATCCCGAACAGCGCCGTTCCGACCAGCAGCGACGCCAGGAACGACCCGCCCCGGTTGCGGTCGAGCACGACACGCAGCGGCAGGAGGGGGTGGGCGCTTCGCATCTCGAGGGTCACGAACGCTGCGAGCAGAACCGCGGCGCCGGCGAGCAGGGCGACGGTGGTGACCGACGCCCATCCGTCGGTCTCCGCCTTGGTGAAGCCGTACACCAGCGCGACCAGTCCCAAGGTGACCGTGATCGCCCCGGGCAGGTCGTAGTGTGCATCGCCTTCAACCTGGCTTTCGTGCACCACCACCGTGGCCGCCACGGCCGCCACGATGGCGACGGGAACGTTGACGAGCAGGCACCAACGCCATGACACGTACTCGGTGAGCAGGCCGCCGAGGATCAGACCGAGCGCGGCGCCGCCGCCGGAGATCGCTCCGTAGACGCCGAAGGCCCGGGCCCGTTCCCTCGGCTCGGTGAAGGTGACGGTCAGAAGCGACAGGGCGGCGGGCGCCATGATCGCGGCGAAGGCTCCTTGGAGGGCCCGGGCGCCGAAGAGCAGCGCAGCGTCGGGGGCCAGGCCGCCGAGGGCCGACGCCGCGGCGAAGCCCAGCAGACCGACGGTGAACACCCGCTTGCGGCCCATGTAGTCGGAGATCCGGCCGCCGAGGAGCAGCAGGCCGCCGAAGGCGAGGGTATAGGCGGTGACGACCCACTGGCGGTCGGCGTTGGAGATGTGCAGGGCCCGTTGGGCAGAGGGGAGGGCGATGGTGACGATCGATGCGTCCAGCACGATCATCAGCTGCGATACGGCGATGACCACGAGGGCCAGCCATCGCCGGGAGTCTTTGGAGGTCGCGTCGGGGCGCGCCGAAACAGAGAGTGTGGACATGTGTGCTCCTGAAGCTCGGGTGGGGGGAGGGGCGGGAGGGGCGGGCTGGCGCTCAGGCGCCCTGGCGGGCGGGAGCGGTGAGGAGGGGGATGAGGATGTCGTCGACCAGGCGCCGAACGAAGGGTTCGTCCGGGGGCTGACCCAGGACGAACAGGCGCATGAACAGCGCGCCGGGGAGGACGTCGAGGACCAGGTCGGGGGTGACCGAGTCGCCGAGCTCGCCGCGGTGACGGGCCCGGCGCAGGACCGCCTCCACTGCGCGCTGCTTGTCGTCGTGGGTCTGGCTGCGCATCAACGCGCCCAGCTCCGGGTCCTTGGCCGATGCTGCGAGCAACCCGACCATGAGCGGGCCGTCGGTACCGGACATGGCGAGGAGGAACTGGCGGACCATTCCCTCGAGGTCACCGGCCAGGGTGCCGGTGTCTGGGAGGTCCGCGTCGATGCAGGACCGTCGGCGCATGGCGTCCACGATCAGCGACGCTTTGTCGGGCCAGTGCCGGTAGATAGTTGCCTTGGACGCCTTGGCCCGCTGGGCCACCGCGTCCATGGTCAGACGGTCGTAACCGACTTCTGCGACCACTTCGATGGCGGCGTCCAATATGGCGTTGCTGCGCGCCTCACCTCGGCGGGTACCGGGGCAACTCAGCTTGTCGGCGAAGGACATGGGCGGCTCTGCGTTGTGAACGAAACTGTTTCGTTCACAACGTAGGCCATCCTCCGCCATTTGACAAGGGGGATGTTCCGAGCTCTCAGCTCAGTCGTCGTGCAGCACTCGCCCGTCGGCGAGGCCGACCATCGCCACCTGGCCTATCCGCCCCTGGGCGTCGTATACGTCGGCCGTGCCGACCGAGATGCCAGTGGCAGCGGAGCGGGAGGTGGCATCCAGCCCGATCCACTCCCCTACTGGCAGCCGGGCCAGCACCAGGGTCAGGTCCGCGTTGATGTGTCCGATCCCACGGGTGCCGGTGTTGATCTGCCCGTTGGCATGATCAGCAGCGAGCGCCACGCGCACCAGCGGACTGGCTGCGACATCAGGCAGGAACGGGTGGGTCTCGCGCAACCACACCCGGCGGGGTCCAGCGGACGCGGAACCCGTGACCGTGCGCTGGTCCCAGGGCATCAAGAAACCCCGGTGGAGGGACTCACGCTCGATCGCCTGCGGAGCGGGCACGTCCCACCGGGGCGGGTCCCACACCTGGTTGATCGGATCGCTACTGCGGCGCGCCAGGAGCACGGTCCCCCTGCAAGTGAGGGTCCCGGCCGCGTGGACTGACACGTCCACGACCCGAAGGCGCCGTCCGTCGCGTACCACGGCACTGCTGACATCGAGTGGCGCCATGGGGGTGGGACGGAACATGTCTACGGTCAAGCGGGCCGGCTGCAGGTCGGGTCCTCCATGGCGTTCGGCTCCCCATGCCACCATTGCCGCCAGGTACCGACCCATGATCGTGTCAGCGGCCCATCCGCTCGCGGTGAGGTCGGTCGGGATGAGGTGGTCGCCGTCGAAGGTGAACGCAGCCGGTCGGGGATCCTCCATGTTGGTTGACACTACCGTCGAGTTGGTGCGCTAGGTTCGAGCCGTGGACCTCGAGCTGCGGGACAAGCGGGTGTTCGTCAGCGGAAGCAGCTCGGGGATCGGGGCCGGGATCGCCCGCTACCTAGCCGCCGAGGGGACGCAGGTGGTCGTCCACGGGCGCAACACCGAGCGGCTGGAGCTAGTTCGCTCCGAGCTTGCCGAGACAGGTGCGGACGTCGTGGCAGCACCCGGGGACCTGGCGACCGACGAGGGCGCCGAGCACGCTGCGAGCATCGCCCTCGAGGCGTTCGGCGGCATCGACATCCTGGTAAACAACGCTGGAGGCTCCTCGCCCGACCATCGCAAGTCGTGGTTCGACCTGCCCCTCGGTGAGTGGAGCGCCACCTACGAGATGAACGTAGTGGCGGCCGGACGCCTCATCCACCGTTTCGTGCCCGGAATGCGGGAGCGACAATGGGGGCGGGTCATCCAGATCTCGAGCGCCGCGGGCATCATCCCCACGTCCGGGCAGCCCGACTATGGCCCGGCCAAGGCGGCCATGATCAACCTCTCGATGGGGCTGTCCAAGGCATTGGCGGCAACGGGAATCACCGTCAACACCGTGACCCCGGGCATGATCATGACCGAGGGCCTCATGAACTTCCTGCGGGCGTTTGCAGCCAAGCGGGGCTGGGGTGAGGACACCGACCGGGCCGCGGAGTACGTCCTGAAGGGCTGCGGGCAGACGGTCGACCGGATCGGGCAGGTCGAGGACATCGCCTACGCGGTGGCGTTCCTGGCCAGCCCCAAAGGTAGCTTTCTCAATGGCGTCAATCTCCATGTGGACGGCGGGGGGACGCAGTCGATCTACTGACCGGGAGGGCCAAATGACCGATGGGACCAACCAGGCCGGCGAGGGCATCCTCGACGGTGTTCGCGTCCTCGACCTGTCGACGGGCATCGCTGGCCCGGTCGCAACGATGCTGCTGGCCGAGGTCGGCGCCGACGTGGTCAAGGTCGAGCCGTCCCTACGGGATCCCGGACGGGACCACCCGGGGTACCGGACATGGAACCGCAGCAAGCGCAGCGTGGCGCTGGACATCTCGGCCGAGGAAGGCAGGCGGCAGCTCGAGCAGCTGCTCGGCGCCGCCGACGTGTTGGTTCACGAGATGGGCCCGGCGGCCGCAGCGGCTGCCGGCCTCGACGACGACGCCCTCGCCGCCCGTCACCCCCGACTCATCGTGTCGTCGGTCCTGTCATGGCCAGCCAACCATCCCGACGCGGACCGCCCAGTCGACGAGACGCTGGCCATGGCTCGCCTCGGAGTTTTCGACGAGCAGCTTCCTTGGATGCGGAGCGGGCCGACGTTCCTGCGCTTCCCGATCGGGAGCTGGGGTGCGGTTTACACCGCCGCCACGGGTATCATCGCCCGCCTGATCCACCGGCGGCGCACCGGCATCGCCGGTCCGGCCCACACCAGCCTGGTGCAAGGAGCCATGGTCCCCATCGGCATGCACTGGTCGAGGGCGGAGAGGCCGTCGGCGGCGCTGGCCGCCGGCTTCCCCAAGGAGGGGCGGGGGTCGCAAGCGACCATCTACGAGTGCCGCGACGGCGGCTGGATCCACGTGATGGGCAACCCGCTGCAGGTACCCCGCATCGCCGATTTCGTAGCCGGCTACGAGGGGGAGGGCCCGGTCCCTTTCGCCCTTCGCCACCCCGGGATCGACTGGGTCAACCCGGCCACCGCACTGGTCGCCAACTTCCGCACAGCACCCCGAAGCGTTTGGCTCGAGGAGCTGTGGACCAACGACGTACCGGTCCAGCCATGCGAGCCTTTCGGTGCCGTCTTCGATGACGAGCAGGCTCGAACCAATGGCTACGTCATCGACATCGACGACCCGGAGGAGGGCTCAATCACCGTCGGCGGCATGCCACTGACGGTCACGCCGCCCCAGACAATCAAGGGCCCCGCTCCGGCGCAGGGGGCCCACACCGCCGAGGTGCTGGCCGAGTGGACGGCTGCTGACGCCGCCGAGCCTGAAGCCCCCTCGACAGGTGAGCGCTCCGCCCTTCGCTACCCGCTCGAGGGCGTAAAGGTGCTGGACCTGGGCAACTACCTGGCCGGGCCATACGCCGCCCAGATGCTCGCCGACCTCGGAGCCGACGTGGTCAAGCTGGAGTCCACCACCGGTGACCCCATGCGGGCCGCTGCATGGCCTTTCGCAGGCTGCCAACGTGGCAAGCGGGGACTCGCCCTCGACCTCAAGTCCCCAGAGGCCCGTCCAGCGCTCGAAGCGGCCCTCGCCTGGGCCGACGTCGTTCACCACAACCTGCGTATGCCGGCGGCCCGCCGCCTCGGCCTGGACTACGACTCGGTCAGGCTCGTCAACCCCGACGTGGTGTTCTGCCATGCCAGCTCTTACGGTCCGCTCGGTGCGCGCGCGGACTGGCCCGGCTACGACCAACTCTTCCAGGCCCAGTGCGGATGGGAGGTAGAAGGCGCGGGCGAGGGCAACCCCCCGATGTGGCTGCGGTTCGGGTTCATGGATCACCAGTGCGCGATGTCCTCGGCCGTCGCCACCCTCTTGGCTCTCTACTACCGCGACCGAACAGGCAAGGGCCAGGCGGTCGCCGGCTCGCTCCTCGGCGCGGGCGCACTGACCGCGAGTGAGACGTTCCGCCGCCGCGACGGGACGCTGGCTCCTCACGCTCGCCTCGATGCCCTGCAGATCGGCGTGTCCGAGGGCCGGCGCATCGTGGAGGTCATGGACGGGTGGCTAGCCGTCGCGGCCGATCGCCCCGACCAGATCAACGCCTTGCGCGACGTCAACCTCCGAGGCCAGGGGCTCGACGATGCCCTGGGCGAACTGGCCGCGGCAGGCGTGCCGGCGGAGGAGGTCCGCCTCGAGCAGCGCTACCCATTTTTCGACGATCCCGCCAACCAGGCGGCCGGCCTGGTCGCCGCCTACGACCATGCCGAGTGGGGGAAGCTCGAGCAGCCAGGGGGCCTGTGGTGGTTCGCCAACCTGAACGTGCGGCTGGAACTGGCGCCGCCGGCCCTGGGTGAGCACACCGTCGAGGTCCTCGGGGACATGGGACTGGACCGGGGCACCATCGACGCGCTCATCGCCGGGAGGATCGCCGTCCAGCACGGCCATTCGCCGCAGGACACCCCGCCCACCGGCACCTAGCGACGCGGGCGGGCGGTCCGCACTCTAGTAGCGACCCTCTTCTTCGACGTAGGTGCCGCTGCCGTCGCGCACCACCCGGCGGCTGCGCCGGTAGTTGCTGCCGCCGAAGCCGCCCCACGATCCCCAGAAGATCAGGGACAGGACCAGACCCAAAGCCCCGACGATCATGAGGATGAGGCCGATGGTATTGAGGTTGAAGCCCTTCGTCTGCACCTTCACTGCGAAATCCAGGATCGCGCCAACGGCGATCAAGACGATGCTGGTTCCGACTCCCATGCTGCCTCCTCGGTAGTTTCCGGTGCGATTACAGCTGAGCGATCTGGGCCATTCGCGCCGGTACGAATGGCTCCGGCAAAGATCGCGACGATGAGCACCAGGGCGCTCACCACGAAGATCGTCACTGGCTGACCTCCGCTGTGGATACGAGCTCCGGCCGCCGCCGGAACGAGGGCCGGCGCCTCGGGGGCACCGGCTTCTCGTCGGCGACGGCCACGCGGCTGAGGCGTTCGAGGGCCGAAAGTGCCTCGGCTAGTGGGCTCAACTCGCTGGGCACGACACGACCAGCCTTAGTAGTAGTGCCTGCGGCCGCCCACGGCGCGGCCTGTCGATCCGAGCAGCAGCAGGACCAGACCCACCACCAGGGCGATCAGCCCCAGGGTCCACAAGATGGGGACTCCAAGAATGAAGCCGAGCAACAAAAGGACCACTCCGACTGCGATCATCTACTTATCTCCTCCCGACTGCCGCCCCTAGGTAGAGCAGCATGTGCTGTGCCACATATGTTCCCGGGATTCACTCGATCGAACCCCAGAAATTCGAGAAATAGCAGCGGGAGGATCGGGTCTTACGCTGGAAAAGACTGTCTAACTGACGCGCCGAATACCACCCCAAAGCACGTGGGGTGATTCCGTTTCGCCGGACTGTATGGACGGCGGCTGGCTGGCCTCGACGGCGGACGCTGGTCCGGCTAGGGCCGCTCGCTAAGCTCTGGCGGGGCAGGCTGCGAGCCCGAGCGGGCGTGGGATCGGCTCTCCGGGGCGCTCGGTGCGCCGCCCGGCGCCGCGCCGCTCGGCGTTGCCGCGTCGCTGCTCGCCGGTTCGCCCCGATGCGCTGGGGTGGCAGGAACTGCGGGCGTCGCCGGGGCGGCCCGGATAGCCGGATCAGCTCCCCCAGCCGAGCCCGCTGGCTTGGCTGGGTCTGCGGGGTTCGCCCGCTCCGCCGGTTTGGCAGAATCTGCCGGTTTGGCGGGATCTGCCGGTTTGGTGGCGGCTGCAGGGAGCGCCGGCTCTGCGGGGCTGGCCGGGTCGGTCGCGTCGGCGGGGTCCGCGGGGTGTGCCGGGGTGGCCCGGTCCGGGTTGTCCCGACCGGAACGGTCGGCCGGCGTCGCCGGGATGGCCGGCGTCGCCCGAGTGGCCGGCGTCGCCCGAGTGGCCGGCGTCGCCCGAGTGGCCGGCGTCGCCCGAGTGGCCGGCGTCGCCCGAGTGGCCGGCGTCGCCCGAGTGGCCGGCGTCGCCGGAGTGGCGGGTGGGGTAGGGCGCGCCGTGTGGGCGGGGGGCGAGGGGTGACTCCCGACGGGGGAGGGCAGGAATGACGGCAGCGTGCCGGTCGCCGCCGCCGCCGCAGAGCCGGCTCCGACGACGGCCACCGCGGCGACCGCCGCCAGCTTTACCGGCAGGGCCTTGGCCAGGATGGCGCGCCGCCTGCTCGCGGCCCTCCCTCGCTTGGCGCCGGGCGCAGCGACGCCCACAGCCGCAGCAGCAGCTGCTGCTGCGGCGGGGACGACGAAGGCCTCGGATCGGATCTCGTCGGCGGCGGGCGGAGCCAGGGACCGCTGCACCATCGCCGCCACCTGGGCGTAGCCCGGGGGGGCGTCCTCCGGAGGGACCGCGCCAGCGAGCAGGCGGTCCGCGGTGGTGAGATCGACGGCAGGACGAGGCATTTCACCGTATAGATCGCGCTCGATGCTCAAAGCGTTAACGCCCCGTCGGGAAATTTCTCGGCCAGCCGGCGCAGAGCCTTGTGCTGCAGGACCCGCACTGTGCCTGGACGCTTGTGAAGGATCGCCGCGACCTGCTCGACGTCGAGCCCTCCGAGGACCCGGAGCAAGACGACATCGGCCTGGTCCGGGGAGAGGACCTCGCAGAGGAGCCGGACCGTGCCGTGGGCGGCGTCGGCATCCACGACCGACTGCTCGACGTCGGCCCGCCCGGGCAGAGCGTCCAGCCCGTCCGCGCCGGCGCCTCGAGCTGGCCGGCGTCCGCAGTCTCGCCAGTGCTGCACCAGGCGGCGCCGGGCGATCGTGAACAGCCAGGCACGAAACGACGTTTCGTCGCCGGCGAAGCCTCGTAGCTGGCGGGCGGCCAGCAGCCACGTCTCGGAGGCGAGGTCCTCGGCCTCGGCTGGCGCCTGGGCCGCGAAGTACCGGAGGAGCCGGTGGTTGAGTTCTCGGTACAGCACGGCGAACGCCCACTCGGCCCCCGATTGCGCGGCGGCCAGCACCGACTCGAACGGATCACCGATCACCCCGCGCTCCCCGTCGGTTCCGCCATCTCGGATAGCTCAGCACATCCCCGCTCCCCCCGACCGAGCCGAGCCGCGCAATACAGGCACGGATTTCCGCTCGCGGAGTTACCATACGACCGGAAAGGGGCCATTGGCCACGAGGGTTGGCTGCCCGCTTGCGCAGCGCAGCCCTCAACGCTCCCGGCCGATCGACGAGGTGAAGAGACATGGGCGTCCCGACAACACAGGGTCCCGTCGTTCGGGCAGAACGACCGGCCGCCTTGCAGAGTCAGGCCGCGGTCACCAAGGAGCGGCTGGTCGTCGCGTTCGCGGTGGCGTTCGCGGAGCGGGGATACCTCGCCGTCAACTTGAACGAGGTGTTGGGCGAATTGGGGCTGACCAAAGGCGCCTTTTACTTCCATTTTCGGTCGAAAGACGACGTCGCCCGGGAAATCGTGCAACGCCAGTACGACCTGTGGGAGTCGACCCAGCAGGCGGCCCTGGCGTCGCAGGCCGCCACCCTTGACACCCTGGTCGACACCGTGCGCAGCGTGTGCCGGGTGTACCAGACCGATCCCATCGCCAGGGGCGGTGGGCGCCTGTCCTCGGAGCGCTCGATCATCCAGGCCGAGCTGCCGCGGCCGTTCGTCGGCTGGATCGACGCCTTCAGTGAGCTGCTCGCCAACGGCCAGGCCCGGGGTGACGTGGCCGCCGGGATCGACCCGCGCCAACACGCCAACCTGCTGGTGGCGTTCCTCTACGGCGCGCTGATGGTGTCGGGCGAGCTGTCCCGCCGCCAGGACCTGATGGCCCGCATCGACGCGCTCTGGGAAGTCCTCCTCCCGGCGTTGACACCCCCGGCTTCGGTCCCGCGTCCCGCGGCGCCGACCGCGAGCTCCTAGTCGCCGGGCCGGCGAGCGCACGCTGAGGTCCCGGCGGCTCGTTAGGGTTTCGTCGGTGGGTCACAGCGGAGACGGACAGGCGGGTTCAAGTGAGCGCATCGGCCAGCAGGAACGGGCCGGGGGGCCGGTCGCGGGCGACCCGGCGCTGCTGCGGGCGGTGTTCGACGTCGTCGCCGCCGGCCTGTACGTGGTCGACGCCCAGGGGTACATCCAGCTGGCCAACCCCGGCGCGCAGTCGCTGCTCGGCTACCCGGAGGACCGGATGCTCGGCGTGCGTTCCCACGACCTTTTCCATTACATCGACGCCACCGGCAAGCACCGCCGAGCCGAGAACTGCCCGCTCATCCACGCGGCGCGCGTCGGGCGGTCGGCGGCGTCGGACAGCGACGTGTTCGTCCGCAGCAACGGGGCGCTGTTGCCGGTGGCTTGGAGCTCGGCGCCGATCCTCGACGATGGGCGCCCCTTCGGGGCGGTGGTCGTCTTCTACGACATCACCCGCCGGGTCGCGGCCGACCTCCGCCACGACGTGGAGCTGGCAGAGGCCCGCCAGGCCAGCGAGGCGGCGGCCGCAGAAGCCGCCCGGACGGCCTTCCTGGCCGACACCACCTCCGCTCTAATAAGCACCCTCGACGTGGACGAGGCCCTGGCCCGCTTGGCCCGCCTGCTCGTGCCCCGCTTCGCCGACTGGTGCGTCATCGACCTGCTCGAGGAGGAGGGGGAGGTGCGGCGGGTCACGGTGGCCCACACCGAGCCGGCGATGGTGCCCCGCCTCGGCATCGATGCCGCCATCCGCTTCACGATCCCAGACAGCGGAGACGCTCCGCTCCGGCGGGTCCTGCGGGGCGCGCCGTCGGTGGTGCTCGACGACTTCGCGCCCGAGCACTGGCAGGGCAGCGAGATGGAGCGCAACCAGCTCGGGCTGTTCACCCGCCTGGGGGCAGCCGACGCGTTGATCGTCGGCCTCCGGGCCCGCCAGGCGGTCATCGGGGCGGTCACCTTGACCCGCACCCAACCGCATCCCTTCGACGCCGACGACCGGGCGCTGGCGGAGGACATCGCGCTGCGGGCCGGCATCGCCATCGACAACGCCCGGCTGTTCACCAACACCCGCAGCACGGCCGAGGCCCTGCAGCGCAGCCTGCTGCCGATCCTGCCCGCCGGCGGCGACCTCGAGCTGTGCGCCTCATACATCCCCGCCGGCCACGACGCCGAGGTCGGCGGTGACTGGTACGACGCCTACGTCCTGCGGGACGGCTCGACCGCGGTGGTGCTGGGCGACGTCGTGGGCCACGACCTCGAGGCCGCGACCCGGATGGGTGACATCCGCAACCATCTGCGGGCCGCCAGCCTGACCACCACCGACCCGGCGGAGGTGATGCGCCTGCTCGACCAGGCGATGGACCAGTTCGTGCCCGGCGCCACCGCCACGGCAGTGTTCGCCCGGGTGGAGCGGAGCCTGGATGACGAGGGGGCCCCCGAGCTTCGCTTCCGGTGGAGCAACGCCGGCCACCCCCCGCCGCTGCTGGTCCTGCCGGACGGGACCAGCCGCTATCTCGAGGCGGAGCCGGACCCGCTGCTCGGCGTCGACCCGTCACTGCCCCGCACCCGGCAGTCCGAGCCGCTGCCGCCGGGAGCGACCGTCCTGCTCTACAGCGACGGCCTGGTCGAGGACCGAGGCACCGGCCTCGAGCCCGGCTTGTCGCGACTGCGGCGCGCGGCGTCCCGGCTCGCTCCGCAAGGGGCCCGTCAGCTCTGCGACCACCTCGTCGAGGAGCTAGGCCGGGAGGCCGCCGACGACATCGCGTTCATCATCGTCTCCGCCCCCTCCGAAGGCCTGGACGGGGCAGCACCCGAAATCCACGAAAGGCCCCGGTAGAAGCCCATGAGCCTCGACGATCCGCCTGCCGCCGCGCCGCCTTTTGCCGGAGCGGTCCGCTCCGTCCCGTTCTGGCTGGTCGACGCCTTCAGCGGCGAGGCGTGGCGGGGCAACCCGGCCGGGGTGTGCGTCCTGGACGGGCCCGCCCCCGACGCCTGGATGGCCGCCGTCGCGGCCGAGGTCAACGCGGCCGAGACGGCGTTCCTCTCCCCCGGCGCCGGTCCCGGCGAGTGGGCGCTGCGTTGGTTTACCCCGGCGACGGAGGTGGACCTCTGCGGGCACGCCACCCTGGCCGGCGCCCACACCCTGTGGAGCTACGGCCTGGCCGACGGCCCGCTGGCCTTCTCGACCCGAAGCGGGGTGCTGCGCGCCGAGGGGCGAGCCGGCCGGGTCGGCTTGGACTTCCCCGCGCTGGCCGCCGCCCCCGCCGACCTGCCCGCCGGCGTGTCCGCGGCGCTCGGCGCGCCGGTGCGCTGGGCCGGGCGCAATCAGACCAACTGGCTGGTCGAGCTGGCGGACGCGGCGGCGGTGCGCGCCTTGGCGCCCGACATGGCCGGGCTGGTGGACATGGGCGCCCAGGGCCTCATCGTTACCGCGCAAGGCGAGGAGGGCAGCGACTTCGTCTCCCGGTACTTCGCTCCGGCGGTGGGGGTGCCCGAAGACCCGGTGACGGGGTCCGCGCATTGCACCCTGGCGCCGTTTTGGGCGGCTCGCCTGGGGCGGGACCGCCTTCGGGGCCACCAGGTGTCGAGGCGCGGGGGGTGGGTCGAGGTGGCCGTCGCCGGCGACCGGGTGGTGCTCACCGGCGAGGCGGTGACCGTCATCGCCGGCGCGGTCCGCGGCTGGTAGCAGCCGGCGACGGGTAGGTCACACGAAGATCGGCTCCTCGGGTTCCTCCCCGGCGAGCAGGTCGCAGGTCGGGCAGTACCAGCGGACCTCCATCGGGGTGCCGCACAGCCGGTGGCGGGCGGTGGCACCGCCGCCGCCCTGCGCCCCCCACTCGGCGAGCAGCCGCAACGCGCCGGCCAGGCTGCGCCCCGTCGCGGTCAGATCGTAGGAGTAGCGGGCAGGACGGCGCGAGTAGGGCTCGGCCACCACCACCCGCTGCGCCTCGAGGTGACGGAGCCGCTGAGCGAGCATGTTGGTCGCTATACCGCTGACCGCCTGCTGCAGCTCGCCGTAGCGGAGCGGGCCGTCGAGCAGGGCGTCGACGATCAGCAGCGACCAGCGGTCGCCGACCCGGCCGAGCGCGGAGGCCAGGGGCGAGGAGGGGGCGTCGTCGGCTGGCACCGGCCCATTGTCCTGGATTGCGGGTGGCTCCGGGCGGCCCGGCGCCGGGCCGACCGCGGTCAGTGGGCGCACCAGCATCCTGGGCGGGGCGCTCCGGCGGCCGCCTAGCCCTGCAGTACCGTCGCGGGCGGAAGCGGCGACCGCCGCTGACGTCTTTCGACGGATCCCCCCGTCCGTTCGTGCAGAAGGGCAGCCACCAATGGTCGACGACGAAACCGTTATCGCCGAGCGCCACATCGATCTGGGCACCGATCCCCTCCACGTCCTCATCAGCACCGACACCGCCGAAGGCTTCTGGCGGGTCCAGGTCCAGGACCCGGCGTCGACCCGGGAGGTGTCGACGACGACGATGGACGGCGAGGACTCGTTCCTCTGGCCGCTCATCCGCGACGCGCTGGCCGGTGACGCCCCGTCGTGGCAGCACCTGGCCCACTGGGGCCAGGGCGCGTTGAGCGGCCGGGGCCCCGGGCTGCGCAGCGCATAGACCCCGGCCGCGGTCGGGCCGTGCGGCGGCGGCCGGTAGCATCACGGTCGTGAAGGCTTTCCGCCGGGCCGTGGTGTCGCTCATCGTGGCTGCGGGCGCCATGGTCGTGGTCCGCCTGCGCGGCAGCGGCGGGACACCCCCCCGCCGCGGCGGCTGGCGGGAGCTTCCGCCCGACGAGCTGGGCTGAGGCGCCCGTGCGCGTCGCGGTGGTCGGCCTCGGTGCTGTCGGGGTCCGGGCTGCCCGCCACCTCCTCGCCGCCGGCGCCGCCGGCCGAGACCCCGCCGGCCGAGACCCGGGCGGCCACGACCCGGACCGGGCCGGGCTCGACTGGGGGGAGGAGCGGCCCTCGTCGGTGGAGGTGACCCTCGTCCACCGGTCCCTGGCCCGCCTCACCTTCGTCCAGCAGGACCTGGGCTTGCCGGTCCGGGTTGTCTGCGGGGGACCCGACGACCTGCCCGACGACCTCGACGTCGTGGTCCTGACCGTCCCCCGCGACGTCCGGGCCGGCGCCGAAGCGGCCCTGCTTCGCGGCGCGCACGCCGTCGCGACCTGCGACGACCCGAGCGAGGTTCGGGCCCTTCTCGCCCTCGACAGCGAAGCCAGAGAACGGGGATTGAGCGTGGTGGCGGGCGCCGCGTTCGCGCCCGGCGTGTCCTGCGTCCTGGCCCGGTGGGCCGCCGGACGCCTGGACCGGGTCACCGAGATCCACGTGGCGTCCATGGGCACGGGCGGCCCGGCGTGCGCCCGGCGCCACCACCGGGCGCTGTCGTCGCCGGCCATCGACTACCACGACGGGGCGTGGGTCCGCCGTCCCGGCGGGTCAGGCCGGGAGCTGGTGTGGTTCCCCGAACCGGTCGGCGGCGCCGACTGCTACCGGGCGGGGGTCTGCGACCCGGTGCTGCTGGTCCCGGCGTTCCCGGGCGTGCGGAAGGTGACCGCCCGCCTCGAGGCCACCCGCCGGGATCGCCTGACGTCTTGGATGCCGATGCTGCGCCCCCCTCACCCCGAGGGCCTGCTCGGCGCGGTACGCGTCGAGGTCCGCGGCTTCGCCGCCGGCGAGGCCGGGACCGTGGCGGTCGGCGCGTCCGTCCCGCCGGCGCTCGGCGCCGGCGCGGCGGCGGCGACCACCGCGCTGTGGGCCGGGCGCGGCCGCCTGGCCGGCCCCGGCGCCGGCGGTTTGGCTGAGATGGTCGACCGCCCAGCCGAGTGGCTGCGCGACATCGGCCGGCGAGGCATCAGGACCTGTGTCTTCGAGGGCGCCGACGCCCTCGCCCCCCTCCCCGCCTGACCGGCAGCGGCACCTTCCCGTCGCAGCCCGTCGGTACTGTGCTCAGGCATGGCGGCTGCGAGGCAACGGCGGGGGTGGGCGACGCTCGGGGCGGGATGCGCCGCGGTGGGTCTGGCCGCGACCGGGATGGCCGGCTGCGGGTCCTCGTCGCCGGGGCCGGGCGTGACGGTCAGCGGGTTCGTCGCTGCGCTGTCACACAAGGACTACGCGGCGGCGGCGTCCCTGGTCGACGCGCCCCCCGCCGACCTGGCCGCCACCTACCAGGCGGCGGCCACCGACCTCGGCGTGACCGCCGCCTCCTACCAGGCAGGGGCGCCGGTCACCAAGGGCTCCACCGCCACCGCCCCCCTGACCTGGCACGTGACCATCGGCGCCTACGGCCCACTCGACATCCACTCGACGGTCAACTTGCACAAGCTCGGGGGGCGCTGGAAGGTGGTGTGGGGCCCGGCCACCGTCGCCGACCAGCTCGGCGCCGGTGACCACTTCTCGGTCACCCGGACGTGGCCGGCCCGAGCCCCGGTGCTCGGCGCGAACGGCGCGTCCCTGACCCCGGCAGGGGTGACGGTCGGGCTGGTCGGCCAGCGGATCAAGGACCCGGCGCAGCTCACCTCGATCATGGTGGCAGCCGGCTTCCCGGCCGGCGCGGTCGCCTCGGCCGTCCACGACGCTCAGGCCAACCCGACGCAGCTGGTCCCGGTGGGGACCATCCCGGAGTCGACCTACCAGAGCCTCAAAACCGCGGCCGCGCCTAACCTCTACAGCGTCGGCGGCACCAGCTTCACCGGTGGTGCGCAGACCCCGCTGACCCCCGACCTCGGCACCCACCTACTCGGCGTGGTCGGGCCGATAACCGCCGCGCAGCTGAAGACCCTCGGGGCGCCGTACTCGGCCACCTCGCGCGTCGGGCAGAACGGGATCGAGGCGGTCTACGAGCGGACCCTCGCCGGGACGCCGGCGGTGACCGTCGCGGTTCGCGACGCCAAGGGGACCACCGTCGCCACCCTGGCCCGCAAGGCCGCCACCCCCGGGACGCCGGTCACCACCTCCGTCGACCCCGCCGTGCAGCAGGCGGCCGAAGCGGCCATGGACGGGGTGGCGCCGACCGTCCAGGCCGCGATGGTGGTCCTCAGGGCGTCCACCGGCCAGATCCTCGCCTCGGTCAGCCGCCCGACCGCCACCCCCTTCGATGTCGCCCTCGACGCCCGGGTGCCGCCCGGCTCGACGTTCAAGGTGGTCACCAGCACCGCCCTGCTCCAGCACGGCGACACCCCCTCGACGCCGGCCACCTGCCCCCAGACGATCACCGTCAACGGCCAGTCGTTCCACAACTTCGAGGGCGAAGCCGCCCCCAACCTCGACCTGGCCACCGCGTTCGCGGTGTCGTGCAACACCGCGTTCATCGGGCTGACCCGCTCCCTGCCCCCCGCCGCGCTGCCCCAGGCCGGGGCGCTGTTCGGGCTGGGCACCACGCCCAAGCCGGGGCTCGGCGTTGCCGGGACGTCGGTGCCGACCCCGACCGACGCCAACCAGCTGGCCAGCACGACCATCGGTCAAGCCGGGGTGGTCGTCTCCCCCCTGGCCATGGCGTCGATGGCGGCCACGGTCGACGCCGGCTCTTACCACCCGCCGCGTCTGGTGGCGGGCGCCCCAGACGACACCGCCGCCGCCACCCCGCTCCCGGCGGGCGTCGCCGCGGCCCTTCGCAGCCTCATGGCCGGCGTCGTCACCGGCAACGGCACTGCGGCGGGCGCCGGCCTGCCGGCGGGAACCTACGGCAAGACCGGCACGGCCGAGTTCGGCGCCGGGCCCAACCCCCCTACGCACGCGTGGTTCGTCGGGTTCAAGGGTGACATCGCGTTCGCGGTGTTCGTATACGGCGGCGGTGTGGGCGGCGTGGTCGCCGCGCCCCTGGCCGCCAAGCTCCTCTCGGCGCTCCCGGCCGGGGCGTGAGCGCAGTGCCGCCTGGCGAGCCGGCACGGCTCCGGCCGGCCGGGGCCAGACGAGCCGGGCGGGTGAGGCTGGCTACGGTTTGCGCCCCTTTGCCCACCGGGTTTTCCAGTCCAGCGGTTCGTGGCGAGCGACGGTCGCCAGCGACCGGTTGAGCAGCGTGAGGGCGGCGGTCGCCTGGTAGTCGTCGGAGTGGCCGTGGAGCCGGGCCGCGAAACGGTTGCGGACCTCCCCTAGCTCGGCCCGGTTGTCGCTGACCAGCTCCGAGAGGCGGGCCACCGCGGCGGCCTGGTCGATGGTCGTCAGCTCCTGCACCGTGGCGTAGAGGTCGTCTGTCGTCATCGTGCTGGCCATCGGCCACCCTTCGTCCCGCCCGCGGGCCGTGCCCGGGGCGCTCCATGCTCGAACCCGGAGATGCTACAGGGACGCCGGGCGCGCCCCGCCATCCGGCTGCTCTTAGGTTTCCGCCACCACCTACACTTTCAAGATGCCCGGCGAGGGGACCACCGACGGTGCACTCGGGCTGGAGGAAACCGAGGCCGCGGCCCGGCGCGACGCCGAAGCGCTCGCGGGACCGGCCACCGCCCTCGTCGCCGAAGGGGCCTTGGACCGCGGTCAGGCCCGGGCCGTGCTACCCCACGTGCTCTCCGACGTCCCCGTCGCCGTCCTCCTCGTCGACCAGCACAGCGACGAGGTGGTCTTCGCCAACCGGTCGGCGGTGGAGATGGCCGGCGACGTCCACCTGCCCGTCGGGCTCGCCGACTGGGCCCGGGCCTCGTCGCTGACCGACCGCGCCGGCCGTTCTCTAGGCGAGGCGCCGAGCGTGCTGGAACGGGTCCTCGGGGCCAGCCCGACCGCCGGCGAGGCGGTCCGCACCGCCGCCGGAGCCACCGAGCGGCTGCTGTGGGCGACGGGCATCCCGCTCGGCGTCGAGGGCCGAGAGCGGCCCATGGCCCTGGTGGTGTTCTTGGAGATGGCGTCCCCGCCGGGGGGACACCGGGGCCACGAGCAGGAGATGGCCGCGCTGCGCGACCGGGCCATCATCGCCACCGACCTGGCGTTCACCATCTCCGACCCCCGCCGCGACGACAACCCGCTGATCTGGGTGAACCCGGCCTTCAGCCGGGTGACCGGATACAGCGGCGACGAGGCGGTCGGGCGCAACTGCCGCTACCTGCAGGGACCGGGCACCGACCCCGACACCCTCGAGGTGCTGCGCCAGGCCATCGCCGCGGCCGAGCCGATCGCGGTCACCCTCCTCAACTACCGCAAGGACGGGACCGCGTTTTGGAACCAGCTGGCGATCAGCCCGGTGTTCGACGGCGACGACCGCCTGGTCAGCTTCGTCGGGGTGCAGTCGGACGTGTCGGAGCGGGTCCGCGTCGACGCCGAGCGGGAAGCGGCGCTGCAAGCGGAGCGAGCGGCGCGCCGGGAGATGGAACGCACCAGAGGCCACCTGGCCCTCCTCGCCGAGGCCACCACTCAGCTGTCGGCGACCTTGGACACCGCCGAGAGCCTCGAGCGGCTCGCCGACCTGGTCGTGCCGTCGCTGGCCGACTGGGTGGTCATCAACCTGGCCGAGGACGGTCAGGGCTCCACCGACCGGCTGCTGGTCCGCCACCGTCAGGCCCCCGACCGGCTGATCGACCGTTACGTGGAGCTGCAGCCGGAATCGCTGCGGCATCCGTCTTCGTTCATCCCCCGCCTGCTGGCGGGCGGCGAGTCGGTCCTCGTCTCCGAGTACCACGAAGACGACATCGGCATGATCAACCCGCCGGAGATGCGAGAGGTCGTGCAGGAGCTCGGGATCGTGTCGGCGATGTACGTGCCGCTGGTGGCCCGCCAGCGCAAGATCCTCGGGACGGTGGTGCTGGTGGCGGGCCCGTCCGGGCGCCACTTCACCCAGGAGGACCTGAGCGTCGCCGCCGACCTGGCCCGGCGGGCGGGGATGAGCATGGACAACGCTCGGCTCTACGAGCAGGAGCACCGGGTGGCCGAGATCCTGCAGCGCAGCCTGCTGCCGACCATCCCGAAGGTCCCAGGAATAGCCGTGTCGGCGCAGTACCTGCCGGCCAACACCGTCGCCGACGTCGGCGGTGACTTCTACGAGATCCTCGGCCTGCCCGACCGGTCGGTTGGGGTCGCGGTCGGCGACGTCGTCGGTCACGACCTGAGCGCGGCCGCCGCCATGGGCCACCTTCGGGGTCTGCTTCGGGCGTGCGCCTGGGACGACGCGTCCCACGAGGCGTACGCCGATCCCGAACGGGTGCTCGACCGGGTCGACCGCCTGGTCCAGGGCCTCGATGTGGTGCCCCTGGCCACCTTGCTCTACGCCAGGCTGGTGCCCGCGGCGGGCGGATGGCGTCTGACATACGCCAATGCCGGTCACCCGGCGCCGCTGCTGCGCCTCCCGGACGGCACCGTGGCCCTCCTCGACGACGCCCGGGGGTTGCTCCTCGGGGTGGCGTCGGGCGCCGAGCGGCGGACCCGGGCCCGGGACGTGCCCGTCGGCTCGATCCTCGTCGGCTACACCGACGGGCTCGTCGAGCGCCGCGGCGGGGACATGGCGGACAGCGTCGAGCGCCTGGTCCGCCTGGTCGGCCGGTCCGATCCCGGTGACCTCGACGGGATGGTCGGCGGGATCGTCGCTACGCTCGGCCGCGACCGCGACGACGACGTGGCGGTCATCGCGGTGCGCGTCGACGGGTAAGCCCGGCGTTCAGGGCGAACCGAGGTGGGCCGGCAGCGCGCAACCCCCGAAGCTCGGGTTGTCCCACGACGCCTGGTAGCTGATCGGCCCTCTCGTCACCGTGTCCACGCCGACCTCCGCCGACGAGCCGCTGAAGTGGGCGACCTGACCGGGGTAGAGGTCGTCGTTGTCGAGCCTGAGGTAGACGGGGTAGGTCGTCGACCCCTGCGCCGGCGTGGCCGACACCGAGTTCTGCACCAGCTGCAAGGAGATGTTGCCGGCGGCGTCGTCGCGGACGGTCCCGGCCTCGACGACGGACACGTTCCTCGGGTTGAGCGGGTCGACCCGGGTCTCGAACTGGGTCACCGCCCAGTTCAGGCCGCCCTGCGGGCACACCTCGTGGGCCGGCGCCTGCGGACCGGCCGCGGCGCGACGCCCGGCCGGCGCGGAGCCGACGACGACCAGCCCGACAAGGCCGCCGGCGACCACCGCCGCGGCACCGGCGAGGACCAGCAGCGACGCGCCGGCCGGCAGTTGCTCGCTGGACCTCCGCATGCCCGCCCGACCCTATGCGGGGCGGGCCGGTTCGCGCCGTGCGGCCCGCGCCGTGCGGTTCGCGACCCGCGATGTTCACCGGCGGTGTCGGCCGCGTGGAATGTGCGCCCCTCCGCCCGGGGTTGTAGGCAACGATGACCGAGACCCCGCTGCCGTACGGCACCGACAGGCCCGATCCCGCCGGCTCTCCCAGCCCTGCCGAGCGGCCCGGTCCCGCCGGCGGCACCGGGCCGGCCGAGCGCCGCGGACCGACCGGCGACGCCCGGCGGGCGGAGGACGGCTCCGGGGACGGCGAAACGCCGGCGGTAGACGTCTACTGGCGCCCGGGGTGCGGCTACTGCGGACGGCTGTTCAGGGCCCTGGAGCGAGCCGGGGTCCCGGCCCGGCGGATCAACATCTGGGAGGACGACGACGCCCGCCGGTTCGTGCGGGACCACAACCGGGGCAACGAGACGGTCCCCACCGTCGACTTCGGCGGCCGGGTCCGCACCAACCCGCATCCCGACGACCTCATCGAGGAGATCCGAGCCGCGCACCCGGCGATGCCCGCCGCGCCGGCGCGCTCGGGCTGGTGGAACCGCCGGCACTGACCGAACCGGCGACGGCGGTCGGGGCTGGCCATTCCAGGCGTCCCGCCGAACGGCCCGGGGATATTGTGGCGGCGGTGAGCGCCACCTCGACCGGCCTCGGGATCGACGACTTGGAACGTCACCGCCGTGAGCTGACCGGCTACTGCTACCGGATGCTCGGCTCTGGTTTCGAGGCCGAAGACGCGGTGCAAGAGACGATGGTGCGGGCGTGGCGGGGCGCCGCCAGCTTCGAGGGTCGCTCCAGCGTCCGGTCGTGGATGTACCGGATCGCCACCAACGTGTGCCTGGACATGCTCCGCGGTCGTAAACGGCGGAGCCGGCCGATGGAGATGGGACCGTCGATGCGCCCGGAGCCCGAGAGCCTGGCGGCGGTGCTGCCCGAGCAGTCGTGGGTGTCGCCGATCGCCGACGACCGGATCCTGCCTGCCGGAGGCGATCCGGCCGAGGTGGCGGCCGCCCGGGAGAGCATCAAGCTGGCGTTCGTCGCCGCGCTGCAGCACCTCCCGCCCCGCCAGCGGGCGGCGCTGATCCTCTGCGAGGTCCTGCGCTGGCAGGCCAGCGAAGCAGCCGACCTGCTCGACACGACGGTCCCGGCGATCAACAGCGCGCTGCAGCGGGCCCGTTCCGCCCTGGCCCCGCTGCGCAGGGACGACGGGACCGACGACGAGACCGACGACGGCGCCACCCCGAGCGCAGCGCCGGCCCTCGACGCGCAGCACAGCGACCTCCTGGCCCGCTACGTCGACGCCTTCGAGCGCTACGACATGGAGGCGTTGGTCGCCCTCTTGCGGGAGGACGCCGTCCAGTCCATGCCGCCGTACGCCCTTTGGCTCGACGGCGCGGACGACATCGTCGCTTGGATGCTCGGAGTCGGGCGCGAGTGCGAAGGCTCCCGGCTGCTGGTCACCCGGGCCAACGGGACCCTCGCCTGCGGGCAGTACCGAAGCGACGGTCACGGCGGCCACCGCCCGTGGGCGCTGCAGGTCCTCGAGGTCGACGGTGGGCGCATCTCGGAGATCCACGCGTTCCTCGACCCTGCGCTGTTCCCGGCCTTCGGGCTGCCCGCCGAGCTGCCAGCGCAGTGACGGTCAGCCGCCGGGGAGGGACACCACCAACCCGGCGATGGCGTCGAGTACCTCGTCGGGGTGACTCAGGTGAGGGGCGTGCCCGCCGGCGGGCAGGACGCAGCGCGACACCGGGCCGCTGACCTCGTCGGCGATCCGCTCGACTTGGTCGAGGGTGCCGTAGGGGTCGTCCTCGCATTGGACGACCAGCACCGGGCAGACGATCCCGGGCAGGTACCCCTCGATGTTCCACGCCGCGAAGGCCGGGTCCAGCCAGATGTCGTTCCATCCCCGAAACGTGGCGTCGGGGTCGTTGTGGTGGCGGGCCAGCCGCTCCCGCAGGTCGGTGTCGCGGTACGCGTCCCGGGCCTCGCGGATCGCCGCGAGGGTGCGTTCTTCGACGACGACGTGGGGGGCGATGGCCACCACGGCGGCGATCGGCCCTGACCCCCCGACGCCTGACCCGCCGACACCTAGCCCCCCGACGGCCGACCCGCCGGCGTAGATGAGGGCGATAGACGCCCCGTCGCTGTGACCGACCAGCACCGGCCGCTCGACGCCGAGCGCGTCGAGGAATTCGGGCAGCACCGACAGCGCCTCGTCGTGCATGTAGCCGACCCGGCGCGGGCCGCGCACCACCGCGGAGCGGCCGTAGCCGTGCCGGGACCACACCACCACCTCGCGGCCGGTCCGCTCGGCCAGCGCCGCTGGGAACCCCCGCCACAACCCGAGCGAGCCCAGCCCCTCGTGGAGCAGCACCAGCGGCGGCCCGACGCCCGGGATGCGTTGCACCTCGACGGGGCCGCCGGCCAGCTCCAGGCGTTCGATGGACCCGGGCCGCCCGGTCACGCCGGCGCGGCGCGCACGGCCGGCGCTGGGGGCGCGGCGGGCACGGACCCGGGGGCCGGGGCTGCCAGCATGTCGCGCAGCGCGAACCGCTGGATCTTGCCGGTCGCGGTCTTCGGGAGGGTGTCGACCACGTGGATCTGGCGGGGACGCTTGAAGCCGGGCAGGGTGGAGCGGCAGAACCGGGCCAGCTCGTCGGGGTCGATGCTGTGGCCGCGGCGGGGCACGACGAAGGCCACCGTCACCTCCAGGCCGTCGGCGTTGCGACTCCCGACCACCGCGGCCTCGAGGACCGCGTTGTGCTCGAGCAGTGCGCTTTCGACCTCGGCCGGCGACACCCAGATCCCGCCCGCCTTGATCATGTCGCTGTTGCGCCCGACGAAGCGGTAGTAGCCGTCCGGGCTGCGGGTGTAGACGTCGCCGGTCCGCAGCCACCCGTCGACGAACGTCGCCGCGGTCAGCTCCGGCCGCTGCCAGTACCCGTCGGCCACCGACGGGCCCTTGACCCACAAGGCGCCGGGGGTGTCGGCCCCGGTGATCACCTGGCCGTCGTCGTCGAGGAGCCGCAGCTCGTAGCCGGCGACGGGCTCACCGGAGGTGCCGGGCCGGGTCCGGCCGGGATGGTTGGAGCAGAAGATGTGCAGCGCCTCGGTGGACCCGATGCCGTCGAGCATCTCGGTGCCGAAGTGGTCGCTGAACCGGCGGGCGACCTCGGCGGGCAGGACCTCGCCGGCGGTGACGGTGGCCCGGGCGGAGGCCAGGATCGCCGGGTCCAAGCCGACGTCGGCCATCGCCGCGCAGAACCCGGGAGGGGCGAAGAACAGCGTGGGGTGGTGGCGCGCCAGCAGCTGCGCGGCCCGGGCCGGTGTGGCCGGCTCGGGGTCGATGACCGCGGTGGCGCCCGCGCCGAGGGGGAACACCATGGCGTTGCCCAGCCCGAACGCGAAGAACAGCTTGGGCACCGAGTAGCAGACGTCTCCGGGACCGACGCCTAGCACGCTGGCCCCGTACGTCTGGCAGATGGCCCGCAGGTCGCCGTGGCGGTGGATGGCCCCCTTGGGGCGCCCGGTGGTCCCCGACGTGTACAGCCAGAAGCCGGGCGACGCGGTGGTGGTCGCCGCCGGGGCGACGGGGCGGTCGGACGCCGCGAACGCCGCCCATTCGTGGACCCGGACCCGGCCTGCGAAGGAGGCGGGGGAAGGGGGGCCGGTGACGACCGCATCGGTCAGCGCCGGGGCGCCGTCCAGTTCCAGGAGGTGGCCTCCGTAGCGGCCCGAGAGGATCACCGTCTGGGCCCCCGAGTCGACGGCGAGGGCGGCGACGTCACCGGCGCGCAGCATGGTCGACACCGGGATGGGGACTGCGCCGATCCGCAGCCCGGCCAGCAGGCAGACCGGGAACGCCAGCTCGTCGTCGACGACCATCAGCACCCGGTCGCCGACCCCGACGCCGAGGGCCAGCAGGCCGTTGGCGGCCCGGACGGTGGCGGCCAGCAGCCCGTCGTAGGTCAGCTCCTCGTCGCCGCAGCGGAACGCCACCGCCGAGCCCCGGCCGGCCTCGACGTGCCGGTCCACCAGCCACACCGAGGCGTTGAACGCCTCGACGTCGGCCTCTCCGCCCGGCTCCTGGTCTGGCGCGCTCGCTCCGCTCATCGCCTCAGGCCCGGACGTACTCGAACTCGACCGGCTTGGTGGCGATGCCCGTCGCCGGCGGGGCCACCCAGCTGGCCATCTTCCCCGGCTCGGTGACGGGCACCATCAGGGACGTGACGTGGGCCCGGTCGCCGTCGGAGGGCAGCCACCGGTCGCGGCTGGCCTGCCATTCGTCGGCGCTGACCAGGCGCCCGTCGGGGGTGATGGAGGATCCGCCGAAGGCGCCGACGGCGCGGTGGAAGCCGACGTGGGGCAGGGTCAGCTCCAGGCCGACGGGGGCCAGGATCCGGTTCCAGCGGTCGACCCCCTTCTGGCAGTCGTCGGTGTAGTCGCTGCGCAGCCCCAAGTTGAGCGCCGAGAGGGCCGCCACGGTGCGGGTGGCGATCCGCCCGTCGGCCACCTCGGGGGTCTCTACTTCGGCGTCGCGCAGCTGGTGGTCGTCGTCTCGCCTGGACTCCTGGAAGCGCCCCTTGAGCCCGGCCGCGAAGTAGTTGGCCGCGTTGGTCGACGTCTCGGCGCCGAAGAGGTCGAGCGAGACGCTGTAGTGCAAGTTGAGGTACCGCTGCAGGGTGTCGATGTTGATCCCGCCGTAGGGCGCCACGTCGGTGGTGTCGTGGGCCTGCATCAGCTCGACGGTGCGCTGCACCACCCGGCCGATGCCGCCGGCGCCCACGAACATGTGGTGGGCTTCCTCCTTGAGCATGAACTGGCAGGTGCGGGCCAGCGGATCGAACCCGCTCTCGGCCAGCGACGCCAGCTGGAACTTGCCGTCGCGGTCGGTGAAGTAGGTGAACATGAAAAACGACAGCCAGTCCGGCGTCGGCTCGTTGAACGCCCCGAGGATGCGGGGGTTGTCGGCGTCACCGGAGTGGCGCTCGAGGAGCATGTCGGCCTCGTCGCGCCCGTCACGACCGAAGTAGGCGTGCAGCAGGTAGACCATCGCCCACAGGTGCCGGCCCTCTTCCACGTTGATCTGGAACAGGTTGCGCATGTCGTAGAGGCTGGGGGCGGTGGAGCACAGGTGCCGCTGCTGCTCGACCGACGCCGGCTCGGTGTCGCCTTGGACCACGATCAGCCGGCGCAGGTCGGAGCGGAACTCGCCGGGCACGTCGGACCACACCGGCTCGCCCTTGCGGTCACCGAAACCGACGCGGCGGTCCGGCTCGGGGTCGGCGAGGAAGATCCCCCACCGGTAGTCGGGCATCTTCACGTAGTCGAAGTTGGCCCAGCCGTCCTTGCCGACCGAGACCGCGGTGCGCAGGTAGACGTCGTCGTCTTGGTGGGCTACTGGCCCCATCTGCTTCCACCACTCGATGAACTGCGGCTGCCACCGCTCGAGCGCCCGCTGCAGCTTGCGGTCGCCGGCCAGGCCGACGTTGTTGGGGATCTTGTCGTTGAGGTCGATCGCAGACATGACGGGTTCAGACTCGCTTCCGGTCGTAGGACGGGCGCGAACCGGTGCCGTAGCGGCGCAGCGCGCCGTCGGGCCCGGACGCGTTGGGGCGCACGAAGATCCAGTTCTGCCAGGCCGACAGGCGGGCGAAGATCTTGGTCTCGGCCGTCTCGGGCCCGACGAAGCGCAGGTTGGCCTCCAAGCCGGTGAGGGCGTCGGGGGAGAACGCGGCCCGCTCCTCGAGCGTCACGCGGATCTCGTCGTCCCAGTCGATGTCGTCGGGAGCGAAGGTCACCAACCCCAGCTCGAGGCACTCCGAGGCGAGCAGCTCCTTGCCGAACGCGGCCCGGCACGCCGCCAGGGCGTCGTCGTGGCCCCAGAACCGGCTCTCCAGGCGCGACAGCCCGTTGCCCATCGGGTACCGGCCGTCGTTGGCCGCGGTGAGGGTCAGCGCCGGCGCCGGCAGGTCGCGACCCTCGAACGTGCCGTCGAGCATGAAACTGCGGTCCGCGGCCAGGGCCAGCTCGCCCAGCGTGCCGGCGAAGCAGCTGCCCGGCTCGATCAGCGCGATCAGGGTGCGGGCCGACACGTCGAGGCGCTTGAGGGTCCGGGCCCAGTAGGCCCGGATCTCCCGGACCAGCCAGTGCCCGGAGTGCTCGTCGAGCACGTCGTCGACCGCCGCCAGCGCATCCCGGTCGCCCTCGGTGTGCAGCACCCAGGTGCCGATCTCGGGCTCGTTGAACCGCATCCGCAAGATCGCGTCGTCGAGCTCCCGGCAGGAGGCCAGCGCCCACCCGTCGGCGCCGGCCGCCACCAGCTCCTCGGGGGTCGAGGGCTGCGGGCCGGCGGGGCCCCGGACCACGATGTGAGCGGCGCCCAGCTCCCGGTCGATGTCGACCGACACGTGCCGGTAGGCCAGGCCGCCGGCGGTGACCTTCCGGTCGAGGGGGGTGAGGGTCACCCCGGGGCCGCCGGGCCGGTCGGACGCCGCGGCCCGGGCCGCGGCGCGCTCGCGGACGTGCTCGGCGAACGCGGAGCGGGGGGCCACCGAGTCGACCAGCCCCCACTCGACGGCCTGGGCCCCCCGCACGCCTTCGCTGCGGGTGGCGAACACGTCGGCCAGATCGCGGCGCACCTTGCGCTTGTCGACCACCCGGGTCAGGCCGCCGGTGCCGGGCAGGACGCCGAGGAGCGGCACCTCGGGGAGGGAGACCGTCGAGCTTCGGTCGTCGATCAGGATGATCTCGTCGCAGGCCAACGCCAGCTCGTAGCCACCGCCGGCCGCGGTGCCGTTGATGGCCGCCAGCCACACCTGACGAGACGTCGACGTCGCGTCCTCGATGCCGTTGCGGGTCTCGTTGGTGAACTTGCAGAAGTTGACCTTGTGGTTGTGGGTCGCCCCGGCCAGCATCTGGATGTTGGCGCCGGCGCAGAACACCTTGTCCAAGCCGCCGGTGACCACCACCACCCGGACCTCGGGATGCTCGAAGCGCAACCGCTGGACGATGTCGTACAGCTCGATGTCAACCGACAGGTCATAGGAGTTGAGCTTCAGCTCGTAGTCGTCGCGCAACCCGCCCTCAGGGTCGACGGCCATGGTCACCGTCGCCGTCGGACCGTCCAGGTCGAGCCGCCAGTGGCGCCAGCGCCCCGCCTCGGTGTCGAAGGAGATCTCCCCGTCGTCCGCCATATCGCCCATCGGTGTCCTCCCCGGAGTAACGTAGGTCACATTCTACAACCTGATGACGACATTCGGCAAGACGTAGCACAATTCGGGTCGAGGCCCCGGGCCGGGAGCAGCGGCAAGGCTCTGCTGCTCACGGTGCTCGGCGAGTTCGTGCTGCCCGCCGGCGGCGCGGCGTGGACCGCCACGCTGGTGCAGTCCATGGCGGCGATCGGCATCGCCGAGAAGAACGCCCGTCAGGCGATCGCCCGCCTGGCCGACCAGGGCCTGATCGTCAGCCACCGCGCCGGGCGGCGGGTCCGCTGGCAGCTGAGCGACGACGGGCGGGCGCTGCTCACCCAGGGCGCCGCCCGGATCTACGGGTTCTTGACCGAGCGGGCCACGTGGGACGGCCGGTGGCTGGTCGTCACCTTCTCCGTGCCCGAGGAGCAGCGAGCCCGGCGCCACCTCCTGCGCCAGCAGCTGGGCTTCGCCGGGTTCGGTTTCCCCGGCGCCGGCGTGGCGGTGTCCACTCACCTCGACCGGGAGGCGGTGGCGGTCGCCGCGCTGCGCAACCTCGGGATCGACGACGGGGCCATGGTGTTCCGGGGTGAGGCCGGCGCGCTGGCCGGTGACGCCGAGCTGGTCCGGCGGGCGTGGGACCTCGACGACCTGGGCCGGTCCTACGAGCAGTTCCTGCAGCGCTTCGGCGGGCTGCGCCCCGACGGGGAGCGCGAGGCGCTAGCCGCCCTCACCCACCTGGTCCACGAATGGCGGCGTTTCCCCTTCGTCGACCCGGAGCTGCCGGCCGACCTGCTGCCGGCCGGCTGGCCCGGCCAGCGGGCCCGGCAGCTCTTCGACGGGTGCCACTCGGAGTGGGTCGCTCCGGCGCGCGCCTGGTTCGCCGCCGCCGACCGCGTGGACTGACCGGTGGGGCCGGGCGCCCGGGTGGCCGGTACCGTGGTGGGAGCACCATGAACGATCCGACCCCCACTGCGCAGGCCGCCCGCCGGCGGACCTTCGCCATCATCAGCCACCCCGACGCCGGCAAGACCACGCTCACCGAGAAGTTCTTGCTCTACGCGGGGGCCATCCAGGAGGCCGGCGCGGTCAAGGCCCAAGCCGGCCGGCGCCGGGCCACGTCGGACTGGATGGCCCTCGAGCAGCAGCGGGGCATCTCGATCAGCTCCACGGTGCTGCAGTTCGACTACCGGGACCACGTGGTCAACCTGCTCGACACGCCAGGCCACCGCGACTTCTCGGAGGACACCTACCGGGTCCTGGCCGCGGCCGACGCGGCGATCATGGTCCTCGACTCGGCGCGCGGCGTCGAGCCTCAGACCCTCAAGCTGTTCGAGGTGTGCCGCAGCCGGCGCCTGCCGGTGCTCACGTTCCTCAACAAGATGGACCGCCCCGGCCTGGAGCCGCTGGCGCTGCTCGACGAGATCGAGGAGCAGATCGGGCTGCGCCCGACCCCGGTCACCTGGCCCGTCGGCGACCCGGGCAGCTTCCGGGGGGTCATCGACCGGCGCAGCGGCGGCTTCGTGCGCTTCACCCGCACCGAGCGGGGCAGCACCGCGGCCGGCGAGGAGGAGCTCGACGCCGAGCAGGCCGCGTCCGAGCTGGGAACGGCGTGGGAGCGGGCCCTCGACGAGTGCGCTCTGCTCGACGAGGTCGGCGCGGTCGTCGACCAGAAGTCGTTCCTGGCCGGCGAGTCCACCCCGGTGTTCGTCGGTTCGGCGATCACCAACTTCGGGGTCCGTCACCTCCTCGACGCCATCATCGACCTGGCCCCCTCCCCCGCCCCCCAGCTCGACGCCGACGAGAACCCCCGCCCGCTCGACTCTCCCTGCTCCGGCTTCGTGTTCAAGGTCCAGGCCAACATGAACCCGGCCCACCGCGACCACGTCGCGTTCGTGCGGATCTGCTCGGGGCACTTCGAGCGGGGGATGACCCTGATCCACCAGCCGACCAGCAAGCCCTTCGCCACCAAGTACGCCTCGTCGGTGTTCGGCGCGGAGCGTATGACCGTCGAGGACGCCTGGCCCGGCGACGTCATCGGGCTGGTCAACGCCAGCGGCCTTCGCATCGGCGACTCCCTGTACCTGGACACGCCGGTGGTGTTCCCGAGGATCCCAGCGTTCCCGCCGGAGCTGATCGCGTCCGCTCACAGCAAGGACGTGTCACGTCACAAGCAGTTCCGGAGAGGCCTGGAGCAGCTGGAGCAGGAGGGCGTGGTGCAGGTCCTCCACCGAGTCAACGACCCCCAACCGGTCCTCGCCGCGGTCGGCCAGATGCAGTTCGAGGTGTTCGCCCACCGGATGGCCCACGAGTTCAACGCTCCCGTCGAGATGGGGTCCTACTCGCAGCGCACCGTGCGCCTCACCGACGGGCCGACCGCCGAGCATCTGAAGGGGTACACGGTGGTGCAGGTCCTCGAGCGCAGCGACGGCGCGTTGCTGGCCATGTTCGAGTCCCCGTACTTCCTGGCCCGCATGGAGTCGGACCACCCCGACTGGGTGCTGACCCCCATCCTGACCACCTAGCGGCCCGGCCCTTTTCCCGGCCGGACGGCTTACCGGTATATTAGTGAGCGATTTTTTGGACCACCCAGGGGAGCCGAGTTGACGACCACCACGTTCGAGACCATCGAGTTCGAGGTCTCCGACCACATCGCGACGATCACCCTCAACCGCCCCGACAAGCTCAACTCGTTCAACGAAACCATGGCCGGGGAGATGACTGAGGTTTGGGAGGCGGTGAGAGACGAGGACGACGTCCACGTCGCGGTGCTCCAGGCCAACGGCGACCGGGCGTTCTGCACCGGCATCGATATCAAGGCCGGTGCGTGGTGGATCGGGCAGAACATCTGGAACCAGGTGGACCCGGGGGCGTTCCTCGGCCCCAAGCACCACAAGGTCTGGAAGCCGGTCATCGCTGCGGTCAACGGCATGTGCGCCGGCGGTGGCCAGTACTTCGTCAACGAATCGGACATCGTGATCTGCTCCGAGGATGCCCAGTTCTTCGATCCCCATGCCAACGGAGGGATCGTCTCCGCGCTGGAACCGATCGGCCTTCTACACCGGGGGGTTCCGCTCGGGGACGTGCTCCGCTGGGCGCTCACCGGCAACGAGGAGCGCATCGGCGCCGAGACCGCCCTGCGGCTGGGCTTGGTCAGCGAGGTCGTCCCGACCGCTTCACTGCGTACCCGGGCCCGGGAGCTGGCCGACGGCATCGCCCGCCGCCGCCCCGAGGCGGTGCAGGGCACGGTCCGGGCCATCTGGGAGGCCCTGGAGATGACCCGGACGATGGCCCTGCAAAACGGCTTGGCCTACACCCATATCGGCAACCCCCGGCCGGGGGAGGCCCGCTCGACCTTCCCTTTGGAGCGTCCGACCGAGATCCGCTAGTGCTCCGGGGTCGGTGGTCCTTGTTCCAGGGCGATAGGTTCAATCATTCAGTCGCAACACGTGGAGGACAGAAGTGGACTTGAAGCCTGGATCGCGCTGGCGTAGCGCAGTGTGTGACACCGAGGTCATCACGGTGCGCGCCCCGAGCGGCCCGGTCAGCTTGGCCTGTGGCGGAGTCGAGATGATCGCGTACGGCACGGAACCGCCGGCAGGAGCAGTGATCGATCCCGACAAGGCCGGCGGCACCCAACTGGGCAAACGCTACGCAGACGACGCAGGGACCCTGGAGCTGCTCTGCACCAAGGGCGGCGCGGGCACCCTCACCGTCGACGGGGTAGTGATACCGATTAAGGACGCCAAACCCCTCCCCTCGTCCGACTGACGACCGCTCCCGAGGGGTGGGTCGGCTACGAGCTGACCAAGTGACGGGCCGGCGACATCGCGCGCATCACCGGTGCCGCCCGAGGGCAGGGGGCCAGCCGAGGCGGTGACCTGTTAGCTGTTCGTCCCCGGTGTGACTAAAATAGGTGGCGACTTAGTTTCCACAGGGGGGATCAGTGACCACGGTTGACACCGACACATCCGGCGGGGCGGAACGCGGCGCCTGCCCCGTCGTGCATTACGACTTCACGGGGAAGGGGGCAGCACTCTCTCACCTGGAGGCCCTCGACCGCCTACGGGAGATGCACCCGGTCGTGCGCTCGACCTTCGGCGAGGGGTTCTGGGTGCTGACCGACTCGGCCGGTGTCCGCGAGGCCCTGCAGAAACCCGGGACCTTCTCGTCGAGCATCGTCGTGCCCTACGAGCCGGACCCGCCCTACAAGTGGATCCCGGAGATGCTCGACCCGCCGGAGCACACCCGGTGGCGGCAGTTGCTGTCCCCCCACTTCACTCCGAAGGCCATGGAGGCCCTCGACCAGAAGGTGCGGACCCGCTGCGTCGAGCTGATCGAACCCCTGGTAGAGCGAGGCCACTGTGACTTCCTCGAGGACTTCGCGTGGCGATTCCCGACCTCGATTTTCCTCGACCTCATGGGCCTGCCGGTCGAGGACCTCGACCGGTTCATGGCGTGGGAGCATGCCATCCTCCACAACGCCGACCAGGACGCGGACCTCGCCGTGACGGCCATGTTCGAGGTCATGGGCTACTTCCAGGAGTTGATCGCCGACCGGCGCCAGTCACCGCGCGACGACCTGCTCTCCACGTCGCTGACGTGGCAGATCGACGGCGCCCCGATCCCCGAGGACGACCTGCTGTCTTGGTGCCTGCTCATGTTCATGGCCGGCCTCGACACCGTGTCGATCCAGCTGGCGTACTCGTTCTGGCATCTCGGATCCACGCCGGCCGACCGGGAGCGCATCGTCGCCGACCCGGCCATCATCCCGTCGGCGATCGAGGAGCTGCTGCGGGTGTTCTCGTTCGTCGCTCCGGGGCGCAAGGTCACCGAAGCCACCGAGATCTCGGGCTGCCCGATGGCCGACGGCGACCGGGTGATGGTGGCGCTGGGCTCCGCCAACCGGGATCCCAAAGAGTTCGACCGCCCGACCGAGGTGGTCATCGACCGCTCACCCAACAACCACGTGGCGTTCGGCCTCGGCCCTCACCGCTGCCTCGGCTCCCACCTGGCCCGGCGTGAACTGCGTATCGCGCTCGAGGAGTGGCATGCCCGCATCCCCGACTACCGCATCGACGGCTCGGTCGAGGTGGTGGAGCATGGCGGCATGTTCGGATTGGACTCGCTGGCGCTGCGCTGGGACTGAGCGCTCACAGCCTCGAGGCCCAGGTGCCCGTGCCGGCCGGTGGACAACTGGATATCGGGGCGGGGTCTCCTTGGCGTGGCCAGCGGCTGCCGCTAGGGCGTCCGCAGCAGGAAGCACCCGGTTGGTACGCCGCCGCCGGCGGCGACCATGGCCACGCGTGGCTCGCCCGCGACCTGGCGGTCGCCGCCGGCTCCCCGCAGCTGGGTGACCGCCTCGTGGACAAAGCCGTACCCGTGGAGTCTCCCGGCCGACAGCTGACCGCCGGCGGTGTTGAGCGGAAGTTCGCCGTCGAGGGCGATGCGCTTGCCGCCGTCGAGGAACTCGGCGCTCTCGCCGATGCCGCAGAAGCCAAGTGCCTCGAGCCACGACAGGCAGTTGAATGTGAACCCGTCGTAGATCTGGGCTACGTCGACGTCGGCCGGGCGAAGGTCCGTGCGGGTCCAGATGTGGGCCGCCGGACCGAAGATTTGAGGAAGGTGAGTCAGGGTGCCCTGGTCCCACGTCAGGCGCTCCGTGATGCGCGTCCCGACCGCTTCCACCTTGAGAGGCGTCACCCGCAGGTCGCCGGCGGTCTCCGCAGCCGAGACGATGACCGCCACCGCCCCATCACAGGGAACGTCGCAGTCGTACAAGCCTAGGGGGCTGCTCACCATGCGGGCGTCCATGTACTCGTCCATGGTCAGCGGATCGCGGTAGATGGCCGCCGGGTTGCGGGCCGCGTTGGCCCGGGCGTTGAGGGCGATCCACCCGAGGGTCTCGCGTCCACCGCCGAAGCGGTGGAAGTACTGCGAGGCGGTGATGGCAATCCAGTTGGCAGCCGATGTCGCCCCGAAGGGGAAGCGAAACTCCTGGCTGGTCCCGCTCACCCGGCCCGGCTCGGGAGGCAGGCGACCCTCCCGGCCCAGCTGCGCGTAGGTAGCCTCCCAGACCGTGCGGAAGCACAGCACATGGCGGCAGAGTCCCGACGCCACCGCCAGCATCCCGGAGATGATCGAGCCGATCTGGCCCGGTGTCTCGGGGCCGCCGTTGACCCACGTCGGCTGCAACCGGAGAGCCTCGACCAGCGCGCTGACACCCCCCTCGGACATACCGTGGCCCATCGGCCCGGGGTAGCTGGCCACGCCGTCGATGTCCGCGACGGTGAGGCCGGCGTCCGTGATGGCCTCCAGACACGCGTCGACGGTCAGCCCGAGCGGATCGACCATGAGCCGTCGCCCGACACGCGACATCCCGATGCCGCTCACCACCACCCGATCCTCGAACTTAGGACGGGTGCCGATGGGCGTCGGCGCGTCGACGACGGGCAGGTCGACCAGACCGGGCCGGTCTGGCCCCTCGACGGGATGGAAGACCGGGACCCAGACGTCCTCTTGGTGATCGAACCCCACCGCTACCCGCTGCCCGATGCGCACCTCCTCGGGCGGACACCCGACCACGTTGGTGGTGATCCGCAGCGTCGGGTCCTCGTCCAGCTCAACCACTGCGATCACGTAGGGCGGCGGGAACTCAGGCAGCCACTGCTGCACGTTGACCGTGAAGCCGACGACGGTCCCGGTGCCGGCCACCGGTTCGGGCGCCGGCAGCCCGTCGTGGCAGAAGGGGCAGCGGGCTTGGGCCGGGTTGACCCACTTCGCGCAGAGCGGGCAGCGGGCGAAGCGCAGCGCGCCATCGGCCCCCGACGTCCACCACCACTCGTTCCACGGGGTCAACTGCGGCAGCGGGCGTACCGGGGCGTCGGTCATCGGAATCAACTCTATCGGTGCACTGTTTGCGGCGTCCTGCTCACATCGGCCGCCGCCTCAAATAGGGTGCTATTTTGCCGATCAGAGGGCCGCTGCAGCCGGGCGCCCTCCCCACCGAGAGGAGTCTTCCCGTGCCCACGCTCACCGACGCCGGACCGCAGGCCCTGCGCGAGGCCGCCGAGGCACTGGTCGCCGAGCACTGGAAGCCCACGGCCACAGTGCGCGAATGGTGGGCGGCGATGGCGACCGCCGGCCTGTCGCAGCCCACTTGGCCTTTGGGCCTCGGCGGGCGCGGGGCGCTTGGGCGCGACGCTCGGGCCGTCACCGAGGTGTTCAGCCGGGTAGGCGTGGTCGCCCCGCCGACGGGCGGCGTTGCCGTTTCGCTGTGCGCTCCGACCATCCTCGACCACGGCTCCGACGCCCAGAAGGAGAAGTACGTCACCGCCATCGCCGCCGGCGAGGAGTCATGGTGCCAGCTCTTCAGCGAGCCAGGCTTCGGATCCGACCTGGCCGGGGTGACGTCCAGCGCGGTCCGCCGGAACGGCGGATGGGTCGTCACCGGCCAGAAAGTGTGGAACTCCGCGGCCGACGTCGCCCGCCGCGGCCTGCTCCTGGCCCGTACCGATCCGGCCGCTCCCAAGCACCTGGGGCTGACCATGTTCGCCTTCGACATGGACCAGCCGGGCGTCGAAGTCCGGCCGCTGGTGCAGATGAACGGCGACGCCAGCTTCTGCGAGGTGTTCCTGACCGACTGCTTGATCCGCGATGACGACGTCATCGGCGAGGTAAACGACGGCTGGAGCGTAGCCCGCACGACGCTGCGCCACGAGCGCGCTGCCGCTGGCGACCACACCCCCGCCGGCCTGGTGGCTGTCCCGTCCGGAGCCATAGCGGGGCAGCTGGACCGCCCCGTCGGCGAGGTGGTCGCCGAGGGCGGGGTCAAGACCTCCGCCCGGGTCGAGTACGCGGTGGGATCCAAGGTCCTCGTATCGCTGGCGCAGGAGCGCCGCCGGATCGACGACCCGGTCCTGCGGGACCGCCTGGCGCACTATTACATACGGACTCGCATCAACCGGATGCTCGGACAGAAGCTGCGCGAGGTCGGCGCCTCCTACCCGGGGGCTGAGGGCAACCTGGCCAAGCTGGCGTTGGTGGCCGCCTGCCTGGAGTCGCGGGACTTGGTGTTCGACGTGCTCGGTGCCGATGGCATGCTGGCCGGCGATGATGCGCCCCTCGGCGGCAAGCCGGTGCGCTCTGCCCTCGGCGCAGCCGGGTCACGGATCGGCGGTGGCACCGACGAGATCCAGCGCAACGTGATCGGCGAACGGGCCCTCGGCCTGCCGCGAGAGCCCGCCGCGGGCTAGCTCGGCGGCCCCATGGGCGCCGGTGGCTACTCGATGCCGAGCGCCCCGCGCACGTAGCGCAGGCAGTGGTCCACCGCGTCGGCGAGGCGTTTCGGCCGCTGCATTCCAGGCATCCGAGCGACGGAGAAGGCCATGTCCCGGATGGTGCGGGCGTCCAGCTCGGGGTCGACGGAGTGGGCCACCCCCTCCTCGACTGCGGCCCGGATGGCGGCGGCCAGGGGCACCACCGCCAAGTCGATGGCCTGCAGCCGGTCGGCGTCGTGACCATCGTCGCGCTCGAACTGGGCGAACTGCAGTGCCGATGCCCGCTCCGCCCACCGGCGGCGGTAGAAGACGGACAGGTACTCCTCGACACACGCACCGATGGCGTCCAGGGCCGATGAGCTCGCAGCTGCCGCGGCGGCGACCCGGCGGGCAAAGGACTCCGCTTCTCGCCGGTAGACCGCCCACAGCAGGTCGTCCTTGCTCTGGAAGTGGCGGTAAAACGACCGGGTTCCGAGCCCGGCCTCCGCCAGGATGTCGCGCACGCTCGAGGACGCGTACTGGTGGCGGCGCAGCACCTCGATGGTCGCGTCCAGGATGCGTCGCCTCTCGATGTCGGGGCTCAGGTTGCGGGGGCGCCCCGGGCCGGGCTTAGGATCGACCGGAGCCTCACCAACAGTAGGAATCCCACCGATGGCAGGAGCCCCACCCGGCTGCGCCTCGTTCACGGGAGAAGCTTCAGAACCGACCGCCGGAGCGACGCCCACGGAGGGATCGGCGCTCACGACGCCTGCCGGGACATCATCGGGTGGGCACGGACGGTCATGGGAAGCCCACAGTAAAGCCGCTGCGGGGCACAACCTGCGGACGCCTCAACCCCGAAGAGAGAGCAGCGCCCCCAGATCGGCGAGAGAGCGCAGGGTGTCGTTGAGGTGGGTGCACGTGGAGGTGCCCGTCATCTCCCTGCGGACCCACTGGCGCAGGTCGGCGAAGTCCCGGTCCACCACCCGAGAGGCGCTGGCCAGCGCCCCAGGGCATTCCATCCACGGCAGTACGTCGGCGCTGGCGTCGATGCTGGTGATGCGCCCGGTGGGCGGGTCGACCTCGGCTGAGAGGGAGTACTCGTGGATCACGGTCTCCTCGCCGTCCTCGTCCCAGTGCGAGTCCCGGAACAGCACGTCGAGGGTGCAGCGCCCGTCGTCCCGGTCGGGACCGACATCGATACGACGGAGCCGCCGGGTCCCGTGCGGCCCGGGCCCCGCTCCCATGTCGTGCCAGCCGGCCGGGTCGTCGGGGTTCACCAGAGCCGGAGCCGTCGGCCCGATGGGGGTGGCCGCCTTGCCCGTGGTCCGGATGGCGTCGACCATGGTCGACCCGTCGGCCCAGCCGGCGCAGATGTCGACCTTGATGCCGGCCTTGCGGCCCGAATCCACCAGGGCGTCACCCCGCAGGAACGAGTAGCCCCCGACCAGCGCGGCGCCGGGCAGATCGTCGAGGAGCAGGTACAGCGGAGCTCCAGTAGACCCCATGCCGGGCAGCGTGGCGTCGAGCGTGGCCCGGAACCGCGACATCACCGAGGCCCCCGCCAGCCCGTCTACACCCGCAGGCGCCGGGTTGGTGTGCAAGGTAACGATCTGCCCGGTCCGCGGGTCGATGACCGCCTCGATCAGTGCGGTGGCTGCGACCGAGGCCGAGCCGTCCGCCATGGTCAGCACGTCGCGGGCCGCTCCCCGCATGATCGCCTGCCCGAAGAGGCCGTCGGGGCGGCTCGTGTCGATCGTCGTCGTCCGGCGGACTGAGCCCGGGACCCGGGCAGGGGTACCGGCCACCGGGTCGTGGGGACCGGCCTGCTCGAGCCTCAGGATCACCGCGCCCACCGCATGCCTCGTATCCTACCGGTCATTTTGGGTGCGTCGTTTCCGTTCAGGAGCGGGTGCTCGTTCAGGGGACGTAGACGCTGTCGTGGCCCGTGACCAGGCGCAGCAGCACCAGCGGGATGCAAAGGATCACGAAGAAGCTGACCTGGAAGGTGACCATCCACGCCCCGAAGCGGGCCACCTCGAAGCGCCAGCGGGGCCCGACAACCTCGTAGCCCGGGTCGGTCGCGGGGTCGGCCGGGGCCCAGCGGTGGACCAAGGTCCCGGTGCCGGCGTCCCCCGGCGCGACACTGCCACCCGGCTCACCGACCCCGACCTCCTCGCTGCGGGGGGAGCGGATCATGCGCCCCAGCCCGAAGCTGCGCTCGATGACATTTAGGCCCCGGGCCTGGGGTTTGCCGGCGACATAGGCGATGAGGTTGGGCCAGATGCACATGAGGATCATCGGCCAGAGCAGCGGCTGGTTGCCGCGGGCAAAATGGATCTCCGGTCCGAACCCGGGGTTGTAGGTCCACCACCCGAAGTACGCGGAGGTAGTCTCGACGGTCAAGTCCCAGACCACTCCGACCGGGACCGACAGCACGACTACCGCTCTGAGCAGGGTCCACCCCCTCGAACGGGCGAGGCGAGCAGCCAGCGCCAGCACCACGACTGCGTGCACCGTCCAGTACACCGCGTAGGTAAAGGGCATGAAGTAAGGGTCGTTGGGCGTGGTGTAGGGCAACCAGCTGGTGTGGTAGTGGGATAGACGTGGGCTGTAGACCAGCTCCTGACCCCAGTCCCCGATCGTCTCCATCCACCACACCAACGCGGAGCAGACAACGAACAACCACGCCCAAGTGAGCTGCCGCTTCCTGAATGCGTCGACGCTGACTGCCAGGATGATCAGGCTCCCGAAGATCGGAATCGCCACGTTGTAGATCCACACCGCCGGTGGGTGCATCAAGCCCAGCGGCGTGGGTGCGGTCGAAGAAAGCAGCGCAGGAGCACTGCACCGAAGCGGCATTGTCAGTCCCCAGGTCGTCGAGCCGAATCGAAGTGTGACAGTGCGGGAGCAAACAGGCAACCGCCCGGCGCGCCGTCGACGGCGGGCCGGGCAGTTGCTACGGGTTGCCTCTCAAGAACCGGGCAGGCCGGACGTTACTTCTTGGCGGCTTGGGCTGACAGCTCGTTGTGGCGGGCGAACATGTGGGCCGCCTCGGTACGCAGATCGTCGGGGCATGCCGGCGCAACCGGCAGGCCGTGGGTCTTGGACGGAAGGGCCACCGTCGCGGATGCGTACGCCGTCTCGGTGCCCCGCTGGTTGACCATCTTGAGCGACAGGTCGACCAGGCGGCGGCCGGCCTGCTCGTACTTGGCGGTCACCTCACCAGTCAGGAACTGCGTATCACCCTGATAGTTGAACTTTCGGATCGAGTCCTGCAGGTTCTGGATGAACGCGTCGTCGCCTGCCCAGTCCGACACCTGGTGGTAGAACCACGCCTGGCGAAGCACCCCGTAGTCGTAGGCCATGGGGTTCCCGATCGCCTTGGCCCACTGCGAATCCCAGTGCAGCCGCTGCGCTACGTCCCACACACCCTGCTCGTTGCGGATATAGAAGGGCGCGATTCGCTTCCGGTTCTTGTAACCCACCCGCTGGGCCCGCAAGCCGTAGGGGACGAACCCATAGCCGCCAGCGTGGAAGGCGATGATGTCGGTGACGGTCAGCGGTCCCTTGACCATTTCGCCGACGCTGTCGCCGACCTCGACGTCCTCCCAGTAGCGCTTCTCCGCACCGCGGGGGCCCTCTTGCGCATAGATGGCGTCGATGCGCTCGTAGTCCTCGTCGGTGTAATGCGCCGGCTCGATCTCTGCGTACTTGCCCTTGTCTCTGGCGGTCTTTCGTTCGGTCAGCACCCGCAGGATCCGGTAAACCCCGACGACCTCGCCGTGTTGGTTGATGGCCACGTCCTTGCGGGTCTGGATGACCGACCGCCCGGCGAACTCGGACTTCTTGACCTCGATCGACTCCTCGCCGTCGTAGGAGAAGATGCGGTCGCCCGGGTAGATGTGCCGGAACCACTCCCAGGTCCCTCCGGAGACGAACACGTGGATGCCCCGGAACAGGCTCTTGGTGGCCTTCTTCAGCTCGTCGGGGATCGGGTCGCCGAGCATCGGCGTCTTGACGTGGCCAACCATCGTCCCGTGGCCGATCTGGGATCCCCACCGCGTCGTCGGCCCGTAGGCCTCCTCGGTGTACAGCGGGTTGTCGTCACCGACGCCGAGGGACCAGTTGCGCATGGCGTCGGGGGTAGCCACGGAGTACAGCTCGCGGTACCTCGACGCCCGGAAGACGCCGAGCAGCAGCTTGGCCCGCTCGATGTCGTCGTCAGTCAGCTCGTACGCAGTGGCCTTCTCGAACTCGGCTTCCAGTGAAGGGTCCACGTCCAGTGACTTGGCGTGGCCCTTCGACGGCGTTCCGGACTCGACTGTGCTCATAGAGGCCCTCCCCTTGGTCAGGACAAAAATAGACTGCTATTTTATCCAGGCGCAAGGCACTCGTGCCGGGAGACCGCCCGGAGGGGGAGTTGGTGATGATCAGCGTCGAGGAGCTACGGGCCGAGGCCCGATCCTGGCTCGAGGACCACTGGCCGCGACGCGACCCCGCGTCCGACGACGAACGAGAGGACACCATCGCCCGTGTCGGCGGCGACCACGAGGGGTTCGTGGCCCGGGCCCGGGCGTTCCAGCAGCAGTTGGCGGCCGCCGGCCTGGTCGGCATTGCCATCCCCGAGGAGTACGGCGGGCGCGGCCTGACCCCCTCCCATGCGCAGGCGCTGGCCGCCGAGCTGTCCGACTTCGACTGCCCCTCGCTGCGCCCCCTCGGCATCGGTCTCGGACTGGTCGCGCCGACGGTGCTGCGCTTCGGCTCCGAGGAGCAGAAGGCCCGTTACCTCCCTCCCCTGCTCGCAGGCAAGGAGCAGTGGTGCCAGCTGTTCTCCGAGCCCGGCGCCGGGTCCGACCTGGCGGCGCTGCGCACCAAAGCGGTGCGCGACGGCGACTCGTGGGTCCTCGAGGGACAAAAGGTTTGGTCCTCCTACGCCGCCGACGCCGACTTCGGCATCGTCCTCGCGCGCACCGACCTCGAGGCGACCAAGCCGCAGGCGGGTCTGAGCATGTTCATCCTCGACATGCACTCCCGAGGTGTGGAGGTCCGGCCGCTCACCGACATCGCCGGCGGACGGCACTTCAACGAGGTATGGCTGGACCAAGCCACCGTCGCGCACCACGAGGTCTTGGGCCGCTTGCACGGCGGGTGGGACGTCGCCAATGGAACGCTCGGCGGCGAGCGCGGCGGCTACCTGGGCGGCTCGGGCGGCGGGCGGCGGCGCCGTCAGGCCGTGGCAGCACTCTCCACCAGGCGGGATGATCCAGTGGCCCGCCAAGAGGCGGTGCGCCTGATCGCGGCGGAGCGGATCCTCGAGTGGTTGGGGGACCGCATCAAGGTGGGCGCGGTGGCGGGCGGCCACCCGGCGGCCGGCTCGCTGATGAAGGTCGCCGCCGGCAACCTCGAGCAGGCATCCGCCGAGGCCATCGTCGGCTTCACGGGCCCGGCGGCGCAGGCATGGGAGGCGGGCGGCGAGGGCGAGCGGCCCGCGTTCGCGCTCGCTGCCAGTCGGCAGGCCACCATCGCCGGCGGCACCCACCAGATCCAACGCAACCTCCTCGCCGAGAGGGTGCTCGGCTTGCCACGCGAGCCCAGGCCTGCGTAGGACCGATCGAGCCGGCAGAAAGCGCCAGGGAGCACAAATGGGAGATCACTTGGAGAAATGGGTGGCCGAGGTCACAGGAGCACGCACCGCGACGCTCCTTCGGCGCCCGGGGGGCGGCCGCCACCAGGCGTTCGACGTGATCGTCGAGGACGGGGACGGCCGCACCCGGGAGCTGTTCCTACGGGCGGACGCCGGTGACCCGCCGCCGTGGGAGCACTACACGCTGCGCCGGGAGTCGGCGATCTACACCGCCCTCGGGCCCACGCCGGTGCCGGTCCCCCAAGTCGTCGCTCTGCATCCGGAGCTGCCCGCCGCTGTGATGGAGAAGGTCGACGGTGTGGCCCGCTTCGCCGGTCTCGACCGGGCGGTGCAGCAGGAGATCCTGGACCACTTCGTGACGGTGCTTGCAGCGCTCCACGAGTTGGACGCCACCCGGTTGGAGCTGCCCGGGGTTCTCCCCGCCGCGTCCGTGCGCGATGCAGTCGCCAACGAGATCGACGTGTGGGAACGGCGGCTGGAGGACAGCGCCGGTCCCGAGCCGTTCCTCCTGGCGTGTATGCGCTGGCTCCGCGACCACAACCCCGACGTGGCAGACCCGCCGGCGCTCGTGCAGGGCGACACCGGTCCGGGCAACTTCCTCCATGACGGGCACCGGGTGACCGCCGTGCTGGACTGGGAGCTGGCACACCTTGGCGACCCGGTCGAGGACCTGGCGTGGCTTGCCACCCGCAACAGCCAGGAGCCGGTCCCCGACTTCGAGCGCTTCGTCGCCGACTACGAACGCCTTGCCGGTCCCGTCGACCGCGCCAGGCTCGCTTACCACATGGTGTTCGCCGAGGTCCGCATCGCCATCCTCGCCGCGGCGCGCGAGGCCGGCGCCCGGGATCTGCTGGGCGAGGTCGGCAACGGTCTGATCTACGGCGCCCTCCACAAGCGGCTCACCGTCGAGGCGCTGGCGGCGGCGACCGGGGTGACGCTGCCGCCTCTCGCCGCTCCTGCCGCGGCCGACGCCGAGACGCCCCAGACGATCCTCTACGACGCCGCCCTCGAGCAGTTGCGCCAGATCATCGTCCCCCACATCACCGACCCGTTCGCGGCCAGCCGGGCCAAGAGCCTGGCCCGGGTCCTCAAGTTCCTGCGGGGCATGGACTCGCACGGCGCGGCGTTCGCCGCCGAGGAGCTACGCGACATCGAGGCCCTCCTCGGCCATCCGGTGACCGACGCCGCCACCGGCCGCCTGGCACTGGTCGACGCAGTGCACGCCGGCACCTTGGACGCGTCGGCCCTCCTCCCGTCGGCCTGGGCCGCGGTCCGGCGGGAACACCTCGCCATGGGCGGGGCCATGGGCGTCCTGGCCAGCCGCCACCTGCCCGACCCCCGCGTCCCCGCCCCGCCGGCTACGCCCGGGAATGAGGCCTGAGTTGCCCCTCGGACCAGTGACGAGGCGGGAGCGCTGATGGCACCCGCCGGCGGCGGCTACCTGAGCGATGCCCACGTCGTCGCCGAAGGCTTGGCCTTCCCGGAAGGTCCGGTGGCCCTGCTCGACGGGTCCGTGCTGGTCGTCGAGATGCAGCGCGGCACCCTGACGAAGGTGCGACCCGACGGACGCACGGAGGTGGTGGCGGAACCCGGCGGAGGACCCAACGGTGCGGCGATCGGCCCCGACGGGGCGGCGTGGTTGTGCAACAACGGAGGATTTCCCTCCACCGGGAAGGGTCGCATCGAGCGGGTAGACCTCGCCCGCGGCTCGGTCGAGGTCGTGCTCACCGACGCGGGCGGCGAACCGCTGCGGGCCCCCAACGACATCGTTTTCGACCGCACCGGGGGCTTCTGGTTCACCGACTACGGGGCCCACGGGCGGCGCCGGTCGGTGCCCGGCGGCATCTACTACGTGCCGGCCGGCGCCGATCAGGCGGAGGCGGTAGTCGAGTGCGGCCAGGCGGAGCCAGTGGCACGAGGGAGCGCGGTACGGGCTTTCGAGATGTGCTTCCCGGTCGCCGCCCCCAACGGCATCGGCCTCTCCCCTGACGGCACCCGCCTGTACTGGAGCGAGACCGAAACCCGCAGCGTCCAGCAGCGACGCCTGTCGGGTCCCGGGGTCTTGGCCCCGAGTGCCGGCAACACCGTAGCGACGGTGCTCCGGGGACAGCCGCTCGACACCGAGCAGCTGCTCGTCGGCCTGCCGGGCAACCGGTTGCTCGACTCCCTTGCGCTCGACGCAGAGGGCTACGTGGCGGTTGGAACCCTGCTCGACAGCGGCATCACCGTGGTGGCCCCCGACGGCACCTGGGAGCTGGCCCGACTCCCGGCCGCCTGTGCGGATCGCATGGTCACCAACATCTGCTTCGGCGGTCCCGACCGACGTACGGCCTGGGTCACCCTGTCAGAGACCGGCCGCCTGGTGAGCGCGACGTGGCCCCGTCCGGGCCTGGCGCTGGCCTTCGACGCCTGATCCGCCCCCTACACCAGCCGCTCGGCCTGCGCCCAGTACTCGTCGCGGATCTTACGCTTGTAGAGCTTGCCGGCGTCGGTGCGCGGCAGGCTGGTCCGGAAGTCGACGCTTCGCGGGCACTTGTAGTGGGACAGGCGCTCCCGGACATAGGCAATGAGCTCGGCGGCCAGTCCTTCGGACGCGCTGTACCCGGGCGCCGGCTCGACCACGGCCTTGATCTCCTCACCCCACTCGTCGCTCGGGACGCCGATGACCGCGACGTCGCCGACGGCCGGGTGGGAGAGGAGCGCGGCCTCGACTTCGGTCGGGTAGATGTTGACGCCACCCGAGATGATCATGTCCTTGGCCCGGTCGCGGATGAACAAGTAGCCGTCCTCGTCGAGCAGCCCAAGGTCACCGATGGTGAACATCCGGCCCCTGAACACCGACTGGGTGGCCTCGACCCCACCCTCCCCGTGATATTCGAAGGGATCCCCGCCGGTCTCGATGAACACGTGCCCTACCTCGCCGGCGGGCAGCGGGTTGCCGTCGTCATCAAGGATGGCGATCTTCACGCCCCGCACGGCACGGCCCACCGTGCCCGGCTTCTCGAGCCACCGGTAGGGCTTGGCGATCGTGGCGGCGCCCTCGGTACCGCCGTAGGTCTCCCAGATGACCGGCCCCCACCAGTCCATCATCTTCTGCTTGAGCGCCATCGGGCACGGGGCAGCCGAGTGGACCACAGCTTGGAGGTGGGAGTGGTCGTACTTGTCCCTCACCTCTTGGGGGAGCTGGATCAGCCGGTGGAACATGGTTGGCACCATGTAGGCGGTAGTCACCTTGTCGCGGTCGATGGCGGCGAGCGTCGCCTCGGGATCGAAGCGGGGGAGGATCGACAAAGCCTGCCCGACGTTGAGCGCACCAATGTAGAAGGAGTGGGTCCCCACGTGGTGCATCGCCGCAGAAGCCAGATGGATCCCGCCCAATTGCTGGAAGTGGAACGCCCGTCCGAACAGGCTGGCGTTCGACGCCTCGGCCGAGGGGTCGCCCGGAGGGCGGGGCCGCCGGATGCCCTTAGGCAGCCCGGTCGTGCCGGAGGTGAAGGAGAACACTGCACCCGAACGTCGATCCGACGGGAGGGTGCGGGGTTGGGCAGCAAGCGCAGACGCCAGGGGGGTGAATCCCTCCACATCGGGACCCGACGTGAAAGAACGGCTCGGGATAGCTCCGCTGGCCCGCAGCTTGGCGGCCAACGTGGCCAGCTCAGGCGTCGTGGTGTCGACCAGGAGCGCCGCGGCCCCCGCAGTGGAGAGGATTCCGACCACCTCGTCGGCGGACAGGTGATAGTTGAGGGGCAGGAAGTACCACCCCGCCTCCTGGGTGGCCAGTGAAGCCCGGACGATGCCAATGTCATTGGCGGCGAGGACCGCTACGACGTCCCCGTCGACGAGACCGGCAGCCCGCAGGGCGTGGACCAGCTGGTGGGCATCGCCGGCGAGCTCCCCGTAGGTGCGGGTGCCACTCGGCGACGAGACCACTGCGGGTAGGTCCGGGTGGTCCTCGGCGATCCACCAGAACCCCAAGCGTTGCGTATCGTCGGTCATCGGTGGTGCTCCCTCCGAACGTTAATTCGCTAGCTATTATAGCCAGGTCGCGCCGGGACGACGGCGGACGGGGAGGACCCACATGACCGAGGCAGATACCGGCACCTCCGGCGCGGTGGATACGCCGATCACAACGATCAAGTCGATTGACACCGGCACCGACTTTCTCACCGCCGAGATCGGTGCCGACGGCGTCGGTGTCATCACGTTCAACCGGCCAGAGCGTCGCAACGCCCTCAACCCGGCGATGTACCCGGGGATCCACGCCGCCCTCGACGCCTTTGCCGCCGACTCGGATGTCGGCTGCGTGATGCTCACCGGCGCCGGTAGCGCGTTCTGCGCCGGCGGGGACGTGCGCGACGGCTCCGCCCAGCGAAGCGCGCGGCGGCCGTCATACGAGGAGCGCGTCGACCAGCTGTCGGCCTGGACGTCGGTCGTCCCGCGCCTGGCAGCCCATCCTCAGATCGTGCTCGCCGCCCTTCCGGGGCCGGCTGTAGGCGCCGGCATGGCACTGGCCCTGGCCTGCGATCTTCGCATCGCTGCCCGCTCCGCCACCCTGGTCCCAGGGTGGGGGAAACTCGCCCTCGCCGGCGACTTCGGCGGCCCTTGGTTCCTCACCCGCCTGCTCGGCCCGGCCCGGGCCCTCGAGTGGCTCGTGGACGGCCGGTCGATGCCGGCCGAGGAGGCCCTCGGCGCCGGCCTGCTCAACCGGATCAGCGGCGACGCCGACCTGGCGGCCGACGCCCGGTCGTGGGCGGCGGACATCGCAGCGGGGCCGACGCTGACCTGGCGGTACGTGAAGGCCAACGTGAGCAACGCGACGAGGCTGGATCTCGCCGACGCGCTACCGCTGGAGATCGCCAACATGGTGCGCAGCTCCTCCACCCACCAGCACGGAGAGGCTGTCCGGGCGTGGGCGGAGAAACGCACCCCGAAGTACCGCTGAGCGGCCGCGGCTACCCGAGCGCCTTGGCGGCATGCAGCTCCGCGATCTGCTCCCAGTCGTAGCCGGCCTCGAGCAGGATCTCCTCGGTGTGCTGACCGGCCTCCGGCGCAGCCGCCCGCGGCGCCGACGGGACCTCGTCGAACTGGATCGGGGCGGCCGGCAGCCTGAAGGTGGTGCCGTCGGCAGCGGAGACCTCGGGCAGATAGCCGTTGGCCGCCGCCTGGGGGTGGTCGTGGACCTCCAGCGCGTTGATGACCGGGGCCCACACTCCGCTAAACCCCTCGAAGCGCTGTATCCACTCGCTGAGCGGGCGACTGGCAAAAGCCTTGTCCATCTCCCCCACGCACTCCTTGATGTGCTGGCGCCGGACGGTGGCATCAGCGAAGCGAGGGTCGTCGATCATGTCCGGGCGCTCGATGACCCGGCACACCTCAGCCCAGAACCGGTCGGCCTGGAGGCACACCAGGTACAGCCAGCGGCCGTCGCCGGCGCGATACGAGTTGGTCAGCGGGTTGCCCGGTTGGGTTCGGTCGGCGTGGGACCCCGACAACGGCGTGTACGGAGCGGAGGTGATGTCAGGTGCCATCGTCCACCACCCGGTCGCGAGGAGCGAGACGTCGACAACGGCCGCCTCGCCGTGGCGCTCACGATGGAACAGGGCGGTGGAGATCGCGCCGGCGATGGTGTTGGCCCCTTGGAGGTCGAAGAAGGCAGCCGGTTGGGCCGGCGGCGGTCCGTCGGTCTCCGGGTCGTTCAACTTGTCGGCCAGGCCGCTACTGGCCCAGCCGGCGGCGAGGTCGTAGCCGCCAACGTTGCGCATCGGGCCCTTCGGGCCCCACCCGCTGCCACGGACGTATATGAGGTTGGGGTTGGCAGCCCTCAGGTCGTCGACGTCGACGCCGAGGCGCTCCCGGACCGCCGGCAGGTAGCTCGTGAGGAAGACATCCGCGCTAGCCACGACCTTCTTGAGGACCTCCCGCCCGGCCTCGGTCTGCAAGTCGATGGTCATGGACCGCTTACCCCGGTTGGGGATCTCGAGGAAAGGGTTGGGTCCCGACGTTCCGAAGTTGAGCAGGTTTTGGAGAGCCCGCTGCGGGTCCCCGCCCGGGGGCTCCACCTTGATGACGTCCGCGCCCAGGTCGGCTAGGAACGCCCCTGCAGCCGGGACGAAGGTCCACCCGGCCAGCTCGACGATGCGCACTCCAGACAACGGTGCGGTCACAACAGCCTCCCCATGTTCGACCCCGTCCGCATGCCACCACGCACAGGGTTTCCGAAAATTCGACAGCTACTTTAGCGCGAGGCGTGCGCCCCGGGGCCTGGCGGACGCCGGCCTCGCCGCTTCAGATGAACCTGATCGGCCTGTCGACATCCGCCCTGGAGTACTTGGAGATGTAGGCCAGCTGCGCCCGCCAGTGGGCCTCCGCGGCGACTCCGTCGCCCTGCTCGACGAGGCGGACCAACTTCCGGTAAGAGCGCACTGCCCGGTCGAAACGGGCCTGGTCGCTCGCCAGGCTGGCCCACGAGTAGTACTCGGCACGCAGCTCGTGGAGCAGGCGGGAGATCGTCGCCAGGGTGGTGTTGCCGGCCCTGGCCACAACCGCTTCGTGCAGCTCGGTGGCCGCGGCACCGAAGGCCTGACGGTCGAAGTTGCGGGCCGCGGCAGCCGCCCGGTCCACCACTGCGCTGAGCGCGGCGACGTCCTCGTCGGTGTGGTGGTCGGCCAGGCGGCCGGCCAGCGCCGGCTCGATGAGCTGGCTGGCCGCGTCCAAGTCGGCGTAGGTGACACGCTGCAGCTGGAGGGTCAGGGCTAGGGCCTGGGCCAGGTGGTCCACCTTCGGGTGGGTCACCCGACCTCCGCCCTGCCGGCCCCGCCGCACCTCGATGAGCCCCTGGGACTCGAGGATCCGCAGGCCCTCACGCACGGTTGTGCGGGCCAGGCCCAATCGGGTCATCAGCTCGTCCTCGGGCGGCAGCCGGTCACCCGGCTGTAGTTCGCCGCGAGCGATCCTGCTCCGCAGGTCCCGCGCGACCTGCTCTCCCGATTTGAGGCTCTCCCCGTTGGTGTCGCGCAGCTCGCTCACGGGGCCGTCGGCCACCCTCGACTGCGCTGGGCTCTCGGCATCCCGACATCCTTCCCGAAGTGTCCCCGGGCCAACGGTGCCCGTCACGGACGCATGGTAGACCAGCCTTCCAGATACTCAACGGTGACTTCGACAGGCGGTGAACGAGCGGATGGCCCCCGCTCCGTAACCCCAAACTCGCTGCCGGATAACCTCCGGGCATGGAGATCAACGGGAAAGTCGCGGTCGTCGTCGGCGGAGGGTCGGGCATGGCTCGGGCGTCGGCAGAGCTCCTGGCGTCGAAAGGCGCGACGGTTGCCATCGTCGATCTACCTTCCTCTGCCGGCAAGGAGGTGGCCGAGGCCATCGGCGGCACGACGAGCTTCCACCCTCTCGACATCACCGACGCCGACGCCACCGAGGCGACCCTCCAAGAGGTCGTCGACACCCACGGAGCCCTGCACGTCGCGGTCAACACAGCGGGCGGCGGGATCGGCAAACGGACTCTTTCCAAGGACGGCCCGCACGACCTCGAGAGCTTCCGCATGGTGGTTGAGCTCAACTTGGTCAGCACATTCAACCTCAACCGGCTCGAAGCCTGGCACATGAGCAAAAACGAGCCAGAGGATGGCGAACGGGGCGTGATCATCGACACGGCGTCGATCGCTGCCTTCGAGGGCCAGATCGGCCAGGTCGCCTACAGCGCCTCCAAGGCCGGCATCGCTGGCATGATGCTGGTGATGGCCCGGGACCTCGGCTCTGTCGGCATCCGGGTCAACGCCATCGCCCCCAGCCTGTTTGAGACCGGCGCGGTCAAGGGCGTGCCCGACGAGATGAAGGCCAAGCTGACCGAGGGGGCCGCCTTCCCCCACCGAATGGGCCGTCCCGGCGAGTACGCCAAGCTGGTGGCCGCCATAGTCGACAACCCGATGCTCAACGGGGGCACCATCCGCCTCGATGCCGGCCAGCGCTTCAGTCCCCGCTGACCCCCACCGGCTCGGCCTGGCCCCCGCCAGGGGAGGCAGGCGCGGGGCCCGAGTCTTCGCTGTCGCCCTCGGCCATCTCGTCCATCGAGATCGGACCTCTGGCCCGGCCCGCGAAGAACTGGCGGACCACCGGGTTGTCCATGGCGTTCATCTCCTCCTTGGGTCCGAACGCCACCAGCTTGGAACGGAAAAGCAGCCCCATGTAGTGAGCGGTGCGGTTCACCGACTCGATGTTGTGGGTGATGATGAAGAAGGTGGCTCCGGTCTCCGCCTGGGCGGTGTTGACCAGCTCGTCGAGGTAGGCGACGCGCACCGGGTCCAGCCCGGAGTCGGGCTCGTCGAAGAGGATGATCTCCGGGTCGAGGACCAGCGCCCGGGCCAGCCCGGCCCGCTTCTTCATCCCGCCGGACACCTCGCCGGGGAGCTTCTTCAGGTGGGCGACCAGCCCGACCAGCTCCGCCTTCTCCATCACCTTCACCCGGATCTCGCGCTCGGAAGCCTTGGTGTGCTCCCGCAGCGGGAAGGCGATGTTGTCGTAGAGGCTCATCGAGCCGAACAGCGCCCCGTCTTGGAACAGGACCCCGAACTTCCGCCGGATCCGCAGCAGCTCCTTCTCCGACACGCCGACGACGGGGTCGCCGTCGACGTAGATCTGCCCGGCCTCGGGCCGCAGCAGGCCGATGATCACCTTCAACATGACGGACTTGCCGGTCCCGGACGGGCCGAGGATGGCGGTGGTCTTGCCCCGGGGAACGTCGTAGGTGACGTCTTCGAGCACCCGGTGGGAGCCGAACTGCTTGGTCACCCCCCGGATTGAGATGATCGCGTCGTCGGGGACGACGACGGGGTCGGATCGGGTCTTGGCGAACATCAGAGGCTCTCCACCATGGTGTCGAGGGTCCGGATACGGCGGGCGAGGGTGCCGAGGATGGCGAAGGCCAGGCGGGGGACCTCCGCGAGCAAGGCGTTGAAGTCGGTGGCGTCGACCACCAGCACCTGGAGGTCGGTCGTGGCGGTGACCGTCGCGGTGCGCGGCTCGCCGTCGAGCAGCGACATCTCCCCGACCACCTCGCCCGGCCCGACCACCGCGAGCGAACGGCCGCCTCGGGTGACCTCAGCGGTTCCCGACACAATGACGTAGGCCACCCCGCCTTGCTGTCCCTCACGGGTCAGTACGCCGCCGGCGGACACCTCCTCTTCGACGACGACCTCTGCGATGGCGGCCAGGTCGGACCGGGAGAGGCCCTCGAGGATGCTCAGGCGTTTGATCCGCTCGATCTTGTCGTTGCGTTGCAGCCGGAAGACCATCACGATTCCCCTTAATGCACCGAGGCGGCGACGTCGAGCAGCCAGCGGCCGCCCTGGTGGACCATTGTGTACTCGAACGCCTCGGTCTGGGCCGAGGGCGTCTTGGACGCCGAGTTGGCGACGGTCTGGTCGACGACGACGAGGACCGTGACCCGGTTACCGCTGGCGCTCTTCACGCCGTAAGACGCCAGCTTGGCGCTGGAGGTCGCCTTGTACTGGGTGAGGACCTTGACCAGGCTCTGCGCCCCTTTGTTGAACGTGGTGCCGAAACCGGGCGTCGAGAAGGACTTCACCTCGGCGAAGAACTGGTTGAGGTGGTTGTAGTCGTAGGTGGCCAGCGCCAGCGCGTCGGACTTCGCGGCGTTGACCGCGGCGGCGCGGTCCGCGGCCGCCGCGCTGTTGGTGTGGTTCTGGTAGGCGAACCATCCGGCCGCGCCGAGCGCGGCGATCAGCACCACGCTCACCATCGTCCGTGCCACCGTCAGGTGGGAAAAGAGCCGCCGGGCGCGTCCCGCCCGCCGCGGGGCGTCATCGCCGAATGCCTCTTCCCCCTCGCCGGGCGCCTCCTCCTCGCCGGCGCCCGGCCCGCTCGTTGTCAACCCGGAACTCTCGTCCGTGTCCTGGGCAGCCAGCATGGGAGCCTCGGGCTCTACGAGGCCTACCTCACCGCTGTGGCGCCACCGGGAGAGCAGGTCCTCACCGGACTGGGCCATGGCTGGTTGGGGCAAAGTGGAGGATGGGGCGGCGTTGTCGGTCATGGTTGGACTCCCGGTGCGTTGGCGGATCCCCGCTGTTGGAGCGTGGGACCGCTGGACGTGCAGGTTCGACTGAGGTCAAGCGGTGCCGACGCCGCGGTGGGCTCACCCATCGGGGCGTTGGCGTAGGTACAGGTTGGTTCGCTGTCGTTTAGGAAGAACTTGGCGTTGATGGTGCCTGGTCCGATCGTCCCCTGAAGGTTGCTCGTGACTACCGGCAATACCTGCAAGAGAGCCTGAACTGCCGGCTGATTGTTGTCGGCCACGTCGGCGACGGTGGCCGAGTGACCGGTGAGCGAAATGACCGACGAGGTGTCGGCGGCTAGCAGGGCCTGCAACTGGGTCGCCGCCGCGGTGCCATTGGACAGCAAGCTCGTGACATCAGCGGAAGAGCTGTCGAGCTGAGCGGTTAGTGAAGCCAGACTGGCGGAGAAGCTCCGCACGTCTGGGTTGGTGGCCTGCGCCGTCGCCAGGAGAGTTCTCCCCTGATCGATCAAGTCGTTGGCCTGGGGCGCCACCGTCCCGAGGGTAGAGAAGAGGCGCTCGGTCGAGTCGAGAAGGATGTGCAGCTGGGGGCCGCTGCCCTGCAGGGTGGTGGTAAGCGTGTCGAGCAGCCTGGAGAAGGCCACGGTGTTGACGCTGTTGGTGAAGCCGCCAGCGTGGATCAGTACGTCTTCGACGGTGACGGGCACCGTAGTGCTGCTCGAGCGCACGACGCTCCCGTCGTGCAGCCACGGCCCCGATGCCGCGAGAGCGGCCCGAACGGAGTTCGGCGGTGTGAAGTCGAGGTACTGCTCGCCGACCGCCGAGAGGTCGTGGACCGCCGCCTGGCTGTCCGCAGGGATCTTGGTGCCGGGGTTGACGCGAAGGTGCGCCGTCACCCCTTCCGGACGCAGCGACAGGCTCGAGACTCGGCCAACGTCGACGCCCCGGTAGGCGACGTATGCTCCGCTGTAGAGGCCCCCGGCACGGGACAGCTGTACCGACACCGCGTAGGGCTGGGCGCCCACCCTGAGCTGGAGGACGCTGAAGAGGATGTAGGACACCCCGGCGAGGACGATGGCAGTCAGCAGACCGAGGCGAATCACGATCTTTCCGGTCACGGGACCGACGCCCCCAACTGGTCGAGGGCTCCAGAGGACTGAGACGAGCCGGCGGGCTGGGACGAGCTGTCGGTGCTCAGCCCGTCAGGCGGCACGTAGTTGGACTGTGGGTTCAAAGGGTTGCAGTGCGCTGGATTGGCGGCGGGAATCAAGTGAGGGGTGCATGACACGCCGGGGAATATCCCGACGAAGTCGACCTGTGCCTGTGCATAACCGGCTGGGGCCACGTGCTTGGCAGCGTCGAGGAAGCGGTTGACGTCGGTGAGGTCCCGCCCGATCTGATCCTGGATCCCGGCCAGCTGCAGGGAGACCGGCGCGAGCTGCTTGCTGTCCGCGATCAGATTGGCGCCGCTCGTCTGCAACAGAGAGGTGACCGCCGGCGTCAGCTTGTTGACGCCCGCGAGCAACTGGTGGAGGGCCGCCGTATTGTCCTCCAGCGTCTGTGCCGCGACCGGCAGCGTGTTGAGAGCGGCGACGATGGACGAGCTCCCGGCGTCGAGCTGGCCCGCCACGTTGCCGACCGACCTCAGGGCATGGTCGATGCTGGCGTCATTGGAGGCGAGCGATGTAACGGTGCTGTTGAGCTGCGAGAGGAGGGTCCCGATCTCGGGCCCGCGGCCTCCGAGGACCTGGTTGAGTTCGGAGACGACACTCTCGGCCTGCTGGAGGCCTCCCCCGTAGAGCACTGCAGCGAGGGCAGCGAAGGTGTCGGCCACGCTCGGGGCGGCCCGGGTCTGGGCAGCGGAGAGGGTCGCGCCCGGCCTCAAGCGGGGGTGCCCCGGATTGATAGGTGGGACGGTCAAGGCAATGAACTCGTCACCGAGCGGGGTCGAGAACCGGGCCTCGGCCGTGGTGCCCGCCGGCAGGTCGACGCCGTGCTGGATGGTCATACCGACCAACGCCTGGTAGTCGCGAGCCTTGATCGAGGTGACCCGCCCGATAACGGCATCGCCTTCACGCACCTCTGCGTTGGGCGCCAAGTTTTGCACGTTGGCGAACACCGCGTTGAGCCGGTAGCCGCTTGCCGTTCCCCCGATCTGGGGTAGCGACTGAAGGCTGACGCCGCAGCCGCTGACTAGCGCTGCGACTGCGCTGGCAGCCGCGGCGAAACCGGCCCAGCGAAAGCGCGACTGCCTGCTCATCGGCGCTGCGCCGCCAGGAGAGCGGGGAGGGACATATCGGGGCCGGCGGGACCGCCGGGAGCCAGCTGGAGCTCGGCGGCGGCGGCACCGAATGCGCAGATCGGGTCAAGGGTCGTGGTCTTGTTGCCCTCGACGAATTGCCGGACCGCGCGGGCCGTGTCAGAACCGCAGATGGTCTGGAGCGCTCCGAGGGAATCACCGGCGCCATCAACGCGAGCCATGATCACCTTCTTCGGTTGGCCGGGAACGGTGTAATCGATGCCCACGGTGTTGGAGAGGTTCTGGCCGGCCAGGGGCGTCAGCTCCAGCGCCTGGGCCAGGCTGCGCTGCTGGGCGGCCACCGCCGACACCGCCGTATCCAGGTTGCGGACGGTGCCACCGATCGCTGATCCGTTGGCCTTTACGAACGTGGCGACGTCAGCCAGCGTCTGCTGCAGGGTCGACAGAGCCGCCGCCAACTGACCCCTCTCATCGTTGAGCTGACCAGCGGCGCCGGAGAGTGAGGAAGTGAACTGTTCGTAGTTCTGACTGTCGGCAGCCAGCACCGAGACGAACGAGTCCAGTTGGCTGAGCGTGCCAGCCAGCTGTGGAGCGTCGGCGGCCAGCCCCGTGGCGGCGGCGGAGGCCGCCGCAATGGTGTCGTGCAGCGGCTGGCCCTGCCCGTCAAGCTGACGGTTGAGCTGAGTGATCAGGTTGGAGAGCACACCGGACTTGTCCGCTGCGGTGGGTCCGAGTGCGACGAACAGCGAGTTGAGAGTGCCGAGGATCTGGTCCACTGTGAGCGGCTCGGAGGTCCGGGTGACGGGGAGGGTCGCGCCGTCGGCCAGCGTGGGTCCTCCGCCGTAGGCCGGGGAGAGCTCGACGTTGCGATCATTGACCACCTGTGGCGCATCCAGGATCGCCGACACGCCAGCCGGGATCTTCCACCGCTTCTGCACGGACATGGTGACCAGCACTCCGCCCGGCTGGGGGGACACCGACGTGACGGATCCGACCGGCATCCCCAGGACGTCGACGTGATTGCCTGCGTACAGTCCGGGCGCCTGCGCGAAGACGGCGCGTATTGTCCGCATCGACGTCTGTCCGGAGCGGGCCACGACAACTCCGACAACGCCGGCGAGGATGATTACGCCGACTAAGAGGCCGCGCGGATAGGCGAAGGAGCCCCTGACCAGCATCTCCGCGCCGTTTGAGGGGCATCCACCGGTCGTCGTGTTGGCCCGAGTTTGATCTCGGGTGCGACCAACAACCGACGACCGAG
>NZ_JAIMCB010000017.1 GCF_025499425.1 Acidiferrimicrobium sp. IK
CACAGCGCCGCCGCGTCGAGCAACTCACGGTTGGATTCGCTCCGTCCTTGCACCCGACAATTCTCGACGGTCTGGGCCCAAATCGCGAGCACCGAAGCGAGAATTGTTCAACAGTGTCCTAGTCGGCCTCCGGGCGCCGGCCGACAGCCCCGTCGGGGTGGTCGAGTCGTTCTGCGCCCGGTATGCCAGCGGGCGAACCCGAACCGCTCTGCGGCGACGGTCATTGGAGTGGTGTATCTCCGCACGGGCGAGAGAACTGCGTAGGGTCACACCCGGCTGACGGTCACTTCGTGCTTGGCGTGGCGGGCCAAGGCGCTGAGGTCACCTGGATCGCCGGTGAGGATGGTGGCCCCACCGGCGCCGTCGGCTACCGCAACGACGATGGCATCCACACCCGAAGGGATCCGTCGGCCGGTGACTTGCGACCGCAGGACGGCTGCGGCTCTGGCCACAAGCTCGTCCACGGGCCGCACGTCGCACGCTCGAAGAAGCCGGTTCTCGGGGTAGTCGCGCCGGTGGTCGCCGGTCAGCGCTCCGGTGAGGACGACGCAGGGCAGGCCAAGGGCTTGATCGGCCCAAGTCCGAGCTTCGGCTCGGTCCTCCTCGGTGACCGGGCCGAGTTCGGCGTCGAGCTCGGCGAGGTAGGTGTCGAGCTCGGCGATCTTGCTCAGACGGTCCAGCTCGGCCGCCACGGCGCGTTGAGCAACCTGTGACAGGTTCAACCGGGCGTTGCGGGCTTGGATGACGAGTTCGTCGGGCATCGTGATGTTGACCCTCGCCATGCGCATGGTATACGCATTGGCGGCGGCGGGGGACTGTCGCTTCGTCGAGTCCGCCATCGGCGACGCGCCGTGAAATGTTCACTGCTCGGGCCTCTGGCCGCGCTGGTAGCGTGCGAGCGCCTGGCCGACGACGGTAGGTCTCGTACGGGCAGACGGGCGCCGGGGGGCGCCCGCATCGATAAGGGGGTCAGCCGACCATGAAGCCGTCATCCAGGCGCGGCGTCGCGGTCATGTCCGCAGCGGCGCTGGCCGGCACGATGGCCTATACGGGAGCGACCGGTGTTGCAACTGCGTCCGCACAGACTGTGAGTTGCCCGGCCTCGACCGTCAGCAGCATCGCCGGCGGAGGCCGAGGCCGAGGCCGAGGCAGGGGCTAACTTCGTAGTCCTGGCCGGCCCGGCTGCTTCTCCCGGTGGCGATGTCGTGCACTAGAAGGAAGCCTATGACGCGCCTTCTGGCGCTGGTAGCACTCGTGGCAACCGCTACGGCATGCGGGGGATCCAGGTCACCCGCGACATCGCCAGCGGGATCGACCGCCGGTGCGTTGCGGTGTCAGACGAGGGCTTTTCAGCCGGGCGATCAGGATGTCATCCAGCCCTCGCTGGGGACGGGCTCTTCTGAACCGACGGGCGCAGTAAAATCGGAGCCAGGACGTCCCCTGGTCATCGTGGTTTCAAGCGGGGGTTGCCTCGGCCGGGACACGGTGACAGCGTTACGCGTGTTGAGCCCCGGCCATCTGCAGATCAGGTTCAAGGCGCCGGCCCGCAACGAGGTATGTAGCATGTCTGCGTTCTTCTTCGAGGTGGTGTCCGACTGGGTCACGCCCAATCCGGCGCCCGCGGTAGACATCGCCGTAGGTTGAAGCTCTGCCGCTCGCGTGGCATGGCCAACTACTCGGTGGCCGCTCGTCGCGAGACCGTGCGGTTTCATCCCCGCCTGCCTGAGCGCTCCCCTCGGTCGCGTGGTGGGAGCCGGCCCTGCCGGCCCGTAGGCTCACCGGGTGCCCCCCAGCTCCGACGGTGTCCGCCAGCAGCGCTTCCGCCCTCCTCCTGGGGCCACCGAGATCCTCTTGGTCCGTCACGGCGAGTCCGCTCCCGCGGAGCGCGGCGCCCCGTTTCCCCTCGTCGACGGGCACGGGGACCCGCCCCTGCACCCAGACGGGCGGCAACAGGCCCGTCTGGTCGCTGACCGCCTGGCCGGCGAGGACCTCGCCGCCTTGTACGTGACGAACCTTCGCCGCACGGCCGAGACCGCTGGTCCCCTAGCCGAGCGGCTCGGGCTGCGCCCGCTCGTTGAGCCAGACTTACGGGAGGTGTTCCTCGGAGAGTGGGAGGGCGGCCTGTTGCGTCACAAGGTCGCCGAGGGCGATCCGATCGCCGCCCGGATGATCGAGGAAGAGCGATGGGACGCCATCCCGGGGGCGGAGCCCGCCGCCGACTTCGCGGCCCGGGTGCGCGCCGGGCTGTTGCGGGTGGCCGACGCCCACCCCGACCGGATCGTCGCAGTGTTCACCCACGGCGGGGTCATCGGCGAGCTCCTGCGCCAGGCCACGCAGTCCCGCCCGTTCGCGTTCACCGGGGCGGACAACGCGTCGATCTCCCACCTGGTCGTCGCCGGTTCACGGTGGATCCTGAGGTGCTACAACGACACCACCCACCTCGGCCCGCGCTTCGCCGCGGCCCCCCAGCCGCCGACCTAAACCCGACCGGCTGACCCGCGGCGATGGCCGACCCGGTCAGTGGGGGCCGAACCCGAACGGGCGCCCGCGGTCCGGCGGCGTCCCCCGCCCGGCCCCGAGGATGTCGTGGACCAGGCCGTAGGCGAGCGCCTGCTCTGCGTCGAGCCAACGGCCGGCCGAGATGTCCGCCTCGACGTGCTCGAGGGGTCGGCCGGTGGCAGTAGAGAGGACACCGGCCAGGCGATCGAGCTCGATCTGACGCTGGCGGGACCACGCCGAGAGCTCGCCGGCCGTCCCCGACGCCGACGACGACGGCTCGCTCAGGTGGAAGCTGGCGTGGCGTGATGCGCTCCGGTGCTCTGCGGCGGCGAGCACCGCAACGGCGGAGCCCTCGACCCGCCCGACGCAGGCGGCCCGCACCGGCACTCCCATCAACCCGATCGTGTCGACCAGGGTCAAGGCGGCGCGCAGCGGCCCTCCCGGGCTGTCGATCTGCATCTGCACGGCGCTGTCGCCGGTGGCGTCAAGCAGCATCAGCTCAGCGGCCACCCGGCTGGCGGCCTCGTCGTCGAGCGGTCCCCGCAGGACCACCTGGCGCTGGTTGAGCAGCTGGCCGCGTAGCCACGCCTCCATCCCGTCCCCCACATCGCGGTCGTCGCCAGGAACGGTCATCGTGCCGGCCTCCCGCGCCCCACGTTCACCCGTCGACTGCTCAGCTGTCGTGCAGCCGCCAGTCCAGGCGCTGACCGAGCGCCGCGGCGTAGCGCTCGAGGGTGGAGAGCCGCACATCGGCGTCGCCCGACTCGAGACGGGCTACCGCCGACTGAGAGGTGCCCATCCTGGCCGCCACCTGGGTCTGCGACAGGCCCAACGCAGTGCGCTGCGCGACCAGCAGCTCGGTGAGGACGTGACGGCGCTCGGCCATCTCCCGGAACCCCGGGAAGACCGTCTCGTGGCGTCGCTCGTTGACCTGCGCTTCGTTCGGTTCCGACTCCTGCATTCCTCGCTCGACCCGTTCCCTTCACCGCTCGAACCCTACCCGGCCAATAGCGTTGGCGCTATCTCAAACTCGCGATATCATTCCAGCTATGTCAGTTATCCCGACCGTTGTCGACCAGTCCGCCCGCGGCGACCGCGCCTTTGACATCTACTCCCTGCTCCTGAAGGAGCGCATCGTGTTCCTCGGGCAGGAGGTGGACGACCAGATCGCCAACCTGCTCGTCGCCGAGATTCTCTATCTCGACGCCCACGACCCCGACCGGGAGATCTTCCTATACATCAACTCGCCGGGGGGCCAGGCCTACGCCGGCATGGCCATATACGACGTCATGCAGCATGTCCGGGCCCCGGTCTCCACCGTCTGCATCGGCATGGGCATGTCGGCGGCCGCGATGATCCTCTGCGGCGGAGCCAGCGGTCGGCGGCTGGCCACGCCCAACGCCAGGGTAATGATCCACCAAGGCTCAGCGGGGACCCGAGGGGCCCCGCGCGACATGGAGATCCACCTGCGGGAGGTACTGGCCACCACCAAGCGCATGGCCCAGATCATCTCCTTCCACACCGGGCGTCCACTGGAGCAGGTCGAGCGCGACATCGACCGGGACTACTTCATGACCGCGGATGAGGCCAAGGAGTACGGGATGATCGACGAGGTCCTCACCCCGCATCGCGGCATCTCGGCCGAGCTGCTGGCGTTGGCCGACGCGGCGGCGGCTGCGGAGGTCGCCGCGACCGCCTGACCCGCCGCTCACTCGTCCTCCGCGTCCTCCCGGTCCCACTCCTTGTTGCGGGCCTCGGTGGTCGCTTTCCAGTTGGCGGCGGCTTCGCGGGTCGGGTAGGGGCCGAGGCGCTCCGCGTTGGCGCAGCCGTCCTCGGGCTCGACCCGCTCGTGGCGCAGGCACCAATACCAAGGGCCGCTCGATGCTTCGGGCATGTGGTCTCCTCATCTCTAGGGGGTCTCTACCCGGGCGAGCCGGCTCAGACCCGTTCGGAGAGGAGCCGGGCCAGGCGGGCTGCGTCGCTGGCTCCCAGGCCTCGCAGCATCAGCCCGTGCGCCCATCGCTCTCCGCGCGCCTCGGTCCAAACCAGGAGGGCCTTGGCCACTATCGGCTCGCCGGGAGCGTCCAGCATCACCGTCTGGTCGACTCCGCGCACCAGGTCCTGTTCGGTGACCAACCGCATCCCCAACGCTGAGACGTCGACGGTGTGGCCACGGACTCCGGGCCCCGCAAGACCGCTGGCGAACACGGTGACCGCCAGTCGCACCGGGTAGCGCCGGGCCCGGCGCCGCTCCTCGAACGACTCCTCGGCCATGCCCTCCCTCCTGAACATGCGAGCGACTATCGGGGACAGTAGCGGCCGCTGGTCGCCGCGGGCGGCGGTCCCGCGCACCGCGGTACGGGTCAGCGGGTCGCGGCCCGGACCGTCTCGGCGGCGCCGTGGCGCGTCACATCGGCCAGCGCCTCGGTCACAAGCGACCGGAAGGCGGGATCTCGTCCGAGATCCGGGCCGAATACTTCCTCCACGCCAAGGAGGGCGTCGGCGACCGCCCGGGCCGAGCCGGCTTCCCCGACCCGGTCCCGCAGGAGCTGCGCCAGCGGGTCGTCGAGGGGCAACGGCCGCCCGTCGTCTGATCGCCCGGCGGCGACGAATCGCATCCAGCCGGCCACCGCCAGGCAGGCCAGGCGAGGTTCGTCTCCGGCGGCCAGCCGCTGGCGGATCACCGGGAGCAGCCGCTGAGGCAGCTTCTGGGTGCCGTCCATGGCCACTTGAACGGTGCTGTGGCGCAGAGCCTGGTTGGCGAAACGCGTTCGCAGGTCCGTCTTGTAGGCGTCGAGGTCGAAGCCGAACGGCACCTGGAGGGTCGGCGTGACGTCTTTGTCCATGAGGGCGTGTACGTAGGCCTCGTACCCCTCGGCTCGGATGGCGTCGGAGATGAACTCGTGCCCGGCCAGGGAGCCGAGGTAGGCGAGCGCAGAATGACTTCCGTTGAGCAGCCGGAGCTTCATCGCCTCGTACGGCTCCACGTCGCCGGTGAGGACCGCCCCGCCCTCCTCCCAGGCGGGACGAGCCGCCGGGAACCGGTCTTCGATTACCCACTGGCTGAACGGTTCGGCCACCACCACCGCGTGGTCGTCCAAGCCGAGCATCCCGGCCGCGTCGGCCCGGTCCTGATCGGTGGACGCCGGCACGATGCGATCCACCATGGTGCAGGGGAAGGTCACGTTGCCCGCCACCCACTCCGCCAGCCCTCGGGTGTCCTCGGCGGGCAGCATGGTCAGGAAATCCTCGACCAGGCGGCCTAGCAGGCGGCCGTTGCCCGGCAGGTTGTCGCATGACACCACCGCCAGCGGGGCGCCGCCGGTCCGGTAGCGACGCTGCAGGCCCCGGCCCAGCTGCCCCACGACGGTGGCGGGGACCCGGCCGGCGGCGTCCGCGGCCACCTCCGGGTCGTCCCGGCGCAGTCGGCCGGTGGCGGGGTCGTGGCGGTACCCCTTCTCCGTCACGGTGAGCGTCACGACCCGGGTGGTCGGCTGGGACAGCCGGACGAGGAGTTCGTCGCTGTCCTCCCGGGCGAAGAGCACCTGACGCACCGCGCCGACCACCGACACCCTCGACGATCCGTCCTGGCGTTCGAGAACGCTGTAGAGGCAGTCCTGTGGGGCCAGCGCGTCGACCACCGACCGGCTGCGCTGGGTCACCCCGCAGATGCCCCATCCGGTGTCGCCAGTGTTGGCCATGGCCGCCTCGGTGTAGACGGCCTGGTGAGCCCGGTGGAAGGCCCCCAGGCCGAGGTGTACCACCCCCACCGACACCGACCGGGGGTCGATCGACGGTCGCATCGAGGGGTCGAGTCGGGCGAGGGAGGCAAGGGTGAGGCGCTCGGTCACAGCACCGCTCCGAGCTGCCACGGGACGAACTCGTTGTCGCCTACCCCCAGCTCCTCGCTCAGCGTGCGCCGCCCCGACGCCACCGCGACGACGGCGTCGAAGATCCGCCGGCCGGCTTGTTCCACCGTCTCGTCGCCGTCGAGGATGCTCCCGCAGTTGATGTCCATGTCGTCGGGCATCCGCCGGTACACCTCGCTGTTGGTGGCCAGCTTCAGGCTGGGCGCCGGTTTGCAGCCGAACACCGAACCCCGCCCGGTGGTGAAGCAGACCACGTTGGCTCCGCCGGCCACGATTCCCGTGACCGACACCGGGTCGTACCCGGGGGTGTCCATGAACACCAGACCCCGCCTGGTCGGCCGCTCGGCGTAGCCGACCACCTGCTGCAGTCGGCTGGTCCCGGCCTTGGCCACCGCCCCCAGCGATTTCTCCAGGATGGTGGTCAGCCCCCCAGCCTTGTTGCCCGGCGACGGGTTGTTGTCGAGACTGCCTCCGGACGCTTCCACGTAGGACTCCCACCACCGGACGCGCTCGAGCAGCGCCTCGGCGACGGCCGGGTCGGCCCGACCGGTGAGGAGGTGCTCCGCCCCGTGGATCTCCGGTGTCTCACCGAGCACCGCGGTGCCGCCCTGCGCGATGAGCAGGTCGGCTGCGACACCCAGAGCCGGGTTGGCCGTGATCCCCGAGTAGGCGTCCGAGCCCCCGCAGTTCAGCCCGAGCACCAGCTCCGACACCGGCACCGGGCGTCGCCTCACCTCGGCGGCCGCGCCCACCATCTCCCGTATCCGGGCCACGCCCTCGTCCACCGTCGCTCGTGTACCGCCGAGGGCTTGGATGGTCATCGTGTGCACCGGTGTCGACGGAGGCAGATCGAAGCCTTCCGCCAGGCTGTCGACCTGGTTCACCTCGCATCCCAGCCCGAGGACTAGCAGCCCAGCGAAGTTGGGGTGGCGGGCGTAGCCGGTGATGGTGCGGCGCAGGAGGGACAAGCCATCACCGGACACGGCCATCCCGCACCCCGATCCGTGGGTCAGGGCCACCACCCCGTCCACGTCCGGGTGCTGCGCGAGGAGGTCGGACCCCGGTCGGAACCGGTCGGCGATCAGGCGGGCGGCTGTCGCCGAGCAGTTGACGGAGGTGAGGATGCCGATGTAGTTGCGGGTGGCGATCCTGCCGTCGGGTCGGACGATCCCGGCGAAGGTGGTCGCCGGCGGCGACGTCCCGCTGGAGGTAGCCGCCCGCGAGGCAGTACCGACCGGGGCCGGGCCGTCAGCCGATGGCACGCCGGTCTCGCCGGCCGGTCCGGTGGTGTGCGCAGCGGGCGGTCCCACCGCGAGGTTGTGGGTGTGGACGTGGTCGCCGGCTGCGATCGGCGAGGTGGCCACCCCGATCCGCTGCCCGTACTTGCGGACCGGTCCGCCGGCGGCCACAGCCCTAACCGCGATCTTGTGGCCTGCGGGCACGTCGGACCCGGCGGCGAAGGTCCGGGACCCGTCGTCTATCTCAGTGCCCGCCAGGACCTCCGATCGGGCGACCGCGACGTCGTCGTCGGGGTGCAGGCGGATGGCGACCCGGTCCAGCGGGGTGGCGGTCACGACGTGGCCTCCGCCCATCCGGCCAGATGGGAACGAGTCGAGCGAAGCGTGGGGATGTGGCCGGTGCCCCCCCGCCCCTGAAGGGACAGCGAGGCCGCCGCGCCGCCCAGGCGGGCGGCGGTGAGCAGGTCGTCGCCGCAGGCCAGGCGGCCGGCCACGGTGCCGATGAACACGTCGCCGGCCCCGGTCTGGTCCACCAGGGCGGGCGGCGGAACGGCCGGCAGACGCTGCGTCCCCCTCGCGTCGGCGATGACCACCCCGTTCGCACCGCAAGTGACGGCCGCGGCCCGCGCTCCCAGCGCCAGGCAGGCGGCGGCGGCCTCCGCCGGGTCGGAAAGCCCGAGGAGCTGAGAGGTCTCACCCGGGCAGGCCGGGGACACCACGGCCGCGGACCGCGCCAGCCGCGACAGGTGGGCGCCGGCCGCTTCCGGGGTGGTCAGCCGCGGGCGGTAGTTCGGGTCGTAGACGAAGCGGCCACCGCGCCGGTTGACCGCCTCGGCCAGGTGCGCGACCGCCTCCGCCGATGACGCGGACAGGCTGCAGGTGATCCCGCTGGCTACGACCACCGCGGCGTCCGCCACGCCGGTGCGGTCCACGTCAGCCGGGCTCAGGGTCGAGCCCGCGCTGCAGGCCCGGGCGTAGCAGAACTGACGGTCGCCGCTCGGGTCGGCGGACACGAAGTAGACGCCGTGCTGACCCTTCACCCGGCGGATCAACGAAGCGTCGATCCCGAGCTCGGCGACCCGGCGGACCAGCCCGTCGCCGAGCTCGTCGTCGGGCACCAGCGCCAGTAGCGCGGTGCGAGCCCCGGCGGCTGCGGCCGCAGCCGCGGCGTTGAGGGCGTCGCCAGAGAATCCCACCCGCGCCGGGCCGGGTCTGTCGAGTGCTTCGTCGCTCGACACCTCTACCAGGACCTCTCCCATGACCAACACGTCGGGGGTCACCAGCTGTGCACCGTTCCGTCTCGGAGCCGGTTGACCGGAAGGTAAGCGGCCCGGTAGGGATACCGGGCCGCGGCCTCCTCGTCGATGTCAACCCCCAGCCCCGGCTCCTCGCCGGCCAGCAACGCGCCGTCCTCGAAGCGGTACGAGTGGGGGAACACCTCGTCGGTCTCGGCGCTGTGGGCCATGTACTCCTGCAAACCGAAGTTCGGTATGGACACGTCCACGTGGAGGGCCGCAGCCAGGCAGACCGGCGACAGGTCGGTCGCGCCGTGGAATCCGGAACGGACGTGGTACAGCTCCGCTAGCCCCAGGATCCGCCGCAGGTGGGTGATGCCCCCGCCGTGGGACACCGGCGTGCGCACGAAGTCGATGAGCTGCTCGCTGATCAGCTGCCGGCAGTCCCACACTGCGTTGAACACCTCGCCCACCGCGATCGGCGTGGTGGTGTGGCCGCGGATCAGCCGGAAGCCTTCCTGCAGCTCGGCGGGGACCGGATCCTCCATCCAAAACAGCCGGTACGGTTCCAGGTCCCGGCCGAGCCGGGCCGCCTCGATCGGCGTCAGCCGGTGATGCACGTCGTGAAGGAGATGGAAGTCGAACCCGTACTTGTCGCGTACCGCGGCGAACAGGTCCGGGATGTGGCGGAGGTAGGCGGCGGTGTCCCAGACCGTCTCGGGCGGCAAACCGGCGACCGCCGGCTCGTAGGGCTGGCCGTGCCCGCCCACACCGTAGATGCCGGCCACTCCGGGCACCCCAGCTTGGACCCGCACCGCTCGGTACCCGGCCCTCAGGTAGGCGCCCACCTGTTCGACCGCCTCGTCGACGGTCTCGCCGTTGGCGTGACCGTACACGGTGGCTGCGTCCCGGCATCGGCCGCCCAGCAGCTGGTAGACCGGCAGTGCGGCCGCCTTGCCCTTGAGGTCCCAAAGGGCCACGTCGACCGCGGCGATGGAGGTCATCGTCACCGGCCCCCGTCGCCAGTAGGCGCCCTTGTAGAGGTAGTTCCAAGTGTCCTCGATGCGGCCGGCATCGCGCCCGATCAGCAACGGGCAGACATGGTCGGTGAGGTAGGACGCCACCGCCAGCTCCCGCCCGTTCAACGTGGCGTCACCGAGTCCGACGAGCCCCTCGTCGGTGGTGAGCTTCAGGGTGACGAAATTGCGGCCCGGGCTGGTGACTATGACCCGAGCTTCGATGATCTTCACCGTCGGATCCCCGCGGCGTCAACAACCCCCCGCACCCGGCTCTCGATGTCACCGGCGGAGGTCAGGTCCGAGCCGACCCCTACTGCGAACGCACCGGCCTGCAGCCACAGCGGCACGTCCTCGAGGCGGATACCGCCGGTCGGAATGATCTTGGCCCCGGGAAGGACCGCCAGCAGCGACCGCAGCATGGCCGGGCCGCCCACATGGGCGGGGAACAACTTGGCCGCCCCGCGCCCGGCGGCGTCGGCGACCTCCGCAGGGGTGAAGCCCCCCTCGATGAACGGCACCCCGGTTCGGGCTGCCACCGCCCGGACCGTCGGGGCCGGATAGGGGCTGACGAGGAATCGGGCCCCCGCGGACACGGCCGTCTCGGCGTCAGCAGCGGTCACCACCGTGCCGGCGCCCACCACCATCGCCCGGTTGCTGGCGACCGCCGCCACGGCGTCGGGCCACCCGGCTGTGGTCGCGGTCAACTCGACCACGCCGATCCCGGCGTCCGACAGCCGCTCGGCGACCGCGACGGCCTGCGCGGCGGTGGCCTCCCGGATCACCGGCAGCAAGACGGCCGCCGCGATGGCCTCGAGGGCGTCGGAGGTCACCGGCTCTGCTGAAGCCACGCGTGGTGAGGGTCGAAGTGGGGGATCATCTCCCGCCCGTCCCCCGCCATGACCCACAGGTAATAGAGCGAGTACCCCGGAGCGGCGACCACCGGGTGGTAGCCGGACCGGATGGCGGCGGCGTCGTCGTTGCGCACGAAGAACGCCTCCTCGGTGCCGGCGTCGTCGTAGCGCAGCTGCACCCCGAACCCGCCGGCGGGGTCGACCTTGAACAGGTAGACCTCCTCGAGGCGGACCTCCTCGGGTGGGGCCTGCCGGTCGTGCTTGTGCGCCGGGTACGAGGACCAGTTCCCAGGCGGGTTGATGGTCTCGCCGAGCAGCAACCGGCCGGCGGAGTGCTCGGGCCCGAGGATGGTGCGTACCGACCGCGACCAGTTGGACTGGCCGACCTCCGCGATGCGCTGGTCTTCGGGGCCTATGACCCGAGCGGAACCGGCCGTCCCGTCACCCACCGCGGCGGACGCCACCGCGAGCTCCGCCGGACCCCGGGCGGTGAGCCGCAACGGGCATCCCGGAGGTGCGTACACGGTGTGGCCCGGCGCCTCAAACACGCTCTTGCGGCCCCCGGCCGGGACCGCATCCTTGCCTTCGAACTCCACGTCGACCTCGCCGCTCAGGATGACCACGGCTGTCTCCTGCTCCGACGACTGCTCCCAGGATTGGCCGTCAGCCAGGTCGGCCAGGTCCAGCTGGATGATGTCGGTCTCCCGGCCTGGGGCCACCACTGTCTTCGTCACGTAGGGTCCTTCCTTTCGGGGGGGATGGGGCGGGGGCGGGCCCCGCGTCCGGTCATCCCGCGACCTCTTCTTTCATGCGGGTGACCAGCTGCGTCGGGTTCACGAAGCGCAGTGCGATGATCAGCAGCACCATCATCGACGCGGTGTAGATCACCGCCATGGAGTCGATGGACTGCTGCGCTCGAATGCCGGCCGAGAACACCGAGTAGTACAGCGCCACCACCAGCGTCTGGCTGCTCGGCCCGGCGGTCAGGAACGTCAGGTCGAACATGCCGACGGTGCGCACCAGCACCAAGATCCCCGCCGCCAGCACGCCTGGTACGAGCAGAGGGGCCAGCACCCGAGTGAACACCGATGTAGTGCGAGCCCCGCACATCCGGGCCGCGGCCTCGATCTTCGGGTCGACCTGCTCGATGAACGGCGTCATGGTGAGCACGACGAAGGGGACCGAGGGCACCAGGTTGGCGAGGATGACACCTGACAGCCGGCCGGCCAGGTGAACCTTGTAGAGCAAGGTGGCCAGAGGGATGCCGTAGGTGATCGGCGGGATCAGCACCGGAAGAAGGAACAGCAGCATGACCAGCTTCTTGCCGGGGAATTGCCTGCGGGCCAGCACGTACGAGGCCGGGACCCCGATGAGTACCGACACCACCACCACGACCAGCGCCACCTCACCGGTCACCGTCATCAGCTGCGACAGGTTGAAGCTGCTCCAAGCGTCGGAGTACCAGTGGGTGGTGAGCCCCTGCGGCCACCAACTCCCGAACCACCGGGTGGCGAACGAGTCGACCGCCACGGAGAAGATCACACCTGCCAGGCAGATGAAAAACAGCACGACCCCGCCCCACACCAACCAGGTCCCCGGCTTGGCGATGAGCCGGTGGCGGCTGCCGGTCTGGTCGTGGCCACCGGTCAGCGCGTCGGCGGCCATCAGCCCTTACCTCCCGTGGAACCGCGGTACATCCGGCTGCGCCAGAACAGCACCACACCGATGATGACCAGCATGATGGCGGCCATGATCATGGATATCGCTGACCCCATCGAATAGTCGTACTGCTCGAAAGCGGCGTGGTATGCCGCGATCGAAATGACATGGGTGGCGCCCGAAGGGTCGCCGACCAGCTGAGCCGAAGGGAACACCGAGAAGGCCAGCACGAACGACAGGCAGAACGTCATGGCCAGACCAGGTGACAGCAACGGCAGGGTGATGTGACGGAAGCGGTGCCACCAGCCTGCGCCGAGCGTGGCGGCGGCCCGCTCCAAGCTGGGGTCTATCCCCGAAAGGTAGGAGCTGATCAGGAGGAATGCGAACGGAAACCCGGTGATCACCAGCGAGAAAAACACACCCCAGTAGTTGTGGACCAGCCGCACCGGCTGGCTGACCAGGTGCAAGTCGACGAGGATCTTGTTCAGCCAACCAGCCTGTCCCAGGAACTCGAGTAGCCCCTCCGCGGTCAGGACCGTGCCGAGGGTGATGGGCACCACCAGCAGCGTCGTGAGCAGCCGCTTCCCCCTGAAACGGCCCCGCATCTTGTAGGCGATGGGCACCGACACGACCACGTTGAACAGCGCGGCGGGGATCCCCAACCACAAGGTGATGCCGATGCTGCCGCGCAGGTACGGGTCCGAGAAGAACGTTCGGTAGTTCGCCAGCGCCCCTCCTCCGTGCTGGGGGCTGAACGAGAGCTGCAGCCCGTACAGGAAGGGGTAGAGGAAAAGCAGCAGCATGAACAGCACGCCCGGAGCGAGCAAGGCCAAGCTTCGATCGATACCCCGCTCGGCCAGCCGGTGCCGCAAAGAGGCCTTCCCCCGGCCCGGCAGGACGGTCACGCTCGGGGCGGTGGTCACGCCGCCGCCTCGGCGAGGGCGCCGGCTCCGTCGGCCGGGTAGATGAGCACCCGGCCGGCCGCGACAGCCAGCGGTGCCCGGTCGCCGGGGGCGAGGCGGGCCTCGGTCCGGAAGTAGACCGGCTCGCCGCTCGGGAGCCGACCCTGGACGCTCTGCTCCCGGCCGTGGTACTCCACCACCTCCACGACGACATCGAAGCGGTTCTCGCCGGTCTCCGACACCACCAGGTCCTCCGGCCTGATGGCCGCCACCGCCCGGCCGGAGGGCAAATCGTCTCGGGCTGTGCCCTCCAGCTGAATGCTGCCTCCGCCCACGGTGACCCTCTCACCGTCGCGGCGGCTCACCGGCAGCTCTATCAGGTTGCGGTACCCCATGAACCCGGCGACGTATCGGTTGGCAGGCTGGCAGTACACATCCTCCGGGGTGCCGACCTGCTGGACCCGGCCATCCCGGAGCACCACCAGCCGGTCGGCCAGCGACAGAGCCTCCTCTTGGTCGTGGGTGACATACACCGTGGTGAGGCCAAGAGCCTGATGGAGTCGCCGGATCTCCATGCGCATCTCCAACCGGAGCTTGGCGTCGAGGTTGGACAGCGGCTCGTCCATGACCACGACCGGCGGACGGATGACGATGGCCCGGGCGATAGCAACTCGCTGCTGCTGGCCGCCCGACAGCTGGGCGGGGAACTTGGCGACGTGCTCTTCCAGCTGGACCAGTCGGATGGCCTCGTCCACCCGGTGGGCCGCCTCCTTCTTGGGGACCTTGCGCATCTGCAGCCCGAAGCCGACATTGCGTCGCACCGACATGTGGGGAAACAGGGCGTAGTTCTGGAAAACCATCCCGATGTCCCGCCGTTCCGGGGGGAGCCCGTCGATGCGGCGTTCGTCTAGCCAGATGCTCCCGCCACTGAGAGGAAGCAACCCGGCGAGGCAGTTGAGCGCGGTGGACTTGCCGCAACCCGACGCGCCGAGGAGTGCGATGAACTCACCGGCGTGGATGCTCAGATCCAGGTCAGCCAGAGCCGTCTGCCCCCCGAAGCGGCGGGTGACCCCTTCGAAGCGCAGCGTAGAAAAGCGCGGGTCCGACATGGATCAGGCCTTCGACTTCCCGCTGCCGACGCTGCGGTCCCAGATGTCGAACGCCTTGACCTGCTCGGGGGCCGGCAGGGACGTCTCCTTCGGGTACTGGGAGATCCACGACGAGTACTCCGGTCGCCCGTACTGGGCGATCACCTGCTGGCTGTGCTGGGGGGCCATGGACAGCGACACGCCGCTCACCGCGGGACCCGGATAGAAATACCCGTCGTCATAGGCGATGGCCTGCTGCGAGGGCTGCAGCATCCACTGGATCAGGTCCAAGTCGGCCGAAAGTACGTCGGAGGAGACGCCCTTGGGGACCACCGCGTACTGGGCGTCGGTCACCCAGTGCATCGGCTGCATCAGGGAAACCTTCACGTTGTTGGGCACGGTGCCGAGCACCCGCGGGTTGATGTCCCAGCCGGTGGTGGTGGCAATCATGTCTACACTGCCCGACGCCAGGTTCCTCATGGTCTCGGTAGTCCCCGACGGGTAATAGGAGATGTACTTGCCCAACTGCTGCAGGTACGACCACGTCTTGGTCCAACCGTTGGTGGGGTCCTTCGGGTTGCTGTCTCCGAGGAGGTAGGGCAGCCCCATCAGCAGGGTCCGGCCCGGGCCCGAGTTGGTCGGGTCGGCGTACTGGAACTTGCCCGGGTGGGCCTGCGCCCACGACAGCAGCTCCTGAGGGGTCGAAGGCGGGTTCGGGACCTTCTGGGGGTTGTACTCGAGCAGCGGTCCCGACGGGTAGTACACCAGTTCGATGCCATAGCCTTGTGCCAATTGCTCCATGGCGGCTGCCGGCGCCAAGTAGTTCGCCATGAGGTTCGGGAATCGGGCGCTGTAGGTCGGCAGCAGGCTGGTCAAGAGATTGTTAGCGATCCCGGCCGACAGCCCGTCAGTGCCGGTGAGCACCAGATCGGTCTGCACCTGGCCGGCCTGCTGCTGGGCCTGCAGCTTGCCGGCCATGGACGGCGCCGGCGCCGACGTGTAGGTCACGTTGTTGACGATGTCGGGATGGGCCTTGATGAAGTTCTGGATCATCCCCTTCGTCAGCTGCAGGTTTCCGGCGATGTCCAGGATGTTCAGGGTCACCGGATGGGCTGGCTTGGCCGGGACCGACGCCGGGGACTTGGCCGAGGTGGCCGTGCTGGACGGCGCCCCGGGCCCCCCACAGGCCGCTGCCACCATGCTCACGCCGGCGATCGATACGACGATCCTCGTATGCCTCATTCTCCTCATCTTCCTTTCCGGGACAACGGCTTTCGGCCGTCCCATTGGTTGCTCACCGGATGACCCGGAGGAGCGGTTGATGCTCGAACGATCAGCTGTGTTGGCACCGAGCGTTGGTGTTGGCCTCCGTCGGCGTCGCCGCGGCCGGCCAGCTGGTCCACCAACGACTCGACCGCGGCCCGGCCGCTCGCCTCGGTGGGCATGGCCACGGTCGTGAGGGACGGGGTGATCATGGAAGCCATCGCGATGTCGTCGAAGCCCACGACGCTGACGTCGTCGGGCACGCTCAGACCCCGCTGGTTGAGCCGGGACAACACCCCCAGGGCCATGAGGTCGTTGAAAGCCACGATGGCTCCCACCTCGGCAGCGATGGCGATGTCGGCCGCTTGCAGGCCGGCGTCGAAGTTCGGGGCGAACGGCCCAAGCTCAACGACCTCGACCCCAAAAGCCCGCGCCGCCAGTCGCAACCCTCGTCGTCGCTCCTTGTTGGACCACGACGTGGGAGGCCCCGACAAGAACGCGCATCGGGTGTGGCCCAAGGCGGCCAGGTGTTGGACCGCTTGGCGGCTCCCATCAGCAGTGTCCATGAGGACCGCCGGCAAGTTGGCGTACCGTCGGTTCAATAGCACCAGTGGGGTGCTCTCGGAGACCCTCTTCAAGTCCGCATCACCCATCCTGGCCGAGCACACAATGACCCCATCAACCTGCTTGGCCATGGCGTAAATCAACTCGGCCTCGAGGCGAGGGTCCTCTTCGCTGTCGGCGAGAAAGATGGCGTAGTCACTCTCCCGGGCCCGGGCTTGGATGCCTTTGACCACGGAAGGGAAAAAGGGGTTGGCCAGGTCGGGCACGACCACGCCGATGTTGGCCGTCCGGCCGGTAATGAGGCTGCGGGCCGCACGGTTGGGTCGGTAGCCCAGCGCGCGCGCCGCCTCCAGTACCCGCTCCCGGGTAGATGCCTGGACCAATTCGGGCATGGTGAACGACCTCGATACCGTCGATACCGACACCTCGGCTCGACGGGCCACGTCATGGACCGTGACTGCCAATTTCACCCTCCCCCCTTGCTCGGACATCATTCTTACAAACGTTTGCAGAAACTGTCAACTGCTTGTCGGAGCAGCGTGCAGCATGAAGCTCCGAGACAAGCCGGCGAGCGCCGACCGGGCAGTGGGCGGAGACCATCCCGTTGTAGGGTTCGACCGGCAACGTCGCTTTCAGCCAGCCGATCGTCGGCATGGCCGCCACCCCCGACGGGGGTGGCTACTACCTCACCGCGTCCGACGGTGGCATCTTCAACTTCTAGGCCACCGCGGCTCGCCGGGGAAGGTGAAACGTAAGCCGCCGGCGCAGGTGATGCGATGCAACCCCGGGATGGCCGCAACGTCGGTCAGCGGCCCGCAACCCTGGGTCAAGCGAGCCCGAGGTCGGATTCGAACCGACGACCTGACGCTTACAAGGCGCCTGCTCTGGCCAACTGAGCTACTCGGGCGAGGGAACCCTTCAACGTCAAGGGCTTAGGAGGTCCCCAGTCGGCGGGTCGCAATGGGCGCCGGCGGGGGACCGTCCCGTTCTAGCAGGACCCGACCGGGCGCAGCGGCGTAGCTCCGAGCGACTCCGGCTCGAGCCGGTACGTTGTCGACGGCACGCAGGCCCGAGCACATCCTCCCGGAGGCAGATGATCACCATGTCAACGTCCGACACTCCTAGCCGCGGCAAGTCAGGGATCGTCGTCGTCGGCGTCGACGGGTCCGAGCCCTCCAAGGAGGCGCTGAGGTGGGCCGCCGAGCAGGCCCGCCTGGTGGGCGCCCGGCTGCGGGTGGTGCTCTCCTGGGAGCTCCCCAGCGTCGCGTACATGGCGCCCTTGCCAGCCGGCCTGGACTTCGACAAGGACGCCCACCGGGTCCTCGACGAGGAGATCGCCGGGGTGCTGGGCCAGCCCGATGTCGACATCGAGAAGGTGGTCGCCGAGGGCCACCCCGCTCCGGTCCTCCTCGAGCTGTCCAAAGACGCCGACCTGCTCGTCGTCGGCAGCCGAGGCCACGGCGAGTTCGCCGGCATGCTCCTCGGTTCGGTCAGCGAGCACTGCGTCTCTCATGCCACCTGCCCGGTGGTGGTCGTCCACCGCCGCGAGGCCGCTGGGTCCCAGCCGGCGTAGTCGGTCAGGCGCCGGTCACGAGAACCGGGGCGCGGCCATGGCCGCCAGGCTCTCGTTTTTGTGGACCCGCTCGTCGTAGCTGATCATCCGGAACAGATCGGCGACGCTGTCCACCTCCGCGTAGTCGGCGGCGAACACCGACTCGAACGGCTGCTCCTCCCACTCCGGGTGCTCGGCGACCAAGTAGGCGTACTCGTGTTCGGCGTGGTCCTCGAAGTCGGCGTTGAGCCGGTAGCTCCATGCCGGGCGGATCACGTAGAGCAGCCACGACAGCTGGTAGTAGACGAACGCCAGCAGCTGCGGGAACAGGGTGAAGCGGATCCATCCCTCGCGGCTGTCGGAGCGGGCGATCATCTCCTCGAGGATCAACAGGTGCCACTGCTCGTTGTCCTCCTGCCCTCGACTCTCGGTGACCCGGTCGAAGACCCTCCGGGCCAGGTCCGGCCGCTGGTGGGTGTGGGTAATGGCGATGTAGGCCACCTGCTCCCAGCTCTGGTAGGGGACGCGAGCCACCAGTTCGAGGACCTTGAACTTGGAGAGCGTCCGCGGCTTTCCGTACACCGCATCGAGCAGAGCGAACAGCGCCTTCGCGCCCGGCCCGTACCGCCTCCTCGGTGCCTCCAGCGTCTCGCGCTGGGTCGTGGCCAGCTGCTCATGACTCAGCTGTGCCATCGCCCCCTGCGGTCTCGAGCCGGTCAGCCCCGCGGGTCGCACCTCCGCATCGCGCTTCGCTTCGCTCATCGTCCAACACTCCTTCGACGCCGCCTGCCGTGGGACGGTCCTACCCCCGGGCGGTGCGCTTCCCACGGTGTGACCTTCGTCGCCGGCGTTCTCGCCCAGGCGCATCTCGGACCTATCGCGCCCGAGGGGGCACATTTCTCCTCTGCCTGCTCAAGAGCGGCCTGCGGGTGCCGACAAAGGTTCCGACAACGGCGACCCGAGCTCACGGACAGGACCTGGTGGTATGGCAAAGATCAAGCTGAACAACCTCACGATCGTGGCGAGGCTCGTCTTCGGGCTCGGCGCGATCGTGGTCCTGCTGCTGGTCATGAGCGCGGTGGCCTGGACGTCCGCCAGTTCGGATCGATCGCATGCGAAAACCGAGAGCGTCCAGGTCGGCCAGACCCTGAACGGGACGCAGTTGAAAACCGACGCCGCCCTGCTCGCGCTCGACGAGAACTCCGTCGCTGGCGACTACGCCCTCCACGTGTCCCCGGCCGGCGACCTGGCGTCGTTCCAGGCTGACAGCTCGACGACGGCGTCCGACCTCGCGGTGGTGCCGGCAAGCCAGCTCTCGTCCGATGAGGCGGCCCTGATGAACGGGTACAAGCAGGCCTACCAGACGTACCTGTCGCTCTCCGGCCAGGCCAACGCCGCGCTGGCGACCGACACGCCGGCGTCTCGCGCTCACGCCGCCGACCTGATCGGCCAGCTGTCCGTCGGGTCCATGCTCACCCCGGCCAACAAGCTGGCGGCCATCCGCACGGCCAAGATGTCCAGTGACAGCGCGGGGGCGATCTCGTCTGCCAACAACTCCCAGACCCTGGTGCTGGTGCTGGGAGCGCTGGCCCTCGTGCTCGCGGTCTTCGCCTCGATCATGCTGATCCGCTCGGTGACCAGGCCGCTGCGCAAGACCGTCGATGTCCTGGAGACCCTTGCTGAGGGCGATCTCACTCGTACCGTCGAAGGCGTCTCCACCGACGACGCGATCGGCAAGATGGCGACCGCGCTCAACAAGGCGCTGGGCCGTCTGAGGGAGGCGATGGCCGCGATCGGCGAGCACTCCCGCTCCCTCGCCAGTGCCTCCGACGAGCTGTCCTCGATATCCGAGCAGATGACCGGGAACGCGGACGACACCTCGGCCCAGGCCAATTCGGCGTCGGCCGTCGCCGAGCAGGTGTCGCACAACGTGCAGACCGTGGCTGTCGGCACCGAGGAGATGGCCGCCTCCATCAGGGAGATCGCCCGATCGGCCAGCGAGGCGGCCCACGTGGCCAGCCAGGGGGTGACCGTCGCCGGAGCGGCGAACGAGACGGTCACCAACCTGGCCCGCAGCACCACCGAGATCGGCGAAGTGGTCAAGGTGATCACGGCCATCGCTGGCCAGACCAACCTCCTCGCGCTAAACGCCACGATCGAGGCGGCGCGCGCCGGCGAGGCCGGCAAGGGATTCGCGGTCGTCGCCAACGAGGTCAAGGAGCTGGCCCAAGCCACCGCCAAAGCCACCGAGGACGTGACCGCACGAACCAGGGCCATCCAGGCCGACTCCGAGCAGACCATCTTCGCCATCGGAGAGATCGTCCAGATCATGGAGCAGATCCACTCCGCCCAGGCGACCATTGCGTCGGCGGTCGAGGAGCAGAGCGCGACCACCAACGAGATCGGTCGGAACGTAACCGAAGCCGCCAGCGGCTCCAGCGAGATCGCCCGCAACATCGCCACCGTCGCAGGGACGGCGTTGGAGACCACGTCGGGCGCGTTGAGCACCCGACAGGCCGCCGACGAGCTGGCTCGGATGGCCAGCGAGCTCGAAGTGCTCATCGCCCGTTTCAGCTACTGACGGGAGCGGGAGGCGGCTCGCGTCCGGCGTCGCGAGCGGGGATGCTTGAACCGCAAGGGGCGGAGTGGCAGGCTCCACGGAATGGCACTCTCAGATCGCGACCGGGCGATCCTCGATTTCGAGCGCACCTGGTGGGCTCAGACCGGTCCCAAGGAGGATGCCATCCGCAGCCAGTTCGGCCTGTCCTCCACCCGCTACTACCAGCTGTTGGGCGTGCTCATGGACGCCCCGGAGGCCGAGGCGTATGATCCGCTGGTCGTGCGCCGGCTACGCCGGGGTCGCAATCTCCGCCGGCGGGCTCGCTTCGAGGGCCGCTCTGCCGGCGGCCGGCCGGCCCGTTGAGCCGCCGGCCCCCGATGCCGCCCCGCAGGGAAGGCGGCATCCAGACCGGCCGGGCCGTGGTCTTGCTGGTGGTCGCGGTGCTGGTAGCGGTGGTCCTCCTCAACAAGCTCGGCACCGGCAAATCCACGACGTCGACCGCCGCCGGGACGGCCACGACCACGCCTACCACCGTCAAAGGCGGTGGCGCCACGACCACCACCTCAACGACTGTTGCGCCGATCCCGCCTGGCCAGGTGAAGCTCCTGGTCCTGAACGGGACCCTCTCGGGCAACCTGGCCGGCACGGCGTCGAAGAAGCTGGCGGCCAGCCCCGGTTTCACCACCCTGGCCCCTGACAACACGACGTCCAAGGTCCTCACGTCGAGCGTCTACGCCGCGTCGCCGCAGTATCTGCCGTCGGCCCAGGCCGTCGCGGCCGTGTACGGCATCCCCGCCAGCGCCGTGACCACCCCGATCCCGTCGTCCGCGCCGATCGCCGCGTCGGAGAAGGCCCTGGCCAACGTGGTCCTCATCATCGGGCCAGACATCGCGGGCAAGGTGGCGGCGGGCTGAGCGCGTCGGCCGCCGAGCTGGCCCGCCGGCTCGCCCCGTGGCGTGGCGAGGGGTCGGGCATCCTCACCGACTTCGACGGGACGTTGGCGCCGATCGTCGACGATCCCGACGCGGCCGAGGCCCTTCCCGGCAGCGCCGAGGTGCTGAGCGCCCTCGCCGCCCGCCTCGCGCTCGTGGCGGTCGTCTCCGGCCGCCCGGCGTCGTACCTGACCCGCCATCTGCCCGACGCCCGCGGGGTGGTCCTCGCCGGCCTCTACGGTCTGGAACGGGTCGTCGACGGTCGCGTCGTCGAGAGCGACGAGGCCCGCCGGTGGCGTCCCGTCGTAGCCGAGGTCGCCGACCGGGCCGAGCGCGAAGCGCCTGCAGGGGTGACCGTCGAGCGGAAAGGGTCCTCGGTGGCGCTCCACGTGCGCACCGCGCCCCAGCACGCCGGGTGGATCGAGCGCTTTGCCGAGCACGCCGCCGGCGGCAGCGGGCTGGTCGCCCATCCGGGGCGCATGTCCGTCGAGCTGCGGCCTCCGACCGGGGGCGACAAGGGGAGCGTCGTCGAGGAGCTCGGAGCCTCCCTGAGCCGGGTGGCGTTCCTCGGTGACGACCGCGGAGACCTCCCGGCGTTCGCGGCGTTGGAGCGCCTGCGCGCCGGTGGCGTCACGACGTTGGCGGTCGCAGTGGACAGCACCGAGGCGCCTGCCGAGCTGCTCGCCGCGGCCGACGTCGTCGCGGCCGGTCCCGCCGCGGTCCTCGAGGCGCTGCGCACACTGCTGGGCTGAGCCGCGTCACTACAGGCCAGCGTCGCTACAGGCGAGCGTCGCTGGCGGTTGTGAGTGCTGCCGCGTCGACCAGCGCGTCCCACCAACCCAGCGGGGAGTGGGCGCCGACCGCCGTCGCCAGCCGCTCGGCTGCGGCCGTCCTGGCGTCGGGCCGGCGGTCCAGCGCCTCGGCGATGGCCTCTGCGGTGGCGGTGACGTCGAAGGGGTTGATGCCGAGGGAGTGCTCGCCCAGGGAGTCCCACACGCCGGCCTGACGGCTGAGGACCACCGTGCCGGAGCGGTCGTTCACCAGCGGGCCCTCCTGGGCCACCAGGTTGAGGCCGTCGCGGATCGGGTTGACGAGCAGGACGTCATAGCGGCGCAGCGCGGCGACCGACCGGTGGTAGTTGTCCGTTGGGTCGAGGACGATCGGCGTCCATTCGTCGTCGCCCCACTTGGCGTTGAGCAGCTCGACTACCGTCCGCACCTCTTGGCCGTACGCCAAGTAGTCGGGGAGGCCCTGGCGCGACGGGTACACGAACGCCCCGAACACCACCCGACCCCGCAGGTCGGCTCGGGTCTCGAGCAGCTCGTCGAACGCCCAGAAACCCCGCAGGATGTTCTTGGACAGCTCGATCCGGTCGACCCTGACGATGAGCTGGCGGTCCCCGACGAGGCGGTCCAGGGCGGCCAGCTCGGAGCGGCACTCCTGCGACGCGGCGACGGCTCGAAGGTCGTCGGCGTCGGTGGCCGCCGGCGCGACGAAGGTGGCCGGGGACGCCCCGAGGACCGTCCGGCAGCACTCCGCAAATGCGTCCGCCCACCGAGGCGAGTGGAACCCGACCGCACCCGCCCCAGTCATGCCCGCAAGGAGCTCAGCCACCGAGTCGTCCGGGAGCACCGCCATCTCGCCGGGGCTGCACCACGGGGTGTGCACGAAAAGCGACGTGCGCAGATCAGGGCGCCGGTCCCGCAGCATGGCGCCGACCAGGCCCAGGTGGTAGTCCTGAAGCAGCACGGTGGAGCCGGCCTCGGCCGTCGCCGCGACCGCGTCGGCGAACGCGGAATTGACCGCCCGGTACGACGCCCACGCGTCGCGCCAGTGACGATCGAAACGAGGCCGGCGGGGCAGGTCCCACAGCCCATGGGTGCAATACCAGAGGGCGCCGTTGGCGACCACGTCGTAGTACGCCTGGTACTGGACCGGGTCCACCACCACCGGCTTCCACCGGAACCCGTCGTCGGCGTGCACGATCCCGTCGGGGGCGCCGGCGCCCGCCGCGGCCTCCCGGTCGGCGTCGCCGAGGGCCGCAGACACCCACAGCGCACCGGCGCGCTGCGCGCCCGGTCCGAGCGTCACGACCAGGCCGCCGGCGCCCCGCCGAGGGACGAGCGAACCGTCGGCACCCCTCGAAAAGGCCAACGGCCCACGGTTGGAGACCACGACGGGTGAGGGCATCGGCTGGACCCTACTCATCTCCGAAGCCGCCCGATCCTCGCCACATGAGCGGGAAACGCCGGGGACCCGGCACCATGGGCGGATGCACCTCGTTGCCGCGCCCGACAAGTTCCGGGGCAGCGCGACCGCCGGCCAGGTCGCGGCGGCGATCGCCGGCGCTGCCCGTCAGGCCGGGTGGAGCTGCGACCCGGTGCCGGTCTCCGACGGCGGAGAGGGCTTCTTGGACGTGTTCTCCGGCCGGCTACGCACCGCGGTCGTGCGGGGTCCGCTCGGCCAGCCGGTGGAGGCCAGGTGGCGGATGCTCGACGACGACCGGACCGCAGTGGTCGAGACCGCGCTGGCGTCGGGCCTGCTGCTCGTCGGCGGCGCGGAGGGCAACGACCCGGTCGCCGCTGACACGACCGGCACCGGGCAGCTCATCGCCGAGGCGGTCAAGGCGGGCGCCCGGCGGGTCCTGGTCGGTGTCGGCGGCTCGGCGACGACCGACGGCGGCCTGGGGGCGCTAGCGGCGCTCGAGCCGCACAGCCGCCTGCGCGGCATCGAGGTGGTGGTCGCCTGCGACGTCGAGACCCGCTTCGTGGACGCGGCGCCGGTGTTCGCTCCCCAGAAGGGGGCTTCCCCGGCCCAGGTCGAGCTGTTGACCCGCCGCCTGCAGCGCCTGGCCGGCATCTACGGGCCGGTGATCGCGGGGCAGCCTGGCTCCGGGGCGGCGGGCGGCCTGGCCGGGGGACTGGCAACGGTTGGCGCGACCCTGGTGTCGGGTTTTGAGGTGGTGGCTGACGTGCTGGACCTCGCGGCGCGCATCGAGGAAGCCGACTTGGTGGTGACCGGGGAGGGTTATCTAGACGAGCAGTCCTTCGCCGGCAAGGCCGTCGGGGGCGTCGCGGCGCTGGCCGCCGAGGCGGGCGTGCCGCTGGTCGTGGTCGCGGGCGACGGGGAGGACCCCCAGCCGGTCCGGTGGCGCAGCCTGGTGGCCCGCGCCGGCGCCGAGCGGGCGTGGTCCGAGCCGCTCGAGGTGATCGCCGAGATCATCGCCGACGAGCTGGCGGAGGTGGGGAAAGGGGCGTGACGCCGGCGAACCCGGCGGGGTCAGGCCGTCTTGCGATGTGCCGGGATCTCCGCCAGCGGCGGGCGCTGCGAGAAGCGGAGCGTGAGCGGCTCGGCGGAAGGCCGCTCGAGGGTCGCCGGGCGGCGCTCGGTGGCCAGGCCGGCACGTTCCAGACCCAGCTGCCAGATGGCCAGCGACTGGGCCGACAGCTGGTGGAGGGGACGGTTGCGGTGGACCCGCCGGCCGAGATCGGACTGGACGATGCAATCGGGACCGAATCGGGCGGTGACGTCGATCAGCAGCCCGAGGTCCACGCCGTAGCCGCCGACGAAGGGCACCGCTTCGAGCACCTCGCGCCGTCCTGCGCACTCGCCGGCGAGGGGCTGCACCATCGACGCCAGGTGAGGGAAGAGAAGGGCGATGAGCGGCCGGGCCGACAGCTCGGTGACCCGTCCCCCTTCTCCGTCGCGCCCGTCTAGCGGACGGGTGTAGAAACCCTTGGCAAAAGCGGCGTCGTCGCTGGCGAGCAGCGGCCCCACCACCCCGAGCACGAACTCCGGCCCGAAGGCACGGATGTCCGCGTCGCAGTAGGCGACGATGTCGCCGGAGCTGACGTGCAGGCCCCGCCACATGGCCTGCCCCTTGCCGTGCTCGGTGCCGTACTCCGGCAGGACCGACGCGGCCGCGACCACCGTCGCCCCGGCCGCCTCGGCCACCTCGGCGGTGGCGTCACTGGACCCGTCGTCGACCACGATCAGCTCGTCGACGACGCGGTGGCGCTCCATCAGCTCGCCTCGGATGGTCGCGACGACCGCGCCGACGGTGGCCTCCTCGTCGCGGGCGGGAACGATCACCGACACCCGCCGCCCTCGGCGGTCAGCGTGGACGCGCTCGGGCGGGAACTCGGAGGCGTCGACGATCCCAGACACCCCGGCATCCTGCCACGCGCTTCTCGTCCTACGGGACGGCCGTCGCCGCGTGTCGCAGCCCGCAGGCGGCCGGTGTAACATTGAACGGTCATCATCAAGAGCGGCTGAGGGACGGGCCCAGCGACGCCGCGGCAACCAGACCAGATCGCCACCTCGGCGGCTGGGCACGGTGCCAATGCCCGGTTCGATGAGGAGGAAACTTGCCGTTCGTAGAAGGTCTCCGGTGCCGCGAGTGCGCGCGCCCCTATCCGGCCGAAGCACTGCACGTGTGCGAGTGGTGCTTCGGCCCCCTCGAGGTGGTCTACGACTACGAGGCCATCGCCGCCTCGGTGAGCCGGGAGCGCATCGCCGCCGGACCGCTCACCATCTGGCGCTACGCGGATCTCCTTCCTGCCCGCCCCGACGGGGCGGTGGACCTCGGCGCCGGGTTCACGCCTCTCGTGCGCGCCGACCGCCTGGCGGCCGAGCTCGGCCTCGGTGAGCTGTGGCTGAAAAACGACACGCTCAACCCGACCGGCTCGTTCAAGGACCGGGTCGTCTCCGTGGCGCTGACCAAGGCCCGGGAGCTGGGCTTCAAGGTGGCGGCGTGCGCCTCGACGGGCAACCTGGCCAACTCGGTGGCGGCCCACGCGGCGCGGGCCGGGATGGCGTCGGTCGTGTGCATTCCCTCCGACCTGGAGCCGGGCAAGGTCATCACCACCGCCATCTTCGGCGGCCAGCTGATCGCCATCGACGGGACCTACGACGACGTCAACCGCCTTTGCGCGGAGCTGGCCGGCGAGCACACCGACTGGGCGTTCGTGAACGTCAACGTGCGGACCTACTACGCCGAGGGGTCCAAGACCCTGGCGTTCGAGGTCGCCGAACAGCTGGGATGGGAGGTCCCCGACCACGTCGTGGTGCCCGTCGCGTCCGGCAGCCAGCTCACCAAGATCGCCAAAGGCTTCGCCGAGCTGGCCACCGTCGGCCTGATCGAGCCCGGCCCGACCGTGCGGGTGTCGGGTGCGCAGGCCGCCGGCTGCTCGCCGGTGGCCACCGCGTTCGAGGCCGGCGCCGACTTCGTGACCCCGGTGCGCCCAGACACCATCGCCAAGTCGCTGGCCATCGGCAACCCGGCCGACGGCGTGTACGCCCTCGACGTGGTCCGCTCATCGGGAGGCGCCCTGGCGTCGGTGACCGACGACGAGATCGTGGAGGGCATCTCGCTGTTGGCCCGCACCGAAGGGATCTTCGCCGAGACCGCCGGCGGGGTCACCGTCGCCACGCTCGCCAAGCTGGCCGCTCAGGGAGTGGTCCGCTCCGACGAGCGGGTCGTCGCCTACATCACCGGCAACGGGCTGAAGACCATCGACGCGGTCGCCCACCGAGCCAAGCCCACCGCCACCATCGCCCCCACCCTGGCCGCATTCGATGCCGCCGTCGACCTCGCAGGAGTCCGCTGACCATGGCCGTCACCGTCCGTATCCCCACCCAGCTTCGCCCCCTGGCCGGCGGCAACAGCGAGGTCAGCGTCGAGGCGTCGACGGTGGCCGAGGCGCTGAAGGCGCTCGACGTCGCCCACCCGGGCTTCCACGACCGCCTCTACGACGACAATGGCACCCTCCGCCGTTTCGTCAACGTGTTCGTGGCCGACGAGGACATCCGGTTCCTCTCCGGCGTCGACTCGCCCGTCGCTCCCGGCACGACCATCTCCATCGTTCCGGCGGTGGCCGGCGGCTGATCCCGGGCCGCGCCCGACAGCCGGTTGACGGTAGGGCCACACAGGCGGTTAACTGTTAGCACTCGACCCATGAGAGTGCTAACAGAGGGAAGAACTGACCGATGCCCAAGCTGATTGCCTTCGACGAGACCGCCCGCCGGGCGCTCGAGAGCGGTATGAACCAGCTCGCCGACGCCGTGCGAGTGACCCTTGGCCCGAAGGGCCGCAACGTGGTGCTCGACAAGAAGTGGGGCGCCCCGACGATCACCAACGACGGCGTGTCGATCGCCAAGGAGATCGACCTCGAAGATCCCTACGAGCGGATCGGCGCCGAGCTGGTCAAAGAAGTAGCCAAGAAGACCGACGACGTCGCCGGTGACGGCACCACCACCGCGACCGTGCTGGCCTGGGCGCTGGTGCGCGAGGGCCTGCGCAACGTGGCCGCCGGCGCCAACCCGATGTCGCTCAAGAAGGGCATCGAGGCCGCCGTCGAGGCCGCCGTCGCCTCCCTGAAGGCCATCTCCAAGGAGACCGAGACCAAAGAGCAGATCGCCCAGGTGGCGTCGATCTCCGCAGCCGACACCGAGATCGGCGGCTTGATCTCCGAGGCCATCGACAAGGTGGGCAAGGACGGCGTCATCACCGTCGAGGAGTCCCAGACCTTCGGCATGGACCTCGACCTCGTCGAGGGCATGCGCTTCGACAAGGGCTACATCTCCCCGTACTTCTCCACCGACACGGAGCGGATGGAAGCGTCGCTCGACGACCCCTACATCCTCTTCGTCGGCTCGAAGATCACCGCGGTGCGCGACCTGCTGCCGCTGCTCGAGAAAGTCATGCAGTCCTCCAAGCCGCTGGTGATCATCGCCGAGGACGTGGAGGGCGAGGCTCTGGCCACCCTGGTCGTCAACAAGATCCGCGGCACCTTCAAGAGCGTCGCGGTCAAGGCGCCCGGCTTCGGCGAGCGCCGCAAGGCGATGCTGCAGGACATGGCCATCCTCACCGGCGGCCAGGTCGTCACCGAGGAGGTCGGCCTCAAGCTGGAGAACACCACCCTTGACCTGCTCGGCCGGGCCCGCAAGGTCGTCGTGACCAAGGACGAGACCACCATCGTCGAGGGCGCCGGGTCGGACTCCGACATCAAGGGCCGGATCAACCAGATCAAGACCGAGATCGACAACACCGACTCGGACTACGACCGGGAGAAGCTGCAGGAGCGCCTGGCCAAGCTGTCCGGCGGTGTTGCGGTGATCAAGGTCGGCGCCGCCACCGAGGTCGAGCTCAAGGAGAAGAAGCACCGCATCGAGGACGCGGTTTCCACGACCAAGGCCGCCGTCGAAGAGGGCGTCGTCCCCGGCGGTGGCGTGGCCCTGCTGCGCTCGCAGGCCGCCATCCTCGACGCCGCCGAGAAGCTCGAGGGTGACGAGGCCACCGGTGCTCGCATCGTGGCCCGCGCTGTGGAGGAGCCCCTCAAGCAGATCGCGGTCAACGCCGGCCTCGAGGGCGGGGTCATCGTCGAGCGGGTCCGCAACCTGAAGAACCCGGCGGAGGGCCTCAACGCCGCCACCGGCGAGTACGAGGACCTGTTCAAGGCCGGGGTCATCGACGCTGGCAAGGTGACCCGCTCCGCGCTGCAGAACGCCGCGTCGATCGCTGCGCTGTTCCTCACCACCGAGGCGGTCATCGTCGACAAGCCCGAGGAGAACGCCGGCGCCATGCCCGGTGGGGGCATGGAGGACTACTAGCCCGGCCGATGTGACGGAGGACTACTAGTCCGAGCGGAGACCCCAAGTCTCTGATCGCTGAAATAGCTGTTCGATGGCGGCCCTCCGGGGCCGCCATCGGCGCGCCTGGAGGTCTAGCGTGGTTGTCATGGCCGCCACCGACGACACCAGGGTGCTCCCGATGACAGGAGCACTGGCCCCGCCAACGTTCTCCAGCGTCGAGGAGGAGCGGTTGCACCGCAAGCAGAAGCTGGCGGGCGCCCTGCGCATCTTCGGCCGGTTCGGCTTCTCGGAGGGGGTGGCCGGTCACATCACCGCCCGAGACCCCGAGCTGCCCGACCACTTCTGGGTCAACCCGTTCGGGCTCAGCTTCCGCCACATGCGGGTGTCGGACCTGATCCTGGTCAACCACCAGGGGGAGGTCGTGGAGGGTTCCAGGCCGGTCAACCCGGCCGCGTTCGCCATCCACTCGGCGATCCACGCGGCCCGCCCCGACGTCGTCGCCGCCGCGCACAGCCACTCGGTGTACGGCAAGGCGTGGGCGTCGCTCGGCCGTCCCCTGGACCCGATCACGCAGGACGCCTGCATGTTCTACAACGACCACGTGGTCATCACCGACGGCGCCGGGGTGGTGGCCTTCGACCCCGAAGCCGGGAAGGACATCGCCGCCGGCCTGGGATCCAACAAGGCCGCCATCCACCAGAACCACGGGCTGTTCACCGTCGGCCAGAGCGTCGACGAGGCCGCCTGGTGGTTCGTGACCATGGAGCGCTCGTGCCAGGCCCAGCTGCTGGCGGAGGCCGCCGGCACCCCGAAGCTGATCGCTCCCGAAGCGGCCCAGTACACCCGGGAGCAGACCGGCTTCCCTCACGCTGGCTGGTTCTCGTTCCAGCCGCTTTGGGATGAGATCGTGCGCAGCGACCCGGAACTGTTCGAGTGAGCCGGCCGTAGACTCCTCGCGTGAGCGAAGCGTTGACCCCATCGGTGGGGTGGGGGGTCCTCCACCTGTTCTGCAAGCTGCGGCCCGACACCGACGGCGAAGCGGTGGTGTCGGCGTTGAAGGCCGCCGCCTCTGACGCCCAGCAAGTGGTGCCGTTCTCGGTGTTCGGGCACAAGGCCGATCTCGGGATCATGGCGTTGGGTGAGGACCTGGTCCGCCTCCGGGCGTTGCAGTCCGCACTCCAGGCCGCCCGTCTCGAGGTCGCCGACTCTTACCTGTCGCTCACCGAGGTGTCGGAGTACGCCAAGGGCATGCCCCCCGAGCATCTCGAGGCTCGCCTCCACCCGGTCCTGCCCCCCGCCGGCAAGCGGGCGATCTGCTTCTACCCGATGTCCAAGCGGCGGGGCGACCAGGACAACTGGTACACACTCGACTTCGAGTCCCGCAAGGCTTTGATGATGGACCACGGCAAGTCCGGGCGAACCTTCTCCGGCCGGATCGTCCAGTTGATCACCGGTTCCACCGGTCTCGACGACTACGAGTGGGGGGTCACCCTCTTCGGCCAGCGGCCCGACGACTTGAAGGACTGCGTGTACACGATGCGCTTCGACGAGGCGTCCGCCAAGTACGCGGAGTTCGGGCGCTTCTACACCGGGGTGATCGGCGACATCGACGAGGTGGCCGCTTTGGTCGGTCTGGTCTGACCGGACACCGGCGGTGAGCACGGAACTGCTGTACCTGCGAGACGCGTATCTCCGCGACGTCGAGGCGACGGTGGTCGGGCTGGACCACGAAAGGCGCCGGGTAGCCCTCGACCGGACGGTCTTCTACCCGACCGGCGGCGGGCAGGCCCACGACACCGGCACCTTGGCCGGGATGCCGGTCATCGACGTGCGCAAGGAAGCCGACCAGGTGTGGCACACCCTCGGCGGCGGGGACTCCCTACCAGCCGCCGGGACGGCCGTGCGCGGAGAGATCGACTGGGAGCGGCGCCACCAGCTCATGCGCACCCACACCGCCCTCCACGTGTTGTGCGGGGTGATCTGGAACGAGTGGGGTACCCCGGTGACCGGCGGCAACATGGAGCCGCTGTCCGCCCGGATGGACTTCGAGTTCGACCCGCTCCCCGAAGGCTTCGGTCCCCGGGTTGAGGCGCTGGTCAACGCCGAGCTGGAGGCCGACCGGCCGATCGAGGTGAGCTTCTTGCCTCGCGCTGCCGCCGTCGCCGACCAGGACCTGATCCGCACCAAGGTCAGCTTGATCCCGGCGACTGTCCCCGAGATCCGGGTGGTCGACATCGTCGGCCTGGACAAGCAGGCAGACGGCGGCACCCACGTGCGCAGCACCGGCGAGGTGGGGCGGGTCGTGGTGGTCAAGACCGAGTCGAAGGGCAAGGGCAACAAGCGCATCCGGCTGCAGGTCGTAGACCGCTAGCCGCCCCGGGCCGGGACGCACGCAGCGGCCGCGGTGGCAGGAAGGGCGCTCGCCGTCGCCGCCGGCGTGCGCCTAGCCTGCATCCGGTGAAGACCGATCTGCCGCCTTTGCCCGCGGCGAGCGACTCCCTCGACGCGCTGCGCGCTGGTCTGGGGGGTCTGGGACGGGTGGTCGTGGCGTTCTCGGGTGGCGTCGACTCGGCGCTGCTCGCCCGCGTCGCTCACGACACGCTCGGCGCCGACGCCGTTTTGGCGGTTACGGCGGTGTCCCCGTCGCTGGCGCCGTCGGAGCTGGCGGACTGCCGGCGGCTGGCCGCCGAGTGGGGTTTGCGGTGGGTAGCGGTCGACACCGACGAGGCGTCGCGCCCCGGGTATGTCGCCAACGGCGCGGATCGCTGCTACCACTGCAAGTCTGAGCTGATGGCGGCTCTGGTCCCGCTGGCCGCCGCCGAGGGCGCGACGGTGGTGCTCGGCGTGAACCTCGACGACTTGGGTGACCACCGCCCCGGGCAGCGGGCCGCGGCCGAGGCCGGCGCCCGGTTCCCGTACGTCGAGGCCGGGCTGTCCAAGGCCGACGTCAGGGAAGCCGCCCGCCGGCTGGGGCTCGACGTGTGGGACAAGCCGGCGGCCGCCTGCCTGGCGTCGCGGGTGCCCTACGGCACGCCGGTGACGCTCGGCACCCTCGGGCGCGTCGCCCAGGCCGAGGAGCGCCTGCACGGGCTGGGATTCCGGCAGGTCAGGGTCCGTCACTACGGCGACCTGGCCCGCCTGGAGGTGGAAGTGGCCGACCTCGAGCGGGCCGTGGCCGCGCGGAGAGCGATCGTCGACGCGGTGCGGTCGGCCGGGTACTCCTATGTCACCCTCGACCTCGAGGGGTTCCGCTCCGGCAACCTCAACCAGTCCCTGACACCCGGTTCCTAGGCGCCTGCCCTGCGCAAGCTCCTGGCTCTGGGGATCGTCGCCGCGCTCGTCGTGGTCCTGGGCGTGGCCGATGTCGTCGTCCGCCACACCGTCGAGGCCGACATCGCCAAGCACATCGAGGCGCAGGTTCCGGGCACCAGCGCCTCGGTGCGCATCTCGTCGTGGCCGTTCGTCGGGCGGCTGGCCGCGTCCGGCACCGTCCCTGACCTCCGGGCCCAGGTCAGCGGGGTCAAGATCGGGCCTTTCGCGGTGGACTCGGTGGACATCGTGGTACAAGACATCAAGGTGTCACGCTCCGATCTCGCTCGCGGCAAGGTGGTCTTGAAGTCGATCCGGACCGCGGCCATCGAGGCCGTCATTTCCCAACAGTCCCTCGACAGCGGCCTCGGGCTGCCCGTCACGCTCGGCGCCGGGACCGTCGGTCTGGCCGGCGTGCAAGCCGCGGCTCGGGTGGCCGTGTCCTCCGACCGGCTCACCATCAGCGTGCCGCCGCTGCCGGCCATCACCCTGCCGCTCCTGCCCACCGCGCTGCTTCCTTGCAGCGCCAACGCGGTCATCAGCGTCGGGCAGATCACGCTGTCGTGCACCACCTCCTCGATCCCGCCGGCGCTGCTCGCCGCGGCCGCCGCCGGGTAGCAACCGTGGAGGACTACACCCAGGCGCTGACCGACTACGGCGAGGCGTTGGCCGACGGCGTGGAGGAGGCGATGCCCGCGTGGGTGCGGACCTCGGTGACCCGGATCGTGGCGGCGTGGGCCGGTGGCTCGTGGGCCGGGGCCCTCGACCGGGAGACGGCCGCGGCCACCGACGCGGCCGGTGAGGCCGCCGCCGCAGAGGTCGGAGCCGCGCTGCGGGCGCTGGTGCGCGCCGACGTCGACGCTCAGCGCAGCACGCCGCTCACGATCGTCCGGGGCGCGGTGCGCTGGCCGACGGGCGTGCTGCGAGCCGTCGGCGTGCCGCCCGTCGAGCGCGGCGAGTTCGAGGCGTCGGTGTTCCCCGACGACGACTACGGCTTGACCCCGGCGTCGCTGGCCGACCTCGACCCCCGACTCGGCGAACTGGCCATCGCGTGGGGCGCAGCCAAGGCCTGGGTGCACAAGCGGCGCCACTCCGGCGCTTGAGCCGCCGCCGTCAGCGAACACCCCGGCGAGTCACCGGCGTTTGCGGGGCTTCTTGCGCTTCGCCGGCGGCAGGTCGATGAGACCGTCGGCGGTGTTGCTCATCGGCTGGGCCGGCGCCTGGGCCCAGCCGGCGGCAGAAAGAGAGCGACCTTCGAAGAACAGGCAGCCGTCGGGGCACGCGAAAGGGTCCTGCGAGTTGGCTCCGACCCGGCAACGCTGCACCACCTCCCCCGACGGGGTGCTCCGCGCCAGGTAGTGCCGGCAGTCCTGGCGGACAGCGGGGGGATCGGTCGCCATGGCCACATGATCCCACGCCGTGCCCGCCCTCCCCGCGCGCCGGTGCACCTCGAGCCCCGGCGCTGGGCCGTAGGCTTCGCGGATGGGAACACGCCTGCTCGTCATCGGCGGGGACGCAGCCGGTATGGCAGCGGCCTCCGTTGCTCGCCGCCGCCGGCCCGACATGGAGATCGTCGCGGTCGAGCGGGGAGGGTGGACCAGCTACTCCGCCTGCGGTATCCCGTACCTGGTCGGCGGGTCGGTCGATTCGGTTGACGCCTTGGTGGCGCGCCGACCCGACCAGTTCCGGGCTATGCGCATCGACATGCGCGTCGAGCACGAGGTGAAATCGATCGACCTCGACGCTCGCACCGCGGAAGTCCACAACCTGGCGCATGGGCGGACCTACTCGCTCGGGTTCGACCTCCTGCACCTAGCCACCGGGTCCTCCCCGATGCGCCCCGCGGTGCCGGGCATCGACGCCCCCCACGTCCACGGCGTGCAAACCCTGAACGACGCGCAGCGTCTCCTCGACGACATCAAGTCCCGCCGGCCCGAGCACGTCGTGGTCGTCGGCGGCGGCTACATCGGCCTCGAGCTGGCGGAGGCGTTCGTGTCGAGGGGCGCCAGCGTCACGATCATCGACGCCGCCCCCGAGGTGATGCACACGCTGGACCCGGACATGGGCGCCCTCGTCGGGCGTGCCCTGCGAGCCACGGGCGTAACCCTCCGCCTCGGCGAGGCGCTGCTCGGCGTGGAGGACGGGGAGGTGGTCACCTCGCAGGGGACCATCCCCGCCGACCTGGTCGTTCTCGGCACCGGCGTCCGACCCAACAGCGACTTGGCCCAGGCCGCCGGGGTGGCCCTTGGCGTCAACGACGCGGTCGTCGTCGACCGCCAGCAGCGCACCTCGGTGGAGGGAGTGTGGGCGGCGGGGGACTGCTGCCAGTCGATCCACCGGATCTCCGGCCGGCCAGTCCACCAGGCCCTCGGCACGGTCGCCAACAAGCAGGGCAGGGTCGCCGGTCTCACCATCTCGGGAAGCTACGCCACCTTCCCCGGGGTCGTCGGCACCGCGGTGACCCGCCTGTGCGACATCGAGATCGGCCGCACCGGGCTCAGTGTCACAGAGGCGACCGTCGCCGGGTTCGACGTGGTCAGCGCCAAGATCGAGACCACCACCAACAGCAGCTATCTGCCGTCGGCTCGGCCGGTCACGGTCAAGATGGTCGCCGAGGCCCGGACCGGGCGGCTGCTCGGCGTTCAGATCGTCGGTGGTCCCGGCGCGGCCAAGCGAGTCGACGTGGTGGCGGTCGCGGCCGGCGAGGGGATGGACGCCGAGGACCTGCTGATGGCCGATCTCGGTTACGCCCCGCCGTTCTCCTCGGTGTGGGACCCCCTGCAGGTCGCGGCGCGCCAGATCGTGGCGCAGCTCTCCGCCTGATCCCGGCCCGGCCTGCGCGCCGGCGCCGCGGTGGCGCGGCGCCGGGTGTCAGTGCTCGCTGCCCGACGGATAGCCTCAGATCGATGGCAGATTCCCACGCGACCGAAGCGGACCTGGTCCGCTGGAGCGAGGCGCTGGCTGCGATCGCCCGCACCGGGCTCGGGTTCACGCAGAGCCTCTACGAGCAGGAGCGCTTCGAAGAGGTTCTCAACGTGGCCGCCGAGATCAGGATGGCCGCCGGCCGGGACGACCATCGCAACGGCCCGGCCGACCTCGTCGAGGGGTGGCTCGACAGCGTCGGCCACGGCGTGGCCGGCTACGTCACCCCGAAGGTCGCGGTGGGCGCCGTGGTCGGCAACGACCGCGGCGAGATCCTGCTGATCAAGCGGGGTGACTCGGGCGTGTGGCTCTACCCGACGGGATGGGCCGACGTCGGCTACTCCGCATCCGAGGTGGTCGTCAAGGAGGTCCTCGAGGAGACCGGCATCGAGGCCGAGCCGGTCCGGGTGATCGCCATACTCGACGGGTTGCGGCTCGGGGCGAGGGGACTGCCGTTCTACTCCCTCGTGTTCCACTGCCGGGCCGTCGGCGGTCGGATCAACCCCCACCCCCTCGAGGTGCAAGACGTCGGCTGGTTCGCCGAGGACGACCTGCCCGAACCCCTCGCCGGCGCCGACCGCTGGAAGGACCAGGCATTCGCCGCCATCCGCGGCGAACCGGTGGAGGTCCTCTACGACGCGCCGCGCCGGCCGGCCTGGCGCGGCGACGAGTAGCACCCTGCGACTGGTATCCCAGATGCGCCTGCCCATCAAGCGCCGGCAGCCGCCAGCGCCCGCGGAGGACCCGGTCCGGGGTCAGGCGCTCGACGCCGCCGCCGAGAGGGTGCTCGCGGGGCTGTCGTCGCTCAGCGACCTGACCGCGCCGTTGGCCATCTCCTACCTGGACCGGGTCGGCAAGCCCACACCGTGGATGACCCCGGCCGCCGGCGTGCGGATCACCTCCGCCGGCTACGCAGCCCACATGGCCGTCGAGGCCGACGGGGCCGCGTTCGGCGTCGAGAGCGTGCCGGTGCTCGGCACGCTTCCTGACCTGCGCCGGGGGCGACCGCCCCAGGACCTTCTCCTGCGGGTCGTCAAGGCCACCAGGAAGACGTTCCCGGTGATACGGGCCGTCGACGACCTGACGTGGGAAGGGTTCGTGAGCCGGCGCATGGCCCGCGTCGACGACGAACTCAACCGCCCCCTCGTCGACGGGCTACTGCGCTTCGGCTGGGTGCTGCGCCAGGTCGACCTCAGGTACGGCTTGGAGCCGGAAAAGGTCGGCTGATCAGGCCTGGAGCTGGGCGAGAAGGCCGGCGATGACCGACACCTTCCCGCCGGTGCGCTCCCACTCGTCGCCGAGGGGCCCGTGGTCCACCAGCCCAGAAGCGTCCGGCGCGATCCCGAGCGCCGCCGCGGCAGCCGCCGCGAGGGGGGCCGGCTCGACGGCCGGCGCCTGATCGCCGTAGGCCACGAACACCTCCAGCCCGTCCCACAGCTGGTCTAGCGGCGCCGGCGGCTCCGCTCCGGTGGCCAGAGCCAGGGAGGTGGCCGAGAACACCTCGTAGGTCCCGACCTTGGGCGGCCGGCGGTACCCGGCGACGGGGTGGAGCCGCCACTCGAGGGTGACCTCGCCGGGGCCGTCGTCGCGCAGCCACACCTGCGAGCCGTTGACGTACGCGTCGACAGGCTCGCCGAAGCGGTCGTCGAGAGCGACGATCAGCTCCGGGGTGGCCCGCCACACGCAGGTGGCAACCAAAGAGCCGGCGCTAGCTGACGTCGCCCTGCTCCCGCAGGAACCGCTCGACCTCGTCCGCGAGGCGGCCGGCATCGACGGGCAGGGCAGCGTTGGCCTCGTCGCGGCGTTCGTCGTCGTCGGCTTCCTCGAGCTGGGCGACGTAGGCGGCCGCGTCCTCGTCGTCGGCGACCCGCTCGGAGACCTGGCGCTCGTACTCCTCCGCCGCGACGCGCAGCTCGAGAGGGTTGACCCGGGCGCCGACCAGGCTGGCGGAACGCTCGACCAGGGCCAGCGCCGCCTTGGGGGAGGGGACCTGGTGCACGTAGTGGGGCACCGCGGCCCAGAAGCTGGCGGTGCGCATCCCCGCCTTGTCGAACGCGTCGTGCAGCACGCCCACGATTCCCGTCGGGCCCTCGTAGGTGGAGGCGGACAGCCCGAGCCGGCCGGCCAGCTCGGCGTCGTCGGTGGTGCCGGTGACCTTGACCGGCCGGGTGTGGGGGACGTCGGCGAGGAGCGCCCCGAGGGTGGCGGCCATCTCGACCCCGAGGGACGTGGCCACCTCGACGATGGCCGAGCAGAACGTCCGCCACTTGAGCTGGGGCTCCACGCCTCGCACGAGCACCACGTCGCGCCCGGTGCCGGGGACCTCGGCGTGAAGGAACTCGGTCACCGGCCACTCCACGGCGCGGGTGGCGCCGTCGACGATCTTCACCTGAGGACGGGTCTCGGTGAAGTCGAAAAACTCCTCGGGGTCCAGCTCCGCGAACGGCACCGCGCCCCAGGCCTGGGCCAGGTACGACACCGCGAGCGAGGCGGCGTCACCGGCGTCGTTCCAGCCCTCGAACGCCACGACGAGCAGGGGGCGGCGCAACTGCGGATGGTGGTCCCAACGGACGGGCTCCATCCATCGAAGGTACCGCTCGCGTCACCGGTTGGTGCGGGCATTGCCGGCCCGGCGCGAGGAGAGGCGACCTGGGTGGGAGGGGGCCGGCGGACAGGGGGGGAGACCGCCGGCCTCGCGCCTCCCACTGCCCCGATGGTACCCAGCACAGGTGTGTGTTGGATCACGGCAGCATGAACGCGACATGTCCACCGTACGCTTCTGGGACGATGAAGTTCTCGTCGCCGACGTCCGCCTGGTTCGCGGCCACCTTCGAGGCCCCGACTGCCGCGCAGGAGCAGGGCTGGGCGGCCATCGGCCGGGGCGAGCACACCCTCATCCTGGCCCCGACCGGCTCCGGCAAGACGCTGGCCGCGTTCTTGTGGGCCATCGACCGTCTCCTCACCTCCCCGCCGGTCGACGCCGCTGAACGCTGCCGGGTCCTCTACGTCAGCCCGCTCAAGGCGCTCACCTACGACGTCGAACGAAACCTCCGGGCCCCCCTGACCGGGATCGCCCGGGAGGCGGGGAGACTCGGCATCGAGCTGCCCGAGGTGCGGGTCGGGACCCGGACCGGGGACACCCCGGCGGAGGACCGCCGGGCCATGGCCAAACGGCCGCCGGACATCTTGATCACCACCCCCGAATCCCTCTACCTCCTCCTTACCTCCAACGCCGCGTCGGTCCTGCGAGGGGTTCGCCACGTCATCGTCGACGAGATCCACGCGATGGCCGGCACTAAGCGCGGCGCCCACCTGGCCCTGTCCCTTGAGCGGCTGGAGGAGCTGACCGAGCGGCCTCCCCAGCGCATCGGCCTGTCCGCCACCCAGCGCCCCCTCGACGAGCTGGCCCGCTTCCTCGGAGGACGGGGACCGGGCGGGGGCGACCGGCCCGTGACCATTGTCGACGCCGGGGTGCGCAAGACCCTCGAGCTGTCGATCGTCGTGCCCGTGGAGGACATGGGGGAGCTGGGACGGCCTCTTTCCCCGCCCTCCGACGACGACGGCGCCGACCTGGTCATGCGGGGTCCGGCCGCCGGCACCCCCGAGGTGCGCTCGTCGATCTGGCCTGCGGTCTATCCCCGCATCCTGGAGCTGATCCGGGCCCACCGCTCGACGCTGATCTTCGTCAACTCCCGCCGGCTGGCCGAGCGCCTGGCCGCCCGGCTGAACGAGCTGGCCGCCGGCGAGGAGGACGGGGCCGGCGACCAGTTCGGCTACACCCAGTCGGGCAGCGGCTTCCACGCCGCCGGCGCGCCACCCGAGCTGGTCCGGGCCCACCACGGTTCGATCGCCCGGGAACAGCGCCTGGAGATCGAGGACGCCCTCAAGGCCGGCCGGCTCCCGGCGCTGGTCGCCACCTCCAGCCTGGAGCTCGGTATCGACATGGGGGCCATCGACCTGGTGATCCAGGTGGAGGCGCCCACGTCGGTGGCCTCCGGCCTGCAGCGAATCGGTCGGGCCGGCCACCACGTCGGCGAGCCGTCAAAGGGGCGGATCTTCCCGAAGTTCCGCCACGACCTGCTCGTGGCGGCCGTCGTGGCGCAGCGCATGCACGCCGGCCTGGTGGAGGAGACGAGGGTCCCCCGCAACCCCCTCGACGTCCTCGCGCAGCAGATCGTGGCCATGGTGGCGGCATCCGCCGGGCCGGTCCCCGTCGACCAGGTGGCCGCCGTCGTGCGCCGGGCCTACCCCTTCGCCGACCTGGGCGGCGAAGCCTTCGACGGGGTGCTGGACATGCTCGCCGGCCGGTACCCGAGCGACGAGTTCGCGGAGCTGCGACCCCGGCTCCTTTGGGACCGGGTGGCGGGCACGCTGACGGCGCGGCCGGGAGCCAAGATGCTCGCCGTCACGAGCGGAGGGACCATCCCCGACCGCGGGCTGTTCGGGGTGTTCACACCCAACGGAGGCCGGGTCGGGGAGCTCGACGAGGAGATGGTCTACGAGAGCAGGGTCGGGGAGACGTTCCTTCTCGGAGCGACCACCTGGCGGATCGAGGACATCACCCGGGACCGGGTGGTCGTGACTCCCGCCCCGGGCGTGCCGGGGAAGATGCCGTTTTGGCACGGCGACGTCCTCGGCCGTCCATACGAGCTCGGGGTCGCGGTCGGGGCGTTCACCCGGCGGCTGGCCCGCATGGACGACGCCGCCTTGCGCGCGGACCACGACCTCGACGACCTGGCGGTGCGCAACCTGCGGGCTTACGTCGCCGAGGAAATGGAGGCGACCGGCGGGCTGCTGCCCACCGACCGCCAGATCGTGGTGGAGCGCTTCCGCGACGAGCTGGGTGACTGGAGGGTGGCGGTCCTGTCGCCGTTCGGGGCCCGGGTCCACGCCCCCTGGGCGATGGCCATCGAGGCCAAGCTGCGCCACACCCAGGGGGTGGACGTACAGGCGGTGTGGAGCGACGACGGCATCATCGTTCGCCTGCCGGAGGCCGAGGACGCCCCGCCTACCGACGCGGTCATGATCGACCCGGACGAGATCGAGGAGCTGGTGGTGGGCGCCATCGGCGACTCCGCCCTGTTCGCGGCCAGGTTCAGGGAGAACGCCGCCCGCAGCCTGCTCCTGCCCCGCCGCCGGCCCGGGGCCCGCACCCCGCTGTGGCAGCTGCGCCAGAGGGCCGCCGACCTGCTCGCGGTGGCTTCCAAGTACGGGCAGTTCCCGATCCTCCTCGAGACCTACCGGGAGTGCCTGCGCGACGCGTTCGACCTGCCGGCGCTGACGACGCTGCTGCGGGACGTGGCGGCGCGCAAGGTCCGGGTGGCGACCGTCGAGCTGCCAAGCCCGTCTCCGTTCGCCAGCGGCCTGGCGTTCGCGTACGTGGCGCAGTTCATGTACGAGGGCGACGCCCCGCTCGCCGAGCGGCGGGCCCAAGCGCTGACCCTCGACCGGCGCATGCTGGCCGAACTGCTCGGCACCGACGAACTGCGCGACCTGCTCGACGCGTCGGTCCTGACTGCGCTGGAAGCCGAGTTGCAAGCGCTCGACGAGCGGCGGTGGGCGTCGTCTGTCGACCAGGCCGCCGACCTGTTGCGCCGGCTGGGCGATCTCACCCCGGCCGAGCTGGTCGCCCGCTGCACCCCCGAGGTCGGGCCGGGGGTGGTCGACGCGCTGCTCGCCGAGCGGCGGGCCGCCCCGGTGCGGGTGGCGGGCGAGGAACGCCTCATCGCCGCCGAGGAAGCCGGCCGCTACCGAGACGGTCTCGGCGTGACCCCGCCGCCAGGCCTGGCCGACGCGTTCCTCGAGCCGGTGCCCGACGGGCTGGTCCAGATCCTGCGCCGCTGGGCCAGGGTTCACGGGCCGTTCGTTCCCGCCGAGCCGGCTGCCCGCTTCGGGCTGTCCGCCGAAGCGGTCGTGGCCGTCCTCGACCGCCTCGCCGGCGAAGGCCGCCTGGAACGGGGGGCGTTCCGGCCCGGGGGCAGCGGACGCGACGAGTGGTGCGACACCGACGTCCTTCGCATCCTGCGCCAGCGTTCGCTGGCCGCGCTTCGCAAGGAGGTCGCCCCCGCCGAGACCGCCGCCCTGGTCCGGTTCCTCCCCGCCTGGCACGGCGTGGCGGCGGTCGGCCGGCCTCCCGCGGCCGGCGGTCTCGATCGGCTCTTCGAGGTCGTCGGTCAGCTGCAGGGCTTCGCCATCCCCGCCAGCGTGCTGGAGACCGACGTCTTGCCGGCGCGGGTACGGGGCTACCAGCCCCGGATGCTCGACGAGCTGATGGCGGCCGGGGAGGTGATGTGGGTCGGTGCCGGTTCGCTGGGGCGCTCAGACGGGCGGATCGTGCTCGGGCTGCGCCAGCAGGCGCCGCTGCTTTGGCGGCGGATGGGCTTCGCCGGCGGAGTCCTGGCCGGCATGCCCAGCCCGGCGGACCCCGCGCCCGTGGCCGGAGCCCCGCCCGCAGTCGACCCCGCGCTCGCGCCCGGCGCTCCGCCCGCCGCGGCCGGCGACGTGGACGGCGAGACGCACCGTCACCTGCGGAGGGTGCTGGCCGAGCGGGGTGCGTGTTTCTTCCGGGAGCTGGGTCTGCCCGGCGCCAGCGACCAGGAGATCGTCGAGGCGCTGTGGGACCTGGTCTGGGCCGGCGAGGTCACCGGTGACGCGTTCGCCGCGGTCCGGGCCACCGTCGCGGTTTCGGGATCGGGGCGGCGAGCCGCGGTCCGCCGCAGCACCGGCCGGCCCGGACTGGCCCGCCCCCGGCCCCGCTTGGGTGGCATCGGCGTCCTGGGACCGCCACGCGGGCAGGGACGGTGGTCCCTCGTCGAGCGCGAGCTTGGCCTCCGGTCGCCGACGCCGACCGAGGCCGGCGTCGCGGTGGCCGGCCAGCTGCTCGAACGTCACGGCGTGCTGACCCGCGACGCGGTGCGGGGCGAAGGGGTCCCTGGCGGTTTCGCCGGGATCTACCCGGTGCTGCGCACCATGGAGGAGTCGGGCCGGATCCGGCGGGGGTACTTCGTCGAGGGCATGGGCGGCGCCCAGTTCGCCCTGGCCGGAGCGGTCGACCGCCTCCGCTCCGTGCGGGTTCCCGACCAGCCGGCGGAGCCCGAACCGTCCGGTCCTGACGCCGACGGATACCGGGGCGGCGACGAGTGGGCCGTCCCCGACCGGGTCATCGTGTTGCCGGCCGCTCGAGGCGTGGACAGCGCGCCGGGGACCGACGGGTCGGTGCTGGTTCTGGCGGCCACCGACCCCGCCAACGCGTTCGGTCTCAGCGTCCCCTGGCCGGTGCGGGGCCCGACCCGGGTCCCTGGCGCCTACGTCGTGCTGGTCGACGGTGAGCTGAGCCTCTACGTCGAGCGGGGCGGCAAGGGGCTGGTCGCGGCCCGCGAGCTCGACGGCGCGTGGGAGGGGCGGGCCATCGGGGCCCTGTCGCATCTGGTCGCGTCCGGCCGCTGGGGCCGCCTCGCCCTGCAGCGCTGGCCCGAGGAGCTCGAGGCGTACCTCCGGGACGCGCAGTTCACGCCGACCCCCAAGGGTCTGGTCCGCTACGGGTCCTAGCCGCGCCGCGGTCCTAGGGTCGAGGGATGCCGGAGGGCGACACCATCTTCCGCACCGCGGTGTCCCTGCGGCGGTGGCTGGTCGGCCGGACGGTCACCGCCGCCCGCGCCGCGCCGCCCGCAGTGGCGGCGGGGAGGCTCGTCGGCTGCACCGTCGAGGGCGTCGAGGCCCACGGCAAGCACCTTTTGATCCGCTTTTCGGGCGATCTGGTGCTGCACACCCACATGCGGATGACCGGCTCCTGGCACGTCTACCCTGCCGGCGATAAGTGGCGTAAGCCGCCCGGCCAGGCCCGACTGGTGCTCGAGGCGGGTGAACGGGTCGCGGTGTGCTTCAACGCGCCGGTGATCGAGCTGCTCGCGGCGCGGGAGCTGGCCGTCCACCCGTCCCTGCGCCGGCTGGGACCCGACGTCCTCGTGCCCGCCGCCCTCGATCCGGCCGCGGTGCGATCCCGGGCCCGGACCCGGGCCGCAGCGTCGCCGACCGCCGGCGAGCTGCTCCTCGACCAGCAGGTGGTCGCCGGCATCGGCAACATCTACCGCTGCGAGTCGCTGTTTGTCTGCCGGGTGTCGCCGTGGACTCCGTCGGAGGCTCTAGACGACGAGTCCCTCGACGCGCTGGTCGCGACAGCGTCGCGGCTGATGGGCGCCAACGCCCAGTCCAAGTCGCCGGCGCGCTCCTTCGACGGGCCGGGGCAGCGGACCTGGGTGTACCGCCGAGGAGGCCGGCCGTGCCGGCGGTGCGGGACCACGATCCGCCGAGACGTGCTCGGCCGCCAGGCCCGCCCGGTGTACTGGTGTCCCGGCTGTCAGCCGTCGCCCGGCGCCGCCACGGCAACCCGGGCCGACCCCCAACCCCGCTGAGGCAACCTGAGAAGGGCGCGCCAGCAGCACCCGAACGCTGCGGAAGGAACGTGGTGGCGCGACGCCCCCCGGTTAACTAGCTTCCCCCGGCATCGTGCTGTGCGTCTCGAAGGTCACCGAAGCCGACGACGAACTGGTGTCAGCCGTCGTGCGGCTCCTGCCGCAGCTGTCGACCAGCGCACCGGCCCCGTCGGTGGCCGACTTGCAGGAGATCGTCGGTTCGCCGGCCACGGTGTTCTTCGTCTTGCGCGACGGGGAAGGCGGCCCGATCGTGGGCACCCTCACCCTGGCCATCTTCCGCATCCCCACCGGTGTGCGGGCGTGGATCGAAGACGTGATCGTCGACGAGGCGGTCCGGGGTCAGGGAGGCGGCGAGATGCTGACCCGCGCCGCTCTCGACGCCGCCAAGCAGGCCGGGGCCAGGACCGTCGAGCTGACCTCCCGACCGTCCCGCCAGGCCGCCAACCGCCTCTACCAGCGGCTGGGGTTCGTCACCCGCCAGACCAACCTGTACCGCTACGACCTGATCTGACCATCCCCGCTGCCACTACACGATGTGGTCTGGACCGAGCTCCTCGGCTTCTAGCAGGGTGAACCCGTCGATGATCGTCCGCAGCACCTGCTGAGCGACGCGGGGGTCGACGCCGGAGGCCGTGGCCGTCTCGCCGATCCGGGTCAGCATCTCGTCCTCTCGGCCACGGTCGACGACGGGCATGTGGTGGGCCCGTTTGTAGTGAACGACCTGGCCCACCAGTTGTGCCCGCTCGGCGAGGAGCGCGATGAGGCGTCGGTCGACATCGTCGATGCCGTCCCGGATCGCTGAGAGGTCGAGGTCAGGGCTCGGGGCGGGATTGTCCACCGCTCGATCATGCCCGACTGCTGTGCCCCCTGGCACGCCCGGTTTGCTGCCGTTTGGCGGGAGGCGGGGTGGCGGTACGATCATGAGCGAACGCAACGAATCCCATCCCGACAGGGGGAGTAGTGACCGAATCGATCACCGTCACCGACAACCGCAGCGGCGAGGTAGTCGAGATCCCCATCGTCGATGGTGGGGTCTCGGCTGACGAGTTCCGCAAGCTGCTGCCGGGAGTCTGGTTCCATGACCCGGCGTTTCTGACGACGGCCGTAGCCTCGAGCGCCATCACCTATCTCGACGGTGACAACGGGGTCCTGCGCTACCGCGGGTATCCCATTGAGCAGCTGGCCGAGAAGTCGTCGTACCTGGAGGTGGCCTACCTGCTCTTGAAGGGCGAGCTGCCCACCTCCGAGCAGCTGAGCACCTGGACCGACGACATCACCAACCACACCTACATCCACGAGAACTTCCGGAAGCGGTTCCTCGACGGGTTCCACTACGACGCCCACCCGATGGGGATGCTCGTATCGGGCCTGGCTGCGCTCTCGACGTTCTACCCCGAGGCCAAGCAGGTCACCGACCCCGAGGTCCGGCAGCGCCAGATCGTCCGGCTGATCGCCAAGGCCCCGACCCTGGCCGCGGCCGCCCACCGCTTCAGCCTGGGCATGCCGTTCGTCTACCCCGACAACAGCCTCAGCTTCACCGAGAACTTCCTCTCAATGATGTGGAAGGTCGCCGAGCCGCGCTACGAGCCGGACCCGGCGCTGGCCCGAGCCCTCGACGTGCTGTTCATCCTCCACGCCGACCACGAGCAAAACTGCGGCACCCTCGCCATGCGCACCGTCGGCTCGTCCCACGCCGACCCGTACTCCGCCGCCGCGGCCGCCGCCGCCGCCCTCTACGGCCCCCGCCACGGCGGCGCCAACGAGGCGGTCCTGCGGATGCTGACCCAGATCGGGTCGATCGACAACGTCGACGCGTTCATCGCCGACGTCAAGGCCGGGAAGGGCAAGCTTCAAGGCTTCGGGCACCGGGTCTACAAGAACTACGACCCGCGGGCCAAGATCATCAAGAAGACCGCTGACGAGGTGTTCGCCGTCACCGGCCCCAACCCGCTCCTCGACATCGCCCTCAAGCTCGAGGAGGTGGCGCTGTCGGACGAGTACTTCGTGTCCCGCAAGCTGTACCCGAACGTCGACTTCTACTCCGGCCTCATCTACCAGGCGATGGGCTTCCCGACCGGTATGTTCACGGTTCTCTTCGCCATCCCCCGCACCGCCGGCTGGCTGTCGCACTGGCAGGAGCTGCTGGAGCAGGACAGCAAGATCTACCGGCCCCGCCAGATCTGGACCGGTGCCGACGAACGCGACTACGTGGAGCTCAACAAGCGGTAGCCCCGCCGGCGGCGCCCAGGCGCCGCCGGGCCGCGCCGCTCCCGATCCAGGTCCCTCAGCGCTTGGCGCTGAGGGACCTGGCCGCTTCGGACGCGGTGGTCGGCCGGTGGGTGCGCAGCAACCCCTCCTGGACGACGGTGACGGCGAGGTCGCCGTTGCGGGTGTAGATCGTGCCGACGGCCAAGCCCCGTCCGCCGGCGGCGATCGGGCTGCGTTGGGTGTAGAGCAGCCAGTCGTCGGCTCGAAGCGGCCGATGGAACCACATCGCGTGGTCCAGGCTGACCTGCTGCGCGTCAGGGTCGTCCCAGATGAGCCCGTGGGGAAGCATGATCGTGTCAAGCAAGGTCAGATCGCTGGCGTAGGCGACGATGCAGGCGTGCAGCATCGGGTCGTCGTCGAGCTTCCCATCGGCCCGGAACCACATGGCGTGCTCGGGGGCTCGAGGCGGAGAGTCGGGGCCGTTGCGCACCGGGTCGCCGATGTAGCGGACGTCGACGGGCCGCGGTCGATCGTGCCAGCCCCCCAACCGCTCTCCGTGGCGTTCGCGCCAATCGGGGAGGGTCTCGGGGTCGGGTACCGGCGGCATCGGGGTCTGATGGGCGACGCCTTCCTCGGGGACGTGGAAGGACGCCGAGAGGTGGAAAATTGCCTCGCCCCGCTGGATCGCCGCCACCCGGCGGGTCGTGAACGACCGGCCGTCGCGGATGCGGTCGACCTCGTAGAGGATGGGGATGGTCGGGTCACCCGGGCGCAAGAAGTACGCCTGGAGGGAGTGCACGGAGCGCAGATCGTCGCGGGTCACTGTCCGTCCCGCCGCCACCAGCGCCTGGGCCGCGACCTGACCGCCGAAGACACGCAGGCCCGGGCCTGCCGGGCTTGTCCCCCGGTATATGTCGACCTCCACCGCCTCGAGGTCGAGGGTGGCGACGAGGTCGTCGAGGGCGGCTGTCACCCCGCCATTGTGGCCCACGCTCACGCCGGCGCGTCCCGCCGGCCCGTCCCACGACCCGCGCGGCCTGCCGATGGAGCGCTGGGGGTAGGGTGACGGGAATGGCAAGGAGCGTGCACGGCGTGCGTGACCGTCTGCGCAGCCCAGAAGGCCAGAAGCTGCTCAAGTACTCGGCGGCGTCGGTGGTCTCGGTGGTCACCAGCGTGGTCTTCCTGGTCATCTTCGATGGTCTCATCGGGTGGCCTGCGGTGGTGTCGAGCACCCTGGCGACGGCGATCGCCACCATCCCGTCCTATGAGCTCAACAGGAAGTGGGCGTGGGGCAAGTCGGGCCGGGGCCACCTGTGGAAAGAAGTGGTGCCGTTCTGGGCGCTGGCGTTTCTCGGCTGGGGGTTCTCCACGCTCTGCGTCGACGTCGCCGAGAGCTTCGCCCAGCACCACCACTACGCCCACCTGCTCAAGACCGGGCTGGTGACGGTGGTCTACGTCGCCGCCTTCGGGGTTCTTTGGGTCGCGAAGTTCGTGATCTTCAACAAGTTGCTGTTCGTCCACGACCACCACCACGACACGATCAACACCACCAGCGCCCCGGTGTGGACCGCGGAGCCCGACCAGGCCGGAGCGTTCGACTGACCCCCTCGGTCCTCGAGGTGGCGCACGCGACCAAGGGGTTCATGCCAGACGACGAGGGGATGGCCCTCCACGAGGCGGGAAGACGGGCCGCTGCGGCCGGCGCCGGTCCCCTTCTCGAGATCGGCACCTACTGCGGCAAGTCCGCGCTGTACCTCGGCGACGCAGCCAGAAGCCACGGCCAGGTGCTCTTCAGCGTCGACCACCACCGCGGCTCGGAGGAAAACCAGGCGGGATGGGACCACCACGACGCCGAGGTGGTGGACGCCTCGGGCCGGATGGACACGTTGCCCTTCGCTCGCCGGGCGGTGGCCGCCGCCGGGCTCGAAGCCCACGTGGTGCTGATCGTCGGCCCGTCGGTGACGGTGGCATCCGCGTGGAGCACGCCGCTGGCGTTGCTGTTCATCGACGGCGGCCACGGCGAGGACGTGGCGTGGGCCGACTACCGGGCCTGGGCCCCCAAGGTCGCGGAGGGCGGCATGCTCGCCATCCACGACGTTTTCGAGGATCCCGCTGATGGCGGCCGCCCCCCCTACGACCTGTACCGCCACGCCATCGCGTCAGGGCGATTCGCGGAGCAGCCCGACGCCGGGTGCGGCAGCCTTCGGGTCCTGCGGCGGCTCGCGTAACGGCTAGGCGGTAGCCGGCGGGCTATCGGGTAGCCGGCGGGCTATCGGGTCGCCGGTGGGCCTATCGGATAGCCGGTGGGTGCAGGCCGGATCGCCACAGCGCGACCCGCAGCCGGAGCAGGCCCATGAGGGTGCGAGGGATCCGGCGGGCGATCGAGGTGCGCGGCGGGCGGCCGTCTGAGACAGTGACTGGCACCTCCGTGACGGTGAGCCCGGCCCGCTCCGCTCGCAGCACCACCTCCGTGTCGAAGATGTCCCCGCCGAAAAGGCAGGTGCGGACATGGGGGAGCAGCGCCTCGCGCTCCAGCAGCTTGAGGCCGTGCGTGTCGCTGACCTTCAGCCCGAACGCCACCTTGAGCAAGGTGGAGAAGACCGCGGTCACGATCCGCCTGGCGACGGGACGGCCGTCGTCGGCCCCAGGGCCGCGCTTGGAGCCGACGACGATCGCCGCGGCTTCCTGCTCGGCGGCTTTGCGGGCCGCGTCGACGAACTCCAGGTTCACGAGATCGACGTCGAAGTTGATGACCTGGCGCCCGGACGCCGCGACGAACCCGGCCCGCAGGGCCCGGCCGTAGTCGGCGTGGGGCAAGGAGAGGACCGACACCTCCTCCATCGCCGCTGCCATCCGGGCCGCCACCGCCGCGGTGTCGTCGGTGGAGCCGTTCTCCACGACCAGCACCTCGAAGGCGTCCCCGCGTTCCCGCAACCCGGTGACGGCGCGGCGCAGAGCCTCCTCCAGGTAGGACGCTTCGTTGTGCGCCGGCATCACGATGGAGAGGGAGGGACCAGGCTGGCCGGATGCGGCTTCGATGCAGGAACGCTAGCGGCCTCCACGCACGAGCCGCGGCCGGTGCGTCTGTACAGTTGGGCATCGACCTCCTCGTTGTCTCCATGGCCAGCCGGCGCCCGACTCCGAACGTGCCCCGCGTCGCGGTGGCTGGCGCCCCGCTGGCTGCGCGGGCGTGACGGCATCTGGTTCGTCCCAGTTTGACCGCCCGTCGTCCACCGGTCAGAGTCTGAGGCTCATGACCGACGAGTCCCTCCGGATAGCGCTGCTGGTGTACCGGGGGAACCCGCACTCCGGCGGTCAGGGCGTCTACACGCGTTACTTGGCGCGAGAACTGACCGAGCTGGGGCACCGGGTGACGGTATTCGCCGGTCAACCCTGGCCGCTGCTCGACGACGGGGTCGGTTTCGTGCCGGTGCCCAGCCTGGACCTGTACCGCCAGCCCGACCCGTTCCGGGTGCCCAAGATGGGCGAGTTCCGCTCGGCGGTTGACGTCATGGAGTTCGCTCTCATGTGCACCGCCGGCTTCCCCGAGCCGCGAACGTTCAGCATCCGCGTCCGCAGGGCTCTGGCTGCCAGGCGCGGGCAGTTCGACGTGGTCCACGACAACCAGACCTTCGGTCGGGCGCTGCTCGGGATCATGAGCGATGGCTGGCCGGTACTCGGCACCTGCCACCACCCGATCACCGTCGACCGGGTCCTCGACCTGGCCCACGCCGACGGGTTCAAGAAGCGGCTCACCGTCCGCCGCTGGTACGGGTTCGTCGAGATGCAAAAGCGGGTCGCCCGCCGCTTCCCGCGGGTCGTGACCGTCTCCGAATCCTCCAAACGCGACATCGTCGAGCAGATGGGGTTGCAAGAGGAGCGAGTGCAGGTCGTGCCGATCGGAGCCGATCACACCCACTTCCGACCGCACCCCGAGATCGCCAAGGTGCCGGGGCGGATCATGACCACCGCCAGCGCCGACGCCCCGATGAAGGGCCTGATCCCGCTCCTCGAGGCCCTGGCCAAGCTGCGCGTCGAGCGGCCCGACGCCCACCTGCTGGTGGTGGGCCGGTTGAAGGAGCAGAGCCCAGTGGCGGCCGCCATCGCCCGTCTCGGGCTCAGCGAGCACGTCACCTTCGCCTCCGGGGTCAGCGACGACCGCCTCGTCGAGCTCTACGCCGAAGCCCAGGTGGCCGTGGTGCCGTCCCTCTACGAGGGGTTCTCGCTGCCGGCAGTGGAGGCCATGGCGTGCGGGGTGCCGCTCGTGACCACCACCGGTGGCGCGCTGCCGGAGGTGGTCGGCGCCGACGGGGTCACCGGCATGCTCGTCGCGCCGGGCGACCCGGGCCAGCTGACCCACGCCATCAGCCGCGTCCTCGAGGACGACGAGCTGTCCGCTCGGCTGTCGGTCGCCGGCCGGGCCCGGGTCCTGGAGCGCTTCACCTGGCAGGCGTGCGCGGCCGCGACCGCCGAGCACTACCGCTGGGTCCTCGACCGGGCACGAGCCGAGCAGAGCGCGGTGGGCTCATGCTGACCGTCCGCTACGACAGGCTCGGGGTCCAGCCGGGCGACCGGCTCATGGACATGGGCGCAGGCGGCGGCCGCCACGCCTTCGAGGCGATGCGCCGCGGCGCGGTGGTCATCGCCGTCGACGCCGATTCCGGGGAGGTGAAAAACGCCGCCGGGATGATGCAGGCCATGGTGAGCGAGGACCGCGCGACGCGCGCCAGCGGAGGCCGGGGAGCGGCCACGGTCGGCAACGCCCTGTCCCTCCCGTTCGCTGACGGCACCTTCGACCGGATCATCGCCGCCGAAGTGCTCGAGCACATCCCCGACGACCGAGGCGCCATCGCCGAGCTGGCCCGGGTGCTCCGCCCCGGCGGGACGATCGCAGTCACCGTCCCACGGTGGCTGCCGGAACTGGTCACATGGGCGATCTCCGACGACTACCACATGGTCCCGGGCGGCCACGTTCGCATCTACCGCCGGTCGGTGCTCACCCGCCGCCTCGAAGCCGCCGGGCTGTCCCCCTACGGCGGCCACCACGCCCACGCCCTTCACAGCCCGTACTGGTGGCTGAAAGCCGCGGTCGGGGTCGACAACGCCGAGCACCCGCTGGTGCGCGCCTACCACCGGATGCTGGTTTGGGACATCACCGCTCACACCCCGGTCACCAGGCTGCCCGAGAAGGTGTTGAACCCTGTGCTCGGCAAGAGCACGGTCATCTACCTGCGAAAGCCGGCATGACCTCAGACGCTGCTGTCCTCACCGCCGCCGAGGTGGCCCAGACCGCGGAGTGGATCGCCTCGGTGCAGCTGCCCTCAGGGCAGATCCCGTGGTACCCGGGAGGCCACGCCGACCCGTGGAACCACACGGAGGCCGCGATGGCGCTGGCCGTCGCCGGTCGAGTGGAGGAGGCCGAGGCCGCCTACGACTGGTTGCGTAGCACCCAGCTGCCGGACGGGTCTTGGTGCCTGTATTACCTGGCCGACGGCGTGGAGGAGCCCCGCCGCGACCCGAACGTGTGCGCCTACGTGGCCGCAGGCACCTGGTGGCACTTCTTGACCACCGGGGACCGGCCGTTCGTCGATCGCATGTGGCCGGTCGTCGAGCGGGCCGTCGAGTTCGTGTTGGGGCTGCAGCGCCCTTCGGGGGAGATCGTCTGGTCACGCGACGCCGACGGGGTCGCCGGCCGCTTCGCTCTGCTCACCGCCAACGCGTCGATCCACCACAGCCTCCGCTGCGCCGTCGCGCTCGCCGCGGCGGTCGGCGAGCAGCGCCCCGACTGGGAGCTGGCCGCGGCCCAGGTCGGCGCGGCGGTCGCTCACCGCCCCTCGGCGTTCCTGTCCAAGGACAGCTGGGCGATGGACTGGTACTACCCGGTCCTCGGCGGCGCCCTGACCGGTGAGCGGGCCGCGGAGCGCATCGACGGGTCTTGGAACGAGTTCGTGATGCCCGGCGTCGGAGTCCGCTGCGTCGTGACCAACCCTTGGGTGACCGCCGCGGAGACCGCCGAGTGCGTGATGGCCCTCGACGCCATCGGACGGCGCGACCAGGCCGCCGAGCTGCTGTCGTGGACCGGCCACCTCCGCGACCACGACGGGGCGTACTGGACCGGGTGCGTGCACCCGCAGTGCGTCCGGTACCCCGGCGGCGAGCGCTCGACCTACACCTCTGCCGCGGTCATCCTCGCCGACCACGTGCTGTCGTCGAGCGCTGCGACCGCGGGCCTGTTCCGAGGCGAGACGCTCGGCCCGGCGCTGGACCTCGGCGAGCTGGAGACCTCCACCGACCGCTGATCCCGACCGCTCCCCGGCTCGAGCCGTCCCGCCGGCTCAGGTGGCCGGTACCCCCGCCGCGATCACGGCCCGGGCCGCCCGCCGCCCGGACCCGATACAAGCCGGGATCCCCGACCCGCGATACGACGAACCGGCTAGCGCGACCGCCGGGGACGCCGCGCGCAGCGAGGTCTCGATGCTCGCGACCCGCTCCAAGTGGCCCACCGTGTACTGGGGGAACGCCGCTGGCCACCGGGCGACCCGGGTGCTGGTCGGCTCCGGGAGGGACCGCCCGAGCGCCGCGCCCAGCTCGCCGGCCAGCCGATCTACCAGGGTCTCGTCGTCGAGATCGAGGGCTCGATGGTCACGGAACCGCCCGGCCGACAACCGCACCACGCTGGTCCCCGGTTCGCTCCAGTGCGGCCATTTGTTGGACGCGAAGGAGCACGCCGTCATCAACCGGCCCGCGGAGCGCGGCACCAAGAACCCGTTGACGCCCTCTGGCGCCGGGACAGACGACGCAGCGAACGACATCGTCACCAGCGCCACCGACGCGTAGTCGACCAGGCGCAGCCCGGCCGACGCGTCCGGGGCCATGCCCTCGACGATTCCCGCTGCCGCCGGCGCCGGCGCCGCTACCACGGCGCCGTCGTATCGCTCGCCGCCGTCGAGCGTCACCCCGCCGCCCGGCGCCGGCCGCACGTACCTCACGGCGACGTCGCGGAACGCGACGCCCCGCTCCACGAGGCGCTCGACGAGAACGGCGACCATCCGGCCCAGGCCGTCGCGGGGCGTGAGGAAGATGGGACCGGTGGCGCCGCTCGGCGACGTGCCCCGCAGCGCCAGCAGCAGGCTTCGGGACTTGCGGGCGGCCGCGAGGAGCTGGGGGACCGTCGCCGCGGCGCTCAGCTCGTCGGCCCGCCCGGCGTGGATGCCCCCGACCAGCGGGTCGACCAGGCGCAGCGCCACCTCCTTGCCGAACCGGCGAGCCACCAGGTCGTACACCGACACGTCCTCGGCGATGTCGGTGCGAGGCAGGACCAGGTCCAGTCCGGCGCGTGCGGCACCGAGCGGGGAGAGGATCCCGCTGCGGACGATCGCGGAGACCTTGCCCGGCACCCCGAGCACCAGCCCGGCGGGCAGCGGTCGCAGCCGCTGCCCCCACCAGACCATGGACGATCCAGCGGCCGGCGCGAGCAGCTCGTCGGCCAAGCCCAGCTCGGCGCACAACTGGACCGCCTCGGGCACCCGGGTGAGGAAGGCGTCAGGGCCGGCGTCCACCGGCCGCCCCTCGAAGTCGGGGGTGTGGATCTTCCCGCCGAGGCGTCCCGGCTCGTACACCACGACCTCTGCAGCAGGGTCCGACCCGGTCAGCTCCCACGCGGCGGCCAGCCCGGCGATCCCCCCGCCGGCGACGGCGTACCTCACTGGGCGCCCGAACCGCTCGTCGCCGGCGTCGAGTGGACCAGGTCCACCAGCCGGGCCAGCACCGACGGGTCGGTCGATGGCAGCACGCCGTGCCCCAGATTGAACACGTGCCCCGGCAGTCCGGCCGCCGTGGCCAGCACCTGACGGGCTTTGACCTCGGTCGCCTCCCACCCGGCGATGACCACCGCAGGGTCCAGGTTGCCTTGGAGGGCGACGGTGGCGCCTGTGCGCTCCGCGGCAGCGTCGAGAGGCACCCGCCAGTCCACGCCGACGACGTCGGCGCCCGCCTCGGCCAGGAGGCCGAGCAGCTCGCCGGTGGCCACACCGAAGTGGATGCGGGGCACGCCCAGGTCGGCCACGCCGGCGAACACCTTGGCGCTGGCCGGCAGCACGTAGCGGCGGTAGTCGTCGGGGGCCAGCGCTCCGGCCCAGCTGTCGAACACCTGCACCGCCGACGCGCCCGCCCCGACCTGCGCCCGGAGGGAGGCGATGGCGTAGTCAGCCAGGCGATCGAGCAGCGACGCCCACAGCTGCGGGTCGGTGTACATGAGGGTCTTGGTGCGCAGGTAATCCTTCGAGGGGCGACCTTCGATCAGGTAGCTGGCGACGGTGAACGGGGCGCCCGCGAACCCGATGAGCGGCACGTCGAGCTCCTTGGCGACGATGCGTACCGTCTCGACGACGTAGGGCGTGTGCTCCTCGGCGTTGAACGGCGGCAGCCGGTCAAGGTCGGCCGCGGACCGGAAAGGCTCGCTCGCCACCGGCCCGACGCCCGGGACGATGTCCACCCCGAAGCCGGCCCCGTGCACCGGCACGACGATGTCGGAGTACAAGATGGCGGCGTCCACCCCGTAGCGGCGAACCGGCTGAAGGGTGATCTCCGCGGCCAGCTCCGGCTTGGCGATGGCCTCGAAGAAGCTGCCGGTGCCCCGCACCGCCCGGTACTCGGGGAGGTGACGCCCGGCCTGACGCATGAACCACACCGGGGTGTGCGCCGCCGGCTGACGCCGGCACGCGGCGAGGAACGCGCTCGGGGCCCGCTCTGTCACCGTTTTGCCCGGTAGGTGCGGTCGTGCGTCGCGTTCATCGCCTTGACGCTACTGGCGGTTCACTGCTCTGGCCCCCGCAGGGCGCGACCCACGATCCCCGCGACTCGCCACGGGAACGTCGCGGCTCCCCGGAACAGTTCGATACCTAAACGGACCGGGAAGAAGCCGCCGTGGCTGACCGCCGCGGGCGCCCCGCCGAGCGCCGCGGCCAGGGCCGGCGGATCGACGTGGCCGGCGATGAGGAACACGTCGGTGGCGGTGCCGTCGCCGGACGAGGCGTGGCACGCCTCGACGTTGCACCCGTGGCCTTCGAACCACGACGCGGCGGCGTGGAGCAACCCGATGCGGTCCGGGGCTCTCACCGTCACCAGCACCCGCCCCAGCTGCTGGGGTTGTGTCTCGACCACCACCGGCGGCTCGGGCGCCCACGCCACCGGCACCGACAGGCGCTCGCCGAGGACCGCCCTAAGGCGGTGACCCACCCGCTCCCACTCCGCGTCGTCGAAGGGCAGCGTCGGGGGGGCCAGCACCGCTACTCGTTGCAGGGCGAGGCGGCTGCGGGGCAGGACGGTAGTCGCGGCGTCGACGACCGACAGCCCTTCGCTGGCCAACGCGCCGGCGGTACCGGCCAGCAGCCCGGGCCGGTCCTCGGCCACCACCGTGAGGCGGAACACTCCGGGCTGGTCGGTCGGGTTGGCGACCGCCCGCACCTCGCCGGCGGCGAGCGGAGGATGGCACAGCACCGCCTCGCCGGCGACGACCTCGGCCGGGGCGCCCATCAGCCAGGGGGTCCCCACCTCGCCGAGGATCTCGTCGACCAGATCGGCAGGAAGGCTCGTCGCCTCCAGGATCCGCCGGAGGTCTGCTGGACTGGCCACGGCAGATCGTAGCCTGGGGGCAGCCCGATCGGATCTGTGGCTTGCAATGGGACCCTCCGAGCAATAAGGCTTACACCTTCCCCTCTATGGCACACCCCGAGCTCCCGGCGGAGCAGGCCCACGTGGACCACGCCTACGCACGCCTGGAAGCGATGCGCGCCGCGGCGACCGGCATGCTCCAGGAGGCGTTCGGTGAGCGCGGCGGCACCTTCCAGTCCTTCACGGAGCGTGACATCAGGGTCCGGACCAGCCTCAGCCGCCTCGAGCAGCTCCAGATCGGCGACGAGGCCCTGGTTTTCGGTCGGATCGACCGGATCGGACCGTCCACCAACGGCGAGCCGGGGGCCGACGAGACGTTCCACATCGGCCGGCTGGCCATCTCCGACGCCGACCAGGAGCCGCTGGTGGTCGACTGGAGGGCTCCGGTGGTCGAACCCTTCTACCGGGCGACCGGCGCCCACCCGATGGGTCTCCGTCGCCGCCGGCACTTCCTCACCGAGGGACGCCGGCTGCTCGACCTCGAAGACGAGCTGTTCGACGAGGAGGGCACCGACGAGGGGGTCGGGCTGGGTCTGTCGGGCTCGCAGGTCCTCCTTGCCGCCCTCTCGCGGGCCAGGACCGGCCGGATGCGCGACATCGTGGCCACCGTCCAGCGGGAGCAGGACGAGATCATCCGCGGACCGCTCGGTGGCATCCTCGTCGTCCAGGGCGGCCCCGGCACGGGCAAGACCGCGGTGGCGCTGCACCGGGCTGCCTACCTGCTCTACACCCACCGGTTCCCCCTCGAGAGCCAGGGGGTGCTGGTAGTCGGGCCCAACCCGACCTTCCTCCGCTACATCGGCCACGTGCTGCCGTCCCTGGGCGAGAGCGGGGTGGAGCTGTCGACCATCGCCGGGCTCTACAGCCACGCGACCGGCCGGCGCTCCGAGGACATAGACGCCGCGCGGCTCAAGGGCGGGGCGCGGATGCGCAAGGTCATCGCCCGAGCCGTCGCCGACCGCCAGCGCCCGCTCCGGCGCACGGTGGAGATCCCCTATGGCCGGGCCGTCCTTCGCCTCACGCCGGAGGCCAGCGCCCAGATCGTCGCGGTCGCCAAGCGCCGGCCGGGAACCCACAACTCGCGGCGGCGGACCGTGGAGAACCTGCTGTGGCGCCACCTCCTCGAGGAGGTCCACCGGCGCATCCCCGCCGAGACGTCTACGCCCGCCGAGCTCCCAGAGGAGTACTTCCTCGACGATCCGCCGCTCGACGCGTCGCTCGGCGACGGGGTCGCGCCCGGCGCTGGCGCCGCTGGCGGGGAGCCGAGCAACGTGGTGCCTTTCGCCCGGCCGGATCCCTCTTCGCCGCCCCTTCCCGCCCCGCTCCCCTCGACGCCCCCAGCCGACGAGGGGCTGACCGCCGCAGAGCTGGGATCCGAGCTGCGCCGGCAGCCCGACGTGGCAGCCGCGCTGGACCGGATGTGGCCGATCCTCACCGCCGAGGAGCTGCTCCACGACCTCTTCGGCGCCCGCCCGCTCATCGATCTGGCGGCCCGTTCGGTTCTCTCCGACAGCGAGCGGGCCGCGCTGGTACGGCCCCGGTCGGCGTCACTGGCCGAGGTGCCCTGGACCGCCGCCGACATCCCCCTCCTCGACGAGGCCCGTGCCCTGCTCGGGCCGCCGAAGCGGCGGGTCGCTCCCGACGAGCCCGAAGACATCCGCCGATTCGGGCACATCGTCGTCGACGAGACCCAGGACCTCTCCCCCATGCAGCTGCGGATGCTGGCCCGCCGGTCCCTCGGCGGTTCGATGACCGTGGTCGGTGACATCGCGCAAGCCACCGGGTCGTGGGCTCCGGAGAGTTGGTCGGAGGTCGTCGCCCACCTCCCCGGAGACCGCGGGTGGCGCCAGGTCGACCTCACCGTCAACTACCGCACCCCGGCCGAGATCATGGATCTGGCCCGGCGGGTCCTGGCCGCCGCCGAGCCCGGGATGACCGCTCCTGACGCGGTGCGCGAGAGCGGCGAGCCGGTGCGGTTCGTTCCCGTCGACGGACCCGCATCCGCCCCTGTCGCCGCCGCCGACGGCCGGCATCAAGACGCCGCCGAGGTGCCGGTGTCCCCCGAGGCCGCGCCGGAGGCTGTCGCCTACGAGGGCGAGCCGGCGGAGGCTGTGCCCTACGGCGGCGAGCCGGTCCAGGCGTCGCTGTTCCCGCCGTCGGTCGGCGGCTACCCGTCACCGCCGGCCTACCAGCCGGAGTCGCCGGCGCGCCCGGTCTCGCCGCCGCGCCGGCCTGAGCCGCGCCGGATCGACCAGCGCCAGATCAACCCGGGGCAGTCCGAGGCGCGCCAGCCTGCGGTGGCGACGTCAGATGACCCCGGCCTGGTGTCCGCTGTGGTCTCGACGGCCGGGGCCGAGCTCGAGGCCCTCGCCGGGGGGGCCGGCGGCGACGGCCGCCTAGCGGTCATCGCCCCCCGGTCCCTGCTCGAGCAGCTCTCCGCCGGCCTTCGCTCCGCGGGCATCGAAGCCGGCGGCGGGTACGGCGCGGACCTCGACGCGCCCGCCGTGCTCTTGGCGGTGGAGGAGGCCAAGGGCCTCGAGTTCGACGGGGTGCTGGTGGTCGAGCCGTCCCGCATCGCCAGGGAGTCCGCCCAGGGGCTGCGCGCCGTCTACGTGGCGTTGACCCGCGCCACCCGCCGCCTGGCGGTGGTGCACGCGGAGGCCCTCCCCGAGGCGCTCCAGCCCGAAGGCGCCGGCGCTGCCGGGGGTCACGGCACCGACGTCGCTGGCTGAGGGTTCCGGTCCCGCCCCGGTCAGCGGCCGGTGAGTGAGCGGCCCCTCCACGCCAGCTCCCGGCCCAGGCCGATCTTGACCGCCGAGCGGGCGAAGCAGGCCAGGAACACCACCAGAGGCAGGGGGAACGCCGCCGCTGTCGGCGGCCCGAAGCGGCCGGCTCGGCGGAACAGCCACCCCATCTGTGCGGCCCACGCCACGTAGGTCACCGCCCCTTCTCCCGGCGACGACGGGCCGGCCCGCAGCAGGCCGCAGGCGACGCCGGCCGCCCTCGCCCCCGACACAGCGGCCAGGATCGCCCCCGTCACCCACCACGCGACCAGGCCCGCGGCCCACCGCGGCCCGCCGCCGGCCCCGGTGGCGAGCACCTTCGTCCACCCGTCGACCAGCTGGCGCAGGCCGCCGGGATACATGCGGAACGCGACCGCGTCGCCGCCGGCGAGGACCGCGACGGGCCGTCCCGCCTGGCGGGCGCGGCGGGCCATGGCCAGGTCCTCGGTGATCTTGGAGCGGACGTCGGGGTGGGCGTGCCCCCCGATCAGGTCGTAGGTGGCCCGGTCGACCGCCAGGCACGGGCCGAACGCCATCGGCCGGTCCCGAGCCGACTTCGACCCGAGAGGACCGAACGCGCCGGTGCCCATGAGCGCGACGACGTTGGCCACCGCCGAGAGCTGCTCGTAGGGCCGGACGGTCCGGTGGTACGGCTCCGCCGACACGATGCCGTTGCCCCCTTGACGGTCGTGCTCGGCCACGATCCGGGCCAGGCCGTCCGCGCTCAGTGTGACGTCGGCGTCGAGGAAGACGAGCAGCTCCCCGGTCGCTGCCGCCTGGCCCTGGTGCAGCGCCCAGCACTTGCCGGACCACCCGGCGGGCGGTCCCGACGACTCCAAGACCCGCACTCCGGCTCGCCGGGCCAGCTGGCCGGTCCCATCCGTGGAGGCGTCATCGACGACCACCACCTCGTCGGGCGGCTCCACCTGCGCAGCCAGCGACGCCAGGAGATGGGGGAGCGAGCTCGCCTCGTCTCGGGCCGGGATCAGCACCGACACCCGCCGGCGGGGGGCTCCGCCGGCCGCCGGCGGTCGAGGGCCTGGCGTCCGGATGGCCGCGAGTAGCCAGGCGCCGGCGGCCCATTGGGTCGCGGAAACCGCGTGACGCCATGCGGGTCGCATCCGGGGCAGTGTGGCACGCCCTCCCGGCTCGGCGTCCAGTTGAGCACCGAGCGCCGTGCACAACTGGACCTCGAACCGGGCGCCTGCGCCTGCGCCTGCCGCCTGCCGCCTGCCGCCTGCCGCCTGCCGCCTGCCGCCCGCCGCCTGCCGCCTGCTGGCCCCGGTACGCTCCCGCCTCGATGACCATCGATGCGACAACGCGGGCCAGCCTGGCCAGACTGGTGCGGGCCCGGGGGTACGAACACCGCGATCCCCCCTTCCAGCTGACTTCCGGTGGCTGGAGCCACGACTACGTCGACGGCAAGCACGCGGTGGCGTCGGGGGGCGATTTGCGCACCGTGGCCGAGGCGGCACTCGAAGAGGTCGGTGGCGGTTTCGACGCCGTCGGCGGACCGACGATGGGCGCCGATGCGTTGGCTCACGCGATGGCTCTGCTCAGCGGGACCGGATGGTTCTCGATCCGCAAGGAGCCCAAGGGCCATGGCCGCAACGCCTGGGTGGAGGGGACCAGGCTTGAGGAGGGACAACGGGTGGTCGTCGTCGAGGACGTGGTGTCCACCGGTGGTTCGTTGCTTAAGGGAGTCGACAAGCTGAAAGAGCTGGGGGTCGAGGTGGTCGCAGCCACCGCGATCTTGGACCGCAGCCCGACGGTGGCCCAACGGTTCGCTTCCGCAGGGCTGGTGTGGCGCCCGCTGCTGACCTGGGAGGACCTGGGGATCGAGCCGCTCTAAGGCGCCGCTCGGCTAGGCGACCGACAGCAGATGAGGGTGGGGGAGGGCCGACCGGCGCTCCCGCGCCGAGGTGTGCTCGGCGATGGCCTGGTAGTACGCCTGCTTGCGGCGGGCCACCCGTCCGGCCCGGTTCCGGTCCTCGACCAGCTCGGGATCGAGCTGGCTGTTGATGCCGTCTTTCAAGAGGGCCAGCGCCTCGGTGCGCATCTGGGAGATGCGAGAGTCGGTGACGCCGAGCTCTCGGGCCAACACCTGCATCGGGAGGTCCTCGAAGAAGCAGCCGATCACCACCCGGCGCAGGCGCTCGGGCAGCGCTTGCACCGCGGCCAGCATCGTGCGGCGCTGCTCCTCGGCCAGCACCGCGTCATCGGGCGTTCCCTCCGCCACCAGCAGGATCTGCTCGGCCCGACCTTCGAGGGGGAGGGCGTCGAGGTTGAGCACGACGGCGCGGTGGACGTCGCCGGCGATCGCCTCGACGGCGGCCACGGTCATGCCCATCGCCTCCGCCAGCTCGTCGCTGGTCGGTGTCCGGCCCAGCTGCGCGGCGAGGCGCTCGGAAGCGGCGGCGACGGCGCGGGCCTTGGCCCGCACCGAGCGGCTGGCCCAGTCCCTCGAGCGCAGCTCGTCGAGGAGCGCTCCCCGGATGCGGGTACTGGCGAAGCGGCCGAAGGGGATGCCGCGGGCCGGATCGAAGCTGCGAGCGGCCTGCGCCAAGCCGATCATCCCGGCCGAGATCAAGTCGTCGCGCCCGACGTGGCGGGGGACCCGCCCGGCGACCTCTGCCACCGCGTAGTGCACGAGCGGCATGTGCGCCCGGACCAGCTCCTCTTCGCTGCTGCGGCGGGGCTGCTCGGCGGTGGTGTGTGCATCAGGCATATGCAAGCTGTCGGACCGTCCGCCGGGCGGCTGCATCGGCCGGGAGGATGAGATCCTGAGCGCCAATGCCCCGATCGGGGCATTGAATCTGACCCTTTCGGACTAGTCACCTCGGCGTAAGCTGCGACCGCGGTCCAGCTGCGACTGTTTTGGTCCGCTTTATCCGAAGATCCGGCGTCGAGGTGGCCCTTCGGGCCCGGGTGCGCCATCCTTTCCTCGTCGTGACACTGCTCCGCCCACCACCGTCCCGGTTCGCGCCGGCCATCGCAGCGGCCACCACCGCGGCTGTGGTGGCCGACCGTTGGCCGCTCATGCGGGTAGGGCTGGCCAAAGCGGTGAGCCTGGCCGGGCTGCGGGTCGCCGGCGAGGTGCGAGACCTGGCGGAGGCCGCCGGCGTGGCCCGCCAGCAGGAGGCGGGCCTGGTCGTCGTCGGCGACACCGACGAGACCACGTCGGCGACCCTCCGCCGGCTGCCCGCCGGCTTGATGGTGGTGGCGCTGGTGCGTCAGGCCACCCGCGACGAGCTGGCCTCGCTGCTGGCCGCCGGGGTTGCGGGGGTGTCGCTGCGTTCGTCGACCCCCGAGGAGCTCTGCGACATCCTGCGCCGGGCCCTGGATGGGGAGCGGGCGGTGGCCCAGGCCCTCGTCCCGGCGTTGGCCGGATGGTCGGAGGCCGGTGCCGGGGGAAGGAGCAAGGCCAGCGCCAGCCGCGGGTCGGAGGCCCGCAGCGCCGGCGCCGCAGCGGGTGCCGCCGCGGAGGGGGCGGGCACGAACGCCGCCGCACCGTCGGATCCCCAGGTCTCGCTGACGTCGAAGGAGCGCGAGGTCCTCATCGCGTTGGCCGCCGGCGCCACCAACCAGCAGATCGCGGCGCAGCTTTTCGTCAGCCCGGCGACGGTGAAGACCCACCTGGCCCACATCTACGTGAAGCTCGACGTTGGCGGCCGTCACGAGGCGCTGTCGCGAGCAGTCGCCCTCGGCATCGTCCACTGACGGCTGGCTCGCCAGCCGGCGGGCACCGGCGGCGGGTCGAGGGGCGCAAGGACGTTCGGCTCTACTCGTTGCCCAGGTCCCGCCGGTAGCGTCCGGTCGGTGGCAGAACGCACCCTTTCCGAGGCCGACCTCCCTGCCGACCCGATCGACTTTTTCTCCACCTGGTTCGCCGACGCGGTGGCTGCGGGCGAGGCCGAGCCCGAAGCCATGGCGCTGGCCACCGCGGACGGGGCCGGGCGCCCGGCGGTGCGGTTCGTGCTGCTCAAGTCCTGGGACCGGCGGGGGTTCGTGTTCTACACCAACGCGCAGAGCCGCAAGGGGAGCGAGCTGCGGGCCAACCCGCGTGCCGCTCTCGCCCTGCGCTGGGGGAGGCTGGACCGCCAGGTGCGCGTCGAGGGGTCGGTGCATCCCCTCGACCCGGCCGACTCCGACGCCTACTTCGCCACCCGGGCCCGCCGCTCGCAGGTCGGAGCGTGGGCGTCGGCGCAGAGCTGGCCCCTCGACGGTCGTGACGCCCTCGACCGCCGCGTCGCTGAGGTCGACGCCCGCTACGCCGGCGTTGCGGTGCCCCGCCCCGACTACTGGTACGGGTGGGGGGTGCAGGCCGAGGCCATCGAGTTCTGGCAGGGCCGGGAGAACCGGCTGCACGACCGGTTCGTGTACCGCCGGGACGGTGACGGCTGGAGCACGACCCGGCTGTCGCCTTGAGGGGCGGGCGGGTGATTGGGGGCGATAGGTGGAGAAAGGGGGCCGGGAGCGGCCCACAATGGAGCCATGTCTGACCGTCGCCCGCTCGAAGTCGACCTCGTCACGTTCGCTGACGCCCATGGAAACGGGGCCAGCGTGCTCGACGTGCGCAACCCCGACGAGTACGTCGCGGGCCACGTCCCCGGCGCGGTGTTGATCCCCCTCGGCGAGCTGGCCGCCCGGCAGGCCGAGATCCCCGACGGTGACCCGCTCTACGTCATCTGCGCGGTCGGCGGCCGCAGCCTCACCGCCGCCAAGGCGCTGGTCGACGCCGGCTATTCGGCGGTGTCGGTCGTCGGGGGGACCAACGGGTGGATCGAGCAGGGCCGTCCGGTGATCGGCGGCCTCTCCCCGGCGTGACTCGACGCCGCGACGGGTGCCTTTACCCTCCAGGCCCCTTCACGAACCGGTGAACCTCCGGTATCATCGAACACGCTGACTTGTACCGACCTGGCGCCCCCGGTGCCGTGGCGGACGGTCGGTCTGAGGATCCGGGAGTCCCGGGTCTCGGCGCAGCGAGAGGACCCTAGTGCCCAACAATCACGCCGCTCAGCCGGAGGAGGACCTCGTCCGCCTCTATCTGAACGACATCGGGAAGCACGCGCTCCTGACCAAGGACGACGAGGCCCGCCTAGCGCAGGCCATCGAAGCCGGGCGGGAGGCGCGCACCGAGTTGGCTTCGGGCGCGACGATCACCGCGGCCCGCAAGCGGGAGCTGCGGCGCCTGGTGCGAGGCGGCGACGAGGCAGCCGAGACGTTCGTCAAGGCCAACCTGCGCCTGGTGGTCTCGATCGCCAAGAAGTACCAGGCGGCCGAGCTCCCGCTGCTGGACCTGGTCCAGGAGGGCAACCTGGGCCTGATGCACGCGGTCGAGAAGTTCGACTGGCGTAAGGGATTCAAGTTTTCCACCTACGCCACGTGGTGGATCCGCCAGGCCATCACCCGCGGCATCGCCAACACCGGCCGTACGGTCCGCCTGCCGGTCCACGCCGGGGACCTCCTCACCCGGGTGACCAAGGCCCGCGGCCGCCTCGAGGGGCAGCTGGGGCGCCGGCCCACCGTCGCCGAGCTGGCCGCCGACTTGGAGCTGGAGGAGGAGAAGGTCACCGAGATCCTCCGCCATGCCGCGGAGCCCCTCTCGCTGTCGGAGCCGCTGCGAGAGGACGGCGACGCCGAGCTGGGCGACGTCGTCGAGGACCGTTCTGCGGTGTCGCCGTTCGACGCCGCCGCTGCTTCCCTCCTCTCCGGCGAGGTCAACAAGATGCTGATCGCGCTCGACGAGCGCGAGCGGGAGATCCTCCGGTTGCGCTTCGGGTTGGACCGGGGCGAGCCCCGCACCCTCGACGAGGTCGGAGAGCACTTCAGCCTCACCCGCGAGCGGATCCGCCAGATCGAAGCCCGGGCCATGTCCAAGCTGCGCCACCCCTCGACCGACCGCGGGGCCCGGGAGCTGCTCACCGGCTGAGCGTCCCGCTCAAAGCAGGCTGATGGACAGCACAGAGATCGAGGTCGTCACCGGCACCGACCGGTTGACCGACCTGTCGGCGATCGTCGGGGCTTGGCTGCGCGACGTCGGTGCCGGGGACGGTTTGGTGCACGTCTTCGCTCCGCACGCGACGGCCGGCCTGGCGCTCATCGAGCTGGGCGCCGGCTCCGACGCCGACCTGTCGGCGACCATCGACACGCTGTTGCCCCGCGACGACCGGTGGCGTCACCGGCACGGCTCGGCCGGCCACGGCGCGGACCACGTCCTGCCCGCTTTCATCGCCCCGTCCCTGGTCCTGCCGGTCATCGGCGGGCAGCTGGCGCTGGGCATCTGGCAGAGCGTGGTCCTGGTCGACACCAACGCCGACAACCCCCGCCGGACCATCCGTCTCAGCTTCCTGGCCGGCTGATCCCCCGCTGCGCCCCGCTGCGGCTCGGTGGGCGACCGGCTACAGCGTCCGGCCCTTGAGGTTCCTCGGCAGGCGATCCCCGACGTAGCTCCTCAACACGGTGAGCTTGGTCGCGTTGACGAGCACGACGGCGTAACGACCGTACGCCCCCGGCGCCGCCCCCGCGACCTGCCCGGCGCTGAACGGTCCCTTGAACGCCACCGCGCACACCGTCGTGTCGATCTCCCCGGGCGTCGACGGCTGGGACTTCAGCCGGGCCGGGACCGCGTCCGCCGGCAGGCGGTGCACGCCCAGAAGGTGAGCTCCGGGGTCGTGGACCGCGGCCCGGGCCGCCGGCAGGGCCTTGAAGCATCCGCTCACCGCCCCGTTGGTGATCCCCGGATGGGCGACGCCGCAGCCGGCGGCGGCCACGCTGGCGGCGAGGACGGCGGCGGTCACCAACGACCGGAGCGCGCCGGGCGAGCGAGGGGCACGGACGGTCATGTAGAGGGGAGCTCCGGGATGGGGACGCCGGGGTCGCTGGCCGCTGGCGTGGAGTGGGTGCGGCGGGTCTGATAGGCGAGCAGGCCCCACGCGCCCCAGCCGAGGGGGAGCATGGCCCAGAAGTTGAACAGCCGGTACACGAGCACCGCGGCGACCGTCGACGCTTCGCTGCCGCCGAAGGCCACCAAGGCGATGGTCAGCGACCCTTCGACCACCCCGAGCCCGCCGGGCGTGATGGGCAGGTTGGTGGCCAGCTGAGCCGCGGTGTAGGCCAGGAGCAGGCCCCGCCACGGGATGCTGGCGTTGACCGCCAAGAAGGCCATCATCAAGCAGCCGAGGTCGAAGATCCAGTTGAACGCGGCCATGATCCCCGCCACCGCCCAGTCCCGCCGGCTCGGGCTGATCGCGCTGACCCGGCCTCTCGCCACCCGGACGACCTCGTGGGGGTCGCCGGCGGGACGGCGGGTGACCCACTGGCTGAGGCGCACCGCTTTGACGGTGTGCCCGAGGAACCACTCCCGCCGGCTCCAGAAGATCACCAGCAACCCCATGGCGCACACCAGGCCGACGATGACGCTCACCAGGTCCAGGGCGCTCCCGGTGCTGGCGGCCATCGCAAGGCCGACCGCCGCCAGCGCCGACAGGCTCATGAGCGACAGGATGGTCATTGCCACCACGACCCACCCGGAGAGGACGTCGTCGGCGCCGAACCGGCGGTACTGACGGAACGCGTACGCGGCGGCCAGGACCACCCCGGCGGGCAGCGAGTTTTGGATGGCGTTGCCGGCCAGGGTGACCCCGGTCATCGGGGCCAGGCCGGCGCCGACCTCCCCGGCCTGCAGCAGCCGGCGCTGCATGCCGGCGAACGCGACGTAGGAGATCAGCTCCGCGCCGGCCGCGAAGACCATCCAACCCCAGTGGAGGTGGGCTAGGTAGCTGCCGGCGCCGCTCAGCTCGTCGGTCTTGCCGGAGATGGCCCAGCCGGCCAGCGCCGCCACCCCGAGGACCAGCACCACCTTGGTCGCCCGCCACCAGGCGGGACGGCGGACGGCGGGGGCCGAGGCGGCGGAGGCGGGAGAGACGGGCACGGTCCCCCGCATGATCGCACGGTGAACCCGTCAACCTCCGAGCGGCCCCGCGCCGTGTCAGGCCAGGCCCAGCCCGGCCTCCGGGCGCTGCGCCGCCTGCCGGGGCTGGTCCAACGCCACCGCCATCGCCCGGATCCTGGCTCGCTCCAGGGCGGGGGTGGCGGCCTGCTCCGCTCGCCGGTCGCGGTGGCGGTCGAAGCGCAGGCTGGCGGCGCGGGCCAACGCGTCGGCCCGCCACGCCGCGGCGTCCCCGAGGACCCGCCATTCCGCCAGGTCACCGCCGTGGCCGGCGACCCAACCCCCGGGTTGGCGCAGCGCGCCGCGGGGCTCGGCCGCCGGGTCGGGCGGCCCGGCGGCCATCAGCAGCGCCGCCAGGCGGCGGCGCTGCTGGTCCAGCACCGGCAGCGGTCGAGACGCGCGTTGCGCCAGGGTGGCCGGGTCGGGAGGCGGCAGCGCCGCGGCGAGCGCGTCGAGCTGACGGCGAGGCGGTCGGCGGGTCGCGGGCGCGACCAGCGCCACGCCGACGACCCGATCCTGCAGGTGCCGCACCGCGGCTGGGTCCCCGAGCAGGAGGACGTGTCTCGCGGCGGGGGGCACCCGCGCCGGCCCGGAGGCGTAGCCGTGACCGAGACGCCGGGCTTCGTGTCTGTCGAGGGTGGCCTGCCGGTCGGGCCATTCGACGCGCAGCCGCCCGCCGCGGGCATCGACGCCCACGACCGTCCCGTAGGTGCCCGACGCGACCCCGAGCCGGCGCAGCGCCATGACCCGGTCGCCGGCCTGATACCACCGGCCTGCGGACTCGATCGCCGGGCCGTCGAGCTCGCCGAGCGCCTCGCGCCGCCGCCTGGCCTCGGCGTTTAGAGCCTCGACCTCGGCGGGGCCCAACCCGACCAGCACCGGCCGGGCGCCCGGCGGTGCTGATGCCCATCGGTCCGCCAGCGCGGCGATGGCGTCGAGAGGCCCGACCCCCACTGCGCAGGTGGGGCGGCCGGCATCGGTGACGCTGAGCGCGGCGGGCGCCCGCGCCTCGGTGGAGTCCATCCCCTCGGCGTAGCCCAGCGCCGCATCCGACCGCGGCCGGTCCCCCCCGTCGACCAGCTCGGTGAGAGCGCCGCTGGCCGGGTGGTGGCGAGCCGGGAGGGTGCCGCCCTCCACCAGCACCACGGTGGTGTCGCTCTGCCCGGCGCGCTCGAGCAGGTCCCGCAGCTCGGGGGTCGGCCGCCGGTCGGCTCGGTCGACGACCAGTACCGCCGGCGCGGCGTCGGAGGCCGGGGGGCGCAGCCCGGCCAGGGCGTCCCACCGGCGCCGGGCTGCGCCCGGAGCGACCAGCCCGACCGTGAGGCCCGCCGCCTCCCAAGCGTCGCGGGCCGCGGCGAGGACTGCGGCTTGCGCGATCAGCCGGCTCGATCCCGCGACGCCAGGCACCACGACGACGCCGCGCCGCCCGCCGAGGATCGACTGCAGCTGCGCGGCTTCCTCCTGCCCCAGGCGGTGCCTGGCCCGCACGGCGTCGATGTCCTCCGGGGCGATGCGATGCGGCGCCGGCCGGGGTGAACGCGACAGTGCCATCACGGCGGTCACGTCCTGGCCGGCGGCGGGAGTGGTCCAGCGGCCGGTGTAGGGATCGGGGTCGGCGCAGAAGCGGCGGACCCATCCGTCGACCTCAGCGGGGAGCATCCCTCCGTCGCTGGTCGCGGCCACCGCCCTTACGACGTCGAGCCCGCTGAAGGTGGTCGATCGGGCTCGCAGCCACTCGGTGACCGCCCCGCCAAGGGCCGCGGGCGAGCCGCCTGCCGCGGGCGGCGGGCTGCGGCGCGCCGAGGCGCAAAGCGCCGCGGCTTGCTCCGGGCCGAAACCGGCGCCCCTCACCGCGGCCTCCCACCCCCCGCCCACCGCCGGCAGCGGTCCGCCGGCGGTGCCGGGCGCCTGGCGGGAGGCGGCTCGCACCGCGCGACGGGCGGAACGTCCGGCGACCTCCGGCGTCTCCCACCCGCGGAGTGAGGCCGCGACGTCGCGGCGGCGGTGGCTGGCCGCGGCGACGGCGGGCGCCGGGACGCCCTCCACGTCGAGCAGGCCGGCGTTGTCGGGGTTGGCCGGGTCGACCGGCCGCCATCGGAAGTCCAGCCCGGCTTCGCGTAGGCGGGCTCGAAGCGCCAGGCGGTAAACCCCTCCGAGGGGCCGCATCGCCGGCCATAGCGGGCTGCTGGACAGCGCCGACCACCTGCCGCCGGCGAGGGCCACGTTGACCAGCAGGACATGGCTGTGGAGGTGGGGGTCGCCCCCGTCGCTGCGGCTGTGGTCGTAGCGGGCCAACACGAACCCTTCGGCGACGTCCACCCTCCCCCGTCGCCGGACCCGGGCCCCCCTTGCCGCCAGCCACCGGACCGCGTCGTCCACGGCGCTTCTGTGGGCGGCGGTGACGAGCCCCCTGTCACCGGCATTGGCGAGGGCGGCCACCAGCGACAGCGATTTCGGTGCTGCGAAGGTCAGGTCCCACCCGGCCCGGCGGTGGGGGACGGAGCGCAGGCCGGGCAGCGGCCCGCCGGTGGGATGGCGCCCGGCCAGCACCCGCCGCAGGGGACGGGCATCGACCGGCCCCCGCAACCCGAGGCTCGGGGCGGACCCGCCAGCCCACACCCCCGGCTCCGGCCCGTCCAGGAAGTAGGCGGCGGCACCGACCGTAAGCGGGGTCACGACAAGCACACCCCAGTATGACGCCAAAAAGATTGGAAATACATGAAAAGATGTGAAACACTGTTCAGGGTCGTCGCCGTCTCGAAGGAGGACCCGTGCTCCCCACCCCGCTGGTCACTGTCGCCGCCCGCTCGGTCCGCCATGTGGCGGTGCTGGTCGCCGCCGCGTCGCCCACCGCCCCGCCGACCACCGACGTCCGGGTGCCTGCCGTTGGGCGGATCGATCCCGGCGCCGCGCAGAACCTCGTCGTGCCCGGCACCACCTTCCTCGACAACCTGGCCAGTGGCCTCGGCACTTGGGCTCTAATCGCGTCGGTCATCGGCATCTTCGCGGGTGGCGTCATCTGGGCGTTCGGGAGCTACTCGCAGAACTACCAGCAGGCGTACAACGGGCGGAAAGGTGTCTTGGTGTCGGGCGTGGCCGCCTTGCTGATCGGCGCCGGTCCGCACCTGATCGGCTTCTTCTACTCCCAGGGGAGCGTGATCCGGTGACCGGGTTCTTGGCGGTGTCCCCCCTGAGCCCGGGCTGCGGGCTCCAGGCGATCTGCGCTCCCGTGCAGGGACTCGGTTCCATCGCCGGCCACGCCTTGGGCTCGGCGGCCAGCAGCGCCACCACCGGCGCAGCCCTCGCCATCTTCCACACCTTCGAGGGAAGGCTGACCCAGGACGCCAAGGGCGCTACCGGTCACATGCTGACGGCGGTTTTCCACGAGGCGGACATCCCGTCCCTGTCCGGTCCGTGGTTCCTCGGGCAGCTGGCCGCGATGGCTCGAGTCACCGCCCTGGTGGTGTTCCCGCTGCTCATGGCCGCATCCATCGGCGCCGTGATGCGCCAGGATCTGGGACGGCTGGTGCGGACGTGGCTGGTCTGGCTCCCCCTGGCGGGGATCTCCACGCTGCTGCTCATCCCGATAGTCACCGTTGCGGTGGACGCCTGCGATCAGATGACCTCGGCGGTGACCGGCGGGATCGGCCCGCAGATCCAGCGGTCGGCGCTCCATCTGGTCCCCGCCGCCGTTGACGTCGGCGGCGGCTTGCTCGCCACGCTGATCGGGGGGCTGGTCCTCCTCGGTGCCCTGGCGATCTGGTTGGAGATGGTGGTTCGGTCCTCGGCGATCCTGATCACGGTGTTCTTCCTGCCGCTGCTGCTGGCCTGCCTGGTCTGGCCGGCCACCGCCCACGTGGTGCGAAGGGTGGTAGAGGTCCTCGTCGCCCTGATCCTCTCGAAGTTCGTGGTCGCGGCGGTGCTGTGCCTCGGCGTCGCCGCCATGGCGCCGGGGAACGGCGCCGGCAACCATCCCGACCTCCTGGTGGGGGTGGCCATCCTGTTGCTGGCCGCGTTTGCCCCGATGGCGCTGCTGCGCCTGGTCCCCGTGGTCGAAGCCGCGGCCATCGGCCACCTAGAAGGGCGTGCCCGCCAGCCGTTTCGGGCCGCGACCGACGCCGTCGGACGGGCGCATCGCCAGCTGCCCATGATGGCCAAGATGCTCGGCGTCGACGGGCCGCGCGGCGCCGCCAGCAGCGAGGTCCTCGGCGCGGCGGCCGACCAGGGTGAAAGCCCCGGCGGGGGCGGGCCGAACGGGGTGCCCGGCGCCGGCCCGGGCGCCGGGCCGGGCGCCGGGCCTGGTGCCGGCCCTGGCGGCGCCGGGTCGGCCGTCGCAGCGGCCGGGCTGTTCCCCTCCGAGGTGCCCCGGATGGCCGGGTTCCCGGTCGGCGACGCAGCCGACGCCGCCGCCGGCAGCGGATCCACCCAGGCTGGAGGAGCTGGAATCGGCGGCATCGCAGGCGTCGAAAGCGGGGACGAGGCGTCCGATGCCACCGCTGCGGTGGGGGCCGGCGCTGATCATGCCCGCTCCTGGGCTCAGGTGCCGGCGGCCGAGGAGCGCCGATGAGCGTCGGCGGCGCTCGGGAGCGCCCCGAGCCTCGCTACCTGTTCCCTCCGCTCGAGCGTCGGGGTGTGGTGCTCGGACTTCGCGCCGGGTCTCTGGTGACGCTGGTCGGCGGGGCGGTCATCGCTTTGGGGGTGCTGCGATCGGTGCCGGGCGCCACCGGTGTGGCTGTCGCCGCCGGCCTGCTCCTCGTCGCGGTGGCAGCCGGCTGCTGGCCCGTCGCCGGGCAGCCCCCGGTCAGCTGGCTGCCGGCGGTGATCGGATGGGCTCACCGGCGCGGCTACCAGCCTCGCCTCGACACCGAGGCCGGTATGGGAGCCGAGCCGGTGTCGCGCCAGCAGCTCGCCCCCGGCCCGCCGGGGACCGGCCGCTCACCCACGGCGCCGGCGGGCATCCGCCTGCGGGTCGCCCCGGCGGTCCCCGGCGAAGCCGCCCTGGGCGTGATCGAGGACCTGGCCGCCCGCAGCTGGGCGGCGGTCGTCCCCGTCCGGGGCACCACGCTCAGCCTCCTGGACCCCGAGGAGCAGGCCCACCGGCTCGCGTCGTGGGGAAACGCCCTGGCCGGCGCGGCCCGCGCCGGCAGCGCGGTGCACCGCCTGCAGTGGGTCGAGCAGTGCGGGCCGGCCGACCCCGGCCCACTCCGGCGCACCGCCGGCGCAGCCAACGGACCGCCCCGGGCGGCGGCGAGCTACCGGAGCGCGGTCGAGGCCGAAGCGCCCGGGACGTTGCAGCACCAGACGTGGCTGGTGGTGGCGGTCCGGGCGCCGGGGCGCCTTCGGCTCCGGCCGACCGCCCCCTCGGAGCTCAACGCGGCTTTGCGGAGAGAGGTGAGGCTCCTGCGCTCACAGCTGCGCGCCGGTGACCTCGACGCCGGCGCCGCCCTCGATCCCGCCGCGCTCGGCCAGCTCTTGCGAAGCGCGTGCGACCCGACCCGGCCGGCGTCGACGGTCGGGTCCTCCTCGCCGGGACAGCCAATGGTCGGGGTCTGGCCCGCCGCGGTGGGCGAGGGGTGGGCGTCGGTCCGTGTGGACGGCGCGTGGCAGGCGACGTACTGGATCGCCGAATGGCCCCGCCTCGCGGTGGGCCCAGACATGCTCAGCCCGCTCCTGCTCGGAGGGCTGGCCAGGACCATGTCGGTCACGATGGCGCCCGTCCAGGCGGAGCGGGCGGTGCGGGAGGTCCAGTCGGCGCGCACCGCGGCCCTGGCCGATGACGCCATCCGGTCGAGGGCCGGGTTCATCGACACCATCGCTCGCCGCAAAGAGGCCGAAGGGGTCCGACGCCGGGAGGCTGAGCTGGCCGAGGGGCACGCCGACTACCGGTACTCCGGCTACGTCACCGTGTCGGGGACCACCGAGCAAGCCCTCGAGGAGGCGTGCGCCGAGGTCGAGCAGGCCGCCCGGCAGTGCCACCTCGTAGTGCGCCGCCTGTACGGCCGGCAGGCGGAAGCCCGGACCTGGACGCTGCCGCTGGCGAGGGGGCTGTCGTGAGGACCCCGCCGGCGCATCGGGCCACCTCCGCCCATCTTCAGGCCGCCTACCCGTTCGTGACCGGCACCGAGAGGGTCGGGTCGGGGCCGGTCGTCGGGCGGGACCTCCTCGGGGCGGCGTTCTGCTTCGACCCGTGGGAGCGTTACGGCGCCGGCGAGCTCACCGGGCCGAACATGCTCGTCGTCGGGCAGATCGGGAGGGGCAAGTCCAGCTTCGTCAAGACCTTCGTGTGGCGGGAGCTGGCCTTCGGCCGCCGGGCGTGGGTCATCGACCCGAAAGGGGAGTACTCGGCGCTGGCCGAAGCCTGCGGGAGTCCGACGGTCCGTCTGCAGCCAGGCGGAGCGGCCCGCCTCAACCCCCTCGACGTGGTCGGTGCCGGTGCGGCGCCTGCCGGGCGGCCCGACGCGGGCCGCCACGGCTCGAGGCGGGGCGCCGAGCTGTTGGCGTCGGTGGCGTCGGCGTCGCTCGGGCGGTCCCTCCTCCCCGAGGAGCGCGCCGCGCTCGACCTGGCCGTGCGCTGGGCGTGCGCCGGCCAGCCCGGCACCAGCCTGACCCCTGGCGACCGGTCGGCGGCGCCGACGGTCGGCGCGGTGATCGGGTGGCTCCTCGAACCGGCCCCCGAAGCCGCGGCGGAGGTAAGCACCGACGTCGCGGGCCTGGCGGCAGCCGGCCGGCAGGTCGCCCTCGAGCTGCGCCGGCTGGTCGAGGGCGACCTGGCCGGGATGTTCGACGGTCCGACGACCGTCGGCTTGGACCTCGACGCGCCGATGGTGGTGCTCGACCTGTCGGCGCTATACCGGTCGCCGGCCCTCGGCATCGTCATGATCTGCGCGTCCGCGTGGCTGCATTCGGCCCTGGCCGCCGGCGACGGGATCAAGCGGCTGGTAGTGGTCGACGAGGCTTGGGCGGTGCTCCACGACCTGGCCACCGCCCGGTGGCTGCAGGCCAGCTTCAAGCTGGCCCGGTCGCTCGGCGCCGCCCACATCGCCGTGTTGCACCGGCTGTCGGACCTCCAGGCGGCCGGAGCCGCCGGCAGCGAGCAGCAGCAGCTGGCCGAGGGGCTGCTCGCCGACGCCGAGACCAGGGTCGTGTTCGCGCAGCCGCCCTCGGAGCGCGACGCGGCCCGCGACCTTCTCGGCCTGTCGAGCGCGGAGGAGGACCTCCTCCCGCAGCTCCCGAGGGGCGTCGCGATCTGGAAGGTCGGCGACCGCTCCACCCTGGTCCGCCACCGGCCCCACGGGGTGGAGTGGTCGCTGATCGACACCGACGGGGCCATGCTCGAGCGCCGAGGCGTCGACGCGGCCGGAGGTCCCGCGTGACCGGCGCCGGGCCGCGGCCGCGAGCGGCGTCGGAGCGCCGGGGCGACGCGTGGAGCCTCGTCGCTCTCGCCGCGGTGTTGATGGTGGGGGCCTGGGTTTGGGTGACCGGGCAGGTCGCGGGTCGCCTGGCGAGCGGGCAGTGGCCGCCTGTGCCCGGCACCGACGTGCCGGGGATCGTGCGCCGGTTGCCTGCCGTGTGGCCCGACATCCGCGCCGCGTGGCCGCCAGCGGCGCGGCCCCGCCTGCCCGCCGCCCCGGTGATGGCGGCGATCGCCGTGGCGCTGGCCGTTGGCTGCGTCGCGGCCGGCGCAGCCGTCGTGGCGGCGTGGCGGCGTTGGCGTCCCGGCGAGCGCCGCGCCGAGGGCCGGCCCTTCGCCGTCGGCCGGCGCGCCGGCGGGAACGGCGGTGCTCGCTGGGCGCGCCGGGGTGACCTGGCGAGCTTGCGGGTGCGGGGCGCGACCCCCGGACGGCTCGTCCTCGGGCGCAGCGGCCGCAGCCTGATCGCGACCGAGGCGCGCCACTCGGTGCTGGTCCTCGGTCCTACCCAGTCCGGCAAGACGACCGGCCTGGCCATACCCGCGATCCTCGAATGGGACGGGCCGGTCGTGGCCACGTCGGTGAAAGACGACCTGGCCGCGACGACCCGGCGGTGGCGGGCGGAGAGCGGCACCGCGTGGGTGTTCGACCCGACGGCCACCTCCGGTCTCGCCGGGCTGGCCGGCTGGTCCCCGCTGGCGGAGGCGGCCGACTGGGCCGGGGCGCAGCGGATGGCCTCCTGGCTGGTCGAGGCCGCGCCGGCCCGCAGCGGCATGTCCGACGGGGCGTTTTGGTTCGCGGCCGCGGCCAAGCTGCTCGCCCCGCTGATGCTGGCCGCCGCCGCGGCGGGGGCGACGATGGCCGACGTGGTGCGCTGGAACGACCTGGGCGACTACCGCGAGCCGCTCGACGTCCTCGACGACTCAGGCTGCACCGAGGCCGCGGTCGCCCTGGAAGCATGCGCGGCGCGCGACGAACGCCTCCGCAGCTCGGTGGCCACCACCCTCGAGACCGTCCTGGCGCCGTTCGCCGATCCGGTCGTAGCCGGGGCCACGGCCCGCACCGACATCGACGTTCAGCGGCTGGTCACCGGCCGCGACACCCTCTACCTGTGCGGTCCCAGCCACGAGCAGTTCCGGGTGCAGGGCCTCTTCGCCGGGCTGGTCGCTTCGGTCATCGCCGCCGCGGTCGACCACGTCCATCGCTGCGGGCGCCCTTTGGACCCGCCGCTGCTCGTCGTGCTCGACGAGGCGGCCAACATCGCTCCGCTCCGGGATCTCGACACCCTGGCGTCGACCGCGGCGGGGCTCGGCGTGCAGCTGGTGACCGTGTGCCAGGACCTGGCGCAGCTCGCGACCCGCTACGGCCAGGACCGGGCCCGGACCATCGCCAACAACCACCGGGCCAAGCTGGTCCTCTCCGGGGTGTCGGACCTCTCTACCCTCGACCTGGTGTCGGGGCTCGCCGGTGAGGCCGCGGTGCGCGAGCACAGCGAAAGCGCCGACCTCCGCGACGGGCGGCGCACCCGCACCTCCTCCACCGTGTACCGCCGCCTGGCGTCCCCCGACCTGCTGCGCCAGACGCCGCCCGGGCGCGGCGTGCTCGTCTACGGCCACCTCCCGGCGATCCGCCTCGGGTTGCGACCGTGGTACCGCGACGCTCGGCTACGCCGGCGCGCCGGGGTCAGCTCCCCCTAGCCCGATCTCGGACACCGGCGACACCCGACGCTCGAGCCTACGAGGCGGTGTCGCTCGGGCGCCGGCCGACGGTCAGCACGCCGAGGGCGCTGCCGATCCCGAGAGCGGAGGCCAGGAGAGCCCGCAGCAGACCGCCCTTGTCCTTGCCCCGGACCCGGTCGACAGAGAACCGGCCGGGGCCGAGCGCGGCGATGGTCGCGGCGACCGCCCCGACGATCCCGACGTACTCCCAGCCGCCCTTGAAGATGAAGAAGCCCTTGCCCTTGTGGTCGGTGGCCGCCGCGGACGTCATCACGCCGATCACCCCGGCGGCGGCCCACGGTGTCCCCGCTCCGAGCGTAAGCATGGCGCCGGTGCCGATCTCGGTGCCGGCCGCCACCCGGGCGTGCACCGCCGCCGGCTGCAGCCCGAGCGACTCGAAGTAGCTGGCGGTCCCCTCGAGGCCTCCAGGGCCGCGGACCTTGTTGAGCCCGTGGATGACCATCATCGGCCCGACGGTGAGACGCAGCATGAGCGCCGGGAGATCGATGCCGGTTCGCCCCGCCTTGGCCTTGGCCATCCTCGAATGCCTCCTCCCGGGTCCGGCCTGTCCGTCCCCTCGACCAAACCTAGTGCCGTGCGCCACCCGCCCGGCCAGCCTGCCCTCCTAGCCGGCCGGCCTGGCCGCCCGCCCCGGCCCGCCTGGCCGCCCGCCCCGGCCTGCTGTGGCCGCCTTCCCGGCCCCTGCATGGGCCCCGGCCGGAGCCGGGCGTGACGGGCGGAGGGGGGCGGACGGTACCCTTTCGCATCGTCGTGACCCGCCAGAGCGCCCCCCCGCCCGCTCCCGCCGGCCTCCCCGTCCGGACCCGCGTCGCTGCCGGCGCCGGCGCGGCGGTCGCCGGGCTGTCGCGCCGGCTGGGACGGGGCGGCGGGTCGGTCGTCGGGGGGAGGGCGACGCTGGCCATCGACCCGCACGCCCTGCAGCACCTGGCCGCCGGTCACGCCGTCGCGTTGGTGTCGGGGACCAACGGCAAGACCACCACCACCAGCCTGCTGCGCGCCGCCCTGTCGACCACCGGACCGGTCGTGACCAACCTCCTCGGGGCCAACCTCCCGCCCGGCCTGGCCGCCGCGCTGGCTGCCGGGCCGCCCGCAGCCCCCGCCGCGCTCGAGGTCGACGAGGCGTGGCTGCGGCGAGTCACCGACGCCACGTCGCCGCGGGTGGTGGTGCTGCTCAACTTGAGCCGGGACCAGCTGGACCGCAACAACGAGGTCCGCCGGCTGTCCTCCGCGTGGCGGGCCACGTTCGCGGACCGGCCCGGCACGACGGTGGTGGCCAACGCCGACGATCCGCTGGTCGTGTGGGGAGCCGGAGCCTCCCCCGACGTGGTGTGGGTGGGGGCCGGGCAGCCGTGGACCGCGGACGCCTCCGGCTGCCCCAACTGCGGCTCGCGGATCGTGTTCGACACCCCGACCACCGGCGTAGTGGACCGCCACGCCGCCGGGTGGGCGTGCTCGGCGTGCGACCTGCGCCGGCCTCCCCTAGCGGTGTGGATCGAAGACGGCAGCATCGTCGGCGACGGCTGGTCGGTGCCGGTGCACCTGGCGCTGCCGGGACGCTGCAACCAGGCCAACGCCGCCCTCGCGCTGACCGCCGCGGTACGCCTCGGCGCCGAACCCGGACCGGCGATGGAAGCGATGGCCGCGACCGAGGAGGTCGTCGGCCGGTACCGGACCGTTGACGTCGCCGGGGTCGACGCCCGCCTGCTCCTGTCGAAAAACCCTGCCGGCTGGCTGGAGGTGTTCGACATGCTCGCTCCGCCGCCGGGCCCGGTGGTGGTGGCCATCAACGCCCGGATCGCTGACGGCAAGGACCCGTCGTGGCTGTGGGACGTCCCCTTCGAGCTTCTCGCCGGGCGCCGGGTGGTGGCCACCGGGGAGCGCAGCGCTGATCTCGCCGTCCGGCTGCACTACGCGGAGGTAGACCACGTCCGGGTGCCCGACGTGATGCAGGCGGTCCACGAGGCCGCCCGCCACGCCGCCGAAGTGTTCGCCGGGCCGGGCGCCCAGGGTCGCCCCGCCATCGACGTGGTGGCCAACTACACGCCGTTCCAGGAGCTGCGCCAGCGGCTGGGGGTCCGATGACCGCCACGCCAGGAGCGGTCGGGATCGTGCTGCTCTACCCCGACCTGCTCGGCACCTACGGCGATTCGGGCAACGCCACGATCCTGGCCCAGCGTCTCCGGTGGCGGGGACGGGAGGCGGAGGTGGTCACGGTCCTCTCCGGTGACCCGGTGCCCGAGAGCGCCGACGTTTACGTAGTCGGCGGGGGGGAGGACCTGCCCCAGGCCCTCGCCGCCCGGCAGCTCGGCGCGGGCAGCGGCAACGGTCCCCTCCACCGGGCCGTCGAGGGCGGCGCGGCGGTGCTGGCGGTGTGCGCCGGCCTGCAGATCCTCGGCACCAGCTTCGTCGGCCCCGACGGGACCCGGGCTGACGGGCTCGGGCTGCTCGACTGCGTCAGCGTGCAGGGCCGAGGCCGTAGGGCGGTGGGGGAGCTGGTCGTCGAGCCCGACCCGGGCCTCGACGTGCCGGTCCTGACCGGCTACGAAAACCACGGCGGGGTCACCACCCTCGGTCCCGGCGCCCGCCCGGCCGGCCGGGTCCGAAGCGGCGTCGGCAACGGCGACGGGGTGGACGGAGCGCTTCACGGCCGGATCGTGGGCACCTACCTCCACGGGCCGGTCCTGGCCCGCAACCCGGGACTCGCCGACCGCCTGCTGTCGTCGGTCGTCGGCCCGCTCGAGGCGCTCGATGATGCCGACAGCGACGTCTTGCGGGCCGAGCGACTGGCCGTCGCCGCCAGCCAGGCCTCCCCCGCGGGCCCGGCGGGGCGCCGCCGGCGCCTTTTGGCCCGGGCTCGCCGGTGAGCGAGCCGGCGCCGTGAACCGGCCGTCCACCGCGCTGCTCACCGACCACTACGAGCTCACCATGCTCGAGGGGGCGCTGCGCTCGGGGGTGGCGTCCCATCCGGCGACGTTCGAGGTGTTCACCCGCCGCCTGCCGGCGGGCCGCGGCTACGGGGTGTTCGCCGGGCTCGGCCGCCTGCTCGACGCCATGGAGGACTTCAGGTTCGGCCCGGAGGAGATCGGATGGCTGGCTCAGCGGCGGATCGTCGACTCCCGGACCCTCGAATGGTTGGCGTCTTACCGCTTCAGCGGCGACGTCCACGCATACCGGGAGGGGGAGCTATACACCGCGGGGTCGCCGGTCCTGACCGTCGAGGGGCGCTTCGGGGAGGCGGTGCTGCTCGAGACGTTGGTCCTCTCCATCCTCAACCACGACTCGGCGATCGCCGCCGCAGCGGAGCTGCTGGTGCGGGCCGCGGCCGGGCGGCCGGTGATCGAGATGGGCAGCCGGCGGACCGACACCGGCGCCGCAGTGGCCGCGGCCCGCGCCGCTTACCTGGCCGGGTTCGCCTCCAGCTCCAACCTCGAGGCGGGCCGGCGGTGGGGCGTGCCGACGGCGGGGACCTCCGCCCACGCCTTCACGTTGGTCCACGACTCCGAGCGCGACGCGTTCGCGGCGCAGGTCGCGGCGCTCGGGCCCGACACCACCCTCCTCGTCGACACCTTCGATACCGACGCCGGGATCCGCCTGGCGGTGGAGGTGGCAGGGAAAGGGCTCGGCGCGGTCCGCATCGACTCCGGTGACCTGGTCCGGGAGGCTCGAGCCGCCCGCCGGCTGCTCGACGAGCTCGGGAACACCGAGACCCGGGTCGTCGTCACCGGCGACCTCGACGACCGGTCGATCGCAGCGCTCGCCGCCGCCCCCGTCGACGGGTACGGAGTCGGCACCAACCTGGTGACCGGCCTCGGCCACCCGACCGCCGGGTTCGTCTACAAGCTGGTATCGGTCGGGCCCGACGGCGGGGCGCAGCGCCCGGTCGCCAAGCAGTCGCCGGGCAAGGCGACCGTCGGCGGGCGGAAGTGGGCGTGGCGGGCCTGCCTCGACGGGCCGCCGCCCGTCTACGAAGGCCCGCCGGTGCTCGACGCCGGGCCGGTGTGGGCCGACGTCGTCGGCGTCGAGGCGGACCCGCCGCCCGCCGGCGGGCGGCCGCTCCAAGACCAGGTGGTGACCGCCGGGCGCATCGCCTCGCCGCCCCCGCTCGAGGAGCTGCGCGCCGCCCACGCCGCCTCGAGCGCCCAGCTCCAAGCCGGCCGGCCCTTGATCGTGGTCCGCCGGGACTGAGACCGGTTCCGGCCTCGGCGGGTCCGGGCCGGGCGACTCCCACTTGCGGGCCGCCCGACGTACGGTGGAGGCATGCGTTATCGCCTCCTCGCACCCGTCGGCGTCGCCGGGGCCATCGCCCTGGGGGCGTGGGTCCCCACGGTGACCTCGGCCGCAGCGGCGACACCCTCCCTGCCCTCGCTCAGCGCTCAGCAGCTGATCGCCAAGGCCCAGTCGGCCAACGTCAAGGGCTTCTCCGGAACCGTCCGCTGGACCGCCAACCTGGGCCTGCCCAGCCTGTCCGCTCTGACCAGCGGCGTAGGCGGCCAGGGGGGCGGTCACGCCTTCGACCCGACCAGCCTCCTGTCGGGCAACCACGACATATCCGTGTGGGACGCCGGTCCCAGCCAGCAGCGCCTGGCGCTGCCCGGGTCGCTGTCGGAGGTCGACGTCATCCACAACGGCTCGAACCTGTACTACTTCGACAGCGCCACGCAGAAGGTCACCGACTACACCGGCTTGAAGGGCTCCTCCGGTAGGGAGGCGCCGAGCCAGGCGACCGGCACCGAGCTGACCCCCGACCAGGCCGCCCAGAAGCTGCTGTCCGCGCTTTCCCCCTCGACCGGTGTCAGCGTGGTCACGCCGGTGTACGTCGCCCGCCAAGCGGCCTACCAGCTGGTGCTGACCCCCAAGGCGGCGCAGTCCACGGTCGGCTCGGTTGACATCGCCATCGACGCCGCCAACGGGATGCCGCTGCGGGTGCAGGTCATTCCCCGCGCCTCGAACGCCCCGGCGCTGTCTCTTGGCTTCACCCGCATCTCGTTCTCTGTGCCCTCCGCCGGTAACTTCGCCGCTCCGCACGGCTCGAGCACGGTGACCAAGCCGATCGGGCGGGCCTTCGACGCCAGCGGGCCGCTGGCCGGCCCGGGCGGGCGCGTCCGGCGCGGTCACCTGCACGGCACCGGCCCGGCCACCCAGACCGCCCCGGCGGGCACCGCGGGTGGCGAGTCGACGCCCATGCCGTCGGGCACCGCCCCCTCCGGCGGCCATCCGACCACCATCGGCACCGACTGGGCGACCATCGGCGTGCTCAACAGCGCCGGCCCCCGGGTCGCAGGGGAGCTGACCAAGGTCGGGACCGCGGTCACCGGCTCGTTCGGCACCGGCCACCTGGTGACCTCCAGCCTGCTCAACGCCTTGGTCCTGCCTGACGGCAAGGTGCTCGCCGGGTTCGTGACCCCGGCGGCCCTCGAGGCCGCCGCGGCCAACGCAGGCTGATCATTCCCAGCCCCGCGGCCGTGGCCATCGCCACCCACGGCCTGACCAAACGCTTCGGTGACGTCGCCGCGGTCGACGGCGTCGACCTCGACGTGCCGGCCGGCAGCGTGTACGGCTTCCTCGGCCCCAACGGGTCGGGGAAGACCACCACCATCCGGATGCTGCTCGGGCTCATCGAGCCGTCGGCGGGGACGTGGGAACTGCTCGGCCGGCGAATGCCCGCCCAGTCCCTGCAGGCCCTGGCCGAAGTAGGGGCGCTCATCGAGGGCCCGGCGTTCTACCCGTGGCTGTCGGGCCGCGACAACCTGGCTCGCCTCGACGCCGCCGGCCCCGACGGGCAGCGGGCCACCAGGGCCGGCCGCATCGAGGCCGCGCTGGGCAGGGTCGGGCTGACCGCGGCGGCCACCAAGAAGTACCGGGCGTACTCGCTCGGTATGCGCCAGCGGCTCGGCCTCGCCGCGGCTCTGCTCCGCCCCCGCCACCTCCTGGTCCTCGACGAGCCGACCAACGGCATGGACCCGCAGGGCACCAGGGAGATCCGCAACCTGGTCGCGGAGCTGGCCCACGAGGGCACCACGGTGTTCCTCTCCAGCCACCTCCTCGCCGAGGTCGAGCAGATCTGCACCCACGTCGGCGTCATGTCTGAGGGCCACCTCCTCACCCAGGGGACCCTCACCGACCTGCGCGCCGCGGGCGGGCGACGGTTGCGCGTCGAGGTCGACGACCCGGCCGCGGCCGGCCCGGTCCTCGGTCGCCTGGGTCTGGGGGACATCGTGACCGACGGCGACGTGGTCACCGCCAAGCTCGACGGGCAGCCACCGGAGGTGTGCAACCGGGACCTGGTCCACGCCGGCATCGGGGTGCGGGCGCTGTCGGTTGAGCGCCCCAGCCTGGAGGACCTGTTCGTCTCCCTCACCGGGGAGGGGTTCGATGTCGCCCGCTGACCCCCGCCCCCGCCCGTTTTCCCACCCTGCCGGTCGCAGATGCTGATCGCTGAGCTGCGTCACCTGTTCCGCAGGACCCGGGTCCGGGCCCTGCTCATCGTCATGTTCGCCATCCCGTTCCTCCTGGCGGTGGCCGTGAAGATCAACGGCGGCCCTTCGGACGGCAACGGCCCGACCTTCCTCGCCCAGGTCTCCCAAAACGGCGTGTTCGCCGCCCTCGCCGGGCTGACGGTGACCATCCCCTTCTTCCTTCCTCTGACCGTGGCGGTGGTGTCGGGGGACACCATCGCCGGCGAGGCCAGCATCGGTACCCTCCGCTACCTCCTCACCCGCCCGTCGGGTCGGGGGCGCCTGCTCGGCGTCAAGGCGGTGACCACCCTCGCCTACTGCCTGGCGGCGGCGCTGGCGGTGGCCGCCGGCGGGCTGATCGGCGGGGCGATCCTGTTCCCGCTGGGGCGGATCATCTCCCTGTCGGGCACGTCGCTGCCTTTGATCGATGGGATCGGCCGGACGCTGCTCGCCGCGCTGGTCGTGGGCGCCTCGCTGCTCGGCCTCGCCGCCATCGGCGTGTTCGTGTCGACCCTCACCGACGTCCCGGTCGGGGCCATGGCGGTCACCGCCGGCATCGGCGTGCTGTCGTTGATCCTCGACGCGGTGCCCCAGGTGGCCTTCGTGCACCCGTGGCTGTTCACCCATCAGCAGCTGGCGTTCGGCGACCTGCTGCGCACCCCGGTGCGCTGGAACAACATCGGCAAGGACCTGCTGCTGCAGCTCGGGTACGTCGCGGTGTTCGGGACCGCGGCGTGGGCCCGTTTCACTACCCGCGACGTGCTGGCGTGACCCACGCGTCCAACCACTGACCGGTCAGCCGGTACGCCCGGTCCCTGACCGCGGCGGCTGACAGGTAGACGTCGTGCAAGGCGTCGGGGACCCGGAGGACGGTGACGTTGCGCCCGATCGCCGGTGCCCGCCCGGCGATGCGGTCCGCGTCGAGGACCGCGTCGCCTCGGGTGAGGTCGTCGTCCCAGGCCGACACCGTCACGGTCCGGGTGGACGCCAGCACCAGCACCGGCGCCTCCAGGCCGAGGCCGGCGTCGAGGGTCCGCTGGCCGGCGCCGACCGCGGCGACGAAACCGACGCGCACCGGGGCCCGCAACGGCTTCCAGTCGAGGTTGAAATCCCACTCGCCCCGCCGGCTGGCGTGGAGGCTCTCCCCGTACAGCCCCGACACGCCGGCGGGCAGCACCCTGGCGGGGCGGTGCCGGGCGACGGCCGCCGCGACCGGCATCAGGGCGGCCCGGAGCGCCGCCGGCTGCTTGAACGCCAAGAACGGGCTGTTCAGCACCACCCCCACCGACGGCAGGGCCGGGCGGCGGGCCAGCCACAGCGACACGGTCAGCCCGCCGGTCGAGTGCCCGGCGAGCAGCACCCGGCTGTGCCCGTCGGCGGCCACCACCGCGGCCGCCGCGTCGAGGTCGTCGTCGTAGTCCTCCAGCGACCGGCACAGGTTCGCGGTTTGCCAGGGCCGCAGCGAGCGGCCGTACTTGCGCAGATCGACCGCGTAGAAGTCCCACCCCCGCCCGGCGTACCACCGGGCCAGGGCGTCTTGGAAGAAGTAGTCGTTGAACCCGTGGACGTAGAGCACCGCTCCGGCCGACGGGCCAGGGGCGCGGTGGCGCACCACGGTGGCCACCACCTCCCCCTCCGCGTCCGGCGGCAACGTGACGGTGGCGGCCTCGAAACCGTCGCCGAGGACGTCGGGTGCCCACGCCGCGGTCATCGCCGCGCCGTGGACTGGCCGGGCGCGGCGAGCGCGGCGGCGCTCAGGTGGTCGTCGCCCACAAGGTGATGCCGCCGGTGATGCCGGCGCTGTTGTCGACCAGGGTCACGTCGTCGGGCAGGTCGATGTCGACCCTCGCCGAGTTGCCGCCCCCGATGTAGCAGTGGTCGAAGAACGTCAGCTCCCGCAGGACCTCGACGGTCTCGGCCACCCGCTTGTTCCACTTCTTGGCGCCGTCGTGCTTGCGGGCCGCGTCGCCGAGCACCTCGTTGTAGGTGAGGTCCTTGCGCAGCGGGTGGTGGGCCAGCTCGAGGTGAGGCTGGAGCTGGCCCTCGTAGAACAGCGCTGTGCCGACCCCGGTACCGAGGGTGATCACCAGTTCGAGCCCCTCACCTTTGATCACCGCGGAGCCCTGCAGGTCGGCGTCGTTGGCGACCCGGGTCGGCTTGCCCAGCGCGTGGCTGATCGCGGCCTGAAGGTTGAACTTGTGCCACGCCTTCACCAGCTTGGGTGCCGGCTCCCCGCCGGGGCCCTTCGGGGACACGAAGTGCGGCGCCGACAGGACGTGCCCGCCGCGGACCATCCCCGGGAACCCGACCGACACCCGGTCGTAGTCGGGGAGCGAGCGCACCAAGTCGGCGAGGACGGTGACCAGCTTGTCGGGTGGCAGCGGGTAAGGGGTGTCGATCCGGACCCGGTCGTGCTCCATGGCCCCCGAGTCGTTGAGGACCGACGCCTTGAGCCCGGTCCCGCCGATGTCGATCGCCAGGGTGTTGTGGGTGCTGGCGCCGGTGGCGCTGAGCGACCCGTGGAGGGGGGTGCCCCCTTCGGGCGGCGTGGTGACCATGGTGCCAACAGTAGAGGGCGCCGGCCCGCCGATCTCGGGCTGCCATCCCGGCGGGGCCAGCTCGAACGCGTCGAACTCGAACGCCGGGGTCACCGTGCAGCCGACCAGCGTCCAATCCCCGAGGCTCTCGGCGCGCTGCCACGCCCCGGGCGGGACCACGAGCTGGGGGCGTTGCCCCGCCGCCAGGTCGGTGCCGAGGACCTGCGCCGGGCCGGGCGCCACGTGCAGGCGCAGCGGCGAGCCGTCGTAGAAGTGCCACGCCTCGGCTCGGTCGTGCACCCGGTGCCACTCGGAGGGCTGACCGCCGGCCAGGAGGTAGTAGATCGCCGAGCCGGCGCCGTGACGGTCCCGCCAGCTCTCGCGGTACCAGCCGCCCTCCGGGTGGGGTCGCAGGCCGAGCAGGCCGACCAGCTCGTCAGGACGCATCGGCGTCGCGGGATCGCATCGTGCTCGCGGGGTGCGGCCGGCTGTGCATCGCAGGAGTCTCCCACCCGTGCCCGGCCGCGGAGCGGACCCTGGCCGCCCGGGCGCCAGCCCCGGACCCTGACATTCGTCACTTACGCGCCGGGCCGCCCGTCTTTAGCATGGCGCTTATGGCCGACAGACCCGTAGACGTGCTGGCGCCGGGCCGCACCGCTATGGGGCGGACGATCGGGGTGTTCTGGCTGGGGTTCCTGGCCCTCCCCCTCACCTCGGCGTTCACCCGGCGCCGTGTCGGAGCGCTGCACCTGGCGGTGGTCTGCGCAGTGGTCGCGCTGTTCGTCGGGTTGTACCTCGGATGGTTCCTGAGCCGCCGGGACTGGGACCCCGACACCTGGCGCAGCGGTGACCGCGGCGACCGGATCCGAGTCGCGGTGGCCGCCGGCTTGGTGGCGGTGGTGGCGTTCCTTTCCTTCTTCGACAGCCCGGGATGGTCCTACTGCTTCACGTTCGCGGTGTGGCCGGTCGCGTGGGTCGGCCACCGGCGGGCACGCAACGTCGCCGGCCTGGTGCTGCTAGCCCTGGCTACCGCGGCCGGCGCCGGAGGCCACCTCTCCGACGTCTTGTCGGTCGGCGCGCTGGTCCTCGGGGTCGGCGCCAGCTGCATGGCCACCTGGCGTCAGATGGAGGCCAACGCCGCCCTTCGCGCCGCGACGGCGGATCAGGCCCGGACCGCGGTCGCCGAGGAGCGGCTCCGCTTCGCCAGGGACCTCCACGACCTCCTCGGCCACTCCCTGTCGCTGATCGCCCTGAAGAGCGAGGTGGCCTCCCGCCTCCTCCCCGGCGACCCCCGACGGGCCGCGGCCGAGGTCGCCGACATCGAGGCCGTCGCCCGCCAGGCCCTCAGGGAGGTCCGCGAGGCGGTCGGCGGGTACCGGCGGGCGACGGTGGCCGTCGAGCTGGCGGCCGCGTCGGCCACCCTGCGGGCCGCGGGCATCCGCCTCGACGTCGACGACGGGCCGCCGGACGGGCTGGCCGCCGACGTCGAGGCGGCCGTGGCCTGGGCGATCCGGGAAGGGGTGACCAACGTCGTGCGCCACTCCGGGGCCCGCAGCTGCCGGGTCGCCTTCCGCCGGATAGCCGTGCCGCGGTCGGTCGCGGTGGAGGTGACCGACGACGGGGGCCCCGGCTCCTTCCGGGCCTCGGGGGCCTCCGGGACCGACCCCGGCAGCTTCTGCCCGGGCAACGGGCTCCACGGTCTGGCCGAGCGGGCTGCGCTCGGCGGCGGCCACCTGGAGGCCGGCCCGCTCCCCGGCGGCGGTTTCCGCCTGGAGCTCACCGTGCCCCTCTCCGCCAGCCCGGCGCTCGCCGAGGGCCCGTCGGACGCGGCGACTGCGGCGGCGGGCGCCGCGCTGCGGCTCTCGTAGTGATCCGCCTCCTGCTCGCCGAGGACCAGGTCATGGTCCGCCAGGCCCTGGCCACCCTCCTCGGCCTCGAGGGGGACATGGAGGTGGTGGTCGAGGTGGCTGCCGGCGCCGAGGTCGCCGCCGCCGTCGACGCCTACCACCCCGACGTCGCGCTGCTCGACATAGAGATGCCGGGAGGCGACGGCCTGCAGGCGGCCGCCGCCTTGCACGACGCCCATCCGGAGGTGAAGATCCTGATCCTCACCACCTTCGGCCGTCCCGGCTTCCTGCGCCGGGCCATGGAGAGCGGAGCTTCGGGCTTCTTGCTCAAGGACGCGCCGGCGGCTGACCTGGCCGCGGCCATCCGCAAGGTGCTGGCGGGGCAGCGCGTCGTCGACCCGGCGTTGGCGGCTGCCGCTCTGGCGGAGGGAGCCAACCCGCTGACGGCCCGGGAGATGGAGGTGCTCGGCTCGGCCCGCGACGTCGCGACCATCGCCGACATGGCCGGCGTACTCCACCTGTCCCAGGGGACCGTGCGCAACCACCTGTCGGTCATCATCCAAAAGCTCGGAGCCCGTAACCGCGTCGACGCGGTGCGCATCGCGCTCGAGAAGGGCTGGCTGCCTCCCAGGTGACCCGCGCTTCAGGTCCGGTGCCTGCCTGCCGATCCGATCAGCGGGAGGCCCGATCGGCGGGCCGCCGGGACCTTGAGGGCCCCGAAAACTGAAGTTCCCGCTGTTCGCACACGGCTGGACGGATGTACGCTCCTAGCAGCAGGTTCATCCTTCCGGCCGGACGGTTCGGGAGGGTCTAGATGGGTACCGGAAGAAGAGAGCTGCTGGGTTGGCAGCGCGGTAAGCAAGAGAGTGGGTGGGACGTGCGATGAGCGCTCCTGACGAAGGGATGCTTACAGCACAGGAGAGGGCGGCGCTGGCCAGTCTCGAGGCCCGCGCCGCCGCCGACGATCCGCGCCTGGCCGATCACCTCCGAGGCCTGCGCTCCCCCAAGAAGCGGCTCCGTCCCGTTCCCAAGCCCGGCCTGTCCTCGGTCGCCACCGCCGTGGCCCGGATCTGGCTGTCCCTGCACCCCGCGGTGTGGGGCCCCCTGCTCACCCTCGTCGGCCTGGCGCTGGTCCTCCTCGGCGTGGCCGCGTCGTTGGCGTTGAGCCTTACCGGCGTGGCGGTGGCCGCCACAGGGCTAGGGCTGCTGGCCCGGCTCGTGGCGGCGCGCGTCGAGTGGCTGCGCCAGGAGCAGACCCGGCTGCGGGCCAGCTCGCCGCCGGAGTGACGGCGCCGCGACTGCCGGGCTGACGGCGCGGCGACCGCCGGGCTGACACAACCGGCTGTCGTTCACTAGGTTCGCCCAGGCCCGCCCACCCGCCTGGAGGACACCGCACCCATGCCGAAGCCTGACGTCACCATCCCCGACACCGAACCGCCTGCCGAGCTGGTCATCGAAGACCTGACCGTCGGAAACGGCGAGGAGGCCACCCCGGGCCAGCAGGTGTCGGTCCATTACGTGGGCGTGGCGTGGTCGACCGGCAAGCAGTTCGATGCGTCCTGGGACCGCGGCGAGGCCTTCCAGTTCGGCCTCGGCGGCGGCCAGGTGATCCCCGGCTGGGACCAGGGCGTGGCCGGCATGCGCGTCGGCGGCCGGCGCCGCTTGACCATCCCTCCCCACCTGGGGTACGGATCCCGGGGCGCCGGCGGCGTCATCAAGGGCGGCGAGACGTTGGTGTTCGTCGTCGACCTGCTCGGCACTCGCTGAGCGCACCGGCGCGACGACGATGATCGACCTCAAGCTTCTGAGCGACGACTTCGAGGCCACCGCGGCGCGCCTGGTCCGCAAGCGGGTACCGATCGAACTGGTCCGCAGCGCCCGTGACCTGGCCGAGAGCCGCCGGCAGGTGGTCCGCGAGGTCGACGACGCCCGCCAGGAGATGAACGCCGGGTCCCAGTCGGTCGGCCGGCTGATGCGGGAAGGCCGGCGGGAGGAAGCCGACGCCCTCCGGGCAGGGCTGGCCGACTCCCGAGGGCGCATCGAGGCGCTCGAAGCCCGCCGTCGGGAGGTCGAGGAGGCCCTCGACGACGTCGTGGCCCGCATCCCCAACATCCCCGACGACGTCGTGCCCGACGGGACGTCGGAGGACGACAACCGGGTGGTCAGGACCCACGGTTACGACCCGGCTGACTACGAGGGCCGCAGCTACGAGCCGCACTGGGAGGTCGCCGGCCGGCTCGGGATCTACGACGGGGAGCGCGCCGCCAAGCTCTCCGGTGGGATGTTCTCGGTCCTGCGCGGCGGCGGCGCCCGGCTGCTTCGGGGTCTGGTCGACTTCGCGCTGGATCTCCACAAGGACCGCTACCTGGAGATCGCCCCACCCCACGCGGTGCGCAGCGACGTCATCACTAGGACCGGTCACCTGACCAAGTTCGAGTCGCAGGCTTACAAGCTGCGCGACGACGACCTGTGGCTGATCCCGACCGGCGAGGTGCCGCTCATGGGCATGCACCAAGACGAGATCCTCCCGGAGGCCGACCTGCCCCTGCGGTACATGGCCTACACCGTGTGCTGGCGCCGGGAGGCCGGCGCTGCGGGCAAGGACACCCGAGGCATGCAGCGCCTGCACGAGTTCCACAAGGTGGAGCTGGCCGAGCTGTGCCGCCCGGAGGACAGCGACGCTGAGCTGGCCGCGCTGCTCGGCGACTGCGAACGCTCCCTCCAGACCCTCGGACTGCCCTACCGGGTGGTCGAGCTGTGCGCCGGAGACCTCACCTTCTCGGCGTCGAGGGTGTTTGACCTCGAGGTCTACAGCCCCGGCGTCGACCGGTGGCTGGAGGTGTCCTCGGTCAGCCTGGTCACCGACTTCCAGGCCCGCCGGGGGGCGATCCGCTACCGCAAGGAAGGCGGAGGCACCGCGTTCGTGCACACCCTCAACGGGTCAGGGCTGGCCACCCCCAGGGTGTGGTCGGCGATCGTCGAGCACGGCCAGCAGCCGGACGGCACCGTGCGGGTCCCGGCCGCGCTGGTCCCCTACGTCGGCACCGAGGTCATCGCCGGCTAGCCCCAATACCACTTAGCTTAGCCCTGATCCACAGATTCGCTTGGTGTTGTTGGGTTTTTCGGTTTCGGTCGGGGTGATGGCCTTGGTCGGTGGCTGGGGTCGGTTTCGGGCCGTGAGGGTCCAGGGGCTCGTGGGATGGGATGGTCGTCTGCGAGACCGGCGGGTGGTTGCGGGTGTCGCTTGATGCTGGATCGTCAGGTGGTGAGGGTGACGGTTCGCAGCGTGGCGAGGGTCTGGTCGAAGGCTTGTCGCCAGGGCCAGTTTGTCGGGAGGTGAAGGGTCCGCCGGCGTCCGGAGGTGGTGATCCGTCCGGGTATGTGGAGGTAGCGGCGTCGGAGGGTGTCGGTCGCAACGAACGATCGCCGGCGGTCGGGTCGGGTGGGCTCGTCGTCGCGGGGGTGATCTGCGGTCGTGTCAGGGGTGGTGTCGAGCCCGCCGAGGCGGGCGGTCCATGCGGCCATGTTGTGAGCGATGACGTTGAGGGTGAGCCAGGCGGCGTTCGCGCCGAAGCGTCCGGAGGGGAGATGATTGAGTCCGACACCGTATTTGAGGTCCCGGATGGTGTTCTCGACGACCGCATGGCGGCGGTGGTCGGCCTCCAGAGCGGCGACGGTGCCGGTCCTGTTGGTGATGAAGGCGTGATAGGACCAGGTGACGAACAGGGCGAGCTGCGAGCCTGGTGTCGGGCGGACCCGCCGGACGATCAGGCGGGTCTTGATCCCGCCGGGGGCGTTCTTGCTTTTGGTGAACGCCTGGTAGTCGATCTCCGCGACGTCCGCGCCGTCAGCAAGGAAATACGGGATCGCCGTCCAGTCCTGGTCTGCGATCTTGGCGATCGCGTCCCGTAACGGCTTGGACATTTTCGTCGTGACGGAGTAGTCGACGCCGGCAGTGGTGCAAGCGGCGATGACTTTCTGGTTGTAGAACCCTGAGTCGGCGCGCACCACCAGCGGGCCGGTCGCTCCCGCGGCGCGGACCCGGGCGAACGTTTCGGCCAGGAAACTGCTGGCGCCTCTGGCGGAGTGGGCGGGGCCGCCCCGCAGCCGGGAATGCACGACATCGCCGGTGGCGGCGATCGTGGCGAACAGGGGGTGGTAGCCGCGGACATACGCGTAGGAGAACCGGCTGCCGCCGGCCTTGGCCAGCCCGTAGGTTTCGATGAGCTTCCCCTGAGATCGTGGAGGACTCCCTTATGCTGCTTGAATAATAGCAGAGCTCTCGTAGTCAATAGGTGAAATGTTGCCACAAACACTGTGCCGACGACGACTATTATAGAAGTCAA
>NZ_JAIMCB010000018.1 GCF_025499425.1 Acidiferrimicrobium sp. IK
ACCACGCCCACAAAACGGCGCTCACAACGACCGGTTCGTCGGTCAGTCACACCCGGATGCCCCTCGCTCGTGAACCCGAGTCGCTGAACCCGGAAAACGTGGGTTGTTCAACAGTGTCCTAGCTGGCCAGCGCCAGGTCCTCGGTCGGGTCCGCCCGCAGCTGCTGATCCAACTTGCGCTTGATGCGCTGGAGGGCGTTGTCGATCGACTTGACATGACGGCCCAGACGCAGGCCGATCTCTTGGTACGAGGTGCCCTCGACGTAGAGACGGAGGACCTCGACCTCGAAGCCTGACAGGGCGCCGGCGACGGTGGCCCGCATGGCGCCGAGCTGCTCGCGGGAGATCACCTCGTCGGCCGGGTCGGCGATGCGGTGATCGTCGAGGAGGTCCTCCACGGTGCGCTCCGCGGCGTCGTCCCCGCCGCGCGCCGCGCTGATCGACACGTAGCGGTTGAGCGGCTGGTGCTTCTGGCGGGTGGCCGCCTTTATGGCGCTGATCACCTGCCGGGTCACGCACAGCTCGGCGAACGCCCGGAACGACACCTGGCGATCAGCCTGGAAGTCGCGGGCCGCCTTGTACAGCCCGATCAGACCCTCCTGCTCGATGTCGTCGGCGTCGGCGCCAACCAGGAAGTAGGTCCTCGCCTTGGCCCGGGCGAAGCGGCGGTAGCGGAGGAGGAGCTCCTCGAGGGCGACCTCGTCACCTCCCTGCCAGCGAGCGACGAGCTCCTCGTCGGTCTGGTCGGTGAGCGGCTGGTAGATCGAGCGGATTGCCATGGTGACACCTCTGGGTGGTGCGATGGAGGGCTGCGACGGAGGGTGCGGGTCCGTCCGCTGTGAGGTTGAACGACTGGTCACAACGGACTAGTTACTTGTAGCTAGAGCCGCTGTCCTGTGTCAACTGTCACCACGTTGGCTGACGCGCTGTCACCGCTGGCAAACCGCTCAAAACCGGTCAAAGCTGATGACTGTCGGGTAACTTGGCCCGTGCGGGCCAGCAGATCGTCGGTGCGGGCCACCAACGGCCCGCATGGCCCGGCCCCTAGGAGGGACCGGCCGCCGGGTCTGCTGGCTCAGCCGCGAGACACGCACATGGGACTAGTCATCCCGGGGTGGCCGGGGCTGGCGGGCGCAGAGCCGGCTGAGGGGGTCGGCGTCGGGGTTGTCAGGCCGAAGCGGCGGCCCGGCGGCGGGCCACCTCGAAGCACGCCAGGGCGGCGGTCGCCGAAACGTTCAGCGAGTCGAGTGGGCCGAGCATCGGGACCCGAGCCACCACCTCGCAGCGTTCCCTCGCCAGCCGGGACAAGCCCCGGCCCTCCGCTCCGAGGACGATGGCGACCGCCTCGCTGGCGACCGGCAGCTCCCAGAGACTGGTTGGCCCGTCCGCGTCGAGGCCCACCGTCCACACGCCGGCCTCCGACAGCGTCCGGAGCGCGGCGGGGATCCCGGTCACCAACGCGACGGGCAGGTACTCAGCGGCACCGGCGGCCGCCTTCAACGCCGAGGGGGTCAAGCGGGCGGAGCGGTGCCGGCCGAGCACAACACCGGTGGCGCCGGCGCTGAGGGCGCTGCGCATGACCGCGCCGAGGTTGTGGGGATCGGTGACCTCGTCGAGCACTACCAGCATCGCCGCCGCTTCGCCCGGCGGTTGGATCAACTCGTCAAGGTCCACAGCAACGAGCGGATCGGCGTTTGCGACGACGCCCTGCGGCGCGTCGGTGGCCGCCAGAGCGTCGATCCGGCCCCGGCCGACGGCGTGCACCGGGATGGCCCGGGCCCGGGCCAGCTCCGCTAAGGCGCCGAGCGGACCGTCGTCGCTCTCCGCGACCAGCACCTGGTGGACCCGCCGGCGGCCAGCGAGCAGCAACTCCCGGACCGCCTGGCGCCCCTCGACCTGATCCCCGCCGAGACCGTCGCCGGTTCCATCCGCCGCCCGCCGGGATCGGGCGCCACCGGCGCGACCCACCCCGCCGGGAGCCGCGGTCCGCTCGCCGCGGGCCCTGCCCTGTCCCCCGTCGTGGGCCCTACCAGCGCGGCCCTGCCGGCTGTCGCTCCCAGCCCGCTCGCTCCTGGCGCCGCTACCCGCCGGACTGTCACGTCGGGCCCCAGCACGGCCCGCGCCGCCAGCCCCAGCACCGCCACGCCCAGCACCGCCACGCCCAGCACCGCCACGCCCGGCGCCGCCCCGCCCCGAAGGGGTCACCGGGGCACCACGAGGGCCACGGCCCAACACGCCACGCCCTCCCGCCGGCCGATGGTGCCAAGCCCCTCGGCCCGCTTGGCGGTGACCGCCACCGGGGCGCCCACCACGTCGCTCAAGCGACGCTGCATGTCATCGCGGTGGGGCGCCAGCCGCGGCGACTCGAGGACCACCTTGGCGTCGACGTTGGCGATGTGGAAGTGGGAGCCGACCATGAGCACGACCCGGGCCAGGATGTCCATGCTGTCGATCCCGGCCAGCGCCGGGTCCGAGGCGGGGAAGTGGGTGCCGATGTCCTGCATGCCCGCCGCGCCGAGGAGGGCGTCGGCGACCGAGTGGGCGACCACGTCGGCGTCGCTGTGGCCCGCCAGGCCGGGGCCTTCGATGGCAACGCCGCCGAGGACCAGCCGGCGGGCGGGGTCGTCGCTGAAGGGGTGGACGTCGAAGCCGAGCCCGACGCGGGGCCAGGGCCCGAGCGGCTCGCTCACCGGCGGTCGATCGGGGCCAGGGTGCCTTCGCCGAGGAGCGTGGCGGCCACCGCCAGGTCGCCGGGGTCGGTGACTTTGAGGTTGTCGGGCGCGCCGTCGACGCGCACGACGGTCCCGCCGATCGCCTCCACCAGCGCCGCGTCGTCGGTGGCGTCGCGGCCGCTGGCGTGGGCTTGGCGCAGCACCGACGCCCGGAACGCCTGTGGGGTCTGGACCGCCACCAGTCGGCTGCGGTCGAGGGTCAGGAGGCTGCCGTCGGGTTGGATCTGCTTGATGGTGTCGGTCACCTGCACGGTCGGGATCGCCGCGTCGGCTCCCCGGCGGACCGCGTCGAGAGCGGCGTGCCAGATGCTGTCGCGCGCCAGCGGCCGGGCCGCGTCGTGAACCGCGATGATCCCGGCGGAGGCGGGCACCGCCTCGAGCCCGGCGCGCACCGACGCCGAGCGGCTGGCGCCGCCGGCGACGACCAGGTCAGCCGGCCACTCCCGCCGCCCGATGTCGTCGGCCGGCACCACCAGGACTACACCGGTGCAGCAGCGGCGCGCCTGGTCCAGCGACCAGGCCAGCACCGGGCGCCCGGCCAGCGACTCGTATTGCTTGCGGGCCCCGAAGCGGGTTCCGATACCGCCGGCCACGACGACCGCCCAGGCCTCCACGACGCTCAGCTCCCTTGCGCGCCGCCTACGGCAGCGCGTCGTCCAGTTTCTTCTCCGCCTCGACCTCTGACACGCCGATGGCGAAGGTCAGCTCCGAGACCAGGATCTGCCGGGCCCGGTTGAGCATCCGCTTCTCCCCCGCCGACAGACCCTTGTCCTTGTCACGGTTGGACAGGTTCCGGACCACCTCGGCGACCTGGTAGATGTCGCCGGACTTCAGCTTCTCCACGTGGTTCTTGTAGCGCCGGGACCAGTTGGTCGGCATCCGCACGTCCTTCTTGCGCAACACGGCGAACACCTCCTCGACCTCCTCGTCGTTGATGACCTCGCGCAACCCGACCTCGTCGGTGTTGTCGGCGGGGACCATCAACACCAGGTCTCCGTAGGCCAAGCGGAGGACGAGGTATTCCTTCTTCTCGCCGAACGCTTCCTTGAACTCGCGCCGCTCCACCACGGCAGCCCCGTGGTGGGGGTAGACGACCTTGTCTCCGACGTCGAACGGCATGGTGCTCCCGGGAATGGTACGGCTGGGGGGTCGTTCCAGGGTACAGGACCCCGGGCCCGAGGGCCGTTCGCGGGTTAGTCTGCCTCCCAGCATGGACGACCTCGCGCTTCTGGCCCGCTCTGATCTGTTCTCGGCCTTCGACGAGGCGGCGCTCGAGCGGCTGCTGACCGGGGCCCGGCCGCTGCGCTGCGACCGCAACCAGGTGATCTTCTCCGAGGGGGCGTCGGCCGACGAGCTGTTCGTGGTCCGCTCCGGGCGCATCGCGGTCGGTCGCCGCTCCCCCGACGGGCGCGAGTCGCTGGTGGCGCTCATGGAGGCCGGGGACCTCTTCGGCGAGATGCCGTTGTTCGATCAAGGCGAGCGCTCCGCGTCGGCCCGGGCGCTGGAGAGTTCCGAGCTGCTCCGCCTCCCCTACCACCTGGTCCGCGAGGCGCTCGACGCCCGCCCGGAGCTGCTCTGGGACGTCGTCAGCCTCCTGGCCCAACGGCTGCGCAGCACCGACTCGGCGCTGGCCGACGCGGTGTTCTTGGACGTGACCGGCCGCACCGCCAAGCGGCTGCTGGAGCTGGCCGGGGAGGCCGACGAGTTCCAGCTGCCGATCACCCAGGAGGAGCTGGCCGGCCTGGTGGGGGCGTCGCGCGAGCGGGTCAACAAGGCGATCGCCGCGTTCATCCGCCTCGGGTGGATCGACCAGATCGACCGCCGCTACCGGATCATCGAGCGCGACCGCCTGGCGCAGCGGGCCCGCTAGCGGCCGCGGCTGGGCTCAGCTGTAGCTGTCGAGGATCGACGACTCGGTCAGGCGGGCCAGGCCGTCCTTGACGATCCGGGCGGTGGTGCCGTCGATGCCGTCGACCGCCTCGAGGTCCTCGACGGTGGCCCGCATCAGCTTCTGCAGGTTCCCGAAGCGGGCCGTCAGGGTGTCGATGGCGGCTTCTTGGAGGCGGGGCACCTTGGCCAGCAGCCGGTAGCCCCTCGGGACCAGGCTGGCGTCGACGTCGCCGCCGGCGGGCAGGTGCAGGATCCCGGCGACCGCGCCGAGGTCGAGCAGGCGCTCGGTGCTCAAGCTGGCCAGGGCGCGCAGCGCCCCCTCGGCCGCGCCCGGGTCCCCGTCGACCACGTAGTCGCGAATCACGTGACGGCGGTCGTCATCGACGCCGCCCATGAGCTCCTCGAGCTGGAGGTGCACGAGCCGGCCGTCGGTGCCCAGCTCGACGATGTAGCCCTCGACCTCGTCGGCGATGCGGCTGACCATCTCGGCTCGCTGCAAGACGGTCACCGCGTCCTTGGTGGTCACCAGGTCCTCGACTTCCAGCGCCGAGAGGCTGCTGGTCACCGCGTCGAGCCGGTTGCGGTAGCGCTCGAGGGTTTGCAGCGCCTGGTTGGCCCGCCCGAGGACCCTGGCCACCGGGTCCAGCGCCCGCTTGTGGCCGCCACGGTAGACCGTGATGACCGCCAGGTCCTCTGACACTGCGATGACCGGCACCGCGACCGCCCGCGCCACCCGCTCTGCGGTGCGGTGCCGGGTGCCGGTCTCGGTGGTGGCCAGGTTGGGGTTGGGAACCAGGTGGACGTTGGCCCGGGCGATGCGGCTGGCGTCGGGGGCCAGGATGATCGCGCCGTCCATCTTGGCCAGCTCGTAGAGGCGCTGAGGGCTGAACTCGGCGTCGAGGAGGAAGCCGCCCGAGCAGATGTCGAGGACTTCGGGGCCGTCACCGACGACGATCAACGCTCCCTTGCTGGCCTGCAAGATGCGGTCCAGGCCGGCTCGCAGCGGGCGGCCCGGGGCCACCGCCGCGAGGGCCTCGATCATGGCGGCCCGGGCCTCGTCCAGCACTGTAGGAAGGGTAGTCGGACGCCGGCGCTGCCGGCATCCGAATACCCCGGCGGTAACCGCCCGTCACCGAGCGGACAGGCCCGTCAGTCGAGCAGGGCGGCCGCTGCGGCCGCCGCGGGCGGACCACCGGCCGCGGCCCGCAAGGCGCCCCGGTGCCCGACGTCGCGGGTGGCTCCCCCGTCCCGGGCGGAGGAGCCCCTCCCCGCCCCGGCGGCCCCGGCAGGCTGGCCGGCGCCTAGGACCGTGGCCACCGCCTCGGCCAGGGAACCGACCCGGCGCAGGCGTACGCCGGGCTCATCGGGCGCCGAGGCGGGGACCACCGCCGTGGAGAACCCGAGCCGGGCCGCCTCCCGAAGCCGCCGGGAGCTGTGGGCGACCTGACGGATCTCGCCGCCGAGGCCGATCTCGCCGAGCACCACCAGGTCCGGCGGCAGGGCCACGCCCGTGCGGGCCGAGGCCAGCGCCAGCGCCACCGCCAGGTCGGCGCCGGGCTCGACGACCCGCACGCCACCGACCGCGGAGACGTACACGTCGCTCGGCAGGCAGTTGATCCCCGCCCGCTGCTGGAGGACCGCCACCAGCAACGCCAGGCGGCTGGCGTCGAGCCCCGAAACGGACCGGCGGGGCGCGGCCAGCGTGGACTCGCACACCAACGCCTGCAACTCCACCAGCAGCGGCCGGTAGCCCTCCATCGACGGGAAGACCACCGAGCCCGGCGTCCCCTGGCGGCGGTCGCCGAGGAACAAGCCGCTCGGGTCGGGCACCCCCTTCAGGCCGGCGTCGCCCATCTCGAAAAGGCCCAGCTCCCCGGTCGGTCCGAAGCGGTGCTTGACGCTGCGCAGGAGCCGCAGGGCGTGGTGACGCTCGCCGTCGAAGGTCAGCACGGTATCGACGACGTGCTCGAGGACCCTGGGGCCGGCCAGCGTCCCGTCCTTGGTGACGTGGCCGACGAGGACCACCGCCGGGCCGTCGGCCTTGGCCATGGCGGTCAGTGCCTGGGCGCAGCCTCGGACCTGGGCCACCGAGCCGGGCGCCGAGCCCAGCTCCGGGTCCCACACCGTCTGCACCGAGTCGACCACCACCACGTCGGGGGCCAGATCGGCGACTGCGGCGCGGATGCCGGGCATCGACGTCTCCGCGACCAGCCACATCCCCGGCCGGACCGCGCCCAGCCGCCCGGCTCGGCGGCGGACCTGCTGCGCGGACTCCTCGGCCGACACCAGCAGGCACTTCCAACCTCGGGAGGCCAGGCTGGCCAGGGTCTGGAGGAGGAGCGTGGACTTGCCGACCCCCGGCTCCCCGCCGACGAGGGTGACCGAGCCGCGGACCAGGCCGCCGCCGAGCACCCGATCCAGCTCGTCGATCCCGGTCGCCGACGGGGCGCCGGCGCCGCCGTCGACGTCGGCCAACGCGACGGGGGCGGCGATCGAAGCCGGCCGGCCGGCGGCGGCCCGGACCGGCTCCACCTCCTCAACCAGGCTGCCCCACGCCTCGCAACCGGGGCAGCGGCCCGCCCACCTGGGGGTGACCGCCCCGCACTCCTGGCAGCGGTGCAGGGTCCGGGCCCGGCTCACGCGCCGGCCTCGGGACCCGCATGACCACCCCGACGAGGAAAGGGAACGCACGTTCGCACGGCTCCCACCCTAGAGACCCGGTGTGACCATCCCGGGGATCAGCCCCCCCGGGACCCTGCGGGCGCCCGGGGCCGCCGGCTGTGGGCTCCCCTCGGGCGCCGGCGGCGCCGCCACAACAGCCACCCCAACCCGACCAGGACCACCAGCAGCACACCAGCGGCGACCGCCGCGGCGGTGATGGCGCCGGTGTTCCACGTGCGGGTGGTGGCGTCGAGCGCCAGACGATCCCCGAGCGGCGCGGACCACTCCAGCTGGCCGCCGCTGCGCGACGTGGCGTCGGTGGAGCGCAGCGCCCCAGGGAGCGCGACCCCGACCCGGAGGCTGAGGGCCTGGGCCGGCTGGACACCGGCTTGGGCGGCGGCCTCCGCCGGGTCGAAGCCGAGCGGCGAGCCGGTCGGGCCGGTCAGTCCCTGGTCACCGAAGCACCCGACCCCGCACGACAGGTCGATCCTGCCGGTGAGGGTGGACCGGTCCTGCCACAGGCTGTGGGTGCGCCGCAAGGCCAGCTCGACGACGTGCGTGCCCCCGCTGCCGGCGATCGACGCCACCACCTCGGAGAGCTGGGCTGGCGTCGCGAAGCGGTGGGCCGCGGCGACCGACGCGCCACCGCCGGCGGTGGCGGTGACCGGCCCCACCGCCCACCCTTGGGCTGCCAGGCCGGCGGTGTCGAGCTGGCTGGCCAGACCGCCGACCGCGGTGTTGGCGGCGGGGTCGAGGGTGACGGTCACCGTGACGGTGCCCGACCCGTCGGGCCGGACCGCTACCGACACGTGGGCGCTGGCCTGGCACGACGCGCACGCCAACGCGATCAGCAGCGCGACCGCGACAGCCGTCAGCGACCGCCGCCCTCGCCCTACAGCCCGCCGCCGCATCCGGGCGAGGCTAGCGGCAGGAAGTACGCGCCGGACCCCCGGCCGGGGCCGGGGGTCCTTGGTGCGAGCGGTATGTGCTGAGGGTGGTGTCGGGTGGGCGTTACTCGCCGGAGCCGGCGCCGGCCAGCTCGACGGGCGGGGGCTCGAGCCCCTCGACGGAGCGGAACACCACCTCGTCGCCCTCCACGTCGACGATGATCGTCTCGCCGGCGCGGAACTCCTTCCACAGGATCTTCTCCGACAGCGGGTCCTCGACCAGGCGCTGCAGGGCACGGCGCAGCGGCCGGGCCCCGAGGGTCGGGTCGTAGCCCTTGTCGACCACGTAGAACTTGGCCTCCTGGGTCAGCTCCAAGCCCAGCCCCTGGGTCTCGAGCTGCTCCCTGACCCGCTTGATCATGAGATCGATGATCTCGGTGACCTCGGGCTTGGTCAGCTCGTGGAAGACGATGACGTCGTCGATCCGGTTGAGGAACTCGGGCCGGAAGTGGGCCTTGAGCGCCTCATTGACCTTGACCTTCATCTTCTCGTAGGTGACCGCCTCGTCGTTTTTGGCGAAGCCCACCGACGCCTTGCGGAGGTCCGCGGTGCCGAGGTTGGAGGTCATGATGATGACGGTGTTCTTGAAGTCCACCGAACGCCCCTGGGAGTCGGTCAGGCGACCGTCCTCGAGGATCTGCAGGAGGGTGTTGAACACGTCGGGGTGGGCCTTTTCGATCTCGTCGAAGAGGACCACCGAGAACGGCTTGCGCCGCACCGCCTCGGTCAGCTGACCGCCCTCTTCGTAACCGACGTACCCGGGAGGAGACCCGACCAGGCGGCTGACGGTGTGCTTCTCCATGTACTCGGACATGTCGAGCATGATCAGCGAGGACTCGTCGCCGAAGAGGAACTCGGCGAGGGTTTTGGCCGTCTCGGTCTTCCCGACACCGGAGGGGCCGAGGAAGATGAACGAGCCGCTGGGGCGCTTGGGGTCCTTCAGACCGGCGCGGGTGCGGCGGATGGCCTGGGACACCGCCTTGATGGCGTTCTCCTGGCCGATCACCCGCTTGTGGAGCTCGTCCTCCATGCGCAGGAGCTTGGCGGTCTCCTCCTCGGTCAGCTTGTAGACCGGGATGCCGGTCCAGTTGGCCAGGACCTCGGCGATGACTTCCTCGTCGACGACGTCGAAGAGATCGACGCCCTCGGCCCTCCACTCCTGCTCCTTGGCGGCCTTGCGCTGAAGGAGCTCCTCTTCCTTCTCGCGGAACTTCTTGGCCTGCTCGAAGTTCTGCTTCTCGATGGAGAGCTCCTTGTCCTTGCGGACCCGGAGGATCTCGTCCTCGATCGCTTTGTAGTCGGGCGGGGTGGCCATGCGGCGGATCCGCAGGCGGCTGCCGGCCTCGTCGATCAGGTCGATGGCCTTGTCCGGGAGGTACCGGTCGGCGATGTAACGGTCGGCCAGGTTGGCGGCCGCGACCACCGCCTGGTCGGTGATGGTCACGCCGTGGTGGCTCTCGTAGCGGTCCCGGAGACCCTTGAGGATCTCGATGGTGTGGGGCAGCGACGGCTCGTCGACCTTGATCGGCTGGAAACGGCGCTCCAGGGCGGCGTCCTTCTCCAGGTGCTTGCGGTACTCGTCGAGGGTGGTGGCCCCGACGGTCTGCAGCTCGCCGCGGGCGAGCATCGGCTTGAGGATCGAGGCCGCGTCGATGGCACCCTCGGCCGCGCCCGCACCGACGAGGGTGTGCAGCTCGTCGATGAACAAGATGATGTCCCCGCGGGTGCGGATCTCCTTGAGGACCTTCTTGAGGCGCTCCTCGAAGTCGCCGCGGTAGCGGGAGCCCGCGACCAGCGCCCCGAGGTCGAGGGTGTAGAGCTGCTTGCCCTTGATGGTCTCGGGCACGTCGCCCGACACGATCTTTTGGGCCAGGCCCTCGACGATGGCGGTCTTGCCGACCCCAGGCTCGCCGATGAGGACCGGGTTGTTCTTGGTCCGTCGGGAGAGGACCTGCATGACCCGCTCGATCTCGCGGTCGCGCCCGATGACCGGGTCCAGCTTGCGGTCGCGGGCCAGCTGGGTGAGGTTGCGCCCGAACTGGTCGAGCACCGGGGAGCCGGTCGGGGTCTCCGGGCTGGTGGCGGTCCCGGCGCCGGGAGCGGCACCTTCCTTGCCACCGCTCGGCGACTGGTAGCCGGAGAGCAGCTGGATGACTTGCTGACGGACTCGGGACAGGTCGGCTCCGAGGCTGACGAGCACCTGAGCGGCGACGCCCTCCCCCTCGCGGACCAAGCCGAGGAGCATGTGCTCCGTGCCGATGTAGTTGTGCCCGAGCTGCAGGGCCTCGCGAAGCGACAGCTCGAGGACCTTCTTGGCTCGGGGCGTGAACGGCGGGGAGCCGGTCGTGGAGGACCCGGCTGGGCCGATGGTCTCCTCGACCTTCTCGCGAACGGCCTCGAGGCTGATCCCGAGAGATTCCAGGGCCTTGGCGGCGACACCCTCACCCTCGTGGATCAGACCCAGGAGGATGTGTTCGGTGCCTATGAAGTTGTGGTTGAGGAGCCGAGCTTCCTCTTGGGCCAACACCAGCACCCTGCGGGCTCGGTCAGTGAAACGTTCGAACAAGTGGACCGCCTCCCTGCGCGGCTTGTAGGTCCGTTAGCGGGTGGTGCCCACCTCTGGTCCTCCGTCCCGTAAGTGTACCCACCGCCCCCGGCTTGCGTTCGACGCCCGGGCTATCGCCGCACTTGGTGTGATCGCGGGGACCGGCGGTGGTGGGTGCAGGGTACGGCGTCGGTGAGCGGACGCGGCGGCGCGCATCGGGGAAAAAGGGCCCACCCGGGGCGCCTCGGCAGGCGGGTTTCGTCGTTGTCCCCGGGTATGCCGTATCGTCCTCGACGGTGAACCTCGTCGCCCAGTTCCGCCTCCCAGGTCTGGAGGACCGCCTCCGCCTGGTCGAAGGCGCGCTGCGCGACGCGGTGACGACCGAGGACCCGTTCTTGACCGAAGTGGCCGGTCACCTCGTCGCGGCCGGCGGGAAGCGGCTGCGGCCGGTGCTGGTCCTGGCGTCCGCCGCGGTGTGCGGCGTGGACGCCACGCCCGACGTGCTGCAGGGGGCGGTGTCGGTGGAGCTGGTCCACCTCGGATCGCTCTACCACGACGACGTCATGGACGAGGCGGAGTCCCGCCGGGGCGTGCCTAGCGTCAACTTCCGTTACGGCAACCTGGTCGCCATCCTCGCCGGCGACTTTCTCTTGGCCCGGGCGTCGGAGCTGGCGGCGGGTCTGGGCACCGAGGTCGCGGCGCTTCTGGCCCGGACGATCGGGCAGCTGTGCCAGGGTGAGGTCGCGCAGCTGGAGGCGGCGTTCAACCCGGACCGCAGCGAGGAGGCCTACGAGCGGGCCATCGCCGGCAAGACCGCGTCGCTGCTCGCGACGTCGTCGCGCATCGGTGCGCTGGCGGCGGGGGGCTCGCCGCCCGCAGTGGAGGCCCTCACCGCGTTCGGGCACGCGTTCGGCATGGCCTTCCAGATCTGGGACGACATCCGGGACCTGGTGAGCACCGACGACGTGCTCGGCAAGCCGGCGGGGCATGACATGGTGGAGGGGACCTACACCCTCCCGGTGATCCGCGCCCTGGTGGCGCCCGGGGTGGGCGATGACTTGAGGTCCCTGCTCGGCGGACCGCTGGACGGCCCGGCCCGGGACAAGGCCCGGGACCTGATCCTTGGCACCGACGCCGTCAGCCTGTCGGTGAGCGCGGCCCGGCGGTGGGCCGACCGGGCCGACGACGCCCTACGCCCGCTGGCCCGCCACGCCGACGCCGACGCGGTGGCTCAGCTCGACGGGCTGGGGCATCGCCTCCTCGACGACCTCGACCTGGCCTAGCCGGCCCGGTCCGCCTCGTCGGGGCCGCCAGCCGGCCCGTCAGGCGCCTCGGGCGCCTCCGGGCGAAGCGTCGGGAACGCGATGACGTCGCGGATGGCCTCCGCGCCGGTCAGCAGCATGACCAGGCGGTCGATGCCGAGCCCGAGGCCGCCGGTCGGCGGCAGGCCGTACTCCAGCGCCCGCAGGTAGTCGGCGTCGACGGCCATCGCCTCGTCGTCGCCGGCCGCCCGGGCCCGGGCCTGGTCCTCGAAGCGGGCCTTCTGCTCGTCGGGGTCGATCAGCTCGGAGAACGCGTTGCACAGCTCCCGGCCGGCGACGATCCCCTCGAAGCGCTCGACCATCCCCGGCTGGTCGCGGTGGTCCCGGGCGAGGGGGGAAACCTCCTTGGGGTAGTCGGTGACGAACACCGGGCCCCACAGGGCGGCTTCGGTGGTCTTCTCGTAGATCTCGAGGAGCAGCTTCCCCGGACCCCACGCGCCGCTCACGGGGATGCCGTAGCCGCCGGCCGCGGCTCGCAGCTCGTCGATGGGGGTCTCGATGGTGTAGCGCCGGCCGGTCTGCTCCTCGACCAGGTCGCTCAGCGACGCCCGCCGCCACGGGGTCGACAGGTCCAGCTCCCGGCCGGCGTACACGAGCGAGGTGGTGCCGAGCATGACCGTGGCCAGGTGGGCGACGAGCGACTCGATGAGCTCCATCATGTCGCCGTAGTCGGCGTAGGCCTGGTACAGCTCGAGCATCGTGAACTCGGGGTTGTGGCGGGGGGAGAGACCCTCGTTGCGGAAGACCCGTCCGATCTCGAACACCCGCTCGAAGCCGCCGACGACCAGCCGTTTGAGGTACAGCTCGGGGGCGATTCGCAGGTACAAGTCGACGTCGAGGGCGTTGTGGTGGGTGGTGAACGGCCGGGCCGCGGCACCACCGGGGATGGGATGGAAGATCGGGGTCTCGACCTCGACGAAGTCGCGGTCCTCGAGCCAGCGCCGGGTCGCGGAGATGATCCGGCTGCGGGCAAGGAGGGTGTCGCGGGATCCCTCGTTGGCCCACAGGTCGGCGTAGCGCTGGCGGTAGCGCAAGTCGACGTCGGTGATCCCCCGGAACTTGTCACCGAAGCTGCGCCGGGCCTCGGCGAGGCGCACCCAGGAGGTCACCTTCACCGACAGCTCGCCGGTCCTGGTGCGCACCACCTCCCCCTCCGCCCCGATCCAGTCGCCCAGGTTGAGGTGGGAAAAGGAGTCGTAGTCCGCGGTCCACTTGACGCCGGCGAAGAGCTGGATGGCCCCGGAGGAGTCCCGCAGCGTCCCGAAGGTCAACCGGCCCTGGTCCCGGCGCAGCATCAGCCGCCCGGCGACGCGCACGGTCACGCCGGTCTCCTCGCCGATCCCGAGGTCCGCGTAGTCAGCGGCCAGGCCGGCGGCGGTCGCGTTGCGGTCGAAACGGTACGGAACGTCGGTCATGGTGCCTTTCAACGCTCGTTGCGGCCGTAGATGATCCGCAGTCCGTAGAGGGTGAGCCACGGCTCGTGGTGCTCGATGGCCTCCGACACCGGGCCGATGAGACCGGCCAGGCCGCCGGTGCCCACGACGGTACAGGGGCCCAGCTCTGCCTCGAGGCGCCGGCACAGCCCGTCGACTTGCGCCGCGAAGCCGTAGATGGCGCCGGACTGGACCGATTCGACGGTGTTTTTGGCCAGGACCGAGCGGGGTTCGACCAGCTCCACCCGGGGCAGCAGCGCGGCCCGGGCGAAGAGCGCCTCGAGGGAGATCTCGATGCCGGGCAGGATGACCCCTCCCAGGTACTCGCCCTTCTCGGAGACCACCTCGAAGGTGGTGGCCGTCCCGAAGTCCACCACGATGGTCGGGCCGCCGTAGAGGTCGTAGGCGGCGACCGCGTCCGCGATCCGGTCGGCGCCGACCTCCCGAGGGTTGTCGTAGAGGATCGGCATGCCGGTTTTGATGCCCGGCTCGACGATGACCGTGTTGACCTTGAACCAGCGGTCGGTCATCTCCCGCAGCGCGGTGCGCAGCCGGGGCACCACCGACGCCACCGCCACACCGGTGATCGCCTCCCCGGGGTCGAGGTCGCGCAGCTCGAAGAGGTGGTGCATCTGCAACGCCAGCTCGTCGGCGGTGCGGTTGGCGACCGTCGAGACCCGCCAGTGGTGCAGCAGCTGATGGCTGCTGCCGCCGGGCCCGTCGCCGGGGGCGAAGAGCCCGACGACGGTCTGGGTGTTGCCGACGTCGATGGCGACGAGCATCGTGTTAACGCTCCTGCAGGAGGTCGAGGCCGATGTCGAGGACCGGCGCGGAATGGGTGAGGGCCCCGACGGCGATGAGGTCGGCGCCGGCGGCCGCGTAGGCGGCGACGGTGTCGAGGGTTACCCGGCCGGAGACCTCGACGGGGATCGTCCCCCCGACGGCGGCGACCGCCTCGGCGACCTGCGCGGGAGTCATGTTGTCGACCAGGACCATGTCGGCGCCCGCCGCGCACGCGGCGCGGACCTGCTCGATGGTGTCGCACTCGACCTCCACCGACTGGCCGGGCCAGCGGGCCCGGGCGGCGGCCACCAAGCCGGCGATCGGCAGCCCGGCGAGGTGGTTGTCCTTCACCAGGATCCCGTCGGAGAGCGACCCTCGGTGGTTGACGCCGCCGCCGGCGCGCACCGCGGCCTTCTCCAGTGCACGCAGCCCAGGCGTCGTCTTGCGGGTGTCGCGGATCTTGGTGGCCGGCCCGGCCGCGTCGGCGTAGCGCCGGGTCAGGGTGGCCACCCCGGAGAGATGGCCGAGGAGGTTGAGGGCGGTGCGCTCCGCGGTGAGGACCGAAGCCAGCGGCCCCTCCACCGAGGCCACCGCCTGGCCGGCGGTGAGGCGGTCGCCGTCGACAGCCGACCAGGAAACGTCGATGGCGGGGTCCACCGCGGCGAAGGCGTGGGCCGCCGACAACCGCCCGGCCAGCACACCGTCGGCGCGTGAGGTAACCACCGCGGTGACCGTCGCGTCGTCGGGCACCAAGGTGGCGGTCAGGTCGCCGAGGACCCCGAGGTCCTCGGCGAGGGCCCGGGCGACGACCTCTCGCACCGCGCTCACCGGCGGGTCGATCCAGCTCATGTGCAGCTCCCGTTCAATGGGTGTACCGGACCCGCTGCGCGTCGAGCGGCTCGGGGAAGTCGGAGCGGCTGTGGGCGCCTCGGCTCTCCCGGCGGGCCAACGCGGCGTCGACCAGGCAGGCGGCGACGGTGACCAGGTTGCCCAGCTCGGCCTGCGCGGCGGTGGGCACCGCCGGGTCAGGCGGGACCGGCGCGCCGGGCCCGGAGAGCGACGAGAGCTCCGAGGCGACCTCGGAGAGGGACGCCTCGGAGCGAACGACGCCGGCGCCGACGGTCATGCTGCGCTGCAGGTGCTCGCGGGCCTTGGCCGGGTCCGGGCCCCCGAGCGGGCGGAGCGCGCCGGGCGTCGCGGTGTTCACCAGCGGGACCGCCGGCAGGTGATCGGGGTGGGCGCCGGGCTCGAGGATCGACGCCATCACGCCGGTCGGCGACGGCCCCATTTTCCCCGCCCTGAGCGCATCCACGACGCGAGCGGCGAACACCATGCCTTCGAGCAGCGAGTTGGAGGCCAGCCGGTTGGCGCCGTGCACGCCGGTGCAGGCCGCTTCCCCCGCCGCCCACAGGCCCGGCAGCGTCGACGCCCCGTCGAGGTCGGTGACGATCCCGCCGGAGAGGTAGTGGGCGGCGGGAGCCACCGGCAGCCAGTCCTTCGCCGGGTCGATCCCCAAGCGGCGCAGCGGCGGCATCAGCGTCGGGAAGTGACGGGCGAAGTCGTCGATGCCGGTGGCGTCCAGCCAGGCGTGCTCGCCGCCCTCCTCCAGCATCCGGCGGGTGATGGCCCGGCTGACGACGTCGCGAGGGGCCAGTTCGTCCACGAAACGGTGGCCCGACGCGTCGCGGAGGAGCGCCCCCTCGCCGCGGAGGGCCTCCGAGAGCAGCGCCCGGGGGACGCTGCTGTCGTGGAGGGCGGTCGGGTGGAACTGCATGAACTCGACGTCGGCCACCGTCACCCCGGCCCGGCGGGCCATGGCCGGCCCGTCGCCGGTCGACTGCGGCGGGTTGGTCGTCACCGAGAACATCTGGCCGGCGCCGCCGGTCGCCAAGAGGGTGTTCGCGGCGCGCAGAGCCACGGGCCGGCCGGCCGGGTCGAGGGCCACGACGCCCCGGCAGGCACCCCGCTCGACGAGCAGGTCGAGCGCGTACCACCCCTCGTGCAGCTCGGAGGCCAGCGCCCGGGTGGCCGCGACCAGGGTGCGTTCGATCTCGGCGCCGGTGGCCGCGCCGCCGGCGTGGACCACCCGCGCCGCAGAGTGGCCGCCCTCCCGGGCCAGGGCCAGCGCCCCGTCGGGATCCCGGTCGAAGGTGGCGCCCTGGCGGACCAGGTCCCGGACGGCGTCGGGGCCGTCGGTGACGAGGAGGCGGGTGGCGGCCACGTCGCAAAGCCCCGCGCCGGCGGCGAGCGTGTCGGCGATGTGCAGGTCGATGCTGTCCTCCGGGCGGGCCGCGCCGGCGAGGACCGCGGCGACGCCACCTTGCGCCCACTGGGTGGCCGAGACCGACAGTTCGGCTTTGGACACCACCCCGACGCGGATCCCCGGCTCGAGGGTCATGGCCCGCACCGCGGCCGACAGGCCGGCGACGCCGCTGCCGACGATAAGCAGGTCCATGTCCGGGCCGCCCGGCCGTGACCCGGTCACTCGGCGCTCCCGGGCAGGCTGGCCGGGAGGTTGTCGATGAGACGGGCCCGGCCCAGGCGGGCCGCGACGAGCAGGCGGACCGGGGTTTCGATGCGCCCCGGCACGTCGAAGGTGGCGGGGTCCACCACCGCCGCGTAGTCCAGCTCGAAGCGCGGTTCGCGGCCCAGCGCCTCCTCGATCCGGTCGACGACCGCAGCCGGGTCGGTCTCGCCGTCGTCCTCGACGGCCCGCTTGCCGGCGAGCAGCGACCAGTAGAGGGCCGGGGCCACCGCCAGCTCGTCGGGGGTCAGGTACGCGTTGCGGCTGGAGAGGGCCAGCCCTTCGGTGGTCCGCACGATCGGGCAGCCGATGACGAACACGGGCAGCGACAGGTCGTCGACGAGGCGGCGGATGACGGCCAGCTGCTGGAAGTCCTTCTCCCCGAAGTACGCCCAGCACCGCCCGGCCAGCGCCAGCAGCTTGGCCACGATGGTCGCCACCCCGTCGAAGTGGCCGGGGCGGGACGCGCCGTCGAGGACCTCGGAGATGCCCCCGACGTGGATGGTGGTGCGAGGCTCCTCGGGCCACATCTCCCTGACCGACGGGGCGAACATGACGTCCGCGCCGACCGACTCGGCTGCGCGGGCGTCACCCTCCAGGTCCCGCGGGTAGGCGGCGAGGTCCTCCCCTGCGCCGAACTGCAGCGGGTTGACGTAGTTGGTCACCGCCACCACCCCGCAGTCGGCCCGGGCCCGCCGGATGAGCGACAGATGCCCGGCGTGGAGGGCGCCCATGGTCGGCACCAGGCCGACCTGGTGACCGTCGCGGCGGGCCGCGTCCATTGCGTCGCGCCAGGCGACGGGGTCGGTGATCAGCTCCACGCGGTCGGTCCTGTGGGCATGGGTCGTGGAGCGGGCACTCGGATCCTCACAGACGTTCCGGCCCCTGTCGGGGGTGCCGTTCGCTGGGTGGTGGGCCCCGCTGCGGGCGGCCGGGCCTCCCGGTCGCACCGCGGCTCGGCCGTTCGGTGCCTCACACGCTACCGGCCGCCACCACGCCGAGGGCAAGCTCGGGGGTGAGGCGGTCGCCGACCAGCCGGCGGTCGAGGTCGGCGAGGGGGACCAGCACGAAGCCGCGTTGCCACATCCTCGGATGGGGCACGGTCAGCGTCGGGGTGTCCACGACACGCTCCCCGTCCTCGCCGACGAGGAGGACGTCGACGTCGAGGGTGCGCGGCCCCCACCGCTCGAGGCGCACCCGGTGGGCGGCCGCCTCGGCCGCTTGGGCCACGTCTAGGAGTTGCATCGGCGACAAAGCGGTGCGGACCTCCACCACGCAGTTGAGGAACGGACCCTGCCCGTCGGGGCCGCCGACGGGGGCGGTCTCATACACCGGCGACACGGCGACGACATCGGGGATGAGCGACACCCCCAGGGTCAGGTTGCCCCGGCGGTCCCCCAGGTTGGACCCGAGGGCCAAAAACGCCCGCCCCGCCGGCGCGGTGGCGGCGTCGGCGTCGGCGGTCACGCGGCGCCGCCAGCAGCCGAGACCGCCGCAGCGCCGCCCGGCCCGGTCCTCTGGCCGCGGTTCACGGTCGGCGGCGGCGGACCGTCACTGCGGAGGAGCCGAGGTCGTGGGGCACGGGCGGGCGCAGCTTGCGCACGGTGACGTCGACGGCCAGTCCCCGAGGCCCCGCCGCGCCGAGCACCGCGTCGGCCACCCGTTGGGCTAGGTGCTCGAGGAGATCGGCGTGGGGACCGGCGACGGCGTCGGCGACCGCTTGGCACAAGGCGCCGTAGTCGACGGTGTCGTCGAGGTCGTCGCTGCGGCCCGCAGCGGACAGCTCGGCGTGGAGGTCGACGTCGACCTCGAAGGGTTGGGCCCGGAGCCTTTCCTCCTCGAGCACCCCGTGGGTGCCGAGGACCCGCAGCGCCCGCAGCTCGATGCGGTCGGGGGCGCCGGTCGGGACGCTCCGGACCGGCTCGGTCGCTTCTCCCATCACGCGGCCAGGCTCAGCTGCCGAGCGGCTCGGCGGCGTGACCGGGCAGCTCGGGGGCCGCGGCGACCAGCTCGCGGCCGGCGGGTCCCATCTGGCGGTGCAAGATCCGCTCGATGACCGCGATGGTCTGGGGGCTGGAGGGGACCATCCCCGACCAGCGGAGGTACCCGGCGACCACGCCCATCAGGCGGTCGTTGAGCTCCTCTTGGTGGATCAGGATCCGCTCGCCGCTGGCCAGCCACGCCCTGATCTGGCTGTAGAGGTCGGGCAGCACGAGGATCGGGTCGTCCTGGGGCCCGAAAGGCACGTGGGACCACCTCATCTCCAGCTCGTCGTAGGCGTGGAGGTTGTGCGACGACGGCAGCAGAGACACCACCCGCGTGAAGCCCTCGCCTCGCAGCCACAGGATCTCCTCCTGCCGGCGGACCTTGCGGTGGTTGCGGGCGTAGCCGCCGGGCCGTTCGCTGACCGCCAGCTGGTCCTTGATGATCCAAGCGAAGAAGCGGGGCGGGATCCCCTTGGCCCACTTGCCTTTCATCGGGCACCGACCCCGGCGAACTCGGGCGTGGACATCCGGACCAGCTGCGCCGTGGGCCGCACGTCGTGGACCCGGACCATCGCGGCTCCCTGCGTCAGCGCCCACGCGGCCGTTGCCAGGGACGGTTCCAGGCGGTCGTCGACGGGGGCCGGGAGACCGTCCGGGCCGGCGGCGAGAGCCCCGAGGAAGCTCTTGCGGCTGGTCCCGACCGCTACCGGCCAGCCCGTCGCCACGAACCGGTCGAGGTGCCGCAGCAGCGACAGGTTGTGGGCTGCGGTCTTGGCGAAGCCGATCCCCGGGTCGATCCAGATCCGTTCCACGCCGGCGGCTCTGGCCTGCTCCGCCCGCCGGACCAGGTGGTCGGCGACCTCGCTGACGACGTCGCGGTAACGGGCGTGGGCGGTCATGACCGACGGGTCGGCCGGGCAGTGCATGGCGATCCAGCCGGCGCCCCCGGCCGCCGCGACCGGCCACAGCGACGCGGAGATGTCGTTGACGATGCGCGCGCCGGCGCCCAGCGCGGCCTCCGCCACCGCTGGCTTGCGGGTGTCGATGGACACCTCAACCTCCGGGGCGAGGGCCTCCACGACGGGCAGCACCCGGCGCAACTCCTCCTCCTCGGCGACGGGTTCCGCACCGGGGCGGGTCGATTCGCCGCCGACATCGATGATGTCGGCGCCGTCGGCGATGAGCCGGCGACCATGGGCGATGGCGAGGGCGTGGTCGAACCAACGGCCCCCGTCGGAGAAGGAATCGGGGGTGACGTTCAACACGCCCATGACGAGGACCACGGGCGAAGGTTACCCGGGCGGCCGGACCGGGACCGGGGGCCGGCCGGTTTGTTCCGCCGTCGCCCGCCCTCCGGCGCCGCGCCGGGCGGTCAGCGACTGGAGCGGAGGAATCCCATGGCTTCGCTGCGGGTGGCGACGCTGTCGCGAAACACGCCCCGCACCGCGGAGGTGACCGTGGTGGTCCCGGGGGTGCGCACTCCCCGCATCGACATGCACAGGTGCTCGGCTTCGACCACAACCAGCACGCCTCTAGGGTCGAGGACCTGCTGAAGGGTGTCGGCGACCTCGGCGGTGAGCCGTTCTTGCACCTGGGGACGGTGGGCGTAGCCCTGGACCAGGCGGGCCAGCTTGGACAGGCCGGTGATGCGACCGTCGGACCCGGGGACGTACGCGACGTGGGCGTGCCCGTACCACGGAACCAGGTGGTGCTCGCACACCGAGTACAAGGGGATGTCGCGGACCATCACCATCTCGTCGTGGTTGGCCTCGAAGGTCACCGTGAGGTGACGTCCGGGGTCGTCACCGATGCCGGAGAAGATCTCCTGGTACATCCTGGCCACCCGCATCGGGGTGTCGAGGAGGCCGTCGCGGTCGGGGTCCTCCCCGATGGCGCTCAGGATCTCCCGCACCGCGCCGGCGATCCGGTCCAAGTCGACGACGTTGGGCTGGCCCTGGTCGGCGCCGTTGCGGTCCTCGACGGCCGTCACTGCTCGCCGGCCTTGCGCCGGGAGGCGGTGCTCCGGCCCCGGCGTGCGGCGGGCGCCGGGTGGGGCGCCGACGCCGGCGCCGGCCGCGACGGGCGGTCGGCTTTCAACGGGCGGCGGGTCGCTCGGAGCGGGGCGGGAGCGTCCCCCGCGTGCATGGTGCCGATGATGGCCATGAGCTCGACGGTATCGAGTGTCTCGCGCTCTACGAGTTCCCTGGCCAGTCGGTCGAGGGTGCGCCGGTGGGCGGTGAGGATCGCGGTGGCCCGGTGGTGGGCCTCGTCGATCAACGACCGGACCTCCGCGTCGATCGCTCCGGCGACCTCCTGGGAGTACGCGACGTGCTGGTTGAGGTCCCGTCCGAGGAAGACCTCAGCCCCGCCCGGCGCGGCGAGCTGCTGGGGGCCGAGGACGTCGCTCATCCCGTACTCGGTCACCATGGCCCGGGCGACGCGTGTGGCCTTCTCGATGTCGTTCTCCGCTCCCGTCGTCGGTTCTTGGAACACCAACTCCTCGGCGCTGCGACCGCCCAGGCACATGGCCATGGCGTCGCGCAGCTGCGAGCGGGAGTGGTTGAAGCGGTCCTCTGGGAGCGTGTAGGTCAGCCCGAGCGACCGGCTGCGGGCGACGATGGACACCTTGTGGATGGGGTCTGCGTGGGGAAGGGCGTGGCCGACGATGACGTGGCCGGCCTCGTGGTAGGCGGTCACCAGCTTGTCGGCGTCGCTCATCACCAGCGTCCGGCGCTCGGGGCCGGCGATGACCCGGTCTATCGCCTCCTCGCACTCCCTCATGCCGATCTGGCGCAGGTTGCGCCGAGCGGCGAGCAGAGCGGCCTCGTTGAGAAGGTTGGACAGGTCGGCGCCGGTGAACCCCGGAGTGCGCTTGGCCAGCACGTCCAAGCTGACGCCGGTGCCGAGCGGCTTGCCGTGGGCGTGCACCTCGAGGATGGCGCGCCGGCCGCTGAGGTCGGGGCGGTCGACGACGACCTGGCGGTCGAACCTCCCGGGCCGCAGGAGCGCCGGGTCGAGCACGTCGGGCCGGTTGGTGGCGGCGATGAGGATGACGCCGCCGCGGGTGTCGAAGCCGTCCATCTCCACGAGCAGCTGGTTGAGGGTCTGCTCTCGCTCGTCGTGGCCGCCGCCGAGTCCGGCGCCCCGGTGGCGGCCCACCGCGTCGATCTCGTCCATGAAGACGATGGCCGGGGCGTTGGCCTTGGCCTGCTCGAAGAGGTCCCGGACCCGGCTGGCCCCCACCCCGACGAACATCTCCACGAAGTCGGAACCCGAGATGGAGAAGAACGGCACGCCGGCCTCGCCGGCGACGGCGCGGGCCAGCAGCGTCTTGCCGGTCCCGGGCGGGCCGAACAGCAGGACCCCCTTCGGGATCCGGGCGCCGAGCGCCTGGAACCGGGCCGGCGACTCGAGGAACTCCTTGATCTCCTGCAGCTCGGCGACCGCCTCGTCGGCGCCGGCGACATCGGCGAATGTCGCCCTGGGCTGGTCTTTCGACGCGGTCTTGGCCTTGGCCTTGCCGAACGCCATCACCTTCGACCCGCCGCCTTGAACGCCGCTTAGCACGACGACCGCCAGGCCGATCACCAGCAAGATCGGGATCCCCCCGTTGACTAGGAAGTCCAGCCACGGGTTGGGGTGGGCGTGGGTGGTCTGGAAGTCGGGGACCGCCGCCGCCACCTCCGCGGTGATCTGGGCCGTGAACCGATCCGGGTAAGACACGGTGTAGGCCTGCCCGCCGACGAGGGTCCCGGTGACCCGGTCGGTGCCGTCGTGGATGACCGCGGTGGACACCTTGCCGGCGGAGAGCATCTTTTGGTAGCTGCCGGTGGCGATGGTCACCCGCGACGTGCCGCCCCGGGTAGCCACCACGACCACCACGACCACCAAGAGCACGGCGGCGACCCAGCTGTAGGGGCTGCGGAGGATGCGCCTCATGCCTGGGAGAGGGTAGCTGCGACCACGGTCATATCCCCGTGCTGTTCGGCCCCGTCCCCGCCGGCACCTGCCGGAGCGTGCTGCCGGGAGCGACTCGCGCTCGTCAGGCGCCGGCCGCGCCCTCCAGGTACGCCGCGATGTACGGCAGGTTGCGGTAGCGCTCGGCGACGTCGAGCCCGTAGCCGACCACGAACTCCGGCGGGATCCGGAACCCCTCGTAGGCCAGATCCTGCTCGACGGTCTGGAGCCCCTCTTTGATCAGCAGCGCGCACACCGCGAGCGAGGCGGGGTGGCGGGCGGCCAGGTTGCGGCGCAGGTAGGCGAGGGTGAGACCCGAATCGACGATGTCCTCCACGATGATCACGTGGCGGCCGGTCAGGTCCAAGTCGAGGTCCTTGACGATGCGGACCACCCCGCTGGTGCGCGTCGCGCTCCCGTAGCTCGACACGGCCATGAAATCCAGCTCCACGGGAAGGCTGATCGCCCGGGCCAGGTCGGAGAGGAACAGGCACGCCCCCTTCAGTACGCCGACGAGCAGCGGCGCCCGACCGGCGTAGTCATCGGTGATGCGAGCGCCCAGCTCCCGGACCCGGGCCTGGAGCGTCTCCTCGTCGACGATCACCCGGCCGATGGCCGGGCCCTCCCAGCCGTCCGGTCGGGACGTCGCGTTCGCATCGGCCACAGGCCCGACCCTACCGTCGGTTCTCGCTGCCGGCCGGCGCCTCGTCGAGGTAAAGCCGCCCGGAGGACCGCCGCACCCGCCGGCCGCCGGCTACCTGGCAGGCGACGACCGAGCCGGCCGCCACCTCCAGCACCCGGGCCACGTCGGCTGCCGAGGGAGGGTGGAGCTCCGCCTGGCCGGCGCGCAGCCAGCGCCGCACCGCCCGTCGGGCGAGGGGGTCCGGGGCGTCGCGCAGGGCGGCGGTGTCGGTCGGGTCGATCGCCGCGGCGAGCTCCTCGAGCAGGGCCGCGTCGTCGCCGAGGAGCGCGGCCTGGCGGGCGAGCACCGGTACCGGGTCCCGGCCGGCGACCTCCCCGAGAAGGGGCAGCAGCTGGCGCCGGACCCGGTTGCGCCGGAACCGGAGGTCGTCGTTGCTCGGGTCGCGCACCGGGCGCAGGCCGGCCGACGCGCACAGCTGCTCGGTCTCGGCCCGGCGCAGCGCCAGGAGCGGCCGGCGCACCGGGGGCCCGGGCCGGGAGGCGCCCCCTGCGGCGACCGCCATCGGAGCCAGCCCGTCGATGCCGGCGCCCCAGCACACGTTGAGCAGGACCGTCTCGGCCAGGTCGTCGGCGGTATGCCCGGTGAGCACACCGGCGGGCAGCGCGTCGTAGCGGGCCCGCCGGGCCCGCGCCTCGAGGTCGGCGCCGGGGGGCACCGAGACACGGCGGCACTCGAAGCGCGCTCCCCATCGGGCCGCCGCGGCGGCCACCACCGCCGCCTCGCTGTCACCGCCGGGGCGTATGCCGTGGTCGACGTGGATGGCGAGCACGTCGAGGCCGGCGGCCCGGGCCAAGACGAGAAGGGCGAGCGAGTCCGCGCCCCCGGAGACCGCGGCGACCACCTGCTCGCCGGCGGCCGGGAACCGGCAGCGGGCCAGGAGACCGGCGGCCTGGGACGGCAAGGCCACCAGCGGCGGCAGTCCCGAGGGGGGACGCGGGACCGTCACCGCCCGGTCAACCCCGGCTGGCGCCCGAGTCGCGCAGGGCTCGGGCCAGCTCCGGCCCGTTGCGCAGCCCGAGCTTCTCGGCCATCCGGCGCAGGCTGGCGTAGATGTGGGTGCGGCTCACGCCGAGCTCTCCGGCCGCCGCCGGCAGGCTGGCCGCCGCGGCCACGACCAGCGCGATCTCCCGCTGCCGGGGGGAGAGGAGGCCCAAGTCGATGGGGCTCTCGACCGGGGGAGGCCGGTATGCCGGGCCCTGCGGCTCCAGGCGGGTCAGCCGGGGACGGGGCTGCCCGTCGGCCGCGGCGGTCCCCGCCTCCACCCGGGCCAGGTCGGCCAGCGCCGCCCGCTGCGCCCGCAGGCGCAACTCCGGCTCGGGCTCTCCTCGGAGGACCTCGTAGATCTGACGGCGTAGCGCGGCTACCGAGAACGGCTTGGTCACATACACCACCGCCCCCTCGATCCCACCCCGGATCCGGTCGAGGCGGTCGCTGCGGGCGGTCAGGAGGATCACCGGCATCTCGGCCAGGCCCTGCGTGTCGGCCTTGATGGCTTCGAGGACGCTGAAGCCGTCCCGTCCCGGCATCATCACGTCGAGGACCAGCAGGTCGGGGCGGAGGGTGGTCGCTTTGGCCAGGGCCTGCTCCCCGTCGCCGGCGGTGTCGACATGGTGGCCGTCGATGCGCAGGTTGAGCGCCACCAGCTCCCGGATGTCGGGGTCGTCGTCCGCGACCAGGATGCGGGCCATCAGCGCCGCTCGGTCATCCGGCGGCGGGGGCCGCGGCGCGGCAGCGCTCGACCCAGATCGCCGGGTCGCGGATCTCCGGCCAGCTCGGCAGCCATTCCGGCCCGTCCCACACCCGACGCAACAGTTGCTCGCCGCCGACCGCCTCGACTGCCTCGATGAACGCCTCTCCCTGCTCGTACTGGCGCAGCTTGGCGTCGAGACCGATCAGGGTTGTCACCACCTTGCTCACCCCGCGCTGGCGGCGACGTTCCCGGAGGGTCTGCGCGAAGCGGGCGGCGTTGGGGATCCGTTCGGCGGCGGCGCGGTCCATGGTGATGTCGCCGTGGCCCTCGAGGAGGCTCATCAACCCGCCGACCTCTTGGATCGTGGCGTGCTGTTCGGGGGTGGCCAGCAGGGTCAGCAGCCCTCCCTCGTCGAGAGGGTTCCGGCCGGCCTTCAGCTCGGAGGCGCTGCGGCGCAGCGCGTCGAGCAGCCGCCGGGGATCAGGGTCGACCCCGTCGAGGGTCCGCTGCACCAGGCCGAGGAAGTGGCCTCTCATCCACGGGACGCCGGTGAACTGGGCCCGGTGGGTGACCTCGTGAAGGGCCAACCACAGCCGGAACTCCCGCGGTGGGAACCCGAATCGACGTTCCAGGCCGAGGATGTTGGGGCCGACGTAGTAGACGATGTCTTGGTCTTCGGTGTCCTCGTCCTCGATGAGCAGCTGGTCGTACTGGCCGAGCACCCGGCTCGACATCCACCCGAGCAGCATGCCGACCTGGGTGCCGCTGACCCGACGGCTGGCCCCGACTGGAAGCGAGAACGGTCGAGCCGAGCTGCGCTCCAGTGACTCGCCGAGCTTGGCGGTTACCGGGCCGAGCAGGCGCTGGAACGAGGCGACGTTGGCCTCCACCCATCCGGCTCGGTCGGTGACCCGGGCTCGGGCCGGCCCGGCCAGTGACCTCAGGCCGGTCTCTTCGGCGACCAGGCCTTCCGCTTCCGCGGTGAGCTCGGCGAAGTCGGCTTCGAGAGCTCTGATCTCGAACGCGGGGTACGGGGCGTGACGTCCCGCTACCCGGGCCGCGACTTGCGCGGCGACGCCCCAGTCGACCGGGTCAACCACGAGGACCTTGCCAGCGCTCCGCTGTCGTCACGACCGTTGTCGTCATGCCATCAGGCTAGACCCGTGCCCGGGTTACTCCCGGGGCCGACCTCCACCTCCGGCCGGCCGAAACGGAGCCGTCGGTGCTTCAGGCGATCTTCTTGCCCCGGGTCCGGGGCACCGCCATCGGCTCGTGCTGATAGCAGTATTTGCCGTTGTTGTAGATGGACAGCTTCGTGGTGCACCCCGGTTCACGGCACGTCCGGTCCTTGGCGAATGCCTTGGACGGCCGCTCGCTGCCACTCAGGGTGTGACCTCCGAGAGAACGCTCGCTCATGATCTCCCACTAACGGTGAGTAAAAGTTGGTCCGTACTATCCCCTCATACGGGGCCGTCAAACGTCTTGGATGCCTCAACTAGAGCTTGGGCCACCCGGCTGCGGAGGTGGTCGGGGACCTGGTCCCGGCACCGTCGGGCAATGACGATCTTCAGTTCTGCCTCGAAGTCGAACGCCTCTAGGCAAGGAGAGCAGCGGTTGAGGTGGGCCTGGATCGCACTTCGGCGGTCCTCGGTGAGCTCGCCGTCGAGGAAGCGGTAAAGGGTGTCGAGGGCCTCTTGGCACTCGCCGCCGGTCCCGATCTCCGGTCCGACGCCGTGTTGGTCGCTAGACATGGCTCAAGGTGGCTTCCGTGGCTCGGTGGTGGCTCGATGATGTGGTCATGGTGGATGGCTCAACTGGGGAGGTCGGCCGCTTTGACCAGACCTCTCCGCTCTCCGAGATGGTGCAACGTCTTCTGCAGCGCCTTTCTTCCACGGTGCAGCCGACTCATCACCGTTCCGATCGGTACGTCGAGGATCTCGGCGATCTCCTTGTAGGAAAATCCCTCGACGTCGGCGAGGAGCACCGCCATGCGGAACCCCTCCGGGAGGGCCTCGACGGCCGCCTTCACGTCGGAGTCGGTGAAGTGGTCGAGCACCTCTTCTTCTGCGCTGCGGCTGGCCGCTACCGCCTCCAGGCCGCCGAGCCGCCGGTACAGGTAGAGGTCCTCGACGTCGTCGAGCTCGGTCTGCTCCGGGCGGCGCTTCTTCGAGCGGTACGAGTTGATGAAGGTGTTGGTCAGGATCTTGTACAGCCAGGCCTTCAGGTTGGTGCCTTCCTGGAACCCGCCGAAGGCTCGGTAGGCCTTCAGGTAGGTCTCTTGCACCAGGTCCTCCGCGTCGGCGGGGTTGCGGGTCATGCGCAGGGCCGCGCTGTAGAGCGACCCCATGTACTCCATGGCCTGATCGGCGAAGGTTGCAGGGTCGGCCACCCTCCGACCCTACCCCCGGGTCCGGTCGGTGACGCCCCGGCCGAGCTGGGCCGCCCGAGGGTTCACGATCCCCGCCCGCTCTTTTGGTCCCGGATGAACTGCTCCCCCATCTCGGCCTGGATCCGCCGCTCCATGGCCCGGGCCAGTTCGGCGTCGACCACCGACTTGGCCAGCGGGCGCATCTGGCGGACCAGTTCGGCCAGCCGGCGGATGTCGGAGGAGGGGATCGGGCTTTCCAGAGGCTCGAACACGTTGCGGACGATCAGCCCCACGAACGCGGTGGCGATCTGCTCGGTGGCTTCGGTCACCGACTTGGCGACCACCAGCAGTTCAGCGAGCGGCATCCCGTGCTGCACGAGGATGGCCGCGGCCTCGAGCAGCTTCGGGTTGGGCATCCGCATCTCGCCGTCGACGACCTCGATCAGGCCGGCGGTCACGGCCTCGTCCACCACCCGAGGGTCGTCGATCTCGCCGAAGAGCTGCGATAGCTGCTCGGCGTCGACCGGCGCGGCCCGGTCGTCGGTCCACGGGCCGATCAGCGCCGACTCGAGGCCGAGCAGCTCGCTCAGGTCCTGGCCCCGCTCCCAGCTGCCGACCATCTCGCCGATGTTGCTCAAGGTGTAGCCGCGGCCGAGCAGCTCGCCGATGAGACGGAGGCGGGCCAGGTGGGCCGCGGAGTACAACCCGACGCGCCCCGCCCGCCGCGGCGGCGGCAGCAGCCCGCGGTCTTGGTAGGCCCGCACGTTGCGCACCGTGGTGCCGGCCTCGCGGGCCAGCTCGTCGATGCGGTAGTCCTGCCCGTCCTCCGTCGGGGTGGCATCGACCATGCCCCGATCGTACCGCTCGCACTGTGCCAGTCAGCAGTGGCGCGGGCGGTCGGCGGGCGCCCTAATGTGACGTCAACGGCAACCGGGGGTGCGACGACATGAACGTGACGGTGCTCGGCGGCGGCTCCTGGGGTACCACGGTGGCGTCGCTCACCACGGCCCGCAACCCGACGGTCCTGTGGGCTCGCGACGGCGACGTCGCCCGGGAGGTCAACGACGAGCACACCAACAGCAAGTACCTCCCGGATCACCGCCTGCCCCGCAGGCTGCGGGCCACCGACGACTTGGAGAAGGCGGTGGCCGACGCCGACCTTTTGATCGTCGGGGTCCCGTCCAAGGGGTTCCGCTCGGTCCTGGAGGAGGTCCAGCGGTGGGTGCGCCCGTGGATCCCGGTGGTCAGCTTGACCAAGGGCATCGAGCGGGGGTCGTTGCTGCGGATGACCCAGATCGTCGAGGAGCTGCTGCCCGGCCATCCGGCCGCCGCGCTGACGGGCCCCAACCTGGCGCGGGAGATCATGGCCGGGCAGGCGGCCGCCAGCGTCATCGCCACCGGCGACTTGAGCGTCGCGGTGGCCCTGCAGTCGGTGCTTCGCCACAAGCTGTTCCGGGTGTACACCAACCACGACGTGATCGGCTGTGAGGTCGGCGGGGCGTTGAAGAACGTCATCGCCATCGCGGCGGGCATCGCGGAGGGCCTCGGTGTCGGCGACAACACCCGGGCGGCGGTCATCACCCGGGGCCTGGCGGAGCTGACCCGGCTCGGGGTGGCGATGGGAGCGGAGGCCCAGACCCTCTCCGGCCTGGCCGGGATGGGCGACTTGATCGCCACGTGCATCAGCCCCCAGAGCCGGAACCGCACCGTCGGGGAGCAGCTGGGCAAGGGGCGAAGCCTCGAGGAGATCCTCTCCGAGATGCACATGGTCGCCGAGGGCGTCGGCACTGCAGTGACGACGCTCGAGCTGGCGGAGCGCTACGGCGTCGAGCTGCCGATCTGCCAGGAGATATACAAGGTGGTCATGGGCGAGGAGCGCCCGATCGACGCCTACCGAGGTCTGGCCCAGCCCGGCCACGAGGCCGAACCGGGCTAAGCGCCGGCGCTTTCACTCCCCGAGGAACGGCAGCACCAGCTGGCAGGGCACCGGGACCGGGTGGGCCGGGTCGAGGGCGTTGAGGATGTCGGCGCCGGTCGTGGGGTCGGTGATCACCGAGAGGTGCTCGCTCAAGTCCAGCGGGCACTGGTCCTGGACGGTGATGTTGGTGGCCTCGGGGAAGAATCCGCTGTCGTAGGGCTGGACCAGCTCGTCGTAGCGGGTGGCGATCATCGTGTAGCGGACGCCGGGCGCAGCCAGGCCCCCCGCGTCGAGCGTCCGGATGAAGTTGGAACCGGTCAGGAACTCGCCGCACGAAGCGCACACCGGGCCGAGCAGCGCGGCCACGCTTTGGCCGGTCAGGGCCACGCCGATCTGGTTGAGGGCGGCCAGTCCGTCGACCGACGTGCCGTGCAGGACGCCGGCGACTCCGACGTAGTGGTCGACCTTCGCCGCTCCGCCTAGGAACTTCACGTAGTACTCCGGCATCGTGGCCCCTTCGGAGTGCCCGACCAGGTCGACCTTCCGAGCGCCGGTCGCGGCCAGCACCCGGTCGACGAACGCCGACAGCTGCTGCGCGCTCTGCTCCATCGGGATCAGCCCGCCGGTCTGGTTGAGCGGGAAGGGCACGTTGTCGGCGCCGTAGGTGAGCGAGAAGACGCAGTAGCCGGCGTCGGCGAGGAGGGGGGACACCGTTGGCCAGTTGTCGGTCTGGTCGGCCAGCAGCCCGTGCACGAGGACCACCGGTTCGGGGTGGGACGCGCTCGGCTTGCAGGAGAAGTCGTCCGAGCCCGGCGGGGGTGTCCCCGGCGCGGTGGCCTCCTGGAGGACACCCGGTGCCAACGTGTAGGGCACCGGGTAGCTGGGTACGGCACTGGCGCTCCCGCCGGTCCCGAGCAGCAGCGTGGCGGCGGCGGACGCGACGGCGACCGCGGTCTTGATCCCCCGATGAAGGTGCACGGCCTGGCATTCGCCGCCGGGACCGCCGGGACCTGCCTACGCTGCGCTGTGGTGCCTGTTCGCTTCGAGTTCCTCGACCACCCGGCGCCGATCCCTTTCGCCCACCGGGGAGGTGCGGCGGAGTCCCCGGAGAACAGCCGGGCCGCTTTTTCCCACGCCATCGACCTCGGCTACCGGTACTTGGAGACCGACGTCCACGCCACCGCCGACGGCGTGGTGGTGATCATCCACGACCCGGACCTGGCCCGCACCGCCGACCGCCCCGGGCGCGTCGGGGAGCTTGCGTGGTCGGAGGTGAACGCCGCCCGGCTGCCCGGCGATCAGCACATCCTGCGCCTTGACGACGTGCTCGACGAGTGGCCCGACGCCCGCTGGAACCTCGACGCCAAGCACGACGCCGTAGTCGAACCTCTCGCTGGCGTGCTGCGCCGGGCGGGGGCGGTGGGGCGGGTGTGCGTCACGTCGTTCTCGGACCGCCGGGTGGCCCGGCTGCGCCGGCTGCTCGGGTCGTCGCTTTGCACCGCCACCGGCCCGGCGGCCATCGCCGCGCTGCGCGTGGCCAGCCTGTCCCCGCTGCCCGGGGTGGCCCGGAAGGTCGGTGGCCGGGCCTGGGGCCCGGCGGCCGCCACTCAGGTACCGGTCCGCCAAGGCCGGGTGCCGGTCATCGACCGCCGCTACGTCAGGTTCGCTCACCGTTGCGGCCTGCCCGTTCACGCGTGGACCATCGACGAGGAAGCGGTCATGGACCAGCTGCTCGATCTCGGCGTGGACGGGATAATGACCGACCGGCCGACCGTCCTCAGAGACGTCCTGATCCGCCGGGGGCAGTGGGTCGGGGGGAGCTGACGGAGCGGGTCAGCGCAGCGGCCGGAAGAACTCCCGGATCTCGCCGAGCAGCAGCTCCGGCTGCTCCATGGCGGCGAAGTGGCCGCCCCTCGGCATGTACTCCCATCGCCGGATGTCGTGGTAGACCCGCTCGGCCCACCGCCGGGAAGCGCTGAAGATCTCCTTCGGGAAGAGGGCTGCGCCGGTCGGCACCTCGACGGCGCCGGGCCGGCTACGCCGGAAGCTCTCCCAGTACAGGCGGGCGGAGGAGGCCCCGGTGGCCGGCAGCCAGTACAGCATGACGTTGTCGAGGACCCGGTCGGCGCCCAGCGCCCCGACCGGGTCGTTGCCGGTGTCGGACCACGCCGCGAACTTCTCGACGATCCATGCGCACTGGCCCACCGGGGAGTCGACCAGCCCGTAGCCGAGGGTCTGGGGGCGGGTGGCCTGCTGCGTCGAGTAGCCGGATTCGTGGCGCTGGTAGGCGGCGAGAGCGGCCAGCGCGGCCTCCTCCTCGAGGGTCAGCTCGCCGGGGTCATCCGGCGGCCCGACGGAGACCATGTTGAGGTGGATCCCCACCAGCCGTTCCGGGTGGCGGGCGCCGAGCGCGGTGGTAACACCCGACCCCCAGTCGCCGCCCTGCGCCCCGAAGCGGTCGTAGCCGAGTCGGGCCATGAGCGCAGCCCACGCGTCGGCGATGCGGGGGATTCCCCACCCGGGCCTCGTCGGCCGGTCGCTCCACCCGTAGCCCGGCAGCGACGGGCACACCACGTGGAAGGCGTCGGCGGGATCGCCGCCGTGGGCGGCGGGGTCGCTCAGCGGGCCGACCAGCTCGGCGAACTCGACGATCGATCCCGGCCACCCGTGGGTCAGAACCAGCGGCAGGGCATCGGGCACCGGGGAGGGCACGTGCAGGAAGTGGATGCCGAGCCCGTCGATGGTGGTGCGGTACTGCGCCAGGCGGTTGAGCCGGGCCTCCCGGTCCCGCCAGTCGTAGCGACCGGCCCAGTAGCCGACCAGGTCCTGGAGGTACGCCAGCGGGATGCCCTGGGACCAGTCGCCGACCGTCTCCTCCTCGGGCCAGCGGACAGCGGCCAGCCGGCGGTCCAGGTCGTCGAGGTCCTCTTGAGCGACGTCGATGCGGAACGGGACGATGTCGTCATCGGGCATGCCCGAACGGTATTCGCCAGACCATCGGGGCGCGACAGTCCCCCACGCCAGCGGGACCTCAGTAAATCTGCCAGAGCTCCTCGAGACGCTCGTTGACCAGCGCCATCTCGAAGTCTTCCGGCCGGAAGGAGTCGCCGTAGAGCTCGACCATCTCCTCGTGCTCGGAGTCGTCGGGGTCGGAGAGGGCGTCGAGGAGGTGCTCGTAGCCGAACGCCCCGCCGATGTCCTCGGGGGGGCACGCCCGGGCGCCGTCCAGGCAGGCCAAGGGGACGACCGTGGCGTCGTAGGGCGTGACCGCGACGACCTCGACCAGGTGCTCCCACCCGTCGGCCATGTCGTAGAGGTAGTGGAAGGCAGCGTCCGGCGGCCCGACGTCGGCGAGGGTGACCGAGGACTCGTCGAGCGCCCCCTCGCCCCAGTCCTCCTCGTCGGGAGGCACGTAGAGCCGGTCCTCTACTCGCCACTCGTGGAGGTGGCGGTCCTCCCAGCCCATGGCGATCTGGATCACCGCGTGGAGGAGCTGGAGGCCGACCACGCTCGGCACTCGCAGCTCCCGCCAGATCGGCGGGGTGACGTCGAGCAGGGTGACCCGGAGGCGGTGGACGGTGAGCTGCGTGGGGCGGTCGGCTCCGAGGTCGGTCACTGGCCAGCGCCGATCCGGCTGCGGGCGGGCAGCCGGCGGGTCAGGACCTCGAACTCGAGGTCGGGCCGGGTGGGGCGCCCGAAGCGGTCGTCGCCGTAGGGGAACGGCTCGCGCTGGCCGGTGCGGGCGTAGCCGAGCCGCTCGTACCAGGCGATGAGATCGCCGCGCTGGCGGATCACGGTCATGCGCATCGTCGTCGCGTCGAGCTCGTCGCGGGCCAGCCTCTCGGCCTCCTCGATGAGGGCCCGCCCGATGCCCCGGCCCTGCAGGCCGGGCCGCACGGCGAACATCCCGAAGTAGGCGACGTCGCCGGGGCGGGACTCGAGCTGGCAGCATGCCACCGCCGCTCCGGTGCCGTCTTCGGCCACGACCAGCCGGCCGGCGGCGGAGGTGATCACCGCGGCCAGGGCGTCGCGGTCGGTGCGCTGCCCCTCGAGGAGGTCCGCTTCGGTCGTCCAGCCCTCGCGGCTGGCGTCGCCGCGGTAGGCGGACTCGACCAACGCCACCAGCTCGTCGGTGTCGGCCAGGGTCGCGGTCCGGAAAGTCAGTTCGTCAGCGGGCACGGTCCCAGTGTGCGCGCGCCGGGGGCGGAGGCGCACGCCTCGGCTGCGCCGCCGGCGTGGGTGCGCGACGGAGGGTTACCCCTCCGCCAGGGGGGTTACAAACGAGGAGACGCCGGAGGACGGCGCCGGCTCCGCAGAGGAGCGTGCACCAAAGCGGTGACCTGCCGTGCGGCTCCGGGCCACCGGAAGGACGGCTATGGCTGACATCATCGACCTGCCCGACACCACCCGACGCGACGGCGGAGGAGGCACCAGCCGGGCGGTGGTTGTCGCGTCCGCGGTGACCGCGCTCGGCGGCCTGCTGTTCGGTTACGACACCGGGGTGGTCTCCGGAGCGCTGCTGTTCTTGCAGAAGTCCTTCGGTCACCTCTCGGCGTTCGACCGGGAGCTGGTCACCAGCCTCCTGCTCGTCGGCGCCGCAGTGGGCGCATTGGGAGCGGGCCGGCTGGCGGACCGGATCGGGCGGCGCACCACCGTGATCCTCACCGCCGCCGTCTTCGTCGTGGGGGTGCTGGCCGCGGCGCTCTCACCGGTGTTTCCGTTCTTGGTGGCCACCCGCTTCGTGATCGGCGTGGCGGTGGGGTCGGCGTCGATGGTGGTGCCGATGTACATCGGCGAGGTCGCCCCGCCCCGGTACCGGGGGGCGCTGGTCTCGTTCAACCAGCTGGCCATCACATCGGGGATCCTGGTCTCCTACCTGGTGGACTACGGCCTGTCGTCGTCGCAGAACTGGCGGCTCATGTTCGGCCTAGCGGCCATCCCCGCCGCCCTGCTCGGGGCGGGCATGCTGACCCAGTCGGAGAGCCCGCAGTGGCTGGTCGCCCAGGGCCGCGACGGCGAGGCCCGGGACGTCTTGGCTCGCCTGCGCCGCCCGGAGGAGGTCGAGCGCGAGATCGAGGTCCTCGACCGCAACACCAAGGCCGCCGAGGAGGAGCTCGGAAGTCGGGCGCTGCTCGCCCCGAAGCTGCGGGGCCTGCTCACCGTCGGCGTGCTGATGGCGGTCTTCCAACAGGTCACCGGGATCAACACCGTGATCTACTACGCGCCGACGCTGCTCTCCAACGCCGGGTTCGGGAGTTCGTCTGCGCTGCTCGCGAACGTGGTCAACGGCGGGGTCAACGTCGGCATGACCATCGTCGCCATCTGGCTGCTCGACCGCGTCGGCCGGCGGGTGCTGCTGCTAAGCGGCACATCGGGGATGGTGGTGGGGCTGACCACCGTCGGGTTGACCTTCCTGATCGGCGGCGACCACCTCCACGGGGGTGGGGCGGTGGTGGCCATCGCCGGGCTGCTCGTCTACACCGGCTCGTTCGCGGTCGGTCTAGGCCCGGTGTTCTGGCTGATGATCAGCGAGATCTACCCGTCCAACGTCCGGGCGTCGGCGATGAGCATCGCGACCATCGCCAACTGGGCTGCCAACTTCGCGGTGACGGTGTCGTTTTTGACGCTGCTCAACGCCATCACCAACGCAGGGACGTTCTTCCTCTTCGCCGGGTTGACGGTTGTCGCGTTGGCGTACTTCGCCGTGCGGGTGCCCGAGACGAAGGGGCGCACCCTCGGGGACGTGGAGGAGCGCGGCGCGAAGGCTGCGGGCCGCGCCGCGTGACGATCCTGGCCCGGCGCCCGCCCCGACCGGCCCGGCCTCAGCGGCGGGCGGCCGCGGTCTGGCGCCGGTTGGCGCGTTTGATGGCATCGACCAGCTGGTCTTTGGTCATCCGGGTCCGGCCCCGGACCTCTAGGCGGGCGGCCACGTCGAGGAGATGGGCCTTGCTGGCGTTGGCGTCGACCCCCTCCGCGGTCGGCAGGGGCCGGTCACGCTTGGCCCGACCCGACGGTCGGGCCGACTGGGCGTCGCTCGGACCTTTGCGGTCCTTGGCCTCCCAGTGGTCGCCGGTCTTCTCGTAGGAGTGCTTCACCGCGCCCCAAGCCACCCGGTGGGCTCGGGCCTCGTCGCCGTACTGGTCCTCGGCCGACTCCAGCGTCTCCTCGTAGGTCCGCTGCGCCTTGGCCGGGGAGCGACGAAGCGTCGAGGGGACGTCAGGGGTCGCCTTCTTGTTGGGTGAGTTCTTGGCCATGCCCCGCGACTACCCCGCCGGTGAGGCCCCGAACCGGGTCGAGCTACCCGGCGACGGGGGCGTGGCGCCGGGTCGGGACCGCCACGGCCCTCCAGGTCACCCGGAAGCGGGCCCCCCCGAGGGGAGCGTCGCCGATGAACCATTCCCCGCCGGTGGTGCGCACTACCGAGTCGGCGATCGCCAGGCCCAAGCCGGTGCCTCCCGGGACGTCCGAGACCCGGTGGAAGCGGTCGAACACCCGGGCCCGCTCCTCGGCGGGGACGCCCGGCCCGTCGTCGTCGACGGTGAGCACGACGTGACCGGCGGTGGTGACCACCTGCACCAGAACGGACCCGCCGGGAGGGCTGTAGCGGCACGCGTTGTCGACCAGGACCCCGAGGAGTCGGTCGACCCAGCCGGCCGGGGCCATGATGACGGCCACGTCGGCGGCCGCGACGTCCAGGCTCAGGCCCCGGCCGGCGGCCACCGCGGCGAAGCGGGTGACCGCAGCGTCGGCGGCGCCGGCCACGTCGACGGGCACGGCCGGGGGAACCTCGCTGCCCGAGTCGCTACGGGCCAGCCACAGCAGGTCGTCGACGATCTCCCGCAGCCGGTACCCCTCGTCGGAGACCCGCCTCAGCGTGTCGCGGTAGTACTCACCGTCACGGGGGCGGTCGAGGGCCAGACCGACTTCCGCCTGAATGACGCTGAGCGGGGTCCGCAGCTCGTGGGACGCGTCCGCGGTGAACGCCGCCTGCCGGCGGCGGACTTCCTCGACCGGGGCGGAGGCGCGCAGCCCGATAAGCAGGGCGGCGGCGTAGACGACGACGAGCAGGCCGGCGCCGAGCAGCAGCTCGGTCACGACCAGTTCGCCTCGGACCCGGTCGATCTGGCCGACGCTCTCTGCCACCACGACCCATCCGTCAAGGACGCTTTGCGCCCGGGCCCGCAGCGACAGGGTCCCGATGTGAAGCGACACCACCGCCCCGCTGCGCCACGGGCGCACCGGGAGCGCCGGCGCGCCGCGGATGAGGGCGGTGGAGTGCCCGTCGGCGGTGACCAGCCACACGAGGGCCGGCGCGTCGTCGAAGTCACCGTCGCCGTCGGTCGTCCCGGTCAAGGGGCGGGGGGAAGCGGCGTCGAGGGGGCCTTTGGCCAGGATGCTTTGCACCCGGTCAGCCAGGCGGCTGTCGGCCTCGGCCCGGAGATGGCGAAGCACGATGACGTCGAGAGCGGCACCGATCACGACCGCGAGCAGCGCGGTGAGGGCGGTGGCGACCAGGGCGACCTTGATGGCGTGGCGGCGGTGGCCGCGGTTGAGGGCGTGGCGCAGCCGCCCCTGGGCTGGTCTCACTGCTGCTCCAGCCGGTAGCCGAGGCCCCGGACGGTGGTGATGACCGCACCGGTGTCGCGCAGCTTGTTGCGCAGCCGGCCGATGTGGACGTCGATGGTGTTGGACCCGACCGCGTCGGCCTCGTCGTCCCATACCTGGCTGGCGATGCTGAGGCGGGTGACCACGCTCGGACTGCGCCGCAGGAGCACCTCGAGGATGCCCATCTCGGTGCTGGTCAAGTCGATCGGCTCGCCCCGGTAGGACACGATCCGGGTCGCCGGGTCGAAGTGCACTTCGCCGACGTGCAGCGAGTGGGCCGGGGCCTGCGCGGGGCGCCGCTGCAGCGCCCGGAGGCGAGCCAGCAGTTCGCTGAAGTCGAACGGTTTGACCAGGTAGTCGTCAGCGCCCGCGTCGAGACCGGCGACCCGGTCGGCGTGGGTGTCGCGGGCGGTCAGCATCAGGATCGGGGTGCGCGTACCGCGGGCCCGGAGCCGGGCCAGCACGTCCATGCCGTCCGCCTTGGGCATCCGCCAGTCGAGCACGATGACCTCGTACTCGTAGGTCAGCGCGTAGGCCACTGCGTCGGCCCCGTCACCGACCGCGTCGACGACATAGCCGTGCTCTCGAAGGCCTCGGGCCAGCACCGATCGCAGTCCCGGGTCGTCCTCGGCGACGAGGACCCTCACCTGCGGGCCTGGCCAAGTGACCGCACCGCGGTGTCTACCGGCCGGCCGATACCATCCGGCGCGCGCCGGAGCGGGCCGGGGCCAAGCGGACCAGCGCCTGGTAGGTGACCACCGCGATGGCCAGGTGCATGAACACGAGCACCAGTACGGCCTGAGCCGAATCGCCCCGGACCAACAGCGCGGCGTCGGGAAGGAGGAGGACCGCCGACACCACGACTGCTAGGCGGACGAACAGCCACCGCGGCTGGGATGTGATGCGGGTCACGACAGGCCATGCGATGCAGGCGATGATGACACCAATGACGGTCAGCTTGGAGTAGTCACCGAACCGGTAGTGCTGGTAGCCCTTGGTGGCGGGGAACACGGCTTTGCCGGCGGCGACGAGCACCGCGTCGGCGAGCAGCGAACCGATGATGGCGACCGCGGTAGCGACGAGGACCGAGCGCGCCCCAGGCTGGCTGGGGGCCGGCTCGAAATCGACTCGGCACAGCTCGAGGGCACGGTCCAGCGGAGGGGGGAAGGTCGGCACGGTCAGACTCCAGCGAGGCGATGGGGGGATCGAAGCGATGGTACGGGTCGGTCCTGACAAGTTCATGAAGCCCGGCCGGTGGCGGACGCCACACGCGCCTGGCGTCCATCTGACCACTGTCGGTAACGCCACGTTCATCCGCGTCGGCTAGAACGTAAGGGACAAACCGCCCAGGCACGCAGCCGGCCGGCGGGCCCGGGTGGGGCCAGCCACAGCCTCTGGGCAAGAGGAGGACCGATGCCAGGACCAGACGACATCCTCGCAGTCGACCCGTTCGGGCGCCCCAACCACCGCTTGGTCGTGGCCGCGGCACGCGCCGGTGCCACCGGCGTGCTGGACCTGGCCGGCGCCGGCCGGCCCGGCTGCCCCGACCGTCTCTGGGCGGAGGCCGTCGACAAGGTCGCAGCGCGGGTCGCGGGCGCTTGGGCCGTCCGAGTGGCGCCCGGCCAGACCGTCGAGCTGCCTGAGACCGCCCAGACGGTGGTCCTGGCCGGCCGGTCCCCGACGCCCGACGAGGTGGCGATCTGGTCGGGCCGACGGGTCCTGGTCGAGGTGACGTCGCTGGAGGAGGGACGCGAGGCGCTGGCCGCCGGCGCCGAAGGCTTGTGGGCCAAAGGCTGCGAGGCCGGTGGCCGTGCGGGAAAAAGCGAAGGGTTCGTCCTGGCTCAGCAGATCGCCCGCCTGGGCGCCCCGTGGTGGCTGGCGAGCGGGGTCGGCCCCCACACTGCGGGCGTGGCTCGCGCCGCGGGGGCGACCGGCTTCGTGCTCTCCGACGCGCTGGCGCTGCTCGAAGAGGTCCGCCCGCCGGCGGCCACCGCGGCCGCCATCGCCGCGATGGACGGCAGCGAGACCGCCACGCTGGGCGGGTGGCAGGTGTGGGCCCGGCCCGGTTCGCCCGCCGCGCTGCTGCGCCGGGGACCCGGGGAGCTTTCGGAAGGCGAGGTCGTGGCCCGGATCGGCACGGACGTGCGCCGGGACCTGGTGCCGGCCGGGCCCGACACCGCTCTCGCCGCCCGGATGGCCGAGCAGTGGCGCACCGTCGCCGGCGTGGTTGCCGCCATGCGGGACTGCACCGAGCGCAGCCTCGCCGCGGCCCGCCACCACCGTCCTTTGGCCCCCGGTAACGCCCTGGCCGGCCGTCACGGCCTGCGCTACGGGGTGGCGCAGGGGCCGATGACCAGGGTCAGCGACCGGGCGGCGTTCGCCGCCGCCGTCGCCGACGACGGCGGCCTGCCCTTCGTCGCTCTCGCCCTGCTGAGCGGCGGGGACACCCGCAGCCTGCTGACCGAGACCGCCGCGGCGCTCGGCGGGCGCCCATGGGGCGTCGGCATCCTCGGATTCGTCCCCCCTGAGGTTCGCGCCGCGCAGCTGGAGGTGGTCCGGGAGCTGCGCCCGCCGCTGGCCCTGATCGCCGGGGGGCGGCCGGCCCAGGCCCGCAGCCTCGAGGACGACGGCATCGCCACGTTCATCCATGTTCCCTCGCCGGGGCTGCTCGAGCAGTTCCTGGCCCAGGGCGCCCGGCGCTTCGTGTTCGAAGGACGCGAGTGCGGTGGGCACGTCGGTCCCCGCACCAGCCTGTCGCTTTGGGAGGCGCAGGCGGAGGTCCTTCGCCGCCACGGTGACCTGGCCGAGGTGGAGGTCCTCCTCGCGGGGGGCATCCACGACGCGACCTCCTCCGCCATGGCCGCGACCGTCCTCGGGCCCCTCGCCGGCGCCGGCGCCGCGGTCGGGGTGCTGATGGGGAGCGCCTACCTGTTCACGGCGGAGGCCGTCGAGGGGGGCGCGATCACCAGCGGCTACCAGCAAGCCGCGCTCGGCTGTCGCGACACGGTCCTGCTCGAGACGTCGCCCGGGCACGCGACCCGCTGCGTCGACAGCCCCTACGTGGCGACCTTCCAGCGCCGCAAGGAGGAGCTCATCGCGGCGGGGACCGACGCCGCCGCCATGTGGGCCGAGCTGGAGGAGCTCAACTTGGGCCGGCTCCGGCTGGCCAGCAAGGGGCTCGCCCGGACCGCTGGCGGGACGACCGCGGTCGACGACGCGACGGCCGCCGCGGAAGGCATGTTCATGATCGGCCAGGTCGCCGCGCTGCGAAGCGAACCCACGACGATCGCCGCGCTCCACGAAGAGGTGACCTCCGGGGGGGCCGAGCTGGTTGAGCGGGTCGCGGCGGCGCCGGTCCCGGCCGTCGCCCGCCGGGGGCCTTCCCCCCTCGACATCGCCATCGTCGGCATGGCCGGGGTGTTTCCCCAAGCCTCGGATGTCGAGACGTTCTGGGCCGATGTCGTCGCCGGGCGCGACGCGGTCAGCGAGGTCCCCGCGGCCCGGTGGGACACCGGGCGGTACTTCGATCCCGACCCGGCGCTCGCAGGCCGGCGGACGCCGTCGCGCTGGGGCGGCTTCATCCCCGCGGTCGACTTCGATCCCCTCGCCTACGGGATCCCGCCGTCGTCGCTAAACGCGATCGAGCCGGTGCAGCTGCTGGCCCTCAAAGTCGCCGACGCGGCGCTGGCCGACGCCGGCTACGCCCACCGCCCCTTCCCCCGGGAGCGGACGTCGGTCATCTTCGGGGGGGAAGGAGGCACCGACCTGCAATGCGCCTACAACTTCCGGGTGCTCGCCGACCAGTACCTCGGGGTCCTGCCCCCCGAGCTGGAGGAGCACCTCCCCGTCTACAGCGAGGACTCGTTCCCCGGCGTCTTGACCAACGTGATCGCCGGGCGGATCGCCAACCGCCTGGATCTGGGCGGCGTCAACTACACCGTCGACGCCGCCTGCGCGTCGGCGCTCGCCGCGCTCGACGCCGCCTGCAAGGAGCTGGCGGCCGGCGGCAGTGACATGGTCCTCTGCGGCGGAGCCGACCTCCACAACGGCATCAACGACTACCTCCTGTTCTCCTCGGTGCGGGCGCTGTCCCCCACCGGTCGGTCCCGCCCGTTCGACGCCAGCTCCGACGGCATCGCGCTCGGCGAGGCGGTGGCCTGCGTGGTCCTCAAACGACGGGCGGACGCGGAGCGCGACGGCGACCGGGTCTACGCGGTCATCGACGCCGTCGGCGGGTCGAGCGACGGCCGCCACCTGGGACTGACCGCCCCTCGCAAGGAAGGCCAGCAGCTGGCCGTGCGGCGAGCGTACGCCCAGGCCGGTTACGGCCCCGATCAGGTCGGGCTGGTCGAGGCCCACGGCACCGGCACCGCGGTCGGTGACCGCACCGAGTTGGCGACCCTCACCGAGACCTTCGGCGACCACGGGGCGGCTCCGTCGGGAGTGGTGCTCGGCTCGGTCAAGTCCCAAGTAGGTCACACCAAGTGCGCCGCCGGCCTGGTCGGGCTGGTCAAGGTGGCCCGTTCCGTCTACCACGGGGTGCTGCCCCCGACGCTGCACATCGCGGCGCCGCACGCCGCCTACGACCCGGAGCGAAGCCCGTTCCGCTTCCTGGCCGCCGCCCAGCCGTGGCCGCAAGCGGAGCGCCACGCCGCGGTCAGCGCCTTCGGGTTCGGCGGGACCAACTTCCACGCGGTGATCTCGGCGGCTCCCGACGCCGACCGACCCGCGCACGGCGTCGGACCGTGGCCTTGTGAGCTGGTGATCATCCGGGCCGCGACCATGGCGGACGCCAAGGCCCGGGCCGGGCGCCTGGCCGACCTGGCGGAGCGTGTTGGCGCCGCCGACCCCGCCGGCGCCCGCCACCGCCTGAGGGACCTGGCCTACACGGTCTGCGCTGGTGCGGACGAGCCAGGCGCCGGCCTCCAGCCGGCGCAGCTGGCCGTGGTCGCTCGGGACTGGTCCGATCTGGCCGAGCGGCTGCGCGCCGCCGCCGCGGGCCGCGCCGACCCGGGCGGCGTGTACGTCGCCGACGAGCAGGCCGGCGGCGGGGTGGCGTTCTTGTTCCCGGGGCAGGGCAGCCAGCGGCCCAACATGCTCGCTGACGTGCTGGTCGCCTTCCCGTGGTTGGCGCCGATCCTCGCCGCCGGGGCTCCGTGGCAGGAAGTCATGTTCCCGCCTGGCGCCTACACCGACGAGCAGCGGGCTGCGCAGATCGCCAGGATCACCGCCACCGACAACGCCCAGCCGTCCCTCGGCATCGCCGCCGCCGCGATGACCGCGATCTGGGACCGGTTGGGGGTGCGGCCCGACGCGGTCGCCGGCCACAGCTACGGCGAGCTGCCGGCGCTGGCCGCCGCCGGCTGCTTCGACCTGGCCGCGCTCGTGCAGCTCAGCGCGGCCAGGGCCGCGGCGATGACCGCGGCTGCCGCCGCCCTCGGCGACGACCCGGGGACGATGGCGGCGGTGAGCTTGGGCGCCGACGAGGTGCGGGAGATGCTCGGCGACAGCGACGTCGTGGTGGCCAACCACAACAGCCCCCGCCAGTCGGTCATCTCCGGGCCGACCGCCGCGGTGGGCGCCGCCGTCGAGGCCCTCTCGGCCCGCAAGGTCGGGGTCCGCCCCTTGGCCGTGGCGTGCGCCTTCCACAGCCCGCTGGTGTCGGGGGGCGCCGCCCAGTTCCTCTGCGACCTGCGCGACGTGCCCTTCTCCTCGCCGGCGCTGCCGGTGATCGCCGGGTCGTCCGCGGCGCCGTACCCGCCCGATCCCGACGCCAGCCGGACGCTCCTAGCCGAGGGCATCGCCTCACCGGTGCGCTGGGTCGAGCAGGTCGAGGCCCTCTACGCCAGCGGGATCCGAACTTTCGTCGAGGTCGGACCGGGGCGGGTCCTCAGCCACCTCGTCGGGGCCATCCTCGGCGAGCGGCCCCATGTGGTGGTCGCCAGCGACGTCGCCGGCGAGAACGGGATCACCCGGCTGCTGCTGGCCTGCGCCCGGATGGCGACCACCGGCGTGGAGCTCGACACCGAAGCGCTCTTCGCCGGGCGGGCGGCCCCGGTCGACCTGGCCTCGCTGCCGCTGCCCGCCGCGGGGTGGAGCGTCGACGGCCACCTGGTCCGCGGCGGTGACGGGACGGTCGTGGCCGGCGGACTGCAGCCGGCGGACACGGTGCCCTCGGTGGCAGCGCCGGGCGGCGCTGCCACGGCGGCTCCCGACCAGCGCGACGCCGCCGTCCTCGGGTACCTGAAGTCGATGCAGGACGCGATCGCCGCCCAGCGAGACGTCATGCTCCGCTACCTGGGGGAGACGGCGCCGGTGACCGACGTGCCAGCGACGGCTGAAGCGGCAGGGCCCGGCGGCGGAGGTCTCGCCGTGCCGCTGGCCGGCGGCGCCGCTCCCGGTGAGCCGGTCGGGAGCGCGGCGCCTGGCGCCTCGGCGGGGCCGGTCCCGGTCGCCGGCGCTGGAGCCGGCGCGGCCCCACCCGATGGAGGCGCCGACCCGGCCGGGCTGCTCACCCGGATCGTCAGCGAGCGGACCGGCTACCCGCCCGCCATGCTCGACCTCGACGCCGACCTCGAGGCGGACCTGTCGATCGACTCGATCAAGCGCCTCGAGATCCTCTCCGAGGTGATGGACCGCGCTGGCATCGCGGCCGCCGACGATGACACCCTCGTCGAAGAGGTGGCCCGCATCACCACCCTCCGCGGCGTCGCCCAGTGGCTTACCGATCATCGCCCCCCGGAGACCGAGCCCGGAGCCGCCGACCGTGCGGCCGAGCCCGGTGCCGCCGACCGGGCCGAAGGCGCTCAAGATGGCAACCCGAGCGCAGCCGCCGGTCGTTTCGTGGTGGAGAGGGAGGACCTCCCGCCGGCCTCGACGGAACTGGAAGTGGCGGGGCAAGAGGTGGTGATCGTCGTTCGCGACGGCTTCCCGCTGGCCGACGCGACCGAGGCGGAGCTGCGCGAGGCCGGCACGTCGGTGAGCACGGTGAGATGCCACCCGCCCCACCAGCCCCTCGACCCGGAACTGCGCGACGCGCTGGCCGGCGCCGACATCGTGGTCTACCTGGCCGCGGCGGAGCCCGGCGCCGGAGGCGACGCGCTTTGGTCGTTCCCGTTGTGGCAGGCCGCGCTGGGCGGGACCGCGAGCCGGTGGTTGGCGGTCACCGTCGACGGAGGGATGGTCGCCGAGGAACGCCCGGGATCCGATGCCCGCGTCTCGGAGGTCCGCCATCCGGCCGGCCTGGCCGGAGTGGTGAAGGTCGCGGCCATCGAGCGGGCGGGACTGCGCGCCCGCGTCCTCGACCTCGACGGCGAGCTCGTCTCCGCCGATCCGGCGGCCGCGGCGCGGCTGGTGCTCGAGGAGCTGCGCGACGGCCACCCCGCGGTGGACGTGGGGCGTCGGGGTGCCCGCCGCATCGGTGTGCGGATCGCCGCGGTGCCGGCCCCGGCCGGGAGCGAGCAGCGAGAGGCCCTCGGGCCGGACTCGGTCGTGCTGCTAACCGGCGGCGCCCGGGGCATCACCGCCGCCGTGGCCCGGGCCCTACATTCCCGCTTCGGCAGCCGCATCGAGCTGGCCGGCCGCACCCGCCTCGACGGGGACGAGGATCCCCGACTGGCCGGCGCCGACGACCTGAACGCGCTGCGCCGCCGCATCGCCGAACTCGGCCACCACTCCCAGCCCGCGCACATCGACGCGGCGGCCCGGGCGGTCCTCGCCTCCCGGGAAGCCCGCCAGACCGTTCGCGACCTGACGGCGGCAGGCGCCGCGGTCAGGTACCACGCGCTCGACGTCACCGACGAGCTCGCCCTCGCGGCCGTGGTGGACGACGTCTACGCCCGGCACGGGCGCATCGACGCGGTCGTCCACGGCGCGGGGATCATCGACGACCGCCTGATCGCCGACAAGACCGCGGAGAGCTTCGCCTCGGTATGGGCGACCAAGGTCGGCGCGGCCCGGGCACTGCTGCGCTGCTTGCGGCCAGGGCCCGGGGTGCTGGTGCTGTTCGGCTCGGTCAGCGGGGTGTGGGGCAACCGCGGTCAGGTCGACTACGCGGCCGCCAACCACGCCCTCGACACCTTGGCGTGGGCCTACGACGGCGTCGAGGACCGCCGCGTCGTGTCCATCGACTGGGGACCGTGGCGAGACGCCGGCATGGTGACAGGACCCCTCGCCCGGGAGTACGCCCGGCGGGGCATCGACCTGCTCGGCGTCGACGAAGGCGTCTCGGTGGTGCTCGACGTGATGGCCGACCCTGACGCCGCGCCCTGCCAGATGATCGCCATGGCCGGCCCGCTGCCGTCCCAGGCGTCGGGCGCAGCGCCTCCGGCGGGCGCATCCGAGGGACCCGGCGGCCACCTGCAGGCTGCTCGCCTTGGCTGACCCGGCTCTCCCCGCCGAGGCGGTCGCCATCGTCGGCATGGCCTGTGTCCTGCCCGGCGCCCCGGACCTCGATACGTTCGCCGGCAACTTGTTCGCGGGCGTCGACGCGATCAGCGACGTGCCGCCCGGACGGTGGGACCCGCTCTTCTACGACCCGGATCGAAGCGGGCCGGACCGCTTCTACTGCCGGCGGGGCGGCTTCGTCGACGACGTCGCCGACTTCGACCCCGCGGCGTTCGGCATCATGCCGACGGCGGTGGAGGGGGCCGAACCCGACCAGCTGCTGGCGTTGGCCGTCGCCGCCCGAGCGCTCGCCGACGCCGGCGACCCGCACCGCCGGGTCGCCCCCGAACGCGTCGGCGTGATCGTCGGGCGCGGCGGGTACACCGGCAGCGGCGTGCGCCGCCTGGAGCAGCGGGTCCACACCGCCGAGCAGCTCGTCGTTTCGCTGAGGTCGCTGCTCCCGGCCCTCGGCGACGACCAGCTGAACGCGGTCAAGGCCGAGTTCGTGGCCCGTCTGGGCCCCGACCGCCCTGAGTCGGCGATCGACCTGGTACCCAACCTCACGGCTTCGCGCATCTCGAACCGGTTGGACCTGCGAGGGCCGTCCCACACCGTTGACGCGGCGTGCGCCAGCTCGCTGATCGCAGTGGACCAGGCAATGGACCAGCTCGCGTCGCGTCGCTGTGACGTGGTCATCGCCGGCGGGGTGCACCACTGCCACGACCTGACGCTTTGGAGCGTGTTCACCCAGCTCGGCGCCATCTCCCGTCAGGCGCAGGTGCGGGCGTTCGACCGGCGCGCCGACGGCCTGCTGATCGGGGAGGGCACCGCCTTGCTGGTCCTCAAGCGACTGGCCGACGCGGAAGCCGAAGGGGACCGGGTGTACGCGGTGATCCGGGGGGCCGGGGTGGCCAGCGACGGGAAGGCCACCAGCTTGATGAGCCCGAGCTCCGACGGTCAGGTCCTGGCGGTGGAGCGGGCCTGGCGGCGCGCCGGGCTGGACCCGGCGAGCGTCGGTCTGATCGAGGCCCACGGCACGGGCACCCCGACCGGCGACAGCGTGGAGCTACGCACCCTGCAACGGGTGTTCGGGGGCCCCGACGGCGAGCGGGCCGGGCTCGGGTCGGTCAAGTCGATGATCGGCCACGCCATGCCGGCCGCCGGCGCGGCTGGGATCGTCAAGGCCGCCCTGGCGGTGTGGTCCGGTCGGCTGCCACCGACCCTGCACGCCGAGCAGCCGAGCCCTCTCGTCGACGAGACCCGTTTCCGTTTGGTCGGCTCCGCCGAGCCGTGGACGGCCGTATCCCCGCTGGTGGCTGGTGTCGACGCGTTCGGCTTCGGGGGGATCAACGCCCACGTCGTGCTGGAGGAGCACCTGCCTTCCACCGGCCGGGTGCCGTCCCGGCGGCGCCCGCCGCGGAGAAGCGGGCAGGCCGACGAGCAGGTGCTGCTGGCGTCGGGAAGCGACGCCTCGCACGTTGCCGCCCGCCTGAGCCGGCTCGCGGCGTCCGACCTCCTGAGCTTCGACGCCGCGCCGGCCGGCCCACGGATCCTCTCCGAGCCCACGGACGACCTGAACGGCCCGTGCCGGCTGGCGATCGTGGCCCCCACCCCGAAACGTTTGGCGCTGGCCGGGAGCATCGCGTCGGGGGGCCGCCCCTTCGCGGGTCGCAACGACGTGTGGTTCCAGCCGGAGCCGCTGGCCGGGAGCGGCGGCGGACAGGTGGCTTTCCTCTTCCCCGGCCTCGAGCCCGACTTCGCTCCCCGCCTCGATGACGTGGCGTCGGCCCTGGACTTCGACGGCCGGCGGATCGTCGGCGGATCCGACCGTATCGAGGTGCTCGGGCCGGCGGTCATCGACGCCGGCAGGCTGCTGCATCTGGCCCTCGACCGCCTCGGCGTACGCCCCGACCTCGTCGCCGGTCACAGCGTCGGCGAGTGGACGGCGCAGATCGCCGCCGGGATGACGCCGATCGAGGCCCTCGAACCTCTGCTCGACCAGCTCACCCCGGGACGCCTGCGCCATCCCGACGTCGCCTTCCTGGCCCTCGGCTGCCCGGCGGAGACCGCCGCCGAGCTCATCGCCGGGGTCGCCGACGTGGTCGTGTCGCACGACAACTGCCCCCACCAGTCGGTGGTGTGCGGCACCGACACCGCGGTGGCCGAGGTCACGGCGCGAGCCGGCAGCCAGCGGGTACTGGCCCAGCAGCTCCCGTTCCGCTCCGGGTTCCACACGCCGATGTTCGAGCCGTACCTGGACGGGATGCGTGAGCTGTTCGGCGGCCTCCCGATCCGGCCCCCGTCGGTGCCGGTGTGGTCGGCCACGACCGGCGCTCCCTACCCGACCGACCCCGCCGCGGTGCGGGCGTTGACCATCGAGCACATGACCAAGCCGGTCGGCTGGCGGTCGCTGGTGGAACGCCTCCACGACCACGGCACCCGGGTCTTCGTCGAGGTCGGCGTCGGCAGCCTGGTCGGCTTCGTGGGTGACATCCTGGGCGACCGCCCGCACCTCGCGGTGGCCGCCCACAGCCCTAAACGCGACGGGCTGGCGCAGCTGCGCCGGGCCGCCGCCGCGCTGTGGTCCGCCGGCGTCGACGTGCGCCCCGACGCGGTGCAACGCCTGGCCCCCGAAGCGAGCAGCGCGATCGGCCAGGTCCGGGCCCCTCACCCGGCCGGGACCGGGCAGGCGGCGACCGGGACCCGGCGAAGGTTGCGCCTGGGCCGGGGCCTGGTCCACGACCTGACACCGCTGCCAGGCGGCGCCGCCCTCCCCACGGCGATCCCCGCCGGGAGGACGGGGTCGCCCGGCGCCAAGCCGGCTGCCGGAGCAGCCGGCGAGCCGGTTGCAAGAGCAGCCGCTGCTCCGCCGATCCTCGCCGCGTTCCACGCCACCGTCCAGGAGGCCGCCGCAGCGGCGAGCACCGTCGTGGAGCAGTGGGATCGGCGGCCGGCCCGACGGCCCGCGCCGGCGCCCCGACCGCCAAGAGGCCACGCCGCGACGGGAGACCCGGTCGCGGCGGCGCCTGCGGAAAGCCGGGCTGCGGCCTGGCCAGCCGCGGGCGGGCGGCGGGAGCTGGCCTACGCCGAGCGCTACGACCTAGGAGCCCAGCCGGCGTGGGCCGACCACGCCATCTTCAACCAGCCCGACGGGTGGCCCGACCAGAGCGACCGCTTCCCCATCGTCCCGCTGACCGCCATGATCGAGCGGTTCGTCGACCTGGCCGCGGAGCTGCGACCAGAGCTGACGCCCGTCGGCCTCGAGGACGTGCGGGCCATGCGCTGGCTGGTCGTGGCCCCGGCCACCGAGACCACGGTAAGAGCCAGCGTGGTCGCCGACGACCGAGGCGACGGGGTGGTCCGGGTCCGCACGGCCATCGACGGCCACGCCCGAGCCACGGTTCTGATGGCTCCGGCCTACCCGCCGGCCGTTCCGCCCGACCCGAGGCCCTCGCGCCGCGGCGCCCTCCCGTGGCCGCCCGCCGCGATCTACGCCGAGCGCTGGCTGTTCCACGGCCCCGCCTACCAGGGCATCGAGGACATCCCCGGATGGGATCCCACCGGCATCGACGGGACCGTGCGCGCCCTTCGCGCTCCCGGCGCCCTGCTCGACAACGCCGGCCAGGTGCTCGGACTGTGGGTGGCGCTGGCCCTCGACGAACGCCGGACGGTCCTGCCCACCACCATCGACCGGATCGCCTTCTACTCGCCGCGGCCGCCGACCGGCGCCGCGGTCCGCTGCCGGGCCCACGTCACCGCCGTCGAGGACGACCGGGTCGTCGCCGACCTGGAGCTGATCGGCCCCGACGGCCTGTGGGCCCGCATCGCCGGGTGGGCCGAGCGGCGCTTCGACACCACCAACCCGGTGTTCGAGCTGATCCGCTCACCGCAGGACCACCTAGTCGCCGAGATCACCACCGACGGTTGGGCGTGGGCCCAGGAAAGCTGGCTCGACCCGGCCAGCCGCGAGATGATCATGCGCCGCTACCTCAACGCGCCAGAGCGAGCGGCCTACGCCCGGCGCAACCCGAGGTCGCAGCGAGCGACGCTCCTCGGGCGGGTGGCGCTCAAAGACCTGCTCCGCCACCAGCGGTGGCGGCGGGGGGCAGGCCCGATCTTCCCGGCCGAGATCACGGTGTCCAACGACCAGTCCGGTCGCCCCTTCGCCCTCGGAGCCGTCGACGCCGACACCACGGTGTCGGTCGCCCACAGCGACGGGGTCGGCGTCGCTCTCGCCGGGAAGGGGACCCACGTCGGCATCGACGTGGAAGCGGTCGCGACCCGCTCCGACCACTTCGCCGACCAGCTCCTCGGCCCAGGCGAGCGGGCCGTCCTCGACGCGATGAGCGGGACCCGCGACGAGCGACTGACCACGCTGTGGACCGTCAAGGAAGCCGCGGCGAAGGCGGCGGGCAGCGGCCTGGCCGGGCGGCCCAGATCCTGGGCTGTCGAGGAGCGCCGCGGCGACCGCTACCGCGTCGGAGCGCAGTGGGTCGCCACCCGCCGCCTCCGACTCGAACCCCAGAGCCCGGCCGGCGACCGAGCCGGCGACCCCAACCCGACAAAGGAGTACGTCGTTGCCTGGACCGTCAACCACCCCTGACGCCGCCGCCCGCCCGGCCGGCACCCCTGACCGCGCCAGCGTCCAGAGCCGGACCGGCGAGCGGGACCGAGTCCTCTCTGACGTGGTCGCGATGATCACCGAGGTCATCGGCCCCGACGAGCTGGTCGGGATCGACATCGGCGACGACACATCGTTCCAGGAGGACCTCGAGGTGGAGAGCATCGAGTTCGTGGCCCTCTCCGAGCAGCTCATGGCCCGCTACGGAGCGGAAGTCGACTTCGTGGGCTGGATGGCGTCGATGGAACTCGACGAGATCATCGCCCTCACCGTCGGGGATCTGGTGGACTTCGTGGTGGCACCGGCGTGACGCCGCTGGCCGTCCCCGTTGCCGCCGACCACCACCTCCAGGTCAACGGCCAGCGGCTGCACGTGCTGCGCCTCGGCTCGGGCGCCTCCGGACGGCCCAAGGTGGTGATGATCCACGGGCTGGTCGTGGACAACCTGTCGAGCTTCTACTTCACCATCGCCAACGCGGTGGCAGTGCACGCCGACGTGTACCTCTACGACCTTCGAGGCCACGGCCTCTCCAGCATCCCGCAGCGCTCCTACCACCTCGGCGACCACATCGCCGACCTGCTCGGGCTGCTCGAGGCGTGGGAGATCGACGAGCCGGTGCACCTCGTGGGCAGCAGCTACGGCGGTCTGATCGCCCTGGAGACCGCCCGCCTACGCCCCGAGCTGGTCGCGTCGATGCTCCTGCTCGAGGCTCACTTCCCCGTCGAGGGATGGGCGACGCAGATGGCCGGAACCGTCAGTCTGGCCACCTACGGACTAGACGACGACAGCACCCGCAAGTGGCTGGCCGACAACGGCATGGACGGCACTGTGGGGCGCAAATTGAAGCGGATGGCCGCGCGGGCGAACCTTCTCGCCCGGAGCACGTCCATCATCGAGGACCTGCAAGCGGAGCAGCCGTTCCCGCTGGCCGCCCTCACTGCGATGTCCTGCCCGGTCACCGCGGTGTACGGGGAGCGCTCCGACATCGTGGAGCGAGGCCACGACCTGGAGCGCCTGCTCCCCGACGCCCGCCTGCACCTAGTCGCCGGCGCCGAGCACCGCCTGCTCCAAGACGTCCCGGCCCAGGTCCGCGACATCGCCGTCGAGTGGGTCACCGCTGCGGCACTGGGGGGATGAACCGCCGATGGCCCGCGTCCTCATCGTCGTGCCACCGCTCGCCGGCCACGTCTACCCGACTGTCACCCTCGGCGCGGAGCTGGCCCGGCGAGGCCACCACGTGGCGTGGGCCGGGCCGGCGGCCGGCGTGGCCCCCCGGCTGGCGCCCGGCCAGGCGCTGTATGACACCAACCCCGAGATCGACCGCAACAGCCTCGACGCCGGGCTGCGCCGAGGCGCCGGCCAGCGCGGCGTCGTAGCCCTCAAATCGCTGTGGGAGGACGTCCTTCTCCCCCTAGCCCGGGCCATGCTCCCGGGCGTCACCCGCGCCATCGAGGGGCACGACCCCGACGTGGTGATCGCCGACCAGCAGGCACTCGCCGGGGCGCTGGGCGCGCTGCGCGCCGGTCTGCCGTGGGTCACCTCCGCCACCACGTCGGCGGAGATGGCCGACCCCTTCGCCAGCGTCCCGCTGGTCGGGCGTTGGATCGCCGACGAGCTGACCGCCCTGCAGGTCGGCGCCGGTGTCGCCGCCGACGTGGCCGCCGACACCGACCTGCGCCGCTCCCCGCTGCTCACCGTGGCCTACACCACGCCGGAGCTGGTCGGACCCCGCTTCACGTGGCCGGCCCCGGTGTGCTTCGCCGGTCCGGTGATCGAGGACCGGGTCGAGACCGATGAGTTCCCGTGGGATTGGCTCGACCCGGCCCGGCGCCGCGTCCTTTTGACCCTCGGGACGCTCAACGCCGCCGCCGGCGGCCGGTTCTTCCAGGCGGCCGCCGACGCGCTGGACCGGCCGGATGTCCAAGTCGTGTGCGCCGCCCCGCCCGAGCTGGTCCCCGCCGCCCCGAGCAACTGGCTGGTCCGAAGCCCCGTCCCGCAACTGGACCTGCTGCGCCGCGGCGTCGACGCAGTGGTCTGCCACGCCGGGCACAACACCGTGTGCGAGACCCTGGCTCGGGGCGTCCCCTTGGTGCTGGCGCCCATCCGCGACGACCAGCCGATCGTCGCCGACCAGGTCGTACGAGCCGGCGCGGGCGTCCGGGTCCGCTTCGGCCGGGTCCGTGCCGACGGCCTGGCCGCCGCGGTGCGCGCCGTCTTGGACGAGCCCTCGTACCGGCGGTCGGCCCGGGCGCTGGCGTCGTCGTTCGCCGCTGCCGGCGGGGCCCGCGAAGCGGCGGTGCGCGTCGAAGCGATCGTGCCGGCCCGCAGCGGCCGATGACAGTCCGCCACCAGCTGTCGGGCACCGACTCGGGGCTGCTGTCACTCGAGTTGCCGTCCCAGCCGATGCACTCCGTGGCGTTGATGGTGCTGGGCTGCCCGGAACCGGGAGGCCACCCGATGGGGATCGATGAGCTGCGCGGCCACGTCACGGCGCGCCTCGCGGCCCTGCCCGCGTTGCGGTGGCGCCTGGCGGCGGTGCCGTTGGGGCTGGGGCGGCCGGTGCTGGTCGATGACACCGGGTTCGACGTGTCGGCCCACGTCCGCGCCGAACGCCTCCCGGCGCCAGGGACCGCGAAGGCACTGGATCGCTACGTCGCCGCCGGCGCCGAGCGCCGCCTGCCGAGGGACCGGCCCCTGTGGGACCTGACCCTCGTCGACGGCCTCGAGGACGGTCGCCAGGCGCTGGCCTTCCGTTTCCACCACTGCCTCATGGACGGCCGGGCGCTGCTGGCCACCCTGGCCGAGCTGCTCCCGCACGCGCCGGCCGCGCCCGCGCCCGGGATACCCGGTCGGTGGGAGCCGCTCCCCTTCCCCAGCCGGCGGCGCCTCCTGCTCACCGCGGCACGCCAGCACGCCGGCGCAGTCGGCCGGCTGCCGGCGCTGGTCGCCAGGACCCGGCGGACCGTCGCCGAGATCCGCGCGGAGCGCCTGGCGTCGCCTGCCCCGCCGCCCACCAAGCAGGACGCCCCGTGGACGCCGCTCAACGTCGGGCTCGGCGCTTCCCGGAGCGTCGCTCGAGTCGCCCTGCCCCTCGAGGAGGTGCGCCGGATCCGGTCTCGCGCTGCGGTGACGGTCAACGACGTCGTGTTGGCCGCGGTCGCCGGCGCGCTGCGGGCCTACCTCCTCGACGCGGGAGCGCTACCCGACCGGCCGCTGGTCGCCCGAGTACCGGTGGTCATCGACCCGGCGGGGCCCGTCCGCACCTACGGGAACCGCTTCGCGGCCCTGTCGACGTCGCTGCGCACCGACATCTCCGACCCCGCGGCGCGCCTGGCCGCGATCGCCGCCGCCGCCGGCGAGGCCAAACGGCTCCACGCCATGGCCGACCCGATGCTCATGTCGTGGTGGCTGGAGCAGATCCCCCCCGCCCTGGCAGAACGGGCGGTGCGCCGCGGCGTCCGCCTCCGGCGCGACCACCCCGAGCGGATCGAATGGAACGTGGTCGTCTCCAACGTGCGCTCCTACCGCGAGGCGCGCCACCTCGGATCCCAGCAGCTCGAGGAGCTGTACCTGACCGGACCGCCCAACGGAGGCGTCGGGGTCAACATCAGCGTCACCGACTACTGCGACCGGCTCTTCGTCGGCGTGCTGGCCTTCTCCGACTCCCTCGACCGTCCCGGTGACCTGGCCGCCCATCTGCGCGCCGCTGTCGACGAGCTGGGCGCCACCGTCGAGGAGGCAGCGGGCTCCCTGCCGGCCTGAACGGCCGGCGGGTCGACCAGACCATCCGCTGGTGGCAGACTGTCAACGGGATGACACCGCGTCATCCCCACCGTCCGGGGGGATGTTCGAGATGGCGAACGCAGCGAACGGCAACACGGCCGAGCAGGTCGACGTCGTGGTGGTCGGCGCCGGATTTTCCGGCTTGTACCTCCTCCACCGCTTGCGGGCTTTAGGCATGACCGCAGTGGCGTTCGACGTCGCCGACGACGTCGGGGGCACCTGGTACTGGAACCGCTACCCCGGCGCCCGTTGCGACATCCCGACCACCGACTACACCTTCGCTTTCGACCCGGAGCTGGAGAAGGAGTGGACCTGGTCGGAGAAGTACGCCACCCAGCCGGAGATCCTCGCCTATCTCCGCTTCGTCGCCGACCGCTACGACCTGCGGCGCGACATCCGCTTCTCGACCAAGGTCGACTCGGCGGCGTGGGACGAGGAAGCCTCGTCGTGGCGGGTCCGCACCGACCGGGGCGGTGAGGTCACGTGCCGGTTCTATGTGATGGCCACCGGGTGCCTGTCGCTGCCGAAGGCCCCCGACATCGAGGGCGCCGCCCGGTTCACCGGCCCGTCGTACTACACGAGCCGCTGGCCCCACGAAGGCGTCGACTTCACCGGCAAGCGGGTCGCGGTGATCGGGACCGGTTCGTCGGGCATCCAGTCCATCCCTCTCATCGCCGCCCAAGCCGCGCAGCTGACCGTATTCCAGCGCACCGCAAACTTCTCGATCCCGGCCCGCAACGGGGCGCCGCGAGCCGAGCGCCTAGAGGCCATCGCCGCCGACCGGGACGCCTACCGGGAGGCGGCCCGGTGGTCGAAGGGCGGCGTCCCGCAAGACGTCGTCGAGATCATGGGTGTGAGCGCCCCCGAGGAGGTGCGACGCCAGCGGTTCGAGGAGGCGTGGGAGGCGGGCGAGCTGTTCGCCATCCTCAACGTGTTCGCTGACCAGGGCGTCAACCCGGAGTCCAACCAGATCATCGCCGACATGCTCCGGGACAAGATCCGGGCCACGGTCAAGGACCCGGAGACCGCCGAGGCCCTCTGCCCGAAGGACCATCCTTTCGGCACGAAACGCCCGTGCCTGGACACCAACTACTTCGAGACCTACAACCTGCCCCACGTCCGCCTGGTCGACCTGCGCAAGCACCCGATCTCGACGGTCACCGAGTCCGGGATCGACACCGTCGACGAGTCCTTCGAGTTCGACGCCATCGTGTACGCGACCGGCTTCGACGCCATGACCGGCCCGATCGTCGCGGTCGACATCACCGGCCGCGACGGCCTGACCCTCCGCGAGAAGTGGGCCGATGGCCCCTCCACCTACTTGGGGCTCACCAGCGTGGGGTTTCCCAACTTCTTCACCATCACCGGCCCCGGCAGCCCGTCGGTGCTGTCCAACATGGCTGTCTCCATCGAGCAGCACGTCGAGTGGGTTACCGCCTGCCTCGACGACATGCGCCGGCAGGGTTACACCACCATCGAGGCGACCCCTCTGGCCGAGTCCGGCTGGGACCAGCACGTGGCCGACTGCGCGGCGATCACCCTCTACCCCCTGGCCAACTCCTGGTACATGGGGGCCAACGTCCCGGGCAAGCCCCGCGTGTTCCTGCCCTACATCCTCGGCGTGGACGCCTACCGCGCCGCTTGCGACGAGGTCGTCGAGCGCGGATACCTCGGCTTCCACCTGCAGGGGCCGGGAGTCGAGCAGTGTAACGACGGGGTGATCCGCCAGATCCAGCCCGACGTCGGGATGGTGCTCGAGGTGATGGCGTCGATGGAGCTGCCGCCGCTCGAGTCGCTGCCGGTGCCCGACGCCCGGGCTTTCATGGACGCCACCGCGGCCGAACGGCCGCCGGGGCCCGAAGTCGGCGAGATCACCGACGGGCTGCTCCCCACCCCGGCCGGGTCGCTCCCCTACCGGCTGTACCGGCCGGCGACTCCGGGCCCCCATCCGGTCGTCGCCTACTTCCACGGCGGCGGCTGGGTCCTCGGCAGCTTGGACTCCGACGACCCGCTGTGCCGGGACCTGTGCGCCCGCAGCGGGGCCATCGTCGTGTCGGTCAACTACCGCCACGCCCCTGAGGATCGGTTCCCGGCCGCCGCCAACGACGCCTTCGACGCGGTCCGTTGGATCGCGGCCAACGCCACCGAGTTGGGCGGGATCCCCGGCCAGCTCGCCGTCGCCGGGTGGAGCGCCGGCGGCAACGTCGCCGCGGTCGCCTGCCAGCTGGCCCGCCACGCCGGCGGCCCGGAGATCTCCGGCCAGCTGCTGCTCACGCCGGTCACCGACTCCGACATGTCCCGACCGTCATATGGAGAAAATGGGGAAGGGTATGTGTTGACCGCGTCGTTGATGCAGTGGTTCTGGGACCACTACGCCGACCCCGCGGATCGAAGCTCCGCAAAAGCGTCGCCGTTGCGCGGTGAGCTGGCCGGCCTTCCGCCGGCGGTGATCGTCACCGCCCAGTTCGATCCGCTCCGCGACGAGGGGACCGCCTACGCGGAGGCGCTGGCCGCGGCCGGCGTCGAGGTTCACCACATCCGCGCCCGTGGCCACATCCACACGTCGCTCACGATGGTCGACGTGGTCCTCTCCGGCGCGGACGTGCGGGCGGAGATGTCCGCCGGGCTGCGCAGCTTCTTCCCGGCCCCGGTGCGGGCGTAGCCGGGGCGGCAGGCGTCAGGTGTTCTGGGCCAGCATGCCGCCGTCCACCACCAGCACCGCGCCGTTGCAGTAGGACGCGGCCGGCAGGCAGAGCGACACGGTCATGTGGGCCACCTCCTCGGCTTCGCCGTACCGGCGCAGAGGGACGCGCCGGCGCGCGTAGCGCTCCTTGGCGTCGTCGGGGATCGGCTCGGTCATGCCCGTGTGGATCGGCCCCGGGCACACGCAGTTGACGGTGACGCCGGTGGCGCCGAGCTCCACCGCCATGCTCTTGGTCAGGCCGATGACACCGTGCTTGGAGGCGGTGTAGGGCGACATCCCGGCGGTGGCACCTAGCCCCTCGGTGCTGGCGATGTTGACCACCCGTCCCTCGCCGTGGGCCTGGAGGTGGGGGAGGCAGGCCCGGATCATGCGGGCTTCCCCGCTCAGGTTGACGGCGAGGGTCCGAGCCCACGCCGCCTCCCACCCTTCGTCCCCGATCGGGGCGGGAGTCGACACGCCGGCGTTGTTGACGAGGATGTCGATCCGCCCGAGGCTCCCGGCGATGGCCGCGACGACGTCGACGACAGCCTGCGGGTCCGCCACATCGAGCGCCCATCCCTCCGCTTCGCCGCCCGCAGCCCGGATGTCGTCCACGACCTCCGCCGGGCGGTGCAGGTCGGTCGCGGCGACCGTCGCCCCTTCGTCGGCCAGGAGGAAGGCGGTGGCCCGGCCCATCCCGCTGGCGGCTCCGGTCACCACCGCCACTCTGCCGGCCACCGAACGCGACAGGCTGGTCAGGCGGGGCACGCCGGGAACGATATCCCCGGGGGCGCTCCGGTGGGCCTTCGCCGCCGACGGCACCTAGCGGCGGGGGTGCCGTACCCTTGTGGCCACGAGGACGGCCTCGGGCAGCCAGCGAGGCCCGCACCCGGCCGTGGGACAACACATGGCATTGACACGTTCACACGCGAGCGCAGGGGGCGGCGGCAGCTTCTGGCTGTTGCGGCGACTGGCGTGCCTGGTCGCGGGGCACGGAGACGGCCTCGTCGCCGTCCGAACCGACGGCCGCCTCGTGCGGCTGTGCGGTCGCTGCGGCGATCCTGTCGGCTAGCCCCCGCCAGACGACCCGGGGCCGGATCCGGAAACCAGCGAGATTCTCTGCAGTTAGGGCCCGAGGCGACCGACACTGGGGGTAGCGGTGCGCCGGCACCGCTCACAGGTCGCCCGTCCTGGTCCGCCCGCGGCGGCGTCGGGACTCGATCTGCCCCCCACCCGGCAGTCACGAAGAGGAACACCCCGCAATGAGCACCCCCGCCCCTCGGTCCCTGCGCCACCGCCTGGCCACCATCTGGGCCGACATGACCGCCAGCCACCCGTCCAGGGATCGCACGCGAGGCGACCACGGCACGCCCGGCGAGCGCATCATGCCGAGCGAGCAGCCGGCGCTGATGGACCGCCGCAACCGCTGAACGGGCCGCCTAGGCGGGCAGCGTTGGGTCCGCCCGACCCCGGCGGGCCGCCTCGCCTGCGATAGGGGCTCGCTATCGACGGCACCGAACCGGCCGAAAAAGCCGGCTTGCGTTGACCTGCACCTCGATGGCCAGCACCCTCAGGCCGGGGCTGGGCACTCCATCATGAATGCCTCGAGCCCGCGCCGGCCGGCCTCGGTGACGAGGATGGAACGGGGACGACTCCCGCGGGTGAGCCACCGGCGCTCGAGCATGACCTGCAAGAGCGCGGTGGCGGCGGCACCGGCGAGATGGTGCCTTCTCTCGGTCCAGTCGAGACAGCTGCGGGCTGAGGGCCGGTTGGCTCGCCTGACGGCGTCGATGTCGACTCCTAGCCCGGCGAAAAGATCCTCGCCGCTCGGTTGGATCGCGACCCCGCTGTCGCTGCGCCGTAGGTGACCGTTGGTGAGCAGCCGGTCGTAGATGTCGACGCCGAGCCGGCCGGCCAGGTGGTCGTAGCAGGAGCGGGCGTAGCGCAGCTCCGCCGGAGCCGAGACGACGTGGGAGCCACGGTCGGCAGCGGGTAGCTCGAGGGCGCCGAGCGACTCGATGACCTGCGCGATCGGAGGCCCTGCCAGCCGGAAGTATCGATGCCTCCCCTGCGCTTCCATCGCGATGAAATCGGCGTCCAGGAGTCGAGAGAGGTGTTCGCTCACCGTCGAAGGGGTCACGCCAGCGAAGCGGGCCAGCTCCCCAGCGGTCCACGCCCGGCTGTCCATGAGCGCTTGGAGCAGCCGGCAGCGGGTCTGATCGGCCAGGAGCGCGCCCACCGCACTGAGAGTGGCTAGCGACATCTCACCGATTTTAGGGCCGGACATTTCGGCGCAGCCCGAAACGTCTCTACGTAGGTTGATCGAGGTGTCCCAGACAAGTGAGTCGATTCGCATCCTCACCGACCCGGCCTATCTCGTACCAGAGGCGCCCGATGGCGGCACCGGGGTAACGTGGCTTCGTTCGCACGTCGCCAGGTTCTGCGAAGGCGGCGAACAGAGGAGACGGCACGCTCTGGCGGAGCAAATGCTGGCTGCGGTGCCGTCCGAGGCTCTTCGGGAAGGGCGCGGTGATCCCCTTCACCTACTCGCGCAGGCGCTGGGGCTGCCCGCCGACGCGGCGACGGATGCTCAGGTGGTCGCTGGTTCCTACCAGCCACACACTGCCATCACCGCGGAAGCAGACCGGGCGGTCGACCGGCTCGTCGTAGCCTGCGGCGGGGTCCGCGACGAGCACACCGCTTGCCGGATCGGGTTGCTCGTGCAGGCGGCCGGGGCGATGCCCGCGCTGATCGAAGGTCGCAACCCTCCCGTCGACGCCACCCGACGGGTGACACCGACAGGCGAGACCATCGAACTCGGCCTGAACGGGATCGCTTTCGGCGCAGGCCGACACGCCTGTCCGGGACGGGCGCAAGCCCTTGCCTTGGCCTCGACGCAGCTGGCTTTCCACCGGTTGCATCGCGGTGACACGCCGCTGATCTTGCCCAACGCCTGGGACTTCGCCTCCGGAGCCGCCTTCGCCGACGCCGGGTTCCTCGCGGTGGGCACCACGAGCCTCGGCGTCGCGGCCGCCAACGGGCTCCCCGATGCCGCCGGAGCCACGCTCACCCAGACCTTGGACCTCGCCTCGCGACTGGTGAAGTTGGACGTGCCGATCACCGTCGACCTCGAAGCGGGCTTCGGCCAGGACCCCTCAGAGCTGTCCGCTCAGCTCTGGGAGCTCGGCGTCGCGGGGGTCAACATCGAGGACGGGCGCAGCGATCATCTGTGCGAGCCGGTCGAACAGGCGCGGTTCCTGCGGGCGTTCAAAGACGGTGCCCCGGGGCTATTCCTAAACGCCCGTATTGACACCTACTGGCTCGGGATCATGACCGACTCCACGCTGGAGCGGGCGAAACGCTACGAGCAGGCGGGCGCCGACGGCGTCTTCGTCCCCGGACTCACCGACGACCGGGCGATCAGCGCCACCGCGAACGGCGTCGACGTTCCGCTCAACGTCCTGGCCCAACCCGACGCGGGGCGGCTGGCCGCGCTGGGCGTGCGCCGCATCAGCACTGGCTCGCTGCTCTACCGCTCAGCTCTCGGCGCGGCTGTCCAAGTCGCCGCGTCGCTGCGCGATGGCCGCCCGCTCGACCCTCAGGCGCCCAGCTATGAAGCGGTCCAGACCCTGGTCGAGGCCAGCCTCGATGCGGATGGCCTGCGGGTGCCTAGCCGTCGGGTCCCGGACGAACCGAGGCTTCGATCTTCTGAGCCAGGTTCAAGTTCCTGGGTGGCGTAGTCGTCCCAACCCGCCCAACCCGGCGGGCTGCGGCCCCACCGCGGGTGCGCCCCGACCAGCTTGCCGGTTTCCCACGATGACGCAACGCTTCTGGTGGCCCGGCCGTTGAACGTCGCGACACCCCAGGGCCCCACCCCACATAAGGTGGAGACTGGCCGACCTGCCGGTAAGGGACGGAACCGGAGCCGCAATCCCAAGGGGTCGAAGGCTGAGAGGCAGGGAGTAGACCCGGTCCGCCCGCCCCGCACAGGGGCAGAGGTCGGTATCCCCGCACGGACCCGCCTCGCGGCCATCGGCGACTCTCGATTGACCGCCGGTGGCATCGTGGTTAACCACGGGTGCGGATCGGTGAGGTCAATTCGATGCGTGACGTCGTTGCCCTTCGCCGCTACTGCCCATGGACGTGTGAGTCTTTCGCCGCGACGACGGCGACCGCGCCTTTGGCAACCCGCCCGCTACGGAAGGCTAAATACCAAGCAGGGTTTCGGGCTGCGGTGGCACGCTGGCGGGATGGATCCCGTCGCAGGGGGAGACGGAGTTGGCCCCCTCGGCGGCAACATGAACTCGGTGTTCCGCCAAGGAGACACCGTCATACGCAACGCGGGACCGTGGACCCCTACCGTCCACCGGTTCCTCGAATACCTCCGGAACGCGAACATCGACTGGGTGCCGTGACCGCTGGAGCTTCGCGTCGATGCCGCAGGCCGCTGCGTACACGAGCGGTTGACCTACCTCGCAGGCGTGGTCCCGTCCTACCCTTTGCCAACGCGGGTGTGGGTGGACGAGGTGGTCTGGGATGGCGCCAAGCGTCTACGCCAACTCCATGACGCCAGCGTCGGATTCGCGGTTGACGGCGCCGTCTGGCAGGCGCCGGCGAGGATCCCGGCCGAGGTGGTGTGCCACAACGATTTCGCACCCCACAACCTCGTGTTTCGGGACGAGCGGATTGCCGGAGCCATCGACTTCGACTTCTGCTCGCCCGGCCCGCCGGTCTGGGATATCGCCTATTTCGCGACCCGGATCGTCCCCCTGACCGCGGACCCGCCGGCGGGTGGCCCGGGAATGGACCAGGGCCGCCGGAGGACGCAGCTGATCTTGGACGCCTACGGCCGCGGCGTGGACATAACCATCGACGATGTGATCCGGGTGGCAATCATCCGACTCCATCAGCTAGCCCAGCTGTCGCGCTCAAAAGCCGACGAACTCAGCCTCCCCCAGCTCCGCTCCGATGCAGACGCCTACGACCGCGACGGCCGGTTCCTCGCGGCGTGGCGGTCCTGATGCGCCTGCATGGCTACTCCCCACGGGTGCGCTGGCGAGGCGGCGAGGCTCAGCGCCTCACCCGATCAAGCCCTGGGCTGACTACACTGTAGTCATGTCGCATCCTGTATCCGTGCGCTTTCATGACCCGCGGGTAGCCGAACAGCTCAAGGCGGAAGCAGCCGCTCGCAGCGCCTCGACGTCCTCGCTGGCCGAGGAACTGATCGACGAGGGCCTGCGAACCCGTCGCCATCCACTGGTGAGCTTTCGCGACGGACCCGCCGGCCGGCGCGCCCACCTCGTCGGCGGCCCCGACGTGTGGGAAGTCATCGAAGGCCTCGTAGGCGGCGACGTTCCCGTCGCCGAGCGGATCACCCGAGCAGTCGAGGTGTTCGGCCTTCCCGGCCAACTCGTCGAGGCCGCCCTCGCCTACTACGCCGAGTTCACCGAGGAAATCGACACCCAGGTTGGCGCCAACCGCAAAGCGGCCGAGGAAGCCGAAGCCCAGTGGCGGCGCCGGCAGGCCCTGCTGGCAGGGTGAAGCTCCTGCTCGACACCCACCACTCGCGCCTAGCAGCCGAACGACTTCGATCCGACGGCCATGACGTGACCGCCGCAGCCGACGACCCGATCCTCGCATCCCTACCAGACGAAGAACTCTTGCGGGCAGCGAGGCGATCCGGCCGAGCCGTGGTCACCGAGAACGCCCGAGACTTCGATCGCATCGTACGAGCCTGGGTAGTCACCGGCGAGCACCACGCCGGCGTCGTGTTCAGCTCCCCCCGCCGCTACCACCGGGGCAGCAACTCCTATCCGGCCAACCTGATCAGCGCGCTCGCGACATTGACGGACAACCCCCCCAGCGGCGACCTCGACTGGGTGTACTGGCTCCCATAACCCCGCAACTCCACTCGGCGCGACGACCCCACCACCAAGGCGCTTCATACGTGCCTGATGAAGGACGGACCACTAGAAGGGAGTTTCAGCGCTCCGAAATCTCAGAAATTCGGTCACGGCATCGGGAACAGAACAACGAACCGTCGACGGGCCAATCAGGCCACGATCTCCTCCCTCTAACCGTCCTGCCGTTCTCGCCACAAAGAGGCCTACCGGATCCCCAAACACTTGCATGCACTCGACGGAGATGGGACTGCACGAGATTAATCCCCTTCCCACTGGCAATGTGGTTACTCCCCGCCAGGTCTTTCTCGTCCACGTTCTCCGAAGGAGATAGCTCTAGAAGTACTTCGAGTCCACGAGCCGCCCCGAAGGGCCAACGCAGCCATCCCATTATGGATTTGTAACTTCTACGCTGCGGACCGGCCCACCGGGGATAGGACTCCACTTGCGGGCCAGGCGGTAAGCACGATGCAGCACGGCCCGAACCTAGCGGACCGACGCCTGGGACAGCCCGGCCGTCTTCAGGCCCCGGAAGTAGCGCTCGACGTCGTAGGGGCCGAGGCTGGCGATCCGGCGCCGGCCGATCGAGTCGCGGATGTTCACTCTCCACACCCCCTCGTAGCGCCGGGCCGTGCTCGGCGAGAGATCGTCCCAGCCGTTGGCCTGCCATGCCTCGATGGCGTCGTTGATGGTGGTGGTGGTGGGACCCCACGCCCGAGCGGCGTCTTCGGGCACCACGGCAGGCGCACGGTCCTGTTCGGCGGTCAGTCGTGTCAGCTCCCGCTGCGCCGAGCGCTTGGTGCAAGGTTACCGGGAGGGTGAGACATCTACCCGATCACCCTTCTGACCTGCGCCTTGGTGGAGCCCGAGAGGAGAATCGAACTCCTGACCTACGCATTACGCGTGGGCAACGGGGCGGCCCTGCCCGTCTCTTCGCGTCCTCCTTCATCGCGTTAGGCTGGCCGGGGGCGGTAGCGGCGCACTCGTTGAGAAGGAGCGGTTCGAGCCGGGACGCGTCGGGACCAGTTTGTTGGGACAGATGTTGGGACGCCGCAGCCGTCCGACCCGCTCCGGTGCCGGCCACCATGCGATCAGCCGGCCGACCGCGGCCGAGCTGCTCGACGAGGCGCTCATGCGCGTCCGCTCTTGTCGACCACGACGACGCCCTTTGCGCTGCACGCCACAGGACTTTCCGAGGGACGTTCTCGCGGGCTTACGCTACTTCCGTAGCGACCCCCGCTTTCGTTCAAGCTCTTCCCTTACCTCCTCGGCGTGCGGATCTCCCAGCTCCATGGCCCTCTCCAAGAGTCTGAGTGTGGCCTCCCAACTGTGTGCGTATTCACGATTGGCTTTCGCATACAATCCGAGAACCGAGTCACTCATCACTGATGCATCGAGCCAATCGGTCGCTCTCTCTGCGTCCCCGTCGGCACCATACATTTCGGCCAGCGAAAACATGGCGTCGCACCTTCCTGACTCAGCGGCATCTAAATACATCTGGCGCGCCGTGCTGCGATCACCTCTCGAGAGTAAAATGTCTCCGTAACGCTCTAGAGCGAGGCCATTCCCGCTGCGAGCCGCCGACTCGAACAAGAGAGCGCCGCCGGCGCGCGGTATCGCCACTGTAAGATCAAAGGATTTTGTGGCACGCCAGAACGCCCTGTTTCGCCAGCCGATGACATCCGCTTCCCAATACAGCGCTTCCTCGTACGCGCTTTGACACAGAAAGGCCGCAAGGAGGCACTTCGCTGATGCATTACCCGTCAGCGCATTCGCTTTGAGCGCCTGTATCGTCTGGTTAAAATGATCTGACAGCATCTGCAACGCGAGTTGCTGGATGGCGTCGGAATCACCTGCGGCAGCCTTGGTTCTAAGCTCGTCAGCGGCGCCCGCGATCCAGGAACCGCTTGACGGACCTGCGTGCTCACTTTCATCGTTCTGCGGCAAGACGTATTCTTCTCCCTAGTCCCGGGTCGGAGGGTTCTTCGCCCTAGCTACCGCCAGGGATCCGTGCGCCATGACACATAAGCGCGGCTGATGATTGTCACTCGCCCTCGATCCCCTCTCCTGAACTAAAGAAGTCTTCTAAGCCCTTGAGAACCGACCCAGTCTCGGCCCTCGACGAGTTGTTCGGCTCTTTGGACGAACTGATCCGGCAGTTCCACCTTGTCAGATACCTCGTTCGCCGCACAGGAAAAAAAGTGCCATAACGCAGGCCGCGCCTCGGAGGAACGGCCGACTGCTATCTCACCAGTAGGGCCGCTGCTGTTGATGGGGTTGTCACCAACATAGACGGTGAAGTCCTCCACCCGGCGTTGCGCCCGGCGCAGGGTCTCGTGCGCGGAGATGTCCGCTCCTTCGTTGGCGAGGACCCCGGCAAGCACCTGGGCGGCGGTTTGCGGGTCGGTCATCCTGTCGTGGGAGGTTTGCGGGTCGGGGTCGTAGCTGGTGTCCACAGGCGGTTGGACTCCCGGCCCCGCGTCGCGGCGACGTAGAGCACTTCCCTGGTGGTGGTCGGGGAGACCATCGCGTGGGCGGTGTCGACGGTGCGTCCCTGCGCCCGATGCGCTGTGGTGGCATAGGCGAGTTCGACGTGGGCGGCGGCGTAGTCGGCTGGCAGCACGACCTCGCCGGTACCGCCGGCGCGTCGGACGGCGATGCTCCCATCGGTGTTGGTGGCTGTGACAGTCCAGCGATCCCCGTTCTTCACCCACCTTCGCCCGGTGGCCAGCAGCCGGTTGTTGGCCCGGGTGATCACCTCGTCACCCACCCCCACCCGCTGCCCGTCCCCGACGGCGACCCCCTCGTCGGCAACCTTCCCGGCGGCGACCCGGTCGTCGGCAACCTTCCCGGCGGCGACCCGGTCGGCTCTGGCCCGACGGTTCAGTTCGGCCACTGTCGCGGCGTCCGCGGCGATCATCAGGCTGGAGCGGCCGGCGTCGATGTCAGCCTTCCACGCTTGGTAAAGGCGTTCGGGCATGTCCGTGCGGTCGCCTCCGACGACCCGACCATGGTCGCTGTAGGCGTCGACCGCGCTGTCGTGGCCGAGGCGCAGCTCGACACTGGCGGTCTTCTCCCAGTCGGAACGGACCCGGCGTACATCGACCAACTCCGGCGCCAAGTCACCCCGGTCAGCGACGAGCAGACTGAACGCACCGCCGGCTTCGACAGCCGACAGCTGCGCCCAGTCACCGACCAGGACCGCCTTCGCTCCAGCGTCGCCCGCGGCGGTGACGATTTCGTCGAGAGCGAACGTGCCGGCCAGGCTGGCCTCGTCCACGATGACCAGCTGGCCGGAACGCAAGCGTCGCTCGTCGACCGCCCCGTCGAGCTCCTTCACCTGGCCGGCGCCTTTCCGGGCGTCGGCAGAAGAGCGGTGAGGGTGCCGGGCGAGTCGGCCGGCGAGGCGGACGCGGCGAACGACAAGTTGGAGGATCCGCCGCCATTCGGTGAGCCACTTGGCGGTGTTCTCGGTATCGATCCCGACCTCGTCCCCGCGCACTTCCGCGGCTGCGGCGGATGGTGCGAGGCCGATCACCGACCCGGGCCCCCGCGCGGCCTCCCATACTGTTCGCAGGCCGGCCATGGTCGAGGTCTTGCCGGTCCCGGCCGGCCCGACCAGCACGTCCAGGACCCGGCCGGAGACGGCGATCTTCTCGACCGCCACCGCCTGATCGACCGACAGCCCGTAGTCCCGGCCAGGCAGGTTCGCGTCGGTGACAGCGGCGACCGTTTCCACCGTAACGGTGGGCCCGTCGACCGTCCTGCCGCCGGCGAGCAGCCGAGCCTCGGCGTCGAGGAGGGCCTGGGTGGTGTAGACGACCCGGCTCGCCGGGTGCAGCCTGGACGAGCCGTCGGCGCGGACGTAGCGGTCCGGCGTGTGGAACATCGCAGGTGGGGTGAGCGACAAAGATCGGTCGACGGCGATGTCGGTGATGCGCTCCGCGACCGTCACGCGGTCGTCGGGGCTGGCGAAGCGCACCCCATGCAAGATCCGGTGCGTCTCGGCGAGAAGGTTCTGGCGGCCGTAGGTGGCGTGCCGCTCCGCGACGCCCGACAGCACGGCTTCGGCGGCATCTTGGAGGATCGGATCGGCGAGGTCGTCGGCCCGCAACAGCGGCAGGTCGTTGCGGTCCTTCAGGTTCGCCACCCACGCCACCTGCTCGCCGCCGATATGCCTGGAGGCCCGACTCCGCCAGCCGTCGGTCAGCTCATCCAGACCGGCGTGGGTCTTACGGGGCCGGGTGGCGAGGGTGGCGTGCTGGGCCAGGCGCATCTGCTCGACCCCGGTCGGCTGGCGGCCGCGGGCGGCGACGAACGCCACGTTCAGGTCGTCGCGGTATACCGCGATCTGGCCAGCGCCCTGCGAGAACTCGGCCATCAACGCCTCGCCGACGCCAGCGATCTCATAGCGCGGCCGGGTCGAGTGACGCCGGCCACGGGCCTCCCAGCCGACACCGAGCGCCCCGGTCAACAGGTCCGACAGGACCCCTTGATGCAACTCGGACAGGGTGGTCCTCGCCTTGAACAAGCCCCTGCTGTCGAGGGTCCGCCACTTGCCATCCGAGACCGAACAGGCCCGGTTCCACACCACCACATGGTCATGTAGTTGAGGGTCATCCGCCATGGAGGCCCAGTGCGTGAACGCTGCGGCCACCACACCCGTAATGTCCTCCTCGACGATGCCGTTGGCCCCCGAACGGGACCTGAACACCTGGGCTTCGGCGTAGCCGATCACGAAAGAGACCGCCCGGCGATGGTACTCGTAGATCACCGCCTTGGTCCCCTCATCGGCCAGCGCCCACGCCACCGACACCGACTTCGGCGGGGAGAACGTAAGGTCGAACCCGGCCACCGGAAGCCCACCGCGAGGGGGCTTTCGGTGTCCCTCCGCCGGCCTTGCCGGTGATCGGATCGGCGCAGCCGGCCAGCATCGCCTCCAAGTGCTTCTCGGTCACTTCCGAGCCGGTCTCGACGCCCCGGCCGTCGCCTAGGTCACCCAGTCCGGCACCGAGGAAAACTCCTGGAGGTGTGCCCGAGGAGGCGTAGTAGCGGGACAGATTGTTGGACCGCCCGGTGGCCCCGTCGCCCACCGCGACCGACTCCATCAGGTAGCGGTAGCCGCCACCCAGGCTGATACGCCGTATCGAGATCACACCCAACTCCTGTCCCGGAGCGGACCCACACCACGCTCCTACCGGACAGCCGCCGAGCGGTCCAAGCTATTCACCCCCGGGGCCTCCCAAGAGCGTGTCACCGGGCCGGTTCTCGCCGTGCTCCCGCCGTGGATCGTGGGCCGTGTCACCTTTCCGTTGCCACGCCGGCGTGACCGACTACCTCGAATGCCGACTGTGTAAAGCCGGAAATCCTGATTTGGAAGGCGACTGGCGAGGGAGGGGTCGGCGGTGGCGGCAGGAGGAGCAGAAAGGGGCTCGTCGTTCGAGCGAAAGAGCGAGGCAAGCAGCTGGGGAAGGGCGGCTTCGTTGGCGGCAAGTCGGTGCAGGTCCGAGGTCGGTCGTCGCGGGTCGGACGAGATGATGGAAGCGGCGCAGGGCCCAGCTGCCTCCGGGTGCCAGCGCCGCGTCGAACCAACAGGCGAGGATCGGTCGACGCGCCGGCCACAGGCTCCCCACAAAGACCGCCGAGCCCAGCGCCGGGCTCTACGCTGGTTGCGATGTCAACGATCGTGCACCTGAGCGAAGAGCTTGCCGACCGCCTGGCCGCCGAGGCGGCCCGGCGTGGCGTGAGCGTCGATGAGCTGACAGCGGAGCTGCTCGCCGCCGGGCTGCCCGCCGGTGAGGAGGTCGATGCCCTAGAGGCGTTCATCGGCTCTGGAGACTCCGGAGACCCGTCATGGGCCGGCCGTGATACCCGAGAGCTGCGCGCCGAGGCCGCTGCCCGGCGAACCACCGCCTGAGCTGCTGGTCGGTGCTGCTGGTCGACACCAACGTCTGGCTTGCTGCCGCCGACCGACGCTCCGACCGCCACAGCGACTGCGCCCATGTGGTGCGCGGCCACTGGGGTGAGCTGGCCTCGACGGTCCCGGTGATCGCCGAGAGTTCCTGGCTGATCCTCGATCGGCTCGGCGCCGGCGCCCAGGCCAATTACTTGCGCATGGTCACCGCCAGCCGTCTCCAGGCGGTGGATCTGACCGGGTCGGACTGGTCTCGTTGTGTGGAGCTGGTCGAGGGCTACGCCGATCTGCGGCTCGATCTCATGGACGCATCGATCGTTGCGGTGGCCGAGCGGCTCGGGGTCACCACCGTCGCCACCCTCAACCATCGTGACTTCACCGTGGTCCGTCCACGCCATCTCGATGGGTTGGAGCTGCTTCCCTGAAAAGCACAGCCCAGCCGAGCTGCGCCGGCAAGCCCAGCCGAGCTGCGCCGGCAAGCGCCCTCCAGCACTTCGGCTGCTGGACGGGAGGGGCCACACCGGCAGCGAGGCACATCCATAGCGTGGACCGCCCAGCGGTGACCATATAGAGGCTGCAGGTCGCGACCTCGCGGAGGAGATCACCATGGCTGTCCAGTCCGATGAAGGCACATCCCGCGCCAATCCCCGATTCGAGCAGGCCGGCGTCCGTTGGCTGGAGGTTCACCGGGAACCTAGCGGTCCCGTCCGGGGTGCGGCCCCCGTGGGCATCGCCGTCGAAGTGACCGATGGCCGGCGGGTCGCCACGGACAACGGCCGGAGCGGCCGCACCGGAGTCGACCGGGAGGTGGGCGACGATGGGATCGCGTGATCGGAGCCGTAGCACCAAGCCGCTCCTCAGCGTCGAGGACACCGCCGTGCTCCTGGGCCAGAGCCGGTCTTCGATCTACCGGGCCATCGACCGGGGCGACCTGCCGCTGCCGGTGTTCACGATCAACGGGCGCCTGCGGATCCCTCGCCGAGCCGTCGAGCGACTCCTCGACGGAGACGTCGAACCCCGCACTGCGCAGAGCGCGGATCACGCGCTGACCGCCAGCCGGCGCCAGACGGCGCAGCAGGGGGCGCCGGGGTGACGGCCGGGCCGGTGCAGCGTGGCGCCGCCCCGGACCATGGTCCCCTTCCGGGCGCCGGGCTTGTCAGCCGAGGAGGGTGCCCATGTGCTCTGCTGCTCGCCGGTCCTCGGCCGACACCGCTCCGGTGTAGTGGCGGGCCATGTGTACCGTCGACCAGCCCAGCCGAGCCTGCTTCTGGGACTCGCTGATCACCCGGTCCAGCTCGGTCGACTGGAAGTGGCGAAGCGAGTGGAGGTGCACGTCGGCGGCGACCCCGGCGCGGTCGCGCAGGGACGAGAAGGCGTGGCTGAGAGTGTCGGGGTAGGGAGGGACCTGGCCGCCGGGCTCGTAGGAGAACACGAACGAGTCGCCCTGGACCTCGACCTCGGCCGCAATGGCCAGCTCGACCTGGTGGTCGTAGAGGCGGCGGAGCTGGTCGATGGTGGAGGCGTCCACGGCTACGCCACCCACGCTGGCGCGAGTCTTTGGTCCCCGCACCGTCACCCCGCCGGTGAAGGTCACGAACGCCTCGTCGATGCGGATAGCGGCGCCCTCCCAGCCGACATCGTCCCAGCGCAGCGCGCACGCCTCCCCGCGCCGCATGCCGGTGGCGGCCACCAGGCGCACGAACGCCGACACCCTCGGGTCGCGGTCTTCGCGAGCGGCCGCGAGCAGCCGGCGGACCTCGTCAGCGCTCGGGGAGCGCACCGCCGGGCCCGTCTCCGCCAGGGACCACTCGGGCAGCTCGGTGTCGGTGATCGGGTTCGGGAGGGTGTTGTTGCTCCACTTGCGGGCCAGGCGGCAAGCACGGTGGAGCACGGCCCGGACGTAGCGGACCGACGCCTGGGACAGCCCGGCGGTCTTCAGGTCCCGGAAGTAGCGCTCGACGTCGTAGGGGCCGAGGCTGGCGATCCGGCGCCGGCCGATCGAGTCGCGGATGTTCACTCTCTACACACCCTCGTAGCGCCGGGCCGTGCTCGGCGAGAGATCGTCCCAGCCGTTGGCCTGCCATGCCTCGATGGCGTCGTTGATGGTGGTGGCGGGACCCCACGCCCGAGCGGCGTCTTCGGGCACCACGGCAGGCGCACGGTCCTGTTCGGCGGTCAGTCGTGTCAGCTCCCGCTGCGCCGAGCGCTTGGTCCCCCGGAACAGCACGCTGCGGTGCCGGACCTTGCCGGCCGCGTCCCGGCCCAGATACACCCGCAGCTCCCAGGCGTCAGCCCCCCGGTCGGGCCGCTGCCGAAGGCTCCCAGCCATCGCCACCACCTCCCCAGCGGCCCCTTGTTGGGACAACTGTTGGAACAAGATTACCGGGAGGGTGAGACATCTACCCGATCACCCTTCTGACCTGCGGGGATGTGGAGCCCGAGAGGAGAATCGAACTCCTGACCTACGCATTACGAGTGCGTTGCTCTGCCGTCTGAGCTACTCGGGCCTACCAGCATTTTCACGCTGACGGGCGGCCTAGTCTAGCAGCGGCCGCCAAGCTTCTGACGGTGGTGACCCATGACCCTGGTGAGGTTCTGCTCTAGGAGGTTCACTGCAGCTGGGCCACGCGCCGTGGCCGCCGCGCTGGCGAACCTCCGACACCGCTGCTTCGGCGGGCTCGGCCCATCGCCCTGAACATGCCAAGCGGTCGGCCACCAAGGCGGTGTGCAGCACTTCCTGCTTCAGGTGATGTGGATGCCGGCCGATGAAGCCCTGCAAGCCGCAGCTTCCCGCTGGCTGGTAAACCATGGAAGGTTGTCAAAGTGTCAAGTTCCCGTACGAGCGGATCGATCCTGCTACGGGCGAGCGTCTCCCGCCGGCTGGTAGTCGCGTTCATCGTCGTGTCGCTAGTAACCATGCTGGTGGGGCTGTTCGGAATGGCCGAGCTGGGCTCGCTCAACAGCCAGGCCAAGGACATCTACGTCAAAGCAACCGTCCCCGCCGTCGCGGTCGAGGGCCTGCAAAGCGACTGGTACCTCTACACGACCGACGCCTCGGGGCTCGCGATACCCGGTGATTCCACACCGGCGCTGGTCGCCCAGGAGCAAGCGCAGGTCGCAAAGATAGCATCGGATGCGGCCGCCGCATTGAAGACTAACCTCACCCCCGCCGCCGCAGCCGACATCCGTGAGGTACCCGGGTTCCTGACGTCCATGGCCCAAAACGCCGTGCTGTACAACAACGCAAAGGCGACCAACAACGCTGCCGACTTGGCCAAATCATCTGCCGCCTTCACCACCCTGCAGTCCGCTGTCCCCAAAGCCTTGGGTGACGCCACCGCCTCAGAGGTGGCGTTCGGCAACGCCAAGGCCCACGACGCCGCCGTCGCCTACGGGAACGCCCGCAATCTCCTCCTCATCATGATCCTGGTCGGCCTCGGGCTCAGCGTCGTCTTGGCCCTGCTCGTCGGCCGGTCGGTCACCAAGCCGCTCACGGCCACCGTCGCTGTCCTAGAAGACGTCGCCGACGGTGACTTGACCCGTACCTCGACCGTTAATTCTCACGACGAGATCGGCCGGATGTCGATCGCGTTGAACAGGGTCCTCGAGCGGGTGCGCGCCACCATCACCGCAGTCGCCGAAACCTCCCTCACGCTTGCGGCTGCCTCACACGATCTGGCCTCCACGTCATCGCAGATGACCGGTAACGCCGCCGACACCGCCGACCGAGCCGCCACCGTCGAAAGCTCCGCCACCGAGGTCGCCTCGAACATCAGCACGGTAGCGGCCAGCACCGAGGAGATGACCGCCTCCATTACTGAGATCGCCCGCACTGCCGCGGACGCCGTCGAAGTCGCGAACCAAGGCATGGCCGCAGCCGAAGCAGCCAGCGGGATGGTAACCCAACTCGGCCAGTCCTCCAACATGGTCGGCGAGGTGATAAAAGTTGTCACCGCTATAGCCGAGCAGACCAATCTTCTAGCCCTGAACGCCACCATCGAAGCCGCTCGCGCCGGCGAGGCAGGCCGCGGGTTCGCAGTGGTAGCAAGCGAGGTCAAAGATCTCGCCCAACAGACCGGTAAAGCAACCAGCGACATCACCGCCAAGGTTGCTGCCATCCAAAATGACTCCGCCGCCGCGGCTGGCGCCATCAGCGAGATCCTCACCCTCATCGGCACTATGACCGAATCTCAAGCGAGTATCGCTTCTGCCGTCGAGGAGCAAAGCGCCACCACCAACGAGATCGGTCGCTCAGTCAGCGACGCCGCCCACGGCGCCGCTTCTATCGCCCAAACCATCGGCAGCGTTGCATCCGCCGCCGCGGATACAACGATTGGAGCCAACAAATCCCGACAGTCCTCCGAGCAGCTCGCGAGCCTCGCTGCCCAGCTTGGTAGCCTCGTTAGCCAATTCCGGTACTAACAGGCCGCGGCCCCGGGTCCACTTACCTATCGAGGCGTGCTCGTGAGCTTTCGGTGGTCACAGGTTCGGGAATCGGCTGGTGTACCGGCCGCTTCGCCCGGGTCGTCGTTGGCTCAGCAACCTTGTCGAGCGGCGAGGAAACCTTCGATCTCGGCAGCGGGGAGCGGCCCGGTGATTAAGACACCGTGACCACGGTCACAGTACTGTGGCTCCGAAGCAACGTACTGGATGCCGCTACCGACGCCTTCCACGCTCGTCCCGACACCAAGGGAATTGGCCAGCTGCATCACCGCGCGCACGAGAGCCGTTGATTCGCGGGAAGCATCCATCCCAGTCCCGAAGGCTCGATCTATCTTCAGGATGTCGACCGGGAACTCACGCAATACTGACAGCGTCGAATAGCCTGTTCCGAAATCGTCGATGGCGACTCGCACACCAAGGCCCCGTATGGCCCGCAGGCTATCCGCGCCCGACTTGACGTACGTCATCAAGTCCGATTCGGTAATCTCCACCACGAGTGAAGCCGCGTCAAGTGCAGCGGCATCGAGCGCATGCTGTATGTCGTGCACGAGGCGGTCGGACTGGAGCTGACGGCCGGAGACCTTGACGGCCACGTCCACCGGCAGTCCGCGGCGGTGCCAGTCGGCACCTTGGCGACAGGCCTGCTGGAGGAGCCACCGCCCCACGTCGAGGATGAGTCCGCACTCCTCGAGGAGGGTGATGAGCTCGCTCGATTGCAGCTCGCCCCGGGAGGGATGGACCCACCGTAGGGCGGCTTCGACGCCGGTAACTTCACCAGTGCTCAGACGACAGATCGGCTGCCAGAGGAGGGTGAACCGGTCGGCGCGCAGCGCCTCTTGTAGGTCCATATGGAGTAGGAGTCGGTCATGCACCGTCGCTTGCATGTGCGCTTCGAACATTAGATAGCGGTTCTTCCCGGCAGCTTTAGCTTGGTACAACGCCACGTCTGCGTCACGCAGCAGCTCGCCGGGACTCGGCCGGTTGCCGACTGCCACGCCAATGCTGGCCGTGACCGAGAGCACCCCAGCTTGCCGTTCGGCGATCCGGAAGGGCTCGCACAGCACCGCCAGAATCCGTTGGGCGATTAGTTCGACGCCGGAATCCTGTGAGGGCCCGTCCACGAGCACAACGAACTCATCACCGCCGAGGCGCCCCACCGTGTCGCCCGGGCGCGCCACCTCGCGTATGCGGGCCGCGACGGCCAGGAGCAGCTCGTCGCCGGCAGCATGGCCAAAGGTGTCATTGATCTCTTTGAACCCATCGAGATCGATGAACAGCGCCGCTGGCGTCCCGCGCTGGCGACGGGCTCGGGCGAGCATCTGAGCCGCTCGATCGAGTATCAGGGCGCGGTTGGGAAGGCCGGTCAGCGGGTCGTGCATCGCTTCGTGGCGTACCCGCTCGAGGAGGCGGGCATTACGGATCGCTGTCGCGGCCTGAGCGGCGAGGCCGCGAAGCCGGTCGGTGGCATCATGGCCGCCACACAGGCGCCCCGGATCCCCAGAGACGCTGGCGTCGATCGCGCCGGCCCATTCGCCATCGACGACGATCGGGATGATCATCCTGGCCGATGCCCCCGCGAGCGCCATCATCTCTTCCGACAAGCTCCCCGGCGCTGTGTCTGCGTAGAGCTCTACTTCCGTCTGCCCGCTTCGTCGCTCCAGGATGGGAAGAGAACGAGACCGCAGGAAGCGATCGACGCCCGGGGTGTAGCCGTGCGTCGCGACTATGATCGCCTTCGCGCCGCCCTGCTCGGGGAGCAGTACTGCGGCGAAGTCGCAGCCCATTACGGCCGGCACGGCTCGCACCAGCTTGGCCGCCATGTCTTGAACGGTGCTCACCTCGGCGAGCGACATCGACAGCTCGAGGAGAGCTCGTGCGGTGTCACCCTGACGGCGAGCATCGACCTCTTGGCGGCGGGCCTCGGCCTCCTGATGTCGCGCCTCGATCAGTGCCGTGGCCGAGTCGAGGGCAGCGGCAACCAAGCTGGCGTATGCCTGCAGTCGAGGCATCTCCTGCGCCATGAAACCACCGGCCGGCCTAATCGCGGCCAACCACCCGTAGCGGGATCGCGTCGACGCCACCTCCACGATCAACGCGCCTTCAGAGTCGGGCGACGGCGGCGAAGGCAGCCAGTTCGCGATCCGTCCCGCCTCAGATGTCGAGACCCCGCTGGCGTACAGCGTCTCTACGCCCTCGGGCGCTCCGGTGAGTGAAAGAACGCAAATTGGTGCCCGCACCGCCCGTGTCGCCGATACGAAGGTACGGCTCAGCACCGTTTGAAGGTCATGCCCAAACACCAAGTCGGCGACGGTGCACTCGAACTGCTCCAAGCGACCTTCGAGTGCCCGCACCCGTTCCTCGAGGAATCGGGTCCGTCGTACCGTCTCGTCCGCTGCGTCCCATCGGACCCGAAACACGCACGCGGGAGCGCCGAAGCTCGCGCATTGCTCCTCAACTACCTCCGCCACGGGATAGCCGAAGATCACCGTCGATATCTCCAGCACGCCAGCTTGCACAGCACACAGCTCCGGGAACGGCTCGAAGCCAGCGTCGAGCCGCTGCTCGACCACCCACTCTCGCTCCCCGACCTCGGACGACGTCCAGCGAGCGATCGGGCAGACCGCCGTTATGGCCGTTGCCGCATCTGCGAATAGCGCATCGGGGGAACCGAAGGCCTGGACCGAGGGGTTGAGCTCGTAATCCTCGACGTCGTAGAGCCGCCGGCCGACAGCTCGAAGGGCGTTGCGGCCCCCTAGGGCCCTGCTCGCAGCTTGCAGCATGGACTTGTACTGGTCGAACGAGGTCCACGTGGCGTCGTCCACGAGGACCTCCTCGGGACGGGACTCTCCCAGGGCCTGGAGGGATCGGCGGACCCAGTCAGGCCCCAGGGTCTCACGCGCATGCCACACCAGCGCTCGCACATAAGTCCCGCCGAAATGGTGCTCCGCCCCTCCTGTTACGGGATCGGACATGACTGTGACATCGGTCGCCCGGGCGTCGGCCTTTAGGACCACGAAAGGCCGCGGCTCGACAGCGACGGTCGGTCAGCTCTGGAACTTGGCGCGCAGCACCTTCTTGTCGAACTTGCCGACCGCGGTCTTCGGGATCTCGTCGATGAACTCCACGCGGTCGGGTAGCTGCCAGGAGGCGAAGCCGGACGACCCGAGGTGGGCCCGCACCGCGTCGGCGGTGATGGTCTCGCCGGCGGCGGGGACGACGTAGGCGAGAGGCCGTTCCATCCACTTCTCATCGGGTATGGCGACCACTGCGGCCTCCTGGACGCCGGGCATGGCCATGATCGCGGCCTCCATGTCGACCGAGGAGATCCACTCCCCGCCGGACTTGATGAGGTCCTTGGTCCGGTCGGCGATGACGAAGTAGCCGTCCGGGGACCCGATCGCCACGTCACCGGTGTTGAAGAAGCCGTCCTCGGTGAAGCTGTCCGCCCCGTGGCCGTGGAGGTAGCCGTCGGTGACCCACGGGCCGCGCACGTGCAGCGCTCCCATCGTCTCGCCGTCGAAGGGCACCTCGTGGCCGCTTTCGTCCCGGATGCTGATCTCGACGCCGGGCAGCGGCAGGCCGGCCTGTCCCCGCGCCGCGGTCATGACCTGGGCCGGGTCCCAGTCCCTCATCCGTTCTTGAGGCCACGCCGTGCTGGCCAGAGGCGACGTCTCGGTCATGCCCCACGCCTGGATGATGTCGACGCCGAAGTCCCGCTGGTAGCGCTCGATGAGGGCACGGGGAGGCTGGCTGCCGCCGCAAACGATGTGATCGAGGTGCTCGGGCCGGGGCCGCGATGCCAGAGTGTCGGCCAGGCCGATCCACACGGTCGGCACCGCGCCGGTGACAGTCACCCGCTCGCCGAGGAGCAGGTCGGCGAACGGCTCCGGGGCGAACGCGCCGGCGAAGAACACCAGCTTGGCGCCGACCGCCACCGACGCGTAGGGCATGCCCCAGGCGTTGGCGTGGAACATCGGCACCTGCGGGAGCACGCAGTCGCCGGGGCCGATGGCCAGCCCGGCCTTGGATGTCCCGGCCAGCGCGTGCAGGAACGTCGAGCGGTGCGAGTAGACGACGCCCTTGGCCCGGCCCGTGGTGCCGGAGGTGTAACAGATCCCGGCCGGTGAGCGCTCGTCGATCGGGACCTGCGGATAGGTGCCGGGCTCAGCGGTCAAGAGCGACTCGTAGGCCAGGGCTCCCTCCGGCGCCCCGTCGGTGCTCTCCCCGAGCACGATGACGTGCTGCACACCCGGCACTTCGGGCAGGACCTGCTCGAGGAGCGGGAGGAAGTCGCGGTCGACGAGCACGACGCGGTCGTCGGCGTCGTTCATGACGAACGCCAGCTCGTCGGCGGAGAGCCGGACGTTGAGGGTGTGGAGAACCCGCCCGGCGCACGGCACCCCGAAGTACGCCTCGAGGTGGCGGTAGTCGTTCCACGCCAGGGTGGCGACGTGCGCGCCTCGCTCGACTCCGAGGGTGTCGAGGGCGTTCATGAGCTGTTGGGCCCGGAAGGCGAAGTCGCCGTAGTGGTAGCGGTGAATCTCGCCGGTCGGCAGGCGGCTCACGATCTCGCTGTGAAGGTGGTGGCGCGTCGGGGTGAACAGCAGCCAGGTGCTCAGCGGCACGTCCATCATCGCAACGGTCCTCCCTCGTGGTCCTCTTCGGACGCCAGATGCTACGTGCTGGCCGCTGAGCGCGACGCCCGCGGATCCCTTCAGGCGGTCACGGCCTGCCGGCCTAG
>NZ_JAIMCB010000019.1 GCF_025499425.1 Acidiferrimicrobium sp. IK
GCCGGATGCGGCTTCACCAACATGGCCAACTACCGGGTCCGGATCCTCGGCCACTGCAACAACCTCGGCCGGCCGCTACCCTCAACACCGGTTGGTGCCACCCCACCTAAAGGGTGAAGAGCCGGATTGAATTCCAGATTCTCTCGGGGAATGCTGCGGATGGCACGGCCGATACAGCGTGCCGCCTCCTACGAAAGGTCCAGTACATGAAGGGTCCTAACCGTCGTACCGCCGCCGCGCTCGGCGCCGCAGCGTCTCTCGTCACCGGCCTCGGGATGAGCTCGGTGGCGAGCGCGGCGCCGGCAGCCACCACTGACCTCGCCGGCTCACGGCCCTCGTTCGCGACCAGCGGGACCGATACGGGGGCGGTCCCGGCGTCCACGCCGGTCGACTTCGAGATCGCCCTCAACCTGCCGAAGGAGGCCGCCGCCGAGCAGGAGGTGCAGGCCCTTTCCACTCCCGGCAGCCCGTCGTTCCGCAAGTTCTTGACCGCGGACCAGTTCCGGGCCGCCTACGCGCCTTCCGCAGCTGCGACCGCGGCGGTGTCGTCGTGGGCCGAGAAGTCCGGGCTGTCGGTGGTGTCGGTCGCGCCGAGCCGGCTCTACGTCGAGGTCGCCGGCACCGCAGCCCAGGCCGAGAACCTGACCGGCACGTCCCTGCACCACTACCAGTCCGGTGGGAAGGTCCTCACCGGCCCGACCAGCGACTACAAGGTGCCGGCTTCGCTGGCGTCGACGGTCGCGGGATTCGTCAACCTCGACGACAGCGACACGGCGCAGCCTGCCGCGAGCCTGCCCGGGCCCCCGCCCGGGGTCCGCTACGGCGTGCAGCCGTGCTCGGCCTACTACGGCGAGAAGATCGCGACCGACAAGCCAAGTGCCTACGGCCAGAAGTGGCCCTACACCATCTGCGGCTACCACGCGACCCAGTACCAGAAGGCGTTCGGCCTATACGAAGGCATCCGAAACGGCGTAGACGGCAGGGGCGTCACCGTGGCGATCACCGACGCGTACGCGTCGCCGACGATGCTGGCCGACGCCAACCAGTGGTCCCGGCAAAATGGCCTGCCGACCTTCGCGCCGGGGCAGTACACCCAGATCACGCCGAACGCCGACGCCTACAGCCGGGAGCACGCCTGCGGGCCGCAGGGCTGGTACGGCGAGGAGAGCCTCGACGTGGAGGCCGTCCACGCCATGGCCCCGGGCGCCAACATCTTGTACTACGGGGGCGCCAACTGCGCCGGCGGCCTCAACAAGGCTTGGGCCAGCGCCATCGACCAGGGCAAGGCGAGCGTGGTGACCGACTCGTGGACCTTCGGCAACGAGAACGTGTCCCCGGCAGCTCAGACCTTCTTCCAGAACTACCTCCTGGAAGCGGCCACCACCGGCATCACCGTGCAGTTCTCCTCCGGTGACAGCGGCGACGGCACGAGCGGAGGGACCAAGCCGTCGGCCAAGACGGTGGAGTTCCCGGCGTCCAACCCGTACGCCACCGGCGTGGGAGGCACCAGCACCGAGATCGGGGTCAACGGCCAGATCGTGTTCCAGCACGGCTGGTCCAGCGACTACTCGCAACTGAGCGCCGACGGCACGTCGTGGACGCCGACGCCTCCTGGCACCTACTCCAGCGGCGCCGGGGGCGGCACCAGCGTGTTGTACAAGCAGCCCTTCTACCAGAAGGGTGTCGTGCCGGCATCGATCAGCAAATACTACGGATCGACGCCGATGCGGGCGGTACCCGACGTGGCCATGCCGGCCGACCCCAACACCGGTCTGCGCATCGGCGAGACACAGGTGTTCAAAGACGGCACCTACTACTCGACCTACCGCCTCGGGGGCACCAGCCTCTCCTCGCCGCTGTTCGCGGGGGTAATGGCCGACGCCATCCAGTACAACGGCTCGGCGGTGGGGCTGGTCAACCCGCTTCTCTACCGCAACGTCGACACGTCTGCCATCACCGACGTCTTGCCGCCGTCGTCGCCGACGGCCACGGTGCGGACCAATCTGGTCAACGGCGTCAACAACGCCAACGGCTACAGCTACGTGCTGCAGACCATCGACGTTCAGACCACGACCATCCACACCCTGCCCGGCTACGACGACGAGACCGGGACCGGCACCCCCAACGGGGCGGCCTTCCTCCAGGCGATGAAGTACTAGCCCCTGGGCGTAGCCGAATCTGAAGCGCCCGACCCGCCTCGGCGCCCCCGCAGGGGGTCGTCGAGGCGGGCCTCCTCCGCGGCGGGTATGGCGGTGAGGTCCACGACCGCGCTGCGATGGTCCTCGTCGGCTCCGGTGAGGACCCCGCCGATCTCGTCTCCGATCAGCTCCTCGCGCTCCAAAAGGGCGTCGCGGAGGGCCTCGACGAGATGGCGGTTGTCGCCGAGGAGGCGCCGGACATCGTCGCGGGCCGTGGCCAGTATCCGCTCCACCGCGGCCGTCCCGTCGTCATCGGCGAGCACCTTGGCCACCAGGTTGGGGGATCCGGGCGTCTGCACCGCGTCAAGCGAGCGGAGCCGGCCGGCCATGCCGAGCGACCCGACCATCTGCGCGGCGGCTTCGGTGGCGGCCTGGAGGTCGCCGGCGACCCCGCTGCTGGTCTCACCGAAGAACAGCTCCTCGGCCACCATGCCGCCCATCGCGATGCGGATCAGGGCCTCGATCTCGCTTTGGGAGCGGGTCCAGCGCTCCTCCACCTCCGAGTGGGACAGAAGGCCGAGCGCCGACCGGCGCTTGATGATCGAGAGCACCTCGAGCTTGCGGTGCGCCGCGACCAGCCACGCCACGGTGGCGTGGCCGGCCTCGTGGGTGGCGATGGCCCGCCGCTCGCTCTCGGCGTAGGCGACCGGCTGGGCCAATCCCAGCTCCTCGGTCAGCTTGGCCCGCTGGATGTCCTCCCACGACAGGCGCTCCGCGCCGCGCCGCAGCGCCCACACCAGCGCCTCGTCGAGGAGATGCTCGAGCATCACCGGCGAGTAGCCGAAGGTCGTCGCGGCCAGGGTTTCGCGGCGGGACGGGTCGTCGAGGCCCGGGTCGTGGGCTTTGCGGGCCAGGTAGTAGTCGATGATCTCCCGGCGCCCGGCCCGGCTCGGGACGTCGACGGTGATCGTCTTGTCGAACCGGCCGGGGCGCAGCAGGGCCGGGTCGAGGTCGCCGGCGCGGTTGGTGGCGCCGACGACGAGGATGTTGGCCGGAGCGACCCTGGGCTTGCGCAGGCGCCGCCCGGCGGGGAGCCACCGATTGAGCCCGTCGATCAGACCGCTCAGCAGCTGGACGGAGCGGGGAGGCTGGTCGAAGGACTGAAGCTGGATCAGCAGCTCGTTGACCACCCCCGAGACGCCCTCCCTGCCGCCGCCACCCATGCCGGAGCGGGCCGCGCCGATGGCGTCGATCTCCTCGATGAACCCGATGGCGCCGCCCTCCCGCCGGGCGTGGGCCCGCAGCGCCTTGAAGTAGGAGCGGATCTTGCGGTTGGTCTGCCCGTAGTACATCGACTGGAACGCCGAGGAGGACACGAAGAGGAACGGCACACCGGCCTCGGCTGCCATGGCCTTGGCCAGATAGGTCTTCCCGGTGCCGGGCGGCCCTTCGAACAGCACCGCCCTGCGGGCGCTGCCGCCCATCCGGTCCCGGAACGTCTTGTGGGCCAGGAACAGGTTGAGGGTCTTGATGACCTCTTCGACGACAGGCCCGACGCCGACCACGTCGGAGAGGTCGGTGTCGATCTCGTCGGGCCGGTACAGCACGTGCGGGGAGCGGCCGGCCCCGAGCAGCGGGACCGCCAGAACCGCTACCAGCACCAGCATCAGCATTGCGGAGGGCAGGTAGGGGCCCCACCCGGCGGGGATGGCCAGGCGAAGCCCGAAGAAGGAGTGGGACCGGGGGTGACCGTCGGCGGCCGCGACGACCAGGGTCACGGCCCGTACCACCAGCGGAACGGCGACTACCGCCAGGATCACCGCGAGGCGCCGGAGCCGCCGGCGTCGCTGCGCTTCGCGGCTGTCGCTCACGTCAGCGGCGCGCAGCACCTCCGACCGGGCCAGGTGTGCGAGTTCCAAGACGGCGCTCCTCGGTCGATGTTTCTGCCACCGTAGGTACCGCGACGGAGGAGCTTCGACCCTCTTCCTGCTGTTCTGCCGGGTCCGGACCCGATTTCCCGGGAAAACCGCGCACAGAGGTCCGCCCGTCGCTGCGCGTACCGGTTCAGAGGTGGAGGGCGAGCCCCTCGTAGGCGGCGAGCACCTTGGGCCCGGCGGGCCCCGACCGTTCCTGGGCCTCGGCGAGGAGCCGGTCCATCTGGTCGTCGTCGTGGGCCGGGTCGTGGTGGAACATCACCAGCGTCGACACCCCGGCGCTGCGGGCCACCCGCAGCGCGTAGTCGATGGTGCAGTGGCCCCAGTGGGACTTCTCGGCGAACTCGGGGGCGGTGTACTGGGCGTCGTGGATCAACACGTCGGCGCCGTCGGCGAGGGCCAATACCCCTTCGTCGATCGACTCCAGGTCGAGCGGGGCCTGGTGGTCGCTGATGTAGGTGACCGTCGCGCCGTCCCACGACACCCGGTAGCCGACGGTGGCGCCGGTGTGGGGCACCGGCCGGACCCGCACCTTGGCGTTGCCGATGGCCAGGTCCTCGTCGGTGACGTCGTGGAACGAGATCCGGCCCCGCAGCTCCTGGAACTGCACCGGGAAGTACGGGGGGCGCATGAAGTTGCCGAACACGGTGCCTAGCGGCTCCCCGTCTTGGGCCGGCCCGTAGATGTCGAACTGCGCCCCCACCCGGTCCGCGGGAGGGAAGAACGGGAGGCCCTGGATGTGATCCCAATGGATGTGGGTGACCAGCGCGGTACCCCGGAAGCTGCCGTCGAGGGGCTGGGTCTCGCCGAAGCGGCGCAGGCCGGTGCCGAGGTCGAGGACGATGGGGTCCTCGCCCGGCACCCGCAGCGCGACGCACGCGGTGTTACCGCCGTAGCGCCGGGTGCTCTCTGATGGGCAGGGACACGATCCCCTCACCCCGTAGAACTCGACTTCCACCGGTCCCCCTACCAAGGGCAACGGGCCCTCGTATGTTCTGGGCGAGGTTACTTACCGGTTGCCGCAAGGGGTACCCGATGTGACGAGTGACTCATCCGCGATGGCGGTCACTCCGACCACGGGTCGCCGGAGTACGGGCGGCGGCGTTCGGGCGCACCGGCCCTTTTCCACACCATGACCTTGCGCTTGAAGTAGCAGACCTCCTCGCCCCGCTGGTTGAACGCCTTGGTCTCGACGGTGACCACGCCTCGGTCGTCGCGCGACGTGGACGGCTTCACGTCGAGCACCCTGGTCTCGGCGTAGATGGTGTCGCCGTGGAAGGTCGGCTTCTGGTGGCGGAGGGACTCGACCTCCAGGTTGGCGATCGCAGCGCCCGACACGTCCGGGACGCTCATGCCGAGGGCCAGGCTGTAGACCAGGTTGCCGACCACGACGTTCTTGCCCTGCACGCTCTCGTTCTCCGCGAACCATGCGTTGGTGTGCAACGGGTGGTGGTTCATGGTGATCATGCAGAACAGGTGGTCGTCGTACTCGGTGATCGTCTTGCCGGGCCAGTGACGGTAGATGTCACCGGGGACGAAGTCCTCGAGGTAGCGGCCGAAGGGGCGTTCGTGGGTCGTCATCGGCCCGCAGCGTAGGGTGCTGGCCCGAGTCGCGTCGTAGTGGGATCAAGGAGAACCGGTGCTGGAGTTGGAGCTGCGCAACGACGTCTATCGCCGCCCGCTGGCGACCGCGCTGGACCGCCTCGGTTTGCGGGAGGGTTGGCGTTGCGCCGACGTGGGGGCCGGCGCCGGCGATGTCAGCGTGGCGCTGGCCCAGGTGGTCGGCGCCGACGGGCGGGTGTACGCCGTGGACATCGACCCAGCGACGCGCGACGAGGTCGCGGCCGCGGCCGCGGAGGCCGGCCGGGCCCAGGTGGTGGCGTTGACCCAGGCCGGCGAAGAGCTGACCTTGCCGGAACCGGTGGATCTGGTGTTCTGCCGCTTCTTGTTGCTCCACGTCCACGAGCCGCTGGCGGTCCTTCGCCGGATGCGCGCCGCGGTCCGCCCCGGCGGGTGGGTGGTGGCGCAGGAGCCGATCACCTCGGCGGGCCGCATCGACGGCCGGCCGTTCTCCCACCTCGACGCCAGGGACCCTGACGTCGGAGCCCGGCTGCCGGCGCTGGCCCGCGAGGCCGGGCTGGACCTGGTCGACGCGTGGGCGGAGGCCCCGGCGTGGGCCGGTCCCGGACCCGTGGCGGACTACCTGGAGACGGTGACCGAGGTCTCCCCCGGCGACGACGCGGTGGTGTTGCCGCCGCTGGTGACCGTCGTGGCCCGCCGGCCGGTTTAGCTGCCCGGCTCGGGGACCGGGCCGGCACCGGCGGTATCGTCTCGCCATGCCCGCCGCCGACCTCACCCTCGCCGCCGCCGCCCTCGACGCCGCCCAGGACGTGGTCGGGCGCGCCGTCGCCCACCTGGCCGGCCAGGGCCCCGCAGCGGTCGACGACAACCAGGCGGTCGCCTACGACCTGGCCCATGCGGCGTCCGCGGTGGCCACCGCCCGGGCCGGCCTGGCCTACGGGGCGCGTGGCGAGTCCGAGGCCAACCTGGCCGTGGCCTTCGCCGCCGACGCGGTGGCTGATCTCCTGGCCCGGCTGGCCGGCCGGGAGGCCCTCTGGGGGGTCGAGCCGGGCGCGCTGGACAGGACCCGGGCGCTTCTGGCGGCCTACCGCGACCCGGCGTGGCTGGCCGGCCTGGCCGGCATCGCCCCTCCCCGGCACCTCGACAGCGACTTCCAGCTGGTGGCCGAGACCTTCCGCCGGTTCGCGGAGGAGCGCATCGCCCCGCAGGCCGAGCGGATCCACCGCCAAAACGCCGACGTCCCCGAGGACATCATCTCCGGGCTCGGGGACCTCGGGGCTTTCGGGCTGTCGATCCCCGAGGCCTACGGCGGGTTCGCGTCCGGCGGCGAGAGCGACTACCTCGGCATGGTGATCGCCACCGAGGAGCTGTCACGGGCCTCGCTGGGCGCCGGCGGGTCCCTGATCACCAGACCGGAGATCCTGGCCCGGGCGCTGGTGAAGGGCGGCACCGAGGCCCAGAAGCTGGAGTGGCTGCCGAAGCTGGCGACCGGTGAGATCATGGCCGGCGTCGCGGTGACCGAGCCGGACTACGGATCCGACGTAGCCGGCCTCACCGTGGCAGCGGCGCGAGACGGCGACGACTGGGTGGTGTCGGGCACCAAGACATGGTCGACCTTCGCGGCGCGCGCCGACGTGTTGATGCTGCTGGCGCGCACCGACCCGGACCGCAGCAAGGCGCACCGGGGCCTTTCGCTCTTCGTCGTTCCCAAAGAGCGCGCCGACGGTCACGGCTTCGTGCTGACCCAACCCGGAGGGGGCCGGCTGGAGGGCCGGCCCATCGACACCATCGGCTACCGAGGCATGCACTCCTACGAGCTGGCTTTCGACGGCTGGCGGGTACCCCACGCCAACCTGATCGGCGGCGACGAGGGCCTCGGGCGAGGCTTCTACCTCCAGATGGAAGGGTTCGAAAACGGCCGGCTCCAGACCGCGGCGCGCGCCGTGGGCGTAATGCAGGCCGCCTACGAAGCGGCCCGGGCCTACGCCGCGGAGCGCAAGGTGTTCGGCAAGCCGGTCGGCGACTACCAGCTGACTCAGGTCAAGTTGACCCGCATGGCCGCCAGCATCGCCGCCGCCCGCGAGTACATGTACGAAGTGGCCCGGCTGATGGCCAAGGGAGAGGGCGCCCTCGAAGCGTCGATGATCAAGGCCTACGTGTGCCGGGCCGCGGAGTCGGTGTCACGAGAGGCGATGCAGATCCACGGCGGAATGGGCTACGCGGAGGAGTACCCGGTCAGCCGGTACTTCGTCGACGCCCGGGTGCTGTCGATCTTCGAGGGAGCCGACGAGACCCTCGCCTTGAAGGTCGTGGCCCGCCGCCTGGTGGCCAACGCCGCCGAATCCTGAACCCCCAACGCCGCCAGGGCTAGCGGCGCGACGAAACGGCCGGGGGACCGTCCGCCACCCGGCGGGTCGCCCGGCGCCACTTGCGGCGCACGTCGCGGCGCTCCTCCTCGTCCAGGCCGCCCCAGATGCCGTACTCCTGGTTGGTGGTGACCGCGAAGATCAGGCACTCCTCCACCACCGGGCAGCCTCTGCAGATCTCCTTGGCCGCGTCGGCGCGCGCCATCGCGTCGCCGGTCACCCCGACCGGGAAGAACATCTCGGGGTCGATGTCACGGCAGGCGGAGGCGCTGCGCCACCCCTCGGCGTCCCAGACGGCTTTGGTCCACCCTGAGGCAACCGTTGCGGACGAGATCGATGACGTCGCTGACATTGCTGCCTCTCCCGAGCCCTAGCGTGGTGTCATATTACGACTAAGTCACGCTAAAGAGCCAGGCGGCGTCAGGAGCGGCGCAGCCCGGCCCGCTCCCCTCGGGCCACGAGGGTGATCGCCACCTTGCGGGAGGCCTCGTCGATCATCTCGTCACCGAGCATCACCGCGCCCACCCGGTCTCCCTCGGTGGCCTTGCGGTAGGCGTCGAGGATCTGCCACGCCCGGTCGAACTGCGCCTGGGTCGGCGAGAACACCTCGTTTAGGATCGTGACCTGATCGGGGTGGAGGCTCCATTTGCCGTCGAACCCGAGGACCTGGGTGCGGGTGCAGTAGTCCCTGAAGCCCTCCGGGTCGCGGACCTTCACGTACGGACCGTCGATGACCTGCAACCCGGCGGCCCGGCCGGCCATGAGGATCTTCATGAACACGTAGTGGAAGTAGTCGCCGGGGTACTCGGGGATCTGCAGGCCTCCGGCGAGGGAAGGCATCCCCATCGACGCCGAGAAGTCGACCGGCCCGAGGATCAACGTCTCGAGCCGGGGCGACGCGAAGGCGATCTCCTCGACGTTGATCAAACCCTGGGCGGTCTCGATCTGCGCTTCGATGCCGATGTGGCCGACCGGGAGCCCGGAGTTGATCTCGACCTGGGTGAGCAGCAGGTCGAGGGCGACGACCTGGGCGGCGGTCTGGACCTTCGGCAGCATCACTTCGTCGAGGCGTTCGCCGGCGCCGCCGACCACCTCGATGACGTCCCCGTACGTCCACTTGGTGTCCCATGCGTTGACCCGCACGCACAGGGTGGCCTCGCCCCAGTCGAGGGTCCTGATGGCGTTGACGACCTTGGCCCGCGCCCCCTCTTTCTCCAACGGCGCGACCGCGTCCTCGAGGTCGAGGAAGAACATGTCCGCCGCCAGCCCCGGCGCCTTGGCCAGGAACTTGTCGTTGGAGCCGGGCACGGCATGGCAGGACCGGCGGGGCAGGGAACGGGTGCGCGCGGACATGGCACGGGAGCCTACGGGGGGGCGGACGCGCCACGCCACCGCCGCCAGCCGAGCTGCCAGCCCGCCCGACTTCGCGCCGTTTGTGAGGATTCGCCGGCGCGCTTTTCCCCGACGGCGGGAGCCCCAGGGTGGTTTCCCGGTGACGGCGCGTACACTTCGTGGCTACTGGGAGGCGGAGGGAATGAACCGGTGGACGCGGCTTCAGTGATGCCAGAGCTGGCCCTCGGGCCCGGCGTCCGGTTGCTGGCCGTCGGGCCGGCGGCGGTCCGGGACGCCTGGGCCGGCGACATCCCCGCGCTGGTGGAGGGAGTCGACGAGGCCATCGGGGCGCTCTCCCCCCGCGACGGGGCGGTGGTGCTGGTCGCCTCCGAGGCGCTTGGCGACGACCCGGTGGCGACCGTCGAACGCCTCCTCGAGGCCCGCCCGGAGGCTGCGGTGCTCGTCGTCGACGACGGCGCCCGCAGCGACGCGGCGGCGCTGCTCGGCGCTGGAGCCCAAGACGTGCTCCAACCGGGTGAGGTGACCGGCCCCAACGCACGGACCCGGTTGGCGGCGGCCCTGGTCCGCAGGGGCCTGCTGCGGGCCGCGGAGCGCCGGGCCCGGCGCCACGAGTTGCTCAACGCCAACGCCAGCGAGGGTTACGCGGTGCTCGACGCAGAAGGGCGGATCCTCGGCGGTTCACCTTCGGGCAGTGACCGGGACCGGGTCGGGGACCTCTCCGGGAACCGGTTCCTCGAGTACGTGCTGCCCCACGACAAGCAGCGGCTGCGGACTCTCTTCGACGCGGTGGCGTCGCAGCCCGGCGCTACCGCCGAGACGGAGGCCGAGCTGCTGATCGACGGCCGGCGCAAGTGGGTCGAGGCGACGCTGTCCAACCTGAGCAACGAGGAGAGCCTGGGCGGGATCGTCGTCAACTACTGGGAGATCACCGCCCGCAAGGAGGCGGAGCGGGCCGTCGCCCGCAACGCCGCCCTGCTCGACGCGGTCGGCCAGGCGGTCATCGCCACCGACCGGGAGGGGACGGTGCGCTACTGGAACCCGGCCGCCGCCGAGCTGTACGGCTGGAGCGCGGAGGAGGCCATCGGCCGGCGCGCCCGCGATCTGATCGGCACCGCCGGCCCCGAACAGCTGGAGGAGATCTACGCCAAGCTGGGCCACGGCCTGCCGTGGTCGGGTGAGCTGGTCCTCCAACGCCGGAACGGGAAGCGGTTCCCGGCGTGGGTCACCAACACCCCGTTCTACGACAACAGCGGGGTCGTCGCCGGGGTAGTCGGCGTGTCGAGCGACATCACCGAGCGGCGCGAGGCGGAGGTCCGCTTCCAGACCGCGTTCGAGCAGTCGCCGATCGGCTTGGTGGTCTCCGATCTGGAGGGTCGCCCCACCTCGGTCAACCCGGCGATCTGCCGGATGCTCGGCCGCTCCCCGCAGGAGCTCGTCGGCCGGCGGTGGGTCGAGTTCGGCGCTCCCGGCGACCGACCGCTCGGGGTGGCCGTCTTGACCGGCCTGGACGACGCCACCGACACCTACAGCGAGGAGCGCCGTTACCTCCGCCCTGACGGCTCGGACGTGTGGCTGGAGGTCCATGTCACCAAAGTCCGCGACGCCCTCGGCGCCCCGCTGTACTACATGGCCCAGATGCAGGACGTGACGGCCCGCAAGGAAGCCCAGGCGCAGCTGATCCACCAGGCCCTCCACGACGAGCTCACCGGCCTGCCCAACCGGGCGGTCCTCAACCAGCAGCTCGACGCGGCGCTCGCGGTCGGGGCGATGACGGGCCGACGCGTCGGCGTGGCGTTCATCGACTTGGACGGCTTCAAGCACGTCAACGACGCGCTCGGCCATGTGGTCGGCGACAAGCTGCTGGTCCAAGTCGGTGACCGCCTGGCCAGCAACATCCGTCTGGGTGACACCGTGGTCCGCTTCGGCGGCGACGAGTACGTGCTCGTCTGCCAGGACGTCACCGAGGAGACGATGGTGGTCCTGACCGAGGCGGTCACCGCGGTGATGACCGCCCCGTACCTCGCCGAGGGCCGGGTCGTGGATCTCCACGCCAGCGTCGGCATAACCGTCAGCCGGGCCGACAGCACCACCGACTCGCTGCTCTCCGAGGCCGACGCCGCCATGTACCGGGCCAAGGAGCTCGGCCGCGACCGCGCCGTGGTGTTCGACGATTCGCTTCGGGACCGCTCCGCTGACCTGCTCGAGAGCGAGCAGGCGCTGCGCGCCGCGCTGGCCAACGACGAGCTGTCGGTCCACTACCAGCCGATCGTGACCCTCACCGACGGCCGGCCGGTCGGGGTGGAGGCCCTGGTGCGCTGGCACAGCGCGGACGGCAAGGTGTTCATGCCCGGGGAGTTCATCCCGGTGGCGGAGCGCAGCGGTCTGATCGTCCGCCTCGGCGCGTGGGTGCTGGAGCGGGCCGCGACCGAGGTCGCCGGGTGGAACGCCGCGGAGCCGGGCCGGCCGCCCATGTGGGTCGCGGTGAACCTCTCCGCTCGCCAGCTCGGAGACCAGGATCTGCCGTCGCTGGTCGCCGACGTGCTGCAGCGCAGCGGGCTGCCGCCGGCGCTGCTCCACCTGGAGATCACCGAGACGGTGGTCATGCAAGACGTCAACGAGTCGATCGCGGTCCTAAACGCCCTCAAGGACATCGGGGTGAAGCTGTCGATCGACGACTTCGGGACCGGGTACAGCTCGCTGGCGTACCTCCGGCAGCTGCCGGTCAACGTGTTGAAGATCGACCGGTCCTTCGTGCGCGACCTCGGTTCCGACTCCGGCGGGGCGTCGATCGTCGAGGCGGTGCTCAGCTTGGGCAAGGCGCTCGGCATGACCTGCCTGGCGGAAGGCGTCGAGACCCCCGACCAGCACGCCGCGCTGAAAGCCCTCAGCTGCCCGCTCGGCCAGGGCTACTTGTGGAGCCGGCCGATCCCCGGCGCCGACGCCTTGCGCTGGCTGCGCTCCCAGCCGCCGCTCACGCCGTGAGATCCGCGGGGATCAGCTGCTCGCTGATCAGCCGGGCGAAGCGGGCCGGGTCGCCGGCCACGAACCGCCGACACAGGGCCACTCCCTCGATGTAGCAGTACACATACGCCCGCCACGTCGGGTCCATCAAGAACTCGACGGCCTTGTCGGCTCGGGCTTTGGTGGTCAGCGACCACCGGGCGATGTAGTCCGAGGCCTCGTCCGCGGTGGTGCCCCGGTCGTGGAGCATGATCGCCGCGTTGCCGCGGACCGCGCCGAGCACCTCGCCGGCCTCCCCCACCTCCGCCACGGTGTCGGCGTCGTAGGGGATCCCTAAGGGGTGGAGGTGGGCGGCGAGAACCGCCTCGGGCCGCCGGCCGGCGATGACCTCGAGGCCGAGGTCGGCGAGCCCCTCGGCCAGGAGGCACTGCGGAGTGCCCACCAAGAAGACCGACTCCTCAAGCTGGTGGCGGCCCCGGACCAGGCCCACCTCTTTGCGGGTGTGCTCGGTGTGATGCCCGGGATAGGCCTCGTGGGCCACGAGATGGCCGAGCGAGGTGGACAGCACCGGCAGGTCGGTGTTGATCGCAACCCTGCTTCGCAGGCCGCCCAGGTAGTAGTTGAAACCCGACCAGGGCTGGCCGGTGACCAGCTCGAAGTCGACGTGCTCGCCTTCGGGGAGGCCGAATAGCCGGTCGGTGCGCTCCCGGAAGTCCTCCGCCAGCGAGACCACCGCTTGTTGCAGCCGTTCGGCGGGAACCACCTGCGCCTCCCTCCACGCCACGTACCGCTCGGCCACCGCCCCGGTGCCGGGCAGCGCGGCGTCGAGCCGGCGGTGGGCGGCGGCCAGCTCGTCCTCCTCGACGTAGCGGGGCCGGACACCGTACGCCGCCTCCACCTCGTCGAGATACCCGAGGGGTTCGCCGGCGAGGATCCGGGCGGTGGTGTGCACGCCGCGGGCCTGCGCCTCCAGCCACCGCCGGCGCGGCCCGTCGAGGGACCGGTCGCCTCGCAGGTCCGCCACCAGCCGCGACGCCTGCCCGACCAGCGCGGCCGGCGACTCGGGCGCTCCGGCCGCCGCCTGGGCGGCGATCTCCGGCGGCCCGTAGTACGCGTCGACCATCCCGTCGATGTGGCGGCCGACGGCCAGCCCCAGTCGGATGTAGCGCTCCACCAGCTCCTCGGCGGTGCTCATCGGGGATCGCGGAGGAGCTCAGCGACCGGAGGGGCGTCGGAGCTGCGCAGCGCAGCGTCGACCTCGCTCAGGCCGCCGGGGCCGGCCACCACGCTTAGGAGCGAGGCGGGGACCATCTCGGTGTCGCGCTCCCACGGCTCGAGGCCGCCGGCGTCGACACGCGACAGCAGGGTGTCCCAGAGGCGGCCCGGCAGTACCGTGCCGACAGGGGTGACCGCCCACACCGGGATCCCTGCGGCGACCGCTACCGCCGCCGCGGCGTGACTCCCGGCAGTGGCGAGGATCCCGCTCGGGCCGGCGGCGTGCGCCTCGATGAGCACCACTCCCGTCACCGCCGCCGCGGCGGCGACGCCGGCGTCGGGGATCACCGTCGCCTCCGTGCCGCTCTCCACCAGCCGGCGGGCCAGCACCGAGCCTTCGCCTCCGGCGTCGACGACGAGCACCTCGACGTCGCCCCTCCGGCGCAGCGCGGAGGCCGCAGTGTCGGGCCAGCCGATGATCACAACCGTGGCCTCCTCGGGCAGCTCGTCGACCAGCACCCGGCCGGTGCGGTCCCGGTCCAAGGCGCTGATCGCCTCGCGGGCCGCCGCATCGGGGTCGTCGGAGCCGAGCATCCGCGCCGACAGCCACCACACCGGCCCGGAGGTGAGGTGGCGACCGATGAGCCGCCGGCACGCCGGCACCAGCCCGGCGGGCTCCTCCATGGCCACCTCGGCCAGGGCGCCGGCGGCCTCACGCGCCACCAGCGACGGGTCGGCGCCCGACGCCCGGGCGACGTAGCGCAACCGCTCGATGGGGTGCATCAGGCGCCCGGCTTGAAGATCATCAGGTAGACCACCACCAGCACCACGACGTTGAACGCGCCCCACCCGAGGGAGATCCGCGTAGCCAGGGCGTCGAGCTGGGCGACCTGCGGGGGTCGCTCGTTCTCGGTGAGGACGGTGACTTTCGACAGCTCCTCGGCCAGCGTTGCGTACCGCTTCCGAGCCGGGCGGATGAGCCCGTGCAGCAGGCCGAGGTCGACCGCGTACAGGCCGAGCGCGGCGCCGACCCAGGCCTGCCCGAAGCCGTAGGTCGACTTGCTGGCGCCGATGGCGGCCATCCCGAACAGGAACGCGCCGTAGATCAGCAGCTCGGCCAGCTGGGTGACCTGCGCGTTGACCTCCAGCACAGCCACGCTGTCAGGGCCGCGCCGGCTGGCCAGCGCCAGAGTCAGCCCGTTGTAGGCCAGCCCACCGAACCCGCCGATCACGCAGATCAGGTGGAGCATGACGAGGATGTTGTAGCCGGTGCCCATCGGATGCCGACCGTACCCCGAGCCGGCTACTTGACGATGCCGCCCTTGGTCATGGCCATCACGTCGAGCGCCCGGTCGACCTCTTCCTCGGTCATCAGCCCCCGCTCGAGGACGACGGTGCGGAGGTCCTTGCCCTCCTTCATCGAGGCTTTGATGACCTTGGCGGCCTCCTCGTAGCCGATGTAGGGGTTGAGGGAGGTGCCGATCGACGGTGAGGAAAGGGCGTATTCCCGGCACCGCTCGACGTCGGCCTCGATCCCCGCGATGCACTTGTCGGCGAACACGCGGCTGACCGCGCTCAACAGGCGGATCGACTCGAGCAGGTTGCGGGCGATCACCGGCAACATCACGTTCAGCTCGAGGTTGCCGGCGGCGCCACCGAAAGCCACCGCCGCGTCGTTGCCGATGACCTGGGCGACGACCTGCGACACCGCCTCAGGGATGACCGGGTTGACCTTGCCGGGCATGATCGACGAGCCGGGCTGCAGGTCGGGGATGCGGATCTCCGCCAGGCCGGTACGGGGACCGCTGCCCATCCAGCGCAAGTCGGTGGCGCACTTGTAGAGCGACACCGCGATGGTGCGCAAGACGCCGGACGCCTCTACCAGGGCGTCGCGGGCGCCCTGGGCCTCGAAGTGGTCGCGCGCCTCGCTCAGAGGCAGGTCGCTGTCGGTGGCCAGCCGCTTGATCACCCCGCGGGCGAAGCCCTTGGGTGCGTTGATGCCGGTGCCCACTGCGGTGCCGCCGAGCGGCAGCTCTCCGATGCGGGGCAGGGCGGCCTGGAGCCGCTCGATGCCGTGCTCGACCGCCGCCGCGTACCCACCGAACTCCTGGCCGAGGGTCACCGGGGTGGCGTCCATGAGGTGGGTTCGTCCGGACTTCACGACGGTCTTCCAGGCCCGGGACTTCTTGCGCAGCGCCTTGGCCAGGTGGTCGAGGGCGGGGATCAGGCTGTCGGTGATCTCGGTGGTGGCCGCCACGTGGATGGCGCTAGGGAACATGTCGTTGGACGACTGCGACGCGTTGACATGGTCGTTCGGGTGCACCTTCACCCCGGCGCCGTCGCCTCTGCCCTCGAGGCGCTCGGTGGCCAAGGTGGCGAGGACCTCGTTCATGTTCATGTTGGTCGAGGTCCCCGAACCGGTCTGGTACACGTCGATCGGGAACTCCCCGTCCCATGCCCCGGAAGCGACCTCGGCGGCGACCTCGGCGATGGCAGCAGCGATGGCCTTGTCGACGGTCTTCAAGCGGGCGTTCTCCAGCGCGGCGGCCCCTTTCAGCCGGGCCAGGGCGGCGATCAGAGACCGTTCGACGGTCGTCCCCGAGATTGGGAAGTTCTCCACCGCCCGCTGCGTCTGCGCCTGCCACCTGGCCGCCACAGGCACCCGCACCTCGCCCATCGAGTCGTGCTCGATGCGGTAGCCGCCGTCGTCCGTCGCGTTCACACGCCCATCGCTCATGCCCGGGACGGTAGCGCCGCTTGCGTCGGCGGTTCACGACCGCGGCCGGCGCCGGCCCTCGACCGTGACGCGGGGGCGCTAAAGCGACAGCCGCGACGACCCGATACCAGAGGGGTGGATGTGACTGCTGAGGGTGTTGAGGCTAGTGTTACCGGCGACTATCGGTGCCGAACGCCTAGCGCCGCCCATCGGGTGGTGCCGGCCGGGAGCCAGGAGCCGCGGTGAGCGCAGCGCCAACAGCCAGCAGCGCCGGGCGGCGAGCGGCGATGGCCGCCGCCGTGGTCGCGGCCGCGCTCAGCGCCGGGCTGGCCCCCGCAGCCGCCGCGTCCCCGGCCGCCTCGTCGGTTGCGCCGTCGGCCGGTGACCCGTCGTTGGCCGACGCAGAGGCCCAGGCGAGCGAGCTGGCCACCAAGATCAGGGTGGAGGGCCAGCAGATCGACCAGCTCTCCGAGCAGGCCGACGCTGCCACTATCCATCTCGGTCAGGTGCGCTCGTCGCTGGCCTCGACCCAGGCGCGCGCCGCCACTACCGACAAGGAGCTGGCCGCGGCCCGGGCTCTGCTCATCGAGCAGGCCCTCGACGCGTACACCAACGGCGGCCACAGTGGCCTGGCCCCGGTGTCGGCCGGCGACGACGCCGCCGACCCCAGCCTGATCGGCGCCTATGGGGAGATCATCGCCGGGAGCCAGCGCGACGCCATCACCGCCTACCGGACCCTCCGCCACGAGCAGACCCTGCAGCAAGCGCAACTCACCGCCGCCCTCGCCGAAGCCCAAAACGCGGCCGCTCAACTGGCCTCCGACCGGAACGCGGCGACCGCCGCCGCGGCTGGGGAGCAGACCACCCTCGCCGGCATCCAGGGCCACATGGCGGTCCTCGTCGCCGCCGCCGAGGCCGCGCAGGCCCAGGCCGCCGCCCAGCAGGAAAAGGCCACGCTGGCGGCGCAGGGCCAGCTGCCGCCACCCGCGCCCGCGGTGGTCACCGCCGCGCCCGGCCCCTCCACCTCGCCCGGCCCCTCCACCTCCCCCCCGCCAGGAAGCTCCGCCGGTCACGCCGCCCAGCCCGCTCCCTCCCTCGACAGTCCCACCGTCCCGACCCCAGCGACGACGCAGCCCACCCACCCGACGGTCCATCCCACCCCGAGCGTGCCCGCCCCGACCGTGCCGACGCCGACCACCCCGACGACGGTGGCGGTGACCCCGCCCCCGCCGAGCGCCTCGCAGGCCCAGACGGCCATCGCCTACGCCCGGGCCCAGCTCGGCGCCCCCTACGTGTGGGCCGGGGCCGGCCCCTACGCGTCCGGTTTCGACTGCTCGGGCCTGGTGATGCGGGCCTACCAGGCGGCCGGAGTCTCCTTCCCGCACCTGGCCCAGGACCAATACGACATGACCGCCCGGGTGGCGATCGGCCAGCTGCAGCCGGGCGACCTGGTGTTCTTCGGCACCCCGGACAACGTCGGGCACGTGGGGATCTACGTCGGCGGCGGCGACATGATCGACGCGCCGTCAACCGGCCAGGTGGTCAGGGTGGAGAGCATCTACTGGAGCGATCTCCTGAGCGGCGGCCGGGTCAGCTGACCGCCAGTGGTAAGGATGCGGTCATGAGAATCGGACTGCATACCGGTCGACCCGGGCGCCGCGTCGAGGGGACCGGCGCCTGATGCGGGCTGCGACGGTCGTCGACAACACCATCGAGATCCGCGAGCACCCGGACCCGGTCCCCGGCGCAGGCCAGATCTTGGTCCGGGTCCGCGCCGCGGGCCTCAACGGCGCCGACATGCTCCAAAAGCGGGGGCTGTACCCGTCCCCGCCGGGCGTGCCGGCCGACATCCCCGGCCTGGAGCTCGCCGGCGAGGTCGCCGGGCTCGGGCCCGGCGCCACCCGCTTCGCTCTCGGTGACCGGGTCATGGCCGTGGTCGGCGGCGGCGCTCAAGCCGAGCTGGCCGTCCTCCACGAGCGGGAGGCCATGCCGGTGCCCGAGCCGCTCTCGTGGGCCGAGGCCGGCGGCCTGCCCGAGGTGTTCACCACCGCCCACGATGCGCTGTTCAGCCAGGCCGGGCTGGGTGTAGGCGAGCGGCTGCTCGTGCACGGGGCGGCGGGCGGCGTCGGGACGGCCGGGGTGCAGCTCGGGGTCGCCGCCGGGGCCGCGGTGACCGCCACCGTGCGCAACGAGGAGGCTCGTCCGTCGGTCGCGGAGCTCGGGGCTCACGTGATCGCCCCGTCCGAATCGGCCGGCCACGGCCCTTACGACGTCATCTTGGAGCTGGTCGGCGCCCCCAACATGGCAGCCAACCTGGAGTCTCTGGCCGTCGGCGGGCGCATCGCGGTGATCGGCGTCGGCGGCGGGGCCAAGGCCGAGATCGACCTGCTGGCGGTGATGGGAAAGCGGGCCCGGATCCACGGTTCGACGCTGCGGGCCCGGCCGCTCGAGCAGAAAGCCGACGCGGCCCGACGGATGGAGGCACACGTGCTTCCCCTCTTCGCCACCCGCCGGCTGCGGGTGCCGGTCCACGCCACCTTCACCCTCGAGGAAGCGGCCGCCGCCTACGACCACTTCGCGGCCGGCGGCAAGTTCGGCAAGGTGGTCATCACCCTCGGCTGAGGCTACGCCGGGCGGTCCACGCCGGTTGGGCCCGCCCACGCCGGTAGGGGCCCGCCGGCGCCGGCATGGCCCGTAGGCGAGGCCATGCCCACCTAACATCCGGGGATGCTCACCGCTGGTGCCGAACCCCGCCGCCCCCGCCGCCGGGCCGCCGCCGTCGGCGTAGCGCTGAGCGCAATCGCCGTCGCCGGCTGCGGCGCCAGCAGCCACCACGCCGCGACGCCCCCCACGTCGGAAGCGGCCACCACATCGACGTCGTCGACGACGGCCGGGCAGCCAGCTACGCCGGCCGCTGCGGTGTCGCCGCTAACCGGCCTGCCACCGCAGTCCGCGGCGCAGCTGCGGGCCCCGGCGGTGGTGGTCAAGATCGACAACGTCGCTGGCGCGCTCCCCCAGACCGGGGTGGTCCAAGCCGACGTGGTCTACGAGGAAATGGTCGAAGGCGGCCTCACCCGGCTGGCCGCGGTGTACCAGTCGGTGTACCCGGCTCAGGTCGGACCGGTGCGCTCCGGGCGGCTGACCGACATCGCCCTGGCCGACGACCTCAACCACCCGGTGCTGGCCTTCGCCGGCGCCAACGCCATCTTCCTGCCTCAGCTGCGGGCCCAGCCGATCCAGGACATCGACATCGACAACCGGCCGGATCTTTTCGTGCGCCAGGGCCCCCACGTGGTGCCGCACAACCTGTACACCAGCCCGGCTGCCGACGCCGCGGTGGACGTTCCGTCCGCGCCGCCCGCACCGCTGTTCGCCTACCGCCCGGGCTCGGCGCCGCTTACCAACCCCGGCGTCGGGAGCGCTACGTCGGTGTCGGTGGGCTGGCCCGCGACGTCGGTGTCGTGGACCTACAGCGCCGCGGCCGGCGTCTACACCCGGGTGCAAAACGGCGCGCCCGACACCGACATCACCGGCCGTCAGGTGACCGCCACCAACGTGATCGTCCAGCCCGTCCAGTACACGACGTCGGCTACGGGCTACGAGAGCGGCGTGTTCACGATCATCCCCGAGGGGCAGTTGCTCGGGACCGGGCCGGTGTGGGTGCTGAGCGGCGGCAAGGTGGTCCAGGGCACCTGGAAGCGCACCTCGCTGACGACGCCAGCGACCTACACCGACTCCGCCGGCCAGCCGATCCCGCTGGCGCCGGGGAACACGTGGGTGGAGCTCACCAACGCCGGGACCCTCCCGCTGCTCAAGTAGCGGCCCCCTCGCCGTTGGAGCCCGTCAGGCCTCCCCCGGGCCGGGGCGGGCGGCCGCGGCTCGGTAGCGGTCCCTCAGCCCGAGGCGGTCGACCTCGGTGTCAGGCGCGACGGTGGTGCCCTCCCCGAGGCTCCAGTCCTGCTGGGTCTGGGCCAACGACCGACCCGAGAGGATGGCCGCAGCTTGGACACACGCACCCGCGGCGACGTGCTCGTCGTGGCGGGGGACCACCACCGGCAGGCCGGAGAGGTCCGCCACCGCCCGCTGGTACCCGGAGGACCGGGCGCCCCCACCGACCAGGAAGATCCGCCTGGGGGCGATCCCGGTCGCGCCGACCAAGGCGTCGAGCCCGTCGAGCAGCCCGCAGGCGACGCCGTCGAAGGCGGCCCGGGCGATCTGCTCGCGGGTGGTGGCGGTGTCGAGCCCGACCAGGGTCCCTGACGCGCCCGGCCGGTTGGGGGTCCGCTCCCCGTCGAAGTACGGGACGAGCACCGCCCTGCTCGCTCCGGGCGCCGCTCCCGCCGCGAGCCGGCTCAGCTGGTCCTCCGACACGCCGAGCCATCCCGCGACCGTGGCGGTGACCCGGGTGGCGTTGAGGGTGCACACCAAGGGGAGGAAGGCCCCGCTGGCGTCGGCGAAGCCGGCGACCGCCCCCGACGGGTCCTGGGTGGGCTGCGGGTGGACCGCGAACACCGTCCCCGACGTACCGAGCGACACCGCGACGTCACCCGGCCCGAGAGCGATGCCGAGCGCCGCGGCCATGTTGTCGCCGGTCCCGGGGCCGACGAGAGGGTTGGAGCGCAGCCCTAGCGCGTCACGGCCGGCGTCGGACGCCAGCCCGATGGGCTCGAGGGGGCCGAGGACTTCCGGCAGGCGCGCCTCCCACGGGCCTGCTGCGACGAAGCGCTCGAGCAGGTCGGTCCTCCACCGGCCAGTCACCGGGTCGAAGTACCCGGTGCCGGACGCGTCGCCCCGGTCGGTGGCCAGCGCCCCGGTCAGCCGGTGGTCGAGGTAGTCGTGGGGCAGCAGCACGCAGGCCGCGTCGGCCAGCACCTCCGGCTCGGTGGCGGCCAGCCACGCCAGCTTGGCGATCGTGAACGCCGCGAGCGGCACCGAGCCGACGGCTTGCGCCCAGCCCTCCGGGGTCAGCTGCCGGGTCATGGCGGCCGCTTGGGGCGCCGACTCGGTGTCGTTCCAGAGCTTGGCGTCTCGCAGCACGCCGCCGCGGCGGTCGAGCAGGACCATCCCGTGCTGCTGAGCGGCGATCGCCACCGCGTCAACCGACCGGCAGCCGGTGGCCGCGACAGCGGCCCGCAGGGCGTCCCACCACCCGCCGGGAGGCTGCTCGCTTCTAGGCGGTCGAGCCGGCGGGTGGGGGGCGCGCCCGGTTGCCACCACTGTGCCGTCGTCGACGTCGCGGATCTCCACCTTGGTCGATTGCGTGGAGCTGTCGACGCCGAGCACCACCGCCATCTCCTGGCTACCTGGCCCGTTCGATGTGGCGGTTGACGAGGTTCTCGAGCAGCTCCTGGCGGCCCGACACCGGTTTCGGGTCGAGGTCGCGGTCGGTGACCATTGCGTGCAGGTCGGGAAGCGACAGCGCGGCGGCCAGAATGTCCTCGCCGAGCGGGCCGCCCCATCCGGCGTACCGGGCCTGGCGGCGGTCCTCGAGGTCACCGGACTCGAGCAGCGACGCCCCGACGAGCAACGCCCTGGCCAGGACGTCCAACGCGCCGATATGCCCGTAGAACAGGTCATCCCTCGACGTCGACTGCCGGCGCAGCTTGGTGTCGAAGTTGAAGCCGCCCCGCCCGAGCCCCCCGGCCCGGAGGATCTCGAACATCACGAGCGACAGGTCCTCCACGGAGTTGGGGAACTGGTCGGTGTCCCACCCGTTTTGGGCGTCCCCCCGGTTGGCGTCGATCGAGCCGAGCACCCCCAAAGCGGCGGCGGCGGCGACCTCGTGGTGGAAGCTGTGGCCGCCGAGGGTCGCGTGGTTGGCCTCGAGATTGACCTTGACCTCGTCGAGACCGTGACGGGACAAAAACCCCGCGACCGTCGCGGCGTCGAAGTCGTACTGGTGCTTGGTGGGCTCCGAAGGCTTGGGCTCGATCAGGATGGTCCCCTCGAACCCGATGCGGTGCTTGTGCTCCACCACCAGGTGGAGGAACCTCGCCAACTGGTCCAGCTCCCGGCGGAGGTCGGTGTTGATCAGCGTGTCGTAGCCCTCCCGGCCGCCCCACAAGACGTAGTTGTCACCACCCAAGCGGTGGGTCGCTTCAAGGGCGTGGCAGACCTGGGCCGCAGCGTAGGCGAACACCTCCGGGTCCGGGTTGGTGGCCGCCCCCGCCGCGTACCGGCGATGCGAGAACAGATTGGCGGTCCCCCACAGGACCTGGACGCCGGTGCGCTCCATGTGCTCGGCGGCCGCGTCGACCATCTGGTCCAGGTTGCGGCAGCTCTCCTTGAACGAGGAGCCTTCGGGAGCGATGTCGCGGTCGTGGAACGTGAAGAACGGCACCCCCAGCTTCTCGAAGAACTCGAACGCCGCGGCCATCTTGTCGGTCGCGGCGTCCATCGGGTCCAAGGCAGGATCGTTCCAGGGGCGCTCGAGGGTGCCCTCCCCGAACATGTCGCTGCCCGGCCACACGAAACTGTGCCAGTAGCACGCCGCGGGCCGGAGGTGATCCTCCATCCGTCGTCCGGCGACCACACGATCGGCGTCGTACCAGCGAAACGACAGCGGATCGTCGCTATCGGGGCCGCGGAAGCGGATCGGGTCGATGTCCTCGAAGAACGAGCGGTGGGGCATGTCGTGTCCTCTCTGTGTCTCGGTTGGTCCCGACAGCGGACTCTGCCAGGTGTAGCCGACCGGCGCTGGTTCAGCTCACCCCGGCGGCGTGCAGGCCCAAGCGGACCGCGGTGGCGGCCAGCAGCGCCGGCAGCCCGATGCGCACGCCTGCCGCGGAGAAGTCCCTGGCCTTGACCGTAACCCCGAGACGCCCCAGGGCGTCCAGCCACAGCAGGCTGGCCAGCGAGCCGGTGGCCAGCAGGACCGGCCCCATGTTGACGCCGAGTAGCACCGACCACAACGTCGGAGATACCCGGTGACCGAGAGTCGGAACAGCTACCAGTAACGCGGGGAGGTTGTTGGCGACGTTGGCGGCCAGGGCCATGACAGCGGTGATCCGGGCCTGCGACAGGGTGCTGGTCCCGGCCAGCAACCGGTGGACGGGCAGGTGGACGACCGCCGCTGACGCCAGGACCCCGAGGCTCACCGCCACCATGGCGGTGCCGACCGGCACCGCCCGCAGCGGCAGCTCGCGGCGGATGGCGACGAGCACCACGTCGGCGCCGAGGGCGACCATCCACGGTGAGAGCCCGACCAGCCGACCGGCGGTGAAGCCGATCAGGACCAGCACCACGATCACCGTCCCGACGATGAGCACCCGGCGGGTCGACGCCGGGGCGGCCGCTTCGGGGGGCTCGCCGGCGCCGCCGCCGGGCGGGGCTCCTCGCTCGCCGGGCGGGGCTGCTCGGCCGCCGGGGTCCGGCGCGGCCTCGAGCGGCCGGCGCCGGTAGAACACCCAACCGACGATGGTCGCGACCAGCGACGGCAGCGCCAGGTTGGCGAGGAAGCCGCCCGTCGACGCGCCGGTGGCGGACACCGCGATCAGGTTGGTCAGGTTGGACACCGGGAGGGCGGAGGACGCCAGGCAGGCCAGGAGGACCGGCATCAGGGCGAGGGTCAGGGCGTCGCGGCCGGAGCGCCGGGCGATGTTGACGTAGAGCGGGGTGAGAAGCACCACCGCCGCGTCGAGGTTGAGCACGGTGGTCACCGCCGCGGCCAGCACCCACAAGCCGCCCACCCCCCGCTCGCCGCGGGTGAGCAGCCCGGCCACCGCCGAGAAGTACCCGTAACGGTCGAGGAGCACCGCCAAGGGGACCGCGGCGAGCAGGAACCCGACCGGTTCGCTGAGCGGGTCCAACGCGTGGCGGGCCGCGCCGAGGGACAGGCCGCCGGCGAGGAGCACGACGCCAGCGGCGATGAGGGGCACCACGCCGCTCGGGAGACGGAAGGGTCGGCCGACCGCGCCGGCTACGCCGACGAGCAGGGCGATGATCGTGAAGGCTGCCAACGGGGAGGGGGTGGTGCTACCAGGTCAACGCCGGCCGGGCGAGGCCCGCCCGAGGGCCACGCCGAGCACCCAGCCAGCGATGAGGATGCCGACGTAGGCCGCCTGGGCGAAGACCGCCACCAGCACCCCGACGACGACGAGGAGCATCACCAAGATCAGCACCGCCCGGGCCCGCCACGGCCCTCCGGTGAGCTTCGCGCCGGGGGGACCGGGGAGGGCCCCCGCGCTCCCCCGCCGATCCCCGGGGGGGATCACCCGCATGAACGGCAGATCCCGCCGGGCGTGATCGAGGTCGGCGAGGGTCTCGGCCCCCATCACCTCCTCGATCCGCGCGGAGTACGCGTCGAGGTCGAGCCGGCCGGCGCTGAGGTGCTGGCCGAGCTCCTCCACAACCCGTTGGCGGTCGGCGTCGGAGATGCGCATGGGCAACCGAACACTACGGCACGCCCCGATGTTGCGGGCCGCAAACCGGGCCCGACAGGCCGCCTCCCTCCCCTCCACGTCCCCTCCGCCACCGCGTGGGGTGGTCGACTGGACGTCGAAGCGGGAGCCGCGGGCGCCCTACGTCAGGCGGCCCTGGTCGGTGAGTCGCCGTGGAGATGCTGGACCGCGGTGGTCCGAGCCAGGGCGAACACCCCGACGCTCATGACGAGAAGAGCCACCACCTCGATCGCGGCGCGCCCGCCGCCGATGGTGATGGACTCCCCGAACGCGAACGCCCCGATCAGGATGCTGACGATCGGGTCGACGACGGTCATGGTCGGCAGGGACGCGTCAAGGGTGCCGGCCTGGAAGGCGCTCTGGGCCACCAGCATCCCGCCCACACCGACGACCGCCAGCAGGTACACCTGCCAGTGCAAGAAGACCGTCGGGATACCCCGACCCAGCTGGTGGGCCACCGCCTTGGTCAGCGCAGCCGCGACGCCGTAGGAGATGCCGGCCACCGCCGACAGCAGAACGGATTTGTGCCTGGTCTGGCGGTGGCCCTTGGTGGCGATCGCCAGCAGCACCACGCACACCGCGGCGGACGGCACGAGCAGCTCGATCCAGGTCCCGGTGCGTACATCGGGGTGGCCGTTCGCCGGCCGGGCGATGGTCAAGAACACCGCCAGCCCGAGGCACACCGCCACCGCCGCCGCCCAGTCCGATCGGTGCAACCGGGCCGCGCCGACGCGGGCCCCGATCGGCAGCGCGAACAGCAGCCCGCACACGAGCAGCGGCTGCACCACAACCAGCGTGCCGAGGCTCAAAGCCACGAACTGCAGCACGTATCCGGCGACGTCCGCGGCTATCCCGAGCAGCCACGCCGGGTTTTGGACCAGCCGGGTGAGCAGGCCAAGTCGAAGCGAATGCTCGTGGCCTTGCGCGGCCGCCGAGCGCTGCTGGAGGACCGAGGCCGCGGCGTACATGAGCGCAGCGACGACGGCGCACACCACGGCCAGCACCCGGCCAACCTACCAACCAGGGTGAAACGCGGCTAAGCGGGGTACGTCACTGGCATGGAGGCGCTGAAAGACCTGATCAGCCGGGTCGACCGCTACCAGCAGCGCAAGCCCCTCCTGGCCGTCGCGTGGGCGGTCAACAAGAAGTACGGGGACGACCGGGGCGGCAACAAGGCGGCGCTGGTCGCCTACTACGGCCTGCTGTCGGTGTTCCCGCTGATGCTGGTGTTCTTCTCGGTCGTCTTGTTCATCCTGTCGCCGGGAAGCTCGATCGTCTCGCAGCTCGACCGCCACCTCAGCTCCTTCCCGATCCTCGGCCCATCGCTCGCCGACGTGGAGAAAGGCCGCCTGAACGGCTCGATCCCCGCTCTGGTGGTCGGACTGCTGGGGTTGGCTTGGGGGGCCCAGGGCTTGGCCCAGACCTTGCAACACGTAATGGCCGAGGTGTGGAACATCCCCAACAGCGAAAGGCCCGGCTTCGTCCTCCGCCTGGCGACGACGTTCAAGTGGTACGCCGCGTTCGGCGTAGGGGTGGTGGCATCCACCTACATCTCGTCGCTGTCGTCGATCTTCGGGTGGGGGCCGGTAGGGCCGGTGCTGGCGTCCGTGCTGGCCTTCGTCGTCAACGCCGGGCTGTTCTTCATGTCGTTTCGGATGCTGACCCCCTCCGAGGTCAAAAGCCACGACCTCACCCGGGGGGCGATCGCGGCCGGGGTGGTGTGGACCGTGCTCACCGGCGTCGGGCTCGGGCTGGTCGAGCACCAGCTCAAGCACTCCTCGGCGCTGTACGGAACGCTCAGCACGGTGCTGGCGATCCTCGGGTTCATGTACCTGGCGGCCCGTCTCACCCTCTACTGCGCCGAGTACAACGTGGTGCGGGCCCGCCACCTGTGGCCTCGCACCATCCTCCAGCCGCCGCTGTCGAGCGCCGACAAGCAGCAGCTCATCGACATGGCCAGGCGGGAGGAGCGGGTGGAGGACGAGACGGTGCGCGTCGAGTTCTGACTGCCCGGCGGTGGGGGTGGCAGACTCGGGAGGTACCCACCCGGGCGCGTGGTGGAACGGCAGACACAGCGGGCTTAAACCTCGCGGCCTTCGGGCATGAGGGTTCGACTCCCTCCGCGCCCACGTCCGGCGCGCCGAACCGCCCCCCGAGGCAAAAGCCGTTCGCACATCGCGGTGATTGCCCGACTTGGCACTCGGACTGGTTGAGTCGGCGGGCCGACGTGCCGAAGTGTCCGACATGCCCCAAAGCGCGCGAGGTCCAGGCGACGGGCGGCACCGGTCGATCCGGACGCTGCTCGTCGCGCTGGTCTCGGTGCCGCTCATCGCGGTCACCTTGCTGGCCGGGGCCCGGGTCCAAAGCGCCGGGCAGCAGGCCTCCACCGACCTGCGGACGATGCGCACCATCCAGATGCTCGCCGCGGTCAATGCAGCCCGCTCCGCGAGTCTCAACCTCTACCTTCCGGTTATGGCTACCGGGATCGGGCAGAACGCCGGGCTGACGCCCGGCTTCCACGTCCCGGCATCGACCCAGGCGCTGGTAACCGCCGGATTCCCTCCCTCCGCCCTCGAGACGAAGGCCGTTCCGGCCTTCCACGCATTCGAGACCCTCGACCTGCGTGGCGCGACACCGCAGCTGACCGCGGCGACCAAGCAAGCCGAAGCGACCCTGCGCACCGCGGTGCGGGCCGCCACCGTGGGGGACGCCAGTCTCGTTCCCACCGCCGGGGTGCTGCTCCGGGCGCTGCGGGCAATGGGTCAGGCCGAGCTGGCGGTGGCCAACCAGCTGGCCGCCGGCGACATCCACAACGACGAACGCCAGGCCGTCCAGCAGCTCGACATCACCGTCGACCTCGATGCCGCCGCCGGCGTAGAGACCCCCGCCTACATGGCGTCGGTGGTCGGAGCCAACCGAGCAGACTGGCCGACAACGTGGGTCGCCTACGCCGGCGCGGTCGAGCGGGCCGCGTCCCTCCGCGGCGATCTCGCCCGAACCTTCCAGGCCATCGAGAACTCGAAATCGGAGCAGGCATACGACGCTCTGGTCGACCCGACCGTCAGCCACTCCGCGACGAGCATCACCACGCTGCTCAACGTCGCCGAGGCCGACGGCGCCCGCAACACCGCGATGGGAGCGCTTCTCAAGCAGGCCTCTGGGGAAGCGGTGGCGATCGCGGTCCACGACCGCGACGCCGACGTAGCCCTGCTTTGGTTGGCGGTCGTCGAGGCGGGAGTCGTCATCTTGGTAAGCCTCGGCGTGGCGTTCTTGGTCAGCCGGACGATCACGCGGCCCGTGCGCCGGCTGGCGGCCGCCGCGCAGCAGATCAGCGAGGGCAACCTGGTCGAGGTCGTTGCCGAGGGTCCCGCCGAGGTGCGCACGGCAGGGGCGGCGCTGGGCCTCGCCGCCGCGAGCCTCCGGCGGGTCGAGGCCCAAGCCTCGGACCTGGCGGCAGGTGACCTCACCAGCGAGCGGCTGGGAGAACCGCTCCCGGGACGCCTCGGCGAGATGATGCACGCGTCGGTCGGGCGGATCATCGACACGATCCACGAGCGCGAAGCGCTGCAGACCCGCCTGGCTCACCAGGCGGCCCACGACCCCCTCACCGGGTTACCCAACCGAGCGGCCGCGCTCGCCCGCCTGGACGAGGGACTGGCCAGGGCCGCCAGGACCGGGCAGGCGGTCGGCTTGCTGTTCGTCGACCTCGACGGCTTCAAGTCGGTCAACGACTCCTACGGCCACTCAGCCGGCGACGAGGTCCTCAACGCGGTGAGCAGGCGGATGCAAGCGGAGGTCCGCGCCGGCGACGTCGTGTGCCGCCTCGGCGGCGACGAGTTCGTGGTCGTCGTCGAACCGGCGGGGGCGGAGGCCGACATCGTGGCCCTGGCCGAGCGGCTCATCTCGACCTTGGAGCAGCCCATCGACGTGGCCGGCAACCAGGTCCACTTGGGCGCCAGCATCGGGATCACCTTCGCCACCGAGCCCGGCACCACCGCAGAGACTCTGCTCGGCGAGGCCGACGCGGCCGTGTACCGGGCGAAGGCCGCGGGGCGGGGCACCGTCGAGGTGTTCGACGTCGCCCTCCGCGAGAGCCTGCAGGCCAAGTCGGAGCTGGAGGAAGCGATCAGGCACGGTTTGGTGAACGGCGAGTTCAGCCTCGACTATCAGCCGGTGATCCGGGTCGAGACCGGCGAGATCCAAAGTTACGAGGCGCTGGTGCGCTGGGACCGGCCCGGTCACGGGCGGCTGATGCCGAGCGAGTTCGTCCCCGTGGCCGAGCAGTCGAGCCTGATCATCGACCTCGGCCGCTGGGTGCTGCTGGAGGCGGTAAGCCAGATTGCCCGCTGGAACCGCAACGCAGACCACGGCGAACGGGTGTCGGTGGCGGTGAACGTGTCCGGGCGCCAGCTGAACACCCCGCAGCTGTTGGAGGACGTCGAGGCTGCGCTGGCCACCGAGGGCATCGACCCGCCCCAGCTGATCCTCGAGCTGACCGAGACGGTGATGGTCACCGGCGCCACCGCGGCCCGCCGGCTGCAGGCGCTGAAACGGCTCGGCGTGCGCATCGCCCTCGACGACTTCGGAAGCGGCTACACCTCGATCGCCCAGCTCGGGACCTTCCCGATCGACATCTTGAAGATCGACCAGTGCTACATCTCGACGATCAGCGAGTCCAACCAGCTCGTCGAGCTGATCATCACCATGGCCCACACCTTCGGCTTCGAGGTCGCGGCAGAAGGGGTCGAGGACCCGTCCCAGCTCGAATCGCTGCGGGCCCTCCACTGCGACCACGCACAGGGCTTCCTGTTTTCCCGACCGGTCCCGGCCGGCGAGCACCCGCCGCAGCTCGCCGGCGTGTCCCTGGCCCGCTCCTGACTGGCAGCCAGCGGCGATCGCCCGCTGTCGGTCTTCTCAGGTCCGCTCGGTGGCCGCTTTCACCAAGGCGGTGATCCCCGCCTCGATGCCCCGGGCCAGGACCTCGAGGTCGGGGGTGGTGTCGTAGTCGCCGGTGATACCGAAGGTCACCCCGTCGCAGTACGAAAAGATGGCGACGCCAGTGCGGATGGTGGTGGCGATCGGCACGTAAGGCAGGATCTCCACCAGCCGGCGCCCGAGGGCGTAGAGCGGCTGGCGGGGCCCGGGAACGTTGGTGGTGACCGTCACGATCTGGTGCTGGGGCATCCGGAACACCAGCCGGGCAAGCGACGACAGGGCGTAGGGCACGTAGCGGGTGAGCATCACCAGGCCCTCCCCCACCGCGGCCTCGTTGTCTGATTTCAGGGCCGACAGGCGGGACCGGACGGCTTCGAACTGCTCGAGCGGGTCGGCCAGGTGGACCGGCAGGTCCGCGACCAGCGCCGACACTTCGTTGTCGCAGACCCCCTCCCCGCCGGGGGCGCGAAGCGAGACTGGGACCAGGCTGGGCACGACATGCGCCAGCGGCTGCTCGCCGCGCCACAGCAGCAACGACCGGTACCCGCTTGTGATCGCGGCCAGGACGACGTCGTTGAGCGTCCCACCCAAAGCGGCCTTCACGGTGAGGACGTCCGCCATCGACGCCCGGGCCCAGGTGTAGCGCCGCTGCCCCCCGATCCTTCCGCTCAGCGTCGACGGTGACGCGGGTCGCAGCGCCCCGGCCAGCGCCCGCGCCCCTCGTGCTGACACCAGCGCCCGCTGGGCCAGGCGACGCGGATGGCCGACCATCCCAGCCGCCGCTCGGGCGTCCGCGAGCGGCAGGAGCAGCGAGTCGAGCGCCGACCGGGCGAGCAGCGCCAACGACGAGGGTTCATCGGCCAGAGGCCGAGGGTCCACCGGCGGCCGGGACGGCTCCGGAGACAGGTCGAACAACACCCGATACATGTCGGTGCCCGACACGCCGTCGACCATGCTGTGGTGCACCTTCCCGATCATCGCCCAGCAGCCCCGCTCCAGACCCTCGACCAGCCAGTACTCCCACAGCGGGCGGTCCCGGTCCAGGCGCTGGGCCATGATTCGGGCCATCAGCGATCGGAGCTGCTCGTCGCCGCCGGGCGCCGGGAGGGCCGTGCGTCGAAGGTGGTGGCGCAGATCGAAATGGGGGTCGTCCACCCACACCGGGGCCCCGAGGCGCAGAGGCACCCGCCGCAGCTTCTGCTGGTAGCGGGGGACCAGCGCCAGGCGCCCGGCGATCAGCTCGCAGAGCTCCTCGAAGGTGGGGGCCGGCCCCTCGAACACCGCGATAGAAGCGATCGCCATCGAGACGTGCCGGTCGATGTCCTCGGCATCGACGAACCCGGCATCGAGGGCGCTCAGACGCTCCATCGCCCGGACGTTACGGCGCCTCGCCGGCACCGGGGCAGGTACCAACGGCCCTGTCGGGCCGGGACTTTGGGAACTACTTGCGCCCGCCAGACGACGCGGCAGGGTCCGCTCCGTCGCGGCCGAAGTATCGTCGCCCCGGGGCGCGCCGACCGTACCGCCGCGCCCCCGACCCGTACCGGAGGCCCGAGACCGTTGGCGCGCAATCCCGTCCCCCACCAGCCGGCAGCTGCACCGGCATGAGACGCCGCACCGGGGAGGACCGCATCCTGTCCCTGCCGAACGTCGTCACCACCATCCGCCTGGTGCTCATCCCCCTCTTCGTCTACCTGCTGGTCCAGCCTCACCACCGCGACTGGTTCGCGGCCGCCGTGCTGCTCGCCGCGCTCGGCTCCACCGATTGGGTGGACGGGCAGCTGGCCCGCCGGCTCGACCAGGTGACCACGCTCGGCAAGGTCCTCGACCCCACCGCCGACCGTCTGCTGCTCGCCACCGCGACGATCGGGATCCTGGCGGTCGGCGCGGTCCCGGTCCCCGTCGCGGTCATCGCGTTGGCTAGGGAGGGGCTGGTCGCGGCCGCCGCGGTGGGGTTGGCCCTGGCCGGGGCCCGGCGCATCGACGTCACCATGGTCGGCAAGGCCGGCGCCTTCGGGCTGATGGTGGCGTTCCCGCTGTTCCTGGCCGGGCACTCCACCGTCGGGTGGCATCGCGGCGCGCTGGTGCTGGCGTGGGTCGCGGCGGTCATCGGCTTGACGCTCGGGTGGCTGTCGATCATCGTCTATGTCCCCCTCGCCAAGGCGGCGGTGGCGGAGGGACGTGCCGGTAAGGCGGCCGCCGGATTGGACGAATCGTCGAGGCAGATCCACTCCGAATAGAGGGATTCGACCGGCCCACGATCGTCGGTGAGCCTTACGTCACAAGGATGGTTCCCGGAAAGTGTCATCCGGTCGGCCGACCGCACCGAACACTTCACGATCAGTGTGCAGCCCTCGAATGCGCACGACGAGAAGAAGGAACGGTGAATCATGCGCCTCAAGCGCTATGCGTCGGTCGCCCTGGTGGCAGGCTTAGGACTTACGGTAACGGCGTGCGGCTCGTCGGCTAGCAGCTCCACTCCGACCACCGCCGCCGGCAGCGCGAGCTCGGCCCCGGCGGCGGCCGACACGGTCACCGCGATCAACAGCCTCACCGGGCAGGGGACGTCGGTGACGCTCAACCCTGATACAGCCAAGGCCCTCACCGGCCTCGGCCTGACGCTGGCCCCCTCCGGCTCCGCCAGCTTCGACAGCGCCACCTCCACGGTGACGTTTCCGATCACCTCCGGCTACGCCGAGATCCACAGCAACCACTCCTACGCCCCCGGCTACATCGTGGGATCGATCCAGCACGACGGCTCCGGCCTGACCATCTCGGGCGCCGGCAAGTCCGTGACCCTGTCGGACTTCGTCGTGGACCCCGGCAACTCGATGCTCTACGGCACCGTGGGCGGCAAGCCCGACGTCCCGCTGCTGTATCTGGACGGCTCCCACGTGAAGGTCAGCATGTCGGGCGGCAACGTAGTCCTCGACGGCACCGTCGCCGAGCTGACCAACACCGCCGCCACCGCACTGGACCAGACCTTCGGCACCACCGCCGTCAAGGCCGGTCTTCCGCTCGGAACGGTGCACCTAGTCGCCAGCGGCACCGCCACCACCTACACCGACAAGACCACCGCCATCAGCCGCCTCGGCGGACAGGCGACCAACGTCGCCCTCGACGCCAGCACCGTGAAGGCGTTGACCGGTCTGGGCGTGACGCTCGGCACCTACGGCACCGCGACGCTGAACGGCAGCACCGTCAGCTTCCCGATCACCGGCGGTTTCGCAGCCATCCACAGTGATACCAGCTACAAGCCTGGCTACATCGTCGGCTCGATCATCCACCAGGGGTCTGGCATCACCCTGACCGCCGGCGGCAAGACCGTGACCTTGAGCGACTTCGTGGTGGACCCGGGCGACTCGATCCTGACCGGAACCGTCAACGGGAAGATCGGCGTTCCGCTGCTGGTCCTCGACGGCAGCGCCGTCAAGGTCACGCCGACCAGCAACGGTGTGACCCTCGACGGTACGGTGGCCAAGCTCACCCAGACCGCCGCCACCGCCCTCGACCAGGCGTTCGGCACCACGGCGCTCACCGCCGGCATCCCGCTCGGCACGGTGCACCTGGTCGCCACCGCTTCCACCGTCAAGGGCTCCATCAACGACTGATCGCCGCACCGGCTGAACGCCGGCTGGCGCCCTTGCCCAGAAGGTGCTCGGGGCGATCCCCCCGTCGAAGGGGCGGGGACAGGGGGACCGCCTCCCGAGCTGTTCCACTGCAGGGGCAGCCACAGCGGTAATCATCGTCTACCCGGTGTCAGCCGGGACGCAAACCTCTGGTAACAAGAAAAGATCCCGGCTCGGGTACCGAGCCGGGATCTTCGGGTGTCAGTCGGGCAACCAGCCCGGGGTCGCTGCTACTTCTTGGTCTCCCAGAAGATCTTGTCGATCTCGGCGATCTGGCCGAGAAGGTCGTCGGCGACCTTGACATCAGTGGTCTTCTTGGCCTCGCCGGCGGCCTTGGTGGCGTTCCAGAACAGCTCGTGGAGCTGCGGGTACTTCTCGAGGTGCGGCGGCTTGAAGTAGTCGGTCCAAAGGACCCACAGGTGGTGCTTCACCAGCTCGGCCCGCTCCTCCTTGATCTGCACGGCGCGAGTCTTGAACACCTGGTCGTCGGAGCCGTTGAACTTCTCCATGCAGCCCTTGACCGACTCCGCTTCGATTCGGGCCTGCGCCGGGTCGTACACCCCGCACGGCAGGTCGCAGTGGGCGTGGACGGTCGCAGGGGGCCGGACCGAGTCGGCCAGGCCGATGAGGCGGGACAGGATGGGCATGAGGATCTCTCCTTGGTCATGATCGGAGCTGTGCTCTGTCCCCCGGACACTACCCAGCGATCCAAGCCTGCCATCGCAGCCACCGTGACCCTGTGGGTGATCACGCTGGCCGCAGCGGTCCTGACCGCCCTGCGACCGCGCCGGGTCGAGGTGCGCGGCGCCAGCATGGAGCCGACTCTCGCGCCAGGCGACCGCCTCTTGGTCCTCGCCGGCGTGGCGCCCCGCACCGGTGCCGTCGTGGCGCTGCACGACCCCCGCCGGCCGGAGGGCGAGCTCCTCGTCAAGCGGGTGGCGGCGCTCGGCCCCGCCGGGCTCGACGTGCGCGGCGACAACCCGGCGCGAAGCACCGACAGCCGGACCTTCGGTCCGGTCCCTGCCGCGCTCATCGAGGGGACCGTCGTGTGGCGCTACGGGCCGCCGGAGCGCGCCGGGCGCATCGCTCGCGGGCCGAGCCGCCGCCAGCAGTAGCATCGGCACCGCGATGCCACAGGGCCGTTCGATCGAGCAGACCACCCACGGGGCTCTCCTGCCTCTCAGGCCGGCGGCCAACCCGCCCGAGCCTGAGCCGGACGGGCGGGTCACCGACATCGACCAGTGGGGGCGCAGCGCCAAGGCCCGGGCGCTGATCGCTCGGCTCTACGGCCCGCTCTACAAGCACTGGTTCCGCGCCGAGTGGGAGGGCCTCGAGAAGATCCCGGCGGTCGGGGGTGCGCTGCTCGTCGCCAACCATGCCGGCGCCATCCCGGTGGACGCGCCGCTCATCATGCACGGCATCGAGCAGGAGCTAGACCGCCCCGTATACGGCCTCGCCGACTACTTCTTCCGTGGGTTCCCTGGGGTGGGCACGGCGTGGGCCCGCGGCGGGGGCGTCACCGCCCACCCCGACAACGCGTACCGCCTGTTGCACGACGAGGGCCAGCTGGCGCTGGTCTTCCCCGAGGGGACCAAAGCCACCGGCAAGGTGTACTCGCAGCGCTACAAGCTGCGCCGGTTCGGTCGGGGCGGTTTCGTCGACATCGCCATGCGGGCCGGCGTGCCGATCGTGCCGATCGTCGTGATCGGCAGCGAGGAAGCCATGCCGATGCTGGCCAAGTCCGCCACGTTGGCCCGTCTCCTCGGCGTCCCGTATGTACCCCTGACCGCCAACATGTTGCTCCTCGGGCCGCTCGGCCTGCTCGGCTACTTCCCGGCCAAGATCCGCTTCCGGGTCCTCGACCCGATCACCTTCGACGTGCCCCCCGACCAGGAGCGCTACCCGCGCAGCCAAGTCTTCGACGAGGCCGAGAAGATCCGCCAGGCGATGCAGGTCGAGATCTACGACCTGCTGCGCCACCGCCGCAGCGTCTGGTTCGGGTGAGGGGCGTGGGCCGGCGGATCTTGATCACCGGCATCGCTTCGTTCTGGGGAGGGCGGATCGCTCAAGCCCTGGAGTCGCACCCCGACGTCGAGGTCATCGTCGGCCTCGACAGCGACGCCCCGGTGGTGGCCCTCGAGCGGACCGAGTTCGTCCGCGCCGACGAGACCTACTCGATCCTGGCCCGGCTGGTCACCGCCACCCAGGTCGACACCGTCGTCCACGCCGGGATGATCGTCGACTCGACCCGCGGCGGCGACCGCCGGATCCACGAGCTGAACACGATCGGCACCTTGAACCTCCTCGCCGCGGTCGGCGCCGCTGGGAGCCCGGTCCGGTCCTTGATCGTCAAGTCCTCGACGCTGGTGTACGGAGCGGGGCCGAAGGACCCCTACTGGTTCTCGGAGAAGACCCCCCGCGTCGCCCCGGCCCGCACCCGGGTGGAGCGCTCGCTGCTCGAGGTCGAGTCCTACCTGAACGCCTTCGTGGAGGACAACCGCCAGGTCCGGACCGTCACCCTGCGCTTCGCCAGCGTCCTCGGCGCCGACATCGACACCCCCCTCGGGCGGGCCCTGACCTTGCCGTTGGCTCCCCGCATCGCCGGGTTCGACCCCCAGATCCAGTTCGTGGCCCAAGACGACGTGGTACGGGCGCTGGTGTTCGCCGTCGAGCAGGAGAACCTGTCGGGGATCTTCAACGTGGCCGGCGCCGGGCGGATCCCCTGGTCGGAGGTGCTGGCCCTCGCCGGCAAGGCCCCTTTCCTCCTGCCTCCTTTCGCCACCGGCTTGGCCCTCGCGCCCCTGTCACGGATCGGGCTCGGCATGGCCCCCGAGATCATCGACCTCCTCCGCTACGGGCGGGGGGTCGACACCCGCAAGCTGCTGCGGGCCGGTTTCAGCTACACCCACAGTTCGCTCAGCGCCCTCCAGGAGTTCGTGGAGGGCCGCCGGCTCAAGGCGGTGGTCGGCGAGATCGTCCCTACCTACCGCTACGAGGCCGACGTCGAGGCGTTCTTCCGCCACTCCCCCGCCGTCGTCACCCCCAACTGAGGCATCAGGCCCGCCGGGGTGGCGGAGCGGGAAGGATCCACTCCCGCAGATACCAGTCCCGCCGCTGAGCCCAGTCCTCGGAGGTGATGGCGTAGCGGACATGGTCCTCCCACACCCCGTTGATCTCCAGGTACCGAAGGGCGGTGCCCTCGTTGCGAAGCCCGACCTTCTCCGCCACCCGGTGGCTGGGGCGGTTCCGAGGGATGATCGCCGCCTGCAGGCGGTGCAGCCCTAGGTCCTCGAAGGCGAACCGGCAGATCACCACCACCGCCTCCGGCGTGTAGCCGTGGCCGGCCATCGCCTCGTCGACCCAGTAGCCGACGTAGGCGTTCTGGAACGGGCCGCGCTGCACCGACGACAGGTTGATCTCACCGGCGAACCGGCTGCCGACGAACACCCCGAAGCCGTAGCCGGTGCCGAGCTGGCGTTCCCGTTCCCTCGCGCCGCAGCGCGCCGCGAACACCCGGCGGTCCTCGGTGGCGTCGGGTTGGCCGGGCAGCGGTCTCGGCTCCCACTTCACCAGCCAGTCGCGGGCTCGGTGACGGACCTCTCGCCACGCCTCGAAGTCAGCCACGACCAGCGGGCGCAGCACGACGCGCCGCCCCGCGAGCTCCAACCCCGACGACCGGGGCGCCCCCCAGCTCATCGCCGGGCGCCGGGCGGTATCACCGGCCGAGCACCTCGGCCAGCGCGGCCAGGAGCAGCGTGACGGTCTGGGGCCGGGCGTTGTGGCCCATGCAGCCGATCCGCCACACCTTCCCGGCGAAGGCTCCGGCGCCGGCGCCGATCTCGATGCCGTAGTCCTCGAGCAGCGCTCGGCGCACGGTGACGTCGTCGGCGCCGTCGGGGATCTTGACCGTGGTCAGCTCCGGGAGGCGGTGGCCGGCGGCCGCCCACAACTCGAGGCCCAGCTTTTCCAGGCCGTCTTGGAGGGCCCGGCCGTTCGCCTCGTGGCGGGCCCACACCGCGTCGAGGCCTTCCTCCAGCACGGCGCCGAGGCCGGCGTGGAGGGAGGCGACCATGGCCACCGGCGCGGTGTGGTGGTACTTGCGGGTCGTCGAGGACGTGTAGTCGCCGATCATCCCGAGGTCCAGGTACCAGCTCTGGGGCTTGGGGACCCGCCGCTCGAAGGCGCGGGGGCTCATGGTGAAGGGGGCCAGCCCGGGGGCCACGCCGATGCACTTCTGCGTGCCGCTGTAGGCCACGTCGACGCCCCATCCGTCGATGTCGACGGGGATCCCGCCCAGGGAGGTCACGCAGTCGGCGAGGACCAGCGCGTCGCCCTTGCCGGCCGCCACGGCCTCGACGTCGTTGCGGACCCCGGTGCTGGTCTCGGCGTGAACCAAAGCGATGAGCTTGGGCGACGGGTGCGCGGCCAGGACCGCGGCGGGTTCCAGGGGCTGGCCCCACGGCGCTTCTGCCCTCACCACCTCCGCGCCGCAGCGGGCGGCGACGTCGCACATCCGCTCCCCGAACAGGCCGTTGACGCCGATCACGACGACGTCCCCGGGGCCGACCAGGTTGACGAACGCCGCCTCCATCCCGGCCGAACCGGTGCCCGACACCGGCAGGGTCAGCGGGTTGGCGGTCTGCCACACCGAGCGCAACCGGTCGCAGGTCTCGTCCAGGATCCGCAGGAACTCGGGGTCGAGGTGACCGAGCAGCGGGCGACCCAGCGCTTCGGTGGCCTCCGGGTAAGGGTTAGACGGGCCAGGCCCTAGGAGCAGGCGCTCGACAATCGGCATGGCCGAGATGGTACAGGCGGGTCTGGGGCTGGGCCTCTTCGGCCGGCTCGGGGCGATCTGACGGATCGGGGCTGTGCTCAGGTGGCCGGGCGCAGGAGGGACATGACCAGCCCGTCGAGGATGTCGGCCTCCGAGGTGAGGCACTCCCCCATCTGGAAATGGCGTAGGAGCGCCGAGAGGACGATCGCACCACCGACGATGACATCGGCCCGGGCCTTTTCCATCGACGGGCGGGCGACCCGGGCGGCTACCGGCTCGGAGGCCAGGGCGGCGAGCAGGCCGTCGACCGCTTCCCTGGTCAGCCGGTAGTGGTGCAAGGCGTCCCGGTCGTAGCCGACCAGGCCCTGGTCGAGCGCGGCCAGGGCGGCCACGGTGCCGGCCAGGCCGATCAGCTGGCGGCCCTGGCCGAATGCCGGCTGGTCGCGGCTGGCCGCCGCCAGCAGGCGGTCCACCTCGGCGGTCGCATCGGCGATCTCTTCCGGTTCCGGCGGGTCAGCGTGAAGGAACCGTTCGGTGAGGCGCACGCAGCCCACGTCGAGGGAGCGGACGGCGACGGGCCGGCCCTGGCCCGGTCCGACCGCGAGCTCGGTGGAGCCGCCGCCGATGTCGGCCACCAGGTACTGGCCTCCGGCGGGGAGCTGAGCGGTGGCGCCGGCGAACGACAGCTGGCCCTCCTCGTCGCCGGTCAGCAGCTCGGGGGCCGCGCCGGCGGCCTCGGTCGCGGCCGAGAAGAACTCCTGGCGGTTGCTGGCGTCGCGAGCCGCCGAGGTGGCGGTCATCCGTACCGGGCCCACCCCGTGACGGTCCATGACCTCGCGGTACTCCCGCAGCACCGCCACGGTCCGTTGGACCGCCTGAGGATCGAGGGTCCGGGTCTGGTCGACGCCCTTTCCGAGACGGGTGATCCGCATGAGCCGCTCGAGCGGGCGGCCGTCGAGGTCGGCGACGAGTAGGCGGGTGGAGTTGGTGCCGCAGTCGATAGCGGCGACGGCTCGTTCGGGCACGGCCGGGGACGCTACCGGGTGCCGGCGGGCGGGGCCGGCGGGGACGGCGCTCAGGCCGTCGGCGGCATCGGGTCGAGCCCAGCGGAGGGACCCGGGGGCGTAGGGTGCTGCCGCCGACGCCGCCACCACCACAGCAGGGGTACGCCGGCGACGACACCCACGATGAGCAGCGGGGTAAGCCAGGCGACGGCCAGCACGATTCCCCGGAGGACTGCGACGGTGTGGCTGCCCGCGAGGTGCCAAGCCCGGGACAGGACGGAGGGATGCGGTTTGTGAGCCGGCGGTGCGGCCCTGCCGGCCTCGGTCAGCTCCACGGAGATGGTGGCGTAGGTCGTCTGGTCGCTGAGGGTGCTCTGCTGTCCGCTCAGCTGCTCTACCTGGGTCTGGAGCTCGAACAGCTGGTTTTGGATCGACAGGATGTCCCCGATCGCTTTGGCGTCTGACAGCAGGGCCCGCAGCGCCCCTTCCTCCGCCTGGAGGGTGGTGATCCGCGCCGCGAGGTCGACCAGCTGGCCGGTCACGTCCCGGCCCGACAGGCTCTGCGAGGTGACGGTGCCGTACCGGGGCAGGGCGGCGAGGACCTGGTGGACGTCGGCGTTAACGACCCGCAGCACCAGGCGGGCCGACGCCGTGTCGCCGCCGGTCGACATCGACGAGTCCGACACGAACCCGCCGGCGCTGTTGGCCACGCCCTGGATGGCGTCGAAAGCCGGCTGCAACTGGCCCTTCTTGACCCGGATCTGCACGTCGCCGTTCTGGACGATTCTCGGTTGTGCGGCTGACACCTCCTGACCGATCGACGGCCCGGCGGCCGGGCCCGAGCCGCTCGGCGCAGCCCCGGGCCCGGCCGGGAGGCCGCCAGCCGAAACCCCACCAGCCGGCGCCCCGCCGGCCGAGCCGCTGGGACCACCGCGGGCGACGCTGGCGGGTACCGAACTGGACGACTTGGTGGCCCCGCAGCCGACCACCCCGGCAGCCAGGCCGACCACGCCCAGCAGGGGGACGACGGCCAGCGCCCAGCGGCGGGGCTGGCCTCCGGGGAGGTCAGGTCCCGGACCCCCGACCGCTCTACGGGCCGCGGCCAGATCTGAGCGGCGGGATGGACGGCGGCGAGAGCCGATCCTGGTGGGCATGCTGGGTTGGACGACCGGCCGCCCCGATCGGTTCCCAGCCCGCTCAGCGCACCGGCGGTCACCTGGGAGCAGATCGACCGGGAACCGGGCTCAGCCAGGCGGACGGCCGAGCTGGTGGGCCACCCACCGCCCCACCGGGTCGTCGCCGCCGGCCAGGTACCACGCATAGTGGGCGTGGAGGCACTTCACCCCGGTGCGGGTGCCGCCCACTCCTCCGGAGGGCCGGTTGCCGGACCAGCCGGCGGGTATCGCGGCGTCGCGCTCGGTGGCGTAGCGCCGGTGAGCCTCGGCGAGCTCGACGGCGTCGACCGCCGCCTCCGCGGCGCGCACCCCGCCAGCCGCCTCCAGGTGGTCGATCGCTTTGCGTTCGGCCGCCCCGATCAGCCAGAAACGGGTCGGCATCGGCGTCCCGTCCTCGAGGAGCGGCGCGTTGCGCAGCACCACCGGGTCGCCGGTAGCGCTGCGAACGACTATCTCGTAGCCGCCCCGCGGTGACCTGCCGAGCAGGGCGGCCACCCGGAGCGCGTCTGGCCCGCTAGGCCCTGCGTCGGTGCTGGGGCCGCCGCGAGCGACCGGCGGGTCAGTGACGGCTCGGCACCTGCGGCAACGAGTGCTGGGCCTGGGCCACCGCCCGCCTCCCCGCCGTGCGGGCCGCGAGCGCCTGCTTGCGGGCCGCCTCGGCCTGCCGGCGGGCGGCCTTGGCCTGGCGGCGGCCTAGCTTCGCGGCGGCTTCCACGCCGGCCTCTCGGGCGTGCTCCACCTGGGTGGCGGCCAGCGCCCGGGTCTTCGCGGCCCGCTTGAGGGCCTGCTTGCGGGCTTTCTTGGCCGCCTTGCGACCGAGCTTGCGCAGCTCGTCGGGGTCGGGCAGCGCCGGCAGGTGGCCCTTCACGTCGTCCCAGGACGGCACGTCGATCTGGGCGGGCAGCGCCCGGAGGCGAGCGGCGGCGCGGCGGCGGGCCTTGGCCCGTCGGCGCAGGACGATGAACACGACCAGCGCCAGCACGCCGGCGGCGGGGATGGCCCGCTTGGCCACCGAGCTGCCGGCGGCGTCGAGCAGGTCGACGGGTTCGGGCTCGGCCGACTCGATGCGCCTCAAGGTCGGGCTGCCCTCCGACGACGGCGGGGACAAGGGCGGAGCGGTCGTGCCCCCGCCCACCGGGCCGTCGGCGACGACCGCCTCGAGCCCCTCGGTGGGCGAGCTCGGAGTGGTGCCGGCGTCGGCTTCGGGGTCGTCGCTGACGAGGGCCTCCCCTGCGGCGGCGGCCCCGGCGTCCTCGGTGGGCGGATTGCTGCTGGAGGGCCCCGGCACGCCGCCACCGGACGCAGGCTCCGACGGTGCGGGCGCGCCGGCCTCGGGCACGCCGCCTTTCTCCAGGTCGGCTTCCAGGGCGTCGACGAACTGGCCGAGCAGCTTGGCGCTGACGTCGGCGAGCACGCCGCGGCCGAACTGCGCCACCTTCCCGGTGATGGTGAGATCGGTCACCACCGACACCTTGGTGCCGTCACCGTCGGCGACCATCGTGGCGGTGATGGTGGCGTTGGCGTTGCCCTGGCCCCTGGTGTCACGGCCGCTGGCCTTGAGCACCACTTTGCCGGCGGCCTCGTCCTGCTCGAGGAAGGTGGCGACGCCTTTGTACTGCGCCTGGATGGGGCCGACCTTCACCTTGACGATGCCCCGGAACTCGTCGCCCTCGATCTCCTGGAGCTGAGCGCCCGGAAGGAGGGGGGCGATGCGCTCCACGTCGGTGAAGACCTTCCATGCCTGCGCAGGTGGCACGCTCACCCGGAAATCGTTGGTCAACTCCACAGTCTCAGGTCCTCCACGGTGTCGATGTCGACGGGATTACCGTCGCACGCTACTTCCTCAACCAATTCGGGGCAGTTCCTGATGACTACCCGGGCGCCGGCGTCGCCAGTCCTAGGCAGCAGCGGCCATACCTCTTCCCCCAGCCCGACCGGGTTGGCGCGCCGGCCTCCGTAGGTCGCGACGGCTATCGGGCCGCCGGCGGCGGCAACCGCCCGCCACGCGGAGGACGGCACGAGCGGCTGGTCCCCGAGCCCGACGACGATCCTCGCCAGGCCCTCCGCGCCCGCCAAGTCCACCGCGGCCGCCAGCGACGTCGCCTGCCCCTCCGCCCAGCGGGGGTTGGGCACCCGGCGGGCGCCACACCCGCCGATGACCTCGTCGAGGTCGGCGGCCCCGGTGACTACCCACACCGCGCCGATGCCGGCCTCGGTGGCCGCGTCGAGGACCGCGGCGATCACCGGCCGGCCCCGCCACGGCGCCAGCAGCTTGTGGGTTCGGTCGGCCGCGGCGAAGCGGCTCCCAGCGCCCGCGGCGAGCACGACCGCGGCCACGCCGCCTCGGGGCGGGCCGGCCACTGTCAGCCCCCGGCTGGCACGGCCGCGCCGTCGGTGCCCGACGGCCCGTCGGTGCCGGACTCGCCCGGCCCGTCGAGGTGGATCGGCCCGTCCCGGTCCCGCAGTGACGGGGCGTCGCGCCCGCTGCGCAAGGCGATGATCTCGCCGCAGATCGCCACCGCCGTCTCCTCCGGGGTGCGGGCACCGAGGTCGAGGCCGATCGGGGCCATGAGGCGGTCGAGGCCGGCGTCGTCGACGCCGGCGCCGCGAAGGCGGGCCACCCGCTCGTCGTGGGTCCGGCGCGAGCCCATCGCCCCCAGGTAACCGACCTCGGTGGCGAGGGCCGCCACCACTGCGGGCACGTCGAACTTGGGGTCGTGGGTGAGCACGCACACCGCGTCGCGCGGCCCGAGGGAGGGCCCGACCTCGGCCAGGTACTTGTCGGGCCACGACACGACGACCTCGTCGGCCATCGGGAAGCGAGCTTTGGTGGCGAACACCGGCCTCGCGTCGCAGACCGTCACCCGGTAGCCGAGCACCTTGGCCACCTTGGCCAGCGCGGCGGTGAAGTCCACCGCGCCGAAGATGATCATCACCGGCGGCGGTGCGAACGACTCGATGAACACGCCGACGTCGCGGGCCCGGGCCTCGCCGTGGAGGCCGTAATGGCGGGTGGCGGTCAAGCCGACCGCCAGCTCACCGAGCGTGTCGCGGGTGACGACCCGGTCCAGGCCGGGGTCGCCGAGGGAGCCCATGACCGCCGGGTCGCCGCCGGGACGGACCAGCAGCTTGGTCCCGAGGAGGTCCTCGGGACCCTCGACCACCTCGGCCAGCGCGACCGGCTCCTCCGCGCGGATGGCCGCGGAGAGCGACTCGTAGAGGGATCCCATCACCAGTCCAGCGGCTCGATGAACACCCGGACGGTGCCGCCGCAGGTCAGGCCGACCGAGAACGCCTCGTCGTCGGAGAACCCGAAGGTCGCCATCCGCGGCCGGTGACCGGCGATGACGTCGAGGGCCTCGGCTACCACCGCCCCCTCGACGCAGCCGCCAGACACCGACCCGGCGACCTCGCCGGCGTCGCTGACCGCCATCGCCGCGCCGGGCAGGCGGGGGCCGGAGCCCTCCACGCCGACGACGCGGGCCACCGCCACCTGCTTGCCCTCGGCCCGCCAGCGGTCGATGTCACTCAGGATCTCCTTCATGCTTCCTCCAATGTCCGGGGCGGGGCAGGTATCCGGGGTGGGACCGGTCTGCGGGGCGATACGGGTGTTCGGGGCGGTACAGGGCCGCCGGCGAAGCCGGGCGCGGTCTCGTTGGCGATGATCCGAGCCAGGTGCTCGAGCGACGCCAGCGAATGACCTTCCACGAACTGATCAACGTACGGCAGGGCGGCCGCCATCCCCCGGGCGAGAGGCGCGTACCCGGGCGTGGCCTTGAGCGGGTTGACCCAGATCACCCGGTGCGCGACCCGGGCCAGGCGGGCCATCTCCGCGGCCAGCTGCGCCGGGTCGCCGCGGTCCCACCCGTCGGAGAGGATGACGACCACCGCGCCGCGGGCCATCCCCCGCACCCCCCAGCGGTCGTTGAAACCGGCCAGCCCGTCGCCCAGCCTGGTCCCTCCGGACCAGTCGACGACCTCGCCGGCGGCCCGGCGAAGGGCGATCTCGGGGTCGCGCCCGGCCAGGTGGCGGGTCAGGCGGGTCAGGCGGGTGCCCAGCGCGAAGACCTCGACGGTGTTGACGCCTCGGGCCGCGACCGCGGCCTGCGCGAAGCGCATCGCGGCCCGGGCGTAGGGCTCCATCGACCCCGACACGTCGGCCAGGACTACCAGCCGCCGGCCGCGGGTGGAGGGGAGCCTCCACGCCCGCTCGATCGCCTCGCCGCCCGTGCGCAGAGAACGGCGGACGGTGCCCCCCATGTCCGGGCGGCCGCGGGAGTGGGCGGTCTTGCGCAGCCGGCGGGTGCGGCGCTGGTCCGGGTTGACCCGCAGCGCGGCCAGGAGCCGGTGGGCCTCGTTCCACTCGTCGGCGTCGAGGGCCGCGAAATCCTTGTGGCGGAGCACCTCGAGGGCGCTGAAGCGCACCGCGACGGTCTCCCCGGTCGGGGCCTCCCCCCCGTCGCGGTCTGTGCCTGCGTCGTCGTCGGGCTCGTCGACGGCCAGGGTCACCGGCGCCGGCAGCGGCGGATCGACCCGCTCGACGCGGCGCTGCTCCCAGTAGGAGGCGAACACCCGGTCGTAGATGGCCACGTCCTCGGGGCGGCGCACCAGGGTGGCCCGCCCGGCGAAGTACACCCCGTCGCGGCGGGCCACGCCGACCAGGCCCAGCGCGGCGACGAAATCGACGACCGAGCCGGTCGGCACGTCGACACCCGCGCCGCGCAGCACCCACGCGAAGCCCACCGCGATCCGCTCCGGGGCGCCTCGCGACGAGGCCGGGCTGTCAGGCACCGCGCTGGAACGCCGCTCGGACCAGCTCCGCGAGCCCGCTGTCGCGGACCCGGGCCTGGTCCTCTTGGTACTTGAGCACCGTCCCGAGGGTCAGGTCCAAGCTGCGCTCGTCGATCTGGCTGCGCCCCAGGGCGGCCAGCGCGGCGGTCCAGTCGATGGTCTCGGCCACCCCGGGCGGCTTGTAGAGGTGCATGGACCGGAGCGACTCGACCGCGGCGGCCACCTGCCGGGCGAGGACAGGCGCGGCCTGCGGGGCCCGCAGCGTCACGATCGCGACCTCCCGCTCGAAGTCCGGGTGGGCGACCCAGTGGTACAAGCAGCGGCGCTTGAGGGCGTCGTGCACGTCGCGGGTGCGATTGGAGGTGACGATCACCACCGGCGGGACGACAGCCCGCAGCGTGCCCAGCTCGGGGACCGTCACCGCGTACTCGGAGAGGACCTCGAGGAGGAACGCCTCAAACTCGTCGTCGGCTCGGTCGACCTCATCGATGAGCAGCACCGGCGGCGGCCCCTCGCCGTGGTCGATGGCGGCCAGCAGCGCCCGGCGGATCAAGAACCGCTGGTCGTAGAGCTCGTCTTCCGACACTGCGCCGCCCCTGGTCTCCGCGGCCCGCAGGTGCAGCAGCTGGCGGGCGTAGTCCCACTCGTAGACGGCCTGGGAGACGTCGATACCCTCGTAACACTGCAGGCGGAGCAGCGGGCCTCCGGTCCACGCCGACAGGACCTTGGCCACCTCCGTCTTGCCGACGCCGGCCTCCCCCTCGAGCAGCAGCGGCCGGCGGAGGGCCAGGGCCAAGAACACCGAGGTGGCGAGGCCCTCGTCGGCCAGGTAGCCGTGAGCCCCGAGCGCGGCGGTGACTTCCTCCACCGACCCCGGCGCCCACGACCCGGCCCCGGGCGCCCCGGGCGCGGACGCTCCTCCCGCCGGGTCAGGCGCGACGGGAGGAGCGACGGAGGCCCCGGTCGGGGCGGCGGCCGGCGGCACGGGCGGTGAGGTCACCGGGCCAGCGTAGGACCCAACGCGCTTTTCGACACCGCCGTCGTCCGGCCCCGCCGGCCGCGGCACGGCCGTTACGGCGCGCCGGCCTCCTGCAGGGCCCGTCGTACCAGCACCTCGGCCAGGTGCCGGCGGTACTCCTGGCTGGCGTTGAGGTCGGCGGGGGGATCGAGCCCGTCCGACGCGTGGGTGGCGGCCTCAGCGGCACTGGACCCGGCCGCGATCGCGTCCTCCACCGCGGCGGCCCGTACCGGCACCGACGCCATGTTGACCAACCCGACTCCCGTCGAGCCGTTGTGCACCGCGGCGACACCGACGATGGCCCAATCCTGGGCTCGGCGGTTGAACTTCTGGAACGACCACCCGGCGTCGGGCACCTTGGGCACGGAGATCTCGGTGAGGATCTCGTCGGCGGACAGCGCGGTCTCCAAGAAACCGCGGAAGAAGTCGTCGGCCGGGATCTGGCGGCTGCCGTTGGGGCCTACCACGGTGAACGTGGCGCGAAGGGCGAGGCAGACCGCCGGCAGGTCCGACGCAGGGTCGCCGTGGGCGATGGAGCCTCCGATGGTGCCCCGGTGGCGGACCTGAGGGTCGCCGACCTGGCTGGTGGCGTGGGCCAGCAGCGGCACCTGCGCCTTGAGCAGCGCGGAGGTCTCGACTTCGTGATGGCGGGTGAGGGCGCCGATGGTGACGGTGTCGCCGGCGTCGCTGATGTAGGACAGGTCACGCAGGCGGCCGATGTCGATCAGCATCGACGGCGCGGCCAGGCGCAGCTTCATCAGCGGCAGCAGCGAGTGCCCGCCGGCGAGAAGCTTGGCGTCGTCGCCGCTGTCGGCGAGGAGCCTGACGGCCTCGTCGAGGCTGCTCGGACGCTGGTATTCGAAGGCGGCGGGGATCACGAGGCGCTCCGGGCGGGGGTCTTGGCCGCAGCCAGCACGGCCTTCACGATGTTGTGGTAACCGGTGCAGCGGCACAGGTTGCCCTCGAGGCCTTCGCGGACCTTGGCCTCGTCGAGGTCGGGGACCTCCTCGATGAGGGAGACCGCGGCCATGACCATGCCAGGGGTGCAGTACCCGCACTGGAGGCCGTGGTGCTCTTGGAACGCTTCCTGCACCGGGTGCATGCGGTCGGGTCCGGCCAGACCCTCGATCGTGGTGATCGACGATCCGTCGGCCTGGGCGGCGAGGACGGTGCAGGACTTGACCGACTCGCCGTCGAGCAGGACGGTGCACGCCCCGCACGACGACGTGTCGCATCCGACGTTGGTGCCGGTGAGCCCGAGCACGTCGCGGAGGTAGTGGACGAGCAGCAGGCGGGGCTCGACCTCGCTGTCGCGCTGCTCGCCGTTGACCGTGGTGGTGATCTTCACGTGAGGGTTCCTCTACTCGGCTGCGGTGGACTGGGCGGCGGCGACGGCTCGCCAGACGCGTTCGGGTGTGGCCGGCATGTCGATGTGACGCACGCCGAGGTGGGCCAGCGCGTCGACCACCGCGCTTTGCACCGCCGGGGTCGATCCGATGGTCCCGGACTCGCCGATGCCCTTGGCACCGAGCGCGTTGATCGGCGTTGGCGTGGCCATCGCTACCAGCTCGAAGCTCGGCAGCTCGGTGGCGGAGATCATGGCGTAGTCGGCCAGGTTGGACGTGACCGGGTTGCCGTCGTCGTCGTAGCGGACCTCCTCCATGAGGGCCTGCGCCGCGCCTTGGGCCAGCCCGCCGTGGCGCTGGCCTTCGGCCAGCAGCGGGTTGACGATGGTGCCGGCGTCGTCCACCGCGACCAGCCTGGTCAGCTTGACCCGCCCGGTGTCGGTGTCGACTTCCACCACCGCGACGTGGGCCCCGAACGGGAAGGTCGGGCCGGCCGGCGAGGAGCTGTGGGCCACGACCAGCGCGTCGCCGTCGTCGCCGGCGGCTTCGGCCAGCTCCGCCCAGGAACGGCCAACAGCCGGGGTGCCAGCGACGTGGAAACGCCCGCCGACCTTGTCCAGCACGACATCGTCGGCGTTGGCTTCGAGCAGCTCGGCGGCCAGCTTGGCGGCCTTGTCGACGAGGGCGATCGACGCCTCGTGGACCGCGAGACCGCCGGACTGCAACGAGCGCGAGCCCATCGTCCCGCCACCCTCGGGCACCAGGTCGGTGTCGTTGGCCACGAACTCGATGTCCTCCATCGGGATCCCGAGCTGCTCGGAGGCGAGCATGGTCCACGCCGTCTCGTGACCCTGACCGTGGGGGGAGGTTCCGGTGTACACCCGGGCCTTGCCGCCGGGCAGGATCTCGACCTTGGCGTACTCGCCGGGCGGCCCGGCGCCGTTGGTGATCTCCACGTAGCTCGACACGCCGATGCCGATCTGGGTGGTGTCCCCCGACGATCGGCGGGTGGCCTGCTCGGCGCGCAGCGCCTGGTAGTCGGAGGCCTGCAGCGCCAGGTCGATCGCCCCGCCGTAGTCGCCGATGTCGTAGACGGTGCCCGTCGGGGTGGTGAAGGGGAACTTGTCGTTGGCCACCACGTTGCGCTTGCGCACCTCGGCGGGGTCCATGCCGATCTCAGCGGCGAAGAGGTCCATCGCCCGCTCGATGGCCGCCGTTGCCTCCGGCCGGCCCGCGCCGCGGTAGGCCACCGTCGGGGTGGTGTTGGTGACCATCGACGCGGCCGAGAACTCGACCTTGGGGATGTCGTAGGTCCCCGAAGTCATCAGCCGGGTCAGGGCGGGGAGGAAGGAGCCGAGCGACGGGTAGGCGCCGGCGTCTTGGACCACCTCCAGGCGGTACGCCTCGACCTTCCCGTCGCGGCTGCCGCCGATCGCGACGTCTTGCACCTGGGCCCGGCCGTGGCCGAGGGCCAGCATGCTCTCAGAGCGGGTCTCGGTCCAGTGGACCGGCCGGCCCGCGGCCTTGGCCAGCCACGGCAGGATCAGGTCCTCGACGTAGAGCCCGATCTTGGCGCCGAACCCGCCGCCGACGTCGGGGGCGATGACCCGGACCCGGTCGGCCTCGAGCCCGTAGAGGCCGGCGATGGCGGCCTTCGCGCCGTGAGGGGCCTGATTGGAGGCGTACTGGATGACCCGGTCGCCTTCCCACATCGCCGCCCCGCTGCGCACTTCCAGCGGGCAGGGCGCGACGCGCTGGTTGATCAGCCGGTGGCGGACCACGACCTCGCAGCCGTCGAAGAAATCCTCGGCCTGCGGCTCGTTCATCGGGACCGCCACGTTGCTCCCGTGCTCGGGGAACAGCAGCACGTCGCCGGTGAGAGCGCTGACCGGGTCGACCACCGCGGGGAGCGGCTCGTAGTCCACGAAGACCGACTCGGCGGCGTCCTCGCCTTGGTAGCGCTCCTCGGTGAGGACCACTGCGACGGCCTCGCCGACGAAACGGACGACGCCTTTGGCCAGCACCGGCCGGGCCATGACGTCTGGGACGCCAGGCAGGCCGGCAGGGACGGGTGGCAAGTCGACGTCCTCGCCGGTGTAGATGGCCACGACGCCGGGGCGGTTCCTGGCCTCAGTTACGTCCAGCGACGTCAGCCGGGCGTGGGCCATGGTCGATCGCACGAAGGTGGCCCAAAGCGCCCCTTCGATCTTCAGATCGTCCCCGTAGACCCCCCCGGTGGTGAGGAACTTGGGGTCCTCCCGCCGCTGCACTCGATTTCCGAGAATGCTCACGGTCAGACCTTAGAAGGTCTCAGCCGGCTACGGCGTGTTCGACGGCGGGACGGTCGTGGTCGGCGTGGACTGCGCTGACCCCGGCGCCGGCGTGGCCTGCGGCAACACCACGTAAGCCTGCTCGCCGGGCATCACCAGACCGTACTTCTGGCGGGCCAGCTGCTCGATCGTCGCGTCGGTCTGCAGCGACGCGGCCTCCTTGGTCAGCTTGGCGTTCTCTTGGCTGAGCATGTTGATCTGGCGGCGCGTCGAACTCAGCTGCCGGCCCTGGTCGAGGAGCTGACGGCCGGGCAGGACGAACAGCACGATGACCGCCACCCCGGTAACCGACAGCAGCAAGATACGGACGGTCCGCCTCATCGGGCCACCCGCCTCACCGCCGGACCTGGGCGAAGGCCGCAGCCCCGAGGTAGCGGGCGGTGTCGCCGAGGCCGTCCTCGATGCGCAGCAGCTGGTTGTACTTGGCCACCCGGTCGGAACGGGCCGGGGCGCCGGTCTTGATCTGTCCGCAGTTGGTGGCCACCGCCAGGTCGGCGATGGTGGTGTCCTCGGTCTCACCCGAGCGGTGCGACATGACCGACGAGTACCCGGCTCGCGTCGCCATCGAGACGGTGTCGAGGGTCTCGGTGAGGGTCCCGATCTGATTGACCTTGATCAGGATGGAGTTGGCGACGCCGGAAGCGATGCCCCGTCCGAGACGCTCGCCGTTGGTGACGAAGATGTCGTCGCCGACCAGCTGCACCGACGAGCCGAGCTGCGACGTCAGCGCCGCCCACCCGTCCCAGTCCTCCTCGGCCATCCCGTCCTCGACCGACACGATCGGGTACTTGGCGCACAGGTCTGCCAGGTAGCCGGCGAACTCGGCGGCGGGCAGCGACCGGCTTTCGCTGGCCAGCTGGTAGGCGCCGTCGCGGTAGAACTCGGAGGCCGCGGCGTCGAGGGCGATGGCGATCTCGGCCCCGGGCACCCGGCCGGCCTTCTCGATGGCCTCGACGAGGACCGCGATGGCCTCCTCGTTGGACGGCAGGTTCGGGGCGAAGCCGCCTTCGTCGCCGATGGCGGTGGCCAGCCCCCGCTCGTGGAGCACGCCGCGCAGCACGTGGTACACCTCGGCGCCCCATCGCAGGGCCTCAGCGAACGACGCCGCCCCCAACGGGACGATCATGAACTCCTGCAGGTCCACGTTGTTGTCGGCGTGGGCGCCGCCGTTGATGACGTTCATCATCGGGACCGGCAGCACGTGGGCGTTGGCCCCCCCGACGTAGCGGTAGAGGGGCAGGCCGACCTCGGCGGAGGCGGCCCTGGCCGCGGCCAGCGACACGCCGAGGATGGCGTTGGCTCCGAGGCGGCCCTTGTTGTCGGTGCCGTCGAGGTCCACGAGCAGGTCATCGAGCCCTCGCTGGTCCAGCGCGTCGTAGCCCTCGACCGCCTCGGCGATCTCGTGGTTGACGTGGGCGACCGCGTCGGCCACGCCCTTGCCTGCGTAGCGGTCGCCGCCGTCGCGCAGCTCCACCGCCTCGAACGACCCGGTCGACGCCCCGGAGGGAACCGCCGCCCGGCCGGTGGCACCCGAATCGAGGAGGATCTCCACCTCGACGGTCGGATTGCCCCGCGAGTCCAGGATCTCCCGCCCGATCAACTGGTCGATGGCACTCATGCGCTGTGGTCCTGTGGGTCGTGTGACTGGAGTGACTGCTGGGGCAACGGTACCCCATCGACCCCGGCCGGTCAGGTATGGGCGCCCGACCCCCGCCGGCCTACAACCCGAGGGACTTGGCGCCCTCCCAGAGGGCGTCCCACTCCCCTAGCGACAGCTGCGCACCGGCGGCCTGCGCCTCGATGTGGGCGAAACGCCGGCGGAACTTGGCGGCGGCATCCCGGAGGGCGGTCTCGGGATCGACGTCTAGGTGGCGGGCGACGTTGACCACCGCGAACAGCACATCGCCCAGCTCCTCTTGGACCGCTCGCTGATCGCCAGGCGAGGCGGTGACAGCGGCGCGAAGCTCGCTCAGCTCCTCACCGACCTTCCGCCATGCCCCGGCGGCGTTTTCCCAATCGAAACCGAGCGACGCGGCCTTCCATTGCACCTTGTGGGCGTAGAGCAGCGACGGCAGGTTCTCCGGCAGCCCTTCCATCACGCTGCTGCGGCCCTTCTCCGCGGCCTTCAGCTGCTCCCAGCTGCCGACCTCGGCCCCCTCGAACACGTGGGGATGGCGGCGGACCAGCTTGTCGTGGACGCCTCGCGCCACGTCGGCGAGGGTGAAGTAGCCCTCCTCCGCGGCCAGCGTGGCGTGGAACACGACCTGGAACAGGAGATCTCCCAGCTCCTCTTCGAGGTGATCACTGTCGCCGTCGCGTTCGAGCTCGTCGATGGCCTCGATGACCTCGTAGGTCTCCTCGAGGAGGTGCCGGGTGAGGCTGCGGTGGGTCTGCTCCCGGTCCCAAGGGCAGCGCTCCCGCAGCGTCCGCACCAGCTCCGCGAAGCGGGTCACTTCCCCGGCGACGGGCGCGGCCAGCGCCGGGATCCACACGCTGGTCAGATGGTCGGGCTCCACCTCCCGGTCCAGGTCGGCCCAACCAAGGGTGGTCACCGACTCGTCGGGCAGGCCCAGACGCTGCAGGACCACCACCTCCAAGTCGTCGGCGCCGCCGCCGATCTCGGAGAGGGCCAGCTTGATGTCGGAGAGCACCAGGGACGTGTCGCACTGGGCGACAAGCAGCGGCCCCCTCTCGCCGGCCGCCTCCAACGCGAAGCGGTGCCCGTCGACCAGGCGGGCGCCGCTGGCGACGGGGTCGACGCCCAGGCGAGCCCACGCGACGTCGAGGAATGACATGGCCGGCTGGATCTCCACCTTCACCCGGCCGTCGGCTCTCAGCAGCTCGACGGTGCGCTCCGCGACCAGCGGGGAGCCGGGGACCGCGTACAGCACGTCACCGGCACCGGCCGCGTCGACCAGGGTGTCGACGATCCCGCGGTACACGTCGTCGATCGACGCGGCGCGCTCGTAGAGGTCGTCGAAGGACGTCGCTGGCAGCACGACGTGGGCCGACGGGTGGCGGGTGGTGCGCACGTAGCGCCGGGGGGTGGCGGCGATGGCCCGCTCGGCGGCCACGGTCAGCAGGCCGGCGTCCGCGGGTCCGAGGCCGATTACGGTGATCCGGCCCGGACCCGGACCGCTCACGGGGTGGTGGAGGAGTTGGCGCCGAGCGGGGAGGGGGCCGTCACCGAACCGGTCCGGCCGTCCCAGGTCCCGTAAGCCGGGTTGACGCTGACCTTGGCCGGCGCGACCACCGAGCCGAGCGCCGGGTCAGCGGCGCCTTGGGCCTGGGCGATCCCGAGCGCCAACGCCTTCTGGGTGACCGCGTCGAAGGGCTGGAACGTACGGCTGTCCACCGCGGTGATGTGGTAGCCGTAGGCGGTCTGCTGCGGCTGGGCGGCGGTGCCGGGGGCCAACGCCAGCACCTGGTTGAAAAGCGCCGCGCCCTGCAGCTCGAGGCCTTGGCCGTCGTAGCAGGTGACCACCCCGCCGGAGGGCCGGCCGAGGACGGTGCCAAGCGACGGGTCACTGTGCGCCAGGTTGTACTGGTTGACGATCTGGTTGGCCTGGCCCAGCGAGGCGCCCTGGTTGAGGGTCCCGTCGCTGTTGAGCACCGACACCGAGATCGACCTAACGCACACCTGAGAGAAAAAGTACTTCTGCACCGACTGGTAGGCGCTGCGCAGCGTGGAGGTGTCGGTCGGCGCCGGCTCGATGGCCGCGTGCTCGGCGTCCTGGGCGACCTGCGTGTCGCGAAACGCTTGCGGGAACGACAGCCACGTCGAGCCGAACAGGGCCTCGTCGACGGAGCGGGCGGCCGCCAGCTGCTCGGGGCCGGGCAGCTGACCGGTAGCGGCCAGATGCTGGTGGATGGCCAGCGCCTGGATCATGGTGGAGAGGACCCCAGCGACGAAACGGGTCGAGTAGGTGCCCGGGGCGTCGCCGGTCACCGAGATGCTGTTGCCGCTCTGCGCCGCGGCCCGGTCGATGCTGGCCACGTACGCCTTGTTGGACGTCTGCAGGCGCAGCTCCAGGTCCAAAGCGGTCTGCTTGATCACCGCGCCGTTGACGCTGGCCGCGACCGGCGAAGTGTCGCACGCCCCCGCTACCAGGGTGATGGCCAGCGCGCCGATCCCGCCTGCGAGCAGTCGGCGGGTCCTGCCCCGGCATGAGCGCCAGCGGCCGCGCGGGATGGGGTGGGGGGAGGGAAAGCGTCTCACAGCGGCGCTGATGCTACCTAGGCGGCTTCGGCAGGGACCAACTGGGCGAGCAGGTCGGCCAGCGTCTCCGCCGGGTCGGCGCCGCGGGGCAGGGTGAGGACCAGCTGGCCGAGGTCCTCCTTGAACACCGCCTTGGGGTGCAGGCGGGTGAGGCGGACCCTGGCGCTGGCCCGCAGCGACAGCGGCGACAGCCGGGCGGTGGCCCCCCCGCCGGACAGGCCGCCGCTGGATTTGACCACTGCAACCTCGCGAACCCCGGTGCGGGCGCACTCAGCGCGCAGGTGCCCGATGCGCAGCAACGCCTCGGCCGGGTCGGGCAGAGGCCCGTACCGGTCGAGCCACTCGTTGCGGATGTCGTCGACCTCGGCGTGGGTGGTGACCATCGCCAGGCGGCGGTAGGCCTCTAGGCGAAGGTCCTCGCGCTGCACGTAGCCGGCGGGCAGGTTGGCGGTGACTGGCAGGTCGAGCTTGATCTCGGCCGGCTCGCGCAGCTCCTCGCCTTTCAGCTCGGCGACCGCCTCGCTCACCATCTGGACGTACAGGTCGTAGCCCACCGCGGCGATGTGCCCGGACTGGTTGCCGCCAAGCAGGTTGCCCGCACCGCGGATCTCCAGGTCGCGCATGGCGATCTTGAATCCGGACCCGAGTTCGGTGTGCTCGCCGATGGTCCGCAGGCGTTCGTAGGCCTCCTCGGAGAGCGACTGCTCCGGAGGGAACAGCAGGTAGGCGTACGCCCGCTGCCCGGCCCGGCCGACCCGGCCCCGCAACTGGTGGAGCTGGCCCAGCCCGAGCCGGTCGGCGCGGTCGACGACGAGGGTGTTGACCGTCGGCATGTCGATGCCCGACTCGATGATGGTGGTGCACACCAGCACGTCGTACTGGCCCTCCCAGAAGTCGTAGACCACCTTCTCGAGGGTCCCTTCGTCCATCTGACCGTGGGCGACCGCGACGCGGGCCTCGGGCACGAGGGCCTTGAGCTCGGCCGCCACCTTCTCGATGTCGGCCACCCGGTTGTGAACGAAGAACACCTGGCCTTCCCGCAGCAGCTCGCGGCGGATGGCCTCGGCGACGGCCCGGTCGTCGTACTCCCCGACGTAGGTGAGGATCGGTAGCCGCTCGGCGGGCGGCGTGTTGAGCAGGGTCAGGTCGCGGATGCCGGTGAGGCTCATCTCCAGCGTCCTAGGGATCGGGGTGGCGGTGAGGGTCAGCACGTCGACGTTGGTCCGCAGGTGCTTGATCGCTTCTTTGTGGTGCACGCCGAAACGTTGCTCCTCGTCGACTACGAGCAAGCCGAGGTTCTTGAACGCCAGTTCGCCGCCGAGCAGCCGGTGGGTGCCGACCACCACGTCCACCGAGCCGTCGGCCAGACCGTCGATGACCGCCTTGCTCTGCGCCGGGGTCAAAAACCGAGACAGCATCTCGACGCGGATCGGGTAGCCAGCGAAACGCTCGGAGAAGGTCTGGAAGTGCTGGGAGGCGAGGAGGGTCGTCGGGACCAAGATGGCGACTTGCATCCCGTCCTGCACCGCCTTGAACGCAGCCCGGATGGCCACCTCGGTCTTGCCGAACCCGACATCGCCACACACCAGGCGGTCCATCGGGGCTTCGGCTTCCATGTCGGCTTTCACCTCGGCGATCGCCTTCAACTGGTCGGTGGTCTCCGCGAACGGGAAGGCTTCCTCCATCTCGTGCTGCCACGGGGTGTCGGGCGCGAAGGCGTGCCCGGCGGCGTTGACCCGCTTTTGGTACAGGACGACCAGCTCCTGGGCGATCTCGCGGACTGCGCTTCGGACCCGGGACTTGGTGCGCTGCCAGTCGCTGCCGTTGAGGCGCGACAGCGACGGCGACTCGCCGCCGGTGTAGGGGCGCAGCAGGTCGATCTGGTCCGACGGTACGTAGAGCTTGTCGCCTGACTTGTACTCGAGGACCAGGTAGTCGCGTTCGCTGCCGCCGATGGCCCGGCGCACCATCCCGCCGAAGCGCCCGACGCCGTGTTGGTAGTGCACGACGTAGTCGCCGGTCTTGATGGCATCGAAGAAGCCTTCGGCGGCCCGGGCTCGGGGGCGGGGACGGCGGTGGGCCCGACGCCGGCCGGTCACGTCGCTCTCGGCGAGCACCGCGACCTTGGTCGGCGGGTGGATGAAGCCCCGCTCGAGCGGCGCGACGATCACCCGGATCCCCTTGCGGGTCAGCTGAGCCGGGTCGGGCTCCTCCGCGCTCGGCGCCCGCTCGACCAGGGCGGCCTCGAAACCGTTGTCGCGCAGGGTCGCCGCGACCCGGGCGCCGCTGCCTTTGCCCTCGGCACACACCGTGATCCGGTAGCCGTCGGCCAGCAACGAGCGCAGCTGCCCGGTCAGGCGTTCGCCGTCGCCGACGACGGGGTCCCACCCGGTGGCCGTCACGGTGGTGGTGCCAGGTCCCTCCGGGGCGGCGGTCACCGTCCACGCCGCGGCGCCCGTGTGGGCCAGCAGCCGGTCGAAGGGCAGATGGAGGTGGGGAAACTCCTCGCCGGACGCGCCCCACGTCTGCGCCAGGGTGCCGGCCAGCGCGGCTTCCTCATCGAGCAGCTCGCCGGCCCGGTCCCTCATCCGGCGGGGCTCCACCAGCAGCACCAAGGCGTCGGAGGGCAGGAGGTCCACGAGGAGGCGCTCGTCGGTGCTCAGCCACGGCAGCCACGACTCCATGCCGTCGAAGGTCATGCCCTCGGCGAAACGCTCCCAGTGCTCCCGGCCCCACGGGGCCTCGGCGACGAGCGCCTCGGCCCGGGCGTGGATGTCGGCGGTGACGAGCAGCTCCCGGCAACCGAACAGCTCGGCGCGCTCGATGTCGCCCGTCGAGCGCTGATCGCCGATGGAGAACTCCGTCAGCCGGTCGATCTCGTCGCCCCACAAGTCGATGCGCACCGGGCCGTCCGCCGTCGAACCGAACACGTCGACGATCGATCCGCGCACGGCCAGCTCGCCGCGGTGCTCGACTTGGTACTCGCGCCGGTAGCCGATTCCCACCAGGCGGGCGACCAGTTCCTCGGGGTCGATGACGTCGCCCCGTTTCACGATGACCGGCGCCACGTCCTCGACGTGGGGTCCTAGACGCTGGAGGAGGCTGCGGACCGGGGCGACGAGGACCTTCGGCATCCGGTCGGGCTGCCCGTCCCCGGACGTTCCGGAGCCCCCGTTCCCGGACGTTCCGGAGCCCCCGTTCCCGGACGTTCCGGAGCCTGAGAGCCGCCAGATGGTGCGCAGGCGGCGGCCCATGGTCTCCACGCTCGGGCTGACCCGCTCGAAGGGGAGGGTCTCCCAAGCCGGGCACAAGTCGACCTGGTCCTCGCCGAGGAACGCCCCGAGGTCGTGGGCCAGGCGCTCGGCGTCCGACGCGGTGGGCACCGCGACGACGGTCGGATGCCGGCCGGACGCCTCGGCCAGCCCGGCGATGGCGAACGCTCGGGCCGGTTCGGGGACCGCGACCACGGCCTGGCGCAGACCGGTCAGGTCGGCGAAGGTGGCGTCGGCGCGAAGGACCGGCAGGAGCGGAGCCAGCGGGGGGACGGCGGGCTTCTGCGTCTTTTGAGAGGTCGGGACGGTCGACGTGACGGGTTGGGGAGTCATGGCGGCGTCACCCATTGAACCGGTTCTGGGCGTCAAGCACTCCCTCGACCAGGATGTGCTCGACGACGTCGGCGGCGATGGCGACGCTCACGTCCAGCTCGGTGCGTTCCCGCTTGCCGACCCGGCTGAGGACGTGGTCGGCGCCGCGCTCCTTGCCGCCGGGCGGCTTGCCGATCCCGATGCGGACCCGGGCGAAGCCGTCGTCGTGGAGGTGGGCTTTGATCGAACGCAAGCCGTTGTGCCCGGCCAGCCCGCCTCCCAGTTTGACCTGCACCTTGCCGACCGGGAGGTCCAGCTCGTCGTGCACGACGACCAGCCGGGCCAGGTCCTCGATTCCGAAGCGGCGGACGAGGAGCGCGACGGAACGACCGGAGTCGTTCATGTAGGTCTGCGGGAAGGCCAGGGCCAAGCGCAGGGCGCCGAGGCGGACCTCGTCGACGAGGGCCAGCTCCCGGCCTTTGCGCAGCCGGCCGCCGTGGCGTTCGGCCAGCAGCTCGACGACCTGCGCCCCGACGTTGTGGCGGGTGCCGGCGTACTCGGGTCCGGGGTTGCCGAGCCCGACGGCCAGGAGATCGGCCGGCGTCCCGCTGCGAGGGGCGCCGAACCGACCGCCAACGGGCAGCTAGCCCTCGCCGCCGGCGCTGTCGTCGCCGCCGGCGGCGGCCTCGGGCGCTTCGCCCTCCGCGGCCTCGCTGGCCTCGGCGGCGGCCTCGGCGGCCTCTTCCTCGATCTCTTCGACCTCGGCGGCGACACGCGAGGCGGCCGCGACGACCACGGCCTCTTCGGGGTCGATGTCGGTCGTCACGTTCGCGGGCAGCGCGATGTCGGCGACGCGGATGGTGTCGCCGATCTGCAGGCCGCTGATGTCGATGATCAGCTCGTTGGGGATGTTCCCCGGCGTGGACTGGACGGTGAGCGAGGTCAGGAGCTGCTCGACGAGGCCCTGCTCGCGGTCGACGGCCTTGGGCTCTCCCTCCAAGATGAGCGGCACGTCGACGGAGAGCACCTCGTCGCGGCGCACCACCTGGAAGTCGATGTGGACCACGGTGTTGCGGACCGGGTGGCGCTGGATGACCCGGGCCATGGTCAAGTGACGCTCGCTGCCCACCTGCAGGTCGAGGAGCTGGTTGGTGCCGGCGTCTCCGGAGAGGGCCAGCCGCAGCTCGCGGGCGTCGACCGAGACGGCCGTGGCGTCGCCGCCGTGGCCGTAGACGACCGCTGGGATCCGGCCGGACGCGCGGAGGCGCTTCGACTCGGGAGTGCCGGTCGCCCGACCGGGCTCGGCGATGAGAGTTACTTCGGCCATCGGACCGCGCTCCTACCTGGGTGTACTGCCGTAAGGGACCGGTCGATGCTACTGGCTGGGCGAGCCGCTGTCAGACCGGGCCGCTCAGCCGTCCCGATCAGGTCTGGTTTTCGCCGTTGAAGATCTCCGAGACCGAGCCGTCGCCGAACACCGCGTCGATGGCCGCCGCGAAGATCTTGGACACCGAGACCACCTCGATCTTGTCGATCTGCTTTTCGGGGGGGAGCGGGAGGGTGTCGGTGATCACCACCCGGGCGATCGCGGAGTTCTTCAGGCGGTCCACGGCCGGGTCCGACAGCACCGCGTGGGTGCACATCGCCCAGACCTCGGTGGCGCCCTTGGCGTGGAGGATCTCCGCCGCGGCGCAGATGGTGCCGGCGGTGTCGATCATGTCGTCGATGATCACGCACATGCGGCCCTCGACGTCGCCCATCACGTCGAGCGCTTCGACCTGGTTGACCGCGTCCTTCGGCCGGCGCTTGTAGACGCTGGCCACGTCGACGGCGGTGCCGGCGTGGCGGGCCGCTTGCTCCGCGACCTTGGTCCGCCCGGTGTCGGGGGCGACCATCACGAAGTCGCCGCTCGGGGCGTTGGTCCGCAGGTAGTCGGTCAGCAGCGGCACTGCGGTCAGGTGATCGACCGGGCCGTCGAAGAAGCCCTGGATCTGGCCGGAGTGCAAATCGACCGAGATGATCCGGTCGGCGCCGGCGGTGGCGAAGAAATCCGAGACCATCCGGGCGGTGATCGGCTCACGACCCTTGGATTTGCGGTCCTGGCGGGAGTACCCGTAGTAGGGGCACACCGCGGTGATCCGCTTGGCCGACGCCCGTTTGGCCGCGTCGATCATGATCCACTGCTCGAGGAGGGAATCGTTGACCGAGCGCCCCGGCGTCCGGCAGTGGGACTGGATGATGAACACATCCGAGCCGCGCACCGACTCGCCGAAGCGGGGTCTGACCTCGCCGTTGGCGAAGTCGACGATGTTGGCGTCGCCGAGCTGCAGGCCGAGGTCGGCGGCGATGGCCGCAGCCAGCGTCGGGTGGGATCGGCCCGTGAGCAGATGCAGTGTTCGCTTCGGGACCAGCTCCATGGTGCAACCCTTCAGGTGTCTCGTGCGGTGTCGGCCCTACCAGTGAAGCATGGTCCGGTGACCGCCCCCGGCGCCACCGTGCTGCCGGGCGGAAGGTAACCCCACGGCCCGACCTGGGCGTCGGCGCCGACGCTCGCGCCGTGGGCCACGGTGGCGGTCACCACGGCCCGGGCGCCGACGGCGCAGTCCGCCAGTTGCGAGTCGGGCCCGATCTCGGCGCCCGCCGCGACGGTGGTGGAACCCTGCAGCATGGTGCCCGGGTACAAGGTGACGTCGGGCGCCAGGGTGACGGTGGTGTCCAGGTAGGTCCGCGCCGGGTCGACCATCGTCACGCCCCGACGGAGCCAGTCGTCGTTGATGCGCCGTCGCAGCTCCGCCTCGGCGGTGGCCAGCTGGACCCGGTCGTTGACGCCGGTGGCTTCCATGCGGTCCGCCGCGGCCACTGCCGCGATGTCGTAACCGGCGTCGTGGAGCACCGCCACGGCGTCGGTCAGGTAGTACTCGCCCTGGGCGTTGTCAGGGGTTAGCCGGCGCAGCGCCGGGGCCAGCACCGACCGGCGAAAGACGTAGATCGACGTGTTGATCTCGTCGATGGCCAGCTCCTCGGCGGTGGCGTCGCTCTGCTCGACGATGCGCGCCACCCGGTCCCCCTTGCCTCGCACCACCCGGCCGTAGCCGGTCGGGTCGGGCACCCGGGCGGTGAGGACGGTGGCCGCGGCGTCGGCGTCGCGGTGAGCGCCGACGAGCCCAGCCAGCGTCGAGCCGCGCAGCAGCGGCGTGTCGCCAGGCAGCACCAACACGTCCTCGTCGTCGTCGTCATCGGGTAGTCCGGTGAGCCCGACGAGCACCGCGTCGCCGGTCCCCCGCTGGCGGGCCTGCTCCACGAAATCGATGGGGAGGCCGGTGGGCTGCTGCTCCCCCACCGTTTTGGTCACCCGGGCCGCCCCGAAGCCGACCACGACCACCGCCCGGCGGGCGCCGGCGGCGGCCACCGCGTGCAACACGTGCACCACCATCGGGCGGCCGCACAGGCGGTGGAGGGGCTTGGGCCGCTCGGAGCGCATCCGGGTGCCCTCGCCCGCGGCCAGGACGACGGCGTTGAGCGACCGGTGGCGGGAGTCCGCGTCAGGCACAGGTCCTTTCTAGTCAACCGGGGCGCAGTTGCTCGTCCACCGGCGCCCGATCACCCCCGTCGCCGTGCGATGGTGACGGGGAGGGCTCCGTTGCGCGACGCTGTGGGGGCCGCAGGGCGCGGCGGCCAGCAGCTCCGTCCGGGGTCGTCCAACGGCAGGACACCGGCCTTTGGAGCCGAGGATGGGGGTTCGAGTCCTCCCCCCGGAGCGCGCTGGCCGACAGCCGCCGGGCGACGAGCCGGCGGTGCGCTGGCCGAGGGCCGCCGGCAGCGGCGCGCTCCCGGCGAGCCGACGCGGCCCCATAAGGTTTCGGCCCGTGCCCCGCCGCGCCTGCCCCGCCCCCCGCCGTCCTACCGCCGTGCTGCTCGGCGCTTTGGCCCTGGCCGCGGCCGCGTGCGGCTCGTCGTCGGCCACCACAGCGAACAGCGGCGCGACCACCACCGCCCCGGCGGTCGCCGCGCCGGCCGCCAACCAGTTCACCTCCGGGGCGGTGCCCGCCGCGGACGGAGCCACCGACATGAAGGCTGCGCCGACGTTGCACGCCGGCACCGGGACCGCCCCGACCACTTTGGTCGGCAAGGACCTAGTGGTGGGGACCGGGCCGGTGGCGTCAGCCACCAGCACGGTGAACATCCAGTACGTGGGCGCCCTGTACACCACCGGGCAGGTGTTCGACTCGTCGTGGACCAGGGGCCAGCCGGCGAGCTTCTCGCTCTCCCAGGTGATCCCCGGATTCGCTCAGGGCATCGTCGGGATGAAGGTGGGAGGCCGTCGGGAGCTGGTGATCCCTCCCGCCCTCGGGTACGGCAACAGCGCCCAAGGGTCGATCCCCGCCAACTCCACCCTGGTGTTCGTAATCGACCTGCTCGGCGTCTCCTAGCCGCGGACTAGGACACTGTTGAACAACCCACGTTTTCCGGGTTCAGCGACTCGGGTTCACGAGCGAGGGGCATCCGGGTGTGACTGACCGACGAACCGGTCGTTGTGAGCGCCGTTTTGTGGGCGTGGT
>NZ_JAIMCB010000002.1 GCF_025499425.1 Acidiferrimicrobium sp. IK
ACACAGCGCCGCCGCGTCGAGCAACTCACGGTTGGATTCGCTCCGTCCTTGCACCCGACAATTCTCGACGGTCTGGGCCCAAATCGCGAGCACCGAAGCGAGAATTGTTCAACAGTGTCCTAGCTGGCCGTGAAGTTGGCCGGGCGGCGCTCGCCGTAGGCGGCGGTCCCCTCGGCGAAGTCGGCGGTGGCCCGCAGGCGGACCTGCTCGGCGTCCTCGTGGCGGGTGATCTCTCGGATGGCCGCGGGGAGCTGTCCCCGCAGCGTCTGGCGGATCGAGCGCACCGCGAGCGGAGCCGACTGGGCGATCTCGAGGGCGAAGGCGTGGGCCGCGGCCCGCAGCTCGTCGGCGGCGACCAAGCGGTCGACCAGGCCCATGGTGTGGGCCTCTTCGCCGGTCAGGCGCCGTCCGGTGTAGAGCAGGTCGAGGCTGCGCTGGTGCCCGACGATCAGGGGGAGGGTGACCGACAGGCCGAAACCTTGGTGGAAGCCGAGGCGGGCGAAGTTGGCGCTCAGGCGGGACTCGGGGGTGGCGAAGCGGAAATCGGCGCTGCAGGCCACGCCGAGTCCGCCGCCGACCGCTGCGCCTTGGAGCGCGGCCACCACCGGCGTCTGGTTGGAGAACATCTTGACCGCCTCGGCGTAGAGGGCGCTGGCCCCCTGGGCGTCGAGCGGTTCGGCGTCGCTGGCGCCGTGGAAGTCGGCGCCGGCGCAGAAATGCTTGCCCTCCGAGCACAGGACGATGGCCCACCCGGCGTTGCTTTCGTCGACCCAGCGGTACGCGTCGGCGATGTTGCGGATCAAGGTGGTGTCGAAGAAGTTGGACGGTGGCCGGTGCATCTCCACCGTGGCCACGTGGTCTTCACCGATCTCGACGGTGACGTCTCCGAACTCGTTCGCTGCCATGGCCGCCACCTTAGAAGCTGCCCTCGACCCGCCTCAGGAGCCGCCGCCCTGCCCGCCGCCTGGGTAGCCGCGCTTCACGCCTCGCCGCTGATCTCCGGAGGTTGGTGGGCCCTCACCGGGGGTGCCACCCCATCGAAGCGGGCCAGCTCCACCAGGGCGTGCTGGCCGGTGCACGCCTGGCTGAGACGGGACGCGGCGCGGTCTGCGGTCAACACGTTGGGGTTGCCGTGCACGCAGGTGGGAGCGTCCGCGGCCGGGTCGTCGGGGTCGTACCAGGCGCCGGTCGACAGCTGCACGACGCCGGGCATCACGTCGTCGCTCACCACCGCGCCGGCGAGGACGCGGCCCCGGTCGTTCCATACTGCGACCACGTCGCCGGTGCTCACGCCGCGTGGCTCGGCGTCGGAGGGATGGATCCGCACCGGCTCGCGCCCCGCGACCTTCGACCCGGCGGAGAGCGCCCCGACGTCGAGCTGGCTGTGCAGCCGGGTGGCGGGGTTGTTGGCCACCATCACCAACGGCCAGCGCGCCGCCGCGGGGGCGCCGGCCCACTCCGCGGGTTCGATCCACGTCGGTACGCCCGGGCAGTCCGCGTACCCGTAGCCGTCGATGACCGCCGACGCCAGCTCGATGCGCCCGCTCGGGGTGGCGAGGGGGTGGGCGGCGGGATCGGCCCGGTACGCGGAGAGGTACACCCGCCGGTCGTCGGCGGCGTCGAAGCGCTGCTCCCCCGCGGCCCAGAACTCGTCGAAGCTCATGGTGGGCATCCCCGCGTCGGACAGCCTCCGGCTCCACCGGGCCCACAGGTGACGCAGCCATCCGTCCTCCTCGCGCCCTTCGGTCAGCTCCGCCTCGAAGCCCAACCGTCGCGCCAGGCCGGCGAAGATGTCGAAGTCGTTGCGGGCGGAGCCGTAAGGCGCCAGCGCGGCCTGCATGGCGGTGACGTGGCCGTCGCCCCGGCCGACGGCCACGTCGTTGCGTTCGAGGGTGATGGTCGCGGGCAACACGACGTCGGCGTGGCGGGCCGTGGCCGTCCAGTACGGCTCGTGGACCACCACGGTGGCCGGCCGCCGGAGGGCTCGGCGCAGCCGGTTGAGGTCTTGGTGGTGGTGGAACGGGTTGCCGCCGGTCCAGTACACCAGGTCGATGGCGGGGTAGACCCTCGCCTCGCCGTCGATCTCGTAGCGGCCGCCGGGGTCGAGAAGCATGTCGGCGACCCGGGCGACTGGGATCCAGCTGCGCGCCGGGCGCCCGGCGCCGGGCAGGCTGGGGAACGGCACCCGGTTGCGGCCGCCGCCGATGTCGGCCAGCGACGAGTACCCGTTGCCGAACCCGCCTCCCGGTAGCCCGATCTGGCCGAGAAGGGCGGCCAGCGCGATCGACGCCCACACCGGTTGCTCGCCGTGCTCCGCCCGCTGCAGCGACCACGAGGTGGTGACCAGGGTCCGCCGGGACGCCATCCTCCGGGCCAGGCTGGTGATGACCTCGGCGGGCACTCCCGACAGCGACGACGCCCAATCGGGGGTCGCGCCGGCCAGCCCGGCGACGAAGCGGTCGACCCCGGCGCAGTGGGTGGCGCAGAAATCGAGGTCGGCGAGCCCCTCGTCGACGAGGACGCGCGCCATCGCCAGCATGACCGCCACGTCGGTGCCGGGACGCACCGGTTGCCATCGGGCGCCGAGCCCGGCGGCGACGTCGTCGCGAAGCGGGCTGAACGAGACGATCTCGAGGCCCCGGGCCGCGCCGGCCGCCAGGTGGTCTTTGACGGTGTGACGGGTGACGCCGCCGGGTGACACCGCGGCGTTCTTGGCGGGCAGGCCGCCGAAGCAGACGAGCAGCTCGGTGTGCTCGGCGATGACCGGCCACGCGGTCGCGGAGCGCCACACCTGCTCGTCGCTGCCCACCACGTGGGGGAGGATCCGTTCCGCGGCGCCGGTGCTGTAGGTGTTGACCGACACGGTGGAGCCGCCGAACAGGTTGAAAAAGCGGCGCAGCTGGCTTTGGGCGTGGTGGAACCGCCCGGCGCTGGCCCAGCCGTAGGACCCGGCGTAGACCGCTTCGGGCCCGCCAACCGAGCGGACCCGTTCCAGCTCGGCGGCCAACCGGTCGAGGACCGCGTCCCACCCGACGGTCAGCCATTCGTCCCGGCCCCGACGTTCGTCGGCTCCGGGGCCGTCCTCCCACCATCCCCGCCGCACGGTCGGTGAGAACACCCGGGCGGGGTGGCGGGCCGCGGCGGCGATGTTGTCGAGGAGCGGGGACGGGTTGGGGTCGTCGGGGTGGGCGACGACTCGCAGCACCCGCTCGCCGTCGGCGTCGACCGAGAACGAACCCCAGTGCGATGCGTGCCGGGCCCGGCGGGGACCCGCGGCGGTACCGGACCCGGTCATGCCCGCGGCCGTCCCGGCGCCGGCGCCGCTGGCTGCGACAGGGACCCGAGGCGGCGGACCGCCTCGGCTAGGACCTCGGGCCGCTTGCAGAACGCGAACCGCACGAACGCCTCGCCGCCGCGGCCTCCGGGGTAGAAGGCCGACGCCGGGACTGCGACCACCCCGCAGCGCTCCGGGAGGGCCCGGCACAGTTCGACGCCGTCTTCGAACCCGAGCGGGCGGATGTCCGCCATCGCGAAGTACGTCGCGGCTGGCGGGGTGACGGCGAAACCGGCGGCGGCCAGCCCGGCGCAGAGCTGGTCGCGCCCGGCCCTCAGCCGGTCCGCCATGGAGGTGAACACGTCGTCGGGAAGTCCCAACCCGAGCGCCACGGCAGGCTGGAAGGGGGCGCCGTTGACGTAGGTCATGAACTGTTTGGCGGTGCGCACCGCGGCCACCAGCGGCGCCGGCCCGCACGCCCACCCGATCTTCCAGCCCGTGAAGGAGAAGGTCTTCCCGGCGCTGGAGACGGTGACGGTCCGATCTGTCATTCCCTCCCGCTGGGCCAGCAGCCGGTGGGTGCCGTCGAACACCAGGTGCTCGTACACCTCGTCGCTGACCGCCAAGAGGCCGGACTCGACGCAGCAGCGGGCCACCTGGTCGAGCTCGTCGGCGGAGAAGACCTTCCCGGTCGGGTTGTGAGGGGTGTTGAGCAGCACCAGGCGGGTGCGGGGGGTGATGGCCGCGGCCAGCTCGTCGGGATCGAACGACCAGTCGGGGGCCCGCAGCGGCACGGTGACCAGGCGGGCGCCGGCCATCGCGACCGCCGCGGGATAGGAGTCGTAGACCGGGGCGAAAGCCACCACTTCGTCGCCGGTCTCGCACAGCGCCATGACCGCGGCGGTTACCGCCTCGGTCGCCCCGGCGGTGACCAGCACCTCGGTGTCGGGGTCGAGGGTCTGGCGGTAGAACCGCTCCTGGTGGGCGGCGACGGCGCGGCGCAGGACCGGCATGCCGGGGCCCGGAGGGTACTGGTTGACGCCCGAACGGATCGCTTCTACGGCGGCGTCGGACACCTCGGAGGGGCCGTCGGTGTCCGGGAAGCCCTGGCCCAGGTTGACCGAGCCGGTGGCCCCCGCCAGCGCCGACATCTCCGCGAAGATCGTCGTGCCGAGCCCCTGCAGCCGCGACGCCACGTAAGGCACTCGCTCGGGCACGGCGCGGGGGCGTCCAGGGTCGGGCACGGACCTTTACGGTACCGGGCCCCCTCCGGGCTGGCGCGCCCCCGGCAAAGCCATTAGCGTCGTCTGGGTCTTGGCATCCAACCGGACGCTGCCACGCGCAGCTGCCTGCCGGGGCACGAGTCGCCGCTTCACCGTTCGTCGCACTTCCGATCGGCGCAGCGCTCGCAGCCCAGTGCAGACGATGGTGAGCCTTCTGGGCGCCGTTGTCGTGTTCGCCGCGCCGGTGCTTCTCGCCACCTCCACCGCCGGGGCCGACCCGATCGGCTCCACCCAGTCGCAGATCGCCTCGGTCGAGGCGCAGATCGCGGCCAGCGCGGGCCGGATCCACCAGCTGACCAGCGCTTTCGATCAGGCCAACCTGACCGCCACGACCGGCGCTCAGCAGCTCTCCGCCGACCAGGCCACGCTGGCCGCGGCCCGGGCCAGGCTGGCCGGGACCGAGCAGGCGCTGCGCCAGGACGCCCTGCGGTCCTACACCGGCGGGTCCGTCGGCCCGGTGGCCGACACCCCGTCGGTGGCGCTGGATCCCGGCGTGTCGAGCGCCTACATCAACGTCGCGGTCGGCGACTTGTCCGACTCGGTCGACCAGTTCCACCTGCAGCAGCAGCAGCTGGAGGCCGACGTGGCCGAGGTCACCGCCCAGCAGCGGATCAATCAGCAGGCCCTCACCGCGGCCGCCAACGCCCGAGCCGCGGCGCTGGCCGAGGCGGGGGCTGCGCAGACCAAGCTCGCCGCCTTGCAGTCCAGGCTCGGTTCGCTGGAGGCGGCTCAGGCCGCGGCGGCCGCCGCGGCTCGGGCCGCGGCGCCGCCCCGCTCGCAGGGCGGCCCGGTCGGCAACGGCCTGGTGGCCGTGGTCACCGCGATCGTCCAGGCTCCTGCGCCCGCCCCGGCAGTGGCCGCTCCGGCCGCTCCGGCCGCGCCTGCCCCCGCTCCGGCTGTCGCCGCGCCGGTCCAGGCCCCGGCGGCCCCGGCGGCCCCGGCCGCCACGCCCCCGTCTGGCGGTGTGTGGCTGCAGCTGCGGGAGTGCGAGTCGGGCGACAACTACCAGGAGAACACCGGCAACGGATTCTTCGGCGCCTACCAGTTCAGCCCTTCGACGTGGTCCGGGCTGGGCTTCCCCGGCCGGCCCGACCTCGAGCCGCCGGCGATGCAGGACCAGGCCGCGGTGAAGCTGCAGGCCAGCTCCGGGTGGGGCGCGTGGCCGGCGTGCTCCGCCGCTCTCGGGCTCCACTGAGGACCCGTATCCGCCCCGCGAGGCGTCTATCCTCGGCGGGGTGAGCGCGCTGCCGGACTTGTTGCACTTCGACTGCCCTCGCTGCAACCAGCCCGTCGACGAGCGGTTGTACGGCCCGTGCCGGGAATGCCGTGACGCCCTGTCCGCCCTCGGAGGGCAAGGCGGTGGTGAGGTCGTGACCGAGCGGTTCGAGCCACGGATGCACGTGGTCCCCAACCAGGTGGCCACCAAGGAATAGCGGTTCGGCGCCGGAGCCTCGGTTGGCCCCGGCCCGGTCCGGGTACGAAAGCGGAGCGCTTGGGCCTATTCGGCCGGGAGGAGACACGACCAAATGGCCGAAGGGTTCACCCTCTCGCTCGGGGGGCTGCAGGTCCACTGGGACACACCGTCAGATGGCTCGGTGCGCCTCGACTTGGAAGGGGAACTGGACAACTTGAGCGTCCCGGTCCTGCGCCAGGCCCTCGACTCGGTGTACGCCGACGAATGCTTCCGGGTCCGCCTGGACCTGGCCGGGCTGGAGTTCATCGACTCGAGCGGCCTGGGCGCCTTGGTCGGTGCGTGGCGCCGATGCTCGCAGCAGGAGGGGTCGGTCACCGTTCTCAACCCGAAGCCGACGGTGAGGCAGCTTATGGACATGACCGGGATCTCCAAGTTCCTCCTCGCCCCGGAGGAGTAGACCCGGCATCACCGGCGGCGCAGGAGGGTATGTACCCCCGCCGTGACTTCCCCCCAGCCTGACGCTGTACGACCGCCGCAGGTGTCGGTGACCAACAGCCCTCGAGAAGAGGCGCTCGAGCGCAGCTTCGACCGGATCGTCGAGGACGGACGCCCGCGGCTGCGCCGGGGCGCCACCGACTTGTTGGCGACCGGCGCGACGGGCGGGATCGAGGTCGCCTTCGGGGTGCTCGCCCTCCTATACGTGGAGGACCGCACCGGCGACCCGCTGCTCGGCGGCCTGGCCTTCTCGATCGGTTTCATCGCGTTGCGTCTCGGTCACAGCGAGCTGTTCACCGAGGGGTTCTTGGTGCCCGTCACCGTCGTCGCCGCCGGCGAAGCCCGGGTCCGGGACATGCTGCGGATGTGGGTCGGGACCCTGGCGGGCAACCTGGCCGGCGGCTGGCTGGTGGCGTGGCTCATCGACACGGCGTTCCCCGAGCTGAGGTCCACCGCCAACCAGGTCGCCGGCTACTACATCCGCGCCGGGATCAACGCCCGGTCCTTCGCGCTGGCGGTGCTGGCCGGCGCCGCCATCACCCTCCTGACCCGGATGCACAACGGGACCGATTCGGAGCCGGCGAAGCTGATCGCGTCGGTGGCCATCGGGTTCTTGCTGGCCGGGACCCGCCTGTTCCACTCGGTGCTCGACTCGCTGCTGGCGTTCGTGGCCCTCGACACTGGCCGGGCGCCGTTCGGCTACCTCGACTGGGCCGGGTGGGTGGTGTGGGTGGTGGTCGGCAACGTCCTCGGGGGGCTGGTGCTGACCAGCGCCCTCCGGCTGGTCCGCAGCCGGGGCCGGCTGCTCGACCACCGAGTCGCCAACGACCTCGACACCCCCGGCGTGTCCGTCGCCGTCGGCAGGCAGCGCGACGGGGTCACCACAGACCGCTGAGATCCCGGGCCACGGTGTCCGCCAGTGCCACGACCCCCGCGGCCGGCGCCACGTCCTCGGTCGCCGAGCGCACGGCCCGATGCTCGAGGAGGTGATCCAACTCGGGCGGCAAGAACCGGGTGCGCGGCGCGTACCCGTGGCGGTCGCCCCTCCCGGACTGGCCGCCGAAGTGGTAGCGCAGCGGGGCGTACACGTGGAGGTGGCGGCGGGCCCTGGTCAGCGCGACGTAAAACAGGCGCCGCTCCTCGTCGATGCTCGCCTGGTCTCCTGTCGCCATGTCGGAGGGGAAGTTGCCGTCCGAGGCGTGAATGACGTGGACGACGTCCCACTCTCCGCCTTTCGCCGAGTGCACCGTCGAGAGGACCACGTAGTCGTCGTCGAGGAGGGGCGGGCCGGCCAGGTCGCCGGTGGCGGACGGCGGATCGAGGGTCAGGTCGGCCAGCAGCGCGGCCCGCGAAGGCGACCCGACGGCCAGGCGGGCCAGCTGGTCGAAGTCTCGGAGGCGGACCTCGGCGTGGTCGTAGCGGCGCCGGATCATCGGGTCGAGGATCTCGCGCAGCCGCTCGACCTGGGCTCCGGGGGGTAGCTCCCCCCGGCAGTCGGCGAGGCCCGCGGCCAGCGCATCCAAGTCGCCGCCGGCCCGGCCCGGCGCCGGTCTGGTGCCCCCGACGAAGCGCTGCAGCGGGTCGGCGTCCCCGGACCCGTCCCCGTCGCGGCGCGGGCGGACGCCGAGCGCCTCGAGCAGCCGGCGGGTCGCTGCCGGCCCGACGCCGTCGGCCAGGCCGAGCACGCGCGGCCAGGCCAGTTCGTCCCACGGGTTGTCGAGGACCCGCAGCAACGCAGCCAGGTCCCGCACGTGGGCCGCCTCGAGGAAGCGCAGGCCGCCGTACTTCACGAAAGGGATGCGCCGGCGGCGCAGCTCGACCTCTACCAGGTCGGAGTGATGGCCGGTGCGGAAAAGGACCGCCTGGGCCCGCAGCAGCACCCCCCGCTCGTAGTACTCGAGGAGCGTGTCGCACACTGCGTCGGCCTGGGCGGCCTCGTCGGGGCAGGTCGCCAGGATCGGGCGGGCCCCGCCGGGCTGGTCGCTCCACAGCTGCTTGGGCCGACCCTCCGACAGTCCGGCGACCACCGCGTTGGCTAGGTCTAGGACCGGTTGGGTCGAGCGGTAGTTGTGCTCGAGGGTCACCGTGGTCGCGCCGGGCCAGTCCCGCTCGAAGTCGAGCAGGTTGCGGACGTTGGCCGCCCGGAACGAGTAGATCGCCTGGGCGTCGTCGCCGACCACGGTCAGGCGGTCGTCGTCGCTTCGGAGGTGTCGGAGGATGGCGGCCTGCACGAGGTTGGTGTCTTGGTACTCGTCGACGAGCACGTGGTCGTAGGCGCCGGCCAGGACCGGCCCGAGCGACGGGTCGGCCAGCGCGGCTCGCCAGTAGAGCAAAAGGTCGTCGAAGTCGAGCAGGAAACCGGCCCGCTTGCGCTCGGTGTAGCCGCGGAAGATCTCCCGCAGCCCGTCGATGTCCTCGCCGCACCACGGGAACCAGGTCCTGACCGCCTCGTCGACGGGCACTTGGGCGTTGACCACCCGGGAGTACACGCTCAGCACCGTGTCGGCCCGGGCGAAGCGCCGGCGGGGACCCTGGCGGCTCGACTCCTCCACCACCTCGGCGCGGACCAGCTTGACCAGCTCTGCGGCGTCGGCTTGGTCCAAGACGGTGAATCCCTCTCCGAGCCCCAGGCTGCGGCCGTGGCGGCGCAGCACCCGGTGGGCCACGGCATGAAAGGTGCCGGCGTGGATGCCCCGGGCCAGCGCCGGGTCGGTCAGCGCCCCGACCCGGCGGATCATCTCCTGCGCCGCCCGCCGGCTGAACGTGACCAGCAAGATCCGCTCCCCGGCCACGCCGCCCTCTAGGAGCCGGGCCACCCGGGCGACCAGCGTCGCGGTCTTGCCGGTGCCAGCCCCGGCCTGGATGACCAGCGGCCCGCCGTCGTGGTCGACCGCGGCGCGCTGCTGCGGGTTCAGGCCGCCGGCCCAAGCCGCCTCGTCGCCGCCGGCGGCCTCTTCGCGGTCGGCGGCCAGGTGGGCTCCGCGGGCGTCTGCCCCGCTGTCAGCCTGGTTGCCCACGGTGTAGACCACCCCCCGACGCTACCATCCGCAACGAACACACGTTCGCCACCGCGGCTGCCAACATGGTCGGGTGCTCTCCCCCCGCTTGGTCTTGGCGTCGGCCTCACCCGGCCGGTTGGGGCTGCTCCACGCCGCCGGGATCGACCCGCTGGTCGAGGTCAGCGGCGTCGACGAGGACGCTGTCGACGAGCTCGACCCCGACGCGATGGTGGCGATCCTGGCGCAGCGCAAGGCCGAGGCGGTCGCCGCCCGGCGCTCCGAGGGACTGGTGGTCGGCGCCGACTCGACGCTCGTCCTCGACGGCGTGGCCCTGGGCAAGCCCCACACCGCGGAAGAAGCGACCGCCCGCTGGCGCCGCCAGCGGGGCCGTGCCGGGGTGCTGGCCACCGGCCATCACGTGATCGACGCGGCGTCGGGCCGCCGGGCCGGCGCCGTCGCCCGGACCGCGGTCCATTTCGCCGACATCGACGACGAAACCATCGCGGCTTACGTGGGGACCGGCGAACCCCTCGAGGTGGCCGGGGCGTTCACCCTGGACGGCTACGGCGCGGCCTTCGTCGAGCGGGTCGAGGGCGACCCGAGCAACGTGATCGGCCTGTCGCTGCCGCTCCTGCGCCGCCTCCTCGCCGATATCGGCGTCGAATGGCGGACACTGTGGCGATGACCGGCACTGCGGCAGCGACCGGCACTGCGGCCACGACTGGGCGGGCGCTGCAGATCGGGCCGCTGCCGGTGGAGCCGCCGGTGGTCCTGGCGCCGATGGCCGGGGTGACCAACGCGGCGTTCCGTCAGCTCTGCCGGCGCTACGGCGGCGGCCTGTACGTCAGCGAGATGATCACCGCCCGGGCCCTGGTGGAGGGCAACGAACGGACCCTGAGGATGTTGGCGCCCGCGCCCGGCGAGCAGGTCCGCAGCGCCCAGCTCTACGGCGTCGACCCCGCCGTCATGACCAGCGCGGTGCGCCGGCTGGTCGACGACATCGGCGTCGACCACGTCGACCTCAACTTCGGCTGCCCGGCGGCGAAGGTCACCCGCAAAGGCGGCGGGGCGGCGCTCCCCTTGCACCGCGTGCTGTTCCGCAACGTCGTGCGGGCCGCGGTGCGCGCCGCGGGCCGGGTGCCGGTCACGGTGAAGATGCGCATCGGCCTGGACGACGCCCACCGAACCGCCATCGAAGCCGGCCTGACGGCCGAGGAGGAGGGGGTCGCGGCGGTGGCCCTCCACGCCCGCACCGCCTACCAGCACTACGCCGGCACCGCCGATTGGGAGGCCATCGGGGAGCTCAAAGCCGCGATCAGCACCATCCCGGTGCTCGGCAACGGCGACATCTGGGAAGCCGGCGACGCCCTCGCCATGATGGCCGCCACCGGCTGCGACGGTGTGGTCGTCGGCCGGGGCTGCCTGGGGCGCCCGTGGCTCTTCGCCGACCTCGACGCGGTGTTCGCTGGCGGGCAGCCCGCCCCTCCCCGCCGCTTCGGGGAGGTGACGGCGGTCATGGCCGAGCACGCCCGACTCCTGGGCGAGCACCTGGGCCCCGACCGGGGCATCCGGGACTTCCGGAAGCACGTCGGCTGGTACCTGACCGGTTTCCCGGTCGGTGCCGCCCTCCGCGGCGCGCTGGCCCGGATCACGACCCTCGAGGAAATGGGGCGCCTCCTCGCCGGCGTGGACCCCGATCTGGAGCTGCCGCCGGGCGCGCAGCGCCTGGCGCGGGGCCACACCAACGGCCCGCGCCCCGTGGCGCTGCCGGCCGGGTGGCTCGACACCCTCGACGACCCGTCTCCGCCCGCCGGCGCCGACACCTTGGTGTCCGGCGGCTGACAGCCGACCGGGGAGGACCTGATGCCAGAAGGGTTCAAAGAGCGGGTCATCGCGGTCGTGTCCGGGCTGTCCGCCGGCGAGGTGGTGTCCTACGGCGACGTCGCCGCGCAGGCCGGCTACCCGGGGGCGGGACGCGGCGTCGGCGCGGTCCTCGCCGGTGGGACCGGACCGCTCCCCTGGTGGCGGGTGGTGTACGCCGACGGCCGTCTGGCGCCGGGCAAGGAAGCCGACCAGGCCCGCCGGCTGCGAGCCGAAGGCGTCACCGTCAACGACGGGCGGGTGGCGCGCTCCTCCCGACCGCCCCGCTGAGCCTCGCCGCTGAGCTTCGCCCCCGGGCCGGCCGGGCCCGCGGGGAGACGCTCCCCGCGGCGGTAGACCTCCGCCGTGACCGCCGGGTCCCTATGCTAGGCCCGCTGCCCGCCGGCGCCGCCCCGGGCATGCGAACGGACGCGGGCCCGACGCCCGCCGAGGAGTGGTGAGTGGCACTGGCAGCCGAGGTTCCCGGAGATGACGAGGTGCAGGTGTCGGTCGTCGTGCCGACCCGGAACGAGGCGCCCAACATCGCGCTCCTAGTCGAGCGGCTCGGAGCCGCCCTCCGGCGCGACCTGGGACCGGACCTGACCTGGGAGGTCATCTTCGTCGACGACTCCGACGACGCCACCCCCGCAGCCATCCAGGCCCAGGTCGACGCCGGCCACCCCGTCGCGCTGCACCATCGCCGGGCCGGCAACCGTCCCGGCGGGCTCGGCGGAGCGGTCCGGGACGGGTTCGAGGTGGCCCGCGGCCGCACCGTCGCGGTGATGGACGCCGACCTGCAGCACCCGCCGGAGGTCATCCCCCGGCTCCTGGCACCGATCATGGCCGGCGAAGCCGACCTGGTGTCAGGGAACCGTTACGCCGCAGCCGGCGACCGCGGCGGTCTGGCCGGCCCCTGGCGTCGGCTGGTCGCATCCTCGAGCCGCCGGCTGGTCCACGCCGTGATCCCCCGCTCCCGGGTCCTCCGCGACCCGATGAGCGGGCTTTTCGCGTTCGACCGCGGGAGCCTCGACGGAGTGGACCTGCAGCCGAACGGGTTCAAGATCCTCCTCGAGGTGATCGCGCGCGGCGACTGGCAGCAGGTGGGCAACGTCTCGTACCGCTTCGACCGCCGCCACGCCGGGCACTCCAAGGCGTCGCTGCGCCAGGGTTGGCTGTTCGCCCACCATCTCCTGCGCCTCGCCCGCGTGACGCGCTGCCCCCCCGACGAGCTGGCGCTGCGCCGCCGGGCCGTGGTGGGAGGCTGACCGGTCGATGACCGACCTGCGCCAGGCGCTGCGGGCGACACCCGCGGTACGGGAGTTCACCGACGAGCCGGTGAGCCGCGACACCGTCGCCGCGATCCTCGACACCGCCCGGTTCGCTCCGAGCGGCGGCAACCGCCAGGCGTGGCGGGTGGTGCTGGTCGAGGACCCGGCCACCAAGGCCGCCCTCCGGGACCTGTACCTGCCGGGCTGGTACGACTACCTGGCCATGGGTGCCGCCGGGCTGGTCGCCTGGTCGCCGCTCGCCGACCGCGAACAGGAGGCGAAGGCGAAGGAGGCCGCGCCGGAAATAGCCGCCCGGGCCGCGGCCGGGCCTGGCGGGATGGCCGAGCACCTCGAGCGCGTGCCGGTCCTCTTGGCGGTGTTCGCCGACCTGGGGTCCCTGGCGGCGGTCGACCGGGACCTGGATCGCTACACGCTGGTGGGCGGCGCGTCGGTGTACCCGTTTGTGTGGAGCATTCTCCTCGCCGCCGGCGAGCACGGCCTGGGCGGGGTGATCACCACCATGCTGACGGCGCGCGAAGCGCAGGTCCGCGACCTCCTCGGCGCTCCGGCGTCGATGGCGTTGGCCGCGATGGTGGCCCTCGGTCACCCGGTCCGGCGGCCCACCAAGCTGCGCCGGCGGCCGGTCCCAGAGTTCGCGACCGTCGACCGCGTCGATGGCGTCCCTCTCGAACCCCGGTAGCTGGCCGGCCGGCGCCGGTCAGTCAGCGGTGCTGCGGTGCTCCTGGTCCCCCGGGTCGGTTTCGCGGGTGGCTTCCCGCCGGTCGGAGTCCTCGAGGATCGCCGCGGCCTGCGCGCCGGGGTCGTCGCTGCCAGCGGCCTTCTCCTCGGGGAGCAGCTCGTCAGCCCGCTCCGCCCACCGCTTGTCGTCGCTCTCGGCCATCCTCCTCTCGTACCCACCGCGGCGCCGCCCTACTCTGAGCGCCAACGGCTACAAGAGGGACCGATGACCGATCTCCTTTCCGACCTCGAGGGGTACTACGTCGGGGAGGACGACGACGACGACCCGGTCCTCTACGGCCCTGATGGCCAGCCGGTGTCGACGTGGAAGGAGCACTACCCCTACTCGGAACGCCTCGGCCGCGACCACTACGAGACGACCAAGCGGCACCTGCAGATCGAGCTGCTCAATCTTCAGCGCTGGTTGAAAGACACCGGCGGTCGGCTGGTCATCCTCTTCGAGGGCCGCGACGCCGCCGGGAAGGGCGGCACCATCAAGCGGTTCATGGAGCACCTCAACCCGAGGGGCGCTTCGGTCGTCGCACTGGAAAAGCCCACCGAGCGGGAACGGACACAGTGGTATTTCCAGCGCTACATCGCCCACCTACCCGCCGCCGGCGAGATCGTCCTGTTCGACCGGTCCTGGTACAACCGGGCCGGGGTGGAGCGGGTGATGGGGTTCTGCACCGACGACCAGTACGAGGAGTTCCTCGTCCAAGCGCCGCAGCTCGAGGCGCTTCTCGTCAGCTCCGGCGTGCACCTGATCAAGCTGTGGTTCTCCGTGTCGCGCGCCGAGCAGCGCACCAGGTTCGTGATCCGCCAGGTGGACCCGGTCCGCCAGTGGAAGCTGTCGCCCATGGACCTGGCGTCGCTGGACCGGTGGGACCAGTACACCACCGCCAAGGAACGGATGTTCCTGGCCACCGACACCCCCGAAGCGCCGTGGACGGTCGTGAAGAGCAACGACAAGAAGCGGGGTCGGCTTGAGGCGATGCGCTACGTCCTCAACCGGTTCCCTTACGACGGCAAGGATCACGACCTGATCGGCCGTCCCGACCCGCTGATCGTCGGGCCCGCGGCGGAGGTCACCGGCGGCGACGACCGCCGCTGAGCGCAGCCGCGCCTCCGGCTCGCCGTCACCCCTGCGACATCGGTCACTCTTGCATGTGCGACATTGGTCACGTACTGTTTGGGTGTAAGAGGGGGCGTCCGAGGCCGGTGGTTGACGGGGGACGGGGGGGCGCCACCTGGCCCGGACGTGACGGTCCCGGACCGGTACCGGTTCGGGTCTACGGTGGCGGCGGTGCCGCCGAGAGCCGGCCGGGCCACGGGAGGTAGAGGATGATCGGAGGCGAGGCGCTGCTGCGCACGCTGGTCGCCAGCGGCGTCGACACCTGCTTTATGAACCCCGGCACGTCGGAGATGCACTTCGTGGCCGCCCTCGACGCGGTCCCGGAGATGCGGGGGGTTCTGGCCCTCTTCGAGGGCGTCGCCACCGGCGCCGCCGACGGTTACGCCCGGATGACCGGCCGGCCCGCCGCGGTGCTGCTCCACCTCGGACCGGGGCTCGGCAACGGCGTGGCCAACCTGCACAACGCCAGGCGGGCGTGGTCGCCCGTCGTCGCCGTGGTCGGCGACCACGCCACCTATCACAAGCCCTTCGACGCCCAGCTCGAATCCGACATCGAGACGGTGGCCCGCAACGTGTCCCCCGCGATCATCAGGGTCGCATCCTCCGCCTCGGTGGGCGTGGACGCGGCGGCCGCGGTGGCGGCCTCCACCGGTCCGCCCGGGCGGGTCGCCACCTTGATCCTGCCCGCCGACCTGTCCTGGTCCGATGGCGCGACGGTCGGCGCGCCGGTGGCTCCCGCCCGACCCCCTGCCACCGAGGGGGCGGCCGTGGCGACCGCGGCCCGGGCGCTGCGCTCCGGGGAGCGTGCGGCCATCGTGGTCGGCAGCAGCGCCTGCCGCTCCGAGGAGTTGCGGCTGGCCGCGTCGATCGCCGCCTCTACCGGCGCGCCGATCATCTGCGAGACGTTCCCCGCCCGCCTGCAGCGCGGCGCCGGCCTGCCGGCGGTGCCGCGGCTGGCGTACCTCGGCGAGATGGCGGCCGCCCAGCTCCAAGGTGTGCGCCACCTCATCCTGGTCGGGGCCAAGGCACCGGTGAGCTTCTTCGCCTACCCCGGCAAGCCGAGCCGGCTCGCCCCCGAGGACTGCGAGCTGCACCAGCTGTCGGCGCCCGGCGTCCCGTCCCTGGCGGCCCTCGACGCCCTTGCCGGCGAGCTGGCGGTCGCTGCGTGGAAGCCGGGCCCCGACGCCCCCCGCCCGGCAATCCCCTCCGGCGAGCTCACCCTCCAAGCGGTCAGCGCCGCGATCGGCGCGCTGCTGCCGGAAGGGGCGATCGTCTCCGACGAGTCCAACACCTCCGGCCTCGGTCTGGGCGAGGCGACGGCCGGAGCGCCCCCCCACGACTGGCTGACCCTGACCGGAGGGGCCATCGGCCAAGGGCTGCCCGCCGCGTGCGGCGCGGCGACGGCCTGCCCGGACCGCAAGGTGGTGGCCCTGCAGGCCGACGGCAGCGCCCTCTACACCTTCCAGGCGCTGTGGACCATGGCCCGCGAAAGCCTCGACGTGGTGGTGGTGCTCTACAACAACCGGTCGTATGCGATCTTGAACATGGAGCTTCAGCGCACCGGCGCGGCCACCGGCGGCACCCGGGCCAAGCGGATGCTGGACCTGTCGGACCCCGACGTGGACTTCGTGGCGCTGGCGTCGGGGCTCGGCGTGCCGGCGCAGCGGGCGACCACCGCCGACGACTTCGCGGCCGCCCTGGGCCGGGCTTTGGCCGCTCCCGGCCCGGCGCTGATCGAGGTCGTCGTCCCGACCCTCTACTAGACGCAGAGCCCCTGCTAGCATCCTCCGCCGTTAATCCGTTGCAATAGTCGTCCAAGTTCTTCGAGGATCTGGTCGGCGGTCTTGGTCCAGATGAACGGCTTGGGGTTGTCGTTCCATGCTGCAATCCAGGCACGGATGTGGATGTCGAGTCCGTCGGGGACCGTGGCGTCGATCTTGGCCAGGAACTTCTTGAACTCGATCGGGCGGTGCCGGCGGTGCAGCGAGGAGATGACCGACCCGTCGGAGGTGTTGAACGCCGCGAACAGGCTGGTCGTGCCGTGCCGTAGGTAGTCATGCGTGCGTTTCTCGGGCATGTACGGCATCATCGGGAACGCCGGCTGCGAGCGGGCCAGCGCCTGCATGTGACTTCTCGTCCCCGCAATAGACGGCGCCGTCAGGAGGGTTGAGGTAAAGCCCAACGACGTCGTACACCTTGTCCACAAACAACGGATGGTTTGACAGCTTGAACCCGTCGGTCCGGTGCGGTTGACCAGCGCCTTCGTCGGGTCCTGAGCCCGAGGGTGGTGCGCTGGCCCTGAACCCCCGCCACCATTTGCAGGAGCTACGTGCCCCACCCCGGGCGCAGTGTTGGGTTCGCCGGCTCCCTCGCCTGGGGCATCTGCAGATCTGTCGGTCCAACGGATAAGCGATTAGCCGCCGACCGCCGCCTGCGACGATGCGAGGTCGGCGCGCAACGCGGCCATCACTGGCATCTGGTCGAAGCCGACGGTGATCATCCGGAAGCCCTGCTTCGCTCGTACGGCGGCGAGGGCGGGGCTGGCATGCACACCGGGAACGACGCCGTTCCGATCGCAGGAGTCGACGACGGTCGCCAGTGCGTCGAGGAAGTCCGCGTCGTCATGATCGGCGAGCGGGGGGAGACCCATCGTCAGTGACAGGTCGGACGGCCCGACGTACACGGCGTCGATGCCGGGGACGGCGAGGATCTCGTCGATCCGCTCGACGGCCTCGACAGTCTCGATCATCGGGATGCACGCAACCTGCTCGTTCGCAGTTCCGAGGTACTGGACGCCGTGTCGGGTTATCGCCGTGACCGGTCCGAAGCTGCGGCTACCCGCGGGGGCATACCGGCATGCGGCCACTGCGCGCTCGGCGTCCTGCGCATCGTTGACCATCGGAATGATGACTCCCAGTGCTCCGGCGTCGAGCACGCGGCCGATGATGCCGGGCTCGTTCCACGGCACGCGCACGACCGGTGCCGCCGCCGAGCGTCCGAGTGCCTGCAGCATGGCGACGGCGTCGGTGTAGGACGCCAGGCCGTGTTGCATGTCGATGCAGACGTAGTCGTATCCGGCGTCTCCCGCGGCCTCGGCGAGCACTGGCTCGCGCAGGAACATCCACGCGCCGAGGACGGTGGCGTCGTCTTGCCAGCTCTGAGGGAGAGGAATGGCCGTCATGGCCCCACCGTAGACCCGCTGAGACTGTAAACCAAGCACTTGCTTGTGTCGCCTGGATTCCGTACGCTCGTCGGAGGCCACGACAGGGGGATCTGATGAGCGACGGACGGCGTACGACCATCGACGGGGTGAGCGTCCCATGCGATCACCTGATCGACGGGGAGCGCGTCGGAGGCGGCGAGCTCTATGCGGTGCGCTCGCCGGTGGACGGTTCACACCTCGGCGACATCCCAGACGGCAACGCCGCCGTCGTCGACTCGGCGGTCGCCGCCGCACGTCGCGCCTTCCCGGAGTGGGCGGCACTGGGCCCCGACGGACGGGGTGACATCCTCGACCGGTTCGCCCAGGCCATCCTCGACCGGGCCCAGGACTTGGTGATGGTCGACACTGCGGACAACGGTTCGGTGCGCGCCGCCATGCTGCACGTGGGGACCGGGCGCAGCGCGCATAACGTCAAGTTCTTCGCCGACCTGGCCCGTACGCTGGAGCACCCGCCGATCGAGGGACCGGTCGCCGACAACTCGGTGCGCTACGACCCGTCCGGCGTGGCCGCCCTGATCGTGCCGTGGAACGCGCCCCTCATGCTCGGGACGTGGAAGATCGGGCCGGCGCTCGCCGCGGGCTGCGCGGTCGTGGTCAAGCCGCCGGAGTGGGCGCCATTCAGCTTGTCCCTGCTGGGTGAGATCGCCACCGAGGCCGGCTTGCCACCCGGCGTTCTGAACATCGTGCACGGCGTCGGCGAGCGCACCGGTGCGGCGCTCGTTTCGCATCCCGACGTGGACCGCATCAGCTTCACCGGGTCCCCCGACACGGCACGAGCGATCGCGATGGCGGCGGCCCGCAACCTCACGCCGTTGAGTTTCGAGTTGGGGGGGAAGTCGCCGTTCATCGTGTTCGACGACGCCGACCTCGAGCTGGCGGTGCGGACCGCGGCAGCGCAGTTCATGAACGCTGGCCAGGTGTGCCTCGCCGGGACGCGCCTGCTCGTGCAGGACACGATCGCCGACCGCTTCACGGACGCGTTGCGTGACGCGACGTCCAAGCTCGTCGTCGGTGATCCTCGCGTCGAGGGCACCAACATCGGCCCGCTGATCCACCCGGAGCACTTCGAACGGGTGGCGGGCTTCGTCGAACGCGCCCTGGCCAGTGGAGCGAAGCCGTTGGTCGGTGGGAAGCCATCGGCGCTGGGCGGGAGCTGGTTCGAGCCGACGATCCTCACCGGAGTCGAGCAGTCATCGGAGATCGTGCAGCAGGAGGTATTCGGACCGGTCCTCACGTTGCAGACCTTCAGCACCGAGGACGAGGTGATCGAGCTGGCAAACGGCACCGAGTACGGCCTCGCCGCCACGCTCTTCACCGGCGACGAAGCGCGGGCCGAGCGAGTGGCGGCGCAGATCGTCGCCGGCACCGTATGGATCAACTGCTTCTACGTCCGCGATCTCGCGGCGCCGTTCGGGGGCAGCCGCAGGTCGGGGGTCGGGCGCGAAGGCGGCATCTGGAGCTTCGACTTCTTCTGCGATGTGAAGAACGTCGCGGTGCGCCGGAGCTCGTTCACTTCATAGGTACCATCGACATCACGATGGCGAAGCCGACGACCACGAGGGCGGGGACCCGTCCCGCAGACTCGGCCCGCCGGCGCGAGATCCTCGACGCTGCAACCGAGGTGTTCGCCGAGAAGGGCGTGGTGGCGGCGACGGTGCGCGACATCGGCGCGCGCGCCGGGATCCTCTCGGGCAGCCTGTACCACCACTTCGCCTCGAAGGAGGAGATGGTGGCCGAGATCCTCGTCCCCGTCCTGCGGTCGCAGGTCGAGGCGTTCGACGCCATCGCTGCCGAGACCAGCGCTCCCGAGCAGATCCTGCGCCGGCTCATCGGCGCGGCCGTCGCGCAGACCGCGGCGGACCCGCACGCCGCGCGCATCATCCGCAACGACACACGTCACTTTGGGGAGATGCAAGGACTCGACGAAGTGGTCCGCCAGCAGCGGGCGGTCACCTCACGGTGGACCTCCGCAGTCAAGCAGGGCATCGCCCGCGGCCGGTTCCGGTCAGACGTCGACCCTTCGATCGTGACGAAGTCCATCGGCGACGTGGTGCTCGGCGCGTACCGGTTCATGCGGCCCATGGGTCGCATGCCAGCAAACCAGGTGGCCGAGCAGCTGGCCAGACTCATCCTCGACGGCCTCGAAGTCCGCTGAAGAACCCCGCTCAAGCGGTGGCGAAGGTGACGTCGCCGAGTGTGTCGAACAGAGCGGTGAACGTGTCGCCGCCCGCGAATGGGATCGCCTTCAGGAACGAACCCGAGAGGATGACGTTCCCCGCCTCCACCGGCACCCCGAACTCACCGAGCTTGTTGGCGAGCCACACGACGGCGTTCACCGGGTTCCCCATAACCGCGGCGGCGACGCCGCTCTCCTCGACCACGCCGTTCTTGTAGAGCGCAGCCCCCTCGCGGCGCAGGTCGAGGTCGGTCAGCCGCATCGGACGACCGCCCAGCACCACGAGCCCACACGACGCAGCGTCGGCGACGCTGTCGACGAGCAGGTTCGTGCCGTAGCCGTGGTAGCGGGTGTCGACGATCTCGATCGCCGGCAGGATGAAGTCGGTGGCGCGGATCACATCGGCGGCGTTGTTGTGGGTACCGGTCAGGGGGGTGCCGAGCACGAACGCGATCTCGACCTCGACCAGCGGTCGGTTCAGTCGTGCCATGTCGACGGTCGAACCCTCGAGCACGAACCAGTCGTCGAACATCGACCCGTAGTCCGGCTCGTCCGTCCCGACGAGCTGCTGCATGGGCTTGGAGGTGAGGCCGATCTTGTGGCCCTTGATCGTCCGGTCGCGGGCCACCTTGAGCTCGGTGACGGCCATTGAGATGCGATAGGCGTCCTCGACGTCAGCCTCCGGGTACGTCGTCGAGACGGCGTCGATCGGGGAGCGCTCGAGCTCTGCGTCGAGGAGCGCCTGGGCGGCCGCAGCGCACTCCTGGTCGGTGAGGGCGCTCACTGCGCTGCCGCCTGCTCGGCGTCGCGGGCCGCCCACCAGTCGCCGCCGAGGGCGACGCGGCGGATGGCGTCGGTGTCCATCGGCTGGTGGCCCAGCGTGTGCGACGGTGCCGGTCGTTCAGCGACGGTGTTCGTGAGTCGCCCGATGCCGGTGACCTCCACCTCCACCACGTCGCCCAGCTCCATGGGCCTCGAGTTGGCCGGTGTTCCCGTGAGCACGATGTCGCCCGGCAGCAGGGTGATGTGCCGGCAGAGGTCGGCGAGTTGGTAGTCGATTCCGAACGTCATGTTGGACACCGGATCCTCCTGCACCACCTGACCGTTGAGGTAGGTGCGCAGCGTCTCCTGCCGGATGTCGACCCCGCGCACGATGCCGGGCCCGACCGGGCAGTAGCCGTCTTGTCCCTTCACCCGTGTCATACCTCCCTGGTCGGTCTCCCGGAAGTCGTGCAGGCCGACGTCGTTCGCCGGTGCGAAGCCGGCGAGGTGGTCCCACACGTCGTCGGGCGCCACGTTCTTCATCGGCCGGCCCACGATCGCCGCGACCTCGCCCTCGAAGTTGATGTACTGGCAGTCGGCCGGGCGGTACAGGAGGCCCCGGTGGCTGTTCATCGTTGTCGGCGGTTTCTGGAAGTACGTCGGCGTCGTCAGCTCAGGCGCCCGGAACTCGACCCGGCGGGAGTCGAAGTTCAGGTGGATGCACAGGATCTTGGTCGGATCGCACGGTGGCAGGTACGTCGCCGTCGCCTCACCGATCCGTCGACCGTCGGCAAGGACCAGCTCGGTGCCGTCCTCGGACGGCATCACCCACTGGGGGGTCCCACCCTCGATGATGCGACGAACTTCACGCCGCGGCCCCTCAAGCACGGTCATGTCCATCCCCCTGTGTCTGCATGGATTGAACCCTACGTCGCGACTCGATCTTGCACAAGCAAGTGCTTGGTTGTATGGTCAGGACAGCTGCGACCAGGGGGAAGCAATGACCAGCCCACAGGGGCCGAAGATCGGCCATCTCGTCTTGACCGTTCGTGACATCGAGGCGTCGCACGCCTTTTACGGGGGGGTGCTCGGCTTCGAGCAGTGCGGGCAGTTCAAGAGTGAGATGTTCCCGGACATCGACATGCGCTTTTACCGCGGTTCGGCGAGTCGGCACCACGACTTCGCGCTGGTGCAGTCACCGGATCCGGCGACGCAGCCACCGGTGGAGCCGTTCGACATGTTCGGAAACCGCGTCGGTGTGAACCACATCGCCATCTCGTATCCGTCGCGCGAGGCGTGGCTGGCCAAGCTCGAGGAGATCAAGGACCAGCAGGTCCCGGTCTACCTCCGGGGCAACCACGGGATGACCCACAGCTGTTACCTGCAGGACCCCGACGGCCATGGCGTCGAGGTCCTCTACGACCTACCGCAGCACGTGTGGGAGGGCGACGTCGACGCCGCCCTCAGCCACTTCGAGTTCGTTCCCGACGAGCACTTCCTCGAGGACGACACCAACTACAAGATCTTCGGGAGGCAGTCATGAGTGCTCGCACCGGTGAGGAGTTCCTCAAGGGCCTACAAGCCCGACCACGTGAGGTGTGGGTCGGTGGCGAGCGGGTCGAGGATGTGACCACGCACCCGGCGATGGCAGGTCCGGCCCGGACGATGGCGAGTGTCTTCGATCGCCAGCACGAGTACGCCGACGAGTGCCTGATGCCCGACCCCGAGACGGGCGAGGCCATCAACGTCAGCCACATGATCCCCCGGTCCAAGGAGGACCTCGAACGCCGCGGCGTCGGGCTGCGACGGATCGCCGAGACGACCGTCGGGATGATGGGGCGCACGCCCGACTACATGAACGTGACCTTCGCCGGGTTCGCCGGCGAGCCCGAGTCGTGGCTGGGACCGGACGGCAGCAACGTCGAAGGAACAGCGAACCTGGCTGCGTTCCAGAAGGAGCTGGGCCGTCAGGACATCTCGCTGACCCACACCATCATCCACCCCACGATCGACCGCGCCACGGACGGGACGTTCACCGGCAACGCAGTGCCGTTGCACAAGGTGGGCGAGACCGACGACGCGATCGTCGTGCGCGGTGCCCGGATCCTCGCCACGCTGGCGCCCTTCGCCGACGAGCTCGCCGTATACCCGGCGTTCCCGTTGCCTGGTGAGGCTCCCGACAGCTACGCGCTCAGCTTCTCGGTGGGGATGGAGGCGCCCGGGCTGGTGTTCCTCTGCCGTGACAGCACGACTGCGGAGGGCGCCGATCCGTTCGATCGACCGGTCTCGACGCGCTTCGACGAGCAGGACGCGTTCGTGATGTTCGACGACGTCGAGATCCCGAAGTCCCGGGTGTTCATCGACGGCAACAAGGACGTCTACAACTCCGTGATGTTCCGGGCCTGGTACCCGAACGTCATGCAGCAGACGACCACACGTGCGCTCACGAAGCTCGAGTTCGCGTACGGGCTCGCCAGTCTCCTGGCCGAGGCCGTCAACGACACCTCACCGCACACGCTTGAAGCACTCGGTGAGATCCAGAGCTACGTCGAGGTGACCCGAAGCGCGCTCCTGCTCGCCGTGGAGCACGCCGCGCCGAACGAGTCAGGCGTCTGGTTCCCCGACGGCCGAGCCCTGCACCCGATGCGGTCGCTGCTGGCCACGTGGTTCCCGCGGGTCAACAACATCATCCTGACCATCGGGAGCCACAACCTGTTGGCGACCCCGAGCCGCGCCATGCTCGACGACGCCAGGCTCCGCGCGCTGAGCGAGGAGTTCCTCTGCGGCGCCAAGGGCATGGATGCCGAGCGACGAGCGGCCCTCTTCCGCCTGGCATGGGACTTCGTCGGCTCCGGCCTCGGCGCCCGCATGGACCTGTACGAGCGCAACTACCTCACCTCGGCCCGCACGAACCGCACGCTCGCCCACATGATGGCCGACCGGACCGTGCCTTACGCGCTCGTCGACGAGATCCTCTCGTTCGGACGATGACCCCGTCCCCCATGACCGGGACGGTGGCCCGACCCGTGCTCGGCGACCGGCCTGCTGACCCGTCGTCGCCGCCCGACTACCGCCGGGTCCTGGGTCGGATCCCGACGGGTGTTGCGATCGTCGCCGGCATATACGGTGCCAGGCCAGTGGGTGTGGCAGTCGGCTCGTTCACGTCCGTGTCGCTCGACCCACCACTCGTCGGCTTCTTCATCGCCACCACCTCGACCACGTGGCCAGTCATCGAGCTGTCAGGGGGGTTCTGCGCCAGCATCCTGGGTGCCGACCAGGACGGGGTCTCACGGCAGTTCGGCACCAGCGGCGCCGAGAGGTTCGCCGGCTGCGGCTGGCGGTCCAGCCCGGGCGGCCGGCCGATCATCGACGGAGCGGTGGCGTGGCTGGACTGCTCGATCGAAGAGATCCTGCCCGCCGGCGATCATCGGCTGGTCCTCGGCCGCATCGAGTCCATGGCATCCTCGCACGATGGTGAACCCCTCGTCTTCCTCGGAGGCCGCCACCGGCGGCTAACGGAGGAGCGTCGTGACGCCTGACGTCATGGAGGCTCCGCCAGCGACGGACCGGCCGAGCATCGGGTGCCAGGCGCTTGATGACCGCCCACTGACGACTGCGGTGTGGCTGCCCGCCGTGGTCGCCGCGCACGCGCAGCGCGATCCGTCGCGCACCGCGATCGAGGTCGCGGGTCGTCCCACGTCGTTCGCCACGCTCCATCGGCGCAGCCGCAAGCTCGCGTCCTCACTCGGCGGGCTCGCCGCGCCCGGAGCGATGGTGGACATCGTGTGCTGCGCCGAACACCTCGATGAGCTGCTCGTGGCCTACCTCGCGTGTCGTACCGCCGGGTTGCGTCCGTGCGTCCACATGCCCTCCGAGCTCCCAGCCGATCGCGGCCACGGGGCGGTCGGTGCCGTCGCTTGCGAGTCGGGCACCGCTGCATGGCAGGCCGCCGGACTCCGGGGATGGCTGGTCGGTGACGGACTCGGCGCCCGGTGGTGGCGGCTGCTCGAGCTCATACACCCTCCGCTCGAGCTGGATAGGTCACACGCAATCGCCGACGAGGTCGACCTCATTCGTGGACCAGGCACCGTCGTCGGTCCAGGCGACATCCGGACGTCGCTCGGCGCGCTTGCTGCCGGCGTCGTGCAACGGCTCGGGTGACCCGACCTCCGGAGGGGCCGACCAAAGGGCCACGGGACTGACGTCGGCCGGTACACCGATCCACCCCAGCGCGCCAGAGTGGTTCCGTCGAGCCCTGGCGGTGCCGTTCACGGATGGGTTCGTCGACGTCGAAGGCGCGTCCGTCCACTACGTCGCCTGGGGTGAGCCCGGGCAGCGGGGCCTGGTGTTCGTGCACGGCGGGGGAGCGAACGCTCACTGGTGGACCCATGTGGCCGCCGCATTCGCAAGCGAGCGGCGCGTCGTGGCCGTCGACTTGAGCGGCCACGGGGACAGCAGCCACCGTGAGCGCTACGACCTCGGACAGTGGGCCCGCGAGGTGCTGTCCGCTGCAGACCACGCCGGCGCCGTAGGCCCGCCCGTCATCGTCGGCCACAGCATGGGGGGCTTCGTCGCCATCGCCACGGCGTCGCTCCACCCCGCCCAGGTGGAAGGGATCATCGCGTGTGACTCGCCCGTGACCGAACCAGACCCCGAGGTGGACTCGTCGCGACGGGTTCAGGAGGTCAACGAGCGGCCCCGTCTATGGGCCAGCCGCGAGATGGCAGTCGACAGGTTCCGCACCGTCCCGCCGCAGGCTAACTACCTCGACTTCGTCCGCGACCACGTCGCTCGGCGTTCGCTGAAGCCTGTCGAAGGTGGCTGGCAGTGGAAGTCCGACCGCGCGCTGTCCGAGCAGTTCCAGCAGCATTTGCAGGGAATGGCGCTGCCCTACCTTGAGACGCTGGCGGCACGCTTCGCGCTGCTGCGCTCCGAGTTCGGGTTGGTCACCGACGACATCGGCGCCTCCATGTTCGAGGTCACGGGTCGGAAGGCGCCTGTGTTCGTGCTGCCCGAAGCCGGCCACCACCCGATGCTCGACCAACCGCTCAGCCTGCTCGCGGCGCTCCGCGCCCTACTCGCCGACTGGGACCACTCCGAACCCCACCGTCGGCTTAGCAGTGAATCGACCTGGGTCTGATGGAGGCTCGGGCTATCGGATTCCACCCCAGCGCACCATCGCAGCGGGGCGCGAGCCGGCCCGTCGGCTCCCAACCCGAAGATCACGGGTCGTGCGCGAGGCTGGCTCGGATGTCTTTGGTCCATCGATACAGCCTGGCTAGTGTCTTCCGCCGGCGTGCGAAGTCATCCCAGGCGTTGGCGTTGCGGTCCCGGATCGTGCTGGCCTGCGGAGACGGCTTGTCGAACAAGGCGGTCGCCGAGCGGGAGAGGGTCAACCAGGCGACGGTCGGTAAATGGCGGCGCCGGTTCCTCGACGCCCGCCTCGACGGGCTGGTGGACGATCCCCGCCCGGGGCGGCCGCCGTCGATCACCGCCGAGCAGGTGGAGGATGTTGTGGCTGCCACGTTGGAGCAGACGCCGGCGAACGCAACGCATTGGTCGAGGACGAAGATGGCGGAGCGGACGGGGTTGTCGCCGTCGACGATCGGCCGGATCTGGAAGACCTTCGAGATCAAACCACACCGAACCGAGGGGTTCAAGCTGTCGAATGGCCCCGCCGTTTGCGGACAAGGTCTTCGACGTCGTCGGCTTGTACCTCAACCCTCCAGACGGCGCCGTTGTCTATTGCGTGGACGAGAAGTCACAAGTGCAGGCGCTACCCCGTTCTCAGCCGGCGTTCCCGATGATGCCGTACATGGCCGAACCGCGCACGCATGACTACCGCCACGGCACGACCAGCCTGCTCGCGGCGTTCAACACCGCGGACGGGACGGTGATCTCCGCCCTGCACCGCCGGCATCGGGCGATCGAGTTCAAGAAGTTCCTGGCCAGGATCAACGACACGGTCCCCGACGGGCTCGACGTGCACCCGGTCTGCGACAACTACGGCACCCACAAGGCGCCCGGGGTCAAGGCGTGGCTGGACCGCCATCCCCGTTTCCACGAGCACTACACGCCGACCTACTCGAGTTGGATCAATCAGGTCGAGCGGTTGTTTGCCTACATCACCCCCGATCTGCTGCAACGCTCCGACCGCCGCAGCGTTCAAGCCCTCGAAGCAGACGTACGATCCTGGATCGCCGCCTGGAACGACAACCCCAAGCCGTTCATCTGGACCAAGACCGCCGAGCAGATCCTCGACAAGCCCGGACGACTATTACAACGAATTAACGGCGGGGTACGCTAGCTCTAGAGCCTCTACCAGCTCCACACCCGGCGCCAGCTCACGAGCCGGCGCTAGTTCACGACCCGGACTTGGGTTTGCGGGCCCGGCTCGGGGCGACTCGGGGCGGCTCGCCGGGCATCTTCGGGTAGACCGGCGGCCACGGCGCGTCGGGGAGCCCGGCCGCCTGGTCGCACTCCACCAGCGCCAGCAGCGAGGTCAGATCCTGGGGGTGGTCTTCCATCACCGCCCACGGATCGCCGTCGGCGGCGACCCGGTCGGGCACCGTGGCGATGGTCAGCGCGTCGATGTCGATCCGGTCCAGCTCGTCCCACCCGAACGGCGTGGACACCTGCGCTCCGGGGCGGGCCCGCACCGACCACGCCCCGAAGATGGTCTTGTGGGGTGCGTTCTGGTTGAAGTCGATGAACACCCTCGCCCCGCGTTCCTCCTTCCACCACGCGGCGGTCACCAGGTCCGGGTGGCGCCGTTCCATCTCCCGGGCCACCGCGACCGCCGCGGCCCGCACCTCTATCGAGCTCCAGCGGGGAGCCAGTCGGGCGTAGACGTGGATGCCCCGGTTCCCGGTGGTCTTCGGGTAGGCGGCGACGCCGTGCTCGTCGAGGAGCGCCCGAACCGACCGGGCCGCGTCGCGGATCATGGAGAAATCGACGCCGGGGCTGGGATCGAGGTCGATGCGCAGCTCGTCGGCGTGCTCTTGGTCAGAGGCCCGGCTCGGCCACACGTGGAACCCTAGGCACCCGAGATTGACAGCCCAGATCACGTGGGCGATGTCGGCGATGACCAGCGCCCGCGACGGCGTCCCGTTGGGCGTCGACACGGTGGTCGTCGCCAGCCACGGCGGGGCGGTGTCGGGTACCCGCTTCTGGAAGAACGACGAGCCGCCGGCGCCGTTGGGGAAGCGCTGCAGGAGCACCGGCCGGTCTCCCATCGCCGCCATCACCGGCCCCTCCACGGACAGGTAGTAGCGGGCCAGGTCCTCCTTGGTGTCGCCCCTTTCGTCGAAGAACACCTTGCCCGGGCTGGTGATCGTGACCTCCCGCCCGGCTGCTTCGAGCACCACGGCATCGTCGCTGGCCACACGCGGAGCGTAGCGAGCCGACCCTAGAACTGCAGCGACGCTCCGATCGGCGGGTCGTCGCCGTCGAGCGGGAGGCGCTCGAGGGACGGGTCGAGCAGGTCGATGCGGGCGCCGGCGCGCACCAGCACCGGGATCCGTTCCAGCGGCGCGTCGAGGGTGATGGCGGCGCCGGCCGGCCCCCCGTGGTGGACGACGCCCGGGGCTTGGCGGCGCAGCCCTCGGGTGGTCGGGTCGTAAGACACTGCGCTCCACAGCTCGACCCACTCGCCTGGCGGCACCGCGACGAGGCGGGATGTCGCGCCGGGGGTCAGGACCGGTGCCACCAGGAGGTCGGAGCCGAGGAGGTACTGGTCGTCCACGCCGGCCATCCGCTCGACATCGGGCCACACCAGCCCGCACGCCCGCATCAGCGGCGCCCCGCAGCGTCGGTACTCCTCGACCCCGGCACGGAGGTACGGCAGCAGCTGGGTGTGCAGCGCCGCCCACCGCCGCCAGTGCGGGAGGATCCCCTCGTCCCAGACCTGCGGCCGGCGGTAGGGGAACACCTCGATCCCCGACGATTTGGTTCGCATCACCGGCGAGAGGGCCGAGAACTGGATCCAGCGGATGAGCAGCTCCGGGTCGAGCTGCTCGACGCTCGAGAAGAACCCGCCGGTGTCGCTGCCCCACACCGCGACGCCGCTGGCGCCGATGGAAAGGCCTTGGCGTACGGCGCTGGCCAGACCGTCGAACCCCCATCCCGTCGTCGGGTCGCCGCCCCACACGATCGGCGCCCACGGGGCGGTGCCGGTCCAGCCGGAGCGAACGAAGCGCGCCAGCGGCCGTCCCGCGGCCGCCTCGAGCGCGGCGGCGACGCCCGCCGCGGCGCGGTGGTAGTCAGTCGGGTAGCGGTTGTGGAGCGCCTCTCCCGGCGTGCCGTCGGCGGCGACCGCGTCGAAGGGGGTGTACTCGCCGAAATCCTCCATCCACCCGTCGTGGCCGGCGTCGACCACCTCCGCCGCGACGGCGCCCCATGCGTCCGCGGCGCCCGGAGCGGTGAAGTCGTACTGGGCTTCGATCGCCTCGGGCGGCGTCCGGCCGCCGGCGTAGGCGGTGAAGGTGTAGGGCGTCCCGTCGGCTCGTCGCTGCAGGGCGCCGGCCGCCGCGGCCGCCGCGTACGCGTCGGTGAAGTCCTCCCCGACGAAGGGGTTGAGGTAGCTGAGCGTCGCCAGGCCCTCGGCGTGGAAGTGGGCGCAGCGGGCCCGTTCGTCTTGCTCGTGGCCGCGGTGTTCGCCCATCGGCAGGTACCGGCAGTGGGTCTCGACCGCGGACACCGGCGCCCCCGCCTGGTGCAGCGCGGCGAGGTGACCGGCTTCCTCGTCGAGGGGGACGTGGTTGGCGTGGCCGGTCTGGACCCACGGGCCGAACCACCAGGCCGGCCCCGGCGGGGGCTGGCGGCCGGTCGCCTCGCTGAAACGGCCCAGAGCCTCGAGGGGGGACGGGCCGGGGAACACCCTGTAGGCCAACCGGTCGGCCTCCACCTCGAGGCTCCAGCGGTCGTCGCCGCCGGGGCGCAGCCGGTGGTAGCTGACCTCGTGGTTGTCGAGCAGCACCCCGTATCCCGCCGTCGAGAGCAGCCAGGGGACCGGGTAGTAGGACGCGTCGGCACGCTGGCGCAGCGCCCACGGCGGGAACACGTCGACGAGCACCTCGTACTCGTAGTCCTGGTAGGGCCCTTCGCCGACGTACGCCTCGACGGTGCCGTCCCGGCGGTCCACCTCGTCGCTGCGCTCACCGAACCCGAGCCACCGCTCGCCGGCCGCGGCGAGGAACCCCTGCCCGAGCGCCTCGATCTGCGCCGGTTGCCTGCCGCTGTCGATGGTCGCCTCGACGACCAGCGCGTCGGCCGGTCCCGCCGACAGGCGCACGGCGATGCTCCAGCCGTCGGGGTGGTCGGTCGCCAGCCGGGCCTCGAAGCCGGCGGCGCCGAAGCCTCCGTCGGTCGCCGACGTGGCCGCCCACAGCTGCCGCAGGGGTGGGGCGTCCCCGTTGGCCGGGCCCGGCCGCTGCCGCCACGGCCCGGACCGCCACCGGCGCCGGGCGTCTCCCAGCGCGGTCTGGAAGCCGACCGGTCCCCACGCCTCCGGCCCGGCCGGCGCCTCCTGCAGGGCCGCGCCGCCTTGCGCCGGCATCATCACCAGCTGCCACGGGTCGCGGCGCACCTCGACGCGCCACTCCCCCACCTCGCCGCGCACGACTTGGTTGGCCACCGCCGTAACCTACCGGCGAGGAGCGGGCCGCCACCACGCTGGGCGGGACGGGGCGCCGGAGCGAGCTTCGGCCCCCCTTTCTCCGCCTGCGCCACACTGCAGCGATGCGTTTCGTCGAGATGATGGACCTGGCCGCCCACGGACCCGACACCTTCGTCGGGCGTGGTCCGCAGTACCCGTGGGGCGACCTGTACGGCGGTCAGATCGTGGCCCAGTCGCTGCGGGCGGCCGCGGCCACCGTGGACCCGGCCTACCGGGTCCATTCGCTGCACGCCTATTTCATCCGAAGCGGCGACCACAACCGGTCGATCCGCTTCGAGGTGGACCGGCTGCGCGACGGCCGGTCGTTCGTGACCCGTTCGGTCGTGGCCCGCCAGGACGCCGCCATCTTGCACATGGCCGCGTCGTTCCAGATCCACCGGCCCGACGCCGCGGCGGTCGACTACGAGTCCAACGTCTTCGACGTGGCGCCGCCCGACGGTTCGTCCGACGACAGCTGGAGCCCGATGATCGAGCGGGTGGTGATCCCCTCCGAGCCGGGACACGCCCAGGCGTGGATGCGCGTCGCCGACGACCTCGACGGCGACCCGGTCCTGGCCGCGTGCGCCTTGGCCTACCTCTCCGACGACCTGCCGTCCGACGCCCACACGTCGCTGCAAGAGCCGATCCCCGGCGGCCGCTGGTACGGCACCTCCCTCGACCACTGCGTGTGGTTCGCCCGTCCGATACCCGCCGGATGGCAGCTGCACGATCTGCGCGCCGACGGCAAGCGCCACCCGCGGGGACTGTCGACCGGGCGGGTCTACGGCGCGTCCGGGGAGCACCTGGCCACCGTGGCCCAAGAGCTGCTGGTGCGCCGGTCCGTGGACGCGCCGGGAGGGTAGCGCCGCTCAGGCTGACGGCGAGGCTGCGGTCTCGGCCGCCACCCGCAGCGCCTCTAGGGTGCGCTGCATCATTACCTGGTTGTGGGAAGGCACGTCTTTCACACCCCGCAGCCAGCCGCCGAGGACCTTGACCATCGGTCCCCTCCGGTCGGTGAACGATTCGGTCACCGCGGTCGTGTCGCCGTCGGCGCGCAACCGGTAGCCCCACGTCGCGATGGGCAGCCCGGCGACAGCCACGTCCCATGCGATGGCCCGGCCGGGATCCGCCTCGGTGACGGTGCAGGTGGTGCTCCAGCGCCGCCAGCCCCGTCGGTTGGAACCCCGGAACCGGGCGCCGGGGACCGCTTCGGTGGCGCCGTCCAGCCAGCGCCCCGACACGCACTCAGGCGACAGGTCGCCCATGCGGGTCGGGTCCTCCAGCAGGCCCCACACCGCCTCGGTCGAGGCGTGGATGGTGAGTTCTACGTCGACGTCCCCCATGCCCGGACTGTACCGCTCGTCGGGTTCGCCCGGCACCGCCGGCGAGGGTCGTTGCGCGCCGGGCCCCCCTCGGGCATGCTGGTGGGCGGAGAAGGTCGCACCTTTGGTGCGCCCTGCGGGTGGAGATTTCCGTATCCCGAGGCGCGTGCGCCCACCTGCAGAGCAGAGGTCCGATGGCACTCCACATGATCAGGTCCACGCCGAACTTCACGAGGTCCATGCGCGGTTACGACGTCGAGGAGGTCGACGAGTACGTGGACGCGCTCCGGGAATCCGAAGACGAGCAGGCCGAGGCCATGGCCTCCCTGGAGGCTGCCAACAGCGACCTCAACGCCGAGATCGAACGGCTCCGCGGGCGCATCGCCGAGCTGGAGGCCTGCATCCGCTCCGAGACCCCCCGCTCCATCGCTGCTCTGGGCGAGCGGCTGACCTTGGTCCTCGAGGAGGCCGAGGCGGGAGCCACCGAGGCGGTGCGCGCCGCCCGGGAGGAAGCCGACACCCTCCTGGCGTCGGCGCAGGCCAGCGCCGAGGAGCAGCGGCTGCTCAGCGCGGCTCGCACCGCGGACGCCGAGCAGCGGGCCACCGCCCGGATCGCCAGCGCGGAGGAGACGGCCCGCAACCTCGAGGCTTCGGCGCGACTCCGAGCGGAGGACATCGTCAACAACGCCGAAGCCCGGGCGCTGGCCCGGCGCCAGGAGATCGAGGCGTGGGTGGAGCGGGTCCGGGCCCATATCGAAAACGAGGAGGCCCGCGCCGCCGAAGAGTTCGCCCGGGTTCGGGGACTGCGCAACGCGGAGCTGGCCGCGCTCGGTCGGCGCCGGGAGGCGATGTTCACCAGCATGCAGGAGATGGCCGAGAGCCTGCGGGCGATCGTGGCGGCGGCCACCGCCACCACCGACCGGGCCGCGGATTCCATGCCGGAGCTGAGCGCCGGGGCCGCGTCACCCGAGGCCCCCGCCGACCCTGCCGCCGCCGAAGACGCCGACGACGCCAGCGGTGACGCCGACGCGAAGGCCGGGACCGACGCCCACCCGGAGGCCGAGGAGGCCGGCGACCAGTCCCCGACCGGGGACGGCGCTCCTGGTCCCATCCTGACCGGACGGGTGATCGCGTCGGTCGACGACGAGCCGTCCGAAGCCGAGGAGTCGGCGATGGTCGCATTCTTCGGTCCCGAAGCGGCCACGGCCCGCCGCGCCGACGGCAGCGCCGGCGGGGATGACGACACCGCCTCCGTCCCGGCGGTGACCCATGTCCCCTTCGACGGTGAGGCCGATGCTGCGGTCAGCGAGACCGACGACGCCCCCGCAGCCAGCTTCTACAGCGAGCACCGGGGCCGCTGAAAACGACCGGCCTCGCCTGAACGGGCCAGGCCGGGCCGGCTCACAGCAACAGACCGGCGGCGACCGCGGCCCCGAGCTCACGGCACGCGGCCAGATCCGCGGGATCGGGGGCGCCGAGCAATTCCACGACTGGCTGCGCCAGGCGCCACCCCAGGCCGGCGGTGATCGTGCGGATGGCTCGCACGCCGCCCTCCAGACCCTGGTTGCCGTGCAGGTACACCCCGAAGGGCCGGCCCCGGGTCTGCTCCAGGCACTGGTAGTAGACCGTGTCGAAGAAGTGCTTCAAGCCGCCGGCCAGGTACCCGAGGGTGACCGGCGCTCCGAGGAGGTACCCGTCGGCGTCCAGCGCGTCGCTGGCCGTCGCCGACAGCGCCGCCCGGCTCACGACCTCCACACCCTCGATGGCCGGGTCCGACGCCCCCTCCAGAGCGGCCAGGTAGCAGTCGTGGGTCGCCGGTGACACGGTGTGGTGCACAAATAGGAGCCGGGGCACCGGGGGAAGCTACCCCGTCTCCTGGAGCGGCAAGGGGAGGAGGCGGCCCCCCGGCCCACCCCTCAAGACCGACCCTTTCATGCACATGATAGATCCGATAGCATTCGTCATCGGGATGAGCGCACGGCAATGAAGTTCGTTTACGACGAAGACCAACAAGCCCTGCAGGCCAGCACTCGTGGGTTGCTCGAACGGCGTCAGCCAGCGGCTGGGGCGCGCCGGTTGTTGGAGGCCGGACCCGGGCTCGACCGCGCCGGATGGCGCCAGGGCGCGGAGCTGGGGTGGTTCTCCATGCTGGCGCCTGAGGCGGCCGGAGGCGGCAGCCTCAGCGGGCAGGGGCTGGTCGACGCCACGGCCCTTGCCGAGGAATGGGGCCGAGCTCTCGCCGGCGGTCCGCTGATCTCGACCAATGTCGCCATCAACGCGCTGAGCGCCCACGGCACCAGCGAGCATCAGAGCCTGCTCCCGGCCCTGGTTTCGGGCACCACGCTGATCACCGTGGCCCTGGCCGAGGACGCCGGGGACTGGGATCCCCACCGGACGGCGACGCGAGCGGAGCGGGCCGGCGAACGGTTCTACCTCACCGGCACCAAGGTCCTGGTGGAGGCCGCCGCCGACGCCGAGTGGCTGCTCGTAACCGCCCGGGACGGCGAGAGGGTGATCGCCATGCTGGTGGCTGCCGATGCCGAGGGGATCAGCGTGCAACCGCACCGCTCGCTGGACCTCACCCGCCCGCTCGGACGGGTGAGCTTCGACCGCACCCCTGTCGAATCGACCGCGGTTTTGTCGACGGGGTCCATGGCCGCATTCCAGGAGTGGATAGATCTCGGGGCGGTCCTGGCCTGCGCTGACAGCGTCGGCGGCGCCGAGCGGGTGGTGGAGATGACCGTGGAGTACACCCGCCAGCGGGTCCAGTTCGGCCGCCCGATCGCGTCGTTCCAGGCGATCCGCCACCGCTGCGCCGACATGCTGCTCGCCCTCGAGGGCGCCCGTGCGGCCACCCGCTACGCGGCCCTCGCCGCCGGCGACGGGTTCCCCGACGCTCAAGGAGCGGTCGACTTGGCCAAGGCCCACGTGGGAGACGCCACCGCAATGGTGACGGGAGAAGGCATCCAGCTCCACGGGGGTATCGGTTTTACCTGGGATCACGACATGCATCTCTTCGCCCGGCGAGCCAGGACCAACGCCGTCCTGTTCGGGACGACCGCCTGGCGGCGGTCGCGCTCGTGGGACCGGCTCGCGCCAACAGCGGAGGTGGGTTGAGATGGACGTGGACGCGCCGGTCGCTCCGCCGGAGTACGACCCGTTTCGCGCCTCAGTGCGGGCATTCGTCGCGGAGCACGCACCGCCCCGACCGGAGCAACGCAAGGCCGGGATGCGCACCCCCGAGGACGCGGGCGAGGTAGCCGCCCTCCAGCAATGGCTGGGGCTGCTGCACCGCGCCGGTTATAGCCCCCTCGAACTGGCTGCCGGCACCGACCCCTGGCCGGCCAGGGTGGCCATCGAGGAGATCGAGGCCGCTGGCGCGCCGTGGAGGATCGGCAACCCTCTCGTCGAGACGGCACTGACGGAGCACGGGACCGCGGACCAGCAGCAGCGCTTCCTGTCCCGGCTGCGGGCCGGCGAGGACATCTGGTGCCAGCTCTACAGCGAGCCCGACGCCGGCAGCGACCTGGCGTCGCTCACGACCAGGGCCGTCCGCGACGGCGACCGCTATGTGGTCAACGGGCAGAAGGTGTGGACCACATGGGCTCAGTGGTCCGACTACGGCTACCTCCTCGCCCGCACCGACCCCGCAGCGGACAAGCACGCCGGCATCACCGCGTTCGCCATCGACATGCGCCAGCCCGGGGTGGAGGTCCGGCCTCTCCGGGAGATGACCGGGACCTCGGACTTCAACGAGGTGTTCTTCACCGACGCTGTCGTGTCCGTCGCCGACCGCATTGGGGAAGAGGGGCAAGGCTGGGCCATCGCCTCCCGCAGTCTGATGTCAGAGCGCAGCCGGCAGGGTAGCGGCGACCGCGACATGTGTGAGCAGGTGAAGGACCTGGTCGCCCTAGGCACCCCCGGCCTCGTCGACACCGCGGGCCTCGTCCGGCTCTACGAGCGGGCGCACGTGCTTCGCCTGCTCGAGCACACCATGGCCAGTCGAGCGGCGCTGCAGCAGGAGACGCCCGCCGACGCCCCGGTGCTCAAGACGTGGTTCAGCACCCTCAACCTCGATGTCGCCGAGGAGGCCCTCCGGCTTCTCGGCTCCCGCTCGGTGCTCGTCGAGGGGGACGCCGGAACCGAGGCTAACGGCCGGTGGCAGGACATGTGGCTCTACGCCCGGGGCTACACCATTTCCGCCGGCAGCAACGAGGTCATGCGCAATCTCATCGCAGAGCGAGCCCTCGGAATGCCACGCGACCGGGCCCGCTGAGCGCCGGTCGTCGCCGCGGCGCGACCCGGCTATGAAGCGAAGTATCGGCTGTTGATCTCCTCGATATGGCGGTACCAGTGCTGCCTGGCCCCGTCAGCGGACCCGGCCCGGACAAGGGCCAGGAGCCTGGCGTGGGACCGGGTGGCCCTGCTCCGGTTGGCACTGCCCTCCGTCCCCGTCTGCACGCTCACGGCGATCGCCTGGTGCTCGTCGATGATCTCGGAGAGCATGTCGGCAAATAGGCAGAGGGTACGGATGCCGCTTGCGGCGACCACCCCCTCATGGAACCGGACCGCCGCACTAGCCCACCCGCGAGGATCATCCACGAGGGATTGCTCGCGCGCCAACAGTTCCTCTAGCCGGGCGATCGCCCCGCCGTCGGCCTGGCGGGCGGCCTCGTAGGCCGCTCCCGGCTCCATCGCCAGCCGGGCCCGGTAGATGTCCGGGAGCGGGGTGCCCTCCATCTGCAGGATGACCGCCGCCGACCGGGCCGCGACTGCGACCGACGGCACGCGCACCACGGCCCCTCCGACGTTGCCTCGCATCACCCGGATGAGGTGCTCGGATTCGAGGATCCGCAGCGCCTCCCGAAGGGCGGGACGTCCGATCCCCCACCGTTCGAGCAGCTCGGATTCGGGGGGCAGGGTCTCGCCTTGGCGCAGCTCGCCTCTCACGATCTGGCGGCGGATGCGCTCGGCGAGGACCTCTGCGGCCTTCTGCACCACCGGCCGGTCTTCGTGGCCACCCCCGGCGGTGGCCGGATGGAGTGCCGCCCCAGCCCACCCCACCGCGGCCGCCGGCTCCCGGTTCTCGGTCACGGTTGCGGCCAGCGCAGTTCGGCCAGACCGATCGCGTGGCGCCGCGGGCCACCCAGTTCGCTGCGCAAGACACCGAGGCGCATCGTGGAGGCGACCAAGCCGTACTCCCGGGTGATGCCGATGGCGCCGGTCACCTGATGGGTGCGCTGGACGATTAGGCCCGCGGCGTCGGCGGCGTACGTTGCGGCCGCCGCAGCCAAGATCGTGTCGTCTGGGTCGGCCGCCGCCCTCCGGGCCATCCAGATGGTCCCCTCGGTCGCCACCTTCGCCTCCGACAGTGCGTGGCTGACCGCCTGGTAGCTACCGATCGGCCGGCCGAACTGGGTCCGGTGGGTGACGTAGGTCGCGGTGAGGTCCACCGCCCGGCGCATCGCCGCACCCATCTCGGCGGCCAGGGCCACCTGCCAGGCGGCGAGCAGGCGTCCGCCGGTACCGCTGCCGAGGCGTGCGGCACGGCGCACCCTGACCCGCCCGAGCGGGTATCCCCACCGGCTCGGTTCGGGCGTCACGTCGACCTGGGCGGCCTCGGCGTAGCTCGCGCCGCCGGAGTCGAGGACCAGGTAGGCGTCGCACAGCCCCGCGTAGCGCGTCAGGGCACACGGGTCGGTGTCCACCAGGCCCACTACGAGGGGGGCGCTGTCGAGCAGGCGCGCTGCGACCAGCGCGCGGGCCGCCACCGGGGCCCGGGCACAGGCCGCTTCGGCCTCCTCCACCACGAGGACGGCGTCGAGGAGGGTGCCGCCCTCGGTGGAGGCGACGTCGAGGAAACCGGCTTGCTGCATGCTGGAAAGAAGCGGCCGGTCGACGTCGTTCTCCAGCGAGCGGGACCGCTCCCACCCGGCCTGGCGGTCAAACAGTACCCGCAGGGACTGGCGCAGCTGGTCTTGGTCAGCGGTCAACTGCAGGAGCACCGGATCATCCCTTCGGGAGGTTGAGCGACAGCCGGGCCACGTTGTTCAACTGCATCTCGTAGCTTCCGGCGGCGATGGCCACCGTCGTCGCCGTAGCCAGTTGCTCGTCGGCCTCCGGGTCGACCAGCGCCGGCTGTCCGAGCAGCTCCAAGGAGGTTTCGGCGGTGCGGCGAATGGCGGTCACCGTAGCGACGCGCGAGATGGAGGCGGCCGGACGCGGCCCCTCCCCTGCCGAGATCCTCTCCTGGACTGCGGCGTAGTTGAGCACCCGGGCCACCTCGTTGTAAGCGAGGGCCCGCCCTGCCAACTCCTTCTCGCACGGTCCGAACGGTCGCCCGGCCTGGCGAGCGTTGGCCACCGCGGCGTCGAGGGCCCTGGCCGAGCGTTCGAAGCGGGCAATGCCGATCCGTTCGTTGGCCAAAGAGTTGAGCACCAGCGCCCAGCCGTCGTTCTCCGCTCCGAGCAAGCAGGAGGCGTCGACATGGACGTCGCGAAAGAACACCTCGTGGATCACGTGGGCGCCCGCGATGTTGGGGATGGTACGGACCTCTATGCCGGCGCTGTCCATCGGGACCAGCAGGGCGGAGATGCCCCGGCGGGCCTCCGCCGTCGGGTCGGTGCGGGCCAGGAGGAAGCAGTAGTCGGCGGCGTGGGCGTAGGACGTCCAAATCTTCTGCCCGTTGACGACATAGGTGTCGCCGTCGCGCACCGCCGCGGTCCGCATCGCCGACAGGTCGCTTCCCGCGTCGGGTTCGGAGAACCCCTGGCACCAAAAGACGTCCCCATTGGCGATCAAGGGCAGGTGCAACTCTTTCTGCCGCGGGGTGCCGTAAGCCATGATCGCCGGTCCGATCCAGTTGACGTTCATGTACTGCGGTCCTCTGGGCTCGAACGCCCCGTGCATCTCCTCGCTGAGGATCAGTTGCTCCCACGGGGAGGCGTCGCGCCCGCCGTACTCCTTGGGCCAGTTGGGCGTCAGGAGGCCCTCCTTGGCCAATGCCCGGCAGAAGGCGCGGCACGTCTCCGCCAGCTCCGGGGTGGTCAGCTCGAAGTCCCTGGGTCCCCACTCCGGCGAGCCGTAGCGGGCTATCGCGTCGCGCACCGCCTCCCGAAAGGCCTGCTCCTCGGCGGTCCATTCGAAGTTCATGCGGTTCCCTCCTCCTGCGGTGCCACTCGGTGCAGGTAGGACAGAAGCCCCACCGGGATGCGGCTGCCGCCTGTCACTTGGATCACGCTCCCGGTGGTCCACGATGCCTCGTCGGACGCCAGGTACACGCACAGGGGGCCGATATCGTCGACGGTCCCCAGCCGCTGAAGCGGGATGGTCTCGACCTGCCGGCGCCGGCGAGCCGGGGACGACATCGACCCGGCCCCGGCCGCGTGGGTCTCGGTGAGCACGACGCCAGGGGCGACGGCGTTGACCCGAATCCCCCGGTGACCCCACTCCACGGCCATGGTGGCGGTCAGGTTCTCGACGCCGGCCTTGGCCGCACCGTACTGGCCGGTCATCGGGTTCGGCTGCGATCCGCTGCGAGACGAGATGTTGATGATCGAGCCGCCCCTTGCCATGACCCTGGCCGCGGCCTGGGCCGCGAAAAAGGTCCACTTGAGGTTGGTGTCGACCACCGCGTCCCACTGGGCCTCGGTCATGTCGATCAGCGGACCGACATCGGACGACGATGCGCTGCCAGCGTTGTTGACCCATACCTCGATGGAGCCTCCGCCGAAGGCCAGCGCGGCGGCCACGAGCGCGTCGAGATCGGCGCGAGAGGTGATATCGGCCGGCACCATAAGGGCCCGCACACCTATCGCCTCCAGTTCCTTCACGGCGTCCTCGAGCGGAGGCAGCGACCTGCCGCTGACGACCACGTCGGCTCCGGCCTGGGCCAGGGCCCGGGCGATGCCCCGGCCGATACCGCGCCCGCCGCCAGTGACGACGGCGGTTTTGGACCGCAGGTCGAACATCACCGCCCCGTCCCAGACACCGATTCGGAGCTGCACCCATCCGGGGAGGAGAGCCGCGCCCGCAGCTCAACCTTACGGATCTTGCCTGACGGCGTCCGGGGCAGGTCGTCGACGATCACCAGTCGCTCCGGGGTCTTTTGCCGAGCGACGCCGAGCTCGGCGAACCACGACCCGATCGATCGAAGATCGACGGTCTCACCGGGCCGAGGGACGATGAAGGCGCACGCCGTCTCGCCCAATCGATCATCCGGCGCGGCGACGACCGCCGCCTCGGCGATGAACGGGTGGCGGGCCAGTGCATCCTCGATTTCCTTGGAGGACAGGTTCTCGCCGCCCCGGATGATCACGTCCTTGCGCCGGTCTGTGATGGTCAGGTTGCCGAGCTGATCCAGGTGGCCGATGTCGCCGGTGCGGAACCAGCCATCGGGCGTGAACGCATCGGCATTGAGCTCGTCGGTGAGGTACCCGGAGAATTGGTCGGGACCGATAGAGAGGATGTCACCGTCCCTCCCGGCGGGGAGGACTCGGCCGTTCTCGTCGACGATGCGGACCTCGGTGCCGGCGATGACACTGCCGTCGGTGAACGCCCTCACCTCGAACGGATCGCCCGGGTGCCCGGTGCTGATCGTGGGGTGCTCCGTCGACCCGTAGCAGCGGTAGCCGGGCATTCCGGCCTGGTCAGCGCGCGCCACCGCGCTGGGCGGCACGCTGGCAGCCCCGAGCATGAACTCGCGGAGGCCGAGGGTGACACCCTTCGCCTCGGCCACATCCAGCATGGTGTTGAGGAACACCGGTGCCCCGACCGATGCGGTGACCCCGTAGCGCAGCGAGAGGTCCACGGCGTCCTCAGGGTTCCACGCGTCCATCGAAACTGCTGTGCTGCCGTCGAGGAAAGGACGGGTGTTGGTCAACGCCCCGGTGATGTGACCGGCCGGCCCGCCGTTTAGGAACACTGTCGAGGCGTCCCTCGTGAGCTCATTGGCCATGGTCTGGATCTCCGCCAGGAAAGAGTTGCTGGTGTGTACGACGCCCTTCGGATCGGCTGTCGTCCCCGATGTGTATAGGAGGAGGCAGGGGTCGTCGGGGCGCCGCGGCGCGGGCCCGCTCGGCGCCGCCTCCTCGTGCACCAGGTCGTCCCAGACCACTCCGCCGGGGACCGCCCGCTCTCCAACGGCTACCACCAGATCCAGCGCCGGGCAGGGCCCCATCGCTGCGATCCGCTCCAGGTAATCGTAAGAGCGCCAGGTGTCGGGCGTTATGAGCGCCCGGGCGCCGCAGTCCCGGACGATGTAGCCCAGCTCGGCCGCGCCGTAGATGTGAACGACCGGCGCCACGACCAATCCGGCGTACATCGACGCGTACCAGCCGACGGCCCACTCGGCCCAGTTGGGCAGCTGCATGACCAGCGTATCCCCAGGCCGCAGGCCCCTCCGGGCCAGCACCGCGGCCAAGCGCCGACCCTGCTCCTGCACGTCGCGGGTGGTCAGCGTGGCGGGGCGGGTCCGCGAGCCGAACACCAGCCTGGCGGTCGGGTGGCGCTCCGCGCCGGCGTCGAGGGCCGCGGCCACGGTCTGCTCCGCCTGCCACCCCTCGCTCCGCCAGCGGGCCGCCAGGGCCTGCCGGGCCTCCTTGTAAGGCGCGTGTCGCATCCTTCCTCCTCCCACCTGAGCCGCGGCTCTTACCGCTCCATCATATGCATAATGGCGCCTGGTCGGCGGCGCCGGAGCCCCGGGCAGCGATCTGACAGGAGTGTCGCCGCCAGCAGCGCCCCGACGCTACGCTCGACACCGTGCCCGACGCTGCCCGCCGCGACCTGCCGACGATCGACGACGACACGCGCCCTTTCTGGGATGCGGTCAGGGGCGGGAGGTTCCTCATCGTCCGGTGCCGCTCGTGCGGGGCCGCGCACCACTACCCGCGCCCGTTCTGCCCCTCGTGCTGGAGCGAGGAGGTCGAGTGGGAACAGGCCAGCGGGCGCGCCACGCTCTACACGTGGTCCACGGTGTTCGTCAACGACGCACCGCCGTTCTCGAGCCGCCTGCCGTACGTGGCGGCGGTCGTCGACCTCGAGGAAGGGCCCCGCGTGATGACCAACGTGGTCGGGTGCCCTCCGGAGGAACTGCGGGTCGGCATGGCGCTCACGGTGGCCTACGAAGAGGCCACGCCGGAGATCACCATTCCGGTTTTCACCCCGGCTGCGTAGCTCCGAGAGCCGGCGCCGCGGCGGGCAGCCGTGCCCCCTCCCGGCGGACGCCGGTCGCCCGCCGAGCCCGACTCACACCCCGAGCAGCATCGTCCCGCTCGAGCAGAACCACCCGCCGGTGCCGCTGACGCAGGCGATGCGGGCATCAGGTACCTGCCGGTCCCCGCACTCGCCTCGCAACTGCCTGGTCGCCTCGACAAGCAGGAACAGTCCCCTCTGGCCGGGGTGGCAAGCCGACAGCCCCCCGCCGTCGGTGTTGGTGGGCAGCTCACCGTCCAGGCGCAACGCCCCGCTCGCTGCGAACGGGCCGCCGTCGCCCTTGGCACAGAAACCGAGATCCTCGAGGGTGATGAGCAGCATGTAGGTGAACGCGTCGTACAGCTCCGCCACGTCGACATCCGCCGGCGTCAGGCCGGCCCGCTCGAAAGCCAACCGGCCCGACACTGCGGCCGGGCCGGTGGTGAAGTCGGGCCACTGGCTCATGGACATGTGCGACGTGTGCTCCCCGCTCCCGAGCACCCAGACCGGGGTCTGGGCCGTGTCGGGCACCCGATCGGCTGCGGCGAGGACGATCGCGGCGCCGCCGTCGGAGCGGATACAGCACTGCAGCTTGGTGAAGGGATCGGCGATCATCGGGCCCGACAGGACCTCGTCGACGGTGATCGGATCCCGGTAGTAGGCCTCGGGGTTGGGCCCGGCGTTGTAGCGGGCCGAAACGGCGATCTCCGCCATCTGCTCGAGCGTGGTGCCGTACTCGTGCATGTGCCGCCGAGCGGCCATCGCGTACTTGGAGATGAGCGTGTGGCCGTAGGGGGCCTCCCACTGGAGGGGTCCGCGCGAGCCCCAGTCCAGGTTGGCGGAACGCAGGCCGGCCCGCAGGTCGGCCCGAGCCGTGGAGCCGTAGGCCAAGATGATGACATCTGCGTGGCCCGCCGCTATGGCGTCGACGGCATGCGCCGCCATTACCTCCCACGATGATCCGCCGACGGTCGTGGAGTCGACCCATCGAGGGGCGAGGCCCAGGTACTCCGCCACCTCGACCGGGGGCATGGTGCCCAGGCCGGTCGAGCCGAAACCGTCTACGTCGGCCGGCGCGAGGCCGGAATCCGCCAACGCCCGGCGCGACGCCTGAGCCAGGAGAGCGTAGGGCGACGAGTGATCCACTCGTCCGACATCTGAGAGAGCCGCGCCGACCACAGCGACGCGGCGGCCGCCGTCACTCATCGACGAGAAACTCCGCGGATCCGGCGATGGCCACGCCACCGGTCTGGCGAGTGCACAGCAACTCCACGGTGGCGATAGTGCCCTGGCTACCGGCCTCCACGGAGACGACCTTACCGGTGCAGGTCAGCACGTCGTCGGGCCACACCTGCTCGCGGAAGCGCACCGCGAAACGGCGGACCCTGTCGGCGCCGAGCCAGTCCGCGGCGAAGCCGGCAAGGAGGGCGGCCTGGTGCATGCCCTGGGAGAACACCGAGGGAAACCCAGCAGAGCGAGCAAAGCCGTCGTCGTAGTGGATCGGGTTGAAGTCCCCGGATGCGCCGGCATACCGGACGAACATCTCCCGGGTCAAGGGACCAAACGTGGCCGCCTTCGGGCTGTCACCGACTGCGACGGTCATGCATCCTCCTTCGGTGCTTGGGCCGTCTCGACGACGGTGGAACGCTGCTCGGCTACAAGGTTGCCCTCTGCGTCCCGGAATTCCGTGACCAAAACGGCGAAGCGCATGGTCCCTCCCCGCCGACCCTCCTTCTCGTACCGGCGACCGATGCGGAACTCCACCTGCAGATGATCCCCCGCGCGCGGCAGGGGACCGTGGAACACGTACTCCTGCTCACCGTGGAGCAGCCGCTTGCGGTCAAAACCGGCGTCGGGCCGGGTCCCTTCGGGAGTCCACAGCGCGACGGACGCCAGGAAGGTCGGAGGTGCGACGGCATCCTCGCCGTCGTAAGCCGGATTGGCCGTCTGCATGGCAGCCGCGAACTCACGGATCTTGCCTCGTTCAACCACATATTCGAAGGACATGAGCTCCCAACTCGGCGCGTAGCGCGACCAGAACGAAACGTCAGAATAGCCTGCCGGTCGCTAACAACATATGCTCCAGGGGAACGTTGCGTCGTGTGACGCTACCGTCAGACACGCAGGGGGGAGACACGAGGTGGCCGCACGGTTGGCAGGCAAGGTGGCGTTGGTCTCGGGCTCGACCCGTGGCATCGGGCGATCAATCGCCGAGATGTTCGCGGCCGAGGGCGCGGCGGTAGCGGTGACGGGACGCACCGAAGAGAAGGGCCACAAGGTGGTGAGCCGGATCACGGAGGCCGGAGGCACTGCGGCGTTCTTCCGGCTCGACGTGACCGACGAGGGCAGCGTCGAGGAGGTCATCGCGGCGACCGTCGAAAGATTCGGGTCGCTCACAACGCTGATCAACAACGCGGCACCCACCGACGTCGTCGCCACGACGGTCATTCCAGTCCACCAGTACTCCACCGAGGACTGGAACCGGATCATGGTGGGGGCGCTCACCGGCAACGTCTTCTGGGCCTCCAAGCACGCATGGCCCCATCTGGCGGCCGCCGACGGAGCCTCGATCCTCAACATCTCCTCCGGCCAGTCCCTGGCCGGGTTCACCGGCTTTGGCGCCTACGCGGCCGCCAAGGGAGGGATGAACAGCCTGACGCGCGTGCTGGCCGTCGAGGGCGCCGCCGACTCGATCCGGTGCAACTGCCTTGTCGTCGGCCGGGTGCAGAGCGGTCGGGGAGACTCCGGGGTGGGGGTCGGAAAGGCGACAGGCGGCCGCCTGACGCGCATGGGCACCCCCAACGATGTCGCCTACGCAGCCCTGTGGCTGTCGTCGGACGAGGCCGCCTACGTGACCGGAGACCTCATTCCCGTCGACGGGGGGTCCAGCATCAACGGCGACGTGGCCCTCGACGCCTGATCGGCGTCGAGCGGTCAGGCTCAAGTGACACGCGCGTAAGATGGTGGTTCGCAAGTCGCCCACGGGGAGAGGCCACCGAATGTCACGCCTGCTTGAAGGAAAGATCGCGCTCGTCACCGGCGCCGGCCACGGCATCGGCCGCGGCCACGCACTGGAGCTGGCTCGCCACGGCGCGACTGTGGTCGTCAACGACCTGGGATCGTCGGTGAGCGGGGAGGGCCATGGCCGCGACGCCGATGTCGTGGTGGACATCATCACCGCCCGGGGCGGCACTGCGGTGGCGGACTACGGCGACGTGGGCGACGAGGACCAGGCCACCGCCATGGTGACAGGCGCCGTCGATCGCTTCGGTCGCCTCGACATCCTCGTCAACAACGCTGGGATCGTGAGGGACCGAGCGGTGTGGAACATGGGTGCCGACGACTTCGACCTGGTCATGCGGGTCCACGTGCGGGGCACCTGGCTGACGTCGAGGGCGGCGGCGCGGCACTGGCGCGATCGGGCCAAGGCCTCCGGGGAGAAGGTGGCCGGCCGGATCATCAACACCACGTCGGGTGCCGGGCTGCTCGGCAACTTCGGTCAGACCAACTACGCGACGGCCAAAGCCGCCATCGTCGGCATGACTCTGACCCTCAGCCTGGAACTGGCCAGCATTGGGGTCACCGCCAACGTCATCGGCCCTGGAGGCCTGACGCGCCTGTCAGCCACGATGCCCGGCGCTCCCGCACCACGCGAGGCAGACGAGCGCGACGAGGACGAGTTCGATCCGTTGGACCCGACGCTGTCATCGCCGGTGGTGGCGTGGCTGGCCAGCGATGAGGCAGACCACGTGTCAGGCCAGGTGATCCGGGCCATGGGCGAGAAGATCTTCCTCATGGGCGGATGGACCGAGGACCGCGTCCTGTCCAGCGGCGGGAAGCGCTGGGATGCGACCAAGCTGGGGGCCATTTTCGCCACCGACCTGTTCGGGACCCGGGCACCCGGCCTCCGGATGGGTGGCTGAGCACCGCAGGGTCACCGTCCCGATGCCTGCAATCCATCCCGGACGATCCTTCTGGGATCTGATCGAACGCCGGGCGCAGCTGACGCCCGAGAGGGTGATGCTGCGCGACAGGGACGGTGCGATGCTGAGCTTCGCCGGCTACCGGTCGGCAGCCGAAAACGCCGCCGCCGGCCTGCTCGATTCTGGCGTGGCCCCCGGCGGCCGGGTGGCCTGGCAGTTGCCCACCACGGTCGCTGCCGCCGTGCTGATCGCAGCCCTCGCCCGCCTCGGGGTGGTGCAGGTCCCGGTGATCCCGATCCTGCGCCGCGAGGTGGCGTTCATGGTCGACCAGGCGAGGGCGACGACTCTCGTCGTGCCGGCCACCTGGCGTGGTTTCGACCACGCTCGGTTGGGCGCCGAGGTGGCCGGCTCCACCGGTTGCGGCCTGATCGTGGTCGGCGCCGGGACCGACCCCGATGACCTTCCCTCAGCTGATCCAGCTGGGCTGCCTGCTCCGCCACCGGCACCCCTCCGAGGAACGGGACCGGAGCGTTGGGTGTACTACACCTCTGGGACCACTGCAGACCCGAAGGGCGTGCGCCACAGCGACGCCTCGGCCATGGCCGCCTCCAACGGGATGGTTCTGGTCGGGGGGCTCGGGGATGACGACGTGGTCTACGTCCCGATACCGATCACCCACATCGGCGGGGTCATGATCCTCGCCACCGTGCTGCGCACCGGCTGCTCAGCACTCCTCGACCCTGCGTTTGACCCCCAGCGCAGCCCCCGCCTGGCTGCGGACATGGGCGTGACGGTCCTGGCCGCTGCTGGCCCGATGTACGGCGCCTACCTCAGCGCACAGCAGGAGCAAGCTCCCGAGCCGCTGCTGCCTCGGCTGCGGATGTGCTGCAATGGGGGCGCCCCCCTGCCCGCCGGTTTGCACCAGAAGGTGAAGGCCACTCTCGGAGGCATCGGGATCACTTCGAGCTGGGGGCTCACCGAGGCGCCAGCGCTGACCTTCCCACCGCTCGACGCAAGCGACACGGACCTCGACACCACCGTCGGCGTGCCGGTACCCGGCGTCGAGCTCAGGGTCGTAGGCCCCGATGGTCCGGTGCCAGACGGCGACGAAGGCGAGCTGCGGGTCCGGGCACCCCAGTCGTTCCTCGGTTATGTCGACGCCGCCCTCGACGCTGCCGCCTTCGACGCGGACGGATTCTTGCGCACCGGGGACCTCGGGACCCGCCGCCCCGACGGGATGGTCCGTATCACCGGGCGCAGCAAGGACATCATCATTCGCAACGCCGAGAACATCAGCGCACGCGAGGTGGAAGACGTCCTGTCAGGCCACCCGGCGGTCGCCGGCGTGGCAGTCATCGGCCTGCCCGACCCCCGCACCGGCGAGCGGTGCTGCGCAGTGGTCGAACTGGCGCCCGGCGAGGGGCTGACCCTCGCCGAGGTCGCGGCCCACTGCCGCCGCGTCGGGATGGCCACCCAAAAGATCCCTGAGCAGCTCGAAGTCATCGAGAAGTTGCCCCGCAACGACCTGGGCAAGCTGCAGAAGGCACTCCTGCGCAAGCGCTACAGCACCTGAGAGCTACCCGGCCTCAGTCCCCGATGAACCTGGGGGGGCGCCCCTCGACGAACGACTGCATGCCCTCGCGCCGGTCGGCTGTGGTGGAGAGGAGCGCGGTCGCCGACCGCTCCTCATCGAACGACGTGGCCATGTCAGAGCTGAGTGAGCGCCGGTACAGCCGCTTGGTCAGGCCCAGAGCGCGGGTCGGTCCCTCCGCGAGACGGCGCGCCAGATCCAGCGCCACTGGGAGTACTTCCTCGGCATCGACCAAGCGGTTGATCACACCCCATTCGGCCAGCTGCGCGGACGTGACGGGATCACTCAGCAGGGCCAGCTCGTTGAGCCGATGAAAAGGGATGATGCGGGGCAGGAAGTACGGGTCTCCGGCATGGGGCACCATGCCCCGGCGGGAGAACACGTGGGTCCAGCGCGCGGTCCGGTCGGCGACCACCAGATCGCCCAGCAACGCGAGCATCCAACCCGCTCCGGCGACGGTGCCGTTGACCGCACTCACCACAGGCTTCTCCACCTCCCAGAGCGCCTTGAACAGCCGGCGGAACGGCTCGGTCGCGTAGCGGTAGTCGAGCGGGCTCGGCTGAGGCCCGGCGGCGGCGACGTCCGCTCCTGTGCAGTAGTCCCGGCCGCTACCGGTGATGACTACCGCTCGCACCGAGCGGTCGGTGTTGAGCTCCTCGAGCCACTGGGTGAGGCGGGCCGCGGAGTCGCCGTCGATGGTGTTGCGGCGCTTCGGCCGGTCGAGAGTCACGACGGTGACCGCAGACGTGCCGTCGAGTGGTTCGATGCGCAGTTGCGCGGCCTGATCGCCCGCTGCCGGGCCGTCGGAAGACATGACAGCGATGTTAGACAGCCGCGGCGCAGGCCGGGCGGCCGACGGCCCAGCGGCTCCGCGAGGTAACCGCTGCGCCGCGGCCAGGGTTCGCAGCGCACGCCGGTCCACCTTGGCCATGGGGGTGAGAGGAAGCTCGTCGACGATGCGTACCTCGTCGGGAGCCTTGTAGTCGGCCAGGCGGGCGCCTACCCAGGCTCGCAGTTCCGCCGGGGTGGGCGGGTCGTCCGGTTCCGACGGGACGACGAAGGCCACCCCGATCTGCCCGATGACAGGCGCCTCTGCGCCGACGACCGCCACCGACGCGATCCCTCCGTGCTCCGACAGGACCGCCTCCACCTCGGTGGGGTAGACGTTGTAGCCCCCGCGAATGTAGAGGTCGTCGGCTCGCCCGGCGAGGGCCAGGTTGCCGTCCGTCCCGATCGAGCCGAGGTCTCCGGTGGTGAGCCAGCCGTCAGGAGCCAAGACTCTGGCCGTGAGGGCCGGCGCGGCCCAGTAGCCGCGCATGACCGACGCGCCCCGGACCCGCACCCGCCCCGTCGTCCCGACCGGGAGCACCTCGCCCCCGTCACCCACCACGGTGACCTCCATACCGGCCTGGGGTCGTCCGACGGTCCGCTGCAGCACCTCCGGGTGATCGCCGGGCTCGGTGCCGGTGATGCTCGGGGACTCGGTCATCGCATAGCGGACGATCATGGGGCAACCGAGGACCGCTTCGACGCGGCGGACCAGGTCGGGGGTGGCGGGGGCGGTGGCCACCAGGGCAACGCGCAAGCGCGACAACGCGAGACGCTCCAGCCCGGGCTCTTCCAGCAACTTGGCCCACTGGGTCGGGACGCCTCCCGCGACGGTGATCTTCTCCTCCAAGAGGAGGCGGAGCATGTCCCCTGCGCGCCACGGCGTCGGGCTGATCACCATCGCCGTGCCCCATGCGAGCTGCTCCCAGAGTTTGGCCATGTAGCCGGCGTGAGCGAAGGGCGTCCCAACGAGCCGCCGATCGTATGGGGCGCTCATCACCCCCGCGGAGTGGACTGCCGCCTCGAGGTTGCGGTGGTCGAACCAGGCTCCCTTGGGCATGGCTGTCGTACCGCTGGTCCAGATGATCACCGCCGGGTCGTCGGGCCTGCGGACCGGGGCGGCCGATCCGAGTCCTGGCCGCTGCCTTGCGGCGTCCAGTTCGCTGCGCCACATGCTGGGCGCAGACCCTGACGTGAAGGGTGCCGGCGCAGCGCCCTCGACGCCAGACTTCGCGCTCGACGACGGGCCTTCCCTCACGACCAGCGCCGGACGGCATTGCTCGAGGATGCCGGCGATCTCCCGCGGCCCGAGCCGGGTGTTGATGCCCGTCGCCACGGCGCCGGCGCGCAGGGTGGCAGCGACAGCGACTGCGTAGTCGATCGACGGCGGGAGGTGGAGGGCCACGACGTCGCCTGGGCGCACCCCCCGATCCACCATCTCGGCGGCCACCGCGTCTGCTGCCGCCGCCCAACCCCGGAAGCTCAAGTGGGCATCCCCCTCCACGTAGGCGTCGGCGTCGCCGTGCAACGCGGCAGCTGTTTCCAAGGCCTCGTTGAAGGTAGAACCGCATTCGCCAAGCGGGGGCCCGCCGGTTGTCCGGCTCACTCGGCCGGAACCAGGTCGAGCAGGTGGGCGAGGTGCCACCGCAACGGAGCCATCGTGGCAGCAACTGCGTGGGCGTGCTTGAGGTGCAAGTTGGCGTCGTTGCCGAAGGTGTAACCCTGACCGCCGTGGATCTGGATGTTGTCCCGGGCGTTGTCCACCGCGGCGTTGGTGGCGACGATCTTGGCCGACGACGCCTGGAACCCGGTGTCGGCCCGGTCCCCGTCGATGGCAGCAGCGGCGAAGAAGACCTGGGACGTAGCGGCCTCGCACCGCAGCGCCATCTCGGCGCAGCGGTGCTTGATCGCCTGGTGGACGCCGATCGGCCGCCCGAACTGCACTCGGGTCCTGGCGTGCTCGGCCGCCTGGTCGCGCACCGCCTCGGCGGTGCCGGCAAGGATGGCGGCCGCCAAGACGGTGCCCCGCTCGAACAGCGCTCCGGCATCGGCGTGGGGCAGGACCGTGGCCGGCGCTCCCGTGAGATCAATCCGTCCGAGCCTGCTCGCCGGGTCGAGCGCGACCAGGCGCTTCACCGGACCGAGCGCGCTCACGTCCACCAGGGCGCTGCCTCCGGGTCCAGCGACGAGCAGCACCGAGGCCCCTTCGTCGTCGATCAGATCGAACGCTCCATAGAGCGGATCCTCGACCGCCGCGTCAGGGTCTCGTGGCAGGCCGAGAGCGGCGAAGCAGTCGCCGGCCATCAACGCCCCGGCCAGGTCGATCCGACCCGTCTGGAGCGCGGCTCGCACGGCCAGGCTCGTCGCCAGGAAGGGACCGGGTGCGAGGCCGCGCCCGATCTCCCGGAAGAGGATGGCCTCCTCGACCAGGCCATATCCCACGCCGCCGTTGGCCTCTCCGACGCCGACACCGAACCAGCCGAGATTCGCGCACCGTGCCCACACCTCCGGGTCGACGGCCCGCTTCTCGTGGCGACGCGCTCGCACACCGTCGATCGGGAGCTCCTTGGCCAGGAATGCCGCCGCCGCAGCGGCGATCTCCTGTTGTTCATCGCTGGGCAGTAAGTCCATGGGTCATCCTCTCGGGAGGCCGAGCACTCGCTCGCCGATGATGTTTCGCTGAATCTCGGAGGTCCCCCCGCCGATCGACTGCGAGAAGGAATACAGGTACTTGCCGCTCCATCCGCCTGCTGACGAGCGCGACCTGTACTCGAGACCGTCCTGTCCGACGATGTCGAACGCCAAGCGGTACACCCGTTGGGCGGCGTCGGAGAAGAAGAGCTTTAGCATCGAGCCCTCGGGCCCGGGGGATCCTTGGCGGCGACTGCGAGAGATGGCCGCATAGGTCATGGCCCGCAGAGACGCCACCTCCGCCCGGGCCGTGGCCAGGCGCCGGGCCAGCTCCTCGTCGCGGATCAGCGGCCGGCCATCGGGGGCCGACCGGTCGCGGGCCTCGTCGATCAGGTCCTCCACGATGCGCGACAGCTGGACCTGGCTCAGCGTGAAGGCCGTGCCCCGCTCGAAAGCGAGCGTCGACATGGCCACCCCCCACCCGTCGTCGATCTCGCCGACCACGTTCGCGAGGGGCAATCGAACGTCGTTGTAGAAGACCTCGCAGAAGTCGCTCTCGCCCTCCATCGTCTCGAGGGGACGGATCTCGATACCCGGAGAGTGCATGTCGCAGATGATCCAGGTGATGCCCTTGTGCTTGGGGACATCAGGATCGGTCCGCACCAGCAGCTCCTGCCAGTCAGCGATGTCCGCGTAGCTTGTCCAGATCTTCTGACCGGAGATGACCATCTCGTCACCGTCGACGTGGCCCCGGGTGCGCAGGGACGCGAGGTCAGATCCGGCGTCGGGCTCGGAGAACCCCTGACACCAGACGACCTCACCCTTGAGGATCCTCGGCAGGTGGTAGGCCTTCTGCTCGTCCGAGGCGCGGGCCATCAGGGTCGGACCGGCATGGCTGATGCCGACGAAGCGGGCGTCGATGTCCGGCAGGTCGTAGCGTCCGTACTCCTCGTACCAGATCAGCTGCTCGGTGAGGCTGAGACCCCGCCCGCCGTACTCCTCGGGCCAGGAAATCCCGGCCCACCCTCCGTCCCACTGGGTGCGTTGCCACTCCAGGTCGAACGCTCGCATCGCGGCCCGCTGCGTCGGGCGACCCTCGCGTGGCACATGCTCCGCCAGCCAGGTGCGGACCTCGTCGCGAAAGGTGCGATCGCTGTCGGTGAAGTCAAGGTCCATGTGTCTTCCTCCCCTGGCGCCGGAGCGGGTACGGCACCCTGCGGTGACACTGCCGTCAGATGCCCGGCTCGAAGCATAGCCTTGCGGCCGGTTGCGATCAGAGCTGCTCTGGTCGGCACCTGTCAGCACGAGCGGACCCGGCATCGGTCCCGGACGCGGTTTGCGCTTTGCGCGGTCGAGCCCCGCGGCGGCCCCTGCCCAGCAAGCCGCGCTCGATCACCACCGCCATCGTCTCGACCAGGCGCTCGTCGCTCATGCCCCCGAGGGCGTCGGCGACCTGGCCGGGCAGCTGCTCGAGCAGCGAGAGCACGATGAGGGAACCGGCCTTGACGTCGAGCGGGTGGCGGCGTTCGGCACCGGTCAAGACCCGGGCGAAGGCGTCGACCAGGACGGTCCTTGCGATCCGACCTGGCACCTGCACGGTGTCGACATCGGGCTCTCCTTCGGACCAGGCCCGGAAAACCCCCATGTAGCGGCGGCGCAGGATGACGAACTGACGCAACCAGGATCGGAGGTCCTCTCCGGTGAGCCCGCCGGCGGCGCTGGCGTCGAACTCTCGCAGGCCACGCGAGAGGGCGAGGGCCCCGTCCTCGGCCAGCACGCCGAGCAGATCGGTCTTGTCGGAGAAGTACTTGTAGAACGTGCCCCGTCCAAGTCCAGCCTGCCGGACGATGTCGTCCACGCTCGTCAGGTGGTAGCCGTTGGCCGCGAGGGTCTCCGCTCCGGCATCCAGCAGGCGCCCCACCGTGGCCCGCACCTGCGGGCTGCATCCCTCCAGGCGACCAGCGCTGCCCCGTTCCGTGATCGCGCGCCGGCGGCTGACGGGACGCCCGCCCCGACGGGGCCGTGGTGAGCGAAGCGCAGGTTGCTCCGACGGGCCCCCCGTGTGCACCAGCGCCGACGCGGGGGTGGAGGGATACATGACGAGCTGGAAGACCGTCGCCAGAGCGTCCAGGAGCGGCCCGTCTCCGACGCCCCCTGTGGCCGCTACCGTCCGGTAGTAGTTAACCCTGGTCACGGTGGCCAGGAGGGCCGCGGCCAGGTCCTCCAAATCCAACCCCGTGACGTGGCATTCGGCGAGGCGGTCGGTCATCCGCCGGGTGTACTCGCTGTTGAAATCGGCGATCAGCGGTCGCAGCGGCGCCCTTGGCGAATCAACGTGGGACCACTGCACAAACATGGTGGAGTACTTGTCGTACACCCAGGCCCACTCCCCCAGCCACCAGTGGAGATTGTCGTAGCCAGCGGGAGTAGGGCCGGTACGGCCCAGGCGGGGTATGACCCGCAGCAGCGCGGCGCCGCACTCCCGGAGCAGCTCGACGAAGATCTCCTCCTTGCTCCCGAAATACTGGTAGAGCGCGGCGCGCGAGATGCCCACTGAGGACGCGATGTCGTCGACCAGGGTGCCGTGGAACCCCTTCTCCTCGAAGAGAAGAAGGGTGACGTCCACGATGCGCCGGCGAGTGCGTGCCCCACGCTCTCCGACTGCCGGGCTCGCCGGGCCGTAGCTGGCTCGGCGCGTGAAGTCATACGCTGCCATACAGGCCGGTTACGTTAGCGGCCGGGAGGGACATTGAAGATGCTGGCTGCTGTGCTGCATGCCTATGGCGACCCCACTGCCTTGATCCTGGAAGAGCGGCCCGACCCCGTGGCCGGGGAAGGTCAAGTCGTCGTGGACGTCGCTGCCGCGGCAATCAATTTCCCAGACGTCTTGATCATGGCCGACCGGTACCAGGTATCGGTGCCCCTGCCATTCATTCCGGGGAGCGAGCTGGCCGGCACCGTGCGCAGCGTCGGGACCGGCGTGGAGGGGGTTTCACCGGGGGATCGGGTGTCGGCCACGGTAATGGTCGGCGCCTTCGCCGAGCAGGTCGCCGTCGCCGCCTCATCGCTCGTCCCAGTCCCTGCTGGGGTCGACCTGATCAGCGCCGCCGCTCTGCAAGTGACCTACCTGACCGCGTACCACTCGATCGTAAGCGTCGCCGGCGCGTCGCCCGGGGAATGGGTGGTCGTCCTCGGCGCGGCGGGGGGTGTCGGCATGGCGGCCATCGACATCGCCCGACAGATCGGCTGTCGTTCCATCGCGGCAGTCTCCAGTGACACCAAGGCCGCAGCCTGCCTGCAGCGCGGCGCCGACGCTGCGGTGCGCTATGACGAGGAGGACATGAAGAGCCGGATACGGGAGATCACCGGCGGTGGCGCCGGAGTGGTCGTCGATCCTGTCGGTGGGCCCTACGCCGAAGTTGCCCTGCGGGCTATGCGCTGGGGCGGTCGGTTCGTGACCGTCGGGTACGCGTCGGGCGTGATTCCCCGCATCCCGCTGAACCTGGTCTTGCTCAAAGGGGTCACGGTGCGAGGCTTCGAGATGCGGACCTTCTCCGAGCACGAGCCCGAAGCCGCCCGCCGCGGCAGCGCGGCGTTGATGGCCATGGTCGGGGCCGGCCTCCGTCCCCACGTGTCAGCCGTGCTTCCCCTCACGGAGGCAGCGGCCGGGCTGCAAGCCGTAGCCGAGCGGCGCAGCACCGGCAAGGTCATCCTCGTCCCTCAGGAGGGCGGCGGCGCCTAGCCGCCGACTGGGACAGCTTGGCGAGTAGCGGGCGGGGCAACATTCCAGTCTCTGGGTTGGGAGGGGGTACCGGGGGATTCCCCGCCGGTACCCCCTCCTGCAACCGCTGCGGGGGGAGCTCGTGGGGTGCTACTGGGTCGGGCCGCCCGGGAACTTGAGCAGCGATCCAGCGTCCACCCTGATCTGCTGGCCGGTGATGTAGCGCGACTCGTCCGAAGCCAGGAATAGCACCAGGTTGGAGATGTCAACCGGCTCTATGTAGGGGATGGGCATCGCCTGGAAGGTGGTGAACGCCGGCTCCGCGTCCTCGCGCGTCGGGTGCTCCAGGTCCGGGCGGAACACTCTGTAGAGCCCGTCGTTGTGCAGCAGGTGGGTGTTGCAGTTGGTCGGGTGGATGCAGTTGACCCGGATGAAGCGCCCGGCCAGGTGAAGAGCGAGCTGCTCGGTATAGCTGATCAGGATCCGTTTCGACCAGCCGTACCCGGCGCTTCCCGGCCCCATCGCCGGGTTGTCGGTGGTGTTGGGCATCATCCCCGCGGTCGAGCCGGTGATCACGACGGACGCCGCGTCGGGGAGGTGGGGCAGCGCAACGGCCACGGTGTTCATCACACCGGTGAGGTCGACGTCCACGGCATCTTGGAAGTCCATTGTCTGGGGGTCGCCCATCGCCATCGGCAGGATCCCGGCGTTGGCGACGACGGTGTCGACGTGGCCGAGGTCCGTGATGCCGGCCTGCAGCGCGTCGCGCAGTTCGTCACGCTCGCGGACGTCGGCCTGGCGGGCCACGATCCGCCGCCCCAGCTCCTTGACCGCACGCTCCGTTTCGGCCAGGTCCTCCGGCGACGACAGCGGGTAAGGGTTCGATTCGATCTGGCGGCAGATGTCGACCGCGATGATGTCCGCCCCCTCCTGGGCCAGGCGGATGGCGTGACTTCTACCCTGCCCGCGGGCCGCGCCCGTGATGAACGCGACCTTTCCCTCCAAACGACCTGCCATGGTGCTCTCCTGTCTTTTCGTTGTCGTGTCGACTGGTCAGGGGCGGAGCCAGGCGACGGCCTTGGTCTCCAGATACTGCTCGAATCCCTCGAGGCCGTTTTGCCGGCCGATTCCGCTGGTCTTGTAGCCCCCGTAGGGCGAGTCGGCGCCGTACCAGACGCCTCCGTTGATCCCGATCGAGCCGGTCCGAACCCGCCGGGCGATGGCCGTGGCCCGCTCCTCGGACGCCGAGAACACGCCACCGGAGAGACCGAACGCGCTCTCGTTGGCGATGCGGACGGCGTCGTCGTCGTCCTCGTAGGGGATCACGCACAGCACCGGCCCGAAGATCTCCTCCTGGGCGATGGTCATGGAGTTGTCGACGTCCACGAAGAGCGTCGGCTCGACGTAGTACCCCTTCGGCAGGTGCGCCGGCCGGCCCCCGCCGAGAACCAGCTTGGCCCCCTCCTCCTGACCCTTGGCGATGTAACCGAGGACGCGATCCCGCTGCCTGGAGCTGATCAGCGGCCCGGAGAAGTTGGCCGGGTCCTGCGGGTCGCCGTAGGCCACCGCCGCCATCGCCTGGGTGATCAGCTCGACGCCTTCGTCGTAGCGGGAGCGGGGCAGCAGCATCCGGGTCTGCATGGCGCACCCCTGGCCGGCGTGCATGCACACGAACGAGCCGGCCGGTACCACCGAAGCGAAGTCCGCGTCGTCGCAGACGATCATGGCCGACTTGCCGCCCAACTCGAGGAACACCCGCTTGAGGGTGGCGGCACCCTTCTCCATGATCCGCTTGCCCGTCACCGTCGATCCGGTGAACGAGATCATGTCAACCAGCGGCGAGAGGGTCAGCTCCTCTCCCACGAGGTGATCCGAGGATGTCACGACGTTGAAGACCCCGGCGGGCATGTCGGTCTTCTCGGCTACGAGGCGGCCCAGGCGCGTGGCGTTCCAGGGGGTGTCGGGCGCCGGCTTGAGCACGGTCGTGTTGCCGGTGGCCAGCACTTGGGCAATCTTGTTGCTGGTCACCTCGAAGGGGTAGTTCCAAGGGACGATCGAACCGACCACGCCCAGCGGCTCTTTCCAGACGGCCCGGGCGCTGTGGGTCCCGAAGGCGTCGCCGTCGCTGAGCGACCGCTCCCAGGGGAACTCGTCGATCAGCTTGGCCGGGTACCGGAAGGCGTCAGCCAGGGGCCCTTCCAGCTGGGCCATGTAGGTGACCGACCTGGGAGTGCCCACCTCTGCGATCAACTCCTCGCGCAGCTCCTCCCGCTCCGCCTCCAGCGCGTCTTGCAACTGCTCCAGGCATCGCTTGCGCAGCTCGCGGTTGGTCGACCAGTCGGTCTCCTCGAACGCCCGCCGGGCCGCTGCGATGGCCCGCTGCATGTCCTCCCGCGATGCGTCCGCCACCGGGCCAAGGACTTCCTCGGTCGCCGGGTTGATGTTGTCGAAGGTCTTGCCGGAAGCTGCGCCTACCAGGCTGCCGTCGATCAACATCCGGGTTTCGGGGGTGAACCCGTCGGTCCTTGACATCGGATCTCCTCGCTACCGGGACAAGCAGGCGCCCGCCCGTGACCAACAGACGCCAGGTCTCGCCGGTACGAGCCGCTCACACACACTTACTGTTGCCACGGCCCACTTCCACCCCCGGCGCTTGCAATCTCGCTGGTGTTTTTACCATACCGCTCCGCCACCTGTTTGCCTGCGCATCGGGAGGCCTTCCTGGCGCACCCCGGTCGCTGCTAGCTTCCGACAGACATGTCAAGCGACCAGGTCCGCTTCGCCCAGCGGGTAGACCCGGCTCACACCGTTCTCCTGACGGTAGAGCTGCAAAAGGGGATCGTCGGCGACGACGCCATCCTCCCGGCCTTACCGGCGGCCGTCCGGCGGGCCGGCCTGCTCGAGGTGGCTGGCCGGATCTGCGCCGGGGCCAGGGCCTCGGGCGTGCGGGTGCTCCACGCCACCATGCGCGAGCGCTCTGACGGTGCCGGGCAGACGGTCAACTGCCGCATCTTCGCGCTTGGCGCGCGCCGGCGGGCCGATACCGGCCACAACCCGACCGACACAGACCAAGCGGGTGTCGCCCTCGTCGACGAGCTCGACGTGCAGCCAGAGGACATCGAGGTTCCCAGGTCTCACGGCATGACGCCCTTCACCTCCACGTCGCTGGACCAGATCATCCGCAACCTCGGTGCCCGAACGGTCGTCCTCGTCGGTGTATCGCTCAACCTGGGCATCATCGGCGCCGCCCTCACCGCCTTGGACCTCGGTTACCAGGTGGTCGTCGTTCGCGACGCGGTCGTAGGTCTCCCCGCCGAGTACGCCCAAGCCGTCCTGGCCAACTCCATCGCCATGATCGCGGACGTCGTCAACGCGGATGAATTGCTGGCCGCCTGGCAGGCCGCCACCCCCGCTGGCGCGACCGGGCTCGGGGACTGAGCAGTGGACCTGGAGGTCTGGAACGACAGCGGTGTTGTCGTCGCCCGGATCAACCGGCCCGAAGCCCGTAACGCCATGACCCAGGCAGTGATCGCCGGAATCGGTCGGACCATGCGCGAAGCCGACGCGGACCGCGACGTCCGGGCGGTGGTGCTCACCGCGACGGGAGACCGGGCGTTTTGCGCTGGCATGGACCTGCGGGGCTTCGTCGCAGGACACGACGGCGCCGAGTCCACTGAGGACCTGGCCTCGTTCGGCCGCTGGCAGCGCCAGGGCATCACCAAGCCGGTGATCGGCGCCGCCAACGGGACGGCGGTGGCGGGCGGCTTCGAGCTGCTCCTCGCGTGCGACATCGTGGTAGCCGCCGAGGGGGCCCGCTTCGGCCTGCCCGAGGTCAAGCGGGGCCTCCTAGCGGCCGGCGGCGGGGTCCTGCTCTCAGCTCGCATACCCATCGCCGTTGCCTACGAGTTGACGCTGACCGGTGAGTTGATCGACGGAGAGCGAGCCTTGGCGCTTGGTCTGGTCAACAGGATCGTGCCGAGCGGCGCCGTCCTCAACGAAGCGTTGGTGATCGCCCGGCAGATAGCGGCCAACGGACCGCTGGCAGTGGCCGCCACCAAACGGCTGACTCGGGCAGCGGCCGAGCGGCCCGCCGCGGAGGTCTGGGCCCTCCAGGACGACCTGGCACCGGCAGTTTTCGCCAGCGAGGACGCCAAGGAGGGCGCGACGGCCTTCGTCGAGCGCCGGCCAGCCGTGTGGAAAGGCCGCTGAGCGCACCAACCCCGCGACGTCCCGGCGGCCAGGCGGCAGGGGACAGGGTGACGGGCCGAGCCCGGACGGCACCACCTGGCTAGGATGCACCTAAACTTGACAGATACGTCGAGTTACCCCGCCGCGCACCCGCCGGACCGACTGGAGAGACCATGCCGTTCGCACCCACTCCGCACCTCCTCGTAGAGGCCGATGGCCCAGTGACCATCGTCACGCTCAACAACCCCGAGATGCGCAACGCGTTCCTCGACGACATGCACGAGGGGATGCAAGAGATCTGGATGCACCTCGCCGCCGATCACTCGTGCCGTGCTGTGGTGCTCACCGGCGCCGGCAAGGCGTTCAGCGCCGGCGGCAACATCCCCGATTTCATCCGCAGCTACGAGGATCCCGACCACCGGCGGCTCTCCCTTAGGGGCGCCAAGCGGCTCATGGACGCCATGGCGGAGTTCCCGAAGCCGATCGTGGCCGCCATCAACGGGCCCGCCGTGGGCCTCGGCTGCAGCGTGGCCGTCAGCTGCGACCTGGTGCTGATCGCCGAGAGCACCTTCATGGCCGATACCCACGTCAACATCGGGCTGGTCTGCGGTGACGGCGGGGCGGTGGCTTGGCCGCTGATGATGAGCCTGCTCAAAGCCAAGGAATACTTGCTGACCGGTGAGCGCATTCCCGCCGCCGAGGCCGTGGCGCTCGGTCTGGCCAACCGGACCGTCCCCGACGACAAGCTCATGGAGGAGGCCACGGCCCTGGCCCACAAGCTCGCGGCCCAGCCGGCGCAGGCCCTCCAGGAGACCAAGCGGGCCCTCAACATGCACCTCCAGGCCGCCATCGCCCTGGTGGCGCCCTTTGCGCTCTCGGCCGAGGGCGAGTCGTTCGCCACCGAGGACGTCCGGCGGACCATCGAGACCTTCAAAAAGCAGGCCTGAGACCCCGCCGGTGGCCACCGAACCCGACGCTGTCGAACCGGTCCTCCGGGAACTCGACCAGGGGGTCCTTCTCCTGACCCTCAACCGACCAGCGCGCAACAACGGCTGGACCCTCGGGATGGAGAACGCCTACTTCGACGCCCTGGCTGAGGGCGCAGCGGACCCCAAGGTGCGGGTCGTCGTGGTCACCGGCGCGGGCCGGTCCTTCTGCCCGGGGATTGACATGGAGGTGCTGTCCGCGGCGGTCGGCGGCACACACCTTCCGACCGAGGACAGGCGGCCGATGACCTTCGCTCGCACAGTCCCCAAACCGGTGATCGCCGCTATCAACGGTGCCTGCGCGGGGATCGGCTTCATCCAGGCCTGCGCCGCCGACATCCGGTTCGCTGCGAGGGGAGCCAAGCTGACCACGGCATTCGCACGCCGCGGCCTGCCGGCGGAGAACTCGATCTCCTGGCTGCTGCCGCGGCTGGTCGGCGCCGGGCGGGCGGCGGACCTCCTGTTGTCCTCACGAGTAATCCTGGCCGAGGAGGCCCATGCTATGGGACTCGTCGATCACCTGAGCGAGCCGGGACAGCTGATGGCCGACGCGATGGCCTATGCCAGGGACATGGCCCTCAACTGCTCTCCTCACTCGATGGCGGCGATCAAGCAGCAACTGGTGGCCGACTGGGAGCGACCGGCGGAGTCGTCCCGGCTGGCGGCCATGCAGCTCGTTCACGAATTGCAGGAGGAGGACGACTTCTCCGAGGGCGTGCGCAGCTTCACGGATCGCCGACCGCCATCGTATGAGGGACTCTCGATCGACCTCGGGGCACCGCCTCACGCGCCCTAGGGTGCAGCGGCCGCACGGGCGCTGGTCTAGGGCCCCTAGATTCGGCCCGTGGCCGAACACGTCTCGATCCATACACGGCGCTCCCGCGATCCCCGTGCCTCTCGCAGCAGGGAGGCTGTGCTCGAAGCCGCAGCGGAGCTTCTGTCGCAGGAGGGAACAGGCGCCATCACCCACCAGCGGGTCGCCGAGCGCTCCGGGGTCAGCCGCGCCACCATCTACCGCCATTGGGCGACGGCCGCCGACCTGCTCTACGCGACGATGGCCAACATCGACGAACCCTTCTTCCGCGAGGGTGACGGGCCCCTGCTGTCTTGGCTGCGCAAAGAGCTGCGGCGAGCCGTTCAGGACATGAGCCAGCCGGCCGCCGTGCAGTTCACGGCCTTCCTTATCGAGCGGGCGGCCCTGGAGCCGCCTGGCGCCGACCTCAGGGATCGGCTCCTGAGGCGGACGACGATCCCGTTAGAGCGGGCGCTGCGAAGAGCCGTGGCGGCCGGCGAACTGGTGGGGCTCCCCACCACCGACGACCTCCTGGCCGAGCTTCTAGGCCCGATACTGTTTCGCGTGGTCCATTCGGGTGGCGTGGCCGACGACGCGTTCATCGACCGGGTGATCGACCTGGCCCTCGCACCGTGGCTGGTCCGGGCCGAATCCAACGGTTAGAGGCCGCTTCCGAGCGCCGCCTCGTAGGCGGCCCCCTCTGTGGCAGCCACCGGGGTCACCCCGCAGGCAGGAGGGATACGGCCCGCTCGGGACAGGCGGTTTCCGCTCGCTGTGCCGCCGCTTGCAACTCGGGCGGAACGCTCCCGTCGCCGACCACGCGCCCGTGGCCCTGCTCGTCGTCCTCGAACAGCTCCGGCGCCAGCGAGTAGCAGCGACCGTGTCCGGTGCAAGCGGCCGCGTCGATGAGGATCCTCATGCCGCACCGCCGACGGGCGAAGCCGCGACCGTTGCCGGGAAGATCACTGGAAGGGACTCGTAATGCAAAGTCCCCGATGGCCAGTGGACAGCCGGCCGAACGCCCTCTGCCAGCGTGAAGTCGGGTATGAACGAGAGCCACTCTTCGACCACGATGCGCAGTTCCCGCCGGGCCAGGTGCGACCCGAGGCAGCGATGGATGCCGCCGCCGAAGCTCATGTGACCTCTGTCGCCGGCGCCCAGATCGATGCTGTCGGGGTGGTCCCGGTCCTGCCGGTTGACCGTCGCCAGACACAAGAAGGCGTACGCGCCGGACGGGATCGTCGTCCCGCACACCTCGACCGCCTGGGTCGTAACCCGAGGGGTCATGGGCGCGGGCAGTTCCAACCTGAGCACCTCCTCCACCAGCGGACCGGTGAGCTGCGGATCCGCGGCGATCCGTGCCCGCAGGCCGGGGTCCTCGCCCAAGGCGCGCAGCACGAAGCCGATGGCGGCGGTGACGGTGTCGAGGCCAGCGAGAATGAAGAGGAAGCACAACCCGAGGATCTCCTCGTTGGTCCAGGCATCCTCGCCCTCCATGGACAGGACCCGGCTCAACATGTCGTCGGCCGGCGTCGCTCGCTTCTCGTCGATGTACTCCTGGAGATAGCTGAACAGCGCCAGCCCCGCCTCCATCTGCTCGGGAGTGGCTTCGCCCACGCCACCCCCCGACGAACCGACGAGCACCTTGGTCCAAGCGATGAAGGTGTCCCGGTCCTCGAGGGGGAGCCCGAACAGGGTCATGATCACCTGCGCCGGGTAGAGCTTCGCCAAGTCGGCCATCACGTCACAGCTTCCCCGGCCGGCGAACTCGCCGATGATCTCCCTCACCTGGCGACGCAGTTCGTCCTCGATGCCCCCGATCACGCGCGGGGCCAGCATCGGGTCGAGGAGGCGCCGGTAGCGGACGTGGGCAGGCGGGTCGATAGCGATGGGGATGAGCGGGACCGGGCTGCCGAGGCTGTCGAACGCCTTGGCCGAACTGAATATCTCTGGGTGCTGGTGGGCGAAGCGAACCGCCTGCGGGCTGGTGAGGTACCAAAGCCCGTCGCGCTCGTACACGTCCCCAGGACCCCGAAAGTACGCCCATCCTTCCGTGCGGTCGAAGGCCATCGGTGCGGCGTCGTAGAAGCTCGCGGCGGCGCCGCCAGTGTCGTGTGCCATCCCCCATCCCCCTGCATCTCGGTGTCCGGTCACGATATCGCTTTGTGAGGCAATTTGTCTCATAACCGGGGGACCGCCCCAAGAGCCCCCCGCTGGGAGCGATATCATCGAGGCAGACGCTGTCAAGTCTGTACAGGGGGGAAATGGCCGTAGGTGGGGACGCAGGGGTCGCGGTCTCGGTAGCGCCGTCCCAGTTGACCGGGGACGTGTGCCCTGATTACCCGGTACTGCTGGTCGGCCCGGTGGACGACGACGCACCGGGCCTGCGCGACTGGCTGGGCCGCAACGGGTGGCTGGTGACACTGGCCCCTGATGCCGACCGGGCCCGATGGCTGGCGTCGATCCAGAAGATCTCCGTTGCCCTGCTCACCGGCCCTCCCCCGCTCGTCTGGTCGACGGTTCACGCCATCCGTCCCGTGACCCTCGCGCCGATCGTCGTGCTCGGCTCTCCCCCCGCCGACGATGCCGCCGCGCTCGTGGCGGCCGGCGTCGATGCCATCGTCGAGGCCCGGAGCGGAACGGTGGGTATCGCAGCGCGCATCGCCGCCTTGGTGCGCCGGGCTGACAGCAGCTGGGAGCCGGGAGTCCGCTTCCTCGCCGCGGGAGATCTTTGCGTCGACCTCCGCGCCCAGCAGTGCCGCCTGCGCGACCAGCCCCTTCACCTGTCCCCGACCGAGTACGCCCTCCTGACGTTTCTCATGCGCCAGCCCGGACAGGCGTTGACCACCGAGGTGATCGTGCGAAAGGTGTGGGGATGGTTGCCGACCGATGGCCGCAACACGCTCCGGATCTTCGTCAACCGACTGCGCCGCAAGCTGGACGACGATCCTCGCCAGCCGCGCTACATCGCTTCGGTGCGCGGCACGGGCTACCGCTTCGCTGCGGACGTGACCGAGCTCGGTGACGTCGGCACGCCGGGGGCCGCCCCCGGCGACGACGGGGCGTCGCTGCTGCGGGCCGTGACAGCCTTGAGCCAGGCGCTGGCCGTTTGCCGCTCGGTAGAGGATGCCGGCGCCGAGCTGCTGGCCCGCATCGACGAGACAGGCTACGCAGACGCGATGGCAGTGTTCCGCACGATCGGCGAGGGGATGCGGCTGGTGGCCGAACGCCACATGCCGCCCGCCTGGCACGATCGGGTTGCGGACGGCGTCCCCCTGCTCCCCTCCTTCGCCAGCGCCCACAGCGTTATGACCAACGAACCGGTCCAGTTCGCGGACATCGCGGCGCGCGGCGAGCAGTTCACGGCGACCGCCGACCACCTAGTGGCGGCGGGCTACCGAGCGTGCCTCTTCCTCCCAATATTGCGCGACGATCGGGTGTGGGGCCACCTGGGCCTTGTCCGCCGGTCGCCCGAGGCGTTCGATGCCACGGGAACCGCCTTCCTCAGGGCGATGTGCGCAGTGTTCAGCCTAGGGCTGAATCGCTCGGGTGCCCTTCGTCCGCTGGCCGAACCGCTCCTCGACGACCCTCTCCTCGGGGAGCGGAGCCCAAACTGACATCTTCGTCACGTCTACGGTGACACTGTGAGCGCGGGGCCGGCCGGGCCCGAGCCGGATTTAGCGAGGCACACATGGACCTACCGAAGCTGATCAGCGTCGACGACCACGTCGTCGAGCCGCCGCACGTGTGGGACCGTTGGCTCCCGGCGAAGTACCGGGATCGGGGCCCGAAGATCGAGCGGCGGGGCATCGGCAACATCGACTACGTGGGCACCGCAAGCTACAAGGAGCACTTCGACGACTCCTCCCCCACCAAGGTTGACTGCTGGGTCTACGAGGACTTGATCTACACCCACAAGCGGATGGTCGCTGCCGCGGGGTACCCGAAAGAGGAGATGACCCTCACGCCGATCACCTACGAGCAGATGCGGCCCGGGTGCTACGACCCGAAGGCTCGCCTCGATGACATGGACGTGAGCTGGGTCGAGGCCTCGATGTGCTTCCCGACGCTGCCCCGGTTTTGCGGCCAGACGTTCTACGAGGGCAAGGACAAGGACCTCGGGATGGCCTGCGTGGTGGCCTACAACGACTGGATGGTCGAGGAGTGGTGCGGCGACTCCGGAGGGCGCCTCATCCCGCTCGGCATCATCCCCCTGTGGGATGTGCAGGCCGCGGCGGCCGAGGTGCGCCGCAACGCCGCCCGGGGGGTACGAGCGGTCTGCTTCAGCGAACTTCCGTACCACCTCGGCCTCCCCACCATCCACTCCGGCTACTGGGATCCCTTCTTTGATGCTTGCGCCGAGACCGGCACCGTGGTGGCTATGCACATCGGGTCCTCCTCGAAGATGCCTGCCGCGTCACCAGACGCGCCGCCGTCGGTGAGCGCCACACTGGCGTTCGGCAATGCGATGACATCGCTGATCGACTTCTTGATGTCGGGCTTGCTCGTCCGCTACCCGGCTCTCAAGTTGATGTACGCCGAGAGCCAGATTGGCTGGATCCCCTATGCGCTTCAACGGGTCGACCAGGTGTGGGAGGACAACCAGGGCTGGGCACAAACCAAGCACATCCCGGAGCCTCCGTCCACCTACTACTACCGCAGCGTCTACGGCTGCTTCATCAACGACCCGCATGGCTTGGACTCCATCGACGAGGTCGGGGAGGACAACATCACCGCCGAGACCGACTACCCCCACAGCGACTCGACCTGGCCCGACAGCGGCACAATCATGGCCAAGCTCACCGCTGGCCTCACTCCCGAGCAGACGAGGAAGGTCCTCCGGGGCAACGCCATTCGGCTCCTCGATCTTCCGCTGGAGCCCTGAGGAGGATCCCGGCTACGAGGAGGCCGCCGGGGCGCTCCGGCTCTGGCGGTGGGCCAAATAGTCGGCGTCGAGGCGGGGGACGGGCAGCCCGAGGCGGGCGGCGATCATACGGGTGACCGCGTTGCCGTGACCCATCCCGGTCCCTGCCGGCAAGAGGCCGGCCTGCACGCGCAGGTCGGCCTGTCGGATCAAGGTAGTGGCCACCATCGTCTCCGCCATTAGCTCGAACCACTCGAGGTTGCGCAGCGTCCGGCCGCTAGCTGCCTCATAGCGGGCGATGGTGGTAGCCCGGTCCGGGAACCCCTCCAGCGGTTCGACTCCGGCCCCCTCGGTGAAGAACCGGTCGAAGAAAAGCCAGTGTCCCAGGTCGACCTCGGGGGGGCCTATCGAGGCCAGTTCCCAGTCGATGGCGGCCGCGACACGGAGGTCGTCGGCGACGATCATGTTGCCGATCCGGGCGTCGCCCCACACAAGGACCGGATCGCCGGCGCGCACGGCGGGGGCTTCGGCGCGCAGCGCATCCAAAGCGGCGTCGGTGACGGGGAAGGATCGCCCTCCGGTCACCCACCGGTACCACCTGGCGAGCGCCGCCAGCCGATCCTCGAGAGTCGGGTCGCCGCCCGGCGCCAGCCACTCATGGGTGTCGCGCCAGTCAGTCTCGTGCACCGCGACGACCACATCGAGGGCCGACGACCACAGACGCCCCCGCTCGGCGACGCTCAGTTCTGGCAGCCAGCCGGCGGTGTGGATCGAAGGGCGGGCGGTCGGCACCCGCCCGGCCACCCGGCGCATCACGAAAAAAGGCGTCCCGATCACGGCGGCATCTGCTTCGGACCAGAGCATCTCCGGGACCGGGACCCGGGAGCGCAACTGCAGAGCCGCCATCACATCGAACTCCCGGATCACATCGGCATCGTCGAAGAGCCGGTTGGCGCCCGGTTGCCGGCGCAGTACGAACTCGCCGGAGCGGGGCCGGTCGCCGCCGGTCCACCAAGCCCGGAAGAGGGCGGTGTCGTTGGACTGACCGGCGGCGGCAGGTTCCAGCGCGCCGACCGTGACCTCCCCGGTGTTTCCTTCGCCCAGAGCGGCCAGGCGGGGCCGCAGCCAGGCGGCCAAACGGGAGGCGACCGAGGTGGGGTCGGGCTCAGCCACCCAGCCGCTCCCCGGCAGCGGGGGCGGACGGGCCGAACGCTCCTGCTAGCCCATCGAGGTGCTCCGCGGTCGAACCGTGAACGATGATCTCGTCGGCACCGGCACGCAAGTAGCGGTGCAAACCTGCGGCACAGTACGCAGCCGTGCCGGCCAGGGCCGTCGTCTCCAGCCAGCCTTCCGGCAGCTCCCGGCTGAGCTCGATGAGCTCGGGCCTGGACAGAGTCTTGTCGGCGGAACGGTCGCCCAGCGCCCGCAGCACCGGATGGGAGCGGTAGCGCTCCAGCTCCGACCGGTCCCACCCGTTGGCCCGCACCAGCGAGTCTCCGAGCCCGGGCACGGAGAAATAGCCGGCGGCGCGGGCCCCGATGGCCAGATCGGTGTCGGCCGCCGTTCGGTCCGGTGCCACCACGACCGTGACCACGCACCGGACGGTCTCCGGGTCCCGGCCGGCGTCGGCCGCAGCCTGCCTCACGATCCGGCAGGACTGCGACACCGCGTCGACGGTCAAAAACGGATGGAGGATCGCGCCGTCGAAGCAGGCCCCGGCAAGCGCCAGGGTCCGGGGCCCGACCGCGGCGAGGAGCATGTCGGGAGCGGGGGCGTCGGGACGCTGCGCCAGCCGCAGCTGCGGGTAGCACCCCGCCGGTCCGTCATAGGAGACGGTGCCCCCCGCCCACAGGGAGCGGAGAATCCCGGCGGTGTCGGCCATGGTCCGCAGCGTCGGTTCCGGCACCCCGTATGCGTCCCACCGCCAGGACGCGGAGCGACCGAAACCCAGGGTGAAGCGCCCGCCACTCAAGGATTGCAGGGTCTGGCCCATCGACGCCAGCACCATGGGGTGGCGGAGACCGAAGTGCGTCACCCCGGCACCGATGCGCACACGGCCGGTCGTCGCCGCGATGGCGCCGGCGAGAGCCGGTAGGTCCTTGGTGTCGTAACGCTCCCCGATCCACACCCCGCCCATGCCGATCCGCTCGGCGGCTGCGGCCTGCGTCAGCGCTGCCCGGGAGTCAGTGACGCCTCCAGGAAGCACGTAGCAGGCCAGCCGCCCGTAGCGGCCGCCGCTCGGCCCGTCGCCTTGGCGCGCGGTGATCTCCCCCGGTCTCATGGTGCCCTCACCACCGTAACCGGCGCATCCTGTCCGTTGCCTTTCCACCCCCACAGCCGGGCTCGGGACCTCCCCCACGCACGGGGACGCTTCCTACAGTGACCGCGATGAACGTCGGTCAGATGCTCTCCGCCACCGCCCGTCGACTCCCGGATGCGCCGGCTCTGACATGGGGTCAGCGCTCTGTCACCTACGGAGAGCTTGACCGGCGCTCCGATGCCCTGGCCGCGGGTCTGGCCGCCATCGGGGTGACCCGTCAGGACCGCGTGGGCGTGCTGATGCGCAACCGGCCGGAGCTGCTCGAAGCGATGTACGCCTGCTTCAAAAGCGGCCTGTGTGTCGTTCCCCTCAACGCCCGCTTCACCGGCCCGGAGGTCGCCTACCACCTCGAGGATTCCGGCGCAGCCGCCATCATCACCGACCCCGCCAGTCTGGACATGGCTCTCAAGGCGGGCGTGCCCGGAGTGGAGGTCGTCGTGGCGGACGGGCCGGGGGGGCTCCCGACCGGCGTGCACGCGCTGGACACCCTCGTGTCGAACCACCTCGGCGACCGGCAGCGACCCGTCCCCGTCGGGCGCGACGACCTGGCCTGGCTCTTCTACACCTCAGGGACGACCGGCCGCCCGAAAGGGGCGATGCTCACCCACGCCAACCTGTCCTTCGCGGTCGCCTCGTGGTTGGCCGACTTGACCCCGATGGACCACACCGGCGTCACGCTTCACGCCGCGCCGTTAAGCCACGGGGCCGGCTTCCACGCCCTGGCTGCGACGGCCCGCGGCGCCCACCAGGTGCTTCCCCCCGACGGCGCCTTCGACGGGCGGGCGATTGTCGAGCTGATGCGCCAACACGGCGTGACCAACACCTGGTTGGTGCCGACCCAGATCGTGATGATCCTCGACGCAATGGCCGGAGAGGCCATCGACCTTCCGGCCCTGCGCCAGGTGGTGTACGGCGGCGCGCCTTTTGCCCCCGCTGATCTGTCCCGGGCCGTCGACGCCTTCGGCCCGGTGCTGGTCCAGCTCTACGGCCAGGGGGAAACCCCCATGACCGCGACGGTCATGCCGGCCGCCGATCACGTGCTCCCCAAGGACGCGGCAGGGCCGGGTCACCTGGCGTCCGCCGGTTACCCTCGCCCCGGCGTGGACGTGCGCATCCTCGGAGGTGACGACGAGGAGCTCCCACTCGGCGAGGTCGGCGAGATCTGCGTGCAGGCGCCGTGTGTGATGCTCGGCTACTGGCAGCGGCCGGAGGAGACCGCGAGGACCCTCCGCGGCGGGTGGCTGCACACCGGCGATCTGGGACGCCAGGAGGCCGACGGGTACCTCTACCTGATGGACCGGGCCAAGGACATGATCATCAGCGGGGGGTCCAACGTCTACGCGATGGAGGTCGAAGCCGCTCTGGCCGAGCACCCGGCGGTTCGTGACGTCGCTGTGATCGGCGTCGAGGACCGGACCTGGGGCCAGCTCGTCGTGGCAGTCGTGGTCACCGACCTCGCGGAGGATCAAATCGCAGACGCGCTCGACGCTCACTGCCGCGAGCAGCTGGCCACCTACAAGCGGCCTCGACGCTTCGTGGTGACCGGCGCGCTGCCCCGCAATGCCTACGGCAAGGTCGACAAGAGATCCCTTCGCGAGCGCCTGACAGGCCTGTAGCGCCGGCGGCCGTCACTCTTGGGTGGCGGTCACCCCGGTGTCTGCCAGGAGGTGCTGGAGGGAACGGAACAGCACGTTGGGCGAGTACTCCCATTCCTGCCCCTCGACGAGCCTGATCCCAGGCATCATCTCCCGCATCGCCTCCAAGACGAGCCGAAGCTCCAGGCGGGCCAACGGTGCGCCGAGACAGAAGTGAACCCCCTTGCCGAAGCTCAGGTGGTCGCGGGCGTTGGGCCGGCTCACGTCGAGTACGTCCGCGTCGGGAAACTTGGCACCGTCATGGTGGGCGGACGCAAACAACAGGATGATTTTGGCCCCTGCCGGGACCGGCGTACCGCCGATAGCGGCGTCGCGGGCAGCGAGCCGCCGATGACCCATCACCGGTGGGTCGAAGCGCAAACCTTCCTCCACCGCGTCAGGGATCAGGCCCGGTTCGGCGCAGAGACGCTGCCACTGCTCGGGGACCGCGAGAATCCGGCGGAGGCTGTTGGCGATCGCGTTGCGAGTCGAGTCATGCCCGGCCAGCGCCATCGAGTAGACGATGTTGAGCACGTCGTCGGTCGTCACCAGGTCCGGATTGTCGTCGCGGTACTGGAGTAGATCGCTGGTCAAGTCGTCGGCGCGTTCCTGGTCGCGCCGGGTCACGAAGGCGTCGATGTAGTTCCAGAACGCCACCACGTTGCCGGCCACCGCGACCTGCTCGTCAGGAGGTAGGTGCCCGTAGGTGAGCACCACCCGGCGGGACGACCACTCGAGGATCTGGTCGCTGTCCTCCATCGGGAGCCCGAGCAGCCCCAGGGCGGTGTGGATCGGGAGCGGCTCTGCGATCGAGGAGACGAGGTCGACCCTCGGGCGGCGGGCCATCTCGGCCACGCATGCCCGAGTGAACTCCCGCAGCTCCGGCTCGAGCGCCCGCAGCCGCCGGGGCGACATGCAGGCCAGGACCGCCTTGCGCATCGGTCCGTGGCGGGGCGGATCGGCGTTGTTGAGCGTCGGGACCCTCCGATAACCGCCCTCCTGCATGATGGCTGCGGCCTCGGGCACCGGAGGCCAGATCGGGGACGAGGCGTTGGCGGCGTGGAAGGTGTCCCGATCGAGCAGCACCTGCTCGATGTCGGCATAGCGAGTAACGATGTAGTGGCCGAGCTCCTCGTCGTACCAGACCGGGGACTGCTCACGGAGCGTCCCGATCGCGTCGAACGGCTCCGCCAAGAACGCCTGGTCCAGCCAGTCCACCCCGTGGGCTACCGGGCACGTCGCTACATCCACGCTGACCCCCTTCGTCACGGTGCCAGCCTACGGGCATCGGTGATGTCGGTCGTGTGTCGGCGCGCCACCGGCGGCGCGCGTTGTGCTGAGGTGGGCGCATGGACCTCGTGGACATCACCTACAGCCCCATGGACGGCTTCGCCGAGATCGTGCTGGACCGGCCCGATGCCCTCAATCCGATCTCGGCCGCCTCCGGGGGAACCCGGGACCAGATCCTCGCTGCTCTGGCCATGGCCGAGGCCGACCCGGCGGTCGGCGCCGCGGTCATCCGCGGTGCCGGGCGGGCATTCTCGGCGGGGGGCGACCTGACGGGCAACGCCCGGCGCGAGTCCGCCGCCGAAGAGCTCGGCTTCGTCGAGGGCGCCGCTCGTTTCCACGCCGCCCTGCGGGCGACACGCATCCCCGTCGTCGCCGCCGTCCACGGCTACTGCCTGGGCGCGGCGCTCGGGCTGGTGGCGGCCTGCGACCTCGTCGTCGCCTCGCACGAAGCCCGCTTCGGTCTGCCCGAGGGTCGGCTGGGCCTCGTAGGGGCAACCCCGCTGGTGCCGGTCATCGGCCGGCAGTGGGCCAAGTACCTGATCATGACCGGCGAGATGATCGGCGCCGAGCAGGCGGCCCGGATCGGCCTGGTCCTAACCGTCGTGGCGGCCGACGGGCTCGTCGAGCGGGCTCGGGACCTCGCCGGTCGCCTGGCCCGGATGCCCTCGGAGGCGATCGCGCTCAACAAGCGAGCCATCGACGCTACCGCTGACGGCATCGAGTCGGGCGGGTTGGCGACGGGCGTGGCTCACGACGCGGTCACCTTGGCGAACTCATCGCGGGCGATGGCTCCCGACGGGCGCCCTTTTCGCGACATCATCGCTGCGGAGGGCATGGACGGGCTGAAGAAGGCCCGGGCGCAGCAGTGGGACACCCCGTGGCTGGTGTCCCCGACGGCCTAGTCAGTCGCCCTGCGACCATGTCGGGCGGATGTCCATCGCCGCCCGATACCGAGCCTCCGTTGTCCGGCGCAGACTTGGTCCCTAACCTCCAAACCGGCTGGACAACCCGGCCAACGTACGCTCGGGAGGCGCCCGTGACCCTTGCTGACCACCTCGAACGCAACCTCCTCGAGATCCCGATCCCCCCGTCGGGCCGAGTCGATGTCTACTCCGGAGTCGCTCGCCTGTCCGGCGCGACGTGGGCGTCGGAGGTCCGCCGCAAGGGCCACACGCCCACCACCGCCGTGCTCATCGTGCACCCGACCGCCAACTTCCTCGGACACTACGCACTGCCCACGCTGGCCGAGCTCGGAGTCGGGGCGGTCGGGATGACCACCCGCTACGTAGCCAACGACTCGAGCATGGTCCTCGAGAACTGCCTGCTCGACATCGCATCGGCCATCCTGACGCTGCGCCAGCGGGGCTACGAGCGGGTCGTCCTGGTCGGCAACTCGGGAGGCGGCTCGATCGTCCCCTACTACCAGGCCCAGTCGGAGCGCCCCTCGGTGACCACGCCCCCGGGCGGGGTGGGACCCGATCTGACCGCCGCGGACCTGCCGGCGGCGGACGCCGTGGTCCTCTTGATGGCACACGTGTCGCGGGCCAAGCTGAGCACGGAGTGGCTCGACCCGGCGATCATCGACGAGGGGGCACCGTTCCAGCGCGACCCGGCGCTCGATGCCTTCGACCCGGACAACGGCCCCCCCTACACGCCGGAGTTCGTCGAGCGGTACCGGTCGGCGCAGCTGGAGCGCAACCGCCGGATCACCGAGTGGGCGGAGCGCCAGCTGAACGCCATCGGCAGCGCCCGGCACTTCCCTGCCGGCCTCGACGACCTGGCGTTCGTCGTGCACGGGACGTCGGCAGACCTGCGCTTCCTCGACCCGACCGTCGACGCCAGCGATCGGGCCGTCGGCTCTACCCTCTGGGGCCGCCCGGAGGTCGCCAACTACCTGCCGGCGGGCATCAGCCGTTTCACGACGCTGCGCTCATGGATCAACCAGTGGTCATTCGACCGCACCAACGGCAACGCCCTGCTGTGGCTACCCAAGCTCGAGACCCCGGTGCTGGTCATCGGCGGGTCGGCCGACTCGGGATCCCCTCCGTCGGTTTTCACCCAGCTCTACGACGCGGTCGGCACGGCTCGACGGGAGCTGCTCGTCCTCGAAGGGGCGACCCACTACTACGAGAACCAACCGGAGCTGTTGCGCCAGGCCTGCGAAGCAATCGTGGCCTGGTGAGCGGCACGGGACCAGCCACGGAGGACACGATGATCGACCAGACCGCCACCCCGGCGGCGGACGCCACTGGCGCCGTCGCCGTTAGCGACGCCGAGGCGCCGATGCGCCTGAACCACCTGGCGTACGTCACCCACGACACCCGGGCCACCGTCGACTTCTACACCCGGGTAATGCGGATGCCGCTCACCGAAGCGGTGATGAACAGCCAGGTGCCCTCGACCGGGGACCCCTTCCCCTACGTCCACTTCTTCTTCCGCATGCAGGACGGCTCGACGATCGCTTTCTTCGAGGCCGTCGGCCTCCCGGAGCGCTCAGCCCCCAGCCACCAGGCCTACGACACCTTCGATCACCTCGCCTTGGAGGCGGCCGACACCGACGAGGTCGACCGGTGGCGCGACCACCTGTTGGCCGAGGGCGTCGATGTCCTCGGGCCCATCGACCACGGGATCATCTACAGCATCTACTTCCACGACCCGAACGGGATCCGCCTCGAGATCACGACGCCTCTCGTGGCCGACTGGAACGACCGGCCTGCCTCCGCCAAGGCCATCGTGGATGCATGGCTGGCCACCAAGGAAAGCGGCGTCGCCGCGGACCTGCCGGACCGGCTGAGGGCCCTCATCGCGTCGAACGAACACTCAAAGTGAGCATCGCCGCCGACGACGGCCCCACTTCCCTGGGCCGGCTGCTCTCGCCCCGCTCGGTGGCGCTGGTCGGCGCCAGCGAGGGACGGACCATGTCCGACGTCGCCGTCTCCCACCTGCAGAACGCGGGCGTGGACCTGCACCTGGTGAACGCGCGCAGCGCCACCGCCTACGGGCTGGCCACGGTACCGAGCCTGTCTGCGATCGGCACCCCGGTCGACGCGGTGCTGACCCTGATCGGGGCGAAGGCGACCGCGGACGTCGTCGACGAGGCCGGCGCCCTGGGCTGCGCAGGCCTGGTCCTGGTCGCCAGCGGCTTCGCCGAGGTTGGCCCCGACGGCGTCGGACTCCAAGGCCGTATCGTCGACGCCTGCCACCGCTACGGCATGGCCGCCGTCGGCCCCAACTGCACGGGCTTTGCCAACATCTCCGAAGGGGTGTCCCTGTTCACGGGCATGCCGGTGGCGCTGCGGCCAGGACCGCTGAGCATCGTGTCGCAGAGCGGCTACTTGATGCGCGCCGCCATGGTCGCAGCACGCGAACGCAACCTCGGCGTACGCCTGGCCGTGTCATCCGGCAACGAAGCGGTCACCGGTCTCGCCGACTACATCGACTTCCTGGCCGCCGACCCCGAGACCACGGTCATATGCCTGGTACTCGAGACGATCCGGGACCGGGAAGGCTTCTTCGCCGCGGTAGGCCGGGCCCGGGCGGCCGGCAAGCCGATCATCGCGTTGAAGCTCGGCCACAGCGACCGGGGCCGCGACATCATGCAGTCCCACACCGGAGCGATCGCCACCGAAGCGTGGGTGTACGAAGTCGGGTTGCGCCAGGCCGGCGTCGTCCTGGCCGAGGACCTCGAGGGCCTCTTGGACCGGGCCCAGCTCCTTGTGCAGCTGCCGCGGGAGCGGTGGCGCGTCACCCGCAACGTGGCCCTCATCGCTTCCTCGGGCGGGGTCGCAGCGCTGGCCAGCGACATCGTTACCAGCGAAGGCGTCGACCTGCCGGCCCTCGACGACCTTCGCGAGCGGGTCCGCCAGACCATCCCCACCGCCCCCTACGCCAACCCCCTCGATCTCACCGGCTTCGCGGTCGAACCGCCCTCGGTCGTGGAGGACCTGGTCGAGATCTTCACCGCGTCCGACGACGTGGATGCCCTGGTGGTCGGCTGGTGGACCGGCGACGAGGACGCTCGCCGAGCCGAGATGTTCCTGGAGCCGCTGCGCAACGTGGCCGGGCGAACCGACACGCCTCTCATCATCACCACGGTCGAGGAATCGCGGATCGGCACGTGGACCACCGACGCAGCCCAGGGGCTTGTCGCTTGCACCCGGGGGCTGCGGGGCACCGCTCGCGCCCTTGCGGCCATGGCCGAGCATGTCGGGTTCCGTGGCGGCCCGCTCGGCACTCCACTCCTGCGGGACCCCCTCCCCCGCCCGGCGACCGTCAACTCCGCGGCCGGCCCGATCGTCGGGTTCGCCGACAGCCTCCGGCTCCTCGCGGAGGCGGGCGTCCCGGTCGCCGCTCCGATCATCGCCGACGGTCCAGGCGGCCTGGCTGACGCCGACCTGAGCGGCCTCGGCGATGCTGCAGTCGTCAAGCTGGCCGACGTCCCCCACCGCACCGAGATGGGGGCGGTCCGCGTCGGGGTTCCCTCGGCGGACCTCCTCGCCGTGGCCGAGGACCTCGACGCCATCGCCCGGCGCGAGGGCGTCCCTCCCACCCTTGCGATCCAGCCCCTGGTCACCGGCCGCGGCGAGGCGTTCATCGGCGGACGCAACCGGACCGATCTCGGGGCGATCATCGTGGTGGGTCTGGGCGGGGTCCTGGTGGAGCTCACCGGTCGCCCGATCGGTCGCCTTCTGCCGGCAACCACCGAGGACATCGAGGCAATGCTCGACGAGCTGGGAGCCGGCACCGTCTTCGCCGGCCTGCGAGGTCAGGAGGCCTGGGACCGCAAGGCCCTGGCCGCAGCCGTGGCCGGCGTGGCCGAGCTGATGACCCGAGCGCCGTGGCTGGAGTCGATCGACGTCAACCCGCTGATCTGTGACGAGCGGGGGTGCACCGCCGTCGATGCGTTGCTCGTCATGACTCCGGAAACCTGACCACCTGCGGTGTCAGCGGTGAGGGTCGACCATGATCTTCACGTGGCGATCGGGATGGTGGAGCAGCTCTTCGAGGCCGTCGCCAACGAGTTCTTCGAGGCCGATCTCATCGCTGATCATGCCGGCGTCCACCCGCCCCGAGGCCAGCAGGGCCAAGGCGGCGGGGAAGTCGACGGCGGGTTCGTAGGTCATTGTGAAGCGCAGGTCCAGTTCCTTGGCCATGCACCGTCCCATGTCCAAGGCGCTCCGATGCTGCCAACCGGCCACGTTGACAAGCGCGCCTCGCTGGCGCAGGGCGCTGAGCGCGTCGTCGAGGGCCCGGTCCGACCCTGTGGTGTCGAACACCACGTCAACCCCGGGGCTGGTGAGGTCCCGGCACACCGAAGATGCCCGCTCGACCGAGGGGTCGGCGACGGCTGTCGCCCCGAAGCGAAGGGCCGCAGCGCGCCGCGATACCGACAGGTCCGACGCCACGACCAAGGCGGCGCCAGCCGCCCGGGCGCACTGGAGGACGGCCAGTCCGACCGGGCCGGTACCGAGGACGAGCACTGTCGACCCGAGTGGCATCGGCGCCCGCCGAACCGCGTGAACGGCCACCGCGACCGGTTCGGTCAGCGCAGCAGCCCGGAGGTCCAACTCGTCTGGGACCGAGAACAGGCTGCGGGCCGACACGACGGCGCGGGGAGCAAGGCCGCCGTGAAGCGGCTGTCGGTAGCCCCCGTAGATAGCCAGGCGCCGGCACAGGTTCGGCCACCCCTGTGTACAGGGCCAGCACTCCCCGCACCATTCGATGGGCGCCACCGCCACCCGGTCGCCCTCGAACACGGTTGTGACCCCCTCCCCCACTTCTCTGACCGTTCCCGCGAACTCGTGGCCCAACACCACGCCGGGCACGTGCATCGCAGCACCCCCAGTGTCCGACCCGACGTAGGTGTGGAGATCACTCCCGCAGATCCCGTTGCGGTCCACCTCAATCACCACCTGCCCCGCGCCGACCGACGGTGTCGCCACGTCCTCGATTCGGATGTCGCGCGGGCCGTAGTACACCGCCGCCCGCATCATCCCTCCACCCCCGGCAACCACACTATTGAGGTTAGACCCCGCCGCCTGCCGCACGCCTTTCAGTGACCATGCCGGCTGCGACCACCTACCCCGACACAGCACGACCGGCCTAGTGTCTCGGGCTATGACCGCGGACGAGCGTGGCGCCGTTGAGGGAAGCCACTGGGTGTTCGATCTTGACGGCACCCTGGTGGACGGGCTCGCGGCCACCAGTCTGAGGCCAGGGGCCGCCGCCTTGCTCGACCGCTTGGGCCTCGCTGGCGCACGGGTCTTCCTCTGGAGTGCAGGCGGGGCGGCATACGCGAGCAGAGTCGCCGAGGGGTTGGGAATCGCCCACTGGTTCGCCGCTGTCGCCGACAAGGAGCCCGGTGCGGACGGGCGCTGGGTGCTCCCCAGGGAGTGGGCGTCGGGCCACGAGGTCGTCTGTGTCGATGACGAGCCCGGCCGCCTTCCTCACGGCGTCCGCATCGTCGCGGTCCGACCCTGGCTTGGGGCGACGAGCGACGCTGTGCTAGACGGCGTCGCCGCATGCCAGTAGGCCGGCCGGCGACAGACCAGCCCGGCTGATGATCGAAGCGGCTGTTGACCGGAGGCGTCCCCTCGGGACGCCTCCGGTCACGCCTACCGGCCTCTCAGGTGGATGCTTTGAGCCCTGGGATCCTCGTGCCGCAGATCGGGCCAGCGCCGCTGATCGTGGTGAAAGTCGATCCCGAGAGCTTGGCCACATACATGCAATCGCCCGGCCCGACGGAGCCGGCGACGTTGCCGAACTGCGAGAAGTCGAGGGTGTGCGTGCCGTACAGGCCGAAGCCGTCGAAGTCCGTCACTTCGCGCAGTGCAGTCATGAATGACGAGGTGGTCGGCGACGCGCCGCCCTTCAGCAGGCCCGACGTCAGTCCGGCCACAGCCAGGTAAGCCTCGTACTCGGAGAAGGTGGGGATGGTCGTGACGTTGGCATAGCTCTTCAACGCGGCTTGGAACTGCTTCGTGCCTGGCGTGTTGAGGTCGACCGTGGCGGCGGTCGTCTCGAAGTCGATGCCTTGGGCGGCCTGCACCCCCGCCGGAGACTGGAGCAAGTCCCCGCCATAGCCAGTGGGACTGAGGAACACTTTTGGCTTCGCTCCGAGAGCGAGCAGCGCGGCATACAGGGCAAAGGACGTGCTCGGCACGACCGGGACATAGACGCCGTCGACCCCGGCCGCTTTCATGGCGATGGCCAGCGGTTGTACGTCGGTGCTCCCGAAGGGAAAGTTCAGGTTTTGGTAGGCAATCGAGATGCCGGCGGTTGAGGCCGACTGCGCGGCGCCGGCGGCTGCCTCCCTGGCCGTCGCCGAGACCCCATAGCCGACGACGCCGATCTTGGTCACGCCCTGGCTCTTCATGAAGGCGCCGATGGTGGTCGACACACCCGAGTAGTCCACGCTGCCGGCGACGTCGAACAGGTTCGACAGCGCTCCGGTCGACCACTCCGGCCCGTCGAAGCCTCCGCCAATCACCGGGATGTGCTGTTGGAAGAGGTACTGCGCTGCGCCGTAGAAGTCGGAGCTGACTTCGAGGATGGCGAAGACGTGGTCCTGCTCGACTAGCTTCTGCGCCGCAGCCAGGGCCCCAGCCGGCGTGGACTGGGTGTCGGCCATTACGTATTGGATCTTCAGGCCCTTGGTTGCCGCGACGCCGATCCCCGCTTTGATCCCCGACTCCGTCCCTTGAAATCCGGATGCGGCCGCTCCGGTGGAATCGGTCATAACCCCGACTTTTACCGTCGTTGTTGCGCTCGTGCCAGTAGATCCGCCGCCACTTCCCGGTGTTGCAGTCGTGGCACTGGTGCTAGCGGATTTTCCGCTCCCGCACGCAGCCGTGGCCATTGCCAGCGCCGCGGCGACGCCGGCCCCCCTTAAAAGTGCTGAACGCACGTATTTCCCCCCTGATAGCGGATTCGATAGAACCCGCCATCAACGTAGTAGCAACGTTCCCTCGCTACAACCGTTCCGACTGTCAGCGAGATGTCGGTCCCGGGGTCCCCTGCTCGACCGCGGACTGGCCGCTACGCCACCTCGGACGAATCGCTGCCGAGATAGCGGGCGGCGACCTCGCCGGCTGCCGCGTTGGCGGGACCTGACCAGGCTTGGGTGCCCCGTTCGAGGATGAGGCAGGAGTCGGCGAAGCCGAGAGCGCGGTGCACGAATTGCTCGATCATGAGGACGCTGACGCCGGCTTGTTGGGCTTTGGCCAGCGAGTCGAAAACGACGTCGACCATGCGGGGGGCGAGACCGAGTGACATCTCATCGGCGATGATCAGCTTGGGTGAGGTGGCCAAGGCCCGGGCGAGGGAGAGCATCTGCTGCTCGCCGCCAGAGAGCAGCCCGGCCCGTTGACGGCGGCGTTGGCCGAGCACGGGGAACAGCTCGCAGGCTCGTTCGATGGCGTCGCGGCGTTGGGGCCTGCCCTCGATCTCCGACACGGCCATGCGCAAGTTGTCGATAACCGAGAGGGCAGGGAAAACGCCGCGCCCTTCGGGGAGATGGATGATCCCGGCCTTGCGTATGACATGGGGTGCGCGGCCAGTGAGGTCGTGTCCGTCGATCGCGAAGGTGCCGCCGACGGAGGGGATGAGCCCGCTGAGCGCTCGGGCGAGCGAGCTCTTGCCGGCGCCGTTGGCGCCGAGGACGGTGATGACCTCACCGGCACGGACGTCGAAGCTAATCCCGCTGAGCGCACGGGCGGCGCCGTAGCGGACATCTAGGTCCCGGACGCTGAGCAACGGGGTTGGGGTCCCGGCATCGGAGGCCCCGCTGGGCTCGGTGGTGGTCATGCCGGCACCCCCGGGGTAACAGGCTCCTCGCCGAGGTAGGCGGCCCGCACGGCCGGATCGGAGCGGACTGTCGCCGGGGCGCCGCAGGCGATTCGGACCCCGAAGTCAATGACTGTCACCGTCGAGCACATCGAGAAGACCAGGTCGACGTCGTGCTCGACGAGCACCAGCGCGACGCCCTGGGCCTCCGACGCGGAACGCAGCACTGCGGCGAGGGCTTCGGTCTCGCCCCGGTCGAGGCCCGAGGAGGGCTCGTCGAGCAGCACCACCGATGGGCCCACGGCCAAGGCACGGCCGACCTCGATCAGCCGGGCTATCCCGAGCGGGACGCCGACTGCGGGACGCCCGGCCACGGGTCCAAGACCCAGCTGCTGGATCAAGGCGTCGATCCGCTCCCTCTCCGCTTTCGTGTTGCGGCGAAGACCGCCCATCGTGACGAGGTCACCCCAGAGACGCCTCCGGTTGTAGCGCATACGGTCCGCCAGGATCAGGTGCTCCCGGATCGTCAGCCCCGAGAACAGCTCCGGGTGCTGGAAGGTGCGGGCCAAGCCCCGACGGGCGCGGGCCGGAGTCGGCAACCCAGTGATGTCCTCTCCATCGAGCCACACCGTCCCCGCCGTCGGGCGCAGCAAGCCTGACAGGACCGCGAACAGGGTGCTCTTGCCCGCGCCGTTGGGTCCAACCAGCCCGCAGATGGCGCCAGGCGCTACCTCCAGGTCCACCTTGTCGAGAGCGGTCAGCCCTCCGAATTGGACGGTGATGCCATCCGCGCGCAGGCGCATATCAGTGCCGGTCACTGGTCACCTCCAGAAGATACGGGGACGGCCGCAGGCGGCAGGGACTGCTGCGGCGGGGCCTGCTCAGGTAGGGCCAGATCGGCGTCGTCGAACTCGCCGGCGGCCGGGGAGCGGAGTACAAGGTGCCGGATACGCCGGACGTTCGACACCGCCGCGCCTTCGGGGTCGGTGGCCAGGCCGATGGCCCCGAGGCCGAACAGGATCGGCGGAACGTTGCCCCACTTGGTCGACAGGTAGGTGGTGAAAATTCCCGGGATCAGCGTGAAGGCCATTCCCGCGACCGCGGCGCCCAGTATGGAGCGCACGCCGATGGTCACTAGGACCGCCAGCCAGATGATCCCGGCGAAGGTTGGGTACGACGTCGGCAGGGCGGAGCGGGCGTCCATAGCCAAGAAGGCTCCTCCGATCCCGGCGACGAACGCCGCCAGCCCCGACACGAGGACCTTCATCTGCAACACGCTCAACCCGAGGGTCTCCGACGCCGGCTCGCTGGAACGAACCGCCCCGAGCGCCAGCCCGGCGGTCGATCGGCGCAGGTTGAGCATCAAGATCCCGATCACTGCGAAGACCGCCAGCGCCAGGTAGGCGAAGGCCCGGTCGCCGTTGGCGAACTGTGGACGGTTGAGGACCACGCCCAGGCCTTGCTGGAAGAAGCGGGTTCGGGTGTATACGAGCGTCTCCATCAACAACCCGAAACTGAGGGTCACCAATCCGACGTAGAGGTCACCGAGACGGATCGTCAACGCACCGAGCAGGGCGCCGATTGGCAGCATGATCAACCCGCCGAGCAGTACCGCCAGCAGCACCGGCAGGTGCTCGACGGTCGCGAACTGCGCGGCGGCAATGGCCCCCCCGCCCGCGAAGGTGATCTGGCACAGCCAGATCATCCCGCCCTCACCGGTCACCAGCGTGAAGGACAGGAACACCAGGGCGAACGAGGCACCCATGTCGACCTGCTCCAGCCAGAAGCCGTGGAAGATCACTGGCGACAACGCCAGCAGCAAGATGATAAGGCCGCCACCAGCCCGGTTGAAGCGAGTCACGTCGCGAGCCGGCGCCTCCTGGGTGCCGACACCGGTCTCGGCGTCCTGCGTCTGGATCGCCCGGTCCAGCGCACCGCTGGCGCCGCTGCCCTCACTTACCCTGCCGCTGCGAAGGATGTAAATGATCAGGAACACCAGGATGAACCCGAACGGGATGCTCGGCACGATCGCCGCCGTGTAGGAGCTGTTCGCCGGCAGGTACTTCTGGATGATCTCGGTGACCAGCCCCATCAGGACAGACACCCCTACCGCCACGGGCAGGCTCCGCAGACGGGCCGCGACCACCGCTGCGAACGCAGCGGCCATCAACGTGGTCATCCCGCCCGGGGTGAGCCCGTCGGTCGGGGCGACCAGGATTCCGGCCAGGCCGGCCAGGAACGCACTTGCCGCCCACACTGCCAGGGAGATGAGGTTGGGGTTGCGCCCCGACAGCGACGTCAGGGCCTCCGAGTCGACCATGGCCCGAACCTTGAGTCCCGCGTCCGTACCCCGCAACACCAGCGTGCCGATCACGAGCACCGCGATCACGCAGATATAGGTGATCACGGCGTTGAGGTCCACTACGCCGCCGAACACCTTGTACACGTGCACCGGCACCGGCGCCAGACCCGGGGCCGAGGTGATCGTCGCGTCGCCAAAGAGGATGTTGGCCACGGGGGGGATGGCCACCGACAGACCGATCGTGGCCACCAACTTGATCAGCGATGACCGCAGGCGCAGATACCGGAACAACACCGCCCACAAGAACACCCCGAAGGCTGGCGCCACCAGCAGCAGTGAGACCAGCGCGGACAGCACCAACCCTTGTCCGTGCTGGGTGTGCATCCAGTAGAAGAAGCGGGCCACGAAGAACGCCATCGCCCCAAAGGCGAAGTTGAGGATCCCGGCCGACACGAAGGTGACGACCAGGCTCGACGAAGCGATCGCGTAGATGCCGCCCAAAGCCAGACCGGCGAAGATGTACTGCAGCATTCCCGGACGCTCCCCCTTGCAGGACCGTTGCCGACCCTAACTAAAATCGTACACTGATTGTAGCGTCGGGTCAGCGCCGGTGCAGTCAGGCCCCGCCCGGCGTCGCGACGGCCGCGGCGACCGCGTCCCCCCACGACTGGATGCGCGACCAGAGGACCTCGCGCGTCGACGCGAAGTTGTGCATGTGAGCCATCCGCGGCACCACGACCACGGTGATGTCCGGCGACGAGATGTAAGCCCGCGGCTCAGAGCGCGGGTCGGCCATCACGTCGCGCTCACCCGCGGCGATGAGCACCGGGGTACGGATCGCGGCGGCCTCCGTCGACACCGTCCCCGGCGCAACCATCTTGAGCGCGCAGGCCGGAATAGTGGCGGACTTCCACGCGGGGAGCGGGTCAGCGGGCCTCATGTCCGCCGCCACCACCTCGGCCGGCTCGTCGTCGTAGTGGAAGGCCCAGCTCCACGGGTTGGCCGCCCCGTCGCCCGGCTCCGCCGGTACCGGGGCGGCGAGATCCTCGGGGTTGAGGATCACCGGATCGGACATGTCGCTCCTCCGCGTCACCCACGGCATTGGCACGATCGGCTGGCCTGGACGGGACGGCACCGAAGTGTGGATGGCGCTGTAGCCGAGGATGCCGACCGCGTCGAACACCCGGTGATGAGCCTGGAGGACGATCGTGAAGCACCCTCCCATCGACTGGCCCAGCCCGATCGTCACCGGATCGGTGATCGCCGGGAACCCGTCGGCCAACCCGCCGGCCGCCAGACGCTCGAGGACCGAGCCCACGACGACCCGGTTGGTCTCGGCGATGGATTCGTAGTCCAGCGTGTCGGTCGGCGGGATCCACGAATCCCCGACACCAAGGTGGTCGCAAGCCACGAAGATCCAGCCGCGCCGGGCATGCCAGCCAGCCTCTCCACCGCTCGACGCCCCCGGCATGTCGAAGGTGTAGTAACGACGGCCGTAGCCGCCGCCGGGGAAACCGAAGCACACGACTGGCCGGCCCGGCAGGGCGGCGGCGTCGGGAAGGATGACCGTTACGGCCGCATGGGCCTGCCCTGCCAATGCAAGTGGCGATGGGACATCCAGGTTCAAGTCGATCTGGCGCATCGCTCGGCCGTCCTAGAGCATGCCGACTCGAGGCACGGACCGGGTGGCTTGGAGACGCTGACCTATCTCCACCTCGAGGCTACGCCAGTCGCCGAGCAGCCAGTCCAGTGCATAGGTTCGCCGCAGGTAACGGTGGAACTCGTGCTCCCAGGTGAACCCGATCGCACCGAAGGTCTGCTGGGCCTGGGTGCAGCCCATCTCCGCGGCCCGGCCGGCAACGGCCTTCGCGACGGTCGCAACCCACGGGGACCCGCTGTTGGCTGCCACTTCCACGACGCGCCCCGCTCCGACCAGACTGGCGTGCGCGCCGGCCAAGCGGTGCTGCACAGCTTGGAAGCTGCCGATCGGCCGACCGTATTGGTGCCGCTGCGCGGCATACTCCACCGCAGTCGCCACCACGTGGCGCCCCACCCCGAGCAGTTCGGCGCCAAGAGCCCAACGACCGGTGGCCACCGCCGCGGCCCACGACTCCCGCGCCGGCACGCCGGTGACCAACTCGACGTCGGCCTGGTCGATCTCGGCAGCCACTCGCCACAGGCCGATGCTGGCGTCGGTGCCGCTCAGCTCGGTGACGCTCCACTCGACCCCGGCCGGAATGATCGTCACCGCCACGTCGTCGCCACTGGCGACAGGAACCAGGACCGGCGCTCGCCCGGGGGGGGACCCGGTGACGCCGGCCACCGCCACGCGACCTTTGTCGACGCGCGACGACAACTCGTCGGGCCGGAGAGAACTCGGCAGCACTACGCCGGCCCCAGCCAACTCGGGCCGCTGAAGGATCAGCGCAGCAGCTCTCGCCATGGCCGGCCCGAGGGCATCCCCGGGCGCGGCCGTTTGGCCCTTGACCTCGAAGAGGGCCCGAAAGGCGGTCGGGGCGTCGTCGTCGAGGACCTCGGCCCACCCCAGGGTGGCGAGCCGGGCGCTCAGCTCGCGGTCGGCCTCGTCGACCAGTACCTTCGTCAGGCTCCGGCGCAGCAGCTGCTCGGTGTCGGTGTCCATCACTTCTCCCTCGGCATGCCGAGCACCCGCTGGGCCACGAGGGTGCGCTGGATCTCCTGAGAGCCCCCGTAGATGGGAGCGGCCCGGCTGAAGAAGTACTCGGTGCGCAGCCAGCCGAACCGCTCGTCTAGATCGAACGCAGGGCCGAGGTGGTGACGGATGGCGTCCCAGGTAGCCAGCTCGGCGTCGACGAGGAGGAGCTTGTCGATCGAGACCTCCGGGCCGAGCACCTCCTCTTCCGCCAGCCGGTCGACCGTCGCCTTGGTGTGGAGCCGGAGGGCTGTCGCCATCGCGTATGCGTGACCGAGCATCGCCGCCGAACCCGGGTTGTCGCCGCCGAGACGCAGGGCGTGCTCGAGGCGACTGTGGAAACGGCCCTGCTGCAGCCAGCCGTAGGCCCCTCGCTCCCATTGCAACATGTACATGGCAATGGCCCAACCCTGGCCGAGCTCCCCGATGACCCGATCACCTGGCACATGGGCACCATCGAGGAAGATCTCGGAGAAGTGGTTCTCCCCGTCCTCAGAGCGGATGGGCCTGACATCTATACCGGGCTGGTCGAGATCAATGAGCACCATGGTCAACCCACGATGCCCCGGACCTCCGGAGCGAGCCAGGAGCACCGACCGCTGCGCCAGATGAGCGAAGCTGGACCACACCTTCTGACCGGTGAGCCGAAAGCCGTCGCCATCGGGCTCCATCCGCGTCCGCAACGACGCCAGGTCGCTGCCGGCATCGGGTTCGGAGAAGGCTTGGGCCCAAGCCTCGTCGCCCCGGAGCAGAGAGTAGAAGTAGCGTTGGGCCAAGTGCGGCGCGTGCACCAGCATCACCGGGGCGAGGATCTCGAGGGTGTTGAACGGCTCCGGCACCGGGATGTCGTGTTCCCACAGGGTATCGAACATGGCCCCCCGGAACCGTGGGTCCCCGCCGAGGCCACCACAGCGCTCCGGCCACCCGAGGCGCGACCACCCCTCATCGGCCAGGACCGCCTGCAACCCCTTCAGACGTGACGCGCTCTCCTCGAGGCTGGCGGGGCGGTAGCCCCGGTAGCCCTGGATCCGCTCGTCAACAGCCAGCCACCCCGAGAGGGCGGCCATGTACTCGGCCGTAGAGCCATAGCCCGCTGCTGCGCTCATGCGTAGTTTGCCCCGAAGGACTCGAGGAACTCCCTCGAGCGAGCCGGCGAGCCCACTGGGCCGCTTACCACCACCCAGGTGACACCGATGTCGGCCAGCCGGCCCAGCGAGTCCTTGTGGCGCTCCACGTCCGTGCCCGGGGAGGCGATGGTCGTGTCGGTGTACGGCAGTGCGACGTCGAGGGCGTCACCGCGCTCCCCAGCCATGTCACGTAACTCCTTGATCTTCGACCCGATCTCCTCTATCGACGAGAGGTTCGCAGTCCGAGCGGTGGTGAACAGTTCGTCAGGACCGAGCAAGGGCATCCAGCCCTGGGCTCGTGCCGCGACCCGGCGAAGCGTCAACCGTGAGTTCCCGCCGATCCAGATCGGGATGGGGTCCTGCACGGGACGGGGCCTGGCGATGATGCCTCGCGCCGAGAAATGCCTCCCCTCGTAGCTGAAGGGGTCACCGGCCCAATGCAGCGGCAGAACGTCGAGGGCCTCGTCGAAGAGGGCGTTGCGCTCCTCGAAGTCGACGCCCAGGGCCGCGTACTCCCCCTTCAAGTACCCGGTACCCGCTCCGAGTGTCAGCCGCCCGCCGGAGAGCTTGTCGACCGTGGCGGCGGCCTTTGCCAACAGGAACGGGTTGCGGTAGGGCAGGACGGCCAGATACGTGAGCAGCCTGATTCGGCTGGTGACCGCAGCGACGTGCCCGAGCGCCACCAGCGGATCGAGGGTCTGGTGCCCGCCGTTCTCCAGCCACCTCGCACCCGGCGCCGGATGCTCGGTGAAGGAGAACCCGGCCCAACCGGATCCCTCCGCGATCACGGCGAGCTCCGCGACAGGTCCGGAGTCCAATAGATCCGTGTCCGTCCCATGCGCGTCCGGGTACTGGTAGATATACCGCATCGGCGGAACCCCCTTCGAAAACGAAGAGCCGACGAGCGCGGCTCCGTTGCATGGCATCGCCTGCTGTACGGTCCAACATACTCGACGACACCGTCAACTGCTCTGGAGGCACGATGCGATTGGGATTCTCCACGATGAACACGCCAGAAGACGTGCCCCCCGACGTACTGGCACGCCACCTCGAGGAGCGGGGCTTTGACTCGCTCTGGATCGGCGAACACTCCCACATCCCGGTCTCCCGACTCACGCCCTACCCCTCGGGAGGGGAGATGCCCGACCAGTACCGGCGGATGATGGACCCGTATGCCAGCCTGCTCGTAGCGGCCACGGCGACCACGGACCTCCTCATCGGCACGGGGGTCGCGCTGGTCCTGGAGCGGGACCTCCTCGCAATGGCCAAGCTCGTCGCCACGGTCGACCGCCTGAGCGGCGGCCGGCTCCAGTTCGGCGTGGGCGTCGGCTGGAACCGCGAGGAGCTGGCCAACCACCGCCCGTTCCCCTGGGCGCAGCGGTACCGGGCACTGGCCGAGGGCATTGCTGCCCTCCGCACGCTCTGGAACGACGAGGAGTCGGAGTACCACGGGCAGTACTACGACTTCGACCCGGTGTGGTCGCTGCCCAAGCCCCTCCAGCGCCCCCACCCTCCCATCTGGTGCGGGACCGGAGGGAAGCTCGGCACCCAACACGCCGTCGCCTGGGCTGACGGCTGGATGCCCATGGACGTGGCTCTCGGCGACGTGGCCCGAAAGGTCAGTCGGTTCCGGCAGGTGGCCGCCGATGCCGGGCGGAACCAAGTGCCGATCACGATCGTGGCCTTCGGTGATCCGACACCGGCGACCCTCGCCAGCTACCGTGACCTTGGGGTAGAGCGCGTCGTCCTCGGTGCCTCCCGCGCCGGGTGGGACGACCCCTCGACGACACTTCCCTTCCTGGACCACTACGCGCCGCTCGTTGCAGATCTGGCCTAAGGGGAACACCTTGTGACTCGACGATATCGTCAAGTAGCTTGGTCTCGAGGGAACGCGAGGGGAGAAGCATGAGACCGCTGCAGGGGATCAAGGTCGTCGAGGTCGCGTCGTGGACGTTCGTCCCCGCCGGGGGCGCGGTGCTGGCCGAGTGGGGCGCGGACGTGCTGAAGATCGAGCACCCAGACGGGGGTGATCCGCAGCGGGGACTGGTCTCGTCAGGACTGGTGCCGTCCGGGAGCGGCGGAGTGAACTTCTTCCTAGAGCAGCCCAATCACAACAAGCGCTCCGTAGCCCTCAACCTGCAGCATCCCGACGGGCGTGCCGCCCTCTACAAGCTCTGCGAGACCGCGGACGTGTTTTTGACCAACTGGCTGCCAGGCGCCCGCCGACGGGCCAAGGTCGACGTGGAGGATATTCGCGCCGCCAACCCCAACATCATCTACGTCCGCGGGCACGGTCAGGGCATCCGCGGCCCTGACGCCGACAAGGGGGGTTACGACGGCTCTGCGTTCTTCGCCCGCTCGGGCGTCATGGCATCCCTAATGTACGGCGACGACCCCTACGGGCCGACCCAGCCCCCGGCGTTCGGCGACCTTCCCGGCGGCCAGACCATCGCGGGTGGCATCGCCGCCGCCCTCCTCCGCAGGGAGCGCACCGGGGAGGCAGCAGTCGTCGACGTGTCCCTGCTGGGCTTCGGCATGTGGGTCAACGCCCCCAACATCGTCATGTCGAAGCTGTTCGAGGGCCAGGACGTGCCCCGGATGAGCAGAGACAACCTGCCCAACCCGCTCGTCAACCGGTACCTGACCAGCGATGGGCGCCTCCTCCAATTGGTCATGCTCCAAGGGGTCCGCTTCTGGCCTGAGCTCATCAGTGCCGTCGGCCGCCCCGATCTGGCCGACGACGAACGCTTCACCTCGCCCGAAGCCCTATTCGCCAACCGGGCAGAGGCGACGCGAATCCTTGACGGGATATTCGCCACCAGGAGCCTCGACGAGTGGCGCAAGGTGCTGGCCGGGGTCAAGGGAGTTTGGTCCGCCGTCCAGCAGGGGCTGGATCTCTACGACGACGAGCAGGTCCTGGCCAACGGTTACCTGGCCGAGGTCGCGTCCGAGCAAGGCAACGCATTCCCCCTCGTCACCAACCCAGTGCAGTTCGACGAGTCGCCGCCCGAACTGACCCGCGCCCCCGCTCTCGGCGAACACACCGACGACGTGCTGCGCGAGGCCGGCTACGACGACGAGACCATCATCAACCTGAAGATCGACAACGCGATCCTGTAGAGAGGGAGACCACATGGGAATTCTCGATGGAAAAGTAGCCATCGTGACTGGCGCCGGACGCGGCATCGGGCGGGAGCATGCGCTGCTGCTCGCCCGCGAGGGTGCAGCGGTCATGGTCAACGACCTGGGAGGCGACGGTCGGGGCGAGGGGCAAGACCTGACGCCCGCCCAGCGGGTGGCCGACGAGATCCGCTCTTTCGGTGGGAAAGCCGAGGTCAACGGCGCGAACGTCGCCGACTGGGCCGCCGCGGAGGGCCTCGTGGCCCAGACCGTGGAGGCGTTCGGGAAACTCGACATTTTGGTCAACAACGCCGGGATCCTCCGGGACCGGATGTCTTTCAACCTGGGCGAGGACGAGTGGGACGCGGTGCTCAACGTCGTCTTGAAGGGCAGCTTCGCTCCGTCGCGCTTCGCAGCCACCTACTGGCGGGAGCAGACCAAGAAGACACAGGAGCCGATCAACGGTGCCATCGTCAACACGTCATCCGAGTCGGGCCTTTATGGCAACGCCGGCCAGGCCAACTACGCGTCGGCGAAAGCCGGGTTGGTCGCCATGTCGCTCGTGATGGCCCGGGAACTCGAACGGATCGGGGTCAGGGTGAACGCCATCGCTCCCCTTGCCGCGACGCGCCTACTGGGCACCGTGATCCAGCCCGAGGAGGGCTCGGCCGAAAAGCGGGACACGATGTCACCGGCCGAGATCTCCCCGCTGGTGGCCTGGCTGTGCTCCGACCTGGCCAAGGACGTGAACGGGCAGGTCTTCGCCGTCAGCGGGGAACGCATCCAGCGGATCCAGGGCCACCACCCAGTCACCGAGATCCCCGCCGGCGACGAGTCGTGGAGCATCGAGCGCATCGAGGGCGCCCGGGGCGACCTCCTCGGGAGCGCAAGCAGCTGGATCCCCGCCTTCCTCCCCCCCGTGAGCTGATGGGACTCCTCGATGGCAGGGTTATCATCGTCACGGGAGGCGGGCGGGGTCTCGGCCGCGCCCACTGCCACGAGCTGGCCCGCCACGGCGCCACGGTGGTGGTCAACGATCTCGGGGTGGGACTGCGAGGAGAGGTCGAGGAATCCGAGATGGCGCCGGCCGAACAGGTCGTCGCCGAGCTCGAGGCCATGGGCGCCACAGCCGTAGCCGACGGGACGTCGGTTACGGACTGGGACGGCATGGAGGACCTGGTCTCCCGTGTCGTGGACCGCTTCGGGGCCCTTCACGGCGTGGTCAACAACGCTGGGTTCCTTCGGGACCGGATACTGACTTCGATGACCGAGGACGACTTCGACTCGGTCATCGCCGTCCACTTGAAGGGGACCTTCGCCCTCACCCGCCACGCCTGCAGCTACTGGAAGGCCGAGGTGAAGGCGGGCCGGAGTGTGAGCGGCCGAGTGGTGTGCACGACCTCGGGCGCCGGCCTCTTCGGCAATGTCGGCCAGGCCAACTATGGTTCGGCCAAGTCGGCCATCGCGACCTTCACCCAGATCGTCGCCTTGGAGATGCAGCGCTACGGGGTCACGGCCAACGCCCTCTCTCCTATAGCCGCCACCCGCATGCTCGCCACGGTGGGACGGGAGGCGAAGGACGACGGCACCTGGGATCCGCTCGATCCGGCCAACGCGTCCCCGCTGGTCGCGTGGCTCTGCTCTGCGGAGGCCGGCTGGCTGAGCGGGGCCGTCCTCCGCGTCGACGGCAATGCCGTGCAGCGGGTCAGCGGCTGGGCGGTGACCGACGGCTACACCGCCAAGTCCGGGGAGTCCCTCACCGTGGAGGAGCTGGGCCTCGGCCTCCAGCGCCTCTACGGTGTCATGCCCCGCGGCCTCGGAGGCTAGCGCTAGTGGCGACGGCACTATCGATTACGGTGCAATGATTAAGCTGAAAGCTGCAAGAGAGGATCAGCATGTCTGAAGCATGGATCATCGACGGGGTGCGCTCGCCGCGGGGGAAGGGCAAGGCCAACGGCTCCCTCCACCACCTCCATCCCCAAGAGCTGCTTGGTCAGGTGCTCAACGCGGCCCGCGAGCGCATCGGCTTCGACGCGGCAGACGTCGACGACGTGATCATCGGCAACGGCAACTCGACCGGCGACCACGCCAACTGCATCGGGCGTATGTCGGTGCTGGCAGCCGGCTGGCCGGTCGAGGCTACCGGCGTCACCCTCAACCGCTTCTGCGGCTCGGGGCAACAAGCGATCACCTTCGCGGCGATGGGAGTGCAGGCCGGCCACCAGGACCTCGTGGTAGGCGGCGGCGTCGAGATGATGTCGCGCTGGGAGAGCACCGATGCTCCGCCGGACTTCGCAGCCGGCAACGCCGCCCTCCGTGCTCTGTATCCCATGGTGCCCCAGGGCGTCTCGGCCGACCTCATCGCCACGACCGAGGGGATCAGCCGGGAGGACGTCGACGCGTTCGCTCTGCGCAGCCAGGAGCGTGCCGCCAAGGCCATGGCCGAGGGCCGTTTCGACCGCAGCGTCGTGCCGATCCACAACGCCGACGGCACCGTGGCGCTCGACCGCGACGAGTTCCCGCGCCCCAACACGACGCTCGAGGGCCTGGCCAAGCTGGAGCCGTCGTTCGCCAAGATGGGGTCGAAGGTGTTTCCGGGCTTCGAGACCTCCTTCGACGACATGTGCCGGCAGGTCTACCCGGAGGTCATGACCGTCGACCACGTCCACCACGCAGGTAACTCCTCGGGGGTGGTCGACGGTGCAGCGGTCGTCGTCGTGGCCTCCCCTGACTTCGCCCGGGCCCACGGGCTCGCCCCTCGCGCTCGCGTCGTCATGAGCGCCGCGGCCGGGGCCGAGCCCGTCATCATGCTCACCGCCCCGGGGCCGGCCTCCGCCAAGTGCCTTCAGCGGGCCGGCATGACTGTGGACGACATCGACCTCTGGGAGATCAACGAGGCGTTCGCTACCGTCCCCTTGAAGACCATCCGGGACCTCGGCATCGATCCCGACAGGGTCAACGTCAACGGGGGCGCCATCGCCCTGGGGCACCCGATCGGGGCGACCGGTGCCATGCTGATCCAGACCGCGCTTGACGAGCTCGAGCGTCAGGACAAGTCAACCGCGCTGATCACCATGTGTACCGGAGGCGGGATGGGCACCGCCACCATCATCGAGAGGATCTAGGGCTCTAGGGCCGCCGCGGCGCGACCGGTCTGGCGGGGGCCGGGTCGCGTAGCGTGGCGCAGATCACCTCGGCGATCTGGCGTTCGAGAGCACCATCGGAGATGGTGCCTGCATAGAGCTGGCGGTAGGTCCAGGCCCGCTCGAGGGCGCTGAAGATGACCAGCCCGTGTGCAGCGGGGTCCGCGAAGGGACGGCCCCGCAGGTCGCCCATCGCCTTTCCCATCTTGGCGCAGTCACGCAGGTGCCGCTTCATCCCGGCCTTGTGGATCACCTCGTCCTCGTAGGCGGCCTGCGTCCAGGCGATACCGAAGCTGGCATGGTCGTCGAGAACGGCGAAGGACTTGACGACGAAATCCTCGATAGCGGCATCGCTCCACGGCAACTCGATCGCCCGCACGTAGCCGACCATGACTTCCGCGGCGTGGGCCGACTCCGCGCCGAGGGCCAGGAGCACGTCGCGCTTCGAAGGGAAGTAGGTGTAGAACGAGGCTCGGGAGATACCGGCGACACGGGCGATCTCGTCGACGGTCGTGCCGGCGTAGCCCCTCGTGAGAAAGATGTCCTTGGTTGCGCCGAGGATCAGGCCGACGGTCCGGGTTGCCCGGGGGCCTCGCTCCTTCGCCGGCTGGCGGAGGGTCGGGCTAACCGGGAACTGCCGCGCTTGGCGGCTCACAGGGGGGGCGGGCATAAGAGGCTTGACGTTACCGTCGACTGCTCCCTGCCGACCACCCTGGTTCGCAACAGGCCCCCGAGGTGCTTTAGCGGAAGGCGGAGCGGGGCCGCTCGACGAACTCGAAAGGCACCCCGTCGGGGTCTGACAGGAAGCAGATCCACATGTCAGGCACCGGGGTCCCGTGCAGCTCGACCTCCATAGGCGCCCTGTCGAAGGTCCAGCCGGCCGACACCATGGCCTCGTAGGAGCCCCGGGTGTCGTCGACGCCTACCGCGGTACGGAACAGACCGGCGTGGGTGGGGTCGGCGACGTGGCGGCCGTGGGACGCCGGCGTGCGCCACTCCACCAGGAGCGCCTCGAACGGCTCGTCTGGCAGACGGAGCCGCGCCACGTCCGCTTCCACCTCGCCGTCGAGGCCGAGGTAGGAGGCATCGGTCAGCGGCGAGGTCTCGAGGTGTTCGAAGCCAAGCCCCTCGTACCAGGGGATCGACGCCGCCAGGCTGGTGACGGTGATGCGCAGATGCCGCATCTGGGTGCTGCCTGCCTCGAGAGCGGGCTCGTCGACCAGGTCGAGGGTAACGCCGGTGCCGTCCCGGAGGGTCACCCACGGCGAGTCGGAACTGGAAACGCCTCGCCCGACCACCTGGCATCCGGCTTCGGTCAGATCGCCGACCGCGGCCTCGATCTCTGGTACCGAGAATCCCAGGGCCTGGATCCCGACCCGCGTGGGGTCCGCTACCGGGGTCCCGGACAGGGGCGGGTCGATCCAGCTTTGGATCTCGATGGCCGGGCTGGTCTTCGGGCCGCGCCGGTCGTAGACGAATGCCGCACCACCGAGCACCTGGCGGTCCAGGCCCAGGATCGCGCCGTCGGACTTCTCGACCGGGACGCTCATGGTGTTGCGCATGGCCAGGTTGTTGACGAAGAAATCGGTCACCGGGCCCGTGTCGGCACAGCAATAGCAGACATGCAGGAACCGGCGGGCGGGTCTGGAGAGATCGTCAGTGGTCACGGGCGGCCTTTCGGGGAAGTCTGGGCGAGGGAGATCAGCGGCCCGAGAGAACTTTGAGGTTCTCCCGCAAGGCCAGGCGCTGCTCGTCGGGAGTAAGCGAGACGAAGTCAGGGATCCACGCCCGCGGCTCGGAGAGCCCTTCGGGGTGGGGCCAGTCGGAGCCGAGCAGGATCCGGTCGGCACCGATGGCGTCGCGCACGCGGCAGATGTCGTCCTCGTAGAAGGGCGCGACCCAGACGTGCTCGCGGAAGGACTCGACCGGGTCCCGCCCGAACAGCTGCGGGGTCTTTCCGTAGGAGACCTTGAGCCGCCGGATCAGCTCCGAGACCCATCCGCCGCCGAGCTCGAGCGAGGCGATGCGCAGCCGGGGGTGGCGGTCGAACACCCCGTGGCAGATCATCGCGGCCATCATGTCGAACATCGGCCGCTCGATGTGCACCGACATGACCTCGGAGAGCGGCGAGGACTTCATGCCGGTGTACTGCTGGGACTCGCCCCAGTTGGCCAGGTACTTGCCGTAGCCGGAGTCTGCGGCGTGGATGGCTATCACCAGACCGGCATCTGCGGCCAGGCCCCACACCCGGTCGTACGCCGGGTCCCCCGGCGAGCGGGGTCGCCCCGGGATGTCGACCGGGGCCGGGCGGAAGGTGATGAAGCGGGCGCCGCGGTCGATGGCCCGCTTCACGTCGGCCTCAGCCTCGGAGGCGTCGAGGAGCGAGATCAGTGGGCCGGTCTGGATCCGCCCGTCTCGGTCGTAGCCCCAATCCTCGTCCAGCCAGTCGTTGTAAGCACGGAAGATGGCGTAGAGGGCCGTCGGGTTGTCGAGCAGCATTTCCTCGAGCCCGAGCCCTAGGCTCGGCAGCAGCCACGCCAGCTCTACGCCCTGCTCGTCCATCCGGGCCAGGCGGGCCTCCCGGCTGCGGTACTCGGGCTGGATGGCGTGCATCTTGATGATGTCGCGCAGTTCCTTGCCGCTGTGGTTTTCGCTGCGGAAGTACGGCTCCAGGGATCCGGGCACACCGACGGGGTCGTATGTCGGGTTGGGCACGACGGTCACCAGCTTGCCGTTGACCACCAGGGTGCGCCGGCCTTCGATGTCCGCCCAGCGGACCAGGCCCCGGTGCGAGCGGTCCAGGTGACGGGTGAGAGCGTCCTCCGCCTCGTAGTAGTGCTCATCCGCGTCATAGATCCCGTAATCGACCTTGATCGCAGAAGCTTCGTCCTGGACGAGTGTCACGGTGCTCTCCTCGGTCAGCCGCCAACTTGACTGTTTCGTCAACTATACCGCGTCGCCACCCGTTGTGTCCATAGCATCGAGGACACCCACCGGGACCGCGTTGAGGTAGCCGTCCTCCGGCCAGTTGAACCAGCCGGATGCCGCGAAGGTCCCTCCGTCGGGATGCAGCGTGATCCCGGTCATGTACGACGACAGCCCAGATGCCAGGAAGACCACGCTGCTGGAGATGTCCTGCGGGGTCCCGAGACGGCCCATCGGGACGGCGATGCGAACGCCCATGGGCGAGCTGCCGATCGGGCGGCCGCCGGAGATCTTCTCCATGTTCGGGGTGGGAGCCAGGTCCGGTGCGACGCAGTTGACCCGGATGGCGTCCGGCGCCAGTTCCACGGCCAGGGTCCGGGCGAACTGGGCGACGGCCGCCTTGGCCGCGGAGTAGACCGCGAAGTTGGGGGCGCCGCGGTGAGCTTCGATCGTCGTGACGTTGACGATGCTGCCGCCCCGACCGCCGACGCGCATCCGGGGGATCGCCAGCGACGACGCGTGGAGGACGTGCATGAGGTTGGTGCGCAAGAGGGCGTCCCACGCCTTGGGGGTGCTGCCGGCGAAAGGCGCCTTGAACGTGCCGCCGACGACGTTGACCAGGGTGTCCAGTCGGCCCCACTCGTCGTCCACTCGGCCGAAGAGGGCGGCGAGCTGGTCGGGGTCCCGGGCGTCGCCGACGACGGCGACGTGGTGGGCTCCGGCGGCGGACAGCGACCGCTCGATGCTTGCCACTGCGGCCTCGTCACGGTCGATCAGGGCCACCCGGACGCCGTTGTCGGCCAGATCGGTGACGATGGCCTCCCCCAGCCCGCCGGCGCCCCCCGTCACCAGCGCCACCGTGCCCTCCAGGCCGCCGCGCTGCTCGAACCATCCGGTCATCTCTTCTCCTGTCTTGTCTCCCCCGCCCATTGAATGATCCGGGTGATGCCTGAATCAGGCCCTGGTGATCCTGTTCATCGGGTGATACGGGGCCAGAGGGCGTCCGCTCCGCTGCTAGCGACCTCGCTGCCGAGCCATCTCCTCCACTCCCTGGCCTGCCGGTACTCGTGGCGCCAGGCCCACAGCAGCCGGGTGTAACGCTGCAGGCCGTACTCGCGAGTCACTCCCATGGCGCCGTGGGCCTGGTGGGCCGCCCTCGTCCCCTCGATCGTTGCCTCATCGACGATCACCCTGGCGGCGGCCACCTCCCACGCTCCGCCTCCCCCCTGGACCGTGCGCACAGCGGTTTCGGCGGCCATCGAGGCCCGCACGGCAGACTGCGCCACGGCAACCAGGTGGTGCTGGACGGCTTGGAACGTGGCGATCGGCCGCCCGAACTGCCGGCGCTGGCTGGTGTAGTCGATGGTCATCTCGCTGATCGCCTGGAGCGCCCCGGCCGCCAGCACGACGCGGGTGAGGCATCCGTCGCGCTGGAGGTCGTCGGCGGCCCCGTCGGGCAGCGGGGCGGTCACCAGCTCGGAGAGGGCCACGTCGAAACGGACGTCGTCACGGGGCTCATCGGCCATGTTGAGCCGGCGTTCGATCCCCAGCTGCTCCGGGCGGGCCGCCGCCAGCACGGGGCTGCCGTCCAGGTCGACCACAGCCAGGACCTGGTCGGCCTCGGCGGCCCAGGCGACCACCGCGCTCCCCGTGAGCCGGCCGTCGACCACGGCCAGGCCTGGTCCGGGCACCACCGCGAGCGATCCGCCGCTCACCTTCAGGCCGGCGCCGGCCAGCAGCCGGCCTCCGAGCATCGTCTCGGCGATCGGGGCGGAGGTGGCATGCCTGCCGGCCACCCTCAGCACCGACGCGGCGTCTCGGAGGTCGCCTCCTGAACCGCCTGCCGACTCCGGCACCGAGACCCACGCGAAGCCGCCCGCGGCCAGGTCGACCCACGGGTCCTCACCCGGGGGGGTGGCATTCAGTAGCCGCTCGACGGTCTCGGCGAGGAGATCCTGCCCGGTCACCGGGAGCCCCCGGAGGGCGCCAGGCCCTTCGAAGCCACCGATCTGAGGATCTCGTTGGTGCCGCCGCGGATGGTGAAGGACGGCGCAGTGAGCGTGGCGGTCACGAGAAGCCGCTCGAACATCGAGCGGGCAGGCAGCCCCGGCTCCAGGTCGATCAGCGCCTGGATGCCGGAGAGGACGTCCTGCTCGAAGCGGGTGCCCATCTCCTTGACCAGTGACGCTTCGATCGACGGCGAGCGGCCCTCGTCGACGGCCCTGGCGATCGAGAGGGTCAGGTGGTGCAGCACCCAGTAGTTGGCAGCAGCGGCCCCGAGAAGGTCGGCTACCTCATGCGGCACCGGCCCACGCTCGAGGCCACGGAGGTACTCCTCCACCACGAGATAGGTGCTCAGCCAGCGGTCCGGCCCACCCCGCTCGAAGGCCAGCTCGGAGGTGTTTTGTGTCCAGCCGGCGCCGATGGTGCCGAGGACTTGTTCGTCGGGCACGTACACGTCCTCCAGCATCACGTCGCAGAAGTCCGCGGTTCCGTCGATGAAAGGGATCGGGGTGGCGACCACGCCATCCGCGCTCAGCTCGACCATCAGCTGCGACAGCCCGCTGCGCTTGTCGCCGCCCTCCTCAACCGGCGTGGTCCGGCACAACACGATCATCCAGTCGTTGACGGCGGCCCCGGTCGTCCACACCTTCCGACCGTTGAGGAGCCAGCCGTTGCCATCCCGGACGGCTCTGGTCGCCAGTGACGCCAGGTCGCTGCCGCTGTCGGGCTCGCTCATCCCGATCGAGAACGACAGGATGCCCCGGCAGATCGGGGGCAGGAAGCGTCGCTTCTGCTCCTCGGTCCCGTACCGGGCGATGATCGGCCCGGACTGGCGGTCCGCCACCCAGTGGTGTCCGACCGGGGCTCCCCAGCGCAGCAGCTCCTCGGTCACTACCAGCCGCTCCACCATGCTGCGCCGGTGACCGCCGTACTCTTCGGGAAGGGTCATCCCGAGCCACCCCCGCCGCCCGAGTTTCGCTGAAAAAGCCGGATCCTTGGCCGCGTTCATGCCCAGCCCGGGGACGAAGGAGCCCCTCGGCAGCTCTTCGGTCAGGAACTGCCTCACCTCGGCTTGCAACGCCCGCTCGACGGCACCGAGTTCTGTGACCTCGAAGTGCATGGCTGCTCCCCTCCTTTCTCCGTGGACTCCCCGGTGCACATGACAGTAGCGTCAAGTGGGTTACCGTCATCGGCGTGACCGATCGCGTCGAGATGCAACCCTGGGTCCTGAGCGCACGTGAGCAGATCCGGGACCTCGTCGCCCGATACAACGCCAACGGCGACACCGGGCGATTCGAGCAGGTGATGGAGCTGTTCGCTCCCGACGCCGTTATGGAGGTGCCGGGCGGTCGGATCGAGGCCGGTCATGAAGGGATCCTCGGCATCTTCACCGGGGCGCAAGACCGCGGCCGCGCCGCGGATACTTCGTTCTACTTGCGGCACATGACCGCGACCCATCAGATCGATATCCTCGACGAGGCCACCGCCGCCGGCCGCTGCTATTACCAAGTGCTCACCACTGTCGGCCTGGATCACTGGGGGCGCTACATCGACCGCTACCGCGTCGTCGAGGGTCGGTGGCGTTTCGCCCACCGGAGGGTCACCATCGACGGCCAGAGCCCCAAAAGCCTGATGGCCGGACCCACCCGGGGAGGGCAATGAGCTCCCCGACCCCGGCAGACACCGGGCTCGAAGGAGAATCGCGGTGGGCGGCCAACGGCTCGGTCAGCCTTCACTACCTCGACCGGCGCGCCGATCGGCACGAGCCTGCGGTCCTGTTCGTCCCCGGGTTCGGGGAGGACGCCGGAGACTACGTCGCGATGCTCGACGCAGTCGCTCCACGGCGAGCGCTCGCCGTCGATCTCCGGGGCCGCGGCCGCTCGACGGTCCCCGCAGCCGGATACCGGATCGAGGACCACGTGGCTGACCTTGACGCCATCGTCGCCGACGCCGGCCTCGGGCCGGTTCACCTGGTCACCTACTCCCGGGGCACGGCCTACGGGCTGGGATGGGCCCTCTCGGGGGGCGGACGCCAAGGGGGGCCCTCCGCCCGCGTCGCCAGCATCACCATCGGCGACTATCCGCCCGCACATCTGGTGCCACCTGACAACCTCGCCGAAATTGCCGCCACCCGACGCTGGAGGAAGCGGGTCATGACAGATCGCATGCCGGCCACGGCCATAGCCGCCATGGTCCGCGACGCGGTCGCTGTCGACTGGTGGTCGGAGATGGCCGCCTGCGATGCGCCGGTGATGGTCATCCGGGCCGGTCCCGGTGGCATGGTGGGCGACGAGGTGGAGGCGATGTACCGTGACCGCATCCCGGGGGTACGGATGGTGACTTTCGCCGACTCCGGCCACGACCTCTGGTCGCCCGACGCCGACCGCTTCGCAGCCACGCTGGTGTCGTGGTTGGACGAGCTGGAGAGCCAGCAGCGAGTGGCGAGATGACCGCCGCCGACCTGGTGCAAGTGGAGCGGGACGGACCCGTGGCCCTCCTTGTGCTCAACCGGCCCGAGGCCCGCAACGCCATGGATGCGGCCCTGGCGCAGGCCACGGTGGATGCCATCGAAGGCTGCCAGGACGCCGCTGCCATGGTCCTCACCGGAGCCGACCCGGCCTTCTGCGCCGGCCTGGACCTACGCGCCCTCGGCGTCGATCGCCTCACGGCTCTACCGGGCTTCATCGCCGCTGCCGCCTCGTCCCAGGTGCCGATGATCGCCGCGGTTAACGGCGCGGCAGTGACCGGCGGCCTCGAGCTGGCGCTGGCCTGCGATTTCATCGTGGCGTCCGAGCAGGCCCGCTTCGCCGACACCCATCTCCGAGTCGGTGTCTACCCCGGACCCGTGTTGGTCGAGTTGCCCCGGAGGGTAGGCATGGCACGCGCCCGGGAGATGTCACTGACGGGCAACTTCGTCGACGCCGACACGGCCCTGCGGATCGGGCTGGCCAACCACGTCGTCGGGCACGAGGACCTCGTACCCTTCGCCATGGACTTGGCCCGGGCCGTCGCCGAGCAGGACGCCACGATGGTCCGGGCCATGCGGCGCGACTGGGACGCGACGGACCGGCTGCCCGTCGCGGAGGCCCACCGGCTGCACGGGGAACACGCGGAGCAAGGCGGCTTCACGACCGTGGCTGCCGGCGACATCGCCGCCCGCCGGGAGACGGTCATTGATCGCGCTCACCGGCAAGCTCCGGACGCTGGCCCCTGAGGGGCCGGGGCCTCACAGCTTGCGAAAATCCCACGAAACGACCTTCTCGGGCCGCAGCCTGAGCCAGCCGTGACGGCCGTCGGACACGAAGTCCCCCCCGGTCCCGAAGTACTTCTCGGCGAAGCGCCGCTCCGGGTCGGCTAGCACCTCGTCGGGAGCCGAGGTTCGGGGTACCTCCCCCACCTGCTCGAGCGAACCGGTCATCTCGACGCCCCGCAGCTCGCCGTACTCCCGGCCGGCGTCGACGACCACGCTGACCGCCGGGTTGCGTTCGATGTCGGCCCACCGTTGGCTCTTGACGATCGAGTGCAGCCACAGCGCGCTGCTGTCCCAGACGAACCACAGCGGCGTGTTGTGCGGCGCTCCGCCCGGGCCGACCGTCGCCACTCGGCAGGTGCGCTCCTCGCCTAGGAAGCGGTCCAGCTCTTCGGCTGTCATCGCGATTCGCCGCCCCCGGCGCTGCTCCTTGGGCATGGTGCTAGTCCCTTCTGCCTCTCGCCCCCAGGCGGGGACCACGGCATGCTACGAGCCTGCGCCGGCGCCTTGCAGCCTGCGGGCGCTGCGGCCGGCGCCGCCGCGACCGCCTCAGGCCGGTCGGGCCTCGGCTTGGCGCATCGGGGCCGGGGCGCCGAGCGCGCCGCGGCGTCGGGCCCGGGCCCGGTCCGCCCGGTTCATGCCCCCCCACACCCCGTTGAGCATCGGTCCCTCCGCGAAGGCCCAGGCGCGGCATTCGTCGACGACGAGGCACCGGGCGCACACCGCTTTGGCCTGCTCGTCGGCGTTTTGCTCGTCGGTCAGCCAGGACAGCTCCCCGGCGTCGCCGTCGTTGAACCAGGAGATGTAGAAAGGGGCCTCGTGGCAGGCGGCATCGGCGTGCCAGGCGGGCCTGCTGCGCTCGAGGATGCCCAGGAGATCCTCGACGCCCAAACCCGAGGGTAGGTCGGCCGTGAAATGAGCCATAGTCAACACATCGGGTGGATCACGGAAATCCTAAGGAAAACTTCTGCCGGCGGGTGTAAAGGCGCCCGGTCAGGGGCCCGAAAGCGTCCCGGCCAGGTGCCGAAGCCCGCGGTGCAGGCGGTGCACGCCCTTCACCGGCTCCAGGAACATCAGCGGGCAGGCGCCGGCCACCACCGGCACGCCGCGCTGGTCGCACACCCGGACCGCCTCGTCTGACACCGCGCCGGGGCCCGCCCCCTTGAACAGCCAGATGCTGCCTACGCCCGCGTCGATGCAGTCCTCGACCACCGCCGCGGCGTGATCCCGGCCCACCATAATGATCGCCCCCGCCACCGCGCCGGGGATCGCCGCCACGGAGCGGTAGCAGTCGGCGCCCGCCACGTGAAGGGAGGTCGGATGGACCGCCACCGTGTCCACGCCGGCATCGAGGAGCGCCTCGACGATCGTCCGACCGAAGTTCTTGGGGTCGTCGGACGCGCCGACCACGGCGATGCGCCCCGAGGAGAGGAACTGCCTGGCCTCTGCGGTCACGATCATACGGACCTCCTCTCGCCCCGCTCCCGCGGTCTGCCGACGACGCTAACCCCGCCCGCCGGGAGGTCATAGGGTCGAAAGCCCCTTCAGGCCCCGACCCGGCCACGGGCCTTCCCCGGGCGGCGGCCCGGTACTACGCTGCCGCGGGGCACCGGGACCTCACCGACGCCGCGAGGGGGGATGGCTTATGAAGGTGGAAGCGCTGCTTCGCCGGAAGGGCAGCGACGTGGTGACGGTACGACCCGACGACCGTGTCGGCGTCGCGGTACGGAGCCTGACCGAGCACAACATCGGCGCGCTGGTGGTGTCCCCCGACGGGCGCACCGTCGAGGGGATCGTCTCCGAACGTGACATCGTCAACCGTCTGGGCCGGGGACCGGCCGGGCTGCTGGAGTCGACGGTGGCCTCTGTGATGGTCACCGACGTGCAGACCTGCAGCCTCGCCGATGACGTCGCGTCCCTGATGAGCGTGATGACCAACCGGCGTATCCGCCACCTGCCCGTCGTCGAGGGCGGCGCGCTGGCTGGCATGGTCAGCATCGGTGACGTCGTGAAAGCCCGGGTCGACGAGCTCGAAGAGGACCGCGACCGGCTGCACGACTTCATCAACGCCCGCTGAGCGCCAGCCGAGCTCAGCGGGAAGCCGCCACGCTCCCGTCGCTCCCGGACCGGCACAGCCCGGCCGGCTCGACCGGGGCCGCGACGCCGGTCGGGGCGGCCAGGAAGTCGTAGAGGAGGATGGTCCCGTCGAGCTGGCCGACCGGGCAGTAGGCCCGGAGCCATCCGAGCTGCGAGTAGCCGCCGGCGGTGAGCACCGACGACGACACCGCCACCCACCCAGTGACAGTCCGGGGGTCGACCGCCACCAGCCGACCGGCGCGCCTGACAAGCAGCGGCCGGGCGCCTGGGATGTCCCCGACGGTCAACGCCAGGCCGGAGTACGCCACGAACGCCTTCCTCGGGGTCGCCCACCGGCGCAACGAGTAGAAGTCCTGGCCCCAGTCCTGCGACGAGTTGCTGGCCACCTGGTAGGACGGGCCGAGCCCCGGGTTGACCCACGCCAGCGAGTGCGGAGCGGACCCGACGGTCTCCACGACGGCCACCGCGGCCGCCGCGGCCATGAGCCCCCCGGCGGCTACCGCCGCGGGTCCCCGGCGCCGAGCGGGTCGCCCGTCTTTGACGGCCCGGGACCGAAGCGCCGAGGGGACCTCGGCGATCGGCGACGCCAGGAGGGCGCACAGCGCGACGATCGGCAGCGCGTAGCGGACCCCGATGTCGCGCTTCACCTGCAGCAGCGCGATCGCCAGCGCGACGGCCGGGACCCCGAAAGCGGCCAGCACCTCCCGCCGCAGGCGTCGGGGCAGTCGGGGGTACGCGAACGGGCCGGCGAGGACCAGCGCCAGCAGCGCCCACGGCACCTTGACCGCCAAGCTGAGCGGCCAGTACCACCACCGCCCGCCGGTCCACGACCAACCCAGCAGGTAGCCGACGGCGGGCCGAGTGTCGTGGGTCAACAGGTAGCCGACGCCCTGCACGAAAGGCTCCGGCACCACGACGTAGGGCAGGACCGAGGCCGGGTCGAACACCGCGTAGCCGGCGCTGAGCGACAGCCACCCGGCGACCGCTACGGGCAGGACGCGTCCTGCTGCGTTCCACCGCTGCTTCCGCCACCCGGCGGCGACCACCACCAACAAGGCGACGCCGGCCAGCCCGAGCCCGTCGGCGTTGGCCAGGATCACCCCGCCGCACGCCGCTCCGAGCACCAGCAGGCGACGCCGGGACGGCGCCCGCACGGCTAGGAGCAGCGCCCACCCGAGGAGCATTGTCGCCAGGGTCATCGGCACGTCGACGCCGTCGAGGTGGGCCAGGCCGAGGGTCAACGGGTCGGCGAACCACACGACCGCGGCGAGCAGCCCGGCCAGCGGCCCGAACAGGGTCCTGCCGAGACGAAACAAAAGGAGGCCGACCGCGGCCGCCTCGGCCAGCGGGACGAGCCGGGCCAGGAGCATGACGAGGCGTAGCTTCCCGGCCCGAAGCTGGGCCTGCGCGAACGCGACGGCGTAGGGATGCTGGTCCATGTGCCGGTAGCCGGGGGGGATCACCGGGTGCGCGAGCAGGACCGGCAGGGCGGCGAGGGCCTTGCCGAGCGCCGGGTGCTCGTCTTCGAAGGTGACGTCGTGAGCGGTCAGTGCCAGCACGCCGGCCGCTACGTATGTCGGCTCGTCGTAGGTGGGCGCGTCGGACCACGCCTGCCAGACACCGAGCGCTACGAACACCGCGCAGAGGACCACCGCGACCACGCCCGGCCACCGCCGCGCCGGCGCCTCGGGGTCAGCCGCCGAGGTGGGCGGCGCCTCCAGCACCTCGTCGGCCATGGCGCGGACACTACCGGCGCTTTCGCTTCGGCCCCCGCCACCTGCCGGGCTGCGCCCGGAGCGGTAGCGTCCCGGCGGTGACCCGGTCGGAGCGTGTCGTCGCCGCCGGCGGCGCTCACCGGGACGCGGCGGCGACCCGGGAGGCCAGCCCGGCGGGGTCGGGCCCGTGGCGCAGCCCCCGGCTGCTGGCCGGCGCCGTCCTGGCCGGGTATCTGGCTGTGCTGGTCGCGATCTCGCTGCACGAGTACCGCACCTTCAACCTGAGCTGGGATTTCGGCCAGGCCGAGCAGGCCTGGCACCTGATCGCCCACGGGACCCTCGACCCCTACGACTCCCTTCACCATCACGCCTGGTGGCAGGACCACGCGGCGCTGCTGATCTGGCTGCTGGCGCCGCTGTACTGGCTGGCGCCCAACGACGGCTTGACCCTGCTCGTCGTCCAAGACGTCGCCATCGTGGTGGCGGTGGCAGCCGCCGCCGACTGGGCGGTGCTGTTCTGCACCCGCCGAGGGGCGCGCCCGGCGGTGACCGCGACGTGCGTGTCGGCGCTCCTGGCGCTTTGCGTGTTCAACGTCGGCCTCTACGCCACGGTCCTCTACGACTTCCACGACCAGGTGCTCGGCGTCGCCTTTTTGGTGCTTACCGGTCGCGACGTCTACGCCGGCCGGAACCGTCGGGCGGTGCTGTGGGCGGCGCTCACGTTGCTGTCGATGGACCTCAGCGCCCTCAACCTGGCGGCCCTAGGAGCGGGCCTGGCCCTCACCGAGCGCCGCCTCCGCCGGCCCGGGGTGGCGATGGTCGCTGCGGGAGCGGCCTGGTACCTGGCGGCGGGACTGCTCGGCGGGACCAAGGGCACCACTCTCAGCTACTACGACGCGCTGGCCGGGCGGCGCCTGACCGGCGGCCTCGGCGACTACCTGTCCATCCTTCGGGGGGCCGCAGCCCACCCGTCGCGGGTGTGGCACCAGCTCACCGTCTACCGCTACCGCCTCTACGAGGATTTGATCCCCTCGGGCGTGATCGGCCTGCTCGAGCCGGCGGTGCTGCTCCCGATCATCGTGGTGGTCGTCCCCGGAGCGTTGAGCTCCTACGGAGGGTTCGTCAAGCTCGGCTTCCAAAACTGCGCCGCCTACATCCTCGCCGCGCTCGGCACCGCGCTGGTCCTGGCCCGGATGGCGACCCGGCCGGGCCACCGGTCCCGGCTGTGGCCGGTGGTGGCCGTGGCGGCGGGCGCCGTCGCCGTCGGTTTGGCCTGCGACGGGTCGGTCGCCGTTCGAGGCGCCGAGGTCGACTACAGCGTGTCGGGCGCCGCCGCGCACCAGCTCGCCGCGGTCCGCCAGCTGACACCCGCCGAGGCCGAGGTGGCGGTCCCCTTCGGCGTCGTGGGACGGTTCTCGGGCCGCCGATACGTCTACTTGATCCATGACCTGCCGTGGACGCTGCCGGTGCGAGCCAGCCGCGTCGAGGTGGTCTTCGCTCCCCGCGCCGGCAACGAATGGCTGCCGCTGCCGAAGGTCGCCGCCGCGGAAGCCGCTCTCGTCGGCCGGTACCGGGCGCGGGTCTTGTACCTCGGCTCCGAGGTGCAGGCCTACACCGTCGAGGACGCCCCCATCGGCGCCACGATCACCCTCCCGTGACGCCGCCGGGGCGTCCGAGCAGCCGGCCGACCAGCTCGTCGAGCGCAGCGTCGGCCAGCGCCCGCATCTCGTCATCGGTCCGGTCTTGGATCGGGTGGGGGACGAACACCGACGCGGGGGTCACGCCCAGCGCCGCCGACTGGGCCGCGGCGGCGTCCACGAACGTGCTCGACGCCACGAACACGCCGGGCACGCCCCGGCCTTCAAGATCGACGATGTCGTGCACACTGCACGACGTGCAGCTGCCTCAATCGGCGAGCGCCTCCATCACCGCCTGACACTCCAACGCGATCTCGTGGCGGAGGTCGATCGGCGCCGGCTTGGTGTAGGTCGGCTTCTTGTAGCGCCGGGTGACGACCCCCCGCTGGCGGAGCAGCTCCTCGATCCGGTCGAGGAACACGTTTCCTCGCGGCTTGGAGATGTCGAGCAGCCCGACGGTCACTCCGGCCAGCGACGCCAGCCGCGGCGCCAGCGGGCGGCTGGCGGAGCCGATCTCAGCGGTCGGGTCCATAAGGACTACACCCACGGCGTGACCTCCCTCGTGACGGGTTCGCTGCCCTCGGCACCGTTGACCCAGCCTCCCATGACAGCAGAGAACATCCCCGCGTCGCCACCGCAGTGCACCAGCAGCAATCCGCCGTCACGGAACTTCGGCAGCACCCGATCGGCCAACCCGGAGGGGATCCCCTCCGAGATGCCGCCCGCCCCCTGCACCAGCTCGGATCCCGGCAGCTGGAGCAGGCCTTGCAGCTCGCCGACCAGGCGGCGGCGGTCCCAGCCCTCCGCCGCGAAGGTACGCAGATGCTCGGGTGACACCGCCACGATGGCGTCGAAAGCCATCGGCAGCTTCGGATGCCCGACGCTGCGCAGGCAAGCCGCGAACGAGCGGGCCAGCGAGGCCGCGGTGCGGGACTTTTGATCGACGATCCCTCGGGGGGCTTCCCCGGCGAACAACGTGACCGCTGACGTCCCGCTCGGCACGCCTCGCTCTTCCGCCAGCGACATCCACCCCGCGGCGCGCGCCGGGCCCTCCGACTCGGCGAAGCACAAGCCCGCCTTGCCGGGGTTGCCGAAGGTGGCACGGTCCACGCCACCGGGGCGGCCCCCGCCGACGTTGCGGATCACCAGCTGCAACGCCCGACCGATCGTCGAGTTGGCCCGGGTGCCCTGCCCGAACACGTTAACCCCGCTGTTGATCCCGACCGCGGGTGCGATCGGACCGTTGACGACGAGCACCGGGCCAGCGAAATGGGTGGTGGCGAGCAGACCATGAGCGTTGAACTCCGTGGTGCAAGCGGCCTCCACCGCGGTCAGCACGACGGGGAGGTACTCCGGGCGGCAGCCGGCCATGACCGCGTTGACGGCCACCTTCTCCACGGTGCACTCGACGAGGTTGGGCGGCACGACGGCCACGACGTCGGTCGCGGCGCGGGTGGTGCCGGCGAGCATGCGCAGCACCCGCACCTCGGTCGGGGCGACGAGCGGAAGGCCGTCAGACCAGCCCCGGTCGTACATCGCCTCCGCTTCGTCCTCGGCGCTGGCCAGCTCCACCCGGCGGGACCGCAGCGGGCTGCGACCGAAGCGAACCGCCAGCGTCTCGGGCATCCCGACGTCGTGGGTGCGCGACCCGCACCCGGGGCGGTAAGGCGGCAGCGCCGGGAACGCTGCTCCCAGGTCGACGCCGAAGAACTCGGACCACCGCCCCACCTCCCACCCCACGACCCGGCTCTGCTCCCGACCGTCGACAACCCGCACGACGGTCGGGACCGTCTCGATGTCGAGATGGAAGCTGACCGCGAGCTCGCGGTCGTCGATGACACCGGGGACGCCGTCGGGGAAGGCCGGGTCGTCTTGGCTGTAGACCGCGGCGATCGCCCCGTCAGCGGCGAGGCGGGCGATGACTGGGGCCACCAGCTCGCAGGTCGGGCAGTCCCGCTTGAGGACCGCTACCACCCCGTCGGGCACCGCCGGCGGAAACGGGCCGCCGGGTGCAAGTGGCGCCTCGGCGCCGACCGTCGGGCTGGGCGGCTGGTTCCCCACCGCGCCACCATACGCCCCGGCATCGCACGGTCGCCGGGGGCAGTGGGCGATGATGACCGCCATGGCCCAGGCGAGGACACCAACGGACCGCGACGGGAGCAGAATCCCGGAGGTCTTCTCGTCGCTCAGGGGCTACCAGGCGTCGTGGGCCGGCCCCGACGCCATCGCCGGGGTGACCCTTCTGGTCATCGCCGTCCCCGAGCAGATCGCCACGTCGAGGCTGGCCGGCATGCCCCCCATCACCGGCCTGTACGCGTTCGTGGCCGGCACCGTCCTCTTCGCCCTGGTCGGACGCAACCCCCGGATGTCGGTGGGGGCCGACTCGACGATCGCGCCGCTGTTCGCGCTGGGCGTGGCCCAGTTCGCGCCGGCCGGGACACCGCGTTACGTGGCGCTGGTCGGGCTCCTCGCGGTCCTGGTCGGGGCGCTGGTGGCGGCGGTCGGGCTGCTGCGGCTGGGGTGGCTCGCGGAGTTCCTCTCCGCTCCGATCATCACCGGATTCCTGGCCGGCATCGCAGTGGTGATCGTCATCCACCAGCTCCCGGACCTGCTCGGCATCCCCTCCTCGAGCGGCTCGAACCTCCATCGGGTCGGCTACATCGCCACCCACCTCGACGGGGTCAACGGCTGGTCGGCGGGGATCGGGGTGGCGGTCCTGGCCGCGGTGGTCGGCGCGGAGCGCGTCGACCGGCGGATCCCGGGCGCGCTCGTCGGCCTGCTCGCCTCGACGATCGTGGTGGCGGCCGCCGGTCTGCGCGGCCACGGCGTCGCTGTGCTCGGCCACGTGGTGCATGGCGCCCCCCGCTGGGGTCTCGCCGGCCTGTCGTGGAGCGCGGTGCGCGACACCGCGCCCATCGCCGGGGTCGTGGCTCTGGTGGTCATCAGCCAGTCGGCCGCGACGGCCCGGGCCTTCCCGGGCAGCGCCGAGTACCAGGAGGACACCAACCGGGACTTCGTCGCGGTCGGCGCCGGCAGCATCGTCGCCGGGCTCGCCGGCGCCTTCCCGGTGAACGCCAGCCCGCCCCGGACCGCCGCGGTGGCCTCCGCCGGCGGCCGCTCGCAAGCGGCCGGGCTGGGGGCCGCCGCCGCCGTGGTGCTGCTGGTCCCGGCCGCCCGGCTTCTCACCGACGTTCCCGTGGCGACGTTGGCCGGTGTGCTCATCTTCGTGGCCGCCCGGATCTTCCGCGTCGGGGACCTCGTCGCGGTGCTGCGCTTCGACTACGTCGAGTTCGCCTTGGCCGTGGTCACGTTGCTGACCGTCGCGCTGGTCGGGGTGGAGCAGGGCATCGGAGTGGCGGTCGGGCTGGCCATCTTGGACCGCACCCGTCTCAGCGCCCGGCCCCAGCTGCACGTGCTCGGTCGGATCCCGGGGACCACCAGCTGGGCGCCGCTCAGCGGTGTCGAGCACGCCGCGCAAGTGCCCGGCGTCCTGGTCGTCCTTTTCGCCACGCCGCTTTGGTACGCCAACGCCGTGCACTTCCGCGCCGAGCTGCAGACCGCTCGCCTGCGGGTTGCCGGCACCCTCCACGCCGTCGTCCTCGACGCCATCGGGATGAGCGACATCGACTACACGGGAGCCAAAGCCCTCGCCGAGGCGCTCGACGACCTCGACGAGCAGCAGATCGGATTCGCCATCGCCAGAGCCGGCGAGCACGTCCGCGTCAGCCTCGAGCGCAGCGGGCTGCTGGCCCGCATCGGCGAGGACCACCTGTATCCCGCGGTCGACGAGGCGGTGACCGCTCTGACCGCCGGCGGCGCTCCCCGCCAGCCCTAGCCTCCTGGCTGCTGGTTCGCCGGGCCGCCAGGATGGGGCTTCGCCTCGCTGGAGTCGCCGGTCGGCTGCCCGAGGCTGGGACTTGACAGTCCCCTCACCGGCCGTTAGACCCGGTGCTCGATAACACGGGAGCCCGGTGACACCGGACTGAGAGGGGCGCTCGAAGCGCCCGACCGTCGAACCTGATCCGGGTCATGCCGGCGAAGGGAGCGTGGAGTGCCGGGCCGCCTGCATCTGATCACCGACACGAGGTCCGGCCTGGATCCGTTGGCCGCGCTGCCCGCCGCCCTGGCCGCCGGCGTGGACGTCGTCCAGGTCCGGATGAAAGAAGCGACCGACCGTGAGGTCCACGCCGCGACCCGCCGGGTCGTGGCCATGTGCGACGCCCACGGCGCGACCTGCATCGTCGATGACCGCCTCGACGTGGCGCTCGCCGCCGGCGCCGCAGGCGTGCACCTCGGAGCGGAGGACCTGCCGGTGGCCGACGCCCGGCGGGTGGCCGGCGCCGGGTTCGTCATCGGCGCGACCGTCCGCGATCCCGACGCGGCGCTACGAGCCGTCGACGACGGCGCTTCCTATCTCGGTGTCGGACCGGCGTTCGCCACCTCGACCAAAGCCGGCCTGCCGGCGCCGCTCGGCCCGGCCGGCATCGCAGCTGTGTGCGCGGTCGCCGGCGTGCCTGTGATCGCCATCGGCGGTGTCCGGGCCGGCCGGGTGGCCGCCTTGATGGAGGCCGGCGCGGGCGGGGTGGCCGTCGTGGACGCCGTCTACGGCGCGCCCGACCCGTCCGACGCGGTCCGGGCGCTTCGCGCCGCGCTCGACGAGGCCGGAGCTTGACCGGCCCCGACGTGGTCGTGGTGGGCGGCGGGGTCATCGGCTTGTCGCTGGCGTGGCGGGCGGCGACGGCCGGCATGGCGGTGACGGTGTGCGACCCGACCCCCGGGCGAGGGTCCTCTTGGGTCGCGGCGGGGATGCTGGCGCCGGTGACCGAGGCGACGACCGAGGAGCGGGACCTGACCCGGATGGGGCTGGCGTCGATCGCCCGCTGGCCGCGCTTCGCCGCGGACCTGGAGGAGGAGACCGGCGTGGACGTGGGGCTCCGCCAGGACGGGACGCTCCAGGTCGCGTTCGACAACGACGACCGGCGGGCCCTCGACCATCTGGCGGCGGTACACCACGATCTCGGATTGGCCAGCGAGCGGTGCTCGTCGAGCCGGTGCCGGGCCCTCGAACCGGCGCTCAGCCCCGGCGTGCGCGGCGGGCTGTTCGCCGGCGACGACTGGCAGGTCGATCCCCGCTCCGTCGTGGCCGCGCTGCGCGAGGCCCTGCAGCGTAGAGGCGTCCCGGTGCTGCGCACCGCGGTCCGCAGCGTCGGGGTCGGACCCGGCGGCCGGGCTACCGGCGTCGACACCGACGACGGGGAGTTCCGCCGGGCGGGGGCGGTGGTGCTCGCGGCGGGAGCCGACTCGGCGAAGGTGGCGGGGGTCCCGGACGCGGCGCGGCCCGCGGTCCGCCCGGTGAAAGGAGAGATCCTTCGGCTGCGAGCCGAGCCCACCGAGGTCCCCTTCACCCGGACGATCAGGGGCAGCGTGCAGGGGCGCAGCGTGTACCTGGTCCCGCGGCTCAACGGGGAGGTGGTGGTCGGCGCGACGATGCAAGAAGCCGGTTACGACACGACGGTACGGGCCGGCGCGGTCCACGACCTGCTCCACGCCGCGATCGACCTGGTACCCGCGATCGAGGAGCTGCGCCTCGTCGAGGCCGCGGCCGGCTTGCGCCCCGGGAGCCCGGACAACGCGCCGCTGCTCGGAGCGTCGGGGACCCCCGGACTGCTGCTCGCGACCGGTCACTTCCGCAACGGCGTGCTGCTCGCGCCGCTCACCGCGGACGCGCTGGTCGAGGTCCTCGCCGGACGGCCGCTGCCGGCCGACGCCGCGGCGGGCTGCGCCGGGAGGTTCCAGTGATCACCGTCGTCGTCAACGGCGAAGCACGCGAGGTAGAACCAGCGTCGAGCGTCGACGCGCTCGTCGAGGACCTGGGGTGCGGGCGGCGGGGAGTGGCGGTGGCGGTCAACCTCGAGATCGTCGCTCGAAGCGCGTGGCCGGCGACGCTGCTCCAGCCCGGCGACCGGGTAGAGGTCCTGCGGGCCGCCCAGGGAGGATGCTGACGTGGACGACCACTTCCAGATCGCCGGCACGAACATGACGTCCCGGTTGATCCTCGGCACCGGCGGGGCGTCCAGCATGGAGGCCCTGGAGGCGGCCATCCGGGCGTCGGGAACCGAGATGGTCACCGTCGCGCTCCGGCGGGTGAGCGCCGGCGTGCCCGGCTCGGTCCTCGACGTCTGCGACCGGACCGGGGTTCGGGTCCTGCCGAACACGGCCGGCTGCCGCACCGCGCGCGAGGCGGTCCAGACAGCCAAGGCCGCCAGGGAAGCGTTCGAGACGGACTGGATCAAGGTGGAGGTGGTAGCCGACGACCGCACCTTGCTGCCCGACACCGGAGAGCTGCTCGACGCCGCCGAGACCCTCGTCGACCTCGGGTTCGTGGTCTTGGCGTACACCAACGACGACCCGGTAGTGGCCACCAGGCTGGCCGGGGTCGGTTGCGCGGCGGTCATGCCGCTTGGATCCCCGATCGGGAGCGGCATGGGGATCCGCAACCCGTACAACCTGGCGCTCATCAGGGACCAGGTCCAGGCGCCGGTCATCCTCGACGCCGGCGTGGGGACCGCGTCGGACGCGGCCATCGCCATGGAGCTTGGATGCGACGCGGTCCTGGCCGCTTCGGCGGTGACCCGAGCCCGCCGCCCGGAGGTCATGGCCGAAGCGATGGGCCTGGCCGTGCGTTCCGGGCGGCTGGCCTATCTGGCCGGACGGATCCCCCGCCGGTTGTACGCGCAGGCCAGCACCACCGAGCTCGGCGTACCCGAGCTGTGACCGCCCCGGCGGCGGAGTCGGCGCCTCGATCCCTCCCGCGCCTACCCTCCGTCGTGGTCCTCACCGACGGCGCCGGCACCGGGGGCCGGCCGCTCGCCGATGTCGTGGCGGCAGCAGTCGAAGGCGGCGCTCGGGCGGTGGTGCTGCGCGAGAAGCATCTGCCCAGGACCGAGCGGGCGGCGCTGGCCGATCGCCTCCGGCCCCTCCTGGCCGCCGTCGGCGGCCTCCTCATCGTCGCGTCGGACCCTGCCATCCCCGCCGACGGCCTGCACCTGGCCGCCGCCGACCCGATGCCAGCGCCCGGCCCGGCGCTCCTCGGTCGTTCCTGCCACGACGCCGCCGAGGTCGCCTCGGCAGCCGCCGAAGACTGCGCCTACGCGACCCTGTCCCCCATCTTCACCACCGCGTCCAAGCCGGGGTACGGTCCGGCGCTGGGGCCCGCAGCCCTCGGCGGCCACCCGCTGCCGGTGTGGGCGCTCGGCGGCGTCACCGCCGGCAACGCCGGGGCGTGCGTGAGGAGCGGCGCTGCCGGCGTGGCGGTCATGGGCACGGTCATGCGCGCCGACGACCCGGCGGCGGCCGCCGCCGCGGTCATCGCCGCCGCCGAGGAGGCCCTCGCCGGGCAGGCCCGTGCCTCTCAACGCCGGTAGGCGGTCCCCGCATCGCTGCCGGCGGGCGCCGGAGGGCTCCCTCGACGAGGCGACCGCACCCGATCAGGGCAGCCGAGCGGCGGCCACTGGTACCAGCACCTCTCGGCACCAGGTGCGAAAATCCGTCGCGGTCGGCGTTGCGAAGGCCCAGTCGGCTTCGTAGATGCCCTCTTGTGCCGCAGTGAACGTCTCGACGGTCTCGGTGATCTGCCCTTCGGGGGCGTTGACGGAGCGCAGGGAGGCCACCAGGTCGTCGATGCTCGCCGGCACGTAGGCGATGGTCCGGCCGAGCTCCTCGCCCATCACGGCGGCCATCTGGTCGGGGGTGAGTCGGTCTGGGCCGAACACCGGAAGGTTCTCCTGGCCGGACCAACTCAGGTCCGCGAGCAGGTCAGCCGCGGTGCGTGCGATGTCGCGGGTCGCGATGGTCGGCATCGCCACGTCGGCTCCCCACGCGAGCGAGAACGATCCGCGAGACACGATGCTGTCCACCTGGCGCAGCAGGTTCTCCATGTAGAAGGGCATGCTCAACGCTCGGTAGGCGGCTCGGGACCTTCGCAGTTCGGCGTCCATGGCGAACGCGGAGGACAAGACCCCGGCGGGTTTGGCCCAGCCGTGCCCTGCGCTGGAGACGCCGACGACGTGGCCGACGTCGTGGCGGCTGATTGCTTGGGAGGCGATGCGGGAGAAGCTGACGTAGTGCTCATGGGTGCTCGGCGCTGCTGGGTGCGGGGGCACCAACCAGAACACGGCGTCGGCCCCGGACAGCGCGGCGTCGAGCACCGCAGGGTCCCCGTGCGACCCAACGACCACGTCGGCCCGGCGCCGGGCGTCATCGCTCAGCCGGGAGGCGTCCCGGGCGATGACCCGCAGCTCGCTGCCCCGCTCGAGCAGTTCCCGCACCAGCTCACTGCCGATCTGTCCGGTGGGGGCGGTGATCACGATCATCGAGTAGATCCTTTCGCGGGTTCTGAAAGTAGACGGCACCGTACCGTCTACTTCGGGACTGTAGACTCACCCGTACCGTTCGGCAACCAGGAGATACGTCGATGGCACGGCGCGGGGCAGCTCTTCGCGACCACATCCTCGACTCGGCAAAAGTGGCCTTTCTCGAGTCGGGCTTCGAGCGCACCTCGATGGACGCCATCGCGGCGCGAGCCGAGACCTCCAAGCGGTCGCTGTACGCGTACTTCCCGACCAAGGACAACCTCTTCGTGGCGGTCGTGGCGAGGATCCGGGAGCAGTTCGCGGCGCGGCTCTTGTCACCCTCGGCCTACGCGGCGGATCCGCCCGAGGCGATCGCTCGCTATCTGGCACGCTTCGACCAGCTGCTTCGATGGTCCTCCGTGGTCCTCACGCTGCGGGTCGGGATGGGGGAAGCCGACCGGCTGCCGGCGGTCGCGGCTGGACTTGATGACGCGCTCTTCGGGGTGGCCGATCGCCACCTCGATGACTACCTAGCGTCGCACTACCGGGGGGAAGAAGATGCCCTAGCGGTGATGCGCGACCAGCTCCTCGGCTTCGCCGTGTACCCGCTGCTTCCCAGACTCCTGCTCGGGGTCGAGCCGATGGAGGACGTGCTCGGCGACGCCGACGGCGTTTCCGCCGCGACCATTGAGCGGGCGCGCGCCGCGACGCGCGCAATCATCGATCTCCATCTTCACAGCGGGCGCGTGAGCCCAAGCGGCGCCTAACTCGCTCAGCCCCGGCTGCCTCGGCGTCATCGGCGGCGGCCAGCTCGATGATCGACCCCGAAATCCGGGAGTGACAACCCTGCAAGAAGCCGTGACCGGCGAATGGCTGGAAAGGGCGAATGAATTCCTCCCCAGCGGCCGCCTTGTCGTCCTGCGCACCGAGGCTCGACGGGATCGATGAATCGACCGAGTCGCTGGAAGGCGCCCGGGCCTGAGAGCGGAAGCCGCCGAGGAGCTCGGTGAGCCCCCGGCTCGGGGCTGACTCGCCGCCGGCGAGTTTGCGCCGGTCGCACGGCCGCGTTGCTCCAGGCAGCACACTCAGTCGACATCCGGTTGTGCGTGTCGAACGCCAACTCGCCCGCCGCCTCGCCGACATGGCCACCGACACCGGCACCCCCACCGAGGCTGACCGGCAATGGGCGCGCTTCGCGCTCGGACTCGACTGACGCCTGGAGTCACCCTGGACACAGCCGGACTCGCTCCATCGAGCGAGGCGACCGGCGCGTGCAGGCGCTCCCCGGCGAAGCCCACCTGACCGGCGCAGACCTCACCATCCCCGCTGGAGCACTCGCACAATGCTGGCGAGGAAGCCCCCCGTCAAGACGCCTCGCCCGGCTCCTCGAACTCCACAACGTCACCGTCGACCCCAGCGACGCAGCCGCCGCAAAGGCCGCCGGCATCCGCTGCGGACAAGCCGACACCCACGACCTCCTCGACGCCTCCGACCTCCTCACCGCCCGCGGTTATACCTGTTATACTAGATACGTGAAGACGGCCGTGTCCTTGCCGGATGACCTCTATGAGCGTGCCGAGCAGGCGGCTCAGCAGCTTGGCGTAAACCGCTCCCAACTCTACGCACGCGCCCTGACCAAGTACCTCCAAGACATCGGCCCGGACCCCGTCACGGACCGACTGAACGCACTGGCCGACGAACATGCCAAGGAACGGACGGCCCCCGAATCATCGGCGGCGGCCCGCTCGATGATCGACTCCGGCGGCTGGGAGTGGTAGCGCGCGGAGAGGTCTGGTGGACAGACTTCGGCGATCCGGCGGGTTCGTCGCCCGGGTACCGGAGGCCAGCCGTCGTGATCTCCTCCGACCGCTTCAATCGGTCTCGAATCAACACAGTGATCGTGGCGGCGATCACGTCCAATACTCGGCTGAGCCGCGAGCCGGGGAACGTGACGCTGCCAGACGACCTGTTGCCCAAACCTTCCGTCGTCAACGTGACAGCTCTATTCACAGTCGATCGCGACCAACTGGTCGACCACGTCACGGACCTCCCCGCTCTCGAATCCAGGGCGCTCGACGACGGGCTTCGACTGGTCCTCAGCCTCTAACAACCATCGAGAGAGGGTCGTGAATGCACACGCTAAGCGCAGCCCCGGGCCATACGTCGTGGCGGCTCACCTCGGTATCGGAGGACCAGACAGCATCTAGTCGTACCACTGCGACATGGCGATTGGCGGCGTGGCCGCCGGCCGACGACGCCCGTACCATCGAACTATGACCACGAAGCTGGCGACAAGCCTCCCGGACGAGCAAGTCGCAGCCGCCCGGCAAGCCGTCAGCGAAGGGCGAGCCACGTGGGTCTCCGCGTACACCGCCTCATCGCTCGCCAAGCGGATCCGCAACGACCAACTCACCGACCTCCTCGCCGACATGGCCACCGACACCGGCACCCCCACCGAAGAAGCCCGGCAGCAGGCGCGCGGCGCGCTCGGACTCGACTGATGCCTGGGGTCACCCTCGACACCGGCGCCCTCATCGCCATCGAAAGAGGCGACCGGCGCATGCAGGCCCTCCTCGACAAAGCCCACCAGGCCGGCGCCGACCTCACCATCCTCGCCGGGGCACTCGCCCAATACTGGCGAGGAAGCCCCCTGGAGCACGCCTCGCCCGGCTCCTCGGACTCGACAACGTCACCGTCGACCCCATCGACGAAGCCGCAAAGGCCGCCGGCATCCTCTGCGGACGTTCCGGCAGCCACGACATCGTCGACGCCTCCGACATCGTCACCGCCCGACTTCACCCGCAGACGGTCATCACCAGGGACCCCGACGACCTTCGGGGCCTGGACCCGCAACTGCGACTAGTCACCCTCTGAAAGTCACAGGTGGTCGTGTCGGAGGGGGACTTGCCCACCTGCGACACACGAAGTCGTGTTCGATATCGCTGCTTGAGACTACGGATGGCTCGGGTCCCCAATCGTGGAACTTCGGTTCAGTGCTCATGCTCTGGAGCGGATGGCCGAGTGACTGATCGACGAGGCCGAAGTCGCCGAGGTCATCCGACTCCCCGGACGCTGAACGTCCGAGCGAGGGCAGGGAAGACCGCTCGGTGGTGGTTGGCGTCACCCCGGCCGGTCGTGTCCTCATGGTCGTCGTAGCTGGGACCGATCCGAACGTGGTGGTGACGGTTGCAGAGCGTAGGCCGGCTCCTCGCCGGTAGGATCGCGGCCAGTGCTCGTCACCTACGACCCTGAAGTCGACGCCTCGTATGTCCGTGTCTCTGAAGGAGCAATTGTGTCGACCGACAGCTTTACGGACCTTCTGGCTGTCGACTTGGACGCTGCCGGGGTCCCGGTAGGTCTCGAGGTCCTCAAGGCTCCCGGTGCCGTGACTTCCGCCGACGAGGCCGTCGTGACAGACCGTTACCCGACCCTTCGGGATGCATTCGAAGCACTGCGCCGTATCGCCCAGCCCGCCTGACGCCGCCGGCGACGTGACCGAGGCTTCATCAGCCTTGGGCCCTAGACGGCCCCTCACGACGGGCAAGGAGCGTCGCCTATGTGGTTGCGTTTGTTTCGTTTACGGGCTGGGACAACACCACGTCGAAGTTGAAGGAGCGAGACGTGACGGCACCAACCCCTCTCGGCTGAGAGCCCCGTCGCGCCCGCCCCCGAGGAGAGGGAACTATTACGCGCCCTCGACCGTTATCGCCCTGCTCCCACCTCGCCGGCAGCGACGGCAAAGCTAGTTGCGCCAGACGGGCGCGAGTTCCTCCTCCCACCCTCGATGTACGAGGTTCTCCGTCAAGCCGCCCAGGGGAGACATGGCCACCCGCGCCACGCGAGACCGTGTTCGATCTCGCTCGCTGACATAGCGGGATGGCGTTCGAGTCACCACTCCCACCCATCATACAAGATCTTGTATGATGGGTGGGAGTGGTGAAGAAGCTCACCTTTCTGGGGTCATCGCTGGATGACATCCGGCGGTTCCCTGAGAACGCCCCGGCGCCGGGCCGGGTACCAACTGGATCGGGTACAGCACGGTCTCGATCCCGACGACTGGAAGCCGATGTCCTCGATCGGATCGGGCTGCCGGGAGATCCGTGTCAGAGACAAGGACGGAACCTTCCGGGTGTTCTACGTCGCCACTATCGACGAGACGGTGTACGTGCTGCACGCCTTCCAAAAGAAGACCCAGAAGACCTCGAAAGCGGATCTGGACCTGGCCAAACAACGATACGGAGAGATCAGGAACGAACGATGACGGACAGCAAGGAGAGCTACGACAGCGTCTGGGACGCCATCGAGAACACCCCCGCCGAGGCAGAGAACCTGCGCATCCGAGCCGCCCTGATCAGAGAGATCACGGAGTACATCCGCCGTGAGAACCTCACGCAGTCGGCGGCAGCCAAGCTCTTCGGCGTCACCCAGCCACGGATCTCCGACCTGGTGCGAGGCAAGATCGACCTGTTCAGCATCGACAGCCTCGTGAACATGCTCGCCGCCGCCCACCTCCGAGTCGAGATGAGGGTCGCCTGAGGACCCGAGCAGATCCTCAGAGTGGTTTCTGAAGCAGGCTCCGCATCTCGCCGCCCGGGCCGAGCATGACCGGGGTTTCGAGGCTGTCGTCATAGGCGAGCCGCGGCGGGCGTTCCACGGCAACCGGTTCAGCCTTACCTTGCCGGTCTTCGTCCGCTACGGCGATCCCTATCGGCACCAAGGTCGGAGTCGCCGTCGACCTGGCTCCGAGGCCCACGACATGCTCATGAACCTCTTCGGCGGCATGAACGAAGGCCGGCGCTCGTGGGGGTTCAACTCGGTGTCGGAGGGGGGACTTGCCCATCTGCGACACGCCAGGCCTTCTTCGATCTCGCGACTTGACAGGCAAGATACGAAAGGATCCTCAAATATCCTTGCGTTAGATCCCAGGGTGGGCAAAGATGTCCCTTACGAAAGGATCGCTGGTCTTCGTTTTGTACTGGTGAAGGAGTGAAAGGATCGGCCGACGCCCGAGTTCATCGATCGAGTATGGGAAGGCAGCGGCTACGGCGCCCGCCGGGACCGCCGGCCGTTCCGTTACCAAGCACTCGTCCCCGACCACATCCGGGATTGGGACGAGCCCCTCGCCGGCCGTGCCGCTGAGGCAGTCGCATCCGCAACGGCCGCAGTTCGAGAGCTCCAATCAGCGGGCGCGGCCCACGATCTCGAGACGCTGGCCGCCCCACTCCTGCGCTCAGAGGCGCTCGGTTCGTCGTTCATCGAAGGCTTACGGGCGTCGAACAAGCGCGTCGCCCTAGCTGCCTACGAACCACTCGCCGCCGATGTGACAGCGAGAGCCGTGCTCGGCAACGTGCGCGCCATGGAGCAGGCAGTCGACCTCGGTACCGCTAAAGAGCGCATCCGCGTCGACGATCTCCTTGACATCCATCGCACTCTCCTCGAAGGAACCTCCGAAGAGCGATGTGCAGGTGTCGTTCGCAGCGACCAGAATTGGATCGGTGGACGAGGGCTGAGTCCCGTCGACGCCACCTTCGTCCCCCCTCCTGAGAGCCGCGTCCGCGATCTCCTCGAAGATCTCGTCGCGTTCGTGAACCTCGACGATCTGCCAGCCATCGCCCAAGCCGCGGTGGCTCACGCCCAGTTCGAGACCATCCACCCTTTCGGCGACGGCAACGGACGCACCGGACGCTGCCTCATCCACGTCATTCTCCGCCGGCGCGGCCTCACGCCGTTTCTCGTACCACCCGTCAGCGTCGTGCTCGCCACCAACGCCCGCCGGTACGTCACCGGCCTGGTCGACTTCCGCGAGGGACGGACCGACGACTGGATTGGCATCTTCGCCGACGCCACCGCGGCAGCCGCTGCAGCGGCCACCCGACTTCGGACCCAAATCGACACGTTGCTCGACGACCTGATCGACCGGGCCGGATCGCCCCGGGCGGACTCCGTCGCCCGCAAAATCATTCGTGGTCTTCCAGCACAGCCGGTCGTCAACGCCGACACCGCCGCAGCGCGCCACGACGTCACCCCCACCGCAGCACGAGCTGCTCTAAACCGTCTCCAAGAGGCCGGAGTACTAGTGCCGACCCGTGTCGGTCGCCGCCGAGACCGGGAGTGGATCAGCGACGAACTCTTCCACCTCCTCGACGCGTTCGAGCACGACATCGGCCAAACCCATGGCGACGACGCACACCGGCCCGCTCCACCACCGACTCGCCCGCCCCGACATCAGGGCTGATCGATTCGCGCAGGAACTTGAGCCGTCGCGTGGGGGTTCAACTCGGTGGTGTCGGAGGGGGGACTTGAACCCCCACGTCCTTGCGGACACTAGCCCCTCAAGCTAGCGCGTCTGCCTATTCCGCCACTCCGACGTGGCGCACCTGGTTCCTGTGCGGATGAAGAGCATAGCCCGTCGCCACCCCGGCCCGCAGGGGACGTCGGCAGGCGCGAATGACGCCACGCGACCGGGCCCGGCGAGAGCCGATGGGCGCCCCAGCGGCCGATCGTTGGGCTCAGCTGGCTCCCCCGCCGCTTGAGGGGCGCCCCTCGGGTCCTTGCATGGCCCCCAGCCCCCCGTCGAGGTCGTAGGCGCTCTCCTCGTGCTGGCTCAGATCCAGCCCGGCGAGCTCCTCCTCGGGGTCGACCCGCAGCCTGAGGACCCGGTTGAGGCACCAGGCGAGCGCCGCCGAGCCCGCGAACGCGTATGCGGCGACTGCGACCAGGGCCAAGGCCTGGCGGCCGAGCAGCGTGAACCCGCCGCCGTAGAAGAGGCCGTTGGCGCCGCGGACCGCAGCGGACCCGAACAACCCGACCAGCAGCAGACCGACGACCCCTCCGACGAAGTGCACGGCGAGGACGTCGAGGGAATCGTCGAGGCCGATGCGGTACTTGATCTCTACCGCCCTGGCGCACAGGGCGCCGGCGACCAGCCCGATCACCGTGGCCCCGAGGGTGTTGACGTACCCGCAGGCCGGGGTGATCGCCACCGCGCCGGCCACCGCCCCCGACGCCGCGCCGAGCGTGGTCGGCCGGCCGGTACGGATCCACTCGGTGGCGATCCACGCCAGCAGCGCAGCCGCGGTGGCGGTGTTGGTGTTGATGAACGCGCTGCCCGCATCGGCGACGCGAAGGGCCGAACCGGCGTTGAACCCGAACCACCCGAACCACAAGATCCCCGCGCCGAGCACCGTCAGCGGCACGGAGTGGGGGCGCATCAGCTCCCTGGGCCATCCCCGGCGCCGGCCGAGGACCAACGCCAACGCCGCGCCGCTCATGCCGGAGCACACCTCGACCACCGTGCCGCCGGCGAAGTCCTCTGTACCCCTCGACGCCAGCCACCCCTGCGGGGAGAACACCCAGTGGGCGATGGGGGCGTACACCGCGATCGTCCAGCAGGCGACGAACACCGCGAACGCCGCGAACCGCATTCGGTCCGCCACCGATCCCGACAGCAGCGCCGCGGTGATGACCGCGAACGCCAGCTGGAACGCCACGAACACCACCGGCGGGATGGTCTGCGCCGCGGCACCGGTGAAGCCCGGTACCGGCTGGCTCATGTGGGCCAGGCCGGCGAAGTGCAGCGTGCCGAGCAGCCCGGCGCCGCCCCAGTCGGGACCGAACGCCAAGCTGTAGGTGCCCCACACCCACAGCAGGCTGACGACGGCCATAGCCACCAGGTTCTGCATGAGCATGGCCAGCACGTTCTTGCGCCGCACCATGCCGGCGTAGAAGAACGCCAGGCCGGGCGTCATGAAGATCACCGTGCTGGCGCTGACCAGCACCCACGCGGTGTCACCCGTGTCGACGTGCACCGTGACCTCCCATGCCCCTCGAAGCGTCAGATTGGAGAAAGGGGCGAGGGTAGCGGCCGGCGGCGGTCCCGGACCACCGGCGGCCTCCTCACGGTCTCTGCCGGTCAGATCCCGCGGCCCGGGCCAGGGCCGCCCGGGGTGCAGCCTTGACCGGCCGGGCTTTTAGAGGGCGCCTTTGGCCGGGTCGCCCTGAGGCAGCGGCTCCAGCACGGTGATCTCCGGGCGCCCGGCGACGAGGTTGGCCAGTCCGGCGCCGATCTCGGCCATGGCCGGCCCCTTGCTGTGGGTCTGCAACGCGTCCGCGTCAGCCCACCGCTCGATCATCACCAGCGCACCCTCGCGGCGGTGCAGCGCGTACAGCTCACAGCCGGGCTCTTGGTGCACCGTCGGGATGGCCGCCGCGAAGACGGCTTCTACCTCCGCTTCCTTTCCTGGCTGTGGGGTGATGGTGGCGACCACGATGACGGACATGACCCGACCCTAGAAGTGCCAGGGGAACGCCGACCAGTCCGGGTCCCGCTTCTCCAAGAACGCGTCGCGTCCTTCGGCGGCCTCGTCGGTGCCGTACGCCAGCCTGGTGGCCTCCCCGGCGAACAGCTGCTGGCCGACCAGCCCGTCGTCGATCAGGTTGAACGCGAACTTGAGCATCCGCTGCGCGGTGGGGCTCTTGGCGTTGACCTCCGCCGCCCACTCCAACGCGGTGCGCTCCAGTTCCGAATGGGGCACCGCGGCGTTGACCGCCCCCATCTCGAACGCCTCCTGCGCGCTGTAGGTGCGCCCGAGGAAGAAGATCTCCCTGGCTCGCTTCTGCCCGACCTGACGGGCCAGGTAGGCGGACCCGAACCCGCCGTCGAAGCTGGCCACATCAGCGTCGGTCTGCTTGAAGCGGGCGTGCTCGGCGCTGGCCAGGGTCATGTCGCACACCACGTGCAGGCTGTGGCCGCCCCCGGCGGCCCATCCCGGCACCACGCAGATGACCACCTTGGGCATGAACCGGATCAGGCGCTGCACCTCGAGGATGTGGAGGCGGCCGGTGCGGGCCGGGTCGATGCTCTCCTGGGTGGTGTCGGACGCGTACCGGTAGCCGTCCTTGCCCCGGATCCGCTGGTCGCCGCCGGAGCAAAAAGCCCATCCGCCGTCGCGCGGCGAGGGCCCGTTCCCGGTGAGCAGCACGCACCCGACGTCGGAGGTCATGCGGGCGTGGTCCAAGCAGCGGGCCAGCTCGTCGACGGTCTGGGGCCTGAAGGCGTTGCGGACCTCCGGCCGGTTGAACGCGATGCGGACCGTCCCGTGGGCCTTGGCCCGGTGGTAGGTGAGGTCGGTCAGCTCGAAACCGGGGACGACGTCCCAGGCGGCAGGATCGAAGATCTCGGAGACGGACTCGGTGGGCATGACGGCCGAGCCTAGGCAGGCCGTCGCCGGCGAATCAGACGACCTGGATGACCTCGGCGAAATGGCATGCCACCTGGTGGCCGGTCCCCCGCTCGATCAGCTCCGGCTCCTGCTCGGCGCAGATGTCCTGAGCCTTGGGGCAGCGGGTCCGGAACCGGCATCCCGACGGCGGGTTGGCCGGGCTCGGCGGGTCACCGACGAGCATGATCCGCTTGCGGCTGCGCTCCCGGACCGGGTCCGGCTCGGGCACCGCGGAGAGCAGGGCCTGGGTGTAGGGGTGGGACGGCTTGCCGTAGATCTCGTCGCGGGTGCCGATCTCGACGATCTTGCCGAGGTACATGACCGCCACCCGGTCGGAGATGTGGCGGACCACCGACAGGTCGTGGGCGACGAACAGGTAGGCCACGCCCAGCTTGTCCTGGATGTCCTCCAACAGGTTGACCACGCCGGCCTGGATCGACACGTCGAGCGCGGAGACCGGCTCGTCGAGGATCACCAGCTTGGGCTCGAGGGCCAGCGCCCGGGCGACGCCGATGCGCTGGCGCTGCCCGCCGGAGAACTCGTGCGGGTAGCGGTTGCCGTGCTCAGGGTTGAGGCCGACGGTGCGCAGCAGCTCGGCTACCCGCTCCGGGCCGCCCTTCTTGGTCCAGGTCTTGAAGATCCGCAGCGGCTCGCCGATGATGTCGTTGACCGGCATCCGGGGGTTGAGCGAGGCGTACGGGTCCTGGAAGACAACCTGGATGTCCTTGCGGACGCTGCGCATCTCCCGCTTGGAGAACTTCGCCAGGTCGGCGCCTTGGAACCACACCTCGCCGGCGGTCGGGGGGTCCAGGCGCAAGATCGCCCGGCCGGTCGTCGACTTGCCCGAACCGGACTCCCCCACCAAGCCGAGGGTCTCGCCTGGGGCGATGTCGAAGGAGACGTCGCACACGGCGTGAATGGTCGATCGGCCGCCGACGCCCACGTTGAAATGTTTGACCAGGTGCCGGACGGACAGGACGGTGTCTTGGGAGGTGTCCGGCGCAGCGGCGACGGGCGCGGGGGCCGAGGACGGGTTGCTCATGCGACGGTCTCCACGTGGCCGAGGCGCTCTTGCACCAGCGCGGGCACCGCGTCGATGCGCCGGCACGCGGCGCGGTGACCGGCGCCCACTTGGGTCAGATCGGGCTCGGCCTCGTTGCACGCCGGTTCGCTCAGCGGGCAGCGGGGAGAGAACGGGCAGCCCGGCGGAAGGTTGATCAGCGAGGGCGGGTTGCCGGGCACCGGGACCAGCCTGCCGTCCGACTCCGTCGACAGTCGGGGCATGGCGCCGAGCAGACCGACGGTGTAGGGCATCCGGGGCCGGTAGAAGATGTCGTCCACCGAACCGAACTCCACCGGGCGCCCGGCGTACATCACGAGGACCTTGTCGGCGCTGCCGGCCACCACACCGAGGTCGTGGGTGATGAGCACCATGCCCGCTCCGCTGTGGCGGCGGGCTTCCTCCATCGCCTCGAGGACCTGAGCTTGCACGGTCACGTCGAGAGCGGTCGTCGGCTCGTCGGCGATGATCACGTCCGGGGAGTTGGCCACCGCGATGGCGATCACCGCTCGCTGACGCATCCCCCCGGAGAACTCGTGGGGAAAGGAGCGGACGCGCTCTTCGGGGTTCGGTATCCCGACCATCCTGAGCAGCTCGACGGAGCGCTCCATGGCGGCGTGCTTGGAGATCTTGTTGTGGGCCCGGATCGCCTCGGCCAGCTGCCACCCCACCCGGTACACCGGGTTGAGGGAGGTCATCGGGTCCTGGAAGATCATGGCCAGTCCCCGGCCGCGGATCTTCGCCAGCTTGCGGTTCTTCATGCCGATCAGCTCGACGCCCCGGTACTTGACCGACCCCGAGATCCGAGCGGTTTTGCCCAGCAGCCCCATGATGGCCAGAGACGTGACCGACTTGCCGGACCCGGACTCCCCGACGATCGCCAGCACCTCCTTCTCGGCCAGCGAGAAGGAGACGCCCCGCACCGCGTGGACGATGCCGTCGTCGGTCGGGAAGTCCACGGTGAGGTCGGTGACCTCGAGCAGGGGCGCGTCGTCGCGAAGGACGATGCCCTCCGCCGCCAGGTCCGCCTGCTCTTCGGGCGTGGCCAGCTGCTCGGACTCGGGGGCCATTACGCCCGTACCCGCGTCTGGCCCGGGTCGAAGGCGTCCCGGAGGCCGTCGCCGACGAAGTTGACGGTGAGGCAGATCAAGATGATGAAGATACCCGGGAAGTAGAACAACCACGGCCTGGTCTGCGACGCCTGGTCACCGAGGCTGATCAGCAGGCCGAGCGAGGTGTCGGGCTGCTGCACCCCGAGACCGATGAAGGACAGGATCGTTTCGGTCAGGATCGCCAGGGCGACGGTCAGGGTGGCGTTGACGATCACCGGGCCGACCACGCTCGGCAGGAGGTGACGGAAGATGATCCGCCGGTCGCTGGCCCCGAGGGCCCGGGCCGCGTCGACGAACTCCTTCTCGCGAAGCGACAGGAACACGCCGCGCACGATCCGGCAGATGGACGTCCACAGCAGCAGGGCGAGGATGATGGCGATGGATATCCACCCGTTGCTCGACCCGACGGTGAACTTGTAGGCGATGGCACCGGCGATGGCCACCAGCGGGAACACCAAGAACAGGTCGGTCAGCCGCATGATCAGCGAGTCGATCCAGCCCCGGTAGTAGCCGGCCACCGCGCCGAGCACGGTGCCGATCACCGTGGAGAGCCCCGCGGTCATAAGGGCGATGAGGCAGCTCTTCTGGGCGCCGCGAAGCACCTGGGCGAAGGTGTCGATGCCGAGCTCGTTGGTCCCCATCGGGTGCTTCCAGTGGGTCAGCTGCCCCCAGTGGAAGCTGCCGTTGAAGTACGGCCACCACGTCGGGCGCACCGAGTTGTCGGGTGTCTCCTGCTTGTAGGTGTAGTGCCAGATGTGACCCCCGAAGAAGGCCATGAAAAACAGCACCAGCAGCACGATGAGGCTGGCGATGGCCAGGCGATGGTGGAAGAAGCGGGTGAGGACGATCCGCCGCTGCGACTTGGCGACGACGGTGAACTCCCGCTCCGGACCGCCCGGCGGTGTGGCCATGGCCATCCCCTCGCTGGCGGCGGCCGCCTGGGTGTGGGCGGCGTCGAGATCGGCCATCAGCGGATCCTCGGGTCGAGCACGCCGTAGATGATGTCGGCGAGCAGGTTGAACAGGATGACGATCACCGCGGTGATCATCAGCCACCCGAGCAGCAGGTTGACGTCGACCCGCTTGACCGCGTTGACCAGCTCTAGGCCCATTCCCCGCCACCCGAACACCGTCTCGGTGCCGATGGCGCCGCTGAAGAACGCGGCCAGGTCGATGGCCACGATCGTCACCGTCGGGATCAAGGCGTTGCGCAGGGAGTGGCGGAACAGGACCCGGGTCGGCGAGATGCCTTTCGCCCGGGCCAGGCGCACGTAGTCGGAGTTCAACACGTCGAGCATCGAGGCGCGCTGGTAGCGGCTCCACGACGCGATCTGGATGAGCGTCAGGGTGATCACCGGCAGGTACAGGTGACCGAGGATGTTGCCCATGTTGGAGAAGAAGCCGCCGGTCAACCCCGGCGTCTGGTCGCCGAGGGTGAAGAAGTACGTGTGGTGGACCGCCTGGTTGATCTTGATCCCGATGATCTTGAGCAGGCCGGCCAGCCACACCACCGGGATGGAGAAGAAGAGGAACCCGAACGCGGTCGTCGAGTAGTCGATGAAGCTGTACTGGCGGACCGCGCTCACCACCCCGAGCAGGATCCCGATGACCACCGACAACAACGCGGCGAGGGCGATCATCCGCAGCGTCACGCCGAGCGCCTGGAACAGCTCCGCACGGACCTGACTTCCGCCGATCGTCGTGCCGAAGTCGCCCCGCACGAAGTGGCTGATCCAGATCCCGTAGCGCTGGAAGACGTTGTCGTCGAGGTGCAGCCGGGCCCGCTGGGCCAGGATCGTCGACTTGGGCGTCTTCGGGTTGAGCAGCAGGTTGGCCAGCGGGTTGCCCATGTTGACCGCGATCACAAACACCAAGAACGACGCCACGATGAGCACCGGTATCGAGACCAACACTCGCCGCAGCACAAACCGTGCGACGTCCATGTCACCTTCCTTGTCTGTTGGATCGTGCCGGAGGGGGACCGGCGAACGGCCCCCCTCCGGCACTCACCGGTTACGTACTAGGCCTTCTCGGCCCACTGCTCCATGTTGTAGGTGGAGCTTTCGGCGGTGGCATTGACCTGGAAGTTCACGTACTTGTTCTGGTAGACGATGGCGACCGGGCGCTGGAAGAGCGGAAGGTTGTAGAACGTCTTCCAGAGCTGGGCGTCGACCTGGTTGTAGATCGCGGTCCGAGCCGTCGTGTCCAGGGTGTTGTCGGCCTGGGTGATCAGCTTGTCCACGGTCGGGTCGGAGTACCCGTCGTAGTTGGAGCTGCCCGCACCGGTGCTGGTGTTGGCCGTCTGGTAGATGGCGTCGTTGCCGGAGAGGAACGGCGTGTTGACCCAGGCGAAGATGATCATGTCGAAGTTGCCCTTGCTGAGCGCGTCGCCCAGCGAGCTGACATCGGTCTCGGTCGCCTTGATCCCGAGGGGGGCGATCGAGTTGATCACGAACTGCTCTTCGCTCGAGCGCAGCGCGTTGCCGGCGGTCGAGGAGATCCGCATGGTGACCGCCTGGCCGCCCTTGGTCAGCTGGCCGCCGTTGAGCGTGTAGCCGGCCGCCTGCAGCACCGACTTGGCCTTGGCGATGTCAGCCGAGGAGTACAGGCCGCCCGAGTTGTCCTGGTAGCCGGGCTGGCCGGGCACGAGGACGTGGTTTTCGAGAGGCGTCACCGTCGAGTCGAACTGGCCGACGGTCTTGGCGATCAGCTGCTTGCGGTCGACCGCCAGCATGATGGCCTGGCGGATCGCCGGGTCCTTCAGCCACTTGTTGGTCTCGTTGAAGTCCAGGTGCTCGAACTCGAGGCCGTCCTTCTGCGAGTAGGTGACGCCGCTTAGCTGCTTGAGCGAGTTGACCAAGTCGAGCTGCGGGGTGAGGATCCCGCCATTGATCTCGTTGTTCTGCAGAGCCGGGACGATCTGCGACGAGTCGGTCAAGAACCGGAACGTCACCGACGCCAGGTTGGCCGGCGGACCCCAGTACTTCGGGTTGCGGACCAGGGTCAGCGAAGTGCCCTTGTTGTAGTTGGACACCATGAACGGGCCGCCCGACACCAGGTCCTTGACCGGGTCGGTGAAGCCGTCGTTGTAGGGCACGGTCTGCGCGATGTGGGCGGGCAGCACCGGGTCGTCAGCGCCGAAGAGCCCCTTCCAGTCCGGGTAGGGCGTCGAGAAGACGACCTGGACCTGGTAGGGGTCGTTGTTGTACTCGCCGATGGTCTTGATCTGCGAGTAGCCGCTGGTGCTGGCCGGCGCGAACGCCTTGCCGCCGACGTCCTTGTACTGGGGCAGGCCGGACTGGGCCTGGTACGAGTAGACGAAGTCCTTGTAGGTGATCGGGACGCCGTCGGACCACACCGCCTTGGGGTTGATGTGGTAGAGGATCGTCTGCGGGTTGGAGCTGGTCTGCGTAGCCGACAGCATGAAGTTGCTGTCCAGCTGCGTCGTGTAGTTGGGCAGCGTGTGGAACACCGACGGCCACACCCGGTCGACGATGTTGATGCAGGCCTCTTCGTTGCCGTCGCTGGACGTGCAGTTGAAGTTGGTCGGCTCCTGGTCGATCTCGAGAGTGAAGGTCCCGTTGGGGTTGAACTTGCTGGCGGCCGTACCGCTACTGCCGCCGGCGGTCGTCGGTGACGACCCTGTGGACTTGCCGCTGCTGCCGCACGCGGCCGCGACGAGTGCCAGTGACACCGCCGCCGACGCCAGAAGCGTCGTTCGCCTCAATCGAAGCACGTTTTCGGGATCCTCCTGTCGGGTGCACCCCCACCTGCGTGGAGGGTGCGATCTGATGTTCACCTATCGCCGAACCCGAGCAGCGGAGCTGCCCGAGGTCCGCCACGCTCCCCCCTACTGCAGACGGATGGCGAGAATGACGGTGGTAAAACAGAAGACAACGGCGCAGACGATGGTCGCCCGGTCGAGGTTGCGCTCGACGACGGTGGAGCCGGCGGCTGCGGACCCGAGCCCGCCTCCGAACATCTCCGACAGGCCGCCGCCCTTCCCGCTGTGAAGCAAGACCATCACGATGAGTGCCATGGACACGATGATGTGGATTGCGACTACCGCGATGGTCAACACGGGGAGCCCCCTTCTGTTTCTTAGCCGACATTCAGGTGGCGGGAAGGCAACATAGCACCGCGCTCCGGCCGATTCGAGACAGGTGTGTTAAGGCCTGGCTGCTCTTGTAACAGACGCTCCGGACCGTTCAGGGTTCTCAGCCTGGGCGCAGCTGGGTGATCAGGCGAGCGAACACCTCGGCGTCGAGGCTGGCCCCGCCGACGAGAGCCCCGTCGACGTCGGGGCCGCCGAGCATGTCGGCGACGTTGTCGGGGTTGACCGAGCCGCCGTATTGGATGCGGACGCCGGCGCCGGCTTCGGACCCGTGGTCGGCGACGACCGCCGCCCGCAGCGCCGCCGCCATCGCCTGGGCATCGTCGGGGGTGGCGGTTCGGCCGGTCCCGATGGCCCAGATCGGCTCGTAGGCCACTACGAGCGAAGCCACCGCCTCAGGCGCGACCGAGCGGAGCGCCGCCTCGAGCTGGCCGACGACGAGATCCTCGGCCCCGCCGGCTTCGCGCTGCTCCTCGTTCTCGCCGACGCAGATGATCGGGGTCATGCCCGCCGCCAGGACGGCCCGCACCTTCTTGCTCACCGTCTCGTCGGTCTCGCCGAAGTACTGGCGGCGCTCGGAGTGGCCGACGATGACGTAGCTCACGTTGAGCTTGGCCAGCATCAGCGGGCTGATCTCCCCGGTGAACGCCCCCTTCTGCTCCCAGTGCACGTCCTGGGCCCCTAGGGCTACTGGGATCCTGTCGGCGTCGAGCACCGTCTGCACGGAGCGCAGGGCGGTGAACGCCGGGTGCAGCGACACGTCCGTGCGACGGTGGTCTTCGGCGTCGAGGCTGAACGCCAGCTTCTGCACGAAAGCGATGGCGTCGAGATGGGTGTGGTGCATCTTCCAGTTGCCCGACACCAGCGGCTTCCTGCTCACGCCGCTGCACTCATGACGAGACCGACTCGCGCAGCGCGGCGAGCCCCGGAAGGTCCCCCCGCTCTAGGTACTCGAGGGAGGCGCCGCCGCCGGTCGACACGTGGTCGACCTGGTCGGCCAGACCGAAGCTGGCCAGGGCGGCGGCGGAGTCACCGCCTCCGACGACGGTGAACGCCCGGGTCGCGGCCACCGCCTCGGCCACAGCTCGGGTACCCGCCGCGAAGCGCGGGTCCTCGAAGACGCCCATCGGCCCGTTCCAAAACACGGTGGACGCCCCGGCGATGGCGTCGGCGAAGTCGGCGGCGGTCCCGGGTCCGATGTCGACGCCGGTCCATCCCTCTGGCACCTCGGCGCCGACCTGGCGCACCTCCCCGCTCGGCTCGACCCCGGCGCCGAACTGCCCGCCGGGGCTGAGGACCGTCAAGTCGCCGGGCAACAAGATCGGCGTCGACGCTTTGAGCAGCCGCGCGCAGTTGTCGACCTGGTCGGCCTCGAGTAGCGACGCTCCGACCCGGTGCCCCTGGGCCGCCAGGAACGTGAAGCACATCCCGCCGCCGACGATCAGCGCGTCGACTTTGTCCATGAGGGCCTCGATGACCCCCAGCTTGTCGCTGACCTTGCTGCCGCCGAGCACCGCGACGAAGGGGCGCTTCGCCCCCTCGAGCAGGGTGTCGAGTACCTCCACCTCCCGTGCCAGCACCCGGCCGGCGGCCGACGGGAGGCGGGTCGGAGGCCCGACGATTGACGCGTGGGCTCGGTGGGCGGCGCCGAACGCATCGTTGACGTAGAGGTCCTGGCCCTCGACCAGGCGGTCCACCGTCTCCGGGGATCCTTTCTCCTCTCCTGGGTCGAACCGCAGGTTCTCGAGCAGCTCGACCTTGCCGGCGTCGGCCCCGGCAGCCTCCAGCAGCTCGATCAGGCGCACCCGGACCGGGTCCATCGAGTACTTCGGGTTGGGCTGCCCCTTGGGGCGTCCGAGGTGGCTGCAGGTCGTTACCTTGGCCGCGCCGTGGTCCAGCAGCCAGGTTATGGTCTCGATCGGCAACCGGATGCGCAGGTCGTCGGTGATCCGACCGCCGCTCATCGGGACGTTGAAGTCGCAGCGCACCAGGACCCGCTTGCCGGCGGGCGACGGCAGGTCCTCGAGGAGGGGGAGCTTCACTGGTTGGCTGCGCCGACGATGGCCGCCAGGTCCACCAGGCGGTTGGAGTAGCCCCACTCGTTGTCGTACCAGCCGAAGACCTTCACCAGGGACCCCATGGTTATGGTCAGCAAGGAGTCGAACGTGCAGCTGGCGGCGGAACCGACGATGTCGGACGACACGATCGGTGCGGTCTCGTAGGTGAGGACCTTGGCCAGCGGCCCGCTGGAGGCCGCGGCCCGGAACGCCTCGTTGACCTCCTCGACGGTGACGTCGCGGCCCAGCAGCCCGGTGAAGTCGGTGATCGACCCGTCGATCACCGGCACCCGCAGGGCGCTGCCGTCGAGCTTCCCCTTCATCGACTCGAGCACCAGGCTGGTCGCGCGCGCTGCGCCGGTGCTGGCCGGGACGATGTTGACCGACGCCGCCCGGGCCCGGCGCAGGTCCTTGTGGGCCAAGTCGAGGAGGTTCTGGTCGTTGGTGGACGCGTGGACCGTGGTCATGAGGCCCTTGTCGACCCCGAAGGCGTCGTCTAGCACCTTGATCATCGGGACGAAGCAGTTGGTCGTGCATGACGCGTTCGACACGATCGTGTGGGCGTCAGGGTCGAAGGTGTCGTCGTTCACCCCGATGACGAAGGTGGCGTCGGCGTCCTTCGACGGGGCGGAGATGATCACCCGGGGGGCCCCGGCGTCGATGTGGGCGCCGGCCTTCTCCCGATCGGTGAAGATCCCGGTCGACTCGATCACGACATCCACCCCGAGGTCGCCCCACGGGAGGGCCTTCGGATCCCGCTCCGCGAAGACCTTGACCTCGCGGTCGCCGACGGTGATCGACGACTGGGTGTGGGTCACCGTCGCGGCGAGGGTCCCGTGGGCAGAGTCGTACTTGAGGAGATGGGCGTTGGTCTCGGTCGGGACCAGGTCGTTGACCCCCACCACCTCGACGTCGCTCCCCCCCGCCAGGGTCGCCCTGAGGAAGTTGCGCCCAATGCGCCCAAAGCCGTTGATCCCCACTCTGACAGCCACGATGCGCTCCCTTTGCCGGTTCCTCTGGGTGCTCGAATCCACGATCCGCCGGCACAGCACCCATGTCGGGCCGGCGGCCGAGCAGCCTCCTGCTCACCCCATGACAGTCGATGAACCCCCTCCCTGGCAATTGCTGCGCGTTCTCGCTGCTGGACGGCGGTGGCGGTTCAAAGGAGGGAGCGGAGGGCCTCCGCCAGGAGGCCGGCGTCGTGGCCGGCGTAGGGGTCGAGCGCCAGGTCCCGGGTTAGCAGCCGGGGCCCGGCGGCGCCCAGCTCGGGGGGCGGCTCACCGTCGGGCGCGCCCCACCAGCGAGGGTCGCAAAGCACCGCGTCGACGTTGATGCCGTGGTCGACGAGGGCCTGCAGGTGGTCGAGGGGCCGGTAGCCGGTGGTCTCGGGGATCTCCGGGCGGAGGTTGCAGACATACACCCGCCCTCCTGCCCGCCCGGCCAGCGCGGCGGCGATGTCGGGCACGACGCACGCCGCCAGCACGCTGGTGAACAAGCTCCCCGGCCCGAGGATCACCTGGTCGGCGCGAGCGATGGCGTCGCGCGCCGCGGCGGGCGCCGGTGCGTCCGGCGGGAGCACGTGGAGGTCGCGCACCTCTCCCTCGGCCTCCTGGATCCGCACCTGGCCGCGGACCTCGACGCCCCCCATGGAGCCGACCAGGTCGACCGCCTCGACGGTCGCCGGTAACACCTGGGCGTCGGCGTTGAGCAACTCCGCGGCCAGTCTGAGAGCCTCGGCGAACTCGCCGGTCACGCCGGCCAAGCCGGCGATGATGAGGTTGCCGAGCGCATGGCCGGCCAGGTCGCCGCCCGCCTCGTCGGGGAAGCGGTACTCGAAGGCCCCGGCCCACGGAGAGTTGGGCTCCGCCACCGCCACCAGGCAGCGGCGGAGATCGCCGGGGGCCGGGATGGCGAACTGGCGCCGCAGCCGGCCGCTCGACCCGCCGTCGTCGGCCACCGACACGATCGCGGTCAGGTCGCCGGCGTAGGTGCGCGCCGCCCGCAGCGTGGCGGACAGGCCGTGACCTCCCCCGATGGCGACGACCCGGGGGCCGCCGCTCAACGGGCGATGTCCCGGTGGTGCACCCCAGGATCGAAACCGTACGCGCGGACCCGGCGGGCCAGCTCCTCGACGATGGCCACCGAGCGGTGGTGGCCACCGGTACACCCGACCGCGATCGTCAGATACGACTTGCCCTCCTTGACGTACGCCGGGAGGAGGAACGCCAGGAGGTCGTCGAGCTTGGCGATGAACTGCTTGGCGTCCTCGCTGCCAAGCACGTAGTCGCGGACCGGTTCGTCCAGGCCGGTGAGCGGTCGCAGCTCCTCGACCCAATGCGGGTTGGGCAGGAACCGGCAGTCGAACACGCTGTCGACGTCGAGAGGCACGCCGTGCTTGAACCCGAAGCTGAGCAGCGACAGCTGCATGGAATCGGACTCGTCCGCGGTGAACAGGTCGTTCAGCCGCTCCCGGAGCTGGTGGACGTTGAGCTCGCTGGTGTCGACGACCACGTCGGCCAGCTCCCGGATCGGCTCGAGCCGCTCACGTTCCAACGCGATGGCCTCGGTGACCCCTTCGCGCCCGAGAGGGTGGCGCCGGCGGGTGCCCTCGAACCGCCTGATGAGGACCTCGTCGGTGGCCTCGAGAAAGAGCACCTTGACCCGCGACCCGACCCGCAGCTGGGTCACGGCCGCCTTGAGGTCCTCCAGCTGGCCGGCGTCCCGGCCGACCACTAGGGCCACCCGGTCGGTCTCGCTGCCCGGAGCGCCGACCAGCTCGGCCACCTTGGTGATCAGCGCGGTGGGCATGTTGTCGATGACGAACCACCCCATGTCCTCCAGGGTGGCGCCGGCCTGCGACCGGCCCGCTCCCGACAGCCCGGTGATGATCAGGTACTCGGCCACGCCCCCATTGTGGCGGGGCGACGGTCGCAGGGTGGCGCCGCGTCGCCTCAACGGCGACGCGGCGGCCTTCCGGGCGGGGCGGGGGGACGATCAGCCGGCCGGCCTGACCAGCTTCTCGGCCCGCAGCAGGAGGAGGCGGGGGATGGTGGCGGCGTGCTCGTACTCGGCGGCCCGGGCCAGGAACCCGGGCGGTGGCGCCGGCTCTTCCATCCGGGTCACGAACAGCCCGTTGGCGGCCATCGCGTTGACGTAACGGGAGACCGGCCGGTGGATGAAGGGGATGAACACGTCCTTGTCGACCTCCTCGACCCCCTCGTCCTCGATCAGGTACGGCCCGATCCGCCAGTACTGCTCTTCTAGGATGTGGTCGTCGATCCATCCCGATCCGGGGGTCTGCAGCAGCGGGTGGTTCAGCATGAACACGAACCTTCCGCCCGGCGCGAGGACCCGGGCGACCTCGGCGATCGCCTCGTCGACGGCGACGATGTGCTCGAAGACCAGGCAGGCGATGGCCGCGTCGAACGACCCGGTGCGGAACGGGAGCGACGCGGCTCCGGCCCGGGCCAGCAACGCAGCTTGCGAGCGGGAGGCGGCCGCGGTCAGCTGGGCCCAGGTCGGGTCGACCCCGACCGCGGTGGTGACGCCGGGCAGCGCCGCCGCCAGGCGGGTGATCTGACCCTCACCGCAGCCGACGTCGAGGATGCGTGCCGCTCCGGCCAGATGCTGGGCCGCCAGCGGGAGCAGCTGCTCGGTGTACTCCTCGTCGGCTCCCTCGGTGAAGCCGGCTTGCCACCAGGCCGCGTTGATCTCCCACAACTGGTCGCGCTCGTCCACGACAGCGGACCTTAGGACGGGGCGTGGATCTTGGCGTAAACCGCGTCGGCGACCGTGTCTGGCAGCCAGGTGAGCGACCGCAGCGACTCGAGCGGAGCGGCTTTGACCGCGGGGAGCCCACCCATCTCTTTCACCAGCCGCTTGCGCCTGGTCGGACCGAGGCCGGGAATGCCGTCGAGCACCGAGGTGGTCATCCGCTTGGCCCGCAGTTGCCGGTGGTAGGTGATCGCGAACCGGTGCGCCTCGTCGCGGATCTGCTGGAGTAGGTAGAGAGCCTCGGAGGAGCGGGGGATGCGGACCGGGTCGGCCTGTCCGGGCAGGTAGACCTCTTCGAACTGCTTGGCCAGCGACGCCACCGGTATCTCATCTTCGAGCCCGAGCTCTTCGAGGACCTTGACGGCCACGCCGAGCTGGCCTTTGCCGCCGTCGACGAGGAGGAGCTGCGGCGGGTAGGCGAAGCGGCGCTTGCGCTCCTCGATCGGTTTGTCCCGTTCGATCAGGTAAGCGGTGAGCCGGCGGGTCAGCACCTCGCCCATGGAGGCGAAGTCGTCGTTTTGGTCGACGGTCTTCACCTTGAAGCGGCGGTACTCCGACGGGCGAGGCATCCCGTCCTCCATCACGACCATCGAGCCGACGTAGTCGGTGCCCTGCAGGTGGCTCATGTCGTAGCACTCGATTCGCAACGGCGACTCGGGCAGGTCGAGGGCGTCTTGGAGCGCGGTCAGGGCGCGAGCCCGAGCGTTGTGGTCCGACGCCCGCTTCAGGCGGTGGCGGGTGAACTCCTCCTTGGCGTTGCGGGTGACCATCTCGAGCAGGGCCCGCTTGTCGCCCCGGGCCGGCACCCGGATCTCGACGTGGGAGCCGGCCCGGGCGGACGGGTTGACGCTGCGCTCGACTCGGTAGCGGGAGTTGGCGGCCCACCACTCGACGTCGCCGACCGCGGACCTGCGCCGCGCCGGCGCGTCCGGACCGGCCTCGCCCGCCTCAAGGGCGGACCCGTCCGAGGCCAGCGCGGAGAAGGCCGGGCTGACGGAGGCCGACCCGCCCGGCGTCGCCCCGCCCCGGGCCAGCCCCGCGGATCCGAGGGCCGCGGCCAGGGCCGGCGCCGCCTCGGAGCGCTGCACCGCCAGCCACTCCCCCACCACGTCGGGGTCCTCCGGAGCGTCGGGGACCACGACCAGGGGGGGAACGCCGAGCGGGGCATCGGCGTAGTGCTGCTCCAGGATTTGCGCGACCAGCTGAGCCCGATCGACGTCCTCCACTTTGTCCAATATGTAGCCTTTACGTCCGACTACCCGGCCGCGCCGGACGTAGAAGACCTGCACCGCGGCTTCCAGCTCGTCCTCGACGAGCCCGAAACAGTCCAAGTCCTCGGACTTCTCGGTGACCATCTGCTGCTTCTCTATGGCCTTGCGCACCGCGGTGAGCCGGTCCCGAAGCCGGGCGGCCCGCTCGAACTCCAACGCGTCGGCGGCCGCGACCATCTCCGCTTCCAGCCGGCGGACGATCGGCTCGGTGTCACCCTCGAGGAAGGCGATCAGCTCGCCGATCAGCCCGACGTAGGGACCGTGGTCGATGGCACCGATGCACGGGCCGGAGCACTTCTCGATGTGGAACAGCAGGCAGGGCCGCCCCTGGCGTTCGTGCGAGCGGAACTTGTTGTCGCTGCAGGTACGGATCGGGAAGGTGCGCAGCAGGGAGTCGAGGGTCTCCCTGATGGCGTAGGCGTGGGCGTAGGGGCCGAAGTAGCGGCTGCCCTTGTCCTTGGCTCCCCGGCGGACCATCGCCCGGGGCCACTCGTCGCCGACGGTGACCGCCAGGAACGGATAGCTCTTGTCGTCTCGCAGTCGGACGTTGAAACGCGGCTTGTACTGCTTGATGAGGCTGTACTCGAGCATGAGAGCCTCGACGTCGTTGCGGACCTGGATCCACTCGACGCTTTCGGCCGATGCCACCATCTGGGCGGTGCGGGGCAGCAGGTTGGCCGGGTTCTGGAAGTAGTTGGACAGCCGGCTGCGCAGCGACTTCGCCTTGCCCACGTAGATGACCCGGCCGTCGCGGTCGCGGAACTGGTATGAGCCGGGGGCGTCAGGAATCGTCCCCGCCGGTGGGCGCTGCAGCATTGGTCCCACTCTGCCCGAACCGCGACCCGAACCTGGTGCCACGCAGCGGGGGAACTCACGCGGTCGTCGAAAAGCTGGGCGGCACATCGTCGCCGCCCGCCCTATGATCATCGCTACGCCGGCCCGGTATCCGGCGACATATCCACCTCGCGGTCGACATACCCGCGGACGGGCGACCGGGCTGTCCCCGCCGACCGAGTTAGCGAGGTGCTCCTTCCCAGGGGGTTTCACCGTGTCGAACCGTCAATCTGGTCTCCGCCTTCAGTCGCCGCTTCCCGAGGGTTACACCGACGCCACCGCCGACGAGCTGTCGAGGCGGATCGCGAAGGCCAAATCCACGCTCGGAGACCGGGTGATGATCCTGGGCCACCACTACCAGCGCGACGAGGTGATGCGTTGGGCCGACGCCCGCGGGGATTCCTTCGGGTTGTCGCGCCTGGCGGCGGACGCCCGCGACGCCGAGTTCGTGGTGTTCTGCGGGGTCCACTTCATGGCCGAGTCGGCTGACATCTTGACCGGCGACCACCAGCAGGTGGTTCTGCCCGACCTCAACGCCGGGTGCTCGATGGCCGATATGGCCGACCTGGAGTCGGTCGAGGAGGCCTGGGAGGCGATCTCGGGAGTGACCGACATCACGTCGGTGGTGCCCATCACCTACATGAACTCCTCCGCGGCGCTGAAGGCCTTCGTCGGCCGGCATGGAGGGGCGGTCTGCACGTCCTCGAACGCCCGGGCCGTGCTGACGTGGGCTTTGGAGCAGCACGGACCGGATACCAAGGTCCTGTTCTTCCCGGACCAGCATCTCGGGCGCAACACCGCCTACCAACTGGGTTTCGCCGAGTCGGACATGGCGGTCTGGGATCCCCGCCGGGAGATGGGCGGCCTCGAGGATCGCAGGGTGAAAGAGGCTCGCTTCCTGCTCTGGAAGGGCCACTGCTCGGTCCACCAGCGGTTCCGTCCCGCTCACGTCGAGGCGTTCCGGGCTGCCCACCCCGACGGTCTGGTGTTCGTCCACCCGGAGTGCGCGCACGACGTCGTGGCGCTCGGTGACGTGGTCGGGTCCACCGACGCCATCATCAAAGCCGTCGACGCGGCGCCGGCCGGGTCGGTCATCGCGGTGGCCACGGAGATCCATCTGGTGCAGCGGCTCGACGACGAGCACCCGGATCTCACCGTGGTGAGCCTCGACCCGCTGGTCTGCCCTTGCTCGACCATGTTCCGCATCGACGCCCCCCACCTGTGCTGGGTCCTGGAATCCCTGGTCGAGGGCGCCGTCGTCAACCGCATAACCGTCGACCCGGCCACCGCGGCTGACGCCAAGGTGGCGCTGGAGCGGATGCTGGCCATCGCCTGACCGCCGCGGGCGGAGCCCCGGCGGCGGCCGCCCGCTCAGCTCCGGAGGGCGATCCACCGCTGGATGTCGGCCTCCATGGCCGCGCAGGTCGGGTGGTCGCTGCCGCCGACGGTGACCGCCAGCGGCAGGGCCGGCACCTGCCAGGGCGCAGCGGCCAGGCGAACGGCCCGGTCGATCGCCTCCAGCGCGCGGTCCGACTCCACCCGGCCGCCCGCCAGCAGCGTCGCGACCTCCCGCTGAGCCCGCCGGTCGGTGAGAAGCCCACCGTGGAAGGCCGGCACCACCACGCTCGGCACCCGGGCCGGGGTGCTTGGATCGGCGACCGCGTCGGCGAGCGGCTCGACCAGCGCCTCGGGCATCGCCGTGGGGCACGCGAGCAGGTCACGCAACTCCCCGGAGTGGTCGACGATGGAGCGGAGAAAGGGGCTGTCCGCGGGCAGGTCCACCGGCGAGATCCCGCCCAGGAGGTTGGTGAGGGCGCGCAGCGCATAGCCGGTCAGTACCCCGTAGCCCTGGTGCCCGGCCACGGGGTAAAACACTCGGCCCGGCTCCTGAAGGGGGCTGAGCAGGATGACCCGGTCGACCGGGGCGCCCGGATCGGCAGCCAGGTAGGTGCGGGCGATGAGCGACCCTTCGCTTTCCGCGACCAGGGCCACGAGCTGCCCGGTTCGCCGGTGCAGGGAGCCGACCTGGGCGGCCAGCTGCTGGACCGACGCGTCGATCGACTGGTGGGTGGCCGCCGGAAGGTAGGGCCGCGGCTCGCCGGCCGGGTCGAGGCCCGAGTACGAGTACCGCACCTCGTTGTAGGGGCCGGGGATCGGGTGGGCGTCGGCGCCTTGCAGCTGGCTGTCGAACCCGCCGACGATCAGCACCGGGGGGCCGCTTGAGGGGGGAGGCGCGGGCAGGGCCGCTCCCCTGGCCGGGACCGCGACGACACGGAAGGCGATGGTCGCGCCGACCACCGCGACCGCCACCATCCCGACCGCGACCGTTGGTGCTACCGGGACCTTCCGGGCTCGGACCCGCCCGCCGGCGGCGCCCACCACACCCATCCAGGCCCAGGCGTTGAACAACCCGCCGGCGGCGACCGCGACCGGCCACAGGCCGGCGGGGGCGACACCGAGGACCAGGCCGGTCGCCGACTCCACGACGAAGGTGAGCAGGATCCAGCCGACCCCTCGCCACGGCGGGACGCCCCGCCACCAGCTGCCGGTGACCGGACCGCGGTGCATGACCATCGCGACGACGATGACCGGGGGCACCGCGCCGAAAAACAGCCACGAGATCGACACGACGTCGAGCCCGAACGCCAGCACCGTCCAGGGCAACAGGAGCGCGCCGGTGACCGTCACCCACAGCAGCGTCCGGCGGGCCTGGGCCCGGAGGCGGGGTCGCTCCAGGTGGTCGGGCCATGCCAGCTGCACGATCAGGGTGTCGAGCCAGGTGCGCACCACCAGGATGCCCAGGCCTTCGAGGGCCAGCGACCACCAGGAGTTGTGGATCACCAGCGTCCAGCGAAGGTCGTGGAAGATGTCCCACGGCGCCGGCGCGGTGACCTGCGGCGCCAGCGAACGGTCGCCGGACGCACCCGACGCCCACAGGCCGGCCAGCTCCAGGAGGGGTACGACCACGCAGAGCAAGACCAGCCGCGGTCGAGCCCAGATGGGTCGCGCTGACACCGGGCCGTCCGGCGCCGCTGGCTTGACCGCGAGCACGGCCACCACGGTCCTCCTTGGTCGCTCCGTTCCGCCGTCAGTCTGGTCCGCGCCGGGCCGACTCCGGTCGGCGCCGGCGAAACATCAGCCCAGCTCGACGGCCGCCGCCGCGAACTGGGCGTTGTAGAGGGCGTGGTAGGGACCCTGGCGGGCCAACAGCTGCTCGTGGTTGCCCTGCTCGACGATGCGCCCGGACTCCATCACGATGATGGTGTCGGCATCGCGGATCGTGGAGAGGCGATGCGCGATCACGAAACTGGTCCGGTTGGAGCGCAGCGCGGCCATCGCGTGCTGAATGAGGACCTCGGTGCGGGTGTCGACGGAGCTGGTCGCCTCGTCGAGGATGAGGATGGCGGGGTCCGCGAGGAACGCCCGGGCGATGGTCAGCAGCTGCTTCTCGCCGGCGCTTACCGTGCCGCCCTCGTCGTCGATGACGGTGTCGTAGCCGTCCGGGAGGGAGTGGACGAAGCGGTCGACGTAGGTGGCTCGGGCCGCCTCGAGGATCTGCCCCTCGCTCGCCCGGAGGTTCCCGAACGCGATGTTTTCCCGGATGGTGCCGCCGAAGAGCCAGGTGTCTTGGAGCACCATCCCCATGTTGGCCCGCAGGTCCCGGCGGCGCATCGTCGCGATGTCGTTGCCATCGAGGGTTATGCGCCCGGCGTCGACGTCGTAGAACCGCATGATCAAGTTGACCAGGGTCGTCTTGCCGGCGCCGGTGGGACCGACGATGGCGACGGTCTGACCCGGTTCGGCCACCAGGGACAGGTCCTCGATGAGCGGGTTGGCCGGGTCGTAGGAGAACGACACGCGCTCGAACTCGACCCTGCCTCGGGCCGGGACGCCAGCCTCGGCGCCTCGCGGCAAGAACATCGAGTCGTCGGGCTCCTCCGGTCCGTCGAGGAGCTCGAATATCCGCTCCGCCGACGCGATCCCCGACTGCAGCACGTTGGCCATGGACGCCAGCTGGGTGATCGGCTGGGTGAACTGGCGGGAGTACTGGATGAACGCCTGGATGTCGCCCAGGCTCATCGTCCCCGACGCCACCCGCAACCCGCCGACCACCGCGACAGCCACGAAGTTGAGGTTGCCGAGGAACATCATGGCCGGCTGGATGATCCCGGAGACGAACTGGGCGCCGAAGCTGGCCGCGAACAGCTGCTCGTTCTTGTCGTTGAAGCGGGCCTCGACGTCGTGCTGGCGGCCGAACACCTTGACCAGCGCGTGCCCGGTGAAGGTCTCCTCGACCAGCGCGTTGAGCGACCCGGTGTGGGTCCACTGGGCCACGAACCGGGTCCGCGACCGTTTGGCGATCACCCTGATCACGATCAGCGACAGCGGGATGGTGACCAGCGCGACGACGGCCAGCAGCGGCGAGATGACCAGCATCATGACCACGACCCCGACGACGGTGAGCAGCGAGGTGAGCAGCTGGCTGAGCGTCTGCTGCAGGCTCTGGGCCAGGTTGTCGATGTCGTTGGTGACCCGGCTGAGGAGGTCACCGCGAGGCTGGCCGTCGATGTAAGCCAGCGGGAAGCGGTTGAGCTTGGTCTCGACGTCGCCGCGCAGCCGGTACATCGTGCGCTGCACGATCCCCGCCAGCGTGTAGGACTGCAGGTAGGCGAGGACCGACGAGGCGACGTAGGCGCCGGCCGCCAGGTACAGCACCTGGTGCAGCTGGCGGTAGTCGATCCGGCGTCGACGGACCCCGGTGAGGATCACGTCGGTGGCGTGACCGAGGATCTTCGGTCCCAAGACGGCCAGGATCACGCTGCCGACGGCCAGACCGGCGACTAGGACCAGCCCGGCCCGCTCGGGGCGGAGCCGCTGGGCCAGGCGCCGGCTCGACGTCCGCAGGTCCTTCGACCGCTCGACGGGCATCCCCGCCGCTCCCATCCGGCCGCCGAACCCGCTCCGGGCGGACGGCGGCGGCCCGGGCGGGGCCGGCGGCGGTCCGGCCGCGGCCACGGCCGCCCCTGCGCCGTCGGCCGCCCCTGCACCGTCGGCCGCGGCCGGCAGCGGGCCGCTCACGCCGCCTCTTCGGCGGTGACCTGAGAGGCCACGATCTCGGCGTAGGTCGGGCAGGAGGCGATCAGCTGGCGGTGGGTGCCCAGGCCGACGGCCCGCCCGTCCTCCAACACCAGGATCTGGTCGGCGCCGGCGATGGTGGACACTCGCTGGGCGACGATGAGAACCGTCGCGGCGGCGGTGACCGGCGCCAGCGCGGCTCGCAGCCGGGCGTCGGTGGCCAGGTCGAGAGCGGAGAACGAGTCGTCGAAGAGGAATATCTCCGGCTTGCGCACCAGCGCCCGGGCGATGGCCAGGCGCTGGCGCTGGCCGCCCGACACGTTGCTGCCCCCCTGGGCGATCGGCGCCTCGAGGCCGCCGGGCATGGCCGCCACGAAATCCCGGGCCTGGGCCACCTCGAGCGCGGCCCACAAGTCGGTGTCGGAGGCGTCGGGGTCTGCGTAGCGGAGGTTGCTGGCCACCGTCCCGGAGAACAGGTAGGGCTTCTGGGGCACCAATCCGATCCGGCTCCAGAGCAGCTGCGGTTCGATGTCCCGGACGTCGGCGCCGTCGACGAGGACCTTGCCGCTGGTGACGTCGAAGAGGCGGGGCACCAGGCTGAGCAGGGTCGTCTTGCCGGCGCCGGTGCTCCCGATGATCGCGGTGGTCTGCCCGGGAAGGGCCCGCAGCGAGATGTCGGAGAGGACCGGCGCCTCGGCGCGGGGGTAGTGGAACCCGACGCCCTGCAGCTCCAACGTGCCGCGCAGCCGGAGCGCGGTGACAGGAACGGCGGGAGCCACGACCGACGAAGCGGTGGACAAGACGTCTTGGATCCGCTCGGCGCAGACCGCCGCCCGGGGCCACATCATCGCCACGAACGTCGCCATCATGACCGACATCAGGATCTGGACCAGATAGCTGAGGAAGGCGATCAGCGCCCCGATCTGCATGCGACCGGCGCCGATCCGGTCCGCGCCGAGCCACAGCACCGCGGCGCTCGACCCGTTGAGGACGAGCATGACGATCGGGAACATGAACGCCATCAGCCGCCCCGCCCGCAGCGAGTTGGCGGTCAGCTCGTCGTTGGCGACCGCGAACCGCTCCCCTTCCTCGGGTTCGCGCACGAACGCCCTGACCACCCGGATGCCGGTGATCTGCTCCCGGAGGACCTGGTTGACCCGGTCCAGGCGGATCTGCATGGCCTGGAACTGCGGGACCATCCGGACCACGACCATGCCGAGGCCGACGAGCATCGCCGGGATGCTGACGACGAGCACGACCGACAGCGGGCCATCCTCCCGCACCGCCATCACGATCCCCCCGACCAGCATGATCGGGGCCGCGACGAACAGCGTCAGGGTCATGACCACCAGGATCTGGACCTGCTGCACGTCGTTGGTGATACGGGTGATCAGCGACGGCGCACCGAACTGGCCCACCTCGCGGGCCGAGAACCCGGTGACCCGGTGGAACAGGCCCCCGCGGACGTCCCTCCCGAAGCCCATGGCCGCCTTGGCCCCGAAGTAGGTCGCGGCGATGGAGAAGGCGACCTGCCCGGCCGCGACGACCAGCATCACGCCGCCGAGGCGCCAGATGTAGCCGGTGTTCTTGGTGAGCACGCCTTTGTCGATGATGTCGGCGTTGAGCGTGGGCAGGAACAGCGTCGCCATGGTCTGTACGAACTGCAGGGCGACCGCGGCGGCCAGGAGGCCCCGGTAACGGCGAAGGTGGGTGGTGAGCAGCCGGAGCAGCACCATGGGGCGCCCGCCCCGCTCAGTCCATGCCGAGCAGTGGCACCAGGAACTGGCCGGTGTAGCTGTCGCGGGTCTTCGCCACCGTCTCTGGGGTGCCCTCCACGATCACCGTCCCTCCCCCGTCGCCGCCTTCGGGCCCCATGTCGATGATCCAGTCCGCGGTCTTGATGACATCGAGGTTGTGCTCGATTACCAGCACGCTGTTGCCCTGGTCGACCAGGCGGGACAGCACGGTGAGCAGCTTGCGGATGTCCTCGAAGTGGAGGCCGGTGGTCGGCTCGTCGAGTACGTAGGCGGTGTGCCCGGTGGAGCGCTTGGCCAGCTCCGACGCCAGCTTGATGCGTTGCGCCTCGCCGCCGGAGAGGGTCGGGGCGGGCTGGCCGAGACGGACGTAGCCGAGCCCGACGTCGACCAGCGTCTGCATGTGGCGGGCGATGACCGGCTGATTGGCGAAGAAGCCGAGCGCCTCCTCGCATGGCATGTCGAGGACCTCGGAGATGTTCTTGCCCTTGAACTGGATGTCGAGGGTGTCGCGGTTGTAGCGGGCCCCTTTGCACACCTCGCAGGGCACGTAGACGTCGGGCAGGAAGTGCATCTCGATCTTGATCGTCCCGTCACCGGCGCACGCCTCGCACCGGCCGCCCTTGACGTTGAAGGAGAACCGGCCGGGCTGGTAGCCGCGAACCTTGGCCTCGGTCGTGGTCGAAAACAACCGCCGGATGTGGTCGAAGACCCCGGTGTAGGTGGCGGGGTTGGAGCGCGGCGTCCGCCCGATCGGCGACTGGTCGATGCTGATGACCTTGTCGAGCTGCTCGGCTCCCTCGATGCGGCGGTGCCGGCCGGGCACGTCCTTGGACTTGTAGATCCGCTGCATCAGCGAGCGCAGCAGGATGTCGTTGACCAATGTCGACTTGCCCGACCCGGAGACCCCGGTCACCGCTACGAGGCACCCGAGGGGGAACTCTACGTCGATTCCCTTCAAGTTGTGCTCCCGCGCGCCGCGGACGGTCAGGTAGCCCTTTGGCTCGCGCCGTACCGCGGGCACCGGGATCTTCCGGCGCCCGGTCAGGTACTGCCCGGTGATGGACTGACGGGACTTGAGGAGCTTGCTGACTGGCCCCGCGACGACGACATTCCCCCCGTGCTCACCGGCGCCTGGCCCGATGTCGACGACGTAGTCGGCGACGCGGATGGTGTCCTCGTTGTGCTCCACCACGATCACCGTGTTGCCGAGGTCGCGTAGCCGGAGGAGGGTGTCGATCAGCTTCCGGTTGTCCCGCTGGTGCAGGCCGATGGACGGCTCGTCAAGGACGTAGAGCACCCCGACCAGGCCGCTGCCGATCTGGGAGGCCAGCCGGATCCGCTGGGCCTCGCCGCCAGCCAGCGTCGCCGCCGACCGGTTGAGGCTCAGGTAGTCGAGACCGACATCGAGGAGGAACTGCATCCGAGCCTGGATCTCTTTGAGGACCCGGTCGGCGATCAAGTGGTCGCGCTCGGTCAGCTCCAAGCCGCCCATGATCCTGGTCGCGTCCCGAAGCGACAGGTCGCACAGGTCGAAGATGTTGTGGCCGGCCACGGTGACCGCCAGGCTCTCGGGCTTCAAGCGAGCGCCCGCGCACGTCGGGCAGGGCACCTCCCGCATGTACCCCTCGATGGTCTCCCGCAGGTGATCGGACTCCGCCTCGGTGTGCCGGCGCTGCAGGTAGGGCACGACCCCTTCGTACTGGGTGTGGTACGAGCGGGTCCGGCCGTAGCGGTTGCGGTATTGGACGTGGATCTGCTTGGTGCCGGAGCCGTAGAGCAGCACCTTCTGCTCCGATTTCTTCAGCTCCCGCCACGGCGTGTCGGTGCTGAACCCGTAGGTCTCGGCCACCGACGCCAGGACCCGGGCGAAGTACTCCCCGCGGGCGCCGCCCCAGGCGGCGATGGCACCGCCCTCTATCGACGCGTCCGGGTCGGGGACGACCAGCTCGGGGTCGACCTCGAAGCGGGTACCGAGGCCGTCGCAGTTCGCGCACGCCCCGTAGGGCGAGTTGAACGAGAAGTTGCGCGGCGCCGGCTCGTCGAAGGACAAGCCGCAGGTCGGGCAGGCCAGGTGCTGGGAGAAGGTGAGGATCTCCTCGGTGTCGGCCGCGGCCTCGCCACCGGCGGCGTCGCGGCCCGAACCCTCGGCCGAGCGGGGCACCAACTGCACCTCGGCCACCCCCTCCGCCAGGCCCAGCGCGGTCTCCAACGAGTCGGTCAACCGGCGCTCGATGCCGTCGCGGCGCACCAGCCGGTCCACCACCACCTCGATGGTGTGCACCTCGTAACGAGCCAGCTTGGGCGGGTCCGACAGCTCGTAGACCTCCCCGTCGATGCGGGCCCGGGCGTACCCCTGCCCGGCGAGCTCCTCGAGCAGGCTCTGGTACTCGCCCTTCCTGCCCCGCACGACCGGCGCCAGGACCTGGAAGCGGGTGCCGTCGGGCAGCTCCAGGATCCGGTCCACGATCTGCTGGGGGGTCTGGCGCTGGACGACGGTGCCGTCCCTCGGGCAGTGCGGCACCCCGACGCGGGCGTACAGCAACCGCAGGTAGTCGTAGATCTCGGTGATGGTCCCGACCGTCGATCGAGGGTTGCGAGAGGCGGACTTCTGGTCGATCGAGATCGCCGGGGACAGGCCCTCGATGAAGTCGACGTCGGGCTTGTCCATCTGGCCGAGGAACTGCCGGGCGTAACTCGAGAGCGACTCCACGTAGCGTCGTTGACCTTCGGCGTAGATGGTGTCGAAGGCCAGCGAGCTCTTGCCCGACCCGGAAAGCCCCGTGAACACGATCAGCTTGTCCCGGGGCAGCTCTATCGACACGTTGCGCAGGTTGTGCTCGCGGGCTCCGCGTACGACGAGCGTCTCCGACATCCGCATCAGGGTACCAGCGAACACGTGTTCGACACCGGGATATCTGCCGGCCCGGCCCGCAGCCAGGGGTCGCCCGCTGGGTAGGGGTGACCCATGCCTGTCCGCCCGAGGGTCGTTGTCATCGGATCGGGGTTCGGGGGTCTCGCCGCGGTCGGGGTGCTAGCCGGCACCGGTGTCGACGTGGTGGTGGTCGACCGGGACAACTACCACGGCTTCTGGCCGCTCCTCTACCAGGTGGCCACCGCCGGGCTGGGCCCCGACGACATCGCCGCTCCGATCCGGGCCATCCACGCCGGCAAGCCCAACGTGGAGGTCCGCATGGGTCTGGTGTGTGGCATCGATCCCCCAGCGCGGCAGGTGGAGCTGACCGGCGGCGAGCGCCTGGCCTACGACTACCTGATCGTGGCGGCGGGCAGCTCCAGCGCCGACTTCGGGATCCCCGGCGTCCACCGGCACGCGTACACGCTCAAGACCCTCCCCGACGCGGTCCGGCTTCGCAACCACGTGCTGAGCATGTTCGAGCGGGCGGAGAACAACGCCGTCGACGGCCACCCAGGCGCCGCCGACTTGACCACGGTCGTGGTCGGCGGCGGCTCCACCGGCGTCGAGATGGCCGGCGCCCTCTCCGAGCTGATCAGCCACAACCTGGCCGGCGAGTACCGCCACCTCGACGTCGGCCGGGCCCGGGTCGTGCTCGTGGAGATGACCGACACCCTGTTGCCGGGCTACTCCCGCCGATCCCAGGACGCGGCGGTCGCCACCTTGAGGCAGAAGGGGGTGGAGATGCGCTTCGCCACTTCACTGGCCTCCGTCGAGCCCGACGGCGTGACCCTGAAGGGTGGCGAGCGCATCCAGGCCGCCACCGTGGTGTGGACCGCCGGCGTGAAGGCCAACCCCCTCGTCGGCTGCCTACCTGGGGCAAAGGAGAAGGGCGGCCGGACGCCGGTGGCCGACGACCTGTCGGTTCCCGGCCACCCCGAGGTCTTCGTGATCGGTGACGCCGCAGCGACAAGGGACCGTCGCGGCGAACTGCTGCCCCAGGTCGCGCAGGTGGCGATCCAGGGCGGCCGCCATGCGGCGCGCCAGATCTTGCGCCGGCAGGAGGGCAGACCCGCTCGAGCGTTCCGCTACCGAGACCACGGCACGATGGCGACCATCGGCCGGCGCGCCGCGGTGGCCGAGCTGCCCGGCGGCGTGACCTTCGCCGGCACCTTCGGCTGGCTGGCGTGGCTGGCCGTCCACCTGGTGTTCCTGGTCGGGTTCCGCAACCGGGCGGTGGTGCTGCTCAACTGGGCCTGGAACTACCTGACGTGGGATCGGGCGTCGCGCGTGATCCTGCCGGAGGGGACCGGGCCGGAGACGACCGGCCCACCGGCAGCTCACCCCGGTTGACGGCACCCGCCGGGCCGACCGGGCCGCACACGGGACCAGCCCGCCGGCAGGGCCGGCGGGCTGGGGGTCCCCGGGGGGAGGTCGGTCAGAGCACCAGGGGGATGCCCTCAGGCGGCCACCAGCTCCGCCTCTTCGGCCATGTCGGCTTCGCTCGAGGTGACCCGGACGCCGAGACGGCTGATCAGGGTCAGCACCAGCGCCCCGCCGGTGAAGCCGGCGGCGGTGAGCATGGCGGAGGACCGGCCGCCGTTGGCCGCGACGGTCACCAGCACCGCAAGACCGAGCGACCCGCCGACTTGCTGCATGGTCTGGAGCATTCCAGACGCCGCGCCCGCGTCGTTGCGGTCCACGCCCTGCAGGATCGAGAAGGCCAGGGGCATGAAGCAGGAGCCGGCACCGAACCCGAACAGCAGCAGGGGCCCGAAGACTCCGGCCAGGTACCCGGCGGACGCCTGTTCCTGTGACAGCCACGCCATGCCGGCGGTGATCGAGACCAGCCCGGTGAGCAGCAGCGGGGTGGGTCCGTAGCGGGCGACCAGCCGCGGCGTCACCCTCGACATCGCGAAGATCAGTCCGGTGAGGGGCAGGAAGGCGAAGCCAGCGGTGATGGCGCTGTAGTGGAGGCCGTTCTCGAGGAACTGGCTGGTGAAGAAGAACGTCCCGTACATCGCCGCCGGCACGAGCAGCATGTCGACGAACGCCACGCTGCGACTCCGGTTGGCCAGCAGCCGTAGCGGCATGAGGGCGTGCGGGCTGCGGACCTCGACCGCCACGAACCCGCCCAGGGCGGCGACGGCGGCGACGAAGAAGGCCACGGTCAGCGCGGTGTCGGAGCCGTGGGAGGCGATCCGGATGAACCCGTAGATCAGCGCGGCGAGCCCGCCGGTTGCCAGCACGCCGCCTGGCAGATCGAGCTTGTTGGGCCGGCGGGCAGGTTCGACGACGAAGCGGGGGGCGAGGAGGATGATGGCGATGCCGATCGGCACGTTGATGAACAGCACCCACCGCCACGACGCCCAGGAGGTCAAGGCCCCCCCGAGGATCAGGCCCAGCGACGAGCCGCCCGCCGACACCGCGGTGAACAGGCCGAGCGCCCGGTTGCGGGGCGGCCCCTCCTCGAAGGTGGCGGTGATCAGGGCGAGGGTGCTCGGTGCGGCCATCGCCGCGCCCACGCCTTGCACCGCGCGGGCGATCAGCAGCATGGTGGACGACCCGGCCAGACCGCCCACCAGCGACGACGCCGTGAACAGGGCCAGCCCGGCCATCAACATACGGCGCCGGCCGAACACGTCGCCGGCCCGCCCGCCGAGCAGGAGCAGGCCGCCGAAGGTCAGCGTGTACGCGTTGATGACCCACGACAGACCGGCCGGGGTGAAGTGCAGGGCGTGTTGGATCGACGGAAGGGCGATGTTGACGACGGTGGCGTCCAGCACGACCATCAGCTGGCAGGCCAGGATGACGAACAGGGCGATGGTCGGATGAGGCTTGGTGCCTGGGGCGCGCGTGAGTACTGGCACGAGCGATCCTTTCTTTCAACGATTCCTGCGCCGGGGGGTTCACAGGAGATAACCTGAGGAGGTCTCCGGTTACTATACGGAGGATGCCTCCGCTTTGCAACTCTTTTTTGCGGTGTTGCCGGCGGTCGCCGAGCCCCACCAGGAGCACATCGACATGAGCACAACCCGTAGCGAGGAGCGGCCCTCCAGACCGATGAGGGCGGACGCCCGGCGCAACTACGACGCGCTGCTGGCAGCCGCGGAGGAAGCATTCGCCGCCCACGGCTCCGAGGCGTCCCTCGACGAGATCGCCAAGGGCGCGGGGGTCGGGATCGGAACGCTCTACCGGCACTTCCCGACCCGCCAGGACCTGCTCGAGGCGGTGTACCTCCGGCGAGTCGACGACCTGCGGGCCGAGGCCGAGACCCTGCTCAGCTCCCCAGATCCCGACGGGGCCTTCGCCGAGTGGCTACGCAAGCAGATGGTCTTCGGCCGCAAGGGCCGCTGCATGGCCGCCAGCGTGATGGCCAGCGTGATGGACAAGAAGATGCAGGAAGGCACCGACTTGAACCTGGCGGTGGCCGAGATGAAAGGATCCGGTCAGGCCCTCCTGCAGCGGGCCCAGGCCGCCGGGCGCATCCGCAGAGACGTCGCCTTGACCGACATCTTGCGGATGGTCCACGGGATCTTGATGGTCAACGAGCAGCAGGCCGACAGCGATGCCACGTCGAAGCGGATGCTCGACGTGGTGATCGCCGGCCTGCGACCGTGAGCCTCCCACCGCCAGGCGGCGGGACCAAAGCACCGGCATGCCGCTGCTGATCGGCACCTCCGGCTGGCAGTACAAGGACTGGCGCGGCCGGTTCTACCCCGGCGGGGTGCCCGTCCGGTCGTGGCTGGAGCACTACAGCCAGCGCTTCGCCACCGTCGAGGTCAACAACGCCTTCTACCGCCTTCCCGAGGCCGCCACCTTCGAAAAGTGGGCGACCGCCACCCCGGACGACTTCGTGGTGGCAGTGAAGGCCAGCCGATACCTGACTCACGTGCGGCGCCTGCAGAACCCGGAAGAACCGGTGGGCCGCCTGCTGGAGCGCACCGGCGCGCTCGGAGCGAAGCTCGGCCCGATCCTGCTGCAGCTCCCACCCACCCTCCGCGCCGACGTCACGGCCCTGGACCGGACCCTTCGAGCCTTCCCCCGAGCCGTCCGGGTGGCGGTCGAACCTCGCCACGACAGCTGGTGGACGCCCGATACCCGCGCTTGCCTCGAGCACCACCACGCTGCGCTGTGCCTGGCCGACCCGGGCGGCCCCGCCCCGCACTGGGTCACCGCCGAGTGGGGCTACGTGCGCTTCCACCGGGGGCGGGCCCACCCCTCCCCCTGCTACGGGCGCCAGGCGATAAGCACCTGGGCGCAACGCCTGGCCGACATGTGGGACGACGACGCCGACGTGTACGCCTACTTCAACAACGACACCAACGGCTGCGCCCCCCGCGACGCCCGCCAGCTGGCGTTGGCCGCGCGGCGGGCCGGCCGGCGCGCCACCCGAGTCCCCGCCGCCGGGGAGACCCCCGTCGCCGGCTGAGCGCCGCTAGCCGGCAGGGACCTGCGTCGAGAGGGCCTTCAGCTCCGACTTGAGGTCGTTGACCTCGTCGCGCAGCTTGGCTGCGTACTCGAAACGCAGATCGGCGGCGGCGTCGCGCATCTCCTCCTCGATGGCGGAGATGAGGCGGGCCAGCTCACTGGCGGGCAGCTCGGCCAGGTCGCTGCGGGCCCGATCCCGCTTGCGGTTGCGGCGGTCCTGACCCGGGGTGGGCGCCTCGCCGCTGCGGCCACCGAGCATCGACAAGATGTTGGTGATCGCCTTGCGGACCGTCGCCGGGCTGATGCCGTGCTCTTCGTTGTAGGCAGCCTGCGCGGCGCGGCGGCGGTGCGTCTCGCTGATCGCCCGCTGCATCGAATCGGTCATCTGGTCGGCGTACATGATCACCTGACCGTCGACGTTTCGTGCCGCCCGGCCGATGGTCTGGATCAGCGACGTCTCGGACCGGAGGAAGCCCTCCTTGTCGGCGTCGAGGATGGCCACCAGCGACACCTCCGGCAGGTCCAGACCCTCCCGGAGGAGGTTGATGCCGACCAGCACGTCGAACTCGCCGAGACGGAGGTCCCTGAGGATCTCGATGCGCTGGATGGTGTCGATGTTCGAATGCAGATACCGGACCTTGAGCCCCATCTCGAGGAGGTAGTCAGTCAGGTCCTCCGCCATCTTCTTCGTGAGTGTCGTCACGAGGATGCGGTCCCCTCGCGACACCCGCTGGTTGATCTCGCCGATCAGATCGTCGATCTGACCCTTCGTCGGCTTGACCACCACCTCGGGGTCCATGAGCCCCGTGGGGCGCACGATCTGCTCGACCACCTGGGTGGACTGGGCCACCTCGTAGGGGCTCGGCGTCGCCGACAAGAACACGCACTGGTTGACCCGCTCGTAGAACTCGTCGAAGCGCAGCGGCCGGTTGTCCGCCGCCGACGGCAGCCGGAAGCCGTGCTCGATCAGGGTCTCCTTGCGGGAGCGGTCCCCCTCGTACTGGCCGTGTAGCTGTGGGACGGTCTGATGGGACTCGTCGATGATCAGCAGGTAGTCCTTGGGGAAGAAGTCGAGGAGCGTGTGGGCCGGCTCCCCCGCTGACCGGCCGTCGATGTGCCTGCTGTAGTTTTCGATGCCCGAACACACCCCGACCTCGCCCAACATCTCGAGGTCGTACTGGGTCCGCATCCGAAGCCGCTGGGCCTCGAGGAGCTTGCCCTCCTTCTCGAAGAACGCCAGCCGCTCCTGCAGCTCCGCCTCGATGCCTTTGATCGCGACCTGCATGCGCTCGTCGCCGGCGACGTAGTGGGTAGCCGGGAAGATATCGACGTCCTGCAGCTCCCCGAGCTGCTCCCCCGTCAGCATGTCAACAGTGGTGATCCGCTCGATCTCGTCGCCGAACAGCTCGATGCGCACCGCGAACTCCTCGTAGGCCGGGTGGACCTCGATGGTGTCGCCGCGCACCCGGAACTTGCCCCGCACCAGGTTGGCGTCGTTGCGCTCGTACTGGATGTCCACCAGCTGGCGCAGGACCGCCCGCTGGTCGATCTCCGTCCCGACTTGCAGGTGCACCAGCCGCTTGGCGTACTCCTCGGGGCTGCCCAGGCCGTAGATGCACGAGACCGACGCCACCACAATGACGTCACGGCGGGTAAGCAACGCCGCGGTGGCCGAGTTGCGAAGCCGGTCGATCTCGTCGTTGATCGAGCTGTCCTTCTCGATGTAGGTGTCGCTGGAGGGGAGATACGCCTCGGGCTGGTAGTAGTCGTAGTAGCTGACGAAGTACTCGACCCGGTTGTGCGGGAAGAACTCCCGCATCTCGTTGGCCAGCTGGGCGGCCAGCGATTTGTTGGGGGCGATGATCAGCGTCGGCCGCTGCACCGCCTGGATGGTCCACGCCATCGTCGCGCTCTTGCCGCTGCCGGTGATTCCGAGCAGGGTCTGGAACCGGTCGCCGCGCTCGATGCCTGCGGTCAGCTTGGCGATCGCCTCCGGCTGGTCGCCGGCGGGCTCGAACTCCGAGACGACCTCCATCCGCGCCATGCCGCTGATGGTACCGGCCCCCTGTGACTGCCGGCTCAGGCCTCAGGCCGGCAGGTCGGAGAGCCAGCGCCAGACGTCGGTGCAGGTCTGCTCCATCGCCTCGAGGTCACCGGAGTTGTCGACGACGAGACCGTGCTCCACCAGTCCGATGAGGGCTCGGCGCTCCTCCCTCGTCGCCTGGGCCGCGATCCGGGCCCTGGCATCCCCCTCGGAGAAGCCCCGGTGGGCCACGAGCCTCTCGACGGCCACCTCCTCGGGGGTGTCGACCACGACCAGGGCCCCCGGCTTGTACAGCTCGACGGTCACCCGGTTGAGCAGCGGCACGTCGAGCACCACAGGCCCCGCGTGGCCTTTGAGATCGGCCAGCCGGCGCAGGACCTCCTGGCCTATGACCGGGTGGGTGATCCGGTTGAGGTCCGCCAACGCCTCGGGGTCGTTGAACACGATCGCGGCCAATGCCGGACGGTCGATGGTGCCGTCATCGGATCGGATCCCCGAACCGAAACGCTCGAGGAGCGGCTGGTACGCCGGGCCGCCGGGCTCGACCACCTGCCGGGCCACTTGGTCGGCGTCGACGACCGGCGCCCCCCGACGAGCCAAGCCCGCGGCGAGCGTGCTCTTGCCCGATCCGATGCCGCCGGTGAGCGCCGCTAGGAGCATGGCTGGCCACCGTAGTCCCGCCGCCTCCTGGCGCCGGGGACCGCCTCCCCGCCGCCGGCTCGCCCGCGGACCCGCTCCCCGTGCCGGCGATAACGCTTCGTGCGGTGGAATCTCGAGCGGCGATTCAGCCGGGCAGCGGCAATCCTGCTGGTACGGGCCATCTTTTGTCACGCAGAGTGCGAAAGTAACTAGTCATTTGTTCGTCGAAATAGTCCGGATGGACCATTGTCAGCTCCGGAGCCCCCTGAGACGGTGGGTTCGGACGCACGGTCCACGGTCTTGCCTTTGACGCCGACATCCCATCCCCGACGTGCCGTGCGCCGCTACGAGGTGATGACGTGATGCACGACGACAACCAGGAAGCGCAGCGCAAGGCGTTGCTCGCCAACTTGTTCGGGTCCGAGGTCCCCTCCGGGCTCGGGGGGCAGTTACTGCGCACCGCCGACGTCGCTGCGCTGTTCCAGGTCTCGGAGCGCACCGTGTCGGAGTGGGCCCGGCGGGGACGGATACCGTCGGTGCGGACACCGGGCGGTCATCGGCGTTATCCCGCCGAGGAGATGCGCCAGTTGCTCGCCGCGACCGAGGACGCCGCGGTGACCGAGCGCCGCATGGCTGCGATCAGCCCGCTGCGATCCCGACCCGCCAGCGCCTGACCGCCGACCCCGCCACCCCGACACACCCCGACGCCGGGACGCGCAGCAGAGCAGCTCCCGCCGGCCGCCGCCTACCCTCGGCCCATGGTCGACCCCTCCGCAGCCTTGGCCGTCGCGCTAGAAGAGGCACGCACCGGCGCCGCCGAAGGTGGAGTGCCGATCGGCGCCGCCCTGTTGGCCGCGGACGGCACCGTGCTAGGACGGGGCCACAACCGACGGATCCAAGATGGCGACCCCTCCAGCCACGGCGAGACCGACGCGTTCCGCCGGGCCGGCCGGCAGCGCTCCTACCGGTCCACCACCATGGTCACCACCCTCGCTCCGTGCTGGTATTGCAGCGGGCTGATCCGCCAGTTCGGCATCGGCACGGTCATCGTCGGTGAGTCCCGGACCTTCCAGGGCGGGATCGACTGGCTCCGCGAGATCGGGGTCAGCGTGATCGACCTGGACGACCGAGCCTGCGCCGACCTCCTCGGCCGCTTCATCGCCGAGCACCCCGACGTCTGGGGGGAGGACATCGGCGAGTAACCCCGACGATCTCAGGCCAGGACGTCTGCCAAGGCCACCGACGGCAGGCCGTGCGCGTCAGCCACCGACGGGTAGGTGACCTGCCCGTCATAGGTGTTGAGACCAGGAGCGAGTACCGGGTCGGCCCGCAACGCGTCGCGCCATCCCCTGTTGGCGATCTCGAGGGCGTAGGGAAGAGTGACGTTGGTCAGAGCGAACGTCGACGTGTGCGGGACCGCACCGGGCATGTTGGCGACGCAGTAGAAGACCGACTCGTGGACCTTGTACACCGGGTCGGCGTGGGTGGTGGGGCGGGAGTCCTCGAAGCATCCGCCCTGATCGATGGCGATATCGACCAGCACCGAGCCGGGTTTCATCCTCGACACCAACTCGTTGCTGACAAGCGTCGGGGCCTTCGCCCCCGGGACCAGCACCGCCCCGATCACCAAGTCGGCGTCGAGCACCGCCCGCTCAACCTCGTAGCTGTTGGACGCGACGGTCTGGCAGTGCCCCTGATAGATGCGGTCGGCGTCGCGCAGGCGGGCGATGTTTCGGTCGAGGAGGAGGACCTCGGCCTGCATCCCCAAGGCGATGGCCGCCGCGTTCATACCCGATACCCCTGCGCCGATGACCACCACCTTGGCGGCGTAGACGCCCGACACCCCTCCCATGAGCACGCCGCGACCACCGCCGTCTCGCTGCAGGTGGTGGGCGCCGGCCTGGGGAGCCATGCGACCCGCCACCTCCGACATGGGCGCGAGCAGCGGAAGGGTGCCGTCGGGCAGCATCACCGTCTCGTAGGCGATGGCCGTGGTGCCCGCGTTGAGCAACGCCTCGGTGCAGGGTCTCGACGCCGCGAGGTGGAGGTAGGTGAAAAGGACCAGGTCCTTGCGCAGCCGGTGGTACTCCTCTGGGACCGGTTCCTTCACCTTGAGGACCAGGTCCGCGTCACCCCAGGCCTCGTCCGCGGTGGCCACCATGACGGCCCCGGCGGCCACGAAGTCCTCGTCGGGGATGGAGGAGCCGACGCCGGCGCCCTGTTGCACCAGCACCGTGTGCCCCGAACGCACCAGTTCGTGGACTCCCGCAGGGGTGCACGCCACCCGGTATTCGTGGTTCTTGACCTCGCTCGGAACTCCGACGATCACGACGTGGTCTCCTCCTGCTTGATTTCGGCCTCGATCTCTTCCTCCGCCAGTTCGGCGGCAATGGCCACCGCCACCGTATCCCCCTCGGGCACGAGGATCGGCGTGGCCTGGTTCAAGGTGACACCCTCGAAGTAGTAGGGCGTAACCCGGCGGTACACCGCGATGATGACGTAGCCGAGCGCCAACGACAGCACACCGCTGAAGAAAATGCCCCCGATCCGCCAGTGCGGCGACAACGGCAGTGTCCACGATGTGGTGCTGTTGCCGGCCTGCCAGTAGTAGTAGCAGCCGTACCCGAAGAAGAACGACAGGACCGCCGCGCCGACCAGCGGGAACACGCCCGCCGTCAAAAGCATCCGGGGACTGCTGCGAAGCTGCTTTCGGTACCACCAGACGCACTCGTAGCCGGTCATTGCGTAGTAGAACGCGATCGGCAACCCGATGGCACCGATGAGGTCGACCAGCACCTTCCCGCTGTTGATGTAGTTGGTCGCGGCGTAAAAGACGATCGAGACCACGCCCATGCCGACCGTCGACCAGGTCGGGGTCATGTACTTGGGATGGATCCGAGCGAACCGGGCCGGGATCGCCCGGTACACGGCCATCGACAGTGTCGTGCGGGCGGTCGGGAGGATGGTCGTGAGCGTCGAGGCCATCGCGGAGGTGAGGACCATGAACACCAGCAGCTTCGCCAGGACGTGACCGAACCCGTGCGACCCGAAGACCGCGCCGCCGAGGATCGACAAGACGTCGCTGCTGTTGTTGGAGTTGTTCAGGCCGATGCCGTGGGTGCCCAGGCCCGCGAAGGCCGTGGTCGCCACCGACACGAGGCAATAGGTGACCAGCAAGACGACGGTGGCGAGCAGTGCGGCCCGCCCGGGGGTCCGGTTCTTGTCCCTGGTCTCCTCGTTGATGGACACCGCGGTGTCCCATCCCCAGTAGATGAAGATCGTCGTCAGCAGCCCGATGGTGACCGCGGACAGCGATCCGGCACCGAAGGGATTGAACCATCCCAGATGGAAGTGATGCGGCCCGGCACCCGCCGCGTGAGCCTTGATGTCCGCGGGGTCGGCGGAGGGAGCCGAGCCGGCATAGACCTTCACCAGGGCGTAGACCGACAGGACGCTCAGCATCGTGATCTCGATGGCCAGCAGCGCGTACTGGATGTTGGCGCTGATCTCGATGCCGAGATAGCAGATGGCGCACATGACGATGATCCACCCGATACCGGCGATCAGCGTCCAGCCGGAGCTGGCCGCCAGACCGTCCGCGCCGAAGAGCAGAAACATGTACTGGCCAGCGACCTGGGCCAGGTTGGCCATCACGATGACGTCGGCGACCACGATCGCCCATCCGCCCATCCACCCGGTCTTCGGCCCGAACGCCTTGGCCCCCCAAGTGAACGTCGTGCCGCAGTCGGGCATGTCCCGGTTGAGCCGGTTGTAGCCCTGCGCGATGAGCACCATCGGCACGAAGGCCAGCAGCACAATGGCCGGGGCGTGGAAGCCGACGATGGCGACGATGTAGCCGAGGGCGGCGGCCAGCGAATACGCCGGAGCGACCGAGCTGATCGCGATGACAGTGGTGGACAGCAGCCCGATCGCGCCGACCTTCAGGCCCTTGCCTTCACCGCTGCCGTTGGACGCGTCCGACGCGTGATGCGACGCCTTCTCCATCGATTGTCGCCCCTTCCCTACTCGTATGCGCTCATTACGTGTTTGATGCGGGTGTAGTCCTCGAAGCCGTACATCGAAAGGTCCTTGCCGTAGCCCGAATGCTTGAACCCGCCGTGGGGCATCTCGGCCACGATCGGAATATGGGTGTTGATCCACACCGCCCCGAAGTCGAGCCGGCGGGACACCCGGAGGGCTCGTCCGTGGTCCTTGGTCCAAACGCTCGATGCCAGGCCGTACTCGACCCCGTTGGCCCACGCCACGGCCTGGTCCTCGTCGGCGAAGCGCTGGACGGTAATGACGGGCCCGAAGATCTCGCTTTGGGCCAGCTCGTCGTCTTGCTCCACGTCGGCGACAACGGTGGGCGGGAAGAAGTAGCCCTGGCCGCCGGCCGGCGCGCCCCCAGCGGCGACGCGCACGTGCGACGGGGCTCTTTGCAAGAAGCCGGCGACCCGCTCCAACTGGTTGGCGTTGTTGAGAGGGCCGAAGGCGGCGTCGGGGCGGTCCAGCCCGCCGAAAGGCGTGGCCGCGGCCTGCTCAGCCAGGGCATCCACCAGGTCGCCGTAGAGGCCCGGGGCGGCCAGCACCCGGGTGGCCGCGGTGCAGTCCTGGCCGGCGTTGAACCACCCGGCACCCGCGATGCCTTCGGCGACGGCCGCCACGTCGACGTCGTCGAACACGATCACCGGCGCCTTCCCGCCCAACTCCAAGTGGACCTTCTTCAGGTCCTGGGCCGCCGCCACGGCGACCTCCCGGCCCGCCCGCACGCTGCCGGTGATCGACACCATCTGCGGTACGGGGTGCGAGACCAGAGCGCGGCCCGTCTCCCGGTCGCCGCACACGACGTTGAACACGCCCGGCGGGAACAGGTCGGCGGCCATCTCGGCCAGCATCACCGAGGTCACCGGCGTGGTGTCCGACGGCTTGAGGACGACGGTGTTACCCGCAGCCAGAGCCGGCGCGATCTTCCACACCGCCATCATCAGCGGGTAGTTCCACGGCGTGACCTGGGCGCACACCCCGATGGGCTCGCGCCGGATCCACGACGTGTGGCCCGCCATGTACTCGCCCGCGGAGCGCCCCTCGAGGACCCTGGCCGCGCCGGCGAAGAACCGCAGCTGGTCCACGCAGGGCGGGATCTCCTCGCTGCGGGTCAGGGCGAGAGGCTTGCCGGTCTGGCGACCTTCGGCCTCGATGAAATCCTCCGCGTGCTCCTCCAGGCGATCGGCCAGCTTCAGCAGGGCGACGCTTCGCTGCGCCGGGGTGGCGTCGCGCCATCCGTCGAAGGCCCGGGCCGCCGCCCGGCACGCCAGGTCGACGTCGTGCGCGCCGGAGCGGACCGCCTGCAGGTAGGCCCTACCGGTGGAGGGATCCACGACGGGTGTGGTGGCCCGGTCTGTCGCGTCGACGAATCCGCCGTCGACGAAGTTGCGGACCATGCCGTCGTCACCGGCGGTGAGCGGGTTTGTGGCTGACACAGGTGTTCCCCCCGTGGTTTCTGGATGTCAAGCGACGCGATCATGGCACAAGAGGCGCCAAGCGCAAAGGAATCCTTCGTGATCGCCGTGTTTCAGCAATGTTTCCCTTGACAATTGGGGTGATTGCCGTCACACTGCCGGAGATGATGAGCAGCGGTGGCAGCGAGAGCCCGATCCGCGATGCCAGTGGTCGCCTCGACCGGCTGAGCAAGCTCATCATCGAGCAGCTGCAGGAGGACGGGCGCCGGTCGTACGCGGCCATCGCCCGCGCCGTCGGCCTTTCCGAGGCGGCCACCCGCCAGCGGGTCCAACGGCTGCTCGACGAGGGCATCGTGCAGATCGCCGCGGTCACCGACGCCGCCGCCGTTGGGTTCCACCGCATGGCCATGCTCGGCATCAAGGTCGAGGGCGAGCTGCAGGCAGTGGCCGAGAAGATCACCGGAGTCGCCGAGGCCGAGTACGTGGTTGTCTGCGCCGGCCAGTTCGACTGCCTCGTCGAGCTGATCTGCGAAGACGACGAGCACCTACTGCGCGTCGTCGACCACGTGCGGGCCATCCCTGGGGTCCGCAGCACCGAGACGTTCGTCTACTTGAAAGTCGCGAAGGAGAGCTACCAATGGGGAACCCGATGAACGAGACCGATCCCATCGGACCCGAGCACGGCTCGCAGCCTTTGGCCGGCGAGACGCCGGAACAGCAGGCGCAGCAGGCGGCCGCCCGCCGGCACCTGTGGATGCACTTCACCCGCATGAGCTCCTACGCGGAGCATGAGGTCCCCGTGATGGTCCGCGGCGAGGGGCCTTGGGTGTGGGATCAGCGGGGTCGCCGCTACCTAGACGGACTCTCCGGCTTGTTCGTGGTGCAGGTCGGTCACGGCCGCCACGAGCTGGCCGAGGCCGCCTCGCGGCAGGCTTCGCAGCTGGCGTACTTTCCGCTTTGGAGCTACGCCCACCCCAACGCCATCGAGCTGTCGGAGAGACTCGCCCAGCTGGCGCCAGGTGACCTCAACCGGGTCTTTTTCACCACCGGCGGCGGGGAGGCGGTGGAGACGGCATGGAAGCTGGCCCGCCAGTACTTCCGCGCCACTGGGAAACCCGGCAAGTACAAGGTGATCTCCCGGGACATCGCCTACCACGGCACGACGATGGGGGCGCTGTCGATCACCGGGCTGCCTTCGATCAAGGAGCCGTTCGAGCCCCTCGTCCCTGGCGCGGTCAAGGTCCACAACACCAACTTCTACCGGGCCCCCGAGTACGGCGACGACCTGGAGCGCTTCGGCCAGTGGGCGGCCGATGACATCGAGCGCCGCATCGAGATGGAAGGGGCCGACACCGTCGCCGCGGTGTTCCTCGAGCCGGTGCAAAACGCCGGCGGCTGCTTCCCTCCGCCTCCGGGATACTTCCAGCGGGTACGGGAGATCTGTGACCGCCACGACGTGCTGCTGGTCTCCGACGAGGTGATCTGCGCGTTCGGGCGCCTCGGGTCGTGGTTCGGCGCCGAGCGTTTCGGCTACCAGCCGGACATGATCACCTGCGCCAAGGGCCTGACGTCGGGCTACTCGCCTCTCGGAGCGGTCCTCATCGACGACCGCCTGATGGAGCCGTTCCTCACCGGCGACGCGTCGTTTTCGCACGGCTTCACCTTCGGCGGCCACCCGGTTTCGACCGCGGTGGCGCTGGCCAACTTGGACCTGTTCGAGAAGGAGGACATTATCGGCGGGGCGGACCGCCGGGCCGGGGCGTTCCGGGCGGTGCTCGACGGCCTGCGGGACCTGCCGATCGTCGGCGACGTCCGCGGCGAGGGCTACTTCTACGGCATCGAGCTGGTCAAGGACAAGGGCACCAAAGAGTCCTTCAACGACGAAGAATCCGAGCACCTGCTGCGAGGCTTCCTGTCCGGGGCCCTTTTCGACGCCGGCCTGATCTGCCGGGCCGACGACCGAGGCGATCCGGTGATCCAGCTGGCGCCCCCTCTCATCTGCGATCAGGAGCACTTCGACCTGATCGGCCAGATCCTGCGCGGGGTGCTCAGCGAGGCGTGGACCCGACTCTGACCGTCAACGGCGAGGTCAGCTTCTGGCACGCCGCGCTGGGCGGCGCCGGCGCCACCCGACCGGCGCTGCCAGGCCCTACCGATGCCGATGTATGCGTCGTCGGTGCCGGCTACACCGGTCTGTGGACCGCGTGGTATCTGAGCCGCCTCGACCCCGGCCTGCGCATCGTGGTCCTCGAGGCCGCCCACGTCGGTTTCGGTGCCAGTGGCCGCAACGGCGGTTGGCTCTCGGGGATCCTTCCCGGTAGCCGCGACAGGTTGGCCAAAGGGGCGGGCGGGCGGGACGGGGTGCTGGCGCTTCAACGTCAACTGCGCGCCGCGGTCGGCGATGTCGTGGCCTGGACCCGCGAGCAGGGGGTGGACGCCGATGTCGCCGTGGGCGGCTCCTTGGCGGTGGCCACCACCGGCGCCGGCCTGGGCCGCCTGCGCGCCGAGCTAGCCGAGGAACGAGACTGGGGTGCCTCCCCCGACGACATCGAAGAGCTTTCGCCCGACGCGGTGAACGACCGGGTCCGGGTGGCCGGGGCGCAAGGCGGGCTGTTCAGCCGCCACTGCGCCAGGATCCAGCCGGCCAAGCTGGTCCGGGGCCTCGCTGACGCCGTCGAGCGGCACGGCGTCGTCCTCCATGAGAACACCCCAGTGGAGGTCGTCGGGCCGGGCCTCGCCCGTACCCCCCTGGGCGACGTCCGCGCCCGGTGGGTGGTCCGGGCCACCGAGGGCTTCACCGCCGGCCTGCCCGGCCACCGCCGCGACCTCCTGCCGATGAACTCGTCGATGATCGTCACCGAGCCCCTCGACGCGCCCGTCTGGGACGCCATCGGCTGGCAGGGCGCGGAGACCGTGCGCGACGCAGCCCACGCCTACGTCTACGCGCAGCGCACCGCGGACGATCGCATCGCGATCGGGGGGCGTGGCGTGCCCTACCGCTTCGGGTCCCGCACCGACCGCGGGGGAGCGACCCACGAGGCGACGATCGCCGCCCTCACCACCGCTTTGCACCGGCTGTGGCCGGCGACGGCCGGAGCGGCGATCGCGCACGGGTGGTGCGGGGTGCTCGGCGTGGCCCGCGACTGGTGCCCGACGGTGGCCGCCGACCCCTCTACCGGCTTGGCCTGGGCGGGGGGCTACGTCGGTGACGGGGTGACCACCGCCCACCTCGCCGGGCGGACGCTCGCCGAGCTGCTGACCGGCACCGACAGCGAACGGACCCGGCTCCCGTGGATCGGGCGTAGCCCCCGCCGCTGGGAACCCGAGCCGTTCCGGTGGGCCGGCGTGCGGGCCGTCTACTCGCTCTACCGCAGGGCCGACCGATCGGAGGCGGCGGCGCCGCAGCGGGCTGCGTCGTCTCCGCTGGCGGTGCTCGCCGACCGCATCTCCGGCCGCCCGTGACCGCCGGGGCGGCGACTCCGGCCTCCAGCTTCCGGTCAGCGGGCGAGATCGCCGATACTGGTGGCGTGGCCAGGACCAACGACGAGGACAAGGGCGAGGAGAAGGAGAAGCGCGGCATCCGGCGGCGCATCTCCGAACGGGCCATGAAGATCCCGTTCCTCCGCCGGCGCACCGTGAAGCGCATGATCAAATACATCGACAAGTCGAAGGAGAAGGGCCGCCGGCTGCCCCCTGAGATGCAGGAGCTCTCTCGGTTCCTGGCCCGAGTGCCCAAGGCCGACCGGGCCAAGCGCCTGGAGGAGGCGCTGCTCGCCCAGCAGAGCGCCGAGAGCGGCGAACAGGCCTTCAACCGGGACCTGCGCCGGGCCGCAGCCAACCAGCAGCGGCGCAGCGGCAAGAACCCCGCCGGGTACCGGCCGGGGTCTCTCCCCCGCTCCCAGCAGCCCGGCCGCAAGCCGTCCAAGCCGCGCTAGGCGTCCGGCACCGGCTCTCCCCTACCCTGGAGGTCCCCCGCACCACCCTTGGAGAGGAATCGCTCGTGGGTCTGTCCATCGGCATCGTCGGCCTGCCCAACGTCGGCAAATCGACGCTGTTCAACGCCCTGACCCACAACGAGGTGCTAGCAGCCAACTACCCCTTCGCCACAATCGACCCCAACGTCGGGGTGGTCGGGGTCCCCGACCCGAGGCTCGGCAAGCTGGCCGAGCTGTACAAGAGCGAGAAGGTCGTGCCTGCGGACGTGACGTTCGTGGACATCGCCGGCATCGTCCGGGGCGCGTCGGAAGGTGAGGGTCTCGGCAACAAGTTCCTGGCCGCCATCCGCGAGACCGACGCCATCTGCCAGGTGGTGCGGGCCTTCGAGGACGACGACGTCATTCACGTCGACGGCAAGGTGTCCCCCGAGGCGGACATCGCCACCATCAATACCGAGCTGATCCTGGCCGACCTCCAGACCGTCGACAACCGCCTGGGCAAGCTGACTCGGGAGGCTCGCATGAAGCCCGACCTCGGGCCGGTCCTCGCCGCGGTGAGCAAGGCCAGGGACATCCTTGACAGCGGCCGGACGATCTCCGCCGCGGTGGCCGCAGGCGACGTGGACGGCGACGCCCTCTACGATCTGCACCTTCTCACCGCCAAGCCGTTCCTGTACGTGTTCAACGTCGACGAGGACCACATCGCCGACGAGGACCTCCGCGCCGAGCTGGCCGCGCTGGTTGCGCCCGCGGAGTCAGTGATGCTCTGCGCCCAGATCGAGGCCGAGCTGGCGGCGCTGAGCGCCGACGACGCCGCGGAGATGCTCGAGGGTTACGGGTTGGAGGAGCCCGGCCTGGCCCGGCTGGTCCACATCGGGTTTCGCACCCTCGGCCTTCAGACCTACCTGACCGCCGGCCCGAAGGAGGCCCGGGCGTGGACGATCCACATCGGCGACACCGCGCCCGTCGCCGCTGGGGTCATCCACACCGACTTCCAGCGGGGGTTCATCAAGGCCGAGGTGGTCAGCTACGACGACCTGATGGCTGCTGGATCGGTCGCGGCGGTCCGGGCGGCCGGCAAGGCTCGGATCGAGGGCAAGGACTACGTGATGCGCGACGGCGACGTCGTGGAGTTCCGCTTCAACGTGTGAGACGGGCCCGCTCGGCTGCAAAGTCCCTGGTCAGAGGCTCGGTGGCCCGCCCCGACAGCGCCACGGTCCTCAGCGCTCTGAGCGGCGCCCCCCTGAAAGCGGTCTCGACGGCCGCTCGCGCCCGGTCGTGGTCGGCCGGCATCAGGTGGGCGTAGGTGCCGAGCACGACGCTCGGGCTGTCACCGAGGTACTCCGCAGCGGCGACGGAGACGCCCTCCGACAGCAACACCGAGGCGAGGGTCTGCCAGGTCTCGTGGGAGCGGGCATCACCTTCACCGCCGTGGCCAAGGCCTTCGGCGTGGCCCGCAGCTGGCTCTATGACCATCCCGAAATCCGCAGTCGCCGCCGAGGAACACGCCGGGGTGCTGCGGGTGTGGGCGAAACGCAACAACGACCTGGGACGGCTGCGGAACAAGGCCGCCTGCCGGCTGCACTCGGTCCTGTGCGACCTGGTCGCCGGTGGGATCGCCACCGAGATCAGCGCCGATACCTCCGAACAGCTCCTCGAGAACGTGGCGCCGGCCAACGCGTTGGAGGCGGCCAAGGCCGAGCTCGCGGCCGAACTGATCGCGGATGTCCGCCACCTCGACGAACAGATGGTGGCCTCCAAGCGGCGGATCGCCGCCGCGGTCAAGGCGTCGGGCACGACCCTCACCCAGCTCTACGGCGTCGGGCCGGTCGTGGCCGCCATGCTCATCGCCTACAGCGGCAACATCGGCCGCTTCGCCAGCCGAGACCACTACGCCGCCTACACCGGCACCGCCCCGGTCGAGGTCTCCTCCGGCGGCCGCCAGATCCACCGGGTCTCGCGGCGGGGGAACCGCCAGCTCAACCACGCCCTCCACATCGCGGCGATCTCCCAGATCCGCCACCCCGGCACCGAGGGCCGCACCTACTACGAGCGCAAGCTGGCCGAGGGCAAGACCCCCAAAGACGCAATCCGAGCGCTCAAGCGTCGCATCATCGACGCCGTCTACCGCCAGCTACGCGCCGACGCCCAACGGCGGTCCGCGGCCGAGCGGGCCCGGGAGGACAAGCGGGGAACGACACAGCAGCCAGCGCGACCGGCCCTCACCCCGAACACCGGCTCTTCGGCGAAGCCACTCCCGGGCCCCACTCCACGCTACGACCCAGTCCAGCCCCGCCGAGCTCGCCGCTCCCGGCCCGCGGCGCTCGCCTCAAGAAGTACCTGACACAGAGAGGACCCGATCGGATCGCCCCATGCGCGGGTGGGGGCGGCGATTCTGAGCGGGCGTTCGGAATGTTGGCGATCGGCGACCAAGGGGGCAGTGCCGGTCAGGGGCCGAGCAGTCCGACAGGGATGACTGCGATGCCGTCGGGACGGCAGTAGGCATGGGTGCCGGGGGTGAGCACGGCACCGCCTAGGAAGTCGTCACCGAGCTGGTCGCGTAGCCAGACCAGGTGCCGGATGTCGCGGTCGTCGACGTGCCCGCTGAGCTTGACCTCCAGGCCGAACACGCGGTGGTCGCTGCGCTCCACGATGAGGTCGACCTCGTGCTCGCCTCGCCAGGAGCGAAAGTGGAGCACGCGTGCCTCGGCGGCCTGGGCGCAGACACGAACGACCAGGGTCGCCAGCGACTCGAACAGCGCGCCTAGGAGGGCGCCGTCGCGCTCCACGATCTGGTTGCCCTCGCCGCGCAGCAGCGCGCCTGCGTCCATCCCGAGCAGCCGGGCGGCGAGGGCCGGATCGGCCAGGTGGTGCTTGGGCGAGGAGGAGAGCCGGTTCAGGTGGTTGAACGTGGGGGCCCAGGCATTGAGTGGCTCCAGCACGAACAGCCGCTCCAGGGCGTCACGGTACGGGCCGGTCGTTGTCTTGGCTGGCTTGTCGCCTTCGCCGGCGGTCGCGGCGTCGCGGATGGCTTCGTAGGAGGCGGTCGTCGAGGTTGCGGCGGCGTAGGCGGCGAACCAGCGGCGCAGCGTCTCAGGGCGGCGCAGCGCCGTGCCGGCTTCGGGCAGGTCCACATCGACGATGCGCTGCAGGTACCCGTCGAGCGCCGCTCGGACCGCTCGGTCGGAGCCGCCGCGCAGTCCGGGGAAGCCGCCACTGACGATCTCGGCCGTGTAGTCCCGCAGTTCCAGCTCGCAGCGGCCGGCCACCAGATCGGGGACGACTCCGCTCTCGAGCAGCCGGGTCAGCGACACCGTCGGCGTGCAGACGCCGCGCTCGGCCAGGGTCAACGGGCGCATCCGCAAGGTGACGATCCGCCCGGCCCCTGAGTGCGTCGGAGCCGTCCTCGGCGCGGCCGACCCGGCGAGCAGGTACCGGCCACCGGCCGGGTCGCCGTCGACGGCCCGCCGGACCAGGTCCCACGCGACCGGCAGCCGCTGCCACTGGTCGATCAGGATCGGATACGGACCTTCTCCGAGCCGGCGCGGGTCGGCGGCGAGCAGCTCCGCCTGCGCCGGGTCATCCAACCGCAGCACCTGCACGGCCCGCTGAAGCGCGGTTGCCGTCTTGCCGACACCTCTCGGCCCCTCGATCGAGACGGCAGGCAACTCTGGCAGCAGAGCATCGAGCTCGGCGTCGAGCACCCGCGTCCGGTAAGAGGTCACCACATCACGCTACCGATCCGCATGTGGTCACGCTACCATTGCGCAGTCGTTCACCCTACTGTTCCGCAGCCCCCCACGCTACCATTCCGAATTTAGGTAGCCGACTGCTGGTCGCGTAAGTACCGCGGGGCCACTCACGCGCAGCGCCCACCCTCCAGTTGAGTGACCCGACAGCTCGCTCCGCCACCACGTTCTGGGCGGACGACCGCGCCCCGAGCCGTCTGATTGGCTATCCACCACGACGGTAGGGCTTGGTTCCACGGTCGAGAGATCCTGACGGGTCAGCTCTCCAGCCGTCTGCCGACTGGTTTTGAGCCTGGCTTCCGCACGAGGCGCCAGCCTCTCGGGTCTCGCCCGTGGTGAGGCTCAAGAGAGGCGCGAGCCGTTCGTTCTGAAATCAAACATGCCCGCCGCGGTTCCTATTGACAGCGATCAAGGAGACGGCATGGCCAGCGTGATGATCGGCATTGACCCGCACAAGGCGTCGCACACGGCTGCGGCGATCGACCCGGCCGAGAACGAGCTGGGGCAGGCACGGGTGCGGGCTGCTGTCGGCCAGGTGGACCGGCTGCTGGCGTGGAGGGCTGGCCGGATCACGTTTTCCATCAGGTTGGCGACGTACCTGCTGGATGTTGTCCCCGGTCAGCACGTTGTTCGGTTCCCCGACATGAGCGAGCAGTGCGACCTGATCGGACGCGGTGGTCGTGGTCAGCACCAATGCCGTGGCCGGGGGTGGTGGAGGTCATGCCCACGGACCGGTCGAATGCGGTGACCGCAGGAGCACGACCGACCTGGGCCCGTAGCGTCCACGGACAGATGGTGCGGTGGGCGAGTTGGCGGCCGACCCGTCGCAGCCGGCGCCACCGAAGGAGAAGATGCCGCTGCCTGAGGCGACGAGCCAGTTGCCCCGGCCTTCGGGGGTGGCGCCCATGCCGACGATGGGCTTGTTTAGTGGGACGTTCCGCTCCAACGTCTAACGGGCGAAGATCCCCGACCAGGTTGGTCGAGCCACCTCGGGATTACCCTCGGGTGGCGTGGCGCCCGACCGCCCTCCGCCGGTTCCCGTGGTGGTGCGCCTCGGCGTCCGGGTCACCCCTCCACCGGGCGGCGACTGCACCTGCGTGTCGTGCGCCTTGTATCGGGCCGGGCACAAGTTGCGGCGGGCGGTCCTGCTGAGCGCGGCCGCTCCCCTGCCGTTCCTGCTGGCATGGTGGGCCGGCCCGGCGGCGACCTCTACCGGTGTCGGGTACGGATCGCAGGTCGTCGGCGGCCTGCTGCTGGTAGGGACAGTGGCGGTCGTGTTGGCGCTGAGCGCCTGGAGCGCACCGGGGCGGCGGGCTTTGCACCGCCGCCGGCCCCGGAGCCTGTCGTGGCCGCCGGAGTGATCGTCGATCGGCCTCAGGGCAGCACCGCGAACGGCCCGGACTGCACCGAGAAGCGAAGGGCGGTCGATGATCCGGTCGCCGTGTCGAGTGCGTCGCCGCCGCCTTCGGCGGTCACCGCCACCAGCCACCGCCCTCCTGGTGACCATGTCACCGCCGACGGGGTGCCGACCAGCTGCTCGCTGCGGTAGGAACCGGTCGCGACGTCGACCAGGCACAGCTGCCCGAGCGTCTTGGCCGAGCCCTCGGTGAAGTACCCGGCGAAGCGGTGGCCGTCAGGGGAGAGCTGACCGGGTCCGTAGGTAGCGAGCAGGGGCAGCTGTCCCTTCACGGTGCGGCCGGTCGCCGCGTCGGTCAGGTACAGCGGCCCGGCGAACCCGCCCGGCTGCGCCACTGTCCACGCGACGGTCGAGCCCGCCACGTCTAGGACGGCCGCTCGAGGGTCGGTGCTGATCGCTCGGAGGAGCTTGGTGGCGCTCGGGTCGACGATCTCCACCCCGCCGCTGTCAGTACCGGTGAGCACCAACCCGGCCGGCACCGCTCCCGCCAGGTTCCAGCCGCTCGGAAGCCGGATCGGTGCGCCCGCCGCCCGGCCGGATCCGTCGACCTCGGTGATGTCGCCGGTGGTGTCGGTGACCCAGAACCGGTCGGGTCGGGTCGCGGCCGTCGCCGTGGCAGCGCCGGGCACCGGGACGATCGTCGCCCCCGGCGTGTCGGGGAGGATGGCGACGCCGCGCCCGTCGGTCAGCACGTCATAGCCTGCCCTGGCGATGATCGCCGAGGGGGCGAAAGGCGCGGGAGGCAACCGGGTGAACCGCCCGGTCTGCAGGTCGTCGGCCGCCAGGGCGCTCCCGGTGTACTCGAGCAGCGAGATCGGTACGGGCCGGTCGCTCTGGCGGGCAAGCAGCGCGAGGAGCTCGTCGCCGGCGTGCAGCCTCGGAGGGTCGGTGACTTGAACCCGCTTCACCGACGCGGCGGCGAGGCGAGCGGTGAGCAGGTCGTCAGCTCGGGTAACCCGGGTGATGGTGGCCTCGCTGCGCGTCGGGGTCGTGGCGGCTGGGGCTGCAGCCGCGGCACGGAGGTCGGCCGCTTCAGAGGCCAGTGCGATGCTCATTGCGTGGCGAAGGGCCTCCACTGCACCGGTGAACGACCGCGCCCGGCCAGGTGGGCGCGCACGGCGAGCAGCGTTCGCGCCTCCTCTTTCTCCAGCGCCGAATACACCGCGTCGATCCTGGTCCAGGGTTCGCTGCCCTTCGACAGACCGCCTATCCGGCTCATGAGGGTGGCCCGCTCGACGTCGAGCGCCGCCGCGGTGGACCACGAGCGCGACAGCGAGCGAAGGTCGTCGGTTGCCCGGGCGGAGCGCAGCGGGAACACCACCCACACCACAACCGCCACGACCACAATGGCCACGAGCGCCCAGCGCCGGCGCGTGGGCGGCCGGCGGGGTCCCGGATCCGGCGGTTGGGCAGCGGCCCACTCCGGCACCTCGATCTCGAGTGGCAGCTCTCGCCGCTTGGCCACCGCCGACCTCCCGCCCCGATGCTACGCCGTCCCCCGGCTGCTACCCGGCGGGCAACGCGGCTGCGCTAGCTACCTCCAAGTCGCCGTCCTCGCCGGGCGCGACAGGCAGCCCGACGCGGTCTGCTCGCACCAGCGCGATGCCCGCGACCACCAGCGCGCCGCCACAGACCTGGGTGACGCTCAGGCGCTGGTCGAGGAGCACCCAGGCGTAGACCACCGCGCACACCACCTCCGCCAGCCCGACAAACGACGCCACCCGAGGCCCGAGGGCCCGCGCCGCGGCGATACCAGTGACATACGCCAGGGCGGCGGCCACCACGGCCAGACCGAGGACCGGAACCACCCAGCTGACCCGGCTGTGGGCCAAGACGACGGCCGCCCGCGGCGCAACGAAGGGCATGGCGCCGGTCGCGCCGGCGATCAGCATCGCCGCGCCGCCGACCCCGAGGCCACCCCATGCGACCGCGAGCGGGGGCAGCGCCTCGTCCTGCGAGGCGGAGATCACGAAGTAGACCGCCAGGCCGACGGCCGCGCCGAACCCCCAGAGGACCCCGATCGGGTCGACGTGCTGCTTGCCGGCGAGGTCGAGCACCAGCACCAGACCCACCACCGCGACCACGGCGCCTGCGGTGGTGAGGGCCCCCGGGGCCTGCCGGTGACGGGCCCACTGCCAGCCGATGACCAGGATGGTGCCGGAGTACTCGAGGAGTAGGGCGATCGCGACCGACAGGTGCTGCACCGCCTGGAAGTAGCACAGCTGGCAGCCGGCGATCGGTACCAGGCCGTAGAGGACCACGGTGCGGGCACCTTGGCGCCACGGTCCCCGGTACCTGCGAAGCTGCAGCGATGCCGGGACGGTCAGGACCACCGTGGCCACGAGAAGACGGACGGTGACCGCCGCCGCGGGGGTCCAGCCGGCCCGCAGCAGGCTGGTCGCGAATGATCCCGACGTCCCGAACATCGCCGCCGAGAGGACCGCCAGGCCGAGTCCCTCCCTGCTGGCCGGGCCGCGAGGGCTGCGGGACGGCCGCCCCCCGGACCGTAATGACTGTCGGTACCCTACGGCCATGACCGGTCACCGTAGAGGGGCCGCCGACAGGAGTCAATTTGCTTTTCGCTCATGACACGGAGCAGGCCCTGCAGTCGGCGGCGGCCCTGGTGAACACCGACCAGCCCGGCGGCGACCAGCTGGAGGATGTCGCCGCGTTAGGCCGCTGGCTCGATGAGTGGCGCTGGACGGGTGTCCGCCGGGGCGACCAGCGGGAGCTGGACGAGGTCCGGGCCCTGCGCCCCCGCCTGCGGCGGATCTGGACGCTCGACGAGGCCGGAGTGGCCTCGGAGGTCAACGCCATGCTTCGGGCGGCCAACGCCCTCCCGCAGTTGGTGGCCCACGACGGCTGGCCGTTCCACCTCCACGCGACGCCCGAGGGCGCCCCGCTGGTGGACCGCATGGCCGTCGAGGCGGCGATGGCCTTCGTCGACGTCGTGCGCCAGGGGGAGCTCAGCCGGCTGCAGGTGTGCGAGGCCACCGACTGTGCCGGCGTGCTCGTGGACCTGTCCAAGAACCGGTCCCGTCGGTACTGCTCCACGTCGTGTACCAACCGGATGAACGTGGCGGCCTACCGGGCCCGCCAGGCCGGCGGCTGAGGCCGGTGTCGGCGCCGCCGGCGCCGCCCGGGTGAAGGGCTCCGCCAGCGGGTGCGACCCGCCCCCGCCACGAGCCACGATCCGCCACTCGCGCCGCCGCGAGCCACCCGCGCCGCCTAGACCCGTGGTCCCGGCTCGTCGCGACCCCTAGCTCGTCGCGAGCCCTCGAACCCTTGGGAGCCGAGAACCCTCAGAACCTCGGCCCCGCGAAACCCCCCGGCGCGCGCCACCGCCGGCCGGTCCCCGAAGGGCGCCGGCCGGCGGTGATCGAACAGCGATGTGGTCCGAAGCGCCGCGCTCGGGCGGCGTCCGGGTTACGACTCGGGCGTCTCCGCCGGCGTGTCGTCCGCCGGGGCCTCGGAGGTCCACGCCGGCCCGTCGGAGACGGGCGCAGCGGCGGCCTCCTCGGCGTTGCCGGTCTGCTCGAGGTACTCGGCCCACGCGGCCTGGGCCTCGGACTCGGGCTCGAACTCGAAGGCCGGGCCCACGTAGTTGCCCTGCTCGTCGTAGGCGTGCTCGCCGAAGGCCTCGCGGTACTCGGCGGCCACCTCGCCGCCTTCCGCGGCCTGCTTGATCGACAGGCTGATCCGCCGGCGCTGCAGGTCGATGTCGATGATCTTGACCCACAGCTCTTCGCCAGGGGTGACCACCTGCTCGGGCAGGTCGACGTGGTGGGCGGCCATCTCCGAGATGTGGACCAGGCCCTCGATCCCTTCGCCCACCTGGACGAACGCACCGAAGGGGACCAGCTTGGTGACCCGGCCGTACACCAGCTCGCCGACGCGGTGGGCGTCCGCGAACTCCTGCCACGGGTCCTGCTGGGTGGCCTTGAGCGACAGGCTGATCCGCTCGCGGGACAAGTCGACGTCGAGGACCCGGACCTCGACCTCGTCGCCGACGGCGACGACCGAGGAGGGATGGTCGACGTGCTTCCAGGACAGCTCCGAGACGTGGATGAGTCCGTCCATGCCGCCCAGGTCGACGAACGCACCGAAGTTGACCACCGACGACACCACACCGTGGCGGACCTCGCCGGGCTTCAGGTTGGCGAGGAACTCGTCGCGCTGCTCCTTCTGCGTCTCCTCCAGCCATGCCCTCCGGGACAGGACCACGTTGTTGCGGTTCTTGTCCAGCTCGATGATCTTGGCCTCGAGGATGCGCCCGACGTAGGGCTGCAGGTCCCGGACCCGGCGCAGTTCGACCAGCGACGCGGGCAGGAAGCCGCGCAGGCCGATGTCGAGGATCAAGCCGCCCTTGACGACCTCGATGACCGGACCGGAGACGACTCCGTCGCGGCCCTTGATCTCCTCGATGGTGCCCCACGCCCGCTCGTACTGGGCCCGCTTCTTGGAGAGGATCAGCCGCCCCTCCTTGTCCTCCTTCTGGAGGACCAGCGCCTCGATGTGGTCGCCGAGGGAGACGATCTCGCTCGGGTCGACGTCGTGGCGGATCGACAGCTCGCGGGAGGGGATCACTCCCTCGGACTTGAAGCCGATGTCGAGCAGGACCTCGTCCTTGTCCACCTTGACGACGGTGCCGGAGACGATGTCGCCGTCGTCGAAGTTGACGATAGTGCCGGCGATGGCATCTTCGAGGGACATGCCGGCGAGGTCGTCGGCGACGATGGCGCGGGGCGTGTACTCGCCGGCCTCGTCGAAGCTGCCCATCCCGGTGACGGACGGATCGTCCTCAGGGGAGAGGGCAGGTGCGGTGGTGGTATCGGACATATGGAGTAGGGAGCCTTTGCTTTCCGGACGGTGGGCGCTGGTTGCGCCCGAACAAGGCTACCGCAGGTGTCAGGCGGACTTTTCCGCGATCATCAGCCACTCGGGGTGCTCGACGTCGGGGGCCCTGGCCGCGTAGGAGCCGGGGGCGACCGACCACAGTTCCCGTACCCGCAGGCCGGCGTCGGCGGCCATCAGCCGCAGCTCCCGGGGGGTGAAGCAGGTGGTCCACAAGTCGAAGGCCGCCTCGCGTCCGGAGGGGTCCCGCACCGTGGCCGCCTCGTGGTTGACGCCGGTGTCGGCGTCGAAGGTGTCGCCTTCCTCCAGGTACCGCACGGCGAAGTACGCGGAGAACGCTGACAGCCCGAGCAGGCCGCCGGGTGCCAGCACCCGGGCCATCTCGGAGAGCGCCGTGGCCTCGCCGTGGCCGCCGAGCAGCCCGAAGCCGCCCTGGCACAAGCAGACGACCGCGTCGAAGCTGGAGGTGGGGAAAGGGAGTGATCTGGCGTCGGAGCGGACCCACGGGCCGGGGCCCCCGGCGCGCAGGAACGCCAGGGAGATGTCCAGCCCGACCGTCTCAATGCCGCGCTCGCGAAGCGCCAGGGAGTGGCGGCCGGGGCCGCAGCCGACGTCGAGCACCCGCGTCCCGCGGTGGAGGCCGAGGGCGCCGGTGAGCCACTCGACCTCCTGGGCGGTGCCCTTCGTGAACGAGTAGCGCAGGTACGCCGGCCCGGTGTGAGCTGCCAGCGCCTCGAACTCCCGACCGTGGACCACCCGGGAAGGCTAGGTGGCGGGCAGCCGCTCGGCTCGCAGCGCGCCCCGGCGCACCTTGCCGGCGTCGTCGCGCAGCGGCACGTCTGAGCGCTCGAAGGTGCGGGGGATCTTGTAGGGGGCGACGCTGACGGCCAGATGGGCCCGCAGGTCCTCGTCGCTGACCGGTTCGGACAGTTCGAGGATGGCGTGCACGACGTTGCCGTAGTCGTCGTCGGGTAGGCCGATGACGCAGGCGGAGGTGACCGACGGGTGCTCGAGCAGGGCGGCCTCGATCTCGGCGGGGTACACGTTGGCGCCCCCGACGAGGATCATGTCGCTGCGCCGGTCGGCGAGGTAGAGGTAGCCGTCCTCGTCCATCCAACCGACGTCGCCGAGCGTCTCCCATCCGTCGTGCTCCGTGGCGCTCGCCCCGACATAGCGGTAGCTGGGTTTGCCGCTGGCGGTGCGCATCCAAACGTCGCCGACCTCGCCGGGCGGCAGCGGGGTCCCGGTGACGTCGCAGATGCGCATCTCGCCGAACACCGGGCGGCCGACCGAGCCGGGGTGGGCCAGCCATTCGGTGCCGGAGATGACCGTCGCAGACTGGGCCTCGGTGCCGGCGTAAAGCTCCCAGATCCGCTCCGGGCCGAGCCAGTCGATCCACGCCTGCTTGACGTGGGGTGGGCACGGAGCGGCCAGGTGGTAGGCGACCCGCAGGGATGACATGTCCCGCCCGAGGCGCTCCGCCTCCGGCAGGCGCAAGATGCGCGACATCATCGTCGGCACCAGGTACATGTAGGTCACCCGGTGGCGCTCGACCAGCTCCAAGCTGGCGGACGCGTCGAAGCGGCCCATGACCACCACCGTCCCGCCGAGAAGCAGCGCCAGCAGCGAGTACATGAACGGGCCGTTGTGGTACAGCGGCCCGGTGCAGAGGAACGTGTCGTCCCGCTCGAGCCGGAGCGCTGGTGCGCTGACCACCACCTTGTCGACGGTGCCCGCAGCGGTCGACACGATGAGCTTGGGCCGCCCGGTGCTGCCGCCCGATGTCGGCGCCTTCCACGACGGCGGGATCGCCGGCGGGAGCGGCCCGTCGTCGATGCCGGCGTCGGGCTCCTGCCCCGCCGGCCACCACGGCCTCGCCTGGCCGGGGTCCAAGCCGACGACCAGCGCCGGGTCTGCGATGTCGATCAGCGCGGCCAGCTCGGCTGGCGGCAGCCGGTACGACACCGGCTGCGGGACCGCCCCCAGCTTCCACGCCGCGACCACCGCCTCGTAGAACGCGGCCCCGTTGGGCAGGCCGATGGTCACCATCGAGCCCTGGGTGACGCCGGCGTGCGCGAAGGCCCGGGCCAGGCGGTTGGATCGCCTGGCCAGCTCGCCTCGGGTGAGCACCTGCTCGCCGGCGATGACGGCGGGACGGCCGGGTTCCTCCGCCGCCAGCCTGTCGAGCTCCTCCCCCAGCGACACCTCCCGCTGGTCTTCCTGCATGTCCTGCACCCTGCCTCCCGACGTGGAGTCGTAGTGACCGCGGTCACCCTGCGGAGTGCACTGTTGCATCTCGGGCTGCCCCCGCACATCTCCTGGCGGCGGCTGCGTCGGCGGTGAGCGCCGCCCGGGTTGGGTAGCCCGACAGCATGCCCATCCGTGATGAGACACCCCCCGATCGCGACGCCGAGGGAAACGAGGACCGACCGGGTCGATCCGGTCCGGACGTGGGTGACGCCGCCGGTGGCCAGGGAGCGGAGTTCGCCGGTGACGCCGCGGCGGCCGGACGCGACGTAACGGAGGAGGACGCCGCCGGCCGGCTCGCGGCGGGAGGGTCGTGAACGCCGGGCCCGGCGATACCGTCCGGCATGAACTCGCCCGACGGTGCGTACCCAAAAGGCGCTGCGGCCGGTCGCCTGGCGGTGGTCGGCGACGCCGAGAGACTGGCTGAAGAGGTGCTGTGGCCGGCCGCTTTGGAGATCGACCAGGCGCCGGCGGTGCCCCGGGCCGTCCTCGATCAGCTGGCTGCCGCCGGGCTGTACGGGATCGTCGGGCCGACCGACGCGGGCGGCTCGGATATGGATCTCGAGGCCGCAGGGAGAGTCATCGAGGCGCTCGGCGGGGCCAGCCTGGCGACTGCGTTCGTGTGGATCCAGCACCACTCCGCGCTGCGCGCCGTCGCCGCGGCCCGCCCGGCTCTGCGCCTCCAGTGGCTCGAGGCGATGTGCGCCGGCGAGGTGCGAAGCGGGATCGCCTACGCCGCGTTGCGCCGCCCGGGGCCGCCGGCCATGCGGGCGTCCTCCACCGGCCGGCCCGGCTTCGTCATCCTCGACGGGACGGCTCCGTGGGTCACCGGGTGGGGGCTGATCGACACTGTCTACGTGGGGGCCAGAGAGGGCGACGAGCTGGTGTGGGCCCTCCTCGACGCCCGCACCGCCCCGACGCTCCTCGCCGAGCCGGTGCGCCTGGCGGCGGTCGACAGCTCCTCGACGGTCGTGCTCCGCTTGGAGCGCCACCAGGTGCCGACCGAGCGGATCGTGGCCCGCGAGCCCTACGCGGACTGGCGGGCACGCGACGGCGCCGGGCTGGCCACCAACGGCTTCCTGGCCGTCGGCGTGGCCGGGCGCTGCGCCCGGCTCCTCGAGTCCGAGCCGCTGCTCGCCGCGGTGGACGAGGCCCGCCGCGGTCTGGTCGAACCGAGCGGCCCGGAGGGCGTCGTCGCGGCTCGGGTCGAGGCGTCGCTGCTGGCGCTGCGGGCGGCGACCGCGCTGGTCGTCGCCGGCGGCGGGCGGTCGGTGGAACGCACCAGCCACGCGCAGCGGCTGCTGCGGGAGGCCATGTTCTTGCTGGTGTTCGGGCAGACCGGCCCTATCCGCGCCGCCCAGGCGGCCCGGCTGTCCGCCGCCGCGCCGGGCCGAGCCGGCTGAGAGCGCCGCGGGCCCATCGGGCAGACCGGCGAGGCCACCCGGTCGCCCGGGCGGCCGTCGATCGGCCTGGAGGAACCCGCACCTGCACTCAACGCCCGGGAGGCTCCTCTGGTTGACCGCCGCCGCGACGGCGGCCGCGGCCGGCGCCTCTCAGGAACTTCTTCGGTGTGGTGGGGCTGCCGGCCGGGAACAATGGAGCGCAGGGCTTGACCGCCATCCCGGCTGTCGCCTGTCGCGAGGAGCAAGCAAGTGATCGCCAGCCTGATCGGATGGATCGTCGTCGGTGCCATTCTCGGTGCCCTGGCCCGCCTTCTCGTCCCCGGCCCCGACCCGATGTCCGTGCCGGCGACGATCGGTCTCGGCATCGCCGGCCAGTTCGTGGCCGGGTTGATCTTCTACGGCCTTTTCGGTGTGGGCGCGGGCTGGATTGCCGGGCTGATCATCACGATCGGCTTGCTGCTGATCAGCCGCCGCACCGGCATCGGCCGGCGCAGCGGCGCCCGCAGCCGGTTCTAGGAAAACCGGGCCGGGTAGCGGACCCAGCGGTGCCGGCCGATCGTCGGGTGGTCGGCGAGTTGGTAGACGCCGTTGTGAACGACCTGCGGGTCGCTCAGGTGGCCGTCCGCGTCGAGGACCTCCGCGGCGGGGACGTCCGCGGCGCGTAGCACCTCGAGCCATTCGGCCGTCGTGCGCTGCGGGGTGACGGTGGCGAGCAGCTCGAAGAACCTGGCGGTGAGCGAGTCGGGGTCCCCGGCTCGGCGCAGCTCGTCGGTCCACTCCGGGTGACCGGCCGCTTCCACCGCGGCGCGCATCTGGCGGGCTCGCGCCGGCGACACCATGATCCACCCGTCCGCGGTCGGCACCGCCTGGACGGTGGCCAGCTGACGGTTGATCCCGTCGCCGTGGCCGTCGTCGGCGGGCAGCGCCCGCTCGATCATGCTGTCGGTGAAGTTGAAGTAGGCGGCCGCGTCGAGCATCGCAACGTCGACCACCGCCCCGGCTCCGCTCGTCGCTCGGGCGAGCAGCGCGGCCAGGGTCGCTTGCGCGGCGTACGCCGCGGTCAGCTTGTCGACCTGGAAGGCCCGCACCATCTGCGGGGCGCCGCCCCCCGCCGGCGAGAACCCCTGGGTCGGCATGGTGCCCGACGCGGCTTGCACCACGCCGTCGAAGGCTGGTTCCAGCGCCTTGGGACCGTCTTGGCCGAACCCGCTGATCCGGCACCACACCAGCCGCGGCCAGCGGCCGCGCACCCGGTCGGCGTCGAGGCCCAGCCGCTCGGCCACGCCGGGACGCCAGTTGGTGATCAGCACGTCCGCGGTGTCGAGCAGCCGGTCCATCTCGGCTCGTCCTTCGGCGGTGGCGAGGTCGACGACCGCGGCGGCCTTCGAGCGGTTGGCGGCGACCCACATCACCGACAGTCCCTCTACGGTGCGCCCGAAACGCCGGAAGGCGTCCCCGCCGGGCGGCTCGACCTTGACGACCTGGGCGCCGAGGTCCGCCAGCGCCTGCGCGGCGAGGGGACCGCTCAAGAACGTGGCCGCTTCGACCACGGTGATCCCAGCCAGCGGTGCTGCTCCGGAGGGGGTCATGCCAGCGCCGGCGCGCCGACGGCGGCCGGGGTGCGCCCGGAGGGGAGCAGCAGCCCGCAGATCACGGCGCCGGCGAGGAAGATCCCCGACGAGCAGAGGAACGCCACGTCGTAGCCGTGGATACCGCCGAGCGCCGCCGCGGCAGGCCCGCGGTGGGCGCTGATGTAGCGGGTGGTGGCGCCGGCGGCCAGCGTCGACAACAGCGCCGTGCCGACCGACCCGCCGACTTGCTGCATGGTGTTGACCATGGCCGACGCCACTCCCGCGTCGGTCGCCGCCACGCCGGCGGTGGCCCCGTTGATCGCAGGGGCGAAGATCAGCCCGAACCCGAGACCGAGGACGATCAGCCACGGGAGGATCCCGGCGACGTAGGTGCTGTGGAGGCTCAGCCGGCTGAGGGCTCCCATCCCGACGAACCCGCAGATCATCCCGGCGGTCACCATCGGCCGGGCCCCGAACCTCGGGTACAAGACGACGTTGGAGGTGGTCGACGCGGTGACGATCGCCGCGGTGAGGGGCAGGAACGCCAGGCCGTTCATGATCGGGCTGTAACCCCGGATGGCCTGCAGGTAGAAGGTCAAGAACAGGAACACCCCGAAGATGGCGATGGCGGACATGCCGACGGAGAGGTAGGCACCGCCCCGCAGCCGGCTTCCGACGATGCGCAGCGGGAGCAGCGGGTGGGCGACCTTGGTCTGGGACGCGACGAACGCCGCGAGCAGGACCACCGCGGCGGCGAGCACGCCCAGGGTGAGGCCGTTCAGCCATCCTGCGGTCTCGGCGTGGGAGAAGCCGTACACCACGCAGAACAGGCCGCCCGACGCCAGGAGGGTGCCCGGAACGTCGAGGGTCGGGCGGTGCTCCGGTGCGGCGTTGCGCAGCAAGACGAACGCGCCGATGCCCGCTCCGACCGCGAAGAACAGGTTGACGTAGAGGCACCACCGCCACGACAAGGTCTCGGTCAGCACCCCGCCGAGGACCAGTCCGACCGCGCCGCCGCCGCCGGCGACCGCGCCGAACACACCGAAGGCCTTGCCTCGCTCCGCCGGGTTGGTGAACGTCGTGGTCAGCGTGGAGAGGGCGGCCGGCGCCAGCACCGCGCCGAAGACGCCCTGAGCCGCCCGGGCGGTGACGAGCATCGGGAACGACACCGCGGCGCCGCCGACCGCGGACGCCCCAGCGAAACCGGCCAGGCCGATGATGAACGCCCACTTGCGACCGAAGAGATCACCGATTCGCCCGCCGACGAGGAGCAGGCTGCCGAAGGCGAGGGCGTAGGCGGTGACGATCCACTGCCGGTCGGCGTTGGCGAAGTGGAGGGCCTTCTGGGCGGACGGCAGGGCGATGTTGACGATGGTGGCGTCGAGGACGACCATCAGCTGGGCGGTGGCGACCACCGCGAGGATCGCCCACCGGCGGTCCGGGGCGGGGGCGGGGGGATCGACCAACTGGACCTCCGGGGGGTCGGGGGGCGGACCCGCCGACGCTACCGGTCCGCGGCCGCTCCCCGGTCCGCCGGCGCCCCCGCCGGCGGTTCCCGACCTGTCCCGGCGGGCCAGCTCCCAGCGACCAGGCGCCCGCCGCGTGCCACGGCGCGCACCAAGTCGACGCCGGGGCGGTAGCCGAGCCACGACGCGCTGGGAGCTTCGAGCACTGCCAGGTCGGCCCGCCGGCCCGGCACCAGCCGGCCGACGTCGGATCGCTGCAGTGCCGCGGCGCCGCCGGCGGTCGCGGCCACGACGGCCTCTGCCACGGTCATGCCCATCTCCCGCACCGCCAGCGCCACCACGAAGGGCATCGAGGTGGTGAAGCTGGTGCCCGGGTTGCAGTCCGACGCGAGGGCGACAGGGACACCGGCGTCGAGCAGGCGGCGGGCCCCGGGGTACGCGGACCCGGTGGAGAACTCCGCCCCGGGCAGCAGCGTGGCGACGGTCCGGCCGCCGGCCAGGGCGTCGATGTCAGCGGCGCTCAGGTGGCTGCAGTGGTCGACTGACGCCGCGCCCAGCTCGACGCCGAGCCTCACGCCGGGACCCGGGCCGAGCTGGTTGGCGTGGACCCGCAGCCCGAGCCCGGCGGCCCGGCCGGCGAGCAGGACAGCTCGGGACTGGTCCCCGTCGAACGCGCCCTGCTCGCAGAACACGTCGATCCATCGGGCCAGGGGAGCACATCGTCGCAGCATCGGGCCGCACACCACGTCGACGTATTCGTCGCGCCGCCCCTCGTACTCGGCGGGCACCACGTGCGCGCCGAGGAACGTCGTCTCCGGTGTGATCCCCCCGGCGATCGACAACAGCCGCGCCTCGGCCTCCGGTTGGAGGCCGTACCCGCTTTTCACCTCGAGGGTGGTGGTGCCGCTGCGGAGAGCTTCGGCGGCCAGCCGCCCGGCTCGAGACGCCAGCTGCTCGGTGGTCGCGGCCCGGGTGGCGTCGACGGTGGTCCGGACGCCGCCGGTTTGGTAGGGGCGGCCGGTCATGCGGGCTTCCCACTCGGCGCTGCGGTCGCCGGCGAAGACCAGGTGGGTGTGACTGTCGACGAAGCCGGGGATGACGGCCCGCCCGCCCAGGTCGACCCGCTCGGTGCCGGCCTGCTCCGGGAGGGCCTGCTGCGGGCCGGCCCACACGACGGTGCCGTCGGCGCCGCAGACCAACGCGGCGGGGCCGTCGACTACGAGGCCGGAGTCGGCGGTGGTGAGCTCGGAGATGCCGGTGAGCACCAGCCCGGCGCCCGAAGCGGCGGCGGTGGAGTCCGGAGGGTCGGGCCCGGTCACGGGCCGGTGTCCCACAGGCTGTCGATGGCGTAACGCAGCCGAGGGCCGACCTCGCCGAGCAGGGCGTGGGAACCGCCGGCGACGACGGTGCGGCCGTCGACCACCACGTTGGTGACGTCACTCCCCCGGGCCGCGAACACCGCCGCGGCCGCCGCGCCGGCGCCGGAGCCGGAGAAGGTGCCGGCCAACCCGACGCCGTCGGTGCGAACGGTGACCATGTCGGCGGCGTAGCCGGCCGCCAGGCGGCCCACGCCGGGCCAGCCGAGCGCCGCGGCCCCGGCCGCGGTGGCCGCCTCGAGGAGGCGCCCCGGTGCGTGCAGGCCGCGCTCGCCGGTGGCCAGGCGCTGGTCCAGCTCGACGGCCCGAGCCTCCTCCCACACGTCGATGACCGCGTGGGAGTCGGTGCCGAGGCAAAGGGCGCTCCCGGCGTTCCAGAGCGCGGCGGCCGGGCCGATCCCGTCAGCCAGGTCCCGTTCGGTGGTCGGGCACATGCAGACGCTGGAGCGGCTCGCCCCGAGGAGAGCGACGTCGTCGCCGGTGAGGTGGGTGGCGTGGACCGCGGTGAACCGCTCGCCGAGCGCCTCGAGGGCGCCGAGCAGCCCGGTCGGGGTCCGGCCGTACGCGGCGAGGCAGGCGTCGTTCTCGGCCGGCTGCTCGCTGACATGGGCGTGGAGCGGGGCCCGGTGGTGGCGGGCCCACCCCACCACCGTCGCGATGGAGCCGGGCGGCACCGCTCGCACCGAGTGGATCGCGGCGCCGACTCGGACCGTCCTCGCCGCGGCGGGGACCGTCGAGATCAGCCCTTCGAGGCGCGACGCCCACCCGTCGGCGCCAGCGTCGGCGAACCGGCGTTGCACGTCGTTGAGCGGGGTGCCGATGCCGCCTGTCAGGTAGCAGGCGTCGAGAAGGGTGAGGCGCACGCCGGCGTCGGCCGCGGCGGCCAGGACGGCTTCGCCCATTGCGTCGTGGCGGTAGGCCCGGCCGCCGGGCCCGTGGTGGAGGTAGTGGAACTCGCCGACGGTGGTGATCCCCGACAGGGCCATCTCGGCGAACACCGCGGCGGCCAAGGTGCGGTAGCGGTCGGGGTCGAGGCGGGCCGCGAGGGCGTACATCCGCTCCCGCCACGTCCAAAAAGAGCCGCTGCCCGCGGCTTGGGTCCAGCCTCGAAGCGCCCGGTGGAACGCGTGTGAGTGGGCGTTGACCAGGCCGGGCAGCGTCAACCCGCCCAGCGCCTCGGCGTCGGGCGCGTCGGCGCGCCGGACCCCTGAGGTCACCGCGGTGAGCACGCCGTCGTCGCCGGCTTCGAGCAGCACCCCCGCCTCGGCGTCCTCCCCGCCGAGCCAGGCCAGCTCGCACCACCAGCGGGCGGTCACTGCAGCGGCCCGGTGTGCTCCTCGGCCGCCGCGAGGAGCCGCCCGTCGGCGACCGCGTCCACCGCCGCGTCGATCTCCGGCGCTAGGTACCGGTCGGGGCCGGGGCCCTCGACCAGGGTCCGCATGCAAGCCACCGCGGCCGCGGTGGCCGGCGCCGGGTGGAGGGGGGCTCGCAGGTCCAGGGCCCGGCAGGCGGTGAGCACCTCGATGGCCAGCACCCGTCGCAGCCCGTCGACGGAGCGGCGCAGCTTGCGGGCGGCGGCCCAGCCCATCGACACGTGGTCCTCCTGCATCGCCGAGCTGGGGATCGAGTCGACGCTGGCCGGCGCGGCCAGCCGCTTGAGCTCGGCGACGATGCCGGCCTGGGTGTACTGGGCGATCATGTGGCCGGAGTCGACGCCGGGGTCGGCGGCGAGGAACGGCGGCAGGCCGTGGCTGCGGGCCGCGTCCAGCATCCGGTCGGTGCGCCGCTCGCTCATCGACGCCAGGTCGGCGGCGGCGATGGCGAGGAAGTCGAGGACGTAGGCGACCGGCGCTCCGTGGAAGTTGCCGTTGGACTCGACCCGGCCGTCGGCCAGGACCACCGGGTTGTCGATCACCGCCCGCAGCTCCCTGCCGGCCACCAAGTCCGCGTGGTCCAAGGTGTCGCGGACCGCGCCGGTCACCTGCGGGGCGCAACGCAGGGAGTAGGCGTCTTGGACGCGGGGGTCGCCGTGGCGGTGGGAGGCCACGATCTCGCTGCCGTGCAGCAGCCGGAGGAGGTTGCCGGCGCTGGTGGCCTGCCCGGGATGGGGCCGGAGCGGCTCGTGGAGGTCGGCGGCGAACACCCGGTCGGTGCCGAGCAGGGCCTCCACCGACAGCGCAGTGGACAGGTCGGCGGTGCGGCACAGCCGGCGCAGGTCGTGGGAGGAGAGGATGAGCGAGCCGAGCATGCCGTCGGTGCCGTTGATCAGCGCCAGGCCCTCCTTCTCCTGCAGCTCTACGGGGGCCAGGCCGGCGCCGGCGAGGCCCGGCCCGGCCGGCGAGACCCGCCCTTCCGCGTCGAGGATCTCGCCCTCCCCCATCAAGACCAGCGCGACGTGCGCCAGCGGGGCCAGGTCCCCGCTGCAGCCGAGGGAGCCGTGTTCAGGGACCCGGGGGATGAGACCGGCGTTGAGGAGAGCGGCGTAGGCGTCGACCAGGGCGGCGCGCACCCCGGTGTGCCCGGACGCCAACGTCTTCAGCCGCAGCAGCATCATGGCCCGGACGACCTCGGCCTCGACCGGCGGGCCGGACCCCGCGGCGTGGGACCGGATGACGCTGCGCTGCAGGTCGCGCCGGCGCTGCGGCGGGATGTGGCGGGTGGCCAGGGCCCCGAAACCGGTGGACACCCCATACGCCGGCGTGGTGCCGGCGGCCAGCGCGTCGATGTGGCCTCGCGACGCGGCGACGGCGGCCATCGCGGCCGGGGAGACCGCCACCGGGGCGCCGTCGCGAGCGACCGCGACGACGTCGGCGGGGCGCAGGCCGTCGGGCCCGATGACGACGGGGTCGGGAGCGCCGGCGGGAAGCGGGGTCACCGGCACAGGCTGGCGAGGACCGCGACGAGGGCGTCGACGCCGGCCAGGCAGTCGGCTCGGGTGGCGTGCTCGGCCGGGTCATGGCTGATGCCGGTGGGGTTGCGGACAAAGAGCATGGCGGTCGGGACCGACGCGGCCAGGACCGCAGCGTCGTGGCCGGCGCCGGTCGGCAGCTGCGCGACCTTCCCGAGGCGGCCCTCGACCACCGCGGCCAGCGCAGCGCGCAACTCGGGGCGGAACTCGGCGCCGCCCGACCAGGACTCCTCGGCCACGGTCAGCGCCACCCCTTCCCGCCCGGCCGCGGCCCGGGCGGCGTCCTCGACCCGACCGACCGCGGCCCGTACGCCCTCGGGGAGCGGGGCGCGGGCGTCGAGCCAGGCGGTGGCCCGTGACGCTATGGCGTTGGTCGCCCCCGGATGAGCCTCGACCCGGCCGATGGTCGCCAGCGCGTCGCCGGTCGCGGCGGCTTCCCGGGCCGCCAGCACCGCGTGAGCCAGGGGCAGGACCGGGTCGTGGCGGTCGGCGACGGCGGTGGTACCGGCGTGGTTGCCCTCGCCGCGGAAGTCCAGCCGCCACCGGCCGTGGGGCCACACGGCGGTGGCCACGCCGACCGGGACCCCGTCGACGGCGAGGCGGCGTCCCTGCTCGATGTGCAGCTCGACGAAGATGCCGATGCGGCCCAACCGGTCGGGGTCGGGGCCCGGGCGCCGGTCGCCGAACCCGGCGCGGGAGCGAGCTTCGGAGAGGGTCACCCCGTCGGGGTCGGTGCGGGCCAGGGCGGTGTCGGGATCGACTTCGCCGGCCATGAGCCTGCTGCCGAGGCACGCCAGACCGAAGCGGCCGCCTTCCTCGTCGGAGAAGTTCACCACCGCCACCGGCCGGCCCGGCGCGACGCCGGCCGCCTGCAGGGCGGCGACGGCCAGGAACGCCGACACCACGCCGAGCGGGCCGTCGAACGCACCGCCGCCGGGGACGCTGTCGAGGTGGCTGCCGGTTACGACCGCGTCGGGGCCGGGCTCGCCCCACCACGCCCACTGGTTGCCGTTGTGGTCCTCGTCGAGGGTCAGCCCGTGAGCGTCGGCCTGCTGGCGGAACCACTCGCGACAGCCGAGGTCGGCGTCGCTCCACGCCAGGCGGTGGTACCCGCCGGTGGGGGCCCGGCCGACCGGCAGCAGCGACGACCACGCCCGGTCGAACCCGGCGCCGTCAGGGACCGCGCCGGGCGCCCCGGCGGCGGACGTCACCCGCCGCCGCCGGCGGCGGGCACCGTCAGGCCGGTCGCCGCGACGGTGGCGCGGGCGGCGTCGTATCCGGCGTCGACGTGGCGGAACACGCCCATGGCCGGGTCGTTGGTCAACACCCGCTCCAGCTTTGCCGCCGCCAGCGGCGTGCCGTCCGCGACGCACACCTGCCCGGCGTGGATGCTGCGGCCGATCCCGACGCCGCCGCCGTGGTGGATCGACACCCACGACGCTCCCGACGCCACGTTGACCATCGCGTTGAGCAGCGGCCAGTCGGCGATCGCGTCGGAGCCGTCGAGCATGCTCTCGGTCTCCCGGTACGGCGAGGCGACCGACCCGCAGTCGAGGTGGTCACGCCCGATGACGATCGGTCCTGCCACCGACCCGTCGGCGACTAGCTCGTTGAACCGCAGGCCGGCCTTGTCGCGCTCCCCGTATCCCAGCCAGCAGATCCTCGCCGGCAGGCCTTGGAACGCCACCCGCTCCGCGGCACTGTGAATCCACCGGGCCAGGGGATCGTTGTCTGGGAACAAGTCGAGCACCGCCCGGTCGGTGACGGCGATGTCGTGGGGGTCGCCGCTCAGCGCAGCCCACCGGAACGGACCCTTCCCCTCGCAAAACAGCGGGCGGATGTAGGCGGGCACGAAACCGGGGAAGTCGAACGCCCGGTCGTAGCCGGCGTCGCGGGCGCCGGCGCGCAGCGAGTTGCCGTAGTCGAACACCTCGGCTCCCCGGTCCTGGAAGCCGACCATCGCCTCGACGTGGCGGGCCATCGACTGCTGGGCGGCGGCGGTGAAGCCGGCCGGGTCCTTCTGCCTGGCGGCGGCCATCTCGTCGAACGCGACCCCGGCGGGCAGGTAGCTGAGCGGGTCGTGGGCGGAGGTCTGGTCGGTCACGATGTCGATGTCGACTCCCCGCCGCAGCAGCTCCGGCACGACGTCCGCGCAGTTGCCGACCACGCCGACCGACACCGCCCGCCGCCGCGCCCGGTATGACAGGACCCGCTCGACGGCGTCGTCGAGCGACGTCGCCTGCTCGTCGAGGTACCGGGTCTGGAGCCGCCGCTCCACCCGCGACGGGTCGCAGTCCACGATCAGCGCCGCCCCGCCGTTCATGGTCACCGCCAGCGGCTGGGCGCCGCCCATCCCGCCCAACCCTCCCGAGAGGGTGACGGTCCCCGCCAGGGTGCCCCCGAAGCGCTTCTCGGCCACTGCGGCGAAAGTCTCGTAGGTCCCCTGCAAGATCCCCTGGGTGCCGATGTAGATCCACGAGCCGGCGGTCATCTGCCCGTACATGGTGAGTCCGAGGGACTCCAGCCGCCGGAACTCCTCCCAGGTGGCCCACTCGGGCACCAGGTTGGAGTTGGCGATCAACACCCGCGGCGCCCACTCGTGGGTGCGCACGACGCCGACCGGCTTTCCCGACTGCACGAGGAGCGTCTCGTCGGCCCGGAGGGTCCGCAGCGTGGCCATGATGGCGTCGAACGCCGGCCACGACCGGGCCGCCCGGCCGCTCCCGCCGTAGACGACCAGGTCGTCGGGGTGCTCCGCAACGTCGGGGTCCAGGTTGTTCTGCAGCATCCGCAGCGCCCCCTCGGCGCCCCAGTTGCCGCACGACATCTCGCTGCCCCTCGGGCTGCGGACGGGTCGCGCTCCTGGTGTCATCGCGCCGTCCCCTCTAGCTCTTGGCCGACGCCCAGGTGTCGCCCCACGACAGGTTGACGGTGAGAGGCACCCGCAGCTCGGCGGCGCCGCCCATGGCGGCGCGCACCGCCTCCTCGGCGATGTCGTGCTCGTCGGGGGGCACCTCGAGGATCACCTCGTCGTGTACCTGCAAGACCAGTCTCGATGCCAGACCGGCGTCGGTCAGGCGGGCGTCGAGGCGGACCAACGCCACCTTGAAGATGTCCGCCGCCAGTCCCTGGATGCCGGCGTTCATGGCTTGACGCTCCCCAGCGGCGCGCACCTGGTAGCGGCCCGACTGCAGCTCGGGGATGAGCCGGCGGCGGCCGAAGAGCGTCTCGGTGTAGCCCCGGTCGCGGGCCTCGGCCACGACGCGGTCCATGTACGCCCGCACGTTCGGGAACCCTTCGAAGTAGGCCCGAAGGATCTGGTCGGCTTCGGCGACGGGCACACCGAGCCGCTGGGCCAGGCCGTAAGCCTCCATGCCGTAGGCCAGGCCGTAGGAGACCATCTTGGCTTTGGAGCGCATGGCTATCGTGACGTCCTCGGGTTGGACGCCGTAGATCCGCGCCGCGGTGGCGGTGTGGATGTCGGCGCCGGTCAGGAACGCCTCGACCAGCCCGGGGTCCTCGGCCAGGTGGGCGATGACCCGCAGCTCGATCTGGTTGTAGTCGGCGACGAGGAACTGGCATCCCTCCGCCGGCACGAAGCAGCTCCGGAACCGGCGGCCTTCCTCGGAGCGCACCGGGATGTTGTGCAGGTTGGGCTGGTCGGAGCTGAGCCGTCCGGTGCGGGCCACCGTCTGGTTGAACGTGGCGTGGATGCGGCCATCGGCGGCCACCTCGGCGAGCAGCGACTCGCCGTAGGTCGAGCGCAGCTTCTCGACTTCCCGGTAGCGCAGCAGCGCCTCGACGATGGGGTGCTCGCCTCGCAGCTTCTCGAGGGTCTGAGCGTCGGTCGAGAAACCGGTCTTGGTCCGCTTCTGGGGGGTCAGCCCCAGCTTGACGAAGAGGATCTCGCGCAGCTGCGGGGTGGAGTTGACGACGAAACGCTCGCCGGCGAGCTCCTGGATCTCCTCCTCCAGACGGCTCACCTCGGAGGACAGCTCGTTGGACAGCTCCTTCAGCTGGGCCACGTCGACGCGGACGCCGGCTTCCTCCATCCGGGCGAGGACGCTGACGAGCGGCCGTTCGACCTCGTCGTAGAGCGCGGACATGCCCCGGGCGGAGAGGGCGGAGCTGAGCGGCTCCACGAGCCGGGCGACCGCGGCGGCCCGGCGGGCCGCTTCGGCGGAGGGTTCGGGGGCGTTGCCGGTCAGGTCCAGCTGCCCGGCCGGGGGCGCTTCGGGCCCGCGCAGCTCGATCTGGGCGTAGCGCAACGCCAGATCCTCGAGCAGGTACTGGTCGCCGGCGGGGTCGACGAGGTAGGCGGCGATGGCGGTGTCGAGTTGGAGGTGGGAGAAGCTGACGCCGAGCACCGCCAGGCCCCGCATCAGCGCTTTCGCGTCGTGGGCCGACACGTCGGTGCCCGTCGCGCCGAGCAGGCGCCCGAGCGACGCCCGCAGGCCACCGTCGGCGAGCCCGGCCCCGTCGATCCACGCCACCTCCACCGGATCGCCGGCCGGGAGCGCCACGAACGCCAAACCGATCAGCGCCGAGCGCCCCTCGAGGCCTTCCCAGGCGCCGGCGACGGTCAGGGCCGTGCCCGACGCGATCCACTCGTCGATGCGGGCCGCGGCGGCCGCCACGTCGAGGGCCTCGGTCGCGACGTCCAGGCTGTCGCCGGCGGGCAGCAGCGCGCCGGCCCCTTTCCCGTCCGTCTCCGTCGCCTCGAGGAAGCGGTCCCAAAGCGTGCGGAACTCGAGGAAGTCGAAGAGCCGCTTCACCTCGTCGCTGTCCCATCCGCCGAGCGCGGCGGCGTCGGTGTCGAGCTCGACTGGGACGTCGCGCACCAGCGGCGTGGCCTTGGCGTTCTGGCGGACCGTCTCCTCCGCCGCGGCCAGGTTCGAACGCAGCTTCGGTGACAGCTCGTCGAGGTGGGCGAAGATGCCGTCGAGGTCGCCGTAGGTGTTGATCAGCTTCGCCGCGGTCTTCTCCCCCACTCCAGGGACGCCGGGCAGGTTGTCGGAGGGGTCGCCGCGCAGCGCCGCATACTGCGGGTAGCGCTCCGGGGTCACCCCGGTGCGGGCCTCGATGCCGGCCTCGTCGTAGAGGACGTAGTCCGACACGCCCCGCCGGTTGTAGAGGACCCGGACGTGGGGGTCGTGCACCAGCTGGTAGCAGTCCCGGTCGCCGGTGACCACGATCACGTCGTCGCCCCGCTCGTCGGCTTGGGTGGCCAGCGTGGCCAGCACGTCATCGGCCTCGAAGCCGGGCAGCTCCAGGGTGGGGATCTTCAAGGTGTCGACCAGCTGGCGGACCAGGCCCATCTGCTGGCGCAAGATGTCGGGCGTCTCGGCCCGCCCGGCCTTGTAGTCGCCGATCATCTCGTGGCGGAAGGTCGGCTCCGGCCGGTCGAACGCGGCGACGACCTGGTCGGGTTTGTGGTCCTTTATGAGGTTGACCAGCATCGACGTGAACCCGAACACCGCGTTGGTGACCTGGCCCGACGCGGTCGCCATGTCCGTCGGCAGCGCGAAGAACGCCCGGTAGGTGAGCGAGTTGCCGTCGATCAACATGAGTCGGGCCATTGCCGTCGATGCTAGGGCGTGAGCGGCGCCAGCGAACCGGGCCGGCGGGGGTAGGCTCCCCGGACGTGGCCGACGGCTTTCACCCCCCTGTCGAGGAGTACCTCGAGGCTGTGCACGAGCTGGAGGAGGAGGGTGTGGCGGTCATCCAGGCCCGCCTCGTCGAGCGCCTCGGGCACTCCGCGCCGGCCGTGTCGGAGATGGTCCGCCGCCTCGCCGACGACGGCTATGTCACCGTGTCGGGCCGGACCATTTCCCTCACCGACATCGGCGTGGCGAAGGCCGAGAGCGTCGTGCGCAAGCACCGTCTGGCCGAGCGGCTGCTGACCGACATCATCGGCCTGCCGTGGGACAAGGCCCATCTGGAGGCCGGGCGCTGGGAGCACGTGATCTCCGACGAGGTCGAAGCCCGGCTGATCGAGATCCTCGGCCATCCCACCACCTGCCCGCACGGCAACCCGATCCCCGGCGCCCAGGTGAGCACCGAGCCCACCACCGCGCTGGCCGACGCCGGAGCCGGCGACCAGATCCGGCTGCGGCGGGTCACCGAGCAGGTGGAGATCGACGGCGACGCGCTGCGCTACCTGTCCTCCCACGGTTTCGTGCCCGGCGTCGTCGCCACCATCTCGTCGCGGGCGCCGGACGGGACCCTCACCCTCGACGTCGGCACCCACAGCTTCTCGCTCGGCCCCGGCCTGGCCCGCCAGCTCTACGTCGTCGCCGCCTGACCCGAGCGGGTCACGGCCCCGGACCGGGGTCCAGGTCAACCGCGTGGGGGCTTGGCGCGTCGTACGTTCATGACCATGCGCAGCACTGATCCCGTCGCCCGCACCTCCCGCCGCTTCCTGGCGCCCCTGCTCGGGGTGGGCGCGGCCGCGGTGCTCGCCGCCGGCTGCGGCGCCTCGTCGCACTCCTCCTCGGCGTCCACCACCGCCCCGACGGCGGTGCCGGTGACCACCGCAGCCGGCGGCGGGTCGACGTCCACCGCTCCGGCCACGACCGCGCCGGCAGCGACGACGACTGCGCCGGCGACCACCGCGCCGGCCAGCACCGCCCCGGCCGGACCCCAGCCGTGCGCCACCGCGCAGCTGACCCTGTCCCTAGGGCTGGGCAACGGCGCAGCGGGGAGCACCTACGTCCCCTTGTACCTTGCCAACTCCGGGCCATCGACGTGCACCCTGAGCGGGTATCCGGGGGTGTCCTACGTCGGGGGCGGCAACGGCACCCAGATCGGGGCGGCGGCCACCCGAGACCCGTCGACCCCGGTCGCCACCGTCTCGCTGGCCCCCGGCCAGCGGGCCCAGTCGCAGCTGCGGCTCATCGACCCCTACGACTTCGACACGTCCACCTGCAAGATGGTGCCGGTCCAGGGTTTCCGGGTGTACCCGCCGGGCCAGACCGCCGCCGCGTTCGTGAAGGACCCGGGCCAGGCGTGCTCGTCGACGACGCTGCCTCAGCCCGCTTTGTTCGTCGGGGCGGTGCGAGCCGGCTGACCGGGCCCTCTCGGCGACCGGCGCGGCCGGCGCCTCACGGTGAGCGGAGCTCGATGCCGTGCTTGACGGCCAAGCGGCGCTCCAAGCCCCGCTTGACGGTCAGGCCCGGTCCGGCCCAGTCAGGCCCCGGTCGAGCGGTCAGGCCCCGGTCAGGCAGTCAGGCCGGGTCGGGGCGCAGGCTGCCGTCGATGACCCGCCGGGCGATCTCGGGCATCTGAAGTCGTTCGCGCATCGACGTGGTGCGGATCCAGGCGAACGCGTCAGGCTCCCGCCACCCCATCTCGTCCATCAAGATGCCCTTGGCCCGCTCGACCAGCTTTCGGGCCTCCAAACGGTCCTCCAGCGACTTCACCTGCTCGTCGAGGGCCTTCATCTCCTCGAAGCGACCGAGCGCGATCTCGATCGCTGGCAGCAGCTCACTCTTTTGGAAAGGCTTGACGAGATAGGCCAACGCCCCGGCCTGGCGGGCCTGGTCGATCAGGTCCCGCTGGCTGAACGCGGTCAGGATCAGCACCGCGGCCATCCGCTCGGAGCTGATCGCCCGGGCTGCGGTCAACCCGTCAGCGCCGGGCATCTTGATGTCCAAGATGGCGAGGTCGGGCCGCTGCTTGCGGACCAGTTCGATGGCCTCGTCGCCGCGGCCGGTCTCGCCGACGACGTCGTAGCCCTCCTCCTCGAGGATCTCCTTCAGGTCCAGCCGGACGATGGCTTCGTCTTCGGCAATCACCACGCGCACAGCCATGGGCCTCGCTCCTTCTTCGCCAGCGGGGTCGGTGTCTTCAGGTCAGGGTCTAACAGGCTTGGGCCCGTCGTACGTCATTCGGGCTTGGCGCCGATCACCAGCTTGTCGAGCAGCTGGTCCTGGGACAGCTGGAGCTCGGCGATGGTGGCCGCCAGGGCCGAGCGGCTGCGGGCCATCGCGTCGGCGTGGCGCTGCGCTTCGGTGTACTCCCGGTGGGCCAGCGGCGTCTCCGACACCAGCGAGCGGATGCGGGCCTCGTCGGCGGCCTCGGCCAGCGCCTCAAGCTGCTCGTCGACGACGGCCATCTCCTCCCTGGCGCGCTTGAGCCGCTGGGCGACGTCGAACAGCCGGCGCTCGATCGAGGCTCGCGACATGGGACCCAACAGTGTAGTGACCCGCCGGGCGCCCGGGAGGCCGCGGCCGGCTAGGGCAGCGAAAGCCCGAGCTGGGCGGCGAGGAACGCCAGCTGGTCCGCTGACAGCGACACGGCCCGGGCGACGCCCCGCGCTCCGTGCCCGACGTCGGCCTCCCGTCGCAGGATGACCGGACGGTCCTCGACCGCCGCAGAGGTGGCGTGCTGCAACGCGGCCGCCAGCTTGCGGGCGTGGAGCGGGTCGACTCTCGTGTCCCCGTCGAACACGGTGAAGAGGACCGCAGGGTACGAAGCGCCGTCGCGCACGTGGTGGTAGGGCGAGTACGACAGGAGCCAACCCAGCTCCGTCGGGTCGTCGGCCCGGCCGTACTCGTCGTTCCATGTCGCTCCGAGACCAAAACGCTCGTAGCGGACCATGTCGAGCAGCGGGGCTGAGCACACCACCGCCCGGTAACGCTCCGGGCTGCGGGTGAGCGCGGCTCCCACCAGCAGACCGCCGTTGGACCCGCCCATGATCCCGAGCTGGTCGTTGGTGGTCCACCCCTCCGCGACCAGGTGGTCGGCGACGGCCTCGAAGTCCTCGAACACCCGGGTCTTGTGCTCGCGCATCCCGGCCCGGTGCCAGCCCTCGCCTTCTTCCGAGCCGCCCCGCAGGTTGGCTACGGCCCACACCCCGCCGGCTTGGACCCACGCCAGGATCGACGACGAGTACGCGGGGGTCATCGCCACGTTGAACCCGCCGTATCCGTAAAGGACCGCCGGCCGGGGTTGGTCGGGAGCGTCGACGGGAGCGACCACGGTGACGCGCACCTCGGTCCCGTCAGCCGATCGGCATGTCAGCTGGCGGGAATGGACGGCGGGCGTCGCGGCGCCGGGGCCCGGAGCGGCTCCGATCCCGTCGGTGTCGGGCGCCAGCGAGCCGGTCAGCGGGTCGAGGGCCAAGACCTGGTAGGGCGTCGCGTAGTCGGTGTAGGCGACCCACACCGGCCCCGCTTCGTCGCGCCGGCTGGTGAGGTCGGCGCTGCCAGCGCCGGGGAGCGCCACCGGCCGGCGCCGGATCCCGGTGACTCGATCGTGCACCGCCAGCTCCGAAAGGGCGTGGCGGGAGTGGACCACCACCAGCTCCTCGCCGACCAGGGCGTAGTCCTCAAGCACGGCACCGTCGGGGTCCTCGGCGATCACGTCCCGCCAGCCCGACACGGCGGGCGCGGCCGGGTCGGTGACGCACAGCTTCCGGCGCGGGGCGTGAAGGTCGGTCACCAGCCACAGCTGGCCTCGGCGGTCGAAGTGCGGCCAGGTTTGGGCGTCGACGCCGACCACGACCGGCGTCCAGCCGTCTACCGGGCGGCCCTCGTCCAGCTCGGCGACGTGCAACTCGTTGCGGGGCGCGGTGCCCAGGCTGGCGGTGACCGCCGCCCACCGGCCGTCGTCGGAGACGGTGACCCCCAAGTACGCGGTCGGGTCGATCCCCTCACCAAAGAGCAGCACGTCCTGGTCGGGGTCGGTGCCGACTCGGTGGATCCAAAGGCGGCGGTGGAACGCCTCCTCGCCGGCGGGCACCTGACCGGGCGCCAGGCGCCGGACGTAGAGCAGCGCGTCGCCTCCCGGCAGCCACGCGAGCGGGCTGTAGCGGACCCGGTCGACCGGGCCGTCCAGGCGCTCTCCAGTCGCGGTGTCCACGATCCACAGGCGGCTCTCCTCGTCCCCGCCTTCGGAGAGCAGGTACGCCAGGCGGTCCCCTTCGAGCGACGGCGCCCACCCGTCGAGGGTCGTGGTGCCCTCCGCCGACAACGCGTTGGGGTCGACCAGCACCCTCACGTCGGTGCCGCCGCGGCGGGCGCCCTCGCTGTCAGCCACCCTCAGCACCGCGTGGTCCTGCGCGGCCTCCCGCCGGGCCCAAAACCACCGGCCGCCGGCCACGACGGGCGGCCCGGTCACGTCGGGGACCAGCTCCCTCAGGCGGGCCCGTAGCGGACCCCGCTCCGCCAGCGGTTCGAGCACTGCGGAGGTGAGAGCGTCTTGAGCCGAAGACCACGCCTCCACCTCCGGATCGGCGGCGTCCTCCAGCCAGCGGTAGGGGTCGGCCACCTGGTACCCGTGCAGCGTGTCGACGATGTCCTGGCGGCGGGTGTCGGGGTAGCGCATCGCCGGTGACGGTACCGGGCTTCCCATTGGTTTCAGCCCTTTCTCATGTCAGTCGGACACACTGGTGGGCGTGAAGGTCCTGGTGGTCGACGACGAACCCGCGGTGCGCCAAGCCCTCGATCGGGCCCTGCGCTTCGAGGGCTACCAGACCGAGCTGGCCGAGGACGGCAGCGCCGCTCTGGCCGCCCACGCCCAGTCCCCCGCCGATGCCGTGGTCCTCGACGTGGCCATGCCCCGCATGGACGGTTTGGAGGTGTGCCGGCGGCTGCGCTCAGCCGGCGACGGCGTGCCGATCCTTCTCCTCACCGCTCGAGCGGCGGTCGACGAGCGGGTGGCCGGCCTCGACGCCGGCGCCGACGACTACCTGGTCAAGCCGTTCGCGCTGGAGGAGCTGCTGGCCCGGATCCGGGCCCTCCTCCGGCGCAACGCCCCCCTCTCGGAGAACGAGATCCTCCGCTTCGCGGACCTTTCCCTGGACCCCGGAACCCGCGACGTGCGCCGAGGCGGCCGGCGCATCGAGCTGACGAGGACCGAGTTCCTGCTCCTCGAACTGCTGCTGCGCAACCCCCGCCAGGTCCTGCCCCGCGAGGTGATCTTCGACCGGGTGTGGGGCTACGACTTCGGGGCCAACTCCAACAGCCTCGAGGTGTACATCGGCTACCTGCGGCGCAAGACCGAGGCTGACGGCGAGCCCCGCTTGATTCACACCGTCCGCGGCGTCGGGTACGTGCTGCGCCTGCCAGTGGAGGACTGAGTGCGGGCCTGGTTGCGCAAGGCCAGCTTCCGGTCGCGTGTGACGGTGCTGGTGGCGGTGGCGGTCGGCTTCAGCGTCGCGCTCGCTGCTCTCCTGTCGTACTTCGTGGTCCACCGGGAGCTGTACCGCCAGGTCGACGACCAGCTCGCCAGCGACTTGCAGCTGGTGACGTCGTCCAATGGGCCGATCGACCTGCGCCAGGCGACTTTCCTGTTCGGGCGGGTCCACAACGGCGACATCCTGCAGATCATCGGCTCGTCGGGCGTGCCGAGCTCGACGAGCGTGGTCCTCTCGACGGGCACCGTCAGCATCCCGGTGTCGGCGGCCGAGCAAGCCATGGCCGACGGCCGCAGCTCGGCCGCGGCCATCTCCGGGACGGTGTCGACCAGCACCGGGACCTACCGGGTCGAGACCATCCCGGCCCGCGACGCCACCACCGGCTCGCCGCTGGCGATCAGGGTCGTCCACCGGATCAACGACATCCTCTACAGCCTCCGGGAGCTGCGCCTCGTGCTGCTGCTGGTCGGTCTCGCCGGCCTGGCCGTCGCCATCGCGCTCGGCTACGCCGTGGCCCGGGTCACGATCCGGCCCGTGGAGCGTCTCACCGGCGCCGCCGAGCACGTCGCCGCCACCCAGGACCTCGACGCGACCATCGAGGACGACGGCGACGACGAGCTGGCCCGCCTGGCTCACGCGTTCAACGCCATGCTCGCCGCGCTCCGAGCCTCCCGAAGCCAGCAAGCCCAGCTGGTGTCCGACGCCGGCCACGAGCTGCGAACCCCCCTCACCAGCCTTCGGACCAACATCGAGGTGCTGCTGCGCACCAGGGACCTCCCCGAAGCCGACCGGGCCGAGCTGCTCGGCGACGTGAGGGCCCAGCTCGAGGAGTTGACCACGCTGATCGGCGACATCGTGGAGCTGGCCCGCCAGGAGGAGACCCAACCGGAGCCGACCGAGATCCGCCTCGACTCCCTCGTCGAGCACGCGGTGGAGCGGGCCCGGCGCCGGGCTCTCAGCGTGACCTTCGACGTTCACCTGGACCGGGGGTCGGTACGAGCCCAGCCGGCGCTGCTGGAACGGGCGGTGCTCAACGTGCTCGACAACGCCGCCAAGTGGAGTCCCGCCGGCGGCCGGGTCGAGGTCACTTTGCGCCGCAGCGACCACTGGACCCTTGACGTCCGCGACCACGGCCCGGGCATCGCGCCGAGCGACCTTCCCCGGGTCTTCGACCGGTTCTACCGGGCCCAGACCGCTCGCAGCCTTCCGGGATCGGGGCTCGGGCTGGCCATCGTGGCCCAGGTCGTACGCAGTCACGGAGGGGTGGTCACGCCGTTCCTGCCTCCCGACGGCGGCACGCTCATGCGCATCGAGCTGCCGATCGTGGCCGAGAGCGAGGCCGGCCATGAGCTGGGCGGGGGCCACATACAAGGGCCTCCGGGCGGCGATGTAGCCTCTCTGGATGAGACGGTGCCCAGCGCCAGTAGCCGGTAGGCGACCATGACCGGGACCACCGGGCCGGTCCTCGTAGTCGACTACGGAGCCCAGTACGCCCAGCTGATCGCCCGGCGGGTGCGCGAGGCCCACGTTTACAGCGAGATCGTCTCCCACAAGACGCCGACCGAGGAGATCCTGGCTCGGCGTCCGGCGGCGATCATCCTCTCCGGCGGACCGGCCAGCGTGTACGCCGAAGGCGCGCCGGCCACCGACGCCGCCCTGATGCAGGCCGGGGTCCCGGTGTTCGGGATCTGCTACGGCTTCCAGGCCATGGCCCAGGCGCTCGGCGGCTCGGTGGCCCCCACCGGGCTAGCGGAGTTCGGCCGCACGGAGGTGGAGGTCGCCACCGGCAGCGACCTGTTCAAGGGCCAGCCCGACCACCAGGTGGTGTGGATGTCGCATCGCGACAGCGTCGTCGGGCTTCCTCCCGGCTTCGATGCCACCGGCTCGAGCGCCGGGGCCGCCATCGCGGCCTTCGAGCATCGCGACGCCCGGCTGTGCGGGGTGCAATGGCATCCCGAGGTCCTCCACTCCGCCCACGGCCAGGCGGTGCTCGAACGGTTCCTCTACGACTACGCCGGCGTGGAGCCTGCCTGGACGACAGGCAGCATCATCGAAGACTCGATCAAGTCGATCGCCGACACGGTCGGGTCCCGCCACGTCATCTGCGGCCTCTCCGGCGGCGTCGACTCGGCCGTGGCCGCAGCGCTGGTGCAGCGCGCCGTCGGCGACCAGCTGACCTGCGTGTTCGTGGACCACGGGATGCTCCGAGAAGGCGAACGGGTCCAGGTGGAGGAGGACTATGTCCGGGCCACCGGCATCCAGCTGAAGGTGGTCGACGCCAAGCAGCGCTTCCTCGACGCCCTCGACGCCCTCCCGGACCCGACCGACCCAGAGGCGAAGCGCAAGACCATCGGCCGCGAGTTCATCCGGGTCTTCGAGGCCGCGTCGGCGGAGGTCATCGCCGAGCAGGGCGGCACCGACGACATCGAGTTCCTCGTCCAAGGCACCCTCTACCCCGACGTGGTCGAGTCCGGCGGAGGCGAGGGAACGGCCAACATCAAGAGTCACCACAACGTCGGGGGTCTTCCTTCCGACTTGAAGTTCGAGCTGATCGAGCCGTTGCGGAAGCTGTTCAAAGACGAGGTGCGCGCCGTAGGCGTCGAGCTGGGCCTGCCGACCGAGATGGTGTGGCGCCACCCGTTCCCCGGTCCCGGGCTGGCCATTCGGATCATCGGGGCGGTGACCGAGGATCGCCTCGCCGTCCTCCGGCGCGCCGATGCCATCGTGCGCGAGGAGATGACCGCGGCGGGAGTGGACCGCCAGGTGTGGCAATGCCCGGTGGTGCTCCTTGCCGACGTCCGCTCGGTTGGCGTGCAAGGCGACGGGCGCACCTACGGCCACCCAATCGTGCTGCGCCCGGTCAGCAGCGAGGACGCCATGACCGCCGACTGGTCGCAACTCCCCTACGACCTACTTGGGCGCATCTCGACGCGGATCACCAACGAGGTGGCCGAGGTCAACCGCGTGGTCCTAGACATCACCAGCAAGCCGCCCGGCACCATCGAGTGGGAGTGACCGCCCCAGGGCGGCACCTGGCGTCGACGACCGGCATGCGGCGGGGCGAGGGGCTCGGACTCCGGTTCGGAGATGCCGACCCTCGATGCGGCCGTCTTGCTGTTCGCCACCCGCTGGTGTCAGCCAGCTAAGCCGTCAACGAGTCGACGCCGAAGACCGATCAGGCCCGCGCCGTCGACCTCGACGAGCAGAACGTCGAGTACCTTCGTCCCCGCACGGAACGACAGCAGGCGGAGCCGGCGGCCTTGGCGGTCCGGCCATCAGGCGAGCCGTCTGTGTTCCGCCGGTAGGACGGCTGCCGGATCCACCCTGACCGCTACAGCCCGAAGTTCCGACAAGCTGGTCCGAGGGTCCGGCTCCCTCGCGTCCGACCCCCACGACCTTCGCCACACCCACGCCACCATTGGCCTGCGGGCCGGCGTGCCGGTGAAGGCCATCAGCGACCGCCTCGGCCAAAAAGGATCCGGCCTTCAGCATGAAGCAGAACGCCCGTGTCGTTCCTAGCGTGCAGGCGGACCCGGCTGCCCTGGTCGCGGCGCTGGCAGCAGGCCGCCGCCGCGACGCCTAGCAGCCTCCTTCCCCAACAAGCCGGCCGCAGGCCGCTGCGTTAGCCAACGGGCCCCCGGGGCCCGTTGCGCCTTTCCTGGGCACAGCCCAAGGCACGAGGCGACCTTCGGCCGCCTCGCTACCGCCCTCGACTCGCTCCGCTCGCTCGGTTGGTGCCTGGAGGAAGCTGCCCGGGCCTCCCAGCTCGAGGATGCTGCCAGCGAGCGCGGCAACATCCGGCCCGGAGCAGAGGTTTGACCCCTCGGAAAACCAAGCGCAGAAACTGGGAAGCGGTGACAGAGCAACGCTACGGCCAGGGCTTCTGTAGTGGCGGCGGGGGCGACGGCGGGACGCTGACTGTGCACGTTCCCGCTAGCCAAAAGGGCAGGCCGAGCGGGGGTGTGCAGGCGCTGCACAAGGTCATGTCCACCCGCACGGGGTGAACGCTGGTGGAGTCATCGGACTAACGGCGCCATGCCATTGACGTGCCATGACCAGGATTCTGCCGGGGCGGCGGCTCCGGCGCACTCGTGCATAGTCCGTCGACTTCTCGGGCGCAGACTCAGCTAAATACCGTCAAAAACCCAACCCGCCACCCTGCATGACCTGGGCTACGAAGGTTGATCAAGCCCCGACATATTCGCCCGAGAAACGCCGTCCCCAGCCTGAGGGTCCGTAGCCCCGTCAACGCGGCAGCACGTCAAAGGAGCGGCCATCGAGGGAGCGGAGGACGTCGAAGTGCCGGTGGTCCAAGCTGGCGATCACACGCGTCCGATACCGCTCGGCCAACACCACGATCGATGCGTCCGCCACGCCGATCGCCTGGTCTCGGTAGCGGGAGATGACCTCCCGGCAGCGCCGAAGCCCCTCTTGGTCGAACGCCGGCAAGTCCCACGCTCCGCCGGTCAGCTCGTCGAGCACGGCGAGTTCGTCGTCCACCCCGTGTCGGGTAGCAACGAGGTAGTCCAGCTCCGCCACCACGTACGGCGAAACGACCAACGCATCAGCTCTGGCAAGCACGTCTGACACCGCTTCGTGGTCGGGCTCGGACGCATCGAAGAACGCCAGGAGGGCGCTCGTGTCCACGACGACAGGAGGCACGCCCTCAGCGTTCCCCGAAGCCGGCAAGCATCTCCTCGGCGTCACGGGCGATCGGCTGACCGCTCGAGTACAGAGCACCACGAGCACGAGGCCGGACGCCGCCAACTGATGCGCGGATCGACTCGCGAATGATCTCTGCCTCCGACACCCCGCGCTCCGCAGCAGCCCGCTTGACCGCCGACTTCAAGTCCTCCGGCAGGTAAAGCGTCGTCTTCTCCACCCCTGTATGGTACCACCGGTGGCGCCACCATTTGAGCGCAGAGGCGCCCGCATGCGTGCCTGCCGCGGCTTGTCCTGAGCTGGACGGAACGGTTCCCGCCACCCATATGCTCTTGGCGAGGGATGATCGCCGTAGCCCCAGCGGCTCCGAGCGCGATGCGACACCTCCGACCGTCGGCGACGTTGACGCAGCGAGGCTACGGAGGACGAGGGCGGCGACATCCAGACCGGAGCGTTTGACAGAGGTTTGACCCGTCCGAAAACGAACCACAGAGGCAGGGAAGCCCTGTCAGAAAGTGTCTCTGACCAGGGCTTCGGTAGGGGGGGCCTGGATTTGAAGGGGCGGCCTTGGGGTTATGAGCCGGAAGTCTCCGCTCCGTGCGAGTGAGCGGGGGGTTGCAACCAACCGGTGGTGGGCGCGGCGGGACTTGAACCCGCACGACCTCTCGGTCAAAGGCTTTTGAGGCCTCCGTGTCTGCCGATTCCACCACGCGCCCGAGGCGGCAAGCCGGCCAAGCGTAGCCTCCTTCGCCCCCGCGCACCGGCCCGGCGAAGTTACCCACTGGTTTGTCACCTCCAGGGCCGCTCGTCGGTCAGAATCTGGGTACGCAACCTGCGACGCCCTCCCCCGGCGCCGCCGAGACCGAGAGGAGTTCGACCTGCCTGCCTTCGTGTTCCCCGGTCAAGGATCCCAGCGGCCGGGAATGGGCCGCCCCTGGACCGACCATCCCTCCTGGGACGTGGTGGTCGACGCGTCGGAAGCCTCGGGCCGAGACCTGGGCCACCTCCTCACGGAGGCTGACGCCAGAGAGCTGACCGAGACCCGCAACGCCCAGCTGGCCACCGTGACTCTCTCGATGGTCGTCCTCGACGCCATCGAACGGCTCGGGATCGCCCCCACGACCGTCGCCGGCCACAGCGTCGGTGAGTACACCGCGCTGATCGCCTCTGGCGCCTTGGGCTTTGAGGACGGCATCCACCTGGTGACCGAGCGAGGCGAGGCCATGCAGGCCGCCGCCGACATCACCACCGGCAGCATGATGGTCGTGCGCGGCGCCGACGCCGACACCATGGACATCGCCTGCCGCCTGGCCGACGGCGACGTCTGGGTGGCCAACTACAACAGCGCCGACGAGACGGTGATCGCCGGCGAGCTCGAGGCGCTCGAACGGGCCTGCGAGCTGGCCCTGTCCGTCGGTGCCCGCTCCGTGGCCCCCGTCGATGTAGGAGGGGCCTTCCACACGCCGCTCATGAGTCCCGCCCGCGACCGGCTCCGCAAGGCTCTGGCTACCACCGTGTTCCACCCGGCCGAGATCCCAGTCGTGACCAACGTCGACGGGCGGGCCCACACCGATCCCGACGACTGGCCGGTTCTGCTGTCCGCGCAGCTGTGCAACCCGGTGCGCTGGCGCCAGAGCCTGGTCCGCCTCGGCGGCCTGCACGACCGGGGCGGCGCCGTCGAGCGGCTCTTCGTGGAGATCGGGCCCGGCGGCTCGCTGGCGGCGATGATCAACCAGTCGCTGCCGAGTATGACGACCGTCTCGGTCTCACGGCCCGCCGACCTAGACCATCTCGTCGACGCGGTCGCCGGCGACAGCGCGCTGCACGCGTTCGCGGCCGGGCACCAAGGGGAGCAGCTCTACGTGTCTGAGCGCCTGGTGATCAGTCCCGGACCGGGGGTCTTCGCCCCGGCCAGCGACGCGGTCGAGGCGGCGCCAGTGGAGGTCGGGACCCTGCTCGGCCGGGTCGGGGCCGACGAGGTGCGTTCCCCCTTCGCCGGTCAGATCATCGGGATGCTGGCGCAGCCCGGAGAGCGGGTCCAGACCGGACAGCCCATCGCATGGCTGCGCGCCTCGTGACCACCAGAGGAGCGGCAATCACCGGGTGGGGCACCGCTCTACCCGACCGGGTTGTCACCAACACCGACATCATGACGCTGTTCGAGACCTCCGATGAGTGGATCCGCGAACGCAGCGGCATCGCCACCAGGCGGGTCGCTACCGGCCCCTTCATCACCGATCCCCCGCCGCACCATCCACCCGACGGGCTCGGGACCACTGGCCAGCTCGCGGTGGCGGCGGGACGCGAGGCGTTGGCCGCGTCCGGTATAGAGGGGTCGGACGTCGGCCTGGTCATCCTCTGCACCACCACGCCAGACCAGCTCATCCCAGCGTCGTCGGCTGCGGTTTCCTCAGCGCTCGGCATCGCCGGAGGGGCGATGGACATCAACGCCGCGTGCGCGGGTTTCACCTACGGGCTGGTCACCGCCTCGAGCATGGTCGCGGCCGGGTTGGACCGGGTGCTGCTCATCGGCGCCGAGACCCTAAGCCGGGCCACCAACTGGGAGGACCGGACCAACGCGTTCCTCTTCGGCGACGGCGCCGGCGCGGTGGTCGTCGAGGCCATCCCCGGGGAGACCTCCCTGCTCGGCTGGGATCTCGGGGTCGACGGAAGCTTGGTCCCGATCCTCTACGCCGATCACGGCTCCGGCATGGTCATGAAAGGCCAGGAGGTGTTCCGCCGCGCCGTGCGCGCCACCGTCGCCTCTGCCACGCTCAGCCTGGAGCGGGCGAAGGTCAGCGCTGACGACATCGCGCTGTTCGTCCCTCACCAGGCCAACATCCGCATCATGGACGCCGTGGCGGACCGCCTTGGACTGCACAAGGACAAGATCGCGTCGGTCATCGACCACACGGGCAACACCAGCTCGGCGTCAATCCCCTTGGCGCTGGTCGAGGCGGCCAAGCAGGGGCGCCTGGCCGACGGCGATCTGGTCCTGCTGGCCGGTTTCGGCGCGGGCATGACCTGGGCGTCCGCCGTCTGGCGATGGGGACACTGACCCCCCGAGACGCGCCTGCGCTATCCCGACCCGTTACATTCGCAACTTCCCAGCCACACACAGCCACACACAGACGGAGCAGACCATGGACAACGACGAGGCCTTCGACAAGTTCAAGCAGTGCGCAGTCGAGGTGCTGCAGGTCGAGCCGGAGAAGGTCGTGCTCGACGCCAAGTTCGGCGATGACCTCGACGCCGACAGCCTGGATCTGGTCGAGTTGGTGATGGCCCTCGAAGAGAGCTTCGACATCACCGTTGACGAGTCGGAGCTCGAGGGCGTCACGACCGTCAAGCAGGCGTTCGAGCTCGTCACGTCCAAGCTCTGATGCTGGCGTTGCAGGGAGCTGCCGACGGCACCGGAGCAGTCCCCGGTCGCCGGGTCGCCATCACCGGTGTCGGTGTGGTGGCGTCGTGCGGAATCGGCGCCGAGGCGTTCTGGGCCGGCCTGCTTGGCCCGGCACCGACCACGACGATCCGCCGGGTGGAGGGCCTCGACGCCACTGCGCTCTACGGGCCGAAGGAGATCCGCCGGGTCGATCCCTTCACCCAGTTCGCCGCCGTCGCCGCCGAGGAGGCGGTGACCGACGCCGGAGGCGTCGACGCGCTCCGAGGCGACCCGGACCGGGCGGGGGTCATCATCGGCACGGGGGTCGGCGGCCTGGATACTCTCCAGGACCAGACCAAGGTCCTCCTCGAGAGGGGCAGCCGACGGGTCAGCCCGTTCCTCGTACCGATGATGATGGGCAACCGGGCGGCCGCCGACGTGTCGATGCGCTACGGCCTGAGGGGTCCCTGCGAGGCCACCGTGACCGCGTGTGCCGCAGGCACCCACAGCGTGGGCAACGGAGCCCGGCTCATCGCCACCGGCCGCTGCGACGTGGTGCTGGCAGGCTCCGCCGAGGCGCCCCTCTCCGAGATCGGTATCGCTGGCTTCGCGAACATGACCGCCCTGTCCACCAGCGGAGTGTCCAAGCCCTTCGACGCCCACCGCGACGGCTTCGTGATCGGCGAAGGCGGCGCGGTCCTGGTCCTCGAGGAGCTGGAGCGGGCCAAGGCCCGAGGCGCCCACATATACGCCGAGATCGCCGGCGCCGCCAGCACCGCCGACGCCCACCACGTGACCGCGCCCGCCCCCGGCGGGTGCGGCGCGGTGGCCTGCTTGGAGCAGGCCCTGCTCGACGCCTGTCTGCGACCCGACCAGGTCAGCCACGTCAACGCCCACGGAACCTCGACGCCGCTCAACGACGCCGCCGAGGCCCAGGCTCTGAGCAAAGTGTTCGGGACCCCCGGACCGGCGGTCACCTCGATCAAGGGGGTCACCGGCCACTCGCTCGGTGCTGCCGGCTCGCTCGAGGCGGTCGCCTTGGCGCTGACCTACAAGCACCGGGTCATCCCGCCGACCGCCGGGCTGACGCAGCTCGATCCGGAGATGTCGATCGACGTGGTGACCGGCGAAGCCCGGCAGTGGGATCCGGCCCCGGCGATGTCCAACTCCTTCGGCTTCGGTGGCCACAACGGCAGCCTGGTGTTCGTTCCCTCCATCTGACAGCCCAGCTCTTCGAGGACCGGCAGCCTCCCGTAGCTCCAGGAGCTCATTAGACCCGCCGCCGGCCGCCGACCCGCGAGATGGTGCTTCGCCGCCCGGCGCACCGCGATACTGCATGAATGCGCCCGCCGATCCCTGAGCCCGCCGCCCGCTACTTGGAGCTGCTCGCCGGGTGCCTCACCCGGGATCTCTTCATCGACGAGGAGGTCCGCAACGTCGACCTGGCAACCTGGCCTGGCGGCGAGCCGGTCGGGTTGCGGTCGATGCTGCGGGCCAGAGGCTGGCGGGTCGTCGCTCCCGGCGCCACCCGCCAGGCCAGATCAGTCGGCAACGATTGGCCGCCCCACGCCGAGACCATGATCGGCCTGGCCCGCCTGGCCAACGTCCTCGACTGCACCAGCCGAGCGCTGGCCGACGGGGTCCCCGGCGACCTGGTCGAGACGGGCGTGTGGCGAGGTGGAACCAGCATCTACCTGCGGGCCATCCTGGCCGCTCTCGGCGACCCCGACCGGAGAGTGTGGGCGTGCGACTCGTTCGAGGGGCTACCCGAACCCGATGCCGTCCGGTACCCCCAAGACGTCCCGATGAAGCTGCACACCTACTCGCAGCTGGCCGTCGGGCTCGAGGAAGTGAAGGCCAACTTCGCTCGTTACGGGCTTCTCGATGATCGGGTTCGCTTCGTGCCGGGCTGGTTTCGCGACACTCTGCCGGCGCTGAGCCACGAGTTGGGGCCGATCGCCGTGTTGCGCCTCGACGGCGACCTGTACGAATCGACGATCGACGCTCTAGCCAGCCTCGAACCGAAGGTCTCGCCAGGCGGTTTCGTCATCGTCGACGACTACGGCGGGATCGAGGCCTGCCGAGACGCGGTGAGTGACTACCGGGCTGACGCCGGCATCGACGCCCCGATCCAGGCTGTGGACTGGACGGGGGCGTGGTGGCGAAAGCCGTAGGACGGATCCGGGCCGAGACCCCGGCGGCCCGGCGCTCGGACAGGACCGACCTGCGCATTGCTCGGGCTGAGCCGCCTGCTGCCCGCCCGGGCGTCCCGATGAAAGCCGCGACACACCTTCCGGCCGATCGCCGCCGTGTGTCGCGGGTAATCCGTCCCAACCCCTGCGATCCGCGACATACCTGGCCTCCCGCCGCCAGGTGTGTCGCGGTTTGCATCGCCCCGGCCCCCCGAACGCCCCGGCCCCCGGACGCCCCGGCCCCCGGACGCCAAGAACCCCGAACGCCGCCACCCCGCCGAGCACCCCAGGCCCCAAGCGGCGCGCCCGCGAGAAACCGAGCGCCGCGAGCGCCGTCAGAGCAGGTGCAGGCGAAGCTCGACGAGCCCTGGCGAGGCGGCGTCGAGGAGCAACCAGCGTCCGGGCGCCTCGCTGAGCGTCGCCGCTCCGGCCTCGACCTGCCACGCCGGGCTCCAGCGGACCCGGACGACCACCGGCCCGGGCGCGGTCACCGCGACCGACAGACGGCTGCCGTCGAGGTGCACCAGGCGTCCGCCGGCCCCGACGATCCCGGCGCTGCCGAGGACCTGGTAGACGCTCCAGCCGCCGCGGTGCCACACCGGCCGGAGGCCGGGCACTCCGCGCTCGACCAGCGCAGCCTCGGCGGTACCGGCGGCGTCCAGGGGGGCGGAGGAGAGGGCCACCCACCGCACGCCGTTGTCGAGCAGCCACGCCCGATAGGAGCTGGCGGTGAGGGCGCCGGGCGTGTAGAAGATCGGGTTGTCGGCGACGTCGAGCTGGCGTTCCCAGCCCCTGGCCAGCGGGACCGATGGGGCGACGTAGGCAGTCTCCCAGTGGTCGGCGGTGGGGACGACCTCGGTTCGCCCTGGAGGCCCGGGCCGATGCGATAGGTAGCTCGAAAGCGGCTGGTAGTAGGCCGCGTGGGTCCACGGGCGGCCCGGGTTGCTGGTCATGGCCGCCCACGCCGGCGCCCACTGCGACAACAGCAGCGGGACGGCGAGGACCGCCAACACGACCCGCCGGCGGCCCATAAGCGCCCCGGCTACGGGCAGCCACGCGGGCCGGGACGACGGGGCGGTGCGTCGGGGGTGCTGCGATACCGCCGGCGGCGCCGACTCGGAGGATGCGACCGGCGACGGCGGCGTCGAGGGGGCCGTGCGGGGCCACAGGCCGGCCACGACGAGGGGGAAAGCGACTAGGTCCTCGAGGCGGCCGATGTTCCCGCCGAGGGGCGTCGCGATCACCTCGCTCAACGTGGCGGCGACGACGAAAAGGACGGCGCCGGCGCGCAGTGCCGCCTGGTCCCTGGGCACCGCAGTCCAGACGGCGGCGGCGACGACGCATTCCCACAGGTAGTCGGTGAAGGGATACGGCATCGGTCCCTGCCCCGGGAACAGCAGTGACGTCACCCCGACGGGCACCGCGGCCGCGGCCAGGACCGCCAGGTAGCCGCCAGCCACCTTTCCGCCCCCGGCGGGCAGCACCGCCCGCCGCAACCACGGCCACCTACCCGCCGCCTCTCGGGGCGCCGGAGGCCACCGTTTGGCCAGCCCGCTGTTGGCGACCCAGACCGCCGCCACGGCCAACGCGACGAACGCCCCGGCCAGAGGACTGGCAAGAGTCGCCAGGGCGGCGCCCCCCGCGGCAAGCGTCCAGCGCCGCCGGGCCAAAGCCACCAGACACCACAGGCCGGCGGCCTCCCCGGCGAGGAAGGTCAGCTGCCCGATCGAGCTTTGCACCGCGACGCCCAGCGCGAACACGACCGACGCCGCCCGGGCCCGGTTCCCGAGCTCCCAGACCACGAGCCGGTCGAATGCCAGCGTCGCGGTCACCGCGGCGAGGACCGTTACCAGGCCGACGCCTATCGACGCGGCCACCGCCGGGAACAAGACGCTGTAGTCGAGCAGCCAGTGCCCCCCGAACCACTGGCTGTCCCACAGCGCGAAGCCCTGCCGGCGGAACAGACCGACCCGGTAAAGCTGTGCGGGCAGGTCGACGCCACGCCAGCCGAGCAGGAGCCCAGCCACCACGACAGCGCCGGCGAGCGCTCCGACACCGGCGGTGCGCGCGTCGAGCGACGCCCAGCGGGACCGGAGGCCCGCTGCCGGGGCGGTCACAGGATCATATGCAAGACATCTGGCCGGCCTGCTTGACGAACAGCTCGCCGACCACCGCGCTGAACGGCCGCGGGACCGTCGCCTCCGCGTAGCTGCGGGTGGGGATCAGCGACGACTGCCCGGCGAGGAGCCGGTCGACCGCCTCCACCTTGCCGTTGGCGGCGCGCGACCACGTCGAACCGGAGGCACCGATGGCCTTCACCGGGTTGACCTCGAGGATGGCGGCGCCGGGGGGCAGCGCGGCGACCGTCGGCAGGACGGTCTGGCACACGTTGGCGGCCTCCAGGCGGTGCACCAGGTCGGTCCAGTTGACCACCGTCGGGTCGGCCACTGGCCCGGTCGGGGTGACGTAGGTGTAGTCAGGCCCGAGGTAGTGGCGGACCACCGCGAGCTGCTCGGTCTGGGCGACGACGATGACGTCGCCGGGACGCAGATCGGGGGCCGCGGCGCCTGCGACGGCCGCCACGTTGCTCTTGGCGTAGTGGGCGGAGGGGTTCGGCAGCAGCGAGCCGATCAGGCTCCAGCCGGCGCAGAGGGCGCAGACCGTGCCGATCACCGCCCGCCCCCGGGAGGTGGTGGCCAGGGCGCCGGCGGCGGCGAGGATGAGCGGCCCGAACACGACGCCGAGGTAGCGCACCGTCCAGGACGGGTCGATGTAGGCGCCCAGCCAGCCCAGCGCCAAGGCGGCGATGCCGATGACCGCCAGCAGCCCGACACCGTCCCCGCCGGCGAGCTGCTCCCCGCCGGCGACGGTCCGGGCCTGCCGCTCTGACCTGGTCCACCACGCACCGAACGCCAGCAGCGGAGCGACGACGAAGCCGAGCGTGCCGCCGAGCATCGAGGCCGGGTCGGCGAAGAAGTCGCCCACTCCCGGCGGCACCGCCCACGGAGCGGCAGTGGTGCGGGCCTGCACCAAGAAGCTGGGCAGCCAGGGCAGGTACAGCACGAAGACGGCGCCGGCTCCGAGCATCACCGCCCTCAGCAGCGCCCGGTCCCCGTCACGCAGGGCCCGCACGAGCAGCACGCCGACGGTGACCGCGAACAGGTAAAGGGACCAGTTGTGGGTGTAGAGCAACGCGCTGTAGGTGACGACCGCACCGGCCGCGTCGACCAGGCGGCGGTAGCGCAGCGCCCGCACCACGAAAGCGACGGCTACGCACCCGAGCCCGCAGACAAGCGTGTACATCCTGGTTTCGGTGCCGTACCAGTTGAGAAAGGGGCTGGTCGCGGCCAGGCCGGCCGCGGCCAGGCCAGCGGCGCGTCCAAAGAGGGTGCGTCCCGCCCACCAGGCCGCGAAGACGACGCCTAGGGAGATGACCAGCGCCAGGGTGTGGGTCGCCACCGGGGACGAGCCGAACCACTGCAGCCAGTAGTGCAGGAGGTAGTAGAACAGCGGCGGTGACCCGTCCCGGCGCAGCAACCCGGGGATCTGCCCGATGGGGTGGCTGGCGATGCCGATGCTGATGCCCTCGTCGACCCAGTAGCTGCGGCCCAGGTTGGGCACCCGCAGGACCGCCGCCAGCACGGTGAGGGCGGCGACGATGCGGACGTCCCATCGGGAGCCCCACGGGGCCTCCGGGAGCCGTTCCAGCCACTGCCGGGGGCGCTCGCCGAGAGCGACGGGTGACTCGGCGATAGCTCCTCTCAGCGCCAAGGGGGCTCCGCCGCCCACCGACTCCGAGCCGCGCATTTTGCCAAGTGTAGTAACGCAAGGCGGCGGATCCACGGCACCACCCGCCAGGACGGGTTCAGCCCAGCGCGGCGAGAAGCTTTACCGGGGTGTCCTTCGGGCTGATCTTGTACCAGACCTGCTCGAGGGCGCCCTTCTCGTCGACGAGGAACGCCGAGCGCTCGACGCCCATGTACTTCTTTCCGTACATGCTCTTTTCGACCCAGACGCCGTAGGACTCCGCCACCGCGTGGTCCGGGTCGGAGAGCAGGGGGAAACCGAGGGAGTACTTCTCGTCGAAGCGGGCCAGCTTGGCGGGCAGGTCCGGGCTGACCCCGACCACCGCGGTGTCGCCGATGGCCCCGAGGATGTCGCGCAGGCCGCACGCCTGGGTGGTGCAGCCGGGGGTGTCCGCCTTCGGGTAGAAGTACACCAGCACCTTGCGGCCCTTGAACCCGGCCAGCTCCACGGGGGCACCGGACTGGTCGGCCAGCGAGAACGCCGGCGCCTCGGCGCCCTGCTCCAATCGATCACCCATGGCCGGGATGCTAGAGGCTGCGCCGGCCTGGTCGCCGGGTGACTAGAGCGACGTAGGCAGGTAGCGTCCGAGGCACGATGCGCGAGCCGCCTTCATGACATCCGCCCACGAGCCGGACGCTCCCGCCGCGGTCTCCGACGGGCCGGCCGACCTGGCGGACGGGGCGTTCAGCGACGACGGCCCGTGGGTGCTCGACGTCCATCACCTCGGGTGGCGGGCCGGCACCCAGGCCCTCCGCGACGGGACGTCTCGTCAGGTGCCGGAGCTGATCCGCCGCCGGCGGCTGCCCCCGGGCGGGCGGGTGGTGCGGGTCGGATGGTCGCTCGGCACGGCGCTGGCCGGCTGGTACGTCGTCGAGCGGCGCCAGAGCCGCCGACGGGGCGACCCGTCCCTGTCGCGCGCCGGGCTGTCGCGCCGGCTGCGGGTCGCGTTCGAGCGCCTGGGGCCGACCTACATCAAGCTCGGCCAGATCCTGTCGTCGGGCGAGGGGCTCTTCCCCGCGGAGCTGGTCGACCAGTTCAAGCTGCTCAGAGACCGGGTGCCCGCAGAGAGCTTCGAAGACGTGCGCACCCTCGTCGAGGAGGAGCTGGGCCGGCCCATCGAGGCGGTGTTCTCCCGGTTCGATCCCCAGCCGCTGGCCGCGGCGTCGATCGCTCAGGTCCACGCCGCGACCCTGGTCACCGGGGAGGACGTCGTGGTCAAGGTGCAGCGCCCGACGGTGGCGTCCACGGTCCGGCGCGACCTGGCGGCGATGAGCTGGATCGCGCCGGCGCTGATCGGTCGGATCCCCGTCTCCGCGCTGGCCAACCCGCCCGCGCTGGTGGAGCTGTTCGCGGAGACCATCGTCGAGGAGCTGGACTTCCGGCTGGAAGCCGACAACATGCTCGACGTGGCCAATGTCCTGGCCACCACCGGGCAGCGGTCGCTCGTCGTGCCCCGACCCCACCCGGAGCTGGTGACCCGGCGCCTGCTCGTGATGGAACGCCTCGACGGGTTCTCGTGGGACGACGTCGCTGGGATGCAGGCCGCGGGTATCGACACGCAGGCCGTGGTCCGGGCGCTGATGATCGCGTTCTTGGAGGGCGCGGTGCTCTTCGGGGTGTTCCACGGGGACCTGCACGGCGGCAACCTGTTCGTGCGCCGGGACGGCCGGGTGGCGCTCCTCGACTACGGGATCACCGGTCGCCTCGACGAGAGCCGCCGCCTGGCGTTCCTGCGGATGCTGATGGGCGGCTCGATCAACAACCCGAGGATGCAGCTGGAGGCGCTCCGGGATCTCGGCGCGTTGCCTCCCGACACCGACCTCGACGCGGTGGTGAAGGACTTCGGCTTGGACCGGCCGCCCCAAGACGTCGGCGCCATGTCCCCGGACGAGCTGCTCAGCCAGGTCCGCGACCTGACCAAGCAGCTGCTCGCCTACGGCGCCCGGTTCCCGAAGGTCCTCATGCTGTTCGTCAAGGACCTGCTGTTTTTGGACGGGGCGCTCGCCACGTTGGCCCCCGACGTCGATCTCTTCGGCGAGGTCACGCAGATCGCCACCTACTTCACCGCCCGTTACGGCGCTCGCATCGCCGCCGACATCGGGGTGGACCCCCGCGCCAATCCCGTCGACATGGACGCGGTGCGAGCCGGGCTCGGGGTCGGCACCGACGTCGACGCGCTCACCTACCGGGATCTGCAGGCCCGCCGGGAGCTGATCCGCAAACGCATGGAGGACCACCGCCACCAAAGCGACGGGGCCGGGCGCGCCCGGCGGCGGTGGCGGCGCCGGTCGTAGAGTGACGCTGTGACCGCGACCACACCTCACCACATCGCCGCCCGGACGTCTTTCAAGACCTTCGAGGAGTCGACGAAGGAGGACTGGGCGATCATCGCGCCGCAGCTCAACGTCACCCAGAGCCTGGTCCCCGACCACGTGCTCGAGCAGCTGCGGTACTTGAAGACCGATCACGGTGGCTTCCCGGTCGACCGCTTGGAGCACTCGCTTCAGACCGCCACCCGGGCACAGCGCGACGGACGCGACGACGAGTACGTGCTGTGCGCGTTGCTCCACGACATCGGCGACACGCTGTCGCCGTTCAACCACCCGGCGATCGGCGCGGCGATCGTCAAGCCGTTCGTGTCCGAGGCCAATCACTGGATGGTCGAGCACCACGGGATCTTCCAGGGGTACTACTTCTGGCAGCACATCGGCCTCGACCAGCACGCCCGGGAAGCGTTCCGGGATTCGCCGTACTTCGAGCACACCGAGGAGTTCTGCGCCAAGTACGACCAGACCGCCTTCGACGCCGATTACCGCAGCGAGCCACTCGAGCATTTCGAGCCGCTGGTCCGGGCGTTCCTGTCCCCCAGCCGCTGAACCCCTCGTGAGCGGGCCCAGGCGGTAGTCTGGGGTGTTCGGCTCTGGCCGGACCGCCCCCCATTTCTCCACCTCTTGGACGTTCTGTGCCCCTCATGCAACGCGCCGATCTCCGCAACGTGGCCATCGTGGCCCACGTCGACCACGGCAAGACCACCCTCGTCGACGCCATGCTCCGCCAGTCCGGGGCCTTCGGCGCCCACCAGGAGCTGACCGATCGGGTCATGGACTCCGGTGACCTGGAGCGGGAGAAGGGCATCACCATCCTGGCCAAGAACACCGCGGTGCGCCGCGGCGAGTTGACCATCAACATCATCGACACCCCCGGCCACGCCGACTTCGGCGGTGAGGTCGAGCGAGGCCTGACGATGGTGGACGGCGTCTTGCTGCTCGTCGACGCGTCGGAGGGCCCGCTGCCCCAGACCCGTTTCGTGCTGCGCAAGACCCTCGAAGCCAAGCTGCCCGTCATCCTCGTGGTCAACAAGATCGACCGGCCCGACGCCCGCCCGGCGGAGGTCGTCGACGCGGTGTACGAGCTGTTCATCGACCTGGGGGCGGACGAGACCCAGATCGAGTTCCCGATCGTGTACTGCAACGCCAAGGCCGGCAAGGCGGCGATGGACCCCGACAGCGTCGACACGTCGCCGGACCTGAAGGTCCTCTTCGACCTGCTCCTCGAGCGGATCCCCGCTCCGACCTACGACGAGAGCCACCCGTTCCAGGCGCTGGTCACCAACCTCGACGCTTCCCCCTATGTCGGGCGTCTGGCGTTGTGCCGGATCCGCAACGGGCGGGTGAAGAAAGGCGACATGGTGGCGTGGTGCCGCCACGACGGCAGCATCGAGCGGGTCCGCCTCTCCGAGCTGTACATGACCGAGGCGCTCGAGCGGGTCGACGCCCCCGCCGAGGGCGCCGGGCCGGGGGACATCATCGCGGTGGCCGGCATCCCCGAGATCATGATCGGCGACACCCTGGCCGACGTGGACGACCCCCGTCAGCTGCCGATCATCACCATCGACGAGCCGTCGATCGGCATGACCCTCGGCGTCAACACGTCGCCGCTGGCCGGCAAGGCCGTCGACGGGAAAGCGCCGGGGACCAAGCTGACCGCCCGGTTCATCAAGGACCGCCTCGACCGCGAGCTGATCGGCAACGTCTCGATCCGGGTGCTGCCCACCGAGCGCCCCGACACGTGGGAGGTGCAGGGCCGCGGCGAGCTGGCGTTGGCGATCCTCGTCGAGCTGATGCGACGGGAGGGTTTCGAGCTCACCGTCGGCAAGCCGCAGGTGCTGACCCGGGAGATCGACGGGGCCCTCCACGAGCCCGTCGAGCGGGTGTCGGTCGACGTCCCCGACGACTACGTCGGGGTGGTCACCCAGATGCTGTCGCTGCGCAAGGGTCGGATGGAGACGATGGTCAACCACGGGACCACCGGCTGGTGCCGGATGGAGTGGCTGGTGCCGTCGCGGGGCCTGATCGGGTTCCGCACGGAGTTCCTGACCGAGACCCGCGGGACCGGGCAGCTGCACCACGTCTTCGAGGGCTACGAGCCGTGGCAAGGCGAGCTGCGTACCCGGCCCAACGGTTCGATGGTCGCCGACCGGCGGGGGCCCACCACCGGGTACGCGCTGACCAACCTCCAAGACCGCGGTTCGATGTTCGTCGGCCCCGGGGTCGAGGTCTACGAGGGGATGGTCGTCGGGGAGAACGCCCGGTCCGAGGACATGGACGTCAACCCGACGAAGGAGAAGAAGCTGACCAACATGCGGACCTCCTCGTCGGATCACACCATCCCGCTGATCCCGCCCCGGCAGCTGTCTCTCGAGCAGGCGCTGGAGTTCATCCGCGAGGACGAGTGCGTGGAGGTCACCCCGAGCGACGTGCGGATCCGCAAGGTGGTGCTCGACGCGTCGGACCGGGGCCGGCACCGCTCGCAGCAGTCCCGGGCCCGGGCCGCCTCGTCCTGACCCCGGCCGGTCCGTTTGGGGCGGTCCCGGCCCGCTCGGGCGTTCACGCACCGTTCAGCAACGTCGCTGAAACACGGAGGTGGTAGACCGAACCGCCGTGGGAGACCTATTCGACGGGTACGCGCCGGCGCGGACGCTCGGCACCCCCGCGTGGGACGAGATGTTCGAGGCGCCGGGCGTTGTGCGCCCCGCCGCCGCGGTCCTCCACGACGCCCTAACGTCGCTGTCGGCCAGCGAGTTCGAGGCTCGGGCCGCGGCACGCGACCGCGGCTTTCACGACCGTGGCATCACCTTCCAGCTGTCCGGCGAGGAGCGGCCCTGGCCGCTCGACTTGGTGCCGAGAGTGATCCCCGAGGCGGAGTGGACGACCCTCGAGGCGGGCGTGGCCCAACGGGTGCGGGCCCTCGAGGCGTTCCTCGCGGACGTGTACGGGACCGGGCAGATCCTCGCCGACCGGGTGGTACCCCACCGCCTGGTCACCACGTCGGTGCACTTCCATCGGGCGGCGTTCGGTGTGGAGCCGGCCAACGGGGTCCGGATCCAAGTCGCCGGCATCGACGTGGTGCGCGGCGAGGACGGGCGCTTCTACGTCCTCGAGGACAACATCCGTTGCCCGTCGGGGATCTCCTACGTGGTGGAGAACCGCCGGATGATGGCCCGGATCTTCCCTGAGCTGTTCGCCAGCCACCGGGTCTTGCCGGTCGCGTCCTACCCGGCCCGGCTGCTCGAGGCGCTGCGGGCGGCCGCCCCGGCGGGTGTCAGCGACCCGACGGTCGTGGTCCTGACCCCGGGCGTGTACAACTCGGCCTACTTCGAGCACTCCTTCCTGGCCCGCCAGATGGGGGTGGAGCTGGTCGAGGGCCGGGACCTGCTGTGCCGCAACGACACCGTGTACATGCGCACCACCGACGGGGAGCAGCGCGTCGACGTGGTGTACCGCCGGGTCGACGACGACTTCCTCGACCCGTTGCACTTCCGGCCCGACTCGCTGGTCGGCTGCCCCGGCATCCTCAACGCGGCCCGGGCGGGCAACGTGGCCATCTCCAACGCGGTCGGCAACGGGGTAGCCGACGACAAGCTGGCGTACACCTACGTGCCGGACATGATCCGCTACTACCTGGCCGAGGAGCCGATCCTCCCCAACGTCGAGACCTACCGCCTGGAGGACCCCGAGGCGCTGCACCACGTGCTCGGCCACCTCCACGAGCTGGTGCTCAAGCCGGTGAGCGGCTCCGGCGGGTACGGGATCCTCATCGGTCCGCAGGCCACCGAGGCGCAGCTCGACGCAGCCCGCGCCGCGGTCGCCGCCAACCCTCGCGAGTGGATCGCGCAGCGCCCGGTTTCGCTGTCGACCGCCCCTACCGACGTCGGCGGACGCCTGGCGCCCCGACACCTCGACCTGCGGCCGTTCGCGGTCAACGACGGCACGTCGGTGTGGGTGGTGCCCGGCGGCCTGACCCGAGTAGCTCTCCCCGAGGGCGGCATGGTCGTCAACTCCAGCCAGGGCGGCGGCTCCAAGGACACCTGGGTCACCGTCGACGGCCGGCGGGTGCCCCGGGTGCGCGCCGCGCGCGCCGCCAAGCCCGGCCGCCGGGAGGTCGCCCCGGACCCGGGCCCGGCGCTGAGCTTCGCGGGAACCGAGCAGCAGCAACAACAGCAGCAGCAGCAGCAACAGCGGCCGGCGCCGTGCTGAGCCGCATCGCGGAGAGCCTGTACTGGATCGGCCGGTACATAGAGCGGGCGGAGGACACCGCCCGGATCCTCGACGTCCATGTCCACTACCTGCTGGAAGGTCCCCTGATCGACGAGGACCTGGCGTGCCGGAACCTTCTCGCGGCGATGGGCGTCCCGGCCGCGTCGCCGGCCCCCGACGGGCTGTTCAACGCCAAGCTGGTCACCGAGCTGCTGGCGTTCGACGAGGCCAACCCCAGCTCCATCGTCTCGTCGCTGACCGCGGCGCGAGCCAACGCCCGAGGGGTCTCGGAGGCCATCTCCTCTGAGATGTGGGAGGCGCTCAACACCTCCTACAACGCCCTTCCCGGCCAGGTGGCCATCGGGCGGGGCGTCGGGCCTTACACCTTCTTCCGCTACGTCAGGGAGCGGGCGGCGATCATGGCCGGCCTCACCGACTCCACCATGTCTCGCGACGACGCCTGGCGGTTCCTCGTCATCGGCCGCAGCCTGGAGCGCATCGACATGCTGGCCCGGCTGCTGTCGACCGGGCTGCATCCCCGCGACGGTGACGGCGACGACGTCGACTGGGTGATCCTGCTGCGGTCCTGCTCCGCCCACGAGGCGTTCCTGCGCACCTACCACCGCGAGGTGGAGCCGATCCTGGCCGCCGAGTTCCTGCTGCTCGACCGGTTGTTCCCCCGGTCGATCTTCTGCGCCGTGTCGACCGCGGAGCAGTGCCTCGCCGACCTCGACCCCCGCTACGGCCGGGCCGGGATGGCCGACGAAGCCCGCAGGGTCCTCGGCCTGGTCCGCACCAACCTCGAGTTCCGCCGGATCGAGGATCTGCTCTCGGATCTGGGAGGGCAGCTGCGCAACGTGCAGACCGGCTGCTCGGCCGCGTCGGCGGCGCTGGCGGCGCGCTACTTCCGCCAGACCAGGTCGGTGGAGTGGGTCAGCGAGGGTCCGGGCATCGAGGTCGCAGCCGCCGACGGGTCGACCCGGATGGAGGCGCTGCCCGCCCCCGCCGCCGCCGGCTCTGACGCCGACAGGTTGGCGGCACTGGCGGCCGAGGAGGACCCGGTACCGGGCGCGGACGGGACCGCCGGAGACGACGCGCTGGCCGAGGACGACGGCGCCGGGGAGCGCGGCGCGTCCCCCGACGCCAGGATGGCCGGCCGATGAGCTGGCGCATCCGGGCGGAGCACACCTCCCGCTACCGTTACGCCGGGCCGGTGTACTCCTCCTACAACGAGGCTCGGGTCACGCCGCTGACCACCACCGCGCAGCTGGTGCTCGACGCCAGCGTGAAGGTCGAGCCATCCACCCGCCCCTACCGTTACCTCGACTACTGGGGCTCGGTCGTCCACGCCTTCGACATCCAGCAGCCCCACGGCGAGCTGGTCGTGACCGGCCGGTCGGTGGTGGAAACGTCGGTGCCCCGGCCGGGGTCCACCGCCGCCACCTGGTCCCAGCTCGACGACGCCCTGCTGCGCGACGACCACGCCGAGGTGCTGGCCGCCACCGCGTGGGTCCCCGCCGACGAGCGCATCGCCGAGATCGCCGCCGAGCTGCGAGCCGCGAACGACCCGGAGACCGCGGCGCGCGCCGCTGTCGCCTGGGTGCGCGACCAGCTGTCGTATGTCAGCGGTTCGACCGGAGTGCACACGTCGGCGGTGGAGGCGTGGGAGGGAGGCGCCGGGGTATGCCAGGACTTCGCGCACCTGGCGCTGGCCGCTCTGCGGGCCATGGGCATCCCGGCCCGGTACTGCTCCGGCTACCTCCACCCCAACGCCGACGCCGGGGTCGGCATGACCATGGAGGGCGAGAGCCACGCCTGGGTCGAGTACTGGACCGGGGACTGGCACGCCGTCGACCCGACCATCGGCTGGCCGATCGGGGAACGTCACGTTCTAGTCGCCCGCGGCCGGGACTACGGGGACGTCGCCCCGCTCAAGGGTGTGTTCCACGGCGGACCGACCGGTGACCTCCAGGTCAAGGTCAACCTGACCCGGCTCGGCTGACCGCCCCGACCGTCGGGGCGCCGTTCGCCGATCGCCGGGGCGGGTCAGGGCAGCTTCGGCCGGGCCCGCTCCACGATCGTCGGGGTGTCCAGCCCGGGGGGCAGGGTGCCAAACGCCCGGCCCCAGTCGCTGCCCAGCGCGTCGGCGCCGAGGCGGCTGGCGCAGAAGGCGTCGGCGACGGCGGGGTGGCCGTAGCGGACCAGCAGCGCCCCCTGGAGGACCAGGGCCATGCGCTCAACGATGCGCCTGGCCCGGGCCTCGGCGTCGGACAGGTCGGCCAGCTCGCGCTCCAGCCCAGCGACGGCGGCATCGAAACGGGCGTCCGCGCCGCCGGCCATGCGGACCTCGTCCATGTACGCCTCGAGGGCTCGGGGCTCCCGGCTCATCGCCCGCAACACGTCCAGGCAGATGACGTTGCCGGAACCCTCCCAGATCCCGTTGAGCGGGCTCTCCCGGAACAGGCGGGGCAGGATCGACTCCTCCACGTAACCGTTGCCGCCCAGGCACTCGAGCGCCTCGGCCACCAGCGGCGGCTGCCGCTTGCAGACCCAGTACTTGGCGATCGCGGTCCCCAGCCGGCGGAACGCCCGCTCGTGCTCGTCGGAGCCGGCCTGGTCGTAGGCCCGGGCCAAGCGGAGCATCAAAGTGGTGGCCGCCTCGGACTCGACCGCCAGGTCGGCCAACACCACCTGCATCAGCGGCTGGTCGATCAGTTCCTTACCGAACGCCCGGCGGTGGGCCGCGTGGTGCACGGCTTGGGCGACCGCCTGGCGCATCCCCGAAGCGGCCCCGATGACGCAGTCCAACCTGGTGTGGCTGACCATCTCGATGATGGTCGCCACCCCTCGCCCCTCCTCCCCCACCAGGTACGCGGCGGCGCCCTCCAGCTCGATCTCGCTGGACGCGTTGGACTTGTTGCCCAGCTTGTCCTTCAGCCGCTGCAGGATCACGGCGTTGCGGGTCCCGTCGGGCGCCCACCGGGGCACGAGGAAGCACGACAGGCCGCCCGGCGAGCGGGCCAGCATCAGCCACAGGTCCGACATCGGAGCGGAGCAGAACCACTTGTGGCCGGTGAGGTGGTGCGAGCCGTGACTGCCGGAGGGCTCCGCGTAGGTCGTGTTGGCCCGGACGTCGGACCCGCCCTGCTTCTCGGTCATCCCCATCCCGGCCAGCGCACCCCGCTTGGTGGGGGCCGGGGCGGAGGCGGGGTCATACACCCGGGAGGTCAAAAGCGGCCGCCACTCCGCGGCCAGCGCCGGGGCCGCCTCGAGCGCGGGAAGCACCGAGTAGGTCATGGAGATCGGGCAGCCGTGGCCGGCGTCCACCTGGCTCCACAAGTAGAAGCCCGCGGCCCGGGCCACGTGAGCGCCCGGGCGGCGCTCCGACCAAGGGGCGGCGTGCAGGCCGGCGGTGACCGCGGTCTCCATCAGCCGGTGGTAGCTCGGGTGGTAGTCGACCTGATCGACGCGATGCCCGTAGCGGTCGTGGGTCCGCAGCACCGGCGGGTAGGTGTTGGCTTCGAAACCCCACGAAATGGCCTCGGCGGACCCCGCTTTGACCCCCAACGCCCGGAGCTGATCGGCCGCCCATCCGGCTCCGTCGCGCGCCACTCCGGCGGGGAGCACAGGGTCGGATTCGAACACGTCGTAGCCTTCGAGCGGCGGTGGCTGATTGAGCACCTCGTGGGGTGACATGCGGCGAGCCTATGACCGCCCCGGCGGCCCTCGCCGGGCGGCGGCCCGGCCCGGCGGGACCTGATCAGTTGGCGGTCGGGTCGTCGGGGTAGGAGGACACCACTTGCAGCGGGCCGCGCTGGCGGCGCAGCACATCGGTCCAGAGCCGCTCGGGGTGCGGCGCGAACGGGTCGTCGCGGTCGGCGGCGACGACCCACCACGCCTCGGCGGCGAGTTCGCTCTCCAGCTGGCCTGGACCCCATCCGGCGTAGCCCGCGAACATCCGCACGTCCTGGAGCCCCTCGGCCACGCTGTCGGGGTCCAGGTCCAAGTCCAAGGTCCCCAGATCGCCGGTGACCGGGCTCCACCCTTCGCCGTCGCTGGACGCGCCGGCCGGCACCCCGCCGTCGATCCGGGCTACGCAGATGACCGCTTCTTGATTCACCGGACCACCGACGAACAGCACCGGCGGGCTGTTGGCCAGCGTCTCCCACTCGGGCAGCACCTCGTCGAGGCCCGTCGGGCTCGGACGGTTGAGGACCACCCCGATCGCCCCGTCGGCGTCGCGGGCCAAAAGCAGCACCACGGTGCGGTCGAAGTTGGCGTCGGAGAGGAGCGGGTTGGCGACGAGCAGGCAACCACGGGTCAACGCGGCCATGCCACCATCATCCCCCATCCCCGAGGCCGGCGCAGCACCAGCCCAACGCGCGTACGGTGCAGGCCATGCGCGCTGTCACCGTCGTCCCGTTGCAGTCCTCCTCGGTGGACCTCACCGACCTCCCCGAACCACCCGAGTCGGACGGGCCGGTGCTGGTCCGGACCCACGGCGTCGGTGTGTGCGGCACCGACCTGGAGATCATCGGGGGTGACTACGGGTGGGCCCCTCCCGGCGAGACCCGCCTGGCGATCGGCCACGAGTCGATCGGCGAGGTCGTCGAGGCCCCAGACGGCTGCGGCCTGGCGGCCGGCGACATGGTGGTGGCCATCGTCCGTCGTCCCGACCCGGTGCCCTGTCCCAACTGCGCCATCGGCGAGTGGGACATGTGCCGCAACGGCCGCTACACCGAGTGGGGCATCAAGGAGCACCACGGGTACGCGCGGGAGCGGTACCGCATCACCCCTGACTTCGTGGTGAAGGTGGACAGCTCCCTCGGCGACCTCGGCGTCCTGCTCGAGCCGACCACCGTCGTCGCCAAGGCGTGGGACCACATCGAGCGCATCGGCCGGCGGGCCGAGTGGAAGCCCACCACGGTGCTGGTCACCGGCGCCGGGCCGATAGGCCTCCTCGCCGCGCTGCTCGCCCGCCAGCGCGACCTCGAGGTGCACGTCGTCGACCAGGTGACCGACGGGCTCAAGCCGGAGCTCGTAGAGGCGCTCGGCGCCACCTACCATCACGGCCCGATCAGCGGCATGGGCATCGAGCCGGACGTCGCCATCGAGTGCACCGGCGTCGGCCAGCTGATCTTCGACGTGATGGAGGCCGCCGGCGCCAACGGCATCGTCTGCCTGACCGGCGTCTCGTCGGGGGGGCGGGACATCCCCGTCGACGCGGGGACCCTCAACCGCCGGCTGGTGCTGGAAAACGACGTGGTGTTCGGCTCGGTCAACGCCAACCGCCGTCACTACGAGGCCGGCGCCGAGGCTCTCGCCGGCGCCGACAAGGACTGGCTGGCCCGCCTCGTCACCCGCCGGGTGCCGCTGGCCAGCTGGCGCGACGCGTACGAACGCCAGCCCGGCGACGTGAAGGTCATGCTCGACTTCACCGCCTGACCGGGGCAGCCGGCCGGCCCGAGGCGGGTCAGCCGGCGAACGAGCCGAGGAGGCGAGGCGTCACATGGCGGCGCGCCGCGACGGACAGCACCTGCGCGGATCGCGCCTCGATCCGGCTTCCGGGGTACGAGGCGGCGCTCGGCAACCCGGCCAGGGAGCCGGTGTCGGTGGCGACGCTGACCGCCGCGAACGCCCCGCTCGCCGCGCTGCCCTCGAACGGGACGTCGAAACTGAAAATGCCGCCGTCCGCGGCCGCCAGCCAGTATCCGTGGCCCGTCGGGCTCCCGGCGACCGCGACGATCGGCTGGTTGAGGCGCATGTTGCCGGTGGAGCCGTAAAAGCCGGCGTCGCCGAACTGGAAGACCCCGCCGTCGGACGCCACCAGCCAGTAGCCCCTCATGTCGGGGGTGGCGGCCATCCCCACGATCGGCTTGTTCAGCCTCACGCCGCCCGTCGAACCGAAAAAGCCGGCGTCGCCGAACTGGAAGACCCCGCCGTCAGACGCCACCAGCCAGTACCCGCCGCCGTCAGGCGTCGCGGCCATCCCCACGATCGGCTTGTTCAACCTCACGCCGCCCGTCGAACCGAAAAAGCCGGCGTCGCCGTTGGTGAAGATCCCGCCGTCGGTGGCCACCTGCCAGAAACCAAAGCCGTCAGGCGTCGACGCCATGGCGACCACCGGGCGCGCCGGGGTGGCGTGGCCCGACGTCGAGCTGTCGACCAGGGTGGTGGGCAGCACCCCGAAGCCGTGCCACACCGCCCCGGCATCCGACAGCCAGTAGCCCGCGGAGCCGACGCCCGACTGGGCGATCGCCAGGCTGGCGCCGTCGGTGTCGGGGATTTCCGTGGTCGTCGAGCGGGTCCCGAAGTCGGTCGGCACGAACACCAGCGCCAGGGTGCAGGTCTGCCCGGCGGGCACCAGCATCCCGGTGGCGGCGCCGCTGGCGGTTGTGATGCAGCTCGGGCCGTACCTGCTGTCGGGGGCCTCGACGGGCAGGAAGTCCAGGGAACCGTTGTCGTTGCGGGCCGCGGCGAGATTGAGGCTGTCGGTGACCGAGCCGGCGTTGGTGACCTCCACCTCCTGGTACACCAGCTGGCCGACCGGGATGGCACCGAAGGGCTGGGGCTGGGCGACGAGCGCGAAGCCGCCGGTGGCGGCGTGAGCGGCCGGGCCGGTGACGACGGCCGGTACCGTCCCGCAGCAAAGCCAAGCGGCCGCGACCGCCAACCGCCCGAACCTGCTCCTCATCGCTGCGCCCCTCGTCTCCACCGGGTCGCTCGAGCCGGTTGGGTGAATCTAGGCGAGCCGGTCCGCTGAACGCCGGAGACGGCCGACGCCGGGCAACGGGCCGGTTGGCCTACCCCCGGTCCAGGGCAGCCCGGAACGCTCCGACCGCGTCGCCGACCTGCGCCGGCGAGGCACCGTCTAGGACCAGGCGCATCAGCGCCGAGGCCACTACGACCCCGTCGGCGTGGCTCGCGGCGGCGACCGCCTGCTCGGGGGTGGAGATCCCGAAGCCCATCACCACCGGTTTGTCGGTCGCGGACTTAAGCCGTTTGGCCAGTACCTGCGCGGATGCCGCCAGCGAGGTCCGCTCGCCGGTCACCCCCATGAGGTTGACTCCGTAGACGAAGCCGTGCGATCGGGCGCACAGCTCGGCCAGACGGTCGTCGGGGGTCACCGGCGCGGCGAGCAGGACCGTCTCGACCCCGCCGGCGTCCGCGGCCGGGGACCAGTCGCCGAGCTCCTCTAGCGGCAGGTCGGGCACGATGGCACCCCGCACCCCACCGTCGACGAGCATCTTCGCGAACCGGCGGTGCCCGGCCCGCAGGACCAGGTTGTAGTAGGTCATGGCCACGACCGGGACCGGGACCTCCACCGCGGCGAGGGCGTCGAGGATCGACGGCGGCGTGGCGCCCCCCTCCAGAGCACGCAGCGAGGCCTCTTGGATGGTCGGGCCGTCCATCACCGGATCGGAGAACGGGAGGCCCACTTCGACGGCGTCAGCCCCGGCGTCGACCACCGCCTGGAGCACCTCCACCCACCGGGCGCCCAGTCCCCCCGTGACGTAGGGGACCAGCAGTTTGCGCCCCGAGCTGCGAGCGGCGCGCAGCGCCGGCTCGACCGCGACCCCCCGCGCCAACGGTTCGCTGGCCTGCCACCCCTGGCGGCCGTCGGGCGGCGAAGATGCTTCCGGGCCGCTCATCGCAGCGCCGCCATGACCTGCTCCGCGTCCTTGTCGCCCCGGCCGGAAAGGGTGAGCATGACGGTGGAACCGGCGGCCACCGTGCCGTCGCGTGCGGCGCGCACCAGCCAGGCGAGCGCGTGGGCCGGTTCGAGAGCCGGGATGATGCCCTCGGTGCGGGCCAAAAGCTGCAGCGCGGCGAGTACCTCCTCGTCGCCGGCCACCTCGTAGGTGGCCCGGCCGGCGTCGGCCAGGTACGAGTGCTCCGGGCCGATCCCGGGGTAGTCGAGGCCGGCCGAGATGGAATGGGCTTCGAGGATCTGGCCCCACTCGTCTTGAAGGAGGTAGCTGCGCATGCCGTGCAGCACCCCCGGGATGCCCCTCCCAATAGCGGACCCGCCGGCGGCTTCGACCCCGACGAGCCGGGCCTGGGTGTCCACGAAACCGGCGAAGGTGCCGGCCGCGTTGGAGCCGCCGCCCACGCAGGCGACCACCACGTCGGGGTCGGCGCCGCCGAGGAGGGCCCGGCACTGCTCGCGGGCTTCGTCGCCGAGGATCCGCTGCAGCTCCCGGACCATCCACGGGTACGGGTGGGGACCCATGACCGAGCCGAGGCAGTAGTGGGTGGTTTCCACTGACGCCACCCAGTCCCGCAGCGCCTCGTTGACCGCGTCTTTGAGCGTGCGGCTCCCGGACGTGACGGGGCGCACCTCGGCGCCGAGCAGCTTCATCCGGAACACGTTGAGCTCCTGGCGCTCGGTGTCGACCTCGCCCATGTAGACGACGCACTCCAACCCGAACAGGGCGGCCGCGGTCGCGGACGCCACGCCGTGCTGTCCGGCACCGGTCTCGGCCACCAGCCGGGATTTGCCCATCTCGAGGGTGAGGAGGCCCTGCCCGATCACGTTGTTGATCTTGTGGGAGCCGGTGTGGGTGAGGTCCTCGCGCTTGAGCAGCACCCGGACGCCCAGCTCCTCGGACAGTCGCTCGCAGTCGGTGAGCGGCGTCGGGCGTCCGGCGTAGTCGGCCAGCAGCGCCCGATAGCGGGTCCGAAACGCCGAGTCGGGAGCCCACGCCGCCCGGAAGGCGGCCTCCAGCTCCTGGCAGGCGGGGACCAGCGACTCCGGAAGGAACCTCCCGCCGAAGGAACCGAAGCGGCCGTCGGCTGACGGCTCGCCCATGCGGACGGGTGCGTCGCCGCTCGGCGTCATCGTGTCGTCTCCTGCTGCCACGTCAACCTTCCTGCCAGTCGTAGGGTCCCGAAGAGTCCGGTTGCCACCCGTCGTCGGGTTCGGCGGCTCGGGCTGCGGCGATGAACGCCCGCAGCTTCACCGGGTCTTTCTGGCCGGGGGTCTTCTCCACGCCCGACACCACGTCGACACCCCACGGTTTGGTCTGGGCGACCGCGGCGGCGACGTTGCCGGGGTTGAGGCCGCCGGCGATCACCAACCGCTGCCCGCCTGGCACCTCGCTGGCCAACGCCCAGTCGAACACCTGTCCCGAACCGGGGTTGGGGGCGTCGAGGAGGATGGCGTCGGCCCCCCAGGTAGCGGCCGCGCTGACCCGGGCGTCGCCGGCCGCGAAGGCCTGCATCAGCCACGGGATCCGCCGCCGGACCCACGTCGCCTGCTCGGCGCTCTCCCGTCCGTGGAGCTGTGCACCGCGAAGACCGGCGGCCTGGACGATCTCCACCACCCGCTGGGGCGCCTCGTTGCGGAACACGCCTACGGTCATGATCTCCGACGGCAGCCGCTTCACGATGTCGGCCGCCTTCTGGGGGGCGATCTGGCGCGGCGAAGGAGCGAAGATGAAGCCGACCGCGTCGGCGCCCATGGCGACGGCCAACAGGGCGTCGTCCTCGGAGGTCGTGCCGCAGATCTTGACGAACATCAGGCCGACCGCCGGTCCCCGGCCGGTGTCCGCAGGGCCCGCACCGCGCCGGCCCGGTCGGCGGCGGTCACCACCGACTCTCCTACCAGCACCGCGTCGAATCCGGCGTCGGCGAGGCGGGCCGCGTCGGCCGGTCCCCCCACCCCGGACTCGGCCACCCGCACGACCCGGTCGGGCAGCAGCGCGGCCATCCGCGCCGCCCGGGCCCGGTCCACCTCGAAGGTGACCAGGTCCCGTTGGTTGACTCCGATCAGCTCGGCGCCGGCGTCGAGGGCGACGCCGGCCTCGTCCTCGTCGTGGACCTCCACCAGGCTGTCCATCCCCAGCCGCCCGGCGAGGGCCAGCAGATCCGACAGCTCGGCGGCGGAAAGCGCCGCGGCGATGAGCAGCACGGCGTCGGCGCCCATGATCCGGGCGTCGTACACGTCGGCGGGAGCGACGGTGAAGTCCTTGCGCAGGACCGGAAGTCGGCACGCGGCGCGGGCCGCGACCAGGTCCTGGGCCGACCCGGCGAACCACTCGACGTCGGTCAGCACCGAGAGGCACGCCGCCCCCCCGGACTGGTAGTCGCGTGCCACCGCCGCCGGGTCCAGGTCGGGGGCCAGGGGACCCTTCGACGGCGAGCGGCGCTTGACCTCGGCGATCACCGACAGGCCCGGCTCCCCGCGAAGCGCGGCCGCAAATCCGCGGGCCGGGGGGACGGCCGCGGCCTGCTCAGCCAGGCCGGCCAGGGGGCGGGTGTCGAGCGCGGCGGCCGCCCGGTGACCTTCCAGGATGCGGTCGAGGTAGGTGGGCATGTCGGGGCCGAGCCTAGGGGTCGGGGCGGCCATTGGAAAACGTGGCCCCGAACACGGCGAGGAACACCTCGAAGGCGCCGACCGCGGCCGCGACGGCCGACTCGGGATCGCGGCACGCTTCGAGATCGACGCCTAGCCGCCGGATCGACCCGTCACCGAGGGACAGGAACCGGACCGGGACCCGGGGTCCGAGCGCCGCGGCGACCCGCCGGCGCAGCACCGGCCCTCCGAGGGTGGAGCCCTCGAGCACGTAGACCACGCCCCACCCGGCCGACGCGTCGGGGGCGACGCTCGCGGCGGGCAGGTCGACGGCGCCGGCCCGTAGTTCTCGCAGGTCCCCGAGCAACGCGGCGCCGTGCGCGTCCATCCGTGCCGCCCACGCGGCGTCGGGGGCCAGGCCGCCGAAGCGTCCCTGAAGCGCCACTCGGGCGTGCTGCTGGGCGGTGAGGAAGGCGGCGTAACCGGCCGGCGACGACAACGGCGCGGCCCCCTCGACGGTCAGGTCGAGGCGGCGGTGCAGCTCCCGGGTCGCGGCGTGCAGGCGGGACCGCAGGCCGCCGGGGTCACCTGAGCGCACCAGGCGAGTGTGGCACGGCGGCCGCCAATCGGGGCCCAACGGACCTACCGGCGGGGCTCCCGCGAGAGGAGGATGGCGGCATGACCCGTAACAGCAGGTCCCTCGTCCTCGCCGCCACCGTCCTCACCGCGGGGACGATCGTGAGCCGCCGCCTCGGCTACAAGCTTGGTGGCGACACGATCGTGCGGTGCAAGCAAGGACATCTCTTCTCCACCATCTGGGTGCCAGGTGTGTCCATCAAGTCTCTGCGGCTCGGGTGGTACCGGGTGCAGCGCTGCCCGATCGGCCCCCACTGGAGCCTGGTGAAGCCGGTGAGGGAAGCCGACCTCACCGAGGAGGAGCGCCGGGAAGCCCACGCCCACCGAGACGTCCGGGTCCCGTGAGGCGCTGAGCTCACACACTTCCCTCATCAATCGCTGGCATGCTGCGCCGGTGGCAACCGACGCGGGGACCATCGTGGTCATCGAGGACGATCCCAACATCGCCGACCTGGTCGACGTCTACCTGCGCCGCGACGGGTTCCGGGTGGTGCAAGCCGCCGACGGCGAGCGGGGGTTGAAGGCCATCGACCGGGAGCGTCCCCGTCTGGTGGTGCTCGACATCGGCCTTCCGGGCGGCTTCGACGGCTTCGAGGTGTGCCGCCGGATCCGGGCCGCCGGCACCGTCCCGGTGGTCATGTTGACAGCGCGAGACACCGAGCTGGACCGGGTGCTCGGGCTGGAGCTCGGAGCCGACGACTACGTCATCAAGCCGTTCTCGCCGAGGGAGCTGGCGGCGCGGGTCAAAGCCATCCTCCGGCGCGCCGCGGGGCCGCCGCCCGACCCTCTGGCGGTGATCACGGTGGGGGATGTGGAGGTCGACGTCGCCCGGCGCGAGGTGCGCGTGAGGGGTGAGGTCGTCGCCCTGGCGACTAGGGAGTTCGATCTGCTGCGGTACCTGGCCGACAACGTCGGGCTGGCGCTGTCTCGCCGGCAGCTTCTCGACGGCGTGTGGGGTCCCGGTTGGTACGGCGACGAGCGCACCGTCGACGTGCACGTCCGCCAGCTGCGCAAAAAGCTCGGTGACACCCTCCCCCTGACCACGGTCTGGGGCATCGGTTACCGGCTCGGGTAGGCGATGCGCCGCCGCCTGAGCATCGCGGTGGTCGCGACGGTGACCGCCGCCCTGGCCCTGTCGGGGGTGATCACCCTGGCCGTCACCGTCCGCAGCGCGCAGAACACCACGAGGGTGGAGTTACTGCGCCAGGCCAAGGGTTTCGTGTCCGCGGTGCACGCCGAAGCGGTGCTGGTCAACCGCCGCAACCCGGCCCAGTCGCTTCGCACCGTCCTCGTCGCGCTCCGCTTGTCGCTGCGCCTGGACGGCGAGGCGGTCGTCGCGGTGGACGCCAACGGCGCCCTCTACGACCCGACCACCGCATTGGCGCACGCGGTGACCCTCCCCAACGGCCTGGCGCCGCGAGACATCCACCCGGCGGATCTTCTCGCCGGGCGGGCCGTGTCGGGCCGCAAGGGTCAGCTCGTGTACGCCGCGGTCCCCTACCGCGCCACGGTCCAGGTGGCCGGGACCCGCCGCAACGAGCTGCAGGCGGTGGTGTTGGTCCGGCGGCCTCCGACCGGCCTGGCCAGCGCCGGGCCGGCGTTCCTGATCGCGGCGGTGGCCCTGATCGTGCTCGCCGCGCTGGTAGCGAACCGTCTCGGGCACCGCTTCGTTCGGCCGCTGCACGCCGCGGAGGCCGTCACCGCCCGCATCGCCGCCGGTGACCTCGAGGCGCGCGTACCCGAACCGCCCGGCACCGACCCGGAGCTGGCGTCGCTGGCCGCGTCGATCAACACGATGGCCGAGCGCCTGGCTCACGCCCGGGGCGCGGAGCGCCAGTTCCTGCTGTCGGTGTCCCATGAGCTGCGCACCCCGCTGACGTCGATCCGGGGTTTCGCGGAGGCGATCGAAGACGGCGCGGTCGCCGACACCGGCCGGGCCGCCACCGTTATCGCGGCCGAGGCCCGCCGGCTGGAGCGGCTGGTACGGGACCTGCTCGTCCTGGCCGGGATCGAGGCCCGCCGGTTCTCGCTCGACTTGATGCCGCTGGACGCCGCCGAGGTGGCGGCCGCTGGCGCCGCCGGCTTCGAGCCGATGGCCGACGAGCTGGGGTTGCGGGTCAGCACCGAGGCCTCCCACGAGCCGGTCCGGGCCGTCGCCGACCCCGACCGGCTCGCCCAGGTCGTCGCCAACCTGGTCGAGAACGCCCTCAAGTACGCGTCGGGCCAGGTCCGAGTGGGCGCCGCCTCGCCCGGCGGCGTGCCGGTCGTCTGGGTCGACGACGACGGGCCGGGGATCGCCCCGGAGGACCTGCCGCGGGTGTTCGACCGGTTGTTCGTGTCGCAGCGGAGCGGAGGCCGCCCGGTGGGGACCGGTCTGGGGTTGGCCATCGTCGCCGAGCTGGTCGGGGCGATGGGCGGCTCGGTGAGAGCCGAGTCCCCCCTCGGCCCTTACGGAGGGACCCGTATGGTCGTCACGCTCCGCCCCGCCTGACTCGGCGCCGGTCGCTCAGGTGCTCGGAGGCGCGGCGGCGATGGTGGTAGACGTCGTCGGGGCGACGCCGCCGGACCCGCCGTCAGGCGGGGTGGCGGCGGGGGGCGTGGTGACCGGCGGCGCCGGGTTGACGCACGTGGAGGTCGGCAGCGTGGCCGGGGCGGCTCCGGCCACCGACGCGATCACCGCCGGCGCCGGCGCCGAGGTGCAGGTCAGCACGAATCTGGCGTTACCGTCGGGGCCGGTCACCGCCGGGTTGGCTCCGAGCGTGCTCCAGCCTCCCCCGTCGTCGAGGGTGACGTTCTGGGCTGGCATCGGCACGGGTCGCACCACGCCGTCGGGTCCGACGGTTTGCTGGGTGACCGACACGACGAGGTTGGCGTCGTCGCCCACTTCGACGGTGCCAGGGGCCATCGAGCTGGTGACTTGGACACCCCCGAAGGACTGGAGGGTGAAGGTGACCGACTGGGTGTCGGTCGCGCCGAGGAAGAACACGTCGGGGGTGATCAGCGACAGCATCGGCGGCTGCCAGGCCCGCAGCCGGTAGACCCCCCCGAGCACCTTGGAAATGGTGAAGCTGCCGTCGGCGGCGGTCGTCGCCTGGGTCGCGGCCGACACGCCGTCGACGATCCGTTCGGCTTCGACGGTGGCGCCGGCCACCGGTCCCGACGGTCCGACGATCGTGCCGTCGATGGTCGCCGCCCCCGGGCCGATGGTCGGCAGGGTGGTGGTGGTCACGCCGGGCACGGGGGACTGGCGGACCTGGGAGTAGTCGGCTGGCGGCGCCACCGCGGTCGTCGGCGGCTGGGGGGAGGTGGAAGGCGGGGCGGGGAACGACAGGGACTCCACCCCGCCGCCGCAGCCGCTGAGCGCCACGCCGCTCACCAGCGCGGCGGCGACCGCGACGCGGGACCTCCCCGGCCTGCGTCGGTTCACGCCGACGGCGTCCCGCTCCCGACGAGGGGCAGGGCGTCGACCCGGCCTTCCACGCCGCCGTCCGCGCTCACCGTCATGCCGGGCTCGACGCCTCTGCGGGCGTAGGCCAGCGCCACCCACCCTGACACGGGGCTGCGCGCGACGCTGGTCACCACCGCTGCGTCCGATCCGTCCGGGCGGCGCAACGCGGCGCCCGGCTCGACCCGACCGTCGAGGCGAACTCCCCGCAGCAGGCGGGGCACGTTGGATCCTCGGCTGTCGATGCGGGCCACCAGCTCCTGGCCGGTGTAGCACCCCTTGGTGAAGCTGACGGTCCGATCCACCAGCCCGGTCTCGGCCGGGATCGTCCGTTCGTTCAGCTCGGCGCCCATCACCGGGATCCCGGTCTCGATGCGGGCGGCTTCCCACCCGTCGGCGTCGAGCGCGGCGATCCCGGCCGGGGCGGCGGGGCCAGGACCGATCAGGTCCACGCCCGGAAGCCCCGGCCACGACGCGTCGACCGCCGCGACCACCCCGGGCGTCGCGGACGCCGACTTCAGCCACTCCGGAACACCGTCACCGCGCTGCAGGTCAGGGCCGCGCAGGCCCACCACCGTCCAGTCGTCCATCAGCTCGAGGTCGACCTTGGTCCGCAGCTTGAAACGGTTCAGGCGGGCCAGTACCCGCTCCCCCCAACCCCGGTCGGTGTCGAGCAGCCACGCGTCGCCGTCCAGCCTGGTGGCGCGCACCAGCGCCTCGACCTTGCCGGCCGGCTGCAGCAGCCACGACCACGCCGAAGCGCCGGAGCGCAGCGCGGCCACGTCCTGGCTGAGCTGCCCCTGGAGGAACGCGGTGGCGTCCGGGCCGCTGGCCCGCACCACGTCACGGCGCGGATCCACCGCGACAGCAGCCGAGCGGAGCGCGTCGTAGGCGGCGCGGGGCGCGCCCCCGTCGCCGGCGGCGGTATCAGGCATCGGTCGCCACCCCCCCACCGACCGCGGCGACCGCGCCGGCGGAGGCGGCGACGCCGGCCGCAGCCTCGGCTCGGGCTGCCGCGATGCGCCGGGCGCCGGGGATGGCCGCCAGCAGCGCCGCCGCCTTGTTGGCGCACTCGAGGTCCTCGTCGGCGGGGTCGGAGTCGGCCACGATCCCAGCGCCGGCGCTGACGCTGGCCCGCCCGGCGCCGTCAACGACCATCGTCCGGATGGCGATGGCAGTGTCGAGGTTCCCTGAGAAGTCCAAGTATCCCACCACCCCGGCGTAGGGGCCCCGCCGGGCCGGTTCGAGGCTGTCGATGATCTCCATGGCCCTCACCTTGGGCGCGCCCGACACCGTACCGGCAGGCAACGTGGCCCGCAGCACGTCGACCGGGCCCAGACCGTCACGCAGACGGCCCGACACCTGGGAGGTCAGGTGCATGACGTGGCTGTAGCGCTCCAGGGTCATCAGCTCGTCGACCTCCTCGGTGCCGTAGTCCACGACCCGCCCGACGTCGTTGCGGGCCAAGTCGACGAGCATCACGTGCTCGGCTCGCTCCTTTGGGTGCTCGGTGAGCTCGGCCGCCATCCGCCGGTCGGCGGCGTCGTCGGAGCCCCGCTTGCGGGTGCCGGCGATGGGACGCGACACCACCCGACCGTCCAGGAGCGTGACGAGCGGCTCGGGCGACGACCCGATCAGGCTGCACTCCGGATGGCGCAGGAAGTACATGTACGGGCTGGGGTTGACCTGACGCAGCGACCGGTACAGGTCGAAGGGTCCGGCGTCGAGGTCCACGTCGAAGCGCTGGGCCAGTACCACCTGGAAGATGTCGCCGGCCGCGATGTGCTCGCGGGCTGCGTCCACGCCGGCCCGGTACACCTCCGCCGGCGTCCGGCGGCGGACCTCGGGAGGCTGATCCCCCCGCTCCGGCGGCTCGATGAGCGGCTCGTCGAGGGGCAGCGCCCCCTCCGCGGCCAGGTCCGCGAGCCGCCCCACCGCAGCGTCGTAGGCCGCGTCGAGCTCCGCGGCCGCCACCCCTGGAGGGACGAACACCGAGTCGATGAGGATCACCCGCTGACGCCACGAGTCGTACGCCACGACCTGCCCGACCACCGACACGATGGCGTCGGGGACGCCCAACTCGTCGGGCGGCGGGGCGGGGAGGTCCTCCACCTCGCGGACCACGTCGTAGCCGAGGTAGCCGACCAGCCCGCCGTGCAGCGGCGGCAGCCCTTCGAGCCGGGGCGAGCGGTACGCGTCAAGGAGCGCTTCGACGGCGGCGAGGATGCCGGCGTCGAGCGGCACCGACGGGGGCAGGTCGCCCTCCACCGTGATACGGCCGTGGCGGGCCACCAGGGTGGCTCGCGGGCGGCGGCCGATGAACGACCACCGACTCCAGCGCTCTCCTCCCTCCACCGACTCGAGGAGGAAGGACCGCTCGTCGGGGGCGACCCGGCTGAAAGCGGCGACCGGGGTGGTCAGGTCACCGAGCAGCTCCCGCCACACCGGCACGACGGTGTGGGCCCGGGCCAGGGCCGCGAACTCCTCCCGGGACGGGCGGATCATGCCGGCGGCGCGCCGTCGCGACCAGCGGCGTCGCTGCCAGCAACGGCGGCACCGGCAACGTCGCTGCCAGCAACGGCGGCACCGGCAACGTCGGAACCGGAAACGTCGCTGCCAGCGGCATCGGCGCCGGCACGGCCGCCGGCCGGCCCGAACGCCCGGTGGAAGCAGGAGTGCTCCCCCGTGTGGCACGCCCCGGCCCCTTCCTGCTCGACCACGAACAGCAAGGTGTCGCCGTCGCAGTCGTAGTACGCCTCGCGCACCCACTGGCGCTCACCGGACGTGTCGCCCTTGCGCCACCGCTCCTGGCGGCTGCGGGACCAAAACACCGTCCGCCCGCTCTCCAGGGTCTCCTCCAGGGACCCGGCGTTCATCCACGCCATCATCAACACGGTGCCGGTGCCGTGCTCCTGCACGATGGCGGGGACCAAGCCGTCGGCGTTGTAGGTGACCCGGGCCAGCTGCTCGGGAGTGGCGGCGATTGGAGAGGCGACCGGCATGCCAACCATCGTATTGGGCGGCCGGCAACGACCCGATGCCGGCTACAGGTACAGGCCCGTACCGTTGTCGACGCGCTCCGCGGCGACCGCGTGGATGTCGCGCTCGCGAAGGATCAGGTAGTCCTCGCCTTTGACCTCGACCTCGTAGCGGTCCTCGGGGTTGAACAGAACCTGGTCACCAGTCTTGATCGCCCGCACCTGGGGCCCGACGGCGACGACCTCGGCCCACGCCAGGCGTTTGCCGACCTGCGCGGTAGCCGGGATCAAGATGCCAGCCCGCGACGTGCGCTCCCCCTCACCCCGCGGGATCTGCACCAGCACCCGGTCGTTGAGCATCTGGACGGCCTGCTTGGCGGAATCCCCCGGCTTGGGTGCCGGGCCAGGGTTGTGACTGTCCATACCCTGCACCGTACTCATCCCGCCGCCAAGGAGCCCGGTGCCGGGCGCACCGTCACCCCCGCCGCGGCCAGGTGAGCCTTGGCTTCGGCCACCGTCGCCTCCCCGAAGTGGAAGATCGAGGCGGCCAGAACGGCGTCCGCGCCGCCGATCACCGCGCCCGCGACCAGATCGTCGAGCCCGCCGACGCCACCCGACGCGACGACGGGGATCCCGACCGCGTCGACCACCGCCTTGGTCAGCACCAGATCGAACCCGGAACGGGTCCCGTCCCGGTCCATCGAGTTGAGGACCACCTCGCCGGCGCCGAGCCGTTCGCCTTCGGCCACCCACTCCAGCACGTCGAGCCCGGTCGGGCGCCGACCGCCGTGGGTCACCACCTCCCACCCGCCGCCGCGACGGCTGCGCACGTCGACTCCGAGGACCACGCACTGAGCGCCGAACGTGTCAGCCACCTCGGCGATGAGCTGCGGGCGTTCGACCGCGGAAGAGTTGATGCTGATCTTGTCCGCACCGGTGCGCAGCAGCCGCCGGGCGTCCTCCAGGCTCCGCACGCCGCCTCCGACGGTCAGGGGGATGAACACCTCCTCCGCGGTGCGGGCCACCACGTCGATCATCGTGTCGCGCGCCTCGGCCGAGGCGGTGATGTCGTAGAACACCAGCTCGTCGGCGCCCTCCTCGTCGTAGCGGGCGGCCAACTCCACCGGGTCGCCGGCGTCGCGCAGACCGAGGAAGTTGACGCCTTTGACGACCCGCCCGCCGTCCACGTCCAAGCACGGCACCACCCTGACCGCTCTCACGACGCGGCCGTCGTCGGGGCGCTCACGGCGCTCCCGAGCTGGCCGGGCCGCCCAGGGCGCGCAGCGCGGCGATGGCCTGCTCCACGTTGAACTTGCCCTCGTAGAGAGCCTTGCCGACGATCACGCCGGCCAGTCCGGTCCCCCGGGCGTGGACCGCGGACAGCAGGCGCAGGTCGTCTAGGGACGCCACCCCGCCCGATGCCACGATGGGCGCCCCGGTCGCCTCGAGGAGACCGGCCAGGCCCACCACGTCAGGGCCGGCCAGGCGCCCGTCGCGGCGGATGTCGGTGACGATGACCGCCGCCGCGCCGGCGCCGATCACCTCGGGGATCAAGTCGGTGACCCGCCTTCCGCCGTCGGCCACCCAACCCCGGAGCATGACGTCGCCGTCGCGGTGGTCGAGGCCGACCGCCACCCGCCCAGGCCAGCGGTCGGCGATGTCGGCCACCAGCTCCGGCCGTTCGACCGCGGCGGTGCCGACCACCACCCGCGTCACGCCGGCCCCGAGCAGCGCCGCGGCGTCCTCCATGCTGCGCACGCCGCCGCCGACTTGGACCGGCACGGTCACCGACGCCACGATCTGTTCCACCACCGCCCGGTTGACCGGGTCGCCGGTGCGGGCCGCGTCGAGGTCGACGACGTGGATCCACGGGGCCCCCTGCGCCGCGAAAGCACGCGCGACCGACGGCGGGTCGTCGCCGTAGACCTTCTCCCGGCTGAAGTCTCCTTCCACCAGGCGGACCAGGCGCCCGCCGCGCAGGTCGATGGCGGGGAACAGCTCGAGCGTCCCGGCTGGCGGCGCGCCCCCGGCCCGGGGGGTCTCCGCGCCGCTCACCGCGACGCCCCCGACAGGTCCCCGACGCTCACGCGTTCCGCGAACGCCCGCAGGATGGCGAGGCCCGCCGCGCCGGACTTCTCGGGGTGGAACTGCGTCGCCCACAGCGGGCCGCGCTCCACTGCGGCGGTCACCGGGCCGCCGTAGTCGCAGGTCGCCACCACGTCGGGCCCGGCGGGAGCGGCGTAGGAGTGAACGAAGTAAACCCACTGCTCCCCGGTGCCGTCCTCGGATCTGAGCCAGCGGCCGGCGCCGGGCCGCACGTCGAGACGGTTCCACTGCATTTGCGGGCGTTTGACCCCGGCGGGCAGCAGCCGGATGGTGCCGGGGAGCACTCCGAGGCCCGCCACCCCGGGCGACTCGTCAGAGCCCTCGTAGAGCATCTGCATCCCCACGCAGATCCCGAGGAACGGCTTGCCGGCGTCGAGCGCGCTGAGCGCGACGGCGTCGAGGCCGCTGGCGCGAAGCGCCTCCATGCACCGGCCGAAGCTGCCGACGCCGGGCAGGACGACGCCGTCGGCGGCCGCCGCGACGTCCGGGTCGGCCGTCAATGCGGCGTCGGCGCCCACGTGCTGCAGGGCCTTCTCGGCCGAGCGCAGGTTGCCGATCCCGTAGTCGAGGACCGCGATCATCCTTACAGCGTCCCCTTGGTCGACGGCACGCCGACTCCCTCGACGCGCACCGCGTCCCGCAGGGCCCGCGCCACCGCCTTGAAGGACGCTTCGAGGATGTGGTGGGTGTTCTTGCCTGACACCATCCGCAGGTGGAGGGTGATCGCCGCGGCGTGGGCGAACGCCCGCCAGAACTCCTCGGCCAGCTGCGGGTCGAAGCCGGGCTGGCCGAGCAGGAACGACTCCCCGCCCGGGGACGGGTCGACCGAGTACACGAGGAACGGTCGGCCCGACAGGTCGACGGCGACGTCGATGAGCGTCTCGTCGAGCGGCACGGCGACGGACGCGAACCGCCGCACGCCGGCCTTGTCCCCGAGGGCCTCGCGCAGCGTCTCGCCGAGGAGGATCCCGACGTCCTCCACGGTGTGGTGGGTGTCGACGTGGACGTCGCCCGACGCCTGGACCGACAGGTCGAACCCTCCGTGCTTTCCCAGCTGGGTGACCATGTGGTCGAAGAACGGGATCCCCGTGTCGACGTTGACCTGCCCAGAGCCGTCCAGCTCCAGGTCGATCGTGATGGCGGTCTCTTTGGTCTTGCGGACCCGTTGTGCGCTACGGCTCATTTTCCCGTCTCTTTCAAAACCTCGCGGAGGGCGGCGAGGAACCGGTCGTTCTCCGCCTCGGTGCCCACCGTCACCCGCAGGCAGCCTTCCAGCCCCGGCCACGACGACGTGTCGCGCACCAGCACCGACCGGTCGACCAACCCCTGCCACACGTCGGCGCCGCTGCTCCCCTCCGGGCGGAACAGCACGAAGTTGGCCTGCGACGGCCATGTCTCCACCGGCAGCTCGCCGAGGCCCGCGATCAGGCGCTGGCGCTCCCGCACGAGCAGCCCGACCCGGGCCTCCATCTCCGCCACGTGGGTCACCGCCAGCAGCCCGGCGGCCTGCTTGATCGCGTCGAGGTGATAGGGCAGGGCCACCCGTTCCAGCATGGCGACGACCGGTGCCGGCGCCAGCGCGTACCCGAGCCGGACCGCGGCCATCGACCAGGTTTTGGAAAAGGTCCGGGTGACCACGAGCGGGGCGTCCTCGGCGAGCAGGTCGCGCGCCGACCAGTCGGCGAACTGGCCGTAGGCCTCGTCAACCACTACCAGGCCCGGCGCGGCCTCGACCACCGACGCCACCAGGCCGCGCGGCTCGCTCATCCCGGTCGGGTTGTTGGGCGAGCAGAGGAACGTGATCTCTGGCCCCTCGGCCTTCAACACGTCGAGCACCAGGTCCGCGTCGAGGGTGAAGTCGCTGCGGCGGTTGGCGCTCACCACGCCGGTCCCGGTGAGGTGAGCGATGTGGGAGTGCAGGGCGTAGGTCGGCTCGAAGGTCAGCGCTCGGCGCCCGGCGCCGCCGTAGGCCAGGCACAGCGACTGCAGGACCTCGTTGGATCCGTTGGCGCAGAACACCTGCTCCGGGGCCAGCCCGTGCAGGTCGGCCAGCGCTTCGCGCAGGGCCCACGCCCGCCGGTCGGGGTAGCGGTGGTACTCGATCGCCCCGACCGCAGCCTGGAGATCCGCCAGCCACGCCGGGGGGGGCGGCAGCGGAGACTCGTTGGTGTTGAGGCGGACCTCTACGTCGACTTGGGCCGAGTGGTAGCCCTCCCGCAGGCCGAGGTCGGCGCGGGGCTCGGGCAGGGTCACGGCCGCCGGGAACCGGTCGGCCGGTCGGTCGCGCGCAGCCAAACCGATTCGGCGTGAGCGGCCAGCCCCTCGGCGGTGGCGATCGCGGCCACGTGCGGCGCCAGCGCGTCGAGCGCGGACTGGTCGAGGTCCACCACGTGGATGTGGCGGCAGAAATCGTCGCAGCGCAGCGCGCTGCCGAAGCGGGCGGAGCGGGCGGTGGGCAGCACGTGGCTGGGACCCGCCGCGTAGTCGCCGACGCTCGCCGGGGCGTTGGTGCCGAGGAACACCGCGCCGGCGGCGCGCACCTGGCCTACCAGGGACTCAGGGTCGGAGGTCATGATCTCGAGGTGCTCGGCGGCGATGATGTTGGCCACCTCCATCGCCTGCTCGGGGCCGTCCACCACCACGGCGTATCCCCCCTTGAGCAGGGTCGACTCGATCTCGGCGCGGCGGGGGGAGACCGCGGTCATCCGTTCCACCGCTTCGCTGATCGCGTCGGCGGCCCGGTCGCTCCACGTGACCAGCCATGCCAGCCCGTCGGGGCCGTGCTCGGCTTGGACCACCAAGTCGATGGCGGCGAGATCGACGGGGGTGGTGTCGTCGGCGATGACCGCCACCTCCGAGGGGCCGGCGAACGCGCTGGGCACCCCCACCGCGCCCTGTTGGGCGACGAGTCGCTGGGCGATGGCGACGTACACGTTGCCGGGCCCGACGATCACGTCGACGGGAGCGACGGTCTCGGTCCCGTAGGCCAGGGCGCCGATGGCCTGCGCGCCGCCGACCCGGTACACCTCGTCGACGCCGGCGACGGCCGCCGCGGCGAGCACCGAGTCGGCCACCTTGCCGTCCGGTCCGGGGGGCGAGCACACCGCGATGCCTTTGACGCCCGCCACCCGGGCCGGGATGGCGGTCATCAGCACCGTCGAAGCCAGCGGCGCCCGGCCGCCGGGGACGTAGCAACCGGCTCGCTCCACCGGCTGGCGGACCTCGCGAACCGTCACGCCGTCGCGCTCGTAGCGGCCGTCGGCGTGCAGGGTGCTGCGGTGGTAGGCCTCGATGTTGGCGGCGGCCACCTCCAGGGCGCGTCGCAGCTCACCCGGGACGGCATCGAGGGCCGCCTTGATGTCCGCCGCCGACACCGCCAGGTCGTCGATGCGGACCTTGTCGAAGCGTTCGGTCAGGTCCCGCACCGCCCGGTCGCGCCCGGCGCGGACCTCGGCCAGGATGGCCCGCACCGCCTCGATCGGGCCTTCCTCGCCCAGCTCCGGCGCGGGCAGGAGAGACCGCAGGTCGCCCGTCGCCGACCGGACGTCGATGCGGGTCAGGAGGGGCGCCATCAGCGGGGGGTCACAATGGTCAACATGGAAGCACTGATCGTACCCGCATGGTCGGGACCCCTCCCGGGCGTTGCCCTCCCGGGCGTTGCCCTCCCGGGCGTTGCCCTCCCGGGCGTTGCCCTCCCGGGCGTTGCCCTCCCGGGCGTTGCCCTCCCCGCCGGCGCCCTCCCCGCCGCCTTCGCCACCCGCAGGAGGGTCGGGTGAGCGTCGGACCGGAACTCAGCTCCCTGGCCACCGCCCTCGACGATCTGGCCGGGCGGATCACCAAGATCACCGAGGGGTTGACACCGTCGGAGCGCGAGACCTACGGACCTGACCTCTACGAGGTGGAGCGAACCCTCAACGCAGCCGGCCGGCGGCTGGCCAAGGTGGTGCAAGAAGCCGGCTGATCCGGCTCCTGGGCCAGCGGACGCGGCGAGCACAGCGGCCGATGGTCGATGGGGAGGTGCTTGAAGGGCAGGTGGCGGGCCAGGAACGTCCGTCGGGCCGCCCGGCGCAGGGATTCCAGGTGCCGGGCGGCGCGGGGGCTCAGCACCGACTGGGCGGCTAGAGCGGCGAGCACCGAGGCCGCAACCGCCAGGGCGAGGGGGGCCCGCGGGAGGGCTACAGCCAGCACCCCGACGCCGGCGACCACCGACCCCGACGCGCCGAGCACCCCCTGAAGGAACCGCTCGGTCGCCACCGGTCCGGTCCCGAGGTGGGTGGCCACAGCCAGGATGGCGGTCAGCAGCGGGAACGCCCCGACCAGGCCCGCCGGGCGGGCGCCGAGCGCTCCGGCCGACTCGGCGATGACGAAGGTGAACGCCGCCGCCACGACCATCCGGGCCGGCAGCTCCAAGCGCCACGGGCGGGCAACCTCGGGGGTGCCCGACGCGTCAGGCCACACGGCCAGAGCGAGGAGCACGGCGCCGGCAGAGAGAGCCGTCGCCGGCACGATCGGGATGGCCACCAACCCCGCGGCGACCGCCAGGACCGCGAAGACCGAAGACGCCACGCCGAAACTTGCCATCGGCCGAAGCCGGCGGGCCGCCAGCGCGTACGCAAGGCACCAGCCCGCCTGCGCCACACCGCCGGCCTGGTCGGCTGTCGCCGCGCCGGCCGCGAAATGCGGGCCGTCGACCACGGCCAGCAGCACCAGCAAGGGCACCGCGGTCAGCGGGAGTCCGATGATTCGCCCGCCGACCGCCGGCCCCCACCGGCGTTGCGCCGCGCTCCCCGACGCGACCAGAAGGGGTGCGACGAGCACCTTGATCACGAGAAGCACCATGACGCCCAGTCTCGGAGAAGAACCACCTCGATAGGCTCGGAGTTCTTTCCCAGTATGCGCCCACGGCCACTTTTTTCGTGGCAAGATCAGAGTCTGACCACTTTTCCTGCGACGAGCGTCGCCGGGCGAAGGGATCCTCTTGCCGCTCCTCGATGACACCGACCGCCAGCTGGTCACCCTCCTGCTCGGTGACGGGCGGATGAGCTACCAGGAGCTGGCCCGCGCAGTGCACCTGAGCCCCAACAGCACCGCCGACCGGGTCCGACGGCTGCAGACCTCCGGGGTCATCAGCGGGGTGCACGCCTCCCTCGACCTGGCCCGGCTGGGCCGTCACCTCCTGGCCCTCACCGACCTCAAGCTCAAGGACTCGGTCGACCGCCTCGACTTCGAGCGGGACCTGGCCGGGGTCATCCCCGTCCTGTCCGCCGTGCACACCACCGGCGAGTACGACTACCAGCTGACTGTGGCCACGACCGGCACCGCGGATCTCGAGATCGTCGTTGACGACCTGCGCCGGCTCGGCGCTCGGGAGATCCAGAGCCGGATCGTCCTCGGCCGGGTCCATCTCGACCCCGCCCGGCTGCTGGGGGCGCCGGGCTAGCACCGGCATCGTCGGACCCTCCGGGCCGTGGGCGGCGCCGACCGCCTCGTGGGGCTCCGGGCCGGACTTCGTGGCGCGCTCCGGGGGCGTCTTCGAGAGCAGATGTCGCAAACCCGTGCCACAGCGCGGGTTTGCGACGTCTGCTCTCCCCGCCCCACAAAACCCGCGCCCCGCGCTACGACGTGGGCGCGCCCCGAGGTACCGCCAGCGGCAACGTCTTGGCGCTCCGCTTCTTCGAGGTCGCCCCGGTCGCGCTCAGCGGGCTTTGCACTGACGGGCAGAAGTCGGCCAGCGAGCACTGGTCACATCGGGGCCGGCGAGCGATGCACACCCGCCGGCCGTGAAGGATCAGGCGCAGGCTGGCAGTCCCCCACTCCTTGCGGGGGAGGAGAGCGGTCACCTCGGTCTCGATACGGACCGGGTCGGTCTCGGTGGTCAGCCCGAGCAGGTGGGTCAAGCGAACGACGTGGGTGTCGACGGGGAAGCCCGGCACGCCGAACGCCACGCTGAGCACCACGTTCGCCGTCTTGCGTCCGACGCCGGGCAGGGTGACCAGGTCCGCCATGCGGGGCGGAACCTCGCCGCCGAAGCGCTCCTCGAGCGCCGCGGCGAGGCCCATGATGCTGCGGGCCTTGGCCCGGAAGAACCCCGTCCCGTGGATCAGCGCCTCGACGTCTTCGGGCCTCGCCGCAGCCAGGTCGGCGGGCGTCGGGTAGCGGGCGAAGAGCGCAGGCGTCGCCCCGTTGACCGCCACGTCGGTGGTCTGGGCGGACAGGACCGTCGCCACCAGCAGCTGGTAGGGAGTGGCGAAGTCCAGCTCGCACAGCTCCCTGGTGGTGCCTGGGTACTCCTCTGCGAGGCGGGCGACGGTCAGTCGGGCCCGGCCGGCGGGCGTGCGGGGTCGGGCCACGAGCGGCCAGGTTAGGGCTCGCCCGGCCACACCGAAGCACCGGCCACACCGAAGCACCGGCCACACCGAAGCACCGGCCACCGGAGCATCGGCCAGCGGGAGCCCGACGAACGGGCCAGTAGCCTGCCGGCACGATGGCCCGGATAGAGATCAAGCGGACGCTGGCACCAGACGAGATCGCCGCCGTCGCCCAGTTGGTCGAAGAGGCCACCCTCGCTGACGACCACGCCCCGATGGACGAGCACGCATGGCTGGACCTGGCGCAGGGAGGGCGGGCCGGCTTCGCCGCTCTGATCGCCTGGCAGGACGACCATCCGCACCCGGTCGGCTATGCGCAGGTGACACGCGGCACCGACCGGTCCCACAGCTGGGCGTTGGAGTACGTCGTGGACCCCCACCACCGCCGGCCGGGCAACGACATCGGCACCGGTCTGGTGTCGGCCGCGGCCGGGGTGATCGCCGAGGAGGGTGGCGGCCACGTCCACCTGTGGGTCAACCAGCCCAGGCCCGAGCACGACCGCATCGCCGCGGCCGCCGGCTTGAGCCCGGGGCGTTCGCTGTACCAGATGCGCCGCCCTCTCCCCCTCGAGCGGGAACTGGTGGAGGTCACGGGGACCGTCGCCACCCGGCCGTTCGAGCCGGGACGCGACGAGGCCGCGTGGCTGGAGGTCAACAACCGCGCTTTCGAGTGGCATCCCGAGCAGGGCGGCTGGGACCTGGGCACGATCAAGGCCCGCGAGGCCGAGCCGTGGTTCGACCCGGGCGGGTTCTTGCTGCACGAGGTGGACGGCCGCTTGGTCGGGTTCTGCTGGACCAAGGTCCACGCCGACCACCGGCCCCCGCTCGGGGAGATCTACGTCATCGCCGTCGACCCCGCCACTAGCCACAAGGGCCTCGGCCGGAAGCTCACCGTCGCCGGCCTCGAACACCTCGCCGGAGAGGGCCTCGAGGTCGGCATGCTCTACGTCGACGCCGGCAACGCCCCCGCAGTGAAGCTCTACATCGACCTCGGCTTCGTGGTCAACCACATCGACCGGGCCTACACCGGCGACATCGCCGCCACCTGAGGCCCCGGTCCCGCCCGTCGGCGACGGTACCGTGGCAGCCGTGCCCGGCCCCTACGACGCCACCCGCGACCGGCTCGCCGACTTGATGGCGGACCAGCCCAGCTACCGGGTGGAGCAGGTGTGGCGCAGCCTGCACGTCAACGTCCGCCGGCCCGCCGAGATGACCGAGCTGCCGGCCGCGCTCCGGGAGCGGCTCGACTCGGCCCTCCCCCCCGCGCTCACCCCGGTAGCCGAGTCGGTCTCCGACGGCGGCGAGACGGTCAAGTGGCTTTTCGCCCTGCACGACGGGGCCAGGGTGGAGACCGTGCTCATGCATTACCGCGACCGCACCACGGTGTGCGTGTCGTCGCAGGCGGGTTGCGCCATGAACTGCTCGTTCTGCGCCACCGGTCAGGCCGGCTTCACCCGCCAGCTCACCGCCGGCGAGATCGTCGAGCAGGTGGTGGCCGCCATGCGCCAGGCCCGCGCCCACCCGGAGGGCGAGCGGCGGGTCTCCAACATCGTGTTCATGGGCATGGGCGAGCCGCTCGCCAACTACGACCGCCTGTGGGCGGCGATCACCCGCCTCCACGACGACATCGGCATCTCCGCCCGCCATCTCACCGTGTCCACGGTGGGCGTAGTCCCCGGGATCCGCCGCCTGGCCACCGAGGCCCTACCGGTCAACCTGGCGGTGTCGCTCCACGCGGCCAACGACCGCCTGCGGGAGAAGCTGGTGCCGCTCAACCGGCGCTACCCGCTGTCGGTGCTCACCGAGGCCTGCCGCTCCTACCTCGCCGCGAAGGGCCGGCGCCTGTCGTTCGAGTGGGCGCTCATCGACGGGGTCAACGACTCGTTCAAGGACGCGGCCGAGCTGGCGGACATTGCGGTGCCTCTCGGCGCCCACGTCAACCTCATCCCGCTCAACCCGACGCCGGGGTACGCGGTCATGGGGTCGTCGCCGGGACGGGTACGCCAGTTTCGCGACCGCCTCACCGACCTGGGCGTCAACGCCACCATCCGGCGCAACCGGGGCACCGACATCGACGCCGCCTGCGGCCAGCTGGCAGCCCGAACCTGATCGGCCGGGGAGCCGCCCGACCCCAACGCCTCGCGTGGCCCATACTTGATGCCATGGCCGCCAACAAGTGGCTGGATCGCACCCAGCCCCAGACCCTGTACATCGCCACGATGATCATGTACATCAACGCGGCGTTCGATCTGATCGGCGGCGTGGCGTTCTCGTTGTTCCCGATCGGAGCAGTGCTGACGATCGGGTCGGTGGCCGCCGGCCTCGGCATCGCCAACGAGAAGAAGGCGGGGTACTGGCTGGGCGTGGCCATCGCTCTTCTGCCGCTGGTGCTGATCGCCACCGGCCGGTTCGGCGCGACGATCGTCAGCCTGCTGTTCGAGGTCGCGTTGGTGGCCCTGCTCCTCCATCCGCAGAGCCGCAGCTACCAAAAGACCTGGTTCAAGTAGCCCGGCCAGGGCGGGATGAGGCTGCGCCGGGATGAGGTTGCCCGGGTCGACGCTCTAGCCTGCGGCCCATGACCACCAAGATCGATGGCATCAGCGGCCTGAAGGCGAAGGTCGGGGAGCACCTCGGCTACAGCGAGTGGCGCGAGATCACCCAGGAGCAGGTCAACCTCTTCGCGGACGCCACCGGAGACCACCAGTGGATCCACGTCGACGTGGAGCGGGCCAAGGCCGGACCCTTCGGGGGCCCGATCGCCCACGGCTACCTGACGCTGTCGCTGGTGCCGGTCGTCGGCCAGGAGATCCTCCAGGTCGGTGGAATCTCGATGGGCGTCAACTACGGCATCGACAAGCTGCGCTTTCCCTCCCCTGTACCCGTCGGCTCCAAGCTGCGGGCGGGCGGCGAGCTGCTCGCGGTCGACGACATCCCCGGCGGCGCCCAGGTGAAGATCCGCTACACCTTCGAGGTGGAAGGCGCCACCAAGCCGTCGTGTGTCGCTGAGGTCCTGTTGCGGTACTACGAGTGACGCCTACCGCTCCGCTGCCGGAGGGGGAGGCCAAGGTCCGGGCGGTGCGGTCGATGTTCGACGCCATCGCCCCCCGCTACGACCTGCTCAACACGCTTTTGACCTTCGGGATGGACCGGGGGTGGCGCAAGCAGGCTGTGGCTGCGCTGGAGTTGGGGAAAGGGGCGTCGGTGCTCGACGTGGCGTGCGGCCCCGGAGAGCTGTGCGCGGTGCTGGCCGGCGCCGGTCTGCGCCCGGTCGGCATCGACTTGTCGAAGGGGATGCTGGACCACGCCCGGACTGACGCTCCGCTGGTGCACGGCGACGGCCTTCACCTGCCGTTCGCTGCCGGGTCTCTCGACGGTGCGGTGAGCGGCTTCGCTCTGCGCAACGTCGCCGACCTGCCCACCCTCTGGGCCGAGCTGGGCCGGGTTGTCCGCCCCGGGGGGCGTATCGCGCTGCTCGAGGTGGCCGAACCGGAGATCAAGCTGCTCAAAGCCGGGCACGCCGTGTACTTCGGCAAGGTCGTCCCCCGGGTCGGGGCCCTGCTCTCCGACGGGGCGGCGTACGCGTACCTGCCCCGGTCGGTGGCGTACCTGCCGGCGCCGGAGGAGATGCTCGAGCAGCTGCGGGGCGCCGGCTTCGACGACGTCCGCCGCCGTCTCCTGTCCTTCGGGATCAGCCAGCTGATCACCGCGACGCGGGCCCGATGAGCGCTCCGCTTGTCGCCACCACCGTCGCAGTGGCCGAGACCCCCGACCTGCTGAGCGTCGGCGGCGACCGGGCCGGGCTCTTGTGGCGCAGCGAGACCCGAGCCATCGCCGGCGTCGGGGAGGCGCTGCGCATCGACCTGCCCGGCGGGCTGGCCGACCGCGACGGCGTGCGGCGGGTGGCTGGGATCCTGGAGTCGATCGACACCCGCGACGGGCTGCGCCGACCCGGCACCGGTCCCGTCGCGTTCGCCGCGCTCCCCTTCGACCCGACGGCCGGCGGTCACCTGGTGGTGCCCAGGACGCTTTGGGGAACCGACCTGCAGGGGTCGTGGGTCACGGTGGTAGGACCGGAGGGTTGCCGCCCCGACCTGCCCCCCGACGGGCGCCAGGGTGGCCGCCCACCGGACCGGTTCTCTCTCGTCCCGTCGCTGTCCCACGACGACTGGCAGGCAGTGATCGCCGAGGCGGTCGATCGCATCCGTGCCGGCGCGCTCGACAAGGTCGTCCTGGCCCGGCGCGTCGACGTGGAGGCCAACCGGCCGTTCCTCTCCGCCGACATCCTCGGACGCCTGGCGGCGCTGTACCCGTCGTGCATGGTGTTCGACATCGAAGGCTTCGTCGGGGCCAGCCCCGAGCTGCTCGTCGGTAGGCAGGGAACGACCATCGAGAGCCACCCGCTCGCCGGGACCGTGGCCCGCAGCGGCGACGCCGCGGCTGACGACGCGCTCGTCGCCGGGTTGTTCGCGTCGGCCAAGGAACGGTGGGAACACCACCTGGTGATCGACACTCTCTCCGCCGCCCTCCGTCCGTTCTGCGAGTCGCTGGAAGTCCCCGACCAGCCGGCGGTGCTGGGGCTGCGCAACGTCTCCCATCTGGCCACGTTTATCTCCGGGCGGCTCGCCGCCGATCCGGTGACGGGCCGGGTGCCGACCGCGCTCGACATGGTGGCGGAGGTCCACCCCACACCGGCGGTCGGCGGGACGCCCACCAAGGCGGCGATAGCCCACCTCCAGGCGGTCGAGGGCTTCGACCGGGGCCGTTACGCCGGCCCGGTCGGCTGGGTCGACGCCCGCGGGGACGGCGCGTTCGCGCTCGGCATCCGCTCCGCGGTGCTCGACGGGGCCCGGGCGTCGATGTACGCCGGCGTCGGGGTCGTCGCCGACTCCGACCCGGCCGCGGAGCTGGCCGAGACCCAGCTGAAGCTGCAGGCGCTGCTGGCGGCGATCGTCCGCCCCTAGCCGCGCCGGCGCCCCAAAGGCGCTCAGTGCAGCAAACCGACCTTCCTGGCTTCCATCTCCAGCTCTTCGCGGTGGTCGGGGTGGGCGATGGAGATCAGGGCGCGGGCCCGAGCCGAGATGCTCCGGCCCCGCAGGTGAGCGACGCCGTACTCGGTGACCACATGATCGACGGTGTTTTTCAGCGCGGTGACCGGCGTGCCTCGCCCCAACTCCACCTTGATCCGGCTCACACCGTGGTCGGTCGCGGCGTGGGTCACGAGAAACGCCTTGCCTCCCTTGGAGTACATCGCCCCCCTGCTGAAGTCTGACTGACCACCCGACCCCGACCAGTAACGGCCGGCGATCGTCTCGCTGCCGGCCTGGCCGAGCAGGTCGACCTCGCTGGTGGCGTTGATGGCCACCACGTTGCGTTCCATGGCCACCACCCTCGGGTCGTTCACCCATTCGACGGGCAGCATCAGCACCGACGAGTTGCAGTCCAGCCAGTCGTAGAACCGTGCGCTGCCCGTGGCGAAAGTCGCCACGTGCTTGTTGCGGTCCTGCTGCTTGCGCGCCCCGGTCACCGCGCCGATCTCCACGAGGTCCATCACGCCGTCGGACATGCACTCGGTGTGAACACCCAGGTCGGTGTGGTCCTTCAGCGCAGCCAAAAGGGCGTTGGGGATGCGCCCGACTCCGATTTGCAGGCACGAACCGTCGCTGATGTGCTCGGCGACCAGCTCGGCTATCCGCTGGTCCCGGACGTCGGGCCCGGCCGGCAGCGTCTCGTCGAGGGGGTAGTCAGCCTCGCACCACCCGACGACCTGGGAGATGTGGACCTGATTCTGGCCGAAGGTACGAGGCATCTGGGCGTTGGCCTCGAGGAAGAACGGGGTCTCCCCGATGAACGACGCCGCGTAGTCGGCGTTGGTGCCGAGGCTGAAGTAGCCGTGCCGGTCGGGCCGGCTGGCCGAGGCGACGACCAGGTCGTGGCGGGTGCCTTCCCGCAGCAGTTTCGGTACCTCGCTGAAGTGGGCGGGCACGAGCTCGCAGCCGCCCTCCCAGAACGCGTTGCGGTTCCCGCTGCCCAAGAAGTAGCTGACGTGGTCCAGGTGGCCGCGGTACTTGCCCCGGATGTAGTCGCGTTCTCGGATCGAGTCCATCTGGTGGATGCGCACCCCGTCGAGGCGCTCCGCGTTGGCCTCCAGGGCGTCGATGACGGTATGCGGCTCGCCGTGGTGAAGCGGGACGATCAGGTCCGCGCCGGGGCCGATGTGATCCAGCACGGCCTCCGGTTGATCTGGCTGTTCCAGCCTGCGGGTGTGCCTCGAGGTCATGATGCGATCCCTGATCGGTGGTGGCGTGGGAACGCTCATGCTTGCACGTCGCCGCGCCGCTGTCGGTCGGCGGTGTCCGGGCCGTGACGGTGAGGGCAACCGCAGGCGAACACTGTCCCGTTGCTGACGCCCCGAGGCGGCGGCGGGCTACGGTCACGCCGTGGCCCGCGTGACCGTGGTCTCCGACACCCACCTCTCCCCTGCGGCTCCCGAGGCGCTGCTCAGCTGGGACGCCGTCGTAGACCATGTCGGCTCGTTGCGACCGGACCTGGTCATCCACGCCGGCGACGTGACCCTCGACGGCGCCAACGATCCAAGCGAGCTGGCCGCCGCCCGCGACCAACTCGACCGGCTCGCGGTCCCGTGGCTGGCGGTGCCGGGCAACCACGACACCGGTGACACACCGCCGACTGAGGGCGGCAGGGACGTGCCCATCGACGCCGACCGCCGCGCCCGCTGGGTCGACGCGCTCGGCCCCGACTGGTGGTGTGCGACCACAGGCGGGTGGACGATCGTGGCGCTCGACGGCCAGCTGCTCGGGTCCGGCCTCGACGACGAGCAGCTGCAATGGCGGTGGGTGGAGGAAACCGTGGCCGGCCTCGACCCGACCCGACCTTTGCTGCTGGTCATGCACAAGCCGATGGCGACCACTGCGGAGGAGCGGGCAGAGGGGTCGAGACGGCGCTTCGCGCCTGAACCGGCGACCCGGCGGCTGGACCAGCTGACCGTCGGCCACAACCTGAGGGCGGTGCTCAGCGGTCACGTCCACCAGCATCGGCTGGCGGAGCGGGGCGGCGTCGCTCAGGTGTGGGCGCCCACCACCTGGGCGGTGCTCCCCGACAGCCACCAGCCCCTCTACGGAGAGAAGCGCTGCGGGGTGCTGTCCTTGTCGCTCGAAGCCGACGGCACCTTCGACGTGGCCGCCGTCGAGCCCGACGGGCTGGCCCAGCGGGTGCTCGGCTCAGACCTGGTCGACCCCTACCACCGCTGACCGCCGGACCACGAAGGGGCGGCCGTTCAGCCGACCCGGCGCATCCGGTTGCTGTCGGTGTGAGACACCAGGTCGTCGACCCGGGCGTGCTCGATCGTCGAGGTCTCGTCGTAGGACCACGTACCGTCGTCGTGGACGGTGACGGTCACCTCGTAGGTGCTGGTCCGGGCCTTCTCCGCCAGGAACGGGTTGGACAGGATGCCGAAGATCTCCGACCCGCAGTCGGCGCGCATCACCATCCTGGTCGAGGCGGGGTCGGCCGGCCCCCCGGCCATGACCGCGGACCCGCGGGGGATCATGAACGACCTCATGACCACGCCGTCCGCGGCGTCCCACAGCCAGTACCCGACCTCGGTGTGGAACGGGTTCTCCTCGTCGCCTCTCCACGCCGCGGTGCGGTAGTCGAGGCCGTAGAGGCTCTGGGTGCCGTTCTCCACCGGGCCGAACGGCTTCATCGTCGTCTTCTCGCGGTAGGGCGTCTCGTGGATCGTGCCCCGCTCGTTGGAGAACGACACGTCGAGGCCCTCGTCGCCCTCCCACTCACCGATCAGCGCGGCCAGGGGTCCCCATGCATCGAGTTCGCTCACAGCAGCGACGCTACTTGGCGGCGAACTCCTCGTTCAGCGCTTCGATCACCGCCGCGTTGACCCGATCGTGGATCTCGACGTTGGTCTGCCGGTCGGTGCGGGCCACCACCACCCGAAGCCCGGGGCCCGGCCGGGCGGCCGCCGCTTCGAGCGCGTCGAGATCCCCGACCTCCTCCGCGTCCACCCCGTAGCTGCGGGCCAGCGCCACTAGGTCCAGGCCGTGGGGGGTACCCCAGTAGGCCTCGAAGCGTTCGGGGGCGAGCGCGGCGGCCTGAGGCAAGAACGAGAAGATCCCGCCGCCTTGGTTGTCCACCACGATCAGGGTGCACTCGACGGGGCGCCGAGCGGCCCACAGCAACGCGCCGGCGTCGTAGACGAAAGCCAGATCGCCGAGCAGGCCGACCGTTGGCGCCCCCGACAGGGCCACGCCGATGGCCGTCGACACGACACCGTCGATCCCGTTGGCTCCGCGGTTCGAGTGGACCCGCACGCCGGCGCGGGGCCGGCCGAACCACTCGAGATCCCGGATGGGCATCGACGAGGACGCCACCACCACCGAGCCTTCGGGCACCGCCCGCAGCACCCGGCGGGCGATGCCCGGCTCGCTCAGCGCCGGCCCGGGCAGGGCGCCGTCGATGGCCTTCTGGGCGGCGGCTTCGGCCCTCCCCCATCGGGCCGCCCACCGGCTGGCGACGTGGCCGCCGTCGCCGGCCCGGGCCAGCAGCGCCCGGCACACCCCGACCGGATCGGCGGCGATCACATGGGTTACCCGCTGGTCGGGGTCGGACCATCGACCGGTCGGGTCGACGAGCACGTCGACCAGCTCCGGGCGGGGCCGGGCCAGCCACTGGGCGAGAACCTTGGACGCCCACGGACGGCCCAGGCGAAGCACCGCGGTCGGTTCCCACCCGGCGACCGGGCCGCCTCGGAGCAGGGCGTCGGCGGCGGCCACCACCCGCTGGTGCGGGACGCGCACCCCCGAGCGGGGGTCGGCCAGGACCGGCCAGCCGAGGGCCGAGGCGACGTCGAGGACCAGTTGCGGGTCCCCGGCGCCGGCGCCGGCGACGATGATGCCGCCCTCGGCGCGGCGCATCACGAGCGACCCGAGGACCGCAGCGTCGACGGCGCTGGGCACCGGGCGGGAGCCGACGGTCCAACGGTCGCGGCCGTCTCGTGGTGGGGCCAGCGCCGGGTCGGGCTGGCCGAGGAGCGGTTCCCTGAAAGCCAAGTTGAGGTGCACCGGCCCCGGACCGAGCGGGCCGTCGGTGGCCACCGCGACCGCTCGCACGGCCAGCGCCCTCCACGTGTGGGCGGTGGCTGCGACCGGCACTCCGGGCTCCAGGGTCAAGCGGGGCGCAGCCCCGTACCCGCCGACCTGCTCCACGGTCTGGGGCGCCCCGACGTGGTGCAGCTCCGGCGGTCGGTCCGCGGTGACCGCCAGCAGCGGTACACCCGCGAGGTCAGCCTCGACCACCGCGGGGTGCAGCTCCACGGCCGCGGTCCCGCTGGTCGTCACCACCGGGGCCGGCCGTCCCGTCGCCGCGCCGAGGCCGAGCGCGACGAACCCGGCGCTGCGCTCGTCGAGGACCACGTGTACCCGCACCCGGCTGTCGGCCGCCAAGGCCACGAGCATCGGCGTCGAGCGCGACCCCGGCGCCACCACCGCGTCGGTTACGCCCGCTGCCACCCACTCATCGACCAGCACGGCGGCGAAGCTGGCCTGGACGTCGGCGTCGGTCATGGCAGGATCGTCGCGTGCCCGACACCGGACCGCTGCACATCGAAGAGTGGGGGGCCGGGCCGACCGTCGGGCTGGTACACGGGTTCACGCAGTCGGCGGCCTCGTGGGAGCCTGTCGCCGGCCGGCTCGCCGACCGGTGGCGCCTCGTGGCGGTGGACGCCCCCGGCCACGGGCGTTCCGCCGCAGTCAACACCGACCTCTGGGAAGGCGCCGAGCTCATCGGCGCGACGGTCGGGCCGGCCAGCTATGTCGGCTACTCGATGGGCGGGCGCCTGGCGCTGCACCTGGCGCTGGCCCGACCCGACCTGGTCGACGCCTTGGTGCTCGTCAGCGCCACCGCCGGCATCGACGACCCCGAGGAGCGAGCCGCCCGGCGGGCTGCCGACGAACGGCTGGCGGAGCGGGTCGAGGCCGAGGGCGTCGAGGCGTTCGTGGCGTGGTGGCTGACACGGCCGCTCTTCGCCACCCTGCCCGCCGCGTCGGCGGCCATCGAAAGCCGCCTGGGGGGCAGCGCCGCCGGGCTGGCGTCGAGCCTGCGCCTGGCCGGCACCGGCACCCAGCAGCCGCTGTGGGACCGTCTGGGGGAGCTCGCGATGCCGGTGCTGGTCATCGCCGGCAGCCTGGACGGCGCCTACACCGAGCGGGCGCAGCGGCTGGCGGCGGGAATCGGCCCCGGAGCGACCCTCGAAGTGCTGGCCGGAGCCGGGCACGCCTGCCATCTGGAGCAGCCAGAGGCGTTCGCGTCGACGGTGCGTGAGTGGTTGACCGGCGTGGCGCATCCCGACGCACGGTAGATCCTGGCGGTCACAGCCCGCGAGCCCCGGCGCTAGCGCTCGGGACGCCCCGCCCCTTTCCCCACCTCCAGAGCAGGTCACACGGCCAGGCCGGCAGCGAGGAGCGCTCCGAGCACGAGCACCAACCGGCCGGTCGCGCCGAGCACCTCGATCAGGTCCCGGCCAGCGGCGCCGGCCAGCACCCGCCGGGCCGGCGCGACCGCGACCGGGAGGGAAAGCACGGGGAGCAGGATCCACGCGGAGCCGCCTACCAGGGCGGCCACGACCACAAAGACGTATGCGCCGGCCAGGCACGCCACGTAGAAGAGCCGGGTGGTCGGCGCGCCGAGGCGCACCGCCAAGGTCCGCTTGCCTGACATTTCGTCTCCAGCTACGTCCCGGAGATTGTTGACCACGAGCAGGGCGACAGACAGCAAGCCGACCGGCACTGCGACCACCACGGCCAGAGCCGTGACCCGTTCCAAGGAGACGTAGGCCGACCCGACGGTCGCCACCAACCCGAAGAACACGAACACGAACACCTCGCCGAGCCCGGCATAGCCGTAGGGGCGAGGGCCGCCGGTGTAGAACCACCCGGCCGCGAAGCACGCCGCGCCCACCGCCAGCAGCCACCACCCGGCCGCGGCGGCGAGGGCGACGCCGGCCACGCCGGCCACCGCGAACGCGCCGATCGCGGCCCGCTTCACCGCTCCGGCGCTGGCCATACCGGACGCCACCAGCCGAACCGGCCCGACCCGAGTGTCGTCGGTGCCTCGGATCCCGTCGCTGTAGTCGTTGGCGTAGTTGGTCGCGACCTGGATGGCGAGCGCCACGATCAGCGCTGCGGCGGCCCGCCACCAGATGACGTGACCCGCGGCGGACGCGGCCGCGGTGCCCACGATGACGGGCACGCCAGACGCCGGGAGCGTGCGCGGCCGGGAGCCGAGGACCCATCGGTTGCCCAAAGGGCCGGGCGCCGGCCGCTGCCGGGGGGTGGACACCATGGGCCGGAACCTACCGGGCGGCCGCCGGTACGTGCAGCCTTTGGGCGGCCAGGGATGCGGCCGGCGGCGCCGGTCCGGCACCTCGAGGCGCACCGCGGCCAGGCCGGGCGCGAGCGGCAGACTGGCCCGGTGCCAGACCTCGTCGCGCTCGACCTGCCCGGCGGGGCGGACTTCGTCGCCGCCCTCACCCAGGCGTGGGAGGAGGGAGACGCGGTCCTCCCCGTCGACCAGCGCCTCGCCGGACCGGCGCGCGACGCGCTCTTCGCCAGCCTCCGACCGGCTCGGGTCGTGGGGCGCTCAGGGACCCGTCCGCTACCCGACCCGCTACCCACATCGGAGGGCGACGCGCTGGTGATGGCCACCAGCGGCACGACCGGCGTGCCGAAAGGCGTGGTGCTCACCCACGACGCGGTGGCGGCGTCGGCTCGGGCCACCTCCGACCGCCTGGCCGTCGACCCGACGCGACACCGGTGGTTGGCGTGCCTGCCGCTCAACCACGTAGGCGGGCTGTCGGTGGTGACCCGGGCGTTGGTGACCGGAACCCCGGTGGAGGTGTTGGCCGGGTTCGACGCCGAGGAGGTCATCGCCCGCAGCGGGCCCGAGGTCCTCGTGTCGCTCGTGTCCACGACGCTGGCCCGGGTGGGCGCGGACCGGTGGCGGACGGTGGTCCTCGGCGGTTCGGCCCCTCCCGGCGGTCTGCCGGCCAACGTCGTGACCACCTACGGGATGACTGAGACCGGCAGCGGGGTGGTCTACGACGGGGTGCCCCTCGACGGTGTGGAGGTCCGCGTCGATGACCGCACCGGCGAGATCAGCCTCCGGGGACCGATGCTGCTGCGGGCGTATCGCGGGCCGGCCGGCGAAACCGACCCGCTCGGCGCCGGCGGGTGGCTGGCGACCGGCGACGCCGGGTCGTTCGGTCCCGACGGGCGCCTGCGCGTGGACGGGCGCATCGGCGACATGATCATCACCGGCGGCGAGAACGTGTGGCCGACACCCGTGGAGGACGTGCTGCGAACCCATCCCGGCGTCAGGGAGGTGGCGGTGGCCGGCCGGCCCGACCCCGACTGGGGCCAGCGGGTGGTGGCGTGGGTCGTCCCCGACCCGGGCGGCCCGCCGGCCCTCGACGATCTGCGGGCGCTGGTGCGCGACCAGCTGGCCGGCTTCGCGGCTCCCCGCCAGCTGGTCCTCGTGCAGTCGCTGCCGCGCACCGCGATCGGCAAGGTCCAGCGCGACCGTCTCACGATCCCCGACGACCAAGGACCCGACCCTCTGTAGGTTGGGTCCGGGTTCGCTTGCAACCCCTTCGCACAGATCCCCGCACTACGCATCGCAGAACGGAGCACATCGATGGAGTACCGCCGTCTCGGTCCCGCCGGCCTGAAGGTCAGCTTGTTGTCATTCGGCTCGTGGGTGACCTTCGGGCCCCAGCTGAAAGGCGACTTGGTCCTCGACTGCCTGGCCGCGGCCCGCGACGCGGGAGTCAACTTCTTCGACAATGCCGAGGCCTACGCCGGGGGCGAATCGGAGCGGATCATGGGCCAGGCCTTCGCGGAGATGGGATGGCCCCGCCACAGCTACGTCGTGTCGACCAAGCTGTTCTGGGGCTTGGAGGAGGGCGTGGTCAACATGAAGAACACGCTCAACCGCAAGTACTTGATGCACGCCATTGACGGGTCCCTGGAGCGGTTCGGTCTGGACTTCGTGGACCTGCTGTTTTGCCACCGTCCCGACCCCGAGACGCCGATCGAGGAGACGGTGTGGGCCATGTCCGACATCGTCTCCAGCGGCAAGGCTCTCTACTGGGGGACGTCGGAGTGGTCCGCCGACGAGATCCGGGCCGCGTGGGATGTGGCCGAGCGCCACCACCTTCACAAGCCGGTCATGGAGCAGCCGCAATACAACATGCTGGCCCGCCGGAAGGTCGAGAGGGAGTACGCCCGCCTCTACGACGACATCGGCCTCGGGCTCACCACCTGGAGCCCCCTGGCGTCGGGGCTGCTGTCAGGCAAGTACATCGACGGCATCCCCGAGGGATCGAGGGGCGCCCTGCCCGGCTACGAGTGGCTGCGCAAGAGCCTGACCAACCCCGAGAGTACCTCGGCGATGAAGGACCTGAAGGCCGTCGCCGACGGCCTGGACTGCACGATGTCGCAGCTGGCGCTGGCCTGGTGCGCCCGCAACCCGCGGGTGTCGACGGTCATCACCGGCGCCAGCCGGGTGGAGCAGGTCCGCGAGAACATGGAGGCCCTCGACGTGCTGGCGCTGCTGAGCGATGATGTCGTCGCTCGTATCGACGAGATCACCAAGCCGCTGGCCCACTGAGCGCGGCTCGCTGCGCGGGGCGCACCGGACCGGGCGTCACTACGGCGTCCCTGATCACGACTCCGCCGTGGCGCCCAAAGCCTCCCGGCTCGGTCCCTCCCGGCTCGCCCTCCGGCTCGGTCCCTCTGCGCGTCAGGCCAGTGACGAAAGGAACCCGACCAGCAGCTCGTTGACCTCCGCAGGCCGCTCCTGCTGCACCCAGTGACCGCAGCCGGCGAGGACGTGGCTGCCTCGAAGCCCCGGCAGGGTCTGGGGGTAGCGGTCGATGGCCCGCTGACCCCACCGGGTGGGGCCGTCGAGCTCGCCGCCGATGAACAGCGACGGCTGGGTAATCGGCGCCCGGTACCACGCCGACAGGTCCTCCCAGTCCCGGTCGACGTTGCGGTAACGGTTGAGCGCGCCGGCGAACCCGGAGTACTCGAACTCCGCGGTGTACACGTCGAGGTCGGCGTCGCTCAGCCACGACGGCATCACCTCGGGATACACGAAGCGGTCCTTGAGCTGGCCGCCCGGGCGGACGGTGGTGATCGTCCCGCCGTCGGGGGCCCGCACCGCTTCACCTGAGGCCGCCACGTAGAACCCGAGCAGCCATGACCTGATGTCCGGCTCGATCTCGGCTTCTGCCCGACCCGGCTGCTGGAAGTACATGATGTAGAACTCTTCGTCGCCTCCCATGGAGGTGAACGACGCCGTCGGGAGGCCGTCGCCCCTGGGGGCGTAGGGGACGCTGAGGAGGGCCACGGCCGGGAACCGGTCGGGGCGCAGCAGGGCGGTGTTGGCCGCGATCGGCGACCCCCAGTCGTGGCCGACGACGACGGCGGTGTCGACGCCCAGCGCGTCGAGGACTGCGACGTTGTCGCCCACGTGCTGGGTCATCCGGTAGGCGTCGACTGCTGCCGGAGTCGACGAGCGGCCGTAGCCGCGCACGTCGATGGCGATGGCCCGGTACCCGGCAGCGGCCAGGGCCGGCAGTTGATGGCGCCACGAGTACCAGGATTCGGGGAAGCCGTGGACCAGCAGCACCGCCGGTCCGGCCCCCTCCTCCACGAGATGTATCCGGATGCCGTTGGCTGTGACGACACGGTGGTTGGGGGTCGGCATGCCCGTCAGTGTTGCACCCAAGTCCCATGGAGTTCCCAGGATCGCCCCCGGCGCCTCAGAGCTTCGACCCCCACGATGGCGCCATGACCGTCACCCGGGATTCCTCCGCTTCCGTCGCCGCGTGGCCGCCCGGGGCGGCACTGGCACACCCCGGCCCGCATGCCGATGACGGCGGGGACGGCGGCGAGCTGCGCGGCGCCTCGCCGGGCGCGCCGCGCTGGGTCAGGCCGGCATTGGCGATCCTGCTGGTGTTGACCGCCGCCGGCTATCTGTGGGATCTGAGCGCGTCGGGATACGCCAACAGCTTTTACGCGGCGGCGGTCCAAGCGGGCACCAGGAGCTGGAAGGCCACGTTCTTCGGCTCGCTCGACTCGTCGAACTTCATCACCGTCGACAAGCCGCCGGCGGCGCTTTGGGTAATGGACGCTTTCGGGCGGGTGTTCGGGTTCAACAGCTGGAGCATGCTGGTGCCTGAGGCCCTCGCTGGCGTCGGGTCGGTGGCGTTGCTCTACGCCACCGTGAAGCGCTGGTTCGGTGCCCCCGCCGGCCTGGTGAGCGCCGCGGCGCTGGCCGCCACCCCAGTGGCCGCGTTGATGTTCCGGTTCAACAATCCCGACGCGCTTCTCACCCTGCTCCTCGTGGCCGGCGCTTATACGCTCGTGCGGGCCGTTGACGCAGGATCCACCCGCTGGTTGGTCGCGACCGGGACGCTGCTCGGCTTCGCCTTCCTGGCCAAGATGCTGCAAGGTTTCATGGTCATCCCGGCGTTCGCGCTGGTGTACCTGCTGGCCGCGCCCGGCGCCCTGCGGCGTCGCGTCGCGCAGCTGCTGCTCGGCGGTGTGGCCATCGTCGTGTCCGCGGGCTGGTGGGTGGCGGCTGTCGCGTTGTGGCCTGCCGGGTCCCGGCCGATGATCGACGGCTCGCCGACCAACAGCATCGTCAACTTGATCTTCGGCTACAACGGTTTCGGTCGGCTCTCGGGAAGCGGCGGCGGGGCCGGCGGCAACGGCGGCGGTTTCAGCGGCGCGACCGGCGTGTTCCGTCTGTTCAACACCTTGATGGGCGGGCAGGCGTCGTGGTTGCTGCCCGCGGCGTTGCTGACCCTGGTCGCGGGCCTGGCGTGGAGGGGCCGGGCGCCTCGGGCCGACCAGACCCGCGCCGGCCTGCTGCTCTGGGGGACGTGGCTGCTCGTGACCGCTGCGGTGTTCAGCTTCGGCAAGGGCGTCATTCACACCTACTACACGGTGGCCCTGGCCCCGGCCATCGCCGCGTTGTTCGGCATCGGCGTTTCGCTGGTGTGGCAGGCCCGCCACCGCCTGGCAGCCCGGCTGCTAGGAGCGGCCGCGCTGGCGGGCACGGCGGTATGGGCGGCGGTGCTCCTCGACCGGTCACCCACCTACCATCCCTGGCTGCGCAGCGCGATCCTGGTCGCCGGCGTCGCGGCCGGCGCTGCGCTGATCTCCGCCCCCTACATGGGCCGCCTCGCCAGCCGGGCTATGTCGGTGGCCGTCGGCGTCGGCCTCGTGGCCAGCCTCGCCGCGCCGGCCGCGTACGCGGCCACCACCATCCTCACCCCCCACACCGGCAGCGTCCCCTCCGCCGGGCCGGCCACCGCCGGCGGCGGGTTCGCCGGCGGCGGGTTCGCCGGCGGCGGGTTCGCCGGGCGCCCGCCCTCGGGCGGTAGGCCCGCCGGTGGCTCGCGAAGCTCCGGGGGCCCGGGCGGAGCGGGAGCTCCCTTGGGCATCCTCGGCGGCGCTCAGGGCGCCACGCCGCCGGTGGACTTCCAGCGCGGCGGCGCTGGCGCCCTCAACACTGGCGGCGGGGCCGGGCCGGGCGTCGGCGGGAGCTCCACGGTCAGCTCGGCGCTCACCGCCGCCCTGCGCAGCGGCGCCTCGTCTTACCGCTGGGCCGCCGCCACCCTCGGCTCGCAGTCCGCTGCCACCCTCGAGTTGGCCTCGGGCGAGCCGGTCATGGCGATCGGCGGGTTCAGCGGCGAGGGCGGCAACCTCTCCCTAACGACCTTCCAGTCGTACGTCGCCAAGCACCAGATCCACTACTTCGTCGCCTCCGGCGGCGGGCCGAGGGGTGGCGGCTCCTCCGGCGCCATCAGCACATGGGTGGCCGCCCACTACAAGACCACCACCATCGCCGGCCAGACGGTGTACGACCTGACCTCCGCCAAGTAGGCGCGAGCCGGCGGAGCAGCCGGCGGAGCAGGCGTTGTCGCTCCAACGCCGTCGAGCAGAGGATTGCCTGGTCGGCTGCGCGATCGCGCGGTGACCGATGTTGATGTGGCAGGTAACACGCCTGCTGGATCAACACCCGACCCGGGCACCCTGACACGGATCCGGTGACCCGGCGGCGCACCCGACGCGGCCACCGGTCGTGTGCAGCCGCGCGCCTCGAAGGCGCGCGGCTGCTCACCGGGGCGTATGAAAGCGCCGGTCAGGCGCGGGCAGCTCGCAACGCAGCCAGCTGCTCGGCCACGACCGCCTCGTGGGCCTCGGCGTCGGCCTTGGCCTTCTTGGGGCTCCAGCGACCCTTCATCAGCAAGGTGGCGGGGACGAAGATGACCGCCCCCGCGAAGCACACCCAGTACCAGTCCTGCCACTGGTGCGGGGCGTCCTTGGACGCCTTCTGCACCGACGCGGCGTGCGCCTGGAGGTACGACAGGTCCGACACCGGTACGGCACCGAGAGCCTTGAGCTGCGCAGCCGCGGACTGCACCGCAGCACCGGAAGTGGCCAGGGCCACCAGCGTGCTTTGCGGCACCTTGCTCAAGGCGATCAGGCGCTGAGTCGCCTCGGGCACCCCGATGTTGAACTTCTTGGCGATCTGCGCCACGGCGGACGCCTGGGCCGCCGTGTTGCCGGCCTGAGCCTGCAGCAGGGTGGCCTGGTCGACAGCCCCGAGGGTGGCCACTTGCTGGGCGTAGACCGTCGAGGCGGTGACCACCGCGGCGACCTGGGCCACCGACTTACCGGAGATCTCGCTCAGGGCCTTGACCTGCGTGGCAGGGTCGGTCGGGTTGGCGGCCAGGGCCGCGGAGGTGGACTTGTCCAGCTTGGCCGCGGTCGCCAACTGGGCGGCGTACTTGGTGGCCAGTGCCTGGACCCGGGGGCCCTGGTCGACCAGCGGGCTGGTCGAGGTCACGATGGCGGGCAGCACGAGGAACGCCGCGAAGACCACGATGCGCAGAGTCAGGCCCCAGATGGCCAGACCGGTGGCGGTCAGAGCCGGGTTGCGGGCTTCGACGGTCTCGGTGAAGCTGGCCATCCACGGGGCGAACGCGCAGCCGAGCGCCACCGCGAGGAGGCTGACGATCAGCGCCACGGTGTGGTAGCTCGGGTGGTGGGTCGCCTTAAGCAGGTAGATGACGATCATCACCGCGGCGCCCACCCCTCCGATGACCATGAACGGCTTGCGCACCCGCAGCCGGTCCGACACGAGGCCGACGACGAGCAGGGCCGCGGCGTCGACCGCCCAGTTCCAGTTGCCGATCCCGTTGGCCTGGTTGGCGCTGAAACCGAACACCGTCTCGAGGAACACGGCCCCGAAAGCCACGGCGGTGTAATAAATGAGCAACAGGAGCGAGATGCCGAGCGCCGACACCAAGACGTCAGCGTGGACCATCTGGCGGAACGGGTGCTGCAGCGACGCTTCCACGTCGATGCCCTTCGCCCGCGCCTCGATCAGCTCGCGCTCTTTCAGGTCGACCATGAGCTGGTCGCGCAGCTGCGGCGACAGCTCCCTCAAGAAGATGAAGGCCAGCACGAAGGCAGCCAGGCCTACCGCTCCGCAGACCTGGAACTGTCCCTGCCAGTCGGGGTTGACCGTGGGCAGCGTCTGGGTGGCGACGACACTGACCGCCAGGCTGCCGAGCACCGGGCCCATGGTCCAAAAACCCATGGCGGTGGCGCGCCCCACCTGGGGTGAGAAGTCCCGGACCAGCGCCGGCGTGGCGACTAGCACCATGCCCTCGACCAAGCCGATGATGATGCTCAGGGTGACGAAGACCAGCTTGCTGTGCGAGTTGGGCAGGCCGAAGGCCATGATCACCCCGGTCACTGCAACTCCGTAGACGACCAGGTTGGTGCGCCCGAGACGGTCAGCCAGGCCGGCGGCCACTGAGGCCAACGCGCCCACGCCGTTGGCGATGGCCAGCGACACGACGTAGTAGGTGAAGGACATGTGCAAGTTGGCCAGCAGCTGCGGTGCAACGCCGCTGCCCACGTAGTTTTCGTAGTACAAGACGACCGTCACGACCACGACCAGGGCCAGCTGGAAGTACCGCATCCCCGATTCGGGGTAGTGCTCCAGTTGGCGCCGGCCGATGCTGGACATGAACGAAGGGCGCGGCCGGGCGCCGGACCCGTCCTGGACGGTGGTGGTGCTCAAAGGGTTCCCCCTGGGTGCGTGCTGCGGTGGGAGGCTCCATCTGTCGCTGCGAGACGGGCGGCGCTCTGGCTCGGCCGCCGGGCGCGCCTCCCGCGAAGGAGGGCTGCTCCGCCGGCCGGACCGCCCGCAGCCCGGTTGGCAACTCTGCTGGAATCCTCGCCTGGTACCTTCCTGTGCCAAGCGGCACAGAAAGTAGCACTACCCGTGCAACAAGGCGCAAGGTCAGGCCGGCATGCCATCCCGGCAGGCCAGCTGGGCCGCCCCCGTGGAGGAGAGGATCCCCTCCACCGTCCGCTGCAACACCGCCGACGCGGCCTCGACGGTCAAGCCGTGCTCCTCGCGCAGCGTGTACCAAGCTGCGAAGCTCCCAGCGAGGAGGAGCGCGTCTACGGTTACCCGCCGCTCGTCGCCGTCGAGGCGACCCAGTTCGGCGGCGAAGCTGCACTCGATCTGGGTCAAGAAGAGCTGTCTGACTGCGTCGCGGTTCGCTCTCAGCTGGGCGGAGAACGGCTCCCGCAACCGGGCGGCCGACGCCACAGGCGCCACCACCTCTAAGGCGCCGACGCGCCGGGACACCACCACTGCGACCCGATCGGCCAGCGGGAGAAGCGGATCGGCGGGGGCCAGCATCGGCTCGATCGCGCCGAGGGTCCGGGTGCCCGCCTCGCAGTAGAGCGCCTCGACGTCGTCGAAGTGACTGAAGACGCTACGCAGCGACAGCCCGGCTCGCGCCGCGATGTCGCGAGCCCTCGGTTGAAGATCGCCCTCCTCGATGAGCGCCAGGAGCGCGGTGACCACCGCCTCCTTGTTGCGCTGCCCGCGCCGGACCCTCCCATCAGCTTCATCGACCCCCGTCATGCAGCGGGAAGATAGCTCTCGGAGGCAGCCTCGGCACGGTCGAGGCCGCATCGCCGGCGGTTAGTGTGACGCGATGAGCAGGCTCCACAAGGCCAGCGTCACCCCGACCAAAGCGGAGCTCATCGGGACGTGGTCCCCGACGCAGTCGTGGGGACCGGCCGCCTCCGATCCCATCGAGATGATCGGGTCCTACCGCTTCGACGACCCCGACGGCAGCGTGGGCATGGAAACCCTGCTCTTCAGCGCAGGCGGGGCGGTGTACCAGGCTCCCCTCACCTACCGGGACCAGCCTCTGGAGGGCGCGGCCGAAGCGCTCGTCGGGCAGATGCAGCACTCTGTCCTCGGCGCCCGCTGGGTGTACGACGGTCTCCGCGATCCCCGTTTCACCAGCATGCTTGCCGCCGTGACCATGACCGGTCAGGGCGAGGCACTCGGCATGATCCTCTACGACGACCGCTGGCACGTCGCGCCGAGCAATGTCCGCATCCGAGGCGGGGGATGGAGTCAAGAGCGGGTGCCAGTCGACGGCTTCGAGATCGTCGTTGACGGGCCAAGCGGAGCCACGCTTAGAAACGACCGGTTGGAGCTGACCCTGTACCGCCGGCCGGCCCCCGGGCCCGCCCCGGCGATCGGACTCACCGGGACGTGGTCGGGCCAAGACGACGGCGTGGTCCTCACCGAAATTCGAGAACGGTAGAAAGAGCAGAGAGAGAGCTCCGCCCGCGGGGCAGGGGTCACACCGGCGTCCTCACCCCCCGGACGAAAGTCACTCCCAACTGGGAGTGCTCCGCAGTGCTCCAGGCGGTCAAGAACACCGGAGCGCCGCTCGGCAGCGCCGTCCCCGGCAGCGCCCTCCTCGGCAGCGCCGTCCTCGGCAGCACCCTGCTCGCCGCCTAAGCAGACCACCTCCGCCTGGGCGGCTTGCCGGCTCCGGCCCCGGCCGCGGTTCGCCAAGGCGTGTTCCAGGGGGTAGCAGGGGCCCGGCGCATCCGCTCGGGCACGCTCCTCGCCGAGGCGCGGCGCGCCTTCGTCCACGGGATGGGCTGGTGTTTTTGCCAGGACGACCCGGCTCGAGCGATCCCGGGAGTCCGGCCAGCCCGGGCGGTCGCCTCGGTAGGTTGGGACGGTGACGACGACCAACCGGCTAGCGCAAGAATCCAGTCCCTACCTGCGCCAGCACGCCGACAACCCGGTCGACTGGTACCCGTGGGGTGAGGAGGCGTTCACCGAGGCCCGCAGGGCCAACAAGCCGATCCTCCTGTCGGTGGGCTACTCGGCCTGCCACTGGTGCCATGTCATGGCCCACGAGAGCTTCGAGGACGACGCCACCGCCGCGGTGATCAACCAGCTGACGGTGCCGGTGAAGGTCGACCGGGAGGAGCGCCCGGACGTCGACGCGGTGTACATGGAAGCGGTGCAGGCCATCGCCGGCGGCGGCGGCTGGCCGATGACGGTGTTCCTGCTTCCCGACGGGCGCCCCTTCTTCGGGGGCACGTACTACCCCCGCGACCGGTTCGTGGACCTGCTGCGCCGGGTGGATGAGGCCTTCCGCACCAACCGGGAGGGTTTGGAAGGTGACGCCGCTCAGCTGGCGGAGATGGTGGAGAAAGGAACCGGGTTGCCGAGCCTGGGATGGGCGGCCGACGGCGACGCGGCCGCCGGGTCCGGCACCGCGGTGGTCGCCGAGGCCGCGAAGGGTCTGGTCGCCCGGCTCGACCGGGAATGGGGCGGGTTCGGCGGCGCGCCCAAGTTCCCCCAGCCCGGGATGCTCGAGTTGCTGCTGCAGGCGTGGTCCGCGCAGCCAGCCGACGACGTGCTCGAGGCCGTGACCGTGACCCTCGACGCGATGGCGTCGGGCGGGATCTACGACCACCTCGGCGGCGGGTTCGCCCGTTACTCCACCGACCGCCGCTGGCTGGTCCCCCACTTCGAGAAGATGCTCTACGACAACGCCCTGCTGACCCGGGTGTATCTCCATGCCTGGCAGGTCACCGGCGCAGACCGCTACCGGCAGGTCGTCACCGAGACTGTGGAGTACCTGCTCTCGGCGCCGATGCGCCAGCCCGGCGCCGCGTTCAGCTCGGCCGAGGACGCCGACAGCGAGGGGGTCGAGGGCCGGTACTACGTGTGGTCCCTCGACGAGGTGGTCTCAGCGGCCGGCACCGAGGTGGCCGACTGGTACGGCGTTACCGCAGGCGGCAACTGGGAGGGGACCAACATCTTGTGGCGGCCGGTCCGGGGTGACCTGGCCCGCCCGGCGGTGATCGAAGCCGGGAGGCGGGCGCTGCTGGGGCGTCGAGACGAGCGGGTCCGTCCCGGTCTCGACGACAAGATCCTTACCGAGTGGAACGCCATGGCCGTCGCCGCGCTGGCCGAGGCCGGCGCCGTCCTCGAACGCCCGGACTGGGTGGCGGCGGCGGTCCAGGTGGCGGAGTTCTTGCTCGGGTCCCTCCGCCGGCCCGACGGTCGGTGGCTGCGGTCCTGGCAGGCCGGGTCAGGGGCCCGCCACCTGGCCTACGGCGCAGACCACGCATGGCTCGTCGAGGCGTTCACCAGGCTGGCCGAAGCGACCGGCGAGGCCCGCTGGATAGCCGAGGCCCGCGGCGCGGCCGACGCGCTCCTCGCTTTGTTCTGGGACGACGCCGAGGGCGGCTTCCACATCACCGGCAACGACGCCGAGGCGCTCATCGCCCGGCCCAAGGACACCTACGACGGCGCCACGCCGTCCACCAATTCGGTGGCCACCAACGCCTTGCTTCGACTGGCCGCCCTGACCGGTTCGGACCGCTACCGGCAGAGAGCCGACCGGGTGCTGGAGGTCATGGCCCCGGCGTTGGCCAAGGCGCCGATGGCCTTCACCGGGATGGCCGCGGCGGCCGGTCTGGCCGCCGGCACCGTCGAGGTGGCCGTCACCGGCGACCGCCCTGATCTGCTCGCCGCGGCCCGCGCCCCCTACCGGCCGGAGCGGGTCCTGGCGTGGGGGGAGCCCTACGACTCGCCGTTGTGGGAGGGGCGCACCGGGCCGGAGCACGCCGGCTTGGCCTTCGTCTGCCGCAACTACACCTGTGCCGCCCCGACCGGCGACGCCGCGGTCGTCGCATCCGCCCTCGGCGGTCCCCGCTAGGGCGCCGCGGCCTCCCCGCCGCCGGTCGATCGGCTAAGTTTTGGCCCCGACAGCGCGGGGTATCCACCAGCGCCGGTCACCGAATAGCCACTATGAGCATCGTGCCCGCAACCACCGCGCCGGACTTCCAGGGTCTCGGCAAAGTCGTCCCCCGGCTCCACGCCGCGCCAGGGACGACCCTCGAGCTTCTCGTGCTGGCCGCCGACGGCGGTCAATGCGCCGGCGTAGACCTCGACTCCGGGGCGCTGGTCCGGGCGTGGTCGGCGCAGGCGTCCACGGTGCCGCTCCAGGCCTACGACGTCGTGGCAGTGACCCTGGCCGCGGACATCGACGCCGTCCCCGACCCGTCCGAGCCCGAAGCCCTGGTCTGCGACGGGCCGCCCGAGCCGGTCGGCCGGATCACCGGGCGGCGGGCCGAGCGCCTCCTTCGCCCCCTGATCCACCCGAGCGGTCGTCCCCTCCTCGGGTTGCACGCCCCTGCGGTGCCTTTCTGGGAGCGGCGAGCCGACCACCCCTCGATCGCGCTGGTGGACCCCGAAGGACCGATCCAGCTGCGCCGAGACGGCGGCTACCTGGCCTGCCGGTTCTCCTGGCAGGGGACGCTGCGGGAGCTGGCCTGCCTCGACCGGCGCCTCGCCGCGGCGATGGACCGGGCCGGGCAGACCCGACGGGCCGGGGCCAAGGGTGACCGTCTGGTCGTCGCCCTGACCCCGCCGATCGACGGGCACTGCCACAAGGTCGTCGAGGCGGTCCTCCCCCGCCCCTAGGGGTCCCGAAGGGAAACCGGGTGCCCGCCCTCAGTCGGCGGTCCGGTACCGGCTGGCTGGGTCCGGTAGCGGCTGGCTAGGAGCCGTAGCGCTCGGCGAGGTCCTCGGCCATGCCCCACCCGAAGGCGATGAGCACGTCTCGCCGGTCGGTGTCGAGGGGGGCGAACAGCGCCGCCACGTCCTCGGGGACGGTCTCGGGCTTGGCCGAAGCGAAGTCGAACACCCCGGCAGCAGAGCCGTCGCCGGTCACCACGAAGGTCCGGTCATCGATGCGCCCCTCGGCGCCGAAGCGCTTGGCCAGCCGACGGCTCCAGGCCCGCTCCTCGCCCGAGGGCTTGTGGCCGGGGCGGGGGCAGACATCTTCGAGACCCTTGAAGGCGGCGAAGGCGCCCGGGTCGACGAAACGGGTGCCTACCAGCACATCCTCGTCGGGGAAGGCCAGTACCGCCCGGCGGAACTGGTCCGCGGCGAGGGCCTTGAGGACCTGGTCGCGCTTCGCGTTGCGCTTGACCGAGGCCAGGCCCCACAGGAGGCAAGGGGTACCCCCGATGCGCTCGAGGGTGCAGAACGAGAAGCCGACCAGCTTGCCGCCGTCTCGGACCTGGGTGATGAGCACCCACGCCTCCGCCTGCTTGGACAGCAGGCCGATGTCGAACCCGGCGGGCCCGTCGGCGACGATGTCCGCCATGTCGGCCAGCTCTGTGTCCGCCAGCGCAGTGCAGTCCTTGGTGTCGACCTCGAACGTCATACCGCTGTAACTCTCCTCACCACGTCGAGACTGATCTCTAAGATTAGGCGACCCCGGGCTCTCTGTTCCAAAGGCACCCCGGCCCGAGGAGCACCCGCAGCTCTGCGAGCAGGCCGGTGGAGGTGGTGACGTTGAACGCCGGGGCCAGTTTGATGACCTTGCTGCCCACATGCAGGTACACCGCCGAGGTCCCCTGATGGTCGCTCAGGAGATGTTTGAGCTGCTCCACCCGCTCGTCGGAGAGGGCGTGGATGGGGACGTTGATGTGGAGCGGCTCGGCCCCGTCGAGGGTCAGCTCTGGTCGCTTGAGCTCCATGCAGATCAGCTTGGGCTGGTCGTCGCGGGTGTCGATGCGTCCCTTTACGCAGACCACCGCGTCGTCCGCCAGCAGGTGACCGACGTCGAGCATGGTGCGGGGGAACACCCACACCTCGATGGCGGACTGCAGGTCCTCCAGGGTGAAGGTGGCCATCATCTCGCCCTTCTTGGTGTACTTGCGCACCAGTCCGGTGATCACCCCTCCCACCCAGCGCAGGTTGGCGCCGCCGCCAAAGCCGCTGTCACCCGACGAGGCCCCCGACTCCCGCAGGTCGGAGATCGTGATGTCGGCGTGGCGGGCCAGGGCCGCCTCTGCTCCGAGCAGCGGGTGGTCGCTGATGTAGAGCCCGAGCATCTCCTTCTCGAACGCCAGGCGAGCGGTCTTGTCGAACTCCTGATCTGGGATCGGCACCCTGGCGTCGTCGAACATCGCCGGCTCGTCCCCGCCGAAGCTGTCGCCGAAGAGGCTCATGACGCCCTGCTCGCGCTCGCGCCGGCGCGCCAGCGTCCGGTCCACGATCTGCTCGAACACCAGGCACAGCCCCTGGCGGGGGTGGCCCATCGCGTCGAAACCGCCGCCCTTGATGAGCGACTCGACGGTCCGCTTGTTGAGCACGACGGGATCGACCCGGCCGCAGAAGTCGTAGAAGTCCTCGAAGGGGCCGTTTGCGTCGCGCTCCGCGACGATGCGGTCGACCAGTCCCTCGCCGACGTTGCGGATGGCCGACAGCCCGAAGGTGATGGCCGCGCCTCCCTCTGCGTTCTTGGTGGCGGCGAACTCCGACAGCGAAACGTTGACGTCGGGGACCTGGACCTCGATGCCCATGGCCCGGCACTCGGCCAGGTACACCGCGGTCTTGTCCTTGTCGTCCTTGACGCTGGTCAGGAGGGCGGCGAGGTACTCGGCGGGGTAATGGGCCTTCAGCCACGCGGTCTGGTAGCTGACGAAGCCGTACCCGAAGGAGTGGGATTTGTTGAACGCGTAGTCCGCGAAGGGTTCGATCAGGTCGAAGAGCATCGTGCCGACGCCCTCCCCGTAGCCGGTGGCGACGCAGCCTTGAACGAACTTGGTCCGCTCCTTGGCCATGATCTCGCGGACCTTCTTGCCGGCCGCCTTGCGCAGGTTGTCGGCTTCCTCCAGCGAGTACCCGGCGAACTTCTGGGCCAGGCGCATCATCTCCTCTTGGTAGATGCACAGCCCGTAGGTGTCGCCGAGGACCTCCGCCATGTCGGGATGCTGGTACTCGACTGGCTTGCGACCGTTCTTCCGGTCGGCGTAGTCGTAGTGCATGTTGGCGGCCATGGGTCCCGGCCGGTAGAGCGCCACCAGGGCGGCGACGTCCTCGAAGCTGGTCGGCGCCAAGGACCGCATCAGCGCCCGCATGTTGGTGCCCTCGAGCTGGAACACCCCGATCGAGTCGCCCCGCTGCAACAGCGAGAAGGTGGCTTCGTCGTCGAGCGGGACTCGGTCGATGTCGGGCCTGGTGCCGGTGCCGGCCTCGATCAGATCCAGGGCCCGCTCGATGACCGAGAGGTTGCGCAGGCCGAGGAAGTCCATCTTGAGCAGGCCGAGCTCCTCCACCCCGTGCATTTCGTACTGGGTGACGATCGGGGCGTCCTCGACGCGCCCGCCGGCTTCGGGCTTGCGCTGGATGGGCAGGTACTCGGTGAGCGGATCGGCCGAGATCACCACCGCCGCGGCGTGGATGCCGTCCTGGCGGCGCAGCCCCTCGAGGCCCTTCGCCACGTCGACGACCTTGGCCACGTCGGGGTCGGCGTTGTACATGTCGCGCAGCTCGGCCGCGGTCTTGTACCCGTCGGCGTGCTTGGGGTGCTCCTCGAAGCACGCCCAAAGCGGGGTGTCGCGGCCCATCACCAGCGGCGGCATGGCCTTGGCGACGCGGTCCCCGAGGCTGTAGGGGTAGCCGAGCACCCGGGCTGCGTCGCGGACCGCAGCCCGGGCTTTGATGGTCGAGAAGGTGACGATCTGGGCGACGTGGTCCCAGCCGTAGCGCTCTGCCGCGTAGCGGATCATCTCCGAGCGGTACCGCTCGTCGAAGTCCATGTCGATGTCGGGCATCTGCTTGCGGCCCGGGTTGAGGAACCGCTCGAAGAGCAGGTCGTACTGGATGGGGTCGAGATCGACGATGCGCAGGCAGTAGGCCACGCAGCACCCCGCCGCGCTCCCCCGGCCGGGACCGACCCGGATGCCTTTGTCCCGGGCGTGGCGGATTAGGTCCCACACCACGAGGAAGTAGTCGGAGAAGCCCATCGACGAGATGACGCCCAGCTCGTAGTCGAGCCGCTCCACCACGACCGGCGGCAGCCCGTCCCGGCCTGACCCGGTGGTGCCGTAGCGCTCCCTGGCCCCCTCCGTCGCCAGGTGGCGCAGGTAGGCGTCGGCGTCGTCGAACCCCGCCGGCCGGGGGAACGAGGGCAGCTTGGGCTTGCCGAAGTCGATGGTGACATCGGCGCGCTCCGCGATCCAAAGCGTGTTGTCGCACGCCTCGGGGTAGTCGCGAAACAGGTGGCGCATCTCCGCCGCGGTCTTCAGGTAGTGCTCGTCGCCCTCGAACTTGAAGCGCTTGGGGTCGTCCATGGCCGAGCCGGTCTGCACGCAGAGGAGGGCGTCGTGGGCGACGGCGTCCTCCCGGGCGGTGTAGTGGCTGTCGTTGGTCGCCAGCAGCGGGGCCTTGATCCGCCGGGCCAGCTCGATGAGCTGCGGGTTGGTCTTGCGCTGCGCCTCCAGCCCGTGGTCCTGCAGCTCCACGAAAAGCGAGTCCCGGCCGAAGATGTCCTGCAGGCGGGCGGCCAGCGCGGTGGCCTTCTCCTGATCCCCCTGCAGAAGGGCTTGGAGGACCACACCGCCGAGGCAGCCCGTCGTGGCGATCACCCCCTCGTGGTACTGGGCCAGCATGTCCCAGTCGCAGCGAGGCTTCATGTAGTAGCCCTCGAGGTACGCGTCGCTCGAGAGCTTGAGCAGGTTCTTGTAACCGGGGTTGGTCTCGGCCAGCAGCGTGAGGTGGTAGTAGAGCTTCTGGCCGCCGTCGCCTTCCCCGCCGCCGTCGTCGACCCGTCCGCGGCGGGTCGGTCGCTCGTGGCGGGACTCCCCCGCCATGTACGCCTCGGTGCCGATGATCGGCTTGACGCCCCGGTCCCGGGCGGCCTTGTAGAAGTCCAAGACGCCGTACATGTTGCCGTGGTCGGTGATGCCAACCGCAGGCTGGCCGTCCGCCGCGGCCCGGGCGATGACGTCACCGACCCGGGCTGCGCCGTCGAGCATGGAGAACTCGGTGTGGGTGTGGAGATGGGTGAACGACGCCCCCACGAGGCCGCCTCCTGCCTTGACGCTGCGTGTTGACCGTGACCGGCGGGTCGTCCACAGGCACCTGTGGATGACTTACACCGCTGTCATTTCCGAAGGCCCCAGGCTACCCCACCGGAGCGGCCGGAGGATCCTCGTCTTCCAGCTCGAGTCGGACCTCTCCGGGCTCGCTGAGGGTCACGCCGACCCCGTCGGCGGGGCTGTCGGCGGGGGGTGAGTGTTCGGCTGTCGCCGCGACCTCCAGCTGCGCGGCGATAATTCGGTCCACCCGCCGCACGAGATACAGCGACGCCAGGGCGGCGGGGATTTCCGCGAAGGTCGCCAGGATCACCGCCTGCCAGAGGTCGGCGGTGGTCGGCGAGGTGGTGACGTCGAACCATGCATCGACCAGTAGCAGGGTCGCGGTGACCACCGCGGTCAGCTCGGCCTGCGGGCGGCGGCGATAGCCGAGGTACGCAGTGCGGGCCAGGGCCAGCGCCAAGAAGCAGTCGAAACCCACCCAGGCCAGCCGGTAGTGGGCCGCCGTGGCCCGTCTCGGCAACGCCACCGCCAGGTACACGACCCACGGCACCAGGCCGACGGCCACGGCCAGGTAGGCCTTGGGCGCCCAGCGCAAGAGGGTGGCGTCGGAGATCCCTCGGCTGCGGCCGCGCCGCGCGTCACCCGGCGGGTTCACGGCGGGAGGACTACAGATACTGCCCGGCGCCGGCGCCGCGGGGGTCGTCGCCCGGCGGCAGGCTCCGGCGCCGCATCTCCTCCAGCTGACCCCGTGCGGCCATCTGCTGGGCGAAGAGGGTTGCCTGTATCCCATGGAACAGGCCCTCCAGCCAGCCCACCAGCTGAGCCTGGGCGACCCGCAGCTCGCCTTCGCTCGGGATGGCGTCGGGCGCGAACGGTGAGGTCATCCGCGCCAGCTCGTCGCGTAGGTCCGGGGAGAGCCCCTCGGCCAGCTCGGTCACCGAGGTCTCGTAGATCTCCCGCAGCCGGGACCGGGAGGCCTCGTCCAGGGGGGCCTGGCGGACCTCGTCGAGGAGCTGCTTGATCATCGAGCCTATGCGCATGACCTTCGCCGGCTGCTCGACCGACTCGCGGGCTTCTTCCTTGTCGCCCGAGCCGTCGTTCTGCTCCACGATCACCAGGTTGGACGGGGTGGGACCTTCGCTAGCCATGCCCCCAGTGTGCCCGCGACGGGCAGGCAACGAGGCCACTACGTTCACCCAGCCGAGCGCCGCCGGCCCGGCGCGGCGAGGAGCGGCACGAGGACCTCGTCGTCGGTGAGGGAACCGTGGCGGCACACCAGGCGGTGGTCACCGTCGGCTGGCTCCAGGTAGCCCACCGGTTCCCAGGGCACGAGGGCCACGTCCCCGATCCGGGCGCGGGCTCGCTTGTCGAGGGGCCCGCCGAACCATCCGTCCCCGATGACCTGCTCCACCGGCAGCACCCACGCCTGGTGCCCGTAGAGCCGCCGGGTCGTCGCCAGCAGATCCTCGGCCTGCCCTGGGCGGGCGTGCAGCCACCGGAAACGAGCTTCGCCGCTGACCATCTCCGCGGCGTCGAGGAGCTCCTCGGCCATCACCTGGGCCCCGTCGCCGACCTCCACCTGGCCGTGGTCTGCGGTGACGAGCAGCGTCGCCTCCGGCGGCAAGACGGCGAGGATGTCGGCCACGATCCGGTCCACCGCCACCAGCTCCGCGTCGTACTCCTCGCCCAGCCCCCTCATGTGGGCGATCTTGTCGATGCCCTCGTAGTAGGCGTATGTGAGCGCCTCGCCGGCGGCCACCTGGCGCCCCACCTCGACCGCGATGCTCGACGCGACTCCCCACCCGACCAGGCGAGATCCTCGCAGATGGGCGACGCTGAACCCGCTGCCACCGAAATCGGCCTTGCTGACGACCGGCACCGGACGGCCGTTGAACGCCTCCTCGGTCTGGAACTCGAGGGGCGGCACGAAGCTCCGGGCGTCACCAGAGACGGTCCGCCAGCGGAGGACGTTCATTACCTCCTTGCCGGTCGGGCCGTCCACGACCAGCCGGTAGCCAACCATCCCGTGGGCGGCAGGCGGCACCCCTAGAGCAATCGAAGCGAGCGCGGTGGCGGTCGTGGTGGGGGCGACGGAGGTGACCGGGGCGCCGACCATCGAAGCCAGGGTCGGAGCCAGGTGCCGGCGGGTCTGCAGCTGGTTCCATCCGAGGCCGTCGACCACGAACAGCACGGTCTGCGCGGCGCGGCCCGCCGGCGCCGGCACCCACCCCGGGCGACCGCCCGGGGGCGCAAGGAGGGCCGGGACGATGCCCGACAGGCACGGTCCCCCGTACGCCGGGAGGGTGGGGGGCGGAGCGCCGTTTCGTGCCGTTGCCATCGCTGCGCCGACCCTAAGCGCGCCGGCGGTGCTTCGCGCCACGACCCCAGCCCCACGCAAGGGCCCACCGGGGCCTACCATTGGGGCGTGAAGGTATCGACCCGGGGTGACTACGCCAGCCGAGCGCTGCTGTCGCTGGCGCTCCACGGCGGACTCACGCAACCGACCTCGGTGCGCGACATCGCCGAGCGGACCGGCCTGCCGCAGCCCTACCTCGAGCAGATCCTGCTGGCCCTCAAGGGTGCCGGCCTGGTCCGGTCCAAGCGCGGTGTCGGCGGCGGGTACGTCCTGGCCCGCCCGCCGGAGCAGATCAGCTTGAGCCAGATCGTGAGCGCCGTCGAGGGCCCGATCCAGGCCGGCGACTTCGGCGAGCCTCACACCAACGGAGCGTGCGACCACGAAGGTCAGTGCGTGCTGCTGGCCGTTTGGGCCGATGTAGGCGACACCATGCGGGCCTACCTGGAGTCCTTCACCCTCTCCGACATCGTCGCCAGAGCTCAGGGCACAGTTTCCTCGGCCCCCGACCTCACCGCGACCCCAGTCGCGTAGCCGGTCGCCCGGTCAGTGAGCGAGCCCCCGGGCTACCCCGCGCAGTGGGAGGCGGACGTGGTCCTCTCCGACGGCTCGACCATGCACGTCAGGCCGATTCGACCCGACGACGCGCCGCGGATCGAGGCGCTCCACGCCAGCCTGTCCCCCGAGACGATCTACTTCAGGTTCTTCACCCCCGTGGCCCGGCTCTCGCCGAAGATGCTGGAGCGGTTCACCGTCGTCGACTACACCGACCGCCTGGCATTGGTCGGGGTGCTCGGCGGGAAGCTGATCGCGGTGGCCCGCTACGAGACCCTCCCCGCCCCCTTCGACGGCGGCAAAGAGGCCGAGGTGGCGTTCCTCGTCTCTGACGAGCACCAGGGGCGGGGCATCGCCTCGCTTCTCCTCGAGCACCTGGCCGCCGCTGGAAGGGTCAACGGGATCACCCGTTTCGTCGCCGACACCCTCCCGGAGAACAGCCGGATGCTGAGGGTGTTCCACGACGCCGGCTTCGACGACGTGCGGACCTTCGCTGACGGAGTGGTCCGGGTGGCGTTCCCGATCGAGCCGACCGAGACGTCGCTGGCCGCCGCCTCCGCCCGGGGGCAGCGAGCCGCGTCACGCTCGGTCGCCCGGCTTCTTTCCCCGACCTCTGTCGCGGTTATCGGGGCCAGCACCAAAGCGGGCACTCTCGGCCACGTCCTGCTCCGCTCGGTTCTCGCCGCCGACTTCAACGGCCCGGTGTACGCGGTCCACCCGACCGCCACCCACGTCGCCGCCGTCCCCGCCTACCGGTCGGTGCTCGACGTCCCGGATCGCATCGACCTGGCGGTCATCATCGCTCCCGCCGAGGCGGTACCTCAGATCGCGGCTGAGTGCGTCCGCAAGCACGTCGCCGGCTTGGTCGTCATCTCGTCGGGGTTCGCGGAGAGCGACGCGGTGGGCGCCGAGGCCCAGCGTCTGCTGGTGTCGGAAGTGCGAGGCAACGGCCTGCGCCTGATCGGCCCGAACTGCATGGGCGCCCTCAACACCGACCCGGCGGTGCGGCTCAACGCCACGTTCTCCCCCATGCCGCCGGCCGGCCAGATCGGCTTCGTCGCCGGTTCCGGCGCCCTCGGCGTGGTCATCCTCGACGAGGTCCGCCGGCGGGGGCTGGGCGTGTCGAGCTTCGTGTCGATCGGCAACCGGGCCGATGTCAGCGGCAACGACCTGCTTCAGTACTGGGACGACGACCCCCGGACCGAGGTCGTGTGCATGTACCTGGAGACGTTCGGCAACCCTCGCTCCTTCGCCCGGGTCGCCCGCCGGCTCTCGGCCCGAAAACCGATCGTGGCGGTGAAGAGCGGCCGGTCCCCAGCCGGGGTCCGCGCCGCGGGCTCCCACCGCCGGGCGGAGGGCGACCTCCAAGTCGACGCCCTGTTCCGCCAGTCGGGCGTCATCCGCACCGACACTCTCGAGGAGCTCTTCGACGTCACCCAGGTGCTGTCGTCCCAGCCCCTTCCCGCCGGCAACCGGGTGGCGATCGTCGGCAACAACGGCGGTCCGGGGGTGGTGGCAGCCGACGCTTGCGACGCCGCCGGGCTCGACGTCGTAGCGCTGGCGTCGTCCACCCTCGAGCGCCTGCGCGCCCTCCTGCCGTCGCGCTCCCCGGTCGGCAACCCGCTCGGGCTCCCGCCTGACGCCCAACCGCACGACTTCGAGGCGGCGATCACCGCAGTGCTCACCGATCCTGGTATCGATTCGGTGATCGCCCTGTACACATCTCCCCTGGCGGCGCCCCTCGAGGACGTCAACCGGGCGATCGGTACCGCCTCGGCCACCGCGCCGGACAAGCCGGTCCTGGCCTGCGTTCTCGGCCGGCGGGGCCTGCTCGAGACCGCGCCGGGCGGCCGGCGGGTCCCTTCGTTCGCTTTCCCGGAGGCCGCGGCGCGAGCCCTCGGCGCGGTGGCGGCGTACTCGACGTGGAGAATCGCCGGGCAGGGCGAGGTACCGGAGCTGGACGGCGTCGACGCGGAGCGGGGCCGGGCCGTCGTCGAGGCGGCGTTGGCGAGCGCCGACGGGTCCGGCGCCTCCCCGACCGGCGCCTGGCTGGACCACGGGCCCACCCGCTCCCTCCTCGACGCGTACGGAATTGCTCGCCTCGACAGCCGGGTCGCCGGCGACGTCGACGCTGCGGTGGCCGCCGCGGTCGGGCTGGGGTTCCCCGTCGTGGTGCGCGCCGACCCTCACCCCGACGCCCCCGCCGGCGAACGGACCCACCTGCGCGTCGGCCTGTCGGACCCCGACGCAGTGCGCGCCGCGTGGGATGCCATCGGGGACCCGTCGCGTCACGTCACCGTGCAGCGCATGGCCCGACCCGGACTCGATGTTGTGGTCGGCGTGGCCCAAGACCCCACCTTCGGCTCCCTTGTAACCCTCGCCCGTTCTGCCGGCACCGGGGTACCGCCCCGCCGGCGAGCCGCCCGAAGCGTCCCCCTGACCGACATCGACATCGCCGGCCTGGTCGACGAGGTCGCCGACGGCTGGAGCGACCTCGAGCGAACCCTTATCGGTCTCGTGCTGGCCCGCGTCGCCCGCATGGCCGAGGACCTCCCCGAGATCGTCGAGCTGGACATCAACCCGCTGATTGTCGGCCCCTCGGGGGCGCTGGCCGCCGGCGGCCAGGTACGGGTGGCGCCGTGGGTCCCCAGGCCGGAGCTGGCCCTGCGGCGGCTGGTCTAGGGCAGCCTTTCTGGCCGGCGCGGGCGGGGGCGACCGGCGCCTGTGCGGCTGTGCGGCTGTGCGGCCGTGCGGCTGTGCGGCTGTGCGGCTGTGCGGCTGTGGCGCGATAGCGGCGGGCAGCGGGGCGGCCGGCGCGCTCCGTCTTGCTGGCGGGACGACGCGGCCGGCGGGACGACGCGGCCGGCGGGACGACGCGGCCGGCGGACGACGCGGCCGGCGGACGACGCGGCCAGGAGATGAAAGCCGCGACATACCTCGGCCAAAACAGCGAGGTCTGTCGCGGCTCGCGCCGGGATCTACCGCTCTAGCCGCGACACACGGCGGGTTTCTGCGGAAGGTGTGTCGCGGCTTTCATCGGCCGCCCCCGCCCCCGGCGACACCTCGCACCCCGCACCTCGCACCCCGCACCCCGCACCCCGCACCCGGCGACAGCCCCACCCGCCCCGCACCACTCACCCCCACCACCCGCCGGCTACAGCCCCGCGCCAACCCCACCGGCGCCACAGCCGCCGGCGCCGCCCCCAGAACCACAGCGGGCCGAGCGGCTACGTGCGAGCCGGTACCCGCCCGTAGAGCGTGGTGCGCTGCTGGGCCGGCCGGCCGAGCGGCTCGGTAATCGCAGCGAAATCCGAGGGTTCCATCAGCTGCCCGTGGGACGCGCCGGCGGCCCGGGAGATGTTCTCGTCCATGAGCGTGCCCCCCAGGTCGTTGCAGCCGGCGGAAAGCAGCTGCGGGATGGCCTCACGCCCGAGTTTGACCCACGACGCCTGGATGTTGTCGATCCAGCCGTCGTAGGCGATGCGCCCGACGGCGTGCATGAGCACCGCCTCGCGAAACGTCGGGCCCCGCCGGCTGCGGTGGGTGAGGTACAGCGGCGTGGCCATGTGGACATACGGCAGCGGCACGAACTCGGTGAACCCGCCGGTCTCCTTCTGCAGGTCCCTGGTCCGCACCAGGTGGCGGGCCCAGTGGACCGGCTGCTCGACCGCGCCGAACATGATCGTCACGTTGGAACGAAGCCCGACGCGGTGAGCGCTGCGGTGGGCCTCCAGCCACTCCTCGGTGTTGATCTTGTCGGGGCAGAGCACGGCGCGGATCTCGTCGTCGAGGATCTCGGCGGCGGTCCCCGGAAGGGTCTTCAGCCCGGCGTCCATCAGCCGGCGCAGGTAGTGCTCGAGGGGCTCCCCGAGCCGCTTGGCTCCCTCGGTAACCTCGAGGGCGGTGAAGCCGTGGATGTGGATCGTGGGGGAAGCCTCCCTCACTGCCTTGATCACCTCGAGGTAGTAGTCGCCGTCGAAGTCGGGGTGGATCCCGCCCTGCAGGCACACTTCGGTGGCACCGAGAGCCTCCGCCTCGGCGACGCGCCGGGTGATCTCCTCGACCCCGAGGAGATAGGGGGCGCCGCGCAGGTTGAGCGACAGCGGTCCCTTGCTGAACGCGCAGAACCGGCATTTGAAGGTGCAGACGTTGGTGTAGTTGATGTTGCGGTTGACCACGTAGGTGACCGTGTCACCGACCCGGCGTCGCCGTAGGTCGTCGGCCAGCCCCGCCACCGCCTCCACTTCCGGTCCTCGGGCGGAGAAAAGGGCCGTGAGCTCCGCCACGCCCGGCTCCTGGCCGGCCGTCACGCCGGCCAGGACCTCCGCCACTCGGCCGCCGATCCGGGAGCGGAGGCGGGGCCGGGCCTGCTCGGCCTCATGGCCGGTCGGGATCAAAATAGGGGGCGCCCCCTCCCCTCCGGAGTACCACGCCTCCCGGTCTCGTCCGAGGCCCTCGGCGTCGCTGCGCTCGAGGACCGGGGCCCGCATGGCCTGATCCAGCCACCGGGCCGGGTCCAGGGCGTACTCCGGGTAGATGGTGAGGCGGGGCGCCAACGCGTGGCCCCATGCTTCGGTCACCGCTCGAAGGCGTTCGAGGGCTGGCCACGGCCGTTCGGGGTTGACGTGGTCGATGGTCACCGGCGACACGCCGCCCCAGTCGTCGATGCCGGCATCGAGCAGGTCGCCGAACTCGTCGCTCAGGTTGGGGGGAGCCTGCAGGTGGATGCCGTCGGGGAGGACCAGCCGGGCCGCGGCGACGGTCCAGAGGTACTCGTCGCGGTCACACGCCGGCACCTGGTGCATCGCCGTGCCCGCCTTCGGCAGGAAGTTCTGAACGATCACCTCTTGCACGTGCCCGTACCGCAGGTGGGCGCCGGCGATGGCGTCGAGGGCGAGCAGCCGGTCGGCGCGGGTCTCGCCGATGCCGACCAGGATTCCGGTGGTGAACGGCACCGACAGCCGTCCGGCCGCCTCGAGGGTCTCCAGGCGCCGCTCGGGGGTCTTGTCGGGAGACCCCCGATGGGCGTCGAGGGCCGGGTTGAGCGACTCGAGCATCATGCCTTGCGACGCCACGACCGGTCGCAGAGCAGCCATCTCGTCCTCGGCGAGAGCCCCGGCGTTGGCGTGCGGCAGCAGGCCGGTCTCGTCTCGCACCGCGGTGGCCGCCGCGATTAGGTAGTCCACCGTCGAGCTGTAGCCGTTCGCCGCCAGCCAGTCCGCCGCGGCGGGATAGCGCAGCTCAGGGCGCTCACCGAGAGTGAACAGCGCCTCGTGGCAGCCGGCGTCGGCACCGGCCCGGGCCACCGCCAGCACCTCCTCGATGGTCATGTACGGGGCTGCGACACGCGCCGGTGGCTGAGCGAAGGTGCAGTACCCGCACCGGTCGCGACACAGCTGGGTGAGGGGGATGAACACCTTCGGCGAGTACGTGGTGCGCGTCCCGTGCGCGTCGTCCCGCCGGCGCCGGGCCGCTGCCAGGAGCTCCTGCAGGGGGGCGTTCTCGAGCCAGTGCTGATCTGCCACCGACCGAACCTAGCGCCGGGGAGCCGCCTCCCGGTACGAGCGGGCCCGACGGAGGGGTACAACGATGCGGTGAGCACCTTCTTGATAACCGGAGCGACCCGCGGCATCGGACGGGCGGTGGCCGAGCAGCTCCGCGACGCCCGGCTCCTGCTCGCAGCGCGGCCTTCTGCCGCCCTCGACGCGCTGGCCGCCGAACTGCCCGATGCCGTAGCGGTCCCGCTCGATCTCAGCGACCCGGACGGTCTGGCCGCGTCCATCGAGGCGGCCGGGGGTGTGCCGGAACGAGTCGACGGCGTGGTCCACTCGGCAGGAATCCTGGTCCGGGGCCGGATCGCCGACATGACACCGGCTGGATGGCGGGAGCAGCTCCTCGTCAACGTGGTGGCTGTGGCCGAGCTGACCCGCCTGGCCCTGCCGGGGTTGCGGGCAGCGCAAGGCACCGTGGTGATGGTCAACTCCGGAGCCGGACGCCGGCCGCCCGGCCCGGGCGGCGTGGCGTACGCGTTGAGCAAGCACGCGCTGGCCGCGCTGGCCGACGGTTTGCGCGAGGAGGAGCCGGCACTGCGGGTGACCACGATCTTCCCCGGCCGGACCGCCACCGACATGCAGCGCGAGCTGCGAGCCGACGAGGGGGGCGACTACGACGAGGCGCAGTACCTGACGCCCGACGCGGTCGCGGATCTCATCGTGCAGGTGCTTCGCCTCCAGCCGGGCGCGACCATCCCCGACGTGGCCATCATGCCCAAGCCGTCTTGAGCGCCCCGCCCGCGGCCCGCTCGTCGGCTGTCGCCGGGTCCGGCCAGCTCAGCTAGAGAGCTTCTTGAGCAGGCCGAGGAGCGCCTCGGCCTCCGCCTCGCTCAGCGCCGCGAACGACGGCGGGGGCAGGTCAAAGCCGGCCCGGACCCGGGCCGCGACCAGCGCGCCCTGATCGGTCAACTCGACGACCTTGATCCGGCGGTCGGTGGGGTGGGGCGTGCGCTTGGCCATTCCCTGCTCCTCCAACCCGTCGACTACCGACGTCACGTAGCTGTTGTCGCAACGCAACGCGCCGGCCAGATCCCGCATCGGCGTCGGACGGCCCGACGAGAGGTGCAGCAGCGCCTTGGCGATGGTCGGTGTGACACCGATCTCCTCGGCCAGGTCGTGTGAGCGCCGCAAGACATCGGGATGGTGGCTGAGGTCGCGCATCTGACGCCACGCCTCCACCGCAACCGGGCTGAATTGGGCGGTCGAGCTGGATGGCACGTCTGAATCATACAAGTAGTCATGAAGTTGAGCAACAACATGGTTGACAGATTCAGCGATTGGTGTCACCGTAGAGCGTCGCCCGCCCCGGGCCGGACCGAACCACCCATCCCGCACCCACCCCGCAGGAGCACCCCGTCTATGCCACAGAGGACCATCAACCAGAAAGTCGCTGTCAGCGTCGTGTACGTCGCGGCGATGTTCATGGCGATCATGGACACCACGATCGTCAACGTGGCGCTGCCAACCATCACCAAGGATCTGCACTCCTCCCCTGCCAGCGTGGCCGCCACCGTCATCGCCTTCCTGGTCAGCTTGGCGGTTTTCATCCCCGCATCCTCGTGGCTCGGTGACCGCCTAGGCGCCCGGCGGGTCCTGCTCGGCGCGATCGTCATCTTCACCGCCGCGTCGGCGCTTTGCGGGTTGGCGTCGAGCCTGGGAGAGCTGGTCGTGTTTCGGGTCCTCCAGGGCGTCGGCGGAGGCCTGATGACCCCCGTCGGCCTGGCCATGTTGTTCCGGGTCTTCCCGCCCGCCGAGCGGGTGAAGGCCTCCGCCCTCCTGATCCTCCCGACCGCCCTGGCCCCGGCCCTCGGACCGGTCCTCGGCGGCCTCTTCGTCACCGACCTGTCGTGGCGGTGGGTGTTCTACGTCAACGTCCCGATCGGCACCGTGGCGGTGATCTTCGGGCTGGTGTTCTTGGCGGAGCAGCGGCCGCCGTCGGTCGGGCGCTTCGACCTGCCCGGCTTCGTCACCTCCGGGCTGGGCCTGGGGCTGCTCATGTACGGCGTGTCGGAGGGGCCCAATATCGGGTGGCGGACCGGCCGGGTCGTCGTGTCGATCATCGTCGGGACGGTGTTGCTGCTCGGGATGGTCGTCGTGGAGCTGCGCACCGAACGGCCGATGCTGGATCTGCGCCTCTACACCGACCGGTTGTTCCGTTCGACGGCGCTGGTGATGACCCTCGGCTCCACCTCGTTCCTCGGCGTGCTGTACCTGCTGGCGCTGTTCTTCCAAGAGGCGCTGCACATGACCGCGCTCCAAGCCGGCCTCAGCATCTTCCCGGAGGCCCTAGGGGTCATGATGGGATCGCAGCTGGTCAGCCGCATCCTCTACCCGAGCTTCGGGCCCCGCCGGATCATGGCTGCCGGTTTGGTCGTCGTGGCCGGCGTCATGCTGCTTTTGTCGCAGGTCACGACCGGTACCGACCTGTGGCTGGTCCGGGTCGTGGTGTTCTTTCTCGGCGCCGGCATGTCCGGGGTCTTCCTCCCGTCCCAGGCCGCGGCGTTCGCCAGCCTGCCCCGGGAGAAGACCGGTGACGCGTCGACGGTGTTCAACGCCCAGCGTCAGCTGGGCGGGGCCATCGGCGTGGCGGTGTTGACCACGGTGATCACCACCCTCCACCCGCTCCACCTGGTCGCCGGCCGCGCCGTCGCCAACCTTCACGCCTACCACGTGGGTTTCGTGGTGGCCGCCGGCATAGCGCTCCTCGCCGGCGTCGCCGCGTTGACCGTCAGCGACGCGGACGCCGCGTCGACCATCGTCCCCCGCAAACGCAAGGCCGAGGCTGCGACGTCTACGAGCGAGCCGGTCGCCGCCGCCTGACCGGCGGCGCATCGCGACGGCAGGAGCGTTTGTCACCAACCCGGACCACGGCGCGGGTTGGTGACGGATGCTCAGGGCTTCGTTAGGCGCTGGCCCCGAGATCGCCGCCCAGGTACGCGGCGCGCACCGAGTCGTCGGCGAGGAGGTCAGCGGCGGGCGCGGACCGCACGATCTTGCCGATCTCCAACACGTACGCCCGGTGGGCCAGGGTCAGGGCTTGAACTGCGTTCTGCTCGACGAGCAGCACGGTGGTGCCCTGTGCGTTGATCTGGCGGATGATGCTGAAGATCTGGCTCACCAGCTTCGGCGCCAGACCCATCGACGGCTCGTCGAGGAGCAGCACCTCGGGGCGAGCCATCAGCGCCCGGCCGATGGCCAGCATCTGCTGCTCGCCGCCTGACATGGTCCCGCCGACCTGCTTGCGGCGCTCCGCCAGCCGGGGGAACAGGTCGTAGACCCGGTCGAAGTCCTCGGTGAGCGACCCCTTGCGGTTGAAAGCGCCCATCTCGAGGTTCTCCACGACGGTCATTCCCGGGAAGATCCCGCGTCCCTCGGGGGCTTGGCAAAGACCGAGGTCCACCCGCTTGTGACCGGGCATGTGGGTGATGTCCTGCCCGTCGAAGCGGACCTTGCCGGTCTTGACCGGGCGGACGCCGGAGATCATCTTGAGGGTGGTGGTCTTGCCGGCCCCGTTGGCGCCGATCAAGGCGACGATCTCGCCCTTGGCGACTTGCAGCGAGATGCCCTTGAGGGCCTCGACCGCTCCGTAGAACACGTGGACGTCGTCAACCTCGAGCAGCATCGCCGCCCCCTTCCGGTTCGCCCGGCGCACCGGCCGAGCCGGCCAGCGAGTCGCGCAGGCCTGCGGCCGCGGTGTCGGTCTCGTCGTCGGCCACGCCAAGGTAGGCGTCGATGACCTTCGGGTCCTTCTGGATGTCGGCTGGTAGCCCCTCGGCGATCTTGCGGCCGAAGTCGAGGACCGCGACCCGGTCGCTGATGCCCATGACCAGGCTCATGTCGTGCTCGATCAACAAGACGGTGATCCCCCGATCCCGGATGCGGCGGATCAGGTCCTGGAGGCTGCGCTTCTCGGCCGGGTTCATGCCGGCGGCCGGCTCGTCGAGGAGGAGCAGCCGGGGCCCGGTGGCCATGGCCCGGGCGATCTCCAGGCGTCGCTGGTCGCCGTAAGGCAGGTTGCGGGCGGCCTCGCCGGCGTTGGACCCGATCCCGACGAAGTCGAGGAGGGCCATCCCCTGCTCGCGACCCTCCCGCTCCTCCCGGCGATGACGGGGAAGGCCGAGCAGCGCTCCGGTGATCCCGGTCCGGTGCCGGTTGTCGGCGCCTACCATCACGTTTTCCAGGGCCGACATCTCGGGGAACAGCCGGATGTTCTGGAAGGTGCGGGCCACCCCCATGTGGGTGATCCGGTGAGGCTTGAGTCCGTTGAGACGCTCACCGGCGAAGCGGATCTCTCCCTCGGTCGGTGCGTACACCCCGGTGACGATGTTGAACGTCGACGTCTTGCCCGCACCGTTGGGCCCGATGAGAGCGAAGATCTGGCCCTGGGGGATGGTGAGGGTGAGCTCGGCGATGGCCACGACTCCTCCGAATCGGACCGTGACGCGGTCCAGTTCGAGCAGCGGCGACCCGGCCGGGTCGGTGACCGACGGGTCGGTCACTGGTCCACCTCGAGGGAGGCGGGGATGAGCGCGGCGCCCATTCCGCCGCCGCCGGCCCCGTCGGCCATCTCGGCCTTCTTGCGCCGGGACGGGAGCAGCCCCTCGGGCCGGAAGATCATGAGGGCCACCAGCGCGATACCGAAGAACAGGATCTTGTACTTGTCGAAGCCGCGGAAGCGTTCCGGCAACCAGGCGACGACGAACGCGCCGAGGATGACGCCGGGCATGTTGCCCGAACCGCCGAGCACCACGCAGACGAGGATCAGCACCGAGATGGCGTAGGTGAACTGCCCCGGGTTGATGAAGATCTGCTGCGAGGCGAAGAACACGCCGGTGAAGCCGCCGACGGATGCGCCGATGGCGAATGCCCACAGCCGGAACCGGTAGGTCGGCACACCCATCAGCTCCGCCGCGTCCTCGTCCTCCCGGATCGCCACCCAGGCCCGTCCCACCCGGGAGTTCTTCAATCGGGAGATCAGGAACACCACGAGGAAGATGGCGGCGAGGATCAGGTAGTAGTAGGGCCGGTCGTGCCCGATTTGGTAGGTGAAAATCGACAGGTGACCGATGTCGGGCGGGTGGGGGATGCTGGAGATGCCCTGCGGTCCGCCGGTCCAGCCGACGTTGTTGACGGCCTGGTCGATGATCTGCCCGAAGCCGAGCGTGACGATGGCCAGGTAGTCACCCCGCAAGCGCAGTGTCGGGGCGCCGAGGATGAGCCCGGAGGCCGCCGCCAGGATGATGCCGCCGGGGACGATCACCCAGAAGTTCCAGTGCTGCTTGGTGGCGAGGAGAGCCATGGCATAGCCACCGACCGCGAAGAACGCGACGTATCCCAGGTCGAGCATGCCGGCCTCGCCGACGACCACGTTGAGCCCGAGGGCCAGGAGGACGTAGCAGCCGATCGGGTAAAAGAGGACCAGCGGCCAAGAGCTCTGCGGCGCCATCACCTTGGCCACCGCGGCGGACGGCAGCAGTATGGCCAGGGCGAAGAACAGGAGCAGGACGCCGAGCAGCTGCAGGAAGGGAGGCTGGGCCCGCCAGAACCGGCGAACGCGTCCGCCGAAACCGCCGAGAGGGGCCATGCCCCGCGAGATGGCGGTCATGCCCGGGCCCTCGCCAGCGACTCGCCGAGCAGGCCGCTCGGGCGGAACAGCAGCACGAGGACCAGAACCACGAAAACAGTGGTGTCTCGCCATTGCGATCCGAAGACGCTGGCGCCGTACAGCTCCAGCAGCCCGATGATCAAGCCGCCGAGCAGCGCGCCGCGGATGTTACCGATGCCGCCGAGCACCGCTGCGGTGAAAGCCTTGATGCCCGGCAGGAAGCCGATGTCGAAACGGGTCTGCTCGAAGCGAACGTTCCATAGGACCGCGGCCACGCCGGCCATGATGCCGCCGAGGAGGAACGTGTACATGATCGTCCGGTCGATGTTGACGCCCATCAGGGTGGCGGTCTCGGGGTCTTGGGCCACGGCCCGGATCCCACGTCCGAGCTTGGTCAGCGCGACGGTCCGCTCCAGCGCCACCATCATCACCACCGCCGCGACGACGATGAGCACCCGGTCGGTGGTGATCTGCGCCGAACCAATGTTGAACAGTGTGCTGTGCTTGAACAGCCTCGGGAAGTTGCTGTACTGGTTGGAGTAGTACACCTCGAACACCTGCTGCAGCACGAACGACGCGCCGATGGCCGAGATCAGCGCCGCCAGCCGGCTGGCCCCCCGCCGGCGCAGGGGCCGGTAGGCGACTCGCTCGAGGGCCAGCGCGGTCGCCGCCGATCCTCCCATCGAAAATAAGGCGGCGAGAAGCAGCGCGCCCACCAGCGCAAAGCCGCTCTGAATGGCCGAGATATTGAGGAAATGCATGATCCACATGGCCGACATGGTCCCGACCATGAACACTTCGCTGTGCGCGAAGTTGATCAGCTTGAGGACGCCGTAGACCAGCGTGTAGCCGAGAGCGAAGAGGGCGTAGATCGACCCGAGGGTGACCCCGTCGACCGTCGATGGCCAGAACTGTGTGACGAAGCTGTGCAGGTGCACCCGGCCTCCGGTGGCTGTGATGGGGTGGACGGACAGTGCCGATCAGAGGGACAGCGGGGCCGGCCCTCCGACGGGCCGGCCCCTGTCACAGCTCGGACTGCGTGGTGCTCAGGAAGGCGTGGTGCCGATCTGGGTGATCTTGCCGTTCTTGACCTGGTAGACGTACACGGTCCCGCCGACGAGGTCACCGTCGCTTTGGAACTTGAGTGTCTTGGTGATGCCGGTCCAACTGTTGGTCTTCAGGTAGTTGTTGATCGCCGAGGGGGTCGTGTTGCCGGCCTTGATCGCCGCCAGCAGGAAGTTGGTGACGTCGTAGCCCTCACCTGAGTAGATGGCCGGGGGCGTGCCGTACGCCGCCTGGTAGGCGGTGTTGAACGTGGCCGCGCTGGGAGCGGCCGACGTGTCCTCGCACGCGCAGCTCAAGTAGGCACCTTCGGCGGCGGTGGCGCCGGCGTCGGTGATGAAGTGCGGGTCCTCCGAGCCGTCACCGGACATGAACGCCCCGGTGTACCCCTTGTCCTTCAGCTGCTTGATCAGCCGGCCGGCGGCGTCGTAGTACCCGCCGTAGAAGACCGCGGCCGGCTTGGCCGCCACGATCTTGTTGACCGTGGAGGAGTAGTCCTGGCCGTTGGGATCCACGTGGTCGTCGACCACGTCGGTGGCACCGTCGGTCTTGATCTGGCTGCGGACGTAGTCGGCCAGGCCCTGCCCGTAGGAGCTCTTGTCGTCGATCACCGCGATGGTCTTGGCCCCGAGGGTCTTCACCAGGTAGTTGGCGTCGCCGGGACCCTGCGCGCTGTCATCGGCCAAACCCCGGTAGAAGAACTTGTCGCCGCTTTGGGCCAACGCCACGTTGGTCGCCGAGGCGGTGATGTGGGGGATACCCGCCTGCGCGAAGTACGGGTTGGCGGCCTTGGACTCACCGGAGAAGGCGGGGCCGACAACGGCCACCACCTTGTCGCCGATCAGCTTCTGGGCGCCGTTGTTGGCCTGGCTGGGGTCGCCCTGACTGTCGAAGCTGTCCACGGTCACCGCGACCTTGGGGTGGCCCGCCATGTACTGGCTGATCGCGAGCTTCTCGCCGTTGAGGATATTGATCCCGAGGGCGGCGTTGGCGCCGCTAAGGGCGCCGAAGAACCCGATCTTCACCGCGGACGTCGAAGAACCGCCCCCGCCGGAGGCGGTCGTGGCCGACGATCCGGTGTTGCTCGATTTCGAGCTGCCGCAGGCGCCGAGACCCAGGGCGGCCACTCCGACCACAGCGGCCGCCTTCATCACTGCAGGCCGTGACTTCTTCATCCGTGTACCTCCGAATAAGGCGGGGTTGCCCTCTGGCGGCCACACAATAGACGTACCGATCCGGCCGCCGACGGATTCACGCGTTACGACTCTGGTACGAACCGCTCCACGACCGCGGACAGCTCGGCTGGGAGGGGGGACGAAAAGGACACCTGCCGGCCATCTGCTGGATGCTTGAACGACAGCCCGGCGGCATGCAGCCACGGGCGCCCCGTGGGAATGCCTGGCACCGCCTGCACCGCCCTGCTCCCGTAGCGGTCGTCGCCGACGACGGGATGGCCGATGGCCATGACGTGGACCCTGATCTGATGGGTGCGCCCCGTCTCCAGCCGGCACTCGAGCAGCGTGGCGGGCACCGGCGCCGCGAAGCGGGCCTCCACCCGGTAGCGGGTCCTGGCCTCTTTCCCGTCGGTGCGCACCACGATGCGCGTCGGGTCCCGGTCAGCTCGTCCGAGCGGCGCGTCGATGAGCCCGTCGTCGGCCTCGACGCGCCCGTATACCAGCGCCAGGTAGCGCCGCTCGACGGAACGTTCGGCCAGCTGTGCGACCAGCGCCGCTCGAGCCTCGGCGGTGCGGGCCACGACCAGCAACCCCGACGTGCCTCGGTCGAGGCGGTGCACGATGCCAGGACGGCCGCGAGCACCGGGCTCGACGGCCAGGGCCGCCAGGTCCGGGTACCGGGCCAGGAGGCCTTGCACCATCGTGCCCCGGTCATGCCCGGCGCCGGGGTGGACCACCATCCCGGCTGGCTTGTCGACGACGATGACCTGCTCGTCGGCCCAGATCACCGGCACGTCGACGCTCGGGTCGGGGGCGTCGGCGAGCAGCGCCGCCTCGGGGGGGACGCTCACCTCGAGCAGCTCCCCGGTGTGCAGCTTGCGGCTGCGGTTGGTGGTCACCCGACCGCCGATGCGCACCCGACCGTCAGCGACCAGGCTGTCCACCTCGCTTCTCGGCCGGCCGGTGACCATCGCCACCACCCGGTCCACCCGCTGGCCCTCGAGGGCCGTGGGGACCGTCTCGACCACCTCCCGGTCGTCGTCGACGACGTCCAGGTCTTCAGGGATCAGGTCTTCAGGGATGGCGTCGTCAGGCACGGTCGGCTCGCTCCTCGTCGCGCCCGGCCTGGTCCTTGCGGGAATAGGCGAGCACCAGGGTCAGGGCACCGACGACGATCGCGGCGTCGGCCACGTTGAACACCGGCCACAGGTCCCGGTGCCCGATCCGCAATATGTCGATGAAGTCTACGACCGCTCCCCCGTTGTGGCGGAACACTCGGTCCACCAGGTTGCCGGCGGCACCGCCGAGCAGGAGCGCGATGCCAAGGGCGACGGGGATGGTGGCGGTTCGCGCCGCGCGCCGGCCGAAGAACAGCAGGCCGACGACCAGCACCACGACGATGGTCTCCACGACCGGGGTCACCCCGCGCCCGAGGCTGAACGCGGCTCCGGAGTTGAACGTCAGATCGAGGTACAGGCTCCCGACGACGTGGCGCGGCTGGCCGGCGGCCAGATGGCGCTCGGCCAGCGACTTGGTCACCTGGTCGACGGCTACCACCGCGGCCGCGATGACCCCGATCAGCGCAGGTCGCCCCCGCCGGCCGGGAGCGTTCGCCTCGCGGCTCAGCGGCGAGACGACAGGCCGCCGCTCTTGCACGCGACGCACAGCGCAGCGTGGGGCAGGGCCTCTAGCCGAGCCTCGGGGATGTCGTTGCCGCACTGCTCGCAGCGGCCGTAAGTACCCGCGTCGATCTTAAGCAGGGCCCGGTCGATCTCCTCGATCGCGGCCCGAGCCTGACCGGAGAGCACCAAGTCCAGCTCCCGGTCGACGTTGGAGGTGCCTCCCTCGCCGCCCTCCTCGTCGAACTGGACGTCGCCCGGCTCGTGCTCGAGGGCCAGGGAATCAGCCTGGGCTTTCAGCTCCTCGGCCTGGCGCAGGTAGGTGGCCCGCTCCTCGAGCAGCAGGGCCCGCTGCGACGCGAGGAACCCGCCCCCGCCCTTCTTGGCTGCCGTCTTGCCCGTGGCAGCCTTCGCCGGCGCCTTCTTGGCGGCGGCCTTGGCCGGTGTGTCGGTACTGGTCGACTTGCTCGCTCTCGGCATTTTGCGCGATCCGTTTCCCATGTCTCGCGGGGCGGGCAAAATACCACGCCCAGCCCCGGCAGTGGTGACCGTCCGATAACGCCGGAGGGGGTGGGGGCATTCCCCGTACTCTGGTGGGATGTCTGACGCCCCCCACTCCGGTCCTCCGGGCCGCTACCCCGATGTTGCCGCGTCACCGCGCTTCCCCGACATCGAGGAGCGGATCCTGGCCCGCTGGGCCAAGGAGGGGACCTTCAAGGCGTCCGTCGAGCAGCGGCCCGCCGGGCTCGACGGCGCCAACGAGTACGTGTTCTACGACGGGCCCCCTTTCGCCAACGGGCTCCCCCACTACGGGCATCTCCTGACCGGCTACGTAAAAGACGCCGTCCCGCGCTATCAGACCATGAAGGGGCATCGCGTCGAGCGGCGCTTCGGCTGGGACACCCACGGCCTCCCGGCAGAGACCGAAGCGGAGAAGGAGCTCGGTGTGTCCGGGCGAGGGCCGATCACCGAGTTCGGCATCGACAAGTTCAACGAGTACTGCAAGTCCTCGGTGCTCCGCTACACCAAGGAGTGGGAGCGCTACGTCACCCGCCAGGCCCGGTGGGTCGACTTCGACAACGACTACAAGACCATGGACCTCACCTACATGGAGAGCGTCATGTGGGCCATAAAGACCCTGTGGGACAAGGGCCTGCTCTACGAAGGGTTCCGGGTGCTCCCCTACTGCTGGGAGTGCGAGACGCCGCTGTCGAACTTCGAGACCCGCCAGGACAACTCGTATCGCGACCGCCAGGACCCGGCCGTGACGGTGGCCTTCACGCTGCTGCCCGACGCTGGCGCCCCCGAGGCGGTCCGGGGCGACGCCGACTTGTGGGCGTGGACCACCACGCCTTGGACGTTGCCGTCCAACTTGGCGGTGGCGGTCAACCCCGACGTCGAGTACGGGGTCTACGAGCACGAGGGTCGGCGGGTCGTGGTCGCCACCGCCCTGGCCGGTGGTTACGAGGCCCAGCTGCAGGGTGCCGAGCCGATCGCCACGCTGCCCGGCTCCGCGCTGGTCGGCCGCCGCTACCGGCCCCTTTTCCCCTACTTCTCTTCGACACCCAATGCCTTTGTGGTCCTCGGCGCCGACTTCGTGACCGTCGAGGACGGCACCGGCGTGGTGCAGATGGCTCCTGGTTTCGGCGAGGACGACCAGTTGGCGTGCGCCGCGGCCGGCATCGACGTGATCTGCCCGGTCGACGACCGCACCCGCTTCACCTCGGAGGTTCCCGACTTCGAGGGGCTGCAGGTCTTCGAAGCCAACCAACCCGTCATCCGGGCGCTGCGGGCCGATGGGAGCCTCGTCCGCTCGGACTCGTACGTTCACAGCTACCCGCACTGCTGGCGGACCGACACGCCGCTGGTCTACCGCGCCGTCAGCTCGTGGTTCGTCAAGGTGACCGACATCAAGGAGCGGATGCTGGCCAACAACGCCGACATCACCTGGGTGCCTGGGCACGTGAAGGACGGCGCGTTCGGCAAGTGGCTGGAGGGGGCCCGGGACTGGTCGATCTCCCGCAACCGGTTCTGGGGGTCCCCGATCCCGGTGTGGAAGAGCGACGACCCGCGCTACCCCCGCGTCGACGTCTACGGGAGCCTCGACGAGCTGGAGGCCGACTTCGGGGAACGCCCCCCGGACCTCCACCGGCCGTACATCGACCAGCTCACTCGACCCAACCCCGACGACCCGACCGGCCGCTCGACCATGCGGCGGGTGACCGATGTCCTCGACTGCTGGTTCGAGTCGGGGTCGATGCCCTTCGCCCAGGTCCACTATCCCTTCGAGAACGCCGACTGGTTCGATCACCACTTCCCGGGCGATTTCATCGTCGAGTACATCGGCCAGACCCGCGGCTGGTTCTACACCCTGCACGTGCTGGCGACGGCGCTGTTCGACCGGCCTGCGTTCTCGACGTGCCTGGTGCACGGGGTGATCCTCGGCAACGACGGCCAGAAGGCCTCCAAGCGCCTTCGGAACTACACCAGCCCGGAGGAGGCGTTCGCCACCCAGGGCGCCGACGCGGTCCGCTGGGCGCTCCTGTCGTCGCCGGTGCTGCGCGGCGGTGACGCCATCTTCGGCGACAAGGCCGTCGGCGACGCCATCCGGGCTGCGCTGCTGCCACTGTGGAACGCCTGGTCGTTCTTCTCCCTGTACGCCAACGCGGACGGCCGTCAGGCGAACCCGACCCTCGATCGCTCCGCTGCGTCCGGCAACGTCTTGGATCGCTACATCCTGGCCAAGCTGGCCACGCTGGTGAGCGAGGTAGAGACCGCGATGGACCTCTACGACCTCTCGGGCGCCTGCGCGGCGGTCAGCGGCTTCCTCGACGCCCTGACCAACTGGTACATCCGCCGCAGCCGCGACCGGTTCTGGGGCACGGCGTCTGGGGCGGGCGCCGCCGTCGGGGCCGGTCCTGGCGACGACACCGCGGCGGCGTTCGACACGCTCGCCACCGTCCTAGAGGTCCTGTGCCGCTGCGCGGCCCCGCTGCTGCCGATGGTCACCGAGGAGGTGTGGTCGGGGCTGCGTGCGGGCACTCCCGCCGGGGTCGTCGCTGGCCACCCGGACCGCTTCCCGTCCTCGGTTCATCTGACCGACTGGCCTGACGCCGCGTCGCTTCCCGCCGACCCCGACCTGGTCGCGTCCATGGACACGGTGCGCGACATCTGCTCGGCGGCCCACTCGGTGCGCAAGGCGCAGCACCTCCGGGCCCGCCTGCCGCTCGCCGCGGTGACCGTGGCCGGGCCCGGCGTCGGCGCGCTGGCTGCGTTCAAGGACCTGATCGCGGACGAGGTGAACGTGAAAGACGTCGTGCTGTCTGACACTGTCGAGCGTTACGCGTCGGCCAACCTGACCGTCGCGTTCAAGGTGGCGGCGCCTCGGCTCGGCGCCGCCACCCCGAAAGTCGCGGCCGCAGCGAAGGCCGGCGACTGGAACCTCCTCGGCGACGGGCGGGCACGCGTCGGTGGGACCGAGTTGGATCCCTCCGAGTTCGAGATGCGCCTCGTCCCCCTCGACGAGGCCACCACCCGGGTTCTCGATGGGTCGATCGTGGTCGTCGTCGACACCGAGACCGACGAAGCCCTCGAGGCGGAGGGCGTGGCCCGAGACGTGGTCCGCCAGGTCCAGGTGGCCCGGCGCGACGCCGGTCTCCAGGTCAGCGACCGCATCGCCCTGGCTGTCGCCGGACCCGAGCCGGTCGTCGCGGCCCTCTCCGCCCATCAGGCCTATCTCGGCGAGCAGGTCCTAGCGGTCTCGGTCGATCTGCTCGCCGACGCCAGCGGCGTAGCGCCGGCTGGCTCGGGCTGGGTCGCGGTGGCGCTACCCGACGGAACCCCCGTCTGGATCAGCATCACCCGAGTCTGACCCGGCGGTCCCGGAGCCGGAGGGGGCGACCGCCGGCATCCCCGGATCCGGAGGAGCCAACGGCGCGCCAAGCAGGCCCGGTTCGATGTCGGGCGCGCCGGCGTCGCTCGAGGAGGGCGCCGGCGAGCCGGGGTCGGCGGCGTCCCTGTCCGTCGGGGTGGTCCTGTCCGTCGGGGTGGTCCTCTCCGTCGGGGTGGTCCTTGCCGCCGGGGCTTTCTTCGCGGTCGGCACCTTCTTGGCTGCCGGTGCCTTCTTGGCGGCCGCCCTCTTGCCTGCCGGCGCCTTCGCTGCCTGAGCAGCTCCGTCGGCGGCGGGAGGCGCCGCCTTGGCCGGGGCTTTTCTGGCCGGCGCGGCCTTGGCCGGGGCCGCCTTCTTGGTGCCGGCGCTCTTCGCGGCGGCCTTCGCCGGCGGGGCCGCGGGCCTAGCCGGGCCCGACCCCGTCGGCGGGCCTTCGACGGTGGCTCGCGCCTTGGCCGCCGCCGCGGCTCGGCGCGATGGGGCGGCGTCGGGGGGGACCGCCGCCGGGGGCGCGGGGGCTGCTGCTTGCAGGCGGGAGATGCGGCTCAGCACCGTCGTCCGGTTGGCGCCGGCGCGCTCCGCGGCCGCGACCGCGTCCAGCTGCTCAGCGTTGAGGCCGCCAAGCAACGGCAGGATCTCGGTGGCGCGCATCGAGGCGTATCCAGGGATCGGCTCGCCACCATCGGGGCGGGCCGGGGCGGACGCGCCGGAAGGCGCGGGCTCGCGAGGCGGTTCAACGCCCAGCTCGCTGAGCGCTGCGTCGATGCGGCGCAGCACTGTCCCCCGGGCGCGGGTGGACGCCTCGCGGGCTCGGACCTCGAGCAGCTCGTCGGGCTCCAGCTCGCCGATGAGCGGAAGGATCTCCGACACCCGCAACTCGTCGTAGTCCTCGATCGGGAAGATCGGCTCGTCGTCCCAGTTACCTTCGTCCCAACCCTCGAGCTCGTCTGGGCCCTCGTCATCGCCGGCGGCGGCGGCGGCGGCGGTCGCCATCGCGGGCTGTGGTGTCCACTCGACCCGGTCCTCGGGGGTGTCCACCCCCGCGGCCACGCCGGGCAGAGGCCCGCCCCGGCTCGAGACGGGCGCAGTCGGGTAGGAGGCGGTGGGATCGGGCGGCCCGCCGCGGGACCTCTCGGCGCCCGCGGCAGCGAACCCCGGCTCGCCAACCGGCCCCCGTGTCGCGCCGGCCAGGCGCAGCGCCCGGCGATGACTCAACCGGCTGAACAAGATCAGGGCCAAGCCGGCCACCGCGGCACAGATGATCGCCGCGTAGATGTAGCCCAGCGAATTGTCCGCGAAGCCGACCACGAGCAGAACGATCCCGGCCACGACGAGGCCGACAGTCACTATCAGCAACACACCATCATCCTTCCCCGGCATCCACGATGGATCGACAGCACCCTAGTGGGCGATGCCGCCACGGCAGAAGTGCCCACCGAGCAGCGGCAGCTCTCCTGCTTGTCACGGTTTGTCGGGAACGCTTCGAGAGCTGCCCGGATGAGACTGGAGGGCTGCCGAGCCGTGGCGGGGCCGGTGGGGGCAGGCCCGGTCGCGTCAGGGAACCGGTCGCCGCGGCGGGTCAGCGGAACGACCGGTCGCCGCGGCAGGTCAGCGCCGGCGGCGGAGGCGGCCGCCGAAGCGGCGGTCGTCGGCGTACTCGCCGTCCTCGAAGAAGTCGTCGAGGGCCTGCTCATCGTGGTCGAGGCGATCGTCAGCGCGCCTGGGTCCCTCGACGTCGATGACCGCCTTGCGAGCGGGAACCGCCGCCACCTCGCCGGTCGGCTCCGAGAAGTCGCCCGGAGCGGGGGTCCACATGGCCGTGTCGGGCCCGGGCTGGTCGCCGGCCGATGAAGGCGACGCGGACGGCTGAGTCGGTCCCGGCTGCGGGCGCGGCGCCTGGCCCTGCGCCGCCTGGCCCTGCGCCGCCTGGGGCTGGGACGCCGCCTGGGGCTGGGAAGCGGCGGGCGGCCCGGCGGCCGGACGGGGCACCTCGAGGGGCGTGCTCGTAGGCGGCGGGGAGACGGCGCCGGCTCGCTCCACCGCGGACAGGGCGTCTTTGAGGCTGGCGGTCAGATGTACCCGATGGTCATCGATCCAGCGGTGCATCGCGTCGATCTCCGCCTGGGCCCGCTGCCGGGACGACTCGAGGGTCGCCAGCTCGGCGCGGATGGAGCTGAGCGCCTCGTCGTGGGTGCGCCGAGCCCGCTCCTCTGTGTCGGCCAGCAGGCTCTGCGCCTGCTGCTCTGCCCCGGCGAGGATCCTCGACGCCTGCTCTCGGGCCTCCTGCACAGCCATGTCAGCGGTGCGCTGCGCCAGCACCAAGGTGCGCCGCAGCGTCTCGTCGTTGGCGATTCCTGCCCCGGATGAGTCGGCCGCAGCCGCGGCGGCCGCCTCCGCTCGCTGGGCTCGCTCCACGGCTTGGCGCAACCGGTCTTGGAGGACCTCGAGACCGGCCGCCACCTGCTCGAGGAACTGGTCGACATCCTCGGGGTGGTACCCCCGCATCTTCTCCCGGAACTCGACCTCGCGCAGGGTCTTCGGCGACACGTCCATGCCGGTGATGCTAGTTGGGGTCTGTGCCCCCGAGGGCGGACCCGCCTGCGGGACTGCTCCGGACCCAGCACCCGCCGCGCCGGGACCGACGGCGAGGCCAACGCTCATCTCGCGCTCGGTGCCTGCCGCGTCTGTTGCGCCCTGTGTCAGAAGCGGGCGAACACCTGGCTGACTATCACCTCGACGACGATGATGGCGACCAGGAACGAAATGTCGAACATCCCGATCGGCGGGATCAGGCGCCGGAACGGGGCCAGTACCGGCTCGGTGAGAGTGAACACCACCCGGCGGACGCCGTTGAGCGGCGAGTCCCCCGAGTACGGGAACCAGCTGAGCACGGCCCGGGCGAGCAGGACGAAAACATAAAGGTTGCCGAGGTCGACGAGAACCCGGCCGACTTGACTGGTGGCGAGGAGCACGTCCTAGGACCGGTACAAGCCGCGCTCTTCGAGGCGACGCTTCTCCTCGGCGGAGACCTCGACATTTGACGGCGTGAGCAAGAACACCTGATCGGCGACCTTGTCCATGCTCCCCGCGAGGGCGTAGGTGACACCCGAGCAAAAGTCGATCATCCGACGCGACAGCTGCGGCTCGGCGTTTTGCAGGTTGACGATGACCGGCTGGCTGTTTTTGAACCGGTCCCCGACCTCCTGAGCGTCGGCGAAGCGCACCGGCGCCACCACGTGAACCTTGGCGCTTTGCACCGGCGTAATCGACCGCACGACTTGCGGCCGCGGCGTGACCGTCACGCCGTTGCTCGGATCGGCCCCGGTGTCACGCGCCATCGGCCGCACGACCGACACCGGCGCCTCTTGGGGTTCGGGCATGGGCCGGCGGGGCTGCTGCAGCCCGACGGGAGGTCCCTCGTCATAGCCGCCGTAGTCCTCGTAGTCGTCTGTGAGCCCCAGGTACACCATCGCCCTGTGCATGATTCCTGATGCCATCTGCAGCCTCCAAGTGGTCCCGAGCCTATCGTCGCAAAGCCGCCGGTCCCCGCCGGGGACCGAACAAAACCCGGCCGAGACGGACCATTGTCGCCCCCTCGGCCACGGCCAGATCGAAATCGTCGCTCATCCCCATCGACAACTCGGTCAGGCCCAGCTGGCCTGCCATTGTTGCCAATGACGAGAAGCATCGTCGCGCCACCGAGCGGTCGGCGGGCGCCAAGGTCATGAGCCCCCGCACGTCGAGCCCCGCGTCACGCCCGCGTGCCACCAGTTCCGGGGCCTCCGCCGGCTGACAGCCATGCTTGGCTTCCTCCCCGCCGACGTTGACCTCGATGAGGATCGCCGCGCCGGGCCGACGGGCAGCCAAGGCGTCGAGGACCTGGCGGCGGTCGATGCCGTGCCACAGCGCGACGAGCGGCGCCAGCGACGCCAGCTTGTTGCGCTGCGGCGAGCCGAGGAAGTGCCAGCGAACGCCTTCGGGCGCGTGCTCAGACTTGCCGCGCAGCTCCTGGGCGTAGTTCTCGCCGAGATCGTGCAGACCGGCGTGCACGGCCTGAGCGACGGCATCGTCGCCGAAACCCTTGGTCACGGCCACCACCGTGACTTCCTCGGGGTCACCGCCTGCGGCCGCGATGCGGTCGCGCACCCCAGCCAGGCGCGCCGCGAACCGGTCGTCGTCGCTCGCCACCGGGGCCTGCGCCGCTCCCGCCATCACCCTCGCGCCCCGTCGGCGCCGGCTCGCCACACGACGGTGGCCTGGCGGGCCAGATCCTGCGCCGCCCGCCAGGACCAGTGCTCCGCCGAACAGGCGGTACACGTCGGACTGATCTCCTCGACCACCGCGCCGGCTCGGTGCAAAGCGGCGCTAACGCCGCCGGGCAGGTCCAGCGCCGGGCGGCCGCGTCGGTCGAGACCGCGCAGCGCCTCCCCTCCGGCGGCGACCGCCGCGTCAAGGTCGGCCGGGCCGAACTCGTAGCACTCGGCGTGGATGCACGGCCCGACGACAGCGTGCACGGCGGTCGCGCCCATGTCGCGCATCGTCGCGACGGTGGCATCGAGAACCCCAGCCACCAGCCCTCGCCACCCGGCGTGGGCCACCCCGATGACCCCCTCCGGGCTGGAGAACGCTACCGGGGCGCAGTCGGCGGTCAGCACGGCCAGCGCCACGTCGTCCTGGCGCGTCACCAACGCGTCGGCGTCGACCCCGCAACCGTCCCCCGGGTGGCGAACCTCGATGACGGTGTTGCCGTGCACCTGCCGCGGGCGGCTCCACCGCCGAGCGACGACCCGCTGCTGGCGGGCCGCCACGGCGGCGACGTCGACGTCGGCGAAGTCACCATCGACCCGGCCGGTGCACACGACCCTGGCGTCGCCGACCATCGACCGGACCCGGCCCGAGACGGCGGGCGGCGCCCCCTGCGCCGGCACGGAAACCACTCGCTACTTGAGGAAATCGGGGACGTCGAAGTCGTCGTCCCCGAGCCCCAGCTCGCCCTCGTCCTCCAGGCCGCGCTCGGTCTCGACCAGCCCCAGGCCGCCGTTCCCGCTGCGCTCGCGTCCGGTCGGCTCGGGATTGCCCTGGGCCCAGCCGTCGAAGCCGGCGGCGATCACGGTGACTCGAACCTCGTCGCCCATGGAGTCGTCGATCACCTGACCGAAGATGATGTTGGCGTCGGGGTGGGCCACACCATGGATGATCTCGGCCGCCTCGTTCACCTCGAACAGTCCGAGGTCGCTGCCGCCGGCGATGTTGAGCAGGATGCCTCGAGCCCCGTCGATGGACGCCTCGAGCAGCGGCGAGGTGATGGCCAGCTTGGCAGCGGTGAGCGCCCGACCCTCACCGGACGCGGTCCCGATGCCCATGATGGCTGTCCCGGCGTTGGCCATGATCATCTTCACGTCGGCGAAGTCGGTGTTGATCAGGCCGGGCGTGGTGATCAAGTCGGTGATCCCCTGTACGCCTTGTAGGAGGACCTCGTCGGCCATCTTGAACGCGTTCACCATGGAGGTCTTGTCGTTGGAGACGGTGAGCAGCCGGTCGTTGGGAATGACGATCAGCGTGTCGACCTTCTCCTTCAAGGTCTGGATCCCGGCCTCGGCCTGAACGGAGCGGCGCCGCCCCTCGAAGGCGAACGGCCGGGTCACCACGCCGATGGTGAGCGCGCCGAGGCCCTTGGCGATCTCGGCCACGACCGGTGCGCCGCCGGTGCCGGTGCCACCGCCCTTGCCCGCGGTGATGAAGACCATGTCAGCCCCCTTGAGGACCTCCTCGATCTCTTCGCGGTGCTCTTCTGCGGCCTCGCGGCCGACGTCGGGGTCCGAGCCGGCGCCGAGGCCGCGGGTGAGCTGACGGCCGATGTCGAGCTTGACATCAGCGTCGCTCATCAGCAGCGCCTGGGCGTCGGTGTTGACGGCGATGAATTCGACACCTTTGAGGCCGGCGTCGATCATCCGGTTGACGGCGTTGACGCCCCCTCCGCCGATGCCGACCACCTTGATGACGGCGATGTAGTTCTGGGCTGCACCGGCCATGAAGTCCTCCCGGGCACGGCAACAGGCCGGCGTCTTGCCGGACCTGGGGCACTGGTCGTTGGTCTAAATCGTGGTTCGGGGGGTTCCCCGTACCTGTGGATACGGACAAGCGTGGCACGTGGAGAGCCGCACACCGTGGATGCAACACAAGCAGCCGGGGCGCCCGGGTCAGCTCCACGCAGGTTTCGGATCGGACGCTCAAACGAGCCGCACCGCCCGAAACCCGTTGCGCAGGTAGATCTAAGCCTTAACTCTCGATCTAAAGCACATATCAAGACCGAGGTCAACCTCGTGCTTTGGTCGAGGACCGTAGTCGCATCTACCCCTTTGGTCAAGAGCGGGCGGCCGCGGCCCGCTGTGGCTCAGCCCCCTGACCCGCCGGTCGCGGCCGCCGACGGGGCGGGCCCCGACAGCGCCGGGCGATCGGGCACCCGCAGGTCGATGCGGGTCACGCCGACCAGCGGACCGTGGGCCACCACCGCCGCCAGGCCGCGGATCTTCGCGGCCAGTTGCGAGGCGTCACCGAACACCACCGCGGTAGTCCCCACGGTGGCGACCAGGCCGTCCGCGGCCGTTACCGAGATGGCCTGCACGTCGCTGCGCACGGCCGGACCGAGGGCCGCTGCGAGGGACAGCTCCCCGGCGAGGGGGTGGGACGGGTCGACCACGGCCGGCGCCGGGGCCCCGGGCGCGGTGGCGGCCAGCGCAGCCGGCCCCGGACCGGGGCTTCCGGGCAGCCATTGTCCCGCTGCGACGGTCCCGACCTGGGCGTTTATGGCGGGCAGGCCGGCTCCCACGGCCGGCCCGACGGCGAGGACCCGACCGGTGCGGTCGACCACGGCCCGGCCCAGGCCGACGCCGGTCACGGCCACGCCGTCTCTGGTGGTGAGGTTGATGCGCACCGTTCCCGGCCACTGGCGAGTAACCGTCGCGATGGCCACCAGCGGCAGGCTCTCCAGGCGCCGGGTGTCGGAGGAGGTGCTCACGTCGACCATCAGGGCCTGATGATCGAGCCCTGCGGCGTGAAGGACGACGCCTGCGGGGACTGCGGCGCCGGCCCCGGCGACGCGGACGTGGCGGACCTTCAAAAGCGGGGTGTGGACGACGCCGAGAGCGGCGGCGACCACGCCGACTGCGACGCTCACGCCGACAAGGATGTGCAGCCGGCGACGGCCTTCTTGTCTGCGGACCTCGACCAGCCGCTGGCGGATCCGAGGGTCGATCGGTATGTGCGGCCGGGTCGGCGCATCTTGGTCGATGACGGATGAAAACACTAACCCTCCTGTAGACGTTGAGACTCGAGATCTGCGGGTGTGACCGGGTCGGCGGTGGAAGAGGCCTCGAACCCGATCCGCCGGATCTCTGTGGTGAGCGTTACGCCGAAGGCTGAAGCCACCGAGCGCCGGACCTCCTCGATCAGGGCGTTGACGTCGTCGGCAGATCCGCCTGGGTCCGCCTGGATGAAGTTGGCGTGCTTGGCGGACACCTCCGCGCTTCCGTGGCGGGCGCCTTTGAGGCCCGCCGCCTCCACCAGCCATCCCGCTGACCGGGCTGGTCCCGGGCCGGGCGGGTTGGTGAACACCGACCCGGCGTTCTGGCCGCCCGGCTGATGCTCGCGCCGCCACCGGACGATGGCGCGGATGGTCTCGCCTCCTGCCGCGGCGTCGCCCTTGCTGAGAGCCAGTTCGATCTCGACCACGATCTGGGTGGCCCGCAGGGACGACCGCCGGTAGCCATAGCCCAGCTCGGCGAGCTCGATTCGTTGGAGCACCGCTCGCCCGTCGCGGTCGGGGGCGCAGGCCATGTCGGCGACTGTGACCGCTGCGACGCTGCGGGCCATGTCGGAACCGTGGCCGCCGGCGTTCATCCGGGCCGCTCCACCCGCCGAGCCGGGGACACCTACGGCCCACTCGAAGCCGGTGAGCCCGGCGTCGACGCTGCGCCTGGCCAGCGTCGGGAGGGGTACTGCCGCGCCGCAGCGAACCTGCGACCCCTCGAAGTGGACGGCGCCGAAGGCCGTCTCGGCCGGATCCAGGATGACTGCGATGCCGGGATACCCGCGGTCGGCGACGAGGAGGTTGGAACCCCGCCCGACTGCGAGCACCTCGAGCCCAGTCGCCCGGTGTGCCCGGGCGACCGCGCCTAGGTCTTCCAGGCTGGAGGCGACCACCAGGACCGCCGCGGGACCCCCCACCCGGTAGGTGGTGCGGGTACCGAGGGGGGCGCCGATCTGGGCGAGGGGGCCGAGGATCTCGCTGGCTTCCTCGATGCGGCGCGGGTCGGGGGTCGGCTCTGGCCCGGGGGGAGAGCCCGACCCAAGGCCGCGGGAGTCGGTCACCTCGGCCGCTCCCCTGCCACCAGCCGGTCGACTGCGAGGGTCAAGTCGCCGGCTCCGAGGGTCAAGCACAAGTCCCCTGGCAGGAGGATGGCCTCGAGGGATGCTGGCAGGTCCTCGAGCCGGGGCACGTAGTGGACGGGGCCGGCGTGGGCGCCCCTGACCGCGTCGGCCACCAGCTCCCCGCTGACCCCGGGCCGGGGGGCCTCACCGCTCGGATAGATGTCGGTGATCACCACCACGTCGGCGTCCCCGAAAGCGTCGGCGAACGACGCCCACAGAGCCTCGGTGCGCGAGTACCGGTGGGGCTGGAACACCGCCACCACCCGGGACCAGTCGCCGTCGCGGGCAGCGCCGAGAGCGGCGCGCACCTCGCCCGGCAGGTGGCCGTAGTCGTCGATGTAGGTGACCCCGCCGCGTTCGCCTCGGCGCTCGAAGCGACGGCCGACGCCCCGGAACGCACCGAGGCCGGCCGCGGCGGCCGCGGGGGCGACGCCGACGGCTACCGCCGCGGCCAGCGCAGCGGCGGCGTTGCGGGCGTTGTGGAGGCCCGGGACCTGAAGGTCAACCTCGACGGCTGTCGCCTCGTGCGTGGCCTGGAACCGGAACGAGCCTCGTCCCGGGCGGGTGTCTGCGATGTGCCATCCCGCTCCCGGATCGGTCCCGAACGTGACGACCCCGGCCGGCGGGCCGCCGGCGGCGCGACCTACCGCGGCCGCCGCCGGGTCGTCGGCGCTGACGATCTTGGCGCCGGGAGTCGCGGCCAGGAAACCCTCGAACGCGAGGCGCAGCGCGTCGAGGGAGCCGAAGTGCTCCAAGTGATCGGGTTCGATGCTGGTCACCACTGCCACCTCCGCCCCGAGTTGGAGGAAGGTGCCGTCGCTCTCGTCGGCCTCGACGACCATCCACTGGCCGCTCCCCCAGCGGGCGCCGGGGCCGAGGCCGGCGATGTCCCCGCCGATGACGTAGGACGGGTCCTCGCCGGCGTGGTCCAGCAGCACCGCCAGCATTGACGAGGTGGTGGTCTTGCCGTGGGTGCCGGCCACCGCGATGACCCTGCGCTGGCGGCAGATGGCCGCCAGGATGGCGGCGCGCGACAGGACCGGGATGCCGAGGCGGCGGGCCTCGGCCACCTCGGGGTCGTCGGCAGGGACCGCCGTCGACGCAGTCACCATGTCGGCGCCGGTGACCAGCGCCGGGTCGTGACCTGCGACCGTTCTGATCCCGGCGCCGGCCAGGCGTTCGAGGACCGGCGAGTCGCGAAGGTCGCTGCCCGTGACGGTGTGGCCCATGCTGGCGAGCACCGTCGCGATGCCGCTCATCCCTGCGCCGCCGGCACCGACCACGTGGATCCGCCGCGGCTGGTCGAGGGCCGGCGGCCCACCCAGGCCGGCCCCGGGCGGGGGCGGCGACGGCTGGTTAGCCACGGGCGTGACGCTCCGCGAGTTGTGCCACCGCATCGGCGGCCCCCGGACGCCCGAGCGTGGAGGCCGCGGCGGCCATCGCCGCCAGCGCGCTGCGGTCGGCCGCCAGCCGGTCCAGCTCGGCTTCGAGGCGCCCGGCGTCCAGTTCGGCGTCGGGCACCACCACTGCGGCCCCCGCGTCGGCCAGGCGGCGGGCGTTGGCCGTCTGGTGGTCGCCGGGGGCTCCGGGCAGGGGGACCAGCACGGCGGGGACGCCCGCCACGGTCAGCTCGGCCACGGTGGACGCACCGGCCCGGTGGACGGCGATGTCAGTGGCGGCGTAGACCACCTCCATGCGGTCCTCGAAGCGGACCTGTTCGTAGCGGAGGCCGCCGGGGACCGGCTCGGGGGCCTCGGCCTGCATCTGCTCCCAGTCCCGCTCCCCGACCACATGTCGCACCGCCCAGCCCGACCGCCCTGCCCAGTCAGCGGCCAGCGCGACCACTGCGTCGTTGATCCGCCGGGCGCCGAGCGAGCCTCCGGCGACGGCCACCATCACCGCGTCTGGGTCCACTCCCAGCTCGGCCCGGGCCTGGGCCCGCCCGGCCGGGCTGCGGTCCACCGCGAGCATCTCTCGCCGCACGGGGTTGCCGGTCACCTCTGCTCTGGGCAGCGCGGTGCCGGGGAACGACACCGCCGCGGCGCGCGCCACCCGCGCGGCCATACGGTTGGCCAGTCCGGGCACCGCGTTCTGCTCGGCGACGACGAGGGGCACCCGCCACACCGCCGCCGCCACCACGCACGCCACGCTGGCGTAGCCGCCGACGGTCACCACCACCGCTGGGCGACGCCGGCCGACGAGGACGACGGCCATCACCACCGCGGCGAGTAGCCCGGCGATGGCTCCAATGTTGGCCGGCGTGAGCCGCCGGGCCACTCCCCGCCCGGGAAGCAGGGTCAGCGAGAACCCCGCCGCCGGCACCATCCGCCGCTCCATTCCCCGCGAGGACCCGACGTAGTGGATGGATTCGGCGGGGTGGCCTCGAGCGACGAGCGCCTGCCCGATCGCTATGGCGGGCAGCACATGGCCGCCGGTGCCACCACCTGCGATCATCGCCCATGTGCTCCGGCTCGGGGCACTCACGCCAGGACCTGCGCCTTCACGGCTGGCGAGCGGCGTGGGCCACCACGCCGACCCCGAAGAGGGCGATCACCATGGACGAACCGCCGAAGGACACGAACGGCAGCGGCACGCCGGTCACCGGCAGCAGGCCTACGACCGCTCCGATGTTGATGACCGCCTGCGACACCAGCCAGGCGGTGACACCGGCGACGATCAGGGCGGAGTACCGGTCCTGGCACCGGCAGGCGATGCGGGTGCCGACGAGGGCCAGGGCCGCGAAGAGGGCCACGATTGCCACCGACCCGACGACGCCGAGCTCCTCGCCGATGACCGCGAAGATGAAGTCGGTCTGGGCGTTGGGGAGGTAGCCCCAGCTGGCGATGCTCGACCCGAGGCCGCTTCCGAGCCAACGTCCGTTGCCGAGCGCGGCGAGACCCTGGGCGGCCTGCCACCCGGTGTTGCTCATGTCCTTCAAGGGGTGCAGGAACGACGTCAGCCTCCGGACCCGGTAGGGAGCAGCGATGGCCATCACACCGAACATCGCGGCGCCGCTACCGAGGATGCCGGCAAGGGGTTTCCCCGGCATCCCGGCGGTGAACACCATGGCCAGGGCGATACAGGTGAGGACCATGGTGGTGCCCATGTCCGGCTGCAGCATCACCAGGCCGATGAGGCTTCCGAGGACGACGACCACGGGCATCATCTGGTACTTCCAGTCACCCCGGTCAGCCCGCCGGTCCATGACGTCGGCCGCGAAGAAGATCAACCCCAGCTTGGCCATCTCGGATGGCTGGATCTGCACTGAGGAGGTGCCTACCCATCGCGAAGCGCCCGCGACCTTGACCCCGACGCCGGGGACCAGTACGGCCATGAGAAGGCCGACCGCACCGATCATGGCGACCGGCGCCAGGCGTCGCCATCGCGCCGCCCCGGTCCTCCACGCCAGAGCGAACGCACCGGACCCGAGGACAAGCCACAGCAGCTGACGTTCGAAGAAGTGCCACGGCGACCCGTACTGGCGCAGGCTCTGGATCGACGACGCGGACAGCACCATCACCAGGCCGACCATGCACAAGATGCCGACCAGGAGCAGCAGCACCGGGTAGGCCGACGTGGGTCGGGGCACCCGGTGGGCCGCCACGGTCCCACCCCGCCTCAGGTTCGCGGCGCCAGGCGCCCCCGCCCGGCCCCCGCCGGTACGGGCCGCGCCGCCCGTCCAGCCGTCACGGCCGTCACGGCGTGCAGCGGGACGGGCAGTGGCCGTCCGGGCGGCGGCCGGTGTCGGCGGCAGGTCGAAAGTCGTCACCGGGGTTCCTCCATGGGTATCGGGTCAGCCGCGAGCGTCAAGTCAGTCTCAGGTATCGGGCCACCCGGGGTGCTCGCAGGGGGCGCGCCCGCCGGTCGCCCCTCGGCTTCGGCAGTCATCCCCAGGTGGGCTCGGACGCGCCCGGCGAAGTCGTCACCGCGCGCCGCGTACGACGTGTACCAGTCGAAGCTGGCGCAACCCGGCGACAGCACAACCGCGTCCCCCGGGTGGGCCAGAGCGGCAGCGGTCGTCACCGCCGAGGCCATGTCATCGGCGACCCGGACGTCAGCGACTCCGGCGAGGGCGTCCGCCACCTCCGCGGCCGCCTCGCCAATCGCCACCACCGCGTGCACCGGAGGGACGGTCGCCCGCAGCGGCGTGAGATCCAGGCCTTTGTTGCGTCCCCCAGCGATGAGCACCACCGACTCCATGCCGGCCGTGGCGGCCAGCACGGACGCCGGCGTCGTCGCCTTCGAATCGTCGTACCAGCGGATGCCGTCGCGCTCGGCGACCAGCTCGACCCGGTGCGGGAGGAGCGCCGCTCCGGTCAACCCGGCCGCCACCCCAGCGGCCGTCGCGCCGGCGGCCGTCGCCACCGCAGCGGCCGCGAGGGCGTTGGACCGGTCGTGGGGCAACGCCCGTGGGAGCCGACCGCCGTCGAGGAGATCCCGGCCGCCCGGGTCCCTAAGCACCGCCCGTCCATCCCTGTCAGGACCGAGGTCGCGCCACATCGCCCCGTCGGCGGCGCCGAAGGTGACCCGCTCGACGCCGGCGGGGATCTCTTCCGCCGCGGCCATCACCGCCGGGTCGTCGGCGTTGATCACCGCGGTGTCCCCCGGCCCCTGCCGCCGCCAGATGCGGGCTTTGGCCGCCGCGTAATGAGCCATGTCCGGGTGCCAGTCGAGATGGTCCTCGGACAGGTTGAGCCAGCAGCTCACCGCCGGGTGCCATCCCTCGGTGTGTTGCAGCTGAAACGACGACACCTCGGCCACCACCACATCGACATCTGCGTCCACCGCGTCGACCAGCGGGACACCGATGTTGCCGCCGGCGACCGCCCGCAGCCCCGACGCGGCGAGGATCGCCGTGGCCAGGGTGGTGACCGTGGTCTTGCCATTAGTTCCCGTGATCGCCACGAGGATCGGGCGCGGCGCCGGACGCGCCTGCAGCCGGGCCCACGCCAGCTCGATCTCCGAGCGCACCGGCACGCCGGCTGCGGCCGCCAGAGCGAACACCGGGTGGCCCGCCGGCACCCCGGGGCTGGGCACGACCATCGCTGCGCCGGTCACCACTCCCGCCAGCTCGTCTTCCGCAGGGGACGAGACGATGCTGAGCCCGAGAGCGTCGGCCGCCGCCCGCGCCGCGTCGCTCGGACGGTCGTCGACGACGGTCACCGAATCGCCGGCGCCGAGCAGCAGCGCAGCCACCGACTGGCCGGTAACCCCGAACCCGACGACCACCACGCGTCGAGCGGCGCTCAGCCCCGCATCGTCCGCACCGCGAGCGGCGCTCAGCCCCGCATCGTTCGCACCGCGAGCGGCGCTCAGCCCCGCATCGTTCGCACCGCGAGCGGCGCTCACCCGGTCCCTCCGACGGAGATGAAGTCGGCGTAGAACGCGCCGAGAGCCAGGGCAGTGAAGAGCCCGGCGAGGATCCAAAACCGGATGATCACCGTCGTCTCCGGCCACCCGAGCAGCTCGAAGTGGTGGTGGATGGGCGCCATCCTGAACACTCGCCGCTGGTGGAACAGCCGGAAGCTGGCGACCTGGATGATCACCGACAGCGTCTCGACGACGAACAGGCCGCCGACGATCGGGAGCAGCAGGTCGACGTTCTCCAGCAGGGCCAGAACGGCGATCGCCGCGCCGATACCTAGAGACCCGGTGTCGCCCATGAATATCCGCGCCGGCGCGGCGTTCCACCAGAGGAAGCCGGCGCACGCACCGATCAAGGCCGCGGCGAGCACGGCCTCATCGAGCGGCGCCGGGTTGCCGTAGATCGCGAAGTGGCGGTACTGGTAGTAGCCGATCACCATGAACGCGACGAAGGTGAAGCTCGACGACCCGGCAGCCAAGCCGTCCAGGCCGTCGGTGAGGTTGACCGCGTTGGTGAACCCGACGAACAGCAGCACCGCCAGGATGACCCAGCCGACCTTCCCGAGGTTGATGCCCAGGGAGCTGTAGCGGGTGAACGACAGGTGGGTGTCGACCTTCAGCCAGGTGACGCACACCACCGCGAAAGCCACCGCCACCGCCAGCTGACCGCCGGCCTTGGCCCGCTTGTTGAGGCCGAGGCTGCGCTGCCGGGTCACCTTGATCCAGTCGTCGGCGAACCCGACCAGCGCCGCGCCGCACACCGCCAGCAAGCCGACGATGCCGCGGGTGGTGAACGTGGCGTCGATGTGGGCGACCAGATATCCGGCGACGGCCGCGCCGATGATCGCCACCCCGCCCATGGTCGGGGTCCCCGCCTTGGAGATGTGCCGCTGGGGGCCGTCCTCGCGGATCTGCTGGCCGATGCCCCGAGCCCGCAGCTGCTTGATCAGCAGCGGCGTGCCGAGGATCGCCACGAGCAGGGCGACACCCCCCGCGATGAGGAGGTCGGTCACGAGGGAGCCGTCCCGCTCCCCCGGCCCGAGCGCGATCGCAGCACCCGCTCGAGGGCGTCGCGGGCCTCCGCCGCGTCGTCGAACGGTTCGGTGCGGTCGCCGAAGTCCTGGCCAGTCTCGTGGCCCTTGCCGGCGATGACCACGACGTCGCCGGGCTCGGCCAGCGCGATCGCCGAGCTGATGGCGCTCCGCCGGTCTCGGTCGTCGGTGAGCCGGCCTCGAGTCGCCCCCGCTCCGGCCAGAACCTGGTCGATGATGGACTGTGGGTCCTCGTGGCGGGGGTTGTCCGACGTGACTATGGCCAAGTCGGCGCGCTCGGCGACCACCTGCCCCATCAGCGGGCGCTTGTCGCGGTCCCGGTCGCCGCCGGCTCCGAACACAACGATCAGCCGGCCGGCGGTCACCTCCCGGGCAGCGTCGAGCGCCACCGCAAGCCCGTCGGGGGTGTGCGCGTAGTCGACTATGACGCTGAAAGCCTGGCCGGCGTCGACGGCTTGAAAGCGGCCGGGGACGCCTACCACCGCGCCGAGCCCGGAGGCGATTGTCGCGGGGGGGATCCCGAGCGCCCGGGCACAGGCCGCAGCCCCGAGGGCGTTGGCGATGTTGAACCGGCCGGCGAGGGGCAGACGCACCTCTTGACCAGCCCAGCGAAAGCGGCTCCCGGCCGGGGTCATGCGAACGTCGGTGGCGTCGTCCGCGCCGAAAGTGACCGCCTCCACCGGGCCTCCGGCCAGGCGGTCCAGGAGCCGCCGCCCCCACGGGTCGTCGCGGTTGATGACTGCGACACCTACCCTCCCGGGCGCGAACAGGCTGGCCTTGGCCTCGAAGTAGGCCTCCATGGTGTGGTGAAAGTCGAGGTGGTCCTGGGTCACGTTGGTGAGCACACCGGCGACGAAACGGATGGCGTCGGTCCGGTGCTGGGCCAAGGCGTGAGAGGACACCTCCATGGCCACGGCGTCGGTACCGGCGTCTCGCATCTGCGCCAGCCGGCCCTGCAGTTCGGGGGCTTCGGGTGTCGTCCGTACCTGGGTGAGCGTGCCGAGCCTGCCGGTCGCCCATCCGTGGGCCTCGAAGATACCCGCCAGCAAGGCGACCGTGGTGGTCTTCCCGTTGGTGCCCGTGACCCCCGTCACCCGCAGCTGCCGGGACGGGTGACCGAAGAACGCATCGGAAAGCGGCCCGAGCGCCAGCCGGGTGGACGGCACGAGGAGCTGCGTCGCCGCTACGTCGAGGGGCCGCTCCACCACGAGTGCCGTCGCACCGAGCGACACCGCGGTGGCCGCGTAGTCGTGGCCGTCGACGCTCGCACCGGGCACGCAGGCAAAGAGGGTGCCCGGGCCGGCGGAGCGAGAATCCATCGTGACCCCGCTGATCTCGGGATCGTCGCCCGTCGGCCCCGGCAGGACGCTGGCGTCGTGCAGGCCGGCGTCCCTGAGAAGGGACCGCAGTCGCACGGCGGTCTAGCCGGCCTGGGACGCAGCGGTGGTCGGTGTGGTCCGCTGCCGCTGCGGGACGGTTGCGCTCGTGGTCGGGGCGATGGCGCCCTTCGACCCAGGGGTGGTCGGTACCGTCGCCGCGACGTTGGCTGCCGGGGAGAGCCCCGGAAGCGGCGTGCCGGCCACCTCACCGGCACCGGTCGCGGTGGCCGTGGTCGCCAGCGGCACGCCCGGCGCCGGCGGCAGCGGGGCATGCGGCGGGATCTTGCGTTGCTGAAGCGCGTCGCGAGCGATCGTCGCGAAAGTCGGCGCCGACGCCGCCGCGCCGTAGTCGAGAGTGTCGTTGATCACGACCATGGCGGTGATCGAAGGGTCTTCCGAAGGCACGAAGCCCGCGAAGCTGGCCACGTAATGGCCCGCTTCGTAGTGGCCGGCCAGGGGAACCAGCGCGGTTCCGGTCTTCCCGGCAACCGTGTAGGGGCTCAGGTTGGCGGCGGTGCCGGTCCCGACCCGGACCACCTCGTCGAGCATGGTCGTCATCTCCGCGGCGACCTTCGGTGACACGACCCGGTGGCCTGGCGTGATCGGCGTGGTGTGCTCGACCCCATCGCTGCCGATCGTGCCGGCCACCAGGCGGGGCGCCACGTAGACGCCGCCGTTGGCGATGGTGTTGTAGGCGGCGAGCATCTGCACCGCGGTCACTCCGATCCCTTGCCCGATCGGCACGTCGGCGATCGACGTCCCCGACCAGTAGCTGGGCAGCAGGCCGCGGGACTCACCGGGGAAGTCGATGTCGGTCTTCTTGCCTTCGCCGTAGTCACCTATGTATTTCAGCAGCTGCGTCTTGCCTAGCCGCTGGGCTATCTGGGTGGTTCCGATGTTGGAGGAGTTGGCCAGGATATCGGTGACGTTCCAGTGCTCGGTGGCGTGGGGTTCGGCGTCGTGGAAGGTGGTCCCGGCGACGTCGTAGGTGTTGGGGATGGTGAAGATGTCGCTGGGCTTGATCACACCCTGCTGCAGCGCAGCTGAGATGGTGATCAGCTTGTTGACCGAGCCGGGCTCATAGACCTGGGTGAACGCGCTCGCCGACGCGGCCTCGACCGGCTGCACCTGAGGGGTCGGAGTGGTCGAGGCCGAACCGCTGGACACGCTGGAGGGAGCCGGGATGCTGATCGGCACCGCAGGGATGGTGCTCGGGATCCCCGGACCGGGCATCGTCAAGTTGGCGTCGGCCAGGATGTCCCCGGTCTTCGTGTCCATCAACATGGCTATGCCGCTCTTGGCCCCGGCTGCGACGATGGCTTTGGCCAGAGCCTGCTCCGCGTCGTACTGGAGGGACTCGTCGATGGTGAGGACCAGGTCCTGGCCGCTGACCGGGGCCTTGTACTCTTGGAGGCCGCCTGGCAGCTGCCGACCCTGCGGGTCGGTTTGCTCGATGAGCTTGCCGGGCTTGCCCTGCAGTATCGAGTTGTACTTGGACTCGAGGCCCCCGAGTCCGGTTCCGTCGGTGCCGACCAGACCGATGATCGGCTGGGCCAGCTGACCCGCCGGGTAGAACCGTTTGGGCTCTTGCATGGAGTACACGCCGGCCAGGTTGAGCTTGGCCACCTTGGCCGCGGTGGCGTCGTCAACGGTGCGAGCCAAGTACACGAACCCGGCGCTCTCGGTGAGCTTCGACACGAGGCCGGTCACCGACTGGCCGAGGGCCGGGGCCAGCTGCGCGGCCTCCCCCTTCGGGTCGGACACCTGGTGGGGATCGGCGTAGATCGTCGTCTGGGGGATGGACATCGCCAGCTCGTCGCCGTTGGCGTCGAGGATCGACCCGCGGGTCCCGGCCAGGGTCACCGTGTGGGTCCACTCTGACTGCCCGACCGCCAGGTACCGACCAGCGCCCGGGCCCTGGATCCACACGACCCGGGCCGCGATAGCCACGAACGCCAGGATCATCGCCACCAAGAGGCCGAACGCCCGTCGCCGGCTGCTGGTTGACAGGCCGCGCCGCGGGGCGCGATGCGCGGGCCGGTGGCGGCCTGACGCGTGCTGGGCCGCGGTCCCCCGCGGCGAGCGAGGCGCCGCGGCTCGGCGAGAATGGCCGGGATGCTCAGGCGATCGCCGAGCGCCGCCCGGTGTGCTTCCCCGTCGGTCGGGGTGGAGTCGGTCGTCGGGCCCGCTCACGGCCGACCCGCCAACTCGGCCTTGATGCGGGGCCAGTCGGCGTCGCCTGCGGGAGCCGCCACCGTGCCGGGCGGCGTATGACCGGAAGCGGCCGCGTCCGGCGTGCTGCGACCCCCGACCCGGCCCTGAGAGCTCCCGGCACCAGCAGAGGCCGCGCCGGCCGAGGTCGCGCCGGCCGAGGTCGCGCCGGCAGAAGTCGCGCCGGCCGCGGTCGCCCACGCCGGCGGGGCCACATAGGTGACGGCCGCAGGTTGGCGCATGCCCAGCTTGCCCTCCGCGGTGGAGATGATCTGCTGGGGCGACTCGAGCTTGGCCACCTTCAGGCGCAAGGCCTGGTACTGGCTCTGGCGGGTGCTGGCCAGCGAACTCATCTTGTCCAGCTCGATCTGACGCTGAGCCATGACCACATGCAGGTAGACCAGCGAGAACATCACCACCACCGCAGCAGCGATCCCGCTCACCAGGATCATCCGGGCTCGGCGCTGCCGCTGGGCCGGGCTGCGCTCGCTGCGGTCGACGACGCGCAGATGGCGCGGGACCTCGGGTGCCGGGCGGCGGGGCGCGGCCTCGGGCCGGCGCAGATGACGGGCCGGCTGGTTCATCGGGTACCGCCCGTTCCCGGCTCGACGGCCTGGAGCACCCGCATCCGGGCGCTCTCGGCTCGGCGGTTGGCCTCGACCTCGGCGGCGCTCGGGCGGCGGGCCTTGCGGGTCACGGCGACGGCGCGGGGCTGGGCGCCGCACACGCAGGGCAGGCCGGGCGGGCAGGTGCACCCGCCGGTGATGGCGTAGCGGAAGCGGTCCTTCACGATGCGGTCCTCGCCCGAGTGATACGACAGCACGGCGACCCGACCATCAGGGCGAAGCCGGGCGATGGCCGCGTCAAGGGTCCCGGGGAGGATGTCGAGCTCTTGGTTGACCGCGATGCGCAGTGCCTGGAACACCCGTTTTGCGGGGTGGCCGCCCGTGCGGCGCGCCGGGGCGGGGATGGCGTCGCGGACGATCTCCGCCAGCGCTCCGGTGGACACGATCGGACGGGCCGCGATGATGGCCCGGGCGATGCGGCCGGCGAAACGTCCTTCGCCGTTGTCGGCGAAGAGGCTGGCTAGGTCGCGAACCGTGGCGGTGTTGACCACGTCGGCGGCGGTGAGCGGGCCGTCGGGGTCCATCCGCATGTCGAGCGGAGCGTCCGCCCGGTAGCTGAACCCTCTCCCAGCCCGATCCAGCTGAGGTGAGCTGACGCCGAGATCGAACAGCGCCCCCGACAGCACGGGAATGGCCAGCTCGTCGAGCACCGCATCGAGGCGGTCGAAGCGGGCCCGTACGACGGCGGCCCGGTCCCCGAATGCCCCGAGCGCGTCGCGGGCAGCCCCGACCGCGTCGGGGTCCTGGTCGAGACCGACGACGCGTAGATGGGGATGGGCAGCCAGGATCGCCGCCGCGTGCCCGCCGCCGCCGACGGTGGCGTCGAGGACCACGCCGGGCGGTACCGGCGCGAACGCATCGACGATCTCGTCGAGCATCACAGGGCGGTGGGAAAACGGGGCCGAGCTCATCCGCAGCCCTTCGACCAACGTGCCGTCGGGATGTCTCCCCGATCGGACCGAGTGGAAGCGGGCGGAGAAGGGGACTCCCACCCTGCTGGTCGAAGGGCTGCGCATGAGCGCAGCCGTACGCGAAGCGCCGCGCTGGGGCGCGGCGTGGGGTGCCTGGCGGCACCGGGGCACATAGCGACGAGCGGTGACACTCACTGCTCCGTCAGATCGGGGTCCGCTGCGGGCATGTCGAGCAGCGCAGAGTCGGCCAGAGCGGTCTCCGCGGGGGCCACCCTGGCCTGATACTCCTCTGGGTTCCACAGCTCGACGCGATCCAGCGCGCCGTTGACCAGCACCTGCCCCTCGAGGCGGGCGAACTCCCGCAGATAGGCAGGCAGGGCGACCCGGCCCTGGCGGTCGAGCTCGATTTCGGCCAGCCCCGACGACCACACCCGGGCCAGGTTGCGATCGGCGGCACTGCGGTTCTGCAGAGCCTCCATCTTGGCCAGCTGCTTCTCGAACTCCTCGGGCGTCCAGAGCGCCAGGCACCGGTCGTTGTGCTGTGAGACAAACGCCTGGGTGTCGAAGTTGGCGCGGAAGCGAGCGGGCAGGGTGATCCTGCCCTTCGCATCCAGGGAGTGCTCGTACCTCCCAAAGAACCGCGCCGCCACTTTTCACTCTCTCCGTCCTCGGTGGATCCAGGGCCCCTCCCCTTCAAACCACTGTCCCCCACTCTAAGCCCCTTTTCCCCACCCGGTCAACCACCGCCCCCACCCTGGCCCCCAATCGCGCGCAAAAGCCGACGGCGGGCGCGCCGAGCCGCCCGAGGCCGCCGGAGGGGCGCCCGGCTCGGGCGGAGTGTCGGAGTTCCCGTCAAGCAGCGGACCGGGCGAGAGCAGATGTCGCTGACCCGCGCTGGAGCGCGGGTTTGGGGCATCTGCTCTTCGGGTGCAGTGTCGAGCGCGCCAAAACCCGCCAACCACGCTGAAACACGCCACAAAGCCCCCAAGCACTCCGACGGGCGCCACGGCGCCCGGGGCTGGCGGGCTCACGACATCGCGCCGAGGACGGGCGCAGCCCACCTCCATGTACAGCCGAGGCTGGGCGCAGCCCATCCCCGGGTGCGGCCCACCCCGGGCGGCGGCGCAGACCGCTCGCCGGCGAGAGAGCCCCGGACCGGCACGGCCCAGGGCGGCTTGCTACTCGAGCACCCGGGGCATCTGCTCAGCCAGTTCCTCGGCACTCCAGCGGTGCGGTCCCTCGAGGCCAGGAGCGCGGCTCCAGCCGACCATCGGCTGGACGTCCCCACCGAAGACGTAGAAGACCCGGCCGCTGACGGGGGTGGTCTCCGCGGCGAGCCACGCGACGACCGGCGCGACGTTGGCCGGATCCCATTCGTCGAAGCGGACTTCGTCGGCCGGCGGGGCGATCATGTCGCCGAGGCCGGGCGTCGACTCAGTGAGGCGGGTGCGCGCTGCGGGGGCGATGGCGTTGACCCGAACCCCGTAACGGCCCAGCTCCTGGGCGGCGATCACCGTCAACGCGGCGATGCCGGCCTTCGCCGCCCCGTAGTTGGCTTGACCTGGGTTGCCGTTCAGCCCAGACGTCGACGAGGTGTTGATCACCGACGCCCCGGCCGGCCCGTGCTGCTTGGACAGCTCCCGCCAGTATGCGGCGGCGTGGCGCAGCGGCACGAAGTGGCCTTTCAGGTGGACCTGGATGACCGAGTCCCACTCCTCCTCGGACATGTTGACGAGGAGGCGATCCCTGAGGATCCCGGCGTTGTTGACCAGCACGTGCAAGCCGCCGAAGGTCTCGACGGCGGCGCGGACGAGACGCTGGCCCCCTTTCCAGTCGGCGACGTCGTCGTTGTTGGCCACCGCCTCCCCGCCCGTAGCGCGGATCTCCGCCGCGACCGCCTCGGCCAGCGCGGGGTCCCCCCCGGTGCCGTCCATATCCGATCCGCGGTCGTTGACCACGACCTTCGCCCCCTCGGCGGCCAGAAGCTTGGCGTACTCGCGCCCGAGCCCCCGGCCGGCGCCGGTGACGATCGCGACCCTTCCGTCCAAACTTGTCATCGGCGTCCTTTCCTCGGAGGGAGATGATGGCACCCCACGCCCGTCGGGCCCGGGACCTTCCCCGCCCGGCCCTCCGTCGGCCCCCGCCGCGGCGCCGTCGCCGGGCCCGGCGCCGGCCCGCGGGTGGCGGCGGTCAGCGCCCTGCGAGCCCCGCGACCAGCCCTTCCATGACCGCCGCGGCCACCTCGTTGCCTACGCCGGCAGCCGCCCCGGCCAGATCACCGACGGCGCGGGAGCGATCCTCGTCTCCTAGCGCCATGACGTCGAGGAGCTCCTCGGGCGCCCACCTGAGCAAGAGCGCGCACTGGAAAAGGGCCCCCGCCCGGGTCCGCCGCTGCGACAGACCGAGCACCTTGCGCCCCCTGACGGTCACCTCGCCTGGCCCGAGCCCGGCGAAGCACACCTGGCCCGACCACTCCGTGCGGACCAGGCTGCCGCGCCATGCCTGAACCCCGCGGCATCCTGCACCCCGCAGGGCGTCGGCCCACAGGTCGCCGATCCACCAGCCGGCACGCCCCACGTCGGGCACCCACAGCGGGTCACCGGCAGGCACCACGATGTCGACCCAGAGGACCTCGCCCGGCCCGACCATCACCGCCGCTCCGCCGCTGCGCCGACGGGTCCAGCCGAGGCCGGATCTGGCCAGCCGGCCGGCGTCGAGCGCGCTGTCGGGTTGGGTGCTGCCGAGCACCACGCACCGATCGGTCGCCTCGAGGATCCGCACCGAGCGCGACGCTCCGGGCGTGCCGACCAGGCTGGCCGAGCCGGCGTGAAGCGCCCCCGCATCCCCGCTCTGCGTGGACAGCGACCAGCTCCCTGCAGTGGTGATATCGGAACCCGGTGTCACCCCACCATCCTCCACGCCGCCAGCCTCCACCCCGCCAGCCTCCACGCTGCCAGCCTCCACCCGGTCGGCGGTCCCCTGGTCGCTTGTCACGCGCTCGGCCGTCACGCCGACAGGCTGGCGGAGATCCTCCCGAGGTACGGCTCCCAGTCGGGCCGGACGGTCCCGCTGGCGGCCAGGATCCAGGTCCGCTCCCGGGGCACCGACGGGGTTCGGCGCAGCTTCATGCCGCTGTCTTCGAGCATCCGGTCGCGCTTGGCGGTGTTGCAGGGCCGGCACGCGGCGACGACGTTGTCCCATGCGTGAGGGCCGCCCTTCGAGCGGGGGATGACGTGGTCGATGTTTTCGGCGGTAGCGCCGCAGTACTGGCACCGGTGGCCGTCGCGGGCGAACACCGCTCGCCGGTTGAGGGCGATGCGCGCCTGGTAGGGCACCTTGACGTAGTAGGTCAGGCGGACGACCGACGGCTCCGAGAAGCTGACCCGCTCGGCCCGGAACACCCGGTCGGTGGCATGCACCATCTCAGCCTTCGCATCGAGGACCAGTAGCAGGGCCCGTCGAGTGGACACGACGCAGAGCGGCTCGAAGGTGGCATTGAGCACGAGCGCCTGCGACATGACCGGGTGCTACCGCCTGGCCATCCGCGCCCGGCGGCCCCATGGCGCGCCGCGATGAGGTCGCCGGTACGTCGCCGGCCCCCGCCCGCCGAGCCCTGATGGTGGGGCCGCTCGCACGCCGCAAACGTTACCTCGCCCGGCCTGGCAGGCGGCGACACCATTCCAGGTAGCCCACCAGGTCCTCACCGCTCATCACCGCAGGCGCGCCGCTCGAGCCGTACATCGTCTCCATCCTGAAGCGCAGGTAGCCGGCGTCGGGCCACGGGCGCGGCGGCCACCGCCGCCACCATCCGGGCCGGGCCAGGCGCAGCCCGACGCGAGCAGCGGTCACCCACAGGTCGGGACGGCGCACCAAGGCCGCCGCGGCAGCCCCGCCGACGGGCGTCACGCGGCGCCCTCAGCAGCCGGGCCGGTGACAAAGCACGCGCTCCCGCCGACGGCGCCCAGCCGTCCCGCTCCCCGCCAACCGACGGCCGCCGCGCCGACGAGGGGGCCGTCCGTCCCGAGACCGCTGGCCTCGATGCGGCATCCGGCCGAGAACGACAGGCGGGCCCGGCGGTCGATCTCCTCCTGGGCGGCGTCGAGGAACTCCCTGCCGTATCCGAGCGCGACGGAGCCAGCAACCGTGGCCAGGCGCAGGTCGAGGAGGTTGGCGACCGAAGCGACCGCCCGCCCCACCATGGTTCCGGTCCGCCGGCGGATGTCGGGGCCGGCCACCGCAGCGGGCGCGCCGGTCATCGCCGCGATGCTGGTGCCCGACGCCTCGGCTTCCAGGCACCCCGCAGCGCCGCACGGGCAGGGCCGGCCGCCCGGCTCGACGATCACGTGGCCGATGTGCCCGGCGTTGCCGGCGGCGCCGTCGAGCAGACGCCCCTCGAGCACGATGCCCCCGCCCACCCCCGTGGACACGACCATGGAGAGAAAATTGGCCTCGCCGGCGGCTGCGCCTCTCCAACCCTCGGCCAGCGCCAGCGCCTTGGCGTCGTTGTCGACCCAGGTCGGCAACCCGGTGAGGCTCGCCACCCGAGCGCGCAGCGGGAACTCCCGCCAGCCGGCGATGTTCAAGGGCGACACCGTCTCCCCACCTCGGGCCATGGGGCCGCCGCAACCGACACCACAGAGCTCCGAGCCACCAGGCGCCCGGGTCAGCAGCCCGGCCAGGACTTCCCACACCTCCTCGGCGGGGGCGCCCTGAGGGGTGGCGGCCCGCTCTGACCACCCGATGCGCCCCTCGGTGTCCACGATCGCGACGGCCATCTTGGTCCCGCCGATGTCGACAGCCAGCGCGCTCGGCGATGCCATGGCCCGGAACCGTAGCGCCGCCGCCAGGCCGACCGGTCAAGAAGGATGCGACCGCTACGCTACGAGCCAGGCGTTCCCCGGGAGGGCTTTGCGTGGCGACACAACAGACGACGGGTGATGCCGCAATCGGTCGTTTCGCGACGCTCTTCGACGCGGTGGTCGCCAACGTCGCGCAGGTGATCCAGGGCAAGGAGGAAGCGACCAGGCTGGCGCTGGTCGCCATCGCCTCGGAGGGCCACCTACTGCTCGAGGATGTGCCCGGCGTCGGCAAGACCACCCTGGCCAAGGCGCTGGCCCGCTCCTTCGGGCTCGAATGGCGCCGGATCCAGTTCACGCCCGACCTGCTCCCCTCCGACGTCACCGGCGCCAGCGTGTGGGACCGCAACAGCGGCACCTTCACCTTCCGCCCCGGGGGCATCTTCGCCAACGTGGTGCTCGGCGACGAGATCAACCGGGCGTCCCCGAAAACCCAAGCCGCGCTGCTCGAGGCGATGGAGGAGCGCCAGGTCACCGTCGACGCGACGACCTACAAGCTTCCGGTGCCGTTCCTAGTGATCGCGACCCAGAACCCCGCCGAGCACGAAGGCACCTATCCGCTCCCGGAGAGCCAACTCGACCGCTTCTTGCTGCGGGTCAGGATGGGATATCCGGACCGGGGCGCGGAGATCGCCATGCTCGACCACCAGGCGCACGGCGTCAGCGTGGACGACTTGGAGCCCGTCGTCGCCCCCGACGCCGTGCCGACGATGGTGGCCCTGGCCAACCGCATCCATGTCGCGGCCCCGCTCAAGGGGTACATCGTCGATCTGGCCGCCGCGACCCGACGCCACCCGAGCCTGTCGCTTGGCATGTCGCCTCGAGCCGCGCTGGCCCTGCAGCGCGCCACCCGAGCCCTGGCCGCGTCGTCGGGGCGGGACTACGCCACACCCGACGACATCAAAAGCCTCATCGGCCCGGTCCTCGCCCACCGGATGGTGCTCTCACCAGACGCTGCGATCTCCGGCGCCCGGATGTCCGACATCCTCGCCGAAGTGCTCCGCTCGGTACCGGTCCCGAGTGGCCGGAGCTAGCAGCTCTCCGCTCACCAGGCGGGGCTGGGCGCTGATCGGCTGCTCGGTCCTGCTCATCGCCGTCGCCGCCCTTGTCGGCGTGCAGGAGCTCTACGCTCTGGCGGTAGCCGGGCTGGTCCTCGTGGCCGTGGCCGCCGCGTGGGTCCACGGGCGAACTTGGGACCTCACCACCGAGCGGGAACTGCACCCGTCGCGGGTGGCCGCCGGCGAGGTGGCACGAGTCGAGTTGATGGTCCGTAACCGGCTCCGGCAACGCTCGCCGGTCATCGCGGCGCGCGACCCCTTCGACGGTGGACGGCGAGCGGCCAGCTTCCTCGTGGCCCCTCTCGGTGCGGGCCACGCCGACCGAGCGGCCTACCGGCTCCCGACCGCCCAGCGCGGGGTGTTCACCCTCGGCCCGTTGGAGCTGGCGCTGAGCGACCCCTTCGGACTGGTGAGCCGGAGCCGGGCCGGGGCGCCCGCCTCGACGCTGACGGTGCATCCTCGAATCGACCGCGTCCGGACGCCGCCGGTGACCGCCGGCGCCGACCGGCGGGCCGGGGACGGGCGGGCTGTGCTCGGCATGCAAGGTGACGAGTTCTACGCGCTGCGCGACTACCGCACCGGCGACGACCTGCGCCGAGTCCACTGGGCGGCCACCGCCAAGGCCGACCAGCTGATGATCCGCCAAGACGAGAGCGCCAATCGGGGTCGCGTCACCGTGGCCGTCGACCTGCGGGCCGGGGCGTGGCAGCCCGCGGCGCTCGAGGTGGCGCTGTCCGCCGCGGCCAGCGTCGCCGCCGCTGCGTCGCGCGCCGGCATCGACGTGCGTCTGGTGCACACCGGGGGCGTCGACACCGGATTCGCCTCGCCGAAGCGCCGGGGCGCCATACTCGACGAGCTGGCCATCGCCTCCACCCACCGCGACAGCGGCGAGCCTCTGGCCCTGCAACTGCGGAGGCTGGGACTCGGCACCGACGCGGGGACCGTCGTCGCGTTCACCTCCGACGCTGCCAGCGACGCCGAACTGTCTGCCCTGGCCCGCACCGCAGGGCGTGGTCACCTCCTCAGTTTGGTCGTGGTCGAGCGCTACGTCCGCCGCTCGGGCCCCGCGCCGGTGCCGGCGATCGGACGGTCCGGGGTGTCGTTGGTCTGGGTGGCGGCGGGCACGCCGTTCGCTCCGGCCTGGGACCGGGCGCTTGGATCGACCAGGTCGGAGTGGTCGGGTGTCTGATCCGGCCCGCTGGCCGACCCAGGCCGCCGGCGCTCCCGGCGACGTGGCCACCCTGCCCCGGCCGCACCCGCTCGGGGCGGCCCCGCCTCCGGGACCGCCCGGACCCGGTTCCGGGCGGCCGCCGGGCTGGGCGTCGACGGCCGCGGGCGCGCCGGCGGCGACGCTGGCGCTGCTCGTGCTTACCCTGTCGGCGGCGGCCGGCTTCGGCCGGGTCTTCGCCGGGCGCGGCTGGCTGGCCCCGGTGCTGGTCACCGCGGTCGGCACCCATCTGGTGTGCTGGTCGACCCGGCGCAGCCGTCTGCGCCCCGCCGCCGCGGCGGTGGTCGACCTCGCGGCGCTGATCCTGCTCACGGTGTGGACCGTCATCCCTGCCTCCACCACCGTCGGCCTTCCCCTCGCCGGCACCTGGAGGGCGGCCAATCACGCGTTGACGCAGATGGAGAGCACCTTCACCGCCACCGTCGCGCCGGTGCCGACGTCCAAGGGGTTCCTCCTGTTGGCGGTCGCCGGCACCGGCCTGATGGCGGTCCTCGGCGACTGGCTGGCGCTGCGGGTCCGATCCGCCTTGGAGGGTGCAGCGCCGGCGGTCGCCCTCTTCGTCGTGTGCAGCGTCGTGGGCACCGCCCGGGGGCGGACGTGGGCGGTGGCGCTGATCGTAGCGGCGGTCCTCGTGTACCTCTTGGTGCACCGGGCGACGATCGGGCGCTCTGGCGCGGTGTGGTTCGGCAACCGCTCGGCGGGCGTCGCCGGCTGGACCCTGGCGGTCGGGGCTGGCGCAGCCCTCGCCGCGGTGGTCGCCACCCTCGTCGTTACCCCGGTCCTCCCCCACGCCAACGGGCACGGGCTGCTCGGTTGGAAGGGGGAAGGCCCCGGGTCGGGCAGCAGCAACCGTGAGGTGCCCAGCCCGATCGTGGACCTCCAGACCCGGCTGCTCCAGAAATCCGCCACCCCGGTGTTCACCGTGACCAGCCCGGTCCCCTCCTACTGGCGACTGACGTCCCTGGACGAGTTCAACGGGGTCCAGTGGCAGTCGACCGACTCCTACGTCGGCGTCGGCCACCAACTTCCCGGCGTCCAGCCGCCCACCCCCGCGACCCGGGCGGTCGACGAGGACTTCCACATCCAGAACCTCGACTCGATCTGGATGCCGACGGGCTTTACGCCCGAGGCGATCACCGGTGGTGGCCAGGTCAGCTGGGACCCGATCTCGGGCAGCCTCCTCGCGTCCAAGGCCACCTCCGACGGGCTGAGCTATCACCTCACGTCGCTGCAGTACCTCTCCACCATCACCGCGGCCCGCCTGTCAGACGCGCCGGTTCCGCCGCCCGACACCCTCACCCAGCACTACCTGCAGCTGCCTTCCAGCGTGCCGGCGACGGTCCGGGCGCTGGCGCTGTCCATCACCAGCAAGGCGACCAACGAGTACGCCAAGGCGCTGGCCCTGCAGAACTACTTCATCGACGACCCGGCGTTCAGCTACACCCTGGGACCGCCGAGCGACGGTTACGGGATAGACGCTTTGACGACGTTCCTGTTCGACACCAAGCAGGGTTACTGCCAGCAGTTCGCCGGCGCGTACGCAGTCATGGCCCGGGCGATCGGCCTGCCGACCAGGCTGGCAGTCGGGTTCACGACGGGGGATGCCATCGGACCCGACAGCTATCAGGTCCGCGACGCCGACGCCCACACATGGCCCGAGGTGTACTTCGGCAAGGCCATCGGCTGGCTTCCCTTCGAGCCCACCAAGGGCGGCGGGTTCGCCATCCCCGGGGCGACCGGCTACACCGGCGACACCGCCCGGGTCGATGTCGTGGCGCCTGGTGTCACCCCGACCACCGCGCCATCGCCGGCCGCCACCAGCGCTCCGCGTCCCGCCGGTCGAGCCCTCCCTCGCGACCTGTCCGCTCCCTCCACCACCGTTGCGGTGGCCCACCATGGATCGGCGGCGCCGATCCTGATCGGGATCGGCGCGGCGGTGGTCGCGGTCGCCGCCTGGATGGGGGTCAACGCGTTGGGCCGCCGGCTGCGTTGGCGGCGACGGCGGCGGGCTTCGGGGGCTGACCGGGTCCTGGCTGCATGGGCCGAGGCGTGCGAGCTGCTCGCCTGGTGGGGTTGCCGGCGACGGGCCGATGAGACCCCGGTCGAGTTCGCCCGCCGAGCCGGCCGGCAGCTGCGTCCGGTGCTCGGGGACCACTCCGCCCTCGCCCGTCTGCGGGATCTGGCCGGGCGGGCCAGCGCTGCGTCCTACAGCGTCGCCGAGCCCGGCGCCGAGGCGGTCGACGCGGCCGTCGAAGACGAGCGAGTAGTTCAGGAGCTGCTGGAGCTCGCCGCCCCCCGCTCGCGCCACATCGAGCGCCTGCTCGATCCCCGCCTGGCGTGGAGGGGGGCGCCGATCGACCCGGCGCCGTCGGTCGGCAGCCCGCCGGGTGTCGCCTACGACAGCTACTGACCAGCGAAGACAGCTACCGATCAGCGCCCCACAGCTACCGATCAGCGCCGACAGCTACCGACCGCGATCGATGGCGGTGGACCTGCTGGCCGGTCAGCGGCCGTCGTCACCGAAGCGGCGTCGCAGCCGCCGGCGGGTGTCCTCGAGGGACTCGCCCAGGTTGCGGGCCTTGATCGACTTGGACAGCTGCTCCCACCCGTGGCGGCTCATGCGCCGCAGGTTCTGGGTGAACCACACCGCGCTGGCCAGCATGATCGCGAAGCCGAAAACGGCCAGCACCCAGCTGGTGGCGAACGACGCCAGGAGGATGGCCAAGCCGAGCACGAAGCCGAGCGACGCCCAGCGCAGGTTGCCGGCCAGGTACCGAGGCAACGTCGTCGACCCGATCCGGCGTGCTGACTCAGGGTCCTGGGCGTAGAAACCCTGCTCCATCTGCCGAAGGATGCGCTGTTCGTCTTCAGAAAGCGGCACGGCTGAAACCCTCGCTTGTGTCTCCCGGTCGGTGGGTCCTCGTCCCGGTCCCAGACTACGGCAACGCGTCACGCTCACGCCGCCGCCCTCCGCTGCCCGGCCCGCCGTCCGCTCCGGGAGCGGCAGGTCCCCACTGCGTGTCGCCCTGCCGCTTGACCCGCAGGCCGCCGGGGCCGATGAGGGCGGCCGAGCCGACGCTGCGGGCGCCGAAGCGGCGGCGGACCTCGTCGACGGCGTCGGCCGCGGCGGCCCAACCGGCGCTGCGCTCGGCTTCGGGCCGCTCCGCCGGCGCGTCGAGGCGGAGCGTCAGCTGCTCCGCACTGGGAGCGCCGACCGGTCGCAGCGCCGATACCGAGACGCCGAGGAGACGCACGCCGGGACTGACATCTACGGCGTCGAGCAGCGCCGACGCGGCGCGCGCGACGTCGCGGCTGGCGTCGAGATCGTCGGGGCCGGTCCGGCTCCTCGTGATGGTCCGGAAGTCGCCGTAGCGGACCTTGACCGTCACGGTGCGCCCGGCGACCCCGGCGTCTCGCAGCCGGGCCGCGACCGCGTCGGACATGCGCAGCACCTCGGTGTGCAGCACGGCCGGGTCGAAGCGGTCGGTGGCATAGGTCTCCTCGTGACCGACCGATTTGACCGTCCGGTCGGGCTCCACCGGCCGGTCGTCGATGGCGTGGGCCAGGCGGTGAAGGTGGCGGCCGTGGGACCGTCCGACGGCGCCCTCGAGGGTTGCCAGCGGCACCGCCGCCAGCGATCCGACGGTGGAAAGTCCGAGCCGCCGCAGCCGGGCGGCGGTGGCCGGCCCGACGCCCCACAGAGCCTCGATCGGCAAAGGCTGGAGGAACGCCAGCTCTTGACCCTCCTCGATGACCACCACACCGGCGCCGGGCCGGGTACCCCCGTCGCTGACCACCGGCTTGGCTGCCTCCGAGGCCAGCTTGGCCAGGAACTTGGAGGGCGCCACCCCCACCGACGAGCTGAGCCCCAGCTCCGCGGTGATCCGGGCCCGCAGGTCGGCGGCGATCGACGGCGCCGGCCCGAACAGCGCCTCCGCGCCGCGGACGTCGAGGAACGCCTCGTCGAGGGCGATGCCCTCCACGAGGGGCGTCACGTCCGACAAGATGGCGTGAAGCCCCTCGCTAACCTCCCGGTAGCGGTCGAAGCGGCCGGGCAGGAACGTGGCGTGAGGGCACAGTGAGCGGGCCCGGGCGGTGGGCATCGCGGAGCGGATCCCGTAGACCCGAGCCTCGTAGCTGCAGGCCGCGACCACGCCCCGGGCGCCGGTGCCGCCGACGATCAGCGGGCGCCCGGCGAGGCTGGGATCGTCGAGGACTTCGACAGCCGCGTAGAAGGCGTCCATGTCCACGTGGATGATCGTGGGCCGGGCCACCGCGCCAGTGTGCCAGAGGGTTGCGACATTCCCGGCGGTCACCGTCTCGCCGACCGGTTGCCCAGCGGCGCGCTCACCCGCTCACAGCAGGATCGCGCTCAGAGCAGGTTTGCGCTCAGAGCAGGTCCACCCGCCGGAAGCTCTCGGCGTGGGTCACGCCGGCTTGGCGCCCCGCCTCCTCGGCTCGCTCGCCGACAACGGTGCGCAGCCACTCTCCCGGCTCGCCGGTCTGGCTGACATGGCAGCCGACGGCTTCGGCCTTGCGGTCCACGGTGGCGGAAATGTCGACCCACACGTCGGGGTGCAAGGTGCCCGACAACCAAAGCGAAGTGACCGCGTGGGCCGGCCCCGACCCGGGGAAGTAGTGCGGGTTGGCGGCCGCCGGCGCCACCGCGTCCAAAAGCGCCCACCCGACGGCCCGGTGGTCTCGATGGTTGACGTAGCTGGCGCCGAAGAACACCGCAGTCGGGTCGGGTCCCACCACCAGGTCGGGTCGGACCCGGCGGACCAGCTCGACCAGGCGGCCTCGCAGCTCTGGACCGTCGTCGAGCTCCCCGTCCAGGAACCCCAGCCAGTGGTGCTCCGCCACCCCGAGGACCCGCCCGGCGGCCGCCACCTCCTCGCGGCGGCGGACGACCAGCTCGGCGGGGTCGGTGGCCGGATCGGTCGAGCCCTTGTCCCCCTCGGCGCAGATGCACACCTCGATGCGGGCGCCCGCCGCGGCCCACGCCGCCAGCGTCCCGCCGGCGGACACGTCGGGGTCGTCGGGGTGGGCGTAGACCGCCAGGACCGTCGCCGGTACGGTGTGCTCGACGACAGGCATCGGTTGATCGTAGAGCGCCGACCGCTGGCCACGCCCCGCTCCCCCGCCGCAGTCGAGGTTCGGGCGGCGTTGGCCAAGTACCATTCGGCGCGTGCCGGACCCGACGCCTCGCTAGCGAACGACCGCTCACAGTGCGCGCCCCTGGGCTCCAGCGGATCCCGGGAGCCGCCGCGATCGACCGCGTGCTGCGCGATGTCGGAGCGCAGCGACGGCCGGCGGTGATCCTCAACCTGGTTCAGGTCGTGGTCAACGCGGTGCCCGGAGGGGCGCTGTTTTTTTATCTGCAGTTCCTCGACCCGGGCGTGAAGGGCGTACCGGACCCGGGGCGGGCCGGGGCGATCGTGGTGCGGGCGTTCCTGGCCATGCTGATCGTCGGCATCCCTCTAGGCGCCGGGCTCACCGCCCGCGCCCTTCGGCCGGTGACCGGGTGGCTGGGCACCGGGCGCTTGCCGACGCCCGAGGAGCGCCGAGCGGTGCTGGCCGAACCGGTGCGCAGCGCCGTCCAGTCCCTCGCCACCTGGCTGTCCGCGGCGGTGCTCTTCGGCGGTCTCGAGACCGCTCTCGGTTACCCCGGACGGCGGATCGTGCTGATCGTGAGCAGCGTCGCCTTGGCTGGCTTCGCGGCCTCCTCGCTCGGTGCTCTGGTCACCGAGCGGGTCCTGCGCCCGGTGACCGCCCGAGCCCTCGCCGGGCATCTTCCGCCCGGGTGGCGGGGAATCGGAGTGCTCCCGAGGGTCCTCCTGTCGTGGGCGTTCGGGTCGGGGGTCCCCCTCGTCAGCCTGCTCTTGGCGCCCGTCGACCAGCCGCACCGGACGCTGGCTTCGTTCGCCGCGCCGCTGGCGATGCTGACCGGTGCCGGTCTGCTGAGCGGCTTTTTGATCATCTCGGGAGCGGCGCGAGCAGTATCGGAGCCGCTGCAGTCCATCAGACAGGCTCTCCGCCGCGTTGAGGCCGGCGACCTCGACGTCGAGGTGCGGGTGGACGACAGCGGCGAGATCGGGCAGGTGCAGGCCGGGATCAACCAGATGGTCGCCGGGCTGCGCCAGCGCCGGCGGGTCGAGGACCTCTTCGGGCGCTACGTCGGCACCGAGGTCGCGGCGCACGCCCTCGCACAGGACCTGGAGCTGACCGGGGCCCGCACCGAGGCCAGCGTCGTGTTCGTGGACCTCGTCGGTTCGACGGCGATGGCCGCGACCATGCCCCCCGAGGAGGTAGTCCGGACCCTCAACGTGTACTTCACCGCGGTGGTTGGAGCGGTGGCCAGCGAGGGCGGCTGGGTCAACAAGTTCGAGGGGGACGGCGCGCTCTGCGTGTTCGGCCCCCCGGGCGGCGGAAGCGATCACGCGGCCCGGGCGCTGCGAGCCGCCTGCGGGATCGCCGCCGAGGTCGCCGCCGAGGCGGAGCGCCACCCCGGTCTGGTGGCGGCGATCGGCATCTCGTCGGGCACCGTCGTGGCCGGCAACATCGGCTCCCCGGAACGCTTCGAGTACACCGTCATCGGGGACCCGGTCAACGAGGCAGCCCGCCTCACCGACCTGGCCAAGCACCGGCCCACCCGGATGCTGGCCAGCCGCTCGGTGGTCGAGGCTGCGGGGGCCACCGGAGCCGGGTGGGTGGCGGCCGGGTCCCAGATCCTCCGGGGGCGCCCGACCCCGACCCATCTCTGCGAGCCGGCGTTTCCTGTCGGGCGGACCCACAGCAGCTGACCTGACCCGCCCAGCCTCGCTGCGCCGGCCTGGCAGCCGGCCTGGCAGCCGATGCGGCCAGCCGATGCCGGCAGCCGAGGCGGGCGGTCGTCGGCTACAACGGTGCGGTGGCCTCCCCCCAGCCCCCCACCGATGTCGACCGCCTCTTCGGCGCCGCCCCCGAAGGCGGGGATCCCCTCCTCGGCGAGCTGGCCGGCGTGGCGCTCGAAGCCGCGACGGCGGCCGCCTCGGTGCTCACCGCGTCGGTGGGCCGCCGGCTCCATCACGTAGACACCAAGTCCTCCGGGACCGACATGGTCTCGGAGGTCGACCGGGGCGCCGAGGCCGCGGTGTCCGCGGTACTGGGCCGCCTCCGACCTGACGACGGCCTACTTGCCGAGGAGGGGACCAGCCGGGACGGGTCAACCGGCGTCCGATGGGTGGTCGACCCGTTGGACGGCACCACCAACTACCTCTTCGGCATCCCGCAGTTCTGCGTGTCGATCGCCGCCGAGGTGGCCGGCGAACCGGTGGTCGGTATCGTCGTCGACCCGTCCCGCGACGAGACGTGGACCGCCGTCGCGGACCGCCAGTCGCGTTGCAACGGAGTGCCCTGCCACGTGGCAGACGGCCGTTCCACCCTGCCCAGCGCGCTGGTGTCCACCGGATTCGGTTACGCCGCGGCCCGACGGGCCTGGCAGGCCGGCGTTGCCGCCGCGATCATTCCCCAGGTGCGGGACCTCCGCCGGTTCGGGTCAGCGGCCCTCGACCTGTGCTGGGTGGCCGGCGGCCGGGTAGACGCCTACTACGAGTGGGGCCTCAATCCTTGGGACCTTTCGGCCGGGCGGATCATCTGCACGCAGGCCGGAGGACGGGTCGGCATCTTGGAGGGCCGGACCATCGTGGCGTCGGTCCCGGCTCTCTTCGATCCGCTTGTCGCCCTCCTCGACGCCGCCGGCGGCTTGGCCCCACCCGAGGGCAACGAACCCAAGCACTGGTAGACCCCGACCGGCCCGAACCGTTCGGCGCCGGCGGCTGAGCCGTGACCCCGGCTACGGCCGGGTCACGATCGGGGCGAGGAGGGATCCTCAGGCGAAGAAGGCTCCTCAGGCGAAGAAGGCTCCCGCCACGTCGTGGAGGAGGGAGGGGTCGACGGTCTTCAGCTTTGTCACCGCGTCGGACAAGCCGACACGGACGATCTCACCGGCTTGGAGCGCCACCATCTGGTCGAACGCCCCGTCGTGGACCGCGTCGATGGCAGCGATCCCGAACCGGGTGGCCAGCACCCGGTCGAACGCGGTCGGCGTGCCGCCCCGCTGCACGTGCCCGAGGATGGTGACCCGGGTCTCGAAGCCGGTGCGGGCTTCGATCTCGGGGGCGATCCTCGATGCGATGCCGCCGAGACGGGGATGGCCGAACTGGTCGAGCTCGGCCGCCGCCACTTCTAGCGTTCCCTCCTTGGGCATCGCGCCCTCCGCTACCACCACGATGGAGGCAAATCGGCCCTTGGCGTGGCGAGCGATCAGGGACCGGCAGATCTCCTCGATGTCGAAGCGCTCCTCGGGGACGAGGATCTCGGCCGCGCCGCCCGCGATGCCGGCGTAGGTCGCGATCCATCCGGCGTGGCGCCCCATCACTTCGCAGACGATCACCCGGTCGTGGGACTCCGCGGTGGTGTGGAGCCGGTCGATGGCCTCGGTGGCGATCTGCACCGCGGTGTGGAAACCGAAGGTCACCTCGGTGGCAGACAGATCGTTGTCGATCGTCTTCGGCACCCCGACCACCCGAACCCCGGCGCCGGCCAGCCGGTGGGCGACGCCGAGGGTGTCCTCGCCGCCGATGGCGACTAGCGCGTCGAGTTTGTGGGCCTCGATGGTCTCTACTGCCCGCTGCTCGCCGCGTTCGACCTTGTAGGGGTTGGTGCGCGACGTGCCGAGCACCGTGCCTCCCCTCGGCAGCAGCCCGCGACACCGTTCCACGTCGAGCACCATCGAGCGGTCCTCGATGACCCCCCGCCACCCGTCGAGGAAGCCGACGAACTCGTCGCCGAAGTGCACCTCGCCTTTGCGGACGACCGCCCGGATGACCGCGTTCAAGCCCGGGCAGTCACCGCCACCAGTCAAGACTCCAACGCGCATGGGGCTCCCCTTTCGGCGATTCGGCCTCTCCCCGCACCATAGCGACGCCTCCGGCGGCCCTCGCAATCGGCGCAGCCCCGCCAGGGCGAAGTGGACCCAACTGGCCAGGAGTGTCCCCTACGAATGGCCGCCCGGTGGCTTGGGACTGGTCGCTTTGTTGAGGAGCCCGACCTCTCGACGGAAATCGTTGGCGTCGGCGAAACCCTTGTAGACGCTCGCGAAGCGCAAGTACGCGACCTCGTCGGCGGCTCGCAACCCGTCCAGGACCGCCCTACCGACCCGCTCGCTGGTGACGTCGGTACCCTCCATTCGCACCCGCTCCTCGACCTCGAGCGCCAGGGATTCCATGCGGGCCAGGTCGAGCGGCCGGTTCTTGGCGGCCGATCGGATGCCCTCCACCACCTTGGCCCGGTCGAAAGGCTCGCGGGCGCCCGAACGTTTCACGACCATGAGCGGCACCTCCTCGAGACGCTCGTAGGTGGTGAACCGGCGCCCGCACGCCAGGCACTCTCGCCGGCGGCGGATGGCCGCGCCCTCCTCGGCCGTGCGCGAATCGACCACCTTGTCCTCTGGGTTGGAGCAATGGGGGCAGCGCACCACCGCCGACCCTACCGGGCGCCCACCCCGAACCATCGCAGGCCGCCACGCCGCCGCAGGCCGCCGGCGCCTTTCGCCGGAGGCTTAGGGGAGCAGGATCCGCTCCCCCACCTGGAGGGGCTGGCCGCCGGTCTCCTCGGCCAGCCGGTCGACCACCGGACGGATATCGCCGCGGGCACCGGATCGAAGGGCGATCGACCAGAGGGTGTCGCCGGGTCGGACCACCCACACCTTGGCCGCGGCGGGAGTGCCGACGGCGGCACCGGTGGCGGTGAGGGGACCGCCACCGGTGCCGCCGAGGGCCGCCTGCAGGGCGAACCAGAAACCGATGAGGAGCAAGGCCGTCCCAGCCAGCGCGACTCCTCTCCTCCGGCGGTAGACCACCGATGTCGGCACCCCGCACTCGGGGACGTCAGAACGGGCGCCGCCATAAGGCCGTCGTGCAACCTGCGCTGCAACCATGCTCGTCTCCTCCTCGGCTTCGGGTGGCGGCCGCTCCGGGCGCCGCTGACGGGTGGCTCCCTCCAGGGGAACACGTGTTCGTCATTTGACCAGAACGTGCGTTCGGTGTCAACCCCTCGTGGCAAACACACGTTCGCTCGATCCGTCGCCGTCGCCATCGAACACCTGTTTGGCTACTCCGGCTACAGTGTCCTACCGTGAAATCGCGTGGGGAGTCACCAGAGGTTCGGGAGAGCCTCGATCGGGACGCCTGACCGCACGGGCTACGGGACGAAAGGCACGCCATGACCGACACCGAGCTGACCGGCAAGCGCAGGGAGATCCTCGACTTCATCGCGGCGCAGATCCGAGAGCGCGGTTTCCCTCCCTCGGTCCGGGAGATCGGCGAGGCGGTCGGACTGACGTCTTCGTCGACGGTCCACACCCACCTGACCACCCTGCAAAAGCAGGGCTTCTTGCGCCGGGACCCCACCAAGCCCCGGGCCATCGAGGTCCGCTACGACACCAACTCCGGCGCGGCCATCGAGCGCCGCCCGACCCGTCACATCCCCCTCGTCGGCGAGGTGGCGGCCGGCACCGACGTGCTGGCCCAGCAAAACGTGGAGGAGTTGCTCCCGATGCCGGAGGACTTCACCGGGGACGGCCCGGTGTTCATGCTCAAGGTGAGGGGCGACTCGATGATCGAGGCGGGGATCCTCGACGGGGACTTCGTCGTCGTCCGCCAGCAGGCCGAGGCGTCCAAGGGTGACGTCGTGGTCGCTGGGATTCCCGGCGAGGAGGCGACCGTGAAGTTCTACGGCCGCAAGGGGGCCAAGGTCGTCCTCACGCCGGCCAACGCCCGTCTCCAGCCGATGGTGTTCGACCCCTCGGAGGTCACGCTGTTCGGCAAGGTGGTCACCGTGCTGCGCCGCCTCTGAGCGCCGGGCCGCTACCGCTAGCCGGGCCGCTGCCGCTACCGGTGCAGCGCCGCGGTCGCGCCCGTGCAGCCCGGCCGGGCGGGTGGGTTCAAGCGCCGCCGACCAGCACCCGGCGCAGGGAGCGGTGGGCGGCATCAAGGTCGGCGCGCTCGACGCGCTCTTGGGGGGTGTGGGCCAGCTCCGGGTCACCGGGACCGAAGTTCACTGCGGGCGTGCCTCGCCCGGCGAAGAAGGCCACGTCGGTCCACCCCAGCTTGGCTCGGGGCGGGCCGTCGGTGGTGGCCTGGAGGGCCTGCAGCACCGGATGGTCGAGGCCGGGCGGCGCGGCGGGGGCCACGTCGACGATCTCCACCTCGTCGCCCAGTCCGGCGTCGAGGTGGGGGGCTAGTAGCTGGCGGAGCCAGGCCTCGGCCTCGGCCTCGGTGCGGTCGGGAGCGAAGCGATGGCTGATCACGACCGACGCCCGGTCGGGTACGACGTTGCCGGCCACCCCGCCCTCGACGCTGACAGCGGAGAGCGCCTCCCGGTAAGTGCAGCCGTCGAGGACCGGCTGGCGCAGCGAGGCGCCGGCGACGGCGGCCAGCAGCGGAGACAGGCGGTGGAGGGCGTTGACCCCCATCCACGGGCGGGCGGTGTGAGCGCGGCGACCGCCGAGGGTGACTCGGGCCTTGAGCACTCCCTGGCACCCGGCCTCGATGACCGCCCCGGTCGGTTCGCCGAGGATGGCCACGTCGGCGGCTAGGAGGTCGGGGCGGGCCGCGTCGATGGCTAGCAGCCCATTGTCGGCTCGGGCCACCTCCTCGGCGGCGTAGAACACATAGGTCACCGGCCTAGCCGTGACGTCGAGCGTCTCGGCCAGCTCGAGCATGACCGCCAGGCCGCCTTTCATGTCGGCGCTGCCGAGGCCGCGGAGGACGTCGCCCTCCACGACAGGGTCGGCGTTGCCGTTGGCAGGGACGGTGTCGAGGTGGCCGGCGAGCAGGGTGCGGGGCCCGTCGCCGGCGCTGCGGGCGACGACGTTGTCGCCGACCCGGTCGACCTGCAACCACGGAACCGCCCGCAGGCGACCCTCCACGTGGTCGGCGATGGCCGTCTCGTGGTGGCTCTCGCTGGCGATGGCGACCAGCGCGGCGGTTGCCGCCAGGAGGTCGGTCACCGGGCGCCGCCGGTTGCCGGGAGGGACGCCGCCAGCCGGCGGCGGGCTGCCTTCGATGTCATCAGATGGCGACGCCGTGCTCGCGGAGCATGTCGTTGAGCTGGGCGCTGTCGTGGCGCTGACCTTCGGTCAGCCGACGGATGATCAGGATGCAGGGCAGCCCGAACGTGCCGCCAGGGAACTCGCGGGCGCGACTGGCCATGATCCCGACCGACCAGTCGGGGACGTGGCCCCGGCTCAGCTCTTTGCCGGTCTCTGCGTCGATCACCGGGATACCCGGGTTGAGGACGCAGCCCTCGCCGAGGACCGCGCCCCGCCCGACCCGGGCCCCCTGGGTGATCATGCACCGGCTGCCGATGAGCGCCTCGTCCTCGATGACCACCGGCGCGGCCTGCGGCGGCTCCAGCACTCCTCCGATGCCTACACCGCCGGAGAGGTGGACGTCCCGACCGATCTGGGCGCAGCTACCGACGGTGGCCCAGGTGTCCACCATCGTGCCGCTGCCGACGCGGGCCCCGATGTTGACGTAGCTCGGCATCATGACGACGCCGGGCTCGAGGTAGCTACCCCACCGGGCCGACGCCCCGGGCACCACCCGGACGCCGGCCGCGGCCAGGTCGTGCTTGAGGGGAAGTTTGTCGACGTATTCGAACGGCGCCGACTCGATGGTCTCCATCGCCGAGACCCGGAAGAGCAGCAGGATGGCCCGCTTCAGCCATTGGTGGACGACTATCTGGCCCTCGGCGCCGATCTCGGCCACCCGCGCCTGGCCCGAGTCGAGCAACCCGACCGCCTCGCGGACAGTCGATGCGGCGTCGCCATCAGCGGGGCTCAGCTCCGCCCGCAGGTCCCAAAGGTGGTCGATCTGTGCCGCGAGGTCAGCCATGGCCCAGACGCTACCGGCAGCGACCGGTGGGCTCGCGCTCCCCGCCGGCGCGCCCGACGCCGCTGGGCCGGCCAGCCGGCGCGGCGTTCGGCCGCGGCGGGGGCCATCCCGGGTAGGGTCCGCGACGGTCCGGGGCGACGGCGCCCGGCCTCCCGCCGCGGCTGCCACGCAGGGGACGAGCATGTATGGAGGAGCCAGCCCTGATGAAGGTACGAATCGGAGTCGGGGTCAGCGGTGACGTGGCCGGTCCCAATCCCCGCGCCGGCGGGCTCGGTGCCGTGGTCGACGCTCTGGCCGACCTGCGCTTCGACTCGATCTGGCTGCCGGAGATCCTCACCGCGTCCACCCCGGACCCGGCGGTGGCCTTGGCGTGGGCCGCGGCCCGGACGCCGAAGCTCAAGCTGGGGACGACCTGCCTGGTCCCTGGGCGCAACGTCATCCGCCTGGCGAAGTCCCTCGCGACCCTCGACGCCTTGTCGGAGGGCCGGCTGCTGCTGACCTTCGTGCCCGGCCTGGCGGTGGCCCCCGAGCGCGCCGCCATCGGCCCCGAGCCGAAGGTCCGGGGTGCGCTGATCGACGAGGCGCTGCCGCTGCTGCGCCGCTTGTGGGCCGGCGAGGAGGTGTCCCACCACGGCGCGGTCGGAGACTTCGACGGCGTCCGCTTGGCGCCGCTGCCGTTGCAACAGCCGCTCGAGCCGTGGCTGGGCGGCATGGCCCCCGAGGCCCTGCGCCGCTGCGGGGAGCTCGCGGACGGTTGGCTCCCAGCGCTGTGCACGCCGGAGGAGGCCGCTGCAGGACGGGAGGTGATCGACCGGGCGGCCGCCGCGGCGGGCCGGTCGATCGACCCGGAGCACTTCGGGGTCAGCGTCGGGTACGCCACCGCGCCGCTGTCCGACGCCGCCCTGGCGGCGCTGGCCCGCCGCAGCCGGGGCCATGACCCAGCGGAGCTGGTTCCGGTCGGTCACGCCGCGCTGCGCGCCACGCTGGAGGCGTTCGTAGCTGTCGGCTTCACCAAGTTCGTCCTCCGCCCGACCGGCCAGCCCGGAGACTGGGTCGAGGAGCTCAAGGCGCTCGCCGAGGGGGTGCTCGACCTCCAGACGGGCGGCTCCAAGCCGGGCTGACCTCCCCACAGCGCGGGCAGGGCCGCCCCGGCTCAGCAGCCCAGGCGCTCCGCCAGCAGATCCAGTTTGGCCATCGGCGCCACCATGGCCAGGCGCACGTAGCGCGACCCGGCCTCGCCGTAGAACTCGCCGGGAGACACCAGCACGCCGGCTTCCTTGGCCAGGCGGCCGGCGAGAGCCCACGCGTCTCCGTCCGGCGCCTCCACCCAAAGGTAGAAGCCGCCGGCGGGCAGGGCGCATGACAGGCCCAGGCCGTCGGCGAGGATGTCGCGGGCCCGCTCCAGGCGGGCCAGGTACAAGCGGCGCTGGGTGGCGACGTGGGACGAGTCGCCGAGCGCGGCCACGCCCGCCGCTTGGGCCGGCCCGGGGACCATCAGCCCGGCATGCTTGCGGACCTCGCGCAAGAAGCCGACCACGCCGGCGTCGCCGCTGTACCAGCCGACCCGGAGGCCGGCCAGGTTGGAGCGCTTGGACAGCGAGTGCAGGGCTACCACGCCGTCGGTGCCCGATGGGCCGCTGCCGTGGCCGAGGATAGTCCTGGGCGGGCCGTCCCACGTGAAGGGCGCGTAGCACTCGTCGCTGAAGACCAGCACGTCGTGGTCCCGGCCCCAAGCGGCGGCGGCCTCCAGGTCGTCGAGGCCGCCCGCCGGGTTGCCGGGGGTGTTGACCCACAGCGCCAGGGCCCGGGCGGCGTCGCTATCCGAGATCGTTGACAGGTCGATGCGCCACTGCTCGTCGACGGGCACGGGTACCGCCCGCAGCCCGGCCAGCTCGGCGCCCATGGCGTAGCTCGGGTAGGAGACCGCGGGGTAGAGCACGGTGTCGCGGCCGGGTCGGTGCAGCTTCAGCCACCCGGGGAGCGTGACGACGAACTCCTTGGTCCCGACGCACGCGCCGATCCGGTCCGGGTCGACCGCCGCCGCAGGCCCGAAGGTGGAGGTCATCCACGCCGCGGCCGCGCCGCGCAGCGCGGCGGTACCGACCGACGGCGGGTAGCCCCGTAGCGCCGACCCCCGGTCGGCGTCCGCCAGAGCGGCAAGCACCGGGGGCGGCGGCGGGTCGGTCGGGGTGCCGACCGACAGGTCGACCACCCCGCCGGGGAGCGCCTCGGCGGCCGCTAGGAGCGGGGCCAGGCGGTCGTAGGGGTAAGCGGGCGGCTGCCACCCGGCCCCGGCGCTCACGACTTCCCCGCCGGAGGCCCGGCGGAGACGCTCGGCGCAGTGGGCGGACCCGGCACGGAAGCAGGGGGGCCCGGCAAGGAAGCGGCGGGACCCGGGCCAGCATCGGCGGGACCCGTTGAGGGCGGGACTGGGGAGCGCAGGGCCGGCACCGCGAAGTCCCGGAACCGGGCCGCCCCGGCGCCGTCGACCCGGACCTCCAGGTAGGTGGAGTCGTCTTCGTGGGTCTCGATGAGCACCTCTCCCTCCCGGTGCACCGCGGCGAGGACGTCGCCGCGGTCGTAGGGCACCCGCAGGGCCACCACCTCCATCAGGGCCCGCAGCCGGTCGCCGACCGCGGTGAGCAAGTCGTCGATGCCCTCACCGGTCAGCGCGGAGATCATCACGCTGCCGGGGTAGCGCTCCGCGAGGCGCTTGGCCTCCCGGGAGACGTCCGCCTTGTTGAACGCCAGCAGCTCCGGCACCCCGCCCGCGCCGATCTCGCCCAGCACGGAGCGCACCGCCTCGATCTGCTCCTCGGGGTCAGGGGCCGCGCAGTCCACGACGTGCACGAGCAGGTCGGACTCGGTGACCACCTCGAGGGTCGAACGGAACGCCTCGACCAGCTGGTGGGGCAGCTTGCGCACGAAGCCCACGGTGTCCGACAGCAGCACCGACTCCCCGCCGGGCAGGGCCAGGCGGCGGGTCCTCGGGTCGAGGGTGGCGAAGAGCCGGTCCTCGACGAGCACCCCGGCGTCGGTCAGGCGGTTGAGCAGCGTCGACTTGCCGGCGTTGGTGTACCCGACGAGGGAGACGTTGGCCAGGCGGCTGCGCCGGCGGCCCTTGCGCTGCAGGCGGCGCTGGTCGGTCAGCTCCCGCAGTTCCGATTCCAGCTTGGTCATCCGCCGGACCAGGCGGCGGCGGTCCACCTCGAGCTGGGTCTCGCCCGGGCCCCTGGTGCCGATGCCGCCGGCTTGCTGCGACAGCGCCTTCCCCCGGCCGCGCAGGCGCGGCAGGCGGTAACGCAACTGGGCCAGCTCCACCTGGGCCTTGCCCTCCATGGTGCGGGCGTTCTGGGCGAATATGTCGAGGATGACCGCGGTGCGGTCGATGGCCGTGCGTCCCAGGATCTTCTCCAGGTTGCGGGACTGCGCGGGGCTCAGCTCGTCGTCGAACACGACGGTGTCGGCGTCGACTACCAGCGACAGGTCCCGCAGCTCCTCGGCCTTGCCCTTGCCGATGTAGGTGGCCGGATCCGGGTGGTCCCGCCGCTGGAGGACCCGGGCCTTCTCGTCGGCGCCGGCGGTGTCGACCAGCAGCGACAGCTCGTCGAGGTGGCGCTCGGTGTCCTCGTCGCTTCCCGGCGGGACGGTGACGCCGACGAGGATGATCTTCTCCCGAAACGACCGTTCGATGAGGCTCACAGCCGACCGCTTCCTGTCACAGAAAGAGCCATCACGAGAGGCTGCAGCGCCCGATGCGCCGGCTCGGTCCGGACAGCACCACGGTGCCGTCCGGACGCCATTCGACGGCTACCGACCCGCCGGGCTGGTGCACGGTGACCGCCCGCCCGACCCGCCCCCAGTGATGGAACGCCACCGCCGCCGCGCACGACCCGGTCCCGCACGCCTGGGTCTCGCCCACGCCGCGCTCCCACACCCGCATGGTGACCTCGTCGGGTCCCGGTCCGAGGGTGGCGAACTCCACGTTGAGGCCGCCGGGCTCGCTGGCCTCCAGCATCGCCCCGAGACCCGCCACGTCAACGCCGGCGGGATCGGGGCCGGCGACGACGAGGTGGGGGTTGCCCATGTTGACGAGGAGCTGGCCGTGCCCGACGTTGCAGCGGTCGGCGGAGCCGATGACCTTGGGCTGGCCCATGTCGACCCGGGCCCAGGTGGTGCCGGGCGCGGCCGTCGGGCTGATCGTCACCGACCGCCGGCCGGCGGGGGTCAGGACCCCGAACGCGACCCCGGCCTCCACCATCCCGGCGTCGAGGGCGGCGTGGGCCATGCAGCGCATGCCGTTGCCGCTCATCTCGGCCTCGGAACCGTCCGCGTTCCACAGCTCGAAGACCAGCACCGCGTCGGTGCCCTCCGGGGCCCGCCGGGCCCGGATGAGGCCGTCGGCGCCGAAACCGAGATGGCGGTCGCACGCGGCGCGGGCCAGGTCGGGGCCGGCGCTGATGTCGGTGCCGTCCGGGTCGAGCAGCACGAGGAAGTCGTTGCCGACGCCCTCGAGCTTGACCAGCTCGGGGGTGGGCGGGCGGGGGGTGGGTTCGGGGTTCATCGCTTCCTCCAGTCTCCCAGGAGCGGGGCCACAACGGCGAGGGGATTCCCTCTGGTGCCGTACCAGGCGATGCGGGGGTCGCGCCGCCACCACATCCGCTGCCGGCGGGCGAAGGCCCGGGTCCGGTTCACCGCCTGGTCCAGCGCCTCGGGGAACGCCACCCCGTCCTCGAGGTGGGCCAGCACCTCCCGGTATCCGAGGGCCTGGCGGGCGGTGCGCGACAGGCCACCGGCGCGAAGCGCTTGGACCTCCTCCACCAGCCCGGCGTCGACCATCGCCGCCATCCGGGCCGCGATCCGCTTCGCGCCGGCCACTCTCGGCATCCACAGCCCGGCGATCCTCCACGGGGTGGCGGGGAAGGCGTCCAGTCCCGGTCCGAAGGTGGAGAAAGGACGCCCGGACCCGACGGTCACCTCGAGGGCGCGCACCACCCGCCGGCGGTTGGCGGGCTCCATCCGTGACGCGGCCAACGGGTCGAGAACCTGCAGCCGCCGGTGCAGCCCGAGGGTGTCGGGGTCCGAGTCGAGGCCGGCGCGCACCTCCGGCCAGGTCCCGGGCGGGACCAACCCGTCGACCACCGCCTGGAAGTACAGGCCGGTCCCCCCCACTAGAAGCGCTCGCCGGCCCCGGCCCTCGATCCCGGCGATGGCCGCCCGGGCCGCTTCGGCGTAGCGGGCGACGTGGTACTCCTCGGACGGGTCGGCGACGTCGAGCAGATGGTGGGGCACCCCGGCTCGTTCGGCGATCGTCGGCGTGGCGGTGCCGATGTCCATTCCCCGGTACACCTGCATCGAGTCGACGGTGACGATCTCGACGTCGCCGAGCGCCGCGGCGACCTCCACCGCGACCGCCGATTTCCCCGACGCGGTCGGCCCGACGAGAGCCAGGTGACCGGCGCCGGCCGGTTCCAGCCCAGCGCTCAGAGGACCGCGACCGGGATGCGGGTCCGGTGCCGGGGCGGCGCGGTGACCTCGAGCAGGCGGCCTTCCAGGAAGTGGGGGGCGCCCCTCGTGATCTCCACCATCGCCAGCGCGCCGGTCGGAGCGGGGCCGGTGAAATGGACCAGCTTGTTTTGACGGGTGCGGCCGCTCAACACGTTCGGGTCACGCTTGGAGGGCCCCTCGACCAGGACCTCGTCGACGCGTCCCTCGCGGGCCATGTTGGAAGCCAGGGCCGAGCGTTCGACCACCACTCGCAGCGCCTCGAAACGCGCCGCGACAACCGCCGGGTCTACGAACGCAGCGGTCATGGCCGCCGCCTCGGTCCCGGTGCGAGGTGAGTAGATGAACGTGTACGCGCTGTCGTAGGCCGCCTCGGCCGCCACCGCCAAGGTGGCGTCGAAGTCGTCGTCGGTCTCGCCGGGGAACCCCACGATGATGTCGGTGCTGACCGCCAGGTCGGGGATCCCGGCTCGGGCCGCGGCCAGCTTCTCCAGGTACCGTGCGGAGCTGTACCCGCGGTGCATGGCGGCCAGGATCCGGTCGCTGCCCGACTGCAGCGGCAGGTGGAGGTGCTCGCAGACGGCGGGCTCCTCGGCCATGGCCGCGATGGTCTCGGGGCGGAGGTCCTTAGGGTGGGGACTGGTGTAGCGAACCCGGCCGATGCCCTCCACCCGGGCCACGGCCCGCAGCAGGTCGGCGAAAAGGGGACGGGCCCGGGGCCGTTCGGCCGCGGTCCACTCGGCGCCGACCAGCGCAGCGGCGTCGCGCCAGTCGGGAGCGGTGCGCATCCTGGTGGTGAGGTCCCGGCCGTAGGAGTTGACGTTTTGGCCGAGGAGAGTCACCTCGAGGGTGCCGGCGGCCGCCAGCTGCTCGACCTCGGCGACGACGGAGCCGAAGGGCCGGCTGGCCTCAGGGCCGCGCACGGAAGGCACGATGCAAAAGGCGCAGTTGTTGTCGCAGCCGACCTGGATGGTCACCCACGCCGCCCACGCCTGGTCCCGCCGGGTCGGAAGCGCCGACGCGAACGCCGGGTCGTCGCCCTCATCGGCCTCGATGATCTCGGTCACCGGGCCGAACGTCGACTCCGACTCGCGTAGCAGGTCGGCGGCCCGGGAGATGTTGTGGGTGCCCCACACGGCGTCCACCCACGGAGCCTTGCGGGCCACCAGGTCCCGGTCCTTTTGGGCCAGGCACCCGCCGACCGCGATCTGCATGCCGGGTCGGCGGTCCTTGACCGATTTGAGGTGCCCGAGGGTGCCGTAGAGCTTGTTGTCGGCGTTCTCCCTGATGCAGCAGGTGTTGAGGACTACGACGTCGGCGTCTTCCACGCCCTCGGCGGCCACCAAACCGTCGGCTTCCAGCACGCCGGCCAGGCGCTCAGAGTCGTGCTCGTTCATCTGGCACCCGAAGGTGCGGATGAAGTAGCTGCGGGGCGCGGGTTGCGGCACGCCCAGAGCTTACGGGACCCTCAGGCCAGGAACTCGGCCAGGGACGGCTGGAGCACCTCGACGCTGACCGCCATCGCCCCGCGGGTCGCCACCTGGTGAGCCACCAGGTGCAACGCCAGCTCGGCGGGCTGCTGGTCCAAGTCGAGGGCCATGGAGGCGTCGAGGTCCTCGAGCGCGGCGGCTACCAGGTTGCTGTCGAGGGCCAGCAGGGACCGGGTCTCCTCGGCCAGGCGGCCGAGCTCCGCGGTTTGCGCCGCCAGCGCCCGGCGGTGGGCCCGGAAGATGTCGGGCCACGGATCGTTGAGCCGGTCGATGAGCTCGCGTAGGGGAGGCAGGTCGGCGACGCCCAGCTCGCGGGCCAGGGCGGCGAACGCCACCGCTCGGGACAGCTCGGCCGAGCGGATCTCGTCGAGCACCGCGGCGACCTCGTCGGAGGCGCGAGACAGCCAGCGAACCTGGCCCGACCGCAGCACCAGCTGCTCGGCGATGAGCTTGAACTCCAGGCGGTCCAGCACCTGCCGCTCGCACCAGAGCAAGCTCGACAGCTCCTGGAGGGCGATGTCGATGCCGGCCATATCCATCACACCTAACCCTTCGGCACCGACCGGCGCCACGTGAGGTTCTGCGCAGCGCAGAATGCGGCTTATTGCGCCGCCTGACTGGCCCATCTGGGGGAGCCCGCCGGCATCTTTATCTGGAGCTGGGAGCCGGCACCGCGGGTTGGGCGCCGCCCGGCGCTGGGGGGGCGGGGTCGGTGGCGAGGGGCGGGGCCACCTGATGCGCGCCGACCTGATGCGCGCCGACCTGATGCGCGCCGACCCGATCCGGGCCGACCTGGCCCGGATCGACCGGATCCGCGGCAGTCAGATCCACGCCGGGCACGTCCACGCCGGTCAGGTCAAGAGGGGCTCGGTCTTCCACCCGATCGGTCTCGACGAGCAGGCGGATGGCGGTCCGGCTCTGCCCGTCGATCTCGATGTCGGCGAACGTCGGGCGGCAGTGGAGGTCCAACCCCGACGGAGCGACGTAGCCACGAGCGATCGCCACGGCCTTGATCGCCTGATTGAGGGCGCCGGCTCCGACCACCTGGACCTCCGCGACGCCATGGTTGCGGACCATCCCGGCCAGCGCCCCGGCCACGGCGTTGGGCGTTGACCTGCTCGAGACCTTCAGGATCTCCGTCACGCGACGACGGCTTCGATCATGAGGCTCCTCGGCGACAAGGGACAACGGACACGCCGGGCCGATGACCCACAGAACCGGACGTACCGGAAGGTTCGACGCCTGTCACGGATGTTCCTTCTGCCCCGCTCACCACTCCCACCACCGTCGACGCCGCGCAAGGTGGCGGGTTTACAGCGCCTGGTCACCGGTTGCCCGCCGGCGCAGAAGCTGGCTGGCGGGGGCGGCGGTGCCGCCCCCGCCAGCGTCAATCCTTGAGGGAGATCGGCTCGTCGTCTTCCGGGCGGGCACCGAGTTGGTCGTCGAGCGGCGGGCCGTCGCCTATACCGGTCTCCTGGCGGACCCGCTCGGAGATCTCGATCATGAGTTCCAGGTTCTCGACCAGGAAGTTCTTGGCGTTCTCCCGGCCCTGGCCCAGCTGCTCGCCTTCGTAGGTGTACCAGGCACCCGACTTCTTGACGATGTTGAGATCAACCGCGATGTCGATGAGCGACCCCTCGCGGCTGATTCCCTTGCCGTACATGATGTCGAACTCGGCCTGACGGAACGGGGGCGCCACCTTGTTTTTGACGACCTTCACCCGGGTGCGGTTGCCGACCACCTCGGCGCCGTCCTTGATGGACTCGATGCGCCGGATGTCGAGGCGGACCGAGGAGTAGAACTTGAGGGCCCGGCCGCCCGGAGTGGTCTCCGGCGAGCCGAACATCACCCCGATCTTCTCCCGCAGCTGGTTGATGAAGATGCAGATGGTGTTGGACCGGCTCAAGGTGGCGGTCAGCTTGCGCAGCGCCTGGGACATCAACCGGGCCTGCAGGCCGACGTGGGAGTCGCCCATGTCACCTTCGATCTCCGCCCGGGGGGTCAGGGCGGCCACCGAGTCGATGACCACGACGTCGAGCGCCCCGGACCGGATCAGCATGTCGGTGATCTCGAGGGCCTGCTCGCCGGTGTCCGGCTGGGAGATCAGCAGGTCGTCGACGTTGACCCCGATCGCCGCGGCGTAGACCGGGTCCATGGCGTGCTCGGCGTCCACGTAGGCACAGATGCCACCGTTGCGCTGGGCCTCGGCCACGACGTGCATGGCCAAGGTCGACTTGCCGGAGGACTCCGGCCCGTAGATCTCCACGACCCGCCCTCTCGGCAGGCCGCCGATCCCGAGGGCGATGTCCAGGGCGAGGGCCCCGGTCGGGATGGCCTCGATGGCCATGCTCGACTTCTCGCCCATCCGCATGACGGCGCCCTTGCCGAACTGCTTCTCGATCTGGCCCATCGCCATATCGAGTGCCTTGTCTCGCTCCACCGTGTGCCTTTCGTGTCGCTCTGCTGTCATTGCCTACCGTCCCAACGTTGGTTGCACCGTGACCCTACGGAAGGGGTGTGACAGTCCCGACCAACCGGCATCTTGAAGAGCGGCGGGGACCACACCGCTGTCATGCAGACACCCTATGCACGAACGGATGTTCGATGGTGGATGGTTTGCGGCGACCGGTCGCCGCCCGGCGGTTCACGGGAGGCTGACCCCGGAGAAACATTGCCGAAATCTGACGTCCGTACGGTCCGGTTCATGCCGTTCCTCGTCCGTCTGCGCATCGCTCTGGCCGATCAGCCCGGCGCGCTGGCCCGCGTGGCCGCGGTGATCGCGGAGCACGGAGGCAACATCACCGCAGTCGACGTCCACCGGGCCGGGGTCAACGCGGTCGACGACGTCGTCGTCGAATGGCCCGACGACACCGCGGACATCGACCGGCTGCGGGACGCCCTGGCCGGCAGCGGCGCCGGCGACCTGCGCTCCCACCAGGCGGCCCGCCAGGTCGACCCGGTGGTCGCCGCCCTCCGCCGGGCGGTCGACATCGTGGCCGCAGGGGGCGGCGACAGCGACTTGATCGCTGCGGTGGCGGAGGTGTGCGCGTCGCCGGCGGTGTGGATATCCCCGGCGGGAGAGGACACCGCCATCGAGGCGGGCCGCATGGCGCGCGAGGGCGGCGGTGCGGTGTCGGTGCGGACCACCGAGCTACCGGCCGCGGTCGCCGAGCGGCTGCCAGGCGAGGCGTGGCTGCTCGCGGTACCGGACCCGGAGGTGGTGGGCGACGGCCGGGTCGTGTTCGTGGCTCGGGGCCCGCAAAGCGAGTTCACCAACACCGAGATCGCCCGGATAGAGGCTCTGATGGACCTTGACGCCCGCGTCGCGAGGATGCAGGCCGGCCGGTAGCCAACCGGCAGAGCGGCTGGTCCTCCGGCCGGGCGGCGGCCCGCTTCTAGCCGGCGGTTGGTCGCGGCTGGTCCGCCGGCAGGCCGAGCAGGCGGCGACGGAGGTGGTCCAAGGCGGAGATGACCGTCAGCGCCCGCACCTCCGGGCGGCCTCCCGGCAGCGACAGGCGCGCCGCGGCGGTCGATCCCTCCAGCCACGACCCGACCCAGACCGTCCCGACCGGCTGCCCTTCCTGCTCGTCGGGCCCCGCGACGCCGGTGACCGCCAGGCCTACGTCCGCGCCGAGGACCCGCGCCGCTCCGGCAGCCATCGCCTCGGCGGTTCGGGAGGAGATGACCGGTCCTTCGGGCACCCCGAGCACGTCGCGCTTGACGTCAGTGGCGTAGGACACCACGCCGCCCCGGAACCAGCGGGAGGCGCCGGGGACGTCTGTGAGGCGTGAGCCGAGGAGGCCGCCGGTCAGCGACTCGGCGACCGCCAGGGTCAGGCCGCCGGCGAGCAGCGCGTCGCCGACCACCGACTCCATGGTCTGCTCGTCCACCGCGAACACCCGGTCGCCGAGCAAGGCCCGCACCTCGGCCTCCTCCCCGTCGAGCAGGGCGGCGGCTTCCGCGTGGAGCAGGCCCTCGGACCCCTCGTCGGCCTCTGCCGTGACCTTCGCCGTGATCCGCACCTTGATCCCCTCCGCGCCGCTCGCCAGGAACGCGATCGCGGGGTTGCCGACCCTCTCGAGGGCATCGAGGCGCGGCGCCAGGATGTCCGCCACCGTCGACTCGCCCAGGCCCCAGGTGCGCAAGGTCCGGCTGGCGATGACCGACCGGTCGCCTGAGCGGGCGAGCAGGTCGGGCAGCACGGCCCGCTCGATCATCTCGCGCATCTCTCCCGGCACGCCGGGCACCGCGTAGATCACCCTGGCCGCTTCGCCGGCGACGGGGCCGGTAACCGGGCAGATCAGGCCGGGCGCGGTTCCCCGCACCTGGGGGATGACCGTCGCCCCCGCGGGGACGTCGGCCTGGCGCCGGTTGTTGTCGGTCATGGGGTGTCGCCAGCGAGCGAACATCTCCTCGATGCGCTGCTCCACGTCCTTGTCTCGCTCCAGCCCGACGCCCATGACCTCGGCGATGGCCTCCCTCGTTATGTCGTCCTGGGTCGGACCGAGGCCGCCGCAGCAGATCACCGCGTCGGCGCGCCCCAAAGCGGCCCGCAGCGCCGCGGTGATGCGGGCCCGGTTGTCGCCGACCTTCACCGCCATCACGCAGTCGAGGCCATGCGCGGCGAGCTGCTCGCCTATCCACGCCGAGTTGGTGTCGATCACGTAGCCGAGCAGGAGCTCCGTGCCGACCGCGACGACCTCGACGCGCACGCTCAGGGCCTGCCGGCCCGCCGGACTGCGCCGGAGCGGCCGTCGGCCAGGTACTGACCGAAGCTGACCACCGCCAGAAGGACCGCGACCCACAGCACCTCGCGCCCGACCGCCGGGTGGTGACGGCCGATGGCCGGGATCAAGATCAGCCCGACGGCGAGGTCCTGGGTGGCGGTCTTGGCCTTGGCCAGGGGTCGGGCCGGGATCGAGACGCCGCCCCGGGAGCGGGCGCTGCGGTACAGGCTCATGGCCACCTCGCGAGCGGCGATGATCACCACCGGAACCCAGCTCACCCTCCCGCTGCCGGCCAGGGCCGCTAGGGCGCCGAGCACCAGCGCCTTGTCGGCCAGCGGATCCAAGAACGCCCCCGAGGTGGTCGGCCCCTCGCGGCGGGCGACCCACCCGTCGAGGAAGTCGGTGCTGGCCAGAACGACCCAGACCGCGACGTTGGCCCACGACGGGCCGAGGACCACGATTAGCACGACCATGAACGGCGTAGCCAGCATCCTGAGCATGGTGATGGCGTTGGCCGGCGTCACCCGCGCGCTGCGCTGGTACTTGAACACCCGAGGGCCGGTGCGCAGCTCGGCCTCCGGCCTGGGGACGCTGGCCACCGGCTCAGCCGGCTCTCGTGAGCGCAGCCGCGGTCACCTCTGCGCCGCTGCCGGCCGGGACGGCGTCTAGGTCGGGGCCGTCCGCGGCGACGATCTCGACATCGACGAACGAGCCCACCGGGAGCGAGAGGGGCACGTTGATGATCCCGTCGATCTCGGGGGCTTCCCGGTGGCTGCGGGCCACACCCGGACTGTCGACGAGCACCCGTGTCGTGGTACCCACTAGGGCGCTGCGGGCCGCCGCGGTGAGGCGATCTTGGATCTCGCTGCACTCCGCCAGGCGCTCCTGCATCAAGGCGGGGGCGACGGCGCCGTCCAGCCCGGCGGCGTAGGTGCCGTCCTCGGCTGAGTACGAGAAGAATCCGGCCCAGTCCAGGCGGGCCTCCTCGAGGAAGGCCAGCAGCAGGTCGTGGTCCTCCTCGGTCTCCCCCGGGTAGCCGACGATGAACGACGACCGGAACGCGGCGTCGGGGTAGCGGGCCCGGATGTCGGCGATGCGGTCGAGGAAGCGCTCCCCTGAACCCCAGCGCCGCATCCGCCGAAGGTGGGGGCGGGAGACGTGCTGGAGGGAGAGGTCGAAGTAGTGGCAGTCCGTGGCGCCCATCACATCGATCAGACCGTCGGTCAGATCGGATGGATACAGGTACAGGAGCCGGGTCCGGGCGGCTCGCTGCGCCACGCCGGCGACGAGCGCCTCGATCTGCTTGGCGCCCAAGTCCCGGCCGTAGGAGGCCAGGTCCTGAGCGACGAGGACCACCTCGGGCACCGCGAGCGATTCCACTTCGGCGAAGATCGCCTCGGGGAGCCGGGAGCGCTGCGCGCCCCGGAACGACGGGATGGCGCAGAACCCGCACTTGCGGTCGCATCCCTCCGCCACCTTGACGTACGCCCATGGGGCCGAGCTGGCCGGCCGGGGCAGGTTGAGCAGGTCGAAGGCGGGGACCGGGACCGAAGCGGCGGGCCCGCCAAGAGCCGGCTTGACCCCAAGGGTGACCGACACCGCCGCCTCGGGGGGCGCCAGCGCCGCGCCGAACCCGGCCACCCGGTCGACCTCCGGCAGGGCCGCGGCGAGCTCGTCGCCGTAGCGCTCCGCCATGCAGCCGGTCACGACCAGCTTGGCGCCCGGCCGGCGGGCGTCGGCCAGCGCCAGCACCGTATCGATCGACTCTCGCCGAGCCGCTTCGATAAAGGCGCAGGTGTTGACCACGACGAGATCCGCCTCGCCGGGGGCCGAGGCCGCCCCGTAGCCGTCAGCTTCGAGGGTGCCGACCAGCTTCTCGGAGTCCACCTGGTTCTTGGGGCATCCGAGGGTTTCCAGCCAGTACCGCACCGCTGCAGCCTACAAGGAGGCCGGGTGCCTACTTCTTCGTGCTGAGCATCCGGTTCATCTTGGTGCCGCAGACCGGGCAGGTGCCCTGTGCCGCGGGCCGCCCGTTGGCGAGTGTGACCTCTTCGCCCTCGAACTCACGCTTGGTCTTGCACTTCACGCAGTATCCCTCGTAGGTGGCCATGAGGCTTCCTCTCTGTAGGCGGACGGGACCACGCCACCCTAGTGACCGGCATCCCCTAGCACGGTGACCCCCTCCCGGTCGGCGTCGAGCAGCAGGACCCGCCCGGGTACGGAGCGGGCCTGCAGCGCCGAGCCGGTGGCGGCTTGGACCGCCGCCGCATCCTCCGCCGCGCACACCGCGAGGAGGCTGGGACCAGCCCCCGACCAGCACGCGCCGAGGGCGCCGGCACCGATCATGTCAGCCAGGATGCCCGGCGCTTCTGGGAACAGCGACGAGCGGGCGTCTTGGTGGAGCCGGTCCTCGAACGCCTCCTGCCCGAGGAGTCGATGATCGGCCAGGCCGGCGACGGTCAGCGCCATCCGCCCCAGGTTGAACCGGGCGTCGGTGTGCTCGACCTGCGCGGGCAGCGCAGCGCGAGCTTCTTTGGTGGCCAGCGCTCGGTCCGGAACCGCCACCACGAAGCGGAGCGCCGGGTCCAACTCGAGGCGGCGGGTGACGGGGCGTCCCGCGACCATGGTCGCCGCGACCAGGCCGCCGAGAGCGGAAGCCGCGGCGTTCTCGGGATGCCCGTCCACCCGGGCGCCGATGGCGAGGGGATCCGCGGCGCCCGCCGCGGCCGCGGTGGCCACCGCCAAGGCCGCCGAGGAGCCGAGGCCCCTCCCGACGGGGATGTCGGAGTGCACCCGAATGTGCAGCCGGTCGTGGCCTACCACCTCGACGGCTATCTGCGCCGCCAGGTGGGTGGCGTCAGCTGGCAGTTCGGATCCGCAGCCGGTGGCGCTCACAACCAGCCGATCTGCGGGGGTGACCTCGACCTCCACGTACAAGGCGAGGGCCACGGCCAAGACGTCGAAGCCGGGACCGAGGTTGGCCGAAGAGGCGGGGGAACGGGCGCGCACGGGCGCACACGGTAGGCGACGCCGGAGCAGCGCCCGCGAGGCTCAGCTCGGGGACCGACCTTCGAGCTCCTCCACCGTCATCAGCACCGTCCGAGCCTTGGATCCCTCCGACGGTCCGACCACCCCGCGCTGCTCGAGGAGGTCCATGATCCGCCCGGCCCTGGCGAAACCGACCCGGAGCTTGCGCTGCAGCATCGAGGTCGATCCGAGCTGGCTGCGCACCACCAGGTCCATGGCCGCCTCCAGCATGTCGTCGTCATCGTCGCTGTCACCGCCTACGCCGTGGGCGCCGCCGGGGGCGTCGTCGCTGCCCTCGACGCCTTCCACGTAGCGGGGCTCGGACTGGCGCCGCCAGAAGGCCACCACCTTGCGGACCTCGTCCTCGTCGACCCACGAGCCTTGGATCCGGCGGGCCACGCTGGAGCTGGCGGTGAGCAGCAGCATGTCGCCCTTACCGATGAGCCGCTCGGCTCCCGGCTGGTCCAAGATGACCCGGCTGTCGGCCAGCGAGGACACCGCGAACGCCAGACGGGACGGCACGTTGGCTTTGATCACGCCGGTGATGACGTCGACCGACGGGCGCTGGGTGGCGATGACCAGGTGGATGCCGACGGCGCGGGCCATCTGCGCGATGCGCACGATCGACTCCTCGACGTCGCGCTTGGCGACCATCATCAAGTCGTTGAGCTCGTCGATGACGATGACGATGAACGGCAGGCGGGCGTACTGCTTGGACTCGGGGCCGTCGGGGCCGACGGGCGCGCCGAGCGGCGCCTCGGTGACCAGGTCCCCCCGGTCGTAGGCGTCGTTGTAGCCGGTGATGTCCCGGACGCCCACCTCGGCCAGGAGGTCGTAGCGGCGCTCCATCTCGTGGACCGCCCAGGACAGCGCATTGGCGGCCTTCTTCGGGTTGGTCACCACCTGGGTCAGGAGGTGGGGCAGGCCGTTGTACTGGCCCAGCTCGACCCGCTTGGGATCGACCAGGATCAGGCGGACCTGATCGGGGGTGGCCCGCACCAGCAGCGATGTGAGCACCGAGTTGATGCAGCTGGACTTCCCGGCGCCGGTGGCACCGGCGATGAGGATGTGGGGCATCGTCGCCAGGTTGGCCAGCACCGGGCGCCCGGCGATGTCCCGGCCCATCGCCACCTCGAGGGGGTGTTTGGCCTCGTGGGCCTCGGCGGAGGACATGATGTCGCCGACGGCCACCAGCTGGCGCTGGACGTTGGGCACCTCGATGCCGATGGCCGAGCGGCCGGGGATCGGCGCCAGGATACGAACGTCGGCGGCGGCCATGGCGTAGGCGATGTCGCGCTGCAAGCTGGTGACCTTGGCCACCTTCACGCTCGGGCCGAGCTCCAGCTCGTAGCGGGTGACCGACGGACCGACGGTCATGTTGACCAGGCGGGTCTCCACGCCGTGGGACGCCAAGGCGTCCTCCAGGGTCTGGCCGAGCCGCTCGATCGCCTTCCGGTCGATCTCGGTGGCCTTCGACCGCTTGAGGAGCGCGACCGGCGGCAGCCGCCACGTCCCGTCGGTCGCGGCCGGGCCGAGCGCGATCTTCATCTGCTCGGGGTCGGCGTCGTGAGCGTCGGGCGCCGGGGGGAGGGTGATGGGCACCGGCGGTCGGACGGGAGCTGCGTCCACCCCGGCGCCGTCCGGCGATGTCTCGTCGTCGACGCCGGGAGCCTCGGGCTGCCCGGTGCCGGAGGTCGGCGCCCCGGCCCCCTTCTTGGAGCGCGCCTTGCGGGCGGTGTGAGCCGCTTCGCTCTCCTGATCGTAGGGTCCGGCGGTCGGATGGCGGGCCGCGGCGTCGCCGCGGGCGTCTCTGTTGCCGGTGTCGAGCGCCCACCGCCAAGCGGCCCGGCATCCCCGGGCGACGCTGCGCAACCCGTAGGCGATCCGCCCGGCCGCGTCGCGCGCCGGGGTCCCGGTCACGACCAGCAGGGCGACGGCCAGCAGCGCCAGGAGAACGAGGGTGGCGCCCCACACGGCCAGCCCGGCGCGCAGCGGGATGCCGGCGCCGGCGCCAACCAGACCGCCCGCGCCGCGCAGCGCAGCCAGGCGGTGCGGCCAGTGGGCCGGCCCCCATGCGTTGTCGGCCAGGCCGGCCAGCGCCAGCAGCCCGACCACCGTCCCGAGCGCCACCCGCGACGGTCGCCGGTGGGCGGCGCGCGCCGACGCCGCGTCGGCGGCCTGCTCGCTGCGCCACGACGGCCGGTGCTCGCCGCTGATCAAGACCCCGCCGAGCCCGGCCAGGGCCACCGGCACCAGGTAGCGGACCCGGCCCAGAAGGTCGCCGGTCGCCGCCTTCGCCGCCCGGCCCGCCGGTCCGGCCAGGTCGCTCCAGATCCCGAGCGCGGCCAGCACGGCCAGCACGATCAGGGCCACGCCCCACACGTCGTCGGTCTGGCGGCCGAGGACCTCGCGCAGGCGGGCCCCGAGCCCCGGCCCGCGCGGCGGGCGGGGGGCGGGCCGGGTGGAGTGACGGCGGGCCGGCGCCTTCTTCTTCGGAGCGGCGCGCCGGGACGAGCCGCGTGAGGACGGAGTACGGCGAGTCGCAGTAGCCACAGCACTCACGAGCGTAACAGCAGCCACTCCAGCCACAAGGGACGATGAGCGCCACCGCTGGACGGCTGCCCCGCCGCGCCGGGGCGCGGCCGCTGGGAAGGAGGTCTCAGACCTCCATGACGACCGGGACGATCATCGGCCGGCGGCGGGTCCGCTCCTGCACGAAGCGTCCGAGGGCCGAGCGGGCCCTCCTCTTCATCGCCTCGTACTCGAAGGACCCGGACTCGGCGCCCTCGGCCAGAGCCTTCAAGACCGCGACCCTGGCCTCTTCGAGGAGGCCTTCCGCCTCGGGCGCGTACACCCAGCCACGGGTGATGATCTCAGGCCCGTTGAGCACCTCCCCCGACTTGCCGTCGACGGTGAGCACGACGATCACCACGCCTTCCTCGGCCAGCACCTTGCGGTCCCGGAGGACGCCCCGGCCGACGTCGCCGACGATGCCGTCGACGTAGAGGTAACCCGCGGGGACCTCCCCCGCGAAGTCGATGCTGTCGTCGGTCAGCTCGATGACGTCACCGTCCTCGGCGAGGAGGATCCGTCCCTCGGCGACCCCCATCTGGCGGGCCAGGCGGGCGTGGTGGCTGAGGTGGCGGAACTCGCCGTGGACCGGGATGAACGAGTTGGGGCGGGTGAGCGAGAGCAGGGTCTTCAGCTCCTCGCGCCGGGCGTGGCCGCTGACGTGGACCCGGGCCAGGCCGGAGTGCACGACCTCTGCGCCCAACCGGCACAACCCGTCGATGACCTTGCCGACGCTGGTTTCGTTGCCCGGGATGGCGTGAGACGACAGGACCACCAGGTCGCCTTCGCCGACGGTCAGCCACTTGTTGTCGCCCGACGCCATGAGGGCCAGCGCGGACATCGGCTCTCCCTGCGAGCCGGTGGAGATCACGCACACCCTGCGAGGATCGAGGTTGGAAATCTTCTCGATGTCGACCAGGCTGGCGTCGGGGATGGACAAAAGCCCCATGGACCGGGCCAGCGCCACGTTCTTGCCCATGGACCGACCGAGGGTGGCCAGGGTCCGCCCACCGGCGATGGCGGCGTCGGCGATCTGCTGGATGCGGTGGATGTGGCTGGCGAAGCAGGCGACGATGACCCGTTTGTCGGCGTGGGCCGCGAAGAGGTCGGCGAGCACCTGGCCGACGCTGCTCTCGCTGTCGGTGTGACCGTCCTCCTCGGCGTTGGTGGAGTCCGAAAGCAGCAGCCGGATCCCCTTCTCGGATGCGATCGCCCCGATGCGCGCCAGGTCGGTGGCCCGCCCGTCGACGGGGGTCAGGTCGATCTTGAAGTCGCCGGAGTGCAGGATCACGCCCTGGGGGGTGTGGAAGGCGGTGGCGAAGCCGTGGGGCACCGAGTGGGTGACGGGGATGAACTCGACGTCGAAGGGGCCGATCTTGCGCCGCTCGTTGTCCTTGACCGGGATCAGCTTGGTCCGCCCGAGGAGGCCGGCCTCCTCGATGCGGCTGCGAGCCAGGCCGAGCGACAACGAGGAGCCGTAGATGGGGAACTCGAGGTCGCGCAGCAAGAAGCTCAGGCCGCCGCAGTGGTCCTCGTGGCCGTGGGTGACGATGCAGCCCTCGATGCGGTCCCGGCGCTCGAGCAGCCAGGTGAAGTCAGGTAGGACCAGGTCGACGCCGGGCATGTCGGCCTCGGGGAACATGATCCCGCAGTCGAGGATCAGGATCCTTCCCTCCACCTCGATGCAGGCGCAGTTGCGGCCGATCTCCCCCAGGCCTCCGAGGAAGACGATCCTGACGGGGCTAGCCACAGAGGGGTCGCAGGCAGTTAGGCAGGGATTCAGACATTCAAAAGCTCCAGTTCGCGAAGGAGGGTGGTGGCCGCCTCGTCGATGCCCGACGGGGCCGGGCCGAGCGGGAGCCGGCACTGGCCGGCGGGCCGCCCGAGGGCGCGCAGGACGGCCTTGGTGGGGATGGGGTTGGGGGCGTCGTCGGAGGACTGGAACCGGTGCGACGAGATGAGCGAGGCGTTGACCGCCCGGGCCCCTTCGACGTCACCTTTCCAGAACGCCTCGGCCATCTGGGCGAGCAGCCGGCCGGCCCAGTGCGACTCGACGGAGATGACCCCGCACGCCCCGACGGCGAGCAGCGGCAGCGTATCGCCGTCGTTGCCCGAGTACAGCTCGAAGCCGGCCGGAGCGCCGGCGACCAGCCTGGCCGCTCCGGCCGGATCGGCCGTGGCGTCTTTGACCCCGGCGATGACGCCGTCGCCGGCCAGGCGCCAGATGACTTCGGGGGCGACCCGCCGGCCGGTGCGCACCGGGATGTCGTAGAGCCACACCGGCAGGTCACCGGCAGCGGCCCCGATGGCCCGCATGTGGGCCTCGATGCCGGACTGCGAGGGTCGGTTGTAGTAGGGGGTGACGGCCAGGATGCCCGTCACCCCGGCCGCGACCGCGGCTCGGGTGAGCTCCACCGAGTGGGCGGTGTCGGCGGTGGAGGTGCCCGCCACGACGGGCACGTCGACCGCGCCGGCAACGGTGCGCCACAGGTCCACTTTCTCCGTGTCCGACAGCGCCGGGCTCTCCCCTGTCGTGCCGCACACGACCAGCGCGTCGTTGCCGTTGGCTACCAGCCACCGGGCCAGTTCCGCTGCGCCGTTCAAGTCGAGGGCACCCGACTCGTCGAATGGGGTGACCATCGCGCACACAACGGTGCCGAGGCGACCGGGGCCTGGGGTTGGCATGCCCTTTACACTACCGACCCGGCCCGGGACCACCCGTCCCTATCGGTGGCGGCGGCTGTCGTCCCGAGCGGCGCAGCCCCAGACCCGGGCGGTCAGTACTGGGCCAGCTCGAAGACGGTGAACTCCTCGGCGGTGTCGGGCAGGTCCTCGAACTCGATGACGCCGAGCTCCTGGAAGCGCTCCCGCAGCCACGTGTCGCCGTTGTCGAGCAGGCCGAGCTTCTTGCAGTTGGGGACGATCTTGGCGAAGAGCATCCGCTGGAACAACTGGCGTTCCGGCGAGCGCGACACGACCTGCATGGCCTCCTTGACCGGCACGCCCATGCGTTCCCACACCTCTTGCTGCAAGAACCGGTCGCGCATGCGCACCGCGGCCTCGTATGCGAACTCCTTGCGCTCGCGCAGCTCCGCGGTGCTCAGACCGGCGTAGAACTCTTGGAGCGACAGCACGCCGAACGCTACGTGGCGGGCCTCGTCGGACATGACCATGCGCAGCAGCTGCTTGAGCAGCGGCTCGGTAGTCGTGTCGTGCAGGAAGCCGAACGCGGCGAGGGCCAACCCCTCGACCATGATCTGCATACCGAGGTAGGTCATGTCCCAACGGCTGTCGCTGATGATGTCGTCGAGCAGCATCCGCAGGTGGGCGTTGATCGGGTAGTTGCCCCCCAGCTTGTCGTTGAGGTACCTGGCGAAGACCTCCACGTGGCGGGCCTCGTCCATGACCTGGGTGGCGGCGTAGTACTTGGCGTCGATCCACGGCACGGTCTCGACGATGCGAGACGTGCAAAGCAGCGCCCCCTGCTCGCCGTGGAGGAACTGCGAGAGCATCCAGCGCTGGCTCTCCACGCCGAGCTCCAGCCACTGCGCATCCGACCAGTGCTCGAAGGGCGTGCCGCTCACGTCGATGTCGAGCCCGTTGGCGCCCATCACCTCCCGGTTGGCGGCGACCACGGCCTCCGGGTCGACGTCGGTCGACCACGGCAGATCGGTGGCGCCGTTCCACTGGGACGACTTCGCCTTCTCGTAGAGGCGGTCCAGGCGGGGCCGGGACCCCTTGGCGTAGTCCCACGTGAAGAGGGAGTCGAAGCGGGAATCGACCCGATGGTCCGCGGCGTCCACGTCGCGGTTGGAGATCGAGAGGATGGCCTCGAGATCGTTGACGTCGGACCTACCGATCAGCTGCTCGTTGGTGGCGGCGTCGCCGGTCACGGTCATCTGGAACCCCCTGTGTCCTGCACCGGCAGGTGCTGAGCTATCACTGTTATCTTAACCACTGGTCAGCAGGTGGTCCAGCCCCGCGGTCGGGCTCTGGGGTACTCCTCGATCCGACGGTGGCCGTCTGCGGGCGCCGTTGCCGCGTTGGGGGCCGTTGCCGCTGTGCGCCCCGTTGCCGCTGTCCGCCCCGTTGCCGCGTTGCCGCGTTGCCGCGACGCGGACCGCGCCCGGGGCGCCTTGCAGGCCGGTGGTCGGCCCGGTGCTCTAGGCAGAAGGCGGGTCGCTCAGCGGTCGCTGCGAGCGTGGCGGCTCCACGCCAGCAGCCAGCGCTCGAGAGCGGCGATGACCAGTGTGAGGGCGACGCCCATCGCGGCCAGGCAGATGATCGCTGCGTAGACCCGGTCGAGCTGGTTGTTGCTCGAGGCCTGGGTTATCAGCGTCCCGAGACCGGCGCTCGATCCGGGAGCGACGAACTCGGCGACGACCGCGCCGATGACCGACAGCGGCAAGCACACGCGGGCTGCCGCGAAGAGGTTGGGAAGCGCCGAGGGAAGCTGCACCCGCCATAGCGTCTCGCGCCTGGACGCATGGAGGGTAGCCATCACGTCGAGCACCCGCGGATCGCTGGAGCGCAGCCCGGTCAACGCGTTGATCAGCGCCGGGAAGAACACGATGATCGAGGTCACGATGACCTTCGGGGTCCGCCCGAACCCGAAGGCGACCACCATCGCCGGCGCCACCGCCACGACGGGGGTCACGTTGAGGACCACGGCGAGGGGCATTACCGCCCGCTGCACCACCCGGACCTGGGACATCAAGACCGCCAGTACCACTGCCGCGACGAACCCGATTCCGAGCCCGAGGAGGGCCTCGACGAGCGTCGTTCGGGCGTCGGAGGCGAACAGACCCGGGTGGTGAGCGAGTTGCGACCACGTCGCCGCCGGGCGGGGAAGCAGGTAGCGATTGTGAGTCGCCAGAAGCTGCCACACCACACCGACCACGACCAGGGCCACCAGGGCAGGAAGGACGACAGCCGCGCCCCGGCGAAGCGGGCCTGACCGGCTGTCCTCGCCGGGGGCCCCCTCGGGGGCGGGCGCCACGCCCACCAGGGCCGACGACCCCGGGTCCTGGTCGGCGCGCAGTTCAGGCGGCATCGGCCCAGCCCTTCCGCAGCGCCAGGCGGACCTGCGTCTCCGCGTCGTGGAACTCCTCGGACAGCTCGACCGCCGGTCCCCGCGGCCGGGCGATCCCGATCGTGATGTCGGCGATGATCCGGCCCGGCCGGCTCGACATCACGATGACCCGATCGGACAGGGCCACGGCCTCGGCCACCGAGTGGGTGACAAACAGCACAGTCTTGCGGTGGGCCTGCCACAAGTCGAGGAGCCGGTGGCGGACCGACTCCCTCGTCAGCTCGTCGAGCGCGGAGAACGGCTCGTCCATCAACAGCACCGGCGCACCGAACGCGAACGCCCGGGCGACGGCGACGCGCTGCTGCATGCCGCCGGAGAGCTCCGCGGGACGCTTCTCGAGGGCCTCCCCCAAGCCGACGGCAGCGAGCACCTCCGCGGGGTCCAGCGTCGCACCTTCGACGCGATGCGCACTGCTCCGGCGCCCTCCGGCCCGGTTGACCTGGAACGGGAGCCGGACGTTGTCGAGCACGCTGCGCCACGGCAGCAGCGCCGGTGACTGGGGCACCAGCCCAATGAGCTTGTCGCGACACGCCTGTAGCGGGCTGGTGTCGAGGACCCGGATGGTGCCCGAGTCAGGGGTCAACAGCCCGGCCACCAGGCGCAGCAGAGTGGACTTCCCGCACCCGCTGGGCCCGATGACGCTCACGAAGCTGCCGGGCGCGATGTCGAGATCGATGTCACAGAGCGCGGCCGTCCGGCGGTCGCCGCGCCCGAACGCCTTCGAGACGCCGACCAGCGAGATGCCCACGTCTTCGCTTCGCTGCCCGGCGTCCGGTGTCATACCGACCATGATGGTCTGCCAGTCACGATGGTCTGCCAGTCAGATGGTCTGAGAGTACGGCCGACCGGCCAGGGCCGGGTCGGCGAGCTCTGCACCGACCCGAGACCCGACTCGGTGGTCACGGCCGGAGGTCGCTACAGGCCGAGGAGGGGGTCGATCCCGACGGTGAGGCCGGGACGAGCCGCCACCGCCTTGAGAGCCAGCACCACGCCGGGCATGAACGACGACCGGTCCAGCGAGTCGTGGCGGATGGTGAGGGTCTCCCCGGTGGTGCCGAGCAGCACCTCTTGGTGAGCGACCAGACCCCGCAGGCGGACCGAGTGGATACGGATCCCGCCGGGTCCTTGCCCGCCCCGGGCGCCCGCGACGGTCTCGGAGCGGGTCGGATCCGCGGCCCACTCCCCCGACGCCGCGGCCATCCGCTCGGCGGTGCGCAACGCGGTCCCAGACGGGGCGTCGACCTTCCGGTCGTGGTGCAACTCGATGATCTCGGCGGTCTCGAACCACGGGGCGGCCAGCTCGGCGAAGCGCATCGACAGCACCGCTCCGATCGCGAAGTTGGCGGCCAGGATGCAGCCGAGCGGGCCGGTGCTCGGATAGAGGTGGGCCAGCTCTTGCTCTCCCGCCGCCCCGAGCCCGGTGGTCCCGATGACCAGGTGCAGGCCGTGCCCGGCGCAGAAGCGGGCGTTGGCCGCGACCGCGTCAGGGGTGGTGAAATCGACCGCGACGTCGGCACCCGCCGCGACCGCGGCGTCCACCTCCGCGCTGTAACGCAGCGTCGTGTCGCGCTCGCCTGGCACCTCGGTTCCGTCGCGCGCCGGGTCGATGGCGGCGACGAGGTGGAGCGCGGCGTCGGCGTCCACCGCCGCGCACACCGCGGAGCCCATCCGGCCGCCGGCGCCGATCACCGCGACGTTGATCATCGAGAGCTCCTGTCCCGGACCGTCAGTCCGACGGTCCGACGACGACGGTGGTGCGGGCCTCCGACAGGAGGGACCGGGCCAGATCGCCGACCGATTCGACGGTGACCGCGTCCAGGCGGGCGTCGAGCTCCTCGACGGTCGGCACCTCGCCGTGCACCAGCTGCGAGTGGGCGATGCGGCTCATCCGGGCGCCTGAGTCCTCGAGTCCGAGGGCCAGGGACCCCCGGAGGTGGGAGCGGGCCGCGGTCAGCTCTCCGGCGGTGATGCCTTCGGACGCCACCCGGTCCAACTCGGCGTGGATCAGCTCGAGGACCTCCTCGACCTGCCCGGGGGACGTACCGGCGTAGACCGCGAAACCGCCGGAGTGCTCGAACGCCAGCCGGTAGGAGTACACCGAGTACGCCAGCCCGCGCTCCTCGCGGATGGACTGGAACAGGCGGCTGGACATGCCACCACCGACCACGTGGTCGAGGACGGTCAGCGCGTGGCGTTCGGGATCGTCGCGTCTGGGACCGCGGACGCCGACTATCAGGTGGGCCTGCTCGGTCGGTCTGACCACCATGGCCTCGCCCTTGGTCGCCGCGCCCGGCGGGTCGCGCCGGGGGCGGGCCCCTCCAGGACGGCCGCCGTCGGCCCGGTCCAGCCCGGCTTGCAGACCGGCGACGATCTGGGCGTGGTCGATGTTGCCCGCCGCCGCGAACACCAGGTTGGCCGGCCGGTAGTGGTGGGCGTGGAACGCGGCGATCCGCTCCGGGGGCATGGCCCTGATGGTCGACTCGTCGCCGAGCACCTCGCGGCCGAGGGGGTGGTCAGGGAAGAGGGCCTCGGCGAAGACGTCGTGTACCAAGTCGCCCGGCTCGTCGCCGTGCATCAGGATCTCCTCGAGGATCACCTGGCGTTCGGCTTCGACCTCCTCGGGGCGGAACGACGGCGACCAGATGATGTCGGAGAGGATCTCCAAGCCGAGCTCGGCGTCGGCGGCCAGCGCCCGGACGTAGAAGGCGGTGTACTCCTTGGCGGTGAACGCGTTGATGTCGCCGCCCACCGCGTCGACGGTCTCGGCGATCTGGCGGGCGCTCCTCGTGGGCGTCCCCTTGAACAGCAGGTGCTCGAGGAAGTGCGATGCCCCAGAATCGGCCGGCTCTTCGTCGACCGAGCCGGTACCGACCCAGAACCCCATCGCCACCGAGCGGACTTCTGTCATCCGCTCGGTGACGACGGTCAGGCCGTTGTCGAGGGTCGTGGTGGCGAGCGCCTCCTGGGTCACCGCGCCGAAGCTAGCGGCGGCGACGGGGGTTGCGGCGGGGGCCACCGCCGCTGGCGCCGTTGCCGCCGGACTCGCCGGCAGGCCCGAGATCGCCGAAGGTGGCGGAGGCTTCCGCCTCCCAGCTCTCCTCGAAGGAGGCGACCGGAGCGGCGTCGCCCTCGTCGTCGGCTACGGCCACCGGGCTGGGGGCGGCTTCGCTGCGCCGCTCGCGCGGTTCGCGGGGCTCACGGCGCGGCGCGGGGGCGTCACCGCCGTCGTCGGCGCCTTCGCCGGTCAGTGACAGCGATACCTTGCCCTGCGGGTCGATGTCGTCGACCCTCACCTCGATGTCGTCGCCCAGGTCGACGACGTCCTCGACCCGGTCGATGCGCTTGCCCCGGCCCAGCTTGGAGATGTGGACCAAGCCGTCGCGGCCAGGGAGGATGTTGACGAAGGCGCCGAACTTGGTGATGTTGACGACCTTGCCCTGGTACACCGCGCCGACCTCGGCCTTGGGCGGATCGAGGATCAGCTCGATCCGGCGCCTGGCCTCGGCTACCGCGCCGCCGTCCTTGCCACCGATGGTGACGGTCCCGACGACACCGTCGTCGTCGACGTTGATGTCGGCGCCGGTCTCCTGCTGCAGGGTGTTGATGACCTTGCCCTTCGGGCCGATCACCTCACCGATCTTGTCGAGGGGGATCTCGAGGCTGACGATCTTCGGAGCGGTCTCGCGCACCTCGGTGCGCGGCGAGGCGATCGCCTCATGCATCACGTCGAGGATCGTGAGGCGGGCCTCGCGGGCCTGGGTGAGGGCCCGGGTCAGGACCTCCGTGGGCAGGCCGGCGATCTTGGTGTCGAGCTGCAGGGCGGTGACAAACTCGGCCGTCCCGGCCACCTTGAAGTCCATGTCACCGAACGCGTCCTCGGCGCCGAGGATGTCGGTCAGGGCGATGTAGTTGTCGTCGCTGCCGTCAGCCTCGCTCCCGGAGATCTTCACCAAACCCATGGCGATGCCGGCCACCGGAGCCTTGATCGGCACGCCGGCGTCCATCAGCGACAGGGTCGAGGCGCACACGGACGCCATGGACGTCGAGCCGTTGGACGCGAGCACCTCCGAGACGAGCCGGAGCGCGTAGGGGAACTCCTCGACCGGCGGCACGACCGGCAGCAGCGCCCGCTCCGCGAGGAGGCCGTGACCGATCTCGCGCCGCTTCGGGCTACCCACCCGGCCGACCTCGCCGTTGGCGGAGGGCGGCATGTTGTAGTGGTGCATGTACCGCTTCTTGTCGTCCACCCCGAGGGTGTCGAGGAGCTGGTCCATGCGGGGCATTCCGAGGGTGGTGACGTTGAGGACCTGGGTCTCGCCACGTTGGAACAACCCGGAGCCGTGAGCGGTCGGGATCAGCCCGACGGTCGCTGACAGCGGGCGGATGTCCGCCGGCTGGCGCCCGTCGATGCGCACCCCGGAGGAGGCGATCCGCTGGCGGACGATCTTCTTGGTCAGCGACCGGACCGCCTGCTTGATCTCCTTTTCCCGCCCTTCGAACTCGCCGGCGAGCTCGGCCACGATCTCCGCGGTGGCGACGTCAGTGGCCTTCTCCCGCTCCGCCTTGACGGTGATGGTGGACACCTTGTCGATGCGGTCGGTGCCGACCTCGGTCACCCGGGCCAACACGTCGTCGCCGTAGTCCTTCTGGGGCACGAACGCCAACGGCGGGCGGGTGCCGGCCTTGGCCACCAGCTCGCGCTGCAGCTCGATCGACTCCCGGATCCAGGTCTTGGACGCCTCGAGGCCCGCCGCGATGGCCTCCTCGGTGACCTTGGGGGCGCCGCCTTGGTACAGCTCCCACGCCGCCTCGGTGCCGCCGGCCTCGACCATCATGATGGCGACGTCGCCATTGTCGAGCTGGCGCCCGGCGACGACCAGCTCGAAGGCCGCCTCGTCACCCTCCTGGTAGGTGGGGTGGGGCGCCCACTCCCCCTCGCCGGTCCAGGCGATGCGCACCGCGCCGAGCGGGCCCTCGAAGGGGATGCCCGAGAGCATCAGCGCGGCGCTGGCCGCGTTGATGGCCAGCACATCGTGAGGGTTCTCCTGGTCGGCGCCGATCACGGTGACCACGACCTGGGTCTCGTTGCGGTAGCCGTCCGCGAAGCTCGGCCGCAGCGGACGGTCGATCAGCCGGCAGGTGAGGATGGCCTGGTCGCTCGGGCGGCCCTCCCGGCGGAAGAACGAGCCGGGGATCTTGCCCGCGGCGTACATCCGCTCCTCGACGTCCACGGTGAGGGGGAAGAAGTCGATCCCCTCCCGGATGCCGTTGGCGGCGTTGGCGGTCACGAGGACCTCGGTGTCGCCGATCCGGCCGACGACCGCGCCCTGGGACTGCTGGGCCAGGAGGCCGGTCTCGAAACTGAGCGTCTTGTCCGTGCCGGAAACGGCGGCGGAGACGGTGGTGGCACCTTCCATGGGTGCTCTCCTTTCGGTCCCGGGATGAGCCCGGGAGTAGGAGCGGCGGGGCCAGTTCCCAGTTGGAGGGCTCCCGACGCCGGCTGATGGGTGCGCCGGGGGGCCTTCGACTGGCAGCTGACCAGAGACCGCCGCTGGTCTGTTGCTTTGGTGCTGCCGGGCCATCCGATGATGTCCGGCTGCCTTGGTGCTGCCGGGCCATCCGATGATGTCCGGCGGTGCAGCGGATGCTGCACGGTGCAGCGGGGCTGCTGGGCAGCGGTGCTGCGTGGGTGCTACTGCGCCGAGTGGCCCGGCGCGACACGAGCGGCCCTTCGGCCGCTCGCTGTCAATTGCGAAGTTATCGCCGCAGGCCGAGGCGGGCGATGAGCTCTCGGTAGCGCTCGACATCGTTGTCCCGGACGTAGTCGAGGAGACGGCGCCGGCGGCCGATGAGTTTCATCAGGCCTCTGCGGGTGTGATGATCACCCTTGTGAACCTTCAGGTGCTCGGTCAGGTGGGCGATGCGCTCGCTCAGGATGGCAACCTGCACCTCCGGCGACCCGGTGTCGGTCGGATGGGTGCGGTACGTCTCGATCGTTGCGGCTTTGTCGGGCATGCAGCAGGAGTTCCTTGCGGCTGGGGTGTGTATGTCGACGTCGGCGCCGTGCGGACTGGGAGGGCAACGGGCCGGTACACCTGGGAAACAGGCGGTGGCACGATGCCTGACCCGGTCGCGTTGGCCCTCGAAGTGGAGGGAGGACGCGCTCGGCCGCAGCGGACGATCTCACAGCGTATCAGAGCCGCCTGTGCGACCCATGCCAGCTGCCCTGCTCGGGGGCCCCGGAGCGCTTCCCCGCGGCGGCAGGGGTGAACACCGAGACGCCGGAGGGTGACGATGTTACCGGTCCTGGTCCGAGGGCCGTGCTGAGGGTGCCCGGCCACCAAAGCGGCCCTGCTCCTCGGGGTCTCACCATCCCGCTGAGCGAGCTGCTGTGGCGTTTCAGCGGCGCTGGCGGCCCCGGCGGCCAGCACGTGAACACCGCCAACACCCGCGCCGAGGTCCGTCTCGACATAGCCGGTAGCCCCTCCATACCCGAGGCCGCCCGCTCGCTTCTCGTGTCGCGACTCGGAGATGTCGTGGCGGTGGCCGCCTCGGACCGGCGCAGCCAGTCGCAAAACCGGGACCTGGCCCTAACCCGCCTCACGGAACGTCTCGCCGGCGCGCTCGAGGTGCAGCGCAACCGGCGCCCCACCCGGCCAACCCGCGGCTCGGAGCGCCGGCGCCTCGAGGCCAAGAAACGCCAGGCCCAGCGCAAGCGAGAACGAGGCGGACGGTGGGAAGAATGACCACCATGGGGACCGTCCTGTGATCGCCGGAGCACCGTTGGACGGGGGGCCGGCGCCCCGCAGATGGTCCACGGGGGGTTTGGTCTGCGCGGTGGACCACCTTGCCGCGTCCGCCGGCGCCGGGATGCTCCGGGCCGGCGGCAGCGCGGCGGACGCGGCGGTCGCGACCAGCGCGGTGCTGGCGGTCACCTCCCAGCACATGTGCGGGATGGGCGGTGACCTCCTGGCAGTGGTGTCCGCACCCGGCCAGGACCCTGTCGCTCTCCTCGCCGTCGGCCACGCCGGAGCCGGGGCCGACCCGGCCCGTCTCCGCAGCGAAGGTCACGTCAGCATGCCGTTCAGGGGAGACATCCGCACGGTGACTGTCCCGGGGTGCGTGGACGGCTGGCTGTCCCTCCACGAGCGTTTCGGACGCCTCCCGCTGTCGGAGGTGCTGGAGCCGGCCACCGCTCTGGCGGCGGACGGCTTCCCGGTCTCCCCCACCTTGGCGACGTCGCTGCGCCTGGTACTCGACTTGGCGGGGGCGGAGGACTACCGGGACGCCGCCGGCCCGGACGGGACCGTCGCGCCCGGCTCGGTCGTCCGCCGTCCTGGGGTCGCTGCGGCGCTGACCGCCATCGCCGGCGAAGGCCGCGACGGCTTCTACGGCGGCGCGTTCGGAGCCGGGCTGCTGAACCTGGCCGAGGGATACTTCGCGCCTGGCGACCTGGCCACCCCGACCTCCCGGTGGGCTCCTGCCGTTTCGAGCCGGGCTTGGGGCCACGACTTGTGGAGCGCACCGCCGCCCTCTCAGGGCTACCTGGCGCTGGCCTCCGCGTGGATGGCGGCGCACACCGCGCTGCCGGGCGACCCCGACGACCCGGCATGGCCCCATCTTCTCGTCGAGGCCTCACGGCAGGCGGGCTACGACCGGTTGGCGGTGCTCCACGAAGGCGCACCGCTGCATTACGGGCCCGACGGAGCGTCCCCTCTCGACCCCAAGGCCCTCAGCCGGCGGTTGTCGGCCATCTCTGCCTCCCGCGCCGCGCCCCCGAACCTGGCTCCCGGGGAGGCCTACGCCGACGGCGACACGACAGCGGTGTGCAGCGTCGACCGGGACCGGATGGGCGTCAGCCTGATCCAGTCCAACGCGGCCGGCTTCGGCGCTCACATCGTCGTTCCCGGCGTCGGGATCTTCCTGCAGAACCGGGGAATCGGCTTCTCGCTCGAGCCCGGTTCGCCGGCGGAGTACGGCCCCGGCCGGCGTCCCCCTCACACCCTCTCCCCGCTCGTGGCCACCGACACCGACGGCGGGTTGCGGCTGGTCGCCGGGTCGATGGGCGGCGACGCCCAGCCGCAGATCCTCCTGCAGCTGGCCGCCCGGATCCTCGCGGCGGGCCAGGACCCCGCCGACGCCGTCGCCGCGGCCCGCTTCGCTCTCTCGGTGCTGCTCCCCGCCGGCGACGGCGCCCGGCGGACCGGCTTCGACACTTGGTCGGCGGGCGGCCACGTCCGCGTCGAGATCGAGGGGCACGCCCCGCCGAGTTGGTCACCCGGGCTCGCCGCGCTGGGACACGAGGTGATCGAGGCGCCGGCGTGGTCGGGCTCGTTCGGTCATGCCCATGCCATCTCGGTCAGCCCTCCCGACGGCGCCGGCCGGACAGTCCTGGCCGGCGGCAGCGATCCCCGGGCTCTCGGCGGGGGTGCCGTCGCCGGCTGAGACCGGATTCGGCCCCTCTTGGGCTGGGTCTGGGCTTGGTTGGGGGCGGTCCGGTTGGGCTGCGGCCCGATGAAACCCGCGACACACCTCGGCCGAGATGGCGGGATGTGTCGCGGCCAGCAGGCCTTTCACCCTCGCAACCCGCGACATACATCGGGTCCCGAGCGAAGGTCTGTCGCGGCTTTCATATTTTCCAGCCGGAGGCCACCCAACGCGCATCCCGGAGGCGGCCGAGCCCCCACAACGCCGACCAGCCCCGACCAGCCCCGACCAGCCCCGACCAGCCCCCACCAGCCCCGACCAGCCCCGACCAGCCCCCACCAGCGCCGACAGCGCCGGCCCAGCACCCCGACAGGCCCCGACGCTCGACAGCCCCGCCCAGCCCCGACAGCGCAAGCCCAGCACCTCACAGCCCCCAGCCCAGCCGACCACCCCGATCGACACCGCCCCGGAGGGCGGGCGCGCCCACGGCCAGCCGCCGGCTCTAGGTCGGCGGCGCCGCCAGCAGCCGGCGGGCTGCGCTGACGTCGTGGCCCATCTGCTCGATCAACGCTTCGACCGAGGCGAAAGCCTCCTGGCCCCGCAGCCGACCGACGAACTCGACCTCTGCGACCTCGTCGTAGAGGTCGTCGTCGAAGTCGAGGAGGTGAGCCTCGAGCAGCGAGAGGTCGGCGTCGACGTAGAAGGTCGGCCGCCGACCGAGCGACACCGCCGCCGGCAGGCGTCGGCCGCCGGGCCGGCGGTACCAGCCGGCGTACACGCCGTCGGCGGGGAGGGCCATCTCGAAGGGCACCGCGACGTTGGCAGTGGGGAATCCGAGGGTCCGTCCCCGCTTGTCGCCATGACCTACGACGCCGCGAACCTGGTGCGGCCGCCCGAGCAGGGACGCGGCCGACTCGACCTCGCCGGCGGCCAGCAGGCGCCGGATCCGGGTGGAGGAGACCGGCTCGATGGCGCTGGCGCCGCTGGCGTCGCGGGCCTCGGCTTGGTAGGCCCTGACCCCGGTGACCTCGAAGCCGCACTCCTCACCCATCCGGGTCAACAACTCGACGTTGCCCTTCCGCCCGTGTCCGAAGTGGAAGTCCTCGCCGACGATGATCCGTTTGACGTTCAGGCAACCGACGAGCACAGACTCGACGAAATCTTCGGCGGACTCCTCTGAGCGGGCTTCGTCGAAGCGCACGACCATCGTCATGTCGAGGCCGGTCGCGCTCAGCAGCTCCATCTTCTGCTCACGGTCGGTGAGCAGCTTGGGAGCGGCGTCGGGCCGCAGCACGCTGGCCGGGTGCGGGTCGAAGGTCACGACCGCGGAGCGGGCGCCGAGCTCGGCGGCGCTGGCACGCACCTCGTTGATGACGTGGCGGTGACCGAGGTGGACGCCGTCGTAGACGCCGATGGTTGCGACAGTGCCGGACTCCGGCCGCGGGCAGTCGCCGGGGTGGTACGCGATCTCCATCAGGGGTGGAGGCTAACTGGCCCCGGGAGCTGCACCCCACCCCGGCGTGTGAGACTTCACCCGGCCAGGACCACCGTGGGCTTCGCTCGCCCTTCGCCGTGGTTCGCGTAGACCGCGAGCAGTTCTCCGGACGGGGCGAGGACCGCCCACGGCCCTCCGCCAGCGGCGCCGAGTTCGCTCTGGGCCAGGACCCGTCCGTGGGCTATGGCGTCTATACGCTCCGGGGGGACGGTGACTGGCTCGAGCATGCGCACGGCCGCCGCTGGGGGTTGAACGTGGGTCGGTTCCAGCTCATCGAGAGGGACGGCCTCCGACAGGTCCCAGGGCCCGACCGAGGTGCGGACCAGATCCCGCAGGTGGGCGCCGCCGCCGAGCGCGGCCCCGAGGTCCGCGGCCAATGACCGGACATAGGTTCCCGACGAGCAGGTGACGTGCGCAGCGAACACCGGTCCGAGCGCTCCGGGTGCCTGCTTTTCGGGAGTCGCGGTGGGCGGCGGGCCGCCCGTCTCACCCATCGCCCGGGTTAGCTGGTTAGCAGGGGTCGGGGGTTCGGCTAGGTCAACGTCGAAGCGGGCGATGTGCACCCGTCGGGGCGGCCGCTCGACCTCGATGCCCTCGCGCGCCAGTTCGTGGAGCCGCTTCCCGCCGATCTTTATCGCCGACACCATCGGCGGGATCTGCTCGATGTCGCCGGTCAGGGCGGCTGCAGCACCTCGCGCGTCAGCCAAAGTGACATGCGTCATGTCCCATTCGCCGGTGGTCTCGCCCGAGGCGTCGAGGGTCGAGGTGGCCCGGCCGAGAACGATGCGGCACTCGTAGGACTTCGGGAGGCCGGTCAGGTACTGGAGGAGCCTCGTCGCCTGCCCGAGGCCGACCAGCAATACTCCTGTGGCGTCGGGATCGAGCGTGCCGGCGTGGCCCACCCGCCGTTGCCCGAAGATCCGCCGGCATCGGCCCACCACGTCGTGGCTGGTCATGCCGGCGGGTTTGTCGACCACCGCCAGCCCGCTGATCACTCGGGCAGACCCTCCGGCCGGTCCGCCTCGACACGGTTGCAGACGTCGGCCTCGCCGCCCCCAGAACTGTCCGCCTCGCCGCCCCCAGAGCCGGCCGCCTCGCCGCCCCCGGACGCGTCCTCCTCGCCCCGCTCCGAGGCGTCCACGTCCGCGAGATCCTCCGGCGGGTCGTCGGGTAGCGGGCCGATGTCGCGCAAGAGGTCCTCGATCCGCTGTCCAGCGGCCACCGCGGGGTCGGCCGCGAACCGCAGCAGCGGGGTCCGCTTGAGCCGCACCTGCCTGGCCACCTCGCCTTGGAGCTTGATCCTGGCTTCCTCGAGCGCCTGCGCCTCCTCCGGGTCCAGGCTCGACATGAGGACAGTCGCCGCGCCGAAGTCGGCGGCGCAGTCCACTGCTGTGACGGTGGCCATGGTTAGGCGCTCGTCGGTGTCGCCCAGCCTGGAGATGGCCTCGGCCAAGATCTCCCGGAGGGTCTCGTTGACCCGGGCCATGCGAGGGAAGCGGCGCGGCGGGGTGAAGCTTCCCCGGCGCCGGCTGGAGCTTTGACCCCCTGAGGACCGGCGCCCGGATCCGCTGCCCCCGCTCGATCGACCCGAACGGCTCGGGCTCACGAGTCGGTCTCCATCCAGTCCCGCCGGCAGGAGGTGACCTCAACCTCCGGGAACGACCACACAAAGCGCTCGACCTCGTCGAGCACCGACGTCACCTGAGGCACTGATGAGGACAGCGTGGCCATGCCGAGACCGGCTCTTTGCCAGAGGTCCTGCCACTCGACTTCGGCCGCCGCCACGCCGAAGCGGTGGCGGCAGCCGTCGAGGATGGGCTTGATGACAGCCCGCTTTTCCTTGAGCGAGTGGCTGTCTGGGAGGTGAAGCTCGACGGTGAGCGCGGCGACGTGCACGGGCGGGTCCCCGGATCCTAGGTCCGCGGGATCTCCCGCTCCTCGAAGGTCTCGATGATGTCGCCTTCTCTGAGGTCCTGGTTGTTGGTGAGGCCGATGCCGCACTCGAAGTTCTCGTGGACTTCGCGCACGTCGTCCTTGAAGCGCCGGAGGGAGGTGATGGCACCCTTCCAGATGATGACGCCGTCGCGGAGGAACCGGACCTTGGACCCTCGGGTGATGACACCGGAGCGGACGTAACACCCGGCGATGGCACCGATGCGCGGCACCCGGAAGATCTCGCGGACCTCGGCTTCGCCGGTGATGACCTCCTCGAACTCCGGGGCCAGCATTCCGATCATGGCGCTCTCGATGTCCTCGATGAGCTTGTAGATGATCTCGTAGGTGCGGATCTCGACGTCCTGGTTGGCGGCCAGGTCGCGAGCCCCGCGATCGGGCCGAACGTTGAAGCCGATGATCGTCGCGTTGGACGCTGCGGCCAGGCTCACGTCGTTCTCCGTGATCCCGCCGACGGCACGGTGCACGAAGGCCAGCTTGACCTCTTCGCGCTCCAGCTTGCGGAGACTCTCAGTGACCGCCTCGAGCGAGCCTTGCATGTCAGCTTTGAGGACCAGGTTGAGAGTGGCCGTCTCACCTCGCTGGATCTGCTCGAAGATGTCTTCGAGCTTGGCGCCGGTCCCGGTGGCAGACGACGTCCGCCGTTGATCGGCAGCCCGGTAGCGGTCCTCGCGTTGCTCGGCGATGTCGCGGGCGGTCTTGGGCTTGTCGGTGACACGAAACTCGTCGCCGGCGGCAGGGACGTTGTCGAAGCCGAGCACCTGGACGGGCATGGAGGGCGCGGCCTCCTTGACGTTGTCACCCTTGTCGTCGATGAGGGCCTTGACCCGACCCCAGGCCGCGCCGGCCACGACGGGGTCACCGACTCGCAGCGTGCCGCTTTGCACCAAGACGGTGGCCACTGGACCGCGTCCCGGGTCGAGGTTGGCTTCGAGGACGGTGCCTCGGGCTCGACCCTCGGGGTTGGCGACGAGCTCTTCGAGCTCGGCCACGACGAGGACCTGTTCGAGGAGGTCGTCGATCCCGAGATTCTGCAGTGCGGAGATCTGCACCATGATCGTGTCGCCGCCCCACGATTCGGGCACGAGGCCCTGCTCGGAGAGCTGCTGCATGACCCGGTTGGGATCGGAGTTCTCGCGGTCGACCTTGTTGAGGGCGACGATGATCGGAACGTCGGCGGCCTTGGCGTGGTTGAGCGCCTCGATCGTCTGGGGCATGACCCCGTCGTCGGCGGCCACGACCAAGATGACGATGTCGGTCACTTCGGCCCCCCGGGCTCGCATGGCGGTGAACGCCTCGTGGCCGGGGGTGTCGATGAACGTCAACAGCTGGTCTTGGTATACGACCTGGTAGGCGCCGATGTGTTGGGTGATGCCGCCCGCCTCACCGGCGACCACGTTGGTGGTCCGGATGCGGTCGAGGAGCAGGGTCTTGCCGTGGTCGACGTGTCCCATGACGGTGACGACCGGGGGGCGAGGCCGCAGGTTCTCCTCGTCCTCCTCTTCGTCGTCGAAGTACTTGGCTTGGAGCTCGGCTTCCTTTTCCTCGCCGGGATCGACGAGACGGATGTTGGCGTTGACCTCCGCCGCGAACAGCTCGATCATGTCGTCGGAGAGCGACTGGGTCGTGGTGACCATCTCGCCCTGCTGGAACAAGAACCGGACGACGTCCGCGCCGGACCGGTTGAGCTTGGGGCCGAGCTCTTGGGCCGTCGAGCCGCGCTCGACGATGACCTCACCCTCCGGGACGGGCGCGTTGGACGCCGTGTAGGTGGTGAGCTCCTGTGCCTCGAGCTCTTCGATGTTGCGACGGCGGCGACGTCCGGGTCGACGACCGCCGGCCCGGCCACGGCCACCGAAGGGGGGCCCACCGCGACCGGGGGGGCCACCGCCGGGACCGCCGCGGGTGCCGCCGGCGGGTGCGCCGGGACGGGAGAAGCCGCCTCCAGCGCCAGGTGTGCTGCGCGGGCCGCTGAAGCCGCCGGGACGGCCACCGCCGGAAGCGGGCCGTCCGGCACCGCCACCGCCAGGACCAGAGGGGCGGCCGGCACCGGCACCGGCGCCCGCGGTGCGGGGGCGGCCCGGGGGCGGCGGGATCGGCTTACCGGACTGCGACACCGGGGGGCGGCGCATGCCGGGGGGCGGCGGGATCGGCTTGCCGGACTGCGAGACAGGCGGGCCGCCGGGGCCAGGCGGGGGTGGCGGGACGGGCCGACCGCCAGGCGCAGGCCGGCGCGCCGCGCCAGCCGGGGCCGGACCGGAACCGGGCGCTGACGGGCCGGCGCCGGGCGCTGCGGACATGCCGCCGGGGGCGGCTGGCGCGCCGCCGGCAGCCGATGCGCCGGGGGCAGCAGCCACGCCGGCGACAGGAGCTGCGCCAGCGGAAGGCGCACCAGGAGCGGAAGGAGCGCCGGGGGCAGGAGCGCTGCCAGGAGCAGGCGGCGCGGCGGGTCGACCCTCAGCAGCGGGTCGGGGCGGCGCGGGCGCAGCTCCGGCCGACGCGGCGGGTGCCATCGGCGGGCGGCCCGGCGTGCCGGGTGCTGCCGGCCGGGGCGGTGATCCGGGGACCGGACGGTCGGCCGGGGGGCGCGGCGGCGTGGGGATGGAGCGGGCCTGGCCGGGAGCGGGGGGCTCGCCCGGCGCGGGCCGGGCAGGCGCCGCCGGGGCGCCGGTGCTCGCAGTGCCAGGACGCGGTGAGCTGGCCTCTCCGGGCCGGTGCGCGGGAGCGGACGGGGTCGGAGCGGACGGGCCGCCAGGAGCGGACGGGCCGCCAGGAGCCGACGGGCCGGCAGGAGCCGACGGCGCGCCGGAAGCAGGCTGGCTCGGGGTGGCGGCTGCCGGAGCGACGGGTGCTGGCGTGGCAGCCGGCGGAGCCGGCGCCTGACCTACCGGGGCGGGGGATGCTGGGGCGGGGGCGGCTGGAGCCGGGGCCGCAGGGGCGGCGGGCGCGGAGGAGGCCGGGGCGGCAGGGGCCGGCGTAGGGGCGGACTTGGCGGCCGGGACCGCATCCTCGGCGGGCTGGACGTCACGACGCAGGCCCTCGCGGTCGGCCTTGCGGCGGACCCGATCGGCCTGCTGGTCCTCGATGCTCGAGGAGTGGCTCTTGACGCCGATGCCCAGAGACACACTGAGGTCGAGCGCTTCTTTGTTGGTGAGGCCGAGCTCGCGTGCCAGCTCGTAGACCCGGATCTTCTTCGCCAAGTTGCTAGGTCAGTCCCTTCTCGGTGACGCCGCGCCCGGAGCGGGAGCGTCGTCCATCCTCTCACGTTCTTGCTGTGTCGTACGCAGCGCCCCGCTGGCACCGGTCGGAACCGGCGTGCGGAAGGCCCGGGAGAACCCGTTGCGCCGCTCGGCGGCCTCGAGGCACGAGGTCAGCGGCGGACCTCCGCGGTGTTCGGCACAGAGCCAGGCACCTCGGCCGGGACCCGGTCCAAGCACCAGCGTACCGTCCGCAGCCCGTCCTACTCGCACGAGTTCCGCGACGGCCCTCCTGGTCCGGCACCCGACGCAGGTACGGACCGGCCCGTCGGCCGTGCCGTTTACGGCTCCGACCCGGCCGGCGCCGCCGGCTCCGGGCCCTCGGCGACGCCCTCGCCACTCTCGACAGCAGGGGTGCCCAGCTCTTCGGCCGCAGGGGCGACCGACGGTGCCGCAGCGGCATCGACCGCAGCAGACCCGACCTCACCGGCAGAGCCGGCAGAGCCGGCAGAGCCGGCAGAGCCGGCAGACTCGCCAGAGCCGGCCCCCACGGCAGAACCACCAGCGCCAGCAGAGTCCGCTTCGGCGAGCGGGGCGGCGGACTCCGCGGCCTCCGCGGCCTCGATCCCCTCTTCGACGGTGTCGGTCACTATCTCCATGGCGGCTTCCTCGGCGGGCGCGCTGTCACCAGGCTCGCCTTGGGACCAGGCCTCGGCGGAGACAGTCTCGCCACCCTCGGCGGGCTGCCAAACCATCTCGCCGGTCTCGGGGTCTTCGACCCACTCCCCCTCCGCCCACTCCTGGTTGGCGTAGGCCTCCTCTTCGGCCATCTGGGTCTCGCTCTTGATGTCGATGCGCCACCCGGTGAGGCGGGCCGCCAGGCGGGCGTTCTGCCCCTCTTTGCCGATGGCCAGCGACAGCTGGAAGTCGTGGACGACGACGGTCGCGGTGCCGGTCAGGTCGTCGAGGTGGACCTCCTTGACCTTCGCTGGTTGCAGCGCTCGCATCACGAACTCGCGGGGCTCGTCTGAGAAGGGAACGATGTCGACCTTCTCGCCTCGCAGCTCGTTGGTGACCATCCGCACCCGGGCGCCGCGGGCCCCGACGCACGCGCCGACCGGGTCGACGTTGCTGTCGTTGGACCACACCGCGATCTTCGTGCGATGCCCCGGCTCGCGAGCCGCGGCCTTGATCTCCACGACACCGCTGGAGATCTCGGGCACCTCGAGCTCGAAGAGCCGCTTGATCAGCCCCGGATGGGTCCGGCTGACGACGATCTGAGGGCCCTTGGTGGTCTTGCGGACCTCGACGATGTACGCCTTCAGGCGGGCGCCGTGCTCGTAGCGCTCGTAGGGGACCTGCTCGGCCTGGGGCAGGAGGGCCTCCACCTTGCCGAGGTCGAGGAGGGTGTAGCGGTTGTCGCTCTGCTGGATGATTCCGGTGACGATGTCGCCTTCCCGGCCGGCGTACTCCTCGTATTTGAGGTCCCGCTCGGCTTCGTTGATCCGCTGGCGCATGACCTGCTTGGCGGTCTGCGCGGCGATGCGCCCGAAGTCCTTGGGCGTGACGTCCCACTCCCGGATGACGTTGTCGTCGTCGTCGACCTCCTGGCCGTAGACGCGGATCTCACCGGTCTCGGGGTCGACGGTGACGGTGGCGAACTCCTCCGCGTCGGGCATCCGCTTGTAGGCCGCCAGGAGCGCGTTGGCCAGCGCGTCGAGGAGAGTGTCGACGCCGATGCCCTTGTCCTTGGCGATCTGCTGGAGGGCGTCGAGGAAGGCGAACTGGTCTTTCATGGCGTGGCGTCCTTGGATGGGGAAGGGGCAGAGGATCGTGAGGTAGCGGAGGAGGGGGACGGTGTGGGCATCGAGGCGGTGGCCTCGCCCGGCGCCGCCGACGCGGGCTTCGAGCCGGCCCCAGCGAGCCCGGCCTCGGCGAGTCCCGCGTCGGCGCGCCCGGCCTTGGCGGGCTTGGGCGCCGCTTTGCGGGAAGGCTTTCCGGTCTTCGGGGTCGGGCCCCACACCAGCACCGTCTTGGCCCGGTCGATCACCTGGTAGGGCACGGCGAGGGCGGCCGCGTCCGCCTTGGCGTCGTCGAGGGCGATGAGGATGCCGTCGGCCTCCACGGCGTGGAGCGTGCCGTGCAGGCGCCGGCTGCCGGCTACCGGCTGGGTGGTCTTGACCGACACCGGCTGGCCGACGTAGCGGCGGTAGTGCTCAGGGGTGCGCAGGGTCCGCTCCACTCCGGGGCTGGAGACCTCCAGCTGGTAGGCGTCGGGGGGGACCAGGTCGGGGCGCTCGTCGAGCAGCGGGGACAGGGTGGCGCTGGCTGCGGACAGGGCGTCGAGATCGACGCCGCCGGGGCCGTCGACGAGGATACGAAGGAAGTCGGCACCGACCTCGACGTCCCACAGCTCCAGGCCGGCGGCCGCGAGAGGTGACTCGGCCAGGTCACGGATGGCTTCAGCCGGACCCATCACCACCTCCTCGTCGTCAAGGTCCGCAAACAAAAGCGTGGGCCCTGGGATCCTGCCGGCAGTCCGACCGGGAGCCCTCACCCACGCCTCCACAACAGCTGCCCTTGTTGGGCGCAGTCGTGCAGTATAGCCGCGAGAGGGCCTCGAACAGGCCGCGACGGGCCGGGCCGCCGGCCCGGACAGGAGCGCCAGGCGAGCCTCGGCGTCGCCCCCGACGTCAGTACGCCTTGGCCACCACTGCTCGCAAGCCCGGCTCGGGCGTCCCGCCGTCGTCGGGGGCGGCGTCGGTGGCCAGCGAACCGTCCGGCCGTTGGAGGCAGCGGACGCTCAGCCCGCTGGCCGCCAGGGTGGCCTCCCCCGACGCGCCGACCAGCTCCCAGGGAACCACCGCGAACCCGTCCTCGGCGGCGGCGGGGACGTCTTCGATGGAGGCGACGACCGTGGTCCGGGCTTCTCGCTGCGCCAGCGCGGACGACAGCAGATCGGCTTGGGCCGACACCAGGTCTGCGGCCACTTCGGAGGCGACGCCAGCGAGGGGAACCGCCCGCTTGGTCCCGTTGTCTCTCCGGACCAGGGTCACGTTGCCCTCCGCGAGGTCGCGGGGCCCGACCTCGACGCGCACCGGGACGCCCTTCAGCTCCCAGTCGACCGCCCGGCGCCCGAACGACACGTCGGTGCGGGCGTCGAGGCGTACCCGGTGGCCGCCGGCGCGCAGCTCCGCCACCAGCGCGTCGGCTGCGGCGCGGACCGCTTCGTCGTCGCGGATGACCAAGACGATCACCTCGACTGGGGCGAGGGCCGGGGGGAGGCGCAGGCCGCGGTCGTCGCCGTGGGCCATGATCAGCGCGCCGATCATGCGGGTCGACGCGCCCCACGACGTCTGCCACGCGTACTGCTGCGCGCCGGTCTCATCGGAGAACTGGATCCCGAACGCCTTGGCGAAGTTCTGCCCCAGCTCGTGGCTGGTGCCCATCTGCAGGGCCTTCCCGTCGCCCATCATCCCCTCGCAGGTCCACGTCTGGGTGGCGCCGGCGAAGCGCTCCCGGGCGGTCTTGTGGCCGATCAGGACAGGGATGGCGAGGACGTCGACCATGGTCTGCAGGTAGACGTCGTTGAGGATCTGGAGGGCGTAGGCCCTGGCGTCGGCCTCTGTGGCGTGCGCGGTGTGGCCTTCTTGCCACAAGAACTCGGAGGTCCGCAGGAACAGGCGGGGGCGCAGCTCCCAGCGAACCACGTTGGCCCACTGGTTGACGAGGAGGGGCAGGTCCCGGTAGCTCTGCACCCATTTGGCGATGAAGCTGTTGATGACGGTCTCGGAGGTCGGGCGGACCACGACCGGCTCCTCGAGTTGCTTGCCGCCGCCGTGGGTGACGACCGCCAGCTCGGGGCTGAACCCCTCGACGTGCTCGGCTTCGCGCTGCAGGTACGACTGGGGGATGAACAGCGGGAAATAGGCGTTCTCGGCGCCGGCGTCTTTGATCCGCCGGTCCATCTCGGCCTGCAAGCGCTCCCAGATCGCGTAACCCCACGGCCGGATGACCATCGTGCCCCGCACCGGGCCGTTGTCGGCCAGTTCGGCGCGGGCGATGACGTCTTGGTACCAGCGGGGGAAGTCCGTGGCGCGTGGGGTGAGCGGCGAGGCCATGGCCTGAGAAGCTACAGCGGTTGGGAAAACGGGCGCCGCGGCGCCCCGCCGGGCCGGCTCAAAAGCCGGTGCCCGAGAACGGCCCCGGCACCGTCGCGAACAGTCGGTCGGCAACGGCGGCGGCGCCGGCCCGCTCCTCGTCCAGCCGCCCCGCGGCGGCCAGGGTGGTGGCGTTGACGCCTCCCAGGTACAGGGCCCCCAGCTCGGCGAGCCCGAGGCGCACGTCGGTGGCGTCGCCGGGGCCGGCCTGGGTGCACGACACGCCGTCGGGGCCGGCGTCGAGGACCCAGCGCCCTGCCGCGGGGTCGGGCCGGTCGTCGAGCCTCGCGACGTCGAGCACCAGGCGGCCGGGCTGGTGGTAGGCGCGGGCGGTGAGGGCGGCGGGGGTGTCGAGGAGGCGGATCCAAAGGAAGTCGTCGATGCGGGTGGTGCGCACCCCGCGAGGCTCGGCCAGCCGGTAGCGGATCGGGTCGTCGAGCGGGCGGGGGAAGGCGGTGATCTCGTCGACCAGGTCGAGGTCGAGCACGAAACGCCAGAGGGCGGCCTCGATCTCGGGGTTCTCGGCGTAGAGGTCCCGGACCTCGACCCGGCCCGGGGTGCCGGTGCGAGAGTCGCGCTCCTTGCCGCGGTAGGCGACGAACCCGCCGTCGGTCACCGCGTACATGCGGGCGCTCATCCCGCCCCGGTACGACGGGAGGTCCCGGATCAGCCCGGACCAGGTCGCGTCGTCGCGCGACACGTCGCCGGCTCGCCGGCGGCGGAGCCGGTCGTGCAGGTCGGGGAGCACCTTGGCCGCCTCCTCCGGCTCGAGGAGCTCGATCGGGACGGGGGCGGGGTGCAGGTCGTGGCGGAACGCGTTCTGGCGTACGTCGATGGCCACCGCGGCGGCGGAGGTGGCCAGCCCGAAGCCGAACCGCCCGTAGATGTGGGACTCCGATGCGAGGAGCCCGGCGAAGGCCTCGCCCCGCTCGCGGGCGTCGTCGAGCATGGTCGTCATCATCCGCCGCAACAGGCCCTGCCTCCGGTGAGTGGGGTGGACCCCGACGCCGCTGACCGCAGCGAAGGGCACCGCCGGGCAGTCCCCGCCTGCCGGCCCGGGGACGGTCACGTCCCGGGAGAACACGCAGCAGTTGCCGACGACCCGGCCTCGGTCGTCGGCCAGCCACGAGCGGCCCAGCTCCAGGTGAGGCGCCCAGTGGGCGACGGCATCGTCGTTGCCGGCCTCCAGGAACGGGACGATGACCGACCGGATGAAGGCCTCCTGCTCACCGTCGCGCATGGCTCGTATCTCAGCTGGCATGCGGACCAGTCTTGCTTCCGGCGCGGGGCCGGCGACGACCTATTTGGCTTCGCCGTTCCTGCGCTCGTCGAGGTGCTTGTCGATCAGCTGGACCTTGGCCTCGCTGTTGTTGGCGTCGGCTCCCTTGTCGTCGAGGAGCGCCATCCGGTCCTTCTCGGCTTCCGCGGCGGCGCCGCTGTCGGCCGCCGCGAGGCGGGCCGCGACGCCTTCTTTCACCAACTTCTCGGCCTCCTCGACCAGAGCCGACACCATCTCCGCCTCGGGAACCACCCTCACGATCTGACCCTGGATGAACAGGTGGCCGCGGTGCTTGCCCGCCGCGATCCCTAGGTCGGCGCTGCGGGCCTCGCCGGGGCCGTTCACCACGCAGCCCATGACCGCCACCTGGAGGGGGATCTGCTTGCCCTCGAGGGCGTCCATGGCTTCCTGGGCGACCTTGTAGACGTCGATCTCGGCCCGGCCGCAGGCGGGGCAGGCGATCAGGTCGACGTTCTTGCGCTCCCGCAAGCCGAGGGCCTCGAGCAGCACCCGCCCGGCGCGGGCCTCCTCGACGGGGTCGGCGGTCAGCGAGTAGCGGATGGTGTCGCCGATCCCCTCGGAGAGCAGGGTGGCGATCCCGGCGGTGGCCTTGACGGTCCCCGCCGGCGGCGGGCCGGCCTCGGTGACACCCAGGTGGAGGGGGCGATCCACCGTCTCCGACAGCTGCCGGTATGCCTCGATCATGAGCGGCACGTTGGACGCCTTGACCGAGATCTTGACGTCGTCGAAGTCGACCTCGGCGAACAGGGCCAGCTCGTGCTGGGCCGACTCGACCAAAGCCTCGGGGGTGGCCTTGCCGTACTTCTTGTAGAGCCGAGGGTCGAGCGAGCCGGCGTTGACGCCGATGCGGATCGGCACGCCCCGGTCCTTCGCCTCCTTCGCCACCAGCTTGATCTCCTCGGGTTTGCGGAGGTTGCCGGGGTTGAGGCGCAGGCAGTCGACCCCGGCCTCCAAGGCGGCGAGGGCCATCTCGACGTGGAAGTGGATATCGGCGACGATCGGCACCGGGCTGCGAGGCACGATGCGGGCCAGTCCCTCTGCAGCCTCCTTCTCGTTGCAGGTGCAGCGCACGATGTCAGCGCCCGCCGCGGACAGCGCGTAGATCTGCGCCAGGGTTCCCTCGACGTCCGCGGTCTTGGTGATGGTCATCGACTGCACCGAGATCGGTGCGTCCCCACCGACCGGCACGGAGCCGACCATGACCTGGCGGGTGCGACGGCGGGGGTACCGGGTGTCTGGCATCGGTATCCGATGCTACCGCTGCCTGCTCGTTTGCCCGTCCGCGCCGCGCTTTGCGCCGGTTCAGCTGACCAGGTCGCGGATGTCGAGGAACAGCGAGGTGGCGCCGAGGAAGACGATGGCGGCCAACGCCAGGTAGAACAACGGCACCAGCTTGCCGACGTCGGCTTGGTAGCGCCGGCCCCGGATCCGGCTACGGACACCTTCGTAGACGGCGATGGCCACGTGGCCGCCGTCTAGGGGCAGCAGCGGGATGAGGTTGAAGATACCGAGCGACAGGTTGATGATGGCGAGCAGCCACAGCACCGTCGGCAGACCGTTTTGGCCCGCTTGGTGGAACAGCTGGACCACCTTGACCGGCGACGCGAACCTCACGCTGCTCGGCGTGACGCTGTCGGCGGCCTTCTGGCTGGTCAACATGTGGGCGTAGTCGGAGATCCCGTGGAACGTGACCAGCCGGCCGAGGGCGTGGAGGGTGAGCGCCGAGACGTGGACCCACGCCCCGCCGGCCTCGCTGATCGACGCGCCCAGCCCGCTGTGAACGACCACCGACGGGTTGATCTCGATGCCCAAGAAGCCGGTCGGCGCGGTGACCTTCGGCAGGCCGGTAGTGCCGACGCCGGATGGGGTGACCTTGGAGAGGTCGACTGGGGTCGGGTACAAGTCGACCTTCGCGCCGGCCCGCTCGACGGTCACATCGAGGCGCTGGCCGGGGTGGGCCTTGATGTAGCCGGTGACCTCGTCCCACGTGGCGAAGCGGTGGCCGTCGACGGCGACGATGCGGTCGCCCAGCTTGAAGCCGGCCTCCTGCGCCGGGCTGGCCCCCGTCGTCAGCCCGTCGATGCCGACGATCTTGGCGCTGCCGGGGATGGTCGGCAGGGGCAGGTAGTTGGCTTGGTCGCCGGTCCAGAAGAACATGGAGAACAGCACGACGATGGCGATCAGGAAGTGCATCGCGGAGCCGGCCAGCGCCACCGACAGGCGGCGGGGCACCGACTTCTGGCGGTAGGTGCGCGCCTCGTCGAGGGGGTCGACCTCCTCCAGGTTGTTCATGCCGATGATCCGGCAGTACCCGCCGAGCGGGAGCGCCTTGACGCCGTATTCGGTCTCCCCTCGCCGCACCGACCACAGCCGGGGCCCGAACCCGACGAAGAACTCGGTGACCTTCATCTTCGCGGCCTTGGCGGTGAGGAAGTGGCCGAGCTCGTGGAGGACGATGCAGACCAGGAGCGCCCCCACGAGGAGCACCGTCTCGCCGACCCCGGCTAGGAAGCCCACGGTGATGACCGCAGCAACGACCAGCACCAGCCGGAGGAGGGCGGCCGGCTGGCCGGCGGCGGCCGGCTCCTCGGTGGGAGGCGGCGGCAGACGGTCGAGGGAGGTGGTCACCGGAGCCGGGCCGTCGACCGGCGCTGGACCGCAGCGGTCGCCAGCTCACGTCCGGTGGCGTCGGCGTCGAGCACGTCGGTCACGCTAGTGGGGTCGATCGGCGAGTAGTCGTCGAGCGCGTCGTTGATCACTGCTGGGATATCGACCCACCGGATCCGGTGGTTGAGGAACGCGTCGACGGCCACCTCGTTGGCTCCGTTGAGGCACGCCGGGGCGGTGCCGCCGGCCCGGCCGGCGGCGTAGGCCAGCCCCAGGCAGGGGAAGCCGGCCCGGTCCGGTGGTTCGAAGTCCAGCCGCCCGAGGGCGCCCCAGTCGATCGCCCCGAACGGGGCGGCGATCCGGTCCGGGTAGGCCAGGGCGTAGCCGATCGGCAGGCGCATGTCGGGCAGCGACAGCTGGGCCAGGGTGGCGCCGTCGGTGGTCTCGATCATGGAGTGGACGATCGACTGTGGGTGCACCACGACGTCGATGGCGTCGTAGTCGACTCCGAAAAGCTCGTGGGCTTCGATGACCTCTAGCCCCTTGTTCATGAGCGTCGACGAGTCGATGGTGATCTTGGGTCCCATCGACCAGGTCGGGTGGGCCAGGGCGTCCTCGACGGTCACCTCGGCCAGCGACACGGTGGGGCGACCGCGGAACGGACCGCCGCTCGCGGTCAGCACCACCCGGGCCAGGCGGTGCCCGGCGGGAAGCGCCGGTAGCGCGGCCATCGCGTCGGTGCCGAGCACCGCTCGGAGGCACTGGTGCACCGCGCAGTGCTCGCTGTCCACCGGGACGATCTCCGCGCCGGGAGTCGCCCTGGCCGCCTGGACGACGGGTCCGCCGGCGATGAGCGACTCCTTGTTGGCCAGGGCCAGGCGACGACCGGCGTTGAGGGCGGCGAGGGTGACCGACAGTCCCGCAAAGCCGACCACCCCGTTGACCACCACGTCGGCGTCGGTGGCGATGGCCGCGAGGGCGTCAGGTCCGGCGAGCACCTCGGTGCCTTCGGGGACCCGCTCCTCGAGCTCCCTGGCCAGCGACTGGGTGGCGATGGCCACCCGCTCGGGGCGCAGCTCATGGGCCTGGGCGACCAGGGCGTCGACGGAGCGGAACGCGCCTATGGCTCGCACGTGGTACTCCCCTGGCGTGGCTCGGATGACGTCGACCGACTGGGTCCCGATGGACCCGGTCGAGCCCACCAGGCTGACCGTCTTCAGTGGAGCACCGGCCTCAGCGCACGACGCCGAAGTACGACGCCAGGTAGAACGCCGCCGGCAGCACCAGGAGCACCGAGTCGAACCGGTCGAGGACGCCGCCGTGACCAGACAGCAGCGACCCGGAGTCCTTGACGTCGAGATCCCGTTTGATCATCGACTCGAACAGGTCGCCGATCGGGGCGAGGATCGCCACCACCACGCCGAGCAGGAGACCGTGCTTGGTCCCTCCCCACGGGCTCAGCGAATGGCCGACCGCGAGGCCGACGACGATTGCGGCCACGCCGCCGCCGATGGCTCCCTCCAGGGTCTTGGTGGGGCTCACCCTCGGGGCGAGAGGGCGCGAGCCCATCTGCCGTCCGACGAAGTACGCCACGATGTCCGCGGCGACCGCGGGCAGGACCGCCCCGAGGAACAGGCCCTTGCCGTGGTGGGCCCGCAGCAGCAGCGCTGCGTAGGAGCCGAGCACCCCTACCCACGTGAACGCGGTCAGGGTCACTGCCACGTTGGCCAGCGGTCTAGCCTCGACTATGCCGAGGAGGTACCAGAGCATGCTGGCGATGAAGACCAGGGCGATGATCAGCGGGAGCGCTCCTGCGCCCCGCCAGTAGGCCCCGAACATCAAGCCGACGGTCGCCACCAAGCCGAGCAGCGTGGCCGGGCGGAACCCGGAGCGCTGCAGCATCCCGTACACCTCGATGGCCGCTGCCACCACCACGGCGGTGGCCAGCACGAGGAGGGCGACGGGGCCCACCGCGTAGGCGATCACCAAAAGCACGATCAGCCCGAGACCGACGCCCAGACGGGAACCGAGGTCGGCGCCAGCGCCGCTGCCCCGAGGCCCGGAACCACCGCCGGGCGCCCGGGGAGGGCGGGGCTCGCGTGGGGGTCGGGACCGGATCGGGCGGGCTGCCCTGGCGCCGACGGCGGCGGGCTCAGCCGCCTCGTCGAGGTCGGCGAAGTCGTCGAAGTCGTCGTCAATGTCCGCGACGACGGCCCGGTGCGACCCCGACCGCTCTTCCTCCAGCCGCTCGAACTCCTCGTCGAAGGAGTAGAGGTCGGAGTGCTCGGTGCGGGTCTGGTCGAGGGCGCCGAGGCCGACTTCGTCGTCGACCAGGTCGGAATACTCGGTGGGATGATCCCACCCTCCTGTGGCGTCGTCGCGCCAGCGAGTGCCGGAGGCACCGAGGGCTTCCCACGCGGCCAGGTCGTCGTCGGCGGGGCCGGGCAAGATGCGCGGTACCTCGCCGGTCGGGGGGTCGGTCCAGTGCGGCAACTCGGTGCCGAAGCCTCCGGTCACGGTGATCCCTTCCTCGGGCTGGTGCAACTCGTTGGGGTCGGGTTCGGCAGCGCCGGGTATCCCGCCGCTGGCCGGTGCTGCTTCCTGGGCGGCCCAGGACGGACCGGCCGCGGACGGGCCCGAGTATGACGGGCCGGTATACGACGGGGCGGTGTACAACGAGCCGGGGTCCGGCGCAGTCCGCCCCGGCTCCCCGGGCCCCGGATCGGACGGGCCGGGGGATGAAGGCCCGGCGGCTGGGTCTGCGACGGATCGGTAGACGGCGGACCCTTCACCAGGGGCGGCGGGTCGGTCAACGCCGGGTCGGTCGGCGGAACCCGAACCGAAGGCTGACGGGCGCTCGCTCCACGGGCCTTCATAGGCGGGTGCCGGTGGCGGCGCCGGCGCCGGCTGATATCCAGGCACCGACCAGGCTGCGTCCTCGGATGTGCCCGTCGCCGGCCACGGGGCGGACGCGGGTTCGCCACCAGACAACGGTCGGTCGCCGGCGGCAGCTCCCGACGTCCAGGCGGGGGCCGGCTGCCCGGGTGCGGGCTCGGCACTCGAGGCCGGGTACCCGCCGGCCGGCGGCTGGGGGTACCCGATGGAGGCCCCTCCGCCGGCGGCTGGCATGTCGGGGGGCTGAATGCCGAGGGCGGCCGATTCGGCCGCGGCCGGGTCGGCCAGGCGACGCAGCTCGGAAGGCGGTAGGCGCGGTTCGGACGGCAGGCGCGGTTCGGGCGGCAGGCGGGGCTCGGGCGCCAGGCGGGGCTCGGGCGCCAGGCGCGCCTCGGCGGCCATCGCGACGGTCGGATCGGCGCCGGCGGGCGCCGCCGACGCGGCCGGAGCGGCTGGAGCGGCCGGCTCGAAAGAGATGGCCTCCTGCACCGCGGTGGGCTCATCGGCCGCGAGGGACTCCTCCACGGAAGACCCGCCAACCGCGGACTCGCCGGCTGCGCTCGGTTCGACCACCGCGCTCGGTTCGACCGCAGCGCTCGGTCCCACCGCCGCAGCAGGCTCGGCCGACGCAGCAGGCTCGGCCGACGCAGCAGGATCGGCCGACGCAGCAGGATCCGCTGGGCTGGCCGGGTCGGGGACGCTCGGCTCGGCGTTGGCTATCGCGGGAGCGGGCCCCTTGCGCCGCTGCCACGGGCGAGGATCGTGCGCCTCCTCGGGGCTCACCGCCCGACCACGGGCGACGGGGAGGGTGTGCTCACCCCGGGCCGGCTGGACGATCGGCGGGCGGGGCACCGCCGCCGCCGGGTCGACCGAATCGGGCAGAGGGAAGCGGTGGGGCGGGCGGGGACCCGACGGCGCCGGCGGGACGTCACCGAAGCGCAACTCGTCCTCGGAGCGTCGCCCGGCTGCCTGCCCGGCGTCGATGGCGGCCTGGGCCTCCTCCGGCTTGATGATGCGGACTCCCTCGCCGGAGCGCCGCTCGCCTCGATCGTCTCTGTCGCTGCGTTCGCTCATGTCACCACCTCGTCACGCTGGGGCCCTGGCCTGGCTGCTGCGCTCGGCGTCTCGCACTTCGTGCCCACGTATTACCTCCTCGCCCAGGTCGGTTGGCGCCAGCATGCGCCGGCCGCACCTCAGACCTCGAGCAACTCGCCTTCTTTGTGTTGGAGCAGACGCTCGATCTCCGCGATCCGCTCCTGGGTGACCCGCTCCAGCTCCTTCTCAGCTCGCTCCAGCTCGTCGGAGGAGATCTCGCCGTCCTTCTCGAGGGCTTCTAGGTCCTTGCGGGCCGCGCGGCGCAAGTTGCGGACCGCGACCCGTCCCTCTTCGGCCTTGGCGTGGGCCACTTTGACCAGGCCTTTGCGCCGCTCCTCGGTGAGCGGCGGGAACGACAGTCGGATGCTCGCGCCGTCGTTGTTGGGATTGACTCCCAGGTCGGAGGTCTGAATCGCCTTCTCGATGGCTTTGAGCGACCCCTTGTCGTACGGGGTGATGAGAAGGGTCTTGGCCTCTGGAGCCTGGATCCCGGCCAGCTGCTGGAGGGGGACGTCGGAGCCGTAGTACTCCACCCGCAGCTTCTCGACCAGAGCGGGGGCGGCCCGGCCGGTCCTCAGGCTGGAGAACTCAGACTGGATGTGCTCGATGGCCTTGGCCATCTTCTCCCGCCCGTCCTCGAGCACCGCGTCGACGTAGCTCTCGTCCATCAGTGGATCAGCGTACCGATCCCGCCCCCGCCGATGGCGCGACGCAGGTTGCCGGGCTCCATGATGGAGAAGTAGACGATCGGCAGGGAGTTCTCCTTGCAAAGCGTGATCGCGGTGAGATCCATGGCCCGGAGGTCCTCGCTGATCACCCGGTCGTAGGTGGCCTCCTCGATACGGGCCGCGTCGGGGTGGGTCCTCGGGTCGGCGTCGTAGATGCCGTCGACACCGCTGTGAGTGCCCTTCAACAGCACCTCGGCGTCGATCTCGATGGCCCGCAGTGCGCCGGCGGTGTCGGTAGTGAAGAACGGGTTGCCGGTCCCGGCTGCGAACACCACCACCCGCGACTTCTCGAGGTGGCGGATGGCCCGCAACCGGATGTAGGGCTCGGCGATCTGGGACATCCCGATCGCGGTCTGCACCCGGGTCGGCTGCCCCTGACGCTCGAGGGCGTCGCGCAGCGCCAGGGCGTTGATCACGGTGGCCAGCATCCCCATGTAGTCGGCGTTGGCCCGGTCCATTCCCGTCGCCGATCCGGTGGCGCCCCGCCAGATGTTGCCGCCGCCGACAACCACGGCCATCTGCACGCCGGTCTCGGCGCACACCTCGGCGATCTCCTTGGCCACCCGCTCGACGGTGGCACCGTCGATCGTCTCATCGGCCGCGTCGCTGGCGAACGCCTCGCCGGAGAGCTTCAGGAGCACCCGCCGGTAGGGCGACGACGTCCCAGGTCGGTCGGACGGGCTGCCTTCTTCACGATCCACGGTACGTCCACCCTAGTGGGCAGGCACCCGGCTGGGGGCGTGGCCGGGACTCCGGCGAGCCCCGGCGAGAAGGCAGCCCGCCCGGCTCAGCCTTCGATGACCGCCTGAGCGAAGTTGACCACGGTGGCCCCGGCTAGCACCTGGCTCACCGTCTGCTTGTCGTCTTTGGCGTAGGGCTGCTCGAGCAGCACGCCGCCAGGCACCCGCTTGTACCAGCCGTTGAGCTTGCCCTCGACGATCTTGGGCAACGCCGCCTCCGGCTTGCCCTCGTTGCGGACCGCGGCCTCGAGCACTTCCCGCTCGGCCGCAACGGCCTCGGCGGGGACCTCGTCCCGGCTGAGGTACTGGGGCTTGCCGAACGCGATGTGGACCGCGATGTCGTGGGCCAGTTCGGCGGTGCCGCCGGCCAGCTCAACGATGACGCCGTTGACGCCCCGCCCGTTTTGAACGTGGAGGTAGGTGTCGAGGACGTTGCCCTCGCCAACCTCGAAGCGGGCGACCTTGCCGACCTCGATGGGCTCCTTGACCACGATGCGCAGGTCGTCGAGCTGGTCCTTCTTGGCCTCGACGGCGCCCTCCCCGTCAGCGGCCACGGCCTCAGCGAGCTCGCTCAGCAGGCTCACGAAACCGGGGGACTTGGCCCCGAAGTCGGTCTCGCACTTGAGCTCGACCAGCGCACCCGCCTTGCCGTCAGGGGTGACGGCGACCGCGACCCCGCCCTGGGTGGCGTCGCGCCCGGCGCGCTCCGCGGCCTTGCCGAGGCCGCGCTCGCGAAGCCACTTGGTGGCCTCCTCCATGTCGCCGTCGTTCTCGGTGAGGGCCCGCTTGGCGTCCATCATGCCGGCGCCGGTGGCGTCGCGGAGGGCCTTGACGTCCTTGGCGGTGAACTCTGCCATTCTCCTACTGCTCCTTGGTCGGCCGCCCGGCGTGGGGGCGGCGCTGGTGTCCTGCACGGGGGTCCGTGCTGGTCGGGTGATGCGGGCTGGTACCCGCCGCCCGTACCGGGCGGCGGGCGGTCGCCGACGGCCGCTCAGCCCGAGGCTGGGGCGGCCCGGCGGGTCAGCTTGCGGACGGGTCGGCCGCGGGCGCCTCAGCAGCCGGCGCCTCAGCAGCCGGCACCTCAGCAGCCGGCACCTCGCCAGCAGGGGCCGCGGGGGCTGCGGCGGCGGGCGCCTCGGCCGCGGGGGCTGCGGGCGCTGCTGCGGTGGTCCCCTCGCCGTCGGCCTGGATGCGGGCCGCGGACAGCCGGGCCTCGCGCTCCGCCGCCTGGATGGCCGCCTGACGGCGAGCCTCCCGCTGCTGCTCGGCGCGGCGGGCCTCCTCCTCCGGATCGAACGGGGCGGGGGCTGCGGGCACCGGGGCGCCGCTGCGGGCGGCGCGCCGGGACGCGATGTAGCGGCCCTCTTCGACGGCGTCGGCGATGACCCGGCACATCAAGGTCCCGGCCCGGATCGCGTCGTCGTTGCCCGGGATGACGTACTGGATGAGGTCGGGGTCGCAGTTGGTGTCGACCACCGCCACGATCGGCAGCCCGAGCTTGTTGGCCTCGGTGACCGCGATGTGCTCCTTCTTGGTGTCGATGATGAACACCGCTTCGGGGAGCTTGCCCATGTTGCGGATACCGCCCAGGTTGCGCTCCAGCTTGTCCAGCTCGCGCGACAGGATCAGCGCTTCCTTCTTGGGCATCGCCTCGAAGTCGCCGGCCGCCCGCATGCGCTGGTACTCCTGCATCTTCTTCACCCGCCCGGCGATGGTGTTGAAGTTGGTGAGCATGCCGCCGAGCCAGCGCTCGTTGATGTATGGCATGCCGCACTTGGCGGCGTAGCTGGCGACGGGATCCTGGGTCTGCTTCTTGGTCCCGACGAAGAGGATGTTGCCGCCGTCGGCGACCAAGTCCCGGACGTAGGAGTAGGCGACCTCGATGCGCTCCAGCGTCTGGTTGAGGTCGATGATGTAGATGCCGTTGCGCTCACCGAAGATGAAACGGCGCATCTTCGGGTTCCAACGGCGGGTCTGGTGCCCGAAGTGGACACCTGCTTCCAGCAACTGACGCATCGTGACGACGGCCACGGGGGCTCCTTTTCCATCGGTTGATCGGTGATGCCCGGCGACCGCGCCGCTGCCGGGTGGCAGTGACGACCGTGGGTGCCGCCGGGGGGATCGTGCTCCCCGCCTGTTCGGGGAGGCCCGTCAATGGTAGCGCAGGGTGCCTCGCTGGCCGCCCCGGGATGCGCCAGGACCGCCCTCAGGCGGATTCGCGCTCCGCCATGAGCATCCGGCCCCGGAGCTGGAGCACCGCCTTGGTGTGGATCTGGCAGACCCGGCTCTCGGTGACGCTGAGTACCTGGCCGATCTCCGCCAGCGTCAGGCCCTCGTAGTAGTAGAGGGAAAGCACGACCTTTTCCCGGTCGCCGAGGCGGTTGATAGCGCCGGCGAGGATCTGCTTCATCTCTTCGACCTCGTAGGCCATGACCGGGCCGGTGCCCTTGTCTGGGAGGGTGTCGCCGAGGGTCGTCGACTCGTTGCGCTCCCCGCCGCCGCCGGAGACCACCTCGTCGAGAGCCACGATGCCGACGAAGGAGATCTGGGTGAAGATCTGCTGCAGCTCGGCCTCGGTGATGCCCAGCTCGGCGGCCACCTCCTCGTCGGTGGGGGTCCGAAGCAGGATCCCTTCCAGCTTGGCGTAGGCCCGCTCGACGGAGCGGGCCTTCGCTCGCACCGACCGGGGCACCCAGTCGATCGAGCGCAGCTCGTCGATGATCGCCCCCTTGATCCGAGTGATGGCGTAGGTCTCGAACTTGATCTGCCGGTCAGTGTCGAACTTGTCGATGGCGTCGATCAGCCCGAACATGCCGTAGCTGACCAGATCCGACTGCTCTATGGTGTGGGGCAGCCCGACTGCCACCCGGCCCGCGACGTACTTGACTAGCGGGGCGTAGCGCAGAATCAGCTGGTCGCGGAGCAGCTTCTCGCCGGTCCGCTTGTAGTCGGACCACAGCCGGGCCACCGCCTCCAACTCCTGCTGACGGGCCGCTGCTTCTTCAGGGTCCGGTTCCGGGTAGGAGGTTCCACCTCGCCCCTTGGTCACGCCAGCCACATGGGGAGGCTATAGGACCACGGCGCGGAGTGCGGGCCGCTACTGGCGGCGCGTATCCCCGCAGGCCGCCGTCACTCCCTCCGGCCGCCGCCACCGGCCGTCCGCTGCCACCACCCGCGGTCCTCGGTGAACAGGCCTTGGGCAGCCAGCTCCTCGAGGATCCGGCCGACCGATCCCACCGGTCGGCCTGCTCTCTCGACGATGCGGCCGAGCGACGTCGGCCGCCAGCCCACGGCTTCGAGCACCTCCCCGTGCGGGCCGTCCGGGCGGCCCAACGGTCGGGGGGATCGCAGTTCCGGACCGACAGACGGCGGCGGCGGCGACGACGGCGGATCATCGGAGCACGACTGGGGCGGAGCCGGACCGCCGGCGGACGGCGGCGGGGCGGGGCGGGCCGGGTCCAGGCGCAACTGCTCCGGGCGGGCGACGGGCGCTGGGCGGCGCCGGCCGCTGCGCCGGGGGCGGTGGTCCACCAGGCCGAGCGCGTCGAGGACGTCAGCGGCGTCGCGCACCGGGCCGGGACCGTCGTAGAGAAGCTGGTTGCTGCCGGCGGCGAAGGGGGCGTGGACCGGGCCGGGCACCACCCGGACCTCGACGCCCCGGTCGATGGCCTTGTCGGCGGTGATCAGCGATCCGCCGGTGACGTGGGACTCGACGACTACGACCATGTCCACCAGCCCGGCGATCACCCGGTTGCGGGCCGGGAACCGCCAGGCCTGGGCCGGGCGGCCCGGCGGCGTCTCGGAGACGACCGCGCCGGCGGCGGCCACCCGCTCCCACAGCGCAGCGTGGCGGGCCGGGTAGGCCACGTCCACCCCGCTGGCGGCCACGCCCACCGTCGAACCGGTGCCGGAAGGGGCCCCGGGCGCGTCCAGGGCCCCCAGGTGGGCGGCGCCGTCGATCCCGAGCGCCAGGCCCGACACGACGCACACGCCGGCGCCGGCCAGGTCCCGGCCGAGGTCGTAGGCGCTGGCGCGGCCGTCGGGCGAGCACCGTCTGGTCCCGACCACAGCCACGCAACGGCTCTCCAGGCGCCCCAGGTCGCCGCGCCAGAACAGCACCCCCGGCGGTTCCGGATCGCTGAGCAGCCGCCGGGGGTAGCGAGGATCAGCCGGCCAGGTCACGCCGATCCCCCGCCGCTGCCAGGCATCCCACCAGCGCTCGAGCGGCGCGCCCGCGGCCGCGGCGGCCCAGCTGAGCCGGGGGCCGGCGCCCCCCGACGAGCCTCGGGCGGGTGGCCGCACGATCTCCCCGCGCCGCACCGAGTCCCAGATGTCCGCCGGCGCGCCGCGCTCCAGCAGAGCGCACAGGGTGGCCGGACCCATCCCGGGAAGGGCGGCGAGCGCCCCCGCGTACGCCCCCTGGGCCAGTCGCCACCCGCCACTCCCCGTCGCCGAGGCGGTCACGACGCCACCACCTCGAAGGTGAACGGCTCGGCCCGCAGGGCCAGCGCGGCGTGAACCGCTTCCTCGTCGATCGGCCCCGGACCGCCTTGCAGGTCGGCGAGTGTCCTGGCCACCCGCCGGACCCGGTGCAAGCCTCGCGCCGACAGCCGACCCTGGCGGAGGCGGACCTCCAGCAGGCGCCGGCCTGACGGGCTGAGGGGGGCGAGGTCGTCGAGCCGAGCCGCGGGGATCTCGGCGTTGGACGCCACCCCCCTATCGGCGGCCTGCTGGCGGGCCCGCGCTACTCGCCCGGCGACCGTCGAAGTCGACTCGCCGGGCGGCCGGGCGCCGGCTGGCGCGATGAGGTCGGTGACGTCGGGTCGCTCGACCCCGACGCGCAGGTCGAAGCGGTCGAGCAGTGGGCCCGACACCCGGGCCGCGTATCGGGTCCTGGAGGCTTCGCTGCAGCGGCACCCGCCTGGGGAGCCGTCTCCGCCGCAGGGGCAGGGGTTGGTGGCCGCCACCAGCAGGAAGCGGGCCGGGAAGCTGACCGCGGCCCGGGCCCGGCACACCAGGACCCGCCCCTCCTCGAGCGGCTGGCGCAACGTGTCGAGCACGTCGGCGGGGAACTCGGCCAGCTCGTCGAGGAAGAGCACCCCTCGATGGGCACAGCTGATCTCGCCGGGGCGCATCCGGGCCGTCCCGCCGCCGACGAGCGACACGGTCGACGCGGTGTGGTGGGGAGCCCGGAACGGCGGCCGGGTGACCATGACCCCGGCCGGCAACCGCAGCCCCGCGGCAGAGTGGATGCGGGTGACCTCGAAGGCGTCGTCGGGTCCCAGATCGGGCAGCAAACCCGGCAGCCTCCTGGCCAGCATGGTCTTACCGGCCCCGGGAGGACCCACCAGCAGCAGGTGGTGACCGCCGGCGGCCGCGACCTCGAGGGCCAGACGACCGAGCGGCTGGCCCCGCACGTCACACAGGTCCCCCTCGCCCGCCGGCCGCGACGGCGCGGGCAGCGCCGGGACCGGGGACCAGCCGTCGTCGCCTCGCAGGGCGGCGACCACCTGCCGAAGGCTGCTGGCGGCCAGCACCCGAGGCCGGCCGACCACGGCCGCCTCCGCCGCGGCGTCGCGACCGACCACGACCGCTCCGGCTCCTATCGCCGCGGCCAGCGCGACGGTCCCGTCCACCCTCCGGACGCTGCCGTCGAGCCCCAACTCCCCTATGAACCCGCAGTCGGTCACCGCCTCGGCTGGGAGCTGGCCGGCCGCGACGAGGGTGGCCACGGCGATGGGTAGGTCCAGCCCGGAGCCGATCTTGCGCTGCCCGGTCGGGGCCAAGTTGACCGTGACCCGCTTCTGCGGCCAGGCCAGGCCGCTGGAACTGAACGCGGCGCGGACCCGGTCCTTGGCTTCCCGGCACGAGGCGTCGGGCAACCCGACGATCGAGAACTGCGGTAGCCCGGTCGTCACGTGGACCTCGACGCGGACGGTCAGGCCGTCGACCCCGATGAGGGTGGCGGACGGTACGGCGGCGAACATGGGTCCTCCCGGAGACGGCGGATGCGGTGGGAGGGGCCGTGCGCCGGCCGCCGAGCGACGCCTACCAACCTACGGGCGGGGTGTGACCGTCCCCGGGCGGAGCCGCGGGTTCAGCGTCCGGGGAACTCCGGCGGTCGCTTCTCGAAGTAGGCCTTCATCGCCTCGCGCACGTCGCCGGTCGAGAAGTTGTACGCCTGGGCTGCCGCCTCTGCGTCGAGGGCCTGGTCCACCGAGCTGGTCAGGCTGTCGTTGAGCAGCTGCTTGGACAGCGACAAGGCCAGCGGCGGCCCGGCAGCGAGGCGCCCGGCCCAGTCGGCGACCGCCTCGTCGAGCTCGTCGTGGGGCACCACCTTGTTGACCAGGCCCATCGCCGCAGCGTCGTCGGCGCTGAACATGTCGGCCAGGAGGACCATCTCCTTGGCCTTGTGCATCCCGACCAGCCGGGGCAGCAGCCACGACCCGCCGAAGTCGATGCTCAACCCCCGCTTGGCGAAGATCTGCGAGAACCGGGCCCGCTCGGACGCGATAACCAGGTCGCAGGCCAACGCCAGGTTGGCGCCGGCGCCGGCCGCGACGCCGTTAACCCGGGCGATGGTCGGTTTGGGCAGGCGGATCAGGGCCAGCGCAGCCTCACCGACGCGGCGCATCACTGTCAGCGGCGGGGCGGCCCGCTCGCCGCCTGCGATCGATGCCATATCCGCGCCGGAGCAGAACGCATCCCCCGCCCCGGTGACCACCAGGACCCGGTCGTCGTCGCTGGCCGCGACCTCGCGGAGGATGGAGAGAAGATCGGGCCACATCTCGGCGGTGACGGCGTTGTAGCGCTCCGGCCGGTTGAGGGTCAAGGTGACCACGCCACCCGCCCGCTCGACGAGGAAGGGTTCCATGCCGGCGAACGGTAGCGTCCGGCCGTGCCCGAACACGGCGAAGGCGCAGCGGAGACCCCGGTCACCGTCCGGTTCGTCCACCCGTTCCAGGCCACCAAACGCTACGTGTGCCCGGGCTGCCAGCAGGAGATCCCTCCCCGCACCGGGCATGTGGTGGTCGTTCCTGCTGGGGACGTGGCGGCCCGGCGCCACTGGCACCGCTCGTGCTGGGAGCAACGCCACCGCCGCCGCCCGGGACGCTGACCGGGCGGCCGCCGGGTTAGGACAGCGCCGCGTCCAGGTCGTCCCACAAGTCGTCGACGTCCTCCACCCCGACCGACAGCCGCAGCAGTCCGGGCGGAAGGTCCCCCTCGCCCGACCACCGACCGCGCCGCTCGATGAGGGTCTCGACGCCGCCCAGGCTGGTCCCGGCGGTGGCCAGCTGGCATTTGAGGGCCACCGCCTCGGCCGCGTCGGCGCCTCCGACCACCTCGAACGCGAGCATGGCGCCGAACCCCGACATCTGCCGGGCGGCGAGGGCGTGACCGGGATGGTCCGCCAGACCCGGGTAGCGCACACCGGTCACCCGGGGGTGACCCCGGAGCCTCCCGGCGAGCTCCGCGGCGTTGGCCTGGCACCGCTGCATACGCACGTCGAGGGTCCGGATGCCCCTCAGGACCAGCCACGCCTCCCACGGCCCGGGGATGCCTCCATGAAGCGACCGGCGCGTCGTGAGCGACGCGAGGACGTCGTCTCGGCGGGTCGCGGCCACGCCGAGCACCACATCGGAGTGGCCGGCCAGCCACTTGGTCGCGCTGTGCACCACGACGTCGGCGCCTAGATCGAGCGGTCGTTGCAGCAGCGGCGTGGCGAAGGTGTTGTCGACCGCGACGTCCAACCCCATCTCGTGAGCGCCGGCGGTGAGCGCCTCGAGGTCGGCGATAGCCAGCAGCGGGTTGGTCGGCGACTCGAGCCACAGCAAGCCGCCAGCGCCGAAGCTGCCCGGCGCGCCCGACGGCCGGCCGGGCGCGGCGGCGACCTCGCTGCATGCGTCGAGGGTGGCCTCGGTGTCGGCGATGTCGACGGTGCGGAACCTCAGCCGCCCTCGGCCGGCGACGTCGGAGAGGTACCGGCGGGTGCCGTTGTAGGCGTCGGCGGCGATCACCACCCGCCCGGGGACCGGGAGGCACTCGAACACCGCGGAGATGGCCGCCAAGCCCGATGCGTACGACAGGGCCTGGCCGCCTTCGAGGCCGCCGACGGCGTCTTCGAGGGCTTCCCAGGTCGGGTTGCCGTCCCGGCCGTACATCAAGTCGCCACCCTGGTGGAACGTCGACGACAAGACGATGTCGGGGTTGAGAGGGCCGCCCGGCGACCGGGGAGGACGCCCGAGGTGCACCGCCAGCGACGCCGGGGCCAGCGCCGAACCCGGCGGCCGAGGAGGTGGAGAAAGGGGACGGCGCGGTCCCTCGTCGTCGATGCTCAAAATGCCCCCTCGATCAGCTCTACCTGCTCACCCATGACCGCGGCCACGTCGAAGCGGATCTCCCGGGGCCGCGGCCCGTCCCACTCGGCGAGCCATCGGGCCGCCAGCCGGCGGATCCGGGCCCGTTTCTGGTGGTTGACGGCTTCTGCCGGCACCCCGAACGCGGTAGAGGTGCGGGTCTTCACCTCGCAAAAGACCAGCGAACGGCCCTGCCGGGCGATCACGTCCAGCTCCCCGTCTCGGCAGCGCCAGTTGCGGGCCACGATCTCGTAGCCGTGGTCTCGGTACCACCCGGCGGCCAGCTCCTCGCCGGCCGCTCCGAGGGCGCGGCGCTGCCCGGCGTCGACGATGACTACAGCTCCTTCTCGGGGAGCTCCTCGACGTTGACGTCTTTGAAGGTCACTACCCGCACCGACGACACGAACCGGGCGGGCCGGTACATGTCCCACACCCAGGCATCGCCCAGCTCGATCTCGAAGAACGTGCGGCTGCCCTCCCCCTTGGCCTCCATCTTCACGTCGTTGGCCAGGTAGAAGCGGCGCTCGGTCTCCACGACGTACCGGAACATCGGCAGGACAGCCCGGTACTCCTGATACAGCTGGAGCTCGATCTCGGTCTCGTAGCGCTCGAGGTCCTCAGCGCTCATCGCCGCTGGTCCCTTGTCATCGCTGCCGACCGCAGACCCGGGGTGCTCATGGCCCCATGGTAGGACCTGGCGATGGGCTCGGCGGAGGATCGCCCGGCGCCGCTCACAGCGCCGGTGAGGGGAGAGTCAGAAACGACAACCGGGTCGGCGGCCACACCCGCCACACCGCCCGCCCGACGACCGAACTGCGCTTGATCGCACCGAACACCCGGCTGTCCTCGCTGTCGCCGCGGTTGTCGCCCATGACCCAGAGGGTCCCGGCGGGGATCCGGTACGGGCCGAAGTTGGATGTGAGCGTGCCGGGTGCCAGGTACGGCTCGCGCAGCAGCAGCCCGTTGATGTACACCCGGCCGTTGCGACCTTCGACGGTCTCGCCGGGCAGCGCGATCACCCGCTTGATCAGCACCGAGGAGTCGTCGACCAGCCCGATGGCCTTGCCGAGCGAGCTGAGAAAGTGGCCCACCGGATTCCCCGACGACGACCCGGGAGGGAGGACACCGGGCGGCGCCTTGAACACGACCACGTCGCCGCGCCGAGGGGCGTGGAGGTGGTAGGAGAGCCGGGACACCACCACCCGGTCGTTGATCTGCAGGCCTGGTTCCATCGACGCGGACGGGATGTAGTAGGCCTCGGCGACGAAGCTGCGGACCAGTACTGCCACCACGACGACGATGACCGCCAGCACCAACGCCTCCGCGGTCCGCCGGCGGCGGGTGATGGCGGTGCTGGTCACCCCGGGATGATCAGGCCGTCAACGCGCTGCGAACGCCTGCACGTGTCCGACCGACGCGAGCCGTCAGCGGACGACGCGCTTCTCCTTGATCTTGGCGGCCTTGCCGGTGCGGTCACGCAAGTAGTACAGCTTGGCCCGGCGGACGTCGCCGACGGTGAGCGGCTCGATCTTGGCGATGACCGGTGAGTGGAGCGGGAACGTCCGCTCGACGCCGACACCGAAGCTCAGCTTGCGGACGGTGAAGGTCTCCCGCAGGCCGCTGCCCTGCCGGCGGATGACCGCCCCCTGGAAGATCTGGACCCGCTCGCGGGTGCCCTCGACCACCCGGACGTGAACCTTCAAGGTGTCGCCGGGGGCGAAGTCGGGGACATCGTCGCGAAGGCTGTCGCGGTCAACGAGATCGGTGGGGTTCATGACTGAGGGCTCCGTAGCTGCGGGGGACATCTCAGGATAGAGGATCGGGGAGGGGGACGGCGATCGGGGCGCCGTTCAGGCCTCCAGCCCGAATTCCGCGAGCAGCGCGACCTCCTCGGGGGTGGCGCCGCCCCGGGCCGCCCACAGGTCCGGGCGGCGGTCGCGGGTGCGGGCCAGGGACTGCGCCCTCCGCCATCGGGCCACTCGGCCGTGGTCGCCTGACCGCAGAACCTCGGGCACGTCCCAGCCCCGGAAACTGGCCGGGCGGGTGTAGTGCGGGTACTCGAGGAGCCCGTCGGAGAAGCTCTCCTCCTCCGCGGAGCTCTGGTTGCCCATCACTCCCGGCACCAGCCGGGTGACCGCCTCGACCACGACCAGCGCCGCGACCTCCCCGCCGGAGAGCACGAAGTCGCCGAGCGACAGCTCGCCGTCGACCAGGTGATCGGCGATGCGCTGGTCGACACCTTCGTAGCGACCGCAAAGCAGCGAGAACCCGGGCCCGGCGGCCAGCTCCCGGGCCCAGGACTGATCGAATCGTCGGCCGCCGGCGCCGAGCAGCAGCAGGGGTCTTGGGACCGGGGCCGCCTCGACCGCGGCGAACACCGGTTGGGGGGCGAGGACCATCCCGGCGCCGCCGCCGAAGGGGCTGTCGTCGACGGAGCGGTGGGGGTCGGTCGCGGCCGAGCGCAGGTCGGTGACGCCGAGGTCGAGCAGCCCGGCCCTGCGGGCCTTGCCCATCAGGCTGGCGTCGAGCCAGGGGGCCACCAGGTCGGGGAAGATGGTGAGGATCCGGATGCGCATGGCAGCGGGCGGCTCAGAGATCGTCGAACAGCCCGGCGGGGGTGTCGACGCGGAGCAGTCCCGGCTCGCGTCCCACGACGAAGCGCAGCGGGACCAGCGCGCCGGAGTCGAGGACCAGCAGGTCGCTGGCCGGGTTGGACTGCACGTCGGTGACCGCGCCTCGCTCCACCCCGCCGGCGTCGAGCACCCGGCAGCCGATCAGCTCGTGGACCCAGAAGGCGTCGGGATCGTCCATCGGGGCGGCTCTGAGCACGGTGCCCCGGAGCGCTTCCGCCGCGCTGCGCCCGGTGATCCCGGCGAAGGTGACCACGAAGCGACCGGCGCCGGCGCCGCCGGGAGCCGGTGCCGACGCGGTGACCTCCAGCGGGCCCCGGTCAGTTTCCAGGACTGAGCCGGGAGCGACGCGCTCGTCGCGGTTGGTGGTGAGGGCCACCACCACCTGGCCTCGCAGGCCGTGCGCCCTGACGATGGTGCCGACCTCGAGCAGCATGCCCGGTCGCCCTTCGGGGGGAGCGCTCAGTCGACGATGTCGACGCTGACGTCGACGCCCTCGCGGGCGCCCGCGGCGCGCACCACACTGCGGATCGACTGGGCGATCCGGCCCCGCCGGCCGATGACCTTGCCCATGTCGTCGGGGGCCACCGACAGCGACAGCTTGACGCCGTTGCGGGTCGGGCTGGACTCGATGCTGACCTGCTCAGGCCCGTCGACCAGGTGGGTCGCCAGGTAGGTGAGGACCGCCGTGGCCCGGGGGGCCTCGGGGACGTCGGAGTCGACCGTCTCGCTCATTGGTCGGCGGCCGGGGCAGCGGCGAGCGGCTTGACGCCGGTCTTCCACTGCTCGATGGCGCCGGACTGGGTCAGGAGCCGGGTCACGGTGTCGGTCGGCTGGGCCCCCTCCGACAGCCAGTGGACGGCGCGGTCGTTGTCGATGAGCACCCGCGACGGCTCGATGCGGGGCTCGTAGGTCCCGAGGATCTCGATGAACCGGCCGTCGCGAGGCGAGCGGCTGTCGGCGGCGACGACCCGGTAGACGGGCTGCTTCTTCTTTCCGATCCGCATGAGGCGGAGTTTGACGGCCATAGTGTGTGGATTCTCTTCCTGGTCTCTGGATCCAGCCGGCGGCAGGAACCCGGGCTGGTCTGCGGTCCGACCGAACAGCCTAGCGGCCGCGCTTCTTGGACTTCTTGGCAGCCTTTTTGTTGTTGCGCCGAACGGCGGATCTGGCCACCCGACCGCCGAGGCCGGACATCCCGGCCATTTGGCGCATGTACACCTGCATCTGCTTGAACCGGTCGAGGAGGGCGTTGACGTCGGTGGTCGTCGTGCCGCTCCCTTTGGCGATGCGCAGCCGGCGCGACCCGTTGATGATCGAGGGGTCCCGCCGCTCCTGCGGGGTCATCGAGCGGATGATCGCCTCGATCGGGCCGAGGGCGTTGTCGTCGATCTCCGCGTTGCGCAGCTCCTTGGGAAGACCCGGCATCATGCCGACCAGCCCCGACAGGGAGCCCATCTTCTTGACCTGCTGCATCTGGTCGAGGAAGTCCTCGAGGCTGAAGCGGCCCTCCTGCATCCGGGCCATGGCCTCTTCGGCGCCGGCCGCGTCGACGTGGGCTTCGGCCTTCTCGATCAGGGTGAGCACGTCGCCCATCCCGAGGATCCGGTCGGCCATGCGGTCCGGGTGGAACAGCTCGAACTCGTCCTGCTTCTCGCCGGTCGAGGCGAACACGATCGGCCGGCCGACGACCTCTTTGACCGACAGGGCGGCGCCGCCGCGGGCGTCGCCGTCGATCTTGGTCAAGATGACCCCGTCGAGCTCGAGGGTGCGGTGGAACGCCTCGGCGGTGGCGACCGCATCCTGGCCGGTCATCGCGTCGATGACGAGGAACGTGTAGTGCGGCTCGACGGTCTCGGAGACGCGCCGGACCTCGTCCATCAGCTCGGCGTCGATCGACAGCCGGCCGGCGGTATCGACGATGAGGACGTCGCGCCCGAGACGGATGGCCTCGGCCAGGCCCTTTTTGGCCACCGTCACCGGGTCCGACTGCTCGGAGAACACCGGGACGCCGGCCTGGGCGCCCAGGACCTTCAGCTGCTCGACGGCCGCCGGGCGCTGCAGGTCGGCGCCGACGAGGAGGGGGTTGCGCCCCTCCCGCTTCTTGAACCAGGCCGCCAGCTTGCCGGCGGTGGTGGTCTTGCCCGCTCCCTGGAGGCCGGCGAGGAGGATCACCGTCGGCGGCCGGGACGCGTAGGTGACCTTCAGGGTCTCCCCGCCGAGGATCTGGCGCAGCTCGTCGTGGACGACCTTGACGACCTGCTGCCCCGGGGTGAGGCTGGTCGACAGGTCGATGCCGACCAGGGCGTCTCGGACCCGGGCGACGAAGTCCCGGACCACCTTCAAGTTGACGTCGGCCTGCAGGAGGGCGAGGCGGATCTCCCGCAGCGCCTCGTCGACGTCAGCCTCGGTCAGCCGGCCCCGCCCGCGGAGGCGGGTGAAGACGGTGTCGAACCGGTCGGTCAGGGACTCGAACATGCGGTCTACCAGCGTAGACGACGCCCGGCCGCCCGCGGCCCCGCCACCCTCGGGGCCGGCTCGGGCGGGACGGTCAGTCGGCGTCGATTAGGGCGTCGACGAACTCGACCGCGTCGAAGTCGACCAGGTCCTCCGCTCCCTCGCCCAGGCCGACCAGCTTGATCGGGATGCCCAGCTCGGACGCGATGGCCAGGGCGATCCCGCCCTTGGCGGTGCCGTCGAGCTTGGTCAGGACCACGCCGGTGACCTCCACTGCGTCGGCGAACTGCTTGGCTTGGACCAGCCCGTTCTGCCCGGTGGTGGCGTCGATGACCAAGAGCACCTCGCTGACGTGGCCCGGCTCGCGACCGGCGACCCGACGGACCTTTTTCAGCTCCTCCATCAAGTTGACCTTGGTGTGCAGCCGCCCGGCGGTGTCGGCCAGGACCAGATCGGCCTTCTTGGCCGCCGCGTGCTGGACCGCGTCGAAGATCACCGCGCCCGGATCGCCGCCCTCGTTGCCTCGGACGACCTCCGCGTCGACCCGCTCCGCCCACATGGCCAGCTGGTCGGCGGCGGCGGCCCGGAAGGTGTCGCCGGCGGCCATGACCACGCTGTGGCCGTCGCGCCGGGCCCGCTGGCCCAGCTTGCCGATGGTGGTGGTCTTGCCGACGCCGTTGACACCCACGAACAGCCACACGTTGGTCACGCCGGACTGGAGGTGCAGTTCCCGGTCGCCCTCCAGGAGGCTGACCATGTCGCCCTTGAGCGCGTCGACCAGGGCGTCGGGGGTGGTGAGGCCCTCCTTGCGGACCCGCGACCGCAGGTCGTCGAGCATCTTGGCGGTGGCGTCGACGCCGACGTCGGCCAGGATCAGGGCCTCCTCGAGCTCGTCCCACGTGGTGGCGTCGATCTTCTCCCGGCCCCGGACCGAGGTCAGGTAGCCGGAGAACAGGTTGCGGGCCTTGCCCAGCCGATCCCGGAACCGGGGCCTTTCCAGGACCTCCGGCTCACCTTCGAGGACCTCGAGCTCGGCCGCCTCAGGTTCGGCGACCTCGGGCTCGGCGACCGCGGGCTCGGTGACCGCGGGCTCGGCGACCGCGGGCTCGGCGATCTCGGGCTGGGGCGGCGCGCGAGGACCGGCTTCGGTGGGTCTCGGCGGCTGGGTCGGCCGGGTGACCGGCGGGGCCGGCGGCCGCCCCGGAGGGGCTTCGAGTCGGCGGCCGCGGCGCCGCCCGGTGACCAGGAACGTCGCCGTGCTCAAGAGCACGACCGCGACGACGATCAGGACGATGATGAGCGTGAGCATGACGGGCCGAGCCTAGGCAAGCCCCCGCGCTCTACCGGCGCCCGGCTTCGATCTGGCGGTACCAGTCGGTCATCTCTCGGGCGCAGCGCTCCCACGAGTACTCCCCCACCTTGGCCCGGCCCCGCTCGATCAGCGCGTCGCGGGCGGCGTCGTCGGCGAGCAGCCGGTCGATGGCTGCCGCCATGGCGCCGGCGTCGCCGACGGGGACCACCGACGCGGCGTCGCCGACGGTGCCGGGGATGGCGCCGGCGTCGGTGGTGACCACCGGCACCCCTGCGGACATGGCCTGCAGCGGCGGGTACCCGAAGCCCTCGTAGAGCGACGGGTAGGCCAAGACCCGGGCCCGGCGCAGCAGCTCGCCGGCCAGCTCCGACGACGCGTAACCGAGCAGGTCGACGCGGTCCCGGAACGGCGAGCGGGCCACCGCTTCGGCGAACACCTCGGAGCCCTGGGCCGAGCGCCCGACGATCACCAGCCGGGTGTCGCGGCGCTGCGACGCCACCTCCTCGAACGCTCTAAGCAGGCTCGGGTAGTCCTTGCGGGGTTCGATCGTGCCGATGGCGAGAACGAAAGACCCTTTGGCCCGTACCTGTTCGACCACCGCGGGGCCGGCCTCAGCGGCAAGAGCCGGGACTCCTGACGCCACGACCGCCAGCCGGTGGCGCTCCACGCCGAAGTACTCGACGATCTCTTCCGCGACGAACGCGGAGTGGGTGTGGATGTACGCCCCCGACCGGAGGGCGTGGCGGATCCGCTCCGGGTAGGTCCTGACTATGGCGTCGGTCATCTCCGGGTAGCGCACCGGGGACAGGTCGTGCACGGTCATCACCCGGGGAGCCTTCGCTGGGGGCACCACGTAGTTGGTGCCGTGCACGATGTCGCAGGAGCCGGCGATCCATTCGATCGGGGGTCTGTCGAGATGCCGCCACGCCTGGGTGACCAGGCGCCCGGGGATGGGCAGGTTCCGCAGCCGCACGCTCGGCGGGAGGGACGCTTCGAGCGCCCGCCGACCGCGGATGGTCGTGGCGTACACCGCGGCCTCGATGTCTGGCATCCGCGCCAGCGCGCCGAGCAGGCCGCTCGTGAAGCTGCCGACCCCGGACTGCGGCCCGAACAGGGGGCCGGCGTCCACGAGGACCCGCATCAACCTCGGGTCTGCTCGAGGGTCGCCTCGAGCGCGGCGACCCGATCCCGGAGTCCGGCCAGTTCTTCCTCGGCTCTGCGCAGCTCCTGCTCGACTCTGGCGGTGCGGGCGTCGAGCGCCGCGGCCAGGTTGGAGAGGCCCCGCCCCATGGTCACGATGTGCTCGGAGATCTGCGCGGTGCGAGTGGCGAGGGCCCGCCCGAGCGCCCCTTTGACCAGCCGGCCCGCCGGGCGGCGGGACGCGACGGGGACTTCGATCGGGATCGACAGGTGAGCCAGCGCGTCGATCCACGCGGTGACCTCGTCGGACCCCGACGGGGCGGCCAGCGCGCGGGTGGCCCGCCGGACGTGGGCCAGGTAGCCGGGGGCCGTCGCCTCGAGCCGCTGCTCGGGGGTCTGGGGCGGCGGGTCGACGCTCGACATGGGAGTCGACGGTAGCCGGTCCCCCAACACGGGTCTGTGCTAGAAGGACTCCCCGTGCGCGTGGAGGACGAGGTGATCGCCGACGCGCCCGCGACCGCGTCGCGCCGGCGGGCGGCCGCTCCCGGCGTCGCGATCGCCGCAAGCTATCTGGGTCTCGCCGCCGTCGCGTTCTGGCACATCGTCACCCATCCGACCACCATCGCCATGAGCAGCGGAGCGGGCGACTCCGCGACCTTCGCCTGGCAGCTGGCGTACGTCCCGTGGGCCATCGCCCACGGGCACGACCCGTTCGTGGCGACGGTGGCCAACTACCCGGCGGGCCTCAACCTCCTCGACAACACGTCCTTGCCCCTGCTCGGGCTGATCGGTTCCCCGGTCACCGCCCTGTGGGGGCCGGTGGCGACGCTGAACCTGTGGTGGGTGCTGGCCTTCCCGCTGTCGGCCGCAGCGGCCTACCTGCTGGCCCGGCGCTTCACGACGTCGCGCTCTATCGCCTGGTTCGCCGGTCTGCTCTACGGGTTCGGGCCCTACCAGGTGGCGCAGGGCGCTGGTCACCTCAACCTGGCATTCGTTCCCGTCCCCCCGCTCGTGATGCTTTTGCTCTACGACCTGCTCGTCGCTCCGGTCCGAGGGCAGCCGACCCGATCCCCGCGTTCGATCGGGGCTCGGCTGGCCGTCTTGGTCATCGTCCAGTTCTTCATCTCCTCAGAGATCTTGGCCACGACCGCGGTGTTCGCCGCCTTGGCGGTGGTAGTGGTGGCCCTCGCCAACCGCTCGGAGGTCCGGGGAGGCGCCCGCCGTGTGGCCGAGGCCGTGCCGGTAACCGCGGGCATCGCGGCGGTCGTGCTGGCGTGGCCGCTTTATGTCGCGCTGGCCGGCCCCGCTCACGTGCGGGGCACGATCTTCGGCTACCGCTACTACTTCTCCGCGGTGTTCGGCCCCGTGTTGCCGTCGTCGCTTTTCGTCGTGGCCACCCGCCACCTCCACTCGCTCGGCGACCGGATCGGCGGCAACCCGGTGGAGAACGGCACCTACCTCGGCGTGTTCCTCGTGGTGCTGCTCGTGGTCGCTCCCTTCGTCGCGCGCCGCCGGCGGCTGACCGTCGCGGTGGTCCTCGCGGCCGCGTCGTTCGTGCTGTCGCTCGGCGTGTCGCTGCATTTCGGGGTCTCGCGCTTCGCCCGCTACGACGCCAAGATCCCACTGCCGGCGGCGGTGCTGTACAAAACACCGATCGTCAATCAGGCGTTCCCGGTCCGCTACTCGCTCTACGTCGACCTGTTCGCCAGCGTTGCGGTGGCCATCGTGTTGGACCTCCTGCGCCGCGACCGGGCCCCCGGCCCGCCCCGGGCCGGGGGGCACCGCCAGCACCGCCGGCTGCCGCCGGCGCGGCGTCTCGCGGTGTTGCCGATCGTGGTGGCCGCGCTGGTAGCGGTGCCGCTGATCCCGGCGTGGCCCTACAACTCCCAGGGTCGGGTCGCGGTGCCCTCTTTCTTCACCTCCTCCGCGCTCGACCAGGTCCCGGAGGGCAGCGTGGCGCTGGTGTACCCGATCGCCACCAACACCCTCTCCAACGCCGAGGTGTGGCAGGCCACCGCCCGCTTCCGCTTCGCGATGCCCGGCGGTTATTTCGTGCTGCCGGCCGGGTCGGGCCGAGGGTCGGTGTACACCGCTGACACCCTGGTGGAGCGGACCCTCTCAGGTGTGGTCGCAGGGCCCAACCCGTCTCGCAGCGCGACCCTCCGCCGGGAGCTGCGAGCCCAGCTCGGCAGCTGGCACGTGAGAACGGTGCTGGCGCAACCGGTGGGCACCGACCCCGTCGGTTTCTTCACCTGGCTGGTCGGGCGGCCGCCGGGGAGCTGCACCGGCGGGATGTGCGTGTGGCCGCGGGTCAGCTGGTCGGGCTGACCGGTGCGCCGACCCGTTCGCTGACCACCCGCGACGATCCACCGGGGGCCATCGTGACCCCGTAGAGGCAGTCGGCGGCCTCCATGGTGCGCCGCTGGTGGGACACGATCACCAGCTGCGCCTCGTCGCGGAACTCGTGGACCAGACCGAGGAAGCGGTGCAGGTTGACGTCGTCGAGGGCGGCTTCGACCTCGTCCATCAAGTAGAACGGCGACGGTCGGCTGCGGAACACCGCGAACAGGAACGCCATCGCGGTAAGGCTGCGCTCGCCGCCGGAGAGCAGCGACAGGCGGCGGACGTTCTTGCCTGACGGGCGCGCCTCGACCTCGATGCCAGTCTCGAGCAGGTGGTCGGGGTCGGTCAGGCGCAGGCGGCCCTGGCCGCCCGGGAACAGCGTGGCGAAGAGCTTCTCGAAGTTGTCGGCGACGTCGGCGTAGGCAGCCCGGAACACCTCGACGATCTCGGCGTCGACGGCCTTGATCACCTTGGCCAGCTCGCGGCGGGCGGAGCGCACGTCCTCGAGCTGCGCCTCCAGGAAGGTGTGGCGCTCCTGGAGGGCGGTGTGCTCCTCCAGCGCCAGCGGGTTGATGGGCCCCATGAGCCGCAGCTCCCGTTCCAGCTCCGACCGGCGGCTGGTGGCGCTGGTGCCGGGGGGAAGCACCGGCTCGGGGGCGTCGCGGGTGGCCTCCGGTTCACAGTCGAGTTCCCGGCGGACCGCGTCGGTCAGCGTCTCCAAGCGGACCCGGGCCTCGGCTTCGTCCACCTCCGCCCGGTTCTGGCGTTCTCGGGTCTCGGCCAGCTGGCGTTCCGCGGTGGTCCGCTCCCGCCGGAGGACCTCGAGGCGGTCAGTGACCGCCCGCAGCGAGTCGCTCTCCTCCCGGCGGGCGCTGCGCAGCCGTTCGACGACGCCGTCGAGCTCGGTCTCGCGGGCCGCGACCAACGCGGCGAGTCGGGCGGTGGCCCGGTCGGCCGCTACCAGCTGCTCACGGCGCAGCGCCGCTTGAGCCCGCTCCGCGGTGGTGCGGGCCAGCCGCTCGTCGACTTGGGCCATGCGCCGGGCGGTCATCGCCCGCCGCTCCTCCAGGCCGGCGGCTCGCACCTCGAGGTCGCGGCGCAAAGCAGCCACCGCCGCGGCCCGCTCGGCCAGCCGGGACCGCGCGGCCCGCTCCGCCAGGGCGGCCTCCTGCTCGGCGGCGGCCTCCGCCTCCAGCGCCGGGAGCATGGCGTCGAGCTCCGCGATGCGGGCCTCCTCCCGCTGCAGGCGGGCGGCCATCTCGCTTCGGTGCCCGCCGGTGGCCTCGCTGTCGCGACGGGCGTCGGCCAGCTCGGCCTCGGTGCGGGCCAGGGCGTCGGCGGCTGCCCGCCGCCTCGAGCGGTTGGCGTCCGCGGCGCGCACCGCCTCGGCGCGGGCGCTGCGAGCCTGGTCCAAGGCGCTGCGAGCGGCCCGGGCCTCACCGCCGGAGGCCGCGGCGTGCTCTGCGGCCGCCGCGGCCCGGGACCGGGCCTCGTCGAGAGCTGCTCCGGTGACCCCGGCGCCGCCGGCCCCGACCCGCCACACCCCTCCGGCGCCGCGGTCCCCGTGCCGGCTGACCACGGTCAGCTCCGGGTGGGCGGCGGCCACCGCCACCACTTCCTCCCAGCCGCCGCCCACCGCGACCGCGCCGGCGAGGAGATGGTCGAGCATGTCTGCCACGCCGGGCAGACGGGCCCGGACGTGGGCCCGCACCAGGTCGGTACCGAGCGGCGCGCCGCTTGGGGATAGCGACCCGCGGCCGGCGGGAGCGGCGAGCGCACCGGAGCCGCGGACGGGCAGGACCGCGCCTGACACGTCGAGGTCCCGGAGCCTGCCCAGCGCGGCGCGGGCCGCGTCGTCGCCGGCCACCACCACCGCCGCAATCGCCTCCCCGGCGGCGGCCTCGAACGCCGGCTCCCAGCCGTCGTCGATCTCGACTAGGTCGAGGAGCGTGCCGAGGACCCCTTCCACGTCGGAGAGCCGCTCGGCACCGGCGCGGGCCCGGGCCTCGTCGAGGGCCTGGGCGAGCGCTTCGGCCCGTGCGTCCCAGCGGTGGCGCTCACCGTCCGCGCTGCGGCGGGCGTCTTCGGCCGCGGTGCTGGCGGCCTCCGCCTCGGCGAGGGCGGCCGCGCCGGCCGCCACCGCCGCGTCCAGCGCCGGGCCGGCGTCGTCGCACTCGTCGAGGACCTGACGGAGCCGGACCACCTCGGCGTCGAGACGCCCGGCTCGCTGGTCGACGCCGTCGTTGCGGGCGTCCAGCCGGCGCAGCTCGCCCCGGGCCCGTTCCACCGCGCTGCGCAGCGCCCGCAGCTCGGCGCGGACCTCCGCGGTCGGGTCGCCGGGCCCGCTGCGGTTCTGGGCACCCCACCGGGCTTCGACCTCGGCGGCTTCCTCGGCGACGGCTGCCTCGGCCTCCAAGAGCTCCTGTTCGTCGGGGACCAGCAGCTCGGCGTCGCGCTCCGCCGCGGCCATCTGGTCCACCAGGGCTGCTGCTTCGGCCTCCAAGCTGGCGACGACGTCCTGGTCGATGGCCGATTCGAGGGCTCGGGCCACCCCCCGCCGGCGTTCCTCGAGCAGTGCGGTCAGGCCGCGGGCGCGGGCGCGCAACCCTTCGGCGTGGGACACGGCGTCCCCGAGATCCGCGGTCTCCTGCCGACGGCGGGCCTCGTTGACCGCGGCCTCGGCCTGCAACACGTCGGCGTCGAGGCGCGCCAGCGCGCCGCGCAGGGCGGCCTCCTGCTCGCCCAGCTCGGAACGGGACCGCAGGCCGCCAGCCAGGCGAGCCTCGATCGCCGCCAGCTCCCGGCCGGCCAGGTAGCGGCGCAGGGCGGTCAGCTCCTCCACCACGTCGCCGTGGCGGCGGGCGGCGTCGGCCTGCTTCTCGAGTGGGCGCAGCTGGCGGCGGACCTCGCGGAGGAGGTCCTGGAGGCGGACCAGGGACGCCTCGGTCGACTCGAGTCGCCGCTCTGAGCGCTCCTTGCGCCGGCGGTACTTGAGCACGCCGGCAGCTTCTTCGATCACCACCCGCCGGTCCTCTGGCCGGGAGCTCAAGATGGCGTCCAGGTTGCCCTGGGACACGATCACGTGCTGCTGGCGGCCGACGCCGGTGTCGGAGAGCAGCTCTTGGATGTCGAGGAGCCGGCACGGGGACCGGTTGATCGCGTACTCCGACTCACCGGTCCGAAACAGGGTCCGGGTGATCGTGACCTCGGAGAACTCGATCGGCAGCAGGCCGGCGGCGTTGTCGATGGTCAGCGACACCTCGGCCCGCCCGAGCGCAGCCCGTTTGGGGGTCCCGGCGAAGATGACGTCCTCCATCTTCGCGGAGCGGACCGTCCGGGGGCCCTGGGCGCCGAGGACCCACGCCACCGCGTCGACCACGTTGGACTTGCCACTGCCGTTGGGGCCGACGACGACTGTCACCCCGGGCTCGAACTCCAGGGTGGTCGAGTCGGCGAACGACTTGAACCCCTTCAGTGTCAGCGACTTGAGGAACACGCGCCAGCCAACCTAGTTGGGCCGGGCCCGCCCTTCGGGTACCTCCCCGGTCATCGCTGGCATCGGGGGCAGGAGAAGCTGGAGCGGCCCATCTCCCGGCGCCGGACGATCAGGCGTCCGCAGCGGACGCAGGGCTGGCCCTCCCGTGCGTACACCGTGTGGTGGAGTTGGTAGTCGCCGGCAGCGCCGTCGACGTCGCGGTACTGGGCGTCGGCCAGCGACGACCCCCGGTGGGCCACCGCGGTGCGCAGGATGTCGCCGATCGCGGCGTGGAGCCGGCGGATCTCGGCGGTGGTGAGGGACTCGGCGGGGCGATCCCCGGCAAGCTTGGCCGCGAAGAGGATCTCGTCGGCGTAGATGTTGCCGATCCCGGCTATGCGGTGCTGGTCGAGGAGCAGCGGCTTGAGCCGGGTCCGCCGGCCGTCCAAGACCGCGGCCAGGGTCCGCCACGAGGGAAGACCCTCGAGTGCGTCGGGGCCGAGGAGGGCCAGTTCGGGCAGCACCCCGGCGGGGTCGTGGCCGGTGACGAACACCTCCCCGAAGGTGCGAGGGTCCACAAAGCGCAGCTCGGGCCCGGAGTCGAACGACCACACGACATGGGTGTGACGGGGGGGCGGGTCGCCGGCGTCGGCCCGCAGGAGCTGACCGCTCATGCCCAGGTGGACCACGATCACGTCCCCGCCGCCCAGGCGGAGCATCAGGTACTTGCCGTGCCGGTCGACCGCGTCGAGGACCTGCCCCCGGGACCGCCCGACCAGCTCGGCGGCGTCGGCGTGGCGTCGGATGGTGCGCCGGCCGGTGGCCGCGACGTCGGTGATTCGCCGGCCGGTGAACGCCTCGGCGACGCCGCGCCGGACCGTCTCGACCTCGGGTAGCTCGGGCACAGCGCCGCGGGACCGGGAGTGGTTAGTGGCCGGCCGGCGCGACCGCGGGTCCCGCCGCCGGGCGGGGGGACGCCTCGGCGTCGAGCAACGCCCGCAGCTGCTCCCAGGCGGCGCGAGCGGCGGCCTGCTCGGCTTGCTTTTTCGAACGTCCCCGGCCGGTCCCCCGCTGGCGGCCCTCGACTTCGACCACCGCCTCGAACTGCTTGGCGTGGTCGGGGCCCTCATCGGAGACGCGATACACCGGCAGGTCATCGAACGAGCGGGCACACAGCTCCTGCAGGCGGGTCTTGTAGTCCTGGCCGCCGGGCCCGGCGGCCGCCTCCTCGATGCGCTCGCCGAGGAGGCGCATGACCACCGCCTCGGCGTCATCCCAACCGCAGTCGAGGTAGATGGCGCCGAGAAGGGCTTCCATGGCGTCGGCCAGTATCGACGGCTTCTCCCGGCCGCCGGACTGGCTTTCGCCCTTGCCGAGGAGGATGGCCGCGCCTACGCCGAGGTCGGCGGCGACCTCGGCCAGGGACGCGGAGTTGACCACCGACGCCCGGACCTTGGCCAGCTCCCCTTCGGGCAGGTCGGGGTAGGTCCGGTACAAGTGGTCGGTGACGACCAGGCCGAGCACCGAGTCCCCTAGGAACTCGAGGCGTTCGTTGGATGGCTGCTCTGGGTGTTCCGCGCACCAGGAGCGGTGGGCCAGGGACTGGGCCAGCATCAGCTGGTCGTTGACCCGCCATCCGAGGCGCTCGGCCAGGGCCCGGTGCGCGGCGGTCCGTTCGGTGGCGCTGGCGGGTGTCGCCGTCTGGGTCGGGTCGGCGGGCAGGAGGCGGTCCTGGGTCCCGGGCTCAGGCCGCGTCGAGCTTGGCGACGACGTAGTCGACCGCATCGCGCACCGTCTTCAGGTCCTCGAGGTCCTCGTCGTCGATGCGGAACCCTACGGTGCGCTCCCCGAGCTCTTCCTCGAGGGCCTCGACCAGCTCGATGAGGGCCAGTGAGTCGGCGCCGAGGTCGTCTCCGAAGCTGGCGCTCTCGGGTATCGAAGACGGCTCGATCTCGAGGATGTCGGCCAGGCAGCCGCGCACCAGGTCCAGGACCTGCTGGCGATCCATGGGGCTACGTTCGACGTGGGTCTCGGCGGGCAAGGGAAGCTCTCCTGGTGGGTGTACAGCGGAATCTACCGCGGGTGGGTCGCTCAGGTATCGGTCAAGACACCGCAGCGGCGAGCAGGTCGACCAGCCCGTCGGTCACCGCGGCGTGCGCCACTCGCACCGCGTTGACGATGGCGCGGGCGCTGGAGGACCCGTGGCTGATGACGCAGACCCCCGACACGCCGAGCAGCACCGCTCCGCCGGTGGTGTCGGGGTCCATCTCCTCGGCGAACGGCAGGAGGGCGGGCAGCAGCACTGCGCCGGCGGCCTTGGTCTCGTCGTTGGTGTCGAACGACGCCAAGACGCTGCGCATGGCAAAGCGCATCCCGCCTTCGAGGGTCTTGAGGACGACGTTGCCGGTGAAGCCGTCGGTCACCACGACGTCGACGCTGTCTGTCATCACGTCGCGGCCTTCGACGTTGCCGATGAAGTCGACTTCCGCCCCGGCGGCTCCCGCGGCGAGGAGGGCGTGGGTCTCCTTCACCAGCGGGTTGCCCTTGGTCGCTTCCTCCCCGATCGACAGCAGGCCGACGCGGGGCACCGCGATCCCGTAGCGCTGGCGGGCGAACACCGACCCCATCTGGGCGAACTGCACCAGCCACGCCGCGCTGCACTCGGCGTTGGCGCCGGCATCGAGGAGGACCGTTGGGGTGGTCCCGGGCACCGGGATGGGCGTGGCGATCGCGGGGCGGGCCAGGCCTTTGAGCCGGCCCATCCGCAGCAGGGCGCTGGCCATCGTGGCCCCGGTGTTGCCGGCGCTGACCATCGCGGAAGCTCGCCGGTCGCGTACCGCCTCGGCGGCGCGCACGAGCGACGAGTCCTTCTTGGTCCGCACGCCGCGGGCGGCGTCCTCGTCCATCCCGATGACCTCGCGGGCGGGGATGACCTCGAGGCCACCGGTGTCGGGGAGCCGGTCGGGGTCACCGACGAGCACGACGGGCAGGCCGGCCTCCGCCGCCTGGCGGGCGCCGAGCACGATCTCGTCGGGGGCCCGGTCGCCGCCCATGGCGTCGACCGCGACCGGCATCACTGAGGCCAGGATCAGGTCCTCAGCTGACGTCGAGCGCCTGGCGCCCGTGGTACCACCCGCATGTCGGGCAAACCACGTGGGGCAGCTTGGCCTGGTGGCATTGGGGGCAGATGCTGCGGGCCGGTACCGACAGGGTCCAGTTGCTGGCCCTGCGGCTGCGGCTCTTCGCCTTGGAGGTCTTCTTCTTCGGGACGGCCATCGTCGGGCTTCCTGTGTGGGGAACGGAGGGCGCGCGCCATACGGCGCGCCGGAGCCCGACCAGTCTAGGTGCTCGGGAGCGCCTCGTGCTGCCGGGGCCGCTCAGCCCCTGCCGCGAGGCTTCAAGTCGTCGAGCACGGCCCAGCGCGGATCGGTCGGGGCGTGCTCGCAGCCGCAGGGTCCATCGGCCAGGTCGGCGCCGCAGATGGGGCACAAACCGGCGCAGTCGGGCCGGCACAACGGGGCCAGGGGAAGCGCCAGGAGCAGGGCGTCGCGCACCAGCGGCGCCAGGTCCAGCTGCTCACCCGAGAGCGGATAGGTCTCCTCGTCGTCGTCGCTCGAAGCGGTGCGGGGCCGGTAGATCTCGCGCACCTCGGCATGAAGCTCGCCGCCGACGGGCCGCAGGCACCGCCGGCACTCCCCCTGCCACGGCGCGGAGACCTCACCGCTGACCTCGATGCCGCCCACGATCACGTCCAAGTCGACGTCGGCCTCGGCTTCGGCTCCGGCCGGCACGGACGTCCCGGCCACCACCAGCGGATCTCCGTCGACCAGCTTGCCGACCGGGCCGCTGCGCTGCTCGTGGCGGCGGACGCCGGGGCTGCGCCGGATGGCCGTGATCGGCACCAGCCACGGGCTCGGCGGCACGGCGCTAACTCCGGTGGGGCGGCGGCCCGCACCGTCCGGCGCGCACCACTACCCCTGGTCCTGGTCGAAGAACGCCTCCTCGCCGCCCAGGGTGTCGTCGGTGAGTCCGGTCCCGGCGATGCTGGAATCGGTGGCGACGACGGGCGGGGGGGCGAGGGAAAGCTTCTGGCGACCGGCGGCGACGGTCTTGATGGTTCGCTCGAGGACGATCTCGAAAGACGCAAGCTTCTGGTCGACGTAGTCCTCGGCCTCTAGGCGCAGCTTGCGGGCCTCGTCGCGCGCCGCCTCGAGGGTCCGCCGGGCGGTGTGCTGGGCCTCGCGGACGATCTCGGTGCGCTGCACCATCCGCTCCGCTCTCTCCCGCGCCGACTCGACGATCTCCTCGCCTTCGCGTTGGGTCTTCAGGAGGTACTCCTCGCGCTCCTTCAGCATCCACCGGGCGTTGCGGACCTCGTCGGGAAGACGGTTGAGGGCCTCGTCGAGCAACTCGAGGACCTCCTCTTTGTTGTCCAGCTTCACCGACGAGGAGAGGGGAAGGGCCCGGGTGTTCTCGATGATCTCGATGACCCGGCGGACCAGGGTCTCGGTGTCGATCTGAGGGCGGGCGTCGGGGGCGCTCATCGGACCGGTCCCAGGATGGTTGGGCGGGTCACTGCGAGAACTTCTCCTTCAACTTGGTAAACACCGGTCCCGGCACCATGGTGCCGATCCGGTCGGCGCCCCCGAAGCGGGCGAACTCGCGAACGTACTTCGACGCGATGAACGTGTACTCCGAGGAGCAGGGGATCAGCAGGGTCTCGATACCGGACACCGACTTGTTCATCTGGGCCTGCTGAAGCTCCGACTCGGCGTCCGACGACACCCTCAGCCCCTTGACGATGACGTCTGCGTTGACCTCGCGGGCCAGGTCCACGACGAGGCTGGCGAAGCTGCTCAGGGTCACGTTGGGCAGGTGCACCACCGAGTCGGCGATCATCTGCTGGCGCTCCTCGAGGGTGAACAGCGGAGCGCCCTTTTGCGGGTTGCGCACGGCGGCGACCACGACATGGTCGAAGAGGTGGGCGGCGGTTTCGACGATCTCCAGGTGCCCGTTGTGGAACGGGTCGAACGACCCGGGGAACAACGCGGTCCTCATCGATCGTGACCTTCTTGGATCGGGCCTCCCTCGCGAGGGGCACACACCGGGCGCAGCATGGTGACCACGGTACTGCCGTAGGCCTTCTCCCTGACAACATCCCACCCCTCCGCCGCGTTCAGGCTCCGGCCCGTCTCGGCGACGAGGATGCCGCCGAAGCCGGCGGCGGTGAGGGCGGCCAGCAACTCCGGCCACCCCTCGAAGCGGTACGGCGGGTCGGCGAACACGACGTCGGCGCCGCCCACCAGCGGCGCCGAACCGGCCGCGGTCACGGCGTCGACCACGAGCACGCTCGACCCTGGCCCGTCGAAGCCGAGGGCGGCCAGGTTGGCCCGGACGGTCGCCGCCGCGCCCCGGTCCCGCTCTACGAAGGTGGCGGCGCGCGCGCCGCGAGACAGCGCCTCGATCCCGAGCGCCCCGCTGCCCGCGAAGAGGTCGACGACGGTGGCGTCTTGCACTGCGCCCAGGCTCGTCAACGCGTTGAACACCGCTTCGCGCACCCGGTCCCCCGTCGGGCGGGTGGACCGGCCGGCAGGAGCCTGGATGGCCCGGCCTCTCGCCGACCCGGCCACCACTCGCATCCGCCAACGGTACCGGCCCGCCAACTCCGGTCGTGGGCCAGACTGGGCCTGTGCCTCGTCCACCGGCCCCCGACACCACCATCACCTGTGTCGACTGCGGAGGCGTCGCGCACCTGATCACCACCTGGCCGGAGGACGACCCGCCCTGGCCGGGCGATCTGCTGACCTACCGCTGCGCCGACTGCTGGGACCGCTGGGACACCATCATGCCCGAGGTCCCCGAGGGGCCGGAGGCCTGAGCCGGTCGGAGGGCCGAGCCGGCCGGCGCGTCAGGTGAGGCCGTCGCGGTGGCTGCGCAACCAGCCGGGGACCTGCGAAGGCTCGAGCGGCGGGCTCCACAGGTAGCCCTGACCCAGTTCGCAGCCGAGACCGATGAGCGCGCCTTGCTGTAGGGCCGTCTCCACCCCCTCGGCGACGCAGGTCAGGTGCATGGCGTCGGCCAGGCCGATCACCGACCGGACGATGGAGGTGTCCTCATCGGAAATGCCGAGGTTGCGGACGAATGACCGGTCGATCTTCAGCGTGTCGACCGGCAGCTGGCTGAGGTACGCCAGCGAGCTGTAGCCGGTGCCGAAGTCGTCGATGGCCAGATGCACCCCCGAGCGCTTGAGCTCCTCGAGGACGGGCAGCGACCGCTCGATGTCGTCCATGACGGCCGTCTCGGTGATCTCCAAGTGGAGCAGTTCCGGCGCCAAACCGCCGGCGGCCAGTATCTCTGTGACCAACCCGGCCAGGGTCGGATCGTCGAGCTGGCGGGCGGACAGGTTGACCGACACCCACAGCGGGTCGGAGGTCGGGTCGTCCCGGTTCCACCCCGCGACCTCTCTGGCGGCGTGGTCGAGGATCATCTGCCCCAACCCGACGATCAGGCCGGTGGCCTCGGCGGTGGGGATGAAATCGACCGGGCTGATCAGGTTGCCGTCGCCGGTCTGCCAGCGCGCCAGCGCCTCGAACCCCCTCACCTTCAGGGTCCGCAGGTCGACGATCGGCTGGTAGTGGGCGACGAGCTCGCCGCGGCGCATACCGGCCCGGAGGGCCCTTTCGCCGTGGAACATGGTCTCGGCCCGGATCTGCAGCGAGTCGTCGAAGCGCGACGCCCGACCCCGGCCCTGGGCTTTGGCCCGGTACATCGCGGCGTCGGCCTCCGACAGCAGCCGGTGGCTGGTGCTTTCGGGCCGGCTCAAGGTGATCCCGATGCTGGCCCCGATGATGCTCTCCGCGCCGGCGATGGAAAAAGGGGTGGCGAGCACTCCCGTCACCCGCTCGACCAGGCCGGCCACGTCCGAGTCGCTCACGTCGACGCACACCAGGACGAACTCGTCGCCCCCAAAGCGCGCCACGCTGTCACCGGGGCGGACCGACGCTTGGAGGCGACGGCCCATCTCGATCAGGAGCCGGTCTCCGACGACGTGGCCCAACGCGTCGTTGACGTTCTTGAACCCGTCGATGTCCACGAAGAGCACCCCGGTGCGAGTGCCGCTGCGCCGACCGGCCGCCAGGGCGTGGTCCAGCCGGTCGATCAGCAGCGCCCGGTTGGGCAGGCCGGTCAAGTCGTCGTGGAGCGCGCGGTGGCGCATCTCGGCTTCGATCCGCTTCCTGTCGCCGATGTCTTGCATCTGGGCCATCAGGTAGAGCGGCTCTTCGTCGTCGCTGCGCACGACGTTGACGGCCACCTCGACCCAAAGGTCGGTACCGTCGGGTCGAACGCAGCGCCACTCGCTGCTGTGTGACTCGGCGCCCATCTCCAGCTCGCCCAGCGCGGCATCGAAGAGGTCCTGCTCGTCGGGGTGGAGGAACTCGGGCCAGCGGTGGCCGAGGACCTCCTCCCTGGTCCGGTCGAGCATCCGGCACATCGCCGGGTTGACCGCGGTCAACACGCCGTCCAAGGCGGCGATGAGCATCCCGAAGCTCGAACGGGCGAAGGCAGTCCGAAACCGTTGCTCGGCTTCGGTTCGCGCCTGGTCAACGGAGAGGTCGTGGGCCAGCGCGCAGGCTCCCGCCACTCCCCCGTTGCCGTCGAGCAGCGGCCACACGCTGAGCCGCACCCGCCGGGTGGTGCCGTCCTTGTGGACCCGTACGGTTTCGAGGCGGTCCACGGTCGAGCCGATCGCGACCTTGGCCAGGATGTCGCGAAGCTCCGGGAGCCGGTCGGGGGGGACGATGAGGGATATGTGGCGCCCGACCGCCTCCTCGGTGCTGTAGCCGTAAAGCGCCTCTGCTGCGTTGTTCCAAGAGGTGATGGTTCCCTCGACGGTCTTGGTGAGGATCGCGTCGGTCGACGACTCGACGATCGCGGCCAGCCTCTGCAGGTCTTGGTTGGCCTGGCGGGCCTCGCTGGCGTCGTGGGCGATGGTCGAGGCGCCCTGTACGGTGCCGTCCTCGGCGAAGAGCGGCAAGACGCTGAGCGACACCCAGACCTCGGAGCCGTCCTTGCGCCGGCGGAGGGTCTCGAGACGTTCGATGGCTTCACCGGCAGCCACCCGCTCGAGCATTACTGCCAGCTCGTCGAGGCGACCGTCGGGGACGAGGATCCGCACGTGGCGGCCGAGGACCTCCTCGGGGCTGTACCCGTATAGGCGCTCCGCCGACGCGTTCCACGACGTGATGATCCCGTCGACGGTTTTGGACAGGATGGCGTCGTTGGACCAAGTGACGATCGCCGCCAGGCGCTGGAGGTCCAGTTGACGCCCGGCAACGCTCTCGGAGCCGTCCTCGGACGGTCGGGGGCCCTGCGATGGAGTCTGGCTCATCGCGCGCGCCGGTGAGGCGGTCGGCTCCTGCGATCGTCCCCGGTGCGCAGGCACACGTCCCACCGTTGTCCCCCAACATGCAGATTCAGGCTGCCGGCTGGATAGCTCAACCGCAGGCTCGATTCTCGGTGGCGAAAAACCCTACGCGGCGCGCTGTCGTGGAGCAAGAACCTCAAAACGCCCTGTACGATAACCGCCCAAACCCGAAAATCGCGCTCGTCGCCGACCGCATCCCCGAGCGGGTCTGACTCATCCATGCATGCGACCCCTCACGACCGGGCCATGACCGCCGCCCCCTCGACGACAAGTCCGACCGTCGACCACCGACTCGGGCTGCGCGCCAACTGGTGGCAGTTCTCGCTGTTCACCGTCATCACTCTGCTGGTCGGCGCGACCATCGGCGTCGAACGAGTCGCCTTACCACCGCTCGCCAAGCACACCTTCGGTGTCGTCTCCGTCCTCTACACCGTGTCGTTCGTGGCCGCCTTTGGCGCGGTCAAAGCTGTGATGAACCTCGTCGCCGGGCGGCTCTCCGACCGCCTCGGCCGCAAGCGGATCCTGCTCGTCGGCTGGGCCTTCGCCCTGCCCTACGCCCTATTGATCATCTTCGCCCAGGCATGGTGGTGGGTGGTACTGGCCAACCTGTTCCTCGGTGTCAACCAAGGGCTGACCTGGAGCATGTCGGTCACCGCCAAGATCGACCTGGTCGGACCGGCCGGCCGCGGCCTCGCGGTCGGCCTGGACGAATCGGCCGGCTACGTAGGAACCGGGATCGGCGGCCTCGCCGCCGGCCTGCTCGTCGCCTCCTACGGGCTACGCCCCGCCCCGTACCTGCTCGCCCTCGGCGTGGTAGCCGCCGGCGCTTTGATCACCTTCGGCCCGGCCCGCGAGACCCTGCCATGGGCCCGAGCCGAAGCAGCGCGCCACCACGCCGCCCACACCGACCAGACGGCCATGCCCGGGGTCAGGCAGCTAGCGCGCTACATGAGCTGGCACGACCGCAGCATGCTTGCCGTCTGCCAGGCCGGGATGATCAACAAGGTCGCCGACAGCCTGGTTATCGGCTTCTTCCCCCTCTACTTTCTCCGCCGCGGCCTGTCTGTGGCCACCGTCGGCGTCCTCGTCGGCGTCTACGCCTGGGTGTGGGGACTGGGCCAGGTCCCCACCGGCTGGCTCGCGGACCACGTCGGGCGCAAATGGCCCATCACCGCCGGCACCTTCCTCATCGGCGCCGGGATCGCGATCATCGCCTCCACCACCACCGTGGCGGTCTGGTACCTCGGGGCCACGGTCATGGGCGGGGGAATGGCCCTCGCCTACCCCAACCTCATCACCGCCGTCGGCGACAGCGCCCACCCGGCCTGGCGGGGTGGCGCCCTCGGCGTCTACCGCCTCTGGCGCGACAGCGGCTACGCCCTCGGCCCTCTCGTGCTTGGCGGCATCGCCGCCCTCTCCGGGATCAGCGCCGCGCTCTGGGTCGGCGCCGCTCTCCTCGGCGCCTCCACCCTCGTCCTGCTGGCGCTGCTCCGAGAAACCGAACCCGGCCGGCGGGCCGCAGCCCCTCCATGGCAGAGTCGCCCCGAGTGGATCACCGGACAACCGGTTTCTGAGCCGGCGGGCCAAGCGACGCTCTAGTCACCGGTCGCCGACTGCACTGCCGGATCGACTCAGATAATCTGATTGCATGCCTGAGGTGAGTGCGACGGAGGCTGCCAGGAACTTCTCGACCATCCTCGACGCCGTGGAACACCGCGGTGAGCACTTCACGATCGTCCGGCGCGGCCGGGTGATCGCCCAGCTCGACCCCATCGGTACGGGGAAGGGCGCGGACGTCAAGGCCATGCTCCGCCGGCATCGGAGCGATCCCTCCTTCGCTGACGATGCCACCTCGGCCCGGGCGCTGCTGGAGATCGAGACCCGACCGTGAGCCGGCTCCTCCTCGACACGACCTTTCTCATCGATGCCAACCGCTCCGGCGGCGAGCTCGATGCGGTCATCGCCGATGACGACGAAGTGGCCATCGCCGCCATCACCCTGGCCGAGCTCCTCGTCGGCGTCCAGTTCGCAGACGATGCCCACAGGGCTGCCAGACTCCAGTTCGTCGACGACGTCCAACACGTCGTGCCCGTCGTCGACTACGACACCAACGTCGCCGCCGCCCACGCCGACCTCCTCGTGGCCACCCGGCGGCAGGGACGACCCCGCGGGGCCCACGACCTCATCATCGCCGCCACCGCGACCGCAACTCAGCGGGAGGTAGTCTCAGCCGACATCGCCGCCTTCCGCGACCTACCCGGCGTCGCCGTGCGAACCCACCGGCCCTGACGGCCCGGCGCCATCGTCCTTTGGATCTACGGCCACCTGACGCTCCCGAATCAGCTCTTGAAGAGGAACTCCCGTTCCTCGTCGTCGACGAAGAACCGGATCTCGTCGGCGAGCTCTTGATGATCGGCGAGGCTCGGGTCGCTGTCGACGATCTCGAAAGCGACCTGCCGGGCCAGCTCCACGGTCTTGCGGTGCCGGCGCAGCGAAGCCAGCTTGAGGTCGGTCGCCCCCTTTTGACGGGTGCCGAGGATCGTGCCCTCGCCGCGCAGCTCGAGGTCGATCTCGGCCAGCTCGAAGCCGTCGGTGGTAGCCGCCAGGGCCTTCAGGCGGGCTTCGCCCTCGGGGGTGCTGCCCTCGCCGAGCAGGTAGCACCAGGACCGGTCGGCTCCGCGCCCGACCCGGCCGCGCAGCTGGTGAAGCTGCGCGATACCGAAGCGGTCGGCGTCCTCGATCACCATGACGGTGGCGTTGGGGACGTCGACGCCGACCTCGATGACGGTGGTGGCGACCAGGACGTCGATGTCCCCGGCCCGAAACGACGCCATCACCGCCTCCTTGTCCCGCGCCGGGAGCTGGCCGTGCAGCAGGCCGAGGCGCAGCCCGGTCAGCTCGGCGGCCACCAGCCTCTCAACCTCCTCGGCCGCGGACCGGGCCTGGATCTTTTCGGAGCCCTCCACCAGGGGGCACACCACGTAGGCCTGCCGGCCGGCCGCCACCTCGGCCCGGACCCGTTCCCACGCGCCGGCTTCCTCGATCGGGCCCCGGGCCCAGGTGGTGTCGATCGGGGTCCGCCCCGGCGGCAACTCGTCGAGGACGGTGGTGTCGAGGTCCCCGAACACCGTCATCGCCGCGGTCCGGGGGATCGGTGTGGCGGTCATGACCAGCACGTCTGGGACCGCGGCCGCCTTGTCACCGCCGGCCTCCGGCTGGCCGCCCTTGCTCCGCAGGGCGGCGCGCTGCTCGACGCCGAAGCGGTGCTGCTCGTCGATGACGATGACCCCGAGGTCAGAGAAGGCCACCGCGTCGGTGAGCAGGGCATGGGTCCCGATGAGGATGTCGATCTCGCCGGAGCGCAGCCGGGCGTGGAGCGCCCGGCGCTCGGTGGCGGTCGTGCGGTTGGTCAGCAGCCCCACCGCCAGGTCTCGGTCGGCGAAGAGGCTGCCGTCACCGGCGGGGACCTGCAGCCCGGCGAGGAGGGCCCGCACGCCGGCCGCGTGCTGCTCGGCGAGCACCTCGGTGGGCGCCATGAACGCGCCTTGGTGGCCGCCTTCGACCGCGGTGAGGAGGGCGGCCACCGCCACGAGGGTCTTACCGGAGCCGACGTCGCCTTGCAGCAGCCGGTGCATGGGGTGGGGGCCGGCCAGGTCGGCGTCGATCTCCGCCAGAGCCCGCTGCTGGGCTGAGGTCAGGGGAAAGGGCAGCCGGCTGAGGAAGCGGTGAATCAGGGCCCCGCCGACTTGGTGGCGGATACCGATGGCCTCCCGCTCGATGAGGCGCTTGCGTAGCACCAGGATCAGCTGGAGGCGCAGCAGTTCGTCGAAACCCAGCCTGCGCCGGCCCCGCTGGGCCGCGCCCATGTGCTCGGGGAGGTGGGTCTGGTGCAGCGACCACGTCCGCTCCGCCAGGTTGTGCTCGGCGCGCACCGCCTCGGGGAGCGGGTCCTCGAGGGTCCCAACGACGTTGGCCAGCGCGTCTTCGACCATGATCCCGTAGTCCTGACTGGATAGGCCAGCCTTTTCCGACTCCGGGTAGATCGCCACGATGCGACCGGTCCGGTTGCCGATCAGATCCACCAACGGGTTCGTCATCTGCAGGCGGCCCTTGTAGCGATCGACCTTGCCGGAGAACACCGCCTCGGTCCCTTCTGGCAGCTGCCGGGCCCGCCACGACTGGTTGAAGAACGTCGCACGCAGGTAGCTGCTCCCGTCGAACACGTCGATCTCCACCATCGCCCGCCCGTTGCGGGTCCGGCGCGACGCCACCTTGCGCACCGTCGCCAAGACGGTGGACTCCTGGCCTTCGACGATCGTGGCGATGTCCTCGCGCAGGGTCCGGTCGATGTAGCGGCGGGGGTAGTGGGTGACCAGATCGAGCACGGTCCGGATCCCCACCTGCTCTAGAGCGTCGAACCATTTCGGGTGGGCCTTCACCGACCCGAGCTCGCCGACCCCGACGGCGTCGAGGTCGGCCAGGGTGCTGGCCCGGCCGGTCGGCGGGCCCGTGGCGCTCACTCGATCGAGAACAGGTACGGGTAGAGCGGCTGACCGCCTTGGTGGATCTCGGCGGTCATCTCCGGACGGTGCTCGGCCATCCACTCGGTGATGCGCCGGGTCTCCGCGGCGGCGGCCCCCTCCCCCACGATCAGGGTGGCGATCTCGTGGTGGGCGTCGTCGATGAGCCGGTCGAGCAGGGCGATGGCGGCCTCGGAGGCGGTGGCACCGACAGCCTCGATCCCACGGCGGGACAGGCCGATGTAGTCGCCGGCCCGGACCGCACCGACCTCGCTCTCGGTGTCGCGGACCGCGGTGGTGACCTCGCCGGCCACCACCCGCCCGGCGCTGATGGTCATCAGCTCGGCGTTGGCGTCGACGTCTCCCTCGGGGTCGTACTCGAGCAGAGCCGCGAAGCCCTCGGGGATGCCACGGGTGGCGACCACCCGCACCGCTTTGCTCGCCTGCGCGGCTGCCGCCTCGGCGACAGGAACGATGTTTTTGTTGTTGGGGAGGATGATCACCTGCTCGGCGGGGGCCTTGGCGATCGCGTCGAGCAGCTCCGCGGTGGAGGGGTTCATGGTCTGCCCACCGGTGACCGTTGTCGTCACGCCGAGCGAGTGGAAGATCCGCCTGATCCCGTCGCCGGTGCAGACCGCCACCACCGCGCACTCGACCGGCTCCACCGGCGGGTCGACGTGGGTGCCGGCCGCCGCCTCGCGCACCCAGCGCTCCTCCTCCACCTCCTCCCACAAGTCGGTCACTCGGATCTTGCGCGGGCGACCCACCTCGAGCGCGGCCTCGATGGCCGCGCCGATGTCCGCGGTGTGGATGTGGCAGTTGTACAGGCCGTCGCCGCCGACCACCACGATCGAGTCGCCGATGCCGGCCCACACGTCGCGGAACGAGTCGATCGTCGCGTCGGGAGCCTCCAGGAGATACATCACCTCGTAGCGGAGGTCGTCGGGGCCGTCGTCCCCCGCCGGCTCGTCCGGTGAGCTTTCAGCGGCGGGCGCCGCCGCCCCGGGGACCGACGTGTCGGGCTCGGGGAGCGGCCGGCCGCCTACCACGTGGCACACCGCATCGAAGAGGAGCACCAGGCCGCTGCCCCCGGAGTCGACGACCCCCGCCTTGGCGAGCACCGGGAGTTGCTCGGGGGTGCGAGCCAGCGCCTCGTAGCTGGCAGAGCGGGCCAGGTCGGCCAGTTCGAGCAGGTCGTCGGAGGCGGCGGCGTGCACCGCGTCGTCGGCCGCGGCCATCACGGACAGGATCGTGCCCTCCACCGGGTGCTGGACGGCCTTATAGGCGCCCTGGCGGGCGGCGGAGAGTGCGTCGCGCCACACCGGCCCGTCGATCGAACCGGCGGCGCCGAAGGTGGAGGCCAGCCCCCGGAGGATCTGCGACAGGATGACCCCGGAGTTGCCTCGCGCCCCCATCAGGGACCCGTGACTGATGGCCTTGGCCACGACGGTCAGGTCGCCGTCGCCGCGCTCGGCCACCTCGGCCACCACCGACTCGAGGGTCAGGGCCATGTTGGTCCCGGTGTCGCCGTCGGGCACCGGGTAGACGTTCAGCCTGTTGATGATCTCCTGGTGGGCCCGCAAGGCGTCTCGGTAGGCGGTCACTATGGCCACGAGGTCACCCGCCGCCAGGCGCTCAAGCGTCTGCATGACGGGATGCTAACCTCGTCGGTCGGTCCTGAGGCTCACTGGAGTGAGCCGCACGACGTCCTAAAGAGAGGTTGTCCCGTCATGGCAGCGGTCTGTGAGGTGTGCGGCAAGCACCCCTCGTTCGGAATGAGCATCAGTCACTCCCACCGGCGCACCAAGCGTCGTTGGAATCCAAACATCCAGCGCATCCGGGCCATGGTCAACGGCAGCCCGAGACGGGTCCACGTGTGCACGTCTTGCATCCGGGCCGGCAAGATCCAAAAGGTCGTGCGCTAGCCCTAACCGGCGACGATGACCAGGCATGAGACGCCCGCCTCCGGCGGGCGTCTGGCGCGCCTGGGCCGACGCTGGGGCGCCGTTCGGATGGGGCTAATCGCTGCGGTGTGCAGTGTGGGCGGCGTGGGGCGTGCGGTGTGGAGCCTGAGGTTCAGGCGCCGCCCTGGCGCGACGACAGCAGCGAGTAGACGTCCTCGCTGCGGAAACGCAGGTGGCCCCCGATGGTCCGCAGGCTCGGGAGCTTGCCGGCGGCCGCCCAGTTGATCACCGTGCGCTCGGTGACGTCGAAGAGGACGGCGACCTCGTGGCTGCGCAGGAGCTGCTGGCCGTCGGGCAGCGACAGGTTGCGTCGGCCGCCGCCGGCCGGTCGCTCGAGGGGCCGGACGCCGCTCCAACCGGTGGGGGCGGCCGGCGGGGCGGCCGCCGGCGCGGGCCGGCGGACCTGGAGGAGTTGGACGGTCAGCTGGCGTGCGGCCGCGGTCAGGGCCCGCTGCTCCCGTCGGGTGACCTGGCGCAGCCACCGGTCCACCAGGCTGAACACCGCGATCACCGCACCGTCTTGATCGCGCAGGGCGATGCCGTACGCCCAGCGCAGCGACATCGGGCGCTGGGCGAGCGGCCCGCGGGACAGCTCGGGGTGGGTGCCCATGTCGGGGATCTCCACTGCCTCTCGCCGGCTGGCGATGGTCGTCCAGAGCAACGGATCGTTGAGTCCGTCGCGCTGGTCGAGGCCGTGGGCCAGGGCGCTCCACTTGCCGCCGGGTTGGACCACCGCGAGGACAGCCCCGGTCGACTGGGCAGCCAGGGCGCCGAGCAGCAGGAGGTCGGCGAACGCCTGACCTGCGGCGGCCTGCCCGGCGGCGCTGTGGCCGTTGGAGAGCATGGAAGGGGCGGCCGGCGGCACCGGCGCCGGCAGCGGGGCCAGGGACGGGCGCGCCCCGGCGTCGGCGGGACGGGAGTCAACCGGGCTGGGAGCTGCGGTCTCCGGCAGAGCGGCGCGGGGGGCCGGGCGGGTCGGCCGGCCGGGGCGCAGGATGTGCTGGCGGAGGTGGTCGCGGGCTTCGCCGATCATCGTGGCGGCCGTCGACATGGTGGAAGGCAGTGCGGAGGAGACCGCGTCGAGCAACCCGACGACGTGGACGTCACGGACCTGGGTGCGGTCCGGACCGGACAGCTCGTCGTCGAGCCAGTCGAGCAGGACCGTGACGTCGCCGGCCCACAGCGAGGCGGCCAGCAGATCGCCCACGGCGCGCACCGTCGTCTGGGCCCAGGCCTCGTCGGGCCCGCCGGTCCCGGCGGCGGCCATGGTGACCGCCGGCCACGCGGCACGCACCAGCGCGGCGTCTTGTGGCTCCTCGACGTTCATGGCCAGCGCGCCCCCGGCCTGGTGCCACCGGGCGAGCATGGTCAGCATGCCGGCAGGGTCGGGCGCCCACGCGGTAGCCCCGATCCGGGCAGCCCGATGGCCGTCGGCGCCGTAGGCCGGCCCGCACGCGAGGACCGGCACGCCCACCGCGCCGGCGGTCGCGGCCAGGGCGGCGATGGCGGGCAGGGACCGTGCGTCGTCGCAGGCGAGCACCAGGGCCAGCGGCGCCAGCGAGCGGAGGTGGCGGGCGAGGGACTCGACGTCGTCGACTGGCGCGATGAGCTGCGCCGGGTGGCCGGTCGCGAGGAGGGATTCGTAGGCGCCGTCGGCGTCCAGGCTGGTCGTCGCCGACGGCGCGGCCACCACGACCGGCCGGCGGGTGACCCCGGCCGGCGGCGCCACCGCGGGCTCCCCGGCGCGGATCAGGGCCCTGCGGGCCAGCGCGATGCCGGCGGAGAGGGCTGCGGCGTCGAGCTCACCAGCGCGGTAGCGGCGCTGCAGCAGCCGCGCCGCTGGAAGCAACGTCGCGCCTATGACCTCCGCGGGGCCTTCGGCGCTGCGCAGCCGCCCGAGCCTTTCGAACACGGCCGGGGCATCCTGGCTGGCCAGGAGGTCAGCGATGATCTCGGCGTGTTCGGTTGTCGACTCGTGGGTGTCCGCCTGCATATGTTCGGTGGTCGGCTACCCCGGCTTCGCACTTGAGGGAAATCTCGGCATTTGCCACTCGTGTTGCCACCCGGCGGGAGGCAGTGCAGAGCCCTTGAAGGTCCGGGTCCCTGGATCGGCAACGACCCGGCCGACCACGCTCGGCGCTGGCAACCCACCGAACGCGGTCCTCACCGCGTCGGCGTCGGGAGCGGAGAAGATCAGCTGGTAATCCTCGCCCCCTCCGACGGCCTCCTCGAGCGTGGCCGCGGGTGCTATCGGCAGGCCGGTCAGCTCGAAGCCGACGCCGGAGCGGTCGGCGAGGTGACCCAGGTCGGCGGCGAAGCCGTCGGACACGTCGATCATCGCGGTGGCCCCCGCCCGGCGGGCGGCCCGGCCCTCCGCCAGGAGCGGCACCGGCCTGGCGTGGGCCCGGACGGCTGCGGCCTCGCCGGGCTCGAGGTCCCCCGCTGCCGGTCCGGCCCCGCGGGCGTGCCCGGCGCGGAGAAGGCGGAGGCCTGCTGCGGCCGCGCCGAGGGGGCCGGTGACCCAGAGGTCGTCGCCCGGTCGAGCGCCGCTGCGCAGCACCGGATCGCCTTCGACGGTCCCGGTCACCGCCACGGTGACGACGAGTACCGGGCCGTTGGTCAAGTCGCCGCCGACCACCGGGCAGCAGTACAGGCGGGCGGCGTCGCCGATGCCGCGGTAGAGGGCGTCGAGGTCGCTGTCCCCCGGGCCGCTCACCGTGACCAACGCGTGCCCCGGCTCCCCGCCCATGGCCGCCAGGTCGCTGAGGTTGGCGGTCATGGCCTTCCACCCCAGGTCGTCCACCCCAGTGAGGGAAAGGTCGGCGTGGACCCCGGCGACGACGGTGTCCGCGGCGAGGAGCAGCCAGCCGTCGCGGCCGTGAACGACCGCAGCGTCGTCGCCGATCCACGTCTCTCCTGCCGCCGGGACGGGAAGGCTGGCGGCGATCCTCTCGATGGCGCTGAACTCGCCCCTCAAAGAGGTGATCCGATACGGTGACCCACCAGGTCAGCGTAGGCAGCCGGCGACGAGTTCAAGGGCACGTACGAGCTGGGTGGGCAGCGCCCAAAGCGTCCGTTCCCCTGGAGGCGATGGCGGGTACAAGCGCTGAGACCGAGTCAGGACCGCCAGATCAAGGAGACCGTCCGACTGTGACTTCGCCGACCCCCCTCACCGACAACGCGGCTCTGCTCGCCTGGGTAGACGACTGGGCCGAGCTGCTCGGTCCGGATCGCGTCGAGTGGTGCGACGGCTCTGCCGAGGAGTACGACGCGCTGTGCCAGCAGCTGGTCGACGCCGGGACCTTCACCCGGCTGTCGGACGCCAAGCGGCCCAACAGCTACTGGGCCACCTCCGATCCCGGTGACGTCGCTCGGGTCGAGGACCGCACGTTCATCTGCTCCGAGAAGGAGGAGGACGCCGGCGCCACCAACAACTGGAAGGCACCGGCAGAAATGAAGGCGTCGATGCGCGACCTGTACCGCGGGTCGATGAAGGGGCGCACGCTTTATGTCGTTCCGTTCTCGATGGGCCCGCTCGGCTCTCCGATCGCGCACGTCGGCGTGCAGCTGACCGATTCGGCGTATGTCGCGGTGTCCATGCGGATCATGACCCGCATGGGCCGCGGGGCGCTGGAGGTCCTCGGGTCCGACGGCCAGTTCGTGCCTTGCGTCCACTCCCTCGGTGCTCCGCTGGAGCCCGGCCAAGCCGACAGTTCGTGGCCGTGCAACCCCGACAACAAGTACATCGTGCACTTCCCCGAGACCCGGGAGATCTGGTCCTACGGCTCCGGCTACGGAGGCAACGCCCTGCTCGGCAAGAAGTGCTTCGCCCTGCGCATCGCCTCGGTCATGGCCCGAGACGACGGCTGGCTGGCGGAGCACATGCTGATCGTGAAGCTGACCTCGCCCGACGGTGAGGTCCGCTACATCACCGGGGCGTTCCCCTCGGCGTGCGGCAAGACCAACCTGGCGATGCTCATCCCGACCCTCCCCGGCTGGAAGGTCGAGACCGTCGGCGACGACATCTGCTGGATGAAGTTCGACGAGGAGGGCGTGCTTCGGGCCATCAACCCCGAGAACGGGTTCTTCGGCGTGGCGCCTGGCACCAACGACAAGACCAACCGCAACGCCATGCTGACCCTCTCGGGCAATGTCATCTTCACCAACACGGCGCTGACCGACGACGGTGACGTGTGGTGGGAGGGTATGACCAAAGTGCCGCCCGCCCACCTGACCGACTGGAAGCGCCAGGACTGGACTCCCGAGTCGGGCACGCCGGCGTCGCACCCCAACGCCCGGTTCACCGCTCCTGCCTCACAGGATCCGGCGATCGCCACCGAATGGGAGGATCCCCGCGGCGTGCCGATCTCGGCGATCCTCTTCGGCGGGCGCCGTTCGACGGTGGTGCCGTTGGTCACCGAGGCGTTCGACTGGAAGCACGGCGTGTTCCTCGGCTCGCTGATGGCCTCGGAGACGACCGCGGCGGCAGCCGGGGCGGTGGGCAAGCTCCGCCGCGACCCCTTCGCCATGCTGCCGTTTTGCGGCTACAACATGGCCGACTACTTCGCTCACTGGCTGCGGGTGGGCGAGGCCACCGACCCGGCCAAGCTGCCCAAGCTGTTCTACGTGAACTGGTTCCGCAAGGGCGCCGACGGCTCGTTCCTGTGGCCCGGCTTCGGGGACAACAGCCGGGTGCTCGAGTGGATCTTCGAGCGCTGCGCCGGCCGGGGCGACGCGACCGAGACGCCTATCGGCTACATCCCGACCGCGTCGGCGATCCCGACCGAGGGGATGGACATCACCCCGGAGGCGATGGCGGAGCTGCTGCGCGTCGACGTGGAGGGCTGGAGGGCGGAGGTGCCGCTCATCGCAGAGCACTACGAAAGCCTCGGCGAGCATGTCCCTGACGAGCTTCACCAAGAGTTGGCCGCCCTGGAAAAGCGGCTGGCGTAGCGGCAGGGAGAGCGGACATGGCCGTGCAGGCATACGTCCTCATCCAGACCGAGGTCGGCCGGGCGGCCGCCGTGGTCGCCCACGTGCGGGACCTGCCGGGGGTCGTCGCCGCGGACGACGTCACGGGCCCCTACGACGTGATCGTCAGGGCTCAGGCGGAAACTATGGACGAGCTGGGGCGCATGGTCGTCAGCCGCGTGCAGCGCACGGAGGGGATCACTCGCACTCTCACCTGCCCGGTCGTCAACTTGGACTGACCCTCCGGGCGGCGCCGGCGGCGCCGCCCGGACGGTTGGGTCGACTCAGCGCACGGCGCCGGCCGCTCGCAGTTCGCTGATCTCGGCGGCGGAGAATCCCCAGTCGGCCAGCGCTCCGTCGGTGTGCTGGCCGGCCGCGGCGGGCGGCCCGGCGATGGACGCCGGGGTGCGGCTGAAGCGGGGGGCGGGGCTGGGCTGAGTGACGCCGTCGCGCTCGGTGAAGGTCTGCCGGTGCACGTTGTGGGGGTGGGCGGCGGCCTCCTCGAGGTCGAGGACCGGGAAGACGCACGCGTCGCTGCCCTCGAAGTCGGCGGCCCACTCGTCGCGGGTACGGGTCCGCACCACCGCCGCCAGGCGTTCCTTCATCGCCGGCCAACTGGCCCGGTCCCACTGGTCGGGGACCGGCCCCTTGCCGTCCACGTCGTCGGCCAACCCGACGATGCGCACCATCTCGGCGAAGAACTGCGGCTCGATGGACCCAAAGCTCAAGTAGCCGCCGTCTGCGGTCTCGTACACCTCGTAGAACCAGGCGCCGGTGTCGAGCATGTTGGTGCCCCGCTCCCCCCACTGCCCACCGGCCCTAAAGCTCCAGATCATCGCGGTCAGCAGCGCCGACCCGTCGACCATGGCCGCGTCCACGACCTGGCCCTGCCCGGAGCGCGACGCCTCCAAGAGGGCGCACACGACGCCGAAGGCGAGCAGCATCCCGCCGCCGCCGAAGTCGCCGAGCAGGTTGACGGGGGGCACGGGGACCTCGCCGGCCCGGCCGACCAGCGACAGCGCGCCCGACAGTGAGATGTAGTCGATGTCGTGACCGGCGGTCGACGCGACCGGGCCGTCCTGACCCCACCCGGTCATGCGGCCGTAGACCAGCTTGGGGTTGCGGGCCAGGCAGTCGTCGGGGCCGATCCCCAGGCGCTCCGTGACGCCGGGGCGGTACCCCTCGATCAGGGCGTCGGCCTTCTCCACCAAGCGCAGGACGGTGTCTCGCCCGCCCGGGTGCTTCAGGTCCACGCCGACCGACCGACGGCCCCGGCCGAGGATGTCGTTGACAGGGGTGGCCGCGGCGTCCGACACGGCTTGTGACCGGTCCACCCGGAGGATCTCCGCTCCCATGTCCGACAGGACCATGCCCGCGAAGGGACCCGGTCCGATCCCCGTCAGCTCCACGATCCGATAACCCGAAAGCGGTCCGCTCATCCCAAGCTCCTCCCTGGTAAGTCCGGGTGATCTTCACCGGCCGGGCCGCCGCGGACAAGTCCACCGCTCGAGGCGCCGGGCGCTAACGTCCTGCCGGCGTGAACGTCATCGACGTGACCATCGCGGGCGGCCCCGACCTGGCAGCGGCGGTCGAGGTCCAAGACGTGGCCGGCGGGCGCTCGTTGCGGCTGTCAGTGGCCAACGACGGCCCGGTCCCCGCGACCGTGGAGCGGGTGCTGGTCCCGATCGAGATCCCGACCACCCGCAGTGTCTCGGCCCTCGGCTGGGACCGCGACGACCCCGGCTGCCAGGGCCGTCCCTCCGGCGCCCTCCGGCCCGGTGCGCCGGCGCTCAGCACCGACCGTGGGGCGGTGGGCTGGCTGGGCGCCGCCCACCACCGGGGGCACGTCGGGTTGCAGCGCGACGGCTGGCTGCTCACCGCGTGCGCCGAGATGGGCGGCGTGCTGCTCGGCCCTGGCGAACGGGTCGAGCTGGACCGCTTATGGCTGGGCCCGGACCTGGCCGGCTACGCGGCCGCGTGGCGCGCCGAGCGGGGCGAAGCCCGCGACGTGGGTGACGTGACGGGGGCGGTGGTGGCCGTCGGGGCGTCGAGCGGCGCACTGGCGCAGGCGGCCGCCGAGGTGGAGCGAGCCGGCGTCGCCTTGCGTTCGCCCGCCGGCCCGCAGCGGCCTGCGGGCGTCGCCGCTGGCCTGCTGGTGGCCGCCGGTCCCTCGGACGCGGAGACCGTCGCCCGAGCCGCGGCGCGGCGGGGCTGGGGGTGGGGTCTGGTCCTCGCTCCCTTCGGGCCGCGGGGCGTCGTGCTCGACTTGTCGCACCCCGATGCGCTCCAGGCGGCCCGCTGCGAGGCCGCGGCGGTCGGCGCGCGCCGCCCGGACTGGGTGGTGGTCACCGGCGCCGGCGAGGCGCTCGCGGCGGCGGAGTGGGGGCGGGCGTCGACCACCCCGGCCGCGGCCGTGCACGCCGGGCTGGCGGCGGTGCGCGCCGGCATCGGTCCCGGCCCGGTCCTGCATGTCGCCGGCGGGCCGCCGGCGGTCGCCGCGGGGGCCGCCGAGGTGATCGACGTCGGACCCGGGTGGCCTCACCCCGATCCGGCCGCCGCCGTGGCCCGCCGGGCCGCCCTGCACCGGCAGGCGTGGACGGCGAGTCCCGGCGCCTTGGCCTACGGCACGCCGGAGGCGGTCTTGCGCAGCCTGGCGGCGCTCAGCGGCCCGCGGCTGCTCTGGCCCTCAGGGCTTCGCCCAGCACCCGCAGGCGCGCCAGCGCCGCCGGTGTCCTGACCCCCCACCAGAAGAGGTCCTTGCCGTCGACCATCTCTACGGGGGCCACCACCTCCAGCTCGCGCCGGTGGCGTTCCTTGAACGGGTATGGCTCCGACGGGGCCAACACGAAGGACACTCCGAGCGCGGCCACCCGTCGCAGGTCCTCCTCCGGGTATCGCCCGTCGCCGCCGGCTCGCACCTGGAAGCCGGCTGCGGCCAGGAGCGACGCGCCGTAAGTGCCGTTGCCGATCGCCATCCACGGCCGGCGCCAGATCGGCACCCACACCGGGACAGCCGGCCGCGCCGGCGGCGCAGGCGTCACGGCCCCTTTCTCAACCTCTTCGGCGCCCACCGCCCGGGCCATACCGTCCAACGCCTCCTCGACGTCCTCGACGCCGGTGATGTGCAGCACGTGGAGCGGGATGCCAGCCGCGGCGAGGGCCTCGGCGTCCTCCCGGCGGTTCTCCTCCCTGTCGAGCACCACCAGGTCCGGGCGAAGCGCGGCGATCGCTTCGATGTCAGGGTTTTTGGTGCCGCCTACCGTCGGCAGGTCGGGCTGCTCGCAAAACCGGGTCACCGCCACCGGGTCGACGCCCCACGCTCGCAGGGTCTCGGTCGCCGACGGGACCAGGCTGACCACCCTCACGGCCGGCTCAGGAGGCGGGCCTTTTGCGCCTCGAACTCGGCTTCGGTTAGCACACCCCGCCTGCGGAGTCCGTCGAGGCGGTCGATCTCCTCGGCCACCGAGACGCCTCGCTGCGTGCGGCTGGCGTCGATCTGGCGGTAGATCTCGTTTTGGATCGCGCCGGGGTGAGGCAGCCACGGGAACACCTCCCGGCTGTCTCGCCCCGCCGACTCGAGGACCAAGTCGCCGGCGCCGAGCACCCGCTGCCAGATCGTCTGGCGGTACTCGATGTCGCTCAGGTGGTCGAGGGGGATCTCCCGGCCCCTCCGGGCAACCAGCCCCTGCCGATGAATCAACCGGTCGGTGGTGACGAAGAGGTGGGTGCCGCTCCAGCGCACGTAGCGCACCACGAGCCACGCCAGGGCGACGCCGAGCACCACCACGACGGCCAGATCGACCGGGCGGGCCGCTCCGATCACCACTGCGGCGACCGCGCCGGCGAGCACCGCGACCGCGGCGGCGACGGGACCCGCGAAGTACCACCAGTGGGTGCGGACGTCCGCGACGACCTCTTCCCCGGGGTTGAGCAGGCGGGCGGGAAACGGCATGCGCACCAACGCTAAGCCACGCGTCCGATCCCCTGCCGCCGGGGGGTACTTGACGTGCTGCGCCGGGCCAGGCATTGTGGGCGCTGAGAGGTCACCGGTTGCTGCGCCGGCCAGGGTGGTTCGGGGGGACTGCCCGCCTGGCGCGCAACCGGTGCCTTTGTTTGTTGGTCCGTTCCAATCGGCGAAGCTGCGGCCACTGTTAGGTGTTCGGACACCGCTCTCGGTGGCAGCGGTTCGGGTCGGGGGCGGCACGCCCGGGCATCCACCAGACGGTCACACCCCCGTCGTACGTTTGCCTGGGTGATGAGCGGTCGAGAGCCAGTGGACGCGCCGCCCGTCGTGGCCGGCGGTGGCCACGGCGGCGCGCACCGGCAGGACGCCGATGACCTGCTCGCCGGGCTCACGCCCGCTCAGCAGCTGGCCGTGACCGTCGAAGCCGCTCCCCTCTGCGTCCTTGCCGGCGCCGGTGCCGGCAAGACCCGCGTCCTCACCCGCCGAATCGCCCATCGGGTCGTGACCGGCACCGCCGACGCCTCGCACGTCTTGGTCATCACCTTCACCCGCAAGGCGGCCGGCGAGCTGGCCGACCGCCTGGCCGGCCTGGGGCTCAGGGACCGGGTGCAGGCGGGAACCTTCCACGCCGTTGCCGCCGCCCAGCTGCGGCGGTGGTGGGCCGACAGAGGCGTGAGCGCTCCGACCCTGCTCGACCGCAAGGGCCGGGTCCTCGGCCCCCTGGCGTCGGGCCGTCCGGGCCTGGCCGGCGTCCCCCTCGCCGAGCTGGCCGGCCACATCGAGTGGGCCAAGGCCAGGCTCATCGGGCCCGGCGACTTCGAGGAAGCCGTGGCCGCGAGCCGCCGGGTGCTGCCGGTGCCCGCGGGAGCGGTCGGCGCGCTCTACCGGCGCTACGAGGACGAGAAGCGCCGGCGGGGGCTGATCGACTTCGACGACCTCCTGGGCCGCTGCGCTGATGCGTTCGACACCGACCCCGGCTTCGCGTCGGCGCAACGGTGGAGATGGCGGCACGTGTTCGTCGACGAGTTCCAAGACGTCAACCCCCTGCAGCACCGGCTGCTGCTGTCATGGCTTGGGACCGGCACCGACCTGTGCGTGGTCGGCGACCCCAACCAGGCGATCTACTCGTGGAACGGCGCTGATCCTCGGCTCCTCGACACCGTCGTCGAGCGCTGGCCGTCGACGACGGTGGTCCGCCTCGACGACAACCACCGCTGCAGCCCCCAGATCGTGGCCGCGGCCGGCGGGGTCCTCGGGGAGGAGGGCAGCCGGCTGCGTTCGAGCCGCGGCGACGGGCCCGTCCCGGTCATCCGGTCGTTCCCTAGCGACGAGGCCGAGGCCCACGGCATCGCCGGCGCCATGCGCGCCGCGCACGGCGACGGCCTGAGATGGTCCGACATGGCCGTGCTGGTGCGGACCAACGCCCAAGTCGGCGCTTTGTGCGACGCCCTCGAACGGGCCGGGGTGCCCCATCGCGCCCCCGGCCGGGCGTCGCTGCTCGACGACCCGGCGGTCGCGGCGGTGCTGGCGGGGTGGCGCAGCACCCCCGGCCGGCTGGTCCAGATGGCCGCCGCTGACCTCGAGGCTGCGCTCGACGCCCGAGACGGCGCCGACGGGTGGCCCGCAGGCGTCGAGCGCACCGACGACGCCGCGGCGGCGCTCAGCGCCCTGGTTGACCTGGCTCGCAGCTTCGAGCGCTTCGAGGGGCCTGGCACCGTGGAGGGCCTGATCGCTTGGGCCCGGGCCGCCGCCGGTGACCGCCCAGGCGCCGCCGACGCAGTGACTGTGTGCAGCTTCCACCGAGCCAAGGGCCTCGAGTGGGAGGCGGTGTGGGTGTGCGGCATGGAGGCCGGGCTCGTCCCCATCGGACGGGCCGACACCCCCGCGGCGCTGGCCGAGGAGCGACGGCTGGTGTATGTCGCGCTGACCCGAGCGGCGACGCGCCTGACGTGCTCTTGGTCGGAGACCCGCCGTTTCGGGGCGAAGGCCGTGCCCCGCTCCCCGTCGCCGTGGCTGGCTCTCATCGCCGCGCCGGCCCGGGCTGCGGCGCTCGCATCTGGTCAGGTCCCGCCCGACCCCCTCGGTCGCGGCGGCCCGGGAGCGGGGTCGGACGAGGAGCCGACCGTGCTCGACGCCGACGCGTGGCGCTCCCGGCTCGACGAGCAACGCCAGCGGCTCGCCGAGCAGCGCTCCCACCCCCCTCGGTCGCGCCGCGGCCGGCGGGTTGAGCTCCCCGACCCCGACCGCGACCTGCTCGCCGCCCTCCGGGCGTGGCGGGCGTCGGTAGCCCGGGCTTCTGGGGTGCCGGCCCACGTGGTCCTCCACGACCGGACCCTCGACGCCGTCGCCGCGCTGCGACCGGCCTCCGCCGACGAGCTGGTAGCGGTGCCCGGGGTCGGCCCGGTCAAGGCGGCCCGGTTGGGTCCGGGGCTGCTGTCGGTAGTGGCCGAACGCAAGGCGACGGCCTAGCAGCTGCGGCGTTTCGGCGGCGGTCGGCGCTGCCCTCCCCCTGCAATTTTCAGGTTTGGTGCTGTTCTTCGCGGGGCCGGCTTGGAACGTCAACTCTTTGGGTAGTGACGCGCCCGCTTTCGGGAGCTAGCATCAGCGGTGTGGGCGTTTGGTACTCGATAGAGGTCTTCGACGGCAGCTCGTCGGCATCGGTGTGGGCGGAGGCCCACGGCGATGTCTTGATGGAGACGGCGCTCACCAGTGGTGCGACGGACTGGACCTGGCACCGGCACAGCTGGGGCGTCGCCTTCGAGGTTGAGTTTCCCGACACCGCCGCGTGGGAGGCCTACCGGGCCATCACCGCGGTGCAGACCTCGCTGGACGCCGTTCCCGACCCCTTGACCGGGCTCATCGTCTACCGCGGTCGCGGCGGAGGAGCGGGCAGCCCGCTGCCCCGCAAGCCGCGGCCGATGATCGGTTCCGGCTCCGCGGCGTTGCCGCTCCCATGGGAGCTCGGACTCGACGAGCTCACCTCGGTGTGGTCGATCGTGGCGCCCGTCGCCCCGGCCGCGGCCGTGGCTTGCGTCCAGTCGCGGTAGAAGCCCGCTGACAGCCCGCTGAGCGCTCCCTGGGACCGGGCACCGGGCGCCGGCCTCCCCCGGGTTTCCTTCCCGGCGGCGACGCGCGGGGATGGTCAGATAGCGACGTCGACGAACACCGGGGCGTGGTCTGAGGGTTGCTTGCCCTTGCGGGCCGTGCGGTCGACCAGCGCCCACTCCAGCGAGTCCGCCAGCGGCCGGGACAGCAAGAGCAGGTCGATGCGCATCCCCCGGTGCTCGTGGAAGTCCCCAGCCCGGTAATCCCAATAGCTGAAGAGCCGATCGTCGGGATAGCGAGCCCTGAACGCGTCGACCAGCCCCCACTCTTCCAGGCGTTGCAGCGCGCTGCGTTCGGGTTCGGTCACGTGCGTCGAGCCCACGAACCGCTTCGGGTCCCACACGTCGCGATCGGTAGGGGCGATATTGAAGTCCCCGCACACCGCCACCTTGTCGGCGGGGCTGGTCGTGGACTCCAGGTGGCGGCGGAGCCGCTCCAACCAGTCCAGCTTGTACTGGTAGTGCGGGTCGTCCACGGCGCGCCCGTTGGGGACGTAGACGCTCGTGACTTGAACTCCGCCGCAGCGGGCGGTGATCAAGCGGGTATCAGAGTCAGCCTCGATCCCTTCGGCGAAACCCATTACCACGTCGTCGATGCCGACTCGCGACAGGATCCCGACGCCATTCCAGCGGCCGTCACCGTGGTGCACCGACTCGTAGCCGAGCGCCGAGAACGCCATGTGCGGGAAGGCCGCGTCGGCGAGTTTGGTCTCCTGCAGGCATACCACGTCCGGCGCGGCGTACCGCAGCCACTCCTCCACCCGCGGCATGCGGACGTTGAGGGAGTTGACGTTCCAGGTGGCGATGCGCATGGCGGCGGCCATCGTAGCGACGCCACGCGTACGCCCCGCCGCCTGGCCGGTCACGGCCCGGGCGTCGTGCGCCGCTGGCTTGGGGCCGCGCCGGCAGCCCTGTCGGCTCGCTAGCCGCGGGCCCCGGTGCGGCTAGGAGCGGAGGCCGTGCCCGAGATGCAGCCGGCCGAGAAGATGGCCGGCGCTCACGCGGCCTCGACGCTGCGCGGGGTTCATGAACGCCCGGAACCGGGTGATCTCCTCCTCGTCTTCGGGGCTCAAGTCGTCGAGGTGGCCGAGCGGCTCCAGCATCGCCCGCCGCTGCTCCTCGGTCATCGTGTCCTCGGATGCGTCCATCCCCGCCTGCCTCTCATCCCCGCCCGGTCGCCGCTGAAATGCGGCCGGTGCGCCGAGCGGATCGTAGCGTCGCAACCCCCGCCGTAGGGTGCATTTCCGGCATCCGCGGGCAAAAGACTGGCTTTTCTGCTGCGCGCCGTCAGCGGTGGCACGTACGCGCACCGCGGTCTCGGCGCGGTTGATCGCCGCGGCGCAGGCTGCTTGGTCGCGGCCGCGACGCGAGCCCTCCGACCTTGCCCTTGTCGCGCCTGTTCCTGCCCTTGTCGGGCCTGTCGGGGGCCTTCCGTCTCCGCCCGTCAGGAACTGCGGCCGGTGGTCCCCCGGCGCGGGGTGGAAGCCGCCGCGGTCCGCCGTGGTGAGCGTCGACCAGCGAGGGTGGGCAGCTTGGTCGCTGCGTCCTCGCCCCGCTGCTGCTCGCGCCCCGGCGTCTCGTCCGCCCCCGGGGGTTGCCCGGTGTCCGGGGCCGGGGCCGGAGCGCGGGACGCCGGCGCCTTGGTGGCCTTGGCCGGCGTCTTCGCCACGGTCTGGGCGGCCGTGGCGGCCTTGCCTGCGCCGGCCGCCCGGCCGGCGTTGGAGGCCTTGCCGGCGTTGGAGGCCTTGCTCGCGCCGGTGGCCTTGGTCGCGCCGGCGGCCTTGCCAGCGTTGGAGGCCTTGGTCGCCGGGGACGCTGCCGTGCGTGTCGGGGGCATGAGAGCCGGTGCCGGCTCGGCGGGTGGGGCCTTCGATGCGGCAGACCTCGAGGTGGCGGTCCTCTTGGCGGCGGTCCTCTTGCTCGCCTCGGCTGCCGGAGCCTTGTCCGCCGCCTTCGCGGCCTTCGCCGGCGCCTTCGCGGCCTTCGCCGCCTTCGCCGGCGCGCTGATGGCCTTGGCCGGAGCTTTCACGGCTTTGGCTGGTGTCTTGGCCGGTGCACTGGCGGCTTTGGCCGGAGCCTTCGTGGCCTTGGATGGGGACTTCCCTGCGGCTTTTGCGGGCGTCTTGGCTGGTGCTGTGCCGGCGGGGGCGTCGGCACTCGCGCCGCCTCTCGCGTCGGCGCTCGCTTTGGCGCCCCGGAGAGCAGATGCCGCCTTACCTGCCTTGGTTACCGGTCCGGCTGCCTTGCCCGGGCTCTTGGCTGCTCGCTTCGATGCGCTGCCAGCAGCGGACGGCGATGCGCTCTCCCCGCCGACCGGCGATGCTGCCGCCGGCTCTACGGCCACAGCTTCGCGGGCCTTGGCCCGGGACCTCGTCGTCTCCGCCGGCACCGCCGGCACCGACTCGCCGCCCTCGGCCGCCTTCTTGGCTGCGGCCTTGCGGGCAGGCGCCTTCTTCGCCCGGAGCGCCTCCATCCCAGCCCGGCCCGTGGTTCCCTCCGCCGCCGCAGGACCGGCAGGCGCGGCCTGGGGGGAATCCACCCCGGCGGGTGCGGCCTGGGGCGAGGCGGCCTTGCGCCGCCGCGGGGGAGCCGGGGGCCTTTCGGCGCCGTGCGCCGCACCCTGATCGTCCGCTCCGATCTGAGCGGCGGGCTCTGCCGCCGCCGGCTTCCGGCCCCGGCGCGACGGCGCCGCAACCACCTCGGCAGCCTCCGCGACGGGAGCCGGCTGCCCGGTCTCCGCGCCGGAGGACCGCCGCCGCGACCGGCTCCGGGTGGCCTTCGCCGGGGCGGCCTCGGTGTCGTCGTCGGAGCCGACGATCTCAGCCTCGACCGTTTCCTCCGTCGGCCTACCGGCCACTCGGGCGAAGCCGGGGAGGGCGAGCTCGACGCCCCTCCGGAGCGGGTCGAGCGCCTGGACGACGAAGACCCGGTCCTCCCCCTTGGTGAGCACCTCGCGAGCCGAGCGCGGGGGTGGCTCCCCCATCGCCGACAGAGGTAGGTAGCAGCGGGTGCCGTCCACGACCACGAACGCGCCGTGCGACGAGAACGAGTCGACGGCGCCGGTCACCTCCGAGCCAAGCGGATGAGCCGCGATGAAGGTGATGAAGGCCAATGGCTCGTTGACCGGCTCGGCGGGCGGCTCGCTGGTCTTCCGGCGCCGACGGCGTTTGGCGTCGTCGCTGCTTACGGCTTCCTCGGTGGCCGTCGCGATGGCCGCGGCCACCTTCTTGCCCCGCCTGGGACCTTGATCGCGTCCCCGGGCCGCCGCCATGTCCAATCCGGTGGCGCTCTCCGGCTCAGGCTGGCGCTTGCGCTTCGCTTCCTTGACCGCCTCCCGGCTCTTCGGGCCGCGCACCGGCGTGCGGGGCGTGAAGATCCAGCCGACCCCGGGCACGGGCTTGCCTCCGATGAGGCGGCCGTTGTTGAACAGCCACTCGTACTCGCCGTGGAACTCCTGGAACGAGTCGTTGGACAGGACCGTCGCTCCGGTCTTGTCGGCGATGCGCAACAAGAAGGCGTCGCCTCGGCCGATGGCGCCCGCCGGCGGAGAGACCACCTCGTTTGCTGCCTCAGCTTCCTCGAACATCTTGACCTCGGACGGGTCGATGCGATGCGCGAAGGACGCGTCGACCACCACGGTGACGGTGTCATCCGGATATTCGACGAGGAACTCCCTCACCGCCTGGTCCAGCTGGGCCAGGCTCGGCAAGTTTCGACCTTCGGTTGCAATGTTGGAGCCGTCAACGACGACGTGGCGTCCCTGCATGTTGCCTATGAGTTTGGCATCTGGGGCCCTCCAACTGAGGGAGCCTCGTAGAGTACGGCCGTGTCCGAGACTCCCAGCGCCAGTGATTCCTCTTCCGGAAGCAGTGATTTGGCCACCGGCGAGGTCACCGAGCTGCTCCAACAACTGATCCGAAACGGCTGCGTCAACGACGGTGGAGAGGCCTCTGGGCACGAGACCCGGTCGTCCGACGTGCTGCGCAGCTACCTCGAAGGAACCGGCCTGGACCTCGAAGCCTACGAGCCCCGCCCCGGCCGGTCCTCGCTCGTCGCCCGCATCGAGGGCACCGACCCACAAGCACCATCCCTGATGCTGATGGGCCACACCGACGTCGTCCCGGTCACCGAGGAACGCTGGCGGCGGGACCCCTTCGGCGGGGAGCTGGTCGACGGCGAGGTTTGGGGTCGGGGCGCAGTCGACATGCTCGACCTCACGTCGTCGATGGCAGTGGCCTTCTCCCGCCTGGCCCGCTCCGGTTGGCGGCCGCGGGGAACGCTGATCTATCTCGCAGTCGCCGACGAAGAAGCCCTTGGCGCCTGGGGCGCCGACTGGCTCTGCACCCACCAGCTCGACGCGGTCCGCTCCGACTACGTCGTCACCGAACCCGGAGGGACCCGCATCGCCGGCCGGGACGGCTGGCGTCTCCCCGTGGTCACCGGCGAGAAGGGGACCTACTGGGTCCGCCTCCGGGTTGCAGGCACCCCCGGGCACGGCAGCCAGCCATGGCACACCGACAACGCCCTCGTCACGGCCGCGCAGGTCGTCTCACGCATCGCCAGCTACCAGCCCGCCACCCAGATCCACGACGCTTGGCGCCGCTTCGTCGACGGCGCCGACTGGGACCCCGACGTCAAGGCTGCGCTCGTCGACCCGGCGCGGCTGGAGGCGGCGCTCGGCCAGCTCCCCCTCGGCACCGCCCGCATGGTCCACGCCTGCACCCACACCACCTTCTCACCCAACGTGGTGCAGGGCGGGAAGAAGACCAACGTGATCCCCGACGAAGTGGTCCTCGACGTCGACATCCGGACTCTTCCCGGACAGCAGGGCACGGACATCCAGGCCATGCTCGACGAGGCCCTCGGCGACCTGCGACCGCGCGTCACCGTCGAGCTGGTGGCAGACGACCCATCCACTGCGTCGCCGCTCGACACGCCGCTTTGGGACAGCCTGGCACGGGTCACCGCTGGGCTGGTTCCGGGCAGCGCCCTGATCCCGACCATGACCGCCGGCGCCACCGACGCCCGGTTTTTCCGGCGCATCGGCGCCACGTCCTACGGTTTCGGGCTGCTCAGCGAGAAGATCGGATTCGAGCAGTACATGGGCATGTTCCACGGCGACGATGAGCGGGTCGACGTCGAGTCGCTGCGGCTCTGCGCCGATCTCTACGAAGCGCTGGCCCGGGACCTGCTGTCGTGAGTGGCGGGATCCGTGCGGTCCTGTGGGATTTCGGCGGGGTCATCACAACCAGCCCCTTCGAACGCTTCGCCCGCTACGAGGACGCCAACGGCCTGCCGCTCGGCTTCCTCCGAGGCCTCAACTCGCTCAACCCTGACACCAACGCGTGGTCGCAGTTGGAGCGGGGCGCCATAGACGTCGACACGTTCGTGGATCTCTACGAACGGGAGGCCGAGACGGCCGGCGGCAAGATCGACGCTCGAGCGGTGCTCGACGTCGTCGCCGGCGAGATCCGCCCGGCCATGGTCGAGGCGGTCCGCCGATGCCACGACCGGATGAAGACAGCCCTCCTGACCAACAACTTCAGCGTCGGCGGGGCCGCCGTCGACTACGGAGACACCCTCGATCACTTCGACCTGGTACTCGAGTCCTCCCGAGCCGGTGTGCGCAAGCCGGATCCCCGCTTCTACGAGATGGCCTGCGCGGAGCTGGGGATCGAGCCCGGCGACGCAGTGTTCCTCGACGATCTCGGCATCAACCTCAAGCCGGCCCGCCACATGGGCATGCGAACGATCAAAGTCGTCGATCCGCAGCAGGCGCTCGACGAGTTGGAGCAGCTCGTCGGCTTCGCCCTCCGCTGAGCCCCGGCGCGACCGTCGCGCACTCGCGCACCCGCGCTGAGCGCCCCGTCTCGCGCCCTCGCCGAACGCCCGACGCGCGCCATGGCGCGATATGGGTCTCCATCAGTACCATTTCGCGCCTGGCGCGGTTTAGCCCGACCCGACCCGCCACCGGGGGCCCGGAGCCGTGGCCCGTGACGGGCCACGGACCAACGGACGGACAGCGGACAGGCGGACGGACACGCGGACAGGCGGACGAACAGGCGGACAGGCGGACGGACACGCGGACAGGCGGACGAACAGGCGGACCAGCGGACGGGCAGGCGGACTGGCGCGCCAGCCGGCGCTACGAGACCCGGAGGGCTCGAGCGAGGAGGTCGGCCTGCTCCAGCTCGTGCATCGCGTGGCTGCCGGTGGCCGGCGAGCCCGACGCCACCCGGCTGACCTGCTCGAAGCGGTAGTCGCCGCCGAGCAGTCGGGCCAGGCGGTCGCGCACGAAGCCCCAGGCGCCCATGTTCTCCGGCTCCTCTTGCAGCCACACCACTGAGTTGGCTGCGGGGTACGAGCCGACGATCGCGGCGATGTCCTCCTCCGGCCACGGATGCAGCTGCTCGACGCGCACGACCGCGACCCCAGCCGTCGCCGAGCCGCCAGACGACCCCGACCCTCCGGCGGCCGCCTTGTCGCGGGCCACCATCGCGTCGAGCGCCACCTTGCCAGTCGCCAGGATCACCCGGGTGACCGACGAGCGGTCGGTGACTCCCGGGTCGTCGAGGACCTCGCGGAAGGAGCCGGTGGCCAGCTCGTCGACCTTGGAGTACGCCTCGCGGCCCCGCAGGTAGCGCTTGGGGGTGAACAGCACCAGCGGCTTGCGGCTGGGATGCATGACCTGCCGGCGCAGGAGGTGGAACAACTGGGCCGCGGTCGTCACGTCGGCGACTTGGAGGTTGTCCTCCGCACAGAGGTCGAGGAACCGCTCCATCCGCGCCGACGAGTGCTCCGCGCCCTGCCCTTCGTAGCCGTGGGGAAGGAGGAGAGTCAGGCCCGACGTCTGGTTCCACTTGATCTCGGCCGCGGCCAGGAACTGGTCGATGATGATCTGCGCCCCGTTGACGAAGTCACCAAACTGGGCCTCCCACGCCACCAGCCCGTCCGCCTGGACCAGCGAGTAGCCGTACTCGAAGCCGAGAGCGGCGTACTCCGACAGCAGCGAGTCGTAAATGTCGAAGCGCCCGGCCGGGACCGTCGCAGCGCCCGCCGCGGACGACGATCCTGCTGTCACCCCCGTCGACAGGTGAGCAAGGGGGATGTACTCGGCGCCGGTGCGGTAGTCGACCAAAGCGGCGTTGCGATGCCCGAAGGTGCCTCGCCGGGTGTCCTGCCCGGAGAGCCGCACGCTGTGCCCCTCGACGAGGAGCGTGCCGTAGGCCAGCGCCTCGCCGAGCGCCCAGTCGACGTCGCCGCCGGCCCACAGCTTCTGGCGGGCGTCGAAGACCTTGAGCAGCTTGGGGTGAACGGTGAACCCGTCGGGATAGGTGTGGAGGCTCTGCACCAGCCGCTCGAGCACCTCGACGTCGACGCCGGTCGGGATCCGGGCCAGCACCGGGGCCGGCTCGGGCGGCGGCGGCAGCTCGGTCGGCTTCGGGGGGGCCGATGCCCGGGTCTCGTCGAGGGCCGCCTGAAGCCGGGCGGAGAAGTCCCGCAGGGCGTCCTCTGCTTCGTCCAGGGTGATGTCGCCCCGGCGGACCAGCGCCTCGGTGTAGAGCTTGCGGACGCTGCGGTGCTGCTTGATGAGCTGGTAGAGCAGCGGCTGGGTGAGGGAAGGGTCGTCCTGCTCGTTGTGACCGAAACGGCGGTAGCAGACCATGTCGATCACGACGTCTTTGTGGAACGCCTGACGGAACGCGAACGCCAGCCGGCCGACCCGGACGCACGCCTCCGGGTCGTCGCCGTTCACGTGGAAGATCGGGGCCTGCACCATCTTGGCGACGTCGGTGGCGTAGATCGACGAGCGGGCCGACTCCGGGTTGGTGGTGAAACCCAACTGGTTGTTGATGACTAGGTGGACCGTTCCGCCGGTTTCGTAGCCCGGCAGCGCGGACATGTTGAGCGTCTCGGCGACGACGCCTTGCCCGGCGAAGGCCGCGTCGCCGTGGATCAGCAGCGGCAGCACCGGGTGGACACCGGCGTCGGCGGCACCCGATTCGGGGTCCGAGGAGGAGCTGACCGAGCCGGGCGAGCCTAGGGCGCGGTCCTGGTAGGCCCGGGCCATGCCCTCCACGACGGGGTCGACGGCCTCGAGGTGAGAAGGGTTGGAGGAGAGCACCACGTCTAGCGGCGTGCCGGACCGGCCGGTGAAGGTGCCTCGAAAACCCTTGTGGTACTTGACGTCGCCGGATCCCTGCACGGTTCCGGGGTCGATGTTGCCCTCGAACTCCTCGAACAGGTCGCCGTAGCGCTTGCCGACGATGTTGATCAAGACGTTGAGCCGCCCCCGGTGGGCCATCCCGAGCACGGCGTGCTGCTGTCCGGCGACTGCCGCGTCGTCGAGGATGGCGTCGATCAGCGGGATGGCCGACTCGCCGCCCTCGAGGCCGAAGCGCTTCTGGCCGATGTACTTGGTGTTGAGGAACTGCTCGAGGGCCTCGGCGGCGTTGAGCCGGCCGAGGATCCATCGGTGCTCCTCGGAGGCCAAGGTGGTCGAGACCCCCTCGACGTGCTCTTGGATCCATCGCTTCTGATCCGGGTCCTGGATGTGCATGTACTCGACGCCGACGGTGCGGCAGTACGCGTCGCGCAGCACGCCGAGGATGTCGCCGAGCTTGCGCCGCTCGATGGCGTCGCCGCTGCCGAGGCCGCCGGTGACGAACTCCCGGTCCAGGTCCCACACCGTGAGCCCGTAGGTCGCGGGGTCGAGCTCCGCGTGCATCTGCGGGGCCTTCCAGTCGAGCGGGTCGAGGTGGGCGATGAGATGACCCCTCACCCGGTACATGTTGATCAGGTGGTCGACACGGATCTGCTTGACCAGGTGGGTGTCGGACCCGTCGGCCAGGTCGTTGGAGTCGGTGCGCAACGCCACCGACTCGTAGGGGACGCCCATGGCCCGGAAGACGTCCTCGTAGAAGCCGTCGGCGCCGGTAAGAAGCTGGTGGATCTTCTGGAGGAACAGCCCGGACTCGGCGCCCTGGATGATCCGGTGGTCGTAGGTGGAGGTGATGCTGACGACCTTGGAGACCCCGAGCTCGGCCAGCACCCGGGGGTCGGCGGCCTGCCACTCGGCGGGATAGTCGATCGTGCCGACGCCGATGATGGCGCCCTGGCCGGGCATCAGCCGGGGCACTGACTGAACGGTCCCGATGGTGCCGGGGTTGGTGAGGCTGACGGTGGCCCCGGCGAAGTCGTCGGCGGCGATCTTGTTGGTGCGGACCTTGCGGATCAGCTCCTCGTAGGCCTGCCAGAAACCGCGGAAGTCGTAGGTGTCGGCGTCGCGGATGACCGGGACGAGAAGCATCCTGCTGCCGTCGGACTTCTGGGTGTCCACGGCGATTCCGAGCCCCACGTGCGGATGGTGGACCACGGCGGGCGCGGCCTTGGCGTCGCCGGCCGGGGCCGGGACGAACGTCGAGTTGAGCGACGGCACCGACTGCAGCGCCCGCACGACGGCGTAGCCGATCAGGTGGGTGAAGCTGACCTTGCCGGCGGTGCCCGAGCGGCTCAGCTGGTTGTTGAGGATCTTGCGGTTGACCTCCAGCAGGCGGGCGGGCACGACCCGGAAGCTGGTAGCTGTCGGTACTTCCAAGCTGGCCGCCATGTTGGCCACGATCCGGGCCGCGGCACCGCGAAGCGGGGTGCCCTCCGGCGCTGCCGCCGGCGCCGGTGCGGGCGCGCCGGCTGGGGCGCTTCCGTTGGCGGGGGCGGCGGGTGCAGGTGCAGGTGCAGGTGCAGGTGCGGCGCTGGCGGGCGCGGCGCCGTTCGCGGCAGCGGGCGCCGGCGCGGCGGTGGCCACCGCGGTGACGCTTTCCTGGTCCTCGTCGTCGTCCTCGGGCGCCGGCTGGTTCAGCGTCGGGCGGGCCAGGTTGGCGCCCCCCGGTCGGTAACCCCGGAAGAACTCCCTCCAGCTGTCGCTGACAGAGGCTGGGTCGTTCCGGTACTGCTCGTACATCTCGTCGACCAGCCAGGCATTGGGGCCGAACGCATCGCGGGGGGAGTCGTCGGGTGGCATCGCCCTCCAGAGTACGACCGCGGCCACGCTGCGGGCACGGAGGCCAGGACCCGGGCCCGTGGACGGCGTCTCACCGGGCACACTGGGGGGCATGCCTGCCCAGTTCATCTACACCATGCGGGACCTTCGAAGGTTCTACCCCCCCGACCGGGAGGTGCTGCGCGGCATCAACCTGTCGTTCTACCCCGGGGCGAAGATCGGCGTGATCGGCTCCAACGGTTCGGGCAAGTCCTCGCTGTTGAAGATCATGGCCGGCGTCGACGACGACTTCACCGGCGAGGCCCGCCTGACGCCCGGCTTCACCGTCGGCTATCTCTCGCAGGAACCGCAGCTCGACCCGGCCAAGGACGTCGCCGGCAACGTCGCCGACGGCATCGGGGAGATCAAAGCGCTGGTCGACCGGTTCAACGAGGTCTGCAACGCCATGGGCGACCCCGACGCGGACTTCGACAAGCTGCTGGCGGAGCAGGCCGCCTTGCAGGACAAGATCGACGCCGCCGGGGCGTGGGACCTCGACCGGACGCTGGAGATCGCCATGGACGCGCTGCGCCTGCCGCCCGGCGACGCTGACGTCACGACGCTGTCGGGCGGGGAACGCCGCCGGGTCGCGCTGTGCCGGTTGCTGCTGTCCAAACCGGACCTGCTGCTGCTCGACGAGCCGACCAACCACCTAGACGCCGAGTCGGTGGCCTGGCTGGAGCGCACCTTGCAGGAGTACCCGGGCGCGGTCTTGGCGGTCACCCACGACCGGTATTTCCTCGACAACGTCGCCGGTTGGATCCTCGAGCTCGACCGCGGCGCGGGCATCCCGTGGGAGGGCAACTACTCGTCCTGGCTGGAGCAGAAGCAGGAGCGCCTGGCCCGCGAGGAGCGCAGCGACAAGTCCCGCCAGCAGACCCTGGCCCGGGAGCTGGAATGGATCCGGATGTCTCCCCGGGCCCGCCAGAGCAAGGGGCAGGCTCGCATCAACTCCTACAATCAGCTCGTCGCCGAAGCCGAGGCAGCCGAAAAGCGGGCCGACAAGCTCGAGATCTCCATCCCGCCCGGCCCCCGCCTGGGGGACCAGGTCGTCGAGGCCGATCACATCGTCAAGGGATTCGGCGACCGGCTGCTCATCGACGGCCTGTCGTACCTGCTGCCGCCGGGCGGCATCGTCGGGGTGATCGGCCCCAACGGTGCGGGGAAAACGACGATGTTCCGCATGATCGTCGGGGACGAGAAGCCCGACGCCGGCTCCCTGACCGTCGGGTCGACCGTGGCGCTGGCCTACGTCGATCAATCCAGGGACCAGCTCGACGCCGCCAAGACGGTGTACGAGGAGATCACCGACGGCGTGGACCGGATAGTCGTCGGTAACCGGGAGCTGCACGGCCGGGCGTACGTGTCGTCGTTCGGGTTCAAGGGTTCGGACCAGCAGAAACTGGTCGGGACCCTCTCCGGCGGGGAGCGCAACCGAGTACAGCTGGCCAAGGTGCTCAAGAGCGGGGGCAACGTGTTGCTCCTCGACGAACCGACCAACGACCTCGACGTCGACACGCTGCGCGCCCTAGAGGACGCTTTGCTGGCGTTTCCGGGTTGCGCCGTGGTCATCAGCCACGATCGGTGGTTCCTCGACCGGATCGCCACCCACGTCCTGGCGTTCGAGGGCGACTCGGAGGTCCGCTGGTTCGAGGGCAACTTCAGCGATTACGAGGCCGACCGTCACAAGCGGCTCGGCACCGACGCGGACACCCCGCATCGCATCAAGTACAAGCCGCTGGTGCGCGATTGACGGGCTGGGATCTGGTGCTTCAGCGCCGGTGAGGGCCGGCCGATACACCGCCCATGACCGCCCAAACTACGACCTTCGCCGCGGCGGCGGTCGTCTCTCCGACACCCCGGGTCAGCCGCGCCGCTGACCGCTCCATCGATCCCGGCAACGACGCGGTGTGCGCCCGCTGCCGGGAACGGATCAAGTTCTCGGCCCGCTCCCAGGCCCGCCAGGTGATCGCCAACGTGTATCAAGACGGGCGCTGGCAGCGAGTCGAGCATTACCACGCCCTCTGCTACGCCGACGTCGGCCGGCCGTACGGGGAAGCGGTCTGAGCCGCCGGTCGGGGGACCTCCGGTAGCGTCCCCGCCAGTGCCCACGCCCCCCGGCCTTCACGTCCACACCCGCCCCCCGCTGGAGCCCTCGACGACGGCGCCGGCGCGAGTCGTGCTGGTCCACGGCGCGATGGACCGCGGCGGGAGCTTCGGGCGCGTCGCGCAACGCCTGCGCGACCTGGAGGTGGTCACCTACGACCGGCGCGGGTACGCCCGGTCGATGGGCGCCGGTCAGGGGGAGAGCTTCGACGATCAAGTCGAAGACCTCCTCGCGGTGCTCGACGGGCGCCCGGCGGTCCTCGCCGGGCACAGCTTCGGCGGAAACGTGGTGCTGGCGGCCGCCCAAGCCGTACCTGATCTGGTCCCGGCCGCAGTCGTCTTCGAGCCGCCGGCGCCATGGACCCCCAACTGGCGGTCCCGGACCCGCGACTCGGCGCCGGGTCGCAGCCCCGAGGAGGTGGCGGAGCGGTTCATGCGCCGGATGGTCGGGGACCGCATCTGGGAGATGCTGCCCAAGGCCACCCAGCTCCAGCGCAGGGCTGAGGGCGTCACGCTGCTGCGAGAGCTGGAGGCGCTCGGCGACCAGCGCCCCTACCAGCCCGAGCGCGTCACGATCCCGGTGGTGGTCGGGTGGGGCACCGCGTCGGCGCCCCACCTGATGAAGGCGGCACGGGACTTGGCCGGGGAGCTGCCCGGCGCCATCCCGTGGGAGGTGGAGGGGTCCAGCCACGGGGTGCACCTGAGCCACGCCGCGGAATTGGCGGCGATGATCCGCCTCGCGATCGAACGGGGCCGGGCCCCGGCCGGGGATACCTCCTCCGCCGATTGACCGCAGCGCGCACCGGCAGGGTAGGAAGGTGCGCAGGCCTGCCGATGTGCGCAGGTCGCATACCACCGCCGCCGGCGAGCCACCCGACCGACCCGCCCGCGACCACGACCGCACGGCCCGCGGGCCGAGAGGAGCACCGATGCGCATCGCCGTCACCGGGAGCCACGGGCTGATCGCCGGGCACCTGATTCCCGCCCTGCGAGGCGCCGGCCACGACGTGACCGCGCTGGTGCGCGGCCCGGCCGCACCCGGCGAGGTGCACTGGGACCCGGAGAGGGGCGAGCTCGACCCGGGCGACCTGGCCGGCGTCGACGGGGTCGTCCACCTGGCCGGCGCCGGGCTGCTGCGGCGCTGGACCGACGGCGGCAAGCAGCAGATCGTCGACAGCCGCGTCAAGGGCACGACCCTGCTCGCCGAGGTGCTCGCCGGTCTCGACCCCCAGCCGAAGGTGCTGGTGTCCGCGTCGGCCATCGGCTGGTACGGCGACCGGGGCGACGAGGTGCTGAGCGAAGACAGCACCCCCGGCACCGGGTTCCTGGCGGAGGTGGCGCAACGATGGGAGGCATCGACGGCCCCGGCGATCGACGCCGGCATCCGGACGGTGTTCTTGCGCACCGGGATCGTGCAGTCCACCGACGGCGGCGCCCTCAAAGCCCAAAAGCCGGTCTTCGCTCTCGGCCTCGGCGGCCGTTTGGGCTCGGGCCGGCAGTGGGTGAGCTGGATCAGCCTGGACGACGAGGTCGGCGCCATCCTGCACGCCCTCGGCGACGAGCGCCTGTCTGGTCCGGTCAACCTGACCGCTCCCAACCCGGTGACCAACGCCGGCTACACCAAGGCCCTCGGCCGGGCCCTGCACCGCCCGGCGGTGATGGTCGTGCCCGGCCCGGTGATCTCGGCGGTGATGGGCTCGGAGATGGCCCACCAGATGCTCCTCGGCGGCCAGCGGGTCCTGCCCGGCCGGCTGGAAGCCTCCGGGTACCGCTTCGCGCACCGCACCATCGACGAGGCGCTCGCCGATCTCCTGAAACGGTGAGCTCCTCGCCGCCCCGCCTACCCTGCTGCCCGTGACCACCGAGCGTCTGGGCGTCGTCCTCGTCCACCGTGACCGCCCCGACACCGTCGCCGCCACCGTCGCCGCTTTCGCCGGGCAGGACGTCGAGACCGACATCGTCGTGGTCGACAACAGCGAGGACCCCGCGGTGACCGCCACGCTGCGCCGGTTGCTGCCCGCCGACGTCACCGTGCTGCGCACCGGCGCCAACACCGGCTTCGGGCCGGGCGCCAACGTCGGCCTGCGCCACTGGCTGGCGCAGGGGCGAGGCGAGTGGGTGGCGGTCGCACCCCACGACGCGTTACCCGCGGAGGGGTGCCTGGCCCGGCTGTTGGCAGAGGCCGCCGCCCGGGCCGACGCGGGGCTGGTCTGCGCCGAGTTCGGCGACGGGTTCGACCTGGTTCCGGCGCTGGACTGGGTGATCGGCGGGTTCTACCGGCCGGCCACGCGCGGCGACGGCTGGGAGGACGTCGACTACCCCCACGGCACGCTGATGCTGGCCCGGCGGGCCGCGCTGGAGGAGATCGGCCTGTTCGACGAGCGCTACTTCGCGTACTGCGAGGAGGTCGACTTGGCCCTGCGAGCCCGCGCCGCGGGCTGGCGCGTCGGCATGGTGTGGGGAGCGGTGGTCACCAACGGCACCCTCCCCGCTCAGCTGATCGCCGACTACCTCCAGATCCGCAACACGCTGCTGCTCATCAGCACCCGCTTCGGCCGCTACCCGACGGCGGTTCGCGCCGTCCTGGCGGTCTTCTCTGCCCTCGGGCGGGCCCGGCGCGACCCTGGACGGGCCGCCTTGCACCTGCGCTTGGAGAGCCGGGCGGTCGCGGACTTCTTCCGGGGACGGTTCGGACCGCCACCCCCCGACGTGGTGGCCATGTGCGCCGGGCAGAGCAGCTGAGCCGACTGCGCATTGGCGGACCCACATCGTAGGTTTGGAGGGGTGAACCAGGCCGGCAGCTCCCGCAGCGCGGACGTCGCGATCGTCGGCGCCGGTCCCGCCGGCACCGCCGCGGCCATCAACCTGGCCCGCGCCGGCCGGTCGGTCGTGGTGGTCGACAAGGCCCGCTTCCCCCGCGACAAGTGCTGCGGCGATGGCCTGACCTCCGCCGCGCTCCGCCACCTAGACCACCTTGGTCTGGACCCCTCGGCGGTGGCGTCATGGGAACCACTCGGCGGGGTCCGGATCCGGATCCCGGCCGGGACCGAGCAGCGGTTCGCGTTCCCCGACGGCCCCGGCACCTACGCCGCGGTGGCCCGCCGCTCCGACCTGGACGCGGCGCTCGTCGACCTGGCCCGGGCGGCGGGGGCGGAGGTCGTCGAGGGGGTGGCGGTCACCGGAGCAGAGGTGGCGCCGGGAGGCCCGGTCCGCCTGACGCTCGGCGACGGCTCCACTCTGGCGTCGTGGTACGCCCTGGGCGCGGACGGGATGTGGTCGCCGCTGCGCAAGTTGCTCTCCGCGGGAGCGGCCGGCTATCTGGGCGACTGGCACGCAGTTCGGCAGTACTTCTCCCACACCGGGCCGGAGGCGCGCGAGATGTGGGTGTGGTTCGAGGAGGACCTGCTGCCCGGGTACGCCTGGTCGTTCCCGCTCCCGGGCGGCGGCGCCAACGTCGGCTTTGGCATCCACCGTCACGCCGACGTGCCGACCGGTTCGATGAAGGCGGTGTGGGCCGACCTCCTGGACCGGCCTCACGTCGCCCGGGTCCTCGGGCCCGACGCGACCCCCGACGGCCCCTGGAAGGCGTGGCCGATCCCGGCTCGGATCGGCTCGTCGCCTCTCTCGGCGGCCGGGGGGCGGGTGATCTTCGTCGGTGACGCGGCCCGCGCCGGTGACACGATGACCGGAGAGGGCATCGCCCAGGCTCTGGAGACCGCGCAGCTGGCCTCGACCGCGATCTTGACCGCAGGGGCCGGTGCCCCGTCGGTCGCCGCCCGCCGTTACCGGGCCACCGTCACCGGCGGGCTGCTGGCCGACGACCTGCTCGGCCGGGCCTTCACCCGGCTGATGAGCCACACCCGGGGCGCCAACGGCTGGCTTCCCGTCGCCATGAAGACCGAGTGGGGCCGGCGCCAGTTCGCCCCGTGGATGTTCGAGCACTTCCCGAGGGCCCTGCCGGCCACGCCGTACCGCTGGAGGCGGGGCATCCTCGAGCGGCCCGGCGCGTTCGCCGGCACAGCCGGCCCGCACCCCGCCGCCTGAACCGACGCCTCCGCCGGCCGCCCGGGACCGGTTGGCTGTGTGTCCGGATGCTGCATTACCGTCCCGTCACATGGCAGACATCGGCTTCGACGGCAAGGTAGCGATCATCACCGGCGCAGGTGGTGGCTTGGGCCGCCAGCACGCCCTCCTGCTGGCGTCGCGAGGCGCCCGAGTGGTCGTCAACGACCTCGGCGGGTCGGTCTCAGGCGACGGGTCGGACAAGGGTCCGGCCGAGACCGTCGTGGCCGAGATCAACGACGCCGGCGGCGAGGCGGTCGCTGACGGCAACAGCGTGTCGACCCCCGAGGGGGGCGAGGCGCTGGTCAACACCGCGATCGAGGCGTTCGGGCGGGTCGACATCGTGGTCAACAACGCGGGGATCCTGCGCGACAAGACCTTCCACAACATGACCCCCGAGCTGCTCGAGCCGGTCATCGACGTCCACCTGAAGGGCGCGTTCTACGTCACCAAGCCGGCGTGGCTGAAGTTCCGCGAGCAGGGCTACGGGCGGGTGGTGAACACCTCGTCCAACTCCGGCATCCTCGGCAACTTCGGGCAGAGCAACTACGGCGCGGCCAAGATGGGCCTGGTCGGGCTCACCCGGGTCCTGGCCGCCGAGGGCGCCAAGTACAACATCAAGGTCAACGCCATCGCGCCGATCGCCAAGACCCGCATGACCGAGGAGCTCCTCGGCGCCGGCGCCGACCGGTTCCAGCCGGAGCTGGTCTCCCCGGTCGTGGCGTGGCTGGCCCACGAGGACGTCCCGGTGACCGGCGAGGTGTACACCGTTGGAGCGGGCCGCGTCGCCCGGTTCTTCATCGGGATGACCGAGGGGTACTTCAACCCGAAGCTGACCGTCGAGGACGTCGTCGAGCACTGGGACCAGATCCGCGACGAGTCCGGCTACACCGTGCCGTCCGGGCCGGCCGACGAGTTCCGGGCTTTCGCCAAGTTCCTGGAGGGCTGACCGCCCGCTTCAGCGCAGCGCGGTGCGCCACCGGCGCGACCACCGGCTGCCGTCGCCGACCATCACCCACAGCTCCTCGGCCCGGCACTTGACGGGAAGATAGGGGCGCAGGGCGTCGGCGACGGCGCCGAGCTCGTCGCCGTCGCTGGCGTGTCCAATGGTCAGGTGCGGCACGACCTCGTCGAACTCGTCGTCCCACGGCGGGGTGGCGAACCGCTCCGCCAGGCGGTTGGTGAGGCTGCGGAACACCTCGGCCGGCTCGGGAGCCAGCCAGAGGACCTTCCGTCCGAACCAGCCGATGTCGGTCAGCTCGAAGTCGAACGCCTCGTCGTCGGCCACCGCGTCGGCGAGCTCGTCGAGGTCGGCGTCGGTGATCTCGTCGGGCGGCAGCCAGGGCACGATCACGGTGATGTGCGCGGGAACGCCGGCGGGCGCGACCGGGTCGTGGGTCTGGCGCCACCGGTCGACGATCGGCTCGGCGTCGGGCACCGGGACGAGGATGGCGCTCTGGCTGCGCCCGCTGCTGGTCCCCGGCGACCCGCCGCCCAGCTTCACTGGCCCGACGCGCCGAACACGTCGGCCAGCAGCGCCGGCACAGCCACCTCGACCTGGTCGTAGGTGCAGCTGCGGGCCGTCCGGTCGGGACGCCACCGACGGAACTGCGCGGTGTGGCGCAGCCGGTTGCCCTGCAGGTGCTCGAAAGCGGCCTCGACGACCAGCTCGGGGCGCAAAAGCTCGAAGCTCAGGTCCTTCTTGGCGTTCCAGCGGCTCACCGCCCCCGGCAGCCGCCGGCCGTCGGCGTCGCCCGCGTCGGCCCACCCGGCCCACGGATGACCGTCGGGGACCTCCCGGAACGGCGCCAGGTCCTCGAGGATGCTGCGCCGGCGGGCGGCGGGGAACGACCCGATGACCCCCACGTGCTGCAGCCGGTCGCCGTCGTAGAGGCCGAGCATCAGCGACCCGACCGCCTCGGGGTCCCCCTTGTACCACCGGAAGCCGCCGACGACGAAGTCCGCGGTGCGCTCGTGCTTGACCTTCAGCATCACCCGCTGATCCTCCCGGTACGGGAGGGACCCGGCTTTGGCCACGACGCCGTCGAGCCCGGCGCCCTCGAAGCGGTGGAACCAGTCCCCGGCCACCGCGGGGTCGCGGGTGACCGGGGTTACGTGGACCGGTGCCGGCACCCCGGCGAACGCGTTGCGCAGCGCCTCGCTGCGGGCCGAGAACGGCTCGGGGCGCAGGTCCCGGTCGCCGAGCGCGAGGAGGTCGAAGGCCACGAACGAGGCGGGCGTCGTCTCGGCGAGCATCCGCACCCGGGACTCGGCGGGGTGGATGCGCTGGCTGAGCGCGTCGAACTCCAGCCCGCCGGGGCCGGCGACGACGATCTCGCCGTCGACGACGCAGCGGTCCGGGAAATGGGCCTTGACGGCTTCGACGACGTCGGGAAAGTAGCGGGTAAGCGGTCGCTCGTTGCGGCTGCCGAGTACCACCTCGGCGCCGTCGCGAAAGGCGATGCAGCGGAACCCGTCCCATTTCGGTTCGTACCAGTAGTCGCCGAGGGGGAGGTCTCGGGTGAGCTTGGCCAGCATCGGCGATACCGGTGGCTCAACGGGCAGCTGCACCGCGCGGAGCATACCCGGGGGCGCCCTCCCTACCCGCGGAAGGCCCCTTCACCCTCCGGGGGGTGCGACCGAGCGCCGCCGCAGGTGCTCGGCGATGCGCAACGCCAGCGGGGCGGTTTCCAGGTCCTCGATGGGCGACGGCAGCGCCAGCGACCAGTTGGGCCACGCGGTGGTGGTGCCGGGCATGTTGGGGCGCTCCTCGACGGCAAGTGCGTCGTCGAGGGTGGCGGTGACCACCGCGCACGGCGCCTCGGCGAGCAGCCGGTAGGCCCCGTCGACGACGTCCTCGACCGGGGTGGCGTCGCCGCTTCCGGTGGCGTCGGCCAGTTTGGCGCGCATGGCCTCGGAGCCCTCCTCGTTGGGAGACAGCTCCAAGCGGCGCTGGGCGTCGAGGTCGGAGCCGCTCCACACGCCGGCCACCGTGGGCAGGTCGTGGGTGGTCACCGCGCCGAGCGCCTGGCGGGGCCAGGTGGTCGGCGGCCCCGGCTCGAACCACAACAGCCGGTAGGACAAGACGTCGCGTTCGGCCAGCTCGGCGCGGACGTGGTCCTCGACGGTGCCGAGGTCCTCGCCGACGACGAAGGCCCCGGCTCGCTGCGCCTCGAGGGCCAGGATGTTCAGCAGGTCCCAGTAGGGATAGCGCACGTAGGTGCCCTGGGCGGCGGAGCGGTCCTCGGGGATCCAGTACAGCCGGAACAGCCCCATCACGTGGTCGAAGCGCAGGCCGCCGGCGTGGCGCAGCCCGGCTCGGACCGTCTCGATGAAGGGCCGGTAGCCGGCGTCGCGAAGCTTCCAGGGGTCCCACGGCGGTAGGCCCCAGTCCTGCCCGAGGGTGTTGAACTCGTCGGGGGGCGCCCCCACCCGCATGCCGTCCGCGAAGGTGTCCTGGTACACCCAGGCGTCCGCGCCGCCCGCGTCCACGCCGATCGCCAGGTCCTGCATGAGGCCGCCCTCGGCTCCCGCGGCGGCCAGCTGGCGGTCCAGGTGCCACTGCAGCCACTGGTGGTAGCGGATCCTCCGGGGCCCCTCCCCCGACGACGAGAACGCCTGCACCGCGGCGCTGTCGGGGCGGCGCAGCTCGGCTGGCCACTCCTGCCACGGGACGCCGTGGATCTCGGCCAGCGCGCTCCAGGTGGCGTACCCCAACAAAGCGGAGCCCCGCTCGTGGCAGAACCGGTCGAAGTCCGGGTCGCCCCCGAACCGGGCGAAGACCCCCTCCAGCGCCGCCGACTTGAGGGCCCACACCCGGTCCCGGTCGATGCGACGCTCCGCGTTGAGCGCCCGCCCGGCGGCGGCCAGCTCGTCGATCCCGTCGGTCGACCCGGCCGCGATGTCCTCCACCCGCAGGTACAAGGGGTTGGCGAAGCACCGGCTGCTGGCGAAGTAGGGGCTGGGCTGCTGGTGGGTCAGCGGAGGGGCGGCGTGGAGCGGGTTGATCAGCGTGATGCCGGCACCCAGCCCGCTCGACCATCGGGCCAGGCGGCGCAGGTCGGCCAGGTCCCCGATACCCCAGCTGGCCCGGCTGCGGGTGGCGTAGAGCTGGGCCGCCCACCCCCACCGGGGGGCCCCGGCGTCGGGGCAGCGGCCGGGGCTGGCGATCAGCGGGAAGGGGGCGGCGTCGCTGTCGGGATGCAACTGGTGGTAGCCGAGCGGCAGGTCGGCGGGGAGCTGACCGTCGACGCGCACGGTCGCCCCGTCCTCGAGGGTCAGCACGCCGGGAGCGACCGGCGGCAGCTGGTGGTCGAGGCGGACAGCGAGGACCGGCACGCCGTCGTAGGGGTCCACGCCGGACTGCGCCCCCATGGCATCGAGGACCTCGCCTACAACCTCGTCGCCCGGCTCCCGCCAAGCCCCCATCGCGTCGTGGTATCCGGGTTCGACGCCCCACCGCTTCGGGTCGATCACCGGTCGGTGTCCGCCCGGGCGGCCACCGCGGCGCGCTCGGAGGGACCTAGCGTGAGGACCGTGAGGTCATCCCAGCAGCGATGACAGCGGTCGGGCAGGCTCGGCATTGGCGCTGTCGTTACCCGACGGCCGAGTGAGCGAAACGCTGCTCGGCGGGGGTCCGGCCGCGGCCGCGCCCGTCGCCCTCGGCGGGGCGGCGGTGCGGGCCGGGACAACGTCATGGGCCGACCGTAGCTTGGTGCGCGACGGCGGCTTCTACCCGAAGAAGACCATGACCGCCCGGGAGCGCCTGGCCTACTACTGCTCCCGGTTCTCGATGGCCGAGATCGCCACGACGTTCCGGTTCCCTCCGACCCCCGAGCTGTGCGCCCAGTGGGCGGAGCGTACCCCTGACGGGTTCAGCTTCGACGTGAAGGCGTGGTCGCTGCTTGTCGGGCGCCCGACGCTGCCCGACTCGCTCTACCCGGACCTGCAGGGCGCGGTGCGCGCCACCGCCAGGGACCGCCGCCGCCTGTACGCCGCCCACCTCCCAGCCGATGTGCTCGAGGAGTGTTGGGCGCGCTTCGCCCACTCGCTGGCGCCGCTACGACGAGCCGGGCGTTTGGGCGTGGTCACGCTCTCCTACCCCACCTGGTTTTCTCCGCGTCCCGAAGCGTGGGACGAGCTGTCTCGGCTCCCCCGGCGCCTGCCCGACACGGCCGTCGCCGTCGAGCTGCACAACCCCAAATGGTTCGCGGGGGACGCCTGCGACGCGACCCTGGAGTGGCTGGAGGCACGAGGCATCGGGTTCGTGTGCGTCGACGGGCCACCCGACCCGGCCGGCGAACGGCACCCGGTGGTCGCCGCGACCTCCGACACCGCCGTGGTGCGGTTCTGTGGCCGGCGGGCGGTGGAGGGTGAGCCGTGGTCGTCGCCGTACCGCTACGCGGACGAGGAGCTGGCCGGGTGGGTGCCCGCGGTCCGGGACCTGGCCACCTCCGCGCGGGAGGTCCATCTGATCCTGGACAACTGCTGGCGCAGCGACGCGGTCGACAACGCCGCGACGCTGCTGCGGTTGCTCGGACCGACCGGCTAATGGGGATCGACCACCTCGCTGGTTGAGTGAGTGAGGCTGGTCGCTGAGCCGCCAGCAGGTCAGCACTCTCTCCGGCAGAACGTCGAGTTCTAGGCCTAGATCGTGCGCCTGCTGGT
>NZ_JAIMCB010000020.1 GCF_025499425.1 Acidiferrimicrobium sp. IK
GCCGGATGCGGCTTCACCAACATGGCCAACTACCGGGTCCGGATCCTCGGCCACTGCAACAACCTCGGCCGGCCGCTACCCTCAACACCGGTTGGTGCCACCCCACCTAAAGGGTGAAGAGCCCGAATATCGGCCGCCCGGAGGGGGCGTAAGGCCAGGGCGAGCTCGGCGATCTGCTTCGTATACTCGGGAGCGTGGTCGGCGTGCCGAGGTGGGGCCAAGACGACGAAGATCTGCTGCGGGCGTACGAGATGGCTGTGGCCATTCGTTCCGGCCAGCAACTCAACGCCATTCCGACGACTTGGCCGACCCCGCCGGGCGAGACGGTCCACTCAGAGGTGCAGTGCACCTTGCAACAGTTCATCGGCGCCAATGTGAGCTATAACCGGGGCGGCTTCCTGGCGCTCGGTAACCCGCTGTTCACCGCTGCCACCCTTGGCGCCAGCCTCCTCTACAACGCTTCTCAGCGCCGGAACGCGGAGCGTCAGGCTGCCGTCCAGTGGCGGGCCGCCAACCACGGGCTGGCGTACTTCTCCAACCGTCGCCTGGCCTTGCAAGGCCAGACGGGATGGTTCGAGATCCCCTGGAGCGAACTCCGGAACGCCGCAATCGATCCTGCCGGCATCATCGTCTGGCCGTCCTCAGGACCGCCGCTCCGCCTGGTGCTGCCGTGGCTGGCCTGTCACTACGTGCTCCTCCGGTATCTGGCCTTCAACGATTCGACGCCTGTCGAGATCCCCGACGACCTCGCCCGCCGAGCCGCCGCAGCCGGCCGGCCTCTCCCCTCCCCGATGCCCGTATTGCCGGCGTCCAGCCAGTGGGCGCCTCCCGACCCCACCCAGGGCCGCCCTCACTGAAGGCCCAGCCGCAGTAGGCAGCAGAACCCGCGACGGTTTGCGGGGTTGCTCGCCGGGTCGAGCACGTGTGCTCGGCCCTCAACTGCGACACGCCGGGACGGGGGAGGGCAGTCAAGAGCGGCCCGCAGGGCCCGTCCCGCAGGGACCGGAGCGAAGCGCAGGCCCTTGACGACCCGAACCCGGCCTGGCACCAAGCCCCGGAAAGACGCCCAACCCGCCACAAACCCGGAGTCGCACCGTTGACAATCCGAACTGGGAGGCGCAATACTGAGAGTCGTGGCGAGCTACCCCGACTACCGACTCGACCCCAGCCCCACCCCCGAAGGCGCCGGCGCCGCCAGAGAGCGCTGGGAGCACTTCCACTTCGAGCTGGCCCGCGACGACATGGAAGAGGCCTACCACCGCCACCCCGACCCGTCAGCCACCACCCTCGACCCCGACGCCAGAGACGACCTGTTCGAAGCCGTCGCCGAAGAATCCCAACTCCTCGGCTTCTGGCTGGCCTGGCAACGAGCGGGAGGGTTCGCCAACCTCGAACACGCCGGCTGGAACCGAGCCACCATCTACCGAAGGATCCGCCGCTTCCGGGCCACCTTCGGCGTCCACCCCGACCAATACCAACCCGACTGGATCAGCCTCGACCTCCACAAAGTCTGGGGAGACCGGATCCGCCGCCGCCTTCAACCCGACATCGAACCCGACGAGCCATGACCCTCCGCCAGACGGTCACCAACGACCATCCGACCCTCCAGCTGCTCCTCACCCCCGAAGAAGCAGCCCGGGCGCTGCGCATCGGCCGCACCCGCCTCTACCACCTCATCAGCACCCGCCAGCTCTCCAGCGTCAAAATCGGCGGCAGCCGCCGCATCACCGTCGACGCCCTCCGCCTCTACGTCGCCTCCATCGCCGGCGAGAGCCTGGGCCAGGGGCCACCCAGCGGACCGCCGAGGGAGGCGCCTGCGGACCGCGCCGTCGCACCTCCGAGCGAGACTTACTCCAAGCCCCGTCGCCGCTCGGGCCGGCCCCGATCAGGACCGGCAGCTATCGAGGCACCTTGCCTTCCCTTCCCACCGTCCCCGCCCCGGGGTGACAGCAGGAGCGAAGCCCAGTGAGCATCTCGACCCGCACCACAGCGTCAGGTGTGCGCCGCTACGAGGTCCGGCTCCGTGACACCAGCGGCCGGGAGTACTCCCGCACGTTCCGCACCCGCAAGGAGGCCGAGCAGTTCCAGGCCACCGAGAAGGCCGATCGGGCCCGGGGCAACTGGATCGACCCCAGGCGCACGGCCACCAAGTTCCGGGACGTGGCCGCCGAGTGGCAGGAGTGCAACCCGGCCAAGAAGCCCTCGACCATCGCTCGCGACGCCAACATGCTCCGCTTGCACATCCTGCCGGCCATCGGTGACCTGCCGATCGGCTCGATCTCCCCCGTCGACGTGCAGCGGATGGTCAACAGCTGGGTCGACAAGCACCGCCCCCGTACCGTGCTGCGCCAGTACTCGGTGGCCCGGGCGGTCTTCTCCTACGCCGTCGACACCGACCGCATCGGCCGCTCCCCGTGCCGGCGGATCAAGCTGCCGGCCATCGTCCCCACCAGGACCCTCCTGGCCTCTCCTGACCAGCTGCGGGCCCTGGCCGGCGAGCTCCCCGAGACCGGAGCGCCGATGGTCTACCTGGGCGCGGTGCTCGGCCTGCGCTGGGGCGAGGCGGCCGGTCTGCGGGTCGGGGACATCGACTTCCTCACCCGCACCGTCACCGTCGCCACCCAGCTCACCCGTGGACCGGGCGGCCGGATGATCGCCGGCGACCCGAAGTGGAACAGCGGCCGGACGATGGCCGCCCCCACCGAGCTCCTCGAGCTGCTCGCCGAGCACCTCCGCCGCCGCCAGCTGACCGCCGCCGACAAGGACAAGACGGTCTGCGCCAACTCCGACGGGACCAGCCTGGACTACACCAACTGGCGCCAGCGGCACTGGATCCCCGCCTGCAAGCGAGCCGGGGTGCCCGGCCTCAAGTTCCAGTCGCTGCGGACGCTCAACACCACCGCCATGGTCGCCCTGGCCGTCGACGTCAAGACCGCCCAGACCCGGGCCGGCCACAAGAACGCCCAAACCACCCTCAACATCTACGCCAAACCCACCGCCGTGGCCGACCACAACGCCGCCCAGCTCCTCGGCGCCTATTTCCTGCAACCAGGCGAGGTCCCCGAGCAGCCCGCGAATTCGCGGGATGACCGCGGGACGCATGAGGTTTCAACTGCCTTCAGGGGGCCCGCCGACCCCCCTGACCAGGACTTTTGCGGTGGGGCTACCTGGAATCGAACCAGGGACCTCAGCATTATCAGTGCTGCGCTCTAACCAGCTGAGCTATAGCCCCGCAGATGCGGAGGGTCACGATACCGCACCACGCCGCCGGCGCTCATCTCGCCTCCGGCGGCGGGGTGGAAACGCTTGCTGTCCGGCGCCGATTCGGCGACTACCGTCACGCTCGTAACGCCTGGCGGCGATCACGGGAGGTGGCGAGGTGACTGGGGACCCGACTTCGACCGGCGACGATCCCTGGGCGGAGAGCGCGGGCCACGTCGGCGCGGCTCCGGCCCCCAAGTGGGGCCAGAACCCGGCCGGCGAACCACCCGGATCGCGCCCCGACACCGATCCCACCGAAGCCCACAGCGACGGAGCCCACGACACCGGCAGCCATCAAAGGCCGCCGGCCGCCGGCACTCCCCTGACCAGAGGCGGACGCCGCCGCGCTGATCCCGACAACCCGTACTGGTCCCCGGCCTTCGACCCCAAACGCAGCTACACCCGCCGGGCGTCGCGCGCCGCGTCCCGCCCACCGCGCTACCTGGGCAAGAACGGCCGTCGCTACCGCTCCTTCTACCGCCAGCGCGACCCCAACGTCTACGCCCTCATCGCCCCCGGCAGGAAGTTCTGGTCGTTGTGGATAGTCCTCACCGCGGTGACCCTCGGCCTGGCCAGCCCGGTCCCCACGGTGATCGCCTGGGCCCGCGCCCGCCAGTCGCGCCGCAGCTCCGAACTGCTCGGCGCCACCACCCGCTTCTGGCTGGTGTCGGCGGTCATCTGGACGGTCATCACCGCTTCGGTGTTCGCCGGGTACGGCCTCGCCGGTGCCAACAGCTCCAACACCAGCAGCTCCAACTCCAGCGGCGCCGCCAACTCCAATTTGAACTTCAACTACAAGCCGCCGGTGGTCCACGACGTCGCGCTCGGCACCGCGGTCACCGTCCAAGCCAGCGGCATCACCGAGGGCTCCAGCGGCGCCCGGGAGCCGGTCACCGTCGACGTGAAGGGAGTCGACCGTTCCGCGCCAAACGTCACCAAGGTGCAGTTCTCGGTGTGCGCGGTCTCGGTGGCCCTCGACCCGCTCAGCACCGCGTTCGACCTGACGATCAACGGCCCCGACAACACCCAGTTCAACCCTTCCTTCGACCTCCGCCTCCCCGACGCCTGGTATCGGCAGCTGCCGGCCCGCCACTGCCTGCAGGCCGCGGTGCCCTTCGCGGTGCCCACCCCCGACATCATCAGTAACGTGACCTTCGGTATCGACGAGCAGGTCGTCTGGCCCGCCTCCTAGAGCAACGGAGAGATGCCGATGAGCAACGAACTGACCGGGTTCGGCGAGCAGCCCGAGGACCGCCTCGACCTCGACCTGGCCACCACCGCCCTCCTGGCCAAGGAGGAGGACCTGCCGATGCTGCTCAAGATGCTCGCCGGGCAGCTCCAGGTGTCGCTCTCCGACCGGCTCACGGTGGAGAAAGAGGGCGGGTTGTTCAAGAAGTCCGACAACATCAAGTCGATCGAGGTGGCCATGGGGTCCGACACCTTCCGGGCGGAGGTCGTCAAGGGAAGGGTCACCTGCAGCGTCGGGCACACCTCGGGCGGGATCCGCATCCGCTCCGAGCAGGTAGGTATCGACGAGTGGATCAAGCGCCTCCTCGACGGGCTGCGGGCCGAGGCCGAGCACAGCCAACGGGCCCGCCAGACCCTCGAAAACATCGTCTACGGAGGCTACGCATGACCGACACGTCCAACGAGCGCCCACCGCTGCCCACCGACCTCCCGAAAGACGCCGGCCGGCGCCTGAAGGAACTCGAAAACGGCCTGTTCACCTCCGACCTGTCGGTGAACGAGTTCCTGCTGATCAAGGAGGTCGGCTTCCACCCCGTCGGGTTCGTGATGGGGTCGTCGATCTACCACATCGGCCTTCAGACCCGGAAGTGGGGGTCGTCCCAGGAGCTGGAGAAGCTCACCGCGGCGATGTACAACGCCCGGGAGCTGGCCATGAACCGCATGGAGGAGGAGGCCACCGAGCTCGGCGCGGACGGAGTCGTCGGCGTCCGCCTCGACGTCAACTACTACGAGTGGGGCAACGACGCCGCGGAGTTCATCGCGGTGGGGACCGCTGTCAAAGCCGAAAACGGCGCCTCTTACCGCAACAAGCTGGGCAAGCCGTTCACCTCCGACCTCTCCGGCCAGGATTTCTGGACCTTGATGCAGACCGGTCACGTCCCCCAGGGCCTGGTGATGGGCACCTGCGTGTACCACATCGCCCACCGTGGCCTGGGCCAGGCCATTTCTTCAATCGGTCAAAACCAGGAGCTCCCGAACTTCACCCAGGCCCTCTACGAAGCCCGTGAGCTGGCCATGACCCGGATGCAAGACGAGGCCGAGCGGCTCGAGGCGACCGGGATCGTCGGGGTCCGCCTCGAGGAGAAAACCCACCAGTGGGGGAGCCACACCATCGAGTTCCTCTCCCTCGGGACCGCGGTGGTGAAGACCAGCGACGAGGTGACCCTCCCCCGGCCCACCACCATCATCTCCCTGGACGGCTGATGGCGTTCACGTCCGGCGCCGGTACCGGCGGCCAGGCCGGCCCGCCGATCGACCTGCCCGAGGCCGCCGGCCGGCGGCTGGCGGCCAAGAGCTTCAGCTCCGCGCTCAGCGTCGCCGACTTCGCCGCCTGCCTGCACATGGGGATGCGTCCCGTCGGGCTGGTCCAGGGTTTCTGCGCGATGGGGTGGAACCCGGGCTACTACCTGCCCAGCCAGACCAACTACGGCAACCAGTGGCAAGGGGGGTACGGCACGTCGTGGTCGGGGTGGGGCAACGTGCTGGACAACTACTACTGCCCGCATTCGATCATCGCCAGCGCCGAGCACCCCTCCCGCGGCTACAACATCGAGGCGACCGGCATCGAAGCGACCTGGGCGGAGGGATACAACGCCACCTACCGCCGGATGCTCGAAGAAGCCGAGGCGCTCGGCGCTCACGGCGTCATCGGCGTCACCGACGCGACCAAGCCGCTGATCGGGCCCCGGGTCCGGGAGTTCCATCTCCTCGGAACCGCGGTGGTGATGGACGGCCAGCCCGCCCCCGACCGGGTGTGGAGCACCTACCTGGCCGGATCCAAGCTCGGCAAGCTGTTCGAGGCCGGCCTGGCGCCGGTGTCGGTGGTCGGCGCTTTCGCCGCGGTGACGGTGCTGCCGGTGTGCGTGACCGAGATCCAAGAGAACGGCCGGTGGGACACCTACGGGGTGGTGTCGCCCTACGGGGAGATCGGGCAGCTCTCCGACGCCCAGACCTCGGCACGGCGCCTGGTCCGGGACCACATCAAGTCGACCCTCGACGGCGGCGCCCTCCACGGTGCCGACCTCCGGGTCAGCGAGGACAGCCTGGTGGGGCGGACCACGATCAGCGCGGTGCTGCGAGGGACCAAGGTGCGCCGGGTCCGCGACGCCGAGCCGCTCCCCCAGCCGGTGCCCACGGTGCGCCTGTCATGAGCGACCCCGACAAGCCGGCGATGTCGCGCGAGGAGCTCGACCGGCTGTTCAACACCCCCCAGGGCATGGTCCACGACAAGACGCCCGCCGCGCCGGCGCCGTCCTCGCCGTCCTCGCCGCCGGAGCCGGCCGGTCAGGGCGGCCGCCACCGCTCCGATCATCACAGCCCGCCGCGCCCGTCGTCGCCGACGCGGGGCGACCTCCACCAGGTCACCTCCGACCTGACCATCGACGAGACCCTGCTCCTGCACTCCATCGACTGGGAGCCCGTGGACATGGTGATCGGCGCGTCGGTGGCGGCGATCCCGACGATGGGCTTCGCCGGGGCCGGGTGGGCCGGGGCCACCGACCAGTCCGCGCAGGCTTTCACCTCCGCGGTGGCCAGCGCGGTGGCCCGCATCCGGGATGACTGCTCCGCGGCAGGCGGCGTCGGCGTGATCGGCGTCGACGTGGACTTTCAGGTCCACCGCCACACGGTCCAGGCGGTCCTGGTCGGCACCGCGGTACGCCCCGCCGGCGGCGGCCGCGGCGGGCACCCGTTCGTGTCCGACCTGACCGTCCGGGACTTCCTGCTCCTCCACAACGCCGGCTGGGAACCGCTCGGCCTGGCGTTCGGCGCGTCGTTCGTCCAGGTCCCCTACCGGACGATAGGGACCGTGTTCAAGCAGGTCACCGCCAACACCGAGATGACCAACCTGACCGAGGCCATGTACCAAGCCCGCGAGCAGGGGATGGAGCGGCTGCAGTCCTCGGCGATCGGGATGGGCGCGCAAGGGGTGGTTGCGGTGCAATACAGCGACCGGCCGCTGCCGTTCGCGTCCCACGTCATCGGGTTCACCTCGTGGGGAACCGCCATCCGCCTGTCAGGCGAATCCCACCGGTACGTGAAGCCGCGGATGGTGGTGGCCATGGACGACGCCGGCGACCTGTTCGACCTCCAGGGGGCGATGGGCACCAAGGAGTGACGCTGCCCAGATCGGGCGTCGTGGGGAGCGACCGGGGTGAGCCGGCCGGGCCTCACTCGGGTTCGCTCACCACCACAACCTGCACGCCGCCGACCAGGTCGCTGATCAGGTTGTAGGCCACCGCGGCCAGCACGTTGACCAGCAGCCCGACGAGGCACAGCATGGCGCCGATGCCCACCGCGTACTCCAGGGTGGGAAGCGGGTGCAGGGTGAAGGTCTTCAGCGAGAACAGGGTCCGGACGGACTTCTCGATGCTGTGAATGAACCCGAAGGCGCTGGCCACGTTCCAGAGGATCACGCCGGCGACGAGGATCACCACCAGGGTCAGCAGGTAGAAGACGAACGACACCTTGGCGACGGTCCACACGTCGACGCGCCGAACCAGGCGCTTGCTGCGCACCCCGCGCACCACCCGCACCGTCTGGTGGGGGTGGCGCCCGCCGCGCACCGGCCCCTCGACGATGTCGTCGTCGCGAACGCCCGGCTCCCATCGCTCTGGGGGGGCGGGGAGCGCCTCGGCGACGGGCGCGCCGCGCCGAGCCCACGGCCGGACCGGGCCGGCGGGGGTCATAGCCGGCGAGCCGGCCGCCCGCGCCCGGGACCCGCGCGCCTCGCCGCCCACCGAACCCCCACCTCGGGGCTGGCCGCCGCTGGCGGGATCGCCTCGGGTGGGGTCGCCGCCTCGGGTGGGGTCGCCGCCTCGGGGCTCGCCCCCGCGCGGCCGGGGCGGGCCCGGCGGAGGTCCGTCGGCAGTCCCGCCGTTGCCGGCACGAGCCCGGCGGGTCTCCACCGAGTCGGGGCCCCCGGACGGGAACCCCGCGTCCAAAGCGCCGTAGCCCGGCGGCAGCGGGGACTCCGATGCGTCCCCGGCGCCGACCGGCGGCTGCCCCCCCTCGCTCATCAGGTGGACTCCTCCACCGCCAGCACCGGCGCAACCGACGCAACCACCTGACCCTGATCGAGGCTGACGACCCGCACCCCGGTGGCGTCGCGCCCCTGACTGGAGATCTGACGGACCGGCATCCGGACCATCACCGCCGCAGAGGAGATCACCAGGATCTCGTCCTCCAGGCCGACCATGAACGCGTCGACCACCCTGCCGCGCTGCGCGGTCAGCTTGATGCCCCGCACCCCCAGACCACCGCGGTTCTGACGGTTGAAGTGGTGCAGCTGAGTCCGTTTGCCGAACCCGGCGTCGGTGACGATCAAGATGCTCGTCTCGTCGCGGGCGATGTCCAACGACACCACCTCGTCGCCGTCGCGCAGCTGCATGCCCCGCACCCCGGCCGCGTCGCGGCCCATCGGCCGGACGTCGTTCTCGGAGAACCGGATGGCCATCCCGCTTCGCGACACCATGAAGATGTCGTCGTCGCCGCCGGTCACGATGACCTTGACCAGCTCGTCGTGCTCGCGCAGGTTGATGGCGATGAAGCCTTCGCGGCGGGACTTGTCGTACTCCGAGAAGGTGGTCTTCTTCACCTGCCCGGCCTTGGTGGCGAACATCAAGTAGCGGTCCTCGGGGAACTCCCGGGTGTCGATCAGCGTCTGGATCCGCTCGTTGGGAGCCAAAGGCAGCAGGTTGACGATCGGGGTCCCTCGCGCCGTGCGCTCCTTAATCGGCACCTCATAAGCCCGCAGCCGGTACACCCGCCCCCGGTTGGAGAAGCACAGGAGATGGGCGTGGGCGCTGGTGTGGATGACCTGGGTCACCAGGTCCTCCTCCTTGAGCTTGCCGCCCGTCACGCCCCGCCCGCCGCGGCCCTGGGTCCGGAAGTCCGAGGCCCGCACCGCCTTGACGTAGCCGGCCCGGGTCATCGTGAGGACCAGCTCCTCGTCGGTGATCAGGTCCTCGGCGTCCATGTCGCCCGGGTCGAAGGTGATCTCGGCCTTGCGGGGCGTGGCGAACTCGGCTCGGATGGCGCCGATCTCGGACTTGATGACGCCGCGCAGGACGCCCTCGTCGGCCAGGATCGCCTCCAGCTCGGCGATGGTCTCGCGCAGCTTGGCCATCTCCGCTTCGAGGTCGGCCCGGCCGAGGCGGGTCAGGCGGACCAGCTGCATGTCCAAGATGTGGTTGGCCTGGATCTCGGAGAACTCGAAGGGGGCGGCCATCAGGCCGGTGCGGGCCTCGGCCCGGTCGTCAGAAGCCCGGATCAAGGCGATGATCGCGTCGATCAAGTCCAGGGCCTTGATCAGACCCTCGACGATGTGGGCCCGGTCCCGGGCCTTACGCAGCCGGTACTCGGTCCGCCGGCGGATGACGTCGACCTGATGGTCGACGTAAGCCTTCAACGCCTCCCGCAGGTTGAGGGTGCGGGGCACCCCGTCGACCAGAGCCACCATGTTGACGCCGAAGCTCGTCTGCAGCGTGGTGTGCTTGAACAGGTTGTTGAGCACGACGTTGGCGTTGACGTCGCGCTTCAAGTAGATGACCAGCTTGGTGTCGTCGCCCGCGGAGAGGTCCCGGATGTCGCGGATGCCCTCCAGCTCGCGGGCGTTGACCAGCTCGGCGATCTTGGCCGCCACCGCGTTGGGGCTGCTCTGGTACGGCAGCTCGGAGATGACGATCTCCTCGGTGGCGTTGCGGCCTTCGCCCTCGACGATCTCGGCCTTGGCCCGCATCCGGATCGACCCGCGCCCGGTGCGGTAGGCGTCGAGGATCCCCTGGCGGCCGAGGATCTGGGCGCCGGTCGGGAAGTCGGGGCCCTTGACGAACTGCATCAGGTCCTCGACGGTGGCGTCGGGGTTGTCGAGCAGGTGGACGGTGGCGTCGATGACCTCGCCCAGGTTGTGCGGCGGGATGTTGGTCGCCATGCCCACCGCGATGCCCTGGCTACCGTTGACCAAAAGGTTGGGGAAGCGCGACGGGAGGACGGTCGGCTCGTCCTCCTCGTTGGTGTAGTTGCGCCCCATGTCGACGGTGTCCTCGTCGAGGCCCTCGATCATGTGCATGGCGAGGGGGGACAGCCGGCACTCGGTGTAGCGCTCCGCGGCCGGCGGGTAGTCCGGCGAGCCGTAGTTGCCGTGGAACGCGACCAGCGGATGGCGGAGGCTGAACGGCTGCGCCATCCGGGCCAGCGCGTCGTAGATGGCGCTGCTGCCGTGCGGGTGGAACCGGCTCATGGTGTCGCCGGTGACCTTGGCGCACTTCACGAACGGCCGGTCCGGGCGGTAGCCCTGCACGTGCATGTCGTAGAGGATCCGACGGTGGACCGGCTTCAGCCCGTCCCTGGCGTCGGGCAGCGCCCGGGAGACGATGACCGACATGGCGTACTCCAAGAAGGAGCGCTCCATCTCGGTCTGGATCTCGATCGGCTCGATCGACCCGAACCCGGTGGTGGTGCCATCGTCACCCCCTCCGCCGCCGGCGGGCGGTTCGGGGGGCGGTTCGGGCGGGGTGATGTCAGTCATGCGTGCTCTCAGCCATTCGGGTGCAGGCCTCTAGATGTCGAGGAACCGGACGTCGCCGGCGTTGGTCGTGATGAAGTGCTTGCGCTGCTCGACGTCGTCGCCCATGAGGACGCTGCAGACCTCGTCGGCGATGGCCGCCTGCTCGACGTCGACTCGCAGCAGCGACCGGCGGGCCGGCGCCATGGTCGTCTCGCCCAGCTCCGACCAGTCCATCTCGCCCAGGCCCTTCAGCCGGTTGAACTCGGCTTTGTGGTTGGGGCGCTCGGTGATGAACCGCTGCCGGGCTACCTCGTCTTTCAGGTACACCTTCTCCTTGCCGACGAGCGTCGAGAACAGCGGCGGCTGCGCGCAGAACACGTGGCCCTCTTCGATGAGGGGACGCATCTGGCGGAAGAAGAACGTCAAAAGCAGGGTCCGGATGTGCGAGCCGTCCACGTCCGCGTCGGCGAGGATGATCACCTTGCCGTAGCGGGACTTGCTGGCATCGAAGTCCTCGCCGAGGCCGGCGCCGATGGCGGAGATCAGCGCCTGAACCTCGTTGTTCTTGAGCATTCGCTCGATACGGGCCCGCTCGACGTTGAGGATCTTGCCCCGGATCGGGAGGATCGCCTGGGTCTTCGGGTCGCGGGCACGGATGGCCGAACCGCCAGCGGAGTCGCCCTCCACGATGAACAGCTCCGACTCCGCGGAGTTGCGCGACGCGCAGTCGGTCAGCTTGCCGGGCAGGCCGGCGCCCTCGAGCGCGGACTTGCGGCGGGTGGCGTCTCGGGCCTGGCGGGCCGCGAGCCGGGCCCGGGCCGCGGTGACCGCCTTGTTGACGATCAGCTTGGCCTCGGCTGGGTGCTCGTCGAGCCACTCGGCCAGCTTTTCGTTGGTGGCGCGCTCCACGACCGAGCGCATCGGAACGTTGCCCAGCTTGGCTTTGGTCTGCCCCTCGAACTGCGGGTCGCGCAGCTTCACCGCGACGATGGCGGTGAGGCCCTCGCGGATGTCCTCGCCGAGAAGGTTCTCGTCTTTGTCCTTGAGGATGTTCGCGGCGCGGGCGTACTTGTTGACCACGCTGGTCAGCGCCTTGCGGAACCCCTCGACGTGCGTGCCGCCCTCGGTGGTCGAGATGCCGTTGGCGTAACCGTGGATCCCCTCGTAGTACCCGTCGTTGTACTGGAGGGCGATCTCCACCTCGTTGTCCGCGTCGGGGACCTTGAAGTAGGCGACCTTCTTGAACAGCGGCGTCTTCGACGAGTTGATGTGGCGCACGAAGTCCACAATCCCAAGGGTGTACTTGTAGACGACCGTCTCGGGGGAGTCGGCCCGCTCGTCGGTGAAGCGGATCTCCAGACCGGCGTTGAGGAACGAGTAGATCTGCAGTCGCTCGAGGATCGTCGTCGAGTTGAACTCGGTCTCCTCGAAGATCCGGCCGTCGGGCCAGAACGTCACCGTGGTGCCGGTGCGACCCTTCGGCGCCGGGCCGACCACCTCCAGCTTGGTCTGGGGCTTGCCGCCGTCGGCGAACTCCATCCGGTGGTGATCGCCGCGAAGGTCGACCTCGACGATCAGCCGCTTCGACAGCGCGTTGACCACCGACACCCCGACGCCGTGCAGGCCGCCGGAGACCTTGTAGCCGCTGCCGCCGAACTTGCCGCCGCCGTGGAGCTTGGTGAGGGCGATCTCCACGCCGGTCATCTTCTGCTGCGGGTTGACGTCGGTCGGGATGCCCCGGCCGTTGTCGACCACCCGGCACCCGCCGTCAGCCAGCAAGGTCACGTCGATCTTGTCGCAGTAGCCGGCCATCGCCTCGTCCACCGAGTTGTCGACGACCTCCCACACCAAGTGGTGCAGACCCGACAATCCGGTCGAACCGATGTACATACCGGGCCGCTTCCTGACCGGCTCGAGACCCTCGAGCACGGTCATCTGCGCCGCGTTATACGTTGGTTCCGGATCGTCGGGATAACTGGCTTGTAGCGCCACGGACGCGACCTTTCACAGCGGGGAGTCGAGCGGGCGTCTCATGCGCCGACCGGGTGCGGCCTCCGCCAGCACCCTGGCTGGCCCTAGGACAGCCGAACATGCAGGTCAGCGGCGCGAAACGCGATTGACGTAGTTTACCAGAGGGGGGTGTCGGAAAGGGGGTCTAGCGCCGTACGACTACCCGCAGCTCGCGCACTGCGGAGGGGTCCGGCGCGGCGGCCGCGAGCCGGGCCAGGAGGTCACCGGAGAGCATCCGCAACTGGGTGGCCCAAGCCGGCTCGTCCACCGCGATCACCAGCACCCCGCCCCGCAGGCTGCGGGGCGCGGCGTGAGCCGCGACCTGCGGACCGACCATCTCTTCCCACCGGGCGAACACCGCGCTGAGCACGTCGGGGGGCGGCGCGCCCAGCCGCCGGGCCAGGCGATCGAGCGACGAACCGACCGGCGCCGGCTCTTGCTGCCAGCGGGGCGTTCGGGACGGCCGCCAGGTGCTCATCGCGGCGCCATCGTAGTGCCCCCCGCCACCCCAGACGCGCACGGTGGCGGCGCAGGGCGGCTCAACACCGCTCAATCGAGAAGCTTGCCGCCCTCGACACGCACGGTGACCGCCGGGCGGGCGCCGGGCGGCAGGCCGCCGGCGGTGGTCAAAAGCGCCTGGCCGGCCGGTAGGGCGGCCAGCAACGCTGCGGAGCGGTCCGGGTCGAGCTCGGAGAAGACGTCGTCGAGGAGCAGCACCGGCGGCGTCTCCAGGCGGCCGGTGACCACAGAATGCCCGGCCAGGCGCAACGCCAGCGCCAGCGACCGCTGCTCGCCCTGCGACGCGTGGGTCCGGGCCGGCAGTTCGCCGATCCACGCGGCCAGCTCGTCGCGGTGGGGGCCGACGGTGGTCACCCCCCGGCGCAGGTCGTCGGTCCTGGCCGCGGCCAGCGCCTCCAACAGTGGGCCGTCCCAGCTCGGCTGGTACGCCAGGCGCACCGCGCCGCGGGCCTTGGGGGCGGACACCGCCACCTGCTCGTAGGTGGCCGCCGCGACCGGTGACAGCGCCGCGGTCAGCCCGGCCCGGGCGGCCACCAGCGTCTCGCCGGCCGAGGCCAGCTTGGCGTCCCACACGTCGAGGGTGGCGACCACGTCGGGGGTGGCCCGCCCGCCGGCCTGCTTGAGCAGCGCGTTGCGCTGGCGCAGCACCCGTTCGACCTCGCTCTGGGTGGCGTCGTGGCGGGGGTGGAGCGCGACGAGAAGGTCGTCGAGATACTGCCGGCGAGCCGACGGTCCGCCCTTGACCAAGGTCAGGTCGTCGGGAGCGAACACCGTCACCTGCAGCGACCCGAGCAGGTCCCGGGTCCGGCGCAACGCCTGGCGGTTGACCTGCACCCGGTCCCGTCCGCTCGGGCGCAGCTCGGCCTCGATAAGGAGGCGCCGCCCGGCCCGGTCCACCTCGGCGCGCACCACCGCGTGGGGCGCCCCGACCCGGATCAGCGCCTCCCCCGGGGCGCCCCGGAAGCTGCGCAGCGAGGCCAGGTACGCGACCGCCTCGAGCAGGTTGGTCTTGCCCTCGCCGTTGGCCCCCGACACCACCGTCAGCCCTTCGGGCGCCGGGACCAGCTCGGCGGCCTCGTAGGAACGGAAGTCGCTCAGCCAGAGACGGTCGAGGTGCACCGGGGGACTCCGTGACCCGGCCGGAGCTGCGTCAGGACACCCGTACGGGCATCAGCAGGTACAGGTAGTCGTCGCTGTCGGTGGGGCGCAGCGTGGCCGGCTTGAGGGCGTCGAGGGTGTCGAGGACCACCTCGTCGGTGGGCACCGCCTCCACGCCGTCGATCAGGTACGCCGGGTTGAACGCCACGGTCATCTCCGCGCCCTCGTACTTGGCGTCTACGTCCTCGGTGGCGGTCCCCCAGTCGGTGGTGATCACCGTCAGCTCGATCCCGTCGGGGCGCAGCGCGATGCGCACCGGGGTCGTCGCGTCGCGGGCCAGGAGCTTCACCCGGCGCACCGCGTCGAGCAGCGCCTCGCGCCCGACGACCAGCCGGTTGGGGTAGCTGGCGGGAATCAACTGGCGGTAGTTGGGGAACTCCCCCTCGATCAGGCGCGACGTCAACGCGACCGAGCCGGTCCCGAAGGTGGCGTCGTGCTGGCCCAGGCGCAGCTCCACGTCCCCGCCGGCGGCGGAGCCGAGCAGGCGCTGCAGCTCGCCGAGCGCCCGCGACGGCACCAGCACCTTCTGGCCCTCCGACAGCACCGCGCCGGCGCCGGGCAGGTCCCGAACCGCCAGCCGGTAGGAGTCGGTCGCCACCAGGCGCAGACCGCCGGCCTCAGCGGCCATCAGCACGCCGGTGAGGATCGGCCGGCTGTCCTCGCCCGAAGCGGCCCGCACGACCTGGCGCAGGGCCTCGGAGAGGCCCTCGGCGGGCAGGGTGACCGCGTCACCCGACGGGCTCGCCAGGCGAGGGAAGTCCCCGGCCGGGTGGGTGCGGACGGTGAACGCGGATCGCCCGGCGGTGATCCGCAGGTCCTCGTCGCCGCTTTCGGAGTCGCCGGTCTCGAGGGTCACCGCGCCCGGCTCGAGCGCCCGGACGATGTCGGTTACCAGGCGGCCAGGAGCGACGACGACCCCGTCGACGGACCCGTTGACCATGGACGACACGGTGATGGTCAGGTCCAAGTCGGTGCCCGTCACCGTCAGGTGATCACCGGTCACCTCGAGGCGGACCCCCGACAGCACCGGCAGGGCGCCGCTGCGTCCAGCCACCGCCCGCCCGGCAGTGCCGAGCGCATCGACCAGCACGTCACGTTCGCAGCGCAGCTTCACCGCAGCCTCTTCTTCACGACAGTGTCTTCCCCTGCTTCTTCTCTTCTAGATAGATCTTTTTGGTAGTGGTGGTAGTAAGCCCTGTGGATTGTGGATGACAGGGCATCGGTGCTGGTCACGGCCGTCGCGGTTGCGCCGATGATGTCCCCAGGATCGCACAGGCCAGCGACGGTTCCGGCGACCCCCTGTGGGCGGAGGGGGCGTCGTCCCCGCGAACTACACGACACCGACACACGTTGCCCCCGACGATGGCGATGAGATGCTCGCGTGTTTCATGATGTTCCGCCCTTGATCCGGTGGATGAGCTCGGTCACCTGGTCGTAGGTCTGGCGGCGCTCCATCATCAACCGGCTCACTTTCTCCACCGCATGGATCACCGTCGTGTGGTCTCGTCCGCCGAACTCCCTGGCGATGGCCGGGTAGCTGAAGTCGGTCAGCTCCCGGAACACGTACATCCCGATCTGACGGGCGTTGACCAGCGGCCGGCGCCGGCTGGTGCCGCAGATGTCGTCCACGCTGAAATCGAACATCGTCGCGGTGGTCTCGAGGATCACCTTCGGGGTGATCTGGCGGGGCCGGCCGGCGTCGAGGATGTCGGAGAGGACCGTCTCGGCCACGTCGATGGTCAGCGGCTTGTTGTTGAGGCTGGCGAACGCCGACACCCGGATCAGGGCGCCTTCCAGCTCCCGGATGTTGTCCCGGACGTGGGTGGCGATCAGCTCGAGGACCTCGGGCGGGATCGGCACCCGCTCCGACTCGGCCTTCTTGCGCAAGATGGCCAGGCGGGTCTCGAGCTCCGGGGGCTGCACGTCGGTGATCAGGCCCCACTCGAAGCGGCTGCGGAGCCGGTCCTCGAGGGTGGCGATGGAGCGGGGATGGCGGTCGGAGGACAGTACGATCTGGCGGGCGCCCTCGTAGAGGGAGTTGAACGTGTGGAAGAACTCCTCCTGGAGTCCCTCCTTGCCCTCCATGAACTGGATGTCGTCGACGAGGAGCACGTCGCAGTCCCGGTACCGGCGCTTGAAGCTGCTCTGGCCGTTGGTGCGGATCGCGTCGACGAAGTCGTTCATGAACGTCTCGGTCGAGACGTAACGGACCGACATCTGGGGGAAGTTGTCGGCGACGTAGTGGCCGATGGCGTGGAGCAGGTGGGTTTTCCCCAGGCCGCTGTCGCCGTGGATGAACAACGGGTTGTAGGAGGCCGCCGGCTTCTCCGCGACTCGCTGCGCGGCGGCGTGCGCGAAGCGGTTGGTGGCCCCGATGACGAACGCCTCGAAGCGGTACCGGGGGTTGAGGACCGGGGACTCCGAGCGCGGCGGCGGGCGCATCCCCCGACCGTTGTGGTCGTGGTCGCCGGCGGGCGCATGCCCCCGGCCCTTGCGGTCGGAGTCCCCGGCGCGGTCCCCGCCGGCGGAGTGCTCCCTCCGGCCTTCGTGCTCTGCCAGGAGGGGTCCGGTCCCGTTGGGGTCATCGGCCGCGGGAGCCTCCTCGAGGTGCTCCATAGGCCGTCTGACCAGCAGCTTCACCCGCAGCGGGCGGCGCAGTTCGTCCTCCAGGACACCTTGGATGAGACCCGAGTAGCGCTCCTCGATCCGCTCGCGCACCAAGGCGCTGGGGGCGGAGAGGGTGAGGCACTCGTCGTCGACGTCCTCGGGCTCCAGACCGGTGAACCACGCCCGCCACGTGGCCTCGGAGACCTGAATCTGGAGGAGCTCCGAGCAGGTCCTCCACACTTCGCCTGCGTCGGTCACCTGGTCCCTCTGCCTCATTCAGCCTTGATTGTCCACAAGATGATCCACATGTTGTGGAGAACACGGCCCGGGTCGCCAAAAGAGGCCGCTTGAACGGCTCCGCCGACGCCCCCAGGGAAGGAGCCGCTCTCCTGCTCCGGTCCCCCGGGGCAGTTCGACGAACCTAGCACCGACCGGCGGGGGCCCGCGCCCCCGGCGTCGGGGTCGGGGCTTTCCGAGGGGTGGCATCATGCGGGGCATGCCCGGTCCCTGGCGGGAGCCCGCAACCGACCCCCTCGAGGCGATCGGCCTCACCGACCTGGCGCAGATCGGCGCCGGCGGGTCGAGCGTCGTTTACCAGGCCCGGCAGGTGGCGTTCGACCGCCTGGTCGCGGTCAAGGTCCTGACCAACCCCGTCGCCGACGACAAGGCCCGCCGGCGTTTCGAGCGGGAGCTGGCCCTGGCCGGACGGTTGAGCGGCCACCCCAACGTGGTCACGGTGTTCGCCAGCGGGTTCCTGCCCGACGGGCGGGGATACGTGGTCATGGAGCACGCCGCTGGCGGCAGTCTGGCGTCCCGGCTGGCCGCCTCTGGGGTCCTGCCGGTCCGCGACGTGGTGGCCATCGGGATCAAGATCGCCGGCGTGCTGGAGCTGGCGGCCCGCGACGGCGTGGTCCACCGCGACGTCAAGCCGGCAAACATCCTGGTCACCCGGTACGGCGAGCCCGCTCTGGCCGATTTCGGCATCGCCGTGGTCGCCGGCGAGGTCAGCGGCACGACCCAGGCCCTGACCCCGGTCCACGCCGCGCCGGAGGTCCTGGAGGGGGGCACGGTAGGGCCGCCCGCCGACCAGTGGTCGCTGGCGTCGACCCTCCACACCCTCCTCGCCGGACGGCCCCCCTTCGCCGGGCCCGAGGGGGACGGCCTGCTCGCCGGCATGCTCCGGGTCCTGAACGACCCGGTCCCGGTCATCCCCCGCACCGACGTGCCTGCCGGGCTGGTGGCTGCGCTCGAGCGGGCCATGGCCAAATCACCCTCGCAGCGGTGGCCGTCGGCGGCCGAGTTCGGCCGGGCCCTGCAGGCCGTGGAGGTCGAGGCGGGGTGGGGGCCAACGCTGCTGCCGGTGGTGGAGGTGTCAGGGCCGGTTGTCGACCGTGGTGCGGTCAGTGCCGGTGACGTGAGTGGCGGCGGGGGCGGGTCTGGTGAGCGTGGGTCTGGCGGGGGCGGGTCTGGCGCCGCGGGGACGACGCTTGGCGGGTCGATCTGGCCATTGCGAGAGGGCGACGGAAATACCCAGCACTTCCGGCGGGGCGAGGGCCCTGCGGTGCCTGGGCCGGGTTCTAGGCCTTTGGCGGCCTCGGTGTCTGCGGCGGCCTCGGTGCCTGCGTCGCCGCCGGTGTCTGAGCCTGTGCTCCCGCCCGGGTCTCCGCCGGCGCCTTCCTCCGGTCCGGGGTCGGAGCCTTCGCCGGGTCGTAGGGAGCCGTCACCGTCACCGGCGGGGGCGGGGGCGGGGGCGGGGGCGGGGGACGACGCCAACATCGAGGGGGAGACCACCCGCTACTTCCGCCACCGCGCCCCGGAACCCGACGCCCCGCCGGCGGAGATCCCCGAGCCGGCCTCCGCCCGCCGGTTGTGGATCGGCGGGGGGATCGCCGGGGCGGCCCTGGTGGTGGTCGCCCTGGTGGTCGTCCTGGCAACCACCGGCTCCAACAGCCCCTCCCGGCCGACGATCAGCACCACACCGGTCCTCCACCCCTCGGTCCCGGACCCCTCGACCCTGGCACCCCGGTCGGTCAAGGTCATCGCCGAGCAGCCCACCAGCGCCACCCTGGCGTGGATCGACCCGGCCGGCGGCCCCTACGAGTACGTCGTCCAGGTCAGCGGCCAAAACCCCCAGGTCGCGACCGGCTCGACGCAGACCGTCATTCAGGGGTTGGACCCGACAAGGGGCTACTGCTTCGCCGTCGGGACCGTCTACACGACCGGTGCGCCGGCCTACGCCGCGCCCGTGTGTATCCGCGGAGGCACCCCCTCCCCCACGACGACATCGCCGCCCACCACGCTCGGGGCGCCGTCGGCACCCACCACGCCCTGAGGCGCCGGTCCGGTCAGTCGGGGGCCCCGGGCCACCCACGCGGCCATGGGGCCGCGGCGCGACCGCGGCCCGACCGCGGCGGGGCCTTCCGCCTCGGCCGTGGGTCGTGGGGCCGCTTGTCCGCTGACTCGCCGGCTTTCACAAGAGCACATGTCGCAAACCCGTGCGCCAGCGCGGGTTTGCGACACCTGCTCTTCCCGACCCGATCCGTATCGCGCCAAACCGACCCCACCCACAACTTCGATTCGCGTTGCACGGCAGGAAAAGGCATGAAATACTGCGACTATGGGGGTGGAAAGGCGCCGGCGGATGGCTCTGGTCCAGAGACGGGCCGCCCGGCAGCGGATGCTGATCACCGTCGCCCAGCTCGAGGCGCTGGGGATGGGCGAGAACGCCCGGCGCCACGCGGTGGCCGCCGGCGACCTGGTGCGCCGGGGCCGGACGGTCCTGGCTCTCCCAGGAGCCAGCCGCACCTGGGAGGACGACGTGCTGGCAGCCGTCCTCACCGCCGGCCCGGGCGCGGCGGCCTCCCACTCCAGCGCCCTTCGCCTGTGGGATCTCCACGACGGTGTCGCGCTGTACCCCTGCCCGGAGCTGACCGCGCCGCGCCGGAGGAGGGTGCCCGGCGTCCGGGTGTACCAGCGGCCCCTGCCGCCCGCCGAGGTCACCCAGCGTGCCGGCGTGCCGGTGACCACCGTCTCCCGCACGATGCTGGACCTGTCCCCCCGGCTGGGCGCTGGGGCTATGGGCGGTCTGGTCGACGAGGCGTTGCGCCGCCGGGTCGTGTCGCTGCGAGAGTTGTCCAGGGTGGTGGAGGCGGTGGTCGACGGCGCCGGCCGGGCGCGGGACGGGGCCCGACTTCTGAGGGAAGTGCTCGCGGAGCGCTCCGGGGAGCCGGAGCGGGGAGCCAACGGTTGGGAGCAGCGGATGGACCGGGCGTGGGACCGTATGGGCCTGCCGCCGGCTGCCCGCCAGTACTGGATCGACACTCCCTACGGCGCTTACCGGGTGGACCGGGCGATCGTGGAGCTGAAGATCGCGGTGGAGTGGAACGGGTTCGAGTATCACGGGCTGCGTTCCCGTTTCGATCGGGACTCCGATCGTCGGGGGCACCTGGTTGCGGCCGGGTGGATCGTGCTCGACTTCACGTCCAACTCGACTCCCGAGCACATCGTGGCCACGGTGCAGGCGGCGGTAGCCCAGCGCCGGCGGGAACTCGGGTCGCGGGCCGGTTGACGAAAGCGGCCGGGGCCCTACGGCGCCCCAAGCGCCGACGGGGTCACCCTTCGGCGGCTGCGCCCCACCCCTGGGCTGCCTGCCAGCAGCACCCGGGCCCGCCTTCCTGCCGGCAACGCGGCGCGCAGGGCCGCCACCGCGCGGCCGGCCGCCACCCACGCGGCGTCGGCGGTAGCCGGTGACGCCACTTCGGCGAACACCGCTTGGTCCACCGCTCGAGCCACCTCCAGGGTCGGCCCGGCGGCGGCCGGGCAAGCGACGAGGACCAAGGCGTGCACTTCGCTCGGAGTGAGGGTGCCGAGCGGGCCCGCCCTGCCGGCGCCGCCCCCGCCGGCGGTCGCGCTCGCGCCACCGCGCCCCCCGCCGGCGAGGGCGTGGCTGGCCGCCAGCGGCCCGAACGCGTCCAGCACCTCCGCCCACGCGCCCCGGACCTGCCCCGCCGGTGTGGGCGCGGCCCGGCGCCGAGCCCGCAGCCGGGCCCGCTGTAGCAGCCGGGCGCAGGTCAGCATCACCAACACGGCGATCAGCACCACCGGGACGAGCAGCAGCGGATTGAACGAACCGCCGCCCGAAGAGGCCTTGCCCGCCAGCGCAGCCCCCTGGTCGCCGCGGGGCACGGTCCCGCCGGCTTGCGACGCGACGGTCTGGCGGACCTGGTTGAGCCCCTGGTCCAGCTTCGGGACGGTGGTAACTCCGCCCGCGCCGGGGGTCTTGCCGGGCGCGGACGAGGCGGGGAACGGGCTGAACGCCTCCCAGCCCAACCCGGCGAACTCCACCTCCGGCCAGACGGTGGCGTCCGCCCCGCGCACCACCGTCGTCCCTGAGAACGAACCCCCCGGATGCCCCCGCGACACCGTCCCGGGCCGGAATCCCACCGCCAGCCTGGCCGGCAGCCCCACCGAACGGGCCATCAGCGCGAACGCGGCGGCGAACTGCTCGGCGCTCCCCGACTTGGCGGCCGCGAACGCCGACAGCCTCGCGCAGCTCGATCCTGGCGCGGCCTTCGGGTCGAGCGCGAAACCGTGCCCGGCCGCGAGCGACTGCTCGATCGCCGCTGCCTGCTGGTCAGGCCGGCCCTGCCGGGCGACGACTGCCTCCGCCAGCGAGCGCAGCGCGGCAGGGAAGCACGCCGGCACGCTCGTCAGCTGCGCCGCCGCGCTGCCGCTTGGCACCGCGGCGGTGTCGAGCGACGCGCGGCTGGGATCGGGGAGCCGGGCGCTGACCGTGAACGCCCCCGGAGCGCCGGGGCCGGTCGCCAGGAGGCTGGTGGTCGCAGGGTCGTAGGACAAGTCGGCCGGGGTGACCGAGGTGGGCACGCCGGCGGTCGGCACCCAAGGTCCGCCCAGCCCGGCGAGGTGCACCCGGTAGGTGGTGGCCGGCCCGAGCGTGGAGGGGTCCAGCGCCGCCGGAGCCGGCAGCAGGTTGCCGGCCCGGATGGCCTTGGCGTCGGTGCTCCACCCGGTGCCGTCGTAGGTGTCGAGACTGGCGATGCGCCAATCCGGCGGCGACGCCAGCCACGTCCGGTCGACGTCGGCGCGGAACATGACCGTTCCCGCGCCACGGCCTTGCCGGGCCGGGACTTCGTTTAGCGGATTCGGGGTCGAACCGAGGTCCACCGGCGGAGCCAGCCTGGTGCGGAGGTTGACCGGCTGCCTGCTGGAGGCGAAGGGGAAATTGGCGCCGACGGCCAACGACAGGGTGAGGACAACGACCCCGGTCGCGACCGCGGCGAGGGCCCTGGCGGGTGGCACCCAGGTAGCGCCGTCTCCGGGCGGGCGCGACACGAGCAGGAGGTACGCGACGCCGGCCACCGCGACCGGCGCGACCACCGTGGTCAGCGATCCGGGGCCGTGGACTCCGAGGACCAAGGCGACGAGCAACACCAGTCCCGCCGGCACCAGGCCACCCAGGCCGGGCCGCCGGCGGGTCGCGACGATCACCGCCGCAGCCGCGCCGAGGGCGACGACCCCGGCGAGCAACGGCAGCCGGCTGGCGGTCGGCGGAACGGGCACGCTGGTCGTGAGAATCCGGCTCCAGCCGCCGGTGAGGGCACCGACGCCGTCGGCGACGGCACGCCCGGGGCTCCCCGGGCCCGGCGACGCGAACAGCGCGGCGGTGGCGACGGGGGCGAGCAGCGTGGCCAGCACCACCGCCACCCCCGCCAGCGCGGCCCCCGATGAGGCGGGCTGGTCGGAGGTCCCGGACCCGTCGCCCGGTCCCCCCGCCGGCGCGGTCAACGCCAGGCGGGCGACGCCGCCACCGACACCGCCGAGGACCGTCGCGACGACAAGCGGCCCGGCGGTGCCTCCCCACCCGAACACCCGCTCGAACGCGGCTCCGGCCGCCGCGACCGCCAGGAGCGAGGCGACGGCGGGCACATAGCGGCGCAGGACCGGTCGGGTCACCCTCCGCTCCCCGACTGCCACAGGGCCAGCACCGCCGCGGCTCCCCCGGCCCGGCACACCTCGAGGCGGGCGATGCGCCGGGAGGCCGGCGTCTCGGCGCCGAGCAGCAGGGCGCTGACCCGGCGGTACCGGCCGCCGAGACGATCGAGGCTGGTGGGGTCGTCGGGCATCGCGTCGCCGCTGATCAGCACTGCCACGGATCCGCCGGTCTCGCCTTCGAGGCTTTGAACCGCCCGGGCCAGGCTGCCGTCGGCGTGGAGGGACAGCCCGGCGATCAGGTCCAGGGCGTCGCGGGCCCCGGTCGGCACGAACTCCGTGACCGCCCCGCTGATCGTGTCCAACCGGACCGGCGCGCCGGCTCGAAGCGCCTGCTCGACGAGAGACGCGGCGACCTCCGCTGCCTCCTCGAACCACGCCGGTGTCGGGTACGACCCGCTGCGGTCGTCGAGGAGGACCGCGACCTGGGGCCGGTTGGTGTCGACGTGCTTTTTGATCATCAACGTCCCGGTGCGGGCGGTGGTCCGCCAGTGCACCATCCGCAGGTCGTCGCCTTCCACGTAGGGCCGCAACCCCTGGAAGGCGATCGTCCCTTCGGGGGCGGTGTCGTCCATCGGGCCGTCCATCTCGATGGTCGACCCGGCCCGCACCGCGGGGACCGGGTGGCTGCGGGGATGGACCCACAACGTCGCCCCGGAACCGAAGTTTCGCCGCCGCGACACCAGCCCGAATGGGTCGGTCTGGTCGAGGACCATCGGCCCGACCGCGAACACCCCCCGCCGGCCGGTCGGCAGCCGGTAGGTAGTCGAGTGGCTGGCCGCGGGGCGCAGCGGCGGCAGCTCTACGGTGACCCGCTCCAGCCCGACGCGGTCTTCGACGCGCAGGCGCGGCGCTCGCCGCCGCCCGACGTTGGTCACCTGCACCAGCCCCAACGCAGCCCCGCCCCGCCGGACCCGGACCGGCTCGAGCTGGCGTTCGACGGCCAGCGTCGGCGGGTGGAGAACCCACACGAAGGCCGCGGCGACGAGCAGCACCAAAGCCCCGGCCAGCACGCAAAGCTCCGGGTAGCCGAGCACCACGCCGAGGACGTAGACGGCGACGCCGGCGCCGAGGGTGCTCCAACCGGTCTGGGTGGGACGCACCGCCGCTAGCCGGCGGTCGGCACGGGGACGGCGCGAAGGACGTCGTCGATCAGCTTGGTCGTGGTCGCGTTGTTGAGCACCGCTTGCGAGGCCAGAACCATGCGGTGACCGAGGACGGCGTGGGTCAGCGCCTTGACGTCGTCGGCGGTGGCGTAGTCCCGCCCGGCGATCGCCGCCCGGGCCCGCGCCGCTCGCATGAGCGACAGGCTGGCGCGGGGGCTGGCGCCCAGGCGTACTTCTGGCTGGGAGCGGGTGGCTGCGGCGATGGCGACGATGTAGTCCCGCAGAGCCGGGGCCACCCGGATGGAGCGGACGATCCGGATCATCCGCTCCACGTCGGCAGCCGACGCCACCGGCCGGAGGGCGGCGATCCCCGTCTCGGCGCCGTCGGCGGCCAAGACCTCGGCCTCGCTGGCGCCGTCGGGGTACCCGATCGACAGTCGGATCAAGAACCGGTCCAGCTGCGCTTCGGGGAGCCGGTAGGTGCCGTCCATCTCGATGGGGTTCTGGGTGGCCAGCACGAGGAACGGGCGGGGCACGGGATGGGCCTTCCCGTCGACGGTGACCCGCCGCTCTTCCATCACCTCGAGCAGCGCGGACTGGGTCTTCGGGGACGCCCGGTTGATCTCGTCGGCGAGAACGACGTTGGCAAAGATCGGGCCCGGCCGGAACGAGAAGCTGCTGTCGTGCTGGCGGTAGACGGTGGCGCCGGTGACGTCCGATGGCAGCAGGTCGGGGGTGAACTGGACCCGGTTCCACTCCGCGGCCAGGGACGCGGCCAGCGCCCGGACCAGCGACGTCTTGCCGACCCCGGGCACGTCCTCGACCAGCACGTGACCCTCAGCCAGGAGGGCGATGACCGCCAGCCCGATGGCGTCGGGCTTGCCCCGGATGACCTGCCCCATGCTCCGGCCGATCCGCTCCGCGGTGTCGGCCACCCACGCCACGTCCGCGGGCGACGCGCTCTCTCCGGCGTGGTCGGTGGAGGTGGTGGTCATCGAGGCACGTCTTTCGGTGAGTGGAGCGGGCCGGCTCAGCCGTAGAAGCTGGAGCCGCCCGCCACGATGTCTTGGTCGCGGTACGGGCCGCCCATCGTGCCCGAGGTCGTGATGGACGTGATGGTGTAGCCGCTCAGCCCGGCGACGGGCTTGGGGCTCACGTAGGCGATCGCGCCGGGGCTCACGCCCGGCTCGCTCTGCAGGTTGGCGCAGCCGGCGACCGAGCTCTGCAGGTCGTAGAGGAACCCGCCGGTCTGGGTCCCCTGGTAGGTGTTCTTCGAGTTGTACGCCCCGCAGAGCACCACGAAGCCGTTGGGGATGGGGCCCGAAGGCGGGATCAGGTTGGGGTGGATCCCGGCGGAGAATTGCCAGGCGCCGGTGTTGCCGGCGCTGCAGATGGTCCCTCTCTCCAGCGCGGTGGCCCCGGTCAGGCTGTCCTTGCAGTGGACCGTCTGCTGGGTCTGGGCGTACGACGTCGCCTGGCCGGAGACCGCTCCGCTCGACCCGACGGCGTTGTTGGCCACCACCGACACGCTGTAGGAGCCGGTGCCGGTGATCGTGTAGGTCGTCGAAGCGACCGTCGCCCGGCCGCCGCCCCACGACACGGTGTAGCCGGTGATCGCCGCCCCGCCGGTAGTGGAGGGCGCCGACCAGCTGACCGCGACCTTGCCCAGCTCGCCGTCGACCGCCAGGTTCCGCGGCGGGCCCGGCTTGGACCAGGTGGTGACCGGAGCCGACGCCGCCCCGGCCGGCCCGGCGTTTCCGGTGGCGTTGGTGGCGGTCACCGAGAAGCTGTAGGCCACGCCCGGGCTCAACCCGCTCACCGTTGCGCTGGTGGCGGCGGTGGTCAGCGGTCCGACCGAGGCGGGGCTGACCTTCAACGTGTAGGACTTGATCGGGGTGTTGTAAGGCCCCAGCCCGGGCGCCTTCCACGTCACGGTGAGGGCACCGACGGTGGTCTGCTTGGCCACGCTCGGGGCCGCGACCTGGCCGGGAGAGTCGGCTCTCGGCGTGGCGCACGCCGGCCCCGTTGGCGAGCTGAGGTTGCCGGCGCCGACCTTGTTGACCGCCTGCACCTGCACGCACACCGTCGTGTCGTTCTGGCGGCCGGAGAACGAGGCGGTCAGCCGTCCGCCGGCGGGAACCGTCGTGGACGCCAAGGCGTTGCCCCCGCCGTTAGGCACGACGCTCACTTTGTAGGAGGTGATCGGCGACCCGCCGTCGTTGGCCGGCGGCGACCAGGCGCCGGCGATCGTGCTGTCGCCGGCGGTGGCGGTCACCGACGCCGGCACGCCGGGAGGCGCGGTGGTCGTCGTGGTCGGCTTCGGTGGCAACGTCGGCTGGGGCGGCGCGGCGGTCGGCGGCGGCGCGGTGGGGGGCGGCCCCAGCGTGGTGGCGGCCGCGCCGCCCGCGGCCGCCACGTTGGACTGCACCGGTGCGGTGATCGGGGAGGTCAGCGAGAGCGCCGGGTTGGCGCCGGTCGGGACCGTCGCCGGCGACGTGGAAGACGCCGGCGAGGAGGCGTCGGGCGGGGACGGGTGACCGGAAGAGGGCCCGGCCGCCACGTACTTGGTCACGTCGGTGACCTGACCGGCGGGGTCGACGACCAGCGCCGCGGCCGAGTCCGGGTTGTTGACGAACACCAGGTTGTCCTTGGCCACCAGCTGGTCGCTGCCGGCGGGCACGCTGACCGGCGGCAGGGTGGCCAGCGGATCGAGGTTGACCGAGTCGAGCTGGTTGGCCACGACGTCGAGCAGGTAGCCCTTCCCGCCGCTCACCGCCAGCTGGGCGACCCGGCCTCCGCCGGGGACGTTGAGCGTCGAGAGCGACGAGTGGCTGGTGTCGATGTCGAGCAGGGTGGTCTGGGTGGCGGGCAGGACCAGCAGGTGGCTGCTCGCCGGCGACCCGGCGACCAGCGGGGCGCCGTCGGTCGCCGGCACCGCGACGGGCGGCGCGGCAGGGTCGCTCACCGGGCGGGCCTGCCCGGCAGCGGTGTCCACCGCCCAGATCCCGGTGCTCGTCGGGGCGACCGCAAGCGGATCGCCGGGGTGCCCGAACGCGTTGGTGTGGACCAAGTCGTCGCCGGTGATCTCCGCGACCAGCCCCTTGTTCCCCTGCGGCACCCAAAGGTCGCCGGCGTCGTCGCCGACAGCGGTCCCCGTCGGGCCGCCGAGCGCCACCTGCTTGCCGATGGGCGCGAAGCTCTGCGGGTCGACCCGGGAGACCACACCCGAAGACGAGTCCAGCAGCCAGGTGGCGTCCCCGGCGGCGACCACCTGGATGGCGGTGGCCTTCCCGGCGGTCGGCCGGCTGGCCGCGACGGTCATGGTCGATCCCGAGATCCGCGACAACCGACCGGTCCGCTGGTCCAACACGTAAGCCCCGTCCGGGCGCTGCACGACCTCGAAGGGGTCCCCGGGGCGGCCCACCGCGACCTGGGCGTCCACCCTCCCGCTGTATCCGCCGACGTGGGAGAAAGTGCCCGTCGCTCGGTTGCTCAGCCAGCTGTCACCCGAGAGCAGCTTGAGCGCGGCCGCCGGCTCCCGGGTGCCAGTGACCGCGAAGGTCAGGCCGCCGCCCAGCAGGACCGCGGCGAGGACCGCAGGAAGCACGACCCGGCTCCCACGTCCTCCCCGTCGCACCCAGCTCACTGCGGTCACCTCGATCGTCGGACACCCCGCCATCGCCTTTCCCGGTGCTACGCGGTCGCGAAACCTCTACCGGGAGGGCAGGGCGGCAAGGCGAAAAGGATAGCAACAGGGCACAAGGGACGGTGCTGTGGAATTGCTGTTCAGCGGGCGGCTGCCGGCATCGAGCCGGCGCCCGCCGCACCCCTGAGCGCGACCAGGTCCAGGCCTTGGAGGTACTCGAACGCCAGCTGCGGGTGACGGTACAGCCAGTCGTGATCGACCGGCTGTTCGCTCCCGTGCACGACGGTGAACCCCGCGCCCATGTCCCTCGCGAAGCTGGCCCCGTCGGCGCGCGACAGCAGGCTGTCGCGGTCGGCCCACAGCACATGCCGGGGGATGTCGGTCCTGGCCAGGGCCGACACGTGGTCGCGCCGGTCGCTGCGAAAGCCCCACCACCCGGCTCGGGCCAGGCACAGCGGGTGGGTCACCACCGACGTGGCGAAGTCGATCGCCGCCCGGGGGGTCGCCATCCACAACAGGTGGACCGGGTGCAGCGCCTCGTAAGCGAGAGTCCACTCCCTCGACATCGCCAACGTGTCGACGAAGACCAGCTCGGTGACCCGCTCAACGTTTCGGACCGCGAAGTCCAGCTGCAGCGCCCCGCCGAAAGAGTGCCCGAGCACGCTCACCTGCTCCACCCCGAGGTGGTCGAGGGTGGCTTCCACGTCGTCGAGGACCCGTTGGGGACTCCAGGTGCCGCCCGGTTCGGCGAAGAGAGCCGGGATGATGACCCGGCACCGTTCGGCCAGCCGCTCGGCTAGGTCCAGGTAGGTCCGGGGTTGGAGAGCGAAGCCCTGCATCAAAAGCAGCGCCGGGCCGTCCCCGAGGTCCAGGTGAGGGAGGGGGCGGGAGGCCCTGCGGGATTTCGACGCCTGCACCGGTCAACTATCCCCCACAGCCGCCACCGGGAACCAGCGGTGGGCTCTCGTGATATGTCGCGACGCCTCTTTCTCCACGGTATCGTCGTCGGCATGCACGGACCGCACGAAGGGCGGGGGCATCGGGGCGGGCCGTGGGCTGGCGGTCCGTGGGGCGGCGGCGGGCGGCGGATGCGCCGCGGCGACATTCGCACGGTGCTGCTCGCGACGCTCCTCGACGGCCCGGCGCACGGCTACGAGGTCATGCGCCGGCTGGAGGAGCGCAGCGGCGGCATGTGGCGTCCCAGCGCCGGGTCGGTGTACCCGACGCTGCAGATGCTGGAGGAGGAGGGGCTGCTCAGCTCGACCGAAGACGCCGGCAAGCGGGTTTACGCCCTGACCGACACCGGGCGGGTCGAGGCGGAGCGGCGCGCCGAGGGCTTCCGGCCGTGGGAGGACAGCCCCGCCGGTGGGCGCGCCGAGCTTCGCCAGGCGGTCGGCGCGCTCATGATGGCGCTGCGCCAGGTGGAGATGGCCGCCGACGACGTCACCGTCGAGCGGGCCACCGCGCTGGTCAGCGCCACCCGTCAACAGCTCTATCAACTCCTCGCAGAGAGCTAGCGCGGCGCGATCAGCAGCGGCTGCTCGACGGTGCCGACCGCGCCGCCCGGGTCGCTCAGCACCCCGGTGGTCAGCCCGATCCCGTCGTCACCGGTGGCCGTCCGGCACGCCAGGTGCACCCACTCCCCGACCGGGTGGCGCCGCAGGTGCACGGTTACCGCCGGCGGGATGAACAGCCATTCCTTGATCGGCAGCTCGTTGGACAGCCCGTTGGCCGCGTCGGCGACGATCAGCGCCCGCTGGTAGCCGGTCAGCTCCTCGCCGGCGACGAGAGGCACCCTCACCCGGGTCCACACCCGTGCCGGGCCGGGGACATCGAAACCGCTCTCGGTGAAGCGCCACTCGACGGCCCGCCCGTATCCCCACTGCCGGTCGATGCCGGGGAAATAGCCCTGTTCCTGCTCCGAGGGGACCGCCTCCACCGGTGTCTCGACGCCGGAAGCCGCGGCAGACGGGCTGACCGGCGGCGGGGTGTCGCCTAATGCGACGTGCCAAGCCCGGGCCAGTACCGCCGGGCGCCCCCCGGCCGACAGCGTCGCCTCGGTCATCACCACCCGCCGTCCGGGCCTGGTCACCGAGGCGTCGACGGTGACCTCGCGGCGGGGGATCGGGCCGAGCATCTCGGCGGTGATGCGGGCCAAACGCAGCTCCGGGGTGCCCGCCAGCCGATCGATGACCGACGCCAGCAGCGCGGCGGGCGGACCGCCGTGCTGGCTGGCGTCGTCCCACGGGCTGGTGGTCGCCTCGGTCGGAACGTAGCGCCCGTCGCCGGCGGGAATGTAGAAAGCCTCCGGTAGCTGCACGCCTCGATGATGGCCGACCCCCGGACCGTCGCGGTTGAGGCCGGCCGGCGGGCTTACCCGGGCTCCGGCGTGGGTCAGGCCGGCCGGCGGGCTTACCCGGGCCCCGGCGTGGGTCAGGCCGGCCGGTGGGCTTCAGGTCGGCCGGCGGGCGATGACCAAGTCCCGGGTGATGGTCCGATCGACCCGGTGGCTGAACGAATGACCCTCCGGCAGCTCGACGGCCTCCAGCCCGGCGGCGGTCACGGCCTCGGCCATCCGCTCGGGCGCCATGGTGCGGACGTTCCAGGCCAGGACCAGCGACCCTCCTGGACGGAGCACCTCCCGCCAGACCGGGAGGGCGTCGGCGACCAGTTGATCGGGCCGGCGGGCCAGGCGGCCACCGGATCGACTCCCGTGAGCCACGCCGTATGGGAGGTCGCCGGCGATGATGTCGACGCTGCGGGCCCCGAAGTGCTCAACGCACGCGGCGGTGTCGTCGGCGACCATGACGATCTGCTGGCCGTCGCCGGCTCGCTGCGCCTCCTTGTCCGCCCACATCGACACCTCGATGCGGACCCCCGCCCCGATGGCCTTGCTTTGGCGGAGGCGTCGGCGCTCGACCGCGTGCTTGAGGCGCTTATCCTGCAGCCAGGTGGTGAAGAACGTCGCCCACGCCTCGACGTCGCGCCCGTCGAGGTCGACGCCGGCCGCGTCGTAGCCCCACATCACCGCCTGGTTGATCGTCGTGCCCCGCCCGCACAGCGGGTCCAGCACCCGCAGCCGGCGGGCGTCCTTGCCGGAGCGGGTGCAGGCAACCGCGACGTCGAGCAGCAGGGCGGTGAACTGGTCGTTGGTCCGCCCGGCGTAACGCGGGATGGTGATCAGGTCCTCGTCCCAGCGGTCCCGGGCTCCCCCGCCCCGGATCGGCCGCAGGCGACCGGCCGTCTCGATCTCGAACACCGCGTAGGTGGAGCTAAGCGCCCCGACCGCCACCAGGTCGTCTTCGCCCAGCGGGTCAGCGGCCTCGACGGTGAGGTAGCGCACCCCGCCGAAGGTGTCGATGCCGAGCCGGCCCAGCCGACCGCCCAGCGAGTAGCGGTCGACGAACGCCAGCTCGGCTGCTGCCAGGTCCATCGCGGCGGCCGCGTAGACCCGGTTGGCGGAGGGGGCGGGCAGAATCGCGTAGCGGGGCACGGGTCAGCGTGGCGCGCCGGGCTAGACGCGCGCCATGTTGGCGAACCGGGTGAAGTGGTCGAGAAACGCCAGCTGCGCCTTGCCCGTCGGCCCGTTGCGGTGCTTGGCGACGATCACCTCGGCGGTCCCCCGGTCCGGGCTCTCGGGGTTGTACACCTCGTCGCGGTAGAGGAACATCACGACGTCAGCGTCCTGCTCGAGCGATCCCGACTCGCGCAGGTCGGCCAGGATCGGCCGCTTGTCGGCCCGCATCTCCAAGTTGCGCGACAGCTGCGAGAGGGCGATGACCGGGACCTCGAGCTCACGGGCCAGGATCTTGAGGCCGCGGCTGATCTCGGAGATCTCGACCTGACGGTTTTCGGCGTTGCGCCGCCCCGACATCAGCTGCAGGTAGTCGACGATGATCAACCCCAGGCCGCCCTGCTTGGCTTTCAGCCGGCGGGCCTTGGCCCGCAGCTCCATCACCGTCAGGTTGGGATTGTCGTCGATGAAAAGTGGCGCCTCCCCCAGTCGCCCGATGGCGTTGGAGATCTTCGGCCAGTCCGCTTCCACCAGCCGTCCGTTACGGATCCGGTTGGCGTCAACCCGGGCCTCGGCCACCAGCAGGCGCTGGGTGATCTCTGCGTGGCTCATCTCCAAGGAGAACAGCAGCACCGGCTGCTGGGCCTCCATCGCGGCGTGCGCGGCGATCCCGAGGGCGAAAGCCGTCTTGCCCATGGCGGGCCGGGCTCCCACGATCAGCAGCGCCGATTTCTGCAGGCCAGACAAGCGCTCGTCCAAGTCGACGAAACCGGTCGGTACGCCGGTGACCGCCTCGCCCCGCTCGTAGAGCGCCTCCAGGCGGTCGAGGCTGTCCTCCAGCAGCTTGTTGAGCGGCTTGAGAGTGTCGGTGGTGCGCCGCTCGGCCACCTCGAACACCATCGTCTCGGCCTGGTCGACCACCGCCTCGACGTCCTCAGGGGTGCTGTAGCCGAGCTCGGCGATCTCCCCGGCTACGCCGATCAGCCGGCGCAGCAGTGCGTGCTCCTCGATGATGCGGGCGTAGCGGCCGGCGTTGGCGGTGGCCGGCGTGTCGGCCTGCATAGACAGCAGCGTGGCCAAGCCGCCGACCGCCTCGAGGAGGCCGGCCCGGTTGAGCTCGTCGGCCACGGTGACAGGGTCGGCCGGTTCACCCTGGCTGTAAAGGGCGGTGATGGCGTCGAAGATGTGGCCGTGCGCCGGCTTGTAGAAGTCGTCGGTGCTGCAGGCCTCGACCGCGGAGGCGATCGCGTCGCGCGACAGCAGCATGGCGCCGAGGAGTGACTCCTCGGCTTGGAGGTTGTGCGGGGGGACCCGCCCGGGGGCGCTGCGCGGGGCAGCGCTGGACCGGCGGCGGGCGTCTTCGAGCGACTGCACCATGAGGGCTCTCACCATGGCCGCTGGGCCTGTGGGGTGGCTAGTGGATCCTCAGGGGATCTCCTGTGGATAGCCGGGGGATAACCGAGCGGGGGTGTGGACGGCGGATGGCTCGGCACGGGACCCATTTTCCGCTAAGGGTGTGACATTTTTCGGCGGTGCCCAGGCGCGACAGGAGGCACCGGCGACCGGTGCCTCCTGTGGATAACCTGTGGGTGAAGCTCTAGCCCTTGATGACCTCTACGGTCACGCGGAACTCGACGTCGCTGTGGAGCTTCACCGGAATCTCGTGCGTGCCGAGGGTCTTGATCGGCTCGTCGAGGTGCAACCGGCGGCGGTCCAGCACGACGCTGGTCTGGTCGGCGACGGCCTCGGCCACGTCGGACGCGGTTATCGAGCCGAACAGCTTGTCGCCCGCTCCGGCCCGGGCCGGGATGCGGATTACGACGGGCACCAAGGTGCGGGCGACGACCTCGGCCGCTTCGCGGTCCTTGGCGTCGCGCAGGTCGCGCGAGCGGCGCATGGCATTGGCCTGGGCGGTGACGCCCGCAGTGGCCAGGATGGCGTGACCCTTCGGGAGCAGATAGTTGCGGGCGTACCCGTCGGCCACGTCGACGATGTCGCCCCGCTTGCCCAGGTTGGGCAGGTCGGCGCGCAGCACGATGCGCATCAGGCGTCCACCTCCTCGAGCTCGGTGTCGTCGGCGTCATCCGCCCCGACCTCGACGTCGCTCGTGGTCTCCTCGCGGTCCTCGCCGCGCTCGCCGTCGCGACGGCCGCCGCCGCTGCGGGGCCCGCGGCCGGGACCGCGCTCGCTGACGGTGCGCTGCGTGTAGGGCAGCAGCGCCAGCTCGCGGGCGGTCTTGATCGCCACCTGAACGTCGCGCTGGTGCTGGGCGCAGTTGCCCGTCACCCGGCGGGCCCGGATCTTGCCCCGGTCGCTCATGAACCGGCGCAGCAGGTTGACGTCTTTGTAGTCGACCCAGTCGATGTGCTCCTTGCAGAAGATGCACACCTTCTTCTTGCCGCGGGGACGGGAATCTTTGACGGTCCGCTTACCGCGGTCCCGATCGTTGTTGCGTGCCATCGCTTAGAAAGGCTCCTCTTCGTACTGGTAGTCGCCCTGCGGCGCCTCGTTGCCGGCCGGACGTGGCGCAGGTGCGCTGCCGCCGCTGTTGTAGCCGCCCCCGGACTGCTGGGCGCCGCTGTTGTAGCCGCCCCCGGACTGCTGGGCGCCGCTGCTGTAGCCGCCCCCGGACTGCTGGGCGCCGCCGTCAGGCCCGCGCCGCTCGTTGCGGCTGATCTGCGCCGTCGCGTAGCGAAGGCTGGGGGCTACCTCGTCGGCGACGATCTCGATCTTCGAGCGCTTCTCGCCGTCCTGGTTTTCCCAGGACCGCTGATCGAGGCGGCCTGAGACCACCACACGGGTGCCTCGGGTGAGTGACTGCGCGGCGTTCTCTGCCAGCTCGGCCCAGCAGACGACATCGAAGAACGACGTCGCTTCGTTCCACTCCTGGGTCTGACGATTCTGCCACCGGCGGTTGACCGCCACGCCGAAGCTGGCGGTGGCCTGGCCGGAAGGGGTGAATCGCAGTTCCGGGTCGCGGGTCAGGTTGCCGACGATCGTGACTGCGCTGTTGGTTGCCATGGCTACGCTCCCTGTGTCGGGGCAGCCGCCGCTCCGTCACTGACGGTCGGACGGGCTGCACGACCGGCCACCTTGTCCGGCAGCCGGATCACCTTGTGGCGGACCACCTCGTCCGCGAGACCGAGCATCCGGTCGAGCTCGGCCATGGCGACCGGCTCGGCTGACGTCTCGATGAGGGCGTAGTACCCCTCGGAGCGATGATTGACCTCGTAGGCGAAGCGACGCTTCCCCCATCGGTCGACCTTGCCCACGGTGCCGCCGTTGGCGGTGATCAGGGCCGTTGCCCGGTCGATCGTGGCCCGGATGACCTCGTCATCCAGTCCGGCGTCGACGATGACCATGACTTCGTAGGGCCTCATGGGCCTCACACTCCTCCCTCTGGACCCGGCCACGGTGGGCTCGGGGCTCCGGTCTCTCCGGAGCAGGGCTCAATTAGCTCGGTAATCGTACTCGACGCGCCGTGTCCACGGCCTTCAGCTTGGCAGGGGGGTGTGACGGTCCCTCAACCGATGCAGGGACCGCCCGCGTGGATCACGGATCCGGGCCCGATCCCCAGTGCGTGCAGGGTCCCCTTCGGAACCTCGAGGGCGCTCGAGTACGGCTGGGGGGCGCTGTAGTGGGGGCAGCCGCCCGCGGCGCGTGACGGGCAGGGGACGAGGTCCCGCTCCCCGACCCACCGTCCGCCCGCGTCGAACCAGGCGATCGACAGCGGCATCGGCGTCTCGTACATGTAGAAAACCTCGGTGCTCGGTCCGGGGAACCGGAACAGCATCCCGGCGTAGCGCCCGAGCGAGCTGCGCCCCATGAGACCCCGGTCCCGCTGCGCCGCGGTCGATGCCAGGAGGGCACACGACGCCCGGAAGGTCGTCGGGAGCCCAGGCCCCGGCGTCACGGTGAAGGAGATCTGCTCGAAGCCGGGGACGTCACCGGCGGGGACGGTCGCGTCCGGGGCTACGAGGGTGGCCCGGGCCGCGGTCCCGGACCCGACGGCGAAGAAGCCGACGACCCCCGCTGCCAGCACCACCCAAGCGGCGCGCCGCACCGCGCCGAGGAGCCGAGGCGAGGACGGGTCGAGGTTCCAATCGGGCACGCCCCATGCTGGCAGCTGCGCCGACCCGAAACGTTGCGCCGACCGACCGACCGGCCGGCCGACCGACCGGCCAGGACGTGGACTGTCCGGGACGGTCACAGGTTCCGTTTCCGGTGGCGCCACCTAGGCTGCCGGTCGTGACCCCCGCGCGCGCCCGGCTGCTGTTGGGTGTCGACGCGACCGCGTCGAGGGGACAGATCGAAGCGGCGTTCCGGCGGAGGGCGTGGTCGCTGCACCCGGACCGGGGCGGCAACGCCACCCAGTTCGCGGACGTGGCGGCCGCCCGAACGCTCCTGTTGGGTCATGTCAGTGCGCCGGCGTCTCCCGCCGGTGCGAGGGCCACGTCGGCGGTGTCGGTCGTTTCCGACGCGGCCCTGTTGCGTCAGCTGGTGGCCGGCGCGCTGGGGCGCTGGGTTGGGCGCTACACCGCCAGTCGCCGGCGGCCTCCAACCGGCCGCCGGGTTCAGTGACGTCCGTCACCTTCGGTGGGTCGCCGGACGTGTCGCCCGGCTGGAGCCGCTCTGGGCCCGGACGCGCAACCACCGCCCGCGAAGCGGACGGTGGTCACAGCGTTCGGGCGGCGTGCGCTCACCCAGTGGGGGACCCGTAGACGGGCTCCTCACGACGACGGGGTTCAGTCCTTGTGCAGGACCGAGCCCAGCTTGTCCTTGGTCGCGTCGACAGCGTCCTTGGCCTTGCCGCCAACCTGATCGAGCTTGCCCTCGGCCTTGAGATTGTCGTTGCCCGAGAGGTCGCCGGCCGCTTCCTTGACCTTGCCCTTGGCATCGTCGACGTTGCTCATGCGATCACTCCTCCAAAACAGCTACGACACCGCCGATAAGCGGTGCGGCCACGATGGCCTCGCTCATGTATCTTCCCGTCGAACGGGGAGGAGAAACCCGCGCAATGTCCCGGCGGCCGCCCAGGCGAATGCGCTAGATCAGCGCCTCTGCGACGTCGGCGCGCAGGTGGTAGCTCTCGGAGTCGGATGGGAAAGCCCGGCTCCTGACGTCGGCCGCATAGGACGCCAGGCCCTCGATGGCGGCGGCCCGCAGGTCGGCGTAGCGACGCACAAACTTCGGGGCCACCGCATACTCACCGCCGCCGAAGCCCAGCACGTCGTGCCAAACGAGCACCTGGCCGTCGCACGCCGGGCCGGCACCGATCCCGATTGTGGGAACGTCCACCGCGCCGGTTACGAGGCGGGCCACTTCGGTAGGGATCCCTTCCAGCACCAGCGAGAAGCATCCGGCCGCGGCCAGGGACTTGGCGTCGTCGATGACCTGACGGGCCGCCTCGACCCCCTTTCCCTGCACCTTGAAGCCACCCATCGCATGGAAACTCTGGGGGGTCAGCCCGAGATGACCCATCACCGGGATCTCGGCGTCTACGAGCGCCTCGATCACCGGCACCCGCTTGCTGCCGCCCTCCAGCTTGACCGCTTGGGCACCGGCGCGCACCAGGCGCCCGGCGTTGAGCACCGCGTCTCGGCGTGACGTGTGGTAGCTCAGCCAGGGCAGGTCCGCCACGATCAGCGCGTGGGGCTTGGCCCGAGCCACCGCCGCGGTGTGGTGCACCATGTCGTCCACGGTCACTTGAAGGGTGTCGGCGTACCCGAGGACCGTCATCGCCACCGAGTCCCCCACCAGCAGGAGGTCGACTCCCGCCTCGTCGGCGACGCGCGCCCCGGGGGCGTCGTACGCGGTGACCATCACGAGCGGGTCGGCACCCTTGCGGGCGCGTACTTCCGGCACGGTCGTCATCTGGTTCCTCCCATGTCCGTCCAGCGCCACTCGGCTGCCGGCGGTACGCCGAGGCTATCCCTATCCTGCGAAGTGTGCGCTGTGACATGTGCGGTGGCGACGCCGAAGACCTCGAGGACGTCAACCGGGTGTACCTCCTCCCCGAACCCCAGCAACTCGACGACGTGGAACGGTGGTGCTTCTCGTGCCGCTCCCAGTATCCGCACGAGCCGGCCGCCCCGGCCTAGGCCGCTCAGCCTGAAGGTCCCGCCGTCGGCGTCGTCTGCGCGCTCGTCGGGGGAGCGGCCGTGGTCGGCGTCGTGTGAGCCGTCGTCGGGGTGGCGGCCGTGGTCGGGGTGGCGGCCGTGGTCGGGGGGCTGGTGACAGTCGTCGACGACGGCACCGCCGTGGCCGTGGGGACGGTGGTCGTGCTGGTCGTCGTCGTGGAGCCGATGCCCTGGGGGAAGACAAGGGTCGAGGGGTCGGGGGGCGCCAACGTCTGACCCCCGAAGTAGTAAACGGGGTCGAACTGGCCTCCCGCGCCGGGGTTGGCGGCCAGCACTGACGCCATGTAGGTGTGCCACAGCTGGGCCGGGATACCCCCACCTTGGACGCTCTTGTAGTAGTGCCCGTCGTGGGAGAAGTTCTGCATCGGGGTGTTCCCGGCCGGGTAGCCCATCCAAAGCGACGTGGTCAGGTGGGGGGTGAAACCCACGAACCATGCATCGCCCGAGTTCTCCGTCGTGCCGGTCTTGCCTGCGATGGGGGAACTGAGGCCGCCGGCAGCCCCGCCGGTACCGTCGAGCACGACGTGTTGGAGGACGTACGCCTCCACCGCCGCGTCGTGCTGGCTGAGCACCTGCCGGGTTGTCTGGGGGGCCCACGGAAGCGGCTTGCCGCTGGCGGTGGTGACCTTGGTGATGAGCACCGGAGAGCGGTAGACGCCGTGGTTGGCGATGGTGGCGTACGCCGCGGCCATCTCCAACGGCGACACCTCCGGGGTGCCGAGCACCTCCGACGGGTAGCCCGCGCCGGCCGGCAGCTCCTTGGCGCTGATGCCCATGGCCTCGGCCATGGCGGTCAGGTTCGACGCTCCGAGCTTCTCCACGATCTGGGCGTACACCGTGTTGATCGACTGGGCGGTGGCGTCGAGAACCGTCACCGGGCCGCCGCCACCTTCGCCCTCGAAGTTGCGAACGTCCCAAGGTGTCCCGTTGCTGTTGCCGTGGGGGACCACCACCTCCCTGGGCGCGGGCAGCGTCGAGTAGATCGAGTAGCCCGACTTGATCAGGTAGGCGAGCATGAATGCCTTGAACGTCGAACCGGCTTGCCGGCCGCTGCCGCCGCCGGCGGTCCCGAGGGCCAGGTTGACCTGCGACCCCTGGTACCCGGCGTTGTAGCCCGCCCCCCCGACCATGGCTCGGACGTCGCCGTGGTCGTCGATGCTCACCAAGGCGCCGGCCGGATCACCCTTCGCGGGGTGGAGGGCGTTGGGGTTGGAGCCGTAGACGCTGTCGTACGCCTTGGCCTGCAGGTTGGGATCGAGGGTGGTGTAGACCCGCAGGCCGCCCCCATCGACCTCGCTCGCCGGCCATTTGGCGAGCAACTGCTGGCGCACCGCAGCCAAGTAGTAGGCGTCGCCGGCGACCGACGTCGATGTCTGAGCCGCCGCCTTGGCGGGCGAGAGCACGTAGCTCGACATCGGCTCGGCCCGCACCTGATCGGCCTGGGGCTGGGTGATCTTCTTGTCTCTGACCATCGCGGCGAGGGTGTCGGACTGGTTTTGGACGGCGAGCGCAGGGTTGTGGGCGGGGTCGGCGGTGTCGGGCTCGCGGATCAGGCCGGCCAGCAACGACGCCTCCCGCAAGCCGTCTTGCTGCACCGGCTTGCCGAAGTACGCCTCCGAGGCCGCCTGGACGCCGTAAGCCCCCCTCCCGAAGTAGATCGTGTTGAGGTAGTTGTCGAGGATCGTGTCCTTGGAGTCCCGGTGGCCGAGCTTGACGGCGATCGCCGCTTCTTTGATCTTCCGGGTCAGCGTCCGCTGCGAGGACAGGTAGGCCTGCTTCACGTACTGCTGGGTGATCGTCGAACCGCCCTGCAGGGCGTTGCCCTTGAGGTCGGAGATGAACGCCCGGATGGTACTGATCGGGTTGACGGCTCCTTCGGTGAAGAAATGGCGGTCCTCGGTAGACACGACCGCGTTGATCAGCACCGGGGGGACGGCGGAGAGCGGGACGCTCACGCGGTTTTCGATCTTGTAGCTCGTGAGCACCTTGCCGTTGGCGTCATAAACGAACGACGTCTGCGACAGGGGCGCTGGCGTCGGAAGAGTGACCCGCGACAGGGCGTAAAGCCCTCCGGCCACCCCCGCGAACAGCAGCAGGCCCATCACGAAAAGCGGCCGCCGCCACCGCCAGAGCAGCCCTCGGCGGGGCTGGTCAGGTGCCCTTCGGCGCCGCCCGGGGCCGGTCTGACCCGAGCGCGCCGCCCGTCGGGCCGGCGCGGCCTTGCCCCGGGCCGCCGTCGGTCCTGACCCTCTGCGTCCAGCCGCCTTGGGCCCAGCCCCGCTGGGGCCGGCGCCCCTCGTTCGAGGCTGCGATGCCCCCCTGGCCGGCCGCTTCTCCCCGTCGCCTCTCGCCGCCGCTCGCCCCGCCTCCGCTCGCCCCGCCGCGGAGGCCTTGGAGCCGCCGGCTCGGCTGCCGCCGGATTTGGCGGAGGGAGATTTGGGAGCTCCGGATTTGGGGGCGCCGGGCTTGGCGGAGCTACCCGAGCGCGCCTGCGCAGCGGCCGCCCGGCCGCGAAGCACCGCCGCTTGCTGGCGGGGGGTCAGGTCGGACCAGCGCAGCTGGCCTCGCCCACCTGGAGGAGGAGAAGGAGCCATGGATCAGTCGGTGGTGCGGCGAGCCGAACCCTGAGCAGGCCCGGCGGGGATTGGGGGCAGCATGCCACCGACCTGCGACAGTCGGCGGGCGACCCTCCGGTTCAGGTCGCGCTGCGCCCAGCCGTCCGGGCTCGGCGCCCCAGCGCGAAGGTCTGTGCCAGGTGGTTCCACGAGCAGTTGGGACACACCTCAACCACGTAGCAGGCCAAATCAGCGGTGCCTTTCGAAAGCCGGGCCAGCTCGCGCTTGGTTGTAACGCACTTCCCGCTCGGAGGCAGCCGGCTGCCGAACACGTAGGACACCAGGCGCACCTTGGTTTCCTCGCAGATCGGGCAGTCCTCTCTGGTCTCCTCCCCGACGTTGATCGCGGCCCGCAGCAGCTCCGGGTGGGCGTCGCACACGTCGAGGCGCGATAGGCGTCCCTTGCGGAACTCACTGACGATCGAGTTGCGAGCCAGGCGGTAGTCCACGTGGCCGGCGACGTGGCTGCTGGCGCCCCGCAGGGATTCCGGCCTGAAGCTCATCACCCAGAAACCCTACCGCTGGGTGCGCCGGCACCGGACGGCCAGCGCAGCCCCCACCGTCCCGATCGATATATCGGCCCGATACATCGATTCGGTGTGTAGAGTGGAGGCGGTGTTGGGACTGGCCATCCTCGGACTGCTCACTGAGCAGGAGCTTCACGGCTACGAGCTGAAGAAGCGGCTGGGCGAAACGCTCGGCTTCGGAAGCGGGGTCTCGTTCGGCTCCCTGTACCCGGCGCTGGCCCGACTGGAGAAGGCCGGCGCCCTCAAGGCCGTCGAGGCACGCGACGGGAGCGTTCCGGTCCCGATGACCGGCTCGCTCGGCGGGGAGATGGCCGCCTACCGCGCCCGTCGGGCGACGGCTCGAGGCACCCGCGGTACCCGGGGCAAGAAGGTGTACGGCATCACCGCCCACGGCCGCCAGCTCTTCGAGGAGCTCCTGGTCGCCGGTGCCGAATCCAGCGACGACGACCGCCTGTTCAACCTGAGGCTGGTCTTCGCCGGTCACCTCCCGCCCGACGCCCGTCTGGGCATGCTCGAGCGGCGCCGGCTCCACCTACTGGACCGACTGACCCGCATCCGTAGCCGGGTCCGCGCCGGCGTCGACCGCCTGGACACCTACAGCCGCAGCCTCGTCGAGCACGATCGCGAGGCCACCGAGCACGACATCTCCTGGTTGGAGCAGCTGATCGCCCGCGAGCGGGCCGGCGCTGCCCAGTCACCCGGGAGCCGTTCCCCCGAGGCCCAGCCGTCTCGGGCCGTGCCCCGGCCGGCATCATCCGATGCCGCCGGCTACCCCCCGGCGCAGGAGTCCCCTCCCGCGTCAGCACCCAAGAGGGCCGATCGGCCCAGCCTGTCGGGGCTGCGGGAAACCGCAGCGGCGCAGGCACGTAAGGCCGCGCCCTTGGCGCGGGATGAGGAGGACAATCCCCGATGAGTTCAAAGATCCGCGTCGCCATCGCCGGCGTCGGCAACTGCGCCAGCTCTTTGGTGCAAGGCGTCGAGTACTACAAGGACGCCGACCCCACCGAGTCGGTGCCCGGCCTCATGCACGTCGAGCTCGGCGGCTACCACGTGCGCGACGTCGAGTTCGTGGCGGCCTTCGACGTCGATGCGGCCAAGGTCGGACTCGACCTCGGCAAAGCGGTTTTCGCCGGCCAGAACAACACGATCCGCTTCGCCTCCGTCGGCGATGTCGGCGTCGAGGTTCAGCGTGGCCCGACCTTCGACGGTCTCGGCAAGTACTACCGCCAGGCCATCGAGGAGTCCCCCGTCGAGCCGGTCGATGTGGTCGAGGTCCTCAAGGCCAGTCGAGCCGACGTCTTGGTGTCTTACCTTCCGGTCGGTTCCGAGGACGCGCAGAAGCACTACGCCCAAGCTTGCCTCGACGCCAAGGTGGCCTTCGTCAACGCCATCCCGGTGTTCATCGCCTCTGACCCCGAGTGGGCCCAGAAGTTCACCGACGCCGGCGTTCCGATCGTCGGTGACGACATCAAGAGCCAGGTAGGGGCGACCATCGTCCACCGCATCCTGGCCCGCCTCTTCGAGGACCGGGGCCTGGTACTGGACCGCACCTACCAGCTCAACGTCGGCGGCAACATGGACTTCAAAAACATGCTCGAGCGCGAGCGCCTCGAGTCGAAGAAGATCTCGAAGACCCAGTCGGTCACCAGCCAGGTGGAGCACGGCATCGAGGCCCATGATGTGCACATCGGCCCCTCGGACCACGTGGCTTGGCTCGACGACCGCAAGTGGGCGTACATCCGCCTCGAGGGTCGCAACTTCGGCGACGTCCCGCTCAACATCGAGCTCAAGCTGGAGGTGTGGGACTCCCCCAACTCCGCCGGGGTGATCATCGACGCCGTGCGCTGCGCCAAGCTGGCCTTGGACCGGGGTCTCGGCGGCCCCATCGAAGGAGCCTCCGCCTACTTCATGAAGTCGCCGCCGGTTCAGTACCACGACGACATCGCCCACCAGATGGTCGAGGACTTCGCCGCCGGCAAGGCCTAGGCGCCATCCAGCAGTTCCGTCCCGTCAGCCGGGCGAGCGCGCGCCCGCGTGGTCGCCCGGCTAATAGGGCAGGATGACGCCTGTGCCGACCGATCAAGCCGCATCCTGGGACCGCCTCTCCGCCGAGTACCAAGAGGCCGCACAGCTCCCCACCGACGTCGCGGTCTACGGCCCTGATATCCCCACCGAGGCCGATCTCAGGCTGCTCGGTGACGTCAAGGGCAAGCGGATCCTTGACCTCGGCTGCGGTGCTGCGCAGGCCGCCATCTCCTTTGCCAAGGCCGGGGCCACCGCGATCGGCGTCGACTTCTCCGCCGAGCAACTGGCCCGGGGTCGGGCTCTTTGCGAGCGCGAGGAGGTGCGGGTCGAGCTGCGCCAGGGGGACCTCGCCGATCTGGCGTTTCTCAGGGCGGACTCGATCGACGGAGCGTTCGCTGCCAACGCGTTCGATTACGTCGAGGATCTGAGCCGGGTGTTCCGCCAGGTCCACCGGGTCTTGAAGGTCGGGGCGCCGCTGGCGTTCAGTGTGATGCACCCCTTCTGGGCCATCAGCGCCGGGATGCGGGCCGGCCGGTCGCCTTCCTACTTCGACCGTTCTCCTGTCGTCGAGCACCACGGCGGCACCGAGCTGACGGTTTTCCCTCGTACCTTCTCGGATCTCTACACCGCCTTGATGCGGGCCAGTTACCGAGTCGACGCCTTCATTGAGCCGGAGCCGGTGCCGCACGCGCCGCGGAGCCTGGCATGGGATCCGGCGATGGCCTCGATGCCGCTCACCCTCGTGGTCCGAGCCAGGAAAGAAGGAAGCTGAACCTTCACCTCCGGGCATCGGCGCCCTCCGATCGGTGGGCGCCGGTGATCGAGACCGTCGCGTTCCTAGCGGTGATCCTGGTGGTGCGGGTGGCCACGCTGATCCTGGTCGGGCACTTCGTGCACGGCCGGGAGATCAGCGACGACTCCGGCTTGCAGCTGGTCCTGGCCCGCGACCCCTTCGGTCGGCTGACCAACACCGGCGCCCCCTACGGTCAGTACCCGCCATTTTTCGGCGCGCTGCTCGCCCCCACCGTGGCCCTTTTCAGCCCGGTGGTGTCCGACTTCTACGTCATCCGCATCACGGCCATCACCTGGGAATTGCTCACCGCGGCCCTCTACGCCGTCAGCCTCCACCGCCTGGGGGCAGGCGCGCGAACCCGCCGGTGGTGCTACCTGGCGTGGCTGACGGTGCCGATGACCTGGATGACCAGCACCGTGATGGGGCAGAAGGACTTCGTACCGGCCTTCTTTTTCGCCGCGACACTGCTCCTGGCGTGGCGCCGGTCGTGGGTTCTCGCGGCGCTGGCCGCTTCCGTCGGGGTCGTGGCGGCCAAGATCTTCCTGCTGCTCCCGCTCGTGGTCTTGGTGTTCTTGTGCCCACCGGGCCGCCGGCGGGAAGTCCTAGCCGCTGGGGCCGCCCCGATCGTGGCGGTCTACGCGTACCTGGTGATCCTCGGTGCGGTGCAAGGCCACGGCCTGGCGCTGCTTCACTTCCACCCCAACGCCCCGTTCGGCACCCAGGGCTGGACGCTTCTGACCTTGCACGTCTCGCTGTCCAACGCCCTCGAGTCGCGGCTGTCGGAGGTCTTGGCGGTCCTTGGCGTCGCTGCGGTCCTGGGATGGTGGGTGCGCACCGGCCGGCCCGACGCAGGCGGCGTCACTCCCGCCGACCCCACCGCCTTGGCCCTGATGATGGCGTCAGCGGTCCTGGCGGTCTTTTCGCTCTTTTACCACGTCAACGATTCGTATTTCACGATGCTGGTCCCGGCGCTGTTGCTGCCCGCCTTCGCAGGCCGCCGGCGGGTGCTGCTCGCGGTGGCGACCGTCGCGCCGTGGGCTGTCAACTTCTTCTACGGCGTGCAGACCGCCATCGCCGAGCACACCGTTGGCGGTAAGGGGGCCTTCGTGAAGCTGTACCACCACTTCACCCACGGTTCGCCCCGCCCTTACCTCGAGCTGGCGCTCGCGCTCACTGCCGTCTCCTGGGCCGTCTTGGCGGTGGTGTCCGTCCGCGACGCCCGCCGGCTTTCACAAGAGCACATGGCGCGAACCCGTGCTCCAGCGCGGGTTTGAGACATGTGCTCTTGTGAACCGCTGACCGAGTGGGCGTCGCGCCGGCTGTGCCGCCCAGGCCCATAGCCCTCCAGGCCCAGCCCCAGGGCCTCCAGGCCCATAGCCAGGCCCAGGCCCAGAGCCCTCCAGGCCCAGAGCTACGCCGCCGAGGCCAGAGCTAGGTCCCGGAATTGCGCTCCGCCCACCAGGCGTCCAGCCGCCGGCCAGCCTCTTCCTCGCCGAGCGGCCCCTCCTCGAGTCGCAGCTCCAGCAGGAAGTTGAGCGCCTCGCCGACTTCCCGCCCGGGCCGGATGCCGAGGCGTTTCATGACCGCGACGCCGTCGAGGTCGGGCCGGATGGCGGCAAGCTCCTCCTGCTCGCGCAGGACCGCGATGCGCTCTTCGAGCTCGTCCATGCGCCGGGCCAGGGCCCGGGCTTTGGCCGCGTTGCGGGTGGTGCAGTCGCAGCGGGTCAGTTCGTTGAGCCGGTCGAGCAGCGGGCCGGCATCACGGACGTAGCGTCGCACCGCGGCGTCGGTCCAGCCCATCCGGTAGGTGTGGAACCGCAGGTGCAGGTCCACCAGCGTGGCCACGATGTCGATGTCCTCGGTCGGGTAGCGCAGCGCCCGCATGCGGTCCCGGGTCATGCGGCCGCCGACCACCTCGTGGTGGTGGAACGACACGTGCCCTCGAGGCCCGAACGAACGAGTCTTCGGCTTTCCCACGTCGTGGAACAACGCGGCGAGGCGCAGCAACCGGTCGGGCTGGGTCTTCTCGATCACCGCGATGGTGTGGGCCAGCACGTCTTTGTGGCGGTGGATGGGGTCCTGCTCGAGGGCCAGCGCCGGCAGCTCGGGCAGGAACTCCTCGGCGAGGCCGGTCGACACGAGCAGCCACAGGCCGGCGCCGGGCTTTTCGACGACCATCAGCTTGTCCAGCTCGTCTCGGATGCGCTCGTCGGAGACGATGTCGAGCCGGGCTCGCATGGTGGTGATGGCCGCCACGAGGTCCGGGTCGGGGGTCAGCCCGTAGCCGGCGACGAAGCGGGCGGCGCGCAGCATCCTCAGCGGGTCGTCGGCGAAGGACTCCTCGGGCGGCAGCGGGGTACGAAGCCGGCCGGCGGCCAGGTCCGCGACGCCGTCGAAGGGGTCGATCAGGCGCATGTCCGGCAGGGCCAGGGCCATGGCGTTGACCGTGAAGTCGCGCCGGGAGAGGTCGGCTTCGATGTCGGTCGAGAAGGTCACCGAAGGGTTGCGGGAGTCCGCGCTGTACGCCTCTGCGCGGTGCGTGGTGATCTCCACCACCCGCGCCGCTGACGGGGCCCCCGCCGAGGATGACGCCCCCGAGGATGACGCCCCCGAGGATGACGTCCCCGAGGATGGGGCCGCCGACGACTCAGGCGGTTCAGGTGACTGAGGCGCCGGCCGGGCGCCGGGGAGCCGAGCCCCGATGGTCCCGAACCGCTTGCCCTGCGTCCACACCGCGTCGGCCCAGCCTGAGAGGATGGCCTCGGTCTCGTCGGGAGTGGCGTCGGTGGTGAAGTCCAAGTCCCCGTTGTCGTCGAGGCGGCCGAGCACGGCGTCGCGCACGACTCCTCCGACGAGGTAGAGGCGCCGGCCGGCGGACTCGAAGCGGGCCGCGAGCGGCCCGGTCTCCTCCACCAGCGGGCGTAGACGGTCGGGGATCACGGCGGATCAGCCTACGGGCTGGCGGGCCTTCCCAAGGCTCAATAGCCCCGGTTACGTGGTGGCCAGCAACCCGGAAGTCTGCAGCGCGACCCGGAAGTCGTGCGGGCTGGTGGCGGCCGCCATCGCGGCCCGCAGGGTCACCTCACCGGCCTTGAACAGGGAGAACAGGCTCTGGTCGAAGGTCTGCATCCCGTGGTACTCGCCATCCGCGATGAGCTCCTCGATGCTCTCACCTTGCGCGGCGGACGGGTCGACGATCCGGTCGGCTATGCGGCCGGTGACCACCATCGCTTCGATGGCCGGGACCCGCCCGTCGCCGCTGGCCTTGGGGACCAGACGCTGCGACACGACGCCTTTCAGCACGCTGGCCAGGGTCATCCGGATCTGCTGCTGCTGGAACGGGGGGAAGAAGTCGACGATGCGGTTGATGGTCTCGGTGGCGTTGGTGGTGTGCAGGGTGGAGAGGACCAGGTGGCCGGTCTCCGCCGCGGTCAACGCCGCGCCGACGGTCTCGGTGTCGCGCATCTCGCCGATCAGGATGACGTCGGGGTCTTGGCGCAGCACCCGGCGCATGGCCTGGGCGTAGTCCCTGGTGTCTGTGCCGATCTCACGCTGGCAGACGATGGAGCGCTTGTCGGGGTGCAGGACCTCGATGGGGTCCTCGATGGTGATGATGTTGGCCGACCGGGTCTGGTTGATGTGGTCGATCATGGCGGCGAGGGTGGTGGTCTTGCCCGAGCCGGTCGGCCCGGTGACCAGCACCATGCCCCGGTGCTCCTCGGCCAGCCGGGTGACGATAGGTGGCAGGCCCAGGTCGATGGCGGAGAGGGCGGCGGGCAGGACCCGGCGCAGGACCATCGCCGCGCTGCCCCGCTGGCGGAAGGCGTTGCCGCGGAAGCGGCCGAGCCCGGTGACCGAGAGCGAGAAGTCAGCCTCCCCGGTCTTGTGGAACTCCTCGATACGGTCGACCGGCATGACCACCCGGAGGGCCTCTTCGATGTCGCCGGCCTCGATCACGGGGAAGGGCGCGGGCCGGAGGTCGCCGTTGACACGCACGCGAGGAGGGGAGGCCGCCTTCACATGAAGGTCGGACCCCTCCAATTCCACCAGGTAGGTGAGGATCGCTTGCAGGTCGAGCACCATGTATGCATCGACAGGTCCGGTCGCTGACCTAAGGGTGGGGAAAAATGCGTAGCGGCGGGAGGTCAGCGCGAATGGAGCCGCGCCGCGGCGTCGACCAATTCACGTCCTGGACCGCCGCTGGTCAATGGCTCCGGGAGCATGGTGGCACCGCCCAGGGCGGAGATGGTGGATGCCGTCGAGTCGGCCAGCGCCTGAAGGTCGTAGCCGCCCTCGAGCATCACCAGGAGCCGGCCGGCGGGCACCAGCGTCGCCAGGCGCGCCGTGAGCTCCCCGTAGTCCCCCGAGGAGAGGGCCAGGCCGGTCAGCGGGTCGGCGCGGTGGGCGTCGAAGCCGGCGGAGATGATCAACCAGGTCGGCGCCACCCGGGCCGCTAGAGGGGCGATGACGGTGTCGAACGCGGCCAGGTACACGTCGCCGGTGGCCCGGGCGGGCAGCGGGATGTTGACGGTCTCGCCGGCGCCGGCGCCCTCGCCGGTCTGGTCCAGCCACCCGGTTCCGGGGTACAGCGGCCATTCGTGGAGTGACACGTAGGTGACCCGGCTGTCGGTGTAGAACGCGTCCTGCGTCCCGTTCCCGTGGTGGGCGTCGTAGTCGACGATCAGCACCCGCTCGCCGGAGGAGGCCAGGGCGGCGGCGGCGACCGCCACGTTGTTGATCAGGCAGAAGCCCATCGCGGTGGTCGGCGTGGCGTGGTGTCCGGGCGGTCGCACCGCGACGAACGCGGCGGTGGCTTCGCCTCGCCCCAGCCGCTCGATGGCGTCGACCCCGGCGCCGGCGCCGAGCAGGGCGGCGTCCCACGAACCGCTGGACGCCTCGGTGTCCCCGTCGAGGGCGCCCCCACCGGCCGCGCAGAACCGTTGCATGGCGTCGAGGTAGACGGGGGTGTGGACCCGCTCCAGCTCCTCGCGACGGGCCGGGCGGGGCGTAGCCCGCACGACCTCGACGTCCGACGAGGCGAGGCCGAGCTCCACCGCGTGCAGCCGGGCCGGACGCTCCGGGTGGCCCGGCCCGGTCAGGTGGTCGGCGAAAGCCGGGTGGGTCTCGACCAGGATCGGCACTGTTGCAGGGTACGGCGCCGGGAGGCGTACGGCGGCCGGGCGGCTCACCCGTGGGTGGACCGTAGATCCGGGGGTCGCCGCACTACCGTTGTGGTCGCCGTGAGCTTCAGGACGCCAGCCCCCCTCGCGGGGGTGTGAGTTGAGCGCGCCGTCGACCGACGTGCTTCGATGGGGCCGCGAACGGGCCAGGGCCGGCAGCTGGCGGGGTGACCGCAGCATCGCCTTCCTTTCTCCACTTCCTGAAGCGCCGCTGCCTTCAGCGGAGTTCCTCCGGCGCTGCCTCGACACGCTCGCACAGCGGGGTTTCACCAGGGTCGTGACCGGGGCGCTGTCGCCGATCGAGCAGACCGGGTTCCTCGCAGCCGGGTTCGGGGTCGAGGAGCACCTCCATCTCCTCGGCTTGGACCTCCGCGCCGCGCTGGATCCGGTGCCGCCGGGGCTGCGCCTGGTGCGCCCGATGCACCGCCGCCGGGCGCAGGTGCTGCGGGTCGACGGCGCGGCGTTCCCGCCGTTTTGGCGCTTCGACGGGCCGGGCCTGGCCGAGGCGATCGCCGCCACCCCCCACACCCGTTTCCGGGCCGCGATCGATCCCGCCGACGGCCAGGTGGCCGGCTACGCGATCTGCGGTCGGGCCGGACGCCGAGGGTTCGTGCAGCGGCTCGCGGTGGACCCTTCCCGGCAGCGCCACGGCACCGGCCGCCGGCTGCTTCTCGACGGCTTGCACTGGATGCGCCGGCACGGGGTGGACAAGGCCGTCGTCAACACCCAGATGGGCAACCACGCCGCCCTGACCCTCTACCGGGCCACCGGCTTCACCGACGAACCGGTGGGGCTCTCCGTCTTGTCGGCAGGCCTGTCGTGACGGGATCTCGGACTGCTCGGCTGGTCGCGGCGATCGGGTTCCTGGCCGCGGCGGTGGCCTTCCTCGCGTTTCCAGGCGGGCGGGCGTCGGCCGCGTCGCCGACGACTTCTGCCTCTGCGGCAACGCCGAGCATCGGGCTGGCTGCCCAGACACCCGTCGTCACCACCTCCGGGACGTTCCACGCCGACTTGAAGGTCACCGCCCCCGACCCGACGACCGACCGGGTCTACACGGCGGTGTACTCCCGCCTGACGTCGAGGTCGGACTTCGACCAGGCCGTCGGGGGGCACCCCCGCGGCTACCAGCAGTGGTACAACGTGTCCAAGCCGTTGGCGACGCTGACACCCGCCGCGGACGGGACCATCGGCGTCGACGTGCCCGTCAACCCCAAAAGCGGCGGGGGTTTCTATGCCCACGACGGTTCGGCCGTATACCCGGTCGCGTTCCAGGTCTACACCGGGTCGCTGGCGCCGATCGGCAAGCCGACGGTGACCTTCCTCGTCTTCTCATCCGGGCCGTCGTCGTCTTCTCCTCGCCTGGCGGTGTCGCTCACGGTCCCCGTAGGCGGCCCCGTCGATGCCGGCCCTACCCCCACCCGCCTGCCGGCGTCGGCCTCATCGGACCTGGCCTCCTTGGTCTCGGTCCTCCAGCAGCAAAGCACCGTTCCGGTCACCCTCGACGTCCAGCCGGAGGTGCTCGACCGGCTGGGCGCGGGTGACGCCACCGACCGAGCCACCCTCGCCTCGCTGGCCGCCAGCATCTCCGACGACCAGCTCCTGGCGTCGCCGTACTACCCGCTCAACCGGTCGGCTCTCTACGCCGCCGGCCTGTCGAGCGAGCTGCAGACCGAGTACCGCGCCGGTGCCGCCGCCCTGGCCAGCGGACTGCACCGCCAGCCCGACACCGCCGCGGCCGCGGTCCGCGGCCCGCTCGACGAGACCGGCTTCGCCGCGTTGCTGTCGACGGGCGTGTCCCGCATGGTCCTGCCCGACGCCGACATGAGCACGTTGTCGGCGCTGCAGCGTCAGATCACCTTCGCCAGCCCCACCACCCTCAACGCGGAGCGGGCCGGGACGGCGGCAGTGATGGCCGCCGACCCGGAGCTGTCCGGCTACCTGACACGGAGCAAGGACCCGGTCCTGGCCGGGGAGCAGCTCCTCGCCGGCCTGTCGCTGGTGCAGCTGGAGGCTCCGTCGGTGGCCCGGGCGGTCGCCCTCCTTCCCCCTGGCAGCGGTCCGGTCGACCCGGCGGTCCTGGGCACCGTCCTCGCCGGGTTGAAGGCCAACCCACTCCTCGCCCCGGTGACCGTCGACAACCTGTTCCGTACCGTCCCCGCCGCGTCGCCTCAGGTCACCCGGACCTTGGTGGACACCCGCCCGCCTGTCCCCGAGCCGCTGGCCGGCTCGGTGCGCGCCGCGCGCGCCGCGGTCGCCGGCCTCGCGGGTATCGCCCCCAACCAGGCCAAGGTCATCGGCCCCGCGCAGCGCCAGCTGCTGTTCGCCACCTCGTCGGTCGTGGCGCCCGGGGCCCGCGCCGGCATCCTCGCCGGCGTGGAGACGGCGGTGAAGAAGGCCGAGGCGGGGATCTCGCTGCCTGGCAGCTCGTCGATCACCCTGACCGCCAGGACCGGCACGATCCCGCTGACCGTGCTGTCCAACCCGTCGCTGCGGGCCCGGGTGCAGCTGCGCATCGTGAGCCCCAAGCTGACCTTCAGGCCTTTCGGGACCTCGCTTGGGACGTGCACGGTCACCGACTCGACGACCGAGACCTGCCAGCTGACCCTCACCAGTGAGGCCACGACCCTTCGCATACCTGTGGAGACCCGCACCAGCGGCGTGTTCGCGATGCTCGTCACCCTGGCGTCGCCCGACGGCGGGGTGGTCCTGGCCTCGAACCGCGACACCGTCCGCTCGACGGCGTTCTCGGACGTGGGCGTGGTGCTGATCGTCGTCGCCGCGTTGGGTCTGATCGTCTGGTGGGTCCGCAACGCCCGCCACGGACGCCGGGCCCGTCAGCTGGTCGACCCGGCCGTCGGCGATCCGCTCGCCGGCTCCGAGCTCCAAGCTCCCCCGGCTCCCGAGACGCCGGCCGCCGGTCCCGGCCCGGTCGGCCCCGACCCGGCCCGACCAGCGTCCAATGGTCACTCGGTGGAGGCCGTTGCGCCCGAGCGCGCCAGCGACGCGCTCGGCGCTCCCGTCGGCGACCCGGTCACCCACTGGCTCGACGACGACCCGGTGATCTCCGAGTTCTTCTCGTCGCCGGCGCCCCGGTACGACGACCGGGCCAAGACCTCCCGTGGCGCAACGGAGCCAACGGCTTGAATGGTGCCAATGGTGCTAATGGTGCCCATGGTGCAAACGGTGGAGCAGAGGCGAACGGCGGCCACCACGTGTCACCATCCGGGCGGCGGCGGGGTCCGAACTCCTGAGCGGGAGTCGCTACTCGCGAGCGGGACTCGCTCGTAGTGTGGCCTCCCACCTACGCCCACAACCTCTAGGGGGAACATGCCCACCATCCGAGTGGTCACCGACAGTGCCTGCGACCTGCCCGACGATCTGCTCGCCGAGCTCGGCATCGGACTGGTACCGCTGCGGATCCGCTTCGGCACCGAGGAGCTGGTCGATCGAAGCGAGCTGAGCACCAAGGAGTTCTGGGCCCGGTTCGGCGCGTCGAAGGCGCTGCCGGAGACGTCTGCCCCCTCGCCTGGCATGTTTGCCGAGGCGTTCCGGGCCATGGCCGAGCAGGGCGCGGACGGCGTGGTGTGCGTCAACTTGTCGTCCAAGCTGTCCGCCACGATCGAGGCCGCCCGGCAAGCCGCCCGCTCCCTCGAGGGCGAGCTCCCGGTCCGCGTCGTCGACTCGCTGTCGGTGACCCTCGGCGAGGGACTGGTGGTGCAAGTCGCTGCGGAGGCCGCCGCCGCAGGGGACGACCTCGACGCAGTCGTGGCCAAGGCCGAGTCGGCGGTGGCGTCGATGAAGGTCTTCGGGGCCATCGACACCCTCGACGACTTGAAGCGGGGCGGACGCATCGGCGGGGCGCAGGCTTTGGTCGGCTCTCTGCTGTCGATCAAGCCGGTGATCGAGGTTCGCGGCGGCAAGGTCGAGGAAGAGTCCAAGCAGCGCACCCGCGGCCGCAGCCTCCGGTACCTGGCCGACAAGGTCAAGGCCGCCGGCCCCCTCGAGCGCCTCGCGGTGATGGGCGCCGACGCCAACGACATCGATCAGTTCCTGGCGATGCTGGAAGGTATCCAGCCCCAGGGCAGGCCGGTGTTGCAGGGAGACATCGGTCCGGTCATCGGCACCCACATCGGCCGCGGCGCCGTCGGGGTCGCCTACATCCCGGCCTGATCGTCCGCCGGATTCGTCCAGCCCGACCTCTGGCACGGCGGCGGCGGCGGTAGCCTGAGTCGTCGTGCCGGGTCCCGATGCCTCCGCACCGCTTGCGGTCGACCACACGCTCGGAGGCCGGTACCGGCTGATCGGGCCGATCGCCCGCGGCGGCATGGCGGAAGTGTGGGAGGGCTACGACGAGGTGCTCTCCCGTCCGGTCGCGGTCAAGGTTCTCCTCAGCCACTTGGCCACCGATCAGGTGGTGCGCGAGCGGTTCAGGAGAGAGGCGATCACCGCGGCGCGCCTCGCGCACCCCAACGTCGTGGCCACCTACGACACCGGCCTCGACGGTGGAGTGGCCTACATAGTCATGGAGCTGGTCCGGGGACAGACCCTCCGCCAGCTCCTTGCCGACCGGGGTCCCCTGCCGGTGCCGGTCGCGGTAGCGATCGCTGACCAGATCGCCGACGCATTGGTCCATGCCCATCGGGCCCACCTGGTGCACCGGGACATCAAGCCGGCCAACGTGCTCATCACCGACGATGAAGGTCCCCTGCCCCGGATCAAAGTCACCGACTTCGGGATCGCAAAGGCCGCCGAGGGCGTCGGTGTCGACCTGACCTCCACCGGCATGGTCCTCGGCACCCCCAAGTACCTGAGCCCCGAGCAGGTCGAGGGCCGGGAGCCCGATGCCAGGGCCGACCTCTATGCCCTCGGCGTGGTGCTCTTCGAGATGCTGGCCGGCGAGCCGCCCTTCAGCGCCCGCACCGAGATGGCCACCGCGCTCGCCCACCTTCGGGAGCAGGCGCCGCGGGTGTCCTCCAGGCGGGCCGGTGTTCCTGTTGGGCTGGATGGGATCGTGGCGACTCTCCTCGCCAAGGACCCGGCCGACCGGTTCGCCTCCGCCGCCGAACTGCGGCGGGCTCTTGGCGGTTCGATCCGGCCCGGCGACCCGAGCGGCCAGATACCGGCGCCGTCGCCCCTGCCCGGCGGCGCGCCGACGACGGTCTTCCCCTCCGGCCCGCCGTCGAGGACGACGCCTCGCCGGGGCACGCCTCCCGCGGGTTGGGCCCTCCCCAGCGTCGATCAGACCGGCGTCCATGGGGGCGCCTCCCACCCGCGCACGGGGTCCCACCCCGGTGCTCTCCCGTACCCCGGCGCCGTCCCGTTCCCCGGCGCCGGGCAGCCTCCGACGTCTATCGCCGGCGCGCTCGGGTCGCCGGCCACCAGCCGCTTCGCGACCCCGAACGGCTACCCCGCCCCGAACGGCTACCCCGCCGGCGGGCGTGACGGGGGCAACCCGACCACCCGCAACCCGACCACCCGCAACCCGACCACCCGCAACCCGACCGGCGGATACGGTCCTTCGCGCCCAGGGGCCGGCGCCACCAGGGCAGGCCGCAACGGCGCCACCGCCGGGCGCGATTACAAGCAGGGCAAGCAGCCGCCCCGCCGCCGGCGCCGGCGGGGTCCTGGGCTGGTGGTCGCAGCCTTGGTCGTCGCCGGAGCGGTGGTCGCCGCGGTGTTGCTGACCAGCTCCTCCCACGGGAACAACGCCGCTGACTCCCCCGGTACCGCAGGCAGCTCCGGTGCGTTCCCCCTGGCCTCCGCCAAGGTGTTCGTGCTCGAGGGTCACTCCCCTGACGATCCAGCCGGCGCGGCCAACGTGATAGACAACAACCCTGCGACGGTGTGGACCACCGACACCTACACCAACGCCCACTTCGGCAACCTGTATCCGGGGATCGGCCTGGCTGTGCGCCTGACCGCAACCCACACCCTCCACCGGATGGTCGTCACCTCACCCGCCGGCGGGTGGAGCGCGAAGACCTACGTCGCGTCGAGCTTCCCGGCCACGGCCACCGGCGTCGGAGTGTGGGGCGCCTCAACCGACTCCAAAACCGCCAGCGGCACCACCACGACCTTCTCTCTCGGCGGTCGCAGCGGCAGCTGGGTGCTCCTGTGGCTGACGTCGACCGGTGGGCCGCCCTACCGGGCCCAGATCGGGGACATCACCGTCAGCTAACGCCGGCAGTGTGCCGCCGCCTGAGGGCGGCGCCGACCGCCACCGGCCACACCAACGCGAGCGCGACGGCGATCGATCCCCCAGACGGCCACGGATCGAGGCCACGGCCCATCGACAGCCACACACCCCACGCCACGCCGCCGGATCCGGTCACGGCCGCGAACGGCCACAGCCACGCCGGGCGCCGGCCGGCGGCGAGGGCACAGGTCTCCGCCACCGCGAGTGGTACAACCAGCCCCGCAGCCCACGGCGTCACCCCGACGAACGCGTACTCGCCGAGGATCACCGCGGCCACGAACGCCACCGCTGCTGCGGCCACGATCGCCAGCGCCACCCTCACCGGCGTTACGGTACCCGCCCCCAGTGGCGCTCGTAGCGCGCCTTCCGCGTAGTCTCTACGCATGGCAGACCCCAAGGCGGCCCCGCCCACTCCGGACTGGACTGTCGAGATCGCCGACCGGATCGAGTCCGTGGTAGGCACCGTCCGGGACAAGACCACCGTCCCGATCACCAAGGTCGCGCGGATCGTGGTTTTCGGGATCTTGGCAGGCACCGCTGCGGTCGCAGCGCTGATCCTCCTGGTCATAGCCGCGGTGCGGCTCCACGTCTACCTTCCGTTCCACCCTGCCGGGCGGCAGGTCTGGGTGGTCGACGCGGTGATCGCTGCAATATTCCTGCTCGCTGGGATGTTCCTCTGGCGGAAGCGGATCCCCCAGCGACCGTAGGAGAACTCCAGTGAGCCAAGAATTGCGCGACGTCATCATCATCGGGTCCGGCCCCGCAGGCCTGACCGCAGCCATCTACACGGCGCGGGCCAACCTGGCGCCGCTCGTGATCGAGGGCTCACCGTCCTCCACCTCCGACCAGCCCGGCGGTCAGCTGATGCTCACCACCGAGGTGGAGAACTTCCCTGGGTTCATCGACGGCGTCATGGGCCCGGAGCTGATGGGCAACATGCGGTCCCAGGCCCAGCGCTTCGGCGCCGAGTTCCTCACCACCAAGGCCACCAGGGTGGACCTGGAATCCACCCCCAAGCGGGTGTGGGCACCGGATCCCTCGACCGGCGAGGAGATCGAATACGCCGCCCGTGCCGTCATCGTCTCCACCGGCGCCCGCTCTCTCATGCTCGGCCTGGAAGCGGAGCGACGCCTGCTCGGTCACGGGCTTTCCACCTGCGCCACCTGCGACGGATTCTTCTTCCGTAGTCACCACATCGCCGTTGTTGGCGGCGGGGACTCGGCTCTGGAGGAGGCCAACTTCCTGACCAAGTTCGGGGAGTCGGTAACGGTCATCCACCGCCGCTCAGAGCTGCGGGCGTCCAAGATCATGCAGGACCGGGCATTCAACAACCCGAAGATCTCCTTCCTCTGGGACACCGTGGTCGAAGACATCGTCGGTGACGGCAAGGTCGAGGGGCTGGACCTGCGCAACACCAAGACCGGTGAGACCTCCCGGCTCGACGTAACCGGCGTGTTCGTGGCCATCGGGCACGTGCCCAACACCGACCTGTTCGTCGGTCAGCTCGACATGGACGAAAACGGCTACCTGGTCACCACCCCCAACTCCTCGACCACCAACCTGGATGGGGTCTTCGCCTGCGGCGACGTGCAGGACCACGTCTACCGCCAGGCCATCACCGCCGCGGGCAGCGGCTGTATGGCCGCCATCGACGCCGAACGCTGGCTCGAGTCCATCGGCGCCGAAGACGGCCCCCTGGTCGAGAACTGGGCCGGCTGACCCTCCGGGAATCAGCCCGCAGGCTGTGGTGTTGTCATCACAGTCAGGCTCGGGAGCTTCCCGGGTCAATGAGTTCGGAGGAAGGCGAAGTCTGTGTCCCATAGCGAGCTGACGCTCACTGATGCCACGTTCGACGAGGAGATCAAGGGCGCATCCGCGCCCGTGCTGGTCGACTTCTGGGCGGAGTGGTGTGGTCCATGCAAGATGGTCGCCCCCATCCTCGATGAGATCGCGTCCGACAACGAGGGCAAGATCACCATCGGCAAGATCAACATCGACGAGAACCTCGAGCTGGCCCGGCGGTTCGACGTGATGAGCATTCCCACCATGATCCTGTTCAAGGATGGGGAACCCCAGGTCCGCATCGTCGGCGCGAAGCCGAAGGGTGCCCTGCTGCAGGAGCTACACCCTTACCTGTAAGCGCTTCTGAGCCCTGGCAACAGGGGACGAAACCAAGGCCGGGCCCGTTCGGGGCCCGGCCTTCGTCGTCTGTGGCGTACCAACCGGCGGTTGGGCGGTTTCGTTCGCTTCAGTAATCCACACCTTTGACCACAGGGTGTGGATGAACGTTCATAGCACCTAAAGCCTCGATGTTAAGTAAGACTTTAGTCCCGAATAGTGAGACGCAGTCAACGGGTATTGAGGCAATTGGGAGGTGTCGCTCACTGGGCGACAGAGGAGGACTCGGTCATGGCCCGATAGATGCGCTCGAGATCCTCGAGATCGGCGAACTCGATGAGCACCTTGCCTCGCTTGGCACCGATGTCGACCTTGACCCGGGTGGCGAGCAGGTCGGACAGCAGGCTCTCGAGCTCCAGAACGCCGGGAGGGCGCAACCGGCCGCCGGCCCCCCCGCCGCCTCTGGCATTTTCTCGGGGCACACCCCCCATCTCGTTGCCCAGCTCGTTGCGGTTACGGACCGCCTCTTCTACCGCCCGGACGGATAGCTGCTCGGCGGTCACGCGCCGGGCAAGCGCCTCTTGAAAAGCCCGGTCGGGGGTGCCGAGCAACGCTCGAGCGTGCCCGGCGGTCAGTTCGCCGTCCGCTACCAGCCGCTGAACCGCCGGCGGGAGCTGGAACAACCGGAGAGTGTTGGTGATCGCGGCCCGGCTCTTCCCCACCCTGGTGGAGAGCTGGTCGTGGGTCAGTCCGAAGTCCTCGATCAGCTGCTGGTACGCCGCGGCCTCCTCGAGCGGGTTCAGATCCGAGCGGTGGAGGTTCTCGACGAGGGCTTGCTCTACCGCGGCGACCCCGTCGACCTCCCGCACGATGACCGGGATGGTCAGCAGCCCGGCCCGCTTGGCTGCCCTCCAGCGGCGCTCACCGGCGATGAGCTCGAACACATCCTCCTCGCCTGAGGCTCTCACCAGCACCGGCTGCAGCACGCCGAGCTCGCGCACTGACGCGGTCAAGCCGGCGAGAGCCTCCTCGTCAAAGACGCTCCGCGGCTGGTGGGGGTTCGGCCTGATGGCACTGACCGGCACCTCCAGCAGCCGGGAGGCCCGATCGCCCTGAACCTCGTTGGGGATCAACGCCCCCAACCCTTTACCCAACCCGCTGCGCCGCGCCACCGCTTACCTCCTTGGCCAGCTCCCGGTAGGCGATAGCACCGCGGGAGGACGGATCGAACACGATGATCGGTTGACCGAACGACGGCGCCTCTGACAGGCGGACCGTTCTCGGAACCACGTTCCTGCACACCCGGTCGCCGAAGTGCTGGCGAACCTCGCCCACCACCTGTTCGGCGAGGCGGGTCCGGGCGTCGTACATGGTCAACACAATCGTGCTTACTTCCAGACGGGGATTGAGGTTGGTCTGCACCAGGTTGACGTTGCGCAGGAGCTGCCCAAGTCCTTCCAGCGCGTAGTACTCACACTGGATCGGTACCACGACCTCGCTGGCGGCGGCCAAGCCGTTCACAGTCAGTAGGCCGAGCGACGGCGGGCAATCGATGATGACGAAGTCGTAGTCATCCGCTACCGACTCGACGGCCCGTCGCAGCCGCAGCTCACGGCTGAACGCCGGTACCAGTTCGATCTCGGCGCCCGCCAGGTCGATGGTCGCCGGCACCACGAACAGGTTGCGCAGGGTCGTGGGCTCGATTACGTCCTCCATCGGGACGTCGTGGAGGATCACGTCGTACACCGACGCCTCGAGGTTCCGGGCATTGACCCCGAGGCCGGTCGAGGCGTTGCCTTGCGGATCGAGGTCTACAACCAGCACGCGGTAGCCGAGTTCGGCGAGCCCGGCTCCCAGGTTGACGGCGGTCGTGGTCTTACCCACGCCCCCCTTCTGGTTGGCGATCGCCATCACCCGAGGGAGTGGGTGACGGGCCCCGGGATGGCGAGGACGGCCCGTCGGCCCGATGCCGGCATCGGGGAGCCCGTCTGCCTGGGGGACCAACTCGGTGATCTCTGCCAGCTTCTGCCTGGTGGCGGCCCAGGTGGCCTCCTCGGGCGCCAAGGCTGCAGGCGGGGCCGGAGCCGGGGCTGCCACGGCGGTTGCCGGTGGGGACGCTGAGGAGGCTTCCGACGGTGTGGCTGGAGCGGGTGCCGGCGAGGGAGTGGACGCCGAGAAAGGCGAGGCCGGGGGCGGAGTGCTGCCCTCGGCAGGCTCGGCGGCTTGCGTGGCGTCGGTTCGCTCGGTCGCTTGGGGAGGCTCGGTAGGTCCGGTAGGTTCGGTGGGATCGGTAGGTTCGGTAGCCTGGGGAGAGTCGGCCGCTTGGGTGAGCCCGGCGGGCTGTGTGCGATCGGCGGGCTGTGCGGGCTCGGCGGGCTCGGAGATTTCGCCAGTCTCGACCGGTGTGGCTGCGGCGGCCTCCGCTGCCTCGGTGGCTTGGGTGGCTCCGGTCCTAGCTGCGGATCCGGCCTCGGCGATTCTGCCTGCCGGGTGGACGAGAGTTCCTCCCGGCGACATAGAAGGAAGAGGCTGCGGCGTCCCCGACGAATCGGGATCCCCCGCGGGCGCCCCCGTACTGGTAGGCGAGCCCCAACCAGTGAGCGGGAAGGCCGGAACTTCACCTTCCGCTGAGGTTCGCCCGGGTTCGGCGATGTCGACAGTAGCGGCGTTGGACTCTGCGGTGAACAGTTCGGACGGCTCGGCGGGTGCAGCTCCAGCGGCCATCGACCCGAGGTTGCCGACGTCTGGCCACCGGGGAGCTAGTCCCGCACTTCCGCCCGGCCCGTCAAGGGGCGGTCCTTGCACTGGAAGGGGCCGATCGCTCTCCGATTGTTCAACCGGCTCGCGGTCCGAGCCGAGCTCCCGGGGGCCCGTGTCGCTTGTCCCCTCCGCAGATGGGTCCGGCTGCCGGTCTTCCGGAGCGGCCAGGGCTGCATCAGACGCTGGTGCGGCGTGCCCGCCGGGGGCGGAGTCCCGCTTCTCGTCTCGCCGATCGTCAGCCTCATTACGAAGCTGGCGGAAGATGGAGGCAGCCCGGGCCCGAAGTTCGTCGGGGTCGGTCACCGCTGCATCTTTCTACCAACCCTCACCCAATGCAAGCATCACCGCCGCTAGGTTTCACGTGGAACAGCGTGCGGCGGTTCGTGCGAGCGGCTCGCGGCACCACCGGCTCATGAGATTTGCGCTACTCGGAGCCGCTCGACGACCCGAGCGGCCGTGTTGGCCAAGAAGCCCGCTGTGAGGGGTCAGAGCCGACGGGCGGGACGCCTCGCGGGCCGGCTGGGCTGCAGTCCTGGTTGCGGCCGCATCGGGGCGACCTAGGGCAGGCCCGTCGCCCGGCGGTAGGTCCGCCGGGGCGGCCTTGGCCCAAAGAAGCGTCGGAAGTCGGGAAGGATCGCGTCGCCTCCTGCCGCCGGACGCGTCCCTCCTCCTCCGTCGAACCCCGCTGCTTCTTCAGCCTGGGCGGCCCAAAGGCAACCGGCTGGTCGAAGGGCTTTGCGTTGCGGGGGGCTCAAATCTCTGACCGCTCGTTGGCCGCTTAGTTTCGGCGGCCAACCGTGAGGCCAGCGGCGGGGGTTTGGTCCCTGTGTGGTTCAGCCACGAGGCCAAGCGATCAATGTCGAGCTGCACTTGCAGGCCGAGCTCTGAGAGAGGATCCCGCCGGATCTATTGCCGTGGGTGCAGCAGAGCTGAGGGGGCCTGGCCGCGCTGACGCCTTTCGGGATGGTGCCGCGGCTCGAGGCGATTCCCCTAAGCGCGTGTTACGCCCGGCGAAACCCGCATCGACGCCCCCCGAGCCGTGTGGAAGAGACCGAGGCCACGGGGGCCCGCCTGGCCGGCCAAAGCTCGGGTAGGCGTCGCCGCTGCAAGGAAGGCGGCCTCAAGTGCCGGAGCCTTCCCAACCCAAAGTGCGCCCCGAATACGGACCCATGCTCGCCGGAAGTCCGCTAGCGGCCTTCGCCCTCCCTCGCTAGACCCCATACCGTGGGTGGCGCAACCAGTCAGCGCCGCTAGGACACTGTTGAACAACCCACGTTTTCCGGGTTCAGCGACTCGGGTTCACGAGCGAGGGGCATCCGGGTGTGACTGACCGACGAACCGGTCGTTGTGAGCGCCGTTTTGTGGGCGTGGT
>NZ_JAIMCB010000021.1 GCF_025499425.1 Acidiferrimicrobium sp. IK
GAAGATGCCCTTCTGATCGGGAAGTTGGTTGGCGTAGAGAACCGCCATCCTCCCAGGTCAGAGGGCATTTTCCGCGGATACGCGCTGATTCACCCCATCAGCGGAACGGTGCTTCCAGGCTAACACGTCTCGCAACGGGCGCATCACCGGATATTTTCACCTGCGCCGGCGCCCGCAACGCGCTCGACTATCTCAGCCACGTGGGCGGCGTTTCTGTCCCAGGTATAACACTCCGCTACCTGGCGGGCTTCTCGGAGCTTTTGTTCGAGGGCACCTCGATCGGTGTCGAGGAGGCGCACTAACTGGTCCGCTGCGCCGCTGGCGTCACCGGGCTCGAAGTACCAACCCAAGTCGCCGAGGACCTCCACCGAGGAGGGGATGCGGGATGCCAGCACGGGGACGCCGCTGGCCATCGACTCGATCACCGCGAATCCGAAGGACTCGGTGATCGACGGAAGTACGGATACCTGGGTGCCCCGCAAGAAGGTCGCCGCATCCACCCGCCCGACGAAACGGATCCGGTCCTCAAGTGCCTGACTTCGAACCTTGCCCCTGAGTAAAGCCACATAGGCTGGATCGTCAGCATCGGCGATGGTAACCTGAAGTTCGGCTTCAACACCCCGCTTGCCCAACTCGGCAACCAAATCGACCAGCAGCCCTTGGTCCTTATGCGGATAGCCTAGGCTGAGGGACCCAAGGCGCACTCGTTCGCTACGCGAAGCCGGAATAAACCGGAAGCGGGAGGTGTCGACACCGTGAGGCACCACCTCGATCGGCACCCGACGCGGACAGCTGCGCCAGTGCCTCAAATAGTCGCCCATCCCGCCGCTGGGGACGAGCACCGCTGTCGACCCGCGCATAGCAGCGAAGGCAAGCGCTCGGCGCACCATCGCCTCCGCCCGCCACTGCGCCGGGCGTCGCCTCACCCATGCGGGATCAAAGTAGATGGGGTTCCGTTGGTAGAGCAGCGAAGGGACTGGCGAGTGGATGGGGCCGTAGTTTGCGAGGTTGAGTAGCACGTGGGCATCGTCTGACGCCGCTCGCCTACCCACCGTCACACTGTCCCATCCAAGGCGTTTCCACGACCGCCGGTTGACACGGATGACGCGGACCCCCGTTTCATCAAGGTCCGGACCTCCCTCAGAGAGGTAGACGGTTAGATCCCATGCTGGCCTCACCGTCGCCAACGCGGGCACAAAGCTAGTCAGGTGATTGAGACCACCTCCAGAGATGATTCCCACGGCATTGATGTGCAAGCGCATACTCATGTGACGGGGACCTCGAAGACCGAGGCATCCGACAGGAAAGAGCGCAAGGATAAGTGGCGCTGGACATATGCCCTCCCGGCGCGCCCCATGTCTTGGCAAGCTTCAGGATCGACAAGCAGCCGCTCCACCGCCAAGCGGAACGCTAGCTCGTCATCAACAACGAGGCCTCCACCCGACTCTGTCAGGACACGATCCGCGCCCCCACAACGATAAGCCACTACCGGGGTGCCACAGGCCATGGCCTCCAAGGCCACGATTCCGAGGCCTTCTTGTAGCGAGGGGAGAAGTAAGAGCTTCGCTCGCTGGTAGACGCTCGGCAATTCGTCCACCCGCCCCAACCAACGAATCATGGGTTGCCCACCCGGGTCGAAGGCGGAAACCACCGTCACGCCCGCCGCTCGTGCTAGAGATGAGACGTCAAGGAGCCGTCGGATCCGAGAAAAGCCTTTGCGTGGGTCGTGGGATCGGCCCACGAAGAGCAGGCCAGAGCGCTCGGCCCCCCCGCTGGATGGCGCATAAGCGTCGGTGTCCACGGGGACCGGCACTACCTCGACGCGCTTCGCTTGTGCGATACCCCGGGAAACTATGAGATCGGCGGTATGAGCACTCATGGCGAGCACGCGTCGTGCGCGTCCAAGCACCAGGCCCTCGATGCGGGAGAGTGACCCCAGGCTCGCACGGTAGACCTGTCGGCGCGGAGCAGACCGGAGATGAAGGGTGGGGCGTCGTTCATCCTCGATTAGTGTCGCCAGCCACGCGACACTCGGTATGTGCGGGGGGGCCAACGACCCGTGCATCACATGGGCACCGATTACGTGAACCTCCTCGACGTCTTCCCACATCCCCCGCATTCGGAGCCGGGCCGCGCTGTACATGGGCACCTGCAGCCGCGGAAGCACCCGAGGGACAGCAGAGACTGATTGGTCCCAACGCCACAAGCGGCCCGCACAGCCCCTGGCGGCATCATCGAGGTAGTAGGAGCGATGATGACCAGGCCGATGTCTGACCGCCCAAGCCGAGTAGACCGCCATCACTGAGGCAATCCCGCCCTTGTTCGCTGGATCCTGCAAGAGAGCCACGGTCTCGGCTCGTTCGCCGCTAGTCCTTGCACCTGGCATAGCCGCGTCTCTCCGGAGATCGCTCATCGATTCCCCATTTCCTCTAGGAGGCGCATCGCCCGGTCCCGGTAGGTATGACCGCTCAATAGGCCCGGGGGTCGAGCGGGCAGGTCGGAAGGATCGCTGCGCAACACGTCCCCCAGTTCATCGGGCGTTGTGAATGTGACTGTGCGCGGGTCACGGCCTAGGAGCCGGTGATGGTCTACCGTGGCCGGTGCCACCTGGTTCCCTCCAGCCCCTGGAATCTCGAAACTACGCATGTTGTGGGAATGTGCATTCTGAGGGCGCAGGACGTTCAGGTTCCATCGAGCCTCGCCGATTACCTCGGCAAGCTGCCGCATACGGATCGCCGGTCGGATCTCGACCCCCGGCATCACTGGCCACCGAGGGCCGAACACCAGCGGGTGCACCTCCGCGAGGCTCTGCAGCGACGCCACCCGCTGCGCCGTGGGAGTTCCCACAAAGACAACTCGGTCGCGGGCCAAACCCGTACCTACGACGGGGCTCAGCACATGGGGATCCCAAGCGAAGGGTAGGACTAACACCCTGGCTGCGACGTCGGCCAGACGATCTGCGATGTCCTCCGCCCATGTCACGTAGAGGTCGTAGGACCCCACTGCTCGGGTTATCCCAGCGCCGGAGTTGGATACGGTGGGGTCGAACGGGCTGTCAGGGTTCCAGCAGACGATCGGAGCCCCGACGCGCTCACGGATCTGGTCGATGGTCGGCGGATCGAGGAACCCACCCTTGATGACGACCACCAAGTCAACCTGTACGTGTTGGGCCAGTGCATAGACGCGCCCAAGAATCTCGCGGCGAAAGCCGAATCCGAGAGCGGGCCAGCGGAATGCTGCCGACGTAAGCCACCACGGGGACCACGGGCCCAAGTCGAGGACTTCCACCTGACACCCCGCGTCCCGGAAGCCTGCCGCCACCGAGTCACGTAGGCCGCCCTCCGCTCCCTCGCCGACAACCAATATCGACCGTGAGCTCACAGATCCAGCACCGCCCGCGTTGCGGCCACGATGCCATCTGCGGTCCGGTCAATCCCGTGCTCGGCTGCCACGCGCCGAGCTACCTCTTGACGACTAGTCAATGCACCGGGCTCTAGCGCTTGGACGATAGCGTCTGCAAGGCTTCCGACGTCTCCGGCCGAGAACACCCAGCCGGCACCGGGCGCCACGAGGTCCGGTCCGCAGCCGACAGCGTCGGACACGATCGGGACCGCTCCCGCTGACATGGCCTCGTTGACGGCCAAGCCCCAGGGCTCGCGTTCGGAGGGGAGCACGAACAGGTCAGCTACGCCATACCACCGGCCTATCTCTCGCTGGTTGACGAACCCGAGGCTCCGCATCCAGGCTCGGTCGGCGCAGAGATGGTCAACTGCCGGGCGGAGAGGGCCGTCTCCGATCAACAGGAGGTTGGCCCGACCAGCAATCTGGTCCATGGCGGCGACGAGATCGAGCGGCCGCTTCCAGGGTTGCAGCTTCGCTGCGAAAAGGATCGTTGGCCGACCAGGGTCCAGTCCGAGGCCACCGAGCAGCTCTCCCCGGCGTCGGCGCCCTTCCTCCCCGGCCGCGGCGAAGCGATCACGGTCCACCGAATACGGAGCGGCGAAAATGCGCTCGGGCGCCGCGCCGTAGGCGAGATAGAAATTCCGGTTCTCTGTGCCGATTGCCAGGCATGCGGAGGCGCGGCGCACCAGAGGTCCAACGAAAGCCCGCTTGATCGCCACCTTCAGCCCCGGTGTGGTGGGAGGGTCCGGTCTGGATTCACCTCTCAAGATGTAGGGGATACGCCACCGTCCAGCGGCTGCGTAAGCCAGCCAGTGGGACGGGCTGCTGTAACCATGTACCAACAAGGCGTCTATCCCGGCAGCCCGGACGCGGGAGGGCAGCGAAGGATTGATCGCGCCGAAAGGGGTGCTAGGTGATGGGCGAGGACTGCGGTTCGGAACGAACTGGTAGCTGTATCCCTCGAGCAAAGGAACGTCGTATTGGATCGAGCGGCGGAAGCCGGGATCGTAGGAGGAGTCGACGCCGTGCTCGGTAAGGAAGAAGACGTGGGGCTGCACGTCCGTGCAAGCTGCGAGGTGGCGGTACAAAGGAGCCTGGTACTGGATAGGGTGCGTAACGACTATGCCGAGCCGCACGTCTTCATGCCCTCTCTCGTGCCGCATCGGCGAGCGCTGCAACGACCGCCCGGCCGTATCGATCCCATCCACCGAAGCCTTCAACCCGGCGGCGACCGGCAGCGCCCATCGCCTTGGCCCGATCCGGGTTGCTCAGCAACCAGTCGAGGGCCTCCGCCAGCGCTGCGCTGTCCGCGGGAGCGACGATCAAGCCTTCCACACCGTCCTCCACCAACTCACGCACACCGGTCGACTCCGTTGCGACCACCGGTAGCCCACATGCCATGGCCTGAGCCAAAACGAGCGCCAGCCCCTCCTCGATCGAGGCCAGAGCGAACACCGAAGCCCGTTGGAGTTCCTCAATCACCCGGCCCCTGCTGACCGCGCCAACGCTGCGGACATCACCTCTGGACAAGCCGAGGAGGGCATCCCAGCCTGGCTCAACCGGTCCGACCAGTGTCAGGGAGGCTGCGCTCGTCGACAGCGACCGAAAGGCGTCAACCAGATACCGGTGCCCCTTTCGCATCCCAACGGTCCCGACCGACACGATCGCCCCGGGCTGCGGAGGCGCACCCGGGACGAACTCAGTAACGTCCACGCCATACGGGATGGTGACCACCCTCTCGGCGCTAATCCCCCGGTCCAAAAAGGTCCGCCTTGCTCGCTCCGAGGGAACCAGAATCCTGTCAGCCAAGTCGTACTCCTGGAGTTCGCGCTCCGCCATGAAGCGGTCGAACCGTACCAGCGGAGCGCCGATCCGTTCCGCCTCCTCATCCAGAACCCGCTTCTGCTCCTCGATGTGCCAGGAGCCCCGGTCACAGCACACCGCCACTCCCTCCGCCGACGCTCGCGTCACGGTGGCGGTTGCGAAGCCCGAAAGGGCGTTGACTACAGACGGACGACCCAGCCGTTTAGAGGCCCATTGGTCGAAATCACGAACAACGAACCGGTTAAGCGTGGGGTCCAGGCGGGGAACTGCCCTACCGGCTACCCGCCTCGCAGCGGCGTAGCGCATCCGAGTTTTTACCTGGCCGACAGGCAATCCGACACGGCTTCGCGGCACCGTTGTGACCAGACGCTCCAGTACGCCCAGCTCATGAAGCTGGCGCGCCTGGTCGATCATGTGAAACGGGTAAGCACTGATCACTGTCGCCGTCAGGCGCTCCATCAGCCAGCCGCCCCGTGCAGCGGCACTCGTAGCAGAGAGAGGCTTCGACGGGCAACATCCTTGGCGACCGGCCAGGTCGGCATGACGAGCGAACTGAGGCGCTCGTCTGTGCAGCGGGCGATGGCCACAGACACCGTTACAGCCACGGCGGAGTAGCCGATTAGCGAGGCGACGGCGGCGCCGAGAATCCCCCATGCCGCCAAGAGCCCAGGGAGGGTGGCAATAGTGACTACTGCGCCCACTCCCTCTGCGGCGAGGACCAACCTCGGGTGGCCCAGGCCGCGCAGCCCCTCCTCTGCAACGCCGGCCCACACCAGAATCGCTCCCGCCGGCACCAGCACCAAGGCGGAGGGCACCGCAGGGCCGAACCGGTGACCGAATACGAGCGGGAGCAGGAAGGGCGCAAGCGCAGCGAGCAGCACTGCAAGACCAGTAGCCACGATCGCCCCGCCTTGCAGAGCTGTGGCGAGCATCCTGGCGCGTTCAGAGGCCTCGGACTCCCCGGCGACGTGGGGGAACAACACAGAGCCGACTGCGGAGAGCAACGGCGCCGTCGCTCCACTCCACGCGACGGCTACAACGTAAAACCCAAGTGGACGGGAGGGGAGAAAGGCGATGATGAGCAGCTGGTCGAGCCGTAGGTTGACAGTCTGCGGGACGGTTGTGAGAACGGATGGAAGACCAAAGCGCACCAGTTTCGGCGCTATCGCTGCCCGGGGCCGCAGGGAGCCCTTCAGCGCCCGCTTCACCACGATCAGGAAGGGCAAACCCGTGGCAGCGACGACGAACAGGTACCAGCGTGACAGTCCGACCGCGTCGAAGTGCCCAACGGCCCCTGACCCGATAAGGACGCCGAGCCACGCCAGTCCCGGCACGACGCGGTAGAGGTTCCAAGCGGTGAACCGCCGCGCCCCGCGCAATGCCCCATGCGGGACGCCCATGAGTGCGAAAACTACGCCTACGCACAAGAACACACGGGCTGCGGCGATCACGCGACCAGACTGGGTCCGAAGCAGCCAAGGCATCGCCACCCAAGCGGCGCTCGCTACCAACGCGTATGAGAGGAGAGCCACTCCAACCGCCGTCCCAATGTGATCCTTCGCCCGGCTCGGATCGCGAGCGATGTAGTAGGTCAGCGCCTCGGGCAATCCGAGCATCGCTAGGGTGGCGAGAAGCAGAGGCCAGGTTTGGATAGCAGCCAGCTCGCCCTCCCCGGTCGGTCCGAGAAGATGGGCGGCAAGCGGGCCCGTGACCATGGCCAGGGCTGCCAGAGTCGCGTTCGCGGCGAGAGTGACTCGCAGGTCGTGGGCGGGTGTACTGGGCGGGGGCCCAGGGGGTTCATCAGGGCGCTGTCCCGACTTCATGAAGTGCGCCATACCACCCTCACAAATGCTCCACCGATTCGGCTTTCGGCATCCGATGGCGGGTGTCGAGGATCCGACGCGCTGTTCGCCTGACCAGTTGCCAGTCGAAAGAGTCGTGGTCAGTGCCGACCACCACTAGGTCCGCTCCAGCAATCTCGCTTTCGCTTAAGGTGACAGATCGGATCTCTGCGGGGAACATGCCTCGCTCCACGAGCGGATCGGCGGCGCTTACTTGTGCACCTAGTGCGGACAGGCGCGAACAAAGCACCGGTATAGGAGATACTCGAATATCACCCGAGTTGCGCTTGTACGAGAGGCCGAGCACCAGGATCCGCGACCCTCGAATTGCTTTAGCATCCCGGTTGAGGGCGACAGCGACTCGCTGAGCCACATAGTCGGGCATGTGATCGTTAATGTCGTTGGCCAGTTCGACGAACCGGAACGGCGAGCCGAGGGTCTGCTTCACCCTCCACGACAGGTATGAAGGATCGACCGGCAAGCAGTGACCGCCCACCCCAGGACCCGGGAAGAACGGCATGAAGCCGAACGGTTTCGTCGACGCGGCGTCTATCGCCTCCCACACGTCGACATCGAGCTCATCAGCGAACATGGCGAGCTCATTGACCAGTGCGATGTTTACATGCCGAAACGTGTTCTCCAGCAACTTGGTCAATTCAGCGACCTTTGGTCCGGACACCCGAACGGTGGAGTCGACCAACTCCAGGTAGAACGCTTCTACCTTGTCGGTTGATCGCTTGTCTATGCCAGAAACCACTTTAGGAGTCGAGCGGAACGTCCACGTCCGGTTGCCGGGGTCGATGCGCTCGGGGCTGTAGCCGACGAAGAAGTCGCGTCCGGCCCGCAGGCCCGATCCCGCTTCGAGCAGGGGCACGAGCAGCTCTTCCGTCGTGCCTGGATACGTCGTCGACTCAAGAATCACAGTCGATCTTGAGCGCACGAAGGGCGCAAGGTCGCGAGCCGACTGCTCAACAAAGGACAGATCGGGCGCACCGTCCGTTAGAGGAGTGGGGACGGTAATAACGGCCACGTCGAAGCCTTCACATACCGACAGATCGGTGCTCGGGAGGTATCGGCCAGTAGCCATCGCTGCAGTCAGCTGGCCATCAGAGACGTCCTCAATGTAGGAGGACGCTGACAACAGCCGCTTAGTACGTGACGCATCGGGTTCGTAACCAACCACCCAGTGCCCCACCTCGACCGACCGCATGGCAATGGGGAGACCCACGTATCCCTGCCCCGCGACGACGACTCTTCGGATGGTCGCCCGGGAAGGCTCATCCGGCGGTGAAGCGGCGCCCTCCTCGCGCTCTCCTCCAGCGGCGTGGGACGTCACGATAGAGCCGAGGCCGGAGCTACGAACATCTCGCTGGGCCTCTCTAGGTCGTCCGTTGGAAGCAGCACCCCGTCTCGCGAGGGTCGGAGCAGCCTGTACCCGTACTCGTTGAGCATGTCGGCCACCGGGTCGCGATGTTGTTCGAGCGACTCTGGAGACGCCGAGTTCCGTTCCATCTGCACGAGCGCTATCCGCCGGTCTCGTAGAGCCGAACTGGCTCCTTCTAGAAGCTCCCGCTCTTGGCCTTCGACGTCCACCTTTAACCCTGCGACTCGACGACTGCCGGTTAGTGAGTCAGGTGCCGCCACGCGGACTCCGACCGAGCCTTCGACATCTATCCGGTTGACCGAATCTCGGTCCACGTTGTACGGCGTCGAGCCTAAGGCGCTCCCGGCTGCGGCCTCGACGACTTCCCCTGATATAGAGCCGTCCTGGGCGACGTTCTCCCACAGGTGGATTGCGGTGTCCGCCGCGGCTTCGACGGCGATTACCGAAGCACCCAAGGCCGCCGCCAAGCCGGGGTAGGTGCCGACGTTCGCACGTGCATCCACGAATAGGTCCCCACGACGAAGTCGCTGCTGCAAGACCCGCATCTCGAGCCAGTCTGAGGGGTTGGCATACAGGGCTTTCGTAGCGGCGGTCCGGTTAAGACCGACCCAGATCCAAGCGCTCTCTCCAGTGGTCGTCTGACCGCTTGATGCAGAACTCGTGCTTGGGCCTGAAAGGCTGCGGCCCGGGGGACTTCGCGAGGGCGCCGATCACGGGTCACTGGATGGTGCCAGATTAAGTCCAACACAATGAGTGCATGGTCGGCTGGCCGCCGTCGCTCGGCCCAAGGCCACGCATGGTCCATCAAAGCCCTCCGCCCGCCCGCCGCTCACGCAGCCGCTCCACGCAGGGGGCACACCTTGGTTCCATGCATCCCTGTCTCTGCGACGCTCGCAAGGCCTCCCCCTGGGGCCGGAGCGTAATAGGAGTTCTTTCAGTGGTGGTCGCTCCCGCTGGGAACGCCTTGGCACCCATCGCACGAACCGTTGAGTATGCCCACGCATATTTCTCCCGGCTCACCGACTCCGTCGCACCCGCATCTAGGCGTCCTCCGACCTCGTCGCCAGGCGCTCAGCTTACTCACACAAGAGCCGAGCGCGCACCGCAAGCCAGGCACGCGGGCTGACCTATACGTCCGAGGTGGGAGCGGCCGGTCCCGAAACGGGACTGTCGACCCAGTTGCTCTACCCTACCCGGCCTGGATCTTGATCTCGATGTCCACGCCGGCAGGCAGCTCGATGCGCTGGAGGCTGTCGACAGTCTTGGGGGTGTGCTCGACGATGTCGAGGAGGCGCTTGTGCACCCGCATCTCGAAGTGCTCGCGGCTGTCTTTGTACTTGTGGGGGCTGCGGATCACCGTGTAGCGGTTTTTCTCGGTGGGCAGCGGTACAGGTCCGCGGACCTTGGCCTGGGTGCGCACGACGGTCTCGACGATCTTCTTGGTGGACTGGTCGAGGATCTCGTGGTCATACGCCTTCAGGCGGATGCGGATCCTCTGCTTCGCGCCGTCAGCCACGGGTCGACTCGTTCATGGTCACAGGAAACACTCCAGGGTGTGAGATGCGGGTTTTCAAAGGACGGGACATGCAAGGGGCGGAGCCGGCGATCCGACTCCGCCCCGCTACAACAGGTGGGGCGGCGAAGCTCAGTTGTCCTTGCGGAGCAGTGCAGAGGACGGCGAAGCACCGTTACCCCTGCGGAGCAGTGTTACTTGATGATCTTGGTGACTCGGCCGGAGGCCACGGTGCGGCCACCCTCACGGATGGCGAAGCGCAGACCCTCGTCCATGGCGATCGGCTTGCCGAGCTCGACTTTGATCTCGGTGTTGTCGCCGGGCATGACCATCTCGGTGCCCTCCGGCAGGGTGATGCTGCCGGTGACGTCGGTGGTCCGGAAGTAGAACTGCGGGCGGTAGTTGTTGAAGAACGGCTTGTGGCGGCCGCCCTCTTCCTTGGAGAGCACGTAGATGGTGCCCTCGAAGTCGGTGTGGGGGGTGATCGAGCCCGGCTTGCAGAGGACCTGCCCGCGCTCGACGTCCTCCTTCTTGGTGCCGCGGAGGAGGGCGCCGATGTTGTCGCCGGCGTGGCCCTCGTCGAGCAGCTTGCGGAACATCTCGACGCCGGTGCAGGTGGTCTTGGTGGTGGGCCGCAGGCCCACGATCTCGATCTCCTCGCCGACCTTGACCTTGCCCTGCTCCACCTTGCCGGTCACCACGGTGCCGCGGCCCTGGATGGTGAAGACGTCCTCGATCGGCATGAGGAACGGCTTCTCGAAGTCGCGCTCGGGCTCGGGGACAAATTCGTCGACCGCGTCCATCAGCTCGACGATCTTCTCCTCCCACTCCTTGTCGCCCTCGAGGGCCTTGAGAGCGGAGACCCGGATGACCGGGGTGTCGTCGCCCGGGAAGTCGTACTCGCTGAGCAGCTCGCGGACCTCGAGCTCCACCAGGTCGAGGAGCTCCTCGTCGTCGACCGCGTCGGCCTTGTTGAGCGCGACGACGATCGACGGGACACCGACCTGGCGGGCCAGGAGCACGTGCTCACGGGTCTGGGCCATCGGGCCGTCCGCCGCGGATACCACCAGGATGGCGCCGTCGACCTGGGCTGCGCCGGTAATCATGTTTTTGATGTAGTCGGCGTGGCCGGGCATGTCGACGTGCGCGTAGTGGCGCTTGGGCGTCTGGTACTCGACGTGGCTGATGTTGATCGTGATGCCCCGCTGGCGCTCCTCGGGGGCCTTGTCGATCTGATCGAACGCGATCGCCTGGGTCCCGGAGGGGTCACGCTCCGAGAGCACCTTGGTGATGGCAGCGGTCAGCGTCGTCTTGCCGTGGTCGACGTGACCCATCGTGCCGATGTTGAGGTGAGGCTTCGTACGCTCGAACTTCTGCTTGGCCATGGAAGGGAATCGCTCCTCTAAACGCCGGCCTCCAATGGCCGGTCAGACGCGGTTGGTAAATCTAGACGATGGGCCTGGGGCCCGGTACAGGTGGGGGGCTACTCGCCCCGGACCCGCTTGATGATCTCCTCGGCCACCGACTGCGGCACTTCCTGGTACGACGCGAACTGCATCGTGTAGGTGGCCCGGCCCTGCGTGCGGGACCGCAGGTCGGTGGCGTAGCCGAACATCTCGGCGAGGGGAACCTCGGCGCGGACCACTTGGCTGTTGCCTCGCTGGTCCATGCCGCCGACCTTGCCCCGCCGCGAGGACAGGTTGCCGATGACGTCGCCCATGTAGTCCTCCGGGGTGACGACCTCGACGCTCATGATCGGCTCGAGCAGGATCGGGTGCGCCTTGCGGGCCGCCTCCTTGAAGCACATGGAGCCGGCGATCTTGAACGCCATCTCCGAGGAGTCGACGTCGTGGTAGGAGCCGTAGGTCAGCGTGGCGCGCACGTCGACGGTCGGGTACCCCGCCAGGACGCCTGACTGCATGGCGTCTTGGATGCCGGCGTCGACGGAGGGGATGTACTCCTTCGGGATGATGCCGCCGGAGATCTTGTCGACGAACTCGTAGCCGCCGCCGGGGCCGGTCGGCTCCAGGGTCAGCACGACGTGTCCGTACTGGCCCTTGCCGCCGGTCTGGCGGACGTAGCGGGTCTCGACCTTCTCCACCGTGTTTTTGATGGTCTCGCGGTACGCGACCTGCGGCTTGCCGACATTCGCGTCGACCCGGAACTCCCGCAGCATCCGGTCGACGAGGACCTCGAGGTGCAGCTCGCCCATCCCACCGATGATGGTCTGGTTGGTCTCCTCGTCGGAGCGGACCTGGAACGTCGGGTCCTCCTCGGAGAGCGACTGCAGCGCCTTGGACAGCTTGTCCTGGTCGTTCTTGGTCTTCGGCTCGACCGCCACGTGGATGACCGGCTCGGGGAAGTCCAGCGACTCGAGCACGATCGGGGCGTTCGGGTCGCAGAGCGTGTCGCCGGTGGTGGTCTGCTTCATGCCGACCAGGGCGACGATGTCGCCGGCGGTGGCCACGTCGCGGTCCTCGCGGTGGTTGGCGTGCATCTGCAGGATGCGCCCGGCGCGCTCCTTGCGGTCCTTGGTGGAGTTGAGGATCGGGTCGCCCTTCGACAGGCGCCCCGAGTAGATCCGGGCGTAGGTCAGCTTGCCGCCCGACTGCGGGTCGGTGGCGATCTTGAAGGCCAGGGCGGAGAAAGGAGCGTCGGGGTCGGGAGCGCGCTCGAGCTCCTCGATCCCCTTGACGTCCATGCCCTTGGTCGGGGGGATGTCGAGGGGCGAGGGAAGGAAGTCGACGACCGCGTCGAGCATCGGCTGGACCCCCTTGTTCTTGAACGCGGAGCCGCACAGCACCGGCACGACGTTGCCGGCGATGGTCGCCTTGCGCAGCGCGCCGCGCAGGTCATCGGCGGTGATCTCTTCCTCGCCGAGGTACTTCTCGGTGATCGCGTCGTCGAAGTTGGACAGCACGTCGACCAGCTCGCTGTGGTAGACGTCGGCCTGCTCGACGAGCTCGGCGGGGATGTCGACCACCTCGAACGCCTCGCCCTTGGAGGCCTCCTCGGGCCACATGAGCGCCTTCATGTTGATCAGGTCGATCACGCCCCGGAAACCCGACTCGGCGCCGATCGGCAGCTGGACGACCGCGACGGTGGCGTCGAGGCGGTCCTTGATCATGTCGACGCAGCGGTAGAAGTCGGCGCCGATGCGGTCCATCTTGTTGACGAAGCACATCCGCGGCACGTTGTACTTGTCGGCCTGGCGCCACACCGTCTCGGTCTGGGGCTCCACGCCGGCGACCGCGTCGAACACCGCGACGGCGCCGTCGAGGACCCGGAGCGAGCGCTCGACCTCGACGGTGAAGTCGACGTGGCCGGGGGTGTCGATGATGTTGATGCGATGCCCGTTCCACTCGCAGGTGGTCGCCGCGGAGGTGATGGTGATCCCCCGCTCCTGCTCCTGGACCATCCAGTCCATGGTGGCCTGGCCCTCGTGGACCTCGCCGATCTTGTAGTTGATCCCGGTGTAGAAGAGGATCCGCTCGGTCGTGGTCGTCTTGCCCGCGTCGATGTGGGCCATGATGCCGATGTTGCGGTACTTGACCAGGGGCATCTGTTTGGTTGTGGTCGCTTCAGCCATCGCTCACTCTCGCCGCGTCAGGGGGGTTCAGGCCGCGGGGCAACGGCGGGGCCCCAAGGCACGTAGTTCTATTGTGCCGCATTGGGAGCGCCCAGCGGCGCGGACGCGGCTGCTACCAGCGGTAGTGGGCGAACGCCTTGTTGGCTTCCGCCATCTTGTGGAGGTCTTCGCGGCGCTTCACCGCGGCGCCGACGCCGTTGGAGGCGTCGAGCAGCTCGGCGGCGAGCTTTTCGGCCATGGTCTTCTCGCGCCGCTGGCGGGAGTAGCCGACCAGCCAGCGGATCGACAGGGTGGTCGCCCGGCGGGGACGGACCTCGACGGGCACCTGGTAGGTGGCGCCGCCGACCCGGCGGCTGCGCACCTCGAGCTGCGGCTTGGTGTTCTCCAGCGCCCGCTTCAAGGTGGCGATCGGCTCGGCGCCGGTCTTGTCCTTCACCGTGTCGAGCGCCTGGTAGACGATGGTCTCGGCCAGGCTCCGCTTGCCGCTGGTCAGGACCTTGTTGACGATCTGGGTGACCAGGACCGACTTGTAGATCGGATCCGGGGCCAGTTCCCGCCGCGGCGCGGCTCCCTTACGGGGCACTTTTCCTAACCCTTCTTGGCGCCGTAGCGGCTACGGGCCTGCTTGCGGTCGCGCACACCCGACGTGTCGAGCGTGCCGCGGATGATCTTGTAGCGGACACCGGGGAGGTCCTTCACTCGCCCGCCGCGCACGAGCACGATGGAGTGCTCCTGCAGGTTGTGGCCCACGCCGGGGATGTAGGCGGTGACCTCGACGCCGCTGGTCAGGCGGACACGGGCCACCTTGCGCAGCGCCGAGTTGGGCTTCTTCGGGGTGGTCGTGAACACGCGGGTGCACACACCGCGCCGCTGGGGCGCGCCGACGAGCGCAGGCGTCTTGGTTTTGACCGACTTCTGCTCGCGGCCCTTGCGGACCAGCTGTGCGATGGTGGGCAAAGCAACCTCGTAGGAGAGATACGTAACTGCGGAATAGGTATCGGGCCTTCCAGCGCCGCCGCGCGGGCAGCAGCCGGATGGGCCGTCGAACATGCTAGCGCTTCTGGCGCAGCTGTCCAGGGCAGCCCCGGCCCGGACGCCACTCTAGCGCCCGGCTCCCCCGCCGGGCCGGCTCACCCCCGCAGCGCCGGCAGCAGCTCCTTTTGGGCCCAGTCGATATACGCCGCCTGGTGGTCCCCGCCGATCTGGACCAGCGCCACGTGGGTGAAGCCGGCCTTGGCGAACGCCTGGATCGGCCCCACGAACTCCTCGACGTCGGAGCCGCAGGGGATGTTCTCCGCCACGTCGTCGGGGGTGACGAACTGAGTCGCGGCCGCGAACCCAGAGGTGCCCGGCATCTCCGCGTTGACCTTCCATCCACCTGCAAACCACCGGAACTGCTCGTGCGCCCGGGCCACCGCGGCCTTCTTGTCCGGGTCGAAGCACACCGGGATCTGGCCGACCTTGTCCTTGCCTTGGCCGCCCTTGGCGTTGAACCCTTCGACCAGGTCGGCTTCGGGCTCCACCGCGATCAGGTAGTCGGCGTAACGAGCCGCCAGTTCCACCGACTGCTCCCCCGATACCGCCACGCCGATCTCCGGCGCGCGGTCGGGCAGGTCCCACAGCTTGGCCGAGTCGACCTGGAAGTGGGCGCCCCGGAAGTTGACGTACCCGCCGGCGAAGAGCGCGGTGATGATCTGGAGGGCCTCGTCGAGCATCTCGTGGCGGGTGTTGGCCGGCGGCCATCCCCCGCCGATGACGTGCTCGTTGAGGTTCTCGCCGGCGCCGAGCCCGAGACGGAACCTGCCGTCGGATAGGAGGGCCATCGTCGCGGCCTTCTGGGCCACCACCGCCGGGTGGTAGCGCCGGGTCGGACACGTCACATAGGTCATCAGCCCGATCCGCTCGGTGGCCTGGGCCGCGGCGCCCAGCACGCTCCACGCGTAGGGGGCGTGGCCCTGGGCGTCGAGCCACGGCGAGTAGTGGTCGGAGATGACCGAGAAGTCAAAGCCGGCGGCTTCCGCGGCCACCAGGTCGGTGACCAGCGCCTTGGGGGCGGACTGCTCGCACATCATCGTGTAGCCGTAGGAGGTCATGGGCCGGTCGTACCCGCCGTGGCGGCCGGTACTCGTGCCCGCCGGCTGGGCACCAAGATCTACCCGTCGTCGTAGTGGTGAAGCCGTCGGGCCGGACCCGGGAGGCGAACCCGGCGGTGATAGCCGGTCGGATCGAAGCGGCCGAACAGTTCAGGCCTGACGCCGGCCGGGCCGAGACACCGGCAGCTCTATGCGCTCCGGAGGTACTCCCGAAGCGCTCGCCGGATCACCTCGGAGACGGTGACGCCCTCAGCTGCTGCCCGCTGCGCCGCCTCAGCCCGCAGGGCCGGCTCCAGGCGAACTGACTCGACTGACTTCGCAGCTTCGCCCAGAGGTGGGCGCCCCGGGCCCCGGCGGTGCTCCCCAAGCCGGCCGGGCTCGAAGCCGCGCTCCGCTTCGTCGGCAAGTTCTTCGATCATCTCATCGGTGATCGGCTTCCCACCCTTGGTCTGACCGTAGATGCGCTGGCTCATAAGTCTCCATCTCCGAGCAGCTCCCGCTGCGTGCTGCGCCGAAGCGCCATGGCATGAATCACGAGCACGGCACTCTTGGTGTAGATGACCACCAACTCGAGGAGGTTCCCGGATCGGCCCGGACCAGCCAGGAGGTAACGCAGCGGCTCGTCGCCGAGCTCGGCCCAGGCAACCGAGTGCTCGTAGGCGTGGTTGATGTCGTCGTCGGCAACCTGGTGGCGACGCGCCGAACGATGGATCTCCACACGGAATAAGCGTACTACAGAAACTCTGCCTCGAGAGACGGTTCGGCGTCCCGAAGGCCGATCCCGGCGACCAACGATGCCTTTACTCTTGCCGGGATATAGTAAAGGCCATGGCTAGAGTGTCTTCCAAGAACCAGGTGACGCTCCCGGTCGCTGCCTTGCGCGCCGCAGGACTTGAACCGGGTGATGAGGTAACGGTCCGACCGATCGGCGCCGGCGAAATCGTCATAGCGGCTCGGGGCTCCCGGGTGCGTCGCCACGCCGGCATCGCAACGGGAATCTACGAACCTGGAGAACTTGACCGGTTGCGAGACGAGTGGGATCGCTGATCCTTGACGCCAGCGTCCTGATCGGGCTGCTCGACGACGCAGACGCTCACCACCACCGCGCCGTAAATGACGTCGAAGCCGCCGACGAGGCGTCGAGGGAGCTCGTAGCCCCGGCCAGTGCCTACAGCGAGGCGATGGTGGCCTTTGCACGTGTCGACCGCATCGGTGACGCTCGTGAGGCGATTGCTGCTATGGGAATCCGCGTGTCACCCCTCGACGCCAAGACGGCCGAGCGGGCCGCGGAGCTTCGAGCCCGTCACAGCCGCCTGCGTCTGCCTGACGCGATCGTCCTGGCCACCGCCCATGAGCTCGGCGGGGCCCTACTGAGCTACGACGAACGGCTCGCTCGCTATGCCCGGTTCGACAATGGGTGACCGCGCCCAGCCAGGGATCCTCAAGCGGTGCTGGCTGGAGAGCGTCACGGACCCGACCGCGTAACCCGTCGTCTCGGGCAGCAGGGCCGCGACTGTCATGTCCGGGCCCGCTTCCACTCCGCCCTGCCAACACGCCCAGCTCGGCCGCCAAGCCCCGGTCCCCGATTGCGGGCGTAGACCGGTGGAGCAGTGCCCGCGGTCAACCCCGTCGCTCGCAGCGATTGGCCGGTGAGGCTTCGAGAGGCGGCGGGTCCAGCGAGCGGCGCCATCTCCGAGCCGGCCACCGCCGGGCCGCGCCGCTCCTTTCCCCGGCCCTCGCTGCTCCGGCGTCGCTTCCACAGAACGCTTGACTTGTGATTGATGACTCACTACCTTGTCGGCATGGCCTCTCGCATGTCCGCCGGCGAACGCCGCGAGGCGGTCCTCAAAGCGGCCATCGTCGAGTTCTCCAAGGGGGGCCTGGCCGGGACGTCGACCGAGGACATCGCCCGGCGAGCGGAGATCAGCCAGCCCTACCTGTTCCGGCTGTTCGGCACCAAGAAGGAGCTGTTCCTCGCCGCCATCGAGCGAACCTTCGACCGGGCCCTGGCCATCTTGGTGGAGGCCGCCGGTGACCTCTCCGGGGTCGAGGCCAAGATGGCCATGGCCGACGCCTACCGGATGTTCCTCCAGGACCGCACGCTGCTTTTGACCCAGATGCACGCCTACGCGGCGTGCGGAGACGACGATGTCCGCAGCGTCACCCAGACGTGCTTCGGGAAGCTGTGGCTGACCGTGGCTGGCATCACCGGGCTCGACGACGAGGAACTGACCGCCTTCTTCGGCTACGGAATGCTGCTCAACATGGCGGCCGCCATGGATCTGATGGCGGTCATCGACCTGCCCTGGGTGAGGGCCTGCCTGGGCGAGGAGATCGTGGCCGGTACCGATCACCGGGCATCCGATGTCCAGCCCGAAATCCAGCCCGACGGCCCCTAGTTGGATGGCCGGCGGCACCTACCCCCGGCCCGGCTGCATCCCCGTATCTTTTTGCCCATCGAAGTTAGTGATCAATCACTTCTATATCTGAACAGGAGAGTCATGCCCCGCAGCCGACTGATCTGGACCTTCGTCATCACCTCGGTGGCGTCGTTCATGGTGAGCCTCGACAACCTCGTCGTGACCATGGCTCTGCCCTCCATCCGCAGCCATCTCCACGCCAGCCTCGCCAGCCTGGAATGGACGATCAACGCCTACACGCTGTCCTTCGCGGTGCTCATCCTCACCGGCGCCGCCCTCGGCGACCGCTTCGGGCGGCGGCGGGTCCTCACCCTGGGACTGGCCGTGTTCACCCTGGCCAGCGCCGGGGCGGCCATGGCCCCCGACGTGACGGTGCTGGTGATCGCCCGGGCGGTCCAGGGCGCCGGGGCGGCCGCGGTCCTCCCCCTGACCTTCACCATCCTGGCCTCGGCTGTTCCGGCCGAGCGGCGGGGTGCCGCCCTCGGAGTGCTCGGCGGGGTGTCCGGCCTGGCCGTGGCCGTCGGCCCTCTCGTCGGCGGAGCGGTCGTGCAGGGGGCGTCGTGGCAGTGGATCTTTTGGATCAACGTCCCCATCGGCCTGGCCGCCCTTCCCTTCGCCGCCACCCGCCTGAGCGAGACCAGGGCCCGGGCCCACCTCGACCCGCTCGGGCTGATCCTCGCCAGCGCCGGCCTGTTCGGCATCGTCTTCGGCCTGGTCAAGGCCAGCGACGACGGGTGGACCTCCCCCGCGGTGCTCGCCCCGCTCGCCGCGGGCGTGGTGGCCATGATCGGCTTCATCTTCTGGCAGGCCAGGGCCGCCCATCCCATGCTGCCGCTGCGGTTCTTCCGCAACCGGGCCTTCGCGGCCTCCAACGCGGCGTCGCTGCTGTTCAGCTTCGGGATGTTCGGCAGCATCTTCCTGCTGGCCCAGTTCCTCCAGACCGCCCTCGGGTACTCACCCCTCGAGGCCGGCCTGCGCACCCTCCCATGGACCGCGATGCCCCTGCTCGTAGCTCCCGTCGCCGGCCCGCTGTCGGACCGCATCGGTGGGCGCCCGTTCATGGTGGGCGGCCTGGCCCTCCAAGCCGCCGGCCTGGCGTGGGTCGCCGCCCTCATCGGCACCCACACCACCTACCTGGCGCTGGTCGCTCCGTTCGTGCTCTGCGGGCTGGGGATGGCGTTGTTCTTCATCCCGGTGGCGAATGTCGTGCTCGGCGCCGTTCCGGCCGCGGACCAGGGCGCGGCGTCGGGCGCCAACAACGCCATCCGGGAGCTGGGCGGCGTCCTCGGGATCGCCGTCTTGGCCACCGTGTTCGCCGGCCACGGCAGCTACGCCAGCCCGGCGAGCTTCGCCGGCGGGCTGCGCTGGGCCACCTGGGTCGGTGCCGGCGTGGTCGGGGTGGGGGCTCTGGCCGCGGCCGCCATCCCGGGGCGGCGCCGGGCCGCTTCCCTCGGCGACGTTCCGGTGAGCGAGGTCATGGCGCCGGCGTAGCCACCAACCTCCAGGCGGCCTATTCCCTTAGCTCAGAAGCGACAGCGGGCGCGTATTTCGCCGGACGGCCCGCCGATGGCGGCGTCACCGCCGTAGGTTGGATCCGATGAGTGACCAGACGATCCCCGACGAGCCGCCCGAGCAGACCGAGGTCTACGAGCAGTACGACGAGGTCGCCGAGACCGGGTCCACCGGCGGCGCCGAGGACCCCGGAGCGACCGGGGTCAGCGGCGCGGAGGCCGACCTGACCCGCCTCACCGAGATGCCCGTCGACCAGGTCGAAAACGAGGAGATCGGCGCCAACCTCGACGACCCCGACCGGATGGCCATGCTCGACGGGGGGATGGACGACCCCGACGGCATCGACCCCGACCAGGTGGCCAGGACGCCCGAACCCGAGGACGTCGGCTGGGACCTCGACGCCGGCGACCGGCCGTAGCAGCGCGCTCGGCGAGATCTGGCGGGCGCTCGACGCTCATTCGGGGGTGGTGGCGGTCTCCCGCGATCAGCGCCGCCGCCCGGGCCTCCCGCCGTCAGCGGCCGGGTCGAGCCGCGCCGAGGAGGTGCATCGCTCCGGATCGTGCTGCGCGCCGGTCGAAGGTGACGGTGTGGCGGCAACCGGCGCCACGGCCGAGCTCCGCGATGACAGCGTCGGGGAAGTCCACGCCGCTCTCCGCAGCGGTCAAGGCCGCCCGGACGACTTCGCCACGGTCGATACGCAGCTCCCGCGCGTGCACCAGACCGTCGAGCAACTCACCGCCACGGGCGGCCGTCACCCCGTAGGAGCGACGCAGCACCCAGTAGATCTCGACGACCGTCACCAAGCTCAGATATCCCGGGTTGGTCTCGGTCAGCTCATCCATCAACGCGGACGCTGCGGCGGATTGGTCAGGGTCGTCCTGGGCGAGGTAGCGGACGACCACATTGGCGTCGAGCCCGATCACCGCTGATCGGCGGTCGCACCCGACGCGACGGCGTCACTCATCTCCTCCACGGTGACCGGCCGTGGCCGCCGTGGCAGCGCGCCCCTCAGGTCCTTGACCGACGCGGCCTCCGGGTAGATCTCGTAGCCGCCGGCCGCAGTGGGAACGAAGGCCAGGCGCGACCCGGCCCGCAAGCCCAGCTTGGTACGCACCTCGACAGGGATGGTGACTTGACCTTTGCTCGTGACCGTCGCCGACGCCACCACGGCTCCTTACTGTAGGTAAGGAAAGTCTACCTGGTCGGCCGGCGGCCCGACCCCCCGGAGATACGCCAGCCGACCCGGTGGACCCACTTCGGTGTCTGGTGGACACTTGGCGAGTGCCGACCGCCCGTCCCCGCCATCAGGTGACAGAGACTCCAGCCGTGGCCCGTGCGCTCGATCGGGCGGCCGAGCGGTGGCCGGGCGACTCACGTTCCAAGTTGCTTCTGCGACTGATCGCGCTCGGTGGCGAGTCGTTGGAGCAGCGCCAGCAGCTCGACGCCGAAGCGCACCGCGCTGCTGTCGCCGCCAGCAGCGGGGCGTACCCTGACGCGTTCGGGCCCGGCTACCTCGGCGACCTGCGCGAGGACTGGCCGGCGTGATCACGCTGGACGCCCGGGTGCTGATCGCTCATTTCGACCCGGTCGATTCGCATCACGAGGCGGCGACCGCCATCCTCTTCGACGCCAAACCGGGGTCCACGCTGGTCCACACCCTCACGATGGCAGAGGTGCTGGTGGGCGGGTGTCGCATCGGCCGCGGTGCGGCTATGCGCGACCACCTGCGAGCGGCCGGCGTGGGCGTCGCCCCCCGCGATGACGACGAAGCGTTGCGGCTGGCCGAGCTGCGGGCAGGCACCGGCCTCAAACTGCCCGACTGCTGCGTGCTGGACGTCGCCCTGCACCATCAGACCTCGCTGGCGACCTTCGACGCCGCTCTGGCGTCGATCGCACGGCGGCGGGGAGTGGCCGTCCTCCCGTGATGTCGCAGTCCCCTCGAGGCCTGGGTGCTACGGCGGTAGGTGATCCTGGTCAGATGCTGCAGCTGTCCCCGTCGCAAGACGGCCCGCCGCCCTCCACCGTCTCCAGCACGGGATGGGCCTGATCCCACGCCCTGCGCAGCACGGCCAGGAACGTGTCGGGCTCCTGAGCGCCGGGCACCGCGAACTTGCGGTCCACCACCGCGAAGGGCACACCGGTGCAGCCGAGCTCGTGCGCCTCTCGCTCGTCGGCGCGCACCGCGTCGGCGTAACGGTCACCGGCGAGGACCTCCTCGACCTCGGCGGCGGGCAGTCCGACCTTCGCCGCGACCCGGCGCAGCACGTCGGGGTCGCTCACCGCCACCCGCTCCACGAAGTAGGTGTGGAGGAGGGCCTCTTTCATGTCCGGGCCGAGCCCGTGGTCCTCGGCCAGGTGGAGCAGGCGGTGGGCGTCGAAGGTGTTGCCGCCGGTCGTGGACGCCAGGTCGTAGTCGAGGCCCTCGGCCGCGGCCATGCGGTCCATCGAGCGGAGCATCTCCCCGGCCTGCTCGACGGTCCTGCCGTACTTGGCGGCCAGCTGCTCGGCCATCGAACGACCGGGCAGGAATGCGGCGTTGGGGTCCAGCTCGAAGCTGCGCCACCTCACGGTGACCTCGTCGGCGTGCTCGAAGTCGGCCAGCGCCTTCTCGAAGCGGCGCTTGCCGATGTAGCACCACGGGCACACGACGTCTGACCAGATCTCGACCTGCATGCCGGGTGCAACCCCGCGGGGTTGGGGATTCTTCCGGGCGTCCGGGTACGGTCCCGGATAATCCTTAACCAGACGAACCTTCAGGAGGGACGCCCGTGTACGACGCGGTCCTAGCCGAGTCCATCATGATCGCCGGCGCCGGCGGCGAGCCGATCGAGGCGTACGCGGCGCGGCCCCTCGACGGCGCCGCGCGGGGCGGGGTGGTGGTGATCCACCACATGCCCGGCTACGACCGCGAGACCAAGGAGATCACCCGCCGGTTCGCGGCGGAGGGCTACAACGCGGTCTGCCCCAACCTGTACTGGCGGGTGGCGCCCAACGCGCAGCCCGACGACGCGGCGGCCGCGGCCCGGGCGCAGGGCGGCAAGGGCGACGACGAGCTGGTCGGTGACGTCGCCGGCGCGGCCGCGTACCTGCGCCAGCTGACCAACTCCAACGGGAAGGTCGGCGTGATCGGCTACTGCTCGGGCGGGCGCCAGTCGTTCCTGGCCGCCACCGCGCTCCCCCTCGACGCCGCGGTCGTCTGTTACGGCGCGTTCATCGCCGGCACCCCGCCGGAGGGGTTCCCGCTGCAGGTGGCGCCGATCGTCGACCGGGCCCCGCAGGTGTCGTGCCCGATCCTCGGTCTGTTCGGCGACGAGGACCAGTACCCCACCCCCGAGCACGTGGCCGAGATCGACGCCGCTTTGAATGCGGCCGGCAAGGACCACGAGTTCCACAGCTACCCCGGCGCCGGGCACGCGTTCTTCGCGGTGAACCGCCCCTCCTACCGGCCGGAGGCGGCGATGGACGGGTGGGAGAAGATCTGGGACTTCTACGGCCGCCACCTGAGCGCCTGACCACCCGGCCACCGACTGCCCTCAAGGAGCGAGAGATCCCCATGTGCACTTACAGGACCGAGAAGGTGACGGTGAGCGGTTCGGGAAAGGGTCCCCGCGGCTGGTTCGCGGTCACCGACGCCACCGTCTACCTCGACCACCCGGTCAGCGCCCCCGCCGACCACACCCTCAACATCGACGTCCTCAACCCCGAGCAGGGGGCGGGGGCGCGCGTCGCGCTGGAGCTGGACCCGGTGGCCGCCCGCCGCCTGGCCGAGGCGATCCTCACCGTCCTCGACGAGGCCCCGCCCGGTCTGGTCAAGCCGCTGGCCCGCAGCGCCACCTGAGCCAGGTGCGAACATCCGCGGCGGGTGCGCTGCTGGCCATTAGGCAGAATCCTACCTAACGCTCTATAATTCTACCTCATGGCGCTGAGCATCAAGAGCGACGAAGCCGACCGCCTGGCCAGACAGCTCGCTTCACAAACCGGAGAGACGTTGACCGAGGCGGTGGTCACCGCCCTTCAGGAGCGCCTGCAACGGGAGCAAGCCCGCCAGGCAGCCAGTATCCGCCGCCGCCTTGCCCGCCTAGCAGCCGACGTTGCCAGCCTGCCCGTCGCGGACGACCGGACACCAGACGAGGTCATCGGCTACGACGACGCCGGCCTCCCGCGTTGAGGGAGGACAGGCGCCGGGCTGTTGTCGTCGACACGTCGGCCGCGCTCGCCGTCGTACTCGGGGAGCCAGGAGGTGATGAGCTCGCTGAGCACCTCGAAAACGCGGTGGCCCGTCTCATGCCAGCCGCGATCCGCGTCGAGTTGGGCATCGTCATCGAGGCCCGGTTTTGGCCCGCCGGCCAAGACGTGGTGGAGCGATTCCTTCGTGACGCGCAGATCGAGATAGTCCCGGTCGACGCCGACCTAGCAGCCCGCGCCATGAGTGGTTGGCGACGCTTCGGCAAAGGCCGCCACCCTGCCGGACTGAACTTCGGAGACTGCTTCACCTACGCGCTCGCGGAGCGAACCGGTCATCCGGTGCTCTGCACCGGCGACGATTTCGCCGCGACCGACCTCGACGTCATCCGCCCCGCATCCACGACCGAGGGTCCCCGGGAAACGCAGTGACCGGGAGCCGCCCCTAGATGTGGCGCAGGTCGGCGGCGGCGATCCCGATGCCGTTGTCTGCCACCGCCAAGGCGATGGCTTCGCCCTGCATGCCGGCCGGTTGCCCGGGAGCGCCAACTGAGACGATCCAAGGCAAGCTTGGCGGCTCCTTCACCGGTTGTCGCCTCAACCTTGAGAATGACCCGCCGCCAACGCCACGCCGTCCCGGAGACCGGTCTACTGCGCGGGCAAGGCGGGGTGCTGGCACCGAGCCTGGCCCGCCCGACCGTGGCGGTGGTCCCCTAGTGTCCGTGGCAATAGCAGCCCGGTGTCACTCGGGGATCCCCCTGCGGAGCGGTCGGCGGCGTCGCCGTCACAGGGGTGCCCGGAAAGCACCCCGAGCCCCCAACAGGTGGCAGGTATACCTCGTGCGCTTGTGAACTCCGACCACCCGAGGTTCAGGCAGGTCGTCTTGGACGCACGGACGTCCGAGAACTGGCGGAGTTCTACCGGGAGCTCTCGGGTACAGCTATCGCCCCGGTGACGAACCGCCCGACGTTGGCCACCTCGACACACACGGCTCCGACTGGCTCGTTCTACGAGACGGCTCTGGCCGACCGAGCATCGCCTTCCAGCAAGTGGACACCCTCCCCGCGGCCACGCGGCCACGTGGCCCCATGGCGAGGTTCCCCAGCAGCTGCACTTGGACCTCACCGTGACGACGATCGGGGCGCTAGAGAACCAGCACTCCTGGGCGACGGCGCTTGACGCCCGACTCTTGCTGGACCGCTCGGACGACGTGCAGGAGCCTCTCCGGGTGTATGCCGATCCGGCCGGCGGCCATCCGTTCTGCATCTTCGTAGCCCCCGCCTGACCCTGCCTGAGGCCTGCCCGTAGGACGATGATTCTGCGGACAGCCCACCGGGTGTTGCCAAGCCGTCAAGGCGTAAGGGCTGCCGGCTATCCGTTCCGAGTGTGGAGCCAGTCCGGTTGAGGCCAGACAGGGAAATCGGATGGCGACGGTAAGCGTGCGTTACATCGTCCGCGACGTCGACGCCGCCGTGGCCTTCTACTGCGAACACCTCGGTCCCAGCATGCTCCTGCGTCCTACCGTGGTAGGTCACACCGCGGTAGTATCGGAATATGAAGGTTGACAAGCTGAGCGTTTCATTCGAGCCAGAACTCGGTGACGCAGTACGAGCTGCTGCTCGACGGCAGGGCGCCGGCCTCTCGCGGTGGCTGGCGGACGCGGCAGCAGCCAAGCTCCGCAGCGAAGCTCTGGCTGAGTTCCTAGACGCTTGGGAAGCCGAGCACGGGTCGCTGACGGCCGACGAATTGGCCACTGCCGCAGCTGAGCTGGCGCTGCCGTCGCCTGCCACGACCGGGCCGGCGGCGTGAGCGCACTTGTGCTCGACGCCGGCGCGTTCGTGGCCGCGGATCGCGGAGATCGAGCGATGATGGCGCGCCTACGTGTAGCTCAGAACGCCGGACTGGAGCTACGCACCACTGGCGTCGTCGTCACCCAGGTGTGGCGCGACCCGGCCGGGCGACAGGCGAGTCTTGCCCACCTGCTCAAGTCCGTCGACATCAAGGCCGTCGACGACCAGCTGGGCCGACAGGCGGGCGTCCTGCTCGGTAAAGCCGGCATGACCGATGCTGCAGACGCGAGCGTGGTGGCCGTGTCCGCAACAGGAGATCGCGTCCTGACCAGCGACCCCGGTGACATCCGCCCGCTCGTCGTGGCCTCCGGCCGGTCGATACCCGTCATCCCGTGCTGAGCAGTGGTGCGCAGATCGATGAGCTCCCGGGCACCGTCGCCGTTATGCGAGCCCGAGGAACACGACAGGCGTTCCGACGCGGCTCGCTCGGCGCGTACTGCGAGCACTCGCCGCGCTGCCGGCCTCGTCTCGCTGCCCGCCTCGACCATTCAGTCACCCGGAGTGGTCGTGGCTGGTGTTGCTGTCCTGGCCGCCTGCGGGCACCTTCCGCTGGCCCCGCCACCCGAGGAGCGACGAGATGTACCCCTCGAGGTGCGCTACTCGCTCGATGGTCGGCTGGTTATGAGCCGTTCGGCGGGTTGTCCGGTGACATCGGCGATGAGCTCGAAGTCCTTGTCGTCGTGGAGGACGGTGAGCTGGGCCAGATCCGCGGTGGCCGCTATGAGCAGAGCGGGGATCGATGCCGTCCGGTGTTGGCCCCGTTCGCCAAGCGCTACCTGGACAGCCACGGCGCGGTCTTCGATGGCCGGGGTGAGGTACTCGACAGGCATGCGGGCCAACGGAGGAAGCTCGTAGGCGGTTCGGATGTCTTTGCCGGAGCGGGCTGAGAATCCCACTTCGAGGCGGGTGACCGTACAGATCCGGACCAGCCCGCGCTCGATCCTGGCAGCCCATGCTTCAGCGTCGGGGCTGCGGGCGAGACGGACCAGAGCGGACTTGTCGATAAGCCAGGCGGTCACGACCAAGCTTCGCGGATTAGGTCAGCGTCCTCGATGTCGGCGAAGGTCTCGGCGAAGACGACCAGGTCCTTCACCCCGACGCCGGCGAGGACGTCGCCTCGCTCGCGAGAAAGGGCTCGGCGGATGTACTCCGCGCGCGACAAGCCGACCCGTCGAGCCTTGGCATCTATCGCAGCCAAGACGTCCTCTGGTAGGTCCCGGAGCAACACGTCGGGCACAGGGCCTCCTCGATTCGACGGTGATACCCTACGATATCATCAGGGCGAAGAGGCCCGCCGCGGCAGGGAGGTGACCGTGCTCCGGCTCCTTTTTCCTGACAACCTTTCTCCGGCGACTCCTGTCTATCCATACATGACCACCCACCCGAGCGATCGATGAGCGCGGCGGAAGAGCAGTTCCGGCAGTTCGTCCGCAGCCGAGCCGCCCCGTTGCACCGCACCGCCTACCTGCTCTGCGGCGACTGGCACCTGGCCGACGACCTGGTCCAAGAGGCACTGGCCAAGACGTTCCGCCATTGGCGGCGCGTGCAGCTCGCCGACAGCCCCGACGCCTACGTGCGGCGCATCCTCATCAACGAGGCCAACCGCCACTTCAAGCGCAACCGCCACGCCGCGACCCCAGTCGATGTGCAGACCCGCAGTCACGACCCCGCCGATCCGTCCCAACCGGACGCGTCGGGGGGCTTGGCCCGCCGGGATCTGCTGCTCGCCGCCCTCCTGGCCCTCCCGGAACGGCAGAGAGCCACCGTCGTCCTCCGCCACCTGGAGGGCATGACCGAGGCCGAGACCGCCGCGATCCTCGGATGCAGCGAGGGGACGGTCAAGAGCCAGACCTTCCGCGCCCTTCACACCCTCAACGACCTGATCACCCGACAGGAGTCGACCCTATGATCACCCCCACCGAACACGACCTCGGCGAGGCCCTCGAAGACCTCGTCTCCTCCCAGCCGTTCCAGCCCGACACCTCCTCGATCGTCCGGCGCGGCACCGCTCTCCGGCGGCGGGCCTTCGCGGCCCGGGCCACCGCGGGGGTGGCCGTCGGCGCGGCTGCCGCGGTGGTGGCCGTCACCGCGACTGGCGCCGCTACCCACCGGGGGCCGAGCGGGACCATCGCCACCGCCACCGCCGGCGGCGGGACCATCGCCGCCGTCCCCGGGGGGAACCAGACCCTGACCCAGCTGGCCTCCTACATCACCGCCAACCCCGCCCAACAGCCGGGCGACGCCACCTTGGTGCAGCGGACCCAGTCCTATCCCGGCCGGGCTCCGATGCAAGGCTTCGACCTCTACACCGACAGCGGCAAGTACTTCTACTCCGAGACCGAGTCCGGCCTGCCCGCCGCCATCAAGTCCAACGCCAACCTGGACAGCGGGGTGTCCGCCCGGGAGGTCGCCGCCGCGGAGTACGCCGCCACCGGGGACCTCACGGTCGCCGCCCACCGTATGGCCTACGCCCCCTTCGCCGACGGCAAACCGCCGACCGAGAGCGCGACGCAGCGAGCCCTCGACGCACAGATGGTCGCTCAGAAGCTGGCCGCGGCAGGCAAGTCGGACCCCGGCCTCATCCAGAAGGTCAAGGATGGCACCGGCACCTTCGACACCGACAACTACATCTGGATGGACTCCGAAGACGCCCTTCAGGCCGGGTCGGGCAACCCTCAGGTCCGGGCCGGGATCCTCCGGCTGCTGTCCACGTTGCCGGGCATCACCGTCACCCACACCCAGGCCGCCGGTCAGGCAGCCCTCGCCATCAGCGCCAGCGGCCAACCAGACCTGCCCGCCAACTACCGCGAGACCATCACCATCGGGGCCGCCACCGGTATCCCGATCAGCTTCGTGGGCGCCACCAACGGCGCCGCCCCCAGCGTCACCGTCAGCTGCCACGTCTCGCGTGTGACGGTGGCGAACATCGAGGCCGGCCGCTTCTAAACCCCGAGCGTTCCGAGCGGCGCCGCCGCAGTGGTCCCGCAGGCCGAGCGCCTGCGGGACCGCTGCCGGTTCAGGCGTCGGTTCGGGCGTCGGTTCGGGCGTCGACGCGGCAGTGGCGTCGCGTCTACGACGCGGTCTGGAACACCGGCCAGCACACCTCTGTGCGGTGTTGCTCTTGGTCGTCGGTGTCGGCGAAGCCGACGAGGTAGTACTCGCGGATCGGCCCGTCGATGCCGATGGTCCGCTCGGCCACCACGGTGCCGAGGGCGCCGTAGGTGCGGTCGACCTCTTCGAGCGGACCGGCGTGCAAGGCGACCGCGAACTCTCCGCCGGGGACCCGCAACGACTCGACCCGCGAGGCCGGACCCTTGGACCTGACCGGGCGCGAGACCGGGACGAAGGCGGTCACCTCGGCCCGGTCGAGCTCGAAGAACTGGCCGGGATACAGCGCCCCTGCGGTACCGGCCGGTTCGGCTCCGTCCCCGGCGACTGTCTGGCGCAGCTCGTCGAAGGCGCCCATCCACCACGGGGCGAAGTCGGCGGTGTCCACGACCTCGCGGATGGCGACGACGTCGGCGTCGGGGATCGACCGCAACGTCACCGGCATCCGCCGGGGCGGCCCTTCGAGCAGGGCCTCCAGGCCGGCGACGGTGGCCTGGGTCCGGGCCAGCTCGGTCTGCATGTGCTCCAGGTGGACCACGATGGCCTTGTTGCGGCTGGGCACGTCGGGAGCGTCGAGGACCGCTTTCACCTGGTCGAGGGGCATGCCGAGGTCCCGGAAGCGGCGGATGACCTGCGCCACCGGGACCTGCTCGGGCTCGTAGTAGCGGTAGCCGGTGTAGGGGTCGGTCTCGACCGGCTCGAGGATCCCCAGGTCGTGGTAGTGGCGCAGGGCCTTGACGCTCAGATGCGTCATCCGGGAGAAGTCGCCGATGGACAGCCGCAGTCGCATGCCGCCAGTATCAGCTCTCCCCCCGCGGGAGAGTCAAGGGTCCCTTCGTCGCCTCCGTCGCCGAGGCGGTCCACCCGCAGGTGGCTGCCGAGCACGGTGACGCTTCGGCCGCCAGTGATCAACCGCAACCACCACCACCGGCCGTAGCGGCCGACGCCGTCGAGGCGGCACGGCGCGGCCCGCCCCGACCCGGGCACCACGGTCCCGGCCACTACGGTCCCGGCCACGACGGTCCCGGCCAGCGCGACCTGCCACCGGGCGTTTCGGACGCAGACCACCCCGCCCACCGACGCCTCCGCGGTCATGTCGGCGGACCCGGTGAGACGGCGGGCCGCCCAGAGCACCTGGCGCTCGTGCGCCGCTCGGGCCCGTCGTTGCAGACGCCGCCACTGCCGGGCGGTCAGACCGCCCACCGGCGCGCCGCTCACGGCCGGACCGTCCGATCCGGCAGGACCCGGGCCAGGCCGGCCACGCCGACCAGGAGGATCAGCATGGCGGCGGCGCTTCGCTCGAAGGCCACCCCGTAGCCGTGGGAGACCGAGTCGAAAAAGAGCATCCCGATGACCGCCACCCCGATCGAGTTGCCCACCTGCTGCATAGTGGACAGCGCCCCCGACACCGCCCCCGCGGTCGTCGGCGTGGCGTGTGAGAGCACCGTGGCCGTGAGCGGGGTGATGCACAGGCCCTGGCCGGCGCCGACGAGGAACAGCGCCGGCAAGAGCGCGGTCAGCGCCCCGCCGGTGCCGTAGTGGGCCGCGAACGCCCACAGCAGGCCGTTACCTCCGGCCGCGACGAGGGCGCCTGCGGTGATCACCCGCCGGCCGAAACGCTCCTCCCATCTCGGCGCCCGAAGCGACGTGGCCAGGTAGCCGGCGGCCAGGGCGGCGAACACCCCTCCCGACGCCAGCGGTGACAGGCGGCGGCCCTCCTGCAGGTACAACGCCAGCAGGAGGTACGACGCGGCCTGCTGACACCAGAACGCGGTTTGGGTGATCAGCCCGGCCCGCAACGCCGCCACCGCGAAGATCTCCGGGTCGAGCAGCGGGACGCGGCCTCGCCCGGCGTACCAGCGCTGGTGGGCGAAGAACACGCCGAAGAGCACCGGTGACGCCGCCAGGCACGCCCACGACCACGCCGGCCACCTCTGGTCGCGGCCGGTCACCAACGGCAGGACCACCGCTACCAGCGCCGCGCTGAGCAGCAGCGACCCGGCGACGTCGAGCGAGCGGCCCTCCCCCGACCGAGACTCGGGGACCCAGCGACGGCTGGTGGCCAGCGCCGCGAACCCGACCGGCACGTTGACCCAAAAGATCGCCCGCCAGCCGAGGCCGCTGGCTATCAGGCCGCCGCCGATCAGCTGGCCTGACACTGCAGCTGCGCCCATCACCATGCCGTAGATGCTGATGGCCCGCACCCGCCGGGCGCCGGTGTAGACCACACCGAGCACCGACAAGATGTTGGGCGCCATTAGCGCCGCGCCGAGGCCTTGGACCAGGCGGGCGGCGATCAGGGACGTGGCGTCGGGCGACACGGCGCACGCCGCGGAGGCGACCGCGAAGGCGGCCAAGCCGGCCGCGAACATCCGCCGCCGGCCGAGCAGATCGCCCAGCCTTCCGCCGAGCACCAGGCCCGCGGCGATGACCAGGGCGTAGCCGGCCACCACCCATTCGACATCGGCCGCGCCGGCGTGTAGCCCTCGCTGGATGGACGGCAACGCGACGTTGACCACGAAGAAGTCCAGGACGTACATGAACGTCCCGAACATCAAGACGACCAGCGCGGCCCACTCGCCGAGAAAGCGGCGTGGGGAGACGACAGGTCGAGCCGGATCGGACACCATGAGGTTGTTCATGGCGACAGGCTCGAGCCTCCCGCGACGGGAGAGTCAAGACCTCCGCTTTGGAGTACTCCCAACGGGTGCCGATGGCAGCAGGGGCCCGGCGAGGGTCGCGCCTGTCGGTGGACACCGGCGGGTGCTCGGTCCGATCTCTCGAACCCGTCGGGGAGCTCCAACCCGTTGCTGAGCGGGACATCGGCAGCGCCTCCCACCAGGGGCAGGCCACGCCGCGCCGGGCGCCACCGATAACATAAACCAACAGTTACCGGTGATACTGTCGTTTAATGTCATGGAGCGGAGGGCGGCGCGGTGAAGCGTGAGCACACCTACCTACCGGAGACCCTGGACGCGCTGGCCGCCCTCGGAGCGCAGATCGCCGCGGCACGGCGCGAGCTGGGCTGGACCGCCGCAGAGCTAGCCGAACGAGTCGGCGTCAGCGCCCCCCTGATAAGCCGAATCGAGAACGGGCGGCCGACCTCCCAGATAGGAACGGTGTTCGAGGCCGCGGTCCTCTGCGGCGTGGCGCTCTTCGGCGGCGACCGAGCCGAGCTCGCATCGGTGGCCCGCAGCGAACGGAACCGCCTGGCACTGCTGCCAGCCCGGGTGCATCACCGCCCGACCGTGATCGTCAATGACTTCTGAGCCCGACGCCTACGTGTGGGTTTGGCTTCCCGGCCAGCCCGAGCCGGTGGTGGCCGGCGGGCTGGCTCGCACGGACCGGTCCCTGGCCGGCGAGACCGTGCTGGCCTACACGTACGGCCGTTCCTATCTGCAAAGGCCCGATGCGCTGTCGCTGTTCAGCCCCGAGCTGCCGTTGCGAGACACCACGTTCGACCCAGCTGACCCCCTACCGAACCGGGACTGGAGGGGCTACTCGCCATCGGATGGCCGCCGACCCCTCCCCCTGGCGGGCTGCCTCAGGGACGCGGCACCCGACGCGTGGGGACGACGTGTGCTCAACGCCAGCGTCGCCGCGAACCCGGACTCCGACCTGGGCGAGTTGACGTATCTCCTCGAGTCCGGAAGCGACCGGATCGGTGCTATCGACTTCCAGCGGTCCCCCGCCGAATATGCGCCCCGCAGCGAGCCAGCCACGCTGGCCCAGCTGGCGCGCGCCGCCGAGCTCATAGAAGCCGGCGAACCGCTTCCCGACGACCTGTTAGCCGCCGCCGGGCACGCCACGTCGGTGGGAGGGGCCCGACCCAAAGCGCTGCTGTCGGACGGCGGCCGACACTGGATCGCCAAGTTCTCCTCCTCTACCGACGACCGCCCAGTCGTAAAAGCGGAAGCTGTCGGCATGCTGCTCGCCGCCAGGGTCGGCTTGGACGTGGCACCAGTCGCGGTCACCCAGTCAGCAGGACTCGACGTCCTGCTCGTCGAGCGCTTCGACCGGACAGCCGACGGCCGGCGCCTGATGGTCGTCTCCGCCCTGACAGTCCTCGGCTTGGACGAACTGTCGGCCCGCTACAGCTCGTACGCAGAATTGGCGTCAGCGATCCGGTTCGCCGGCTGGCCGGAGCCGGCCGCCCAGATGAGGGAACTGTTCACCAGGATGGTGCTGAACATCGCCGTGTCCAACACCGACGACCACCTGCGCAACCACGCCGCGTTCTGGGACGGAACCGAACTGTCCCTCACACCAGCCTTCGACGTCGCCCCCCAGCGACGGTCCACATCAGTGGCTACCCACGCCATCGGGCTGAGCGCTGATGGCGAGCGGAGCAGCCAGTTCCGTGTCGCACGGAAGGCAGCCCGCTCCTTCGGGATCACTGATGCAGACGCGGCCTCCATCATCGACAACGTCCAACACACCATCCACTCGTGCTGGAAAGAGGTCTGCGACGAAGCCCGGCTGTCCAAGTCCGAACGCACCCAGCTGTGGCGCCGTGAGATCCTCCCCGAGTACGCCTCGTGGGACCAGACCTGACAGTTCGCCAGGGCTCCGTATCGGCGGCCGAAGGACACCAACACCGATCGCCGTCCGGGCGCGGTGTCCCACCGCCATCGCCATCGCCGAAGCAGGATTGTCCAGCGGGACTCGCAGCGTCAGGTGGACGGGTCCAGCGCGGCTCGTACAACTTCGGGCAGCCGAGGATCCGCCAGGCGCAGGTTGGTGACCTCGTCGTGGGTCAGCCACGCCAGCGCGTCGTGCTCCGGCCGTCTCGATTGGTCGGTTCGTCCTGCCATCGGTCCAGGGCCCAGATGTTCGCCCCACCACCTTGTCACTCCTTCGTCTGCCCGCTGGATAATCGCCAAGCGAACATCGGTCACCGGGTTCGTGGCCGCCGGTCCCTCACGGCTGGTCCGGGAGGTCGACTACAGCCAGCGCTGACTCCAGGCCGGTGAAGTCGCTACCGTTCCGGGTCAACAGTGTCAGACCGTGGCGTGCTGCGGTCGCGGCGATCTGCAAGTCCATGCGGCGTGGCCGTGGGTTACGGCCACGCTGGCGCACGAGGCCGGCCAGCGCCCCGTAGTACTCAGCGGCACTCACGTCGAATGGCAGCACCTCGAACCGGTCCAATATCGCTTGCACCCGTCGCCGCCGGGCCATCTGGGTCAGCGGGTCGGGCGCGACGGCCACGCCGTACTGCAGCTCACCGATGGTCACTGCCGATACCGCAACCTCGTCCACCACCCGAGCGACCTGCGCGGCCGGGAAGTCGATGACCACCGAGGTGTCGAGCAGAGCACGGCGCGGTTCGCCGGAGGTCAATGCCTCTCCGGGTCGAACGGGTCGGAGGGCTCATCGGGACCGAAGGCCTCCTGGGCGGCAGCCAGATCGTCCCGCCATGCCTTCGGGTCCACCATCGGCTCCGCGGCGAACGCCTCAGTCAAGTCCGCGACAGCCACAAATCGACGCCTGCGCGTGTCCTGGCGATGAGGCACTACATCAGCCACCGGCCGACCGTTGACGGTCACCACGAAGGACTCGCCCTCGGCCACCCGGCGCATGACCGTCGCGTTGTCGTTGCGCAACTCCGACTGCCGTATCACCACGCTCATAGCAACAATATAGCGTTCTTGTAGCGCATCTGTCGATGAGCATCCTTAGCGGGATCGTCTTGTGCGACTGGGATTCTCTGCGCGACGTCTACGAGAGGGACCGAGGGAGGAGGGGCGTAATGCGCGACAGCTCACGAAGGACCTTCCGCGCCCCTCCCCCACGACCACCGATCGCCCCGCCACACCTCTCCAGCATCCCGAACGCCCGTTCTACGGGTGATCGGCGTGGCCGGAGCCAGCACCCCGGCGGATCTCGACAGCGACACAGCGACGGCTCGGGCTGCGAGCGGCTCGGCGATCGCTCTCACCCTGAGTGAGGGCAGCGGCCGTCTGCGGGCAGTCGCTGTCGTCCGCCGGTGGGCACATCCTGCTGGCCGCCCTCATCATTGGCAGGGTGAGCCATTTCCCTGGGTGCAGACCGTCTCTCGTCCAGTGTTTCGGCAGGCAGCACCCGCACCGGACGCGGACCCAGCCCCCTTCAATCTGGGGTGCGATGAGCCAGGCGACGCTGGCTTTGATCAGTTCGGCGTGCCGTCGACGGCGATGGCCAGCGCGTCGCAGAGGCGAGACATCGTGTCGGGTGTGACTTGGCCGACGCGGCGAACAAGACGGGTCCGGGCGAGAAGTTGAGCGTTGTCCAGGTTGGCGACCGATTCGACACGGATGCCATCGGCGGGACCGACGGGCACCTCGGTCGAGACCCCTCGCACCGTCGAGGTGACCGGAGCGACCAGCACCGCGTTGAGGTACCGGCCCACGGGAGTGCGGGTGAGCACGATGACGGGACGGGTCTTGTCCACCTCGGCGAGCCACGCCTCGCCCCTTCGTGGGATGGCGGTCACTCTTCGCTGTAGAGGGCGGCCCAGTCGGTGTCGTCGTCGAGCAGCCCCCCGCCGGCGAGCTCGGCTAGGGCGACCTCGTCGTCGGTGGGCGGCGTGGCCCTGTAGGCGCCGATGTCACGTCGAAGACGCTCGAGGCGGATGAGCCGGTCGAGGGCGACATCGACCACCGCCGAAGTGGACTCGGCGCCGACGAGGGCTCGGGCCTCCTCCGCCTTGCGCCGGTCAAGCGTGATTGTCGCCTTCTCTTTCGCCATACCATTGATACTGCCGAATGGTGGTAGACCCGTCATCGGCCGGCGAGAACCCAGCAGCCCCGTCGGTAGCGTGCTAGGAGTTACCTCAGCGGTCACCGGTGCAGGGAGGACTGTGGAGGACCCCGACGAGGAGCAGCGACGGGCCGTGGAGCGCCAGGGCAACATCGTGTTCTCGATCACCGTGGCCGTCGGAGTGCTCATCGCGGTGTTGCTCGTGGTGGTCTTGGTAGCCCTGTGAGGAGCATGGGGCTCCGCTCGAGCGGCCCACGCGGTGGTCCCGGCGCATGGGGGACCACCGCGCCGGGTGGGTTCAGACGCCGCTCGGAGCGGCCGGCAAAGGTCGAGGGGCGCGGCCCTCGGCGACGTCGGCGAACCGGGCGATGAGAAAGCCCCAACCGCCCTCGTCGTTGCCGACGCTGCCGTGCATCGACCCTGCGCCGGAGCCGTGCCGCTCCAGGTGACCGTGGACGAGGCGGACCTCGGTCCGTTCCTCCCCCGCCGCCTTGAAGGTCACCTCCACCTCGCTCGAGCGGGCCGGGTCGAGGTCGATGGTCGTGAAGTCAGGCTGGATGTGCCATGCGATCACCAGGCGCCGCGGCGGGTCGAACGCGATCACCGTCCCCCACTGGCATTCGGCACCAGTCGTGTCTATGTCGTAGGCCCGCCCTCCGACCTTTCCCTCCAGGTGGAGCTCGGTGATCTCGCGGTCCGGGCCGATGTGGTGCTCCGGCGGCCACCACTGCGCCCATCGCTCGACGAACGTGCGAAAGCAGGTGTCGACCGGGGCGTTCACGGTGACCGTTCGCACGATCGGCTCGATGGTCGTGGTTGATTCGCTCATCGTCTCTCCCTGGTCGTGGTGGTTGTCTTCGCTCGGTGTTCGGCTTCGGCGGTCGCCGCGAAGTTGGCCAGCGCGCCTTGCCACACCCGGTCGAGGTAGGCCCCCAGCACTTCGAGCCCCGCAGGGTCGATCGAGTAGATGCGCCGGGTCCCCACGGCCTTGTCCTTCACCAGGCCGGCCTCCCGGAGCACCTTGAGGTGCAAGGAGACCGCGGGGCGGCCAACCGGCAGGTCCTCGGCCAGCTCCGAGACCGCTCGGGGTCCCTCGACGAGCAGGTCGACGATCGCCCTTCGGGTCTGGTCTCCAAGGGCATCGAGCACCGCGGCCCGCCGTTCGTCAGTATTCACTGACGGTCAGCTAATACTAACCGTTTGGTGGTGTCAAGGTCTCGATGGCGCCTGTCTCGGTCCTGGCTGCTTCCTGGACGACCCGTGTTCCGGCGGCGATCTCGACGAACCTACCTTCGACTATGTCGGATACGTCGGTCGTTGGTCCACCGGTCGACCCGGGACCCTCAGCGAGCCGGTGCCCATCCACTACGCCGTTTTGCCATTCCGAGAAGCGGCTGGGGTCGGTCACGTAGTCGAACACCTCGGGCGCAGGGCGGTCCACTTCGACACTGACCGACGTCGCCATCAGCGACCGGGGTCTTCGGCAAAGACCCCGAACGCCTCCTCGACGGGTAGGTCCGCCACGATCGAAGAGCGGCCGGTGGTGGCCTCAAACGGCTGGCTCATTCCCCCTCCTTGCGCTGCTCCGCAGGGCCTGAACCCTGGTGAGCCACGACTAACCGTCAGTCTACGCCAACCATCGCTGGCGTCAACGGTGCGGCCCGACCGGCGGACATCCCGTGCAGGTGACCACCACCCGCTCCGGCTGGCGTCGGGGCGTTCTACTGTGAAAGGCCGACGCGATCCGCCGAGCCCGCGGAGGTTTCAATGACGTCTCTTCTCAATCGCACGAGCGCCGCGCTGCTGGTCATCGACGTGCAAAACGCGGTGGTGGCCGACGCCTATAACCGCGAGGGCGTCGTCGCCAACATCGCCGCCTTGGTGGACAAAGCCCGCGACGAGGGGGTGCCGGTGGTGTGGGTGCAGCACTCCGACGACCAGCTGCCCCGAGACAGCGACGGCTGGCAGTACGTACCGGAACTGGTCCGCCACGAGCCGGAGCCTCTGGTCCACAAGGGCTACGGCGACTCCTTCGAGGGCACCGACCTCGAGGGGTTGCTCGCCGAGCGGGGGGTCGGGCGGCTGGTGGTCACCGGAGCCCAGACCGACGCGTGCATCCGGTCCACCATCCACGGGGCTTTCGTTCGGGGTTACGACGTGACGTTGGTCGCCGACGCCCACACCACCGAGGACCTGAGCGGGTACGGTGCGCCGCCTCCCGACAAGGTGATCGCCCACACCAACTTGTACTGGAACGAGCAGCGGGCGCCGGGGCGGCGAGGGCGGAGCGTGGAGACGGCCGCGGTGAGCTTCGGCGCAGGCGAGTGACCGCTACCCGCTCCGGGCGAGCAGGAGGGCATCGCCGTGGGCAATGATTGGGCCCGCCCGCTGGTCCACTGGGAGATCGTGGCTGCCGACCCGGTGGCCCAGGCGGCGTTCTACCGGGCGCTGTTCCAGTGGGACATCGGCGACGGACCGGTGATGACCGTGGCGCCGGGCCTCGGCGGCCCCGATCCGGGTCCGGCTGGCCACATCCGCGCCGGTGACCGCCCGGGGGTGGTCCTCTACGTGCAGGTGCGCGACCTCACCGAATCCTTGGAGCGGGTCGCGGCGCTCGGCGGGCGGGCCGCGTCGGACCCCTTCGACGTCCCCGGCGGCCCGACGATCGCGTTCGCGGAGGACCCCGAGGGCAACCCGCTGGCCCTCGTCCAGCAGTAGCCCGGCCGCTCAAGCCTGCGGGGCGGCCTCAGGAGAGCTGCTGGTAGCGGGCCACCCGCGCCGACGCGGCGTCGACGAGGGACATGAACCGCCCGGTCCACTCGTCTTGACCCCACACCCGGTCGCAGGCGTCGGCGTCCTCGGGGCTGCGCCACACGTCGATCACCACCCAGTCGCCGTCCGCGCCCTTGGCGGTGGTCCGGCGCAGCAACCCTGGCTGCTGGTACGCGAACTCGGTCTGCACGGCCCGGTCGGCTTCGAGGAAGTCCGCCTCGTCGGTTCCTTCCGCCAAGCGGAAGGTCAGGATCTCGATCACCGTTTGGGGAGGCTAATGACTGCTAAAGCGCCGCCGCGGTCCGCAGGTCCCGGGCTGCGTAGCGGTGGTGCTCCCACTCCTCGTTGAGGATGACGTGCACGCAACGGAGGACCTGGATCTGCTGCTGGGGCGCCCACGGATGGGGTCGGGTCTCTCCGAGCGCTTCGTCGGTGACCGTGGCCAGGTAGTCCCGGACCGCCGCCTGGTGCTCAGCGCGGACCGCGAGCACCTCCTCGTACGACCCCGGTTCCCGAAAGATCGTCGTGTCACCGCCGTCGAGCTCGTACTCCGCGAACGGCACGCCGATCCAGTGGAACGGCCGCTCCTGGCCGAGGACCGCGCCGTGCAACCAGGCGTTGGTGGCCATCACCAGGTGTCGTTGGGTCTGAGCGAAGCTCCACTCCCCGCCGACGGAGACGTCGTGGAGACCCGCGGCGCTCGGCTGGATCTCGGCCCACGCCCTCTCCACCGCGGCCCACGCGGCGCGCAGGCCGTCTGCAGTAGCCGCGGTCTTCAGCTCGCGGCCGGGGAAGCGGCGGTTGAGCTCGGCCTCCACGAGCGGGACGACGTCGACGCCGTTGACCCACACCGAGCCGTCGTGGAGGTGCGGGTCGTCGATCTCCATCCCCGTGACGTCCGATCCGCGGATGACCGCGCCGCGAAGCGAGCAGCGGGCGAAGCGGGCGGCGGAGAGATCCTGATCGACGAACTCCACGCCTGCGATGGTGCCAGAGACACATACCTCCTTCCAGGAAGCGGCGGGGAGCGGGATACTGGGCTGGTGAGCGCGCCCCGGCAGGCCAACGACGCGGGACGGGATGTCCCCCGACGCGCCGGCGGGGCGCAAGCTGGTGGTCCACTGCCGAAGCGGGCGTCGCTCCCCTCCTACCGGGGTCAGCCGCCGGCGGGGGCGTGAGCGTGGCCGACTTCGACGACGCGGCCCGGGCGGCCATGACACTGCCGGAGGTCACCGAGGGGCTCCGCTACGGCCGGCGGACGTGGTTCGCCGCCGGCAAGCCGTTCGCCTGGGAGCGCCCGTTCACCAAGGCCGACCTGAAGCGGTTCGGGACCGCGACGCCGCCCGAAGGCCCGATCCTGGCGCTGTCCACCGCCGACCTGGTGGAGAAGGAAGCGATCCTCGCCACCGCGTCGCCGGCGTGGTTCACGATCCCGCACTTCGACGGGCACCCGGCGGTGCTCGTCAAGCTGGCAGAGGTCGACGTCGCCGAGCTGGAAGAGGCGGTGATCGACGCGTGGGCCGCGTGCGCGCCCGCGGCTCTCGCCGAGCAGCACCGAGCCGTCCTTTCGGAGTCGCCCGGTCGGTCAGCGAACGGCGGGGAGTCGGGTTTGCGATGAGCTCCGGGCTTTCGCCGATCGAGGTTCGGGCTGCGCGGCCACAACTGAGCCAGCCGCCGTCTGCGCCCATGGCGGCGATCCGCCGCAGCAAACCTGGCCGCTGGTAGGCGAACTGAGTCTGGACGGCCCGGTCGGCTTCGCTCAATCCCGCTCCTCGACCCCCGCCGTCGAGCGGAAGGTCAGGATCTCGGTCACCGCTGCACCCCGACGCTCACGCGTCGTCGCCCACCGGTGCCCCGACCCGGTCGATCAGCGCAGCTGTGAGCTGCCGGCGCCCATTGATGCCCAGTTTGCGAAACACCTTCCGCAGGTGGAAGTCGACCGTGTGGGGACTCAAGAACAGCTGAGCGGCGATCTCCCGGTTGGTCCGCCCCTCGCTCGCCAGCCGGCCCACGACGGCCTCTTGCGCGGTGAGCCCCGCCACGAGACGGTCCCTTCCCCGCGGCAGCGCGGCGCCGCTGGCGAGCAACTCGCGCCGCGCCCTTTGCGCCAGGAGCGGACTGCCCATGGCATCGAAGGTGTCGTTGGCGACCGCCAGTTGCTGTTGGGCGTCGTTTCGCCGACGGACCCGGCGCAGCCATTCCCCGTAAGCGAGCTGTGTGCGGGCCAGCTCGAGCTTCATTCGGGTCCGATGCAGCCGCTCGACCGCCTCCCGGTAGAACGCCTCGGCGGCTTCATCGTCGCTTGTCAGCGCCTGCGAGCGGGCCTCCATCCCAAGAGCGCAGTCGGTGCCGGAGAGCCGGGTCCGCTCCCGGAGCCGGAGCATCGTGTCTGCTGCGATTTCGCTGGCACCGGTTCGAGCGGCGGCCTCGACCATCTCGGCTAGAGCGAACCCGTCGCCGGCGTAGGGATGGCGCTCGCAGTGCGACAGGCCGACGGCCAGGGCGTCTTCGTGGAGGCCGAGGCAGTTGTAGGCCCGCATGGCAGAGACCTCTGCGGTGGTACGCAACCTGTCGTCGCCGGCGTCGACCGCGTCGCGCAGAACGACAGCGACCCGTTTGGCGGCCGAGTCGTCCTCCGATTGATAGAGCGCAAGCCACTGCCTGCCCCGTCCGAGGGCGGTGATGGCTCCTGCGCTGCCGGCCGCGTCGGCGATCAGCGACGCCTCCTCCATCGTCGATATGGCGCGGCCGAGGTCCCCCGCGTGGAACTGACAGTCCGACAAGAACCCCAGCGCGACGGGGAGGGTGGCGAGGGCGCCGGTTTCTCGGGCCAGGCTCACCCACCGGGAGGCCAGCAGGTACATGCTCTCGTCGTCCCAGTCGGCGTAGGCGACTTGGTACGCGAGCGCTATGGCGTCGGGATCGCTGGCGGCGGGCAGCTCGTCGACAAAAGCTCGCTTGGCTCGCTGCAACAGGTCGACGCCGCGGGGGAAGCCGTCGATCATGAAATGTATGCACCCGGTGATGAGCAGCTCGGTCGGGCTCGGCTCGTGGGAGGGGGCCCTGACGGGCATCGCCTCGACCACCCCCCTCGCGGTCGCGCGTCCGGCCCCCAATGCCATCCAGAGCGCGTCGAGGTAGGTCGCCCGGGCCAGGGCGGGGAACAGTCGCTCGAGGCGGCTGGTCGCGTCGATCAGCAGCAGCGCGGCGTGGGTGGTCCTCTGCTGGAACAACGCGACTTGGGCCTGGACCCGTTCGGCGCGAGCGCGCTGCAGCTCGTTGACAGGCCCTGAGAGGGCCAGAGCGATGAGCTGCAACGCTGACTCCGGCGCGCCGGCGTTGTACTTGGCCTGGGCCGCCGCGATCGCCCGTTCGACCCGGCGGTCCTGGTCCGGCGTGAGCTCCGCCGACCGTTCCAGGAACGCCGCCTCGGCGGCCACGCCGCCGCGGGTCTTGGCCCGCTGCGCTGAGCTCTCGAGCTCCGCAGCGACCGCCTCGTCGGGGCCGACGGCCGCCTCGCCGCGGTGCCAGGCCCGCCGGTCGGGGTCGATGGCGGGATCTATCGCCTCGGCCAGGGCGGCGTGGGCTTCGCGTAGCCGGGTCGGGGTCGCCGCGTTGTAGATCGCGGAGCGCACCAGAGGGTGGCGGAAGCGCACCTTTCCGTTGAGGTCGATCAGGCCTTCGTCCTCGGCGGGGCCGGCGGCGCTCTCGGGAAGGTCGAGCAGGGACGCAGCCCGGGCCAGCACCGCGGCGTCGCCGACCGACTCGGTCGCGGCGAGGAGCAGGAGCCGGCGGGTCTCTGGCGGCAGATGCTCGGCTCGGTCGAGGAAATAGGCCTCCAGTCGACGGGGCAGCGACGTCGAGGTGACAGCGAAGCCGCCGGCCAGGTCCGCCGGTCGCCTCGCTCTCGGCAGCTCGAGGAGGGCGAGCGGGTTGCCTTCGGCCTCGGCGACTATGCGGGCTGCCACCGTGTCGTCGAGGCGCCCGGCTACCGCCGACGCGAGCAACGCTCGGGCGTCGACGTCGGAGAGACCCTCCAGGTCGAGCGTCGGGAGCGAGGCGAGGTCGTCCCGGCCGGCGGGCTCCCTCACCCCGAACACTATGGCCACCCGATCGGCGTCGAGGCGGCGGGCCGCGAAGGTGATCGCCCGGGCCGAGGCGTAGTCGAGCCACTGGGCGTCGTCGACCAGGCAGAGGAGCGGCCGCCGCTCCCCAGCGTCTGCGAGCAACCCCAAGGTGGCGAGCCCGACGAGGAGGGCGTCGGGCGGCGGGCCCTGCGCTAGGCCGAATACCGTCTCGAGCGCCTCACGTTGCGGCCCGGGCAGACGGCCCAGCCCGTCGACTAGCGGCCCGCACAGCTGATGAAGCCCGGCGTAGGCGAGCTCCATCTCCGACTCGATCCCCGTCGCCCGAGCGACGCGGAAACCGGTGGCTACACCGGCGGCGAGGTCGAGAAGCGCCGACTTGCCTATACCGGCAGGACCCCGCACGACGAGCACCCCGCTGGTGCCTAATCGTGCCTCGTCGAGCATCTCTGTCAGCCTCGAGCGCTCCCTGCCTCTGCCGAACAGCATCGTTCGATCTGCGGGCAGCGGAGCGAGGCCCACTCCCCCACTTTACAGCCGATCGGCAAGAGCCTGACCGGACCGCAATGCCCGGCCACGGCGGGGGCGGAGGGCGGGGGTCGGGGGCGGACTACGCGCCGACCACCCGCGCCACGGGAAGAGGCCCGGCGGGCGTCCGACACAAAGTGGCGCCTGACGGGTCGAACTGATCCCGCCCCCCACCCCCCTTAGGAGAGAAACATGCCTCAACCCACGATCATCCTGGTGCACGGCGCCTTCGCTGACGCGTCCGGATGGCGAGATGTTGCCGACGGCCTCCGCCACAGCGGCTACAGCGTCTACGCGCCGGCCAACCCCCTTCGCGGCCTGCACAGCGACGCCGACTACATCAAGTCGTTCGCGGCGACGATCGACGGTCCCGTCGTCCTTGTCGGCCACTCCTACGGCGGCTGCGTGATCACCAACGCCAGCCCCGACCTCCCCAACGCTCAGGCGCTGGTCTACATCGCCGCTTACGCGCCCGACGAGGGCGAGACGCTCGCCGATGCCGGCAACCTCGGCGGTGGCACCACCCACCTAACAGAGCATCTCGTCGCCCGGCCCTACCCCGGCTCCCCCGAAGGCGACGCCGACGGTTACATCGACCCCGCCTACTTCCACGAGCTGTTCTGCGCCGACGTCGACCCGGAGCTGGCGGCGTTCATGGCCCAAGCCCAGCGCGGTGTGGTCCTCTCAGGCTTGGTCACGCCTTCGGGCGTACCGGGCTGGCGCAGCGTCCCGAGCTGGTGCCAAGTGTCGACCAACGACGCCGCCATCCCGCCCGAGGCCGAGCGGGCCATGGGCGAGCGCGCCGGGGCGCGCATCAGCGAGGTCGCGGCTTCGCACGCGGCGATGATCAGCCAGCCGAAGGCCACCCTCGAGGTCATCCTCGCGGCGGCCCGCCAGTCCTGACCCCGGACCCGCAGAGCACCTCGAACGTCGAGAAAGGATCCCCACCGATGAAGCCGTTCAACGGTCCCATCCCCCGCCTCCCCCGCCTCCTACGGACCAAGGTGGCGACCCTCGGGGCGCTCGGAGCCGTCGCCGCGTCCGCGTTCGCCGGTTCGGCGGCGGCTGACGCCTCCCCCCGGCAGTCGGCGCCGGCAGTCCCCAAGCCGAGCGTCGTGTTGGTCCACGGCGCGTGGGGGGACAGCGCCAACTGGAACGGAGTGATCCGGCGCCTGCAACACGACGGTTACACCGTCTACGCGCCCCCGAACCCGCTGCAGGGCATCCCCGACGACTCCGCTTACCTACGGGACTTCCTCGACACCATCTCCGGGCCGATCGTCCTGGTCGGCCACTCCTACGGCGGAGCGGTCATCACCAACGCCGCGACCGGCGACGCGCAGGTCAAGGCGCTGGTGTACGTCGACGGGTTCGAGCCGGCGGCCAACGAGACCATCGGGCAGCTGGTCACGGCCCAGCCGGGGACCTGCGTCGTGCCCGCCAACCTGTCCTTGGTGCCCTACCCGGGGGCGCCGACCGGCGCCGCCGACGCTTATGTGAAGCAGAGCGTCTTTGGGAGCTGCATGGCCAACGGGCTGAACCCGACCGTCACCGGTGAGCTCGCGGCCACGCAGCATCCCCTCACCACGCTGGCCCTCGGCCAGGAGTCGGGGACGCCGGCGTGGCTGACCGTCCCGTCATGGGCGGTGATCGGCACCGCCGACCATGCCATCCCGCCCGCGGAGCTCGAGTACATGGCGAAACGGGCCCACTCCCGCGTCACCGTCATCCCGCACGCGCCGCACCTGTCGATGGTGTCCAATCCCGGCGCGGTCACAGAGACCATCCTCGACGCGGCCCACGCCGCCAGCTGACACAGCAGATCGACTGATAACGCAGCCGATGTCAGGCAGCTGCTCACCTTCGGCCCGGACGTGGCGGGCGTCCCTGTGCCCCGTTCACCCTCCAGGAGTGTCACCGTCGCCTCATCGAGGGCGACAGCGAGCCCTTGCCTCACGACCTGGGCCGTCGCATCCACCCGGGTCCAGCAGATTCCCGAGCGCCTCGCATCAGCAGGTGCCCTAGCCAGCTGGGCCATCCCTGCAGCAGTCTCCCCAACAGGCTGTTGGGGAAGCCGGTGGGAGGCAACTGGGGTCTCCCCGCCACCGGCCAACTGCCATTGGACCGCAGGCGGCCATTTCGTCACCCTATGTGGCGCTCGCCGCTGAGGCTCGGCACCCGCACCCGTCGATTTGCTCGGCGTGCGACGAAGGCTCGGGGCGGGCGTGGCTGTGATCGATCGTTCGGGTGCCAGGGGATGGCCCGGTCGGTCCCGTGCGCTTCTGTTGCAAGTTGCTACAGTAGGGAGTGACGGAGGGAGTGACTGTGGCTTCGACATCGCCGGCACGCATCGACGACGATCTGTACGCCTCGGCAAAGCTGGTCGGTGAGGCGTTGAGCCGCAGCGCATCCCAGCAGGTCGGCCACTGGGCCCGCATCGGCCGCGAGCTCGAGGCGTCAGCGACGACCTCCCAGCGTGACATCGCGGCGGTCCTCGCCGGCGTCCGGCACTACGACACGTTGAGCGCCCAGGAGCAGGCGATCGTGCGGGCCGAGTGGTCCGAACGCATGGATGAGCGGCGTGCCGCCCTGGATCTGGCCGCCACCTTCGCCGCCTCAGGCGCCAGCTACTCCGAACTCGACGACGACGGAAACGTCGTGCAACGCCCGCCGTCCGCCCCGGGCGACTGATGGCCGACCCGGTCCTGCACCTCCTCGCCGGGCCGAACGGATCCGGCAAGAGCACGCTGTATGAGAGGGTCGTCGGGCCGATCACCCATCTGCGGTTCGTGAACGCCGACCAGCTCGCCGCCGAACGTTGGCCCGACGACGCCGAGGCGCACGCCTACGAGGCGTCACAGCTGGCGGCGGACGCGCGTGAGGAGCTGCTCGCCCGTCGTGTGAGCTTCGTCACCGAGACGGTCTTCTCGCATCCCTCGAAGCTGTCGCTGGTCGGCGACGCCAGAGCTGCCGGCTACATCGTCGTCATCCACGTCGTCGTGGTCCCCCTCGAGTTGACCGTCGCCCGCGTCGCCGACCGTGTGGCCAGGGGCGGCCACAGCGTGCCGGAGGTGAAAGTGCGGGAGCGCTACGCCAGGCTCTGGCCGCTCGTCGCCTCCGCGGTCAGCCAAGCCGACCGGGCGACGGTCTACGACAACAGCCGCGCCGCCGTCCCGTTCCGGGTCGTCGCCGAGTTCTTCAACGGCACATCCCTGGCCGAGCCTGCTTGGCCGACGTGGGTGCCGGCCGAGCTGCGAGCACTCACATGAGGGGATATGGCCCCCTCCCCACCCTCGTTTCCGCTGATCTTTCGCCGAGCATGCGTGGACCGGGGCTGCGACACTGGGACCATGGGGCCAGTCCGAGGTACGTCTCATGAGCCGCCGCTCTTCGGGGTCGTCGGACTCGATCGCCAGCCTGGTGTCAGCGGCGCGCTCGGCATCGAGGAGAGCGGTGGCCGCCGACGAAGGGTCATGCGGTCACGGTGCTCGACGTTCAGGGCAGCCGACGGGTCCACCGTCGCTGTCACCTCCCATGCCAGCGGCGACTACGACTCCATCCGGGCATGGGCGCCGATGAACCCCTATCTGGCGACACCAAGCGGGCAGGCGATGCTCCTCGACAAGCGAGGCGAGGGGGCGACGCCCCTGGCGCCGATCGTCGGGCGGGTGCCAGGATCGATCCTCACTCTCGACGGTCGGGGCGTGCCGCTCGATGCCGTATGGCTCGAGGAAATCGATGAACACCCCGTCCCGGAGCTGCCGGATCTCGGGTCTGCGACCCCCGCTGTCCGCGTGGATCTCGAGTCGCGCTTCGAGGCGGTCCCGTTCCACCGGGTTCGCAACTGGGCGGACTACTGGGCGTTGCGCTCCGTCGAAGTCGACCACCTGCAGCGTCTGCAGCACCTCACCGCCTCTCCGATGACCGCGTCCACGCCTTGGAGGCCCACTGGCTCGCCCGCCTTGACCGACAGCTGGCCGACGTCCTTGAACGACTACATCATCACAGCAGCGAGGTCATGCTCAACAGCCGAGTGGGTCGCCGCCTCCAGGGCAAGAACGCGCTGTTTCAGGTCTGGTTCAACACCATCGGACCGGGGGCCCGCTGCTGGATGAGCAACCGCTACACGCCGATCCGCCGGCACACGTTCCGACTTCGCTGGCGGCCATGACCGACTCCCGGCTCCGCCTGCGCCGGGTGTGCTGCCCCCCGTCCGCCGTCACGCTCACAGGCGTACGAGCGGGCGGTTCCTTACCCGTCGTCAGCGACCCTGCGAACTCACCGTGCGTGGGCGATCTCTGACACTGGGCGTAGGCCATACCCGTCTGTTTGCGCTCGTTGTGGCAGGCCGATCGATGCGGATCGCCGGGTGCAGACGAAGCGACCGGCTCGAGGCTCAAGGTGTCCACCGGCGCGAGGAGCCGGCCCGCAGGCGACTACCTGCCGAGCAGCTCGCTGCTCGGGAACGGGGCGCCCAGGTGGAACCCTTGGGCGCAGTCGACGTCCTCTTCGAGGAGGAACTGCACGGTCGCCTCGTCCTCCACGTACTCGGCGACCACCCGCTTGCCGAACCCGTGGGCCACGCTGACCAGGGCCCGCACGACCAGGCGGTCCGCCGGCGACTCGAGACAGGCCCGCACGAACCGGCCGTCGATCTTCACCTGCACGATCGGCAGCGCCCGCAGGTGGGAGAACGCCCCGAACCCGGCCCGGAACTCGTCGAGGGACAGCTGCACGCCCATCCGCCGCAACCTCTCCCCCGTCGTCTCCGCGTCGGGCAGGTGGGCCACCAGCGCGCTCTCGGCCACCTCGAGCGCCAGCCTGCCGGGCAGCGTCGGGGCGCCCCGGAACCGCTCCTCGAGGAACGTCAGGTTGTCCTCGGAGGTCAACGTGGCCGGTGACACGTTGACCGTCACCCTGGTGTCGGGGTCCACGCCCGGCGCCGAGAGCAGGTCGACCGCGGCGCCAAGCACCCAACGGTCGATCGCCCCGAGAAGCCCGGCTTGCTCCGCCACGCCCAAGAACGCGGCCGGCGGGACGGCGCCGGCGCTGTCGTGTAGCCGCAGCAGCAGCTCGTAGTCCCGCCCGGCTCCGGTGCGCAGGTCGACTACCCGCTGCGCGTCGAGGACGAAGTGGTCGCGGCTGAGCGCGTTCTCGATCCGCTCAACCAGCGCCGAGCGGCTCCGGGAGCGGCGAGGCGAGCCGGGCTGGTAGGTGGCGTAGCGGTCCCGTCCGGAGTTCTTGGCCTCGTACATGGCCAGGTCGGCGCGCATGAGGACCTGACGGCCGTTGACGTCGTCGCTGTCGAAGCGGGCCACGCCGATGCTGGTGGTCACCGGCCGGGTCTGGCCGCCCACCGGGATGCGGATCTTCTCTTTCACCGACGCCACCAGCTTGGACGCCACCACCTCCGCCTGCTCCAGGGAGGTCTCGGGGAGCACCACCGCGAACTCGTCGCCGCCCATCCGCCCGATGATGTCGGCGGTGCGCAGCGTGGCCCGCAAGAGCCCGGCGAACTGCACGATCAGCTCGTCGCCGATGTGATGCCCGAAGAGGTCGTTGATCTGCTTGAACCGGTCGAGGTCGAGGACCAACACCGCGCCGGTGCCGCCGTAGCGGGCGACCAGGCTGCACTGGGCGTTGAGGGCGGCTTCGAACGACCGGCGGTTACGCAGGTTGGTCAGCGGGTCTTCGTCCACCAGCGCCCGCAGCTGCACCTCGAGGTCACGCTGGTCGGTGACGTCGAGCAGGTGCATGAGGATGTGGGTGACCCCGCCGCCCTCCACCGAGATCGGCGCCGCGGTCAGGCTGGCGAGCACCACCGGCCCGCCGGCGTGCAACAGGCGGTCCTCCCCCCGGTACCAGGGGAGGCTGCCGTCGAGCATGGCGTCTATGGCCGCCGCGACCCGGGGCCGGTCCCCGGGGTGGAGCAGCTCGAGCATCTCCCGGCCCTGCAGGTCGCTCGGGCGCAACCCGACGAGGGAGGCCATGGCGTCGTTGACCAGCTGGCAGCGGCCGGCCCGGTCGACGTGGACCATCGCCACCGGGGCGTGCTCGAACGCGTTGCGGTACTGGTGGTCGGAGTAGCGGCGCAGGCGTTGCTCGTCGCGCAGCAACGAGATGTCGCGCAGCGCCACGACGACCTCGACCACGGTGTCGCCGTCGCGGCGCAGCGGCGCGGCTTCCACCAGCAGCTCGCCGCCGGGCAGGTCGGAGGCCTCCCGGGTGCCTCCGAGCGCGACCCGGCAGGCGGCCTCGACCTGCTCGGCGTGGCCGGGGGCCAACGCGGCGACGGGTGACCCGGGCGCGACGGTGCCGCCCGGGTCGCCCCCAGAGGCGACGACGCGCAGGTCCCGGCCGACGATGGCGACGGTGTGGTCCGCGAAGGCGGCGAGCATCCCCGCCAGCCGTTCGCTGTCGTGGTCGGGGCCCCCGCCGGCCCCGCTCATTTCTCCACCAAACCGGGCGGAGCGGCGACAGCGGCGGGGACGGCGTCGCGGCGCAGCACCGCCAGCAGCTCCTCTGGCGGCCCGATCAGCCACGCCCGGTCGCCGGGCGCGAAGCGGGTGGCCCGCCGAGGAGGGTGTTCCATGATCGTGGTTCCTACCCTCCGGATGGAGATGACCCGGATCCGGGCCGACAGTTCCTGCATGGCCAGGCCGGCCAGCCCGCCGTCGGGGGCGACGGTCAGCGCGCCGACGAGGAACAGTTGGCGCTCCACGTAGAACGTCGAGAGGATCTCCAAGCCGAGCGCGGCGCCGATGAACCACGGCGCGGCCAGCGCGGAGGTGGACAGCACGGAGCGGAACCCGAAGCTGGCGGCGATGGTGTCGCTCAGCGACCGGTCGAAGATCCGCATCACCGTGGGCAGGGTGTCGGCCGCCGGGCCGAGGCGGTCGCGAAGGGCCAGCCCGACGTCGAGGTTGGTGAGGTCGCTGCTCGTCAGGATGGCCACCGCCGACGCCGCGGTGGTGTTGGCCGCGTCGAGGGTGCTCGGCTGGGAGGCGTCGCCGGTGATGACCGGCACCTTGAGCGCCCGCAGCCGCGACAGGTGGCGGTTGTTGTCGTCGCGCTCGATGACCACCACGTTGGCCCCCGCCGCGAGGAGCCCTTCGACGACGCGCACCCCGACCGAGCCGGTGCCGATCACGACCACGTGGCCTCGCATCCCGGTGATCCGCCGCTGGCCGAGCGCGGCCGCCAGGCTGCGACCGAACAGCTGGCTGGTCAGCAGCGCGAACAGGGTGGTGAGGAGGGTGACGCCGACGAGGATGACCGCGATCCCGACGACTTTGAGCCAGTTGGGCTGCTGCGCGAAGGAGAAGTCGCCGTAGCCGACGGTGGCGATGGTCTCCACGGTGAAGTACACCGCGGAGAGCAGCGACAGGTGGTGACCGCCGGGGCCGGGCTGGCGGTACCCGAAGCGGAGGACGACGGTCGCTCCGAGGGTGAGAGCGACCAGCGCGGCCAGGGTCAGGCGCAGCGGCCACTCCACCTGGGCGGTCACCGACCGCAGCAACACCAGCGCTTGGCGTGCCGGCCGGTGGCGGCCGAGGCCGTCGCCGCGCTGCTCGTCGGGGCGCCCGACGCCGGCGGAGGCCAGCTCGTCGGGCGAGCCGAGCACCCGGACGGTGTCGCCGGAGCCGACGGTGACGTCGCGTCCTGGGCACACCTCGACCTCGGAGGTCCCGGCCCGGGTCACCGCGATGGGCACCAGGTCCCCGAACAGGGACCGCAGAGAACCCCCGGCGGTGACCTCGACGCTGGTGGCCTCGAACTCGGCGTCGCCGATGCGCAGCGTGTTGTGGTTGTCGGCCAGGCACGCCTGGACCAGTGACGGGGCGGCCAGGGTGGCGACATCGAGGACGGTCCCCGGGCCGGTCACCCCGGCCAGGGCCCGCCCCACCGACGCGTTGGACATGCTGGCCACCACCCGCAGCTGCGGGAAGGCGCGCTGGGCGCTGAGCGCGGTCTCGAGGGTGCGCAGCTCGTCGTCCTCGGCGCAGATCAACCCTCTGGCGCGCGCCGCGCCGGCCCGGCGCAGGACCGGGCTGAGCCACGGCGGGCCGACTACGAGGGGCACCGCCAGCTCTTCGAGCAGCTGGCGGGCCGGGGCCGGCGGTGCGGCGTCGACCGCGACGACCGCGTTGCCGGCGTGGTGGAGGGCGCTGATCAAGCGCAGGGCCAGGCCGCCCAGGCCGCAGACGATCAGGTGGTCGCGGCCCTCCACCGGCCGCCCCCCGTCTCGCCCCTCCCGGCGGTCTCGGTCCTCCCGCCCGTCTTGGTCCTCCATCGGTCAATCATTGCGGACATCGCGGAGTTTTGCGCTGCGCCGACGCGCAAAACGAGCTGTTCACGCGGCCGGCGGCCCGCCATCCCCACCGGCCCCCGGCTGGCCACCTCGATGCTGGGTGGCCTCGGACCCGGCGTCGCCCCGCCTGCTCCGTCCCGCCAGTTGATCGAGGAGCTGACGGTGCCGCTGGCGACGCCACCCGGGCCGCAGACGATCAGGTGGCAGCGGCCTTTCACTGGTCGCCCCCGTCCCGTCTCGCCTACCACTCCAGTCGCTGTCTGCTTGTGACTGCTACGGCCCGGCCTCGCCGTCCGCGAGGAGACGGAGACGGCGGGCGGCCGCGGCGAGCCGCTTGTCCGCGGTCCACAAGCGGGCGTCCGCGGTGAGCCTGGTCGCGGCGAGGAGCTGGGCGTCGAGGTAGCCGATGCCCTGCCCGTAGAGCTGCTCTGCGTCGATCAATCCGAGGACTTCGGCGTCGGTGGCGACCTCCGCCGACGGGAGGTTGGCCAGAAGACCCAGGATGTCTTCGCGCTGCGACAGGTGACCGAGGGCCAGCTCGCCGGTCACCCACGGATGGGCGAGCACCCAGCCATGGTCGAGCAGGTGAGCCAGGGCCGGCTCGCCGGCCCGGAGATGGTCGACCCATATGGAGGTGTCGACCAGTATCACCGGGGCTTTGGACGACGGCGAGGCGGCAGCGTCAGCCCGGGCTCGGTCCCACCGAGCCGGGCCAGGCGCCGGGCTTCCGGCGACAATGGCTACCGGCGAGGGCGGCCAGGTCCTGATCGAAGCGCGAGCGGTGGTCGGCGACCTCGACCTGGTGCCGCTCGAGCGCGCCGTCCAAGCCGCCGCCCGCAAGCTGGGCCAGCCGCTGTCGCGCTCGCGCGACGCGCTCCGTCTGGCCTCTACCCTGCTGCTCGGCGACGATCTAAGGGCGTTCGTCGCCTTCGACCGGCGGTTCCTCGACGCGTCCAAGGCCGCCGGCCTGCCGGCCGAACCCGCGGTGGCTCACAGCCCCAGCGTCTGGGGCACCATGTACAAGCCGAAGGCCATCACGATCAGGCACAAGCCGGTGACCACCACCCGGTAGGCGCCGCGCATGCGGTGCTCAGGTGGGAGGGCCCGGGCCTCGAGGGCGAGCAGCAGGCCGAGGACGAGGGGCAGCAGCAGCGAGTTCATCACCTCGACGTCCACCGCCAGGGACACCAAGTTGACGCTGGCCAGGACCAGCACCGCCCCGACGATGTGGGTGGCGGCGTAGAGCACGAAGAACTTGGCGTTACCCCGCCCGACCTTCTCGTTGAGGCTGTGGCGCCAGCCGAGGACCTCTGCCACGCCCCACGACCCGGCCAGCGACACCACCAAAGCGGCGACCATCGCCCCGCCGAGCACTGCGGCGCCGACGAGCACCTTGGACTGCTCGGAGCCGATGAACGGCGTCAGAGACCCGGCGATCTGCCCGACGGTGTCGAGGGAGTTGTGGGCCCCGGCCCTCCACACGGTGGCCGCCAGGGTGACGATGACCACGATCATGATCCCCTGGGTGAGCAGGGTGCCGACCGCGGTGTCGTGGCGTTCCTGGCGCAGATCGGCGGGGGTCAGGCCCCGGTCGACCACCGCCCCTTGCTGGTAGAAGATCATCCACGGCATCACCACCGCGCCGACGTTGGCGGCCAGCAGGTACACGTAGGAGGAGTGGCCGAGGGGCAGGGAGGCCATACCGTGCAGCAGGGCGTGGCCGCTCGGATGGGCCAGGAGCATGGCCGGCACGAACGCCAGCTCGGCCAGGCCGATGGTGATCCCGATGCGCTCCGCCCGCCGGTAGCTGCCGGTGAACGCCAGGCCGATCAGCCCCACGGTGGCCACCGGGACGGTGACCCACTGCGACACCCCGAACAGCTCCCCCACCCCGGCAACGCCGGCGAACTCGGTGAGCAGCGCCCCGACGGCGGAGAGCACCAGGGTCCCGGCCGACGCCATGCCCCATCCGACGCCGAAGTGGTCCCGGATGAGCCGGCCGTGACCCTTGCCGGTCACCGCGCCGAGCCGGACGGTGATCTCCTGGGCCACGAACAGGATCGGGATCAACACCAGCTGCGGGACCACCATGGCGTATCCCCACTGGGCTCCTGACTGGGCTGCGGTGATCAAGCAGCCGGCGTCGGTGTCGGCCAGCATGACGATCATCCCCGGCCCCCACACCGACCGCCGCCGGCGGCGAGCCGCGGGACGGGGGCCGGTGTCGGTGGCGGCGACCAGATCCATCGCCAGTTAAGTTAGGTCCGCCTTATATTCAGGGTCAAGCTGGCCTACAGCGCGGGTGGGGCGGGTTTCCCCGGGCGGAGCGGACCGCCGCCGCCACGCTGCGGCCAGGCAGCCGCCGACCCCGGCGACGCCCGCCGCGTAGAGCAGGTCGAGGGCACCGGCGGGCAGCGGCGGCCGCCAGCCGGCGGCGACGGTCACGAACGGGTTGTGGGGACCGGCGACGCCGACGCTGTAGCGGCGCAGCGCCCCCGCGAACGCCGCCACCTGGCCGGCTCCGGCCGCGCCGACCAGCAGCCACCCGCCTCGCCGGGCCCAGCGCCGCCGGCGGGCGGGTCCCGCCGGCGCGGGCATCAGCAGGCCCGGGACCAGCACGACCGCGACGACCAGCGGCAAGAAGTACCGGCCCTGGGCGCCGAGGCCGATGCGGCGCGACTGGATCACCTCCAGCACGACCGGCACGACGGCGGCCGCGGCCACCGTCGCCGCGACCGACAGCCGGGCCCGGTTGTCGCCCCGGGCCAGAGCGGCGAGGACCAAAGCCGCGGCCAGCACCCCGAACCCGGCGATCACGCCGCGGGGGGACGGCGCGTTGACCGCGCCGAACACCCCGACGTACTCCCGGCCCCACCGGGGCATCTCGTCGACCACCTGGCGCAGGAGGTGCAGCGCGGTGGTGTGGGTGCGGGGGCCCACCGGCAGCGCGGCCAGTGCGTCCTCCCCCAAGACCCACCCCACCGCCGCGGCGTACGCGGCGGCGATTCTGACCGCCCAGGCGCGCACGTCGCGCCGGGCGAGGAGACCCCGCAGGTCCCCGCCGGCGACCAGCGGCAGCAGGCAGACGATCATCAGCACCGGCCACAGCGGGGAGTCGCCCCGGGCCAGGACCAGCACGACCGCGCTGATCCCGGCCAGGGTCACCTCGCCGCCGGGGTCGGGGGGCCGGTCGCGGGCCAGCACGGTGAGCGCCACCCACAGCGCCGCCGCGGAGGAGATCTCCAGCCCGCTCGGGTTGACCGCCGCGGCCAGGTACAGCGCGGTGGGGGTGACCGCCAAGGCCACCGCCAGCGGCCCGGCCACGCTCCGGCTGCGCCGGCAGGCCACCACCAGCGCCGACGCGAAGAACGCCGCGCTCAACGCGACGCTGACCAGGCGCATCCAATACACCACTCCCGGGGTGCTCGCGACCAGGGTCGGCAGGCCGACGAGGGCGTAGTACAGCGGCGGGTAGCGCCCGGTGTAGATCAGGTGGGGCACCAGACGCGACGAGCCCACCACCCGGTTGTCGCAGGTCGCGGGCCGGCGCACGTCGGCGTTGGCGCACTGCGCGACCGCCTGGAGGGCGTCGAGGCCGGCGGGGACCTCCACCGCGGTGACCGCCGCCGGCTGCCCGGCCCCCGGCGGCGAGCCGATCACGTCGCCGTGGACCAGCGCGTACGCCCGGTTGATGTGGCTGGGCTCGTCGGGCGGAGCGCCGAGCGGCGTCGCCAGCAGCCACGCCCCGCCCAAAGCCACGAACCCGACGAACGCCGCCAACCACACCCGCCGGCCCCGCCACCGGTCGCGGTAGGCGGCGGTCGCGGTGACGGTCGCGGGTGCGGCCGGCCGGGTCCGGGGCATGGCCCCGATCCTGCCACGAGACGCGGCGGTGGCCGCCCCGGAGGGGCGGCCACCGTCACAAGGTCGATGCCGGTCGCGCGCTCACCGGCGCCCGGAGGCTCCGGCGGCTGGCTGCCTGGCTGGCTGGCTGGCTGAACCCTCGCACCGGCAATTTGGGGGCCTGGCCCGACGGTCGTAGGCGACGCCGTTCGAGTAGATGCGATTAAGGCTTGGAGCTGGTGTGGCTGCCAGCGACGGCGCTGCCAGTGGAGCCAGCATGGCCACCGGCAGGACTGCCGGCCGAGGAGCTGCCGGCCGAGGAGCTGCCGGCCGAGGAGCTGCCGGCTGGGCTTTGGCCGGCGGGACTCTGACTTGCGGGGCTAACCGGGGGCGTTGCGCTGACCGGAGCGCTTGGGTGGCTGGTCGACTGGCTGCCCGGGTTGGCCGGCGCCGGGACCGAAGTGGGCGCGTGACCGGCGGCGGGCGTGGTGCTGGCCTGATTCAACCCGGTGGAGCTCTGGCTGCCCGGGTTGGCCGGCGCCGGGACCGAAGTGGGCGCGTGACCGGCGGCGGGCGTGGTGTTGGCCTGATCCAACCCGGTGGAGCTCTGGCTGCCCGGGTTGGCCGGCGCCGGGACCGAAGTGGGCGCGTGACCGGCGGCGGGCGTGGTGTTGGCCTTGGTCAGACCGTTGAGGCCTGGGCTGGCAGGACGGCCGTGGCTCACGGGCGCCTTCGCGGCCGGTGCGCTGTGGCTGGTGGCAGAGGTCGGGAGATTAATAGGGGAAATGCTGCTTACCGCGTGAGAGAGGGCGTTTTGCGCTGGGCCCGGGAGCGCTCCAGCTGCTCCTGCTGCGGTCATCGCTCCCGCGGCTACGGCGGCTGTGAGCCCGACTTTGGTCGCTGCGCTAGCGACGCCCAGTTTGGCGAAGAGCGTCGTGAGGACGGTTGATGCGGCCACGATGGGTCGTCTCCATTTCGGTAGCCCGGATGCCTCTCGGCGAGGCCCGGTGGCTTTGCTCGCTGCCGTCGCCGGCAGGTCGCCTTTGTCGATGGTGAGACCCTCGGTCAGGATCCGGGCCAGGTTCCCTGTGGGCAGGGGACCTGGTCCGGTGGCCGACGCCCGAGCCGACTGGGCGAAAGAGTTGAGGAGTTCCTCCCCTGGCAAGGCGTGCCCGGAGAAGAAGTCCTCGACGTCTCTTTCGCTCAACGGTCGGGGCTTGCGCATCTCGTAGCGGTCATCGCCGCGGTCGGTCACTGGGATACGCCCTGAGAAGACATTTCTTGAATTAGAGGCCGCGCGGATAGGCGAAGGAGCCCCTGACCAGCATCTCCGCGCCGTTTGAGGGGCATCCACCGGTCGTCGTGTTGGCCCGAGTTTGATCTCGGGTGCGACCAACAACCGACGACCG
>NZ_JAIMCB010000022.1 GCF_025499425.1 Acidiferrimicrobium sp. IK
CCGCTGCCGGGAGGAGCTCCGAGGAGCACCCACCATCAGACTCCCTCCTGCCGGCGCCTGACCCGAACGCACCATCCGGGCCCATCACGCAAGAGCAGCGCTGCGCTCCTTCATCACATCAAGGGGCTGTTTGCTGGTTGTGCGGACAGGACAGGGAGTGGCCACTCGGTGGAGGGCAGGCTCTTATTGGGTCACGCGCCAGCGGGTCGGGGGTGGTCGAGGGCGGCCGACAAGTCGTTCGTGGGCCAGCAGGTTCGCGGCAGCCGGTTCGGGGTCAGGCCGCCCTCGAGAGGACGGGTGTTAGGCGATGGCGGAGCGGAGGTGGGGGAGGGAGACGCGTTCGTGATCGCGGATACCGGCCGCACCCGCCGCAAGCAGGTGCACTGGCTCGATGTCGGTTCTGACGAGCTTCTCGAGCGTCTCCGGGTGCTCAACGGGTTCGACATCGACTTGGCCGCGGATCAGACCCGCCTCACGAACCGGTGCCGTGACGCGCTGACCAGCGTGTCCCCGGCGTTGGAGCGCGCGGTTGGCTCCCGGCTCCACTACGCCGGCGTCCGGGATCTCCTGGCCAAATATCCGACCCTGACCGCCCTCCGGGGGGCGGGGACGGCCCGGATCGCCCGGACGGTCAAGGGCCGTTCGCCTCGCCTGGCCACCAAGATCGTCGACGCGGTCACCGCAGCCCTCGACGCGCAAAGCGTGACTGTGCCGGCTGAGGCCACACTCGGCCGGGTGATCGCCGAGCTGGCCGTCGAGCTCGACCGGGTCTTCGCCCGCCGTGACGCTCTCGCTGGGGAGATCGAGGAGGCGTTCCTCGCGCACCCTTTCGGTGAGCTGCTCTCGTCCATGCCTGGGATAGGTCCGCGGACCGGGTCGAGGATCCTGGCCGAGGTCGGCGACGGCACCCGCTTCCCTGACGGCGACAACCTCGCCTCCTACGCCGGTCTCGCCCCGGTGACCCGCCAGTCCGGGAAGTCTCTCAACGGCGAGTCCAAGAGCCGCAGAGGCAACCACCGCCTCAAAAACGCCATGTTCCTCGCCGCGTTCGCGTCGCTGCGCTCCCCGGAGTCCAAGGCGTTCTACGACCGCAAACGAGCCGAGGGCAAACGCCACAACGCAGCGCTCATCTGCCTCGCCCGGCGGCGCTGCAACGTCATCCTCGCCATGCTCCGCACCGGCCAGCCCTACAACCCCGGCCACCCCGCCACCCCGGCCGTCGCACAGGCTGCCTAACCCCGGAAACCTCTCCCGAGGCCTTGACAAGAACATGGGGACACCCCCCCACTGAACTAAGGCAAGCAGCCCGGGGCGACCTCGAGCGCCGCCGCCGCGCCGACCGGCTTGCCGATCACCTGCGGGTCGCCCCATACCCCGATGCCGAATGGCCACCGGCCCCGCCGGGGTCCTCTGCCGCCTCAACGTGACCTTCCCGAAAGGTGTTCGAGGGCCCGCGACCGGGACCTTTTTCACGTCTACTTGGTGAGTAACCACCACCGCACCGGTAGCTGGTTTCATCGCCGACCTCTAATCTCCTGCAGTCGAACGACCCGGACTTCGAGGCCAAGAAGAACCGCGTCGTCGACCGTTAGGGCGGCGTCACCCACCCTCCATGGCCGCGCTCGATTTGGGCCGGGACTACATGCTGTCGAGGGTCGTGAACCACAAGAACCGCGACGCGTTCCTCAGCTTCCGTGAGCTGATCCGCGCCCAATACCCGGCCCAGTTCCGGATTGCGATCGTGCTCGACAACTTCAGCCCGCACCTCTCCACCCGAGTCGATGACCGCGTCGGGAAGTGGGCGGAAGCCCACGACGTCGAACTGGCCTACACGCCGACAAACACCAGCTGGCTGAACCGGATCGAGCGTCACTTCCAAGCACTCCGCCACTTCGCGCTCGATGGCACCGACCACCGCAGCCACGAAGAGCAGAACGAGATGATCCGCCGCTACATCGCCTGGGCGGAACCGCCACGCCTGCGACGAAGGACTTCGTGCTATCTCAAAGCGCGCAAACGTTGCCTGATGGGGCACTAGTTCGCCGACGTCCCATTCCTCGGGACGACTATCTGTGAGTCGCTCAAGTATGGGCCCAACGACAGCTAACTGCGAGATCGTTTTTACGACAGTGGTCAGCTGGAAGAAGGCATTGACTAAACTAAGCAGGTGGCCATAATGCCGAGCACAACTCTCTCCGGTACCCGTTTCGACAGGTCACTTCCAACGTGCACCATCCCGCCGATCGCATCAAATACTAGGGCGAGTGCCGCTTGGCCTCGGTGTCGCACTATCCGTTCTCGGCGATATCGCTGGACTTCGTTCACCAGAGACTCCTCTCTCAAAGCTACGCCAGTTGCCGATCCCGAGCCCAAATACGGGAGGCCCTCCAAGCGCTTGTTCAGCTATAGATGGCTTCTACGGATTTGCCTTCGGGGTAGCTGCGCTCGGCTGGCTAGCAGGATCCGTTGCGCTGATCGCGGCCAACTAGAGTTCCCCGGTTGGCTTCAGAACGTTTGGTCGAGTGGTTCCGGAAGTCGGCCTGATTCGAATGGCCGCTCGAGAATCCGACGGCCTAATCTTGAAGACCTTGGTCTCCAGGGCACCGTCCGCTGTGAACACTACGAAGACGGGGAACTCATATTGACGGTCCGTCACAGAGACGGGTGGGCCTACAACAACCCGGAACCAACTGCAGGCCCTTGGTGAGGAGATCGGAATTCCTGTTCACATGCGTCGTCTTATTACCCGAGCGTCGAAAAAGAGCGCCATCTAGCGGAGCCCATACTGCTCCGTTAACGCTGTTCTTCGCCGAAGAGCCGCATGGCGCCGACCTCCCTTTCTGTTCCCGCAGATTCGTCCCGCTGCTCAGCACCTACGTCCAAAAGACGGGCACCATACAGCCATCGGACGTTTCCTTCCCTCGATACTTCACCACTAATGACGACAGTTTGATCGAGATCGTGCGCCTGTACAGCACGGTGATATTCCTCGTCAGAACCTAGTCTCGCCCTGTACTTACGCCTTCCGTCGTCGACGCCGACCACGCCGGGGCTACCAGCTTCCTTCTTTGTAAGAAGATGCACCCGTCCGGTTACTACCTCCTCGGCGCGCTCGGTACTGGCGGCCAGTCGCAGCGCTGCAGAATTCAGTACGGGGGCGTCTTGACGGCTGAACTCGAATGCAAGAGTTTCCCTTCCAGCGGATCCGCCAGATTGAGCAGTGCTGAATTCGATCTCGATCTCACTACTAATAGCCTTCGCTGCCAATTTCTCCAGGGCAGACGTTAGCTCGTAGGATATGCCATCTGGGACGCCGGCCTCAAACACGTCGAGCGAAGACTCCTCGCGGTACTCAGCAAGGGCCTCCTTCACGGCTATTAGCGCCCGGACAACCGAGTTGGTTACGTCCCGGCCGCTCGCTCCGTCAATATGCTCGTATGCGAACGATGCAGTTGTAGTGGCACGATAGGGCACAAGCCTGGAGGACGGCGCCAAAGCGGTAACAATATAGCTACCCGGGGATGTCTGACCCATTAGTACCGTGTCTAGGTATCGATTTGCGAACTGGCCGAACCTATTGCCGAAATGTCGAGCAGGCTCCATGTGGGCTTTGGCTCCCGCCAACAAGGTTGCCTTGGCTGAGCCAATCAGTTCTTCACCAGCCACCCACGGAATGAGGCCGCTCGGCGCCTCGGACTCCTTCCGGAACCTAAAGGCATCGGCCAGGTTTGCTTCGAGGCGCGGGGACAGCTGCCGGATCCAAAGCTCCTGAAACGAAGACTTCAGCAGAGAGACAGCACCCGAGAATAGCTCCTCAAAGTCTGACATTTCCCGATTAAGGGGTATGACTATCGACCGTGTGTCGCCAAGCTCGGCTGGAGGTTGGATTCGCTTGTAGAGGTCGTGGCGCTGTCCGATAACGGTCCAACCGCAGTCTTCGAGTGTTTCGAGGAGCCGGGCTGGCGAGAAGGCCGGCTCTGGAATGCTCAGATCGCTCATATCGCCACCCCGGCCCTCATCCGGTCAAACATTGCTGTTAGCGATGCTGCATCAAAAATATTCTGAAGCGGGACGTGAACAGTGGGGCTCTGAGCCGCAGGTACAGGCTGGTTTTCAAGGTTTACCCAGTAGCAACAATGGGCCATCGTGAGTGCACCATGATCCGCTGCGGTCCATAAAGATTGGTCTGGACTCGTGACCATCACCAAAAGAATGGCCTTGATTCCTGTCCGATGCTTAGCTAATTGTACGAAGTAGTCCCGCTTCTTGAGCTGATAGCTGAAGTGAACTGCGGTCGGGTCTGGCTTCACGGTCGTGGTATTCTTAAGCTGTGCCCGTATCGTCAGTTCCTCGGCGTCAGGGTCGTGCGCCTGAATAATCTCGACATCTAATCCGAAAACGTCTCGGCGAATAGGCTCGACGGTGCATCCCGCAGTTGCAGCTACGCCCTGAACGTATCCCTCTTGGAGCTGCTCCATACAGGTGGTGAACGTCGGGGCATGCACGGGCTGGATTCCACCCTGGCTGGCTGTAGCCGGGAATCCGTTAGTTGTTGTCAACGTCTTCTCCCGCCTGCGAGCACGAGGCCAGAGTGTACGGTGGGAACGGCGAGCGCGCCTTGGCTCTGCTCCGCTCGCACGTTCTCACCTTCGTCCAGCCCTGTGAGATTATCGTGAGATAGCGCGAGAGGGGATGAGGCGTGATGAAAGTTAGGCAGACGGTACTGTGGCTCTCCACGGCCTTTGTCCACGAGACCCGAGTCCCGTTACTAGGCCGCCTCGGGGATGCTGAAGGAGACTCCTGCCAGGACTGCAAGGCAAGGGCCGCCCAGTCTCGGACAAGCTCCACATTCCCAAAAACCTCGCGATGGCCCTTGCTGCCGAGGCCGGGGAACTCCTCGCCTAGCTCCAGTGGTTGACCCCCGACGAGAGTTGCGGGCTCACAACGGAGCAGCACCGCGCAGTGCAGGCAGAGATCGCTGACGTCCTCATCTACCTCGCCAGACTCGCCGACCTTCTCGGCGTCGACGTCCGACACGCGGTCGAGGAGAAGCTCGCCGACAACGCACGTCGGTATCCTCCCGAGCGTTACGGTGGCTTTGGCGGACAAAGCACCACACTGATCTAGCCGGGGGGTCCGAGCGGAGTGCAGCTCTACAGAGGAACGACGGACGCTTTTCGACGAGACGCCCTCAGCGGGGCCCTTACCGAGGCGACGACTGAGCACTTCCTCGGAGTGTTTGGGTACCCGCCGTCCCAATCGGAGGCCAACAGCTGGATCAGAAGAATCCCCGCTCTGGCAGCCCTGCTAGTTGATGCAGGGCTCGATCAGGTGGAGCTCCTGGCTGAGTACCAGCTTCCGCTCACCTCGAAGCGGATCGTCGCTCTCTGTGGCGGCCGCAACCCCTCGGGCGGCATAAGCGCCGTCGTGGTCGAGAACGAGCAGTGGGCCAACGGCGAGATTGAGGACATCGATACCCGACGAGCCACACTCCTCCGCAGATCCTTGCTCCGCCCCCAGCAGCAAGTTGTCCAGCACCTCGAAGACTTCAACCAGCTCCACGAACAAGGCTCCCTGACAATCTCCGGCGCCGTGCTGCTCCACAACGCCACCAAGCACGACGTCGCCGAATACCCGATGTTCACCGCCGACACCTTCGGCGCCGCCCGCACCCTCCTCGCCGACCGCCGCCTATCCCCCGCGAGCCTCGGCGCCGTATGCGACGAGTTCCTTGCCGGCCGGATCAGGGCCGCCAAGAAGCTCATGGACCACGTCGCCGAGCAGATCAAAGGCCACGACACCTTAACCCTGCTCGACGAGCAGCTCGTCGCCTACGACCTCGTCTCCCAGGCCGTCGCCGAAAGCCGTCGGAACTCCAAGACCATCGTCCTGGGCAAGAGCGGTCCTGACACCGACAAAAGTGTCCTCACCACCACAGTCCTCGCCGACCTCAGCAAGGCCGGCTACAACTGCAGCCGCGCCGCCGGCAGCAAAGCCTTCACCCTCACCCTCCGAAGCCGAGTCAGGGACCGAGCCGTACAGATCTTCCGGTACTTCAACAACTTCGGCTCAGCCTCACCCAAGGAACTCGACTGCCTCATCGCCGACGAGGTCCACTGCATCGGTCTCACCTCCAACAGCAGATTCACGCCGAAAGCCGAGCGCTCCAACCTCGCCCAGGTCGACGAGCTGATTCGGGTCGCCGGAGTACCGGTCCTCCTCCTCGACGAACGCCAAATCGTCCGACCCAGAGAGACCGGCACCAGCGATGTCATCGGAGAAGCCGGCGACCGCAACGGCATCGACCTCATCGAGATCGACCTCAACGGCCAATTCCGTTCCGGCGGCTCCCAGGCCTACATCGACGGGGCCGACGCACTCCTCGACCTCACCGACACCCGCGCACAGCCTTGGACCGACGACCACGCCTTCGAAGTCACCGTCGTCGACTCGCCCAAAGAGATGGACGCGTGGGTCCGAGCCCAGAACTCCAGGGGACACACCGCCCGCATAGCCGCCGGCGTCTGTTGGCGATGGTCCGACCCTACCCAAGACGGAACCCTCATCGACGACACCACCATCGGCCGGTGGACAAGACCTTGGAACGCTAAGCCGGTCAAGAAAGCCCATGGCGCACCACCCGCCGAACTCTGGGCGAGGGACCCTAGGGGCTTGGAGCGGCTTGGCTGCGTCTACACCGCCCAAGGCTTCGAATATGACTACGCAGGCGTCATCCTCGGCGAGGATCTCCTCTGGCGAGACGACCGATGGGAAGGGCACCCCGAAAATAGTGCGGACACCGTAGTCAAGCGAAGAGTCAACTTCACTGAGCTGATTCGACACACCTACAACAGTGCTAATGACAAGAGGGCTTAACGGAGTGGCTCTGTACTCTACGGAGCCGCCTCACCCAGGACATATTGATTCGGCTAGCGACGGTGGAGCAGCTCTGGCGTCCGAGACCGTTGGATCCGTCGTGAAGTGTCGCTTAGTATTCGCCCTCTTGCTATTTCCAGTCACGGCCGCCCCCAAATCCGCATGAACCACGCGGTAACAACTGGGCACTCGTCTCGGACCGCTCCAGGCCGCCGACGCATACCGCTTCTGTTCATTTTGCTCTTAGTTCTATCACTCTCCTATATCGTCCGAACAGTCGCCTTGTCCGAGATAAATGGCGGGCCCCCGTCGGGGCAGACTCTTACGGTGTCCGTCTCGCACGTCCCAAGCGCCCTTCCTCGATCCGAGACCGATGAGTTGCAGCTGAGGACGCAATTCAACATCGTCGCGTCTAAGGTTCGGGGAGAACGGCCCTCTACTCTCCGAGTTTCCGTAGCTACCAACCTTTCCACCGGGCTAATCGCTCTCACTTCGACGATATCGACCAGCGGCGGCCCTACCTTCACCGCTACCACGTTCTATGCGACATCGGTGGCTGATCCGTCTGCGGCTCCAGCATCGGCCGGCGCTGGATGGGCGACCTCCGACCCGTCTGTAGCACCGACAGCCCGCAGTGCAGACGTCCTCAAGACTGTTCAGAGTCAAGGCCTCTATTTGGGAGCACCGAGTCTCGGTGAATCGCTGACAGGCTACGTTGTTCAGAGGTTCTTGATTAGGACCGCCCCGGTGAAGATCGTTTTCGGGGCCGAGCCCGTCGGGTCAACGACTCTCGGCGTTGACTTGTCTGCGTACCCGGGCGACGCTCTTCGGTTCAGTGTCGCGATTACGAACATAGGCACCACAGAGACTTCACCAGGCGACGTCTTGCTCCCTGCCTCGTCGGTTATTTATCCCATGGCCGAGAGGCGTAAGTCTCCCGTAATACGCGCAAGCGTTCCGAGACTCTCGCCTGGTGAACACTTCGTTGTGACAGGAACAGGGGTTGTCCAAGCTCCGCTCGTCGCAGCGTCGACATACGTAGGACATGAGGTACTGCAGGTACAAGTTGGGGGGCAGCTGTATTCACAGTCTGCGACGATCTCAGTTCCCTTGATCTTTTCGAACCGATTCTTCAGCCGTATCGGCGACGGCGTCATCGTGGCTATCGTCGGCCTGCTGCTCCTCTTGTTCTCCGCTCGGTACCTTCGGCGGCCCTTCTTGTTGGAGGGCCTGCTGTTCGTTGTCGCGTGTCTCGTTTCGTGGCTCGCCGGACACCTAGCTGGGCTTCTGGCGTTTGCGACCTTGTACGGGGCCATTGGTGTACTAATTCGCCAGCGAGCAGTGAGCGGAAGGTGGGACCTCTTAATTGCTAATAGTAACAAGACGTCCGGAGAAGATCAGGAACCGCGCGGGGTGGCTCCGGTGGAACAGATGGATGATGCGAGAGGCGTCGGACGGCGCGCACTGGGTTCCTCTCCTCGATTCGGCAGCCAGGTCACTATTCTTGCTCTTCTCGGAATCATAGTTCCATTCGGACTCTTGCTGTTATTCTCGGCGTCCTCAGCGATTTCACAAAATGAATACGGTTCCCCGTTTCATTTCGTGATGAGGCAGTTGGTCTCGTGCGGCACCGGCATGGGTGTGCTCTTTTTCTTTAGCCGCGTGGATTTACAGGTCGTACGTCGGGGTAGCTTCGTACTGTTTGGTCTGAATCTGCTGCTACTCCTTATCGTTCTCGTCCCTGGGGTAGGCGTAAACGTCTCAGGTACGATTCGATGGATAGGCTGGTCGTCTTTCTCCGTGCAGCCCTCAGAGTTTATTAGGCTCACCATCGTGTTTCTCGCGGCAACGGTGCTTTCGGGCGAGGATGTGCGGACGACTCGGTGGCGTGACGGGCCTGAAGTACTTGTGATAGCTACCATCCTCGTCACGTGCCTCATTATGCTCGAACCCGACTTCGGTACCGCCGCAGTCGTCTGTTCCATTATTATGGTGGTTCTCATAGGTGGCAACGTCCGCGGGACGCTCTTATGGAGATTAGCCGCAGGGGCCTTCATCCTCTTCGGTGCTCTTGCTATTGCTGCGCCGTATAGAGTACAGCGTCTGCTTTCGTTTCTTCACCCGTATCGAGACAGCTCGGGTGCGGGTTACCAAGCTGTTCAAGCGTTCGACGCAATCTACAGAGGTCATCTTATGGGTGTCGGGCTACAGAACGGGCTCGCGAGACTCGGGTATTTGCCCGACCCCTTCACCGACTTTATCTACGCTGTTACTGCGGAACAGCTTGGCGCCATCGGGGCCTGCCTTATTGTAGTTCTCTTCTTTTTGTTGGCCTTGACCGGGATACGAGTGGCTTATCGCGCAGGCAGCGAGTATCAACGCCTTCTCGCACTTGGCTCCACCGCGATCGTCGTCGTCGGCGCGTATCTGAATATCGGCGCCAACATCGGCTTTTTTCCGATAACGGGCATTCCACTTCCATTGATCTCGTTTGGTGGTTCCGAGAACGTTGCTTCCTTCGCTGCTCTTGGAGTCCTCTTGAATGTTGCTCGGCGGAATGAGCGGCAACGGCGGTGTTCTGCAGCACTCTAATAAATGTCTCCATCTGACGTCTTACGCAGGGGCTCGCCTCGTCGGTATGTAGCACTACGAACCCTCGGCGCGGATGTTAGCGACGGCGGAGGACTCGACTAACCCCTGTTCAGCCTTGGAAGCCGGGAAGAAGTCGCCCTTTTAGTCCTCTCCGAACAGATTGGGATCCCATCCGCCAAGAGCCCAGTTGCAAAGGCGCTACAAGGCTGGGAGCTTTTGTAGCTAGCATCTGGTAAATCAGTGCTGGCATCTCGTCTCCCGATCACCCTCGGTTTAACCTCTGACCTCAAGGAAGTGTCGAACTGATCAGCCGTTCGCTGGTTAGAGGACAGCCCGACGTGACCCCCCCCACCCCTCCAGCCCGGCGAGGCGGCCAGGTCCCGGTCCACGTCCGCAAGTTCACCACCATCGGCTACCGGGACCGGCGGGAGCTGATCCGTCTCGACGTGCTCGACGATGGAGTTGCGCCGCGAGGCGCTGGCGTTGGTGCGGGGCCGGCCGTTCGCCGGGGTCGCGGACGGGACGTTCGGGTGGGTGTGGGACGAGATGCTGGTGTCGGAGATCGAAAGCACGTCGAGACGGAGACGGTGCCGTCCGGTTCGACGAGATGGATGCTTACACGGCAGCACGGACACCAGCGATAGACCTGGGTCCGTGCGTCGAGGAGCTGGACCTCAACGCCGTACCCGCAGCGCGGGCAGGGCACGTGGACCATCACGTGATCGAGGTCGAGCATCACGGCTCGAACTGACGAATCTCAATCGGGTGCACCCGTCAATCCTGCCAGACCACGCCCGATGGAGAGCCCCCAATGAGCCAGCTCGGCGGCTTCGTCTGATCGCCGACCAACTGCGTGGCATCTACAAGCCCCACAGTACGGCGACGTCATTTTGCCCATGACCATTCTTCGGAGGTTGGACTGTGTCCTGGGACCCACCAAGACTGATGTTCTCGCCCGGGCCAAGGAGGTCCCGAATCTCGACCAGCTGGACTTCGTCGTACGCCGGGAGCTCGGATTGCCGTTCCACAACACCTCCACCTTCGACCTCGCCAAGCTGCTCGACGACCCGGACAACTCGGTTGCCAAGCTCGTTCACCTCGACACACCACGCCCGGGCCAGCCAGTGGGCCGCCAAGGATCTGCGGGCGGATCTGCGAGGCTCGTCCAAGGTTTGGATTAGCGACGACCACTACCGCCAGGTTCGCCAACGCTGGCACCAGACCCACTACGAGTACCAGCGCATGCAGCCCTTGCTGAGGGTTGCGGGGCCTGCCGATATTTACCAACCCCTCACCGCCGACCACATGGCCAACAACGCCTGCCGGATGGTCCTGAACCTAATGGCGCTCGTGGATCCCCGCACTCCTCGGCCCTGGCTCGAGCGCCGCTAGCGCCACCCCGAGACCACATCCCCGGACACCTACGCTGAGGGGTGTGGCGGAAGCGGTGATAACCGACCTTCTGGACAGCGACCCACGCCAGGTCGAGCCGTACCGGCTACTCGGACGTAGCCAGGCGAAGATCCAGGTCGTTCAGCTCGAAGGGGTCCGGGCTGATCTGGTCATAGCCTTGGTAGGTGCCGTCCAGCTGGGCGAACTCGAGGAGTCTGTCGAGGGGTGATTCGATCAGCAGGCCGCTGCGGAGGCTGAGCCTCTGGGGGATCGGATCATCGCGTTGCCTCTCTGTCACGACGGGTCGGGCTGTCTCAACCATGCTCGTCTCGCTGACCATCGGCTCCCATTGTCGTCGACGGTCATTTTGCAGGATGTCCGCTGCGACCAGACCGGCGCGACCCATACCGACGTGGCAAACGGCGATCGATGTCTGGCGTCGATCCGAGGAAGTCACGAGATCCACCTCCCAGTCCTCGCTCATCGGTGTCGGATTCGCGGCGAATGGGCGGTGCGGGTGTCAAGATGTGCGGGCGGAGGGAGGTAGGCGCGTGAAGGGGCTGTACGTGCTGGTCGTGGGCGGCGTGTCGCTGGTGGCGGCGTTCGGGGGAGCGGCGGTGAGCGCGGGGGTGCAGGCCGAGACGTCGCCGGTGGTGATCGCGGGGGCGACGGTCACCAACGCGGTGGCGGTGGACAACACCGCGGTGCGGACCTATGACGCCTCCGGCGGGAACCGCTCGGGCAGCGCGGGCCGGGTCGGCTGCTACTTCGTTCCCGCTTCGGCGATGCTGGCGTGCGGGCCGACGGGTGACGGCACCGGCCGGCCGGTGTGGGACGTATACCGGTTGACGCTGGCCCGGCAGGGCGCCGGGACGGCGATCACCGCGGTCATCCCCGACACGCCCAACGCGCAGCGGGCGCTGCCCTCCGGCACCGGGTTGCTCGACCCGCACGGCTGGTCGGGGACGGTCGGACCGCTCGATCAGGCCGAGGTGTCGTCGGTCCACGCCGCCACGTTGCACGACGCGAACGTCGCGATCGACGTCGGCACGCTCGGGATGGTCGCGGCGGGCGGGATGGCGTTGGCGCTGCCGAGATCCCGTCGTCGGCGCCTGGCCCGCCAGCGAGCCGAGCTGGCGGCGGCCGAGCAGAGCCGGTCGAAGATGGCGTCGTTCGAGTCTGTTCGGCGGTGGGCGTGGGCGCCGCCGGTGGTGCCGCCATCGCCGACGTTGCTCGACCCGCCACCGGTGCCGTCCCGGGCCGGGGGGCCGCTGCAGGCTCCCGTCGCGGCGCCGGTCGTTTCCGCTCCGGCTGTGGTCTCGGCGCCGCCCGCGGTCGCAGGGACCGGCCCAGCGAACGGGAACGGCAAGACCGGGAGTGCTGGCGATGACTCGGTCGGGGAGCCGCCCGGTCATGTGTGGTCCGGTCCGGCGGTGCTGATCCTCGGCCCCGTGGTGACGGTGGGGTGGGCGAAGGAACCGGACCGGCGGATGCTGGTGGAGCTGGCCGCCTACCTGGTGACCCACCAGGAGCGGCGGGTGACCGTCGCCGACCTGCGCGACGCGCTGTGGCCGGAGGACTCGGCGCGCCCGGAGCGGGAGGTGAAGGCCGAGACGGTCGGGCAGTACATGTCCCGTCTGCGGCGCTGCCTGGGCTCCGAGCACCTGCCCGACGCGGGTGGGAAGGTGGGCTGGCAGCTGGCGTCGACGGTCAGCTCCGACTGGTTCCGGTTCCAGGCGCTGGTCGAGGCGGCCCGCCACGCGGATGCGGAACGGGTGTTGGAGTTGCGCCGCGAGGCGCTGGGGTTGGTGCGGGGCCGGCCGTTCGCCGGGGTCGCGGACGGGACGTTCGGGTGGGTGTGGGACGAGATGCTGGTGTCGGAGATCGAGAGCACGATCGTCGCGGTGGCCCACTCGACGGCCGAGGCGTACCTGGCGTCGGGCCGGCCCCGCCTCGCGGAGTGGGCGGCGCGGCGGGGCCTGATGGCGGTACCGACCGACGAGCAGCTCCTCGCGGATCGGATGGCCGCGGCGGCCGCGGACGGCGGCCCGGCCCGCCTGGAGCGGGCGTGGCGCGACGCCAAGGCGACCCTCGGCGATCAGGCGACCGACGGCCCGTTGTCGGGCGTGTACGACAGTCTCCGCTCCGGCGTCGACTGACCAAGCGTTCCTCCCCGGCCGGCGCCGTTGCCGTGGCGCTGCTTTCTTCTCCTGCCGGTCAGCCGATCGGCGCGGCCCAGCACGGGATCAGGTCGACGCGGGCGGGCGGCTGGCCGGGCTGGATGACCAGCGCGGTGCCGGGCGTCTGGTGGTGGACCCGGTCGACGGGGAGCACCGGCCGCCGTTCCCACGAGGTGGTGCGCTGGCTGGCCTTGTCGTAGTTCCACCATCCGACCGGCTCGGTGAGCGACTGGATCGGGTAGTGGGTCTCGCCGGCCAGCGCGGAGACCAGCTGCAGGGTGCGCATGTCGGCGACGCCGGGGAGAACGACCTTGGTCCCGAACAGGGTCAAGAACCCGTCCGCGGCGGCCCCCCACCGCACCCGGGCCTGGGACAGGTCCTGGAGGCAGGCCATGGTGACCAGCCCCTGGCTGGCGCCCTCGGCGACGATCGAGGGGAGGTTGGGGAGCGGGGCGATGTTGGCGACCTCGTCGAGCGCCCAAACGACCGGCGGCCAGCCCGGCTCGCGCCGGTAGGTGGCCCGGCGGAGCCGGTCGAGGAGAGCGACGACGATCGGGGCCAACTGTTCCTGGTCCTCCGCGGGCGCGGCGAGGTAGAGGGTGTCGGAGGAACGGACGAACGCGTCGGGATCGAAGTTCGGAGCGGCGGCCACCGCCAGCGCGTCGGGGGACCGGTAGGCGGCGAGGACCCCCGCCGCGGTGGAGAAGATCCCGGAGCGTTCCCGTTCGTCGGTGGCGGCGATCCCCGAGAGGGTCTCCGCGGCGATCTCGTCGCCGCCGCGGCGCACGAGGAGCCCGGCCGGTTCGGTGACCTCCCGGCGCAGCACCCAGCGCAGCACCCACGACACGTCGAGCCCGGCGAGCGCGGCGGCATGCAGCAGCGGCGCGAGGAGGGCCTCGGCCCGTTCGCTCCAGTGGTCGCCGTCGGTGCTGACCCGCCCGGGTCTGGTCGCGGCGCGGGCCAGGACGTGCGCGGTGGCGACCGCTTCGCGCCACTGCTCGCAGCCGGGCACCGGTGACCAGCCGAGACGAGTGAGCCCGGCGGGGGTGGGGATGGTCCCTGACGGGTCGAACAGCCACAGCCGGCCCCGTCGGGCGCGGGTCCGGGCGGTCCAGCCGATCACGTCGGTCTTGGTCGACGTGGCGACCGCGGCGCCCGGCGCCAGCTGCACGTTGGGGACGATCAGCGCGGTGGTCTTCCCGGAGCGGGGCGGCCCGAGGACCAGCACGCACTGCTGGGCGCCGGCGAGGACCGGGCCGACGGTCCCGCCGCCGAGGAACAGGCCGTGCCAGGCGGCCATCAGCGGGGGCGCCTGCCGGGCCGGCACCGACATGCGAGCCGGCGGCGTCGGAGGCGTCGGAGGGGTCGGGGGCGGCCACCGGTCGACGCTGGGACGATTGGTGGCGGGGCCGGACGCGTGGGTGTCGCTCACCGGGACCACCCCCGCTCGTCGGCCCGCTCGTCACGGGCGAGCCTGCGGTCGTCGGCGATGGCGAAAGGATCGGGACGGTCGAGGGCCGCCGCGGCGACCCGGAGCGCCATGCGGGCCCGGGCGTGGTCCTCCGCCTGCAGGGTCCCGAACGCCGGGACCGCCCCGAGCATGCGGGCGGGGTCGGTGACCCTATAGCGGTCACGGTAGGCGTCGACCTCCATAGCGGCGTCAGACCACCGGATCCGGGCGACGCCGCCAGCGGGCGGAGGCCCGAGCGGCGCCAGGTGGGCTCCGGGGTCGGCCAGCGCGGCGCGCCGCAGGAGCCGCCGACGTTCGTCACCCAGACCCAGGCCGTAAGCGCCGGCCGGCTCGCGGGCGGCGGGCAGGTCGGCGAGGGGGCGGCCGGGCCCGGGGCCGACCACGCCGGTGGCGGCGGCGAGATGCTGGGCGTGGCTGCGGTCGAGGGACTCGACGAGCGTGCGGATGGCACCATCTTGTCCGGTTTCGACGGCCGTTGGAAGGTTGCGGACACCGGAGCGGCGCTCGGGCCGGGTGTGGCTGTCGGGGTCGGGTTCGGTGCCGGCGACGAGGTACAAGTCGTTGCCGGCCCGGCCCCGCGACATGCCGACGTAGCCGGCTTCGCGGAACAGCCGGTCGGAGCCGAGCAGGAACGCCCGGTCGACGGTGACCCCCTGCGCCTTGTGGAGGGTGAGCGCGTACGCGTGGTCGACCAGCCCGGCCTGCAGGTAACCGGAGGGGACGTGAATGTCCCGCCCGTCGACGGCGCGGACCATGAGGGACCCGCCGTGAAGATCGACGGCGGTGACGGTGCCGCGGGTGCCGTTGGTGAGCCCGAGCAGCCGGTGGTTGCGGAGCGCGACGATCTCGTCGCCGACCGCGTAGCACCGCCCGCCGACCTCGATCTCCTCCCCGCCGAGCCGGCCGGCCTCCCCGTGGAGCCGGCGGGCGAGACGGTTGAGGGCGTCGACGTCACTGCGACGCAGCGCGTACATCCCGGCGTCCGCGCCGGCCTGCCTGGCCTCCCACCAGTCACCGACGAGCGCCTGGCGGGCGTCCGCCGCGGTGTCGGCCAGGACCAGACGGCCGTGATCCCGCCATATCGCGACCGCCGCCGCGGGCCGCCCGGAACGGAGCCGGTCGAGGGCGTCGCGCTCCCACACTTCGGCCTGGCGGCGGTTGACGGTCAGCTCGGGAGCGTCAAGGCGCGCCGCGAGGGCCCGCAGCGTGCCGCCGGCGTCGATCTCCGGCAGTTGGGCCGGGTCGCCGACCAAAACCACCTTGGCCCGATCCCGGGCCGCCGTGGCGAGGAGCCGGTCGAGGGTGCGGGTCCCGGCCATCCCGGCCTCGTCCACCACCACGACCCCGCCGGAGGGGAGGCCGCCGCCGTCGCCCGGCGGGCGTTCGGCATCCAGGAGCAGCCGGGCCAGGGTGGTGGAGGGGATCCCCGACCCGGCCTGCAGCTCGGCCGCGGCCCGCGCGGAGGGCGCGGCGCCGACCACCCGCAACCCGGCCTCCTGCCATCCGTCCCGGGCGGCGTCGAGAGCGAAAGTCTTCCCCGTCCCCGCCCGACCGACCAGCACCGACACCCCGTCACCGTCGGCGAGGAGCCGTTCGACCGCCCGGGCCTGCTCGTCGCTCAACCCCGGCCGGGCCCCCAACACCCGGTCCCGGACGCCGGGCGCGACGACCGCAACGTTGCCGCGTCGCCGGGCCAGGGCGCCGGAGAGGACCCGGGCCTCGGCCTCCCACATGTCGCGGGTGGTATGGCGCGCCTCTGCCGGACGTTCCGGGGCGGCCGGGTCGCCGCCCGGTCGGCCCTCCGGTAGCGCCTCGGCTGGGCCAGGGGGCGTCGGGTCGGGGCGGGTCGGGGTGGGTTGATGGGTGACGAGGAGGACCCTCGGGTCGGCCAGGACCAGGTCCACCGTCCGCTCCAACGTCCGGCGGTCGATCCCGTCGGGGGCAGCCTCGGCGACAGCCCGCACGGCGTCGCGCCGCTCGAAAGTCGACCGTTTCGCGGTGAGACCGCCCGGTCCGGTCAGACGGTCGGCGAGATCCGCCACGTCCAGAGCCTCAGGCGTCCGGCCCGGCCCGGTCAGGGCGTCCAGCGCGTCGCGGGTGAGCCCGGCATCGCCGGCGCGCAACTCCCACGACGCCCGCAGCACCCCAGCCGACAGGTGGGTGTCCTTGGCGGTGCGGGTGCGGTAAGCGGCGACCTGCGCGGCCCGGGCGGTCGTCTCGCCGGTCTCAGCCAGTCGGCCCTCGATCTCGACGCGGCGGGTCGAGAACCGCCGCAACGTCGCCGGGTCGATCCCGGCCGGCTCGGCCATCCCCGCCCGCACCGCACCCCACCCCAAACCGAGGCCGACGGTGAGGTAGTGACGGAGCGCGGCCTGGTAGACGAACCCGGCGGTGCGGGCATGGCGGAACAGGGTGCGGCTGTCAGGCGCCGACCACCCTCCGTCGGTCCCCTGCACCAGGTTGGCGGCCAGGACATGGGTGTGCAACTGCGGGTCCCCGGCCCGGGAGGTCCGGTGCACGAACCCGGCGGCCACGAACCCGCCCGTCGCCACCCGCTGCACTCCCCCCCGGCCCCGCCGGGCGAAGAGGGCGTTGTCCTCCAGGTAGCCGAGAGCGTCGCCGACCGCGGCACGGTGCGCCCCGTCGACCGCGTCGGCCACCGCCCGGTCGCCGAGCGCCCCGAGCAGGCTCACCCCCTTGGGCGCGGAGAAGGTCAGGAACAGCCCCGGCCGGCGCCGGCCCTGCGCCGCCTGACCCGACACCAACGGCACCCCGAGGCGAGGGTCCACACCGGCGAGCACCGCCCGCAGATCGGCGGCGGTGACATCGCCGTGCAGGTCGAGGGTGCCGGCGCCGCCGCCCATCCACTCGCCGGGGGTCTGGCCTCCCTCCCGGTAGTACTCGTCGGCCCGGACCGGCCCGGCGCTGCCGACCGACAGGTAGTAGTCCTCGTCGCCAGCCGCGAGCATCCCGATCGACAGCATCCGCCCCCCGCTTCAGCCGGCGTCGGCCAGGCCGGCCGGCTCGCCGCCCGACAGGTGACGGCGCAGCGCCGCCTCGGCTCGCCGACACTGGGTCCGGACCGCGGCGGGATTGCGTCCGTCGCGTCGGGCGGCGTCGGCGGCCGGGGTCCGCATCGCCCGCAGATCCCAGAGCACCGCGACCGCCGCAGGGGTCACGACCCGCTCCTCGACGGCGCGGCGGAGAAGGTCGACCACCTCGGCCCGCTCGCAGCCCTCCGGTGCCCGGGCGGCCATCCCAGGCCCGTCACCGTCACCGTCGGGGAGCGGGTCGGGCGGGCGCCGCCGGGTCCCGGAGCGGAGGCGGTCGCGGACCAGGTCACGGGCGCCGGCCGCGACGACCCGGTCCGGCCAGGCCACGGTGTGACCGGCCAGGGCCACGATCCGCTCCCAGCCCGCGGCCGCGGTCGCCTGGTCGATCTCGTCGGGGTCGGCCCTCCACGCACGGGTCAACCCGCCGGCCACTGCCCGTAGCGCCGGGATGACCGCGGCCATCGCCGCGTCGGCCGCCAGCCGATCGTCGCCGGCCAGCCGGAGCAGCGCGCTCAGCGCCGCTCGGGCCTCGAGCGGATCCGAGGTGCGGCACCGGGCGACAGCATCAGCGGCCCGACCGATCCCGGCCAACGCGGGCTCGCGGGCGGCCCACGTCGCGGCCGACGGTCCGGTAGCGGGCCGGCTGAGGCGCTGCTCCAGGTCGGCGGCGAGACGGGCGAACAGGGCAGGTGCGGTGGTCATGGGCGCCACGATGCGCCCCGACCCTTGACGCGATCCTTGACACAACCCTTGCCACACCAAAATCGTGCAGCCCGGTCCCGGAAGAGGAAAATACCTGCTCAGAGGCAGTGTCCTGGCGCCTGTCAAGGATCTTGGCAAGGTCCCCGACCCGCGGTTTCTCCGCAGCGGGGGCCCGGTCGGCGTCGAACCTGCCGCCCTGATGCCTTCGACAGCCGGGACCCCGTCCGGGCTCGCCGCCACGCTCGGCGCGTCCGCCAGCCGCCAGGTCGGGGCAGCCGCCTCAGAGGCCAACCGTCCCCCCGGAGGGGGGACGGGCGGCAGGGAGGGGGGCGGCAGCCGCACCACCAGCAGTGCACTGCGACGCCCGCTACGGGTGGCCTCTCCGACCGCCGGCGCAGCCGACATCCGCACCGGCGTCCGCACCTGCATCGGGTCGTATCGGCGGCAGGCTGCGGCCACGCAGGGTGGTGGTCGATCCCAGGGGTTCAGGGGCCGGCGCCGGGCTCACCGCCCTCGTTGGCCGCGGCACGGTCGGGGGCCGCCAGGGCCTTGCACCCTTGGGTGCCTATGTGTCGCTGCTGTCCTGGCCGTGCTTCCCACCGGGGGGCTTTCGCCTTGGGGCGACCTCAGGGGACCCTCGAGACGGCCGGAGCGTCGGAGTGGAAAGTCCGAGAAGCGGACCGGACACCGGGGAGATACTGGACCATGCTCGAGATACCTCCTCTCCCCGGCGGGACCATCCTGCTCGTCGAGGTCGGCTCCACCGCGCACGGCACGGGACTGCCCGGCGGCGAAGACCTCGATCAGCTCGGCGTAGTGGTCGAGTCGGCTGAAGAGGTCCTAGGGCTCGGCGAGACGGGGATGCGCTCGGTCATGCAACGCACCCAGCCGGAGGGCAGCAGGTCGGGGCCTGGTGACATCGACCGGACGCTCCACTCGCTCCGACGGTTCCTGCGCCTCGCCGGCTCCGGCAACCCCTCGATCTTGATGGCGTTATGGGCGCCGGTCTTCCACGCCACCGACCAAGGACGCCAGCTCCAGGCGCTCGGCCCTAAGTTCGTCGGCCGCCACATCGTCCCCCGCTACCGCGGCTACATGCGGGCGCAGGCCGAACGGCTGCTCGGTATCCGCGGGAGGGGACACGGTCAGCGAGGGGGCGGCGGCCGCCTAGAACTCATCGAAGAGTTCGGCTACGACACCAAGTACGCGATGCACTGCGCCCGCCTCGGCTTCCAGTGCCTCGAACTGCTGACAACCGGGCACCTCAACCTGCCGATCCAAGGCGAGCCGGCCCGATGGCTCCTCGACGTCCGCCATGGTCGAGTGCCCTTCGACGATTGGTGGCGTCGCAGCCTCGAACTCGACGCCACCCTCGCCACCTTCACCGACGACACCTCGATCCCGCCTGCCGTGGACCGGTCAGCGATCGAACGGTGGTCCGTCGACACCCACCTGCACGTCTGGGCAGACGCCCGGTGACTCCACCCTGGAGCTGCAGCCTTGCCGCGGCGTGCTAGCGCCGACCACCTCCATTCTTCTGGTAGAGGCGTTGGTGGCAGGGGGCCCGGGCTGTCGCCAATCGGGCGTCAGGGAGGTTGTCGCTAACCTCCGGGTGTGACCGAGGTTGCTGGGCTGGCGAACCCCATCCTCAACTCGCCGTACGACCCGCCTGGGGAGCACTTCGTTCTCGGTCCGAGCGGCCCCACGGGCGCCGTCAAGCCGGGGCGGCGGCCGAGCGAATCGTTCATCCCAGTGCCGGTTGGGCGGCGGCGCCGCGGTAATGCACCCGTCCTGAGGGACGACTCGGGCGAGCAGACGGGACTCGACTTCGACGTGACCGGCGAGCGTCGAGAGGTCAACTCGCTCATCAACGACATCCGCTCACGCGTGGACCGCTGGCGCGCCTACGGCTACCCGGGCGTCACACCCGTGACCCGCAAGCTCCTCCAGCACTGGGCCGACCCGACTCGAGACGACCGAATGCTCTTCTGTCAGAGGGAGGCAGCCGAGACGGCTATCTACCTGGCAGAGGCTGCCGGCCGGAAAGGCGAGCCCGACTTCCGGACCCGGATCGACGCCGAGAACCAGACCCACAACGACGGGCTGCCCCGGGTCGGGCTCAAGATGGCCACCGGCAGCGGCAAGACCGTCGTCATGGCCATGCTCATCGCCTGGCACACCGCCAACAAGGCGTTCAGTCCCCGCGACGCCCGCTTCACCAACCGGTTCCTGGTGGTCACTCCTGGCATCACCATCCGCGACCGGTTGCGGGTCATCCTGCCGGCCGACTCCGAGAACTACTACCGCCAGCGCGACCTTGTCCCCCCGGACCTGTGGCCCACCCTTGCCGACGCGTCCATCTCTATCGTCAACTACCACACCTTCCTTCTCCGCGACGCCAAGGAGATGCGCGGGGTCGCCGCGAACACTCGCAAGCTCCTCACCGCCGGCAAGTCCGTCGACCCGTTCAAGGAGACCGAACCCCAGATGGTCGAGCGGGTCCTGCGCGACCTGGCCGGCCGGGGCAAGGGTGAGATCGTTGTTCTCAACGACGAAGCCCACCACTGCTACCAGGACCGGCCCCTGGCCGCCGACACCGTCCTCGACGCCACCACCAAGGCGGAAGCCAAAGACCGCAACGAAGGCGCCCGCGTGTGGTTCCGTGGCATCCGGGCGGTTGCCCGAGCTGTCGGCGTCAAGGCGGTCTACGACCTGTCCGCCACCCCCTTCTACTTGGGCGGCTCGGGCTACCAGGAGGGCTACATCTTTCCCTGGGTAGTCAGCGACTTCTCCCTCATGGATGCCATCGAGTCCGGAATCGTCAAGGTCCCAAGAGTCCCCACCGACGACGACGCCGCCGGCGAGCAGCCCACCTACCTGGCCCTTTGGGACCACATCGGTGACCACCTGCCGAAGCGGGCTGGCCGCAAAGCCCAGTCTGACGCCGAATGGACGCCGCCGAAAGAGCTCCAAGGGGCCCTTGAGAGCCTGTATCGCAGCTACCAGCGCCGCTACGCCGAATGGCAGGCGACCCTCGAGGCCCGAGGCGAGCCGCCCCCGGTGTTCATCGTCGTGTGCCCCAACACCATCGTGTCCAAGCTGGTCTACGACTGGATCTCAGGCGTGGAGATCGAAGCCGCCGACGGCCGCGAGGTCCTCCGACCCGGAAAACTCGACCTGCTCTCCAACGTGGCGGACGGGCAATGGCTGCGTCGACCCCGCACCATCCTCATCGACTCCGCCCAGCTCGAATCCGGGCAAGCCATGAAGCAGGACTTCAAGGACGTCGCTGCCCGAGAGATCGACGTGTTCAAAGCGGAGTTCCGCCGCCGCAACCCCGGCGCCGATGTCGACAAGCTCACCGACGAGGACCTCCTCCGCGAGGTCATGAACACGGTGGGCAAAAAGGGCCGGCTGGGCGAGCACGTCCGAGCCGTTGTGTCAGTCTCCATGCTGACCGAGGGCTGGGACACCAACACCGTCAGCCACATCCTTGGTATCCGCCGCTTCGGTTCGCAGCTCCTCTGTGAACAGGTCGTCGGCCGAGGCCTGCGCCGCCGCAGCTACGCCCCCAACGACAACGGCCGGTTCGAGCCGGAGTACGCCGAGGTCTACGGCGTCCCGTTCGCGTTCTTGCCCAGCGAGAAGTCCATCGCCCCCGCCCCGCCGTCCCGACCGGCGATCGAGGTACGGGCTCTCGACGAACGCCTCCCGCTGCGGATCACCTTCCCCAAGGTCGACGGCTACCGCATCGAGGTTCCCGAGATGCCGGTCGCCTTCGACAAGACGGACACCTCGACGCTCCACGTCGACCGGGAGCTGGTCCCCACCTGGACCGAGACCTCGGGGCTCGCCGGCGGCTCGGACCGCCAGGAGCTGGAACGCATCCAGCACGCCCGCCCGCAGGAGGTCGCATACTCCGTCGCCGCGGACGTCCTCCGCCGGCACCTCCCCGGCCATGACGGCGCCCTCAAGCCGTGGCTGTTCCCGGCCATCGTCGACCTGACCAAGCAATGGCTCGACCCCGAATCGAAGCGGGTCACGTTCGCGCCCGGGACTCCGGTCGGGACCCTGCTGCTCGCCGAACCGTCCGCCCAGGCCGCCCAAGCACTCTTCTCCGCCATCGCCGGATATCCCGAGGCCCGCAACGAGATCCTCCGCCCGATCCTCCGTCGCTACGACGGGGAAGGGTCGACCGACACGGTCAGCTTCGTCACCCGCAAGGTCGTCATCGACGCCACTAAGTCCCACGTCAGCCACGTGGTCCTCGACGGCGCCAAGGGCAACAGCTGGGAGCAGACCCTCGCCGGCCTTCTCGAAGCCGACGACCGGGTGGCCGCCTACGTGAAGAACGACCACCTCGGCTTCACCATCCCCTACCTGTGGAAGGGCCGCAGCCACGACTACTGGCCCGACTTCCTCGTCCGACTGGTCGACCGGCCCGGCGACGAGCACACCCGAACCCTCGTCGTCGAAGTGTCCGGCGGCCGCAAGGACCAAGAGACCGCAGCGGTCAAAGCCCGCACTGCTCGCGACCAGTGGTGCACGGCGGTCAACAACCACGGCGGGTTCGGACGCTGGGGCTACGTCGAGATCACCAGCATGCTCGGCGCCGACATCGCCCTCAGCGACGCCATCGAAGCCCTCCGGGCCGACGCACCGATCACGGGCGACCCCGAACGAATCGACTACCTCACCGGAGGAACCTCCTGATGCCGCCGAAGAAGCCCTCGGGACCGACACCGGTCGAGGCCATCACCCACGCCGACAAGCGGGCCAACCTCCCCACCGCCGACGCCCAGGACCTGGTCAGCCCCGACATCGACGCGGATCTCACCGTCAGGTATCCCCGCAACCTCTCGACGCCGATGCTGGTGTGGCAGGGCAAGGAAGAGGCAGACCAAGACGACCTCACCACCGAGGCTCCCCCGATCTACATCCAGGAGAAGATCGACCCCCGGGCCATCATCGACGACCTCAAGAAGCACGGCGCTTCCAACCCCGCGGAGGCGCCGACACTCTTCGACAGCTTCGACGGTCTCACCGACCTCGACCTCGTCGAGTTCTACAAGCATGAGGCCAACTGGTCCAACCGCATGATCCTCGGCGACAGCCTCCAGGTCATGGCGAGCCTCGACAGCCGGGAACGGCTCCGAGGCAAGGTCCAGATGATCTACATGGACCCGCCGTACGGCATCAAGTTCGGGTCCAACTGGCAGGTCTCCACCCGCCGGCGTGACGTCCGCGACGGCAAGCTCGAGGACCTTCCCCGAGAGGTCGAACAGATCAAAGCGTTCCGTGACACGTGGGAGCTTGGGGTTTCATCCTATCTCTCGTATCTCAGGGATCGATTATTGGTATCCCGGGACCTCTTGGCAGAATCGGGGAGCGTCCTTGTCCAGATCGGGGACGAAAACGTGCACCGAGTACGGTGCCTCCTCGATGAGGTCTTTGGTCCTGAGAACTTTGTTAGCCAAATAACGTTCGGAAAAACTGCGACTACTACAGGCGAAGGTCTGGCGGCGACCGGAGATTTCATGCTCTGGTATGCAAGGTCTAAACCAGACATGAAATACCGTCAGCTTTATGCCACGAAAATAATAGGCGGCGCCGGGGGGAGCTTGTATGGCAGCGTACTTCTCGGAGACGGGACCCGGCGTCCGCTCAGACCGGAGGAGCGTGCGGACAGTAGTACCCTCCCCGAGGGGGCGCTGATTTTCGGACTCGATAACCTCACCTCGCCCCGTGTCAGAAGTAACCGTACGGGGTATTTTCCGGTTGAATTGGACGGCCGTTCGTTCTTGCCTGCGAAGGGTGAGTGGAAAACTCACGCTAGCGGTATGGCACGCCTGAAGGTAGCTGGACGTCTTAGTCGGAGTGGGACCGGACTTGGCTATCTGAGATTCGCTGATGATTTCCCGGTCTTCCCGCTCAGCAATATCTGGACAGATACTGTCGGTCAGAATCAATATGCGGGTGACAAGCTCTACGTTGTTCAGACCGCGTTGAGAGTCGTGCAGCGATGCATGCTGATGGCAACGGATCCCGGTGACCTCGTCCTTGATCCGACCTGCGGTTCAGGCTCGACTGCCTACGTCGCCGAACAGTGGGGCCGACGGTGGATCACCATTGACACCTCTCGAGTCGCGCTAGCTCTCGCACGCCAACGGGTCATGGGTGCTCGCTTCCCGTACTACCTCCTCCGGGACTCTCAGGAGGGTCGCAAGAAGGAGGTGGAGCTCAGTGCGACTCCGCCTCCGCCGGCTGAGGTTCACGGTGACATCCGCCAGGGCTTCGTGTACGAGCGAGTCCAGCACATCACCCTGAAGTCGATCGCCAACAACCCTGACATCGTCGATGGGATGTCTCGGGAGCAGATCGACGCAGCGATCAAGCGCCACGCTGAGTATGAGGAGCTGGTCGACAGGCCCTACGAGGACAAGCGCAAGGTCCGGGTGACCGGTCCGTTCACGGTGGAGAGCCTGTCACCGCACCGTTCGTTGGCGTTCGCGCCGAGCAGTGAGCCTGTCTCCGAGCGAGAAGCCGCCAAGGATCCTGACGCCCCGACCTTCGAGCAGACGATCCTCGACAACCTTCGAGCCGCCGGCGTGCAGAACGGTCGCAAGGCTGAGCGTCTGACCTTCGACGACGTTGAGTCCTACGCCGGGCTCCACATCCAAGCGGTGGGCACCCGGGAGGGGGACGGCGCTGGGCCGTCCCGAGTCGGCGTCTCCATCGGCCCGCAGTACGGCACCGTGTCCGCCAAGTTCGTCAAGGACGCGGCTCGAGAGGCCACCAAGGCGTCGGACATCGACCTGTTGTGCATCCTGGGCTTCGCCTTCGATCCCCAGGTGCTCGGCGCTGCCGAGGAGTTCGCCGCTACCGATGAGAGCTTCGACGTCGCCGCCGAGCGCAGCCTCGGGCGGGTCCCGGTCCTCCTGGTGCGGATGAACGCGGACCTGGTGATGGGGGAGGAGCTCAAGAAGACCGGCGCCGGCAACCTCTTCACCGTGTTCGGCGAGCCCGACATCACCCTCAGTCAGACCGATGACGGTCAGTTGACCGTCGAGATCCGAGGTGTCGACGTCTACGACCCGACCATTGGCGAGGTCCGCAGCGGCGGCACCGACCAGATTGCGTTGTGGATGATCGACACCGACTACGACGAGGAGTCGTTCTTCGTCCGGCACTGCTACTTCACGGGCGGTCAAGACCCCTACAAGCGGCTCAAGCAGGCCCTCAAGGCAGACATCGACGAGGAGGCCTGGTCGTCGCTGTATCAGACGGCCTCCCGGCCATTCCCGGCGCCGTCGACTGGGAAGATCGCCGTCAAGGTCATCAACGACTACGGCGACGAGGTGGTCAAGGTGCTTGATGTAGAGGCGACGCTCGCAAGGTGATCGCCTGCGACTTGCGGCCGAGGGGCGGTATGTCTCACCGGCGCGTCACGATGGTTCGGTGTCCATGCGTGTAGAAGTCGAACCCGAGATGCTGGTCTGGGCCCGCCAGCGATCCGGCCTGACCGTCGGAGACCTTGGGCACCGGTTTCCTAGGTTGGCGGACTGGGAGCGCGGTGAGCGGCTGCCGACATTGAAACAGTTGGAGAGCTACGCGCAGGCCACTCACACGCCGGTCGGATTTCTCTTCCTCTCTGAACCTCCAGCGGAGTCGATCCCGATCCCGGACTTCCGGACGATGGGCGACGTCGGGGTTCGGCGTGCGAGCCCGGACCTGTTGGAAACGATCTACCTCTGCGAGCAACGCCAGGAGTGGTATCGGGACTTCGCCCAGCTCAACGGCGAGGAGCCGGTTGCGGCCGTCGGGTCGTTGGACGTGGCTGTCCCGGTCGTTGACGCCGCCTCGGTCATGCGGTCTGCGCTTCGGTTCTCTGTCGGCGAGCGCGGCGGGTCGTGGTCCGATGCCTTTCGGCTGTTGGCCCAGCGGGCGGAGGATCTCGGGGTGCTCGTCATGGTGAGCGGGGTCGTGGGGAGCAACACCCATCGGAGGCTTGATCCTGCGGAGTTCCGAGGGTTCGCGTTGGTCGACGACCGGGCCCCGTTGGTGTTCTTGAACGGAGCGGACACCAAGGCGGCCCAGATCTTCACGCTCGTCCACGAGCTGGCGCACGTGTGGATCGGCGGGACGGCACTCGACGACATCGATCCGGCAGCGGAGCGAGGCGGGGCGACGGAGCGCTGGTGCAACCAGGTCGCGGCCGAGGTCTTGCTCCCACTGGCTGCGGGCCGGGACGACCTGCTGGCCGACGAGCCACTGACCGACAAGCTCGAACGGGTCGCCCGCCGCTACAAGGTCAGCACGCTTGTCGTGCTCCGCCGGGTCCATGACGCTGGCGGACTGACCTGGGACGCCTACCGGACTGCGTACCGAGCGGAGCTGGATCGGATCATGGGGATTGTCGAGGCACGCGGCGGCCGCAGCGGTGGGAACTTCTTCAACACCCAGCCGGCCCGGGTCAGCCGCCGGTTCGCTCGGGCGGTGGTCACCAGCACCCTCGAGGGGCAGACCCTGCATCGCGACGCGTTCCGGATGCTCGGTCTCAAGAAGGCGACCACCTTCCAGGAGATGGCTGCTCGTCTCGGGACGAGCTAATGGCCTACCTGCTGGACTCGAACGTCTTCATCCAGGCGAAGAACCTGCATTACGGCTTCGATTTCTGCCCGGCCTTCTGGGACTGGATCGACCAAGCGCACCAGGGCGGGCTCGTCTTCAGCGTCGACAGCGTGCGTACCGAGCTCATCGGTGGCGGCGATGAGCTGGCCGAGTGGGCCGCCGAGCGAGTGGCCGGCTTCTTCCTCGAGCCCGACCCTCCAACGGTGCCGAGCCTGCGGGCAGTGAGCGCCTGGGCCAGCGCCGGAGGCTATGACCCCGCGGCGGTATCGACGTTTCTTCAGGTCGCCGACTACTACCTCGTGGCCCAAGCGCATGCCCATGACCACACCGTCGTCACCCACGAGGTGGTCGCCAACACTCTCAGGCGGATCAAGATCCCCAACGCGTGCATCGGCGTGGGAGTGCGGTGCGTGACACCGTTCCAGATGCTGCGATCCGAGCACGCCCGGTTCGTCATCGGGGCGTGAAACCCCCGTCCCGACGAACCCCGCTCGGGCATCCTGCCTTCGGTCCGCTGCGCGGCGCTGGGCGGTCAAACGGCGGGTGCTACGTCCGAGCCGCCGCGCACACGGTCCGCACCTCGCATCGTCGGCACTGCGCTCCTGGCGAGGGAGTGAAGTCCCGGTCCCGCAACCGCTGCGTTGCTGAGCGCACGGTGTCCTCCGCTGCCTGCAAGGTCGCGGGTTGCACGTCGACGGGGTCCCGGGCGCCGGCCTTTAGGTCGTGGACGTAGGCGCCTCGGATGTCGAGTCCCTCGCGGCGTCCCGCGTCGGCGTACACCTGCAGCTGGAGGTCGTGGTCGTCGCCGGGCCGGGTGGAGGTCTTGTAGTCGAGGATGGCCAGGTTGGTTGCCACGCCGCCCTCATGGTCCAAGATGACATCGGCCCGGCCCAAGACGGTGACACCGTCGAGGTGCAGCTCGAAGGGCCGTTCGGTCTCCCACACCCGGTGTAGGTCGTCACCGTGACTGGTGCAGTACTCCACGATCAGTCGGCGAGCGGCGTCCTTCAGGAGGCGATGCGCCGGCTTGTTGGCTGTCGGGAGGAAGAAGCTACCGTCCAACAGACGCTCGATGTCCGCCGCTCCGGGCACCGCACCGGTGCGAGCGGTGTAGTCGGCCACGGTGCGCAGCGTGTGGTGGACGGCCTTGCCGTAGCCGAGCTCGGGGGCCAGGCGTGGCTTGAAGCCAAGCAGGGTCCGGAGCCGGTAGGCCATGGCGCAATCGAGGTACGCCGCCAGTTCGCTGTAGGTGATCTCGAGCGTCGTGTCGGCGACGGTCGTGGCCTCGGCCGTCGGTGCGGCGACGACGGCAGGGTCGAGGTCGTGGTCGTCGAGGGACAGGTAGTAGGGCGACGCAGCGACGGCCCGCGTGGTCACCCGCTCGTGACGGGACACCGACAGCCAATCCCGGGCTCGTGTCATGGCAACGTAGAACAGGCGTCGCTCGTCAGCGTCGCTCCCCTCGTACCGGGCGGCCGGGAAGAGATCGCGTGGCACGAGCCAATCCCCGACCGTGCCGGTCCTTCGGGACGGGAACCGCCCGGCGGTCATGGACGGCACGAACACTGCCGGCCACTCGAGGCCCTTCGCTCGGTGGACGGTGGTCAGGTCGATGGCGTCGAGGGCAACGTCGGCCTCCCCGTCGAAGCCCTCATAGGCGCCTTGGGCGTAGTTGACGATGTGGATGGCCAGGTTGCGGTAGTACCAGTCGCCACGGTCCTGCCCACCCACCTGCTCGCCTGGGGTGTCGACATCGACACGGGCGCGGCGACGGACCGATTCGTAGTCAGCGAGGAGTGCGGAGAAACGGGCCAGGGTGCCCAGACGGTTCACTTGCAGCGGATCGGTCAGGTCCCAGCGGCGAACACCCAACTCGCCGAGCAATTCGTAGAGCTCACCGACCAGATCTGCTGTGCGGTCCTTCGCCGGCACGGCGCCCCGCCATTCTCGGAGCAGCCGACGGAGGCGGTTGACTGCAGGGCCGTCCAGGTCGAAGACGTGGCGGTACTCCTCGAGCAGATCACCCTCGTGGAGCAACGCCCCTGGCCCGAACGCCGCCCTCCACTCGATGTCGGTCATCCACGCGAAGGTCTTGCCGAGCACTTGGGCTTCGGGCTGGTCGAACAGCCCGGTCCGCCCTCCGGGCTGGACCGGGACGTCGAACGAGTTGAACGCGTCGACCAGCGCCCGGTAGGCCGCCCGGCTCCGGACCAGGATCGCCATGTCCCGGTACGCGACGCCGTTGTCACGGGCGTCGAGGACCAGGTTGGTGATCCAGCCCGCTTCCTCCGCCTCGGTCTCTGCCCGCCATGCGACAACCTCCGAGGCGCCGCTCGGCGGCCGGGCTACGCCCATCGCTTTGTCGAGTCGCCCGGGGATCGTCGATGCGAAGCGGTTCGCAGCAGCGACGATGCCGGGGCGACTCCGACGGTTGGTGGTGATCTCGAAGGTCGCGACGTCGGGGTAGCGGTCAACGAAGGTGACGATGTTGCCGACGTCAGATCCGCGCCACTGGTAGATGGCCTGGTCGTCATCACCGACCACGCACAACGCCGTGTGGGGTCCGGTGAGAAGCCGGATGAGTCGCTCTTGTGCCGGGTTGACGTCTTGGTACTCGTCGACGATGAGATGTCGAAGCTCGGCATGGACTGCACCGGCCACCTGCTGGTCCCCGAGGGCCTCGACGGTCAGCGCGATCTGCTGGCCGTAGGTGAGCAGCCGGTACCGCTCCAGCGTGGCCAGGTATTCCGCCAGGACCGAACGGAAGGGTTCGGGCAGAGTTCTCGGGTCGAGCAGCTCGTTATCAACGATCTCGGCGCCGGCCAGGAACCGGCTGATGGATCCGAACAGCCGGTTGCGAGGATCGAGCTGCTTCAGGTTGAGCCGGGTTGCCTCCCGGGCCAAGAACGCCGTGACTTCGTGCTCGTCAAGGACGTCGTAGGTCTCGTAGCGGGGGACGACTTTCTGCAGAAGCCGGAAGCAGTAGGCGTGGATGGTCCCTACGAAGAGGGCACCGAGCTGATCCAGCACGGCGACGCCAAGCCGCTCCTCGGCCCGTTCGGCGATCCGCCGGCGTAACTCTGCGGCAGCGCGCTCGGTGAATGTGAACGCCACGATGCCAGCCGGCGCAACTCCGTCAGCCAACAGGCCCACCACGCGCTGCGACACCACCTCCGTTTTTCCTGAGCCGGCCGAGGCGATGATTTGCAGGTGCCCACCGCGGTAACGAACGGCGCCGAGCGCGTCCCCGTCCAGCACCGGCCCTCCCATCCCACCAGTATGCGCCAATCGGCTGCCGGTGAGTAGGAGTTAGGCAATAGCAAGGACCCGTGTCAGATGTCAGCGACGGCGTGGTCGCGTAAGTACTCCCGGAGGTAAGGGAGGGCGAAGTCGACGTAGCCGTGGCGGACGGGCTCGATGAGCTCAGCGGCGATGAGACGCAGCCGGTACTGGGACGCGTAGTTGACGTCGACGTCCAACCGGCGTTGGATGTCGGCCATCTTCGACGGGCCGTCGTCTTTGGCCATCGCTAGGAGAAATGACTTGTCGATGGTCGAGGCGTCTTTCAGCGCCGGCTCGTAGACGAGTGCCCCGAGCCGGCGGAGCGCACGCGCGACTCCTTCTGCAGCGTCTGCTGTCGAGATCGACCGTACCTTTGGGTGCAGACGCCAGGTCTGCGCCCCGACCAGCTGGATCAGGAACGGGTAGCCCCTGGTGCCTTCGACCATGATCTCGAGTGCTTCGGGGTCGATCCGCCGCCCGGATGCCTCGGTGGGCTCTTGGATCGCCCGGCGGACACCTTCCTTGCCGACGGATCCGAGCGCGTGGCGCTCTGCCCTGCGGAGGAACGTGAGGACGTTGTCGTTGACGACATCGCTCACCGCGGACGTGAGGCCTGCGCCGACGAATGCCAAGTTGCGCTCCTCTCGGAAGGCGTGCTGGACGGTTGTTGCCAGCTCTCGTAGCTCACCGATCTGGTCTCGGTGGATCTCGTCGAGGGTGATCAGCAGGCCGGTCTCGTTCCCGGCGAGGAGGTCGGTCAGCCGCTGGATCCGGTCTCGCAAGCTGGAGTCGGGCACGTGGGTGTCTTCCGTCTCCCAGGTCACTGCTCCAGAACTGAGAGGTCCGGTGATTCCGCTGATCCGACGCTTCACGGCGTCAGGATCGAGCTCGGCGAGGAGCCTGGGCAGGTGCTGGCGGGCGATGCGCTCCACGAATCCCGGCGACGCCGTCTCCGACACTACGAGCCACCCAAGCTGACGGGCTTGGGCCTCCACGGCGTTGAGCATCACGGTTTTACCCGCGCCGCGCGCGCCGGTGTAGAGGGTGGCCCTTCCCGCAGAACCAGGCCCGTCCTCCAGCGCCTCGACGAACTGCTCGATCAAGGGGTCTCTCCCGGCCAGCAGGGGCGGGCTGACCCCGAAGCTAGGCTTGAAGGGGTTGGCCACAGGATCGATCCTACCCCGGCTGGTTAGAGCGCTTTAGAGTTTTTAGAGGTCTTTAGATGCGCACCGCAGGCCACGAGACTTCGGCGATCCTCAGCGGTGGAGATCGGGGAGGCGGCCACGACGTGTACTTCGTCGACGGTGACGAGAAGTCCGCTACGGCGGGAGCGGGCGAACTCCCCTGCGGTTAGCGGCAGGCGTTTCAGGCGGTCATTCGGGTCGCTTTGGCGGAGCGGGACGCAGTCGGCTTGGCGTCGGCGCGCACCACGCCGAGGTTGACGGTGAGCTCCTTGTCGAGGTCACGCAGAAGCCGCCCGGTTCGACTCCACGCTCGAGTGGCCGCGCCCGGCAGCTTGTCCACGAGCGACCCCACGAGATCGTCGTCGGGGGTCGCCTGGTGGGTGAGTACCGGCCACCAAAACTCGCTGGACACGCCCCGCTCGATCTCGTTGAGGAGGACGGTCCTGCCGATGCCTCGATCGCCGATGCCGACGCCGACGCCGGCCTGGCGCAAGGCGGGGGACTGCGGTCCGGCTCGAAGTGGGGTGGCGCAGCGCCTCGTGGCCACCTACTTCCCGTTCGTGCAATTCCTCTCGGAGGTGGCCAGCGCCGGCGGGACTGCCCGTAGTCGGCCATCAGGTCGGCGATCGTGATCCTCGATTGATGGCGGCGGAGATCTGGCGGCGAGGCCGTCCACGTCAGCCAGGATCTGTAGCGGGCTGGCTTGGAGGTCGAGGGTGTGGGCAGTGATGGTGATCCCGGTGTTGCGGATGCGCCAGTGTCTCGATGCCTCGTTGCCCTTGGCGTAGACGAGGTGGCCCTGGTCGAGGAGGAGTGCGGTGGTGTAGGCGAGGAGCTGGTAGAGGTCGGCGTCGGGGAAGCCCCACGGCTTCTCGGGTTTGTACTTGGCGTCGATGACCGCGGCGGGGTGTCGGGTGATGTACCAGACCAGGTCCGGCCTCATCTTCACTTCGGATGCCTCGTCCAGGTAGTTCGGATCCTGGGCCGCGACGTTGCCTTCGATCGCTGCCAGGGCGATGCCGAGGGCGGCGGTGGCGAAGTCCTCGAAGACTTTGTACATGTCGACGAGGAAGCCTTGGAGGCGGATGCCACCGGGGCCGTGCTCGACGGCGCCGCCGGCGAGGATCAGCTCGGCCAGCCAGAGGGCGTCGTGGTAGCGGGCGTTGAGCCGGGTCGGCTGCCACGCCGGAAGACTCCCTCCTGAGGTCAGGGGAGTTACGTCGAGGTCGTGGCGCGGCCGACGGACGCGCAGCCGGGTGGCGGGGCCGACGCCGGGGAGGATGGCGAGCCGGTCGCTGGCGGCGCGCAGGATGCGGTTCTCGGCGATGTCGGTGGTGTGGTCGTCGTAGCGGACCAGGAGGGGGACAGCGATGCCGTACTGGCGGCGCAGCTGGTCGTCGGTCCGCAGGCGGCCTCGGAGGACCGGGCTGGCCTCGTCGACCTGGCGGTAGCCCTGGAGGAGGCCGGCGGCGATGGCTCGTTCGGCCTGGGTGGCGTAGGCGTCGGCGAGCAGCGGTACGAGTTCGCCGTCGGGCAGGTAGCTGACGAGGTCGCCGACCTGCCATCCCGGTTTCTTGGCGTACCCGAGCAGCCAGAGGAGCCTCGCCACGGGCACCTTCGGGCGCACCCAGACAGTGACACCGTCGAGGCGCACGACGCCCACCTTGCCGGCGTCACGGACCTCCCACCGGCCGGGCCCGAGCGGCGCTACTGCGCAGACCCCCGCTTCGGCCAAGCGGTAGGCGGTGCGTTCGTCGAGTTCGACGACTGCTGGTGGGCCGCCTCCTGGAGCCGGATGTCGCTCCCCGGGCCGGCGGGGTCAGTCGGCATTCCCGTCGTTTTCCCCGCCCCTTTCGGCTGGGGCGTGCTCGGGAGTCACGCCGACCGTCCGAAGGAGATCTTCGAGGGGGAACCGGTTGGCCACGCGTTCCACTCCCCGAAGAAGTGGTCCTGGAGCAGGGGAAGGATGGCGGTGCGCCAGATGCGGTGGAGTGGAGGGACGACCAGTTCCAGCGGTCACTGCACGCTCAGCGCGGTGGATCGAGGCTCAGATGGCGGCCGCCTCGGTGGACGCAGATTCCGCCGCCGGTGTGGTGCCGGCCCACGTGGCGCCCAGGCCGACCAGAGCGACCGCCGTGCACCCAGCGAAGAGCGGACCGTAGAGATCCCCCGAGCTGAGCACCGCCGCCACCCAGCACCCGCCGAGGGCGGAGCCGGCGAAGCGCAGCAGATTAAAGAGGCCTATCCCGGCGCCCAGCCTTCCGGCGGTGGAGCGGGTGGCCCCGGTGGCGGCTGGAGTCTGGACCATGGCCACCCCGCATCCGGCCATTACCAAGAGGGCGATCAGCGCCAGCGAGGCGTGAGCCGGATGATTGAGCAGGACTCCCAGCCCGGCCAAGGCTGCGGCCAGGATGGACAAGCCGAGGCGGATGGTGCGTCGAGGTCCGAAGACATCGATGGCCACGCCCGACAGGGGGGAGAGCACGGTCATGGTCGCCGGCAGGGCGAATAAGTACAAGCCGACCGCTGCGGGTGAGACGCCGCTGCCCGCTGCCAGGTTCAGCGGTACTGCAAGCATGACGGCGGCGAAGCAGAACATCTGGGCGATGACTGCTACTGAGCTGCGCAGGAACGACGGCTCCGACAACAACGACGGAGGAAGGAACGGTGGGTCGAAGCGGTGGCTGGCCCGCACGTACATGCCCATGGACACCAGGCCCGCCACCGCCATTGGGGCGCCAACAATCAGTGCCGTGCCGCCCACCGGAGCCATGGCCGCGGCCGAGAGCAACAGACCGGCTCCGAGCGTGATCGAGCTGGCGCCGCGCCACTCGATGGCGGACCGGCCCGGTGGGGTCTCGGGCACCAGCCGCAACGCCGCGATCAACCCGATGATCGCCACCGGCACGCTCGGCCAGAAGATGGCTCGCCACGATAACCATCCGGCCAACGCCCCCGACAGCAGCGGCGCGGTGGCCTGGCCCAGACCGTTGGCCGCTGACCACAGCCCGAGTCCTCGCCCCCGTCGCGCCGGGCCGTAGATCTGGGTGGTGAGGGCCATCACGTTGGGCAGAATGGCTGCCGTGGCCGCCCCCTGGATCACCCGGAATGCCACGAGCAGGGTCAGGTTGGGGGCTACGGCCGCTCCGGCCGAGCCCACGGCCAAAGCGGCCAGGGCCGCGCAGAAGACCCGTCGTCGGCCGAAGTGGTCGCCGGCCCAGCCGGTGACCGGCATCAGTGCCGCGAAGGTCACGTTGAACGACACCACCACCAGGAACCCCAGGGACAGGGGCACGTGCAGGCCGCCCATGATCTGCTTAAGCGGGACGTTGACGATGTTGTTGCTTAGTGTGCCGACGAACGAGCCGAGCAGCAGCGGGGTCTGCACGAGCCACTCCGCCCGGCGGGACCCGAACGATCCCGGTTGCAGCCCTCCGCGGTTCACCGGATCAGGTTGGAATCAACCCCCGGGCAAATCAACGAGCGTTCTGCACAAAACCGACGGACTCGATTAGCCACCCTGCCCTACCCGCGGTAGGCGACGTTCAGGGGAACGGGCCGATCTCTCGACTGACCTCCGTCTCCGCTTCGGTCAGTACCCGGATGCGGTGCGCCAGCCAGATGGTGAACTGGTTTTCGGCTTGGCGGACGTCTACGCCCAGAAGCCGAGATGCCTTGTCCAGCTTGTAGAGCACCGTGTTGCGGTGCATGTACAGGTTGCGGGCTGCGGCGTTTAGGTTCCCGCCGCTCTCGATGTAGGCCATCAGTACCGCCTCGAGGTCCTCGCTCCGGTCTACCGCACCGAGTAGCGGAGCGAAGGTTTCCTCCGCGAAGGCTCGGCCGTCGGCCTCCTGGGCCACATGGGCCAGCACCGCGAATACCCTCAGGTCGCCATAGTTTGCCACGCCGTCGAAGCGCAGGCTACGAGCCACCTCCAAGGCCACCCGGGCCTCCCGGTAGCTGTTCATGATGCCGGGCACACCCTTGCCGGGCCTGCCCACGGCTACCGCCGCCTTGACGCCCGACTCCGCCCCTCCGAGCAGGTCGAGCAGCGCCTGGGCGAACTCGCCGGCCTCCTGCGCCGGGCTCGCCGCGGCTCGGGATCGGCCTGCCCGTGACACCTTGCGCACGACCACCAGCAAGTCGCCGAGCGGGGTCGCCATGGTCGTTTCGGGCCCGTCGGAAAGCTGCTGCACGGTGCGCACCACGCTGGCCGACCGGCTGAGGCCGGTGGTCGTGGCCGCGTCGAGCACGCCACGTGCCACCACCACTGCGTAAACCCCTTCCACGTCGAAGTGGTGGTGGGCGGCGCGATTGGACAGCTCGTGGGAGCTGGTGAACCGGCCGTGTAGCAGGGCATGAACGAAGTCTCCCCGGGCCCGCTCCTCGGACTCCTCGATGCTGCGCAGCCGCAGGATCTCGGAGCCGGTGATCATCACCGCCTGCTCGGCCACCACCAGGTGCTGGGCGAGGTCGTGGCGGTGTGGGGGATGGTCGAACTCCACAATCACCACCCATCCGTACGTAGTGCCGCCCAGCACCATGGGGTCGACCACGACGCTGACCGTCTGCTGCTCCAGGTCCACCTCCAGGCACCGGGCGCCGACGTGAGTTCCGGGCGGTGCTGGCTCAGATGCCAACTGCTGGCGGAGCACTCGAATCAGTTCCTCGGGATCGGGCACTGCCGCTGCGCTCAACGACTCGTAGGCCAGCACCTCGAAGTTGATGCCGAGCAGGAACGCCGGGCAGTTCGACAGCCGGGAGATCCGCCGAGCCATGGCCGACAGGCCTGACCCCCGATAGAGGACGTCGGCCAACTCCCGGTGCACGCTCACGCCGTAGGCCATCGCATGGGCGTCCTGCGTCAGCCGCTTCTCTGCGACTAGCCGATTGACGGCTGCGAAACTCGTGCCAGGCGGCGCCATGATCACCGGTAGCGGCGGGGACTTCCCCACCTCCGGGGCCGCGCTCTGCTGGGCCGGGCCGGTCAGCACGACCAGCGCAGCGGCCCCCCCCTGGTGCAGCCGGTCCATCTGCTCGGCCGCCACTACCGGATCGGAGTCCAACAACTCCGCCTGGCCTACCACCACCACCCCCTTGAGCGCCGCTCCAGCGACGAGGGCATCGGAGAGGGGAAGGCTCCACTCCACTCGCGCCTCCCGGCTCTCTGGGCTGCCGCCGACCACAGCGGAGGCCCGCAGCAGTGGCTCCTCGAGCAGCGACGCCACCGTGAACGAGTGCTGCATCCCCGCCTCGCCCGGACTGTGGTGGACGCTCACGGCCGCAACCGGCTTCCCGGGTGCGTCGGCTGACCGTCTGTGACAACTGCCAGAGATGGAACCCCAAAGTTGTGCACGTCGACCATTGTAGCTGCTGAGGATGACCCTTAGATTGCGCTCGACGTCACTAAAGAATCGTCCCTGAGGAGGCATTTGATGTCCATCACCATTACCCCCCCGGCGCAAGAGGAGAAGACCCCCTTCCGCCTGCAGTTAGAGGCTGCGGTGGCCGGTAAGCACTCTCAGGCATCGCCTTTTTCAGTGGCATGGTCGGAGGGGCGCCTGCAGAAGGATCATTTCGCGTTCTGGGTGGCACAGCACCTCCACTACGTGGGGCATTTTTCGGAATGGCTGGGAGCCATGTTCGCCGACTGTCCGCACAAGGACGCCCGTGATTTCCTCCTTCAGAACATGTGGGAAGAGGAGATGGGCACCCCTCACACTGAGCTTCTTATCCACTTCGGTGAGGCTTGCGGCTGGACCCGGGATCAGATCCTGTCCACTCCGGCTCTGCCTACCACCAATGGTCTGCGCTACTGGTGCGAGACACTGGCCAAGTCCCACGACTTCGTCGGTGCATCGGCCGCGCTGATCGTGGGCCTGGAGTCCCAGACGCCGGGCATCTACATCCGCCAGCTGCCGCCGCTGCGCGAGAAGTACGGGTTCACCACCGATGAGACCATCTTCTTCGACGTACACATCTCCTCCGACGTGGTTCACGGCGAGCGCGGCTACCAGATCGTGGAGAAGTACGCCGACACCCCCGCCGAGAAACAGCGCTGCTTGGACCTAGTCCACCAGGCCACCGAAATGCGCTGGATGTACATGGACGGCCTGCACCGGGAGCTGGTCCGCCGTTACGGCGAGGTCTGAGCCAGCCCGCACATACGTCCAAGACCAGTTCGAGAAGAGGGGAGTTCGGGATGGCATCAGAAGGCCAAGGCGAGGTAGGGGGGAGGGAGTCCGAACCGGTCGATGCCCCGGTATCTGGAGGCCATCTACTGGCCCGGGCCCTCCGTAGCGAGGGTGTCGACACAATCTTCACCCTGTGCGGTGGCCACATCTCCGACGTCTATGACGGCTGTCTGGACGAGGGCATCCGCATCATCGACGTGCGCCACGAGCAGGTCGCAGCCCATGCCGCCGACGGCTACGCCCGCATGACCGGACAGCTTGGCTGCGCGGTGGTCACGGCCGGGCCGGGCACCACCAATGCAGTGACCGGGGTAGCCAATGCGCTGCGGGCCGAGAGCCCCATGTTGCTAGTGGGGGGCCAGGCCGCCCTCAGCCAGCACCGCATGGGCGGTCTGCAGGACTTGGCGCACGTGGAAATGATGCGACCCATCACCAAGTTCGCTTCCACGGTGCCCGACACCACTCGGGTGGCCGATTTTGTGACCATGGCTGCTCGGGAGGCCTTCGCCGGGGCGTGTGGTCCCTCGTACCTGGAGATTCCTCGCGACATCCTTGACCGCAAGGTGTCCCTCTCCGCGGCCCGCGTTCCTGTCGCTGGCAAGAGTCGGGCGTCTACGCGCTCGGTTGGAGATCCCGACGACATTGCCCGGCTGGCTCAGCTGCTGCAGGAGGCAGAGCGGCCGTGCGTGCTGTTCGGCCAGCAGGTGTGGACCTGCCGTGCCACCGATGCGGCACTCGAGTTCGCCGACTCCCTTCAGATTCCGGTGTACATGAACGGAGCGGCCCGGGGCACGCTGCCCCCCGGCCACCCGCTGCATTTCCAGCTGACCCGCCGAGCCGCCTTCACCGAGGCTGATCTGGTGGTGGTGGTCGGCACCCCGTTCGATTTCCGGCTTCGTTACGGGGCCAGCATTAAGGCCCCCACCGTGGTTCAGGTCGACATGGGGTTCACCACCGTCGGCCGCAACCGCGACGTGGATCTGGGCATGGTCGGGGATGTCGGTGCGATCTTGAGTGCTGTCACCGCCGCCGCCGGCCCGCTGAGCGCCTCCCAGAAGGACACCCGCAACCGCTGGATCGAGCGGCTGCGCGGCCAGGAACGCCAGCTGGTGGAGCGCCGCCTACCTGAGCTGCGGAACGATCAGACCCCCATCCACCCCTACCGGCTGGCTTACGAGATCGACCGGTTCCTGACCGAAGAGTCGATATTCGTCGGTGACGGCGGCGACGTGGTCACCTTCGCAGGCAACGTCATCCAACCCAAGTCGCCGGGCGCCTGGATGGATCCCGGTCCGCTCGGGACCCTCGGGGTCGGGACCGGCTTCGCTATGGCCGCCAAGCTGGCCTACCCCCACCGGGAGGTGGTCGCCCTCTTCGGTGACGGCTCGTTCGCCATGACTGCCTTCGACATCCAGACCGCCGTCCGTTTCGACCTCCCCTACATAGCAATCGTCGGTAACAACTCGTACATGAACCAAATTCGCTGCGGGCAAATCCAGAAATATGGACCGGAGCGGGGAGCAGTTGCCAACTACCTGGGCGACGTTCACTTCGAGAAGTTTGCCGACATGCTCGGCATCCACGGGGAGGCAGTGCGCCGCCCGGAGGACCTGGCCCCAGCGCTGGAACGGGCCCGCCGATCGGGAACCTGCGCGGTGATCAACGTGTGGCTGGATCCCGACGCTTACGCCCCCGGCACGCAGAACCAGACCATGTACAAGTGACCGAAGGGACAATCTTGAGCGACATCCAAGCTCCGCTCGCTTCGGACGACGTGCTTTCCAGGTGCGCGGACGATCGTGACAGCCGAGCGCTTGAAGGTATCCGAATCGTCGACATGACCCATGTCCAGTCCGGGCCCTCCTGCACCCAGCTCCTGGCCTGGCTAGGAGCCGACGTATGGAAGGTGGAGGTCCCTGGCCGGGGCGACATCACCCGCCAACAGCTGCGGGACGTCGACGGCGTGGACAGTCTCTACTTCACGATGCTCAACTCCAACAAGCGATCGATCACCATCAACTTGAAGTCCGAGGACGGGCGGGCCCTCCTGCACGACCTGCTGGCCCAGGCGGACGTGCTAGTAGAGAATTTCGGTCCCGGGGTCCTCGACCGCCTCGGCTTCAGCTGGGAAGACTTGCACCGGCGCCATCCCCGGCTGGTGTACGCCTCGGTAAAGGGCTTCGGCTCGGGCCGCTTCGTCGATGCCAAGGCCTACGAGCCCATCGCTCAAGCCATGGGCGGCTCCATGAGCACCACCGGCGACCCCGACGGAGTGCCGACGGTGACCGCCGCCCAGATCGGTGACTCCGGGACCGGGGTGCATCTGGCCGCAGCTATCATGGCAGCCCTCCTGCAGCGCGAGATGCACACCGGGCGGGGCCAGCGGGTGCTGTGCGCCATGCAGGACTCGGTGCTCAACCTGTGCCGCGTGAAGTTGCGCGACCAACAGCGCCTCGAGTCAGGTCCGCTGAACGAGTACCCCGTGCAGAGCACCACCGGTGCCGTGCCCCGCTCGGGTAACGCATCCGGCGGCGGCCACCCCGGCGCGGCGCTGCGCTGCGCCCCCGGCGGCCCCAACGACTTCGTGTACCTGATTCTCCAACCCCAGATTTGGACCTCGCTGTGTGAGGAGATGGGCCGGCCGGACCTGATCGACGACCCCGGCTTCGCTACCCCAGCGGCCCGTCTGGACCACCTCCCAGAGGTATTTGCCACCATCGAGGAATGGACCTCCACTCTCACCAAGTTCGAGGTCTACGAGCGTTGCAACGCTATCGACGCGCCGTGCGGGCCGGTGCTCGATACCTCCGAGCTGATCAGCGACGAGGCCCTCCGGGGGCGGCAGATGGTGGCCGCCATCAAACACCCCGAGCGGGGCGAGTACCTGACCGTCGGCTGCCCGCTGCAGCTCTCGGACTCCCCGGTGGAATACCGCTCCGCCCCCCTTCTCGGCGAGCACACCTCGGAGATCCTGCGTGACATGCTCGGCCTGGACGAGGAGCGCATCGCCGACCTTCAGAAGGCGGGGGCCATCTGATGGTCGTCGCCCAGTCCCCTCTGCCGGCCGCCGGCCCTCCAGATACCGTCCGGCTGCCGACTCTTAAGTTGCTCATCGGCGGCGAGTGGCGCGAGTCGGTTTCGGGGGCCAGCTACGCGACCATCAATCCGGCCACCGAGGAGGTCATCGCCGAGCTGCCCGAACCCGACGGGCGCGACATCGACCTCGCCGTGCTGGCCGCCCGCTCCGCCTTCGAGGACGGCCCGTGGCCGAAGATGCAGGCGTCCGAGCGGGGCAAGATGTTGCGCTGCCTGGTCGACTTGCTCCGAACCCACGAGGAAGAGCTGGTCCACCTTGAGTCTCTCGATGCCGGCAAGCCTCTGGCCGCGGTGCGCCGCCAGGACATGCCCACCGTCATCGACTGCCTGGACTACTACGCCGGGTGGTGCGACAAGATCACCGGCGAGGTGGTCCCGGTCCGCCCCGACGCCCTCACGTACGTCAAGCGGGTGCCGGTCGGAGTGGTGGCCGGAATCGTCCCGTGGAACTTCCCGCTCATGAACGCCATGTGGAAGATTGCCCCGGCCCTGGCCTGCGGGTGCGTGATGGTCATGAAGCCGGCAGCCGAGACACCCCTCTCGGCGCTGCGATTGGGAGAGCTCGCTTTGGAGGCCGGCCTCCCCCCCGGGGTGCTCAACATCCTGCCAGGGCCCGGTCCTGGAGCTGGCATGGCGCTGATCACCCACCCGGGCATCGACAAGATCACCTTCACGGGATCCCCCGGCGTCGGGAAGCTGATCATGGAAAAAGCAGCGCCCAATGTCCCCCGTATCACTCTGGAACTGGGCGGAAAATCGCCGAATGTGGTCTTCGACGACGCAGATCTGGACTCGGCCGTTAAGGCGGCCGTCGCCGGGGTGTTCTTCAATAGCGGCCAGGTCTGCTCGGCCGGCACCCGGGTGCTGGTCCACGAGCGCATCGCTGAGGAGTTCACCGACCGGTTGGTTGAACGGTCCGCCAACCTGCGCGTGGGGGAACCGACCGCCGCAGACACCTACCTGGGCCCGCTGATCTCCCAGCGCCAGATGGACCGGGTGCTTTCATATGTCGAGCAGGGCATCGACGAGGGTGCCGTGCTGCGCACCGGCGGTCAGCGCCTAGAGGGCCCCGGCTACTACATGGCACCAACCGTGTTCTCCGGCGTGGATAACCGGATGGTCGTCGGCCGGGAGGAGATCTTCGGTCCGGTGGTTTCAGTCATGCGGTTCTCCTCCGAGGAGGAGGCAGTGGCGATGGCCAACGACTCGCCCTACACGCTGGCCGCCGCGGTGTGGACCAACGACCTGGCCCGGGCCCACACGGTCGCCGACCGGATCCGGGCCGGCACCGTCTGGGTCAACACCTATGGCCACACCGACAATCGCCTCCCGTGGGGGGGACTGGGCGGCGACTCGGGCGTCGGCCGCGACCTGGGTTCCAGCGCCATCGAGAATTTCACCGACCGGAGGACGATTTGGGTAAACCTGAAGCGCAGGGGTTGATTGACGGCCGCCAGGACGCGTCCCTGGGATGGGCCCGGATGCGGGCCGTGGTGGCCGAGCAGTGCACCGGGCGCAGCCCCCACGGGGTGGTGGCCGCCGCCGCGCCATTGGCCGCCGCCCTCGGGGCCCAGTGCCTCAGGGACGGCGGCAACGTGTTCGACGCGGTGACCGTCGCTGCCTTGGCCGAGACCGTACTGCTGCCGCCCAAATGCGGACTGGGAGGGGACCTGGTAGCCCTGGTGGTGCGGGACGGCCAATCCCGGCCCGAGGCCCTGATCGCCGTCGGGGGCGCACCCCGCCGTCTGGCCGCGTTGGCCGCCGCCGGCCGGATGACGGTGGATGGGCCCACGTCGGTTGGGGTCCCGGCCGCCGCGGCTGGCTACGCTGCGCTATCTGAGCTGGGGGTGTTCGACCGCTCTCGGCATGCCGAGGGGGCCATTCGTGCCGCCACCACCGGGTTCGCCTGGTCCAAGGTATGCACCCTGCTGACGACGCTGTCCACCTCGCTGCTGACCGCCCAGAACCCGGCTGGCACCGTCTACCTCCCTGGCGGATCGCCCATCGCGTCAGGCGCGGTCACCCGCCTTCCAGGACTGGCGAAGGTTCTCGACGAGTGGGTGGTCCGCGGTGCCGGCCTGATGACCGGCCCGGTGGGGCGGGCCGTTGTGGACGCGGTGCAGTCCCGGGCCGGGGTGCTCGAGATGGACGACCTGGCCGACTACGGGGGCGCTGTCTGGAAGGCTTGTGATGAGAGCCGGGTCGGCGGCCATCGAGTGTGGACAACCCCGGCCCCTACTCACGGACCGGTCCTCCTCGACGCATTGGGCGGACTCGGTGACCTTGGGTCCCTGACCGCCGCCCGCACCTACCGGTCGGTGGTCGGCGCGGTGGAGCGATTCCGTATACGGAACGGCGAGTCGGTGGCCGATGGGGGCACGTCGATCGTAAGCGGCGTAGATCGGCACGGGAACATGGCGGTGGTCATTCACTCCAACTCCTTCCCCCGCTTCGGTAGCGGCCTCGTGGTCGACGGGCTGGACCTGATATTGGCCAACCGAGCTGGGCGGGGCTTCTCCAGTCGGGTCGGCTCCCGAAACTTCCCAGAGGCCGGCCGCCGACCGTCGACCACCCTGCACGCGTGGGCCGTGGCGAGGGAGGGCTCGCCTGCGGTGGCGGTAGGCGGCACCCCGGGCGGGATCAACCAGGTGCCTTGGAACACCCAGTTGATGGCTGATCTGATCCGCTCCGAAACCTGGCCGTCCGATGCTGTGGTCACGCCCCGTTGGGAACTCATGCCCAGCCACGCCGGTATCCGGGTGGAGGAAGACTTCAGTCCCCACGACGTCGTTGCCTTGGCGGTGGAGGAGCCCCGGTTGGAGTGGGCCGGCCCACTTGGGCTCCGGAGCGCCCAACAGGTGGTCGTCCGAGGCGACGCCTGCGGGTCCATGATCGCCTCCGCGGATCCCCGCACTGTAGGAGCGGTGGTGCCGGCGTGACCGCCGGCCTGCCCCCCGGCGGCCAGTTGCCCCCGCCGCCGGTGGCCCAGGGCCACTACCAGCCGGTGGTCGTCCACCAGGGCATCGCCTACACCGCCGGGATGACCCCCCGCCGCGACGGCGCACTGATTTTCACCGGCCGGGTCGGCGCCGACTTGGACCCGGTCCAGGCCCGGCAGGCCACCGCCCTGGCAACCGCCAATGCCCTTTCCGCGGTTGCCGCCGGCGCCGGTGGCCTGGACCGGGTCGAACGGGTGCTGACCATGACGGTGTGGATCGCCGCTGCCGCCGACTTCACCGGCCACACAGCGGTGGCAGACGGCGGCTCGGCGCTGCTCGCGGACATGCTGGGCAGCCCCCCGGCCGCCCGGGCTGCCATCGGGGTGACTTCCCTGCCCGGCGGGGCGCCGGTGGAGGTCGCCTTGGTGGCCGCCATTCGGGCCGCCGGTGACCTCTGATGGTCGACTTCACCAACCCCAGCCCGGCGTCGACGCTTTTGGCCGCCGAGCCCAGCCCTGGCTTCAGCGTCACCCTGCGGGTGTCGGTCCCTAACACCGCGACCGCCACTGGTGACCTGGTGGCCACGGTGACCGCCTCCCAGGCGGTGCTGACCGCTCTCGATGTTGTGGAGTCCCTCGGGGACTACCTCACCGTCGACGTCAGCTGTGACGCCCTCGGGGCGGAGCATATGCGCCTCGTGGCGAGTCGTCTCGAGAGCCTCCCCGGCGTGGAGGTCCGCAACGTCAGCGACCGGACCTTCCTATCGCACCTGGGCGGCAAGATCTCCGTCTCGGCCCGGGCGCCCATCGCTCATCGCGATGATCTGGCCCGCATCTACACCCCCGGGGTGGCCAGGGTTTGCGAGGCCATCTACCGCCATCCCGACGACGTCTACAACCTGACGATGAAGCGCAACACCGTTGCCGTGGTCACTGACGGGTCGGCCGTTCTCGGGCTTGGCAACCTGGGTGCGGAGGCTGCTCTGCCGGTTATGGAGGGCAAGGCCGTTCTGTTCAAGCGGTTCGCCGACGTGGACGCCTGGCCGGTGTGCCTGGCAACCCAGGACGTGGACGAGATTGTCCGCACCGTGGAGATCATTGCCCCCGCTTACGGCGGTATCAACCTGGAGGATATTGCCGCGCCTCGCTGCTTCGAGATCGAGCAGCGCCTGCGAGCCAGCCTGGACATCCCGGTATTCCACGACGACCAGCATGGCACTGCCATCGCCGTGCTGGCAGCGCTGTGGAACGCCCTGGCGCTAGTTGGAAAGCGCCTGGAGGACGCCCGCATTGTGGTGTCGGGAGTGGGGGCGGCGGGGACTGCGGTCATCCATCTCCTGCTGGCCGCCGGGGCCACCGACATCGTGGCTTCCGACCGCGACGGGGTTCTTTACGATGGCAAGGCGGGTCTCATCGGCCCGTGCCAGGAGGTCGCCCTGCGCACCAACTCCCGCCGGCTAACCGGTCGGCTAGCCGACATCATGCCCGGCGCTGATGTGTTCATTGGCGTCAGTGTTGGGGACCTGCTCGGCGAACACGACGTGGCTGCAATGGCACCCGATTCGATCGTCTTCGCCCTGGCCAACCCCCGCCCCGAGGTAGACCTGCGCGTGGCCCGTCGTCACGCCGCGGTGGTGGCGTCGGGCCGCAGCGACGACATAAACCAGATCAACAACGTGCTGGTGTTCCCCGGGTTCTTCCGCGGCCTTCTCGACGCCCGCTGTCGGCGGGTCACCACCAGCATGGAGTTGGCCGCGGCGCGGGCCCTTGCCTCCATGGTGACTCCCGAGCGGCGCAGTGCCAGCTACATCATCCCGAACGTGTTCGACCCCAACGTGGTCCCTGCTATTGCCAGGACCGTTACCGAGGCGGCCCGAGCCGAAGCGGTCTGACCTGGAAACGGGACAGCCGGGAACCCGACCGGTGCCGGGGGTGCCTGTGCAGGATGCACGATTCTCCTCAGGGTCTCCGTGCTGTCTGTTCATTGTTCCACCCGTCACCGGCTGCCAGGCTGGGCGACATCGGGGCATGGCGCCCGACCAGCGGAGACAGGGAAGGACCGTCGGGCTAGATGTCGACAGCACTGACAGATCGGGAGCTGGATCTTCTTGATCCCGAAGAGATAGCGGCGGGGGTTCGAATCATCTTCGATGACTTCGAGCTTCAGGTGTCCGACGGAGTCAAGGTACTCCTCGGCGAGGACGGCACCGTCACCTACCGGTGGCGCTGCACAGTGTGTGGCTACGTCCACGAGGGTGTCGAGCCGCCTCGGTGGTGTCCCTTGTGCGGGGCCGAAAATGACCTTTTTGTAAGGGACGAGGCGGCATAGTTATGGACATTCGCAGCGTCAACCCAGCCGCCCCCTCCGACGTCGTGGCGGAGATCGCCTCTACCACGCCCGACGAGCTGGAAAAGATCCTGGACGCGGCTGTCGACGCACAGCTTGGCTGGGCCCGTACCACCCCGTCCCGCCGGGCTGCGGTCATGGGCGCCATCGCCGCCGGGCTGGCCGCCAGCTCGGACGAGCTGGTCGCCCTTATCGTCCGGGAGGAAGGCAAGACCGTGGCCGAGGCCACGGTCGAGGTCATCAAGTCGGCCGAGCAGTTCACCTTCGCCGCCCAGTTGGCCTACATGGTCGAGGGCACCCAATTCCCCGAGGAGGAGCCAGGCACCGCGGCCTATACGCTGCGATCCCCGCTGGGGGTGGTTGGTGCCATCACACCCTGGAACTTCCCCCTTTCACTGCCCGCCCGAAAGCTGGCCGCTGCTCTGGCTGTCGGCAACGCGGCAGTGTTCAAGCCGTCGCCGGTCGTGGCGGCCGCCGGGGACCGGCTGGTCCGCATTATCAACGACGCCGGTATGCCCGCCGGATTGTTGGGCCTCGTGCAGGGCGCCGACCCGGCCACCATGGCCGCGCTGGCCGGCGATCCCCGGCTGAGGGCTGTGACCTTTACGGGATCCGATGGCGTAGGTGAGCGCCTAGCTGGCTCGCTGCACCGCTTCGCCAGAATCCAGATGGAGCTGGGCGGCCGCAACGCGGCGGTGGTCGCCGCCGACGCCGACTTGAAGCGCGCTGCCACCGATATCGCCAAGGCGGCGTTCGGCCAGGCCGGCCAGACCTGCACCGCCACCGACCGGGTCCTAGTCGAGCGCTCCGTCGCCGACCGGCTCACCGAGATGCTGAGCGCTCGGGTGTCTGAGCTCGTGGTCGGCCCCGGCGTCCGCCCCGACGTCAGCTTCGGGCCGGTCGCCACGGCCGAGCAGAAGTCGCGCCTGGAAGCCGTTTTCGCCTCTGCCCGCCATGCCGGCTGCCGGCTTCTGGCGCAAGGTCGCATCGCCGAGGACGTGGACCCCGACGGCTACTGGGTGGCGCCCGTCCTCTACGGCGACGTCCCCGCCGATCACCGCCTGCTTCGCGAGGAGATGTTCGGTCCGGTGCTCAGCATCGTCGCTGTCGACTCGGTAGCCGAGGCGGTCCGTGACATCAACGCCGACGGGCACGGTCTCGTCGCCGCCCTCCACACCGCCAGTCTGACCACCGCGAGCCGCTTCGCCCGGGACGTGCGCTGTGGGCTGGTGAAGATCAACGGCAGGACCACAGGCAACGGCGTGGCTCCTCCCTTCGGGGGGTGGCGGGCGTCCAGCTCCGGCGCCTTCCCCGAGGGTGGGCGTCAGGCCATCGACTTCTTTACCGAGACCAAGACCGTCTACAGCACCTACGACTGACAACAGGCACAGATCATCGAACAGGAAGGAAACCAGTGCACAAGGTCTATCGAATTGACCTAGAGGATGCGCTCGTCGTGTTGAGGGCAGCGGAGGAGGAAGCGGAACGGATCGGGGTCAAAGAGACCGTCTGTATCGCCGACGATGGCGGGCACATCGTGGCCCTCCACCGCATGACTGGCGCCCGTCTGACGGGCGTGGAGATCGCCACGGCCAAGGCATTCACGTCGGCCGGGCACCAGCGGGCCACGCACCTCTTCAACGAGCCGCCCAACGGCCCCGCCCTGCCGGGCAATGAGGCCTTTGGCATCAACCAGATGATCCCTGGCCGGTTCGCCATTTTCGTCGGCGGTTTTCCGCTGGTCCACGACGGCCAGGTGGTCGCCGCCATCGGCGTGAGCGGCGGCAACGGCACCCAGGACAAGGCGGTGGGAGCAGCAGCCATCGCCGCCTTCGAGCGGTTGATGGCCGACGGCGACGGTGACGTCGGCGGCAATGGCAGGACGGCGGCCGGTTCTAGGGCCGGCTGACCCGGGCAGGAAGAAGGAGGGGGAGAGCTCTTATGAAGATCCTGGTGGCGGTCAAGGTGGTCCCGGCTCCCGGCGCGGTGCGGTTCGATGAGGGCCTGAATCGCATCGTGCGCGAGGGGGTGGCCAGCATGGTCAATCCGCTGGACCTGTTGGCACTGGACGTGGCTCTGGCTGGCAGGTCCTGCTCAGACGGGCAGGAGGTGGTGGCTTTGACTATGGGCCCCCCAGGCATTGGGGTTCTCCTCGATGAGGTCGCCGGCCTGGGTGTGGACCGCGTAATCCATCTGTGTGACGGCGGCCTGGCTGGCGCTGACACTTTGGCCACGTCCCGCGCCCTGGCACAGGCCATGCGGATCGAGCAGGCCGACGTGCTCCTCTGCGGTCGCAGTGCCATGGATGGCGGCACCGCCCAGACCCCCGCCCAGATCGCCGAGATCGCCGGGCTGGCCTTCGCCTCCGGTGTGGTCGCGATGGAGTTCGGCGACCGATACGTCACCGTAGTAGAGGAGACCGACGATGGGGAGAACCGGCGTATCCTGCCGACCCCGGCAGTTATCAGTGTGGAGGCGGGATGCGCTGCCGGACCGGCGGCCCCCGTCGCCCGGTCCGGCTCCATCGAAGTGTGGGACATCGAGCGCTTGGGCGGTGACCCGGCGGGGTACGGCATTCGCGGGTCACGCACCTACGTGCAGAACGTCACCGATATCAGACACGTTCGGTCGGGCCGGACCGCCGGGCTGGACGAGGCCATCGAGGTGATCAACGCCCGCGTCGCGGTCCCGCTCGGCGACGTCCCCGTCGTTGAAGCCTTCGCCCCCGAGAGCGGAGCCCGGCCTATATGGATGATGGCCGAGAGTCGGGGCGATGATCTGCATCCGACATCCCTGGAAGGCCTGGCCTGTGCCCGCAGGGTGGCGGGACGGCTGAACGCCCAGGTGGTGGCGGTGTTCCTAGGAGACTCAGCGGGGACCCGACCGGATCGATTGATCGCCGCCGGTGCTGACCGGGTGCTGGTCGGAACCGCGGCCCACCTCGAGGGGCAGCCGGCCGAGGTGATGGCCGCAGCCCTGGCTCCCCTAATCGAGCAGCATCAGCCGGTCGCGGTCATCGCCCCTTGGTCGAGCCGTGGCCGTCACTACCTTCCCCGGGTAGCGGCTCGACTCGAGCTAGGCCTAACCGGCGACTTCGTGGGCCTAGACACCGCTCCTCACCCAGCGGGCGGCGGCCGCACAGACCTAGTGTGGCTAAAGCCGGCCTGGTGCGGCAGTGCCATGGCACGGGTCGTGGCTCGCACAACGCCGGCACTTGGGACCCTGCGCCCCGGGGCTTGCCAGCCGCTGGCCCTCGACCATGGGCGGACTGGGACGGTCGAAACAGTCGAACTCGACGAATCGGCCCTCGCTGCAGCCGCCAGCGTGCTCGGTGCCGGGGGCCAGCCGTCGCACCCCTCCGCCATGGAGGGTGACTTGGCGTCCGTCCTATTGTGCGTGGGCGCCGGGGTTGACCCCAGGCTGGCCGACCGGCTGCAGCGACAGGTCGAGACCCGAGGATGGGGATTCGGTGGCACCGCTGCTGCGGTTGCCGGAGGGCTGGTCGCCTCACGGGCTGAGGTATCCCTTGTCAAGCGATCTATCTCGCCGTCGGTGTTCATCGGGGTGGACCTTGAGGGCCCTCGAGACTTGGACCCAGTGCGCGGCGCCGGCTTGGTGGTGACCGTGGGAGCGGACATGGTCCCCGAGCTGGCTGACCACAGCGACCTTGTGGTCGCCGTGGGCGCGGCCGAGCTGGCCGCCGCCCTGGAGAACGCGACAGCCGCGGTGGCATCGGCCCGTACCTGACAACCGGCGGGCGAGCCGACTACCATCGACGTGTTTTCTACTTGGTAAGTCGCTGGTCGGGGGGCTGGTTAATGGACTTGTGTCACCAGAAAGTTGCGGTATTCGGGTTAGCTCGATGGCGCGAGCCCGGGCTTTACGCGGCATTGTCTCTGCACGGTTGTAGTCCTTGGCGCGGCTACTGGCACACCTCCCAGACGGCTTTCGGCCGGCGCTGACGGCGCTGAAACATGGCGTTAACCGTCCCCGCATCGGCCCGTGACGGGCCGTCGTTAGGGTTTCTGCCATGGACGAGACAGCATGTTTCCCTACCTCAATTCAACTCTTGCTTCGGAGTAGTTCCCGTAGAAGACGGCTCCGACAGCTCGCTATTACCGACGATGGCGGCCAGGGAGCTCTTCGTCATCCCGCCCATGTGGATCGCTGGCAGCTATGCACCCTGTACATGGAAGTGCCCCTTGGGCATCCGTACACTTCGCAACATCAGAGTTCGAGTACCGCACAGGTCCGGGAATGTCGGACCGGGGACTCACAATCCAACAGTGAGAAAGGGAAGAGTGTGGGGGTTTCCCAGCAGGATCTTGGAGGAGCTGTTCTCGGCAAGCGGGGTCGCGTTTTCGCAGCAGTCGCATCCGTGGCCGTGGGGGCGCTGGCGCTGTCGGCATGCGGCAGCAGCGGCCAATCCACGACAGCAGCAGGATCAGGATCGTCCTCCGGAGGAGGAAGCGGATCCGGGGGACTGCAGATTGCGAACTTCGTGCCCTTCAGCGGAGCTGACGCCTCGTACGGCGACTTGGCGCTGTCGGGCTGCTACCCAGCGACCTACCTGATCAACAAGGCGGGCGGAGTGCTCGGTCACCAGCTCACCTGCACCAGTTCTGACACTCGTGGTGACCCCCAGGATGCGGTGCCGGCGGCCAACGCCCTCGTAGCGCACAGCAGCTCGGTGGTAGCGGTGTTCGGGCCCAGCTCGGACGAGGCGCTATCTACTGAGCCGCTCTTTCAACAGGCCCACATCCCGTCCTTCCTCATGACTGGCGACACCCAGTACGACTCAAATACCGACCCCTACATGTGGCGGCTAGTGCCACCCGACGCCGCTGAGGGCTATGCCATGGCGGCGTGGGCCGAGAGTAAGGGCTTCACCAGGGCGGCCGCGGTGTTCGCGACCGGCTCGCAGTCCCAGGCCGACGGCCCCGCTGCCATCTCCGGGTTCAAGAAGCTGGGCGGTCAGATCGTGGCCAACGTGCAGCTGACCCCTGGGCAGCCGTCCTACAGCACGGAGGCCCAGAAGGTGGCCAGTTCGCACCCGCAGGTCATCTTTTACGACGGTTCTGCGCCCATGTCGGCCACCTTCTTCGCCGAACTGAAGCAACTGACCAACCTTCCTCCCACCTACGTGGTGGAGACCGAGGAGGAGCCCGCCTGGATCACCGCCGTGTCAGGGGCCATCGGTGCCAGCGCGCTGCAGTCCTTCACTGCCTTCGAGGCGTCCACCCCATCCACCTCGACCGCCGGCTGGCAGACATTCAACCAAGCCATGCACAACGCCCCGAAAAATGTGCCGAGCATCAACCAGTACCTGAAGGACCCTTTCACCCTGTCCTACTACGACGCCGCCAACCTGGTTGCGTTGGCCATGGTGGAGGCCCATTCGATCAAGCCAACGGTGTACAACTCGGACATCATGGGCCTGACCGAGGCTGGGGCCGGCAAGACGGTGGTGCACGACTTCGCCACCGGGGTCAAGGACCTGCAGGCGGGCCAGAAGATTCAGTATGTCGGCGCGCTCGGCCAAATCAGTCTGGACCCACACCACAACATTGCTGCGGACTTCAACGCCTTGACCGAGAGCAGCAACCCGCAGGTCCTCGGCCAAGCCCCCACCGATCTGATGGTCAAGGCGGCGGGGTGATCATGGTTGGCTGCCACTGCAGTCGGAAAGGAGGACGGCGGGCATGAACTCCATGTTGAGCTCCCTCGGGTTTGGGATCGTCACTGCATCGATACTGCTGCCGGCAGCGGTCGGCTTCACCCTGCAGTTCTCCGCCACTGGCGTGTTGAACATCGCCTTTGGGGCGCAGATGACCTTCGCCGCCTACATCGCGTTCATATGCACGCAGGCCGGGATGAGCATCTGGCTGGCACTAGTGCTGGGCGCGGTGTTCGGGGCGGTGTTCTCGGCACTGCTCAACCGGTTCCTTCTCGCTCGGTTCGCGAAGCGGGGAACGACGTTCTTCGGCATGGTGGTGGTGACCATCGCCCTGGCGCTTCTCATCGAGTATCTGGTTGAAATCATCTGGGGCACCATGTCGGTGAACTACCAGATGACCGGTACGGGCGTGGTTCACCTCGGGGCCATGTCATTCACCCACTCCCAACTGGTGGTAATGGCCATCGGACTGGGGATCGCAGTGGCGACCCATAGCCTCCTCAAGTACACCCGTATCGGCAAGGCGATCCGGGCGGTGGCCTCGAACACCGACCTGGCCCGCTCGAGCGGCGTCCCGGCCCAGCGGATCACGGACATCGCCTGGCTGATATCGGGCCTAATGGGTGGGGCAGCCGGGGTAATGCTCGGTATCAGCCTGTCGAGCGTCTCCTACACCATGGGTGACACGTTCCTTATCGAAATTATCGCCGCAGCCGTCCTTGGCGGGGTTGGCCAGGTGTACGGGGCGATGCTCGGGGCGTTAGCGATCGGCGTGCTGCTCGAGGAGAGCGCCATCGTGCTGGGCGGCGCGTATGCACCGATCAGTGCGTTCGCTGTACTCATCCTGGTCCTGTTGGTCCGACCCACCGGCATCATGGCCGGGGCGGCGGAAGCGAAGGGAATCGCCTAAATGGCTTATTACTTGCTCACCCTAGCTGTATACGTCGTGGTTGGCGTCATCGCCTGCTGGGGTCTGAACTTGCAGTTCGGCGACACTGGGGTGCTCAACTTCGCCTATATCCTTTTCGTGGCTGCGGGCGCTTACACCGCCAGTATTCTCAGCCTGGGTCATCCCAACTCGTCCAGCTATCAGCACTACTTCTGGGGGGCCCACATGCCTTGGCCAATCCCGTGGCTAGCGGCCGCGGTGGTCGGTGGCCTGCTGGGCCTGCTGGTCGGCCTGCTGGTTCTCCGCCGTCTGCGCGGTGACTACCAGGCCATGGTCCTGCTGGTGGTATCCATCATGGGCTCCTACATTGTCTCTGCCGACCCCGGGTTCCTCAACGGCGGGGTTGGTCTGGCCCTGATTCCCCAGCCGTTCAAGGGTGTGCTGCACCTCAGCCAGGTGGGCTACGAGGTGTTCTACCTGGCGCTGGCTCTGCTGGCTGCGGCGGTGGTGTTTGAGGTGGTACGCCGCATCCACATCTCACCGCTAGGCCGGGTGTTGCGGGCCGTCCGGGAGAACGAGGCGGCCGCCGCTGCTGTCGGGCACAACGTGGCCGCCGTGAAGCTCCTGGTCATGGTTATCGGCGGCGCAATCGCAGCCCTAGCCGGAGCCATTGAGGTGCAGTTCATTGCCGCTTGGGCCCCGGCCGGATGGGACTACACCGAGACCTTCGGCCTGTTCGCCGCGGTCATCGTCGGCGGTCGGGGCAACCTTGGAGGGGTGGCCCTCGGAGCCCTGCTGGTGCAGGGCCTGTTCCTAGAGGGCACGGTGCTCCTGCCGAACATCGGCAACCCGGCGCTCATCGGTGCCATCCAGTGGATGAGCCTCGGAGCGCTGATCCTCATCTTCTTGTACTTCCGTCCCCAAGGCGTACTGCCGGAGAGACGTCGCACGTACTCAAGCGACATCACCACCCGGCGAAACCGGATGGCGGCCCTGCCAGCGGCACTCACCAGAAGGAGCGCTCGTGGCTGATCAGCTCACCGACACGCCGGCGGAGTCCACCTCCTCCGATTCGGAGGCGGACCGGGTGACCGGCGCGGCCATCCTGCGGGTGGTCGACCTTGAGGTCCACTTCGGCGCAGTCCGGGCCGTCAACGGGGTGTCGTTCGAGGTGCAGACGGGCACCGCCGTCGGTCTCATCGGCCCTAACGGTGCCGGTAAGAGCACCGCGCTGAAGGCCGTCGGCGGCGAGACCAGGCCCACCTCGGGCCGGGTGATCTTCGACGGGATCGACCTCGCCGGTCGCCCATCACATGTGGCCGCTCGGGCCGGCATGATCCGCACCTTCCAACTCGGCGGCGAGTTCGCCCGGCTCACAGTGATGGAGAACCTGCTCGTTTCTGTGCCTCGCCAGCGAGGCAAGAGCATCTGGGGCGCGCTCGGCGGCCGAAGGTGGTGGGGCGCCGAGGATGCCGCCGAGATCCGTAGGGCCCGGGAGATCCTTTCCCGCTTGGAGCTACGCGAAAAGGAAAACGACTACGCCAGCGACCTATCCGGCGGACAGCGCAAGCTTGTGGAGATCGGCCGGGCACTAATGGCCAGGCCCAAGATGCTCCTGCTCGACGAGCCGATGGCCGGAGTTAACCGCAGCCTGGCCCGCCACATCGAACATGCCTTGTCAGCGCTCCGCAACGACGGGCTGACGCTACTCCTCGTCGAGCATGAGCTCGGCTCGGTGGAGCGCCTCTGCGACCGGGTCTTGGTTATGGCCGGGGGCCGGCAGATCGCCAGCGGCCATATGGGACAGCTCCGGTCCCGCCAGGAAGTCCTCGACGCATACCTGGGAGGGAGATAAATGGAGACCTTTGCATCCGATCAGAAGACCAGCGGTAACTGGATAGCGGGGTCCACCACCTGCGGGGTTCGGGTGAGGTAGTCATGTGGCGGGCGGAGCCGAGAGATCGGTTCTTGGTCGATGGCGCCTACAGACAACAGCGTGCTGGCGAGGTTGG
>NZ_JAIMCB010000023.1 GCF_025499425.1 Acidiferrimicrobium sp. IK
ACGACAACCACACCCCAACCCGGACCGCCCGGGCATCCCCACGCCCCCTCACCCGACCATACCTCTGGCAACTACCGCCAAGTCGGACAGTCATTCACCAATCAACGCTGCGGTGGATCGAGGGTTAGTCGTTCATGCGAATGTCCCGTTGAGCGGCCGGGCCGCCGAGGAATTCCGACTTCCTGCCATCCATCATTTGAGGCCGACGACGCGCCCGCGACACGGACGCTCCCCTAGGGGATCGGAACTTAGGAGCATGGCATCCGAGAACTCCTCATCCCTGGCGATCCGCCACGAACGGAGGAGATGGCGGTCGAAGCGCCACTGCGCCGAGCCGAGTTGGCTCACTAGCAAATCCATAGCGCACCCCCTCACCCATCGCCGGAGGCCGTCAAAGGACTCGTATCGAAGAGCTGATCGCATATGTGTAGGGAGTGCCGGTTTCATTGCTGTCAAAGGGGCTTGGACTCGAAGTGCGGCGTCTCTCAAGCGAACGTCAACACACACACACACAGATGGGTGAGTCCCGGGGGTGACTAGGTCACAGGGGAGGCACTGCCTTGCGCCTTCGCGCTGAGATAGACGCTCCCTGCGTGCCGACCTCGGGAGTCGCGTCTAAGCTAAGCTCAGACGATGACTGGCCCGCTCCTGATGGCACTCCTGTTGGAGGGAACGGCAGTGTTGCTGCTTGTCCAGCGGCTGCGACACCAGGTCTGGCGCCATGTGGGGGCCCTTTTCATAATGATGGCGATTCTCTACCATGGAGTCGGAGAGATCGTTAACCGGCTTGGCGTTCCCGGCGTTGAGCGGGTTGGCCTGACGACAGCCCAGTTGGACCGCTGGCAGCTCTTCGTGGGTCCTGCCATTTTGCTGTTTACGGTTGCCTATTTAGCTGTCCTTGGCCGCGCCGCAAGACTCCCGTTGAGGGAGGAGGGTGTGGGGCATACCGCAGCCTTCTTTAGTTGGAAGCTGCTGGCGGTGATAGCAGCTCCGATGTACATCTATGTACTATCCGGTCATGGTGGCTCGCCCCAGGGTGGCGCCCAGCTGGGCGCCAGTCACACAGAAGCGGGCCTCGCTGCGCAATTTTTGCTTGTGGCGATGGTCATCACCTCCTATTCATTCGTTATCAAACAAGGGCCGAAACGACTGATCCCGACGCTGCTACTGCAGTCGGCCCTCTTGCTGCTACTTGGAGAACGGCTCCGCGTTGTGGCGGGAGCTGTAATGTTGTTAGTCGCTTTGTCGATGTCGGGTCAGCGGTTCAACAAGCGCCATATAGGGACTATGGCTGCAGTGGTCCTTACCGCTGGAGTCGTGCTTTCGGCGTCAAGGGTTACCGTTGGGCGTCAGGCATATGGTGCCTCCTCCGGGACAGCTACCCGAGCAAAGGCCGCCATTTCCGGGATTCTTCACCCTAGCCGCGTATTCACGAATCTAGATCAACAGTACTTCAATCGGCTTGATGGTAATGACTTTGCCGCATTCACTCTAGCCGGAATGTCGCAGGGCCGACCCACTATGGGTGTTCGAACCTTATATGACGATGTCGCACTTGCAGTTCCGAGCGCACTCAACCCACATAAGCTGAGCACATCAGTCTTGAACCGGAGCGAGGAGGCCGCGTTCGAGAATCAGTACAATATGGGCACGATGAATCGCTTGCCGACAACGTTAGGGACTCTCTCAGGTTATGAGGGGCCGTACGTGTTCGAGGTGCTGGCCGTCCTGCTTGGTGTCGTGTTTGCGGCAGTCGACCGATGGTTGCGCCGCATAACACCGGTGCGGCTCGTGGCTGGAGTCGGACTAATAGGTTGCGTCGTCTACTATGAAAGAGATCTCTCGGAGTATACGACGACGTTGCGCGGAGTAATTGTGTTGCTCGTGGTCGTGAAGGCGGCACAATTGGCGAAGAACGCTGGTATCCGAGGGGCGCCTCGCCGGATCTCCACGCGGCCCGATGTGATCTGTCGACCTGCCCGTCCCTCTTCCGTTTCTGACCACGGGTATAACTGACTTCAACGCTGCTCGCTCGCGATTCTGGTACTCGTCGTGCACGTCTTCTGGCGTCGTGTAAGCGAGACCAGAGTGCAGGCGGTTCTCCTGGTGGCCGCTCGGCTAAACCGACGCTCGAATTCGTAGGGACACAAGGAGGTTGGGGCGTACGAACTGACACGCCCCCGTCTGACCAAGAGGCACGCGGTCCACTCGATCCACCTCAAGTCGAGCGTATGCCGCTGCTTCCCGCCAGGGAACCTGGCTGCCGTGGGATTGCATTCTGACAAATGACTGATCGGCAAGGCGTCGCCACCGGCTCGGTTGTTGAGGGGCTACAGAGGCAGTCAGGCGTTGCGTCCATCGAAGGACGGAATCGGGATTGGGGACTGTGAGGAGAACCCGTCCTCCTGGGGCTAGCAACCTAGCGAAGGACAGGAGCAGCCCTGGGCAGTCCTCGACGTACTCGAGGACTGCGATTGCGAGGACGAGATCGAACTGCGCGGACAAGCTAGCCAGCCATCGCTCGTCCCCCGCCACCCGCAGCACCCTTCCTGGCGCACCACCAAACCCGGCCTCTGCCAAGATGGCGCTAGTGGCCTCTTGGTTGATTGCCCCGGATGTCAGCATTGCCATCGAGCGATCAGCGCAGACGACTAGCGCAGCGCGCTGCGCGCAAAGCGCCGAGAAGATGCCGGTGCCGCCTCCGTAATCCAAGACGCGCGCAGAACGGGTATCTGCCAGCGCAGCATCCACGGCACCCCCCACGACTCCCAGGCGGGCGCGGAACGAACGGTTGGTCTGGTAGCGGGCCGTCCACGTGGGGGCCCGCTCGTCGAAGTGCTCGTTTTGAAGGCGCCTGAGCGGCATCATCGGAGCGTTCGCGGATCCTTTTCGGATGGGGACCGCGTCTCACTCGTCACCGAGTCTGTCCAACGAGTACCGGACTGGCTGATCTTGGCTCGGACCACTACCAGGTGAGCAGTGGGGCGACGGGCGGACATGTCGACCAAAGCTACTGCGGACTATCCTCGTTCTGCAAGGCTGCGATTGGGTAGGGAAGGAGCACGGCGGTAGACGCGTCTTGTGTTTGCCTGTATGTCGCCGGCCGGTAGGGACCGGCGAAACGTGATGGTGATTTGCCCACTCTGGGACGTGAAACCTCCCCGCCTCCGACCCCGGCGAGCCTCGCCGGTAGGGACCGGCGAAACGTGATGGTGATTTGCCCACTCTGGGACGTGAAACCTCCCCGCCTCCGACCCCGGCGAGCCTCGCCGGTAGCAGGGGGCCGCCGGCGGCTATCCCGGCAGGACTATCACAGCGCCTTCCGAGGCAGCAGCGCACTGTGTCGGGGAAACCTGGAAGCGGGCAAGTCGAAATCGTATGGGATTTGGGTGGTGGTCAGGCCGCTGCCTGCTGATGGGTTGCCGAAGGCGTTGATCGCATGCTGCTCGGGAGTCTCACACAACGCGATGGATCGAGGTGGAGCGGGGGAGGAGCTCACTGCCATCATGAGGCGGTACCCCAGTTTCATCGGTGGAGTGCGAGATCTGCCGCTAGAGCTTGGACGCGACCATGCAGATCGAGTACTGCGGATAATCGTGCTGCATGCGATCAAGGACCGGAGGAAAGACCCTCAGCCAGAGTGTTAAGCCCCATGCCGGCCTATAGCCAATTAGGTGGCTGACGGACCGGAGAAGGCGCGTGAAGCGCTGGCTAGCTTTCCCCGAGCAATAGCTGATCTCATCTACTCGAAGGCCAGATGTAGTGGCAAGGTGGTGCAAGCGGCTGACGGAGTAGCCCTTGCGGACATGCCTGCCGTCCTCAATCGGCTCAAAAGGGCCGGTATCACCGGAATCGATTGGAATGTACGCCTCGTTAGGAGTTGTGAGAAGAAGCTTCCCCCTGGGGCGGAGAAGAGCAGCCAAATCAGCGACCAACTTGGAGTCATTGATAACGTGTTCAATCACCTCTGTGCAGGTTACTACGTCAAACTGCCCCATAAGATCATGCCGACTGTCTAGGTGACGTATATCCTGCTGTTCGAACTTGGAGCTGCTTCCGATAGCTGCCGCGCGCGACTGAGCCCGAGTGACCTCGTCGTAGTCGTTACCTAAGCCGATCGTCGCATGACCCAACCGAGCACAATTGACGGTGAGCCATCCGTTCCCGCATCCAGCGTCCAGCAGCCTGCTCGGCTCAGCGGGGAGACGCCTCTTAATCCATTTCCAGCGATCCATAACGAGGGAGTCACCAAAGACCAGAAGGCAACGCGGTCCGCACGCTCGCCTTAGAAGCAAAGCTATCATTGTCTTTCTCCCTGAGAGGCCCTTCTGCTGACTCTGCTCTCAGCACCGAGAACACTTGGAGCGGATGGCACCGGTTGAGCGAGCCAGGTCACTGTCCATCCAATCCGAAAGGGTAAGGTGACCCGCTGAGCATCTAGCACTCTTGCCTCGCCCTCTACGACGCATCCGAAGCCCCATGCGATATCCGCCGCGATGATCGTCTGGGCGGCCCCCATTCCTGTGACAGCGCAAGCGCTCATCGCTGCAGGCGTCAAGTGAAGGCGGCTCGTTAATCGGTGCTCCCCGATTCCTGTAACGATATCAAGGATATCGACCCGTCCCGGCCGGATGGTCCAGCTTCTGCGGTGGAGCGGCGAGCCTGGCAAACGGCTATATCCGTCGTGAGAGGCAACAATATCTACGCCGTTGGCGTGATGCGAAATCAATTCTACGTGAGGCTTCGCGCGCCTAGCCGCCCGGAACGTCCCCCAAACCTCGGTCTGGTCCTGACCATCGATCTCCACCGTGTTGTGCGCCGCGGTCGAGCGTTCGAAGGCGCGCCGTTCGCCGGGCTGGTACGTCGAGGTCCCAGTGTCAGCGACCCAGCGCTCGCCTCGTACCCATAATTCGAACGAGAGGCAGTCGGCGTGGGCATGTGCCGGAAGGTCCGCAGGGCAGGGATCCCCAACGTCGGCGATGAGGACCGTACTGTCATCGGGGCGTGCCGCTATGTAGCCTGAGGCCGCCAGGAAGGTGACAGATGGCACTCGGGTTGCGACAGGGCGAAGAGCAGCAATCCTGGCTTCGCCAATAGGGATGGCGTCGTTGAGAAGTGCGACTTCTCCCGCGCCCCCCACCATAGCGCCGAGCCAGGCACGCATCGCTTCGATGGCGTCAGTCAGTCCCGTCATGGTTGGCCCGCCTGCGTAGCGAAGCAGCTGCTGGATGTCGATTAAGTCGCCGAGGACCTGGCAGTGGTAGGAGGGTGAACGCTCGAAGTGGCCGCCGTCGGCGAGGACTTGAATCGCGAGCTGCGACTCAAGGCGACGCGCGGCAGCTCCGACGAGGTCTGCCCGATTGAGAAATACTCCCGCTCCGATAAGGGCCTTCAGGTTCTTGATCAGGTGGTTGCCGCCGACATCGAGTTCGAGGTGTGAGCGCACGTACCCGGCGTGCAGCTCTATCTGACGGATGTAATCGGCCTCGAGATCGCTTCCTTTGACCAGTGTCGGGAACACGCTGCAGAGTGTCCAGAGCCTTAGCGAGGCGACGTATGGCGCCCAAGCGTCTCCGCTCCCGGGTCGCACCTTTGATAGCCACGACCGCCAGAGGTCGGCGAACGCATGGCGGGCCGCGGTGCGGTTGGGGGACTGTGCGAGCGCCCACGCCCACTCGAAGTAATGCAGATGGAACCGCCACAGTTGAGCGGAATCGAGTTGCTGCCAATCCGGCGGATCTCCGAGACGGCGGCTGTCGTTCAGGAAGTTGAAGTGACCGGAAGCGATCTCATCTGGGTCGCCGTGGTCGAGCGGAGCATCAAGCGCTTCGAAGGTGGCGGGCCAACCGGGTCGGGAGGATCGGGGCGAGGCTATTCGGTGCGCAGCGAGCCTGGGGATACGCTTCTCGGCGCCCCGGAGCGCTCGGAGGCGAAGCCGGTGCGCGACTTGGGGTGGTCGGAGCCGCAGCACCGTTCGAGTCAGGAGAGCGGCGCGCCCGAGGGGTCCGGGCCGCCGCTGGGGGCGTCCGCCATGGGCGAAGAGGATTGCAGACGGTCGGGTCATCTCAGCAGCGAGGCTTCTGCAGCGATGCCATCCGCGAAGGACCTTGGGGCGAACCCAACTTCGCGGGCCGGATCGATGGCGAAGGCTTTGTCCTCGTTGAGGCGCAGGAGTTGCTCGACCTTCAACCTGGGGTTGCGGGTGGTCTTCTCGTAGATCCGTACTGCGGTGATGGCCGGGCGGAGCGGCACGGTAACCAGCAGGGGTCGGCGGTCCGTTGCCCGCCCGGCGGCTTCGACGACCTCGCGTAGCGAGAGGGCTTCGGGCCCCGCCAGTGTGTAGCTCTGTCCTACCGTGTCTTCCCGCTCCAGAGCGAGGGCGACGAAGCCGGCTATGTCGTCGACGTGCACTGGCTGGATGAGCCGGTGCCCGCCGCCGGGGAGCGGTACCAGGGGGCTGCGCCGCACGAAGCGCAATAGCCGGTGCATGTTCCGGTCACCCGGCCGTCCGTAGATCATTGTGGGGCGGAGGATTGTCCAGTGCAGTTGGGCGGATTGAATGGTTGCCTCCGCGCTGGTCCTTGTCGCCAGCGACCTCGCGGGCAGGCTTGTGAAGATGGCGGTTGTGGAGATGAAGACGGCACGGGTGATGCCGGCTTCTTCGGCGGCGGCGATGACGGCAGGAGCGTGACCGAAGCCCAGGGACGCCAAGTTGGCGAGGGAGTCGGCTCCGGATCCGCAGAAGGCGGCATCCAGGCTGGCCGGGTCGTCGAGATCTCCCCATGTCACCTCCGCTCCGAGGGAGGTGACGGTCTGAGCGGCCACCCGGCTGCGAGTCAACGCTACGGGGTGGTGGCCTCTGCGTAGCAACTCGGGTAGCACGGAGCGGCCGAGGAATCCGCTTGCTCCCGTCACCAGGATCCTCACCGCGAGCGCGAGTCGACCGTCGCAGCGCCACCCTCGAGCAGCGACCGGAGTGCCGCCATAGTGGCCCGGGAGCTAGCCAAAGTGTCTTCGGTCGCTCCCCGACCATCTGAGGTGAGGGAGCGGGCGAACGCCGCAACGAGATGGGTGTGTCCCTTGTCCTGCGCTCCTGACCAAACAGTCTCCCCGTCGACGCGCAACGAACGGAAGTCGTCTATGAGGAGCGTGTGACCTCCTCCGAGGATTTCGATCCTTTCCTTCGCCGTCGCGCTGCTACCAGAACTGGCGTAGGTGATTGTCGCCAGCGAGCCCTCACGGAAGCGGAGGGCCAAGGCTAGGTCGATGCCTTTCTCGGCCTCGCCGGCGGGGCCGGATAAGGCGACGACCTGGACCGGAGGTGCCCCCGCCAAGGCGGCGCAGGTGTCGACGAAGTGGCAGACCTCGCCTAACAGCCGACCCCCTTGGCGACGGTCGGCGTACCAGTGGGAGGAGGCCACTGGGCCTGCATGGACCCGGTATGTAATGACCACCGGGCTGCCGGCGGCGGTCAGGTACTCCCGGGCCCCGGTCACTGCCGGGGCGTACCTTCGGTTGAAATCGACCCAGAGCCGCCGGCCGCTTGCGCGCCACGCGCTCTCGACGTCGTCGAGTTCGTCCTCTGATAGGGCAAGAGGTTTTTCGCAGAGGACGTCCTTGCCAGCTCGTAAGGCGGCTGCGGCGAGAGAGGCGTGCGAGTCGTGGCGAGTGGCGATCACCACCACCGCTACCTCCTTGTCGGCGATGACCGCCGACGCGGAAGGGGCCACCTGCTCGATCCCCGCGCGCTCCGCGAGCCGCACCGCCCGCAGACCGGACTCGGAGGCTACCGACACCAGCCGGTTGAGGCCAGCAGCGCGTAGCGCTGGGACCAGAACGCCGCGGGCGAACGCTCCTGCCCCGATCAGTCCGACGCCGACATGATCTGTGACTGGCGGCGCTAGCCGGATGGGGGCGGACCGGTCCGGCCGGGCATCCGGGTAGATCAGCTGTATGCCGAGAGAAGGCTCGGCACTACCCAAGAGGTCGTAGGCGGCTGGCGCATCGCCAAAAGCGAACCGATGGGTGATCAGGTCCGTGACACGAAGTTGTCCGCGCCCCAGCAGTCCTAGGAAGGCCTCCTGATTTCTCCCTTCCGTCCAACGAACCTGCCCGGGCGGGTAGTCGATTCCCCATTCCTCGTAGGAGCGTTCGTAGCGCCCGGGCCCGTAGGAACGGGCGACTTTCACGCACAACTCCTTTTCGTACAGTGGCCGGCGGTCCAGATTAAGGCCGACGTCGCCAACCAAAATGATGGTGGCCCGATCTCGAGCCAGAGCCGGGGCCCTGCGCATCGGATCGGACGACGGAGTTGCCGCGGTCACAAGCACCGCATCCACCCCTTGGCCCTTCGTCCATGTGTCGACTGCGGCGGTTGTGTCGTCGCCCGCTTCGACGAGGCCGAGAGCGACGCCCCCCTGTCGGGCACGTTCCGCCGCCCACGGGCGCACGTCTATTCCGACCACCTCGCAGCCCGAAGCCTGGGCCAGTCGACCGGTCAGCTGACCCACCAGTCCCAAGCCGATGACCGCAACTCGCGCCCCGGGACCGACCTCTGCGAGGCGAAGACCGTGCAGAGCGATCGCCCCGACGGTAGCGAAGGCGGCCTCCTCGTTGCTCACTCCGTCGGGAATCGGGGTGGCCAGTAGCCCAGCGACCGCCTGCACGGACGCATGACCCTCCCCCCCGGTGGCTACCCGGTCCCCTGGACGGACGCCGGAGACCGCGGAACCCACCTCGAGCACAGTGCCCGCGGCCGAGTAGCCGAGAGGCATCTCCTCGTCGAGGCGGGCTCGGACCGCCCTCGCCGTGGGGGCTAGGCCCTCTGAGCGGGCTTTGCGCAGAACCTGGCGCACCAGGTCCGGGCGGGCCCGCGCCTTGTCGATGAGGCTCGCCGAGGCGAGCTGTCGGACAGCCCGCTCTGTCCCGGCCGACACCAACGAGCAGTCCGTGGCTACCAGCACCTCGCTCGGACCGATCTGAGGCGCCGGCACTTCCACGAGGCGCAGATCGCCAGTCCGCACCGACTGCACCAGCTGCTGCATCACATCAACCTTTCTGAGCTGTCGTGCATCGGGCCAGCACCGCACGGTAGCGGTCAGCCAGCTTGCGCCGGTCGAAGTGCCCGAGTGCGTATTGCCGCCCGGCCTGCGCCATGCGCTCTCGCTTGGCGCGGTCGTTGGCCAAATTCTCGATGGCGGATGAGAGAGCCACCGCGTCACCGGGGGCGACTACCACCGCTCCCGCCGCCGAGAGGATGGAGGCCGCCTCCCCGCGCAGCGCGCCGATCACAGGCTTTCCCGCCGCTAGGTACTCGAAGATCTTGGAGGGAATGAACGTGGAGAACAGAGGGATGTCGCGCAGTGTGACCACACAAATATCGGCGGCGGCAAGGAGGGCGGGGACCTCATCCCTGGAGACGCCAGGCAGCATGGTCACGTTGCGGAGACGCCGACGGCGGACGTGGGCTTCGATCTCGGCTCTCTTCGCGCCCTCGCCAACCATGGCGAGACGCACGGGCGCCCCCGTCTCCGCTAGGAGGGCGGCCGCCTCGACCAGGGTGTCGAGCCCTTGGGAGAGACCGTGAGCGCCCAGGTACAGGGCAATGACCTCACCATCTTGGGCCTTGAGCCGGAAGCGTCCGGCAGTTGGGTCCCCGCCGGGGGAGAACCGTTCGATGTCAGCCCCGTTGGGGATGACGGTGAGCTTTGCAGCGTTCACCCCTCTTTCGGTCAGGTTCCTACGGAACCCTTCGGTGACTACGACTACCTCGGCTGCTTGCCGGTAGGCCCATCGCTCCAACGCCTCGAGCAGGGCGATGATCCGGTGGTCGGTCAGGACACCGAGTTCCACGAAGATCGCGGGCCACAGGTCTCGGATATCAAGGACCAACGGCGTCTTTCGGAGCCTCGAGATGACCCACGCACCGAAGATGGAGAAGAAGGTGGGGGAGGATACGAGGACCACATCGACCGGTCCGACACGCGCCGCTCCCAAAGCAACGCTGGAAACCATGAAGCTCAGGTGTCCGAGCGACTTCTTGACGAAACCCTCGTTTGGTGTGGCATATAGCCACGAACGCACGATCCGGTACCCGTCGGCCATCTCCTCCACCCGCAGTCGGCGCCGATAGGCGGGCGGCACGATCCCCGTCGGGTGGTTTGGCATGCCAGTTAGAACCGTCACTTCGTCACCTGCGGTTGCCCAGGCGCCGGCCAGTTCGCTCAGTCTGGCCTGGGGAGCGCCGATTTCAGGCGGGAAGTAGTGCGTGACAATGAGCACCTTCATTGGGATACCGGCAGATCGGTTGGCCGCAGGCTGTTCCTCCGGATGCTGCGGACCAGGATCTCCGCGATCCGCTCTCCGGCCCGCCCGTCCCACAAGGCAGGGGATCGTTTGGGCCATCCCCGGTTGAGCACGTCCCTTGCGGTCGCCAGAACGCGAGCGGGATCGAGCCCTACCACCTGGTTGGTGCCCTCGCTGACGGTGATCGGTCGCTCGGTGTTGTCACGCAGCGTAAGGCACGGCACGCCGAGAACGGTCGTCTCCTCTTGGACGCCACCGGAGTCTGTAAGAACCAACGCTGCTGACTGCTCGAGGGCCAAGAAGTCCAGGTACCCGCATGGCTCGAGGAGAACCAACCCCTGAGGGAGGGGGCGCCTTCCGAGGCGAGCTTTGGTGCGGGGGTGAACGGGGAAGACGACTGGGAGCGAATCGGCGAGACGTCCGAGCATTTCGAGTAGTCCGGCGAGGGTTGCTTCGTTGTCGACGTTGCCGGGCCGGTGGAGTGTGGCCAATGCGTAGTGGCCTGGGCTCACGCCGAGGCCTTTGAGCGGATCCCGCTGCGCGGCGCGGTCTAGGTTGGCGAGGAGGGAATCGACCATCACATTGCCCACCAGGTGGATTTGGTCGTGACGGTAGCCTTCTGCTTGGAGGTTGGCTACAGCGTCGGCCGAGGGAGCGAACAAGTCATCGCTCAGCCGGTCGGTCGCTACTCGGTTGACTTCTTCAGGCATGGACCAGTCACGGCTACGCAGCCCGGCCTCGACATGAGCCACCGCAGCTCCGGACTTTGCGGCGACGAGGGCGCAGGCAAGCGTGGAGTTGACGTCACCGACGACTACCACCACGTCGGGCTGCAGTTCCTCCACAACAGGCTCGAAGGCCATCATTACCCGAGCGGTCTGTTGTGCGTGCGAGCCCGCCCCTATGGCTAGGGAACAATCGGGGGGTCGCAGGTTGAGGTCTTCGAGGAACACTCCAGACATCGCGTGGTCGTAATGCTGCCCGGTGTGAACGAACGTGACGCATGCCTCGAGGGCTTCCAGTCCGTCGAGTACCGGCTTGATCTTGATCAGGTTGGGACGGGTGCCGGCAACGCAGATGGCTTTGAGCGCCGGCTGACTCATGACGGTGCTCCCGGAGCCAGACTGGAGGGACGGAGGCGACGGTCCAGAACGCTCGGAAGGCAGAGGTAGCCAAGGATCAACGCAACGATGGAGCCGTCAGCTGCGATACGCCAGGCCACAAGATCGAGGAGACTGACGGCACCCAGGAGCGAACAGGTGGCCGCTATCGCGAACACCAGGGCGGTACTGCGGAGATGGCTCCACCCGAGGTCGACCAGACGCTGGTATACGTGTTGGCGGTGAGGCTGCCACCATGTCTCGTGGCGACGGATTCGCCGGAGGAGCGTTACCGCGGTATCGGCGACGTAGAGAGCGACGGGAGCGACGACTGCCTCGAGTGGGAGGGAATCTCGCACGCCGACGACGATGAGCGCTGCCAGCCAACCTCCAATGAAGTAGCTGCCTACGTCACCGGGAAAGACCCGGGCCGAGGGGAAGTTGAAAGGTGCGAAACCAAGCGCTCCGCCAGCGAGAGCGAACGAACCAGCCTCCATGGCCAGCCGGTGATCGTGTCGCGCTACAAGTCCCAGGGCCACTCCGGCTACCACCGCCTCAGCGCTGGAGATGCCGTTGATGCCGTCCATGAAGTTGTAGGCGTTGACGAACGAAACCATCCAGGCAACTACAGCGACCCCAGCTAGGATGCTCATCAGGACATCCGGCGAACCCTCGGACAGGATTGCGGCAGCCACTCCTACGGCAACGGCCACCTGCAGCATGAACCGGGTCGCGGTGCGCAGGTCGCGTCTGACATCGTCTGCCAAACCGATCGCCCCGAAACCCAGCCCTGCTACCAATAAGTCGGCGACGGTTGAACTCCGGAGCTGACCGTTCGCCGCCGCTACCGCCACCAAAGTGCCGGCGATTACCCCGACCCCCCCACCTCTCAACGTGGGCGTGGTGTGGGAGGAACGCTCGCTGGGCTGGTCTAAGACGGCCCGACGGGCAAGAAGAGGCATGCTCGCGCGCGTGGTCACTGCCGCCGCGATGGCGCCTGCACTGACTGCGATGAGGAGTGCCGCCCAGGTCATCTCGTACCACTCCTTAGGACGGCTCGTCCTTCACCATCCGGAAGATGTAGTGGTAGGAGTGCTGACCTCGAACCTGCCAGGACCGGTTGCTGCTAGGCGGAGCGCCGCAGCGACATCGTCTCCTTGGCAGTTGAGGAGATCACGGATGGCCGAGAAGCTGACTGGCGGCACGGCCACATGGGAGATCATGGGGTGGATTGGCTGCGCTCCCTCCTCACCTGGCCCAAATAGGTCCTCGTGGAGCTTCTCGCCAGGCCGAAGGCCGGTGTAGACGATCTCGATCGGCGCTGGCGCCTGTGCGACGAGCTGGCGGGCGAGGTCGGCGATCCGGACGGGCTCGCCCATGTCGAGCACCAGAACATCTCCGCTACGGCCAATCGCTCCAGCCTGGATGACTAGCTGAACCGCTTCCTCGATGGTCATGAAGTATCTGGTCACGTCAGGGTCGGTGACAGTGACGGGCCCCCCGGCGTCGATCTGAGTCCGGAAGGCCGTCAGGACCGAACCTCGGCTGCCGAGCACGTTACCGAAGCGTACGCTCAGATACATGGCTTCCCCGTGAGCGACCTCCACGGCGGCGGTTAGGCGCTCGGCGATCCGTTTGGAGTAGCCGAGAACGCTTTGTGGGGAGGCGGCCTTGTCGGTCGAGACATTCACGAATCGGCCGACGCCGACGCGGGTGGCCGCGTTGAGCACATTCTGGGTGCCGAACACGTTGGTCTTTATCGCTTCCGTGGGCCACATCTCCAGCAGTGGTAAGTGCTTGAGAGCGGCGGCGTGGAAGACGACCTCGGGACGGTGCTCGGCGAAGACGGCTTCTAATGCCGCACGGTCGCGAATATCGCATACCACCAGCGACCGGGTGTCGAGCAGAGCCCTTCCTTCTATTGACAGCTGGACTTGATGAAGACCGGATTCGTCACGGTCGAGCATGACCAGACTGGCTGGCGCGAACTTGTGGATCTGCCGGCAGAGCTCCGAGCCGATGGACCCTCCGGCCCCGGTAACCAGGACCCGACGGTCTTGCAAGTAGCTGGCGATCGACGCGACCTCTGTGTCGATCACTCGTCTGCCTAGGAGATCTTCCTCCGTCGTCGATCGAATGTCACCGACGCTCACTGTGGAAGCCACCAGTAAGTCGGCGACGGGTGGAAGCACCCGGAGGCTCAGGCCGCTGGCGACGGCGCGAGACGACAGGTCGCGGATTAGGTCCGATCCGGCGCTTGGTATGGCGACCAGTAGCACCGCCGCTCGCGAACTGACGGCAACTTTGGCGATGGCCTCCCGACCTCCAGCCACTCGGAGGTGCCGTATACGTGAGATGCGCTTGGTGGGGTCGTCATCGAGGAGGGCGACCGGCAAGAGAGGGCTGTCGAGGTTGTGGAGAAGGGCGTCGATGATCTGGTGGCCTCCCCGCCCAGCTCCGAAGATGATCGCCCGCTCGGCCTGGTCGGGAGGACGCAGTCGTCGTTCGCCGGCCACGCGCCAGCCCGAACGGAGCCCAGCGGTCAGGATAAACGTGAACGCTCCCGCTGCGAGCACTGCTCCCACAGGAGCTGCGTGACTCAAAGCCAGCACGTCGACCACCAGTACAACGATCGTGGTCATCGTCACAGCCCAAGCTAGTGAGGAGATCTCCTCGAAGCTACCGATCCGCCAGCGCACCCGGTAGAGCACCGTCGCATACCCCAGGGCCAGCTGGGCGCTCACAGCAAGCCCGAGGAGCTCGAGGAGCCGCCCTGTGAGGACTCGCGTGTCGACGATCTGGAGGCGCAGCCAGGTGGCGGCGAGTAGCGAGACGGCCCATGTGCCCCCATCGAGCAGTGGTGGAAACACCCGCCGATAAAGCCGAAAGCTGTGGGAGTCGGAACTCGGGGCTGGTTGTTTCACCTTCGGCTCTACCCTCATCCGCTGCGCTGGCTGCTGGGGCCCACCTGCATCAACATGAAAGCTACGCGATGGCACAGACGCACGTGGCCTAGTCCGCAGGCTACTTCTGCGACCCCGCCCGTCAGCACGGTAATGATACCACGCAGAATGCCCCAGCACGGAGTATCTCGGCGGTCGGGGGAGCAGGGGACGCCCCTTAGACGAAACTCCTCGTCTCGTCATCGCGATCCCTCATCGAGCGCTGTCCGTGCTCAACGATCATTTGGGTGACCGGCTAGCGCTAGCTGACGCCGCTCTCGCTCGCTCCGCCGGGCGGCCTTACAGCATGCCGAACGTGTCTGCGAGCGTATAGGCCCATCGTCGCCCCCAACTGCACCTCTCATGGGCGAGCAGCGGGACCTTGCGCCAAGCACCGAAGTCGGAAAGCGTGGTAGCCCACTGTCCCATCGGGACGGAGAACCCAGTCTTGCGTCGGCCGGTTACCGACAGTGGCAGCGGAGGCCGCGGAGTGCGGGCTAGGGCTTGTTTGCCGGCAGGTGGAACCCAACGGGCGGTTAACGATGACGCCACCGCCTGTACGACCCTGATATCAGCGAGGGGCACGCGTATCTCGAGGGAATGAGCCATCCCCGCCCAGTCTGCGTCACGGAGGAGCTGGTTGCGTAAGTACATGCCCGCTTCGAGTGCCGCAACGGAGTAGAGACCACCGGCCGGCTCCGGACCGAGGGCGTCCGCGAGCAGCTGGCTGATACTCAACTCCGCCAGTGCATGCTCGGCTCTCTCCCGACCCAGCACCCCGGCCAGCTCCCAAGGGAGCAACACGGCCCGACGCAACAGCCAACCGTGCGCGAATGTGTCAGCGTACTCTAAAGCACCAGCCAATTTTGGCATTCGCCAGCGCAGAAGCGGGTAGGAAGACAACCGCAAAGCACGACCTAGTCCAGGGATCGATGCTAGCGGGGCGGCGCGGTTTACCAGCGACGGCACCGTCAAGAATGACGGATAGCCGCCGAGGAACTCGTCGCCCCCGATTCCGGAAAGCGCTACCTTAAGCCCTTGGGAAGACGCTACTCGGGCGATCATCCATGTGTTTAAACCGTCGATTGAGGGCTGATCCATGTCACTGAGCATCGACGGCAACCACGACACGAAATCTCGTTGCGTGACCCGCTGTGCATGATGGTGGGCGCCGTAAAATCCGGCGACTTCCTTCGCGACAGGCACTTCGTCGTCGGCTGTGCCCGCGAACTCTTGGAAGCCAAGGGTCATCGCGCGGAGTGTCCGACTGTCCTCTGATGCCAGACCGAGGATAGAAGTCGAGTCGATGCCGGCTGACAGGAAAACTCCGACCTCAACGTCAGACACCATGTGGGCTCGAACTGTATCGGCGAAGGAATCGGCGATGGCCGAGTCCTGGTGCCAAGCGTCGGCATGCTCGTCGTGACGGAGGAGTGCTTGAAGTGGCTGCTGCTGTTCGAGTCGCCGCAGTCCTCCGGGTCGAATGCTAAGAGTGGAGCCCGCAGGCAGCGCGCGGATGCCTCGCCAGGCCGTGTGCGGCTCTGGGACACTGCCGAAGACGAGCAAGCCTGCCAAAGCGGCCTCATCTGTGGTCGAGTCGACGCTGGCGCAGCTAAGTAGGGCTCGGGCTTGGGAGGCGACCCGTAGCGTCGCCCCGTCGTCCGCCACGTAGAGCGGCTTTATGCCGAGGGGATCCCTCGCCAAGTGCAACTCTTGGGAGGCATCGTCCCATAGGGCAAACGCAAACATGCCACGAAGTCGTCGCACCATGGCGATGCCGTCGTCTTCGAAAAGATGGAGCAGGACCTCGGTGTCGGATCCGCTAGCAAACCGATGCCCCCGTTCGAGCAGCTCGTCTCGCAATTGTAGGTAGTTGTAGATCTCGCCGTTGTATGAGATGACTGCCGGCCGGCCGGGCCCGTGGCATGGGGTGCAGGCCATCGGCTGATGGCCCTGCTGCCCCAAGCCGATGATGGCCAGTCTGCGATGTGCAAGCGCTACACGTCGATCGTCGCTCGTCCACGTGCCGGCGCCGTCGGGGCCGCGGCGAGTCATCGCATCTCTCGTGACCAATACTTCGTCGGGATCGACGGTTCCCGGCCCCGCCCCGTACCGCCAGAAGCACACGACCCCGCACATGAACAGTTCGTCCCTCCGGTCGAGGCCGAAAGTAGGTCGACGCTCCTCACTCTTCAAGTCAGACAGGGTCAGGCGCGCCTGGGCTCGCCGTAGTAGTCTCGCAGGCGAGCTATCCAACGACGGTAGGGGTCTGCGAGCCCGACAGGCACGCAGCAGCAAGGCAGGCCGGTCGCTTCGGTCCGGTTCGAGTCGCGGTTGGGCACGGTGAACGCGTCAGGTCGTCATTCAGTCGGTGGGTGGTGGCGGTGGCTGAGGCTGTCGGTCGTTTAGCGTGGGTGGGATCGTCCGACCACCCGGACGCGCGGAAAGGTTGTCGTACGTGCCAGTAGAGGAACTACAGGGCGAACCGCAGGCTGACCTGAGGGCCTACCTCCAGACCCTTCAGCGTCGCCGAACGGTGATCATCCTCACCGCCTTGGTCGTCGTCGCCCTCGCACTCGCGTATTCGCTGCTGGCGTCCCCGGTGTACTCCTCAAGCGCTGACGTGCTCGTGCCGATGCAGCCAGCGAGCGCCGCATTGAACCCGACGGCCTCGCAGGCGCCGGCCCTGGACGCACAGCGCACTCTCGCTGACGATCTCCAGTTCGCTCAGGGCGATGCAGTAAAACGGGCTGCCAACAAGGTCCTCGGCTTCAGCGCCACACCCACGATCAGCAGTTCTGCGACGGCGGATGTACTGACCTTCACGGCCAAGAGCGGTCATAAGGCCGAGGCGGCGCGCATCGCCAACGTCTACGCCCAAGCCTACATCGACCAGCAGCGCCTCAGCCAGGTGGACGCCTATACCCAGCAGGTCACCGCCCTGCAGAGCAGCATCAGCGATCTCCAGGCCAAGGCTGCGGCGGCTCCGGCGGGAAGTCCTGAAGCCTCCGCCCTGCAGCAATCGGTCGTCTCGCTGACCCAGTCCCTGCAGCAGTTGCAAGCGGCAAAGCAACTAGTGGCCCCCTCCGGGGCCACGGCTGTGACCGACGCAGTCGTGCCCACCAGCCCTGTCTCTCCCAAGCCGCTGCGCAACGGCCTGATCGGTCTCGTGGTTGGTCTGCTCTTCGGTGTCGGTCTCGCGTTCCTAGCCGAGCGGCTCGATGACCGAATCAACTCCAGGGAAGACGCGGAGTTGTCGTCGGGGGGTCTTCCGATCATCGGCATGGTTCCAATGGTCGACTCTTGGAAGAACCCGGGCGAGACGCATTTGGCTCTGGTCGAGGACCCAGACTCGCAGGTTTCCGAGGCCTACCGGACGCTGCGCACTGCAGTGCAGTTCCTGTCCATCGACGAGCCGAAGCAGGTGATAGCCGTCACGAGCTCTACTCCCGGTGAAGGGAAGTCGACGACCGTGGCCAACTTGGCCGTTAGCCTCGCCCGCGCCGGGCACAGGGTGATCGTGATGTCTTGTGACCTGCGCCGTCCCCGTTTGCACGCCTTCTTCGCGGACAGCAACGACATCGGGCTCACCTCAGTACTGCTCGGGGAAGTCCCGCTGGCGTCGGCCCTTCTGGAGGTGCCGGACGAGCCATGGCTTCGGGTCTTGGCCTCCGGCCCCATTCCCCCGAATCCAGCCGAGATCCTCTCGCTCGACCGTGTCAGGGAGGTGGTCGATACCTTGGCCGAGGCAGCCGACATGGTGCTTATCGACTGTCCGCCCGTGCTACCGGTCACGGACGCCCTTCTGCTTTCGCGCCTCGTCGACGGGATGCTGGTGTTGGCGTCCGCCCGCACCACCACCAAGCGCGACCTGTCACGCACCTACGAGCTGCTCCAGCAGGTGCAGGCCCCACTGCTCGGCACGGTCCTCACCCGAGTGCCGGCTGGAAGTGGCTACGAATACGGCTACGGCTACGGCTACGGCTACTCCAACGACGAGGACAGGGCCCGGCGCAAGGACGGCCGAGGCGTTGAGCGAACCCGCTTGGCCGACGCCGCGGTCGCCGCTGAAGCCACCCAAGGCCGCGGAACGCCGATGCCTAGACAGCGTAGGCACCCACGAGTCGATGAAGGCTACAACTGGCCGCTCGAGGAGCAACAAAGCGCGAACGGCGACCATATCGAGACGAGCCGGGAGCCGAGGTAGCAGTGCCGCGACGGATGGGCCGCGGCGCGCCGTCTCCCATCTGGCAGCGACTAGCGGTGGCAGCCGCCCTACTTCTGGTTGGCATCGAGGTCGCCGCTCTCGCCACCCGAGGGAACCCCCAGGCCCCAGCGCGCGCCGTGGCGTCCACCGGCACTAGCACCACCACCGCCTTGACCACGTCTTCGGTCGTCGGGTCGCCCGCTACCACCACGACCTTGGTCGTTTCGCCGCCCACCACCACGGTGGTCAACGGCGCTGGCACTATCACCTATATCCTGAACGCGGCAGCAACCGTTACTGTTTCGGCCAAGAGCGATTCGTGGATCGAGGTCCGCACCACCGCTGGAGGCACGGTCCTCCACACAGGCACGTTGCTCGCCGGCCAGACCCGCAGCTACCCCACTCCCATATGGATCCGCACCGGCAAACCTGCGGCGCTCACCGTCACTGCCGACGGCGCCAGGCTGTCGGTCCCTGATGACCGCGGCCCTATCGATGTCATCGTCACCATCCCAGCCGATCGTTGACCTACGCGGGACCGAGCCCACCAGCGAAGGTGCAGCTCCCGTCAGCGGCCTGGAAGAAGTCGGAAGGTGCGCTCCTCGAGCGCGGCGGGCGCAAGGTCCCAGCGCGCCGATCCGCTTACCCGCCATCCACTGGCTGCTGAGATCCGAACACTCTCTTGGTTGGGGATCACCGGCGGCTGCGACTTGACGACGAGGCGATAGCTGTCAGCGGCGCGCAGATGGCCGTCGAAGCGGATCACGGCGCTGACAGTTCCATTGGGGGGCACATCGACGTAGGTGCTGTACGCGGTCAAGCCGTCCTCCGGTCCGGCGGCCATGAGGAGTGGAGCTCCGTTGAGCGTGGCGCTCGCAAGGGCGAAGGGGCTGTAGACCGTGAGCCAGGTTCGGTTCGTGCCGCTGGGTAGGCCGCTCCCCGCGTAACTGCCTATTACATAGGACGGCAGCCCGGATGCGGGAGCGAAGTTGCGGAGCGCCACAGTGACGGTCGCCGAGACGTTGCCGCTAGTCGGATTGTATCTGATGTCGTCGTGAACTGTCCGGCTCAGGTATGCGTCGATCTTGTTGTTGGCCGCATTCTGGGTGGTTACGGCTAGTACGTCGCCGCCAGGGTTGCGGGGGAATGCACCGCCGAGCCCAACCATCCGCAGCAAGGGTTGGGCCGAGGGATGAGTACTCCAGAAGAGGAGTCGTCCAGATCTTACGGCTGGATCGAGGGTCTGGGACAGCGTTACGGGTCCTGGCAGAGGGCTGCTCACCAATTGGGTGAAGGCCTGGCGGAGCGCCTCCTGCAAGTAGTCGCGGCGGGTAGTGCCTTCACCCCCAGCGAAGATCGTGTACTCATCTTTGACGAGGATCTGGGCAGCGTTATCGGAGGTGAGGGGCTGAGGTAGTCCGGCGACTGCTACCGGCCCAGCGAACTTTAGGAGCGCCGCCAGCCCATAGGGGTCCAGGGCAAGCACCCCGTCGATGTGGTCGCCGCCGGCTTGCGGATATAGCTCTGCGATGACCTTGGTGACGGTGGGCAGATCTGGGGAGTAGGTGACGTCCTGGAAATGGTCTTGGGGGTCAAACCTGCCGTAGCGGGCCATGTAGCCATCGAGACCGGTGAGGTGGCCCCCGCCAGGCGGGAGCGCGGAATCGAGTTGAGCGACGGGACCGGCCCGGGTGAGCGAGATGTGACCCTGGTCGACGGTGATCTCGCCGTAGCTACCTATGAGGCCATCAAGTCCACGGGCCTCGGCTGGGGTCATGAAAGCCACGAAGTAGTGCCGGACTCCATGGCCGCCGAGGAGGCCAGGGGCGGCGTCGAGAGCCTGTGTGGCGAGGGAGACGCTGCGAGCCGCCTTGTCGACCTGCAACCCGAACGTGTGCAGGCGGCTCTGGATCGGCGATAGGAGCCACTCGGAGCGGACCGCCGCCAGGGTGCGCTGAGTGGAGGTTAGCTGTGCGCCAAGCGCCCGCACGGCCGGGCCCATGGCCTCGATCCGGGCCAAGTCGAAATGACCGTCGACGTAGCCGAGGCGGTGCAGGTCAACCTTTGCGGCTTCCTCTCCAGCGGCCGCAGTCAGACCTTCGGCCGCCGCAGTTGCCCGGACCAGGGCCTGGCGCTGCTGCGCCACCACGGGTACCAATCGACCCCCGGCGCTCCACCAGCTTCCCGCTCGGGCGCGGGCGAGCCGTAGCTCCGTCGTTGCCGCAGCCAATTTGGCAGTCCCGCTCGTAGTCGCGCCGTTGTCTACTGCTGTCAACGCTCCTTCCGTGTCGGCGATCGCCACCTGCGTCGGCCCCTTGGCGAGCAGTGCGCCAAGAACTGCGGGGAGCGAGAGGATCAGGAGCAGCCCGGCTACTCCAAGGCCGCCCCATACGGCCCGATGCCGACCAGCTGGGCCCAACTGGCGCCAAGCAGAGGCGAACCACATGGCAACCAGAGTTGCTGCCACCAAGGCGGTGAACCCGTGGGGGCCGACGGCTGGCCAGCGCAGCATCGCTTGGACGGTCAACGCGCCTACGAGGGCCCCAGCGCGCTGGCGCCGCCGGTGGGACCACACCGACATCAGGGCCACGGCGAATCCGGCCCCGGCCGGAACGTATCCCCAGCCGCGGCTGAAGGCCACGCCGACGGCGGCGATCACCAGCCATGACGCTCGGCGTCCCCGGCTGGCTGAGAATGTGACCAAGCTGGCCAGCATGGCGGCGAGCGCCGGGTCGACAACCGGGGTGCCAGTCGGGTGGCAACCGGCAGTGGCTCCACCGACGGCTGCTGCGGCCGCCACCAGAGCGACGGTGGTGTGCGCCTGCCGCGCCCGCCGCTTCGATCGCCGCCGGGTGCTGCGCGGCGTTGCCAGCCCGGGAGGCGCGTCACCACCAAGATTTTCTCGTGCGTCCAAGGACCAGAAAGCTAGTTGGGCAGCTTGCGTCCTTCGAGTCGCTCGACGAGTCCGTGGTAATTGGGCCGCCCCGCACGGAGCTATTGCAGCGGGCGACGGGAGGAAGCAACCGAAACCTCAGCGGGTCAGATCGGAAGCGGTGGAATCGCTGCGTGCCGAGTTCTTACGACCCGGCTCTGACGCTTGAGAGTATCCGGCGGGCATCGGCGCCAGCGCGGCGTCAATTGGATCCGCAGACGCGTGGAACCTGCCGACAACCCAAAACGTCGAGAGCCCCCCGACCGGATGATCGGGGGGGCTCTCTAGCAGCGGTTCTGCTAAGGGACTACTGGAAGCTGGCGCTCCGGCGCTTGCGGCTGCTCAACGTCAGCAGACCGCCGACGGCCAAGGCGCCTACGCCGACAGCTACCGAAGCGGCGATGTCGGCACCGGTGAAGGCCAGCGACGAACCGCCGCCCGAACTGGCACCAGAGGTGGTCGCGGCGGCGGGCGCCGTAGCAGCGCTGCTACCGACGATGGTGATCGGGAAGGTGGCGGTCACACCTGACGTCAGCCCGGTGGCGATGATCTCGTGCTGACCCGGAGTGGTGTTGGTCGGGATCGTCACGGTGGTACTGAAGGTCCCAGCCGGCGTGGCCTGGACCGTGGCCAGCTGCACGGGGGTGCTGTGGAGGACGATGGAGATCGACTCGCTGGGAGCGAACCCGCTTCCGGCTAGGGCGATGGGCTGCCCAGGAGCCGCCGTGGTCGTGCTCGCTGTCACCGTGGCGCCGCCCGTCGGGCCGTAGGCGGCGAACGCCGTCCCACCGCCCACCAGCAGCAGCATCATGGCGGTTCCTGCGGTTAACAGCAGTCTGCGAAACACAGGGTTTCCTCCGTCGTTAAAGCACCCGCGGTAGTGGGCACCGTCTTCATCATCGCCTATAGACGCCGTTCTGTCCAGTGTCTCACCGGAACCCGGAAGTGCCGCCGCCGTCGCAACAGCATATAGTCCCTCCCTTTTGCCTGTCCATGGGGTTCCGTGGGTGCGCCTTTCACCTGGTCGCCGCTGATGCTATGCTGACCGGTCTCTGGTGGCGGGGCGCTCAGCGGGTAGGGGCGATCAGCCCGGCCAGATCTCGGAGCAGGTCGTCGAGGGTGTCACGGGCCTTTTGGAACTCGGGGAGCGGCCGGCCGACCGGATCGGCGACGTCATCCCTGGCCGGCAACGCCATGACGCTGGCCCTATCCCGGCCGGCCTGCGCCCAGTGCACCCAGCTACGGAGGTCCTCGTAATCGTCGCCGAGCGGGCCGATGTTGCGGCCCCGGCGCACCAGGTCGACGACGGTGAAAGCCCTCTGCCAGGATCGGGGAGCGAGCAGCGCCAGGTCGATCAGATGCTGGCGGGTCATGCCCACGAGTAGATCGGCCCCCTCGCACACGCCGGCATCGACGGTGGAGCTGCGGTGGGCGGAGATGTCGATCCCAATGTCGGCCATGACCTTCACCGCGTCGGGGAGCGGCGGGAGTCCTGGCGGCCCGAAACCGGCGGAGCGGACCTCGATGTCGCTGCCCTGCCCCGCCAGGTGTGACTCGAGCAGCGCAGCGCCCATCACAGAGCGGCATCGGTTGGCCGAGCAAACCACCAAAATCTGCACCTCAAGGACGCTACCGGCTGTCTGTCGGAGGGGGTCGCTCGCCAGCCCGGAGGTGAAGGCGCGGTGGATCTTCAACACGTCGACGGGGAAGCGCTGCAGGTAGCTGAGGGAGGAGTAGCCGACGCCGGTGTCGGCCAGGATCTGCGCTACGTCAGCCACAAACGCGGGGTCGTCGAGTGTACTTGTATAGCCCCTTTCGTGTCGCGTTGAAGACAGCTTGAGGATGCAGCTTTTTGGGATCGGTTCGCCGTTCAGGCCAGGAGGGTGGTGAGTCCGGGGTCGGGGCCGCGGGCTCGGTCGGCGATGTAGTTGACGGCGTCGATGCCGTGTTGGTTGGCGGTGCGGATGATGCTGGTGATCCGGCCTTGGGTGGTAGCGCCGCGCCAGGTTCGGTTCCCGCCCCAGACTTTCCGGTTGACCACGGCGGGGCGGATCCCGGTCTCGGCCCGCCAGTTCGTGGCGTCCACCTCGAGGGCGGGCTCGGCGGTGAGGAAGGTGAACATCGCCGAGGATTGCCGGTCGAGGTGGGCGAGGAGTCGACGGTTGGCTTCGTGACCGACCGGCCGGGCACACAGTGTGTCGAGGCGGGCGTTCAACTCGACAACCGCGGCAGCCTTGCCGGCCGGGTCGAGGTCCCGAGCGGCGAGCGCATCCGCCAGGAGCTTCCTGGCGGCGACGGGGATCTTGCGGTCCGGGCCGTCCAGGTCGGCTTCCATCTCCCGGCACCGACGCATCAGGTGCGCCAGACACGTTTGATGTGTGGCCTGGTCGTAGCTGTTGTAGACGGCGTAACCGTCCCGGATGAGTACCCCGTCAAAGTCGGCGGTGATGGTCTCGGTGGCGTCCGCGAACCCTCGATGAGGAGTGACCCAATAGCAGGACAGGTTGGGGTTGGTCGCCACCCACAGCCAGGCGCCGTGTCCGCCGACATGCCAGCCGGTCTCGTCCATCGTCAACGCCGCCGACGCGTTCGCGGCGGTCACAAGCTCGGCGTGGACCGGGGCCAGCTGTTTCGACGCGGCCGACGCCGAGGCTGCGCAGATCGCCCCGGCGGTCATGTCGATCCCGAGTTTGGCCAGCACCGCCCGGGTCTTCCCGAAACTCAAGCCGAGGCTGTAGTGCAACCACATAGCCCACGCCTTGGCGATCGGGCCGACCGTCGACGCAGCTGCGCCGAGCGCGTCAGAGCTCTGCTCGGGATGGTGTCCCTGCACGCGGCGTCCGCAGCCGTCGCAGGTTCCGATCTCGACATCGATCCGGGTCACGACCGGCGCGATAGGGGGGATCTCGACCGACCATTGCTGCTCAGTCCGCTCCGAGCTGACATGCCCGCCGCAATCGGGGCACCCCACCGGCAGACCGGCTTGGAGGATCCGATCGGGGTCACGATCTGGTGCGAGGCGATGACCGTGACGGCCGTGCGCGTCACCCCGCTTGCGTCCCGGGCGTTTCGGGTTCGCCTCCGGCGCCCCTTTCGCGAACGGCGCCGCTTGGCGTTTCCCGCCCCGTCGGGTGTCTTCCAACGCCCGTTCCAGCTCGGCGATCCGGTCCAACTGAGCCAGGATCACCTGATCCTTGACCGCCATCTCCCGCTGCAGACGGGCCAACGCCGTCTCCAGCCGGGCCAAGCGATCCGCGTCCTCCACACCACCAGCGTGCCCTCAGCCGCGCGGACAGTGGTGGACCCTCACACTCCGCGCGAACCGAAACTCGCTATCCAAATACCGTCGAGTTGGCGTCCCGAGACGTTCACGCTCATGCTCAACGGGGCTTCGGGGTGATCGCTGCGCCATTCCCGGGCTTGCAGGCACGCGTGGCGCAGCACCCACCGGCCGAGGGGGAGGATGATCCCGGATTCCTCGGCGAAGGCGAGGAAGTCGAGAGGAGGGACCAGCCCGCGGGTGGGGTGGTTCCAGCGCAGGAGGGCTTCGACACCGATGACCGCCTTGGCGTCGAGGGTGATCACCGGTTGGTAGTACAGCTCCATCTGGTCGCCCGCGGCGAGCGCTTCGACCAGGTCGGCTTTCAGCTGGACTCGCTCTTGGACGGCGTGGTGCATGCCGGGCTGGAATGGCGTCCAGCGGTTCTTTCCTTGGGCCTTGGCTACGTACATGGCCGCATCCGCGTTGCGGAGGAGGTCCTCGGCGCTGGTGGTGCCATGAGCCAGCGTTGCCACGCCGATGCTGGCGGTGACGATCAGGGGGCGGCCGGCCACCTCGATCGGCGCCGCGAGCGCAGCGCGCACCTTGTCGGCCGCCTGCTCGGCTGAGCAGATGTCGGTGGCGTCCTCGAGCAGCACCGCGAACTCGTCGCCGCCGAGGCGGCCGATGGTGTCGGACGAACGGAGGCAGTTGCGCAAGCGGGCGGCGACGTGGATCAGCAGCTCGTCGCCGGCGCCGTGCCCGAGGCTGTCGTTGACGATCTTGAAATCGTCGAGGTCGATCATCAGCACGGCCAGCCCAGCGCGGTGGCGGTCCTCGCGGGTCATGGCATGCTCGACGCGATCAGCGAACAGCGCCCGGTTGGCGAGCCCGGTGAGGGCGTCGTGGAACGCCTGATGGCGTAGCTGGTCCTCGAGGGCCTTGCGGCCGGTCACGTCCCGGATGTTCAACACCACCGCGCTCGTCGAGTCTGGGGTCGCCATCCGCGTGCCTCGCGCCTCGCAGGTCATCCAGGTGCCGTCGGCGTGCTGGAGTCGTAGCTCCTCGCCGTCGCTGCTCCCCGCCTCGCACAGCTCCCACAGCCGTAAGACGTCGTCAGGATGGACGATGTCCGCCAGGGGGGTGCCTTCGACGTGAGCCGCGTCGCGACCGAGGACCGCCCCGATCGACGGCGCCGCGTAGAGCACGGTGGTGTCGGGGCCCACCACGGTGATCATGTCGGAGCTGTGTTCGACCATCGCGGTGAACCGCTCGCCGCTGACCCGAGCCCCTTGCGCCTCGGCGGCGGCCCGCACGCGTCGGCGCCGTGATGTCTCGAAGGTCACCACCACCACCACGAGCAGGGAACCCGAACCCACGATCAGCCCGACCAGAGTCCAGTTTTCGCTGGCCTGTGCGGAATGGGCCTGGGAGTCGAGGATCGGGGTGTCCCTGGCGGACAGCCCTACGAGCCGCGCGTAGAGGGGGCCCACGCTGGAGCTGTCGATCGACTGGGCGGCGGCCGGCTGCCGCTCGGCTACGAGCTGCAGTTCGCGCTCGACCAGGCCGTTCAGCTGGTTCACGGCAGTCTCGACCGGCGCGCCGAGCGGGGACAGGCCGGCGAAGGTGGCCGCGTTGGAGGCGGTCAACCGGCGGAGGCCGTCGTTGATGGCGTAGTCACTCGGTAGCGGCCGGGGTCCGGAGAGCATCGAATAGGCCTGGAACCGGACTCCGTCTACCTGGTGGGCGACGTTGGCCAGAGCGACCTGCGCCTCCAGGGCCCGTTCGGTCCGGTGTTCCAGCCGAAGGGTCTCTGCGGCCGCTCCGCCCAGCACGCACAGCACCGCTACCACCGTCACCGCCGCCCACAGCCGGTGCCGGCCGCGGCCGGGGCGCCCGCCGGCTTCGAGTGGTGGCGCGCCGCGCTTTATCGCGACTCCTCTCCTACCGGCCATAAGCCTCTCTTCGACACCGAAGGGCACAAACATGAGCACGGGTGCTCTGGAGGCCAAAAGGTTTCTGGTATGGAGGTCGGAACCACGGCCGTCGCCGGCCCCCGTGCCTCCTCGGCTGCATCAACCGCGCCGTGTGCGAGCAGCAGGTCGCCGCCGCCACCATCCCACCGTCCGCCGAGCGGCACGGCTTCCGGCGCATCCGCTACCCACGCCAGAGGTGCAGCTCGGGTCAGGGCCGGACGGTCGTGGGCGTGGCCTGGGTGGCGTCGTCGCGGTCGGGGTCGCTCGAGACGTCCTCGGCGATGCGGGTGACTGCACCCTCGGTGCGGGCGGCGACCAGCTCGTCGCGCCGCGGCCAGAGCCTCTTGCGGACCGGCGTTCACGACCTCAAGCGAGCAACTACTTGCCATCATGGAAAGAGGTGCTCGCTCTACGGAGCCGACGCCATCAGCAGGGAGCCCGCCGACCGGCTCCGCGTCCTCGCTGCCGGGGCTCGCCGTCCGGCGTCATACGAAATAGGTTAGCTGTATGACGATGCTGAGCTTTCGGGTCGAACAGTCCGACGCCGACCAGGTTCAAGTCTGGGCGGCGCGTCTCGGGATCGACCGCTCCGAGTTGCTTCGTGACGCCCTCCGCCGCGAGCTCCTCCGCCTTGCAGGCGAGAATGATGCAGCGATCTGGAGCGCCTACCCCCTCGACGACAGCGAGCAGTCGTTGGCGGCGATCGCCGACTGGGGTCCCGCCGAGGATTGGTCCGACTGGGTCGATGCAGCGCGGTGAGGTGTGGTTCGTGGCGACGCTCGGGGGTGATCGCCCCGTGCTGGTCCTCACCAGAGATCCGGTCGCGGGCCGAATCGACAACGTCGTGGTGGCTGCCCTGACGCGCACCCATCGCGGCCTGGTTTCCGAGTTGGATCTCACCGCAGCCGGCGACGGTCTCCCGAGTGACTGCGTCGTCAACTTCGACAACATCCACACGCTGCCCCGCAGCGCGTTTCGCCGACGGGTCGCCGCTCTGAGCCCTTCGAGAATGGCCGGAGCCTGTCGAGCGCTGGCAGCCGCGATGGGTTGTTGAGCCACGTCCCCACGGCTCGCGTCGAAGCCCCGGCGAGCTCCCGGACGTGCCTGCGGGCCGTAGTTCGCTGAAGCAACCGGATCGAAGGTCTCACACGGCCACGGCAAGCGCTAACTGTCGCCGTGGCGGACCGGGCCGATCGGTTCGTACGTGCCGATGACGACGCCGGCATCGGTCACGGCGAGGTCGACCGGGCGCATCGTCGCCGGCCGGATGCCGCCGTTGAACAAGCGGCGACCGGAGCCGAGCACCAGCGGAAACGTCATCAGGCGGAAGCGGTCGACCAGCTCGTGCTGTAACAGCGTGTGGAGCAGCTTGCCGCTTCCCCAGATCTGCAGCTCGTCGCCGGGCTGGTCCTTAAGCGCCCGCACCGCGGCGGCGACGTCGCCGGTCACGAGATGGGCGGTGGCCGGGTGCTCCCCGCGCCATGTGGCGTCGGTCTCGCTCAGCGAGTTGGACACGACGTACTTGGGCCGCGAGTTGATCGCCGCAGCAATGGGGTTGGCGGGGTCGGTCTGGTCGGGCCAGTAGCCGCGGAAGATGTCGAACGTCCGGCGGCCGAGCAGGAAGGCGCTGGCGTGACTGTTGAGCTCGGTGACGGACTCGCCGACGGCGGGGTCCGCGAACGGGGCCTGCCAGCCGCCGTGAGCGAAGGCGTCGCTGGGATCTTCGTCGCGCCCCCCGGGCTCTGCATCACGCCGTCGAGGGTGAGGAACGTTTGAACGGTGAGCTTCATGCCGATGCAGACGGAGCGGTGCGCCGACTCTCAGCGCTGAGGTCCTGCGGCCACCCTGGCCGTGGCCGTTTGGCGTAGTTTGTCCGCGAACGGTCACGCGGAGGGGGGAGGATCATGTTGAGCGGTGTTCGACGGGTCATCGCTGGGCGGCGCGCGCCGGTGGCCGGCGCGGTCGCGGCCACCGCCGCGCTCGGCGCCCTGACGGTCGCTCCCGTATCCGCCGCGCCCGCCTACCCGGTCTCCTACGACTTCGCCTCCGGGTTCGCGGCCGGGGCGCTCACCCCGGGCACCCCGCCGCCCGGCGCCGATGTCGGGTGCCGGCCGAGCGCCGCCCACCCCGAACCGGTGGTGCTGGTCCACGGCACGTTCGAAAACCAAGACGACAACTGGCAGGCCCTCTCGCCGCTGCTGGCCGACAGCGGCTACTGCGTCTACTCGTTCAACTACGGCGGGACGAGCCCGTCCAACCCGATCCAGGGGACCGGTGACATCGCCGCGTCCGCCGGTCAGCTGGCGTCGTATGTCTCCTCGGTGCTGGCCGGCACCGGGGCGGCGAAGGTCGACATCGTCGGCCACTCGCAGGGCGGCATGATGCCCCGCTACTACCTGCGCTTCCTAGGCGGCGCGGCCAAGGTCGACACCCTGGTCGGCCTGTCGCCGTCCAACCACGGCACCACCGCGTCGGGGCTGCTCAGCCTGGTGCGAGCCCTGCCATTCGGCAACACCGCCCTCGGCGTCGCCTGCACCGCGTGCGTGGAGCAGGAGGACGGGTCGCGGTTTTTGACCGCCCTCAACGCCGGCGGTGACACCGTCGCGGGCGTGCGCTACACGGTGATCGAGACCCGCTACGACGAGGTGGTCACGCCCTACACCTCGGCGCTGCTGACCGGCCCGGCAGTCACCAACGTCGTGCTGCAGGACCAGTGCCCGCTGGACTTCTCCGAGCACGTGACCACGCCTTATGACCCCGTGGCCTTGCACGACGTGCTCAACGCCCTCGACCCGGCGACGGCCACCCCGCCGACGTGCACGCTGGTGCTGCCGTTCACGGGCTGACCGGCGGCCGCGATGGCTGACTGCCAAGAACGAGTCGGTCTCAATCAGGTTCTTGCTGGCTGGCAAGAAGGGACCGCAGTTCCAGAGGAGATCCGCCGCCAGGCCGGTCTCGAAGCGGTGACGTGATCGACGTGCACGTCGTTATCTGTGCCCGAGACCGCGAGCATGCTGAAGCGACCAGCGCACATGCCCGCCGCCGGTGGGCAACACCGGGTATACTTAGCTGTGGCCAAGGTGATGGTCTCCCTCCCTGATGATGTGCTCAGAGCGGTTGATGTCGAGGCCGCACGCCGCGGCACTACGCGCAGCGGGCTATTGCGAGAGCTGGCAGAGGATGCGACGCGCCAGCGCAGCATCCGAAGGGCCCAGCGGATGGCGGAGCTCACCGCGTCAGGCCAGAACAACGGTCACGGGGGCCGGGTAGCGGAGCTGGTCAAGAAGACCCGGCCGGAGCGTTGAACCTCAGGCTGCTCGATGCCAGCGTGATTCTGGCCAGCGAGGATCCAGACGACGATCACCACGATGATGCGGTGTTGCTCCTCGCAGCCGAGGATCCGCTCGCGACGCTCGATCTGGCCTTCTACGAGGTGACCAACGTTGCCGTCCGTGCGTGGGGTGACCTGACGGCAGCGGCACGGCTGCGCGAACGGGTGGCGGCGCTCGCCGACGATGGCGGACTGGTCCGGGCGGACACTGCGCTGCTCTCCAGCGCGGCAGCGATCGCCGACGAGGAGGGCATCTCCGCCTACGACGCCGCCTACGTCGCGGCGGCTCGCCACCGCAGGACCCAACTCGTCAGCTGCGACGTACGCGACCTGGTCTCACGAGGACTCGCGGTGCTACCGGGCGACCTCCGAACAGGACAGCCCGGCGCCTAGGAGAGCCAGGGATGAAGTCCCCAACACGACCACCGACACATGGTGACTTCGACCAAGATCCTCGGCGCCTTCGCCGTCCAATCGCTCCCTTGCGGTTGCGGGAGCTTCAGGGAATTCCTCACGAGATCATCGCGGCGGGCGGTCGGAGGGGCCGCTGTCCCCGGGCTCGGGTGGGTCCCCGATGACCATCCGAGCCGGTTTCCCCTGGAGCGCCGCTGGCAGAGGCAGCCGTTCCGTGGATCGCAGCACCTAGAGGACCAGCGAGACGACGGACCACGCGGCGAGGGCCAGCGCGAGAGCGGCCCACGCCGGCGGCGGATCGCGGGACGAGGCGAACGCTGTTACAGGTCCAGGTTATAGGTCCAGCACTCGCCGGAGGCCCCTGTCGACTTCGCTCATGAGGCTTGCCGGCACGGTTCCGACACGATCGGCGAGGTCGGTCTTGTTCAGGGTGACCAGCGCGGTGACGTTGAGCACGGAGTCGCGCGGCAGCCCGGTGGTTGCGGCCGGCAGGAATGCATTACCGGGCATCGTAGCCAGCGCCGTGTTCGAGGTGACCACTGCGGCAAGCACGGTGGCAAGCCGGCTGGCGTTGTATGGGTCGGACTGGATCACCAGAACTGGGCGGCGCTTGGCGGGTCGGCTCCCATGCGTAGCCCCGAGGTCGGCCCAGTAAATCTCGCCGCGGTGGATCACCACTCGTCATCGACGGCTTCGAGCGTCAGGCGTCCGGCCGCCACTGCGTCGACCAGAGCGTCGTCCGGCGAGTCGAGGTGGTCAAGAGCGTCATCGATCTGAACAGTCAACGACTCGGCGTCGAGTTCATCGAGGTAGCGCTCCGCCGCCCGGGCGAAGAACTCCGACCGGCTCATGCCGAGGTCGGCAGCACGGTGGGAGGCGCGCTCGAACGTCTGGTCGGGAACCGAAATCGCCGTCTTCATACCCCCCGAGTATAACCGGGTATGACTGCTCTTCGGACTTCGGGACGGCGGTCAGTGTCCTTCGCCTCGTGGAGAGAGGACGTCGCCGCCTTCGACGCGGCCATGGCCGAAGAGGGCGACAGTATTCCCTGGGATCAGGTCAAGGCCGACCTCGGCTGGTCGTGAGCCGCTACAGGGTCGAGGTCCGCCCCGCAGCGATGCGGGCACTTCGCAAGCTCGACCTCGAAGTCCCGCCCCGGATCTAAGGCGCCATTGCACTCTTGGCCGAAGACCCCCGGCCACCCGCATCACGCCCCCTCAAGGGCTGTACCGGATACCGGGTGCCCGTGGGGGACAACGGGATCATCTACACGGTCTAAGATGACGTACTCCTCATAGTGGTGGTCGCCCCGGGCCATCGAGCGGGACGTCTACCGCTGAGTGCGGAACATCGGACGCGATCGGCTCGCTGCCGCGACCGCCGCTTTCCCCGCCCCCGTAGGGATCTAGCGTGAGTGCGTGGATCCCCGACTGACCGAAATGCTGTTCGGCTCGAGCGACCCGGGCTTCGACCCCGGCGACGCCGAAGCGCGCGCCGCCTACTTCGCCGCCATGGAAGACGACGATGATGACGACGACGGCCTCGCGGGCAGTCTCGACGAGGTCCTGGCGAATCAGATCGCGGGCGGCGAGCCGCCCGCGGTCAGCGCCGCGGCGCTCCGCCTCCTCGGCGCCGGTGTCGCCCCGGCCAGCGTCATGGGGCAGCTGCGTGCGGTGCTGCTCTCCGCCCTGCTCGACGCGCTCGACGGGGACGAGCGCCCGGCGTTTGGCGGCGACCTCGCAGCCCCAGCCATGGCTCGCTACCAGGCCGCGCTCGACCGGCTCCCGCTGCCGGGCGGCGACGACCTCCAAGCGGCGCTGCTCTCGGTGGTCCGGGCCCAGCCGCGCATCACCATCGACGAGGCTTTCGAGGCCGCGCTGGGCGAGATCGGGGCCGGCAGCGGCGACCGGCTGTCGCGCTCGATGCTTGGTTACATCCTCGACGACCTGACCGAGGAGGAAGAGATCCTCGCTCTGCTGCCCGGCGACAGGCTCGTCCACCTCGGGGACCTCCTCGCCGGCACCGTCTTGACCCGACGCCTCAACGCCGAGGAGATCGAAAGCGACGTGCTCGATCTGTCGTTCGACCTGGCGCCCTTGTCGGCCGTCGAGGCTGCCGTCGTGGACGGGACCGAGGTGGAGATCGTCGAGTGGTCAGGAGGGATCGGATGGCACGGGCCGGCGGGCTGGCTGCGCCACCACTCGCCCGGCTCCCTGGTCTCGGTGACCATGATCTCCGCGGCCCCCGGCGAACCCGGCGAGGCCCGAATCGACGGTCCCCTCGAACCACGCGAGCCCGAAGGTGACCTGATCGAGGCGGTCCGCGACGCCTACGACCAGACAAACCTGGAGGCCGGCCTGCCCGTCGAAGGCCGAGAGCTGCTGGTCAGCCTCCTCGCCGCCGACCCCGCCCGGTGGCACGCCCCGCAGCCGCCCCTCCACGAGCTGTGCTCGGCGGCCGGCCTGGAGCGAAGAGGCCACCAGGTGGCCCACTCGGAGGAGGTGTGGGCGGCCGCCGCCAGCTTCGCCCGCCGTGTCAGGGTGGGGGAGGCCCTCGACGACACCAAGGACATCGACACGGTGCTCGACGCCCTGGCCGCCTTCGAGGACCCCGCTGCCAGCGCCGCCCAGCTGCGCGCCTCGCTGCGCGCCATCGCAGCACCCGAGCTCAGGCAGGTCACGGCCGAGGAGCTGAGCGCCCGCAGCGACGCTCACGGCGGGCCGGACCCCGGCCCGACGCCGTGTGAGCGGGCGGTGGCCGCCGCGGTGCTCCCCGGCGAGCTGATCGTCGCCCACTGGCTGGCGGCGGTGGTCGCCGAGCGCAACGGCGACCCTCACCTGGCGTCGGCACACCTCGATTTGGGCCTGGAAGCCGACGACCGCTCGCCGGTGCTGCTCGACCGTGCGGCATGGTACGCGTCCGACCGGGGTGACGCCCCCGCTGCGCTGGCCCTCTGGAGGCGACTCGGCCCCGCCGGGCGCTCCAACGCGGACGCCGTCGCCCCCTACGCCGCGAGCGTTGCGCCCGTGACCGGGCGCAACGATCCGTGCTGGTGCGGTTCGGGCCGCAAGTACAAGTACTGCCACCGCGGCCAGCCCCGGCCGCTTCCCCTCTCCGAGCGGGTCGGCTGGCTGTGCCAGAAGGCCACCTGGTACCTGGAGCGGCGCGGCGGCGAAGCGGCCATGGACGTGATCGGGCTGGCCGCCACCCGGGCCGTCGCGGCCGGCGAGGATCCCGACGAGGTGCTCGAGTCGATGCTGTCGGACCCGGTGGTCATCGACGTGGCGCTCACCGAGGGCGGCTGGTGGAAGCGGTTCTTGGCCGAGCGGGCAGCGTTGCTCCCAGACGACGAGGCGATGATGGCCGAGTCGTGGTCGATGGTCGAAAGGACCCTCTACGAGGTGGTCAGCTCGCAGCCCGGCGTCGGCCTGGTGGTGCGCGACCTGCGCAGCGCGGAGGTGGTCGAGGTCACCGAGCGCTCGTTCAGCACCCAGGCGCGCGCCGGGCAGGTCGTGTGCGCCAGGGCCGTCCCGGTAGCCGACGAGGGCCACCAGCTCGTCGGAGCGGTGTTCCCCGTGGCCGCCGGCACCGAAAGCCGCCTCCTCGACATCCTCGACGGCGGCGACCCCTTCGAGCTGTGCCGGTGGGTCGGCGCCCTGGACCGGCCCCCGCACATGCTGACCCGGGAGGGGGAGGCCATCGTCGAATGCGTCGCCACGCTGCGGGTGGGCGACCCGACCGCGGCGCGGGCCTGGCTGGAGCGGACCTACGAGCCCGACGGCGACGACGCCTGGAGCGAGATGCACCCCCTCGGCGACGAGGAGCGGATCTTGCGCGCCCAGCTCACCCTGCAGGGCGACCAGCTCCGGGTCGAGACCGCCAGCGAGGAGCGGATGGACCGGGTCCTCGCCGCGGTCACCGCCGCCGTGCCCGACGCCGAGGTTTTGAGTGACCTTCGGCGGCCGCTCGATCCCGGGGAGCTGCCGGCGCCGCCTGCGGGGATGGGGCGAGGCGGCCCCGGGCTGGCCGCCGGCGGCCTCAAAGACCTGCCCGCCGGCGCCCTCGACGACCTGCAGGACACGATGGAGCGGAGGTGGCTGGGGGAGCAGATCCCCGCGCTCGGGGGTCTCACCCCCCGCCAGGCGGCCTCCGACCCAGCCGCCAGGGAGACGCTCGTGCGCCTCATCGACGGGTTCCCCGACCCGGCCAGCCTGCCGGCCGGGGCGTTCTCGATGCGCCCTGAGCGGTTGCGCCAGGAGCTCGGGCTTCGCTGACCCTCTCGAGGCCCCGGGGCCGCCCGATCGCACACGGCTGTCGGGTCGCGCCCTGCGACGGTCACCGATCCCTGGTGCTGCACGTAAAACACGACCACGGTAGGGATCCGAGCCCTGAAGCAGAACGCCTCGCAGGTGGTGGCCAGGGCCGCCGCCGGCGAAGTGGTGACCATCACCGGCCGGGGAAGACCGGTCGCCCAGCTCGTCCCGGTCCCTGCGGGGCGAGTCGCCGCCCTTCTCGCTTCTGGTCGAGCTCGGCCGGCGAAGGGCTCGCTCGCAGCTCTTGGCGCCCTTGTCGATGCGGGAGCGGAGCAGCCCGTGCTGTCGGAGGTCGTAGCGGCCAGGCGCGGCGAAGAGCGCTACTGACGGGTTCTACCTCGACCCTCGACCTGCCTCGACACCTGCGCGGCGAGCAAGCTCGTCGTCGCCGAGCCGGCTTCGAAAGCCGCGGTCGCGTGGGGGGCCGCCCACGAGACTCCGGTGATCGCCAGCGACTTGCTGCGCACTGAGCTGCTTCGGGGAACCCGGCGGGGCCGCTCCCAAGGAATGCAGCGCGCTCGATCAGCGCTCGACGCCCTCGCCTTGTTCAGCCTCAGCTCGCCACGTTCGAACGGGTGTTGAGCGACACTCCGCCCGCATCACGGCTTCAGGCTGGTGGTGGCTTGCCAAGCGAATGATGCCAAGCGCATGGGCAAGACGGAGAGGCCCTTCGGGGAGCTCAACGCCAGCTTCCTGCAGGGGATGGCTTCCTGCAGGGGATGGCGCTCGACCCGCCCGGCTCGATCGCCGAGCTCAACGCCCGGGCCGAGCGGTGGCTGGCCGCCTACGTGCATCCCCGCCCGCATCGGGCCACCGGCGAGGCGCCGGCGCAGCGCCTCAAGGCTGAGCTTCCGCTGTTGGGCCGGCTGACGAACGTACGCTATGACACCGCCCGCAGCGAACCCAGGGTGGGGTCCCCTCCGTTGCCGCTCATCGAGGTCGACACCGTGTCCTACTCGGTGCCGATTGGCCACTGGCGGGTAACCACTGGTAGCACCACAGTACGACTCAGGTAGCATAGGCGCATGAAGCTCAGCGTCAGCCTTCCCGACGAAGACGTAGCCGTGCTCGACGAGCATGCCCACAAGACGGGTCTCCAATCTCGCTCGGCTGCGATCCATCAGGCCATCCGACTACTGCGCCAGTCCGGGCTCGAAGAGGACTACGCGGCGGCCTGGGAGGACTGGGAGTGCTCAGGCGACCGGGCTTTGTGGGAGACAGCGGCAGGCGACGGCCTCTCCTGATGCACCGCGGAGAGGTTCGCTTGGTCGATCTCGATCCCGTAAGGGACAGCGAGTCCAACAAACGGCGGCCCACCATCGTGGTTAGCAACGATCGCGCCAACGCCACCGCCGAGCGCTTGAAGCGCGGAGTCATCACCGTGGTTCCACTTACCAGCAGTACGACGAGGGTTTTCCCGTTTCAGGTCCTCGTGCCGGCGGGCCAAGCCGGCCTTCGCGTCGATTCCAAGGCTCAGGCTGAGCAAGTCCGTTCGGTAGCCGTCGAGCGACTCGGACCCGCTCTCGGCCGGCTGCCAGCCCCCCTCATGGCCGAGATCGACGAGGCCCTAAGGCTCCATCTCGACCTGTAGCTGTCCCACAGGGGATCGTCGTCCGGGCCTGGGGTCCTACGCCCTATCAGCCGTCGCCGCAGCATGGTCGTCGCCCTGCGCGTGACGTCCGATGCGAGCGCAGCAGATCGCGTCGGCGGCGGCGATCCCCGCATGCACGCACAGGGTCACGGAGGCGTCGGCTGTCTCATCCGACGTCTGAGGCGAGCTCGGCTACCTGCGTGTCCCACTCGTCGTCGGCTGCCTCGTCGGGGCGGACCAACAGCAGATCGACGTCGCTGCTCGTGGTGGCCGTACCGTTCCGAAATCTGTCTCATCTGTCATTTCCGACGAGGACGGTTTTCGGGGCCACCTGTTGGCGGGTGGCGGTGACGGTCTTGTGCAGCTCGGGGCTGGTGCCGTCTTCGCAGTTCGTCGACGACCACCTGCCCGAACGCAAGCACTTTGGCGTCAGTCGCCCCCTCCCCCACGAGGTCCACGAGCCGTGACGCTCGGACGTCACGCCGACGCGCATCTGTATGCTTATCTGCATGCAAAGCACGAGCGTCCGCATCGATGCCAAAACGCACGAGGACCTCAAGCGGCTGGCCGTCGAGTTGCACACCACGGTCGGCAACACGGTCGCCTTGGCCGTGCGGGCCCTGAGGCAGGATCGAGCCGGCGCAGACCTAGCCACCGCGCTGACCGACGAGGAAGTCAGTTGGCTCGATGCCCAACTCGGGTGACGTCGTCGATCTCGACCTCGGCATGCCGGAGGGACGCGAGGCAGGCTTTCGCCACCCTGCCATCGTCGTGACGGCCCAGCGCATCCTTGACGCTCTTCCCGCCGTCGTGCAGGTGGTGCCCTTGACCACGACGATCCGTCAGTTCCACTCGGAGGTGGTCATAGGCCCCGATGCGGACAACGGCCTCACAAGCGCCTCGGCTGCCCAATGCCAGCACATCCGGGCGGTCTCCGTACATCGCATCGTTTCCGTCCGAGGCAACGTCGGCGCCACCGTGCTCCTCCAGGTCCGCGAAACGGTAGGCGTGATCCTCGATCTGCCCTGATCGCCGACGGAGGGCAGGCGTACCGTAAGGACGTTGTCGCTCCTCGCCGGCGACGGGACCGCCACCCGTGCACCCATGCGCCCCCCGGTGCAATGCGCATCGACCCCAACCAACGGACGACGGGCTGCGGTCCGAGCGGTTGTAGTCGCGGTTAGAGGCGCTTCGCTCGGACCTCCCCCTCGACGAGGTCCGCTAAAGGCGCTCACCGCTGCCTACCTTCCTGGCTCGCACGCGCGGTGCTGGGCGGGAACCACCTACGGCGTGAACGGCTGGGAATCCAACGAGATCAATATCCGCCGTTACCGGGAGGAACGACCATGACCGACATCAACAAGCTCATCGAAGCCGGGCGTCGGAGAACAACCGAGATGCCCCTATCCCCGAGGGCGCCAAGATCACCCGGCCGAACCGGGGTCGCTCCACTGTGTATTCGATCCGGCTGAACGCCGACGAGGTCGCCGCGCTCCAATCCATCGCCGACGCCGCCGGTGTTCCGGGATCGACCCTCGCCCGGTCGCGGCTCGTCGAACGCATCCAAGAAGAACAGGCCGGTCTCAGCGACGCCGAAGCCGACCTGCGCGCCGCCCAGCGCCACCTCACCCACCTACAGCGCCACCTCCGCCAACACGCCTCGTAGCAAGTCCAACAGCGTCCGGCAGCCGGCGATCTGCGCTCTCAGCCCATGCTGATGCACCTCCTTGCTGGCCGAGCGAACGCTCCGGATCCCTCCGTCGGCGAAGGTCGCCTCTCAACCGGGGAGCTGGGATAGGTGGTCGCATCGGCGCCGCGCGTATGGGACGGTCTCGCCCCTTCACGGTCATGCTTCGAGATCAGCGAGGAGTTTCGCTCGGTGCTCCTCCAGCGCCGTGACCTCGGACCGGAGCTTCTTCAAATCGCGGTCAACCCGTGCCAGCTCGGCCCGGGCGCGCCGCTGCCGATGGTCGCGGTCGTCGTGGGCGCTCTTCATGAGCTCCTCGACCTCGCGGCGCAGGAGCCTCAACCAGGGGTTGCCGTGGATGACGCCCACGCGGTACTGGAGCTGACCGGCGTCGATGGCCGCCTCGATCTCTTCCTGGGTCAGACCGAACTCCTTGCGTGCGGTCTTGTCACTGAGTGTTGCGCCTTTCCGGCTCCACTCCTCTTGCACAGACACTCCTCTCGTTCAGGGGAAGGCCAGACGCCGTCTTACGACCTCGCTAGGCCGATCTGGACTGGACGACCCGGCGGACCTTGGCGATGGCCTTCTTCGCGCCCGGGTCGGCGGGATCTGCGAGGTTGGCCGCGACTGCGGTGATGGGTATCCGGTTGCCTCGGTGTCCGAGGATGTCCGAGAAGAGTTCCTCGTCCTGGCGGAGCTTGACCAAGTTGGCGACGAGTTCGTCGGCTCTCCGGCGCTCGTCCTCGTCGCGCACATTCACGATGGCAAGGTGAGCCCTTTCGATACCGACGTAGCGCTCGCTGACCGCCCACCGCTTCGTCGGGGCAGGCGCCGGAGACTGCCGAGCATGGCCAAGCTTCTCCAGGAACTCCGTCCGTGCGGCTTCAACCAGTTCGGGCTGAAATCGCAACATCGCGGCCAGCGGTTCCCCGACCAGTCGTCCCATCAGCTCAGCGACACCGTCTGGCGTTTCGAGTAGCCGCTCGAGGTGAGCAGCTTGCTCGCGCCGGCTGGGCCTCGGTGTGGACCGGCGGACGAAGAGCCGTTCCCGCCCATGGGGCGTTGGCGCGACGAACACCGACAGGTCGACATAGGAGAGAGGGCGGTCACCTTCAAGCACGACGGCCCTGGAGTACTCGGCCATCAGGTCTGTCACGAAGAAGTCGTCAGTGGTAGTGGCGGATTCCGGGAACGTGAATAGCGCGGCACCGCCGGCGCCCGCCTCGCGGTAGCGGCGCAACTCTGGCTCCGTTCGCGGCGACGTCTCTTTCGGCTCGGCCAGCTCGTTGTCCCGGCGGCAGCGCGCTACAAGAATCGGCGGGTCTACCCGCTGCAAGACGCTCTCGATCAACGTGGTCTTGCCGGCTCCCTCGGGACCGGCGACATGGATGATGGCGCGCTGTCTCAACGGTAGAGTTCCCGAGCCAGGACCCTGCTGAGGAAACCGCCTGGGCCTTCGCTTGCGGCCAGTTGCCTAATGCGTTGCCGGACTTCCCCGGATCGGCCGGCGTGTTCGGCTGCCCTCATCGTGTGCTGGTAGGCGGCCCACACATCGGCGGCGGTGATGTCGAAGCCGTAGCCTTGGGCCAGCCGCTCGAGGGCCAACAGGCCGACAGCAGCGGCGAACGCTGGTTGGTCTTCGGCCAGGTCCCGGGCCGCCCGGGTGAGCGTTCTCGGATCGCACGGCCCGCTCTGGGCCAGAGCCAGCGCCTCATCGTAGAGCCCGATGTCCTTCGCCGCCGCGAACCACTTAGCCTCTTCGCCGGGCGTGGTGGCCACCAGATCAGCCAACACGTCTGCAGGCTTCTTGTGGGGGTACTTCTTGGCCACCGCTCGATATGTGGCCAGGTAGGTGCCGGCCCGGTTGGCCCGCAGACCGTAGCGGGTGTAGGCCTCGTCGACCAGCCCGGAGGAAAGCAGGATCTCCTCGCAGACGGCATCGACCGCCCCGTCGGGTGTCCACGGGTCCCGGCAGGACTCCGCATACTGGATGGCCTCGGCCTTGCGGCCCAGCGCGGTCAGTGCCATCACCGCCCACCGCCGGTAATGCCACATCCTCTCCGATTCCAGGATGGCGAGGATCTCCTCGTAGCGCTCGGCTCGGTACAGCGCGCTCAGGCACGCGGCTGTCCCGTGGAAATGCCCTCGAAGGTTCGGGTCGGAGCCACGAGCCATCCGGGTGATCCCAACCAGGTTGTCGGCCCAAGCCGAGGCCACCTCCTTGGAGCCACACAGCTCCCCCCAATAGTCGGTCAACTTCTCGATGTAGGGAACGCGGTCGGCTTCATGAGCCGCCCACAGCCTTTCCAGCCAGCGGTCGCGGGTCTTGGCGTCCGCCGGCGCGGCGGCGATCAGCGGCACCAAGGCAGATATCGCGTTGTTCACCGCGGTGCCGATGGCCCCCGACGAGCTATCTACATGCTCGAGCGCCGGAGATAGCCGCTCCAAGAGCACCACCGCGCCTTCGCCAGCCAGCACCGGGTCGCGGCGGGCAACCTTCTTGATCTCGCTCACCGCCTCCTTGATCCGTCCGATCGCCGGCTGGGATCTCCACCCGAAACCATGCCGGCGAAAACGCGGCTTGAACTCCCAGCGGTAGACCCCGCTATCGGTCTTCTCGGCCATGATGCCACCTGGAAGCCCCCGCCCCCCACCAGTCCGGCTTGTCTCCTTCGTCGGGCACGAACGCCAGCGTCCGCGCCGCCCGCACCCACCCGCCGCCCGAGGATCCGCAGAACTTCCACAACTCGCCAGCCGAACGCTTGTAACGATGGGTCAGCTCGTCCAGCTCGAAAACGTTGCTCTGGTCAGCGTCCAGCCTGACGAGACCTTCCCTCACCCGCTCCAGGAGCAACCCCAACTGCTCCTCGTGATATGCCCCGATCAACGCTCTCGCCTCCCGACGACGGGCACGCTCACCGATCCCGTCAACGGTCGTCTCTCCCTCATCCACCCAACCGAGGCTACAAGCCGTCCGCCTGCCACGATCATGGCGTGGCACGATCCTCACCGCTCGCGCTGGCCTAGAAGAGCACGTTCACCCCTGGAGCCGACCGGAATGTCGGCGGGCCACCAGGAACTGCCCGTAGACGGCCAGGAGCCGACGGTCTCAGCGACCACAGTCAGTGGTGGTCGGGGAGGGCTCCGGAGACGCCGAGCGCCGATCCGATCGCTTGGGTACGGCCAGTACGAAGTCCGATGCACCGCTGTTCTGCGCCGCCCGATTTCAGCCACCTCCCAAGGGTTGAGCTCCAGCAGGTAGTGGTACAATGCAGTTCGGCAACTCGCATTGTGAGGTATCTTCGTGGCGCAGAGTGGTGAAGCCAAGGTCAGTGTCCGCGGCCAGATGGCTCTGCCGGCGCAGACCCGCCATCGGTGGGGCCTCGACCAAGGCGGCACAATCGGCTGGCTCGACTTGGGCGATTCGGTCCTGCTGGTCCCAGGCGGAGTGAGCCGGTTGCGCGACGAGATGTTGGCCGGCGCCGACTGGGACGGGGCCCGCACAGGGTTCGGAGACCCGGAACTGGCGAACCAGTAGGGACGTCGAAGCCCTGACCGTCGTTGTTGATGACCAGACCCTGTCTCGAATACTCCGGGGTGAGATCTTGCGGCCCCAAGATCGGGTGTTCACTACCGGACACTGGTACCTGCGCCTGTGCCAGGCGGTGGTCCGCGGGACTGGCGGGGCTCTATCCCGACCGATCCTGACGCTTCCAGCGCCTCAACGCGAGGCGGCCCTGCAGGCGGTCCTGGAACTGCCCGGGGACATCGAGATGCTCAGCTGGCGAGAAGTGGCACCGATGATGGCCAGCCAGCTCGGTGACGCCGGCCGAGGACTGAATCTTCTCTCCCGGGAGGCTCTCGCCGTCGCCAGCTTGCTCCACGCCGAAGTGATCATGGCCATCGGCAACGAGAACCACTTGCTTCGAGTGGCGCTGGAGCAGGTCGGTCTGAACTGACCACCCGTAGAGCGTTCTGGCCGGGCTTTTCCCGACCACACAGCAGCATGGCAGCCGCCGCGCCCAGCGCCTGGGACGTCTGCTCGGGATGGCGGCCCTGGACCCGCCCCTGCAGCCGGCGCAGCGGCCGACCTCGACGGTGATCCGGGTGACGATCGGGCGGATGTCGGGAACCTCGGTCTGCCACTGCTCGGCGTCACGCTCATGCACGATCTGGCCGCCGCAGTCAGGGCAACAGCCCGGCAACGAGGCGGTCAGCTCACGGTCGGGGCGACCCGCCGGCACTGCGCGGTGACCGTGACGGCCGTGCGCGTCGCCGGGCTTGCGGCCCGGTGTCTTTGGTTCCAGCTTCGGGTCGCCGTTGGAGAACGGGGCCGCCTGCCGCTTCGAACGACGGCGAGACTCTTCCAACGCCCTCGAGCTTGTCGATCCGCTCCTGCTGGTAAACGATGAACCCGTCCTTGCGCGACAGCTCAGCCTCGAGCGAGGCGACACGCTTCCATCGCCGCCGACCTCGCCAACAGGCTCTCGATGTCCACAAACGCCACGGGCAGCACCGATCACTCGGCTCCACCCGCAACATGACTAGGCGGGGTCCGCCGGTGGTTGCAACGGGCCTGTCATGGTGACTGGCTGACGAGCGACGAGGAGCCGGATGCCGGGACTGCGGTTGGGTGTGGAGGAGCGCGAGGCGATCGCGTTGGGGTTGGCCAGGTCCGAGCCACTCGCTGAGATCGCCAGGCGGATGGCCAGACCGACGTCGACGGTGTCGCGCGAGGTCAATCGCTGCGGTGGCCGGGAGGGCTACAGCGGCCGGGTAGCGCAACGCCTGGCGTGCGAGCGAGCGAGACGCCCGAAGGTCCGCAAGCTGGTCGCTGACGCGGTGCTGGCGGCCGAGGTGGCCGAGGGCCTGGCGAAGCGGTGGTCGCCGGCGGAGGTAGCAGCCAGACTGGTCCTGGACCATCCTGACTGCGAGGCGATGCGGGTGTCGCACGAGACGATCTACACGTCGCTATACCTGCAGGGCCGCGGCGGGTTGAAGAAAGAGCTGATCTCGGCGTTGCGGTCCGGTCGGCTGCGTCGCCGGCCCCGCCGGCGGGGCGAGAACGCCAAACGGGCCAACGTTCTAGGCGATATCGAGCCGATCTCCAAGCGACCGCCCGCAGCAGCGGACCGGGCGATCCCGGGACACTGGGAGGGTGACTTGGTGCGCCACGAGGCGCTGTTTGACCGTGCGGTGATGAAAGGGCACCGCCGTCGGGTTGTCGCAGCGGCCCGGCTGAAGCTGAGGGCAGCTTGATCTTGGAGTCGCAAGGTCGGGTGGGAGCAGCCCTGACAACGACGGGACGGGTCGGCACTGCCAGACGGCCCGGGTCCGGCAAGCGAGACGATGAGGTGTACGTGAGAAACCAGCGTCTGAAGGCCCCTCAAGACTCCCTCCAGCTCGAACCTGGTGGATGTGGGCTGGGCAGCGACGCGCACCCGCCGTGGTTGGGCGGGGAACTCTCGGGGCGGAAACAGGTCGCCGCTTCGGAGGCCACGCTGAATGCCTGCGGCGTAGGCGTGGCGATGTCGCAGGGGCATAGTTGGGCGCCTACTTCGTCGAACGGTCGGCAGTGAACGTGGGAACCATCCCGGCGGTCCCCTCACCGGCCAGCAGCCTGCTGACCGGCGGGAAAGCCCGTCGTCGGCTGACGCCGTCGGGATGGGACGGAGGACCCGTAGTAGTCCGAGGCCGGGAAAGCCGGTCGCATGGCGAAGGGGTCCAGCAGGATCGCAGCGTCAACGCTGAGCTTGGAGTTCGCCGGTGAATGTCGGTGATCCGTGGCCCGACCTCGACGAGGCCGAGCGGCGGGTACAGGTGATGCAATCGAAGCTGCACCAATGGGCGATCAGTGATCCTGGTCGTCGTTTCGATGACCTCTACAACCTCGTGTATGACCCGGCGTTCCTCGTCGTGGCGTGGAGTCGGGTCAAAGGGAACAAAGGGGCACGCTCGGCCGGTGTCGATGGAGTGAAGCCACGCTCCATCGTCTTCGGCGCAGGGAAGTTGCTCGGTGAGCTGCGAGACGTCCTCAAAGCACGCCGATTCTTCCCGATGCCGGTGCGGGAAACGATGATCCCCAAGGCGAACGGCAAACTCCGTCGTCTTGGCATCCCGACCGCAACCGACCGGGTGGTCCAGGCCTCTTTGAAGCTGGTGCTCGAACCGATCTTCGAGGCGGACTTCAAGCCGTGCAGCTACGGCTTCCGCCCGAGGCGCCGGGCCCAAGACGCCATCGCCGAGATTCACTTCTTCGCCTCGCCTACCCGCAACTACGAGTGGGTGTTCGAGGGAGACATCACGGCGTGCTTCGACGAGATCGACCACACGGCCCTCATGGGCCGGGTGCGACACCGGATCGGAGACAAGCGTGTCTTGGGCTTGGTGAAGGCGTTCCTGCGGGCCGGGATCCTCAGTGAGGATGCCGTCCGCAGGGACACGACCGCCGGCACACCCCAAGGTGGGATCCTCTCACCGCTGTTGGCCAACATCGCACTGTCCGTCCTCGACGAGCACTTCGCCTTGAAGTGGGAAGCGCTCCGCTCGGAATGGAAACGCTCGAAGCACCGCCACGCTGGCGGCGCCATCCACCGGTTCGTCCGCTACGCGGACGACTTCGTGGTCATGGTGTCTGGCAGCAAGGCCGACGCCGAAGGTTTGCGCGACGAGGTTACCTCGGTGCTCGCTCCGATGGGCCTGCGCCTGTCGGAAGAGAAAACGAAGGTCTGCCACATCGACGAGGGGTTCGACTTCTTGGGGTTCCGCATCCGGCGGAGGCTCCAACGGGGATCGGACAAGCGGAAGGTGTACACCTACCCGTCGAAGAGGTCTCTGGCCTCGGTGATGGACAAGGTCCGTGCGCTCACCCGCCGGTCGAGGCATCGAACGCTCGCTGACCTGCTGTGCCAGTTGAACCCGGTGCTGCGGGGCTGGTGTAACTACTTTCGCCACGGGGTGTCCAAACGGACCTTCAGTTACGTCGACACCTACGCCTGGTGGCGGATCGTCGGCTGGGTCCGCAAACGCCACCCCAAGTCGAACTGGGGAACGATCCGCCGTCGCCACCTCCCCAACTGGGAGATCAGCGACGACGGAGTGAGCATGTTCCGGCCACGAGCGGTGCCGGTCACCCGATACCGCTACCGGCACGCCCACATCCCCACACCATGGACGAGCGCACCGACGAAAGGACAGCCCGCACCGGCGGCATGAACCTGTGGAGAGCCGGATGCGGTGAGAGCCGCACGTCCGGTTCGGCGGGCGGACCGGAGAAACCCACCAGCCCAAAGGCTGGCAGGGCGCTCCGGTCCGACCCAACATCATGGGAGCGTTCAACCGCTCCGCCATCGTCACCGTCGTCGAGCGCCGCTCCCGGCTGCTCCTGCTCGGCGAGCTGCCCGACGGTCACGGCGCCCAGGAGGTCTACGACTGCCTGCGGGGGCTATGCGCTGATCTGCCCGAAGTGGCCCGCCAGACGCTCACCTGGGATCAGGGCAGGGAAATGGCAGAGTGGGTCCAGCTCGAGGTCGACGCCGACATCGAGGTCTACTTCTGCGACCCGCACTCGCCCTGGCAGCGGCCCTCCAACGAGCACATGAACGGCCTGCTACGCCAGTACTTCCCCAAAGGCACCGACTTGGGGCTGGTCACCCGCAAGCAGCTCAACGCGGTCGCTGTCGAGATGAACGGCCGCCCCCGCAAGATCCTCGGCTGGCGCACTCCCGCAGAGGTCTACGCTGACATCGTTGCAACCACCGCCTGACCGCGCCCTACCTCACCCCAACGACCCGGTGGTGGACCCCGCTATCCAGTTACACGCAGAGAGGGCGGGGCAGCAGATCATGCCGAAGCAACGCAGGGGCAGCCAGCGTTCGAGAGGCACTGCCCACCCCGACATCCGCTCAAGCACGGCGAAGCGGTAGAATCCGCATGCGGTGGAGAGGCGGCGGTCGATGGTCGAGGCGGCCAGGCCGCGCTCCTCCATCGAGCCCCGGTAGAGCTCCAGATGGGCGCGGGTCGCCTTGAGCACGGCCAAGTTGTGATCAGCGGCCCACTGAAACAGGTTGCGCAGATCGTGGCGGTAAGCGTCGAGCGTCCGGCCGGAGTAGCGGGCCAGGAACGCCACAGCCGCTAACTCGGCCTCGTCGGGGGCGAGCGGCCCGAGGGGTATGTTCGGTTCTGCGGAGAAGTCGAGGTTTGTCATCAGTGGTCCTCCTTTTGTAGGGGTGGATCAAGGCAACACCTCAAAGGGGCGCCTTGCTTGGTAGAATCGCAACTCACCAAGTGACCGGAGGATTGGGATGCCCGTCACAACCGAGTTCCTGGTGTCCAAAAGCGGCCAGATGTCCGTTCCCGCCGGCGTCCGCCGCCGATGGGGTCTCACCGACGGCGGTCGAGTCACCGTGGTCGACCTGGGAGACGCCGTCGTGCTGCTCCCAGCAGGTGCCCGGCAAAAACTCCTAGCGGACGCCCTATCGAGCGACGAACATCTGGCGTTCGTGCGCAGCCTCGACGATCCCGACCTGGCCACCACGTAGATGTCGACAGTCGTCATCGACGACCACCTCCTCCGAGATGTTCTGGCCGGTGACCGCCCGCCCGATCTCGGCGGCCTCGCCACCGCCCTAGCGACGACCGGTCTGTGGCTGTACCGGCTCTCCAGCGCCTGGGCCACTCCCGAAGTCCTGGGGAAGTTGACCGCTCCTGTCGCCGCCCTGCCTGCCGATCAGCAACAACTGTTCCGAGCCCGTCTGGTCGCGCTGCCCGACGAAATCGAAGTCCTGCCGTTACGCCAGATGGCTTGGCCCATGGCCCTACTCCAGCACCGCCACCGGCTCGAAGGCCGGCCCCTGTCGGCCGCTATGGCTGAAGCGCTCACCGCCGCACAAGCTTTGGGCGCTGCCATCGCGGTGTCCAGAGACGACGTCGGACCCCACCTCAAGGCCGCCGCCGAGCATGATCAAGTCGCGTTCCACATTGTGTAGAGGAGCTCACCTTGACCACCTCACACGAGCCATATCACCCGCGTAACCGGCGTTTCCGGGCAGAGGCTGGCCGCGATATTGGGGCCCACCGCCTGAGCGATTGAGGGCAGTCGCCTATGGCGAAGGGGGGCGTGTTCTGATGGCTCGAGCGGGGCTCGGCCACCTCGGTGCCGGTGATTGCCTGGGGTGTCAGACCGTCAGGCGCGAGTCGGCTGCGTGCTGACTACGCCGTCGCGTTTGATGTTGGGTGTTCGAGGACTGTTGGACGGTACTCCACGAGCTGCATCCGTTTGTCAAGGGTTCTGCTGGTGATCATGTCGAGCGCGATGTCGGGGTAGCCGTCGTAGATGCGTTCTGAGCCGGTGGCGCCGGTGATGACCGGGAACATCACGACCCGGAAGCGGTCGACTATCCCGGCTTGCAGCAGCGACCGGCACAGGCTGATGCTGCCGATCGTGCTCAGGAGGCCCGGTCGGTCGGCCTTCATCGCCCGGACGACTTCGATGGCGTCGCCGCGTGCGAGGGTGGTGTTGGCCCAGGAGAGCGGTTCTTCGAGGGTGGACGAAAACACCATTTTTGATGCTGAGGTGAGTGCGGCGAAGGTGTTCTTCTCGTCGGCTGGGAGCTTGTCGATTCCTTCAGGGGTGGAGCCGGCGGCGAACCCGGACATCAGCCGGTAGGTGTTCGCGCCCATGAGCAGGATGGCCTCGGGTCGCTCGTCGAGCCAGCGGAGGTATTCGGGGCCTTCGAGACCCCACCACCCCGGCCATCCCTCCGCCGAGGCGTAACCGTCGAGGGAGGTGATGAAGTCGACAATCAGTTCTGCCATGGTGTTCTCCTCGGGTTGGCGATGGCGCCTGCCGCGATCATCGGGCCAGGAGAGCGTCGAGCTTTCGGAAGCCTTCCTGGACGCCGATCTCCATGCCGCTGGCGACGAACGCGTCGCGCGCCTCGAAGCTGTCGGCCAACGAGGTTGCGGTGAGCCGGCAGCGGCCGCCCGGTAGATCTTCGAAGACATACCGGCCGAGGGACACGTTGTCCGGCCATGGCTCGTAGCAGAAGGTCTGGATGATGAGCTCGTTGGCTCGGACTTCGTGGAAGCAGCCCCGGAACCAGTGCTCATCGTCGTTTCGGGTGGAGACGTAGCGCCACTCGCCACCGCTGCGACAGTCCCAGCGATCGACGCGACTGGAGTCGAGGCTGTCGGGGCCGACCCATCGCACGAACAGCTCCGGCTCGGTGTGCGCCCGGAAGACGGCTTGGGCCGGGGCGTCGAACTGCCGGACGATCGTGACCGACGGCGTCTTGTCGTCGATGATGATCCGGGCCTCTCGGGTGGTCGTGGTACTCATGTGGTCGCTCCCTGGTCGTTGTCGGGGTTCTGGTCGTCGAGCTCGGCGAGCAGCTGGTCGAGGCGCTGGTAGCGGGCCTCGGCGTTCTGGCGGTACCGCTCGATCCACTTGGTCATGAGGTCGAACACCTCCGCCTCCAATCGGACCGGTCGGCGCTGCGCCTCTCGGCGGCGGGACACCACCCCTGCGTCTTCGAGCACCGAGAGGTGCTTGGACACCGCCTGGATCGACATGTCGTAACGCTCGGCCAGCTCGCTCAACGTGGCGTCACCGCCAGAGAGGCGAGTGACGATATCCAATCTCGTCTCGTCAGCCAGCGCCGAGAACACGGTCACGATCGCCTGCGAAGACACACATTCTCCTCAACCACTCGGTTGAATACGAGGGTACGCCACCGCCGTACTGTTGTCAACCCTACGGTTGAACTCGACAGGTCTTCCGCCGGCCTACATATCGTTGACTGCCGTAAGTGCGCCCTCAGACCAGGACGCCCAAGACTCGCCAAGACGCCTCCCAATCGGAGGTAGGAGACGTCCCGCCTGTGTGCTTCGGAGACGTCTCGGACGAGTGGTATGGGATACCGCGCCTTGTAAGGTACAACCGTGTACAATGCAGGATATGGCTACCACGATCAACGCCAGGGTGTCCCATCGAGGGCAGACCAGTTTGCCGGCCGACCTACGCCACCGCTGGGGCATCGAGGCGGGTGGGGAGGTCGGATTCATCGACCTCGGAAACGCCGCCTTGGTAGTACCCGGCGGGGTAGACGTGGCGCGCCACGAACTGCGGCGGGTGCTGCGAGATCGATACGCGACCGGGATCGCGGCGATTGACGATCCAGATCTTGCTGATCAATAGCTCAGCGTGCCTGCGACTTCTGAGCTGGTCATAGTCGACGACCGGCTGCTGATTGAGGAGTTGCTGTTCGGACTCGCCAAGGGTAATGACGTTGCCCTCTGCACGACCTTCTACTGGTACTACCGAGCATGTCGCGCTGCCGTGCTCGGGGCGGGTGGCCACCTCTCCGGTCCGTTCCAGGAGTTGGACAACGACGAGCAAGAGCAAGCGATCTTGAGTCTCCTGGAACTGCGAAACGACATCGAGCTTCCCGACTCGCGACCGACCGTTCCTCGCATGGCCCAGATCGCCAAGCGTCACCCTCGGCTCAATCTTCTGAATCTCGAGGCAGTTGCCGTTGGTCAGCTGACGGGAGCCACGGTATGGCTTTCAGCAGAAGCCGCCGGCGGTGTTCTTCCAGACGTTCTTGATCAAGAGGGCGTCACGTGGAAGACCGTTCGGATCGTCACGGACTGACCTCTGGACCACAGCAACGCCTGCCTTCTCAACACGGTGAGCACGCGCCTACGAGCCGGCGGATAGGGACAGAGTCTGGCTTCCTCGCTTGCCGGCTTATTGGGCGCCTCCCGGCATGCCCGGTAATCCAGTCGACCCGCCCAAGTACCCTTGTCATGCTGGAGCGGTGAGGGCTGTGCTCGAGGCGGGGTTGGGGCCGGTGGAGCGTATGCATGTCGTGAAGCGCGGCTATACGCACAACGATCGGGTGGTGGCGACCCTCAGGGATGGTCGCTCCGTGTTCGCCAAGCGGGCGGTCGACGCGATGACAGCCGGTTGGCTCCGCCGAGAGCACCGGATGTACGAGGCCCTTCGGGATGAGCGCTTCGTCCCGGACGTTGTTGCCTGGGTCGAAGACGACCTACCGATCCTGGTCCTCGAAGACCTCTCGGACGCGATCTGGCCACCTCCGTGGGACAGGGCGCAGGTCGAAGCGGTTCTCTCAGTCCTCACTGATCTTGCCCAATGTCGGGCACCCGACGGACTTCCCCGGCTCGTCGACGGCGAGCAGCCCGACGAAGGATGGCATCGCGTCTTGGCCGAGCCGTCCGAGTTTCTATCCCTCGATGTGTGCGCCGTCGACTGGCTGGAACACGCCGGACCCCTGTTGTGCGCAGCCGCCGCGGCAGCTCCCCTTGCCGGGCGCGCCCTTCTGCACTGCGATGTAAGAAGCGACAACCTCTGCTTCCGCAGAGGGGCGGCCCTGCTGGTCGACTGGAACCTCGCCAGCATCGGCAACCCGCAACTCGACGTGGCCTTTTGGCTACCAAGCCTGGCTGCCGAGAACGGGCCACCCCCGGAGAGCGTCCTACCCGACTGCCCACCGGAGCTGGCCGCCTACGTCAGCGGGTTCTTCGCTTGCCGCGCCGGCCAGGCAGAGATCCCTCATGCCCCGTTGGTTCGGCAAGTCCAACGTCAACAGCTACAGACCGCCCTGCCGTGGGCGGCACGCGCCCTTAATCTCCCCTCGCCCGTGCCACACCGCTAACCGGCGATCGAGGATGCTCGCAGCGATCGTGGTCCTCGGACTTCGGGGACGAATTCTCGTGACGTTTAGGGACAGGGCCGGGAGCTATGCGAAGTCTCAGACCGGGGCGACGCGCACGTTCGGGTAATCCGAGGCAAGGCGTTCGAGGTCGGCTGGATCGTGGGTGAGGATTAGCCCGCCGCCGAGCCGGATGGCGGTGGCCACTACCAGCGCATCGACGGCCATCTCGCTGCCCGCGCCGATGGAAGCCAACAGGTGGCCGGCAAGGCGCGCGATGCGAACACCGGTCGTGATCACTCGCGCGTAGCCCCGACCCAGTTCGAGGTCGATCGCTTCGTCGGTTCCACCGCCGCGGTAGAGCTCCACCAGGGTCGCCGACGGTACCCGAATCGGCTCGGACCGTTCCTGAGCCGAGCGCAGTGCTGCTCGCACTCGTCGGTGACGCTCCGGGGCCAACCGAGGTCGGGCGAGAGCCGACAGAGCCTCGCTGTCCAATATCAGGGCCACAGGCGATCGAACTCTTCCACCATCTCGGTGGGAACGGCGCCGAACTCGGCATCGAGGTCGTCCAGGTACCGGCTGAGCGAGTCCCGCTCCAGTTCGTGCTCGACCGCACGAGCCACGAAGCCGCTCAGCCCGCGACCGCCTACGTGCTCTTCAACGCGCTCCGCAAGGTCTTCATCGATGCTCACTGACCACTTTCGAACGGCCACGACAAGAATCCTACCAGAGTAGGAATCGGTTGCCCGAGGGACCGACCCAACACTGGCGAGCCTGTCCCACGGCCGGCGTTGGAGGGCACCCTTGGAATTGAGATATCGGGATGGTCCGGGTGAGTCTTATGAGATGGTGCGTCCTGTGCCACATGGCTGTGGTACAGTTGGCTCATGAGGAATGAGAAGGCCATCGAGCAGATCACCCGCTTGCTCGACAGCTCAGAGGTAGAGACCACCAACACGTCGATGCGTCTGCCGGTCGCTCTTCGGGACG
>NZ_JAIMCB010000024.1 GCF_025499425.1 Acidiferrimicrobium sp. IK
TGCCCGTCTCGACCGATGTCGGAGTGGACGATGTGCAGCCGGGCGCCGGTGTCGAGCTGGGCGTCTTGGAGCCCTTCGGCCGGGTCCAACTTGCGGTGGCTTCGGCTGGCGTCGTCGAGGATCTTGGTCAGCACCCGCTGGAGGTGCTCGTCGTCGTGAAAGCTCTCGTCGTGATAGCCGGAGCGCCCCGTGTGCCTTTTGCAGAAAATGACATCAGGGGCATTTATCATGATTTCCCAGACGTCGGGGTCGTCGAGGAGCGGCTGGAGCGGCCCGTAGCCGGTTAGGTTGCGCAGCGCCCGCTCGGCGGCTCGCTCCGGCTCGGCGACGTCCATATCCCGGCGTCCCCGCTGGAACTCCAGGTGCCACTGCTCCAACTCGTCGTCGACCAGGTCCCGCAACGCGTTGGTGCCGGCGGGGCCGCTCATGTCGAGCGCCATCCGTTTGGCGCGCTCTTGCACCGCTTGCTCGATCTGTCGCAGCGGCGACACCGCTTGCGCCGACACCACACTCATCTCGCCCGCCTCCGAACCACGTCCGACGGCTCCCGACATGAAAGGTATCCAGAGGCCACGGCATCAGGCAAGGGCAAATTGGTCAAATTTCCGTTATCACAACCCTGCCATCCGCTCGCCTTCCGGCCTTGCGCTCCGATAGAGGGGCCACCCCGGCGACCGACCGGCGATCGCCGCAACCCCCCGGCCACACGCCCGTGGCAGCGGGTCTGGTCTCAACGGTGCAGCCGAGTGCCTTTGATCACCTTGTCCACCGCGTTCTTCGGGCCGTGCAAACCGATCCCGACCAGGTCGAGTTCGCCTCCCGGGACGGCACGAACCACAGCGCGATTGTCGGCGTCGTGGCCAGTGGCGAACATGTCCTTCGTGTAGACGGCCACCGGCAGCTCCCGTTGCACGGCACGGGAGCGGGCGGCGGCCAGCGTCTCGCCGGTGCCCTCGAAGACCAGAACCGGAACGCCGAGCATCCGCAGATACCGCTGCCCGTCGGCGTCCTCGTAGTCCGCGCCTACCAGCTCCGGGTGCGCGGCGCTGACCGCGCTGATCAGGAAAGCGGTCACGTTTAGGCGCTGCCAACTCTCTAGGTCGTCACGAATGACGACCGCGATCTTGCTCGCAAACGGGGGCACCAGCGGGTCTGAATTCACCAGAGCAGCCCACCACACGCCGTTGCTGTGGGTCTTGTACATACTTGATCCGGTCGGCCTCACCACCTTGGCCTCACCCACCGTGGCTCGAGGTCACCCCACGTTGGTAGCGGCCCGGCGTAATCGCGAGCAGCCTTTTGAAGTGGCGTGTCAGGTGCGACTGATCGTGAAAGCCCGTGGCTAGCGCCACATCGACGGGCGCCTCCCCGGCGAGCAGCCGACGCCGAGCGACATCCAGACGCCGCCCCAGCACGTACTGGTGCGGCGGGATACCGTAGCTACGAGTGAACGATCGCACGAGATGAGCGGTGCTCACCCCAACGGTCTGCGCCACTGCGGCAATGCTGCTGAGCGACCCTGAATCGTCGTCCAGGACCTCGCGAGCACGACGGGCGACCGCCATCTGCGCGCGGTCCTGCGCCACGGTCGCATCGGGGCGGCCGGTCAGGTGCCAGGCCAGCCGCTCGACGACCAGCGCCAGGCGGCTCTCGGCCTCGAGGTCCTCCCCGAGCACCAAGGCTTGGTCCAGCAGCGACGACTCGACCCGCAAACGGTCGTCTGAGATCATCGGCCCGTCGGCCGCCGAGCCGATCAAGGTTTCGGCAAACACGTCCCCGTCGAGATACACCACCCGCTTGCGGAACCCTCGAGATGTCGCCGGTCTTCCGTCGTGCACCACGTGGGGCGGCAGCAGCGTGACCCCGGCGCGAGGGACGGCGGCGTGGGCGCGCCGATCGAGGTTGTAGCCGATCAACCCGTCATCGACGAGCAGCAGCGTCCACGTGTCGTGGGTGTGGCCGGGATAGGCATGATCACGCCACTCGGCGTGGAGCACCTCGGCGACCCCGGCGACCCGCGGCCGCCACGCCCGCACCCGGTCCCGCCCGTCCACCCGAACAGTCTTCCAAACCGACAGCTATTAGGCCCGCCGGTCGGCTCTGCGACCCGCCGGGCCCTCCTGGGGTTCGGCGCACGGCCGCATGCCGGCAGTCGATTAGATCATGAAGTGCGATGAGATACCGTTCCGGTAAGCCGGCGGCTAGCGTCGCCGCATGCCACCCATCGTCGGCCTGGCAGCCAGGACCGTCCGGGGCCTGGAGTGGGTCGCCGCCGAGGAGATCGAGACCGCGCTCCCCGGCGCCCGCCGCTTGGAGCTCGCCGTCCGCCAGGTCAACTTCACCATGCCCGGCGAGGAGGCGGCCGCCGCCGCCACCCTGCGCACCGTCGACGACGTGTTCCTCCGGGCCGGGGCGGTGCGGGGCGTGGGAACCGACCGGAAAGCGCCGGCCCAGTTGGCCCGGGCCGTCACCCGGCTCGACCTGGCCGGTGCCTTGGACGCGCTGCGGCGCGCCCGCCGTTCCGCCGGCACCGAGCCGCTGCTCGATGTCGTGGTGAGTCTGGGCGGGAGCCGCCGCTACAACCGCTACGACGTGGAGGACGCGGTCGGCGCCGAGGTCGGGCGGATCCTTTCCGCCGCCTACGTCTCGAGGCGGGACGGTCCCCCCCCGGCGACCGGGTTCAGCCTGCGGGTGGCCGTCACCGGCGACCGGGCCGAGGTGCTGTTCAGGCTGGGATCCCAGCCCCTGCACCGGCGGCCTTGGAAGGTGGCGACGGGACCTGGGACGCTCCATCCGCCGGTCGCCGCCGCGCTGGTCCGCCTGGCCGGCTCGCCGCCGCTGGTCATCGACCCGTGCTGCGGGGACGGCACCATCCTCATCGAAGCCGCGACATCCGGCGCGGTTGCGATCGGCGCCGATCTCGACCCGCGCCGTGTCCGCAACTCCGGTGTCAACGCCGCCCGAGCCCGTTGCGCGTCGGCGGTCGGGCTGGTGCGGGCCGACGCCGCCGCCCTACCCCTGCGAGACGCCGTCGCCCTACCCATGCGAGACGCCGCCGCCCTACCCATGCGAGACGCCGCTCTACCCGTGCGAGACGGCGCCGGCCTCTTCTCCCCACAAGCCGGCGGGGCAGCCGTGAGCGCCGCGATCGTGACCAACCCGCCGTGGAACCGGGCGGTCGGCGCTGGAGGAGGCCTGGCCGAGTCGCTCGGTTCGCTCTGGAACGAGGCCGGCCGGGTGCTCGACGGCTCGGGCGTGGTTGCGCTGGTCGAAGACGCGGGCGGCGACGCCACCACCCCCGAGAGCAGCAGCCCAGAGTCGTGGGGGTGGCGCCTGGCCCTCCGCCAGCAGGCCCGCCTGGCGGGACGGGTCGTCGTGGTGAGCGTGGCCAGCGCGCAAGACCAAGCCGTTCTCCCGGAGGGGTTGGACCGCTGGCGGCGGCGCTCGATTGACGCCGGCGTCACTACCGCTACCGGCTTTTGAGGCCGCAGCGCGCCGCGACGATCTCGAATCGCGACGAGACCGCCCAGCCAGGATGTGACGGGGGTCTCGGTTCTCACCGACTGTTCGCCCCCAGTTCACTCCGGCGTGGCAGGAGGGCGGACGGGAGGAGCGGAACAGTCCCGGCGTGGCCTACTCACGACGCGAATTCCTCCGCTTGGGCGGCGCCGCTGCCGTCGCCGCCGCTGGCGGCCTGGCGCTCGGCCCGCTGGCCGGGCCGGCCGGCGCCGCCCCCCTCCGACAACCCGACAGCTTGTGGGATCCGCGCCGGCCGGCCGGCACGCTCGACCCCACCATGCCCTTCGATCACATCGTCGTGGTGATGATGGAGAACCACTCCTTCGACAATTACCTCGGCATGCTGCCCGCGGTGGGACGACCCCGCGCCGACGGATTCACGCTGCGCGCCGGGCGCCCGGTCAACTCGAACCCGTCGCCGACGGGCCCGGTCACCGTGTACCCGTTCCCGAGCACCGCGCAGGGACCCGACGTGTCCCAGGATTGGAACAGCACCCACGCCCAGATCGACCACGGGCGCATGGACGGGTTCATCACCGGCAATCGCGGCTCGACGCAGGCCATGGGCTACTACGGTCCCGAGGTGCTGCCTTTCGCCTACTCCTTCGCCAAGGAGTTCACGGTGGGCAACCGCTGGTTCTGCTCCGCGCCGTGCCAGACCTACCCCAACCGCCGGTTCCTGATGGCCGGCACGGCGTACGGGAACATCTCGACCGACCTGGCGTCGATCAACTTCACCCCGCCCCCGAACGGGACGATCTTCGACCGGCTGCACGCCTACGGCGTCAGCTGGCGCAACTACTACACCGATCTGCCGCAGACCGCGATCATCCCGTCGATCATCACCAAGTACCCGGGCAACCTGTCGCCGGTTGCGCAGTTCTTCCTCGACTGCGCGCTCGGCACGCTGCCGGCGGTGAGCTTCGTCGACCCCGAGTTCGGGGTGCTCGGCGAGGTCGGCGGCCCGCTGTCGCAGGTCCCCGGGGTCACCCGACTGGGCGACTACATCTCGACCCTCGGGGGCGACGAGGAGAACCCCCAGGACATGAGCTACGGGGAGAACTGGGCGTACCAGGTCGTCAACGCCGTCCTGCACTCGCCGGCGTGGCCCCGGACGCTGCTCGTCTACACCTTCGACGAGCACGGCGGCTACTACGACCACGTGCCGCCGCCGGCCGCGGTGGCCCCTGATGCCATCGCGCCCAGCCTGGCCCCGACCGACGTGCCCGGCGGCTACAACATCTACGGACCCCGGGTGCCGGCGATCGTCGCCTCCCCGTACTCGAAGCCGGGCGGCACGACCAACGTCGTCCACGACCACACCTCGGTCCTGGCGACCATCGAGGCCAAGTGGAACCTGCCGGCTCTCACTTACCGGGATGCCAACGCCCGGACAGTGATGGATTTCCTCGACCCGAAGGTGCCGGCGCTGGCCTCGCCGCCGCAGCTGGCCCGACCGTTGGACTACCTGCCCGAGATGCTGAGCACCCTGGAGGGAGCACTGTGACCCGTACCTCTCGCCGATCCCGACGCGCCGCCGCGCTGGCCAGCGCCGCGACCGCACTGGTCGCCGCCACCGCCGGGCCCGCGGCGGCCGCGCCCGCTACCCGCGCCGTCGCCGCCCCGGCCGCGACCGCTTCGGGGCTGCCGCCGATCACCCACGTGTGGAACATCGTCCTGGAAAACCAGGACTACGCCTCGACGTTCGGCAACCCGTCCGCCGACCCGTACCTGGCCCAGACCCTTCCCGCCATGGGAGCGCTGGTCCCCAACTATTACGGGGTCGGCCACGAGAGCAACGACAACTACCTGGCGATGGTGTCGGGGCAACCCCCCAACCCCGAAACCCAGCTCGACTGTCAGGTGTACAGCGACTTCTTGACTTTGGGGGCCCTCAACGGCATTCAGACCGGAGCCGGCTGCGTCTACCCCGACACCATCGCCAACATCGGCAACCAGCTCACCCGCAAGGGCCTGACCTGGAAGGCCTACGAGCAGGACATGGGCAACGACCCCAACCGGGAGACCGCCGCGTGCGGGCACCCGTCGATCAACTCGATCGACGGAACCCAGAAGGCGGTAGCCGGTGACGGGTACGCGGCCCGACACGACCCCTTCGTCTACTTCCATTCCGTCATCGACTATCCGACCTACTGCGACGCCCACGTGGTGGCGATGGGCGCGCCGGACGGCACCATGCCGGCCGCGGCCCTGGCCGGCGAGACCGGGCTGGCCACCGACTTGCAGCGAGCGTCGACGACACCGGCGTACTCGTTCATCACCCCCAACCTGTGCGCAGACGGTCACGACTACCCGTGCGTCAACACCACCGGCGGAACATCGGCGCTCGACGACATCGACTCGTTCCTCAGCACCTGGGTGCCCAAGATCATGGCGTCGCCGGCGTACAAGCGCGGCGGGCTGATCGAGATCACCTTTGACGAGTCCGATGGTCCGCAATCCGACAGCTCCGCGTGCTGCGGGGAGGGTCCGACGGTCGCCAGCCTTCTGCCGGGCATCACCGGTCTCGGCGGCGGAAAGGTCGGAGCGGTGCTGCTGTCGCCCTACATCAAGGGCGGCACGACGACCGCCGCCGCGTACAACCACTACTCGACGCTCGCCACCGACGAGAAGATCTTCGGCCTGCCCAGGCTCGGCGAGGCCGCGTCGGTGACCTCGACGTTCGGGCCGGACGTCTTCACCAACGCGAGGTAGCCGGCGCCCTCCAGCGCGTGGGTGAGTACCCTGCCCACCGTGGCCGAGGACCGCATATTCGCCGGCCGCCTGCTGCGCCTCGGCCTGACCGACGAGAACGGCGTCGCTCTGGGCCGGGTCGACGACATCTTGATCGCGCCGGCTTACAGCACCGCGCCTCCTCACGTCCTCGGCTTCGTCGCCGAGGTCCAGCGCCGCCGGATCTTCGTCAACACCGGGCGGATCGGCGAGGTCGACTCCCGCGGGGTGCGGCTGCGCCACGGCACCGTCGATCTGCGCCACTTCCGGGCCCGCCCGGGTGAGCTGCTCGTCAGCAAGATCCTCGGACGGCGGGTGGGCGGCGAGACGGTGATGGACGTCGCTCTCCGTCGCTCGGACCTCGGGGAGTGGGACGTCGCCGAGGTGGCGCTCGGCGGCGGACGGGCGATCTACCGCCGGACCCGGCGGGTGGTGGACTGGCACGAAGTCCGCTCGATCTTCGAGGGGGGCGTGCTGGCCGCGCAGGTCGCGGCGCTACGCGACCTCAACCCGACCGATGTCGCCGCGGAGATCCACGCCCTGGCGCCGGACCGGCGGGCGATGCTCGCCGCCGCCATCCCCGAGGAGCAGCTGGCCGACGTCCTCGAGGAGCTCCCGGAAGAGGAACAGGTGCGGCTGCTCGAGGACATGGACCTGTCCCGGGTGGCGGACGTCATCGAGGAGATGGAGCCCGACGACGCCGCTGACCTGCTGGCGGCCATGCCGCCGGCGCGCCGTGCCGACCTCCTCGACGCGATCGAACCGGAGGACGCGACGTCGCTGCGGCGGCTGTTGCGCTACGACGCCTCCACCGCCGGAGGCCTCATGACCCCCGAGCCGGTGATCGTCGGCCCGGACGTGGCGGTCGCGGAAGTGCTGGCCATCATCCGCCGCCAGGAGATCCGCGCCGCGGTAGCGGCCCAGGTGTTCGTGTGCGAACCGCCTTTCGCCACCCCCACCGGGCGCTACCTGGGCGTCGTCGGCTTCCAGCGGCTGCTGCGCGAGTCGCCGTCGCAGACGGTTGGCAACTGCGTGCGCGACGCCGGCTACGTCGAAGCCGATTTGCCGCAGCGGCAGGTCGCGGAACGCCTGGCGGCGTACAACCTGATCGGGTTGGCGGTGTGTGACAAGGCGGGGCGGCTGATCGGCGCGGTGACCGTCGATGACGTGTTGGACCAGACGCTGCCGGTCGGCTGGCGGAGGAGCCGCTGATGGCCCGGATCGGCACCAGGCGGATCCGCCGGCACGAGGATCTCACCACGCCGAGGGGATCGTCGGTGCGGCTCGGACCGCACTACGACCCGGAGGCGTTCGGACGGTTCTCGGAGGGCATCGCCCGGCTGTTCGGCACGGCCCGGTTCCTGGCCATCCAGACGGTAATCGTGGCGTTTTGGATCGCCCTCAACAGCGTCGGGATCATCAACCACTGGGACCCGTACCCGTTCATCCTGTTGAACCTGCTGTTCTCGACCCAGGCGGCCTACGCCGCCCCGCTGATCCTGCTGGCCCAGAACCGCCAGGACGAGCGGGACCGGGAGAACATCGAGCGCGACCGCAACGTAGCCACTCGCACGCAGGCCGACACCGAGTTCCTGGCCAGGGAGCTGGCGTCGGTCCGCCTGGCCCTCGCCGGGATGGCCACCACCGATGACCTCGACAGCTCCTTCGAGCGGCTCGAGGCCACGATGGCCCGAGTCGAGCAGCGCCTCGGCCGTCTCGACGCAAATGGCTCGGTCATCGCTGGCGGGGCTGCAGAGGACGCCGCCGAGGACGCGGCCCGCAGCCGGATCCGCTCGGAGCCGCCGGCGGGGTGACGCTCACCCTGCGGGAGCTACCAGCCCGGCCCGCAGCCCGGCGAGCAGGGCGCCGGCGGCCAGCGCGGCGGTCTCGGCTCGCAGCACCAGCTCGCCGAGCCCGACCTTTCGGAGCCCGACCGACTCCTCCTCTGGGGTCCACCCACCCTCGGGCCCGACCAGGATCCCGACGGCCGCGCCGCAGGCGGCCGACCCCAGCGCCGGCGCCTCCCCGCCTGGTGCCGCCAGCGACCAAGCGGTGCGGTGTCCGCCGCCACCGGCCACCGCGACAGCGGCCGGCAGTACCGCAGACCCCGAACCCGCCGGCGACGACCCCGCCGGCCACGACCCCGCGGCCAGGTCAGCGAACCCGGCTACTCCCTCCACGATCGGCAGCCACACCCGCCGGCTCTGCATGGCTGCCTGTCGGGCCACCTCGCGCAGCTTCGCCAGGTGGCGGGCGGCTCGTTCGCCGTCCCAGCGCACCACGCTGCGGCCGCTCGACACGATCACGATCCGGTCGACGCCGAGCTCGGTGAGCTTCTGGACGGTCCACTCCGGCCGGTCACCCTTGGTCGGCACGAAACCCACCGCGATGGCCGGCGCCGGCGGGTTCTCGCTCACTACCGGACCGGTCGCATCCAGCCCTCCAGGCGGCGCGTAGACGCACTGGCGCCACGATCCGCGGCCGTCGGACGCCACGACCGGCTCCCCGGACCGCAACCGCAGAACCCGCCCGAGGTGGTGCGCGTCGGCGGGTTCGAGGGCCACGTCGTCGCCCGCCAGCGCACCGGGCGCGACGACGACCATGGCGGACGCTTGTCGGCGCGACTGGTCCACCGGCGCCGGCGGTGGCTACTTGAAGGCGCCGCGGATGCGCGACATCAAGCCCGCGTCGGCCTCGGCGACCTGCTCGCCGCGCTCTGCCGCCAGCTGCCGCAGCAGTTCTTCCTGGGTCTTGGTCAGCTCGGTGGGCGTGTCGACCACGACCGTGACGAGGAGATCGCCTCGCCCGTGACGGCCCAGGTGGGGCACCCCCTTGCCTCGCAGTCGGACCTGCTTGCCGCTTTGGGTGCCGCCGGCGACGGTGATCTCCTCGATGCCATCGATGGTCTCGAACGGCACATGGGCGCCGAGGGTGGCCTGCGTCATCGGCACGTGCAGATCGGCGAGGAGGTCGGACTCGGATCGGGTCAGGGTCGGGTGGGGCTTGACCCGCACGTGGACGTAAAGGTCGCCGTTGGGCCCGCCGCGGGGGCCGGCCGCGCCGCGGCCGGGGAGGCGCAGCGTGGTGCCGGTGTCGACGCCGGCGGGCACCTCGACCACGAAGCTGCTCTCGCCTCGGATCCGGCCCTGGCCAGCGCAGTTGGTGCACTTGTCGGGGATCTCCTGGCCCAGACCGCCGCACTGCGGGCACGGCCCGGCGGTGACCATCTGGCCGAGGATGGACTGGCGGACCCGGCGCACCTCGCCTGCGCCGTGGCACACCGAGCAGGTCACCGGGGACGTGCCGGGCTTCGCCCCGCTCCCGTCGCAGACGCTGCAGCGCTGCAGGACCCGGATGTGCATCTCCTGTTCGGTGCCGAAGACCGCGTCGCGAAAGTCCAGGTCGATCACCGCCTCGGCGTCCTCGCCTTGGCGGGGGCCGCTGCGGGCCCGGCCGCCACCCGACGCGGAAGCCCCGAAGGGGCCGCCGCCGCCGAAGAACGCGTCGAAGATGTCACCCAGCCCGCCGCCCGCGAAGGGGTCGCCGGCGCCCGAGCCGCGCGGCCCGTCCGCGCCGAACATGTCGTACTGCCTTCGCCGCTCCGGGTCCCGCAACGTCTCGTAGGCGCGGGTGACGGCCTTGAACCGCTCCTCGGTGGCCTGGTCGCCGCCGTTGGCGTCGGGGTGAAGCTCCCGGGCGAGGCGGAGGTACGCCTTTTTTATGTCGGCCTCGCTGGCGGTGCGGGAGACGCCGAGCTCCGCGTAGTAGTCGTCAGCCACCTGGGTGATCCGTTCTTCCGTTCCGTGCGGAGGGCTATGCGCCCTCGCTGAGCGCCCTGCCCAGCCGCTTGCTGACCACGGCGACTGCCGCCAGGGCCTGCTGGTAGTCCATGCGAGTGGGCCCAAGGATACCGATGGAGCCGGCCCTCTCCCCCTCCACGTCGTAGGGAGCGACGATGACCGAGCAGTCCGCCAAAGACGGCACGCCGTGCTCGGCTCCGATCGACACCGACAGCCCGCGGTCCAAGATGTCGGAGATCAACCCGACCACGACCACCTGCTGCTCGAGGATCCCCAGCACCTGCCGGATGGTCTCCACCGCGTCGAAGGCCACCGCCATGCGCGACGCCCCGCCGACGAACACGTTGTCGGTGCCGCCCTGAGCGTCGTCGGCCCCGAAGGAACCGATGGCCCGGGCCACCAGGCCGTCGACGGCGAGGTCGCCGGTGGGCGCGACCGGCGCCGGCGCGCCCCACACGGTCCCGGTCAAGGACTTGGTCAGGTGCACCGAGGCCGCCGACAGCGTCACGTCGTTGGTCTCCTCCACCATCTCGATCGATCGCTTCTCGACCGTGCCGTTGGAGAGCACGACGACCGCCAGCGCGACCCGTCCGCCGAGGCCGACCAGCTGCACGCTGCGGACGTAGGCCAGCTCGTGGGACGGCCCGACGACGACGGCCGCGTAGTCGGTGAGAGCCGACAGCAGGCGGCTGGTATCGGCCAGCATCCGCTCCAGCTCCCCGTGGGTGGAGGAGAAAAACGTCCGCACCTGCTGGCTCTGCGCCGGCTGCAGCTGCCCCTTGGGGGCCAGGTGGTCGACGAAGAACCGGTACCCACGGTCGGTGGGTATCCGCCCGGCGCTGGTGTGGGGCTGCACCAGGTAGCCGTCGCGCTCGAGGGCGCTCATCTCGTTGCGGATGGTGGCCGACGACACCGGCAGCCCGGCCCGTTCGGCGACGTGCGCGGACCCGACCGGCTGAGCGGTCCGGATGTACTCCTCGACCACGGCGCGGAGTATGGAGGACTTGCGGTCGTCGAGCATTGTCGTCTGGTCAGGTTACCGGCCCTGCCTGCGAATCCCCGGACGCTAACCGTCTGGGTGTGGGTAGAACGTTCGGGGAAAGCAGTCGGTCGCCCCCGCACGCGTGCCGCGGCCCGGCTCCTCCCGCTTCCGCCGGACGAAGACGGCTCGCCGCTTCAACCGGCCCACGCCACACGACAAGGAGATGTCATGGCCACCTCAGACACCATTTCGCGCCCGGTGCTCGCTTCTGGGACGTTCCGTTTCGCCGACGTCGAGGTCCACCGCCTCGGCTACGGAGCCATGCAGCTGACCGGCGACGGGGTGTGGGGTGAGCCCAAGGACCGCGACGAGTGCATCCGGGTGTTGCGCCGGGCGGTCGAGCAAGGCGTGGACTTCATCGACACCGCCGACTCGTACGGCCCCTACGTCAGCGAGGAGCTGATCAGGGAGGCGCTGCACCCCTACACCGACGGGTTGATCATCGCCACCAAGGCCGGGCTGACCCGGACCGGGCCCGGCGAGTGGCTGAGCGTGGGCCGCCCCGAGTACCTGCGCCAGGAGTGCGAGATGAGCCTGCGCCGCCTCGGGGTGGAGCGCCTCGACTTGTGGCAGCTGCACCGCATCGACCCCAAGGTTCCCGCCGAGGAGCAGTTCGGGGTGATGAAGGAGCTTCTCGACGAGGGCAAGGTCCGCTCCCTCGGGCTCTCGGAGGTGTCGGTGGCCGACATCGAGGCGGCCCGCAAGGTCATCCCGGTCGCCACGGTGCAAAACCTCTACAACCTCACCAACCGGCAGTCCGAGGACGTGCTCGACTACTGCGAGAAGGAGCAGCTCGGGTTCATCCCGTGGTTCCCGATCGCCTCTGGCAAGCTGGCCGAGCAGGGCGGCCCGGTGGACCACATCGTGAAGGAGACCGGGGCCAGCCCGTCTCAGGTGGCGCTGGCGTGGCTGCTGGCCCGCTCGCCGGTCATGCTGCCGATCCCCGGGACCAAGACCGTCGCCCACGTCGAGGAGAACTGCGCGGCGGCGACGGTGACGCTCAGCCAGGAGCAGGTGGACTCCCTCACCGCGGCCGGGTGAGCGGCGCCCGGCGTCCTTTCTCCATCGTGGCCGGCCGCGTCGGTCGTGACGAATCCCGACTGGTTCAGTAGAGTTTCGGGGCTGCCCCCGCGACCGCCGAAGTGAGGAGATCACCGTGACCGACGATGCCAGAGGCTTCGAGACCCGCCAGATCCACGCCGGGGCCTCGCCGGACCCCACCACGGGGGCCCGGGCCACTCCGATCTACCAGACGACCAGCTACGTCTTTCGAGACACGGACCACGCGGCGGCGCTGTTCGGGCTGACCGAGCCGGGCAACATCTACACCCGGATCATGAACCCGACCCAGGGGGTCTTCGAGGAGCGCGTCGCCAGCCTCGAAGGCGGCGTCGGCGCGCTGGCCACCGCCAGCGGCATGGCCGCGGAGACGCTCGCGATCCTGACCCTCGCCGACAGCGGCAGCCACATCGTGTCGTCGTCGTCGCTGTATGGCGGCACGTACAACCTGTTCCACTACACCCTCCCGAAGCTGGGGATCGAGGTCAGCTTCGTCGAGGACCCCGACGACCTGGACGCCTGGCAGGCCGCGATCCGCCCGAACACCCGGGCGCTTTACGGCGAGACCATCGGCAACCCGCGAGGCGACATCCTCGACATCCCCGGGCTCGCCGGCGTCGCCCACCGCAACCAGGTCCCGCTGATCGTGGACAACACGCTGGCCAGCCCGTATCTGGCCAACCCGCTGGCCCACGGCGCGGACATCGTGGTGCACTCGGCCACCAAGTTCATCGGCGGTCACGGCACGGCCATCGGCGGGGTGATCGTCGACGGCGGGACGTTCGACTTCGGGGCCAGCGGCCGCCACCCCGGGTTCACCGAGCCGGACCCGAGCTACCACGGCCTCAAGTACTGGGAGGCCCTCGGGCCGGGGGCCTACATCGCCAAGGCGCGGGTGCAGGGGATGCGCGACATGGGCGCGGCGATATCCCCGTTCAACGCCTTCCTACTCATCCAGGGGCTGGAGACGCTCAGCTTGCGGATGGAGCGCCACGTCTCCAACGCCCAGCGAGTCGCGGAGTTCCTGGAGGGCCGCGACGAGGTCAACTGGGTCGCCTACCCGGGCCTGTCGTCGTCGAAGTGGAACGCCCGGGCCCAGCAGCTGCTGCCCCGCGGCGCCGGCAGCATCCTCAGCTTCGGTATCCGAGGCGGCGCCGACGCCGGCCGGTCCTTCGTCGAGGCGCTGGAGCTGCACAGCCACCTGGCCAACGTCGGCGACGTCCGCAGCTTGGTCATCCACCCCGCTACCACCACCCACTCCCAGCTGAGCGAGGGAGAGCAGGCCACGACAGGGGTCAGCCCCGACATGGTCCGCCTGTCGGTAGGCCTCGAGACCATCGACGACATCCTCGCCGACCTCGAGGCCGGCTTCCGGGCCGCCAAGGGCTGAAGTCTCGCGCTCCGTGCCAGGCGCCAACCACGACCGGGTGTCACCGGCGGGCCGGCCCGTCGCTCCCGGAGCCGCGACGCGCCCGGCGGGCGGGCGGGAGTCGCCGGCGGACCCCGGAGAGGCGCCGGCGGACCCGTGGGACGCGATCCCGGCGTCGGGGGCGTGGCAGCCGGGCGACCCGGAGGGCCGGCGGCGGTGGGCGACGGTCTTCGCCGATTCTCCGCTGTGCCTGGAGGCCGGCGCGACGCTCGGCCCGGTCACCGTCGCCTACGAGACGTGGGGGACGCTGCGCCCCGACGGCTCCAACGCGGTGCTGGTCCTCCACGCCCTCACCGGCGACAGCCACCTGGCGGGGCCGGTCGAAGCGGGCCACCCGTCGCCTGGGTGGTGGGAGGCGATCGTCGCTCCCGGCGGCGCACTCGACCCGGCCGACTGGTTCGTGGTGTGCCCCAACGTGCTCGGCGGCTGCCAGGGCACGACCGGGCCGGCGTCGTTGGCCACCGGCGGCCGGCGCTACGCGTCGGCGTGGCCGACGCTGACCATCCGCGACCAGGTGGCCGTCGAGGTGGCGCTGGCCGACTTCTTGGGCATCGACCGGTGGGCCGCGGTGGTCGGCGGATCGATGGGCGGCATGCGGGTCCTCGAGTGGGCGGTCGGCGCGCCGGAGCGGCTGGAGCGGGCGGTGGTCGTGGCCTGCGGGCCGGTGGCCACCGCCGAGCAGATCGCGTGGTGCGCGGTGCAGGCCCAGGCGATCCGCTTGGACCCCGGCTTCGCCGGCGGCGACTACTACGACGCGCCGCCCGGCGCCGGGCCGGCGCGGGGGATGGGCACCGCCCGGCGGATCGGGCACATCACCTATCGCTGCGAGCCGGAGCTCGACGCCCGCTTCGGCCACGACGCCCAGGACGGCGAGGCGCCGCTCGCTGGCGGCAGGTTCGCGGTCGAGAGCTACCTGGACCACCAGGCCCTCAAGCTGGCGGCCCGCTTCGACGCCAACAGCTACCTGTCGCTGTCGCGGGCGATGGACCTCCACGACGTGGGCCGGGACCGGGGCGGTGTCGCCGCTGCGCTGGCCCGGGTCACCGCCAAGGTCACCGTCGCGGGGGTGGACTCCGACCGGCTCTACCCGCTCCGCCTCCAAGAGCAGCTGGCGGCCGCCCTGCCCGGCGGTCCCCCCCTGCAGATCATCACTTCAGCTGCCGGTCACGACGGGTTCCTGGTTGAGGCCGACCAGGTCGACAAGGTCGTCGCCGGCGCGCTGCAGTGGTAGCCGGCCGGCGTTGGTCGACTGCTCAGCGCCTGACGGCCTGGTAGCGGGCCAGGGCCTCCTCCCGCTCCTCTTTGTGATCGACTATCCGCTCCGGGTACCCGCCGGCGAGGAGGGGCTGCGCCCACGGCTCGTGCACTGCCTTGCCGGCGACGGCGCGCAGCTCGGGCACGTAGCGGCGGACGTAGTCGCCGTCGGGATCGAACTTCTGGCCTTGGGTGGTGGGGTTGAACACCCGGAAGTAGGGCGCGGCGTCGGTGCCGGTGCCGGCCACCCACTGCCAGCCGTGGCTGTTGGACGCCAAGTCCCCGTCCACCAGGTGGTCCATGAACCAGCGGGCGCCTCGCGTCCAGTCCAGGTGGAGGTCCTTCACGAGGAAGCTGGCCGCGATCATCCGGACCCGGTTGTGCATCCAACCCTCGGCGAGCAGCTGGCGCATGCCCGCGTCGACGATCGGGAACCCGGTGCGGCCCTGGGACCACGCCTGGAAGTGGGCGTCGGCGAGCGGCCCGGAGTCCAGCGCCATGCCGGCCATCTGGGGCTGCAGGGCGCGCCGGGCGCTGCCGGGCTGGTGCCACAGCACGTCGGCGTAGAACTCCCGCCAGCACAACTCGGCGCGGAACGCGGCGTCTCCCTTGCGGGCGACGTCGAGGTCGGCGAGCAGGGTGCGGGGATGGACGCACCCCCACTTCAGGTACGCGGACATGCGTGAGGTGTGCTCACCGGCCGGGCTGTCGCGCCGCTTGTCGTAATCGAGGAGCGCCCCGTCCCGGAACCGGTCCCACCGCCGCAGCCCGGCCTCCTCTCCGGCGGTGGGCAGCTCGGCGTCGTGCGCCGGGGCCTCGGGTATCCCTTTCCCCTCCGGGCCGTCCGCCCACCCGATACCGACCGGGCCGGGGAAGGGCCGGTCCCAGCCGTGCGCGGCCCAGGCCCGGGAGAACGGCGTGAACACCTTGAACGCAGTCCCGTCGCCCTTGACCACGCTGCCCGGGTCGACGGCGTAGGAGGACCCGACCCAGCGCAGCTCCACCTGGCCGGCTTCGAGGGCGGCCGCGACCGCGTCGTCGCGCCGGCGCCCGTAGGGCCCGAAATCGGCGGCGGCATACACCGCGGCGGCCCCCGTAGAGCGGGCCAGCGCCGCCAGCTCGGAGGTCGGGTCCCCGTGGCAGACCACCAGCGCACCGTTGGTCGAGCGCTGCAGGTCCTCCAGGCAGCCGGCCAGGAACGCCCGGCGGGCGGGGCCCGCCGGAGCCCACAGGGCGTCGTCGAGCACGAACACCGGCAGCACCGACCCGGCGTGGCCAGCCGCGACCAGGGCGGGATTGTCCCGGAGCCGAAAGTCCCGCCGGACCCACCAGATCACCGTCGGTTGGGGCATCCGCTCACGCTACGAGCCATCCGGCGCAACGCCAACGTCGGGGCCGGGTGATTGGCGCACCTTCAGTAGCTGCTCCCGGCGACGGTCGTGACCGTCGACCCGCCTCCGCCCCCCTGGACGGTCAAGACGACGTCCATCCCCATGGCCCGATGGTTGGCGATCGGGCAGTACAGGTGGTAGCTGCCGGCAGGGAGCGTGACCGAGACCGTGGTCGACTGTCCCGGCAGCACCGACGGTGACGCCGCGACGGTCCCGCCCGGCCCTGCAACGTCGAGGGCGTGGAGGGTGTTGCCGGCGTTGCTGACCTTGATGGTGTAGGTCCCGGCCGGCACCGACCGGGACGACAGCGCAATGTGGAAATCGCTCAGCGTGGCGGTGAGGGTGTCGCCGGGGACGGGCGCCGGCGCCGCGGTCGTGGCCGGCGCGGAGGGGCCGGCGGCGGTCGAGGACGACCCACACGCCGCGACGGTCAGGGCCATCGCGGCGGCGCCCACGCCGGTGAGGAAGCGAGCACGGTGACTGGTAGGAGAGGTCATACTGCGAACTACGTCCACACCCCGCCAGCGGATTGACCAATCCGCGCGACGCCCCCGCCCGTAGGTAGTGGTGTGCGGCGCATTGGACTCCCCGTGGACACGCTGCCCGACGAGTCGCTCCTCGTCGCCATGGCCCGGGGTGACGACGAGGCGACGGTGGCGTTCATCCGCCGGTTCCAGGGTCGGGTCTTCGGCGTGGCCGTGGCTGTCCTCGGCGACAGCGGTTTGGCCGAGGACGTCGCCCAGCAGACGTTCGAGCGGGCGTGGCGGCACGGGGCCACGTTCGACCCCCGCCGGGGAAGCGTGGGCACGTGGGTGGCCACCATCGCCCGCAACCTGGCCATCGACGTGTCCCGGACGCGCCGGCCTCAGCCCGTCGACCCCTCCGAGCTGCTTCTCCTCTGCAGCTCTCGTCACAACCCGGAGGATCAGGCCATGAGCGTCGCCACCGGCGAGCGTATGCGAGTTGCGTTGAAGGCCCTCCCCGCCGAGCAGGGGCGCGCCGTGGTTTTGGCCGGCCTGGTGGGCATGACCGCCTCCGAGATCGCCGCCGCGGAGGGCATCCCGCTCGGGACGGCGAAGACCAGGATCCGCACCGCCATGAGCCGTTTGCGCCTGGCGCTGGAGTCGGAGCGCAGCACCCGTGCCTGAGCCGACCTGCAACCAGCTGCGCTCGTTGGCCCCCGAGCTGGCGCTCGGCGCCCTGGACGGTCGCGAGCGGGCCGAGGCCCTGGCCCACGTCTCGGGCTGCCAGGCGTGTCGCGAGGAGCTGCGCCGTCACACCGAGGTGGCCGACGAGCTGATCGCGACCGTGCCCTCGGTCGAGCCGCCCGCCGGTTTCGAGACCCGGACCCTCGAGCGAATCGCTCGGAGCCGCCCGCCAGCGGCGGTCCGGGGCCCCCGCCGGCGGCGGGCGATGCTCGCCGCGGCCGCGGCCGCGGCCGCGGCCGCGGTCGTCGCGATCGCGGCTGGGAGCGTCGGCTACGACGCCGGCACCCACCGCACCCACCAAGGGGTCCTCCGCCACGGGACGCTGGTGTCGGACGGGCGGCCCGTCGGCGTCGCCTACCTGTACGGCGGGACGGCTCCGTTCGTGTACATGGGAGTGTCGGTCGGCGCCGGAGACGACCGCGTGACCTGCGAGCTGGAGGCTGGCCACCGGGTCGTGGCGACCGTAGGCACCTTCTCCCTCACCGACGGCTCTGGCTGGTGGGGGGCACCGGCCCCGGCTGTGCAGTCCGGCATCACCGGGGCTCGGCTGGTCGACGCCGCGGGCACTGTCGTGGCCGAAACCACCTTCGGTTCCTGACCGGCCAGGGTCGAGCTACCCCTCGAGGCGGTCGACCTACTCCTCGAGGCGGAGGGCCTGGATGAACGCCTCTTGGGGGACCTCGACCCGCCCGATGTTCTTCATCCGTTTCTTGCCCTCCTTCTGCTTCTCGAGCAGCTTCCGCTTGCGGGTGATGTCGCCGCCGTAGCACTTGGACAGGACGTCCTTGCGCTTCGCCTTGACCGTCTCCCGGGCGATGATGCGGCCCCCCACACCGGCCTGGATCGGCACGTCGAACATCTGGCGGGGGATCAGCTCCCGCAGCTTCTCGGTCATCCGCCGGCCGTACTCCTGGGCCTGCGACTTGTGCACGATGGCGCTGAAGGCGTCGACCGGCACGCCGTTGAGCAGGATGTCGATCTTGACCAGGTCGGCCTGCTCCCAACCGGCTTCCTCGTAGTCGAGGCTGGCGTATCCCTTGGTCCGGCTCTTCAGCGCGTCGAAGAAGTCCATGACCACCTCGGCCAGCGGTATCCGGTAGACCAGCTCGAGGCGCTCCGGGGACAGGTACTCCATGCGGACCATGTCGCCGCGGCGCGACTGGCACAGGTCCATGAGCGTCCCGGTGTACTCCGTCGGCGAGAGGATCGTGGCCTGGAGGAACGGCTCCTCGATCGACTCGAGCTTCTGGGGCGGCGGCATCTCGGAGGGGTTGTGGACCTCCACCTGGCCGCCGTCGGTCAGGTGAGCCCGGTACTCGACGCTCGGGGCGGTCGCGATGAGGGCCAGGTCGAATTCCCGCTCGAGGCGCTCCCGGACGATCTCCATGTGGAGCAGGCCGAGGAACCCGCAGCGGAACCCGAAACCGAGCGCGCCCGACGTCTCGGGCTCGTAGGTCACCGACGCGTCGTTGAGGCGCATCTTCTCGAGCGCCTCCCGCAGGTCGGCGAAGTCGTCGCCTTCGACCGGGTACAGGCCGCAGAACACCATCGGCTTGGGGTCCCGGTAGCCCTCGAGCGGCGCGGCCGCAGGGCGGGCCGCCTCGGTGACGGTCTCACCGGAGCGGGCCTCTCCGACGTCTTTGATGCCGGCGATGAGGTAGCCGACCTCCCCCGGCCCGAGAGCGGCGACGGGGGTGTTGAGCGGGGTGCGGACCCCGACCTCCTCCACCTCGTGGGTCCGTCCGGCTTGCATGAACCGGAGCTTGACGTCGGGGCGGAGCACGCCCTGCATGATCCGCACCGCGCTCACCACACCCCGGTACTGGTCGTAGTAAGAGTCGAAGATCAATCCCTGCAGCGGCGCGGTGGGGTCGCCGGCGGGCGGCGGGATGCGCTCGCAGATGGCGTCGAGCAGGTCGGTCACCCCGACCCCGGTCTTGGCCGACATCCGGATGATCTGGTCGCCGGGGATGCCGAGCACCGATTCGATCTCCGCGGCGTAGCGGTCGGGGTCGGCGGCGGGCAGATCGATCTTGTTGAGGGCGCAGACGATCTCCAAGTCGTTCTCGATAGCTTGGTACGCGTTGGCCAGGGTCTGCGCCTCGATGCCCTGAGCGGCGTCGATCAGCAGCACCACGCCCTCGCACGCGGCCAGGCTGCGGCTGACCTCGTAGCCGAAGTCGACGTGGCCGGGGGTGTCGATCAGGTGGATGGTGTGGCCCTTCCATCCGACCCTGACGTTTTGGGCCTTGATCGTGATTCCCCGCTCCCGCTCGATGTCCATCGAGTCGAGGTACTGCTCGCGCATGTCTCTGGCGTCCACTGCGCCGGTGAGCTCGAGGATCCGGTCCGACAACGTGGACTTGCCGTGGTCCACGTGGGCCACGATGCTCAGGTTGCGGATCCGGTCCATGGGTGCGGCGTCGCTCAAAGCGGGTAGTTCCAGTTCCTCGGGGGGTGCAAGGAGACCAGTCTGGCGCACCCGGGGCGGCAGTGGCCTACGCTGCAACGCCCTGGGGGCGGGACAAGGGGGAGGACGGCATGACCGGGACCGACGCAGAAGGACAGACGGCGCCGCTGGTCGTCACTGTTTCGGCCAGCTACGGGTCCGGGGGCAGCGTCATCGCGCCGCTCCTGGCCGAGCGGCTGAAGGTGCCGTGGCTGGATCGCCTGGTTTCCTCCACCACCGCCGAGCAGGCCGGCCGCAGCGCCGACCCCGTCGGGGAGGGGCTGAGCGACCGGGAGGAAGAGGCGGCCCCCGGGAGCCGGTTGTTTTTGTACCTGGCCCGGGCGGCCGGCGCCAACGCCATGGCGCCCCCCGAGAGCCTGGTCGACCACAACGAGCTGCTGCGCGAGCGGGCCGAGGCCGAGATCGCCCAGCTGTGCGCCGGCGGCGGGGTGCTGCTCGGGCGGGCCGGGGCCGTGGTCCTGCGCCGCCGGCCGGCGACCTATCACATCCGTCTCGACGGGCCGCCCAAACGGCGCCTGGCGCGCGCCGCGCTGATCGAGGGCATCACCACCGACGAGGCCAAGGTTCGGATGGACGACACCGACCGGGCCCGGACGCTCTACGTCCGGCGCCTGTATCGCGTCGATCCCACCGACACGTCGCTGTACCATCTGGTCCTCGACCCCACCGTCCTCAGCATCGACGGTGCCATCGACGTACTGGTCCAGGCGGTCGTCAGCTACCGGGCGGCGGCGGCCGACCTGCCCGGCCGCCGGTGAGCCTGGTAGGATCGTCGGGTTCCGTTTACTGACCGGTAGGACGTCTGTGGCCAACATCAAGAGCCAGATCAAGCGCAACCGCACCAACGAGAAGGCCCGCCTGCGCAACAAGGCGGCCCGCTCCGAGGTGAAGACGCACATCAAGCGGGCCGTGGCGTCCGCCGAGACTGGGGCCGAGACCTCCGTCGAGGACCTGCGCACCGCAGTCAAGCGCCTCGACAAGGCTGCCGCCCGCGGCATCATCCACAAGAACCAGGCGTCCAACCGCAAGTCTCGCCTGGTCCGGCGCATCAACGCGCTGACCGCCGCGGCGACCGGCGACAGCTCCGAAGCCTGACTGCTGCCCGCTCGCCGGGCGCCCGCGACAACTGAAGTTCCGTGATCGAGCCTCCTACCCGGGGGCTCGATGCGCGCCCGGCAGCGGCTCTCTTGCCCGACCTCGCATCCCGGCGAGCGCCGACCAGCCCGCCAGCCCTCGCTCCTGGCCGCCAGCGCCCCTCGCCGCCAGCGCCCCTCGCCCCCAGGCCGCCAGGCGCTTCAGCCGGCCAGGGCCTCGGGGAGGGGCGCGGACGCCACCATGCTCAGGTGCTGGGTCGGCCGGGTGAGCGCCACGTACAGCAGGCGCAGCCCTGACGCCCGGTCGGTCCGTTCCCCGGCGATTTCTTCCGGCTCTACCACCACCACCGCGTCGAACTCGAGGCCTTTGGCCGCCTCGGCCGACACGACCGTGACCGGCCGGCCGAGCCCGTCGGCCACCGCCTCCCCCACCGCGTCGGCTCCCCCCCGGAACCCGCCCGGGCGGCCGGGCGGGTCCGCCCGAACCGCGGCGTCGATGCCGGCGCGCAGGGCTGCGACGACCTCGTCGACCAAGCGGGAAGGCACGATGACCGCCACCGTCGGCCACTCGCCGGCCAGGCGGCCGGTCTCGGCGACGACAGCGTCGAGGAGCTCGCCGGCCTCGGTGATCACCCGCCGCGGTGCGCTGCGACCGGGCCTGACGGCCAAGGTGGGCGTGACGTCGGGGGCGGCTTCGGGGAGGAGACGGCCGGCCAGCTCGAGGACCTGGCCCGGCGAGCGGTAGCCGTAACGCAGCTCGACCACCCGCACCCCGGCCGGCGTCGGGAGCCACGCCGCGACCTCATGCCAGTCCCGCCGGGCCCACACCCCGACCGACTGGGCCAGGTCCCCGAGGAGGGTCATCGACCCCGACGGGCAGCGACGGGCGAGCATCCGCAGTTGCATCGGCGACAGGTCCTGGGCCTCGTCGACGATGGCGTGCCCGTAGGTGCGGGACTGCCCGGCGATGAGATCTTTGGCTTCGTCGATGAGGGGACCGTCCGACGCCGTCCACGCCCGGCCCCGCCGGCGCCGGAGGGCGGCCTGCTCGTCGCCGGAGAGCAGCCCTTCGGCGGCCGCGGCGAGCACCGCCGGCTTGGCGAGCAGGTCAGCGACCAGGGTGACGGGCGCCACGCTCGGCCACCGGCGGTCCAGGGCGTCTTTCAGCCCGTCGGACCGGCGGATCTGCGATCCCAAGGTGGATCCGTCGGGCGGCGGGCCGGCGACCTCCTCGTAGCGTTCGGCGACCAGCCCGATGAGCTGCTCGCGAAGGACGTCGCGCCCGTCGGACCATGGCAGGCTCCGGCGGGCGACGCGGTCCACCGCGGCCTCGACGGCGGCCGCCGGCACGACCAGGCGGCGCACGCCGAGGTTGACGGCCAGGTCCTCCTCGGAGCGGGTCCGCCGGGCGGTCAAGGCCCGGGCCAGTACCGTCGCCATGCGCCCGTCGCCTTTGACCCGCTCGGTCACCGCGTCCGGTTCCGGCGGCACCGCTCCACCGCCGAGTTCGGGGACCAGGTCGGTGAGGGTGGTCTGCACCACCGCGTGCTCGCCGAGCGACGGCAGCACCTGGGCGATGTAGCGCAGGAACGTCCGGTTGGGTCCCACCACCAAGACGTTGGCGCGGGCCATGGCGTCGTCGCCGTAGAGCAAGAACGCGGCCCGGTGCAACCCCACCGCCGTCTTGCCCGACCCCGGTCCGCCCTGGACCGCCAGCACGCCCGGCGCCGCGGAGCGGATGACCTCGTCCTGTTCGGGCTGGATGGTGGCGACGATGTCGATCATCTCGCCGCTGCGGGCCCGCTCCAGCTCGATGAGCAAGGCGTCGCGGCCGCGTAGGTCACGACCGTCCCCGGCGGCGTCCCGGGGTGTCGCCGCGAACACGTCGTCGCCGATCGACAGGAGGGTCCGCCCGTCGACCACGAACTGCCGCCGGCGGGTGAGGCCCATCGGATCCGCCCGCCCCGCCCGGTAGAACGGCAGGGCGATCGGCGCCCGCCACTCGACCACGACCGGGTCGGCCTCCTCGTCCTCGACGTGACGCCGTCCGATGTACCAAGTCTCGCCGTTGCCGGCGTCGATACGCCCGAAGCAGAGGGCCCGCGGGGTGTCGGCCAAGGCCCGGACCCGGCGGAGGAGCGCCCACTCGAGGTCAGGGTCGGTGCCGGCCATGGTGTGCAGCAGGTGCTCGGAACGGGCCCGCATCCGGGCCAGCTGCTCGTAGGCCGCGTCGAGGTAGGCCTGCTCGCCGGTCAGGTCGGCATCGTCGGTCACCGGGCGCGCTCCTAACAGGGTGGGGAAAACGGGGGGCCGGCGAAGCTAGCAGCCGGCCCGGATCGTCATCCAGCGATTTACCGGCCGCTGCCGAGGCGCGCCGGAGCCGGGGAATCAGCTCACGAAGAAGTTGATCGCCACGGCCACCCCGAACACGACCACGACCCGTCGCAGCAAGGTCGGGTTGACCCGCTGCGCTAGGCGGCTACCGACCACCCCGCCGAGCAGGGCGGCGACGGCCATGATCGGGACCAGCTGCCAGCGGACGTGACCGGTGATGGCAAAGCACACCGCAGCGACGATGTTGATCAGGAACGACACGACCTGCTTGACCGCGTTGAGCCGCACCAGGCTGTCGCCGCAAAACACGCCGAGGACCGCGAGGAGCATGATCCCGAGACCCGCTCCGAAAAAGCCGCCGTACACCGACGCCACCAGCACCGCGGCACACAACGCCGGGCTGGCGGTGGCGGTTTCGGTGTCGACCGCGTTTCCGGTCGGGCCGGGCGGGTCGCCGGCCGCGGCGTCGTCGCCTGAGTCGATGGCCGACATCGACCGGGCCAGCACCCACCCCCTGACCCGGTCTTGGGCCAGCAGCAACGCGCAGGCGGCCAGCACCAGCCACGGCACCGCCGCCCGGAACGTCGATTCCGGGGTGACTTCGAGCAGCAACGCCCCGGCCAGACCGCCGATCACCGAGAACGGCGCCAGCCGCCGGATCCGGGCCCGCTGCGTCCGCAGGTCGACTCTGGCGGCCAGGCTTCCCGACAGGTAGCCGGGGGACAAGGCGACGGTGTTGGTGACGTTGGCCGGCAGCGCCGGCACCCCGATGGCGATCAGGGCAGGGAACGACACCAGCGTCCCCCCGCCGGCGATCCCGTTGATGGCGCCGGCCACCACGGCCGCGCCGCCGGCCCCGATGTAGTCGAGGACGCTGAAGGCGCCGCTCACGACCTCCGCCTCACCGGCGGGCCCCGGCACCGGCCCGGGCCAGACGGCACAGCCGGGCGACGAGCACCTCGAGGACCAGCTCCGCCGGCCACTCGGTGCCCCCCTTGAGCGCCACCTCGGCGTCGGCGACCAAGCCGACCGCCTCGGCCACCCCTGAAGGCCCCATGCGGCGAGCCGACGCCAGCGCCTTCTTGGCCGGGTACGTGCTGCGCCCCTTGGCCAGGCCCATAGCCGCCGCGGCCTGCGCCTCGGTGACGATGTCGTCGCCGTCGACGCGCAGCATCCCCTGCACGTGGCGGGTCAGGATCGACAGGATCACGAGGGGGTGGCGCTCGCCGGCTTCCATCAGCCGGTGCAGCAACTCCAGCGCGGCCTCGGTCCGGCCGCTGTCGATGGCGTCGGTGAAGTCCCACGGCGCGACCGAACCGGCCTCGCCGAGGTAGGGCTCGATGTCGGCGGCGCCCAACCGGGCCCCCTCGCCGTACGCCGCGGCCAACACCTCGAGCAGCGACCCGAGGCGGCTGACGTCTTCGCCGAGGTGGGCTTCGACCAGGGCCTCGGCACCGCCGTCGAGGCGGACCTTGGACGCCTTGATCCGGTCCCTGACCCATCCCTTGGCTTCCCGCCCCGACACCGCGGTCCCGGTGATGTGGCCCTTGGCCTTCACCGCCGCCAGCAGCTTCGGGGCCAGCCGACCGCCGCCGGCGGCGAGGATCAGTGCGGTGGACTCGAAGGGGTCCTCCAGGTAGTCGAGGATCGGGGACAGCTCCTCGGTGCCCCACCGCCCGACGTCTCGGACCACCACGACACGACGGTCGGAGAGGAACGGCGGGGTCCGGCACGCGTCGGCCACCGCGGCCAGGTCGACCTCCTCCCCCCGATGGTCCTCGAGGGCCATCGACCGGTCGGCGTCGCCGACCAAGTCGTCGACCAGGCCCCGGACCGCCTCGGCGACCAACGTCGGGTCGTCGCCGTCGACCAGCCACACCGTTCGCAGCTGCTCGCTCATCGGGGGATGTCCATCATGGAGCCGCCAGCACCGCAGCAAGGGTATCGGCGACCCGCCGGGCGCCACGGACGTCGTGGGCTCGCAGGATCCGGCACCCGAGGGCGACGCCGAGGGCGTGGGCGGCCACGGACGCCTCCCGGCGCTCGGCCACCTCCAGGTCGAACAGCACCCCGAGGAACGTCTTGTTCGACGCGGAGAGCAGCAGCGGCCACCCCAACTTGGACAGGCGGTCGGAGGCTTGCAGCAGCGCCAACGACTGCAAGGCCGTTTTCCCCAGGTCCAGTCCAGCGTCGACGATGATCTGGTCGTCGCCGAGCCCGGCGGCACGGGCCCGCTCTCCCCGTTCGGTCAAAAATGCCGCCACTGCGGCGACGACGTCGTCATAGCGGGGGTCGGGATCGGCCACTCTCGGCGCCAGGCGGATGTGGGTGGCCACCACCGTCGCTCCCGCGGCGGCCGCGGCCGGGAGGTACTCGGGGTCCGCGAACCCGCTGATGTCGTTGCCGACCACCGCGCCGACCTTGTAGGCCTCCGCCGCGACCTCCGCTCTCCACGTGTCCACCGAGAGCGGGACGTCGAAACGGGACGCGAGGCCTTCGATGGCCCCGACGACGCGCTCGAGCTCCTCCGCCGCGCTGACCTCGGGGCCCGGGCCGGCCTTGACCCCACCGACGTCGAGCAGGTCGGCGCCTTCGCCGACCAGCGTCTCGGCCCGCCGGTAGAAAGCGTCCAGGTCCCAGTACCGGCCCTTGTCGTAGAAGGAGTCCGGCGTGCGGTTGAGGATGCCCATGACCAGCGCCCGCTCGGAGAGGTCGTAGCGGACTGGTCCAAGGCGGAGCTGCACGATTCGACCCTATCGGGGCCCTGCGACCGGGCCGCGGGCCGCCGCCATCAGGCGGTCAGAACAGGCGGGCGGTCAGCGCCTTGCGGTACCCAGCGGTGCGGGGGTCGTCGGGTCCTAGCACCTCGAGCAGGTCGAGGAACTCCTGGCGGGCCGCTTCGTCGGACTTGACCCGCTCGAGCAGCCCGTCGAGCTTGGCGTCCACCCCTTCGCCGGCGCCGGCGTCGACCACCTCGTCGCCGACGCGGGCCTTGGCGATCAGGTGGCGGACCTCGGCGGTCTCGGGGAGGCGGGCGAGCAGCCCTAGGGCCTCCTCCTTCGAGTCGCTCGTGTCGGCGTCGACGAGCAGCCCGGCCAGGGCCAGCAGGGCCTTCTCGTTGGCCGGCTCGAGTTCCACCGCGCGGCGCAGGGACGCCTCGTCGCCGGCGCTGATCAGCGTGTCGACCTCGGTGGGTTCGGGAGCCAGCCGGTTGACCCACTCCCGTACCTGCGGCTCGGGGAGCGCGCCGACGAAGCTGTCGACGACCTTGCGGTCGGCGATGGCGTACACCGCCGGGATCGAGCGGACCTGGAACGTCGCCGCGACCCTCGGGTTGGCGTCGACGTCGACTTTGACCAGCTCGACACGCCCGCCGGTCTCCCCGACCACCTTCTCGATGATCGGCCCGAGCGTCCGGCACGGCCCGCACCACTCCGCCCACAGGTCGACCACTACGGGGACCTCGGTGGACCGCTCGAGCACGGCGGTCTCGAATGTGGCATCGGTGACGTCCATACGGACCCTCACTCCCTCTCTCGCTCTACATTGCTGGGTCATGGAAGCTGCGTCATGACCGACCCAGACGGTAGCGGCGTCGACCGGGCTCTCCCCGGCATCGACACCAACAGGGTAAGCGCCTGGTACGCCGACAACATTCCCGGCACCACTTTGCCGCTGCACTTCACGCTGATCGCCGGCGGCCGCTCCAACCTGACATACCGGGTGGACGACGCGGCGGGGCGGGCGACGGTGCTGCGCCGGCCGCCCACCGGGCATCTGCTCCCGACGGCCCACGACATGGCCCGGGAGCACCGGCTGATCGCCGCCGTCGCCCCCGCCGGGGTGCCGGTCGCGCCCGCGCTCGGGCTGTGCACCGACGAGTCGGTCAACGGGGCGCCGTTTTATGTGATGGGGTTCGTCGACGGTCTCATCGTGCGGAGCGCCGAGCAGGCAGAGGCTGCGTGGGACGTCCCGGCCCGGCGGGTCGTGGCCGAGTCGCTGATCGACACCCTGGCGCAGATCCACGCCGTCGACCCCGACGCGGCCGGCCTCGGCGACCTCAGCCGGCGCGAGGGCTACGTGGCCCGCCAGCTGAAGCGCTGGTACAGCCAGTACCAGGCGTCGCGCGACGGCGCCGGCGGCCCCGACGTGAAGCTGGTCGACCAGCTCCACGGGATGCTCTCGGCGTCGATTCCCGAGCAGGGGCCGGCCACCTTGGTCCACGGCGACTACCGCCTCGACAACACCGTCGTCGGATCCGACCACCGCATCGCGGCGGTGCTGGACTGGGAGCTGTGCACCCTCGGGGATCCCTTGGCCGACATGGGCGCGCTGCTCGCCTACTGGAGCGAGCCGGGTGAGGAGAGCCCGCTCGGCGCGTCGGCCACCGGGGTCGAGGGCTTCCCGCTTCGCGCCGAGGTGGCCGAGCTGTACGCCAAGGCGTCCGGCAGGGACCTCAGCCAGCTCGACTTCTTCTACGCGTTCGCGCTGTGGAAGCTGGCATGCATCCTGGAAGGGGTCTACGTCCGCTACGTGGCGGGGGCGATGGGCGACACCGACTTCGACTACAGCTTCTACCCGGCGGCCATCTCCGGCCTCGCCGAGCGGGCCCACGACGCCCTCAAGGGTCGCTGACAGCCCGCCGAGGGTCGCTGACAGCCCGTCGAGGGTCGCTGACAGCCCGTCGAGGGTCGCTGACAGGAAGGTGCCGGTACCGCTCCGGCGGCCCAAGCCTGGAAGAATGGTCCGTCCATGAGTGAGCTTGCGACCATCCACAGCCTCCCGGCGCTGGAGGATCCCGTGCTCGTGATGGCCTTGGAAGGCTGGATCGACGCCGGGGCGGCGGCGGTAACTGCGGCGACGGCGCTGCTCGAGACCCTGCCGCGCCAGCTGCTGGCCACCTTCGACGGCGACGCGCTCATCGACCACCGGGCCCGCCGGCCAGTCCTGCGCATCGTCAACGGGGTTCATTCCGGGTTGCACTGGCCGGAGATCCGCATTGAGGCCGCGACCACCCGCACCGGGCGCAGCGTGCTGCTCCTCGTCGGACCCGAACCGGACATGCGCTGGCACCAGTTCACGACCGAGGTCGTGTCGCTGGCCCAGCGTTTCGGGGTCAAGCAGGTCATCGGGCTCGGAGCCTTCCCCGCCCCGGTCCCCCACACCCGGCCGGTACGGCTCACCGCGACGGCCACCAGCGCCGAGCTGGCCGCCGAGGTGGGGTTCCTCCCCGTCACCATCGACGTGCCGGCAGGCGCGCAGGCGGCGCTCGAGCACGCGTTCGGCGACGCTGGGCTCCCCGCCGTCGGTTTGTGGGCCCGGGTGCCGCACTACGCGTCGGCGATGCCCTACCCGGCAGCCGCGGCCGCCCTCCTCGACGAGCTGGCCCGCCTGGCCCACCTGGAGCTGGACACCAGCGCGCTGCGCGAGGCGGGCCAGACCACCTTCGATCAGATCGAGCAGCTGGTCGCCGCCAGCGACGAGCACGCCGCCATGATCCGCCAGCTAGAGACCCAACACGACGCGGAGGCGGAGGCCCCGCCTGCGTCGTTCGGTCCGCTGCCCTCCGGCGACGAGCTGGCCGCGGAGCTCGAGCGGTTCCTGCGCGGCCAGGGCTGAGGCCTTGGGCGCTCCTTCGCCGGAGGCCGGCGCAGGACCGGGGGGCCTGGGTGCGGTCACCGTCGACCTCCAAGCCGCGCAAAGCGCCGGCTACCGCGACCGAGGCGTGGCCCGCTACGCCCTCGATTTCACCACCTCCCTGGTGGAGCGCCACCCTGATCTGCTCGAGCAGGTGGTGCTCGACCCCGACCTTCCTCCCGTTGGGGTGGAGCACCTCATGGCCCAGGCGCGAGTCACCCGCTCCGGTAGTTGGTCTCCGGGCGCCGACGGCGGGATCTTCCATGTCCTCTCCCCCTTCGAGCTGGCGGTAGGCGTCCGCCGGCTGTGGCCACGCCGGGTGTCGCAGCGCCAGATGGCGACGGTGGTGACCGTCTACGACTTGATCCCTGAACTGTTCCCCGACATCTACCTGCGCGACGAGGGACTACGCCGCCGCTACCGGGCCCGCCGGGAGCTGATCCGGGTCGCGGACCATGTCATGACCCTGTCGCGCTCCGCGGCCGACGACGTGATCGACCATCTCGGCGTGCCCGAGTCGAGGGTGACCGTCGTCGGGGCGGCCACCGGCGCGGCGTTCCGCCGGCCGGCCAGCAAGGACGCGGCCCGCGCCGCGCTGAGCGGGCTCGTCGCGGGGATCGAGCCGGGATTCATCGTCTACAACGGCGCGGTCGAGCCCAGGAAGAACATGGAGGCGCTGCTCGAGGCCTACGCCCAGCTGCCCGCCCGCCTGCGGGCTGAGCATCAGCTGGTGCTGGTCTGCAAGCTGGCTCCCCTGGAACGCAACCACTTCGAGGTGCGCGCCGCGCAGCTCGGCGTCGCCGGCCAGGTGGTGCTGACCGGCTACCTGCCCGACGCGACCCTGGTCGCGCTGTACCAGACGACCGACCTGGCGGTGTTCCCCTCCCTCTACGAGGGCTACGGCCTGCCGGTCGCCGAAGCCATCGCCTGCGGGGCGCCGGCGATCGCGTCGGGGAACTCGTCGCTGGTGGAGCTGGTGGCGCCGGAGGCCACCTTCGACCCGTCGAGCCCGGCGGCCATCGCGGCCGCGGTGCACGCCGGGCTGTCCGACCACGGGCTGCGGGCCCGGCTGCTGGCCTGGTCCGACCGGCCCCAGCCGACCTGGGCCGGAGTCGCCGACCGGGCGGCAGAGGTATACCGGGGCCTCCTGCCGCCCGCCGGCGCCCGACCGGTCCGGCGGTGGCGGCGACGGCCCTCGCTGGCGTTGGTCACCCCGTGGCCGCCGTCGCTGACCGGGGTGGCCAGCTACAGCCGGCGGCTGGTCGACGCGCTGCGCGCTTACTGCGACGTCGACGTCTACACCGACGGCGACCCGGTGGAAGACACCGAGCGGGGAGGCGTATTCGACCCCGCCGGCATCGCCCTTCGGGACCTCACGACCGGCGGCTACGACTCGGTGATCGTCGCTCTCGGCAACAGCGAGTTCCACGCCAACGCCCTGCGGATCCTCCGCACCTCGCCGATCCCGGTCGTGGCCCAGGTCCACGACGTGCGCCTGGCCAACCTGTGGCTCCACTCGGCCGCCCGGGGCGCCGTGCCGGAGGGATTCGAGCAGGCCGTGGCCGACCACTACCCCGGGCTGAGCAACGTGGTCCGCGACGGGCGCATCCCGAGCGACGTCGCGGCCCGCGAGGGCATCTTCATGCTCAGCGAGATCGTCGCCCGCTCGGAGCGGACGCTGGTCACCTCAGAGTTCGCGGCGGACGTTGCCCGGCTCGACTGCCGCTCCGAGGACCGGGAGAAGGTCGCGGTGTGGCCATACGCTTACCCGCCGGCCGTGGGACGAGCAGCCGGCGGCGTGGATCCCGACCTCGTATGCACCTTCGGCCTGGTCAACGAAGCCAAAAGACCTGACCTGCTCGTGTCCGCGCTGGCTTTGCTCCTGCCCCGCCGCCCCCATCTGCGCCTGGCCTTCGTCGGCCCCGCCGGCGCCGATCAGCGCCAGGCCATCGCAGCCCTCGCCGAGCAGCTGGGGGTCAGCGACCGCGTCGTGGTCACCGGCGAGGTGGCCGACGACGACTACGAGCAGTGGCTGCGGCGGGCGGCCGTCGCCGCCCAGCTGCGGCGATACACCAACGGCGAGTGCTCGGGGGCCGTCGCCGACTGCCTGTGCCACGGAGTGCCGACCGTCGTCAGCGCCCTCGGCCCGCAGTCGGAGCTGGCCGCGGTCACCGCGCAGCTGCCCGCCGGCGCCGGCGCCGGCGCCGCGGACCTGGCCGAGCTGCTCGAGTCGACGCTCGCCGACCCCGCGGGGCGGGAGTCTCTCGGGGATCGGGGCCGGCGCTGGGCAGCCGAGCGTTCCTTCGACTGGGCCGCCCGCCAGCTCTTCGCCCTGCTCCCCGACCTCGGGCGACGCCCCGGGGCGCCCTCCGCCGCTGGACCCTGACCGGCGCGTGCCTTCGCCGGCGGCACGCGCCTCGCCGGCGCCTTGCCGGCGCATTGCCGGCGGGAGTGGCGCATCGCCCGCGGATTGCCGGCGGGACTGGCGCCTTGCCTGCGCATTGCTGGCGGGAGCGGCGCATTGCCTGCGCATTGTTGGCGGGACTGGCGCCTTGCCGGCGGGACTGGCGCCTTGCCGGCGACGTGGCGGCGTTGCCGGCAAGGTGGCGCGTTGCGGGCGCCTTACCGCCGGCGCCAGCCTCCCCGATGAAAGCCGCGACATACCTCGCCTCCGAGCCTGGGGTCTGTCGCGACTTATACGCGAAGAGCCCGCGCAGCCCGCGACACATCCCCACCGCCGCGGCACCGTCTGTCGAGGGTTTCATCGGGGGACGCCACGCCACGACACCCACGGCACCCACGACGCGACGACGCGACACCCGAGCCCGGCAACGGGCCCACCGGGCCCCAACTGGCGTTCAGCCCGGCTGCAGCCAGGCCCGCACCTCGTCTGTGTGCTCGCCCAGGCGCGGCGGGCGCCGGCGGTAGGTGACCGGCGAGGCGCCGTAAGTCACCGGGTTGGCGACCAGCGACACGCCTTCGACGTCGACAACGGGGTCCAGGCCGAGGCGCTCCGCCATCGCGAAGGCGCCGGCCATGTCGTTGACCGGCCCGCACGGCACCCCGAGCGGGGTTAGGGCCTCGAACCACTCCTCCGCCGGCCGGCTGCGCAGGGCCTCCACCAGGAGGGACGCCAGCACGTCGCGGTTGGCGACCCGATCGGAGTTGGTGGCGAAGCGCTCGTCGGAGGCCAACCGCTCCAGGCCGAGGGCCGCGCAGAGCGCAGCGAACTGGCGGTCGTTGCCCACCGCCAGGACGATCGGATCGGTCGCGGTGGGGTACAGCTCGTAGGGCACAACGGACGGATGCCGGTTCCCCATGATCCCCGGCACGACGCCCGCCGCGCTGTACGCCGTCGACTGGTTGGCGAGCGATGACAGCAGCGCCGAGAGGAGGTTGACCTCCACTCGCTGCCCGATGCCGGTGGCGTCGCGGTGGCGGAGCGCGGCGAGGATGGCGACGGTGGCGTGCAGACCGGTGAGCACGTCGACGACTGCGACTCCGGCTTTGGTGGGCTCGCCTGGGGCCGGGCCGGTGATGCTCATGAGACCCCCCACGGCTTGGGCCAGGAGGTCGTAGCCGGGCAGGTCGGCGCCAGCACCGGAGCCGAAACCGGTCACCGAGCAGTACACGAGGCGGGGATTGACCTCGGATAGGTCGCTCCAGCCGAGGCCATAGCGGCCCAGACCGCCGGGGCGGAAGTTCTCCACCAGCACGTCGGCCCGGGTGGCCAACGCCACCGCCGCGGCCCGGTCCTCGGGGTCGGCGAGGTCCAGCGCCACCGACCGCTTGGAACGGTTGACCGACAGGTAGTAGGTCGAGTCGTCCCCGGCCCACGGAGGCCCCCAGCTGCGGGTGTCGTCACCGCGTCCCGGCTGCTCGACCTTGATGACCTCCGCGCCGAGGTCGGCGAGGAGCATGGTGGCGTAAGGGGCGGCCAGGACCCGGCTGAAATCGGCTACCAGGACGCCGTCGAGGGCGCCGCTCACACCACGATGTTGACGATTCGGGGCGGCTTGGCGATCACCTTGCGCGGGCGGGCGCCGTCAAGCGCCGCGGCCACCTTGGAAGATGCGAGCGCCAGCGCCTCGGCCTCCTCCGATGAGATCGAGGGCGCGACCTCGATGCGGTCCCGAGGCTTGCCGTTGACCTGCACCACCATGGTCACCGACGCTACGGCCAGCATCGCCGGGTCGGCGACGGGCCACGGCTGGGCGTGCAGCGACGGCTCCCCTGGGTGGCGCAGCTCCCACAGCTCCGCGGTCACGTGGGGCGCCATCGGCGCCAGCAGCAGCAGCACCGTGTCGACGGCGAAGTCCAGCGTCTCGCGCCGCGCCCCGTCCCCGTCGGTGGCGTAGCGGGTCAGGGTGTTGACCTGCTCCATCGCCGCGGCGACCGTCGTGTTGTAAGACCACCGTTCGTAGTCCGAGGTGACCTTCTGGATCAGCCGGTGGACTCCTTTCTCCACCTCCTGGTCTGCCGGGGTGGCCGGACGGTTGACGATCACGGCCCGCTCGACCGACGAAGCCCCGAGCCGCCACAGGCGGTTGAGGAACCGGCTGCAGCCCTCGATCATCGAGTCCACCTGGTCGGACCACTCGAAGTCGTCCTGGGGTGGCCCGACGAAGAGATGGAACAGGCGCAGGGAGTCCGCGCCGGCGGTGTCGAAGTAGTGGCTGGGGGCGACCGACCGGCCTGACGACTTGGACATCTTCTTGCCGTCCGCGGTGATCATGCCCTGGGTGAAGAGGCGGGCGAAGGGCTCGCGGACGGTCGCCGGCCCGAGGCCGAGGTCGGCCATGGCCCTGGTGTAGAAGCGGGCGTAGAGCAGATGCAAGATGGCGTGCTCGATGCCGCCGATGTACTGGTCGACGGGCATCCACTTCTCGGCGGCGGCCTTGTCGACAGGCTCGTCGGTCCACGGGTCGGTGAAGCGCTGGAAGTACCAGGACGAGTCCACGAAGGTGTCCATGGTGTCGGTCTCGCGCTCCGCCGGTCCGCCGCACTTCGGGCAGGTGGTGTGCAAGAACGCGTCGTGGTGGCGCAGAGGGGACTCTCCGGTAGGGAGGAACTCGACGTCGTCGGGGAGGAGCACGGGGAGCTGGTCGTCGGGGACCGCGACGATGCCGTCGACCGGGCAGTGGACCACCGGGATCGGGCATCCCCAGTAGCGCTGGCGCGACAGCAACCAGTCGCGCAGTCTGAAGTTGACCTTGGCCTGCCCGATGCCCTTGTCCTCCAGCCAGTCGATGGCGGCCCGCTTGGCTTCCGCTGTATCGACCAGGCCGTCGAGCCACTCGCTGTTTACCCGCGGGCCGTCACCCGTGTACGCCTGGCCGTCCCAACCGTCCGGCGGCTGGACGGTACGCACGATCGGCAACCCGTAGGCGACCGCGAAATCCCAATCCCGCTGATCCTCGGCGGGGACGGCCATCACCGCCCCGGTGCCGTACGTGCCGAGGACGTAGTCGGCCAGGTAGATCGGTACTTCCTTGCCGTTGAAGGGGTTGACCGCGTAGGAGCCGGTCCACACCCCCCGCTTGTCGAGCGGGCCCTCGCTGGACTGGCGGTCGATGTCGGACTCCTGCAGCACCCGTTCGACGAACGCATCCACCTCGCCTCGGCGGTCCTCGGTGGTCAGGTCCTTCACCAGGCGGTGCTCGGGGGCGAGGACCACGAAGGTCATGCCGAACGAGGTGTCAGGACGGGTGGTGAACACCCGGATGCTGGCGTCGTCACCGTGAGCTTTGCGGGTGCGCCCTACGATCTGCAGGTCGAACTCGACGCCCTCGGAGCGGCCGATCCAGTTGCGCTGCATGGTCTTGACCCGCTCGGGCCAGTCGAGGCCGTCGATGGCGTCGAGCAGCTCGTCGGCGTAGGCGGTGATCTTGAAGAACCACTGCTCGAGGTCCCTCTTGACCACAACGTCGCCGGAGCGTTCGCAGGTCCCGTCGGCGAGGACCTGCTCGTTGGCCAGCACCGTCTGGCAGCCGGGGCACCAGTTGACCGGCGCGTTGGCGCGGTAGGCCAAACCGGCTTCCAGGAACTTGAGGAAGATGCGCTGGTTTCCGAGCATGTAGGCGGGGTCGTGGCTGCGGACCTCGCGGCGCCAGTCGTACACCGCGCCGAGGCGCTTGATGCTGGCCTTGAGCTCCTCGATGCGGGCGTCGGTGAAGACGCGGGGGTGGGTGCCGGTCTTGATGGCCGCGTTTTCTGCTGGCAGCCCGAAGGAGTCGAACCCGAAGGGGCTGAGCACAGCTTGACCCTGCATCGTCCGCCACCGGACGTTCAGGTCTCCGAAGGTGTAGTTGCGGACGTGGCCCATGTGGGCGGGGCCGCTCGGGTACGGGTACATGTTGAGGACGTAGGAGGTCGGCCGCGGGTCGTCGTTGTCGACCTGGTAGGTGCCCTCGTCGGCCCAGCGGGCCTGCCACTTGGTCTCGACCGCCTGCGGGTCGTACGCCTCAGCCATGCTGCTCCTCGTCGGTGGAGGCCCCAGCGTACCGGGGGCGTGCTGCGCCTCCCATCTCGCCTCCCGCCGGCGGGGGCCGATGCTGACTCGTGCCGGCGCCGGTACTGACCGGCGCCGGTACTGACCCGTGCCATCGTCCGTGGCGGGCCGTCCCGCCGCTGAGGCTGCGCGGAACCGCCTGCTTGGGGGCCCGCCGGGAGGGGTGCTACTGTCTTCAGACCACCTGGGGGCGTAGCTCAGTTGGTAGAGCGCTTGCATGGCATGCAAGAGGTTCGTGGGTTCGATTCCCATCGCCTCCACTCCCTGACCAGGGGTTTTGCGCCGGAAGGATGTCCGGCGCGCAGTCCGGACGGGCCTCGTGCGCGATTCGTGCGCGAAGGATTCGGGCATTGACGGTCACGGCCGGTCGCCGTCGGTGCCGCCCAGTCGCTCCATGCGTTCTGCAGCGGTGGTGACGACGGGCCGGACCCGGTGGCGGTAGTGCCGGTAGATGGTCTGGGGGTCGTCGCCGAGCAGGTCGGCTACCTCCTCGATCGGGGCGGCGGCGTCGATCAGCAGTGACACCCCTGTGGCGTAGGAGGTACGGCACCACGCCGGCGGGGTCGATGCCGGCGCCGCGAGCGACCCGGGCGAAGACCTTCCGCACGTTGGCAGGGTCCAGCGGTGTGCCCATCTCGGTGCAGAGGACCAGCCCCTGATCCCTCCAGAGCCCACCTGCGGCGCGGCATATCAGACTCCCGTCCACCAGCCTCCAAGATTCGTCCTAGGTGTCCCACCCAGTGGGGGATGCCCAGTGCGCGTTCGGCGCCCCCGATCGGCACTTTCCGGCGTATCCAGTTCTCGTCTCGGCCGGCGTTTCGGGATGGGTCGGCCATGGAGTTCAACTCGCCTGTCGCACTGCGAGACGCTGCTCCGACCTTCGTGCCGTCCGGGCACCGGGGTCACCAGTCTCGCCGACGACGAGGCGGGTAGCGACATTCCCGGAGGTGTGCCCGACCCGACCACTGGAGCTGGTAATGAGCGCATTTTTCGCAGGACTGTCGTCCCAGCCCCGCGCGACACTCAACACTGTGGAGTCAGAAGTGGTCGCGGCGTGGCTCGCCATCGAGCGAGGTGAAGCCCAGCTGACCTGGGGCTTGTGGTCCGCACCCGTGGAGCACTCGAACGCGCTCACCGATGCTGGCAAACAGGCTGTCCGCGCCACCGTAGACGCTGTGGCCGAATACCTAGGCGAAGACTGGCTCGCTCGATTCCTGCCCAATGGAACCAGGTCGTCCAGGTCGGGGCTGCCATTGATGTCTTGGCACTGGTGGCCCAGCAACGACGTACCGCACGTCTATGCGCCTATTGGAGCTGGGGTCGCGACTTCGTCTCTTACAGGGTGTCTCCGGGATCGCTGACCTCCGCCGAAACATGCGCCGGGACCTCGGGCAGTTCGCGCACAGCCTCCTCCAGCTGGAGGTCGGTGGTTTAGCAATGCGAGCCGGCTGGGAAGTGACGTTCGAACCGGGCGTTGGCGAAGAGGGCAGCCGTACCGATCTGCTCCTCGTCAGGGATGACGACGCCATGCTTGTCGAGGTAAAGGGCTTCCTCCTGGACCAGCAGTCCAACCAGGATCTGGCCTTCAGCCGCCGGGTCTCGATGGCCCTCATGGCGATTGAGTCACGCGAACAGGTCACGTTCAACGGCGAGATCGAACCGGGCATAGAGGACGACAAGCTCGACGAATGGATCGAAGAGCTGGCCCTCCTGGCCGCGGATGTAGCGCGGTCGGGACTCGTGATCGAGACGGCTCCACCCTCTGGCGGCCGTCTCGTCATCCAACCCGGCTGGCCTACGACCGGAGCCGGGCACTCCACGACCATCCGCCACGGCGACGAGTGGCGACGCATTACCACCGCTCTCAAGGCCAAGGCCGAGCAGGGCCGCGGCGAGCACCCGTTGTGGCTGCGGTTCGACGAGACTTTGCAGTTTTGGGCGCTCGCCGTCCCGCCCGACTACCCCCGGCGCCGTCTACACGAACGTCTCGCCCGAGGCCTGTCGGCAGAGCTAGCGGCCTTCGCCCATGTAGCCGGAATCGTCCTCTCAAGCGCCCCCACGGCCGGCTCGACCGTAGGGGCAGAAGACACCTGGCAGAACCTGGATGGCAATGCGACGAGCGTCGTCTGCACGACCCAACCACCCTTTTGGAGGGAGTCCCTCGTCGTCGGTGGGCCAAATGAAGCCGCCACGCGACAACGTGCGGAGTGGACGAGCTGGTATGCCACCGAAGGTTCGTGGCTGGACTGGGCGCTCGACCGCCTCGGCCTACCGCCGTTCGCCAAGCTCGTACAGCCGATCTCAACGCCCGAGGCGGGTAATGGCTGAGGACCCAGCCCAGCCGCTATCACCGCGACCGCCGCGCGACCCCCGCCGGCTCCGGATCCGCTGGAGGCTCAGCAAGCTGGTCGGACCCGGTCCGATGGCGTTCTACCGCGATGCCTACGACCTCATGGACGATCCCACACGGTTCCAGTCCACCACCCACTTGGTCGCCCATCTGATGAGAGAGATCGAGTCCGCCCTTCGAGACGTGCTGGTTCCGCTCTCAGCAAGTAGCGCGCCAGCGGCCGATGAAGATGCGAAGGAGAGCGGCAGTAGCCACAAGGACGAGATCCGAGCCATCCTCGCCGCACTCGAAATTCCAATCACCGACCCCGTCGCCAAGAAGTGGCTTCGCCAGGCGGGCAGCTACCACGGGCGTGCGCACCGGCGGAACCTCGCCGAACCCGCCCCTATGACCGACACCGTCACCCAGTTCTTCGACGACTTCCAAGGCATTCTCGACTACGTCCTCGACAAGATGGAGGCCAACTTCGCCTCGGTCATCGCCACCTTGGACCAGCTGGCGGTCAAGGCGCCAGCGACCGCGGACGACGTCAAGTTCTTGCTGACCAGCGTCCCGCAAGACTTCGTTGCGCTCGGACGGTTCTTCGAAACCATCGCCGACCCGTCGTGGTTGCCCCTGTTGCGGAGCGCACGACTGTTCGCGGAGCCGCCCCAGCCAGAGCTGCACGACAACGACACCGTCGGCTTCCCGCCGTGGCCCCAGCTTCGCTACCTCGTCCGTATGGCAACGGTCCTGCCCGACGAAGTGACCGAGATAGCAAAGGCCATCCCGCCGACCGACAACGCCGCCGTGAACTCGGGGATCATTGACATCGGCCGTGCGCTCCCCGTCGCCAACGCAGCACAGCTGGTCCCTCGCTTGGTAGCAACCCTTGAGGCCCGCTACCGGATCGGGTATCCGATGCGGCTCGCCGAGCTAATCGGTGCCTTCAGCGAAGCTAAGGACCTCCCTTCGGCACTGGCATTGACGCGCTCCCTACTGAGTTTTGAGCCCGCTGAGCCCGCTGAGCCAGAAGAGAGCGACCTGCCACCGGAGCTCGTTCGCTCGATGCGAGAGCCCCGACTGCGCATCGATGAGCACACCTACGAATCGATCCTCCAACGGCACACCACGCCGCTGGCCGCCGCCATTGGCCAGCCGGTGATCGAACTGCTCGCCGGCCTGCTGGAGGAAGCGATCACCGCCTCGGCGTCACCAGAGATGATCGAGGAGGGCCAAGACTTCTCCTCCGTCTGGCACCGGGCCATCGCCCCTGGCGGGCTTAGCCACGACCTCGGAATCAAGAGCAGACTTACGACCGCGCTCAGCCATGCTTTGGCCGCCCGAGCTGCCGCCGTCCCAGCAGACCTCCGTTCGCTGCTGGACCTCCTTGGCGGCCGGAAGTGGTCGATCTTCCGCCGGCTCAGGCTCGACCTGCTTTCCCGCTCAACCGGCGACGAGCCCGAGATCCGAATCCAGCTGACCGACCCCGCCGCCTTCGACGACCTGCAGCTCCGCCCGGAATACGACCGACTCCTCGCCGCTCGCTTTGCGGGTCTCGACGCTGAGGCGCGGCGGGCGATCCTCGCCATGGTGGAGCGAGGCCCGAGCCACGTCGACGGACACATCGAGTGGGCGCGCCAAGCGCAGGGGCGTGAGCCGACGGGCGAAGAGCTCCAAACCTATGTCGAGATCTGGCAGCGCGATCGGCTCGCCCCGCTCGCTGGGCAACTTCCCGAAGAATGGGCCCAGCGCTACGAAGCGCTCGTGGCTGACAACGGCCCACCGCAACGGTCGGACGCCCCGCTGTTCACGGGCGGCCCCGTCGCCGAGCGCAGCCCCACCAACGCAGAAGAACTGGCGACCCTGAGCATCGACGACCTCGTCGCCTACCTGGGCGCCTTCGAGCCGTCGCCCGAGTTCCTCGGACCGTCGAAGAGCGGCCTGGCACTAACGCTGACCGACGTTGTGGCCGCCGACCCTTCCCGCTACCTCCTCGAGGCACGCCAGCTCGGAGACCTCGACGTCGAATACGCCCACGGCACCCTGAACGGGATCGTGCGTGCCCAGACCGGCGGCGAGACACTCGACTGGGACCAGGCGATCGACCTGTGCGAATCGATCGTGTCGCACTCTCGATCGCAGACTCCTGATGACAGCACCGTCGACGGATGGGGATGGGCGCGTCTCGACGTGATGCGTCTCCTCACCTCCGGATTCACCGGCCCTCACCGGCCTCGAGACGAGCACCGCCAGCGGCTCTTCGATCTGATCGCGGCAGTGGCCAGCGACCCCCACCCCACGCCTGGCGAAGAGGAGCGCTTCGGGCCACCGAACATGAGCCCCGACGACCTGGCCCTCAACAGCGTGAGACCGAGGGCAATCGATGCTGCCGTGCAGTACGGGATCTGGGTGTACCAGAACCACCCCGACGATCCCTTCAGCGAGATCACCAGCCTGATCGACCAACACCTCGACGCCGTCGCCGACCCATCGGTAGCGGTACGTGCCGTCCTCGGGCGCGAGTTCAGTAACCTGCTGGCCTTTGACAGAGGGTGGGCCGAAGCGGCGGCCCCTCGAGTCTTCCCGCCCGAAGAACCCCTTCGCCGGCTCTGGGAGGCGGCTTGGGACGCCTACCTGTGGCGGGGGATCCGAAACAAACCGACCTGGCTGGCGCTGCGCGACCAGTACGCCCTGGCCGTCTCCCGACTGGCCCCCGGAAGCGAGGACCGCCGTGACCAAGGCCGAGATCACGCGCTCGCCAACCATCTTATGAACCTCTACTGGTCCGGCGAGCTCACCCTCGACGAAGGGCTCCTCGCTGAGTTCTTCGACCGAGCCGATGACGAGACGCGACGACTGGCCCTCGAATTGGTCGGCCGCGGCCTCGCCCAAGACGGCCCCCCGTTAGAACCTGCGGCCCTCGACCGGCTCCTCGCTCTGTGGGACAGCCGCATCCGGGCCGCACAGATCCGAGCGTCCAAGGAGCTCTCCGCCTACGGCTGGTGGTTCTGTTCCACCCGGCTGCCGGCAGAGCGCCGATTCGACGGACTCCGCAGCGCCCTCACCTTGGCCGGAGCTGCAGAGCCTGCCCACATGGTCATCGAGCACCTCGCTTCGCTCTCCGCTGATCACCCTCGTCCCGCTGTCGAACTGCTCGCGGACATGGTCGACCACGAGACAGACGGGTGGCGATTCTCGCTGTGGGACGAGAGCGCCGCCACGATCATTCGCACCGCGCTGGCAAGCCCCGATCACGACGCGAGGCGCGCCGCCCAAGAAGCAGCGAGCAGGGCTGCCGCCCGAGGCCACCTCAGCTGGCTCGACATTCGATAATCAGGAGCGACCGTCACATGGAAACCAAGGTCTTCGACGACCTAGCGCGGACCGACGCCACCCCCGCCCGGCACAACGAGGGCAGGTTCGCGTTCTTGAACCGATCGGCGTCCCAATATTTCCAGGAGGTGCGCGATCTCATCGAAGACTGGTTCGCCCATCTGCCCCAGCCCGCAAAGAAAGACCTCCGCGGCGCACTCCGAGCTGATGACCGGCAGATGGAGTCCGCGTTCTGGGAACTGTTCCTTCACGAGGCCTACCGGTGCTCGGGTTACGAGATCGAGATCCATCCGGACGTTCCCGGCAGACCAACGCGCCCTGACTTTCGGATGACGCGCGACGAGGAGAGGTTCTATATCGAAGCGGTCAGCGTCGGCCAAGCCGCCACCGCAATTGGTGAGGACCGTCGCCTTCAAGATCTCCACCAGATCTTGGCCGATCTCCAAGTGCAGGACTTCTCCCTTGAGCTGTCCACTTACACCATCGGACCGAAGCCGTTGGCCACCAGAGGCCTCCGCCGAGAGCTCCAGGACTGGTTGGCCGGCCTCGACCCCGATGAGGTCGCGCGATCCGTCGAGGCCCGAACGGCGGTCGGTTTCGACGCCTTACCCGCCTTCGCCCGGGAAGATGAAGGATGGCGGCTGGAGTTCCACGCTCTCCCTCTCAGAGACGAAGTCCGCGGGAGGCCGCGCTCGGCACTCGGCATGCTTGGGCCAGGCGAGGCAGTGGTGGTCGACAACGTCACCGGCATCCGTCGAGCGCTCGACTCAAAGAAGAGCAAGTACGGTCAGCTCGACGCGCCACTTGTCGTGGCGGTCTTGTCGAACACGATGTACCCGACGAAGGACTATGAGTTCGAGCAGGCCCTCTACGGTGTCTCGTCCTACCGACCTCACGAAAGCCCCCGTCGCCCCGACAGCCTTTTCCAGGAAGGGTTCTGGTTGACAAAGGCCGGTTGGCGGTACGGCAACGTCCCTCAGGTCGTATCGGCAGCGGGACTCAGCCCATGGACGGTGACCACGATCCGGCCCCGACTCTGGACGACCCTCGAACCAGGGGCCACCGCCACCCAGCAACCGGACTGGCTCGCACGGCTCGACCTAACCGTCGAGGCGCGGCCGCTCCCATCCACTGCGATGGGTCCCTGCTTCGGACTACCTCCAGACTGGCCCGGCATGGCCGAGCCAGATTTCGACCTCGGATAGTCGCTCAGTCAACCCGTCCGCCCGGAACATCATAAAGGCGGGAGTCTCAACTCGTGGCTGAGGTGCCCCCTATCGGCGCCGGCCACAGTGCCCACCAACGCCGGCTCGGTGCTATATCTCGATGAGGCGAACATGAGCGTCAAGGTTGCGGAGATCAGCCGAATCGCTGGTGATCACGGTTTGATCGCGTCGGCGGGCATTGAGCACCACGCTTGCGTCGATTGGGTCGTGGGTGCCTCGCTGGCCACACAGGATGCCGGCAGCCTTGGCGTTCGGTTCGTCAAGGGCCGGGACGGTGACGTTGGCCAGATGTAACGTTCTCGCAAGACGGACCTGGCGAGGGCCGGACCGCCATGCCTGAGCCAAGGTGCCAGCCGGGATGTCGATGGGCAGCCCGGCGGTGTGCGCCTCGTCGAGTAAGGCCTGCATCCGCCGATCGGCCCGCTCGATGGCGATCAGGGCTCCTGTATCGAGCGTCACGCCTGGCATCAGTCGATACCTAGGGCCTGGCGCGCCCAGCGGCGATCTTCATCGGAAGGCTCCCCGGTCTCCGCAGCCATGTCGGCGAGAAGTTCTGCCAGGTCCTCGTAGTCCCGGCGTTCGGCCAGCGTGGAAGAGATGTAACCGGACAGGGAACTCGCACGGCCCTCAGCGACGGCCTGACGTGCAGATGCGAGCACGTCGTCTGGGAGGCTGATGGCAACTTTGGTGGTCATACCACAATCATACCAGCGGCACCAATGACAAGAAGCCCGCGCAAGGTGGGAAGCAGGACTGCCCCATACTGCTCAGTCGAAACATCCCACTATGTCGAGCACGAGGTGCCCTCCAACGCCGGCTCGTGGGCGCGTGCTCACCGTGTTGAGAAGGCAGGCGTTGCTGTGGTCCGGAGGTCAGTCCGTGACGATCCGAACGGTGTTCCACGTGACGCCCTCTTGATCAAGAACGTCTGGAAGAACACCGCCGGCGGCTTCTGCTGAAAGCCATACCGTGGCTCCCGTCAGCTGACCAACGGCAACTGCCTCGAGATTCAGAAGATTGAGCCGAGGGTGACGCTTGGCGATCTGGGCCATGCGAGGAACGGTCGGTCGCGAGTCGGGAAGCTCGATGTCGTTTCGCAGTTCCAGGAGACTCAAGATCGCTTGCTCTTGCTCGTCGTTGTCCAACTCCTGGAACGGACCGGAGAGGTGGCCACCCGCCCCGAGCACGGCCGCGCGACATGCTCGGTAGTACCAGTAGAAGGTCGTGCAGAGGGCAACGTCATTACCCTTGGCGAGTCCGAACAGCAACTCCTCAATCAGCAGCCGGTCGTCGACTATGACCAGCTCAGAAGTCGCAGGCACGCTGAGCTATTGATCAGCAAGATCTGGATCGTCAATCGCCGCGATCCCGGTCGCGTATCGATCTCGCAGCACCCGCCGCAGTTCGTGGCGCGCCACGTCTACCCCGCCGGGTACTACCAAGGCGGCGTTTCCGAGGTCGATGAATCCGATCTCCCCACCCGCCTCGATGCCCCAGCGGTGGCGTAGGTCGGCCGGCAAACTGGTCTGCCCTCGATGAGACACCCTGGCGTTGATCGTGGTAGCCATATCCCGCATTGTACACGGTTGTACCTTACAAGGCGAGGTATCCCATACCACTCGTCCGAGACGTCTCCGAAGCACACAGGCGGGACGTCTCCTACCGCCCGGTCCGGGGCGAGCCGCTGAGCCACGGTCGGTCAGGATTGACGGGTCAGATCGGCTGTGGCGAGCCCTATTGCTCGAGCGGCAACGAGGAGGCTCTGGTCGCCTGCCGCCAAGACCATTTCGGCATCGTCTACCAGCCTTGCCGAAGCCAGGTGGACCGCGTCATAGCCACGGAGGCACAGCTGCTCAGCCAAACCTCCAGCCTCTCGAATCAGCCTCTCGGTGACCTCGATCACGTCAAGCTGGTCGTTGAGACTTTCGAAGTCGTCGACTGCTTCTCTCAGCCCGCTCTCGTCGATCCGGTCGAGTCGACGAGCCATGGCCAGGGCCGCTCTACCCTCGGCGTAGACCAGACGCGAAGACACGACCCGGTCAGCTTCGTCCCAAAGTCGAGAAGCGACCGTGCTGGAGGGCTCGTCGATGACTAGGGGCACGATGGCAGACGTGTCGAAGTACACAATCAACGGCGCTGCTCACCAACCAAGTCGCTGACACTGCCGCGGCTTTTCACCCGTCGAGCGGGCCGGGTCCGACCTGGCTGGAGCGCCGGGCTGACGATGCCCTCAGCGATAGCGCGGTCCAAGGTCCGGCCGCCTTCGATTGGGACGATCCGAGCGAAGGCAGTGCCTCGGTCGGTGACCACGACCTCGTCGCCCTCTCGGACTCGGGCCAGGTAGTCGCTCAATCTTCCTCGCAGTTCTCTTATGCCGACTTCCATGGACCCGAGTGTACGCGACTAGCCGAGCTATGTAGACACATAGTGGCAAGTTGCGGCTCGCACTGGACCCACTCAGCGCTTCGAGCTGCCCCATATTCCCCCGGGCGTGATCAGCCAACCCAGGTAGCCCCTACCGCCGGCTCGCGGATCCATGCGGGCATGCTCAAATCGTCACGACGGTGATGTGTCGGGCGCCCGCAACGGCACGAGCATCACCGGGATCGCTGGTCAGAACGGTGATCCCGTCGGCATCGCTCGATCGAATAACGGCACCGAGATGAGAGTCGGCTACCGACGCCTGCGTACCTTCTCGGA
>NZ_JAIMCB010000025.1 GCF_025499425.1 Acidiferrimicrobium sp. IK
CCTTCACGGCGAGATCGGCGACTGCCCCCCAGCCGAGTACGAACACCTGTGGTACACCTACACCCAGCCGGCCCTGACCGGCACCAACTAACCCGCACTGCATCGAACCCGGGGTGGCTCAGCTCGCCTCCTACAAGGCACAACCCCACCTCGAGCGTCGTCACGCCACCTTCAAAGGCGTGATCGAAGCCGCCCCCCTCCAGCTCAAGAGCGGCTACCGCATCGACGCCTTCGGTTTCTGCCTCTACGCCGCCCTGCTCGTCCACGCCCTCATCGAACGCGAACTACGCAACGGAATGGCCGCCGCCGGCATCACCGAGCTGCCCGTCTACCACGAAGACCGGGCGTGCAAATCGCCCACCGCCGCCCGCATCCTCGAACTGCTCGATCCGCTCACCCGCACCATCATCAGCCACCAAAACCGAACACTCGCCGTTCAAGAACCGACGCTCAACCCGCTCCAAGAACAAATCCTCCAACTCCTCGGCACCCCCATGAACCCCTACGGAACGGCGTGATCACCCGACACGAAATTCGAGTTGAAGGCCTCCGCTGACCTGCGGAACGTAAGAGATACGGGTCTGGCAGCCTGAATGGAATCCGCCGGCCCGGCCTCTCCGGGAGGTACGCGTCTATGCGACATCGTCGGCGTAGTGGTGGAGCGGCGTTGGTCGCCGCCCTCGTCAGCCTGTCGCTTCTCGCCGGCTGCTCCGGGTCGAAAGGCGCCGCTGATACTGGAGGGACGACGTCGCCCACGTCGAGTTCTACCACCGCGTCGGCCACGCCCGCCTCGACCACCGCCAGCCCGACGACGGCCGCAGTGCTCGCCGCCTACCGCGCCGGCTGGGCGGCCTTCGAGCACGCGCTGACTGATGCCAACCCCGAGGACCCCGAGCTGATGGCGACGATGGTCGCCCCACAGTTGACCGGGGTTCGGGCAAACCTGGCAGCCGATCAGCAGCAGGGCATGGTGGGCAGAGGCACCTTCACTCTCCACCCGAAGATCACGTCATTAGCCGCGACGACGGCGACGGTGGTGGACTGCGCCTACAGCACCTCGGTGCTCGTATACGCGAAGACCGGAAAACCGGTACCGCCGATCACCCCGCCGGAGAACGACGGGGTGCAGGCGACACTCGTGCTGACAGGCGGCACGTGGAAGGTGTCCAAGCAGAACGTAACGGACGGGAAATGCGCGCCCGGGTCGTGATCCCCGCCACCGTGCTGGCGATGTTGGTGTCGGTGCTGGCTGGCCCGGGTCGAGCATGGGCAGCAGACACGGGGGGCGAGAACACCTTCGCGAACGCCCAGGCGTCGGGCGGACAGCTGACGGTCCAGGCCGGTGAGACGCATTGGACCCCACCGTCCGGCTCGTCGTGGGCCAAAGCGGGGGGCAGCGACCCGCCGCCGGGCAAGGTGAACCCGAACCAGCCCTACGGTTGCACCTATACGGCCGTCGGCCCGTCGGCCACGGCGTCGATCGGCGTGGGTGGTGCGCAGCCGGGCCAGTGGGTGTTCCCGGTCTGTGCCGGCCCGGGGGTGATCGACCCGATGCCGCCGATCTGGGTGACGGGCGCCCAGCCAGCCGCCGGCATCGTCCAGGTCGCCCCGGTAGTGGTCGCCCAGCAAGCGGTCAAGCAGCTTCCGCTCGCCTCCCCGACCATCGAGATGGCCCCGCCGCCGGGACGCCCGCAGCTGGTGGGGGTGGCGACGTGGATGTGGGTCAACCCGGGCGCCTGGCAGACCTTCAGCGCGTCGGCCTCGGCCGGCACGGTGACCACGACGGCGACCGCCACGCCCTCCAAGGTGGTGTGGGACATGGGCGACGGCGACACCGTGACCTGTGACGGCCCCGGCACCCCCTACAGCGCGGCCGCCCCGAACGCGACGACGAACTGCTCGTACACCTGGGGACAGGCCGGCACGTTCCAGGTGACCGCCACGCTCTACTGGTCGGTCACCTGGACGGCGACGGGCGCGCCGGGGGGCGGGAACCTCGGGCTCCAGGCCGGCCCGGCCGCCCAGGTGGCGGTGACGGTGACCGAGTCGCAGGCGATCAACACCCCGACCGGGGGAGCCAACTGAGAAAGGAGGCGACGCAATGGCGAGCACTGCTGCACCAACCCGGACCAACGGCCAGCGGGCATCAGAGGGCACCCGGGCGGCGGGCGGGCGGGGCCCGACGTCGCGTCGTCACCGCCAGCTGCCGCTGGTCGTGGTGGGGGTGCTGGCGGTGATTGGCTTCGCACTGGCGTTCGCGGATGCCTCTTTGCACCTCGGCAGCCGGGAACAGGTCCTGGTGGTCGCCCAGCCGCTCGCCGCCGGCCAGGTGCTCACGAGCGGCGACCTGCGAGCGGTACGGGTGTCGACCGGTGCCGGTCTGCAGGTGGTCCCGGTCGCCGAGGAGCCGAGCGTGGTGGGCCGCCACGTGGCGGTCCCACTGGTGGCTGGGGCGCTCTTGACCAGCTCCGAGGTCGGGGCCGCGCCGGCTGTGGGGTCGGGATCGGATGTGGTGGCGGTCGGGCTGAAGGCCGGCGGGTACCCACCGGACCTCGCTCCGGGCGACCGGGTGCAGGTCGTCCCAGTCGCCTCGTCGTCGGGGAGCGGCAACGTCACGAGCGGGAGCCCGGTGGCGGCGACGGTGCTGGCGGTGGACGCGGCGCCAGCCGGGTCGGGCAGCCCGACGGTGTTCTCCCTCCAGGTGTCCAGCACCGACGCCGACGAGGTCGCCGCGCTGGCCGCCGCGGGCCAGGCCAGCCTCGTCGAGGTCGGGTCGGGGGCCTGACGGTGGGGGTGGTGGCGCTCGGCTCGGTCCGCTCGTGCGGGGTGACCACCTTGGCGTTGGCGTTGGCCGCTACCTGGCCCAAGGACCGCCGGGTCCTGCTCGTCGAGCTCGACCCTGCTGGCGGGACCCTGGCCGCGGCGTCGGGGTGGCTGCCCGAGCCGAGCCTGGTGACCCTGGCGGCGGCGGCCCGGCGCGCCTTGGACCCCGACCTCGTCTGGGAGCACTGCCAGGCGCTGCCGGGCGGTGCCGCGGTGCTGGCCGGCCCGGCATCGGCCGACCAGGCCCGCAGCGCCCTCGGGATGATCGCCGGCCTGGCCGGCACCCTCGGGATCCTCGACGCGGATGTGCTGGTGGACTGCGGCCGGCTCGACCCCAGTGGGCCTGGGGCCGGGGTGTTGGAGGGAGCGGACCAGGTGGTGCTCGCAGCCCGGCCGCGCCTGGCCGACCTGCACGCCCTGGCGACCTGGAGCGAGACCAACCCCTTCGACTCGGGACGCGTCGGCCTGGTGCTGGTGGGCGACGGCCCCTACCCCGACGCGGAGATCACCGAGGCCCTCGGCGTCGAGGTCCTGGGCCGCCTGCCGTGGGATCCCGAAGCCGCCGGGGCGCTCGTGTCGGTCCCGGCCTCGGCCCGGGAGGTGCGGCTCTCGCCGCTGGTGCGCGCCGCCCGGTCGATGGCCGACCGCCTCGCCAGCGAGCTGACAGGCGCTCCCTCGGCCGTCGCGAGCGCCTCCAGCGAGGTGCTGGCGGCGTCGCGGTCGTGGCGGGCGGGGGCGTTGCGGACCCGGGTGCTCGGAGCCTGGCGGGCCGACCCGGTGGACCAGTCGACGAACGGCAGCACGCCCGAGGAGGTGTCGCAGTGAGCGTTCCACGGTTGGGGATGCCACGGTGAGCGCGGACAACGCACTCGTCGGGGACCTGCGGGCCGAGGTGCTCGACGCCCTGTCGGGGCGCGAGCGTGACCTGGCCGCGGCCGGACGGCCGCCGCTCGGCGCCGCGGACGAACAGGCCCTCGGACGCCAGTTGATCGCCGAGGCGTTGGAGCGTCGGGCCAGCCAGGCGCTGCGGGAGCGCACGGCGGTGATGTCGGCACCGGAAGAGGACGAGCTGTCCCGAGCCGTCTTCGACGCCCTGTTCCGACTCAACCGCCTCCAGCGCCTATTGGACGACCCGGGCATCGAGAACATCAACGCCAACGGCTGCGACCAGGTGTGGGTTCGCTACGCGGACGGGCGTAGCGAGCAGGTAGCGCCCATCGCCGGCTCCGACGAGGAGCTGGAGGAGATGCTGCGCACCGCCGCGGCGCGGACCGGTATCGGCGAGCGCCGCTTCGACCGGGGCTCGCCGAGGCTGTCGTTGCAGCTCCCCGACGGGTCACGGCTGTTCGCTCTGATGGCGGTGGCGGCCCGGCCGTGCCTGTCGATCCGCCGCCACCGCTACCTGCGCATCACCCCCGACGAGCTGATCGCCATGGGCACCCTGGACATCGCGTTGCGCGAGTTCGTGCGGGCGGTGATGCTGGCGAAGAAGTCGTGCATCATCTGCGGGGGCACCGGGGCGGGCAAGACCACGCTGCTCCGCGCCATGGCGGCCGACATCGCGCCGTCCGAGCGGCTGGTCACCATCGAGGACTCCCTCGAGCTGGGCTTGGACCGCTTCGGTGACCTGCACCCCGACGTCGTCGCCCTCGAAGCCCGCGAACCCAACCTGGAAGGCGAGGGCGGGGTCAGCCTGGCCGAGCTGGTCCGCTGGGCGCTGCGTATGAGCCCCGATCGGGTGATCGTCGGCGAAGCCAGAGGCGAAGAAGTCTTGGCCCTGCTCAACGCCATGTCCCAGGGCACCGACGGGTCGATGGCCACGTTGCATGCCTCGTCGTCTAAGGGGGCGTTCTCCAAGCTCGCCACCTACGCTGTGCAGGCCCCCGAACGGTTGCCGTTGGAGGCCACCAACCTGCTGGTGGCCAACGCCGTGCATTTCGTCATCTACCTGGCTCAGGATGGCGATCGCCGGTTCGTTTCCTCGATCAGGGAGGTGGTCGACGCCGAGGGGCCGATGGTGGTCTCCAACGAGGTCTTCCGGCCCGGACCCGACGGGCGGGCCGTCCCCGGCGTCCCATTGCGCCACGAGACCCTCGACCAGCTGGTGGCTGTCGGCTTCGACCCGGGACTCTTGGATCGGCCGCAGGGGTGGTGGGAGCAGTGACCGCCGTCGCCACCCTTTGTGGGGCCGGGGTCGGGCTCGGCCTGGTGATCATCTGGGCGGGGCTACGTGGTGTCGATCTGGCCCATCCGACCCGGGTTTCGGCCCGGCCGAAGGTCGAGCGGGCCAACCTGCGTATCGGCCTGGCAATCGGTGACGCCGTGATCGTGGGCGCGGCCACCGGCTGGCCCGTGGGCGCCGTGTTGGCCGCCCTGGCCGGCTGGGGCGCCCCGGGACTGCTCGGCGGCACCAGGGGTGCCAGCGCCGCGGTGGGGCGGATCGAGGCCATCGCGGGCTGGGCCGAGATGCTGCGCGACACCATGGCCGGTGCGGCCGGGCTGGAGCAGGCCATCGTCGCCACCGCCCCTGTCGCCCCGCTGCCCATCCGGGCCGAGGTCGCCACCCTGGCGGTCCGCCTGGAAGGCGAGCGGCTCGCCCCGGCACTTCGGGCCTTCGCCGACGAGGTGGCCGACCCGACCTGCGACCTGGTGGTCGCCGCCCTGGTGCTCGCCGCCGAGCACCAGGCCCAACGCCTCGGGGAGCTGCTGGGCTCTCTCGCCCAGGCCGCCCGGGACCAGGCCACCATGCGCCTGCGGGTCGAGGCCGGCAGAGCACGGACCAGAACGTCGGTCAAGGTCATCGTCGGGGCCACGGGCGGCCTGGTCCTCGGCCTGGCCGTGCTCAACCGCGGCTACCTCGCCCCCTACGACTCCGCCGTCGGCCAGCTCGTCCTCCTGCTCGTCGGTGCGGTGTTCACGGTGTCGTTCGTGTGGCTGGCCAAGATGACCCGGCCCTCGACCACCGAGCGCTTCTTGACGGTAGCCAGGCCAGGGTTCGTGATTCCCGACAGAACCTCGGAGATCCCGACATGATCCTGGCCCTTGTCTGCGGCGCCGGGGTCGGCGGCGGACTGTTCCTCGTCGCCCGCGGCCTCTACCCGCCGCGGCCCTCCCTCGCCCAAGCCCTCGCCCAGCTCCGCCGCCTGCCCGACCCCACCCCCGTCCTCAGCCCCGAGGCAGAGGGCCGGTACGCCGCCCGGCTGGGCCGTCCCGCCGCCCGTGCCCTCACCCGCTCCGGGGCCGGCTGGCTCATCCCGGCGACCGTGCGTCGTGACTTCGCGGTGCTCGGTCGCAACCCCGAGCGCCACCTGGCCGAGAAGGTCACCCTGGCTCTAGTCGGCCTGCTCTTCGCCCCCGCTGTCGCTGCGCTGCTCCTCTTCGGCGGTGCCCACCTCCCGCTCGTGGTGCCGCTGTGGGCGTCACTGATCTTCATGGTGGCCGGGTTCGTGCTGCCCGATCTCGGCATCCACGCCGACGCCGGGCGTCGGCGCCGGGACTTCCGTCACGCGCTCTCCAGCTTCCTCGACCTGGTCGTGGTCGCCCTGGCCGGCGGCGGCGGAGTGGAGACCGCCCTCTCCGACGCGGCCAGCGTCGGGTCGGGGTGGGCGTTCGCCTACCTCCGCCGAGCGCTCGACCAGGCCCGCCTGGCCCGCCAGACCCCATGGGCCGCACTCGGCCAGTTGGGCCAAGAGCTCGGAGTGGGCGAGTTGTCCGAACTGGCCGCCTCTGTCGCCCTGGCCGGCACCGAAGGCGCCAAAGTCCGGGCCAGCCTGGCGGCCAAGGCGGCGTCGCTGCGCACCCACGAGCTGGCCGAAGCCGAGACCGCCGACCAAGCCGCCACCGAACGCATGAGCCTCCCCGTCGTCCTGCTCTTCGCCGGGTTCCTCCTCTTCTTGGGGTACCCGGCAGTCGAGAAGGTCCTGACTGGGCTCTGAAAGCCGTGGGTTCATTCCGTCAATAGCAACAGAAGCAACAGAAAGGAAGGGCGATGCGAACGAAAAGACCCTTACAAACGAAAGGACAGCCGTGCTCCCCGAACTGACCATCCTCCGCCACCTCCTCACCCTGCTACACAGCCGAAGGCAAGCCCTGCGGGCCGAGCCTGAGGCCGGCTACTCCACCGAAGCCGTCATCGTCACCGCGCTCCTCGCCGCGCTGGCGCTGACCGCGGTGGGGATCATCGTGGCCAAGGTGGTTTCCGCTGCGGGCAACATCTCGACTGGACCCTGACCGCCCCCATGACCGGCTGCTGCTGCTGCTGTGTGGGGAGGCAGAGTTCATGTCGGTTCGGCCGGCTTCTTGTCGGCCACATGTCGGTCGGGCACGGTTCTCGTCGGTTGGGACCGGCAATCCGTCGGTTGGTGCCAGCGCCACGCCCGCCACGATTGGCCGTTGGCAACCACGCCTGCGAGCCATTCTGCATCCGCTCTGGCTCGGTAAGGAGCCAGCTCGCGTCGCAAGCCCTGACATCGACCTCCACGTCGGTCATGGGCCAGATCCCGATCGTGATCGAAGAAACCGACAAGTTTCTTACCGCTCCGGCGACCGAGGGGACGGCGCCGACCGACGTTCTTGCAGGTCGAGACCGACAAGAAGCCTGCCAGGACCGACACGATCCCCGAATCCTTACACGCTGCCGGTCCCCGGAGATAGCACCGTCGGTGCGGCGTCGCCGGCTCGGTGCCCTGCGCCGGGACGAGCGCGGCGCGGTGGCCGCCGAGCTGGTCATCGCCACCCCACTGTTGCTCTTGTTGATCATGGGGGTGATCCAGTTCGCCCTGTGGCAGCATGCCGAGCACATCGCCTCCGCTGTCGCCCAACAAGGGGTTGCCGTCGGCCGCCTCCAAGGCGAGACCGCTACGGCTGGGAAGAACGAAGCCCGAAGTGTGCTCAATCAGCTGGGTTCGACCGTGCTCGTCGGCTCGAACATCACCGCTACTCGCACCGCCGCCACCACCACGGTCACCGTGACCGGCCACGCCGAGAGCATCGTCGGATTCTTCTCCCTACCGGTCAAGGCGGTCGCAACCGGGCCGACCGAGCCGGCCGCGGCAGCCATCCCATGACCGGCCCCCGCTCCCAATGGCGTGGAGAGTTGCGGCGCGACGAGTCCGGCAGTGTCACCGCCGAGCTGGTCCTGCTCACCCCGTTGCTCATCCTCATGCTGCTCTTCGTCGTCGCCCTCGGCCGCCTCTCCGGCGCCCGCCTCGAGGTCGACGGGGCCGCCGCCCAAGCTGCCAGGGCCGCGTCGATCGCCCGCGACCCTGCCACCGCCACGGCCATGGCGACCCAGACCGCCACCGCCGCGCTCGGCTCGGATCACGTCACCTGTGCCCAGCTCACCGTCAGCACCGACAACGCCCAGTTCACCCCCGGCGGCTCGGTGGCGGTCACCGTCACCTGTACCGTGGCCCTCTCGGATCTCACCGGGTTGCGCCTCCCCGCGTCGGAGTCGATTAGATCGACCGCCAGCTCGGTCATCGACGTCTACCGGTCAGCCGCATGACCGCCAACCTCGGGCGGCTGCACGCCAGGCCCGGCGATGCTGAGTCGGGGATGGTCACCGCCTTCGTCGTCATCTTCACCCTGGCGCTGCTGCTCATGGCCGGCCTCGTCCTCGACGGCGGGCTCGCCCTCGCCGCCAAGGTCCAAGCCATCGACGACGCCCAAGCCGCCGCCCGGGCCGGCGCCCAGGCCATCGACATCCCCACCTACCGGGCCACCGGCCAGATCACCCTCGACGCGGCCCAAGCCACCACAGATGCCGAACGCTATCTGACTGCTGCCGGCCGCAGCGGTACGGTCGCCGTAAACGGCGAGCAGGTCACTGTGACGGTCACTATCAGCCAGCCCACCCAGATCCTCTCGGTTGCGGGGATCGGCGATCTCACCGAGACCGGCACCGGAACCGCCACCGCCGAACAAGGAAACGGCTAGAAATGCCATGAGCTCGGGATTCGCGATGGCTCGTGTCGGACGCGTGCTGAGAGGTTTCGTCGCTCTCGGGCTGCTGGCCGCCCTCGTTGTCGGCATCCCTTGGGCGTTGTGGCACTTCATCGGCTGGCCCCTCCCACACCACGTTCCCTCCATCGGCCAGGTCGGCCACGCCCTCAACCAGCGGGGCATCCCCGATCAGGCCCTCCTCGACGCCCTCGCCGTGGTCGTGTGGATCACCTGGGCCACCCTCGTCGCTTCCATCGCCGTCGAGATCCCCGCCGCCCTCTCCGGACGCCACCCACCTCGGCTCCCGCTCGCCGGCATGTTCCAGCCGATCACCGGCCGCCTCGTCGCCGCCGTCATCGTCGCAGCCCTCACCCTCGCCCCCCGGCCCGCCCACGGAAGCCCATCGGGATCGCTGAGCGGCAACCCGTCGTCCGCCACCGTGCGCCGGCCCGTCGCCGCCCTGGTCCTCAAAGACGCGGCACTCAATGACCCAGCGCCTATCGACGCGGTGCTCACCCGAGCCACCCGCACCCTCCCGACCCGGCCGCCATCGCCCGAAGCAAGCGCCTTTCTGGCGGGTGCGACTCCATCGGGCGCCCCGGTGGCGACCCAGCCAGCCGATTCGCCGAGCACCTACGTCGTCCAACGCGGCGACACCCTCTGGGGCATCGCCGAGCGTCAGCTCGGCGACCCGCTGGAATGGCAAGCGATCTACCAGCTCAACGAGGGCCGACCCCAGCCTGACGGGGCCACCCTCACCGACCCCCACTGGATCGACCCCGGCTGGACCCTCCTCCTGCCAGACACATCCTCGCCGCCGCCAGCCGCGCCAGTGTCACCCCCGCCGCTCACCACACCGACGAGTCCCACCACCGAGCCGCCTGCGACCACGCTCCCTCCGGCCACGACGCCCGGCCCAGCCAACCGCGCAATCCCGACGACGCCGACACCGGCGACCGGCACCGACCCGTTCCGGGCCAGCCAAGGAGGCGAGCCGGTCCGGCTGCCGTCGGGTTCGGTGGTCGCCGGCTCGTTCGCTGCCGGGGTCCTCTCTGCCGTCGCGCTCGGGCGGCTGCGGCGCCGCCATGCCTACCGCTACCGGCCGCCCGAGCCGGGCCGGGACCTCACCCCCGAGCCGTTGCGGCCGACCCTGTGCCACCTCGCCCGCGTCGCGGGCACCCCCTGGGCGGCGCAGGTCGACGATCCCGGGGCAGCCCCGGCGTTCCCCTTCGACGACACCGAGCGTCGCCAGGACCCCGGACGCCTCGAGGTGGGCTGCCGCAACGGGGAAACCGTCACGGTCGAGCTCACCGACCTGTCGGGCACCGCTCTGTGCGGACCGTCGACCGACGACATCGTCCGGGCCGTCGTCGCCGGTCTGCTGGTCCGGGCCGACCCGGGTGCGGTCGAAGTCCTCCTCACCACCGCGCTCGCCGACCGGTTGCTTCCCGGGCTGGGTCCTGACCGGGCGATCCGACGAGCGAAGAGCACCGACGACGTGGCGCGTGCGGTCGAGGCCGAGACGATCGCCCGGACCCGACGCCTCGACGCCGCCGACGCTGCCGACGCCGCCAGCTTCCGGGAGGAGAACCCCGAGAACCCCCTGCCCCTGCTGGTCGTGCTCCTCGACTCCGTGCCCGACGAGTCGCGCGGACGATGGTCAGCGCTGCTCGCCGAGGCGAGGCGGCTCGGGATCGCCGTGGTGTTCCTCGACGACATCCGAGTCACCGCCGGCCGCCTCGTTGTCGATGCCAGCCGGACGGTCACCGACGCGGAACCGCATCCGCTTGCCGAGCGCCTCGGCGGTGTCCAGCTGTTCGGTCTGCGAGGCGACGAGGCCGCCGAGCTGCTCGGGTCGGTCACCGACGCCAACCGAGCGGCCGACGACGAGGACGAGGCCAACGTCCAGACGCCCGAGCCGACCACCGTCTTGCACCGCAACGGCAACGTCGATGAGTCCTCTCCGCCGGCTGCGCCCGTTGGGATGCGCTGGCCCGAACCCAGCCTTGGCGGGGAGGGAACGGACCGGCCTCTCGTCGTCGAGGTGCTCGGCCCCTACCGCATCGCCGCCTTCGGCGAGCCGGTCACCACCGGACTACGGGGTCGGGCGAAGACGCTGCTGGCCTGGTGCCTGCTCCGCCCCGAGGGCGCCACCATCGGCGAGGTCGTCGACGCGCTGTGGCCCGACACCCCGCCAGACCGGGTGCTCAACCAGTTCTGGCACCCCCTCGGCGACCTGCGCGCCTACTTCCGGGGTCCGGCCGGCGAGACCCTCGACGTGTTGGAGAAGGTCGGCGAGCACTACCGGCCCAACCCGGCCGAGATGACCTGCGACCTGTGGGACTTCCAAACTGGCCTCGCCGAGGCCGCCCGGGCCACCGACGACGAGTCGGCCCGCCAGGCGCTGCGCCGAGCCGTCGACGCCTACCGGGGCGACCTGTTGGCGGGCAGCGACTACCCCTGGGTCGAGCCCGTCCGCCAGGATCTCCATCGCCGCGCCCTCGACTCCCACCTGCGCCTGGCCGAGATCGAAGACCACGCCGGCCATCCCGACGCCGCCGTCGACACGTTGGAGCGGGTCATCGACCTCGACCGCTACGCCGAGGAGCCCTACCGCCGGCTCATGACCCTTCACGCTGCGCACGGCCGCCTCGACGCGGTCACTACCACTTGGCAGTTTCTCCAGCGCCGGCTCGCGGACCTCGACGTCGATGGTGACGACGCGACGGCCCGCCTCTACCGCTCCCTCACCACCCCCGACGCCACCAGCCCGGGGCGACCCCGACCGATCCGCTTGTCCTCGTGAGCCTGGGGAACGCATTCGCTGGTCTCGACACGCCGGCTCGTGTCGGTGCCACCTGCGTGCTCGGGGCCGGTGTCGAGGCGGCGATCGTCTGGCGGTTCGGGTGGTCTGCGCCGCTGCCCGCCTACTGCTACTTCGGGGCGGTCGCTGCCGCCGCCAGCGTGAGCGACGTGGCTGCCCGGCGCATCCCCAACCGGGCCGTTCTTCCCGCCTACCTCATCGGTCCGGCACTGCTCGCGCTCGCGTCGGCCGCGTCGGGCTCGCGGTGGCCCCTTGCCCGGGCCGGGATCGCCATGGCGTTGCTCGCCGGGTTCTACCTCATCCTCGGGCTGGCGTTCCCATCCGGTATGGGACTCGGTGACGTCAAATGGGCAGGCGTCGTGGGTCTCTACCTCGGGTGGCTCGGGTGGTCCGCCGTCTCCACTGGCACACTCCTGGCCTTCACGGCCGCCGCGGTTGTCGCCGCCGTGCGGCGCGTCGCCATCTCGCAGATCCACGAGGCGACCCTGCCGATGGCGCCGTTCATGACCGGCGGCGCCCTGGTCGCCATGTTCGCCATGCGATGAGGCGATGAGAATCCAGCGGGTCAGCGGCGGGCTGATGCCGTGGTGTCGGTCGTCCAGGCGTTCAGCTCAGAGCCTCGCCTAACACGTCCGCAAGGGCGAAGTTCGCCACGGCCTTGGCGAACCGACGTCCCGCCGTCGGGCGCAGGACGATCATCGTCACGCCGGCCGCCCTCAGGTGATCGAGGATCACCCTCAACTCGCGCCGGTTGGGTGAGACGCGGCCGTAGCCGTCGACGACGACCACGTCGAAGTAGACCGGGGCGTCGGCGAGCAGGCGAGACAACCCAGGTCGCACGCGCCAGTCGCCAGTCGACTGGTCGGCATAGGCGGCGACGTGATGCCACCCTGGCTGGCGGGCGGCCTGGGCAACAAGCCGACCCACCTGGCGGTCCAGCAGGGCGCGGCCGGAACGACCGGGAGCTTCTCGGGCATAGATGGCAACTCGCCACATGGCGTCCTCCCTCACACGGGTGTTGTTGGCGAGGAGACCTCCGAACGGACGAAAAAGCAAGGCGGGGAGCCGGAGAACTGTGCTCGTGGCGACCTGGTCGGGCACGCGATTCCGAGTCCTTGGCGGTCACTTCTCTGCGAGCCCACCATCGACCCGCTCGATGGCAACTCCGACGTGCCCAAAGCTCGAGCGCCCACGAGCGACCGATCAGGCAGAGCACGGCCGCATCGGTGCGCCCCACCCTCCTCGGCGCCGGGTACGCCGACCTGGGCCGTCGAGGGATTGGATGGGGCTGGCGCCGCGCCGCACCCCAAGGGGCTCACGCCCACGCACCGAGCCACCAGCGGCTCCCAGGTTTGGTTGCCGTCGACGTCGCGGCACCCCACCCCGACCGCTACTCGGCGTCTTCGGCCCACGAGTAACACGTCGGGAGGCCGGTATCTGCGACCGAGCGCGAGCGGTGAGAGAATCGCCACGTGCTCTACGACGACGGCAGAATCGCCTGCGACGAGTCCCGCCTCGTCGTCCGGCGCTACTACCCCTGGGGAGGCGCCAAGTCGATTCCTTATGCCTCGATCCGGTCGGTGACGAGGAGTCCGCTCACCGGGCTCACCGGCAAATGGCGGATCTGGGGATCGAGTGACTTCGTGCACTGGTCACGATATGCCGGTCGACGGGTGCTCCCCACGATCACGCCAGATGACCCCGATACCGTCGCGCGCATCCTCGCGGAGCACTCGACGTCGTAGCTGCGCAAAGGCAAAGCGTCAAGGTGATCGCGGTAGCGACGATCGCGAGAGGAAGGTAGGGCTCCGCGGCTGGCCGGTGGCGCGCCGTCGCCACGAGGGTAACGACCAGAAGAATCCCGCTCACGACGCCATCCCGCTCGTCCAACCACCGGATTAGGCAACTGGGTTGCTCATTCCGACGAGAACGTCCGCGCCCCACGTCGCTCCTGGCGTCGTCGGCGTCGCCTCTACCCTCACGTCGCCGCCGGTGTGGGGAGCGTCGACCATCTGGCCACCTCCGATGTAGATCCCGACGTGGGTGACGTCCGAGGTCGACTGACCGAAGAACATGAGGTCGCCTGGTTGGATCGGGTCACCGGGCGCGAGCGTGATGGTCGCGTCGTACTGGTCCTGGGCGACGCGGGGAAGGGTGATGCCGGCGACCTTGTAGGCGGCCTGGACGAGGCCCGAGCAGTCGAAGCCGACGCCGGGGGTCTCGCCACCCCATATGTATGGAGTGCCGACTTGGGCGAGGGCCCAGTCGACGGCGATTCCGCCGGCCGTCCCGGCGGCCACGGTTTGGGCCTGGGTCTGGCTATAGGAGCTGGCAAGGGTGAGGACCTCGGCGACGTAGCTCTGGCTGTGGTTGTAGGCGAACACCGACGCCGAGAGGTTGGCGCCGTTGGCCGCCCCGTTGGCGCAGAGGTCCCGGGCGGCGGCGTAAACAGCGTCGGTCGGGTCATAGGGGCTGGGCGGGTCGGCCCCGCCGGGCGGGACGGGCCGGGCGTAGGCGGCGAACGTGGTGCCGAGCATCTGTAGGGGCCCCATCGCCCCGGCGGCGTTTTCGCCCGATTTCACGCCGGGCAGGGTGGAGGTGCCGTTGTCGGACTCGACGGTGCCGATGGCGGCGAGCACCGTCCAGGGGAGCCCGGGGCACGTCGTGGCGGCCTCTTGGTAGAGGGTGAGCATGGCGGCGGGGATCTGGCCGGTTGCCGTGGACGACGGGGTGGTGGCGCCGCCGCCCAGGAGTGAGGCGATCCCCGCGCCGGCACCGGCGGCGAGGACGGCGACGAGGAGGACGAGCCCGCCGGCCCCGGCCGCGATCTTGGTGCCGAGCCCGGAGTCAGCGGTGGCGTCGAGCCCGATGCTCACCTGCTGCTGGCCGGGAGGAGCGGGAGGGTGGCGAGCTGGGTGAGGCGGAGGCGCGGGCCGGCGCTGGTGACCGGGAGCCAGACGGCCGCGTCCGGAGCGGTCCCGGGCGCCGGGCGCGACGGTCGCGCGGTGGTGGCGACGGGGACGTCCTGATGGGCGAGGACCCGGCGGGCTTCGGCCTCGCGGCGGGGGCCGGCGAAAGTGAACAGAACCCAGTTGGGGTGACCCGCTTCGGCTGCGAGGCGGGCGTAGCCGTCGAGCTTTTGGGCGAGGCGGTCGAGGCGTTCGGTGCCGTTGTCGTGCTCGAGAAGGAACGGGAGGCTGGTGCGGTTCTCGGTCCAGATGCCGTAGCCGTCGGGGCGGACGACCTCGCCCCACTCTCGGGCGCAGCGCCGCTCGGACCACCACTCGGTGAGGGCACATCCGGGCCGGGTGCGGGCGGAGCGGAGCAGGGCGGTGAAGAAGCCGTTGCACCCGACGAGGTGGGCGAGGCGTTGGCTGGCGGCGAGGTCGTGGGCGAGGTTGCGCCGCCAGGACAGGTCGGCGAGGTCGGTGCCGTGCTCGGCGGCGACGAGGGCGGCGCCGAGCGGCCCGAGCACCCAGTGGTAGGGGGAGGGGTTTCCCCACGCTTGGGGTCGGAAGCGGTCGAGGACGTCGAGGGCGTACAGCTCGCCGAGGCGCATCCGGGTACGGCGCTCCCCGGTGAAGCCGACGTCGGCCACCTGTGCGGTGGTGAGCACCCGATGGTCGTCGAGGAGACGGCAGAGCACTCGGTCACGTTCGGTCAGCCGACCCATCACCGCCAGGAGCCGAGCCTCGAGGTCACGCCAGCCCCGACGACCAGCAGAGGCCGGTACGGTGCCTACCGGCGCTGAATGCCTATTGGGCGAGCGTGGAGCGGACCGGCCGTCGGCCGGCGACCGGTGACGATCCGGCCCTTGGCCGGATTGATCCTGCGGACTCACGACCCCCTACCCCTTGAGTCCGCCGACGCCACGGAGCCCTCTGTGTCGCCCTGACGTGGCGGTTCGGCGCTGCCGGTGGGCTCCAATCCAGGTCGGAGCCCATGATGGAGTGCTCCGTGGACGTCTGGACGGAGCCCACTGTGGAACTGGTGGGGGTCGTCGCGGGGGACCTCGCCGGGGACTCGGGTCCCGCCGCACTCCTGCGCCGCGGTGGAGGGGGCGGGCAGGTTCCGCCCCTCCAGCGGCGAACGCGGCTGGGGAACACTGGCCGGTCTGGTGTGGACGGCCCGGTTGGCGGCCCGCACCGCGTCGGCTCGGCCGGCGATGCCCGGTGGGGCGGGCCGGGTGGTGAGGGTGAAGGCGGGGGTCTCTTCGCCGTCGACCACGAGGCGGGCCGCCGCGACATACGCGCCGAGGTGGGCGAGGTCGTGCTCGGTAAGGTTGGGGGCGACGTGGCGACAGAGGGCGCGGGCGTCCTCGGGGGACATGGTGAACCACACCTTGGTGCGGGCGTTGGCCGACACCGTCTCGCGCAGCTCTTTTCCGAGCTGGCCGAGGTGCTGGTGGGCGAGGACCATGGAGAGCCGGTAGCCGCGGGCCTCGGCCAGCATCTCGTCGAAGGAGCGCGGCAGGTGCAAGAAGTTCTGACACTCGTCGACCACCAAACTGGCGTCGACTCGGGCGGCTTGGCCGAGCCGGGCCCGATGCGTCGCGGTCTGCCACACCTTCGCCACGACGAACGACCCGAGCAGGCGGGCGGTGTCCTCGCCGAGGATGCCTTTGGGCACCCGGACGAGGCAGACGCCGCCGTCGAGGATCTTGCCCATGTCGAAGCTGGAGTCGGGGCGGCCGACGACCTGGCGGACGAAGTCGCGCAGCAGGAAGGCGCGCAGCTTGTTCATGAGCGGGCCGATGACTTGCGCCCGGTTGGCTTCGCTCATGGCCTCATACGACTCCCAGAACCCGCCGAGGCCGACGGTGTCGTCGGCCACGGTGGCGACCATCGGGGCGCGGAACTCCGCGTCGGCGAGGAGGCGGGGGACGTCGGCCAGGCTGGTCGACCCTCCGGTGGCCGCCGCGAAACGAAGCAGGGTGAGGCAGGCGGCGCGCAATACGTCGTCGGTGCGTGGTCCCCAGAAGGCGGCGAAGATGGAGCGGAAGATCCCGACCAGGTTGTCGACGACGAGGTCGGGGTCCGGTCCGGCGAGCACGTTGAGGATGGGCGCGGCGTCGGGGTCTTCGGGGTCGATCAGCACCGTGCGGGACTCCGCGCCGGCCGGCAGCCGGTCGCACAGGTCGGTGATCAGGTCGCCCTTCGGGTCGATCACCACCACTCCGCGCCCGGCCTCGATATCGCCAAGAACCAGATTGGTGAGCAGCGTCGACTTGCCCGAACCGGTGGCTCCCATGACGTGGAGGTGGTAGCGGGCGTCGGGGACCGCCAGGGCGACCGGTCGGCGCCCTCCGGCCTGGGCATCGCCCAGCACCTTCGGGCTCTGCACGTCCGTCGCCGCTGTTGCCAGCGCGGCGGGACGGGCGACGGCCGGTGGCGGGGCGACGGCCTTGGCCCCCGCTCGGGCCAGGCCGGGGACGGTCTGGTCGGTCGGCAGGTGCGCCAGGGCGGCCAGCTCGGCGACCGACACGAGGTCGCCGCGCCCGAGGCGCCGCTCGGCGAGGACCTGGGCGGGGTGGCGGAGGCGGTGGCGGTCGAGGCGGTTCCGCCCGGCGAACAGCGAGAACGCGGAGGCGACGGCGTGGGCTCGGCCCCGCAGCCGGGCAGCTGCTTGGCGGTCGGTGGCGGTGGTGGCTACGGCGTAGCGGACACAGATGGCCCAGCACGGCTGGGCGGCCTTGTCCAAGATGTCGGCCACGTCGGCGGACCGGGACGGGTCGGTGTTGGCCGGCTGGGCGCTGGGCCCGGGAGTGACCAGGTCGATCAGGCGGGCCGCTTTGGTGGCGGGCCGGCCGGCCCGCCGTGCGGCGGCGGCCTTGTGCAGTCGGGTGAGGCGTCTTCCGGTGACCGGGCGGGCCAGCATCTGTACGCAGGCTGACTCGCCCTCGCGCATCGCGTCGAGGGCGCCGAGGAGGGGGCGGAGGGGGTCGACCTTGTGCTCGGCGCGCAGCGGGTAGTGCTCGGGGAGGGCGAGGCGGAGGGTGCCGCCGGTCGCCACGCCTTCGCCGGCGAGTGGCGGCGCGGCGGGGATGGTCTCGGTGCGCGCCCCGGGCCAGGCGGCCTCGACGGCCCGCTCGACCAGGCCGGGCGGGATCGTGCCGGGTACCCACCAGGCGATGGTCAGGCCGGTGTCGGAGGCGGTGAGCTCGAAACCGAGGTGAGGCTGGCCGCCGAGGGCCCGCCGCCAGGCCGGGCGCAGCAGGGCGACCAGGTTGGTCCACAAGGTGGCGGCGCCCTGGGGGTCGACGTCGGGCGGGGCGAGCACCTGCACGAGGCGTGCACCCACGGCCAGCCGGCGGGCCTGGCCGCGTCGGACGAGGGCGACGGTCACGGCCAGGAGGAGTCCGGTCGCGGCGAGAGCCGGGCCGACGGTGACACCGAGATGGCCGGCCAGCGCGCCGAGATGGTGGAGCAGCCGGGCGGTCTCGGCGCCGGGATGGGCCAGGTAGCGGGCCAGCGGTCCCGTCACATTTGGAGATGGCGGCAGGCCTGCTGTTGGTGTGATGGCGGTCGGTTGGGGTGCGGGCACGGTCACGCGGGGAGGCTCCTTTTTTTCGAGGTCGTCACAGGTCGGGGGTGTCGTCGAGGGTTTGCTCGATCCCAGTTCGAGCGAGAAGGTCCTCGTCGGCGCTGGCCAGCGCGGTGAAGGCCACCCGGTCGACCCCGGCCGCAAGGAGGCCCTGGCCGCGGGCCGCGCCGAGCAGGTAGGCCCGCTCACCAGCGGACAGGCCGAACGCCTCAGCGAGAGCGTCGATGGTCTGGGGGGCTTGGCGGAGCAGGATCTGGGTGGCGGCGTTGGCGACGACGGCCTGGCCGAGCGGGCTGGCGAGGAGGTCTGCGGCGTCTTGGGTGACCACGGTCAGGCCGGCCCAGTGCTTGCGGGCCGACTTGGCCATGCGGAAGAGGAACTCGGCGCCGGAGGGGTCGGCCATGAGCAGCCACGCCTCGTCGACGACCACCAGCCGGCGTTTGCGGTTCGTGGGGTCGGACACCCGCCGCCAGATGGCGTCCAAGGTGAGCAGGGTGCCGACCGCTTTGAGCTCGCTCGGGAGGTCGCGGAGGCTGAAGACGACGAGGTGCCCTTGTGGCTGCGTGGTGGTCGGCCCGTCGAACAGGCCGCGGTGGGTGCCGGTGGTGAACGGGGTCAGGCGGGCGGCGAGCGTGCGGGCGGCGGGGTCGTCGTCGGCGTCGAGGGCGGCGGCCAGATCCCTGAGGAGCGGTGCGGGCCGGGCGTGGCTGCGGACATCGGCGGTGATCCCGACCGATTCGTAGGCGGCGACGATCCCCCGGTCGAGCGCCGCGGTGGCCGCCGGGTCGGGTTTCCCGCCGAGGAGAACGGCGATGAGGGTGTGGACGAACAGCGCCCGGCGGACCATCGCATCAGGAGCGGCGGCGCCGGGTCCGGGGGCGAGGTCGAAGGGGTTGACCCGCACCCCGGGGGCGCCGAGGTGGACGTAGGCGCCGCCGACGGTCTCGGCGAGGCGGCGGTACTCGTCCTCGGGGTCGACCACCGCGATCTCGATCCCCGCGTAGAGACTACGCAGGGCTTCGAGCTTGGCCAGGTAGGACTTGCCCGCCCCGGAGCGGGCCAGGATGACCGAGTTGTGGTTGTCCTGGGCGAAGCGGTCCCACAGCACCAGGCCCGAGCCGTTGGTGGTGGTGCCGTAGAGGATACCGTGGGTGGCCGACAGCTCGGCCGACGCGAACGGGAACGACGCGGCGAGGGCGTCGGTGTCGAAGCTGCGTCGCTGGGCGAGGGCGTCGACCCCGACCGGCAGGGTGGAGGTCCAGCCCTGGAGGGTGCGCCAGGTGGCCGGTTGGGCGTCGAGGAGCATCGAGGCGCACAGTGACTTGACCCGGGCGCACTCGGCCTGGAGCGCTTTCTCGTCTCTGGCGTGGACGGTGAGGTAGAGGCCGACCCGGAACAGCTTCTGCTCGCCGCGGGCCAGGCCGGCGGCGAGGTCGCGGGCGTCCTCGGCGGCGACCTCCACGTCGGGGTCAGCGAGCCGGCCCTTGGCGGCGTCGGCCCGCCGTCCCGATTCGAGGCGGGCCAGCTGGCGCCGCAGCCGCTCGGCAGCGATGTTGGCCGGGACCGGTGCGACGTGGACGGCGACGTCGAGGCGACCGGGGTGGGCGGTGAGCGGCTCCAGCCAGCCCCGGCCCACCTCTCTCGGGTAGCCGGTGACGGCGAAGCTGGCACACCAGCCGTCCCCGACCCGCAGCGCGCGGGGGTGGACCTCGATGGCGTCGGGGCCGAATGGCGATGCCGGCCGGCTGGCCGGTCGCGCGATGCGTGACAGCAGGCCGGTCACGGGTTCACTCGTTTCACGGGTGCGGTTCCTTTCGGGTGGCGGGCGAGGGTGACGGGTTGCTCAGCGCCATATAGACCAGCGCCATAGACGGCAGTCCCGGCGAGCCCGACGGGTCGCAGCTCGCCGGCCGGGTCGAGGGCACGGGCCAGGCACGTCGCCGTGTCGGGACCGTCGAGGGCGACAAGAGTGACCCCGGCCGCGCCGAGCGCGCTGGCGGCTTCGGCAGCCCGGCGCTGCAGCCGGGCCGTGGCGTCGGCGCCGATGTTGTTGGACGATGGGGGGTGGCGGAGCACGACGAGCACCTCGCGGCGGAGCAGGTCGCGCCGGTCGGCCAGCTCGGCGAGGAAGGCGGCATGGGCGCGTGCCGCGGACTCAAGGGCGGGGTGCGGGAGTCCAGGTGCGGCGTCGAGGAGGGCGTCGATGGAGGGCGTCAGGTCGACCGGCTCGGCCCGCACGAGGAGCTGGGCGGGCTGGTCGAGCCCGTTGAGCCAGCGGGCGAAGCCGGCCACCAGCGCCTCCTGCTCGGTCGGGGTGCGCAGGCTGAAGGTGACCGCGCTGGCCCGGCAGATGACCGCCTGCCCGTCGGGTCCGAGGTCGACGATCCCGTCGCCGCCGACCCCGGCGAACGGCAGGCGCAACGCCACCGGGGTTGGCCCGGGGTTGGTGGCGAGGAACGCCGGCGCGGCCGGGACGCCGTCGGGGGCGGGCACCAGCCGGTGCGGGGCGCGATGGTGGCGCCAGGCCGCGGTGACCCACCGGTCGGCCGCGATGCCTTCGAACCGGCCGAGCGCCAACATGGCGGCAGCCGCCCCGATCGGCAGCGCGAGCGCGCCGTACACGGCGGCGGGCACGAGGTGGCGGGTGGCTGCATAGCCGGCCCACAGCGCCACCGCGGCGACAGCGAGGATGGCGAGCTGGCGGGCGGTCAACCCGGCCAGCAGCTTGTCCGGCCTCTCGAAATCGGCGGGGATGCGGACGCGTCCGCGGCCACCGTCGCTATCACGGCGGGTGGTCACAGCCCGACTCCGGCGGCGAGGGCCTTGGCGCCCTTGTAGATGATCACGTCGCGCACCACCCGACCGACACCGGAGTGACCGCGCGAGCCGGAGAACACGAACCGGCTGACCCAGGATGGGATCTTGACCAGCACCCAGCACAGGCAGGCGGAGACGAGCAGGTCGACCAGCCCGCCGGTCGAGGCGATCCCGAGATTGGCCGGGCCGCCGGAGGCGAGGAACACCCGCAGCGCGGTGACAAGCACGAGGGACTGAGCGACTTGGACGGCGAGGACACCGAAGAAGGCACGCCACCACAGCTTCGCCAGTCCTTCGGTCTGGGGCAGGGCGTGGCAGACCAGGCAGATCGGGGCGGCCACGACGAGCAGGATCACGAGCGCCAGGCGCACCACGTAAGTGGCGAGCACCACCATGGCGAGCACGGCCACCACCCCACCGAGGAGCACCACGAAGATCCCGCCATCGGCCAGCGATCCGAGGACCAGCTGGCGGAGCACGACGGCGGCCCCCGACGGGTCGACGCCTTGGCCGAGCACGGCTTGGGAGAGCGAGTCGGCGGTCGAGATGGCGAGGCCGGCGAGGCTCAGGCTGGCGTTGACCGCGATGCCGGCAACCACGATGCGGGGCAGGATGTCTTTGATGGCGGTGCGGGTCTGGACGGTCTCATGCCCCATGACGATCGCCCCGCCGACCAACACGAACAGGACCAAGAAGGCATCCGCGATGCCTTCGGTCATCCGCCACAGCTCACCCACCCGGCTCTGGGCGGTCACGTTGGGGGTGGCGAGCAACGTGTGGCCGAGCAGGGTGAGGATCGGGTCGAGCGCCGCGGTGACGAGGTCTCGGAACCAGTTGTCGATGGCGGCGGTGATGTGGCCGGTGATGTCGAACAGTCCGGGCGAGGGTTGGCTGCCGCCGCTCACCGTCCCCCCGCTGCCCGGTGCCGGCACTGACGGGGTGGTGGTGTTACCGGGACCGACCTGGATGCCCGGCGGCCCCTCACCCGATGACCCGGGTGCCGGTGTGGTCGTGGCGGTGCTCGGGGCGGGGGTCTTGTCCGCGGTGAGCACGACCGCCGTTGCCCCTGCGGTGCCCGACTGAGGCGTCTGGGTGGCGGCGCCATACGCCTTGGCAACGTAGCCGCCGTGGCCGCCGAGGCCGAGGGCGAGCAGCACCACCAGGGTGCCGGCCGCTATGAGCAGGACTCGCCGTCGGGGTCGCCGGGTGTGCAGCAGGCGGGCCATGCTCAGCCGCCCACGATCGAGGCGAGGATCGACACCAGTAGCGGGGCCAGGATGGCGAGGGCGTAGCCGATGGCGGCGGACTTGAGGGCGATCTTGGCCTTCTCGACCTGGCCGGGGTCGCCCCCCGCGGTCAGGTAGCGCAGCCCGCCGATGGTCAGGAACAAGGTGGCGACCCCGGCCAGGATGCCCACGATCCAGTTGCGCAGGTTGTCGATCACCCCCGACAGCGTCGGGGTAGCGGTGCCCGCTGCGAAGGCCGGGGAGGCCAACATGACCAGCAGGGCGGCGCTGAGCGCGAGGACGAGCGGCAGGCGAGGCAGCAGGGCCCGGGCTCGACGGCCGGCCCGCTGGCGTCGGCCGGCCTGGATCGAGTGACAGGATTCGGGCGGACCTTTGGTGGTTGTCGGGTGGGTGGGATCTGTCGTGGCGTCCTCCTCGGTTCGGCCCCTGCGCGCTTGAGGCCAGGGCGCTCGGGGGTAGTACAGGGGGTCGTCCCGGCCGGTCCGGGTGGACCAAGGTGGGCACTCTCACCTCCTCGGTGGTGGGCTCGAGCGACGCTTGCTCGGTCGGCGGTCCATGGACCGGACCGGCCGGCGACAATCCCCACTAACAGAACACCCCGATTCGCCCGTTTTTTGGACATCGTCGAAGGGCGGATAGTCGTCACCGGTCACCCAGTCCCTGACCCGAGATTCAGCGCGACGCCGACGCTTGTGACACGCCCAGTAGCCGAGGTCGAGGTGATCGGCGGCCTCGGCAAGGTCGGTGTCCCCGATGCGGGTGGCGCTGATCAGCTCGGCGTCGGCCGCGCTGATCACCCCGGCCCGGACCGCCTTCGCGAGCACCAGGTCGGGGTGGCCCCACGGTCGGGGCGGGGCGGCCGAGACCGGCTCGGTGCCCGGCCGGGCTCGCTCGGCCATCTCGGCATGCAGCAGCCGGGTGGCGCCCTTGCGGGCCTGCCAGCGCAACCACGACGCCAGGCGGGGCCGGCCGGGCTGGCAGCGGGACACCGCGGCCAGAAACGCGGCGAGGGCCTCGGCCTCGATGTCGTCGGCCTTGCCCGGACACGCCCGCACGAGCGCCCTGACCGTGCGGCGCAGCCCGGGCAGGAGCACCCCCGCCAGGCCGACGGTCCACTTGCCGCCCTCGGCCTTCGAGAGGGCGACGAGCTCGTCGACGATGGCGTCGCGGACCTCGAAACGGGTGGAGGGGTGCAGGAGGCGGGCTTTCAGCTCCCCGAGCGGGATCGGCCGGTCCGGCAGGCCGGGGACGCCGGTACCGTCGAGGGCGAGCGGGTCGGGACCGGAGGTCAGGAGCGTGAAGGTGCGCTCCAAGGTGTCGAACGGTGAGTCGGTGAGGGGACGCTTGCGGGTGGGCATGGACGGGCTCCTTCGGTTTCGGAGCCGTGATCGCGCCACACGAGGTCCCCCGTTTTTCCCCCGCCTTTCCCCCACTCGGCCGCGCGGGCGACTCCCCCGAATTCGGGGGAGTCGCGGGGGACCCGACTCCCCCGCCTCGCGTCATCGCAGGTCAGCGCCGCGGGGTACTGGTCCCCCGCGCGCCGGGTCCTCGGGGTCAGGCAGCCCCGTGCGGCCGGCGAAAGAAATTCCCCGGAGCACCCTTGCGCCGGGCGCGGAGTAGTCCGCCATGACGACTACCACACAAGTGGGGTAGTCGTTCCCCCGCGTGTGGGGTAGTGCTCCAATGCGGCGCACAGGCCGCGGGGAACGGGCCGGGAGAGGGCCCCGCTGGGTCGTCGCTACCGATCGCCGACGATCTGGTAGCGGCGTGGCGAGGCGCTCACCAAGCGAATCTCGCCGGCGGCTTCCAAGCGAGCCAGCGCGTTGGAGACGGCACCCTGGGACCGCCCCAAGCCTTTCCCGACCTGAGTCGGTCCCAGGTCCTCACTGGGCCGGGCCGATAGGTACTCCCGTACCAGCGCGCCGAGCGCCCCACGCCCCAACCGGTCGGCGGAACGGGCCGCTCCCTCGGCGGGGGCGTCGCCCGTGTCGGCGGGTACCCCGTCAGGCTCGGCGGGCGGGTCTTCGACCGCCGCCGCGGTGGTGCTCCAGCGGTCGGCGAGCCGTCGGCCGGCCTCGCGCCCGCCCGGCTCCCGACGGGCCGCGCCCGCCGCTTCCAGCGCGGCGAGGTGCTTGGCCGCGGTGGACTGGCCGATGCCGAGCGCCTCGGCCAGCTCGGCCGCGCTCACCCTCGGCCGGGCGGCGAGGGCGTCGAGGACCTGGGTGGGTGAGACCTTCTGCGTGGTGGCCATAGTGGGCTCCTTCCGGTTCGAGTTGTTCGTGCCTCAGACGAGCTACCTCGGTCTCCGGGTCGATCTCAAGGCCATTCGCCCATCTCTTTCGCGCCACGTTCCACGGTCAATGAGCACGGGGATGATCGTGGCCGGTTGTCCAAAACGAGACCCGACAGGGGTGTTCTATAGGTGACGCTTGTTCGGTCGTGGGCCGCCCATGACCACACCCACCACCCACCGCAGTCCCACCCGTCCCACGCCATCTCGTCCAGCCGTGCCGCTCGCCGTCTGGCCGGTGGCCCAGACCTCCGCCCAGTACCAGCGCTCCGGCCGCTACCTGCCGGCGTGTTCCGAACATCCGGCCAAGATGCTCCCCGAGCTCGCCCGGCGCATCGTCACCGAGTACTCCGCCCCCGGCGCATGTGTCGTCGACGTGATGGCCGGCATCGCCACCACCGTCGTCGAGGCCGCCTTGTTGGGCCGGCGCGCCATCGGCGTCGAGGTCGAGCCCCGCTGGGTCGCGCTCGCGGAGGCGAACCTCGACCACATGCTCGACCTCGGCCAGCGCCCGCTCGCCGAGGTCCGCGTCGGTGACGCCCGCAAGCTCGGCGACGTAGCCGGCGACCTCACCGGCGCCGTCGACCTGGTCTGCACCTCACCGCCCTATGCCTGCGACGTCGGCAACATGGACAAGGCCAACTGGGGAGCCGGCGGCGACCTGTGCCCGAGCGACGCCCGGAACTACTCGACCGACAAGGACAACCTCGGCCACGCCCGCGGGGCGGTCTACGAGGCCGCCATGGCCGAGATCTACACCGGCTGCCACGCGCTGCTGCGTCCCGGCGGCATCCTCGTCACCGTCACCAAGCACACCCGCCGAGGTGGCCGAACCCTCGACCTGGCCGGCCTCACCAGCACCCTCGCCCGGGGGGTCGGGTTCGCCTACCTCGGCCACGTCGTCGCCCTCCACGCGGCGGTCCGCGACGGCGAGCTCGTGGCCCGCCCGTCGTTCTGGCAGACCACCCAGGTGTGCAAAGCCCGCAGCCGCGGCGAGCCCGCCCACGTCGTGATCCACGAGGACGTCCTCGCGTTCCGCAAGGCGGTGCCCGATGCCCATTGAGCTCCCGCTATCGGTCTGGCCGGCCGCCCAGCGCACCGCCCGCGCCCAGCGCTCGCGGCGGTACCTGGAGATCTCGGGCACCCACCCGGCCAAGATGCTCCCCGCCATCGCGGCGCGAGCCGTCGCCACCTACACCCAACCCGGCGACATCACGCTCGACCCGATGTGCGGCGTCGGGACCACCCTCCTCGAGGCCGTCCACCAAGGCCGCGACGCCATCGGCATCGAGTACGAGCCACGGTGGGCCGACTACGCCCAGGCCAACCTCGCCCTCGCCGCCAGCCAGGGCGCGAGCGGTCACGGCGAGGTCATCTGCGGCGACGGCCGTTCGCTCGCCAGCCTCATCGATCCCGCCGTCCGAGGCCTCGTCGCCCTGGTGCTCACCTCGCCCCCCTACGGGCCGTCGCTCCACGGTCGGGTCAGCGCCGTCCCCGGTCACGGCGTGCGCAAAACCCACGACCGGTACTCGACCGACCCGGCCAACCTGGCCCACGTCGGCCTCGCCGGGCTGCTCGACGCCATGCGTACCCTGCTACGAGGCGCCGCCCAGGTGCTGCGGCCCGACGGCGTGGTCGCCATGACGGTCCGGCCGTGGTGGCGCGACGGGCAGCTCATCGACCTCCCCGGCGCCCTCGCCCGCGTCGGCGAGGAAGCCGGTCTCGTCCTCTACGAGCGCAACGTCGCCCTCCTCACCGCACTTCGAGACGACACGTTGGTGCCGAGATCGTCGTTCTTCGCCCTCGAACAGGTCCGCAAAGCCCGCGCCCGCGGGCTGCCCCGCCTGGTCACGGCGCACGAGGATTTGTTGGTCTGGAGGCGCCACTAGTGGCAGCCGGACGGCGCAGCGTCCGACCAGGGCGGCGCGCCTACCGACAAGACGAGCTCGTGGTGCTGCCACCCATCGAGGTGCCCCTCGACGCCGAACACGAGCAGCGAGCCCTCATCGCCCTCGCCGACCTCTTGGCGCCGCTCTTCACCGCCGAGTCGTTGACGTCGGGCGACAGCGAAGGCCCGAGTGACGGGCCGCGGCGCCGAGGGCCGCCGTGAGCTCGTTCGGTGGGCACGTCGCATGGCCTTGACAGTCGGCGGTGATCGAGGTCTCCTTCGAGGCCCCAAGACCAGACCGCACAAGGAAGTCCACCCGTGAAGATCGCCACCTACACCAGAATCTCGACCGACGAGGCCCATCAGCCGTACTCCCTCGAAGCCCAAGCCACCCGACTGCGCTCCTATGTCGACAGCCAAGAAGACTGGGAGCTGGTCCGCACCTTCAGCGACCAGGCGTCGGGGGCGACCACCGAACGCCCCGACCTCGAACGAGCGCTCGCCGAGGCCCGAGCGCACCGCTTCGACCTCCTTCTCGTCTACCGGGTCGACCGCTTCGCCCGGTCGGTGCGCGGTCTGGCCAGCCTGCTCGAAGCGCTCGACGCCGCCGGTGTGGCGTTCCGTTCGGCCACCGAGCCGTTCGACACCGCCACCCCAGCCGGACGGATGATGGTCCAGATGCTCGGCGTGTTCGCCGAGTTCGAACGGGCGACCATCATCGACCGGGTCATCGCCGGCATGGAACGCAAAGCCGCCCGCGGCGAGTGGTGCGGCGGGGCGCGCCCCTACGGCTACCTCGTCGACCCGGCCACCGGACACCTCGTCGTCAACCCCGACGAGGCGCCTCTCGTGGCCGTCGTCTTCGACCGCTACGGCCGCAAGCGACACGGCGCCAAGACCATCGCCACCTGGCTCAACAAACACGGCCATCGCACCAAGGCAGGCAAGCCGTGGAACCACATGGCCGTGCTCACCGTGCTGCGCAACCGGGTCTACCTCGGCGAGGTCTTCTTTCGCGACACCTACCATCCCGCCCCCCACCCGCCGCTCATCGATCCTGAGACCTTCGACCTCGCCGGCCAGATCCTCCGGCTGCGAGGCGAGGAGTACGCCCATCGAGCGTCAAATTCCAGCGACTACCTGCTTGCCGGGCTCATCACCTGCACTCACTGCGGCAAGCGCTACATCGGCACCGCCGCGCACGGCAACAAGTACCGCTACCGCTACTACACCTGCTTCTCCCGCCACCGCTACGGCACCGCCACCTGCCCCGCCGAGCGGCTCCCCGCCGACCAGCTCGAAAGCGAAGTGCGCGGCTCGTTGCTGCGCACCATCTCGCGTCACGACCTCCTCGACGCTGCGCTCGCCGCCGGCCTCGCTCGTTCCGGGACCAAACGCCGACAGGACCAAGACGAGCTGGGCGTCGTCGATGCCGAGCTGGCCAAGGCCGAAGAAGCCATCGAGCGGTACTTCCTCGCCTTCGAGGCCGGCAGCCTGTCTGAGGCCAACTGCGGGCAACGCGTCCAGACCCTCGGAGGAAAGATCGCCACCCTCCAAGCCCGCCACAGCGAGCTGGCCTCGCTACTCGAAGCCGAGCGGGAGCCCATCGTTACCCAAGCGCACCTCGACCGGCTCCGCTGCCACGTTGTCGACACCATCGAGCACGGCGACCCCGAAGCCCAGAAAGGTCTCCTTCAAGCGCTGGTCGCCCGAATCGAGGTCGAAAGCCGTGCGTCAGTGCGCCCGTACTTCCGGGTACCGCTCGATGGAGGTGGCCTGACGGAGCCGAACCCTTCCGACCTCGGAAAGGTTCGACCACCGTCAGGGTCGGCGCTCCCGGCAGGACTCGAACCTGCGACGCACGGTTTAGGAAACCGACGCTCTATCCTCTGAGCTACGGGAGCTTGTGACCTGACCTGGGGTTTTAACGGTGCCCGATGGTCGACGTGAAGCCGAGCAAGCGCCGCGCGTCTAGGAACCGCCTGGGATTCTAGGGTTCACGACGTGCGGCCCACCAAGAGCAAATCCGGCGGGGGGTGTGGCGGCCGCGGGGAGTCACGGGCTACGACATCGAACGGTGCTGGTGAGCCCCTCCGCCCTGATGACAGCCTCAGCGGGAGCGGTGATGCTTCCCTTTCACAGCACCGACTCCGCCATGCCGACGACCGACTGCGGCGCTCGCCCGTGGGCGCCTCGATCAAGCCGCCTGCTCGCACGTGCACGTGACGGCTTTACGATGGTGCCGTGCTCGAAATCGACGAAGACGTGGCCAACCGGCGCGGCGAGGTGCTTGCGTCATTGCTGTCGCTGAACGACGCCTGGTCCTTCGCCGCTGCGCGCGAGGAGCAACACCTCGACGAGCCACTGCGCTCATTCAACGAGCTGCTCCGCCGGTGACCACGTTCGTCGACAAGGTGCTCCTCGTCGACGATGCACTCACTGCGGGTGGTGTCGAGCACGCCTTCGGGGGTGCCATTGCCTTGGCCTATGGCGTGCTCGCTCCCCGGGCCACCGATGACATCGACGTGAACATCAGCGCATCTGCCGACCGAGCGCGGGAGGTCCTTGCATGCCTGCCCGCGGCGGTCGACTGGGATATCGCTGATGTTGCAGCGGTCGCTCGGGACGGGCAGGTTCGCGTGCGGTTTCGAGAGGATCGGACCCCTCTCGATCTCTTCTTCCCTCAGCACGCGTTCCACGAAGCGGTCGCCGGCGCCGCCACTGGACGGCCTTTTGCCGGTCGTTTATTGCCGGTGATCAGCCCTACGCACTTGGCAGTTTTCAAGGTGCTATTCAATCGGCCCAAGGACTGGGTCGATATTGAGGCGATGCTGGTTGCCGGCACCGTCGACACCGCCGAGGCTCGGAACTGGCTCGCCGGGCTGCTCGGCACTGGAGACCCGCTTTTCCGACGCTTCGAGGACCTGGCGGCGTCAGCGCCCAGCGAGCAGGACGATATGGGCGCACCGCTGGTGGACTGGCGTCACCTCGGGTCCTGACGCTGGCGCCGAACCAGCGGTGCCGACGGAGCTACACCGGATGGGTGGTTCGAGGCGTGCTCGGCCGGCGGTCAGCGGGAGCGGGGGCCGTGGCGGGCGGGAAGGTCGCTACGGGCGATCCCAACGACCAGCCAGATCGCCACCCCAAACGCAAAGGCGAGGCACAGCACCGTCAGCAGCGGGTAGCCCAGCACCACTGGCCCGCCGCGGTGGTCCGAGAAGAGGGCGGCGGCCACGACGAACGACGCGATGACCACGCCCATCGCCACCCGGTTCGCCAGCTTCTGAGCGCCGCGCATCAGCGCGGCCTCGTTAAGGCCCTCGAGGTTGAGAGTCATGCGGCCTTCCGCCAGCGACTCGAGGACCTTGTTCAGCCGCCCCGGGAGCGCCTCGGCGAAGGCAGTCGCCTCGAGGGCGGCACTCATCACCTTCGACGGCGAGGCGGCCTGCAGCATGCGCCGGCGCATGATGCGCACGGCGTGCGACTCGATCACCTCGTCGACGTGCACGTCGGGGGCCAGGATGCGCACCACCTCGTCGAGGTTGAGCAGGGCCCGGGCCAGCATGCTCAGCTCAGGGCGAGGTCGTAGGCCGGAGTCGGCCGAGGCGACGGCCAGGTCTCGGAGGAGGGTGCCGGCGGCCATGTTGCCGACCGACGCCGCCGAGTGGCGCAACACGAGGTCGGTGACGGTCGCCGTCAGGCCCTCGCGGTCGAAGTCGTCGAGCCGTGATCCCATTGAGACGAGGGAAGAGGTCACTGCCTCGCCGTCCCTGTTCGCGACGCCCAAGAGCAGCCGCAGCAGGTGCTCTTGGACCTGCGGCGACAGGCGGGCCACCATGCCGAGGTCGATCAGGGCGAGCCGCCCGTCGTCGGTGAGCAGCACGTTGCCGGGGTGCGGGTCGGCGTGGAAGAACCCGTGCACCAGCATGGAGTCGAGGTAGGCGGAGATGAGCTGCTCGCCGAGGGGCGAGCATTCCATCTCCGCCCGAGCCACGTTCGGGATCGACGCCACGCTGCGACCCTCGACGAACTCCATGGTGAGCACTCGGGATGTTGTGAAGTCGCCGATGGGCCGGGGTACGACCAGCCGGTCGTACTCGCCGAGCTGCCCCCGCAGGATCTCGAGGTTGGCGGCCTCCCGGCTGTAGTCGAGCTCGTCGAGCAGCGAGCGGCGGAACTGCTCGGCCAGGTCGCCGAAGCCCATGCGGGCGGCCCGGTCGGAGTGACTGTCGAGGAAGTTGGCCAGCTGCTCGATCACGCTCATGTCGTCGAGAGCCTTCTGGCGGATGCCTGGCCGCTGGATCTTGAGGGCGACCAGCCGCCCGTCGCGGGTGGTGGCCTTGTGCACCTGACCGAGCGAGGCAGACCCGACCGGGGTGCGGTCGAACGACGTGAACGCCTTCGAGACCCGGACGCCGAGTTCGTCTTCGACCACCTTGATCGCCTCGTCGGCGGGGAAGGGCGGTACGTCGTCGCGCAGGCGGCTGAGCGCCTCGAGGTAGACCGACGGGAGGAGGTCGGCGCGCGTCGAGAGCAGCTGGCCCAACTTCACGAAGGTCGGGCCCATGCTGACGAGCTCAGTTGCCAGCTCCTCCGCATCGCGCTGCGTGGCGACATCGTCGGGCAGGTCGGTCTCGGGCTCGAGGCCGTCGGGCATGGCCGAGCCGCTCGAAGCGAGGCCCCGGTGCTTGAGCAGCAGGTGAGCCAGGGCTGTGTAACGGGGGACGCTTGCAACCCTCAGGGCGGACACGCTTAGGGCGTACCCACGCTTGAGCGGTTACGAACTCCCGTGTGTTTTGCCTCGCTTAGCGGGGGTCCGAAGGCACTGGCGGGCGACATGCGACGCGACGCCTGCATGCGGGCGACGTCCGAAGTGGAAACCCCCGACGGGGCGAGAGGCCAGCGCGGCTCATTTGGCCAGGCCGGCCGGCCCTCGCATCGGAGATCCTGGGTCACGGTCGAGGAGCGGCATCGGTCGACGCGTCTAGAACTGGGGGACATGGCAACACATCCCACGAAAAGTGTGGAAGCGAGGACGGACGCTCCCCCCTCTGAGCTTCGGGAGCGTCCCGCCGGGTCCCGCACAGCATCGGGCGGCGCATGACCCGGTCCGAAACGCGAAGATTGTGCTGCCGTCCGCAGCCGTAGCAGCCCGACGGCACCGCCGGCCGGCCGACGAGCAGGGGTAGCCGAAGTGCAGGACCGCAGATACACGCCGCACGAAGCGGGGGCGAGGGCTTCAGGCTCCATGCCCGGCGCGCATGCCGTCGTGCTGGTGCTGGCGACGATCGTGGCCGGGATCGGTGTGGGCGGGGCGCTCAGCCACACCGACAGCAGGACCGTCGGATCGGAGGTCGCGGCGCCGACCACGACCACCGTGTCCACGACGGTCCCCCGCCCAACCGTCGTACCCCTGGCCGCCATCACCTCGGCCAGCGCGGGAGTCGTCGACGTCAACGCCACCCTCGGCTACCAAAGCGCCCGCTCGTCGGGCAGCGGGATGGCTCTGACCTCCGACGGTGAGATCCTGACCAACAACCACGTCATCGAAGGCGCCACCTCGATCAGTGTGACCGACACGGCCAACGGCCAGACCTACCCGGCGACGGTCGTCGGCTACGGCGTGGCCAGCGATGTCGCGGTGATCCAGCTGCAAGGAGCGGCCGGCCTGGCGACGGTCTCGGTGGGGACGTCCCCGGCCCAGGTCGGCGACCCGGTGGTCGCGGTGGGCAACGCGGGCGGCGCCGGCGGGCGACCGGCCAGCGCGAGGGGAAGGGTCACCGCCCTCGGCCAGTCGATCTCCGCGGCCGACGCACTGTCAGGCGCCAGCGAGCAGCTCGAAGGGCTGATCGAGACCAACGCGGCAGTGGTGGCGGGATACTCGGGCGGTCCGCTGATCGACGCCTACGGGCGCGTCGTCGGCATGGACACGGCGGCCTCCACCGGTTACGTCCTCGGGGCGGACGCGACGCAGGGCTACGCGATCCCGATCGCTCGGGCCCGCCAAGTCGAGGATCAGATCCTCGCCGGGCGCAGCAGCTCGGAGGTGCACGTCGGGCCGACCGCGTTCCTCGGCGTGGTCGTGGCCTCATACGGCGACTCCGTCGCAGGGGGAGCCTCCGACGTCGTGGTCACCGTGGCGCCGAGGAGCCCGGCCGACCAAGCGGGGGTGTTCCCGGGGGCCACCATCACCGCCGTCGACGGCGCTCTGACCGCCAGCCCGGCGGCGCTCGCCGCCGACCTGCTCGCCGACCGCCCCGGGCAGCAGGTTTCGCTGGCATGGCGCGACGCCGGCGGCGGGGACCACACCGCGCTGGTCACCCTGGGGTCCGGGCCGCCCCAGTAGTACCGCTACCCCGAGGAGACACCCGCCGCCGGGGCGGCGCTCACAGGGACGCGCCCTCCCGCCGGGGGAAGCGCTCGTGGTCGATCGGACTGAACTGGCAGCTGCCCGGATGGTGCTCCGATAGCAAGCAGACCCGGCCTCGCCGCAGATCGATCGTTCCGCACCGATGCTCTCTGGCAGCCGTTAAGTCAACCGAGGTGTTGTGGGCGTCGCTCCGCTCGTCACCCTCTCGTTTCTGAACGATCCGCCACGGTCGCTCCACGACTGCCTCCTTCTGGCGGGCGCTCGGGGCGGCCCACCCGGTGCTTCCCAGTCCAGCACCGGTGGTGCCAACCGGCAAGGGCCGAAAGCCTCAAATGCCGGACGGATGGCCGGGGAGACGGGAACGGGCCGGGGCGCTTCACGCCACCCCGGCCCCTTTCCCAATCTCTTGTTTCCCAACCTCTCGCTGTTCCTAGAAGCTGGTGATTACCCCGCGCAGGTTGAGGCCGTTGCGCATGTCCTCGTAGCCCTGGTTGACCTGGTCCAAGGAGTAGGTCTTGGTCACCAACTCGTCCAGCTTCAGCTGGCCGGCCCGGTACAAGCCGAGCAGCCTAGGAATGTCGACCCGGGGGTTGGCCGAACCGAACAGCGAGCCGACCAGCTGCTTCTCCATGAGGGTCAGGTCCAGTGCGCTGAGGGAGACCTCGCTCTCCAGGGCGTTGTGGAGGTTGGTGACGACCACCCGTCCCCGCTTGGCGGTGATGGCCATGGCCTGCCCGATCATGTCGCCCTTTCCGAGCCCCATGGTCATGATCACCTTGTTGGCGTTGCGCCCCCAGGTGATGTCGCCGATCTGGGCGGTGGCTTCCTCGATCGACGCGAAAGCGTGGGTGGCGCCGAACTGCAGGGCCTTCTCCCGCTTCAGCTCCACCGGGTCGATGGCGAAGATGTGGCGGGCGCCGGCCAGCTTGGCGCCTTGCACCGCGTTGATGCCGATCCCGCCGATGCCGATGACCGCGACGTCCTCTCCGGGCTGGACGTCAGCGGCGTACACCGACGACCCCCATCCGGTGACCACTCCGCAGCCGAGGAGGCAGGCCTTCTCGAGAGGGATGTCGTCCTCGATCTTGATGCAGCTGGCCTCGTTGACCACCGTGCGCTCCGCGAACGTCCCGAGCAGGCACATCAGGGTCAGGTCCTGGCCTTGGGCGTGATGACGAGACGTCGAGTCGAACACCTGCGTGCCGATGCCCATCTGCGCGCCGTAGTCGCACAGGTTCTCGTGGCCGGAGGCGCAAGACGGGCAGCGTCCGCAGGCTGGGATGAACCCGAAGATCACCTTGTCCCCGGGCTTGAGCCAGGTGACGTGGGCGCCGACTTCCTCCACGATGCCGGCCCCCTCGTGGCCACCGATCATCGGCAGCGGGAAGGGCAGGTCGCCGGTCAGTACGTGCTCGTCGGAGTGGCACAGCCCCGAGCCGACCAGCTTGACGAGGACCTCCTGCTCCTTCGGCGGATCGAGCTCGATCTCCTCGACGCTCCAGTCCTTGCCGTACTCCCACATGATCGCGGCTTTGGTCTTCACTGCTCCGACCTCCATCGTCGTGCGCGGCGCTCGCCGCTACTAGGTATTCTTACTAGGTCTTCCTACTATGCCCGGCCCGCCTCGGCGGTCCGGGCCGCCAGAGCGTCGAGCAGCTCGGCTTGGACGCCGGCTTCCGGGCCGGCCATGGGCCGGTGCGCCCCGACGTGGGCCACAGCATCGGCAACCGTCAGTCCCAGGGTGACGAGGAGGCCGGCGGCGACGGTCCCGGCCCGGCCGATGCCCGCCCCGCAGTGGAGCAGGACCTTGCCGCCGCCGTCCAAGCGGCCGCGCACTTCCGCCAGCAGCGCGACCGCGTCTTCCAGGGACGGAGCGTGCAGGTCCGGGATCGGCCACCAAAGCGCACGGGCCGGCTGGTTGGCCCGCAGCCAGGCGACGTAGTCGGGGTACCGGCCGTTCAGCTCCCCCGCCTCGTTGAGGCAAACGACGGTGTCGGCGCCGAGCTCGGCCAGCGCCGCTTCGGCATCGGGGGCCACGAAGTGCTTGCCGCACAGCCACAGCCGGCCGGCGACCCGCTCGGGCAGCGGGATCTCGTCGGCGCCGCCGTGGAGGGCCCGACCGGTCGGCCATGTGCTCACCCGGCGGAGGCTACCGGCCGCCGAGGTGACCACCCGGTCCGTAGAATGCGGCTATGCCCACCGAGCGCATCGAGATCCAGCGGACCATCGCCGCGCCGGCCCACGACATATTCCGAGTGCTGTCCGACCCGCAGGGCCACGTCGACATCGACGCCTCCGGGATGCTGATGGACGCGACCGGCGAGCCGGTGACCGCGGTCGGCGACACGTTCGTCGTGCACATGGACCGCGAGGCGCTCGGCGACGTCGCGCTCGGCCTCTACGACGTGACGGTCAAGATCACTGCGTTCGAGGCCGACCGGGAGATCGCCTGGACGATCCTCGGGCGGGTGCGGCCCCAGATCGGGCACGTGTACGGCTACACCCTCAACCCGGTCGAGGGCGGGACGCTGGTCACCTCCTACTACGACTGGTCGGCGATCCACCCCGAGTGGAGAGAAAAGGCGATCTTCCCCGTGATCCCCGAGAACGCGCTGCGAGCAACGCTCGGCATCCTGGCCCGCACCGTCATCCGCCGCCCGGCTGCCTGAGCGGTCGGGCCGGCCGGTGCGCTCCACCCGTTACCTCGCGTGGGGTGGCATCGCCGGCCCGGTGGCCTTCACCGGCGCGTGGCTGACCGCCGGCGCGCTGCGCCCCGGTTACCGCCCGGTGGAGGACACCATCAGCCGCCTGGCCGCGTCCGGCGCCCCCAACCGATGGTTGATGACCGCAGGTTTCGTCACCTACGGGGTCGGACTTCCCCTCTACGCCCGGGCGCTACGCCACGCCGCGCCCGGCCCGGCGTGGCTGGCGGCGATCGGCACCGGGGTCGCCACCCTCGCCGTCGCCGCCGCGCCGCTCGCGGTCTCCCCTGCGCTCGACACTCTCCACGCCGTCGCGGCCGGGGCTGGCTACCTGACGCTGGCCGCCGTCCCGGTCCTCGCCGCCCGCCCGCTCCGACGGGCCGGGCTCGGCGCGGCGGCCGCGGTGTCGACTGCGGTGGCCGCCGGCTGCGCTCTGACCCTCGTGGCCAGCGTCGGGACGTCGGCTACCGGCGCCCTGCAGCGGGCCGGGCTCGGCGCCGGCCACGCGTGGGTGGCGGCCAGCGCGTGGTGGATCCTGGCCGGCCGGTCGCTGCCGGAACCGCCGCCTGCTCCGACCGGAGCGACCGGAGCGACCGGTGCCTGAGGTCCTCGGGCCGAGGGGGGCGTCGGCGCGGGGGCCCGAGCGGGCCCGCAGCTTCGGAGCGGTCGCGGAGGACTACGACCGGTACCGGCCCGGGCCGCCGGCCGACGCGGTCGGGTGGGTCCTTGGGCCGGGCGCGGCCGACGGTCTGGATCTCGGCGCCGGCACCGGGGCGGTGAGCCGCCACCTCGGGCGCACCATGCCCGGCACGGTGGTGGCGGTCGAGCCCGACGGGCGGATGCGGCGGGTCCTGGCCCGGCGCGCTCCGGCCGCCCGGCCGGTCGCGGCTGTCGGCGAGTCCCTCCCGTTCGCCGCCGCGAGCTTCGACGCGGTCGTCGTAGCGTCGGCGTGGCACTGGATGGAGCCGGCCCGGACCGTGACGGAGGTGGCGCGGGTGCTGCGCCCCGGCGGACGTTTCGGGGTCCTCTGGAACGGCGCGGATCGGTCCGCGGACTGGGTGGCTGATCTCCTCCGGCGGCCACAGCCCGATCAGGCAGGCCAGATCGATCAGGCAGGCCAGGCGGGTCGGGACGGCTGGCGCCGGTACCGGAGCGTCGTGCTGCCCGACGGGGCTCCGTTCGCTCCCCCCGAGACCGCTACGTTCGCCTGGTCGACGACGATGACCGTCGAGGATCTGGTGGGACTCGCCTCCACCTACAGCGGGATGATCACCCTGCCCGACGACGAGCGGGCCGCTGAGATGGCCCGCGTCCGTGCCGGCGCCCTGCAGATGATCGCTCCGGCCAGCCGCGCTGTCGTGGTCCCGATGGCCTGCCAGTGCTGGCGGGCGACACGGCTGTAGGCCCGTCGGTGCCACCCTCCGGTCGGGCTGGCGACCTCGACCCGCCTCACGCATTCGACACCGCTCTTCCCGTCGACGCTGCGCTAGGGGCGCTGCACGCCGCGCTCGCCTCAGACGGCGTCGCCGTCCTCCAGGCTCCGCCCGGGTCGGGCAAGACGACCCGGGTGCCGCTGACCCTCCTCGACCTCCCGTGGCTGGGCGACCGGCGAGTCCTGGTGCTGGAGCCGAGGCGGGTCGCGGCCCGGGCCGCGGCCCGCAGGATGGCCTCGACGCTCGGCGAGCAGCTCGGCGAGCGGGTCGGTTACCGGGTCCGCCAGGACCGGGTCACCGGTCCGGCCACCCGCGTCGAAGTCATCACCGAAGGGGTGCTGCTGCGAATGCTGCAGGCCGATCCGTCCCTGGAAGGGGTCGGCGCGGTGCTCTTCGACGAATGGCACGAACGCAGCATCACCGCCGACTTCGGTTTGGCGCTCACCCTCGACGCCCGCGCCGCGCTCCGCCCCGACCTCCGCCTGGTGGTGATGTCCGCCACCCTCCACACCGGGGCGGTGTCCGCCCTGCTCGGCGGGGCTCCGGTCGTCACCGCACACGTCACTCCGTACCCGATCCAGACGGTCTGGCTGGGCCGCCCGGCCGGCCGCGTCGAAGGGGCGGTCGCCACGGCAATCGGCCGGGCGCTTCGCGAGCAGGCCGGCGATGTGTTGGCCTTCCTGCCCGGCGCGGCGGAGATCCGCACCGTTGGCCGGTTCCTCGCGGAGGACGGCGGCGGCCTGGCAGCCCGGGGCGTCGACGTGGTGAACCTCCACGGCTCGCTGAGCGGCGCCGACCAAGACGCCGCCCTGCAGCCGCCGGCCCCAGGCCGAAGGAAGGTGGTGCTCGCCAGCGCGGTGGCGGAGACCAGCCTGACGATCGACGGGGTCCGGGTGGTGGTCGACAGCGGCCTGATGCGCGCCCCTCGCTTCGACCCGGCGTCGGGGATGACCCGCCTGGTGACCCTCCCGGCGTCGCGCGCCACCGCGGAGCAGCGCCGTGGGCGCGCCGGGCGCCAAGCGCCAGGTGCGTGCTACCGGCTGTGGTCGGAGGCCGAGCACCCGGGTCTGCCGGCCGCGCCTCCCCCCGAGATCCTGGTCGCGGACCTGGCTCCCGTCGCCCTCGGCCTGGCCGAGTGGGGCGCCGACGACCCCGCCACCCTGTCGTGGGTCGACCCGCCCCCGGCCGGTCCGCTGGCCGCCGCCCGCACGCTGCTGGCAGAGCTCGGCGCTCTCCACGACGGGCGGATCACCGCCCACGGGCGGGACATGGCCCGTCTCGGGGTCCATCCCCGCCTGGCTCACTTGTTGCTGCGGGCCGGTGTCGAGACCCGCCTGGCCTGCGAGGTGGCGGCCGTGTTGAGCGACGGGGACCCGCTCCGCGGGGACGGCCGCGGCGGGCCCGGCGCCCGCGACGTCGACCTGGCGGCCAGGGTGGAGGCGCTGCGGCGGGGCCGGGCCCCTCAGCACGCGGCCACCGCCCGGCGCCTCGCCGACTTGGTCGGGGTCGGTCCCGAGACCCGCAGCGCCCCGGACGGCGGCGACGGCCGACTAGAGCGCAGAGGCCCAGCAGAGCACGGAGACGCCGGGAGACGCGGCCGGGGGGTGGTGGTGGTGGCCTCCGAGGACGTCGGCCGGCTGGTGGCGCTGGCGTACCCCGACCGGGTGGGCCGGCTCCGGGACGGCCGGCCGGGTCACTGGCTGCTACGCAACGGGCGGGGGGCGTGGACCGCCGACACCGACCCGATGGCCGCCGCGACCTGGGTGGTGGCCGCCGATCTCGACGGCGACCGGCGCGACGCTCGGATCTGGCTCGGCGCGCCCCTGCACCCCGATGACGTCGAGGAGCTCTTCGGCCCCGACTTCCTCACCGTCGACCGGGCCGGGTGGGACCGCCAGTCCGGCGATGTCGTCGCCGTCCGGGAACGTCGCCTCGGCGCCATCACCGTGTCGAGCACACCGCTTCGCGACCTGCCCCCGGGCCTGGCGGTCGCCGGCCTGATCGAGGGGGTACGGGCCGGCGGGATCGGCATGCTGCCCTGGACCCGGGACCTCGACGCCGTCCGGGACCGGGTGGCCTTCGCCCGCCGCGTCGATCCCGGGGCGTGGACCGATGTCAGCGACGCGGCGCTGCTCGAGGACCTCGACTCGTGGTTGACGCCGTGGCTCGAAGCCCTCGCTGCCAGCGGCCGGCCGCTGCGGCGAGGCGACCTGTCCCGGCTGGCCCTCGGCGACGCCCTCTGGTCCCGGATCGGCTGGTCCCGGCGCGCCGAGCTCGACGCGGTCGCGCCGACCCATCTGCAGGTCCCGAGCGGACAGCGCCACCGCATCGCCTACCCAGCGGATGGGCCGCCGACCGTCGAGGTGCGCCTGCAGGAGCTGTTCGGATCGGCGGTCACGCCGACCGTCGCCGGCGGCCGGGTGCCGGTGCTTTTGCGCCTCACCTCGCCGGCCGGTCGCCCGGTGCAGGTCACCTCCGACCTGGCCAGCTTCTGGGCCAACGGGTACCCGCAGGTGAGGGGAGAGCTACGGGCCCGCTACCCGCGCCATCCGTGGCCGGAGGATCCCCGCGCCGCGACGCCGACTAGCCGGGCCGCTCCCCGCCGCCGGCGGTAGCCGTCGGCGCGCAGCCCGAACCCGCCGGTCCGGCACGGCCCCGGCGCTCCGCCCGGCGATCGCCGCTCGAGGCTCAGCCCGGCGACTCGACCCCGAGGCTCACGCCGGCGTCGACCGGCACCGCCAGCTCGGCGACGGCCCGGGACAGGTCCTCGGGGAGCATCGGCTTGCTCATGAACCTCGCCGCGCCGGCACGTAGGCAGCGGTCGCGCACCGACGGGTCGCCGAAGCCGGTCAGGATCAGCACCTGCGTGGTACTTCTTTACCGGGTCGGGGGCCTCGGAGAGGAGCATCCACCACCTGGGCGACGCAGTGAGGTGGGCATGCAGCGGGCGGAGCCGAGTGATCGGGTCGTGTTCTGTGGCGCCTGCAAGCGACGACAACCTGGCGGGAAGGATCGCCCAGCTGGAAGCGGTCGTAGCGAAGCTGCAGGCGGAGATGGCCCGCAAGGACGGGGCGTTGATCTGGCAGAAGGACCGGATCGCCGAGCTTGAGAAAAGACTGGCGAGGCGCACGGCCGCCACGGTCAGCGGGCGGTGCCACCCGGCGTGCCGGATAGGGATCTGGTGGCTGCGCTGCCGGAGTGCTGTCCCGACTGCGGCGGCGAGGTCTGCCACGACCACGACGAGGAGCAGTGGCAGGCGGAGGTCGGCCACTTCGACTACGACATCGTCTCCGGACCGGCAAACCCGCTCGGGATCCGCATGCAGGTCATCAGGCGGGGGGATAGGGCGACGAGCAGCGTGACGCTCGGGCCGGCCTTCGAGGGTCCGCCG
>NZ_JAIMCB010000026.1 GCF_025499425.1 Acidiferrimicrobium sp. IK
TTGACTTCTATAATAGTCGTCGTCGGCACAGTGTTTGTGGCAACATTTCACCTATTGACTACGAGAGCTCTGCTATTATTCAAGCAGCATAAGGGAGTCCTCCACGATCTCAGGGGAAGCTCACTGGGCCGGGCGCACCCCGCTGGCAGGTTGGCGACCGCTCGGGCGATCAGGCTGGCAGCGGCGGGACGGGGATCATCGGCGCCCGAACCCAGATCGGCGGCCAACACCACCCCGGCTTCGGCCCAGGTGGCCGGATGCGCACGACCGACCCGCCGTCCCTCATAGTTCCATGCCACGCCTTCCTTCTTCGAGCCGTAGGTCTCGATGTCGGTGCCGTCCAGGTCGATCGTCGGACGGGACGCCCGCAGCCGGGCCCGGCGATGCTCTGGGAGGGCGTCAACCCACCGCCCGATGAGAGTTCCGATCGCCATCTCGATCCTGGCGAACGCCTTGTCGTCCAAGCGGTCAGCGGCGAGCGCGAACGTCGATGCCGCCGGCGGAGAGGGGACCGCCCGCAACCCCGCACCCGCCACATCCGCGCGGAGATGATCCAGATCACACATGAAGTCCCCGCCGGCGAGCATCGACTCCGCCATCGACAACAGGACTGCCCCGACACCCAGACCCCGCCGGCGGTGCTTCAACCAGCCCACCGTGCCATCGACACAAGCGGTGACACCCAGCACCCGGTCGACCTCCGCCACCAGACACAAACCGGCCCGGGCGGTCACCGACGGATCCGGCTCCCCGATGATCACACGCCGCCGTCTCCGGGCCTCTACCATCTTCACCGAACGGGTGGCCTTTCTCTCCAACAGTCACTGACTCTCGACAAGCCAGATTCTGTTGGGAGACTAGGCCCCCGTCGCGGATGATCCCCGATCAGCCCACCACTACCTGTGGATCTAGACATCCCACGGTTCCAACTCGTCAAGCGGCTTCGGGAATTTTCTGGTCGGTGCGGTGGCCCCAGGCGACTGTCTCGTCGTAGGTGCTGCGGTGTTCGAGGCAGCCATGGAGGATGCCGACGAGGCGGTTCCCGAGGGCTCGGAGGGCGGCGTGGTGGGTGTCACCGGCGGCCCGGCGGGCGTCGTAGAAGCTTCGGGCGCCGGGTGAGGCGGTGAGGCTGGCGAACGCCCACAGGTAGATCGCATCGGCGAGGCGCTGGTTGCGGGCATAGCGGGCCAGCACGACCCGTTTGGTGCCCGATGCCCGGGTGATAGGTGACGTGCCCGCGTAGTTCTTGCGAGACTTGGCGGTGCCATACCGGTTCGGTTCGTCGCCGAACTCTCCGAGCACCCGGGCTCCGAGGACGGTCCCCAGTCCTGGCAGGGATCGGACCACCTCGGCGTCCGGGTGCTTGTCAAAACCCGCTTCGAGCTCCCCGGCGAGGACGGCGGTCTGAGCGACCATGGCGGCGATCACCGCCACACTTGCGGACACCGATGCCCCCATGGCCGTCGAGACCGCAGCCGGCGCAGCGAGTTGCGGTGCCCGCAAGACCGCCTGGATCTCTCCGGCGCGTTGGTCGACCCGTCGGCGCCGGCCGCCCCGGCGTAATGCGGCGGCGATCTTCGAGCTCGACAGGCCCCGGCCCAGCTCCGGCGTCGGCGCAACCCGGAGCACCTCGAGTGCATCAGTGCTGGTCAGGTCGTCGAACGCGGCAAGTGCGGCGGGGTAGAACTCGCGCAGCGTGGAACGCAACAGGTTGGTCTGGCGGCCCCGCGACCAGATCATCGACTGGTGCGCTCGGGCCAGGATCTTGACCGCCTGAACCTGTTCGGAGTCCGCCGAGACGCTCCGATGGTTGTGGCGGTCGGTGCGGACCATGTCGGCGAGCACCTTGGCGTCGCCCGGGTCGGACTTGGCCCCCGAGGTGGAGTGGCGGTCCCGGTAGCGCGACGTCGACATCGGGTTCACCGCGAACACCTCATAGCCGGCCGCGACCAGCGCGGCTACGAAGAGGCCCCGGTCGGTCTCGATCCCGACCACCACGTCGCTGGGCTCGTTGACGTGGAAGCCGACCATGTCATGGAAGCGGGCGATGCCCTCCACGCCCTCGGGCAGCCGGCCGCCCGCCAACCGCTTGCCGGCCTCGTCCTGCACGTACACGTCGTGGTGGGCCTCAGCCCAGTCCACCCCTACGAAGATCATCTGGCTCCTCTCGACCTGACCGGCACCAACACCGAGCCCGAGGACCCCAGCAGCCACCTAATGGATCAGTGCTCGAGGCACGACATCCCACCAGCCGTCACGGGACCTCACCGACCGGCAGGGGCACGATCTAGATCTAAGGCTCGAGGCCCAGGCCAGAGGAGTGCTCACCTGCCGGCGGCTCCGGTGACCAGCCTCGCCCAGCCCAGCAGCGAGGTGGTCGATCCCCATTAGGTCAGATGCCGATGCGCTGAGCCAGCAGCTCCCGGTGGTAGGTCGGGTCGCCGAAGAGCAGCTCGCTGCTCTTGGCCCGCTTGAAGTACAAGTGCGCCGGATGCTCCCACGTGAAGCCGATCCCGCCGTGCACCTGGATGTTCTCCGCCGCGGTGTGGAAGTACGCCTCGGAGCAGTACGACTTCGCCAGGCTCGCCACCACCGGCAACTCGTCGTTGTCCTCCCCCGCGGCCCACCCCGCGTAATAGGCGGCAGACTTCGCCGACTCCACCTCCAGCAACATGTCGGCGCACTTGTGCTTGATCGCCTGGAATGAGCCGATCGGCCGGCCGAACTGCACCCGCACCTTCGCGTACTCCACGGCCATCTCCAACACCTTCTGCGCCCCTCCGACCTGCTCGGCGGCGAGAGCCACCGCAGCCAGGTCGAGCATCTTCGCGAGGGCGGCCCAACCGCCGCCGTCGGCGCCGACGAGGCGGGCCGGCGTGCCCTCGAAGGTCAACCGGGCCTGCTTGCGGGTCTGGTCCATCGTCGACAGAGGCGTCGCCGTGAACCCCGGCGCAGCCCGGTCAACCGCGAACACCGACACCCCCGCCACGCTGCGCGCCGCGACCAGCACCAGGCTCGCCGTGTGACCGTCGAGGACGTAGAGCTTCTCGCCCGTCAACGTCCACCCCGCACCCGAGCCCGCCGCCTGCAAGGTGACACCCGCCTCGTCCCAACGACCCGACGCCTCCGCCAGCGCCACCGTGGCGATCGTCGTCCCCGCCGCGATCCCCGGCAGGTATTCCTTCTTCGCCCCGTCATCACCCGACGCCAGCAGCAAGTTGGCTGCCAACCCCACGCTCGAGAAGTACGGGGAGCACAACAGCGCCCGCCCCATCTCCTCCAGCACCACCACCAGCTCCACGAACGAGTAGCCCGACCCGCCGTACTCCTCCGGGATCGCCAAGCCCTGCAGACCCAACTGGTCACCCATCTGCTTCCACACCGCCGGGTCGTACCCCTCGGTGGTCTCCATCAGCCTCCGGACCTCCGCCTCGGGCGACTTGTCCTCGCAGAAGCGCCGAACGGCCTTCCGCAGCTCTTCCTGCTCGTCACTGAAAGCGAAGTTCACGATCCGGTCCTCCTAGTTTAGCCGGGGATGTGGGGTTCAGCCGGGGATGTCGTCAGGGCCTGGATGGCGCTGGGCCAACTTGGACTCCGAGACCCGGTCTTGTCGGACCATGGGCCGACCGCACGTTTGGTGAGACGTTAGCAGACGGTTGTCTCGAGCACACGGTTGTCTCGCCGGTAGATGGCCGCCTCAGCCGGGGGGCTCCGCCCAGACGAGCGAGAAGTCCTCGGTCTGGCGGCTCCGCCCGGAGCTGCACCTGCAAGCCGACCCCGACGTCACCGGGGGGCAGCGTGGTGGCGGCGAGCAGGCGCGTCCCCTCGGGCAGCTCGACGACCAGCGTGGCGTAGGGCGCTCGGGCCTGCCAGCCGGGATCCATGCTCCGGTGGCTCACCACGAAGCTCACGACCGAGCCTTGGCCCGCGACCGGCTCGAAGCTTGCCGAGCGCGAGTGGCAAGCCGGGCAGAAGCGGCGGGCGGGTGCCTCCAGCGGCCGCATTCGCCACAACGCTGGACGCACACCTGCCCGGCCGTGACCATGGAGCGGTACCACTCGAGGGTCAACCATTCGGCGGCCGGGCGCGTAGGTGCCAGTCATCTGTCCCGCCCCAGGATGGCGACGCTGCCGTCCCCGAGGTCGCCGTAGCCGGTCACCAGGGCTGTCTCGGTGGTGGTACCTGCGCAGCGCCGGCGGTGTGGCGGAGCTGGCGGAGCTGGCGGAGCTGGCGGAGCGCCTCTACCACGTGGTTGAGCCCCCATGTCCGTGGCCATGAGGAAGTCCCCGCTGGTGGCCAGTTGAGGTAGTCGCTGGTGGCCACGGGAGTCCCCGCTGGTGGCCATGGGAAGTTGTTGCCGGCTGGTTTGAATGGTCATGCTTCGGCGGGTTTGAGCGAGGATGGTTCGGCGTCGGGGGTGTTGACCGTCGTGCCGGCGCCGGTTGTCGGCCGGCGCCGGCGGGGTGGTCATTCGTTGCGGGTGAGTTCGGCGACGGCTTTTTTGGCGCAGGTGTCGTCGACGAGGGCTTTGCCTTCGGCGGCTGCAGCGATGAGCGCGGCGACGGCCGCGTTGTTGAGTTGTCGGGGCAGGCCGTTGGCGACGCGGTGGAGTCGGGCGACGGCGTCGTCGGCGATGAGAGGATCGCTGCGCCCGGCGAGGCCGAGGTGATGGATCAGGTAGGCGGCTGACTCGGCGAGGTCCATGGGTTTGATGGTGTAGCGGGTGGCGATGCGCTGGTCGAGGGCGGCGAACACGCCCATGCGTAGTTGGCGGCTGAGCGTGGGTTGGCCGACCAGTATCCCGGCGAAGGGACTGGCCGAGTCCATCTCGGCGTTGGTGAGTAGGCGGATCTCTTCGAGTTGGGCGGGGGTGAGGAGGTGGGCCTCGTCGATGATGATCACGACCCGGCGATGTCGTTCTGCTTCTTCGGCGGCGAGCAGGGCGGCGGCTTGGGCCATGACCTCGACTTTGTGGAACCGGGGGGCGGCCCCGAGCGCGGAGACGATCGTGACATACAGGCCGCGTGTCCCGAATGCGGGGTTGGCGACGTAGACGACTAGGTGCGCGGCCGGGTCGAGGGCGGCCGCCGCGGCGCGCACCGCCGCGGTCTTGCCGGCGCCGACGTCGCCGGTGATCACGCCGAGGGCTGACTCTCCGACACAGAAGTTGATTCGGGCGACGGCTTCGGCGTGGGCTGGTCGGGCGTAGAGGTCTTTGGCCGGGATGGTCTTGGAGAACGGGGTGCGGGCGAAGCCGAAGTGGGTGACCCACGGAGCCCGGTTCACGACGCCGTTCCGGTGTCGAACAGGCCGAGTTGATCGCCGTCGCTGTTCGAGGCGTCGTCGCCGGGGCCGGCGAGGTCACGGAAGGAGATCGGGGTTGAGGTGACTGCCTCGTGTGCTGCTTGGACCATGCCCAGGTAGTCGACACCGGTAGCGGGTGCGGGGGCCCGGGCCGCTTGGGGCACGGCTGGGTGCACGTGGCGGCCGAGCACGAAGGGGGTGGCGACCCCGGCGGGGCGCCCGTCGATGACGACGTCGAGGCGGGTGAGGTCTTCAGGGTCATATCGCAGCTCGACTCGACGGCCGACGAGGGCGGGGTCGACGGTGTAGCGGTTTCCTGCGAGCGACACTGTGGCCGTGGCGGTCACCTTGCGGATCGCTGACCATCGGAACGCGTCGGCCATCACGGAGCGCTCCGCGGCCCGGGGCGCTCCTCCAGCCGAGAACCGGTCGAGGGGGGTCTGGTCGGTTTCGGCATGCACCCTGGCGTTGGCGACCTGCTCGGCCCAGGCCATGAACGTGTCGTTGAGTTCGTCGAGGCTGGCGATCCCTCTCGCCTCGGCCTCGGTCAAGAACCGGTCGCGGATGTAGCGGTTCAGCCTGGATCCACTGTCTCGGGCTGAGCGAGGGGGCGTTGTCGGGTTGCGGGCTCGGTGAGCGGGTGGGGTGCGTTCCGGCTGATTGTGGGGCGTGGTCGACTAGGGGTTCGTGGTTATCGACGTTGGGTTGTCGGCGGCTGGGTGATGGTCTGACGGGCCGCCAGGTCCGTCTGGCTGGTGGTCAGCCGGTGGCTGGTTGGAGGGCTCGGAGGTGCTCGAGTGCGATGGTGAACTCGGCTTTCCATGGCCAGCGGGCGGGGGCTCGGAGGGTGAGGGTCCCGGCTCGGTTCACGAGCCGGGCGGGCATGGCGACGTGACGGATCCGATGGGTGCGCCCGACGGTGTAGGTGTGGTCGTCGGGGACCAAGTCGCCGAGCGCGGCGGTCCAGCGGATGAGGTTGTGCGCGAGGACGGCGCACGCGAGCCAGGCGCCGTTGGCGGCGAACACGCCGGAGGGCACGTGGTCGAGCCCGGCGTTGTCTTTCAGGTCGCGGATGGCGAGTTCGACCACGGTGTGGTGGCGGTGGAACCGGTCGACAGCGACGGTGCCGGCGGCCAGGTTGGTGAGGAAGGAGTGGTGCCGCCAGGTCGGGAACAACGCGGACTGGGCTGTCTCGGCGAGACGGGTGCGGCGCACCACTAGGCGCAGACCCTTGTAGGCGCACTCGGCGACCTGGGCGGCGCCGCCGTTGTCGGTGTAGTCGATGTCGGTCCACGCGTCCTCCGCGATCCCAGCGATCGCAGCGTTGATGGCGACATTGGAGCGGACCGTCATGGTGAACCGCACCCCGAGACGGCCGAGGGTGGCGATGGTCTTGTTCGACCAGAACCCGGAATCGACCCGCACGACGATCCCTCCGGTGGCGCCGCAGGACCGGACTCTGGCGATGAGCTCCTCGACGAAACGGTTCGCGCCCCGGGCGGTGTTCGCGGAGCCTTTGCGCATCCGGGCGTGGAGGATCTCGCCGGTATCGGCCCTGGTCGCGAGTAGCGGGTGGTAGCCGAGGACCTTGGTGTAGCCGTAGGAGGCGCCGGCCTTCTTGTGTCCGTGGACCTCGCAGTCGTCGAGTGGGGGTGTCAGGGAGTCTGTGTAAGAGGGATCCACCAACCAAATAGGTAGGCCTGGAAGCCTGCCAGTAGGAGGTGTATCTAACGTGACAGTGACTGATGAGACGACGGTAGTGGGCTCGGTGCCTGGGACCGATGATGGTGGCATCCGCGGCGGGTTGGTGCCGGAGTCGGTGATCGATGAGCTGGTGGCGAAGGTTCGGGCTGAGGGTGTGGAGCTGGTCAGGACAGTCGGTCGAGGCCCTTTTCGTGTACTTGGTGATGAGGCGTCGGATGGCGTCCCGGCTCAACGGGGCGCCGCGGGGACCGGGGAAGAGCGGGACGTCGGGTTGGCCGTGGCGTTCGGCCAGCCAGGGTTCGAGCACGGCGACGGTCTGGGTGGTCAGCGGCGTTGAACGATGCTTGCGGCCTTTGCCGAGACAGTCGACGTGAGCGCCGGTGCCGAGATGAAGGTCTTCGACGCGCAGCGCGATGAGCTCGGAGACCCGCAGGCCGGTCTGAGCGGCGAGGAGCAGCAGGGCATGATCGCGTCGCCCCGTCCGGCGATTGCGATCGGGGGCGGCGAGGAGCGCTTCGGTCTCAGCGACGGTGAGAAAGCACACGATCTCCTGGTCGTGGCGTTTGGGTGGGATGGCGAGGACCCGGCTGATGGTTTGGGCGTGCTCGGGATGGCGCAGGGCCGCGAAGGAGAACAGGGAGTGGATGGCGGCGAGGCGGGCGTTGCGGGTGGCGACGCTCACGTGACGGTCGTTTTCGAGGTGGTCCAAGAACGCCGCTACCCGCTCGGCGTCGACGTGGTCGAAGTCCAGCTGGCAGGGGCCCACTCCGGTGGTCTGATGGAGGTAGCAGAGAAGGAGGCGCAGGGCGTCTCGGTACGCGGCGATGGTGTGGGCGCTCGCTCCGCGCTGGGCCAACCTCTGGGTGAAGAACGCCTGCAGGGTCGGGGCCAACGCCGTCACCGGACGCCCCCGATGTCGAGACCGTCGAGCCGGCGGACGCTGAGGGCGAGCAGCTCGGGCGTGGCCGACAGATACCAGTAGCTGTCCTTGGGGTCGGCGTGTCCCAGGTAGGTCGACAGGGACGGCAACCGTGCTTCGACGTCGACTCCAGCGGCGTGCCAGTCGGTGATGGTCCTCACCGCGAAGGCATGGCGGAGGTCGTGAATCCTTGGTCGGCAACGACCGGAACGGGGTGGAAGTCCGGCGATGGCGGCCATCTTGCGGAACAACGACGACACGTTGCAGTAGATGAGCCGGGTGCCGGCGCCCGAGAGCAGCAGGGCGGGCGCCTTCGGGTTGGGGCACAGCTCGTCTCGCCCGACGGCGTAAGCCTTCAACGCCGCGGCGGCGCTGGCGTGCAGCACCACCAGGCGGGACTTGTCGAACTTCGAGCTGCGGACCCGAAGCGTGCGATCGTCCCAGTCGACGTCGTCGCAATCGAGTCGGATGGCTTCACCGACTCGCATGCCGGTCACCGCCAGCAAGCCGATCAGGGTCCGGTAGGTGACCCGGGCCAGCGGATAGCGCAGGCGCTCGGCGGCGTCCATCAACGCCATGACTTCGGCGTCGGTGTAGAGGTAGGGCACGGCACGTGGGATCTCGACTCGGCCGAACACGTCCGGCGGTGGGACCACGGTGGCCGGCTCATGTGCTTGCAGCCACTTGGCGAACACCCTCACGACACTGAGCCGCTGTGTCCACCACCACCGACTCCCGTCGGCCGGCAGGCAAGCCCATGCCACCGCCACCTCGGTGGTGATCACCGAGACGCCCACGCTGTCGCAGTAGGTGACGAACTGGCCGAGGAGCTTCTCGGCCCTCTCCAGCTTGTAGCCCAGCGCCCGGCGCACGACCAGGTAGTCGCCGACCGAGGCTGCCAGGGGCGTCATGCCAGGCTCCCAGGCCACGGGCGGGCGAGGATGTCGAGGGTGTGGTGGTCGACCTTGGCGTAGATGGCCGTGGTCCCCGGGCGCCGGTGCCGGAGCACCTGGCCGATCTCGGTCAGGTTCGCGCCGGCGCGCAGCATGTCCGAAGCCGCCGAGTGGCGCAGCGTGTGCGCACCTACTCGGGGCAGACCAGCCCGGTTGCAGGCGTCGTAGACCACCCACGTCACCCCAGGACTGCTCAACGCCACCAGCGGGGCGATCATCCGCACGAACACCTCCCGACCCGGGGCGTCGGGACGACCCCGCTGCAGGTAGCCGGCGATCGCCTCCCCCACATCGACCGGCAACGGCAGTCGCTCCACCCGCGGCCCCTTGCCGTGCACGACCACCTCCCCCGCCCGCCAGTCGATGTCGTCCAAGCCGAGCGCTGCGACCTCGCCTGCTCGCAGACCGAGCCGTGACAAGCACACCAGCACCGCGTAGTCGCGCCGACCCCGGCGGGTGCGCCGGTCGCAACTGGCGAGCAGCCGAGCGGTTTGTGCTGGCGGCAACGCCCGCGGCAGCGAGGCCTGCCGCCACGACGCGTACGAGGGGACCGCACCCACCAGCGCCGTCGGCGTCAACCCCTCCAGGTGGCAGAACCGCAGGAACGACCGCAAACACGAGACCAGTTCCCGTGGCGACATCTTCACCGGCCGTGCACAGAAGTCGACGACGAACCGGCTCACTTCAGCGGCGGTCACCGAAGCCAACGAGCGGTCCTCTCCCACGCCGATCTCCTCGGCGAAAAGGCGAGCAGCAACCTCGTAGTGCGCCACCGAGCGCGGGGTCAGCCCCCGCTGGGACACGAGGTATTCGACGTAGCGTCCCGCCACCGCGTCGAGCGGCCCGACCGCCGGACACGACGACTCTGCGATCACCCCCACTTCGGTCAAGTAAGCGACCAGCGACCGGGTGCTCACAGGTTGCTTCCGCAGCAAAGCCGGTGCCGAACGATCCGCCCACCTGCGCAGCTACCTCGACACCACCAGGAAGAACGATATCTCCGCCATGGACGCCCTCATGCGGCTCTTCTCAGGAGATCCTTGGATGCCGCCGCAGCCCACGTAGGTGAACAGTTACGCTTGGTTTGGGGCCCAGACCAATGGACTGGGGAGTTTGGCTGCACGTGAGCGCAGGATCCAACAAGGCGAGTCACCTGCCTGCCACTATCCGTGACACCGGTGGCGGGTCGCGGTGACGCGGGCCGAGGACTTCGGCAACGCCGCCGCCCTGGTGCTGGACGCGACCGTGGTCACCGCCACCAGCGGGGTGCGGCGGAAGTTCCCCTGGCGGGAGTTCCTAGGACCGTCCTGAAGTAGTCGTCGCAGGATTCGCGTTCTGTGGCCGGGTTGGCCATCTGGACCAGCGCTCGGCGCGTGCTGCAGGACCGCAGCCAGCAGCCCGAGCAATCTGAGGTAGCTCTCGATCCGGCGGGATAGGTTGGGCCGGCGCACCTTCACGGCGACCTCCCGGCCGCCGTGGAGGACGGCGCGGTGCACCTCGGCGATGGAGGCAGCAGCGACCGGGGTTCGTCGAAGTGCTTGAAGACCTCGTCGAGGGGGACCCCCAACTCGCGCTGGACGAGGGCACGGACACGGCCGGGTGCCTCAGCCGGGCACTGGTCGAGCAACCCGCGGAACTCGTCGGAGAGCACCTCGGGGAAGGGCCCCGGGCTCGACGCGATCAGCTGCCCGAGCTTGACGTAGGTCGGACCCAGATCGGCGAAAGCCTGGCGCAGGGCGACCGCGAGGGCACGGGGACTCCTGCGCCGGGGATGGATCACCAGGAACGGACCGCGACGAGCGACCACGACCACCCCGCTCGCCGCAAGCGTGAGGGCCACCTCGACGAGCCGGGCGGCGTCGACAGGGGACAGTCGACGGAGGTCGACGGGGAGGGACGACCCGCCCCCCTGGTAGCGACGCATGCTGAGAGCCCGGGGCCACCCGCCGTGGAGCCGGGCTGGTGGCGGGAAGGGTACGGCCCAAATGTCACCACCGGACAGGTACCCGCCGGGGGCCGCGTACCTGACCACCGGTCCAGACGACAGCGTCCGCGTCTGCCAGCTCGAAGGTCGGCACCCTGGCCAGCCAGGTCTCGAGGGCCACCCGCATCTCCATGCGCGCCAGGTTGGAGCCGAGGCAGCGGTGGATGCCCGCACCGAACGCCAGGTGCCGGTTCTTGGCTCGGTCGATGACGAACTCGTCGGCCCGGTCGAACACGGCCGGGTCGCGGTTGGCAGCCGGGAAGGTGAGGATCACCTTGTCCCCGACGGTCATCGGGCAGCCCTTGTACTCGACGTCCTCGGCCACGTAGCGGGCCATCGTGACCGGGCTGTAGAAGCGGAGGAACTCCTCGACGGCGGTGTCCATGAGACCGGGATCGTCCCGCAGCCGCTGCTGGTCGTCGGGATGGGTGGCCAAGTGCCAGAGGCTGGATCCGATGCCGCTCCAGGTCGTGTCGATGCCGGCCAGGAGCAGCAGGAAGCACGATCCGACCAGGTGGTGGTCGGACAGCGGCTCGCCGTCGATCCGCGACTCCACAAGCAGGGTCAGCACGTCGTCCGGGCGGCTGCCCTCCGGTACGGCCAGGCGATCGGCGATCCTCCGGCGGAAGTAGTCGATCAGCTCCGTCACCGCGGCGATGGCACCCTGGACGTTGGTGAAGCCCTGCTGGATCACCGTCACCGCCCAGCCCGTGAAGATGGCCTCGTCCTCCGTCGGGACGCCGAGCATCTCGGCGATGATCCGCACCGGGATGTGCTGGGCGTAGTCCACCGCTGCGTCAGCCTCGGAGCCGCCGATGAACCGGTCGATCAGCTCGTTGGCCAGCTTGCGGGTCACCGGTATCAGGGCATCCACGGCACCGGGGGAGAAGGCGGGCAGCAGCAGCCTCCGAGCCGCCGTGTGCTCGGGCGGATCGGACGTGATCGGGGGCGCCTTGAGCATCGTCGTGGTGAGAGGGTCGACCTCCCGGCCCGCGGTGATGACCGCGATGTCGAGCGACGAGAAGTGGTCGATGTCGTGGGCGATCGCCGTCAGGTCGGCGTACTCGACCGGCATCCAGGTGGATCCGTAGCGCTCGGTGTGTGCTACGGGACACGACTCGCGAAGCCCCCGCCAGACCCGGTCTGGCTCGAGCGTGTACTGCGGATCGAGGACGTCGAAGTCGTCGGTCCAGCTCTGCACTGCACGGGTGTTCTCTTCTACCGAGGTCACAGGTCCGTCCTCCTCATTTTCATCTGGTCATTTCATCTGGACTCGCCTGGGCTCGCTTGGGCTCGTGCGGGCTCGGCGGGTTGCCCTCAGGGCGCCGCTTGTCGTAATGTGCTACACACTACAGCATATGTATTCCGTCGCAAGCCTTCGCCGAGCCGCCGGGTGGGACGCGCCAGTGGGACCGGCCGCACGACGGCGGCAGACCAGGATCCCGGGGGCCGCATGAAGATCTCGAGGGGACAGACTGCAGCGGTCACCGGAGCCGCCTCCGGCATAGGTCGGGCGCTCGCCATGGACCTCGCGAGGCGGGGTTGCCACCTGGCGCTCGCCGACATAGACGAGGACGGGATGGCGGCCACAGCGCGCCTGGCTTCGGCCAGTGGCGTCCGGGCTACCACGACCAGGCTCGACGTGGCCGAGCGGGCCGCGGTGCAGCAGTGGGCCGACGCGACGGTGAGCGAGTCCGGCTCCGTCGACCTGGTGGTCAACAACGCCGGTGCCGCGCTCATGGCGTCGGTGGAGTCGATGTCCTACGAAGATTTCGAGTGGCTCATGGGCATCGACTTCTGGGGGGTCGTCTACGGCACGAAGTCCTTCCTCCCCCACCTCAAGGCCGCCGGGCGGGGCCACATCGTCAACATCTCCAGCGTCTTCGGATTGGTCGGGATCCCGTCCCAGTCCGCCTACAACGCGGCGAAGTTCGCGGTGAGGGGCTTCACCGAGGCGCTCCGGATCGAGCTCGACATCGAGCGCTCCGGCGTGTCGTGCAGCGCCATCCACCCCGGGGGGATCAAGACCAACATCACCAGGAACGCGCGCATAGACGGTGCTGGCGACGGCCGTCCCGGCAGGACGTCCGCCGAGCTTGCCAAGACCGCCGACCGTGTCTTCCTGACCAGCCCGGAGAAGGCCGCAGCGACGATCCTCCGGGCTGTCGAGCACGACCGCAGGCGGGCGATGGTAGGACCCGACGCGGCGCTGATCGACATGTTGGCCCGTACGGGCCCCGGGCTCTACCAAAGGATCATCGGGACCCTGTCGAAGCGCCTGCTCTGAGGGGGCGGATGGGCTCCCAGCCGGCACGATACGCCCCTCCCTTGCGGCGCTCATGGCAGGATGATACAACATTGGTACCAGTGTTACTCCGTTAGTGCGTGCGGGGCGCCGCCCGCGACGTCCATGCAGTTGATCCAGCGCATGCTCTGCCCCACGGCGGAGCATGAAGAGAGGACGGCCGTGGCCCTCGACCTTGGCAGGATGCTCGAGAGGATCGGGGACCGGCAGTGGGCGCTGGCGGACGTCGACTGGGATGCTCCGGGGGCCGATCTGGTCTCCGACGAGCAGTGGCCGTTGCTGAAGGATTTCATGGCCGACCTGACTTGGATCGAGCAGATCGGCGCACGAGCCTTCGCGGCGTTGGAGGTGAAGGCCCCCGATCCGCAGCTGGCCGCCATCTACCGGTACTTCCACGCGGAGGAGCAGCGGCATGCCAACGCGGAGCTGGCCCTGATGAGGCGGTGGGGCATGGTGGGACCGGGCGACGTCCCGAAAGCCAACATCAACGTCCGCCTGGCCATCGAGTGGCTGGACTGCTACGCGGACCGCATCCCTTTCGGCGTGCTGGCGGCAGCGATACCGATGCTCGAGGTCGCGCTCGACGGTGCGCTGCTCAAGTTCCTCGTGGACGAGGTGCACGATCCCCTCTGCGGGACCGTCTTCGACAGGGTCAACAACGACGAGTCCCGCCACCTCTCGGTCGGGTTCCACGTGCTGGACCTGCTCGGTGACGAGCCGGTCTACCGTCAGGTAGCCGACCTCTTGCGCTCCGGGCTCAACCCCGTCCTCCTCGTCAGGCTGCTGGGTGTCTTGCCGTTGCTGTCCCGAGAGTGCGACAACATGGAGGCCATGGGTATCGACGAGAGGCGGTTGCAGGAGGCCCTGGGGCGCTTTGCGAGGCTCGGGGACCGGAGCCCCCGGACCAAGCGAGGAGTCGGCTACCAGCTCCTCAAGTGGTACGGCACGGTCCTGGTGGACTCCAGCCACCCCTACCACATCTTTGGCAACCTCCTCCTGGACCTGACCAACTTCTACCCGCGCCGGCTCATCCGGCCCGTACCCTCCTGGATACGACAGCTGACCTACGAGCCTGTCGCGTGAGCAGCAGACACATGCTCCGCCGGCCGCCTGCGGCCGTTCGCTGCGACCCTGAGGCCGCCGGGCCGGGGCGGAGCAGGTCGTGAGCCTGGTCGGGTTCTTCGCCCGGGCCGTCGCCGAGCGGACCACCGATCCAGCACGCGACGACATCGAGGAGCGCATCTTGGTGGCGACGCTGCGCCAGATGGAGCTCTACGGCCTGAAGCGCACCACCATGGAGGACGTCGCCCGGCGCGCCAAGGTCTCCCGCGTGACGCTGTACCGGCGGTTCGCAGGGAAGGACGCGCTCCTAGAGGCGGTGTTCCTGCGGGAGGTATCGGAGTTCCTCGCCGAGTTGGACCTGGCAACCTCGGCCTGCAGCCGGGACGAAGACCGGATCGTGGTGGGTTTCGCCTTCACCCTCGAGTCGATTCGTAGCCACCCCCTGCTCAACAGGTTGCTGACGGGAGAGCCTGACTCCTTCCTGCCCCAGCTCGTGGCGATGGGCGGACCCCTGGTCGACGTGGCGCGGGACTACCTGGCCACCCAGATGGTCGGTAGGTCCGGTCTGAGTCGTGGGGACGACGACGAGCTGACGGCCATGGCCGAGATCGTCGTCAGGCTGCTGCTGTCCTTCGTGCTGATCCCCGGTTCCCGGGTCGACCTCGAGGACCCCGAGCGCGCCCGCCGGTTTGCCCGTCGCTACCTGGTCCCGTTGTTCGAGGTCGCTACCTGCTCGTCGGGGGAGCCCTCGAGGCTAGAGGCCAAGGGGCAGCAGGGCGACGCCGGGCCCCGGGCATGACCGCCCTTCGGCCCCTGTTCGGACGGCGAAGGTCCTACGGCTCCCACGCTGTGGTGACCGGGGCCGGAAGTGGCATCGGCAAGGCCTTCGCCCTCGAGCTCGGCCGGCGGGGTGGGCAGGTCGTCTGCGCCGACATCGACAAGGCCCGCTCCGAGGCGACGGCGGCCGAGATCACCGCAGGAGGCGAGCGGGCCCTGGCCGCCGGGTGCGACGTCGCCGACCTTGACGAGGTCGTTGCTCGCAGCGAGCGGGCCGGGCGGTGGTTCGACGGGGCGGTCGACGTGGTGGTCAACAACGCGGGGGTCGGGATCGGCGGCCGTCCCGTCGGGGCAGAGCGGATGGAGGACTGGCGCTGGGCGCTGGGGGTCAACCTGTGGGGCGTGATCCATGGTTGCCACGTCTTCGCGCCCCAGATCCGCGCGACCGGGTCAGGCGGCATCATCAACGTGGCGTCAGCGGCGAGCTTCGCAGCGGCGCCCGGGATGGCCGCCTACAGCGTGTCGAAGGCCGGGGTGCTGGCCCTCTCGGAGACCATCTCGGCCGAGATGGCCGGCACCGGAGTCCAGGTGACGGTGCTGTGCCCGACCTTCGTCAAGACCAACATCGCCAGGGACGGGCGGATCGACGCGTCCGCCGCGTCCTTGGCGGACACCATGATGCGCTGGACCGGGTGGTCGGCCCCCCGGGTTGCCCGGGCGGCTCTCGACGCCTTCGACCGGGGCAGGCTCTACGCGCTGCCCCAGCCCGACACCCGGCTGGTGTGGGACGCGAAGCGCCACCTACCCAACAGCTACAGCAAGGGTTTGGGGCTCGTGCACCGGCTCACAGGGAGCGGCATGCCTGCGCCGGACGCGGTGCAACCGCCGGGAGGTCGCGCGTGAGCCGGGGTGGGATCGCCGTCGATGCGCCGGCTCGGGCCCCGCTGGGCCACGCCCCCACCGCAGAGGCCGGGCCGCCCGATGGATCGATCGCCACGCTGATCGTCGGTGCCGGCTTCGCCGGCATCGGAGCTGCGATCCGGTTGCGCAACGCCCACATCGACGACTTCGTGATCCTGGAAGGGGAGTCTGGGATCATCGGTGGGAGCTGGCGGGACAACAGCTACCCAGGCGCGACGCGCGCCATCCCGCCCCTGCTCCATCCGTTCTCCTTCGCGCCAAGACCCGGCTGGTCGCGCGCCCACACCGGCAGCGAAGAGATCCGAGAGTACCTGGGATGGCTGGTAGACCGCTACGACCTGGCTCCCCACATCCGCTCCGGCCGGACCGTGACCGGCCTGCGCTTCGGTGCCGAGACCGGGCGTTGGTCGGCGACGACCGGCGGCGGTGAGGTGATCGAGGCCCGCAGTGTCATCATGGCCAACGGGCCCCTGTCCAAACCCCACCTGCCGGCACTGCGCGGCATCAGCACCTACACCGGTCACACCATGCACAGCGCCCGGTGGGATCCCGACTATGACCTCGCCGGAAAGCGGGTTGCCGTTATCGGCACAGGAGTCAGCGCGGTGGACACCGTCCCGCGCCTGGTCCGCGTGGCCGACCGGGTGAAGGTCTTCCAGCGCACACCGGGATGGGTCCTGCCGCGAGTCGACCTGAGGACCCCGGCATGGACCAAGGCGCTCTTCGGGAAGGTGCCCGGGGCCGGGGCCCTGGCTCGGGGAGCCCTGCACTGGGGTCAGGAGGCCGCGGCCCTGGCGGCGGTGTGGGAGACGCCGATGACCTCCGCCGTGGAGACCATCGCCCGCGCCCACCTGCATGTCCAGGTAAGAGATCCATGGCTCCGGCGCCAGCTCACCCCTCAGCACGGCGCCGGGCGCAAGCGCCCCCTCATGTCGAGTTCCTGGTATCGGGCCCTGCAGGCCGACAACTGCGAGCTCATCACCTGGCCGATCGCCACGCTCAGCCCCAACGGCATCAGGACATCGGACGGCATCGAGCACCAGGTTGACTGCATCGTGTTCGCTACCGGGTTCGAATCAGCACACCGCAGCCCAACGCCGTTCCCCGTGCTCGGGGTAGGGGCCACGTCGCTCGACGATGCATGGGCGGGTGAGTCGCAGGCCTTCGAGGGCGTGAGCGTCGCCGGCTTCCCCAACCTCTTCCTCACCTACGGGCCCGGCTCCGGACCCGGCCACAGCCCGGTCACCGCATGCCTCGAGGCTCAGATCGACTGCGCGGTGCAGGGGGTCACGGCGATCCTCAAGGACGATCTGCGCGCCCTCGACGTCAAGCAGGAGTCCAGGACCGCTACAACTCCGGTCGGCAGCGACGCCTCGCCAGGACCGCCCAGAACTCATGCGCTCGGGACTGCAGCTCGCCAGGGAACGGCCTCCGCGCGCCGACGTGCCCAGGCTTCGCCACCAGCTTCCGGCACGAGTTGCGGCGCCTGAGCCTCCGCGACTGCGACGCGTCCTGACTACGGCTCCAAGCGCAATGGACACACGATGCCTGCCCGGGCCGACACACCCCGATCCTCATCCGTCGAGGGCGGCACGCCAACCGCCGATGCGGTGCGGGTCTAGCCTAGCCCGAAGTTGCGGGCTCAAGGCGGGAGCTGAGTGGACGAAGCCCTTGCCCAACAAGGGCTTTTGGTGTCTCGGTGGTCTCAGAACGTAGCCAGTTAAATATTTGCTTTCGGGCTGGCAATCCTAATACCTGACAGCCTCCCTCTACGGGGGGTCGGTCAGCCTGGGACGATGACCGCCCGTCCTACGAGCGTGCCCTGGGAGAGGGCACGGTATGCGTCGGCCGCTCTCTCCAAGGGATAGACCTCGGTCGCGGGGAGGATGCGCCCGCTCTGGGCGAGGGCGATGACCTCGCGCAACTCCGGGATCGTCCCCCAGTAGGTCGTCGCCACCGAGAGCTCGAACGGCACGGTGAAGAAGCCGACCGGCAGGGCACCGCCGGCGATGCCGACGACGGTGAGCTGGCCGAGCGTCCGGCCGAGCGACGCACCCAGGGCCATGGTGGCATCCGCGCCGACGAAGTCGAGGACCAGGTCGGCACCGCGGCCCCCGGTGTGGTCGCTGACTGCGGCCTGCGCCTCCGAGGGCAAAGCGACGGCGAGCGCGCCGGAGGCGCTCGAGCGCTCGAGCGCAGCCGGCCGCTCGTCGACCGCCACCACCGTCGCCGGGCTTGTGGCCCGCAGGATCTGCACCGCCATGTTGCCGAGCCCGCCGGCGCCGATCACCACCGCGGTGGAGCCCGGCACGAGGAGCGCCAGGGATCGCTTGATGGCGTGGTAGGGGGTGAGACCAGCGTCGGTGAGGGGGGCGGCGACGACCGGGTCGAGGTCGCCGAGCGGTACGAGCCGCCGCGCGTGCGGGACCCGCATCAGGCGTGCCTGGCCACCGTCCGCGCCGAAACCACCGCCCCCGGCCCGCAGGTGCGCTGATCTCAGGCAGTAGTTCTCCTTCCCCACGTCGCAGTTGTTGCAGTGGCCGCAGCCCCACGCTCCGTAGACCGCCACCGGGTCGCCGATCGAGAAACCCTCGACGCCGTCGCCCAGGGACTCGATCCATCCCGCGTTCTCGTGGCCCAGCGTGAAGGGCAGGGACCAGGGGGTGAGGCCCTCGTCGAAGTCGTGGAGCAGGTGCAGGTCCGAGTGGCACACGCCGGCACCGGCGATGCGGACTATGACCTCGTCGTGGCCGGGGACAGGGTCCTCCACCTCGCGAAGCGTTGGCTCGGTCCGCCAGGCGGTCATCTGGAACGCTCTCATGCGGTCTCCTTCTCGCCTGCCATGACCCCCGTTGCGGCCCGCATCGCGATACCTGGCCCGCTGTAACGTCGCGGTGGCCGGGGCGCGCCAGTGGCCTGCTGCGGGCGCCCGCCGGTGGCGGTTGACACAGGGGGGCCTCCGGCGACGATCGTGACATGGAACCCAGGCGTCTGGACGGCAAGCGCGCGATCGTCACCGGTGGCGGCAACGGCATAGGTCGGGCCTGTGCGCTGCGACTGGCGGCCGAAGGCGCCTCGGTGGTGGTGGCCGACGTGCTCCTCGACGCGGCAACCTTGGTCGCCTCGGACATCGCATCCGACGGCGGGAGGAGCCGGCCCGTGGAGTTGGAGGCGTCCGATCAGGCCAGCAACGACGCGATGGTCGCCGCCGCGGTCGAGGCCTTCGGGGGCGTCGACGTGCTCGTGACCGCAGCGGGGATCAGCCATGCCCGCTACCGCAGCGGTGACACCGCCAACGACATGGCCGAGCTCGCACTGGCGGCGCAGGCGCTGAGCGAGCCGTACGGGGCGCTGGTCGACCTCCCGCTCGGTGACTGGCAGGAGGTGCTCGACGTCAACCTCACCGGGACGATGCTCGCGATGCAGTCGGCGGCGCGCCGGATGGTCCAGCAGGGCTCAGGAGGCTCGATCGCGTCGATCGCCGCCAAGGCCCCGGAGGCCGGTCCTATGGCCTACGCGGTCTCCAAGGCGGGTGTGTGGATGCTGACGAAGTCGGCAGCCCGGTCACTGGCGGCAGCCGGCGTGCGGGTGAACGCCATCGGGCCCGGCTTCATCGACACCAACATGACCAGGATCCTCAGCGACATGGAGCCGGTACGGAGCCAGGTGCTGGCCCAGATCCCGATGGGTCGCCTCGGCCAGCCCGGCGAGGTGGCTGCGGTGGCAGCCTTCCTCGCCGGGGAAGACGCCTCGTAGATGACCGGTGAGATCCTCCACCCCGGTGGTGGCTTCTTCACCGGCTAGAGGCCGGCGCCACGGGCCACAGCGACGAGCACGGGCGCGGCCGCTTCGAGACGCTGCCGCCGGCCTTCCCTCTGCGCCGCCCTCGACGTTTGGATGCGCCGCGACCCCGCACGTGGTCGCCCTGCAACCCCTCAGGCCGTGGTCAGCCGACCCTGGTCGATGACGACATCGCCGTTTTGGCGCTCGGTCCGGAAGACCGAGTGGCCGTCCATCTCCCACATCTTGACCGTCAGCGTGTCACCGGGGAAGACCGGCTTCGAGAAACGCGCCTCCATGCCACCGAAGCGGCTCGGATCGCTACCGCAAAGGGAGTGGAGCAGCGCCCGCCCGGTGAAGCCGTAGCTGCAGAGGCCGTGGAGGATCGGTCGGTCGAAGCCACCGAGGCTGGCGAAGCTCGGGTCGGAGTGCAGCGGGTTGAGGTCGCCCGAGAGGCGGTAGAGAAGAGCCTGGTCCGGCCGTGTCGCGTAGCTCACCTCGTGGTCCGGGGCCCGTTCCGGTGCGACGTTGCGGGGCCCCGACGGGCCGCGGTCGCCACCCCAACCTCCCTCGCCGCGAAGGAAGATCGAAGACGTCGTGCGCCACAGCACCTTGCCGCTCGCGGGCTCGACCGCGGTGCCCTCGATGGCGACGACGGCGCCGGAGCCCTTGTCGTAGATCCCGACGACCCTGGAGGTCACGCGGGCGCGGCCCTCCGGCAGGATCGGTCCTTCCAGGTGCACTCCCTGCTCGCCGTGCACCAGCATGGCGAAGTTGAAGCTGCCGAGCTTGGAGAACAGACCGGTCTGGGACGCCGATGCTCCCACCCCGCTCTTCTGGCGGACGCTCTCCCCGCCTCCGGCAACCACGGCAAAGGTCGGAAGCACCTCCTGGGGGGCGTCCTTGGTGTCGTGGGTGGCAAACTTCAACTCGTCGGTGCCGCAGCCCACGCCCAGCGCGTAGACGACCGCATCCACCCTGGACCAGCTGACCTCGCTCGGCTCCGATTCGACGCCGACAGCATCTGGATTGATAGGCATGACGGGCCTTCCCCTCTTGTGTTGTGTCTCGGAGTGAGCCAGGCGCTCGCTCCTGATGTCGTGCATCCCCCCTCGGTCGAAGCGCAACCGGGCTCTGCGAAGCCAGTCTGGCGCATCGGGTCAGGCGGGTACCACCCGACCGGACACTCGAGCCGACCGGACGCTTCGAGGCCGCCCACCCGTCACGACCGCGGTGTGCCGGTGGACAGCAGGCGCTCTATGCGACAACATGGCTGTCATGTTGCACCCTCCGATCATCCCCGCCCGGGGCGCGGCATCCTGCGGAGAGGTTGCCTGGTGAGCCAGATCGCAGGTGTCGCCCATTCGCCGCCGGATCTCGACGTGGTGATCGTAGGCGCCGGTTTCGCCGGCGCCTACCAGTTGCACCGGCTTCGCCAACTCGGCCTGTCGGTCGTCCTCCTCGAAGCCGGGTCAGGCCTGGGCGGCATCTGGCACTGGAACTGCTACCCGGGCGCCCGGGTGGACTCCCACGTGCCGGTCTACGAGTTCTCCGACGAGGCCTTGTGGCGGGACTGGTACTGGGACGAGAGGTTCCCCGACTGGGAGGCGCTCAGGCGCTACTTCGATCACGTCGACGCCGAGTGGGGCCTCAGCAAGGACATCCGCTTCGACAGCCGCGTGACAGAGGCGGTGTGGGACGAAGATCAGCGTGCCTGGCAGGTCGGCACCGAGCGCGGCGACGTTCTCCGTGCCCGCTTCGTCGTGATGTGCACCGGCTTCGCCGCAAAGGCCTACATACCGGCCTTCCAGGGGTTGGCGGACTTCCAGGGAGCGTGTCACCACACCGCCCACTGGCCCCAGCAGGGCCTCGACATGACCGGCCGGCGTGTGGGGGTCGTCGGCACCGGGGCGAGTGGCGTCCAGGTGGTGCAGGAAGCGGCGAAAGTGGCGGCAGCGGTGACGGTGTTCCAGCGGACGCCCATCCTTGCGCTCGCCATGCAGCAACGTCGCCTCACCCGGGAGGAGCAGGACGCGGCCAAGGCCCACTACCCCGAGATCTTCGACCTTCGGACCAAGACCAACAGCGGCTTCGACCTCCCCGAGTCCCGTCAGTCAGCACTGACGGTCCCGCACGACGAGCGGCTCGCGACCTACGAGCGGCTGTGGGCGGCAGGAGGGTTCAGCTTCTGGGCCAGCAACTACTCCGACCTGCTGCTCGACGAAGCCGCCAACCGGCCCGCCTATGACTTCTGGCGCGACAAGGTGCGGGCCCGGGTGAAGGACCCGGCCGTCGCCGAGGTGCTCGCGCCGGCCACGCCCCCCCACCCGTTCGGGGTCAAGCGCCCATCGCTCGAACAGACGTACTACGACGTGTTCAATCAGGACAACGTCTCGCTGGTGGACCTCAAGTCAACGCCGATAGAGCGCATCACTCCCCGTGGCGTGCTCACTGCCCAAGGGGAGCACGAGTTGGACATCCTGGTGCTCGCAACCGGCTTCGACGCGGTGACCGGGAGCCTCACCTCCATCGACATACGAGGATCCGGCGGCTACAAGCTCGGGGAGCACTGGCAGCACGGAGTGCGGACCCACCTCGGGCTCGCAAGTGCCGGCTTCCCCAACCTCTTCTACCTGTACGGCCCGCAGAGCCCCTCCGGGTTCTGCAACGGTCCGACCTGCGCCGAGGTGCAGGGCGAGTGGATGGTGGACCTGCTGGCGCGCCTGAGAGACACCGGGACCACCCGCATCGAGGCGACCACGCAGGCCGAGAGCGCGTGGCGCGACCAGGTCCAGAGCATCGCCTCCATCACCCTCTTCCCGCTGGCCGATTCGTGGTACATGGGGGCCAACATCCCCGGCAAGCCCCGGGAGATGTTGAACTGGCCGGGAGGCCTCCGGCTCTACATCGCGGCGTGTCGAGCGTCTGCCGACGACGGATACAGTGGCTTTATCCTCCAAGGCGAGCCCTCATAGGTGGGCTCCTCCCTCGTGGGCCGGTGGCCGGCCTCCCGCCATCGGCACGCAGAATAGGTGCCTTACAGCTGTCGCAGAGCCGTCGGCCGGCTGTGCCCCCGAAAACTCAGGAGTCGCCTGTGAGCAGTCCAACCACCCCTACCCACCAGGCTTTGGTGTCGGTGAACCTATGATGGTGCCGTTACTGGCGCCCCCCCTGCGATCGAGCGTCGATACGGCCGGTGACCGCTTTCGCCAGAACCGCGCCGACGTGCTCGAGCAGATCGAGGTCATCGACCGGCTGCTCGCTGAGGCCGAGGCGGGAGGAGGGCCGGCGTCGGTCGCCCGCATGCGTTCCCGGGGGAAGATGCCGATCCGTGAGCGGATCGCCAACGTGCTTGATCCCGACTCACCGTTCCTCGAGATCAGCCCGCTGGCCGGGTACGGGTCGAGTTATACGATCGGCGGGGGGATGGTCGTCGGCATAGGCCTCATAGCCGGGACCGAATGCGTGATCATGGGCAACGATCCGTCCGTCCTCGGTGGCGCGCTCACGCCCTATGCGGCGAAGAAGTGGTCACGGGCCATCGAGATCGCCCGCGACAACCGCATGCCCTATGTCAGTTTCGTCGAGTCTGCGGGTGCCGACCTGCGCATGGAGGGAGCGGGCAACGAGGGTCCCACGACGCAGACGACCCACTTCGCCGAGAGCGGGCGGCCGTTCTACGAGATGATCGAGCTGTCGCGGATGGGCATTCCCTCCATCTGTGTGGTGTTCGGCTCTTCGACAGCAGGCGGGGCCTACCAACCCGGCCTCTCGGACTACGTGATAGTCGTCAAGGGCCAGTCGAAGGTCTTCCTGGCCGGGCCACCACTGGTCAAGATGGCGACGGGTGAGGAGTCCGACGACGAGACCCTGGGCGGCGCGGCGCTCCACGCGGAGGTGTCCGGGCTCGGCGACTACTTCGCGGACGACGAGATGGACGCGTTGCGGATGTGCCGAGAGGTCGTCTCCCACCTGAACAGGCAGAAGCCCGGACCACCCCCGGCGTCGGTCGTCGAGAGCCCGGCGTACGATCCCGAGGAGCTGCTCGGCCTGGTCAGCCGTGACCTACGCCAGCCGGTCGATGTCCGCGACGTCCTCGCCCGGATCGTCGACGGGTCGCGCTTCGAGGAGTTCAAGGCACGCTGGGGGCCGACGATGGTCTGTGGTTGGGCATCGATCCACGGGTACCCAGTGGGGATCCTCGGCAACAACGGGGTCATCTACCCCGACGCGTCGCAGAAGGCCGCCCACTTCATCCAACTGTGCAACCAGATCGACGTCCCGTTGTTGTTCCTCCAGAACATCACCGGGTTCATGGTGGGCAAGGACTTCGAGGCGGACGGGATCGTCAAGAAGGGCTCCCAGATGATCAACGCGGTCACCAACTCGACGGTTCCCCACCTCACGGTGATCATCGGATCCAGCTACGGTGCAGGCACCTACGGGATGTCGGGACGGGCGTTCGGCAACCGGTTCACCTTCATCTGGCCCACGGCCAAGATCGCAGTGATGGGGCCCAAGCAGATCGCGGGCGTGATGTCGATCGTCCGCCGCGGCCAGGCAGCCCGAAAGGGCATCGAGTTCGACGAGGATGAGGACGCTGCGATCGTGGCGATGGTCGAGGAGGCCCAAGAGAAGGGCTCGCTGGCGCTGGCCGCCACCGGCGCCATCAGCGATGACGGGATCATCGACCCTCGCGACACCCGGACCGTCCTTGGCCTCTGCCTTTCCGTGGTGCGCAACCGCCCCATAGAGGGCACAGAGAGCTACGGAGTCTTCCGGCTGTGAGCATCCCCATCACCTCCGTGCTCGTCGCCAACCGCGGCGAGATAGCCCGGCGGGTCTTCCGGACCGCCCGCGACATGGGCATGCGGTGCATCGCCGTCTTCGTCGACGCCGATGCCCGAGCCCCCTTTGTCGCCGAGGCCGACGCAGCGATCCGCCTGCCAAAGGGTGGCTACCTCGACGGCGACGCCGTCATCGCCGCGGCGCTCTCGAGCGGAGCCGACGGCATCCATCCCGGCTACGGCTTCCTGTCCGAGAACGCCGGGTTCGCCCGCAAGGTGATCGCCTCCGGCATCGCCTGGGTGGGGCCGAGCCCCGCGGTCATCGAGTCGATGGGCGACAAGCTCGCTGCCAAGCGGATAGCGATCGAAGCCGGTGTGCCCACCCTACCCTCGTCGGACGATCCGAGCCGTGCCGAGGGCGTCGGCTTCCCGCTGCTGGTCAAGGCGGCGGCCGGCGGGGGTGGCAAAGGGATGCGCGTGGTGGGATCACCCGCCGAGCTCGTCGGCGCAGTAGCTGCTTCACAGCGGGAGGCGAGAGGCGCGTTCGGCGACGACCGCGTCTTCCTCGAGCGCTACATCCGCCGTTCCCGCCACATCGAGATCCAGATCCTGGGCGACGAGCACGGCGGTCTCGTGCACCTCGGCGAACGCGAGTGCTCGATCCAGCGGCGCCACCAGAAGATCATCGAGGAGAGCCCGTCTACGGCCGTGGACGGGGCGCTCCGGGAGAAGATGGGGGCGGCTGCGCTCAGCCTCGCATCCCGGCTCGGGTACCAGTCAGCGGGCACAGTGGAGTTCCTTCTTGACGACGCGACCGGCGAGTTCTACTTCCTGGAGGTCAACACCCGCCTGCAGGTGGAGCACCCGGTCACCGAGGAGGTCACCGGCATCGACCTCGTGCGCGAGCAGCTGCGGGTCGCCGCGGGGGAGCCCCTCGGTTACGAGCAGGGCTCGATCGCCTTCACCGGGCACGCCATCGAGGCCCGGCTCTACGCAGAGGACCCATCGGCCGGGTTCCTGCCGGCCGCCGGGACGCTGTCGGCGTACGTCGAGCCGCACAGGCCTGCCGTGCGCTGGGACAGCGGGGTGCAAGCCGGGTCGGTGGTCGGGGTCGATTTCGACCCCATGCTGGCCAAGGTCATCGCCCATGCCCCGACCAGGGGGGAGGCCGCCGGGAGGCTTGGGCTGGCCTTGGAGCGGTTGCACCTGGGCGGGGTGGTGACCAACCGGGCCTTCCTGGCGGCGACGCTGCGACACCCCGACTTCCTCGCCGGCGCCACGACCACCGACTTCATCGAGCGCACGGCGTTGGAACGGGCGTCGCGAGTGGACGCGCCGGAGGTGGAGCGCGCCGCTGCGGCAGCAGCACTGTGGATCCAGGGCCGGAATCGCCGGGACGACGACGTGTGGGCCGGTCTGCCGTCGGGCTGGCGAAACGGACCGATGCCGCCGCAGTCGGTGGCGTTCATGCACGGCACCGACGAGGTCGTCGTGGATTACCACGCCAGCCGTGACGGGACCGTCGTGCTCGACGCCCGCGACGGCCACGAAGCCCGCTACGCCCGGATCCATGAGTGGAGGCCCGATGGCATCGACATCGAGATCGACGGCCACCGGACCGATACCCGGGTCACCGACAGCGGCGAGCGGATCCATGTGCAGGCACCCCGAGGGACGCTCACCTTCGAGGTGAAGGCACGGTTCGTGCCGCCTGGCGGGGGCGAGGCGACCGGCGGCCTGTCGGCCCCGATGCCCGGAGCGGTGCTCGAGGTCCGTTGCGAGGTGGGGGACACCGTCGCTGCCCGCCAGGTGCTGGTCGTGCTCGAGGCGATGAAGATGGAGCACCATGTGGTCGCCCCCTTCGCCGGGATCGTCACCGAGGTACGAGTCGCCGTCGGCGACCAGGTCGACAATGGCGCGGTGCTGCTCGTCATCGAGCGGCCAGACGAAGGAGGTGGCAAGTGACCGCTCCGATCCGCATCGCCAACTGCTCCGGGTTCTACGGGGACCGCCTGGCGGCCGCCCGCGAGATGGTGGAGGGCGGACCGATCGACGTGCTCACCGGCGACTGGCTGGCGGAGCTGACGATGCTGATCCTCCAGCGAACCCGTGCCAAGCGGCCAGGCGGCGGGTACGCCCGGAGCTTCGTCTCCCAGATGGAGCAGGTCATGGGCACGTGCCTCGACCGCGGCATCAAGGTGGTCTCCAACGCCGGTGGCCTCGACCCGGACCGGTGCGCCGAGGCGGTCGCCGAGGTTGGCGAGAAGCTTGGCTTGTCCCCGACGATCGCATACGTGAACGGCGACGATCTCCTCGGCCGCCTGGACGACCTGGTGGCGGCGGAGTGCGGCCTGGTCCACTTCGACACCGGGGAGCCCATCGGTGACAAGTCCCGGTTCGTCACCGCCAACGCGTACCTCGGTTGCTGGGGGATCGTCGAGGCACTGGATCGGGGCGCCGACATAGTGGTCACCGGTCGCACGACCGACGCCGCAGTCGTCTGTGGGCCAGCGGCGTGGCACCACGGCTGGGTCCGTGACGACTGGGACGCGCTCGCCGGCGCCGTCGTCGCCGGGCACATCATCGAGTGTGGGACCCAGGCGACGGGCGGCAACTACTCGTTCTTCACCGAGGTCCGAGGCCTCACCCACACCGGCTTCCCGTGGGCAGAGGTCGCGGCTGATGGCTCGGCGGTCATCGGCAAGCACGACGGGACCGGCGGCGAGGTGTCGGTCGGTACCGTCACCTCCCAGCTCCTCTACGAGATCGCTTCCCCGGCCTACCTCGGCCCCGACGTGACAGCCCGCTTCGACACGATCGAGATCGAGCAGGTGGGCCCGGACCGCGTCCTGGTCAGCGGCACGAAGGGAGAGCCACCCCCGCCGACGCTAAAGGTGGCCATGAACGAGCTGGGCGGGTTTCGCAACGAGGTCGGCATTGGCCTCGTCGGGCTCGACATCGAAGCCAAGGCCGAACTGGTCGAGGCGGCCTTCTGGGAGGCGCTGCCCTACGCCCGTGAGGACTACGCCAGCGTCACCACGCGCCTCGTCCGGACCGACAAGCCTGATCCGGTGACCAACGAGGAAGCCACGGCCAGCCTTCGCATCTCGCTCAAGGACGGCGACGAGCGCAAGGTCGGCCGGGTGGTGTTCAATGCGACCGTCGAGCTCGGCCTCTCCACCATCCCGGGCTTCACCGGTATCGGGGGAGGCGGGCAGCAGGCCCAGCCCTACGGCGTGTACCGCCCGGCGCTCGTCCCCGCCGGTCTCGTCCCACAGCACGTTGCGGTCCTGGGGGGCGCCGAGGTGGTGGTCGACTCGGTCGCTCCGGCGTCCAACCGTCCCGGGAGAATCCAACCCCGTCCCGGACCGAATGCCGCGGCGCCCGGCGGCCCGACGCGACGGATGCCGATCGGGACCCTCGTCGGCGCCCGATCGGGTGACAAGGGCGGCGACGCGAACCTAGGCGTGTTCGCCCGTACCGACGAGGTCTGGGCCTGGCTGGACGAGTACCTCACCGTCGACGAGCTGCGTCGGCTGCTCCCCGAGACCTCGCAGTACGTGATCGAGCGTTACCGGCTCCCGTCGCTGCGGTCAGTGAACTTCGTCGTCCGGGGACTCCTCGAAGAGGGGGTGGCGGCGGCCACCCGCCGCGACCCCCAGGCCAAGAGCCTCGGCGAGTGGCTGCGGGCCAGGTGCGTCGACATCCCCGAATCCCTCCTGCAAGGAGCTTGATGATGGACTTCGACCTGCCGTCCGACGACGATCCCCGGCGGCTCGCCATCCGCCGTTGGCTCGCCGACCACCCCGACGCGACGATGGGCGAGATCGCGGAGGCCGGTTACGTCGTGCCGCACTGGCCGCGACCCTGGGGCATCGAAGCCGACCCGATGCACCAGCTGATCATCGACCAGGAGCTCGAGCGGGCATCCATCCACCGTCCGGTCGGCATCGGCATCGGCTGGGCCGCTCCGACGATCCTCCTAGCCGGGACCGAGGCGCAGAAGAAGGAGTACCTGCCCCGGATACTCTCCGGTGAGGACCAATGGTGCCAGCTCTTCAGCGAGCCCGACGCCGGATCCGACCTGGCCTCGGTGCGGACCAGGGCCGTGCGTGACGGTGACACCTACGTCGTCAACGGATCGAAGATCTGGACCAGCGGCGGCCACCGCAGCCGCTTCGGCATCCTCGTCGCGCGGACAGATCCCGATGCACCCAAGCACCGCGGCCTCAGCTACTTCATCTGCCCGATGGACCTCCCCGGGATGCACCTCGACCCGATCATCGACATGACCACCGCCCATTCGTTCAACCAGGTCTTCTTCGATGACGTGAGGCTGCCGGCCAGCCTGCTGGTGGGCGCCGAGAACGATGGTTGGCGACTGACCAAGGCGACCCTTTCCAACGAGCGGGTGATGCTGTCGTCCGGCGGGTCGTTGTGGGGTGCCGGACCTTCGGCGGCGGATCTGATCAGCATCGTGAAGGGCAACGGCGGTGAGGCCGATCCGGTGCTCCGCCAGCGCCTGGCCCGGCTGCACTGTGAGTCCGAAGTGCTCAGGCTCAACCGGCTGCGGACCCTCTCCGCCCGATTGAAGGGTCGCACGCCAGGCCCGGAGGCCTCGATCCAGAAGGTGATGTCCGACCAGCACGGCCAGAAGGTGATGGAGCTGGCCCAGGACCTCGTCGGCGCGTCGGGGATGCTGGAGGGCTCGGGTCCGCGGGGTGTGGTGCCCGAGGGCGCCCGCACCGGGGCCACCGAGATCAAGCTGCGAGGCGATCCCTTCCCCGGCGTCGACCCGATCTGGTACTACGGCTTCCTCTTCTCCCCTGCGCTCACGATCGGTGGCGGGACATTTGCGATCCAGCGCAACATCATCGGCGAGCTGGTGCTGGGACTGCCCCGCGAGCCGAAGGTGGACCGATGACCGACCTCTCCACGATCGCCGCGGACCTGACCGCGGAGCAGGACTCTCTCGACCGGGTCGTCGCCGATCTCCCCGAGCAGGAATGGCGGCGAGCGACCGCCAGCCCGGGTTGGACCGTCGCAGACCAGATCGGCCACCTGACCTACTTCGATGGGACCGCGGTGCTGGCCATCGAGGATCCCGACGGCTTCGCGTCGAGCATCGAGCAGCTGATGGCCGCCGGCGACGGGGTCGATGACATGACCTTGTCGCGTGACCTTCCACCGGCGGAGCTGCTGGCGAAGTGGCGGGGCAACCGGGCACGGTTGGCCTCGGCAGCCGCCACCCTCCAAGAGGGTCAGCGGGTTCCGTGGTACGGGCCGTCGATGGGTGCCAAGTCGTTCCTCACCGCCCGCCTCATGGAGTGCTGGGCCCACGGCACCGACATCGTCGACGCCGTCGCCGGCGACCGGCCGCCCACAGACCGCCTCCGTCACGTCGCGCAGATCGGGTTCATCACCCGCGGGTGGACCTACGCCAACCGGGGTGAGGACGTCCCGGAGGGTGACGTTCGGGTCGTCCTGACCGCGCCCTCGGGCGAGACGTGGACGTTCGGTCCCGATACGGCCTCGGCATCTGTCACGGGGACGGCAGAGCAGTTCTGCCAGGTCGTGACCCAGCGGCGCAACCTCCTGGACACCGACCTGGTCATCGTCGGGGACATCGCATCAGACTGGTTGGCCAAGGCACAGGCCTATGCGGGCCCTCCCACGGACGGGCCGCCGCCGGGAGGGAGGGGTTGATGCCGGTGGTGCGCAGTGAGAGCAGGGGGGGTGTCTGCACGATCACCCTGTGCGACCAGGAGCATCGCAACGCCCTCTCCCGGCAGCTGACCGCCGAGATGTCAGCAGCCTTCGACGCCGCCGAGGCCGACGATGACGTGAGAGTCGTGGTGCTGACCAACGAGGGCAGCACGTTCTGTGCCGGTGCGAACCTGTCCGAGCGGGCTTCGTCGGGCGGTGGCGAGCCGGCGGGCGGTGCTACCAGCCCGGCGCAGATCTTCAGCCGGTTTGCCAGATCACCCAAGCCGTACGTAGGGCGCATCGCCGGACATTGCGTGGCCGGCGGGATGGGACTGGCTGCGGCGATGGACCTGTCCGTGGCGGCGGATGACGTCAAGTTCGGCTTCACCGAGGTCCGCATAGGCGTTGCGCCGGCCATGATCTCAGTGGTGTGCCTGCCGAAGATGCGCGACGCCGACGCCAGGTCGGCGTTCCTGCGCGGCAACCGCTTCACTGGAGCGGAGGCGGCCCGCCTCGGTCTCGTCAACCTGGCTGTGGCGCGGGAGCGTCTGGACGAGGAGGTCGATGCGATCATCGAGGACCTCCTCGCCGCCAGCCCCGCCGCCCTCGCGGCGAGCAAGCGGCTGCTCCTCCAAGTCCCCAAGATGTCCACCGACGACGCCTTCGAGTGGACCGCGAGCCTTTCGGCCCAGCTCTTCACCACCGCCGAGGCCAGGGAGGGCATGACCGCCTTCCTCGAGAAGCGGCCGGCGTCGTGGGTGGCTCCGGCTCCTGCCAGGCCCTGAAGCCGGCCGCTCCCGGCCCCCCCGTGGGCCGTCGCCCTAAGCTCCCGGGCTCATCGACCGCCGGCGTCAGCCGGGCTACACCACGGTCGGTTCGACGACGCTCTCGAACAGGAAGCCGATCAGCTCGGGATCGTTGAGGATGCTCCAATCGGGTGCCATGAGCTTGGCGTAGCGCTCGAAATAGAGGAGCTGCTTGGCGACGAGGACCAGCTCGCGTGGAAGCCGTACGCCGTAGCCGGTGCCGACCTTCACAATGTCGACGAGCACCTGCCCGTAGGAGATCTCCGACAGAGGCTTCTCCAGGATCGGCTCGACCAGCGCCGCGATGTCCTTGGACGCCTGGTCCAGGTCCAGGGGGCTCAGCACCGCACCGAGCTCGTAGATCGATGTGGCCACGGTGCGGAAGTCCCGGCTCACCAGCAGGGCGGGCAGACCGGTGCGGATGACATCACGTGTCTTGTCATCGAGATGCCCGGTGATGCCGAAGTCGAGGAACACCACCCTGCCCTCGGTGTCGATCATCAGATTGCCGGCGTGGGCGTCGCCGTGGAAGAAACCGTGCTGCAGCGCCCCTTCGAGCCATGCCCGGACCGCACGCTTCAAGGCGCCCGCCAGGTCCCATCCCTTGGCCCCGAGCTGAGCGAGGTCGTCGATCTTGTAGCCGTGGATCCGCTCCATGGTGAGGACACGCGGCGTGGTGTACCGCCAGTGCACAGCGGGCACCCTGACGGTGTCGTTGTCGCCGTAGGCGCGGAGGTTGTGCTCGAACAACTCCATGCCCCTGGCCTCGTGGACGAAGTTGAGCTCCTCGCCGAGAGTGACCTCGAAGTCCTCGACGATGCCGATCGGGTTGGCCATGCGACCGCTCGCGGACGTGCGCTCGAGCAGCCGCGCCACCAGCATCAGGATGCGGAGATCCTGCTGCACCCCGGCGCGGATGCCCGGCCTTTGGATCTTGACCACGACGTCCTCGCCGCCGGGGAGCGTGGCTGCGTGGACCTGGGCGATCGACGCCGACGCGAGGGGTTGCAGGTCGAACGACTCGAACAGGTTCTCCGGCTGATCGCCAAGCTCGCGTAGGACGACGCGACGGAGGTCCTCCTCGCCGACGGGGGGCACTTCGTCGAGCAGGCTGCGGAACTCGTTGGCGAGGACCTCGGGGAACAGGCCCGGGCTGGAGGCGATCATCTGTGCCAGCTTCACGTAGGTCGGACCCAGCTCGGCAAAGGCGGTCTTCGCCTCGGCGGCCGCTAGCGGGGTGGCACCCTGGCCTCTGAGGGCACCGATCGCAACCCGCCCGCCGTGGCGACCCAGCACTGCGGCGGTCACTGCAGCTCGACCGAGCTCCGCCATCCCGACCGCAGCCGAGGGCTCGTCGCTCGTGCCCCCGAGGCTCGACGTGGTCTTTGTCATCTCAAGAATCCCCTGTTCTGGCCCCGCACCGGTCTCGTTGCGAAGCTGCTGGCGTGGCCCTGTCCGCTTCCACGGACAGGGTGTTGCCCAGCCCATGGCGTTCGCGAAACGTTGCGGGCCAACAACACGACGCGCTGCGCGCAATAGCCACATACGGACCGATGTCCGTGGTTTCTCAGTATGCCAGGCTCCTTGCCGGGTGCCATTGCACGCGCCGACGCCGTCAGGCCGCCCTCAGCCGGCCCGTCGTGCGTCGAGGTGGTCCACGAGGGCGCCCTCCTCTCCGAAGAGCTCGCTGCGCCAGTGCGCCAGCAGCTCGGCGATGTCCCGCTCGTCGGGATGGAAGCCCAAGCGGTTGTATCTGAGCAGGTTGAGGGCGATGCGCTTGCGAGCGAACGGGGATCGGCGCAGGTTGAGCAGGCTCCGTCCGAGGCGCAACGGGTTGTAGGCACGCCGATCGGTCGCCAGGGAGGTGATGAGGAGAGGCAGGACCAAGGTCACGAGCAGGGTAGTCGCCAGCTGCATCGTGAGGATCCGGGTGCGCTCGCTCCCGTAGCAGTCCTGGAAGACGTCGAAGGCGACGGCCCGGTGCTCGCACTCCTCGAGCGCGTGCCAGACGAACAGGTTGCGGATCTCGTCGGGGACCTCCAACCGGTCGAACGTCTCGTCCGATAGCAGCTGCTCGGCCAGCACCGCGGTGTAGTGCTCGAGAGCTGCGGTGGTAGCCAGCTGCACCGGCTTGGGCAGCCTGCTGGCTACGGACCCGAGCAGGACCTCGACGGTGCGATCGATCAACTTTGCCGGATACCCGGCCTGCGCTAGGACCTCGTTGAGCCGGTCGTGCTCCCGCCCGTGCATCGACTCTTGGCCTATGAACCCGGCCACCTGAGGCCGCAGGCGATCGTCGGTCACCTCGGCGCGCACGTTGCGGACCGATTCGACGAAGAACTGCTCGCCTTTGGGAAAGGTCGCCGAGAGCAGGGCGAGTATGTGGCTCATCAGCAGGTCTCCACCGAAGAAGTACCTGCCCTGCATCCCCGAGTGCTCGAACGTGATGCGTCGCGCCGCGACGGTCCTGCCCCCGGCGGGTTGCTCTTCGCCTGACTTGTCCGATGCCACTGACTTGCTCCTCTCACACCGGCGTGAACCTGGTGCAGACGTCCTCGCCCGCATCATCCGCAGGCGAGGTGCCAGCCTCAGCGCCTCTAGGTTTGAGACATGCTACAGGTAGACATTTGCGTTGTATTTGTGTCACTGTATCCGCTATGGCACAGACGGTCAAGGTCGGACCGGGGGAGCGCCTGCAGACCACCGACACCCCCTCTGTCGACCACGAGGCCCTGATCATCGGGGCCGGTTTCGGTGGCATCGGTGCGGCCATCGAGCTGCAGCGAATCGGGGTCGAGGACTTCCTGATCGTGGAGAAGGCGTCGACCGCCGGCGGCACGTGGCAGGCCAACACCTATCCTGGGGCGGCAGTCGACATCCCATCGGTCCTCTACAGCTTCAGCTACGAGCAACGAGCGGATTGGTCCTCTCTCTTCGCGCCGGCTGCCGAGCTCCGGGCGTACGCCGAGGACGTGGTGGACAAGCACCGGTTGCGATCGAAGATCCGCTTCGGGCTCACCGTGCACGAGCTGCGCTTCGACGAGGAGACCGATGCCTGGCAGGTCACCGTGGAGCAGGCGGGGGAGGTGAGCGAGCTCACGGCTCGCTTCGTCATCAGTGGGATCGGCGCCTTGGAGCGTCCCCAGCTCCCCGACATCGAGGGGATCGACAGCTTTGCCGGCAAGGTGATCCACACCTCGAGGTGGGACCACGATGCGGATCTGACCGGGAAGCGGGTGGCCTGCATAGGGACCGGCGCGAGCGCGCTGCAACTGATCCCCGAGATCGCTCCCTCGGTCGGGCACCTCGACGTCTACCAGCGCACGCCCATCTGGGTCGCCCCCAAGGTCAATCCCACGATCGGACCCGTGGCCAAGCTGGTCCTTTCGGTCCCTCCCGTGCGAGACGCGCTCCGGGCCGCCGGGACGGTGACCCTCGACGTCTTCGGCAACGCCGTGTTCCAGCACACGCTCCGCCCGCTCCAGTCGGCCCTCGAGACCGGCCTGCGTGCGTGGATGCGGCGGCAGGTCACCGACAGGGATGTCCGCGAGGCGCTGCTACCGGGTTATGCGTTCGGCTGCAAGCGCCCGTCGATGTCGAACACCTACCTGAAGGCGTTCAACCGCCCACACGTCGACCTCGTCACGTCACCGATCCGACGGATCACCCACAGTGCCATAGAGACCGAAGATGGCATCAGGCATCCAGCCGACATCCTGATAGCCGCGACCGGCTTCAAGATCATGGACCCGCACGAGCCGGTGCCATTCCCGATCTACGGTCGCGATGGCGTGGAGCTCGGCAAGTGGTGGTTGGAAAACCGGTTCCAGTCCTACCAGGGCGTCAGCGTCGTGGGCTTCCCCAACCTCTTCTCGATCGCCGGTCCCTACGGGTTCGTCGTCGGGTCGTACTTCTGGATGATCGAAGCCACCACTCGCCACGCGGCCCGTGTCATCGCCGAGACCCGCCGACGGGGTGCGACGCGTGCTGAGATCCGCAAGGAGCCGCACGACGAGTTCGTCGAGCGGATGCGGAGGCGACAGGCGGGAAGCCCATTGTTCGGGCCGCTCTGCGCCGGGTCGAACACCTACTATGTCAACTTCCAGGGCGACAGCCCGCTGAGGCCGTCGCTGTACGGCGAGATGTGGTGGGAGAACCGGTTCTTCCCAATTCATGACTACCGCTATCGGCGGCCCTCGTAGGGCCCGCGGGCCGGCCCTGCGACCCGTGTGGCGGCAGCTGCCCTCGTCGGTCTGGTCGAGCGCGCCCACGAGACGTGAGAGCTTGTTTGTATCGTCCGGTACCGTTATGATGCGGACGATGGTCTGTAACGCCCTAACGGGTTGTAGAGGACGCAACGGCCGCTTGGACTCGCAGGATGTTCATTGTGAAGGCTCTGCGTCCGGCAACCGGGCCCCGACCCACGTCTTGGGCGTGTTCCTCGGAGTTCGACCGGTCCACCACCCTTGGAGCGCTCCAGGGTTTACGACATTGAGAGAGGTTTTGAGATGACGACGTTCTCCATGACCATTGATGGTGCCCCTGTGGCCGCCGAGAAGACCTTCGGCGTGGTCAACCCGGCCACGGGCAAGGTCCATGCCGAGGCCCCGGACTGCACGCCCCAGCAGCTCGACGCGGCCATGCAGTCCGCCTCGAAGGCTTACCGGGACTGGAAGTCGGACGAGGCAGCGAGGCGGCAGGCGCTCAGCGCGGCCGGCGATGCTCTCTTCGCGGCGGCCAGCGAGATCGGTCCGGTGCTGACCGGGGAGCAGGGCAAGCCGCTCGGCGAGGCGGAGCTCGAGGTCTTCGGTGCCGGAGTGTGGTTCAAGTATTACGCCGACCTGGAGATCCCAGCCGAGGTCATCCAGGACGACGACCAGGCCCTGATAGAGGTCCTGCGGCGCCCGCTGGGCGTGGTAGCGGCCATCACCCCATGGAACTTTCCGCTGGTCCTGGCCTCGTGGAAGATCGCCCCTGCACTACTGGCCGGCAACACCGTGGTGCTGAAGCCGTCGCCCTACACACCGCTCGCCACTCTCAAAATGGGCGAGCTGCTGGCCGGTGTCCTTCCTCCTGGTGTCTTCAACGTGGTGTCGGGCGGCGATCAACTGGGCGGAGCCATGACGGCCCATCCGGTGCCGCGCAAGATCAGCTTCACCGGCTCCGTGTCGACCGGCAAGCGGGTAGCCGCGGCCGCCGCCCCCGATCTCAAGCGCGTCACCCTGGAGTTGGGTGGCAACGACCCGGCCATCGTCCTAGACGACGCGGATCCTGCGGCGATCGCGGAGAAGCTGTTCTGGGGCGCTTTCCAAAATAACGGCCAGGTCTGCTCGGCTATCAAGCGGGTCTATGTGCCCGAGGCTCTCCACGACGGCCTGGTGGAGGCACTCGTCGCCCAGGCCAACTCGGTGAAGGTCGGTGATGGCGTTGCCGAGGGCACGCAGCTCGGGCCGATCAACAACCGTCCTCAGTTCGAGCGGGTCAGCGAGCTGGTGGCCGACGCCCTCTCCTCGGGGGCCCAGGCGGCCGCCGGCGGCCACCCGATGAAGGGCGACGGCTTCTTCTTCGAGCCGACGATCCTGACCGATGTCAGCGACGGCACGCGCATCGTCGACGAGGAGCAGTTCGGGCCTGCGTTGCCGATCGTCACCTATCGTCACCTCGACGAAGCGATCGAGCGGGCCAACGGCACCCACTTCGGGCTGTCCGGATCGGTGTGGAGCTCCGATCCTGAGCGGGCGTCGACGGTCGGCATGCAGCTGGAAGCGGGCACGGTGTGGGTCAACAACCACCTGCAACTCGCTCCCAACCAGCCCTTCGGCGGCGCCAAGTGGAGCGGGATCGGCGTGGAGAACGGCCCTTGGGGCTACTACGGGTTCACCGAGATCCAGGTCCTCCATCGGTCGAAGGGTTGATCTTGAACCTTCGGGACCAAGCAGGGGAGGACGCCGGGGCCGACCTCGGCGTCCTCCCAACCGTCGAAGGAGTGAGGATCTCGACGCGCGCTGGCCTGACCCTGGTCGCAGACCGGCACCCGTCCGCGGGTGAGAGTCCTCCCGTCGTGCTCCTCCACGGCGGTGGGCAGACCCGTCACAGCTGGGGCCGGGTGGCCAGGTTGCTGGCCCGAAGTGGGTACGAGTCGTGGACGGTGGACCTCCGGGGGCACGGCGACTCCGACTGGTCATCGGACGGGGACTACTCGATGGAGGCGATGGCCGACGACTTGGCAGACATCTGTGAGCAGGTCGGCGAGGCCCCAGTGGTGGTAGGGGCGTCCATGGGTGGGCTCGTCGCCCTGTCCTGCGAGGGCCTCCATTACC
>NZ_JAIMCB010000027.1 GCF_025499425.1 Acidiferrimicrobium sp. IK
GCGGCACGTCCATCATCGCAACGGTCCTCCCTCGTGGTCCTCTTCGGACGCCAGATGCTACGTGCTGGCCGCTGAGCGCGACGCCCGCGGATCCCTTCAGGCGGTCACGGCCTGCCGGCCTAGCCGGGCCAGCAGCGCCTGCAGGGCCAGCAGCTCGCCAGGGTTGTTGGCCAGCGCCGCGCCGAGACCGGCGATGAGTCCGACGGCTTCTGCGGCCGCCCGCTGGGCGCCCGGCGTCGAGGCGCTCGCCAGTCTGTCCCGGTACACGCCGGCGAGGATGGCCAGACCGGTGCGCAGCTCGTCGGTCCGCTGCCGGCGGACCTCCCGCTTGTGGCGGTCCTCCATCTCCCGGACGCCGGCCTTGAGGCCGCCCCGCCCGCCCCGGCCCACCTTGCCGTTGACCTCGAGGGCCCGAGCGTTACGGGCCTCCAGCTCGGCCATCTCCTGGTCCTGGCGGGCTTTGAGCGGCGCCACGCTGCGGTCAAGCAGGCCGACCAGCTCATCGGCGAGCACCGCCGCCGAGTGGCCGCGCCCGTCGAGGCGCCCCGGCACCGACAGCCACGCCCGCCGTCGGGCCTCGAACTCGGGGTCGGCGGCCAGCATCCGAGCCCGGTCCAGCCGGCCGCCGGCGGCGACCGCCAGCTCCTCGGCAAGGTCCGGCGAGACCCCCTCCGCGACCAGCGCGGCGGTCACCGTCGCCGGAGCCAGCGGCGCGAAATCGACGCGCACGCAGCGGCTGGCGATGGTGATCAGCTCGGGCGGGACGTACTCGGCCATGACGATGAACACCGCGGATGCCGGCGGCTCCTCGATGGTCTTGAGCAGCGCCGGGCCGGCCTCGCGCACGAGGTGGAAGTCCGGCAGGATCAGGACCTTGCGCTGCCCCTCCACGGGGCTGCGGGCGGCCAGGCGGGCCACGTCCCGGGCCGCCTCCACGGTGATGAAGGCGCCTTCCCGCTCGACGGTGACGACGTCGGGGTGGCTGCCTGCGAGCACCCGCCGGCAGGTCTCGCAGGTGCCGTCGCCGCCGTTGGGGCACAGCAGCATCGCAGCGAAGGACCGGGCGGCGGCCGCCTTGCCGGTGCCGGCCGGCCCGGCGAAGAGGTACGCGTGGACCGGCCGGTGCGCGGCCGCGGTAAGGGCAGCCACGGCGCGGTGCTGGCCGGGGACATCGGCGAAGAGGGCGGTCACGGGTCCATCTTGGCGCCCCGGCGCGACATCACGCCGCGGCGCCCTGCACCGCCCGAAGACCGCGTGTTCACCGGGAGACGGCTGCGGCGACCCGCTCTCCCACCTCGTCGACCGAGCCTGACCCGTCGACCACCGACCACCGGTCCGGGTCGGCGGCCGCTAGGGCGTCGAAGCCGGCCGAGACCCGCAGGAAGAAAGCCTCCGGTTCGCCCTCGAAGCGGTCGATCGCCCCTCTGGACCGCCGGCGGCGGCCGGCCTCCGCGGGCGGGACCCGGAGGAGGATCACCCGGTCGGGTTCCAAGCCACCCGATGCCCACGCGGACATCCGGGCCAGCTCGGCGGTGTCCAGACCCCGCCCGTAGCCTTGGTAGGCGAGGGTGGACCCGCTGAAGCGGTCGCACACCACGTCCCGGCCCGCGACTAGGGCCGGGCGGATCACCTCGGATACGTGCTGGGCCCGAGCGGCCAGCAACAGGAGCGTCTCGCTGCGCTCGCCGATGGCGGGGAGGTCGGGGTCGAGGATCAACGCTCTGATGTGCTCGCCGGTCCGGGTCCCTCCCGGTTCGCGGGTCAGCACCGCACCGAGCGCGCCGGCCAGCCGGGCCGCCTGGGTCGATTTGCCGCTCCCCTCGCCGCCCTCTAACGCGATGAAGCGCCCCCGCCGCGCCACTTGCCCGCTCCGGGTCAGGCGCCGGAGGGCCCGGCGGACTCGTTCGGCCCAGCCGCCTTCGTGGCCGAACCAGCCGCCTTAGTGGCCGCCGCGGCCTTCTTCGTCCCGGCGGCCTTCTTCGTGCCCGCGGCCTTCTTGGTCGCCGCGGCCTTCTTCGTGCCGGCGGCCTTCTTCGTGCCCGCGGCCTTCTTGGGGGCCGCGGCCTTCTTGGCCCCCCGCTTCTTGGCCGGCCCGGCCGCCCGGCGATCCGCGATCAGCTCGGCGGCCCGCTCCGGGGTGATCCCCTCGACGGTGTCGCCCTTGCGCAGCGACGCGTTGGTCTCGCCGTCGGTGACGTACGGGCCGAAGCGGCCCTCCTTGAGCACGATCGGGCCGCCGCTGACCGGGTCGGCGCCCAGCTCCCGCAGGGGCGCCTGCGTCCGCTGGCCCCGCCTGGTCTTGGGCTGGGCGAAAATCGCCAGCGCGTCGTCGAGGGTGACGGTGAAGAGCTGCTCCTCGTTGTCGAGCGAGCGGGAGTCGGCGCCCTTCTTCAGGTACGGCCCGTAGCGCCCGTTGGTGGCGATGATCTCCTCGCCGGCGGGGTCGGTCCCGACCACCCGCGGCAGCGACAGCACCTTCAGCGCGTCCTCGAGGGTGAGGGTGGCAGGGTCCATGCCCTTCAGCAGCGACGCGGTGAGGGGTTTGCCCTCCACCTGGTCGGCCTCGCCGACTTGCACGTAGGGCCCGAACCGGCCGGCCTTGACGATCACCGGCAACCCGAGCTGCGGGTGCTCCCCGACGACGCGGTCGCTGGAGCCGGCCTCCAGCAGCTCGACGGCCCGGGCCGGGGTCAGCTCGTCGGGGGCGACGTCCTCGGGGACCGACGCCCGCTCCTCGCCCCGCTGGACGTAGGGGCCGTAGCGGCCGACCCGCAGGACCGGCCCGTCGGGGTCGGAAGGGTCAAGGGGGATCGAGTTGATCTCCCGGGCGTCGATCTCGCCCAGCTGCTCGGAGACCATCCGCTTTAGCCCCGTCGCGTCGTCGAGGCCGTGCGCGTCGGCGCCGCCGGGCGCCCCGGGGAGACCGAAGTAGAAGCGGGTCAGCCACGGCACCGCCTCGGCCGCGCCCCTGGCGATGTCGTCGAGGTCCTCTTCCATCGACGCGGTGAACCCGTAGTCGACCAGCTTGGCGAAGTACTTCTCGAGCAGGTTGACCACCGCGAACGCGGTCCACGACGGGACCAGGGCCGACCCCTTCTTCCAGACGTAGCCCCGGGCCTGGATGGTGTCCATGATCGACGCGTAGGTCGAGGGGCGCCCGACGCCCATCTCCTCTAGAGCCTTGACCAGCGACGCTTCGGTGTAGCGGGCCGGCGGCTGCGTGCTGTGACCGTCGGGCTCCATCTGGCGCACGTCGAGAACGTCGCCCACAGCCAGCACCGGCAGGCGGACCTCACGGTCGCCGAGCTCGGCGTCGGGGTCGTCGGAGCCCTCCACGTACGCCCGCAGGAAACCCGGGAAGGTGATGGTCCGCCCGCTGGTGGCGAACTCCGCGTCGACGCGCTCCGCGCTGCCGTTGGCGACAGCGCCGAGGCGGACCTGCACCGACTGGCCGGCCGCGTCGGCCATCTGCGACGCGACGGTGCGCATCCACACCAGCTCGTAGAGGCGCCGGGCGTCGCCGGAGAGGCCGGTCTGCTCGGGGGTGCGGAAGCTCTCGCCGGCGGGACGGATGGCTTCGTGGGCCTCCTGCGCGTTCTTGACCTTCTTGTCGTAGCGGCGGGGTTGGGCCGGCACGTAGTCCGGTCCGTAGAGCTGGCGGGCCTGCTCGCGCGCCGCGCCGAGCGCCTGGTCCGACAGAGTCGTCGAGTCGGTTCGCATGTAGGTGATGAACCCCGACTCGTAGAGGTCCTGAGCCACCCGCATGGTCCGCGCCGAGGAAAACCGCAGCTTGCGGCCGGCCTCCTGCTGCAGGGTCGAGGTCATGAAAGGAGCCGCCGGCGAGCGCCGCCACGGCTTCTCCTCGACCGACCGGACGCTGAAAGAAGCGTCCGCCAGCCGACCGGCGAGGACACGGGCGGCCTCCTCGTCGAGGCGCACGACGTCGCCTCGGGCGTTGAGGGCGCCGTTGTCGCCGAAGTCCTTGCCCGTCGCCAGCCGGGTGCCGTTCAAGCTGGCCAGAGTGGCCCCGAACTCCCCGTCCTCTTTCCCCACCTTCGAGAACCGTCCGGCCAGGTCCCAGTAGGACGCGGCGACGAAGCGCATCCGGTCCCGTTCCCGCTCCACCAGGAGGCGGGTGGCGACCGACTGGACCCGGCCCGCCGACAGCGCCGGCATGACCTTCTTCCACAGCACCGGGCTGACCTCGTAGCCGTACAGCCGGTCGAGGATGCGGCGGGTCTCCTGCGCGTCGACCAGGCGCCGGTCGAGGTCGCGCGACTCGGCTACGGCCCGCTCGATGGCCGGCCGGGTGATCTCGTGGAACACCATCCGCTTGACCGGGACCCGGGGGGCCAGCACCTCGAGGAGGTGCCAGGCGATCGACTCGCCTTCGCGGTCCTCATCGGTGGCGAGGTACAGCTCGCTGGCGTCTTTCAGGAGGTTCTTGAGCTTGCGGACCTGTTCTCGCTTTTCCGGCGACACGACGTAGAGCGGCTTGAAGTCGTTGTCGACGTCGACGCCCAGGCGGGCCCAGCTCTCCCCCTTGTACGCCGCGGGGACGTCCGCGGCGTTGCGGGGCAGGTCCCGGATGTGCCCGATCGAGCTCTCCACGACGAAATCGCCGCCGAGGAACCCGGCGATGGTCTTCGCCTTGGCGGGCGACTCCACGATTACGAGAGGTTTGGCCATGAGGATGGAGAAAGGGGTCCTGAGCGACGGTGGGTGAAGTGGTCACGGTACCGACCTGCGGGCAACACAGTCGACCGGTGGCGACCCGCTTGTCAATCCACCCCGCTCTGGCGCCGCCCCCCGGCGGGGCGCCGGGGCCCTGGTTAGGGCCGGCGGGCGGGGGCCGGAGGACGTTCCTCGGCGATCGCCCGGACCACCGCGTCGTCGAATCCGACCGGATCGAACGGGATCAGCTGGCGGATCCGGTCGTCGGTGACGACGACCTCCACCGACAGTCCGTCGGCGAGCGGCCGGGCGACCGCCGCGGACTGGTCGGTGATCAAACCGATCCAGTGCGACGACAGCCGGGGCGACAGGACCGGGACCTTGATGATCAGCCGGCGCCGGCCGGTGATAGCCGCATACCGGCGCATCATGACCTCGTAGGTGAGGACGTCGGCGCCGCCGATCTCGTAGGTGCCGGCGGGGATCTCCAGGGCTCCGACCAGGTAGCGGACCACGTCGGGGGCGGCGATCGGCTGGCACCTGGTGGTCACCCACCTGGGGCAGACCATCACCGGCAGCCGGTCGACCAGCTGGCGCAGGATCTCGAAGCTGGCGCTGCCGGCGCCGATCACGATCGCAGCGCGCAGTTCGACGGTGTCGGCCCCGTCGCGCAGGATCGCCCCCACCTCGTGGCGGCTGCGCAGGTGCTCGGACTTACCGGCCGACTCCTGCAGATCGCCCAGCCCGCCCAGGTACACGACCCGGATCCCTCGCGCCGCGGCCTGGTCCCGGAAGGCCACCGCGGCGGCCCGGTCCCGCTCGGCGAAGTTGCCGTGGGACTCCATGGAGTGGACCAGGTAGTAGGCGGCGTCGACCCCGTCGAGCGCCGCGCCGAGCGTCGCGGGGTCGGCCAGGTCGATGCGCACCGGCGTGCCGGGCCCCTCGTAGTTTCCGGGGTTGCGGGTGCCGGCCAGCACCTCGTGGCCGTCGCTTCGAAGGGCGGGGACCAGCGACCGGCCGACGAAGCCGGTGGCGCCAGTGACGAGTAGTCGCACGACTCTATGGTTACCTCTTTTCGGTGACCTTGAAGCTCGTCGTCGGTGTCGTCGTCGCGTTCGGCGCCTGGGCGGTCATGTTCGCCGTGCAGCGGCGCGGCTTTTGGACCCGAGCAGCGTGCGCCGCGGCGACCATCGCGGTCTACGCCGTTGCGGTTGACCCGGGGGCGATCGGCCACCAGTTCGCCCGCCACCACTGGTACGCCGACCTGCTCGTCGGCGCCGGGGCGGGAGTCGGGCTCTACGCGGTGTTCTGGGTCGGCGAGCAGGTGCTGGTGCTGATCCTGCCGGCGCTGGCCGCCGAGGTCGGCGACCTGTACTCGCTTAAAGGCCAGGCCCACCCGGCGCTGATGCCCGTCGTGCTCGCGGTGGCCGCCTCCGGGGAGGAGCTGTTCTTCCGGGGGTTCCTCTGGCACCGGGCCGGCGTCGTCGCCGCGCTGCTCGTCTACGGAGCGGTGCACATCCCGGCCCGCAAGGTGATCCTGGTCGTCGCGGCCCTGCTCGGCGGGGCGGCCTGGGGCGCCCTGTTCAGCTGGACCGGTGGCCTGGTGGCCCCCGTCGCCAGCCATCTGCTGTGGATCTTCATGATCGTCATCTGGAAGCCGGCCCGCCCGACCGCGTGGAGCCTACGGATGGCCGGGCGCCTGCGCGGCCGGCCGGACCCGGCGGAAGAGGCCTAGGGCCTCCACGGGCGAAGCGGCGGGCGCGGCCCGTTCACACTTGACTTTTTGGCGGCCAAAACTTACGGTCCCGGCCGGGGGAATTCATGGACGCGTCAGCCACAAAGCCTGACCTCAGCAAGGCGGAGCTCACCAGGTCCGAACGCGACACGCTGAAGGCGATCTGGCGGCTCACGTCCGCCCCCGGACACGACGGGACCGCCAGGACCGGCGACCTGGCCTCGTCGCTGCAGCTGTCTCCGGGCACGATGACCGCCACGGTCAAACGGCTGGCCGACCGGGGACTGGCCATTCACACCCCCTACCGGGGGGTGGAGCTCACCGGGGACGGCCGGCGCTTGGCGATGGCAGTCATCCGCCGCCACCGCATCGTCGAGCGGTTCCTTGCGGACATGCTCGGCTACGGCTGGTCGGAGGCCGACAGCCTGGCGCCGTCCTTCGAGCACCAGCTGCCACAGGAGGTCGAAGACCGCCTGTGGGTCGCCCTGGACCGCCCGGCTACCTGTCCGCACGGCTTCCCGATCCCGGGGGCGGGCACCGAAGGCCTCCCGGTGATGCAGTCCCTCTACGAGCTCGAGCCGGGCGACCGCGCCGTCGTCGCGCTGCCCGGATCGACCGACGCGGCGATCGCCCGCTTCCTCGACGACCTCGGCGTCCGGCCGGGCGTGGAGGTCCGGGTCACCGAAAAGCATCCCTTCGACGGGCCGCTCGTGGTCTCGGTGGTCACGCTCGAAGGACAACGGCCCGACGGCGCCCCCAGCGGCCCGGTCCCGTCGGGGGATCCGATCACCCTGGGGGACCCCGTCACCCTGGGGGACCCCGTCACCCTGGGAGACAAGGTGGCCAGGCAGATCCTGGTCCGGCCGCCCGCAGCTAGCAGCACCGACGCAACCAGCGACACCGACAGCACCACCGCATGGCGCATCCGGGAAGGCGACGCCGGCTCGGGAACCAGAAAGGAACATCGAGACACATGACACTTCTGCAAGAGGGGGGCTACCAGACCTTCCACCTGCACAGCACCGAATGGGCGTGGCTGATCTTCGCCGCCGCCTGCGGTCTGGTCGCCATCGTCACCGGCGTGTTGCTGATGCGTCAGATGCTGGCGGCCGACCAGGGGACGCCGAGCATGATCGAGATCGCCAAGGCGGTACAGGAGGGCGCGCTGGCGTACCTGAAACGCCAGTTCCGCACCATCGGCATCATCGTCGTGCCCCTGGCCATCCTGGTCTTCGTCACCGCGTCCAAGGTCACCCGAACCCTCCCCGACGGTTCCAAGCACACCGTGCTCTCCTACGGGCTCTCCGGGCTGTTCCGGATGTTGGCGTTCCTCCTCGGCGCCAGCCTGTCGGGCCTCGCCGGCTTCATCGGGATGTCCACCGCGGTTCGCGGCAACGTGCGCACCGCGGCGGCGGCCCGGGGAGGTTCGCTGGCCGACGCCCTCAAGGTGGCGTTCCGCACCGGCGCGATTACCGGCATGTTCGTGGTCGGATTCGGTCTGCTCGGAGCCACGATCATCGTGATGCTGGCCCAGAACACCGCCACGTCGATCCTCATCGGCTTCGGGTTCGGCGGGTCGCTGCTGGCGCTGTTCATGCGAGTCGGCGGCGGCATCTTCACCAAGGCAGCCGATGTCGGCGCCGACCTGGTCGGCAAGGTGGAGGCCGGGATCCCCGAGGACGACCCCCGCAACGCGGCGACCATCGCCGACAACGTCGGGGACAACGTCGGTGACTGCGCCGGCATGGCGGCCGACCTGTTCGAGTCCTACGGCGTCATCCTGGTCGCGACGCTGATCCTGGCCAACACTGCGTTTCCCACCAAAGGCCAGGTCGGCCTGACCTTCTCGCTCATCGTGCCGGCCATCGGGATCCTGGCGTCGATCATCGGCGTGTTCGTGGTCAGGGCCAGCGACCGGGACAAGTCGGCGATGGCGCCGATCAACCGGGGCTTTCTGACCGCGGCGGTCCTGACCATCATCGGCACGTTCTTCGTCGCCCAGTTCTACGTCCACAACCTGAAGGTCTTCTGGGCGGTGTTCGCCGGCGTAGTCCTCGGCCAGGTGGCCAGCCGGATCACCGAGTACTACACCTCGACGGAGACCTCCCCGGTGCGCGACATCGCCGAATCAGCCCGCACCGGTCCGGCCACCACGGTCCTGTCGGGCATCAGCTCCGGACTGGAGTCCGCGGTCCCGGCCATCATCGCCATCGTCTTGGCCATCGTCGTCGCCATCGCCCTCGGCAACGGCAACATCCAGTTCGAGCTGTACCTGGTGTCCCTGACCGGCCTCGGGTTGCTCTCCACCACCGGCATCGTGGTGTCCGAGGACACGTTCGGCCCCGTGTCGGACAACGCGGCGGGCATCGCCGAGATGACCGGGGAGTTCACCGGCGAGCCGGAGCGGATCATGGTCAGCCTCGACGCCGTCGGTAACACCACCAAGGCCATCACCAAGGGGTTCGCCATCGGCTCCGCGGTGATCGCCGCCGTGGCCCTTTTCGCCTCGTACATCCAGACCATCTCCGAGAACGCCAAGGGCGTGCACGCCACCGGCAACGCCTTGTTCACGAGTGTCAGCCAGACGATCATCAACGTGGCCAACCCGAAGACGTTCATCGGGCTGCTGATCGGCGGGTCCATCGCGTTCCTCTTCTCCGCCCTGGCGATCCGCGCCGTCGGCCGTTCGGCAGGCACCGTCGTGCAGGAGGTGCGCCGCCAGTTCCGGGAGCACCCGGGGATCATGGACTACTCGGAGCGGCCGGAGTACGGCCGGGTGATCGACATCTGCACCGCGGCGTCGCTGCGGGAGCTGGCCACCCCCGCGCTGCTCGCCATCCTCTCGCCGGTGGTGGTCGGCTTCGCCATCGGGGACCTGGCGCTCGGCGCCTTCCTGGCCGGCACCATCCTCACCGGCCAGCTGATGGCCAACTTCCTGTCGAACTCCGGGGGCGCCTGGGACAACGCCAAGAAGTACATCGAGGACGGCCACGAGGGAGGCAAGGGCAGCGAGGCCCACAAGGCCGCGGTCATTGGCGACACCGTCGGCGACCCGTTCAAAGACACCGCCGGACCGGCCCTCAACCCGCTGATCAAGGTCATGAACCTGGTCAGCTTGCTCATCCTGCCGGCGGTCATCAGCCTGCAGAACAACACCGCGGTCCGCTATCTCATCGCCGCCGCGGCGCTGCTCGTGATCCTCGGCGGCGTGGCCTTCTCGAAGCGCAAGGTGCACGCGATGGACAGCGACATCGAGGGCAGCGTCCCGTTGGGCGAGTCTTCGGGCCAGACGCCGTTCGAGTCTCCGGCTGTGGCCGCAGGGGTCAGCTCCGCGGCAGGGGCCAGCTCCGCGGCGGCAGGGGCCGGTTCCGGGGCGGGTCCCGCGGCCAGCGCCGGCTCCGCTGCCGGTGCAGGCGGCGGGCAGGGCGAGGCGGCCGTCGTGCTGGTCGAGGCCATCGACCGCTACGTCACCGTCAGCGACGGCTCGGAGATCCACGCCCAGCTGCTAGAGGTCCGCTCCAGGCTGCGCGGGGACTGACCGCCGTACAAACGAGAACCATGCAGGGGCCGGCCGGTGGCCGGCCCCTGCGCGTGCGAGGTGACTCGGATCCGGCGGCCGTCGCGACGGGGCGGCCGTTCGGGGGCGACGCCGGATGCGGGGCGGACCGCCTCCGTCGGGCCGGGGCGGGCTGTGGCAGGTACCCGTTGGGACGGCAGACTGCAGCCGCGCGCGGCCCGGGTCCAGCCGGGCTCTTCAGCCTGGGCTCTGCTTGACACAGCCGGGCTCGGCTTGGCTCAGGCTGCTGCGGCGCGCCCGTCGGGGTAACGGGACCAGATGTCGTTGCACGACTCGCAGGCCGATTCCGGGATGATCCCCAGTTTCATGAGGACCGCGAAGACCTTGCAGCCGAGGCACAGGCCGAAGAACGCCTCCAGGCTCGCTGCCCCGATCAGCACCGCCAGAACCCGGTAGGCGCCTCGCCGGCGTCCCGTCGCGGCCAACACCGCCGCCGTGCCTGAGAGCGCGAGGCCCATACCCTGGGCCATCCGCTTGGGTGGCCCCGGCGAGTAGCGGTGCTGCACCGGGATCCGATGGGTCAGGACCTTTGTGGCCAGCTGCCCGAGAGGGCTGAGCGTGGGGCCGGTCAGGACCCTGGCCGCGAACCCATAGGTCAGCGGGGCCAGTAACCACGGCTGGTCGAACGCCACGGCCGCGGTGGCCATGGTGACCACCCCACCCGCGACAAGCCGGGCAGAGGTCTCATTGACCGGGTTGGGGAACGACAGCAGGGCCACGGAACACCTCGGGAATCGATCTCCCGAAACCTTACCCCTTGGGTCGTCTATTCGTGGTCGGCGATCTCCTATCCGCCTGCGGCGGTTGTCTACTCGTCGTCGGCGAGGACCGCTCGGAGGATCTCGCTGGTCTCGTCGCCGCCGTCGGACGGACCGCCGTAGAGCGTGATGCGGACGGTCGTTCCCTCCGGGCTGGGCAGGAACTCGGCGGCGTCCACCAGCGTCTTAATCAAGGGGATGCCCAGGCCGCGCTCGAAGTTGAGTCGGGCCGGGTCGGTGACGGGAGGGTGGGTCGGCAGGGCGTCGGGGAGGAACCCGGGGCCCCGGTCTGTGATCTCCACCTCAAGTCGCTCGTCGCCTTCGGTGACGCGGATGGTTACAGGCTCGCTGGAGCCCACGCTGGCGTGTGCCTCGATGGCGTTGGTGCACGCCTCGGACACTGCCAGCTTGAGGTCGTCGACGCGCTCGTCAGCGACCGCCCGACGAGCCGAGGCCAGGGAGGACACGACCAGACGGACGATCGCGATGTACTCCGGGCTCGGCGGGATCTGCAGTTCGAATTGGTACATGCCGATGCCGCCTTCGCCGGTCAACTTGCGGTGGCACCGTCCACGGAGTCGTAGATGGAGAACACCTTCGTCAGGCCGGTGATCTCGAAAACCTTGAGGATGCGGCTCTGGGTGCAGACGAGCGAGAGGTCTCCGTCGTTGCTCCTGAGCCGCTTCAATCCGCCGACCAGGACGCCGAGACCGGTGGAGTCGAGGAAGTCGACGCCTTCCAGGTCCACGATGATCTGGTGCTTGCCCTGACTGACCAGCTCGACGAGCTTCTCGCGCAGCCGCGGCGCGGTGTACACATCAACCTCGCCTTTAACGGCGAGCACGGTGTAGGGCGCAGGGCCCTCGGCGACTTCGAGGCCGAGCTCCATGTGGTGATCCTTCGTTCGTGGCGGACTGCCGGATGCGGGGAGCCCCGCCGGGCAAGTCTGGAGGATACCCAGTTGACCGCCGGCTATCCCACTGGCGGGCGAATTGGGCGAACAATTCCCCTCGGAGGGCCTACACGGGGTCGAGCGGAGTGTCAGCCGGGGTTCGTGGCGTCCTCGCGGCTGGCCGGCCGGTCGTGAGGCTGAGGGCCTTCGGTCGCTCCCGCCAGGTACACCACCCGTCGGGCGATGTTGACCGCGTGGTCACCGAGACGCTCGAAGAACCGGGCTACCAGCGCCATGTCCATCGACACCGGGATGCTGGTTCCCCCCAGCGCCACCTCGGCGGTCAACGCTGCGTGGAGCTCGTCCATCTCGTCGTCGCGCTGCGCGATGCGGTCCGCTGCTAACGGATCCCGGTCGTACCAGGCATCGGCAGACATCCGCCACATCTCCACCCCGAGCGTGCCCATGCGGTCGATCAGGCCCCGGGCTCTGGGGGTCACCGCTTCGGCCAAGCCCTGCGCCCCGCGCCGGGCGATGTGCTCGACGAGGTCGTGGCTGCGCTCCAACTCCGGGGCGATGCGCAGCACGGACAGGAGGAAGCGCAAGTCTTTGGCCACCGGCGCTTGGAGTGCCAGCTGCTGGTTGACCAGCTCCTCCACGTCCCGGTAGACCGCGTCGATGGTGACGTCGCGCTCGCCGAGAACCCGGATCACGTCGCGGTCGCCGGTCAGGAGCGCTTCGGTCGCGGCCGCGAGGCCCTCGGTGACCATGGCGAAAAGCTGGACGACCCGGCCCTCGATCTCATCGAGCTGGGCGTAATAGCCCCGTCGCAGCTCGCTCGGCACACTGCGAGCGTACTCGCCAGCGGTGCCGACGACGCAGCGCAGGAGGGCGTAGCGCGGCGGGCTCAGCGCCTGCGCCGTGAGCGCGGCGGCCTACCGGCGCAACGAGGTGGGACGCCACAGCATGAGCCGCTCGAGGGCCGAGCCGCTGGGTGAGCGGCCGCCCGCGCCCGGGGTGTCGGTCGACACCGGAGCCGCCGGCAGACCGGCCGCCTGGCGCAACGCCCGCCACCCAGCCTCGCGACGCGCCATCTCGCTTCGGAGGAACACCAGATGGGCAGCGATGGCGAGGATCAACATGCCAAGGGCGAACAGCGCGGCGCGCCGCACGCTGGCCGAGGAGGTCCCGGTCCCGGCCTCCCCCGGCGAACGCGGGGAGACGGCCAGCGGGACGGCCGGAGCGCGGCTGGTGTTGTAGGGAAGAGTCGGGGCGAAGCCGCTGTCGGCGGGGGCGGGGGGTGCGGAAGTGACCGGACTGGAAGGCGCCCGGGCTGCGGGCACGGTGACGGCGGGGCCCACGTAGGGGACCGGACCCAGAGCGATCTGCGCGCCTCCACCTCCGCCTCCGCCTCCGCCTCCGCCTGCCGCAGCAGCGCTGACCGGCGCGACGACGATCGCGGCCGCTGCCACCGGTGAGACCAGCAGAGGAGCTGACGGAGAAGGCCCGAATGCCAGCGCAGTGACACCGTAGGTGTGGTGCCCGGCGGCGGGGGTGTCCGCCACCGAGGGGCTGGCCGGGCAGGGGCCGGCACCCCCGGCACCGTCAGCCGCGCAGGTCCAGATCAGGGTGCCGTCGCGTGTCACCCGGTAACCCGCCAGGTCCGGGTCGCTGGTGGCGTTCCAGTTCACCGTGACCCTCGACGCGCCCGACGCGGCGACGCCAGAGGGTGCCGCCGGGACCACGCCGACCGCAACGGTCGCTGAGCTCAGCCCCGCTGCTGCGGTGCATGACGGGGAACCCGTGCCGTTCGCGGAGGTCGGGTCGTTGCTGCACGCGGTGACCAGGTAGCTGCCGTTGAGGAGCTGCCCGCCGGAAGGGTGGCGCAGGCCGGCTGGCCACTCCCAAGTGCAGGTGGTGGTCGGCCCGCTGGGGGTCACGGTGCAAGTGCCCTTCGACACCGAGAGAGCTTGGTCGGGGTCGGCGGGGGCCGGAGCAGCGGCGGGGCGCCCCTGGCCCTGCCACGCCACGGTGACACCCCCGACGCTGTCGGCGCTGGGCCAGCTCGCCGCCAGGCTGGTCGGGTCGGTCGTGCATCCGGACGCTGCGGTGGGTGCTCCGCACGGGTTCGGGGTGACGAGCAGGGCGGTGTCGGCCGACGCGCTCGGCGTCGGCGAGGTCGGCGCCGACGGCAAAGAGGACGAGTCGGAGGCGGTCGTGGCAGGTGTGGTGGCCGCCCGGGCGGGCGTCCAGCCGGTCCCGGATACCACCACCCCGAGGCCGATTGCGAGGACTAAGCCGAGGTGAGCCCGCCGGCGGCCAGCGCGCACTGAGCGCTTGGAGCGGCCCAGGCCCACTAGGTGAAACTCTCCGAGGAGACCATGGTCGCCTTGATGACGATGCGGTATGCCGCCGAGCCCTTCGGATGGCAGGAGGTCAGGGTCAGCGTGGCCAGACCGGGCGTGTTGGACACCACGCCCCAGTCGTCGGCGACCACGACGAACGGCGACTCGTTGACCTTGTACACGCATGAACCGACCGGCGTGGTCAAGGTGATGAGGTCTCCGGGGCCCAGGCGGTCGACGTTGGCGAAGGGCTTGCCATACGTCGTGCGGTGGCCGGCGATCCCCACGTCACCGGTGGTGCAGGGAAGCGGTGTGCTCGGGTAGTGCCCGGCGCCGGCCCTGAGGGCAGCATCGTCGGTGCCCTGCACGACCACAACGTTGACGCCGATCTTGGGGATGTCGATCTTGGTCAGGCTCTGCCCGTCGCGGATCTTGCCGGTCTCGTAGGCCTGCTTGGTCGCCTGGCTGGCGAACTGGCTGCGAAGGTGACCCTGCAGATCGTTGTGCACCAAGTCGGTGTACACGGGGAAGCCGAGCAGCACCACAGCGGTCGCGACCAGGATGCCGGCGGCCACGGTGAGGGCGCGCCGAGCCCCGGGGGTGGCGGCGAGGTATGCGAGCAGCCTGTCCATGCGTCACCACTCCTGTCACAGCCGGCGCCCGCCGGCGGGCGACCGGCGGCATCGATTGAGCAGTTTCGACGGCGAGCAGCGTCGTTCCTCTATCGCGGGCGCGCAAGGCGGCCTCACCGGAGGGAGTGACCCGGCGCCCATAGACTCTCTGCGTGGAGGCCGCGTTCTTCGACTTAGACAAGACGGTCATCGCGAAGGCGTCGATGATGGCCTTCGGGCGGGAGTTCTACCGCGAGGGCCTGATCGGCCGGCGCAGCCTGCTCAAGGGCCTCTGGACCCAGGTGGTCTACGTGCGCAGGGGGGCCACGTCCGACCAGCTGGCCAAGATCCGCCAGTCGGTGCTCGCTCTCATCGCGGGATGGGAGCAGGCCCGCGTCCGCTCCATCGTCACCAGCACCCTGGCCCCCGTGCTGGATCCGATCACCTACGCCGAGGCCATCGAGGCCATCGAGGAGCATCGTGGTGCCGGCCGGCTGATCGTGATCATCTCCGCCGCGCCAGAAGAGATCGTGGAGCCCCTCGCCGCCTACCTCGGCGTTGACGTGGCTATCGGCAGCCGAGCCGACGTTGACGAACGAGGCCGTTACACCGGGCACATGGCCCGCTACGCATACGGGCAGACCAAGGCCGACCTCATGGCCGAGCTCGCCGAGACCCGCGGGATCGACCTGGCCAACAGCTGGGCCTACAGCGACTCGGTGACCGACCTCCCCATGCTGGAGGCTGTCGGGCACCCGGTGGTGGTCAACCCGGACCGCTCCCTCGAACGCCTGGCCGCGGCGCGGGGATGGCCGGTGCGCCACTTTGATCGGATGGTGGAGCGGACCGAACCTGGCCTCGAGGCTCCCGGCCGCCCGCTCGACGAGCCGGCGGCACCGCGCGCCGGGCGCAATGGGAAGGTCGGGTGGCTGCTGATCGGCGCTCCGACGGTGGTGCTACTCACCACCGGTGGCGCGCTGTGGTGGCGCCGCCGGCTGATCGGAAACGGCCCCGGCTGAGTGAAGCCGGGCGGCTGATCGGCGCCGGGTGGCTGAGCCGCCGGGCCGTGGTGGCCGGCCGGCGCCTCGGATCAGCTGGGCGGGGGGCTGGTGCGGCTCAGCTGGCCTTGAGCTTCTTGGCGGCAAAGGCTCCGAGACCGACGAGGACCGCGAGGATGATGAGCTTGCGCATGACCGAACACCGTAGGCGACGGGGCTCGGGGCCGGCGAGCTCCGACCCCCCACCTGCGGGCCGCTCGCTGACCTCCGCCCGTCTCCGGCCGCGCACGCCCTGGGCCTCTCGCTTTCAGCCTGGTGTCCCACTTTCACATGAGCACATGTCCCGAACCCGCACTGGAGCGCGGGTTTGGGACATGTGCTCTTGTGAAACCCTCGCGTCGAGGTCGGCGGTCAACGTTGTGAGCCGCCGCCCTGCGTAGGAGCCGGCTCCCTGCCTCGGATGGCCGGTGCCCCGCCTCGGATAGCCGCCGGCCGGCGTGGGAGCCGCCGGCCTGCCTCGGATAGCCGCCGGCCTGCGTGGGAACCGCCGGCCTGTGTGGGAGCCGGCGCCCAAGGCCGCACCCGGCGAGACCAGCCATCCCCGAAAGCCTGAATGGCGGCCGGCCGCGCTGCGCTGCGGGCTTGGCTAGCGTGAGGGCCGGAGGTGTCCGGGCACCTGGTGGGCTCCGCCGCCTTCAAAGCGGTTGGGACGGGCGATCCCCGTCCGGCGGGTTCGATTCCCGTCCACCTCCGCCGACAGCTGCTGTCGGTCGCCGGCGTTGGCTATGCCCGGCTCAGGTTCGGCCGAAGTCGTCTTCCAGACGGACGATGTCGTCCTCGCCGAAGTAGTCGCCGTGCTGGACCTCGACGAACACCAGGTCCTGGTCAGCGTGGTTGGCGATCCGGTGGGCGCTGCCCGCGGGGATGTCGACCGCGTCGCCGGCGGCCACCTGACGCTCGGTGCCGTCGAGGGTCACCGTGCCGCGGCCGGCGAGGACGAACCAGTGCTCGGACCGGCGGGCGTGACGCTGGTAGCTGAGGCGTTTGCCGGGGAGGACCTCGATGCGCTTGACCTTGTGGTCGGGGGCGTCTTCTAGGACCACATAGCTACCCCACGGCCGTGTGTCGCTCTCGCGAGGGTCCTGCTCACCGGTTACACGGCGGGCTGTCTCACCGGTTGGGGGTGTGGTCTGCACTCCCGGTACTCTACGAGGACGATGGCCAAGGTCGGAGCGAGCGTAGAGATCGACGCAACGCCCGAGGAGACGTGGGATGCCGCGGTGGACTGGCCCGGGCAGCGCCACTGGGTGCTGGCCTCGTCGGTGCGGGCCACCTCCGGCGGCGGGCGGGGGGTCAACGCCACCCTCGAGGCCCGTACCGGCTTCGGGCCGCTCTCGCTGTCGGACCCGATGGAGATCGTCGAGTGGGATCCGCCCCACCGGTTGGTGCTGCGCCACGTCGGGCCGTTCGTGAGAGGCGACGCGATCTACAAGGTGACCAGGCTGGCCGACGGGCGCTCCAAGCTGGAGTGGAGCGAGGTACTCGAGGCGCCCGGCGCGCTGCTGAGCGGCGTCTACGCGGTGGGGGTGCCGCTGTTCGGGCTGATGATCAAGGTGTCACTGCACCGCTTCGCCCGCTGGGTCCCGAAGCGCTAAGAGCCGTTCGAGGTCGGCGACGGTCGACGCCGCCTGGTCCACCGCCGACGCGTCGGTGAGGAGCCGTTGGAGAAAGGACTCCCCGGCGCGCCAGTCCGCTGAGGCGTCGGATTCGGCTTGGGCCAACGTGCGCCTCGCCGGGCCGTCCGACACCGGGGAGAGCAGGTGCGCCTCGCGGCTGTAGCCGGCGAGGAGCCTGGCCAGCAGGACCCGGTACGCCGCGGCCATCCGGGCGACGGTCGCGTCCGGGCCGGCGGTGGCGAGCTGCTCGACCAGGCCGGCTATCGCGCCGGAGGGGGGCCGGACCAGCGCGTCGCGCTCGATCACCGCCAGGACCGGCAGCCGCTCCCACCACTGCTGGGCCCTCCACGCCGCGTGCTGGGCGTGGGTGTCGAGGAGGACGGCCGCGGCCGGGTCCCCGGTGCTGGCTCCCCACGCGCCGAGGACCTTCCACACCGCTTGCTCCATCCACTGGTGACCCCCGAGGCGGGCCGCGGTTTCTTGGAGGCTCATCTCGCGGTGGCGGTCAGCCCGGCCCACACCAGGTCGAAGAGCCGCTCGAAGACCGTCGGTGCGTCACCGAAGGGGAACTCCGGCTTCGAGATGAGCAGCGACACGGTGCCGTGCATGCACATCCAGAGCAGCTCGGCGACCTCGAGCGGGTCGCGCTCGCCGATCTCGCCGGCGTCCCTGGCCGCCTTGATGTCCTCGATCACCGGCAGAAGGCCGGCGGTGTCGGCGAGGCGCTCGTCGGCGAAGCGCTCCGGGGTGTCGTCGGGGCGGCTCATCATCAGCAGCCGGTAGTACTCGGGATGGGTCAGCCCGTAGTGGAGGTACGCCTCTCCCCGCCGGTGAAGGCGCTCGCGGGGGTCGGCGACGCCCTCCGCGGCGGCGTTCATGGCCGTTTCGAGCTGCAGGAAATGGCGCTCCCCGACGGCGTATAGGAGGTCCAGGCGGTCGGCGAAGTGCAGGTAGATGGACGGCGGCGTGACCCCTACTCGCGCCGCGATGGCCCGGATCGACAGGGCCGACTGGTCGTTGGTCTCGATCAGGATCGACTCGGCCGCGGCCAGGATCTCCTCCCGCAGGCGTTCACCGTCTCCTCGCCGGGCGCGCGACCGGCGCTGGCCGGAGGGCGCGTCGGTGGGAGCGGGCACGGGCGGATCCTACCTCCGCCTCCATTTCCGAGGCCTGCTAGCGGTAGCGGTTGGTGATCGGAACCCTCCGGTCCTTGCCGAACGCTTTGGGGGTCACCCTCACCCCCGGCGGGGTCTGGCGCCGCTTGTACTCGGCGACGTCTACCAAGCGCACCAGCCGGCGGACCAGCTCCTCGTCGTAGCCGGCCGCGACCAGCTCCCCCGCGGTCATGTCCGCCTCGACGTAAGCCTCGAGGATGGGGTCGAGCACTTCGTAAGGCGGCAGGCTCTGGTCGTCGCGCTGGTCGGGGCGCAGCTCGGCCGACGGAGGCTTGGTCAGCACCCCGGGAGGGATGACCTCGCTCTGCTCGTTGCGCCAGCGGCACAGCCGGTAGACGAGCGTTTTGGGCACGTCCTTGATCACCGCGAACCCGCCGGCGGTGTCGCCGTAGAGCGTCGAGTAGCCGACCGCGGCCTCGCTCTTGTTGCCGGTGGTGAGCACCAGCCAGCCCATCTTGTTGGACAGGGCCATGAGGATCACACCCCGGATCCGGCTCTGCAGGTTCTCCTCGGTGAGGTCCTCAGGCAGGCCGGCGAAGCTGCCGGCGAGCATGTCCACGAACGCGGCGTGGGCCGGCTCGATCGGCACCGCACGAAAGTCGATCCCGAGGCGGCCGGCCAGGTCCTCGGCGTCGCTCAGGGAGTGGTCGCTCGAGTAGCGCGACGGCATCCCGACGCCGTGCACCCGTTCGGGGCCCAGCGCATCGACGGCCACGGCGGCGACGATCGACGAGTCGATGCCGCCGGAGAGGCCGATGACGACGTGGGAGAAGCCGTTCTTGTCGACGTAGTCACGGGTGCCGAGCACGAGGGCGTTGTAGACCTCCTCCTCCGGGGTGAGGATCGCGGCCATCGGAGCGGCGAGGTGCGGGCTGTCGGTGCTGTGGCGAGGCTCGGCGGTCACCTCCCCGCACGGCAGCGGGGCTGCCGCCCGCCGTCCCCTCGGGTCGAGGAGGCGTTTGCGGTAGACGGGGCGCACGTCGAGGTCGACGACGGCCATCCCCTCCACGAACTGGGGCATGGCCGCCACCATCTTCCCGGTGGGATCGAAGACCATCGAGCCGCCGTCGAAGACCAGCTCGTCTTGACCGCCGATCTGGTTGACGTAAACCAGGTGGACGGAAGCGTCGGCGGCTCGGGTGGCCAGCATCTGGCGGCGTTCGAGCATGCGGTCGGCGTAGTAGGGGGAGCCGTTGATGTTGACGACCAGCTCGGCGCCGGCCGCGCCCTGCGACGCGATCGGGCCGTCGGGGCTCCACGCGTCTTCGCAGATCGACACCCCGACGCGCACCCCGCCGATCGACCACAGCTGCGCGGCTCCCCGGCCGGGGGCGAAGTACCGCTTCTCGTCGAAGACGCTGTAGTTGGGCAGCTCCTGCTTGTGGTACACGCCTTGCACCTCTCCGAAGGCGCACACCGCGGCGGCGTTGTAGAGGTCGACGTCCTCGTCGATGAACCCCACCACCGCCGCGCACCGTCCGCTGGCCGCGGCCACCTTGGCCAGCGCCGCCTGGTTGTCGGCCACGAACCCGGGCTTGAGCACCAGGTCCTCCGGCGGGTAGCCGGTGATGGCCAGCTCGGTGAACACCGCGAGGTCGCACCCGGCGTCCTCGGCCGCGCCCAACACCTCGATGATCTTGGCCGCGTTGGCTCCAAGGTCACCGACGACGGGGTCGATCTGGCACAGGGCCACTCGCAAGCGGGTCATCACCCCCAAGCGTAGGTGGTCAGGCCTTGGCGGCCGCCCCGGGCCCCGCTGCGACGGGTCCCCCCGATGCCACACTGGACCCCGTGGTCTGGGCCCCCGCAGAGGAAGTCGAGTACTCGGCGGATCCCCGCGCCGCGGGCCGCTTGGTCGAGCGGCTCCGGGCTCGCGACGACGCCACCGCCGAGCGGTTGGACCGTGACGGTCGCCTGGTCGAGGCGGTGGTGGCCGTCGGAGCGGCTAGCCCGTACCTGAGCCGGATCTGCAACGCCCGGCCCGGCGCCATCGACGTGCTCGCCGACCTCGACACCAGGCCGCAGCTGGCAGGCGCCGATCCCGGCGGACCGGGAGTGGCGGGAGTGGCGGGAGCCGTCGCGCAAGCGGCCCGGATGAAGGACCTGGAGATGCTGCGAATCGCGGCCCGGGACCTCCTGGGGATTGACCCGCTAGAGGAGGTGGTGGCCGCCCTGAGCCGCCTGGCCGACGACATATTGACCTTGGCCTGCCGGGCCGGAGCCCCGAATGGCGGGCTGGCGGTGATCGCGATGGGCAAGCTCGGTGCCGAGGAGCTCAACTACGCCAGCGACATCGACGTGATGCTGGTCGGCGACGCCGATCCCCGCCCGGTGCTGGCCGTCGCCCGGGCCGGCTGGCGGGTCGATCTCGACCTCCGGCCCGAGGGGCGGGCCGGGCCGCTGATCCGATCGCTGGACTCCTACGTCGCCTACTGGGACCGCTGGGCCCACACCTGGGAGTTCCAGGCCCTGCTCAAGGCCCGCGCCGCGGCCGGCAACGCTGACATGGGCGCCAGGTGGGCGCAGGAAGCCGGCAGCCGGGTGTGGTCGCGGGCGTTCGGGACCGACGAACTGCGCCAGGTCCGGGAGATGAAACGCCGCGCCGAGGCGGAGGTCGCCCGCCGCGGCCTCGCCGACCGGGAGCTGAAGACCGGGCGGGGCGGCATCCGAGACATCGAGTTCGCCGTCCAACTGCTGCAGATGGTGCACGGACGAGGCGACCCGTCGCTGCGGGTGCGGGGCACCGTCGGAGCGCTTCGGGCCCTGGCGGCGGGCGGGTACGTCGAGGCCGGCGACGCCGACGCGCTGGTGGCCAGCTACCGCTGGCTGCGCACCGTCGAGCACCGCTTGCAGCTGACCGAGGGGCAGCCGGCCCACGCTCTGCCGGGGGGTGTCGAGGCCAGGACCAGGCTGGCCCGGACCCTCGGGTTCAGAGACAGCCCGTCACGTCGTGCCCTCGACGAGTTCGACGCCGCGATGCGCTCCCACCAGGCCAACGTGCGCGCCCTCCACGAGCGCCTGTTCTTCCGGCCCCTGCTCGAGGCGTTCACCGCCGCGCCGGCCGGGCCGGCCCTGGACCCCGCGGCGGTCGAGGACCGCCTGGCCGCCTTCGGTTTCTCGGACGCGGCCCGGACCCGGCAGGCTATCCGGGAGCTGACCGCGGGTTTCTCCCGGTCGTCGCGCCTTTGGCAGCAGCTGCTGCCGCTGGTCCTCGAGTGGCTCTCGGAGTCGCCGGACCCCGATCTGGGCCTGCTCGGCTTGCGGGCCCTCACCGACAACCCCCACGCCCGAGACCAGGTCATCTCGGTAGTGCGCGAGTCCGCGGAGGCGGCCCGCCAGCTGTGCCTGTTCCTCGGCACGGGAGCCGGTTTCACCCGCGACCTGCTGCGCAGCCCCGACCTCCTGCGCCGCCCGGGCTTCCTCGCCGGTCCCGATCCCGGTCCCGGTCCCGACGCAAGCGGCCCCGGCGGCGCCGGCGGCCCCGGCGGCCCCGACAGCGCGGGTGGCCCCGGCAGGGCGGGCAGCGCGGGCAGCGCAGGCGGCCCGGGCAGCGCGGCGGACGAGGCCGCCGAACGGGCCCGGCGGTCGCTGGCGTGGCGGCGCGGCGGGCGTCAGCAGCAGGAGGGCCTGCAGGCCCTCCGGCGCAGCGAGGAGCTGGCCATCGCCGCGCGCGACGTCCTCGGCGGCGCCGATGTCGAGGCCACCGGGAGGGACCTGAGCGCGCTGGCAGACGCCATCCTGATCGCCGCGGTCGGCCTGGTCGAGCCCGAGGTTCCGTTCGCGGTCGTCGCGATGGGGCGCCTCGGCGGTCGGGAGCTGTCGTACGCCAGCGACCTCGACGTGCTGCTGGTCCACGACCCGGGCCCGGCCGGCGACGCGCCCGCGCAGAGCGCGGCCCAAGCCGCCGCTCAGGCCCTGCTGCACCTGGTGAACGGCGAGACCCCGGCGATGCGGGTCTACACCCTCGACACCTCGCTGCGCCCCGAAGGCCGCCAGGGCCCGGTGGTTCGCAGCCTGGAGTCCTACGCCACCTACTACCGCCGCTGGGCCCACACCTGGGAGCGCCAGGCGCTGCTTCGCGGCCGTTTCGTCGCCGGCGACGAGGGCCTCGGGCGCCGCTACGCCGAGCTGGCCCGGTCCTTCGTGTGGGACCGGTCGCTCACCGACGACGACATCCGGGTCATCCGGCGGACCAAGGCCCGCATCGAGGCGGAGCGGATCCCCGCCGGCGAGGACCCGCAGTTCCACCTCAAGCTGGGGAGAGGGTCGCTTTCGGACATCGAGTGGACGACCCAGCTGCTCCAGTTGCGCCACGGCGTGGCGGCCACCGGCACCCTCGACGCCATCGCCGCCCTCGAAGCTGCCGGCGTGCTGGACCCGGCGGACGCCGAGGTGCTCAGCGGGTCGTTCCGCTTCTGCCAGCACACCCGCAACCGGTTGACGCTGGTGCGCGGCGCGCCGGCGGACGCCCTGCCGTCCGCCGGCGCCCACCTGTCCGTGCTGGCCCGCAGCCTGGGGACCACCGCCACGGAGCTGCGGGAGGAGTACCGCCGGACGACTCGGCGCTGCCGGCGGGTCGTCGAGCGGCTGTTCTACGACCTGCCCTAGGCGACCGGCTCGGGCATCGGGGGCACCTCGGTGGTGCAAAACGCGCAGCGGCTGGCCAGCTTGGGGATCGACGACAGGCACGCCGGGCAGGGCCGCTCGGTGCTCTCAGGGTCCGGCGCCTGGCGCCGGCGCCGCTCGAGCAGCAGTCGCACCGGACGGACCACCACGAAGAAGACCACCGCGGCCACCACCACGAACGTGATGATGTCGGAGATCAAGTTGCCGTACTGGAAGTTCCCGCCGCCGACGGTGAAGTGCAGCCCCTGGAACCCGGCGCCCTTCTTGCCTGGGATGGCCAGGATCTGCAGGATGAACTGGACGACGTCTTTGATGACCGCCCCGAAGAACTGGGCGATGATGACGGCCACGGCCAGGTCGATGACGTTGCCCTGCACGACGAAGTCCTTGAACTCCGCGAGCGCCGACTTCTTCTCAGCCATTGCATCTCCTTGTCGTCACCGGCCACCACCACCGGTGTTGGGGGTCGGCCAGACGGTCCGACGCCCGGAAGCGTAGGCGCCTCGATACCGCCCCGGCGCGTTTGTGGACCGTCGTTTTGTAGACCACCGTTTTGTGGACCACCGTTGTGTGGACCATCGTCGTGGGATGCGCTTCGATCCCGAGCACCTCCCGCCGGTGCTGGCCCGGTTCCTCGAGGAGCGGCACCTGGCGACGGTGACCACTCTGCGCCCCGACGGGCGGCCCCACGTGGTCCCGGTCGGCTTCACGTGGGACGCGGCGACGGCAACCGCCCGGGTCATCACCTCGGGGACCTCGCGCAAGGTGGCCAACGTGGAGGCCGCCGGCGGGCCGGGGGCTCACGCGGTGCTGTGCCAGGTCGACGGCCGGCGGTGGGTGGCCCTCGAAGGATCCGCCCGGGTCCGGAGCGACGCGATCGCGGTAGCCGAGGCGGAGGCGGCCTACCGGCGCCGGTACCGCCAGCCACGACCCAACCCGGCCCGGGTGGTCCTCGAGTTGGTCGTCGACCGGGTCGTGGGCTCGGTGCCATCCGAGCCGTGAGCGACGGTGGGGCTCAGCGGGCGGTGATGCCCCCGTCGACGGGGAGGATCACACCGGTCAGGTAGGCGCCGGCCCTCGACGTGAGGAACAGCGCCGCACCGGCCAGGTCGTCGGGTCGGCCGACCCGCCCGAGGGGGACGTGGCTGCGCACCGACTCCCGCCCGGCGGGATCGTCGAGGACGAAGGCCATCATCTTCGAGTCGAACGGCCCGGGTGCGATGGCGTTCACCGTGATGTGCTCGCCGGCCAGTCTCAGGGCCAGGTGGCGGGTGAGCATGTGGACCGCGGCCTTGCTAGCCGGATAGGCGTAGTTCTCGAGGACCGGCACCTGGATACCCTCGACCGAGCCGATGTTGACAACCCGCGCCGGGTCGTCGGCGGAGGCGGCAGCGCGAAGGAGCGGGAGGAGACCGACGGTCAGCTCGAACACCCCCTTGACGTTGACGTCGAGCACCTTGTCCCACGCATCACGCGGGTACTCCTCGAGAGGAACTCCCCAGGCCGCGCCGGCGTTGTTGACCAGCACGTCGAGGGACTGGTGGGTCGACGCCAGCGCCTCGACGAGCGCAGCGATGCCCTCCGACGTCGACACATCGCCGGGGACGGCGGTGCAAGACCCGATCGCGCTCAGCTCCTCGGCGGCGGCCTTGCACGCGTCGGCCTTCCGGGCGGTGATGGTCACCGTGGCGCCGGCGGACAGGAAACCTCGGGCGATGTTGTAGCCGACGCCGCGGGACCCGCCGGTGACGAGGACGGATTTGCCCGCCACTGAGAAGAGGGTGGACGGATCTCCGGGACTGTCTGCTGCCATCGGCGCATTCTGCCAGTCACGGCAGCCCGTGCGCTCGGCTGCGGCCCGCGCTGGCCCTGGTACCGTCGTCGCCGTCGGCTGGGCCGGGCCGCCGGTTGATCCGCCACCTCCCGGGTGCCGCGCCCCGGAGGAGCCCGATGTCCACACACGAGCCGGCAAGGCTGTCCACCCACGAGCCGGCGACCCCCAGCGCGGCGTTCGCGGCCCATGTGCTCCGTGCTGCGCTCGGGGCGCCCGGGGCTGACAGCCCGGCGGCCGCGGCGACGGTGTTGACCCTGCTCGTGGTCCTGCTCTCCGAGGGCGAGACTGCTCAGGCGGAGCGGATCCTCGGCGTCGAGCCAGGGGAGGAAGCCAGCTTCGAGGTCCGCAGCTACCGGGACGGCGACGGCGGCCCGCTCCGGCTCGGCTCCGAGGGAGCCGAGGACGCTATGCGCAAGGCCCTCGAGCAGGTAGCAGCCGGCGCCGAGTTGGTGGAGGTGGTGGCCACCGCGCCGAGCGGCCTGGCTCGCCGGGTCGTCGAGAGCCGCCACGGCGGTCAGCTCCGGTATCTGTTCCCGGCGGCCACCGACTTCGAGGGAGATGCCGCGGCGGTGGCCGCCGCGGTCAGTCGATGGGAAGCCGAGGCCTCGGCAAGTGCGGACATCCCGGTCGCGGCGGCAGCCTCGCCGGGCTGGGCGCAGGACACGGCGCTGACCCTCGACATGGTGGCCAGCACCGTCCGCCACGCGCTCGAGGAGGTCACCGTCGAGGTCGACCTCGGCCCGATCGAAGCGGTCGTGGCGGCCGTCGGCCGCCGCCTGGAGCGCCTGGAGGCCGCGGTGACCGGGCTCGCCGCCGTTGCTACGGCCGGGCCCGAAGGCGCTACCTCGGCGGGTGGAGGGCCCAGCGCTCGACCATGATGCCGCCGCCGGGGACCAGGCCGGCGACCAGTACGGCCAGCAGCATCACCGGACCCCAGCCGACCTTGCTGCGGAAAACGAAGATGGAAATCACGTAGGCGGTGAAAATGGCGCCGTGCACGTTGCCCATGACGAACAGCAGGTCGATGCCCAACAGGTGAGGCTGGGTGAACCCGCAGAGGATCAACACGAGAAACGCGGTCGCCTCCGCTACTGCCATGGCCCGGAGGAACCGGATCGACTTGACGTTGGTGCGCCCGGCCCGGGTCCGGCGCTCCCGCCCCCTCTGGCGCATGCGTTCGAGGCGCGACGTCGCGGCGGGCGGGTGGTGCTCGCCGGCAACGAACGAGGCCGGTCCGGCGATCTGGGCGTTGGGGGCGCTCGGCTCGATCCCGTCAGGCTACCTGTGACCGCCTCGCTGCTCGTCGCGGCCAGGGCACGGCCGTGAAGCGGGGTTTGTACGTCCCGAACTTCGGCGCCTTCGCCGATGCCGGGGCGGTGGCCCGCCTGGCCGCCGACGCGGAGGCCGCCGGCTGGGATGGGCTGTTCGTGTGGGACCATGTCGTGCGCCACGAGGGCGACTTCCCCCTCGCCGAGCCGTGGGTGCTGCTCTCCGCCGTCGCGGTCGCCACCTCCACCATGGCCATCGGGCCGCTCGTGACGCCCCTCCCCCGCCGCCGGCCGTGGAACGTCGCCCGCGCCGCGCTGACCCTCGACCACCTGAGCGGCGGTCGGCTGGTGTTGGGGGTGGGTCTGGGGTCGAGCCGCGGGCCGGAGTTCTCCCGTTTCGGCGAGGAGACCGACCCGCGCCGGCGCGGCGACATGCTCGACGAGGGCGTGGCGGTGCTGCGGAGGATCTGGACCGGGGAGGTCGTCGACCATCACGGCGCCCACTACGAGATCGACGGGATCCGTTTCCTCCCGAAACCGGTGCGGCCTGAGGGCATCCCGATGTGGGCGGCCACCGAGGCCACCTCGGGGCGGCCGGTGCGGCGCGCCGCGGTCCTCGACGGGGTGTTCCCGATCGGGATCGCACCTGGCGATGTCGGCGCGCTCCTGGCGTCGGTACGCGACGCCGGGCGGTCGCCGCGGCAGCCTTTCGACGTGGTGGTCACCGGCACCCCGACTCCCGAACCGTGGGAGGGGACAGGCGCCACGTGGTGGTTGCGGCTCCTGCCCTACGACCAGCCGATCGGGGTCAGCCGCTCCGTCGTCGACGCCGGCCCGGATGGCCGCCCCAGCTGACGGACCGGAGGCCGCGGTTTAGGCGTCGTCGACCGGGCGGCGCAGCAGGTAGGTGTCCATGATCCAGCCTCTCCGGTCGCGGGCCTCCCGCCGGCGGGCGACGATCTCGTCGCGCACCTCGGCCAGGTCGCCGGCGACGAGGATCTGCTCGGGGCTGCCGAGGTAGGCGCCCCAGAAGATCGTCAGGCCTTCGGGGTCGATCGCCGCGAAGGCAGTGTCGCCGTCGAGCATCACCACCACGTCGTCGACGCCGGGAGGGAACCCGCCGGCCGCCAGCCGGCGGCCGGTGGTCACCATGAGCGGGCGTCCGACCTGGGTCAACGACACTTTGTGCGCGGCGGCGAGGGCTTGGATGCTGGAGACGCCTGGGATGACCTCGACCTCGAGGTGGAGGCCGCCGCGGGATCGCACCGCGGCGAGGACCCGAAGGATCGAGTCGTAGAAGGCCGGGTCGCCCCACGCCAGGAACGCGCCGCAGCCGCCGTCGGCCAGTTCGCTGCGCAGCATCGCCTCGTAGACCTCCGCCCGGGCCGCGGTCCAGTCGGCTACGGCCCGCTCGTAGGACGCCGGCGCCCGGTCCCGCGCCGGGTCGGGGGCGTTGACGAACCGGTGCGGGCGCGTGGTGGCGTGTCGTTCGCACACGGCGCGCCGGAGGGCGACGAGCTCGTCGGCGGCGGTCCCTTTCTCCACACCGAAGAACACGTCGACGCGGTTGAGCGCCGCCACGGCTTCGAGGGTCACCTGCTCGGGTCCCCCCAGGCCGATGCCGATGACCAGGACCGTCCTCACCGGCAGGCCAGGGCCGCGGTCACCCGGGCGGCGCGGCGTTTGGGGACGGCCAGGCGGGCGCCGGGGCCAGCCGCGAGCAGGGCCGCGGCCTCCGCCACGCTCGGCGTCCCGACCTCCCGGAGCGCCCGGGGGCTCGGGTGCGTGCCCGCTACTGCGCCCAGCTCCGCGACCGCGAAGCCGACCACCGGGCGGCCGAGGGCATGGAGGCGGGGGTCGGAGGCCAGGCCGGCGCTGGTCGCCACCGCGTCTACGGCGCTCCAACCGACACCGCCGGCGGCCAGGACCTCGTCGGCCAGGCACCGGATGTCCGATGCGCTGGCCCCCGACGACGCGCCGATGCCGAGGTAGGCGGCCACGTCAGGCGGGTCCCCAGGCCAGAAACACCGGGTTCTCGGCTCGGAGCCGCAACCCCAGCTCGCCGGTGGCGACGCCCCGGCTGACCGACAGCTGCACCAGGTTGCCGAGACGACCGGCGGCCCCGAGGGCCCGCTCGACCAGGGCGAAGGTGGCCACCACGGTCCCGCCGGGCCGCAGCCGGCGCAGCGCTTCGTCGAGAACGCCGAGGCCGCCGCCGCCGACGAAGACCCGATCCGGGTCGGGGAGACCAGCCAGCGCGCCCGGCGCTTCACCCTCCACGACTTCCACGCCTACCCGATGAGCCGCGGCGTTGGCCCGGATGCGCGCGGCCTGGCGAGGGTCGCGCTCGATCGCCACCACCCGCAGCCCGGGGGCCAGGCCGGCGCACTCCACCGCGACCGACCCGCTGCCGGCGCCGACGTCCCACATCACGCCGGTCGGGGGCAGCCGCAACTTGCCGAGCGCCACCGCTCGGACCTCGGCCTTGGTGATCATGCCGTCGCGGTGCTCGAAGTCGGACTCGGGGAGACCCCACGACAGGCGGGCTCCTTCGAGCCGCTCGCCAGCGACCGCCGGCCCGCCGGGAGCCGGGCTCGGCGGGTTTCGCGCGGCGTGCAAGTGACGGAGGATCACTACCGACATCGGGTCGAACGCCCCGGCCGCGAGACCGGCTAGGTCGGTGCGGGTGACCGACTCCCGGGCGTCGCCCAGGTGGGACGCCACCACCACGTCACCGGCCGACCGCAGCCCCGCCGCGATCAGCGCCCGGCCGACCGCCTCGGGCGGGTTGGCGGGCGCGGTGAGCACCGCGACCGACGGGGCGTCAGAGGCCCGCACGGCCGCCACCGCGTGTTCGAGGGGGCGGCCGTGAGCGGAGACGATCAGCGCGTCGTCCCACGGCTCGCCGATGCGGGCAAAGGCCAGGGCCACCGAGGACGGGGCGGGGTGGACCTCCAGGCGGGACGGCCCGACCCGCTGCCCGAGCGCCCGCACGATCCCGAAGAACCCGGGGTCGCCCGACGCCAGGACGCACACGGCTTGGCCGGCGTCGGACGCCTCCTCGACGCGGTCGATGACGGCGTCGAGCGGCCCGGTCAGGGGGACGGTCGACGCCTCGGCCCGGAGGCCGACGGTGGCCTCGAGGTGGCGGGGGGAGCCGACCACCACGCCGGCGCGAGCGAGGGCCTCGAACGCCGCCGGCCCGTAGGGGCGGCCGCCGTGGAGGCCGACGACCGCGATGGCCGCCGGCGGGCGATCGGGGCGCGGGGTGCCGGGGCGCGGGGTGCCGGCGCGCGGGATCGGGGGCGGGGTGTCGGCCGGGGTCATCGGGGCGTGCCGCCCGACGCCCGGTAGGTGTGCGCGTACCCGCCGGAGTAGACGTGGCTGCGGACCGGCACCTCCGCCTCCGCGAGGACGTCACCGACCAGGATCAGGGTGCTCATGGTCCGGCCCATCACCGCCAGGTCCTCCACCAGTGTGCCCACCGTCGACAGCACGATCTCCTGGTCCGGCCACGACACGCGGTAGCCGATGACGACCGGCGTCGAGGGCGAGTACGCCGACCCGTCGCAGAGCAACTCGGCCTGCAGCGCCTCGGGGCGAGCCGCCGACAGGTACAGCGCCATCGTCGCGCCCCGCCTGGCCATCTCCGCCACCGACTCCCGGGCCGGCACCGACGCCGCGGTGCGATGCGCCAGGCGGGTCAGCACGACCGTCTGGGCCAGGCCGGGAACGGTGAGCTCGCGTCCGACGGCGGCGGCGGTGGCGGTGACCGACGAGACGCCGGGGACGATCTCGTAGTCCCGGTGGTGTCGGCGGCACCAGTCGATCTGCTCGGCGACGGCGCTGTAGATGGTGGGGTCGCCCGAGTGCAGGCGGACGATCGCGGCGTTGGGGTGGGCGTCGAAGACCGCAGTGACCTCTTCGAGGGTCATGCCGGCGGAGTCGTGGAGTACCACGTCGTCGCGGCAGCCGTCGAGGACCTCCTCGGGGACCAGCGAGGCGGCCCACACCACGACATCGGCGGCGGCCAGCCGTTCGGCGGCCCGTAACGTCAGGAGGTCGGCTGCGCCGGGGCCGGCGCCGACGAAGGAGATCACGACACGCCCGTCGGGGCGGTTACGGCCAGGGCGCCACGAGCGGCGGGGTCGACGGCTGCCGCGGCGCGCACGAACGCTTCGGCCAACCCCGGCGACGCACCCAGATGCATGTGAAGGTAGGACGCGAGGAGCCGCGGCGACGCGAAGCCTCCGAGCGACGTCCCGTGCCGCCCGGTCAGCCGCAAGGCGTCGCCCGGCGGGTCGGTCTCGGTGTAGTGAAACTCGTGGCCTCGGACCTCGATGCCGGGGCGCCCGAACGGCGACGCCGTGGTCGTCTCACCGCTGCGGTAGCCGAGCACCCGACGCTCAGTCATGTGGGCCGCGGCGTCGACGACACCGGCCATAGGCCACCCGTCGAGAGAGCGAGCCAGCCACAGCAGGCCGCCGCACTCCGCCCACGTGACGCCACCGCGCCTGGCGTGGGCTGCGATGGCGCTGAGCATCGGGCGGTTGGCCGACAGCGCCTCCGCGAACACCTCGGGGAAGCCGCCGCCCGCGACCACCGCCTGGATCGACTCAGGGAGCCCGGCGTCGACGCAGGGGTCGAAGGGGACCACCTCGGCGCCGGCGGCCTCGAGAGCCTCGACGTTGTCGAGGTAGGTGAAGCTGAACGCCGGCCCGGACGCGACCGCGATCCTGGCCCGGCCGACCGCCGCCGGAGCCGGGAGGCGACCCACCGTCGCGGTCGGCGCCGAGCGGGCCGACGCCTCGATGGCCTCCAGGTCGCAGCCGGCGTCGATCAGGGCGGCCAGGCGGTCGATCGACCCCCGCACGCCGGCGGGGTCTTCTGCGATCGGCAGCAGCCCCAGGTGCCGGCTGCGCCACGACAGGCTGTCGTCGCGGTGCAGCACGCCGAGGACGTCAGCGACTGGCGGGCCGCCCGGGGGGCCGGCCAGAGCCGCTCGCAGCATCGCCTCGTGGCTGTCGCTGCCCACCCGGTTGAGGATGACGCCCGCGACTCGCAGCTGCGGGTCCCAGGAGCGGTACCCGTGGATCAGGGCGGCGACGGATTGGCTCATCGACGCGGCATCGACCACCAAGACGACCGGGGCCCCGATCAGCTTGGCGACCTCCGCGGTCGAAGACGGGGTCCCGTCGGCGGCCCCGTCGAAGAGGCCCATCACCCCCTCCACCACCAACAGGTCGGCGCCGGCACCGGCCCGGGCCGCGAGCGGGGCCACCGCGGCGGCGCCTGACATCCAGACATCCAGGTTCCGTCCGGGGCGGCCGGTGGCGAGGGTGTGGTAGCCGGGGTCGATGAAGTCCGGCCCGACCTTCGCCGAGGCGACGTTGCGGCCGCGCCGGCGCAGGGCGGCCATCAGCCCGGTCGCCACCGTGGTCTTCCCCGCGCCGGAATGGGTTCCGGCGACCACCAGACGGGGGCCCAGGGTCAGCGGGGGGCCGGGCGAGCTCAGTACTCGATCCCCTTGCGGGCTTTGATGTCCTGGTCGAAGGCGTGCTTGACCTTGACCATCTCGGTGACGGTGTCAGCGATGGCGATCACCTCGTCGGGTGCGTAGCGCCCGGTCACGATCACGTTGGTCCTCTGGGGACGGTCCCGCAGCACGTCCACGACGGCGTCGACGGGGACCCAGCCGTACTTCATGATGTAGGTGACCTCGTCGAGGATGACCAGGTCGTAGCCCCCGGCGCTGACCATGCCGGCGGCGACGTCCCAGGCGTGGCGCCCCTTGGCCTCGGTCTCGTCGAGGTCGGTCGACTCCCAGGTGAAGCCGTCGCCCAAGGTGTGCCAGTCGATGCCGAGGTGGTCGGCCAGCTTGCGCTCGCCGACCTGCCACTTCTCGCTCTTCACGAACTGCACGACGCCGACGGTCCACCCCCGCGCCCAGGCCCGGCCCATCACACCGAACGCGGCGGAACTCTTCCCCTTGCCAGGACCGGTGTTGACGAGGAGGCGGGACGGCTGGGGCACCGGATCGACACTAGGACACTGTTGAACAATTCTCGCTTCGGTGCTCGCGATTTGGGCCCAGACCGTCGAGAATTGTCGGGTGCAAGGACGGAGCGAATCCAACCGTGAGTTGCTCGACGCGGCGGCGCTGTGT
>NZ_JAIMCB010000028.1 GCF_025499425.1 Acidiferrimicrobium sp. IK
ACCTCCGCACGGCGAGATGGCCCAGGTAACGGTTCGCCAGATCGTCGACCGGACCACCCCCGCCAAGACGGTGACCGCCATCCACAACAACAACCTTGAGTCCCATGAGCGTGCTCCTCGAAGACGAGTATTCAACTCCGCCGGCAGCCCGTGGTGGACCCTCAGGCCGCTACGCGGAGACCGAGCCCCGAAGGCCGGTAAACCGATAGCTTGGAGGGCCGGAGAGCTCGCTCGGCTTCGTTGTTGGTCATCGGTGTCGCGAGGTCGTTCATGAACCTGAGGATCGACTGTTTGTGGGTGGCGAAGGCGGTGACAAGGTTGAACGATCGGCGCTCGTGGTAGCCGCGTTTGCGATGGGTCGGTTCGGGGTTGACGGCGAGACCTGCGGCGACGAGGTCGTCGTAGCGTTTGGAGAACTTCCGGCGCAGCCCTGCCGGGAGCGATTCCTCACCGCGGTCTCTCGCCTGGTGGCAGGCGTTGTTGATCTCGACCAACAGCGCGGCGAGGCCGGCCGCCCAGGCGGTCTGGGTGGCAACGACGGCGACGTCGGCAAGATCGCGTAACAGGTGGGCTCCGCACGCTTGATGTTTGGCCCGTTTGAGTTTCCAGTACATGGCCAGACGGTCGTGCACGAGCACTCCCCGGTAGCCGAGGAGGACTCCCATCTCCTCGATCGCCGCCTCTCCTCTGGTCAGCGAAGCGTGGATGAGGGTGTAAAGCGGTGTCGAGATGACGTGCATCCAGCAGTTCTTGGTCTCCAGCCGGTCGGAGGTTTCATCGACGTGCAGGACCGCCATGCTGGTCAGCAGCCCCACCAGCGCAGTGATGAACCCGCCGAGGCGCCGGCCGGCCTCCGCGAAGATCGAGTCGACCGCGCCCGAAGAGATGTCCAGGCCGAACAGGTCGCGCATCGCCTCGACAACCCGGCGGTTGGGGATGTGCTGGCGGCTCAGCAGATACGAGACGATCGATCTGGCCCGCGGTCCGTAGCTGACCGGAGCCCGCGCCTGTGCCGGGAACGCGGCCGTTGTCTCGCATCCGCACCCGCACAGATAGGTGTGCGCCCGATGCTCGATCACGACCGGCTTGACCGGCGGGACTTCGATCACCTGGCGGCGACGGTAACCGCGGTCGGCCGAGGGGTCGAGACTCGAACCGCACCCCGCGCACTGCTGGGGGCGGTGCTCGACGATCTCGTCGGGCGTGTCTGACATCTCCAGCGTCGTTCCCCGCGAGCCGGTCTGCTTCCCCTGCCGCCGCTTGGCACCGCCAGCAGCCTGTGCCTTCTTCTTGCGTTCCTCGGCTTGGCGCTGGCGTTCGGCCGCCGAGTCCCGAGACGGCGGCTTGCCGGAGTTCCCCGAGTTCTGGCCGACAATACGCTCGAGCTCGGCGACACGAGCGCGCAGCCGGTCCATCCCGGCGACCTCGGACTGCAGCTGCTCGATGATCTTCGCCTGCTCGACAACGAGCGCGGCCAGCTCGTCATACGTCGGCCGCTGCTCGTCTGCCACATGAAAAGTCCAGCAAACTCAACGGGAAATCGCGAGCACCGTCGACCTGCAAACGCGCTGGTCACGCTCGTATTTCAGAAGTTCCTTGCGCGAGGCAGCCCAGAGGACGTGAACAGTTACGAGGAAGGTACGTCGCGCCCTCGCAGCGATCCAGCATCCACAGGTTCTGGTTATAAGCACACATGGGCCTGGCGGCCCACCCGTGAGGGATGGAATGCTGTGGTCGGGCTGGCCGTGGCAGACATCGATTGAGATTGACGCCTCGAGCCCGTTTATAACGTGATGCGGGGAGCCTGAGGGACCCTTGAGTGCGCTGCGAGCGCGTATCCCAACTTCTTGTGCCTGGGTCCCTGCCGCGGTCCAGCCCTAACCACTGTCGTCACGAAAGGAGCTGGACATGAAACAGCAGTGTGACCGAGTCGCGGGGCTTGACGTGCACCGGGACACGGTGGTTGCTTGTCTCCGATTGGGGCGGGGCGACGACCCGGAATTGAAGCGGAAGAAGTTCTCGACGACCACAGCAGGGGTCGCCAATCTCGCCGCTTGGATGGCCGACTTTCAGGTCACTCGGGTGGTCATGGAGTCGACCGGGGTGTACTGGAAATGCGTCTACTACCCACTCGAAGGACTCTTCAACGAGCTATGGCTGGTCAACGCCGGACACGTGAAGAACGTCCCCGGACGGAAGACCGACATCGCCGACGCAGAGTGGCTGGCTGATGTCGCGGCCCATGGCATGGTGCGACCGAGCTTCGTGCCGCCGCCACCGGTGCGCGTACTCCGTGAGATCACCCGTTACCGCAAGACCCAGATCGTGGCCAGAGCACAGGAGATCCAGCGGCTCGACAAGGTTCTCCAAGACGCCGGGATCAAGATCTCCTCGGTCGCGTCGAACGTGTTGGGCAAAGGAACCCGGGCGATGATCGAGGCACTCATCGCCGGCGAGCGGGATCCCGCGGTGCTTGCCGACATGGCCAAGGCACGGATGCGGGCCAAGATCCCCGCGCTCACCGAGGCGCTCGTCGGACGTTTCGCCGCTCACCACGGCGCGGTCGCCCGCGCCATTCTCGATCACATCGACTTCCTCGACGCCGCCATCGCAGGACTCGACGGGCAGGTCGCCAGCCGCCTCGGAGCCTTCGACAGCGCTGTGACATTGCTAGAGACCATCCCCGGCGTCGCCCGCAGGACAGCCGAGACGATCGTCGCCGAGACTGGTGCAGACATGGCCCGGTTCCCGACCGCGACCCAGCTCTGCGCGTGGGCGGGAGTGGCTCCGGCGAACCACGAGTCCGCGGGCAAACGCCGCCCAGCCGGAACACGCAAAGGCGCCAACTGGCTACGGCGATCGCTAATCGAGGCGGCGAAAGCAGCCAGTCGCACCAAAGACACCTACCTCGCTGCTCAATACCGCCAGATCGCCGCGCGCCGCGGGCCTAACAAGGCCACCGTCGCGGTCGCACATTCGATCCTCTTCGCAGCCTGGCACATGCTCAGCAACGGCGAGACCTACAACGACCTCGGTCGCGACTACCTCACCCGCCGTGACACCGAGGCCGAAACCTGTCGCCTCCTCAGCCGCCTCGAGGCGCTCGGACACTCAGTAACCATCAGCCCAGCCGCTTAGCCCACCACGAGCCCTAATGGGTGGAATAGCGGGGCTTCGCCTCGCTCCGCTAGCGCGCGCTCAGGCGTCGTGGCATCAGGGGGCATTCCATCCCAACTCACGTTCTTCACCTGTTTGGCGTTGACGAGCCACACGCTGAGCCCAGCGCCTTCAAGGACGTAGAAGAACGGGCGCCAGTAGTCCGAGGTCGACTCCAACACGACCCGCTCCACCCGCTCGGCGACGAGACAGCCAGTTCCAGTAGTCGGTGATCCCCTTGGTGGTTGCCTTCACCTCCCACACCTTGGTCAACCGCCTCCCCGGTCCGGCCGGGCGGGGAACTCGGGTGCAGACCATGCCCGTCGCCTTGGCGACATCGATCGCGGCGACACGTTCCACGATCTCGACACCGTCGTCGGCTTCCAGTTCCTGCGGGCCGTCCATCATTGTCTCCTCCTCACGTGGGGTAGGTTCGCGATGTGGGCCTGCCCGGGGGTCCGGTTGGGAACTCGAAAGTCTGACCGGCGTGCTCGTAGCAACAATGCGCGACCCTTCAACAAGGGGTCCCGGCGCCAGGCTGACACTGCGGCCTCTGAGGCCAAAGAAGCGACGGCGTCGGCGGGTAGGCCCACACACCACTTTCTCGCCCTGGGCGACCTCGCCGCAGGCGATGCTGGGGCTTACCTGAAAGCCGCGCTCGGCCAGATGGCGACCGGCGCCGCCAAGACCGACACCTTGCTCGGTGAGCGCTACCGCCGGCTGGTCAAGCGGATGCCGAAGAAGGAGGCCCTCGCTGCGCTCCAGCGCTCGATCCTGGTGATCATCTTCCACCTGCTGTCGGACCCGACCGCCACCTTCAACGACCTCGGAGCCGACTTCTACACCCGCCGCATCGACCACAAGCGTCGCACCGACCACCTCGTCCGCCAGCTCGAGGCGCTCGGCCACCACGTCAACCTGACGCCCGCCGCCTGAACCGGCGACCGAACCAACAGCGCTGCCCGACCCGACACAGTCGGGGCTGGCGCCCCGAGTGGGGCTCCGCCCCCGCACCCCGCCAACCCACCGCGGCGAGGCCAGACCACCGCGCTCACTTCACCGTTGTAACTTTCCGGTCAGTCGGGGTTTAGGGAAGTCCGGGGTCTCAGGGGACGAGCACTGGCGGCGGGTACGCAGCCCGGGCGTCGACGAGGGCCTGCCACTCGACGAGCCGCCTCGGGCACCCGACGCAGAGGGCGCCTACGGTCACCCCGTCCCGGCCGTACGCCAGGACGAACCGCCCCTCCTCGACGCTGCCCTCGGCCACGGTCACCTCGTCGCCGGGCCGGGCGATGCCGACGAACTGCAGTTTGACACCGAACTGGTCCGACCAGAAGTACGGGGTGGGAGCGTAGGGGCCGGCGACGGCCGGGCCGTGCACGAGGGCCCGCACGGCGTGGGCTGCTTGCTCGCCGGCGTTGGTCCAGTGCTCGGTCCGGAGGCTCCCGTAGCGGGGGTGGTCCCAACGTGCCACATCACCTGCTGCCACGACGCGGCCGTCGCCGCCGAGTGCCCGGCAGGCCTCGTCGCACACGACCCCGTCGCGCAGCTGCAGGCCCGAGCCCTCCAACCACTCGGTCGCAGGCGTGACGCCGATTCCCACCACGACGACGTCGGTGTCGATCTCGGTTCCGTCGGCGAGCACGACCTTGCGGGCCCTGCCGGCTCCCTCCACGGCTGCGACCGTCGAACCCAGGTGGAGCCGGACGCCGTTGGCGAGGAGCTGCTGGCGCACGAACCCTCCCGCGGTGGCCCCCAGCACGGCGCCGAGGGGCGGGTCGAGCGCGTCGACGAGGGTGACGTCGAGGCCGAGGCTCCGGCAGGAGGAAGCCACCTCGCAGCCGATGAAGCCGGCCCCGACGATCGCCACGCGAGTGGCCGACGCCAGCTCGGCCCGCAGCCGGGCCACGTCGTCCACCGTCCGCAGCAGGTGGACCCCGGCGAGGCCGCCGGTGCCGGGCAGGGCTCGCGGGGTGGCTCCCGTGGCGACCACCAGCCCGTCGAAGGCGAAGCTGCTCCCGTCGTCGCCGGTGACCTCGCCACGCCGGAGGTCGAGGCCGGTGGCGCGGCGCCCGAGCACGACCTCGACGCCCAAGCCGTCCGGGAGCCGGAGGCGCGCTCGCTCGGCGTCGAGCGCCCCGGTGAGGACCTGCTTGGAGAGCGGGGGCCGGTCGTAGGGCGGCCAGTGCTGCTCGGCGCCGATGACCGTGAGCGCGCCGGTGTGGCCTTCCCGCCTCAGGGCCTGGGCCGCGCGGACCCCGGCCAGGGATGCTCCTACGACGACTACGGGTGCAGCGGGATCAAGGATCATGGCCCCGACAGTAGACCGAGCGGCCGCCAGCCGATAAGATAACGAACGCGATCTGTCACACGTAACAGACGTCACACATAACGGACTACACACCTACAGGCCCCGCAAGGTATTGGAGACCAATGACATCCACCAATGAGGCGACCGAGCTCCACACCGAGTCTCGGGAGAAGTACGCTCAGCACGCCAGGTCCTGGGACACCGAGATCGCCCCGGTGACCGACTGGGCCACGGACTTCGAGGTCCTCGACCCCGACTACGTGCTCCACCCCGAGGAGCGCTGGGCCGAGCAGCGGGAGCGCTGCCCGATCGCGTTCACGGAGCGGCGCCAGCGCAGCTGGCTCCCCGTCAGGTCGGCCGACCTGCAGGCGATCGCGCAGGACGTCGAGCACTTCTCATCTCGTGACATCGCGGTGGTCTCCCCGTTCGAGGGCCATGTCATCAACGACATCTTCCCCGTGCCTCCGATCAGCTCGGACGCCCCCGTGCACACCTGGGCCCGCCGCCTCCTCCTACCGGCCTTCGGGCCGTCGGCGATCGAGAAGATGACGCCGATCACCAGGGCACTGGCGAGCTCACTGATCGAGGAGCACTTCTCCGGTGGCTCCGGTGACGCAGCTGCCGACTACGCCAGGCACATCCCGGTGCGGATCATCGCCACGATGCTCGGGATCCCCCTCGAGGACGAGGAGATCTTCACCGGCTGGGTCGTGCGGACCCTGCAGGAGGGCTTCCAGAACATCGACCGGGCCATGGACGCGCTGGGCGAGATGACGGACTACTTCGCCGCGAAGGTGGCGGAGCGCCGCAGCACGCCGGAGGCGGAGCGCCCCGACGACGTGCTCAGCATGCTGATCGCAGCCGACACCGAGCAGCCGATGACCGACGAGCACCTGCTCGGTACCTGCTTCCTGCTCCTCATCGCCGGGATCGACACCACCTGGAGCGCCATCGGGTCCAGCCTGTGGCACCTCGCGACCCACCCCGAGGACCAGCAGCGGCTGCGGGACGAGCCGGACCTGATCCCGCTCGCGGTGGAGGAGTTCCTGCGGGTCTACAGCCCCGTGACGATGGCGCGCTACGTCACCGACGACGTCGAGTTCAAGGGCTGCCCGATGAAGAAGGGAGACAAGGTGCTAATGGCGTTCCCTGCGGGCAACCGCGACCCAGAGCTGTTCGAGGACCCCGACGAGGTCGTCATCGACCGGAGGAAAAACCGCCACGCTGCGTTCGGCATGGGCATACACCGCTGCCTCGGGTCCAACCTGGCCCGGATGGAGATCAAGGTCGCCATAGAGGCCTTCCTCGACAACGTCCCGACCTTCGAGCTGGCCGACCCCGAGGCCGTCAGGTGGAACGGCGGCCAAGTGCGAGGCCCCCGCTGTGTGCCGATCCGCTTCTGAGCGGGCAACGTCGAGGAAGAGGGAAGATCTGTGATGGAGACGAGAGCGGCAATCCTGTGGGAGCCCCACACCGAGTGGAGTGTCGAGGACATAGAGCTCGACGAGCCGAGGGCCGGGGAGGTCAACGTCAAGCTGGCAGCCTCGGGCCTCTGCCACTCCGATGAGCACCTGATGACCGGCGACATGGTGCTCGACGACGCAACAGCCGCACTGGTTGGCATCGAGCAGTTCCCCGTCATCGGGGGCCACGAGGGCGCCGGAGAGGTCGTCGAGGTGGGCCCGGGTGTCACCACGATCGCCCCCGGCGACCACGTGGTGCTCGGCTTCATCCCCTCGTGCGGGCGTTGCCCTTCGTGTGCCCGGGGACGTCAGCAGCTCTGCGACCTGGGAGCGTTCCTGCTGGCGGGGCGGCAGGTCGGCGACCTCACCGCGAGGCACCACGCCAAGGACGGGCGGGACCTGGGGATCATGTGCTGCCTGGGGACGTTCTCGCCCTACACGGTGGTCAACGAGGCGAGTTGCATCAAGATCGAGCCTGACATCCCCCTGGACCGTGCGGCCCTGGTGGGTTGCGGGGTGACCACGGGTTGGGGCTCGGCGGTCTACGCCGCCGACGTCCGTGCAGGTGACACCGTGGTGGTGATCGGCCTCGGAGGGATCGGTATGAACGCGGTCCAAGGTGCCGCCTTCGCCGGAGCCCGCCACGTGGTGGCGGTCGACCCGATCGAGTCGAAGCGCGAGCGTTCTCTCGTCTTCGGTGCCACCCACACGGCAGCATCGATCGAAGAGGCGCAGGCGCTCGTCGGGGAGCTCACCTGGGGAGCCAACGCTGATCGTGCCATCCTGACCGCCGGGGTGGCGGAGGGCAAGTTGGTGGCACCGATGATGTCCCTCATCTCCAAGGGTGGCCGTGCAGTCGTGACCGCCGTCGCTCCGATCGAACAAAACCAGGTCGACCTGAACCTGTTCGACCTGGCGATGCAGCGCAAGGAGCTGGTGGGTTGCATCTTTGGCAACGCCAACCCGCGACGCGACATACCCCGGCTTCTCCGGCTCTACATGGACGGTCGCCTGAAGCTGGACGAGCTAGTCACCAACACCTACGACCTCGGCCACATCAACGAGGGCTACGAGGACATGCGCAACGGCACCAACATCCGAGGTGTCATCGCCTACTGACGGTGGCGCCGGGTCGGCCACCCGCCCGGCGCCCAGGCTGCGCGGGAGAGCCCGGGGGTCCTTCGGGCCTCCGGGCTCGGGACCGAACGCAGCTCCTGACCCCTCCGCTGACGGCCCGAGCGACCAGGGGGACGCGCCATTGCACGAGCGACACCGGATCGAGTAGACCAATGAGACGTAGCGGTGACAGTGTCGCACGGGGAGGAATCGAAGTGACGCAGACGGTCGCTCACGAGAGCAACGAGTCCGAGGAGGCGTTCGCTGAACGCGCTCGGACGTTCCTGAGGGCCCACGCGGCGCCGCGAGCCGCTGAGGAGCGCTTCGTCTGGGGCAAGGGGTCGGACGCCCCGACTATGTTCGAGAAGCTCGACCGGGCCGCGGAGCTGCGCGCGCTGGCCGAGGCCAAGGAGTGGCGGGCGACGAAGTTCGACGCCGGGTTCGCGTGGATCATGGGGCCGCCCGCGTTGGGCGGTGCGGGCCTCGATCGCCGGTACCAGGACATCTGGGACCGCCTGGAAGCAACCTATGACGTGCCGTCAGGCTCGTACTTCGGGATCGGCCTGGGCATGGTCGCGCCCACCATCCTCGCCCATGCCCGAGAGGAGGTGGCCGCCGACCTCCTGCCCAAACTCCAACGCGCCGACCTGGTCGCCTGCCAGCTGTTCAGCGAGCCGGGAGCCGGGTCGGACCTGGCCAGCCTGCAGATGCGAGCGGAGCGAGACGGTGACGAGTGGGTGCTCAACGGCCAGAAGGTCTGGACCTCGGGAGCCCACTACAGCGACATCGGCGAGGTCATCGCCCGGAGCGATCCCGACAAGCCGAAGCATCGCGGGCTGACGGGATTCATCGTCGACATGCACGCGCCCGGCGTCGACGTTCGACCGCTTCGACAGATGACCGGCGGTTCCAACTTCAACGAGGTGTTCTTCACCGACGTCCGGGTGCCGGACCGCTGGCGGCTAGGCGACGTCAACGACGGATGGCGGGTCGCGCTGACCACCTTGATGAACGAGCGGGCCTCCATAGGGGGCGGCGGCGTCGGGGGCGGCGGATCCGGCATGGTGCGCCTAATTGAGATGGCCCGCCACTTCGGGGTGGCCGACGACCGGCTGGTCCGCCAGGAGCTCGCCCGCGTCCACATCGAGGACCAGGTGCGTCACTGGACGAGCGCGCGCGCCATGGCCTCTCTCAGCGCCGGGCGTACGCCCGGGCCCGAGTTGTCGATCGGCAAGCTCGGCCTCATCCGGACCATCCAGGCCACCTGCGACCTTGTGGCACACATCCTCGGGCCGCGGATGGTGGTCGACACCGGGGAATGGGGCACCTTCAACTGGAGCGGGTACGTGCTCGGCGCTCCCGCCATGCGGATCGCCGGCGGTTCCGACGAGACCCTCCGCAACATCGTCGGTGAGCGGGTGCTCGGCCTCCCGAAGGAGCCAGGGATCGACACCACCAGCCCCTACCGCGACCTCAAGGTGGGGACGCAGGCTCGATGACCGGGGGTGGCGCAGCTCCCGCCGGAGCGCCGCGGCCAGGTGACGGGCAACGGCTTCCGGGAGGCCCGCGGTGAGCCCCCCCGGCGGGGAGGATGCTCCGAGGATCCCGCTGCTGCCCCCCGAGGAGGCCGGGAGGCGGGCGGAGGAGTCAGGCCTCCTGCCGCTGTTCGCAGATCTGTCGGTCTTCCGGATGGCGCTGCACAACCCGCCTGTGGCCAAGGGCCTCGGTGACCTCCTCTGGACGCTGCTCGGCAGCGGCAGGCTGGACGCCCGGCTGCGGGAGCTGGTGATCATGCGGATCGGATGGGTCACCGGCTCCGAGTACGAGTGGAGCCAGCACTGGCGGGTTGCCAGCCAGTTGGGCCTCGAGCCCGACGACGTTGTCGGTGTGCGCGACTGGGAGCGCCATCCCGGTTACGGCGAGCGCGAGCGGGCGATCCTGCAGGCGACCGACGACGTCATCGGGACGGGGGTCGTGGCCCCCTCGACGTGGGCGCTCCTGCGCCGGCACTTCGACGACGACGGCGTCCTCTTCGAGATCGTCGTCGCCATCTGCAACTGGCAGCTCTTCGCCAACCTGCTGCGGTCGCTCCGGGTGCCCCTGGAGCCGGGCGTGGAACCTTGGCCTCCCGACGGCGCGCTCCCGGGGTCCATGCCGTCGGCCGGAGCCGGGCGGTGACGGGGGCGACGGCGCGGGCGTTGGTCCTGGAGGCACCCCGGCGGCTGGTCGAGAGGGAGATGGCGCTGCCGGAGGTCGGCGAGGACGGGGGGATCCTGCAGGTGGAGGCCTGCGGGCTGTGCGGGACCGACCACGAGCTCTACACGGGAGCCCTCAACCCGGGTTTCGCCTTCGTACCCGGCCACGAGGTGGTGGGCACGATCGTCGAGATCGGGGACAGGTCGCGGCAACGCTGGGGGGTAGGCGAAGGCGACCGCGTGGCGGTCGAGGTCTTCCAGTCCTGCCGGTCCTGCCGGGCGTGCCGGAGCGGGACGTACCGCCGGTGTGAGCAGCATGGGCTGGCGGACATGTACGGAATGATCTCGGTCGACCGACAGCCCGGGCTGTGGGGCGGCTACGCCACCTACCAGTACCTGGCCCCTGACTCGATGCTCCTGCCGGTCCCGGGCTCCCTGCCGGCAGAGGTTGCGGTGGCGTTCAACCCGGTGGGCGCCGGGATCCGCTGGGGAGCCACCCTGCCAGGCACGAAGGCGGGGGACGTCGTGGCGGTACTCGGCTGCGGCATCCGAGGCCTCGCCGCCGCCGCCGCGGCCCGGGTCGCCGGGGCGGCCTTCGTCATGGTAACGGGTGCAGGCGAGCGGGACCACCAGCGCCTCGAGCAGGCGGGTGGGTTTGGCGCCGACGTCGTGGTGGACGTGCTGGAGGAGGACCCGGTGGCCGTCCTGCGAGCCCGGAGCGGCAGCGCGGGTGCGGACGTGGTGATCGACGTGACCGCCAAGGCGCCGTCGGCGTTCACCCAGGCGATGGACCTCGCCGCACCCGGGGCCTCGGTCGTCGTCGCCGGCACGCGGGGCGGCGAGGTGCCCGGCTTCAACCCGGATGTCCTCGTCTACAAGGAGCTCCGGGTGCAAGGGGCGCTCGGTGTCGACGTCGTCGCCTACTCGGCCGCCCTGGACATGCTGGCGTCGGGGCGCTTCCCCTTCGCAGAGTTGTCGCGATGCACCGCGGGGCTCGACGAAGCCGAGGAGCTGGTGGCCACGATGGCAGGCGAGCGGTCCTCGCCACCGGTGCACGGGGTCATCGTCCCTTGACCCCGCCTGTCAAGGTAGGGGTCGCCCCGCCGAGCGCGATGTCCGACCAGGACGGGTTGGCGTCCACGCTGGCGGCGATGGCCGAGGCCGGGTTGGACCACGCGGTGGTCGGCGACCATGTCAGCTTCCTCGGGGGCTTCGGGATGGACGGGCTGGTGCAGGCCACCGCCCTTTCCATGCTGCACCCTGTCCTGCCGGTCCACACCTGCGTCTACCTCCTCGGCTTGCGTCACCCCGTGCTCGCCGCCCGCCAGATCTCCACCCTGGCCAGCCTGGCTCCGGGACGTCTCGTCCTCGGGGTGGGGCTCGGGGGAGAGGACCGTCACGAGGTCGAGGTATGCGGTGTCGACCCGCTCTCGCGCGGGCGACGCATGGACGAGTGCCTCGCGCTGCTGCGCCCCCTCCTCGAGGGCAAGGGGGTGACCCATGCCGGCGAGTTCTTCCGGCTGGAGGACGCCAAGGTGCTGCCGGCGGTCCCTCTGCCCGTCCCGGTCCTCGTCGGCGGCAGGTCGAGCGCGGCCGTGCGGAGGTCCGGCCGGTACGGCGACGGATGGCTCGGGATCTGGGTGTCGCCCCAGCGCTTCGCGGCCGCCGCCGCGGAGGCCGGCGAGGCGGCAGCAGGTGCCGGTCGGGACCCGGGCGCACTCGGCCACGCGCTCACCGTGTGGTGCGGCTTCGGTGACGACCCCGACGAGGGTCGTGCGGCGGTGGCACCGGTCATGCAGAGCCTCTACGGGTTGCCCTTCGCCCGCTTCGAGCGCTACGTGCCCGTCGGTCCGGCGGAAGCCGTGGCAGACGCGCTTCGCCCCTACATCGAGGCGGGATGCCAGTCTTTCAGCCTCCTGGCCCAGGGCTCCTCGAGCGAGGCTGTGGTGGGGGCAGCCGCTCAGGTGCGGCGGATGCTCAACTGATCGTGCAGATCGCCGGGACGAGGTAGGTGCGGAGGTACTCCCGCTGACCCTCCCGGGTGCTTCGGTGGCCACCGTCGACAGCCACGAACGAGAGGATGCAGCGCAGGATCCACTCCGAGGCGCCCACCACCACCACCACCACCACCACCACGTCGACGCCGGCTCGTACCTCGTCGTGGAACCGCGAGAAGTACGGACGGAAGAAGGACGTGATCCGTTCGAACAACGCCATCGACGACTCCGCGGCCATCAGCGCCGGGCGAGTCCCCTCTTCGGGCCGGAGGAGCAGGGAGAGGCTGGCGTTGCGCCGGGTGGCCCCCTCGGTCAGGACGATCCACTCGACGATCACGTCCGCCAGGTGCTCCAACGGGTTGAGCTGGACGCGGATCTGGCTCAGGTGCTGGTCGGCGTGGCGGAGGACACCTGGAGCACCAGATGGTCGCGCCCCTCGAAGTAGCGATACACGGTGGCCCTCGACGCTCGGGCCCTCTGGGCGATCACCTCCACCGTGGTCTTGGAGAAGCCGAGATCGGCGAAGCAGCTCTCGGCCGCGTCGAGCAGCCGAGAGCGTGCCGCACCGGTGTCGTCGGGTATGTCGCTGCCCCATCGAAGGTTGGCCACCGTGGTCTCCAGGCTCGGTCGGCCGCGCCCGTGCGGGAGCCGGTACGAGACGCCGGGTGCGTGTTGTCGAGCCCCTACGTGATCTGATGCGGCTCTGGCGGGATGCTACCCGCTGCCGACCTGTTGCCAGGCACGCGACAGGAGTTGTGGTCTGTCGCGTCGTACTTGCTAGCATGGCGGCTCGTGGATACAACAGCGCAGTCCGGGCGCATCGCATTGGAGCCCGGCTACTTCACCGTCCCCGAGGACAACCTGGAGCCGCCGCGCCTGATCGGCTCCTACTCACCGGAGGCGGAGACGTACTTCTGGCCGAGGCGGCGCCGGTGCCCGCTCACCGGGTCGGCGGTGACCGACGTCGAGCTGGCCAACCGGGGCGTGCTGTACTCTTGGACCTACATACTGGTACCCCGAATGGGGAAGCTGGTCTTCTCCGAGACCGGGGGGTACGGCGTGGGCCAGGTCGACCTCCCGGAGGGCCCACGCATCCAGGGTCCACTGCTGGGTGAGCAAGGCGACTGGGAGATAGGCATGCCGATGGCCCTCACGTTGATGCCCGTAGGCACCGACAAGGAAGGTCGCAGCCTTGTCACGTACGCGTTCGAGGTCGCCCGATGATCCGCGACGTGTACGTGATCGGCGTCGGAATGCACCCCTTCGGAGCGCCGATCGTGTCCGCTGCCGACATGGGCTTCGTCGCCGGCGTCGCCGCCCTGGAGGACGCCGGGATAGCCTTCCCCGAGGTCGGCGCCCTGTACAACGGCTACCTCGGGTCGGGGTTGACCACCGGAGTTGCGATGGCGAAGGACCTGGGTCTGACCGGGCTGCCGGTGAACCACGTGGAAAACGCATCAGCCACCGGCTCCTCTGCCTTCCGCGAGGCGGTGCAGGCGGTGGCGGGGGGTGGCTGCGAGGTGGCGATGGCCATCGGCTTCGACGACATGAACAAGATGTCGGGCCTGGGCGGTAGCGGCCCGCGCGTCGAGGGGGTCATCCTGCCTGCCGCCTACTTCGCGATGTGGGCCGTCCGGCGGATGCACGATAAGGGCACGACCATCGAGACCTTCGCGAAGCTGGCCGCCAAGAACTGGAACCATGCGCGGACGAACCCCTACGCCCAGCGCCAGGCCGACCACGAGGTGACCGTCGAGGAGGTCCTGGCCGCCACGATGATCGCCTACCCCCACACCTCCAAGATGGCGTGCGCATCCGGGGCCGGCGGCGCCGCCGCCGTCGTGGCGTCGGGGGAGTACGTGGAGCGTCTCGGCGCCGGGTCGAGGGCCGTCAAGGTGATCGCTTCCCAGCAGCAGTCAGAGCGCTACACCGACGGCCACGTGTTCCTCGGGGCCGTGATAGGGCCGAGTGAGATGACCCAGACGACCGCCGCCGCGGCCTACGAGGAGGCGGGCCTGGGCCCCGGGGACCTGAGCCTGGTCCAGGTGCACGACGCCTTCCCGATCGAAGAGCTGATGTACTACGAGCTGCTGGGCATCTGCCCGGAGGGCGAAGGCGACCGCTTGATCAGCGAGGGGGCAACGTCGCTCGGTGGCCGGATCCCGTTCTCCACCGACGGTGGGCTCACCGCCCGCGGGCACCCGGGTGGGCCGACCGGCCTGGCCCAGATCCACGAGACCGTCACCCAGCTGCGGGGTGAGGCTGGCGGTCGCCAGGTCGAAGGTGCCAGTGTCGGGTTGGCGCACATGTGCGGTGCCGGCTCGGTGTGCGTCATCCACATCCTCCGCCGCCCGTGAAATCCGACTCCAACCAACGATCGCACGAAAGGATTGACAAGTGAACGAGCTCGAAGGCAGGGTCTGCATAGTCACCGGTGCCGGCCGAGGCATCGGTCGTGAGCACGCGCTGGCCATGGCAGCAGAGGGGGCCAAGCTGGTGGTCAACGACCTCGGTGGGGGTGTCGACGGCGCCGGGGCGGACGCCGGCCCCGCCAGCGAGGTCGTCGAGGAGATCCGCTCGATGGGAGGTGAAGCGGTCGCCAACACCGACTCGGTCACCTCGTGGGAGGGGGCCCAACGCCTCATACGCTGCGCGGTCGACACCTTCGGTGGCTTGGACGTGCTGGTCAACAACGCCGGCATCCTCCGAGACCGGTTCCTCGTCAACATGACCGAGGACGAGTGGGACGCGGTCATCGCCGTCCACCTCAAAGGGCACTTCGCGCCGGCCCGATGGGCGGCGGCCTACTGGCGGGACAAGTCGAAGGAGATCGGCGGCCCGGTGGGCGCCGCGGTCGTCAACACGGCCTCCGCTGCGATGCTCGGCAACGCGGGACAGACCAACTACTCGGCGGCGAAGGCGGGCATCGCCGCCATGACCCTCACCATGGCCATGGAGCTCAAGCGTTACGGGGTGCGGGTCAACGCCATCGCTCCGGTAGCTCGCACGCGGATGACGCTGCAGACGCCGGGCCTCGGGGACACCATCGCCCCACCCACCGACCAGGCCAAGTTTGACATCTGGGACCCGGCCAACGTGTCTCCCATGGTCGCCTATCTATCGACGAAGGACTGCCCGGTGACCGGCGGCGTCTTCCACGTGGGCGGCAACGAGGTGGCGTTGTTCCACGGCTGGGACGTCCCGAAGGGGGGCTTCATCGTCGCCGAGGACCGGTGGGCGATAAGCGACCTCGCCGGGGCGGTCCCCAAGCTGCTCGACGGGCGGTCGGAGCTGGCATCGGTCAGTGTCGGCACCTCGAGCCTGCTCGGCGACTTCGGCAACCGCAAGGGGATCTGACGTGTCGACGATGACGACGCGACCCCTGGCCGAGCAGGTGAGCGCCTGGGTGGCCGAGGCGTGGAGCCCGGACCTCACCGTGCGGGAGTGGTGGCAGCGCCTGGCCGATGCCGGCTACTCCAACCCGATGCTGCCACCCCCCTACGGCTTGGGGGTCGGGCAGGACGAGGCCGTGACCGTCGGCCGCGAGCTGGCCCGCGCCGGCGTCCTCGGGCCCCCTGGCGGCCTCGGGCTCATGCTCGCCGCGCCGACCATCGCCGTCCACGGGACCGATGAGCAGAAGGAGCGCTTCCTGCCGTCCATCCTCAACGGTGAGGCCGGCTGGTGCCAGCTGTTCAGCGAGCCAGGCGCCGGCAGCGACCTGGCAGGGATCCGCACCCGCGCGCAGCGCGACGGTGACGAGTGGGTGGTCGACGGCCAGAAGGTCTGGACCAGCACCGGTCAGCACGCCGATTGGGGCATCCTGATGGCCCGGACCGACCCGGACCTGCCGAAGCACAAGGGGATCTCCTACTTCCTCTTCCCGATGCGCCAGGACGGCGTGGACGTGCGACCGCTGCGGGAGATGACCGGCCGGTCGCTCTTCAACGAGGTCTTCATCACCGCGGCGCGGGTGGGTGACGACTGCCTCCTCGGCGGCCTCAACAACGGCTGGGCGGTGGCCAACACCACGCTGATGTTCGAGCGCTCGGGCATCGGTGGGGGCGGGACCTCGTTCTCGGCGGCCATCCCCGGCACCGTCGCCGGCCACCTCGACCGCAAGGTCTCCGAGTTCCTGGGGGAGCGGGGCAGCCTCGGGGCGCTCGAGATGGGCCCCGGCTTCGTACGCCACCTCATCGAGGTGGCCCGGGAGCAGGGGCGCCTCACCGACCCGCTCATCCGCCAGGACCTGGCGTCGCTCTACACCCGGGTGGAACTGATCCGGCTGGGCATCGCGAGGGCCAAGTCCGGGTCCGGACAGACGGGGGCGGAGGGCAACCTGGCGAAGCTGGCCATGAGTGATGCACTCCGGGCAGGCCGGTCCCTGGTCGGCGCACTGCTCGGGCCGGCGGCCACGCTCTGGGGGCCGGAGTCGGCGACCGGGGGCGCCCTACAGGAGATGATCGTCTTCTCGCCCGCGCCGTCCATCTTCGGTGGCACCGACCAGATCCAGAAGAACATCATCGGCGAGCGCGTGCTCAGGCTACCGAAGGAGCCGGGGCCTGCGAAGGACACCCCGTTCCGCGATCTGCCCACGGGTGACCGGTGAGCGGCCTCCGGTACGACGCCAAGGGCGAGGGAGGCGACGACGATGAGCGATGACGTCACCGGCATTCTCGGGATGGAGTACCCGGTGCTGGCCTTCAGCCACTGCAGGGACGTGGTCGCGGCGGTCAGCCGTACGGGTGGCTTCGGCGTGCTCGGGGCGGTAGCCCACTCTCCCGAGCGCCTCGAGGTCGACCTGGCCTGGATCGAGGAGCACTGCGGGGGCCGGCCTTACGGCGTCGACCTGCTCCTCCCGGAGAAGTACGTGGGTGCGGGGGAGGGCGGCCTCGACCGCGAGGCGCTGAGCAGCATGCTGCCCCCCGAGCACCGTCACTTCGTGGACGAGATCCTCGAGCGCTACAAGGTACCCCCTGCCATCGACGAGGCAGAGGCCAATGCCGGCTTGTCGCTCAACATCTCCCCGGCAGGCTACGAGCCCCTGCTCGAAGTCGCCTTCGGGCACCGGATCGGGCTGCTGGCCAGCGCCCTCGGGCCGCCTCCCGCGGAGGTGATCGAGCAGGCCCACGCCCGGGGCGTCAAGGTCGCGGCGCTGGCAGGCAGCGTGCACCACGCCAGGCGCCACGCCGAGGCCGGGGCGGACCTGATCATCGCCCAGGGCACCGAGGCGGGCGGCCACACCGGTGAGATCGCCACGATGGTGCTCGTGCCCGAGGTAGTCGACGCCGTCGCCCCGGTGCCAGTGCTGGCCGCGGGGGGCATAGCCCGCGGCCGGCAGGTCGCGGCTGCGATGGCGCTGGGGGCGAAGGGGGTGTGGACCGGCTCGGTGTGGCTCACCACCGAAGAGGCCGAGACCCAGCCGGCGGTGAAGGAGAAGTTCCTCCGTGCCACCTCCTCGGACACGATCCGGTCCCGCTCTATCACCGGCAAGCCGGCGAGGATGCTACGCAGCGCGTGGACGGACGCGTGGGAGGCGCCCGATTCGCCCGGGACCCTCGGAATGCCTCTCCAGCCGCTCCTCGTGGGTCCCGCGTTGGCCCGCATCAACCGCGCCGCCCACCAGCCCGGTACAGGAGCGAACCAGCTGGTCAACTACTTCGTCGGGCAGGTCGTGGGCTCCCTGACGGCGGTCCGCCCCGCCAGGCAGGTCTTACTGGACATGATGGAGGAGTATGCCGACGTCATCCGGGGGCTTTGCGGCGGCCAGCCGTGACGGACCCCGTGGTTGGCCGGACCGGCACCTCCGTGAGTGCTCGGCCGGCACCGGGCGGGGACGACTGGACCGAGCCGGGCATCTTCGAGGTGGCCCCCGGTGTGCACCGGATACCGCTGCCCCTTCCCAACGACGGCCTGCGGGCGGTCAACGTCTATGCCGTCGTCGGCCCTGACAGCCTCGAGCTGATCGACTCGGGTTGGGCGATACCGGGAGCGCAGGAGGTCCTCTCCGAGGCCCTCGGTGACCTCGGAGCCTCCCTCGGCGACATCCGGCGCTTCCTCGTCACCCACGCGCATCGCGACCACTACACCCAGGCGGTCGAGCTCCGGCGCCACCACGGCAGCCGGATCGCCCTGGGGGCCGGAGAGCGCCCGACACTGGAGGAGGTCAACCGGCCGGGGCGCAAGCCTCTCGAACCCCAGTTCCGGCAGCTCCGGCGCTATGGCGCCGCCGGCCTCGCTGCAGCGTTGGCAGGCGGGATCGCGGAGCATGCCGGCGGCACCGAGGAGCCCGGCGGGGAGGGCCGCTCCAACTGGGAGGACCCCGACGACTGGTTGGAGGAGGGCCCGCTCACCCTCGGCGACGGACGGGTCGTCGAGGTGGTGGAGACCCCGGGCCACACGCGGGGGCACGTCGTGTTCCACGACCGGGAGGGGGGCCTGCTCTTCGCCGGCGACCACGTCCTGCCGGCGATCACCCCCTCGATCGGCTTCGAAGCCGTGCTCTCCCCGAACCCCCTCGGGGACTTCCTCGGCTCCCTGGCCCTTGTCCGGGGCCTTCCCGACGCGACGCTGCTCGCCGCGCACGGCCCGGTCGCCCCAAGTGTCCACACCAGGATCGACGAGCTGGTGCAACATCACGGTCGGCGCCTGGAGCAGACCCTGGCGGCGGTCGGGCGCGGGGCTGACACCGCGCTCGAGGTTGCCGGGCAGCTGCTCTGGACCCGCCGGCAGCGCAAGCTGGGCGATCTGGACGCCTTCAACCAGATGCTGGCCGTGGCAGAGACCGGCGCTCACCTCGAGCTCCTGGTGTCCCAGAGCCGCGTCTGTCGAACGCTCGACGACGGCGTCTACCGCTACTGGGAAGGCGCAGCATGACCGCCCGGCAACCCAGGCCGGCCGGCGGAGAATCGGTATCACACCCTAGAGAAGGAGGCACGTCGTGTCGACGGTAGAGCAAGTGACTGATGTAGCGACTGACTACGACATATTCGATCCCGGCTACGTGGTCGAGCCGTACCCGGTGTGGGCGGCCCTCCGCCAGCGCTGCCCTGTGGCGCACACCGACCGGTGGGGCGGCTCCTGGCTGCCGACCCGCTACGACGACGTGGTCGCCTTCGCCCGCGACGTCGAGCATTTCTCGTCGGAGAGCGTGACGGTCACCCCGGCGATCGAGGGGGTACCGGGCATCCCCGCGGACATCAAGGCCCCTCCGATCACCTCGGACCCCCCCGAGCACCACTGGGCCCGGCGGCTCATCCTGCCGGTCTTCGCCCCGCAAGCGGTGGCCAGGTACGAGCCCTACACCCGCGAGCTTTGTGCGAGCCTGGCGGCGGAGATCGCGGCGCGCGGCGCGGGTGACGGAGCGGCTCAGTACGCCCAGTACATCCCGGTGCGGGTCATATCGAAGATGCTCGGTGTCGACGAGTCGATGGCCGACGACTTCACCGGGTGGATTCGCGGCGCCCTCGAGTTCGGACTGACCGACCCGAAGGCCCAGGAGGCGGCCTTCCTGTCGATCTTCAACTTCCTCACCGCCGAGATCGCCACCCGCCAGGCCGCCATCGCGGCGGGGACCGCCGGCGACGACATCATCAGCTACTTGTTGCAGCAGACCGTCGACGGCGAGCCGGTGCTGGTGGACCACGTCCTCGGGACCTGCGTGCTCATCCTCGTGGCCGGGATCGACACGACGTGGTCGTCGATCGGGTCGGCGATCTGGCATCTGGCCACCCACCCTGAGGACCGGCGACGCCTGGTGGCCGACCCGTCGCTGGTCCCGGTCGCGGTCGAGGAGCTCCTCCGGGCGTACAGCCCGGTGACGATGGCCCGGTTGGCGACCTCCGACGTCGAGTTCGCCGGCTGCCCGATCAGCAAGGGAGACCGGATCTTGATGTCGTTCCCGGCGGCCAACCGCGACCCGGAGCAGTTCGAAGATCCCGACACGGTGATCATCGACCGTGAGGTCAACCGCCACGTCGCGTTCGGGGTCGGGATCCATCGCTGCGCCGGGTCGAACCTGGCCCGGATGGAGCTGCGCATCGCGGTGGAGGAATGGTTGAAGGCCATCCCGGAGTGCGCGCTGGCCGAGGACGACGAGACCACATGGGCCGGAGGCCAGGTCCGCGGCCCGCGCCACCTGCCCATCGTCATCACCGGGGGAGCAGCCAAATGAAGGTGCAAGTGATCGCAGAGCAGTGCCAAGGACACAACCGGTGCGCTCTGTCGGCCCCGGAGCTGTTCGAGATCGACGACCTCGGTTACGCCAGCGCGAAGGGCGACGGCGTCGTGCCGCCGGGCCTGGAGGCCAAGGCCCGCCTGGCGGCGGCCAACTGTCCGGAGCAGGCCGTGGTCGTCGAGGAGTAGAGGGGGTGGCGATGCGTCAGGCTGCTCTCCGACAGGAGCCAGCCTGAGGCCTGCGCCGCCTCGCCCGCCACCAGCGACTCAGGTCCAACACCTCACGTCCAGCCCGTCACGTCCCAGGGAGAAACCCCGTGTACCCAGCAGTCCACGCCCGCACAACCCCCGACAAGCCAGCCCTCATCATGGGTGGCAGCGGCGAGGTGGTCACCTACGCAGAGCTCGATGAGCGCTCGACGCGCCTGGCGCGTCTGTGGCAGGCCGAGGGGCTCAGGCGCGGCGATCACGTGGCGGTATTCATGGAGAACCACCCTCGCTACTTCGAGGTGGTGTGGGCGGCGCTGCGATCAGGTCTCTACCTGACTTCGGTGAACTCCTACCTGACGGCAGAGGAGGTCAGCTACATCCTGCACGACTCAGGGTGCAAGTCACTGGTCACGTCCCCGGCCAAGGCCGCCGTGGCGGCCGCCGCGCTCGCCGACGCTCCCGGTGTGGCCGTAGCCCTGGCGGTCGACGGTGGGGCCGGCGGGCTCGCCTCCTACGAGGCGGCGCTCGAGGCGAGCGACCCCGCCCCCCTCACCGACGAGCCGGCGGGCGACCTCATGCTGTACAGCTCGGGCACCACGGGACGACCGAAGGGGATCCAACGGCCGCTGCGCGACGCCCAGATCAGCGATGGCCAGCTCATCGCCGGGCTTCTGGAGGGGGTCTTCGGGTTCGGTCCCGACAGCACATACCTCTCGCCGGCACCGATCTACCACTCTGCGCCCCTCGGCTTCACGATCGGCGTCCAGGCCCTGGGTGGCACCGTCGTCATGATGGAGCGGTTCGACCCAGCCGTGGCCCTGGACCTCATGGGCTCCCATGGCGTCACGCATTCGCAGTGGGTGCCGACGATGTTCAGCCGGATGCTCAAGCTCCCCGACGAGGTCCGGGAGAAGGCCGACCTGAGCAGTATCGAGGTCGCCATCCACGCAGCGGCGCCGTGCCCGGTGGAGCTGAAGCAGCAGATGATGGCCTGGTGGGGCCCGAAGCTGTGGGAGTACTACGCCGGCACCGAGCTGAACGGCTTCTGCGTAGTGGGCCCGGAGGACTGGATTGCCCACCCCGGCACGGTGGGGCGCCCCCTTATAGGGGAGATCCACATCCTCGACGACGAAGGTCGTGAGCTGCCTGCCGGCGAGGCCGGGACCATCTTCTTCGGTGGCGGGCCGCCGTACGAGTACCACAACGACCCGGCGAAGACCCGGGACTCCCAGGACCCCGGCGGGCACGGGTGGACCACGCTCGGCGACGTCGGCTACCTCGATGACGACGGTTGGCTGTACCTGACCGACCGGAAGGCCTTCATGATCATCTCAGGCGGGGTCAACATCTACCCCCAGGAGACCGAGAACGTCCTGATCATGCATCCGAAAGTGGCGGACGTCGCAGTCATCGGCGTTCCTGACGCCGACATGGGCGAAGCGGTCAAAGTCGTCGTCCAGTTGGTCGATCCTGCGGAAGCTGGCTCGACGACGGCGAAAGAACTCATCGAATACTGCCGGGCGAGACTGGCCCATTACAAGAGCCCGTCCACCGTCGACTTCGTCGAGGAGCTTCCCCGCCTGCCGACAGGCAAGCTGTACAAGCGGGCTCTACGCGACCAGTACTGGAAGTGAGGGCCCGAGCGTCCTGGCGGGAGGTGGAGGACCCCGGATGCCCCGCCGGCCGAGGGGCGGCGCGCGGTGGGGACCTGTCGACGCTATACACGGACTGAGTGGACAAGGACTGAGCAGGATGGACTTTGAGCTCCCCGGGGACGACGACCCCCGCCGGCGATCCGTGCGGGCATGGTTGAGAGAGCACCCCGACCCGAGCGGCCGGGACCTCGCAGAGGCCGGGTATGTTGCCCCCCACTGGCCACGCCCGTGGGGCCTGGACGCCGACCCGATCCACCAACTCGTCATCGACGCCGAGTTGAAGCGCGCCGGGGCCCGCCGTCCGATGAACCCCATCGGGATCGGCTGGGCCGGCCCCACCATCCTCCATGCCGGCACGCACGACCAGAAGCACAAGCACCTGATGCCGTTGCTCTCCGGTGAGGAGATCTGGTGCCAGCTCTTCTCGGAGCCGCAGGCGGGATCCGATCTGGCGAACCTGGGCACCCGCGCCGTCCGTGACGGGGACGAGTACGTGGTCAACGGCCAGAAGATCTGGACCTCGCTGGCGCAGTTCGCGAAGTTCGGCATCCTCATCGCCCGCACCGACGCCGAGCAGCCCAAGCACCAGGGGATCTCGTACTTCATATGCCCCATGGACACACCGGGCATAGAGATCCGCCCGATCATAGAGATGACCGGGAGCCACACCTTCAACGAGGTGTACTTCACCGACGTGCGGATCCCCGCGGCCAACAGGGTCGGTGACGAGAACGCGGGATGGGGGCTCGCCAAGGTGACGTTGGGCAACGAGCGCGTCTCGCTGTCGTCGGGCGGGGCGCTGTGGGGCAACGGGCCGGGGGCCGAGGACCTCCTGCAGCTGGTGAGGGACCGGGGAGGGGTAGCAGACCCGGTCATGCGCCAGCGCCTGGCGGCCCTCCACATCGAGTCCGAGCTGCTGCGCCTGATCCGCCTCCGCACTGTGACCGCGGCGATCAAGGGCGAGCCGCCGGGCCCGGAGGCCTCGATCCGCAAGGTGATGGCCGACGAGCACGGGCAGCACATCATGGGCTTGGCCGAGGATCTGGCCGGGCCGGCCGGGATGCTCAAGGAGGCCGGTCCGCTCGGCGGCGAGCCGGGCCTGTGGTCGTTCGGCTTCCTGTTCGCGCCGGCGCTGACCGTCGGTGGCGGTACGGGGGTGGTCCAGCGCAACATCATCGCCGAACGGGTGCTCGGCCTGCCCCACGACGTGGACGTCGAGCACCGGCTCACCTGGGCCGAGGCCCGGCGAAGACGTGCCGTCTAGCCCGCGACGGCAGTGTGTAGGAGGGGCCAGCTGCCTCCCCCATGCACGTAGTGGAAGACAACGAAGGAGACCTCGCCTGATGAGAGACCTGATGAGAGACACTGCCTGATGCCCGGATGGAACTTCGCGGAGATGTGGGAGACGGCAGCCGATGCGCTGCCCGAGGCACAGGCCCTGGTGCACGCAGGCCAACGGCTGACGTGGCGGGAGTTCGACGAGCGAGCCGACGGCGTGGCCGGGTGGCTTCTCGGGCTCGGGGCCGGGGAGCAGGACAAGGTCGCCCAGTACCTCTACAACTGCCCGGAGTACCTCGAGTCGATGTTCGGCTGCTACAAGGCCGCCCTCGTCCCGGTGAACACCAACTACCGGTATGCGGACGACGAGCTGCTGTACCTCTGGGACAACGCCGACGCCATCGCCGTGGTCTTCCATGGCTCCTTCGCCGAGCGCATCGAGGGCATCAAGGACCGCCTGCCGGGGATCAAGGGCTGGCTCTGGGTGGACGACGGCTCCGGCTCCTGCCCCGGCTGGGCCGACAGCTACGAGGATGTGGCGTCGGCCAATCCAGGCCGGCAAAGGCCGGCCTGGGGCCGCGACGGCGACAACATCTACATGCTGTACACCGGCGGCACCACCGGCATGCCCAAGGGGGTGATGTGGCGCCAGGACGACCTCATCATGATGCTTGCCAGCCAACTGGACGGCAGCATCACCGAGGACGTCGACTACGTGGCCCTCAGGGCGTCGCGAACCGCTCCCGGGCCGGTGGCGCTCCCGGCGTGCCCGTTGATGCACGGGACCGGAGCCCTGATAGCGATGAGCATCCTCACGCAGGGCGGATCCGTGGTCACCCTCGCCAAGCGCAACTACGACCCCGTCGAGCTCCTCGACACGATCGACCGCGAGAAGGTCAACGTGGTGGCCATCGTCGGCGACGCGTTCGCCAAGCCGATGCTGCGGGCCCTCGACGCCGACCCGGGCCACTGGGACATCAGCAGCCTCCTCGCGATGACGTCGTCGGGCGTCATGTGGAGCGAGGAGACCAAGCAGGGCCTCCTCCGCCACCACCCCGGGATGCTGCTGGTCGATGCGTTCTCTTCCTCCGAGGCGCTCGGCATGGGCACGTCGGTGTCGGGTGGAGGCAACGCGGCCAAGACAGCACGCTTCCAGCTCGGCGAGAACGCCGTGGTGGTGACCGACGACGGGCGGCTCGTCGAGCCCGGCTCGGGCGAGACGGGGATGGTCGGGGTGGGGGGGCGGATCCCGCTCGGCTACTACAAGGACGAGGAGAAGAGCGCCAAGACCTTCCGGGTCGTGGACGGCAGGCGCTACTCGATCCCGGGTGACTACGCCACCGTCGAGGCCGACGGGACGATCAAGCTGCTCGGAAGGGGCTCGGTGTGCATCAACACCGGCGGGGAGAAGGTCTACCCCGAGGAGATCGAGGAAGTCCTCAAGGTGCAGCCAGGCGTGCGCGACGCGGTCGTGCTCGGCGTCCCCGACGAGAAGTGGGGCGAAGCCATCACGGCGCTGGTCGAGCTCGCGCCCGGGACATCGCTCAGCGAGCAGGAGGTCATAGGTGCAGTCAAGCGGCACCTGGCCGCCTACAAGGCGCCCAAGCACGTGCTGTTCGTAGACACGGTCGGCCGAGCGCCCAACGGGAAGGTCGACTATGCCCGGTGCAAGAGCGCCGCGATCGAGCGGACCGCGGGGAGCACCAACCGCTGATGCCCGCATCCCACACACCTACGGAGGACAGATGCCCAGACCGTCGATAGCGGACCGCTACGACCAGGCCATCGCCGACTCGTTCCTGGCGTCGGCCGGTCAAGGTGCCGGTGGACTTCCCGGGTACCTGGGGATCGAGCTGGTACGGTTCGAGCCCGGTCGGCTGTGGTGCCGCGCGACCATACGCGACGAGTTGCTGACCCCGTTCGGCAACGCCCACGGCGGTGTCGTGGCCGGGATCGTCGACCACATCACAGGTGTCGTCGTCTACCCGCTGTTGAAGCCGGGCCAGTGGGCGGCCACGACGGAGATCAAGCTCAACTACATCGCACCGGTGAAAGCCGGGCTGCTCGAAACCGAGTCGAGCGTGGTGGCGCTCACCAACCGCAGCGCCGTCGTGCGAGGCGAGGTCTACGGCGCGGACCACAACCTGGTGTGTGCCGCTCAGGGCACCCTCACCATCGTCGACCCCCGGCCGGGCTGACCGGAGCCGGCCGGGGGAGTCCCCGGCCGGTCGGTACGGCGCGGTACGGGCGGATGCCAGCCGGTCAAGCTGATATCAAGAAGCCCTCGTAGTCCTTGCCGGCGATCTCGTCGCAGCGGCGACGGTAGTCCTGGACGCCGCCGGCGTAGGGCATGAACACCCGCTTCTTCCCCGGGATGTTGGCTCCCAGGTACCATGAGTCGGCCTTCGAGAAGAGCGTCATGTCAGCGGTGGCGATGACATGGTCCACCCACGCCTCTTCGGCTTCGGGCAGCGCCTCGATCGTCGCGTTGACCCCACGGTCGCGCACCCGCGAGATGCACGCACCGATTCACTCCACGTGCTGCTCTATGGATACGGGCATGTTGCTCAGGACCGACGGGCTCCCCGGGCCGGTGATGGTGAACAGGTTGGGAAACCCGGCGACCTGCAACCCGAGGTACGACCGGGGCCCGTCAGCCCACTTCTCGCTGAGGGGCACCCCACTCCGCCCCGTGATGCCCATCCTGAGCAGCGAGCCGGTCATCGCATCGAACCCCGTGGCGAACACGATGATGTCCAAGGCGTGCAGGCCGGCGGTGGTGCGGATCCCATCCGCCTCTATCCGCTCGATCGGGGGGGCACGCAGGTCGACGAGAGTGACGTTGTTGAGCGCATGACTGGTTGAGCATCAGGAGCCTGGTTTTGGCGGGGTTCTTCGTGCATGGTGTGGGGAGGGTGGGGCAGGATTGGCGGTCCTTTCCACGCGAAGGACCCCGCCCCTGTCGAGTTGGCACTGGTCGAGGGCGGGGTCCAGAGGCGGTGTTCGCCTGTGGCCATCGTATGGCCCTGCTTGCTCGATGTCGATGCGTATGCCGCGGCTGGCGTGTCGGTCGCGGTTCCCCGGCCGGCGTGCCCGGGCTGCGACGGGCCGATGCAGCGCTGGGGCGGCTACTGGCGTTTTGTGCGTGTTGGGGTGGCAGTCCGGGTGTGGTTCGCCCGTGTGCGTTGTCGGGGCTGCGCGACGAGCCATGCGCTGATCCCGGCGTTTGTCGCCTTCGGCGATCGACGTCGGAGGCAAGGAGGGTCGGTGATGGTCACGTTCGTGGTGTCGGGTCCGCTGGCGCCGTTCGCTGAGGGGTTCATTGAACGCCTCGGTGTGCTCGGCTACAAGGAGGCGCCGGCTGCGGCGCAGGTGGGCCTGTTCGCCCATCTCAGCTGCTGGATGGAGTCCGAGGGGGTCCCAGCAGAGGCGTTGACGACTGGAGAGGTCGCAGCGTTCTTGGCCGAGAGACGCCGGCTGGGCCATGTGCGGCTCGTGGCCGCAGTGAGCATCCCCCGGAACCGTGGAGGCATGGACTATGAGGAGTGACCATGCCAGAAGCACGAAGGAAGTTCGATGCGGAGTTCCGTGAGGGAGCGGTCCGTATCGTCAGGGAGACGGGGAAACCCATCGCCCAGGTGGCACGCGATCTTGGGGTGAACGCGGGCACGCTGGGCAACTGGGTGGACAAGGACAAGATCGAGCGCGGCGAGACCGAGGGCCTGTCGGGCGACGACCGGGCCGAGCTGGTCCGGTTGCGGTCGGAGAACGCTGAGCTGCGGATGGAGCGTGATGTCCTCAAGCGATCCGTGGTCCTTTGGGTGAAGGAGGCGACGAAGTGAGCCTGGCCGGCTTCATCGCTGACCAGAGGACCTTCCATCGGGTGCCGCACGCGGTGTCCTGTCGGGCGTTGGATGTGAGCGAGAGCTGGTTCTACAAGTGGCGGGACCGGCCGCCCACCGAGCGCGACGGGCGTCGGGCGCTGCTGGATGCGGCGGCCGCGGCGGCGTTCCGGACGTCGGGCGGCACGTACGGGTCGCCGCGCATTTATGACGATCTGGTTGAGGAGGGTTGGAAGGTGAGCGTGAACACCATCGCGGAGTCCATGGTCCGGCAAGGACTGGTGGCTCGGGCGAAGAAACGCCGGAAGAACTTGACTCGTCCGGATAAGCAGAAGCGTCCTTTCCCGGATCTGGTGAGACGTGACGTAACTGGATAGCGGGGTCCACCACCTGCGGGGTTCGGGTGAGGTAGTCATGTGGCGGGCGGAGCCGAGAGATCGGTTCTTGGTCGATGGCGCCTACAGACAACAGCGTGCTGGCGAGGTTGG
>NZ_JAIMCB010000029.1 GCF_025499425.1 Acidiferrimicrobium sp. IK
CGGCGGACCCTCGAAGGCCGGCCCGAGCGTCACGCTGCTCGTCGCCCTATCCCCCCGCCTGATGACCTGCATGCGGATCCCGAGCGGGTTTGCCGGTCCGGAGACGATGTCGTAGTCGAAGTGCCCCATGGGTTCGCCGTCGCCGACGGAGGAGGAGGAGGAGGAGGAGGAGGAGGAGGAGGAGGAGGACACCCCCCCGAGGTCGGTGCGGCGTTTGATCCGCGCGGGCCGCGCCGAGAGACGGCTGCTCAGTGCCGACGCCCACTCTGCCACCCCGGCCAACTCGTCGGCGCTGCTCTCGTGGGCCACGAGGCGATGCCCGAGGTCCCGCAGGGCGGTGGCGGCAGCGATGCGGTGCGCCTTTGACGCCGAGGGGGGCCGATGGCCGGCGAGCGTGTCGGGACGTTCAGGCACCGGCCACCGACCCAACCCAGGTCGCCGCTCCGTCTTTCCGGACGACCTCCGCGGTGGGCTGCATCACAATGACGACCTCCGACATGGCCGAGACAGTACCCGCTTGCCTGTGTCGACAGCCACGAGTAGGGTTGCCAGGCGATCGGATCGCCTGACCAGCCGGGCCCAATTGGCGGCCCGGGGAGAGGTGTGGCGGGAAATGGGGGCTGAGAGATGAAGCTCGACATGATGGTCGCCGGGCTCCCATTGCGCGCCATGCAGGACAGCGCTCGGGCGGCGTCAGCCGCAGGCTTCGACGGTCTCGTCATCACCGAGGCCGGAAGGACGGCCTATCTGGCCTGCGCGGCTGCAGCGCTCGCTGCTGACATCGATGTCGCCACCGGGATCGCGGTGGCGTTTGCCCGCAGCCCGATGGTCACAGCCCAGATAGCGTGGGAACTCGCCGAGGTCACGGGCGGACGATTCCGGCTCGGGCTGGGGACCCAGGTCAGGGCCCATGTCGTCCGTCGCTACGGTGCCGAGTTCGATCCACCCGGGCCCCGGCTGAAGGAGTACGTCGATGCTGTCCGGGCGATCTTCGACGCCTTCAGCGGAGGCGGGCCACTCGACGTCCACGGGAACTGGTGGAACCTCTCCCTCCTTCCTGCCGCCTGGTCACCGGGCCCCATCGGCGTGCCTGCGCCGAAGATCGACGTCGCCGGCGTCAACCCGTGGATGATCAGGATGGCGGGCTCGACCGCCGACGGTCTCCACGTGCACCCGCTCAACACCACTGCGTACCTGGATCAGACCGTCGCGCCCAACGTGGCGGCTGGAGCGGCGAGCGCCGGTCGCAGTCCTGACGCCATCGAAGTGATGGTGCCCGCCTTCGTGGCCGTCGGCGACACCGACGAGGAGCGGTCGAGGTGGCGCGAGATCGCCCGCATGCAAGTGGCCTTCTACGGCTCGACCCCCAACTACGCCTTCATCTTCGAGCAGATCGGTCACGAAGGAACGACCGAACGGATCCGCGAGCGCCAGAAGGCCGGCGACGTCACCGGTATGGCCCGGATCGTCACTGACGACATGCTCGGCCACTTCCTGATCGACTCGACCTGGTCGGACCTGCCGTCACACCTGGCCGACCGCTATGCCCGGCGAGCGGACCGAGTCATCGTCTACTTCGCCGGCCTCCAGTTGACCGAAGATCCAGATGCAGGCCAGAGGTGGGCGGAGGTGGCAGCCGCGCTGCGTTCACACGACGTTAATGCGATCAGGAAGGACAAGGTCCCCTGATCCAGTGCCGGTAGGCGGTGTCTTTGAGGGCCGGGACGCAACCGGCCCTCCCTGCTTGCTCCACCGCCGGTCCGGGGATCCTCGTGCCGTCACGATCCGGGTCACCGCATCGACGTCCCAGGCTTCGGGCCGGCGGGGCCTAGGTGAGTCCTGAAGTAGGGGGCTGCTGTGCGGGCCGTGGCGGCGTTGGACGGGTGTGGGAGGGCGGTCTGGCGGGACCGGGTGGCTTGTGTCGGGGTCGTCTTGCTCTTCCGGTCCTGCCTGGCTCCCGGTTCCCTCCGTTTGGGAGGGGTTTCGGGGCGGGCGGGCGAGATAATCGAGACGGGCGGGTCTTCGATCGTGGTCAGGGTGGGGCGACTGTCCATGTCCCGCCGTGGTGGGTGACGCCGAGGGTGGCGAGGCGCGCCCAGTTGCACGCGGCGGCGCGGGTGTCGGCGTCGGTGGCGATACGGATCGCGCCCCGGACTCGGGCTTTGCGGCCTCCCCACCCTGCAGCCGTCACCACTTGGACTGGCCCGGTTACTGCCCGGCCTGCTCGGTGGTGACGCCGCTGTAGATGTCGGCGTATTGCTCGCGCAGCAGCTTCTTGTCGATCTTGCCGACGCTGGTCTTGGCGATCTCGTGGACGATGATGACCGTTTCGGGCAGTTGCCAGCGGGCGAAGGAGCCCTCGAGGACGCCGTGGACGTCGGCGGGCGTGACGGTGTGCCCGGGGCGTGGGACGACGAGCGCGACGGGACGCTCCTGCCACTTGGGGTGGGCGACGCCTATGACCGCAGCATCGAGGACGCCAGGGTGGGCCAGGATCGCGTTCTCCATGTCGATGGAGGAGATCCATTCGCCGCCGCTCTTTATGACGTCCTTGATCCGGTCGGTCAGCTTCAGGTAACCGTCGGGGTCGATGGTGCCCACGTCGCCGCTGCGCCAGAAGCCGTCGATGAACCGGTCGGCCGAGTCGGGCATGTCGTAGTAGCAGGTGGTGATCCAGGGGCCGCGCATGCACACCTCGCCGGCGGATCGGCCGTCGTGCGGCTGTGGACTGTCATCGGGGCCGAGGATCACCACGTCAACACCGGAGATGGGCAGGCCCTGCTTGCGCTTGAGTTCCCACAGCTCGTCTCCGGACAGCCGGGCACGAACCGATGGCTTGAAGCGGTTGAGCGTGACCAGCGGGGTGGTCTCGGTGGCGCCGTAGGCGTGGATGGTCTCCGCCCCCGTGAGTACGTGGAACCCGCGCATCAGCGACAGCGGGGGCTCGGTGGCTCCAGACACGAGCCGGGTCCGGCTGAAGTCCGGCTTCTTCTCCATCGTCTCGATGTAGTGCAACATCGGGAGGAAGATCGCCGGCGCTCCGTTGGCGACGGTGACGTTCTCGGCGATCATCGCGTCGGTGAGGGGTTTGGTGTCCTCAGCGGTGTAGCGGCCGGGCAGGACGATCTTGTTGGCCATCAGGGTCGCGGCCTGCGGCAGTCCCCAGGCCTGGCCGTGGAACATCGGCGTGATGATCATCGTGCAGTCGTCGAGGGTCATGCCGAGGTTGGCGGCCATGGCCATCTAGTGCAGGTAGATGCCGCGGTGGGAGTAGTAGACGCCCTTGGGTCGGCCGGTGGTGCCGGTGGTGTAACAGGCACTGTAGGCGGAGGTCTCCTCGATCCACGGCCAGTCGAAGTGGTCGGCGGCGGCGGTGAGCAGGTCCTCATAGTGGTAGAGCGGGGTCAGCGTCGTGTCGATCTCGTCGAGCGGTCGGTCGCTGAGGACGATCCAGCCGCGCACCGTCTCCAGGAGGGGTGCGATGGCCTCGGCGACCGGGAGCAACGATTCGTCGACGGCGATCAGCGACGCCCCGCTGTGGTTGACCACGTAGCCGAGGTCCTCGCTGCCGAGTCGGAGGTTCATCTGCAGCAGCACCGCGGCCAAGCCGGGGATGGCGTAGTACAGCTCGAAGTGGCGGCGAGTGTTCCAGTCCAGAACGCCGATACGGTCGCCGGCGGCTACCCCGAGCCCGGTGAGCGCGTGACCGGAGCGGCAGATGCGTCGGTAGGCGTCGGCGTAGGTGTAGCGGTCCCAGCCGCCGCCGGGGGTGCGGTAGACGATCTCCTGGTCGCCGTGCGTGCGGGCGGCGTGCCGAATCAGGGTGGTGGTGTTGAGCGGGAAGTCGTCGCCGTGGGTGGACGGGAAACCTCGGATGACAGTGGTGGGCATGGGCGCTCCCTTTCACGTATTGAGTGGGCTGCGACCTACTCGGTCGCGAGGATGGTGACGACGCAGGCGGCCGGGCCGTTTCCGAGCGATCCGCCGGCGTTCTCCGCCAGGCCGATGCGGGCTCCGGCGACCTGTCGGTCACCAGCCAGCCCGCGCAGCTGGTCGGTGAGTTCGACGATCTGTGCGGCTCCGGTGGCGCCGACGGGGTGCCCGCGGGCGAGCAGTCCGCCGGAGGGGTTGACCGGGATCCGGCCGCCGATCTCGGTGGCGCCGCTGCGGACCAGCTCGGCGGCGTCGCCGTTGGCGGCCAGGCCGAGCTCCTCGGCGATCACCAGCTCGGCCGGTGCGGCAGCGTCGTGCACTTCGCAGACGTCGAGGTCGTCCGGCCCGAGCCCGGCCTGTTCGTAAGCGGAGCGGGCGGTGCGGGCCACGACGTCGCCGTCGTCCCCGGCCCGGGCGGCTCCGACGGCGCAGCCGAGCACCCGCACGCCACGGTATCCCCGGCGAGCAGCCAGATCGGAGCGGCTCAGCACGATCGCCGCGGCACCGTCGCCGATCGACGAGCACATCGGCCGGGTGAGCGGGTCGACGATGGTGCGTGCGGCGAGGACGTCGTCGACGGTAAGCGCGGTCCGGTTCTGCGCGATCGGGTTGAGGCTGCCGTTGCGACTGCTCTTCGCAGCCACAGTGGCCAGGTCCCGGGCGGTGGCGCCGGTGCGCCGCATGTAGTCGCGGGCCTCGGCGGCGTAGATCTCCATGAACACGGGGCGTGGCGGCAGCTCCGGATCACCCGCCAGGGCGGTGTCCGGTAGAGCCATTGCTGATCCTGGCTGATGTGCCACTTCCAAGTACTCCTGCCAGTCGCCGGAGGGGTAGATCGCATGCAGACGGAGCATCGCCTCGGCTATCGGCGCCGTCCATCGCATCCCGGACACCGCGTTTCCGCCTACCGATCCTTCGACACGTCTATATAGACCTCGCTATAGTCTGTCGCTGTGAGCCAGCCGGGATCCGAGGACATCGCACGCCACAACGACATAGCGGTCGCCTTGTACTCCCTCGCCGCGTCGGTGGTGCGGCGCATGCCCCGCGACATCAGCCTCACGGCCGCGGCCACGCTGTACGCGCTGGAACGCCACGGTCCCCAGCGCATCACCCGCCTCGCCGCCCTCGAAGGGGTCGCCCAGCCGTCGATGACCGCCCTGGTGACCAAGCTCGAGCACGACGGTCTCGCCGAGCGCCGCTCGGATCCCACCGACGGCCGCGCCGTGCTGGTCGCCCTCACCGCGGCCGGTGAGCGCTACGTGCACGAGCGCCGCCAGGCCGGTGCCGCGGGGCTGGTCCGGCTCATCGACGATCTCCCCGCCGATCACGCGAGGTCTCTTCGGGACGCCCTGCCGGCGCTGCAAGCCGTGGCCGTTCTCGACCACCGCGACACCGGCGCAGCCAGCCGCCTCACTCCCACGCCGGGGGGCGGTCCACGGTGACCGAAGGGCACGCCGGAGCAGCCAGCCCGTTCCGCCAGCCCAAGGCGGTGTGGGCGGTGGCCTTCGCCTGCGTCGTGTCGTTCATGGGGATCGGGTTGGTCGACCCGATCCTGCCGGCGCTGGCCAAGGACCTCAAGGCCAGTCCGAGCAGCGTCGAGCTGCTCTTCACCAGCTACCTCGTGATCACCGCGGTGGCGATGCTCGTTACCGGCTGGGTTTCGAGCCGCATCGGCGCGAAACATACCCTGGTCGCGGGGCTGGTGCTCATTGTGGTCTTCAGCGCCCTCGCCGGCTCGTCGAACAGCATCAACGGGATCGTCGAGATGCGGGCCGGGTGGGGGATCGGCAACGCCTTGTTCATCGCCACCTCGCTGGCGGTGATCGTCGCCTCGGCCAGCGGCGGGTTCGCCGGTGCCATCGTCTTGTACGAGACCGCCCTCGGGGTGGGGATCGGCCTCGGACCGCTCGTCGGCGGCGAGCTCGGAGGCATCTCCTGGCGGGGGCCGTTCTTCGGGGTGACGGTGCTCATGTCGATCTCGTTGATCGCAACCCTGGTGCTGGTCGACCGCACCCCGCGGCCAACCAAACGGACGTCGATCACCGAACCGATCACCGCGTTGCGCCACCGCGGGCTCGCCATCATGAGCGTGACCGCCCTCTGCTACAACTGGGGCTTCTTCACCCTGCTCGCCTACACCCCGTTCCCCATGCATCTGGGGGTCCACCAGCTCGGCTACACCTTCACCGGCTGGGGCGTGCTCGTCGCGATCTTCGCCGTCTTCGTCGCCCCCCGCCTCCAACGCCGCTTCGGCACGCCACGCACCCTGTACGTCAACCTGGCCCTGCTCGCCGCCGACCTGGTCGTCATCGCCGCCTTCACCACATCCCAGGCCACCCTGATCGTCGCGGTGATCGTCTCAGGCGCCTTCGTCGGACTCAACAACACCCTCACCACCCAAGCCGTCATGCTGGTGGCACCGGTCGAACGGCCGATCGCATCGGCCTCCTACGGCTTCGTCCGCTTCATCGGCGGCGGACTCGCCCCCTACGTCGCCGCCAAGCTCGCCGCCCACTTCAACGTCCACGTCCCCTTCTACCTCGGCGCCGCCGCGGTCGTCCTCGGCATCGTCGTGCTCACCAGGGGCCACTCCCTCATCGCCGCCGCCGAACGAGCCGAAAGCGAGGAGCAACTCGTCACTACCGCACCGCCGGCCGTCGCGGCCGGCACCGCACCAGCGGTCACTCCATCTCTCGCCATGCTCGCGCCGTCCCCCGACGGCCGTCGCTCGCCGATCGTGGTCGCCGTCGACGACCGACCCGGATCCGACCAGCTCTGCGCAACCGCTGCCGACCTCGCAGAGGCGCTCGCCTGTCCCATCGAGATCCTCCACATGGTCGAAACCGATCTCACGATGGAACAAGCCATAGAAACCGAAGACACCACACAGGCCGCCACCACGCTCAAAACGCTCGTCGACCAGGTCGCAGCCCGAGGGGTCCCAGCTACCGGCCACCTGCTCGAGGTCGTCGGCGACCACGGCGACGTCGGCCGTCGCATCGCCGCCTTCGCCGACCAGCAGCACGCTCGCATGATCATCGCCGGCGCACCCACCCACGGCCCCTTCGCCGGCCTCCTCGACGCCAGCACCACTGCCCAGCTCGCACGCCACACCCACTGCGACCTCCACATCGTCCACTCCACCCCACCGACCTGACTATGAGCAGCCGGCATCGCGACGGGTCCTGGACCTCCTCGGCCCGCGGGCGCGGACCGTCACGCAATCGAGCAGGTGATGCCCAGCTCCGTCCAGGTGCTCACCCGGCGCCAGGTCGAGGCCATTCACGGCTCGGCGTGGGTCGAGCGCGTGGACGTCGCGGCGCGACGACGGCACCTCTCGAGCATCTCGGGGCCGATGCGCTTGGGTGCCAGGCTAGGCTGAGAGTGTCACGCCGCACGCTGCGCGCCGACAGGTCGATGCCGGCCAGCTCGGCGAGCAACCGGGACGCCTTGCAGCTCGAGCACCTGCACGAACCGACGCCCGCAGCGCCGGCACTCGACCTGCCACGCGGCCAGACGGACCTTGCCGGCCTTGGTGAGCACCGTGCGCACGCCCGGGCGCTGCCCGCGGCAGCGGAACCCGCGCCGGCTGGTGCAGCGGGTGCACGACCACGGCGCCTCGGGCTGGGATCACGTCGAACAGCTCGCCGGCCATGGACTGCACCGCGGCAGCGACCAGCTCACCCGGGGCGCGGCGGGCGAAGTCGACCGCCGCGGCATCCAAGCAGGCGAAGTCAACCCCGTCGCAGCAGAGGTCGACATCGATACGGACACTACGGTGAGTGGTGGGCACGAGCGCTCCTTCAGGCTGTCGGAGCCTCGTGCCTACCACGACCGAACTACACGCGTTTATCAGCAGTTCGCCTCGCTACCAGAGAAGTACCCCGCGCCAGCAACACTGGGAGAGCGAAAGACGCAGCGCCGGTTTGCCGGGAACTGCGGAGTCATGGATTCCTGCATCGTGGAGTTTGACCGCCACCGGACCTGATGGTACCGCAGCCAACCTCTCTCAACAGGCTCGATCAGTTGTCGGTAATGGTGATAGCCCATTCTGGGCAGTTGTCGACCGCGAGCTTCGCAGCCTCCTCGAGGTCGGGCGGCACAATGCCATCGCCAATGGGCGAAGACATTCCGTACTCGTCTGCCTCGAAGAGTTGTGGGGCCAAGACCACACACCGGTTGTGGCCCTGGCATTTCGTCGCATCCACTTGTACACGCATCGGTCTTATCTTAGCCATCCATGCCGCTTGCTGCGAGACATAGCGGCTGGCGTGTGTCGCCCAGCGCTCCACAGCTCAGCTGTCGTACCAGGGCTCCGATCGCTCCCTCCTCACCCCACCCGGGCTCGGTCGCCGGTGCGGCGCTGACCCGGATCGGCAGCGCCGGCCGGTGCCCGTAGGGCGTGACCTGCACGGCTAAATCATCGTCGAGACCGGCGAGGTGCCGGGCTACCGCCCGGGGCGGGGCTTCGACGCCCGGAGCGGGGCCAACGCGGCATCTCCCGCTCGTTGGGAAGGCGGTCGCGGGGACTGGGCCGTCCGGTGCCGATCGCCGCCAGGATCTCCTGGGCCACAACCACGTAGCGGCGGGTGGCGCCAGTCGGGTCGTCGTTCACGTCGGCTCGCTCCTCCCGGTCCGGCGACGGGAGGTTGCCTCCGCACGGAGCCGCCGGGGTGAATGGCCTGTGAACCCGCCCCGGGGCGACCCCACCACCGGCTGGGCGGCGCGGCCAAATCGCTCGACAGATTCCAGGGCATCACGAGGGGCGGACACGGACCGCGGCTGGGGGGCCCACGAGCGCCGGAATGAGGAAGCAACGGAGGTAGTCCCGAAGCTGCTGTTCGGTCCGCTTGCGTGGGCCTTCGACAGTGGCGAAACTGAGAACGGCCCGGAGGAGCCATTCGGCAGCGTCCGAGGCGTCGATGCCCTCAGGAAAGGGTGCATTGGTAGTCCCGTTCTCGAGGTAGGGCCGGATGAACCCCGTCATCAACGAGAAGAGCGCTTCAGACGCGCCGGCGATCGTGGTCGTCAATCCAGCGGTCTCCGGAGCGAAAAGGAGCGCAAGGTTCTTATCGCGGCGAATCGCTTGCAGCGTGTACACGACCCCGGTCAGGAGCGCGTCTTCCAGGTTCGCAGCGACATCGAGCCGCGCTGAAAGACGTTTGATGAAGCGATCGCCCTCGCGGAGGAGGACGCCGAGGATCAACTCGTCGCGGCCTGCGAAGTACCTGTAGACGGTGGCTCGCGACACCTTGGCCAGCGTGGCGACGTCCTCGACTGTTGTCTTGAGCACGCCATACCGGCGAAAAGCCGCTTCGGCGGCGACCAGCAAACGCTCGCGCGCGGCATCCACGTCGGTAGGAGCATCGGAACCCCATCGCAGCTGCGCCATCGACGGAATAGTCTACCTGGCCTAGGCGTCCTCATGGCACCCGCGAAGCGATCCTCCGGGTAGGAGGGTCCGGCCGTCGACCCTCGCTCACTCCAAGGAGAGCTGGTCGACGAGCCACCTCCCGTGCCGTCGGAGCATGGTGAGCACGAGGCGGTTGCGTTCTGTGGTCGGGCTCTTGGTGGTGGAATTGCGCACGGTCTGGTCGAGGTAGACGAGGACCACGACCCGATTCTCGGTGGCGTTAGACACCCCGCTCGCGATGAGCTTGGCGGTCGAGGAGGCCTTGTACTTGGTAAGGATCGGCTCGAGCGCGGCACTCGACTTCGCGAACTGGCTGGCGAATGCGGGCGTCGAGGCAGCCTCTACCGCCTTGAAGTTCTTGGGGAGGTCGCTGTAGCTGTAGTCGGCCATGGTGACCGCCGCGCTCGATGCTGCTCTGGTCGCGGTTTTCCGGGCCTGGTCGAGCTGGCTGGAGCGGTAATCTTTCCAACCGAGGACACCGGTAGCAGCGGCAAGGGTCACGACCACTGCACACACGACCACCGACCGGAGCCGAGGCCGGCGCAGGGGTGGCCGGCGCAGGCGGGGCCGTAACCGTCGAAGCCGGCGGCGCCCGCCTGTCTTGGCGGACGCGCCGGGTTCGGGGTCCCGCCCCTCTTCGAGGGCGGCCGCGGCCGGGGGCGTTCCTTGCTGGCCGATGTCAGCCCAGCGGTCCGCCACGTCCCAGCCATGGACAGCCTCGGTCCGCTGATCGTCGGGTTCGACGCGCTCGGATTGTTCGTCGGGATCGCGACCGTTGCGAGCGGTGAGGGGGTATGGAGAACTCGGTGCAGTCGTCATCATGGTGCAGGCTCCGGTGCATTGGCTGCGCCCCGCTGCAACATGTTGGGTGCGGTGGACGCGCAGGTACGGCCGAGGACGGGGGCGACGACCTTGGCCGTCGGCAGCGGCAGGTCGTTGGTGTAGCTGCAGATCGGGTCGCCAGGGTTGAGCACAAACCCTCCGTGGATCAGCCCGTCCTTGACGAGGGAGGCGGCGTCGTTGGAGAAGACCGGGACAGCTGTCAGGAGCGCGTCGACAGCGGGGATGTTGCTGGCTGCGACGCCGGTGACCGTCGCCACGCTGGACGTCAGCGCCGCGACCGATGCCGTGTCCTGGGTGAGGAGCCCTTGGAGTTGATCGAAGCCGGAGGTGCCGTTGGCGAACAGGGCACGCAGGTCGGCGTCAGATGCGTCGAGTTGGGCGCTGAACTGGGCCAGCTGGCGCGAGAACTGCGACACGTCGGGATTGGTGGCTTGTCCGGTGTCGAGAAGGGTGTGGCCGCCTTGGATCAACTCGGTGGTGGCGGGCTGGACGCTGCGGAGCTGGGCGAAGAGCGACCGGCTGGCACCGAGGATCTCCTGCAGCTGCGGGCCGGTGCCCCCGAGCCCCCGAGTGAGGGTATCGAGCAGCGAGCTCACATGCTGTGTGTCGATACTCGACGCGAACGATGAGGTGTCGCCGAGGATCGTGCCGACGGGGAGCGGGATGTCGGCTTCAGCGACCGACACCACGCTGCCGGATCGCAGGACCGCACTGGCCGGCCGGCCGGTGGGCGGGGGGACGAAGTCTACGTACTCCTCTCCTACTGCGGACAGGTCGTGGATGCTCGCCGTGCTGTCGGAGGGGATCCGCACGCCCGGGTTGATCGCCAGGCGGGCGGTCACCGCTCCGGGGCTGACATCGAGGGCGCTGACCCTGCCGACGACCGTCCCTCGGTAGTCCACGTACCCCCCGACGTAGAGGCCGCCAGCTCTGGCCATGCGCAGCTCCACCGGGAATGCCTGGCGGCCGACCCTGTACTGCAGGACCGGGAAGGCGATGTAGCCGACACCGGCGACCACGATCGCCAGAAGGATTGCCAGCCGGGCGGCCATCCGTCCGTTCATGGCAGCCCCACCCCGAGGACGCCCCCGCTGGCCGGCGACGCCGCAGCCGGAGCCGGGTTCGGGGCGCCGGGGCCGCCGAGCAGCCCACCGATAAGGCCCTCGATCACGCCCAGCGGGCTGCCAGCGAGGACTGCCTCCAACGCTGGCAGCAGGGGCGGTACTGCTATGGGGAGCGGGCGGTTGACGAGGTCGATGATGGCGTGCAGTTGGAGGTAGCCGGCAGGCGCGGCGCGGGCGGTCCGCTGGGAGAAGGTGGCGATGGTCTGCAGGTCGGAGCCGAGGCTGCCTTCCACACTCACGAGCTGGTCGACGACCGGGGCGAGCTGGTTGGTGTCGGCGACCAGCGTCGCTCCGCTCTGGTCGACGACGCCCTGAGCCACCGGCGTGAAGTTGTCGATACCGTGGAGGAGCCCCACCACGGAGGCATTGTCGGCGGTGATCGTCCGGGCCGCGGCCGGAAGGGTGGCCAACGCCTTGCTGATGGCGGCCTGGCCGGCGTTGACCTGGGCGCTCAGGTTGGACAGCGCACCCAGAGCTGCGTCGATGTCGCCGTCGTGGGCAGCGAGGGAGGTGACCGCGCTGGTGAGGTTGGCGAGGAGGTCCCGGATCTGGGGTTGGTCACCGCCGAGGATGGCGTTCAGCTCCGACGTGAGAGTCTCGACCTGCCCGAGGCCGCCTCCGAACAGCAGGGTGCCCGCCGCAGCAAGGGTGTCCTCGACCGAGGCGGCGGCGGCGGTCCGCGGGAGCGGGATCGTCGCCCCGGGCGCCAGCGGTCCCGGTGCGGGCGCAGGCCCGACTGCTGGGGGTGCGGTCAACTGCACGTACTCGTCACCGAGGGGAGTGACAAACCGGACCTGGGCGGTGACGTCCGCGGGAACCGCCGCCGACCGCTGCAGGTGGAGGGTTACCTGGGCGTGGCCGCCGGTCACGCCGATCGACCCGACGCTCCCGACGGTGGTCGCACCCAGGCGCACGGGGGCGCCTTTGGCCAGGTTGAGCACATTGGCGAACTCGGCCCGGACCGTGTAGGTCTTCCCGCTCGGCCCGCCGATCTGCGGCAAACTCTGGAGGCTGGTCCCACAACCCGAGACCGCGATGGCCATCGCGACTGCGACCGCGGCGACGGTGGCTCGCCTGGCGGTCATCGGGCCGCCGCCGCGAGCAGGCCGGCGTACGTTGCGTTGGCGGTGGTCGGGTCGCCCGGGGGGGCGCCGATGTTGGCGGCTGCGACATCGAACAGGCACGACGCCGCAGCGGAGCTGGCGGGGCTCTTGCCCCCGTCCGCTCCCGGGACCGCTCCCACCAACAGGTCGGCTGTCCTAAGGACGTTGGAGCCGCAAAGACTATTGGAGAGACTGACCGCGGCCCCATCGAAGTTGACACGCGTCTCGAGGAACGGCAAGTAGGGCTGCTCGTTGGGGTAGGCGGGATACTGCTTGTAGATCGCGGCGTCAAGGTTCTGCAACGCCAGGCCCCCCACCTGTACGGCTCGCGCCAGGTCGTGCTGTTTGGCGGCGACCGCGGCCGCCGCGGTACCCAGATTGTGGAGGGTCGAGCCGAGATGTCCCGCGTTGGCCTGAACGAACGTCGCCAGCTGGGCCAGGACCTGCTGAAGTGTCGAGAGGGTCGAAGCCAGTTCGGACCGGTCCGCGTTCAAGACGGTGCTGGCACCAGCCAAGTTGCCGGTGAACGCCTGGTATTGGTGGGCCGCTCCCGCCAGCGCCGCCACGAAGGGACTGAGGTTGTCGATGGTCTTGGCCAGATTCGGCCCGTCGGCGTTCAGGCCGGTGGCCGCGGAGCCGAGCGACATGATCGTCGAGTTGAGAGCCGGTCCTTGACCGGCGAGTTGCTTGTCAAGGTCGGCGACCAGGCTGGCCAGGGCGCCTTTGGGATCGGAGACGGTCGGTGCCAGGGCCTTGAACAACGAGTCGAGGTCGGCCAGGACCGCGTCGACGCTGAGCGGCACGTGGGTCCGAGCCTGCGGGATTGTGGTTCCTGGGGCCATGGACGGGCCTCCGGTGTAGGCCGGGCTCAACTCCACGTAGCGGTCGTTGACCACGTTCGGCGCGACCAGGTAGGCGCCTGCGCCGGCCGGGATCGTGACGGTGTCGTCGACGCGCATGGTGACGACCACCCCGGTCGGGCCGGCGTGGACCGCGGTGACCGAGCCCACTGGCATGCCGAGGACGTCGACGTGGTTGCCGGGGTAGAGCGCAGGCGTCTCGCTGAACACTGCGCTGATCGTGCGGCTGCCGCCGCCCCGTCCGGACATGCTGACTGCGGTGGCGGTCCCGGCCACCACCACGGCCACGGTCAGTGCCGCCAACACCGGGATGACCTTCCGTCTCATGGGACGTTGCACCCCGTGGCCGGTGCCGGTCCGCCGTTCTTGGCGCACTCGGCGATGGCGCCGTCGGAGAAGAGGGTGGTAAGGACGTGGATATCGGCGTATGGGCCGGAGCCCGCCGCGTTGGCTCCGTAGGTGGCAAAGCCGGCGACGAGGGGTATGGCGCTGGTGATAGCGCCCGATTCCTTGGCCAGATTGGCGCTGACGCCGTCCAGGTTGGCCAAGAGCTGGCTGAGATCGGATTGCTTACTGGTCACGATGGCCCCGACCCGGCCGGCCAGATCCTGTACTGCGCTCAGCAGTTGGTGGATGTCGGCCTGACGCTGCTGGAGAACCTGCAGCACCAGGTTGCTCTGCCCGACGAGCGTGACTAGTTGGCCGCTGTGCGTGCTCAGGGTAGCCGCGACCTGCTTTGCCTCAGTGACGAGCTGGGCCAGTTGATCCTGGCGGTCGGCGATGATCTGAGACAGGCGCCCGACCCCGTCGATGACTGCCGCGGTCTGCGCCGGGGTGCTGGCGGTGACGCTCTGGTCGACGACATGGAGGGCCTGTGCGAGGGCTTGGCTGTCGATCTGACCGGTCTCCACGCCGAGGTTGGTGAGGGTGTCGACCAGAGTGTGGGTGCCGAAGGTGCGCGATTGAGCGATCGTCGCGCCCGGTTGGAGGCGGGGCGGCCCGAGCGGGTCGAGCTGGACGTACTCCTGACCGAGCAGCGACAGCACCTTGACGTTGAGGGTGGTGAGCCGGCCCAGTGCCTGGCTGGATCTGACCTGCATGTCAAGCTGCACGTGATCGCCTCGGAGGCGGAGCCCGGTGATGGTTCCCACCCGCACGCCGGCCACGGTGACCGGGTCGCCCTTGGTGAGCCCGCTGGCGTCGGCCAGGTCTGCGTGGTAGCTGGTGCGGGGCGCCGAGAACGGCAGCTTGGAGAAGTTGAGCGCGGCGGCCACCACCAGCAGGAGCATGGCGACTGCGGCTAGGGCCACGGCGACGTGGTTCTGCTCGCGGAAGGCTTTCACGGGCAGGGATCCATGGGCAGGAAGGCTTTCACGAGCAGTTGGCGGTGTGGTAGCGGCCGTTGCCGACCAGCCCGGAGGGCACCGACAGGTCGAGCAGGGGCGCCAGCGACACCGGCAGGACGATCGGGGAGAGGTTCAAGCCAGGAGCGACGTTGAGGGTGGTCTCGCAGAGGTACACGTTGAGGTAGCTGCCGTTATCGACGGTCTTGGTGAGGGCCCCGGCCAGGCTTGGCACGCTGTTGAGGGCTGCGTCGAGGCTTCCCTGATCGGCCTGGAGGGTCGCGGTGGCCGACACCAGCCCGGTGACGGAGTGCTCGAAGGCAGGCTGGATGCCGGCGACGAGGCCGTCGAGGCTGGTGGTCACCTTCGCCGCCGAGGCCAGGGCGCCGTCGAGGAGCGGGCTGTCGGCCCCGAGGGTGCTGGCGAGGCTGGAGAACTGGTCGATCAGCTGGCCGACCTGCGCGTCGTGGCCGGCCACGTAGGTGGAAAGGTCGGTCAGGTTCCTGACGACCGCGTCGATGATCTGCCCACGGTCGGCCAGGTTGGAGGTGAGAGCGGCGGTCTGGGTGACCAGGGCGTCCACGTTGGGTGCTTCGCCCTGAAACGTGGCGATCACGTTGCCGGCCAGCGAGTTGATCTGGCTGGGGGTGAGAGCCTGGAAGAGCGGCTGGAACCCCTGGAACAGGGCGCTCAGGTCAAGTGCCGGCTGCGTCCGGCCGATAGGGATGGTGGATCCGGGTGGCAGCACGCGGCCTCCTGCTCCGCCGGAGAGAGCCAGGTAGCGATTGCCGAGAAGGTTCTCGTAGTGGATGGCAGCGCTGGTAGTGGATGTCACCTGATGGGGCTCGTCGAGCTTGAACCCCACAGCGGCGTGTCCTGCTCGCACCCCTACTGCGGTGACCCGGCCGACCTCGACACCCGCGATCCGGACCGGGTCGCCAGGCTGGAGGTACGACGCGTCGGAGAACTCAGCTCGGTAGCCGCGGGTGGCGGCCGTATCTGCGTTGACGAGGGTCGCGTAGAGCACGGCAGTGGCCGCGATCGCGGCCACGACGAAGACCGCCAGCTTGCCCGTGACCGCAGCGAGCGCACGACGCCGGGCGGCGATGGTGCTCACGACGCCAGGCTCCGCAGCAGCGGATCCAGCAGGAGACCGGCGGCTGCCGGCGAAGCTGGGCGCTGGCCGCCCGCCAAATTGGTGGCCACTGCAACCGCGGCGGCCTGCTCTGCCGATGATGGCGGGCCAGACGCCGCCGCATTCACGCCGGTCGCGCTGCTACCAGGACAGTTCGGCCCTTGCTCCGGCCCGTAGCGGGGGCAGTCCGCAGCTGTGTACGGTGCACCGACCACCGGCGGCTTCGCGAGGTGGTCGAAGCTAGCGGCCAGGGTCAGAGCCCTGTTTTCCGCCGGCGGCAGAATATCCGCCCCAGAGAGGATGAAGTCGACCAGGTTGCCGATGCTGTAGGGCGCCTCGACGTTGATCCATGGGCCGTCGGTCTCGGCGCTCGCCCACGCCCCAGCCCAGCGGGTGACGCTACCGAGAATCTGGGGGATCTGCTGAGGAGTCAGGTTCAAGGCACCAAGGGTGGGCAACAAATTGACTGCGAAGGCGTGGAGCCCGGCCTGGATGTCGGTGAAAAGGGCGGTCCCCGCTGAGGCGGTCCCTGAAGCGCCCTCAAGCAGCCCGACCAAGGCATTGTTGTCGGCGGTGATGGTGTTGGCCGTGACACTGGCGTTGCCGGCCAGTTCGAGGAGGGCGGGCACCGAGGTGCTCAAGCCGTCGAGTACGGGGGTCAGCAATGATACGTCCGATTCGAAGGTCGGGAGCTGGGGCAGCATCTGCTGCACGTACTTGTCGAGTTGGGCAACGAAATCGTGGAGGGAGGGTCCCTGCCCAGCCAGGGCGCCGCTGAGTGCTCCGAGGGTCGTGTCGATCTGGGCCGGGTGCAGACCGGTGAGGACGTTGTTGAGATCCTGGAGAGTGCCCTGCAGGCTGGCGGTAGCCGCGGTTGCGGCCGGGATGGTCTGACTCGCGGCGAGGGTGGCGGGCACCGGCGCCGGCGAGGTGAGGATGACGGCGGTGGCCCCGAAGAGGGTGCTGGGGGCCACCTGCGCGACGACGTTGGCTGGCAGGTCCTGCACACGGCCCGGATAAAGATGGAGGTCGATGACCGTTGAGCCGTCCGGGCCGGGCCGCCCTGCGTTGTGGACGGTCCCGACCTGAACCTGCCGGTACTCGACCTCATCGCCAACCGCAACGGGCTGGCTGGGCGGGATGACCGCTCGGACCGCGACGTAGTCGGTGAAACCACCTGAGAAGGACACGAGGATGGCCGCAACTGATGCGGCGAGAACCGCAACGAACGCTACCCCGGCGGAGGCGGTCAGCACCCGCCGCCGGAGCGCCACCGCCCGACGTTGAGCGTGAGTGAAAACGACCGGGACCGTCATCCGCTCAACCGAATCGCATTGCTCGACACGCCGTAGAAAAGCATGGTCAAGAGCAGGTCGGAAACGGATAGGAACACGATGCTGGTGCGGATGGCCCTCCCGGCGGCCCGCCCGACCCCTTCTGGGCCCCCAGCAGCCGTGAAGCCGTAGTAGCTGTGGATGAACACGATGGCGATGGCGAAGATGATCACCTTGGCGGTGGACTCCACGATGTCGCGAGTGTGGAGGTAGGCGTGGAAGTAGTGCAGGTAGGTGCCGCTCCCTTCATGCGAGAGGAGCGACACCGTGAGTTGGGTGGCGTAGTAGGCGCCGCTCAGGGACAGCAGGTAGAGAGGCACGACTGCAATCACGGCCGCGATGACCCGGGGCGTGACCAGGTACACGAGCGGTGGCACGGCCATCACGTCGAGGGCGTCGATCTCGTCGCTGATCCGCATGGCACCGAGCTCGGCGGTGAACTTGCTGCCGATCTGGGACGCCACGCCGAATGCGGTGATCAGGGGGACCAGTTCCCGGGTGTTGCCGTAGGCGGCGATGAGGCCCGAAAGCGCGGTCAACCCGATCACCTGCAGACCTTGATATCCCTCGAGGCCGATCTGGATGCCAAGGAACGCAGAGAGGAGGAAAACCACCAAGATGGTGCTGGCAGCCACAGCCAGCAACCTCTTGCCAAAGGTGACGTCGATCAGGAGGCGTGAGACCTCCCGGCGATGGCGGAGGAGCACGACAGGCACCGTGGCCAGCACCATGCTGATGAAGATGGCCAGGCCACCGAACCACACGGTGCGGTCCACAGCGCGCCGCCATGTGGTGCTCGCAACGCCAGAGATACGACCCAACGGGCTGCCGGCGACGGACCGGGCCATGTTCATCAGAGGACCTTGACCGGGACGATGACCAGGAAGATCTCGGTGAGGACAAGGTTCAGGAAGAACAGTGCCACCCCGGTGATGACCACCGACTCGTTGACCGCAGCCCCGACGCCGATCGCCCCCTTCTTGGCTGTCAACCCCTTGTAAGCGGCGAGCACCGTGGCTACGAAGCCGAACACGCCGGCCTTGAGGGTCGCCTCGGCGAAGTCCGCCGACTGGGCGAACTGGCTGAACGCGGTGAGGTAGGACCCGCCGCCGGTGTGCAGCACGTACACAGCGGTGGCGTACGCCGACAGCACGCCGGCGAGAGCCACGATCCCATCCAGGAGGCAGGCCACTACGATACCGGCGAGGAGGCGCGGCGCCACCAGGCGTTCGACGGGGTCAACGCCCATGACCTCCATGGCGGCGATCTCGTCGCGGATCGTGCGGGCCCCGAGATCTGCGCAAATCGCCGATCCGGCCGCCCCGGAGAGTATCAGGGCCGTGACCACGGGGGCGACCTCGCGCACAGCGAAGATCGCGTCGACGGACCCGACCAGAGAGGGGGCCCCGATCTGGTTGGCCAGGCCGCCGACCTCCAGCACGATCACCGTCCCGAAAGGCACCGAGATGAGGATCGTAGGGAGCAAGGAGACCGACACCATCATCCATGCCTGCTCGAAGAACTCTCGCCAGGGGAACCGGCGGCGGACCAGGGCGCTTACAGTAAGTACGGCCGAGTCGAGCACCATGGCAACGACGGCTCCGAAGTTGCCAACCACGCGTGCAGTCTCGGCCGCCGGACGGCCGAACAGCGGCCCGTCTGACAACTCGACCAAGTCCGAGCCCAAGAGTAACCGGGCGGCTCTCTCACCCCGATGGGGTGGGCGGCGGGGCGGAGGCAGAATGGCCGCGCTGATGCGGCCACCCCCAACATCCTCCCCCGATACTTCCTGCTCCACGTGTTGCCCCCCAGCAAGACGTTCGTGTCGATGGTTTCGTCGCTTCCTACCGGACTGGGTAGGTATGTGATACAACACCACTGCGTCCCGCCTGTCAACTACACGCGTCGTTCGCCGTTGCGTCACGGCGTCAGCGCGTGCGATACTGGCATGGTCGCCTACTGATCGCGACCGAACATAGGTTGCCCGCAACGTTTGACGTGTCGCCGTCGCGTCCGTATCATCGGCGTGGACCGGGCAGCATCCTTTCGTGCCCGACCGAGCACTGGGGTGGGGTCCGTAAAGTGGAGCACGATGACAAGGTCGCTCTCGTCCAGAGTATGCCGCTGTTCTCTGGCTGTTCCCGCAAGGAAGCAGCGTTGGTTGCCGCCCTTCTTGTTGAGGAGCACCTGGCGGCCGGCCAGGTGCTTGCTCGCCAGGGTCAAGATGCAGGCACTGCCTACCTGATCGTCGACGGCACGGCCTCAGTCATCCGCAACGGTCACCAGTTGGCTACCCTAGGACCGCAAGACATTGTCGGTGAGATGTCTCTGTTGGACAAGCGTCCCAGGGTCGCGACGGTCACGGCTTTGACTGACATGCGGGTCCTGGCCCTCACCCACGAAGACCTCGACGCTCTGCTCCTCAAGGTGCCGTCCCTTGCCTACAACCTCCTTTCGGTCCTGGCCCGTCGCCTGGGTGATCTCGACAGGGAGAGTGCATGATGAGTGATCTTCTCCCCTGGCAGGTGGCGGCGCAACCGGTTGACGATCCGGTCATCTCCTGTCGCAAGGTGTTCAAGCAGTTCGGCTCCAACAAGGTCTTGGACGACGTCACCTACGATGTGCCGCGGGCACGCACCACCGCCATCATGGGGCCATCCGGCACGGGGAAGTCGGTGATGTTGAAGGTAATCATCGGCTTGCTCTCTCCGGAAGCGGGCCAGATACTCGTGGACGGCGAGCCGGTCGTAGGAATCTCCAATAGGAATATGCTCAGGATCCGTCGCAAGTTCGGAGTCCTATTCCAAGATGGGGCCCTGTTCGGCTCGATGGATCTGTTCGACAACATCGCGTTCCCATTGCGCGAGCACACGAAGGCAAGCGAGCAAGAGATCCGCGTCAAGGTCATGGAGCTTGCCGAGATGGTGGGACTCGTCGCACACCTCGGCAAACTGCCCGGCGAAGTGTCCGGGGGGATGAAGAAGCGGGCAGGGCTCGCCCGAGCGATGGCTCTCGACCCACCGATCATCTTCTTCGACGAGCCAGACTCCGGACTCGACCCGGTACGGGTTGCCTACCTCGACCGGCTCGTGAACGTCGCCCAAGCAGAGACCAAGGCAACCTTCTTCATTATCACCCACAACATCGAGTCGGTGAACCGAACCGCCGACTACGTCGGGCTCCTCTTCCGCTCGAAGCTTGTGGCCTTCGGATCGAAGAAGTTCGTCGACGGTCTGGACAATCCAATCATCCGCCAGTTCTTCGCAGGCCGTCCGCAGGGGCCGATCAGCATGGACGAGATGGCCGAGGACGACGACCAGACCGACGCCAGCACAGCCGCCGAGTCGGATCCGCCGCCGCTGGACCCACGCTACGACGACGAGGATTGGGAGACAGTTCCCGGCACCTGAAGCGCCCCGCCCCCAGCGGCTGGGCGGGGTCGGCATCCATGCCAGTAGCCGGCGGATGCCAGGTGAGCGTTGCCGTAGCCCAGTGCTAGCCCGGTGTTCCGCACGTCAGGGTGAGTGGATCAGACGGGTGGGATCGACGTCTAGCCCCGATCATTCCTGCTGTCGTCCGAGGGGTGGTGATCGGGTCTTCTGGGTCTGTCGGGTTGGTGATCGGCAGCCGGGTCGGGTGGATGGGGCCCCGGGTGGGGCGTGCTCGGCCTGTTGGATTGTCTCCTGGCTGGTGTTGGGCCGCGTTGAACTGGGTGGGTGCCGTAACGCCGTCGGGTTCGGGGGTGTTCAGGCGAGTTGTTCGATGCGCCCGTAGGCGTCGAGGAGCTCGGTGAGCTAATGACAGTGACCTTCTACATCACCATCACGCCCCTTTCAGGACACACGGTGAGTAGCTGGGGGCATCGCAGCCCCCGGCTCTCTCAGAACCCGGCGTGAACCTCTCGACTCACCGGGCTCCCACAGGCCGGCCGGAGGCGACTGGGAACAGCGCCCAGTGGGCGAACAGGCTGGGCTGGCGCTGCCGAACAGCGTGCAGCCATGCCCACGCCCGCTGGGGTTTGCCCCGCAGTCGTTTGAACTTGTGCATCGCCCATCGGACAAGATACTCGTCGATGCGCTCGGCGAGTGGAGACAGCTCGGAGCGGTAGAAGGCCCCGTAATACCCGAACCAGCCTCGCACGACAGGGTTGATGTCGACGGCGATGCCGGTCAGGTCCGATCCGCTGCGACGGTTGAGGCGCCAGGCCCTGATCTTCTGGCCGACCGCCTTTCTCGCCTTGGCGCTGATGGCCGGTGAGAAGCTCGCAAAGTAGCCTCTGGAGCCCTTGGCCAGGCGAGCCCGGAAGGTGTAACCCAAGAAATCGAAACTGGTGTGCTCCGAGTCCCCGGACCGGTTCGCGTCCTTGCAGAACACGACTTTGGTTTTCTCCGGGTGCAGTTCGAGACCGAGGGTCCCGAGCCGCATGGCGATAGCAGCCCAAAGCCTTCGGGCCTGTTCCTCGCTGTCGCAATGGATGACCGCGTCATCTGCGTAACGCTCGAAAGGACAGCCCGGGAACTCCCGGACCATCCAGGTATCGAAGGCATAGTGCATGAAGAGGTTGGCTAACAACGGTGAGATCGGTGAACCCTGTGGGGTTCCCTTCTCCCGTGGCACGAGGGTCCCATCCGGCATCTGCATGGGAGCTTTCAGCCACCGTTCGATGTAGAGCATAACCCACCGCTCCTCGGTGTGGTGAGCGACCGCTTTGAGCATCAGATCATGGGGTACGGAATCGAAAAAGGCTCGGACGTCTAGGTCCAACACCCAGTCCTGTTTCCAACAACGCCTCCTGGTTGCGGAGTACTTGTTTAGCGAGGTGTTGGTCGCGCGGTGAGTGAGGGTCCACCACGGAGCGCGCGACGCCGGGCAGGCTGGTGGGGTGGACGCCGCCGATCGCCTCGCCGTGTTGGAGGCGGCGGTGGC
>NZ_JAIMCB010000003.1 GCF_025499425.1 Acidiferrimicrobium sp. IK
GATCCTCGACGACGCCAGCCGAAGCCACCGCAAGTTGGACCCGGCCGAAGGGCTCCAAGACGCCCAGCTCGACACCGGCGCCCGGCTGCACATCGTCCACTCCGACATCGGTCGAGACGGGCAGGTTTCAGAACGAACTCATGCGGGAGTCGGGGGGTCGATCGAGCCGCCCGGGAGGGGGATGGAGGCGTGTTGGATGAGTGGGTGACTGTGCTACTCCTCCGCAGGATTTGCGCGGTCCGCGAGAATGTTGGAGGTGTAGAGATGGCTCAGGCAGCGGCTTGCTGAAAAGCGGCGGGAAAGTGCTGGTCGTGGACGGCGAGGGCTGCTGACATGAAACGCTGGCCGTAAGGGGTGACACGGTAGAGCCGCCGCCGGGGGACCTTGGCGACCAGCCCGTGGCCTCGGAGCTTGACGATGAGCCGGGAGGTTCGGGCGCAGCGGCGCTTGACCTCGACGTCGTCGCGTGCAGGTCGGGGGTAGAGCCGTGCTTGGAGATGAGCGTTGCGGAAGCCGTTGATCAGGTGCTCGCCGGCGAGGGCGGCGCGGAACAAGGCCAGGTCGTCGTGGCCGATCGGGTTGAGCCGGGGGTGTTGTCTTCCCCGGTTGCGTATGGGCCGGCAGTGCCGGTCGAGGACGCGGATGGCGTCGGTGTTGTAGTGAGCGGCGGCGAGGGCCTCCAGGTAGCGTTCGTTGGCGCCCCGGCCGACTTGGTAGTAGCGAGCAAGGTTGGCCACCCCCTTGCGCATCGGGCACCAGACGCGGTGCCCGTTTTTGTTCCGGAGTACCCGGAACTGGGTGGGGTCGTTGATGGTGGTCTCGACCCGAAGCACGTTGGCCTTGTCGTAACACTTGATCGAGTTGCGGGCCATGGTGTGCTTGACTCGCCACCCCTCCGGGCGCCGCCGGGCGGAGCTGGTCACCTCGCAGGCGAGCTGTGGGGTGAGCTTTCGCCCGAGGAAGCGCAGGACATCCTCCGCACTGAACGCGGAGGCGGCGTGCGCGAACAAGGTGGGCAGGACTGCTTCGAGGTCCCGGCGAGAGCGGAACGCCACGTCGGTGGCCACCTCGGCTTGGTCCACGACCCACCAGTACGGTCCGTAGCCAGCCTTGCGAAGCATCGCCAGGTGCGGGTTGACCTGGCGGGCCAGGCCATCGAGCAGGCGACTCCAGCGTCGGCTGGCCCACCGCTCGGCCAGGCGCTGCGCCAGGGACCAGCTCGCCACCGAGACGATGGCGTTGAGGTATCGGGTATGACGCACCCCTTTGGCGGCCAGCGACGTGGACAGGGCTTCGCGGCCGTTGACCCAGATCTGCACCTCGAAAGGAAGCCACCCCTGAACCCGGACGTGGCAGAACCCGAGCTCGGGGTGGACGAAGTACCAGTAGTAGTGCAGGCACTTGCGCCGGCGGCGGATGATCTCGCGGCGTTTGGTCTGCTTGTTGCGGAAGATGTCAAAGCTGCTGCACGGCTCCACCGCGGCCAGCACGCAGATCAGCCCGGCGACGACACCGTCACGGGCCATGATCGAGCGCGCCAGGTCCTCCTTGCCGTTCCCCTTGGCCTTGGTGTGGGTCTCCGCCAGGTACAGATACGGCCTGCCCGCCTGGGCAGCCGCGCCCTGGGCGTGCGCTTTCACCTGGTCCGAGAGCCGCTTCGCCCAAGTGCCGAAGTCCTTCAGCAGCACGCCGTGGCGGTCCAAGAACGCCTTCATCCCACCCTTGGGGTAGAAGCGGGTCAGGTGCCCCTTGAAGATGAGCCGGTCGAAGCCGACCAGCTTGCCAACGACAGCGTCTTGGTGCACCATCTCGAACGCGGACACGGCCCGGCCCTCCTGCGGCAACTCGGTGGAGACGACCAGAAGTTCACCGCAGAACCGGGCCGGTCCGCACCTCGCTGCGGCCTCCTCGGTGAGCCACCACCGACCCGTTCGCATAGGGCCGGCTTCGCCGGCCCGGAACCCGACCCTCGTCACCACGAGGCGGCGCCCACCCGCAGACTCCGACCGCCCCCCGCCCGTCACCCCGGTCTCGGCTCACCCCAGGCGTTCGGTTGCGGCCGGAGGCTGCGGTAGGAAGCAATCGCCTACTGGCGGCTGATACCCGGCGGCGTCGAGAGCGGCAGCGATCTGCGAGTCGGTGTGGTCGTCGATGAGGCGATCGACCTCGGTGACGACGGCGGGGTCGAGCTTGGCGAGGTCGACGATCGATCTGGGCCGGGGTAGTTGGAAGCTGCGGGTGTCGCCGCCTCGGAAGCGGACGTGGACGTCGAGCACCTGGTTTCCGAGGCACAGGGTGACGTCGTCGATGATCAGTCGGGCCATACGCTTGCGCTCGCGCGCCGGTGTCTCCGGGTCGGCCCAGAGCCGCGGGAAGTCGGTGGCCAGAGCCAGGATGGCCTGGCGTTTCTCGTCGTCGAGGAGGACGTCGGTTTTCCGTTGACGTTCGTAATGCTCCTGCGCCGTGTCCAGGGCCCGGAGCTTGTTGTTCCACTCTGCTTCCAGGGTGACGGCGACGAGACGGTTGTCGGGGTCGACGCGCAGATAGCGTCGCTGGGCCAGTTCGGCCTCGTAGCGGGCCCGTTCCACGGACTGGCGGCGGAGGCGGTCAGCCTCGTCGGCCCGCGAGGCCAGCTCGTCTTGCACCGAGAGAGCCACCTCCAAGGCCAGTGGGGTCATCGTCTCGATCAGAAGCTCTCCGATGGCCCGGTCGACATCGGCGCCCACGATCCGCTGGCACGGTGATTCCGCCCGCTTGATGCCCTCGACCTGACAGGTGTATTGGGGCACGGCTTTGCCGTGGCGCATGTAATAGCGGATCGTCATGCGTCCGCCGCAGCGACCGCAGACAGCCAAGCCCTGGAGGAGGGCCGGGCCTTCTCGTGGGGGTCCGTGACGGCGGTCGCCGCCATAGGCGGCGGAGTTGGCTCGCAGTTGGGTCAGGTTCTGTTCGTGCTCGGCCCAGGTGATGTAGCCGGGATGGGCGTCGAGGATGAGGGTGTGCCAGTCTTCGCGGGGAAGGGTCTGGCGGATCCCGTTGGGCTGGGAGGTCTTCTTGGCCCGGGTGCGCCCATAGGCGAACGCCCCGGCATAGCGGGGGTTCTTCAACACGTTGAGGGCCCGATAGTGCAGCAGCGGCCCCCAGGCCAGTTCACCCTTGTGGGCACCGGACTGAACGCGACGGGGGAAAAGCCACCCTGCCTCGCGGAAGGCCCGAACGGTGGCAGTCGCCGACGTCGTGCGCCGGAAGGTCTCGAAGAACTGGCGGACGGCTTCTTGCACGGAGACATCCGGGTCGAGCACCACACGGCCAGCGGTGTCATAGACAAGCCCGACCGGGAGGGGCACTTCCAGCTCGCCCCGGCGGGCCTTGGTCAGCTGGCCGCCGATGAGCCGGGCCCGCAGCACGTGCAGCTCCGCCTCGGACATGGTGCCCTTCATCCCCAACAGCAGCCTGTCGTTGAAGTGGCTCGGGTCATACAAGCCGTCCTCGTCGAGGATCAGCGTGTCGGCCAGCGCGCAGATCTCCAAAAGCCGGTGCCAGTCCGAGGAGTTGCGGGCGAGGCGGGAGACCTCGAGGCCCAGCACCACGCCGACCTCTCCGATGCCGACCGCGGCCACGAGACGCAGGAAGCCTGCCCGGTCGGTGTCAGCGCCGGACTGGCCGAGATCGGAGTCGATCACCACTACTTGCTCCGGCTTCCAGCCCAGTGCCACCGCCCGTTCGCGCAGCGCGTACTGACGTTTGGTCGACTCGGTGTTCTCCAGCACCTGGCGCAGGGTCGACTGGCGGACATACAGGCATGCCTGGCGGGCGAGGTGAGCGGCCGTGATCTTGTTGCGGGCCTCAAGGTTCATGACACCACCAGCGGGGTGCGACGTCCCAGCGCCATCTCGGTCAGCACGCGCACCACTTCGGCCCCGACTCCGGCCGCCACCGGTCGCTGACTGGCCGCAACGACGGGCGAGGTCGCCGGGAGCGGGCTCCAGGCCCGCATCCACGCCGGCAGGCCCTGGCTCAGCATCAGCGTCAGCCCGCGGGGCGTGTCGCAGGCAACCTGCCCGGTCACCGCTGCCCTCAGGGCCTCATAGCCGGCGCAGAGCTCGTCGGCTGGCCTGCCGCTCATAGGTTCGGGCCGCTGTGGTCTTTTGGGCGGCGGGCGAGGGCGCGTTCAACGCTTCTGGGATGCACCCGCAGCCCGAACTCGGCTTGCGCCAACTCGACAAGGTCAGCGGAGGACAGCACCGGATCAGCGGCTGCTGCCTGCGCGAGCCGCTCCACGACCGCCTCGGTCAGCTTGTGAGCCCGTCTCGGCCCGGGCCGCTTCGCCAACAGCCCGGGGAGGCCAGCGGCCTCGAAGGCCGCCTTGGCCTCATAGAACGACGGTCTGGAGAAACCGAAGGTCGTGGCCGCGTCGCTCACCGTCGATCCGTCCTGGCGGGCCCGGCGCAGCATCTCGTATTTCACCTGCACCAAATCCCGTGCGTCGAAGAACTCAGAAGCGGTGAACCCTGCGTCGCTCACAGCCTCCGGACGGGGATTGAGCGCCCTTGCCGCCCGCAGCGCCTCCTCCTTCGGATCCGGCCTCTTCTTAGCCATCGCACCTCCTGATAATCACAAACGTGTAAGGCATATTATGCCGACACTGCACGACGGCTGTCAACGACCGCCATGAGATACGCCTGCAACAGAGGAACGTTCTGGCGTGACATGGCGGCCAGAGCGGGCATCCGACCCACCACCGGCAGAATGCACCTTACATACCCGGCATAGTTCGCCTTACACCCCGGGCGCGTGTCGGCGGGCGCAGACCATCAAGCAGATCCGCCAGCGCAAGAAGATCCGCCGGGCGGAACACCGACCGCCCAGCCGACATCACCACGAACGCGTCGGGAGCTTCGACGTCGGTCCAACTCGCCGGCAGCGAGAAGACCCGCTGGTCATCGGGCTTGCGGAAGAACACCCGGTGCTCCCCCCACGTGTGGGCGAAGCCCACCATCTCGTACTCCTCGCCCACCAACGGGTGAAACGGGTGGGTGATACGGAACCGCTGCGGATCGCTGCCCTCACGAGCAGTTGACGGTGGACGATAAGCCGCGGGTCGAACGCCAGGTGCCGATTCAGCGAGCCGGGGTTTCTCAGCCGGAAATCCCTTGCGTCCGCTACATCGTGGTGTTAGGGTCCACATTGTGGCAGCGGCCGAGCAGGACGACTCCGACCCAACCCGTCGGTCTGATGACAGCGAGATGCCCAGGGAGCTTGTTGACGGTGTCTCTCGTATTCTCGTGCTTTCCAAGGCACGCGTCTTGCTCGATGCGTTTTCCCCCGCGAACTCCGAGGTTACGCTGCAGGCACTCGTGGCTCATTCAGGTTTCCCGGCGACCACGTGCCTGCGCCTTGTACGTAACCTTGTGCACGAGGGCTTTCTCGAGCGAATAGGCGACCGCTATCGGATAGGGATGAACGTCGTGCGGTGGGCCTCCTGCGCCTTGGATGGTCGGGATCTTGTGGTCGCCGCGCGCCCAGTGCTTGAGCAACTTCGAAATAAGACCGGCGAAAGCGCACACTTGTGTGTGCGGCAAGGGGACTTTCGAGTGATGGTTGCTGTGGCCGAGAGCAACCACTCTGTCCTCCGCCTCCTGCGGGTTGGCGAGGTTGTTCCACTCCACGTTGGTTCGACCGGCAAGGTCTTCCTTGCGTTTGACCAGGCGGCTCCTATGCCCGGTGCGGCAGACCTCATCGCTTACACGCCCAACACTAAACTGGATGCCCGTGATCTGGAAAGTGACATCAACAAAATCAAAGATCTCGGATATGCAGTAAGTTTTGAGGAGCGTGACATCGGTGCAGTTGGGATTACGGCGCCAGTCTTCGATCGTCAGAACGACATGGTCGGGGCTATCGGGATTTCAGGACCGATCCAACGACTCGATGTTGAGCGGGCGCACGATCTCGTACCCTTTGTTCGTGCTGCCGCCTACATGCTCTCAGAACAGCTCGGGTACGAGGGTAATCTTGGCCGCCCCACAGGAGATGAGAAGGGAAGCGCATATGTCGGAGGCTGATCCACTGGGAGGAGTTCGGAGCCTGCTTGAGACTCCAATTCTCGATGAGCACAAGTGGCAGAAGGTGCCACAGATCCCGGCTGATGGCATCCTCCTCGACATGGAGGATTCGGCCCCACCCAACCGCAAGGCAGACGCCCGCGAGAAGGTGGTCGAGTTTCTCTCAAGGCCGGACTATTTCGCAGGGCGGCCTGTACTACCTCGTGTGAACTCTCTCGAGACACCGTGGGGAGAAGAGGATCTGCGTGCCCTCGCCGGCAGTGGCGCCGAAGTCGTTCTCTATCCGAAAGTTCGTACCTCTGGCGAGGTACGTGAGGTCGAGGCCATACTGCGAGACGGTGGTTCGCGGGCGAAGCTGTTCGTCATCGTCGAGACTGCTGCAGCGGTCATCAATTTGGCGGACATCGTCGGCACGGGGGCAGTCGCAGGTCTACTTTTTGGGCCTGCGGATCTTGCCCTCGACGCTGGTTTCGCCCACTTTGCCGATGGTGACCTTTTCGAGGAGCCGTACTATTATGTCCGTTCCAAGCTGATTCTTGTCGCCGCGGCGGCCCGCATCCCCGTATTTGGGATTCCTTTCGTCCCTGACATGCGGGATCTGACGAGGGTGAAACAGGAGGTCATTCGTGCACGCCGGCAGGGGTTCACTGGGCTGGCGACCTTCTATCCGCCGCACGTCGACATCATCAATGCGGTGTTCACGCCCTCGGGTGAAGAGATCGCCGAGGCTCGCCGCATTGTGAGTATGTACGAGGCTTCGCTGGCCTCGGGCGAAGCAGCGCTCTCAGAGGGTGGACACGCCGTTCTCGTCCACGATTACGAACGATCCCGCCGGATGCTCCGGCGCGCAGACGCATGAGCCAGGCCTTTACGACCGACCGCCGCTCACTTGTCCATGACTCCCTCAATCCGTTCGCGGGTCTGGATGTCAACGGGCTCCTCGAGGCAAGGGCGAATGCGCAAGGTTCTCGCACTTGGCTCGTCTGGCGCGACTTCGGAGGCTCTCGACGCGAATGGAGCTACAGCGAGTTCCTTGAGGACGTATGTTCCGTCGCGTCGGGACTGACCGAGCGAGGTGTCGTCGAGGCGAGTCGGGTCTGCATGTTCGTCGAGAACTGCCCCGACTTCCTTATTATGTGGTTCGCAGTCATGCGGCTCGGTGCAGTGATGGTTTCAATAAATGCTCGGTACAAGGCCAGCGAGTTGGCTGATGCCATCGAGCGTGCAGAACCGGCCGTACTCCTGACGTCCCTTGCCCTAATGCCTACGGCCGTCGAAGCCTTGGCAAGGCTAAAAGGGCGCGCTCAAAGTGGCCGCCAATCCAACGGCCCTCATTTGGTCGTTGCCGACATCGCAACAAGTCCCTCGACTGGTGCCGGTTGGATGCCGGTAGAGGGCTTGTCCGCGCTGCAACAAGCTCATGGAGCCAGTGGGGCAGCGAGTGCACGGGCAGGCGTGGTTCGCTCTCTCGCACCAGCGGGCGTCCAGTTCACCTCTGGGACGACGGCTCGACCTAAGGCAGTGGTGTGGACCCAGGCGAACTATCTCTGGGGAGCGAAGGTCTCGGCCAGTCACGAGAGTCTCACCGAGAGTGACCGACATCTCGTGCATCTTCCACTGTTTCACACGAACGCTCAAATCTACTCGGTCATGGCCACGTTGTGGGCCGGTGGCAGCCTCGTCTTGGTTCCGCGCTTCTCGACGAGTCGCTTTTGGCAGGTTGCCGTCGAGGAAAGGGTCACGTGGTGTTCGATGGTGCCGTTTACCGTGAAGGCCCTGCGGCGGCAGCCGGTGCCGGATCACGCCATCCGCGCTTTCGGCAATGCCCTGCTTGTGCCGAGTTGGGATCGCTATTTTGGCGTGTCCACGGTTGCGTGGTGGGGTATGACCGAGACGGTCACACATCCCATCGTGAGCGACCCGAGTATGGAAGGGCATGCTCTCGCCATCGGCAGGCCGGCTTGTGAATATGAGATCCGAGTTTCTGATGACGAGGGTCAGTCGTTGGATCGGGGCGTCGGATCGCTAGAAGTGCGTGGAGTAAGGGGAGTATCGCTTGCTCTTGGATACCTCGACGACCCGGCAGCTACAGCGTCGGTCTGGTCCGCCGACGGGTGGATGCGTACCGGTGACCGAGTCGAGGTCCACGATGATGGGTGGCTCAGCTTTGTCGAGCGGCAGGGAGACATGTTGAAGGTGGGCGGTGAGAATGTTGCGGCACTCGAAATTGAGCGGGTTGTGGCAGCGGTGCCTGGTGTTGAGGAAGTTGCCGTCGTTGCTGCGCCGGATCCGATGTTGGACGAGATTCCGGTTGCTTTCGTCGTCGTCGATGCAGCTGTCTCACCGGCCGAATCCGAAATGATACGAGCGCGGATTCGCGAAGCGTGTTCTCAGGAGCTGTCCAGTTTCAAGGTGCCCCGAGAGATCTACCTCGTTGAGGAGATGCCTAGGGCGACGCTTGAGAAGGTCGCCAAGGCAGAGTTGCGCGAATACGCGACGCGATTGCGCGATGGTGCATGACAGTGACAGTACGGAATGGACCTTCAGGAATGTTCCGGAAGCGCCAAGTGAGGATGCCTTAGAGATACGCCATGTAGCGAGTATGTCAGTATCACTGGCGTAGTAAACTAAACATGTTCCAATCAAGGGGGGATAAGTGAATTTCAAAAAGTCATCCAAACACATCCGGCAGAACCGGGTACGGCGCTGGCAGGCGCCGCTGATTGTCGCAGTAGCTGCAGTGCTTGTCGGGGCCTGCTCTTCATCGAGCAAGAATTCGGCGTCCGGTGGTGGCGGCGTTGTGAACAAAGGGGGGAACTCTAGTGGCGACTACGTCGTCGGGGCCACGCTCGGCCTCACCGGCCCCCTCGCGGAGGTCAGTAATGGGTACCGGCAGGGCATAGCCGCGTACTTCGACTCCGTCAACAAGGCGGGCGGGATTAATGGCCACAAGGTCAAATTCATCCCCCTTGATGACAGCGATGACGTCACCACCGGGGTGGCGAACGCACGCCAGCTGGTCAACTCAGACCACGTGTCGCTAATGTACTACATCCTGAGCAACATCCAGGCTGCGAACGCCTCGTTCTTGGCGCAGAACCAGGTCGTTACGCTCAGCCAGGCGGTGGACTCTGGCATTCTGAACCCGCCGCAGCACCTGGTCTTCGCCGGCGGGGTCGTCGAGCCGGACGAGGCGGTGCCGATGCTGAGCTTTGGCGAGTCCAAGCTCCCGCATGGAGCCAAGGGCTCTAAGGCCGCCGTCATCGTCGGCGAGAGTGCCGCCCTTCAGCAGCTCGCTACGCAGTTGGGCAAGGGTGCCAAGGCCCGGGGCATGACGGTCACCAGCAGTCAAGTGGTCCCGTTCTCCAGCACGGATCTATCGAGCGAAGCTGACACGTTCGCTTCGCAGAAGCCCGACATCATCTATTCGGGCCTGATTACCACGCAGGAGGCGTCTTTTGTTAGGGCACTCCGCCAGCGCGGCTTCACCGGCCCGATCGTCCAGTACGACGGTGGATCGTCCTACCCGCTCATGAAGCAGCTTCAAGACCCCCGGCTTTACATGCTATTTTCGCTATCATTTGGCCACAATGCCGGGCCTCAGGTGGGCGCCATGACTGCCGCTGCGACGGCCGCAGGTACAACGGCCTCAGCCTATTTCTTCCCACAGGGGTACGTGCAGGCGTATATAACAGCCCAAGGGCTGAAGAAGTGTGGCTACCCGTGCCCCGGCTCGAGCTTGGCCAACGGCCTTGAGTCCCTCGGGTCCATTGACACCGGTGGCTTGACCTTCGGTCCTTGGAACTACTCGAAGACGGACCACTCGGGAATCCAGGATGTCGCCTTCTTCAGCTGGTCCGGCGCCAAGGGCGACGCTGTGCAGGACGGAGGCAACTTCAAGATTCCGAGCAACTAGATGGCGCTCGAATAGCTGTTAGACCAACCGGAACCAAATAGACATATGGAGGTGGAGTTATGACCGCTACTGCAGTATCCACAAGGGAACAGGATTCTCTGGCAGACGTGAGAATCATCGACTGCGATTCACATCTCACTGAGCCGCCGGACCTTTGGTCGTCACGGGTCGGCCCAGAGTACCGGGACAAGATTCCCGTGCAGCAGACCGTCGACGGCCACACGGGTTGGTATCTCCACGATCGGCTGTGGGCCAGCACTGGGGGAAACACGATCGCCCAGGGTCCGGCCAAGCGTCTCGGGACGCACTTGGTCCAACCCTTCTCCGACATCGATCCCTCAGCCTGGTCGGTCAAGGAACGCCTCGCCGTGATCGATGAATTGGGCATCTGGGCCCAGATCCTTTACCCCAACGGCATCGGCTTCGCATCTAACCATCTGTTCGCTATCGAGGATGAAGCGGAGCGGACGCTTATCCTGCAGGTCTACAATGATTTCTTGATGGACACCCAGTTGGAGTCTGGCGGCCGCCTGCTGCCGCAGGGCGTGGTGCCATTCTGGGACATGGACCTTACGGTCAAAGAGATGACCCGCCTAATTGACAAGGGAATGAGGGGCTTCACCCTCTCCGACAAGCCTGAGATGATTGGGCTTCCCGAGCTAGTCGACCCATACTTCGACCCGATGTGGGACCTGTTCGCAGAGTCGGGGACAGTGGCAAACTTCCACATCGGGGCCGGGAACCGCCGCGAGGATATGGAGAGCCTGCGCTCGGGCTCCCCAGCCAAGCTATCGCGAACTGACGGCGCGCCCATCCCGTATCCCGTATGGGATGTCTTCGGCCGGCAACGCCGCTTGGCCGTCGGCGCGGCCCAGCTGTACATGAGTAACGTCAGAATCATCGTCAACCTTTGTATGAGCGACATCTTCGACCGGTTCCCCAAGCTCAAGATCGTGTCCGCTGAGAGCGGGATCGGTTGGGTGCCTTTCATCCTTGAGGCGATGGAGTACCAGCTCGACGAGATGGTGACTGACCCCGATGAGGTCGGGCTTCAGAAGCTCCGCCCAGCCGAATATTTCCGGGAACACATGTATGTCATGTACTGGTTCGAGAAGGTCGGGGCGGAGAAACTGATCGAGGACATCGGAGTAGGTAACGTCCTCGTGGAGACCGATTTCCCTCACCCGACCTGCCTGTACCCGAATCCCAGGGAGCACTTCGCCAAGGTGATGTCCGAGCTTTCCCCCGAGATACAGCGGCGGGTTCTGCAGGACAACGCGGCGGAGCTATACAAGCTTGAGCTGCCGTCTACCTGACGATCAAGCCGTTATGGTCGAGTGCGGTAGGGGAGGGAGGGCTGGTGGGCCAGATACTTGTAGGTCAGCTGGTGGTTGCAGCGCTGTATGCGCTCGTGAGCGTCGGCTTCGTACTCGTATATAAGAGCAGTAAGGTGCTCAACTTCGCCCAAGGCCAGTTCGTCTTGGTCGGGGGTCTGATCGCTTACAGCCTGGCTGTTGCTTTCGGCAGCCAGGCTGCGCCGACCATTATCGTTGCTACCGTGACGTCGTTCGTTCTCGGTCCGCTCGTCTATTGGCTAATTTTGCGACCATTGCTCAATGCCGGCGCGCTGGTCTTGGTCATGCTAACCATCGCGCTATCAATAGTCATGGCTGCGGTGGCTGCCATCATCTGGGGGCCGGGGACCAAGTTCGTCCCCATCGGCGTCAGCAAGTCGACGGTACATCTCGGTGCTGGCATCACGGTCAGCTGGCTGGACGTGGGCACGATTATCGTGGCGGTCCTGGTGCTTGGCGGCCTCTCGCTGGTCTTGCACTTCACCCGTTTGGGAGTGGCGACGAGAGCCGCAGCCGAGAACCCGGCTCTCGCCGGCTACCGAGGTGTCAACGTAACGAAGGTGACTGCTCTCACGTGGGCGTTCGCATTCGCCACAGCCACCCTGGCGGGCATCTCCTTCAGCATGCGGACCGGGCTTTCCGTCAGCAACGCCGACGTGCTCGGCTTCGCTGCCTTCCCGGCGGTGATGGTCGGTGGCCTGGACAGCGTCCCGGGAGCCCTAGTGGGAGCCGTAATCCTGGCCGAGATCCAAGGGCTCGGCGTTCGATATGTGGGCGCTAACTTTGGCGACGCCATCGGTTATTTGCTCCTGCTGGCTCTTTTGATCGTGCGACCAACAGGGATCTTCGGAAGCAGGGACATTCTTCGTGTTTGATTGGCGGTTTACTAGCAGGGGGCATAGAGGACCGTGGCCGCAGCGGTTTGTGGGTCTCGCCGCGGTGGCTGCCATCCTCGTTATCTTCCCGTTCGAGGTCAGCGACCAGTATCTCTACATCGGTGACAGCGCCTTGCTCGCTGCGATCGGCGCCATCGGGCTGAACGTCCTGACCGGCAACGCCGGTCAGATGTCGATCGGCAACGCGGCATTCCTTGGTATCGGTGCCTATACGGTGATCCTGACTGAGAGCAAGCTATCGTTCCTCCCCGCCATTCTGCTCGGGGGGATCATCTCTGGTGCCGTCGGGCTAGTCATCGGCGTGCCGTCGCTCCGGCTGCGGGGTCTATACCTAGTGTTCTCGACGCTGGCCTTGCAGTACGTCGCGTACTTTGTCTTCCAGCAGTACGACCACCACTCCAACGCCTTGTCTGGACATAACATCAAGGAAGCGAAAATCGTATCGGTCGTTATAACCACCGACAAGCAATGGTACGTATTCCTGGTCATTGCCGTGGTGATCGTTGCCATTGTCACCTACAGCATCCTTGCTGGACGACCGGGACGCGCATGGGAGGCGACCCGGGCCAACGAGGCATCGGCTGCTATCATGGGCATTGACGTCAGGCGAACTAAGCTGACTGCCTTCGTGTACAGCTCGTTCTGGGTGGGCCTAAGTGGAGGAATTACAGCTTACTTCTTGAAGAATATTACCAGTGACTATTTTACGCTCTCTCTGGCAATTAGCTATGTGGCAATTATCCTCGTAGGTGGAGTGGGATCGGTAGGAGGAGCGGTTGCCGGTTCCATCGTAATCACCTTTCTGCCCACCGTCGTGACCAACGCCGGTACCGGCATCTTCGGCGCTTCCAGCGGTACCGGCTTCTTGTCCACAAATCTGTCGGCCATCGACTCTGGGGTATATGGACTGTTGGTGCTGGTGTTCATGTTCGCCGAGCCTCGGGGATTGACCGGCCTGGTGAGGCGTATCGAACGGCTTATGACCCATAAGGGCACTCAGACGCCGCCGGAGCGTTCTCAAGCCGGGACTGCGGCCGTGGGTGTCGAGGATGCGAACAGGGCTGGACTCACCGACGTAGCGGACGCCAGAGTGATCCCAGGGAGCCGGCAATGACCGACGAGACACTGCTCAGCGTCGGTGACTTGTCCGTGCGCTACCCCGGGAACGCGCTCGGGATTGGCCACATATCGCTTAGCCTGCGGCCGGGCCAGATCGTCGCGCTTGTCGGCCCCAATGGTGGCGGAAAGACTTCCACCCTCGGCGGTATCGCCGGGTTCGGGCGTCGCGGCGTGGCCCGCGCCTATTCCAAATCGATGGTCCTACGAGGCAGGAGCATCAGCCACCAGCTTCCGCTCGAGCGGGTGAAGGAGGGCGTGGTCCTCGTCCCGGAGCGCGACAAGATCTTCACCGGATTGACGGTAATGGAGCAGCTGAAGCTCTCATGGCAGCCTCGCGCAGGCAAGTTCGCCACTTGTTTGGCGTCGGCGCTTGACCTGCTCCCGGAGATCGAGCCCCATCTCAATCGGAGGGGGGGATATCTTAGTGGCGGCCAGCGCCAGATGGTCGGCCTGGCGTCGGCTCTGTGCGCGGCACCGTCGGTCCTGCTCATCGACGAGGTCACCCTCGGCCTGGCCCCCGCCTTGGTCAATCGCATGGCCGGCATCCTGCGCCGGCTCGGCGGTGGTGATATCGGCCTGCTGATCGCCGAGCAGAGCCTCGGCCTCGCCTTCGAGATTGCCGACGTCATTCATGTCCTCGACGCCGGACGAGTCGTTGCCGACGGAACCCCCGACGAACTCCGACACCGTCCCGACATCATTGACACCTACGTGGGTCGCCACGCCAGCGGCACTGCGGCGAGGAATACTATCTCGGAGAAGGCCGCCACAAGCAATGACTGATATCGCGATCGATATGGCGGCCGCAAATGCCGTGACCATCACTGACATTTCGATGCAGTTCCAGGGGCTGGTCGTGCTGGACGGGGTGAGCGCCACAGTCGAGCGGGGACAGGCGGTCGCTGTGATCGGCCCCAACGGATCCGGGAAGACGACCCTCCTCAACGTGATCAGCGGTATCTACCGACCGGTGTCGGGCACTGTGCACGTGGGCCGGGAGCTAGTCACGGGATTCAGGCCGCACCGTGTTGCTCAACTGAGGGTAGGCCGTACCTTCCAGCACCTGGAGTTACCCAAGGACCTCACCCTCCTGCGCGTCGCGTTGCTCGGCAGGCATACGGTCATCAAGAGGGGCGTCTTCTCGTACGCGCTCGGCATTCCGCATTTCAACAGCACCGAGAAGGTCAACCGCCAGGCGGCCATGGATGCGCTGAGATCGGTCGGACTCGATCACCTGGCCCAGCACCAGGTGCAGGACCTATCCTACGGGCAGGCAAAGCGGGCTGACCTGGCCAGGGCGCTTGCAGCGGATCCGACGGTCCTCCTCCTAGACGAGCCGGCCGCTGGTCTCAACGACCAGGAGCGCGAGGAGCTCCTCGCGCTCCTCCAGCGGATCCAGAAGGAACGCCAGGTCGCTCTTGTCGTCATCGAGCACGACATGTCCTTTGTAACAGGGTTGTGCAGCAAACTGGTCGTGTTGAGCAGCGGCCGCAAGATCTACGACGGCGACAGCACGCACCTACGCCAGGACCCCACGGTCATGCAAGTGCTCCTCGGCCCCGCCGCTCAAGAGTTCGGCACCACCACCATCTAGGTACGCCAGCCACCCACTGATCAGGGAGATGTATTTATGAGTCCGACCCAACGTCGGGGTCGACCGGTATTCGAGGGATTGAAAGTTGTCGAATTCGCCCACGTCATCGCAGGCCCCCTAGCGGGCACGCTCCTTGCCGACCTCGGAGCAGAGATTGTGCACGTCGAGGACCCGTCGGCTGGGGATCCCTCCCGTCAGATGGGGCCGACAAAGGACAACAAGTACCTGTGGTGGAAGGTATCCGCCCGCAACAAGCGTTCCATTACTCTCAACCTGCGCAGCCAAGCGGGGCAGGATCTAGCTAGACGGCTGGCCGCTTGGGCGGACGTGGTGATTACCAACTTCCGCGTGGGGACCCTTGAAAAGTGGGGCCTCGATTGGCCGTCCCTGCATGAAGTCAACCCGAAGCTCGTTATGTTGCAGGTGTCTGGTCACGGGACCAACACCACGGCCCGCAACATGCCAGGATTCGGCAAGGTCGGGGAATCCATGAGCGGCGTAGTTAACATCACCGGGTTCCCGGACGGCCCTCCCGTGCACACCGGGTTCTCCCATGCCGACACCGTTACCGCTCTCATGGGGGCGTACGCTATAAGCGCTGCTTTGACCATGCGCGACCGCCCCGACTTCGACGGCGAGTGGATCGACCTTGCCCTGTTCGAGAGCCTCTTTCGCCTGATCGAGTGGCAGGTCATCATCTATGACCAGTTGGGCATCGTCCCACAGCGTGCCGGCAACCAGTTGGCTGTCGCCCCTGGAGCGGTAATCAACACGTATCTCTCGTCGGACAACAAGTGGATCACGGTCACGTCAGCGACGCCCCGCTCAGTGCAGAACGTCGCGGCCCTCCTCGGGCTGCCGCTGGAGGAGTATGAGACGGTGCCCCAGCAGCTAGCCCGCCGGCGCGAGCTTGATGACGGACTGCGGGACTGGGTCTCGAAGCGGCCCGCCGAGGAATGTCTGGAGGAGATGAAGCGTCTCAGCGTCGTGGCGGCACCCATCTACGACATTGCGCAGATACTCGAGCATCCGACCATCGTCGAGCGCGAGGACGTCATCACCGTCGAGGACCGTGAACTGGGCGATGTTCGGATGCAGGCGGTCGTGCCCAAGATGATGAACCATCCCGGGAAGGTCTGGCGTACCGGTCCATTCTTAGGTGAGGACAACGACCTTGTGTACCGGGAGTACCTCCATTTGCCAGCGAAGCAGGTGGATGAGCTACGCGAGAAGGGCACTATCTAACTATGACTGGAGATGACCATGACTGACGGGGCGGCTAGCCCGGCTAAAGCTACGCTTCACGGCTTGAAGGTCTTGGAGCTGGCGCACCTTCTGGCCGGCCCGTTCGCGGGGACTCTTCTCGGAGATCTCGGAGCAGATGTCATCCATGTTGAGGCTCCTGGCACCGGCGATCCTATGCGGAACATGGGCCTCCCCAAGGGCGACGAGTACCTTTGGTGGCGAGTGACGGGCCGCAACAAGCGCTCCGTCACGCTCGATCTGCGCCAAAACGAAGGTCGGGACGTAGCCCGGAAACTCGCCGCGTGGGCAGATGTCGTGATCACCAACCTCCGGCCTGGCACTCTCGACGAGTGGGGGCTCAGCTGGGAGGACCTGCACACAGTCAAGCCGAAGCTCATCATGCTGCAGGTGTCCGGCTACGGCGCCCAGGCAACAAAGCGCAACCTCCCCGGCTACGGGAAAGTCGGCGAGGCTCGTAGCGGGATCGTCCACATAAGCGGCTTTCCTGACGGACCCCCCGTTCACGCTGGCTTCTCTCATGCCGACACCGTCACCCCCCTCATGGGGGTGTTCGGTGTCATGTGCGCGGTATACCGCAAGCTGACCGATCCCGACTTCCGCGGCGAGTGGATCGACCTTGGAATCGACGAGTCGCTTTACCGGCTCATCGAGTGGCAGGTGGTGATGTACGACCAGCTCGGAATCGTCCCCGAACGGGTGGGCAACGGCATTCCAGGCTCGCCCGGTGGGGTGGTCAACGCGTTCAAGTGTTCCGATGGCCGCTGGCTGACCGTCACCTCTGGGACCATCCCCTCGATCCAGAACATCGCCGCTCTCGTTGGAGAAAACGTGGAGGAGTTCTCCACCCGGCCGCTGATCATCAAGAACCGCGAACGGCTCGAGGCGGTCTTGGCTGATTGGGCCGCGCAGAGGACTGCGGACGAGTGCATGGAGGCCACGCTCGCCAGCGGTGTTGTGGCCACGCCGGTCCTCGACGTGTCCGACATCGTCGCTGACGAAACTTTCCAAGAGCGGGGCAATATAGTAACCGTTGACGACCCCATCCTCGGGCCGCTGCGAATGCAGGGAGTCATTCCGAGGCTTGCCAATCACACTGGGGGTATCTTCCGCCAAGCGCCTCTGGTGCCGGGGCAGGACAACGACGAGGTCTATCTGGACGTACTCGGCCTAGGTAAGGACGAGTACTCGAAACTGAAAGCTCACGATGTTATCTAGCCTCATTCATAACTGGATAGCAGGTTTAGGGGGTTCTGTTGAAGCAGGGCGAGTATAGTCACCAGGACAAGTGTGGAATCGCTGGAGTCGGTTGGACGAAGTTCTCCAAGAACTCAGGCCGTTCCGTCTTGAGCCTGGCCACGGAGGCGTCCCTCAATGCTATCCGTGACGCGGGGCTTCAACCTGACGATATCGACGGCATTGTGCGTTGCGACTTCGATGTCGTCGCCCACAATGACCTGGCCAATTCTCTCAACTTGAGCAACCTAACCTATTGGGGTTACAGCGGCGCCGGCGGCGCCGCTCCTGCCGGGATGGTGGCGCAGGCGATCGGTGCGATCCTCTCGGGACAAGCCAAGACGGTACTGGCATTCCGCTCGCTCAACGGGCGTTCCGGCTTCCGGCTCGGCAAAGGGCGGACCCAGGCGAGCTCAGGTGCCATCGGCGGCAATGGGAGCTACGAAGAGTTCTTCGTCCCCTTCGGGATGGTCTCGCCGGGCCAGGTATGGGCAATGCTCGCACAGCGGCACATGCACCAGTTTGGGACCAAGCCAGAGGATCTCGGCCATATTGCTGTCACGTCCCGGGAACGAGCCAATTCCAATCCCAACGCCCAGATGCACGGGCGCACCATGACGCTCGACGACTACCTTGCGTCGCCCATGATATCCTCACCGTTGCGCCTCGCCGATTACTGCCTTGAGACCGACGGAGCCTGTGCGCTGGTTGTGACTAGCGCCGAGCGGGCGGCGGATACAGCGAAGCCACCAGTGCTCATTCGGGCGGTCGCCCAAGGCGCGGTAACCGGCATTCAGCCCGGTATGGTAGGGCCCGTCTTGTCGCGGCCCGATCCCATGACCTTGCCGTCGGTCAACATCGCTAAGACCCTCTACGCCCGCGCCGGCCTAGGGCCGCAGGACATAGACGTGGCGCAGCTCTACGATTGTTTCACGATTACGGTCTTGGTCCAGTTCGAGGACTACGGGTTCTGCGCGCGGGGTGAGGGCGGCCCGTTTGCCGCGAGCGGAGCCATCAAAATGGGTGGTTCGCTCCCCATCAACACCTCTGGCGGGAACCTCTCCGAGGGCTACATCCACGGAATGAGCCATATTGTCGAGGGCGTCCTGCAGTTGCGGGGCGAGTCGACCTCCCAGGTTGAGGGTGCCGAGACCTGCCTGGTGACATCTGGCCTGCCCGTAGCTACCGGCGCAATGATCCTGAGGAGGGGCTCGTGAGCTATGCCGAGCGTCCGCCGCCGGTAACGACGGACTACGACACCGCCGGCTTTTGGGCTGCTGCGAGCGAGAAAAAGTTGGCAGTCCGGACCTGCTCTGACTGCGGGCAGTCACTCCATATGCCCAAGGCATACTGCCACTCGTGCGGTGGATGGGAGACTGAGTGGAAGGTGGTTCCTCCCACTGCGACGCTTTACACGTGGACCACTACGGAACGGGAACTGCGCGCCGGTTTCAAGCCCCCCTACACCATAGTCTGTGTCGAAGTCGACGAGGCCCCCGGGGTGCGCATGGTTGGGTACTTGCCCGGACGTCCGCACCTGAAGGTTGGGATGGCCATGCACGCACGCTTCGAACCGACAGCGGACGGCACTCTGCTGCCGCAGTGGTATCCTACCCCGTGAACATCGAAGCGCTCAGTTGTAGGTAGCGAGGCGTCACAAACGCGGAGGGAGGTATGCATGCAGGGGCCGACTCTCTTGATGCGGTGCTGTGCGAGAGATGAAGGATCGTTGGCCCTTCGGTGTCGATCTACGCGGTAACCATTCATCTTGTCACCTGGGGGTGGAATGCGTTCGATGGCGGGGAGCGTGTGGGCGCGTCGGGCTGGGGTGGATGGTCCAACACGGCGGCCGGTCCGTGAAGGTGGTAGACGGCTGCAATTGCGAGCGGGACGACGCCCGGCCCGTACCACCGGACGGGCCGGCCGGGAAGCGGTGGGTCGAGACGTACGTACTCGCCGTCCGCTGCGAGATCGACTTGGACGCCGACGACCGTGGTCCATTCCCACCAACCGAGCGTGTCGGAGTAGAGCCGTCCGGCGATTCGGTGGCTGGTGATGAGCCAGTCCGTGATGCGCGGCCGGGGCGGCCCGGCGCTTCGTCGTGGATGGCCGCCCCGGACTGCAACGGGCGTGTCTTCGGAGCACCTGGCGGGTAGCTGGCCCCACACCTGCTCGTGTCGCGACTCCCAGAGGACGACGCCGACAGTGTAGGGCCGGATCGGCACTTCGTGTCCGCGGTGAAGGTCGACAGCGAGGCGACGCCCGGCGTCTGCGGCCCACTGGCGTGTCGCCGTCTCCCAGCGTGCGAGTTCCCGCTTCTGCTTGCGGATGCTCATAGTTCAATTCCTTTCGACTGTTCGACAGCAGCCGTCAGCTCTTCGGGCTCGCGGTGCCTATGCTGCTGCCTGACCTGTCGGGAGATCGTCAGTGCCCGTTCGGCGGCGGCTTGCGCTCGTTTCTGATGCCCGATCTGCTCGATGCTTGACGCCCGGTCCCGCTCGTCGACGGGCGCGGCTCCGGCCAGGTTCCACCGTTCGCGGTAGGCCGCGACGACTCGCACCTGATGTATCCAGGCGGCGCGTGCGGCCGGATCGTCGGGCGGGCTTCCGAGTCGGCGCACCCACGGTGGTTTGCGTTCGACGGCCCGCTCCGCGAGTGCAGCCGCCCGCCGTTCCATCGCCTCGTCACGCTCGTGTAGGGCTTTGGCCATGTCGGGGTCGGTGACGCCTTTGGCGCGTGGGACGAGACCGGCGATGAGGTCTGCGGTGGCCTGCCGTTTCGATCCGGCGGCTTCGACGTACCGGTCGAGACGACCGTGAAGGACGGCGGCAACGTCGTCGGTGTCGGTCAGGTCGCGGGCTGCGACCAGGCGGGGAATGACCGTCTCGGGGTCGATCCCGCGGGCTTCGGCTTGGGTGAAGGCGTGAACGAGAGGGCCGTACGCTGCGCTTCCGCGGACCTGCTCGACGTGGTCTTCGTCGAGTCCGGCGTGTTCGATGAGGGTGTCCCAGCGTTCGCGTTGTGCTTCGCGGGCCAAGGTGAGGTATTCGGCGGAGAGCTGCCCGATGCTCTCGGCGGCATCCCAGGAGGAGCGGATCGTGTCGGTAGCCGACTGCTCGACACCCTCGTTGGCGAGCACCCCTGCGAGCACCTCGTGGGCGGTCTGGGGCTCGGCTACCCCGTCGTGGGAGGTTGGCGGGTCGGGGTCGTAGGCGGTGTCCACGTACAGCCAGTTGCCGGCGCGTCCGCGGCTGGCGGCGACGTAGAGGACTTCGCGGGTGGTGGTCGGCGAGATGATCGCGTGCGCGGTGTCCACGGTGCGTCCCTGCGCCCGGTGGGCGGTGGTGGCGTAGCCGAGTTCGACGTGCTCTGCGACGTAGTGGGCGGGTAGCACGACCGATCCTCCACCTCCGGCGCGCTGGACGACCATGCTCCCATCGTCGTTGGTGGCTGTGACCGTCCAGCGGTCCCCGTTCTTCACGAACCCCTTGGCGGTCGCCAACCTGCGGTCGTTTTGGCGTGTGACCACCTCGTCGCCGACCCCGGCGGTCTGCCCGTCGGCGACCGCCAGACCGTGCTCTGCTACCTTTCCGGCGGCTATCCGATCTGACCTGGCACGCCGGTTCAGGTCGGAGACCGTCGCCGAGTCGGCAGCGACCATCAAGCTGCGCTTACCGTCCTCCACATCCTGTTTCCATGCCTTATAGAGGGCGTCGAGGAGTGTTTCGCGGTCGCCTTCTTCGATCCGGTCGTGCTTCTCGTAGGCGTCGATGGCTGCTTCGGACCCGACTCGCAGCTCGACCGAAGCGGTCTTCTCCCACCCGTTGGCGAACCGGCGGACATCTGAGAGTTCGGGGGCGATGTCGTCGCGGTCGCGCGCGAGGGTGCGAAACATGCCTCCTGCGTCCACCGCCGAAAGCTGGTAGGGGTCGCCTACCAGCAGGACTTTTGCTCCGGCCCGGCCGGCGGCGTCGGTGAGTTCGTCCAGGGCGAAGGTTCCGGCGAGGGAGGCTTCGTCCACGATGACCAACTGGCCGGGCCGGAGCTGCCAGCGGCTGATGCTGTCGCGCAGCCGGCGCGCCTGTTCCAGCAGCTCATCAGGAACCGGTTTGTCGTGCGGGATAGCGTCGATCCTCGCCTGGAGAGCGGCCAACTGTTCGCCGCGCTTGCCGGTTTGGCGGTGCTCGTGCAGCCATTTGGCCGTGTTCTCGGTGTCGATGCCAAGCTCGTCGCCGAGCACCTCCGCCGCGGATGCGGAGGGGGCGAGCCCGACGACGCTGCCGTGCCCGTGCTCGGATTCCCACGCTGCCCGCAGTCCCGCCATAGTCGTGCTCTTCCCGGTCCCGGCCGGCCCGACGAGAACGTCCAGCTGGCGACCTGAGGTGGCTATCTTCTCCACCGCGACCGCCTGATCGGTGCTCATCGTGTAGTCCTTGTCGGGCAAGTTCCGCTCCACGACGGCGGCGACCGCGGCGACGGGGACAGTCGCCGCTGTGATGTCCCGCCCGGCGGTGAGGAGACGCTGTTCGGCGTCGAGAAGGCTCTCGGTCGTGTAGAGGTGATGGCCGGCGGGGCGCAGCCGCGATGTGCCGTCCTGGCGCTGGTAGCGCCGTGGGGTGTGGTGCAGCTCGGGGGCGGTGACCTGTACGACCTCGCCCAAAGCGAGGTCGGTGGCCCGTTCGATGATCGCCATCCGATCGTCGGGCGACGCGCAGCGCAGACCCTCTAACTGGCGGGCCGCCTCGGCCATGATGTTCGCCCGGCTGAACGTGGCGCGCCGTTCGGCCTGCCAGGCGACCGCCAGTTCGGCGACCTCGCTGAGCATCTCGTCGGTCAGGTCGTCGGCTCGCAGCAGCGGTAGGTCGTTGCGGTTCCGCAGCGTGCTCACCCACGCCTCCGGCCGCACGCCGATGTGGTCCATGGCCCGTTCTCGCCATTCGGCGGACATGTCGGCCAGGCTGCGATGGGTCTTGTCCTGGCGTGTCGCCAGGTTCGCCTGCTGGTTCAGGCGCATCCTTTCGACTTTGCTCGGCTCGCGGCCGTGTTCGGCGACGAACTGTGACTCGAGCCGGTCCCGGTGCTCTTCGATCATGTCCCGCCGCTGGGAGAACTCCCGTATGAGAGCCTCGGGAACGCCGGTCATCTCGTGCTTGCGCATACCTTGCCGACTGCTGCCTGGCTCCCAGCCGACACCGAGCGCCTGGGTGAGCATGTCGGCCAGGACGCCTTGGTGTATCTCGCTGATCGTGACGACCGACTTGAACAGGCCGCGGCTGTCCAATGTCCGCCACTCGCCGTCGGAGACGGACTTCGCCCGGTTCCAGACGACCACGTGGTCGTGCAGCTGCGGGTCACCTGAGCGGGTGTCGTAGTGCGTGAACGCGGCGGCGATGGTGCCTTCGATGTCCTCTTGGACGACGCCGTTCTTGCCTGAACGGGAGTGAAGTAAGTTCCGCTCCGCGTAGGCCAGGGTGTAGGCGATGGCCCGCATGTGGCAGTCGTAGATGACCGCTTTGGTGCCCTCGTCGGCCAGAGCCCAGGCGGCGGACACCGACTTGGACGGGCTGAATGTGAGGTCGAACGCGGCGACCGGCGCCCGCAGCGTGCGTCGTCGCTCGGCGGGTTCCGCGTCGGCTCGTGCCGCTTCCCGCTCTCCCGCTGGGAGCCGGGCGAGGCGCGCCTCTACGCGCTCCTTCAACGAGGATTGAAGCGGAGGGGGACGCTGCCGGCCGAGCTGGTCACCTGTGGCCGGGTTGGTTACCTCCATCAGCATCCGGTAGAGGTGCTCGTCGGTTACCTGCTGCCCGTGATCGAGCCCCAACGCCGCCAGCCCACCTCCCGCGAAACGGCCCGGCGGTGTGCCCGACTGCTCGTAATAGCGGGTTAGTGGGGAGGACTGGTCGGCCGCGCCGTCACCGCGGGCGATCGAGGAGATCAGATACTTGTAGCCCGTGCCGGCCGTCAGCCGGCGGATCGTGAGCACCCGGTGGGCACCTCCAGCGGCCCCACCTCGGGGGCCTCACCCCTAACCCCGCCGGGGTGACACTCACGGAAATCCGTATATGCGAGATAGCGAGATAGCAGGAAACTAACGGGCAGGCACGAGATAGCTGACCGGCTGTCCTCGGATGCCAGCGGTCTGGACCCCGGTAGGGGTTGGTTGTGGCTGGAGGGGCGAGATCGTGGAGGGGGTGCGTGTGGCTGCGTGGGTGTCGCAGCGCTGTGGTATGGGTTCAGGCGTGGCTGATGGGGGGGATTGCGAGGCGGCGAGGCTTAAGGTGGAGGCGCTGGTGGAGCGCGAGCAGGAGGTCCTGCTGCGTCTGGATGCCGCTTTGCGCGAGTTCTACTGGTGGCAGGACCAGGTGGCCGATCTGGCGGAGCACCGGGACCGGCTCGTCGCACGGCTTTTGCGCGAGATCGGGATCACGCCCCGCCAGCGCAAGGCCATCGAAGCACGGCGCAGGCTGACCGGCCGTGCGTCAGATGGCCGGGTCAGTCGAGAGGCCCTACGCCGCCGGCAGGTATGGATACGCAAGCAGGAGAAGGTCTTGGCCGTCGAGGACCTGTGGGGTGAGCGAATCGATGCCGCCCGGCAAGACAAGGCCGACGCACGAGAGCGATTAGCGAGCGCTGTCCGGGAAGCTCTGGACCTGTGGCGCGACCCGACGATCTTCCAGCGGCGGACCGGGTTCACCCGCCAGGAGCTATCCCTCATAGCCAGAAAGCCGCGAGGCGCAACCGCAACACGGTAGGCAAGGCAGACAGGTCATCGGCGGTGCCTGGGCGGTCCGGGCCTCCGTAACTGTCACCCCGCCTTCCTTCTAGGTGAAGCCCGACGTTCGCCTAGGAGGTAGCGATGCCCCGCCCGTCCCGCCGGAACATCCCGGCCGACCAGCTCACCCAAGCCCGAGCGCACCAAGCGGCGCTGCTCGACGCGCTCGCCCAGCGCACCCTCTACGCCTCCCGCCTCGCGTTGGCCGAGGAGAAGCGGGACAAGACGCTCGCCGAACTGGAGGCCGCCATCATCGGCGCCCGCCACGACCTGACCGTGGCCGAGTTGCGTCTGGTCGATCTCCTCGGCGTGGAAGCTGCAGCGGAGATGACTGGCACGCCGCTGGCGGACCTGCGCCGGGCAGTCAAGGAGGCCCAGTGACCGCTCCCATGTCTGGACAGCCGCGCCTGGTCGACTTCACATCTGGCTCGACGGTCCGGGTCGAACCGAGGGCCGCCGTCGGCCACAATCTGCGTTCCGCGTATGTCGAGACGTTCTGGCTGCCCGTGATCGGCCCGACCAGCATCGCCCTTGTCCGCCACCTCGGGATCCGCTTCGCCGCCCAACGCGCCGGCCTAGATCTCGACCTCGCAGAGTGCGCCGCCGCCCACGGGGTGGGCGCGCCCGTCGGGCGGAACAGCCCGATCAACCGGACCCTCAACCGGCTCGTACAGTTCGATGTGGCAGTCCTCGCCGATGACAGGCTGCTTGTCCGCACCGCCTTACCCGAGGTGTCGTTCCGTCACCTGGCAAGGTTCACGCCCTCGATGCGTGCAGCCCATTCCCGCTACCTGGCATCGACCGGCGGGGAGGGTCGGGATCTATCTTCGACGCCGGAAGTCGCCGGCGTCCGGCCCTACCTCTCGCTGCGATGACATCCGCCCAGGGCGCCACGCCGGTTTTCGACGGGCTCAGCATCACCGAGCACGCGCAACGAGTAGCCGAGTCGATCCGGGCGATCAACCACCTGTCCATGCATTCCGAGTCCACACCTGACCCGGCGGTGATCTACCGGGTAGTCATGGAGTTGCACATTGCTGCCAGCCGGCTGCCGCAGGCGTTCCAGCAGCTCGACCGTCGCCTCCGTTACCTGGCCCGCACCCGAGGCATCGACGGCTGCGACGCCGGCCGCGGCGGTATCGCACCTCTCGCCGCCTGCTTTGCCGCCGACCACGCCGACGCGCTGTCCGATGCTCTCCAGATAGCCGCCCGATACCTCGGCACCCTCTTCCTCCGCGACCAGATCGAGGAGGAGGCCGGGCGGTGACTGCGCTGAAGCCCACTCCGGAGCAGCAGGCGATCCTCGACGCTTCTGGCACGGGAGGAACCGTCGCGATATCCGCCGCGGCAGGTTCGGGGAAGACCTCGACGTTGCGGATGGTCGCCGCCACCCGACCGAAGACCCGGATGCTGTACCTGGCGTTCAACAAGGCGATCCAGCGCGAAGCGGAAAGCTCCTTCCCGTCGAACGTGACCGCCAAGACGGCTCACGCCCTCGCGTACGCCGAGTTCGGCAAGCCGATGCGCGACAGGCTGAACGGGCCTCGCATGACCGGCCGCGACAACGCCCGGGTCCTCGGCATCACCAGACCGCTCGGGTTGGACGCCGACCGGTTCTTCAAGGAACCGACGTTGGCGTCGATGGCGCTGGGGATGGTCGCCCGCTTCTGCCGGTCCGACTCGCCTGACATAACCGTCGGCCACTTCCGGGCGCCCGAAGGGCTCTCCGAGGCCGAGGGGCGGCACATCGCCGGCTACCTGCTGCCGTACGCGGCCCGGGCGTGGCAGGACCTGACCGCCGGGCCGAGAGGGAAGCTGAAGCCTTCCCATGACGTGTACCTCAAACAGTGGGCGCTCTCGGGGCCGGCCCTCACCGGTTGGGACGTGATCCTCTACGACTTTTCTTCTCGGCCTCCGAGCGTCGTCGTTGTCGGTTTGGTGCTCCCGGAAGGCGTGTGGCGTACGTCTGGGCGGGGAGTGTCGCCGACGCCGACCGGGCCAACCGTGGCGAACGGGGCGGCCCTGTCGCTGGGCGACGTCGAGCCGAGAGATTCTGGCAGCGGACAGGTGCGCTCCGCGGTGTCGGGTCCACCGATGGTTGTCCGGTGGTGGCTACGTTGAGGTAATGGGTACTTCAGTTCGACGTCGGAGGCGTCTCCTATGGCGTCGATGACGGTGCGGGTTGGGGCCCGGCGCCCAGGGACGAGCGTCGGGCCAGGCTGGACCGTGTTGCCGCCAAGGGTTCCCGGTTCGTGTACGAGTACGACTTCGGGGACGGGTGGGAGCACGACATCAAGGTGGAGGATGTTCTCGTGGCGCAGGAGGGGCAGACGTACCCCACTTGCATCGGAGGGGAGCGGGCCTGCCCGCCCGAAGACTGTGGGGGGATCTGGGGTTACGAGGAGTTCCTGGCCGCCGTCGCCGATCCGGACCCTGAGGAGCACGACAGCCTGTTGGAGTGGGCGGGGAGCGAGTTCGAACCCGACCGCTTCGATCTGGATGGCGTCAATCGGGCGCTGGCTGCCGCGCCCCGGCGCCGCAGCGCGTCACGAGTCTGAACCTCGACCGCGGCGGTCAGTACTCGTCGATTCCATTACTCGTCGAGGCGCTCCGGCGAAGGTACGCGTGGGCGGCGTCGGGTGGGGAGCCACCGGACTTCGCGGTGGCGCCCGGCGTGTGACGATCCTGAGAGTTGGCGCTGATCGGGCGTCGTGGGGTCGGCGAGCATCCCTGGCGGGCATCCCTGGCGGGCATCCCTGGCGGGCGGGCCTCGATGGGCTAGACAGCGATAGCCATGGGCTCAACGGCGTCAGACGATCTTCGGGTGCAGGTCGTCAATCACGGGGACGGGTGGCGCTCGTACCTGGTGCTTGATGGCGTCACCGGCTCGGTTCACCGTCGCGCCGACAAGTTCCTGGCACCCTACGGGGAGGGAACGCAGCGGACGTACGCCTACCATCTGGTCGACCACCTTCGCTGGCTGGCCGTCAACGGCTACCGGGAGGACGTCGTCGGCGTCGATGATCTCCGGCGGTACATGGCCCTGTGCGGCACAGAGCAGGCCGGGCCGTGGGGGTCACCGTGGGGGACAGGCCCCTCAGCGACAGCGCCCAGGGGGTGAGAGCGGCGTGCCTCAAGGGCTACTACCTCGATGTGACCGCTCGTGAGAACGTCAACGCCCCGTTGCGCGCAGCGCTGTCGGCCACCCGCTCGGTCACCGCCCGGGACCGGGACCGCTCCGTGTTGGGCCACCTGGCGACGTCGATGACCTCGAACCCGCTGTCACGAGGAGCGGTGGCGCGCCGACACCCGCGGATGCTCCCGGACGGGACACGGGAGGCGATGCTCGAGGCGGTGGGAACGGCTCGGGACCGGATGATCGTGACCTGGTTGGCCGACTCGGGCATGCGGATCGGGGAGCTGTGCGGGTTGTGGTTTTGCGATCTGCATTTGCGCAGCGATCATCGCTGCGGGGAGCGTAGGGCGCCGCACGTGCATGTGGTGAAGCGGGTCAACCCCAACAGGGCCGCGGCCAAGCGGGGATTCCCGGCGGCGGTGGTCGACGGTGTGGTCACCGGTGGGATCGTGCGGCGGGCGAGCCCGGCGATGGTCACCACCTACCACGAGTACCTGGCGGAGGACTACCACCGTTTGCGGGCGCTGGCCCAGACCGATCTGGTGCTGGTGCAGCTGGGCGGTGAGCGGGCGGGGGTGCCGCTGAGCACGCACGGGGCGCTCCAGATGATCGAGCGGGCCGGTCGGCGGGCCGGTCTGGGTCGTATCAGGCCGCACGCGTTCCGCCACTCGTGGGCGACGGCGCTGGCCGAGGCGACCGGCGGGAACATCAAGGCCGTCGCGGACGAGGGGGGCTGGGCCAGCTCGCAGACGGTGGAGGAAACCTACGCCCACCTGGCCGGGACCCCCACGTTGGAGGCCGCGCTTCGACAGGTCTGGGGAGAGCAGCTGTGAGCGCGTTGTTGCGCCCGGTCGCCTCGGTCGACGACCTGGTGCGGCTGGCCCCGCTGGACCGGTTCCGGGCGCTGATCGACGGCGAGAACTTCGCTCCTCGGTTCCGCGCCGAGCCCCTGGTGTTCGACATCGACGACCCCATCTACGGCTACGGCTGCGGCGTCGAAGGCTGCCTCGGCCACGTCACCCGGATGGCGGGGTGGTGCACGCCTCACGGGCTCGAGCGGCGGGATGTGCTGCGGGCGGGGATGGGCGAGGCGGCGTGGAGGGCCGGGGCTCTCGCGTTGCCCGACCGGGCCAGGCCGGCGCCCCGGGCCCGGCGGCCGGCCTGTCGGTTCTGTCCTGACCGTGACGCCGGCCGCGACGGCCTGTGCCTCCGCCATTCGACGTCGCGCCGGCGTGCGCTGGGGGTCGCCGGGGACGGTTGGGACGAGTCGGCCTGGGCCGCCCGCCAGGATCGTCTGCCCGGTGCGGGGGCGTGCGCGGTGGAGGCCTGTGCGGGCCGGGCCGAGCTGGCGCCGCCGTTGTGCCCCGCGCATCGCATCGCATCGCGTGGCGACGCGTCGGCTGTCCTGACGGGGCCGAATGGGAGCGGTGGCTGGCGGTCGTGCGAGACCGCCTGTCGCCGGGGGCGGTGACCCTGGTTGGCCTGTCGCCGCTGCTGGCGGCCGAGATCCGCTACGGGCTGTGGGCGCATACCAAGAGCCGGGCACCGGCGAGATGGTTCCCGATGTGCCTGCGGACATTGGTCCGCTCCTGCCTGTCGGCGGGGGCGGCCTCGCTGCTCGACTTGGACCTCGACGCCGGGGGGTGGACCCCCCAGCCCGCCGCGGTGAACCGCATCGTGCGAGAGATGCTCAAAGACGTCCAGGCCGTGCATCGCAACCGGGCCGACACCCGCCGGTTGGGCTACATCGACACCAACTATTGGGGGTTCCGGTTCGCGGACCGCCGTTCCCCGTTCGACCTGACCGCGATCACCCAGCCCTGGCTGCGCGAGCTGGCCTGGGACTACCTGGCCGCGACGTTGGACGGCCCGAGGCGTCCCCGCCGGGCGGGAACCTTCGAGCAGGCCCGCCGTTCGCTGGTGTGCTTGAGCGCCTACCTGTCCGATCGAGACCCCTACCGGGGGGAGAGGCCGGCCGCGCTGAGCGAGGCGACGGCCAGAGAATTCGTGGCCGATTTCACCGCCCGGGTGGCGGGTCACGAGCCGGTGCTGGGGGTGTTCAACGTCGACGGGTCACCGTCGCCGGCCACGACCACCACCTACGCGTTGTACATGAACGCCCTGCGCCGGGTGTTGCGTTGGGCCATGGAGACCGCCGCCGCCGAGGCGGCCGGGCTGCCCCGGGAGTTCATCGTGGCCGTCCCCGCCGGCGGGGCGGTGTCGTTCAAGAACCCACGGCCGTTCAGCGACGCGGTGCTGCGGGAGGTGAGCGACCCGGCCAACATCGCCCTGCTGGCGGCCATGGACCCCAACGACGGCGGCCTGGCCGACATGTGGTCGATCCAGGTCAGATGCGGGCGTCGGATCAGCGAGGTGATCGGGCTGCGCTTCGACTGCGTGAGCGAGCATCTGGGCCGGACCTGGATGTGGGTGGACATGACCAAGGTCGGCAAGCTCGACTACGCCACCCAGGTCCCCCGCGACGTCTACGACGTGATCGTGGCCCGCCAGGCCAAGACCGAGGAGAAGTTCCGGCTCAAGCACGGGGTGGAGCTGACCGCCGGCCAGCGGAGGACGATCGCGCTGTTCCCCAGCCGGATAGCGAACCCGAGCTTCGAGCGGTCGGTGTCGACCCAGTCGTTCACGGTGGCGTTCAAGGCGTGGCTCGAATCCGACCAGATGCGCCTGCCGGGGCACACCACCCACCAAGCCCGCCACACCCTGGCCACCAGGTTGGTCAACGCGGGGGCCAGCATGGCCCATGTCAAACGGGTCCTGGGCCACGTATCGGAGCGGATGAGCGACTCCTACGTCCTCATCGCCGGCTCCCAGGTGGAGCCGTTCCTGCAACAGGTGTGGGTCACCGGGCCCGGCAACCACAACCCGGGCCAGGTGGTGCTGACCCCGACCGCGGCGGAGACGACCACCGCCGAGCAGCTGATGATCGACCTGGCCGCGGTGCCCACCGAACACGGCCTGTGCACCTTCAAGCCGGTGGTGGGCGGCCACGACTGTCCCTTCGATCGCCAGTGCCACTCCTGCGAGCATTTCGTGTTGACCGGGGCCGACTACGGCTACTGGAGGCGCCAGGAGCAGCGATGGGCGGCGATGGCCGAGGGCGCCCCGGACCCGACCGCACGCGACTACATCTACGGGGCGTTCGAGAAGAGCTCGCAGGCTCTCGCCGGACTGGAGAAAGCCCTGCTGGCGTTGGGCCTGCTCGACCAGGCCAGGGAGCTCGACTTGCGCAGTCCCCACCAAGACTTCTTCGACCCCGTCTGGAGACAGGGCTGGCGGGCCGATGACCTGGTCCACCTCGGCGCCGCACAACCGGCAGCAGAGGCCCCTGGGAGCCCTGTCGACGGCGGCGACGGCGAAGAGGGGGCGGTCGCATCATGACCGATGTCGCGGCCACGCCCGAAGCGGAGGGGAGACCGGCGCCGCGCCAGGCCATCGACGCCCGCCGGCGAGACACGGCCATCAAGGTGACCGCGGTCGGCAAGGCCGTCAAGGCGGTGGGTCGCACCGGCGTTCCCGTCACTCGTGCGGGGGTGGCCCGCCTGGCCGGGGTGTCACGTTCGTTCACCTACGAGAACCATGATGCGGACACCATGATCACCGCGGCGCAGTCAAGGACCCAGGCCCTCGCCGGCGACCGGGACGAGAAGCTGACCGCCCAACAACAAGCGGCATGGCAGGAACGAGCCCTCAACGCCGAGGACCAGGTGCGCCACTTGCGCCGCGAGCTTGGCACGCAGCACCAACTGGTGGGCGACCTGCTCGGGCAGCTGCGAGAACCGAACGGCACATGGATCCAAGAGGACCGGGACCGGCTCCGCCAAGACAACGAGCACCTTCGCTACGAGCGGAACCAGTTCCTGCGAGACCGCGACGACCTGCACCGCAAGCTCGACGGCGCCCGAGCAAACGTTTCCCGGCTCACCTAGCAGCGCGTCACGACACTGTTCCCCGACGGCCCGGCAAGGACGGCTCCGTGATCACCCCCGCTTATGGTCGTGGCACCTGGAGGCCAGCAGGGTGAGCCGCCGGTGTCACCGCCATGGCAGGCAGGCCCGTGCCATCGGCCCCGTCCCGGGCTCTTGCGACGATGGCCGTGGCCTCGGCTGGGTTGAGTGGTGCGGCCACCGGATGTTCGTCGTCGACCACACACCCGCCGGGTTCCCGATCGGAGTCTTCGAAGACGAGATCGACCGCGACTGGATCGACGATCCCGACAGGCCGGATCGATGAGGAGTTCTCGTGACCACGAGGTCACGACCATAGCGAGGCCCCTCGGCCGGCGCTCCACCGAGCGCACCCGTGCAGGCAGGCGGACCGATGACATGGGCGTGGCCCGACTCCGACGATGCTGTCGTCGAGTCCGTCTCGCCATATCGCCCGCCGGCCCGGCCCGGTGGCGCCGGCGGGTGCCGAACGTTCAGGCAGTGATGTCGATGACGCTGACCCCATCGGCGTCCGCCTGCCATGCCGCCAACTGCTGGCCGGGCTCGCCGCTGTAAGCCATTGCCCTGGCCACCACGACCCCGCCGTAGTGGGTGGCGAGGTTCAACAGGTCGCAGTTCAGCTGCGGAGTCGACGAGCACACCCGGGTACCGTGGCGGTGCAACTCGAAGGGGACCGTCCACCGCTGAGCCCGGCGCAACTTGCTCATCGGTTCCAGGCCCCATCGGTCCCCGCAGTCCACCTCGGTGTCGAACAGCTCACCGGCGGCGAACACGATGACCCCTTCACTCCAGCCGCAACCCTCGATCAAGCCGTGCAGCTCGCCGTGCCGGGCGTTGAGCCGATCGAGAAGGTAGTCGCTGTCGGAGCCGAAACGGTGGACAGTCCAGTGCCTAAAGTGACCGAGGGCGAGGCGAACCTCGTCCTCGTCGAGATCGCTCAGCGCCTGGAAGTAGCCGGGCGTCGCCTCCCGGCGGGCGGGTTCCCGATCAATGGGGCAGCCGATCGTCTGCGTTGTGACCACCTCCCGACGATACGACCTGATCGAGCGCGGACCGGGGATGGCCCAGCGTGGTCGCCAGCGAGATCGGGCCTTGACGGCGTGCGTCTATCGGCGACGAGGCCGATGACGGTTGCTCGGCTTGCGCCGGGGCGGCGTCCCGGGGGGTGTGAACCTCCCGGTCCCACCCTTGGCCGGCACGGGGCGGGCTGGGGGGCCCAACACGGCCTCCCGTTCGGCGAGGGGGGATGCGTTGAAAGCCTGGATGAAGTCCTGCATCGCCTCCCAGTCATCGAGGCGGACACCCCGGGCGGTGGCCTCCATCAGCACACGTTTGCCCATGCTGTAGCGGACCGCGTCGGCCATGTGGAGGTGGAAGCGGGGCCCGATCTGTTCGAGGTGGTCGTAGAGGACCTCGGGATCCTCGCTCGCAGGGTCCAGCAGGCCGGTGTCGGCCAAGAAGCGGACGAACGTCGCTGCCTCAACGAGAACCTGGTCCAGTTCGCCGTCGTCGACGATCATCTTGGCCGGGTACATCTCCAGGAACACGGCGTCCAGATCGGATCGGGTCCAACGGGTCAGGTGCCGGTCGAGATAGCCCCACTTGTAATGGAGCAGTTCCTCCCCGACATCGGGAGCAAGGATGGCGCCGGAGGCGGTGGACCAGGCTGCAAACCGTTCGCGCAGCTGCAGTCGGACCTCCTCGTAGCCGGACTCGGTCTCAGGGCTGACGTCAATGGGGGCGATCGGCATAGCCATCCCCTCATCATCGCCGACGCTCCACCGCAGAACGGTGGACCCCCCTCCCGGCGCAGCTCTCCTCATGCTCTCGGCGCGGCCGAACCAGCCAATCTCCGCGCCTGCCAGCTCGCCTCGCCATGGGTAGCGAACGTCCCGTCTCCGACATGTACGCCACAGAGGAAACGGCCGCCTGCAGCAGAACTACGCTTGAGTGTCCCGCTCCGAGAAGTGAAGTCGACGAGGCTCAGGACGCGGACCCCTGCATCGCCGGCGTCGTCGAATCCCAACATCACGCGCAGTTGATCGCGGTCGGCGACTCCGCCCAGGCCATCTACGGGTGGCGCGGCGCCGGCGACTTCCTCGCCCGCGTGGACGCCCACCACCGTCTGCGGCTTACCCAGTCCTGGCGGTTCGGGGCCGCCGTAGCGGAGGAGGCGAACACCTGGCTCGGTGTCGTCGGCACCGAGCTTCGCGTCGTAGGCAACCCCAACCTCGATTCGACCCTCGGCCCGCTCGACCAACCGGACTCCGTGCTGTGTCGCTCCAACGGCGGCACCATCCAGCAACTCCTCGACGCCCACGACAAAGGCGTGAGAGTGCATCTCGTCGGCGACGGGAAGGAGATGCTCGCCCTGGCCCAGGCAGCCGAACGGATGCAGGACGGCCGGGCCGCCGCCCACCCCGAGCTGGTTGCGTTCAACACCTGGCAGGAGGTGGTGGACTACGCGGAGAACGACCCCGGCGGTAGCGACCTCGCCGTAGCTGTGCAGATGATCGAACGCTACGGTCCGTCGGAGGTGATCCGGGCGATCAACGGCACCGTCCCCGCCGACCGGGCCGAGCTACGAGTCTCGACCGCGCACAAGAGCAAGGGGCTCGAATGGGACCGGGTGCGTATCGGTTCCGACTTCCGTGAACCGCTCGACAAGGTGACCGGCCAGCCGCTGCCGATCCCAAGAGAGGACGCCATGCTCGCCTACGTGGCGGTCCCCCGGGCAAAGCTCGTGCTCGACACAGGCGGGCTCGGATGGATCCACGACCATCTCGCTGCACTGGCCAACCCCGGAGGCTGGACCGTAGGTCGAGAGCACACCCCAGCCGTCGAGGCCATCGCGGAGTCCCCCCGTCCCTCGTCGTCCCCCTCCGTCCTCCAGCGACCCCGGAACACGCCCCGGCGCCGGCGGTGCACCTGGAGGACAGCGGCGCTGGCGGTCGCGGGCCAGCCCAGCCTGTGGCACCTCCCGTCCCCTCCGTCGTGGACGACCCCGCTGCTGAGTATCTCGCAGGGTGGGGGCTTCACATGGGTGATCCGGTTCTCGTTGCCGGGGAACGCGGTGTCTACGTGATCCAGTCGGTAGCCCGCGATGGCAGCCTCACCGTCTACCGGGAGGACAAGACCGGCGGCGCCCGGAACTTCCGACCCGAATGGTGCAGCCCGGCGATCCGGCAAGGAAGAGGCGGCCAGCCGGTGAGGGTCCGCGCTGTGTCTCCGGAGGCCCGCGCCGCACGAGCCGCATGGCAGGGGGAATCGCAGCAACCGCTCCTCGACGAGCTTCCCGGCACCGGCCTCGGAGGTCTCGGAGCGCGCCTCGCCCGTTAGACTCGGCGGGCGGTGACTGTCAAGGCTGTCGTGTTCGATGTCGGCGACGTGCTCGCTGACGAGAGCCGAGAGCACGGGACGTGGGCGGACTGGCTCAGGGGTGCACGCCACACGTTCCCCGCCGTGTTCTGAGGGGGTGATCGCGTCCGGCCGCGGCTATGCTGGCTTGCGCTCAGACTCGACGGCCGGCAGTCCGCCCGGCGTGGCGCTCATGGGGTGCTGGGAGCATCTGGGCTGGTCTCCTTCCGGACCCAGTTGGCGTAGTCGGGATTTGCATCGACTATCGGTACAGCCAGAATGCAAGGGACGTCGTAGGGGTGCTCCTGCTTGATTCTGTCGATGAGGGCAGGGACGAGGTTGGCCCGGGTGTGGTAAGCGACTCGAACCTCAGGATCGTCGTGAAGTGCCCCCTCCCATCGGTAGATCGAGCGTATTGGGGTGATGTGCTGACCGCAGGCGACCAAGCGTTCCTCCACCAGCTTGCGGCTGAAGCCTTGGAGCCAGTCGGGGTTGTCCGCGGTGACGATGACTTCGACGATGTCGGTCATGATGTTGGACCTCCTTGTGCCTTGAGATCGTCCATGACGGCGAGGACTCCTTCTTCGCTGCGCGCCAGAGCGGCCCAGCCGGTGACGAGCGGGCCGTCGTAGGACAGACCGACCCATCGGCCGGTGGCGTGGATGCCGTGCTGATGGAGGACGAGGAACATGACACCCTTGGAACGGACGGCAGCCTCGGAAGCCGCGTACCAGCCCATGAGGATCTCGTTGTCCCAAAGACGCAGCTCGCCCCGCCAGAGGTAGCCACCTTCTTCCAGCGTCGTGCCCCGGGTAACAGCGACGATTTCGGCTAGGTCGCCGTGCTGGCGTATGTGGACCTGGTGGGGATTGATGACTTCCTGGCCGTCCTTCCAGGTTTGCCAGCACGCCCACCAGTCGCCCGTCATGTCGGCTCGGTGCGTGTCTTCCCCGGCCAGTTCTTCGAGCGTGATCTGCAGCGCCTTGGCGAGGGCGACCGCGATTTGGAAGCCGGGCTCGACGTCGCCCGCCTCCCAGCGGCGCACTTGCCGCCCGCTGACTCCAACTGCCTTGGCTAGGTCGTCCTGGCTCCATCCAAGTGATTCTCGTTGACGTCTAATGACTTCCGCGATCAGCATGGGGTTCCCTGTGGGACGCTATGGTCCTTGACATAGGTCACTATGGTCCGGTAGGACTTAGAGGAAAGGACTTATGTGGCCTCAGCATAGGACGCCATGGTCCCGAACGGAAGCCACCTCTGACTCCTCCTCTATCGCCTCCTCACCGAAGGAGCGCCGTGCCTACCTCGCCCAAACACAGGAGGTCGTAGCAGATGACCATCTCGTCGAGTTCCGCGGTCCTGACGGGATCTCAGGCGAGCCGCCCCCTGACTCGCGCATGAGCCTCGTCACCGAAATCCTCGGCTCCCACCCGCCTGCGTCCATCGCTGGGGTCACCTCGATACGTGCCGCCCGGTCCATCATGGGGGACCATCTGGACGAAGTTCGTTCCCACCCGTCCTTCCAGCTCGGGCTGAGCTGGGCCCTCCAGCACCTTGCGACGGGTGACCCGTACCAGGCGGCGCTGGCAATCGTCGCTCACATACCCGCCTACCAGGCCGGAAAGGTCCAGTTGGCGCAGGTTGAGGCCAGCGCGCGAGGTAACGCTCTTTTGGAACGCGACCGACGCGGTCCTCCAATGAGGAAGCCGGTCGGGAGGCCGATCGAGTGGGGCTCCGCGGTGTGCGAGGAGAGCCTGATGCGTCTGGTGTCGGGCCAGTTGGCTGATCTGACCGGCCGGCTACCGAGGCGGTGTCACCCGTCGCCGGGGGGCCGGGAGTTGGTTGTCGCGGCATGGTGCCTGGTCCATCTGCGTTGCTGTCGGCTGGGCGTCCCCGCGGAGGCGTACCTGTCCCGGATGGCCGGGCAGGCGGTCGAGACGGCCCGCAAGAAGTGGTGGCCGGCGGATATCGCCCCCCTGCTGCCGGGCATGAGCAGCGGGCAGATGTCCGCCTTGCGCAGGCTGACGATCGGTACTCCATCAAGCCTCGGCTACTTGCCGGCCTGGTATCGGTGTGCCCCCTCGTCGCTCGCCAGGGTGTCGTCGTGGGCGTGGGCGCTCATGCAGTGCGACCCGGCGAGGGGCCCGCTGCCGGACCGTACGTGTGTGGTCGGGTGGGTCCGAGCCCATCTGGCCTGCCAGCCCGACACTCTCGCCGACCTGGACGTGATCGGCCGTTCGCGTGCCGTGCTGGGGATAGCTGGTTGAGCGAGCCGGTAGCGATAGCGGACCCGCGCCCACCGCCTGTAGCGAGAAAGCGCCGCCGGTCTCCCTAACCGTCACCCCTCACCCCTTGGGTGGACGCGTGGTGCCGGCACTCCGCGACGGCCCGCGAGCACTTCTTCTGCCGAGGAGATCGATGAGCGACCTGATACCTCAAAGTGAGCCCGGCCGACCAGGCCCGGGGGCTCGTCTGCTCGCGGAAGTAGAGCGGGAGCCGGTTCGTTGGCTGTGGCCGGATCGCATCCCGTTCGGCAAGCTGACGGTGGTCGAGGGGGACCCGGCGGTGGGGAAGTCCACTCTCGTCTACGACCTGGCTGCGAGGTGCAGCTCGGGCGCCGAGTGGCCAGACGGCCAACAAGGAGGGGGTGGGGGACGGGTGGTGTTGCTCTCCGCGGAGGACGACGCCGCAGACACGATCGTCCCCCGGCTCATGGCGGCCGGCGCCGATCTCTCTCGCATCTGCCTGTGGGACCGGGCGGTGGTGTGGGACGAGGACGGGGAGCGGTCCGTTCCGATCGTGTTCCCCGACCACCTCCCCTACTTGCACGGCCAGGTCCGCAGCTTCGCCGCCCGGCTGGTGATCGTGGACGTGCTGATGGCCTACCTGTCCGCGCAGGTTGACTCGCACAAGGACCAGTCGGTGAGGGTGCTGCTGTCGCGCATGTCGGACCTCGCCGCCGCGACCGGCGCGGCCATCGTGCTGGTCCGCCATCTGAACAAGGGCGGGTCCGGTCCGGCTATCTACCGGGGCGGCGGGTCGATCGGGATCATCGGCGCGGCCCGCGCCGGCTTCCAGGTGATCGCGGACTCCGATGTCCCCGAGCGCCGCCTGTTCACCTGCGTGAAGAACAACCTGGCGACCAAGGCGCCCACCCTCGCCTATCGGCTCGAGCCGGTGGCCGGCCTGGATGTGGCCAGGGTCGTGTGGGACGACCGGCCAGACCCGCGCTCAGCAGACGAGCTGCACGCCGCCACCGCGGCCGCCCCGACGAAGTTCGCGACCGCGGCCGAGTGGCTGGACCTGTACGGGGCGACTCACGCGTGGGAGGCGCAGTCAGCCGAGGTGATCCGCGACGCCGCCGAGAACGGCATCGCTCGCGCCACGTTGTACCGGGCAGCGGAGCACGCTGGGATCGTCCGCTCGACCCGGGGCGGTTCGGGACGCTGGAGTTGGCCCCGACCCGACTGACAACCTCTCGCCTCTGCCCCTCCTTGCCGCCCCCGCTTTGACGGGGGCGGTTTTCGCGCCCTCCGACGATTGTCTCGAACTCTCGCCGCGTCCCACATGGAGCGGCATGAGACAGCAGGAGGTGCGGTCATTGTCTCAAGGCTGGGAGGTCGTTGAGATTTTCCATACACCCCCTGACCTGCGTTTTCTCAAAATCTCAAAATCTCAACGCGGTGCCCGAGGGGAGAGGCTTGAGACTTTGAGACTTTGAGATTTGGCTGTCCGCCTCGCTGCGCTGCGCCTGCCGGCCCCCGTGGGTCTCTTCCGTGTGGAGTGCTCCCTAACTGTCACGTCGCTCGCCTACGGGTGTGGAGAAGAAACTGCTTCCGCTGGGCGCTGCTGTCGCGGCGGCCGGTCTGGTGTTGGGTCTGGTCGTGCTGGCCGCCGCGTCGGGGTCTTCCTCGGCCGTGTCGGCCGCGAGCGCCGACGCGATCTTGACGGCGCTCGATCAATCGATGTGCCAGAGCGCGGCTGCGGGTGCGTCGGGGTCGTGGTCGGCCCCGGAGATGTCGAACGCCGTCAAGATCGTGTCGGTGTCGGACACCCTGTCGGGGGAGAACCCGCGGGTCGCGCAGATCGCGTTGATGACCGCGATCACCGAGTCCGGGCTGAACGACGATCCAGGCGGGATGGGCGGGGCGGTCGGGTTGTTCCAGCAGACCCCGCCGGCATGGGGGACGGACAGCCAGATTCTCGATCCTGCCTACGCGGCCGGAGCGTTCGTGAAACGGCTGCTCGCCGTGCGCGGCTGGGAGAAGCTGCCCCTGTGGCAGGCGGCGCAGGCGGTGCAGGCGTCGGGGGCGGGCGAGCCGAGCTCGCCGCTGAACCCGCTGCCGGGGCAACTCGGCGGGAACTACGAGGTCAACTGGTCGAAGGCCTTGGGCGTCTATTCGGCGGTGACCGGCGTGTTCACCGCGTCGGGCTGCGGCGCCGGCCCGACCGGCGGTGTGGCAGGTCCCGCTGGCCGTCACGGCCTTCCCGTCGGCTACCAGGTGCCTGCCGGCACCCCGAACAAAGCGAAGACCGCTATCGACTACGCCATCTCGAAGCTCGGCGACGCCTACGTGTGGGCGGCTGCCGGGCCGAACCAGTTCGACTGTTCCGGGTTGACGATGGCCGCCTGGGCGAAAGCTGGGGTGACGCTCGTGCATTACACGGTCACCCAGGAGCAGGAGGGCCGAAAGGTTCCCGCCTCGCAGATCGCGCCGGGCGACCTGGTGCTGGTCCCCGGTTCCGACCCGCCCGGGCCGGGTCTGCCCGGCCATGTCGGCATCTACCTGGGCGACTCGCTGGTGCTCTCGGCGATCGACCAGCAGTACGGGGTCGCGGTCCAGTCGTGGAAGACCTTCACCTCGGGCGGCCTCGACGCGATCGTCGATCCGAGCCGTCCGCCGGCATGAGTCAGAGCGGGTCGTGCTCCGTATCTGGCACCCGGCTCCCTTCAGGTAGAGACCCCTTTCGAGGCAAGGAGCCCATGCCATGTTTCCTACTGGTTTTCCCGGCGCTACCGGGGTGAACATCACCCCGAACGGTACCGGCCTGCCGGGCATCCCCGCCCTGTCGAAGATCGTCGGCGCGCTGATCACGATCGGCGTGATCGCTGCGGTCGCCGGGCTGCTGCTCGCCGCGATCACCTGGGCGGTAGGGAACCACTCCTCGAACCCGCAGCTCTCGTCACGTGGAAAGACCGGCGTGCTGGTAGCGGCGGTGGCCGCGGTGCTCTGCGGCGGTGCCATGGTGCTGATCAACTTCTTCTTCAACGTCGGGTCGGGGCTGTAGCCGTGCTGGGGGACCTGTGGGCATTCCACCGCCGTGCGGTGCTCTCGACCGCGGCGGGTCTCGTGGCCGTCGTGGTGCTCGTCGGGCTCGCCGCTAGCAGCTCCTCCGAGTCCAATGGGAGGGGCCCGGTGCCCTCGGCGACGACGGTGCCCGCATCGCCGGGCACGTCCCTCCCGCCGGGCACGGTGGACCCGAAGTACCACCCGACCTACATATCGGTTCCCCCGCCGTCACCGGGCTCACAGGTGCCCGAGAACCAGGTGAAGGCGCTCGAAGCCGTGAAACCTCCTGCTCCGCTCTACTCCCCCTCCATGCCGGCGCTGTCGGACACGCAGACCGTCAATGCCGAGAACTTCGCCTACGCGTTCGTGCCCCGGCTTCTCGACATCCACTTCGCGCACGAGACCCGCCAGGAGCTGGGCGAATGGACCGAGGCCGAGGCCGCGGCGTCGATGCTCCCTGGGCTGCCCGCCGCGGCGGCAGACAGCACCCTCTACGCCTCGCTATTCGTGCCTGGCCTGCCCGGAGGGGGGCGGTCCCCGATGCCGTCGCGAGCCCAGTGGGCCGCCGACGCGAAGGACGGGGTGGTGTGGCATGTCGTTTCGATGGCCGCGAGCGAGGATCCGCAGTGGGCGCAGGCCATCGCGGCGGGTTACCAGGCGCCGGACCAGTTGATGAGCATCCTCGACGTGTCAGGCGTCCTGGCCGTCCGCTCCGGCGGTCACACGACGGACCGACACTTCACGTTCCAGTTGCTGGTCGGCTCCGCGCTGCACCACCCGAACTTCGGCGCGGGCGAGGTCCTGGCCTGGAAGGCCAGCTAGATGTCGTGCGGCTGGAGCGACCCGTTCGGCTGTGTGAGTGGCGCGGTCGGCAGCGCGGCGAAGGCGGCGGCGGGGGACGCGTTCGGCGAGATCGCCAACGATTTCGCTCATACGGCCCAGCACGCCACGTCGTGGCTGTGGGGCCAACTGGATCAGGCGACCGCGGTGCAGATCGGCGGGGCGGGCTGGGGAACATACCTGGGGATCACCGTGACCTTGGCCGTTGCCATCGGGGCGGGGCTGTTTGTGATCCAGGTGATCGCCTCCGCGCTGCGCCGAGACATGGGTGGCATGGGCCGCGCCTTGCGTGGTCTGCTGGTGGCGTTCGTCGCGGGTGGCGCGGCGGTGGGAGTGACCGAGATCCTGCTCCAGGCGGCCGACGCCATCTCGAAGGGGATCATGCAGGTCGGGTTGGGCACCTCTGACTGGCAGTCTGTCGGCCACAAGTTCGCCACCCTGTCCGCGACTTCGTACGGTCCTGCGACACTGCTGCTCGCGGCGCTGTTCACGTGCGCGGCGACGGTCCTGGTGTGGCTGGCCCTGATGGTCCGCAAAGTGCTGCTGATCCTCACTGCGGTGTTCGCGCCGGTCGCGTTCGCCGGGAGCTTGTCGGACGTCACCGCCGGGTGGGTGCGGAAGTGGATCGAGTACACCGTCGCGTTGATCGCATCGAAGATCGTGCTGGTCATCGTGTTCGTGGTCGGGTTGGGGGTGCTGATGAACAACCTCGGCTCGACCGGCGACTCGGCGACCCAACAGTTGACGCAGTTGATGGCAGGCCTTCTGATCCTGACCGTCGCGGGCTTGGCGCCGTGGATGGCGGTGAAGTTCGTGCACTTCACCGGGGAGGCGTTCCACACGATCCACTCTCACAGCGGCGCCGCTACTGGCGCGGCGGCCAGCGCGGTCGCCGCGCCGCAGAAGATCCGCTCGACGGCGAATAGTTTCGGGATCAAAAGCTCGGGCGGCCAGGGCCGCCCGTACACGGCTCCTGGGAACGGGACAGCGAGCAAAGCTGGGTTGGCCGGTGCGGGGGGAGTTGCGGCGGGGGCGGCCGCTGAGGGTGCCAAGAAGGCCAAGGACGCGGCTGTGGGCCAGGTGAACACCGGCCATGCCACCACAAGGGGCCCCTCCGCGTCCCCCGGCCCGCCACCCGCCGGGGCGTCGAGGCCGGGTGCTCCGCGCCCGCCGGACGATCCTCCCGCCCCGGCCGGTGTCGGTGCGAGACCTCCCCAGCCTTCGGGCGGCGGATCGGCCGGGGCGAGCCGGAAGCCGCCGAGTCCGCCTCCAGCGGCGCCGATGGCCAGCACCTCGTGAAAGGAGACAGCATGCCTACTGTCGATTCGTCCGGTCCGGCCACGGCACGCTTCGCCCGGCGTTCCACCCGCGGGGTGCTGCTCGGTTTCTCCGCCTGGCGGCTCGGCGCCCTAGGCGTCGCCGTGCTGGTGGTACTGGCCGGGTTGCTGTCGGGGATGGGCGGGGCCGGCCTGCTCGTCGGTGTTGTGCTCGCCGGACCGTTCCTGGCGGTCGCGTTCTTCCGGGTGGGCGGCCAGCACGCGGTGGAATGGGTGCCGCCCGTCGTGGCGTTCGCCGGGCGGAAGGTGGGCGGGCAGACCGAGTACCGGGCGAAGATCGACCGGCCCCGCCCGGCGGGGACGTTGGCGTTGCCGGGCGACGCGGCGGCGCTGCGAATGTTCGCCGATCCCGCGACCGGGGTGTGCATGGTGCACGACCCGCACCGGGCGACGCTCTCCGCGGTTCTGTCGGTGTCGCACCCGGCGTACCTGCTGCTCGGCCCCGACGCCCAGCGGGGCAGGGTGGCGGCGTGGGGCAGGGTGCTGGCCGGTTTGGCCTCCTCGGGGACCTGCGCCGGCATCCAGATCACCGAGTCCACCATCCCCGACTCCGGCCGCGGTATATCCGAGTGGTACGACGAGCGCGGGGCGCACAGAGGGGGGTGGGCGGAGGAGCAGTACGAGACGCTGCTGGCCGGCAACGCCGCCGGGGCGTCAACCCATCGCACGACCATCACCGTGTCTCTCGACATGAGGAAGGCTGCACGTCAGGTCAAGGCGGCAGGGGGTGGGGTCGGCGGGGCGGCACGGGTACTCGCCGGGGACATGGCGGCGCTGGAGTTCGGGTTGCGTTCCGCCGAGCTGGCCGTCGCCGGGTGGATGGACGAGACCGCGATCGCGCACATCGTCCGCCAGGCCTACGACCCGGCCTTGGGCGGCGAGTTCCAGCCGTCCGCGCCGGGTGCGAACCTGGTTCACGCCGGTCCTCTGGCGGTCTCGGAGCAGTGGGACCGGATGCGCCACGATTCGGGCTGGTCCACCGTGTTGTGGATCAGCGAGTGGCCCCGCATCGAGGTGCCCGCCCATTTCCTGCACGCCCTGATCTTCACGCCCGGTGTGCGCAAGACGTTCTCACTGGTCGCCCGCCCGAAGTCCACCACCGACGCGCTTCGCCAGATACGGCGGGAGAAGACCGAGATGATCGCGGATGCTCACCAAAAGGCGAAGGTCGGCCAGATAGCCGACCTGTCGGATCAGCAGGAGTACGACGACGTGGTAGCCCGCGAACGTGCGCTCATCTCCGGTCACGCGGACGTGGACTTCACCGGCCTGGTCGTCGTCACCGCCGAGACCGAGGAGGAGATGGAGGCCGCGGCCCGCCAGGTCGAGCGGGCCGCCAGCCAGGCGGGATGCGAGACCCGGGTGTTGTGGGGCCGACAGTCGCAAGGGTTCAACGCGGCGTTGCCGCTGGGAAGGAGCACCCTGTGATCGGCCGCCGCCGCCACAAGCCCGCCGCCGGCACCCCGGAGTTGTGGGCGGACTTCGACGCCGAGCAGACCTGCCACGACCCCGCCCGTGTGCCGACCGAGGCACCGGCTTCGCCGGCCCCGGTCCTGCCCGCTGGTAAAGGACGCGTGCTGGGCTCCGCGGGGTTCACCCCGGCCGGGACGACCCGCAAAGAACGCACGGCCCGGATCAAAGCGGCACGGACGGCCGAGGCCGACTCGCGCCGAGCGCTGATGGGCGAACGCAAGGCCGCGGCTGACGCCGAGCAGCAGGCCAGGCGGGAGGCGAGCTACCTGCCGGCGTCGGGCGAGGCGGGGCGGCAGTCGCTGCGCGCCTGGCGGCGCCTGAAGATCGAAGCTCACCGGGCAACCTCCGAGGTGCTGTCGGTCGCGTACCCGTTCCTGGCCGAGGCCGGGCTCGGCTCGGAAGGGACCCTGATCGGCCGCGACTCGTGGTCGGGCGCGGCGTTCGTCTACGACCCTTGGGTGCTCTACGAGCGCGGGGAGGTAACGAACCCGAACGCGACGCTGGCCGGGGTGATCGGCCGGGGGAAGTCCACGCTCGCCAAGAGCCTGGCCACCCGGTCGATCGCGTTCGGGCGGCGGGTGTACGTGCCGGGCGACCCCAAAGGCGAGTGGACGGTGGTGGCCAAGGCGGTCGGCGGTACCGCTATCGAGCTCGGCACCGGCAACCGGCTGAACCCGCTGGACGAAGGCCCTCGGCCGGCGGGGATCGCCGATGGCGAGTGGCGCACCGCCGTCCGCCAGCGCCGCCTCGCTCTGCTGGTCTCGTTGACCGAGCAATCGCTCGGAAGGGCGCTGCTGCCCGTCGAGCACACCGCGTTGGGGGCGGCTTTGGATCACAGTGTCGCCGGCGCGGAAGGCCGGGGGGAGATACCGACCTTGCCGCTGGTCGTCGGAAGGCTCCTCGACCCGGCCGGCGCCCATTTGGGCTCGACCGTCGAGCAGCTCCGCGACGACGGCCGCCAGGCCGGTCACGGGCTCGGCCGTCTCGTGTTCGGGGACCTCGCCGGCCTGTTCGACGGGCCTTCCACGGTCGGCTTCGACCCGGACCTGCCGATGGTCAGCCTTGACCTGTCACACATCTCCGGCTCCGATGCGCTGATCGCTCTGGTGATGACCTGCGCGTCGGCGTGGATGGAAGCCGCCCTGGCCGACCCGGCCGGCGGTCAACGCTGGGTGATCTACGACGAGGCGTGGCGGCTGATGCGCGCCCCGGCGCTACTCGCGCGCATGCAGTCGCAGTGGAAACTGTCACGGGCGTTGGGGATCGCCAACTTGATGATAATCCACCGGCTTTCCGACCTCGACGCGGTCGGCGACGCCGGCTCGGGCGCCCGTAACCTCGCGCTCGGACTCCTCGCTGACTGCTCGACCCGGATCATCTACGCGCAGGAGCGCGGCGAGGCAGAGAAGACCGGTGCGGCTATCGGCCTGTCGCGCACCGAGATCGACCAGCTCCCCGACCTCGACCGTGGCGAAGGGCTGTGGCGGATCGGCGAACGCGCCTTCGTCGTCAGACACGACTGCACCCCCGCCGAGCTGGCCCTCTTCGACACCAACGCCAGGATGATCCGCCGGCCACCGCCATGACCTCGAACCCGACCGCAACGGCGACGCGTGCACCCTACCTTCGGCCTGGGGCTGGCGATGGCCGTCTTCGCCATCGCGGAGAACACCCGACGGGTCCCGAAGGGTTGACCGGTAGGGAGGTCAGGCGACTTGCACCCCGTCTGGGATCGTGGCCGGGGATTCCTCGGGGAAGGAGATGACCAGGTGTCGGCCGAGCGAGGCGGCGACTCGGGCGAGGGTGTCGAGCCGGTTGTTGGCTCCTCCTCCTTCTTCGAGCCGGGAGATCACCGACTGGGTGGTGCCCATGCGTTCTGCGAGCGCCCGCTGGCTCAGCCCGGCCTGGGTGCGCAGGTCGTAGATGAGCTGGCCGAGGGCGAGGTCCTGCTCGACTGTTGCCCGCGCCTCGGGGGTGGGCGCCGGCCGGCGCTTCTTGACGTCTTCCCAGCGGGAGTAGTTGGCCATGTCGTTTCCTTTCACGGGTATCTCCGGGCACACTCGTCGGCGGTCATGCGTGCTCGGGTGATTTCTGTCCGCTCGTTGTTGCGCTGCCTGCGGAAGGTTGTCAGCAGCACGGTCCGCCCGTCGCTGGTGAACCGGTAGGTGATGCGCCTGGCGGTCTGTCCGAGCGTGAAGCGAAGCTCGAACAGACCGCCACCGAGGCTGCGGGAGAGCGGCATACGGGCGGCGGGGCCGAGCGTCGCGAGCCTGTCGATCACCACGACAACTCGGTCCCGCTGGCTGTCTTGGAGACCGAGGAGCCAGGCGACCACCTCGTCGTGGACCTCCACCTCGACTGCATCCACACGAGCAGGATATCGCATAGGTGCGATCATCGCAGGAGTGCGATCAGCTTCGGTTGTGGTTTCGGTGTCCGGCCCGCCGGTTCCCTAACCGTCACCGCAGCGGCCTCCTTGTAGAGGCCCCGGCATGGCCGGGCGTGATGGAGGAGGTCCGACGATGACGAAACCGAGATGGTCGAGGACCGAAGCGGCCGAGCACCGGGCGAAGCTGGTCGCCGACGCCCAGGATGTGTTGGCGGCGGAGGTGAACGCGCTATGCCGCGGCGAGGATCCGTATGTGGCTTCGTGGGCGTCGCAGGGCGAGGATGTGGCCCGCGAGATAGCCGCCACCCAGCGCCGTGTTCGCGAGGCGACCACGGCCATCTTGGCGGTGTCGCCTGCGGCTCACGACACCGACGGGCTGGTACCCGGTGTCGAAGCGGCCGTCGAGGCCCGCCGCCAGGCCCGCCATGCCGTCGAAGAGGAGCCTGCGGTCAGCGCCGCCGCTGTCGGGCTGGGCGTGGCGTGATGGGTCGGGGCCCGGTGGTGGTGGTGGTGGCGGTGGCGGTGGGAGACCGGCTGACCGTCGCGCCCGGCGGCGCGGCCGGGCCGCACCAGCCGGGAAGCCCTTATGTTATGACGGTGTGGCTTGGGGTGATCGGCCCTACAGCGACGCTTGCCTGGTCGATGCTTGCCCGCTGCGCGACGGGGGGAGGAGGGGAGATCGACGCGTACGACTTTGCCCGCACGCTTGGGGTGGGGCACACGGGTTGCCGCAGCTCGGTGCTCAACAGGACACTCACCCGGATGGTCGGATTCCGTGCCGCCACATGGGACGGTGAAGGGGGCGTGTTGCGGGTCCGCACCGGGCTCGGTGACGTACCGCCCCGCCTGATCGCCGGGCTGTCGGTCACGGCCCGCATGGCTCATACGAGACTGTCAGAAGCGGCGTCCTCGGGCCGGGCGGACGAGATAGTTGCCGAGCTGTCGACCGGGCACGGGCTGGGAGTGGCCTGATGGCCGAGGGCGGACGGCCCGAGCCGGTCCGGGACTTGTCGCTGATCTGCTTGGCCGCGGCGATGGTGCTGGTCGGGGTGCTGTGGGCGGCCGGCGCCGCCTCGGCCGGTCTGTCGGGGCATCGCGTCCCGCACGGCCACCCGTTCGGCGAGCTGGCCGCGTTCGCTCACTTCGCGGACCCGTCCGCCGGGTGGCGGTCCCCGGTAGGACCCCCCGGCTTGTACTGGCCGGTCACTTTCCTCACCCTGTCCCTCCTTGGGTTGTTGGCCTACGGGGCGTGGAGGTTGTGGCACCCGCGAAAGCCGGACACCGCCGATGACCCCGAGCGGATCGAAGGGCTCGCGAACCGCCGCCAGGTCCGCCACGCGGCGGGCGCGAAAGCGCTGTTGCGGCGGGCTGCCACGCTGCGCCCCTCGGTCGCCCACCCCCAACCGGGCGATGTCGGCCTGCTGTTTGGCTCCAGCCGGGGGGAGGGGTGCTGGGCGAGCGTGGAGGACTCGATCACCCTGCTGGGCCCGCCCCGAGCCGGGAAGGGGTTCAACATCGTGATCCCGGCGATCCTCGACTATCCCGGCGCGGTGATCACCACCTCCACCCGCCCCGACAACCTGGCGCCGACATTCGAGGCCCGCTCAAAGGACAGGCCGGTCGCGGTGTTCGACCCCGAAGGTCTCGCGGCGGGGGTGCCGTCCGCGCTGGCCTGGTCGCCGGTGCGGGGATGCGAACGGCCGCAGACGGCGATGATCCGCGCCGCCGCGCTCACCGCGGCCGCGGGGGAGGGGGTCACGGAGGGGGGCTACTGGAAGGAACAGACCCGCCAGGCGGTGCGCTGCCTGCTTCACGCCGCCGCGATCGGAGGCCGAGGCCCCGACAGCCTGTATGAGTGGTCGCTGTCGGCCCCTGGCGCGAAAGAGGCCGTGCAGATCCTGATGAACCACCCCGCCGCTGCCCCCAAGTGGTCGATCGCTCTGGACGCGATCATCTCCTCCGACCCGAAACGCCGCGACGACATCTGGTCGATGGTCTCGAACGCGTTCAGTGCGCTCGCGGACCCGAAAGTCCTCGCCGCGGTGTCCCCCGGCCCCGACGAACATTTCGACCCGGCCCGGTTCCTCCGCGAAAAGGGCACCCTGTATCTGTTGGGCACGGCCGGGTCGAAAGAGGCTACCGGCACCGCCGGGCTGGTCTCCGCGCTGATCGAGGACGTGGTGAACGTGGCCCGCCGCCTCGCGGCCGGCTCTCCCGGCTCGCGCCTCGACCCGCCGCTCGGGCTGATCCTCGACGAGGCCGCCAACTACCCGCTGCCCAGCCTCGCCGCCCTCATGTCCGAGGGCGGCGGCACCGGGATCACCACCCTCGCCGTGCTGCAAACCTTGGCGCAGGCCCGTCACCGTTGGGGACGAGACGAAGCCCAGGCGATCTGGGACTCCAGCATCGCCAAACTGATCTTGGGTGGCGGATCGGACGCCGACGACCTCGCTGACCTGTCGCGCATGATCGGCGACCGCACGGTCCGCGAACGCTCCGAGTCGTGGGGCAACGACCGTGGAACCAGCTACAGCGAATCGGACCGCCAGCGGGCCATCTTGGACCCGGCGATGATCCGGGAGCTGCGCTTCGGGTACGGGCTGATGCTGCTGCGCTCCGCGAAGCCGATCATGCTCCGCTTGCACCCCTGGACCGGCCGGCCCGACGCCGGCGAGATCGAGACCGGCAAGGCCAGGATCGAAACCGCCATCCGCGAAACCGCCGCCCGGGAATGGGAAAACGGATCGCAGGAGGAGCCGTGACGGTGCTGCTCGGGTACGCGGTGTTCGGGTGTGCAGCGAGCAGCGAGTTTTTCTACTGGGCGTGGACGCCGACTTGGTGGCTGAGAGGGCTGGCCATGACGGCGCCGGCGGTGATGTTGCTTGCGGCCGGGTTGTGGATGGCGGTCACGTCATGTCGCTGACCCGCGCCGAGATTCTTGCCGACCCCGGCCGATACGAGCAGATAGCGCAGCGCATCTTCGAGATAGCCATCGCGCAGGGACGTTGCGCCGAGCTGCTCCTGTCGCTCTTCGCTGGGGCTGGTTGCACAATCGCCGCCGAAGGCGATCTGCGCGTCTGGTGGCCTCGCGCCGGCATGGAGGGCGGCGAGGGTGCGTGAGCCGAGGCCGGGTGTGGCCTGGTCGGGCCGCCGCGTGGCGATTCGGGCGGCCTATGGGTCCTACATGACGTCCCCGGAGTGGTTTCGCCGACGCGAACGGTGGCTGGAGGAATATCGGGTGGAGCACGAAGGAGCCGACCCGGTGTGCGTGGTATGCGGGTGCGGCTGGACGTTACGGTCCGGCGACCTTCACCACCGCAGCTACCGGCGTCTCGGCGGGGAAGACGGGCGGGACCTGATGCCGCTGTGCCGTCCCCATCATCGTGCCTTGCACGCCATGTTGGAAGCCGACCCGGGGTGGCGGCGGCTCGGGCGGCCGCAGGCGAGCGACCTGATCGCGGCGAAGCTACGGGACCGATACCGAAGAGGAGCGCAGCGGTGAGCGACGACGAGTACGAGCCGGACGTGCCCGACGACGACACTCTCGACACCGGCCCCGACGACGAAGACGACGGCACCGACGGGAAGGTTGCGCTGGCCCGACTGTACGCCGCGGACGGCCCGGCCGACATGGACGTGTTCCGCGGGCCGCTGCACTGGCCGAGCGAACCCGCCGCCGACGTCGCCGAGGACATGGCCGAGCTGCGAAAGTGGGTCGAGGAGCTCGTCGAACGCTTCGTGCACCTCGATCACACAGTGATCCCGCTGTGCTGGTGGCGCCACAACAGCCATGTCGAGGCGCTCCAGGCGTTGAAGGACCACGAACGGGTTTCCTACGCGGATTCCGCGAACGCCACCGCCGCGGTCGAATGGCATCGGGCGTTCATGGTGATCGAGTCCCGGCTCAGAGAGTGGACGGCATGGAGCGGCTGCGCCGCCGGGCACAAGGGCCCGATCCGCCAGCGCCGAGACACCAACGAGGCGGAATGGGAAGAGCACGTGGCCGAGTTGAGTGCCCGCCGGGAAGCTCAGGCACTCATGGAAGCAGCTCAGTAGCCGCTCCGCGCGGTTCCGTAACTGTCACCTCCCCCCCTTCCCTGTAGAGGCCCTGCGAGGCGTGGGGCGAGGGAAGGACGGTGCAGCGGTGGCTGTGAAGACGGCATGGCCCGTGGGGCACTCCTGCGGCCACGACGAAGACCACGACCTGTCGGAGAAGCGCCCCTCCGAGCGGGCCGGTTACGCCCGCTGGCTGGCCGGACGGGAATGTTCGGACTGCTGGAGGGCCAAGCGGGACCGACAGAACGCAAAGGACCGCGAGAAGTGGCAGGCGGAACGGCGTGCGGAGGAAACCGCCGCCGCCCAGGCGTGGGAGAGGTCGGCGGAGATGCCCGCTCTCGAGGGGGGCAGCGACAAAGCCGTCGAGTGGGGCCGGCGCGTCCGCTACCAGTTGGTGCTCGCCGCGCACGACCACGCGTTCGGCATCGGGGTGTCCGACGACGACTTCGCCGAGCAGGTCGAGACCCCGGCCCGGAAGATCACCGCAGCGTCGTGGTGGATCGACCAGCGCGACGCCGCTGGCGAGGACGTCGCCGAACTCGTGCAAGACGGGGCCACCGACCTGGCGGAGACCGGAAACGAGAACCCGTACTGATGGGCGCCTGGACAGACGAAGACCGGGCGGCCGCCCGGCCGGAGGGTTGGGACCTGTTCGATCTTGACGGGCCCGACGGACCGAGAGTGTGCCGGCTCGATGACCCCGAGGCGTGGCGTGCGACCGGTGTCACCGTCGAACAGGCCTGGGACGACGACACGGCCGTGTGGGAGCACATTCAGGCTGACAGGAGCCCGCTGCACGAGAAGGCCGTCGAGATCATCAGAACTGACAACCCCGATGAGTACCGGGCCATGCGGCGGTGGGTCTCCCGCGGCGAGCGCCCCCAACCAGCCGTCACCTCCCCCTCTGCGCCTCTTGTCCATCGCACAACCGTCGGATGGACGGCCAACGTAGGTCGCCCCGCCCGTCCGGCCGGCGGGGTAACGCTGGATGTTGGGCATCCTCCGGAGGGGACCTGGCTGGCCGGACACGCCGACACTGCTGCCGCAGTGGCATCGAAGCTCGAAGCGGTCTACGGGCCGGAAAAGGCTGCCACGCTCTTGGAGCGTGCCGGCGGCGACCGCTTCTACGCCGTGTGGCTGGAGATCGCCGATCACTGGTTGGAGAACGTTCCACCAGAGAACCGCCCGGCGAGGTTCCCCTGGCATGCAGCGTACGAGCAGGGCTGGAGGCCCCACGAGGCGGTCTCGACTGCCCGCGAACTCGGGCACTCGCCCGAAGCTCTCGAAGACTTCGGGCTGATCGACAACGCCGCCGAATGGCGCCCGGAGATCGGATAGCGGGGAGGAGCCGGCCCGTGCCCATCGACTTCCTCGCCGTCCGCTCACGCCACCGCCTCGCAGATGTGGCCCGACGTACCGGCTACCGAGTCGATGCCGCCGCCGGCGACGTGATGGTGTGTTGCCCCATGCCCGATCACGACGACCGCACGCCGTCGATGATCCTGCATCTCGACACCGACCGCTACCACTGCTTCGGCTGCGGCGCCCGAGGCGATGTCATCCAGTGGGTCCGCGACATCTACCGGGTCGGCGTCGCCGACGCGGTCCGGATGCTCGAACAGGCCGGTCCACTACCCGGCCTACCGGGCAAGGAGGTGGGGACAGGGCGCGGGCCGGTGTTGCGGGTCGGGTCGGGAGCGGACACCCCAGACCTCGCCCGAACTCCGGCCGAGCGGGTTCGAGCGGCGCTGAACACAGCGTGGCGGTACTACAGCTACGGGGCGTTGCACGACGCGGGAGTCGCCTACCTGACCGGGCGGGGTATCGACCTGGCCGCCCTGGAGCAGGAGATCGGCCACGCGGCGATCGGCCGGACCCCGTTCAGGTCAGCCGACCAACTCGTCACGCATCTGCGGGACAAGAGGGGTTTCAGCGACGACGAGCTGGTAGACGCCGGTCTCGCCCGCCGCACCCCCAGCCCCATTCCCGGCGAGCCATGGAAAGTCATCGACTTCTACCGCCGCCGTTTCGTCGTCCCTGTACGCGACGAGCAGGGACGCGTGATCGGCCTGATCGGCCGCTACGACGGCGACGCGAGAGCTGATGGGGTACCCAAGTACCTGAACCCGCCCCGGACCGTCGTCTACGACAAGGCGGAGGCCCTCTACCGGCCCTCCACCCCCCGCCTCGACGACGACGGCCAGGTAGTGGTCGTCGAGGGGACCATCGACGCACTCGCCGTGGCGGCAGCCGCCGCGAAGGCGGGGTTCTCGTCCAACTTCGCCCCGGTCAGCGAGTCCGGCACCGCCCTGTCGGACACGCAGGTGGATCGGGTGCTGGCGTTACACGATCGCGCCCCTGTGCTGGCCTGCGACGGCGACTCGGCCGGCGGCGGGGCGAACACGAAATGGGCGACGGCCCTGGCTTGCCAGGGCCGGGAGTCCGCCATCGTGGCATGGCCCGATGGGGAGGACCCCGCATCCTGGCTGGCCGAGCACGGCACCGCCGGGCTCGCCGCACTGGCGCGGAAAGGCTGCCTCGAAGCCCCGCCCGGGCAGCTCCGCCCCCGCCACTCGGGCGCGGCAGTCGCCTCCGCTCTGCTCGCCGGCAAAGAGGGGGAGAGCCTGGAGGAGCGCTGGCGGGCGGCGTTCGCACCGGCGGAGCGGATGGCACACAAGGCGGGGGAGCGGTACACGACCGCAGCGCTTGAGGCGCTCGCCCCAGTCGTGGTGAGCGCGGCTGCCGAGGGTTCCGCTGACGACCTGGGCCGGGTGAAGGACGTGATCCTTACCGTCGCCTCCTATGGCCGGCGGCTGCCGTCTGCCGCTCAGGTCCGCTACGCCGAACTGACTGCCCTGGAGATCGAACGGGCCGACCTTGGCCCGGCCGGGTGGGCGCAGCGGCAGGTCGAATCCGCGATGACCAGCGCCCAGCCCGCCAGGACGACTGGCGCTGTCGTCGGGTTGCAGACGGGGCTGGCGAGGTGAGCGTCCCGCTTGCAGGTCAGGCGGCGCAGGCGATCCGATCGTCGATCGAGTGGACGACCGATATCGATCCGCTCCGCCGCCGGGCCGTCGTCGACGCGGTCGCCGCGCTGCGAGCCGCCCATGCCATGCTATATAACAGGCCGAGCGACGAGTCCTCGGTCGGCCGGCCAAAGACGAGCGATGCCCAAGACTAGCCAGACACCCGCCCCCCGCCCTTGCCTGAGGGTGCGCGCCGCGATCTGCACCCGTGTGTCCACGGCCGAGCAGGTGAACGGGACGTCGCTCGATACCCAGATGGACGAGTGCCACTCGTACGCTCGCAGTAGGGGACTAAAGGTGGTCGGCGAGTACGTGGATGGCGGCGTGTCGGGCAAGTACGCCAACCGCCCCAGTCTGGATCGGCTCATGGCGGACTGCCGGGGCGGGCTGATCGACGTTGTGATCGTCTCCAAGCACGACCGTTTCGGCCGCTCGTTCCGCCACACCGTCGTCCTGATCGGCGAACTCGAGGAGATGGGCATCGAGTTCGTGAGCATCGCGGAACGGATTGACGACACACCGGCCGGCCGGTTCCAGCGCAACGTGCTCCTGTCGGTGTCGGAGTTCGAGCGGGAGCGAATTCTAGAGCGGACGGTCGCTGGGATCGAGCGAACAGCGCTGGAGGGGCGGTGGCCGAACGGCGGGATACCGTTCGGCTGGCGGATCTTCCGAGACGAGCGGTCGCGGTCCAAGGTGGAGATCGACCCCGTGGAGGCGGCCGTCTGGGAACGCATCGCGGAAGCGCTGATCGACCGGGGCCTGTCCACGCTCGCGTTGGCTCGCGAGCTAAACGCTGCCGGAGTCCGCACCCGGAAGGGACGCACATGGAGCGCGTCCTCGGTGAACAAGCTCGTGAGAGACGCGCACGCGCTCGACGGGAATTGGGTGTATCGGCGTGAGGGTCGGCGCTGGGCCAAGCCGGGCGACGGCCCGCCGATCCCTATTTCTCTCCCGCCGATCCTGACCGGGGAAAGGTTCGCAGCTCTTCAGGCGGCTATCGGCCGGCCCAACCGGACCCGTAAACCAGTTAAGACCCTCTCGTTGCTGTCCGGCCGTCTCGTGTCGTCTTGCGGGTCGCAAATGTGGGTCATGACCAAGCACTCGGGTGTCCGCTTCTACCGATGCCGGGCCAAGTTCGCCGCGGACGGCGGCGGCGGGGCCAGGGTTGCGAACTGCGGATGCCGCAACATCGACGCCAACGCTATTGAAGAGCACGTCTGGACGGCCGTCGCAGAAGCCCTGTCAGACCCCAGCGCGCTGGTCGGCCTCGCCGCCGACCAGGCGGCTACAGCCGCCGCTTCGGCAGGAATCTCAACCGACGACGTGGCCGCCCTCGACCGGCGGATCGCCAGGTTGGAGAAGGCGGCGTCCACGGCGCTCGCGGACGCCCTCGCCCAAGGGATTGACATGGCTGTCGCAGCGGGTGCCGTGAAGGCCATCCAAACGGGACTTACTGAGGCACGCGACCGACGCCAGCAGGTCGCCGCCTGGGCAGCCACGGCCGCCGAGCTGTCCGGCCGAGCCAAAACAATCAACGAAATCGCTACCGAAACGAACGCCGCCCTTGCTCTCCGCCCCTTCGACGACGCGCACCGCCGAGTCCTCGACGCCCTCGACGTGACGGTCTGCGCGACCGACTGGACCGTCTGCGAAGCATGCGGCGGGTCTGGTCGAGCCACAGGCGCCGGCCGCGGGCGCATCTGCGACCCCTGCGCCGGTCATGGCCACTTCCCGGTACTCGCCATACAGGGGCATCTGCCGCGGCTGGCAGGCGGCGAGGCGCTCTGGCCTGTCACGTTCGCTGGCCGCTCGTCCGCATGACGGCGGAGGGCGCCCCCACGCTATTCAGGTCACTCGCTGGTGAACCGAACACTTTTCGTGCATACCCGATGGGTACCGGGATCCCCGCCAGTCGGCGTCTGGCCCTGACCGAGTTTTCCGACGAAGCTGAACTGATCCGGGAGGTTCTGACTCGTCTCGCCCCGTCCTTCCATGTAGATCGGGAAGTTTGGGATACGCACTGCGGCGGGAAGCGCCTTCGGATCGACGCCATCCTTCGTCCGCGAGATACGGAGGGATGGAAGGACGCCGACGTCCGACAGCACCGTCGCCCGACCCGTAACCTCCGCAGCACACAGGCCAGACGTCCCCATCCGCCCGGCCTCGAACGCTGACCCCACGTTGGCACTGCCCCCTCCTACCGAGCGCAGTGCCACCCGGTCACGCGCTCTCTCGAAGCTGCACTCCCTCGGGGGTGATGGCGAGGGTGAAGCCCACGCCCAAAGCGGCGGACAGTCGGCTCAGGGTGGTCAGCGACGGCTCGTGCTCGCCGGACTCGAGGCGCGCCACATGCGGTTGGCGCATCCCGACCAGCCGGCCGAAGGCCGTCTGGGTGAGGCCATGCTCAGTCCGGTAGCGGATCACCCGGATGGCCACCTCGTTGGCGAGGCGGGTGCGATCGTATTCGGCCCGGTAGGCCGGGTCAGCCAGGTCACGCCTATGCAGCTCGGTGGCGGTGGTCAGCTCGGAAACGTTCACCATGAAATGGCTATCCCTTCAGCTCGCTCAGTCGTTGCTCGGCGGCGCTGCATGCCCGTCGAAGGCCTGGTGGGTCCTGCAGGGCTTCGGGGGTGATCGCTGCGATGACGAAGCGCTCGCCGACTTGGCGATACAGGGCTCGCCACGGGCTTCGCCCGGCGCGTGGGCGCAGTTCCCGCAAGCTTGCGACTTCCTGTACGGCACTCGTATGAGGATGACGCAGCGCCGGCCCGAGCGCCTCGGGCTTGACCACGGCGTTATGCAGCGCGGCGCGCTCAACGGCCGACAGGGCAGCTCGTTCTCTCTCGGCGCCGGGAAGGTAGACCACCAGCCACATCCGCGAAACATACCATCGATGGTATCAGAGGCCGCCCGCGGGCCGCCGCCGGTCAGCACTGGGGAGGTCCCGTTGTGGACCGGCGCGCCGCATCTCGGCGGGTTGAAGCGTCACGTAGGCCAGGACGGTCAATCAGGATCCCGGGGACCAGGCGGTTGTCAACGGAGGCGACGAACGCTTCGAGAGCGGCAGAGATGTAGGTCGACCGAGTCATGTTTCGCTCATCGACCAGGTTGTCGAGCAAGGCCGTTTGGCTCGGACTGAGATGTAGTTGGAGCCGATCGGTGTGGATACGGCGACGCCGCTCAACCCGGGTATCGGCGGGCAGGACCTGATTAGCGGAAGACCGAGCAGCGTCCATGGCATCCAGCGGTCAGGGTGGTACCTCCTCTCGGGTGCGAATCGCCCGCTTTCTCGTCACACCCCAGGCGCGACAGGTGCCGGTGCCTGCGGTGTCGGAGATCGGCACCCCGATGGAGTTCACCATCCGGCAGCGAGACCGCCGTCGACGACGATCGTTTGACCAGTCAGGTAGGAGCTTGCCGGTCCTGCGAGCAGAAGTAGCGCGCCGTCAAGATCACTTTCGACGCCCCACCGGTGCATGGCGACCCGGCGCAATACGCGCTTGTCGAATTGCGGGTTAGCGCGAAGTACGGCGACCATTTCGGTGTCGATCCAGCCTGGACACAAGGCGTTGACGGTGACGCCTTCGCTGGCCCATTCGACTGCGAGGGTTCGACTGAGTCCGTTGACGCCGGCTTTGGACGCTGTGTAGGGGGCGGCCCACGCCTCCCCGAGCAGCCCGAGCACGCTGCTGACGTTGATGATCCGGCCGTGCCGGCGGCTGAGCATGCCTGCGGCCACGGCCTGTGTCAACGCGAAGACGGAGCGTAGGTTGAGCGTGAGAATATCGTCCCAATCGCTCATGAGAAGTTGGTGGGAGGGGGCGGGTCGTGACAGGCCGGCGTTGTTGACGAGAATGTCGGCGCCGCCCCAGGCGTCGGCTACCGTAGCGGCAACCTCGACCGGACCCTCGTTGCGGTTGAGGTCTGCGGGCACGACGAGCGGCTCGTTGGCGAGCGTCGCCGCGATTTCGCGCAGTTGGCTTTCGCTGCGCGCGACCAAGGCCACCCGCGCCCCGGCGGCGTCGAGGGTTTGAGCGGCACGGGCGCCGATCCCCCGGCTGGCGCCGGTGACGATCGCTCGTTGGCCAGTGAGCCCGAACAACTCGTCTAGGAGCGCCGCTGTCACTGGGCCGGTGTGAACAACCGGAGCAAACTGCCGGACATGGTCTCGTACATTCTCTCGTAGTCCTTCGCTCGTTTGGCTCGGAACCAGACGGGAACATAGTTCATGGCACCGTGCAGACAGTGCAGCGCGGTGGCCTCGTCATCGACGGCGAACTGGCCGGTGGCGAGGCCTCGTTCGATGACGGATCTGAAGATCTGGTCATGCTCTTGCCGCAGTTGCTTAACGTGTCCGCGATGCGGTTCGGGCCAGTCCAGCGGGTACAGGAACAAGCGTGCCGCCTGACGGCGCTCACGCACCACCACCTTCAGCTGGGTGCGAATCAGGAACCTAAGCTGATCGGCCGCTGGAGCCTCGGGATCGAGGTTGACCTGAGCCATCTGCTCGTTCACTTGGATCCCGACCCAGGCGAGGCTGGCTGTGACGAGATCGTCTTTGCTGGAGAAGTAGTGATATAGGGTTGCTTTGGTGAGGTCCAGCCGCTCGGCGATGGACTCCAGATTGGTCTCGTGATAGCCCCGCTCGGCTAAAGTGTCGGCGGTGGCGGACAGGATGTCTTCGATCTTGTTCATCCGCCGGCGCGCGACCCTGCTCGGCGGGACGCCAGATGTGTCAGCTACTGGCATGTCTCATATCTCTCCAGTCCGAGTGTCATCCGACGCTCTCCGGGTAGCGCGAGCGAGTTCGGCCCGGCTCCGCCATACCCGGGGGGAATGACGGCGCCGTAGAGGCCTAGGCATCCGGTTTCGAGGAGTAACTTGCGGATCAGTTTCATGTCCTGCGGGTGCTGGTCGAGATCGTCGTTCCGGGGGATCACCTTCTCCCGGGTGAACCTGCGGGTCGTCTCGGCGAACAGAGAGTCGCTTTCGTAGTGCTTTCGGGGAACGGTGTCTGTCATGATGTCTCTAGGTCTGCGAACCGAAGCTCAGTCCATCCGGTGTGACCAACGAATTGGGCTTGCACGCGGGCGCCGATGGCCGGCGGCGACGTCAGACGACCTACGAGGCGGCCGCCGCCGTCGAGATCGACCGTGGCCACGGTGTAGGGAATTTCCGCAGCGAAGGCCGGATCGAATGCCCGGTGCACGACGATGTAGGAGAAGACCGTTCCGGTGCCGTCTGCCTGCTCCCATCGGCTGAGCGGCTCGGCGCAGTACGGACATGCGGGCGTGGAAGGAAACCGACGTCTGTGGCAGGCGGTGCATGCCTGCAGAGCGATGCGGTGCTCGTTGAGCTGCTGCCAGTAGTGGGCGCTGTCCTCGTCGGGTGAGGGTTTGGGGCCGGTGACGGGTGCGGTCGTGCTCACGAAAAACTCCTCTTCTTATCTGCCGGTGAAGGCGGGCTTACGTTTGTCGGCGAAGGCGAGCAACCCCTCGTGTGCGTCCTCGCTGGTCAGGCAGTAGCGGGCGGTGACCTCGCGCTCCAACCGCATGCCGCTGCTGATGCCGGTCCCGTCCCGCAAGGCGGTGTTGAGCACCGACTTGGCGTTCGCGACAGCCAGCGGTGACTTCTTCGCGACCTCTGCAGCGAAAGCGATGCCGGCGTCCAGTAGTTCACCGTCTGGCACCACTTGGCTGACGAGCCCCCAGTCTAGTGCCTCGGCCGGGCTGAGCAACCGGCCCGAGAAAATCAGCTCGCGGGCGCGGGCAGGCCCGACGGCACGGGGGAGCAGGGTGAGGACCCCGCCGCCGCCCATCTGCCCGAACGGCAGGTGGGCGTCGCCGATGCGGGCCGACTCCGACGCGATGGCCAGATCGCAGGAGAGCACCAGTTCGATACCGCCGGCGACCGCAATCCCGTTGACCAGCGCCATCACCGGCTTGGGGAGAAGGAAGATCCGACTGAACATGTTCTGAATGTCCTCCAGGAACTGCGGAAAATCCCGCGCGTCGCGCTGTAGGACCTGGTACTTCTTCATGTCTCCCCCGGCGCTGAAGGATCGGCCGCTGCCGGTAACGGCGATGACGCGCACGGCTGGATCGGCAGCGAGCTGGTCGAATATTCTGCCCAGGGCCTTCGCTGTGTCCCAGTCAAGCGGGTTCATCTCTGTAGGCCGGTTCAACGTCACCAGGCCCAGCGTCGCTCCGACGTCGTTCACTGGTATCTGGCGCACCAGCGTGAAATCATTGCCGGTCATAGGGTTCCTCCTTGTGGGTGAGCGGAGCTCGGCCGACCGAGGTGGGGCGGCTGGCAAAGAGGCGCGGCGGCTAGAGCGTCGCGCAACCAGCCAGGTAGCGGGGCGGGGGCGAGCGTGCGCCGCTCCCCGTCGCCACTGAACTCCGCCCACCCGTGCCACTCGACGGAATGGACGACGATCGCCGAGTCTGGCGTCCGTCGAGCGGTCATCGCCAGGCCCAACGACTTCTTGCCTGCCGAGGTCGCACCCAGTTCCAGCTCCAACTCGTCATCCAGCACCGGCGCGCGATAGTTGGCGGCTGACCCGACACAGGGGCACGTCTCGCCCTCACGCAGCATGTCGCCCAACGGCTTGCCCGAGGTCACGCAGCCAGCCGGTTGTCAAAGCTTCCATCCAAGAGTACGGCGCCGCGCAATACAAGATCCCGGCGGCGTCAACGTCGCCCATGACGACATGACGGATCGTCTACGCAACACTGTCATCACTGTCGCAGCGGTCGGCCGAAACATGAGCCTAGCCTACCAGACGTTCGGTAACCGACGTCAAGGCTGGAGTTCAATTGCCTGGTTGACGTTGGGAGTCTCGCGGTGATAACCTGCCCCCACTAGGAGGTGGTGGTATGGCAACCGAGGCTGCAGCCGCGGTCGGGGTCGGATACACGAAACTCACCAAGGCGTCCGGGAGAACCGTCCTGGATCTCGCTACGGAGGCCGCGCGAAGCTCGGCTCAGGATGCCGGCGTCCCGCTGGCGGAGATCGACGGCGTCGTCAGCTTCAGCGTGCTTGACGATTCGGTATCCAGCGAGGCCGTCGCGACCACGCTGGCGCTGCCCGAGTTGCGCTACGTGATGGACTTCCACCAGGGCGGCCAGTCGCCGTGCTTCATGATCCAGCAAGCCGCGATGGCAGTGACCCAGGGCTACGCCAAGAACGTGCTCGTGTTCCGGGCGCTCAATGGCAGGTCCGGGGTGCGGGTGGGTAGCGGGCAGTTCGCCGGTGGGGCGGCTCAGTACCGCTACCCGATCGGCTACAACGCGTATCTGATGTACATCGCCATGTGGGCCCAACGATACCTGTACGAGACCCGAACGGACCCTCGGGCCTTGGGTGAGGTCGCGGTGGCACAGCGCGCATATGCCGAGCGCAACGAACGGGCGATCCAGCGCCGGCCGCTCGACATGGACTCGTATCTAGCCTCGCCGATGGTCGCCGAACCATTTCGGGTGGCGGACTGTACCAGTGAGGTCGACGGAGCGTGCGCTGTTTTGGTGACCACCCTGGAACGTGCTCGGGATCTTCGTCACCCCCCGGCTGTGATCGCCTCAGCCGCCTATCGAGCGGGAGCGCGGCCGGGCCTGGACATCGGCGACCAGCTGCTCTACGACGACTACACCAGGAACTTCACCAGCCTTCTCCGGGAGGAACTGTACCGGCGCGCTGACATAACGGCTGGCGATGTGGATTTCGCGGAGATCTACGACTGTTTCACAGCGGTCGTGTTGATGGGGTTGGAGGGGCTAGGCTTCTGCGGCCGGGGCGAAGCTGGAGAGTTCGTGCGCTCGGGCGCGACTGGTTTGAACGGAGGGCTGCCCGTCAACACCCACGGCGGCCTGCTGGCCGAGGGGTACCTGCACGGGATGAACACCGTCGCTGAGGCCGTGCTGCAGATCCAGGGCCGATGCGGAGACAGGCAAGTGGCGCGCCACGACGTAGGAGTAGTGACCTCAGGCGCCCTCGTCGACGGTTCCGCCCTCGTTCTCACCACTGATCGCTGAAGGCAGGATGCCTGCACGACCCGACAGGGCACCGACTACTGGAACTGGCCACACCCCGCGAGAGAAAAGAACTCACCATGAACTCCATTTTCAACCGGCTCACTGATCTCTTGGGCATCGAGTTCCGATCATCCAGGAGGGCATGGGCCGGTACAAAACTAATAGCGTCGCCGCCGCCGTGTCTAGCGCTGGGGGTTCGGCACGGTGAGTAAGCCCCGGATGAAGAGCGGCATCGTCTGGCTCTGGAGCCAACAGGCCTCGCGGAATCGAATGGGTGCGGGCACTTTCGGGGAGACGCCCGACTTGGACGTTTCCGTGCAGACTCCTGAACAGTTCCGGGGGGGGCTACGGTTTTAGCACCGCCGACTGGTTTAGGATCGGCGTGTGGGATTCTCTGAGGCGAAGGACGCATTGATGACTTTACGGACCGAGTTTCCGCTATATTTTGAGGACTACGACTTGAGGACCACGGTGCAGAGCGCGGCGCGCGTCGTGACCGAGGCGGACCTCGATCAATACGTGAGATTTGCCGGTTTCGACGAGGATGTCTTCGTCTCCGAGGCCGCCGCCAATGCCTCCCTTTATCGGGGCCGGATCATCCCGGGTTCGCTGACGTTCGCCTTGGCGGAGGGTTTGCTGGTCGGCACGGGTGCTATTCGGGGTGTTGGGCTTGCGTTCCTTGGTGTCGACGCGATGCGGATCCCGCGGCCTGTCCGGCCGGGAGACACGATACGTGTGATGGCCGAGTTTAGGAACAAACGCAAGAGCAGAAAGAACCCCGGTGCGGGTATTGTGACTACGCACAATCGAGTCCTCAACCAAGGTGAAGAGACGGTCATGGAGTTTGACGTCGCACGGCTCATCAGTAGCCGGGCTCAGGCGAGCTAACTGATGAGGCTATTTGAGGCCGAGGCGAAGGCTTTGCTGCAGGAGCACGGGGTCGCGGTGCCGTTCGGTGTCTGGGTCACTGAGGAAACTCAGTTGCTTGACGCGCTGGCAACAGTCGGCCGTCCAGCGATGCTCAAGGCACAGGTACTCAGCGGGGGGCGCCACAAGGACGGCCTGATTCGGGCGCTCGCCGAGTCCGACCCGGATGCTACTGCCGTCCAATTCTTCCGCCGTGTCGTCGGTGGGCGCGATCCGTGCGCTGGTGTCCTGGTGGAGCGAAGAGTTGAGCACAGCGGCGAGATGTACCTCCTGCTGGACGTGGATGATCTGAGCGGGGATATCCGATGTTGGACGAGCGCCTCCGGCGGCGTCGACATCGAGCAAAACGCCGGTGATCTGCGTGAAGCGCATTTTCCGGCGGATGAGCCGGCCCCGCGGGAGCGTATCCTCGCCTCACTGGACCCACGCTTGGCCGCACCTGCGGCCGCGGCAGCCGCCGACGCGGCAGCCGCTCTCGTCTCGGCGATGCGCGGCTGCGACGCCGAGATCGTCGAGATCAATCCACTGGGGCTAACTAACGGTACGGCTATGGTGCTCGATGCGAAGGTCACGATCGATGACAACGCGACCTACCGGCAGCAGATACCCGCGCCCTCTCTCTCTCCGCGGGCTGCAAACGTCCGCCGTTCGGCAGACGCTCTGAGCGAACGAGCTCACGTCGCAGGGCTAACTTACCTCCCATTAGATGGAGACATTGCCCTGCTGTCGATGGGAGCCGGCTTCGGGATGGCGGTAATGGACTTGGTGGCTGAACACGGGGGAAGGCTGGCAAACTTCATTGACACCTCTGGTGGCGTGAGCGTGAACGCGGTACGGGAGCTCGCCGACATTGTTCTGTGCCGTGCGCGCGAGGTGGGCGCGCGCTCGATAATCATCAGCTTCGTCATCGCTGCGTCCTCCTTGCGCAACGTGATCGAGGGGATCGTGGCGGCACTGTCCGATCATCCTGAGCGGCCGCCTATCTTCTCGACGTTCAATGCTGGAGCGGCCGCGACCGTGTCGATGTCCTACGACGAGGCGGTCGAGTGGTTGGAGTCGGCAGGCGTCCATGTGAGTCCGGATTTGCCAGACACGGTGTCCGCCGCTGTCGCTTGCGGGTTCCAGAGCGCCCGATGAATCCTGCTCTGCTCGACTCGCTGGATAAAGATGCTCGGGTCGTGATTGCTGGGATCACCGGGCAATATGCCCGTGACCAGACACGCACGATGGTGGAGTTCGGCATGAACGTCGTGGCTGGTGCTGCGCCGGGCCGTGCCGGGCAGGTGGTGTGGGGTGTTCCGGTGTTCGACGCGCTCGCTGAGACCGCCGACCTGTGTCCCACGATCGCTATCGTCTATGTGTCGGCCGCACGGGTCGCCGCAGTGGCCCGGGAGGCGATGGATCTGGGGGTGAAACTCCTCGTGATAGCGGCCGAGGGTGTGCCGCTGCATGACACGATGCGGCTGCGCGCCGAGGCGGTGCGCCGGGGTTGTTGCATCGTCGGGCCCAACACAGTGGGACTGCTGCGCCCAGGCCGGTGTTTGGCCGGCTCCCTGGTTCCCGACTTTGCCCGGCCGGGACCGGTCTGCGTCCTGTCACGCAGCGGAACGTTGAGCATCCAGATCGTGAGCCTGCTGTCGCGTTCCGGCATTGGCCAGAGTTTGTGCGTGGCGGTCGGTGGCGACCGGGTCGTCGGATCGACCCCAGCGGAATGGTTGCAAGTGGCCGAGGCCGACCCGAGCACGCGCGCGGTTGTCTTGATCGGTGAGGTGGGCGGCCAGAAGGAGTACCAGGCAGCCGAGGTGATCGAGACTATGAGCAAGCCCGTGGTCGCCTATATAGCCGGCCGCTCCGCTCCGCAGGACACTCCGATGGGGCACGTTGGAGCCGTGGTACGCGAGTACCGCGACACAGCAGCGGCCAAAATTAGCGCCTTGGAATCCGCGGGCGCTACCGTCTCCCCCACCTTGTGGGACGTGCCTGGGATTGTCGCCGGTCTGCTTGAGGAGGCGCGGTGAGCGCCGTCGTGCAGATCGGCCGGGACGGACCCGTTGTTACCGTAACCCTCGACCGGCCACGTGCCTTGAACGCTGTCACAGCCGAGATGAAGGTGCAGTTGCTCGACGCCCTTGAGGCGATACGGCGTGACACCACCGTCGGCATAGTCGTCCTCACCGGTGCGGGCCGTGGTTTCTGCGCCGGCGCGGACCGGGACGAGCTGTTCCGGCGCAGGACCGGCACAGCCCTTGACGCACTGGCCGGCGTCGAGACGACGCAGCAAATCGTGGAACAATTGGCGCACATGAACGCTGTAACGATCGCCCGGGTGAATGGCGTGGTAGCCGGAGGGGGCTTGGGGCTCGCCCTGGCCTGCGATCTCACCGTTGCGAGCGCCGAGGCTCGGGTCGTGCTCAGCTTCCTTGATAATGGGCTCGTCCCGGATGCATCCCTGGCTGTAACGTTGCGAGCCGCGCTGGGCGCACGGGCAGCGCGGCAGCTGCTTCTCACGTACGACGAGATTTCCGCAGAGCACGCGGGGCGGCTCGGGCTCTTTGGCGACGTCGTGGCGCCTGGTGCTTTCGACGAGCGAATTCAGAGCCTTACGCACAAGCTTGGTACGCGGAGCAGCCTGGCGCTAGCGCTGACCAAGCGTCTCTATGCCGATCGCACCGATCTGCTCATGATCAGCGAAGCGCTGGCTCAAACCGTGGCGATAACTCACAAGAGGAATATTCAATGAAAAGGGGAGGACGCATGAACAAGGGAAGAGGCGCCGCTTGGATCACGGCTGCTCGCCGATCCAAGCGCCTCGCAAGCGCTGGGACGGCACTGGCCGTCACGGCCTTTGGATTGGCGGCGTGCTCGAGCTCGAAGCAGAGTTCGACTCCGAGTGGATCGTCAACTGCTAATGGCACCATCGCTTCGAGCGCTCCCATTAAGGTCGGTATCGCGAGCGTCGAGTCTGGTCCGGCTATTGCGTACAAGCAGATTATCGACGGCGAAACCTCGTACTTCGATATGATCAACGCCACCGGCGGTGTCAACGGGCATAAGATCTCCTACACGACCCTTAACACCGGTTACACGCCAAATGGGGTGTCCACGGTCGTACGTCAGTTGACATCCGAAGGCTATCCACTGGTGAGCGGGGTTGCCTCTCCGGCTATCACGGCTCTCGTCCCCTATATGCGAGCTCATCCCAATGTCGTGTGGGTGCCCTTCACCTCGGGTGACGACCTAATGCCGACATCGGCCAATATTTTTGGTGTCAGCGCTCAATACACCCGATTGGGTGCTGCAGACGCCCGCTTCCTAAGCGAGCTCGGATCCTCGAAGATCGGGGTTCTATATGAGAATGACGCCGTCGGGCAGCCCGGTGAGACAGGTGCCGCGGCTTGGCTTAAGGCACAAGGTAAGCCAACAGTAGTAACGGCCGGGTTTAGTAACACCACCAGCGACCTGTCGGCCGAGGTGGCGCGGCTCAAATCTGCAGGGGCGGACGGAGTCGTGTTTTGGGGGTTGACACCGCAGTTCATTGCATTCCTCCAGGCCGCCAGTGCGGCCAACTATCATCCAAGGGTTCAAGCCTTCTTCGGTTTGGCATCTGCAGCCGTTCTGAAGGCGGCTGGCTCTCTAGCCGACGGCGTATATTTCAGCGAGACTACTACTCCGGCCGCTAATTGCGCTGGCGGATATGAGCAGTATATGTCCACACATAACCCTACTGAGGTCAGTCCGCTTAGCGAGCAAGGCTGGACCGGCGGGGCGCTCATCGTGACCGCCATCAAAAACGCTCTCGAAAAAGGGAAGTCTGCTACCGCAACATCCCTTGAGGCGGGAATGGAGGCGATTAACAATACCACTATCGGGTGCACGCCCGGCGTCACCCTCTCGAAGGCGAATCACATAGCCACAATCAACGAGGGGGATTTGGTCGCCGCGAACGGCTCGTTAGTTCCCGCGAAGCCGTTCGTGACGCTTCCTACATTTGGCGGCTGACAGAGGTGGGGGGGGTGGTTATCAGCGGCTTGGCTACTGGCTTGCTGTATTCCTTACTCGGCGTCGCGTTATCACTGGTTTATCGCACCGGTGGGATCCTCAATCTAGCGATGGGGCCGCTCGCTTTTGTGGCGGCGCTGGTCTCCGTAGTTGAGGTGCCCGGTACGGCCGCCAACTCGTTGTGGGCGCTCGCCGCAGCAGCCGTGCTCGGAGGTGTCTTGTCGGGCCTGACGTACCTGCTCCTAGTCCGGCAAGTCGAGGCGAACGGCGGCGCCTTCCGGGCATCGGTAGCGACCCTCGGCGCCGGGCTGATCGCTTCGGCGGTGATCGCTTGGATCTGGGGTTCACAGGTGCACGCGGCACCCAACCTTGACCTTGGATCAGGCCTCACAATCGGTGGCACTTTCATTTCCCCCACAGACGTCGCTACCGGTGCCGTCGTCGGAATACTGTTCGTCGCGCTCGCGAGTGCATTGAAATTCACCCGTTTGGGCCTACATATCCGCGCCATTGGTCAGGGTCCGCTAACGTCGTCGATGTTGGGCTTGCCGGTAACGCGAATACGAACGCTTATCTGGGGAGTCGCAGGGATGTTGGCGGCATCCGCGGCATTTATTTCGGCTGGTCGATCGGGTCTGGTTGCAGGCAATGAAAACAACCTATTGGTGGCAGCACTGGCCGGTCTGGTCGTTGGGGGGTTCGATAGTTTGCTCGGTGTCGCCCTCGGCGGCATCCTGTTGGGTCTTATCGAGAACATATTGGCGTACTACGTTGCGTCCTGGCTGCAGGCCGTCTCGTTGTTAATCGTAGTGGTGGTAGTGCTCATGAGCCGGCCCAATGGATTGATAGGGCGGCACCCGGGTAACCTTTCTGAAGCCAGCCTGCCGCGTCGATCTCGGTTGGTGCGAATTGAAGATCTGCCGAGGCCCCAGCTGTCGACGTCGATCTTTGGAATGTTCATCGTGGTGGGGTTTGTGCTGTGGGTGGCAAGGGCGGGAAGTTTCAGCACCGTCGCTGGAGTCGAGGCAGCGATTCCCTTCGCGATCATGATTCTGGGCATGTATATAGTTATCGGCTTGAGTGGGCAGCTTGTACTCGGACAGGGTGCCTTTGCTGCGGGCGGGGCATATGCGGCTGGCATACTCGCTGCCCACTCTAGCCTAGGGCTAGAGGTGTCCCTTCCATTGGGCTTCGCGGTCGGTGCTTTCCTCGGTATCATGATCGGTACACCCTGTAGTCGGCTTGGAACGGTGTACTTATCAGTAGTGACCTTGGTGTTCGGGTCTGCCGTCAGCGAACTTGCCCTCCATCTTGGCGTCACCGGGGGAGCCAACGGACTCGCCTTGCCACCCCCGCGCATGTTCGGCTATACGCTAACAAGCCCGACGGGAGTGATCTCTTTAGAGCTGGTGATCTTCTTGGTCCTAGCTGGGCTTGTAGCTCTTCTTCGTCGCAGCTTCTTCGGGCTGGATCTGATCGTTGGCCGTGACGCCAGTCGTGCGGCTCAGACATCAGGTGCTCGAGTGGTGTGGAACCGTATCGCCGCCTTTTCTCTCGCTGCCGGCGTGACGGGCATCGGCGGAGTCCTGTACGCCGAGACCGTCGGCCTGATTAGTCCGGAATTGTTCGACTTCAGTTTCTCTCTCAATATTCTGGCGGCTCAGGTAGTCGGTGGAATGGACAGCATTCTCGGCTCGATAGTTGGGGGCGGATTCCTCGGTGGAGTACCACAGGCCACGTCAGGGCTAAAAGAGCTACCGAACATTATTTTTGGAGGTGCTCTGATATTGGTGCTGATGCTCGCCCCTAGTGGTCTCACGAGCCTAGTGGGCTCGGTCGCTGAACGTGTCCGACAGGTATTGCATACGCAGTACTCGACGCGGGCGGGCGGGCGAGGCGGTCGTATGCGGAAGCCGAGCAACCTTTCCAGGGCGAGCCAAGCCAAATGAGCGAGACTGTGGCCTTGCGCGGAGTATGGGCAACGTATGGGCGAGGCTGGGTGTTGCAGGACGTTACCCTCGATATTGAGAAGGGCCGTGCTGTAGCTGTGCTAGGAGCGAACGGTGCAGGCAAGACTACGTTAACCCGCGTACTAGCCGGGGTGCTGCCACCACGGCGGGGCACCCTGCTTTGCGGGGCGGAGGACATGACCCTGTGGACACCTCGGTCGCGTACTCACAAGGCGCGGATCAGCGTCGTTCCGGAAGGTCGAATGATCTTCCCAGCGCTCACGGTCCAGGAGAATCTCTTGGTGGCTCGGCGTGGCGCTAAGCATCAGGTTGCAGCCCGTATGGGTGAACTGCTCGACGCGTTCCCTCGGTTGGCCGAGCGCCGCGGACAGCTCGCTGGCTCGCTGTCGGGAGGAGAACAACAGATGCTCGCGGTTAGCCGAGCGTTAATGACGCAGCCCGACTATCTCGTGGTCGACGAGCCCTCCTTGGGGCTTGCTCCGGAAGCCGTGGCGCGCCTGTATTCAGTGCTCGCCCGTCTCCGCCACGACTACGGTATCGGCGTCGTGCTGGCGGAGCAGAACGTCAGGCTCGCTCTGCAGGTGGCCGACTTCGCCTATGTCCTGCGAGCGGGTAAAGTCGTAGCCGAAGGTCCGTGTGAACGACTACTGGACAGCGGAATCTTGCATGACGCGTATCTGGGTCTGCCGTGACGCTGCTCGACGCTAAGTCACTCACGGTGAAATTTGGCGGTGTCGCGGCGCTCAATGCGCTGAGCTTCCACGTGGACCCAGGAGAGTTCGTCGGAGTGCTCGGCGCCAACGGCAGCGGTAAATCCACGCTCCTCGACGTGTTAAGCGGCCTGCGCTCCTCCTCGGGATCCGTGACGTTTCGGGGCCGTGAACTGGCTCGGGTTCCGGCGCATGCGCGCCATCGGCTGGGTATCTCCCGGTCTTATCAGAACCTCGAACTCTCTCCGGCTCTGTCGGTGCGCGAGAGTCTGCGGGCCGGTAGCCGCGTGCGCGGGCGTCGATCCGTGGAGGAGATCGCTCGTGTGAGTGAACTGTTCTCGCTCGAAGATGTCGGGGCAGAGCGCGTGGGCGTTCTGCCCTACGGCGTCCGCAAACGGGTGGAGCTTGGTCGAGCCTTCCTGTGCCAGCCGGCCTTGGTGCTTCTCGACGAGCCGATGGCGGGACTCAACGATGCCGAGAAGGATCGAGTCGCCTCCGTTCTCAGAGAGATCGGCGCTGAGCCCGAACCGCCCGCGATCGTGCTGGTCGAGCATGACGTGTCGGTAGTAGCAGCCCTCAGCAGCCGAATCGTGGCGATCGATCTTGGGTCGGTGATCGCCGAAGGCAACCCTCGGGACGTCATCGCCGCACCAGCGGTCCAACGTGCATACCTGGGTGTGTGAGCTATCCGACCGGAGCAACGGGAAAGGTGTCAAGGAGCAGACATGGACTTCGAAGAGAGTGACCACATCAAGGAGATCCGGCGGACCGTGCGGGCCGTCTGTGCTCGCTACGATGACACGTACTGGTACCGGAGCGACTCCGAACACCGGTTCCCGTGGGAGTTCTATCAGGCCATGGCGGAAGGGGGTTGGATCGGCATCGCCATCCCGGAGGCATACGGAGGCGGCGGTGGAGGAGTACTTGAGGCGTCGGTGGTCTTGCAAGAGGTAGCCGAATCCGGCGCAGCTATGAACGGGGCTAGTGCTATCCACTTGTCCATCTTCGGCATGCATCCAGTCGTGCTACACGGTTCCGAGGAACTCAAGCAACGCTACCTCCCCCGCGTGGCGTCGGGGGAACTGCATATCGCCTTTGGCGTAACCGAACCCGACGCAGGTACCGAAACCACCGCTATCCGTACGTCGGCTGTCCGGGACGGTGACACCTATCGCGTCCGCGGCCGCAAAGTATGGACGTCGAAAGCGCTCGAGGCAGACAAGGTCCTGCTCTTGGTACGAACCACGCCGGCCGAACGGTGCACACGACGAACGGAGGGGCTTACGTTGCTGCTCGCTGATCTGAAACATCCGGCAGTCACGATCAGCCCGATTGCCAAGGCCGGTCGTAACGCCGTGGCGTCGTGCGAGACGGTTTACGATGACCTTCCAGTGTCGGTGGGCGATCGGGTCGGCGAGGAAGGACGCGGACTGCAATATCTGTTCGACGGGCTCAACGCGGAACGGGTCCTAATCGCAGTGGAGGCCATCGGAACCGGCCGGGTGGCTCTCCGACGCGCAGCTCGCTATGCCACCACGCGCGTAGTTCACGGATCGCCGATCGGTAGCAACCAGGGCGTCGCGTTCCCGCTCGCGGCCGCCTACTCCCGGTTGGAGGCGGCCGAGATGGTGGCGCGTCGCGCAGCGTGGCTGCTGGACCAGGGCCTACCCGCAGGGGCAGACGCCAACATGGCCAAGTATCTCAGTGCGGAGGCTGGATTCGAGGCGGCAGACGCTGCGATGCAGACACACGGCGGATACGGTTTCGCCGAGGAATACCAGATCGCGCGGTTCTGGCGGGAAGCACGGCTAATGAAGATCGCTCCACTCCCCCAAGAGCTTGCACTCGCTCACATCGCACAACACGTTCTCGGCCTCCCACGAACCTACTGACCGGGGTGCGCCAGTCGAGGACTTTGCGGGGCCTGCCGTTTATCTCCGCAGCCGCAAACTGCTCGACTTTCTCACCTACGCCGCCACGCCCTTCCAGGCCAGGCGGACGATGGAGATTTCCTGTGACGTGAGCGGCGCAGGGTCTACCCGTCGAAATTGCGCGGCGATGATGACGTGATGGAGCTTGGCGAACATGTCGAGGACCGACGGCTTAACCTTCTGCCGGTACCACGGGGCGAGCGCTCGGGCCGCTTCGACGTCGCCGGGGTGATGACCGACCGTCGCGTACCAGCAGATCGCCAGGGTGTTCACGACGAGCCCGAAGGGGACCGTGCGCTGCACTGCTCGCTTGAGGTCCATGTCGTAGGTGCACAGCCAGTGGATGCCGTGGTGGTCCTCGGCGTATTTGAAGGCGTGGCCAGTTCTCGATGCACCAGCGGGCCTTGAGCAGGCGGATGAGGCGGACCGGGTGGGTGAGAGTGTCGGAGGTGAGGATCTGGAAGACGACCTTGGCATTCTCGATCACCGAGATCTGCCGGGCCGGGCCGTAGCCGGCGAGCTCGACGATCTCGTCGGCCAGCAGGTAGGCGAAGCCCAGTTGTTCCCATACCCGACCTTGGCTTTGCCGATCGCCGACCCGTCGTGGAACCAGCTGGCGGCGTGGACCTCGGGCCCTCGGCGGTGGAACAGCGTGTCGTCGATGGCGACGGTGACCGCCGCATCGGCCGCCAGAAGAAGCCGCACGACGAGACGGGTGAGGACCGCATACACGTGCTCGATCGACCAGCGGGCGTGGGAGAACCGGTGCGCCCGGTGGTGGCTCCACGTCTGTGACAGTCCGGACCATACGAGCATCCGGCACACCGCCGTCTTCGACTGCGGACTCGAACTGCCCATCTCTCGGGTCGTATCCTAGAGTGTGATAACTCTAGGATACGGGAGGTGGAACACTCGCCCCGGGGAGAAGTTTGCGATGGTGAACAAGAGGACCGCTGCCCGGCTCGATGCCTACGAGCGTCGCTACCGCGAGCTCGCCCGCCAGCTCGCCGGCATCGGCTACATCGCAGCAGGCAGCATCGCCTTGTGGCCCGGTCGCTGCGGCAAGGCCAACTGCGCCTGCCACGCCGATCCGCCTCGACTACACGGTCCCTACTGGCACGTCACCCAAACGATCGACGGCAGGACGGTCAACCGCCGGCTCACCCCAGAACAAGCAGGGCTCTACAGCGAATGGATCAGCAACGACCGTCGGGCGAAGGAAATCCTCGCCCGGATGCGGGGGGTAGCTGCCAAGGCGGCCGAGCTCCTCCTAAACGAAGCGCTCGTCCAGCAGGACCGAACCGGTCCAAAGGCTCGGTTCCAAGCTCATGACCGCCAGGTACACACATTTGCCTCAGCCGGCAACTCGGCACCGTCCACGCCGCCTCGACGACCGACTTCCGCATGAGTTCGGCGCGAAACCCATGTGCTGGTCAACATCCGGAAGTTCACCGCGGTGCCGTACAAAGATCTGCGCGAGCTGGTCCAGCACTCGATGTTCGATGAGGCCACCGCCGGATTCCTCCGGGCTTGTGTCCGCTCCGGTCTCTCGACGGTCGTGGCCGGTGCTCCAGGATCGGGCAAGACCACCCTTCTCGCCTGCCTGGCCGCGGAGTTGGACCCGGCTCTGCGGGTGGTGATTGCGGAGGAGGTGTTCGAGACAGACGTCCCGTTGCCAAACGTCGCCCACATGCAGACCCGCCCGGCGCGCGCCGATCGCAAGGAGGTCGACCTGCGCCGGCTGGTGGCAGGGTTCTTGCGGATGGCGCCGGACGTGGCGATCGTTGGCGAGGTCCGAGACCGCGAGGCGCTCGCGCTCTTGCTCACCTTGTCGTCGGGGGTGCAGGGCTTCACCACCATCCACGCCGGGTCCGCCAGGCAGGCCCTGTCCCGGCTCAGGTTCATCTGCCAGCTGGCCGAGACCGGATCGGAACTCACCGTGTCAGCCCTGTCGGCGTTGGTCAGCGAAGCGGTCGACATAGTCGTCCACTGCGCCCGTCAGGGGGGCGCAGTCCGGGTGACAGAGGTACTGGCGGTCGAGGACCTCCAAGTCGGCCACGACAACGTGGCGTTCACGACCACCTCGATCTTCGCCCGGTCGCGCCACGACGCCCCCTTGACCTGGACTGGCAACCTCCCGGTACGGGCAGTGCGAGCTCTCGAGTTGGCTGGGTACGACTTGAGGGGTCTGGCTGAGGGATGGTCGTGCCGGTGATCGGCGTTGTAGCGGCAGCACTGGCCGGTTACGGAGCCTTCCTCCTCTACACCGCCACGGTTTTCGGGTGGCGGGGGCTCGGTCCCGGGCCCAAGACGGCAGGCTGGCCCCGGCGGCGAAGCGCTGAGGATTGGTTGCGCCAGGCCGGGTTGGACCAGGTCCGCCCCGGCGAGTTCGCGGCGACGATGCTGGTGCTCTTCGGTGTCGGGGCCGCCGTCGCGTTCGCGGTGTTCGGCGGGGTGCTCCCGGCGATTGTCGCCGGCGTCTTTGCCGCCAGCGCCCCGGTCGCCTCGTACCGCAACCGGCGGGCCCGCCGGCTCGTCGCTGCCCGCGACGCGTGGCCGAGGATGCTCGAGGAACTGCGCCTTCTCACCGGGTCGCTGGGTCGCTCGGTGCCCCAGGCCCTCTTCGAAGTGGGCCGGCGAGCTCCGGAGGAAATGCGCCAGGGCTTCGCTGCAGCGGAGCGGGAATGGCTGCTCTCCACCGACTTCAGCAGGACCCTGGACGTGGTGAAGGACGCGTTGGCGGACCCGACCGCAGACGTGGTGTGCGAGACGCTGATCGTGGCCCACGAGGTCGGGGGCAGCGAGATCGAACGGCGCTTGGCGGACCTCATCGAAGACCGCATCGCCGACCTACAGGGAAGGCGCGACGCAGAGGTCAAGCAGGCCGGCGTCCGCTTCGCCCGGCGCTTCGTGCTGCTCGTGCCGCTCGGGATGGCGCTCGCCGGCCTGTCGATTGGCACGGGCCGCTCGGCGTACCAAACGCCGGGTGGTCAGCTGGCGGTGGCCGCCGGCCTGCTCGGCGTCGTGGCCTGCTGGGTGTGGAGTGGGCGTCTCATGCGCCTTCCGCTCGAGCCGAGGGTCTTCGCCGACTCGTTCGCGAGGCAAGCGCCGGTGCCCTTCGCCCAGACGGATGGGGGGGAGGGTGAGGATGCTGCCCCGGCTGGGCAGGCGGCAGCAGGCCGACCGTGACGCGCGCCTTGGTCGGTGCCGGTTTGGCACTGTGGGTAGGAGCGACGCTTCTGCTGGCTGGCACTAGGTGGTTCTCCCGGCCCAGCTTGGCCGAGCGGCTGCGCCCCTTTCACACCGGAGCCGAACGCGCAGCTCGCGGTGGTGTTCTGTCCGTTGAATCCGTGCGAGACGTGATCGGGCCGCTGGCGCGCTCAATCGGCGATCGTGTCGCCGGGGCGTTCGGGGTCACTGAGCAGTTGGAGCTGCGCTTGCGCAGGGTGCACTCGCCCCTCGACGTGACCGGCTTTCGCACCCGACAGCTGGCGTGGAGCGGTGTCGGACTGCTCGGTGGGATGCTGCTCGCCGGCGCCGGCGTGCCCTTGGCATTCGGTCTCGTCTGTGTCGCGGGCGCCCCGCTGCTGGCGTTCCTGGTCGTCGAGCAGCGCCTCGCCGAGGCGTCGCAGCGATGGCAGCGCACCGTCGCCCAGGAGCTCCCGGTGATCAGCGAGCAACTGGCCATGCTGCTCAACGCCGGCTATTCGCTCGGCGCGGCGATCAGCAGGATCGCCGGGCGAGGCAAGGGCTGCTGTGCCCAGGACCTGCGGATGGTGGCCAATCGCATCCGCCAAGGCGTCGGGGAGGGGGTCGCCCTGCGGGAGTGGGCAGAGGTGGTGCGCGTCGACGGGCTGGACCGCCTCGTCGCCGTGCTGGCCCTCAACCGTGAGACCAGCGACCTCGGCCGGTTGGTCAGCACCGAGGCGCGTCAGGCCCGCCGCGACCTCCAGCGACGCACAACCGAAGTCATGGAAAAGCGCGCCCAGCAGGTCTGGGTCCCGGTCACCGTAGCGACGCTGGTGCCCGGAGTCATCCTGCTCGCGGTCCCGTTTCTGGCCGCCTTGCGCCTGTTCTCGAACGCCTGACCGTCCAGCCTGACCGACCCGCCATCGAAGGAGCCACCGTGCCTGCCACGCTCACCGCCGCCAGCCTCCACGAACCGCCGCCGATGCTCGGGCGGCGGGGGAGCTATCGCTGCCGTAGGCGTGATCAGCGTGGCGAGGGGGTGATCTCCGCAGCGATCGCGGTGCTGATCATGGCATTCATCGGTGTTGGTATGTGGGTGGCGTTCAACACCACCTTCCAGCACACCGCTAGGAACATCGACCGGCAGGTCAACACCTGCATCGGCCAGACCAGCGCCTCCTGCTGAGGGCTCGGACCGATCAGGTGTTCAGCAGCGACCCGCCGGTCGTCTCTGCTACCTGCCACCGCTTCGCGCCACGCCTTCGCGTGGGCCGCGACGAGCGGGGAACGGGGATGGTCGGCACGCTCGTCGGGTTCTTGATCTTCATGATCCTGTTGCTTGTCGCTGTCCAGGTCCTGGTTCGGCTGTACGCCACCTCGAGCCTCACCTCTGCGGCCTTCTCTGCCGCCAGGCAGGTAGCGACCGCTCCCGTGCCCGCGGCTGCGGTCGCAGATGCTCAGGCGGCGGCCGTGCACCAGCTCGGCTCGTTCGGTGCTGTGCACACGGTGTTCCGCTGGGAGGAGGTTGACGGGCAACAGATCGTGCTGCAGGTCCGGGCCCGGGCGCCGGGTTTCGTACCCCTCCTCGGTCTGGGATCGATCGTCCGGACGGTGATCGTGCGCACCGAGCGGGTGCGGTGACCGCGGGCCATGTCACCGCCCTCGCCCGGTCCCCGGCGCTGGCCACGCAGTCATCCGGCCCCGGCGATGGGTTCGTGACCTGTCGCCCCGACGACGGGTTCGTCGGCGGGGCGGAGGGACTGTTCTTCGGGTTGTTGCTGTTCGTCGTCGGTACCCTCCTCGTCGGCAACGCGTGGTCCGTGGTCGACACCAAGCTGGCGGTCGATGCGGCCAGCCGGGAAGCCACCCGCACCTACGTCGAGGCCCCCGACGCAGCGGCGGCCGATGTCGGTGCCCGGCGGGCCGCTACCGCCACCCTTCAGGGATACGGCCGAGATCCGACCCTCGGATCGGTGGTGATCGACGGCGCGCCCTTCGGGAGGTGTGTGCGGGTCACCGTCGTCGTCTCGTACCGAGCGCCGCTCGTCCAGCTGCCGGTGATCGGAGTGGCCGGTCGGGCCGAGAAGGTGAGCGCCCAGCACTCCGAGTTGGTCGACCCGTACCGCAGCGGCCTGCCGGGGGCTTCGACGTGCGGTTGAGGGAGGCGCACCTCGATGAACGAGGGAGCGTGCTGGTTCTGGTGCCCGTGGGCTTCTTGGTACTGATCCTCCTCGGTGTGCTGGCAGTCGACTCGGCGGTCGCCTTCCTCGGGCAGCGCCAACTCGCTGACGCGACGGCTGGCGCGGCGAATGACGCCGCCACCGCCGCTTTGGGAAACGCCGCGTTCTATGGGTCGGGAACGTTGGTCATCGATCCGAGCGAGGCGGCCACCGTGGTGTGCCGTTCGTTCGCTGCCCAAGGCGATAGCGATCTACACCGCGTGACCTTGAGCATCGCCGTGACGGGCCGGGTGATCAGAGTCCGCGCTCATGCGCAGATAGACGCGGTCTTCGGCCGGGTCCTCCCCGGGTTAGGTCACCGTGCTGTATCTGCCGAGGCCACGGCCGCGGCGACGACGGGCGGCACCCCTGCGCTGCTGCAGCCGTCGGGCTTTCTGCCTGTGCATTGCCCAGCCGGTTGATGTTTTCAACCATTTTGATATCCTTTCAGTGTGGAGAGCTGGCGGGAGGAGACCGAGCGGGGAGCGGTGCACGTGGCCGAGGCTGCGACCGACGCGGAGCGCTCCGCCCTCGAAGCGCGGGCTGCGGTGATGGCCCACCTCCGCCATCCCGGCATCGTTGAGCTGATCGGCGCAGGGCCCGGTCCCAACGGCCGGTGGCGGCTGCATACTCGGTGGGCGGGCGAACCGCTGAGCGGCCTCAGCGTCCCGGTGGCGCCGGCCGAACTGGCCGGGCTGGGCGCAGCGGTGGCCAACATCGTCGGGGACCTGCATGCGCTCGGCTGGGTCCACGGGGATATCCGGCTCGATCACGTGTTGCTCGACTCCGAGGGCCGACCCGTCGTTTGCGGGATGGGCTCGGCGCGTCGGAGTGAGGACCCAGCCGCTAGGGCTGTCGATGGTAGCGACCTGATCGCAATGCTGGAGGCGCTAATCCCGGCGGGCGCGTCGGGTGGAGATTGGCGGCGGGTGCGTCGGGAGCTGCGACCGTCCGGTCGCAACGCTCTCGACGTGGCAGCCATCGGCCGGCGGCTGGCGTCGCCGCGCCTGATGCCCCGCCTCCTTGTGCCGGAAGGCTGCGCTGGCGGGTCCTCCGCTGCTGTCATGGCGGCGCCCCGAGCGTCGGCCCCGGCCGCGCCGGCCCCTGCCAACTCTCGCTTGCCAATCTCGCTGCGGCTTTCCGACTCGCGACCGATCGGCCGTCGTGCCGATCAAGGAGGCCCAGGCTCCGAGGGTGACGATGCCTGCGTGGGTGAAGACGAGGCGCGCGTGGGCGAAGACGGGGTCGCTGCCCCCGGCGTCCCCGCTGCCTCTACCGGATGGTCGCGGAGAAGCGAGGGAGATCCTCCGCCCGACGTCGCGCCAACCGAGGCGGCGGACCACGCTCGTGTCCCCGCCGGCGGTTCCGGCCGTGGCTGGCGGCCGGGACGGGCTCACGCCGCCGGCGTAGCGGCAGCCATCGTGGTTGCGTTGCTTGCGACCGGCTTCGTGGCCCACCGCAGCGGCGCGGTGGGTTGTCCCGCCGTTGACGACGGCTGCCGGGCGTTGGTTCTCCCCGGCGGCGTGCTCACGACATCAAGCGGCCGTTTCGCGGTCGGGTCTGCGGGTGACCAAGTGGTACTTGGGCGCTGGGACTGTGGCCCCGTCGGGCTCCCGGCGGTGCTCGACCCGGCGACCAGCACCGTGTGGGTCTTCGACCGGTGGCCGACCCCGGGTGGCGACGTCGCGGGGCGCGCGCTCGGGCGGGTAGCTGGTGCGGTCACCCTGGCGGTCGCACCGAACTCGAGGGGCTGCGACGGCGTCAAGGTCATCCGCGAGGGACGCGCCGCGGTGGTGCTTCAGCCAAAGGAGACACCGTGATCCGCCGGCGCCTGTTGTGGTGGGCCGGGCTCATGGCCGGTTTGGGGGCATTGGCTGCGGTGGGTAGCAGTCCTGTCGGGATCGCCGTGCCGTGGCACGCGGCAGCGTTCGTCGACCGGCTCCGAGCAGACGGAGCGATGGTTGGAGCCATTGCAGTCCTGCGACTACTGGTCTTGACTGCGGGGGGTTACCTCTTCGCTGTGACCCTCCTCGCCGAGATGGCCCTCTTGCCGAGGATCGGCGGTCCGGCCCGTGTGATCCTGCGCCTCCCGGTGCCGGGCCGCAGCCTGGTAGTTCGCTCCATCGGTGTACCGGCGCTCGCTCTCGGAATAACGTTTGCCCCGACGGGGGTTGCCTCGGCGTCGCCGCCCTCCTCGCATGGGAGCGGGCCTCCGGTTGTCTCATGGGTGGGGCCGCTTCCTGGACCCGGTATGCCCGGGACGCCTGGGGAGGCCTACGACGGCGCCGCAGGATCCGCGGCGCATGCGGGCATCGCCGGCGAGGACGTTCTTCCCGCGACGGCAGCGTCCGGCGGCCCAGCGAGCTCGCGCCTGCCCGTGGGGGCACCGGCGCCGTCGGTGGCGGGAGGGTCGACGGTGTCGCCTGGGGATGCGCCGGTGCTGCGGTGGCTGCCGGCGCAACCGCCCAAAGCAGTCACGACGACGTTGCCGGTCACGACGACGGTGCCGGTCACGACGACGGTGCCGGTCACGACGACGGTGCCGGTCACGACGACGGTGCCGGTCGCTACGGGGGTTGCGGGTGTTCCGACGGCGCAGTCAGGGATAGGTGCCTTTGGGTCGCGGGTGGGGAGCTCGCCGGCTGCCGTCGACGGGCCGCCGGTTGGGGAGGACCAAGGCTTGGCGGGGGCGCCCAGCGGTCCGCCGGCCGCTGAGCCGGCGAGGACCGCAACCGGGGTCGGCGGCCAGCCACAGGCCACTGCCCCGCAGGCGCCGGCCGGCAGCGGCGGGGCGCTCCGCGGGGAAGACACCCATTCAGGCACTGCGCAAGCAGCAGGCCAGCTTGCGCCGACGCCGCCGACATACACCCTGGTGGCCGGCGATCACTTATGGAAGGTGGCGGAGGCCACCATGACCAAAGTGCTCGGCCACAGCCCTGAGGCGGAGGCCCTCGCCCGCTACTGGTGGCAGCTGGTCGAGGTCAACCGGCCCCGGCTGCCGGACCCGTCCAACCCCGACTTCGTCTTGCCGGGAATGACAGTGATCCTCCCGCCCGTCACGCCGTAGGCGGTACTGCCTTCGCCGGCGAGGACCTGCGCCCCCGGCTCACGGCGGCCAGACTGGGCGGGTGCGCGGCGCATTGTGGGTGAGGCGGCTGGCGGCAGGCGCCGCGTGCAGCTCGGCGATGGTCGGGATAGTGGGGATGGCGTCGGCTACGCCCGCCGTTGGCCAGACCGCGGTGACGACCCCGCTTTCCGTTCCGGTCCCTGCCACCCCGCAGTCGACGACCCCCCTCAGCGCTCCACCCTCGACCGAGCCGGGAACGGTTCCCTCGACAACGCCGACGTCCGCGACGGTACGAACCTCGCTCCCCCCTGCTCCCGCGCCGACCACTCCGTACCGGGCGCCGGCCAACGCCGCCGGTACCTACACGTCGACGCCGCAATCGACATCCGTGGCACCCGGCACGACCACCACGGTCGTGCCGATCAAGGGTCGGATCCCGTCGGCGCCCTCCACGGTGCCCTTCGTGACCAAAGCTCAAAGCGCCCACGTCAACCCGATTCTCGCCAAGATCTCGCTGGCTGGGTTGGCGCTTGCCCTCCTGATCATGGCCGTCCAGTTCGTGCTGACCAGGCCGGGTCGAGAGGGACGCCGAACTCTGTGAAGCAGAGGTCGGCTCCCCGGCCCAGGAGGATCGCCGACGCAGCGTCAGGCATTCAGCGTTATGACATCGCGTGACCGTGCGAGCGACTGTCGCTTCTTGAGATCGGTGGCTGCCCTTCAGTAGGCGCCGGCTTGACGTACCGGTCGGGGGACGGCGGGGGACCGCTTGGCCGAGTACATCGCTGCATCGGCGAGTCGGAGCAGCTCCTTCGCGTCTGCGGTGTTCATGGGGCAAGTGGCCATCCCGATACTCGCTGTCACGGGCATACCGTGCGCCGACAGTCCCTCGAGGGCGCTCGAGCACCGCCGCGCCAAGTCGCTGATGACGGCTTGCGACGGCGCAGAGGCAACGAGCAAAGTGAACTCGTCGCCACCGGTGCGCGCCACGAAGTCAGTGCTGCCACACGCGGCTCGGAGCCGGCTCGCTACCTCGCGGAGGATGGCGTCGCCGGCCTCGTGCCCCAGTCGGTCGTTGACCGGCTTGAAGCCGTCAAGATCGAGGATCAAGGCCCCCACAATCTCGCCTGTGCGCCTTGCGGAGAAGGCAGCGGCGAGATGCTCGTCAAGCGCACGCCGGTTCGGCAATAGCGTCAGAGGGTCGAGCATGGCCTCTCTCTTCGCGCCGTTGGCGGCTTGTCGAAACAGATGGATCGAAGCGATTCCGAGCGCGACGACGACGACCAGGGTGAGGCTCCGCTGCGCGGCGACGACGAGCACCGGCGCCAGCCCGTTGATCATGAAGGACGCAGGTCGACCACTCCCACTGGATTCCTCTACGACGACATTTCGGACTGGTGCGCCCGTCGCATATGCGATCACGATGCCGAGCAGAACGACGGTACCAAGAGCCTCCGTGGCGGAGGCGCCTCCGACGGCGAATACATACCAAATAGCGCTCGGTGAGCCCCCATGAAGGAGCGTAGAGCGGCCATTACCAATATGCAGGAATAGACATTCGCCGGACAGAATCAGAACGTCGTGGGCGAGATTAAATATGGCTTTTCTGAGGTGGCGCTTTCGAATCACGTAGCTGAGGACCGGCGCCAGCGAGCCGATTGTCACCGCAAACAGGGCTGGCCCAATGAGAACCAGGGCCATGCCGAATGGTCCCGCCAAACTGACGGCGGTTTTGTCACCGCTGGGACGCCGGCGGTGGGCGGAGATGAGCAGTCCCTTGCCGACGGCGGCACCCCCAGCAAACATCCAGAAGGCCGGGGTGACCGAGCCTGACGACTGATCGGCCGCTGTCGCGTTCACGACAAGCGCAAGAGCGGCCGCGACAACCAGCGATCCGATGTACCAGTCCAGGCGTTTGGGCGCTCGCCGCTCCAAGGTCGTGATCCTCCTCGGTCGTTAGCTCGGCATCTCGGAACGAGAGCTGAACAAAACCGTCCCGCGTGGGCTGCCATGGGCTGCGTCGCCGCCCGGTTCGGCCGGGGAGCGGGCCTAGAGCGCTGGCGAGATGCCGACCGGTCGCCGCCCGTAGGCGGCTTCGACACCCAGCTCATGGGCTTCGACGTCCAGTTCAGCACCCGGGCTGGCGGCGAACTGGACGTCGAAGCCGCTGAGCTCGGCCCTCGAGCCGCCTGCCGAACCGCCGGCCTTCGGTCTTCCGCCTTTTCCGCCGCCGCGCCGGACGCCGCCGCAGCGCCCGGATGCCGCCGCGGTGGCGCCGGGCCCCGCCGCCGCGCCGGCCCCGCCGCCCGCCGGAAGCCGCCAGGCCCCGCCGCTCCTAGCGCGAAGCCGCCGGATCTCGCAGCCGCAGGGACACCTCGTTGGCCAGCAACCGGCCGGCCGGCGTGAGCACCGCCCGCCCACCGGCGTACACAACGAGGTCTTCCAGCGCCGGATCCTCCTCAGCGGAGGGCAACGCGTCGGCCGGCACGCCGGCGGCGGTCCGCAGCGACAGCTGTAGGGCTTCTAGCGCCCGGGCTGTGGCCGGCAGGGATTCGGAGGCCGCCACCGTCGACGCCCCGGTCGACACCAGGTTGATGTAGCGGTCGGGGGTACGAACATTCCACCATCTCCGGCTCCCGCCTCCGGCTACCAATGCGTGGGAGTGGGCGGCGCACCCGATGCCGCGGTAGGGGCCCTGGGTCCAGTACAGCTGGTTGTGGCGACACTCGGCCCCCGGGCGCGACCAGTTGGACACCTCGTACCAGGAGAGGCCGGCGTCGCTTAGAACCTGATCGGCCAGCAGGTACTTGTCGGCCTGGTCGTCGGGGTCGGGCGCTCGCTGCGGGTCCTTGGCCAGCGGCGTGCCCGGCTCGACGGTGAGGCTGTAGGCGCTGACATGGGCCGGCGCCGGGTCCAACGCCAGGACCGCGGCGAGGGTCGCTTCCCAGTCGGCGATCGACTCGCCGGCGGCTCCCAAGATGAGGTCCACGCTGTAGGAGTCGCCGTAGCCGGCGTCGCCGGCGAGGGCCACGGCGCGAGTCACCGCCGCTGGGTCGTGCTCGCGACCGAGGGACGCGAGCACGTGGGGCGCCATGGACTGCACCCCGAACGACAGCCGTGTGACCCCGGCGGAGCGGTAGCAGGCCAGCAGTTCGGCGGTGACAGTCTCTGGGTTGCACTCGACGGTGACCTCCGCGCCTGGAGCTTTGGCAATCGCGGCGAGGATGGCGGCCAGCTCCTCGGCGGGCAGCAGCGAGGGGGTCCCGCCCCCGAAGAACACCGACGTCGCCGCGTCGAGCTCGCCGGCGCTGGTCGCCCGGGCGATCTCGGCGACACACGCCGCCGCGTAATCCCCCATGAGGTGATGCCGGTCGGTCCAGGTGGCGAAGGCGCAGTAGTCGCAGCGCCGGGAGCAAAACGGCACGTGCACGTACACCCCGAAGCCGGGGGAGGGGATAGGCGAGGCCACCCTCTCAGGTGTACCGGTCTCTCAGGTGTACCGGCCTCTCAGGGCCCATCAGGTCTGTCAGGTCCATTAGGTCTGTCATGTCCATCAGGTCTCCGAGGTCCATCAGGACACGCAGGGCCCGGGCGGGGCGCCACGCCGTCTCAGCGGCGGAGGCCCATGTCCTCCAGACGCCTCCGCATCAGCTCGGGGCGGGTGTCGAGCAGGCATGCCATGGCCCGAAGGTCCTCTTCGCGCACCGTTAGGACCCGGCCGTTGAAGTCCTGACGCTGCACCTGGATCATTCCCAGGTAGCGGCCGATCAGGGCGCTGTCCGCTTCGGGTGCCATGTCGAGACGGGTCAGGTCGATGGTGACCTTGGTGCCGACCTGGTCATCCTCGGGCTCGGAGGCCCCGTTCCACGCCGGCTCACCCGCGCCGTCCTTGGGTAGCAGCTGGTCCACGGGAACGTTGTAGAGCCGGGCCAAGCGCTGAAGGCGGGGAACCGAGATGGCCCGCTCGCCACGCTCGTAGGCTCCAAGCACCGAGGCCTTGAACTCTTCCCCGGAGGAGACCTCGACGGCCTGCAAGGACAACCGCTGCTGCTTGCGGACCTTGCGGAGGCGCTCTCCGACCTTCCGAGCGTAGGTCGTGGTCATCTCGTCACTCATAAGCACCCCTTCACGGTGGACCAGGTAAGTCTAGTCAACACCGTGCGTGTTCGTATCACAGAGCGTGGCAGGATTCGGCCACTGTTCGGGCGGAAGACCAGGTGTGGCCGGGGGTACCGCCGCTGCTGTGCCACGCTGTGCGGTCCTGGATGCCAGCGGTCGGGGCGCTCATGGTCGCCGTTGAGGCCGGTAGCGTGCGCCCATGCCCGGTTCGCTGCTTGGTACCCACGTCCGACGAGTCGAGGACCCGGAGCTGATGACCGGTGCCGGCACCTTTGTCGGCAACCACTCACCCGAGGGCATGGCCCACGCGGTGTTCGTCCGCTCGCCGCTGGCCCACGGCGAGGTGCGAAGCGTCGAAACCGGCGACGCCCGGCGGGCGCCGGGCGTGCTCGGCGTGTGGACCGCCGACGATCTGGGTGTTGCCCCCTTCCACGGATTCATGGTTCTCAACGAGGCGTGTGCCCGCCCACCCCTCGCCGCGGGCAAGGTCCGTTTCGTCGGTGAACCGGTTGCGGTCGTGGTGGCCGAGACTCGCGCCCAGGCGGTCGATGCAGCCGAGCTGGTAGAGGTCGACTACGAGCCGTTGCCTCCTGCGATCGATCCCGAGGACGCTTTGGCGCCGGGTGCGTCGCTCCAGTTCGAGAAGCTCGGATCCAACCTGGCGGCCGGCGTGCGCTCGACGGGTGAGGACCCGCTGACCGGTGCGTCCCGGGTGGTGCGCCTGCGCATGGTCAACCAACGCATCGCCGTGGTGCCGATGGAGGGCAACGCCATCCTCGCCGTACCCGGCGCCGACGGGGACGGCTACGACCTGACCGTCTACGTGTCCACGCAGATGCCGCACGGTTTCGCCGCCGCTCTGGCCCGGATCCTGGGTCTCGACGCGGCTCGCCTGCGCGTCATCGCTCCCCACGTGGGCGGCGGTTTCGGGGGGAAAGCGGGGGCCGCGGCAGAACACGTCGTGGTGGTGGCCACCTCCATCGCGCTCGGCCGTCCCGTCGCCTGGGTGGAGACCCGATCGGAAAACCTGCTCTCGATGCAGGGACGGGGCCAGGTGGACTACATCGAGATGGGCTTCGACGACGACGCCAAGATCACTGGGATGCGGGCGAGGGTGGTCGGCGATGCCGGCGCCTACGCCGGGTTCGGGGGCGCGCTCGCCCTCGGGCCGACGCGGATGATGGCGCAGGGTGTCTACCGGATCCCCGCGGTCGCTTACGACGTGGCGGCAGCGCTGACCAACACCACCCCGATGGGGGCGTTTCGGGGTGCAGGGCGCCCCGAAGCCGCCGCCTTCTTGGAGCGGGTGATGGACCTCGCCGCCGACGAGCTCGGGGTCGACCCCGTGGACCTGCGCCGGCGCAACCTGATCGACGGCGACGCATTCCCCTACACCACCCGCATGGGAACGACCTACGACAGTGGTGATTACGCCCGCGCCTTGGACCAGGCGGTGCGACTGGCCGGTTACGAGGAGTTGCGCGCCGAACAGTCGGCGCGGCGGGCCCGCGGTGAGCGGATCGCTCTCGGCATCGGGGTGGCCGTGTACGTCGAGGTCACCGCCGGCGGCGGCGGCAAGGAGTTCGGGGCGGTGACCATCGACGCCGATGGAGGCGCCACCATCCGGGTCGGCACGTCCGGGCACGGCCAGGGCCACGCGACGTCGTTCGCGATGATCGTCGCCGACCGCCTAGGCATCCCCATGGACCGCATCCGGTTCGTGCAGTCAGACACCGCCCTGGTGCCTCGAGGCGGCGGGACCGGCGGCTCCCGGTCCCTGCAGATCGGTGGTAATGCGGTGCGGGCCGCCGCGGAGGAAGTTTGGCTGCGGGCCCGGGATCTGGCTGCCGAGGAGCTAGAAGCCGACCCCGGAGACATCGTGGCCACCGACGACGGGCGCGTCGGAGTGGCCGGCGTGCCGGCCCGAGCGCTCACGTGGAGCGCACTGGCCGGACTGGCGGAAGGAGCCGGCGCCGGCCCGCTTGCCGCGGAGGTCGACTTCGCCCAGGCCGCAGCCACCTTCCCCTTCGGGGCGCACGTGGCGGTCGTGGAGGTGGACCTCGACACGGGGGCCGTCGTCCCGTTGCGACACGTCGCGGTGGATGACTGCGGGCGGATCCTCAACCCGATGATCGTCGCCGGCCAGCAGCACGGGGGGATCGCCCAGGGCATGGCCCAGGCGCTCTGGGAGGAGATGGTCTACGACGCCGACGGCAACCCGCTGACTGCCACCCTCGCCGACTACGGGATGCCGAGCGCCGCGGAGATGCCGTCGTTCGAGGCCAGCAACACCGAGACGCCGACGCCGCTCAACCCGCTCGGGGCGAAGGGCATCGGTGAGTCCGGGACGATCGGGTCGACCCCCGCGGTGCACAACGCGGTGGTGGACGCCCTCAGCCACCTGGGGGTGCGCCACGTCGAGATGCCCTGCACCCCAGAGCGGGTGTGGCGCGCCATCAAAGAGACCGAGGCCGCCGGCGGTCGCCAACCCGACACGTCAGTGTGGAGAGAGCCGCCGGCGTTCTTCGCCGAGCTCCCGACGCCGGACGCCGCGGGCCGACCGGAAGCCGCCGACGTCGACATCTGAGAGCGCGGGAGGCGGCCGCCGCCGCTGAAGCGGGCAAATCGGACCGGTGGGCCGCGGCGCTGTACTATCCCCGACCCAGTGCCGAGGGCACAGCACGCAAAGGGGAGTCCGCATGTACGCCACCATCGTCGTCGGGACCGACGGGTCGCCGACCGCATCCGAGGCGGTCACCCGGGCCGCCGAGCTGGCGGTGCAATCCGGGGCCAAACTGGTCATCGTCTCCGCGTATCGGCCGGTCGACCGGGCCCGGCTGGAAGCAGAGCGGGCTTCCGCTCCGGCGGACATCGCCTACGTGATCAACCCGGAGGAGGACGTGGCGGCCCACTTGGAGGCGGCCACCGAACTGGCCAATGCGGCCGGTGTCGCCGAGGTCCGCACGCTGCCGGTGGACGCCGCGCCCGCCGAGGCGCTGCTCGACGCCGCGGAGCAGGTGGGTGCCGACCTGATCGTCGTGGGGAGCCAGGGGATGGCCGGCGCAAAGCGGTTTCTCCTTGGAAGCGTCCCCAACCGGATCTCCCATCACGCACCCTGCGACGTCCTCATCGTCAAGACAGATCACGTCCTGACCCGCTGACCCCGCCCGGCCCGCTGCGGAGATGGGCCTGATGCCCAGAATGCCCCGGTTGTAGGGCTGCCGGGGTGGCAGGCTGGAGCAATGGCACCTGACATCGGCCTCTTCGGTCCAGGAAGCGTCACCTGGGACGTCCACAGCGACCCGGTCAGCCTGCTCGGGGGTATGCGGGCGCTGCTCGTCCAGGCCCTCAACCCCCTCGCCATGGCCGGCGTGGACCAACACTCGGACTACCGCCGCGACCCGTGGGGCCGACTGAAGCGCACCGCGCAGTTCGTCAGCATCGCGACCTACGGCACGACCGAGGAGGCCGAACGCATCGGCGCGCACATCCGCGCCATCCACACCCGGGTGCACGGTGTCGACACCGTCACCGGCCGGCCGTACCGGGCCGACGACCCGGAGCTGCTGGCGTGGGTCCACAACGTGCTGGTCAAGTCCCTCCTCGTGGCCAAGCAGCGCTACGGCGGTGGGCTGTCTGCCGCCGACGCCGACCGGTACGTCGCCGAGATGGTCAAGATGGCCGAGCTGGTCGGCACGCCGGTGGAGCTGGTACCCACCTCGGTGGCGGGCCTGCGGGTGTATTTCCGCAGCGCGGAGATGATCGGCTCGCCCATCAGCCGGGCTGCGGCCCGCACCGTCCTCGCCCCGCCGATCCCGGCGCGCCTGAGGCCGGTGTGGGCGGTCCTCGACGCGGCCGCCATCGGCCTGCTGCCCCGCCAGGCCCGGCGGCTCTATGGCTACCCGTGGGTCCCGTCGCCGGCGGCGAAGCCGGTCGAGGCCGCCTTCGCTGCGCTGTTCGGCACCGCCAAGCTGGTCCTGCCTCCGGCCCCTGATCGGGCGGCGGCCGAGGCTCGCCTGGCCGCCCGTGCGGCCGTGGCCGCTTAGCGCCGTCCAGGGCGGCCCAGGCCAGCCAGAGGCGGCCTTCCCCGGTCCGGGCCAAAAAATCCTTAGCCGAGGGAACAGTTTGAGCATTTCCTGACGTTGACGTTAGGGTTGGGTACGCCTCGGGGTCCCCGAGATGCCCTACGCCCGCCAGACACGAGAGCAACGAGGAAGGCCATGAGAACCAGCGAGGAAGCGCCGGGGGAGCAGGTGAGCGAGGCTGCCGCCAGGAGCGACAACCCCGACCACTACAAATGGATCGCCCTGTCCAACACCACGATCGGGATCTTGATGGTCACCATCAGCGGCTCGATCACCATCATTTCCCTCCCGGACATCTTCCGGGGGATCAAGCTGAACCCCCTCACCAGCGCCAACACGTCCTATTTGCTGTGGCTGCTCATGGGATTCCTGCTGGTCACCGCCGTGTTGGTGGTGAGCTTCGGGAGGATCGGGGACATGTACGGGCGGGTGAAGATGTACAACCTGGGCTTCGCCGTCTTCACCTTCTTCTCGATACTCCTGTCGATCACTTGGATGACGGGGACTGACGGCGCCCTGTGGTTGATCATCATGCGGATCTTCCAGGGGGTGGGCGGCGCGTTCCTCTTCGCCAACTCCAGCGCCATCCTCACCGACGCGTTCCCCGAGAATGAGCGGGGACTGGCGCTTGGGATCAACAGCGTGGCGGCCATCGCCGGGTCGTTCATCGGTCTCATTGTCGGCGGCCTGCTGTCGCCGATCAACTGGCGGCTGGTGTTCCTGGTCAGCGTTCCCTTCGGCGTGTTCGGGACCATCTGGGCGTACCTGAAGCTGGTCGATACCGGCAAGAGGTCCGAGGCGCACATCGACTGGGCCGGCAACATCTCCTTTGCCATCGGTCTCGTCTCGCTGCTCACCGGCATCGTGTATTCGATCCAGCCCTACGGCGGCCACACCATGGGCTGGACCAACCCTGGTGTCATAGCGGCCATCGCCGGCGGGGTGGTGACGCTGATCGCGTTCGGCGTGATCGAGACCCGCTCTCCCGACCCCATGTTCCGGCTGCACCTGTTCAAGATCCGGGCGTTCAGCGCCGGCAACATCGCAGGCTTGCTCGGGGCGCTGGGGCGGGGAGGGCTGCAGTTCATCCTGATCATCTGGCTGCAGGGCATCTGGCTGCCCCAGCACGGTTACAACTTCGAGCGGACGCCCCTGTGGGCGGGGATCTACATGATTCCCCTGACTGTCGGCTTCCTGGTCGCTGGGCCGATCTCGGGAATCCTGTCGGACCGCTTCGGCGCCCGGCCCTTCGCCACCGGTGGAATGATCGGCGCCGCGGTGTCCTTCGGTCTCCTCGAGGTGCTTCCCATCAACTTCGGGTACGTGTGGTTCGGGCTCATCCTGCTGATCATGGGGCTGTCGATGGGCGTCTTCGGGTCGCCCAACCGGGCCGCGGTCATGAACTCGCTGCCTCCCGACCAGCGCGGTGCGGGAGCGGGGATGATGACCACGTTCCAAAACGCGGCCACGGTGCTGTCCATCGGCGTGTTCTTCACCGTGATCATCGTCGGGCTCTCCTCCACGCTGCCGAGCCACCTCTACCAGGGCCTGACCGCCAACGGCGTGCCGCCGGCCGCCGCCCACCAGGTGGCCAGCCTTCCGCCGATCTCCAGCCTGTTCTCGGCCCTGCTCGGCTACAACCCGATCCAGCAGCTGCTCGGTCCGTCGGGCGTCCTCCACCATGTGAGCGCGGCGCAAGCGGCACACCTGACCGGCCGCAGCTTCTTTCCGCAGCTGATCTCCTCGCCGTTCGGGACAGGCCTCCATTACGCGTTCGACTTCGCCATCGTGGCGTCGCTGGTCGCCGCGGTCGCCTCGTGGCTCCGGGGCGGGAAGTACTACCACCGCCAGGAAGCGGAGCTGGTGATGGCCGAACCCCAGGCCGCCGGGAACGACGCCATGGCCACCACCGCGCGGTCGGCGGCCGCCCGCTCGGCGGGGGGTGACGAGGCGTAGGGCGGCGGTCGAGCAGAATGGCAGTGATGCGCCTCGTCATCGCCACCTGCTCGGTCGACTACACCGGCCGGCTGTCGGCCCACCTCCCGACCGCGACCCGGCTGCTCATGGTGAAGGCCGACGGGTCGGTGTCGGTCCACTCCGACGGCAAGGCGTACAAGCCTCTCAACTGGATGACGGAGCCCTGCACCCTGGTGGAGGCGCCAGGGCGGTGGGTGGTGTCCAACCCGAAGGGCGAGACGTTGACCATCACGATCGACGAGGTCCACGCCGAGGTGGCCCATGAGCTCGGGGATGACCCGGGCCTGCAAAAGGACGGGGTCGAGGCCCACCTGCAGGAGCTGCTGGCAGCCAACCCGGGTTCTCTCGAGGCCGGGCTGACCCTGGTGCGGCGGGAGTACCCCACCGACATCGGTCCCGTCGACCTCCTGTGCCGAGACCCCGAGGGGCGGGCGGTGGCGATCGAGGTCAAGCGGCGTGGGGAGATCGACGGCGTGGAGCAGCTGACCCGATACCTGGAGCGCCTGGACTTAGACGGGCGGCTCCGACCGGTCCGGGGGATCTTCGCCGCGCAACAGATCAAGCCTCAGGCCCGGGTCATCGCCGCGGCCCGGAACATCACCTGCGTGGAGGTCGACTACGACCACCTGCGGGGTCTCGACCTCGGCCGATTGACCCTCTTCTAGACCGTCCCGCGTCGGTCGGGGTGCTACGAGGCGTCGAGGTCCTCGCTGTCGGCCCAGTGACCGAGAGATCCTGGTGTTACCCGCGCCGGGGCGGCGAGGCGCGCCGCGGCGTCGGCGTGGCGGTCGATGACCGCGTGCATGGCGCCGACCACCGGCGCGACAACCCCGTCGGGGAGGGCCAGCCCGTCGCGCACCGCCTCGTCGACCTTGCGCTCCGGCACGTACACCGCGCCGTTGACCGGGCCGGCGGTCCCCGCCGCCACGGCGAGCGCCCCCGACAGTTCCGCCCGGCTCCGCGGGTGGCGCGGCGCCCGGTTGATAACCGGCACCACCCGCCGCGGGTCGACGCCGCTGGCGGTCAGCTCTGTGACCAGCCGACCGAGGGAGTGGACACCTTTCAGGCCCGGGGCGCCCACCGCGAAGACCACGTCGGCCGCGGTGGTGGTGCTCCTGGCCAGATGGTTGCGCTCCTCGACGTCCACCGATCCTCCGTCGTCCTCGCCCTCCAGGTCGCCCGTCACGTCCGCCACCGTCAGTTGGAACGCCTGGCGCAGGCCGTCGATGGCCGCGTCGGTGGCGCGGGGACGCAGCACAGACCAGGCGGATGGGCGGCGCAACCCGAGCAGCAGCTGGTAGTTCCGGGAGGGCACGTCGAAGGTCATCGCCCTCACTTCCTCCGGGGCGGGCCGCCGACGCCGGTGGGCGTCGACCAGCTCCTGGATGCCCGGACCGAGGTCCGGGGCCTCGTGGAGCACCGCCTGGTCGGCGCGCAGTGCCAGGTCGGCGAGCACCACCCGCCGGCCGTAGCGAACATCTCCGGCCGCGCCCTGGGCGATGGCGATGGCGATGGTGGACGCGCCGGTGCCTCCGCATCCGCACACCGCGACCAGCCTGCCCCTCCACTGCGGCAGCGGTTCCTCGCTGAGAATGGGCGGGAGGGTGTCGGCTCGGCTCACGGGGCGCCCGTGCGCGGCAAGAAGCTCGAGCAGCTGGTCGCGCCCGAAGTCGGGCGGGAGAGTGGCGGCCACCCCCAGCTCCGGTGACCAACGGCTGGCCCGCCCGTCTCCGACCGCGATGACCGGGGTGCGCGCCGCGTCCGCCGCGCCGATCAGGTCCCGATCGAACCCAGACACCGCGACGTCGACGAGCAGCGCCGAGTGGGGCCGCCCCGACGCCAGCCGGGCCCGGACCTCCTCGACCGACACGCACTTGATGAACTCGGCGGCGATCGCCGCCGAGGTCGCCCACTGCCCGACGTCGCGGAACCACCCGGCTCGCCCCCGGGCCAGCCCGAGCAGCACCCACCGCTCGCCGGTGCTCACCCCCCGGACCCCAAGCCGCCGCCGCTCGACGCGGCGCCCGGGCCGGCGGTGGGCTGGTCGCCGGGTGAAGCGACCACGATCGACAACGTGCCGGTGTGCGCAGCGTGGACGATGCCGGTCACCTGGGCGAGCGTCGAAACGCCGAGGGTGACCTGAGCGCCGGTCGTCCCGGCCGACAGGCTGGTGGAGGGTCGCCCCACGTCGAGGACTCGGGCTCCGGCGACCACCACCGTGGTCGGCGAGGAAGGATCCGTCCCGTCGGTCACCAGCACGTCCACGGCGGTCCCCGTCGAGAGGTCGGCGACGTCGGTGGGGGCGACATCGACGGTCACCGGGCGCAGTCCAGGTCCGTGGGACGCGGGGGCCAGGTCCCCGGCCTGCACCAGCTCGCCCGCCCGCAGTGGGGCGTCGAGGACCGCCCCGAGCAGGGCGGCAGGGTCGCGGTACGCGAGCCGTGCGGTCGTCCCGCTCGGCAGGGTCATGGTCTCGGTGCCCAGGTCGGCGGTCTGCAGGCGGGCGCCGGCGGGCAGGTCGCGAGTCGCGACGACCCAAGACTTGCCGGAGCGGGCCGTGCCGGTCAGCCAGGCGGCGAAGACGACGATCACCGCCACGGCTACGAAGAACCCGCCGGCCACGGCCCGGCCGCTCGGCAGCGGGCGGCGCCGGCCCACCCGACCCGCCGAGGGACCGGTGTCGATGCGGGTCCCGCCGCCCCTCAACGCGGTCATCGGCGCTCCTCGGCCCGCGGCGCAAACCGCCCATCATGTGCGAAGCCCCACCGAGGCGCTACGGGCCGCCGCAGCACTCGGGGGCGTGTCGTCCGCCCAAGACCCACGCATGAAATCTATCGAGAATCCACTCGTTTGTCTATGGGGGCGCTAGCCTGGGCCCTATGAGCGAGGCAATCCGGTGGATGGGCACGAAAGAGGCCTGCGAGCGCCTCGGCGTGACGCTGCGCACCCTGTACCGGTTCATCGACGAGGGCCAGCTGCCGGCCTACAAGATGGGTCGGGTCATCCGCCTGCAAGAAGCCGACATCGATTCGTTCATCGACCGCATGCGCATCGCCCCCGGAACCCTCGAGCACCTGTACCCGGAGCCGAGGACGCCGCACGAGGTCCGCGACGAGGCCACTCCCTGAGCGCAGGGACACAGACGATCCCACCAGACCGCGCCTGTCGCCCCATCGCTCGGCACGGCCCTACTGGGGAATGCAGATCTCGACCGCCGCGGTCACGACCGTCACGTGTCGCCGGCCTGCTCCCTCCAGCCGGCAGGTCAGGATCCCCTCGCCGGCAGCGGAAAGCGAACCGGCCACGCTGGCGCCGCCAGACAGCACCATCCGGACCGGGCTGAGTTCGGCCGCCAGCATGCCGAGCACATCGTCGAGCGCCACGTCCAGGGGCGCCTCGCGGTCACCGCCGGGCTCAGCGAAGCTGCTGCCACCCGCCTCGTCGAGGGGCGCCAGGCTGACTACTGCACCGAGCGCGACTAAGACCGCGGCCCGGCCGGCGACCAGGCAGAAATCACGGCCGACCCCGACCACCCGACCGGTGTAGCTCCCCGAGCGGACCGTCACCGTCACCGTCACGCCCCGCTCGGCGAGGTCGATCAGCACCCCCGTCAAGGTCGCCGCTTCGCCGGCCTGCCGGCGAAGCCACCGCTCCCGGCTGCGGGCGGCGGCGCTCTCGTCGGCGGCTCGCTCCGAAGCCCACCGGGCCAGGGCCACCCCGAACTCGGTGGGGTCCCAGCTGCCCGAAGAGGGGGGATCGTCGTCCGCCATCCCGTTCGACGGTAGCGTCGGGTCCCGATGGCCGACGACTGCCTTTTCTGCAAGATCCTCGCCGGCGAGGTGCCCTCGAGCGAGGTGCACTCCACCGGGGGGACCTACGCGTTCCGAGACATCAATCCCCAGGCGCCGACCCACGTGCTGGTCATCCCGCGCCGCCACATCGCCAACGCCGGGGACCTCGGCGCCGGGGATGGGGGCGTGCTGGCCGAGATGATCACGACCGCCCAGGCGGTGGCTGCCAGCGAGGGCATCGCCGAGTCGGGATACCGGCTGGTGTTCAACGTCGGCGACGATGCCGGCAATTTGGTGCCGCACCTGCACCTGCACGTCCTCGGCGGCCGGCCGATGGGCTGGCCGCCCGGGTGAGACCGGCCAAGATGGCCGCCCCCGACGCGTCCGAGTCGGGGGTCTCCGATGAAGTCGTCCGCAGTCCCGCCCCGACGGCGGTACCCTTGCTGGCCAGAACGCCTGTGCCCACAACTGTCACCGTCACCGTGCCCAACCACCTCATGCCGCGACTGGTGGGGCCCCTCAACGAGAACCTCCGGCTGGTCGAGGGAGCCTTCGACGGAACGAGGATCGTCGCACGCGGCAACGAGTTCACCATGGACGGCGAGGACGCGGCCGTCGCCGCCCGCCTAGTGGACGAGCTGCGCCTGCTGCTGGAGCAGGGGCAGGTGCTCGATCCGCAGGTCGTCCACCGGACCATCGACATGGTCCGGGCCGACGAGCGACCTTCCGAGGTCCTCACCGCCGAGGTGCTGCGATCGTCGCGGGGTCGGTCGGTGCGGGCCAAGACCAGCGGCCAGAAGCGCTACGCCGACGCCATCGCGGGCAACACCATCACCTTCGGCATCGGGCCGGCCGGTACCGGCAAGAGCTACCTGGCGGTGGCCCTGGCCGTCCAAGCCCTACAAGCGAAGTCCTGTGACCGGATCATCCTGACCAGGCCGGCGGTCGAGGCCGGGGAACGTCTCGGCTTTCTACCCGGCGACTTGATGGCCAAGATCGACCCGTACCTGCGCCCGCTCTACGACGCCCTGTACGACATGCTCGGCACGGAGGGGGCCCGACGCCTCCTGGAGGCCGGGACCGTGGAGGTGGCTCCACTGGCGTACATGCGCGGTCGCACCCTGAACAACAGCTTCATCATCCTCGACGAGGCACAAAACACGACCCCCGAACAGATGAAGATGTTCCTCACCCGCATCGGGTTCGGGTCCAAGGTGGTCGTCACCGGCGACGACACCCAGGTCGACCTTCCCGGCGGTCGCTCCGGGCTGATCGGACTGGAGGCGGTGCTCGGCGGCATCGAGGGCCTCGCCTTCGTGCACCTGGGCCGGCGTGACGTGGTCCGCCACCGCATCGTGCAAGACATCGTCAGCGCGTACGAGGCGGCGGCTGCCCCCGGCCAGGGCCCCCGCCCGGCAAGGATCTGAGTTTCATGGGTGTCGAGGTGTTCGCAGCCGACGAACAGCAGGACGCGCCGGTGGACACGATGCGATGGGTCCGCCTCGCGGAGGCGGTGCTGGCTGACGAGGGCGTCCGCGGCGACGCCGAGCTGTCAATGCTCTTTGTCGACGAGGAGGCCATCGCCGATCTCAACCAGCGGTTTCTCGGCAAATCCGGCCCTACCGACGTGCTGGCATTTCCCATCGACGAGGAACCAGCCGACAGTGGTCGCTCACCGGACTCGGGAGGCACCGGTCCCGGGTTCAGCTCAGACCCCGACGAGGCGCCGAGCCTGCTCGGCGACGTGGTGATCTGCCCGGCGGTGGCGTTGCGCAACGCCCCCGACCACGCCGGCACCTACGAGGACGAGCTCGCCCTCCTCGTGGTCCACGGCGTGCTGCACCTGCTCGGCATGGATCACCTCGACGACGACGAAGCCGAGCTGATGGAGGCCCGCGAGCGGGAGCTGTTGGCCCGACATCACTCGCCGGCTCCGGCGAGTGACGGCGACGGCGCAGCGGGCGCCACCGCACCGTGAACCCTCCAGGGGGGGTCCTCGCGGCCGCTTCGAGCCACCATTTCGAGGGCAGCGACATCGTGCTCGTGGTGGTCGTGGTGGTTCTCATCTTGGTGACCGGGTTTCTCGCTGCATCCGAGACGGCGATCACCCGCACCCCGCGAGTGCGCGCTCGCAGCTTCGAGGAGGAAGGCCGGCGTCACGCGGCGACGTTGCTGCGCCTCGTCGAGCACACCGAGCGGGTCCTTCCCGTTGTCCTCTTCGCCCTCGAGGTGTGCACCCTCGTTGCAGCCACCCTCGTCGGCGTAGTGGCCGAGCACGCCTTCGGTGGCCTCGGGGTCGTGCTGGCTACCGCGTTCGAAGTCGTGGTGATCTTCGTCGTCGCCGAGCTGGCCCCGAAGACGTGGGCGGTGCAGCACACCGACCGGGCCGCCCTCGGCGTAGCGCCGGTCATCCGCTTCCTGTACGCCTTCGCTCCTTTGCGTTGGGTCACCCGCGGCCTGATCGGCATATCCAACATCCTCCTGCCCGGGAAGGGCATCAAGGAGGGCCCCTACACCTCCGACGAGATGCTGCGGGCGATGGCCGACACCGCGGCCGACGAGGCGGTCATCGAAGGGAGCGAGCGGACCCTGATCCACTCGATCATCGACTTCGGGGACACAGTCGTGCGCGACGTCATGGTCCCCCGCCCAGACATGGTGGCGGTCGAGTCCCGCGCCCGGATCGAGGACGTCGTGGACATCGCCATAGCGGTCGGCTATAGCCGGATCCCGGTCTACGGGCAGGGAATCGACGACGTGCTCGGACTGGTCTTCGTCAAGGACCTCATGCGCGCCGAGCGCGACGGCAACGAGGACAACCCGGTGACCTCGATCATGCGCGAGGCACAGTTTGTGCCTGAGAGCAAGCGGGTGGCCGAGCTTCTACCCGAGATGCAAGCCGGCAACTTCCACATGGCGATGGTGGTCGACGAGTTCGGGGGCACCGCCGGCCTGGTGACCCTCGAGGACCTGCTCGAGGAGCTGGTCGGAGAGATCCACGACGAGTACGACACCGCCGAGATCGACTCGGAGCGGCTGGAGGACGGGACAGTGGTGGTCAACGCCCGCATGCCTATCGACGAGGTCAACGAGCTGCTCGACGACTCGGGCCTGCCCGAGGGAGACTGGGACACCGTCGGGGGGCTGATCTACAGCCAGCTCGGGCATGTTCCGACCGAAGGCGAGGAAGTCAACTTCGAGGGCCATCGCCTCACCGCCGAGGAGGTCTCCGGCCGGCGTATCGGCAAGGTCCGCATCTCGCCGCCGGTCGCGGCCGATCAGCCGCCGGCGGATCGATGAGGTCGGGCTTCGCCACCCTGGTGGGCCGACCCAACGTCGGCAAGTCCACCCTTCTCAACGCCATCCTCGGCCAGAAGGTGTCGATCACCTCTCCGATCGCGCAAACCACCCGCAACCAGGTGCGCGGCGTCCTCTCGAAGGCCGACGCGCAGATCGTCTTTGTTGACACGCCCGGCATCCACAAGCCCCGAACGCTGCTCGGGTCGCGCCTGAACGAGACGGCGGCAGACGCGCTCGGGGTCGACGTCACCCTCTTCGTCATCGACGCGACCGCCCCGGTCGGCAAAGGGGACCGCTTCGTCGCCGACCTGGTGACCAGCGACGCCATGTGCGTCGTCAACAAGATCGACGCGGCCGACCGGGCTGCGGTACTGACCCAGCTGTCGCGCGCCGGGGACCTCGGCCTGTCCGAGTACTTCCCCGTCTCGGCCAAGACCGGCGAGGGAGTGGCGGACCTGGTCGACGCGATCGTCGGCCGCCTCCCCGAAGGACCGGCGCTTTACCCCGACGACATGGTCACGGACGTCCCCGAGGCGTTCTGGGTCGCCGAGCTGGTGCGCGAACAGCTTCTCCACGTCACCCGCGAGGAGGTGCCCCACTCGATCGCCTGCCGGGTCACCGAGTGGGAGTGGCCCCGCATTCGCGTCGAGATCCTGGTCGAGCGGGACTCGCAGAAAGGCATCGTGATCGGCAAGAAGGGGGCCATCCTGAAAGAGGTCGGGACCAGGGTCCGAGAGCAGCTTCCTGCCGGGGCGTTCATCGAGCTGTTCGTAAAGGTCGATCGGGAGTGGCAGTCGCGGCCGAAGGCCCTGGAGCGCCTCGGGTACTGAGGTCGCAGCGGCGACCGGCCACGGGCTGGGGGACGCCCTGCCGCTACCCGGCCAGGGGCGGCCGGTATCCCGCCCACGGCTCGGAGCACAGCCGAGAGAGCAGCCGTAAGAGCAAGTGTCGCTAACCCGCACTCCAGCGCGGGTTAGCGACACTTGCTCATCGGCGGCCGGCAACATCACGCCCGCCCGCCCGCGCGCCCGCCCGCGCGCCCGCCCGGGAGACGGCCGCCTGCCCCGCCCCCCGCCGGCGGCCGTGTCCCGGCAAGCCGGCGGCCGTGTCCCGGCAACCCGTCGGCCGTGTCCCGGCAACCCGTCGGCCGTGTCCCGGCAACCCGGCAGCCGCCTGCGGGCCCGACGGCCGCCACGCCCGTCACCGCGCCGCGCGGTCCCTACGCCACGAGCGGTGCGACCTCGCGTCCGATGAGGCGGACGTGGTCCAAGTCGGCCATGTCGAGGCACTGGAGGTAGACCGTCTCGGCGCCGGCGGCTCCCCACTCTTTCAGCCGTGACGCCACCTCTTGGGGGGTCCCGCACGCGCCGTTGGCCTTCAGCTCGTCGACCTCCCGGCCGATGGCCTTCGCCCGGCGAGCGACCTCGGCGTCGTCGCGTCCGCAGCACACGACCACCGCGCACGACCGGTGGATGCTGGCGGGGTCCCGGCCGGCGGCGGTGGCCGCCTGGCTGACCGCCGCGTTGAGGGTCGCCACCTGCTCGGGTGGACTGAAGGGGGTGTTGTACTCGGCGGCGAAGCGGGCGGCCAGGGCTGGGGTCCGCTTCGGCCCGACGCCGCCGATGATGAGCGGCGGCCCTCCGGCCTGCACCGGCTTGGGGAGAGCCGGGCTGGCCTTCACCTGGTAGTGGTTTCCTTGGAAGTCGAACGTGGCGCCGAGTTCGGTCGACCACAGGCCGGCGATGATCGCCAGCTGCTCCTCCAGGCGCTCGAAGCGTTCCTTGGTCGGGGGGAAGGGGATGCCGTACGCCTCGTGTTCCTCCTTGTACCACCCGGCGCCCAGGCCTAGCTCGACGCGCCCCCCGCTCATGGCGTCGACTTGCGCGACGGCGATCGCCAGCGGTCCGGGAAGGCGGAACGTGGCCGAGGTGACCATGGTCCCGAGGCGGATGGTGGTGGTGTCGCGGGCCAGGCCGGCCAGGGTGATCCACGCGTCGGTCGGACCCGGCATGCCGTCACCGCCGCCCATCGTGAGGTAGTGGTCGGAACGGAAGAAGGCGTCGAAGCCTTCCTCCTCGGCGCAGAGGGCGACGGCGAGCTGCTGCTCGTAGGTGGCCCCCAGCTGGGGTTCGGTGAAGATCCGTAGGCGCATGTCCTCAACCATCCCCGCGACACCCGTCGCCGTCACGTCGCGGGGCTACCCTTCCTGGGTGACCGAGGTTGCCGGCGGGCCTGCGACCGACCCCACCATCGATGCCGCGCTGCGGCGGGTCACCGGCGCCCTCAGCGCCCGCGAGGACCGGCCCGCGCAACGGGTGATGGCCGCTGCGGTGGCCAAGGCGGTGACCTCGCAGCGCCACCTGATCGTGCAGGCGGGTACGGGGACCGGTAAGAGCTTGGGGTACCTGGTGCCGGCACTGGTCCTCGGCGCCAGGGTGGTGGTGTCAACCGCGACCAAAGCGCTACAGGATCAGCTGGCCACCCGGGACCTGCCGCTGCTCGAGGAGCATCTAGGAGTGCCCTTCACCTGGGCGGTGCTCAAGGGCAGGAGCAACTACCTGTGCCGCCAGCGGGCGTCGGAGATCGGCGGGGCCGGCGATCAGCTCCCGCTGGGTGCTGGCACCAGCGAGGAGGCGGCGGCTCCTGAACCCGACGTGCAGCTGACCATCGACGGCACGTCGCCGCCGGCGCCGCTCAAAGCGAAGGGGGACCGGGCCGGACCGGCGCGGGGCCTGGCCGGCGCGGCCACGCCCACCTTGGCCGGCGGGTTCGACGCCGGTCTGGGCCCGCTCGGACGGGAGATCCGCCGGCTGATCGAGTGGGGCGAGCGGGCCCAGACCGGGGACCGGGCGGACCTGCCTTGGGAGCCGAGCGTCCACGCCTGGGCGCAGGTCAGCGTCGGGGTCCGGGACTGTCCGGGAGCCGCCAAGTGCCCCTCCGGTGACGTGTGCTTCGCCGAGGCGGCGAGGGACAAGGCGTCCCAAGCCGACGTCATCGTCGTCAACACCCACCTGTACGCCACCCACCTGGCGGCGGGCGGTGGGGTGCTTCCCGCCCACGACGTGGTGGTGTTCGACGAGGCCCACGAGCTGGAGGACATCGCCTCGGCCAGCCTGGGCTTCGAGCTCACCTCCGGCCGACTCGTGGCCCTGGCCCGCACCGCCCGGCCGCTGGTGGCCGACGCCGGGGCGGCCACCGCGGTGGAGGACGCCGCCGCGATCCTGGCCGACGCTTTGAGCTCCTCGGTGGGGCGGCGTCTTCCCCAGCCGCTCCCGGCCGACCTCGCCGAGCGCCTGACGCTGGTGCGAGAGCGGGTCGCGGCGCTCGGCGCGGCGGTCCGCAAAGGCGGCCAGGCCCAGGGCGCAAGCCAGGCGCCGGGCGCAGGGCAGACGCAGGGCGCAGGCCAGGCGCCGGGGGCCGGGCAGGCCCAGGGCTCGGGCCGGCAGGCGGGGGACGACGCCCCTCGCCGGCAGCGGGCCCAACAGGCCGGCCTGGGGCTGGTCGGCGACATCGACCAGGTCCTCGCCCTGGCAGCCGGCAAGGTGGCGTGGGTAGAAGGGCCGGCGCACGCCCCGGTCCTGCGGGTCGCTCCCATCGACGTCGGAGCCACTCTCCAGGCGCTCTTGTGGCAGGACCACGCCGCTCCGACCGCGGTTTGCACGAGCGCCACCATCCCGCCGCGGCTAGGGGAGCGCATCGGGCTTGCCCCCGGGTCCTACGACGAGCTCGACGTCGGGAGCCCCTTCGACTACCCGTCGCAGTCCCTCCTGTACTGCGCGATGCACCTGCCCGACCCCCGCCAGGCCGCCTACGAGCAGGCGATGCTCGACGAGCTGGTGGCGCTCATCGAGGCCGCCGGCGGCCGGACCCTGGCGCTGTTCACGAGCTGGCGGGCCATGCAGGCGGCCGCCCAGGACATCAGGGAACGGATCCCCTGGACCGTGCTCACCCAGGCCGACTTACCCAAGACCGCGCTGGTGGAGGCTTTCGCGGCGGACGAGCAGTCATGCCTGTTCGCCACCATGGGCTTCTGGCAGGGGGTGGACGTCCCCGGACCGGCGCTGTCGCTGGTCGTGATGGACAAGCTGCCGTTCCCCCGCCCCGACGACCCGCTGCTGCAGGCCCGGCGGGACCGCCTGGGGCGGGCCGCGTTCTCGACCATCGACGTGCCGAGGGCGGCCACCTTGCTGGCGCAGGGTGCCGGCCGGCTGATCCGGGCCGCCGACGACCGAGGTGTGGTCGCGGTGCTGGACCAGCGGCTCGGCACCGCGCGCTACAAATGGGACCTGGTCCGGGCCCTCCCGCCCATGCGCCGGACCCGCAGCCTGGCCGACGTCGTCGACTTTCTGGCTCCGGTGCGGGCCCGGGCCGTCGCCACCTGAGGGACCGCCGCCGCCGGATCAGCCCGGCCCGAGAAGGTACCGTGCTCGCAATGGACCTCGACGGCCTCGACCCGCACCGCATCCCGCGGCACGTGGCCTGCGTGATGGACGGCAACGGCCGCTGGGCGACCAAGCAGGGCCTACCCCGCACCGAAGGTCACCGAGCCGGCGAGGAGGCCCTCTTCGACGCCGCCCAGGGGGCGCTCGAACTAGGCATCCCGTACTTCACGGTCTACGCCTTCTCCACCGAGAACTGGCGCCGGCCGGGGGAAGAGGTCCGGTTCCTCCTGAACGTGATCGCGGACCAGCTGCTGACCCGGCGACGCGATGACCTGCACGCCCTGGGCGTGCGGATCCGTTTCATCGGCCGGCGGGACTGGCGAGTGCCACGGTGGGTGCTCAAGCGGATGGACGAGGCGGCCCGGCTAACCGAGCGCAACACAGCCATGACCCTCACCGTGGCGTTCAACTACGGCGGGCGGGCGGAGATCGTCGACGCGGTGCGGGCCCTCGTCGAGGAGGGCGTGCCGGCTAGGAAGATCGACGAGAAGGCCATCGCCCGCCACCTCTACGACCCGAGCATCCCCGACCCGGATCTGGTCATCCGCACCTCCGGCGAGTACCGGATCTCCAACTTCTTGATCTGGGAGTTGGCCTACAGCGAGCTGGTGTTCACCGACGTGCTGTGGCCGGACTTCCGCCGGGAAAACCTGCGCGAAGCAGTCCGCGAGTTCCAGGCCAGGGACCGCCGTTTCGGCAACACCGACAGCCGGCGGGGGCCGGACTAGCCGGTGCTGTACCGGGAGGAGGCGGTGGTCCTCAGGACCTACAAGCTGGGCGAGGCGGACCGCATCGTCGTCCTGGTGACCGAGGGTCGGGGAAAGGTCCGGGCGGTGGCAAAGGGGGTGCGCAAGACCAAGAGTCGCTTCGGTGGACGCTTGGAGCCGGCCAGCCGCGTGCAACTGCAGCTCTACGAGGGCCGCCAGCTCGACACCATCACCCAGGCCGAGTCGGTGGAGGTGTATCCCGAGATCCGCACCGACCTGACCCGGATGACCGATGCCATGGCCCTCCTCGAAGCGGTCGACCAGGTCGCGCAGGAGGGAGAACCCAACCCGGCCCTCTACCGGATGCTCGTCGGGGCCCTGCGTACCCTCACCGCCGCGCCCAGCGCCCTGCTCGTCGCCGGCTTCTACTGGAAGCTGCTGGCCCTGGAGGGGGTCACCCCGATGCTCGACGCCTGCGTGCGCTGCGGCGCCGGCGGACCAGGCACCAGCGGATCAGGCAACAGCGGACCAGGCAACGGCGGTGTGGATGGAGGGCCCGTCGAGCTGGTCGCATTCGACCCCGCGGAGGGCGGCGCCTTGTGCCGGGCCTGCCGGCGGGGGCCGGTGCTCACCCCAGAGGCCCTGGACCTGATCCGGGCCATCCTCGGCGGTGACCTGGCCCGGGCGCTCACCACCCCCACCGGGCCGGCGGCCGCGGAGGTCACCGACCTGGCCACCAGGGCGCTCGAGCACCATCTGGAGCGGCGGTTGCGCGCCGCGCACATGCTCAGCCACTGAGGCCATGCCCGGGCGGTCACTGCCGGGCGGTACCCTGCGCCCCCATGGATCCCGGGACGTCCGAAAAGCGGGTTGTGGAGATGGAAGAGATCGTCAGGCTGGCCAAGGCGCGGGGCTTCATCTTCCCGTCGGCCGAGATCTACGGCGGGTTCCGCAGCACCTACGACTACGGTCCGCTCGGGGTCAACATGCTCCGCAACGTCAAGAACGCGTGGTGGCGTTCGATGGTGCAGCTGCGCCACGACGTGGTCGGCCTCGACGCCGCGATCCTCTCCAGCCCGAAGATCTGGGCCGCCTCCGGTCACCTCGAAAACTTCACTGATCCCCTCGTCGACTGCCGCAACTGCAAGGAGCGGTGGCGAGCCGATCATCTCGAGCCGGGGCCCGACGGGCGGGTCCACTGCCCCAACTGCGATTCGACCGACCTGACCGAAGCCCGCGCGTTCAACCTGATGTTCAAGACGTTCGCGGGCCCCGTCGAGGACGAGAGCAACGCCGCGTACCTGCGTCCGGAGACGGCCCAAGGCCACTTCGTCAATTTTTCCAACGTCCTGCGCACGTCACGGAAGCGGCCGCCGTTCGGCATCGCCCAGGTCGGCAAGTCGTTCCGCAACGAGATCACGCCGGGCAACTTCGTGTTCCGGACGAGGGAGTTCGAGCAGATGGAGCTCGAGTACTTCGTCCCGCCCGCCGACGCCGCCAAGTGGTTCGACTACTGGTGCAACGAGCGCTTCGAGTGGTACGTCGACCTCGGCATCCCCCGGGACATGCTCCGGTTGCGGGCCCACGACAAAGACGAGCTGTCCCACTACAGCGCCGGCACCTCCGACGTCGAGTTTCTCTTCCCGTGGGGATGGGGCGAGCTCGAGGGCATCGCCAACCGCACCGACTACGACTTGAAGGCCCACTCCGCGGCCAGCGGCGAAAAGCTCGAGTACTTCGACCAGGCGACCGGCGAGCGCTACACCCCCTACGTGATCGAGCCGGCCGCCGGCGCGACCAGGACGATGATGGCGTTCCTCATCGCCGCCTACGACACCGACGAGGTGGCCGGCGAGACCCGCACGGTGCTGCGCCTCGACCCCCGCCTGGCGCCCTACCAGGTGGCGGTGCTTCCCCTGTCGCGCAAGGAGACACTCCTGCCGACCGCGCAGGAGGTGCTCGGGCTCCTGCAGCCGGTCGCGATGTGTGACTACGACGAGACCCAGGCCATCGGCCGGCGCTACCGCCGCCAGGACGAGATCGGCACCCCTCTTTGCGTCACGGTCGACTTCGATTCCCTCGAGGACCGGGCGGTGACGGTGCGCGACCGCGACACCACCGAGCAGGTCCGGGTGCCGATCGATCGGGTCGTCGAAGAAGTCCGCGCTCGCCTGGGTGGCTGAGACCCTCGGGTAAGTAGGCTCGACGCCGAGACCACACGAGAAGGGTTCGTCGATGCCGAACGTGTACGCCTTCGACCACAAGCACCGCAAGGCTCCGATGGAGATGAAGGATCTGCTTGGTGGCAAGGGAGCCAACCTGGCGGAGATGACGTCGGTGCTGGGCCTGCCCGTGCCCGCCGGCTTCACCATCACCACCGACGCCTGCCGTGCCTACATGCACGGCGGGTGGCCCGAGGGGCTGACCGGCGAGGTGGAGCGTCACGTCCGCCGCCTGGAGAAGGCGATGGGAAAGAAGCTGGGCGACTCCAGCGACCCGCTGCTCGTGAGTGTCCGCTCCGGGGCCAAGTTCTCGATGCCGGGGATGATGGACACGGTCCTCAACCTCGGTCTCAACGATGCGTCGGTGAAGGGCCTGGCCGACCAGACCAGTGACGATCGCTTCGCGTACGACTCGTACCGCCGGTTCATCTCCATGTACGGACGGATCGTGCTCGACATCCCCGGCGAGGAGTTCGATCAGCCCTTCGAGGACGCCAAGCGGGTGACCGGCGTGGCGACCGACGCGGAGATCCCCGCCGGCGACCTGGCCGACCTGTGCGAGAAGTACAAGGAAGTCGTCGAGCGCGCCACCGGTCAGCCCTTCCCGCAGGAGCCTTCCGATCAGCTGCAGGGGGCCATCGAGGCGGTCTTCCGCTCCTGGAACGGCGCCCGGGCCCGGGCCTATCGGATCCGGGAGAAGATCGACCACGAGCTGGGCACCGCGGTCAACGTGCAGGCCATGGTGTTCGGCAACCGCAACGACAACTCCGGCACCGGCGTCGGTTTCACCCGGGACCCGGCGACGGGCGCGCAGGGCGAGTACGGCGACTTCTTGGTCAACGCCCAAGGGGAGGACGTCGTGGCGGGCATCCGCAACACGCTTCCGCTCTCGGCGCTGCAGGAGCGCTTCCCGCACGTGCACACCGAGCTGATGGAGATCTTCGCCCGCCTCGAGGCGCACTACCGGGACATGTGCGACACCGAGTTCACGATCGAGGACGGCCGGCTGTGGATGCTGCAGACCCGGGTGGGGAAGCGGACCGGGAAGGCCGCGTTCAAGATGGCCGTCGACATGACCAAGCGCCAGGACTGGAAGCCGCCGCGAGGGGTCAAGCTGACCATCGACAAGCCGGCCCCGAAGCCGTGGCAGATCTCCAAGGAGGAGGCCATCAGCCGGGTCAGCGCGGATCACGCGGACCAGCTACTCCACCCGCAGTTCGCGGTCCGGCCGAGCAACCTGTTGACCAAGGCCCTGGCCGCGTCACCGGGCGCCGCGGTCGGCAAGGTGTACTTCACCGCGGACGAAGCGGTCGCCGCCGCGGAGCGCGGCGAAGCGGTGATCCTGGTCCGCTCCGAGACCTCGCCCGAGGACGTGCACGGCATGATCGCCGCCCAGGGCATCCTCACCAGCCGGGGCGGCCTGGTCAGCCACGCCGCGGTCGTCGCCCGCGGGTGGGGCAAGCCGGCGGTGGTCGGCGCCGAGAAGGTCCGCATCACCGGCCGTAGCTTCAGCGTCGGTGACATCACCGTCGCCGAAGGCGACGTCATCTCTCTAGACGGCGGCAGCGGCGAGGTGGCCCTAGGCGAGGTGGCCCTCAGTCCCGCCGAGCCGACCGAGGAGTTCCAAAGCGTCCTCAAGTGGGCTGACAGCGTCCGCAAGGGCAAGATGGCGGTTCGGGCCAACGCCGACAACGGGCCCGACGCGGCCAACGCCCGCCGCCTCGGGGCGGAGGGCATCGGGCTGTGCCGCACCGAGCACATGTTCCTCGCCGATGACCGGCTGCCGATCGTGCGGCGCATGATCCTGGCCGAAACGCCCGAGGAGGAGGACGCCGCGCTCGAGGAGCTGCGGGAGGCCCAGAAGCTGGACTTCGTCGCGATCCTTGAAGCGATGGACAACCTCCCGGTGACCGTCCGGCTGCTCGACCCGCCGCTCCACGAGTTCCTCCCCTCCATCGAGGAGCTGGAGCTGAAGGCCGCCACCAGCGGCCTCGACGCCGAGGAGCAGAAGCTGCTCGGTGCGGCCAAGGAGTGGCGTGAGGTCAACCCGATGCTCGGCACCCGCGGCGTGCGCCTCGGAGTGATCAAGCCCGGCCTCTACGCCATGCAGGTCCGGGCCCTGATGGAGGCGGCCAAGGAGCGCCTGGCTGCCGGTGGCAAGCCCCGGGTGGAGGTCATGATCCCCCTGACCGTCACCCGTGAGGAGCTGGCCCTGGCCCGCTCGTGGGTGGCTGGCGCCGTCGAGTCCGAGACCGCAGGCTTGCGCCGCAAGCTCGACGTGACCATCGGCACCATGATCGAGACGCCGCGCGCCGCGGTGCGAGCTGACGAGATCGCCGAAGTCGCCGACTTCTTCAGTTTCGGGACCAACGATCTCACCCAGATGACCTTTGGCTTCAGCCGCGACGACGTGGAAGGCCGCATGATGGCCGCCTATCTCGAAGCCGGCCTCCTCAAGCGCAACCCGTTCGAAACCATCGACCAGCCCGGAGTCGGGCAGCTGGTCCTCGACGCGGTGGCCCGCGGCCGGGCCACCGTTCCCGGCCTCAAGATGGGCGTCTGCGGTGAGCACGGCGGGGACCCCGAGTCCATCGCGTTCTTCCGCCGGGCCGGGCTCGACTACGTGTCCTGCTCGCCGTTCCGGGTGCCGATCGCCCGGCTGGCGGCTGCCCAGGCCGTGCTCGCCGACGGGTAGCCGAGTGGGAGGCTAGGCGGGTGGGCATCGTCGACGAGGACATCGCCCGGGTCCGGGCCGCGACCGACCTGGTCGCGGTCGCGAGCGAGCACATGGCGCTGCGCAAGGTCGGTCTCCAGTGGAGCGGGCTGTGCCCGTTCCACTCGGAGAAGAGCCCCTCGTTCTCGATCAACAACGAGCTCGGGGTCTACTACTGCTTCGGGTGCCAGGCCAGCGGCGACGCCATCAGCTTCGTGCGCGAGATGGAGCACCTGGACTTCGCCGACGCGGTGGAACGCCTGGCCGCGAAGGCCGGCATCACCCTCCGCTACGACGACGCCGCCACCGGACGCAACCAGGTCCGCCGGGCCAAGATCTACGAGACCCTCGAGGCGGCCATCGCCTGGTACCACCAGCAGTTGAAGGCGTCCACCGCGCCCGACGCCAACGCGGCCCGCCGCTACCTGCGCCGCGAGCGCGGCTACGACAGTGACGTGGTCACCAAGTACCAGCTCGGTTGGGCGCCCGACGGGTGGGACCACCTGGTCAAAGCCATGCGGGTGCCGCCCCAGGCGCTCGTCGAGGCCGGTCTGGCCACGCTCAACGACCGGGGCCGCTACAACGACTTCTTCCGGGGTCGGCTGCTGTTCCCGATCTTCGATGCCAGCGGGCGGCCTTTGGGGGCCGGCGGCCGGATGCTCCCCGGCGGACGGCCGCCCAAGTACAAAAACACCGCCGGGACCGCGGTCTACGACAAAAGCCAGGTCCTCTACGGCCTCAACTGGGCCAAGCGCGACGTGGTCGAGCGCGGCCGCATCGTGATCTGCGAGGGCTACACCGACGTCATCGGGCTTCACCGCGCCGGCATCGGCGAGGCCGTCGCCACCTGCGGCACCGCCCTGGCCGACGGGCACATCAAGCTGCTGACCCGCTTCGCCCGCAAGGTGGTCCTGGCCTACGACGCCGACGGCGCCGGCCAGGCCGCGGCGGAGCACTTCTACGAGTGGGAGCGCCGCTTCGATCTCGACATCAGAGTCGCGGCCCTGCCGCCGGGCGCCGACCCCGCCGACCTGGCCCGCAGCGACCCCGACGCCCTCAAGGCGGCGATCGACGACGCCCGCCCCTACCTCGGGTTCCGCCTGGCCAGGCTGTTCGCCGCCGCCGACCTGAGCACCCCGGAGGGCCGGGCCCGGGCCGCGACCACCGCAATGGCGCTGGTCCGGGAGCACCCGAGCGACCTGGTCCAAGACCAGTACCTGATGGAGGTGGCGGACCGTTGCCGGCTCAGCCCGGACCGGCTGCGGACCATGGAGGCCGCGCCTCCAGGAGGCGAAGGCTCTGGCCGGAGCGCTGCCTCAGGGCCGGCCCCGGGAGCGGCACCGGGCGGGAGCCGCCGCGCCGGCGGGACCCCGCCGGGCCACGACCGCCGTCCGGGACCGGCCTCGTCGGCCATATCGGACGGCACCGGCGCGCCTGCGGTAGGCGGCGCGGAGCTCGAGGCGCTGCGCCTTGCCGTGCACCGCCCCGAGGAGCTGGCCGGGCGCCTCGAGCGGGTCCTTTTCGCCCACCCCCTGGCCGTCGCTGCGTTCGACGCCCTCGCCGGCGCTTCCACCCTCCACGAGGCGATCGAGTGGGCCGATCCCCAGACCGCCGGCCTGTTGCAGCGCCTGGCCGTCGAACCGCCCGAGGAGGAAACCGACGACGTCATGGTCCGCCTGGTCGAGCGGGCCGGCAAGCGGGCGCTCGACGAGCTCGGCGCGGAGATGCGCTCCGCCCCCGACCCGAGCCCGTACGCGCCGCTCACCGCCTGGCTCAAACTGGCGTTGGAGATGCTCCGCCCGCCCGAGGGCGAAGACCCGAAAGCGGCCCAAGGTGCCGAAGTCGCACTGGTAGATTGGCTCGTGGCCCGTAGCCAGCCGGAGACCGATCCGGGGACTGTCGACCCGGACCCGTCGCCGGCACCCACCGAGCAGCAGGCGTCATGATGAACGAGTCGATAGCTGCGCCGTTCACGACCGAAGGTGCCCCGACGGTGGATTTCGCAGCTCTGCTGCTCCTCGGACGCGAGCGCGGTTATCTGACACCCGACGACGTGATGGCCGTCCTCGAGTCAGTCGAGCTCACCCCCGCCCTCATCGACGCGGTCGTCGGCCGGGTCAAAGCCGAGGGGATCGAGTGGCGCGACGACCACGTGCTCGCCGACCACGAAGGCCTGGGGCTGGGGCAGGGAGCCGACGCGGCCGTCGACCCCGACCCGCTCTTCGACGCCGACGACGATGACGTGCTCGTCGACGATGACGTGCTCGTGGACGGTGAGGTGCTTGTCGACGATGACGTGCTCGTCGACGACGACGTGCTGCCCGTTGAGGATGCAGGCGACGACGATGTTCTCGTCGAGCTCGGTGAGCTAGACGGGGTGGATGGGGGACCCGTCGTCGGGCCAGGGGTCGGAGCGGGACGCCCGCCGTCGGGTCTAGGGAGCTTCGCTGCCCTGCCCCCGGACGCCCGGGCGCGTGACGCCGCCGAGCTGCTCGGTGGTGCGGCCGTCCTCGACAGCGAGGCGGTCGCCGTCCAGGCCGACGGCGGCCTCATCGTGCCTCCCGGTGTCGACATCAACGACGACTCGACATCGGCAGCGCTGGCTCGGCTGGTCGGCCCGACATCGTTCCGTCACCGTGGGCGCCTGTCGGTCGCAGATCTACGCGTCGATCTCGACGCCTTCTCCGGGGGCAGCTCCGACCCGGTCCGCATGTACCTCAAGGAGATCGGGCGGGTCCCGCTGCTCACCGGCGCCGAGGAGGTCGTGCTGGCCCGCTGTGTCGAGGCCGGCCTGGCGGCGACGCAGCGGATCATGGCCCGGGCCGAGGCCGGCGAGCACGACCGCCAAGCGCTGCTCCGCGACCGCCGGCTGGCCAGCGAGGGCGTCGCCGCGAAGCGCATCTTGGTCGAGGCCAACCTCCGCTTGGTCGTCTCCATCGCCAAGCGGTACCGCAACCGAGGAATGGCCCTCCTGGACCTCATCCAAGAGGGCAACCTCGGCCTGATGCGGGCGGTCGACAAGTTCGACTACACGAAGGGCTTCAAGTTCTCCACCTACGCCACATGGTGGATCCGCCAGGCGATCACCCGGGCCATCGCCGACCAGGCTCGCACCATCCGTATCCCGGTCCACATGGTGGAGACCATCAACAAGGTGGTGCGGGTCCAGCGTCAGCTGCTCCAGGACTTCGGCCGTGAGCCGACGATGGAGGAGGTCGCCGCCCGCACCGAGCTGTCAGCTGCCCGGGTCCGCGAGATCCTCAGGGTCAGCCAGGAGACGGTCTCACTCGAGCAGCCGATGGGCGACGACGACTTCAGCCTGTCGGACCTGATCGAGGACGAGTCGGCCATCGCCCCCTCCGACGCGGCCACCCGGGCCATGCTCAACGAGGCGGTCAACCTGGCTCTCTCCGAGCTCTCCGAGCGCGAGCAGCGCGTCGTGCGCCTGCGTTTCGGTCTCGACGACGGGCAGATGCGCACTCTCGAGGAGGTCGGCAAGGAATTCGGGGTCACCCGCGAGCGGATCCGCCAGATCGAGTCGAAGACGCTGGCCAAGCTGCGCCACCCGCTGCGCAGCGGCCACCTGCGCGACTACCTCGACGGCGAGTAGGTCGCCGGCCCGAAGCGAGGTCCCGCCTTGCGATCAGTCGCCGGCGACGAGGGCGTCGATGCGCTTGGCCTGATCGATGTCCAGCTTGGTGACGCCCCCGGCGTCGTGGGTGCGCAAGGTGAAGGTGACGGTGCGCCACCGGATGTCGATGTCGGGATGGTGGTTCATCTCTTCGGCGATGTCGGCCACCGCCCTGACCAGATCGATCGCAGCGGGGAAGCTGTCGGTCTCGATGGTCCGGGTGATGCCTTCGAGGTCGCCCTCCCATCCGTCGAGAGCGGCGACGGCGTGGGCCAGGTCGGCGGCTGGCAGCGGTACGGGACGGTCGGGCACGGCTCCATTCCTACTGGTGGGCGGACCCCTCTGGGGGGATGGTAGATTGTCCCTCCGGCAATCCGGGGTAGCTCAATCGGCAGAGCAAATGACTGTTAATCATTAGGTTGAGAGTTCGAGTCTCTCCCCCGGAGCCATCCGCCTCCCCGCCACCGGCGGCCAGCAGCGCCGTCGGCAGGCCCGAGACCGACCGGCCGCTTCGGTAGGCTGCGGCGGGCTCGTAGCTCAGTGGTCAGAGCGCGGGACTCATAATCCCTTGGTCGCGGGTTCGATCCCCGCCGGGCCCACCGAGGAAATCCCTGGTCAGACTTCGAGACCCTGGGCCTTGGCTGCCGGCGATGTCGATGTAGTCGCGGTCGATTTGGTCGCTCGCTTCGCCACGGCTGAACAGCGCACGACTTTCGCAGCCAGGTCTGCTCACTCAGGACTGGGCCGACAACCATCTGGGCCGCGTGACCCCAAACCGGGCCCAGCTCCCGAATGGCTCAAACGTGGCCCAAACGAAGGGCTACGAAGAGCGTCGCGACGTCGGGCTGCTGGCGATCGCCAGGCGGTCCCGGCCCTTGCGCTTCGCCTCGTAGAGGGCGACGTCCGCCCGGGCGACCAGATCCTCCGGACTGTCGCCGAGCGTCCAGGCGGTCACGCCGACCGAGCAAGTCTGAGGGTGCGGCGTGGCTACCCGCAGGCGCTCGAGCAATTGTGTGGCGGCGCCGATCCCGCAGCCCGGGAGCAGCACGGCGAACTCCTCGCCTCCATAGCGGGCCAAGACGTCGGTGGACCGCAGCGTGCTTCGCCAAGCCTCCGCCGCCTTGCGGAGCATGGCGTCGCCCGAGGTGTGGCCGTAGCGGTCGTTGAAGCGTTTGAACTCGTCTAGGTCTATGACCGCCAGCGACAGGGCCTGGTCGCCAGCCGAGGCCCGGTCGAACGCTTCGGCGAGCGCCTCTTCCCACGCTCGCCGGTTCGGCAGGCCGGTCAGGGCGTCGGTCCTGGCCAGCGCACCTTCCTCGCGCAGTTGTTCGTGCCGCTGCTGCTCGAGCTCCTTTCGCACGGTGATGTCGCGGGCCACTGCGTACTTGCGCCGGCCGTCTGACCGAGCAGACCACAGCAGCCACCTCCACGAACCGTCCTTGGCCAGGTACCGATTCTCGAAGTTGGACACCGTGCCGGGAGCCTTCTCCAAGGCCCCGGCGTGGATCTCGGTGGCGGCTAGGTCATCGGGGTGGATCAGTTCCCGGAACGGTCGGGCCATGAGCTCGGCTCGGGTCCACCCGAACGTGTGCTCCCATTGTTCGCTGAGCCGGGTGAAGTAGCCGTCGAGGCTGGCTTCGACCAAAAGGTCGTTCGACATCGCGAACCACGACCGGTCCGCGGCCCTGGCCTGCCAGCCTGACCGGCGGGCGGCAGCCAACCAGCCAGGAATGGCGAGTGCCACCGCGAGCGTCAGGTAGCCGAGCGGGCCGAGCGCGTTGGGACCTCGAGTCGCCCACGTCGCCGCCAGGGCCAGACCCAGGACCGTGGCGCCCACCGCCCCCCACCGACCGAGGGACCACCCGGTGGCGGTGACCGGCAACAGGTAAAGCACGGCGACGGCCTCGGGGTCGGGGCGGCCCCCGACTAGGCCCAGCGCGGTGACGCCGACGAACATCGCCACCGCTGCCCCCAGGGGTGCAGCTGTCCCCAGAGCCGCCTCGAAGCTCCCGAGGTACTTCCTTGCGTCGCGCCGGCCCCGGCGTCCGATCGCCCATCGGCGAGGTCGGCGAACGGCAGCGAGAACGGCCCGCCTCCGAGTCGACGAGTTGGAGTGCATTCCCCCTATCATCGACCAATAGCGCCTTAAAGTTGAGCGCACCCACGCCGGTGTCGGCCCCGCGGCGAAGGGATGTGGGCCATCCGGGACTGAGATCCCCTACAGTCCTTCCCTGGGGCCGGGGTGTGGCCGGCACGAGCAGCGGGGCTGGATCGACGTGCGACGACACTTCCGATGGCGGGGCGGGAGCCACTTTGAGGGCGCGGATCGGCGACGGTACCTCCTGTGCACGGCCGGCGGGGCGCTACTGGCGGTGTCCACCGCGATGCCCTGGGTACAGGTGGTGTTCCTCGGCAATTTGAACCTATTTCGCCTGAGTTCGGTCACCCACCTCTTCGGCTACCTGCCGATAACCATGGTCGCAGCCGGCGCGCTTCTCGCCGTGGCTGGCTACTTCGGCGTCGGCATCCGGCTCCTAGGTTGGATGGCCTTGGTGGTCGTCGTTGCGACTCTGACCGCGGGCGGCCGCGACTTCTACGAGTTGTACCGGTCGGTCCGCCACCTGAGAGGCCTGGCCAGCTTCGGGGTTGGCGCTTACGCGGCGGCAGCCGGGCTGGTCTGCCTCGGAATCCTGGTGGTACGCACCGTGCAGGCACGCCGGGCCGACCCCGCAACGGGCAGCGTCACCCGCCGGCGCCCGACCCCGGCAAGCGAAGCGCCGGCGGACCGCTCTCCGGGATGGAAACCGGATCCTTGGGGAGTCGGAGGTTGCCGTCGCTACTGGGACGGGGCCTCGTGGACGTCGGACACCTCGGCTCGTCCGTCGTGAGCCAACCGGGCGAATCCCCGGCCCGGACCGCCTCGCAGGCGGCTTCCGCCGCGGTGGTCGACCGGACCTCGGCCGGCGACTGCCCTTCGCCCGCTCCGCCGGATCCCTCCCGCCGGGCCTCGGGCCGGCTGGTCGGCCTGGACGCGGTTCGCGGGGGGATGCTGCTGGTCAGTGTGGGCGTCGACTCGTGGGTCAACGTGCCCGCCTGGTTCGACCACGCGGGGTGGATCGGGATCCACCCGATGGACTGGATCTTCCCCGTGTTTGTGACGCTGTCAGGCTGCGGCCTGGCGTTCGCGAACGCTCGACGGGTCCGAGTGAAGCCCGCCATCCGGCGGATCGTGATCCTCTGCGTGGTCGGCCTCGTCTACAACTACATCATCTCGTCGGGGGCGCCGTTCCGCTTCTCGACCCTGCGGTACCCGGGCGTGCTTCAGCTCTACGCCGGCGTGGTGACCGGCATCGTGCTGCTGCACATGGTCCTCAAGGGGTGGAAGTCGTGGGCCTGGGCGACCGCCGTGATGGCGTGCAGCTACACGCTGTTGCTGGCGGCGTGGTCCGCGCACTGCGGCGGGCGGCTGACCACGTCATGCAACCCGTCTCACGTGATCGATTATGCGGTCTTCGGTCCTGGTCACCTTTATGTGGCCGGGACACTCGGCTACGACCCCGAGGGAGTGCCGTCCATCTTGGGCGCGTTGGTGGTGGCAAGCATGGGGGCGACTATCGGGCACCTGATCCTCGAGTACCGCCGGCGGGGGCCGGTGGAGGTCGCGCTGGCTGGCGGTGCGGTGCTGATCGCGGCCCTCGGCTTTGCACAAGCCCTCGATCTGATCGTGCCCGCCTTCAAGAAGCAGTGGACGCCCCCGTTCGACCTCCTGCTCGCGACCGCGGCGGGCGTCTTGTTGCTCGCCGGTCACCTGGTGTTCGACCGCCGCCGGGCGTCGGGCACCACCGCTCCCGACGCCCGGTTCCCGGTGTGGGTGCTCGTCGCGCTGGGACGCAACAGTCTTTTCGTTTACTTCGGCTCTCATGCGCTGACCGCGTGGCTCGGCGCGCACACCTCGGGCGGCAGACCACTGCTCGTCCACCTCGAGCAAGCCATTGCGGTAGGCGGGCACCCGCAGGCGACCCTGACCGTCGCCCTCGAGGCGCTGTGGATAGGTCTCGCCGCGGTCCTCCACTGGCGGAAGATCTACCTGCGCCCGTGACCACCGAGCCGAAGGGCAGCGGCGGAGTGCGTCGCCGCAGCGCGCCGGCGCTGGCCGGAGCGTTGTGCGTCACGTTGCTGATCGCGGCCGCCGTCCTGTCCCGGGTGACAGCCACCTGGTCGGCGGCGGTGCCGGTGTGTCAGACGATGTCGGCTCAGGGTTCCAGCACGTGGAGCAGCGCGTGGCGTTCCAGCAACGCACGGGACCGCAACCGTCGCACGGCCTGGGCCAGTGCCGGCCATCCGAGCCCCGAAGCGACGGAGTGGCTGGCGTTCGGGTTCGGCCCCGGGACCGTCGACTCGGTGCAGCTGACGGTCCCCAAGCCGAGCGGGCGCCCGGCGTCGTGGCCGGGCACTCTCACCGTCGATTACTCCACAGGGGCGGCTTGGGTGCCGGCCCCCCTGGTAGGCGGCCACCAGGGCACGGTCTCGGTGTCGCGCGCCGAAACGGCGACACTCTCGTTGCCCCTCGCCCACCCGGTGCTCGCCAACGGATTCTTGATCACCGCGACGAACTTGCCGAGGATGGAGGCCTCCAGCGAATACGCGCTCCAGCTGGCGGAGGTGTCTGTCTCCTGCGCCAAACCCGGCAGCTGGTCGTGGCTCCGGTAGCGTCGACCGCCGGCTCGCGAACAGCGCTCGACGGGGTGCTGCTCAGGGCTCCCTGGTCAGGTCAATGACGTCGTCGGCGAGCGATCCGCCGTCCCGGATGACCGAAGCGTTGGTGGCGTTCAGGCGGTCCAGGGCCACCTCCAGCTCACGGAAGAGCACCGCCAGCTGCGCCGCCGGACCGGCCAGCGACGGGTACTCGTCGGCCATGCGGGCGGCGAAGTCCTCGTAGCGATCCGCCAGGCCGGAACAATGGCTGCTCTCTTCGTCCAACTCCGTCACCGTGTGGGTGAGCCGGTCGACCGACTTCGAAAGCTCGATTCCCTTGGTCCGCAGCCGGGTCGACGCCTCAGAGGAGTCCATGGGATCCATGATCACCGCTGCGAGACGTCACCGCCAGGCTTTCTTCCGGGACTTCCCGGGCCTGACTCTGCGTGGGCGGCCCCTCACCGATGCGGGTCTCGCGGCCCGGAGCCGGGCGTGGCCGCCAGGGGAGTCAGCGGTAGCGGTCCTTGGTGTCACCGCCGACCTCGTTGCGGGCGGTCGGGCCTCCGTGGCCTGACGCCCGCCCGAGCGGAGCACCGTCCTCGGCGGCCTCCGGAGCGATCTCGTCGTCGACCGCCCTGGTGGCCTCGGCCGGAACCTTGTCGCGGTCTTCGGGCTCCACTGGCGTGAGTTGGTCGCGATCCTTGGGCATAGGGGGTCGTACCCGCCGGCGGCCCCGCTATGCCGGGGTCGTGCGGGCCCCGCCGCCCGCGACCAGGAGCCGCGCCGGCGCGACGGGCGGGGAGATCGGGCGGCCCTTGAACTCGCTCGCTCCGCGCCGTCGGGCCGGGCAGGATGTCTGCATGGCGGACGAGACCACCCCAACCAAAGAGCGCGACGCCAGCGGTGCCGCTGGCGCGTTCAGCGACCCCCGCCGCTACGTGGCCATACCTCGCCTGTCGGGTCTGGCCGCGTCCGGGCCCGGAGACCGACTGGTCGGATCCATCGCCCACCTCGACTCGGCGGGTGGGCGCCACGTGTCGGCGATCTGGGAGCTCGACCCGGCCGGCGGGCAGCTGGCGCGCCGGCTGACCCGCTCCGACAAGGGGGAACGCTCCCCGGCGTTCGCGTCGGACGGGTCGATCCTGTTCATCTCCGACCGCCCCCGCCCGGGCGGCACGGACGATGACGCGTCGGCGCTTTGGCGTCTACCCGACGGAGGCGGCGAACCCTGGGTCGTCGCGGCGCGGCCCGGCGCGGTCACCGCCGTCGCCGCGGCACGCGACCAGCCCGTCGTCGTGTTCGCCGCCAAGGTCGCGCCCGGCGGGCGAGACGACCCCGCCGACGAGGCGTGGCACAAAGACCGCTCCGACCGGAAGATCACCGCGATCCTCCACGAGACTCTGCCCGTGCGGCAGTGGGACCACGAGATCGGCCCCGAGGAGGTGCACTACTTCGCCGGCGTCTTGCGACCGGTCGGCGCGGGCGGCGCAGGCGCCGACGCCAGCGCCGGTCACACCGACACTGACACCGGCCTCGTCGAGGTCCGGGACCTGACCCCCGACGCCGGCCAGGCCCTCCAAGACGCCAGACCGGTGCTGAGCGCCGACGGAACGACCGTCGTCACGTCCTGGCAGACCTCCCTGCCGGAGGGACGGGTCCGGGTGGATGTCGTTGCCATCGAGGTTGCCACCGGCGCCCGGACGGTGGTGGCATCCGCTCCCGACGCCTACTGGTACTACGAGAGCCCGACCATCTCGCCCGACGGGCGGGTTGCCTGCCTCGCCCAGTCACGCGGCAAGCCCGACGAGCCCTACCTGACCCAGGTCGCAGTCGTCGACCGCGCCGGCGGGTCCCCGCGCCACCTGGACCTCGGAGACCTCTGGCCGGCGGAGGTCACGTGGAGCTTCGACGGGCGCACCCTCGTGGTGGCTGGCGATCGAGCCGGCCACCACCCTCTGTGCCTGGTCGACCCGGACACCTCCGAAGTGCACGTCGTCCAAGCCGGCGGGAGCTGGACGCACCCGGTGCCCGTCGCCGACGGAGGGATGTTCGTGCTGCAGTCGGGGATCGGAATGCCGCCGCGCCCGGTCCGTCTCGACGCCAGCGGCAACGCTCAGGCCGTCCAGGCGCCCGGGTCGGTGCCGGTCCCGGGGAGGATCGAGGAGCTGAGCGCGACCGCGGAGGACCGCACGAACCTGCGGGCGTGGCTGGTGCTGCCCGATGGGGCGTCCGCCACCGAGCCCGCGCCGCTGGTGCTCTGGGTCCACGGAGGCCCTTACGGCTCCTGGAACGACTGGAGCTGGCGCTGGAACCCGTGGCTGATGGCCGCCCGGGGGTGGGCGGTGCTCCTCCCGGACCCGGCCCTGTCGACCGGCTACGGGCTGCCGTTCCTGCAGCGCGGCTGGCGGCAGTGGGGAGGCAACCCCTTCGGTGACCTGATGGCGCTGACCGACGCAGCCGAGCAACGCGACGACATCGACGAGAGCCGGACCGCAGCGATGGGCGGCTCGTACGGCGGCTACATGGCCAACTGGATCGCCGGCCACACCGGCCGGTTCAAGGCGATCGTCAGCCACGCCAGCATCTGGTCGCTCGAAGGGTTCCAGCCCACCACCGACCTGCCCTCCGCGTGGTCCGACCAGTGGGGCCGCCCCGCCGAGGACCCGGAGTTCTACCGGCGGTGGTCACCGGATGCCTACGTCGAGGCGATCACGTCGCCGATGCTGGTGATCCACGGAGTAAACGACTACCGCTGCCCGGTGAGCGAATCGGTGCGGCTGTGGACCGACCTGGTGGAGCACGGCAAGGTCGCCAAGTACCTGTCGTTCCCCGACGAGAACCACTGGATCCTCCAGCCGGGGGACGCCACCGTCTGGTACGAGACGGTGTTCGCGTTCCTCGACCACCACGTGCTCGGCCGGCCATGGGAGCGTCCGTCGCCGTTGTGAGCCGCAGCGCGGACCGCGGCTGCGAGGAGGTGGGGAAAGAGGAGCGGACCAGGAACAGTCATCGCCGCGAGGTTCCGCCGGCGCGACGCAGCGGTCCGCCGCTTCGCGATAGCCCCGGAACAGCCGAACCGCACTTCGATGAGGACCGGCGCTACCCCTCAGCTTGTGCGGCACGCCGGCTCAACGCGGCGGTGGCGACGAGCACCGCGGCCAGCGTGAGCACCTCCAGCGACGTGGCCGTGAGCCCGGTGCGGAACCGTTCGTCGAACACCGCGGTGCCGATGACCACGCTCATCAACGGGTTCGCCGTGTTGATGGCAGGGAGGCTGGCGATCATCGGACCGGCCCGGTAGGACAGCTGGCTCAGGAGGAGGGCCGCGGCGCCGACGACGATGAGCGAGTAGAAGTCCCAGCTGACCAGCAGCGGGACCACCCCCTTGGCCAGTACGTCGGTCGATACCTTGATCAGCGCCGCGCTACCGGCCAAAGCGATGCCCGCGGCGATGCCGAGGAGCATGGCGGTCCGTTCCTGCGGCGCCCGGCGGGCCAGGACCACGCACACCGCGATGGACGCCGCACCGGTCGCGAAGGTAGCGAGGGCCGGGACCGTGTCGATGCCGTGGTAGCCCTGGCGGGCCGGGGTGGCCGTAACCAAGAACAAGACCAGCGCCCCGACCAGCACCACCGCCCACCGCAGGTCGCTGCGACGAAGCGGCGGCCCGCCCACCCACCGGCTGGCCGGGAGCGCGAACAGCACCCCTGCGATGAGCAGCGGCTGGACCAGCGTGAGCGGACCCTCGTGCAGGGCCAGAGCGTGCAGTCCGAGACCGGTGCCGAGAAGCGCCGTGCCGAGCATCCAGCGCCGCGACGTGACGCTGCGTCGAGCGAACGTGGTGACGGCGCGGAGGTCTAGACCGCCGAGATGCTCGCTCGCGGTAGCGACCCGGTACTGCAGCGCGGTGCCGGCAGCGAAGAGCGCGGCGGCGCCCAGACCGCTGACGGCAGCCACGGAGGTGCTCACGACCGGTCACTATGGCCCGTCGACCTGAGGGGATGGTGAACGGCCGGGCGGACGGCGATGGCATCGGCTTCACGGTCCCTTCAGGGAAGCGGGTCACTATTCGCCCGCCCGGCCGGTCCCGATGGCCGGCTCGAGCAGGGAGCGAGCGGTGACCAACCAGCGAGACGCCGGCAGGATGAGCGGTCCAGTCCCGCCGGCGCGCCGCGGGCCGTCGCCGGTGCTGCAAGGACCGTCGCGGGCCGGTGCGTCACCGGGACGGGGCAAGGCCCGCCTGAGACGGGATCGCGGCGTCGAGGCCAACGCCCGCCTGATCGGCGCGACCGGATTGGTGCTGCTGATCATGCTCTTCGCCGAGGGCGTCACCATCGTCGGCATCGGGTCCCACCTGTCGTGGCACGTCGCCATCGGCCTGGCCCTGATCCCGCCCGTCGCTTTGAAGCTGGGCGCCACGTCGTGGCGCTTCGCCCGCTACTACCTCCACGACGCCCGCTACCGGGAAGCCGGCCCTCCGGTCCCGCTGCTGCGGGCGCTCGGCCCGGTAGTCGTGGTCACCACCGTTGCGGTGCTCACCACCGGCGTTTTGGCGTGGCGTGAGGGGCCTGACGCCCACGGGATGATCACCCTCCACAAGCTGAGCTTCGTCGCCTGGTTCGCGGCCATGGCCGTCCACGTGCTGGCCCACACGCTGCGGGCCACCCGCCTCACGCTGGCTGACTTCGGCACCCGCCGGCAGCGGGCCGCGGCGGTCTACGGCCCGCTGCGGCAGGGTCTGGTGGCCGGCAGCTTGGTGGCGGGCGTGGCCCTTGGAGCCGTGTACTTCCACCTTCCCGCCGACTGGGCGGCGTGGACCCACCGCGTCGGCTTCCACTGAGCCTTCAGGGTCGGAGCCTTCAGGGTCGGAGCCTCCGGGTCGGCGCTGGTTACCGGCCGGCCGCGTCCACGACCTGATCGCCGGCCCCGTTGGGCTCGACCACCCCGGCCAGGTCTTCGTCGGCTGAGTTGAGGATCCGGGCCGCGCTCGCCGCCGGCGGCCGGTACGCCACCCGCACCGCCGCGCCGGCCAGGAGGCACAGCGCGGCGGCCACCGCTGCGTCGGCCCAGTAGTGGTTGCCGGTCGCAACCACGGTGAAGACCGTCAGCAGGGGGTATCCGACGACCAGCCAGCGCATCCTGCTGCGGGAGGCGTAGAGCACGCCGCCGGCGACGACGAGCGCCCACGCGACGTGCAGCGACGGCATGGCCGAGAGCTGATCGATGCCGGGCGCGCCACCCGCGTAGTCGGACGGCCCGACCAGGGCGCCGGTGTCGACCACACCCAGGCTCGGGATCAGCCGGGGCGGGGCGACGGGCAGGAGCTGGATCAGCAGGCTCGCGCCGGTAACCAGCGCCACCACGGTCCGCACCTGCGGGTAGCGCTCACGGTGACGGACAAACAGCCACACCAGCAGCAGACCCAGGGCCGGAACGTGAGCCTGGGCGTAGAACACGTTCAGCCAGTGCACGACACCCCGGTGGCCGAGGACCAGGCGCTGCAGCGATCGCTCGCTCGGCAACCCGAGGGTGCGCTCAGCCGCCCAGATGCGCCGGCCCCGGCCGAGCGCCAGCGCGGCGCGCCCGAGAGACCACCGCCCGGCGTACTGCCACATCGCGTAGAGCACCAGGACCAGTGTCAACTCCTTGGCCCACGGGTGGACGAGGCGCGCCACGCGACGGCGACGGTGCCGCGACACGCTCCACGCGACGCCGGTGACCGCGGCCATCTCCGCGGCGTCCTCCCACGGCAGCCACTGCAGCATCGCGCCACGCTAACGTCGCAGTGCAACCACACGCGGGAGCTCGGGCGCACCGGGCTGAGAGGGCGACAGGAGCGTCGCCGACCGCTCGAACCTGACCGGATAATGCCGGCGTAGGGACGGGAGACACGATGGCCGTCGAGATCGAAGCCGGGGACCTCCCCGACGGGCCGAGGGACCGCGTCACGGCCGTAGGCTCGATCGTCACCGTCGCAGGCGACCGGCACTCCGAGGCGCCGGCGACGCTGCTCGAGCCGGTACCCCAACCGCTCGGCTTCACCGACCAGCTCGGCTTGTGGGGCAACCTCGGCGTCAGCCTGCTCGGTTTCACCGGAGCCATCTTCGTCCTCCAGCCCTACGGGACCGGCACGCCCGAGCTGTCGATCGTGGCCGCGGTGGTCGCCACGGTGGTCGGCACCCTGCTTGGAACGCTGGCCGTAGCCGCGGCCGGGGTGCCCGGCGCCCGGACCGGGGCACCGGCGATGGTCCTGCTCCGGGGGTTGTTCGGCGCCCGGCTCTCGTACCTGCCGACGGTCCTCAACGTCGTCCAGTGCCTCGGGTGGGGGATATTCGAGCTGGTCACCATCGCCACCGCGGCCCACACGGTGGCGCCCGGCCTGCCGCACTGGGCAGCGGTGCTCATCGCCGGGGCGGCGACGACCGCCCTCACCCTGCGCCCGCTCGGCGCGGTCCGGGTCCTTCGCAAGTACGTGACGGTGGCGGTGGTCGTGGTGGTGGCGTACCTGTTCGTCGAGCTGGCCCGCCACCCGTTGCCTTCGCTCACCAGGGGCAGCTGGTCGGGGTTTTGGGTGGCGATGGACTCGACGGTGGCGGTCGCGGTGTCGTTCGTGCCCCTCGCCGCCGACTACACCCGCCACGCCCGCAGCGAACGCACAGCCTTCGCCGGCACCCTGATCGGTTACAGCGTGACCCAGGTCGCGTGCTACCTGCTCGGCCTGCTGGCCCTGGTCACCGTGGCCCGGACCCCCGACGACATCTACGGCGCGTTCATCGCCGTGCCGCTCGGGACGGTGGCGTTCGCGGTGCTCGCCGCCCGGGAACTCGATCAGTCCTTCGCCAACGTCTACTCGACCGCGGTGTCGCTACAGAACTTCCGCCCGGGCTGGGACCGGCGCATCCTCTCCGTCACCCTGGGTGTGGTCACCACCGTGGCCGCCTTGTGGTTCCACATCGCCGACTACCAGAACTTCCTGTCGCTGATCGGGTCGGTGTTCGTGCCGATGTTCGGGGTGTTGGTGGTCGACTTTTTCGTGGTCAGCCGGGACCGCTGGGACCTGTCGGAGGGCTCGCCGGCCAGGTGGGCCCGCCTGGTGCCGTGGGCCCTCGGGTTCGTGACCTACCAGCTGATCAACCCCGGCTACGTCTCCTGGTGGGTGTCGGGATGGGCCGCGGTCAACCGGGCGCTGGGCTTCACCCCCGCAGGGTGGATGAGCGCGTCGCTTTGCTCCCTGGCCGTGTCGATGGCCGCCACCCTGCTGCTCGGCGGCGTGGAACGCATCGCCGGCGCGCTCCGCCGGGGATGACCGCCACCGCCCACGGGATGGGGCGCGAGCCGGTCGATCCGGACTGGCCGCCGATCACCGAGGACGAGGCCCGGGCGGTGCTCGACGCGTGGGGCATGGAGAGCCGAGGGGTGGCGTGGCGATCGCCGCGCCCGTTCTCGGCCGCCGCGCTGGTCGACGTGACCGGCGGGGAGGCGGTGTTCGTCAAGCGCCATCACCGCCTGGTCCGTTCCTCGGACGCGCTGGCCGTCGAGCACGCCTTCGCCCGCCATCTCCTAGCTGGAGGCCAGCCCGTCGCGGAGGTCATCGACCGTCCTGGCGGCACTACGACCCTCGGCGCGGGGGAGTGGACCTACGAGGTGCAGCGGCGGGCGCCGGGTGACGACCGCTACCGGGACGCCCTGGCCTGGACCCCCTACCGAGACGCCGGCGACGCCCGGGGTAGCGGGGCGGCGCTGGCCCGCTTCCACGCCGCCGCTGCCGGCTGGGATCACCCGGGGGTACCGGCCGGGGTGCTGACCGGCGGGAGTCGCATCGCCACCGACCCCGACCCGATGTCGGCCGTCGCTCGCCTGGTGGGCTCCCGGCCGGGACTGGCGGCGTGGTTGGCGGGCCGCGACTGGGAGGCCCAGCTCGGCCCGTTGCTGGAGCCGTGGGAGGCGCCCCCCTCCGGGTCGGGGTGGGGGCACGGCGACTGGCACGCCACCAACCTCATGTGGTCGGGTTCGGAGGTGGCCGGGATCGTCGACGTCGGGCTGGCCGGACCGACCGGAGCCGAGTTCGACACCGCCGTCGCGATCGAGCGAGCCGTGGTCGGCTGGCTGGACCTGGCCGAGGGCCGCCCGGTGCCGGTCGACTGGGGCGGGGTGGCCGCGCTGCTCGACGGGTACCTCGCGACCCGCCCGCTCGACTTGCCCGGCGTGGCCCGGGCCCTGCCCCTGGCCCACGTCGACTTCGCGCTGTCCGAGGTGGAGTACTTCGCGGCGGTGGTCGGCGATCCGGTCAACGCGGAGCTGGCGTGGGACGGATACCTCTGCGGCCACCTGGCGTGGTGGGCCGGTCCGGGCGGGCGCCGGCTGATCGATGAGGTGCAAGCGGGCGCGACGCGCTGACCCGCGACGGTCACGCCGCAGGTCCACCGGCCTAGCGCGAACCAGCCTCGAAGCCCAGTCCGGGCGGGACCACGACCACACCGTCGGCGCCGAGGGGGAGCGGCGTGACCGCGACGGCGGCGGCCGGGTCGAGCGGCCCGTAGAGGTGAGGGAAGGTGTCGTCGCCGACGGGTTCTTCGCGCACCTCCGGCGCCAGGCGGGCCGGGTCGAGGGTGACCAGCACGACATCGCGGCGGTTTCGGTAGAAGCGGGCCGCGGTGGCGGCGATCTGGCGGCCCCGGCTCAGGTGGATGAACCCTTCCTCCTCGAGCGTCCGCCCCACGGTGGACATCGTGTAGCTGCCCGCTGCCACGGCCGCGTCCCAGTCGGCGGCCAGGGCCAGGTGGTAGAGGGGTTCCGGTTCCACCCGATGACAGTAGCGACCGGCCCATTTTCCATTACCATTACGACCGCGTTCTATGGTCGGTAAACCCCCAAGTCCTCGGGGAGACCGTCCTCCACCCCATCCGCGGGGGGGAGGTGAGTCTCCCGTCATGTTGACCGCCTCCATCGAGGCCACCTCGGCGACGCCGGTCGTGGCCGTCGCGCTGGCGCTGGCCCTAGCTGCCGTGCTCGGCGTGTTCCTCGTGTCGTTCCTGATGTACCGGCGCTCCGGCCGTCGCTGAACCTGCGAAGGCCGACCGGAGGGGTCAGGCCTCGCTAAGCCAGGCCGGCGCCCGCTCGAGCAGGTACTGGCTGACCGCCAACGCCCGGTCCAAGGTGTCGCAGAGCAGCTCCTCGCCACCGAGGATGCGGGCCAGGGAGATCTGCTGGCGGGCGACGATGGTGATCCGCCGCTCCGCCGGGTCGGTCGCCGACGCGTAGCTATCGATGGCCGAGGACTCGAGAGGCAGCTCGATGCCCCCGATTCCGGCCAGGTCGATGGCCAGGCGCAGGAGGTCGGGACCGTGGGGGAGCGGCGGGAGTGCCCAGGTGAAGGTGAGCGGGAAGTGGAAGTCGTCGGGAGGCTCCGCGTCCTCCGGCAGGTCGACGACCGCGTCCTCGAACGACAACAGCACCCTCGGGTCGACCTCGAGCGCCAGGTGCAAGTCGAGGGGGCCGTTGCAGCCCTCCTCCGGGTGGAGGTCCACCTCCCACGCCTGGCGCAGCGAATAGGTCTCCACGAAGTGGCGCTCGTCGTGGACATGGAACCCATGGTCGACGGCGTGATCTTTGATCTCCGCCACGTACCCCGCAACATCGATGACAGCCACAGCGACTCGATGCTATCCGGCGGAGCCCGGCAGCCAGCGGTAGCGGGTCCAACCCTCGACCGGCTTGGCGCCGAGACCGTCGTAGAAGTCGATCGCCCCGCGGTTCCAGTCGAGGACCGCCCACTCGACCCGACCGTCGGTCCGGGCGGCCAGCGCGTCGAGCAGCTCGCGGGCCAAACCGGCCCGTCGGTGGGCGGGGCGCACGAACAGGTCCTCCAGCCACACACCCGGACGCCCGACCCACGTCGAGTAGGTCCGGAACCAAAGCGCCATGCCCGCGACCGTTCCGGGGTCCCCGGCCGGGTGGGCGATCAACACGTGGGCCGCGGGATCGGGGCCGAACACGTGGCGGCGGAGGTCCTCGGGGTCGAGATCCACCTCGTCGCCCGACTCCTCGAAGTCGGCGAGCTCCTTCACCATGGCGCAGATCTCGTCCAGGTCGTCTTCGGTGGCGTTGCGCACGGGCATCGGCAGCACGGTACCGTCCAGGTGTGACCGCAGGCGGACGAGTGACCACTGACGCCTCCGTCCTAGAGGTGCTCCACGAGGTGGCCTCCGCGGTCAAGGCCAGCCTTGAAGGCCTCGGGGACTGGGGACTGGCCGGGACCAGGGAAGGCCAGTACAAGAGCGACCTGGTGGCGGACCAGGCGGCCCTCGAGGTCATCGACGCCGCCGGTTTCGGCGCGGTGTCGGAGGAGTCCGGGGCTCACCACCCGGACCGGGACGTGATCGTGGTCCTCGACCCCGTCGACGGTTCGACCAACGCCAGCCGCGGCCTGCCGTGGTGGGCGACGAGCGCCTGCGCCCTCGACCGGCACGGGCCGCTGGCCGCGGTGGTGGTCAACCAGGCCACCGGCACCCGCTTCGCGGCGATCCGCGGCGGAGGGGCCACCCGAGACGGGGTGCCCATCGCTCCGAGCGGGGCCACCGACATCGGCGCCTCCATCGTGGCTTTCTCCGGCTACCCGGGGACGTACTTGGGGTGGTCGCAGTTCCGTTCCCTCGGCGCCGCGGCCCTCGACCTGTGCGCGGTGGCGTGCGGGTCGCTCGACGCGTTCGTCGACTGCGGCGGCACATCCCTGGCGCCTTGGGACTACCTCGGCGGCATGCTGATCTGTCAGGAGTCAGGCGCCGCGGTGGGGGAGGCGTTCGGGCGTGACCTGGTGGTGAGGGAGTTCGGTCCCCGACGCACCGCGGTCGCGGCGGCCACCCCCGAGCTGCTGGCCACGGTCGTCGCTGCCCGCGTGTCGCTCTCCGAAGGGCCGCCACCAGCGGACTGAGACCCGAGCGCAGGAACGTTCGTTCCAGCCGCCGGAAATCCCGTAATTCTGTTGACGGGACGAACCGGACGTGCTGGGATACGTCGAGCCGGGGGGTCGTCCTCTGGCCGCCGTCCGGGCGTAGAGCAGGGAGGAGGACGAGATGGGCACCAAGATCGACCCGCGCATCGTCGCCCTGGCTCCCGCGCGCTCAGTTTCGGGCTGGACGGGCGTCTACGGGGGTACCGGTGCGACCGGGTTCACCACCGGGTCCGCGCGTCCGCGCGTGCAGGACACGAAGCTCCACATGGTGGCGGCCGACGCCATCAACGTGTGGCCTTCGAGCCTCTCGGGACCATGTTCTGGATAGCACCAGACATGCTCCGATTGACGGGCTCGAAGGCCGCCGGGAAATTCCCGGCGGCCTTTCTTATTGCCAAACGACCGACCGACGAGGACCAGCAACCACCACACGCACCCGTGCAACGACTGAAAGGGAAGGCGACATGTTCGCCCCGCAACTGATCGACGAACTGATGGACGCGCTGAGTAAAGCCTCGTCGCTGCAGTGGGACGAGGCCCGCTGCCGCGACGAGACCGGGGCCGCCACGGGCCTGTTCTTCTCCGACCAGATCCCCGACATCAACCGGGCCAAGGCCATCTGCGCCGGCTGCCCGGTGGCCGAGCCCTGCCTGCAGGGAGCCCTCGAGCGCCAGGAACCCTGGGGTGTTTGGGGCGGCCATCTCTTCGCCAACGGCAAGATCCTGGCCCAGAAGCGCAAGCGGGGCAGGCCACCGAAGAACCGTCCGGCCGAGGAGAGCATCCAGCTCACGGCCTGACTGAGGCCGGGAACCGGCCGGATCGGCTGAGCCCCGGGATTGGCCACTACCATTGGCCGTCCCGGGCGCTTAGCTCAGTTGGTAGAGCGCCGCCCTTACAAGGCGGTAGTCGGGGGTTCAAATCCCTCAGCGCCCACGTTGCAAACCTGCAGGTCAGAGGCCACTTCTTGTGCTCGGATGGAGTTGGATGAGTCGGAGAACAGTTGATGGTTCATGCAACTGTGGTCACGATGAGGGCCGAAACGTGACCATTAATGGTCACGACCGGCCACGGGACTGCGGGATCTGACCTCGAGTAGCAGCCGGCGTTCGTCGTCGTCTGCTCGCGTCGATTGCCCGGGCGCGCGTCCTCAGCCACGTGAGAGCTTCCTGCGGGCTGTCTGGGGCAAGTCTGTGATCACGAGCTAGTAGTTCCAACGAGGCGCATCCGAGGGCGCTGACCGAGACGCTGAGTTCACGGGCAAGATCTTCAATCCTGGAAGCCACCGCCGGGTCGATCCTGAAGACCCATCGCTTGAGAGACGGGTGGTGGTCCGCCGTGTCGTCGAGCACCTTGTCTTACCTGTGCGCTGCTCTGTCGCGGACTAAGAACACCAGGGAGCTTGCTGGCGAGAAACCGACTCCTGTCGTGGTTGGTGGGAGCGGGTCCCCATGGGGCATCCTCCGCTGGCCCGTCCGGCGCACCCGCTGCTCGAATGACCCCAGCCCCGCGAGTTGAACCGTTTGTCCCATTGCCAGCGCCTCGCGAACAGTTGCGATAACGCCGTAGACGGCAACCCCGGGGTCGCCCACATTGGCTGCCGCCAGGATCGCCACCAAGCCGTCCTGATCTAGATGGCTCCTACGGGCCACTTCGGCGGCAACCACCTCCTCGATGAGAAGGCGCTCTGCCTTCGTCAAGAGCACTGACGGTCGCCCTGGGCGCCGGGGAGAATGCATCGACGTGAACCTAGCTACACATAGGACCACATAGCAATAACTTTCCTACTAGCCACTAGCTCGTGACTGACGACCGCGCCACGTTGTATGCCTCGGTTTCTCGGGAGAGCTACACTGCCTGGCGGGATCTCGCTGCCGAGCACGGCGTGACCTTGGCCGCGTTGGTCGACGCCCTCGGTCCGCGACTTCGGGAGACGCCCGGGCCGGACCTGCCTCAACTGTTCGTAGGCGCGATCGAGGAAGCGCGGGCTATCTCGGCTCAACGTCGCAGCCGACGTCGGCCGGAAGGCGTTTGAGCGCCACCCACCCTCGAGCGAACGAGGGGAACCCGGCAACCCGCCACCGTCAAGACGTCAGTCGCGGGATGGCAGGTCAGACCCGCGCGGTAGCTTGCCGCCCCTTTCACCCCGACCGAAGTGACGGTGCCTACTAGAGCACCCAGCGCAGCGCGGCGGCGCAGCCGGCAGGGTTCACCGGGAATCTCTCTACCCCCGACAGCGCGCTGACCCCACCCAAGATGGCAGCATAGGGCCGTCCGCTTGGGGTGGTTGGTCCGTTCCGATTTGCGGACCTTCGAGCGGCCAGCTCCCGGCTCGGCTGGCGGTCTGTAGAGCGGTGGCATGCCAAACGTTCACGCATGCCAGCGACATCAACCAGGTAGCCGCCTTGGTGGTGGCGAAGGCCACTGGCACCGAAGAACCGACAGCTGACGAGGGACGGCGGGAAGGACCCGCAGCGGTCGCCTTGGGCCGGAAGGGCGGCCTCCGGGGCGGGAAGGCCCGGGCGGAGAAGATGACGCGGGAGCAACGTTCTGAGGCGGCACGAAAGGCCGACTGCTGGCCGGTGGTCAAGCCGTAGCTGACTCTTCACCCTCGTCGGGTGTCTCGGATGACAGCGGCACCACAAAGGGCAATCTCGGCTGAATCGGCGGAAACGCACGTTCAAATAGGCTCTCAAACTCCGTTTTGTTGCTGGAAATGCGGAGCAGAGTAGTTATTGTTGAGATCTGTTTGTCAAGGTGGGGATTGCCAGTATCGGCAGTCAAAAATTGGTGGAACCGCTTAGATCTATTTCCATGCTCATTCCGTGGATTGAGTCTTCGCAGCTCATCAAGAACCCCCGGCGGCAGTTGCTCATAGATGTACTTGTTCACGAGATGCCCAACGTATGGAGTTCGCTTCGCAGTTCCGGGGCGATACTCCCACCCTTGCAACCTGTAGATCTCGCGAAAGAATTCATCGGGGAACATCTTCGTCCACGGCCGAAGCTCGGCCTGGACGTAACGGGCGAGGATCTGTTGTAGCTCGTTGCGTGCCCGTGTCTCTTGGTAGCCGGTCGCCTCGTCGACCAGGGCCACGATGCCCAGCATCGCCAGCCCACGGACAAGGACTTCAGCCGACGCAGCCGTGTGCCGTTGGCTGGGGACGAGGACTCTCTCTCTGCGAGCCTGTAGGTAGACATCACAGACCATCGGAAGAAGCTCTGCTTGATATCCCCATGCGCGCCCACCTGGTGATACTGGTCGATAAGCGATGGGCGTCGACTTTTCAAGTATGGCGGGTGTGATGAACCTCTGCAGGTTGGCGGCCGAGAGAAAAGGAGGCCGTTTGTCACCTTCCACCCCCCGTCGCGATTTCTCGCTATGCCGGCCCAGCGCAACCAGCATGGTTGCCTGGCTCAGTACCCTTGTGCCGTCTTCTAGCACGGCGCAAGCAATGCTCTGATCTCCAATCTGCAATTCGCCTTCGTGGGTCGCAACATGAAGGTCGCTACCCCATCGGGCAAGCGCTGCGTTCCTCGCAATCTCTTTCCGCTCGTCCTCGGTTAGTCGTTCGGCGCGAGCCTTGCCACCCTTGCTAGCGCCCTGCCGAGACAGTGCGCCGGCGGCGCTGGTTAGGTCTGGCGATTTATCAGGGGCCATCCGATTCTCCTTGCGATGCTTGCTCGGGCAAGGTTACGGTAGCAGGTCACGACACCGCCCGTCTTGGCTAGGAAGAAAGATGCAGGTCAGAGGCCCTGCAGAGCGCTGTTGCCGGCCAACTTGGCCAGGCATGCATGGGCGGGCAAGCAGGGCCGCCCCACGCCTGTGCGAGGGCATGTCGATTCGGGCGACGGTGCGGGTGACCGGGTCCGCCAAGGGCACGATCACCAATGTCCTGCTCGACCTAGGCGTCGCCTGCTCCACCTATCAGGACGTAGCGCTGACGAACCTGTCCTCCAACCGGGTGGAAACCCGACGAGATCGGGTCGTTCGTCGGCGCCAAGGAACGCCACGTCACCGAAGATCACGAATACGGCGACCTGTGAACGTGGGCCGCCATCGACGCCGAGACCAAGCTCATGGTGTCCTGGTTTGTTGGTGAGGGCACCACACAGGACTGCTACGTGTTCCTGTCCGGCGTGCGCTCTCGCTTGCCGCCGGGCCGTCGAATCCAGCTCACCACCGACGGCTTCGCGTCCTACCCGCCGCTCGTGGACGCCTTGTGGGGGAACAACATCGACTACGCCATCGTGGTCAAGGACTAAGGCGCTCAGGGCGGCGACCGCCGTTACAGCCCGGCGGTCTGCACCAGTATCGGGGGAGCGAAAGGTCTGCGGCGACCCCGACTCCGCATGGTGTCCACCAGCTACGTGGAGTGGGCCAACCTCACCATGCGGATGGGCATGCGCCGCTTCACCTGGCTCACTAACGCCTTCTCCCAGAAGGTCGAGACCCACGCCGCTGCCGCCTCTCTCCACTTCATGCACTACAACTTCACTCGGCCCCACGAGACGCTGACCAGGCGCTATGACCGCCCCACCACACCAGCCATGTCAGCCGGCGTCGCCACCTACGCGTGGAGCGACAAGCAGATCGCCGGTCTGCTTGGCCGCTAACTTCCGCGAGTGGTCAGGACGCACTATCGCTCAAACTGACGGACTACTCGCCTGGGGGTGTCAACCTGCCGGCAATGACCTGTCTGCCTGCGATGGCCACAGCCAAACGCATGCACTGACTAGCAAGGATGTAAAGGCCGACCTCTTGTGTAGGTCAGGGAGATCAGGCCCACGGCACCGGTTGGTGCCGGGAACTCGTGGGCTCCGGCTGACAGATCCTCCGTGAGACAACCGAGGTTCGCAGGTCACACCGGACTCGAGCACCCGACCCTACGGTCACGCCAGCGTCACCACCGGTGCTAAGGGCACCACCCACCTACCACCCATCCTGCCTGCCGAATCGCGGGCCCTCGTCGGTATCGCTTTGGACATTCGTTATGTTCGATGGCGCAGATGCGGGAGTTGTGTGCAAGGCTCGACGCCGTGTCGGAGAACAGTGTCGAGCGGATCCACAGCTATCTCGGTGCGTATGTCGCTCACTACCGGTCAGCCTATGGGCGCCTGACGTCGAGACCGCCTCGTGGTGCTGGTTATCCGCCACGACCCCAGCTATCTACGTACCTAGACGACTCTCCGGTCGAGTGCCTCCTCGGCACGAACGGCTGGGCGATTGTGGACAGTGCCGGTATTCCGCGGAATGAGGCATGGCATATCGCCGGCGGCCCCGCGATGATGATTGACTACCAACCTACAGTGGTCCCTGACTCGATCCGTAAACTTTTAGCGGAGCAGGGTATCCTTGGGGGCAACATTGGGATATACCGGATAGTTAGTCCCAAGAAACTACCAATTGAAGTGTGGACAGGAAACTTTCCCGCTCCGCTGGAGGACGTGCAAGCTAACTGCTCTGGTAAGCCCGTGCGAGTTAAGCGTTACAATATTTCATTAGAGGACCTTTTGTCGCGCCTCACCTTCGGCGTCCTAAGCGTCCTGGACTTCCACATCCCTGACGAAGCCTCCCCCTTCTGGATGACTAGGAAATTGCGCAATATTGGATTTACGACTGCCGACCGCAATTACCGCCACTTCTTTCGTTACATAGAGGTAGGAAGACATCTAGATGTCGCAGCTTGGGATCCCAGGTCAACGGCGGCAAGGGTCAGCCTCGACATTCGATGGGACTATGGCGGGGACCTTCAAGACAGTGGCGGGTCCATCACGTTCCTTGGTTCTGCCGACCCACCCAACTTGGACAAGACCCTTGTAGCGCTTGCTGAAGCAATCACGAACCTCGAACGGCTGCTAAACGAGGACCGAGTCGATTCTGAGGATGTGTATCACCAATTCTTGTATGAAAATCCCATATTGATTGACGTGTATGGGTTGGTGGCGTCGAAGCCTCGCTTCCAATATCCAGGGGGACATTCGCCAATCGGCAAGGAGTATGTCGAACCCGATTTTCTCGTTCAGTACCCGGATGACACCTATCGGCTGATCGAATTGGAGCGTCCAGGTAAGCGTCCAGATACGTCCCGAGGAGAAACGCGCGCCCAGCTAACGCAGGCGGCCTTCCAGATCGGGGAGTGGAAGGATTACATAGCGCGGCATGCGAGCCTACTGAATGATGTCTACCCTGGATTGGTCGCAGGAAACTTTCGGACGGCAATCATTCTGGGCAGGGACAGCGCTATTGCGTTGCCGCGAGAGTCGAAGCGATATTTGAGCCTTGTTCGTCAGCAACTCGCCGTCGATGAGATCTTCACTTATGACGCCCTTCTCGATCGCGCCAAGATTGCATATGGGCACCTGTCCGCTCTGACTGTCTGACGTTGAGGTGCTGGCGAGATATCTGGACAAAGGCCAACAGCAGCAGACCGACGTCGGCGGCCCCCGTGCTTGATGGTGGTGTGATAGGCGAAGCCTGCTCAAGCCCACGCTGAGTGGTGCTGACGGCCTCGGCTGCCGGCTGCACGATGGAGCTTGGTGGCGGGTCGGTTACCTGGCGGTCAGACGAAGTATCTTCGCTCGGGTCCACGGGCGGGTCACGACGATCGGCGGGCGGTGCTCGGCGGCGTTTACGGGAAGCCGCCGAGGAAGTGGTCCCGTTGCATCCGCGAAGTCGCCAATAACGTCTGTGGCAGACGTCCGGGGCTTTTCATGCTGTCCGTGTCAGTCCTCGTCCTCCGCTCGTCATCCTGGAGGACGACGCACCGCCTCATCCGCGACGGTAGGCCCTATGTGCCCATCGAGGCGGCCAGGGAGTGTGGCCACGGGCGGGACAGGATCCCTCCGCGGACGTGGCGAAGGCGTTGCCGGTGATCGTAGGGTCCAGTCCAGCGACCGTGCTGCTCCCCGTGGTGGTCGTGCCGTCATTGTCGACCGACACCGTCTCGAGCAGTGCAGGGTGATCGCCCGGCCGCTCTCGCCACCAACCACAGCACAGAAGTTCTCTGATCTCGTGCACCTGAACCTCCCTGGAGCTCATCGCCCCGTTCGTGGGCTGCTGTCGGGTCAGGGTGCGACTTACCTTTCCTTCCGACGGCCCGCTGCTGATGGCGGCGGACGAGGAGGTAACCAGGACTTCCGGGGCTCTCGACCCCCCGGATCGAGAGGAGTACTCGTTGACTGCATGCCCGTTTGCTGCATGGACTTGTCCCGGTGCCGTGACCAAAACGTGACCACGCATAAGGCCTGGTAGCGGCACTGCGTACGCAGTTCTCGGCTTCCAAGTGCGGTAGAAGCCCCCGCCATCAAGCCCACGTGAGCCGCCTGAGCTGCTGTTATGCGGTCGCCGGTTGAATACCCATCGAGATAATCTTCACCCCCTAGACGTGCTTACAAGGCGGTGGTCGGGGGTTCGAGTCCCTCAGCGCCCACTCACAAACCCCCAGCTCAGAGGGGTTTCGTCCCCTGGGTACGTCAGCCGGGGGCTGCCGCCGAAGGGCGCATCGCGCGTCTATCGCGCGGACGGAGGCGTTCGCTGACGGCCTCGGCGGCAGCGCGGTCGGCTTCCGCGGTAGCCCTGGCGTAGATCTGCAGGGTCAGCACCGGCGTCGAATGGCCGCGCCGGCTCTGGACCGTCTTGATGTCGAGGCCGGGCGCAACGAGGGCGGTCGCCGCGTTCGAGCGGAGATCGTGGAAGCGCAGTCCGTCGAGGCCTGCCGCTCGGGTGGCTGGTACCCAGATCCGGTACCGCCAGTTGTTGTACTGCAGCGGGGTACTGTAAGTGGACAGTTACACCGTTGTAGTTACACTCCCCGGACCGGTGTTGCCTGAGATCACCGTCTTGGTTCGGTTGCCGTTGCGGATATTCTCTGCGCCGGTCCCGGCCGGGTCATGCTTGGCGTAGCCGAGATGATCGGTCATCTCCTCGCCCAAGGCCATCTCGATCACCGACTTCGTCAACGACTTGAGCAGCCCGTCAGGCGGTCAGCGACAGGCCCTTCTCCTTGGCCACGCGGACCAGCTCGACCGCGGCCTGCTGCTCCGCGGTCACCTCCGCCGGCGGCTTGCGCTTAGCCATCTCGTCCAGTGTTGCAGTCATGTCTGCACCCTCCTCGCCGAGCTCTCCGCTCAGCGTTTCAGGCCAGAAACACCGTTAGGTGGACATCCCCCACTAGGTGTCCGACCCAGTGGGGGATGCCCATGGGCTAGCCAGGCTTTGTAGAAAGGAGCGCTTGGAGGCGGGTGCGGATAACCACGCTGAGCGCCTCGGGTGCGCCTTCGGCATCGAGTGCGGCCAGGAGGTGCTCGGCGGTGGCGGTGGCGGCCCTGCGGGCTGTTTGGGGAGCGAGCCGCCATCGGACTGCCTCGGCGACAATGTCGTCGAGGGTGACGGCTGAGAGCTTGGTCTTGTGGTTGATGTACATGGCGGCCCGGTCGGGCAGCTTCGGCCACAGCACGGTGGGGACGGTGTCGTAGAGGGGAGCGAGGCAGACGCTTCCTGGGGTGTCGTGCAGCAGGCTGAGGTTCTTGCCGTGAGCGTCCCCGTTGCCTATGGCCACCGTGAACGTGACCACGGCCACAAGCCGTTCCAGTTCGCTGAGCGGTTCGGCGGCCCAGCGATCGAGAAGTGCCGCCACTTCGACCAGGGCGGGGCCGCCCGCCGCCTCGTATTTGCCCTTCCCGCGGTTGGCATCAGGGTCGCGGCCGAGGGCTTGGCAGGCGTCCTCTTGGTGGACCCGCGCCACTGTCCCGTCGGCTTCGACGCGCCGGTCGAAGCGGGACACGATGATGCAGGGGAGTTCTGCGATGGTCGCGAGGGTGACATCGACGCTGGTCAGTCCGACGGTGCGGGCCAGGCGCAGGCAGGCGGCTTCCATGGTGACCAGGCCCGGGTAGCGGCGGTCCTCGATCTTGAGGATGTGGGTCGAGGGTCTGCCGGCGACGGGCCGGCCCCAGCCGTCGCCGTCAGCGATGAGCAGCAGCTTGTTCTGTAGGCCAGCGATGGACAGTTCGCTGTCGTGGTGGACGCCGAGGGGATGGTCTTCGAGGTTGGCGACCTCTTCAGCCAGGCTGACCTGATCGTAGGGCTCGAGGCGGCCCGGGCGGTCCTCCGGCTCAGTGGGCGAGATCACGGTGGCGCCGGCGACGTCGCGGCCGTAGCGCGCGAGCAGGCCGAAGATGTCGATGGTCGAGACCTTCGCCTGGGCGGCGAGAGCCTGCAGGTGCTGGCCTTCGGGGAGCATCCCCTTGAAGTAGACGCCGGCCTTCTGCCGTCTGTCGGTGAGGGGCAGGGAGCACGACAGCACGGGGGTGTTGCGCGGCCATTGCCGCAGGGCCTCCTTGCTGTAGCGGAGGGTGACGTCGCCGGGACCGGAGGTGGTCAGTTCGGCTACCCGGAATCCGTGCAGCCAGACGCCGAGCGGCTCAGGCCGGGCCATTGCCACCATCGAAGGTGATCGTGACGGTGGCTCCGAGCCGGCGAGTCAGCCTGAGGAGATGATCAAGGACGGGGGTCGAACGGCCAGCTTCGAGCTTGGCCAACCAAGGGCGCGACAACCCTCCCTGCTCCGCCAGCTCACTCTGGGTCAGGCCATGAGCGTGCCGGAGCTCGGCTATGGCCCGGCCGAAATCCCCTCCCGAGCGTACGATCCACGTCTGCATCCACACCCTCCAGGTGTATGTGCCTCATCAGGCACATCCTCAGCATACCTCAATTGTGCCTCCTCGGGCACACTTAGCACTCATCTCAGATTGTGCCCGGAGGGTCACATCGGGTTGCCACTGGTGAACCACAACTTGCGCCTTTGACCGGGTCGTCGAGCCGGGGGTCCTGCCGTCAGCTCCGGTCGTGGGCTGAGGGTCTCGTCGAGCAGGAAGGCTGGGACGAGGTGCTGGTCGTCCCCGTCGATGACGAACAGCTGCCGACGCGGACACCACTCGGCGATCAACTGGGAAGCCCAGGCCACCGTGACGCGGCGCCCGGCGGCCAGCTGCTCCACCGTGATAGAGCCACCGGCGCGTAGGTCGGCATGGAGCCGCTCACGACGCCGGGCGGTTTCAACCGCAGCGAGCTCAGGATCGGGGAGTTCGTCCATGCACCGCACGTCCTCCCGCATCACCCCGCCGTCGTGCAAAGCACGACCGGACCAGCCCGGCACAGTGGGTGGAATGAGCCGGTAGTCGCGAGGGCCCAAGCAGTGAAATCACGGGGCCGACCTCGCTTGCACGGCTTCTGCCTTCAGACTTCGCAAGAGCCGAGCAGGGGTCGGTTGCACGGCTACAACACCCGGCCACCCACCGTGGTCATCCGGCCCCGGAAGTGCGGATCCAACAGGGGCGATCCCCGGTCCCGTCCCGCTGAGCGGAACCGCATGGTTGACCCCCCTTCACCGGAACCGAAGGATGGAGCGAGGTACCAGGAGGGAGAGCAGATGGCCGACGCGGGCCGGTGGCAAGGCGCGGCCGATGCGCTGTGGGATGCGCAGCGGGACGGCAAGCCCATCGAACCGCTGAGCGATGACTGGCCGGACTTCGGCGTCGACGACGCGTACCAAGTGCAGCTGGTGAACATCGAGCGGCGCTTGGCGGCCGGCGGTGTCGTCCGGGGCCACAAGGTCGGGTTGTCTTCCCGGGCCATGCAGCAGATGCTCGGCGTCCACGAGCCCGACTACGGCCACCTCCTCGACGACATGTTCTTCTACGAGCACGACCCCATCGACACCGGACGGTTCATCCAGCCCCGCGCCGAGATCGAGGTCGCGGTGGTGCTACGTACCGGCCTGGCGGGTCCCGGCGTAACCGTGGCCGACGTGCTCCGGGCCGTGGACTTCCTCCTACCGTCGATCGAGATCGTCGACTCGAGAGTGGTCGACTGGCGGATCCGGATCCAAGACACGATCGCCGACAACGCCTCATCGGCAGGTGTCGTGCTCGGCGGTCGCCCCACCAGCCTCAGCGGGCTGGACCCGGCCCTGATCGGCGCCTTGCTGCGCAAGAACGGAGAGATTGTCGAGACCGGCTGCAGCGGCGCGGTTCTCGGCAACCCGATAACCGCGGTGGCGTGGCTGGCCAACAAGGTGGCCGCCTTCGGAGTGACCCTCGAAGCCGGCCAGATCGTGATGCCCGGCGCTTGCACCCGGATGGTCGAGGTCGCGCCCGGCGACGTCATCCGCGCCGAGTTCGACGTGCTCGGCGACGTGACCGCCCGCTTCTGCTGACCCACCCGCTCGACACCACGGAGGTCCCATGACAAACAAGGTCACCGCCGCCATCGTCGGTCCCGGCAACATCGGGACCGACCTGCTCTACAAACTCCTGCGCTCCGAGGTCATCGAGCCCCGCTACATGGTCGGGGTCGACCCGGACTCAGCCGGCCTGCGCCTGGCCGCCGACCTCGGGCTGGAGGCCTCCAGTGACGGCGTCGACTGGCTCCTCGCCCGGCCGGAGCCGCCGGCGCTGGTCTTCGAGGCCACCAGCGCCTACGTCCATGTCCGCAACGCGCCCCGCTACGAGGAGGCCGGGATTCGAGCCATCGACCTGACGCCAGCGGCCCGAGGGCCCTACGTGGTGCCCCCGGTGAACCTCCACGAGCACATCGGCGCCATGAACCTCAATATGGTCACCTGTGGCGGCCAGGCCACCATCCCGATGGTGCACGCGGTGAGCCGGGTCGCCCCGGTCGACTACGCCGAGATCGTCGCCACTGTCGCCTCCGCTTCGGCCGGGCCCGGGACCCGCAACAACATCGACGAGTTCACCCGGACCACATCCAGGGCGGTAGAGGTCCTCGGGGGTGCAGGTCGCGGGAAGGCCATCATCATCCTCAACCCGGCCGATCCTCCGCTGATCATGCGGGACACCATCTACTGCTCGCTCGACCCGGCGACCGACCGGGGCAAAGTCGCCCAGTCGGTGCGCGACATGGTTGTCGAGGTCCAGGGCTATGTGCCCGGCTACCGGCTGCGCGGCGAGCCGCAGTTCGACGACAGCGACGGATCCCTAAGAGTGGCGATCTTCATCGAGGTCGAGGGAGCCGGGGACTTCCTGCCGCCGTACTCCGGCAACTTGGACATCATGACCGCCGCCGCGACCAAGACCGGTGAGGAGCTGGCCTCGGCCCTCCTCGGCGCGAGGAGCTGACCGCATGCCCTACTCCGACACCCTCGACATCCGACTCACCGACACCAGCCTCCGTGACGGGTCCCACGCCAAGCGCCACCAGTTCACCGTCGACCAGGTGCGCTCCACTGTGAGCGCCCTCGACGCGGTCGGCATGCCTGTGATCGAGGTCAGCCACGGCGACGGGCTGGGCGGATCGTCCTACAACTACGGGCTGTCACTCACCGACGAGATGGCCCTCATCGACACCGCAGTGCAAACCGCCACCCGGGCCAAGATCGCCGCGTTGATGCTGCCCGGGTTGGGCACCAAGGACGACATCAAGATGGCCGCGGACCTGGGCCTGTCGATCATCCGCGTCGCCACCCACTGCACCGAGGCCGACATCTCGATCCAGCACTTCGGGCTGGCCAGGGAGTTGCAGCTCGAGACGGTCGGGTTCTTGATGATGGCGCACAGCCAGCCCCCAGAGGTCCTGGCCGCGCAGGCCCGCATCATGGCCGACGCCGGTTGCCAGTGCGTTTATGTCGTCGACTCCGCTGGTGCGATGATCCTCGAGGACGCCGGCCGGAGGGTCGAAGCGGTGCGCGCCGAGCTGGGCGACGACGCCCAGGTCGGCTTCCACGCCCACGAGAACCTGGGGCTGTCGGTGGCCAACACTGTCAGCGCGGTTCGGGCCGGAGCGCTTCAGATAGACGGTTCGACCCGTTCCTTCGGCGCCGGCGCCGGCAACACGCCCCTCGAGTGCTTCGTCGCCGTCGCGGAGCGACTCGGGATCCGAACCGGGATCGACGTCCTCGGACTGCTCGACGTGGCCGAGGACGTAGTGCGCCCGATCATGGACGCCGAGTGCGTCAAGGATCGCCTGGCGATCATCATGGGATACGCGGGCGTCTACTCGTCGTTCCTCAAGCACGCCTACCGGGCGGCGGACCGCTACGACGTCAGCGGCGCGGAGATCCTCCTCGAGTGCGGCCGCCAGCACCTCGTCGGCGGCCAGGAGGACCAGATCATCCACATCGCCGCGACGCTGGCCGAGGCTGGTCCGCTGGCGGAAGCCGCCCGGTGAGCGAGGACCTCGTCGGCGCCTGCGCAGACATCCTCGACGCCGCCGTCGCTCGCCGCGCCGCCATCCCCCGGTTGAGTGAGGCGTACCCGGAGTTGACCGTCGAGGACGCCTACCGGGTCCAAGACGAGCGCACCCGCCGGCGGGCGGACCGGGGAGACCCGGTCATCGGCGTCAAGCTCGGGCTCACCTCGCGGGCCAAGCAATCCCAGATGCAGCTCGACCAGCCCGTCTACGGCCGGATCTTCGCCAGCACCGTCCACCCGGCCGAAACCCCAGTACGCACCGGCACCCTCATCCACCCCAGGGTCGAGCCGGAGATCGTGTTCGTCATGGGCGAACGCCTAGAAGGCCCAGGGGTAACCGCCGCCGACGTCATGGCGGCCACCGAGGGAATCTGCTGTGGGCTGGAGATCCTCGACTCCCGCTTCGCCGACTTCTCGTTCGCCGCGCCGGACGTGATCGCCGACAACACCTCCGAGGCGGGAGTGGTGCTCGGGCCGCGGGTCCTCGACCCGTCATCGCTCGACCTGCGCCTCCTCGGCTTGATCCTCGAACAAGACGGCGACCCCTCGATGACCGCCGCCGGCGCGGCGTGTCTAGGGCATCCGGCCGAGGCGGTCGCCCTCCTCGCCAACTGGCTGGCAGGTCGCTCCGAAGCGGTGGAGGCTGGCTGGCTGGTCTTCTCCGGTGGGCTTACACCGTCGGTCCCGTTGGAGCCCGGCCACTCCGTCGCGGCAACCTTCGCCCACCTCGGATCGGTGAGCGTCCGCGCCGTCTGACCGGAGCGGCGAAAAGGTACGGTCGAACTCGCTGGCGGATGGCTACCGTGCCCCGATGACCGACTCCCAGCCCGTGGCCTTTCCCCCGGCGCTCGCGGACCTGGCGGCGGTGACCGAGAGGCTGGCCGCGGCCGGCTGCGTGGCCGCCGACGAGGAGGCCGGCGAGCTGCTCACCGCCGCTGGCGGCGACCCCGGGCGGCTGGAGGCGCTCGTCTCCCGGCGGGAGGGAGGCGAGCCGCTGGCGTGGATCACCGGGTGGGTGGCCTTTGGGCCCACCCGGGTACAGGTCGAGGCCGGCGTGTACGTCCCCCGGGCCCAGACCGCAGCGTTGGCAGAGCGGGCCGCGAAGCTGTTGCCGCCCAACGGCCTGGCAGTCGATCTGTGCACCGGTTCGGGGGCCATCGCCGTCGCGATCGGCAACTCCCGGCCGGACGCTCGGGTGGTGGGGACCGACATCGATCCGCTGGCGTGCCGGTGCGCTGCGGCCAACGGCGTCGAGGTGTACGAGGGCCACCTCGCTGATCCTCTGCCCGCCGCCGTCGCCGGAGCCTGCGACGTGGTGGTCGGAGTCGTGCCCTACGTCCCCACCGACGCCATCGAATACCTGCCCCGTGACGCCCGCGACCACGAACCGCGCCTGGCCCTCGACGGGGGCCCCTCCGGCGTGCGCCTGCTCGTCGCGGCCGTCCGCGCCGCGGGAGCGCTGCTGCGCCCCGGCGGCACGTTGCTGCTGGAGCTGGGCGGCGACCAGGACCGCGAGCTGGCCGAGCCGCTCGCGGCGGCGGGCTTCGGGACGGCCCGCCGCCACGTCGACGAGGACGGAGACCTGCGCGGCCTAGAGGCCCGCCGGCTCACCGGCCGTGGTCGCCGACGGTGACGGACCGTCGCAAGGCGTGCTGTCGTCACCTACGCTGAATCCGACGGTACGGACCGACGACCCCGATACCGACCTTCCGGAGGGACCCAATGGAACCGTTGAGCGCACCGACCAGCCCGCCCGCCGATGCCATCCCGGCCACCGCAGACGTGGCGGCCGTCGTCGCTGGCCTGCGCAAGACCTTCTCGACCGGCCGCACCCGCGACCTCGAGTGGAGGCTCGAGCAGCTCCGCAACATCGAGCGGCTGGTAGCCGAACGGGAGCAGGAGCTCGCCGCGGCGCTGGCCGCCGACCTCGGACGGCCCCCGGTGGACGCCTGGCTTGGGGACGTGGCCCCGGTGGCGGCCGAGGCCAGGTACGCCCGCAAGCACCTCAAGGGATGGACCCGCCCTACCCGCACCGGCCTGCCGCTGTCGATGCGGCCAGGCAAGGCGTTCTACCGTTACGAGCCGCTCGGCACGGTGCTGGTCATCGGGCCTTGGAACTACCCCGTCTACCTGACCCTCGGACCGCTGATCGGGGCCGTCGCGGCGGGGAACTGCACGGTCATCAAACCGTCGGAGCACGCCCCGGCGGTGTCGGCGGCTCTGGCCCGCCTCGTCCCCGAGTACCTCGACAGCGACGCCGTCGCAGTGCTGCAAGGCGACGCATCAGCGACCCAGGCCCTGCTCGCGCAGGGGGTGGACCACGCCTTCTTCACCGGCGGCCCGGAGATCGGCAAGCTGGTCATGGCGGCCGCCGCCCCGCACCTCACCCCGGTCACTTTGGAGCTGGGCGGCAAGAGCCCCACCGTCGTCACCCGCTCGGCTGACATCGACGTGGCGGCCCGCCGGATCGCATGGACCAAGCTGCTCAACTCCGGCCAGACCTGCGTCGCCCCGGACTACGTCCTAGTCGACGCCGCGGTGCGCGACGAGCTGGTGGACAAGGTGGGGCGCAGCGCCGAGCAGTTCGCCGGCGGCTCCCTCGGCAAGCTCCCGATCGTCAACCGGCGCCAGTACAACCGTCTGGCCGGACTGCTCGGCGACGCAGGCGGCCAGGTGGCACTCGGCGGTGGTCTCGACGCCGACCGGGGGGCCATCGAACCGACGATCGTCGTCGACCCCGACGTCGCCGCGCCGCTCATGACCGAGGAGATATTCGGCCCGATCCTCCCGGTGGTCACCATCAACTCCCTGAGCGAAGGCATCGACTTCGTGGTCAGCCGCCCCAAGCCGCTCGCCGCCTACCTGTTCAGCAACGACAAGACCGAGCAGCGCCGGTTCGTCGACGAGGTCAGCGCCGGGGGGATCGTCATCAACCACGCAGCGATGCACGTCCTCGCCCCCAACCTGCCCTTCGGCGGGGTAGGCACGAGCGGCATGGGCGCCTACCACGGGCGCTGGGGGTTCGAGACGTTCAGCCACCGCAAGTCGGTGCTGGTCAAACCGGCCCGTCCCGACCTCAAGCTGCCGTACCCGCCGTACTCGGCCCGGGCCGAGAAGCTCCTGCGCCGGTTCTTCTAGGCCGGGCGGGCGGCGGGCAGGTGGACCTCGACGCGTTCCGGCGCTCGGCCCGGCAGTGGCTGGCGTCTGAGGCCACCGACGCCCCGCCCGACTACGGCGCCATCGTCCCCGAGCAGTGGGCCGACGCCGGCCGCCGGTGGCAGCGACACGTCCACGACAGCGGGTTCGCCGGTATCCACTGGCCGGTCCGCTTCGGCGGGCGGGGTCTCTCCCCGGCCCACACGTCGGTGTGGGTGGAGGAGTGCGCCCGGGCCGGGGTGCCTCCTTACCTCAACATGGTCGGTTTGGTCCTGACCGCCGAGGCCCTCCTCGCGTTCGGAACCGAACGCCAGCAGTCCGCCCACCTGCCCGCACTGGCCAGCGGTGCCGCCCTGTGGTGCCAGATGTTCTCCGAACCCGACGCCGGCAGCGACTTGGCCCATCTGCGGACGGTGGCCATCCGCGACGGGGAGGGGTGGCGCCTCGAGGGGCAGAAGGTGTGGACATCAAACGCCCACTTCGCGGACTGGGCGATCTGCCTGGCTCGCACCGACTTGGAGGCACCGGCTCACCGAGGCCTGTCGTTGTTCCTCCTCGACGTGCACAGCCCGGGCGTGACAGTCCTGCCGCTGCGGCAGATGACCGGCCAGCGGGAGTTCGCGCAGGTCGTGCTCGACGGGGTGGCCGTTCCGTCCGAAGCGCTCCTCGGCGACGTGAACGGCGGGTGGCGCGTCACGATGTCCACGCTCGGCCACGAGCGCGACCACGTCGGCGGCCTGGTCATCTCCATGAACCACCAGATCGCCGAGACCGTCCGCTACCTCGACGAAGCGACCCCGGTAGCCAAAGACCGCGCCGTGCGGCTGTGGACCCGCGGCCGCGCCCTCGGCCATCTCGGCCAGCAGCGGGCCCGGCTCGGGGACGCCGGCGCCTCCCTGATGAAGCTCGGGGTGACCGGACTTGGCCTCGAGCACGCCGACCTGACCGCGGCCCTAGCCGGCCCCGCCGCCACCGTGTCGGGCCCGGCTGCGTCCCGTGTCGGGGCGGCGCCGGCGCTGGGCATCGCTGGTGGAACCACGGAAGTGCAAAAGTCGATCATCGCCGAGCGGCTGCTCGGGCTGCCCCGGTGAAGCGAGACCGTCGAGGTCTGCCGCAACGTTCACCCTGACGCCCCCTACCATGCTGGGTACGTCCCCACAGGAGGCTGCAGCAAATGTTCCGTCACCACGCCGACCGCCCCGATCCCGCGCTCCAAGCCGCCAGGGCAGAGGCCGAGTCGCTGCTCGGTCGGCTGAGCCACGACGTGTCGACGCTCGACGACGGCGGTGATCCCACCAACCGCCAGGCCCTGGCCGACGCGGCCGAGCGTTACAACACCGCCGGCGCCCAGATGGGCGAGGCGACAACGGTGGGCGAGATAAACGTGGTGCGCAACATCGCCATCGAGGGCCTCCATTCCACCAGGCTGGTCCGCACCCGACTAGGCCTCGACCCCGGCCCGGAGCCGGCCGCCATCCCAGTCACCCCGCCGCCGGCCGAACTCCCACAGCAACCGGCGTGGGGCGGCCGCAGGAGCGGCAACGGGCTGGGCGGAGCGCTCGGCGCTGGACTGGCCGGAGGTCTGCTCGGGATGCTCGGCGGCGAAGTCCTCGGTGAGGTCTTCGACGGCGACCAAGGCGGTGGCGACTGGGGCGGAGGCGGCGGATGGGGCGGCGACAACGACGGCGGGGGCTGGTAGGACCACCAAGCTCCCGGCGGGCCCCCGCAGCCTGGTTCGGGGGCTGGGCGCCCCCCGGTCAGGGCTTGCTGGTTGCGCCGCTGTCGTCGGCGACGGCCGCTTCCTCGTCGGCTGAACCGGCGCCGTCAGACCCGGTGCTGGCAGCACCCGCCCCGAGCTGACCGGGCTCGCTACTGGTCCCAAGCGCAGAAGGCTGCGCCGTGCCGGCGCTCAACTCGGCCAGGATCGCGTCCGCCTCGCTGGTCAGCTCCGCGTGGTGGACGTGCATCTCCTGCACTTCGGGACTGGCGCTCGACAGCTCCGTCTGGGCCTGGGCTTCGGCGAACTGGCCGGCGACCTTCTGGCGGATCTCGTCGAAGCTCGGTGCGTTGCCTTCCCCGGTCAGGTCGCTGAGCTGCTTCATGCTCGACGCCATCTCCTGCTGCATCCGGGTCTGATCGATCTGGGCCCGGATGGTCGAGCGCTCATTGACCTTCTGCTGGAGCTGGAACGCCGACTCCGACACGGCCTGGCGGGCGTCGGCGGCGGCTGCCTCCAGTTGCGGGATCTGAGCGCTCAGCCCCTGGATCTGGTCCCGCAGCCCCGCGATCTTCGTAGCGAAGGTCCGAGCCGCGTCGAGGTTCCCCTGCTGCTGCGCGGCCATCGCCGACTTGGTGTAGCGGGCCTCCTGAGTCGACAGCTCCGCGAGGCGCATCTTGGCCAGCTTGTCCTGGGCGATGACGTGGCTGGCCGCCGCCTCCAGATCCCGGTGGTGAGCTTGCAGCTCGCTGATGGCCTGCTCCAGCTGCACCTTCGGGTCGGCATGGGCGTCGAGGGTGGTCTGGGCCTTCGCTTGGGCGTAGCTGTTCGCCCGCTTGAACATCTTGCCCCACGACATGAGGGTGCTCCTTTTGCATCGGCCCCGGCTCGGCTGCCGAGGCTGCCACCGGCGGATCGGTCTTGGGCACCAGCATCGCGCCGCCGGCGTGACTTCTCACGCCGATCCGCGGCGGTACGCTCCAGGGGCCCTCCCGCGTCGCGGTCGCGCCGCTGCGGGCTTCCCCCCCATGAGCTTGAGCACGGCCGACCTGGCCACCCACCTGGTCTCGGACCTCGGCTACTGGGGTCTGTCCGCGGGTCTGTTCCTGGACAGCTTCGGTGTCCCGGTCCCATCCGAGGTCCTGATCCCTCTGGCTGTCGTCGGAGCAGCACAGGGACACCTCGACTTGTGGGCGGTTGCCGTGGTGGCGGTCGTCGCGCAGGTCGCGGGCGCGACGGTGAGCTATGTGATCGGTCGGCGCGGCGGGGTGCCCGCAGTCCGTCGGTTCGGGCGTTACGTGCTGCTCTCCCCGCAGCACCTAGAGCGCGCCGAGCGAGTGTTTGCCCGCTACGGCGGGTGGATCGCCGCGGTGGGGCGGTGCCTGCCGGTGGTCAGAGGCCTGATCGGCTTCCCGGCCGGTGCAGCCCACATGCCGCTCGGGCGGTTCGTGGCCTGGACCGCGGTCGGCTCGGTCGCGTGGACCGGGGTCCTGGTGGGGCTCGGGGAGCTACTCAGCACCAACCTGGGGCTCATCGACCGAGTGTTCAACCAGGTGTCCGTCGCCTTCGTGGTGGCTCTGGTCGCCGCGGCCGTTCTCTACGTCAGGCGCGCACGGCGCAGGCGGCCGGCGCCCGTCGAGGAGACGCCGAGCGAGACCGAGGCCCGTGCGGCCGCCGCGGCACCTCGCTGTCCCCGCTGAGGAAGTGAGACTAGAGTATCGTTTCGTCGCAGGGCCTTTGAGAGGGAAGAGGCCCCGACGAGGAGGACTGCTGTGACCGTGATCGAAGGGGTCGACATCGACCTGTCTGCGCCCGAGTTCTGGAGCCTGCCGTGGGCGGAGCGCGAGCGCGGCTACCAGTTGCTTCGCCAGCACCAACCCCTCGCGTTCTTCGAGGAGCCCGACCAGATCCCCGGCCTCGACCAGCCGAAAGGCCCCGGCTACCGGGCGGTGGTCCGCCACGCCGACGTGCTCGAGGTGTCGCGACGGCCGGCCACGTTCTGCTCCGGGCAGGGCGCCACGAGTGTCATCGACATGCCGGCTGATCTCAACGAGTTCTACGGGTCGCTGATCAGCATGGACGACCCCCGCCACGCCCGGCTCCGGCGGATCGTCTCGGGCGCGTTCACGCCGCGCATGCTCCAGCGGATCCTTGATCAGGTGGAGCACACCGCGGCCGAGGTCCTCGACGGCATCGACCGGTCCTCCGTCGACCTGGTGGCTGACATCGCCGCTCCTTTTCCCCTCCTCGTCATCCTCGACATGATGGGCGTGCCGCGAAGCGAGCGGGGAATGATCCTTGAATCGGCCAACGCCATCCTGTCGGGCGGCGATCCCGACTTCCTGCCGCCGGGCAAGGACTTCCTGACCGCCATCCTCGAGGCCGGCATGAACCTCTCGGCGCTGATGGAACCCCTCGCCGCCGCCCGCCGCGACGTGCCGACCGACGACTTGGTATCAGCGCTCATCCACGCCGACGTCGAGGGAGAGCCGATCACCGATCAGGAGGTGGTGTCGTTCTTCATCCTGCTGCTCGTCGCGGGCAGCGAGACCACCCGCACGGCCGTCTCCCATGGCGTGTGGGCGTTCGCCGAGCACCCCGAGCAGCGGCAGATCTGGGTGGACGACTTCGACGCTGTCGCCCCGACCGCGGTCGACGAGATCGTCCGTTGGGCGACCCCGGTCATCTCCATGCGCCGCACCGTCACCGAGGACGTGACCCTGGCCGGCACCGATCTCCACGCCGGCGACAAGCTGCTTCTCATGTATGCCGCGGCCAACCGCGACGAGGCGGTGTTCGACAACCCGCACACATTCGACGTCCGCCGCAGCCCCAACCCTCACGTCGGCTTCGGCGGCCCCGGTCCCCATTTCTGCCTCGGCGCTCACCTGGCCCGCCGGGAGATCACCGTCATGTTCCGGGAGCTGTTCCGCCGCTACCCCGACCTGACCGTCACCGACGCGCCGGCCCAGCTGCAGTCGGCGTTCATCAACGGCATCAAGCGGCTGCCCGTCGACCTCGGTCGCTGACCGGCCGATCTGGCTGGCGCGCCCCTCCCGGGCGTCCTGTTGGTCTGGTTGTCCCGCCCACCCGGGCGGCCCCGCTCGCAGTAAGGAGACTCACCATGTATGCCTGGTCCGAAGAGCACGAGATGATGCGCAGCGCGGTGCGCCAGTTCGTCGAGAAGGAGGTCGCCCCCCACCAGGAGGCGCTCGAGCACGGCGACATGCCTCCCTACGACATCCTGCGCAAGATGTTCGCGACCTTCGGCCTCGACACCGCGGCCAGGGAAAGCTTCGAGCGCAGGATGGAACGCGAAGCCAACGCCTCGACATCCGGCGGGTCAGACTCCGAGAGCTCCCACGCCAGTGGCTCGGACTCGGGGGGCGGGCGCGACGCTGCCATGAGCCTCATCCCAACCATCGAGCTGTGCCGTTACTGCCCGGGGATGGTCACCGCTCTTGGAGTGTCCGTCGGCCTCACCGCAGCGGCGATAGCGAGCAAGGGCACCCCCGCGCAGAAGCGGCGCTGGGTCCCGGACCTGCTCAGCTTGAAGACCATCGGCTCCTGGGCCATCACCGAGCCAGGGTCGGGATCCGATGCTTTCGGCTCGATGCGCTCCACGGCCCGCCGCGACGGCGACGAGTACCTCCTGAACGGGTCGAAGACGTTCATCACCAACGGTCCCTTTGCCGACACGATCGTGTTCATCTGCAAGCTGGACGAGGGCGCCAGCGCCGGCGGGGTTTCGTCGGATCAAGAGCGCAAGGACCGCAAGGTCCTGTCGTTCGTCCTCGACCGTGGCATGCCCGGCCTCGAGCAGTCCCCTCCGCTTCGCAAGATGGGGATGCACTCGTCGCCGACCGGGCAGCTGTTCCTCACTGATGTCCGCGTCGGGCGGGACCGGCTGATCGGCGAGACCGAGGAAGTCAGTGGCGGCGGGCGCGACGGCGCCAAGGTCACCTTCGCCCAGGAGCGGGCCGGAGTGGCGGCCATGGCGCTCGGGATCATCGAACAGTGCCTCGAGCTGTCGGTGGCCTACGCCAAAGACCGTGAGCAGTTCGGCCAGCCGATCGGCCAGTTCCAACTGATCCAGGAGAAGCTGGCCCGCATGGAGGTGGCTCGGCTCAACACCCAGAACCTGGTCTACCGCTACATCGAGATGACCGAGGCCGGCCGTCCCCTGACCCTGGCCGAAGCCTCGGCCATGAAGCTCTACACGGCCCGGGCTGCGTCGGAGGTGGCGATGGAGGCCGTGCAGCTCTTTGGCGGCAACGGCTACATGGCCGAGTTCCGCGTCGAGCAGCTGGCCCGGGATGCGAAGGTTCTCCAGATCTACGCCGGCACCGACGAGATCCAGATCACCCACATCGCCAAGGACCTTCTCAGGCGGTAAGGGGCGCGGGCTGCCGGCGGGTAGGGATCGGCTGGGGCGACGGGGGCCGGCGGGGAGCTGCCGCTGGAACGTGGCGGTCGGGGGGAGAGGTCCGCGGGTTGGTCGGGGGTCGCCTCCAGATGGATCCCGCGACACACCTGCGTCTTAAGGGCGAGGTCTGACGCGGTTTGCCTGGCCTTTTCCGGGGATAGCCGCGTCAAATGGCCGCCCTCCGGCCTAGGTCTGTCGCGGGAAACCCGCCGACCGCCGGCCGCCTGGCTCGCCACCCGGGCCGCCCGGCCCGCCAGCCGCACCCAGCGGCAGAGCACCCCCCAGCCAGCGGCAGAGCACCCCCCAGCCAGCGGCAGAGCACCCCCCAGCCAGCGCCGGAAGCCACCCGCCGGCCGGCGGATGGCGTCACCCCTCGGCGAGCATCCCGGTGAAGAGCAGCTGCAGCGTCTCGGTGCTGCGCCGGCGCATCGTCTCGGGCGTCCCCAGCCAGGTGGCCGTTGCGCTGCAGAGCGCGGCGATGACCACCCAGGCGATGAAGTCGGGGTTGGGCTTGGCCACCACCTCGCCCCTCGTCTGGCCGGTGCGGATGATCGAGGACACCAGCACGTGGAGCTCCGGCTGGCTGGCGCCGGCGCCGGCCGCCAGGCTCACCGTGTGGATGTACTCCTCGGCCATCTCGCGCAGCCCCGCTCCGGACGAGGACCAGGCGTCGCTGATCGTGAGCTGCACCTCGCGCAGCGCTTCGGCGGTGCTCGGCGATGCCAGCCGCTCGACCCGGGAACGGGCCTCGCCGGCGAGGCGGAGGTTGAACTCCTCCAGCAGGCCGGACTTGGTGCCGTAGAGCCGGAAGAACGTGGCCCGCCCCACGTCGGCCCGCGCGCAGATGTCCTCGACGGTCACCGCCGAGTATCCCCGCTCCGCGAACAGCTCCAGCGCGGCGTCGTAGATCCGGCTGCGGTTGGTCTGCTTGGTCTGCTCGCGGCGGGACAGCTGGGTCGCGTTGGCGCCAGGCTCCAGTCCGGGGTCAACGGTCATCGTGGCCGCGATGGTAGACACCCAGCGCCGGACGTGACGGCGAAACTGAGATGTCAGTATCATTTGGTCTGTTCGCCCACACGGGGTTGAAGTGCAGACAGGAGCTCGGACATGACCACTGCGGTAATCGTTGACGCGGTACGCACGCCCGGCGGCAAGCGCAACGGCAAGCTCTCGGGGTGGCACCCCGTTGATCTGGCCGCCGAGACGCTCAAGGCGCTGGTCGAGCGCAACGACCTCGACCCCGCGCTCGTCGAGGACGTGATTATGGGCTGCGTCATGCAGGTCGGGGCCCAGGGCCTCAACGTGGCCCGCAACGCCGCTTTGGCCGCCGGTTTCCCTGAGGACGTCGTCGGCACGACGATCGACCGCCAGTGCGGATCGTCGCAGCAGGCTGCGCACTTCGCGGCCCAGGGCGTGATGGCCGGTGCCTATGACGTCGTCATCGCCGCCGGCGTCGAGGTCATGAGCGTGGTCCCGATGGGAGCGTCGGCGATGGTCCCCAACGTGGGCGTCCCCTTCGGTCCGCGGGTCGGTTTGCGCTACGAGCCCGTCGGCGGCTTGGTGCCGCAGGGGATCTCGGCGGAGATGATCGCCGACAGGTGGAACCTCTCACGCGAGGACCTCGACGCGTTCGGTGCTCTCAGCCAGGAGCGTGGCCAGGTGGCCACCGCCGAAGGGCGCTTCGAGCGGGAGATCCTGCCGGTCAAGAGCCGCCTGAAGGACAAGGAGACGGGCAACGTCATCGAGTCAGACGACCTCCTCACCGCGGATGAGGGCCTTCGCCCCGGGACCACCGTCGAGACGCTCGCCAACCTGAAGCCGGCGTTCAAGGCAGACGGCAAGGTGACCGCCGGCAACAGCTCGCAGATCACCGACGGAGCGTCCGCCGCTTTGATCATGAGCGAGGAGCGCGCCGCCGCCCTCGGCCTCACGCCCCGCGCCCGGTTCCACAGCTTCGCCCTGGCCGGTGTCGACCCGGTGACCATGCTGACCGGTCCCATCCCCGCCACCACCAAGATCCTCGAGAAGTCCAAGCTCACCCTGGACGACATCGACCTCGTCGAGATCAATGAGGCGTTCGCCTCCGTCGTCTTGGCGTGGGAGAAGGAACACCACCCGGACATGGCCAAGGTCAACGTCAACGGTGGTGCCATCGCCCTCGGCCACCCGCTCGGCGCCTCCGGGACCAAGCTGCTGGCCACGCTGCTCTGCGAGCTGGAGCGCACCGGCGGTCGTTACGGGCTGCAGACGATGTGCGAGGGCGGTGGCATGGCCAACGCCACCATCATCGAGCGACTCGGCTGACCTCCCGGGGCGTCCCGGCCGCGGTGGACCGCCGCGGCCGGGACACCCCACGCCGCCGCCCGCCTGCGGCGTATCAGGCGCCCGCCCGCGGCGTACTAGGCGCCCGCCCGCGGCGCCCGGCGCGCCAGCCCGGAATACCGCAACGACTCTGACTCAACTCGTAAGGTCCGCTCGTGAACCTCGACCCCCGCACTCCCGTCATCGTCGGTGTCGGCCAGATCAGCCAGCCTGAGCTGCCCGCACCCGAGCCGGTGGCCCTCATCGCAGAGGCCGCCCGCCTGGCCGGTGACGACGCCGCCGCCCCCAGCCTCCTCGGGTCGCTCGACTCGATCCGGATCGTCAACCTGCTCAGCCGGGCGTACCCCGATCCAGCGGCCCTCGTCGCCGGCCTGCTCGGAGCGACTCCCCGAGAGACGGTCGCCACCACCGCTGGCGGCAACACCCCGCAGGTGCTGCTCAACCGGACAGCCGAGGACATCATGGCCGGACGGCTCGACGTGGCGCTCATCGGCGGCGCCGAGTCCTGGCGGACCCGCTCGTGGTACAAGGCCCGTGGAGAAAAGGCGCCGTGGTCTCAGCAGGACGCGGCCACCACACCCACGGTGACTGTGGGCGAGGAGCTGGTCCTCGCCGCCGCCGAGGAGTTAGCGCTCGGCCTCGGCGCGCCGGTGCAGTTCTATCCCATGTTCGAGACGGCGCTGATGGTGTCGGCGGCCGCTGCGGGCACCAAGCCCGACGATCACCTCTCCGGCGCGGCCGCACTTTGGGCCCGGTTCTCCGCGGTGGCGGCGACCAACCCGTATGCCGCCCTGCCCGCGGCCCTCACCGCCAGCCAGATCGCGACGCCGACCCCCGACAATCGCTACATCGGCTGGCCGTACACCAAGCGGATGAACTCCAACAACAACGTCGATCAGGCCGCGGTGGTGATGATGTGCTCGGTGGAGGCCGCGGTCGCAGCCGGCGTGCCACGGGACCGCTGGGTGTTCCTCCACGCCGGTTCCCGCGCCAGCGACCAGGTGGACGTCATCCGCCGTGACCGCCTGGACGCATCGCCGGCGATCCGAGCCGTCGGGCGCGACACACTGGCGCTGGCCGGTATTGGAGTGGACGACCTGGAGCTGGTGGACCTCTACTCCTGCTTCCCCTCCGCGGTGCAAGTGGCGGCCCGCGAGCTTGGCCTGGACCTGCAACGGGACTTGACCGTCACTGGCGGCCTCACATTCGCCGGCGGCCCGTGGAACAACTACGTCACCCACGGCATCGCCACCATGGTGGAGCGGCTGCGGGCCCGGCCCGACGCGTACGGTCTCTGCACCGCCAATGGCGGCAACCTGACCAAGCACGCCGCCGGCGTCTACGCCGCGTTCCCGCCGGCGACGCCGCCGCGCTTCGGGCACCCCCAGGAACAGGTGGACGCCACGCCCAGGCGCGCTGTCGCCCCCCGGGGGTGGCAGGGGAGCGGCCGCCTGGAGGCCTGGACGGTGATGCACGACCGAGCCGGCCAGCCCGAGGTCGCGTTCGCGTACGGGCTGACCGGGGACGGGGCGCGCTTGGTCGGCGCCAGCCGCGACTCGGACCTGCTCGCGGCGCTGGCCGGCGGCACGGCGATGTCGTCGCTCTCCTCCGTCGGGCCTCCGGTCGCGGTGTGGGACGGCGACGGCGGCTTCGCCCTGTAGCCGTCGCCGCCGGGCAGGCCCGAAGCGTCAGCCGATGACCAGCCCTCCGTCGACGGGGATCGTCGCCCCGGAGATGTAGCCGGCCGCGTCCGAAGCCAGGAACACGACCGCAGCCGCCAGCTCCTCTGGGTCGCCGACGCGTCCGGCGGCGACGGTGCCGATCCGGCTGTCCAGGTAGCCGGCAGGGTACTGCTCGGTCATCTCGGAGGGGAAGAAGCCGGGGGCGACGCTGTTGACCCGGATTCCCTTCCTGGCGGTCCACTGCGACGCCAGGTCCCTGGTCAACCCGTCCAGACCGGCCTTCGACGCGCTGTACGCGGCCTGGGGCAACCCGGCGGTCACCAGGCCGAGGACGCTCGAGACATTGATGATGCTGCTGCCTCGACCCATCCGCCGGGCCGCCGCCTGGGCCATCCAGTAGGCGCCGTTCAAGTTGACGTCGATCACCGACCGGAACTGCTCGGGGGTCTCCCGCGACGCCGGCACCGCCGTGCCGATGCCGGCGTTGTTGACCAGGATGTCCACCCGGCCGAAGGCCTCTTCGGCGGCGTGGGCCAGGGCTTCGCAGTCTTCCGGCCGGCTGACATCGGTAGCGGCGGTCACCACCCGACGCCCGGCGGCCTCCACCAGGGCGGCAGTGTCGGCCAGGCGATCGACGCGCCGGGCTCCGATGGCCACGTCCGCGCCGGCCTCGGCCAGGGCCTTGGCGAAGGCCACCCCGAGTCCCGACGACGCACCGGTGACAATGGCAACCCGCCCATCGAGGCGGAAAAGGTCAAGTACAGCCACTAGATCTCCCTCTCCCCGCCGGTCGTGCACCGCCGGCGATGACGTCGGGCGAACCCTACCGTCGAGCCCGCCGCGCCGCCGCCTCAGCGCGCTGTCCGCCGGCGCGGCGACGGACCGGGCGCCCGGTCGCTGGATGCAGGGTGGGTTCGGCGGGCGGCGGTTGTTCGGCTCACCGAAGGGAACACATCGGGAGATCGAAGTGGGTGAAGCCGCTCCCGGTGGGGGATGCTGGAGGGCATGGCTACTGTCACCGGCGAAGCGGTGCGCACAGGACCGTTCGGCCTGCTGCGACGGTTCACCAGCGGGCCGACCCCCGCCCCCCATCGCCACCGCGACGTGCAAGGCGGGGCGTTTCGTGCCTCGGTCCTCGGCGCCGGTGACGGGCTGATCACCAACGTGTCGCTGGTCCTCGGTGTTGCGGGCGGCAACTCGGCCGGCGGCGCAGTACGCCTGGCGGGGATCGCCGGGATGCTCGCCGGTGCGTGCTCGATGGCCGCCGGCGAGCTGGTGTCGGTCCGGGCCCAGCAGGAGCTGGTGGAGCGGGAGATCGCCGTCGAGCGCGCGGAGCTGGCGGAGGAGCCCGAAGCCGAGCAGCGAGAGCTGGCCGCCATGTACCGGGCCCGGGGGGTCACCCCCGACGACGCCGAGATCGTCGCTCGGATCCTCTCGTCCAACCCGGCCGTCGCCCTCGACACCCACACCCGCTTGGAGCTCGGCGTGGACCCCAACCAACAGGGGCAGGCCGGGCGGGCCGCCGTCGCGTCTTTCCTGTCCTTCGGGATCGGCGCCCTGCTGCCGTTGCTGCCCTGGTTTTTCACTCACGGCACCCCGGCCGTGTTGGCGTCGATCGCCATCGGAGCGGTGGTGGCGGTGGTGCTCGGCGCCGCGATCGGGTCCTTCAGCGGCCGGGGCAAGACCCGCGTCGCCCTCCGGCAGCTGGCTGCCGCGATCGTCTCCGCCGGCATCACGTTCGGTGTCGGCGCCCTCTTTGGGGTGGGGACGAGCTGAGCGCTGCCGTCTTGGAGCTGTCCCGCTCCGAGCTGCGCGTCGGGGCCCTGCTCGCCGAGGGCGGCGAGGGGAAGGTCTTCGAGCTGCCCGACCGTCCCGGCACCCTGCTGAAGCAGTATCCCCGCCCGGTCGACGCCGACGGGCTTCGCCGCCTGGTGGCCTGGGCCGGTCCGGGCGGTCCGCTGGCTCCGGGCATGGCCGCCCGCGTCCGAAGCGCCACCGCGTGGCCGCAGGCGGTCGTGCTGGACGGCCCGGACCGGGCCGCCGGCCTGCTGATGGCCCGAGCACCCCGCCGGTTCTCCCTCCGCCACCGCGACGGCGTAGCCCGCCTGGCGACGCTGAGCTACCTCACCGCCGATCCGGTCAGGCGGGCCGCTGCCTACGGCTTGATGCTTCCAGGGCAGGGCGACCCGGCCCGCATCGGTCTGGTCTACGCCCTGGCCCGGGTCCTCGAGGCGTTGGAGAGCGCCGACCCGCCTGTCGGCCACGGGGACCTGTCGGCGAAGAACGTGCTGTGGTCCACCCGCCGCGGTCCGGAGGTGTTCTTGCTCGACTGCGACAACGGCGAGCGCTTCGGGCCCGACGGCGCTCCGCTCGGCGCTCCCGGCCGCCGGCGGGCGATGACCCCCAACTGGGACGATCCGACCGTCCCCGCCGGCCAGAACCCCGGCCTCGAGGCGGACCGCTACTCGCTGGCGTTGATCTTTTTGCGCATCGTCGGCGCCGGGCACTTCCCCGTCCAGAAGCGCCAGAAGGCCGGGGAGGCCGTCGACATCGAGTTGGACCTTCCCGCAGCGGTGCTGCGCAGCCCGGTCATGGCGCCTGACGCCCCGGTGTGGGCTCTGCTCGGACGCAGCCTCTCCGCCGCCGACCCGGAGGGTCGCCCTCCCGCCTCCACCTGGGCGGCCGCCCTCCACGACGTGCTGGCCGGGCTGGGAGCAACCTCTGTCATCGAAGCGGTGCACGCCGCTCAGGGGAGCTCGGCGCCCTCCCTGCCGGCGCAGCCCGTCGCCGGTCCAGCCGCCCCGGACGTCACCGTCCGTCCCCATCCCATCCGGCCTCGCGCCCAGGTTTGGACCTCCAGCCACGCCGGTGGGAGGTCGCCCGCCGCTCTCGCCGCCCCGCGGCCGTCGGGCCGGGCGGTACCGACCGCGACCGGCTCCGGGTACGCGCCGGCCGGGACGCCGGGGCTGCCTCCGCCCGGGTCGCCGGTCGTCCACCCGCCTCTCCCTGCCCAGGCGAAGGTCGCCCTCCGGCAGGCTTTCGCGGCGTGGAAGTCGTTGCACGCATGGGCCGGAGCGGCGCTCTCGACGCCCGGTCGGCGAGGGGCCGGCGTTCGGCGGGCCGCGGTTTGCGCGGTGGTCGACTTCGTCGTCGCCTGCGTCGGCCTGCTGCTTTTCGCCATGATCGTCAGCCCGTTTCTCGGGATCTGATCCGCCTTGGGTGTTCGCCGCGACCTTGAGTACCGTGAGGAGTACATGAGCAGCGATGCCGTCGGCGTTGAAGAGCGATACGCCGTCTTTCCCTTCTATTTGTGCCTCGACGTCTCCGCTTCGATGGCCGGCGACCCGATCGACAGCGTCAACCGGCAGATGCCGCTGCTGCGCGCCAGCGTCGGGGAGGACCCCGCGGTAGCGGAGGTCATCCGCTTCGCCGTGGTGACCTTCTCCGACGTGGCTCGCACGGTGCTCCCCCTCTCGGACCTGAGCCTTGTAGAGGCCATCCCGGAGGTCCGGCCCGAGGGGCGAACCTCCTACGGTGCGGCCTTCGAGCACCTGCGCCACACCATCGAATCCGATTACCAGGCCGGCCGGGCCGCCGGCGACCGGTGGTACCGGCCGGCGGTGGTGTTCATCTCCGACGGGCGACCCACCGACGACGAGGCGCGCTGGCACGCCGCCCACGCGGCCCTGGTCGACCCGGGCTGGAAACGCCGGCCCAACATCCTGGCGTTCGGGTTCGGTCAGGCCGATCCTGCGGTGCTGTCGGCGGTCGTGGAGGGCAAGGCCAACCGGGCGTTCATCGCCGACGAGGGCGCCGTGCCGGCCACCGTGGTGCCCGAACTGATGAAGGGCCTCATCTCGTCGATCGTCAGCTCGTCCGCCAGCGTCTACAGCGGAGAGGCTCAGCTCAGCCCGCCCGAAGTCCCGGGCATGACCCCCATCGCGGTCGATCAGCTCGACTGAAGGGCCCCTCGGCCGCCCGGTCTGGGGTCGGCCCTCGCCGGCGTCGAGCGCGACTTGGGCGCTTCGCCGAGCGGCGAGCGCTTCCACCGCGGCGGTGCGCGCCGACGGCGGGGACAGCGGCAGCTGGATCGTGCGCGCCGCGTCGCTCAGCGGCACCCGGCACCGCCTGGCAGGCGCCGGTCCCGACGACGCCTACGCGTGGGGCGCCGCCGGCGAGATGCTGGTCGTAGCGGTCGCTGACGGCGTCAGCAACCGCCCCGGGTCGGCCGCGTCGGCCGCGGCCGCGGTGGAGGCTGCGGTCGAGGCCGCGATCGACGCCGACCGCGACGAGCGTCTTGGCGTCCTCGAGCACGCCGTGGCGGCCGCCAGCGACGCGACCAGGCGATGCGGGGACGGAGCGACGACCCTGGTGATCGCCGTCCTGGACGCTTCGACGCCCGCGATCCTGGCCCGAGTGGGCGATTCCAGCGCTTTCGTGCTCACCGGCGGGGCGTGGACCGAGGTCTGGGCGCCCGACCCTGACGCCGGGTCGATCCGCACCGCCACGGCGGCACTGCCCGCCGACCGGCCGTCGCCTGAGCCGGCCCAGGTGTGGCTGGGGCCCGGCGACGTGCTGGTCCTGGTGACCGACGGCGTCGCCGACCCCATCCGGGACGGTCCGACCACGGTGGCGCCGGGACTGGCCGCCGCGTTGGCCGCGCCGCCCGAGCCCCTCGAGCTGGCTCGCCTGGTGGACTTCTCGCGCCAAGGGGTCCACGACGACCGGACGCTGATAGCGGTGTGGCCGGCGGCGGGCGGCTCGCAGGCCGTCGCGGAGGACGGTCCAGCGGCCTGACCGGCGTCGGTGATACTGGAGCGGTGGAGCACCCATCTACCGACCCGTCGGCCTCCGCCGACATCCGCCTTCTCGGACGCCTGCTCGGTGAGGTCATCCGCGAACAGGCCGGGCCTGAGACCCTCGACCTGGTGGAGGCAGTCCGCAGGGCCGCGACCGGGGAGCGGCGCGGAACATCCGCCGCCGGACAGCTCGTCCCGCTGCTCGGCGACGTCGCCGACGCGTGGATCCTCCCGCTCGTCCGGGCGTTCAGCTACTTCTCGCTGCTGGCCAACGTGGCGGAGGACGTCGCCGCCAACCGCGCCGCTCGGCTGAGCCGGCGCAAGGAGGGGGAGGCGGCGGGACCGGGCACGCTGCGCCACGCGTTTGCTCACCTCGATGACGGCAGCCGGTCCCGGGCGGAGGTGGCCGCCGTCGCGGCCAGCGTCACGGTGACGCCGGTCCTCACCGCCCACCCCACCGAGGTCCGCCGCCGCACCGCCTTGGACCGGACCCGCGCCATCGCCCGCCTCCTCGAAGAGCGCGACCGCGGAGGAATGGACGACATCGACGCGGTCGAGTGGGAGGAGGCGCTTCGCGTCGAGATCCTGGCGCTGTGGCAGACGGCGATCCTCCGGCCGTCCCGGCTGCGGGTGCGCGACGAGATCAACCAGGCCCTCCACTACTTCGACGCGTCGCTGTTCGCGGAGATCCCCAAGCTGCAGGCCGACTACGAGCGGGCGGTGGCGGAGGTCACCGCCGGCGAGGTGGCCGCGGTCGAGCCGGTGGTCCGGATGGGGTCGTGGATCGGCGGCGACCGCGACGGCAACCCGTTCGTGACCGCCGAGGTGCTGGCCTACGCCACCGAGCGGCAGGCTTCGGCCGCCTTCGCCCATCACCTCGCCGCGTTGCGCCGGCTGGCCATCGAGCTGTCCATGTCGGGCCATCTGGTCCGGGCGACCCCCGCGGTTGAGGCGCTGGCAGACAGTTCAGGCGACACCTCGCCGTTCCGTTCCAACGAGCCGTACCGGCGGGCCATGAACGGCTGCTACGCCCGCCTGGCCGCGTCGGCTCTGGCTGCTCTGGGGACCATCCCCGAGGCCGAGCCAAGAGCCCGTCTAGAGCCCTATGGGTCCCCGGCAGAGCTGGTCGCTGACCTCCGCTCCGTCGAAGCGTCGCTGGCGTTGCACGGCGCGGGCGCCCTGGCCCGGGCCCGGGTGGCCCCGGTCCGGCGTTCGGTCGAGGTGTTCGGCTTCCACCTGACGAGCATGGACCTGCGGCAGAACTCCGACGTCCACGAGGTGGTCATCGCGGAGCTGCTGGCGCGCGCCGGGGAGACGCAGGCATACCTGGATCTCGACGAGCCGGCGCGGGTGGCGTTGCTGACCGCCGAGCTGACCCGGGCCCGGCCCCTAGTCTCGCCTTTTGTCACCTACTCGGAGCAGGCGACCGGTGAGCTGGCCATCCTCGCCGAGGCGGCCGGCGCCGTGCGCCGGCTGGGGCAGCCGGCGGTGGCCACCTACGTCATCTCCAAGGCGGAGTCGGTGAGCGACGTGCTCGAGGTCGCGGTGCTCTGCAAAGAGGTCGGCCTGTGCGTCCCGGCCTCGGACGGCGCCGGGCTCCGGCTGGGGCCCTCCATCGTGCCTCTGTTCGAGACCATCGACGACTTGGCCAACGCCGGCGCCACCATCGAGGCGCTGCTCGGCCTGCCGTTGTGGCGCGACGCGGTGCTCGCCGCCGGCGGTTGCCAGGAGGTCATGGTCGGCTACTCGGACTCCAACAAAGACGGCGGATACCTGGCGTCCAACTGGGCGCTGCACCGAGCCGAGATGGACCTGGTGGCGGTCACCCGAGCGGCCGGGGTCCGCCTGCGGATCTTTCACGGGCGCGGAGGGGCGGTCGGCCGGGGCGGCGGCCCCGCCTACGACGCCATCGTCGCCCAGCCCCCCGGCAGCGTGCAGGGTTCGCTGCGCATCACCGAGCAGGGAGAGGTCATCGCCGCGCAGTACTCCGACCCTCCGCACGCCCGGCGGGGACTCGAGGCGCTGGTGTCGGCGGCACTGGACGCCACCGCCGCTGATCCCGACGCCCTCGGCGCCGACCGGGCCCGCTTCCACCAGGTGGCCTCGGATCTAGCGGCCCGCTCGATGATCGAGTACCGGAGCCTGGTCTACGAGACCCCCGGCTTCGTGGAGTGGTTCCGCACCGCGACCCCGGTGCGCGAGATCGCAGAGCTCAACATCGGCAGCCGCCCCGCGTCGCGCAAGCCGTCGGAGCGGGTGGAGGACCTGCGGGCCATTCCGTGGGTGTTCTCCTGGAGCCAGAGCCGCTTGATGGTCCCGGGGTGGTACGGGGCGGGGACCGCCCTGTCGGAGTTTCTCGCCGGCGGCCCGGAGCGACTCGAGGAACTGCAGGCGATGCAGGCCCGGTGGGGGTTCTGGCGCTCGGTCCTGTCCAACATGGCCATGGTCCTCGCCAAGACCGACCTCGCCATCGCCGCCCGGTACTCGGCGCTGGTCCCCGACCCGTCGCTGCGCGAGGCGGTGTGGTCGCGGCTGCGGGCGGAACACCAGCGCAGCGTCACCGCCCTGCTCAGCATCTACGGAGGCGACGACCTGCTCTTCGACAGCCCCGACCTGGCCCAAGGCCTGCGCAACCGCATCCCCTATCTCGACCCGTTGAACCACCTCCAGGTGGAGCTGCTTCGCCGCTGGCGGGCCGGGGACCGTTCCCGGGTGGTCGAAAAAGGGATCCAGCTGACCCTCAACGGCCTGGCCACCGGCCTGCGTAACAGCGGGTAGCCGACCGCCCGGTCAGGCCCCGACGGCCTCTCCGGGCAGGACCATCGTGGCGGGAGGCGGGACCGACGCGTGGCCGGTGGTCTCCTGGATCCGCCCGTGCACGTAGGTCAGCTTGTCGATCACTGCCGGGGCCAGCACGAAGGGGTACAGGTCGTCGCGGCCCATGCTGCGGTTGACCGCGTTGAGGGCGTAGGTGAGCGGCAGCCAGTCGGCGATGACCGAGTCGAACCCCTCCGACTCCGGCTCGTCGGGCAGCGGGATGCTCGCGAGCGACGGGTTGCGCCGGCCGGTGCGCTCATCGAGGGGACCGGCGACGAGCAAACCGAACGAGGCGGCGGTCTGGAGGGTGTCTCGGATGTGGAGAGTGTGGGCGAAGGTCTCGGCCCAGTCTTCCCACGGGTGCATCGTGGCGTATTCGCTCACGCAGCGCGCCGCCCAATCGGCCGGCGCACCCTTGTCGTAGTGGCGGTCGATGGCCTGCTTGTAGTCCGCCCGCTCGTCACCGAAGAGAGCCCGGAACGGCTCGAGGTGGTCGGCGTCTTCGACCAGCACCATCCAGTAGTAGTGGCCCACCTCGTGGCGGAAGTGGCCGAGCAGCGTCCGGTACGGCTCGCCCAGGTACTGGCGGGTCTTCTCGCGGTAGGCGTCGTCGGACTCGGCCAGGTCCAAGGTGATCAGGCCGGCATCGTGACCGGTGGTGACCGGCGCCGAGCGGCTGGAGAGGAGGTCGAAGGCCAGCCCTCGCTCGGGGTCCTCGTCGCGAGACACGATCGGCAGGCCGATCTCCGCCAGCTGGAACACCAAGCGGCGCTTGGCGGCCTCAGCCTTGGCGAACGCCGCCAGCCCCTCGACGTCGCGATCCGCCGGCCGGGTGCGGGTCAAAGCGCAGCTGCGGCAGAGCGCCGGGCCGTCGGAAGCGACGCCAGGGACCAGCCAGTTGCACGCCGCCACGTCATGGTTGGCGCAGCGCTTTAGGGGAGCGCCGGTGCCGAGCTCGATCAGTCCCGCCCCATCCCGGCGCAGCGCCACCATCTCCGCTCGATCCGGGACGAACCCCAGCCCGGTCCCGCAGCTCAAGCAGCTGTTGTTCTCGAAGAAGATGAGCTGCCGGCAGACCGGGCAAGTGAAAGCTCGCACCGGTCCAGTGTGGCGGTTGGCTGGCTTCTAGGCTGGCTCGATGGCCAAACGCAGCGTCGAGTCCGAAGTGAAACTCGAGGCGGGCGCCGGGTTCGTCACCCCCGATCTCGGCGGTCTGGGTGGCGGCGTGGTCGCCGTCTCGCTGCCTGAGCAACGGCTCACGGCCACCTACGTCGACACCCCCGACCTCCGGCTCATGCGCTCCGGGGTCACCTTGCGTCACCGCCACGAAGTCGCGCCGGGCCAGCCGCTGGTGTCGGAGTGGACCCTCAAGCTCCCGTTGCCGGGCGACGGGCCGATGCTGGTACGCCGGGAGCTGCGCTGGCCCGGTCCGGTCGAGGACCTGCCTGCCGAGGCCGGCGCGTTGGTGCGGGCGTGGCAGCGCAGCACCCCCCTCGACGTCGTCGCCCGGCTCGTCACCATCCGCCAGCGCACCGCGCTGCGAGCACCCGACGGTGAGGTGCTGGCCGAGATGGACGACGACGTGGTGTCGGTCATGGACGGCCCGCGCCTGACCGCCCGGTTCAGGGAGATCGAGCTAGAGGTCACCGGCCGGGACGCTCCCGGCCTGGTGAAAGAGGTGGTCGGCCGCCTGGAGCGCGCCGGCGCCCGACGCGGGGACGACCGCCCCAAGGTCGTGCGAGCGCTAGGCGCGCCGGCGTCAGCCCCGCCCGACGTCGCCGCCGTCGCGCTCGGCCGGCAAGCGACGGTGGCGGAGGTCGTGCGTGCCGCGCTGGCTGACGGCTACCTCCGCATCGTGCGCCACCACGCCGGGGTCCATCTCGACGAGGACATCGAAGACGTCCACCAGGCGCGTGTCGCCACGCGGCGCCTCCGGTCGGACCTGCGCTTCCTTCGCCACTCAATGGACAGGGAGTGGGTGCGGGCGACCCGGGAGGAGCTCGGGTGGCTGGCCGCGTCCCTCGGCGCGGTCCGCGACGCCGACGTCCTCGCCGAGCGACTACGAGACCACGGGGCGTCCCTCCCCGACGACGACTCCCCGGCAGTCGCCGAGCTGCTGGCGATCCTCGCCGCGGAGCGGGCCGCCGCGTTGCGCAAGCTGGTGGAGGCGGTGGACTCTCCCCGCTACGTCGCGCTCCTCGACCGTCTGGCCGCGGCGGTCGCCGACCCGCCGATGGCCTCCCCGGCCACCCCCGACCCGACCGCAGCCAGTGAGGTCGCCGGCATGCCCGAACCGGCGGCTCCCGAGTCGGCCGGGGTCCTGCCTCCCGCCGACGACCTCGACCTGTCGGCGGAGAGCCCGCCCCTCGAGGAGGTCCCGGCGCCCGGCGACGTCCGGGCCCGCTCCATGCTGGCGCCGGCTGTCGCCCGCCCCATGCGGCACCTGAAGGCCGCGGTGGACGCCCTCGACAAACGGCCCTCCGACGACCAGCTCCACCAGGTCCGCATCGCCGCGAAGCGGCTCCGGTATGCGTGCGAGACCGCCGCGCCGGTATCCGGCAAGGACGCCTGGGCGCTCGGCCGGGCCGCCGCCGACTTGCAGACGGTGCTCGGCGACTTTCACGACACCGTGGTCGCCGCGGCGTGGCTGCGACGCGTCGGGGCGCACGCGACGCCACCAGTGGCGCTGGCCGCCGGCCAGCTCATAGCCCGGGAGCACGCCGACGGGCAGGCGCTCCGCTCGTCATGGGGCCGGGCGTGGAAGCGGCTGTCGAAGAAGAAGCTGGTGGCCTGGCTCCATCGCTGACGCTATGGGAGCCAGGCCGGGGTCCTCAGCTGCGGGGGATCTCCGACCAGGGGCGACCCTTGTCGGCTCGGGGTTCACCGGGCAACCCGAGGACCCGCTCGCCCAAGATGTTGCGCATGATCTCCGACGTGCCGCCCTCGATCGAGTTGGCCCGGGACCGCAAGAAGTAGCGGGCCGGGATCGCCCCGACACCGCCGGCGCCCTCGGGCCGGCGCATCTCGTAGGTGTCGTAGAGCATGCCCTCCGCTCCGAGCAGGTCGACGCAGAACTCGTAGACCCGCTTGTTCAGTTCGGCGAAGTGCAGCTTGGAGGTCGAACCCTCGGGGCCGGGGGTCCCAGCGACGGCGTTGGCGGCCGCTCGCATGCTGGTCATCCGCAACGCCTCCGCCTCGACCCACAACGCGGCCAGCCGGTCCCGGTTGACCGCCGAGTGGACCGGCGCTTTCTCCCACAGCGACAGCGCGAGGGCGATGGCCCCCGAGCCGCGCCCGGCGACGGACCCGCCGATCGACACCCGCTCGTTCATCAGGGTGGTGATGGCGCCGCCCCACCCGGCGCCCACGTCGCTCAGGCGCTCGCTGTCAGGGATACGGACGTCGGTGAAGTAGACCTCGTTGAACTCGGCGTCGCCGGTCATCTGGCGCAGCGGCCGGACCTCGACGCCCGGCGCGTGCATGTCGACCACGAAGTACGTCATGCCCTTGTGCTTCTCGGCTTCGGGGTCGCTGCGGGCGAGGAGCATCCCGTAGCTCGCGGTGTGGGCCAACGTGGTCCAGACCTTCTGCCCGTTGACGACCCACTCCTCGCCGTCCTTCACGGCCCTGGTGGCCAGGCTGGCGACGTCCGAGCCAGCGCCGGGCTCGGAGAAAAGCTGGCACCAAACGTGCTCGCAGGTGAACAGCGGCCGGAGGTACCGGGCCTTTTGGTCTTCTGAGCCGTGGGCGAGGATGGTCGGCGCGGCCATGCCGTACCCGATGGCGTTGCGGGCGACCAAGTTGGGGGCGCCCGCGGCGCGCAGGCGCTCGTTGACGAGCGGCTGGAGCTTGCGCGACAACCCCAGGCCGCCGTACCCCTCCGGGAAGTGCACCCAGGCCAGGCCGGCGTCGAACTGGGCGCCGAGGAACTCCCGCTCCGACATCGACGACGGGTCGTGCCCGGCGAGGAGCTGCTCGATCCGGTCGATCACCAACTGCTCGTCAGCCGCCACCCTGGTGGTCACGCTCATGTCCCTCACCCTCCTGCTTGCCGGGCCCACGCCCACTGCTGGCGCCCGCAGCGTAGTCCCCGAGGCGCTCGGCGCCGCAGAGGTGCCCGGCCCGCCCACAGCCCCGCAGGTACGATCGTGGTCTCGTGGGCCGGCTCGTTCGCATCTTCCTCGTCATCGCCTCGGCTGCAGTAGTGCTCGCCGGCACGTTGACCGGACTCGTCGTGCTCGGCCAAGGCCTCCTCGGGCATGCGTCGAGCTCCCAGGCCGATCCTCTCCTGCCGATCGGTACTTCGACCCTGGAGGGCTCGACCGTTTACGCCGACGACGGGACGACGGTGCTCGCCACCCTGCGGGGCCCGGAGATCCGCCGGCCGGTGAAGCTCTCCCAGGTCTCCAAGACGCTGATCAAGGCGGTGCTCGACACCGAGGACGCCCGCTTCTACATCCACGGCGGCTTTGACATCCCCTCCACCCTCCGGGCGTTGGCCTCGGACTCGTCGGGCGGCGGGCTGCAAGGCGGCTCGACCATCACCCAGCAGCTGGTCAAGCAGACGTACCTGAGCCCCGCCCGCAAGGTGTCACGCAAGATCAAAGAGGCGGTCCTCGCGGAGCGGTTGCAGCAGAAGTACACCAAGGACCAGATCCTCGAGGCGTACCTGAACATCATCTACCTCGGCAACAGCGCCTACGGGGTGCAGGCGGCGGCCAACGTGTACTTCAACGAGGACGTCAGCCAGGTCAACATCCCTCAAGCCGCGCTGTTGGCCGGCCTCATCCAGAACCCGAGCGGCTACGACCCGCTCCAACAGCCGCTGCTGGCCCGCACCCGGCGCGCCGAGGTGCTGGCCCGGATGGTCCACTACAAGGACATAACCCAGGCGCAAGCAGACGCGGCCAACGCCACCGCGCTGCCGACGGCGGTGACCAAGCCCCCCGCTTCGACCGATCTCACGACCAACTACTACGTGCGCGAGGTGGTCAACGAGCTGCTCGGCGCCAACAGCCCGATCGGCGGCAACTACAACGAGCGTTACCAGGCCCTCTTCGAGGGCGGCTTGAAGATCTATACCGACTACGACCCGAAGCTGCAAAACCTGGCAGAGACGGCCGTCGCCCGGGACACGCCGACCAACAACGGCGGGTTCGAGCAGGCCATGGTCGTGATCGACCCGGCGACCGGGAAGGTCAAGGCGATGGTCGGGGGGAGCGCGACCGGCAGCTCCGCCCAGTACAACGTCATCACCGAGGGCACCCGCCAGCCGGGCTCCGGCTTCAAGCTGTTCACGCTCATCGCCGCCCTCGAAGCGGGGTACTCGCCGCTCGACACCATCGACGCCACCGCGCCGTGCGCCATCGCCTTCCCCGGCAACCTCGGTTTCGTGCCGCCCCAAGACGGCGGTCCCCCCGGCGGCAAGGCGGCCACCAACGACGAGGGTGACGGAAGCGGTGGCACGGTCACCCTGGTCAAGGCCACGGCGCAGTCCCTCAACTGCGGTTTCTTGCGTCTCGGCCACGAGGTGGGCCTCCCGGCCATCGCCGCGGTGGCCAAGGAGATGGGCATCACCACCCCGCTGGGGGCCGGCGCCCATCCGACCAGCTCGGCCAGCCTGGTGCCGTCGATGATCCTCGGCAGCATCGGCGTCCACCCCATCGACATCGCGTCGGCGTACGCCACGGTGGCCGCCGGCGGCGTCTACCACCGGCCGACCTTCATCGACCACATCACCGACAAGTCCGGCAACCTCATGTACACGGGCGAGGCGCCCGCCAAGCGGCTGTTCTCCGCCCAGATCGCCGCGGAAGCCGAGTTGTGCCTCAACGCGGTGGTCAGCTCCGGGACCGGCTCCAGCGCCGCGCTCTACAACCGGCCCGTGGCCGGCAAGACCGGTACTACGTCGGGCCCGACCGACGCCTGGTTCAACGGCTTCGTGCCCCAGCTCGAAGCGACGGTGTGGATGGGCAACCCCAACAACACCAACCGCCTCATCGTCAACGGCGCCCAGGTCTACGGCGGGATGTACCCGACCCGGACCTGGCACGACTTCATGTACCAGGCGCTGGCCGACGTGCCGGTAGCCCAGTTCTTCCCGGTCGACTACGGAGCCCTCCCGCAGACGAAGTACATCACCTCGCCGCAGCTCGCCATCGACGACAAGAGCGCCCACGGGGGCTATTACAACCCCAACCAGTACAACCCCAACCAGCAGAGCTACAACAACAACAACAGCGGCGGCTACTACACGACGCCGGCCACTACCGGGGCCGTCGCCACGACGGTGACCACGACGCCTCCGGCCACCGCTCCCAGCCCGCCGCCCACCGCTCCGGCCGCCACCACCGCCACCACCAAACCGCCGAAGAAGGGGTAGTCCCGCCGTGCCCGCACCTCAGCTCGAGGCCCTCCTCGAGGTGCAGCGCCTCGACACCGCCATCGACCAGCACCGCCACCGGCTCTCCCACCTGCCCGAGGCCGCCGCGATCGCTGGCATCGACGCCGAGATCGCGGCGGTGTCGCGCCGTCGAAGCACCACCGTCCCCGCCCGCGACGAGGTCGCCGCCCGCCAGGCGTCGCTGGAGGCGGACCTGGCCGCCGCCGAGGAGCGGTCCCGTGCGGTGAGCGCCCGCATGTACTCCGGGACGGTGTCGGCGTCGCGCGACCTGCAAGCCATGGCCGCCGACATCGAGGCGCTGAAGGTCAGGGCGTCGGACTTGGAAGACCGGATCCTGGCGGTACTCGACGAGCGCGAGCCGCTCGACGCGTCGATCGCCGCCGACGACGAGGAGCTGGCGGCCCTGGCGGAGCGGCGCGCCGCGGCGGAAACCGCCCTCGGCGCCGCCTCGGGAGGCGTCCAAGAGGAACTGGGGCAGCTGGTGGAGCAGCGGGCGCACGCGATTCAGGCGGTGCCCGGGGATCTGCTGGCCGACTACGAGCGGATAAGGGCCCGCAGCGGGGGGATCGGCGCAGCCCGGCTGATCGGCGCCCGCTGCGACGGCTGCCACCTGACGATGCCCTCGATGGAGCTGGACAAGATCCGCCACGCCCCGCCTGACGCCGTCGTGCACTGCGACGAGTGCGGGCGGATCCTCATCCACTAGCCCGCTCCCCGCTCCCCGCGCCCCGCTCCCGTGCCAGCGACGGCGGCGCGGCGCGCCGCGGCCCTGCTGCGTTCCGTCTGCGCCTGATACAATTTGTTAGCGCAGCTAACAACATTGGAGCCCGCAGACACGCATGGCCTCGCCGCACCTCCCCGCCGCAGTGCAGCGCACTTTCTCCTCCCTGAGGGTGCGCAACTACCGCTACTACTTCGCGGGCCAGAGCGTGTCGATGATCGGGACCTGGATGCAGAGCACGACCCAGGCGTGGCTGGTGCTCCAGCTCACCGGCTCTGGGACCGACCTCGGATTGGTCGTCGCCCTCCAGACGCTGCCGATCCTTCTCTTCGGCCCGATCGGCGGCACCATCGCGGACCGCTTCGGCAAATACCGGATCCTGTTTTGGACGCAGGGGTTGGCCGGGGTGCAGGCGCTGGCGCTCGCCGTATTGGATCTCACCGGCCACCTGCAGCTGTGGGAGATCTACGTGATTGCCTGCTCGCTCGGGTTCGTCAACATGGTCGACAACCCGACCCGCCAGACCTTCATCGTCGAGATGGTCGGACGCGACGAGCTGACCAACGCGGTGACGCTCAACTCGGTGATGGTCAACGTGGCCCGAGCCGTCGGCCCGGCGATCGGAGGGATCCTGATCGCCACGGTGGGAAGCGGCTGGTGCTTCCTCGTCAACGCGATCTCCTTCGTGTTCGTGCTCGGCGGCCTGCGGGCCATCCACCAAGACGAGCTGACGCCGGCGCCGATCGCGGCCCGGGCCAAAGGCCAATTGCGGGAGGGGTTCCGCTACGTCGCCCGCACCCCGGTCCTGCGAGACGCGCTGCTCATGATGGCGGTCATCGGCTGCCTGGCCTACGAGTTCCAAGTCACCCTGCCGCTGATGGCCCACGACGTGTTCCACGGCGGCTCGACCCTCTACGGCCTGCTCAACTCCGCTCAGGGCATCGGCGCGGTCATCGGCGGACTGGCGGTTGCCGGCCGGCCGAGGACCGGGTCGCGCCGGCTGCTCCAAGTCGCCACCGTGTTCGGCGCGGTGATGGTGTTGGCGGCCCTGGCGCCGACCCCGGCGTTCGAGATCATCGCCTTGCTCCTCGTGGGCGGGGCGTCGGTGAGCTTCTTGGCTCTAGGCAACAGCACCTTGCAGCTCAACGCCGACCCGTCCATGCGGGGCCGGGTGATGTCGCTCTGGTCGGTCGCCTTCCTCGGCTCGACGCCGGTCGGTGGGCCGGTGGTGGGGATCGTGGCGGGCGCCCTCGGCGCCCGGTTCGGCCTGGGGCTGGGTGCGGTGGCCATCGCCGGAGCGGTCGCGTTCGGGTGGCGCAGCCTGCGCCGGCGGGACCCCGCGGTGGCTCCCGATGGCGGGGCGGCAGACCTCCGCCCAGCGGTCACCAGCGCGCCCGGTTCGGGATCACCGGCCGAGGGGCCGGCGGCGGAGGCGGCGGTCGCCGACCTGGCGACGGGCGCACCCGGTACGGTGGCTGACCGTGCTGATCCTCGTGCGCCACGGCCGGACAGCCCACAATGCCTCCCGTCGCCTACTCGGGCGACTTGACCTGCCGCTCGACGCGCTCGGGGAACGTCAGGCTCAGGCTCTGGGCTCGGTACCGGCGCTGAAGGGCGCGGTCAGGGTGGTGTGCAGCCCCCTGCAGCGGGCCCGCCAGACCGCCGACGCGTTCGGCTTGCCGGTCACCGTCGACGAGCGGTGGGTCGAGGTCGACTACGGCGTCTACGACGGTGTGCCCCTCGACGCGGTGCCGCCATCCGTGTGGTCCAACTTCCGCAATGACCTGGCGTGGGCGCCGGAGGGAGGGGAGTCCCTGGTCGCGGTGACCGACCGGGTCCGGGCGGCCTGCGAGGACCTGTGGGACGAGGCCAGGGAACACGACGTCATCGTCCTCAGCCACGTGTCGCCGATCAAGGCCGCGGTCTTGTGGTCGCTCGGAGCGGCTCCCGAAGCCCTCTGGCGGATGTTCGTCGAGGTCGCGTCGGTCAGTCGCATCGGGGCCGGGCCCGACGGGCGCCCGCTGCTGCGCAGCTTCAACGAGACCCACCACCGGCCGCACCGGTAGCGCTCATCCCCGGCGGCCCGAAGAATCCGTCGTGATGGTCACCAAGAAGGCCAAGTAGCTGGCCCACCGTGGCGGCGGCATAGGGCGAGAGGTCTGCGAGCTTGACGTCGTAGGCCGTGGCCAGCGCCGCGAGCAGCACCGGGTTCGCCTTCTTCTCGGAGTATCGGCCGGTCTCGTATTGGCGGATGGTCTCGTCGGTCACCCACATTTGCTGGGGCAGAAGGTGACTGATCTTGATCATGACGTCCTTCAGGCTCATGTCGCTCGCGTCGCGCGCCTTGCGAAGGCGTGCCGCGAAGGCCTGCTTCTGAGCGTCGATCATCGTCGGTGCCATGGCAAACATATTGCCACACGGTTAGGCGGCTGGCAACCCTTGACGTCCGCCCAGTGACCTGCCAATAATGTTGGCGTGTCGAGACAGGGAATCTTCCAGATCCTGGACAGGCTCGTCGGCGGTGACCTGGCTGAGCGGCTGGCCAGATGGCGCGACGAGGGACTCTCCTTCGACGCGATGGCGATCCGCCTCCACGACGAGCACCAGGTGGACGTCACCGGCGAAACCATCCGTCGGTGGGTTCGAGACACCGAGCACGAGGCGGTCGGGTGATGGCCACCGTCGTGGAGATGCTGGGCGAGGCGTGCGCCCACGCCGATCCCTTCACCACCGACCAGGAGATCGCCCAGGCGGTCCTGGCCGACCTAGGCGGTGTCTCCCGGCGAGCTGCTGAGGCTCTCCTCCCGCTCGTATCGAATGCTGTCTGCACCTGCCGGCGGCAACTCGCCGCGGCGGCCGAGGCCCGCGCGTTCCGGTCGGAGCGGGTCGCTTCCCGTTCGGGCAGGGAGGTCGTTGTCTCGGCGGGCGGCTACGAGCCGGATATCACGGCGCTCCGCCAGGTGCTGGCCGTGTCGTTCAAGGTCGCCGGTGAGACGGTGCTGTGGGGCGCGGCGACACTTGCCCAGCACCGCGATCGGATCACTGAGCAGCGGGCCCGGGCGGACGGGATCGAGCAGGACATCGCCCGGCACGAGCAGGCGATCGCGTTGATCGAGCGGGCGGGCGTGTCGTGCCTGGCCGAGGTTCTCGATGCTAAGGCTCAGGTGGCGGCGTGACCGCCCCCGACGACTTCGACCCCGGCCAAGAGCGTCACGAAAACCAATCGCGCCACGCCGGGGTCGATCTTTCCGAGTACCGCACTCTCAAGGTGTGGGCCGAGATGTTCCACGACGCCCAACAGGCCCGCATCCGCAGCGCCAACCGGATCAGCAACGCCCCGGTGTTCCCCGACCTGTTCGCCAGCGAGTTGGCCGAGGCCGAGAAGACCGAGCACCGGATCCGGCTGGCGCTCCGCCGCCAGTACCGCCGCGCGGCGCCGGCCGGGGTGATCGCCTGGCAGAAGGAGTCGAAGGGGATCGGCGAGGACATCCTCGCCCGACTCCTCGGCCACCTCGGCCACCCCCGGGTAGCGACACCCTCGCACTGGGAAGGATCGGGCGACGAGCGGAAGCTGGTACCTGACCCGCCTTTCGCCCGCACGGTCGGGGAGTTGTGGCAGTTCTGCGGCCACGGCCGCCCGGGCCGTCCGTCGAAGGGCATGTCAGCCGAGGAGCTGTTCGCTCTCGGCAACCCGCAGCTCAAAATGTTGGTTCACGTTCTCGCCGAGTGCGCTATTAAGCAGCCCGGCCGCTCTCTCGCCTGCGCCCAAGCGTCAGTCGACCCCCATGATCGCTCCGGCGCAGGCGACCTTCTCGACCCCGGCCAGCGCAGGCCCGATGCCCACATGTCCTCCGCCGGGGTCGACCCTTCGACCACACCCCCCATTGAACGTCCGACACCTACCGGAGGCTCGGGGGTGTGGCCGTACCGTCAGGTCTACGAGCAGCGCCGCACGGCGACCGTAGACCGCGCCCACCAGGCGCCGTGCGTCCGGTGCGGCCCGTCCGGCCATCCCGCCGCTGCCGGCACGCCGTGGAGCGCCGGCCATCAGCACGCTGACGCGCTTCGGATCGTCGGCAAGGAGATCCTGCGTGACATCTGGAAGGCGGCGGAATGATCACGAAATGGCGCCGCAGATCACGGGGTACTGATTCCGGAATCGATTCCGGAGCGGCTACTCCTGATAAGCACAATTATCCGCAATTCAGATCGCCTGGAGAGGCGGTAACGGACACCGTTGTTCACCCGAAGGAAACCATCACAGCCGCCGGCTTCTGCGGTCGCGTTTCCTCCGCCTCTCCAGCCGAGCCCGCCGGCCAACCTCGCGAGCGCTCCGTCCCGTGCCGAGAGTGCTACATCCGCAAGACCTGGCGTCCCGACGCCCTCTGCGGAAGATGCGGGGGCACGGCATGAGCAACCCGAAGGACGATTTGCGGCACGGTCACCGCTTGACCATGACCCTCAGCGACGAGGGCTACGTCCAGGCCACGATGATCTGCCCACACGGCGACCAGCGCCCCGAGAACGCTCCCTGCTTCGACGTGTACAGCGGCTCTTGCTGGGTGTCTGACGCCTTCAACGAGTTCGGCATGGACTGCTTCAAGGGAACGGTCAAGCTTCCCGACCTGCTCGTTGAATGGGAAGGCTGGTCGGGCGAGGACCTACTTGTCATGCCCGACGAGAGTGCCCCATCTGGCAGTTCGGGGGAGACGCCGTGAGGACCGTCGATCTCGGCGCCGGTCTCGTCGACATCATCGACGAGGACGCCGACCCGGACCCGGCCCCGGACCCGGCCGCAGTCTGCAGGCTCGACGTCATCGTCGCCCCCGACGGCTCCCGCTGGCCGACACGCTGCGGCTGCGACGCCCACCCACACCGCGGCCACGACGCCACTCCGCTCCCCGCCGCAGCGACCGACGACACCGACCTGGTCGAGAAGCTCCGTCGGGCCGGGCACGGCGACCACACCGCCAAGATGATCGCTCGCGACCGGCACGCCTACCCCGACCTCATCCGGGCCCTCCCGTGATCGCCAGCCTCGTTCTCGCCGCCGCCATCCCCGCCGCCGCGGCTGTCGGCTGGCGGATCGGCGCACCCGCCCACCTTCACGCACGCCGCCGACGCGCGGCCGCAGCGATGGCCGAGCCCGCCAAGACGGAACCCCCCGCCGTTGACGCCGGCTCGGCCATCGGTACGACCACCCGGCCGGCCCACACCGATCGGCAGCGCCCTCACGCTGCCCGACCGGCATCCGCCTGACCACCTCACGCCGCAAGGAGGCGCCGAGATGACCAACACCACAACCGTACCGTCCGCCGACCAAACCGACGAGGACCCACTCGCCGACAGGCCCGTCCTCGTCCAATCATCCCTCTGGGTTACCAGAGGATCGCCGATCAAGGTCAGCGGCTCCGTCGGCACCCGCCACACCGGCCTCCGAGTCGGCGAAGGCCCCGTCTCGTTCACCGTGCTGTCCGGCGCCGGCGACACCCGCCTCACCGAGCTGATGCACCTGGAAGTGTTCCTCGTCAAAGCGTTGGGTCACGTCCGGGTCGCGTTGCGTGACGAGGCCGACCACGTCGAGGACCAGGCCCGCCGAGCCCGGCACGTCGAGATCACCGACCGCGACGACGAGTCCTCGGTACGCGCGTCATGAGCCGCCGCGGGCCGTCCCCGATCGAGATCACCATCACCCGCTACGGGCCCGGGAAGTACAACCTCTCGCAGCTCTCCCTGTTCGGCCACGGCCGTCACGCCGTGTACATCCGGGGCAACCGGTACTCGCTGGCGTCAGCGCAGGACCGGACGACCATCGCCGCCTACGAGGAGCGGCAGCCCGCTGCGGAGGCGTCACGGTGAGCGCCGTCGAGATCCTCGACTCGACCCTCGACCGGCCGCTCCCCAACCTCGGACACGACGGCGACCAAGGCACCTGCGACCCGAGCATCCTCCGACCCGCCAGCGACAACCCGCGCCGCCAGCTCGGCGACCTCGCCGGCCTCCGCCAGTCCGTCGAAGCGCAAGGGATCATCGAGCCGCTCGTCGTCACCCCCGACGGGCTCATCGTCGCCGGCCACCGCCGGCACGCTGTCGCCGTCGAACTCGAACTCGACGACGTACCGATCATCGTCCGGGACCTCGACGACGCCGGCCGGGTCGAAGCGATGATCGCCGAGAACATCGTCCGGGAAGGCCTCACCCCGCTCGAGGAAGCCGCCGGCTACCAGCGGCTCGTCGAGCTCGGCCGCAGCCAACGGCAGCTCGCCGCCCAGTTCGACGTCTCCCAGGGCCACGTCTCGAAGCGCCTCGCTCTGCTCAAGCTCCCCGAACCGGCCCGGGCTGCTGTCGATTCCGGTGGCATCACCCTCGAGCAGGGACTCGCCGTCGCGAAGCTCCCCGACGAGCGGATCGCCTCCCTGTTCCGCGGCGGCCAGGTCCCCGCCGGCTGGCTGATCGACCAGGCGGTCGAGGACCAGCGGGTCATCGGCCGCCGCGCGAAAGCGGCCGCCGATCTCGAAGCGGCCGGCGTGCGGGTCCTTCCCCACAACCCCCGGCCGATGACGTGGCTTCCTGTCGTCGGATCACCCCGCTATGGCGAGCCGGTCTTCCTGTCCGCCATCCCGTGGATCGACCCGAAAGAGCACGCCGACGAACCGTGCCACGCCGGGTACGTCCACCACGTCGGTACCGGCAGCAGCGTGTCGCTCGTGTGCACCGACATCGCCCGCCACCCGCAGCCCGCAACCGACGAGCCGGTCGGGCCAGCCGACTGCACCCGGCCCGAGCCCGCCGGCGACGACGTCACCATGCAAGTCGACGACCGCCGAGCCCGACTCGACGCGCTCCACGCCCGCCGCTCCGAACGCGACTCGTTCGTCCAGCACCTCATCCACGAGATGGCAGTCCCGCTCGAGGAGATCATCCACCTCGCCGTCGCCGTGCTCCCCGCCGTGTCCGACTACGGCGACGGGCGCGCCATGGCCCACGTCGGGCTCGACGAACGCGAGACCTACCCGGCCAGCTACTCCCTCTGGCACCGGTACACCCAGGACGGCTCCGCCAACCAGGCCCGGGCACTGCTCGCCATCGCAGCCTCCGGCGCCGAGGACCTCATGCCGCGCGGGGACTACCCCACCGACGACCCCGAGATCCTCGTCTGCCGCGCGTGGCTCGGCTTCCTCGCCGAGCACGGCTGGGAACTCGACGACACCGAACAGGCCCTCCTCGAGCGGCGCACCGACGCCGAAACCCAACAGGCAGACGAGGCGCCGGTCGCCGCGCCCGAGGTGACCATCGTCAGGCCGCCCCGCACCAAGACGTGGAAAGTCACCTGCTCGGAATGCGGCGAAGTCGCCTCCAAACAGACCACCGAAGCCTTCGCCAGCGAACGCCGCACAGCGCACCTCCAAGAGGTCCACGGCATCCCCGACGACCGCCAAACCCAGCTACAGGGGGGGGGCTCTGAATGAGCCAAGACATCGAACGTCACCAGCCCACCAGCACCCAGCTGGCACGCGCCGAAGACGAACGCCACTGGGACTTCCTCGAGCGCCGAGCGGTCGCCTTCTCCAAGGCAGGGAAGATGGTCCCCGAAGCGCTCCGTGGCGACCCGGACGCCGCCATGGCCGCCGTGCTCACCCTCGACGCCTACCGGGCGCCGATCACCGTCCTCGCGGTCAACCAGCTCCACTTCTTCGACGGCAAACCCGAACCGTCAGCCCAGCTGTACGCCGGTCTCCTCGGCGCCCACGGCTACGAGCTCGAGTGGCCCGAACTCACCGGCGAGATCGCCACCGGCCGGATCCGCCGGCACGGCGAGGACTGGAAGCCGCCCATCTCCTGGACCATCGACCAGGCCCGCGGCGCCGGCCTCCTCGACCGGTGGGTCGAGCACTGGGTCAAGTTCCGGCGACGCGACGGATCCGACGGCAACAAGCTCGAGAAGTTCGTCCTCGACCAGCCCGGCGTCACGCCACCCGACTGGGTCGCCGACGAGCTCCGCTACGGCCGGGTCAAGCGCATGGAGAACTGGTGGCGCTACCCCGACGACATGCTCGCCTCCAAAGTCATCCGCCGCCTCGTCAAGCGGTACGCCCCACACATCACCCTCGGCCTCGCAGCCCCGGGCGATGACGAGATCTCCTCGCCGGCAGCGCCGGCCGCCTACCCCCCCCAGGCGGCCCGCAACGACGCTGCTGTGCCAACGCCAGCCTCGGCTGCCGGCGAGGAGCACCACCACCACCACGACGACGACGACATCACCGATGCCGAGATCGTCCCCGACCCCTCGCCGGCGGAGACCACGGCAACGGCACCCGCCGGCGAGGAAACCCCCGACGGCGAGCTCGTCGACAGCGGCTGGCTGCAACGGTTCGCTATCCGCTGCGCCGAGGCTGCCACCGGCCACCCGGCCGCCGACGTGCGCCACGCCATCGCCCGCACCGTCACGAAAGGCCGCACCGACAGCTCGAAGGGCATCCTCGCCGGCGACGAAGCCGACCGGGCCATGAAGTGGGCTGCCGCTGTCAGCGGCGGCCGGGCCCGCCTCGAGCCGTTCCCGCTCGGCGACGGCTACGTCGTCGTCCCGCACCAGGCGGACCCGCAGCCGTGACCGTCCGCCTCCAGCCATCGAAACCCGACGCTCACGTCGTGCGCACCCTCATCGACCGGTGCATCCGGTCCGTCGCCCGAGGCCTCGCCGCGACCGGCCACATCGTGTGCACGGACTGCGAGCACCTCGCCGTGCACACCCCCGACAGCGTCCACCCTGACATCACCTGGTGCTCGACGTGCCGCGGCGCCTGCCAAGCCAAGGCGCCCCGGTGACCGGCACTGTCGTCCCGTGCGGGCATCTTCCGCTCGTCGACGGGCTCCGAGCGATCCCCGGCCACACCCACCGCTGCGACCGCCACGACCACGACACCCGGCCCGGGCCGCACCTGTGCACCTGCGGCGAACAGTGGGAGAACCGGCCATGAGCCACCGCACCCGCACCCGCCTCGCCGACGAGACCCAACACTGGCTCGACGACGGCGGTCCCGGCCCGGCAGCGGGGGCGTGTGCGCAGCGTGCCTCGTCGCTCTCGGGCGTGGCCGTGCTCGCCTGCTGGGCGCTCGCCGTCTACGGCACAGGGGTCCAGCCGTGACCGACACCAGCGGTAGCCACAATGGCGATGTTGAGTACGACCCCAACCTCTCTAACGTCACGATCAGCGGGTACGACGCCGAGGAATGCCGTTCATACTCCTATCGTCTGACGTGGCGAGAGCTGGCTCGTAAGCGGGAGACTGAGCTAGCCGAGGCGAAGAAGTGGGGGGAGATTTGTGCCGACCTTGATCGGTGCGAGCACGGCAGGCACGAAGGTGACGTTTGCTCCGGGTGCGGCGGTCTTAGCCACGGGAACCGACTGGCTGGTCACGCTCCCATCGGTCACACCATCGATGGACGCCACATCTTCGTGCCCCTCCGTAACAGGAAGCACAACCCCGACGAGTGGATCGTTCGTGGCCCATGCCGTGACCCGGAGCAGGTTGGAACACCGTGCCCGATCAATGCCATCACCGCAACCTGCCCGTGGTGCGGCGAAGACCTAGACCCACAGCTAGGGGAGCATCGATGTGTTCGGCACCCTCAACAGGGCAGTTGTGGCGACACGCCGTGACCGACGTCGACGACGACCGCAACTGGCGGCTCAAAAGCTCGACCGGGCCGCTACCCGCGCCCCTCGAGCGAATCAAGGAAGGCTGGTACGGCAGCCGCGTCCTCGGCGGCCTCGCCGAAGTCACCGTCGGCTGCATGGTCTGGGCCCACGCCGACGGCGACCTCGCCAAGATCCGTCTCGATCCCAACGGCGAACCGCGCGGCGGCATCGTCCTCGCCATCTACCCCGCCATCGACTACGCCTGGCTCCGAGAGACCGGCGAGCCCGTCGAACGGAAGCACTACCGCTGCTTCAACCCCCGGACCGGCTGGCCCAAAGTCCCGGCCGACCGCGCGTTCGTCACGCTCACCGAAGTCCAGATCGTCGCCGAAGGCTGCGAAGCCACATACCCGCCGGCGATCGCCGACACCATCCGCCGGTTCGACCAGCACCTCGCCGCCCAGCACGGGCCGCTCACCGCCGACCAAGCCCAACTACAGATCGACGCCGCCCACCTCGCGGCCGTACTCATGGGGGACCGCACATGACCCAACCCGACACCGGCATCCACCTCACCATCGAGATCGGCGACCGCTGCGCCGCCACGACGCTGCTCGAGTTCCTCTCCGACCTTGAGGCGCGCCGGCCAGGCATCGAGATCCGCCGGAGCGGCGGCGGCTATCTCCACGCCCACATCGCCGACGCGACGATCGTCCGGTGCGCTCCGCAGGAGCAGCCCCGCTCCGACCTGCTCGACGAGATCGACCTTTCGGACGTGACCATCCCGGCCGACACCACAGAGCTCACCGTTGCCAGCATCCAAGCCAGCCAGGAGCCAGACGACACCGAACGCCCGGCCCACGGCCACGACGATATCGACAGCATCATCTTCCCCGACTTCCAATTCGCAGCCCAGATCCCCGGCGCCATCGTCCAACGCGACGCCGTCATCCGCGCCGACGGCAAGCCATGGGAATGCACCTGCGGCAAAACCACCCGCACCATCGGCCAGATGCGCTCCCACCGCCTCGGCATCCGCGCCACCAGTGACACCAGCGACCACGCACTCATCCCACCGCCAGCACCGCCAGCACCGCCTGCGCCGCCGGCCGGCGCAGAAACCACCACCCTCCGACGCGGCCAGACCAAGAACCGCCCATGCCGTTGGTGCGCGCGCTATTTCACTCCCCAAGGCCTCCCCGGCCACGAACGGTGGTGCGCCACCCAGACCCAACCAGCGCAACCAGCTCCAGCGCCAGAACGCCACCTCGCTCCCGTCACCACCCCGCCACCGGCAGCTGCCGCGTCGGCGGCGCCGGCCGGCGTGAGCCAAGCCGACCCCGACGACGAGAACCCATGGGGCTGCTCCTGCGAATGGTCCTTCCCCGACCGCGCCGCCATGGCCGAACACCGCCGCCTCGCCCTCGACCCCAAGAACCACCGCATCATCCGCTCGCCCGCCACAGCCATCGTCGACCCAGCCGTCCGCCACATGTACCAAGAAGACGAAGCCCGCCGAGCAGCCGGCGCCTACATGGACGAACTCGCATGAGCCGCGGCTCGCTCCTCGGGTGGCCACCCCACGACCTATTCGTCGCCTTCCTAGCCGCCGAGACCGCCCTCATCGTCGCAGCCAACCGCCTCTGGAACCGGCACGCCCGCCGCCGGCGGAGGTCCTGAATGGGCATCTACCTCGACGACCGCTTCACCGAGCACCCGAAGTTCGTTGCCGCCGGCAGCGAAGCCATGGGCCTGTGGGTCGCCGCGCTCGCCTACGTCAACCGCAACAAAGCAGACGGGCTCATCCACAAAAACCAGATCCCTCGCCTCACCGACTTCAAGCGGCCCATGAAGATCGCCGAGCGCCTGGTCGACGTCGGTCTCTGGTACGACCGCGGCGACCACTACGAGTTCCACGACTACAAGGAGCGGAACGAGGCGCAGATCGCACGCCGGGAGAAGGCCTCGAAGGCCGCCCGGACCCGATGGCACGGGCACAGCTCCAGCAGCCCTCCGAGCAATGCTCGGAGCATGCTTGAGCATTGCTCAAGCAATGCTGTACCACACACCACAAACCCCACTGGTGTAACTAACCAAGCTCTCTCAGAACCACCGCGGTCGAAAACCGACACCGAGGGAGACCAACTCATCGCAGCCGCCATCGACATCCTCGCCAGACGAGACCTCGCCAACACCACCGCCGCCGTCCACGACCAGCAAGCCTGGCTCGCCACAGCACGCCAACGACGCCACAACCAGCACGTACGCCAAATCCGGGCCGCGCTCACTGAGCAAACCGACTGGACCGCCGACCAGCTCGCCGCCTGGGTCGACCCCGACATCCCCGGCCTACCCGTCCGCCACGACCTCGCCGAACCGCCAGCACCAGCCTCGTACGAGCGGCCAGCATGCGACCTCTGCCACGGCACCGGCATGCGCCTCGACGACGCCGGCGACGCCCACCGCTGCGACCACCCGGCCGCATGACCCCAGCCGAGGAACGCGAAGCCGAACGCACCGAACGGATCCGCCGCTGGCGGATCGTCGCCCGAGCCATCGCCACCGGCCAAGCACCCGCAGGAACCACACCCGACGACTACGACTGGACCGACGACCCCACATGACCGTCATCAACCCCTCCGCCATCGTCGACGCCATCCAAGCCGACATCGCCACCCACACCACCCTCACACCAGCCACCCTCCGCTCCTACGCCGAACCGACCGTCGTCCCACCCGACAGCTGCAGCCTCCTCGCCGTCTGGTGCGAGAACACCGAATACACCCTCCTCACCGGCGCCGCCGGCCTCGTCGCCTACAGGCGCACCCACACCATCCAGATCGGCTGGTACGACACCATCCCCGAAGAAGCCGACACTGGCGGCACAGGCGACCCTGCCGAAGTCCAGGCCCTCGCCGCGACCGCCGAGCAGATCGTCGCCCGGGCCATCGAATGGACATCCGGCCTGCCCGGGTTCGACCCGGACCTCGTCGTCACGCTCACCGCCCGCAAGCTCGAACCGCAGGCAGGCACGATCTGGCGCGCGCTCGTCACCGTCCTCGCCGAGCAGGATGCTTGACCATGAGTTCACCAACGGGCGATATGGACGACATGACGATTGTCCCCGGCACGTTCGTCTCGATCGGGGTCTTCGGTCAGGGCATGCTGGGCAACACCCGCATGCTCGGACACTCTCTCAGCGAGGGCTGGTACCCCTGCGAGCATCCCGAGCGGCCCACCGACGATCGGGTGTTCTGGCACTACCAGGACGGCAACGGGAACCACACACCCTGCCACGGGTGCCGCATCGCAGCCGAAGCGCTTCTGCGACGCAACCCTGGTCACCCGAGCATCGAGTGGCTCGTCGACCGCCTGCAGTCCGCCAGTTCGGAACCGCCTGGTGTCTGACCCGGTCGAAGTGCTCGAGATGCTCCGCCGGCCCGACTGGCACCACGAAGCAGCCTGCGCCGGCCGCAGCAACCTCATGTACTCCAACCGACCCGAAGACCAACCAGCCGCCCTCGCACTCTGCCACACCTGCCCAGTCCGACCACGCTGCCTCGCCGACGCACTCGCACACCAAGAACGAGACGGCATCTGGGGCGGCTTCACCGACCTCGAACGACGCACCATCACCACCAGCCTCGAAAAAGGCGAGAAGTTGTATCAGGTCGTAACACGCATTCTCTCTAGCCGCAGACGACACTCCAACCCGTGACCGAACGGCTGCTCACCACCGCCGAAACCTGCAACCAACTCCGCGTCAGCCGCATGACCCTCTGGCGCCTCACCCAAGCAGGCCACGTCACACCCATCCGCATCAGCGCCCGCGCCAACCGATACCGCCAAACCGAGATCGACGCCTACCTCGAACAGCAACCAGACGACGCCGCCACCATCGCCCAAGCACTCGCACTCATCAGCCAACAACACGAAGAAGACAAACGGCCGCTCTGCCCCGAATGCGGCAAACGGCGCATCACCCGCGGTGCAGCGTTCTGCAAATGGTGCCTCCAACAGCGAGACGCCGAACTGCTCGACAAGATCACCTGGTGGGAAAAGCATGGCAACGACTGGCGCAACCAACGACGACAGGAGACCACAGATGCCTAACGACATCGAGACCGCATCCGACCTGCACGAGCAACTCGCTGCCGGGTCATCTGATCATCACCACGTCAGACGGACACGAGACCAGAGCAACCGATGTCCAAGTCGTGCTCGGTGGTGTCATCGGCAACATCACCGCCCTCATCGTCGACGACCACACCGTCATCCCCTGGACAGGCATCTCACACATCCACCGCATTCCAGCGGCTGAGCGCCACGATGCCTAGTCGCAACGGCCAGCGCAGGTACCGGCACACCAACCGGTGGCGCACCACCCAACGCCAAGCCATCCTCAAACGAGACGGCTACTGCCGCATGTGCGGACACCCAGGCGACGACGGCAAAGGACGCGGCCTCATGCAAGCCCACCTCGTGCCACACAGCGAAGGCGGCGACGACAACGCCAACAACATCGTCCTTCTATGTCGCACCTGTCATGCCAAGTACGACGCCGGCCAACGTCACAGGAGCCATCCATGAAGGAAACCGAAACGGTCAACAACACCACGACGACATTCGACTCAGACGACGAAGACGCGCGCAGATACCCCCCCGTACGATTTTCCTCGCGGAAAATTTCCACACCCCCGCTTAGCCCCACGCGAACGGCCGCGAAATTGGCACCTTTCGGAGCCGATTCCGCCGGCATCGGGGAGGGCTCGACGCCGGTCGAGGAGGGTGGCCCTCCAGTTGGAAGCCGGTCAACGGGGGAAGCGGGGGGATGCCGGCACTCCTGGACGGCGACCGCTGAAGTCTGGAGCGTTGCCGGGTGCATCGACGTGTGCGCCCTGTGTGGCGCGCAGCGTCTCCATTGCTTCCTAGATGGATGCCCCTGGCCGGCCTGTGGATGCGATCGACGGGTCGGACTGTGAGGGGCCGGAAGCCGAAGCCGACGGCCCTGAAGGTGTTGCAGGGCAACCCGGGGAAGCGGCCGGTCAACCGGAACGAGCCGAAGCCGACGCCGACGGCGCCGTTGTGCCCGACGTGGCTGTCTGCGGAGGGGAAGGCGGAGTGGCGTCGGGTGGTGCCGGAGCTGGACCGGATCGGGATGTTGACGAAGGTCGACCGTGCGGCGCTGGCCACCTACTGCGAGGCGTGGGCGACGTTCATGTCGGCGCAGCGCCTGGTGCACGAGCACGGCCTGGTCCTGCTCAAGTACAAGGACCTCGAGACCCTCGACGGCACGAAGATCTATGTGACCGTGGCCAAGAACCCGGCGGCGCAGATGGCCCGGGACGCGGCCGGGCTGATCCGCCAGTTCTCGGCCGAGTTCGGCCTGACCCCGTCGGCGCGCACCCGGATCGATCTGCCCGAGCCCGACGAGGGCACGGACCCGATGGCCAACATCTTCTCGTGACGTGGAGGTCCGGTTCGACGAGGCCCGCGCTGACAGGGTCCAGACCTTCTTCGAGAAGGGGCTCGTGCACACGAAGGGCCGGTGGGCGAGGTCCCCTTTCATTCTGGAGCCGTGGCAGCTCGACGAGATCATCCGGCCGCTGTTCGGCACGGTCCGCTATGACGACCAGCTGCAGGCGTGGGTGCGGGCGTACACGCTGGCGTGGATCGAGCTGGCCAGGAAGAACGGCAAGTCCGAGCTGGTGGCCGGCGCCGGCCTGTACCTCCTCACCGCTGACGGCGAGGAGGAGGCCGAGGTGTACGGCGCGGCGTGCGACAAGGACCAGGCCGGCATCGTGTACCAGGTCGCGAAGCGGATGGTGGAGCTGTCCCCGGCCCTGTCCCGGCTCGTCGCGCAGAAGAAGCTCGAGGTGATCGACTCGAAGAAGCGGATCGTTTACAAGCCGACCGGCAGCTTCTACCAGGTGGTCGCCGCGGACGGGGGCGGGAACCTCGGCTCGAACCCGCACGGTGTGCTCTTCGATGAGATCATCACCCAGCCGAACCGTGAGCTGTGGGACGCCCTGAAGACCGGGATGGGCACGCGCGACCAGCCGCTGATGCTGGCGGCCACGACGGCGGGGAACGACCCGTCGTCGATGGCTGCCGACGAGCATCTCCACTCGGAGCGGGTCCTGGCCGACCAGTCGGTCGACCCGGCCCGGTTCGTGTACATGCGGAACACGCCGCCGGACGCCGACTGGCGGGACGAGGCCGGCTGGCAGCACGCCAACCCGGGCCTCGGGTCGTTCCTCCGCATCCAGATCTTGCGGGACGAGGCGAAGGAGGCGGAGCAGTCACCGGCGAAGCAGAACGCCTTCCGCCAGTTCCGGCTCAACCAGTGGGTACGCCAGACGACCCGCTGGCTGGACCTGCAGCTGTGGGACGAGAACGCCGGCCTGGTGGTACCGGAGCAGCTCGCCGGTTTGGAGTGCTACGGCGGCCTGGACATGGCGTCGACGTCTGACTTCGCGGCGTGGGTGCTGTTCTTCCCGGACGCGATCCGGGAGGCGGACGGCACGAAGGACGCGGTCCTGGCCCGCTTCTGGCTGCCGGAGGCGGCGATCTCGAAGCGGAAGGATCACATGCGGTCGCAGTTCGAGGCGTGGGCCCGGGAGGGGTTCATGGTGGCCACCGCCGGCGACGTGATCGACGAGGACGCGATCCGGGCGCAGATCGACCGGGATATGGGCATGTTCCGGGTGGCCGGCGTCGGCTACGACCGGTGGGGAGCGAACAGCGTGGTTGCGTGGATGAAGGCCCGGATGGGCGAGAAGCGCTGCCAGGGGGTCGCTCAGACGGCTACGGCGCTGAACGCCCCGTCGAAGGAGCTGGAGCGGCTGCTCGGGTTGCGCCGGCTCCGCCACGGCGGCCATCCGGTGCTCCGGTGGATGGCCGACAATGTGCAGGCGACGCGCGACGGCTCCGGGAACGTGAAACCGGACCGCGCTAAGTCGAAGGAGAAGATCGACGGCATTGCTGCGCTGGTGGACGCGCTGTCGGTCGGTATGGCCAAGCCGTCCGCTGACTTCGCGTTCGTACTTTAAGGAGACCCTGTGACAATCCCCACGATCCTCGCTCTCTCGGCGCTCGGACTGGTTCTCACCGTCGCTCTGCTCATCCTGACGGTGCGCTCCGCCCCTGTAGAGCCGCCGGCGGATTGGTTGGCCCGGGCTACGAGCCGCCGGTTGGTGGTGCATACGTCGGATGACCGGTCGATCGAGGGGACCGTGGCCTCGGTGGGAGCGGATGGGGTGGTGCTGTCCGCCGCGCGGCTGCTCGGGGCGAAGGAGATCGACATGGCCGGCGACGTGTGGATCCCGCGTAGCAAGGTCGTGTTCGTCCAGGCCGTCCACTAGCTAGCCGGGATACTCGCCGGCGTGCACGTCCTCGCCGCCAACGGAGACCGCGTCGACGTCTCGCAGCGGTCCTGGCCGCTCGCCGGGACCGTCTTCCAAAGCGAGTACACCCAAAGCTGGGCGGGGCTGCGCATGTCGGCGTTGCCGACCGGCGAGTCCCGGATCCTGTCGCTCCGGCGGATCTACAAGGGCAACCCGTGGGTGTGGACCGCGGTGAACACGATCGCCAACGGGCTCGCGTCGTTCCCTATCCGGGTGACCGGCTGGGGGCCGAACGGCCAGCGGGTCCCGGTCCGCGGCGATCTCCCGCAGACCCGGCCCGGGCCCCGCTCGGCCGGCCAGCAGCTCGACTGGCGGTTGAACCATCCGGCGCCGATGATCTCCCGCCGGCGGACGGTGCGCCGCGTGTTCGTCGATAAGTTGGTCTACGGGAACGCGTTGATCACGAAGGAACCGGACGGCGCCGGCGGCGTCGCCGGGCTGTGGAACGTGCCGTGGCGGCGGATCAGCGTGATCGCCGGGACCGACGTCCCGATCCTCGGCTACCGGCTCCTCAACCCGGCGGCGAACAAGGTGTGGGGGATCGACGACGTCATCCAGTTCGGTGAGGGCGACCCGGAGGGCCCGCTCGCCCCGTCGCCGCTCGAGTCGCTGCAATGGACCATCGCTCTGATGGACGCCCTGTCCCGGCATCTGGTGGCGTTCTTCCAGAACCAGGCGCGGCCCAGCGGCGTCCTCGAGATGGAGCAGATGCCGTCCGACAAGGACTTGGCGATGCTCCGCGAGCAGATCATGCAGCTGTACTCGGGGTCGGAGAACGCCGGGAAGCCGCTGATCACGTCCGGGCATTGGGTGCCGATGACCGGCGACGCCGGCTACAAGGACCTCGTCGAGCTGGCCCACCTGTCGCGCGAGGAGGTCGCTGCCGCCTACCAGATCCCTCCGCCGGTGATGGGCATCCTGGACGGGGCGATCAAAGCGAACGTGGAGGAGCTCCGCGAGCAGTTCTTGCGGGATGTGCTCGCCCCTCACGGGTCGGAGTTCACCGACGAGGTCGTGGCCCAGCTGATCGACCCGTCGCCGCAGTGGGCTGGGCTCGGCTGCGGGTTCGACATGAGCGAGCGGCTCCTGCCCGACATCGAGGCCCTGGCCGTGGCGTTCAAGGAGCTGAAGCGGATCTACACGATCAACGAGCTTCGCCGGATGGTCGGCCAGCCCGACCTCGAGTTCGAGTGGGCGAACCAGCCGTGGATGGAGCCCGGGTCACTGCCGGCCGGTCTCGCCCCGCAGGGAGCGACGATCAACCCTGACGGCCCGGCCGGCGCCGGCGCCGAGGCCGGCGACGAGGTCGACGGAGCGGTACTCGGCGATGACGAGTTCGACGAGCAGGCGGCGTGACGGTTCGACGAGCAGGCGGCGTGACGGGGTGGCGCCGGTCGAGCCGTTCGAGTCGTGGCCTACGGATCGAGGTCGGGTTGCTGCGGATCCGCGACAGGGGTGCTCACCGATGCCACCACCTGCGCCGCTGCGGCCGCAGGCCGGGAGAAGGCCGCTCTCGAGGCAGCTCTCACTCATGTAGTCGCCGAGCGGGGCGCCGGTTCTCGCGGCGCAGGTCATCTCTCAAGCATTGGTGCGCCAGTGACGGCCGCCACGGCACGCACCTGTGGCTGTGGTGTCCCGGCTGCGACGAGAGAGACCCGGGCCACGCAGGAGCGCACGCCGTCGAGGTGGCGCCAGCCGGCCCGGAGCCCCGCTGGCAGTGGGACGGCAACCTTGAGCGTCCGACCCTGACGCCCTCGATCCTTTGCCTCGGATTGATCCGCTGCCATTCCTTCGTCCGGGCCGGGCAATGGCAGTTCCTCGCCGACTGCGAGCACTCCCTCGCCGGACGCAGCGTTCCGCTGCCTCCGCTACCTGACTGGCTGCTGGGATGATCGTGGAGGCGGTCGACGCTGCCCGCTGGTGGGGGCCTGCCGGCTGGCTGTACCGCAACTGCGCCGGGAACCTCGCAGCGTCAGCGGTGTGGGGACCTGTCGGGTTCGGGCTCGGCGCCTTGTGGGCGCACCGCAAGATCGTGGTCCCGGCCCGGACCCACCGCTCGGAGACGGCACGCCTGCACGCGAAGGTCGACGCTGTCCTCGACCATCACGGGATCGAGCCGCCTGTCTAGCACCGGCCGATTCTGGCGGCATGAGCCAGAAGCGTCGGCTGCGAATGAAGGTGCGGGCCACCCCGGACGAGGGGGCGGGCACGTTCCACGCGCTCGTGTCGGCCTACAACCTGGAGTACGACGTCGGCTGGGGGTGGACCGAGATGATCCTCCCCGGCGCGTTCACGGCGTCGATCGCGTCGCACCCGACGATCCCCATTTTTTATGAACATGCGTGGGCGGACGGTCCGCTCGGGGTCGGTACCCCGGTCGAGACGGACACCGGCTGCGAGGTCACTGGCCGCCTGTACCTGGGGATGGCCGAACGGATCGACGTGATCTACCAGGCGATGCTCGACGAGGCCCTCGAGGAGTGGTCGGTCGCCTTCTGGCCGCAGACGATCGTCCAGGACCAGGAGAACCGGTACTGCGACCAGATCGCCCAGGGCGACCTCGCCGAGGCGTCGGTCTGCGTCCGGGGAGCGAACCCTGGCACCGAGACCATCGACCTGCGGTCGCAGCCGGCGTGGATCGACGGGACCGCCGTCGAGCGCGAGAAGGAAGTCGTCCGCATGCGCAAGATGTTCAACGTCCCCGACCTGCGCCGCCGCGCGGCCGGCGCCGGCGGCTACGAGCCGGCCGCCTACCGGCAGGACGACGACGAGCTCGTCGTCTGCCCCGAGTGCTCGAAGCGGAACGACTCCGACGCCGGCTGGTGCGACCAGTGCGGCTTCAACCTCCACGACGTCGGCTGGCGGCCGGCGGTGTACCACCCTGACGACGACGAGACCGTCGCGTGCCCGCAGTGCGGGCTGATGAACGACGTGGACGCCTCCTGGTGCGACCAGTGCGGGTTCGAGCTGGCCGGCGCCGACGGCGTCGAGGTCCGGGCCCGGTCCGCGGGGCACTCCCACAAGCACTCGCACTCGGACGGCACGACCCACGCCCACGAGCACACCCATTCCGGCGGGAACTACGACCACGGCCAGGACGCCGCCGACCCGGACAACGAGGTCGCGCACACCCACTCGCACCCTGCGGACGACAGCGAGAAGGAACGGGCCCGGGTGTACGAGCTGTGGGCGCGTGACGGCGGCTGGGACGACATCCGGGGCTTCCGCTCTAGCCGGACCGGAACCTCTGGGGCATGACCGCTTCGGTGACTTGGAGGATCTGACGATGCCCGCACTGCTCGAGAAGCAGGTCGAGGAACTCCGCGACGAGATCAAGCGCGCTGAGACCGAGGCCGCCCGTCTCCGCACGGAGGCGGACAAGATCCGAGACGACGCGGTGGCCGACGGGAAGAACCCGCTGACCGACGACTCGCTGTTCGCGGAGTACGACGCCCGCACCAAGGAGTCCGACTCCAACCGGCAGCGGGCCCTCGACTTGCGGGCGCGCCTCGAGGGCGTCCTCGGCCGCGCCGCCGGCCACGAGCCGGGCTCGGCCGACACCCGGCCGCTCAACCGGCAGGAGCGCCGCGCGTTCGCGAAGATCGCCGAGCGGTACCTCCAGTCCGACACCTACCAGGCGCTGCTGCGCTCCGGGTCGCTGAAGTCGGGGAACGCCCACATCATGTCCGACCCGGTCGAGGTCCTGGACCGGTCCGAGCTGATGTCCGACCTGCGGCAGCGGACCACGGTCTCTGTCGGCGACGCCGGCGCTGTCGTGCCGATCGACCAGCAGGTGTGGCCGCCCATCGAGATCCCCGTCCGCCAGCCGCGGCTGCTCGACATGATCTCGATGACCACGACCGACTCGGACATGGTCAACTTCGTGCAGCAGACCGTCCGGTCCGACGTCGCGACCCCGGTCCCGTACGGCACGCCGGCGCCGGAAGCCGACTACGAGTTCGCTCTGCGCCAGGCGTCGGTGAAGCGGATGCCGCAGTTCATCCCGGCCACGAAGGACGTCCTCGCAGACCAGGGCCAGCTCCAAGGTCTGCTCCAGGACCAGCTGATGATGGGTGTCCGGCTCGGGATCGAGGCGCAGTTCCTCGCCGGGACCGGCTCCGGGTTCACCGACCAGACCTTCCAGGGGATCGTCAACACGTCCGGGATCGGGGTCGTCACCTACCAGGACGCCGGCCACGCCAGCGAGTACGAGCTCGACGCGATCCACCGGGCGATCACGACCATCCGTCTCACCCTGTTTGCAGACCCGACCGCGATCGGGATCCACCCGACCAGCTACGAGGCTGTCGTGCTCCGCAAGGACAGCTACGGCCGGTACCTTTACCCGGTCGGCACCGAGACCAACACGATCTGGGGCCTGCAGCCGGTCATCAGCCCGGTGTTCACGGTCGGCCAGCCGGTCGTCGGCGACTACAAGACCGGCGCCCGCATGTGGCTTCGTGAGGGCCTGTCGGTCACCGCCTCCACCGAACACCTCGATTTCTTCACTCGCGGCATGGTGGCCATCCTGGCCGAGCTGCGGGCAGCCTTCGCGGTGGTCCAACCCCGCGCGTTCTGCCTCGTCAACAACCTGACCTGATCGGAGACCTGATGCCCGAAGAGATGCATGTAGCGAAGCTGAAGTCGGGGGCCACGATCGTGGTAGCCCGGGCCGGCCAGCCGATCCCGTCCGCCGACGTGCTCCGCAAGGAGCTGGGGATCGTCGACGCTTCGATCGTCGTCCCGATCTCGCAGTCCGACGCCCGGCCCGCGACCGACGAAGAGAAGGCTGCCGCTGCGGCCTCGTTCGACCCGGCGGCGCGGACCGCGAAGCGGCCGGCTCCCGGGGCCTGATAGGTGCGGGCCGCCTTGGGGCGGCCCGCCACCGTCCGGCTCCATCTGACGGACGACGGCGGGGAGCCGCTGACTCCTGACGCTGCGCCGACGGTGACCGTCACGGCCGGTGACGGCACCACGGTGCTGTACTCGGCGCAGACTGGGACGGCGGTGGCCGGCGAGATCGGCCAGTACACCTGGGTGCTGCCCGCCCAGACGCAATGCGACCAGCTGACGGCGACGTGGACGTCGGTCGTCGGCGGGGTGGCGTACCTGACCCCGGTCGAGGTCAACGTGGTCGGCCAGCGGCTGATCGAGCCGTGGCAGCTCCGTAAGGACTACTCGAAGCTGTCGGCGCTCGACACGGAGGACCTCCTGGAGCTGCTCGAGCAGGCCGAGGACCTGTTCACGGATGTGCTCGGGTTCCCGCCGGCGTTGGAGGGGGCGCGCGTCGAGTGGGATGTGCTGCGCGGCACGATCAACGACGCTCTCTACATTGCTGGCACGGTGAACGGTCTGCCGTACGGGTGGGGCGCCGGGAAGATGCTGGTCCCTGAGGTCCGCAAACCGTGGCAGGTGTATGCCGGCAGCATCAACGGCGTGGCGTTGGACCCGACGGCCGACGTGCCGATGATCAAGGTCGAGCAGGGGGCGCTGGTGTGGGCGGACTACCGGCCGTGGATCTCGGGCCGGTACACGCTGTGGGTCGCCCACGGCGACCCTGTCCCGCCCCGCGATCTGCGACGGGCGTGCGGGAAGTACGTGAACCATCTGGCGTCGACGTCGACTTATCCCGATCGGGCGTCTCAAGTTGTAACAGAGGGGGCGACGATCAACTTTGCGTTGCCGACCCCTGACCGGCCGACCGGGATCCCCGAGATAGACGCCGTGCTGGTCCGCTACCGGCTCGACTCGGTCGTCTGACCGTCCGCTGGCGGTCTTGCTCTAGCCGGAGCGGACCTTGGTGTCGATGATCACGACCGCCATCGAAAGGACCCCCTGTGGCTGACGATCTGAGTTCCGCCCAGCCCGCACCACGCGGTGTCGACCTCGTCGCTGCCGCCGCCGGCGGCTTCATCCGTGGCCGGTCCACTCCCGCCACGGCGACGATCACCGCGACCGGCGTCACTGCCGGCGTCGAGGTCGCCGGCCAGGCCGCTCTCCGTCTCGATCTGGTCGTGTCCGCAGCGTCGGGTACCAGCCCGTCTGACACGATCACGATCCAGACGTCCTTCGACAACGGGGCGACCGACGCGTGGCGGACCGTGGCAGCGTTCCCGGCGGTCACCGCTGCGGGCACGACCCGCCAGGTCTTCACCGGCCTCGACCGGTGGGTGCGCGCGTCGCATGTCGTGACCGGCACCACCCCCAGCCTCACCTACAGCCTGTCGGGCGAGGGCGTCTGATGGCCGGCGAGCTCGGCGTCTACCAGATCGCCCAGGACGTCAAGGTCCTCCTCGGCGACTTCGAGGACTACCTCGAGCTGAAGGCCGGCGAGTTCTCGCCGTCCACGCCGGCCGAGGCCGCCGCCGCCCAGCACCTGACGACCTTGTCGCATCAGCCGGAAGGCGCCGACACGTCGCAGCCGATGGCGGTCCTCGTCACGCCGGCCGCCCCGGCGGAGGCCCCGGCCGCCGAGGCCCCGGCCGCGCCGCCCGGGGCCGTCCCGGCTCCGTCGCCCGTCCCGTCGCCGCCGGTTGCCGCCGAGCCGCCGGCCGGTCCGCCTGCTCCTGACCAGCCGGCGGTCTGACCGTGACCGCGTCGCTGATCCAACGGAGGCTGTCGAAGGCCGGCCTGGCCAAGCAGACCGCCAAGGGCACCGCCGCGACCGCAGCCTCCTACGGGTACGGCATCGGGTCGGGCAGCCTGTTCAAGCTCGCGCTCACCGAGAACGAGATCCCGCTCACCTGGTCGAACCGGGACATCCTCGGGTTCGACCGGGCCGGCGTCAAGCCGTCCCAGTCGACCGAGACGGTGGCCACCCCCGACCTCCTCGGCCTGCTGCTCCTCGGCGTGCTCGGCGCCGACGCTGTCACCGGGTCGGCCGCCCCGTACACGCACACGATCACCCCGGCCGCGGTGCTGCCCTACATGACGGCGTTCGGGTCGTTCGGGACCGCCGACTGGGTCACGGTCGCCGACAGCAAGGTGTCGTCCGTCGAGCTGTCGTGGGAGGAAGCCGGCCGCGTCACCGTCAAGGCCGACATCATGGGGTGCACGCCGGCGTTCCTCGCCGCGGCGTACACCGAGACCACCAACGAGGTGATCTCGGAGGTCGGGTTCTTCACTGCCGGCGGCGGCGTCTTCCAGGTCGGCGGCACTCCGGTGCAGTGCTCCGGCGGGTCGATCAAGTTCGACACGCACATCGACCAGCCGATCACCGCCGCCAACGTGCTGCCCACCGACGTCGTCGAGGGCAAGCTCGAGGTGACCTGGTCGCTCAAGTTGCTGCCGACCGACACGAGCATCTTCCGTGAGGTGTATTTCGGGTCCGGTGCTGCGGGGGCCCTGTCGGGGATCGCTTCGTTCCCTGACCTCGCTGCCTTGTCCGCCCAGTTCGTGGGTCCGACGTCGACGTCGCTGACGATCTCGTCACCGAAGGCCAGGATCGAGGTCGAGTTCCCGGAGTCCAACCCGGACGGCGGCCCGGCCGAGATCACCGTGAAGGGCACGTCGACGCTGCCGGCGACGGGCGCGTCGGTGACCGCCGCGCTGCTCAACTCGGTCCCCTCCTACTGATGGCGGTTGTCCGGTTCACGCTGAACGACGGCACCGTCATCGACGGGAACGGGAGCGCACCGTGGACTGTCCGCGAGCAGATCGACTGGGAGCGGCACTTCAAGTGCTCGTTCGCGACGGTCTTCCAGGCGATCGGCGCCGAGGCCGGGAACATCGCTGCCCGGGCCCGGGAGGATGCCGACCTGTCGGAGATCCCCGCCGCGCATTTCCGGGTCGAGTGGCTCCTGTGGTTCGCGTGGCATCGGCTGCGCCCCCAGGTAGCGGGCCGCTTTGAGACGTTCATCGACAGTCAGCTCGCCGACTACGACTTCCTCGACCCTGCGGACGAGGACGCTCCGGCCGTCGAGCCGGGCCCGGCGCCGGACGGGAGCCTGGACCCTACCGGGACGGAACCCGCCTCCACCCTGGCACCGTCGCCGGCGCTGTAGTCGCCGCCGGTTCAGCAGCCGCGTTCGCAGCGATGCTCTGGACGGTCCACGGCCTGGCGCTCGCCGATGTCCTCGACTGCCCGCCGCCGGTCCTCGACCAGGTCGTCGCTGGCATCTGGAAGGCGCACGAGGCCCGGGAGGCGCAAGCCCAGGCGCAGGACGCTCGGGCCGGGGCGATGATGCACCGGATCGTGGACGGCCTCCATGCCAGTTGAGCTGATCGGGTTCCGGGAGCTGCTCGGCGAGCTCGCCACTGCCAAAGGGAAGTCGCGGCGGTCGGTGGCCACCGGGCTCGCGGTCGCAGCGAAGACGATCGCCGACAAGGCCAACCAGTACGCGCCTCGCGGGAAGACCGGGAACCTGTCGGCCAACGGCCGCCCGTACTACACGACGATCTCGGCCGGGGTCGCTTACACGCTGATCTACGCCCCGGTCCAGGAGTTCGCTGTCGACTGGACGCGCCGCTCCCGAGGCCACGGCGGCGGCCCAGCGACCCGCGGCGAGAAGAAGGCCCGGGCGAACGGCGCCGGCGGGGCCGGCACGAACGAGGTGCACTACACGAAGCTGGGGTCGCCTCCCCGGTTCGCTTGGCGTGCGCTCCAGGAGCTGCAGGACGGCCTAATCCTCGACGTCTACGACCAGGTCATCGGCGACCTGCGCTGCAACGGGTGGTTCAACCGGTGAGCAAGACGCTGAAGGCCGTGTTCCTGGTCGACTCGACCGGGGTGGCGCGCGGTGTCGACCAGGCGAAGGCGAAGATCTCCGAGCTGGAGAAGTCGTCGACGTCGATGGGCGACTCGTTCGACAAGCAGACGTCGCGGGTCGGGAAGGCGTTCTCTGGGCTCGGGAACGCGATGGCGACCTTCGGGGTCCCGTTCTCGGGGTCGATCAGCAAGATCGGCACCGATCTGGACAAGGCGAAGTCGCACGCGTCGGGCTATGGCCAGGTGCTATCCGATGTCGGGAAGGTCGCGGGTGGGGTCGCGGTCGCTGGGATGGTCGGGTTCGCTGCGGAGTCGGTGAAGATGGCCGGCGACTTCCAGCAGCAGATGAGCAAGCTGATCACCTCCGGCGGGGAGCTGCAGTCGAACCTCGCCGGCGACTTCTCGGGCGTCGAGAAGCTGATGGCGTCGACGGGCACCTCGAGCCAGCAGCTGGCTGCCGGCCTGTACACGATCAACTCGGCCGGGTTCCACGGCGCGGACGGCCTCAACGTGCTGAAGGCGGCGGCGCAGGGAGCGAAGACCGAGAACGCTGATGTGGCGACGGTCACCGACGGCCTGACGACCATGCTCAACGACTATGGGCTGAAGGCGTCTGCCGCGGCCGAGGTGACGTCGAAGATGGTGATGGCGACGTCGCTCGGGAAGACGACCTTCCAGGATCTCGCCGGGAGCCTGCACACGGTGTCGCCGGCGGCGCAGGCCGCCGGGCTGTCCTTGAACGAGGTTCTCGGCGCGATGGCGACGATGACAGCGAAGGGGACCCCGGCCGCTGACGCCGCGACCTATCTGCGTCAGACGATCCTGCAGCTGTCGAACCCGTCGAAGGTCGCCGCTGGTGAGATGCAGGGCCTCGGCCTGTCCGCGTATGACGTGAGCTCGAAGCTCGGCCAGCGGGGCCTGACCGGCACTCTCGACCTGTTGACGAAGGCGATCGCGGCGCATGTGCAGGGCGGCGCGGTGATGATCGACAACCTGAAGCAGGCGGCGGCGGCCGGGTCCGGGTGGGCGTCGAAGTTGCAGCAGATGACCCCGGCCGAGCAGGACCAGATCAAGAGCCTGGCCGGCATGGGCGTCGCCGCGGCCCAAGCCAAAGCCCAGTTGGACACGCTCTCGGCGTCGGGCGTGAAGTCGACGTCGTCGGCTGGGAGCCTCACATCGGCCACGAACAGCCAGACGGCCGCACAGACCCGCCTCGCTGCCGCTCAGGCCCGGCTGGGCGCCCTGCAGCAGCAGTACGGGGTGACCGACACCAACACGGCCACCGCAGCCCAGTCCCGTCTCGCGGCGGCGCAGGCCCGGCTGGTTGCCTTGCAGGACCAGCTGGCCGGCAAGACGAAGGTGACGGCCTCCGAGCAGAACCGGTTGGCGTCAGCCGAGCAGGCTGTCGCCGCGGCCCAGGCGAAGGCCGGCACGTCGTCCGGGATGACCGCAGCCCAGCAGAACAGTCTGGCGGCAGCGCAACGCGCGGTCGATGCTGCGCAGACGGCCGTGGCCGCGTCGGGGGCGAAGGTCGCGGACGCCCAGTCGAAGGGGACGTCATCGACCGCGGCGTTGCAGGCCCAGATCAAGCAGTACGACGCCGCGGTGGCGACGCTGCCGCCGGCGGCCAGGAAGGTCCTCGACGGGCTCGTAGCGAACCAGCAGGGCTACCAGGACCTGAACTCGACGATCGCGAAGCTGCCACCGGCGCAGCAGACCGCCGTAGCGGCCCTGGCCAAGATGACCGGCGGCACGAAGAGCATGCAAGCAGCGCTCGAGCTGACCGGCGTCTCGGCCTACACGTTCCAAGCCAACGTGAAGAAGGTGGCCGGCGCGACGACCGAGGCCGGCGGGAACGTGGCTGGCTGGGCGACGGTCCAGAAGAACTTCAATCAGAAGCTCGCGGAGTCGAAGCAGACCGTGAACGAGCTGGCGATCCGGTTCGGGAGCATGCTGATCCCCTACCTCGAGAAGGCCATGTCCGCCACGAAGGACGTGGTGGTCTGGTTCGAGAAGCACAAGTCCGCGGCGGAGGCCCTCGCCGGGGTGATCGGCGGGGTCTTGGCGGTGGCGTTCACCGCGTTCACGGTCAACAAGATCGCCGGGATGATCAGAGGCGTCCGGTCGGCGGCGGGGGAGCTGCGGACCCTCGAGCAGACGACGGTGAAGGTCGCTCAGACGCTGCTCGAGAAGTTCGGGATCATCCAGTCGTCGGCGGAGACGTCGTCGGAGGGTGTCGGCCAGGCCGCCGAGCAGCAGGCGGCCCGGGCGAGCACCGCAGCGGAACAGCAGGCTGCCCAGGTGGAGCAGGCAGCCCAGCAGCAGGCGGCCGGCGTGGAGGCAGCCCAGACCGGCCAGCAGACAGCCGTGGAGACGTCCGCGGCCAGCCAGGCCACCGCGGTGGAGTCGTCGGCGGCGACTCAGGCGACGATGGCCCAAACGTCGGCGGAGACCCAGGCTGCCGGCGTGGAAGCGGCGGTGACCGGCATGGCCACGACCGCCGAGACGACCGTCGCGGGGATGGAGACCACGGTCACCGGGTCGGCGGCGGCGATGAGCACCGGTGTGTCGTCGGAGATAGCGGGGATGGCCACGGCTGTCGATGGCGAGGTCGCTGCGATGGCCACCACGGTCGATACGGAGATAGCCGGGATGGCGACGACCGCCGAGGGTGAGGCGGCCGGGATGGCTGCGACGGTCGAGGCCGACTCGGCCGCGGCTATGTCGTCCGAGGCCGGGATGGGCGGCATGGGCGGCGGGATGGGGATGCTCGGCGCGGCCGGCGGGGCGCTCGGCGGCGGGATGATGGCCTACCAGGGCTACCAAGGCAAGGGCGCTATGTCCGATGTCAGCCTGATCGGCGGCAGCGCCCTGGCTGGAGCAGCGATCGGGTCGGTGATCCCCGGCCTCGGGACGCTCGCCGGAGCGGGGATCGGTGCTGGGATCGGCGGCGGGATCGACCTGTACAAGCACTTCTTCAAGGCCGCGACCGGCGGGATCGTGACGCATCCGATGGTCGGTCTGGTCGGCGAGGCCGGCCCGGAAGCGATCATCCCGATGGGCGACCCCAACGCGTTCGCCCAGTTCGTCGGCGCCAACGCCTCCGCGCTGCCGCCGCTCGGCGGCGGGGCGATGCCGGCAGCATCAGCAGCGGCCGGCGCAGGGTCGACAACGACGATCCAGATCACGGTGATGGGGAACGTCGCGTCCGAGCAGGACCTCGTGAACGCCGTCTGGCAGGGCCTCCTCCAGAAGCAGCAGATCAACGGTGTCCTCTTCGCGAACGTCCCCTAGCAGGAGACGACACTCGGCCCATGTCCCAAGTCCCTGCTGCTGCTCTCGCCGCGGCACAGGCCGCGATCGTCACGGCCGGCACCACCTACTACCTGTCGTTGAACACGGCCGACCCGGGGGCTACCGGGGCGAACGAGGGGACCGGGCTGACCCGCCAGGCGATCACGTTCGGGTCCCCGACCTCGGCCACGCCATCGGTCCAGTCGTCGACCGACAGCCAGTCCTTCCCCGGCATGCCCGGCGGCGCTACCTACGGCTATTTCTCGGTGTGGACCGCAGCGACCGGCGGCTCGTTCGTCAGGGGCGGCCAGCTGAACACGGCGATCACCCCGGCCGCCCAGTCGTCGGTGACGGTCGCTACCGGCCAAATCTACTTCCAGGCGGCGTGACGCCAGCCGGGCGTCCGGCGCGGCGGATCCTGTGACCTCTTACGTAGCCGGCTCCGAGGCGCTCGACAACCAGAGCGCCGGCGGTGTCAGCATTCCCCTCCCCGCTGGGGCGACCACCGGCACGCTGCTCGTAGCGCTCATCTACTCGTCGGGTGTCACCGGCGCCGGGGACGGGCACGCCCCGTCCGGATGGTCTGGCAGCGGCGGGGTCGGCGTCGACAGCGACGAGCTGTACGTTTGGTGGAAGGTGGCCGCCTCGGGCGACACCGGGCCGTTCCTGTTCGGCGGCGGCTCCATGTCCGGCGGCGTGATCCTCGCCTACTCGGGGGCCGGGAGCGTCGAGCAGATCGACGTGGTCGACAGCTCCGGCGGCTCGCTCACCACGGCCGTCGCCCCGTCGGTCACCCCCACCGGCGCGACCGACACCTGGGTCGTCGCCTTCGCAGACCCCAACAACCAGACGTGGTCGACACCGGCCGGGATGACCGCCCGAGAAGCCGTCCCCGCCACCCTCCCGCTGTCCACGTTCGATCTGCCCCTGACCGGCACGTCGCCGACCGGAACGGCCTCGAGCTCGCCGTCGGGATCCGGGACAGCGTGGATGGCAGCTTCGGTCCTCGTCGCGTCGAACACGATCTCGACCTCCGGTTCCGGGTCGATCACGCTGACCGGGATGGCGACGCCGGTAGCGCCGCCCGTTCCCACCTCCGGGTCGGGGGACATCGTCTTCGAGGGGAACGGCCAGGCGTACACGCCTCCGTCCTACCCGGTCTCAGGGTCGAGTGGCATCACCTTCAGCGGTGTCGGAGCGGCGGCGGTCATCGCCCCGGTACCGGCCGTCCGGCCGACCCTCGTAGTCAAGGTGGCGTTCGGGTCGAACCCGAACGACGAGACCCTCGTCTGGACCGACATCAGCCGGTGGGCCCGGAAACTGAAGACGATGCGAGGCCGCACCCGCCTGCTGCGCTCCCAAGCCCAGTTCGAGGCCGGCACGCTGTCAGGGGAGCTCGACAACCGCGACCGTCGCTTCGATCCGACCAACACGGCAGGCCCCTACTACCCGGACGTGCAGCCGGAGAAGATGATCCAGGTCGGCGCCGAGTGGGAAGGCCACTACCAGCCGATCTGGACCGGGCTCGTCGACGACTGGCCGCAGCAGTGGCCCGGGTTCTCCGAAGGCAACATCCAGCTCGTAGCGACCGACCTGTTCAAGAGCCTGGCCATCAAACGGGTCCTGTCGGCCGGCTACTCGCAGGCCGTGACCCTGAACGCCCCGACCGGCTGGTGGCGTTGCGGGGAGCCGCCGCCGGTCGAGGGCACGACCGTCCAGACCACCGTCGCCGGCGACAGCTCAGGCAACAACCATCCGGCCGTCTACAGCGGGACGGTCACGCTCGGGACGTCCGGCGCGCTGGTCACCGACCCCAACACGGCGATCTCAGTCTCCGGGAAAGGGTGGGTGCTGCTCCCGCAGGCCGCGAACATCGCTGCGAACGGGCCGGCGACCGTCGAGCTGTGGATGCGCGCGACGGCTGCCCCCGCAGCGGACCAGATGCTGTGGCAGCAGGCCGGCGGGTCGAGCGACACCAACGACATCGCCAGTCTCTACGTCACCACCGGCGGCCGGGTCCAGTTCGACATGTACTCCGGGTCCGCTCAGATCGTGTCCCCGGTCGGGGTCGGCCCCGATGTCTGCGACGGGCTGTGGCATCACATCGTCGCAGTGATCGAAGGCGGAGTCCAGCTGTACGTCGACGGCGTCGACATCGGCGACGCCCTCCTCTACGGAACCTGGTCGTGGACGCCCACCAACATGGTCGCGGCGTTCGGCGGCAGCCTGTACACCGGCAGCGGCAGCTACTACCCGGGCGGCACGACCCCCGCGACGGGCCCGCAGTTCCACGGCGACCTCGACGAGCTCGCCGTCTATCCGACCGCGCTGACCGCCGCGGCGGTCACCGCCCACTACCAGGGGGCAGCGTTCCCGGCCGAAACGACCGGCCAGCGAGTCAACCGGGTCCTCGACGTCCTCGGCCAGCCCACCTCGCGCCGCCGCGTCGACGCCGGCCGCACCTTCTGCCAGATCGAGAAGACCAACGAGAACCAGACCAAAGCGCTGCTCTACCTGCAGCGCTGCGAGCAGACCGAGCAAGGCCAGTTTTACGTCGGCGCGGACGGAGCGACCGTCTTTGAGGACCGCTACCACAGGTACAACAACCCGGGCGCCGATCCCGTAGCGACGGTCGGCGACGGCGGCGCAGCGTTCCCGGTCCCGGCCAGCCTGTATCCGCCCGTCGCGTATGACACCCCGACCGCGTGGTGGAAGCTCGCCGACCCTGCGGGGTCGGCCACCGCGGCCGACTCGTCGCTCGTCTCGTACGGCCCGGACGCCGGCGGCCACACCGGGACTGTGACCGGCGGGGTCACGTTCGGGCCGACCGGCCCCGACGGCGTCGCCGGCCACGCAGCCCTCTTCGACGGCACCTCCGGCTACATCGGTATCGACGGCAGCCTGTTCAACCCGGGAGCCGACCCGGACGGCGTGCTCAGTGTCGAAGCGTGGATCAAGACCACATCGACCGAAGCACCCGTCTTCTACGCCGCCGCGCCCGCCGTCAGCGGGTACAGCTACCTCGCCTACATCGAGATGGCGGTCGTCTCCGGTCAAGCCCAGTTCTTCCTGAGCGACCCGCAGACCGGGAACAGCGAAGGCGTCGGGTTCGTCGGCCCGACCATCAACGACGGCCAGTGGCACCACCTGGTCGGCACCCAGCAGCCGGCCGTGTCACCCGTGGGCGACACGCTGTGGCAGCTGTATGTCGACGGGGCGCTCGTCGGGTCCCACACCGGCACCTACGCCTACCCGGCGGGCTACCAGTCGCCCGGCTACCTCGGCTACAACCCCCTCCAGAACGGGGGCGCCGGCCGGTACCTGGCCGGGAGCCTGGCCGACGTCGTCGTCTACCGGTTCTCGGCGCTCGACCCCGGCCGGATCCTCGACCACTTCGATGCGGCGTCACCGTCGACGGAACTGCCCTACAGCATGGGCGGTGTCGTGGTGCACTTCGACCGGATGGAGCTGTACAACGAGATCCCCGCGACCCGTCAGGGCGGCAACACTCAGGTGGCCATCAACCAGGACTCGGTCACGAAGTACGCCGACCGGACGATGATCGGCGGCCTCTTCGACCTGCTCATGGCCGACGACGCCGACGCCCTCTACTGCGCCCAATGGATCCTCGCCGACACCGCCTACCCGCAGCTGCGCGTCGGCCAGCTCCGGTTCGATCCGAACACCGACCGCAGGCTGTGGAACCTGGTGCTCGGCTACGACATCGGCACGGTGATCACGGTCAACAAGCATCGGATCCCCGGCGGCGGCCCGGGCATCTCTGTCAACTGCAGGATCGAGGGCGTCGAGCACCAGATCGACCCTCCGAACAACTGGACTGTCGTCTGGCACCTGTCGCTGCAAGGCACGCTGCCGTGGTGCATCCTCGACGACCCGGTGATGGGCGTCCTCGACTCCGGCGCCCGCTGGGGATGGTAGGTCTAGCCGACCAGCACGCTTCGCTGCGATGACGTTGCTACCGGCGGACACCCGTCCGCTCATGGTCTGCGCTGAGGACCGCTACCAGCCGGACCCGGCCGGGCCGGCCGCCACCGCCGCCGAGGCGGTCGTCGACCGATTCTGGCGGCATCAGATCGGCGTCCCGGGGAACATGCGGAACGTGCCGAAAGGCCCGTGGCCGACCGGTACCCACCTCGAGATGACCGCGGCCGCCTACGTGAACCACGGCCGGTGGATGGTCGACTGCCCGCACGGCTGCGGGTCGGCTCAGTACGCGTCGCACGCCGACCGGCGCATGTTCTGCGTCGAGTGCTCCTCCGGCGGCACCGGCCTGTGGATCACCGTGTCGTGGCCCTCCCCGGCTGACGTCGCCGCGATCGAAGCGGCGCTCTCCTGCCGACTGGTCCCGAACCGCAACTGGCGGCCCGGCGAAACCGTCGAGCAGCTCCACGCCCAGAACGCCTTCAACGGTGCGGCCTGATGGCCTGGACTAGCCCCCGCACGTGGGCGGTCGGGGACCCGGCGACCTCAGCCGACCTGAACACCTATGTGAGGGACAACACCGCCTACCTGTTCTCGGCGATCGGAGGCGCAGGCGGCGGCGGCGGGATGGTCGTGCTGTACGCCAACGGCGCCTCGACCGGCGCGGGGATCCCGTCGGGGAGTATCGGGGTCATCCTGCACCTCGACCAGGTCGTCGTCACGATGGGTTCCACCGGCGGCGCGATCACGTTCCCGATCGTCCCGTTCTCGTCGTGGGCGCAGATCATCCCGGTCAACGTCGGCACGATCGCCGGGTCGATCTACGAGATCGTCCCGTCGACCACCGGCTTCACATTCCACGTCCTCGACACGGCCGGCGCCGACATGACCTCCGGGAACGTGGGCATCGGCTACATCGCCTTCGGGCAGTAGCCAGACCGGCTGGTCTAGCCGGGCTGCACCATTCGGGCTATGGCGACCATGCTTGACGGCGGCGGCCCGACGGGGATCCAGCCATGCCCCTGACGATCGCTGACTATTCGGAGTTCCAGGGCGTCGTGCGCCCGGACGGGCAGCAGGTCGTGATCGTCCGGGCACACAACGGATGGAGGCCCGACAACGACTTCGTGGCGAACCGGGCGGCTGCCCACGCCGCTGGCTGCGCAGCGGTCGGCCTCTACCAGTACCTGGTGGCTGGCCGTGACGCCGCGCAGCAGGCCGCCGAGCTGTGCGACTTGATCGGCACGCTGGCGCCTAACGAGTGGCTGATCTGTGACCTCGAGGAGGGCCAGGGCGACGAGCAGCCCCGCTGGCAGGCGTGGGATCTCGTTGTGGTCGCCCGCTTCGGCCGCCCCGGATGGCTGTACTCGGGCGAGGCGTTCGCCGCCGCCCACGACCTCCACCCGGATTGGGATGCCGCCTACCAGCCCGGCGAACCGCCGCAGCCGCACAAGCTGTGGCAGGACACCGACGCATACCCTTGGCCGTGGGGCCGCTCGGACGCATCGGTCTACGACGGCAGCCTGGCCCAGTTCCTCGTCGATACCGGCATCACCACCACCCCGGCCACCTCGGCTGGGCTCAACCCTCCGGAGGTACCCGAAGTGCTGCTCATCCGCGACCCCCAGTCCGGGGCGTGCTACCTGACCAACGGGGTCGCCAAGACCTACATCGGCGACCCGGCCGACCTGGCTGCCCTCACCGCCAAGATGGGGGACCCGGTGGAGCTGACCGCCGGCTTCATCGCCAGCTTGCAGGGTGCTGGCCCCGTCTGACCGCGTGAGCTACGACCACATCATCGGGATCTTGGCGGCGACCCTCTCGGTCGTGCTCGCTGTCGGCGTGATCTCCCGCTGGGCGTGGAAACGCACCAAGGCCACCGCCGCCGTCGCAGCGGTCAACGCGCGCAGATTCGTCGAGGACATCGCCACCGAACGGATCGGCGCCCCGCTCGCGATGGAGATGTCCCGCCTGTCCCGCGCGATCGAAGCCCAAAACGACGAGTGCCGCACCGACCGCGCGTTTCTCCACGTCCGGATGCAAGGCCTCGACCGCGAGGTCGGCTACCTGCGAGGGATGGCCAACGCCAGCGAACACCAGGAAGGATCGCCGTGACCGTCTTCTCCCGGCCGCTGCTACGCCGCGCCGACCCGCAGTACCCGTTCCCCGGCCTGTACGGATGGCTGGCCACCGCCACGGTCGTGGTCGGCTTCGATTTGTGGGCGGCCCGCACCCGGCGGCCGACGATGTCCCGCACGCTCGGCCACTACCTGTCGCAGCCGATCCTGGGCCCGGTCCTGGCCGGGAGCTGGGCCGGTCTCGCCTACCACCTCCTCGTCGAGGAACGCCTCGTCGCCCTGGACCGCGCCTTGATCAACGCCCGGTCGGTCGCGGAGATCACGACCCCGCCGTCCGAGGTGCAGTAGCCCGCTCTAGCCCGGTCGGACGCTAGGCGCATGGCCACAGACGCTCCTGTCATCCCCGTCGACGCTCTGAGCGCCGAGATCGGTCCCCCTCTTTCCCTGACCGCCGACACTGGCACACCGACCTGGCTCACCCACGCCCTGACCGTGCTCCTGCCGGTCGTCGCTGTCGTGCTCGCCGTCTGGCAGCCCGGCAACGTCAAGCTCTCCGCCGCATCTCAGGCCGCTGTCATCGTCGGCGGCCTGGTCCTCGCAGCGGCGCTCCACGCCGTGCACCTCATCACCAGGAACGGCCTGTCGAAGGCCGGGCTGACCAAGACCATCACCGAGGAAGAGCAGTGGGTCAAGGCGAACATCGACACCCTCAAGTCGGTGGCCACCCAAGCCAAGCCGCTTCTCGACTCGATCCCCGGCGGCCCGGCCGCTCTCGCCACGATGCAATCCGACCTGGCCGACGTGAAGGCCCGGGTCGGGCAGGTCCCGCAGACGGACCGAGCGGCGATCGCCGAGGTCGTGAAGGAGCTCGTCATCCCCAACGTCCTCGCCGCGTCGCCCGCGGCAGCTCCGCCGGCCAGCTGACCTAAGTCGTGGCGACCTACACGGTCCTCGAAGCCGTCACCTGGTCGGGTGTCTGGAATGACCTGGCGATCACGTTGGAGTTCTCGGCCGGGGCGATCACCCCGAACGAGCAGCAGCAGTACGCGCTCGACTACTTCCTGGTCCCCAACGGCCAAGCCCAGAACCCGTACGGCGAGACCGGCCCGTGGGCCCGGTCGCCGGCCCCGCCGGCCGTCGCCCCGTCCGGGTCGACGCCGGTAGCCGACGGCGCAGGCGGCCTCACCTGGCAGGACCTGAATGGTGCTTATGGTCCCGCCGGTTCGCCGTCGGCTCTGGCCGCTCTCGCCACGCCGGGACAGACGCAACCGAACCTCGGTGCGCTCCGACCGGCGCAAGCAGCGCTCGCTGATCGAGCGTCGGCGCCAGCCAACATCCTCGCCATCGGTGACTCGATCACCGAGGGTGTGGGAGCGTCCGTCGTAGGCAACCGCTGGCTCAACCGGCTGATGACCTCCCTCCAATCCGGGCTGCCGTCGGGCGCTGTCGGCGGCTTCGGATACATCCCCGCCTACTACAACGACGTCGCCGAAGGCGCCGTCGAAGTGTGGACGTTCTCGGGCACCACCACCCCGACGCAGCAAGGCGACTACGGCCTCGGGATGCGAGCAATGCTCATCGACACCACCGACACTGGCACGGCCACCATCACCTGCTCATCCATTGGGCTTGTGTTCACACCAGCGATGGGCGCCGCCTGCACCGTCAGCGTGGTAGTCGACGGCGGTGCCCCCCAGACGTCGACCATCGCCGCTGGCACCATCTCCCAAGTGTTCACGCCGACCGTCGACGGCGACGGCCCCCACACGTTCACCGTCGGGCTCACCGCCGGCAACGCCGTTTTCGAGGGATGTTACGTCTACAACGGTGACGAATCGAAAGGCGTGCGAGTCTTCGACGGCGCCAAGTCCGGTATGCAGACCAGCGACTTCCTCGCCCAGGTGTCCACTGCTGGCCCGGCTTGGATCAACACTGCCGCCGACGTGGTGCTCATCGCGCTCGGGACCAACGATTGGCGCAGCGGGATGACGGCAGCGACCTTCCAAGCCAACCTCGACTCGCTGATCTCCGATGTGGCCGCCCAGATCAACAAGCCGGCCACCTATATCCTGGTCGCTTTCCCGCAGCCGGGCGCGCCCGGCCAGAACGGGCAGACCGCCACATGGGCGCAGTTCCTCGCCGCCTACTACGCCGCGGCGGCAGCACGCACCGACACGGTTGTCTGCGACCTCGGACAGCGCATGTATTCCTACTACGTCGAAGGATCGGACCCTCTCGGCTTGTGGTGGCCGACAGACGGGCTCTACGTCCACCCTTCCGACAAGGGGCACGCACTGGTCGGCGCGATCCTCTCCTCGTTCATCGCCGGAGAACTTCTCGGCGCCCGCGAAGGGATGCCGGTCGGAGGCGACGCGGCCTGGATCGCTCCGACGCTCGTAAACGCATGGGCGAACCTGGGAAACGGGTTCGGGCCTGTCGGCTACCGCAAAGACTCGAACGGTTTTGTCCATTTGAGAGGGGCGGTCAACTCGGGGACAGCAGGCGCGATCTTCACGCTGCCAGTCGGCTACCGCCCCGGATCGTCGCTCATCTGCCCTGTGGTCAGCAATGACCTGTTCGGCGAGGTGCGGATCGTCAGCGGCGTCGTGACAGCCCAGGTCTACAGCAGCACCTACGTGTCACTCGACGGGATCTCGTTTCTAGCCGAGGCGTAGACGTACTCCTAATGGCGGTTGGAGCCACTCGCTTGTCGCGCCGCATGGTGGCATGATGGGGGGCACGGCCATAGAGGTACCTGCACGGCATCGCCATCGGGCCCGGTGAGCATCCCCGGGCCCGAGCCGTCAGGCGGTCTAGTCGCCCTCGGCCGAGCACTCTCCGGACAGCTTCGTCAGCTGCAGGCCCAGCTGGGCCGGGCTCCCGCCGCCCGAGGTGACGTCGTTCACCTGCTTCGCTGCCGTGAGAGCGTCCTGGCCGATCTGCTGTTCGGTAGCCGTGGCGCTCCCACCAGCGTTGAGCGGCACGACCGCCGAGAGCATGTCGCCGTTGGCGTCGAGGATCGCCTGCGAGTTCGGGGAGCTGCTCGACCCCTGCGCCTGCAGCTTCGCCACGTCAGTGCACACCCGCTTCGTCGCGGCCGTCGGCGATGCCGAGGTCGACCCTCCGCACGCCGCGGCCACGACCAGGACCCCGGCCAGCGCCACGCCCATCATCCCCCGATTCATGAGCGGGAGCGTAGCCGTGCCAGGATGGGCGAGGAGCCCTCAGCGGGGCCGCCAGCTGCGGGTGATAGCGCACCCGTGCTGGCGGCCCCACTCAGGCCCCACCCGGTGATTCTGGCGTCATCACGCGGCGGACCGGTAGTCCCGGCCCTCCATCGCCTCGCGGAGCTGGCCGAGCGACGCACGCCGGAGGTAGATCTGCGTCGTGGTCAGGCTCCGATGGCCGAGCATCTCCTGCACGACTCGCAGGTCGTGGCAGGCGTCCAGGACATCCGACGCCGCCGTGTGGCGAAGGGCGTGAGCCGAGCGGCCGTCGTTCCGGCCGGACTTGATCCCGGCCTCCTCGATCCACTCGCCGACGATCCGCCCGATGTACTGGGCGGTCAACGCCCGCGACGCGACCTGCGTCGACCGGAGCAGCGGGCCGGCCGGCGCCGGGCACTCGAGCAGGTAGGCGTCGAGCGCTGCCGCCGTGGCGGCCGGCGCCGGCAGCATCCGCTCGTGGCCGCCTTTCCCGACGATCAGCAGGGTCCGGTCGCGCGGGTCGTAGTCCGACACCTGAAGCCGGGACACCTCGACACAGCGAAGCCCGGCATCGATCATGAGCCGGACGATCGCTACCGCCCGCCGGTCCGGGAGCACCTCCAGGAGGGACGCCACCTGGTCGCGGGTGAACGCCCGGGGAACGCTGCGCACCGCCGGGAGCTTCACGTGGGACGTCGGGTCGGTCGGGATGACACCGCGGTCTCGCAGCCACCGGCAGAAGCAGCGGACGGTGCTCAGGTTGAGCCGCCGGGTTCCCGGCGCATACCCAGCGATCGACGTCAACCACTCGTCGATGACCTCGCTGTCGAGAGCGCTAGCCGGGCGGTCGCCCAGGGCGACGGTCAGACGCACGAGTCGCCAACCGATCCGACGGCCGGTGTCAGCCGTGAACCGGCCGGCGGCCGCGCCGCGCTGGGTGTACTCGGCGATCAATAGGGGCAGCGACATGGATTCGTTCATACCGAGAAGAATCGGCAGCGGGGGCAGAAAGGCTAAGCCGCGACGTCGGAGTGCAGGGGCATGACGGCCGCGATCCGGGTGGCATTCCAACGAGACCCACCACCGGCCCGCCGACTGACGCGGGACGGGCGTACGCTCGGTCCTACGCCGTCGTCGGGCCGCCCGGGCGCGGCGACCTGTCCCCAGCGAGGTCCCGATGGTCACCACTCCAGACGCGCTCGTCGCCGAAGTCGCCCAGCAACGACGGCTGGTGACCCCGATCCCCGGCCCCCGCTCGCAGGAGCTGGCTGCCCGCCGCTCGGCGGCGGTCGCCCCCGGCGTGTCCTCCACGCTGCCGGTCTACGTGGAGCGCGGCGGGGGAGCCGTGCTCGTGGACGTCGACGGCAACTCGTTCATCGATCTCGGTTCGGGCATAGCGGTGACCAGCGTCGGCCACGCCCTGCCGGCGGTGGTCGACGCGATCGCCCGCCAGGCCGCCCGCTTCACCCACACCTGCTTCATGGTCGGGCCCTACGAGGGCTACGTGGAGGTATGCGAGCAGCTCAACACCCGCACCCCAGGGGACCACGCCAAGCTGTCCGCGCTGTTCAACTCCGGCGCCGAGGCGGTGGAGAACGCAGTGAAGGTCGCCCGCCACGCCACTGGCCGCCAGGCCGTAATCGTGTTCGACCACGCCTACCACGGTCGGACCAACCTGACGATGGCGCTCACCGCGAAGGCCGCCCCGTACAAGCAGGGATTCGGGCCGTTCGCCCCCGAGGTGTACCGGGTTCCGATGTCCTACCCGCTGCGGGATCCTGAGGGGATGACCGGCGCGCAGGCCGCCGAGCGGGCGCTGGCCACGGCCGACAAGCAGGTCGGCGCCGACACCATCGCCGCGGTGCTCGTCGAGCCGATCCAGGGCGAGGGGGGCTTCGTCGTGCCGGCTCCCGGCTTCCTCCCGGCCATCGCCGAGTGGTGCGCGGCGAGAGGCGTGGTGTTCATCGCCGACGAGGTGCAGACAGGCTTCTGCCGCACCGGTGACTGGTTCGCCTGCGACGACGAGGGCGTCGTGCCGGACCTGGTCACCACCGCGAAGGGAATCGGCGCCGGCATGCCCCTGGCCGGGGTCACCGGTAGGGCCGAGCTGATGGCCCACGTCCACAGCGGCGGCCTGGGCGGCACCTACGGCGGCAATCCCGTCGCCTGCGCCGCCGCGCTGGCCAGCATCGAGACGATGCAGTCGGGGGACCTGGCCGGGGCGGCTCGCCGCATCGGCGCCGCGGTGGCCGGGGTCCTCGGAGACCTGGCCGCCCGCCACCCCGGCGTCGCCGACGTGCGGGGCCGGGGGGCCATGCAGGCCATCGAGCTGGTGAAGCCCGGGACGCTCGAACCGGACCCGGCGGCGGCCGCGGCCATCGCCGCGGGCTGCCACCGCGAGGGCGTCGTCGTGTTGACCTGCGGCACGTGGGGCAACGTCATCCGACTGCTCCCGCCGCTGGTCATCGGCGACGAGCTGCTCGGCGAGGGCCTGTCGGTCCTCGCGGCCACGGCCGATGAGGTGCTGGCCTAGCCGCTACCTGGCGACTCCGAGCAGCGCCGGCGCCAGCTCCCGCCACTGGGCCACGGGCACACCGCGGGGCTCGGGGTCGAGGGCCTGGACACAAACGTGATCGGCACCGGCGTCGAGCTGCGCCCGGACCCGGGAGGTGACGGTGTCCATGTCCCCCCACGCCACGATGGCGTCGATGAGCCGGTCGCTGCCCCCGTTCTCGAAGTCGGCATCGTCGAACCCGTGGCGGCGTAAGTTGTTCGCGTAGTTCGGGAGGCGGACGTAGGTGGCGGTGTGCTTGCGGGCGATGTCTCGCGCGGTGGTCGGGTCGGACTCCAGCAGCACCGCCTGCTCCACGCAGAGGAGCGGTCCGCTGCCGAGGATGGCGCGAGCGGACACCGTGTGCTCGGGCGGCACGAAGTAGCTGTGCGCCCCCTGGGTCTTTTCGGCTGCCAGCTGGAGCATCTTCGGGCCCAACGCGGCCAGCACCCGACGCAGCGGCGTGGACGGCCGGAACGACGTGTAAGGCGACGCGTCCATCGCGTCGAGGTAGGCCGACATAGCAGCCAGCGGCTTGCTGTAATCGTGGCCACGGAGCCCTTCGACCAGGGTGTGGTGGCTGACGCCCAGCCCGAGCAGCACTCGGTCGGGGAACGCTTCGGTCAGGCCGCGGAGGCCGCCGGTCATGGTGATCGGGTCTCGGGCGTAGATGCTGGCGATGCCGCTGGCGCCGAGCATCCTCGTCGTGGCCGACAGCAACAGGCCGAGCTGAAGGATCACGTCGCGCCCGGCCACCTCCGGTATCCAGATGGCGCCGTAGCCGAGCGACTCCAGCTCGGCGGCCAACTCCTGGGACTGGCTGGCGGGAACCAGTTCAAGCTGTCCGGTCCATACACCGATGCGCGGCAGATCGAAGCTCATGGGCCCACCGTATGCGGGCCGCTAGGGTGAACCCAGCCCGAGCTCCAGGAGGGGATTGCCACAATGAAGGTTGTCGTCGACTTCGACCTGTGTGAGAGCAACGCGCTGTGCATGGAGGCCGCGCCCGAGGTGTTCGAGGTGCGCGACGACGACTTCCTTTACGTGCTCCAGGAAGAGCCGCCCGAGGAGCTGCGCTCGAAGGTCGAGGAAGCCGCGTCGCGCTGCCCCAAGGGCGCCATCAAGATCGAGGGCTGAGCCGCGGCGCCGGTCGGGCCGGTACCCGGGCGCGACGCCCGGAGCGAAGCCGAGAGGGTCACCGACGGTCGCTACGACCCGAGGGTGCTCGAACCGTCAGGGCCCGAGGCCCGCGACGACCCGTTCCTTGCCCCCGACCCGGTGGCCGCCGGGGTTCGAGGGGCCCGTCCGATCGTCTCGCCGCTCGGCACCGGCGACCTCACGTGGGACGCCTTCTGCGACGAGAACCCCGACCTGGTGCCGTGGTGCCGGGCCCGGTGGCTCGCGGCGCTGGCGCCGCTGCCCGCCCCGCCGGCCGGTCTGACCGAGTCGGTCCACGGCCTGCACCAGCTCGCCCAGCACGTGCTCGCGCCGTGGCGCTACCAGGCTCACCGCCGGATCGGGCTTCGCTGGACCCTGGGCGGGTTCGGGACGCCGTTCGTCCACGTTGACCGTCAATCCCGGGTGACCGACGGGTTGCTGGTGCGCCAGTCCGGCGACGTGGCAGAGGGGATGACGCCCAGCACCCTCGGTGAGGCCGCGGCGTGGCTCGGAGGTCCCCTCGGGGCCCCGCCGGAGTCGTTCACGCCGGCGAGTCCGGCCGACCCGGAGGAGCCGCTGACCGTGCGGCCGGACGCCGCAGCCTGGGTGGGGGAGTGGTTCGGGTTCGCGACGAGGGTCCTCGAGGAGGTCCGCGTCGGCGAGCCCGACTACGGACGCCGCCGGGTGCAGCTGTGGCCCGAGCACTTCGACGTGTCGGTGGAGCTGGGCGCCGGGCCCGCCGGGGGTACCTTCGGGGCGTCGCCGGGTGACGCCGACCACGACGGCCCGTACCTGTACGTAACAGAGTGGGAGAAAGGGCGCTTGGCGGCCAGCGAGTGGCGCGACCCGGCGTTCCCTGGGGTGTCGCTGCCCGTCGCCGATCTGCTCGCAGCGCGAGAACAGACGGACGCCGCGGTGGCATTCTTCGAGCACCACCGGATGCTGCTCGAGCGGGGCCCCGGGTAGCTTCCCCGCCGGCGGTTCAAGGCGCAGGCCAAACCACGGTAGACCCGGACTCCACCGCCGCCACATACTGCCCGGCGACCACCGTCTCGAGGTCCGGCGCCTTGGGGATCAGCTTGTCCGCCAGCAGCAGGTCGAGCTCCGGCTGGAACTGGGCGGTGGTCTCCGCCCCCACCCCTCGCCCAGCGAGCAGATGGCCGTCGACCAGCCCGCTCTCGACGTTCCAGCGGTTGCGTTCGGCGGTGGCGTCGAACCCGCTCTGCGACAATTTCGCCTCGTTGGCCAAGCAGCTCGCCACGTTGGTGTGGCACCACTGGTAGGCGTGGAAGGTCGCCCGCAGGAAATCCTCGATGGCCGTCGGGTGGGCCTTGGCGAAGGAGGGGGCGGCGATCAGCGAGTTGAACGTGCCGCTGATGCCGTAGGCGTCAGGGTCCCACTCCCTGACGTTGTAACCGTCCCTCCGCAGGGTCGGCACCTCGCTGGACTTGTATCCGGTGAGGGCCTGGACTTGGCCTCGGGGCAGGACCGTCGGGTCGTAGCCGACCCCGACCTCTTTGATCTTCTTCACGTCGACGCCCAGCTTCTGGAGCATCGCCGTGAGCTCCGGCGGCATCACGTTTTTGTAGCCGAGGGTCTTGCCTTCCAGCTGGTGCAGGTCAGTGACCGACGCCATCGTGATCAAGGTGATGGCAGGGACGTTGCCGTAGGTGGCTATCGCCTCGACGGGGATCCCGGCGGCCACAGCACTCAACACGTCGGACGCCCCGCCCACCTCGGCGACCGCGGTCTGCCCGGACGCTACCGTCTGCGCTGCGGTGCTCGGGTTGCCGTTGCCCGGATGAAGCTCCACGCTGAGGCAGAGGTCCTTGTACCAGCCGTTGGCCGCCGCGGCGGCCACGTCGACGGTGCCGACCGTCGCGCTCCACTCAAACCCGCTCAGGTAGTTGAGGGTCCCCGCCGCCTGGTTCTGGCTGCAACGGGCGTGGCCGATCAGCTTCGGGGCGGACACGGTGGTCGATACCGGCGCAGAGCCTGAGGAGCTGGTCCCGCAGCCGGCCACGGCCACGGCGACGGCCGTGGCGATGGCGAGAAGACCGGAGCGGGTCAGGGGGGACGGCATGGGGCACCGTACCCGGCCGGGGCCGGGCGGCAGCAGACGCCGGCTGGAACCTGCCGGCTGGAGCGGTGGCTAGAGGATGTTGACCGCTCGGGCGACGACGAGAGCCAGCGTCGCGAGCGCTATCGCCGACTGCCCGAGGAACATCATTTTCGTCCACACGGCCAGGGGCATCGTGTCGGTCGGGCTGAACGCGGTGGCGTTGGTGTAGGACACGTAGAGGTAGTCGAAGAACATCGGCCTCCAGTCCTCTGGCGCCAGGTGGTCCTGGGTCATCTGCGGGAAGAGCAGGTCCGGGTAGGGGCGCAGCGCCGCGGCCCGGGCGACTGGCCCGCCCCGATCCCACTCCCAGTACCAGAGCGCAAACACGATGATGTTGGTCAGGTAGATGCTGGTGCCCGACGCCAGCAGAGGTCCCGCGACCTTGCCCTCCGTGCCGTTGATGATCCCCCGGATCAGCTCGAATGACGACCACCCGTTGGCGAGGGACGTGAGGGCGATCAGTGCGATGCTGGCTCCCCGCAGCGCCCGGCTGCGCCGGTCGATGTGCCGGGGGTTGGCCGCGGTCAACCCGACCACCAGCGCGGCCTCCAAGCCGGGCAGCAGCCACTCGGGGCCAATGGTGAGCCGCTGGGGCAGCGCGACTTGAAGCAGGATGGCCACCACCAAGGCGGTGGCGACCGGCCAGCGTTCTTCTCCCGCCGCGGGGCGGCTCCACCCGGGAGCGAGCCGCCCTCCGGGGCGGGGTCGCATCGCTCGAGCATCGCCTTCGATGATCCGCTCCAGGCTCTCGAGGTGCTCCCGGAGGGCGGACACCGCGTGGGTTATCTCGTGCGGGGCGGGCACGGGAGGTGGCCGCTCCCGGTCGCCGCCTGTCGGGTCGGGCACGTCGGTCATGCCCTACATTGCCCGATCCGGTCCTCGTGCGGGCTCGGATCGCATCCTGGCCGCAACCCGAAAAGTCCGACGCGTGGTCAAGGAGGCCAGTCCGGCGGCCGACACCCGAAGGGGAATAGTCGAACAGGAGAGACCTCGATGTCGGCATCGGCGACAGCCAGCAGCCTCCTCGGGCCCCCGGCCACCGCTGGCCGGTCCCCGACCGGGTGCACGGCGGATGGCTGCGCTTCGGTCGCTCCGGTGGTGTTAGACGGCCACCGCTGGTGCACCGAGCACGGGATCATCGTGCTCAACCAGACACCGTCCCTGCTCGACGAGTTGTGACCGGTGCGGGGGGCGCGCATCGGACGAGGCAAGCGATCGTCGCCCGAGAGGTTGCGGGCCAAGGGGATTAACCTGGGGCAAGCGCCAGCTGACAGCAGCGACGGGCTGGGCCGGAGGGGGGTGCGCGTGGCTGAGGGCGACGATGCCGGCCGGATCGCCGGGCCAGGGTCTGACGCCGACGACGAGGCTCACGGCGTCGCTCTGGCCCAGGGGCGCATACTCCGCGGAATCGCGCAGGGATGGCACCTCTCCGAGACGTTGACGGAGATCTGCACGATGATCGAACGGCACGTTCCCGGCGGTCGCTGTTCGATCGTCCTCGTAGACCACAACGAAGGCACGCTGCACCACGCTGCACCACGCGGTGGCGCCGGGCCTGCCCGGCTTCTACGTGAACGCCATCGACGGGGCGCCGATCGGTCCTTCGGCCGGGAGTTGCGGCACGGCCATCTTCACCCGGGCCGCTACGTGGGCGGTCAACATCTGCAGCGACCATCGGTGGGACCCTTGGCGGGAGGTGGCCCTGGCCGCGGGACTGCGCGCCTGCTACTCGTGCCCGATCTTCGATGCCGGAGGCGTCGTGTTGGGCAGCTTTGCGCTGTACTGGGCGGAGGCTCACCAGCCCGGACCGGAGGACCGCCGGAGGGTGGAGATGGGCACCGCCCTGGCGGCCATCGCCATCGAGCGGGCGCAGACCGAAGCGGCGATGGCGCACGCCGCCAAGCACGACGGCCTGACCGGCCTGCCCAACCGGGCCTTCTTCCTCAGCCAGCTGCGGGAGGCGCTGTCGGGGCCCGGTGGCGGGCACGGCGTCGCGGTCTTGTTCATGGATCTCGACCGGTTCAAGGTGGTAAACGACTCGTTCGGGCACGCGGAGGGCGATCGTCTGCTGGTCGCGGTCGCCGATCGGTTGCGTGCCATCACACGGGACGGCGAGACGGTGGCCCGCTTCGGCGGCGACGAGTTCACGCTGCTGTGCCACGTCGGAGCCGATCCTGGCCACGCGCAGGTCGTCGCAGCCCGGGTCGCTGAGGCGTTGAGCCGCCCGTTCCCCGTCGGCCCTCGGCAGTTCCACGTGTCGGTGAGCATCGGCGTCGCGTTCGGAGACGAGGGACGGGCCCCGGAGGACATCGTCCGCAACGCGGACCTGGCGATGTACCGCAGCAAGCAGCGAGGCCGGAGCCGGATCGAGACCTTCGACTCCAGCCTGCTGCTCGGGAGCCGTCAGCGCTATGACGACGAGGCCGCCCTGCGCCGGTCCATCGACGCCGACGACGTCACGCTGCACTACCAGCTGATAGCGAACCTGGTGACGGGCCGCCCCACCGGCATGGAGGCCCTTCTCCGGTGGCGGCGCAGTTCCGGGGAGATGGTCGCTCCTCCGGTGATCGTGGCCATCGCCGAGGAGGTCGGCCTGATCGACCAGCTCGGGCTGCAGATCCTGGCCACCGCGCTCGACCAGCTCGTCGCCCTGCGGGCTGCCGGGCTGGTCGGACCGGCCTTCTCCGTGAGCGTCAACGTGGCGGCCGCGCAGCTGGCCGACAAGTCCCTGCCAGAAGCGGTCCTCGACGCCCTCCGGGTCCGCGGGTTGCATCCGGCTCACCTGCGCTTGGAGCTGACCGAGTCCCATCAGCTCGGCGAGGACCCGGAGACAGGAACGGCGCTGGCCCGGCTCAACGAGATGGGGATCCCAGTGGTGATCGACGACTTCGGAACCGGCTACTCATCGATCTCCCGTCTGCGGGAGCTCCCGGTCAAGGGCCTAAAAGTCGACCGGTCCTTCGTGGCGGCTGTCGGCACCGACCACGGTCGGGCCCGCCAGCTGCTGACCGGGATACTGGCCATCGGGCGGGCGTTGGAGCTCCCGGTCGTCGCCGAGGGCGTTGAGACCCCCGAGCAGCTCCAGCTGCTGCGCGACCTGGACTGCGGGGAGGCACAAGGGTTCTTTCTGGCCCGGCCCCAAGGCGGCGCCGATCTCAACCTCCTCCTCGCCACCCATCCCTCCTGGTGAGCACCGGAACCGCCGCGTAGGGCAAGAAGGCCCGTATCACCCGACTTCCGCGGGCCAATCGATGACCTTGGACCCTGGCAGCAGGGCCCCGCCCCCCAGGACCATCGGGGGGTGGGTTCTCACCCGGAAACGAGTGGACGATGACATCGATCGCATGGTTCAAGGAACTGCACCGGTCCGACACTGTCCTGGCGGGCGGGAAGGGTGCCAACCTGGGCGAGCTGCAGCAAGGCGGATTCCCCGTTCCGGATGGCTTCGTCATCACCGCCGAGGCCTACCTGCAAGCGATGGACGCCGCGGGCGTGCGCAACCGGCTGGCGGAACTGGTCGCGAGCGTCGACAGCGACGACCGCGATGCGGTCGCCTCCACATCCGCCGAGCTGCGGCGGATCGTCAAAGAGTCGCCGCTGCCGTCGTCTCTGGCTTCCGAAGTCCTGGACGCCTACCACCAGCTCGGTCCCGACGCGTTGGTCGCGGTCCGCTCGTCGGCGACGACGGAGGATATGGGCGGCGCGTCGTTCGCCGGGATGAACCAGACCTTCACGAATGTGCGGGGAGACGAAGCCCTGCTGGCCCGAGTCAGGGACTGCTGGGTGTCCACGTTCGGGGACCGGGTCATCACCTACCGCGGCGCGCAGGGGGTCGTCGCGGAGCCGGCGGTCGCGGTCGTTGTTCAAGAGATGCTTCATCCCGACGCGTCGGGCGTGATGTTCACCGCCGACCCGTCGACAGGCGACCGCACTCGGATCGTCATCGAGGCCGCGTTCGGTCAGGGCGAGGTCGTCGTCGGAGGTCAGGTCCAGCCCGACACCTACGTCGTGTCGAAGGCCGGACCGGCGCTGATCGAGGTGCACGTCGGGCGAAAGACCCACAAAATCATCCGGGGGGCGGACGGCGACGAGCGCGTCGAGCTGTCACCCGCGCAGGCCGCGGCGCGGGTGCTGACCGACGACGAGATCTTGGAGTTGGCCCGCCTGGGCGCCCGGGTGGAAGAGCACTACGGCGAGCCGCAGGACATCGAGTTCGCGATCGACGGCGCCCGGACCTGGCTCGTCCAGAGCCGGCCGATCACCACGCTGGTCGAGCCGGCCGCCGAGACCGGCGCAACCCTCGTGTCCGGGCTGGGGGCCGCGCCGGGAACGGCCGTCGGGCGGGTGCGGGTCCTCGCCGTCCCAGCCGACGGCGCCCAGCTGCAGGCAGGGGAGATCCTCGTCGCACCGATGACCAACCCCGACTGGGTTCCGACCATCCGCCGCGCCGCGGCGGTGGTGACCGACGGGGGCGGCATGACCTGCCACGCAGCCATCGTCGCCCGCGAGCTCGGCGTGCCGTGCGTGGTCGGTGCCCGCAACGCCACCACGGTGCTGCGCACCGGCGAGGTGGTGACCGTTGACGGCCGCCGGGGTCGGGTAGTCGAGGGTCCTCCGCCGGGCGCGGGCACCGTCGCAACCGGCGCGGTTGCCCCTTTGATGGCCGCCCCCGCCGGCGCCGACGTGACCGCCACCCGGCTCTACGTCAACTTGGCTGTAGCCGCCCACGCCGAGGAGGTGGCCGCTATGCCGGTGGACGGAGTCGGCTTGCTGCGGGCCGAGTTCATGGTCGCCGAAGCGCTCGAAGGCGTCCATCCGAGGAAGCTTCTGGCGGAGGGGCGACAGTCGGAGTTCGTGAGCCGCATGGCCGGATCCCTCGCTCGCATCACCCGGGCCTTCGATCCTCGCCCGGTGATCTACCGCACGATTGATTTCCGTACCAATGAGTTCCGCGGGCTCGAAGGGGGAGCCGCGTACGAAACGGAGGAAGCCAACCCGATGATCGGGTACCGGGGGTGCTTCCGCTACGTGCGGGAGCCCGATCTGTTCCGCCTTGAGCTCGACGTCTTGGCCCGGGTTCGGGAGGAGACCCCCAACCTCCATCTCATGATCCCCTTCGTGCGGACCCGATGGGAACTGGAGACCTGCATGGATCTCATCGACGCCAGCCCGCTCGGCCGCCAGCGCGGGCTCCAGCGGTGGGTGATGGCCGAGGTTCCCTCCGTCGCCTACCGGATCCCCGAGTACGCCGCGCTCGGCGTCGACGGCGTGTCGATCGGATCCAACGACTTGACCCAGCTCGTCCTCGGCGTCGACCGCGACTCGGAGGTATGCGCGGAGCTTTTCGACGAGTCTGACGCGGCCGTGCTCGACGCCATCGAGCGGATCATCTCCGCGTGCCGTGCCGCCGGGATCACCAGCTCCCTTTGCGGTCAGGCCCCCTCCAACCGACCGGACTTCGCCGAGAGGCTGGTCCGCTACGGCATCACGTCGGTCTCGGTGAACCCCGACGCGGTGGACCGGACCCGGGCGTCGATCGCCCGGGCCGAACGCCAACTGATCCTCGACGCGCTCCGGAGCCGCTGACATGTTCCAGGTACGGATCCACGGGCGGGGCGGACAGGGCGCGGTCACCGCGGCGGAGATCCTCTCGGTCGCCGCGTTCCTCGACGGCCACCACGCGCAGGCGTTCCCTAGCTTCGGCTCTGAACGAATGGGGGCGCCGGTCGTGGCGTTCTGCCGGATCGACCAGCGTCCGATCCGCAGCCATGACCCGGTCGTGGCCGCCGACGGGATCGTCGTCCAAGACGCCACCCTCCTCCACGAGGTCGACCTGTTCGCAGGCCTCCAACCGGACGGTTTCGTGCTCATCAACAGCGCCCGCAGCGCTGAAGACCTCGGCGTCGCGGACCTCGCGGTCGGCATGCCCCCTGGCCACCTCCTGACTCTGCCCGCCACGTCGCTGGCTTTGGAGCGCACCGGCCGGGCCGTCGCCAACACCGCGCTCCTCGGCGGCCTGGCCGCCCTGAGCGGGGTGGTGTCGCTGGCGTCGATCACCGAGGCGATCCGCCGCCGGTTCCCCGGCGAGGCCGGACGGGCCAACGCCGCCCTGGCCGGAGACGCGGCCGGTTACGTGGACACCCTGAAGGAGGAGCTGAGTCGTGCGTGAGCAGATCGAGGGTTCGCAGGCGATCGCCCGGGTGGTGGGCATGTGCCGGCCCCAGGTCGTGTGCGCCTACCCCATCACCCCTCAGACCCACATCGTCGAGAGCCTCGGCTTGCAGGTCAAGCGCGGCGACATCACCGGCTGCGAGTTCATCAACGTCGAGTCGGAGTTCGCTGCCCTGTCAGTGCTGATCGGTGCCTCCGCCGCCGGGAGCCGCACTTACACCGCCACTGCCAGCCAAGGTCTGCTGTACATGACCGAGGCGGTCTACAACGCAGCGGGGATGGGCTTGCCGATCGTCATGACGGTGGCCAACCGGGCGGTCGGCGCCCCGATCAACATCTGGAACGACCACAGCGACTCGATGGCCCTCCGCGACTCCGGCTGGGTTCAGTTGCACGCCGCCGACAACCAGGAGGCCGTCGACCTCCACATCCAGGCGTTCCGTCTCGCCGAGCAGCTGTCGGTGCCCGTGATGGTCTGCGTCGACGGCTTCGCCCTCACCCACGCCGTGGAGGAGATCGACATCCCGGGCCAGGACCAAGTGGACGCCTTCCTGCCGCCGTTCGTGGCCCGCCAACGCCTCGACCCCGCCGCCCCGCTAACCATCGGTTCGATGGTCGGTCCCGACGCGTTCACCGAGGTCCGCTACTTGGCCCACCAGCGCCTCCGGCGGGCCACCGACTTGGTGCCGGCGATCGCCGCAGAGTTCGCCGGCGTGTTCGGACGGTCCCGGCCCGGTCTGCTCGAGACCTACCGTGCCGAGGGCGCCGAGACGCTGGTGGTCGCCCAGGGCTCGGTGACCGGGACGCTCTTCGACGTCATCGACGATCTGCGCGATTCGGGGGTGCCGATCGGAGCCGTGGTGGTCACCGCCTACCGACCGTTCCCCGCGGTCCTCTCGCCGACGTGCTGCAGGGGGCCACTCGAGTGGTCGTCGTGGACCGGGCGGTGGCGACGGGGACCGGCGGGTTCTTGGCGGCCGACGTCCGCCCGGCTGTGCGACCGGGCGCCTCGTGCGCGTCGGTCATCGCCGGGCTCGGTGGCCGACCCGTGACCGGCGGGGCTCTGCGCCGCTGTTTGGACGACGCAGTCGCCGGACGGCTCGGTGACGAGACATTCCTCGACTTGAAGGAGGACTTGGTGGCCGATGAGCTCTCGGACACGCTGGCGATTGGACGGAGCCGCTGACATGCCGTCCACCCCGGTCCGCTTCTACCAGGTCGGCAGCTTCGCTGCCGGCAACCGGCTCCTCGACCCGTCCCTTCGGACCGTCCAGTCCGAGCAGGGCCGCACCAACTCGCTGACCTCCGGCCATCGGGCGTGCCAGGGCTGCGGCGAGGCGCTCGGGGCGCGCTACGTCCTCGACGCGGCGATGCGCGCCAGCGCCGGTCAGCTGGTGGTCGTCAACGCCACCGGCTGCCTGGAGGTCTTCTCCACGCCCTACCCGGAGAGTTCCTGGCAGGTGCCCTGGCTGCATTCCCTCTTCGCCAACGCTCCCGCCGCGGCGAGCGGAGTGGCCGCCGCCCTGCACGCGCAGGGTCGCGACAGCGTGCGGGTCCTGGCCCAAGGCGGCGACGGTGCGACGTTCGACATCGGCCTCGGCTGCCTGTCAGGCATGTTCGAGCGCAACGACGACGTCCTCTACGTCTGCTACGACAACGAGGCGTACATGAACACCGGCGTGCAGCGTTCCGCCGCCACACCGCCCGCGGCGCGCACCGCGACCACCGAGGCGGTCGGTCCGGAACCGGGCAACAGCTTCGGCAGGGGCAAGGACATGCCGCGGGTCGCCATGGCCCACGGCATCCCCTACGTCGCGACCGCGACCGTCGCCGACCTCCACGACATCGAGGAGAAGGTCACCGCGGCGATGGCCGTGCGCGGCGCTCGATACCTCCACGTGCTGGTCCCCTGCCCCCTCGGGTGGGGAGCGCCGCCCGACCAGACGGTGCGCCTGGCGCGCCAGGCCAAGGAGAGCGGTCTGTTCCCGGTGTTCACCGCCCGCGACGGCGAGGTGACGGAGGTGTCGCCGATCCGCCACCGCATCCCCGTCGACGGGTATCTCCGGGCGCAGCGCCGCTACCGCCACCTCTTCGAACCCGAGGAGCGCACCGAGGACATCGCCCGGATCCAGGCGATGGCCGACGCCAACATCGCCCGCTACGGGCTGCTCGACCCGCCACAAAGGGGCCCCCAGTGACCAAGCCGTTTGCCATCACCCTCGAGGTCGGTTCCAGCCTGCGCAACCGGACCGGTAACTGGCGCACCGAGCGGCCGGTGTATGTGGAGCGGCTCCCGCCCTGCAACGCCGGGTGCCCCTCCGGGGAGGACATCCAGGGCTGGCTGTACCGTGCCGAGGAGGGCGACTACGAAGCGGCGTGGCGCATCCTCGTCGAGGCCAACCCGCTGCCTGCGATCATGGGTCGGGTCTGCTTCCGGCCCTGCGAGACCGCCTGCAACCGCGGCCAGCTCGACGAGGCGGTGGGGATCAACGCGGTGGAACGCCACCTCGGGGACGAGGCGTTGCGTCGAGGATGGCGCCTGCCGGAGGCCGGGGCCGACACCGGGCGAAGAGTGCTGGTCGTCGGCGCCGGCCCCTGTGGCCTCTCCGCCGCCTACCAGCTGAGGCGCCTCGGCCACGCCGTCACCGTCGTCGACGCCGAGCCCCATCCCGGAGGGATGATGCGAACCGGGATCCCCGCCTACCGCCTGCCCCGCCAAGTGCTGGCGGCGGAAGTCGAACGCATCATGGAGCTCGGCGTCGACCTGCAGCTCGGCACCCGGGTGGGCGACGTGGACGCCGCGCTGCGAGACGGAGGGTACGACGCAGCGCTGGTGGCCGTCGGCGCCCAGCTCAGCCGGCGAGCGGAGATCCCCGCCGGCGACACCGCCCGGATCATCTCCGCCCTCAGCCTGCTGCGCAGCGTCGAGGAGGGCGGACCGTTGGAGGTCGGGCGCAAGGTGGCGGTGTACGGCGGTGGCGACACCGCGTTCGACGCGGCCCGCACCGCCCGCCGCCTCGGCGCCACCGACGCGGTCGTCGTCTACCGCCGCACGAGAGACCGGGCACCGGCCCACGACGTCGAGATGGAGGAGGCCGAGGCGGAGGGCGTCCAGATCAGATGGCTGTCCACCGTCCGGCGCGCCGACGGCGGACGGCTGGTGCTGGAACGGATGCGCCTCGACGACCGCGGTACGCCGCAACCCACCGGGGAGCTCGACGAGCTGGACGCGGACTGCCTGGTCCTGGCGGTCGGCCAGGACACCGACCTGTCGCTGCTCGACGCCGCCGACGGGGTCACCGTCAGCGGCGGGGGCGTAGACGTGGCCGCCGACTTGATGACCGGGCACCCCGGGATCTTCGCCGGCGGTGACGCCGTTGCCGGCGAACGTTCCGTCGCGACCGCCGTCGGCCACGGCGCACGCGCGGCGAGGCGGATCGACCGCTGGCTCGCCGGAGAGGTCTGGCAGCCGCCGGCGCCTCGTGAGCCCGCCACGTTCGACCGGATAAACGCCTGGTACTACTCCGACGCGCCGCACGCGGTCAGGCCCCTGCTCGACGCCGCCCGCCGGCGCAGCACCTTCGACGAGGTGGTCGGAGGCCTCGACGAGTCGACCGCCCTGTACGAAGCCCGTCGCTGCCTGTCGTGCGGCAACTGCCTCGAGTGCGACAACTGCTACGGGGTGTGCCCGGACAACGCCGTTGTGAAACTCGGGCCCGGCGAGCGCTACGCCATCAACTACGACTACTGCAAAGGGTGCGGGCTGTGCGTGGCCGAGTGCCCGTGCGGGGCGATGGCCATGATCCCGGAGACGACCTGAGCTGCGAGCTTGGTCGAGGTAGGCGTCACAAGAACAGCACCGTGGTGTTCCCGGCTGCCTCATGAACACCATCTTCGAGCTGCGGTCCCCACGGCCCGCGAGCGAGGCGCTCCCACGCAGGTCCCGGCCGCGGCAATCATGGGTCTCGCCCTCCCCCGTAGGCCAGCTAGTCTCAGCTTCGGCCCGCGAACTCGGTTCAAAGTGTGGAGCACATGCGATATGTAAAGCTCGGACGGACCGGTGTCGAGGTCAGCGCGCAGTGCCTCGGGACGATGATGTTCGGTCCCATGGGCAACCCGGATCCGGTCCAGTGCCAGGAGATGGTGCACACTGCGCTCGAGGCCGGGATCAACTTCGTCGATACCGCGGACGTGTACTCGCGCGGTCAGAGTGAAGAGATACTCGGTGCCGCCCTGAAGGGGCGCCGTGACGACGTCGTCGTGGCGACCAAGTGCTACAACGCGATGAGCAAGGAGCGGAACCACCGCGGCAGCTCGCGTCGATGGATCACCAAGGCCGTGGAGGACAGCCTGCGGCGCTTGCAGACCGATCACATCGACCTTTACCAGGTCCACCGGCTGGACTGGGGTACCGACCTCGACGAGACCCTCGGCGCTCTGAGCGACCTGGTCCGGGCCGGGAAGGTGCTCTACATCGGGTCCTCGTCGTATCCCGCTGAATGGATCGTGGAGGCCCAGGCCGTGGCGGCTGCCAATCACCACCAGCGCTACGTCACCGAGCAGCCGCAGTACTCGATCTTCGCCCGTTCTACCGAAGCCGCGGTACTGCCGACATGTCTACGTCACGGGATCGGCGTGCTGCCGTGGAGCCCGCTGGCCGGAGGCTGGCTGACCGGGAAGTACCGACGTGACGCCCCGGCACCCGAGGGCGCCAGGTTCTCCCCGGGCGGCCTGTTCAACCGGCGCCGGGGCGGCACCGTCGAACTGGCTGAAGATCCACGCCTGGGCCTGGTCGAGGCGCTGGTGGCGGTGGCCGACAAGGCCGGAATCACGATGACGCAGCTCAGCCTGGCGTTCGTCGCGGCCCATCCCGCCGTGACGTCCACCATCATCGGCCCGAAGACCCCCGAGCAGTTGCAGGACCTGCTCGGCGCGGCTGATGTCGTGCTCGACGACGCAACCCTCGACGCCATCGATGCCATCATCCCGCCGGGCATCGACGCCCCTGAGACCGAGCACTACGTCGAGAACCCGGGGTTGGCGGTGGAAGCCCGGCGGCGCTGACCGTGTCCGAGGTCGGGGATTCACCGCTGTATGGGACCCAACAGGCCCGTGTGACCGATCTCCGCGTGGGCTTCATCGGTGCCGGGCAGATGGGGATGCCGATGGTCGAACGCATTCACGGCGCCGGGCTAGACGTGTCTGTGTTCGCCCGTCGAGCGGAAGTGGTCGAGGCCCTCACCGCAGCCGGCATCCCGCATGCTGCCTCGATACCGGAGCTGGCAGCGTCGGTCGACGTCTTGTGCATATGCACGTTCAGCGACGCCCAACTCCGAGAGGTCGCTCTTGGCCCTCAGGGCGCCATCGCCAGCCTCTTGCCCGGAGCGGTTCTGGTCAACCACACAACAGGAAGTCCTGCGCTCGCCGAGGAGATGCAGGCGTCCATGCCGGCGGGCGTCGGGCTGGTGGACGCCCCAGTGAGCGGCTCATCCGACCAGATCCGGGCCGGGCAGCTGACGGTGCTCGCCGGCGCCGACCCGGGGTGCCTGGAGGCGGCCCGTCCGGTGATGGCGACCTACGCATCGACCATCCTTCACGCCGGAGGCGTCGGCGATGCCCAGCGCGTCAAGCTGGTCAACAACCTGGTGTTCACCGTGCACCTACGTATCGCAGCACTTGCAGCCGGAATCGGGCAGGGTCTTGGCATCGGACCGGAGGCCCTATCCCGGGCCCTCCGCCACTGCTCCGGCACCAGCCTGCCCATCTCGATGCTGGAGCTGCGACCCGTGGATGCGCTGGTCGCCGGAGCGAGGCCGTTCCTCAGGAAGGACGTGGGCACGGTGCGGGACGTAGCCGCCGAGCTCGGCGTCGACCTCGGCATGCTTGGTGAGCTGGCGTCGTGGGTCGACGGCCCGGACGGCGTCGACGACCTGGATTGACGAGTTAGCCGGCCGGCGGCGCGCCCTGCGGATCGTCCCCGTCAGAGGGCTATTCGCACAGACACGTCGTGGTACCGGCCCAGGGGGCAGCTGTGACGTCCCCCGACCGAGAGGTCGTTTGGGTGCCGTTGCGACTTCGGGGGAGGTTCCTCGCCACGGAGGTGCCGCGCTGTGGGTTCGCGACACCCCACGACCGTCACCTCTCGGCGAACCGGCTTCCCGGTCGCGGTGCTGCAGTGGTGACCTCGCGTTTCGAGCCGCTGGTGCAGGTCCTGGCGGAGGAAGGTGGTCGCCAAGGGCTCCATGCGAGCTTGGCGTCCGGCGAAGGTGATGCCACCGGGATCGCTGGATCCTCGGCGGGGGCGGGGTCGTGCGTCCGTCGCTCGCTGCGCCTCTTTGCGCCGGCTCACCGCCGGGGCCACTCGTATCGGGCGAACGTGCATGCCTTCAAACCCCGATGATGCGCCGGCTCCGCAGCTCGTCGATCTGATCCGGCCCGTAGCCGAGCTCGGTGAGCACGGTGGCAGTGTGCTGACCTGTGAGGCAGCCTCCGGCGGCCACACCCGGTGACTCCGACATCGTGACGAGCGGCGTGAGCCGGGGATGGTCGTCAAGCGTCGGATGCCAGGCGCTGGTGACCAGGCCGCAGAGCGCGCCGACACTTCCGTCGTCCATGAAGTTGGCCTCGACGGGCCCGGGTGCTACTGCAGAACAGGCGACGTCGACCGTACCCAGTGCGTCTTCCCAATCGGAGGCGCTCCGGGTGACCATGACCCTCGCGATGTCTTCGGCGAGTTCGGTGTCGTTGTCGCCGCGAGACCGCTCGGTGGCGAAGCGGCGGTCGGCACCCAGTCGCCCATCCGGCGTGAGAATCGGGGCCAGCGCATCCCATTCCCGCTCGGATGGCGCCGCCAGGAACACCCAGCCGTCTGAGGCCCGGTAGAGCCGGTAGAGGGCGCTGAGCCCGTGCAGCCCGGCATCGGCCGTGGGCGCGTCGGGGGCACCGTCGAACGAGACGGTCTCATCGCACAGGGCGTGGGTGACGGTGTCGAGCATCGTCGTAGTGAGTTCTGGGCACATGCCGGATCGCCGGCGTACCAACAGGCCTAGGACCAGTGCGGTGCCTACCGTGACCGAAGCCAGGCCGTCACAGTTGCCGACTCCCATCACAGCTTGGGCCAGAGGCATGGCCGAGCGCTTCACCTCGTCCAGCGTGAGCCCGTCCCCCTCGGGGATCGTGGTTCCGGCGTTGCGCCACGCGAGGCCGCCCGCAGCGCCGATGGTCGGCGCGTAGGCAGGCCGGTGGCCGTTAGGCCCCCCGGTGCCGTAGCCGGGAGCGTTCAGATAGACCAGATCGGGGTTGTGGCGCCGGAGAGCAAGCCCGTCGACTTCTAGGCGTTCGGCGACCCCTGCCCGGAAGGACTGCAGCACGATGTCGGCTCCGGCGGCCAGCTCGTACACGATCTTGCGGCCCTCGGATGTCGTGATGTCGACGGCCAAGCTTTCCTTGCCTTGCAGGGCTTTGACGCCTGCGATCTCAGGGAAGGGGAGCATGTTGCGCATCGGGTCGCCGTCGAGCTGCTCGACCTTGATCACGCGCGCTCCGAGCTCGGCTAGGAGCGTCGCTCCGAACGGTGCGGCGTAGTACGTGCCGAGTTCGAGGAGGGTGATTCCTTCGAGCGGCGGACGCCGGCCGGTGCGGTCGCTCCCGCTGGGCTCTCGCACTGGCCTGGTAGTCGCAGCTGGCAGCTCCCCGCTCCGGGCGGCATCCCGGAGCCGGTCGAGCACTCCGTCGCGGTCGGCATCGAGGCCGGGCGCCGAGGCGGCGAGAGGCGCCAGACCGGTCGCGATCTTGACGATGCGACCCGGCTGGCGGATGTCCCCGCGCGCGTGGTCATGGATGGTGACGGGCGTGCCGTTCCACTCCACCTGGGGATGGTCGAGCACCTCCGATCCGTGGCGGAACCGCTCTGCCCACACGTCGGGATGCTCATCGAAGACGGCGATCCACTCTGCGAGGGTCTTCGAGCGGACCGCCATCAAGAGACGTTCCCAGAACTCCACGCGGGTGTCGACATCGGCGAAGTCGGGAGCGCTCATCCATTTCGAGTCGGTGAACATCCAGTCGAGGTCGAAGGCCTGCATCATCGCCCGGAAGAGCCTCTCGGCGGTCTGGGAGAATTGCACCCAGTGCCCGTCCTTGGTGAGGGCGATGAGTAGTCGAAACGAGAGACCACTGGTCGGTACTCCGGCGACAGACACCGGGACCTGCACGAACGCACTGCCATAACGGGTACCGATCACCCGTGAGAACCAGTTGAACGTGTCGTGGACGGAGAGGCCCTGGACGAGCGTGGTCTCGACCCGCTGCCCGAGCCCGCTCTGCTCCCGCTCGTAGAGGGCGGCGAGTACTCCCTGGGTGAGGAGCTGGGCTGCGGGGAACGCACAGTACGGGGCCGAGGGGAAGGAGGGTCCCGGCCGCGACGACATCTCGCTCAGCGAGGACATCGCCCCCATCTTGGCCATGACGGTTCCCTCGTAGCCCTTGACGCGAGAGAGGGGGCCGGTGCGGCCGAACCCGGTGACGGACCCGTACACGAGGCGAGGGTTGACTGAGAAGAGCTCCGCGTAGCCCAGGCCGAGACGCTCCGCTGTTCCGGGACGAAAGGTCTCGATGACCACGTCCGCTTCTGACGCCAGGCCGATGGCAGAGGCGAGGTCACCGTGATCATGCAGGTCCAGAACGATGCTCTTCTTGCCGCGACCGAGGAACGGGTATGACGGCGCGCTGCGCATTCGGCTGCCCCCGGGTCGCTCCACCTGGATGACCTCGGCCCCGAAGTCAGCGAACAGCTGCGTCGCGTGTGCCCCGGTCGGCGCGTCGGAGAAGTCGACGACCGTCAGCCCAGCGAGCGGTAGAAGCCCCCCTGCACCGTTCATGCAGAAAAGGGTAATCGAGTTTCGACGAACCGGCTGCTAATCCACTGGCGGATTGATTGGGTGCGCCGGCCGGCGCTCTGGTGCAGCTCGGAGTGCCGACGTGCGGCCGGGGGTCGTGTCGTGCCACCGTACTCGACCAGGTAGTCAAGTAGCCCTAGCCTCCGAGGCGATCAGCTCGCTAGACTTGACGGTATTGTCAGCAGGGCGCATCGGCGTCTGTTCACCTAGCTCTGGAGGGGTTTTGCCCGAGGTCCTGATTCTCGATGCGGTGCGCACGGCGATCGGAAAGCGCAACGGCACCCTCGCCCGGTCCCACGCCAACGACGTGCTCGGCGCGGTCCAGAAGGCCATCGTGGACCGGACGGGAATCGACCCACTGGTCGTGGACCAGGTCGTCGGAGGGTGCGTGCAGCAGGTCGGCGCCCAGAGCGCCAATGTCGCTCGTAACGCCTGGCTGGCCATGCGCCTACCCCAGGAGGTCCCGGCAGCCACGGTCAACTCCCAGTGCGGGTCCTCCCAGGAGGCCAACATGGTCGCCCATGCCCTGGTGGGCAGCGGACTGGCCGGGGTCGCCATTTCCTGCGGTGTGGAGATGATGTCGTCGGTGCCCTTCGGTGCCATGGCCGTCGAGGGCAAGTACGGCATGCCTCGGGAGGGAACCTATGCGGAGGTCTACGAGCCGACCACCCAGTTCGAAGGCGCCGAGCGCATCGCGTCCAAGTGGGCCATCACCCGGGAGCAGGCCGATGCGCTCGGCTGCGAGTCGCAGCGGCGGGCGGCTCAGGCCTGGGCCGAGGACCGCTTCGCCGGCCAGATCGCCCCTCTTGAGGTCACCTCCTACGGCGAGGATGGCAAGCCCACCGGCACGGTGACCTTCGAGCGCGACGAGTGCCTCCGGCCCACGACGATGGAGGGCCTCGCCAAGCTGAAGACCAATGCCCCCGACGGCATTCACACCGCCGGTACCTCATCGCAGATCTGCGATGGCGCCGGGGCTCTGCTCCTGGCCACGCCCGAGCGGGCTGCTGCTCTGGGGTTGAAGGCCCGAGGCCGCATCGTGGACTCGGTGCTGGTCGGATGCGACCCCGAGCTAATGCTCGAGGGCCCGATCCCCGCCACCGACAAGCTGCTGGCACGCACCGGACTGTCGATGGACGACATCGACGTGTTCGAGATCAATGAGGCCTTCGCCTCCGTCGTGCTGGCCTGGCAACAGGAGACCGGTGCCGACATGACCAAGGTCAACCCCAACGGCGGGGCCATCGCGGTCGGCCATCCCCTCGGTGGTTCCGGTGTCATTCTGCTGACCCGGGCCCTCAACGAGTTGGAGCGCAGCGGGGGTCGCTATGCCCTCATCTCCATGTGCTGCGGTGGAGGTCTGGGCACCGGCACTATTATCGAACGGATCTGAAGGTCCCATTGCGGCCGGGTGACCGACGATTGGCGTTAGCCGCCGGTGCGCCCCGGCGGCGTGCCGCGCCAGCCACGAACCCGCCCGACGCCCAGAAGGCCATCCCCGGGCACGCTGTCGAGTTGTTCGAACAGGACGCCAGGAGCTGATGCCGGCAGGTGTTCGTCCAAAAGCCGGTCTCCGCCCGCGAGGACGTCGCCGGCTACAGCGCCCTTCGGAAGTGGAGCGAGCAGTTCTGCGAGGTGCCTGAGGGCCGCCCCCTGACGCGGTCCCTCGTCGAGCAGGGCTGGCCGGGCACCGGTCAGATCAGTCCGGTGACTCCGCCGCGGTCGTTGCCGCGTTCCGGGAAGATGAGGTCGTGGACGCTGCGGGCTTCCTCGGCGCCGGAGCTGAAGATCTGGTAACGGTCCGTTCCCAGCATCGCGCTCTCGCTGCCCGCAACAGCCTCCACTGTGAGGTCCCGATCGACGACGCCTTCGGTCACTCCGAGGAAGAATCGAGCGACGCGTCCGCCTGCGGCGCTGATGATCTCGCCGTTCAGCGCGCAGTGCTCGTGGCACAGCCAGGCCACGACGGGGGAGACGAGATCGGGCCTGAGCGCGTCAGCCCACCGATCTCCCTCTCCGCTACGCCATCGCGCCGGGGCAGCCTTCGATTGGCGGGACATCGACGTGTAGGCGATGGGAGCGACGGCATTGGTTCGGATGCCAGCATCTTCGCCCTCGAGGGCGAGGACCCGAACCAGTCCCACCAGCCCGGCCTTCGAGGCCGCGTACGCCGCTGATCCCCGCTGCCCGAGCATCCCCGAGTTGGAAACGGTCATGATGACACGCCCATAGCCCGACGATTCCATTATCGGCCATGCCGCCCGGGTGACGGCGAAGGCACTGCGCAGGTTGGCGGCCAGAACCATGTCCCACAGGTTGTCGTCGGTGGCGGCGATGGGCGCGGCACGCAGGATGCCGGCGTTGTTGATCACGATGTCGAGCCGGCCGTACGTGTCGACCGCCGCCTGTACCGCCTGTGCTGCGCCTCTGCTCGTAGCGCAGTCGGCCCCCACGCCGAGAGCGGTCCCGCCGCGCGCCGCGATGCCTGCGACAGCGGGCCCTGGGTCGGCGATGTCGTTGACGACGACGGAGGCTCCCCGCTCCGCCAGCAACTCGGCATGAGCCCGTCCCAGCCCGTTGGCCGCTCCGGTGACGAGGGCAACCCGGCCGTCGAAGCGCAGTGGCCCGCATCCTTCCGTTTGTAGAGGATCCACGGCACGTCCAGTCTCAGGCGTCGCGTCGGCCGGCCGACTTGACTAACTTGCCAAGTCGCCTCCGAAGGGAAAGAGTAGCTCCAGACCCGGAGGAGGAGCTGCGTTGGAGCACGACCTGGTGAATGTGCGCGTCGAGGTGGCCGACGGTATCGCCCTGGTGACACTGGACCGACCGCCAGTCAACGCATTGGACAGCCGGACATGGTGCGAGCTCACCGCTGCGTTCGACTCGCTAGGCGCTCGGCGCGATGTCCGAGTGGCCATCTTTCAAGGCGCCGGTCGGGTCTTCTCGGCAGGGGCTGACCTAGCCGACTCGCCCAGGCGCTATCGGCCGGACGGGCGGAGCGAGGACGGAGGCCCTCAAGGCGATCCGCGCCAACAGGTCGATCCGGGCCTCCTTCCCCGTCAGGCGTTCTGGGCCCTATACGACTGCGCGGTACCGGTCATCGGGGCCATCGACGGCAAAGCCGTCGGTGCCGGGGCGGTGCTGGTCTCGCTCTGCGACATGGTCGTCGCGACTCCAAGGTTCGAGCTGGCCCTGACGGAGGTCAACGTCGGCGTCCTCGGGGGCGTCAAGGCAACACAGCGGATGGTCGGGCCCTACCTGGCCAAGCGGTTGTTCCTCACCGGCGAATTCATCGGCGCTGAGGAGCTATACCGCAGGGGGGCGATCGAGGCCGTGGTCAGCTCCGAGGAGCTCCTTGGCGCGGCCCGCGGCTTGGCGGCCAAGATCGCGGGTAAGAGCCCTATCGCCGTCCGATTGGCGAAGGAATCGGCCAACCGAGTCGAGTACATGGACCTCAAGGAGGGCTACCGCACGGAGCAGGACTACACGACGCGTGTCAAGCGCTATGCGGATTCCACGGAGGCCGGCGCCGCTTTTGCGGCGCACCGGGCCCCGGACTTCCGCTGGGAGTAGGTGACGTGGGCAGTCTGGGGCGGTGAGGGGCAGGCACCAAGTACAAAGGTCTGCCATGACAGACATTTACGACCGGTACCCGGGCCTGAGCGTCGATCGACCCTCGGAGGGTGTGCTGCGGATCACGATGGACGCCCCCGGCCTCAACGCTGTGACGCCCGCAGTTCACCGGGAGCTGGCGGACATCTGGATGACCGTCGACCGCGACCCCGATACCCGTGTTGCCCTCCTGCGGGGGGCCGGCAAGGCTTTCTCCGCTGGCGGCAGCTTCGAACTGCTCGACACCATGATGGCGGACTACGCCACGCGGACCCGGGTGATGCGGGAGGCCAGGGACCTAGTCTTCAACGTTATCAACTGCTCCAAGCCCATCGTCTCTGCGATCCACGGCCCTGCCGTGGGCGCCGGCCTGGTGGCGGGGATACTGGCGGACGTATCGGTGGTGGCCCGGTCGGCCCGGATCATCGACGGCCACACCCGCCTCGGCGTCGTGGCCGGGGACCACGCGGCGATCTGCTGGCCGCTCCTCTGCGGCATGGCGAAGGCGAAGTACTACCTGCTCACCTGTGACGAGCTGCGGGGGGAGGAGGCGGAGCGGATCGGCCTGGTGTCAATCTGCGTCGACGATGACGCCGTGCAGGCGCGGGCGATGACGGTCGCGGAGCAACTGGCCGGCGGCGCCCAGTCGGCGATCCGCTGGACCAAGCAGGCGCTCAACAACTGGTACCGCGCCCAGTCCGCGATCCTCGATGCCAGCTTGGCCTACGAGTTCTATGGCTTCGGGGGCCCAGACGCCAGGGAGGGTCTGGCGTCCCACACCGACAAGCGGGCGCCGGTGTTCGAGGGTCCGACCGCCGAGTAGCGGTCCCGTTCGATCAGGAGGAACCGAACTCCCCGGGTTTTGGGGTCATTGGACCCTGACGCCCAAGGGGCCATCGTCGTACCTTCGAAGGACAGGCGCTTCCAGGCCTCGTTCACACCCAAATAGCAGCGAGGGAGTCGACCATGAAGGCACTCGTATACCACGGTCCGGGGATCAAGGCGTGGGAAGAGGTGCCCAAGCCGCTGCTGAAAGACGACACCGACGCCATCGTCAGGGTCGACGCGGTCACGATCTGCGGTACCGACCTCCATATCCTGAAAGGCGATGTCCCGGCGGTAACCGATGGCCGGATACTCGGCCATGAGGCGGTGGGCACCGTCGAGTCTGTCGGCACCGGAGTCAAGAACGTCAAGGTGGGCGACAAGGTCCTGGTGTCGTGCATCACCTCGTGCGGCACCTGCCGGTATTGCCGCGAAGCCCGATACGGGCAGTGCCTCGGCGGTGGAGGCTGGATCCTCGGCAATCTGATCGACGGCACCCAAGCCGAGTACGTCCGGGTGCCGTTCGCGGACACCTCTACCTACCCCGCTCCCGCTGGGGTCAGCGACGAGGCGCTCCTCATGGTCGCGGACATCCTGCCCACGGGTTACGAGGTGGGCGTGCTCAACGGGAAGGTGCAGCCGGGTGACGTGGTAGCGGTGGTCGGCGCCGGGCCGATCGGCTTGTCCGCGATCATGGGGAGCCGGCTCTACAGCCCGTCTCACGTCGTTGCCATCGACCTGGCGGACAGCCGCCTCGAGGCCGCCAAGCAGTTTGGGGCGGACGTCACGGTCAACAACAGCCGGGAGGACCCCGCCGCGGTCCTGGCCGGGTTGACCGGCGGCCTCGGCGCCGACGTGACCATCGAAGCCGTCGGCGTTCCCGCCACCTTCGAGCTAGCGGCGTCGCTGGTCCGTCCGGGCGGGCACGTGGCCAACATCGGCGTCCACGGCCAGCCCGCGACGCTCCACCTCGAGGAGCTGTGGACCAAGGACGTGACGATCACAACGGGCTTGGTGGATGCGTTTTCGTCAGGGACGTTCCTGCGCCTGCTGCAGGGGCATCAACTCGACGCTGACCGTTTCGTCACCCACCACTTCACTCTCGACCAGTTCGAACAGGCCTACGACGTGTTCGCTAACGCGGCAGAGACCGGGGCCTTGAAGGTCTTCCTCTCCCGCTCATAGCGCTCGTCGTCACCTCCGCCGGGCGATGGCTTGCTCTCTCCTGTCAAAGCCTTCGCCCGGCGCCCGGGGGGCTGCCTGGCAAGCTGGGTTGCCTCGACGGGTCGATCGGCCTTGTCCCGCAGGATGCTTGCCAGACAGCCGCGAAGCTGGCCGGCGACGCCGGCACCGCTCGGCCGGGTGGCAGCAGCCGGTCCTGGCCCTGAGGCCGGAACTCCTGTGGCGCGGCGCCCGGAGGACTTGCGGCGTCAAGTACACCAAAACCTTGAGCGGCTCGGCGGGGACCATCTGGGAGCCTGGTTGGCTTGTGCACCGGGGACTGCAAAGGGGGGCGGGGAGACTCGCTGGCCGAGCACATCGCCGGCTTGGCTGAGTTGCAGCACGACGGGCTGGTGCGGCGTCTGGGTCTCTCAGCAACGTGACCCAAGAGCAGGTCCGCGAGGTGCGCGGCGTCGCGCGGCCAGAACATGCGCACGCTCGATCACGGCGGTGTCGAGGACTGCAACGGGCATTTCGGGTACCGGGTGGCACCAGCGGTCAGGGGCAAGCATGCTGGTCAGAGGATAAGTTCGGGCTTCTGGGGGCGGTTAGCGACGGTGAGTCGGTCTGTAGGCGGGATTCTGTCCACCGGCCCGTTGCCGGGATCCGGATGGGTGGCCATCCATCTGTGCGGTCTACCTGGGGACACCGGCCGGGCCGACCGTCCCACGTTTGACCTTGCTCCGGGTGGGGTTTACCGAGCCGCCCGGGTCGCCCCGGGCGCTGGTGCGCTCTTACCGCACCGTTGCACCCTTACCTGTGATCCCCGTTCCAGAGGAGCGGTTATCCATCGGCGGTCTGTTCTCTGTGGCACTTTCCTGCGAGTCACCTCGACTGGCCGTTAGCCAGCACCCTGCCCTGCGGAGTCCCGACCTTCCTCGACCGGATCAACGTCCGGCCGCGACCACCCAACCGACTCACCGTCATCATCCACGCTAGCGGGTCGGCCGGTGAAGCCGGGAAAGTAGGGAACGGGCGGTTTGCGGCTCTCGTCGGGCGGGGTAATGACAGCGGACCGAAGGTGAAGATAGGGACGGAGGACCGGCACGGTGGAGTGCGTCGGGTGTGGTGCGCAAGTGGCGGATATCTGGCGGTGGTGCCCGGACTGTGGTGGCCGTCTCCGTCCGGAACCACTGGCACCGGAGCCGCCGCCGGCACCGGGCGTGCGAGGGGTCCGGCGCAAGTCGGCGACCTGCCGCCTGACACCGGACGGGTCGGACCGGGCGGCTTGATGACACGAGCCGACGTAAGGGCCGAGCCAGGGTGAACCGACGCTTCAGGCCGCCAGCACCCGGGCGGTCGCCCGGCGGCCGGGGAGCTTGACCACCTCGATGGCGTTGGGAAGCTGCTCTTTAATGGAGCCGTCGTGGGTGACGACCAGCACCTGCCGGAACCGGCCCCGCAACCGTTCGAGCGCGCCCAGCATCCGCTCCTTGCGTTCCTCGTCGAGGGGGCCGAACACCTCGTCGAGGACTAGAAGGCCCACGGAGCCACCCGACTGAAAGCGGATGTGCTCGCTGATGGCGACCCGCAGGGCCAGGTTGGCCAGGTCGATCTCCGACCCGGAGAAGCGGTCGAGCCCGTAGACCCGCCCGCCGTCGGAGATCTGTAGCCCGTACGTGTCGGGATCGACCTGCAGCTCGTCGTACTCATGGTCTGTCAACTCTGCGAACAGCTCCGCGGCTTGCAGCGCCAGCCGGGGACCGACCGATGCCACAACTGTGTTGCGGAACTCCGAGAGCAGATCGGCCAGGCGCGACAGGTGCTGGCTGTCGGTGGCCAGCTCCTGGAGCGTGGCGTGCTGGGCGACGGCGTCGTTCACTCTGGTCTGGGCGCCGTCGGCGGCCGCTCTGGCTGTGGCGGCCCGCAAGCGCGCCTCTTCCGCCTGGCGGCCGTGCGCCTGGGCCGCGCCGGTCGCGTCGGCGGCCAGCTGGCGGGCCTCCTGGAGTTCCTTGGGGTCGAAGCCCAGCGTCTTGACCTTGTCCCGCAGCGCGGTGACCTCACCCTCGGCGCCGGCCGCGGCGTCTCGCTCACGAGCGAGCGCGGCCTCCAGTGCGGGGCGGCCTTCGAGCCGGCCCCGCAGTCGCTCCGCGGTGACGGCGGCGCGCCGTTTGCTCGCGGCGCGAGCCTCCACCGCCGCGACCGCAGCGCGCAGGGCGTCAGGAGGGGTGCCGGGAGCGGCGGGGCCGCCCGGGCCGACCAACGCGGGATCCACCGCGGCCAGCGCACTACGGGCCCGGCCCTCCGCGGCTACGGCGTCATCGTGGCGAAGCCTTGCCTGGTCCCACGCGGCCCTGGCGGCCTCGGCCGCCCGGTATGCGTCGAGGGCGGCGTTGAGAGCGGCTACCGCAGCCGCCGCGGCGGCCGCGGCCTGGGTGCGCTGCGCGCTTAGCGCTTCCAGTCGGGCCGCCGCTTCGGCGACCTCGGCCGCCCGGTGATCGCGTACTTGCTCCCAAGCCTCCCCGAGGGCCTGTCCGCAAAGCGGGCAGTCGGCCTCGCCGGACAGCTCGGAGGATCGGCTGGCTGCTTGGCGGGCTCGCTCCAGCTCGGCCGTGACTGCGCGGTGGGCGCCGTCGACCTCAGCCAGGCGCGCCCTGGCGGTCTCGGCCGCGGCCGCCCCCCGGTCCCGCTCGGTCGGGTCGGGTTCGGGCGGTGGGTCAGGCACGGTCAGGTCGGCGGCCGCGGCCGCGGCCTCGGCCAGCGCCCGCAGCGGTCCGAGGGCCGCCTCGTCGCCGGCCAGCCCGTGCGCGTCCCGCTCGGCGGCGGCCAGGCCCGCGGCGGCGCGGTCGAGCTCGTCGAGCTCGCGCTCGCGGGCGGCTACTGCCTCTTGGGCTCGGTCGAGCTCGGCTCGGGCGGCCCTGCCTTCGATAACAAGCCCGTCGTAGGCCTGCCGCAGGAGGTCGAGGCGGCCCAGCCGCTCCTGCGCCTCGCTGGCCCTTGTCGATGCGGTTCGCTCCTCCTCGGCCGCTTCTCCGGCGATGGCCTCGGCGGCGCCGGCCGCGGCGTCGGCGTCGTCGGCGGCGACCCTCAACGCCGCCACGTCGGGGAGGACCGACCGCAAGTGGTCGTGGCGCTCTCTCGTGACCCGCGCGTCTCGGCGGGCCTCGTCGCGCGCGGTGTCGAGGGGGGTGATGCCGAGCAGCTGCAGGACCAGCTTGCGCCGCTCCGCAGGCGTCTGGCCCGAGAAAGCCGCCAGCTGCTTTTGCTCAGCGAACACCGACGCCCTGAACGCGGCGTCGTCCATGCCGAGAAGGGAGTGGACGTACCGGCCGACGTCGCGTACCCCTTCGGTCATCTGCAGCCCGTCGCAGGTGACCGACGCCTTGGGCGTCGAGTTGATGCCCGACAACGAGCGCCGCACGACGTAGAGGTGACCTTCGTGCTCGAACTCGACCTCGGTGACGCAGTCGCCGCCTACCCCGGCGGAGCGGATCTCCTCCTTGGCTGTCCTGGCGCGACCCCATAGCGTGAAGAGGATGGCCTCGAGCAGTGTCGATTTGCCCGAACCGTTGGGCCCGTAGATGCCTACCAGGCCCGGAGGCAGCGCGAGGTCGAGCTCGTCCTCGTAGACGCGGAAGTTCCTCAGGTACAGCCTGGTCAGCAGCACAGTCCTCCTTTCTCCACCTCTTAGCCGGCCGCCTCGACGGCTCGCTGCAGGTACTCGTGGCCAAGGCGGCTCAGCCGCTCCCTGTCCAGACCGGTCAGGTCCTGGCCGCCGAGGTAGCCATCCCATTGCCCGCCGAGGGTCTCCACCGACGGTAGCTCCGCGAGGAGGGTCGTGGAGGCGAACTGGGGCTCCAGCTTGAGCAACAGGCCAGCGCCGGCGGCATCGTGGATCGCGGCCATGTCCAGCAGCCTGTAGGCCTCCGGGTCTACTCCATCGAGGTACAAGCGGGCGACCGCCCCCTCCGGGACCGACGCCGCCCGCTCCATGACTCGATCCGACAGCTCCGCCGGGGACATGCCGAGGGCGTAGACGGACTCCAGGGTGATCAAGGGGCGGGCACCCGGGACGGGCACGTGCCGGCACTCCCCGGTGTCGGTGTCGAGCACGACGATGCCCTTGGGCCGGTCCGGGTCGTCGGCGAAGCTGAACGTGTCGGTCGAGCCGGCGTACCACATGGTGGGCGAGACGGCAGCGAAGGTGTGGTAGTGCCCCAGGAGGACCAGATCCGACTTGAGCCGCCCGGCGTCGACCTCGATCTCGTTGATGTCGGAGTGGCGGGGTTGGAGCTGCGCGAGGCGGGGGTGGGTCAGCAGCAGGTTGGTGGTGTCGGCGCGCCGGTTGGCGGCGGCCTCGTCGAGGCCCTCGAGAGCGGCTTCGACGGTGAGCATCTGGGGCACGGCATGCACAGTCAGCCCGGGCAGGTCGAAGCGCTCGTAGCTGAGGCGATGGGCGAAGTGGAACTCCGGGAACGCGTCGGCCAGGGCCGAGTAGGGGCTCCCGGTGCCGGGCAGTCGGGGTGTGTCGTGATTGCCGGTGATGATCACGGCGGGGATCCCATGCTCCCGGATCCGAGTGAGCGCCGCCTGCGCCACCCGGAACGATCGGTAGGTGGGGCGGGGGTGGTCGAAGATGTCTCCGAGCCAGACGATGAGGCCTGGCCGCTCGATGAGCGCCTGGTCGACGGCGGCGGTGAACGACCGCTCGAAGTCCGCCTCCCGCTGGTTGACGCCGGAGGCGGTGGTCATCGGGTAGTAGCTGCGGCCCAGGTGGGCGTCTCCGATGGCAGCGATCCGCATGCCTCCCAGGAAACCAGAGGCGTGTGACAAATACCAGCGATGTAACTCCGGTGGGGCGGCAGCAGGTAGGGTCAGAGGGTGCGTTCTGACCGTGCAGATCGCGCCGGGGGCTCCGCCACCGACGGCTTCACCGCCGCCCGTGGGGTCGCCCGTCGGCGACGGCTCGTGCAGGTCGTCGCGCTCGCAAGCGGTGCCGCGGGCGCCTCGTTCGCGCCGGGCCTGGAGTGGAGAGGCGCCGCGCTCGGCGCCTCGTTGGTCGCCAGTTGGATGGTCCGGCCCGATCGCGATCCGGAGCGGTGGCTGCGCGGCGCCGCCGGCGAGGAGGCCACCGCCGCTCTGCTGGCGGAGTTGCCTGGGCGGCGGTGGATCGTCTTCCACGACCGAGCCGTGCCGGGGAGTGCCGCCAACCTTGACCATGTCGTCATCGGCCCGACAGGGGTCTGGGTGATCGACACCAAGTCCTACCGGGCGCCGCTGCGAGCAGGATGGCGGTCCGTGCGCGTTGGGGATCACCGGATCGACACCGCCACGGCCGCTTGGGAGGCCTCCGTGGTCGCTGACCGTCTCGGAGTCGACGTGCGGGCGGTGCTGGCCGTACACGGCGTGGGGCTGCCGCCTCGAGGCCGGCGAGTAGGAGGGGTCCCGATCCTGCCGGCGTCGGCACTGTTGCGCCGGTTGCGCCGTCGCCGGGGCTCGGCCCGTCTGCGCCGCCAAGACATCCACGCGCTCGGGGAGGCGTTCGAGGAGGCGTTCCGGCCCGCGGCGTCGTTTTCGCCCCGTTCGGTCCGGTCCCGTTCGGCCTCCGCTCGGCCCCCGCGTGGCGAGCCTCGACCCTGGCTGCCATACGATCCATCCGGGGACGGCCCGCGGGCGCCGGGCCGGCGTGCTCGCGCCGCCCGTCTCGGTTCCGGGGGTGCGACGGCGTGACCTCACCGGAGTTCGCCGGAGGGCCGGACCCCAACCCGCCGACGCCGGCGGCGACCGTCGTGTGCTTGCGTCCCGGACCGGCCGGCCCCGAGGTCCTGCTGCTGCGTCGGCGTTCGAAGGGCGCGTTCGGTGGCATGTGGGTGTTCCCCGGCGGCAAGGTCGACCCCGAAGACTGGGGTCCCGGCGACGACGAGGTGGCCGCCGGTCGCAACGCCGCGGTGAGGGAGGCGGCCGAGGAGGCCGCCATCGTGGTCGACCCGGCAACGGTGGTGACCCTGTCGTACTGGCTGCCGCCGCCGGAGGCGGCCCGCAGGTTCTCCACGTGGTTCTACCTGGCGCCGGTGCTGGGGGAGGACCCGATCGTGCTAAGCCAGGACGAGGTGGGCGATCACCGGTGGGAACCGCCAGCTGCCATGCTCGCGGCGCACGCCGCAGGTGAGGTGCAGCTGGCCCCTCCGACATGGATGACGTTGCACTGGCTCGCCGGCTACCGCACGATCGATGACGCCCTCGCCGCGGCTGCTGGATCAGAGCCGGAGCGGTTCCTGACCCGGGCGGTCATCTCCGACGATGGCCAGCTGGTGTCGACCGTATGGGAGGGCGACGTCGCCTACGACGACTTGGACCTCGACCCCGGCCGGCCCGGCCCGCGCCGGCGCCTGGAGGTCCGACGGGGCGCGTGGGTGGCGCTCCTCGACCCGGTCCCGGAGGGATCGTGAAAGCTCAGGCGCCCGCGGTTCAGGGCGCCATGGCGCCACCAGCGTCGCCGCCGGCGCCTTGGCGTCCCTCCGTTTCCGCCCGGCTTGGGGCGACGCTGAGCGGGCGGAGGCCGTGACCGGCGCCAAGCCCCTCGGCTTCGACCCTGTCGACGAGGCCCGGCGCCACTGGGCCGAGCACGGTTGGGCTGACGCTGCGTCGGGCATGGCAGCGGTGACCTCGGTGTTCCGGGCCCAGCAGATCTATCTAGGTCGCATCGACCGGGTGCTCAGACCCCTCGGGCTGACCTTCGCCCGCTACGAGGTCCTGATGCTCCTGTCGTTCAGTCGAACCGGCTCGTTGCCGCTCAACAAAGTCGGCGCCCGCCTGCAGGTGCACCCGACGAGCGTCACCAACGCCGTCGACCGCCTCGAGGCCGAGGGGCTGATCGAGCGGCGCCCCCATCCGACAGACCGGCGCACCACACTGGCCGAGATCCAACCCTCAGGGCGCGAGCTCGCGAAGCGGGCCACCGAGGCGGTCAATGAGGCCGTGTTCGCTGACCCGCTGCTCGACCCCGAGCGCACCGATGCGCTAGTCGAGTTGCTCACCGGTCTCCGCAGGGCCAACGGGGATTTTCAGTAGCGCTCGGCGGGTGCGCCGCCGGGCGGTCCGTCGCGCCTGGCGGCTTGCTGGGGTGGCGGCTGGGATGGTGCGGGGGTGGTGGCCGGGTGCGGGGTTCAGGGCAGGGAGGTCCGAGCGCGTGTGTCGGGGCACGGGGGTCAGGGCGCGGGGGTCAGGGCACAGGGGTCCGCGATGAAAGCCGCGACAGACCCAGCGCCAAACCGGGACGTCTGTCGCGGCTTGCCTTGCTGCAGGCCGAGCAACCCGAGCCAGACCCCCCATCTGGCGTCGAGGTGTGTCGCGGATTCCATCGGGTCGGGGTGGTGCTTCGGGCGTCGCGGCCCGGGGCCCCCACCGGCACCCGCCTGCGCCGGCACCCGCCCTGCGCCGGCACTCGGCTGTGCCGGCGGCCCGGCCTGCGCCGGCACCCGCCTGCGCCGGCACCCGCCGGCGCCGGCAACCCCCTATGCCGACAACTGGCTAGGAGGAGGCCTCGTCTCGAAGCGCGGCGAGCCCGGTGAGGACCTCGGCGAAACTGGTCGACAGCGGGGCCAAGCCGACGCGGATACCGTCCGGCGCCCTGAAGTCGGGCACCACCCCCCGAGCCCACAGCCTGTCGGTAACCGACCGGAAGTCGGTGCGCCGCAGCGTGATGTGGCCGCCGCGCAGGCCCGGGTCCCGAGGGGACGCGACGCTCACGCCGAGCGGGCTGAGCCAGGCGTCCGCGAGCTCGAGGGCGAAAGTCGTCAGCTGGACGGACTTGGCGCGCACCGCTTCGATCCCGACCTCCTCGAGTAGGTCCAGGCTGGCTTGGAGCGGCACCATGGCCACGATGGGCGGCGTACCGCTCAGCATCGAGCGGACACCGGTCGCAGGGCGGTAGCCGGGGCCCATCTCGAAGGGATCACCGTGGCCCATCCACCCCCACACCGGCTGGCGTAGCCGTGGCTGGTGCCGGGCCGCTACGTAGGCGAACGCTGGTGCGCCCGGACCTCCGTTGAGGTACTTGTAGGTGCAACCTACGGCCAGGTCGGCGCCCCAAGAGTCGAGGTGTACCGGCACCGAACCCACGGAGTGGGACAGGTCCCAGAGGACCATGGCCCCGCCAGCCTGGGCGCAGGCGGTGATGGCGGCGGCGTCGGCCAGCCATCCCGAGCGGTAGGCGACGTGGCTGAGGACGACGAGCGCAGTGTCGTCGTCCACCGCTGCCGCCACCTGGTCCACGGTGATGCCCGCCGCCGGGTCGGTGTCGATCCACACCAGGCGCAGGTCCCGCTCGGCGGCGATGCCCTCCAGCAGGTAGCGGTCCGTGGGGAAGTTGTCAGTGTCGAGGACGATGCTGCGCCGGCCACCCTCGGTCGCTGCGCGGTCGACCGCGGCGCGGGCCAGCTTGTAGAGCAGGACGCTGGTCGAGTCCGCCACCACCACCTGGCCGGCGGCCGCTCCCAGTGCGGCGGCCGCTATGCGGTCGCCGAGGGATTCGGGCCACCGCATCCACTCGTCGGTCCAACCGCGGATCAGCCGTCCGGCCCACTGGTCCCGCAAGAAGCGCTCCATCCGCTCGACCGCGGCGCGCAGCGGCCTCCCGACGGAGTTGCCGTCCAGGTAAGCGACGACGTCGTCGAGTTCAACGAATCGGTCCCGCATGGCACCGAGCGGATCCATTGCGTCGAGCGACGCGGCCCGAGCAGCGAAGTCTGTGCCTCCGCCGGCAGCGGCATCGCCGGCAGCGGCACCGCCGGCAGCGGCACCGCCGGCAGCGGCACCGCCGGCGGAGTCAGCGGTGCCTGCCGGGCCGCGGGATCTCGTGGGGTCGGGAAGGCTCATCGGGCGATCTCGGTGCGCACCGCGTAGAGCTCAGGGAAGAACGTCAGGTCCAGCGCGGCACGGAGGAACCCCACGCCGCTCGACCCGCCCGTCCCTTTAGCGGTCCCGATGGTGCGGGCCACCGTCTGGAGGTGCCGGTAGCGCCAAAGCTGCAGGTTGTCCTCCAAGTCGACGAGCTCCTCGCAAGCCTCGTAGGCCTCCCAGTAGCGGTGGGCGTCGCGGTAGATCTCGGTGAACACCGGGATCAGCTCGGGTACCAGCACCCACGGCTGGGTGACGTCGCGCTCTAGGACGGAGGCAGGCACGGGGTGGCCGGCTCGCGCCAGGTAGCGGAGGAAGTCGTCGTAGACCGTGGGCCGTTCCAGCAGCTCGTGCAGAAGCGACCGGGCGTGCGGGTCGTGGTCGAACATGTCGAGCATCCCCGGGTTCTTGTTGCCGAGAACGAACTCGACGGCCCGGTACTGCCACGACTGGAACCCCGATGACGTCCCGAGCCACTGGCGGAACTCGCTGTACTCGGTCGGGGTCAGCGTCGCCAGCACCGACCACTGCTCGGTTAGCTGGCGCTGGATGTGCTTGACCCGGGCCAGGCCCTTGAGGGCTGGACGGAGGTCGTCGAGGGTCAGGCACTCCTGCACGTGGCGCAGCTCGTGGAGGACCAGCTTGAGCCACAGTTCCGAGGTCTGGTGCTGGATGATGAACAGCAGCTCATCGTGGTGGGGAGGCCGGCTCACCGGGTGCTGGGCGCCCAGCACCTCGTCGAGGTGCAGGTAGGCCCCGTAGGACAGCTCCACCTTCTGGCGGGCGATGCCTTCTTCGATCGGCCGGATCCCGTCGCCGGCTCCGGCGCTCACCGCGTCCCCCGCAGCTGCCGCCCGGCGGCCGGTCCGCGCCGGCGTTCGTGTCGGAGCCGTCTCATTCGACCAGCGCAGCCACGTTGGGCCGGGCGGCGGGGCGGGGCGCGGGAGGCGGCGGCGTGGCGCGCACCACGTCCCGGTAGAGGTCGACCTTGGCGGGGACGGCGAAGGGCGCCACCAGGTTGACGATGAGGCACTCGCCGGGCATGAGTGTCTGGATCTCCGCGCTCTGCGCGCTGATGTCCTGCTTGGCCGCCGACCGCAGGATGTTGCGGTCCCGCTCGTCGGCCAGCCCGAGCACGAAGAAGGTGTTGAACTGGCTGAGCAGCTCCCCGTCCAGCAGCTTGGGTTGCTGGGTGATGGCGCACAGGCCGACGTTGAACTTGCGGCCTTCGCGTGCCACCCGGGGGAAGACGTTGGACTCCTTGTCCTTGTTGCCAGACAGCACCCGCTGTGCCTCCTCGAGGGCGATGGCCACGACCGGCATCCGCTCGTGACGGTCCGGGTCGTCGAGGTAGGCCCCTTGCCACTCCTCGAGCACCCTGCGGGCCAGGAACGACGCGACCAGCACCTCCTCGGTGCTGCCCAGGCCGCTGACGTCGACCAGCACGACCTGCCCGGCCAGGAGGTCGGAGATGATCCGGCCGCCGGCGGACACCGACGGGTCGGTGGCGACGCATCGCAGGTCGATGATGCGCCGGGCCCGCCGGTGGACGACCTGCAGGGTGCTCAGCGCGACGCGCGACGACAGCTCCACGTCGCGAAACCCGGGGAGGTCGTCGACCCGGGCGAACTCGGCCAGCCACGCCAGCCCTTCATCGCTCGATCCCGTCGAGTAGTGACGTTCCAGCTCGTAGAGCGCCTCCTCCTGCGGCCGGCTCCAGTCGTAGGCGGTGCGCAGGTCGTCGACGGTGAGCTCGGCCAGGCTGATGCGCAGCGACGTGGTGGAGGGCAGGGCCCGGTTGGCGTACACCCGTAGCGCGCTGGAGGCCCAGGGGTGGCGACCGAGCGCGGTGCGGTACTCGCCGTGGGGATCGATGATCAGCAGCCCGTAGCGGCCGTTGGCTCGCATGGCGCCCGCGGCCAGCACCTGCATCAGGTTGGACTTGCCCATGCCGGTGGTAGCGAAGACCCCCACGTGGCTGGCCAGTGACGCGCCGGGAATGCCGACGGTGAAGTCGACCACCGTCTCGCCGGAGCGCAGCCGGCCGAGGGGCAAGTCGCCCATCCTCTCGGCTAGGAACGCGAAGTCCTCCGCCTCGGGGGCCACGACCCGCGAGAACTGCGTCGGGAGGCTCTTGGGCTTGCGAAACTCGGTCCTCGTCCCGCCGGGCACGTCGGGGGGAGCCAGGTACCCGAGGCACCGGCAGGATGCCACGCGGTAGGTGCGTCGATCCTGCTCGTGAAGGGGGTGAGCCCCGGGCTCCCCGCGCTCGTCGTCGGCCAGCAGCGTGCCCGCTACCCGCTCCGCCCATCCGGGTTCGCGGTGCTCCGTGCCGTAGGTGACGTCGACGACGCGGAACAGGTAGCGGCGGTCGGCGACGGAGTCCACCCCGACCAGCAACTCCCCGAGGAACAGGTCCTCGTCAGGCGCAGCCCGGAAGACCGCTTCGAGCACGTTGCGCCCGAAGAGCCGGCCCCGGATCGGGGATCCACCGGGCGACCCTGCGGCGCCCGGGAGCGGCGGGAGAGCCGGATCGGGGGGCAGGAAGGAGTCGGTCACCGGACGAGTCTCGCAGGCGAGCGTGACGCCCGCTCCGCCAGGGTCCGAGCCGAACACGCCAGCGCCACCTGGTCAGGCCGCTCAGGCCGCTCAGGCCGCTCAGGCCAGTCAGGCCAGTCAGGCCGCCCGGCGGCTACTCAAGCGGGGCGGGTCTTGTGCCGGTCTACCCACTGGTCGATCACCGCCCACTCGGTGGTCAACCAGGCCAGCTGCGCGGCCTCGTCGTCGAGCGGGAAGGGTGCCGCCGGCCACGCCCTCACGGTCATGGCGGCGTTCAGGGGCAGCGCCCGCCACGCCTCACCGGCGGTGACGATGGTGTCCAGCCCGCTGTGCGCGACGAGAACCACCGACAGCCCCGGTTGAGCCTCCATCACCGCGAGCACACCGGCGGGGCGAGGCGGCAGGACGTGAGGCATGAGGGCCGCGGCGTTCGCGGCGTCGGCCTTCCCGTCGCTGCGAAGCCGGCGGATCGCGCGGCGCCGGCGCCGTGGCGTCCAGTTGCCGCCCTCGGGGAACACCAGGAGCGTGTCTCGGCCGTGCAGCTCCCCGGCCAGTCCGGCCAGGCGCCCGGCCAGGTCGTCGTTGGCGTCGCGGCTCGAGGGGAGAAAGCAGCACCCGAGCCGGTTGAGGACGATGTCCAGGGCCGGGTCGGCCTGCAGCACGTCCTTCAACACGATGCGCACACCCCGCCGGTAGCGCTCGAGGAGCATGTGCACCAGCGCGAACGAGTCACCGGGCCCCCCGTGGCGGGCCAGGACCAGCACCGGCTTGTCGGTGTCCAAGGCGCCGGTGTCGGCCGCGCCCGGCGCGTGGTCGGCGCCGGCGAAGGCGGCGGAAACCTCGATCTCCACCCGGAAGCCGGCGCAGCGCCGGGCCCACGCCAGGATCGACCCGAGCGCCCATCCGAGCAGCCGCTGGTGGGCGAGGATCCACGCCTCCGGCGGGGGCCGCCGCCGGGCGGCGCCGGGGTGGCGCATCCACAAGCCGAACGCGGCCATCACAGCGGCCAGATCCACGCACAGGTAGCCGGCGCCGAACGCGCAGACGCGCAGCGGCCGTCGGCGCCGGCCGAAGGGGGCGAGGAGCAGGCCGACTACGGCGCCCGCCGCGAACACGACCAGCAGCGCCAGCTCGATTGCGATCACTACTGGGGAGAGCAGGCGACGCACCGGCCTGGGCGGAATCCGCATCCTCAGGCCTTGATGTGGGCGTCGAGGTAACGGGCCGTCGAGCCGCGGGCGGCTTCGATGCGGGCGGCGGCTCCGCTGGTCTTGCGGTAGCGCACCGTGAGGGTGCGCGAGGAGCTCCCCGCCGGCAACAGGTGGACCTCGACGTCGTCGGGGACGCTGGCCATGTCCTCGCTGAAGCGGTGCCGGCGGCTGATCTCGAAGGCCACCTGCGCCACCTCCCACGGCCTGGTCGGCGGCACGAGGGGCTGCTCGATGCGACCGACGTGGAGCACGAAGACCCGCCGGGCGCCGAGCTCGACGGCGCGCCCGACGGGGACGGAACGCACCAGACCTCCATCCAGGAAATGCTCCCCGTCGATTTCCACCGGCGGGAACAGGCCCGGCACCGCGCACGACGCCAGCACCGCGTCGGCCACCGGACCGGAGGAAAACCAGTGCGCCGATGCGGCCTCGATCGAGGCGGCCACGCACTGGAAGGCCACGGGGAGGTCCTCGATGCGCATCCCGGGCAGGGCATCGTCGATCAGCCGGCGCAGCCTCTGGTTGGCGTGGAGGTGGGTGCCGTGGCGGGCCAGGGTGCCGAGCTGACCGATGACCGAACCGCCGAACACCGCACGGTCGGAGAGCCCGGCCCACATGTCGCGCATCCGCTCGATGGTCTCCGGCGACGGGTCGGCGGCCACCAGCGCGCCGTTGAGCGCGCCGACGCTGGAACCTACGACCAGGTCGGGGATGATGTCCCGCTCGAAGAGGGCCTGGAGCATGCCGACCTCCGCGGAGCCGAGCACCCCGCCGCCCCCGAGCACGAAAGCAGTGTCGAACGCCGGGAGACGGGACCGAGCGGCGCTCACGCCCGCTCCATCATGCGGTGGCGGTCGGCGAACGCCCGCTCCCGCACGTCGAGGGGCACCCCGAGACGATCGAAGCGTTCGGCCATCCGGTCCCACACGTCTGCACGGACCCAGGTGGCGCACGCCGCCAACCGATCGGCGACCGACAGCGGGTACGGGTAGCCGGGGAAGGCGGCGTCGTCGCACAACGCCGACAGGGCGCCGAGAGACGCCTCGGGGTCCGCGTCGGCCGGCAGGTCGACGCGGAAAGCGAACGGGGCGTCGGGGTCAAGGCGGGCGACTAGAACCTGCAGGCCGGCGCCGACCTCGGGGCGGGTCCGGGCCACCTTGGTCCACCAGGTCGCCCGGGCGCCCAGCTCCACGGTCGCTTCCTGCTCGAGCGCTCCGAGCAGCGGCGCGCCGCCCCGCGACAGCGACGAGTGCTTGGTCACCCCGGCAAGCAGCACGCGGCGGTCCGCGGCGCGCGCCACCAAAGCGGCCAGCCACCACGCGGGGATGCGCCAGTCGGGCTGCAAGTCGCCGTCGACGAGCACCACGGCGCCCGGATCGGCGGCGTCCACCGCGGCGGCCACCGCCTTCCACTCGCCCCAGTCCCGCAACAGGTTCACGTCGACCGCAGCTCGCGGGTCGACAGGGGAGTCCAAAGCGGCCAGAGCGGCACGCTCCTCGCCGCAGCCGAGCAGGTGCACCTGCAGCCGACCCTCGTCCTCGAGCACGCTGCGGCCGTCGCGCCAGCGCACCGTCGCGGCGCGGGTCGCGTAGACCTGCAGGCTGCGGGCGTCCGCCACCAGCGCCTGGCCGCCGTCGACGGCCCAGCAGTCGCGGGGAGCCGCGCCGCGGCTGAGCGGCGCCAGCGCCAGCGACGCCTCGAACTCCAGTCCGCTGCTCGTCTCGTCCCGCAGCCCGCCGCCTCCGTGCAGCAGGAGCGACGCCACCCGGTCCGCCGTTGCATCGATGTCCACCCGGCCAGGATGGCACGGCGCCGCGATCGGCCGTCGCCCCGACTGTGACCAGCGCTTTTGGGGAAGAATGTGGCCATGCCCCGCGCCATCTGGTCCGGCTCGGTCAGCTTCGGGCTGGTCAACGTCCCGGTGAAGCTGGTCACCGCCACCTCGTCGAAGGACGTCCGCTTCCATCAGCTGCACGCAGAGGACGGCGGGCGGATAAACCAGAAGCGGGTTTGCTCCCTCGACGGCGAGGAGGTCGAATACAGCGACATCGTCAAGGGCTACGACATGGGCGGCGGCCGGTACGTGATCGTCGAGCCCGAGGAGCTGGCCACCCTCGACCCGGAGGCGGATCGCAGCATCGACATCGAGGAGTTCGTCGAGCTCTCCGACATCGACCCGCTCTACTACGACCACAGCTACTACCTGATCCCCGACGGCAGGGCCGACAAGCCGTACGCGCTGCTCGCCGAGACCATGGCCCGGACCGGCAAGGTCGCCATCGGCCGGTTCGTGCTGCGCACCAAGCAGTACCTCGGAGCCATCCGGGCCCACGACGGCGTGCTGGTCCTCTCCACCATGCTCTACGCGGACGAGATCGTGCCCCAATCCGAGCTCGAGGTCCCGACCACTGACGCCACCAAACCGTCCAAGCGGGAGCTGGACATGGCCGAAAAGCTGGTCGAGTCGCTCACCTCGGCCTTCGAGCCGGAGAAGTACCACGACGACCACCGCGAGAAGGTCCTGGCCCTGATCGAAGCCAAGGCGGATGGCCAGGCCATCGCCGCCCCCGAAGCCCCGAGAGACACCGCTCCGGTCGTCGACTTGATGGCCGCCCTGGAGGCCAGCCTGGCCGCGGCCGGCGCCCGCGGTGACGGCAGCCGCAAGAAGGCCTCGGCCTGAGCAGCTGGTGGCCACCGCGAAGACCACCGAGGTCGAGGTAGGCGGCCGATCCCTCAAGCTGTCCAACCTGGACAAGGTCCTGTGGCCGGCCACCGGGTTCACCAAGGGTGACATGATCGACTACTACGCCAGGATCGCGCCGGCAGTGCTGCCGCACATAAGCGGGCGTCCCCTGACCCTCAAGCGGTATCCCAACGGGGTCGACGGCACGTCATTTTTCGAGAAGAACTGCCCTAGCCACCGCCCGGATTGGGTGCCTACCATCGCGATGGGCGACGTGGCTTATTGCAGCATCGACGAGCCGGCGGCGCTGGTGTGGTTGGCCAACCTGGCCGCCATCGAGCTGCACCCGACCCTCGCCGGCGAGCCCGACTTGGACTGCCCGAGGGCGGTGGTGTTCGACCTCGATCCGGGGCCGCCGGCGGACGTGGTGACCTGCGGGCGGGTGGCGCTGCTCGTGCGCGGCGTCCTGGACCGGCTGGACCTGCAGGCGTGGATCAAGACTTCTGGGAGCAAGGGCCTGCAGCTGTACGTGCCGCTCAACACCCCTGCCGGTTACGACGCGACGCGGGATTTTGCGCTGGCGGTGGCGCAGCTGCTGGAGCGGGCTCACCCCGACTTGGTGGTGACCAGCCAGGAGAAGCGGTTACGGCCCGGCAAAGTGCTGATCGACTGGAGTCAGAACACCAAGTCCAAGACCACCGTCGCGGTCTACTCGCTGCGGGCCAGGGACACCCCGAGTGTGTCTACACCAGTCGCATGGGACGAGGTCGAAGCTGCCGTGAAGGTGGAAAAAGGGGATGGCCTGCGCTTCGATGCCGCCGCAGTGCTGGCCCGGGTGGCCGACCGAGGCGACCTCATGGCGCCGCTCCTCGAAGTCCAGCAAAGCCTCCCCGACCTGCGCCTGCCGGAGCGGTGAACGGGGCTCAGAACTGCAGCGCGGTGAGCTCCGGGTACCACTCCCGGGCTCGCTCCACCGCGGCGCGCCACCGGTCACGATCCGCGCCGTTCGCCGGCTCGACGGTGTGCTTGGGCGCCCACGCCTCGGCGATGTCCTCCTCACCGCGCCAGGTGCCCACGGCCAGCCCGGCTAGGTAGCCGGCGCCGAGGGTGGTGGCCTCCACCTCGCGGGACACCTCGACGGGTCGTTGGCACGCGTCGGCCAGGGCCTGCACGAACACCGCGTTGGCGCTCATCCCGCCGTCCACCCGCAGCGCTGCGATGGTCGTGCCGGCGTCGGCCTCGGCGGCTTCGACCAGGTCGGCGCCGGAGTGGGCCACGCCTTCGAGGACGGCGCGGGTCAGCTCCGCCCGCCCGCTGCCGCGGGTGAGGCCCAGCACTGCGCCCCGGGCGCCGAAGTCCCACTGCGGGGTTCCCATCCCGGACAGGGCGGGGACCACCACCACCCCGCCGCTGTCGGCGCAGCTGGCGGCCACCGTCTCGGACTCCGCGGCCGACGACAGCACACCGAGGTCCTCGACCAGCCAGTCGACTGCGCTTCCGGCGGCCAGCATGATCCCCTCGACACCCCAGGTGAGCCGCCCGTCGCGCCGCCAGGCGATGATCGGGAACGTACCGGCCGCCCCCCGATGCTCGAACGCGGGCCGGTCCCCGACGCACATGTCGAGCATCCCGCCGGTGCCGAACGTGGCCTTGGCCATGCCCGGCCGGGTGCAGCCCTGGCCGATGAGCGACGCCTGCTGGTCTCCGGCGATGCCGCACACGGGCGGGCTGCCGGCGAGCGCCGAGGCCTGCGCCAGGTGTCCGGAGGAGTCGACCAGCGCCGGCAGGGCGCTGCTCGGGATGCGGAGCCGTTCGAGGAGGTCGTCGCGCCAGCCCCGCCCCTCGTCGGCGATGAGCCCGGTGACCCCGGCGTTGGACAGGTCGGTGATGTGGGCTTCACCGCCCGAGAGCGTCCACACCAGCCAGCTGTCAACGGTGCCGATCCGGGTGGTGGGCGAGCGGTCAGGGTCGTAGGTGTCGAGCAGCCACGCCGCCTTGGTGGCTGTCTCGTTGGGGGACAGGCGCAGGCCGTCGGCCTGCAGCTCGAGGCAGGTGCCGGCGGTGCGCAGGTCCTGCCAGCCGAGGCCGGGGCCGAGAGGGACCCCGGTGCGGGCGTCCCAAGCGACGGTGGACGCCCGCTGCGCGGTGACCCCCACCGCGTCGACTGGACCACCGGAGGCGAGGGCCTCGGCGGCGACTTCGAGCGCGGCGGCGGCCATGGCCGCAGCGTCGAACTCGAGCAGCCCGGGCATCGGCACGATCGGGGGCAGGGGCCGGCGGACCACGTGGGTGACTGTGCTGTCGGGGCGGACAATGGCCGCTCTCACGCTGCTGGTGCCGACGTCGACGACGAGGATGCTGATGGGAACCCCTCCCCTGGGTGAGCGCGGACGGGCAGGGACTCTATCGGCGGGTCACCACGGCGGCGGACCCCACGGCGACCCCAGACCGAGCTTGCCCGGGTTGAGGATGCCCCGTGGGTCGAGGGCCGTCTTGAGCGCGGTCAGCACTTGCAGGCCCCCGTCGAGCGCTGCCGCCATGTGCCGGCCCCGGTTGATCCCGATCCCGTGGTGGTGAGACAGGCCGCCGCCGCGTTCCAACGTGGCGCCGACCACCGCGTCCCAGGCCGCCCGGTAGTAAGCCTCGGCCCCTTCGGGGTCGGGCCGCCCGGCAAAAGTGAAGTACAAGCAGGCGCCGTCGCGGTACGCGTGTGACTGGTGGGCGCTCACCGCCAGCGTGGCGGGCAGGTCCTGCACGGCCCGCAGCGCGGCGTGGTAGATCGCCGTCAACCCCGACCAGCTGGCGGCGACCTCGATGGTGTCGGCGACGATGCCGGCCGCGGCCAGCTGCCCAAGGTCGGCTACCTGGTTGCGGTGGGCCAGCCACCGCTCGACCAGGCCCTCGCCGAGCGGCTCGGCGCGGCGGCACTCGTCGTCGACGACCAGCCACCCGCCGTCGATCTCGGCGGGGTCGCCCTCGTCGAGCGCGATCAACACGCAGTGGTCGGGACGCTCGAAGTTGCGGCCCGACTCCACGCGGTCGTAGAGCCGCAGCACCGCCGGCGTCGCGCCCCGGCGGAGGATCCGGCGGCAGGCGTCGAGGCCGTCGTCGACGGTGGCGAAGCCCCACGCGGCGCGCCGCTCGGCGTCAGGCAACGGGCGGACCTTCAGCCTGGCAGAGGTGATCACGCCGAGAGTCCCCTCGCTGCCCACGAACAGCTGGGTCAGGTCCGGGCCCGTCGCGGCCCGCGGCGCCCGCCCGCCGGTGCGGATCACCGTGCCGTCGGCCATGGCCACCTGCAGGCCGGCGACCATGTCCTCGATCTTCCCGTAGCGGGTGGAGTACTGGCCGGCGGACCGGCAAGCCAGCCAGCCGCCGACCGTCGACAGCGCCATCGACTGCGGCCAGTGGCCGCTGGTCGCGCCGTGGTCGTCGCGCAGCGCTGCCTCGAAGCGGTCTCCGAAGGTCCCCGGCGAGACGTCGACGAGGAGGCTGATGTCGTCGTAGGCCTCGATTCCCGACAGCCCGGTGAGGTCCAGGACCACCCCGCCGAACACCGGCACGCTCGCCCCGCACACCCCGCTCCGGCCGGCGGCCACGGTTACGGGGACCTGGGCGTCGTTGCACACCGCGAGCACCGCGGCGACCTCACCGGCGCTCCCCGGTCGGGCCACCGCGCCGGCCCGAGCCGGGGCGGTGCCGGCCTTGGCCCAGACCACCGACAGCGGCCACCAGTCCCGGGCCGATTCTGTGCAGGTCTCGCCGTCGGTGGTCACCGTGGCGCACACCTCCTCCAGCCGGCGGGCCACGCCCGCTGGGAGCGGTCCGCCGGCGAAGCGGGTCGCCAGGCCGGCCGGGTCGCCCTCGAAGGCGACCGCCGGTGTCGGGACGCCGGGACCGAGGGGTGGGGGCGACGTGGGCGTGGTCATCGAAAGGGATGATGCCCGCTGCCGGACCGTGCTGTCAGGGCCGGCCCGCTCCACCGGCGGTCGGGAGTACTCCCGCGGCCATCGACGCCCGCTCCGCCTCGGCACCGGCCACCACCGCGGCGACCTCCGAGGCCTGGCGGGAGCTGTCCCAGCCCAACTCGGCGCCGATCAGCTCCGCCACCGCAGGCGCCGCGGCGACGGTGGCGTCGCGGTCGAGGATCCCGGCGCGGGTCCGCCGGTAGAGGACGTCGGCGAGGGAGTGGACCATCTCGTAGCGGGCCGCGAACAGCGCCTCGGCCCTCAGATAGGGCAGGCCGGGGACCAGCGCCTGGCCGAGATCGGGGTCGGCGGCGATCATCGCGACGAGCGCCCGGGCCTCGCCGCCGTAGCGGCCGGCCAGGTGGCGGAGCAGCACCGGGCTGGCGCCGAGGCGTTCAGCGGCGCCGGGCTCGGCCAGCTCCGCGCTGCCTTCGGACCCCCAGATCGCCAGGCGTCGGGTGGGGCAGTAGGTGAGGCGGCGCCCCAGCAGATGGTGCACCGCATCGACGGCGTCCGCGGCCATCAGCCGGTAGGTGGTGAGCTTGCCGCCGGTGACGGTGATCAGCCCCTGCGGCGAGGTGTCGATCCGGTGCCGGCGGGACAGGTCGGCGGTGGCCTCGTCCCCGGACCCGGGCTGGCCGCCGGCGACTAGAGGGCGCAGACCGGCCCAGGAGCCGGTGACGTCGGCGGCGCTGAGCCCGGCGGTGGTCCAGGCGTTCACCGCGTCGAGGAGGTACCCGACATCGGCGGGAGTGACTTGCGGGTCGTCGAGGGGGCCGTCGTAGTCGGTGTCGGTCGTGCCGATGTAGGTGAAGCGCCCGGGACCGTCCGGACCCGACGCGCTCGCTGCGTCCCACGGCACGACGAACACCGACCTGCGGTCGCCGGGCACCGACAGGACCGTGGCGTAGTCACAGGGGAGCCGGTGCGCGGGCACCGCCAGGTGGACGCCTTTGGCCGGGCGGAGGCGCAGGTGCCCAGACGGGGAAGGCGACAGCTCGGCCACCTGCTCGCTCCACACGCCGCCCGCGTTGACCACCGCCGCGGCGCGGACCTCGGTGCCATCCGCCAGGCGAGCGCCGCACACCCGCCCGTCGGCCTCGAGCAGTGCCGCCACCGGCGCGTAGGTGGCCACCGCGGCACCGTGGTCGGCGGCGCTGCGGGCCAGGGCCAGGGTGAGGCGGGCGTCGTCGGCCTGCGCGTCCCAGTACAAGAAGGCGTCCACCAGCCGATCGGAGCGCAGCAGCGGCAGGTGGGCCCGGGCGCTGCCGGCGCTGACCCGGCGGTGGCGCTTGCCGATCCGCAGGCCGCCGGCCAGGTCGTAGAGCCACAACGCGCTGGAGTACGCCTTGGCCAGGCCCTTGACCTTCGCCCGGGACGATCCGCCGGCGCCGGGCGCCACCGGGTCGCGGCTGAACAGCGGGATCAAAAACGGCAGCGGCTTGACCAGGTGGGGGGCGTTGGTCAGCAGGCGCTGGCGTTCTGTCAGCCCCTCGGCCACCAACCGGTACTCGCCCTGCGAGAGGTAGCGCAGCCCGCCGTGGACCATCTTCGACGACTTCGACGACGTCCCGCCGCCGAGGTCCCCAGAGTCGACCAGCGCGGTACGCAAACCCCGCGCCGCCGCGTCGAGCGCCACACCGCACCCGGTCACGCCTGCTCCGATCACCAGCAGATCGAAGCGATCCGACCTCATTCTGGACAGCGCCGCACCACGGTCGAAGCCACGCACGTCCCCACCGTAGCCAACCGCCCTACCGACAATGATTGTTAGGTGCTAATATGTGTCGCATGAAGTCCCCGGCCGAGCTCGCCGACGCCTTCCGGGCGCGAGGCCTCAAGGTCACCCCCCAGCGGGAATGCATCTTCGGGGTACTCCACGGGTCGGCGGTGCACCCCACGGCCGAGGCGGTCTACGCGGTGGCCAGGGAGCGGATGCCCACCATGTCGTTGAAGACCGTGTACCAGACCCTGAACGACCTGGCCGAGATGGGCGAAATCCAGCAGCTAGACGTCGGGACCGGCGCCAGCCGCTTCGATCCGAACGTCGACCCTCACCACCACCTGGTGTGCCGCGTGTGCGGCAAGATCCGGGACCTCCACGTGGAGTACCCCGGCCTCGACGTGCCGGCCAACCAGCAGCAGGGGTTTGCCGTCGAGGACGCCGAGGTGGTCTTCCGGGGTGTGTGCGCCCAGTGCGCCGCAGCCCCGCAGGTTGTATGACAGCAACCGCACAACCAGAAATCCCCAACAACCAGGAGCGACCGACATGCCCGAACTGAAGGAATCCAAGACCCACGAGAACCTGAAGGAGGCGTTCGCCGGCGAGAGCCAGGCCAACCGCCGCTACCTGTACTTCGCCCAGAAGGCCGACGTCGAGGGCTACCCCGATGTCGCCGCGTTGTTCCGCAGCGTCGCTGAGGGTGAGACGGGCCACGCGTTCGGCCACTTCGACTTCCTCGCCGAGGTCGGCGACCCGGTGACCGGCGTCGCGGTGGGCGACACCGAGGACAACCTCAAGTCGGCGATCGAGGGCGAGACCTACGAGTACACCGAGATGTACCCGGGTTTCGCCAAGACCGCCCGCGAGGAGGGTTTCGACTCCATCGCCGAGTGGTTCGAAACGCTGGCCAAGGCCGAGAAGAGCCACGCCGGCCGCTTCACCTCCGGCCTCCAGAGCGTCAGCTGATACTCGGTCCGCTTCGTTCGGACCCCTGAGCAGGCCGCCGGCCCGTCCCGATACCGGGGCGGGCCGGTCCTGTCACTGCCCGCCGCCGGGCACCCGTCTCCTTTCCCCGAACCCTTGCCAGGAGCACCGTGACTGTCACCTACGACCCGAACGACCCCGCCTACTACGACGAAACCGATCTCCGCACGGAGCTGACCCGGGTCTACGACCTCTGCCACGGCTGCCGGTTGTGCCTGTCGCTTTGCCCGTCGTTCCCGACCATGTTCGACGCCATCGACGCCCGCGACGGAGCCGTCGAGGAGCTCACGGCGGCGGAGCAGGACAAGGTCGTCGACGAGTGCTACCAGTGCAAGTTGTGCTACGTGAAGTGCCCCTACATCCCGCCGCACGAGTGGCAGCTGGACTTCCCGAAGCTGATGCAGCGCGCCGAGGCGGTACAAAACCGCCACCACGGCGACTTGAAGGGAAAGATCACCACGCAGGTGCTCGGCCACACCGACTTGATCGGGACCCTGTCGAGCGCGGCCGCGCCCATCGCCAACCGGGCCATCGCCACGCCGGGCTCCGCCATCCGCAAGCTCATGGACAAGACCGTCGGCGTTGCCGCGGAACGGGTACTGCCGCCCTACGCCCGCACCAGGTTCTCGACCTGGTTCAAGAAGCGGCGCCGGCGGGGCGAGTCCCGCCTCGGGCGGCCCGAGCAGGCCCGCGCTGCGATCTTCTCCACCTGCCTCGTCGAGTACCAGAACCCGGCCATCGGCAAGGATCTGGTCAAGGTCTACGAGCGCAACGGCGTCACCTGCGACATGCCCGACGGCGCCGGCTGCTGCGGCGCGCCGTGGCTGCACAGCGGGGAGTTCGGGCAGTTCACCAAGCAGGCCGCGGCCAACGTGGAGAAGCTCGCTGCCTCGGTGCGGGCCGGCAATGACATCGTCGTCCCCCAACCGACGTGCGGCTACGTCCTCAAGCGGGACTACCCCGAGTACCTGAAGACCGAGGACGCCCGGCTGGTCGCGGCGCACACCTACGACGCCGCGGAATACCTCTGGAAGCTGCACAAGAACCAGCTGAAGCCCGAGTCGTCGAGCGTCAGCGGCGACACCAGCATCGACACCGAGTTCGCCGGTGACGTGCCCGAGACGACCGCGTACCACGTCCCCTGCCACCTGCAGGCCCAGAACATTGGCCTGCGGAGCCGGGACCTCATCAAGCTGACCGGTTCCAAGGTGACTGCCATCAACAAGTGCTCAGGCATCGACGGCATGTGGGGCATGCGCTCGGAGAACTACGACCTGGCCCGCAAGGTCGCCCAGCCCCTGGCCCAGGCCATCGACAAGGCCGATGCGGAGGTAGTGGCCGGCGACTGCCACCTGGCCAACGGCGCCATCGACCAGGAGACCGGCCGGCGTCCCCTCCATCCCCTGCAGTTGCTGGCTCGGGCCTACGGGATCCCCGAAGAGCTCGACGACCCGCGACGCTGATGCCCTCTAGGAGGCAACCATGCCCGCCAACACCAAACTGACCCTCGACGACATCTCCGACCTGCGAGCGTACGAACGAAGCCGGGACCAGTTCCGGGACCGGATCATCGCCCTCAAACGACGCCGCCGGGTTTCGGTCGGCCCGGTGGTGACCCTCGTGTTCGAGAACCACGACACCATCCTCTTCCAGGTCCAGGAGATGGCCCGAGCCGAGCGGATGCTCTCCGACGAGGCCATCCAGACCGAGCTCGACACCTACAACCCGCTCATCCCCGAGCCGGGGAGCCTCTCCGCGACGTTGTTCGTCGAGCTGACGACCAGAGCCGAGATGGAGGAGTGGCTACCGAAGCTCGTCGGGGTGGAGCGCTCCGTCGAGCTGCTGATCGGGGAGGGTCCGACTGCGTCGGTCGTGCGCTGCGCCGTCGACGAGGGCCACGCCATGCAGTTGACCCGCGAGGAGATCACCGCGTCGGTCCACTACGTGCGGTTCTCCCTCTCGCCGCAGGAGATCTCCCGTTTCGCGTCGGAGCCGGTGGTCCTCGCCATCAATCATCCCGCCTACACCGAGGGCGTGCGCCTCTCCGACGACACCAAGGAGACCCTCCTCGAGGATCTGCGAGGCGCTTGAGGCCCGAACCGGAGGCGACGCGGTGTCACCGCAGTTCACCAGAATCCTTGGTGCGGAACTCCTAGACACCCCCCGCCATGCCGCGACACAATGGGGGTCTCCCGGCGGCACCTGCGTGCGGATGGCGCCGGGAGATGCCCCCGAGTTGGAGAACCCCGATGGAACCGACAAAAGCCCTGGTATGGCGGCAGCGCGCCGCCTGTCGCGGTGTCGAACCCGAAGTCTTCTATCCCATCACCGATGAGGAAGCGGAGGACGCCAAGGCCATCTGCTTCTCCTGCTCGGTGCGCGAGCGGTGTCTGGAGTGGGCGCTGACCAACAGGGAGCGAGACGGCGTGTGGGGCGGTGCGACCGAGCGCGAGCGGCGGCGGATCATCCGCCAGCGGCGGCGCTCCGCGTAACCTCCCGACCCCGTACGTCGGTGATGGCGATTTAGAGCCCGACGCCGGTCTGCCGGTAGCGTCTCGACCCTGTGGAACCGTCGAGGCAGTCCGGCACGCCGACCATCGACAGCCTCGGCGGGTGGCCGGGGATCCTGTCGCGGTTGTCCTCCGGCCACGACCTGAGCAGAGCGGAGTCGGCCTGCGCCCTCGGCGAGGTGCTGGAAGGCAACGCCACGCCGGCGCAGATCGCCGCGTTGATGTTCGGCTTGCGGTGCAAAGGTGAGACCGTCGAAGAAATGAGCGGGATGGTGGGGGCCCTCCTGGCCGCGGCCACCCGGGTGCGAGTCGGCCCCGAGCTGGCCGATCGCTTGATCGACACCTGCGGTACGGGCGGTGATCGCAGCGGGACGATCAACGTCTCGACCATCGCCGCGCTGGTGGTCGCCGGCGCCGGCGTGCCGGTATGCAAACACGGTGGCCGGGCCGCCTCCTCCAAGGCCGGCTCCGCCGACTTGCTCGAGGCCCTGGGCGTCGCCATAGAGCTGGCGCCGGAGGGGGTGGCACGCTGCATCGAGACCGCCGGCATCGGCTTTTGCTTTGCCCCTCGCTACCACTCGGCGCTGCGTCACGCCACGCCGGTGCGCCGGGAATTGGGCGTGCCGACCGCGTTCAACTTCCTCGGGCCGCTGGCCAACCCGGCCCGCGTCCGCCGACAGGTGGTAGGCGTCGGGGACCAGACGATGGCCGCCAAGATGTGCGGGGTCCTGGCCGCCAACGGCGCCACCCACGTGCTGGTCGTCCACGGCTCCGACGGGCTCGACGAGCTCACCGTCACCGGCCCGTCGACGGTCCTGGAATGGAAGGTGGAGGACCCCGAAGTCCGCAGCTGGGTCATCGACCCGCTCGACCTTGGGATCACCCCGTGTCACCCCGACGAGCTGAAAGGCGGCGACGCGGTGACCAACGCCGGGTTGGCCCGAGCGGTGTTGGCGGGGGAGCGCGGCCCCCACCGAGACATCGTGGTGCTCAACGCGGCCGCCGGGCTGGTGGTTGCCGGCCGCGCCGCGCAACTGGCCGAAGGGCTGATCATGGCCGCGGCCGCCATCGATGACGGCCGAGCGGCCCAGGCGCTGGCGACGCTGGTCGCCACCTCGCAGGATGCCGCCGGCGAGCCGTCTTGACCGCGGGCGTCCCGGCTCTGGTCGGGCGGTGGTTCTACTCGGCGCCCAGGTCCCACATCGCTTCCAGGTCGTGGCGGCTGAACGACTGGAAGGCGATGAGGGTACGGGTGTTGGTGATGCCATCGAGGGAGTGGATGCGCCGGGTCACCACGTCGGCCAGCTCGTCGTGGCGCCGAACCCGGACCACCGCGACGATGTCCGCGTGGCCGGCCACGGAGTACACCTCGGCGACCCCCTCGACGTCGGCCAGCTCCGCGGCCAGGGGGGCGACCCGGGCGGGCACGGCGTCGATCAGCACGAAGGCATGGACCATGCCCGGAGGCTATCTGTCGCGCCGGGCGCCACGGACGTGGACGGCGGAGCCCGGTACGGTCGGAGCATGAGGACGGCGCGCACGCCAGCTGTTGTCACGCGCCCGGCGAGTTGAGCGACGACGGGTCCGATCTAGACGGCGGGCCGGAGGCGACGTCCGATCCGGTCGCCGGGGCGGGCGCTGCGCCCGAGGCCGTCCCGGTCTCGCTCATCCGCCAAGGCCTCGAGGCGGCCTGGTCGGTGGGCCGGGCAGGGCTGGCGGCCACACCGCCAGTGGAACCTCCAAGAAGGCTGCGGCCGCTCCTGCGCTTCGCCAAGCTCCCGGCCAAGAGCCTGGCCGCGGTCCGCGACGTCGTCGACAGCGACGACGGGTTCCGGGCGACGGTGGCAGCATCGGTGGATCCCGGCCTGATCGAGCAGGCGTCGTGGTTGTGGCTAACCAGACCCGACGGGTGGGCTCGGGAGTTGTCCGCCCTGGGCGAGCGAGCCGACGCCGTCGCCCACCAAGCGCATGAGGGCCGCGCCGAGCGCCAAGCCCGCCGCCGGCTCGAGGCGGTGGAGGCCGCCCGAGCCCGCAGCGACGAGGCGGCGGAAGCAGCCCGCCAGCTGGCCGGCGAACGGCTCGACGAGCTCACCAGGGAACGCCAGGCTCGCAGGCTGGCGGAGGAGGAGGCGGCGAAGCTGAGAGCCGAGATCGACGGCGCCCGCCTGGCCGCGTTCGACAGCGCCAGGGAGGCCGCCGAGGCCCGTCACCGCGCCGAGGTCGCCGAGGCAGCCGCCGACGAGCTGCGCGTCCGGCTTGACGCGACCAGCGCGGAGCGGGACCGGATGGCGGGCGACCTACGCCGCTTGACGGCCGCCCTGGCTGACGCCGAGGACGCCGCAGGTGCGGCCCGCGCCGAGGTCGAGGATCGCCGCGGGCGCGTCGCCCACGCAGTGATGGACGCAGCCGCGGCGGCGCAGGCTCTCGGGGCTGCACTGGCGCGGGCAGGAGCCGAGATGGGCGACGATGGCTCGAGCGCCACGGCCCCTGCCGGAGGCCCGCCGGGGTCGGGGTCGGGGGCCGCCTGGGGCGGGGCTGCTCCTCCCGGTTCCCCTGGGGCGGCGGTGACCGCCGCCCGCCGCCCCGGCTCGCCCGCAGGTCGACGGGGAAGCGCAGGCCGGCGGCGCCCGGTTCCGGTCCCCCGAGGCCTGTTCGGTGACTCCCTCGAGGTGGCTGCCCACCTGGTCCGCCGCCCCAACGTGGTGATCCTGGTCGACGGCTACAACGTCTCCCTCAACACCTGGCCCGGTGTCGGTCTGGCCGACCAGCGCCAACGGTTGACCGCTGCGCTCGGAGAGCTGGCTGCCCGCACCGGCGCCGCGCTCCACGTCGTGTTCGACGCCAGTGCGGAGGAGCAGCTGCCGCCCCCGGCCGGTCGGTTGAGGAGCCCAGTGCGGGTCAGCTTCTCTGAGTCGGGAGAGGACGCCGACGAGGTCCTGATCGACCTGGTCGATCGATGCGACCCAGGCCGTCCCGTGGTCGTGGCCACCGACGACCGGCGGGTGCGCAGCGAGGTCGAACGGCGGGGAGGCAACACCATCTCGGTGGCCCAGCTGCTCGGGGTGATCGGCCGCCGCCCGCAGGACCGCTGAGCGCCCTACCGGGTCTGTCGGGCCGGGCGGCGGGGGCGCGGGATGACTGACCGGCGGCGGGGTGGCTGACGGGCGGCCCGATGCCTGGCGGCCGGTGAGGGTGCTTGGCGGCCGGTGAGGGTGCCTGGCGGCCGGCCGGGGTGCCTGGCGGGAAATGTCACACCCCTGATGGATGATGCGGGTATGACGACGTTGACCATTGATTGCGACGACTGCGTGATGCAGCGGACGGCGGCTTGCGACGACTGCGTGGTGACTGCGATCTGTGGCCGCCAAGCGAGTGACGCGGTGGTGATCGACGCCGCGGAGGCGCGTGCGGTGCGGTTGTTGAGCCGCGGCGGCCTCGTGCCCCGGCTGCGTCACCAGGCGCGCGGCGCCTGCGCGTGACGCCTCGCCGCCCGCTTCGGTGGCGTTCCGACCGCCGGCATCCGCGGGAGGCAAGTAGTCCAACTGCTACTTTCGCAGATCGACTCGGAAGTCGGGTCCGTTAGCCGGGGGAGCCTGTGCAGTCGCTCCATCTCGTCGGTCCCACCAAAGACCGTAAGGGGCTTATCTTTGCCACAGAAGCGGGTGGTCGCGGGCAGTTCGTCGTCCCTGTCGACGACGCGCTTCTCGAACACTTGGCGGCCGGCTTGGCGCTGACCGCCGGAGCCGAGGACGCGCCGCGGGCTCTGGCTACGCCGCCGCCCAAGTCTGACAGTGCCCTCACCCCGCGCGAGGTGCAGGCCCGCCTGCGGGCCGGGGCCAGCATCGCTGAGGTCGCCGCCGCCGCTGGCGTGGACGTCGCTTGGGTCGAGCGTTTCGCTGCCCCGGTGTTCGCCGAGCAGGCAGCGGCGGTGGCCCGCGCGACCGTCCTGGCCATGTCCACCCCGAGGCGGGGCCCCTCACACCGGCCGCTCGGCGAGGCGGTCCCCCGGGCGCTGGCCGACAAGGGTGTGCGTCTCACCCCGGAGCAGTTCGCGGACGGCTGGTCGGCCTACCAGCTTCACGGCGCCGAATGGGTGGTGGCGTTCTCCTACCGCTGGCGGGGGAGGCAGCAGCGCGCGGAATGGATCGTCGACCTAGCGGCTCGGACGTTGCAGGCCCGGACCCGCAGCGCCACTGTGCTGGGATGGGTTCCGGCCCCCGAACCTGACGCAGCCGAAGAGGCCCCTGGTGGCGCCAGCCGGGTGGGGCGGGTGCCCGGAGTTCCAGCCTCGCTGCCGGTGCGGGACGAGCGGTCGCTGAGCGCGCGGGACCGGCCGCGCCGCGCCGCCGGGGCGCCTGCGAAGGCGCGACGAGCAGCGGGCGGGCAAGCTGCTGTGGGGTCGGGCTCTTCGCCGGCGCCCCCGTCTTCATCGTCATCGTCGGCTACTGCCTCGCCGACGCCTGGGGTGTCGTCGTCTGGGGTGCCGACGCCTGGGGTGCCGTCGCCTGGGTCGTCGTCTGGGCAGAGCGTGAAGGCCGCTCGAGCGTCGGCCGGAAACAAGAGGCTGGCCGGGTCGCCGCCTGCGGGCAAAGGCGCCGGGACTACGGCGGCGGCGAAGGTTGGGAGAGCACCCAAACCGGATGCCGCCGGCAACGCCGCCACCGAGGCCGGGGCAGGGGAGAAGGCCTCCGCCGCGAAGGACGCCGCTGCGAAGGCGGCCGCTGAGAGGGTTTCTGCGGAGAAGGCGGCCGCCGCCGAGGAGGCCGCGGCCGCCCGGAAGGCACTCGCGGCGAAGAAGGCGGCTGCCGCGGCCGCCCGGAAGGCACTCGCTGCTGAGAAGGCTGCCGCTCGGAGAGCTCTAGCTGCCGAGAAGGCTGCCGCCAAGCAGATCGCGGCCGCCGAACGCAGCGCCGCCAGAGAGGCGGCCGCGGCTAAGAAGGCGAGCGACCGGCAAGCGGCGGCCGCCAAGAGAGCAGCGGACCGGGCGCGAGCAGAGGTCGAGCGGTCCGTGGCCCGCAAGGCCGCTGTTGCGGAGAAGGCCGTCGCCAAGCAGGTCGCCGCCGCCGAACGGGCGGTGGCGGACAAGTTGGCCGCCGCGGAGGGACTCGCCGTGAGCGATCCAGTGGACGCGCCCGGTGAGTCTGGGGCTTCTTCTGGGAGTCGCCGACGGGGGTCGTCGTCTCCGACCGACGGGGAGGAGATGCGGCTTCCGGTCGCTCCAGAGACCCCCGAAGGCCCGCCGGCTCGGCCAGTCCTGGCCTTCGATGCGGGCGCACCGCATCCTGGCGCCGCCGGTCCTGATCCGGCCGCCGGTCCTGATCCGGCCGCCGGTCCTGATCCGGCCGCCGGCGCTGCTCTATTGGATCCAGCAGTTGGCACCGAAGCCGTTGCCACCGAAGCCGTTGGCACCGAAGCGCCCGCCGGCGTAGAGCCCGCCACCGGTTTCGAGCCCTCCAGTTTCGAGCCCTGCAGCGTCGAGCCTGGGCCCAGTGTCGAGCCCCACCCAGGCGTCGAGCCTGGGCCCGGTGTCGAGCTGGGGGATGGCGGTATCTCCTCTGCTGACGTGACCGCGGCAGAGGGTGAGACCTTGGCAGGGTCGGTGCCATCGCCGGGCGACCCGGAGGTCATCTCGCCGCCGACGGATGCCCTGTCAACCCCGCCGCTAGCAGAGCCGCTGTCGTCGGTGTGGGCTCACGAGCCGTCTGCTTCCACTGGGACCCCGCTCGTCTCGCCCGACCAGTCAGCGCCCGAAGGATCGGATCCCAGCTCAGGGACGTTCGGCGACGACTCAGAACTTCAGCTTCAACCTCAACCTCAGGTTTCGACTCAGCCGCAGGTTCCGGCGATTCGTGCCGCGCTCGCCGGGGACGCCGCGGAGGTGCCGGTCCTGACCTTCCCGCCGCCCCAGGTCGGCCGTCCGACGCCGGGCGCTCCGGAGGCACCAGGCTCGCCGGAGGCTGCCGATGGGCCGGGCGAAGCGTTAGCGGTTCCCGATCCCGCTCCAGGCCGCGGCCGCTTCCGGGCGTGGCGCGAGCGTCGCAAAGCTCGTCGATAATCACCGGACCCGCCGCTGTCGGCGCACGACCCAGCGTTGGTCGGGCCACCCCCGGCGACGCCGTTCCCTTGGCGCGCCCGGCGCCATCTAGACCGCCTGGCTCGTAGCCTGACCGCCATGGGCCACCACCGCGACCCGGGCCGGCTCGCGGAGGACCTGCGGGCGCTCGGCCTTGCGGCTGGCCTGGACGCGGTCGGCTTCGCCGGCGCGGGATCCTTCGACGACGCTCGCGAGGTGCTCGAGGAGCGGAAAGCCGAAGGCCTGCACGGTGGGATGCAGTTCACCTACCGCAACCCGGCCCGTTCGACCGATCCGTCACGGATCTTGGCCGGTGCTCGGTCGTTGATCGTCGGTGCCCGGAGCTACCTGCGGGAGCCGACGGAGGCGTCTCCGGCGCGGGCCGGCTCGCCGGCGCCCGCCCACCGTCCAGGCACGCTTTCCTCCGACATCCAGTTGTCCACCCCCCCAGGTGGACAACTGGATGTCGAATCCAGGGCCGCCCCGGAGACGCCCGCCCCGGAGACGCCCGCCCCGGACAGGCCCGCTCCGGAGACGCCCGTCCCTGGCGCGTCCGCCGGCGGCGCCGGCGGCGCCGGCCGCGGGGCGGGCCCCCCGGCCCGGATCGCCCGGTACTCCTGGGTCGATCACTACGCACCGCTCCGGGTCGCCCTCGAGGCGATGGCCCGCCGGCTTCGCGACGACGGGTGGAGGGCGGTGGTGGTCGCCGACGACAACGCGCTGGTGGACCGGGCCGCGGCTTACCGGGCCGGCCTGGGATGGTACGGCCGCAACACCACGATCCTGCTGCCCGGCGCCGGCTCCTGGTTCGTCCTCGGGTCGGTGGTCACCGACGCCCCGCTGCCGCCGGCCCCCGAGCCGGTACCGGACGGATGCGGCACCTGCCGCCGCTGCGCCACGGCCTGCCCGACCGGCGCCCTCGACCAGCCAGGGGTGCTCGACGCACGGCGCTGCCTGGCGTGGTTGGTCCAGGCGCCGGGGGTCTTCCCCGCGGAGCATCGGGTCGCCCTGGGGGACCGGTTCTACGGTTGCGACGACTGCCAGGAGGTGTGCCCGGTCAACCGCCTCGGCGCCCGGCGCCGGCCGCCGCCGGCGGCCGAGCCCGGCGCCCAGCCGAGCGCCGATGCCCTCGCGGTGCTGGCGTCGAGCGACGAGGCGCTGCTCGCGGATTGGGGGCGGTGGTACATCCCCGAACGCAACCCGGTGTACCTGCGGCGCAACGCGCTGCTGGTGCTGGCCAACGCCGGCGACCCCGGGTCGCCGGCGGTGCAGGCCGCGGTGGCGGACGGGCTGCGCCACCCGCATCCGATCGTCCGGGCGCATGCGGCGTGGGCCGCCCGGCGGCTCGGCGCCTCCCACCTCCTGGACCTCGTGGCCGACGACGTCGAGGCGATGGTGCGGGCCGAGGCCGACCCGCACCATCCGGTCCCGCTGAGAGCCAGAGCGGCCAGAACCTCGGTCGATGGGGAGCAGCCCCCCCGCTACCAGGGTGCTGGGCGAAGCGCCCTCTTCCGTGCCAGGCTGACCCTCTGCCTCCCGATACCGGACGAAGCCTCTGATGCGCCACCTTCTCGTCACCAACGACTTCCCGCCGAAGATCGGGGGTATCCAGTCGTACTTGTGGGAGCTGTGGCGGCGGCTGCCGGCGGAGGAGGTCACGGTCCTGACCACGCCGTACCGCGACGCCGACGTGTTCGACCGCCAGCAGGGTTTCCGCGTCGAGCGGACCCGGGAGCCGGTCCTGCTTCCCAACCCGGTGTTGCGCCGCCACATCCGGCGGCTGGCCGCCGAGGTCGGAGCGGAGGTCGTCGTGCTCGATCCCGGCCTTCCCCTGGGGGCGATCGGGCCGGGGCTCGGCCTGCCTTACGCGGTGGTCCTGCACGGGGCGGAGGTGACCGTACCCGGGCGGCTGCCGGCCAGCCGCCAGCTGCTGCGCCGGGTGGTGCAGGGCGCTTCGCTGCTGATCGCGGCCGGCGGCTACCCGGAGGCCGAGGCTCGCCACGTCGCGGGTGGCAGCCTGCCTCCTGTGGTCCAGGTGCCGCCTGGGGTGGACACCGAGCGATTCGTGCCCCTCGCGGCGATCGACCGGGTAGCGGCCCGCACCCGCCTGGGCCTGCCCGCCGGTGGTCCGCTGGTGGTCAGCGTCAGCCGCCTGGTGCCCCGCAAAGGGGTGGACACCCTGATCGAGGCCGCGGCTCGCCTGGCGCCCGAGCACCCGGGGTTGGTCGTGGCCGTCGCCGGTTCGGGGCGCGACCACGGCCGGCTCGAGCAGCTGGTCAAGAAGACCGGCGCGCCGGTGCGGCTCCTAGGCCGGGTGCCCGACGTGGAGTTGCCGGGGCTGTATGCCTGCGCAGACGTGTTCGCCCTCTTGTGCCGCTCCCGGTGGAAGGGTCTCGAACAGGAAGGGTTCGGCATCGTCTTCCTAGAAGCGGCGGCCGCCGGCGTGCCTTCGATTGCGGGACGAAGCGGCGGGGCCGCGGAGGCGGTGGCCGACGGCGAGACTGGCATCGTCGTCGAGCACCCCGAGGACGTGGGCGCGGTAGCGACAGCCATCGGCCGCATGATCTCAGACGGCAGCCTCGCCAGCCGCTGGGGGCAGGCCGCCCGGCAACGCGCCGAGCAGGACTTCGACTACGACATGCTGGCGGCCCGGCTGGGAGCCGCCATCGACGAGATGGGCACCCGGGTCGGCCGCTGAGCGGCCGCGGCGCGCTCCAGGCTCCGCCGTCCGTAGGGTGGCGGCTGCAGGTGTGATGCACCGGGGCCGGCCGGGTCCTTTGTCGCAAGAAGGTCGAAGGACTACCGTCGGTCGGCGGCTCGCACGAGCGGCGCCGGGCGCCGTCGAGAGGAGACGAACAACGTGGAAGAGCAGGTCACCGAACGAATGACCATCGGGGGCACGCCCGACCACTGCTTCGAGGTGCTGATCGGCTTCGAGCACTACCCGGACTGGGCCGCCGACATCAAGGCCGTCACCATCGACGAGCGCGACGAGGAGGGCCGGCCGGTCCGGGTCACCTTCCGGGCGGCCGCGTTCGGGCGGAGCACGTCCTACACGTTGCTCTACGACTACTCGGAGGCTCCCTCCGAGCTGTCGTGGGTCCAGGTCGCCGGCGACATCACCCGCCGTCTCGACGGGGCCTACGAGCTGCGTCCCGCCGGTGACGGATCGACGGAGATCACCTACCACCTGACCGTCGACTTGGTGGTGCCGCTGCCCGGCTTCGTGAAGCGGCGGGCGGAGGGGCGGATCATGGGCACCGCGTTGAGGGAACTGAAGGCCCGGGTCGAGAGCAGCGGAGCCGACGCAACCGCGTCCTAGACCCGTAGATTTCGGGACATGGCCCTTCCCGATGTGACAATCGCCGCTCTCGACGGCTCCCCGTTTGACACCGCGTCCCTCGCCGGCGAGGCCGTGCTGGTCGTCAACGTGGCGTCCAAGTGCGGGCTGACGCCGCAGTACAGCGGGCTCGAGGCGCTGCAGGAGCGCTACCGCGACCGGGGTTTCACGGTGCTTGGCGTGCCCTGCAACCAGTTCGCCGGGCAGGAGCCGGGGACCGCCGAGGAGATCGAGACCTTCTGCTCGACGACCTACGGCGTGACGTTCCCGATGACCGAGAAGGTCGACGTGAACGGCCCGGGACGCCATCCGCTCTACTCCTGGCTGACCGCCACTGAGGATGAAAAAGGCGAGGCCGGGGACGTGGCGTGGAACTTCGAGAAGTTCCTCGTCGCCCCCGACGGCGCGGTCGTCGCCCGTTTCCGGCCGCAGACCGAGCCGGAGTCCGAAGAGGTCACCTCGGCCATCGAGGCGCTGCTCAAGTAGCAGGTTCGGGGAAAAAGGGCGGGGATGGGCCTCCACCCCGTCCAGGTCACCGATCCCTCCGACGTCCGCCTCGCCGCCTATCGCCAGCTCAACAACCCAACCCGGCGGGATCGGGTGGAGGCGGGGGAGGGGATCTTCGTGGTCGAGGGCCACCTGGCTCTCGAGCAGATGGTCGCATCGGCGTACCCGCTCGAGTCGGTGCTGGTCACGCCGAACCGTCTGCAGCCTCTGGCGGACCTGCTGGCCGCCGCCGGGGAGTCGGCACCGGTGTATGTCGCTGACAGAGACGTGGTTGCGGCGACGGTCGGTTTCGACCTGCATCGGGGCGTCGTCGCGGTGGGTCGCCGTCTGGCGCCGGCCGATCCGATGGCCGCGGTCGCCTCGGCCCGGGTGGTGATGGTCCTCGAAGGCGTCAACGACCACGAGAACCTGGGCGCGCTGTTCCGCAACGCCCGAGCCCTCGGGGCGGAAGCGGTGCTGCTCGACCCGACCTGCGCCGACCCCCTGTACCGCCGCAGCGTCCGGGTGTCGCTCGGCCACGTGCTGCGGGTCCCTTTCGCCCGTCTGCAGCCGTGGACGCAGGGGCTGGCCTCGCTGCGTCGCGCCGGGTTCACGGTCGTAGCTTTGACCCCCGATCCGACGGCGGCGCCGATCGGCTCCTTGGAGCCACCACGGCGCGTCGCGTTGGTGGTGGGCGCCGAGGGCCCCGGGCTGAGCGCGGCGGCTCGGGCCGCTGCCGACGTCGAGGCTCGCATCCCGATGGTGCGCGGCGTCGACTCGCTCAACGTCGCGACCGCGGCGGCGATCGCCCTGCACCGCTTGGCCGGGGCGACGCCGGCCTAGGGTGAGCCCGATGAGCGTCGAGTTGGCAGGCAACGTTGCGGTGGTGACAGGCGGGGGCAGCGGGATCGGAGCCGCCCTGGCCGCCAGGCTGGCCGCCGCGGGGGCAGCGGTGGCGGTGGTCGACCTCGACGCCGGTAAGGCCGAGGCGGTGGCCGCCACCTTGCCCGGCGGCGCCGGCTTCGGCGTCGACGTCACAGACCCCGTGGCGGTCACCGCCCTCGTCGAGCGGGTGTCCCAGGAGATGGGGCCGATCGGCGTCTACTGTTCCAACGCCGGTATCGGCGCCGGCCAGGGCCTCGGCGAGGACGAGGACTGGGAGCGCAGCTGGGCGGTGCACGGGATGGCCCACATCCACGCGGCGCGAGCGGTGCTGCCCGGGATGGCCGAGCGGGGATCGGGAGCGTTCGTGGTCACCGCCTCCGCGGCCGGGCTGCTGGCCATGATGCAGTCGGCTCCCTACACCGTCACCAAGCACGCGTCGGTCGCCATCGCCGAGTGGTTGAGCATCACCTACGGCGGGGACGGGGTCAACGTGCTCTGCCTCTGCCCGCAGGGGGTCCGCACCCCGATGGTCAGTGCCAGCGTCCTCGGCGAGACCGAGGTGGCTGCCAGCGGCGAGATCATCGAGCCGGCCAAGGTCGCCGACGACGTGGTGGCCGCGATCGTATCGGGGACTTTCCTGATCCTGCCCCACCCCGAGGTCCACGAGTACGAAAAGGGCAAGGTGGCCGACCGGGACCGCTGGCTGGCGGTGATGCGCAAGCTGCGGGCCCGCATCGCGGCGTCCTGAGCCGCGCCGTGGCCTCCGGGCCGGTCGTCGGGGTGGACATCGGAGGCACCAAGATCCTCGCCGTGCGCCTGGCACCCCTCGCCCGCCCCGCCCGCGCCGAGGGCGAACCTCCGAACCAAGGGGGGCCGTCCCGTGGGGCGATCGCCGGGGCGGTTGAGGCGGAGGCCCGCCGGCCGACGCCGCGCGACGGAGCGGAGGTCGTCGCCCGCATCTTCGAGGTGGTGAGAGACCTCTGCCCGGCGGCACCGCCCGAGGCGGTCGGCATCGGGATCCCCGGATTGGTCGACCGGGGCGGGGTGATGCGCTTTTCCCCCCACCTCCCGGGCCTGGTCGGCCTGCCGGTGGCGGACCAGCTCGCCGTCGGGTTGCCCGGCTCGCGCCTGTGGGTCGGCAACGACGCCACCGCCGCCGGCTGGGCCGAGCACCGCTTCGGCGCCGCGGTCGGAGCCGACGACGTGCTCATGGTCACCCTCGGCACCGGGATCGGCGGCGGGATCGTCAGCGGGGGCGCCCTGAACGAGGGGGCGGACCGCTTCGCCGGCGAGTTCGGCCACATGGTCATCGACCCGCACGGGCCGCTCTGCCCGTGCGGGAAGCAGGGCTGCTGGGAGCGGTACGCGTCGGGCAGCGGCCTCGGCCAGCTGGGCCGGGAGGCCGCCCTCGGGCACCGGGCCCCCGGCGTCCTCGCCCGTGCCGGCGGCGACCCGGAGGCGGTGCGCGGCGAGCACGTGACCCAGGCCGCCCGCGACGGCGACCCGGACGCGCTCGGCATCATGGCCCGCTTCGCCTGGTGGCTGGCCCTCGGCCTCGCCAACCTGGCCAACGCCTTCGACCCTCGGGTCATCGTCCTCGGAGGCGGCCTCATAGAGGCCGGCGACGTCCTGCTCGGACCGGTCCGCAAAGCCTTCGCCGAGCTGGTCGAGGCACCCGGCGAGCGCCGGGTGCGCATCGAGGCGGCGGTCCTCGGCGAGCGGGCCGGGGCGATCGGCTCCGGGCTGCTCGCGGCAGGTGGCGCGGCGGCGTAACTGCCACTGGGACCGCCGGCGGCGTCCACTACCCTTGGCGCCGTGGAGTTCCGCCGGATCAACGGCTTGCCGCCGTACGTGTTCAGCATCATCAACCAGCTGCGTGACGATGCCCGCCAGGCCGGGCGCGACGTGGTCGACATGGGGTTCGGCAACCCCGACATCCCGAGCCCTGACCTGGCCGTGGACAAGCTGGCCGAAGCCGCCCGCAACCCCCGCAACCACCGGTACTCCGCATCCCGGGGCATCCCCAAGCTGCGGCTGGCCGCCTCCAACCTGTACCTGCGCCGCTTCGGGGTGGAGCTCGATCCCGACACCGAGGTGGTCACCACCATCGGCGCCAAGGAGGGTCTGTCCCACCTGATGTGGACCCTCGTCGGGCCGGGAGACACCGCGCTGGTGCCGACGCCGAGCTACCCGATCCACATCTACGCCCCGCTCTTCGCCGGCGCCGATGTGCAGCAGGTCCGCCTCGGACCCGACCAGGATTTCTTCGCCAACCTGATGGAGAGCTGGGAGTCCACCTGGCCCCGGCCGCGGGTCATCGTGTTCTCGTTCCCGCACAACCCGACGACGGAGTGCGTCGACTTGGCGTGGATGCAGCGCATCGTCGATTTCGCCCGCGAGCACAACGTGATCCTGGTCCACGACTTCGCTTACTCCGACACCGCCTTCGACGGCTACCAGCCGCCGTCGATCATGCAGGTTCCGGGCGCCAAAGAGGTGGCCGTCGAGCTCTACACGCTGACCAAGAGTTTCTCGATGGCGGGATGGCGGGTGGCTTTCATGGTCGGCAACCCTGAGATTGTCGCCGCCCTGACCAAGCTCAAGAGCTACCTGGACTACGGCACCTTCCAGCCGATCCAGATCGCGGCCATCGTGACCATGAACGAGGCGCAGGACTACCCGAAGGTCGTCAACGAGATCTACCAGGGCCGGCGTGACGCCCTCTGCGAGGGCCTCAACCGGATCGGCTGGGAGATCGAGCCGCCGAAGGGCACCATGTTCGTGTGGGCGCCGATCCCCGAGCCGTACCGGGAGATGGGCTCGCTCGAGTTCGCCAAATTCCTGGTGACCGACGCGGAGGTCGCCACCTCCCCGGGCGTGGGGTTCGGCAAGGGCGGCGAAGGCTTCGTCCGCTTCGCGCTGATCGAGAACGAGCAGCGCATCCAGCAGAGCATCCGCAACCTTCGCCGGTCCCTGACCAAGCTCGCCTGAGCCCTCGATGCGCCGGTGGCGTTTTTGTCCCCTGCGCCCCTCGTCAGCGCGTAGCGTCCGTCACATGGGGTACACGCTGATCAAGATGGTGCTGGCACCGATCCTGCGGCTGGCGTACCGGATCAAGGTGGAGGGGCGCGAGCACCTGCCGGCGCAGGGGCCGGTCATCCTCGCGGCCAACCACGTGTCGTTCCTCGACAACCTGGTGATACCGCTGATCTCGCCTCGTCGGGTCACGTTCTTGGCCAAGGCCGAGTACTTCGACGACAAGCGGGTGGCGTGGTTCTTCCGGCTGGGCGGCCAGATCCCGATCAAGCGGGAGGGCGGCTCGGCCGCCGACCGGGCTTTGGCCTCGGCCCGGGAGGTGCTGCAGGCCGGCGGGGTGCTCGGCATCTACCCGGAGGGCACCCGGTCGCCCGACGGCCGTCTCTACAAGGGCCGCACCGGCGTGGCCCGAATGGCTCTCTCCTGCCGGGCCCCGGTGGTGCCGATCGGCCTGCACGGCACCGCCGACGCCCAGCCGATCGGAGCGCGCTTCCCTCGGCCGTTCCGGACCTTGACCGTGGCGATCGGTGCGCCGTTGCGCTGGGACGCCGAGCCGGGGGCGGAGGACGACCGCGACACCCTGCGCCGGGTCACCGACGAGATCGTCGAGGCCATCGCCGCCCTGAGCGGCCAGGAGCGGGTGGCGCACTACGCCAAGCGGAACTGCCCTGACGAGCCTGACACGCAGGCCGCATCCACCGGCTCGGAAACACCCTCGGCGGTGACGGGCGACAGCCACGTCCTAGCTGACTGACCGTGACGGCCGGCCTGACGGCCCGACGCCGGGGGGCGCGGCCGGGCCGGGTGACGGGGTGACGGCCTGGAACGCCGCTGCGGCGGGATGCCTCGGCCGGCGCGCACCGGATGTAACGGTCCGGCGGCGGTGGCGTAACGTGGGGTTCACATGGGGCGTTTAACTTCTCTCCCATGGCTACGTTCCTCCTCCGGGTGTGGGTGCCCGACCGGCCGGGCGCATTGGGCGCGGTCGCCAGCCGCATCGGCGCAGTCCGGGGCGACCTGATCGGCATCGACATCTTGGAGCGCGGCGCGGGACGAGCCATCGACGAGCTGGTCGTGGAGCTGCCGAGCGAGACTCTGGTCCCGCTGCTCGTCTCGGAGGTATCCGAGGTCGACGGCGTCGACGTGGAAGACGTGCGCCCGGCGCTCTCGTCGGTCGTGGACCCCCGCCTCGACGCCTTGGAGACCGCGGCGTTCCTCGTCGATCAGCTGAGCGTCCCCGAGCTGCTCGAGGCACTGGCGCGGCGCAGCAGCCGGGACTTCCAGGCCGACTGGGCGGTGGTGCTCGACCTCGAGGCTCCGTCACCGGTCGTCGAGGTGGGAGCGGCTCCGCCGGCCGCATGGCTCCAGGCGTTCGTCGCCGGCAGCAGGGCGTCGGCCGCGGCCGCCGTCGGCGGTCCCGACGACATGGCCTGGGCGGAACTGGGCGCCGCTGACCTGGTCGTACTCCTCGGCCGGCGGGGCCGGCCGTTCCGGGCCAGGGAACGGCGACAGCTGTCGGCTCTGGCCCGGATCGTCGACCAGCGGTGGATGGACCTGGTGACTCGCTCTGCCCGCATGCTCCACCCCAGCGCCACCCCCTGAACCGGTCCGCCTCCCGACGCCAGCGACGCCCCGGTGGGCGGTGGCTCAGCCCGGGAGCGGGATGCTCTGCGCGAAGTGCCAGACGTCGTCTGGGTCCCACGCCGCCTTGACCCGCTGGAGGCGGGGCAGGTTGGCGCCGTAGTACGCCTGCTCCCAGCTGGCCAGGTCCGGGTCGATGTAGTTCTGGTAGGCCCCGCCGCTCACGTACGGACGGAGGCTCGCGTACCAACCGTCCAGCCACTGCTGGGCCGCGTCCAAGAACCCGCCGGGGGCGCCCGGCGAGAAATCGGCGTTGTACTGGGCGGACGCGATGGCGTCACGGTGCACGAACGCGGTGGCGTCGGGTGCCACCCGGTTGACCGCTCCGCCGTAGCTGTCGAAGCCCACCGCGCCCTTGGCCCCTTGCGACCGGCGGGAGTCGATCCCGGCCAGGACCGCCGCGACCCCTTTGTCGCCGAGCGGGCCGGTCAGGTAGTCGGACTTGGCCAGGCTGGGGCGGCGGGTGAGGACGCCGGCGGGGCCCTGCGTCGGCAGGCGGCACTGCGCCTGCGACAGCGAAGCGCAGCCGGCCTCCAGCAGCATGGCGTGGGCGAAGGACGCCTGACCTACGTAGCGCGACGACACCGCCGCGCCGCCGGCGGCGCGCTGCAGCCCGTCGAGCAGCGGGGTGAGGCTGGCGGGCGACCCCAACCACACGCCGTTGACCTCGGCCTGCGCCTCGCTGCGGGCCGGGTCGGTGCTGAGCACGCAGTTGGCCCACAGCTGGTCGGGGCCGGTGGGCGCCCACGCCAGGTAGGCGGGCAGCACCTGCCCGGCGGCCGCCCACGGCCAAAACAGGGTGAAGGTGGTCACCGGCTGCGTCGGGAAGGTGTCGACCTGGAAGGAGGTGACCACCCCGAAGTTGCCGCCCCCACCGCCCCGGCAGGCCCAGTACAGGTCCGGGTTGGTCGCCGCGTCCGCGCTGACCAGGCGGCCATCCGCGGTCACCACCTGCAGGGACGTCACCCGGTCGCAGGTCAGCCCGTAGGCCCGGTCGACCACGCCGGCGCCGCCGCCGAGGGCCAACCCGGCGAAGCCCACTGTCGGGCACGACCCGGCCGGGATCGACACTCCCTGCCCGTTCAAGGCACCGTAGACGTCGACCAGGCGGGCGCCGGCGCCGATCGTGGCCTTCCCGGACCCGGCGCTCACCCCCGCCATGCGGGTGACGTCGACGACCAAGCCGGCGCCCGTCGAATACCCGCCGTAGCTGTGCCCGCCGCTGCGGACCGCCAACGCCAGCCCGTGCTGGCGGGCAAACCCGATGCAGCGCTGCACGTCCCCGGGCGAAGCGCAGTAGGCCACCCCCTGAGGCCGCGCGCCGTCGTAACGAGGGTCGTAGAGCTGCACCGCCGACAGGTACCCGGCCGAGGTCGGCCGGACCAGGTTGCCGTCCAAGGCGGCGGCGAGCGCAGCCCACTGAGCGCCGCTCGCCGCTGCGCCGCTCGCCGTCCCCGCCGCGGTGGTCGCCGGCACCGGGATGGAAGTACTGGCGGTCGGCGCGGGGGGCGGGGAGGCGCGGCGGGTGCCCCCACAGCCGGCGACGACCGCGCCGACGGCCGCTCCCGCGGCCATCCGTAGGACGTCACGCCGGGAGGGGAGCGGAGAGCCGGTCATGAGGGAGGGAGAGGATGCCTGGCGCGGCCCTCCGGTCGAAGGGGCGGGGACGGGAGGGCCCGCGGCGGGTCTTGGTGCCGCCGATCGGACAGCTTCGACGGCGCCGGCCAGGGTATCGCCTGACCTGCGGGATCCGCATCGCGCTCACCGGGGTGTGGACCACCCAGGAGTTGTCCCCTGATGATCCACAGGATGTGCGCCCTACCGATCCACAGCGATGGGCCCCTACGGTGGCGCCATGACCGGGACCGCCGGCCCGCCGCCGGGTGCAAACCTTCGCGAGCGGCGCATGACCAGCGGGTTCGCGCGCACCCAACCATTGACATGACCGAACCACAGTGCTGAAATTACCAACCTGTATGTTGTGGTTGTGTCCCGCGGGGGCGACTCCCAACCACAAGCGCTTGTGGTGGGGTCGGCGCCGGCCGGCGCCCCACCCCACCACCTGACGAGCCCATCACCGACGACGCAGCACCGAGGACCGCAGCACGGGACCGGCAGGACCAGGCAGTCCGCACGCACCAGACATCGCAGCCGCTCCACGAGCAGCACCACGTACACGAGACGCACACGAGAGGAACCTCCGAATGGCAATCGCACCCGAGCGCATGGGCATCGGCCTTCGCCGGCGGTACACCACTGCCGGCCAGCACCCCTATGACACCGTGGTCTGGGAGCGGCGCGACGCCCGCATCACCCACTGGGCCACCGGCGCGGTCGCCTTCGAGCAGCTCGGGGTCGAAGTGCCCTCCACGTGGAGCGTCAACGCCACCAACATCCTCGCCCAGAAGTACTTCCGGGGCACGATGGGCACCGCAGAGCGCGAATCGTCGCTCAAGCAGGTGGCCGACCGGGTCGTCGACACGATCACGGCGTGGGGCCGCAAGGACGGCTACTTCGTGGACGACACCGAGGCGGAGATCTTCGCCGACGAGCTGAAGTACCTGATCATCCACCAGAAGGCCGCCTTCAACTCGCCGGTGTGGTTCAACATCGGGGTCAAGGGCGTGCCCCAGCAAGGCTCGGCCTGCTTCATCCTGGCCGTCGAGGACTCGATGGACTCGATCCTCAACTGGTACAAGGAGGAAGGGGTCATCTTCAAGGGCGGTTCCGGTGCGGGCGTCAACCTGTCGAAGATCCGCTCGTCCCACGAGGGCCTCCGCGGTGGCGGTACGGCGTCGGGACCGGTGAGCTTCATGCGCGGCGCGGATGCCTCCGCCGGCACCATCAAGTCAGGTGGGAAAACTCGCCGGGCGGCGAAGATGGTCATCCTCGACGTCGACCATCCCGACGTCGAGGACTTCATCTGGTGCAAGACCATCGAGGAGCGCAAGGCCCGGGCGTTGAGCGACGCCGGCTTCGACATGGACCTCGACGGCAAGGACAGCCACTCGATCCAGTACCAAAACGCCAACAACTCGGTGCGGGTCACCGACGAGTTCATGCAGGCGGTCGTCGAAGACGGCGACTGGGGCCTCAAGGCGGTGACGACCGGCGAGGTGGTCAAGACCATCCGGGCCCGCGACCTATTCCGTCAGATCGCCAAGGCCGCATGGGAGTGCGCCGACCCCGGGATGCAGTTCGACACCACGATCAACCGGTGGCACACCGCCCCCAACCACGGGCGGATCAACGGCTCCAACCCGTGCTCGGAGTACATGCATGTCGACAACTCGGCGTGCAACCTGGCCAGCCTCAACCTGCTGACCTTCCTCGAGTCCGACGGCGGCTTCGACGTGGACGGCTTCCGGGCCGCCACCGAGGTCATCTTCACTGCGCAGGAGATCATCGTCGGCAACGCCGACTACCCGACCGAGAAAATCGCCGAGAACTCCCGCCGCTTCCGCCAGCTGGGCATCGGCTACGCCAACCTCGGCGCCTTGCTGATGGCCCAGGGACTGCCCTACGACTCAGACGAGGGCCGCGCCTGGGCCGGGGCCATCACCGCTCTGCTCACCGGCCACTCCTACGCCACCTCGGCGCGCACCGCGGCGCGCATGGGTCCCTTCGCCGGCTTCACCCAGAACCGTGACGCCATGCTCGGGGTGCTGCGCATGCACCGCGACGCGGCGGCCTCCATCGACGAGGAGCTGGTACCCCCCGAGCTGCTCTCCGCCGCCCAAGAGGCCTGGGACCAGGCCGTCGAGACCGCCGAGCAGTACGGCGTGCGCAACGCCCAGGCCAGCGTCTTGGCCCCGACCGGCACCATCGGGCTCCTCATGGACTGCGACACCACCGGCGTCGAGCCCGACCTGGGCCTGGTCAAGATGAAGAAGCTGGTCGGCGGCGGCACCATGTCGATCGTCAACCAGACGGTGCCCCGGGCCCTGCGCCGCCTCGGCTACGGCGAGGCGCAGATCGCCGACATCATCGCCTACATCGACGAGCACAAGTCGATCCTGGGCGCACCCCACCTGACCGCCGCGCACCTCCCGGTGTTCGCCTGCTCGATGGGCGACAACACCATCCACTACAAGGGCCACATCCACATGATGGCGGCGGTCCAGCCGTTCATCTCCGGCGCCATCTCCAAGACGGTCAACGTGCCGGAGTCGGTGACGGTGGAGGAAGTGGAGCAGCTGCACATCGAGGCGTGGCAGCTGGGCCTCAAGGCCATCGCCATGTACCGCGACAACTGCAAGGTGGCCCAGCCATTGGCCACCGCCAAGAAGGCCGTCGCCGACCCGGCGCTCTCCGACGGTGAGCACCACGACGCCGAGCTGGCCATCAAGGTCGCCGAGCTGGAAAAGGCGCTGGAGCGCCAGACGACGGTCGTGGTCAAGCAGCCGATCCGGGAGCGGATGCCCCGCCGGCGGATGTCGAGCACGTTCGCGTTCCGGGTGGCGGACTGCGAGGGCTTCGTGACCGTCGGCGAGTACGAGGACGGACGGCCCGGCGAGGTGTTCATGAAGGTCGCCAAGCAGGGCTCCACCCTCGCCGGCATCATGGATGCCTTCGCCATCTCGGTCAGCCTGGGCCTCCAGCACGGCGTCCCGTTGGCGACATACGTCAAGAAGTACACCAACATGCGCTTCGAGCCCGCCGGCATGACCGACGACCCCGACCTGCGGATCGCCTCGTCGCTGGTGGACTACATCTTCCGCCGGCTCGCCGTCGACTACCTGCCGGCGGCCGAGCGGGCCGAGCTGGGCGTGCTGACATCGGCGGAGCGGACCCAGCCGACCCTGCCGGGCATCGACGAGACCGTCACCCCCAACCTGTCCTCCACCGACGTCACTCCCGTCGAGGACATCGACGAGACGCCGGCGCCTCCGGCCACGGCCATCGTGCCGGCCCCGCTCGCCGTGGCGCCGGCCCAGTCCGACGCCCCCTACTGCGGACAGTGCGGCGTGCAGATGCAGCGGGCCGGCAGCTGCCACGCCTGCCCGTCGTGCGGGACCACCAGCGGCTGCTCGTGATGTGATGTGATGTGATGTGACGTGATGAGAGATCGCGCGTTGGTCCCTCGCCGCGTCCTCGGATAGTCGCAAGCCCTCCGGGGTGGGCTTCCAAGGATTCCGCCAGAGGAATCGTGGGCCGGCGTCATACTCGGCGGCGGGCCGGCTTCGTGCCGGCCCGCCGCTCGTATTGAGCGGAGCGTGCGAGGCTTTAGGAGCCGGTCGAGTCGAGACCGGGATGCCGGAGGTGACCGGGCTCAGGCGCTAGGGCCTGGGATCAGGGAAGCCGCAGGGTCGGCTGTGCGCCCGAGAGTGGATGGCTGCCCAGATGGTGAGGAGTCTGATCCGCTCCTCGGATGCGGTGGCCAGCTCGGCGGTGTAGACGATCAGCTCGTGCACCGCTCGGCCGGGCAGGGGGAGCTCGAGGGACTGGAACGCCAGTTCCAGGTGTCCGACCTCGGGGTGCTGCAGCCGTTTGACGCCGTCATGGCGGATCAAGACGTCGTGCGCTGCCCATCGGCTGCGGAACTCGGGGCGCCGCAGCGGCGCTGCCGTTGCCGGCGCTGCCGTGGCCAGCGCTGCCGTGCACGGCGCGATCCTGCCCGGCCTGCGGGCTCTGACGGACCGGATGGGAGCGATCGGCGAAGACCTAGGTGCGACTGATCCCGATGTCGCGACCGCTTGGGCCATCGCCAAGGGGACCACCCCGATCATCGGGGTCACGAAGGCGGCTTACATCGACGGTTGGTCAGAGCTGGCGGCAGAGAGCTCGCCGGCGCGGAGATAGCGGAACTGGAGGCGCTAGCAGACGCCGCGGACGTCGACACCCGCGGTTGGTGGGAACATGAAATGTAGAGGCAAGCGGCAGCTGCGACGGCTGGCCGGTGTCAGTGGGGCCGAGGAGCGCGGTCCCGGTGGCGATCCCCATCTGAAGGCTCACCGAGACGCCAGACGCCGCCACCGCTTCGCGTCTTGGCGGAGAAGCCTCCTCCGTGCCGGCGTCGACACTCCGGCGGACCAGCCGGCCACGGGCGCTCAGCTGATCCGCTTGGATCGCCCGGCCGCACCGGCATGTGCCTGGCAACGCCGGGGCACATGCCGGTGGTCCAGCCCAGGGGTGGGCTCAGGAGGTGCCGGTCTTGGCCTTCAGGCCGGGGAGGATCGTCCCGCACACCGGCGTGTCACCCGCCAACAGGTTGAAAGTGGTCCCCGAGAGCTTGGTGAGGTACAGGCAGTTGTCGGGGCCGAGGCCGCCCGCGACCGACCCGAACTTCGAGAAGTCGACCATGTGGGTGCCGTACAACCCGAAGGCGTCGAACGTCGAGTCCGCCCGGAGCGCCGACTCGAAGCTGGACGATGTCGGGTTGGTGCCCGCCTTTTGGAGCCCGTCTACGAGTGCAGCGACTGCGATGTAGCCCCCGTACTCGGCGAAGGTCGGGATGCCCGAGACGCCAGAGTAGGACGTCAGCGCGGACTGGAAGGCTTTGGTGGCGGCGGTGTTCATCTCCACGGGCTGGGCGACGGTGTAGAAGTCGACGCCCTGGGCGGCTGCGACGCCCGCCGGCGACTGGAGGAGGTCCCCCCCATAGCCGGTCGGCAGCAGCATCATCTTCAGGTTGACCCCTAGCGCCTTGAGGGCGGCCGCCAGCGCGAAGCCGGTGCTCGGTACGGTCACCGAATAGACCGCGTCGACGCCGGCCTGTTTCATGGCGATGGCGACGGGCTGAACGTCAGTGCTCCCGAAGGGGAAGTTGTAATTCTGGTAGCCGACCTTGATGCCAGCGTTCTGGGCGGAGAGAGCCGCACCGGAGGCGGCCCCCGTCGACGTCGAGGAGACCCCGTAGGCCAGAACCCCTACATTGGTCACGCCGGCGTTCTTTAACGCCGTGCCGAACGTGGTGGCGACCTTCGAGTAATCACCGCTCGAGCTGGTGTCGAACAGGTTGTTGAGCGCTCCGGTGGCCCACTCGGGTCCGTCGAAGCCGCCGCCGATGACCGGTACATGCTGGGAGGCCAGGTACTGCGCCGCCCCGTAGAAGTCGGAGCTGACCTCGAGGATCGCGAACACGTGGTCCTGCTCGACCAGCTTCTGGGCGGCTGCCAAAGCCCCGGCGGGCGTGGACTGGGTGTCCGCCATCACGTACTTGATGTTGAAGCCCTTGCTCGCGGCCACACCGATGCCAGCCTTGATGCCCTGCTCGGTCGTGGTGAATCCCGAGGATGCGACGCCGGTGGAGTCCGTAAGAACGCCTACGGTGATGGTCTTGCTTGTTGCTCCACCGGAGCCGGTCGATCCGCTCGCCGCAACGGTGCTCGATGAGCCCCCTGATCCCGTCGAGCTCGACTTGCTGCTGCCGCAGGCCGATGCCGCCAGGGTGAGCGCGGCCGCTACGGCCGTGCCCTTCGCCAAACTTGCACGCACTGAAGTATGTCCCCCTGATAGATAAACTCGCTGGCGGAATACTCTAATCCGCTGGCGCTATGGGCACAAGTGAGCGCTAGGTGTCGGACCAGCCTGCTCGACGCTCCTCAGTGAGCGGGCGCCGTGTGGGCCGCCCCGGACGCGAAGTCCCGTGAACGGATCAACGCCAGCGCCAAGACGCCGGCTGCGAAGGCGAATATCGCGGCGACCAGCAGGATCAGGTCCAGCGACGAGGTGAAGCTCGCCTTGACCACGTGATTGAGCAGCTGCCGGTGGGCGGCCGGCACCTTTTGGAACAAGGTTGCGACCTGACCGTTCTCAAGGGCCTTGGCGATCGCGGCGCTGCGGCCCGACAGCGGGGTGCCCGACGCCAGGGAGGCCACCGAGCTCGACAGCCGGCTGGTGAAGACCGAGCCGAGCAGCGCGATCCCGGTGGCGATCCCCATCTGGCGGAAGGTGGAGTTGATCCCCGAAGCCATGCCTGCCTGCTCCTGCGTGACCACCCCGACGGCCGTAGATGCCAGCGGCGGGTTGATGAATCCGACGCCCACCCCGCCGAGGATCATGCCCGGGATCAGATGCGTCCACCCCGAGGTGGCGCTCAGGCCGCGCATGAGCATGAGGCCGCCCCCGACGGCGAGCAGACCCAGACCGATGAGGAAGCGGATCGGCACGTGGGCGGTGAGGCGCCCGGCCAGGAAGCTGACGGCGAGGATGCCACCGGAAAGCACCAGCAGCCGGAGCCCGGTCTGTAGCGCGCTGTAGCCGAGCACGTCTTGGAGGTAGATGGTCAGGTACAGGAGGACCGAGAAGATGCTCACCGAGACGCCAAACGCCGCCACCGCTCCGCCCGTGAAGGTGGGCAGCCGGAACAGCCGGAGGTCGAACATGGGGTGGGCGAGCCGGGCCTCGACGAGCAAGAACCCGGCGAGGAGGACCCCTCCGGCGGCGAACGTGGCGATCACGGTGGTGCTGGAGAAGCTGGTCCGGCCGGCCTCGATCAGTGCGTAGACGATCGATACCAGACCTCCGGTGAAGAGGACGAAGCCGGCCCAGTCTGGGCGGCTGGCCTTGTCGCTGCGGGACTCGGCCACCTGGTAGAAGGTGACGGCGAGGGCGACCGCCCCGACCGGCAGGTTGACGAAGAAGATCCACCGCCACGACAGTCCGCTGACCAGCGCACCTCCGACGATGGGGCCGATGGCGACGGCGACGCCGGTGATGGCGCCCCACACCCCGAACGCGAGGCCTCGCTCCTTGCCGTGGAAGGCGCTGGCCAGCAGGGCCAGGGACACCGAGAACATGACCGCCCCGCCCACCCCCTGCAGGCCCCGGGACAGCTCGAGCATCAGCGGGCTCTGCGCCGCCCCGCACAACGCCGACGCGGCGGTGAATATGGCCAGCCCGGCCATGTACAGCAGCCGCCGGCCGAACATGTCCGCCAGCGAGCCGGACGTGAGCAGGAACGCGGCGAGGGTCAGGGCGTAAGCGTCGACCACCCACTGCAGATCGGCGAAGGTCGAGTGCAGCTCGGTCTGGATGGCCGGCAACGCCACGTTCACGACTGTCACGTCGAGGAGCAGCATGAAGGTGCCGAGGCAGACCGCGACGAGGGTCCACCACTTGGTGCCGGCTGGTGTGGCGTCGGCCCGCTCGGCAGTTACGGTCTTCCCCGTCGGCTCGATGGTCATGGGGGCAGCCTACCCACCGATGTGTACGGTTGTACACTTCTTTTGGTGAACCGCGATGCTGCCGCTACCCGCCAACGGATCCTCAACGAGGCCAAAGCCCACTTCGCTCGGCACGGCTTCGACGGGGCCACGGTCCGCAAGATCGCAGCCTCGGCCGGCGTCGCCCCCAACCTGATCACCAGGTACTTTGGGGGCAAAGCGGGGCTGTTCCGGGCCGCCACCGCCGTCGACCTCGACGTGGCGGGCGTCGTTTCCGGCCCGTTCTCCTCGCTCGGTGATCGCATCGCGGCCAAGGTCGTCGAGCGATGGGAGGCGGCCGACTCGGAGGACCCGCTCCTCATGATGTTGCGCTCCGCGGGCACCTCCGACGTGGCGGCCGCCGCGCTCGGCGACTTCATGCTGCAGCGGGCCGCCGCCCCGCTCAGCGACTACCTGCCGGCGGTTACGGGGTGCACGCCCGTCGAGGCGCAAGCCCAAGCGGCGGCCGTCGGGTCGATCATCATGGGCGCGGTGACGACCCGGTACGTGCTGCGCACCGGGCCGCTCGCCGCGGCGTCCCGTGCCGCTGTCGCCCGGTGGCTGGCCGATCAGATCCAGCGCCTGCTCGACCCCTCCGGCGTCGTCAGCCTGGCAGCGGCCGAGGGCAGCCGGGCTGACCTGCCGCCGGTTGGGGGCTGAGCGCCGGCCGGGAAGGGCCGTTGGGCCCTGCCCGTACCCGCCGGCACGGAGCAGGATGCGGGTGAGGTGATCAGGGTGCCGCACGTGGTAGTTCTCGCTCTGACGTCGGTCGGTCATGAGCGCTGAAGGGCAGGCGCGCCTGCCGTCACCGGGAGCCGAGCGACCCGCGGACGGGACCGGGAGGGGTCCTGACCCCGACGTCGTGATGCTCGCGGTCGTCCTCGTGCTCCTGGCTTCGGGCGGCGTCGCGCACCTCGCTGGCGCGCCGGGCGCGGCGCACGGGGCGTGGGCCGCTGCCACCGCGCTCGCGGCAGCCGCGTCTGCGTGGTGGGTTCTGCAGGCGGCGTGGCGCCGGCATCTTGGTGTCGACGTCCTGGCGCTGCTGGCGCTGTGCGGCACCCTCGTGGTCGGGGAGTTTCTGGCCGGCGCGGTGATCGCGGTGATGGTGGCCAGCGGCCGGGCCTTGGAGTCGTGGGCGGCTGGGCGGGCAAGCCGCGAGCTGCGCAAGCTGGTGGAGCGGGCGCCCCGAGTGGCCCACCGCCACACCCACGACGGGCTGCGCGACGTGGCAGTCGAGGAGGTCGCGGTGGGGGATCTGCTGCTGGTCAAGCCGGGAGAGGTCGTGCCGGTGGACGGCCGGGTGGAGTCGGGGGTCCCGGTGATCGACGAGTCGGCCCTGACGGGCGAGCCGCTGCCGGTGGAGAGCCAGGTCGGTGACGCCGTGCGCAGCGGCACCGTCAACGTCGGGGGCCCCCTCACCATGCGGGCCACCACCACCTGCGCAGCCAGCGCCTACGCCGGGATCGTCCAGCTGGTGGCCTCCGCCCAGAGCGAGTCGGCGCCCGCGGTCCGCCTCGCCGACCGCTACGCCGTGGTGTTCCTGGCCGTGAGCCTGGCGGTGGCGACCGCGGCCGGGGTGGCCGGCGGCGGGCTGGCCCGGGCGGTGGCGGTCCTGGTCGTCGCCACGCCCTGCCCGCTGATCCTCGCGGTGCCCGTCGCCTTGGTCTCCGGCTTGTCGCTGGCCGCGCAGCGCGGTGTGGTGATCAAAGGCGGCGGCGCGCTCGAACGGCTGGCGTCGGCGCGGGTCTTGCTCTTCGACAAGACCGGCACCCTGACCGCCGGCCACCCGACCCTCCTCAGGGTCGTCACCGAGCCCGGCGGCCTCGAGGAGTCGGCGGTCCTCGGGCTGGCCGCGTCGCTCGACCAGGTGTCCCCCCACGTTCTGGCGGCCGCCGTCGTGCACGCCGCAGCGCTCCGCGGTCTGACCCTCAGCGTTCCCGACCAAGTCGAGGAGGTCCCTGGCCACGGCGTGAGGGGCGTGGTGTCGGGCCGGCGGGTCGCGGTCGGGAAGAGCTCATGGGCGTCGGCGGACGGGGCCGTGGAGTGGATGGCCGCAGCCCGCCGGGGAGCAGACCGCGACGGCCAGGTGACGGTGTTCGTCGCCGTCGACGACCGCCCCGTCGGCGTCATGATCTTCGCCGACCCGATTCGACCCGACGCGGCCAGGACGATCCGGCGGCTGCGCCGCGACGGGATCGGACGGATCGTGATGGTCACCGGGGACCGCGCTGATGTCGCCGACGCGGTCGGAGCGGTCATCGGCGTTGACCAAGTCCTCGCCGAGCAGACACCGCAACAAAAGCTCGAGGCCGTCAACGCAGCCCGCCGGGTCGGCCCGACGGTCATGGTCGGAGACGGCATCAACGACGCGCCCGCCCTGGCCCTGGCGGATGTCGGAGTAGCCGTCGCGGCGCGAGGAGCGACCGCGTCCTCCGAGGCCGCCGACGTCGTCCTCAACGTCGACCGTCTCGACCGGGTCGGCGACGCGGTGGTCATCGCCCGCCGCAGTTTGCGCATCGCCACCCAAAGCGTGGTCGCAGGCATCGGCCTGTCGGTCGCCGCCATGGCCGTCGCCGCCGCAGGCCTGTTGCCCGCGGCGTGGGGTGCCATCACCCAGGAGGCCATCGACGTCGCGGTCATCCTCAACGCCATGCGCGCCGTCGCCCCCGGACGGGGCTACGCCAACCTCGAGGGGGCCGATGCGCAGCTGGCCGGCCGCTTCGCCGGCGAGCACCGCAACCTGTTCCCGGAGCTGGACCGCCTCGCCCGAGCCGCGGACGGCATCGGGACCCTCCCGACGGCCGACGCGCTGGCCCTCGCCGCCGACGCCCGACGCTGGCTGGACGACGAGCTGCTCCCCCACGAGGAGGCTGAGGACGCTCTGCTCTACCCGATGCTGGCCCGGGTGCTCGGGGGCACCGACCGCACCGCCACCATGAGCCGCTCGCACGTTGAGATCGACCGCCTCACCCGACGGCTCGGCCAGATCCTCGACACGCTGAGCGCCCCGCCGGCGAACGCAGAGCTGGCCGAGGTGCGACGGCTGCTCTACGGCCTCCACGCCGTGCTCACCCTGCACTTCGCGCAAGAAGACGAGAACTACCTGTCCCTCGCCGACCCCGAAACGGCCCAGAGCTGAGCCCCGGGAGCGCCCCAGACGATCAGACCGTGGTGCCGAAGAGGGCCCCGACGCCGTAGGTGACGGCCATGGCGAGCGCGCCACCGATCCCGACCCGCAGGGCGGCTCGGACCCGGGGCGCTCCTCCGAGGGCCGCCCCGAGCGTGCCCAGCCCGCAAAGCGCTACCAGGGTCACCGCCGCGAGAAGGGCGCTGCGCCCTCCGGCCGGGCTGACCGCCGCGGTCACCAGCGGCGCCGCGGCGCCTACCGCGAAGCTGGCCGCAGAGGCCAGAGAGGCCTGAATGGGGCGGGCTGCCGCGCCGGGGGCGTGCCCGAGCTCGTCGCGCAGATGTGCTTCCAGCGCGTCGTTGGCGTGGAGCGCGGTCGCGACCTCGGTCGCCAGCTCGGCCGACAACCCCCGGTTGCGGTAGATCCCGATCAGTTCCCGTAGCTCCATCTGCGGGTCGTCCGCCAGCTCCCGGGCCTCGAGCGCCCGGTCGGCGCGCTCGGTGTCGGACTGGGCGCTCACCGACACGTACTCGCCGATGGCCATGGCCATCGCCCCGGCGGTCAGGGCCGCGAGCCCAGCGGTCAAAATGGCGCTGCGGCTGGCGCCGGACGCGGCGACGCCGATAAGGAGCGCGGCGGTCGACACCAGGCCGTCGTCGGCGCCGAGGACCGCCGCTCGCAGCCACCCTGCTCGCCCGGAGCGGTGCCGTTCGAAGTGGGTGTGCATGTACGGGGACCGTAGCGTGGCGCGCCGCCCCGAGCCGGCCAGCCCCGAGCCGGCCAGCCCCGACCCGGCCAGCCCCAACTCGGCCAGTCCCAACCCGGCGATCATCACCGCGGGTGCGGCCGGCGCCGGCTCGAAGCGGCGGCGATCGCCGATTTCGGGATGTCCCGGCCAGGCTTGCCTAAAGACCACCGCCAGGAAGCCGATGGCCTCATTCGTGAGCCTCCTCGAATCACTCCCGAAAGGCGCGCGGATGACCGTCGCGTCGGCGGATGCCCGGCACCGGATCAACACCCGGCTGCTCGTCGCGCACGTCCCGGCCCTCATCCTCGTCGGGCTGCTCGGCCCCCGCCCGGCGAGCGAGTGCTTCTTGGTGCTCATCCCCGTCGCGCTCCTCGCGGCGTCGGCGCTAGCCAGGTCGAAAGCGCAGGGCGCCCTGGCCCCAACGGCGTACGACCTGACTGCCCTCGGCCTGCTCAGCTGCAGCTTCGTGCTGATCGACCTGACCGGCGGCTCGATCGAGGCGCACATCCACCTCTACGCCATCCTGGTCTTCGTCGCGTTGTACCAGTCGTGGCGGTCTCTGCTCTTCGCGGTGGTCTCAGTGGTGATCCACCACGCGGTCTTGGGGGTGATGTTCCCGGAGCGGGTGTTCGGCATGAAGATGTCCACGCCGAGCGTCATCGGGATGGTCGCGGTCCACGCCGGCCTGGTGGCGCTCGAGGTGGCCGGCATCCTCTGCATGTGGCACTTCGCGGAGGCCGTCGAGGCCGACAACTTCCGGCTCGCGGCGGAGTCGGCCAACGAACGCGAGGAGGCGGCTGCGGATCGCCAGCGCACGGCGGAGGGCCAGATCGAGGCCGAGCGGCAACGTCGCGACGAGCTGGCCGGGGTGACCGTCGCGCTGGTCGAGGACAGCGACCGGATCCGGCAGAGCGCGGCGGAGAGCAGCCGCTCGGTGGAGAGCGTCGACAGCCAGCTGGAGACGTTGAGCCTGGCGGTGCAGGAGGTCGCGGAGCGGGCCCACCGGGCCGCCACGACCGCCGACTCGGGGCGGGCGTCGGCCGAGGAGGCCGCCACCCGGGTGTCGCGCCTTCTCGGGTCGGTGGAGGAGATCTCCGCGGTCAACGCGATCATCGCCAACCTGGCCGACCAGACCAACCTGCTTTCGCTCAACGCCACGATCGAAGCGGCAAGGGCCGGCGAGGTCGGGCGCGGCTTTGCCGTGGTCGCCAACGAGGTGAAGACCCTGGCAGCGGAGACCGCCCTGTCGGCCGGGAAGGTCAACGGGGTCATCGCTGCGGTGATCCGGGAGGCCGGCGCGGTCGCCGAGAGCTTCGCCGCCACCACCGATGTCGTAACCGAGATCCAGGGGATCCAGACCGACATCGCCGCCTCCGTCGAGGAGCAGGCGACCGCGGTGCGCCAGGTGTCGCTAGATCTCTCCAGCGCGGCGGAGGCGGTCCGCTCGATCCTGCACTCCCTCGACGGGCTGAACGACACCGCCTCGCGCCTCACCTAGCGGCCGGGCTGGACCCTGCCCTACCGGGGTGGGGAAGGCATCGCGGTCACTGCCCCAAGGCGGAACGATCCGGGTGCCGTCGGATGTGACCGCCTCGAGCCCAGGAGTGGCGGCAGCGACGCACGGGCCCGGCTGCTGGTCCTCACCGAACGGGGCCGCGCCTGCACGCAGGCCGCGGAGGCCGCGGCCGGCGAGACCGTTGAACATTGGCGAGGCCAACTGAGCGAGTCGGCCTTCCGGCAGCTGACCGCGGCCCTCCGCGTCCTGGCCGACCAGGGTCGACTTCGCCCTTCGTGGTGACCCCGGCGGCCGGTTCCCAGGCGGGGGCTAGCGGTCGAGGCCGAGGGTGAAGGTGGGCGCCGGCGAGGGGCCCTGACGCTGCTCGGCGCTCAGCCGCCGGATGGACGTGCCGGTGGCCAGGAACTCCGTGGCGTGCTCCCCCCACACGTGGTTGTGGACCTCGACGCTGACCCCGACGATCCCCGACGACTGCGCGGCGGTCGCCTCCGCCTGCATCCGGGCCAGGGCCAGCTCCCGGGCTTCGTAGATGCCCTGCGTGAAGGTGGTCATCTCCTGGTTCTGGCCGGCCTGGCGCAAGGCCTGCAGCGCCGACTGGTGGGCGATGTGGTAGACGCACGTGCCGAGCACGAACGCCACCGGTACCGCTCCGGCCGACAGGAGGCGGAAGAAGTCCTGGGCGGACACGTCCGAGGTGAAGGGCCGGCCGTCGGGCGCCCGATGGCTGCCCGGCGGACCGTCCACCGCCCGAACCGCGGTCCCGGTGGCGATGAACTCGAGCACGTCTTGGCCCCACACGTAGGCCTGCATCCCCATGTTGACCCCGACGATCCCGTCCGCCCCGAGGTGCTCGGCCTCCGCCCGCATCCGGTTCATGGCCAGCTCCCGGGCGTTGTACATGGCTTGGGTCAGGATCCCCAGCTCCTGGTTTTGCCCCCACCGCGCCACCTGGATGCCGATGTGGTAGATCGACGACCCGACGACGAAGCCGAGCGGCTCGAAGCCGGCCTCGCCGAGCAGCACGTACTCCGACACCGTCAGGTCGGAGGTGAACACGCCCGAGGGGTCGGCCCCGGCGGTCTGGGCCAGGCGGCCGTCGGCGGCCTCCGGCTCCCACGTGGCGCCAGTGTCGGCATTGCCCTTCCCGAACAGCGGCATCGGATCTCCCGTTTTGGTGTTTTGCGCCGCCCGCGGCGGCGATGCCTCGGGACGCTAGCGGTCTGCGCGGCGGGGCGCGGCGCCGGGCGAGGGGAGCTGCGGCTCACGCCTCGCGTGCCGCGGCGATCCGCCCGACCGCGATACTGCGCCGGGCGTCGTCGGGGCCGAGCGCGGCGATGCACGCCTCGTGCAGCTCGAGGTCGTCGGGGCAGCGGCCGCTCAGCTCCCACAGCACCTCGGGGTCGTGGGAGCGCAGGGCGCCGTCTCGGACCGCGGCGTCGATGTGGTGACGCCAAGCTTGGATGTCGGGGCTCTCCGAGAACGCCAGCAGCGGCCCGCCGTACGCGGCGACGGCAGCGGCGGTGTCCCCGGCGGCCAGTGCGTCGAGCAGGCGGTGATGGTCCGATTCCACCGGCCCGACGAGCCGGTAAGGCCGCGACCCGATGCGTCCCCCGAGGATCTGGCGCAGATGCGACAGTTCGGCCTTCACGGTGGTGGCGCGCACCGGCTGGTCGCCGTACACCCGACCGGTGAGCTCGTCGAGGCTCATCCCGTCGGCGTGTAGGGAGAGGACGACCAGCAGCTCCAGCTGGCGCCGGGTGAGGGCGACCGCGGCGCCGTCCACCAGTACCTGCGGTGCGCCGAGGGAGCGCACCGTAAGCCCGTCGGGGCTGCGTCGGCCCGGCGCCCGTGGCGGCGCCGGGCGCGGGGAGGCCGCCAACTCGTACTCGACGCAGCGGGTCAAGGCGGTCACCGTGGTGAGCAGGGCCGGGTTGGAGCGCTCCCACGTGGTGGACAGGTCCAGCACGCCGAGGAACAGGCCGGTGTCAGGGTCGAGGATCGGCGCCGAGTAGCACACCCAGTCGTGGACCATCGGGGCGTAGTGCTCCGCGGAGAACACCGTCGCGGGGCGGGCGGTGCGCTCGGCGAGGCCCAGCGCATTGGTGCCGACCGCGGACTCCGCCCAGCACCCGCCGAGAGAGAAGTGGACCCGGTCGGCCCGGCGGGCCATGGTCCGCCCGCCGGCGATCCACGCGATGGTGACGCTCTCGTCGGTCAGCGCGGCCATCAAGTCGCCGCTCGACGCCAGGTCCTCTAGGTCCTCGAGGATTATCCGGCTGGCCCGACCGAGGCGCGACTCGGCCCACCGGGTCCTGATGTCCTCTGCCGCCGCGACGGGCGCCGCGTCCAGCTCCGGTGCGACGGTGCGCGCCGAGCGCTCCCAGGACGACAGCACCTCGGGTCGCACCGCGGCGCCGGCGCTTTCGGTGGCACCGGCCCGCCAGTGCCGCTCGAGGTCCAGCCTCCTGTCCCGAAGCTCTCGATCCACGCGGCTCCCCCAAAGGTTCGTTGACCAGCGTACCCAGGGCCCGGTCCCCCAGTCGGGCAGGAGGGCTGCGCCGGCGCGGCCACCCCCGCCGCCGACCAACCTTTTCCCAACCCCTTCAGCTTTAGCGTCGTATCGCCGCCGTCCGGGTGGACGGCGGATCTCTCCACAGGGGGAAGGTCCAACATGCGATTTGCTGCGCCTGGTGAAGCCGGTAGCTCGGTAACCGTCGAAGCCCAGTACGACAACTACATCGGAGGCAAGTGGGTCCCGCCCGTCGAAGGCCGCTACTTCGAGGACATCGCGCCGATCACGGGACGGGCCTTCACGAAGGTGGCCCGCTCCGACGCCAAGGACATCGAGCTGGCCCTCGACGCCGCCCACGCCGCAGCCGAGGCCTGGGGGCGTACCAGTACCACCGAGCGTTCCTCGATCCTGCTCAAGATCGCCGACCGCATCGAGGCCAACCTGGAGATGCTCGCGGTGGCCGAATGCTGGGAAAACGGCAAACCGGTACGCGAGACCCTCGCCGCCGACCTGCCGCTTGCGGTCGACCATTTCCGGTATTTCGCCGGCGTGTTGCGGGCCCAGGAGGGCGGCATCTCCCAGATCGACGACGACACCGTCGCCTACCACTTCCACGAGCCGCTCGGCGTGGTCGGCCAGATCATCCCCTGGAACTTCCCGATCCTCATGGCGACCTGGAAGCTGGCCCCGGCTCTGGCGGCGGGCAACTGCGTCGTGTTGAAGCCCGCCGAGCAGACACCCTGGTCGATCCTGAAGGTCATGGAGCTGATCGGCGACCTGCTCCCCGACGGGGTGCTCAACGTGGTGAACGGGTTCGGCGTCGAGGCCGGCAAGCCGCTGGCGTCCAACAAGCGGATCGCCAAGATCGCCTTCACCGGCGAGACGACCACCGGCCGGCTGATCATGCAGTACGCGTCGGAGAACGTCATCCCCGTCACCCTGGAGCTGGGCGGCAAGAGCCCCAACATCTTCTTCGCGGACGTCGCCGCGGCCGATGACGACTTCTTCGACAAGGCGATCGAGGGCCTGGTCATGTTTGCTCTCAACCAGGGCGAGGTGTGCACCTGCCCGTCGCGGGCGCTGATCCACGAGTCCATTTACGACCAGCTAATGGAACGGGCAGTCGAGCGGACCAAAGCGATGGTGCTCGGCGATCCCCTCGACACCGAGACCATGGTCGGCGCGCAGGCGTCCAACGACCAGTTGGAGAAGATCCTGTCGTACCTCGACATCGGCAAGGCCGAAGGTGCCTCGATCCGGGTCGGGGGCAACCGCCGCACCGTAGAGGGCTACCCCGACGGGTTTTACGTGGAGCCGACGATCTTCGAGGGCGACAACAGCATGCGGATCTTCCAGGAGGAGATCTTCGGGCCGGTCCTGTCGGTGACCAAGTTCGCCCACGAGGCGGAGGCGGTGCGCATAGCCAACGACACCCTCTACGGGCTGGGGTCGGGGGTGTGGACCCGCGACGCCAACACCGCGTACCGCATGGGCCGGGCTATCAAGGCCGGGCGGGTGTGGACCAACTGCTACCACCTCTACCCGGCTCACGCCGCGTTCGGTGGCTACAAGGGGTCCGGGATCGGCCGGGAAAACCACGCCCAGATGCTCGATCACTACCAGCAGACCAAGAACCTGCTCGTGAGCTACAGCCCCAAACGGCTCGGCTTCTTCTGAGCGGGCGCCGCCGGTGACCGCCACCAGGGTGGACATCACCCCGGAGGCCGCCGCGCTGGTCGACAAGCTGGTGGGCCAGCACGGCCCGCTGCTGTTCCACCAGTCCGGCGGGTGCTGCGACGGCTCGAGTCCGATGTGCTACCCCCGCGACGACTTCAAAGTCGGCGAGCGGGAGGTGTACCTCGGGGAAGTGGCCGGCCAGCCGTTCTACATGGGCCCCGACCAGTACCAGTACTGGGCGCACACCCATCTCACCGTGGACGTGGTCCCCGGGCGGGGCGCCGGGTTTTCCGTCGAGGCCCCCGAAGGGGTCAGGTTCCTCGTCCGGTCCCGCCTCTTCACTGACGAGGAGACCGCCGAGGCGAGCCCGGTGCTGCGCGGCTGCCAGCACAGCTGAACGTCGCGGTGACGCGATGACGCGATGACGCGGTGGGCCGGCCGGCGGGCCGGCCCGCCGCCGCGTCCGGCCCCGACGCCCGTTCGGAGCGGGGGCCTGCAAGTATCACCCGCTAGCACCCGTCCTGACCGAACTGTCGGACTCCATCGGCCGCGGTGTCAACCGGATGGTGTGCTCGTGCGTCATACCGGGCAGATGTTGCTACGACGACGGTGCGGCGCCAGCCGCGGGGAAAGGATCCATCCCATGGTCTCCAGGCGCTTCAGGCGGGTCTCGGCGCTCGGGGCGGTGGCGTTGGGGGCGGGTGCGCTCGCAGCGCGGGTCCGCAAGGCGAGGGCGCTGCAGTCCGTTGCGGTGCTGGCCGGCGCGGCGCTGGCCGTCGCGGCGTGCGGCTCGTCGGGGACCGCCACGGGGACCTCCCCGTCGGGCGCACCCGGATCGCTCGCCTCGGCCCGGCCGACCACGACGGTGCCGGCGCTGACCGTCGCGTCGATCACGCCGGCGCCGGCGGCCACCGCGGTGGCGTTCACGACGCCGGTGACCGTGTCGTTCTCCTCCGCTGTCGCCCCCGCCTCGCCCACACCGGCGATCAGCCCAGCGGTCCCCGGCAGCTGGGCCCAGTCCGGGTCGACGATGACCTTCACCCCGTCGGGGGGTTGGGCTCCCTACGCGCGTATGACCGTCACCGTCCCCGCCGGGATCCGCAGCCGGCAGGGCGGCGCGCTGGCCGCGCCGGTCAGCGCCACCTGGTCGACGGGCGCGCCGTCGATGCTGCGCTTGCAGCAGGTCCTCGCCAGTCTCGGCTACCTGCCCTTGAGCTTCACCCCGACCGCGGCGTCGAGCGCAGGGTCCACCGTCGCCCTCCCGGGCGCCGACCAGCAGGGCAGCTTCGCGTGGGCGTCGCCGAACGTCCCGGCCACCCTCGCCGCACAGTGGACCGAGGGACAGGCGAACGGCATCACCCGGGGCGCGGTCATGGCGTTCGAGGCTGACCACCATCTAGCCATCGACGGGCTCGCCGGGCCGGAGGTGTGGGCGGCTCTGGCGAACGCGGTGACCGGCCACCAGGTCGACCCCCGGCCTTACGACTACATCGCCGTCACCCAGACGTCGCCCGAGACGCTCTCGGTCTGGCAGGGCGGCAAGATCATCTACACCAGCCTGGCCAACACCGGGGTCCCCGGCGCGACGACCGCCACCGGTACCTTCCCGGTCTACGAGCGGTTCGTCACCACCACCATGCGCGGCACGAACCCTGACGGCACCAAGTACGTCGATCCGGGCATCCCATGGGTCGCGTACTTCAACGGCGGCGACGCCATCCACGGCTTCGTGCGCGCCGGCTACGGCTACCCGCAGTCGGACGGGTGCGTGGAGCTGCCGCCCGACCACGCCCAGGTCATGTACCCGCTGGACTACTACGGGACCCTGGTCACCGTCTCCTAGCCGGCGCGCCGGGGCGCCCCCTGAGAGAGAGGGTGTCGAGGTGCCGGCGGAACAGCACGGCCCGTACCGCTACGAAGCGCCCGACGCTGACCACGCCGTTGGCGCAGACGACCGCCAACAGCGACGCCAGCACGGAGGTCGAGAAGAGCGCCGACACCGCCAGCGCAACGGTGGTCAGGGTCAACGCCGCCGCCCACGCCACCGCGCTGGCCGCCGCGAACCGGTCGCCGCGCCCGAACCCGGCCTGGTCGGGGAGGGTGTAGCGGCGGTGGGCGGCGAAGTTCGCCAGCGCGCACGACGTCAAAGCGACGGCATTGGCCGCCAGGCTCCCGAGAGGAGCCTGGAGCGCCAGGTAGATCACGAGGTAGGCCAGCGTCGACAGGCCGCCGATCTGCGCGAAGCGGGTCCCGGCTTCGAGAGCCGAGCGAGGCTGACGACCGGTGCGACCCCGGCCCGCCGCCAGCCGCCGGCTGACCCGCACCAGCCCCCGCAGGTCGCCGACCGCGGTGGCGACCACGTCAACGCGCGAGTCGGGGTCGTCGACCCAGTCGACGGCCACCTCGTGGATCCGCAGCCCGTTGTGCTCAGCGAGGACCAACATCTCGGTGTCGAAGAACCAGCCGCCGTCCTCCACGAGGGGCAGAAGCTCCCGGGCCGCGTCGGCTCGTAACGCCTTGAACCCGCACTGGGCGTCGGTGAACTGGTTGCGTACCGTCGCCCGCAGGATCAAGTTGTAGGCGCGGGAGATCACCTCCCGGCGGGGGCCGCGCACGACGCGGGCGCCCCGGGCCAGCCGGCTGCCGATGGCGATGTCGCTGTGGCCGGAGACGAGCGGGGCGACCAGGGGGAGAATGGCATCCAGGTCGGTGGCCAGATCTACGTCCATGTAGGCGACCACATCCGCGGTGCTCTGGCCCCACGCCACCTTGAGGGCGTTGCCGCGGCCCTTGCGGTCCAGGTGCAGCGCCCGGACGCCGGGTAGCTGGGCGGCCAAGCGCGACGCGATGTCCCACGTGCCGTCGGTGCTGGCGTTGTCGGCGATGGTGACTGTCGCCGCGAACGGGAACTCCTGGTCCAAGTAGGAGCGGAGGGTCCGCACGCTTCGGGCCAGGCTGCGCTCCTCGTTGTACACCGGCACGACGATCTCGACGGTGGCCTGGCGGGAAGAGCGGCCCCGACGGTCGTCCTGGAGAGGTTCGCTGAGCATGACCGACACCCTGCTCGCCGCGGCTGTGGTCGCTCTGGGACGTCCCTGGGAATCGGCTGGGAGTCGCCGGCGGCTGGGAGGCGCCCGGCGGCTGGGAGGCGCCCGGCGGCTCGAAGGGGACTGGCATGCCGCACCCAGCGCATGCCCATCGGGTTCTCAGGGGTTTCGGAGGGTCGCCGTCCACCATGGCGTCATGACCACCCTCGGTGCCGCCGCTGAACGGGCACACGGACGCGTCGGCCAGCTCCTCCGATACGCCCGTCTCGGCCGGCTGCTGCGGGTGGCGGTGGTCCTGGCGGCCAACGTGACCTCGTTCGGGATGCTCTGGGTGGCGCAGTTCTTGCTTTGCGACCGGGTGCTGTTTCGCGAGCCGGCGGTCGAGCGCCCCGGAGCGGAGGCGGCCGAGACGGCAAGATGTTCGCAATGACACGGGTACTGGTCGTCGACGACGAGCCGCACATCGCCGAGCTGGTCAGCCTCGGGCTGCGCTACTCCAAGTTCGACGTGACCACCGCGGCCACGGGCCGCGACGCCCTGGCCGAGGTGCGCCGCAGCCGTCCAGACCTGATCGTGCTGGACGTGATGCTCCCCGACCTCGACGGCTTCGAGGTGGCCCGGCGGATCCGCGAGACCGACGGGGGCGCCGACCGGGTGCCGGTGATCTTCCTGACCGCCCGGGACACCACCGCCGACAAGATCGCCGGCCTCGATCTCGGCGGCGACGACTACGTGACCAAGCCCTTCAGCGTGGAGGAGCTGGTGGCCCGGGTGCAGGCGGTACTGCGCCGTTCGACCGCGTCGGCGCCGGCGGAGCACAGGATGCAGTTCGCCGACCTGGTCCTCGACGAGGACACCAGGGAGGTGTGGCGGGGAGACCGGAGCATCGAGCTGACCGCCACCGAATACCGGTTGCTGCACTACCTGCTGCTCAACGCCCGCCGGGTCCTGACCCGGGCGCAGATCCTCGAGCACGTCTGGGACTACGACTTCGCCGGCAACGCCAGCGTCCTCGAGACCTACGTCAGCTACCTGCGCCACAAGGTCGACGCCGGCGGACCCGCGCTCATCCACACCGTCCGAGGAGTCGGCTACGCGCTGCGCGAACCGCGAGGCGACCCGTGAACCTGCGCCGCCGCCTGCTGACCATCCAGGTGGTGTTCGTCGCGCTGGGCCTCGGGGTCTTCGCCCTGGTGACCTACCAGCTCTACAGCCGCTCCCAGTACCAGCGCGTAGACAGTCAGCTGCAGTCGGCGACCCCCGGCCTGCTGCGCTACGTGTTCCGCGACGGCCATTCCTCGACCGAAGGCCAAGGCGGCGACGACAACCTCCCGCCCGGCAGCTACGTGCAGCTGCGCACGCAGTCGGGGGCGGTGGTGAGCGGCACTTCCAAGCTGGTGTCGTGCTACACGACCAGGTGCCCGGCCCCGGCCCTGCCGGCGGTGCTCACCGTCGCGCCGGGCTCCCACGGTCGGTTCCTGACCGTGGATGCGGTGTCCGGTTCAGGCAGCTTCCAGGTCCTCGTGCAGCCGCCGTTCCAGCCCGGCGCCCCGCCCGGCGGCGCCAACGGTGACGGCCGACAAGCGGCCCAACCGACCACCACCGCATCGCCCGGAGCTACGCGGACGCCGGTGACGTTCCCCCCGGCGGCGGACAGCGGCTACGTCGTGACCGCCATCCCGCTAAACGACGTGACCCGCAGCCTCCAGCACCTAGTGGAGCTGGAAGTGGTGGTGGGCGTGTTGGTCCTCCTGGCCCTCTCCGCCGGCGGTCTGGTCGTGATCGGCCGGGGCCTCGCCCCGCTGACCCGCCTCACGATGACCGCCCGGGCCATCGCCGGCGGGGACCTGGGCCGGCGAGCCAGCCCGGCCGACGGTCGGGGGGAGGTCGGGCAGCTGGGCCTGGCCTTCAACACGATGATGACCAACATCGAGCAGGCCTTCGCCGACCGGGAGGCTTCCGAGGAGCGGCTCCGCCAGTTCCTCGCCGACGCCTCCCACGAGCTGCGGACCCCGCTGACCTCGATCCGGGGTTACGCCGAGCTGTACCGGATGGGTGCGACCGGCGTCGACCTCGACACCGCCATCGGCCGCATCGAGCAGCACTCGGTGGAGATGGGCGCCCTGGTGGAGGAGCTGCTGCTCCTCGCCCGCCTGGACGAGACCCGCAGCCCGCGGCGCGAACCGGTCGACTTGACCGTGGTCGCCGCCGAGGTCGTCGGTGACGCCGCAGTGACCGCGCCCGACCGGCACCTCACCCTCGACGCGCCGGCACCTGTCGAGGTGACCGGCGACCCGGCCCACCTGCGCCAGGCGCTGACCAATCTCCTCGCCAACGCGGTTCGCCACACCCCGCCGGGCACGCCGGTCGAGGTCCGGGTGAGCGTCGACGGGGGCGCCGCCCAGGTCACCGTGCGCGACCACGGGCCGGGCATGGCGCCCGACGGCCTCATCCACGCGTTCGACCGGTTCTGGCGGGCCGACCGGTCTCGCACCGGCGGCGGTGCGGGGCTCGGACTGGCCATCGTCGCCGGTGTCGCCGCCGAGCACGGCGGCCAGGCGTCGGTCGCCAACGCCCCGGACGGGGGAGCGGTGTTCACCATCCGAGTGCCGGTCCCGGCCGAGCCCAGCGCCGGGCGCGACCAGCCTCCGGAACGGTCTCAGGCTGTTACTCGTTGACTCCCAGGACTCTCTGAGCTTGGTCGCCGAAGCTGCCCGCATGGCCATCACTGCCTTCCCTCCGGGCCGAACCGACCATCCCGCGGTGCGAGCGCCGGAGGCGGGGCCTACCGGCAGGCTGGCGCGGGTGCTGCGAGGCCGCGCCAGTGACCCGGCGTGGGTCCGCCCGGCGCTGCTGACGCTGCTGGCGGGCACAGCCGTGCTCTACCTGTGGGGTTTGGGCCGCTCCGGGTACGCCAACACCTTCTACGCCGGGGCGGTGCAGGCCGGAACCAAGTCGTGGAAGGCGTTCTTCTTCGGATCGTCCGACGCCGCCAACTTCATCACCGTGGACAAGCCTCCGGCCGCGTTGTGGGTCATGGAGATCTCAGCGCGGATCTTCGGTCTCAACTCGTGGAGCCTCCTCGTCCCCCAAGCCCTCGAGGGCGTGGCGGCGGTCGCGGTGCTCTACGCCACGCTGCGCCGCTGGGTGGCTGCCGGCCCGGCGCTGCTCGGCGGAGCGGTCCTGGCCCTGACCCCCGCCGCGACGCTGATGTTCCGCTTCAACAACCCCGACGCTCTGCTCGTGTTGCTGCTCGTGGTCGGGGCGTACGCCACCGTGCGGGCGATCGAAGGGGGCAGCACCCGGTGGCTGATGATCGCCGGTTTGTTCGTCGGGTTCGGCTTCGTCGCCAAGATGCTGCAGGCGTTCATCGTGGTCCCTGCTCTCGGCGGGGCCTACCTGCTGGCCGCCCCGCCGCGGCTGCGCAGGCGGGTCGGCCAGCTGGCCGTCGCCGGCGTGGCGATGGCGGCCGCCGCCGCGTGGTGGGTGGTCGCGGTGCAGCTGACGCCGGCGGCGGACCGGCCCTACGTCGGGGGGTCCCAGGACAACAGCTTGTGGAACCTCATCTTCGGCTACAACGGCTTCGGTCGCCTCACCGGCAACGAGAACGGCAGCGTCGGCGGCGGCGCGGCCGGCACCAGCGGACGCTGGGGGATCACCGGGCTGACCCGGATGTTCAACGCCGACTTCGGCGCCCAGGCGTCGTGGTTGCTCCCGGCGTGCGGGATCCTGCTCGTCGCCGGGCTGGTGTGGACCATCCGCCGTCCCCGCACCGACCGGGTCCGGGCCGGCATCGTCGTCTGGGGTGGCTGGGTCCTGGTCACCGCGGCGGTGTTCAGCCTCGGTCAGGGCATCATCCACCCGTACTACACCGTGGCCCTCGCCCCGGGAATCGGCGGCATGGTCGCCACCGGCGTGGCGCTGCTGTGGAGCCGGCGCACCATGTGGCAGGCCCGCGCCGTGCTCGCCGGGACCGTGGCGGTCACGACCTGGTGGGCGTGGGTCCTGCTCGGGCGCGACGCGTCGTGGCACCCCGAGCTGCGGACCGGCATCATCGCTGCCGGCGCCCTCTCGATCATCGGCCTGCTCGGCTGGGTGCCGGGGCTGCGCCGGGCCGGCACGGTCCTCGGAGCCGTCGGCGCGCTCGCAGTCGCGGCGGGCGTGGCGGCGCCGGCGGCCTACAGCCTCCAAACCGCTTCCACCGCCCACAGCGGGGCCATCCCCTCCGCCGGGCCCGCCGGGTCCGGGTTCGGTTCCGGCGGACCGGCCGGCGCCGGGCGGGCACGGGGTGGTTTCGGCGCCCGGGGAGCGTTCGGCGGTGCCCGGGGGGCGTTCGGGGGCACTCGGGGCGGCTTCGTCCCGCCCGCCGGGGGCGTCCCGTCCGGCGGGGGCGTCCCGTCCGCCGGCGGGTTCGGTGTCGGGGGGACTCCGCCTGCCGGGCGTCCCCGCGGCGGTTCCCTCGGCGGCATGCTCGGCGGTCTGCTCGGCGGTTCCTCGGTGAGCCCGGCTACCGCCAAGGCCCTCGCAGCCGACGCGTCCGCCTACACCTGGGTCGTGGCCACCGCCGGCTCCGAGCAGGCCGCCGCCTACCAGCTGGCGACCGGCGACCCGGTGATGGCCATCGGCGGCTTCAACGGCACCGACCCGGCGCCGTCGCTGACGCAGTTCGAGGCCTACGTCACCCACCACCGCATCCACTACTTCATCGCCGGGGGTGGATTCGGTGGCGGTGGTGGCGGTGGTGGCGGTGGAGGAGCGGGCACGGCCGGCACGGTGACGGTCGCGTCGCAGATCGCCGCTTGGGTCGAGGGCCATTACACCTCGACGACGGTCGGCGGCGTTACCGTCTATGACCTCACCCAGCCCGCCGGGTAGCTACCGAAGGAGGGCAGGATGGTGCAACGCTGACGGCGCCGACAGGAGCCCCCGATGAGTCCCAAGCAGGTCCACTACTCCGCACCGGCCAAGTCCGGGCCGCCGTCGGACCGCCGTCCGGCGCCGGCCCCGCCGCCGCCTCCCCCGTGGCGACCGTGGCTGCTGCTGGTCGGCCTGGTCCTGACGATCCTGCTCTTCGTGCTGTCCGCGGTGGGCGGCCAGGCCTCGACGCCGAAGTCCCTGACCTTCTCCGACTTCCAGACCGACGTCACCAACGACTCGATCAAGACCGCCACGATCAGCAGCACCGGTCATGTCAGCGGCACGTTCGTGAAAGGCGGCGACTACACCAGCCAGATCCCCACTGCGCTGCAAGACACCAAGCTGAGCAGCCTGCTCACCGACCATCACGTGCAGATCACCGGGACGGCCCCGAGCAGCGGCTTGTCGCTCGGGGTGGTCCTCCTCGATCTGCTGCCGCTGGTGTTCCTGCTCGGGTTGTTCTGGTGGGTCGGCCGGCGGGCCAAGAAGCAACTGGGAGGTGCCGGCATCGGCGGAGGTCTGATGGGCTTCGGCGGCTCCAAGGCGAAGGTGTACGACGAGGACCGGCCGACGACGCGTTTCTCCGACGTCGCCGGCTACGAGGGCGCCAAGCAGGAGGTGCTCGAGGTCGTCGACTTCCTCAAGAACCCGCAGCGATACGAGAAGGCCGGCGCGGTAGGCCCGAAGGGCGTCTTGATGGTCGGCCCTCCCGGGACGGGCAAGACCCTGATGGCCCGGGCCGTCGCCGGCGAGGCGGACGTCCCGTTCCTGGCTCTCACCGGGTCGAGCTTTGTCGAGATGTTCGTCGGCGTGGGGGCGTCCCGGGTCCGGGACCTCTTCGCCGACGCCCGGAAGCGGGCGCCGTCGATCGTGTTCATCGACGAGATCGACGCCATCGGCGGCAAGCGAGGCGCCGGGTTTGGTTTCGGCGGCAATGACGAGCGCGAGCAGACCCTCAACCAGATGCTGGCGGAGATGGACGGCTTCGACCCGGCCACCGGCGTGGTGGTGATCGCGGCGACCAACCGGCCGGAGTCCCTGGACCCGGCCCTTCTCCGGCCCGGACGCTTCGACCGCACCGTAGAGATCCCTCTGCCCAACCTGATCGAGCGGCGGGCGATCCTGGCGGTGCACGCCAAGGACAAGCACCTGGGCCCGGACGTGGACCTCGACGTCGTCGCCCGGGGCACCCCCGGGTTCTCCGGCGCCGACCTGGCCAACCTGGTCAACGAAGCCGCGGTGCACGCCGTCCGGGACAACCGCTCGGTGATCGAGGCCGGCGACTTCGACGCGGCGCGCGACCGGCTGCTGCTCGGCCGGCGGGAGAGCTCCAACGCGCTGCTCCCCGAGGAGAAGCACTCGGTCGCGGTGCACGAGACCGGGCACGCCTTGGTGGCGGTCCTCTCGCCGCACGCCGACCCTGTCGCCAAGGTGACCATCCTCCCCGCCGGCCAGGCGCTGGGCGTCACCGAGCAGCTACCGGAGACCGAACGCCACCTCTACCCGGAGAGCTACCTGCGCGACTCGCTGGCAGTGCGCCTCGGGGGACGGGCGGCGGAGCTCATCGTCCTCGGCGAGGCGTCGACCGGCGCTTCCAACGACCTGGCCGGCGCCACGCAGCTGGCGACCCGGATGGTCAGGGAATGGGGACTGTCGCCCCGCCTCGGACCGATCGGCTACAGCAACGACGGTCCCGGATACCTCGGAGAAAGTGGGCTGAGTGCTCGCCCGTACGCGGAGGCGACGCAGCGGGCGATCGACGAAGAGGTGGCCGCCTTGCTGCGCCAAGCCGAGGAACGGGCCACCGAGCTGCTCAGCTCCCACCGGGCGGAGCTGGACCGCATCGTCGAGCTGCTGATCGACCGCGAGATCATCGACGGCGACGACCTGATGGCCATCGTGGACCCCGGCCGCGCCGCCAAGGCCGCGCCGCTGGCGCCGATCCCGACCGCCTCCCACCGCGTCAGTCGGGCACCTGGCGCAGGGACCGGATCAGCTGATGGGCAGGGGTGAACAGGCGCCGCACCGTCAGCTGCGCGGCCACCAAGGCCGCGAAGGCGTTGCCGCCGAGAAGCATGTACATCACCACCAGCTGCAGGCGGATGGCGGCCAGAGGCGACGCCCCGGCCAAGATCATCCCGGTCATCGCGCCGGGCAGCGCCACCAAGCCCACCACCTTGGTCTGGTCCACGCTCGGCAGCATCCCCGAGCGCAGCGCCTGGCGATGCCAGGGAAGGGACGCCTCGTAGCTGGTCTGGCCGAGCGACAGGCGGGCCTCGACCTCCCGGCGGCTGGCCGCCAGGTCGTCGCGTAGGCGGGTCATCACCAGCGACGTGGTGTTCATCACGCTGGTGATCACCATCGACCCGAGCGGTATCACCGCCCGGGCTGACAGCGGCACGATCCGAAAAGCGCCCAGCACGCCGAGGGTGCCGGCGGTGCCCACGACGATGGCACCGACCGCTACCAGATAGGAGCCCGGCACCTGCCGGGCCCGGCTCCCGGACGTCCACGCCGCGGTGGCGACCATCACGGACAAGACGATCGGGGTGAGCCACCCCTGGCCGCCGAACACGAAGTCCAACACGTAGCCGACCGCGACGAGCTGAACGAACGAGCGGCCCGTCGCCACCACCATGTCCCGCTCCAGGCCGAGGCGCCGCCAGCGCGACGCGGCGACGGCAATGACCACCAGGAACACAGAAAGCCCGACGTCGCCGAAGCTGATCGGGCCGGTGAGCGTCCCGCTCCCTCCTGAGCCCGCGGCGTGCGCGGCGGCGTCGAGGGCGGCGATCACGGCGCAGTCCTCGGGGCGGGCGCGACCTGCACGACGTGGTCGGCCAGGTCGGTGGCGTGGCGCGGGTCGTGGGTCACCATGACCACCGTCAGCCCTTCGTCGGCCAGGCGGCGGATGAGTGCCTCGACCCCGCTCTTGGACGCCGTGTCCAGGGCCGAGGTCGGCTCGTCGAGGGCCAGCACGTCGGGCCGGCGGCCCAAAGCCCGGGCCAGCGACATCCGCTGCGCCTCGCCGACCGACAGCCGGTCGGCGTCCCGGGCGAGCAGCACCGCGGGCAGCCCGACCCGCTCGAGCAGCTCCGGTGCGCCCGGACCGAGGTTGTCGGCCACGGTGCCGGGGAACGCGACTGGCACCTGCCCGACGAGCTGCACCCGCCGGCGCAGCTCGAGCACATCGAGGTCCCGCACGTCGGTGCCGTCGAGGCGGACGACTCCGCCGTCGGGATCATCCAGGCGGTTGAGCAGACGCAAAAGGGTGGTCTTCCCGGCGCCCGAAGGGCCGACCAGGACGGTGAGCCCGTCGGCGGGCACCGCCGCGGAGAACCCGGCGACGATCGGCCCGTCGTCGCCGAGGACCGTCACGTCGTCGTACTCGAAGCGGGGCGGTCGGGGAGCGGTCACGGCAAGCGGCGGGTCACGGGGATCGGGCCGGATGCTACTGGCGGCAAATGTCGAGTCCCGCGGCTAGGGTCGGGCAGTGCCCTCGGAGCTGCGCGAAGGGTTCCACCGTGAGCTGGACCGCCAGGAGATCGCCATCGGCGCCCTCCTCGACGTCGTTCCGGAGGCCATCCGGAGAGCTACCGCCGCGCTGTTGAGCGGCGACCGCACCGTCGTGGACGACCTGGCCCGGTGGCGGGCGCTGGTCAGCGACCTCAACGCCGGCGTCGAGCGCGGCGCGGAAACCGTCATTGCCCTCCAGTCGCCGGTCGCCGGCGACCTTCGCCTGCTGCTCGCCGCGACCCGCCTGGTGCCCCTGCTGGCCGACACCATGGACCTCATCGCGGACATCGCCTCGCCGGCGCTGGCCGAGATCGGCCCGAGCCTGCCCGGCCGGATCAAGGACATCACAGCGGAGCTCGGCGACAGCTGCGCCGACACCTGGACGTCGGTCGAGGAGCTGTGGCGCGAGCGCGACCGGGTCCATGCCCAGGCGGTGCGCGACCGCGACGACGTGCTGACCGACGTGCGCTCCACCCTCACCGCAGAGCTGGCCTCCGGCGCGGTGGACCTCCAGGTGGCGATGCAGATGGCGATGGCCGGCCGTTCCTTCGAGCGCCTCGGGCGCCACGCGGCAGCCGCGGGGCGGCTGTTCGAGCCGCTCCGGCCCACCGGACGGGTGTCGAACGCGGAGGAGACCCCCGACCCGCAGCCGGCCCCCGACTCCTAGCCGCCAGCGGCCCGTACCCTGGTGCCATGGCACCTGAGGTCGTCAAGTCGGAGCAAGAGTGGCGGGCCGAGCTGAGCCCCGAGCAGTACGAGGTCCTGCGCCAGAAGGGCACCGAGCGGCCGTGGTCGGGCAAGTACGTCTCCAACCACGACGACGGCACCTACCACTGCGCGGCTTGCGGGGCGGTCCTGTTCAGCTCTGACACCAAGTTCGAGTCTGGATCGGGGTGGCCGAGCTTCACTGAGCCGGCGGTCGCCGACGCGGTGGAGCTGCACGAGGACCGCACCCACGGGATGGTCCGCACCGAGGTCACCTGCCGTCGCTGCGGTGGCCACCTGGGCCACGTCTTCGATGACGGTCCGACCCCGACCGGGCAACGCTTCTGCATGAACTCGCTGTCGCTGGAGTTCACCCCGAAGTCCTGACCCTTCCCCGGTGGCGGTCGCGCCGTCGCACCCGGCCCGTAGCCTGACGTCTGTGGCTGCCCCGGGACCCGTCGAGCTCGGACGCGGCGTGGTCGTCGGCTCCGGGCAGTCCGTCCCCGAGCCGTGGGCCGCCGCCGCGGTGGTCACCCTCGACGAGGAAGCGCTCCGCGACCCGCAAGCGGTCGTCGCCGAGCTGCGGACCGCGTGGGCGCAGCGCCAGCCGGTGGTCATCGAGCTGGGCGTCGACCCGGCCCGTTTCCGGGCCCCGCCGTCGCTGGAGGTGGAGCCGTGGACCCTCGACCCGGGCCTGCGCCTCTGGGAAGAGGAGTTGCAGTTCCTGGTGTGGGCCAACACCTACGACGCTCGCGACGGGGGCGACCCGACGTGGTGGTGGGCCCGCAAGGCCCAGCGCGTCGGTGCCAGACCCCTTCGCGCGACGGCCGCCGGCGACGTCGAGATCCCCGGCGTCGGCCCGGTCTGGGTCGACGGCGGACCCCGGGAGCCGTTTCCCCACCTCCTCGACGGGCTGGCCGTCGTGCACCGCGAGAGCATCGAGCGCGGCCAGCTGACCGTCGCGTCCGCGGTCCGTCCTCCTGGCGCGGAGCTGGCCGGCGACCAGCTGCGGGCCGTCGGGCACGCCCGGGGGCCGGCGCGCATCATCGCCCCCGCCGGGTCGGGCAAGACCCGGGTCCTTACCGAACGGCTACGCCACCTGGTGGTCGACCGCGGCTGGGAGCGCGACGCCATTCTCGCCGTGGCCTACAACAAAAAGGCCCAGGAGGAGCTGGACCTACGCTGTCGGGACTTCGGCCCCAAGACCAGGACCCTCAACTCGCTCGGGTTGTGGGTGCTCGGGCAGGCCCGGGGCCGGACCCCGCAGGTTCTCGTCGAGCGCGACGTCCGCCGGCTGGTCGACCGCCTCGCCCCGAGCCGCCGGCACCGGGCCAACACCGACCCGGTCGGCCCCTACCTCGAGGCGCTGTCGCGGGTCCGCCTGGCGCTGGTGGACCCCGAGGAGGTGGAGGCCGAGCGCGACGACGTTCCCGGGCTCGGCGTCGTCTTCACCGGACTTCGCGCCGAGATGGCCGCCACCGGCACGGTCGACTTCGACGAGCAGATCTACGCCGCGATCGAGGTTCTCCTCGCCGACGGCGGCCTTCGCAGCCGACTTCAACTGACCTGCCGCCACCTTCTCGTCGACGAGTTCCAGGACCTGACTCCAGCCCACGTCCTGCTCCTCCGGCTGCTCGCCGGCCCGGTCGGCGACGTGTTCGGCGTCGGCGACGACGACCAGGTCATCTACGGGCACGCCGGCGCCGACCCGGCCTTCCTGATCGACTACGCCGCCCTGTTCCCCGGCGCCGGCGACCACCCCTTGGAGGTCAACTACCGCTGCCCTCCCGACGTGGTCGGCGCAGCTGCGTCGCTGCTGTCCTACAACCATCGGAGGGTGGCCAAGACCATCCGGGCTGCCCGCCAGTCGCCGGCCGAGGCGCCGGCGCTGCAGGTGCGCCGCCACGGCGGCGGCCAGGGCGCGGCGCAGGTAGCCACCCAGGTCGGGGAGTGGTTGAGCGACGGCGCGTCGCCGGATCAGGTGGCTGTGCTGGCCCGGGTGCACTCCGCCCTCCTGGCGCCGGCGGTGGCGCTCGGGGCGGCCGGCGTCCCCGTCGCGTCCACGGTCCGGGTCGACATCCTGGAGCGCACCGGGCTGCGGGCCGCCCTCGCCTACCTGCGCATCGCCACCGCCCCCGACGAGCGGATCGCCGCGTCCGACCTGATCGAGATCCTCCGCCGCCCGAGCAGAGGGCTGCCGCCGTGGTTCTCCGACCGGGTCCGTCGCCGGAGCCGCTGGTCGCTCGACAACCTGGCGGGCGTCGCATCCTCGCTCCCCGAGAAGGACGCCGCCAAGGTCGGTCGTCTGGTCGACGATCTCGTGGTCCTGCGAGCGGAGGCCGACCGGCGCGGCGCCACCGCCGCCGCGTTGCTGGGGGTGGTGCGCGACCAGATCGGCCTCGGCGGCGCGATGGGCCTCCTCGACGCCAGCCGCGGCGGGGAGGGGTCGAGCCACCTCGACGACCTCGACGCCCTGGCCGAGGTGGCGGCGTTGCACCCCGATCCGGGCACGCTCGAGGAGTGGGTCCGCTCCGAGCTGGAGCGACCCGCCGACCCCGCCGGCGTGACGCTGTCCACGGTGCACCGGGTCAAGGGCATGGAATGGGACCGGGTGGTGGTCTACGGCGTCACCGCCGGGCTGCTGCCGCACCGCCTCGCCGAGGACGACGAGGAGGAGCGGCGGATCCTGCACGTGGCGGTGACCCGAGCCCGTCACGCCGCCGTGGTGCTCGCCGACGCGGAGCGTCCGTCGCCGTTCCTCGCCGAGCTCGACGGGTCCGCGCCCCACCGGCCGGCCCGAACCGGGCCCGCTACCCCGGCGCGGGGTGCAGCGTCGGCCGGGCCGGCCAGCGGCGGGCGGGGCTCCTCCGCCCGGCGGCCCTCGGCGGGAGGCCCCAAGCCGCTCGAGGCCCGGGTCGGCCTGGCGCTGACGGTGCCCGGAGGGTTCAGCGGCACCATCGGCTCCACCGACGCCGACGGCGCGCTGGTCAGCCTCGACACCGGATCGTCCCTGAGGGTGCGCTGGGGTGACACCGTCAGCGTCCACGGCCGCGACGCCCTGCTCGTGGCGCCCGCCGACCTGGCCCCCGAGGCTGCCGCGGCCGAAGCGGCGCTGCGGGCGTGGCGCACGGGCAGGGCCAGGGCCGACAAGGTCGCCCCGTTCATCGTCTGCTCGGACCGGACGCTGCGGGCCATCGCCACCGCCCGGCCCGACACCCTCGTCGCGCTCCGCCGGATCGACGGCATCGGCCCGACCAAGCTCGACCAGTACGGCGAGGAGATCCTCTCGGTGCTGGCCGCCGCGGCCGACCCGGCCCCGGCGGGGTGATTGGCCGGCCGGGTACCCGGCCGCGACCGTTAGCCTGGGTAACGACATGTCGCTGAGCTCCACCGCCCCGCCGTCGGCTGCCGGCGGCCAGCCCGGGCGGGACGCCCGCCGCCCCGGATGGATCCGGCGGATGGCGCCGTGGCTGGCCCCCTACCGGCGCAACGTGGTCCTGGCGTTCGGGGCGGCGCTGGTCGGCAGCGCAGTGACCGCGGCGGCGCCGGCGATCCAGCGCCAAGTCGTCGACAACGTCATCATCCACCACCGCTCGCCGCTGGCCCCGTGGCTGGCCTTGCTCGCCGGCGCCGCGGTCGTCAACTTCGTGGCGGCCTACGTCCGCCGCTTCGTCGGCGGCCGGGTCAGCCTCGACGTGCAATACGACCTGCGCAACGCCATCTACGACCAGCTGCAGCGCCTCGACTTCGCCCGCCACGACGAGCTGCAGACCGGGCAGCTGGTGTCGCGGGCCAACTCCGACGTCGGCCTGCTCCAAGGGCTCCTGGCCTTCTTGCCGATGATGAGCGGCAACGTGTTGCTGCTCGTGGTGTCGATCGCGGTCATGTTCGTCCTGTCGCCGATGCTCGCCCTGATCAGCCTTGCCGTGGTCCCGGTGATGATCGTCACCGCGTACCGGATGAGGGCTCAGACCTTCCCCGCCAACTGGGACGCCCAGCAGAAGGAGGGCGAGGTCGCGGTCGTCGTCGAGGAAGGCGTAACCGGGATCCGGGTGGTGAAGGGCTTCGGCCAGGAGCGGCGAGAGGTCGACCACCTCGTCGCCAAGGCGCGGGCCCTCTACGGGTCGCGGCTGCGAGCGGTGCGGCTGCAAGCCCGCTACCAGCCGGTGCTCCAGACCGTGCCGGTCCTCGGCCAGGTCGCGGTGCTCGGCCTCGGCGGGTGGCTGGCCATCGACGGGCGGATCACCATCGGCACGTTCCTGGCGTTCTCCACCTACCTGGCGCAGCTGAGCGCCCCCGCCCGGATGCTCGCCGCCGTGCTCCTCGTCGGCCAGCAGGCCCGGGCCGGCGCCGAACGGGTACTCGACCTCCTAGCCGTCGACCCGACCGTCGACGAAGCTCCCGACGCCGACGTCTTGCCGCCCGTCCGGGGCGAGATCACCTTCGAGCACGTCAGCTTCGAGTACCGCGACGGCCGGCGCGTGCTCGACGACTTCGACCTGTCGATCGCCTCCGGAGAACGGGTGGCGATCGTCGGCGCGTCGGGTTCGGGCAAGTCGACGGTGGCCATGCTGGTGCCGCGCTTTTACGACGCCAGCCACGGCACGGTCCGCGTAGACGGCGTCGACGTCCGCAGCGTGACCCTCACGTCCCTGCGCCGGCAGATCGGAGTGGTGTTCGAGGAGAGCTTCCTCTTCTCCGACACCGTCCGGGCCAACATCGCCTTCGGCCGCCCCGATGCCAGCGACGAGGAGGTCAAAGCCGCGGCGCGCGCCGCTCGCGCCGAGGGGTTCATCGAGGCGCTGCCCGACGGCTACGACACCGTGGTCGGAGAGCGCGGCATGAGCCTCTCCGGCGGTCAACGCCAGCGCGTCACCCTGGCCCGGGCTTTGCTCACCGACCCGCGGGTGTTGATCCTCGACGACGCCACCAGCGCGGTCGACGCCCAGACCGAAGAAGACATCCACGACGCGCTGCGAGCCCTGCTCGCCGGGCGCACCACCCTGCTCGTCGCCCACCGGCGCTCCACGCTCGGCCTGGCTGACCGCATCGTCGTCCTCGACGGTGGGCGGGTGCTGGACCAGGGCAGCCACGAGACCCTCATCGGTCGCTGTCCGGCCTACCGGCGGCTGCTCGCCAGCCCCGGCGACGAGCTGGCCGAGGGGCCCGAGCCGGGGGAGGGCCACGGGATGCCTGCCGGCTCGGGCGACGACGGCCCGATCCGCCCCGGTGCCGCCGATCCCGTCATGCGCGTCCGTCCCACCCCCGCCCGCGTCGCCCCGGCGGCCGGGGCCGGCGCCGGCGCGGCGATGGGCGGCCCCGGCAACTGGATGGGCGGGCTGGCCGCCACCCCCGACCTGCTCGAGAAGGTGGCGGCGCTGGCCCCCGCCACCGACACCCCAGACATCGACGTGGACGGGCAGCGGGCCTACGACCCCGACTTCAGTCTGCGCCACTTCGTCCGTCCCTTCCGCCGTCAGCTCGGGCTCGGACTGACGCTGGTCCTGCTCGACGCGCTGGCCACCCTGGCCGGGCCGGTCCTGATCAGGGCCGGCCTCGACGACGGGGTGGCCAAGGCGTCCGGGACCGCGCTGGCCGCGGCGTCGATCGCCTTCCTGGCGGTCACCGCCGCCGACCTGATCGACACCGTGGTTCAAGTGCTGGTCACCGGCCGCACCGCCGAGCGGTTGCTGTTCGCGCTGCGGGTGCGGATCTGGTCGCAGCTGATGCGGCTGTCGGTCGACTTCTACGACCGGGAGATGGGCGGGCGGATCATGACCCGGATGACCACCGACGTCGACGCGCTGTCCACCCTGCTGCAGACCGGTCTGATCAACGCCCTGGTCGCCATGTTCACCTTCGTCGGGGTGGGGGTCGCCCTCGCGGTGTGGAACTGGGAGCTGGCTTTGACGACCATGAGCGTCGTGGTCCCCCTCGCCGGCGCGACGGTCGCGTACCGGCGCCTGTCGGGCCGGGCGTACCGCTCCGCCCGAGAGCGCATCTCGGTGGTCAACGCCACCATGCAAGAGAGCCTGTCGGGGGTCCGCGAGACCCACGCGTTCGACCGCTCGGCGCACAACCAGGACCACTTCCACTCGTTGGCCGCCCGCTACCTAGAGGCCCGGCTGGGCGCCCAGCGACTGGTCGCCACCTACTTCCCGTTCGTGCAGTTCCTCTCCGACGTGGCGGGGATATTGGTGCTGGCCGTCGGCTCGGCGCTCGTCCGCGGCCATTCGCTCACCGCCGGCGAGCTGGTCGGGTTCCTGCTCTACCTCGACGTGTTCTTCTCGCCGATCCAGCAGCTGTCGCAGACCTTCGACTCCTACCAGCAAGCCGGAGCCTCGGTCGCCCAGATCAACGCGCTCATGGCCCAGCGACCGCTCGTCGAGCTGCCCGACGAGCCGGTCCGTCCGCCCCGCCTGCAGGGGCGGGTGTCGTTCGACGCGGTGCGCTTCTCCTATCCCGGAGGCCCCGAGGGTCAAGAAGCCCTTCGAGGCGTCACCTTGACCATCGAGCCAGGCCAGACGGTGGCCCTCGTCGGTGAGACCGGCGCCGGCAAGTCGACGATCATCAAGCTGGTCACCCGGTTCTACGACCCGACCGGCGGCGCGGTGCGCATCGACGGGATCGACCTACGCCAGATCGACCTCGAGGCGCTGCGCCAGCAGCTCGGGTACGTACCCCAGGAGGCGTTCCTGTTCTCCGGCACCCTCCGCGACAACATCGCGTACGGCCGGCCCGACGCGACAGACGCCGAGGTCCGGCGGGCCGCGGCCGCGGTGGGCGCCGACGCGTTCGTGCGGGGCCTCCCCGACGGTTACGACACCGTGGTGAGCGAGCGGGGCCGCTCGCTGTCGTCGGGGCAGCGGCAGCTGATCGCGCTGGCCCGAGCGGAGCTGGTCGACCCGGCGGTCCTCCTCCTCGACGAGGCCACCTCCAACCTGGACCTGGCCACCGAGGAGCGGGTGAGCCGGGCCATGGGCGTCGTCGCCCACGGCCGGACCACCATCCTCATCGCCCACCGCCTCCAGACCGCGGCGCGCGCCGACCGGGTAGTGGTGATGGACCACGGCGTGGTGGTGGAGGACGGCTCCCCAGACGATCTGCTCCTCGCCGGCGGCCCGTACGCCCGGCTGTGGGCTCTCGCCGAGGCGGGCAGCCTGGTCGAGTGAGCGCCGGGCCGGCGGGCCCGGGGCCGGCAGGCGCCGGCCGGCGGGCTCGGTGGCGGGTCAGCCGGCCGGTGCGGTGGACTCCCACACGGCTAGCTGCCCGTTGACCGTCCCGGCGACCACTGCGGTGGCGCCTAGCCACGCGACCTGGTCGAGGGAGGCGGTGCCGGTCGTCTGCCACGGCGTGGCGCCGGTGTCGACCCTGCTCCAGGTCGCCCCGGAGTTGGAGGACGTCCACAAGCCCAGGCCTGCGCCGGCCGCGGTGTCGGTGGTCGCCGAGGCCGACCCGCCGGCGGCCAACCACGACTGGCCGGAGATGGCGAGGGAGCGGAGGCCGATCGCCGGCGCATCGCTGAAGGCGGTCACCTTCTGGACGGTCCAGGTTGCGCCGGTCGGGGACCGCCACAGGGTCGGGTGGAGCGTGCCGTCGGCTGAGGTGGTCGAACCCCAGGCCACCAGGCCGCCCGAGGTCCCCGTGCTGGCTGGCGCGCTGGTCGAAACCGCGGTGGTCGAAGCAGCGGTGGAGGGTGCGGTGCTAGAGGGTGCCGTCGCCGGCGTCGAGGCGGCCGTCACCGCCGTGGGGGAGCAGCCGGCAATGCTGTCGGCGCCGCCGGTAACCGCTGCGGGCACCGATGCCGCCGTCCATGCCGATCCGCTCCGGCTGGTCCACGCCAGCGCCCGGCTGCCGGGGCCGGCGAGCGCCCCGACCCCGACCGCCACGGCGCCATCCGGGCCGCTGCACACGCCTCGGGGTGTCTCATCGAGCAGGGACGGGGAGCGGTCCAGGCCGCCGGCGAGGGTCCAGGCGGCGCCGGTGGCAGACGTCCAAGCCAGGGGGTGACCGCCCGGTCCGGCGTTGGCCGCCGCCGGGCCGGTCCCCACCGCGACGAAAGATCCCGACGCCAGGCGGGTCAGCGCGTTGAGGCTGGTGGGGCTGCCCCCGGTCCCGAACGCGCCGTTGATCGCCGTGGCCTGCACCCACGAGAGGTCTCCGGCGGCTGGACCCGACGCCGCCGGGTTGGACGCCAGGCGCCACGCCTCCCCCTGGGGCTGGCCGGCAGCCAGGAGGCTGGTGGTCGCCGCCTGTGCCCCGACCGCGACCGCTCCGCCGACCGTCGCCCCGCCAACCGTCGCCCCGCCAACCGTCGCCCCGCCAACCGTCGCCCCGCCAACCGTCGCCCCGCCAACCGTCGCCCCGCCGCCGGCTGTCGAGGTGCCGGTGTCACCAGCCGCACCCCAGGCGATGGCCTGCGCCACCCGAGCCCCGCTGAAAACGCTCCCGGTCGGCACCACCGACCAAGACGACCCGTCGGAGGACTCCAACACCACCACCGACGCCTGGTCCTGACCGAGGAGCTGCCCGGGCTGGGTGACATCGACGACGAGGCGCAGCGTGCCTCCGGCGCGCACCAACGAGACCGGCTTGGCTTCGGCCCTCGGCGTCCCCCACACCGCCGCCGACCCCGTCGCTTCGCTCCACGACACGGGGGTGGCGGCCGTCGCGGCGGGCGGAACCGCTCCGGTGCCGACCAGCAGGCGGGGGACCCCGGCGTCGGGGTCGGCGATCAGCGTGGTGGCGCCGTCGGTGGCAACGAGGCCGGGATGCCAGGCCGCCGCGGTCGCCGAGGCGGGCAGGCCGAGGGGGGTCCAGCTCCGCCCGTCCACCGACGTCCAAGCGAGGGCGATGCCGTCACCGCCGCCGACCGCGACCAGGCCGCCGGACGTGGGCGACACCGCGTCCACGGCGGCGCCATCGGGATCGGGCCGGGCCGCCTCCATCGGGAACGACAGCGACGGCGCGCTCCAGCTGAACCCGTCGGGGGAGATCCACGACGCCGGCGCCCAAGTGCCGTTGTTGTTGACCGCGCCAACCGCCTCGTAGATCGTGGCGGTACCCCGGACCATCGCGGTGATGGCCGAGATCCGGTAGTCGCCACCGCCGCTGAACGCCTGTCCGGCGTCGGGCTCCTGGGCCCAGCGCAGCCCGTCGGTCGACGTCCAGATGGTCCCGTCCGTTGCCACCCCGGAACGGCGGGTACCGGCAGCGAACACCCCGGCCTGCGTGACCAGGATGCTGCGCACGTCAGCGCCCGGCGCGCCGTTGATCAGCCGCTCGGCGCCGGCCACCCGGGTGAAGTGGCGCCCGTCTGTCGAGTACCACATCGCCTGGTGCCCGTCGACGGTCCCCGCCGCGAACAGGCCCAGCGCGCCGGCGCCGGCCACGTGCATCTCGGCGCCGAGCGCGGTGGGCGCCGGCGACGAAGCGGAATCGTCGTTGGCGTCGCTGGCGGTGGCGGCGAACGCCGGCTGGTCCGCGACCGCGACGAAGGGGTCGCCGCTACGCGCCGAAACCCAGACCGCGGCTCGCCGGGAGGCGCCGACGCCGACCGAGCCGACCACCACCGTGCGACTGCCGAAGACGGTGACCGCGGCGGCGGTGCTGTCGACGCCCGGCCCGGTGAGCGCGGTGGCGGTCCAGGTGGAGGCGTCGGGTGACGTCCAGACGGTGGCCGTCGAGGTCCCTTCGGCGGTGGTCCTCGTGCCCGCGACCAGCCAGTCGTCGCCGGGTTGGGCCGGAGCCTGCAGCGCGCTGAGCGTCGAGGTGGCCCCGCCGCCGACGGTCAGCGTCGGCGAGGTGGCCCGGCTCCACGTCGAGGTCGTCCCCGTCGCCAGGCCGGTGGTGGGCGACGCCGCGGATCCCGCCGCCTGCGTGGTCGAGGGGGACCGAACCGGGGCGGCGGAGCCCCCACACCCGGCCAGCGCGAAGCCGACCAGCGCGAGCGCCGCCACGCCGAGCGGGAACCGGCCGAAGCGGCGCAGGCCGCGGCCGCCGGGTAGCGACGCGCGTGGCGCCGCGGCGCGACCGACTCGCGTGCGACCGCTCGCGACCCGCGCCGTCAAGGACAACGACGTCCGGTGGACACAGCGGGCACGCCTGCTACCTGTTGGAGAGGCGGAACCCGTCGCCGTCGTCGCGTCGCTTCCACACCTGCCACCACCGCTTGCCCTCGCGCTCGGCTTGCACCTCGGCGAGGATCTCGGGCCCGGCCGCGGTCACCACTGCGTCGGCTTGGTCCAAGACGGCGGCGATGTCGCCGGGCGGGTCGTCGGGCTCGGCTTCCACCGGCGGGCGGACCAACGAGCCGACCACGAACGTGGCGTCGATGATGTCGCGCTCGTAGCGGCTGCATTTCTCCGGGCAGCGCCAGGGCGCTTCGGGCGCCAGGTTGAGGACGCAGAAGCGGGCCACCTCGCCGGTGGCGTAGCTGCGGCTCTGGAAGTGGCGGCAGTCCTCGCGCATCGGCACCCGTCCATCCTGTCATGCCGGCGGGAACCGGGACCATCGGAGGGGGGTAATAGTTTGCTGAGCTAAAGGTCGCTACCATGGAAGAGATGGAACCGTCCGCAGCGGTCGACACGCCCGGGCACGAGGACCCGCCCGGGATGGCGGTGACCCTCCCGAGCCAGCTACGCCTGGCCGTCTTGCGCCTGTCGCGCCGCCTCCGGCAGGAGGCCAACGGGCAGATCACGCCGTCGCAGATCTCCGCCCTGTCGTCGATCAACAAACACGGAGAGCTGTCGCTCGGAGAGCTGGCTGCCTTCGAACGGGTGGCGCCGCCGTCGATGACGCGCATCGCGGCCCGGTTGGAAGACAGCGGGCTGGTGGCCCGCCGCACCGACGCCGCCGACCGTCGAGTCGCGCGCCTGGTCATCACCGACGCGGGACGGGCGCTTTTGGAGGAGACCCGCACCCGGCGGGACCTGTTCTTGGCGGCCCGGCTGCAGGAGCTGTCGGAGGAGGACCGGGAGATCATCGCCCGAGCCGTGCCCCTCCTCGAGCGCCTGGTCGCCAAGGAGTAGCTGCCCAGCGCCGGCCGCCGAGGAGGGGCCGGCCCGCCTGGGCTCAGAGAGGCAGATCGCCGGTGGCCCGGCGGGTGGTGCCGTCCTCTTGGAACGCGGCGATGGCGTTGCGGGCGATGGTCCACTGGTGGACCTCGTCGGCGCCGTCCGCGAAGCGGCTCCACCGGGCCTGCTGGAGCATCCCGGCCAGCGGCGTGTCGGTCGAGTACCCGAGGGCGCCGTGGACCTGCACTGCCCGGTCCACGATGCGCCACAGGCTGTTGGCGACGAAGTGCTTGGCCATCGACACCTCGGTCTTGAACGGGAGGCCCTGCTCGATCCGGTAGGCGGCGTGGAGGACCATCAGCTTGGACTGGTAGAGCTCCATCGTGGAGTCGGCGATCAGCCACTGGATGCCCTGCTTGTCCGCCAGCATCGAGCCGTGGGCGTAGCGGGACAAGGCCCGCTCGACCATCATGTCGAGCGCCGTCTCGCACTGCGCGATCCAGCGCATGCAGTGGGCCAGGCGGGCCGGGCCGAGGCGGGCCTGGCCGAGGAGATGCCCCTGCCCGCGCCCCCCGAGGATGTTCCCGGCCGGCACCCGCAGGTCGGTGATCCGGATCTCGCAGTGGTTGTGGCTGCCCGACATGGTCTCGACGTCCCGGACGATTTCCCAACCTTCCGACGGCAGGTCGACGAGGAAGGCGGTGTTGGCCGCCTGGGGGATGTCGGGGGCGTCCTCCGTGCGGGCGATGAGGATCGCGAAGCTGGCCCGGCGGGCGCCGGAGATGAACCACTTGTGCCCGTTGATCACCCACTCGTCGCCGTCGAGCACCGCTCGGGTCTGGATGAGCGTCGGGTCGGAGCCGGCCACCTCGGGCTCGGTCATCGCGAAGCAGCTGCGGGCGGTGCCCTCGCACAGCGGCCGCAGGTACTTCTCCTTCTGCTCGTCGGTCGCCCAGTGCAGCAGCGTGTGCTGGTTGCCCTCGTCGGGCGCCTGGCAGTTCATGATGAACGGGCCCAGGCTGGACTTGGCCGCCTCGGCCGACACCGCCGCCATCGCCGTCGGCCCGAGGCCCATCCCGCCCCACTCCTCGGGCATGTGCGGCAACCACAGCCCGGCTTCCCTGGCCCGGCCTCGCAGCATGGCGATCATGGCGATCAGCGCCCGGCGATCGGCCCGCTCGTCGCCGGTGCTGTCCTTGCGCAGATCCTCCTCTGCCGGCTTGATCTCGGTGTCGACGAACTCCCGCACCCGGTCGCGCACCGCTTCGATCTCGGGGGCGAAGGTGTAGTCGATGGCCATCGTGTATCTCCTGCTCGATAGGTGGGAAAAAGGGACCGGGGGTTCAGCCCCGGCGCGCCGCCACGATGGCGTCGAGGCTGTCGGGGTTGGCCACTGATGCGAGGGTCAAGGCGTCCTCAACGGCCGCTCCGGCGAGGATGCGCTTGACCGGCACCTCCAGCTTCTTGCCCGACAGGGTGCGGGGGACCGCCGGAACGGTGACGACGTGGTCGGGCACGTGGCGGGGGGAGAGATCGGTGCGGATGGCGGTTTTCAACCGTGCCGCCAGGTCGTCGCGGGCCGGGGTGCTCGGGTCGGCGGGCACGACGAACAGCCACAGCTCGCCGTTGCCGCCCTCGGCGTCAGGCACGTGGACGACCAGGCTGTCGGCCACCTCGTCGAACCCTTCGACGACGTCGTAGAACTCGGCGGTTCCCATCCGCACGCCGCCCCGGTTGAGCGTCCCGTCGCTGCGGCCGGTGATGACGCAGGTGCCCCGGTGGGTGAGGGTCATGCGGTCACCGTGCGCCCACACGCCGGGGAAGCGCTCGAAGTACGCCTCGTGATATCGCCGGCGATCCCCGTCGCCCCAGAACCCCACCGGCATCGACGGGAGGGGGGCGGTCAGGACCAGCTCGCCTTCCTCGCCGACCACCGACCGGCCGCGGTCGTCGAACACCTCGACCGCGGCGCCCAGGCAGCGGCAGGCGATCTCGCCGGCCCACACCGGGTGGAGCGGGCTGGGACCGACGAAACCGGTGCATACGTCGGTGCCGCCGGAGAACGACCCGAGCATCAGGTCGGGGCTGACCGCGTCGTAGACCCATTGCGCGGTGGCGGCCGGGAGGGGACTGCCGGTCGAGCCCAACGTCCGCAGCCGGCTCAGGTCGTGGCTGGCGGCCGGCTCGACGCCGGCCTTTTGGGCGGCGACCAGCGAGGCGGCCCCGACGCCCGCGACCGTGGTCTCCGTATCCTCGATCAGCGCCCACAGGGCGTCGTTGTCGGGCCACGCCGGGTTGCCGTCGAAGAGCACCACGGCGGCGCCGACGACCAGGCCGGAAACGAGGAAGTTCCACATCATCCAACCGGTGGTGGTGAACCAAAACAGCCGGTCGCCGGCAGCCACGTCGAATTGGAACGCCAGCGCCTTGGCGTGCTCGAAGAGGATGCCGGCGTGGCCGTGGACGATCGCCTTGGGGCGCCCGGTGGTGCCCGAGGAGTAGAGGATGTAGAGCGGGTGGTCCGAAGGGACCTCCCGGTGCTCGGGTTCCTCCGGGCCCGGTCCCGGGTGGGAGGACAGGGCGTCCCATGCCGTCCACCCGCCAGGCGCGGCCCGCTGCGGTTCGAGGTAGGAAAGCCACACCGCGGCGCGCAGGGTGGGAAGCCCCTGGCGGATGGCCTCCATCTCGTGGCTGCGATCGACGCGGCGGTCTCCGTAGCAGTAACCGTCCGCGCCGATCAGGACCGTCGGCTCGACCTGGGCCAGGCGGTCCAGTACTCCAGCAACGCCCATCTCCGACGCGCAGCACGTCCACACCGCTCCCAGGCTGGCGGTCGCCAGGAACGCGACGAGCGCTTCGGGGATGTTCGGGAGGTAGCCGGCGACCCGGTCGCCCTCGCCGACGCCAGCGGCTTCCAGCCCGGCGCGCACCTCCCGGACCCGGCTGCGCAACTGGTCCCACGTCAGCTCCACCGGCTTGCGGGTCTGGCTGTGAGCCACCACCGCGACGGCGTCGCCGGGCTGGCCGGCGCCGGCCAGAGCCTGGCGGGCGTAGCTGGTCCGGCCGCCCGGCCACCAGCGGGCATCGGCCACGCCGTCGGGGCCGGGCACCAGCGTCGACTCCGGCGGGGTCGACCACTCGAGGCCCACCTCCTTGGCTACCTCCGGCCAGAACTGCTCCGGGCGGTCCACCGACCAGCGCCACGCCGCCTCGTAGCCCTCGACGCCACCGCTTCGGGCGCCCCCGCCGGCGCCCGGGTTCAAGACGCGCTCCAGCGGCCCCGCCTGGCGGAGGGCGGCCAGCCACTGGCCCAGGCGGCTGTGTTGCTGGCGTTCGAGGGGAGGCGTCCAGAGGGGCTCGGGCCGGCTGTGTGAGCTGCTCATCGCCTGTCATCTCAGCACGCGGCTGCCCGCCGGGCGTGCCACGTGATCCGTCGCATCACCCATGCAGATAGTTGGAGTGACGAAAGTCGCTTGACGCGATGGCGCGGTGTGGGCCATACTGGAGACAGCTCGGGGCAGTTATCCCCCCCAACTCGCCCCTCGAGCATGCGAAGGACCGGCACCCCCCCCGCCGGTCCTTCGTCGCGCCCGGCGCCGGACGCTCTGCCCCTCCACCACGATGCGGTATGACCGAACGGCCCGGCCCTCCCCCCGAAGGGCCAGCGGCCGTCGGTGCTGCGACCACAACCGTGGACGGCCACACCATATGTGTCCGATGCCACAGCAAGCAAGACGGCCGCGCCGGCGCCGGGGTCGGACCCGCCGACCGAGCAGCGGGCGGTCCTGGCCTGCCGGTTCGGGATGGCCGGGGTCGGGTCGGTATCCTGCCTTGTCATGGCCACTGCCCTCGCCGCGTACTCGTTGCGCATCCGTGCCCGCCTGCGCAACCACCCGGGTGTTCTCGGGCAGCTCGCCACCGTCCTCGGAGAGGCCGGGGGGAGCCTCATGGCCATCGAGATCGTGGCGACTGACGGAGCGACGGTCACCCGGGACCTGGTGGTGTTCTGCCCCTCCGAGGGCCACGCCGGCGATGTCGCCGCCGCAGCCAAGCGGGTCGAGGGCGTGCAGGTGATGGAGGTGGAGGACCGGACCTTCGCACTGCACGAAGGCGGCAAGCTCGACGTTCTTGGCAAGCAGCCGCTTCGGGATCGCGACGACCTGGCCATGGCCTACACGCCTGGCGTCGCCCGGGTCTGCACGGCCATCGCCAACACCCCCGCGCTGGTCCACCGCTACACCATGAAGTCCAACACGGTGGCGGTGGTCACCGACGGCACCGCAGTGCTCGGACTGGGCGACATCGGCCCGGAGGCCGCGCTCCCCGTGATGGAGGGCAAGGCCGTGTTGTTCAAGTCCTTCGCCGGCGTCGACGCCATCCCGGTCTGCTTGAAGGTCAACAGCCCCGCCGAGCTGATCGAGACGGTGCAGCGCATGGAGCCGATGTTCGGCGGGATCAACCTCGAGGACATCGCCGCGCCCCACTGCTTCGAGATCGAGCGCATCTTGAGCGAGACGCTTTCCATCCCGGTCTTCCACGACGATCAGCACGGCACCGCTGTCGTCGTGCTGGCAGCGTTGCGCAACGCAGCCAAGGTCGTGGGCCGCCCCATCGAATCGATGCGTGTCGTCCTGTCCGGGGCCGGCGCTGCCGGCGTCGCCATCGCCAAGATCCTGATGAGCGCCGGCGTTCTCGATGTGGCCGCCGCCGACCGCAAGGGGGCGATCCACAAGGGGCGCGAGGGCTTGGACCCCTCCAAGCAGTGGCTGGCCGACAACGCCAACCCGGGTGGCCGCACCGGAACCTTGCAGGAGCTGCTCGCCGGCGCCGACGTGTTCGTGGGGGTCAGCGGCCCCGGGCTTCTCGGGCGGGAGGACCTCCAGACGATGGCTCCCGACCCCATCGTGTTCGCGCTGGCCAACCCGGTCCCCGAGGTCCTGCCCGAGGAGGCCGAAGGCGTCGTCGCGGTCATGGCCACCGGCCGCAGCGACTACCCCAACCAGATCAACAACGTCCTGTGCTTCCCCGGTATCTTCCGCGGCGCCCTGGATGCCGGCGCCACCCGGATCACCGAGGGCATGAAGCTGGCCGCTGCCGAAGCCATCGCCGCGGCGGTCCCCGCTGCCCAGCTGAGCGCAGAGGAGGTCGTGCCCAGCGTGTTCGCGCCCGGCGTCGGCGAGTCGGTAGCCGCCGCGGTGGCGGCCGCTGCGCTGGCCGAGGGGGTCGTGCGGGGCAGCTGACGCCGCTCGCCGGCACCCTGATTGCCGGCAGTGTGATTGCCGGCACCTGATTGCCGGCAGTGTGATTGCCGGCAGTGTGATTGCCGGCGGCCGCGCTTGCCCTCTGCAGCCGGGGCCTGCTGAGGTGCCGCTCAGTCCTCGCTGCTGTTGGTGGCGGCCCCCGGCCGGTCGAGCACCCGGTCCAGGTTGGTGCAGAAGCGCTGCATGAGCCGCTCGATCACCATCGGCAGCGGGGCGAACACCACCCGGGGCATCCGGCCCGGATCGACGGCGAAGGTCCATGTCAGGAGGCTGCCGTCCGATGTCGGGGCCAGCCGGTAGTCCTCGGCCAGCGCGGCAAACGAGGGGATGCCGGTCGACTCCGCGCAAAAAGCCCAGCGGCTCGGCTCATCCCAAGCCAGGACCCGTTCGGTGACGGTGACACCCCCGACACGCACCTTGCGAACCGACCCGGTCCCGTGGGGCGCCTCGTCGGTGTAGTGCCCGCTGTCGTCGAAGCCGGGGAACCACCGGCCCCACCCGCCCGGGTCGCCGGCGATGGCCGCGAAGACCGCCGCCGGCGGATGGTGCAGCGCCCGTGACTTGGTGCAGCGCACCGGTGCGCTGTCCAACCAGGCAAGGTCGACACTTCTGAGCGTCCCCATCCGCCGTAGGGTAGCGGCCCCCTCCTCGGGCCGTCCCGGCCGTTGTGTATCGAACATGTGTTCGATACAGTTCGGCTGTGGGTTCACCGGGCGGTGCAGCACGACGATTGGATCCTGCGCCGTTGCAGGAGACCGGTAGGCGGGCCCAGATGGGTGCGCTTGCGGTCCTGGCCGCTCGCGGCGGGGAGCCGGCGCCGGCGGCGGCGCGTCTGCTGGACGCCCCGGCGACGCTCGTGCCGTTGCTGCCCGAAGGCGGCTTGCGGCGGGGGAGCACCGTGGCGATCGGGGCCGGATCGGCTTCGGGGGCGGTGTCGCTCGCCCTCTCCCTCCTGGCGCCGGCCTCGGCGGGCGGCGCATGGTGCGCCGCGGTGGCGCTACCGGACCTCGGGTTGGTAGCGGCGGCCGAGATGGGCGTGGCCCTGGAACGGCTGGCCCTGATCCCCCGGCCTGGTGACCAGTGGCCGGTGATCGTGGCGGCGCTGCTCGAAAGCGTGGACATCGTGGTCCTGCGGCCGCCCACCCGGGTGCGCGCCGGCGACGCCCGCCGCCTGACGGCCAGGGCTCGCGAGCGCGGCGCAGTGCTGATGGTCATGGATGGCGCAGGTGCGTACGGCAGATGGCCGGAAGGGGCGGACGTGCGCCTCGAGGTCACCGCTTCGGTGTGGACCGGCCTGGGCTCGGGGCACGGCCACCTGCAAAGCCGCGAGGTCGAGGTGGCTGGGTCGGGTCGGCGGGGAGCGAGCCGGGCCCGCTCGGCGCGGGTCCAACTCCCCGCTGCTTCACCCGGCGGTTCTCCCTACGGTCCTCCCGCCGGCTCTCCGGCCGGCTCTCCGGCCGGATCGGTTCGGGGGCAGCCGAAGCCCGATTCGGAGATGGATCCAGCGTTGGCCGCCCGAGCCGGGTAGTCGATGCCAGGAGTCCGCACTCTGGTCGCCTGGTATCCGGACTGGCCAGTGGTGGCAGCCGGCCACCCGCCTGAGCGGCCGGTGGCGGTGGTCAGCGCCAACCGGGTGGTGGCGTGCTCGCCCGAAGCGCGCGCCGAGGGGGTGGTGCAGGGGCTCCGGCGCCGGGAGGCGCAGGGTCGCTGCCCCGAACTGCTCGTCGTGCAGGCCGACCCCTCCCGCGACCTGCGAGCGTGGGAACCGGCGGTCATGGCGGTGGAGGCACTGACCCCGATGGTCGAGGTGGTGCGGGCCGGGATGCTGGCATTGGCCACCCGTGGCCCCTCCCGCTACTACGGGGGTGACCGGGCGCTGGCCGGCCTGATGGCCCAGGCCATCGACACGGCCGTTGCCGCCTCCGGAGTGCGAGGGAGCGGGACGCTCATCGGCGTGGCCGACGGACGCTTCGCAGCTGAGCTGGCGGCTCGGGCGGTGTCCGCCCGGCCGGCTGCTTCCGGCGCGGCTGCCGACGCGCCGGTCTGTGTGGTTCCCCCCGGCGCCAGTGCCACCTGGCTGGCCCCCCTCCCGGTCACCGCTTTGGATCGCCCCGAGCTGACCGGCCTGTGGGCCCGACTGGGCCTGCGGACCCTAGGAGAGGTCGCGGCCCTCGATCAGCGGGCCGTCCTCGCCCGCTTCGGGACCGAGGGGGCAGACGCCCACCGCCTGGCACGCGGCCTCGACGAGCGACCGCCGGCGGCCAGGGTCCCCCCACCGGACCTGGCGGTCAGCGCGGTGCTGGACCCGCCGGCGGAGCGCGTCGACACCGTGGCGTTCGTGGCCCGGACACTGGCCGAAGAGTTGCACGGGCGGCTCGCGGCCCTGGGACTGGCTTGCACCCGCCTGGCTGTCGAAGCCGAGACCGAGCACGGCGAGCACCTCCAGCGCCTGTGGCGCCACGATGGGGCGCTGACCGCGGGGGCGGTAGCCGAGCGGGTGCGATGGCAGCTCGATGGGTGGCTGCGGTCGCAGGGCGATGCAGGAGGGACGTCGGGGGGACTGAGCCTCCTGCGGCTCCGCCCTGATGAGATCCGCCCCGACCACGGGCGGCAGCTGGGGTTCTGGGGCGGCTCTGCGCAAGGCGATGCGAGGGTGGCCCGGGCCCTGGCCCGGGTGCAGGGTTTGCTAGGCCCCGACGGGGTGGTCACCGCAGTGATCGGTGGGGGCCGGGACCCGGCGGAGCAGGTGCGGTTGGTGCCGTGGGGCGACGAGCGGGTCCAGGGGCGTCCAGCCGCCTGGACCCCGGTCTCGGCGTCTCGGGCCTCGGCGCCTCCGGTCTCGGCTACTCCGGCCTCGGCGTCTCGGGCCTCGACTGCTCGGGCCTCGGCGTCTCCGGCCTCGACTGCTCGGGCCTCGGCGTCTCCGGCCTCGGCTACTCGGGCCTCGACTGCTCGGGCCTCGGCGTCTCGGGCCTCGGCCGGGACGGGCCGGCCGGCTCGGGCCCCCGTGGAGCTACCGCCGTGGCCAGGGCGCCTCCCCGGCCCGGCGCCGGCGGTGGTCCACCACCCGGCGCTGCCTGCCGAGGTCCGCGACCGGGAAGGGAACGTCGTCGGGGTGACGGGCCGTGGCGAGCTGAGCGGCGCGCCGGCGACGGTGACCATCGCCGGCGCTCCGGTCCTCGAGGTGAAGGCATGGGCCGGCCCGTGGCCGATCGAGGAGCGTTGGTGGGACGACAAGGGTCGCCGCCGGGCCCGACTGCAGGTGGTCCTCTCTGACGGTTGCGCCCGCCTGCTCAGCCGTGAGGGCGGCCGCTGGGGTGTCGACGCCACCTACGACTGAAGCGGCTCGCGTCGCGGTACCAAAATCGCGCCCGGCGCGATTTGGTACTGCATGCGACCAAAATCGCGCCAGGCGCGATTTTGCCGGTTGCCAGGGGGACGCCCGACGCAGCCGGCCTGACCATCTCAGGCTGCGACGGACTCCTCGCCGGCGTTCTCGTCGTGCAGCACCGATCCGGCCCTCCGGATCAGCTGCCGGCGATAGATGAAGTCGGCCACCGGCACCGCTACGCCGGTCACCATGATCCCGGCGACGACGTCGGCCACGAAGTGGTTGCCGGTCGTGATGACCGCGATGGCCGTGGCCGCCGGGTACACCCACACGGCCGCCGCCCAGCGCCGGCCGCGCAGCACCCGCCAAACTGCCCACGACGACCAGGTGGCCCAGGCCAGGTGCAGTGACGGCATGGCGGCCAGCTCATTGGCGTGCTGCGCCAGGGTCCCCGAGTGCCAGGAGCCGAAGGCACCGGTCTTGGCCACCACGTCCACGATGCCGAGCGAGGGCACCATGCGGGGCGGGGCCATCGGGTAGCGCCAGTAGATGGCGAGACCGATGACGTTGATCAGCACCAACGCGGCGCGCAGGGGGCGGTAGTGCCCGGGGTGGCGCCACCACAGCCAGCCGAGCACCGCGAAGGTGACGACGAAGTGGGCGTTGTCGTAGTAGTCGCTGATCCACAGCCCGATGGTCGGGTGGGGGGCGAGCAAGTGGTTGAGCCACTGCTCGGGGTCCAGGTGCAGCACCCGCTCCAGGTGGAACACGCTGCGGGCGTGGGCCTCGGCGGCGGCCTGGCGGATCGGGGCCAGGTTGGAGACCATGTCGTAGACCCACGCCAGCCACACGATGGTCAGTACCTCCATCCACACGCGCGGACGACGCGGCGCGAGCTTCTGGAGGGCCATGGGTGAGAGATTCTAGGAAGTGCTTGCCTCGAGGAGGCGGCAGGCGAGCCAGGCGGCGCTAGGCGAGCGCCGCCTCGATGACCGATGCGGTGGCCAGAAGAAGGTCCTCCCGACCCGGCGCGGCCACCAGCTGGAGGCTGGCAGGGACGCCGCCGGCGCCGGCCGTGCCAGCGGGAACCGGCACCGGAAGCGACAGCGCCGGCGCCCCGGACAGGTTCCAGGGCATCGTGTGACGCAGGGTGGTCACCTTGGCTGCGTCCTCGATGTGGGGCGGCAGGTCGGCCAGGGTGGGCATGGCCAGGACCTCGACGCGGGCGAGCACGGCGGCGACCTCCGCCTGCCACAGCTCGCCGGTCCCGCGGGCGGCCGCGACTGCGGAGGGCTCCAGCGATGCCCCCGGCCACAGGCGGACCGCGACCTCCGGGCTCAACCCGCCGGTGCGGGCGAGCTCGCCGTCGGCCGCCCACGCCTCGGCCACCAGGATCGTCATGCCGGCGTCCCTGGCTGCGTCCCATCCGGGCAGGGAAACGTCCTGCACGGGAAGGCCGCTGGCCGCCAGCGCCGCGTCGATCGCTCGGTCCACCGGCTCGGTGGCCGGGAGGCGGACCCGACCGAGCGCGGCCGCTGGCGTCCTGCCGGTCACGAACCCCGGCTCGAGCAGCATCATCCCCTCCACCAGGCCGGCCACGTCCACTGCCAGCGGCCCGACGGTGTCGAGGCTGGGGGCCAGCGGCCACACCCCCTGCAGGGGGATCCGCCCGCCGGTGGTCTTCAGGCCTGCCACCCCGCAGCAGGCGGCCGGGATACGGACCGACCCGCCGGTGTCGCTGCCGATGGCCACGTCAGCCTCGCGGTGACCGACCGCCGCCGCTGAACCGCTCGATGAGCCGCCCACCACTCGCCTGGCATCGGCAGGGTTGAGCGGGGAGGAGAACCACGGGTTGAGGCCGGTGACCCCGTACGCCAGCTCGTTGAGGTTGGTCTTGCCGACTATGCGCACCCCGCCGGAGGCTTGCGCGGCCCTGATCCCCGCCAGGCACAGGGCATCGACGGCGGCGGGGGCGGCCTGCTCGGCCAGGACCCGGCACCCGGCGGTGGTCGGAACCCCCGCCAAGTCGATGAGATCTTTGACGGCGACCCGCCGCCCGGTGCCGGTCGTGTCGAAGCGGATGATGAACGAACCCATGCGCCCAGCCTGGCAGACCCATCGGTGACGACCCGCGGCCGAGATCCCCTAGCCTCGATTCTCACCGGAGTGGTGGATCCCCCTGGAGTATCGAACATATGTTCGATACTCTGGGCTGCATGGGTTGGGGCAATCCTCCGGTGCCGTGGTCAGAGCTCGAGGCTCGGCTGTCGGGGAGGGCCCGACCGTTCCCGACAGACGGGGACGGCGGTGACAGCCCGGCCTGGTCCCACAAGAGAGGGCCCTACCAGCCGCCTGCCCATGTGGTCCGCCGCCGGAAGGCCGCCACGACGCCGTACGCGGAGCTGCACTGCCACTCCAACTTCAGCTTCCTAGATGGCGCCTCCCACCCCGAGGAACTGGTAGAGGAAGCCACCCGCCTGGGCCTCGAAGCCCTGGCTCTCACCGACCACGACGGCATGTACGGGGTGGTGCGCTTCGCCGAGGCGGCGCGGGCGGTGGGGATGCCGGCGGTCTTCGGCGCCGAGCTGTCCCTCGGCCTGACCCGGCCCCAACACGGGGTGGCCGATCCGGAAGGGACCCACCTCCTCGTCCTGGCCCGGGACCCGACTGGCTACACCCGACTGTGCCGGGCCCTGTCGGCGGCCCACCTCCAGGGCCGTGAGAAGGGCAAGCCGGTCATCGACCTAGACACCCTCGCGGCGATCGGCGGCGGCGCGGTTCCCGACATCGCAGCCATCGGGGACCCCTCCGGCAGCCACCCGGCCGGCGAGGCGCCGGCGGACCCCCTGCGGGAGCCGCTCTTTTCCCCCCACCAATCCGATCACTGGGTAGTGCTGACCGGGTGCCGCAAGGGCGTGGTGCCCGCCACCCTCCTCGACGCCGGACCGGGGCGCGCCGCCACGGCCCTGGCCGGGCTGCAACGGCGGTTCGGGGCGGCCAACGTCGTGGTGGAGGTCTGGGACCACGGCGACCCGCTCGACTCGGCGCGCAACGACGCTCTAGTGGAGATCGCCTACCGGGGCGGGGCGGAGGTGGTGGCCACCAACAACGTGCACTACCACGTGCCAGCCCGCCGGCGGCTGGCCGCCGCCATGGCCGCGGTCCGGGCCCGGCGCAGTCTTGACGACATCGACGGGTGGCTTCCGTCGGCCGCCGCCGCCCACCTCCGCAGCGGCCGTGAGCAGGCGGCCCGCTTCGCTCGCTACCCGGGGGTGGTGGAGCGGGCCGCGGCGCTCGGGCGGGAGTGCGCGTTCGACCTGTCGCTGGTGGCTCCCAAGCTGCCGCCGTGGCCGACCCCGGCCGGGCACAGCGAGATGAGCTGGCTGCGCCACCTGACCGAGGAGGGAGCCAAAGGGCGCTACGGGCCGCGCGAGCGTCCCAGCCACCCGCGAGCATGGGCCCAGATCGACTACGAGCTGGCGATGATCGAGCAGTTGGGTTTCGCCGGTTACTTCCTCATCGTGTGGGACATCGTCCGGTTCTGCCGTGAGCACGACATCTACTGCCAGGGTCGAGGGTCGGCGGCCAACTCGGCGGTGTGCTTCGCGCTCGGGGTCACCAACGCCGACGCGGTCCGCCTGGGCCTGCTGTTCGAGCGGTTCCTGTCGCCCGAGCGCGACGGGCCACCCGACATCGACGTGGACATCGAAAGCGGCCGGCGGGAGGAGGCCATCCAGTACGTGTACCAGCGCTACGGGAGGGGATGCGCGGCGCAGGTCGCCAACGTGATCACCTACCGGCCCAAATCCGCGGTGCGCGACATGGGCAAGGCGCTCGGGGCCGCGCCGGGGCAGCTCGACGCCTGGTCCAAGCAGGTGGACGGGTGGGGTCCGCTGTCGGCCACGACCGCGCCCGGCCCCTCCGGCGCTCCCGACCACGACATCCCGGCGCCGGTCCTGGCCTTGGCCGAGGAGATCCAGCACTTCCCCCGCCATCTCGGTATCCATTCCGGGGGCATGGTGATCTGCGACCGGCCGGTGTCGGAGGTGTGCCCGGTCGAATGGGCTCGCATGGCCGACCGCTCGGTGCTGCAGTGGGACAAGGACGACTGCGCGGCCGCCGGGCTGGTCAAGTTCGACATGCTCGGCCTCGGGATGCTGACGGTGCTGCACGCCACCGTCGACCACATCCGCGACTTCCACGGGGTGGAGGTCGACCTCGGGGCCCTCCCTCAGGAGGACGAGGTGTACCAGATGCTGTGCCGGGCCGACTCGGTGGGGGTGTTCCAAGTCGAGAGCCGGGCGCAGATGGCCACGCTGCCGAGGCTCAAGCCGAGGGAGTTCTACGACTTGGTGGTGGAGGTCGCTTTGATCCGCCCCGGCCCGATCCAGGGGGGATCGGTGCATCCCTACATCCGCCGGCGCAACGGGCAGGAGCCGGTCACCTACCTTCACCCCCTGCTCGAGCGGAGCCTGGCCAAGACCCTCGGCGTGCCGCTGTTCCAGGAGCAGCTGATGCAGATGGCCATCGACGTGGCCGGCTTCACGCCGGCGGAGTCCGACCGGCTGCGCCAGGCCATGGGGTCCAAGCGAAGCGTGAGCAAGATGGAGGCGCTGCGGGCCCGGTTGTTCTCGGGCATGGCCGAGCGGGGGATCACCGGCGAGGTGGCCGACCAGATCTACGAGAAGCTGGTGGCGTTCGCCAACTTCGGCTTCCCCGAGAGCCACTCGGTGAGCTTCGCCTACCTCGTGTATTCATCGTCGTGGATGAAGTTGCATTACCCGGCGGCGTTCTGCGCCGGGCTGCTCGACGGCCAGCCCATGGGCTTTTGGTCCCCGCAGACCATCGTGGCCGATGCCCGCCGTCACGGAGTGGTGGTGCGCGGGCCCGATGTCAACGCCAGCGCCGCAGTGTCGCTGCTCGAGGCGTGCCCGTCCAGCGCCGGCGGAGCCGCGGTGCGCATCGGCGTCTCCTACGTGCGGACCATCGGGTCCGAGGTGGCGGATCGCATCGCCGCCGGCCGGCCGTATTCGGGTATCGAGGACCTGGTCCGCCGCTGCGGGCTTAGCACCCCACAGGCCGAGGCGCTGGCTACCGCCGGCGCGCTCGGTTGCTTCGGCCTTCCTCGCCGCGAGGCGTTGTGGGCCGCGGGGGCGGTGGCCCAGTCGGGCCCGTCGCTCGACGCTGCGGTCGGTCGGCGCAGCGCCCGGTTGGCCGGGCTGGTCACCGGCGCCGAGCCGCCCCGTCTGCCCGGGATGGATCCGGTGGAGACCAACCGGGCCGACCTGTGGGCGACAGGGTTGTCGCCCGACAGCTACCCGACGGAGTTCGTCCGAGACGACCTGGACCGGATGGGGGTGGTCACCGCCGCCGGCCTGGTCGCGGTGGCGGCCGACGTCCGCGTCACCGTCGCCGGGGTGGTCACCCACCGGCAGCGGCCGGCGACGGCGCAGGGGATCATCTTCCTCAACCTGGAAGACGAGACCGGTCTGATCAACGTGGTGTGCTCGAGGGGAGCATGGGCCCGGTACCGGCGGGTGGCCCGGGCCGCTCCGGCGTTGATCGTCACCGGCAAGCTCGAACGGGTGGAGGGCGTCATCAACGTCGTGGCCGACCGCATCGAGGCGCTGACCCTGTCGCCTACCGCCCTGCGCTCGAGGGACTTCCGGTGAAGGGCGGCGGTGGCGGCGGCGGTGGTGGGGTGGCTCGGGCCGGTGGTGCGGTGGTCGCGAACCCGGCGGCCAGGCGCCCCAGGGCGTCGTCGAGAATGGCGGTCAGGTCGGCGTCGGGATCCTGGAGCCACTCTTCGTAGGCGGCGACGGCAGCTCCGAGCGCACAATGCGCCACCACCCGGGGCAGCAAGTCCTCGGCTCCGCATCCCGTCCGGGCGGCGACGAACTCCGCTACCACGCCCCGCCATTGGGCGAAGCGCAGCGTCGAGTTGGCGATCAGGGTGGGGACACCGAGGATGAGTGCCAGGCGCTGGCGGTGCTGGGTCGCGATCTCCGGGGGAATCCGGTTGAAGCCAACCACCCCGGCCCGCACCGCCTGCATCATCGGAACCTCGGGCCCGGTCGCGCCGAGGGCGGCCCGCATGTGTTCCAGCTCGGTCTCGAAGTCGCCCCAGACCAGGTCCAGTTTGGAGGAGTAGTAACGGAAGAAGGTCCGTCGCCCGATCCCTGCCGCGGTGGCGATGTCCTCGACGCTGGTCTCGTCGAAGCCTCGGTCGGCGAAGAGGCGCAAGGCGACTTCCTGCAGCTCGGCGCGCGACGTCGAGCGCGGCCGGCCGAGCCGGGCGACGCCCCGGCGGGGCACCGACCCAAGCGGGCTCGATCGGCGAGGGCCCGATCCGCGAGGGCCCGGTCCGCGAGGTGCGGATGCCGCCGCGTCCGGCTCGTTGGCGCTTCCCTTCGACACTCAGTGCCATTATGATCCATTCACCGCGAAGAGAGGAAACGCACACATGGGGAACCCTTGGTTCGAGACCGTCGCCGAAGCGCAGCGCCGGGCCAAGAAACGGCTACCGAAGTCGGTATACGGCGCGCTTGTCGCGGGGTCCGAGCGCGGCCTCACCGTCGAGGACAACATGGCTGCGTTCGGGGAGCTCGGGTTCGCGCCTCACGTCGCCGGGCTGTCCTCCAAGCGCGAGCTGGCCACGACGGTCATGGGCCAGTCGATCTCCCTGCCGGTCGTCATCTCGCCGACCGGCGTCCAGGCGGTGCACCCCGAAGGGGAAGTAGCCGTAGCGCGCGCTGCCGCTGCGAGAGGCACCGCGATGGGGCTCAGCTCCTTCGCCAGCAAGCCGATCGAGGAGGTGGTGGCGGCCAACCCGCAGACCTTCTTCCAGGTGTATTGGGTTGGTACCAAAGAGCGGATGCTCGAGCGCATGGAGCGGGCCCGGGCGGCGGGCGCGGTCGGCCTGATCGCCACCTTGGACTGGTCGTTCTCGATGGGCCGTGACTGGGGCAGCCCGGTGATCCCCGAGAAGATGGACCTGAAGACGATGATCAAGGTCGCGCCGGAGGGCCTCGTGCGACCGAAGTGGCTGCTCGAGTACGCCCGGACTATGCGTTTCCCGGACCTGACGACGCCCAACCTGACGGCGCCGGGCCAGGCCCCCCCGACGTTTTTCGGCGCCTACGGAGAGTGGATGCAGACCCCCCTGCCGACGTGGGAGGACGTGGCCTGGCTGCGCGAGCAGTGGGGCGGCCCGTTCATGCTGAAGGGGGTGTGCCGAGTGGACGACGCCAAGCGGGCGGTCGACGCCGGGGTCACGGCCATCTCGGTCTCCAACCACGGCGGCAACAACCTCGACTCCACGCCGGCGACTATCAGGGCCCTCCCGGCGGTGGCGCAGGCGGTGGGCGACCAGATCGAGGTGCTCCTCGACGGCGGCGTGCGCCGGGGCAGCGACGTGGTGAAGGCCGTGGCGCTCGGGGCCCGCGCGGTGATGATCGGTCGGGCCTACCTGTGGGGTCTGGCCGCCAACGGCCAGGCCGGGGTGGAAAACGTGCTCGACATCCTCCGGGGCGGGATCGACTCCGCGCTCCTCGGGCTCGGCTTGTCGTCGATCCAGGACCTGACCCCCGACGACGTCGTGGTGCCTCCCGGCTTCGAGCGACGACTGGGGGAGTAGCGCCCGGAGTCATTCCCTCACCCTCAGCTACAGGTTGACCCTCGGGTTGGTCTCGGAAGCTCCGGTGCCGAGGGAGCCCAGCACTGCCAGGGCGGCGTCGGCCTGGGAGACGGGGACGAGGAGGTGGTCGTGGCGCAAGCCGGCCAGGACGTTGCAGGCGATCCCGGCACCGGCCAAGGCGGCGCTGACCGCAGCGGTCAGCCCGACGGCGTGCAGCGCCGATTCGACCCGAAGGACGATCCAGGCGGCCACGAAGTCGTAGGCCAGGCCGGCCTGGTCGGCGTCGGACCTGGCCACCACCGCGCAGCGACCCTCCGGTTCGCTGACGGTGGCCGCGGCCTCGATGCCGGCGGGGACCTCAGCCACCCACACCCATTCCCCTGGCCGGGCCTCGGGGCGCAGACCTGCGAGCAGGGCGCCCAGGTCAGAGGCCGGACTCAACTCGCCGCGGCGGGCCGCGTCGGGCCCCTCCGGCGCGATCCGCCGTCCCCGACGGTCCGCCCGGCGATGACCCGACAGCCGGAGGATCGCCGCATCGCAGACGTCACGACCCCGATGGTAGGCCCTACCCTGCCGACTTGGACCGTTGCGGGTGGGCGGGAACCGACGCGGCGATGGTGGGCTACCACGACACCGAGTGGGGAGTCCCGACCCGAGACGACCGGGGACTGTTCGAGCTGCTCATCTTGGAAGGTGCCCAGGCCGGCCTGTCGTGGCGGTCGGTGTTGACCAGGCGCGACGGGTACCGCTCGGCGTTCGCCGGCTTCGACCCCGTCGCCGTGGCCTCGATCACCCCGGACGGCCAGGCCGCGCTCCTCCGTGACGCCGGGATCATCCGCAACCGGGCCAAGATCGCCAGCGCCGTCAGCAACGCCAGAGCACTCCTCGAGGTCGCCGCGGAGCACGGGACGTTTTCGGCCTACCTGTGGGACCGCGTCGACGGCACCGCGATCGTCAATCATTGGAGCGAGGCGGCTCAGGTGCCGGTGACTACGCCGCTGGCCGAGACCCTGAGCAAGGACCTGCGCCGGCGAGGTTTCTCCTTTGTCGGCCCCACCATCGTGTACTCCTACCTGCAGGCCGCCGGAGTGGTGATGGACCATCTGACCTGCTGCTTCCGTCATGCCGAGCTCTGCTGATCTGCGCCGGTGGCGTCGTTGCCCGACCCGCCGGGGCGGGCGCCTAACGGTCAGCACCACCGTTGTGGCACGGGCGGGCTGCGGCCCGGTGTCCCGGCCGGTGGGACCGGGCGGAGGACCGGCCGGCGAATCTACCCGCGCCGGTTGACCTACGGACTGGTGGCAGGCTGCGTCGATGGCTGAGCGTCCCCCGTCGGTGCGCGGGCCGCTCCGGCCGCTCGAACTGGCTGCCGCCGCGGTCCTCGGAGGAGTCACCGTCGCCCTCGCGGTCCTCGGGTGGATCCTGCCTCACGCCAGTGCCATCCAGGCGCTGGGCGCCGTGCCGATGGGGCTGGTCGCGCAGCGGTACCGTCCCCGCGCCGTGCTGGCGGCGACCGTGGCCGGCTGCGTCGTGTCCTTCCTGGTAGCGGGCACCGGGCCGGCCTACAGCGTCGTCGTGTGCGCCATCGTCGGCGGTCTTGTGGGCGACGTCAAACGCCGCGGCCGGGGCCGGTGGACGGTCGTGGCGGCCACCGCGGTCGTGGCGCCGGCGCTCGCCGGGGTGGCCGATCTCATGCTCTTGGTATTCGCCGCCAGCCGGAAGCTGACCCTCGACCAGATCCGCAACCTGGGACGCGGCGTGACCGGGGTGGCCGGACGCTTGCCGCTGCTGCACGGTGCGGCCGACCGAGCGAACCATCTCCTCGACACCGCCATCCGGGACTGGTGGGCGACGGTGGCAGTGGTGGTCGTAATCGGATTGGCGGCCAGCGTCGCCGCGGCATGGGTGATCGTCGGCGCCGTCCTGGACCGCCTGGAGTGGATGGTCCCCGAAGACCGCATGGAAGCCCCGGATGACCCGCGGCCCATCGCACCACTGCCGGTGTCGTTGCGCGACGTCCATGTCCGCTACCCGCAGGCGGCGTCCGACGCGCTCGACGGGGTGAGCTTCGCTCTCGAGGGCCCGGACCTAGTCGCCCTCGTCGGCGCCAACGGGTCCGGGAAGTCGACCTTGGCCCGAGTCCTGGCTGGCCGCCCCCCGACCGCGGGCGAGGTGGTGCGCGCCGGCGCGGCGGGGCTGGGCAAGCGCGGAGGCACCGCCGTGATCTCCCAGAGACCGGAAAGCCAGGTCCTCGGGGTTCGGGTCGCGGACGACGTGGTGTGGGGCCTCCCCGCCGACGCCGCGGTCGATGTCGAACAGCTCCTCGATCTGGTCGGGCTGGGCGGGATGGCGGCGAGGGAGACGACGACGCTGTCGGGCGGCGAGCTGCAGCGCCTGGCGGTCGCCGCCGCCCTGGCCCGCCGACCCAAGCTGCTCTTGTCCGACGAGTCGACCGCAATGATCGACGAGCAGGGCCGCAAAGACCTCACCTCCCTGCTCGCCCGGCTGCCCCGCACCGCCCAGATGGCCGTGGTGCACGTCACCCACCGGGCGGAGGAGGCGGCCGCCGCCGACCGCGTGGTGCGCCTCGCCGGCGGCCGTCTCCTCGAAGGGGTCGGCGACAGCTTCCCGCCTTTCGCTGATCCCGGCCCCACGGGGAGCACCCCGGCACGACGCGGGCCCCTGGGAGACCGGAGAGCCGGGGTGCTCGTCGTCGAGGACGTATCGCACACCTACGCCGACGGCACACCGTGGGCCCAGCCAGCCCTCCACGGGATCAACCTCAGCGTCGGCGAGGGTGACGGCCTGCTGATCGTCGGCGGAAACGGCTCGGGAAAGTCCACCCTCGCCTGGGTCCTGGCCGGGCTGCTCGAGCCCACCTCCGGTCGCTGCCTGCTCGACGGTCGGCCCGTTACCCGCCAGGTGGGCGCCGTCGCGCTGGCGTTCCAGCACGCCCGGCTCCAGCTGCAACGCCCGACGGTTCGCTCCGACATCAAGGCGGCCGCGGGGATCGGATCCGACGCGGTGCCCGCCGCCTTGGCCGAGGTCGGCCTCGACGCCGAGTTCGCGGATCGGCGCATCGACCAGCTGAGCGGAGGTGAGATGCGCCGGGTCGCTCTGGCCGGGCTCCTCGCCCGCCGGCCGCGCGTGTTGATCCTTGATGAGCCGCTCGCCGGGCTCGACCCCTCCAGCCGGGCCGGGTTGCTCTCGGTCCTCGGCCGGTTACGAGACGAAGGCCTCTCCCTGATCGTGATCTCCCACGACCTCGAGGGGATGGGAGAGGTGTGCGACCGAACTGCGCTGCTCGCGCAGGGTCGGCTCCAGTTGCACGACTACGTGCCCGAGCCGGTCTCGGGCGGCGGGCCCACGCCGTGACGTCGCGCCCGTCCGACACTTCCCGGCGCGTCCAGCGCCTCCAAAGCGGATCGTCCGGCGGTGGGGCGTCGGGCGGTGGCGCAACGTCTTCTGGCGGATCGTCCCCCGACCGGCAACCCCGCCGGCCGCGGCGGTCGATGGTCCTCCTCCGCCAGATCCCCGGCGACACGGCCATCCACCGGCTGTGGGCCGGAACCAAGATGCTGGCGGTCGTCACCTACGGCGTCGTCCTCTCCCTGGTTCCGAGTTGGCCGGGCATCGTGATCGGAGCGGTCATGCTCCTCGCGGTTGCACGCATTGCCCGAGTCCCGCGAAGCGCGCTGCCCCGGCTGCCGGTGTGGTTCTGGGTGGTGATGGCCGCCGGCGGACTGTTCACACTCGTGTCGGGTGGCAAGCCGGAGATCTCGGTCGGCTCGGGGCATGTCGGGCTGGGCGACCTCGAGCTCTACGTCCGCTTCGTGTGCCTGAGCGTCGTGCTCCTCGGCGCTTCGGCCATGGTCGCGTGGACAACCTCCTTGGGTGATGTCGCGCCGGCGGTGGCCCGCGTCGGTGCGCCGCTGCGATGGCTGCGCCTGCCCGTCGACGAGTGGGCCGTCACCACCGCTCTGTGCATCCGCAGCCTTCCTCTGCTGGTGGATGAGATGCGCACGGTGATGGCCGCAAGGCGTCTGCGGCCTGGACCGCCGGGGCACCGTTGGAGCCTCAACACCCTCCTCGACGAGGGCATCGACCTCATGACCGCCGCTCTCACCGCTTCGATCCGCCGGGCCGGTGAGATGGGAGAGGCCATCACGGCGCGAGGCGGGACCGGGCAGCTGACCTCGCAGCCGGCGGGGCCGGGATGGCCCGACGCTCTGGCCGCCGCGGTGGTAGCGGTGGCATCCGGCGCGGCGATCGGGCTGGCCAGCGTCGCATGAAGCGGCGGTGACCGCCTCGTTCGACCGCGGGGATTGCTAGGGGAGTGGCGCTGGGTGCTGGGCCGTGCGCGGCGCGGCCGCTTGTTGGGGCGCGGCCGCTTGTTGGGGGCGCGGCTGTTGCTGGCGGCCGGGAAAGCCGCGACAGACCGCGCCCGGAATTGTCAGGTCTGTCGCGGCTTGCAAGGGTGATCACCCACGCGAGCCGCGACACGTCCGCCGGCTGTGGTGGAGGTCTGCCGCGGGTTTCCCTTGGAAGCAACTGCGACCAGCAGCGGGAGCGATGCGAGCAGCAGCGGGAGTGGCGGCGCTGCGGCTCGGAGCGCCAGGTCGGAGGAGCGCATGTCGGCCGCCAGTGGAACACCCTTCGCCACGCCTTCATCACCGCCGCTCTCGACGCTGGCGTGCCCCTGCGCGACGTCCAAGAGGCCGCATCGCACGCCGATCCGCGCACCACCATGGGTTACGACCGGGCCAGGGTCTCGCTCGACCGTCACGCCACCTACATCGTGTCCATCTACATCGCCGGCGCCGCCCGCTGACCGACGCTCTGGGCGCCAGCAAGAGTCTGCTGGAGCCCAGAGTCGGCAACCCAAGCAGAAATAACGCCGAGTAGGTGCGGAACGCCGGTCGGTGGTGATCGGTCCTGATGGAATGTTCTGTCCCGGGACGCTGTCGGGGGTCAGCGGTACGCTTGGAACGTGGAGGGCCAGGCCGCTCCGTCGCCCTCTGACCCCGCCGTCGTGGTCACGAACCCCGACGAGGCCGTGACGCCCGAGGCGTTTCGCGCGTGGCTGGACCGGCGCCAGAGCGGGGAACCCCTCCATCTCCCAGTCCGAGCTGTTGACACACTCACGGACCTGCGCAGCACCGGCGAGGCGTGACCCCTGTCGTCATTGATGCCTCCGCCGGTGTAGAGCTGGTCGTCGACTCCGAGCGTGGACGTGCCCTTCGGCGACCGCTGCCCGACGACGCCGTGCCCTGGGTCCGGATCACTTCTTCGCCGAGTGCGGGGCCGTGCTTCGCCGCTGGGATCTCAACGGCGTCCTCACCGGCGAGCAATCCCAGCAAGGCGTCAACGAACTCCTCGCTCGGCCTCTACGGGTGGTGCATGTTCGAGGTCTGTTCGCCGACGCACGGGCGAAGCGGGCGAACGTCACCTTCGCCGACGGTCTCTACGTCGCGCTCGCCGCCCATCTCCATGCCTCGCTGCTCACCTCCGACGGTTGCCTCGCCAACGCCCCGACGCTCGGCGTGCCGGTGTTGTACTCCGCCTGACGAACGCTCTCCGCTCGCCGGCGGGTCGTTCTGTGTGAGCCGGTACACGCGCCGCACGGGCGACCTGAGGCGCGGATCGCCGTTCCTGAAGAAGCGCTTGGTGTCAAGAGCCGTCGACGGAGTCGATGTCCTTTTTTCCTTGCCGGCTGTCCACTTGGTGTGAAGTGGCGGGACACGCGAGACGCTCCCTCTGTCGAGCGCTCAACGACGATGGGCCTCGTACCGCCAACCGAAGAAAGCCCCCACCAAGCCGACGAAGCCGTAGAAGAGGGCTCCGGCGCCTCCGCCGAGTACAGCCCCGACACCCGCCCCGAGGATCAGCCCAATCAAGAGCGTCGTCCAAAGTGACGGCAGCACCGAGGCTTTCGTGGATGAGGTCATGGCCAACCGTAGGTCCCGTTGGCGTACGTGTCCGGCGATGCGCCAGAGCGACGGATCCCGTTTACCCGGTGGCCGGGACCGGTTACCCCAACGGTGGCAGGGTGGCCGCCTGCGGGCACTCCCCGCTGGCCGCCAGCGGGCAGATTCTGGTGACTGTCACAAGAGCAGGCGGGGACCGCGGCGAGCAGCGAGACTCGCGATATGGCACCCGCTCGATCCGTGGTCGTCGGCCTACTCCACCCCGGTTCGATGGGAGCGTCGGTGGGCGCGGCGCTCATCGAACGAGGCTCGAGGGTGCTATGGGCCTCCGCCGCCCGCAGCAACGAGAGCGCCAGGCGAGCTGAGGACGCCGGCATGGAAGACGCAGGTTCGGTGGCCGGCTTGTGCGCCCAGGCCGACGTGGTGCTGTCGATCTGCCCGCCGCACGCCGCCCTGGACGTGGCCCGTCAGGTGGCAGCGACGGCGTTCGCCGGCTTGTACGTCGACGCCAACGCGGTGGCGCCGGCCACGGCTCTCGAGATCCGCGGCGTGGTGGAGGCGGCAGGAGCCCGGTTCGTCGACGGCGACCTGATCGGCGGCCCGATGGGGCCCGGCACCGGGACCCGGATGTTCCTCAGCGGCCCGGACGCCCCGGCGATCGCGTCCCTGCTATCAGGTAGTGATCGGGGGGAGGCCGTGGTGCTCGGGGACAACCCGACTGCGGCATCGGCGATGAAGATGTCGTACGCGGCGTGGACCAAGGGAACGGCCGCGCTGCTGCTGGTTGTCGAGGCGGCCGCCCGGGCCAACGGTGTCGAGGACGCGCTCTTCGGCGAGTGGGCTCGCTCGCAGCCGGATCTTCCTGAGCGGCTGGCGGCTGCCCACCACTCGCTGCCCAAGGCCTGGCGGTGGTCGGGTGAGATGGACGAGGTCGCTCGCAGCCTGAGGGATCTGGGGTTGCCCGACGGTTTCGCGGCGGCAGCCGCCGAGGTGTGGCGGGCCGTGACTGAGGGGAGGCTGCCGCCCGGGGACCCGAGCCGACGCTCGACTAGCGGGGACCGGAGCTGACCCCGGCTCCTGCGAGCAGGCTCAGGAGCTGCGGACGTCGGCCGGCTCGGCGCCGGCGACGCGGACCAGCTCGGCGAAGGAGGTGGGGAACACACAGTTAGGTGTGCCCGCCGCGGCCCAGATCTCCCCCTCGTCGGCCAGACCCTGGTCCACGAGGACCCGAAGCCCGTAGTGGCCGAGCGGGCTGACTCCGCCTATCGGGTAGCCGGTCGCGGCCCGCACTGCGTCGGGGTCGGCCCGGCGCACCCTGGCTGCGCCCAGGTGGGCGGCCAGGCGGGTGGGGTCGAGGCGGTCCGCGCCGCGAAGCACGATCAGCACCGGGGCTCCGTCGGCCATGAACACGAGGGACTTGGCGATCTGCGCTTCGGTCACCCCGAGAGCGGCGGCGGCCTCCGCTGCGGTGTGTGCGGACTCCGGTAGCTGGCGGACCGCGGCGTCGGAGCCGGCCGCGAGGAGCGCGGTTTGCACCCGGCGGGCGTTGCGGTGCAGCGCGGCCTGGTCTGCCGAGCCGTCGGAGCCGGGGCCGTGCGCCACCGACGCCGGGCTGTCCTCTCCCGAGGTCGGACCGTCGGGCTCGGGACTGGTGGGCGCAGGGAAGGTCAAGGCGCCGGTCAGGCCGCGGCGGGCGCCATGACGTCCGCCACTAGGCGGAACGAGCGCAGCCGGTCGGCTTGGGAGAAGGTGTTGGTTGTCACGATCAGCTCGTCGGCGCCGGTCATCGAGGCCAGCCTGGTCAGCCCGGCGCGCACCGTGTCGGGGGAGCCGACGATGTGGGAGGACGTGAAGCCGGCGACGGCGTTGCGCTCGCCGGCGGTCCACGGGTAGGCGTCGGCGTCCTCCGGGCTGGAGAGGGGCCCGGGGCGACCGGTCCGCAGCCGCAGCATCTGAAGCCGCGACGGCCCGTGCAGCCACTGCGCCTCCTCGTCGGTGTCGGCGCCGAGCACCGCCGCCCCGATGGCGACGTAGGGCTCGTCGAGCACCGCCGAGGGACGGAACGAGTCCCGGTAGAGCTGCACCGCCGGCTCCGTGTACGCGGGGGCGAAGTGGTGGGCGAAGGAGAACGGGAGGCCGAGCATCCCAGCCAGCTGGGCGCTGTAACCGCTCGAGCCGAGCAGCCAGATGCTCGGCGGTACCTCGGCGCGGGGCACGGCGCGGATGTGGCGGTACGGGTGGTCGTCTGGGAAGGAGCCGTGCAAGAACGCCACCAGCTCCCCCAGCTGCTCGGGGAACTTGTCCGCTGCGGGGTCGTCGAATGCCCGCCTGAGCGCCCGGGCCGTGGCCTGGTCACTTCCGGGCGCCCGCCCGAGTCCCAGGTCGATGCGGCCCGGGTGGAGCGACGCGAGCAGGCCGAATTGCTCGGCGATCACGAGCGGCGCGTGGTTGGGGAGCATTACGCCGCCGCTGCCGACCCGGATGCGGGAGGTCGCGGCGGCGAGGTGGGCGATGAGCACCGCCGGCGACGAGCTGGCGATGCCGGGCATGTTGTGGTGCTCGGCCACCCAGTAGCGGCGGAAGCCGAGGTCTTCGGCCAGCCTGATCAGCTCCACTGACCGGGCCAGCGCTTCAGTCGGGCTCACGCCCTCCGGCACCGGGGCCAGGTCGAGCACGGACAGCACGGGCGGATGGGTGGACACAAGGCTTTCAACACCGGCGGGGTCCGGGCTCTTCCCCGCCGTGACCGGTGGCCCCGCCGGGCGCGTCAGTCACAGACCGAGGGCGGGGCGGGGAGGACGGGGGCCCATCTCCCACCACGGCGGCAGGCTGACCTGGCCGGGAGGGAGGGCACCGGCGAGCACCAGCGCGGTGCCGCGCGGCTGGTGGCTGACCCGGTCGAAGGGGAGCGCCCGCTGGCGGCGGGTGGTGACGGTGGTGGTCGGCGCTCCCCAACCGGGGCCGTACCAGGCGCCCCGGCTGACCGACCGGACCGGGACGTCGATCTCGCCGCCGAGGCGGGACACCAGTTCGAGGGTGGCGTGATCGCCGATGCCGGGCAGCACGACTTTGACGCCGAAGAGGGAGAGGAAGCCGTCGGCTCGCGCTCCCCACCGGTGGCGGCCTTGGGACAGGTCCTGGAGGCAGGCCAGCGTGGACACGCCCTGGCCGCCACCCTCGGAAACCAGCGCAGGGAGGTTCGGCAGGGGGGCGACGTTGGCCACCTCGTCGAGCACGAAGGTGAGCGGAACGCCGCCACGGCGCGCCGCGGCGGCGCTGTAAGCGCCAGAGCGGGCCCGTTCAAGGAACCCGACGACGACCGGCGCGACCAGGTCCTGGCGGTCTCCGGGCGCGCACACGTAGACGGTGTCAGTGCTGGAGTGGAGCGCGGCCGGCTCGACGTTGGGCGAGTCCGCCGCCGCCAGCGCGGCCTGCGACCGGTAGGCGGCCAGGATCCCCGCCGCGCTGGACCAGATGCCCGACAGCTCGCGGGCCTCCGTGGCGGCCAGGCCGGCGAGGACGTCGCCGGCTACCGGCGCTCCCCGCGCCGCGAGCACCGCCGCCGCCTCGCCGAGATCCTGGCGCAGCACCCAACTGTTGACCGTGCGCATGTCGGCGCCGGCGAGGGCCGCGGCGTGGAGCAGCGGCGCGACCATCGCCTCGGCCCGCTCCACCCAGTGCCCCGACTCGCCGCGCTCGGCGCCCGGGCGGGCGGCGCGGGCCATCGCCCGGGTGAGCACCAGCGCGTCGTCCCACTCGCGGCTGGCGGCGACCGGCGACCACCGGGCTCGGAGGACCCCGGGCGGCGGATCGACGGTGCCGGTCGGGTCGAACAGCCAGCACCGTCCGATCCCGGCCCGGGCTCGCATCGTGGCTTCGAGGACGTCGGGTTTGGTGGAGGTGACGATGACCGCGCCGGGCGCGACCAACACGTTGGGTACGACCAGCGCCGACGTCTTCCCGGAGCGGGGCGGCCCGAGCACCAGCACCGCCTGGCCGGGATCGGCCAGCACCGGACCGCGCCATCCCTGGCCCACGTACAGGCGGGGCCCGAGGGTGCGCAGCGCGGACTGCAGCTCCGGGAGTGACATCACCGTCCTCGTGGCAGGCGGTCCGTCCTGGCTGGACGCGACGGTCCCGGTGTCGGGACGAGCGACGGTCCCAGTGTCGGGACGAGTGGAGGGGAGCCGATCAGCACGTTACCCAACCGGTTGGGTCGACCCGCCGGTGGCCCGGTGGAACGGCGAGGCTGCTCAGGCCAGGGCGGCTTCGATGAGGGCGCCGAGCGCGCAGAGTTGTTCTTCGGCCCCCTCCCGCCCGACGAGCTGCAAGCTCACCGGAGAACCTCCCGCCGGCGCCACCGGCAGCGCCAGGGCAGGCACGCCGGCCAGGTTGACCGGGAGGGTCCAGGCGACGGTCATCGCTGCGGCCGCGTCGGGACCGACGGCCGGCGGGGGGCCGCCCATCACCGGGAGGGCCAAGGCGCCGACCTGGTCGAACACCGCGTCGAGACTGCGCCGCCAGCGGTCCCTGAGCGAAAGGGCATCTCGGAGCTGCTGATGGCCGACGCGGGCCGCGTGGCCGAAGTTGTCCCGCACGTCGGCCCCGACCTCGGCGGGGTGGTCGCCGACCAGCTCGCCGTGGGCGTCGAGCGCCTCGCGCCCGAGGATGGCCAGGCCGGCGCGCGCCGCATCCTGCCACCCCGGCAGGTCTATCGGAACAACATCGAGCCCTGCCGCTGACAGCGCGGCGTCGAGCGAGGCGTCCACGGCAGGGTCCACCGGCAGCGGGAGGCGGAGCCGCCCGACCGGCCCGTCGAACGATGCGGCCGGGCGGAACCCCGGCTCCAGCAGCGCCATGCCGGAAGCCACTCCGGCCACGTCGCGGGCCATCGGGCCGACGGTGTCGAGGCTGATCGCCAGGGGCCATACACCCTGGAGGGACACCCGCCCCCAGGTGGTCTTGAGTCCGGTGATCCCGCAGCACGCGGCAGGGATCCGCACCGACCCTCCGGTGTCGGTGCCGAGCGCGACGTCCGCCTCGCCGGCGCCGACCGCGGCGGCCGATCCGCTGCTCGACCCGCCGGGGACGAGAGCGGCGTCGAAGGGGTTGACCGGTGTCCCGAACCACGGGTTGATACCGGTGATCCCGTCGGCCAGCTCGTGGAGGTTGGTCTTGCCGACGATGCGGGCCTCGCCGGCGGCGACCGCGTCGCGGATACCTGCCAGGCACGCTGCGTCCGCGGTTGCGGCCTCGGCCCGCTCGGCCACCGCCCGGCAGCCGGCCGTGGTCGGCACTCCCTCCATGTCGATCAGGTCCTTCACCGCGACCCGCAGGCCGCGGTCGCCGTCGGAGAGCGGGGTGATCCAGGTGGCGGCGGTCATGCGCCGAAGCACGCCCGTTCGGTGAGCGCGAGAGGCATGCCCGGCGCGGCGGCGATGGTGTCGTGGAACTGGCGGAGGTCGCCCCTTCTCTCCTCGAACCATCGGTCGCGCATGCGTTCGATCTCCAACGATCCGGTGAGGTAGGAGGGGGCCTGGGTCGGCCACGAGCAGTACCGCTCGACCTCGGCGCGGGCCACCGCGTCGGTCAGGCCGGCCTTGGTGGCCATGAACGTGACCGCGTCCTCGACGGTCATATCCCCGGTGTGCAAGGCGGTGTCGACCACGACCCTCGCCGCCCGGAAGATCCGGCCGCCGAGATGGCACAGCTCTTGGCGGGGGTCGCCGAAGAACCCCTGCTCGCGCATCATCTTCTCGGCGTAGAGCGCCCAACCCTCGACGAAATACGAGGTCCAGATCACCTTGCGAAGCGGCCGGGGGGTGCTGTTGGCCCAGGTCAGCTGCCAGTGATGGCCGGGGTAGGCCTCGTGGACGCTGGTGGTCGGGATGCTGTGGAAGCTGTTGTCGGCCAGACGCTCCTGGAGCTGCTCGGCGGAGGTGCCCTCCGGCGGGTACGGCACATAGAAGGTGCCCGTCCGCGACGTCGAGAAAGCGGGCGGCGACGAGTAGGACGCCACCGCCAGCAGCGGCCGCTGGAACAGCGGTGACGGCTCGACCAGGCACCGCTCACCGTCGGGGAGAGTGACCAGGTTGCGCTCGACGAGGAACGCTCTGGCGTCGCGGCAGGACCGCTCGTACGCGGCGCGCATCGCCTCCGGCGTGTCGGGGTGCTCGGCCGAGAGCGACTCCACCACCTGCCGCCAGCCGCCACCGCCTGGGTCCACCCGGGATGCCAGCTCGGTCATCTCGGCGTCGAGGTCGTCCCACGCCACCAGCCCCCGGGCGTGAAGCTCCGCCGCTCCGTAGCCGAGCATCTCCCGTTGGCGCAGCAGGGCGCTGTAGCGGTTCTCCCCGAGCGCCCACTCGCCGCGCGCCCGCTCCGCCAGGCCGTCGAGGTGGACGGCGAGGTCGTCGAGGGCGGCCGCCGCCCCGGCCCCGGCCGACGCCAGATCGGCCTTCAGTTGCGGGTCGTCGACCGACCCGGGAAGCAAGTCGCGGAAGTACACCGCCCCGGCGTGCGCGGCATCCCGGCCTCGACGCACCAGCAGCGCCGGCGCGACGCTCGGGTCGAGGTTGGCTTGGGCCGCGGCGACCACGCCGGGCACCTGGTGAAGGCGGGCCACCGCCGCGGCCGTCAGCTCGGTTTCGGGGCGCAGCCGGTGCTGGAACAGGCTGTGCACCCCGCCGGTGCAGGGGTTCAGGTAGATGCTCGGGTCGCGGCGCCAGTCTTGCCACTCCTGCAGCACGGCGCGCCCCGCCAGCTCGGAGAGCAGCAGGGTGAGGTCGATCTGCTGGTCGGGGCCGACCCCGCCCGCGATCAGTCCGTCGAGGCGGGCCGCCCAGCGCCGGTCCTGCGCCGCCCGGTCCTCGAATCCCGCCGAGGAGAAGTCGCCGAGCTCCCCGTCGTGGCCGGGCACGCCCAGCTCGCTGGCGGCGACCGGGCGGCGCTCGAGGTCCTCGTCGATCCACTCCTGCACCACGCCGTCGATCTCTGCCATGGAGCGACGGTACCCCGCCGCCCCCGCTGCGACCGTCGCCATCCGCAACCGGGCCCGGCGCCGAACACCGGGTGTCGGCCTCGGAGAAGGGAAGCGAAGCGTTGTTCGATCTCGATGACCTGAAGAAGAACACTGCGAGGCTCGATGTGTCAGGCATCGACTTCGCCACGTTCGGGGACCAGCCGCTGTCGGCGGGAGGACTGCGGTGCCTGCGCTACATGCACGACGTGGAGTACCACACCGTCTGCTACATGCGCGACCTGCTTGTCACCAAGGCCCACCAGGACCACGAGATCGCCTCGTTCCTGACTTTTTGGTGCTTCGAGGAGTACTGGCACGGAGAAGCGATCGGGCAGGTCCTAAAGGCCCACGAGGAAGGAGCCCACGCCGAGCGGGTCCAGCCCCTGAGGGCCCGGATCCGGCGCCGGGAGGCGTTCAAGCCGTGGCTGCACTCGCTCGGCTCGATGATCGCGGGACGGGAGTGGCTGGCGGTGCACATGACTTGGGGCGCGGTCAACGAGTGGAGCACCCAGGCCGGCTACGCCCGGCTGATCGCCGCCGAACGCCACCCGGTCCTGACCGACCTCCTCAAGCGGATCATGCGCCAGGAGGGCCGTCACATCGACTTCTACGCAACCCACGCACGGGCCGCGCTGGCGTCGAGCGGCCGGGCCCAGCGTCTGGTCCGCTTCGCCCTCGAACGGGCATGGTCACCTGTGGGCGCCGGGGTGATGCCCGCGGAGGAAGTCGACCACCTGACCCGGTTCCTCTTCACCGGGTCGGACGGGATGGCCGCCGCGCAACGCATCGACCGCCAGATCGACCGCCTGCCGGGCCTGGGAGGCCTCTCTCTGCTCGAGCGCTCCATCACCGCCCGGGCCGCCTGAGCGCGCCGGCGGCCTGAGCGCGCTGCCTCCTGAGCGCGCCGCGGCCTGGTCGCGCCGCGACCTGATCGCCTGCCCGACGCCCCGCTGTAGCCTGGTCGGCGCTTTGGCCTCGACCTCCACCCGCTCCGACCTCCGTTCCGTCGCCCGCAGCCCGCTCGGGCCGCTGGTGGCTGTGGCCCCCGCCCGCCTGGGCGCCGGCCGGATCGCGAGCTGGACCGACAGCGGCGAAGCGGCAGGAGTGGCCTACCTGAACGGGCTGCGCCGGGCCGGCGCCCTCCCAGCCGTCGTCGGCGGCCCGACCGGCGCCGCCGCCGAAGCGATCCTGGCGCCCTTCGCCGGCGTGGTCCTGCTCGGGGGCGGCGACTTGGACCCGCTCCACTACGGCGAGTCCCCCCACCCGGCCACCTACGGCGTCGACGTCGAGAGGGACCACTTCGAGCTGGGCCTGGCCCGTCACGCGCTGGAAGCCGGGATCCCGCTGCTGGCGATCTGCCGGGGGCTCCAGGTGCTCAACGTGGCCATGGGAGGCACCCTCCACCAGCATCTCCCTGACCTCGACGGCGCTGACGTCCACGGCGTTCCGATCGGCGCCGGTGACCCCGCGCTCCACCGCGTCGACGTGGCGCCCGGCAGCCGCCTGGCCGCCATCGAGGGGCGCGGCGGGCGTCTCGACAAGTGCGTGTCGATTCACCACCAAGCCGTCGCCGAGGTTGGCGCCGGTCTGGTCGTCACCGCCCGCAGCGCCGACGGTGTAGTCGAGGCGCTCGAGACCCCGTCGTCGGCCGCCGGGTGGTGCGTGGCGGTTCAGTGGCACCCGGAGCGCTCGGCTGCGACCGACCCGGCCCAGCAAGCCATCTTCGACGCGTTCGTCGACGCCGCCCGCTGATCCGTGGGCACCCGGCGAGCACCCGCGGGACGGGCAGGACGGGAGTCCGGTCCCCGCCAGCCGGTACCCCGAGGCGCGGCTGCGCTCGAACGCGACTTGGACCAGCTCACGCTCCAGCTCGGCGACCGGGTGGCCGCCGGTGGTGACGCGCTCGGGCGGCTGCCCGACGGGCGGGTGGTGTTCTGCGAGGGCGGCCTGCCCGGCGAGACGGTCCGCATCGAGCTGGTGGCCCAGCGTCGGGACTTCGCGCGCGCTCGCGTCGTGGCGGTCGACGGCCCGTCTCCAGAGCGCGTCGTCGCGCCCTGCCCCCACGCCCGGGCCGGGTGCGGCGGCTGCCAGTGGCAGCACCTCGCGGTAGACGCCCAGCTGCGCCACAAGGTGGAAGTGGTCGCAGACAGCTGGCGGCGCCTGGCTCGCATGGAGCCTCCCGGGGGGCCACCGCCCCGGCAGGTCGACCCCGGCGGCTACCGGACCACGCTGCGCCTGGCCGTCGACGGAGACGGCCGCCCGGCCTACCGGCACCGCCACTCCAACGGGACCGTCGCCCCGGATCACTGTCTCGTGGCGCACCCGCTGCTCGAGGAGCTGATCAGCGGCGTCCGGCTCCGCCCGGGCCGGCCTCCGGAGCGACCCGCCGGGCGCGGCCGGGGTCAGCGCGACCCCCGGGCCCCGGAGATCGGCCTGCGCGTCGGCGTGGCAGGAGGGGAGCGTCTCGTCGTGCCCTCCGGCGGGGCGGTGGTCGTGGAGGCTCCCGTCGACGCGGTCGTCGTCGGCCCCAAGACCGAAGCGCACCTCCACGAGGACGTCGGTGGCCGGCGGTGGCAGGTGGGGGGACGGTCGTTCTTCCAGTCCGGGCCGCAGGCCGCCGGCCTGCTCGCCGAGACCGTCAGCGCGGCCGCCGGCCCGCTGGCGGCCAGCGACACGCTGGTGGACCTCTACGCCGGGGTCGGGCTGCTCGGAGGTGTGGCCGCGGCCCGCGCCGGGTGCCGGCTGGTCGCGGTCGAGTCGTCACCGGGCGCAGCCGCGGACGCGGCCGCCAACCTGGCCGACCTGGACGCCGAGGTGTTCGCCGGCGAGGTCGAGGTGTGGGAGCCGGTCCCGGCCGACGTGGTCATAGCCGACCCGGCCCGCTCCGGGCTGGGCCGCGCCGGCGTGGCCGCGGTGGCCTCCACCGGCGCCGGCCGCGTCGTGCTGGTGAGTTGCGACCCGGCGTCGTGCGCCCGGGACGCGGCGTTGCTGCGCGACGCCGGCTACGGCGCTACGTCGATGGCCATCCTCGACCTCTTTCCCCACACCTTCCACATGGAGGTCGTGACCGCCTTCGAGCGCCCGTAGGCTGGAGCGGTGCCCGAGCTGTGCCTCCTCGAAGTCCACGCCCACCCCGACGACGAGTCGTCCAAAGGGGCCGGGACCGTCGCCCGCTACCACGCCGAGGGAGTCCGCACCGTGCTGGTCACCTGCACCGGCGGCGAGGAAGGCGACATCCTCAACCCGGCCATGGACCGCCCGGGGGTCGTCGAGCGCCTGCCCGAGATCCGCATGGAGGAGCTTAAGGCGGCCACCGACATCATCGGCTACGACGAGGTGGTGATGCTCGGCTACCGGGATTCGGGGATGCCCGACAGCCCCGCCAACGCCAACCCGGCCAGCTTCGCGGCGGCGCCCCTCGACGAGGCCGTCGGCCGGCTGGTCGCGGTGATCCGGCGGGTCCGGCCGCAGGTTCTGGTCACCTACCCTCAGGACCAGTCGGGCTACCCCCATCCCGACCACCTCCGGACCAACGAGATATCGGAGGTGGCCTTCGACGCGGCCGGGGACCCGACCCGTTACCCGGACGCTGGCGAACCGTGGCAGCCCCTCAAGCTGTACTACGTCACCTGGTCGGTCCGGCGCATGGTCGCCCTGCACGAGAAGCACCTGGAGCTCGGGATGGAGTCCCCGGTCAGCGAGGAGCGCCTGGCGCGGGTGGGGGAGGTGCCGCCGCCGACGACGATCATCGACGTCAACGGCTTCAGCCGGGTGACCCGGGAGGCGCTGCTCGCCCACGCCACGCAGGTCGACCCGACGTCGAAGTTCTGGTTCGGGTTGCCGCCGGAGGTGATGGACGGGCTTCACCCCTTCGAGGAGTACACCCTGGCCCGGGACCTGACCGGGCGGCGGCCGCTGGAAGGCGTCGAGGACGACCTGTTCGCCGGGGTCCGCTCGACCCTCGACGGCTCACCGGCCGGCGGCTCACCTGTCGGCGGCGTCGCCAGGGAGGACCGCTGAGGTGGGGGAGGATCAAGCCGGCGATACGGTGGCGCCGCTCGACGAGCAGCTGCAGGCCGCGTTCGGCGCCCTGATCGAAGGCGCGACGCTAGGAGCGTCGGACCTCTCCGGGGCGCTCGCCCTGGTCGTACCGGCCAGCGCCGGCCGGCCGCGCCGGACGCGTTCGGCCCCGCCGGCCGGCACCGAGGGGTCCGGGGCCGCGGCGGAGACCGCTCAGGGCACCCTCGAGATCGAAGGAGGCCGGGTGGTCCGCTGGATCCCCGGGGTCGTCGCGCCAGATGCCGTCGCCACCCTCACCCTGCCCCTCGCCGACGCGCGGGCGCTGCTGGCCGGGGTCGAGGAGCCGAGCGTGCTGTTCATGCAAGGCCGGCTGAAAGCCGACGGGGACATGGCCGCGATCCTCGCTCTCCTCCGGGCTACCGCCGGAGACGGCTACGGTCGCGGGCGTGCCACGCTGGCGGCCTCCGACGGCCGCTGAGCGGGGCGTGCCCCCGGAGGGCCATCCGAACCCGGCGGCGGCTCCGAATGAAGAAGCGATGACCGCATCCCTGCTCGACGCCAGCGACGGCGCCCTGGTAGTCGCCATCGGTCGGTGGCGGGAGGACGCGCTCGCCGAGGCCTACCGGCGCCACGCCGGCGCGGTGTTCGGCTTGGCCCGGCGGGTCCTCAACGACCCGACCCGAGCCGAGGAGATCGTGCAGGAGGTCTTCTTGCGGCTGTGGAACGAGCCGGACCGCTTCGACCCCGAGCGAGGATCGCTGCGTAGCTACCTGCTGGCCCAGACCCACGGCCGGGCCGTCGATCTACTGCGCTCGGAGACCTCCCGGCGAGACCGCGAGCAGCGCGAGGCGCGCTCGGCCGCCGAGGCCGGCTACGACATCGAGCACGAAGTCTGGGACCTGGCGGTCGCCGACCGAGTCAAAGAAGCCCTCGCTACGCTGCCCGAGGACGAGCGCCAGGCCATCCACCTGGCCTACTTCGGCGGGCACACCTACCGGGAGGTGGCCGCACTGCTCAACGCTCCGGAGGGCACGGTGAAAAGTCGCATCCGGGTGGGCCTCAAACGCATGCGCAGCGAGCTCGGCGATGTGGGGGTGGGAGCATGAGCGACTCTCGGCCGGTGACCCACGAGGACATCCAGGCCCTGCTCGGGGCGTACGCCCTCGACGCGGTGGCGCCCGACGAAGCCGAGCTGGTCGCCCGCCACCTCGAGGTGTGCCCCCGGTGCCGGGCCGAGGTTCAGGAGCACCGGGAGGTGGCTGGCCTGCTCGGCTACGCCGGCCAGGAAGCCCCCGCCGGCCTTTGGGACCGCATCACCGCCAGCATGCAAGAGGCCCCGCCCGCGCTGCGCCTGCAGCGCGTCGGCGACGACGCCTTCCCCAGCGCTCCCGGCTCGGAGGGCGCCGCGGCGCCCGGCCGGGCTGCGGGTGGCGTCGCTGCGCGACCCCAGGGAGCGGGCGCCGGCGGACCTAGGGGCGGCGCGCGGTACCAGACGCTGCGGGTGCGGGCTCTGGCCGCCCTCGCGGTGGCCGCGGCGGTTGCCGTTGCGGTCCTCGGGGTGCAAGTCGCCCGCCTAGACCACCGGACCTCGACCATCAGCCACGAGGTCTCGCTCGGGACCCCGTCGATGAGCGCGGTCACCCAGGCCCTCTCCGTCCCCGGCGCCCGCAAGGTGATCCTCCGGCCCGTCGCCGACGGCCAGACCGTCAACGCGGTCATCCTCCCTGGAGGCCAGGGCTACCTCTACGACGCCAAGCTCAGCGCGCTGCCCTCCTCCCAGACCTACCAGCTGTGGGGGGTCACGGAGTCGGGCACGGTGTCCTACGGGCTTCTCGGCAGCACCCCGGCGCAGGTGGTCGGGTTCCGGGCCGGTGCCGGGATATCGGCGCTGGCCATCACCGCAGAGGTCGCGGGCGGCGTCGAGCGCTCCACCCACGCCCCGGTCGCGGCCGGCGCGGTGCCGGCGGTCTGACCCCCGCGCCGCGGGTCTGCCGGCGTTTCCTAGCGCGACGTCTGCCGGGTGGATCGCCGCTGATGGCGGCGGATCGCCAGATCGACGAGCTGGTCGACGAGATGCGGGTAGGGCACCCCGGACGCAGCCCACAGCCGGGGGTACATCGAGATCGGCGTGAACCCCGGAAGGGTGTTGATCTCGTTGAGCAGCAGGCGGCCGTCGACGTCGTAGAAGAAGTCGACCCTGGCCATCGCGTCGACTCGCAACGCCCGGCACGCGGCCACCGCGAGGAGGGCCATCTCGTCGGCGACATCCTCGGGGATCGGCGCAGGGACCAGAAGGTCGGCGGTTCCGGAGGTGTACTTGTCGTCGAAGTCGTAGAAGTCGTGGCTGGGTTTGATCTCCCCGACCGTCGAGGTGAGGAGGGGATCGAGGCCGAGCACGCCGATCTCCAGCTCCCGGCCCCGGATCTCCTCCTCGACTACCAGGTAGTCGTCGTAGCGGGCGGCCAGGTCCAGCGCTGCGACCAGCTCCCCGGGGTCCGCAGCCCGGGACACGCCGATGGTGGAGCCCATGTTGGCGGGTTTCACGTACACCGGCCACCCGAGGTCGGCCTCCACCTGCTTGACCAGGCCGGTCACCGCGTCGCGGTCGTGATCGGCGAGGCCGGCGGCGGCGACGCCCAACCACCGGGCCTGGGGCAGCCCGGCCCCGGCGAAGGCGGTCTTGGCCAGTGCTTTGTCCATGGCGGCCGCTGATCCGGCGACCCCGGCGCCGACGTAGGCCACTCCCGCCACCTCGCAGAGCCCCTGCACGGTGCCGTCCTCTCCCATCGGGCCGTGGAGGACGGGCCAGACCACCGTGGTGTGCGCGCCGTCGGCCTGCAACGCCCCGACCGGCTCGAGGGTCGCGGGGATGCGCTGCTGCGCAGCGTCAGCGGGCCATGAGCCGGGCGGCGGGAGGGACGGCAGCGGCCAGCTCCCCGCCAGCAGGACATCGGGTTCGGGCAGCGCGGCGGCGTCGTCGGGTAGGACGGCGAGCAGCGGCGTGGCGTCCACCCACCGGCCGTCGGTCCCGATACCGATGACCTCGATCTGATAGCGGTCGGGGTCGCAGGCGGCCAGGACGTGGCGGGCTGAGACGCACGACACCTCGTGCTCGGCGGAGCGGCCCCCGTAGAGCACGACCAGGCGTATCCGGCCGCCGGGCCGGGGACGGGGGACAGCGTCGACCATGGCCGACCACGCTACTGGCGTCGCCGGCCGGTCCATGGGACCCCGCCCGGTCTGGCGCGCCCGCACCCGCAGCACTGGCATGATCGAGGGCGCATGCGCTGGACCCTCCAACAGCTCGCCGACGCGGTGCACGGCCGGATCGAAGCCGAGCCCCCCGACCCCGACCCCGCTCAGGCCTACGGGCCGGTGACCATCGACTCCCGGGAGGTGACCGCCGGCGCCTTGTTCGTGCCGATCGTCGCCGAGCGCGACGGGCACCAGTTCATCGACGCCGCGCTCCAAGCCGGCGCCGCCGGCTATCTGTTCGTGCCCGGCCACCGAGCGCCCGGCCACCGAGCGCCCGGCCACCGAGCGCCCGGCCACCCAGCCCCCGGTCACCCGGAGCCCGGGCGCCGTGAACCCGGACCGCCTGCTTCGGGTCACGTCGAGCGCCCGGCGGCGGCCATCGCCGTGGCCGATACCGGCGCCGCGCTGCTCGACCTCGGCAGGGCCGCTCGGAGGCGTCTGGAAGGCCCGGTGGTCGGGATCACCGGCTCGGTCGGCAAGACCTCGACCAAGGACCTGGCGGCGGCCGCGCTCGGCGCGGCCCGGCGGGTCACCGCCAGCGCCCGGAGCTTCAACAACGAGCTGGGCGTCCCCCTAACCCTGGCCAACGCAGCCGATGACACCGAAGTGGCAGTCATCGAGATGGGGGCGAGGGGGGTCGGCCACATCGAGTTGCTCTGCGACATCGCCCGCCCCACCATCGCGGTGGTGACCGCAGTGGCCACGGTCCACACCGAGATGTTCGGCGGTCTCGACGCGGTGGCCCGGGCCAAAGGAGAGCTGGTCGAGTCCCTCCCGCCTTCGGGCAGCGCGATCTTGAACGGCGACGACGAGCGGGTCTCGGCGATGGCCGAGCGCACCGACGCGCAAGTGATCAGATACGGCGTCGCAGCCGAGTCGCGGACGCCGGGCCTCGACGTGGTCGCCGAGCAGGTCACCCTCGACGACGACCTCCGGGCCCGTTACGTGCTGCGCTCGCCGTGGGGGAGCACCGAGGTGGCCCTCTCGGTCCGCGGCGCCCATCAGGTGGGCAACTCGCTGGCGGCGATCGCGGTCGCGCTCCTCGTCGGCGTCGACCTCGACGCAGCCGTCGGGGCGCTGGCGACGGCGGCCGCGAGCCCGTGGCGGATGGAACTGGTGACCGCGCCGTCCGGGGCCCAGATCCTCAACGACGCCTACAACGCCAACCCCACTTCCACTGCCGCGGCCCTGCAGGCGCTGGCCCGTCTGCCCGCCTCCCGCCGCATCGCGGTGCTCGGAGCGATGGCCGAGCTCGGCCCCGACGGGCCCGGCGAGCACCGCCGCATCGCCGACTTGGCCGCCCGGCTCGGCATCGAGGTCATCGCCGTCGACACCCCCGATTACGGCCCCGCGCCCGTCGCCGGTGTCGACGGTGCACTGGCCGCAGTAGGGGAGTTGTCGCCCGGCGACGCGGTGCTGGTCAAAGCCAGCCGGGTCGCCGGGCTCGAACGCCTGGCAGCCGAGCTGTCGGACCCCGCCGGGCCGCCGCCTTGAGCGCGCCGCCCTGATCCCGCCACCGGGCGGCGGCGATCCCCCCGGCGGTCCAGCTCACAGGTCCGGGACCGGCAGCTCCAGGTTGGGGGCGATCAGGCCGCCGTCGACCTCGATCACCTTCCCGGTGAGGTAGCGCCCGGCGTCCGACGCCAGGTACACGGCCGCGGCGGCCACCTCCTCGGGCCGGCCCATGCGCCGCAGTGGCGTCGCCTTCTCCAGCGCGGTGCGTATCTCGTCGTTGGCGGCCACCACCTCGAGGGCATCGGTGTGCACCGCGCCGGGCGCGATGGCGTTGACCCGGATCTTCGGGCACAGGTCCATCGCCGACAGCCGGGTGTAGTGGGCCAGCGCGGCCTTGGCCGTCCCGTACGCCGCCAACGCCCGCCCAGGGAGGCGGCCCATCGTCGAGGTGATGTTGACCACCGCGCCGCCCCCGTGGTCGAGCATCACCGGAACGGCCGCGACGGTCAGGACGTGCGCGGTGAGCACGTTGAAGGACAACGCTGCGCTCAGCTCCGCGGCCGAGGTGTCGAGCAGCGCCTTGGGCATCGCCCCCCCAACGTTGTTGACCACGATGTCGAGGCGCCCGAACGCGTCGGCGGCTGTCGCGGCCAGCGCGGCGCACGCGTCGAGGTCGCTCAAGTCGGCGGCGACGACCACCGCCCGCCGCCCCAGCGCGGTGATCGACGCGGCCACTTCCTCCAAGTTGGCGGCGGTGCGCGCCGCGATCACCACGTCGGCGCCTGCTTGCGCGAACGCCAGCGCGGTGGACGCGCCGATGCCCCGCCCGGCGCCGGTCACCACCGCAACCTTGCCGTCGAGCCGGAACAGGTCGAGGATCATCGGCCCGACCGTACCGTCGTCAGCCGAGCGGGCCGCGCTCACAGCACCCGGAACGAGACGCTGGTCGGCCGGCGGACGTACGGGCCGTCGGCGTAGGTCACCCCTTCGGTGTCGACGTCGAAGTCCGGGCAGCGGCCCAGGAGCTCCTCCAGTGCGACCCGGGCCTGGAGTCGGGCCGCCGCCGCCCCGAGGCAGTGGTGAGCGCCGTGGCTGAACGTCAAGATGTTGCGCGGTCGACGCTCGACGTCGAGCTGGTCGGCGTCGTCGCCCCAGTGCTGCTCGTCCCGGTTGGCCGACGCGTAGAGCAGCAGGACCTTGCGGCCGGCCGGGATCGTGACATCACGGACCCGGACGTCCCCGGTGGTGGTACGGGCCAGGGCCTGCACCGGGCAGGTCAGCCGGAGCAGCTCTTCGATCGCGTCGGGCAGCAGCCCGGGGTGGTCGCAGAGCAACCGGCGCTGAGCGGGATGGTCGGCCAGCAACTGCACCGAGCCTCCAAGCAGCCCGGTCGTGGTGTCGTTGCCGCCGGTGACCATCGTGAAGGCGAACCCGAGCACCGCGTCGAGACCAGCGCCGGCAGCGACCATATCGGAGAGGGCGTCCTCGCCCGGATGGCCTTCGCGCCACGCCGCCAGCTGGGTGAAGTACGCGGCGAGGTCGGCCATCGCTGTCGAGGCCCGCGCCAGCGCCGCCGCCGGGTCGCCGGTGGCGTTGGCCGCGACGATCGCGTCGGTCCAGTCGTCGAAATGGTCCCGGTCGCAGCCGGGTACCCCCAGATAGTGGGCCACCACCATGCTCGGGAGCGGCTTGAACAGCGCGGCCACGATGTCGCCGCCGCCGGCATCCGCCAGGGCGTCGATCCGCGACCTCACGAACTCGCGAACCGCCGGCTCGATGCCCGCCACCCGCCGGGGGGTGAACCCCCTGGCGACCAGCCGCCGGAACGCGGAGTGGCCAGGCGGGTCCTGCATCACGAGCGGGGGGCTGTCGACCATGCCCAGCCGCTCCAGCTCCCCGTAGTTGGTCGTGAGACCGTCGGCGGACGAGTAGGTGCGCGAGTCCCGGGCCGCCCACAACACGTCGTCGTAGCGGCTGAGGACCCAGTAATCCCGGTCGGGGTGGCCCGGCGGCTCGACCCGCAAGACCGGGGCCTCCCGCCGCAGGGTCTGGTACATCGGCCACGGGGACCGCCAGGTGGCGGCGGAGGGAGGCACGTAGCGAGGGACGGCCAGCTGCTGCACCCCTCGATACTGGAACCGATCCTCATTCCCGTCAAGAACAAATATTGGTTGATCTACATACATTGGATGCGCTATACAAGTTCTGTGACCACCCAGGCGGACCGGCGGGCGGAGACCCGGCGCATGCTCCTAGAGGCGGCGGCCGATCTGTTCGCCGAGCGCGGCATCGAAGCGTCGAGCATCGATGCCATCGCGGCCGCCGCCGGGCGAACCTCCGGGGCGGTCTACGACCACTTCGGTGGCAAGGAAGGCCTCCTCTACGACCTCCTCCAGGAATGGGTGGACGACGTGGCGGCGGTGGTCGCCGTGGAGATGATGGAGGCCACCACCCTCGAGGAGCGCATGGCGGCCTTGTGGCGCAACGTCAAGCAGCCGCCCAAGGGCGGCGGCCGGTGGATGGCCCTCGAGCACGAGTTGTGGCGCTACGCCACCCGCGACGACGCCGCCCGCCAGCACCTGGCTCGCCGCTACCGGGTCGCCTGGGAGGGCACCGACGCAGCGGTGGCCGCCGGCGGCGACCCCGGCGCGGCGCGGATGGCCGTCGGGCCGGCGATCGTAGGCCTGCTCTTCGGCCTCGAGATGATGCGGCGGGTGGACCCCGCAGCGGTAACCGACGACATGGCCGTCGCCGCGCTGATGGGCGTGGCCCTGGCCGCCCGCCACCACGACAGAGCTCAACCATGACCGACAGCCGCTTTCGAGGAGGACTGGTAGATGCGCACCGCGATATGTGACCAACTGGGCGTGGAGTTCCCGATCTTCGCCTTCACCCATTGCCGCGACGTCGTCGTCGCGGTGGCCCGAGCGGGCGGTTTCGGGGTGCTCGGCGCGGTGGGCTTCAGCCCCGAGCAACTGGAGACCGAGCTGCGCTGGATCGACGAGCACATCGGCGATCGCCCCTACGGCGTCGACATCGTCATCCCCAACAAGTACGAAGGGATGGACGCCGACCTGACCGGCGACGAGCTGGCCGAGATGCTGCGCAAGATGGTGCCTGCCCAGCACCTCGAGTTCGCTCGCTCGCTGCTGGCGGACCACGGCGTGCCGCCGGCCGACGACGGCGACGCCCTGCGGCTGCTCGGCTGGACGGAAGCCACGGCCACACCGCAGGTGACCGTCGCCCTCGCCCATCCGAAGGTGGCGCTCATCGCCAACGCCCTCGGCACGCCGCCGGCGGACATGATCGCTCACATCCACGACGCCGGCCGCAAGGTGGCCGCGCTGTGCGGCTCGCCGTACCAGGCCCGCAAGCACGCCGACGCCGGGGTGGACATCGTGATCGCTCAGGGCGGTGAGGGGGGAGGCCACTGCGGCGACGTCGGTTCGATCGTTCTTTGGCCCCAGGTGGTCAAGGAGGTCGCTCCGGTCCCGGTGCTCGCCGCAGGCGGGATCGGGAGCGGCGCGCAGATCGCCGCGGCGCTGGCCCTTGGCTGCCAGGGGGCGTGGTCAGGCTCGCAGTGGCTGATGGTGGAAGAGGCCCACAACACCCCGGTGCAGCAGGAGACCTACCGACGGGCTACGTCGCGCGACACGGTCCGCAGCCGCAGCTTCACCGGCAAGCCGTGCCGGATGCTGCGCAATGACTGGACCGACGCGTGGGAGCGGGCGGACAGCCCCGACCCCCTGCCGATGCCGCTGCAGTACATGGTGTCGGGCATGGCGGTGGCGGCAACCCACCGCTATCCGGACCAGTCGGTGGACGTGGCGTTCAACCCCATCGGCCAGGTGGTCGGCCAGCTCGAGCGGGTCGAGAAGGCCGGCGCGGTGGTGCGGCGGTGGGTCGAGGAGTACGTCGACGCCGTCGAGCACCTCGACGCGCTCACCGCGGCCGCGCTGGCCCAGTAGTAGCGCCGGCGGCTGGATGCCCTCCCGGCTCACGCTCGCCCCGGCTCAGCGGTTCACCGCGGCGATCACGTGGTCTGCGTAGCGGTGGAGGGCATCGATCTTCTCGGCCAGGGTCTCGGTGTCCGCCTCGACGCCGTAGGGGTTGAAGCGGCTCATACCTCCAGTTACGTGGGTGACGCCCATGTCGGCCAGCCGCTTGACCCCGTCGGGGCTGAAACCCTCGGCGGAGGCTGCGTAGATGGAGAAAGGGAGGTGATCGCGGCCGTAGCGGGCCCGCAGCTCACCGAGGCGGGTGATGCAGCGGGCGAACTCGTCGTCGGGCATTCCGGCGGGCAGCCAGCCGTCTCCGAGGCGCGCCGCCCGCTCGAGGCTGCGCTCGTTGTGCCCGCCGATCAGGATCGGAACGTCCGCGCCCGGCTTCAGCTTGGTGGCGGGAAAGTCGAAGCACTCGCCGTGGTGCTCGTAGTAGTCGCCGGTGGCCAGGCCCCGCACCACCTCGATGCACTCCTCGAAGCGGCGGCCCCGGCCGGCCCACGGGACGCCGCACAGCTCGTAGTCATCGGGCCACGGGCTGATGCCGACGCCGAGCTCCAGCCGGCCGCCGGTCAGGGCTGCCACCGAGGTGGCCTCCTTGGCCAGGATCACCGGGTTGCGCACCGGGAGCTTCAGCACGAACGTGTAGCAATGCAGCGCCGTGGTCGCCGCGCCGATGGCCGCCGCCGCGACCAGCGGCTCGATGAACGGCTTGTTTTCCAGGAACTCCCGGGTCCCGTCGGGATTGTAGGGATAGCTGGAGTCGGAGACCTTCGGGTAGGCCAGGCTGTCGGCCAGGGCCACGCTGTGAAAGCCGGCGTCCTCCGCGGCCTGCGCCAGAGGAATCATAATCGCCGGGTCGATCATCGCTAAGGGCGTCGTAAAGTGCACACCAGGATGATAGAGCTATATGGGGAGAAGATCTATGCTCGGAATGGATAAATATCTGCCTCATCCGGCCCGTGATGCGGCCCGCCGATCGATGAACGCGGTGGAGGCCGGCGACCGGGCCGCGTGGCTGTCGTTGTTCACCCCCGACGCGGTCGTCGCCGACCCGGTCGGGCCGTCGCCTTTCGACCCGGCCGGCCTGGGCCACCATGGGCCGGACGCGATCGCCGGCTTCTACGACAACGTCATCGCCAAGGGTCGGATCTCATTCGCCATCCGGGAGTCGTTCGCGGCCGGGAATGAGTGCGCAAACGTCGGAACGATCACCACGAGATTCGACGACGGGTCGGCGGTCGAAGTGGACCTGGTATCGGTGTACACCGCGGACAGCGACGGACGGCTGGCATCGTTGCGGGCCTACTGGGAGATCGACAACCTCCGCTACCGCTAGCCCCCGAGCGGCACGAGCGACTGCAACTCGCTGTAGGCGTCGAGGCCCTCCCGGCCGAACTCCCGGCCGATCCCCGACGCCTTGAACCCCCCGAAGGGCGCCACGAAGTCCATCGTGTACTGGTTTACGCCGACGGTGCCGGTACGGAGGCGGCGGGCGACGTCCATGCCGGCAGCGCGCTCGGCGGTCCACACCGAGCCGGCCAGGCCGTACTCGCTGTCGTTGGCTATGCGGACCGCGTCGTCGAGGTCCTGGTAGGGGATGACCGTGAGCACCGGCCCGAAGATCTCCTCCCGGGCGATGCGCATCGTGTTGGTCGCGCCGGCGAAGACCGTCGGCTGCACATACCAGCCCCGCTCCAGGCCGGCGGGGCGCCCGGAGCCGCCGGTGGCCACCCGGGCCCCCTCCTCCTCCCCGAGGGCGATGTACTTGGCGACCCGCTCCCGCTGGCGCTGCGAGACCAGGGGCCCGATCTCGGTCGCCGGGTCGGCCGGGTCGCCGACGGTCATCCCGGCGACGGTCTCGGCGAGGGCGTCTACCACCGCGTCGTAGTTGGCCCGGCTGGCGAGGATGCGGGTCTGGGCCACGCACGCCTGGCCGCTGTTCATCAGCGAGGCGAACTTGAGGCCCTCCATCGTCGCGGCCAGATCGGCGTCGTCGAGGATGACCGCCGCCGACTTCCCTCCCAGCTCGAGGCTGCAGCGCTTCAGCTGCTGGCCGCACACCGAGGCGATGGCCCGGCCGGCGGCCGTCGAGCCGGTGAAGGCCACCTTGTCGACGCCGGGATGGGCGACCAGGTGGGCCCCCACTTCCCGGCCGGCCGGGACGATGTTGACCACCCCGGCCGGCACGCCCGCCTCGTGCAGCAACTCGGCGAGGAGATACGCGTCGAGGGGTGTCTCCGGTGCCGGCTTGAGCACGACGGTGCAGCCGGCCAGCAACGCCGGAGCCAGCTTGGACATGGTGACGAACTGCGGGACGTTCCAGGGGACGATGGCGGCCACGACGCCCACCGGAGCCCGCCGGACGGTGACGGGCGAACCGAGCACACCGCTGCGCTGCTCCTCCCACGGGTAGGACGCGGCCACGTCGAGGAACGTGGTCAACATCATCCACGGAGCCGGCGACTGGGCCAGCTGAGAGAACGAGGTCGGGGAGCCCATCTCGGCGGTGATCACGTCGGCCATCTCCGCCATCCTCCCGGCGTAGAGATCGGCGAAGCGACGCACGACCTCCATCCGCTCCTCGGGTGCTCTGGTCGGCCAGTCGGTCGAGTCGAACGCCTTACGGGCCGCGCCCACCGCGGCGTCCATGTCGGCCGCGGCGCCGGCCGGGACCGACGCGATGACCTCCTCGGTGTGGGGTGAAACCACCCGGAAGGTGTCCGCGGTGGCCGGCTTGGCCCAACCGCCGTCGATGTAGAAGGCGTCGTATTGCTCCACCCAGGCAGCTTGATCGGGGCGGCCGGGCCGCATCCAGCGAAACGTGCCGCTGACCGGGACGCCACCGCCCGACGGGGGCGCCGCCGCCGGCGCCGCTTGCTACGGTCCGCCGCGGTGGACCCGAGATACGACACCGGCGCCGAGGACTACCGACATCGGATCCGTGCGTTCCTCCACGATCACCTCCCGCCGGGATGGCAGGGGATCGGCGCGCTGGGCGCCGACGAGGCCGCCGCGTTCAGCGCCGAGTGGCGCAAAACCCTCCACGACCACGGGCTGCTGGCCGCGGCGTGGCCGAAGGAGTACGGGGGCGGTGGCATGACCGCGGTGGAGCAGGTGGTGCTGGTCGAGGAGCTGGTTCGCGCCGGCGCTCCGGGCGGCAACGCCAACGACGTGTTCAGCATCGGGATGGTGGGCAACACCCTCCTGGCGTGGGGAACCGAGGAGCAAAAGCGCCACTACCTGCCGCGGATCCTCTCCGGGGAGGACGTCTGGTGTCAGGGGTACTCCGAGCCCGGGTCGGGCTCGGACCTGGCCAGCCTCCGGTGCCGGGCCGAGCTCCACGACGGCGAGTGGATCATCAACGGGCAGAAGATCTGGACCTCCGCGGCCCACCTGGCCAACATGATCTTCGTGCTGGCCCGCACCGACGGGGAGCAGCGCCGGCACCGGGGGATCACCTTCCTGCTGGTCCCGCTCGACCAGCCGGGGGTGGAGATCCGCCCGATCCGCATGATGACCGGATCGTCGGACTTCAACGAGACGTTCTTCACCGACGCCCGCACGGCCGAGGGCAACGTCGTCGGCGCAGTGGGCGAGGGGTGGGCGGTGGCCATGACATTGCTCGGCTACGAGCGGGGCGAGGCCGCGGCCACCATGCCGATCGTGTTCCGAGACGAGCTGGACCGCCTCAGCGCGCTGGCCCGGGACCGCGGCGCCAACACCGATCCGGGGATCCGCCAACGCCTGGCCCGCAGCTACGCCAGGGTCGAGGTGATGCGGTACTTGGGTCTGCGGACCCTGACCGGCTTCCTCGCCGGCTCCGCCCCCGGGCCGGAGAGCTCGGTGTTCAAGGTGTTCTGGAGCGAGCACCATCAGGAGGTCACCGAGCTGGCGGTCGACATCCTCGGCCCCGACGCTCTGGTCCCCTCGGGCCGGTGGCCCGCCAACGCCTTCCAGAGTGACGACGTGGGAGCCCCCAACAGCTCGGCTTCGTGGGTGGGGACGTTCTTCAACGCCAGGGCCGGCACCATCTACGCCGGGACGTCGCAGATCCAGCGCAACATCATCGGCGAGATGGTCCTCGGCCTCCCCAAGGAGCCGGCCGCCCGATCCTGAAACAAATGATAACGCGTTGCCATCTAGGATATGGTTGGGGGCATGCAGACTGAGTGCGCGGTCCTGTGGGAGATGCACGAGGCGTGGACGGTCGAGCCCGTCGAGCTGGACCCGCCCCGAGCGGGGGAGGTCCTCGTACGGATGGTGGCATCGGGGATGTGCCACTCCGACGAGCACCTCCGCACCGGTGACCTGCCCGGGATCTACCCGATCATCGGCGGCCACGAAGGGGCCGGCGTCGTGGAGGAGGTGGGCCCCGGCGTCACGGTCGTCGCTCCCGGCGACCACGTCGTCTTCGGGTTCATCCCGGCCTGCGGGCAGTGCCCCTCCTGCGCCACCGGCCACAGCAACGTGTGTGACCTGGGGGCGTCGCTCATGGTCGGCCTCCAGCTGGACGGCACCTCCCGCCACCACGCCAGGGGACAGGACCTCTCGACGATGGTGTGCCTCGGCACGTTCGGGCGTCACACCGTGGTCAACCAGGCGTCGTGCGTCAAGATCCCCGAGGACATCCCGCTCGAGCTGGCCTGCCTGGTCGGCTGCGGGGTCACGACCGGATGGGGCTCCGCGGTCTACGCGGCTGGGGTGCAGCCCGGTGACAACGTGGCGGTCATCGGCGTCGGGGGCATCGGGGCCAACGCCATCCAGGGGGCCAGGCTGGCCGGCGCGGAGCGCATCTTTGCCATCGACCCGGTGGTCTTCAAGCAGGAGAGCGCGCCCCGCTTCGGCGCCACCCACACCGCGGCGTCGGTCGAGGAGGCCTTCGAGCTGATCCAGAAAGAGACCTGGGGTCGGATGTGCGACAAGGTCATCTGCACGATGGGCGTCGGGTCGGGCCAGCTCATGGCGTCGATCATGGCGCTGGCCGCGAAGCGGGGACGGGTGGTGGTAACCAACATCCACCCGGCTCTCGACAACGACGTCAACTTGAACCTGTGTGATCTCACGCTGATGGAGAAGCAGATCGTCGGCACGATCTTCGGCTCGGCCAACATCCGCTACGACATCCCCAAGCTCCTCGAGCTGTACCGCCAGGGTCAGCTCGACCTAGAGGGCCTGGTCACCACGACCTATCCCCTCGAGGACATCAACCGCGGCTACGAGGACATGCTCGCGGGAACCAACATCCGCGGGGTGCTGCGCTTCGAGTGAGCTTCACGCCGGGGCGGCCGGCGCCCGCCGAGCCCGGGGCTTGGCCTGCCGCGGGTCGAGCAGGAGGTGGCAGGCCCGCTCCAGGTCCTTGTAGACGTCGGCCATGGTGTAGCGGCCCGAGACCCAGTGCTGGAGCGAGGAGTTCCACACGTGGTCCAGGGTGATGCGGATGTCGGTGGCGGTAGCGGCGTCGACCTCGGTCATCGTCGACTCGAGGATACGCCCGAGCAGGTCGGAAGTCGCCCGGCGGTGATCCGCGGAGCGGGGGTCGTTGGAGTTGGCCGCGATGATGAACGCCTCTGCCAGGCGAGGGTCCCGCTCGAAGGCCCGGGTGGTCCGGCGGAAGAAGTCGTAGGCCCGCTCGGCCATGGTGGCGCCACGGAGCGGTCGGCGGTTCATCTGGGTCTCCACCTCCGACGTCCAGTACCCCCACGCCGCGGCGAGCAGCGCGTCCTTGGAGCTGAAGTAGCGGTACAGGGTGCCCAGGGAGATCCCTGCGTTGGCCGCCGTCTCGCGCATCTGGACCGCGTCGTAGCCGCCCTCGGCGGCCATCTTGATGGTGGTCTGCAGGATCCGCTCCCGGCGCTCGTTTTGCCGGGCCACCAGCCGGGGCCGGGCGGGGGCCGCTGGGGCGCTGGGCACCCCGGGCTGCTCCGGCGGGGTCTTGGGTCGTGCGGGCACGAACCCATTCTCGCAGACCGCGCCGCCGGCAGAGTCGACAAGTCGGTGCCGGCTGACTACATTCTCAGGTGAGAACGCGTTCCTAATCGCGTTCGTGATCTCGGGGAGGGCCTGGTGCGGATCGCGTACACCGACGAGCAGGAGGACCTCCGTCGCGAGTTGCAGTCGTACTTCGCCAAGCTGATGACCGATGAGGTCCGCGACGCCCTCTACTCGGGTACCGGCGACTACGGAGGCGGTGACCTCTACCGGTCACTGGTGCGCCAGATGGGACGCGACGGCTGGTTGGGGATCGGCTGGCCAGCCGAGTACGGAGGCCAGGACCGCTCGATGCTCGACCAGCTGATCTTCACCGACGAGGCCGCGAAGTTCGGGGCTCCCGTCCCGTTCCTCATGGTCAACTCGATCGCCCCGACGATCATGGAGCACGGCAGCGACGAGCAGCGCCGTTTCTTCCTGCCCCGCATTCTCGCCGGCGAGATCCACTTCTCGATCGGTTACTCCGAGCCCGACGCCGGCACCGACCTGGCCGCCCTGCGCACCCGGGCGGAGCGCGACGGCGAGGAATGGGTCATCAACGGGCAGAAGATGTGGACCAGCCTCATCCAGTGGGCCGACTACGTGTGGCTGGCGGCGAGGACCGATCCGGAGTTGCCCCGCCACAAGGGGCTGTCGCTGTTCGTGGTGCCCACTTCGGCGCCGGGGTTCAGCTGGACGCCGGTCCCGACCATCACCGGCACGACGACCAGCCAGACCTTCTACGACAACGTCCGGGTCCCCGCCGACGCTCTCATCGGTGAGCCCAACCGAGGGTGGGGGCTGGTGACCGGGCAGCTCAACCGGGAACGGGTGGCGCTCTGCTCGGCGGCGGGGCTCCAGCAATCCCTCGACGACGTCTTGCGCTGGGCCCGGGCCGCCCGGCTCCCAGACGGCCGGCGGGTCGTCGACCAGGAATGGGTCCGGCTCAACCTGGCCCGGGTCCACGCCAAAGTCGAGTTCCTCAAGCTCATCAACTGGAAGGTGGCGTGGGGCATCGACAAGGGGGTCAGCCCGGCCGACGCGTCGGCGACGAAGGTGTTCGGCACCGAGCTGTCCACCGAGGCCTACCGGCTGCTCATGGAGTGCATCGGCGACGACGCCTGCGTGGAGGCCGGGTCCCCCGGCGCGGTGCTTCGGGGTCGCATCGAGCGGTCGCATCGCTCCGCGCTGATCTTGACCTTCGGTGGGGGCACCAACGAGATCCAACGGGACATCATCGCGATGGTCGGCCTCGGCCTTCCCCGGGCTCCCCGCTAGCGCGCCCCAACGACCGGGATATCAGGGAGGGAGCACTCCACATGGACTTCGAGCTATCCGAGGACCAGCACACGCTGGTCGAACTGACCAGGCGGATCCTGCGGGACAAGGTCACCGACGAGGCCACGCGGGCTGCCGACGCCGAAGCGGACCGTTTCGATCGGGGCCTGTGGGCCGCGCTGGCCGACGCCGGCGTGATCGGCATAGCGCTGCCCGAAGCGGTCGGCGGCGGCGGCCTCGGCGTCATCGAGCAGACCCTGGTCCTCGAGGAGATGGGCCGAGCCCTGGCTCCGGTCCCTGTCCTGGCGTCGATCGTGATGGGCGCGGCCCCGGTGGCCCGCTTCGCCACGCCCGCGCAGCGCGAACGGTGGTTGCCCGGCGCCATCGACGGCACCTGCGTGCTGACGGCGGCGTTCGGCGAGGCCGGCCGCGGCGCCGGCGGCGGGATGCGCACCGACGCCCGCCGCGACGGGACAGGATGGCGGCTGACGGGAGCCAAGACCGCGGTGCCGGCCCTCCCGATCGCCGACGCGGTCGTCGTCCCCGCCGCGGTGGACGGCGGCGTGGCGGTGTTCTTGGTGGCGACCGACGCGCCCGGCGTCGGGGTCGAACGCCAGCGCTCGACGGGCGGCTGGAGTACCGGTGCGCTGACCCTCGACGGCGTGCGCCTCGAAGCCGACGCGGTGCTGGGCGGCGTCGAGCACGGCGCCGCAACCCGCCAGTGGATCCTGCAACGGGCGGTGCTCGGAGTGTGCGCCCACCAGCTGGGAGTCCTCGAGCAGGCGTTGGCGGCCACCGCCGAGTACGCCACCGGGCGGGTGCAGTTCGAACGGCCGATCGCCACCTTCCAGGCCGTCGGGCACCGGCTGGCCGACTGCTACATCGACGTCGAGGCCGCCCGGCTCACTCTGTGGCAGGCCGCCTGGCGGCTCAGCGAGGGCCTCGACGCCGGCGTGGAGGTGGGCGTGGCCAAGTACTGGGCGGCCGAGGCCGGCCACCGGGTGGGACACGCCGCGGTGCACATCCACGGCGGGATGGGAGTAGCGCAGAGCCACTCGCTGCACCGGTACTTCCTCGCGGCCAAGGCCAACGAGTTCCTGCTCGGCGGGGCCACCGAACACCTTCTCGGCGTGGGCGACGCTCTCGCCGCCAGCGACGCGCCGGCCGCCGGATAGCCCGCCCGCCTCGACCCCGCCCGCCTCGACCCCGATCCTGGACCCGAATTGATCCCGACCCCAAAGAGGAACCCGGCATGAGCCAACCCCACCTCCTGACCGAACGCGTCGGGGCCACCCTCGTCGTGACGATGAACCGGCCCGACGCCCGCAACGCGCTCTCCTCCGAGATGCTCGCCCTGCTCGGCGAGGCGTGGGACGAGGTCGACGCCAACCCGGCCATCCGCGTCGCGGTGCTGACCGGTGCCGGCGGCGCCTTTTGCGCCGGCGCCGACTTGAAGGCGATGACCGCCAAGCACCCGGGGGACTCTTTCGCCGCCGGCGATCAGGCGACCCGCGGCATCGCGGATGGGGTCATCAAGCCGCTGCTCAAGGGCTACCGGCTGCGCAAACCGCTGATCGCCGCGGTCGAGGGCGCCGCGGTGGCCGGCGGCACCGAGATCCTGCAGGCCACCGACATACGGGTGGCGGGGGAGAGCGCCCGCTTCGGGGTGTCAGAGGTGAGGTGGTCGCTGTTCCCCCTCGGCGGGTCCACCGTCCGGCTCCGGCGGCAGATCCCCTACACCCTGGCCGCCGACGTGCTGCTCACCGGACGCCACCTGACCGCCCGCGAAGCGCTGGCGATGGGCCTGATCGGGTACGTGGTCCCCGACGGCGGGGCCTTGGGCAGGGCGATGGAGATCGCCGAGGTAGTAGCCGCCAACGGCCCGGTCGCCGTGCAGGCGGTGCTCAAGGCCCTGCGCGAGACCGAAGGGCTCCCCGAGGACGAGGCGATGCGCGTCGAGAGCCGGATCGGCATGGAGGTGTTCATGAGCGAGGACGCCAAAGAGGGGCCGCGAGCGTTCGCCGAGAAGCGGGCCCCGGTCTTCCAGGGTCGCTGAGCTCTCCCGGCGCTCCCGCGCCGGGAGAGCTCAGCCGAGGACCGCGGCGGCGATCCGGCGAAGGTCGTCCACCGAGGTGGCGCCGACCACCAGCATCGTCACGCCGGCGTCCTCCCACATCGCCAGCTCGTCGCGGATGCGCGCCTCGGTCCCCACCAGGGAGATGTCGGCCGCCAGCTGGCGGGGGACCGCGGCGATCGCCTCGTCCCTGCGGCCCTGCAAGAACAGGTCCTGGACCACGTCGGCCTCCCGCTCGTAGCCCATCCGGGCGAACACGTCCTTGTGGAAGTTGACCTCCTTGGCTCCCATTCCTCCGATGTAGAAACCGAGCACCGGGCGCATCGCGTCGAGCGCGCCGTCGCGGTCGTCGGTGACCACCACCGAGCAGTTGGCCGCGATCTCGAAGTGATCGGCCGTCGAGCGGGCCGTGGGCCTGGCGAAGCCCTCGGCCAGCCAGGAACGGTACAGCGGGGCGGCCTTCGGCGAGTAGTAGATCGGGAGCCATCCGTCGGCGATCTCCGCGGCCAGCGCGACGTTCTTCGGTCCCTCGGCGCCGAGCAGGATCGGCAGGTCGGCGCGGCGGGGATGGGTGATCGGCCGCAACGACTTGCCCAACCCGAGCGACCCTTCCCCCCGGTAGGGCAGCGGGTAGTGGGGGCCGGGGCTGGTGACCGGAGCGGCCCTTGCCAGCACCTGACGGACGACGCCGACGTACTCCCTGGTGCGGGCCAGCGGCTTGGCGAAGGGCTGCCCGTACCAGCCCTCGACCACCTGCGGGCCTGACACCCCGAGGCCGAGCACCATCCGGCCGCCGGAGAGATGGTCGAGGGTGAGGGCGTGCATCGCCGTAGAGGCCGGCGTCCGGGCCGCGATCTGGGCGATGGCGGTACCCAGCTTTATCCGCGACGTCGCCGACCCCCACCACGCCAGCGGACCGAAGGCGTCAGACCCCCAAGACTCCGCGGCGAACACGGTGTCAAACCCGAGGGCCTCGGCCGCGGCCACCAGCGATCCGACCCCCTCGGGGGGCGACGCATGCCAGTAACCGAGCTGCAAACCGAGCTTCATCGCGTGTCCTCCCCGACTGCGGTCGGTCCCACCATAGGCCATCCTTGCCGAGAGAAATAGAATGTGTTCTACTCAAGGGGTGACTGAGCCCAGAGCGAGCGAGTCCACCCTCGAGTTCCCGTACATGCGGACGACCGGCCCGGTGATCGGCCCGTTCCTGCGGGCCTTGGCGCAGCGAAAGATTCTCGGCGTCAGGGACCGGCAGGGGCGCGTCGTGGTGCCGCCGGTCGAGTACGACCCGCAAACCGGCGAGGCGTTGGGCGAGGAGATGGTCGAGGTCGGCCCCGAGGGGACTGTCGAGGCGTGGACGTGGGTGGCCGAGCCGCTGGAGAAGCACCCCTTGGACCGTCCGTTCGCGTTCGCCTTGGTCCGGCCCGACGGCGCCGACACCGCGATGGTCCACGCCGTCGACGCCGGCGACGTCGCGGTGATGACCACCGGGATGCGGGTGGCGGCCCGCTTCAGCGAGGAGCCGGCGGGGCGCATCACCGACCTCGCGGCGTGGGAACCGGTGCGGTCGTGAGCGGCGCCGGAGCCAGCGCGGTGACCAAGGAGGACCTGGTGATGAACCATCTGGTCCGCCTGTCGTACCGGGAGGAGCTCTCCCCCAACCTGGACCGGTTCGTCGACGGGCTGCTCGAGGGCAAGCTGGTCGGTCAGCGGTGCCCGTCATGCGCGCGGATGTACGTTCCCTCCAAGGGGTACTGCCCGCTGTGCGTCGTGGCCATGGACGAGTCGGAGGCCGTCGAGGTCGCCCAGGTCGGTACCGTCACCGCCTTCACCGTCATCACGCCGGTGCCGTACTACGGCCAGCAGCAAGTCGATCCGTTCGTCTACGCGTCGGTGCTGCTCGACGGGGTCGACACGCCGATCACCGGGCAGGACATCACCGGGATCCCCCACGAGCAGGTCCGCTCGGGGCTGAGGGTCCGGGCGGTGTGGAAGCCGGTCGAGGAGCGCGACGTCAGCCACATCTCCAACCGGGGATGGGGTGGCCTGGACTCGGTGATCTCGTCGTTCGAGGCCACCGGTGAGCCCGACGCCAGCGAAGACAGCTACGAGGAGTACGCACTGTGACCGTCACCGATATCGCCGTCGTCGGAGTCGCCCAGAGCGCCTCCGTGCGCCGCAGCCGGCTGTCGGAGGCGCAGATACTGGTGCCGACGATCGCCGCCGCCATCGAGCAGGCCGGCATCGACCGCCGGGAGGTCGGCTTCACCTGCTCCGGCAGCTGCGACTACCTGACCGGCGGCCCGTTCGCGTTCGTGTCCAACCTGGAAGCGGCCGGGGCGTGGCCACCCATCGCCGAGTCCCACGTGGAAGCCGACGGGGCCTTCGCCCTCTACGAGGCCTGGGTCCGCCTGCAAGAAGGCGACATCGACGTCGCCCTGGCGTTCGGGTCGGGCAAGTCGTCGCCGTCGCAGCCCTCCGAGGTGTGGGCGCAGCAGCTCGACCCGTACTTCCTTGCGCCGCTCGGGCTCGACCCGCCCTCCCTGGCCGGGCTGCAGGCACGGGCGGTGCTCGACGCCGGCCTGGCCACCGAGCGGGACTTCGCGGAGGTGGTGGCCCGCAGCCGTCGCAACGCGGCGGGCAACCCTCACGCCCAGCTGCGCACCCCCGTAGACGTCGAGGCGCTCCTCTCGCAGCCCTACGTCCGCGACCCGCTGCGCCGCCACGACCTCCCCCCGATCTCCGACGGCGCGGCGGCGGTGGTCCTGGCCCGGGGGGACCGGGCGAGGCAGCTGTGCGAACGGCCGGCGTGGATCAAGGGCTTCGACCATCGAGTGGAGGAGCATCTCCCCGGCCTGCGGGACCTGACCCGCTCGGCGTCGACCAGCCTGGCCGCGGCCAAAGCCGGTTACGACGGCGGCCCGCTCGACGTCGCCGAGGTGTCGGCGACCTTCTCGCCTCAGGAGGGGATCTTGGTGCGGGCACTGGGCCTGGACGGGGACGTGGCGGTCAACCCCTCCGGCGGTCCGCTGGCCGCCAACCCGGTGATGGCCGTCGGGCTGGTCCGCATCATCGAGGCGGCGACGAGGATCATGGACGGACAGGCGCAGCGGGCCCTGGCCCACGTCACGGCGGGGCCGCTGCTGCAACAAAACTTGGTGTGCTACATGGAGGGCGAGCAGTGAAGCAGCCGGTCGCAGTCGTCGGGGTCGGCCAGACCCATTTCAAGAAGCGTCGGGACGACGTCTCGATCGCCGGGCTGATCCGCGAGGCGATCGACCGGGCGCTCCTCGACGCCCAGATGGAGCTTTCGGACATCGACGCGGTGGTCATCGGCAAAGCCCCGGACGCCTTCGAGGGCATCGTGATGCCGGAGCTTTACCTCGCCGGCGCCCTCGGGGCCGCCGGCAAGCCCCTCCTCCGGGTCCACACCGCCGGCTCGGTGGGCGGCTCGACGGTGATCGTGGCCGCCCACCAGGTGATCACGGGCATCCACTCCCGGGTGCTGGCCGTCGCGTGGGAGAAGCAGTCGGAGGGCAACGCCCAGTGGGGCCTGGCCGGCGGCCGGTCGCGAGGGATCGGCGCCGGCGGGGCGTTCGCTCCGTGGATGCGTGCCTACATCCACGACACGAAGGCGCCGGAGCACATCGGCTGGCAGGTCGCGGTCAAGGACCGCCGGGTGGCCGCCAAGAACCCTTACGCCCACCTGAAGATGCCGGACCTGACCATCGAGGAGGTCAGCGAGTCCCCGATGCTGTGGGACCCCATCCGCTTCCACGAGTCCTGCCCGTCGTCGGACGGCGCCTGCGCGCTGGTCATCGCCGACGAGCGCGTCGCGGGGTCGCAGTCGCGCACGCCGGCGTGGATCCACGGCTTGTCGGTGCGCAGCGAGCTGGCCCAGTTCCCCGGTCGCAACCCGGTCCGGGTCCGGGCCGGGGTCGAGTGCGCCCACGACGTCTACGACCAGGCCGGGATCACCGACCCCCGCCGGGAGATCGACATGGCGGAGCTGTACGTGCCGTTCAGCTGGTACGAGCCGATGTGGCTGGAGGGCCATGACATCGCCGGTCACGGCGAGGGCTGGCGGATGGTCGACACCGGCGAGACCGAACTGGGAGGCGCCTTCCCGGTCAACCCGTCCGGCGGGGTGCTCTCCACCAACGCCATCGGCGCCTCGGGGGCGGTGCGCTTCGCCGAGGCTGCGCTGCAGGTGCGGGGCCTCGCCGGCGAGCACCAGGTGGAGGGCGCCCGCACCGCGCTGGCCCAGGCGTACGGGGGTGCCGCCCAGTACTTCGCCATGGGCGTGTTCCGATCCACCCCTCCGGAGTAAGGCCTCGCGCTCCGGCGTGGGCGCTCCGGCTCCGCGGTGAAGTGTCCCCAGGGGCAGGGGCTCCGGAGTGGAGCCCGCGCCCCGAGTGGACCCTCAGGCCAGGCCCAGGACCCGCTCGGCGTTGTGCCGGAGGAACTTCGGCCACACGCTGTCGTGGAGCGGGACGGAGGGCAGTTCCCCGGCGATGCGCTCCAAGGACAGCCCCATCGGGAAGTACCCCGCGTAGAGGACCTTGTCCGCTCCCCGCGAGTTGGCGAAGTCCACCACGGCCTTCGGGTAGTACCGGGGCGCGAAGGCGCTGGTCGAGTAGTACAGGTTGGGCCACTTGAGCATCAACTTGACGATCAGATCGGTCCACGGCTCGCAACCGTGCCGGGTGACAAACACCAGCTCCGGGAAGTCGAAGCACACCTCGTCGATCAACTCGACGTGCTGGGGAGCGAACCGGAGACGGGGTCCCGGCACTCCGGCGCAGCAGAAGATCGGCAACCCGAGCTCGACGCACTTGGCGTAGATCGGGTACATGGTCTTGTCGTTGATCGCCACCTGGGGGAAGGTTCCCGCCGGGAAGGCCGTGACGGCCCGGATGCCGTGGGTCTCGTAGGCCCGGACGATGGCCCGTACTCCGTCCATCCCCGCGTTGGGGTCGCACGCGACGGAGCCGATGAAACGGTCCGGGTGTTTGGCCAGCGCCCGCTCGCCGGTGTCGTCGACGCCGCCCAGGCCGATCAGGCCCCGCTCCACGCCCCAGCGGTCCATCTCCCGCAGCGTGGTGTCCACGGGGTCCGGCGCGTTGCGCAGGGCCTTCTCGGGGACGTCTTTGAACATGTACTCGGCGGGGAACTCGAACTCCTCGCGCGACTGACGGTCTTTGGTCTGCTTGGTGATGAAGGCGTAGGTCTCGGCCATGTCGGCGTGAGGAAAGCCGATCATCGTGTCGATGATGCCGATGCCTTGCGGGAAGGCCATGATGGTCGTCAGCTCCAGTCCGGCGCCTGAGGGCTCAAGCGACCGTCGACAGCTCGGCGGCGGCCTTCAACAAAGCCTCGTTGGGGTCGGCGGGGAGGCGGTCGAGGGGCCGGGCCAGCTCCTCGTGGGTGGGACCGTGGACCGCGGCCAGCGGCGCCAGGGCGTCGAGGTCGAAGTCGTAGAGGCGAGCCGCATTTTCGCCGAGCACGGCGCGCAGCAGCTTCTCGGGGCGTCCAGGCAGCACCTGGCGCAGGTGCTCCCGGCTGAAGGGGTAGGTCCCCTCGTCGTGCGGGTAGTCCGAGCCCCACATGACCCGGTCATTGCCGATCCGCTCGAACGCCGCGACGTCGCTCGGCGTCGGCTGGGACACCCCCATCCACACGTTGCGGGCGAAGTAGCCGCTGGCGTCGAGGCTGAAGTTGAAGTCGTCCCCGAAACGCAACTCGCCGATCCGGCCGGTGGTGCGGACCTGCTCGATCGTGCGGTCGAGGCCGTCGAGCAGGGCCGGCACCCACGCGCAGCCGCTCTCGGTGACCGCCAGGCGCAGCCGGGGGAAGCGCTCGAAGATCCCGCTCAAAATGAACTGCACCAGCGGCCGCTGGGAGTAGAACGGCACCTCGCTGATGTAGAGCAGCATCGACGACGGATAAGCCCCGTAGTCGGGCACGCCGGTGCCGCCGTGCACGTTGATCGGCACCTCCAGGTCCTGGATCACCGCCCACAGCCGGTCGTACACCGGGTCGTAGAGCGGGGGCACCCACTTCGCGTCGGGAGGGATGTTCGGAAGCAGCAAGCCTCCTCGCAGGCCGTGCTCCTTGATGAAGTGGACGTCTTCGATGGCGTCGTCGATGTCGTTCAGGAAGATCTGGCCGATGCCGGCACGCCGTTCGGGGAAGTCGTGGCAGAAATCGACCAGCCACCGGTTGTGGGCCCGGATCCCGGCCAGGCGGTGCCGGTACTCGTCGGGCTTGGGCGGCGCCGCGAAGAGGACGAACGTCGGGAAGAAGGGAGGCACGGTGTTCGGGAAGATGACCTCGCCGACGATGCCGTCCTCGAGCTGCTGGGAGTTGCGCATGTCGTTGTCCCAGTTGCGGTACCGCCGGGTGTCACCGAGGTCCTTGAACGGGTTGCGGTACTTGTCCCGCCAGGCGTCGAAGTCGTCGCGAAGCGCCGGCTCGAGGTATTCCCGGTACGCCGAGTGGCTTCCGCCGGCGTGGCTGTCCGCGGTGATGACGGTGTAACGCACGTCCCCATCATACGAGAACGTGTTCTCGTATGCAACGAGTTACCGGTCGCCGCGCCGGGCGGCTACTGGACCGTGGCGTTGGCCAGCTGCCAACCGCTGCCGTGGCGGGTCAGGTCGATGACCATCCGGGCCCGCTGGGTGCTGGCCGGGTCCTTGCTGTTGGTGACCGCCTCGTTGAGGAACACGTACACGGTGGCCTTGGCCGAGGAGAACGCGCCGATGCCCGCGCCGACGACGGTCCCGGTGGAACCGGCCTTGTACTGGGCGAGCACCGAGCTGAGCGACGCGCTGTCGGTCTTGAAGTTCTTGAAGAACGCCGGCGTGGCCACCGCCTTGATCCGGTCGGAGTAGGCCCCGAAGCTGCTGTAGGAGTACGTGGCGATCAGCGCGGCGTCGGACTTGGCGGCGCTCAGCGCGCTCTGGCGGGCCGACGACAGGGCGTCGTCGTGGCGGACCTGCAGCCCTTCGACCACGACCGCGGCGGCCAGGGCGGCGATGACCGCGGCGGTGACGATCCGGGCGGCCCGGCGCCGGCGTCGGTGTACCGGCACCCACCTACCCGCGTCGCCGGCCTGCTCCCAGCGGGTCTGGAGGTCGTCGGCCGGAGGATCGGTGAGGTGCTCGCTGCCGGCCGCGACGACGGGCTCTTCTCCGAGGGACGCCTCGGACGCGGTGAGTGGCTCTCCGGTGATGGTCATTTTGCAACTCCCGGTACTTGGTTGGCTCCTCTTTGGAGGAGGTTGGGGGCGCTGGTGGTGCAGGTCCGGCCGAGCGTCAGCGTCGACTGGGTGGCGGTGGGTTCGGGGAAGCCCTGCGGGCCGGGCGTGTAGGTGCACACCGGCTCGCTGTCGTTGTAATCAAAGATGGCCTGTGCGCTCCCGTTGCGGACGATGGAGTGCACCGCGTTGAGAGTGCCGGGGAGCGCAGCCAGCAGCGCCTGCACCGCGGCGTTGTCGTCGGAGGTGACCGCCGATAGCGCCGCCCCGTTGGCTGTCAGCTGCTCGAGGACCGCGGTGTTGGTGGCCAGCAGCTGCTGGACCTGGGGGAGCGCGGCGGTCCCCTTGGCGATGAGGGCCTGCAAGTCGCTGTTGGACGCCTTCAACTGCGCGGTGAACGACGCCAGGTTGGTGCCGATCTCGGCGACGTCGGGGTTGGTGGCCGACGCGGTCTGCAGCAGGGTGTGGCCCTGGTCGATGACCGCGGAGGTCTGGGGCTGGACCGCTTGCAGCGTGCTGACCAGGGTCTCGCCGGCCTGGAGGATCGTGTGAAGCTGCGGCCCGGTGCCGCCGAGGGCCGTGGTCAAGGTGGCGAGCAGCTGGCTCAGATCGGCGGTGTTGATCGAGTTGGTGAACGACGCGGTGTTGCGCAGCAGCGTGTCGATGGTGACCGGCAGCGTCGTGGCCGACCGCGGGATCACGCTGCCGGAGTGCAGGTACGGGCCGCCGCCGCGGGTCGGGACCAAGTCGACGTATTGCTCCCCGACAGCGGAGAGGTCGTGGACCACCGCCGCGGTGGCGGCTGGAACCCGGGTCCCGGGATCCAGATCCGCGACCACGTCGACGCCGCCGGGCACCAGTCGCAGTGCCTTTACCCGCCCGACGTCCACCCCCCGGTAGGCGACGTAGGCGCCGACGAACAGGCCACCGCCCCGCCTCACCTGGACGGTGACGGGGAAGGGCTGGGCGCCGATGCGCACTTCGAGCACCGCGAAGATGATGTAGGAGAAGCCGGCGAGGAGGATGGCGACGAGCAGGGCGAGGCGGCCGGCCACGGCGCGGGTCATGGCAGCGACGCTCCCAGGATCGACCCGATGGCGCTTCCCGGCGGGCACTCGGAGGGTGGTGTCGGGGCGGTGCAGCCCAGGATCGGCGCCAGGGCCGGGATCGGCTCCGCGGAGGGGAAGGTGCCGGTGAAGTTGACGTTCAGCTGCACGTAGCCGTTCGGCGCGTCGCGTTCCACGGCTTTGGCCACCTGCGTGAATAGCGACGAGTCGGTCCCGAACTCGTTTTGGGCGCTCTGCAGGGACTGCAGCACCGGGACCGCCTGGCGCACGTCGTCGGCCAGCTGCTGGCCGCTCTCGGCGAGCACGTTGACGACGACCGGGGACAGGGAGTTGATGCCCTGCAGGAGCTGCTGCAGCTGCGAGTTGTCGGCGCTGACCGCGGCCGCCGCCGGTGGCAGCGTCTGCAGGGCGGTGGTGATCGCGCCGGTGCCGTTGTTGAGTTCGGTGACGATGGACCGGGCCGCGTCGAGCGCGGCGTCGAGGTGGGTGTCGTTGCCGGCTAGGGAACCGAGGACGGTGTCGAGATTGGCGATGAGCTGCTGGATCTGGACGTGGTTGCCGCCGAGGATCTGGTTGACGTCCTTGACCACGTCGTGGGCCTGCCCGAGCCCGCTGCCGTAGAGCACCGCGCCCAAGGCGGCAAGGGTGTCGGCGACGGTGGGGGCGGCGCTGGTCGACTCCTCGCCCAGGGTCGTGCCGGGCGTGAGCACCGCTTTGGTCTCGGTGGCGGGCGGGGTCAAAGCGACGTACTCGTCGCCGAGTGGGGAGGCGAACCTGACCTGGGCCGTCGTGCCGGCGGAGAGGGTGGTGCCGGGCGCGATCCGCAGCGTGAGGTGAGCCTTGAAGTCATGGGCCTTTATGGCTGTGACGTGACCGACGACGGCGTCGCCGAGGCGGACCTGGGCGTTGGGCGCCAGGTTCTGGACGTTGGAGAAGGTGGCGTAGATCGGGTAGCCGGACCCGGAGACCGATCCGAGCTGCGGCAAAGACTGGAAGCTGAGTCCGCACCCCGACACGAGGACGGCCGCGGCCGCCACCACAGCCGGTATCCGCGCCCGCCGGGCCGCGGCTGCGGGCCGGAGCGGGGGGTTCACGACGACCTTCCGGAGAGCAGAGCGGAGAGCGACAGGTCGGGTCCGGTGGCGCCGCCGGGCGGGATCCGGAAGCTGGCGACCCCGGCGCCGAACGCGCACACCGGGTCGATCACCGGTGCCTGCGCCTGCTCCACGCTCAACTGCACGGCCCGCTCGAGGAGGTTGCCGCAGATCTGCTGGGTCAGGCCGAGGCTGTTGCGGACCGGGTCGAAGCGCCCCATGATCGCCGGGCCGGTAGGGGTCTGGTGCACGGTGCGAGCCAGGTTCTGCAGGGCGAGCGGCGTGATGTGCAACGCCGAGGCCAGCTGCGACTGCTTGGCGGCCAACGTCGACGCCAGGGTCTCGAGGTTGTTGAGGCTGGCGCCGAAGTTGGCGCTGTTGGTCTGGACGAACGTCGAGACGTCGCCGAGCGCAGTCTGCAGGGCGTTCAACGCGTTGGCCAGGTCGCTGCGATCCCCGTTGAAGTCCGCGGCGACGGCGGCGAAGGTGTTGGTGAAGGACGTGTAGTTGCCCGCGTCGGCGGCCAGCGTGCCGATGAGAGTGCTCAGCTTGGTCAGGGTCTGGCTGAGCCCCGGCGCGTCGGCGGCCAGGTCGTTGACCGCGCTGCTCGTGGCGCCGATCGTGGTGTGCAGCGCCGACCCTTGGCCTCCGAGCTGGACGACCAGCTGGTGGACGAGGGTCGCCAGGGCGCCCTTCTGGTCGATGGCGCTCGGCCCGAGGGCGGTGAAGAGGGAGTTGAGCGATCCGAGGACCTGGTCGACCGACAGCGGTTCGATGGTGCGCGACTCGGGCAGGTGAGTGCCCGCGGCCATGACCGGCCCCCCGCTGTAGGCCGGCGCCAGCTCGACGAAGCGGTCGTTGACGACCTGCGGCGCCATCAGGACCGCCTTGGCCTGCGCCGGGACTTTGATGGCCGCGTTGACCTTCATCGTGATCTCGACGCCGAGCGGCTGCGGTTTGATGGCGGTCACCGTGCCGACCGGGATGCCGAGGACGTCGACGTGGTTGCCGACGTAGAGCCCGGGCGCCTCCGCGAAGGTGGCGGTGTAGACGGTGACGGGATGGCGCCGTCCCCGGACCAGCGCCAGGGTCCCGCCGGCGAGGACCACGACGACCACCGCGCCGGCGATGATCTTCACCAGGCGGGCGGTCACGGCTGGCACCCCGGCGACAAGAGGCTGTAGGGCGGTGTCACGCCCGGCTTGGTGCACTGGGCCACCAGGTGGTCGTCGACCAGCAGCGTCGGGGCGATGGCATCGAAGTACGGTCCTGAGCCGGTGGCGTTGGACAGGTAGGAGGCCAGGCCGCTCAACAGCGGCACGGCCTTGGCCAGGTTGCCCGAGTCGTTGGCCAGCACCCCGGAGACCGTCTTCAGGTTGGTCAGCAGGGCGGAGAGGTTGGCCTGCTTGTTGGTGATGATCTGGCTGACCGCGTTCGACAGGGCGGTGGTGGCGTCGAGGACCTGCTTGATGTCGCTCTGGCGCTCCTGCACGACCTGCAGCACCAAGCCGGCCTGTCCGATGAGGTCCACCAGCTGGCCGCGGTGGTCGTCGAGGGTGGCGACCACCTGGTTGGTCTCGTCGACCAGTTGGGCCAGCTCCGACTGGCGGTTGACGATCACATCGGAGAGCCGGCCCAGTCCCTTGATCACCGCGGCGGTGGCCGACGGGGTGGTGCCAGACAGGTCCTGGGAGACCACGGCCAGCGACTTGGCCAGCTGCCCCTCGTCGATCGAGCCGAGCGTGGTCCCCGCCTGGTCCAGTGTGGAGAGGATCGTGGCGGTGCCCGACGTCCGCCGCAGCGGGATGGTCGCACCGGGCCGGAGGACTCCCGGGCCGGCCGACGCCAGCTGCACGTACTCCTGGCCGAGCGGGGAGAGGATCTTCACGCTCAGCGTGGTGAGCGATCCGAGCTTCAGCCCGGAGCGGATGGTGAAGTCGAGGCGGACCCGGTCCCCGTCGAGGTGGAGGCCGGTGACCGAACCGACCCTCGTGCCCGCGACGGTGACCTGCTCGCCGGGCACCAGGGACCCGGCGTCGGCGAGCTGCGCGTGGTAGGCCGAGTCGTGGTGCAAGAAGCCGATCTTGGAGAAGTCGAGCGCCCCGGCGACGACCGCCAGCACCGCGATCAGCACCATCACGCCTACGTACCTGGGGTTGCGCTCGGCGAAGGGCTTCATGGCGCGCACGTCGCAGTGTGGGCGGAGGGATCCCCTTCGACGCCGCTCGGCGAGACGATGCCGCTCAGGTACGGGAAGTCCTTGATGCCGACCAGCGCGAACACCGAGTTGAGCGCGGACTGGACCGGGTCGGGCAGCAACGGGACGGGCGTGGGGATGGTGATGGCCAGGTTGCAGTAGTAGGCGTTGATGAAGGCGCCGTTTTGGACGACCTTCGCGGCGTGGGTGAGGACGTTGGGCAGCTCGTTGATCGCGGCGGTGATCTGCTGCTGGTTGGCGATCACCGACGAGCTCACCGAGTTGAGCGACGACACCGCGTTCTCGAGCGGCGCTTGCAGGGATCCGGTGAGGCCCGACAGCGCCGAGACGGCCCCGTTGGCGTTGGTCAGCGCCGACGAGAGCAGGCCCCGCTCGCCGCTCAGCTGGCCGCTCAGGGTGTCGAAGTTGGCTACCAGCTGGCCCAGCTGTCCGTTGTGGTCGGCGACGACCTTCAACAGCGACGTCAGGTTGTCGGCCACCGCGTTGATGACCTTTTGGTGGTCGGCCAGGTTGTTGGTCAGGGTCCCGGCCTCGTTGACGAGCGCGGCCAGGCTGCCGGACTGGCCCTGGAAGGTGCCGATGATGTTGGCGGTCAGCTGGTTGACGTCGTCGGGGGTGAGGGCCTGGAACAGCGGCTGGAACCCGTTGAACAGGTCGCTCAGGTCCAGGGCCGGCTTGGTGCGGGTCTCGGGGATGACGCTGCCGGCCCGGAGCGGCGCGGCCGCCGGGCCCGGGACCAGCGTCAGGTTGTGCTGGCCGAAGAGGTTCTCGAACTCGATGTCGGCCTGGGTGGTGCCGGTGAGGGTCTGGTTGGCGTCGACCGCGAAGGTGACCTCCGACTGGGTGACCCCGTGAAGGGTGACGCTTTGCACCCGGCCCACCTTGACGCCGGCGATGCGCACCGGGTCCCCGGCTTGCAGGTCGGACGCGTCGGCGAAGAGCGCGTGGAAGGTGTGCTTGTTGGAGACGTCGAGATTTAGGAGGCTGGCGACGACCACCGCCGAGAGCACCAGCGACACCACTCCGAACAGCGTCAGCCTGGTGAGCAGGCCGGGCAGCGGCAGCGACCGGGCGGTGGTCACGACGCCAGGCTCCCGAGCAGAGTACCCATGATCAGCTCTGACACCCCGGGCTGGGCCGGGGGTCGACCCTCGACGCCGGTCATCGCGGTGGCGGCTGCCTGCATCTGGGCCGCGGTGAGGGGAACCCCAGGGGTCGTCGCCGCGGCGCCCCCGCCCCCCGGGGCGCTGGCGCCCGACGCCGAGCCGGACGGCCCGGCCGCGCTCGACACGGAGCCCCCCGCCGCGCTCGCGGAGCCGGTAGGACAGTTGGGGCCGGGGTCGGCACCGTAGCGGGGGCAGTCGGCCGCGGTGTAGGTGGGCGGGTCCATCTCCGACGCGAACGCCGAGTGGCCGATCTGCTGGCGCTGCCTGGCGTTGAGCACCGGCAGGTCGGCGCCGGCGAGGAACGCGTAGTAGGGGCTCTCGGTGCGTTGGGTCACCGTCGCGGACAGGGCGGGCATGCCCGACGCGCTGAGCGCCGGCAGAAGGGCACTGGCGAGGCCGCGGAGCGCGTCGAGGGTGGTCGGGAGCACTCCCGGCTGCCCGTTGATGTCGCCGAGCAGGGGCGCCAGGTTGACGAGGAACTGGTGGACGGTGGTGCTGATCCCCGAGAGCAGGGTGGCGACGGTCGCCGACGTGCTGGCGCCGCTGGTCATCAGCTGGGCGATGGCCTGCTGCTCGTCGGTGAGGGTCTGGGCCACCGTCCCGGCGTTGCTGGCCACGTCGAGGAGGGCGGGCACCGACGCGCTGAGCCCGTCGAGCACCGGGGTGATCAGGTCGACGTCGCCTTCCAGGGTCGGCAGCTGCGGGGCCAGGCCGGCCAGGTAGCTGTCCAGCGCCCGGATGGCGCTGCTCACCGCCGGGCCCTGCCCGGCCAGCGCGCCCGAAAGAGCGGAGAGGGTCGTGTCGATCTCCGCCGGGTGCAAGCCGATCAGGAGGTTGTTGAGGTCGGTGAGGCTGCCCTGCAGCGACGACGAGCCGGTCCCGGGCGGGATGAGGCTCCCGGCCACCAGGTGGGCCGCCGCGGGGGCCGGGGCCTGCAGGATCACCGCCTCGGTGCCGAACAGCGACGACGGGGCGACCTGCGACACCACGTTGGCCGGGATGTGCCCGATGCTCGACGGCTTGATGCGCAGGGTCACCTCCACGGCGCCGTTGGCCAGGTCGCGCACGACCGGCCCGACCTTGCCGACCGGCACCTGTGCGTACTGCACCGGGGCGTTCGCGTCGACTGGCTGCCCCGGCGGCAGCACCGCCCGCACATCCACATACGAGCTGAACGCCCCGTTGAAGTCCTCCACGATGGTCACCACCGCCCCGAGCAGCACCGCGAGGAACGCCACACCGGCGATGAAGGCGGTGCTGCGACGGCGCTGAGCTCGGTGCCGGCTGGCGGCCAGCTCGGCGTCGTGGTCTCGCCGTGTGCCGGCGCCCGGAGCGGTGGGGGGGTCGAGGGCGATCATCCGGTGAGCTTTATGGCGCTGGTCGACAGGCCGTAGAAGAACATGGTGAGGAGGAGGTCCGACAGGGCCAGCGCGACGATGCTGGCCCGAATGGCCCGCCCGGTCGCGGTGCCGACCTCCTCGGGACCGCCCTTGGTCGTGTAGCCGTAATAGCAGTGGATGATGATGATGATGACGGCGAACACCACGACCTTGAGGACCGAGTCGACGATGTCGATCGGCTGCAGGAAGGCGTGGAAGTAGTGCTGGTAGGTGCCGGTCCCCTCGTGGGCCACCAGCGAGACGGTGAGCTGAGTGGCGAAGTAGGACCCTGACAGCGCGACCAGGTACAGGGGGATGACCGCCATGAGACCGGCAAGGATCCTGGTGGTCACCAGGTAGGGGAGCGACGGCACAGCCATGACGTCGAGCGCGTCGACCTCGTCGCTGATCCGCATGGCGCCCAGCTGGGCGGTGAACTTGCAGCCCATCTGGGACGCCAGGCCGAACCCGGTGATGAGGGGGATCAGCTCACGGGTGTCGCCGTACGCGGCGATCAGCCCGGACAGCGGAGCCAGCCCGATGATCTCTAGGCCCTGGTAGCCCTCCAGGCCGACCTCGATGCCGAGGAACGCGGACAGCACGAACACGACCAGCACGGTGCTGGCCGCGACCGCCAGCACCCGGCCGCCGAAGGTCACGTCGGCCAGCTGGCGGTACACCTCTTGGCGGTGACGGCGGGCGACGGTCGGTACCGAACGGGCCACCTGGTAGAGGAAGAACAGCAGGGCCCCGAACCACTGGACCTGGTCGGAGACCGCGGTCCGGGGGGCTCGGAGCCGGGCCAGGACCAGGCGGGTCCGCTCGGAGCGCCGCTCGCCGGGCGAGGGGATCGGGAGGAGGGGAGGGCTGACCGTCACGGGACCTTCAGAGGGACGATGACGAGGAAGATCTGGGTCAGCACCAAGTCGAGGGTGAACAGCGCCAGGCCGGTGACCACCACCGACTGGTTGACCGCCAGACCCACGCCGACGGGCCCCCGCCGGGCGTTGAGCCCCTTGAAGCAGGCGAGCACGCAGGCCACGAAACCGAACAGGAAGGCCTTGAGGGTCGACTCGATGACGTCCGCGCCCTGGGCGAAGGAGCTGAACGCCTCCAGGTAGCCGCCCGACGTGCCCTTCAGGATGTAGACGTCCGCGGCGTAGGCGGCGAGCAGCCCGGCGAAGGCGACGATCCCGTTCAAGAGGACCGCCACGATGACCCCGGCGAGGAGGCGAGGGGCGACGAGGCGTTCGACGGGGCTCACGCCCATCACTTCCATGGCTGAGATCTCGTCGCGGATGGTCCGCGATCCGAGATCGGCGCAGATGGCGGAACCCCCGGCCCCGGAGAGGATCAGCGCGGTGACGATCGGCGCGACCTCCCGTACGGTTGTCAGGGCGTCAACCGCGCCGGTGAACGACGTGGCGCCGACTTGGCTGGCCAGGCCGCCGACCTCGAGCACGATCACCGCTCCGAAGGGCACCGCGATGAAGATCGTCGGCAAGAACGAAACTGATATCAGCATCCAGCACTGGTCGAGGAACTCCCGCCACGCGAAGCGGCCTCGGATGACCGAGGTGACGGTGACGACGAGAGAGTCGAGGACCAGCGAGCTGATCGTGCCGAACGAGTCGAGCAGCCCCAGCAGATAGGCGCCCACGCTGGCGTCCTCGGCCCGATCCACAGCTGGTAGGAGGGCCGGACCGATCAAGACCGCCCATGTAATAGGGGAGATCCCGGCCAGATCCCGGGGTCCGCTCGGCGTGACAGGGCCACCGTCGTTGCGCCGGCTTACGCGATTGCCTATCTCCCCCATCTACCGCTCCCCCAACAGTGTCCGAGCGTTCGTGCTGGCCCTCGGCGTCCCGACCGCCTTTCCCCAGCGTCGGGCTCGCCCATGTGGTCGATTACTAGAATCTTATTACAGAAATCTGGTTGGGTGAAGGGCGCCTCACGTCCTGGCCGCCGGGCGGCGCTCCCGTCGGGCCGCGGCCCGGCCGGCCCGGCGGCCGAAGAAGGTGGCGTCGCCGAGCGACGTGCCGCTCACGTAGCCCCAAGCCGGGATGCCCGAGGTGGCCCGTCCCGCGGCGAAGAGGCCGGGGATCGGCCCGTCGCTGCCGACCACCTCGCCGTCGACGGTGGTGACCAGCCCCCCGAGGGTGAACACCGCGTAGGGCAGGGCGGAGAGGTCGATGGCCCCGAAGGGCGGGCGCAGAGGCCGGCACCACTCCGGACGCTTGTGGAAGACCGGGTCGCATCCACGGGCGGCGTGCTCGTTGTAGAGGGAGACGGTCGCCTGCAGGGACCCGGTGGGCAGCGACATCTCCGCCTCGAGCTCAGCGACCGATCCCGCGGCCCACGTCGGCCGGGCCCCCCACCTGTCGGCTTCGGGGACCGACTCGAAGATGGCCTCGTCCATCACCAGCGCCACCTTGGCGCCCTGGTGGAAGACCGCCGCTTGGCCGACCCGGCCGGCGTAGGTGTCCTCGTTGATGAAGCGCTGCCCGAACCGGTTGACCGCTATCGACGGGTACAGCAGCGCGGGCACGGTAGGGATAGCCGTCTGGGCCGCGTCCATGCGGCGGGTGAACCCGCCGGCGCCCTGCCCGAGGCGGATGGAGGACCCGTCGTCGCCGTCGGTCCCAAGCGGCATCTGCCCGCAGAGCTGCGGGGCGTGCAACGCCACCATGTCGGGGTTGGCCCCGAAACCGCCCGACGCCAGCACCACCCCCTTGGTGGCCCTCACCGCTAGCTCCTCGCCGAAGCGGCGGATCACCGCCCCGGCCACCGCTCCGTCGGCGTCCGACACCAGCGCCACCACCCGCCCGTCGAGCATGCTGGCCACCCCCGACTCCCGGCACTGGGCGGAGAGGTGCTCCATGAGCTTCCACCCGCCGGAGCGCCGCCCCGGCTTCTTGCCTGACATCTGCGGCACGTGGGCGCGGGGCGCGGGCGGCGCGATCTCGTTGAACGGCCAGGTGTTCTCGCCGCCGCTGTAGGTGAGACCGTCGTCGCCCGGCGGCTCCCAGCACGGCTCAGCGCAAAAGCTGGCCTTGAACGGCACCCCCATGTCGGCCAGCCACGTGAAGTGCTCGACGCTGCCCTCGCAGTACAGGTCGAGGCGCTCCTCGTCGATGCCGGGCCCGGTCGCGGCGGCCAGGAACGCGCGCATCGCCTCGGCGGTGTCCTCGAAGCCGCAGGCCTTCTGCACCGGCGTGCCCCCGCCCAGGTAGATCTCGCCGCCAGCCATGGCGCTAGCCCCGCCGGGGGCACCGGCGCGCTCCACGACGGTGACCTCGGCGCCGGCAGCCGCGGCGCCGATGGCCGCACTGGCTCCCGCCGCGCCGAAACCGACGACCAGCACGTCGGTGGTGGCGTCCCACGCCCGCACCGACGACGCCGGGCGGGGTGCGATGGGTGCGGTGCTCGACAGGGCGGGGATGGTGGTCGCTCCTTCGGTGCTGGCAGTTGCGGGTGGGCGGCGGACAGGATCGGCAGTCGAGGGGGTCAGCCCGCGACCGCGGCGTCGTCGCGCTTGAGGGCCAGGCCCCCCTCGAACGGTCGCGCCCCGAACGCCAGCATCGAGCGGTAGCCGGTCTCCCCGAGCGGCTGGTGCACGTCCTCCAGGCGAGGGCCGATCTCGGCCGCGACCGGCGTCAGGGCGTCCAGGTCGAAGCCGTAGACGCGGGCCGCGTTGCCGGCCAGGATCTTGCGGCACGATGCCTCGGGGACGCCCGACAGGGCCCACTGGATGGCCATCTTGGAGTGGGGGGTGGTGCCCTCCTCGTGGGGGTAGTCGCTTCCCCACATGAGGTGCTCGTCGCCGAGGAGCTTCAACGACCCCAGCTCCCAGGGGCTGAAGGCGCTGGCCCCGAAGTAGCAGTTGCGCCGCACGTACTCGGTCGGGGTGAGGGTCAGCTCGTCGACCGACGACCCCCCGAACATGCCGTAGGTCCGGTTGGCCGCGCTGGTCTTCATGGCAGGGACCATCGCCTCGAGGATCTGCAGCGACCCCTTGACGAACAACGTGCCCTGCTCGGTCGGAGCGAAGCGGAGCCGGGGGTAGCGCTCGAACACGCCAGCGAGGATCAAGTGGGGGACGGTGCGCTGCGCCCACGACGCCATCTCGGTGATCAGCACCGGGTTGGACGCCGGCTGGTCCATGGGCATCTCCGGGCTGCCGGTGCCGCTGTGTTGCACCACGGTCAGGTCGAGGTCCTGGCAGGCGGCCCAGATCGGCTCGTAGCGGGTGTGGAACAGCGGCTCCACGACGTCACCCGGCGAGACCGCGGGGACCAAGATGCCCCCGAAGCAACCCTGCTCGGCCGCCCAGCGGATCTCCCTCAACGCCTCGTCGATGTCGTGGGTGAACACCTGGGCCAGACCCCGCCGGCGGTGCGGCGACAGCGAGCAGAAGTCCACCTGCCAGCGGTTGTGGGCCCGGATGCCGGCCCAGCGAAGCTCCAGCTCGTCGCGCGTCTTCGGCAGCCGGATGGTCACGTTGGGCACCGTCGGGAAGAACGGCGGCACGGTGTTGGGGAACAGCAGCTCGGCGGCCACCCCATCCGCGTCGGCCTCCCGGAGGCGAAGGTCGCTGTCCCAGTTGCGCTTCGCGGTGGCGGTCATGAGGTCGTCGTAGGGGCTGACGTAGGACGCCGCCCACTCCTCGAACCGGTCGTGCAGGGCGGTGGGCAGGTACTGCTTGTAGTCGTGCATCTCCGCCCCGGCGTGGGTGTCGGCGGAGATGACCACGTAGCGGTCGATGGTGTCCCACGTGGTGCTCATGCCGTGATGCCTCCGTCCTGCGCGCTGGTCGCGTGCGTGTGGGTCCACCAGGTGTCGGTGAGTGTCAGGCCTGGTCGTTCCCGACTTTCCATTTCTTCGTAGACCCTCCGATATCCTGTCCGCCGTATCCGCCATTCCCCGTCTTGTTTGACCAGCTCGTCGCGGTAGTAAGCGGCGCCCCGGATGGTGACCTTGCCGCTTTGAGAGATGACCACGTCGTCGAGAGCCCAGGTAGCAGTGGCGGTGGCCGGCCCGGTCAGGTCGATCTCGGGGTGATGCACCCGGTGGCTGGTGATGGTGTCGGCGTCGCCGAGCGTCTGGCGCATGAAGCCGATGATCTCGTCGCGGCTGGAGAAGCACAGCCGCCCGCTGCTGAACGCAGCCTCCGCGTCCGGCGTGAGCGTCTCGGCCATCTCGTCCCACTGCTTGAGGTCCAGCGCCCGGATGTAGCGGTACTTGAGCCGGCAGATGGCGTCCACCTCGATGAGGTCCTGCGGGGTCATCGCCGCCCCCTCAAAGCAGCACGTCGATGGGGCTCTGGCCGAGGGTGGTCAGCGCATAGCTCTGCAGTGACCGGTCGACCGAGTTGGCGGTGTGGTGGCGCCCGGCGTGGGCGTCTCGCCACAGCCGCTGCATCGGGTGCTGGTCGCTGATCACCCCGGCGCCGCTGCGGTCGAACAGGTCGTCGATGGCGGCGATGGCCCGGGCGCTGCCTTGCACCTGGTCCCGGCGAGCCCGGCTGCGGTCGTCGATGCTGATCTGCTCGCCCCGGCTGGCTTTGGCGAACATAGAGGCGACATTGCCGAGCAGCTGGGTGCGGCAGGCGTCGATCTCGCTGGCCGCCCGCCCGAGGGCGGAGAGGGTGTGGGGATCCTCGCTGGCCTTCCCCCAGTTTTTCGACACCCGGACCCGGGTGGACTCGGTGCCCTCCTGAAGTACCCCCTCGGCCATACCGATGATCGACGCGGTGATGGCGTTAGCGAACATCGTCCCGAACGACAGGCGGTACAGCGGTGCGGTGTTGACCGCCAACCCCGGGCTCTTCCAGGAGAACATGTCGATCAGGTTGATGGCACGGTAGTCGGGGACGAAGAGATCCTCGATGATGATGTCGTTGCTGCCGGTGCCCCGCAGGCCCATGGTGTGCCAGGTGTCCTCGATGCGGTAGCCGGTGCGGGGGACCAGCACGTTCCACATCTCCGGGCTCTTGTCCTCCCCCCGGTCGAGCATCACGCCGAGGATCGCCCACTGGCAGTGGTCACAGCCTGAGGAGAAAGCCCAGCGACCGGTGAGGGTGAAGCCGCCGTCTGTTCTCGTCAGGCGCCCTCCGGGCATGTACGACGAGGACACCCACGTGTCGGAATCCTCGCCCCACACCTCCTGCTGGGCCCGGTCGTCGAATAGGGCGACCTGCCACGGGTGGACACCGACGACGCCGCACACCCACCCGGTGGACCCGCAGGCCGACCCGGCGGCCATCACGCCCTCGTAGAACCGGACCGGGTCTCCTTCGAGCCCCCCGTAGCGGCGGGGCTGGAGGATCCGGGTCAGGCCGGTCAGCTTCAGGTCCCGGATGGTCTCGTCAGGGAGCCGGCGGGCCGCTTCGGCCGCTCCGGCCCGCTCTCTGAGCGTCGGGAGGATGGCACGCAGGCGCTCGAGGGCCTCCGCGTCGGTCGTCGGGGCGTCGGCGGCCGACGACTGGGCCCCCGGCCGTTTGGCCTCCCCGACGGCCCCGGTCGTCGACGTTGCTGTGTCAACGCTCAATGGTCTCGTCTCCCCACTTTCCTGGTCGTGCCCGACCCCAGCCGGTACGTGACCTCCACTGTGCCCGCGCCCGGGGCGCGCCGTCCCGGCGGGCGTCCCGGTCAGCGGGACACCCGCCGGGGGGCGCCCGACGCCTGTCGGTACTGTCGCCTCGTGACCGCGACGACGACCGACGAGGCGTTCACCCGGACCAGCCGGGTCATCGAGGACGGCGACGACACCCTGCACTACCACGAGGCCGGATCCGGGCCGCCGCTGCTGCTGCTGCACGGGTCGGGCCCCGGCGTCAGCGCATGGTCGAACTTCGCGGCCAACCTCACGCCCCTGGCCGAGCACTTCCGGGTCATCGCCCTCGACATGCCCGGCTTCGGTCGCTCCGCGTTGCCGGCCCTCGACCGGGCCTATCCCCACATAGCCGCCGACGCGGTGGTCCGCCTCCTCGACCGTCTCGGCATCGAGCGCGTCGATCTCCTCGGCAACTCCTTCGGAGGCTACGTCGCGCTGCAGAGCGCGCTGCACGCACCTGAGCGGGTCGGCCGCCTGGTGCTGTTCGGTCCCGGCGGCCTGTCGGTGCCGACCCTCGCCCCGGACCCGAGCGAGGGGGCCCGTCGTCTGGGCGAGTTCATGATGGCCCCCAGCCGGGGTGCGATGGAAGCGTGGATCGACACGATGGTCGCCAACCGGGCGATGGTCGACGAGGCGCTCATCGACGACCGGATGGAGATGGCGCTTCGGCCCTCAGCCATCCCCAACGCCCTAGCCATCTTCGCGTCGCTCGCTGCCCACCCCGACCCGGTGCCGCTCTGGGCCCGCCTCGACCAGGTCAAGGCACCGGCGCTGGTCCTTTGGGGGCGCGACGACCGGATGATGCCGCTGGAGGGCGGCCTGTTCGGGTTCCGCCGGCTGCGCCGGGCCGAGCTGCACGTCTTCTCCAACTGCGGTCACTGGGTCCAAGTCGAGCGCAAGGCCGAGTTCGAGCGCCTAGTCATCGAGTTCCTGACCCGACCGGCCCGCTGACACCGCGGCCAGCCTCCCACCCCTCCCCGACGACAGAGGAGTCCCACACGATGCCCATCCGATCGCTCGGCTACTTGCGGTTGCGGACCGCGAAGCTCGAAGAGTGGAGGACCTTCGGCACCGACGTGCTCGGGCTGATGCCCGTCGAGGGTCGCACCCCCGGCGCGTTGCACTTCCGGATCGACGACCGGCCTCCGAGGCTGGTCATCCGCCCCTCCGACGGCCCGGGCATCGACGCGCTGGGCTTCGAGGTCGCCGACGACCGGGAGCTGGCCGAGGTGGTCTCCCACGTCAAGGGAGCCGGGATCGGGGTGCTCGACGGCACCGGAGACGAGGCCGCAGAGCGCTGCGTGCAGTCCTTCGTCCGGCTGCAGGATCCCAACGGGACGCCCGTGGAGGTGTACTACGGGCCGGTGCTCGACCACCGCCGCCTGGACACGCCGCTTGTCAGTGGCTTCGTGACCGGGGTGATGGGGATGGGGCACGCGGTGATCGCCGCGCCAGACATGGCCGCCTCCTACCGGTTCTGGACCGAGGTGATGGGCATGCGGATCCGCAGCTCGATGCGCCTGGCGATGGGCCCCGACACGACGATGTCCATCCGGTTCCTCGGTTGCAACCCCCGGCATCACACGGTGGCGCTCATGGAGTCGCCGTTCCCCGGCGACCTGGTGCACTTCATGCTCGAGGTCGAGACCATCGACGACGTGGGGATGCTCCTCGACCGCTGCGAGCAGCGGGGGGTGGCGCTGCAAGCCAGCCTGGGCCGGCACACCAACGACCGGGTCCTGTCGACCTACCTGGTCGGCCCCGAGGACGCGGCCGTTGAGATCGGCACCGGAGGGGTGCGCGTCGATGACGCCACGTGGACCACCGACGAGATCACCAAGGTGAGCTTCTGGGGCCACAAGTTCGTTCCGGCGGCCACGGCCAAGCTGAAAGGCTGAGCGGATCGCTCAGGCGTCGGCCGACGTGACCGCCCGGTCGAGAGCGTGGCGGGCGGCGATCCACCCGAAGACGATGGCCGGCCCGATGGTCGCCCCCGCCCCCGGATAGTCGTTGCCCATCACCGACGCGGAGGTGTTGCCCGTCGCGTACAGCCCGGGGATGACCGTGCCGTCCTCGCGCAGCACCCGAGCGTGCTCGTCGGTGGTCAGGCCGCCCTTCGTGCCCAGGTCGCCGGGGAGCAGCTTGATGGCGTAGAACGGCGGCTTGACCAGCTCGTTGAGGCACGGGTTGGGGAGCGTCGGGTCGCCGTAGTACCGGTCGTAGGCCGACCGGCCGCGGGCGAAGTCGGCGTCCACCCCGGCGCGCGCCGCTTGGTTGAACCGCTCGACCGTCTCGGCCAGCGTGTCGGCGGGCAACCCGGTCTTGGCCGCCAGCTGCTCCCACGACGACGCTTCGACGACGGTCCCGATGGCCTGCCACGACTTCGGGAACGGCTGGCCCGGAAAGATGCCGGCGAAGGTGTAGCGGCGCCTGGCCCGATGGTCCATCAAGAACCAGGCGGGGATGTGGCCGCCCCCGTCGTTGTGCCGGCGGATCTGCTCGTGGACGAAGGTAACGTAGGGCGCCGACTCGTTGGCGAAACGAACCCCGGACTGGTTGACGATGAGCGAGCCGGGAGTCGCCCGCTCCGACACCAAGCAAAACAGCCGTCCTTTCGGCAGCGGGATCACCGGCATCCACCAGGCGTCGTCCATCAAGTCGACCCCGGCGCCGGCGTCGGTCCCGGCTCGGATGCCGTCGCCCCGGTTGGTGGTCGCGCCCATGCTCCAGTCCTCGCTGACCGGGGCCAGGTGCTTGGCTCGCAGCTCCGGGTCGTGGTCGAAGCCGCCGGTGGCCAAAACGACGCCGTTGCGGGCCTCGACGCGCCGGTGCCCGGCGGGGGTGGCGACGACCGCGCCGGTGACCCGGCCCTCACCGTTGGTCACTAGCTCCCGGAGCGGGCTGTGCAGCCAGACCTCGCCGCCGGCGTCGCGAAGCGCCAGGCGTAGCCGGCCGACCAGGGCCTGCCCGCCGGTGACCATGTGGCGGTGCCGCAGCGCGTTGGCCAGCACCCGGCCCGCCCCCCGCAGCAGGGCCTGCTTGCCCAGCCAGGTCCTGGTGACCTGATTGAGGTCGTGGAAATCGGTCGCGGTGATGTACAGGCCGAACGGCGGCTTGAGGGGGCTCGGCGCCAGGGCAGCCTCGTCGGCGCCGAGGAGCCTGGTATCGAAGGGCAACGCCTCGATGCTGCGCCCGTCAGGGCGCCCTCCCGGACGTTCCGGGTGGTAGTCCGAGTACCCCCGACACCAGAAGAAGCGGAGATGCTCGCTGGCGCCCTCCAGGAACTCCAGCGCTCGCGGCGCGCCGTGCACGAAGGCGTCGAGGCGGGCCGCGGGCACCCGGTCACCGACGACCGCGTCGAGGTAGGCGCGCACCGACGCCGGGTCGTCAGCCCGACCGATGCGGGCCAGGGTGGGGTTCCCGGGGGCCCAGATGCCCCCGCCGGAGAGGGCCGTGGTCCCGCCGTAGTGAGAGGCTTTCTCCACGAGCAGGGTCTCGGCGCCTGCGGCGGCGGCGGCCAGGGCGGCGGTGAGGCCCCCCGCTCCGCTGCCCACCACCAGCACATCGACGGAGCGGTCCCAGCCCGGTGTGGCGTCCATGGCGAGGAACTTATGCCGGCCCCGGGACGGCCGGACCCAACCCGTCCCGTCCATCGGGATGGTCGCCGGGGGCGCCGCCGGCGCTCACATCCACTCGCCGGCGACGCCGTCCAGCCAGCGGCGCCACTTCTCGACATCCCACGGTCCGGTTGTGTCGTCGGCCCCGTCGTGGTCGCCCGGCGGCTGCTCCCGGCGGAACAGCTGGCTCCATATGTCCGCCGCGCAGCGTCGTACCAGCGGCACGCACTGGCTGATGTCGAGGGTGTGCGCCGGCCCGCTGACCGACACCGCGGCGATGGCCCGCCCCGCGCCGCGGATCGGGGCCGCGACGCAACGCACCCCCACCGCGTGCTCCTCGTCGTCGAGGGTCCAGTGCGTCGTGCGGGCCGTCACCAGCTGCTGCTCGAGGATGTAGGGCGCGGTGGTGGTCCGCCCGGTGAAGCGCTCCATCGGTGCTCGCAGCACCCGCTGCTGGACATCGGCGCCGCTGAAGCCGAGCAGCGACTTGCCCAGCGCGGTGCAGTGCACGGGGAGCCGGCCCCCGATCCGGGACGGCAGTGAGGGCGCCCTGTGCCCCCACACCTTGTCGATCACCAGCACGTCGTCACCCTCGAGCACTCCGAGGTGGACCGTGTGGCCCGACGCGGCCTGCAGGTCGTGGAGCCACGGCAGCGCCCGCTCCTTCACCGGGGTCCTGGCCGCGACCAGGCTGCCGACCTCGTAGAAGCGGGTACCGAGGCGGTAGCCGAGAGGGGTGCGCTCCAGCCACCCGCCTTCGAGCAGCTGCTCGGCGACGCGGTGCACCGTCGACTTGGGCAGGCCGCAGCGGTCCGTCAGCTCGTTGAGGCAAAGCGACGGGGTCGCTGCGTCGAACGCAGCGACGATGCGGGAGATCCGGTCGAGGACCGAGACGGGTTGGGCGCTTGGCGCCAGCTCTCTCTCCTGGATCACGCGACGGCTCCCCCGGTCAATTGACCCGCCTCTCGGCGCCGGACCAGTACCCGGCCCGCAACGCCTTCTTGTCGGGCTTGCCGAGCGCGGAGACGGGGATCGCCTCCACGAAGTCGACGGACTTGGGCGCGGCGACGGGGCCCTTGCGGATCTTCACCAAGTCGATCAATTCGCTGTCGGCGACGGTCGATCCTGCTTTCCTCACCACGACGGCCTTGACCGCCTCCCCCCACTTGTCGTCGGGGACGCCGATCACTGCGGCCGCGCTCACCCCCGGATGGGTGGTCAGCACGTCCTCCACCTCCCGCGGGAAGATGTTGAAGCCCCCGGTGACGATCATGTCCTTCTTGCGGTCCACGATGGTCAGGTAGCCGAGGTCGTCGGCCTTGGCGATGTCGCCGGTGTGCAACCATCCGCCGGCGAAAGCTTCCGCGGTCTGCTCCGGCTTGTTGAGGTACTCCTTCATGACCAGCGGGCCCTGCACGCAGATCTCGCCGGGCGCTCCGGGCTCGACCGGGTCTCCTGCGTCATCGAGGAGGGCCACGTCCAGCCACGGCACCGGGCGCCCGCAGCTCGCCAGGCGGTCCGGGTCTTCGGCGACGTGCTCTCTTTGGCGCAGCACGGTGATGGTCATCGGGCACTCGGCCTGGCCGTAGTACTGGAAGAAGATCGATCCCAGCCTTTCGATGCCCTCGGCGAGGCGGGTAGGAGACATCGCCGCTGCGCCGTAGTAGATCGTCTGCAGCGAGCGGAGATCAGCCTGGTCCAGCGACGGATGCCCGAGCAGGACATAGATCATCGTAGGTACGAGCATGGTGGCCGTGATGTGGTGACGGGCTATGGCGTCGAGGACCCGGTCGGGGTCGAAGTGGGGGAGCACAACCATCGAGCCACCGCGAAGCAGCGTCGGGATGAAGAACGCGGCGCCTGCGTGGCTGAGCGGGGTGCAGCACAAGAAGCGCATGTCGTCGGGCCAGTCCCACTCCGCCATCTGGATGTTGGTCATGGTGGCCATGCTCAGCTGCGTGCCCACCACCCCCTTGGGCTGGCCGGTGGTACCACCGGTGTAGGCCACCGAGTACGGAGCGCCGGGATCCGAGCGCGCCGGGCGCAGCCGCCGGGATCCGAAGCGGGCGGCGGCGGTCGGCAGGTCCTCGGCCGCGTCTGTGGGGGCCAGGGCGATGACCCGCTTCAGGGTCGGGACCCGCTCCTTGAGCGCCATGGCCCGCTCCTCGTAGGCGTCCGGGTCGTACCAGAGCGTCTCGATGCCCGCGTCCTCGAGGATGTAGGCGTGGTCGTCGAGGGAGGCCATCGGGTGCAGGGGGGTCCCGCGAGTGCCGGCGATCATGCCGGCACCGATCGTGAAGAGCACCTCCGGCCGGTTGGCCGAGAGCGTGGCGGTCGTGCTCCCGGGCGTCAGACCCCACGCCTCGTAGGCCTGGACGTAGCGGCTGATCTGGTCGGCCACCTCGGCTGCGGTTACGTCGCGGCCGTCGATGACCAAAGCCGCGGCCTGCGGGTTGCGGCTCAGGCCCCGGATGAGCAGGTCCGCACCGGACGCCGGCCGGTGCAGAGGCGTGGCGTTTAGGACCGATTCCTCAGCAAGCATGCGTGACCCTCCCTCTCGATGGCCCGAGTATAGTAAGAACACGTTCTCATGTTGTCTGCCATTCGGAGGCCGGGGTTGAGCGCGAGCCGTTCCTCGCACCACGACAGTCGGAGCGCTCCCACGGTGCCCGCCTTGCTGGCGGCCCGCGCCGCGGAGACCCCCGGAGCCGTCGCGGTGGTCGACGGCGACACCGTCCTCACCTACGGAGATCTCGCCGGTCAGGCCCGATCCTTCGCGGCGGGCCTGGTCGAGGCTGGTATCGCAGTAGGCGATCGGGTGGCGATCTGGGCTCCGAACTCCGCGGCGTGGATCGTGTCGATGCTCGGCATCTGGTCGGCGGGCGCGGTGCTGGTCCCGCTCAACACCCGGTACCGGGCTCGGGAGGCGGCGGACATCCTGAGGCGCAGCGGGGCCCGGATGCTGCTCAGCGTCGGGGACTTCCTCGGCCGGGACTACCCCGCGGAGCTGGTCGGCCACGACCTCCCGGCTCTCCGCGACGTCTTGGCGCTCGACGGGCGCGGCGAGGGCCCGGCGCCGGGAGGCCGGCGCCGGCGGTGGGAGGAGGGGTTATCCACCGACCCGGCCGCCACCGCCGAGGTCCTCCGGCGCGTCGAGACCCTCGCCGGCGCCGACGCGATGGACGTGATGTTCACGTCGGGGACGACCGGGCGGCCGAAGGGAGTGCAGGCCGCGCACGGTCCGGTCCTGCGGGCCTACCGGTACTACGCGGATGCCCTCGGCATCCGCGCCGATGACCGGTACCTGCTGGTCAACCCGCTGTTCCACTCGTTCGGATCCCGGGCCGGGGTGGTCGCCGCGCTGTGCGCCGGCGCCAGCATCTTCCCGGTGGCCACCTTCGACCCGGCCCGCGCCGCCGAGCTGATCGCCGGGGCCGGCATAACCGTGCTGCCCGGGCCTCCCACCGTCTACCAGTCCCTGCTCGCGTTGCCTGCCGGCACCAAGGCAACCTTGCGCTCCCTGCGCCTGGCGGTCACCGGGGCGGCCGCGGTGCCGGTAACCCTGCTGGCGAGGATGGCCGACGAGCTCGGCTTCGACACCGTCCTCACCGCGTATGGGCTCACCGAGTGCGGAGGGTTGGTGACCATGTGCCGGGCCGGTGACCCTCCCGAGGTGGTGTCGCGCACCAGCGGCCGGCCGATCCCCGGCGTCGAGATCGCCGTCGTCGACCCCGGCGGGCGCCGCCTGCCCGCAGGCGTCGCCGGGGAGGTGGTGGTGCGCGGCTACGTGGTGATGACCGGGTACGTGGACGATCCCGTCGCCACCAAAGAGGTCCTCGACGACGCCGGCTGGTTGCGGACCGGAGACGTTGGGGTGATCGACGAGGACGGCGGCCTGCGGATCACCGACCGCCTGAAGGACATGTTCATCGTCGGCGGGTTCAACGCCTACCCCGCGGAGATCGAGGCTGCGCTGGTCCGCCACCCGAGCGTGGCGGCCGCCGCGGTGGTAGGGGTGCCAGACACCCGCCTGGGCGAGGTCGGCCACGCGTTCGTCGTGGGCCGCCCCGGCTGTCACGTCGAAGCGGCCGAGGTCTTGGAGTGGTGCAGGGGGGAGCTGGCCAACTTCAAGGTGCCTCGCGCCGTCACGGTGGTCCCGGCGCTGCCTACCAACGCGTCAGGGAAAGTGGTCAAAGACGAGCTGCGCCGGCTGGCCGGCGCCGGAGCGGGAGGGGAGCAATGATCTGCGAGGGAAGGGTGGTGGTGGTCACCGGCGCCGGGCGCGGCATCGGGCGCCAGCACGCGCTGGAGCTGGGCCGCCAGGGCGCGGCGGTGGTCGTCAACGACCTCGGAGCGACCCTCCACGGGGAGGGCAGCACGCCGGGCCCGGCCGAGGAGGTCGCGGCCGAGATCACCGACGGCGGGGGCCGGGCGGTGGTCAACGGCGACGACGTGGCGGACTGGGCCGGCGCGCAGCGCATCGTCTCCACGGCCCTCGACGCGTTCGGGCGCCTCGACGCGGTGGTCAACAACGCCGGCTTCGTGCGGGACCGCATGTTCGCCAACGTCACCGAAGAGGAGTGGGACTCGGTGGTGCGGGTCCACCTGAAGGGGCACTTCTGCGTCGGGCGGGCCGCCGCCGCGTACTGGCGGGACCGGGCCAAGGCCGGCCACCGCCACGACGCTCGCATCGTGAACACCTCGTCGGGGGCCGGGCTGCTCGGCAGCGTCGGGCAGGCCGCGTACTCGGCGGCCAAGGGCGCCATCCTGAGCTTGACGCTGGTGCAGGCCGCGGAGCTCGGCCGCTACGGCGTGACCGCCAACGCCATCGCGCCCTCCGCCCGCACCAGGATGACCGAAGAGGTGTTCGCTGCGACGATGGCCCCGCCCGCGGCGGGAGGCTTCGACCCGATGGACCCGAGCAACATCGCGCCGTTGGTGGCGTGGCTGGCCTCGCCGCTGTCAGCGGGGGTGACGGGCCGGGTGTTCGAGGTGGAAGGCGGCCGCATCGGCGTCGCCGACGGGTGGCAGCACGGCCCGACCGTCGACCTGGGTCGCCGCTGGGACCCCGCCGAGGTCGGCGAAGGCGTCGCCGCGCTCCTGGCCAAGGCGCCCGCGCCCGCCCCGGTCTACGGGGCGGCGGGGTGACCCCCGACCTGGGGGCGTCGGGCGGGCGCCCGGCGGCGCAGGCCGGCCCCTACATAGCCGGCCACGGGCTTCTGGCCGGCAAGGTGGCGCTAGTGACCGCGGCCGCCGGGACCGGTATCGGCTTCGCCACCGCGGAGCGCTTCGTCGAGGAGGGCGCCACCGTGGTGGTCAGCGACGCCCACGAACGGCGGCTAAAAGAGACCGCCGACCGGCTGGGGGAGCTGGCCGGCACCCGTCCGCTGGCGCAGGTGTGCGACGTCACCGACCAAGCCCAAGTCGACGCCCTGTTCCAGGCCGCGTCCGACGCCCACGGGCGGATCGACGTCGTGGTCAACAACGCCGGGCTCGGCGGCACCGCCCCGATAGTCGAAATGACCGACGAGCAGTGGGACCGGGTCCTCGACGTGACCCTAAACGGCACCTTCCGGGCCGTGCGGGCCAGCCTGCTCCACATGCGAGCCCACGGCTCCGGGGTGGTGGTCAACAACGCTTCGGTGCTCGGCTGGCGGGCGCAGGCCGGGCAGGCCCACTACGCCGCGGCCAAGGCCGGGGTCATGGCCCTTACCCGCTGCGCGGCCATCGAGGCCGCCGAGTACGGGGTGCGGGTCAACGCCGTTGCCCCCAGCCTGGCCATGCACCCGTTTTTGGCCAAAGTCACCACCGACGAGGTGCTCGCGCAGCTCACCGCCAGGGAGGCCTTCGGGCGGGCCGCCGAACCGTGGGAGGTGGCCAACGTGATCGTCTTTCTCGCCAGCGACTACTCGAGCTACATGACCGGTGAGGTCGTGAGCGTGAGCAGCCAGCACCCGTGATCGACCTCGGCAACCTCCCCGGCGAGATCGGCGCGACGTTCGGTCCCAGCTCCGACCTGGAGGTCGCGCCCGGCGACGTCGCGGCGTTCGCCCGCGCCACCGGGGCGCCGGTGGCGCCCGGCGACAGGTCCGTCCCGCCGTTCATGCTGCTGGCGCTGGTCAACCGCTTCCTCCCCGAGCTGGTCGCGGTGGACGGCGCCAGCCGCGGCGTCAACTACGGGACCGGCCCGGTCCGCTTCCCGGCTCCCGCCACGGTCGGTGACGTCATCTTCGCCACCGCCTGCCTGCTCGACGCCTCCGACATCGAAGGGGGGGTGCAGGCCACCATCCGGGTGACCGAGCACTGCCGCGGCGGCGACGAGCCGGTGTGCGTGGCCGACACCATCTCGAGGTACCTGCGGTGAGGCCGCCCCGGGTCGTGGTGGTGACCGGCGGTGCCCGCGGGCTCGGCCTCGGTCTGAGCCAGGCTTTCGCGGCGGCGGGCGACACGGTGGTGGCCTGCGGCAGGCGGGCGCCCGGCCCGGCCTTCGACGCCGGCGAGTTCGTCGCCTGCGACGTCCGCCAGCCCGACGAGGTCGATGCCATGATCGCCGCGGTGGCCGACCGGCACGGCCGGGTGGACGTGGTGGTCAACAACGCCGGGGGAGCCCCCTACGCTCCGGCCGCGACCATGAGCCCGCGCCTGTTCGAGCGGGTCATCGGGCTCAACTTGAGCGGGCCGTTCTTCGTCGCCCAGCGGGCCAACCAAGTGATGCAGGGTCAAGAAGACGGCGGGTCGATCATCAACATCGGCTCGGCGGCGGCCGGCCGGCCGTGCCCCGGGACCGCGCCGTACAACGCGGCCAAGGCCGGCCTGGCCGTTTTGGGGCGGAGCCTGGCCATCGAGTGGGCGCCCAAGGTGCGGGTCAACACCGTCACCGTCGGTCTGCTGCTGACCGAGACGTCGGCTGGCACCTACGGCGAGGACCTCGCCGCAGTGGCGTCAACGGTGCCGATGGGCCGCCTCGCGGTCCCCGGCGACGTCGCCGCCGCCTGCTTGTGGCTGGCATCGCCGGGCGCCCGGTACGTGACAGGCGCAGACATCTCGGTGGACGGAGGCGGCGAGACCCCCTCGTTCCTCGCCGCCGTCGTCCGCGCGGAGGAGGTATGAGCGGGTGGATCTGACGTGGAGCGAGGAGGAGGACGCCTTCAGGGGGGAGGCCCGGGCCTGGCTGGAGGCCAACGTGCCGGACCCGCCGCTCCCCTCCGGCGACACGAGAGAAGGGTTCGCGGCCCACCTGGAATGGGAGCGGCGCCTCTTCGCCGGCGGGTGGGCGGCGGTCTCCTGGCCGCAGCGGTACGGGGGACGCGACGCCACGCTGTGGGAATGGCTGATCTTCGAGGAGGAGTACTACCGGGCCCGCGCCCCGCAGCGAGTGACCCAAAACGGCATCTTCCTGCTGGCGCCGTCCGTGTTCGAGTTCGGCACCCCCGAGCAGCAGGACCGGATCCTGCCGCGCATCGCCGCCGCCGAGGACCTGTGGTGCCAAGGGTGGTCCGAGCCCGGCGCCGGCAGCGACCTGGCCGGCATCACCAGCCGGGCGACGCGCTGCGAGGGAGGTTGGCGCCTCGACGGGCAGAAGCTGTGGACCACCCGCGGGGCCTTTTGCACCCATCTCTTCGGGCTGTTCCGCTCCGACCCGGCGGCCGAGCGCCACCGCGGCCTCACCTATTTCCTCGTCCCGCTCGACGCCGAAGGGGTGCGGGTGCGAGGGTTCGGCCGCCTAGACGGCGACGAGGGCTTCGCCGAGGTGTTCTTCGACGACGTGTTCGTCCCCGACGACGCGGTCCTCGGCGACGTCGACCAGGGGTGGTCGGTGGCCATGGCCACGACCGGCTCCGAGCGGGGCCTGACCCTCAGATCCCCCGGCCGGTTCAGCGCGGTGGTCGAACGGCTGTGCCGCCTGTACCGGGCGTCGCCGGCCGGCGCGGCCCGGCGCGAGCGGGTGGTGCAAGGCTGGATGGACGCCGAGGCGTACCGCCTCTTCACGCTGCAGACTGTCACCTCGATCGTGGAGGGCCGACCGCCGGGAGCGGAGTCCAGCCTGAACAAGCTGTGGTGGTCGGAGATGGACGTCCGCCTCCACGAGACAGCCCTCGACCTGCTCGGCGACGCCGCCGAGCTCGACGGCGAGTGGATGAGAGGCTTCGAGTTCGCGCTGGCAGGCCCGATCTACGCGGGCACCAACGAGATCCAGCGCAACATCGCCGCCGAGCGCCTGCTCGGCCTGCCGAGGAGCTGACATGCGATTCGCCCTCGACGACGACGCCCTCGAGGTCAGCGCCGCGGTGGCGTCGTTTTTGACCAAGGAATGCCCGCCGGAGCTGGTCCAAGCCGCGTTCAACGCCGGCGGCCAAGGGCCCGCCGACGACCTGGCCCGCTCGCTGGGCGAGATGGGTGTCCTCGGGATGCTGGCCCCCGCCGGCGCTGGGGGCGCCGGCCTGTCGATGGTGGCCGCCGCCGCGGTGCTGGCCGAGGCCGGCCGGGCGGCCGCGCCGCTTCCCTTGACCGAGACCATCGCGCTGGCCGTCCCGCTGCTCGCCTCGGCCGGCGACCCCACCGGCATCCTCGAGCGCGTCGCCCTCGACGACGAACGGGTCGCGGTCGCCCCCTGCGGCGTGGCGCCCGGCGCCAGCCGGGCCGGCTGGTTCCTCGTCGGTCCCGACCCGGTCCTGTACCGGCGCGACGAGGTGACCCTCGAGCGGCTCGACTCGGTAGACCGGACCCGCGACCTGGCGACGGTCACTCCGGCCGGCCCCGGGATCGTCCTCGAGGGGCGCGGCCCCGGCATGGTCGAGCGCGGCGCCGCGGCGGCGGCCGCCACGCTGCTCGGGCTGGGCCGGGGGATGCTCGACCAGACCGTCGCCTACGTGAAGGACCGCCAGCAGTTCGGCCGGCCGATCGGCAGCTTCCAGGCGGTCAAGCACCGCCTGGCCGACGCTCTACTCCTCCTCGAGCTCGCCGCGCCGCCGGTGTGGGCCGCGGCCCACGCCCTCGACACCGCCTCGCCGGACCTGCCCCGCGCCGCGTCGCTGGCCAAGGCGATGGCCTCCGACGCGGCCACCGCCACCGCCAGGGCGGCCCTGCAGGCGCACGGCGCCATGGGCTACACCGACCAGCATCCCCTTCACCTGTGGCTGAAGCGGACCTGGTGCCTGGCGGCCAGCCACGGAACCGCCCGCTGGCACCGCGACCGCATCGCCGCAGCTCTGCAGCTGTGACCGCAACCCCAAGAACATGGAGCGTGCCATGACCAGTCCCGGGCCCGAGGCCTACATCGTCGACGCCGTCCGCACCCCGGTCGGCCGCCGGGGAGGCGGGCTCGCCGGCGTCCATCCCGCCGATCTGGGAGCCGCCGCCCTCTCGGCCCTGATGGAGCGCACCGGCATCGACCCCGCCGCGGTGGAAGACGTCGTCTTCGGGTGCGTCGACACCGTCGGCCCCCAGGCCGGCGACATCGCCCGCACTTGCTGGCTGGCGGCCGGCCTCCCCGACGAGGTGCCCGGAACGACGGTCGACCGTCAGTGCGGCTCCTCGCAGCAGGCCCTCCACTTCGCGGCGCAGGCGGTGATGAGCGGCACTTCGGATGTGATCGTGGCCGGAGGCGTGCAGCACATGAGCGCAGTGCCGATCAGCACCGCGATGCTCGCCGGCGCCCCGCTCGGTTTCCCCGACCCCTTCACCGGCTCGGTCGGTTGGCGCAACCGCTACGGCACGCAGGAGGTCTCGCAGTTCCGGGCCGCGGAGATGATCGCCGAGAAGTGGGATCTGAGCCGGGACGCCATGGAGGCCTTCGCCCTCGAGTCGCACCGGAGGGCGGTCGAAGCGACCGACGCCGGCCGCTTCGAGGGGGAGATCGTCGCCGTCGGCGGGGTCAGCGCCGACGAGGGGCCCCGCCGGATGGATCCCTCGTCGACCGCCAAGATGCGCTCCCTGCCGCCGCTCACCGCCGACGGGCGCCTGACCGCGGCGCTGTCCAGCCAGATCTCCGACGCGGCCGCCGCCTTGCTCGTCGTCAACGAGCGAGGACTGCGAGACCACGCGCTGGTGCCCAGGGCCCGCATCCACCACCTGAGCGTTCGTGGGGACGACCCGGTGTGGATGCTGACCGCCCCCATCCGCGCCACCGCCCACGCCCTCCAGCGCAGCGGGCTGTCGATGGGCGACATCGACGTGGTCGAGATCAACGAGGCGTTCGCCTCGGTCGTGATGGCGTGGCTGGCCGAGACCGGCGCCGACCCGGCGGTGGTCAACCCCAATGGCGGCGCCATCGCCCTCGGCCACCCTCTCGGCGCGACCGGTGCCCGGCTGATGACGACCCTGCTCGGCGAGCTGGAACGAAGCGGCGGTCGCTACGGCCTGCAGACGATGTGCGAGGGCGGCGGCCAAGCCAACGTCACGATCATCGAGCGGCTCTGAGCGAAGCGGTCGAGGCGACGTTCAAAGCGCGACGCGAGCCGGGCCCCCGAGCCGCTCGAGCGTTGCCTCTGCTTCGGCGACGATCGATCCGACGACCTCCGCCACGGTCGGCAGCTCCCGCAGCGCCCCGACGACCTGGCCGGTCGGGAGGACGCCGGCATCCAGCCGGCCGTCCACCAGCGCAGCCTTCGTCAGCATGGGGGCGTTGGCGGCCATCGCCACCTGCGCCCAGCTCAGGTCGCCGTTGCGTTTCATGGCCAGCCCTTCCCTGAACAGCGCCGGCAGCGGCGTGGAGGTCAGCCGGCGCAACGCCAGCGCGTTGCGGACCGCCCGAGCGGCCGCCCCGAATCCGGGCCGGTCGCCGAGGCCGTCGACCAGCGCGGTCTTGATCACCCGTTGGGGCGCCCCGTCGATGGCCTTCGTCACGACCGTGTCGGTCAGCCCGGCCTGCAGGTAACGAGCCTTCACGTCGTCTGGGACCGTGCTCTCCTTGGTAAGGAGAAATCGGGTTCCCATCGCGATGCCCGCCGCGCCCCAGGCCAGAGCCGCCACCAGCCCCCGCCCGTCGTAGAAGCCGCCGGCGCCGAGCACCGGCAGGTCGACGACGCGGCACACCTGGGGCAGCAGCAGGCTGGTCGGGATGGCGCCGGTGTGGCCGCCGCCCTCGTGGCCCTGCGCGATCACTGCGTCGACGCCGAGGGCGGCCACCTTCTCGGCGTGGCGGGGCGCGGCGATGGTGGGCATGGTCACCACTCCGGCGTCGCGCAGCCTGCCGATGAGCGCCGCGTTGGGAGCCTGGGCGAAGCTGGCGACGCGCACCCCGCGCTGGATCATGATCCCGACTATCCGGTCGATGTCGGCGTGGTCGGAGCGGAGGTTGACGCCGAAGGGCGCATCGGTGCGTTCTTGCACGCTGGCCACCGCCCGGTCCACCTCCGGGACCGACATGGTCGCCGACGCCAGGATGCCGAGACCGCCAGCCGCCGAGGTGGCCGCCGCCAGCCGGGCGCCGGCCACCCATCCCATCCCGGTCTGGACGATCGGGTAGCGGACGCCGAGCAGGTCGCAGATCGGCGTGTGCAGCCGAGCCGCCGCGTGGTCGCCGGCGGGGTGGTCACCGGCGGGGTGGTCGCCGCTCACGCGCTCACCACGACGCACGAACCGTGGCCGAAGAGCCCCTGGTTGATGGTCAGGCCGACCGCTGCGCCCTCCACCTGCCGGCCCGGCGCCTGCCCTCGCAGCTGCCAGGTGATCTCGCACACCTGAGCGATCGCCTGCGCCGGTACCGCCTCACCGAAGCAGGCCAGACCGCCGGAGGGGTTCACCGGTATCCGACCGCCGAGGCTGGTGGCGCCGTCGCGCAGCAGCTTCTCGGCCTCACCCGGCGCGCACAGGCCGATGTCCTCGTACCAGTCCAACTCCAACGCGGTGGACAGGTCGTAGACCTCCGCCACGTCGAGGTCGCCGGGTCCCAGGCCGGCCTCCTCGTAGGCGGCCGCGGCGATCGAAGGCCGAAACCCGGTCTCGGGCGGGGCCACCGCAGCCGCCGAATCGGTGGCGATGTCGGGCAGGTCGAGAGCGACGTTGGGGAAGCGCGGTGTCACCGTCGACACCGAGCGGATGGTCACCGGCCGGGTGGTGTGGCGCCGGGCCACCCTGTCGGAGGCCAGGACCACCGCAGCAGCCCCGTCCGAAGTGGCGCAGATGTCGAGGAGTCGCAGCGGGTCGGCCACTACCGGCGACGCCAGGACCTCCTCCGCGGACACCGCCTTGCGGTACCGGGCGTTCGGGTTGGCCAGGCCGTGAAGGGAGTTCTTGGCCTTCACCGCCGCGAAGTCCTCGCACGACGCGCCGAAGGCGTCGATGCGCCGCCGGGCGTAGAGCCCGAAGAACGCCGGGTTGGTGGCGCCGATCAGCTTGAAGCGCAGCCAGTCCGGGTCGTCCCAGCGCTCCCCGCTGTTGGGGGCCAGGAACCCCTTGGGGGTGGTGTCGGCGCCGACGACCAGCGCGACGTCGGACAGGCCGGCGAGGATCCTCGTGCGGGCCGCCTCGATCGCCGACGCGCCCGACGCGCACGCCGCGTAGCACGTCGCGACCCGAGCGCCGTTCCAGCCCAGCGCCCGGGCCATCGTCGAACCGGCGACGTAGCCCGCGTAACCGTTTCGGACCGTCTCCCCTCCAACCACGAAGTCGATGTCCTGCCAGGCCACGCCGGCGTCGTCGAGAGCCGCGTTGGCCGCCGCGACGCCGTACTCCACGAACGGTCTGCCCCACTTGCCCCACGGGTGCATGCCCACCCCGAGGACGGCTACCCCGTTGCTCACGCTCCACCACCTCCCAGTGGCGCGACGGGACGCCACTTCCACACCGTGCGGTCCACTCCCTCGACCCGCTCGAGGACTTCGGTGACCACCTCTACGGTCGTGCCCACCGACAGGTCGTCCACCCCGTAACCCGAAGCCACCTGGCCGAGGATGATCAGCCCCTCGCGTTCCAGGCGGACGGCGGCGATGGCGAAGGGCACGTGCTCCCCGCTGGGCGGCTGGTACGGCGGCGGTGGCTGGTAGCGGGCGTCGGTGTAGCTCCAGACCGTTCCCCTCCGGGCCAGCTCGACGGTCTCGAGGCGGTCGGAGCGGCACGCCGGGTTGGCGCACCACGCCGCGGTGGGAGGGAAGTGGTACGTGCCGCAGGCGCCGCAGCGTCGCCCCAGCAGCGCGGGGGTGGCGCCGCTCGTGAACCAGTCGATCGCCGGGACGGTGGCCGAGGCTGTCACCGGACCTCCCTGTCGCGAAGGCCGTCTGGGTCGATCACCGTGCGGATCAACCGAAGGTCCTCTGCTGTCGGGGCCCTCGTGACGGTGACCTCCGGGGCGGTGGCCAGCGGGAACCCGGTGGCGGCGGCGACCTCCTCGGGCTCGACGCCGGGGTGGACGCTGACCAGGCGCATCCGGTGTTCGGGGCCACCGAAGTCGAGCACCGCCAGGTTGGTGACCACCCGGCGCAGGTCTAGGTACTCGGTGGCGGCCCGCCCGGCGGCCGCCGCTCGGTCCCAGCCGACGCCGCTCACGACGTCGACCTTCTCCACGAAGACCCGGGGGGAGTGCACGGGGATCCAGTAGCTGGTCGCGTGGTTGACGGTGTTGCCCGGCGCCCCCCGGAACCCCAGCAACTGGGCCTTTGGTCGCTGGTAGTCGGCGCCGATCGCCGCGAAGTTCTGGTTGCCGTACGGATCGATCTGGCTCGCGCCCATCACCACGTGGCGTCGCCCGGACCACACGATGTCGAACATCGAGCGGTACGGGTTGTAGTACTCGACAACCTTGCCCGACGGCCACCCGAACGCCTCGTCTCCGGCCACCAACGCGGCCTCGCCGTCGGTGACCATCAAGTCGGGCTCGAAGGTGGCCCGAGCCAGCCGCCCGGCGATCATCGGCACGGTCCCGATCGGGTTGGCGACGATCTCGCCGTCCCCCCGGAAGCATTCGGCCAGCGCCACCACGCACTGCTCGGCTCTGGTCGCCGCGGCGACCTCGGTGCCGCCCACTAGCGGGCCACCTTGGCTGCGAACTCTTCGCTGCTCACATCGATCCACTCCTTGCGGAAGACTTCCCAGGCCCCCCGGTCGGCGGCGCTCGCCGCGTAGGTCTTCTGCAGCTGCTCGTCGCGCTCGTAGTCGGGTGTGCAGGACGTGAACCACGCCCCGCCTGGCCGCTCGATGACCCCGTCGACCATCATGCGCCCGATCCGCAGCCGCAGCTCGGTCCCGGCCTCGGCCAGCAGGTCCGGCGTGGCGACGATGCGCTCGACGGATACGAACCGTCGCGCCGGCGCGGCCCGCAGCAGCAGATCGTCGAAGTACAGGTCGGGCCCGAGAAAGCTGGCGTTGCCCCGCGAGTCGGCCCGGTTGAGGTGGCAGATCGCCGCGTCGAGGGTTAGCGCCGGCACCGCGACCAGCTCGGAGTGGTCGGCGAAAGGGGAGCGGACCAGGGCCAGGCGGGGGTTGAGCCGCACCAGGTCGCTGCCCAACCCGACCCTGGTCGGCAGGAACGGGACCCGCCACGCCGCCGCCTGGAGAGCGAGGACGAACATCCCCTCATCCCACGGCTCGTCGAGGATCGCCCCGTCCTGGCGGGCCTGGCGGAAGTGCGGCTCGAGCGGTATCGAGTCGAGCGACGCGAACGGGTAGACGGCCCGCGCTACCTTGCCGGCTGCACACAGCAGGCCGAGGTCGGGCCCGGCGAAGCTGACCACCGTGAGGTCCCGCAGCGAGCTGCGGGCGATCGCCGCGACCATCGACATCGGCTTGCGCCGGCTGCCCCACCCTCCGATGCCGATGCACATCCCGTCCTCGAGCTGGGCGACCACCGCCTCCTCGTCGATGATCTTCGATCTCATCGCGACGTGCCCTTGACGAAGGCGTCCCGGTGCTCGTCGGCCACCCCGGTCAAGTTGAGCTCGAAGGTGAAGCCCTGCTCGAAACGGTAGGAGCGCTTCACGTCCTGGGTGTCGATACCGTTGAGCGCCTCCTTGGCCGCCCGCATGACCTGCGGCGACTTGGCTGCGATGCTGGCGGCGACCCGCAGGGCCGCGGACCGCAGCTGGTCTTTGGGGACCACCTCGAGCACCGAGCCCCACGCGTGCAGCTCGGCCGCCGTCGCGTTGGTGGCGGTGTACACCATCGCCCGCATCTTGTGCTGCGGTACCAGCCGGGCCAGGTGGGTCGCCGCTCCGAGCGCCCCGCGGTCGACTTCGGGCAGACCGAAGTAGGCGTCGTCCGACGCCACGATGACGTCCGCGTTGCCGGCCAGGCCGATCCCCCCGCCGAGGCAGAACCCGTGGACCGCGGCGATCACCGGGACGGCGCAGTCGTAGACGGAGGCGAACGCGGCGTAGCAGCCCCGGTTGGCGCCGACGAGCGCATCGAAGCCGTCGGTTTGCTGCATCTCCTTGATGTCCACCCCGGCGTTGAAGCCCCGGCCCTCCGCCCGCAGCACCACGGCGCGCACGGAGGGGTCCTCGCCCGCCTCGTGGACCAGGCGGGCCAGGGTGAACCAGTCCTCTACTCGCAGGGCGTTCACCGGCGGGCACTCGACGATCACCTCTGCGACGCCGTCGGCGCCGAGGTCAGCTCGTACGGGCATCGGATCCCCCTGTGGGCTTGCGCCCGTTCCTCGCCGGCCCGGTCGCCTTGGCGGCGCCGGCGGTCTTGGCGGCGCCGGCGGTCTTGGCGGCGCCGGCTGGTGTGGCAACGCCGGCTGGTGTGGCGGCGCCGGCGTCGCTGAACTCGAGGATCAGCCGGCTGGCTCGCTCGATGCGGTCATAGGCTTCAGCGATCGACTGCACCCCCACCGCCCAGCGGCGTAGCTGCAAGTCGAACACCGCAGCCGCGACGCGTACCACTTCGACCACCACGTCGGCGGGCAGGTCGCGCAGGGCCTCGGCGTAGACCGCCAGGTTGGCAGCGCTGTTGCGGGTGAAGATCTCCCTGGCGAAGGTGTCATCCGACGCCTCCAGCATCATCACCACCTTCGCCAGCTGCGGCCACGCCTGGAACGCCCGCATCGACCGCTGCAAGACGTCGCTCAACCGCGACGCGTTGGTGGCGCCACGAAGGGGACGCCGCTCCACGCTGCGCCGCAGGTCCCGAGCCCACAGCGCCAGCGCCTCCGCGAAGAGGTGGTCTTTGGACTGGAAGTAGCGGTACACCGTCCCGATGGCGACCTCTGCTTCGATCGCTACGTCTCGCATCTGGATCTGGGTGTGATCCTGGTGGCGCAGCAGCGCCAGGCTGGCGGTGATGATCCGCTGCCGCCGGTCCTGCTGGGCCGGCGACAGGGTGTGCGGCAGTGGTGGCACGAGCAAGCGGGTGCTGCTGCGTTGCGACACGGCGTGAGCCTCCCCTGGGGATCTGCGGTGCAGCGCAGTCCGCGGCCCGCTCCTGGAATCAGGTTCTAGTCTACTTCGACGCCGGCGAATACCCCGGCTGCGGTGTGTGGACGGCAATTTTCGACCTGCTCGTAGCGAGGAGATGAGAACGTGATCTAGTATTGTGCTGCCGTCGGTTCAGCCACAAGGGGAGATCGCTATGCCGCCGTCAGTTGTGCCCGAAGGATTCGACGTCACCGATCCCGATCGCATCAAGACGGAGGTCCCGTTCGAGCAGCTCGCTGCGCTGCGGGCCGCCGCCCCGGTGTGGTGGAACGCCCAGCCCCGTCGGATCGGCGGTTTCGACGACGAGGGGTTCTGGCTGGTGACCCGCCACGCCGACGTCAAGGAGGTCTCGCTCAAACCCGAGATCTACTCCAGTTGGGCCAACACTGCGATCGTCCGCTTCGACCCGGGGATCACCCGCGACGAGATCGAGATGCAGCGCCTGATCATGCTCAACGCCGACCCGCCCGACCACACCAAGCTGCGGCGCATCGTGTCCCGGGGCTTCACGCCGATGGCCATCCGCAAGATCTCCGACGCGCTCGCGGCGCGCGCGGAGCGCATCGTCCACGAGGCGAAGGAGAAGGGCGAAGGCGACTTCGTCACGATGGTTGCGTCCGAGCTTCCCCTCCAGGCCATCGCCGAGCTGATCGGCGTGCCCCAAGAAGACCGGTCGCGCATCTTCACCTGGTCCAATCAGATGATCGGCTACGACGACCCCGAATACGACATCGATCCGATGGTCGCGTCCGCCGAGCTGATCAACTACGCAATGGAGATGGGTTCCGACCGGGAGCGCAACCCCCGAGAGGACGTGGTGACCAAGCTGATGCAGGCGGACGTCGACGGTCGGGGCCTGACCCCCGACGAGTTCGCCTTCTTCGTCCTGCTGCTCGCCGTGGCAGGCAACGAGACCACCCGCAACGCGATCACCCACGGGATGATGGGGTTCTTCCAGTTCCCTGACCAGTGGGAGCTGTACCGCAGCGAGCGACCGGAGACGACGGCCGACGAGGTCGTTCGCTGGGCCACTCCGGTCATGACCTTCCAGCGCACCGCGATGACCGACACGGTGCTCGGCGGAGTCGACATCAAAGCCGGCCAGCGGGTGGGGATGTGCTACAGCTCAGCCAACTTCGACACCGACGTGTTCGAGCACCCGGAGCGCTTCGACGTGACCCGCGCGCCCAACCCGCACGTCGGCTTCGGCGGAGGCGGCCCCCACTACTGCCTGGGCGCCAACCTGGCCAAGCTGGAGATCAACCTGATCTTCAACGCGGTGGCCGAGCACATGCCCAACATCCGTCCGGCCGGCACCGCCAGGCGGCTCCGTTCGGCCTGGATCAACGGGATCAAAGAGCTCCCCGTGTCCTTCCGGTGACCCCCGTCGCGGGCCGCTTCGCCGGCCAGGTCGCGCTGGTCACCGGCGCGGCGTCGGGTATCGGCCGGGCTGTCGCCCTCCGCCTGGCCGCGGAGGGCGCATCGGTGGGATGCCTCGACATCGCCCCCGCCGTCAAGGAGACTGCGGCCGAGATCGCCGCGAGCGGCGGCTCGAGCGTCGCTGTGATCGCTGATGTGACCGACCAGCCCTCGGTGCGTGGCGCGCTACAGGAGGTGGTAGACGCCTTCGACGGATTGGACGTGTGCTGCAACGTCGCGGGGATCGGACGGTTCTGCCCGACCGAGCAGCTGGCTCTTGAGGAGTGGCAGCGGGTCTTGGCCGTGAACCTGACCGGTACGTTCCTAGTCGCCCAAGCCGCGTTGCCCCATCTCGTCGACCGCGGCGGGGTGATCATCAACACCGCGTCGACATCGGCGATGCAGGCGCAGCCCTATCAGGCCGCGTACTGCGCGTCCAAGGGCGGCGTGCTCATGCTCACCAAGGCGCTCGCCCTCGAGTACCTCGACCGCCGGCTACGGGTCAACGCCATCGCCCCCGGAGGGGTGGACACCCCGGTCCTGGCCAGCTTCGCCGACGCCCCCGAAGGCGTCGACCTCTCCAGGATGACGCGGTACATGACGCCACTCGGCTTCGCCCAACCAGAGGACCTGGCCTCGCTGTACGCCTACGTGGCGTCTGCTGAGGCCCACTACATGACCGGTGCCGTGGTCACGATGGACGGCGGCATCACGGTCTGAGAGCTGCTCCGGGCAACCGCGCCGGGCAACCCAGGCTGTTGTAGCGCCACCATCTGGGGTCCAGCCGTGGGGCGCCTTGCTGTCGGGGCGTCTTGCCGTCGGGGCGTCTTGCTGTCGGGGCGTCTTGCCGTTGGGGCGTCTTGCCGTTGGGGCGCCCGGTACTCGGGCTCGCTCAGTCCTTGAGCGCTGGGGCGCTGACCTCGGTCGCGGGCCCGGTGGTCGCCACCTTCTTGGCCCAGGTGTAGTCCGGCTTTCCGCTCGGCGAGCGCACGATCTCCTCGACCAGGTGCAGCTGGCGTGGCAGCTTGTAGCCGGCGAGGTGACCCCGGAGGTGGTCCTGCAGCTCCGGCAGGGTCGCGGCGTGCCCGGGGCGCAGCTGGACGATGGCCGCGACCCGCTCACCCCACCGTTCGTCGGGGACACCGATGACAGTCGCGTCCCAGACACCGAGATGGGACTTGAGCGCGGTCTCGACCTCCTCGGGGAAGATCTTCTCGCCTCCCGAGTTGATGCTCACCGATCCCCGCCCGAGCATGGTCACGGTGCCGTCCGCCTCGACTCGGGCGTAGTCGCCCGGGATCGCGTAGCGAACCCCGTCGACGACGGGGAAGGTCGCGGCGGACTTCACCGGGTCGTTGTAGTAGCAGAGCGGGATGTGCCCGGTGCGGGCCACCATGCCGATGACCCCCGAGCCTGGTGGCACAGGCCGGAAGTGCTCGTCGATCACCAGCGTGCCGGTGAGGCTGGTCACGGTGGGCCCGCCGCTCATGCGCTGGCCGGCCGACGCGTAGGAGACGCCCTGAGCGCCTCCTTCTGACGACCCGATGGAATCGGTGACGACGATCGTGGGGAAGCGATCGAAGAACTGGTCCTTCACCGACTGGGAGAACAGCGCCGCGGTCGAGGTGACCGCGACCAGCGACGACGTGTCGTGGTCGGCGCCGGGAACGTCGAGTGCCTCGATGAGCGGCCGGGCCATCGCATCACCGGTGATGAACAACACGTTCACCCGCTCACGTTCGACCATGCGCCAGATGTCGGTGGCGTCGAAGTGATCGAGGAGGACGACGCGGTTGCCCTTGAACGCCTGCCCCATCACCCCCCACTGGCTGGCGCCGTGCATCAGCGGTGCCAACGGAAAGAACGTGACCGGGCCCTGCTCGGCGGCCTCCTGGACGAGCTCGGCGGGGCTCGAGTAGCGCACGTTGGTCATCGGGTTCAGCCCGCCGCCGAGGGCGTAGAACACGTCCTCGTGGCGCCACACAACGCCCTTCGGCAGGCCGGTAGTGCCGCCGGTGTAGAGAATGTAATGGTCGTCGCCGGAACGGGCGGGGAAGCCGCGGGCATCGGAGCCGGCAGCCAGGGCCGCCTCGTAGTCGGCGGTTGGGGTGACCGGGTCTTCGATTCCGCTGCCGTCCTCGATGCGGATCAGGCCGACATCGCCGAGCACGTCGGTGACCTCTGCGACCCGGGGCCCGAATCGACGGGCGTACACCAGGGCGTCGAGATCAGCGTTGGAGAAGATGTGGCGAAGCTCGCCAGCCACGTACCGGTAGTTGACGTTCACCCACACAGCCCGCAGCTTGAACACCGCCCAGAGCGTCTCCACCCACTCCAGGCAGTTGTAGGCGTAGATACCGACATGGTCGCCGGGGCCGATGCCGTTGTCGGCGAGGAAGTGGGCCAGCCGGTTGGCTCGGCGGTCCATCTCCCTGTAGGTCCTCCGCCCGTGCTCGGTGACGAGGTACTCCCGGTCGGGGAAGGTGTCGACGGCGAGCTCGAAGATGTCTGCCAGGTTGGCCTCCACGGGACGAGTAGAACACGTTCCCCGTAAGCGGACAACGGCGACGAAGCTGCGCGTCCCGTCAGGCGGGACGGCACGGTTGGCCGCGGCGGGTGCGGCCTCCATCCTTGGGGTCATGGCATCTGCGAGCGCCACGTCGAACCTCCCGGTCTGCCCCACCCGCATAGAGGTGGGCTCAGAGGCCGGGTTCCGGGACATGCTCGGCCACTTCGCGTCCGGTGTCGTCGTGGTGACCGCGTTCCACCAAGGCGAGCCCGTCGGCATTACCTGCCAGTCGTTCTCGTCGCTGTCGCTCGACCCTCCGCTGGTGCTGTTCTGCGTGGCCCGAAGCTCGAGGACCTGGCCTCGGCTGCGCGCCGCCGGTCATCTGGCGGTCAACATTCTCCACGAAGGCCAGGAGCACGTGGGGCAGGCGTTCGGCCGCTCGAGTGCGGACAAGTTCGCCGGTGTCCAGTGGACGGCGGCGCCGGGCGGCGCGCCCCACCTCGATGCCGCTCTCGGTTGGATCGACTGCACCCTCGAGGACGTCCACGACGGAGGCGACCACTTGATAGCGGTGGCCCGAGTGCACGCAGGCGCAGTGGGGGTGGTGGGCGGCCCGCTGGTGTACTTCAGGGGCCGCTACGAGCGGTTGGGCGTCGCTGCGGGCGGGCGTTGAGCCGGTGGTCGAAGGCGTGTCCACACCCAAGGCGGCGACGGCGACGACCCTTCGGTGGGCCGAGGACGAGGAGCTAGAAGAGGAGGACCGGGCCCGGCTGACCGGCCCTGGGGCGGTCTTCGAGATGGTCGACCTGGAGGTGCTCGGCACAACCGTGCGGGGGTTCGCCCGGCGCCCCCGGTCGGTGGCGGAGATGCTTCTGGACGCCACCGAACGGTTCGGGGAGCGACCGTTCCTGGTATTTCCGGCCCGGTCGTTGAGTTTCGCCGGCCTGGCCACCGCCGCCCGGTCGATCGCCGGCGCGCTCAGGGATCGCTACGGCGTGGGTCCGGGCGACCGGGTCGCCATCGCGGCCGCCAACGTCGTGGGGCAGCCTCTGACCGCGTGGGCGGTCGCCATGCTCGGCGGGGTCGTGGTCGAGCTGAACGGCTGGTGGACCGGGGAGGAAATGCACGCCGCTATCGCGCTGACCGAGCCCGTGGTGGTGGTCGGCGACCGTCGCCGTCTCGAGCGCCTCGACCCGGCCCGGGTCGGCTGCCCGCTCCTGTCGATGGAAGACCAGCTCCCGGCGCTAGAGGGTCACCCGCCGATCGACGTGGACCCGGCGGTCGTCGGCGAGGACGACCCGCTCGCCATCCTGTTCACGAGCGGCACCTCCGGGCGGCCCAAAGGTGTGGTGCTGTCCCACCGAGCCCACGTCCATATGGTGATGCAAGCCAGCCTGCAGGGGGCCAAGGCACTTGCCGCCGGTCGTCTCCGGCCACCGGCGGCGAACGTGACGGTCGGGGTCTCCCCGATGTTCCACGTCTCGGGCTTCACGACCCAGGTGATCGGCGGCGCCTACACGGGGGCTACTTACGTGTACCCGCCACCGGGACGGTGGGACGAGCGAACCCACCTCCGCTTGACCGAGGGGTACCGAGCCACCGCTTGGTCGCTCGTGCCGACGCAGCTGTGGCGCCTGCTCGAGTGCCCTGAGCTCGATTCGTTCGACCTGTCCAGCCTGACTCGCATCGGCGGCGGCGGCGCGACCTTCGACCCCGAGCTGTGGCGGCAGGTCCGGCGTCGCCTGGGGCCGGGCGTGCGCATGGCCACCGGGTACGGGATGTCGGAGACCTGCGGGTCTGGCACCCACCTCGACGGCACCGACGCCGACGAGCACCCCGACTCGCTAGGCCGACCGGGGCCGGGCAGCGAGATCCGGGTGGTCGGCCTCGACGGCCGGCCGCTGCCCGACGGAGAGGTCGGCCAGATCTGCCTGCGGGGCCCGGCGACCATGGTCGGCTACTGGGCTGACCAGGAGGCGACGGACCGGGCGCTCGACGCCGACCGTTGGTACCGGACCGGGGAGTGGGGCCACATCGACGGGGGACTGCTGTACCTAGACGGCAGAGGATCGGAGCTCATCGTGCGCGGCGGCGAGAACGTCTACCCCATCGAGATCGAAAACGTGCTCCTGGCCCACCCCGACATCGTCGAGGCGGCGGTCGTCGGAGTCGCGCATCGGACGCTCGGGGAGGAGGTCGCCGCGGCCGTCGTGGCCCGGCCCGGAGCCAGGCTGGAGCGGGCCGAGGTGAGGGCGTGGGTCGCAGCCCACCTGGCGGCGTTCAAGGTCCCCTCCCAGGTGATCCTCGCCGACAGCCTGCCGCGCAACGCGGCGGGGAAGGTGCTCAAGCGACTCCTCGTCTCGTCCCTGGCGTCGGGCTGAGGCTCGCCGAGCGTGGGACCGGTCCAGCCCTCACGCCCTGAACACCTGCACCGGTCAGCCTTGTGAGCCCAGAGCTGACTGGATGAGCGAGGTATCTACCAGCGAGCCGTAGCTGGGGGCAGTTTTGACCAGACCGCCGGCGGTGTTGACCTTGACCTCGGCTTGATACCCGGCCTGGTTGAAGGCGGGGCTCGCCGGGATTTCGCTCTTCAGGACCCCGACCAGGGAGGTGGCGACAGCGGTCGACAGCCCGGTGTCATACGACTGGAGTACTGGCACGAGAGCCGAATCGCTGGTGGTGTGGATGTACTGTTCTGCCTCAGCGATGGCCCGGATGAACGCCTCGATGGCCGGCTTCTTCGACGAGGCCTTCGAGGCCGTTGTGTACACCGTGCCGTTCGTGGCGCCGGCTAGCCCAGGCACATCACCGTTGGTCGGGGAGATGTAGATCTGACCGACGTGGAGGGCCTCGGCCAGCTGACCTACCGGCTGGAAGAATGCCAAGGCGTCCACCTCATGGCTCTTCAAAGCGTCGACCGCCGCGCTGTTGCTCGACCCCAGGTTCACCAGGGTGGCCTGGGTGGAGGCGTCTTTGCCGATCAGATGGAAGAGGTAGTCGATGAGCGCTTGGGTGCCGCTGCCGGGACCGGTGATCCCGATCTTCTTGCCGACCAGCGCCTGGATGCGGGAGTCCACCGGGGCGGTGGCCGGGGCGCCTGCGAAATTCGTTCCCACGATGATGTCGACGTAGTAGGAGTTCACCAGGTCCGCGATCAGCTTCGGGCTCTGCCCGGCGTTGGCGAGGTTGAACGCGTCGGTCATCACCCCCGCTCCCACGTCGATGCTCCCGCCGACCAGAGCGGCGGCCACTTTTGCGCCGGTGCCGAGCAGCGGCGGGTTAGGGACCGTCAGGTGTTCGGCACTGAAGTAGCCCTCCTTTTGGGCTACGTACACCGGGAAGAACGCGACCGACTTGCTGATTTGGCCCACGTTGAGGGTCTGCACAGGAGGATTGGTGCCCTTGGAGGTCACGTTGGTGCCCGTTGTGGAAGCGGTGGACGACGACCCGCAAGCGCCGACGGACGCAGCGATAAGCGCCAAGCCGCCCGCCAGGGAAGCGCCGCGAAGACGAGCGTGGTTGGACATGGAAGATCCCCCTGTGATTGTGGTTTAGATGGCGGAGCTAAACCGGCGCAGCGCGCTGGTTGTCAGTGTTCGTCGTCGGCCGGTCGCCAGCGATCCGTCCAGCGTCCGAGGATGTTGACCAGTGCGTTCAAGATGGCGGCGATCACCGTCAAGGTGACAAGTGCCGCGAACACGCCGGCGGTGTTGAGAGTCGAGGCCGAATCGTTGATCAAATAGCCGAGGCCCTTATTCGATGCGACCAGCTCACCGATAACCGCGCCTATCAGTGCGTATGGAATAGCCACCCGCAGCCCAGTCAGGACCCCCGACATGCTGGCCGGCAGGATGACCTTGCGGATCAGCTGCGCCCTGGAGCCACCCATCAGGCGGACTGCGTCGATTAGTCCGGTGTCAACCTGCTTGATGCCGGCCGCGGTGTTTATGAACACCAGGAAGAACACGGTGGTGGCGGCCAGGATTACCTTCATCTGCAGACCAATCCCAAACCACACTATAAACAGCGGGGCCAATGCCACCTTGGGGACGGCATAAAGGGCCATGATGAACGGGTCCAGCACCGATGAGAGCGCCCGAAGGGAAGACAGGCCGAAACCAACCAGCACTCCTGCGGCTGCTCCCAGGACGTAGCCGAGCAATATCTCCTTTATGGTAATCCAACTGTTACTCCAGAGCGTTCCGGCATCGGCCCAGACCACCAGCTGATGCCACACCAGAGTCGGCTTGCTGACGAACAGGAGACTTATTAGATGGCCGGCCATCAGCTGCCAGCCGATGATTGCTGCGGCCAGAACCCCGAGGCGAGCGGCGAAAATCAAGACCTTCTGGCCGTGACGCTGGCGCCAGCTGAGCGCCTCTGTTATCTGCAGAGGGGCGCCGATGGCTCGGCTCGGCTCATGTTGCAGGAATGACGTCATCGCGTCCTCCTTTCAGAGCGCGGTTCAGCTGGCGGTGCATGTTTACGAAGTCGGGGTCGACTCTTATGTCGTCCAGGTCGCGGGGCCGCTCCAAGGGGACCGCCACGTCCAGGCGCACCTGGCCTCGCTCGCCGAGTACCACCACTCGGTCGCCGAGGACGAGGGCCTCCTCGATGTCGTGGGTCACAAACACCACGCTGCGGCCGCTGCCTTGCCAGAGACGGAGGAGCTCCGCCTGCATCTCGGCTCGCAGCTGAGCATCCAGCGCTCCGAACGGTTCGTCGAGGAGCAGCAGACCGGGATCAGAGATGAGCATCCTGGCCAGGGAAGCGCGGCGGCGCATGCCGCCTGACAGCTCGCGAGGGTAGTGACCCTCGTGGCCTTTCAGGCCGACCATTTCGATCAGCTGGTCGGAGCGGCGCTTGCGCTCCGCACGCTCGACTCCCCGCAGTTCCAGCGGCAGTTCTATGTTGCGGTGTAGCTTCCGCCACGGCATCAAGGTGTCGGACTGCGTCAGGTAGCCAACGCCCGGGCACGGCCCGCTGAGCGCCGCTCCCCGTAGGAGGATCTGCCCGGAGCTGGGCCGGCTGAGTCCGGCGAACAGGTTGAGCAGCGTCGACTTGCCGCAGCCGCTGCGGCCGAGCAGGGCCACGAAGGTGCCCTCCTTGACTACCAGGTCGCAGGACTCGAGTGCCACGATCCGGTGGTTGTCCTTGGCGAACAATTTGGCGACCTGGCGGGCTTCAAGGACGGGCGGCATGCTTCTCGTCCTCGTCGCGCAGACCGTACAGGTCATAGCTCAGCTGGCCGGTCTTGTACTTGTCGAGCAGGCCGTTCTCCTTGTCGACCCGGGAGCGGGCCTTGGTCATCAGGGTTTCTATGTCTTGATCGGGCATCGTCCAACCGCCGTCGGAGTCGAGGACGAGCCAGTCACCTGGCCCGACCACGCAGCCGCCGAGGGCGACGGGCACGTCAATGGCGCCTCGGGCCGCCTTGACCGCGCCGCGAGCTGACACGAACCGGGTCCATACAGGTAGGCCCAACTCGCGCAGCCTGTCCACGTCACGCACCGCCGCATCCACGAGCACCCCGGCGGCACCGCTGTGCTGGGCCTGCGTGGCCAAAAGCTCTCCGAAGAGGGCCACCGGCTCCGGTCGGGGCATGCGCAAGACCATCACGTCACCAGGCTCGACACGGGCTATCAGCTCGTGCACCGCCCTGTTGTCTCCCTGACCGCAGGCCGCGATGCGGGCCGGCCCGGCGACCGACTGTCCGGGTAGCAATGCGGTTAATGGAATGTCCAGCAGCCCGACTCGTCCGGCGGCCTCGTAGCACGTGGCCACCCCCAGAGCGGCCAGTTCTTTGCTCCGGGACGCGAGGGTCACAGGAGGCTCACCACTTGAGGGGTGATCCGCTGGAACGCCTCGGCGTAGCCGATGCTGCTGTCCCCGGTTACCTTGCGGGCGTGATTGCCGCGGTGCCCGGCGCGCTCCGTGTAGTACTGCTGCAGGTACTTCTGGGCTTCCATGGCCTCCATGGCTCGACGTTTGGTCTCGAAGCTGGCGGTGATGTCCACGAACGTGGTGGGGATGAACCCGCAAAGCTCCGGCTGGTGCGGCTCGAACAGGAAGAACTGCGAAGGCGGCACTGTCTCGAACGCGCTCGCCACTCCCGCACCGGAGCTGAGCAGGCGCGCCCGGCGGGTGGCCTCGTGGGCCACCGGGTGGTCGGGGTTGAACGGGTCAACCGCGGGGTGGGTGATCACCACCTCCGGTCGCAGTCGCCGGATCACGTCCCGCAGCCGTTCGAGGGCCGCGTCGTCGACCACCAGCGGGTAGTCGCCCAGGTCCATGCACACCAACTCGGCGCCGACGAGGGCAGCCGCCTTCTCGGCTTCCGACCGGCGAATGTCCTTGACCTGCTGCTCGGTCTGCTCGGGAAGCTTCCACAATTCCCCGGACTCGCCCCGTTCGCCAAACGAGAGGGCGACGACCACGGAGGTTCCACCGGCCGAGGTGTTGTTGGCGACGACCCCGCCGGCCCGCCACACGAAATCTGCGCTGTGGGCTCCTACTACCAGCAGACGGACCCCGCTCACGCCGCCTCCTTCGGGGTTATGAGCCTGGTCGGGTTCTCCACTGTCATCAGATGCACCTCGTCCTCGTCGAAGCCCGCCCCGAGCAGGTGGTCGGCCATCAACGCCAAGCCGTCTTCCACCGGCGGGTTGAACGGCTGGCCCAGGTCGCTGGAGAGGAAGGAGCTGGCTACCCCGGAGGTGCGGATGTTGGCGATCATCTCGGCCCACTCCACCTTGCCGGTGTAGGGGGTGGTGAAGCACCTTTCCAAGAAGGCTCCCCGCTCGGCGAGCTCCCGCTGGTCGTGACCAGACAGGCGCTGGCTGGTGAATTCCGGGTGGGTGACGATGATCCGTTGCACGCCCGCTTCGTTGGCGGCTCGGACGACCGACATGATCTCGTCCCGGCTGAGGTGGCCGGTGCCGAGAGCAAGGTCGTAGCGGGCCATGATCTGCAGCACGCTGATGACCTCGGGAAGCACCTCGCCGCCCTCGTCGACCACCGATACGGGGGAGGCGGCGATGCCGCGCTCGAGCAATTCGGATTGCAGCTGGGCCCACATCGGAGGCTTGGCCCCTTCCGGGTCTGCTGCGGTGCAGGTTCTTTGGTTGTGGCTATCCACGGTCGGCATCCACACGATGCGGGCGCCTTCCCGAGCGGCAATCTCGACCGCCACCGGATTGATGCCGCCCACCGACCCGTTCAATGTAATGGCGCCGTAGACAGCAACACCGGGAACCGCACTGCGTACCGTGGCGGCTCGCTCGGCGGTTGGGACGTAATGGGACTTGAGCACGAAGCCGCCCAAGCCCTCCTCCCGGTGGCGTTTGGCGAGGTCGAAGTCGGTCACTCGGCGGCGCATTACGTCAGGCGCCACGTGCACGTGCAGGTCCACGGCCCCCGTCACCAGGTTGCGGGCGCGTTCGCTCGGACGCGGATGTCCTTCGTCAGTCATCTAGTTCCTATCGCTCCTCGAGAGATCAGAGCGAGACGGGATGCTCCGGAAGCCGGTGACGTTCTCGTCCCCCCGGTTGGTCACCCTAGGAGTCGCTGACAGGATTGTCAACAGTTCTGTCGATAATATGATTGGCATCTCGCCGGTACGCTCGTCGGCGAACTACCAAGGGGGACCCATGGAAGAGTCGACGCCAGCCGGGCCCGTATCGGCCCCTAGTCCCGGCACGTCGCGCGCAGCAGCCGGGCCCATCGTGGCGGTGCTGGGTTTGGGTGAGGCGGGCAGCGAGATTGCTGGTGGACTGGTGGCAGCCGGTGCCACGGTGCGTGGCTACGATCCCCGGGTCCGTCCGGGACCGGGCCTGATCGCCTGCTCCAGCGAGGCCGAAGCCTCCACGGGAGCCGACCTGGTGCTGAGCGTCAACAGTGCCCACGACGCCCTCGACGCCCTCCGGGCCGGGGTGGAAGCTCTGCCACCCGTCGCTGTGTGGGCCGACCTGAACACCGGTTCGCCTCGCCTCAAGGAGCGACTCGCCGCCCTGGCCGCCGACCACCGCCGGTCATTTGCCGACGTGGCGCTGATGTCACCGGTGCCCGGGCGGGGATTGCGAACCCCGATGCTTGCGTCCGGGCACGGCGCCAGCGGTTACTCAGCGCTGCTGACGCCGCTCGGAGCGAACATCGAGGTACTACAGGGCGCGGCCGGCGTAGCCGCTGCCCGTAAGCTCCTGCGCAGTGTGTTCTACAAGGGAATGGCCGCCTCGGCGGTGGAAGCCCTAGCCGCCGCTCGGCGGACCGGCCAGGAGCAATGGCTCAGAGCCCACATTTCCGAGGAACTAGAACAGGCGACAGCCGAGACGTTGGTGCGCTTGGAGACCGGGACTTACCGCCACGCCCGTAGGCGCAGCGAAGAGATGCGCGCCGCCGCCGAGCTCCTGCGCGACTTGGGTATAGCTCCTCACATGAGCGCGGCCAGTGCCGCGCTATTGGGCGACCTCTTGCAGACCACGGCGGATTCGTGATGAAAGACGCCGCCCAGCAGGTACCCGCCGCCCCCGAAGACACCGCACCTGGTAACGGTGATGCCGCTAACGACCCGACGTCGGAGGTGGTGGAAGCCATCCGCCGGGCCATCCTCGAGGGCGAGTACGCGCCCCGCGAACGGCTGGTGGAAGCGGAACTCTCCAAGCGGTTTTCCGCCAGCCGATTCTCCGCTCGGGTGGCCCTGCAGCAACTGGCGTTCGAGGGTCTGGTCGAGCTGCAGCGCAACCGCGGCGCGAGTGTGCGTGCGGTGTCGATTCCCGAAGCCATCGAGATCACTCAGGTGAGGGCGGTGCTGGAGGGCTTCTGCGCCGCTCGCGCGGCCGAGCTGGCCAGCGACGAAGAGATCGTCGCTCTGCAGGAGACGACGGCCGCTATGCGTCGGGCCGTGGACGAGGGGGCGATGATGACCTACAGCGGGCTCAACGCCAAACTGCACTCCCAGATACGAACCATCGCCGCCAACCCCACTTGCGCCCGGCTCCTCGAGCAGATGCGGGCGCAGATGGTCCGTCACCAGTTCGTGCTGGCCCTCCAGCCCGGCCGGCCGTCCGTGTCGGTGAACCAGCACATCGCCGTGGTCAACGCGATCGCCGCCCGCGACAGCGATGCCGCCAGCCGCGCCATGCACGAGCACCTCGCCAGCGTCCTGTCAACGCTGCAGAGCTTGCCCCACAGCCGGGTGCATTGAACCTGGCCTCAGGACCCGACGGTCACGGTCCCGGTCATGTAGGGGTGGATACCGCAGATGTAGGGGTAGGTCCCGGCCTTGGTGAAGGTGTGGGACCAATGGTCCCGGGAGGAGTTGGCCAGCAGTAGAGGGCTCACCGGGATCCCGCCGGCGCTGAACTTGACGTCGTGGGCCGCTACGTCACGGTTGACCCACGTCACCGTGGTACCCACTGCGATGGTCAGGGCCTTGGGGGAGAAGGCAAAGTTGTTGATGGTGACGGTAGGGCCGCCGGCCGTCGTGCCGCCCGCAGCGGTGCCCGAGGTGGCGGTGCTCGGGGTGGCGGTGTTCGGGGTGGCGGCCGGCGAGCCCGACGACGACCCGCCGCAGCCGGTGACCGCCAATGCTGCTGTCGCGCCGAGAGCGGCCAGCGCGCACCGGGACGTGCGGCGGCGGGGTCTGGGCGGGCGGGACGTCGCCGGGGCAGCGGTCATCTTCGTCCTCTCTGCAGATCGCGGATGGCCCGGTACCCGATGGTGGTGACCCCGACGCGCCGGGCCAGGGTGCGCAGAGACGCGCCGTCGAGGGCCAGGTCGTGGTCGTCGACTCGGGCCGGCCAGTCCGGCGCGATTGCCCGCAGTTCCGGGCTGTCGACCGCCGGTCGCAGAACGACCTCGGTCACTCCGGGCTGCATCTCGCTGAGCAGTCGTTCGAGAACCCGACGGGCGCTGGCGGTCCGGTTCACCCTCACGACCTGGTCCGGGCTGAACACCCCTTCGTCGGCCGCCAGGGACCGGAAAGGGAACCCGGCCTGGCGTTCCGCGCTCGCTGGGGGCATGCGCAGCGGAAGGCGGAACTCGACGGCCAGATCCAACGCGACATCGAAGAACTCCGGCCTCAAGTCGAGCGCGCCGAGGTGGGCGCTCAGGTGGCTGATGTCGAAGCCCCAGTAGATGGCCCTCTCGATCTGCGCCCGGCACTCGCGGCGGACCTCCTCGGTGTCGGCGTGATCCCAGAGGTCGTCGAGGGTCCGCGGGAACCCGCCGTCCCCGTCGAGCAGCGACGGGCAGTAGGTCGTCGGGCCCCACCGGTAGAGGTCGTACTCGGCGTTCAGGGTGAGATGAACCCCGACGTCCTCTCCCCGGTAACGCGACGCCGCCTCCCGGGACCACGGCCCCGGGACTACCAACCCGGCCGCGGTGGCCATCCCCTCGCGCAACGCGCCGTACACCCCTGCGTTGTGCGCCCAGCTCACGCCGAGCTCGTCGCAGGTGATGATCAGCAGTGAGGCATCGGAACGAAAGCCGAGGGCCTCCGCGAGCGCGGTCATCGGCGGTGAGGGATGCTCAGCGCTCGATGAGGGTGCCGGTCCCCAGACCGCCACCGCAGCACATCGACACCAGGCCCTTGTGCCCGCCGGTGCGCTCGAGCTCGTAGAGCGCCTTGGTGAGGAGGATGACGCCGGTCCCGCCGAGGGGATGGCCCAGCGCGATGGCGCCGCCGTTGGGGTTGACCGCCGCCGGCCTCGGACCGGTCTCTTTCTCCCAGGCCAGGACCACCGACGCGAACGCCTCGTTGATCTCGGCGACGTCGATGTCGTCCATGCTCCATCCGGAGCGCTGGAGGAGCCGGGCGCTGGCGTCGATCGGGCCGGTCAGCATCAGTACCGGGTCGACGCCGACGAGGCAGGTCTCCACGATCCGGGCCTTGGGGGTCAATCCCAGCTGCGAGGCCCGCTCTGCGGTCATCATCAGCACCGCACCGGCGCCGTCGGAGATCTGCGATGAGCTGCCCGCAGTGTGCACGCCGTCAGGACGGGCGACGGGCTTGAGGGACGCCAGCGCTTCAAGTGACGTGTCGCGGAGGCCCTCGTCGCGGGTGACGGTCCTGGTCTCGCCGGTCGGCGCGCCGCTCTCGTCGAGCACCGGCGCTTCGATCGGCACGATCTGCCCGTCGAAGCGGCCTTCGGCCCACGCCTGCGCGGCTTTCTGCTGGGAGGCCAGACCGAAGCGGTCGGCGTCCTCCCGGCTGATTCCCCACTTGTCGGCGATGCGCTCGGCGCCCTCGAACTGCGAGGTGAACTCGAACCGGGAGAAGTAGGACTTCGGGACGGCTCGGCCCAGGCCGAGCTCCTTTTTCGAGTTGGAGCCGATCGGGATCCGGCTCATCGACTCCACGCCGGACGCGATGGCAACGTCGATCACCCCCGCGGCGATCATGGCTGCGGCCAGGCCGGTCGCCTGCTGGCTGGACCCGCACTGGGTGTCGACGGTGGTCGTGGCCACCGTTTCGGGTAGCCCGGCGGAGAGCCATGCGGTCCGCCCGACGTTGAACGACTGCTCGCCGACTTGGCTGACGCAGCCGGTGACCATCTGACCCACCGCCGACGGATCGATGCCCGTTCGCTCGACGAGGCCGGTCAGCACGGCGCCGAGCAAGTCGGCGGGGTGCACGGTGGACAGCCCTCCGTTGCGGCGGCCAACAGGGCTACGGACGGCATCGACGATCACGACCTCAGACATGCTCGGTACCCTACCGTTCGGCCGCGCCGAGCGGCCTGCCGGGAGGGCGCCCGACGACCGCGGCGGGGGCAGCGCCCGACGGTGCCTTGCCCGCCAGCGCCGCGCCGCGCCGGTAGCGGCCGGTGGCGAGGACCGACCCGGCCAGGATGAGAGCGGCGCCGAGCAGCGTGGACCACCCGGCCCGCTCGCCTAGGAACCCGACGCCGAGGGTCACCGCGACCACCGGGTTCACGTAGGTGATCACCGTCGCTCGGACCGGGCCGATCTCCCGGATGAGGGCGAAAAACAGCAAGAACGCGGCTGCGGTGCACACCACGCCGAGGACCGCCACCGAGGCGATTACCCGCCAGCCGGGAAGGTGCCCGGGCAGCCGGGCGACGCCAGCGGGGGCGTAGAGCACCGCGCAGAGGAGCAGGGACGCGGCGACCACGCCGAGCGCCGGCAGGTCGCTGAGGTGGCGGGCGAGGATCGCGGGCCCGGCCGCGTAGCCGACCACGACGACACCGACCTCGGCGATCGACGCCGCCGCGGCGCCCGACAGGTCCAGCCCGGCGAGCACGACCACACCGGCCAACCCCACCGCGAGCCCTGCGACCTGCAGGCGGCTCAAGCGGTCGCGGGTCGCGGACCCGAGGGCGATGACCGCCCCGACGAGCGGGACCGCCGCGACGAGGAGCCCCGACAGCGAGCTGGGCAGCCGCTTCTCCGCCTGGGAGAGAAGGCCCCAGGGGATCGCCAGCTCGACGATGGTGTAAGCCACCAGCGGACGCCAGCGGCGGGCGACCACCGTGACGTCGCCTCTCCTGAGGGCGATGGGAAAAAGGAGCAGTGCGCCCAGACCGGTGCGGGCCATCACCAGCGACGCCGGCGTGAAGTCCCTCACCGCGACCTTGATCAGCAGGTAGGGAATTCCCCAGATGATCCCCATCGCCCCGAAGAGCAACCAGCCTCGCCGGGTCACGGCCGAAGAGCTTACGGCCAGGCGCCTGCGGGCCGGACTGGAATTCCCTGCGCCGGGGAAGGACAGCCGGCGGAACCGTGTTGCACGAGGGGAGACGGCCGCCGCTTGGCTCAGCGACCCGAGAAAATGTCACACCCTCCGAGGAGGATGGTCACATGGCACAGCAGCTCCCGTTGATCGAGTCCCGGACCGACACCGACAACACCCGTCCGAGCACTGCGCGGCGCGCCACCCGGAGCGGCGCGGGGCCCCGGCCCGGTTCCCAGTCACGGGCCTCGCGCGGCGCCCGGGCATTCGCAGTGCGCCCCGGGGTCACCGACGGCACCGGGGTGCTCATCGAGATCCCCGCGGTGGACTGGCACATCGACGAGCACACCAAAGAAGTGGGGCTGGCCGGTGTGGCCGCCGCCCGCCAGGCCCTAGCCGCTGCAGCCGGCCGGGGCCCCCGTCTCCACGGGCGGCCCGCCGCGGCCTGAGCGGACGCAGCGCCCAGGGTCCCGGCCCCGGTGGTTGGCTAGCCTCCGGCTGTGACCTACGGCATCACTGTCCCCTTCGACAACGTCCCCTTGGCCGAGCACCGCGAGTGGTTCGAGGAGCTGGTCGACTTGGGCTACACCGACGTGTGGTCGTCGGAGGCGGACGGGACCGACGCCTTCACCCCCTTGGCTCTCGCCGCCGCCTGGACGCCATCCCTCCGGCTCGGCACCGCCATCGTCCCCGCCTACACCCGCGGACCGGCGCTTCTGGCCCAAAGCGTCGCCGCGCTGGCCGAGGCCGCGCCTGGCAGGTTCGCCTTCGGCATCGGCACGTCCTCCAACGTGATCGTCGAGTCGTGGAACGGGATGGAGTTCACTGAGCCCTACAAGCGCACCCGCGACTCGGTCCGGTTTCTCAAGGCGGCGCTGACCGGTGAGCGCGTCGACGAGGAGTACGACACATTCCGGGTGCGGGGCTTCCGCCTGGGCCGCCCGCCGGCGGTTCCGCCGACCATCCTGGTAGCTGCTCTGCGCCCGGGGATGCTGCGCCTGGCCGGCAGGGAGGCCGACGGCGCGATCATCAACTGGCTCGGCGCCGACGACGTGCCCCGCGTCGTGCCGGAGGTCGGGGCGGGCAAGGAGATCGTGGCCCGGATCTTCGTGTGCCCCTCCGAGGACACCGAGACCGTGCGAGGCCTGGGCCGGAGGGTCATCGCCGCCTACCTCAACGTGCCGGTGTACGCCGCGTTCCACGAGTGGCTGGGCCGGGGCCCGCAGCTGGAGGGTATGTGGAAGGCCTGGCAGGCCGGTGACCGAAAGGCCGCCTTGGCTGCCATCCCCGACGAGGTGGTCGACGCCTTGGTGCTGCACGGCTCCCCCGAGCAGGTCCGCGCCGGCGTGCAGCGCTACGTCGATGCGGGTGTCACCACCCCGGCGCTGGCGTTGCTGCCTTTCGGTATCGACACCCGGCAGGCGGTGCGGGACCTCGCTCCTCGCTAGCCCCTCGGGCCGGCGCCGCTACGGGCCGTCGGGCGGCGCGAGCGGGTCGTCGAGGAGGCAGAGCTGCTCGCAGCGCCCGGCCCGCTCGGTGAGCGGCTCCCACGCCACGCCGCCGCGAGGGCCGGCGCAGCGGACGTGAAGCCGCTCGACGGGGAGGCTGCGCGACGCGCCGCGGGCGTCGACGACTCCGATGCTGCCGTCACACTCGCGTCGGGTGACGGTGCCGGCCAGCCACCGGCTGCCGTTGCCGGGCCGCCATCTCACCGCCTCCCCGGGGCAGAGCCCGAGGATGGCCAGCTCCTCGTCGCTGCGGTCGGCAGGGGGGCCTGCGGTCGTCTTGCGCCGCGTCCGGTCCGGCGCCACCCGCACCCGATGGTCAGGGGTGTGACGCGCCGGCGACCGGTGGAAGGGCCCCGTCCCCGCGGGGGGCGTGCCCGGGCTGCCGCTACCGACCCGCTCTCGGGCCGGGTCCCGGCCGGTCTCGGCCGGCCCGGACCGGCCAGGATCGGAGGGGGTAGGGCAGAAGACGGCCCGATCGAAGGCCCCTTGCTCGGGGGCGGCCCGGTCCGCCATTGCCGGCTACCAGCCGCCCGAACGCGACAGCACGAAATCCCCGGCGCTGGCCCCGACCGCGCTCGACACCCGGAGGGTCAGCTCCTCGCTGTGGGACCCGAAGCAGCCCGGCTTCTGGACCGTCGCCGTCGCGGCCTGGCCGTCGATGCTCGTCGCCGTGGCGACCACCGACGACCCGTGAAGCACGTCCAGGCGGTCGGCGACGTGCGCCGGCGACGTGAGCTCCACCCGGAGGGTGTCGGAGCACAACGAGAACAGATGACCGTCCACCTTGGTGGTGAAGGTGTCCACCGCGCCGGCGGGGACCAGGTTGGCGGTGATCGGCTTGGCGGCGGTCAGGACCTGGCTTCCGGTGTAGTCCGAGCGGGCTTCGCATCCGTCGGCGGCCAGCGCGTCGAGGTCGTACCAGCCCGGAAGGCACCGGTAGCCGTCGGTGTGGGGGGCCGGGGCCGCGCCGCACGCCTGGTACACCAGCGGCTGGCACGCCGGGGCGGTGCCGGGGACGCCGGCCACGTGGCGGGCCGCGGCGTTGCCGGAGCCGCCGGTGAGGGCGATCGCCGCCACCGCAGCCACCGCCAGCATCCCCGCCGACGCGCACACCGCCGCCGCGACCCGGCGCCGACGGGACCACGGGCGGGGTCCGTCCCCGCCGAGAAGGGCCCGGCGGCCCCAGCGCCGACCGTCCCGTCGCCGGCGGCGGCTGCTGGTCGGGTCTGGTGCGGCGGCGCCGAGCTCGGTGCCTTCCAAGCCGCCGAGCACGGCCGCGGCGCTGGGCCGGCAGGCCGGGTCAGGGTGGAGCATCGCGGCCAGCGGCGCCCGCAGCACGGTGGGCACCGTCGCGGGCAGTGGGATGTGCTCGCCGCGCGCGGCCCGGGCCAGGACCGCGTCCGGCGGTCCGGCGCCCCACGGGGTCTGCCCCGTCGCGGCGAACAGGAGGGTGGCGCCGAGAGAGAACACGTCCGAAGCCGGGCCGGCGCTCTCCCCCCGGGCCTGCTCGGGGGCCATCCAGTGCGGAGTGCCGACCACCGTCCCGGCCACGGTCAAGCCGGCGGTGAGGTCACGGCTCACCGCGACGCCGAAGTCGGCCAGCGCCGGGCGCCCGGCGTCGTCGAACAGCACGTTGCCCGGCTTGACGTCCCGGTGGGTCACCCCGGCCCGGTGCGCTGCGGCCAGCCCCTCGAGCAGCGCCCGGCCGGCGGCGACCACCTGCGCCGGCGGGAGCGGCCCGCCGAGGGCGACCCGGTCGGCGAGGCTGCCGGCCAGCGCCGGCATCACGATGACCACGTCGGTCCCGTCGTCTTCCACGTCGAGGACCGGCACGATCGACGGGTGGTGCAGGGCGGCGAGGATCTCCGCTTCCCGCCGCAACCGCCGGCGGGCGGTCTCCATCTCGAGCGCCGAGCCGCCCAGCGGCAGGCGTTTGCGGGCCACCCGGGTACCGTCCTGGGTGACTGCCAACTCGACCACCGCCATGGCGCCCCGGCCGAGCAGGCCGACGACCTCGTAACGCACCGCCGCATCCTACGGGCCGGGCGGTCGCTGCAACGGCCGGCCCGGTCCCGGCCCTACACGGGCAGCTGCGTCGCCTTGAACTCGTTGAGCTCCGGCCACCCCGTGACCATGTCCACGATCCGGTTCATGGTGGACGTCGCCTTGGCCGCGTCGCCGTCAGCCCGGTCGAGCAGCCGTACGAACACCGCCCGGTCGCCGTGGATGAACGTAGGAACGCCGAACACCTCGAGCTGGTCGACCCCGGCGGTGTGCTCCTTGCGGGCCACCTCCACCGGCCATCCGTCGTCGATCTCTGCCATCACCGCCGCGGCGTCGACCCCGCAGCCGGCGAGGACCTCGGAGACGACCTCCCTCTTGCGGGTGTCGAGCGAGTGAGCGTGGCGGGCCTCGAACAGCGCCCGGTGCACCGCAAGGAATTTCTCGGGTTGCCGGTCGCGTACCACGATGCCGGCGTAGTTGACGACCATGCCCGGGTACTTCTCCGGCTCGTCCCACACCGACGGCTGGCCCGCCTCTATGTGGGGCTGGTCGAGGGAGAACGCACGGAACTCGACGTCCCAGTCCGCGCCGGCCTCGAGGGCGGTCAGCAGGTGGTCGTGGGCGTTGCGGGCGAAGGGGCAGCGGTAGTCCCAGGTGACAGCGAAGGCGACCATGGACGGTCCAACGACACCGGAGCCTCGGTCATTCCGTCAGCCGCGTTCGCCGTCGACGGCGCTGGACGTGTCGGGTTCGTCCTCGACCAGCGCCAGGCGGGGCGCGGGCGCCGCCACCGGCCGGATCGGCACCATCTGGCGGGTCAGCTCGCCGAGTAGCGCCCCGAGCAGCGCCCCGCCGACGACGTCGGAGGCGTGGTGGATCTTCACGTGGACCCTCGACGCGGCGACGATCACGGCCAGCCCGTAGTAAGCGGGCCACCACGGGTCGTCGTCGCGAAGCAACGCCGCAGCGAAGAACGCGGCGGTGGCGTGACCGCTCGGGAAGCTGCTGGTCCTCGGCTGGCGGAGGTAGAGGGCTCGGGGTCCGTCGTGCACCGGCCGGCGGCGGCGGAACATCCATTTCACCGGTCCGTTCACCAGCGCCGACTCGATGCCCAAACCGGCGGACGCCCGTACCAGGCGCCGGCGCCAGTTGGCGTCGCGCCTGCGCAGCGCTTGGATGCCGGCGATGACCAGCCACACCAGGCCGTGGTCCCCGACCGCGCTGGCCGCGTAGAACACCGCGTCGGGCACCGGCCGTCCTCGCAGCCGCTCGGAGAACCACCGGTCGACGACCTGGTCGAAGTCGACGATCCAGCCGTCCTCGGGCAGGGCGATCGATGGGGGGACCCACTTCCAGCGCTCCGGGTCGGCCATCCGGTTGGCCGACGACGCCAGCGCCGCGGTGGTCCTGGCCACCGCCGGTCCGAGCCGCCCGTCGGGCGCCGGCCCGGCGGTGGCAGCAGGCTCGCCGGCCGCGGGTGCCCCTTCATGCAGGGTCGCCGCTGGGACCGGAGCGGGGCGCTCGGGGGCTCCGTCGGGGGGTGTGACAGGGGTCGTGTCAGGTCGACGCACGGACCTCACCCTGCCATCCCCGCCACCCGCGAGGCGAGGCGCCCCACGGGTGTCACCTCCGTCACGCCGGCAACGGCAGCGGCGTGGCGGGAGCCGGGAGCGCAGCGCCGGGCCGGGGGACCAGCGACAAGTCCCCGCCTACCGCGGGGCAATAGGCCCGGTAGGCGCACGTCGCGCACAGCCGGCCCGGCTTGGGGCGGAAGTCCTCCCGCTCGCAGGCCCGCTCGACCGCCGACCACACCGCGGTGGTCTGCTGGCGCAGGCCCCGGATGGACTGCTCCGAGGGGACCGTCGAGATGGCGATCGGCTCCCGCAGGTGCAGCAGCTGGACCCTGGCTGGCCGCCGGCCCAGGACCGCCTCGCACAAGAACGCGTAGAAGTGGACGCCGACCAGCTTGGTCTGCTCGTAGGCCTCCGACGGCGCCCGGCCGGTCTTGTAGTCGGTGACCACCAGCTCTCCGTTGGCGTCGAGCTCGAGGCGGTCGATGATCCCTCGCAGGTGCAGCGTGCCGAGGTGGACCGACAAGAACAGCTCAGTGCCGAGAACCTGAACGTCGTTGGGGTCCTCGAGGGTGAAGTAGTTGTCGAGCAGGACCGCGGCGTCGGCGACGAACGCGGCCCGCTCCTCGGGGGTGAGGGCCAGGTCGGCCAGCTCCGGACCGTCGAGGACCTCCGGCACGGCCCGCTCCAGGGCGGCGTGAGCCGCTCCCGGTGTCCGCTCGCCCGGGTCGTGCTCGAACATCAGCAGCTGCAGGGCCCGATGGACCAGCGTGCCCTTGGCTGCGTAGGGCGACGACGGCTCGGGGAGACGGTCGATCGCCGAGAGCCGGAACGCCAGCGCGCAGTCCTTGAACGACGAGACCTTCGACGGCGACAGCGATGTCGGCAGCGGGAGGGTCACGCCAGCCAGGCTAACGAGCAGGTGTGACAGCGGCGGCGATAGCGTCCGCGACGAGCTGCGGGTCCTCCATCGGCCCGAAGTGGCCGAGGGTGGCGAAGTGCTGGCTGCGACCGGCGGGGAGCCGCTCGGCGATGAGGTCGACGATGCTTCCGGGGCCGCCGGGCGGACCGAGGTCCCCGCCTGCGACGGTCACCGGGATCTGGACCTCGCCGAGGCGGGAGAAGATGTCGGTTCGGGGGGCGCCCTCATAGACCGTTGCTTCCTCCGGTCCGGGCAGGCGCAGCGTTACCGAGCCGTCCGGCTGGTCGGCGAACCCGTGCGCGACGTAGGCCTCGACGATGCCGGGCGCCAGGATCGACAGCGGCGCCTTGGAGCGAAAGTTGGCGACCGCGGCGTCCGCCGAAGCGAAACGCGTTCGCCGGCGCCGGGCCCCGTCGGCCAGGGTGGGCGGCCCTCCCAGGCGGCCCCCGGGGGGGATGACGATCGGCTCGAAGCAGTGCAGCGCGGAGAACGTGCCCGGACGGCGCTGCTCGGCCATCAGCAGCGCTGCCCCTCCGAGGGAGTGGCCGGCCGCCACCGGGCGTTCGAGGCCGAGGGCGTCCACCACCCGGTGCAAGTCGGAGGCGAAGCTCGACCAGTCGAGGTACGAGCGGCTCGGCGAGGGATCCGAGGTGCCGTGACCCCGCTGGTCGAGCGCCCACACGCGATGCCTGGACCGCAGGGCGGCGGCGGCGCCGATCCAAGTCCAGGCGTGAAAGCCGGTGGCGTGCACCAAGAGGATCGGCGGCCCGGAACCCCCGAAATCCCAGGTGGCGACCTCGACGCCGTCGGCGCCGGCCACTCTGGGCCCGGGCCGGGGCGGGTCGGGGACCAGGGAATCGAGAGTCGTCACCGCCCGCCGACGGTAGGGGCGGTGCCGCCGACAGGCAAAAATGAGCGGCGGCGGACCGGGGTACGGTGCCTGGATGGACGAGGTGGAAGCGGTCCGGGAAGCCAACCAGCGGTACTACCGGGCCTTCGAGTCGTCGGACCTCGACTCCATGTCAGCGGTCTGGGAGCACAGCGCCCGGGTGGTGTGCACCCATCCCGGCTGGTCGACCCTGCGCGGGTGGGGGCAGGTCGCGTCGTCGTACTTCGCGCTGTTCCAAAACGGTGGGCACACCCAGTTCGTGCTCACCGAGGAACGCCCGGAGGTCGGCGCAGACACCGCGTGGGTGTCGGTGGACGAGAACCTCCTCGGCGACGACTCCGGGGTGACCGTCGCCTGCCTCAACGTGTTCGTCCGCCACGAGGACGGCTGGCGGATGGTCGCCCACCACGGCTCGGTCGTCCACGCGGCGACGGGCGGGCTGGCGGGGGCCTAG
>NZ_JAIMCB010000030.1 GCF_025499425.1 Acidiferrimicrobium sp. IK
GTAACCTCATCATCCACCCGTGGCCTCCTGACCTGTTGCCTTCGACAGCACTCAGGTTGGTGAGGCCACGGGCCCCACTGGTGGACCCTCAACCAGGACCCCCCACCTAAAGGATCAAGAGCCTTCAATCCTTGACCTTTGGGGTGATCCGTGCCTTATGTACCGCCTACTGGGTGATGTCCACCGATGTGAGGATAAATGCCTGTACGCGCGCTTCGTCCCGCCAGACGTCGTAGCGACCCGACGCTCCCTGATGCCCGGCGCCCATCTCGGTGCGGAGCAGGGTGAGGCCGCCGTCGGTGCGCGCCGCCCTGAGCTTGGCCACCCACTTGGCCGGCTCCCAGTAGCCGACCCTCGGATCGTTGAGCCCCCCGGTGACATAAAGCGCCGGGTACGCGCCGGCCACCACGTTGTCGTAGGGCGAGTAGGACTTCATCGCCTGGTACGCCGCCGGGTCCTCGAGCGGGTTGCCCCACTCCTCCCACTCCGTGACGGTGAGGGGCAGCGACGTGTCCGACATCGTCGTCACCACGTCCACGAACGGCACCTCGGCGACCACCGCCCGCCACAGGTCCGGGCGCAGGTTGGTCACCGCCCCCATGAGCAGGCCGCCGGCGCTCCCGCCGCGTGCCACCAGACGGTCGGGGGAGGTCCACCCGGTGGCTACCAGGTGCTCGGCGCACGCGATGAAATCCGTGAAGGTGTTGGACTTGTGCTCGAGGCGGCCCTGCTCGTACCACGACCGGCCCATTTCCCCACCTCCTCTGATGTGGGCGATGGCGAAGGTGAAGCCCCGCTCGAGGAGGTTGACCCGCGTCGGCGAGAACGCCGGGTCGATGGTGATCTCGTAGGACCCGTAGCCGTAGAGCAGGCACGGGGCGCTCCCGTCGAGAGGCTGGTCCTTCGGGGCCACCAGCGAGATCGGGATGCGCGTCCCGTCCGGGGCGGTCGCCCATATCCGCTCGGTGCGGTACTCCTCGGCCCGGTAGCCCCGGACCGGCTGCACCTTGACCACCGTCCGGGCCCTGGTCGTGACGTCGTAGTCGATGCTCGACATCGGCGTCACCAGCGACGTGTAGCCGTAGCGGAAGTTCGACGTGTCCCACTCGCCGTTAGCGCCGCCGCCGAGGCTGTACACCGGGTCAGGCTGTTCGATCAGGTGGTCCGGGCCGAACACCTCCCCCGATGCGTGCTCTGCGCCCGTCAAGGGCAGCACCCGCAGCTGCTCGAGCCCGCCGGCCCGCTCGCTCAACACGACGTGGCCGGCGAAGGCGTCGACCCCGTCGAGCTTGGTCCCGGGCCGGTGAGGGACGAGGATCCTCAGCTGCGCGGGGTCCTGGCTGCCCACCGGAAGGCTTCCCAGAGCGAAGTCGGTCGCGCCGTTGTCGTTGGTCCGCACCAGCCACACGTCTCCGGCGCCCGCCACGACGGCGTGCTCTACGTCGTACTCGACGCCCTGGCGGCGGGGGAGGACCACCACCGGGTCGGCGTCGGGTCGAGCCGCGTCGATCCAGCGAGCCTCCGAGGTCATCTTCGACTCGAGGTGGACGACAACGAAGCGCTCCGAGCGGGTGAGCTCGACGGAGAGGAAGAATCGCTCGTCGTCCTCCTGGTGCACCAGGGTGTCGCCGGCCGGGTCGGTACCCAACGTGTGGCGCCACACCTGGAACGGGCGCATCGCCTCGTCGAGGCGGACATAGAAAAACGTCGCGCTGTCGCGGGCCCACGCCGATCCGTAGGACACGTCCTCCACCACGTCGGGGAGGTCGCGGCCGGTTCCGAGGTCCCGGAAGCGGAGGCGGTAGCGCTCCGAGCCGTCAGTGTCCGCGGCGTAGGCCAGCAAGGTGTGGTCGGGGCTGAGATCCCACACTCCGAGAGCGAAGAAGTCGTGGCCTTCGGCCAGCGCGTTCTCGTCGAGCACCAGCTGGCCGGCTCCTGGGGTGGCCTTCGCGTCGGCGAGGGCGTCGGTGGCGCCGGCTAGGACGACCGCCGCGTCGAGCAGGTGGTCCGGATCGGCGCGGCGCCAGTAACTGCGGTACTGGCTGCCCTCATCGGTGCGGGTCCAGTACCACCAACCCCCGAGGCGCGACGGGCTGCTCACATCGGTCTCGACCACCCGGGCTTTGATCTCCTCGAACAGCCGCTCCTGGAGCGCCGCGGTCGGGGCGAGCACCGCGTCGGTGTAGGCGTTCTCCGCCTCCAGGTACTCGATGACCGCAGGATCCTCCCGGTCCGCCAGCCAGTACCAGTCGTCTTCCCGGACGTCGCCGTGGGCATCCAGGCGGTGGGGTCGGCGGGGGGCGGCAGGCGGAGTCGGTTCGGCAGGCATGCGGGTCAGCTTGCCCCATGCCGGCTGCGGGTCGGCGCCCAGGGGTGCTAGCACGGAGGCGTGCCAGGGATCGTTTGCTGCGACCAAGACGAGGCGGCGGCCGCGGTCGCCGCCGGCGCCGATGTGGTGTTGCTCACCTCGGAGCCGGTACCAGCGGCCGTCGCCGGCCGTGCTGGCGGCGCCGCTGCCGGTCGCGCCGGCGGCGCCGCCAGGGGCGGCCGCCTGGCGGTGTTCATCGGGGATCCGGCGTCGCCGGCGGACCGGGCGGCAGCCGCCGAGATGGCGACCGAACTGTTCGCACGGGATAATCCATCCCGGTCATCGCAGGAACCAACCCCGGGAGGGCATTGATGCAGATCAGCATGCAGCTGGACTACGCGGGCAGCTTCAAGAAGGCAGCTGCCAACGTGGCCGAGCTGGAGAAGGCCGGCCTGGACCTGGTGTGGGTAGCCGAGGCGTACAGCTTCGACGGGGTCAGCGTCATGGGCTACCTGGCGGCCAAGACCGAGCGGGTGCAGATCGCGTCGGGCATCCTGCCCATCTACACCAGGACGCCGACGCTGCTGGCGATGACCGCCGCCGGCCTCGACGCCCTATCCGACGGCCGTTTCGTGCTCGGGCTGGGCGCGTCGGGCCCGCAGGTCATCGAGGGGTTTCACGGCATCGCCTACGACGCCCCCCTCGGGCGGACCCGGGAGATCATCGAAATCTGCCGCAAGGTGTGGGCCCGGGAGGCGCCCCTGCGCCACGACGGGAGGTACTACCACCTGCCCCTGCCAGAGGGCGAGGGCACCGGCCTCGGCAAGCCGCTGAAGATCATCGGGCACCCGAGGCCTGACATCCCGGTGTGGATCGCGGCGATCGGCGAGAAGAACGTCGAGCTGGCCGCCGAGGTGGCCGAGGGCTGGCTGCCGATCTTCTTCGTCCCCGAGAAGGCGCGCGACGTGTGGGGCAAGTCCCTGGAGGCCGGGATGGCCAAGCGGGCACCCGAGCGGGGCCCACTGCAGGTAGCCGCCGGAGGCCTCCTGGCCATCGGTGAGGGCGACGACGTAGTCAAGCTGCGGGACCTCGCCCGCCCGCAGCTGGCCCTCTACATCGGCGGGATGGGCGCCCGGGGCAAGAACTTCTACAACACCCTGGCGCAACGCTACGGCTACGAGAAGGAAGCCGCCGAGATCCAGGACCTGTATCTCGACGGCAAGAAGAGCGAAGCCGCGGCCAAGATCCCCGACGAGCTGGTCAGCGGGCTGAGCCTGGTCGGACCGAAGAGCTTCGTCGCCGAGCGGATCGAGGCGATGAAGGAGGCGGGCGTCACCCACCTGAATGTGATCCCGGCTCCCGTCGGCGACCAGACCGCCGCCGGGCTGATCGCCACGGTCAAGGAGATGGCCGGCTAGCGCGCCGCCTCGGCTCCCGGGCTGGCCCTCCCCGCCGGCGGGGATCGGCCGCCGGGAGCTTTGAGGCGGCGGGGCCGGTGTGCCTACACTCACCGCCATGGTCCCCGCGGCGATCAAGGCGCCCCTCGACTACGGCTTCGCCATGGCGGTGTCGGTGATGACGATCGTGTTCAGCTTCTTCTGCGATCCTCGCTCGACGGGGTGGATCGTCTTCGCGGTGGGCGTGGTCATGGCCGTCAGCGTCCTCGTCGCCGCGGTCCGCCCGGTACCCCGCGACGACCGCTCCTGAGGGCCTCCTCGCCTTCTGGCGGCTACCCGCCGCCGTCCTGACGGTCACCCGTCGCCGTCCTGACGGTTAGTCGCCCCGGACCGCTCTCAGCCGCGGGCGCCCGGCGGCTGCCATCTCGGCGGCCGCCGGCGTCCGGTCGGTACGGCTTCGATCCGTGCGGGTCAGGTCGAGGACCGGGGTGTGGCCCGCCGCGGTGAGCAGCTCGTCGATCCCCGCCGCGATGCCGCCGGCGAGCACCTCCAAGTCCGGGTTGGCGTCGAAGTCGGCGCTGATGCCGAACGTCACGTTGCCGTCGTAGGAGAAGATCGCCACGCTGGTGCGCAGCTGGGCGCCGAGCGGGGCGTAGGGGTAGGCCCGGATCATCTTTCGACCCCGCGCGTACAGCGGCAGCTGCGGGCCCGGGACGTTGGTGGTCAGAGTGTTTACGGTGCGCTGCGGCAGCCTGGTGCCGATCCTCCCCGCCGCGGCCAGCAACGCCGGAGGTGCGAAACCGGTCAGCTCGGTGAGGCGCTCGCCGGCCATCGCGTGGCGTGACTCCTTGAGCCCCTCCATCTGCACTGCGATGGCTGCCAGGCGCTGGCGAGGGTCGTCCATGCCGACGGGGAGCTCGGCGAAGATCGCCGACACCCGGTTGTCGTAGGTGCCGTCCCCGATCGCGGTACCCCGGTCGTTGCGGGCCCGGACCGACACCGGGACCATCGTGCGGATGCTCCGCTCCACCGACTCCCCCCGCGACAGCAGCAGGTCCCGGAACCCCCGGGTGATGGCGGCCAAGACGACGTCGTTGAAGGTCCCGCCCAGGCTCTGGCGGATCGCCTTAACGTCCGCCACGGTGGAGTCGACGGTCATCCAGCGCCGGTGAGGGCCGAGCGGCCCGTTGAGGCTGGTGTGAGGCGTCGAGCGCCCGACCACCCCCGCCGCGGCCCACAGGCTGCGCATCACCTGCGCGGTGTCGGCCGCCGCCCGGCGGGGTACCCGGGTCACCGACCGCAGCACCCGCAGCTGCTCGAACGGGCTGGTCATCGTCGACACGACCGCCTCGGCGGCCAGCTGCAGCGACGACGGCCGAGGGCGAGGCACCCACTCCGCCGGCGGCTCGATCGGCGCGTCGGGGGTCAGGTCGAGCACCACCGCGAGCATGTCGGCGCCCGACACCCCGTCCACCATGCAGTGATGGGTCTTGGAGATCAGCGCCCAGCTGTCGTCCTGTAATCCCTCGACGATCCAGTGCTCCCACAGCGGCTTGGAGCGGTCGAGCTGCTGGGACATCACCCGGGCCACCAGCCGCCACAGCGCCTCCTGCCCGCCGGGGGAGGGGATCGCGGTGTGGCGGATGTGGTACTCGAGGTTGAAGTGCGGGTAGTCGACCCACACCGGTCGGCCCAAGTCGCCGGGGACCGCCTGCACCACCTGGCGGAAGCGGGGCACCAGGTGCAGCTTGCCCGCGACGGTTGCCAGCATCTCGTCGTAGGCCGGGGGCGGCCCCTCAAAGACGCACACCGCACCGATGTGCATGTGGCTCACGTCGTCCTCGATGTGGAGAAACGATGCGTCCAGCGGGCTCAGCCGGTCATGGGTCATTTGCCCTCCCCTCGCTCCTCTATTCGTACCACTCCGATCACCCCGCGACGGACGGCTCCTCCTAAGGTCGTCTCGATGGCGCGCATCGGACTGGTACTAGGGGCTGGGGGATCGGTCGGCCTGGCCTTCCACGGCGGGGTCCTCGACGCCATCTCCCATGCGACGGGCTGGGATCCCCGCACCGCCTCCGTGGTGGTCGGCACCTCCGCCGGGTCGCTCACCGCCGCACTGCTGCGAGCCGGGCTGCCCGCCGGTGACCTGGCTGCCATCTCCGAGGACCGGCCGCTGTCGCCGGCCGGGGAGGTGCTGCGCCGGGGGTCGCCGCTGCACAACCCGCGGGTGTCGCTCGGGGCGTTCCTCAAGACCCGCCCCTTCGCCGACCCCCGGGCCATCGTCGAGGGCCTGCTCCGGCCTTGGAAGCGCCGTCCCGCCGCTCTCGCCGCGGCACTGCTGCCCGCGGGCGCCATCTCCACCGACGCCATATCGAGCGGTTTGGACGCCTTCTACGGGGCCCGGTGGCCGGAGCTGCCGACATGGCTGTGCGCGGTGCGGCTCTCCGACGGGCGGCGGATCCCCTTCGGTCGTCCCGGCTCGCCTCCCGCCACCGTCGGCGCCGCGGTGGCGGCGTCGTGCGCCATACCCGGCTACTTCACCCCCGTCAGGATCGGCGGCGCCCGATACGTCGACGGCGGAGTGCGGTCCATGCTCAACCTCCCCCTCGTGCGGGAGATGGACTTGGACCTGGTGATCGTCAGCGCGCCGATGGCCTGCGCGTCCCGCTGGCCCAGCGCGACCGCCGACGCCCCGCTCAGGTGGCTGCTACGCGCCCAGCTGGAGCGGGAGGCGGGGCGGGTCCGCCGCCGGGGGATCCCGGTGCTGGCGCTCAGCCCGACCCAGCAGGTGGCCCTCGCCATGGGCGTCAACGCGATGGACGGCCGCCGGCGGGCCACCGTCTCTCGCCTGGCCCGCAGCTCAACGCTGCGCTACCTGGAGCGCAGCGACGCCGGCCGTCAGATCGCCGAACTGCTGTCCGCCCCGAGCGCAGCGTTCACCCCCCGGGTGGTGGGCGGCTAGGCCGGGGACGAATCGGTCTCCGCCGTACCCGGGAGAGGTTGTTACTATCTACGTAGGAGAAATCCCTCCACTTGGAAGGTGACGTGATGGCAACCTCGGAACTCGACCTGGGCCGCTACAAGCTGGGCTGGAGCGATGTCGAAGACTTCTACGTCTACAAGCCGAAGAAGGGCTTGACGGAGGAGATGATCCGCGAGATGTCGTGGATGAAGGGCGAGCCGGAGTGGATGACCAACCGCCGCCTGACCGCCTACCGCTACTTCCTGAAGCGGCCCATGCCCAACTGGGGCGGGGACATGTCGGGCATCGACTTCTCGGACATCTTCTATTACATCAAGCCGATCGACAAGCAGGTCAGCGCCTGGGACCAGCTGCCCGAGTCGGTCAAGGCCACCTACGACAAGCTCGGCATCCCCGAGGCCGAGCGCAAGTACCTCGCCGGCGTCACCGCCCAGTACGAGTCCGAGGTCGTCTACCACCGCAACCGGGAGGACCTCGAAGCGCAGGGCGTCTTGTTCTGCGACATGGACACCGCGCTGCGGGAGTACCCGGACCTGGTCAAGCAGTACTTCGGCAAGGTCATCCCCGCCAACGACAACAAGTTCGCGGCGCTGAACACCGCGGTGTGGTCCGGCGGCAGCTTCATCTACGTCCCGCCGGGCGTGAAAGTCGAGATGCCGCTGCAGGCCTACTTCCGCATCAACACCGAAAACATGGGCCAGTTCGAGCGGACCTTGATCATCGCCGACGAAGGCGCCCAGGTGCACTACATCGAAGGCTGCTCGGCGCCGGTCTACACCTCCGACTCGCTGCACTCCGCGGTGGTGGAGATCGTCTGCAAGGAGTCCAGCCGGGTCACCTACACGACCATCCAAAACTGGTCCAACAACGTGTACAACCTGGTCACCAAGCGGGCCCGCTGCGACGCCGAGGCCCACATGGAGTGGATCGACGGCAACATCGGCAGCCGCCTGACCATGAAGTACCCGGCGGTCTACCTGATGGGACCCAAGGCCTCCGGCGAGGTCCTCTCGGTGGCCTACGCCGGTGCCGGACAGCACCAAGACGCCGGCGCGAAGATGGTCCACGCCGCCCCGGAGACCACCTCCACGATCATCTCCAAGTCCATCTCCAAAGACGCCGGGCGCACCTCCTACCGCGGCCTGGTCCGCTTCGAGGAAGGCGCCCACCACTCCAAGTCGTTCGTGCGATGCGACGCCCTGCTCCTCGACGACCTGTCCCGCAGCGACACCTACCCCTACATCGAGGTGGGGGAGCAGGACGCCCAGGTCGGCCACGAGGCCACCGTCTCCAAGATCGGTGACGACCAGCTCTTCTACCTGATGAGCCGCGGGCTCTCCGAGCAGCAGGCCATGAGCATGATCGTCAACGGGTTCATCGAGCCGGTGACCCGGACCCTCCCGATGGAGTACGCGGTCGAGTGGAGCCGCCTGATCGAGCTGCAGATGGAAGGCTCGATCGGCTGATCGCCCCGCCGGCGCATTCCGGCGGTCGATTGGGCCGTCGGGGATGGCACCATGGCAACGTGCCGATGCGAGAGGACTGCAAGTTCTTCCAGAGCCGCACGTACCGCTCAGGTGACGTGGCCCGCTTCTGTGCGCTGGATTTGGCGCCGGAGGCGCCGTGGCGCTGCCCGGCGGACTGTCCCCGCTACGAGAAGCGCATCGGCGACGCCGGGTTCTCCCGCGGCACGCTGATCGAGCCGCCGCTCGGCCCCGAGCCGGACCTCCCGGTGGGCGTCGGGGAGCTGCTCGACTCCGCCGAGGACATCATCAACGCGGCCGGCCCCGAGATCATCGCCGAGCAGCGCCGGCGCGAGCAGGAGGAAGAGGCTCGCAGCGAGGCGTGGTGGCGCAAGCTGCGCCGGTCCTCCCGCTGGCGGCGCTGACCTCTGCGCCGTTGCCGGTGCCGGCCCTCCGGCCGGTGCTGACCGCTCGGCGCTGTGCCCGCCCTCCGGCCCGGCGCTGACCGCTCGGCGCTGGTGCCGGTAGGATCGAGGTGATGACCGGAGCGGTAGCCCTCGCCATCGTCTTGGTGATCGCCGTCGCCGGGATGAGCTTGGCCATGCAAACCCAGCGTCCCGTGCAGTCGCCCCCGCGGCCGCAAGGCGCCGGTCCCAGGCGCGTTCGCGAACGGCGCCCCTCGCCGACACCCCCGCCGCCGCCTCCTCCGCGCCCGGCGGACCCCGAGCCGGAGTGGAAGGGACCCGAGCTGCTTCGCACCGGCGCCAAGGCCGAGGCGAAGGTCGTGTCCGTCGTCGACGAGCGAACCCTCGGCCCGGTGACCCGTAGCCGCCTGGTGCTCGGCCTGTCGGTCGGTGGCCAGGAATGGGAGGTCACCGTCCGCCACGCCTTTCAGACGCCAGACTCCCGCTCCAAGGTGAAGGTCGGGGGCACCGTCCCCGTCCGCTACAACCCCGACGACCACACCAAGGTGGTGCTCGACCCCGACCGGGAGGGCGGCAGCTAGAAGCGGATGCCCTTGCCGGCACCCGCCGAAGCCTGTCCCGAGCGGGTGGGGGCTTGGCCGCTTTTGCGGCTCACCCCGTAGACTGACCCGTCCGGCGCACCACCTGACGGCCGAGGAGCCCGAACTGCCTTCCTTCACCACTGACGCCGTGGCCGGCCTGCCCGGCCCCGCCTGGCTGAGCACCGCCCGTACCGCCGCGTTCGAACGCTTCAGCGCCACCCCGCTGCCGACCGAGGCAGCCGAGGAGTGGCGCTACAGCCGTATCGCCGAGCTGGACCTAGAGCGGTTCGCTCCTGTCTCCCACGGGGAGCAGGCCGGCGCGGCGGCGCCCCCCGCCGGACTGTCAGCCGACGTGCTCGAAGCGCTGCTGCTCGCCTTGGCCGGCGCAGTCGTCGTCGAGGTCGGCGGAGACGGCACCGTAGCGGTGACCGGCGCTCACCCTGCGGTGTCGGTCACGGACCTGTCAGGCGTCGACGCGCCCGAGGCGCCTCTCGGGGCCATCGCCGGCGAACCGGATTCGCTGGTCAGCCTCAACCTCGCCCTGTCGTCCGCGCCGGTCGTGATCGACGTGGAGCGCACTCCAGACGGCGACGAACTGCCAACCGTGGTCGTGGTCCATCGCGTCGGCGCGCCCGGCGCCGCGGTGTTCCCGCGGCTGCTGGTGCGGGTGGCCCGCAACGCCGACGCGTCGGTGGTGGAGGTGCTCGCCGGCGGCGGCGAGGACGACGAGAGCCTGGTCGTGCCGGTGACGGAGCTCGAAGTAGGCGACGCCGGGCGTCTCGGCTACGTGCACGTGCAGCTCCTCGGTCACAAGGTCTGGCAGCTGGCGCTGCACTCCAGCTCCGTCGGCCGGGACGCGACCCTGACCTCGGCCGCGATCTCCCTCGGCGGCGATTACGCCCGAGTCCGCACCGACTCCTCGCTGGTGGCGCCCGGCGGCACCTCCAAGCTCCTGGCGGTGTACTTCGCCGACGGCCACCAGATGCACGACCTGCGCACCAAGCAGGATCACCGCGCGAGGCAGACCACCTCGGACCTGTACTTCAAAGGCGTCGTCGCCAACCGGTCCCGGTCGGTCTACACCGGGCTCATCCGGGTGGAAAAAGGCGCCCGGGGGACGAACGCCTTCCAGACCAACCGGAACCTGGTGCTTCACGAGGGAGCCCACGCCGATTCGGTGCCTAACCTCGAGATCGAGGACAACGACGTGAGCTGCAGCCACGCCTCGGCTGTCGGGCCGGTCGACGCCGACCAGCTCTTCTACCTGGAGAGCCGGGGGGTGCCCACCGAATCTGCCGAGCGGCTCATCGCTCTCGGCTTCCTCGACGAGGTCCTGGACCGCCTACCGACGCCGGCGCTGGTTGCGCCTCTGCGCCTGGCGCTGGCCGCCAAGCTGGACGAAGCCGAACGCATCGAGACCGCCATGACAGGGGTGCAGGAATGAGCGAGATCCGGATCCCCGTTTCTGACGTAAAGCCCGGAACCGCCGTGCGTCTTGACGTCACAGCCGGCGGTGTCTGCCTGGTGCGCATCGAGGACAGCTTCTACGCCATCGGTGACCGCTGCAGCCACGCCAACGTGTCCCTCTCGGAGGGCCAGATCGATCCAGACGAGCGCTGGATCGAATGCTGGAAGCACGGCAGCGCCTTCTCCCTGGAGGACGGCCAGCCGCAGTCGCTACCGGCGGTCGCCCCGGTACCGGTCTACGAAGTCGTCGTCGAGGGCGACGAGGTCGTGGTGAGGTACTGATGAGCACGCTCGTGATCGAAGGCCTGCGGGCCACCGTTGCCGGCCGGGAGATCCTCCGCGGCGTCGACCTCACGGTCAACAGCGGCGAGGTCCACGCCGTCATGGGCCCCAACGGCGCCGGCAAGAGCACCCTCTCGCACGTGCTCATGGGCCGCCCCGGATACACCGTGACCGGTGGCCGGGTGCTGCTCGACGGCACCGACCTGTTGACCCTCCCCACCTGGAAGCGGGCACAGGCCGGGCTATTCCTCGGCATGCAATACCCGATCGAGGTCCCGGGCGTGTCCCTGCGCGACGTCCTGGCCGAAGCGTTCACCGCTGCCGGGCGCGACGCCTCCCAGGTGCCGGCCCTGGTCGGCGCAGAGGCAGCGCGGGTCGGGTTCGACGAGCGCTTCCTCCTCCGGTCGATGAACGCCGACCTCTCCGGTGGTGAGCGCAAGCGCAACGAGACCGTCCAACTCGGCGTGCTCAACCCCAAGTTCGCGGTCCTCGACGAGATCGACTCCGGGCTCGACGTGGACGCGCTGCGAGCGGTGGCCCGGCGCGTCGAGGCCGCCACCACCGAATCGGGTCTCGGTGTGCTGGCCATCACCCACTACACGAGGCTGCTCACCGAACTCCACCCCGACCGGGTGCACGTGCTCTCCAAAGGCCGGATCGTAACCAGCGCCGGCCCGGAGCTGGCCGAGGAGCTCGAGACCACCGGCTACGCCGGCTGGGCAGAGGACGAGGAGCAGGCCGCCTCCACCGCGTCCCGCCCCGCCGACCCCTTCGCCGACCCCCTCGCCTGACGGTCCCAGGGCCGACCGCAGAGAGGCTGAGCGCGCCGGCGGGGCGGTTAGCCGCGGATGCTGAGAGAGCAGGTGTCGCTAACCCGTGCTGGGGTGCGGGTTTGCGCCACTTGCTCTCTGGGGGTGGCCGTGGGGTGGTTTGTTGGGTGGGGTTAGTGGGTGATGACGGCTTGGATTTGTTGGATGGGGAGGTTGGGGATTTGGGCGGTGGTTTGTAGTTGTTGGAGGGTGCCGTGGTTGGTGGCGAGGGTCCAGGTGGCGGTCCAG
>NZ_JAIMCB010000031.1 GCF_025499425.1 Acidiferrimicrobium sp. IK
GTAACCTCATCATCCACCCGTGGCCTCCTGACCTGTTGCCTTCGACAGCACTCAGGTTGGTGAGGCCACGGGCCCCACTGGTGGACCCTCAACCAGGACCCCCCACCTAAAGGATCAAGAGCCGATATTCGACCGCTGCCGTTCCCCCATCCAGCCACGGCAGTCTTGTCGAGCGCCCTTTGTCGCGCACGGCTCTTTGTGAGCGCGGGTGACGTCTGTGCTCAACCAACCGGACGTGCGGAGCACCCGAGCGCTTACCTGCGTCGACTATGCGGTGCGATTCCCGTCGCAGCTGCCTTTGAACTAGGCCAGGGGCACCTCGAGTGCACTTGCCGGCCAGATCAGGGTCGCTGGCATCTCACTGCGGCCACCCACGACCTGACCGCACGGCCACCCGCTCGGCTCCCCTGCGACGCTCGAACTCACCAGTCTAGAGACGCCATCCTCCCAGCTCCGCTGCCCCGTGATGCAGACACGACCCCACGAACGAGCTCGACGACGAGCCTGGAAACGTGCGTCGAGGTCAGAGGCTTGATGCCGCAACAGGCGGCCGGCGCCCTTCGGGCGCCTGCCGCTACGAGGTCAGAGTGTGTGATGAACCTCTTTACCAGGAGTCCAGGACTCTCGGCGTCCGGCTCGGGGTCAATTCAGCTCGACCGTTTGCGCCTACGTCCGTTCGACTCGAGCGCTTGCCGTAGCTCGGCAACCAGCGCATCAGGTCCTGCTCGACCTATGCGGGTCCGCGAGAGTTTTTCGCTCTCGAGCTGATCTCGAATCTCGCGACGGATGACTCGCTCGTCCATGCCTGCGGTTCGTGCGCGGACCGAGTCTGCAAGCTCGAGGACGACCGACGGCGTTGCGTCGAGGAGGCTCACCTCCACCATCATCGGCAGGCGTCGTTCGAGAGATTTGGCGAGCTGTCGCCGAGCCGGACCCACGGCTAAGTAGTGGGCAAGAAAGGTAAAATCCAGGACTGGACTATCGAGCCGCTTAAGCCCTGCGGCATCACGTATCTTCTCCGCTGCCTCAATAGAGGACCGAACCGGCGACAACCACCATTGCCTATATCCGAACGGGTTTTGCAGTTCCTCACCGTGAGAACGCAACTGCAGCACCCCGAGAAAATTCTCAAGATCGCGTTCTACAAGCTGTCGGACGGTCTCTGGATCGATAGTCTCACCGGGCCGGCGATTCTCGTGAACGCCCCGCCAATATTCTTCTGCATGCCAGCGGATGCGAGGGTCCAACTGGCTAGCCGGTTCTTTCAGATCTACAACTCGGATACTGTGAATCTCAAGCAGGTACTCGGCCAGGTCTATCTCGGGACGTCGGTCGCCTCGGAACTTACGCACCCACTCGCTGAAGTCGGCGTTGGCAGCTCCAGACCATAAAAAGCTGGAGTAAAGGAACGGCGCTCTCCCACGCCAGTCGTGAGGAGCACGCCATGCAATCATCGAGAGCTCGATGTGGTGAAGAAGTTCATCCACGACCCCGTTGGTCACCATGAGCCGAGCTCCCGATTCAGCCACCGCCCTTATCAATAGTGAGGTGCGGCGGTCGTGTTCGTCCAGCAGCGACTCAATCAGGAGCGGCAGAACTGCACTCGTGTCAAGCCAGAACTCTCCCTGTGAGAAGAGCTTAGAAACGCCAGCTTGGACATTTGGTGTCTCACACATGAACGCAAATAGAGTGTAAGCATCTCCGATTGTTCTGACGAAGGCGTTGGCAGGCTCCGACAGGCCGAGTACCGCTCGTTCGACGACTTCGCCGACAACTGCTGGCAGGTTATGTCGAAGGCTTGTCGAGTCCGGATGCAAGTTACTATCGCGACTTGCGAGGTCGACTAGCTCGGACTGCGAAAACAACATGGGCGTGCCGGTCGCTACGCTTGAAACAAAGGACTCCCCACGCTCAAAAAGAAACTGCTCGAGTACTCGGCGCACACGGAGAACCAAAGCGGAAAAGTCTACTGTCGATGTATCGATAGCCATTCCAACGAGGACGAATCTGGCATTCTCCGCCAACTCCCTGTTGAACGCCTCATCGGCTTGAACGATCTTTGCTATCGAGTTAGCAATACGAATTCGCTCCTCAAAGTTGAGACAGAATTCGTCTTCTTTGGTCCAGTGACGCACGTACGTCTTGTTGAGGCGCTCAAGCGCTCGGTCAACGTACATGCGAACTTCGCCTTCATCTTGTGTGGGAAGGACAGAGAGGACCCAACCGTAGATGTCGGCACGGGCCATGCGATGCTCATTATCAGTCTCGCGAAGCGCAGTACGGACTAAGGCATCGAAACAAAGCTTAGTTAGCTGCCTGTCATTCGAGTCGTCCGTCGATTGCATCACAAGATACAAAAGCGCCGCCCGAGATTCATCGTTGGAGAGGATTGCATGACCTCGATCGAACACCTCAGCCCTCGGCAGCAGAGGGTCAATGATTTGTCGACAGAACGCATCGGCAGCCCGAGTAGTCGAGGTGCTAGCGTGCTCGCGGTCAACGAACCAACTTCGGTCCCTAATGTCGAGTCGGACGGCTCTTGCCTCACGAAACGTTCTTCGGAGATCGTCGCCTCGGGCACCAATCTCTTGGTTGGTCAGATAAATGAGCTCTCGGACCTGAGGGTGAGTGTCCCTCAGCCGGGCCTGGGTGGCACGAATCTTCCCTGCCCAGTCCTGGGAGAGAGACACCTGGACGGCCACGGACTCATCGTCCTCCGTGAGGAAGAGCATCCCATCTCGGCCACCGTCGCCCGATGATGCCGCCAACGTCCGAAAAGCCTGGTAGTCACTGGCCATATAAGACCGTGCTAGTCGTTCGAAGGCATGCCAGCTAGTGGGCGGGCATCGCTCTAATGCATAGTCAAACCGCTCCGACATCCCCATCTCCGAGATCTGGTCATCGCTGTGCCGCCTTCAGCGCCGTACTACAGTAATCGGGCTCCTTCAGTGCAAGGCGGATTATTTGGGAGGCTATCCGGTCGGCGGCGATCGAAGACCGCTGCTACTAGCCGGGCCTTAACACCATCGCTGGTTGTCTCTCCTGATAACCGCAAGCTGCGGTCGAGATTCCGATCAAGCTAGTTGTTCGGTTGCGACTCGTGGCACGGATTTGTGGGTCACCCTTTCAGATGACGAGTTCGCATGAGCATGGAATCGATAACGCTCCTACGTGTCCCGGGCGGGCCTGCGACTCATGGCTGGTATCGCGGTTGCTCGTTATCCGCCTCCTGGTACTGCACACCGAACCGGTCGTCGAACGTCGCCCAAGGTTCGACCGCCATGGCGGGGACGCCGCCATGCATTGTCACTGTGAACCGGTCAAAGAAGCCGTCTCGTCCCAGAAGCACCGCCCAAGGCGGCTCCCAGTCGTTCAGTATGAATCCTACGTCGGCTTGCCACTCGTATAGGGGTTCATCGCCAGGATGCATCAAGTCGCGAAACAGTTGAATTGTGACCTGATCGAAAACGATTTGGCGAGTTCGTCCACCCAGTCCCAGCTCGACGGCTCGTTCTTGGGGGAGCGGGATATTAAGCTCCCGTGCCAGGACGCGAGATGCAATAACTCGCTCCGATCCCGAGTCCACGAGTGCAGAGTGAACGAGTGTTCTGTGGTTGCCGTACTGCAGACGCACTGCAACTACAGGCCGCACGGGTGCTGGCTTACCGAGTTGCTGTGCAACGAGGTCATTTCCGTCGTCTAGATATCTGAAGATGTGGGCCGCAGAGGGGTCCGGTTCCGCCACCGGAATGTCCTCAGCCCAGACCGACCATCTCGGCTTCTGTCTCGGCCGGTGCGCGAACGACAGTTACCTCGCCTAGATCTCGGTAGTGGATCGCCGACACAAGGGCGTCTAAGGTGTCGCGAGCCTCGATTATCTCGCCATCTTGGATGGCGACCCACTTGCCAGGCACTTCATGCAGCAGGGCGGCTAGTCGAATGGGCTCAAGATTGTGGGGCACGGCAGTCTCCTTCCGCTCCGCCACCTTTGGTGATCGTCGCAGATGCACGAGTAGCGAGGCAAGTCGAGAACTGACCGACATGTCCACACTATCGCATAACGTGCGTGCGATCGCGCGGACCGCGCGAAGTGGCTGACTTACTGCGCAGGGAAGCCGTCGGCACTAGCCACGCGGCGGGGCTCGCTGGCCCGGAGGGACTTGGTGCACACCTCGACCTGCAGTTGCCGGTGAAGCTCGAGATCCGTACACCCGGGCGCCGTGTCTTAACAGGACGAACGAACGTTCGTTCAGCAGCAGGGCTGCAAGACGGTCTTCGCTGCGAGGGGCGCATCGGCTCACTCCGGCGGTGTCTAAGCTAAGTGAGTTGGTGTGGGCCTTCCCGCTGCTGCTCCTGGGAGCGGGCATTGCGGAGGCGCCGCAGCCGGCAGAGACGCCTTCAGAACAAACTGGTCCTCAATCACCCAGATTGATGACCGAACCGTCCAGAGATCTGGCCAACTAGGGACGGATTGCGAAGTTAATTGCGAGAACCATCCCGCGAAAATCCCGCGTTCGGTGCTGTTCCGTTTGGTTCGGAGGCTCCCAAGAGGAGTAGCTGCTCCCGCCCTGACCAGCCAGAGCAGCTCAATTGAGTTCAGGATCGTCTGGCCACGAATTTCTGATAATGCTGAGGTCGGTGGTTCGATTCCACCTAGCCCCACCGCAAAAGTCCTGGTCAGAGGGACGCCAGACCCTCCCAGGCGGAGCCCAGATCGGTTCCATCGAACATTCATCGAGCATCGGCTCGCAGCGGACGTCGCAGGGCTGGCGTAGCCTTCTCCTGTGTCCATCCACGTTCGCAGCACTGCGAAGGGGCGCCGCTACGACGTCAAGCTGAGGTCAGCGGACGGCGCCCAGCACTCCAAGACCCTCGCGACCAAGAAGGAGGCCACGGAGTACGAGGCCCGCAGCTGACGGCCATGGCCGATGGTCGCTGGATCGCACCCCGGGCCGGGGCCACGACGGTCGAGGAGCTGGGCCGGCGGTGGCTGGAGGCCTGGCACCAAACGGGACTCGACCCGGCTCCGAGACCGGCCGATCGTGGAAAAGCACGTGATCGGCAGCCTGGGCGCCGACCGGCAGGTGTCCCGGATCTCCCGGGCCGACTGCCAGGCCCTGGTCGACGGCTGGCTGGCGGTCCGGCCTGGCGCCCCGGACGGTGATCCGCAACGCTGCCGTGCTCAGGGCCATGCTGCAGCTCGGGGTGGACGCCGACCTGAGAGTCGCGTAGCAGGGTCGTGTTCGCTTCGGTCGATCCAGCCTCAGGAGTCAATGCTCTCTCCTTCTGTCGCTCTGTTATGGACGTCTGCTTTCGTCGTCCCGCTCATGTAGTTACTATGCTTCACTATAACCAAGCTACAGCAATACGAAGATCTCCTCGATAGCGTCCTTGAGCTGGTGGTCGGGCTGGACGACGACATGGCGCAGGCAAACGCCGCGCTCGGCCTCACCCCAGCTCGCACTCACCTGCTCTGGGAGCTGGGACAACGTGGCCCGGTGCCCCAGCGCGTGCTCGCGGAAGCACTGAAGGTGACGCCGCGAGCGGTTACCGGCCTTGTGGATGCACTCGTTGCGCAGAGGCTCGTGACGCGCGCAGCCCACCCGACCGACCGGCGAGCGACGCTAGTGACCCTCACACCCCGAGGCGAGACCCTCGTCGCCCAGCTCAAGCGCGACCACAAGAGGCTCGCGCGAGCGCTCTTCGCTTCGATGTCGCGCGGCGAGTTCGAATCATTCGCGCAAGCTCTTGCCGGCGTGATCGACCGACTACGGGCGCACCTCAGCGCCGCCGGCGCCGAGGTGTAGGTGATAGCCGGGCCTTCGGTGCCCCGCTTCCCGATTGAGTCGAGAGCAAGGCGCCCGCGGGTTGCCTCTTCCTCGTCTCGGTCAGGAAAGACGCTGCCGACACACGGCCGACACGGTCCGGGCGCCTGTAAAGGGTACGTAAGAGTTGCCGGTCAGGCTGTCACTTTTCAGGGTCGAAAATGGCCTCTCCATGTAGAGAGATCTTTCTCTCGACGGCGTTCCCGGCCGTCGCCGACCACACCCGCTGCACCGTCGCCGGGCTCACCCCCTGCGCTTTGGCCATGCTCCGACACGACCAGTGCGTCTCGCCCGGCGGCGTCGAATGCAAGGTGGCATCCGCTATGACGTCGATCTTCTCCTTCGGGATCGACGGCTTACAGCCCCGCCCCCGCTCCACAAAATGTCGGAGAGCCGTGTGCGGGAGAACCGCACGCACGGTTCGATAGGGGGCCGCTGGCGACGACGGCGACCAAGCGGGGGCTGCTGGTCCCGGGCCGATGTGCACGAACGCCACCTAATGGCCTGGACGGGACCTCAACCGCAACAGTCCACGTCCGAACCAGCGGCCTACCTCACTGGGCGCAGCCCTCAGGGCATCACCGGACGCTCAACGACGGTGGATTGAGGCTTAGCCGCTGAAAAAACCAAGCGAGGGCAGCTGGGTAACCGAAGACTGGGCGTCGTCAGCGCAGCGGTTCCAGATTGAGAGGTTGCTCGCGGTCATGGTCGTCCTCGTTGCCTATCCGAAGCTGGCACGCCATCAGTTCTGGCAGTTTTGTCCGACCTGGGCGTGCCGGTGTGCATCGGTGCGTAGGGTAGTTGCACCGTGACGCTGAGCCCTCCGGCGGGTCGGGGGGTGAGGATCAGGGTTCCGTCATGTGCCTGGGTGATGCTTCTGACGATTGCTAGGCCGAGGCCGACTCCTGCGTGGTCGGTGTGTATGCGCTGGGTGCCGCGCTGAAACGGCTCGACCAGGGTTGAAACCAGCTGCGGGGTGAGTTCGTCGCCGGAGTTCTCGACACTAAGCACCACGCCGTGGGGCTGAACCTTGGTCGTCACCCATACGGAGCCGTCCTCGGGAAGGTTGTGGACGATTGCGTTGTTCACCAGGTTTGTGGTGAGCTGCAGCAAGAGCGCTTCGCTGCCGAGGGTGGGAGCGGCGTCGCCGGAGGTCTCTATGGTGACACGATGCTTCTCGGCTAGGGGGAGCAACGTCTCGGTGGCTTCCTCCGCCATGAGCGAGAGGTCGACTTGTTCTAATGCGAAGGACCGCTGGCCGGCGCGGCTGAGCAGGAGCAGTGCTTCGGTGAGATCGATCGCTCGAGTGTTCACCTCGTGGAGGCGGTCGACGAGTTCACCGTTGTCACGGTTCCGATCCTTGCGGGCCACGTCGAGAAGGGCCTGTGTCAATGACAGCGGGGTGCGCAGCTCGTGAGAGGCGTTAGCCGCGAATCTCTGTTGCTCCGCGACGTGCTTCTGGAGCCGCGCGAGGAGACCGTCGATCGTGTCAGCGAGGTCCTTCAACTCATCGCTGGGCCCCGACAGCGCGAGGCGCTCGTCCAAGTTGCGCTCGGAGATCTGCCGGGTGGTCGCAGTCATCGCACGTAGCGGCCGCAGCACTCGGCCTGCGACCAGCCACCCCAGCACGACCGAAACGACGGCCATGACCCCGAACGCGATCCCGGATTGGATTAGATCTTCGTGGAGCCTGTGGCTGTTACGCGCCACGGACCGGGCGTACATTTCCTCGACCTGACGTAAAGCCTCTGGTGTTGCGTGGGAGCCGTTCGGGACGATCAGGTCGACCCCACTGTTCGCCCGGAAGATCAGGTAGGTAGCCACGAGCAGCACGGATCCCGAGACGAGAAACAGGCCGCTGTAGAGCAGAGTAAGCCGTAACCGCACGGTCCGGGAGGGCAGGCGAGGTATCCAGCGCGGCGCGCGCCTGGCGAGCGAGAGGCGCAACATATCTTCAGGTCCTGGCCCGGCCCGGCAGGGCAAGAGTCGGGCGGACACCCCGTCCTGCGGCTCTATGCATGGTCTCTTCCCAAATGGCCACTGTCTGGTTCGATGATCATGCGGTACCCTGCGCCTGACACAGTGGCGATGATCGGGGGATCGCCGAGGCGCTTGCGCAGTGCCGAGACGGTGATGCGGGCGGCGTTGGTGAACGGGTCGGCGTTCTCGTCCCATGCCCGCGCCAGTAGCTCTTCGGCGCTGACAACGCCGCCTTCGGCGGCGACGAGTACCTCTAGCACGGCGAACTGCTTGCGAGTGAGCGCTATGTAGCGGCCGTCGCGGTAGACCTCGCGGCGGAACGGATCCACGCGCAGGCCAGCGATCTCTCGCACTGGTGGCCGGTTGTGGGCGCGTCTGCGATCGAGCGCTCTAAGACGGAGCACGAGCTCTTGGAGCTCGAACGGCTTGGTGAGGTAGTCGTCGGCGCCGAGTCCGAACCCCGAGGCCTTGTCGTCGAGCCGGTCCGCAGCCGTGAGCATGAGGATCGGCATCCCGCTGCCAGAGGCGACGATGCGTTGCCCGATCTCGTCGCCTGAGGGGCCGGGGATGTCGCGGTCGAGGACGGCAATGTCATAGTCGTTGATGGCCAACAACTCCAGCGCGGTGTCACCGTCGCCGGCGATGTCGGCGGCGATCGCTTCGAGGCGTAGGCCGTCACGGACCGCTTCTGCCATATAGGGCTCGTCCTCGACGATCAACACTCGCACACCCATAGGATGCTACGCCTCGGGACATATCGTCGGCGTATCGAAACACCCATACGTGCTGGCAACATCACGCTGTCTTGACTGGGGCGCATGGCCTTCAGCGGACCGGCACCAGGAGCAGGCCTAGACGATCGGCGATCATCGTTGACGTGGCGGGCGGTGTCGCCACGGGCCGTCGGTGACCGGCCGCCGCCGGCTCGTCCTCGTGGACCGAACCGTCGATGCCCGTTCGTCACCGGTACAACGACGGTCGACCTAGGTGCGGGGGCCCGTGCCGTCGCAATCGCTAGAGGATTCACGGAGCCCGATTCGCTGACTGGATGCCCTCCCGTCGCGGCCCGAGTGCGACAGCGGTGACCCAGCCGAGAACCGAGCCTCGCCGCGACCCGCAGTGCCTGCCAGAGGGGTACCTCCGTCGCGGGCGGGGCAAAGCACCGCGGCCATCCGCGGCGGGCCGGCGGAAAAGAGAGCGCATGACGGTCCGGGTCTTGGCGTTTCCCCTCGGGCTGCTCGTGCTGTTCCTGGCGGTGTCGGTGTATGGAGCGGCCACCACTCCGGGCAACGAGAACTTCAAGGCCAAGTGGGCTGACTGGTTGCGGTCCCACCACGCTGCCTTCGTCGTCAACCCGCTGGAGCAGTGGTACTACAACAGCCAAGCCCCGGCCAAGGGTGCGCCCCAAAGGCCCTCAACCGGATCCCGGCGGCCTCCGCCCACTTAGCGATCACCGACCCGGCGAAAACCTCGGGGAGGACCATCGGCCTGCCCGCCCCTACCCCCGTGCCGCTAGTGGTATCGCCCGCCCTGCTGGGTGAGGGCCAGTGGCAGCCCACCGGGCCGATCATCGACGGCCGCGCCGCCATGTACGTGGCCCAGTTCCGAGCCGACACCATCTACACCAGCCAGATCACCTCGGCGGTGTGGATCGACCCCACCCGCCTGAGGATCCGGCTCCTTCCCGGCTCCGAGGAGCCAGGCGGCAAATGGAGCGTGCCACCCGACCTCACCGGCACCGCGGCCGCCCAGGCGGTGGCCGCCTTCAACGGGGGTTCCGGTTCCAAGACGCCCACGGAGGGTTCTACCTGGATGGACGCACCGCCGTACCACTAGTGAAAGGCGCCGCGTCGATGGTCATCTACAAAGACGGCCGGGTCAACGTCGGCGCCTGGGGCTACGAAGTGTCCATGACTCCCTCGGTCGAAGCCGTACTGCAGAACCTGGTCCCCCTGGTCGATGGCGGCCAGACCGCCCCCGACGCCACCTACCACGACACCCACATCTGGGGGAACACCCTCGGGGCCAACACCGTCGTGGCCCGCTCCGGGCTGGGCGTGACGACCTCCGGGGCGCTGGTGTACGTGGCCGGCCCGGCGCTGACCGCCAAAACGCTGGCCGAGTCGCTGCAGCGAGCCGGAGCGGTGCGGGGCATGACTCTCGACATCAACCCGGAATGGGTCACGTTCAACTTCTTCACCCACCCCGACCCCGCCGACCCCACATCAATCACCGGGGTGTCGCTGTACCCGCCCATGCAACGCTCCGCCGACCGTTACCTCGGCCCCACCGCCGAGTCCCGTGACTTCTTCTCCGTCTCCACCAGCTGACCGAGCGTGTAAGCCCGGCTGGCTAAGCCTCGATCCACCGCAGCGTTGATTGGTGAATGACTGTCCGACTTGGCGGTAGTTGCCAGAGGTATGGTCGGGTGAGGGGGCGTGGGGATGCCCGGGCGGTCCGGGTTGGGGTGTGGTTGTCGT
>NZ_JAIMCB010000032.1 GCF_025499425.1 Acidiferrimicrobium sp. IK
CCGCAGGTCTCGACCTCGAGGTCGTCGAGGCCTTTCCAGTGCCCGCCGACCCGAGCGAGCACGGCCGGGTTGCGGTAGAGCTCGGTCTTGAACAAGGCGTTGACCGCCTCGGCCATCGCGTTGGACCTTGCCGTCGAATGCACCTGAAGGATCCGGTGAGCAGCGAACTGTTCGGGTGACTCATCCGTTCCATCCGTGGTCGGGCCGCGAGTTCCCGTTCGTGGTCGTGCAGCAGACCTGGCGACAGGATCGGGTGTTCTTCTTCGGCGAAGACGGGACTATGAAGTCGCTTCCTACGTCGTGGACCGATGTGGCCGAGCCGGATGTCTTCGTGACCATGTCAGGCGGCCGTTGCCCGTTCCGGGTGGTGGATCTGCTGGCTTTGGCGGAGCTCATCGACGGGATGCATCCCGACGCTGTGTAAGGCGAACTATGCCGTTGGTGTCAAGCCAATTATGTCACCGCTGTTAGGCAGGTGTATTGGATGAGTTGTCTAGGCCGCCTCTGCTGACCGGTAGCTGGGCGGAGGATTCCGTCGACTGCGCTTGACAGCCGTTCTGATATCGGCATAATAGGGCTTACACTGTTGTAGTCCTGATGCCGGGAGGGAGCGGATGGCTCGACGTAGGGAGGACCCGAAGGTTCAGGCGTTGCGGGAGGAGCGCTGCTTGAACCCCCGGCCTGAGGCGGTGCGGGACCCGGCGTTTGCGTCTTCGGAGTTCCTTGACGCCCGGGATCTGGTGCAGGTGAAGTACGAGATGGTGCGCCGGGTGAGAGTCGAAGGCGACGCGGTGAGCCGCACCGTGGCCGATTACGGGTTCTCCCGTCCGTCGTTTTACGAGGCCGCCGCCGCGCTCGACGCCGGCGGGCTGGCGGCGCTGGTCCCGGCCCGTCCGGGTCCTCGGCGGGCTCACAAGATGTCCGAGGAGGTAGTGGCTTTCGCCCAACAACGCCTGGACGAGGACCCGGACCTGCGGGCCGGCGATCTGGTCGAGGCGATCGAGCAGCGGTTCGGGTTGCGGGTCCACCCGCGCTCGGTGGAACGGGCCCTGGCCCGTTCCCGCCGGCCCAAAAGGGGCGGCACCCGATGAGCGCAGCGTCGATGACGGTGACGTGGAGCGCTATGAGGCGCTGCGAGCCCAAGCCCTGGGCGGCGGACCGACCGGCTGGCGTCACGGCCTCGCCCTGCTCCAGGGACGGGGAATGGCGGCATGGCTGCGGACCAGCCAGGCCATCCCGCCTGTCGGTTCCCGACCGACTGAACGCCCGGCCGGCGCGGAACATCTGGACGGCGATCTGGTCGGCGTGCTCGCAGCGATGGCTCTCGCTGTGGTGGGGTGAATGCCGGTGAGCGCCGAGACCGTCACCAAGGTCAAGGCTACGCACCTACAGCGGGCCGCCTATCTGTATGTCCGCCAGTCCACTCTGCGCCAGGTGTTGAACAACACCGAGTCGACGCTCCGCCAATACGATCTGCGCCGGCGGGCCGTGGCGTTGGGATGGACGGCAGAACAGATCATCGTGGTCGACGTCGACCAGGGGCACTCGGGGGCGTCGGCCGCTGACCGTGAAGGCTTCCAACGCCTGGTCGCCGATGTGAGCATGGGCCGGGCCGGGATCGTGCTCGGACTGGAATGCAGCCGTCTGGGAGCCCGTTGCAGTGAGCCGGGCACGCTGAGGTCTCCCCTGGTCGTCTTGCTCGAAGGTGAGCCCGGAGGAGCCCCGCGGATCAGTAGTCAGCTGGTGCGGGCGCTTTCGCCGCCGTTCTGGTCCATGGTTTGCCCTGTGACGAGGTCCGGACGGGTCGCCTTCATCAGCTACTGACTGCCATGCGGGACCACGGCGCGGTGGCGGCGTCGCTGAGAGAGCGACGGTAGATCTTCAAGAGGTTGTGGGTGCCCATGAGCAGCTTCCACTCGCTTTGGGCGGCGGCCTTGCCTCGGCGCATGAACCGTCTGGCCCCTCGGGCGTCCTTGGTTTGGCCGAAGACCGGCTCGATGATGTGCTGTCGCTTCGTGTAGATGGCCCTGCCCGAGGCGGTCGAGACCTTGCGGTCCATCTTGTCGACCAGGGTGGCATCGGCGCGCAGCGGTCCCCGCCGCCCGTTACGCGGTTGGGGGTTCTTGTTCATGTTGCGCGTGGCGATGAAGCAGTCGGGATCACTGTCGTCGAGGCGGGCCAGGTTGTCTTCGGAGGCGTAGCCGGCGTCGGCCAACAGCTTCGTCGGCCGCTCGGTGATGCCGGCGTCGTAGAGGGAACGGTTCGTGGCCTCGATCATCGGGTGGAGCTGGCCCATGTCGTTGTGCTCGTCGGTCACCTCGGCGGCGACGACGACCTGTTCCTCGTTGGCCACGGCCTGAGCGTTGTAGCCCTGGATATAACCGTCCTTGGTCTTCATGATGCGGCTCTCGGGGTCGCTGATGTTGGCCTTGGCCTCGGAGGTGTCGGGGGCCTTGGGCTTGCGGCCCCGAAGCTTTTTGCCGCTGGCCTGCTCTTTCTCGGCCCGTTCGGCCAGGTGGGCCTCGTGGGCCTCTTTGGCGGCTTTGTCTTGGGCCTCGAGCTCGGCCTTGGCCGCGGCCAGACGTTCGCGTCGGGCCGCCTTGCCGCGCAGGTGGGCGGGTGGCTCGTCCCCGGTGACGCCCGCGTCCAAGGCGGCGTCTTCCGCCGCGTCCTGGGCGGCGGCTTCTTCGAACATCTTTTGGACCGCCGCTTCGATGTGGTCCTTGGTGCGGTTGGCGTCGAGGGCGGCCGGGCAGCCCATCTTGGTCCCGTCGACGGCCACCACGCCGAGGCTAACCATCCCAGTCTGGGCGCACAGGCGCAGCGAAGAGGTGAACACCGACGCCATGGCCTCTTGGTGGCGCTGGCGGAACCGGGCGACGGTGGTGTGGTCCGGACACTGGTTGGCCGCCACCACCTTGAACCCGAGGTCGACATGGCAGGCCCGCTCGATCTGGCGCGAGGACCGGACGCCCAGGCAGTAGGCGTAGAGGGTCAACGCCACCATCATCTTGGGATCGTGGGCCGCTGCCCCCCAGCCGTCGGTCCGATAGCCGGCGTAGAAGGCGGCGAGGTCCATCTCGTCGACGGCGTCGAGCACGAACCAGGCCAGATGATCCTCGGGGAGCCAGTCGGCCACCGATGGGGGCAGCAGGTACACCTGGTCACGCTCGACCGCCAAGAAGTTGTACGCCATACACAAATTCTCGGCGATCAGCGCGATCAGGTCGCGGCAATCACGCGCGCGCTACCTGGACTTTCCCAGATTCCCCACCGAGAGTTTCTGCAACAGGCTCCTGTGGATGGGATTTTTGCGGGGTCACGCGGCGACCTCCCTGTCCTGCTCGCTGGGGCGCTCGACGATCACCCCCTTCTCGAACTTCGCGCCGGCACGGACCAGGGCGACGAGATGTGGTGCGTTGAGGGACCGCCACCGGTCCTGGGCGGCCTCGATGAGCTTGAACGCCATCGCCAGGCCGGCCGCTTTCGATCCTGGACCTTTGGTCACCTTGGTCCGTAGTCGCACCGTGGCGAAGGTCGACTCGATCGGGTTCGAGGTCTTCAAGTGGACCCAGTGCTCGGCGGGGTAGTCGAAGAAGCTGAGGAGGACGTCGGTGTCGTCGACGATCTTCGCGACGGCCTTGGGCCACTTCGCCCCGTAGTCCCGCTCGAAGGCCTTGATCGCCTTGACGGCGTGATCGCGGTCCTCGGCGTCGCGGATCTCCGCGATCGCCCGCCGGGCGGCCGGCTGGGCCGACTTCGGGAGGGCGTTGAGGACGTTCGCGGCCTTGTGCACCCAGCAGCGGGCCTCGACGGTCTCGGGGAACACGTCGCGCAACGCCGCCCAGAACCCCAGCGCGCCGTCGCCTACCGCGACGGTCGGGGCGGTCATTCCACGCCGGCGCAAGTCTCGCAGCACGTCCGCCCAGGACTCGGTCGACTCCCGGATCCCGTCGGTGATCGACACCAGCTCCTTGGTCCCGTCGCTGCGGACACCGACGATCACCAGGGCGCACAGGCGGTGCTCGTCCAACCGGACGTTGAAGTGCACCCCGTCCGCCCACACGTACACGTAGTCACGGTCCGCCAGGGATCGACGGGAGAACCGTTCGGCCTCGTCCTGCCACTGCGTTGTCAGGCGGGTGACCACCGACGCGGAGAGCCCCGCCGTGGACCCGAAGAACTCCTCCAACGCGGGGGCGAAGTCCTTCGAGCTCATCCCGTGCAAGTACATCAACGGCAACACTTCCGCGACCTTCGGGCTCTTGCGGGCCCACGGCGGGATGATCGAAGACCGGAACCGGCGACGCTGCCCGGTGGCCTCGTCGACCCGGCGGTCATCGACCCGCGGGGCGACCACTTCGACCGCACCGGCGCCGGTCTGGATGCTCCGGGGCTGCGCGTGGCCGTTGCGGACCACCAGCCGCTTCCCGTGCTCGTCTACCTCGTCGACCAGGCCCGACACGTACGCGTCGACCTCCGCCTCCAACGCAGCGGCCAGCATCCGCCGGGCACCCTCCCGCACGATCTCGTCCAGGCTCGAGCCCAGCTCCGCGCTCGTCTGCTTGTCAGCAACTACTCTCAACATCGACGTTCCTTCCTCGCCGGGGGTGGCACCCCGACAGTCACGTTTGGTCAGTGAGGAAGGGTAACTGTTCACCTACGTGGGCTGCGGCGGCATCCAAGGATCTCCTGAGAAGAGCCGCATGAGGGCGTCCATGGCGGAGATATCGTTCTTCCTGGTGGTGTCGAGGTAGCTGCGCAGGTGGGCGGATCGTTCGGCACCGGCTTTGCTGCGGAAGCAACCTGACACTTTTCGGTGCATTAACCGGCCCTCGGGGTGGTGTCAAGGAAAAGTTGCGGTCAGGTCCGATTGTTGAGCCGACGGAGGTGGCTGTCGAGACTGGCGATTACCCGGTCGTGGCGGGCGGTCTCGCTGTGCCAGCCCCGCCGGTTGGCGTCGTCGCGTAGGGAGCGGATGTCGGCGAGTTGGGCGTCGATGGCGGGAGCGAACTCGGCGGTGGTGGTGTAGCTGGGGCAGGTCTCGCAAATGTTGGCGTAGGGGCATGCCTCGGCAACCAGGTCGCGGGAGCAGTAGCCGTGAGCGACCCGGGTCTTGAGCATCTCGGAGCGGAGCCACGTTTCTCGCTGGGGGGCCTGGGGGCGACCGGAGGCTGAGACGGGGATGCGCCGGGCGAGCTTGCCGATGGCCTGGTCGTAGGCGGCCTTGACCGTCGGCGACGCGAGCCGGGCGTAGCGCAGGGTCATCTCCGGGCTGGTATGGCCGAGGAGGGCCATGAGCGCTTGGAGGCTCATCCCGGCGTTGGCGAGGCTGGTGGCGTAGGTGTGACGCAGCTGGTGGGGGGTGACCCGCCGTGCGGCGCCGTCAGGGCCGGTGAGACCGGCGGCGGCCACGGCCCGGGCGAGGCCGAGGCGCAGCCGGGCGGTCGGTGGCTGCTGGCCGTGCTCGACGAAGAGGAAGTCGGTGGGCCGGCCGTGGCGTGGGTGCGGGATGGCTCGTTGCGGTCCTCGCTGGGCGATCCACTCGTCGAGGGCGGCGAGGGTGGAGTCGTCGAGGGGGACGCTGCGTTCGGTGGCGAGCTTGCCGAGGGGAACGCGCAGCCAGGCACCATGCGTGCCGTAGTCGACGACGCAGTCCAACTCGAGGTCGATGAGCTCGCCGGCGCGCAGGCCGGTAGCGCGGATGACGGTGAGGCCGACACGGGCGATGGGGTCGTCGAGGTTGGCGACGGCGTTCATCACCGCAGTGTCGATGTCGGGTGGCAGCGCTCGGGGCAGAGGGTCGGGTTGGCGGGGGATGTCGGAGCCGAACATCAGCCTCCGGCCTGGCGCGTCGCCCCATTCCCATGCGGCGATGTCGTCGAGGAAGTTGCGAACGGAGATGACGTTATGCGCCGCGGCGCTGGCCGAGATCGACTTGCCGGGCTTCTTGCCGCCCCGCCACGGCCGGGTCGGGACCCAGGCGCAGAACGCCTCGATGTGTGAGCGTTGAAGGTCGGCGAGGCGTGCGACGTCGGGGGCGTTGGCGGCCAGGAACTCGCCGAAGCAGGCCAAGTCGTTCGTGAGTCCTGCGAGCGACCCGGGCCGCAGCGTCGGGCGGCGAGCGTCGAGGTAGGCGACCATGACACGGCGGACCTCGACCGCCGCGACCGC
>NZ_JAIMCB010000033.1 GCF_025499425.1 Acidiferrimicrobium sp. IK
GCTCCAAGCAGTCCACGTCAACCACGGACGCCGAAAAGGCTTACGAATCAACGTAAACGCCGCAGGACCTGGACTGTTCGACACACCCCGATGAAAGGAAACGCAGTGTCAACCACAGCCGACCGGCCCGTATAGCAGCACCCCGCGCTTGAGGTGCTGGCCCGCGGCGCGAAGGCGGGGCCCGTGCTCGGCGATCCCCACGACGTGACGTTCGATCTGCGACAGCGTGGCCTCGGGCAGCACCAGTTCGTCGCGACTCAGCGTCGGACGGGGCATGAACCGTAGGCCTCCGTACTGCTGCCCCTCGCCCACACCCAAGGCCAATACCTGACCTCGCAGCACGCTGCGCTCCACGGCCAGCGCTCGCAACTCTGCAAGCACCTCGCGCGCCCAGGTTGGATCGTCGGCAACCAACTCCACCATCGCCTGCCGGATGGGGCCGTGCGGATCGGCGCCACGGACCAGCGCCGCTGCGCGCCGTTCCCCGTCCCACAGGAGAAAGATCCCGAACTGGACGCAGCTTCTGGTGGTGTCGGGCGAGTCGGCCAGATCGTGGTAGTCCACCGGTCCGACTCCCACCCCGAACATCCGGCCTGACGACAGCAGCTCGGAGAGGGGATGGAATCGTCGCTGGTCGCCGGACACTCCGATCACCTCGACTCGGCGGCCGCCGGCTGCCGCGGGCCATGCTTCCAACGCGACGTTGACGTCCACCAGTTGGTAGGAGGGGAACTCCTGGTTGATCACGGGCAGCGTGCGAGCGTCGACGTTGAGGTGAGCCTGCAGGCGGTCCGCGAGGCCGTCCTCCACCCGCGGTGGCACCAGGAGGTGGAGTTCATCGAGCACCGCCGAGAGGTTGCGGGCCAGAGCCCGCAGCTCGGCGTCGGATCCGCCGCCCGCGACGACCACGGGCCGATGCTACGCGTCGGCTCCCCAGCTGCGTTCCAGATGGCTCCGACGACGAGGTAACAAATCGGCGCGATTCGCCCTTGCCTCAACGACCGTCGGGCGCGAAACTCCTCAAGAAGCTATGAGACGCACATTCTGGCTGGCCGGGATCCTCATCCTCACCGCGTCCGCGGCTTCAGCCTGCGGCGGCGGCACCCACCACAGCACCGACCCCACCACCACTCTCCTGCCAACCACCACCAGCACCACCCCCTCCACCCTCCCCCCAGCGACCACCACCACCGTCCCCGACCCGGTCAACATCCCTCCCACCATCGACGCGGCCTACGTGAACGCAGTGCTCGCACAGCTCAACCACGTCTACGGAGACGCCCAACGCATCGAAATCGCCACCAAATTCCTGCCCAAGTCAATACCACCCCTACTCCGGGCAATCTTCGGCGACGCCCAATACGCTCGCGAACTCAGCGTGTTCAGCCAAGCGCTCCAAGGGAACCAGCTCGACGGCCTAAGTCCAAATGCTGGTGACCGCAAGATGACTGCGGTCGCGCTGTCATCCAATTCGACGAGCTGCATCCAAGCATCGATAGTCGCCGATTATCGTTCCGTTGACCCTGTAGCCCCTCCTTCTGTTCCCGGCTACGTCGTGTTAAGGCCCAAAATCTCCGCGGATGATCCGCAGGGCGTCAACCGGACGCCCTGGATGATCTTTTATGAATCCAATCAGGCTCCAAGTTCTGGCGATGCCTGCTAAAGCAGCGCGACGGTTCTTCCTCGCCGTCGCAGTCGCTCTGTCAAGCGGGAGTGTGCAGGAACAACCAGCGCTAGCCGGCCAGGTCCCTACGACCTGCTTCTCATTTGACACCGGTATTGCGATCAGATGCGAGGGCTCCACCTCCGTCGTTGATGCACCAGCGCCGGCCGTCCCGTTGGCTAGTCCGGGAGTCCCGGCCACGACCATCCCGCCCGCGAACATCATCTACACCCCCAACGTCGCCCCCGGCCCCACCGGCCAACTCTGCGTCACCTTCACCCAAACCACCGGCCCCAACCTCGTCAACACCATCGGC
>NZ_JAIMCB010000034.1 GCF_025499425.1 Acidiferrimicrobium sp. IK
TCACCGCCGGCCTGTTGCACAAGGCAGCGAAGGGTGAGCTGCGTCAGGGTCTGCCCGTCGGGTTGGTGTATGACGACCTCGATCGTGTCGTGTTGGACCCTGACGAGGCGGTCACCGAGGCGATCGCGACGGTGTTCCGCCGTTTCGACGAGCTCGGTTCCGCCCGCCAGGTGATGCTGTCGCTGATCGAGGACAACCTGCTGATCCCTCGCCGCCCGACCGGGTCGCGTCGGATCCGCTGGGCGCCGGCGAGCTATCCGGCGGTCCACGACTTCCTGACCAATCCGGCCTATGCGGGCGCGTTCGTGTTCGGTCGGCGCCGGGACGACAAACGCCTCGACGCGAACGGCCGGCTGGTGAAACGGACCAGGGAACTTCCCCGCTCGGAATGGGCGGTCCTGATCCCCGATCACCATCCCGGGTTCGTGACCTGGGAACGCTATGAGCGGATCCAGGACCAGCTGCGGGCGAACTGGCGGGGACCGAGAGGCGAGGGCGGCGGCGCGGTCCGGGAGGGCACCGCGTTGTTGCAGGGCCGGGTCCGGTGCGGACGTTGCGGTCGGATGATGCAGGTCGGCTACTCGGGCACCAACGGTGACACGCCCCGCTACATCTGCGGGCGGAACAAGCAGCTCTATGGCGGGGAGCGGGGATGCCAAAGCGTCGGGGGCCGCCGCCTCGAGAACCGGGTCCTCGACGAGGTCTTCGCCATGCTCGAACCGGCCAGCCTGGCGGCCACCGCAAAGGCCCTGGCCGAGGCCGACGCCAACCACCGCCGCCACCTCGCAGCGTTCGAGCTGGCCGTGGAACGAGCCCGCTTCGAGGCGGAACGAGCACGGCGGCAGTTCGACGCGGTCGAACCCGAAAACCGGCTCGTGGCCAGAACCCTGGAACGGACTCTCGAGGCGGCGCTGGTCGCGCAGCGCCAAGCCGAGTCCGAACTGGCCAGCCAACGGTTACGTCAGCCCACCAAGCTGAGCGACAAGGAGACAGCGTGGCTCGCCCGGGCCGGGGCCGACGTCCGCGCCGTGTTCCACGCACCGACCACGACGTGGCGGGAACGGAAACAGCTCCTCCGAGCCGTCATCACCGAAGTCGTCGTCACCGTCGCCGCCCTCGAGCGACGAGCCGAAGTGAGCATCGTGTGGGAAGGCGGAGCAGCAACCAGCTTCGGGCTCAATCTCAACAAGACCGGCAAGCACTTCCGCACCACCGACGAGGACACCGTCGACCTCGTCCGGCGCCTCGCGCAGCGATACGACGACAAGACCATCGCCGCAGTCCTATCGAAACAGGGTCGGAAGACCGGGACCGGCCTTCCGTTCACCAAGGCGCGAGTGAAGACGCTGAGGGTCTCCCGGGCGATCCCGGCCTATCAACCAGCCGAGACGGTCGCACCCCCCGGCGATGATGGGCTCGTGGTCACCATCACTGCGGCGGAGAAACTCCTCGGCGTCTCCCGGGTCACGCTCTATCGCTGGCTGGCCGACGGGTTCATCATCGGAGAGCAGCTGACCCCTGGCAGCCCGTGGCACATCCGGATCACAGACGAGCTTCGCAGCCGCATCGTCGGCGAAGGCCCCGACGGGTGGGTCAACCTTGATCAGGCCGCCAAAGCCCTCGGTGTCGCCCGCCAGACGGTGTTACACAAGGTCCAACGCGGCGAGCTCCAAGCAGTCCACGTCAACCACGGACGCCGAAAAGGCTTACGAATCAACGTAAACGCCGCAGGACCTGGACTGTTCGACACACCCCGATGAAAGGAAACGCAGTGTCAACCACAGCCGAC
>NZ_JAIMCB010000035.1 GCF_025499425.1 Acidiferrimicrobium sp. IK
CTAGGACACTGTTGAACAACCCACGTTTTCCGGGTTCAGCGACTCGGGTTCACGAGCGAGGGGCATCCGGGTGTGACTGACCGACGAACCGGTCGTTGTGAGCGCCGTTTTGTGGGCGTGGTGACCGTCGCGAGCGCTCCTCCGGGGGCGGCTACCCGTTCAGCATCCATCTCCCGTCGTGCGCGAGCCCGAGATTGACCAACCGCCGGAGGTTGATCGCCGCGATCCGCATCGAGAGGCCCAGTTGGTTCTTCTCCACGCCTCGAAAGCGCACCCTCCGGTGGTTGCCGGCGACGAGCCAGGCGATCGACCGTTCGACCATCGGCCGCCACCGTCGATAGTCCTCGGTGAAGTCGCCGTCGCGCCAAGCCCGTCGGGACTCGACGAGCTCGTGATCGTGAGGAGTGAGTCGGAGCACCCGACCGTCCTTGGACCTCGTGCAGCGGGAGCGCAGCGGGCAGCCCCGGCAACGGGCCCCGAAGGTTGCGTGTCGTTTGGGTGTGATGGTGACGGTGTGTCCGATTGGGCAGGTTACGGTGTCGGCATCGTGGTCGATGACGAAGTCGTCGCGATGGAAGCCGCCGGGAACCGCCGGTGCTGTCGGAAACGGCTTGATGGCTCGCTGGTGCTTGGCAGCACGGAGGGCTGCCAGCGTGTCGCCTGATCCATAGGCGCCGTCGGCCAGGACCTGGAGCCCGGGCTCCTCGCCGTCGAGGAGTGTGACCCCGGTCGGTCCGTCGGGGGCGTTGGCCGGGGTGAGGGCGGCGGCGGTCACCAGGCCGGTCTCGGGTTCGACGGCGATGTGGGCCTTGTAGCCGTCCCGATAGACGGATCGGGACTTGTGCATGTGACGGGCCTCGGGGTCGACGACGGAGATGACCCGGTCAGGGGCTACTTTTCGGACGATCGTCCAGGTGCCGGTGTCGTCTTGTTCGACGTCCTGGCCGGCCACCAGGGCCAACAAGGCGAGGGCCGAGGTGGCCTCGGCCTCGGAGGCGTCGTCGGCGAAGGCAGCCAGCAGCGTGAGGGCATCGTTGACCAAGCCGTCGACCAGCGCCGCTTTCGCCACCGGGTCGTCCCAGGCGATCGTCGGCTTGCCCGAGGTGTCGTAGTCATGGGCCGAAAGCGTCACCTCAGCGGCGCCGGGGACCACCCGGCGGACCCGGCGGATCGCCGCGATGAGCTGGGTGACCGTGTCCTGGGTGGCCACCGCGTCGTCCAAGAGGGTCGAGTCCAGGGCCCGCCTCGTCTTCCCCCGCAGCACACCGGTGGCGTCGATCACCGATCGCACCGCGTCAAAGATCCGCTCGGGACGATCCGACTTCCGCAACCGGGTGCGCCAATAGGTCAGGACCGAGTAGTCGAACCCCTCGTCATCAAGGGCCAGCCCGCAGGCGACCTTCCAGCTGATCCGGTCACGCAGCGCCCGGGCGGCGTCCCGGTCGGAGAGCCCCTCGAGTGCCTGGAGGACCATGACCGTCGCCACCACGTCGCCCGGGATCGACGGCCGACCGCGACCGGAAGAGAAGAGGTCTGCGAACAGATCGTCGGGGAACAACTGGTGGCGGTGGTCGGCCAGGAACGCCTCCACACTGCCCTCACGAACGAGCTGTCGACACAGCGCCGCCGCGTCGAGCAACTCACGGTTGGATTCGCTCCGTCCTTGCACCCGACAATTCTCGACGGTCTGGGCCCAAATCGCGAGCACCGAAGCGAGAATTGTTCAACAGTGTCCTAG
>NZ_JAIMCB010000036.1 GCF_025499425.1 Acidiferrimicrobium sp. IK
CCTCGATCCACCGCAGCGTTGATTGGTGAATGACTGTCCGACTTGGCGGTAGTTGCCAGAGGTATGGTCGGGTGAGGGGGCGTGGGGATGCCCGGGCGGTCCGGGTTGGGGTGTGGTTGTCGTCGCCGGGTTCGGTGTGGTGCCGGCGGTGACGCTGTCTGTTCAGGTGAGCTGTGGGAGGGCTCGGATGCGGTCGAGGGCGATGGTCCACTGTTTGCGCCATGGCCATCTGGCCGGGAGGTGCAGGGTGTGTCGCCGTGCGGAGCGGGTGATTCTGCCGGGCAGGGCGATGTAGCGGCGCCGGATGGTTTTGGCCACGACCGGGCCGGTGTGGATGCCGCCGATGGTGGCGGTCCAGCGGAGCAGGTTGTGGGCGAGGACCGCGATGGCCGCCCAGGCGGAGTTCGCCGGGAAGCTGCCGGAGGGGCAGTGCGCCAACGGCCCGTTCTTGAGGTCGCGGATGGTCAGTTCGACTATGGCGTGTTGGCGGTGCTCGAGGTCCAAGGCAACGGCGGTCCCGGCCCGGTCGGTCACGAACGCATGGTGTCGCCACAGGGCGAAGAGGGTTTCGGCGGGATCGAGGACGATGGTCCGCCTCACGATGAGGCGGGTGCCGTCGTCGAGTTCTGTTTCGGCGAGCTCGGCGACACCGCTGTCGGGGTAGTCACCCATCGGCACCCACTCGTGCTCGGCGATCCCGGCGATCGCCGCACGGATGACGGTGGTCTGTCGTGCGGTGATCGAGAACCCGAACCCCGCCTGCCGGCAGGCGGCGATGGTCTTGGCCGAGTGGAACCCCGAGTCCGCTCGGATCACGACCGGTGCGGTCATGGGGAGCCGGCGGAGGCGGGCGGCGAGTTCTTCCACGAAGCGTTTCATGCCTCGGGCAGTGTTGGCTGACCCTTTCCTGAACCGCAGGTGCAGGACTTCTCCCGACGCGGCCCGGGTCGCCAGGAGCGGGTGGTAGCCGCGTCGGTGGGTGTAACCGAACGTGGCGCCCTGCTTGGCGTGACCGTGGGTCTCGAGGATCGTCGAGTCCACATCCACGAACTCGACGGTCCCCTCGCCGGCATCGTCGAGGATGGCTTCGGGCCCCGCACCAGCCGCCCACGCACGGCTGAGCGCGATCTCGTTCACCCGGTCCAACTGGCGGACATGCCCGAACGAGAAGCTCCGCAGGAACGTCCCGACCGTGGAAGGAGCCATCACCCTATGGCCGACCACCTGAGCGGTCGCCCCAGAGCGCAGGATGTCGACATCGTCGATGAAACCTGCGCCGGCAGCCATGGCATGCGCCAAGGTCAGAACCTTGCGGCCAGGAGCGAACGCGCCGGGGCGGTCCCCGAGATCGACCGTGTCATTGACCATCGCTTCCAAGGCCAACCGCCCGCTCAACGAGGCGACCAACAGCAAGCCTGCGTCGGCCACGAGACGGGTGTCGTCGAAGGTCACTCCGACCCGGTCCACACTGCGCGAGACTCGCATCCAGAAGATGCCCTTCTGATCGGGAAGTTGGTTGGCGTAGAGAACCGCCATCCTCCCAGGTCAGAGGGCATTTTCCGCGGATACGCGCTGATTCACCCCATCAGCGGAACGGTGCTTCCAGGCTAA
>NZ_JAIMCB010000037.1 GCF_025499425.1 Acidiferrimicrobium sp. IK
GTAACTGGATAGCGGGGTCCACCACCTGCGGGGTTCGGGTGAGGTAGTCATGTGGCGGGCGGAGCCGAGAGATCGGTTCTTGGTCGATGGCGCCTACAGACAACAGCGTGCTGGCGAGGTTGGCGGCGATGGAGTCGCGGATCGCGTTGTTGGAGGCCGAGGTCGCCCGCAAGGACGGGTTCATCGTCTACCAGCAGGAGCGGATCGACAAGCTCGAGGCGGCGTTGGAAGAGTCGAGGCGCCGCTCGAAGCGTCAGGCGGCCCCGTTCTCCAAGGGAGATCCGTCTCCGGAGCCGAAGACGCCGGGGCGTAAGCCCGGTGACCGTCATGGCCGGCACGGTCACCGTCGGGTGCCGAGCGCGCCCCCGGACCGGGAGCTTCACGCCCCGCTGCCGGATTGGTGCCCGGACTGCGGCGGAGAGATCATCCATGACCGTGACGCCGAGCAGTGGCAGACCGACGTGCCCGAGGTCCGCCCCACCGTCACCCGGATCACCGTCGGGATCGGCCGCTGCAAAAACTGCAAGCGCCGTGTGCAGGGACATCATCGCGAGCAGACCTCCGACGCCCTCGGCGCGGCGGCCAGCCAGGTCGGCCCGCACCTCAAGGCGTGGGCCATGTGGCTGCACTACGGGATGGGCCTCAGCTTCGCCCGGAGCGCCAAGGTGCTGTCGTATCTCGGCGTGACCGTGACTGCCGGGGCGATCTGTCGGTCCTCCGCGCATGCCGCTGCCGCCGAGCTGGTCCCCGTGCACCAAGACCTTGTCCGGGCCGCGAACCGCTCGGCCACGATCACCATGGACGAAAGCGGGTGGCGGGTCGGGGGCGCCGGGCGGTGGCTGTGGGTGGCGGCCAACAACGACGTCACGCTGTGTTGGATCGCCCCCGGACGCAGCTTTGCCGACGCCACGTCGGTGATCGCCGCCGACTACGACGGCGTGTTGGTCCGCGACGGCTGGGTCGTCTACGACCGCTACAGCCAAGCGACACATCAAAGTTGCACTGCTCACATTCTCCGCCGGACATCGGAGATGGAAGCCGACCTGACCGGCGCGGACCGAAAGATCCCTACCGCCGCCAAGGCCATCATCAAAGACGCCCTGGCCGCCCGGGACCTGCCGTCCCCAGCCGAGCGGGCCGCCGCGGCGGCCGAGTGCACTGCCCGGCTCGCCAAGCTGTGCGCCCGGCCGACCGGCAACGACGCCAACCGTCGCCTCCTCAAGCACCTCGCCCATCAAGGCCCGCACCTGTTCACCTTCCTCACCGTCGAGGGAGTCGAGGCCACCAACTGGCACGGCGAGCAAGCCGTCCGACCCTGCGTCGTCAACCGCAAGACCTTCGGCGGGAACCGCACCGACACCGGCGCCCGGACCCAAGGGATCGTGACCAGCGTCATCGCCACGGCCGCCAAACACGGCCACGACGTCATCGGCTACCTCGCCAGCCGAGCCCGAGCTCCCGACCCCGGACTCGCCATCCTCCTCGGCTGACGCCCGGCAGTCACGACCACGGGCACCCCATCCGACCCGCCCCATGCGACAACCCCGCAACACCGTCGCATCCGCACTCCTCTTCAACGCGCCCCGAAACCCGCTATCCAGTTACGAC
>NZ_JAIMCB010000038.1 GCF_025499425.1 Acidiferrimicrobium sp. IK
CGTACTTGTTTAGCGGGGCGCCCGCGTTGAAGTAGGTGGCGTGAATGTGTCGGTTGTGTGGGGCGTCAGGCCAGGAGGATGGCGAGGCCGGGGTCGGGTGCTCGGGCCCGGTCGGCGAGGTAGCCGACGGCGTCGTGGCCGTGCTGGGTGGCGGTGCGCAGGATGCTGGCGATGATCCCTTGGGTGCGCGCCCCGTTCCAGGTGCGGTTCCCGCCCCAGGTTTTGCGGTTGACGACGGCGGGTCGGATCCCGGTCTCGGCCCGCCAGTTGGTGGCGTCGACATCGGCCGCCTCGCCGGCGGTGAGGAAAGTGAAGAGGTGGGGGGCTTGAGCAGCGAGATGTTTGATCAGCCGGCGGTTCGCGTCATGAGCGACGGGGCGGCCGGCGAGGCGCTCGACGCGGCCGGCGAGTTCGACTGCGGCGGCCGCTCTCGCCGGGGCGTCGAGGTCCCTGGCGGCGAGAGCGTCACCCAGGATCGCCTTGACCTGGCGGGGGATCTTGCGATCTACGCCGGCGAGATCGGCTTCCATCTCATGGCAGCGTCGCAGCAGGTGAGCCAGGCACGACTGGTGGGTGGCGTGGTCGTAGCGGTTGTAAACGACCCAGCCGTCACGCACGATCGTGCCCGCATAGTCAGCCGTGATCGTCTCGGTGGCGTCAGGGAACCCTCGGCCGGCGGTGACCCAGTAGAGGGTGAGCCCGCTGTTGGTGGCCACCCACATCCACGCCCCGTCCCCGCCGACACGCCAGCCGGTCTCATCCATGGTCAGCACCGGGGACCGGTTCGCTGCTGTGACCAGCTCAGCGTGCACCGCCACCAGTTCCCGGGAGGCGGAGGTGGCCGACGCCTGCGCGATCGCGGCCCGCGTCACGGTGATCCCGAACCGGGCCAGCACCGCGGCGGTCCGCTCGAACGACAGGCCCAAGCTGTAGTGCAGCCAGGCGCCGAGCGCTTTGGCGTTCGGGCCCACCGAAGAGGCGGCAGCACCCAACGCCTGGGAGGTCTGCTCGGCGTGACGGCCCTGCACCCGCTTGCCGCACCCGCCGCAGTGGCCGACCTCCACGTCGAAACGGGTGACCGTCGCCGCGACCTTCGGCGGGATGTCAACCTGCCACTGCTCCTCGACCCGGTCACAGACCACCGTGGCACCGCAGTCAGGGCAGGCGACGGGCAGTCCCGCATCGAGCACCCGATCCGGCGGCCCCGCAGGGGCGGCCCGGTGTCCGTGGCGGCCATGCGCGTCACCGCCCTTGCGGCCAGGCCGTTTGGGGTGACGCTCGATGTTGCCCTTCGAGAACGGCGCCGCCTGGCGTTTGCCGCCCCGGCGGACGTCTTCGAGCGCCCGCTCGAGCTCGTCGATCCGGTCCCGCTGGGCGATCAACGCCCCGTCTTTCAACACGATCTCCGCTGCCTGCTCGGCCACCAGCGCTTCCAAGCGGGCCACCGCCGCCTCCAACACGGCGAGGCGATCGGCGGCGTCCACCCCACCAGCCTGCCCGGCGTCGCGCGCTCCGTGGTGGACCCTCACTCACCGCGCGACCAACACCTCGCTAAACAAGTAC
>NZ_JAIMCB010000039.1 GCF_025499425.1 Acidiferrimicrobium sp. IK
CCTAGACATCCCACGGGTCTAACTGTCAAGCAGCTTCTTGTTCACGGTGGCCCCAGGCGGTGTGCTCGTCGTAGAGCGTGTGGTGTCCTAGGCAGCCGTGGAGGATGCCGACGAGCCGGTTGGCCAGGGCTCGTAGGGCCCGGTTGTGGGTGTCTCCGCCGGTTCGGCGGGCGTCGTAGTAGGCGCGGGCTCCGGGACTGGCGGTGATGGCGGCGAAGGCCCACAGGTAGCAGGCGTCGGATAGGCGCCGGTTGCGGGCGTAGCGGGCGAGGACGACCCGGCTCTTGCCCGACGCTTTGGTGATCGGGGATGTCCCGGCGTAGTTCTTGCGGGCTTTAGCATCGCTGTAGCGGTTCGGGTCATCCCCGAACTCACCGAGCACCCGGGCGCCCAGGACCGTCCCGAGTCCTGGCAGGGAGCGGACGATCTCGGCGTCCGGGTGCTGATCAAAACCCTCGGCGAGCTGCTCCTCGAGCCGGGCGACCTGGTTGTTCAGCTCTGCGATGACGGCGACCAGGGCGGCCACCGAGGCGCCCATCGCCTCGGAGACCACGGCCGGGGCGGCCAGCTGTTCGGCCCGTAGGGCGGCTTGGATCTGCTCGACGCGCTCCTCCAGGCGGCGCTGGCGGCCGGCCCGGGCGATGGCGGAGGCGATCCGCTTGCGCGACAAGGTCCGCCCCAAGCTCGGTGTCGGCGCGGCGGTCAGCACGCCGAGCGCGTCGGGCCCGTAGAGCTCTCCCAACTGCAGGGCGGCCGGGTAGTACTCGCGAAGCGTGGATCGCAACTGGTTGACCTGGCGTTGGCGGGTCCAGATCAGGCTCTGATGGGCCCGGGCCAGCACCTTGATGGCCTCGGCCCGCTCGCTGTCACCGGCGATGCGGCGGTGGTGGTGGCGGTCGGTGCGGGCCAGCTCGGCCAGTGTGGCCGCGTCGCCGGGATCGGACTTGGCCCCCGAGGTGACATGGCGTTCCCGGTAGCGGGCCACCGACAACGGGTTCACCGCGTACACCTCGTAGCCGGCCGCCACCAACGACCCCACGAACAGGCCCCGATCGGTCTCGGTCGCCACCACCACCTCGGCCGGATCGTCGACGTGCTCGGCCACCAGCGCGTGGAAGCGGGCCACGCCCTCCACTCCTTCAGGCAGCCGGGCCCGGCTCAGCCGCCGTCCCTCACCGTCGCGGACCTCGACATCATGATGGTCCTCGGCCCAGTCATGACCAACGAACACCTGCACCCTCACTTGCCTCCTCTCGATCGACCACAGCCACGAGCCCGAGGCGACCAGCAGCTCGCTAATGGTTCAGTGCTCCTCACGGCACGTCATCCCACCAGTTGTCCCAGTCGACCTCACCGACCAGCAGGCGCACGATCTAGGCCTAGAACTCGACGTTCTGCCGGAGAGAGTGCTGACCTGCTGGCGGCTCAGCGACCAGCCTCACTCACTCAACCAGCGAGGTGGTCGATCCCCATTAGCCG
>NZ_JAIMCB010000004.1 GCF_025499425.1 Acidiferrimicrobium sp. IK
GAGGTAGGCGGGTTTGCCGGTGATGGCGTAGCCGGGGGGGAGGGTTGGTTTGGGGGTGGGGAGGGGGATGGTTTGCCAGAATTGTGTGGCGAGTACTGCGGGGTTGGTGGCGAGGGCGGGGGGGATGGGTGTGGTGGGGCAGGGTCCGTAGGTTTGTAGGAGTTTTAGGGATAGTTGGTCGTTTTCGTTGCCGATGGTGTTGACGAGGTTGGGGCCGGTGGTTTGGGTGAAGGTGACGCAGAGTTGGCCGGTGGGGCCGGGGGCGACGTTGGGGGTGTAGATGATGTTCGCGGGCGGGATGGTCGTGGCCGGCGCAACTGGATGAGCAGTCGCAGGAGTTGCTGGTTCCGCCACCGCTCCCGGCACGGCAGCCGTTACCGTGCCCCCACACTCGATCGTTCCGTACATCCCGCTGAGACAGCTTCCACCCTGGGGCTCGGCACCGGAGGCTGTCGGCGAGGGGCCGAGCAGGAAGACTGCGGTGATGGTCCAAGCCGCAGCGATCAGCCGGCGCACGGGTTCGGGGGCACAGTTGGCGGCGGTGTGGAGAAGGCTTCATTTGCCTGAATAGCCCAGGGAGTCGGGTTGAGGTGTTGCGGGTCATTGCCGGGAGCCTTCGGCGTCAGTTCGTAGTATTCCGCGCCGACAGGTTGCCCCTCTTTCACAAGCACCTTCGAGTAGTCGGTACTTGTTTGCGCAAAAATGCAGGTGGGACTTGCGCTCAGCAGGCGTACCACCCGAGTTACCCGGTCCCCGGGCGGTCTGCGCACGTTGCTGAGGTCTCCGAGTAATCCGTTGGTTGCGACCGACAGCTCCTGGGTGAACAAGGGGTCGTTGAAGATCGCCCTCAGCATCGCGGCCGATGTCTTCGGGAGGGACATGGCGGCCAGGTCCTGACGTGAGACGTCTCCGTAGACGTGGTTGAGCTGTGCGAGCACGGCGTTCACGTAGGCCACGTCGATGGTGGGAGGGATGTTGACCGGGTCGGGGACGGTGGTGGTGGTCGCTGGGGGGAGGGTGGGGGGGGTGGGGGGGGGTGGTGCTGGTGGTGGTCGGCAGGAGAGTGGTGGTGGGGTCGGTGCTGTGGTGGGTGCCGCCGCCGCAGGCTGAAGCCGCGGACGCGGTGAGGATGAGGATCCCGGCCAGCCAGAATGTGCGTCTCATAGCTTCTTGAGGAGTTTCGCGCCCGACGGTCGTCGAGGCAAGGGCGAATCGCGCCGATTGTCACCTCGCAGGGGGAGGTGTCGCAGACATAGCCCAGCAGGCGAATGGACCGCGTGCGGCCATCGGTGCTCAACGCGCAGAACGCGAAGCGGGCGTGAGCCGAACCCCGCTCGTGGCGGGCCGGGAGCGGAGGAAGGGTCTTTCGTCCCTACGGTGCGCCGCCGTGCTGCCGAAGACAGCGAGCGACAAGAGATCTATTGGCACCCGACGCGTCCCGTCCCGGTCGCGGCTACTCACAGAGGATCACGATGACCGCAGTAACCGCAACCGATCCCAACGCCGGGTTCCACGCCCAGAGCGGCGGTCGCCGACGGGGCCTGGCGAGAGTGGCCGATCTGCGCATCGGCGTCCGCCTCGCCGCTCTCGGTGCGGTGCTATGCGCCGTGCTGCTCGGGGTGGGCATCTACACCATCAGCGCGCTGGGTACCGTGAGCGGGCAGGCGCAGTCGATCAACACCAACGGGATCGTCCACCCGAACAACCTGCACCTGGCGCGCTCCTCCATGCTGGAGGCCCGGATGGACTTCGTGAAGGTGGTGGTGGCCGCCGACGAGCACAAGGACACCGCCGCGGCGATCGCCACGCTGCAGCAAGCCGACCAGTCGGTCGACCAGCCCTTCAACGAGTACCGCAGCACGCTGGACCCCGTGAGCAGCACCGACGCATCCAAGCGGGCGGCGATGACCGACGCGGCCAACAACCTGGCGGCGTGGCGCAACCAGAAGGACATCATGCTGGCTTCGGTGGCCAAGGGGAACGGGGCGGGCGCCTACGCCGCCATGGTCGCAGCGGCCCCCTACGGAGCCAAGGTCGGCGCTGACCTCGACGCCGCGGTCGCCAGCGAGAACGCCGAGGCGAAGGGAACCGCCGCCCACGTCCAATCGATCTCGAACAGCACCCGGACGATGGCCATCGGGCTTCTCGTCGGCGGGGTGGTGCTCGCGGCCGCCCTGATCGTTCTGACCACCCTCGGGATCACCAGGCCGCTCCGCAAGGCAGTAACGGTGCTCGACGCGGTCGGCGACGGTGACTTCACCGGCCGGATCGGGGTCGACAGCAAGGACGAGATCGGCCAGATGAGTGAGCCTCCCCTGGAGTCGTAGAGGCATGCTCTATGAGGAGAGCTCATGCCAGAGAGACGAAGGAAGTTCGATGCGGAGTTCAGGGCCGGTGCGGTCCGGATCGTCCGGGAGACCAAGAAGCCGATCGCGCAGGTCGCCCGAGACCTCGGTGTAAACGAGGGCACCTTGGGGAACTGGGTGGCCAGGGACCGGGTGGAGCGCGGCGAGTCGGAGGGCTTGACCGGCGATGAACGCGCCGAGTTGGCCCGGCTGCGATCGGAAGTCGCCGAGCTGCGGATGGAGCGTGATGTCCTCAAGCGATCCGTGGTCCTTTGGGTGAAGGAAGCGACGAGGTGACCGTGACGGACTTCATCGCTGACCAAAGGACCAGCCACGGGGTTCCCCACGCCGTCACCTGCCGGGCTCTCGACGTGTCGGAGGCGTGGTTCTACAAGTGGCGGGACCGGCCGCCGAGTTCCCGCCAGGAGCGTCGTGTGCTGCTTGATGCTGCGGTGGCTGTCTCGTTCCGGGCGTCGGGGGACTCCTACGGGTCGCCGCGTGTGTTCGATGATCTGATCGCAGAAGGGTGGAAGGTGAGCGTGAACACCGTCGCGGAGTCGATGGCGCGCCAAGGGCTGGTCGCTCGATCGAAGAAGCGCCGCAAGAACCTGACCCGCCCCGACAAGACCAAACGGCCGTTCCCTGACTTGTTGAAGAGAGACTTCAGCGCGGTCGCGCCCGATGTGCGGTGGGTGGGCGACATGACCGAGATCGCCACCGACGAGGGCAAGCTGTACCTGGCAACAGTGATCGATCTGTTCTCGCGGAGGCTGCTTGGCTACGCCACCGGGGTCCATCCTGACGCCGAGCTCGCCGCTGACGCCATCCGGATGGCCGCCGCCATCAGGGGTGGGACGGTCACGGGCGTGATTTTCCACACCGACCGAGGCTCGACCTACACGGCGAACGATTTCACCGCCTTGTGCCGTCGACTCGGGATCGTCCAGTCGATGGGCCGGGTCGGCTCGTGTTTTGATAATGCCGCCGCTGAATCGTTTTTCTCGACATTGGAACACGAAGTCCAATCCCGTCACCATTTCGCGACGAGAGCAGAAGCACAAACAACAATAGTGTCGTGGGTGGTCGACTTTTACAACTCTCGCCGGCGTCACAGTTCCGCAGGAAGGCAATCGCCTATTGACTTCGAACGCCTATACGCTAATATGGAAGCAGCATAACGGAACCCTCCACGATCCGAGGGGAAGCTCAGAGCGCATCGGTGGACCGTCTGGCTGACAAGCTGGCCACCGCGTTGCGCTCCATCGACGAGGAGGCCACCAGCCTGGCTGCCTCCTCCGACCAGCTCTCGTCGGTGTCCGCCCTCATCGCCAGCAACGCCGAGGAGACCTCCGCTCAGTCGTCGACGGTGTCGGCCGCCGCCGAGCAGATGTCAGCCAGCGTGGAAGGCGTGGCCGCGGCCACCGAGGAGATGTCGGCCAGCATCGCCGAGATCGCCAAGAGCGACGGCGACGCCGCCGCGGTCGCCGCCGGCGCGGCCGATGAGGCAGCTCGGACCAACGAGTCGGTGGGCCAGCTGGCCCGGGCGTCGGTTGAGATCGGTGAGGTCGCGCAGCTCATCGCCTCCATCGCAGACCAGACGAACCTGCTGGCCCTCAACGCCACGATCGAGTCCGCTCGGGCCGGTGACGCCGGCAAGAGCTTCGGTGTCGTCGCCAACGAGGTCAAGGAGCTGGCCAAGCAGACCGCCGACGCCACCGCCCAGATCACCAGCCGGATCGACGCCATCCAGGGCTCGGCCAGCGAGGTGGTGGCGGCCATCGGCCGGATCAACGCGGTAATCGACAAGATCAACGAGTCGCAGAACACCATCGCCGCGGCCGTCGAGGAGCAGACCGCCACCGCGAACGAGATCGGCCGCAACGTCAGCGAGGCTGCCAACCGGACCTCGGAGATCGCCCGCAGCATGACCGACGTGGCGTCGGCCACCAACCAGACCGCGGAGGGCACCACCCAGTCCCAGGTGGCTGCCGACCAGCTGGCCCGGGTCGCCGGCGAGCTGCAGCAGCTCGTCGGTCAGTTCCGTTACTGACGGGCGGGGGTCACGCCTCGCGCATCACTCTCGCCGCGGCCGCCCGGGCCTTGGGTCCCGTGGTGACCGCGGCGACGAGGGAGATGGCGATCCCGCAGCCCGCGGCGAGGTACCAGCCGGCGTGGCTGGCGACGGTGAACGCCGAGTCGACCGCCGCAGCCAGCGCCCCGCCGGCGCCGCCCGGCAGGTGCAGCCCGGTCGCGCCGATCCCGGAATGGAGCAGGGCGGCGTGGGTGGCGGCGGGTAGGTGGAACGGAGCCAGCCGCGGCGCCAGCAGCCGGTGGAAGCGAGTGGTGACGAGCGACCCGACCAGTGCGACACCCAACACGTTCCCGGTCTGGCGGCTGGTGCTGGCCACCGCGGCGGCCACGCCGGACTGGGACTGGGGCATGCCGGCCACGGCCGTGTTGGTGATCGGAGGGTTGACCAGGCCGAAACCCAAGCCGAGCAACAGGTAGCCGACGGCTAGGAGCAGGTACGGGGATGTGGCCCGGTCGGCGGCGAGCACCAGCGCACCCCCGGCCAGCAGCACGCCGGCGCCGGTCAGGGGCACGCGGCTGCCTCGCGCCGCGACCATCCGCCCGCTGAGGGGAGCGACGACCGCGATGACGATGGTGGCGGGCAGGGTCGACACGCCAGCCATGAGAGCGGAGTCGCCTCTCACCTCCTGCAGGTAGAGGGTGTTGAGGAAGAGGAAGCCGGCCAGGATCAGGAACGCCAGCGTCGCGATCGTCGCGGCACCCGAGAACGGAGGCGAGCGGAAGAAGCGGACCTCGAGCAGCGGTTCCAGTCGCCGGCGCTCCACGGTCACCAGGGCGATCATTGACACCGCGGCCACCGCGAACAACCCGGCGATGAGCGGCGAGGTCCATCCGTGGTCCGGTCCCTCGATGATCGCGAAGGTCAGCGACGACAGGAGGGCGATGGTGATGAGCTGCCCAGGGGGGTCGAGCCGGCGGGGCTTAGCGGCGCGGGACTCAGGCACTGTGCGCGCCGCCAGGTAGGACGCTACGACGACGACGGGGATGTTGATCCAAAACAGCGCCCGCCAGCCGATGGTGTCGATGAGCAGGCCGCCGATGATCGGGCCCGACGCCGCGCTGATGCCGAAGATCCCGCCCCAGACGCCGATGGCCCGGGCCCGCTCCTTCGGTTCGGTGAAAACGCTGGTGATGATCGACAGGCTGTTGGGATTGAGCATCGAGCCTCCCACCGCCTGGAGCATCCGGAACGCGATGAGCGAGCCCAGGTTGGGGGCCAGCGAGCAGGCCAGCGACCCGATCCCGAAGATCACCAGACCGATCTGGAACAACTTTCGCCGGCCGAACCGGTCTCCGAGAGAGCCCGAGAGCAGCAGCAGCGAGGCGATGACCAGGGTGTAGGCGTCGATGGTCCACTGCAGGCCGGCCACGCTGGCGTGCAGGTCCCGCTGTATGGCGGGCAATCCGACGTTGACCACCGTGGCGTCGAGGCTGACGATGAACAGGCTGAGGCTGCAACAGGCCAGGATCACGTTGCGCCGGTGGCGGTCCGCGACTACCTCGTCGGGGGCGGCGGGCTGGTTTGGGGGAGGGGACATCGGCCCGCAGAGGCTACCTGCGCACCGGCCATTTTCCTTACCTATGCGTATTACATTGCGGGCCCACTGGATGTTGGCGGTGTAACATGACGGTGATGCTGACGATGGTCCCGGGCCCCGACCGCCTGCCCGACTCGCTGCCGACCGATCGGGTGTCGGCGTCGGGCAAGCTCCGCCCCGACATCCGCGAGGGGCTGCGGCGTGTCGACGGCCGCCGCAACGCGCTCACCGTCGCCGGCGCGTGGGCGCAGACCTTCGGGGTGATCGCGGTCGCGGCCTGGGTCGACCGGTGGTGGGCGTTCGTGCTGGCGTTCGTCCTCATGGGCCGCGGCTTCGCGCTTCTCAACATCCTCGGCCACGAGGCGGCCCACCGGTTGCTGTTCGGCCGCCGGTCGGTGAACGACAGGGTGGGGAAATGGGCCTTGGCGTACCCCGGGCTGGTGCCCATCGACATCTACCGGCGCTCGCACATGGCCCACCACCGCGACGAGATGGGACCGGAGGAACCGGACCTGGGGCTGTACCGCGGCTACCCGGTCACCTCAGCGTCGTTGCGCCGCAAGCTGACCCGCGATCTGGTCGGGATCTCCGGATGGAAGAACCTGAAGCCGCTGCTGAAGGCGCTGACCAAGCCGGGGTCGCGCCGGCCGGCGGGGGAGATCGTGGCGACCCAGGCGGTCATCGCCGCGGTGCTCACCGCCGGCGGAGGCCTGGCGTTCGGGGTGTGGTGGCTGTACCCGGTGCTGTGGCTGGCGCCTTGGATGACCCTGTGGCGGGTCAACAACCGCCTGCGGGCGCTGGCCGAGCACGGGGGGATGATCCGTTCCTCCGACCGCCGGCAGACCACCCACGTCGTGCGCCAGCGGCCGCTGGCCCGGTTTTTCATGGTGCCGTACCACACCGGCTGGCACCTCGCTCACCACGTGGACGCCGGGGTGCCGTGGCGGAACCTGCCGGCGTTCCACGACGAGTTGGTCGCGGCCGGGTGGATCACTCCGGCCATCGAGTACCGCAGCTACCTGGCGCTGTGGCGGGCGCTGTCGTCGCGTCCCGCGGAGCAGGGGCTGGCTACAGCTCCCGGCGCAGCAGCGCGGTGAGGTCGGCCTCGAAGGTGGTGTAGCGACGGCGGAGGGTCGCTCCGGGCCATTGGCGGGGGAGCAGCTCGAAGGGCAGGAGCGGGTCGTCGCGAAGGTGGGCGACGACCGCCGCGGAGATGGTGAAGTGCAGCGCCGGGCCCGGCCGGTCGTCCATGGCCGCCGTCAGCTCCAGGGCCCGGGCGGCCCAAGCATCGAGGTCCCACAGCTGGCCGGCCAGGCCGGCGGGATCGTCGAGGGGCCCGGTCCGGGCGATGCGGGCGCCGGCCTGGGCGACGTCGGGCAGCCGGCGGCCCAGGTTGGCCGGGCGCCCCCAGACGCCGTCGCGCCACTCGGCCATTCGGAGCGGACCCGTCAGCGCGCTTGCGTTGGCCTTGGCGTCGGCGCCTCGAAGCCGGGGACCGGCGAGGATCAGCTCCCAGCTGCCGTCCCAGTCGAGGATGGCGGCGGCCCGGCCCTCGTCTTGGCGGCGTTGGCGCTCTAGGAGTCGCCCGGCCAGCCGGTAGCGCCCGCCGCCGGCTTCGACGTCGCCGTCCGCGGCCATTCGCGACAGGGCCACCCGGATGGTGCCGTCGGGGATCCCGAACAGGGCACCGGCTCGGACCAGCGCCCGCACCGGGAGCTCGGGCGGGTGGGTGCCGAGAAGAACCGACAGCAGCACCGACCGGGCCGTCAGCGGTCTCAGGCCGAGCCGCTCGTCGGTGGTGACCGACCCGCTCACCGCTCCCGCCGGCCCCGGGCCACGCCGATCCGGTAGCCGGCGTAGCCGGAGACGGCGATCGCCGCCACCAGCTCTACGACGCGCAGGACAGCGAACACCAGCCCGGCGACCGCCCACACCACGCCCAGCACGGCGAGCACGCCGAGCACCAAGAGCAGGACCGAGGGGGTGAAGCCGACCCGCCTCGGCGACCGGCGTGGAGAGTCGGCCGGGCGGCCAGCGCCGACCGAAGGGTGGGGTCCGGGCGTGATCGGCGTCCCGGGGGCGGCGCCGGGCGCGGTGGCGGTCCCTTTCGGGGAGGTGATCCCGGCCCGGCCCGGAGCGAGGGCCTGGCAGATCAAGCAGCGATCGGCGGGGTAGCCGTGCGGGCATGTCTGGGGCACGTCACCATCCTGACCGCTGCCGCCGCCGGGCGCAGCACCATCCGGGTCGACGGGCTGATCGGCGCCGGCAGCCCGGCGGCTGGCTGGTCAGGCGCCGACGCGGCGGATCTCGCCTTGCTCCCACGCCAAGGCGCACGCGGTGGAGCAGAAGCGGTGGACGCTGCCGTCGCTGCCGAACCGGGTCGCCAACCCGGTGACCTCTGGTAGGCGCAGCCCGCACTGCGGGTCGGTGACGGTGACCGCGGCGATCCCGACCTCCAGCCGGCACGCCTCGAGCGGCCGGTCGAAACCCTGCACCGGGTAGGGGATCGGCTCGCTGGCCGCGACCCACCTCGGGGCCAGGCTGGCGACCTCCCGGGTGCCAAGGACCTGCCCCGGAGCGGCGACGTCACACAGCCGCGAAGCGACGTTGGTGGCCCGACCGATGTAGTCGTCACCCTCGAACATGATCACCGCGCCGTGAGCCAGACCACCCCGGATCTGCAGCGGCACCGCCTCGGAGTCGGCCCCTGATGCCACTTCGAGCACCATCGCAACGGTGGCTTCTACGTCGGCGGAGGACAGCATGGCGCCGTCACCCAGCCACTTGGCCAGGCGCACCCCCCGCCGGGCGGCTATCTCTCGCAGGCGGGTGCGGAAGTTGGCCAACACGACGACGGTGTGCTCGTCGCCGTGGCGTTCGGTGAACGCAGTGAACCCACAAAGGTCCACAAAACCGAAACAGCGCTCGACCCGCACGTCTACACCCTCACTAGTCGACCCCGGACCGCATCACCGTAGCGGCCGGCGGGGCCGGGTCAGCCGATGCGGACGGCCTGGACGAACCAGGAGCTCAGCGGGACCACGTGGACGGTCGCGCCGGTGTAGGGCGCCTCGACGATGTTGCCGCCCCCGATGTACATGGCGACGTGCTCTCCGGGATCGGAGGGGAACACCAAGTCCCCGGGCTGCAGCTGGGACATCGAGATGTGGATGCCGTCAGCGAACTGCGCGCCGCTGTAGTGGGGCAGCGAGATGCCCACCTGCTCGTAGGCCCACATCACCAGGCCGGAGCAGTCGAAGGTGCTCGGACCGGACGCACCCCACACGTAGGGGTCGCCGAGACGGGTCAAGGCGGCGGACACCGCGCCCGACGCCCCGGCTCCGGGAGGCGGAGCCGGGTTGGACGGGGCGGCGGGGCCGCGGCCTCCGCTGGTGGTCCCGCCCCGGCTGACCGCAGGAGCGGCCTGGGTCGATGCTCGGGCCGCGGCGCTGGCCGCCGCCTGCTGGGCGGCGAGCTGCTGGGCTTGCTGCGCAGCTCGCTGCTGGGCGGCCGCCTGGGCCGCGGCGGCCGCCGCTGCGGCCTGCTGGGCCTGGATCTGCGCGACCAACGTGGCGATCTGACCCTGGTCTTGCTGGTATGCGCCCTGCAGCTGGCTCTGGGTGGCGGCGACGTCCTGGCGGGCCTTGCTGACCTGGGCAACCTGCGCCTGGGCCGCGACCAGCGCCTGCTGCAGGGTGGCCTTGGCCGTCTTGTCCTGCACCGCGGCCAGCCGGTACTGGTCGAGGGCGTCGCGCTGCGAGGCGGCCAGGCTGTCGACGTACTCGGCACCGAGCAGGCTGGCGGTCGCGGTCCCGAGGGTCGAGGCGCCCTGGAGGGCCCTGGTGGTTCCCCCGCCGGTGTAGGCATCGAGCGCCTCCGCGCTCAGCGCACCCCGAGCCTTAGCGGTGGCGGCGTCGGCGGCGGCGAGGGCGGTGGTGGCCGAGGCCACCTTCGCGTTCGCGGTCTGGGCGGCGAGGGTGGCGGCGTCGTACTGCTCGCCGAGGGCCCCTTCCTGCTGCCCCAGAGTCTGGATCCGGGCGGCAAGAGTCTGGGCTTGGGCTCGCAGGCTGGAGAGCTGGTCGGCCGAGGCGTTGGCCCCGACGCTGTAGCCAGCCCCGGCGGCGACAGTGCTGGCCGCTACCAGGATCCGTACCGCGTGTCGACGGAAATTCCACGTGCACGTAGTCACAACGGGAGGTGACGTTAGGCAACGGGGCCGCCCGAGGTCAAGGATGCCCGCTATCAAGGCCCCGAAACCGGGGTGCAAAGTGGTCCGATTCGACGGCAAGAGCGCATGCGCCCTACTGGAGATGTACCCACCCGAAGGACGACTACACGCCCAATGAGCAGGCAAAACGCGAAGATCCCCGGCCGGCGGCCGGGGATCTGCGCGCTCAAAACGACAAAACGACCAAACCGGTGGGAGGTTCGGCCGCCTAGCGAGTCAGGACAGCCGTTCGACGACCATCGCCATGCCCTGGCCTCCTCCGACGCACATCGACTCGAGCCCGATGGTCTTGTCACCGTCCTCCAAGCCGTTGATCAAGGTCGTCATGATCCGGGCGCCGGTCATCCCGAAGGGGTGGCCGAGGGCGATGGCCCCGCCGTGGACGTTGAGCTTGTCCCAGCTGATACCGAGCTGGGCGGCGGAGGGGACGACCTGGGCGGCGAACGCCTCGTTGATCTCCACCAGGTCCACGTCGTCGATGGTCATCCCAGCGCGGGCCAGGGCCTGCCGGCACGCCTCCACCGGGCCCAGCCCCATGATCTCTGGGTTGAGGGCGGTGACCCCCGACGACACGATGCGCGCCAGCGGGCGGATGCCCAGCTGGCGGGCCTTGGTGTCGCTCATGACGACCACGGCGGCGGCACCGTCGTTGAGCGGGCAGCTGTTGCCGGCGGTGATCTCGCCGTCGGGGCGGAACACCGGCTTCAAGTTGGCCAGCCCCTCGACTGTCGTGCCCGGCCTCGGCCCGTCGTCGCGGCTGACGGTGGTGCCGTCGGCGAGGGTCAGGGGACTGATCTCCCGCTCGAAGAACCCGTTCTCCTGCGATTCGACGGCCCGCTGTTGCGACAGGGCCGCGAAGCGGTCCATCTCCTCGCGGCTGACCTTCTCCAGCTCCCGGACGTTCTCGGCGGTCTGGCCCATGGCGATGTAGATGTCGGGGAGGCCAGGCGACTCCGACCAGGGGGCGGCACCGCCGAGCGAGCGGGTAGCGGAGCGCTCCACCGCCTCCGCAAAGCGGGGGTTCTCGGTGTTGGGCATGCCGTCGGACATGCCCTGGCTGAAGCGGCTGACCGCCTCCACGCCAGCCGCGATGAACACGTCGCCCTCGCCGGCTTTGATGGCGTGGGCCGCCATGCGGATGGTCTGCAGCGACGAAGAGCAGTAACGGTTGACCGTCGCTCCCGGGACGTGTGGGAGTCCGGCGAGGATGGCGACGACCCGGGCCATGTTGTAGCCGGCCTCGCCGGCGGGCTGGGCGTTTCCGAGCAGCAGGTCCTCGATCAGCGCGGGATCCAGCGACGGGACCTTGGCCAGCGCAGCGGTGACCATCTGCGCCGCCATGTCGTCGGGCCGCAGGCTGGTCAGCGAACCCTTGAACGCCCGACCGATCGGGCTACGGGCGGTTGCGACGATGACAGCCTCGGGCATGGTGCCTCCAGGTGAGGAGCCGCCGGCGGAAGCGGCGGACAAGGGGGTGGATGCAGGGGAGGCCGCCGTCGGCGGGCAGCCCGGGTGGGCACCCTGCGGCACCACTGCGGTGCCAGGTCTGACTGTACCAACGGCCGCTGGTATCCAGGCAGCTCAGCTGGCCAGCGCCACCGGTGCCCTCAGCGCGGCCAGCTCGACGGTGAGGCCGGATCCTTGCAGCGCGTCGAGGAGCCGGGTGACCGGCGGGCACGACGTGCCGGCGACCACAGGCGAGCCGCCGGCGGCCCGGACCAGACCGCAGGTGATGGCGACTGCGTGCAGGCCGGCGGTGTCAACGAAGTCCAAACCGGAGAGATCCACCGTGACGATCCCGGGTTGGCCCTCGCCGAGGATCATCCCCAGGCTGATCAGTTCGCGGCCGGTGGAGAGGTCCAGGGCGCCGCGAACACCGAGGGTCCATCCGTCGCCGGAGCAGTCGACGTCGATCTGGAACGTGCCGGGTGAGGTGGTGGCGAGCATGGCGTTTCCGCCTTTCACTGGTGGCTGGTGAAGGCCAGTCCAGCGCGGCTGGCTGAAGGCTCCCTTGGGTGCAGCTGAGAACCGGTGAAGAAGCGGCCCCGCGCCTCCAGCTGCCCTTCGGGCGGCGGGCGGGCGCGGGATACGCTTGGGGGCATGACGGATATCGGCCTCGCACCGGTTCAGTCCGACCCCGCCCTGGAGGGCGACCACGAGCGGATGGCCCACATCGTGCTCGAGGGCGTGACCACCACGGAGGGTGAGTTCGTGTCGGCGGGCAACTCGGTGGTCGAGGGGATGATCAACGGCACGGCCGTCAAGGCGCTGTGCGGCAAGATCTGGGTTCCCGGCCGCGACCCCAAGAAGTACCCGCTCTGCCCGACCTGCAAGGACATCGCCGAGTCGATGGGCTGGAAGGTGCCGGCCCAATAGCAGCCGCCCCGGGGCGGATCACACCTCGGGCGGGAAGGGATCGCCGGCGTCGATCGCCCGGCGGAGCTTCATGACCTTGGCCGGGCGGCCGGCGCCGAGAGCGGCCACGACGCGCCCGTCGCGACCGAACGCGACGAGCCATTTGGTGCCGGTCCCGTCGTCGTCGAGCATCGCGACGTCGTCGCCGGGCGCCGCCCGCCCCACCATCTGGAGCTTGACGCCGAGCTGGTCGGACCAGAAGTAGGGCACCGGTGCGAACGGCGCCGCCTCGTCGCCGCGCAGCAGTGTCTTGGCGGCGGCGTCGCCCTGCTCGACGGCGTTGGTCCAGTGCTCGACGCGCACCGGCAACAGCTGCCCGGGCTGGTCCCAGCACGCCACGTCGCCTGCGGCGACGACGTCGGGTAGCGGCCGGCCGCCGGCGAGGACCCGCAGGCGGCTGTCGCATCTCACCCCGTTGGCCAGGTCGACGCCTGACCCCTCCAGCCAGCCCACGTTCGGGCTGACCCCGACACCGACGACGACCACGTCGGCGGCCACGAGCCGCCCGTCGGCGAGGCGCACCGCCTCGACGCCGTCGACGCCCTCCAGCGAGTCGACGCCGATCCCGGTCTCCACCTTGATGCCGCACTGGCGGTGGCGGGCGGCGATGCGAGCCCCCATGGCCGCGCCGACGGCCCGCTCCAGGGGGACCGGAAGGGCCTCGATGACCGTGACGTCTACCCCGAGGTCCCGGCAGCTCGACGCCACCTCCAGGCCGATGAACCCGGCGCCGATGATGGCCACTGACGTCGGGCCGGCCCGCAGGTCGGCGCGCAGCGCCACGGCGTCGTCGAGGGTGCGCACGACATGGACCCGAGACAGGTCGCCGAGCGCCGGGAGCCGGCGGGCGTGGGCGCCGGTGGCGATGACCAGCCGACCCCATTCCAGCTGCTCGCCGCCGGCCAGCGTGACCCGGTGACCGTCGAGGTCCAGCCCGGTGGCCGCGGTGGCGAGACGCCACTCGACGCCGAGATCTGCGGCCACCTCCAGGCGGGTCAGCTCGGCGGGGTCCCGGTCGCCGTCGGTCAGCACCTTCTTGGAAAGCGGCGGCCGGTCGTAGGGCATGTGGGCCTCCGCTCCGACTACGACGATCTCCGTGTCGTCGCCGTCCAGGCGGAGCGCCTCAACGGCTCGCAGGCCGGCGAGGGACGCTCCGACGACGACCGTCGGTGCGCTCACGGGCGGGGAGTCCAGACGGCGAGGGTGGAGGGCATCGCCGAGACCCTATTGCCACCGTCACCAGGTCGTCCTCCTCGCCGGCGGCGCGCCCGGCGCCCCAGGGGTGACTAGTCACGCGGGGCGGGTGCGAGCAAAGCGCGCCGCTACACGCGGAAAGGGGAAGCGCGGCGCGACGCCCAGCCCGCTTCGCCCCCGCCCGCTCAAGGTGCCCCCTCGATCACCCCGACACAAGGGATGTCCCCGGAGCTTCGCTCGAAGCCAAGGAGCCCCCCGTTGCGATCCATCCCCCGTCGTACCCCGTCCCGGTCGTGCCGTGTCGGCCTCGCCGCGTCGGCTTTGCTGGCAGCGGCCGGCGTCGCCGTTCCCGTCGCCCAGACCGGAGCCGGTCTCGCCGCGGCGCCCACCACCGCGACCCGTCCCGCGGCGCCTGCCGTCCACCTGACCAACTCGGAGGTGCCGCCGGTCGGTGCCCGCCGCCCCGGCCCGGCCCACGCCGCCGAAGCCAACGTGTGGGGTCACGTCGCGGTGGCCGCCGCGCCGACCCCCGACGGGCGCGGCTTTTGGGTGGTGTGGGCCGACGGGTCGGTCAGCGCGCTCGGGACCGCCAAGTGGTACGGGGACATGGCCGGCCACGCGCTCAACGCCCCGATGGTGGGCATCAGCGCCTCGCCGGACGGCGCCGGCTATTGGCTGCTCGGACGCGACGGCGGGGTGTTCAACTTCGGCGACGCCCCCTTCGACGGGTCCACCGGCAACATCCACCTCAACGCCCCGGCGCTGCAGATGACGACGCCGGGCATCCAGCCCGGCTACTACTTCGCGGCCGGCGACGGCGGCGTATTCACCTTCGGCGGAGCCCCGTTCTACGGGTCGACCGGCAACATCCGTCTCAACAAGCCGGTGGTGGGCATGGCCTCGACCAGCTCAGGCAGCGGCTACTGGCTGGTCGCCTCCGACGGGGGGATCTTCCCGTTCGGGCAGGCCGGGTTCTACGGCTCGACCGGCAACGTCCGCCTCAACCAGCCCGTCGTCGGGATGGCGCCTACGTCGACCGGCCACGGCTACTGGCTGGTGGCGGCCGACGGCGGGGTGTTCACCTTCGGTGACGCCGCCTTCCACGGGTCCGCGGTCGGCATGACCAACGGGGCCCAGGTCGTGGGCCTGGTCGCCGCCAACGACGGCGGCGGCTACTGGGTGATCCTCTCCAACGGCGGCGTGCTGTCCTTCGGGAACGCACCGCAGATCGCCGGGGCGCCGGGCGCCCCCGCCCCGTCGGCGGCCACCTCCAGCCACTACACCTTCGAGGTCACCAACAGCAGCGGCCAGCCCGCTCGGTGGAACTCCTGCGAAGCGGTCCCCTTCGCGGTGGTGACCCCCGGCGCGCCGGCCAACTGGCTGGCCGACGTCACCGACGCGGTGAGCCAGGTGTCGGCCGCCACCGGCCTGTCTTTCGTCGACGAGGGCGCCTACTCGTCGCTCTCCGCCGTGCCGAGCAGCGCCAAGGTGACGATCAGCTGGGCCCCCAGCCTGAGCGGCTCCGACGCGGTCGGGCTGACGACCTACTACTACATCCTCGATTCCCGCTTCGCCCCCCAGATCACCGGCGCCAAGGTGCAGATCCTCTCGTCGCTGTCGAGCGGGCTCGGGATGTCGGGCGAGATCCCGGTGCTGCTCCACGAGCTGGGCCACGCGGTCGGCCTCGGTCACTTCGCCGGTGCCGACGTCATGAACCCGGTCGATCAGGGCTACTCCTCCTACCAGCCCGGCGATCTGGCCGGCCTGAGCCGGGTCGGCGCGGCCCAGGGGTGCAGCGGCTTCTACAGCTGACCGCCGGCCCCGACGCGGGAATGGCGCAGCTCGGGGTTCCGGTTGGGCCACCATGGGGCGGTGCGCACAACCGGAGCCGGCCGACCCGGCGAGCCTGATCCCGACGGGACCCAGGCTGATGGGAGCGACCCGGCCGCGTGGTTCGCCGCCGTGCTGCCAGCCGAGTGGCGGGGCGGTCCGCCCACCGTCGAGGTCGACAACGACGAGATCCTGGTCATCGTCCACCTCCCTGACCCGCCGCCCGGCTCGCCGGGAGGAGGCAGCTTCGGGCCTGGGGACCAGGCCCGCATCGAATGGTTCCGGGCCCAGACCCGCGACGAGCGCATGGCGCTGGCGGCGGACGCGGAGGCCCGCTTCGGGCGCAAGGTGTCTTGGGGGGCGTGCGCCGGCGAGATGGCGGCCACCTTCACCATGTCGTCGGTCCCGGTGATGACCAGGCTGCGCATGCCCGAGAGGCGGGTGCTCGACACGCTCATCGACGCTGGCGTGGCCCGCAGCCGCAGCGAGGCGCTGGCCTGGTGCGTGCGCCTGGTCGGCGACAACGAGAAGGAGTGGATCGCCCGGCTGAGGGACGCGTTCGCGGCGGTCGAGGCGGTACGCGACGAAGGGCCGGCGGCCCGCCGTCGCGGGTAGGTCGGGCTAGCTGGCCGGAGCCGCGATGCTGTCGAGGGCCTGGGTGAGGGTGTTCCACGACAGGGTGGCGCACTTGATCCGCACCGGGAACTTGACCACCCCTTGGAGGGCCTCCAAGTCGCCGAGGGCTACCTCGGGTTCGACCGGTCCGCCGTCGTCGCCGTCGAGCCGGGCCTCGTGGACCGACATCATCGCCTTGAACGTGCGGATCACGGCGCGGGCCTCCTCGAGCGAGCGCCCTTTGACCGCGGTCGACATCATCGAGGCCGACGACTGGCTGATCGAGCAGCCCTGCCCGGTGAGGCGCAGGTCGGTGACTGTGTCCCCGTCGACTTGCACGTAGACGGTGATCTCGTCGCCGCACAGCGGGTTGAACCCGGTCTCGGCGTGAGCCGGCGGGACGGGCAACTCGCCGCGGTTGCGGGGGTTGCGATAGTGATCGAGGATGATCTCCCGGTAGAGATCTTCGAGGCCGGGCACGGGGCTCCTTGACTACAGGTGGTGGGCAGCAGAGGTCTGGGAAAGCGGGCGGTCAGCCGAACAGTCTGTCGGCATCGGCGAGCGCGTCGGCGAGCACGTCGACGTCCGCCTCGTCGTTGTAGATCGAAAACGACGCCCGGGCGGTGGCGCCCACGCCGAGGCGACGCATCAGCGGCTTGGCGCAATGGTGGCCGGCGCGTACGCACACCGCCGACTCGTCGAGCACCTGCGAGAGATCGTGGGGATGGATGTCTTTGTAGGCGAACGAAAGCACCCCGCCGCGCTGGTCGGCGTCGAGCGGCCCGTGCACCCTCAGATCGTCGCCGTAGCGGGCGGTGAGGGTGTCGATGGCGTAGGCGGTGAGGTGCCGCTCGTGGGCCCGCACCGCGTCCATGCCGAGCGTCTCGAGGTACCGGACCGCCGCCTCGAGACCGACGGCCTCGGCGATCGGAGGGGTCCCCGCCTCGAACTTCCACGGCACGTCATTGGTGGTGAAACCGTCCAGGCGGACGTCGCGGATCATTTCGCCGCCCCCGAGGAACGGCGGCATGGCGTCGAGCAGCTCGGCCCGGGCCCACAACACGCCGATGCCCGTCGGGCCGAGCATCTTGTGGCCGGTCACGCCGTAGAAGTCCACACCAAGCTCGGACACGTCGGTGGCTGTCGCCGGCGTGTACTGGGCGCCGTCGACGAGTACCAAGGCGCCGGCGGCGTGGGCCGCGTCGGCGATGCGCCGTACCGGGGTGAGGGTGCCGAGGACGTTGGACATGGCGGTGAAGGCCACCAGCTTGGCCCCCGCCAGCGTGCGGTCGAGGTCGCTCAAGTCCAACAAGCCGTCCTCGCCGACCGGCAGGTAGCGAAGCTCGATGCCTCGCTCGGCCTTCAGCTGCAGCCACGGCACCAGGTTGGCGTGGTGCTCCATCTCGGTCAGAACCACCACGTCGCCGGCGTGCAGGTTCGCTCCGCCCCACGACCGGGCCACCAGGTTGATGGCCTCGGTCACGTTCTTCGTGAACACCACCTCCGAAGGGGACCCGGCACCGATAAACCTGGCCATCGCTTTGCGGGCGTCCTCGTAGAGGCGGGTCGCTTCCTCGGCGATGGTGTACACGCCGCGGTGGACGTTGGCGTGGGTGGTCTCGTAGTAGCGGTCCATGGCGTCGAGGACCGCGGTGGGCTTCTGCGAGGACGCCGCGGAGTCCAAGTAGACCAGCCGCTTGCCGTGGACCTCGACCGCGAGGATCGGGAAGTCCTTCTTGATCGAGGCGACGTCGATGGGGGTCGCAGGTGCGTCTATCGCCATGCTTCGTAGCCTTCCTGCTCGAGCTGCCGGGCCAGCTCCGGGCCTCCGCTGGTGCGGATGCGCCCGTCGACGAGCAGGTGAACCCTGTCTGGGGACAGCCGCTCGAGGATGCGCTGGTAGTGGGTGACGATCAGCACGCCGAGGTCGGGACGGCTGGTGCGGACCGCCTCGACGCCCTTGGCCACCACGTCGAGGGCGTCGATGTCCAACCCGGAGTCGGTCTCGTCCAGGATCGCCAGCTCCGGCTCGAGGATCGCCATCTGGAGGATCTCGTTGCGCTTCTTCTCGCCGCCGGAGAACCCCTCGTTGAGGAACCGGTCCCCGAAGGACGGGTCCATGCCGAGCTTGCCCATCCACTCCATGATCGACAGCCGCAGCTCGAGCACTGACAGGTCGATGCCCTTGCGGGCCGACAGGGCCTGACGGAGGAACTGGACCACCGGGACGCCGGGGATCTCCTCGGGGTACTGGAAGGCCAGGAAGATCCCCGCCTTGCCCCGCACCTCCGTCGACCAGTCGGTGATGTCCTCCCCCTTGAACAGGATCCGGCCCTTGGTCACCTGGTAGGAGGGGCTGCCCAGAAGCGTCGAGGCCAAGGTCGACTTGCCCGAACCGTTGGGGCCCATCAGCGCGTGGACCTCTCCGGCCCCGAGGACCAGGTCGACGCCTCGAAGTATCTCGGTGCCTTCGACCTCCACGTGGAGGTCTTGGATCTCGAAGAGGGGGGGTGTCGCCACCCCAACAGTGTATTACCACTACGGCCGTAGGGGAAAAGGTGGGCGTCCAACGGCGGCCCGCCGGGCTATTAGTGTCCGATTGATGGCGGACCCGTGGAGTTCGCAGGAGAGCGCCCCGGTCGGCGCCGCGACCGAGCGGGTCACCCTGGTCGAGGGGTCGGCGTTTCTCATCTGCGCCCAAAACGGCGACCTGACCCCCGAGTCGCCTGAAGGTTTCTTCTTCCGCGACAGCCGCTTCCTGTCCCGCTGGACCCTCGAGGTCAACGGCGAGCGGCCGGAGGCCCTGGCCACCGACTCCCCGGAGCCTTACGCCGCCACCTTCGTTGCCCGGACCCGGCCCCGGCCGGGGCGGGCCGATTCCAACCTCATGGTGGTCCGCCACCGCTACGTCGGGCGCGGCGTACGGGAGGACCTCCTCGTCCGCAACTTCAGCGAGGAGCCCGCGTACTGCTCGGTGCGGATCGCCTACGGGGCGGACTTCGCCGACCTCTTCGAGGTGAAAGAGGCCCGCGTGGTCGCCGGGGCGGGGCGGCCCGGGGCCCAGGAGGACCAGTCGCTGGTGTTCCGCCACCGCCACGGCAGCCACACCAGGTCGATGCGGGTGTCGGTGTCGCGCCCGGCGAAGTTCGACGGCGACGAGCTGCGCTGGGAGGTGATCATCCCTTCCAAGGCCGACTGGACCCTCTGCCAGCAGTTCGTGTGCGCCATCGACGACGAGGAGGTCGAGCCCCGGTGGGTGTGCGGCCAGCCCATCGGCCGGGCCAAGCCGGCCGAACGGATGGCCCAGTGGCGTCGCAGCGTGCCGGTCGTCGACACCGACAACGAGGGACTCCGGGCCGTGGTGGCCAAAAGCGCCGAGGACCTGGGCGCCCTCCGGATCTTCGATCCGGACTACCCGGAGCGCACGGTGGTGGCTGCCGGCGCCCCGTGGTTCATGACCCTCTTCGGGCGCGACTCGCTGCTCACGGCGTGGATGGCCCTCCTGGTCGACCCCGAACTGGCCCTCGGGACGCTGCAGACCCTGGCCCGGTTCCAGGGGCGGGACCTCAACCCGCACAACGAGGAGGAGCCCGGCCGGATCCTCCACGAGATGCGCTTCGGGGAGGCCTCCTCCCTGTCCCTCGGCGGCGGCACCATCTACTACGGCACCGCCGACGCCACCCCGCTGTTCGTCATGCTCCTCGGGGAGTTGCGCCGGTGGGGCCTGGCCCGGGAGGCCGTCGACGAGCTGCTGCCCCACGCCGACCGGGCGATCGAGTGGATCGAGCAGCACGGCGACCGCGACGGGGACGGCTACGTCGAGTACCAGCGGACCTCCGACCGAGGGCTGCGAAACCAGGGTTGGAAGGACTCCGCCGACGGCGTCCGCTTCGCCGACGGGACCGTCGCGGAGACGCCGATCGCCCTGGCCGAGGTGCAGGGTTACGTGTACGGCGCGTACCTGGCCCGGGCGTTCTTCGCCGCCGAGCAGGGTGACGCGGCTCTCTCGTCGCGCCTGCGGGGCAAGGCCGCGTCGCTGAAGGCGGCCTTCAACCGTGACTTCTGGCTGGAGGACAAGGGGTGGCTGGCGATGGGCCTCGACCGGGACAAGCGACCCGTCGATGCCATGACCTCCAACATGGGCCACTGCCTGTGGACCGGGATCCTCGACGCGGACAAAGCCGACGCCGTCGCCCGGCGGCTCCTGTCGCCCGACATGTTCTCGGGGTGGGGGGTCCGGACCCTCGCCGCGTCGATGACCGGCTACAACCCGATCAGCTACCACTGCGGGTCGGTGTGGCCTCACGACAACGCCATCATCGCCGCCGGACTCATGCGCTACGGCCACGTCAGGGAGGCGCAGCGGATCATCATGGCCATGCTCGACGCGGCCGTGGCCCAGCAGGGGCGCCTCCCGGAGCTGTTCAGCGGGCTCGACCGCCTGGAGCTGCCGATCGTGGTGCCCTACCCGACGTCGTGCTCCCCGCAGGCGTGGGCGGCCGCGTCGCCGTTGCTCATGCTGCGCACACTGCTGCGTCTCGACCCGTGGGTGCCGCGAGGGAAGGTGTGGCTGCACCCGGCGCTGCCCGAACAGATCGGCCGGCTCCACGTCGGGCGCATCCCGCTGGCCGGCGCTCGGGTGTCGGTCACCGTGGAAGGCGACCACGTGGAGGTCGAGGGGCTGCCGGCCGACCTGGAGCTGGTCGACGCCCCCCGCCACCCGCTCACCGGCTCGTAACGGCCACACTGCTGGGATGCACGTGCTCGTCACCGGCGGGGCCGGCTACATCGGCTCCCACACCGTGGTGACCTTGATCGGCGCCGGCCACCGGGTCACCGTCGTCGATGACCTGTCCAACTCGTCGGAGGAGTCCCTGCGGCGGGTGGGGGAGCTGACCGGCCAGCCAGTCGCCTTCCACCGCCTCGACGTGCGCGACCGCCGGGGCCTCGACGAGATGTTCGCCCGGGCGGCTTCCAGCGGGCACCCGGTGGAGGCGGTGATCCACTTTGCGGGGCTCAAGGCCGTCGGCGAGTCGGTGGTCGAACCGGTCCGCTACTACGACGTGAACGTCGGCTCGGCCGTCGTCCTTCTCGCCGCAATGCACGACGCCGGGGTCCGGCGCATCGTGTTCAGCTCCTCCGCGACGGTGTATGGAGATCCGGTCTGCGTTCCGATCCCCGAGGACGCCGTCGTGCAGCCGGCCAACCCGTACGGCCGGACCAAGGCGGTCATCGAGGGCCTCCTCCGCGACGTCGCCGCGTCCGGGACCGGGTGGCAGGTGTCGCTCCTGCGCTACTTCAACCCGGTCGGCGCCCACCCCTCCGGACGGATCGGCGAAGACCCCACCGGCACACCGAACAACCTCCTGCCCTTCGTCGCCCAGGTGGCGGTGGGCCGCCGGCGGGAGGTGGCGATCTTCGGTGACGACTACGACACCCCCGACGGCACGGGGGTGCGCGACTACATCCACGTCGTCGACTTGGCCCTCGGTCATGTCGCCGCGCTGGACCGCCCGCCGGCGCCGGGCACCCCCCTGGTCGTCAACCTGGGCACCGGCACCGGCGCCTCGGTGCTCGAGGTGATCCGGACCTTCTCCGAGGTCGCCGGCGTCCCGGTCCCGTACCGGATCGCTCCTCGCCGGCCCGGCGACGTCGCCGCCTGCTACGCGGACGTGTCGGTGGCCACCGAGGTCCTCGGCTGGAAGGCGCAACGCAGCCTGGCCGACGCCTGCGCCGACACTTGGCGCTGGCAGCGGTCCAACCCCAACGGGTACCGCTAGAGGCGCCGGACCCGGACCGCGGTGCCGTAGGCGCAGATCTCGGTCCAGTTGCCGCCCATCTCCGACGTGTCGAAGCGCATGGCCAAGATGGCGTCGGCGCCTTTGGCCAGCGCCTCGTCGACCATCCGCTGCGTCACTTCCTGGCGGCTGGCGATGAGGTTCTTCGTCATCCCCTTCAGCTCCCCTCCGGCCAGGGACTTGAACGACGCTCCGAGCTGCGAACCGACGTTGCGGCTGCGCACGGTGAGGCCGAACACCTCCCCGAGCACCTCGGTCACTTCGTAGCCGGGCAGGTCGTTCATCGTCGAGATCAGCATGCCCGGACCGTAGGTCCGGGCGGAGGGTCAGCGCGGCTACCAGCCCCGGTCGACCCACTCCTGGAGGTGGGGGCGCTCGGCGCCGATGGTGGTGTCCAGCCCGTGGCCGGGCATGACGACGGTGTCGCCGTCGAGCGGAGCGAACAGGCGGTCCTCGATCGAGCGGATGATCGCCGGGAAGTCGCCGAGGTCGGACTTGGTGTTCCCCGGGCCGCCCGGGAAGAGGGTGTCGCCGCTGAAGAGCACCGGCGCCCCTTCCAACTTGAAGCAGATCGACCCGGGGGTGTGGCCCGGGGTGACGATGGTCCGCAGCCTCAAGCGGCCGACCTGGATGACCGACTCGTCCTCGAGCACGAAGTCGTAGGCGGGGAGCATGGCGGCGTCGGCGGCGGTGACACCCACCTCGTAGCCGGCGTCGCGGATCTGGGGGACGGCTTGGATGTGGTCCCAGTGGCCGTGGGTTTCGAGCACCTTGCGCACGCCGAGGGAGCGGCAAAGCTCGAGCAGCTTGTCGTGCTCGTTGGCCGCGTCGAGCAGGACGGCCTCCCCGGTCTGCTTGCAGCGCAGGACGAACACGTTGTTGTCGAAGGGTCCGACGACCAGCTTGTGGATCTCGGCGGTGGAGTCCTCGTAGTGCACGCGTCGAGCCTACGTACTAGAAACACTGTGTCGAATTCTGGCCACACGCTTTCCGAGGGGAACCCAGACCGTGAACTTCGCTTTCAGTGACGAGCAGGAAGAACTGCGCAAGGCGGTTCGCCGCTTCCTCGAGGACAAGTCGCCCGAGACCGAGGTCCGGCGGCTGATGGAGACCACCGAGGGATACGACCCGGCGGTGTGGAAGCAGATGGGCGAGCAGCTCGGTCTGCAGGGGCTGGCCATCCCCGAGGAGTACGGCGGGTCGGGGTACTCCTACGTGGAGCTGATCGTCGTGCTCGAGGAGATGGGCCGGGCGCTGCTGTGCGCCCCTTACTTCGCCAGCGTGGCCCTGGCCGCCAACCTGCTCCTGGCGTCGGGGGATGACGCCGCCAAGAAGGATCTGCTGCCCGGGATCGCGGCGGGCACCACGATCGCCACCGTGGCGCTAGCGGAGGCGTCGGGCCGCTGGGACGAGGAGGGCGTCACCCTCCAAGCGACCGGATCCGGCTCGGAGTGGACGCTGACCGGCGAGAAGCTCTACGTGCTCGACGGCCACACCGCCGACGTGGTCCTCGTCGCGGCCCGCACCGCGGCCGGCGTGTCGGTGTTCGCCGTCGACAAGGGCGCCAGCGGGTTCACCGCCACGCCGCTTTCGACGATGGACCAGACCCGCAAGCAGGCCAAGCTGACCTTCGACTCCACCCCGGGCCGGCTCGTCGGGACCGACGGCGCCGGCTGGGCGGCGATCTCCAAGATGCTGGACCTGGCCGCGGTGGCCCTGGCCGCAGAGCAGGTCGGCGGGGCCCAGAAGGTGCTCGACATGGCCGTCGAGTACGCCAAGGTCCGGGTGCAGTTCGGCCGTCCGATCGGTTCCTTCCAGGCCATCAAGCACAAGTGCGCCGACATGCTCCTCGAAGTCGAGTCGGCCAAGTCCGCGGCGTACTACGCCGGGTGGGCGGCGGCCGAGGACAACGACGAGCTGCCGGTGGTGGCCAGCCTGGCCAAGTCGTACTGCTCCGAGGCGTACTTCCACGCCACCGCCGAGAACATCCAGATCCACGGCGGCATCGGGTTCACCTGGGAGCATCCGGCCCACCTGTACTTCAAGCGGGCGAAGAGCAGCGAGCTGCTCTTCGGTGACCCCACCTACCACCGCGAGCTACTCGCCCAGCGCATCGGCATCTGATTCGGAGATCGGGTGGGGGAGCGTCCAGCTTCCTTTCCCCGACCTTCCTGCTCAGCCCCGCCCTGCTGTCGCACGCAGCTCCGCCGCCTCCTAGTCGAGGCGGCGGAGCTGCTTCGCGTAGCGGGCGGTGTTGTCCACGTACACCTGCGCGGACGCCACGATCACCTCGGCGTGCGAGCGATCCGGCTTGATCGTGGCGGGCACACCGACGGCCAGCGCCCGCGGCGGCACGTTCATGTCGTTGGTGACCACCGCGCCGGCGCCGACCGTCGCGCCCTCACCGATGCGAGCCCGGTGCAGCACCGCGCTTCCGACCCCGATGAGGGACCGGTCCTCGACGACCGCACCCTCGATGTGCGCCAGGTGGCCGATCACCACCCACGAACCGATCTCCGTCGCCAGCTCGGCGGTGGCGTGGATGACCGCCCCGTCCTGGACCGACGTCGCCTCGCCGATGGTGATCGTGCCGTAGTCACCTCGAACGACGGCCGAGGGCCACACGCTGCTCCGGGCACCGATCACGACCGACCCGATGACCACCGCGTCGGGATGCACGTAGGCGTCGGGGTGGATGGTCGGGGTGCGGTCGCCGAGCGCGTAGATGGCCATGGAGCGACGCTATGCGTTCATCGGCCCGACTCGAAAAACACGTGCAGTTTGGTCCTGCGCCTCGCTACCATCGCGACCACCGAAGAAAGGAGGTGGTCCAGCTGAGTAGTGACAAGCTTTCTGGGACCTCGGAGGTGGCTGGCCGCTAGCGCGGTCGCTGGACCACCTGGTGAATCCACGCCAGTTACCAGGGGAGCGAAGGCCGGGAGATGGTCCCACCCGGCACACCAAACGGCGCTCCTCGCCAATCCAGTGATGTGACGGAGGGGCCGCCTCGGCGGCCCCTCCGCTCGCGTCGCGCCGCGGCTCGCCGGTTCGTTCGCTCGAGTCGGTTGCCACGACGCCGACCGTAGGGTGTGGAAGATTTGTGGTGATGACCCGTCCGACCCTCTTCGAGAACAACCGTTGGCTGGGAGACAAGCGCACCCAGCGAGTCCACGACCTGGACCACACCTCGGAGGCGTGCGCGATCGACGACCTGCTCGCCTCCGAGCAGTTCGCCACCTTCGGTCCCGACCTCCTCGCCGAGGCTCGCAACCGGGGGTACCGACCCCACGGTTGTGTCGCTGCCGATGCCTGAGCAAAGCGGTTGAGGCCCCCCATCGCCCCGTCACGTCCCGCCCTGCACACCGCGCCGGTTGGGTCGCGGTCGTCCGGTCGCCGGCAGATGAGCGCGCTATGCCCGTGATGAGTGCGCTATGCCCGTAGCGACCGAGCCGCCGTCGCCGAACGCGGGCACCCCGCTGACCATCCAGTCGCAGGGTCTGGAGCTGGCCGCCCACCTGGCCCGGCCCGCTCCGTCCTCCGCGGCGGGCAAGCGTCACGGCCTGGTCCTCTGCCACGGGTTCCCCGTCGTGCCGTCCCCCACCCAGGGGGCAGGCCGCGGGTACGACCAGCTCGCCGACCGACTCGCCGCCGACGCCGGATGGGTCGTCTTGACGTTCAGCTTCCGGGGGACCGGCGGCTCGCAGGGCAACTTCTCCCTGGGCGGTTGGCTGGCCGACCTGGAGGCGGCCACCGCCACTCTGCTGGCCACCGGCGAGGTGGACGGGGTGTGGTTGTGCGGCTTCGCTGCCGGCGGGGCGCTGGCCATCTGCGCGGCCGGCGAGAACGAGAAGGTGCGCGGCGTCGCCGCCCTGTCCGCCCCCGCCGACTTCGGCGACCGCGCCGTGGACGCCCGCAGGTTCGTCGCCCAAGCCCGAGCCGTCGGGGTGATCCGGGACCGGAACTTCCCCGCGGACCTCGACGCGTGGGCCCGGGAGCTGCGCGAGGTCCGCCCTCTCGGGCTCATCGGCAAGATCCCGCCTCGGCCCATCCTCCTCGTGCACGGCGCGAACGACGAGGTGGTGCCCCTCCTCGACGCCCGGGCGTTGGCCGACGCCGCGGACGGGGAGGTCGAGTTGCGGGTCCTTCACGGGGCCGGGCACCGGCTGCGCCACGACCCCAGGGCCATAGCGCTGCTGATCGGTTGGCTCGACCGCCAGTCCTGAACGCGATCCGCCCGGGGGAGGCCGGTTCCCCGGCCCGGCGCGCTGGTCTTGGCCGCTGAGCTTGCGCTCGCGCCGGTCTGCTGAGCTTGCGCTCGCGCCGGGCTGCTGAGGGCGCGCTCGCGCCGGGCTGCTGAGGGCGCGCTCGCGCCGGGCTGCTGAGGGCGCGCTAGCGCCGGGCTGCTGAGGGCGCGCTAGCGCCGGGCTGCTGAGGGCGCGCTAGCGCCGGCCGCGGCCGCCTTGGCCGCGGCCTTCGTCTGTTGCTTGTAGGCCCGCACCCGGCCCAGCGACTCGGCGCTTGTGATGTCTGCCACCGACAGGTAGGTGCCGGGCTGACCGAACTTGCCGGCTGCGCCCTGCCAACCGGGCGGCCGGACACCCAGCTGTTTGCCGAGCAGGCCGACGAAGATACGGGCCTTCTGCTCGCCGAACCCGGGAAGGGCCTTGATGCGGGCGTAGAGCTCGTCACCGCTCGACGCCGTCGCCCACACGTTCGCCGCGTCGCCGCCGTAGTCGGCCGCGACGATCCGGCACAGCTCCTGCACCCGTTTGGCGTTGGCCGCCGGGAAGCGGTGCAGGGCAGGCCGCTCGCAGAAGACCGCGGTCAGGGCGTCGGGGTCCATGTCGGCGATGGCGGCCGCGTCGAGGGTGCCGCCCAGACGGTCCTTCAGGTCGCGCGGCGACGAGAAAGCCTTCTCGAGGGGGATCTGCTGATCGAGGACCATGCCGATCAGCAGGGCCAGAGGGTCCTCGGACAGCAGCGCGTCGGCGTCTGGGTCACCCGAGAGGCGGAGCGTGACGGCGGGCATGAGCCGGGGTCAGACCTTCGCCGGATCCGGTGATTCCGGGTCGATGCCGTAGCGGCGGATGGCGTCTTCTACCTCTTCGGGCTTGCTGTCACCGGCGGCCCGGAGGCCGTCGATCACCGCGACCACCACGTGGGCGGCGTCGGTCTCGAAGTGACGACGCAGCGCCTCCCGGGTGTCTGACATGCCGTAGCCGTCGGTGCCGAGCGGCGTGAAGTGGGCCGGGACCCACCGGGCGATCTGGTCCGGCACCGACTTCATGAAGTCGGTGACCGCGACCACAGGGCCCTGAGTGTCGCTGAGAGCCTCGGTGACGTAGGGCGTGCGCGCCTGCAGGCTGGGGTGGAGACGGTTCCAGCGTTCGACCGCCAGGGCGTCCTCGCGCAGCGCTTTGTAGCTGGTCACCGACCACAGCTCGGCGGCCACGTCGTGGTCGGCGGCCAGCATCTGCTGGGCGGCCAGCGCCGCTTGCGAGGCGCTGCCGGAGAACAGGATCGTCGCTCGGCGCCTGGGCCCCTCCGGAGCCGGTGCGAACCGGTAGGCGCCGCGCAGGATGCCCTCGTCGATGGCCGCGTGGTCGTCGCCCGGCTTGGCCGGCATGGCGTAGTTCTCGTTGTAGAGCGTCAAGTAGTAGAAGACGTCCTCCGGCTCGGGACCGTACATACGCCGGATGCCGTCTTTGACGATGGTCGCCGTCTCGTACGCGAACGCCGGGTCGTATGCCTGGAGGTTGGGCACGGTCGAGGCCAGCACCAGCGAATGGCCGTCATCGTGCTGGAGGCCCTCGCCCAGCAGCGTCGTGCGCCCCGCGGTGCCCCCGAGGAGGAACCCCCGGCCCCGCATGTCCCCGCACGCCCAGATGAGGTCACCGACGCGCTGGAAACCGAACATGGAGTAGAAGATGAAGAAGGGGATCATCGGCTGGCCCCACGTGGCGTACGCCGTGGCGGCCGCGGTGAAGTCGGCCATGGCCCCCGCTTCGGAGATGCCCTCCTCCAGGATCTGCCCGTCCTTGGCCTCCGCGTACGACAGCATCAGCTTCGAGTCGACCGGGTCGTAGAGCTGGCCGAGCGGGGCGTAGATCTTGACCTCTTTGAACAGGCCGTCCATGCCGAAGGTGCGGGCTTCGTCGGGGATGATCGGGACCACCCGCTGGCCGATCGCCTTGTCCCGAAGCAGACCGCGCATGAGAACCGCGAAGGCCATGGTCGTCGACACGTGGCGGGTGCCCGAGCCGCTGTCGAACTCGGCGAACACCTTGTCGTCGGGGGCGGCGAGCGGCTTGGCCCGCACGACCCTCTGTGGGAGGCTGCCGCCCCGAGCCGCCCGCCGCTCGATCATGTACTGGTATTCGATGGAGTCCTCGGCCGGGCAGAAGAACGGCGGCTCCCCGGCTTCCAGCACCGAGTCGGGGATCTCGTCGTTGAGGTGCAACCGGTCGCGCAGCAACCGCAGCTGCGTCGGGTTCATCTTCTTGATCTGGTGGGTGGAGTTGCGAGCCTCGATCTCCGGTCCGAGCGTCCACCCCTTGATGGTCTTGGCCAGGATGGCGGTCGGCTGCCCGGTCGTCTCGGTGGCGGCCTTGTAGGCGGCGTAGAGCTTGCGGTAGTCGTGGCCGCCTCGAGGAAGGTTGCGCAGCTCGTCGTCGCTCAGGTGCTCGACCAGCCGCCGCAGGCGAGGGTCGGGACCGAAGAAGTGCTCGCGGATGTAGGCGCCGTCCTCGGTGGCCAGCTTCTGGAACTCGCCGTCGACGGTGGTGTTCATCTTGTTGAGCAGCACACCGTCCACGTCGCGGGCCAAAAGCTCGTCCCACTTGGAGCCCCAGATGACCTTGATGACGTTCCACCCGGCGCCCCGGAAGACCGCCTCCAGCTCTTGGATGACCTTTCCGTTGCCGCGCACCGGCCCGTCGAGACGTTGCAGGTTGCAGTTGACGATGAAGATCAGGTTGTCCAGCTGCTCGCGCGCGGCGATGGACAGGGCCCCGAGGGTCTCGGGCTCGTCGCACTCGCCGTCACCGAGGAAGCACCACACCCGGCTCCTCGAGGTGTCGGCGATGCGCCGGTTGTGCAGGTAACGGTTGAACCGGGCCTGGTAGATGCCGTTGAGCGGCCCGAGACCCATCGACACCGTCGGGAACTCCCAGAATTCCGGCATGAGCCGGGGATGCGGGTAGCTCGACAGCCCTCCGGGTCCGGGCGTCCCGTCCCCGCTCACGGCCCGGCCGCCGAGCTCCTGGCGGAAGAAGTCCAGCTGCTCGGTCGTGAGCCGGCCCTCGAGGAAGGCTCGGGCGTAGATCCCGGGGGCGGCGTGACCCTGGAAGAAGACCTGGTCTCCGGCCTGCCCGTCGGCCTTGCCCCGGAAGAAGTGGTTGAAGCCGACCTCGTAGAGGCTCGCGGACGACGCGTAGGTCGCCAGGTGACCGCCGATCCCCTCAGCCCGGTGGTTGGCCCGCACCACCATGATCGCGGCATTCCAGCGGATGAAGGCCCGGATGCGCCGCTCGATGTCCTCGTCGCCGGGGAACCACGGTTCCTGGTCCGATGGGATGGTGTTGGCGTAGGGCGTCGACACGGTGGCGGGGAAGCCCACCTGGCTGGCGGTCGCCCGCTCCAGGAGCTTCATGAGCAGGTACCGGGCTCGGACCTTGCCGTGCTCGTCGAGCACCGCATCGAACGAGTCCAACCACTCCGCCGTCTCCTGGGGGTCGATGTCCGGGAGCTGGTGGGAGAAGCCGTCGAAGATCACCCCACCATCGTCGCGCCGCTCAAACTTGTTACCGGCAAGTAGCTCTCTCCAGGCCCGGTCTGTCCGGATTGTGAGCTTCCCAGGCCCAGGGGGTTCGCCTCTTTTGACCGAGGCCCGCTCCCCGGTCAGTCTTGTGGCCGGACCTCGAGGACCCAGACGTTCTCCTCTCCCAGGTGGTCCTGGAGAGAGCGCAGCGCCCGCCCGACCGCGGCGTCGGTCCCGTCCCACACGACGATCGCCTCGTCGGCGTGGCGCGCCAACCAAGCGTCCCGTCGCGCCAGCGCGCCGCCCGCCCGCTGGCGGTTCTCGGGCGCTCGGCCTTCGAGCACGGTGACGCCGGCAGCCCGCTCGAGGAGGCTTGCGAAGCGCCGCTGGACCTCCCCCGACCACATCCGTTGCTGTTCTGGGAATGGCAGCACGGCGATGAACGGGACGCCTGCGTCCGCGGCGGCCTCGGCCCCTAGCTGCTCGGCCCCCAGCCCCATGCCGGTCATCACCACCAGGTCCGGGTGCAACTCGGCCTTGGCCGCCACGATCTCCGCGAGCCGGGCCCGCGCCACCTTCGCCGCCGGCGGGTCGTCGTAGCCGCCGAGGGCCGGCGGTTTGAGCCCGGTGACGACGATCCGGTGACCAGCCGGCGGTTCGGTCGCGGCGGGCTGGCTCGGCCCGGCCGCGGCACCGGCAGCTGGGCTGCCGGCGGCGGCTGGCTGGCTCAGCCTGGCGGCTGGCTGGCGCCTGACAGGGAAGTCCGCGGGTCCGAGCACGGTCGGCGGGGTGTCGCCGCGACCGCCGACCTGCGCGGTTGCGGCGGCGACGGCCAGGCGGTCGACGACATCGTTCATCGGGTCGCCGGAGTGGCCTTTCACCCAGCGGAACTGCAGCCGTTGGGGGTCGGCCCGGTACGCGTCGATCAGCGGTTCCCACAGGTCCCGATTGGCGACCGGCTTCTTCTGGGAGTTGGTCCACCCTCTTCGCAGCCACCCTTCCCACCACCGGTCGCGAAAGCAGTTGACCACGTAAGTGGAGTCCGACACGACGTCCACCGGCCCGTCCAGCGTGGTGACCGCCTCGAGCACCGCCTGGACCTCCATGCGCTGGTTGGTGGTGTGCGCCGCGGCCCCGTTGGCCCAGGCGCCGCCGGGCACGGCCCACGCCCACCCACCGGGGCCCGGGTTCCCCGAGCAGGCGCCGTCGGTGTACACGGTCGTGGGCTGCCTGGTCATCGCCCCAGCATGGCCGAGCGAGCGGCCGCCGGGCCATGACGTCGGACGATGTCCGGGTCCGTCGGCTCCGGGTCGCCGGCTCAACCGCTGCGGGGGGTGGGTCCTCCCCGCTGGCGCAGGGCGCGCTCCACCCGCCCTACCGTCTCCGCCCGGTCATGGGCCGAGGTCACCTGCACGACGAGCCAACCGGCGAGGGTGAGCTCGGCCAGGCGGGCCCGGTCGTCGTCGAAACGCTTCCGGCTCCGGTGCCACTCCCAACCGTCGAACTCGACGCCCACCTTCTGGTCTGGGTACGCCAGGTCGAGCCGGTAGACGGCGCCACGAAGGACCACCCGGTGCTGGCGGGCCGGCGCCGGCAGCCCGGCATCGGTCAGCCAACCGGCCACGCGGTCCTCCCAGACGCTCTCACCGCCGGCCTGACGCTCGAGGCGCAGCTCGGTCATCCGCCAGAGGGGGTATAGGGAATGGCCATCCAGGCGCGCCCGCCCCGGAAGGCGAGCCGCCACGTCCGCGGCCTGCAACCCCGCCGTGCGCATCAGATGGTCGTAGAGGTCTTCAAGGCTTCGGGTGGGCAGGCGCACCGCCAGATCAACGAGCGTGCGAACCGGGCTGGTCACCGGTATGACGAAGCGTTCGACCACATCACCGTGGGGTAGGGCAGCGCGGATGGCGTGTAGATCCCCCCGCCGGCCGCTTCGCTGGTGGGGGAGGACGACGCTGACCGGCGGCCGGCCGGCGACGTCCCACCCGAACAGGCGCGCGGCCGCCAGATGGGAGACCGCAACCGGCGGCCCGTACGCCAGGCAGGCGCCCATCGCTTGCTGGCGCCATGAGCTGGAACTGCCGGCGAAGCGGATGACGTTGCGCCGGTAGGCGCTGACGACGCCCTGCGCTCGCAGCTGGCGTATAGCGGCGCGGTCGAGCCACCCGAGTGCCTGGCTGACGCTGGCCAGCCCGTACTGCCGTTCGGCGAGCGCCCGCAACTCGCCGGGGATGGCAGTCATGGGCTCAAAATATATGAAAAACGTTGGAAGAAGGGTCCTCCAACCCCGTCGTGGCGCGGTTTGGGTGTCTATCAGTACAAAACCGCGCCAGGCGCGCTTTGAGCGAGCAGGTCCGCCGTCGGCCGCCGACCCGCCGGCGCCGCCCGCTGAGCCGCCGGCCCGGCTCCCGGCCCGCCCGCCGGCTCGGCTCCGGCCCGGCTCCCGCCCGCCGGCCCTCAGACCGTCCGCCGGCCCCGCAGCAGGGGGTCTCCGGGCTGGCGGACCGTCTCCCCCCGTTGAGAGCGGGCCCGCCATGCCATTCCCGACAGCGCTTCGAGCACGACCCGGTTGGCCAGGTAGGCGGTGACCTCGGCGTGGTCGTAGGGGGGCGAGACCTCGACTACGTCCATGCCGGCTACGGGCAGCTCCATGCAGATCCGCCGGACCGCGTCGAGCAGCTGGCGGCCGCTCAGCCCGCCCGGCTCGGGCGTCCCGGTGCCGGGCGCGGCGCCGGGGTCGACGACGTCGACGTCGACCGACAGGAACACCGCGTCGCAGTCGTCGAGCGCGATCTCGAATGCCTCGTCGAGTACCGACGGAAGCCCACGGTCGACCACCTCGGTCATCTCGAAGCTGCGCATGCCCTGTTCGGCCATCCACGCCAGGGTCTCGGGCTCCGGCCAGTATCCCCGCAACCCGATCTGCAAGAACCGGTCGCCGCGCACCGCGCCCGAGTCGATGAGGCGCCGCATCGGCGTGCCGTGACCGTAGAGGGAGCCGAACTGGACGTCGCCGGTGTCGGCGTGAGCGTCGAAGTGGATGAGCGAGAGCCGTCCCCAGCCGACCTGGTGGGCGACGCCGGTCGCGTCGGGCCAGGTGATGCTGTGGTCGCCGCCGAGCACGACGGGGATCGTGCCGGTCGCGGCTATGCGGGTGACGGCCGCCTCGAGCAGCGACAGGGACCGCTCGATCTCGCCTGAGGGCATCTCGATGTCGCCGAGGTCGGTGACGGCCAGCTCCAGGAGAGGGTCGACGTCGAGCGCCAGGTGCGGGCGGCTGCCGTCGTGGGGCAGGTAGTCGGTCAGCCGGATCGCCTGCGGCCCGAAGCGGCAACCGGGACGGTGCGACGTGCCGCCGTCGAAGGGGGCGCCCAGGATTACTGCAACAGATCGGGAAAAGGAGGCCGGCTCGTCGGGGTCGGCTGCGGGGATGCCGAGGAAGGTGGCGTCGGGCCCGTACATGTTGCCTGTCCTCATCCGGCAATCATCGCAGTCCCCTGGCCCCAGCCGGGTTGTGGTGTTCAGCGACCCCGGCGGCGCAGCAGGCCGAGGACCGGTTCGATCTCCTCGATGCCGAGCACCCGGGCGGCTCCCACGTAGACCGCCGTGCCGACGACCAGGTCAGCGATGAGGCGGATGGCGAGCGCCGAGTGGGCTCCGCCGGTCGGCAGCACGGTCCCCACGCCGAGCAGCGCGCCGACCATCGCGGCGCCGGCGAGCACGATGCGCCCGAGCGCCCGGACGGTGAGCGAGCCTCCCAAGCTGCCGATGCGCCGGCGGAGGTGGCTGGCAGCGACGATCGCCACGACGGTGTACGGGGCGATGAACGCGAGCGCCAGACCTTTGACCCCCATCGACGGGTACAGCGCGACGGCGGCCACCAGGGTCAGCGCGTTCTCGACGACGTACATCGAGAACATCGCCCTGGCGTCTTGCATCGCCTGGTAGGCCCGCATGAGCAGCGCGAACGCCGAGAACCCGGGCAGCCCAATGGCGAAGAGAGCCAGGCTGGAGCCGATCTCGTGGGCTTTGGCCGCGGTTACGTGCCCGTAGAGTACCCCGAGGTCGATGAGGGGCCCGGCGATGATCGTGTAGCCGGCGGCCGCGGGTACGAGGATCCCGAGGGTGACGCGCAGGCCGCGGATGATCCGGCGCTGGAACCCCAACTGGTCGCGTCTGGTCCAGCGCTCGGCCAGGTCGGGGGTGAGCGTCGAGGCGACCGAGACCGTGAAGAGGGCGTAGGGCAGTTGGAAGAACTGGTAGGCGGTCGTGTAGACGGTGACGTCGCCGGGCTGCTTGGCGGCGTACACCAGGATGATGTTGAACGCGATCTGGTTGGCGATGACCGTGCCGATCAGCCACGCCGACAGCCCGGCGACACGGCGCACGGCCGGGTGACGGGGATCCCACACCGGGCGGAGCCGGATGCCGGCGCGGCGCATGGCCGGCCATTGCACGAGGAGCTGGACCAGGTAGCCGAGGGTGGTACCGAGCCCCAGCACGAGAAGCGGTCCGTGCTCGTGGCGGAACGGCCCCACCCGCAGGTCGGTCGCGGTGACCCGAGTGGCGATGAGGGCCGCGATGGCGATCAGGTTGTTGACGACGGGGGAGAAGGCCGCGGCGGCGAAGCGCCGGCGGGCGTTGAGCAGCGCGGTGCTCACCACGATCGCGCCGAGGAGGAGCACCTGCGGGGCGAACAGGCGCAGGAGGCTGGCGCCGACCGCCTGCTCGTCGGCCTTGCCGGTCTGGTGGTTGAGCAGCAGGTAGAAGCGCAGGATCCACGGGGCCAGGAAGTACAGGAGGGCGCTGATCGCGACCAACGCCACGCCGATGGCGGTGACTATGGCGCTCAGGGCCCGGGCACCCTCGCGCGTGTCGCGCCGGCCGAGCTCCGCGACGAAAACCGGGACCAGGGTGGCGGACAGGATGCCGCCGAGGAGCAGGTCGTAGACGATGTTGGGGACCGAGTTGGCCAGGTTGTAGGCGTCACCCAGGCCGCTGGTGCCGAGGACGGTGGCGACGAGCAGCACGCGGGCGAACCCGGTGATGCGCGACAGCAGCGTGCCTCCGGCCATCAGCGCGCTGCTCGACGCCAGGGAACGTGACGGTTCCCGGCTTTGCGGCTGGCGAGAGGCCGGTGCTGCCGGCTGGCGAGCGGCCGGTGCTGCCGGCTGAGGCGTCGGACGAGGCGTCGGACGAGGCGTCGGCCTGGGGGGTGCCGGACTGGCGGGTCCCGGCGTGGGGGGTGCCGGTTCTGCCGCGGCGGACCGCCTGGGGGGCGCCGGCGGCTGGCGCGCCGGCGCCGGCGGCTGGCGCGCCGGCGCTGGGGGCACCGGACGGTCGGCGCGGCGGGGAAGGCCGGTGGCGGGCGGACCGACCCGGACTGGCGGCTCGACCCGCTCGGGCGGCTCGAGCCGGACTGGCGGCGCGACGTCGGGTCGGTTGGGGCGCGACGGCCGTTCGGGCTCGAACGGCGAGGGGCGCACCACCGGGCTGCTGGTGATGCGAAGGATCGGCTGGCCGGTCGGGTCCGGTGAGGCCGGCTCCGGCCACGCCGGCAGCGGGTCGGATGCCCTGGAGCCGGTCTCGGGGCCCGGCTCGCCCTCGAGATCCTGGTCGAAGAAGCCCCCCCGCCGCGGTCGACGGGCCGCTGGGATCTCGGGCTCGTCGTCCTGGTCGAAGAGCTTTCCCGGCCGACCCATCGAGCCATCGTGGCCGGGGCGGCGCCGCCCGTCCAGTCTTTCGCTCCGGCGGTTAGGGTCCGGTGGGTGCGAATCGTGAACGCGGGGGGTGCCGCGGTGTCAGCGGTCGGGCTCGGGACGTGGCAGTTCGGCTCCCGCGAGTGGGGCTACGGGGCCGCTTACGCCGGCGGCGAGGCCGCCCGCATCGTCGAGCGGGCGCTCGATCTCGGCGTGACGCTGTTCGACACCGCGGAGATCTACGGGCGGGGCCGTTCGGAGACGATCCTCGGGCGGGCGCTGGCCGGCCGCCGCGACGAGGTGTTCCTCGCCACCAAGTACGCACCGTTCTTCCCGCACCCCGCTGCCGTCCGGCGCCACGCCCAGGCCAGTCTGCGCCGGCTGGGAACTGATTCCGTGGACCTTTACCAGGTCCACTGGCCCAACCCGCTGGCGCCGTCGGGTCCGATGTTCGGAGCCCTCGCCGACTTGAAGCGAGCCGGTTTGGTCGCCCATGTGGGGGTAAGCAACCACAGCCCTGCCGGGTGGCGTTCGGCGGAGGCCGCCTTCGGGGGGCCGATCCTCTCCAACCAGGTGGAGTACAACTTGGTCACCCGAGGGCCGGAGGCGGAGCTGCTGCCGTGGGCTCAGGCCAACGACCGGTTGATCATCGCCTACAGCCCGTTGGCCCAAGGTGCGTTCTCCGGTCGGTGGTCCGCCACCAGCCGCCCGGGCGGGGTCCGGTCGTTCAAACCGCTCTTCACACCGGAGAACATGCGCAGGGCAGAGGACCTGCGCGCCACGCTGTCGTCGGTCGCCGCCGGATACGGCGCCACCCCGTCGCAGGTCGCGCTGGCGTGGCTGCTGCGCCGGCCCAACGTGGTGGTGATCCCCGGGGCCAGCAGCGTCGCGCAGTTGGAGGGCAACGTAGCGGCCGCGGACTTGGACCTGACGGCCGAGGACGACGACCGTTTGGTGCGCGCCGCGGCCCGGTTCGAGCCCCGCACCGGCGTGGCCGCCGCCGCCGATGTGGTCAGGGCGAAGCTGGGCCGGTGATCAGCGGGTGGGCCGGCCGGCCTGGTGGCGGTGGGCCATCAGTCGCAGCTGGGCGACGCGGGCTGCGCTAACCAGGAGGACGATGATCCCCCCGGCGACCGCCGAAGCCAGCACCAGGAGTCCGATCGGCATTTTGAAGCTGGCGCCGAGGAAGTGGACCGTGGCGTCGCGCAGGTTCTGGGCGATGAAGATGATCACCAGCACCAAGACCACCAACCCGACCGACACACCCACGTAGGCGGCGCTGGTCCGAGTCTTGGGTACCACGAGAGGCGGGTTCTGTGAAGGCCCGGGATCGGTCTGGGGGGCCTCAGGCGGAGGCGAGGTCACCGGATCAGCCGCCGCCTGAGGCGAGCCGGGCTCGATGTCAGCCGGCGCCGCGGCTTGCCACGCAGTGGCCGGCGGAGGCGGCAGTTGATCCAGGGAGGTCACCGGTGCAGCACCGGCACCGGCCTCGGCGCGCTGATGCTTGAAGAGGCCCACGGGTAGCCCCTACCCCGCCAGGCCGTCGACCAGACGCCGGTGGCCGGAGCGGGGCACCGGTACGCTCGCGGGGATGGCAGCACTTTCCCCCCTCGACGGCCGCTACGCCTCGCAGCTGACCGATTTCGCCGATGCCTTCTCCGAGGACGCGCTGCTGCGCCAGCGCTTCGCGGTCGAGGTGGAGTGGCTCCTCGCCTTGTCGCAGCGACCGGAGATCGGGGAGTTGGCGCCGGTCGACGAGGCGACGGCCGCGACGATGCGCGGCTGGGTCCGTGATTTCGGCGCCGCCGACGTCGATGCCATCAAAGCCATCGAGCGGCGCACCAACCACGACGTCAAGGCCGTGGAGTACCACCTGAAGGACAAGCTGGCGGCCGTCGGCTTCGGGCCGGGGGCGGAGTTCGTGCACTTCGCGTGCACATCCGAGGACATCAACAACCTGGCCTACACGCTCATGTTGCGCGACGGCCTGCGCTCCGGTTGGCTGCCGCTGGCCGACGGGCTGGTCGGCGAGGTTTGGGGTCTGGCGGAGGCCCACGCTGCGCTGCCGATGCCCAGCCACACCCACGGGCAAACCGCCACGCCGACCACCCTCGGCAAGGAACTGGCCGTCTTCGTGAGCCGGTGGCGGCGGCAGCTCGCAGGGGTGCGGGCCATCCCGCTCAGCGCGAAGTTCAACGGTGCGGTCGGGACCTACGGCGCCCATCAGGTCGCCTACCCGGAGGTGCCGTGGATCGAGGTGTCCCGGCAGTTCGTCGAAGGGTTCGGCCTGCAGTGGAACCCGCTGACCACCCAGATCGAATCCCACGACGCCCTCGGCGAGGTCCTGCACGCGGTCGTGCGCACCAACACCATCCTCATCGACTTCTGCCGCGACATGTGGGAGTACATCAGCCGCGCCTACCTGCGCCAGCAGACCGTCGCCGGCGAGGTCGGGTCCTCGACCATGCCGCACAAGGTCAACCCGATCGACTTCGAGAACGCCGAGGCCAACGCCGGGGTGTCCTCCGCCCTCGCCGAGCACCTGGCGAGCAAGCTGATGATCTCCCGCATGCAGCGGGACCTGTCGGATTCCTCCGCCATCCGCAACCTCGGCGTGGCCATCGGTCACTCCGGCCTGGCGTTGCGGGCGGCGCGGCGCGGCTTGGCACGCGTCGCCCCCTCCGCCGAGGTGATGGCCGCCGACCTCGACGGCCAGTGGGAGGTGCTGGCCGAGGCGATCCAGACGGTGATGCGCCGCTACGGCTACGACGAGCCCTACGAGCGGCTGAAGGCTCTGACCCGCGGCACCACCGTCGGCCCCAAGGACGTACAGGAATTCGTCAAGGAGCTGGCCCTGCCCGCCGAGGCCGAAGCCAGGCTCCTCGCGCTGACCCCGGCAGGCTATGTCGGTCTGGCCCCCGAGCTGGTCGCCTACGCCCGGCCGCCCGAGCAGTGACCGGCGCCCGCGGCCATGACCGCCGGTGACCCCGCTCCGGTGAGCCTCTCCGTCGACCTCAACGCCGACCTCGGCGAGGGGTTCGGGCCGTGGACGATGGGAGACGACGACGGGCTGCTGGAGGTGATCACCAGCGCCAACGTGGCGTGCGGCTTCCACGCCGGCGACCCTTCGATCATGGCCCGGGTGTGCGAGCGGGCCGTTGCCGTCGGCGTCGCGATCGGCGCGCACGTGTCGTACCGGGACCTGGTCGGCTTCGGGCGCAGGGACCTGGATGTCGAGCCGGGCGCGTTGCGCGACGACGTGTTGTACCAACTCGGAGCCCTGGCCGGTTTCGCTCGCGCCGCCGGAGGCCGGGTGTCGTACGTGAAACCGCACGGGGCCCTGTACCACCGGGCGTGCGCTCAGCCCGACGCCGCGGCCGCCGTGGTCGAGGCGGTGGCTGCTTTCGGGGACGGCGTCGGGGTGCTCGCCCTTCCCGGCAGCGCTCTGCTCAGCGCGGCCGCCAGTGCCGGCGTCCCGGCCTTCGCCGAGGGGTACCTGGACCGGGGTTATGAGCCGGGCGGCGGGCTCCTCCACCGGTCGCGGCCGGGCGCGGTCATCGACGACAGCGCCGCGATCGCGGCTCGCGCGGTGCGCATCGCCGTCGACGGCGAGGTTACAGCCAGCACCGGCGAGGTGGTGGCCCTGTCGGTGGTGTCGCTGTGCGCGCACGGCGACACGCCGTCCGCGGTGGCGTCCGCCCGCGCCGCGCGACGGGCGCTGGAGTCAGCCGGGGTGACGGTCCGGGCGTTCGCAGCGGCGTGAGCGGGCCCGACCAGGGAACCGAGGACCGCCCCGGCGGTGACGGGAGTCTGGCGGAAGCCGGGATCTCCATCCGCCCCGTCGGGGAGGGAGCGGTGCTGCTGGAGGCCCCGGGGTGGCCGCCCGTCGCGCTCGCGGCCGCGGTGCGAGAGGCGGCGGTTCGCCCCCTGCCCGGCCGGGCGTTGCCACCCGTCCGCGGGTTGCAGGACGTCGTGCCCGGCGCGGCCACCGTTCTCGTCGTCGTCGCCGGCGGCGAGGAGATCGCCGCTCTGCTCTCGGTGATCGCAGGCATCCCGGACCGCCAGCCACCGTCACCTTCCGATCCGGGCGAAGAGGAAACGGTCGAGATCCCGGTGGTCTACGACGGTGCAGACCTCGACGAGGTCGCCCGCCACTGCGGGCTGACGGTCGCCGAAGTCGTCGCCGCCCATCAAGGTGCCGTCTACCAGGCGGCGTTTTGCGGGTTCGCTCCCGGGTTCGCCTACCTGAGCGGGCTGCCCGAACGCCTGTGGGTGCCTAGACGCCGTTCGCCGCGCCCGGCGGTGCCCGCCGGTTCGGTGGCCGTAGCCGACCGTTACAGCGCGGTCTACCCGGCGCCGAGCCCGGGGGGATGGCAGCTGCTCGGGCGGACCGACGTCGCGGTGTGGGACATCCGGCGCCAGCCGCCGGCGCTGCTCTCGCCGGGGACCCACGTCCGCTTCGTCGCGGCCGAACGCTCCCGGCGGCCGGCGGCCACCGCCACCAGGTCGAGCTCGCCGGAGGAGCCTCCCGCCGCCGGCGCCCTACACGTCCTAGACCCGGGAGTGCTCACCACCGTGCAGGACCCGGGCCGCCCCGGGCTCGGCCACCAGGGTGTACCGCCGTCGGGCTGGCTCGACGGGCCCGCCGCCCGCCTGGCCAACCGTCTGGTCGGCAACGATGACGGGGCGGCGCTGCTCGAGGCGACCATCGGAGGTCCGCGGCTACGCCTCGATCTGCCTCCCGGCGCCAGCCGGGCGGTCGCGGTCACCGGTGCGGAGGTGTCACTCAGCGTCGACGGCCGGCCCGCGGCGACCAACGCCCCCCTCGAGGTGAACGGGGGAAGCCGGATCGAGGTCGGCTGGGCCCGCGAAGGGGCTCGGGCCTACCTGGCCGTCGCCGGCGGCCTCGACGTCCCACCGGTCCTCGCCAGCCGCGCCACCGATCTGCTGAGCGGTATCGGCCCGCCGCGCCTGGCGGCTGGGCAGTCGCTGGCCCTCGGCCCGGACGGGGGGCGCCGCAGCGGACTTGATGTGGCTCCCATACGACGGCCGCATCCCCAGCCGCTGCTGCGGGTGCTACCGGGTCCCCGCGACGACTGGTTCGGGCCCGACGCGCTGGCGGTGCTGGCCGCGACGACCTGGACCGTAGGGTCGGAGAGCAACCGGGTCGGGCTGCGCCTTTCGGGGGCGGTGCTGGCGCGCTCGCGGCCGGGGGAGCTGCCTCCGGAGGGGTTGATCGCCGGCGCCTTGCAGGTTCCGCCCTCGGGGGAGCCGGTGCTGTTCCTCGCCGACCACCCGGTGACTGGCGGATACCCGGTACTGGGCGTGGTGGTCGGCGCCGACATGCACTTGGCCGCGCAGCTGCGTCCCGGGGCTTCGCTGCGCTTCGCCCTGGTGCGATCAGCCCGAGCGGCCGATTCCCAGTCAGGCGCCGAGGCGGGGTAGCAGCGCCCTGGCGCTGCGGGCCCGAACACAGCCGGCCCACACCCCCGACCCGTAGGCCGCGTCATCGGCCAGGCGGAACACCACCCACCGCACGAGCCCCAGAGGCCGCCCGGCCCGCTGCCACTCGGCGAGGAGCGGCGCCACGACCAGGGCGACGAGGCGGCCGGAACGGCGCGGCGCGACGAGGCACGCCAGCACCGCCGGCGGCCACCAGGTCCGCCGCGCCGCCTCCGCGAAAGCCCGGCCGCCGGCCAGGTGGCCGCCGAGCGCGATCCGTGCGGCCGCGGATAGCGGCAGCCCGGTGCGGTGACGGACACGCCGAGTGCTCCAACCGAGCGCGCCGGCGGCGACGGCGCCGGCGACCACCGCCCCGCCCGCGGCGGGCGGGACGGCGACGGTCGCGGTCCACGCCATAGCTGCGGGCCAGGGCAGCGATAAGGGAGCGACCGACGACCGGTGGCGGGCCGCCAGGGGGGCCGCGGAACGTCCGTAGGCGTGCCTTTGGCGCAGCGCAGCCTCCAGTGACGGGCGGGCCGGGTGCCCGACTCGGGCCCCCGGCTCGTAGCGGACCCTCCAACCGCCGGCGACCAGCCTCCAGACCAGGTCGACGTCCTCGCCGACGGGCATGGTCTCGTCGAAGCCCGCTACCGCTTCGAGGGCGCTGCGCCGCACGACCAGGGCCGCGCTCGGGAGGTAGGTGACTTTCCCGTCGGGGCGCACCGGGCCAGGATCCGGGCCGAGGTCGAGAGGGGAGCGGACCTGCTCATAACGGGTGAGCCAAGCCGCCGCCCGCTGACCGAGCGGGCCCGCACCCGCCCAGCCCGCACCCGCCCGGCCGGCACCCGCCGGGCCGGCGCCCGCCCGGCGTTTGCCGCCCGGCGGGGGAGGCAGCGCGGTCACTCGCGGTGCCACCGCCGCGACCGACTCGTCGGCGAGGTGCCCTGCCAAGGCCTCCAGCCAGCCGGGGGCCGGGATGCAGTCGGCATCCAAGAACGCGATCGTGGAGCCGCTGGCTGCTCGCCACCCGGTGTTGCGGGCTGCGGCCGGGCCCCCTCGCACCGGCCGGCGGACCAGCGTGACCGGCGCAGCGCAACCGGCGACCGCCGCGGCGACCGCTTCGGGGTCGCCCGACCCGTCGTCGGCCACCACGATCTCGACACCGGCCCTAGCGAGGGGAGCGAGCGCCCTCAGGGTGGCCGCCAGGCCGTCCGGCCGGTCGTGGACGGGGATCACGACCGAGACTCCGGCGTCGTGGCCTACCGGCCGGCCCGGCACGACCGGGACGGCGATGCCGCTGTCGGTCAACCGCCTGGCCAGCACCGCGTGGGCGTCGCCGGTGGGCACCGGGGCCCCCGCCAGCCACCGGTCGAGCGCGGCGGCGCCGGCGTCGGTGATGCGCAGCACCCGCATCGGGGCGCCGCCGATCAGCGTCGTCGGGGTGGTCCGCCGCGTCGCTCGGGCCAAGACGATGCCCCACCCCGCCGGCCACGAGGACCCGCCCCGCCCAGGCGGGGACGCCTCGGCCGCCGCGCCGGCGCGCGGGGACGTCGGAGGGCCCGCGGCGGGCCCGGCGCGGGCCGAGCGGGTCAGTTTCCGGCGGGGCGCCGGCCGCCGCCGGCGCCTTCGGCCAGGGCCTTGTGCCACTCGATGGTCCGGAGCAGACCGTCGCGCAGGTCGACGACGGGGCGCCACCCGAGCAGCGTCGAGGCCAGGGTGATGTCGGGTTGGCGGACCAGCGGATCGTCGACGGGCATGTCCTCGTAGACCACCTTCGACCCGGACCCGGTCAGCTCGAGGACCAGGTCGGCCAGTTGGGCGACGGTCATCTCGGCGGAGTTGCCGATGTTGATCGGCCCCCGCTCTTGGCTGTTGATCATGGCGAGCAGGCCGGCGATGAGATCGTCCACGTAGCAAAACGACCGGGTCTGCGACCCGCTCCCGTAGATGGTTAGCGGCTCACCCGAAAGGGCCTGGGCGATGAAGTTGGACACCACCCGCCCGTCCTGGGGGCGCAGCCGGGGTCCGTAGGTGTTGAAGATCCGCACTATCCCCACGTTCGCGTCGCGATAGCGGGCGTGAGCCACGAGCAGGGCTTCAGAGAACCGCTTCGACTCGTCATAGACGCTGCGCGGCCCGACCGGGTTGACGTTGCCCCAGTAGCTCTCGGGCTGCGGGTGGACCGTCGGGTCTCCGTACACCTCGCTGGTCGACGCGAACACCAGGCGGGCGCCGTGCTCCATGGCCAGGTCCACCGCGGCCTGGGTCCCGCGGCTGCCGACCGCGAGAGTCTCCAGCGCAAGGCGCAGGTACTCGGGCGGCGACGCGGGGCACGCCAGGTGGGCGACCACGTCGACCGGTCCGCTGAGGGGGATCCCTTCGCTCACGTCCGCCTCGACGAACTGGAAGCGGGGGTTGTCCGAAAAGCCGTCCAGGTTGGACGGCAGCCCGGTGCAGAGGTTGTCGACCGCCACGACCGTGTCACCGGCGCGCAGCAGGGCTTCGCAGAGGTGGGACCCGAGGAAGCCGGCACCGCCGGTGACGACGACCCTGCGGCTCACCTCCCCACCGACCGGTGGGCGCCGGCGACTGGCCGCTGGACCCGACGGTGGCGCACAGACAAACGATCCTCCAGTTGGCCGGCCGTCCGGCCGTTCACCGACGGAGCAATCTAGTGCCGGCGCCGATCAGCGGGCGCTCATGCCGGCGTCGACGGGTAGCACCGCGCCGGTGACAGCGCCGCTGTCCTCGGAACACAGCCACGCCAGGAGGGCGGCCGGCTCGTCGGGGTCGAGGAGGCGGGGCAGCATGTGGTGGGTGGCGAACTCGGTCGTGTCGGGCAGGCCGTACACCGCGGCGCTGGCGTCGAGCATCGCGGTTGCGGTCGATCCGGGGGCGATGGCGTTGGCCGTCACGCCGTGGGGTCCGAGCTCGGCGGCCAGCGCCCGGACCAGGCCGATGACACCGGCTTTGGCCGCGCAGTAGGCGCTCAGGCGGGGCAATCCCACCAGGCCACCGGTGGACGCCACCGCCACGAATCGGCCCCGTCGCGGCGCCGGCCTGGCCAGCAGCGCCGGGACCGCGGCGCGAGCCAGGCGCCACGGCCCCTCGAGGTTTATGCCGATCATGGCCTGCCACGCCTCGTCGCTCACGTCCCAGGCGTCGGGTCCCCCCGTGATGGCCCCGGCGACGGCCACCGCGGCGTCGAGACCTCCGAAACGCTCGACCGCGGTCGCCACCGCGGCGTCCATCCCGGCCTGGTCGCGCACGTCAGCGGTCACTCCGACTGCGGTGTCGGGGCCGCCACAGTCCCCGACTACCGAGGCGAGGTCCTCGGGGCGGGCCAGGTGGTAGGCGAGCGCCGGGTCGTCCGCGCACGCGTCGACGAGGACCAGCCGCCATCCGCTGGCGGCCAGGCGGCGAGCCGTGGCCGCGCCCATCCCCCGCGCCGCGCCGGTGATCACCGCGACCGGAGCGGCCAGCGACGGGGTCACCCGGCGCCGCCCGCCACCGCGACGCTCCCGCCCGGCGAGGGCCCGGCCGGCGGACGGGGCGACCAGCTTTCGAGCGCCGCGAGCAGGTCGGTGGTCCACGCATCGAGGATCTTGACCCCCGCCTCCGCGGTCGCCCCGGCCGGATCCCCGAGCACGCCGTTGGGTGCCACCGCCCCGACGCCACCGTCCCGCAGAGCCGGGAGGATGGCAGACAGCGGACGGGTGTCACCGGCCGCGGCCCGCCCGGCGCGGACCAGGCCGGCGTCGAGGGCCAAGACGACCGACGTCTCGACGAACCCGGCGTGGGCGTCGGCGGGCCGGCCGGCAGCCTCGGCGGCGCTCGCCGCCGACGGTGACCACGCCAGGACCCGCCGGCCTTCGCTCTCCAGCAGGGACACCGCGTCGTTTACCGCCAGGCTGTTACCGCCGTGAGCCGAGACCAGCACCACGCCGGCGAACGCGTCGGCGGAGCGCACCAGTTCGACGATCACCGTGCGCAGGGCGTCGACGCCGATCGACAGCGTCCCGGCGAAGCCGGCGTGCTCGCCGCTGGCGCCATAGGGGAGGGCGGGCGCGACCACCGCGTCCCCGCGGGCGGCGGCCACCCGACCGGCCAGAGCGCCGGCCACCATCGTGTCGGTCCCGAACGGGAGGTGAGCTCCGTGCTGTTCGCAGGCGCCGAGGGGGACAACGAGGATCCCGTCTCCGGCGTCGGGCCACGCCCGCTCGGCGAGGACCATGGCGTCGCGACCGGTACCAGAGGTCACCACCGGTGGGACTCGCCGCCCTCCATCGCCGCTACCGGCGCCGCGACAGGAGCCGGACCGGGGCGCTGTGACCCGGGCCGGGCGAGGGGGCGGCCCCGGCCGCGACGCCGGCGAGGGCGGCTTCGCCGTGACCCTTCACGCACTCGGGGTCGGGCCCGTCCAGCGGCAGCCCGGTGAAGAACTTGGCTGCCATGCACCCGCCCTGGCACGCGTCGTAGGACCCGCACGACGCGCAGGCGCCGGCCGAGGTCGGTTCCCGCAGCGACGTGAACAGCGACGAGTTGCGCCACACCTGGGCGAACCCGCCGGGGTTGCGCACCGAGCCGGCCTTGAACGTGTCGTGAAGCACGAACGGGCAGGCGTAGACGTCGCCGACCGGGTCGATGAGGCACACGACCCGCCCTGCTCCGCACAGGTTGAGCCCCTCCAAGGGCTGGCCGAGCGCCGAGAGATGGAAGAACGAGTCCCCGGTCAGCACCCCGGGCCGGTCCAGCAACCAGTGGTAGAGCGCCACCTGCTGGTCGTTGGTCGGGTGCAGCCGGTCCCAGGTGTCGGCGCCGCGCCCGGAGGGGCGCAGGCGGGTCAGGCGCAGCTGGGCGCCGTAGCTGGCGGCCAGCGCCTCGAACTCGTCGAGCTGCGCGGCGTTCTCCCGGGTCACCACGACGCTGATCTTGAACGGCCCGAAGTCCGCGGCGGCCAGGTGGTCCATCGCCCGGCGGGCGGTGGCGTAAGAGCCGTCACCGCGGACCGCGTCGTTGGTGGCGGCGTCGGCCCCGTCGAGGGAGATCTGGATGTCGAGGTAGTCGGTGGCGGCCAGCCGGGCGGCGCGCGCCGGGGTGATCGTGGACCCGTTGGTCGAGAACTTGACGCCAACGCCGCGCTCGATGCAGTAGTCGACCACGTCGTAGAAGTCGGCTCTGATCGTCGGTTCGCCGCCTCCGATGTTCACGTAGAACACCTTCATCTCGTGCAGCTCGTCGACGACCGCCATCACCTCGGCGGTGCTCAGCTCGTTGGGGTCGCGCCGTCCCGACGACGAGAGGCAGTGGATGCACGCCAGGTTGCAGCCGTAGGTCAGCTCCCAGGTCAGGCAGATCGGGGCGTCGAGCCCGAGCTTGAGCTCAGTCGTCAGTGCGTTGGCCACGGTCCTCCTCTGGGGACGGCTGGATGAACTGCGAGGTGGCCAGCGCCGAGAGGGCGCGGCGGTATGTGTCGTGCTGGGCGGCGGGCACCAGAGCATCGAGTGAGGCTTGCAGCGACGGGTACTCGTCGAGGGTCTCGACGACTGTCGCCAGCAGCGGGGAGCGCAGGAAGTTCAAGCGGCGGTTGCCGTAGTGGTAGGCCAGGGCACCGAAACGCTCGGGGCGCAGCGCCACCTGCGGGTCCATGCGGTAGCGCAGGTCGCCTCGGACCTCGCCCGCGGCGGTCCCGGGGGGGATCAGTACACCCCGCACATGCCGTCGATGGAGATCTCCTCCACCAGCAGTTCCTCCTCGACGAGGGCCTCGTCTTCGGTCTCCCGGTCGCTGGTGATGTTGCCGGTGATGTTGCCGGTGTCGGTCGCCATGGACCGACTATAGAGCGGCCTCGGAGCCGGGTAGCGAGTCTCCGCTCGACGCCGGGCTGCTAGGGGAGATGACCGCCGCGGCGAGGTCCTCGGCGCTCACGTTGCGAGGATGGTGACACGCCGCCAGGTGGCCGCCGGGGTAAGCGACCAGCGGAGGCTCGACGCGCCTGCACACGTCGGTGGCGTGAGGGCAGCGCCCAGCGAAACGGCACCCAGGAGGGGGAGCCGTGGCGCTCGGCGGGTCGCCCTGCACCGGCTTTCGGGCCCGCCGGGCCCGCTCCGCGTCGGGGATCGGGACCGAGTCGAGGAGCGCCTCGGTGTAGGGGTGGATGGGCCGGCTGTAGAGAGCCTCGGCCGGAGACACCTCCACGATCTTGCCGAGGTACATCACTGCGATGCGGTCCGAGACGTGGCGCACGACGCTCAAGTCGTGGGCCACGAAGATGTACGACAGGCCCAGGCGGTCCTGCAGGTCGTCGAGGAGGTTGACCACCTGGGCCTGGATCGACACGTCGAGAGCCGACACCGGCTCGTCCAAGACTATGAGGCGGGGTTCGGCGGCCAGGGCCCGGGCCACACCGACCCGCTGACGCTGCCCTCCCGAGAACTCGTGGGGAAAGCGATTGACGTGCTCGGGGCTGAGCCCGACTTGGGCCAGAAGCTCCCGGACGCGCGCTGGGCGGTCCTTCTCGGGCATGCCTCGCAGCGCCAGGCCGGCGCTGATGATCTGCCCGACCCGCTTGCGGGGGTTGAGGGACGCCTGCGGGTCCTGGAACACCATCTGGACCTCGGCACGGAACGGCCGCAGGTCTCGTTGGCCGAGCGCGGTGATGTCGTTGCCGCGAAAGCGCAGGTGGCCGCCGGTCGGCTTGGTGAGGCGCAGCACGGTGCGCGCCAGCGTCGTCTTCCCGCACCCCGACTCGCCGACCAGGCCCAGCGTCTCGCCCTCGGTCAGGTTGATCGTGACGTCGTCGACGGCGTGGACGTGCGCCCTGGTCCGCCCGAGCATGCCGGCCCGAACCGGGAACAGCACCTGCAGGTGGTCGATCTCGAGTAGCGGGGCGGTGGCGGCCGGTGCCGGCGCCTCGCCCCCGGTCTCGGTGGCGGTCACCTCACACCTGCCGTGTCGGCCCCGGCGGGGGAAGCGGCGGGGAGTCCGATCGTGCCGTTGACTATGCGTACCTTGCGTTTGGTGTCGAGCGCCAGCCAGCACCGGTCGAGGTGCCCGGGGGCGGTCGCGTCGGCGGCTTCGAGCGGCGGCACCTCCCCGCAGCGCTCGAAGCGGTGCGGGCAGCGGGGCGCGAAGTGGCATCCCTTCGGGGTGTTCTGAAGGGAGGGAGGGGCGCCGGGGATGGTCGGCAACCGCCCCGGTCGGTCCTTGTCGATGCGGGGTACCGACCCGAGCAGCCCCCACGTGTAGGGGTGCAGCGGATCGGTGAACATCGTTCGCAGGTCTCCCTGCTCGACGACGCGCCCCGCGTACATGACCGCCACCCGGTCGGCGACCTCCGCGATCACCCCGAGATCGTGGGTGATGAGCAACACGCCGACGCCGGTCTCCGCCCGCAGGTCCTCGATCTCGGCGAGGATCTGGGCCTGGATGGTCACGTCGAGCGCCGTGGTCGGCTCGTCGGCGATGAGCACCTGCGGAGAGCACGACAGGGTCATGGCGATCATCACCCGCTGGCGCATCCCGCCCGAGAACTCGTGGGGGAACGAGCGGGCCCGCTCGTCGGGGCGGGGGATGCCGACCCGGCGCAGCAGGTCGACGGCCCTTGCGGTAGCAGCCCGCTTGCCGACCGGCTCATGGGCCCGGATCTGCTCGGCGATCTGGTCCCCGACCCGATGCACCGGGTTGAGGGCGGTCATCGGGTCCTGGAAGATCATCGCCACCCGCGCCCCGCGGATGCTCTCCAGTTGGTGGTTGCTCGCCGCGAGGAGGTCGGTGGTGGCCCCGTCGGGGCCGGTCAGGGTGATGCGACCGGCGAACGAGGCGTTGGGTGAGCGGGTCAGGCCCATGATCGTCATGGCCGTCACCGACTTGCCGGAGCCTGACTCGCCGACGATGCCGAGGATCTCTCCCGGCTCCAGGGAGAAGCTGACGTCGTCGACGGCCTGGACGGTGCCGCCCTCGGTCCGGAACGAGACCCGCAGGTGGTCGATGTCGAGGAGGGCCATCAGGCCGCCAGCCGGATTCGGGGGTCGAGGGCCGCGTAGATCACATCGACCAGCGCGGAGAGCAGCACGACGAAGATCGCCCCGAAGAGCACGGTGACGAGGATCGGCGGCACGTCGAGGGCGCTCACCGACTGCTGGACGTACTGGCCCACGCCGTGGAGGTTGAACACCGTCTCGACCAAGATGGCGCCGCCGCCGACCACGCCGGCGAAGTCCAGGCCCCACAGCGAGACCAGCGGTATCAGCGACGTGCGCAGCACGTGGCCGGTCAGGATCCGCCGCCGCGACAGGCCCTTGGCCCGGGCGGTCCGCACGAAGTCCTCGCTCAAGGTCTCGACCACGGTGGAGCGCAGCACCTGGGAGTAGATGCCGATGTAGAGCACCGCGAGCGAGATCCAAGGCAGCACCATGTGGTGGAACCACGTCCCCACCCCCGAGGTGATGCCGACGTAGCCCCCGTTCGGGAACAGGTGGGTCTTGAACGCGAACAGGTACAGCAGGATCGCCCCGACCACGAACGACGGCGCCGATATGCCGGCGAAGCCGAGCACGGTGATCGAGGTGTCGGTCGCCGATCCGGCCCTGAGCGCCGCGGCCAAGCCCAAGATGATGGCCACCACCAGCCACAGCACGGTCGCTCCGATGGCCAGGGACACGGTGGCGGGCAGGCCCCGCTTGATCTGGCTCATCACGGTGACGTGCTGGGTGTAGGACTGGATCTGTCCGGTGAACACCTGCTGCATCGTCTTGGCGTACTGCACGTAGATCGGCTTGTTGAAGCCGTAGGCCTTGGTCACCGCGGCGATGTCCTGCGGGCTGGCCGTCCGGCCGGCCAGGCGCAGGGCCGGGTTGCCGTTCGGGATCGCCGCGAAGATGAGGAACGTCAAGATGCTGACCGCGACCAGCACGCCCAGGGCCGACGCGGCGCGCCGGACGACGAAGCGGATCATGTCCGGTTGGCCCGGATCGTGGCCCGCGGGTCCAGGGCGGCGCGCAGGCCCTCCCCGAACACGTTGACCGAGAGCACCGCCACGATGAGCATGATGCCCGGCACCAGCACCAGGTGGGGCGCGGCGGTGATGAGCGACACGCCCTCGGAGATCATCGTCCCCCACGACGGGTTCGGGGGCTGGACGCCCGCGCCGAGGAAGGACAGCGACGCTTCTAGGACGATCGACTGGGCCATCTGCAAAGCCACGAACACCACCAGCGTCGACGACAGGTTGGGGAGGATCTCGCTGGCCATGATCCGTAGGTGGCCGGCACCGAGGGTGCGGGCCGCGTCGATGTACTCCCGTTCTCGCAGCCCGAGGACCTGACCGCGGATCGGGCGGGCGATGTAGGGCACGTACACCACGCCGATCACCAGAGCCGGTATCCAGTTGGAGTTGCCCTTGATGTGTAACGGCCCGACGCTGATGCCGCCCAACGCCAGGTTGACGCCCAGGGCGACGCCGAGCAGCACCGCCGGGTACGCCCAGATCAGGTCGAGGGTCCGGGAGATCAGCCCGTCGGCCCAACCCCGGAAGTAGCCGGCGACCACACCGGCGGCGGTGGCCAAGACGATGGTGATGATCGTCGCCAAGATGCCGATCTCCAGCGAGTTGCGACCCCCGTAGAGGAGCCGGACGGCGACGTCGCGCCCGCTCGGATCGGCCCCGAAGAAGAACTTCGAGCCCCACGTCGGCCCGGTCGGGATGCCGTCAGGCGACACCACGTCCCTGCTCTTGCCCCCGACCTTGATCACCTCGGTGATGTGGTTGGTGTTGGGACCGGTGTGGGCGATGTCGTTGGCGTAGACCGGTGCCAGCAGGCACAGGATCACCACGATCAGGAAAAGGGCGCCGAAGGCGATCGCCGTCTTGTTGCGCCGGAGGCGTCGTAGTGCCAGCCGGTAGGGCCCGATGCCGGCCGGCGCCGCCTCCTCGCCCCCGATCGGGGCGAGGAGCGGCGGATGGGAGGTCTCGATGGCCACTTACTTGAGCGAGATGGAGGACCAGTCCATGTAGTCGTTCCCGCTGAAGTCGATCGAGGAGAAGTCGACGTTGGTGGAGGCGAAGATCGGCACCTGCTGGTAACCGAAGGTGAGGAAGTACGCCTGCTTGGTCACGTACTCGTCGAGCGCCTGCCACTCACTGGCCACCGACGACAGCTGGGCGGCTGGAACAGCGTCGAGCTTGGTCAGCTCGGACTGGATGTGCGGGTCGTTGACGTCGCCGTAGTTCTCGTTGTTCTGAGCCTGGATCGAGCGAGCGTCGAGCAGCAGGTAGAAGTCCGACGGGTTGGGGAAGTCCTCGTCCCAGTCGGCGAACCCGGTCTGGGGGTGCAGGGCCTCGTTGCCGATCGTCTGGAAGTACACGGCGTCTTGGATCACCTTCAAGGTGGCCTTGAACCCGATCTGGTTGAGGAGCTGCGCGTAGTAGGTCATGTACTCCTGGCGGGGGCTGCGAGTCTCGCTCCACACCGTGACCGGCGTCCCGGCCAGGCCGGCCTGCTGGATCATCTGCTTGGCCTTGGCCACGTTGGCCGCGCTCGGCGGCTGGGCCGGGTCCCCGGCGGGGCACTGGCTGGTCGGGTGCCCGATGATGCCCGGGGGGAGGAAGTAGCACCCCGGCACCATGAACCCAGACGACAGTCGCTGGGTGGCGGTGCGGTCAAAGGCGAGGTCCACGGCTTGGCGGGCGACGGGGTTGTTGAACGGAGCGGTGGTGGTCCCGAAGAAGATGTAGAAGCTCTGCGGGATGGACACCTCCTTGAACCGGTTGGCGGCCTGGGACTTGATCTGCGCGAGCAGCGCCGGCGGCAGCGTGTCGCCCGGGTCGAAGATGTCGGTCTGGTTGGACAGGACCTGCTGAGCCTCGGTCTGGTTGTTGCTCTGGATGCTGACTTGGATGGAGTCGACGTGACCGTCGGGGATGCCCGGAATGTTCTGCGCCGCCCAGTGCGGGTTGCGGGTCAGGGTGAACGACACGTTGGGCACCACGTGGCTGATCACGTAGGGACCGTCGCCGATGGGGGGCGCAGCGGAGAGGGCCTTCATCGCCGTGCCGCTCGGCACCAGCGCCGCCGCGGGGAACGCCAGCACGTTTTCGAACGCACCGTAAGGCTGGGTGAGGGTGATGGTGATCTTGCCCGTCGAGTCGTCGGTGGTGATCCCGCTGATGCTCGTGGCCTTGCCGGCGGCGTAGTCCGAGGCGCCCTTCACGTAGTTGGTGATGAAGGAGTCACCGCCCCAGTTGAGCTTGATCATCCGCTCGATCGAGTAGGCGAAGTCCGACGCCTTGACCGGCGTGCCGTCGGAGAAGGTCAGGTTGGGCCGGAGGTTCATCGTGTAGGTCAACCCGTCGGAGGACACCGTCGGCAGGGCCTGGGCCAGTCCCGGGATGATCGTGCTGCCGGCCGTGCCGTTGGCGTGGGTGTAGGTCAGCAGCGGCGTGTAGGTGATCGCGTCGGCCTCGACGGCCTGGGTGGTGTAGCCGTACTGCGGGTCGAGCGAGTCGGGAGCGGTGCCCATCGCCACGGTGAGGGTGCCCCCGCTCTTGCCGCCCGAGCCGGCGCCGGTCGTGGCGCTGCCCGCACTGGGCGGGGAGGTGCTGTGCGACGAGCTTCCGCACGCCGACAGCAGGCCGAGGGACAGTGTGGCGACCGCGGCCAAGGCGAGCGGTCGGCGGGGCAGGGTGTGTGACACGCGTTACATCCTAGTGAGAGTGTGTAACCCAGGTTTCAACTGGCTGGACGGCGAGGGACCCTAGGCCTCCCGGGTCCCGGGATTGTGACGGGCGGATGAACTCCTCCAAGTGGATACGCTGACCGCCGACGAGGAGGTGGTCCCCACGGCCGAGGTACAGCAGTCAGAGCACCAAGAGTTCGATGTGGTCGTGATCGGGGGGGGTCCGGCTGGCTACGCCGCCGCCCTGCACGGCGGCCTGGCCGGGCTCAACATCGCGGTGGTCGAGATGGAAAAGGTGGGGGGGACCTGCCTTCACCGCGGATGCATCCCGGCGAAGGAGTTCCTGGAGACCGCATCGGTCTTCCGGACCGTGGTCGGTGCCAAGGAGTTCGGGATCAGCACCGAGCCGCCGGTCGTCGACTTCGCTCAGAGTCAGGCCCGCAAACAGAAGATCGTCGATCAGCTCTGGAAGGGCCTCCAAGGCCTGATGAAGAAGCGCAAGGTCACGACCTTCGCTGGCGTCGGTTCCCTCGGCCCCGACCATGTCGTGACCATCGACGACGGCGCCGGCGCGACCACGAAGATCCGGGGCACGCACGTGATCCTGGCCGCGGGGTCGGTGCCGCGGACCATCCCCGGCTTCGAGGTCGACGGCAAGGTGGTGATGACCTCCGACGAGATCCTGGCCCTGGAGTCGCTTCCCGGTTCCGCTGCGGTGATCGGCGGCGGGGCCATCGGCTGCGAGTTCGCATCGATGCTCGCCGACCTGGGCGCGCAGGTCACCATCCTCGAGGCCCTCCCGAAGATCCTCCCGGGGTGCGACAAGGACGTCACCGACGTCGTGCTCCGCTCGTTCAAAAAGCGCGGGATCGGCGTGCGCACCGGGGTGAAAGTGTCGGGCCACACGCCCGCCGCCGACGGCAGCTCCACCACCGTCAGCTTCGGGGAAGGCGAGGAGCTCAAGGTCGACGCGGTCGTTGTCTCCGTCGGGCGCCGCCCGCTCGCCGACCACCTCGGCCTCGAGGGGACCGGGGTGAAGGTCGACGCCCGCGGGTTCGTCGAGGTCGACGAGTACATGCAGACCGGTGAGCCCGGCGTCTACGCCGCCGGCGACCTGGTCGCCACCCCCGCGCTGGCCCACGTCGGGTTCGCCGAGGGCGTATTGATCATCGACCAGATCCTCGGCGACGACGTCGTCCCGGTGGACTACGGCAAGGTGCCGTGGTGCATTTACTGCCATCCCGAGGTGGCCTTCGCGGGCCTGTCAGAGGACGCCGCCAAAGAGGCCGGTTACGACGTCGTGACCAAGAAGGACCCCTACGGCGGGAACGGTCGGGCGCTGATCGTCGGGGAGCCCGACGGGATCGTCAAGGTCATCTGCGAGAAGCTGCCCGACGGCAAGGCCGGGCGGATACTCGGCGTGCATATGGTCGGCCCCTGGGTCACCGAGCAGTTGGGTCAGGGATACCTGGCCGTCAACTGGGAGGCGACGCCCGAAGAGGTCGGTCACTACATCCAGCCTCACCCGACGCTGTCGGAGGCATTCGGCGAGACGGTCCTCGCCCTGACTGGAAGAGGTCTTCACGTTGGCTGACATCACGATGCCGCAGCTCGGCGAGACGGTTACCGAGGGCACCATCACCCGGTGGCTCAAGCAGGTCGGCGAGACGGTCGCCGAAGACGAGGTGCTCTTCGAAGTATCAACCGACAAGGTCGACTCCGAGGTGCCGTCGCCGGCCGCCGGCGTCGTGTCGGAGATCCTCGTCCAGGAGGGCGAGACCGTCGACGTCGGAACCCGCCTGGCGGTGATCTCCGACGGAGCCGCCGCGCCGGGCGCGGCGGCCGCCGCCGAGGCACCCGCCGCCGAGGCACCCGCCGCGGAAGCGCCGGCAGCCGAGGTACCCGCCCCCGAGCCCCGGCAGGTTCCCGACGCGGCGGCGGGCGAGCCCGGCGGCGACGTCGAGTCCGGCCCCCAGGCCCCGGCCCCCGAGCTCGAGCAGGCGCCCGCCGCCCGGCTGCCCCAAACCGGCCCCGGCGAGCAGCGCAACGGGTCGTCGACCCGCCCCGGCGACGACCGACCCCCGGCGCGCCCCGGTGACGGCGGTGGAAAGGTGCTCTCGCCGGTGGTCCGTCGCCTCATCGCGGAGCACGACCTCGACGCCTCGCAGATCGCGGGCACCGGAGCCGGCGGGCGGATCACCCGCAACGACGTCCTGGACCTGATCGACAAGCGCTCCGCGGGTAACGGCGCCAGCGCTCCGGCACCGGCCGCCCCCGCAGAGCGGCGCGCCGTCCCGGCTGCGGCGCCCGCCGCCGCGCCGGCCGCCCCGGCCGCCGCCGCGCTCCCCGCGCCGCGGGCGACCGAGCGCGACACGGTGATCCCTTTCACCAACATCCGCCGGCGCACCGCCGAGCACATGGTGCGGTCCAAAGCCACCTCCGCCCACACCATGGTCGCGGTCGAGGTGGACTTCTCCGCTGTCGAAGCGGTCCGCAGCGCGGAGAAGGGAAGGTTCAAGGAATCCGAGGGGTTCGGGCTCACCTATCTTCCGTTCATCTCCCGGGCGGTGGTCGACGCGCTCGGCGAGTTCCCCAACGTCAACTCCTCCGTGGGTGACGACGAGCTGATCGTGCACCACGACATCAACCTCGGCGTCGCGGTGGACCTGGACTTCGAGGGCCTGTTGGTCCCGGTAATCCACCAGGCCGACGGCAAGCGGCTGCGGGCGCTGGCCCGGGACATCTCCTCGCTGGCCGGCAAGGCCAGGGGCAAGCGGCTGACGATGGACGACATCAGCGGCGGGACGATCACCCTGACCAACGCCGGGCCCTTCGGGACCTTCATCACCGTCCCGGTGATCAACCAGCCTCAGGTGGCCATCATCTCCACCGACGGCGTCCGCAAGAAGCCCGTCGTGGTGGAGCTGCCCGACGGCACCGACAGCATCGCCATCCATCCGATCGGCGTGCTGGCCATGTCATGGGACCACCGGGCCTTCGATGGTGCATACGCCGCGGCGTTCGTCGCTCGGATCCGCACCATCTTGGAGACCAGGGACTGGGCCGCGGAGCTGTGAGCCCGTCGCCGCGTCTCCTGCGGGCCCGGTGGCTGGGGGGGCGGGTCGCCTACCGCGACGCCCATGCCCTGCAGCGGGGCCTGTGGGAGCACGGCGACGGCGACTGGTTGCTGCTGCTCGAGCATCCCCACACCTACACCATGGGGGTGCGGGCGAAGGCCGAGCACGTCCTCGTCGACCCGGCGTCGGTGGGAGCCGAGCTGGTCCGCGCCGACCGGGGCGGGGACGTGACCTACCACGGCCCGGGCCAGCTGGTCGGCTACCCGATCCTCGACGTCGCGCCGGGGCCCAACTCCACGCCGTGCTACGTGCACGGCATCGAGCAGCTGGTCATCGACGCCCTAGCCGACCTGGGACTGCCGGGGGCCGCCCGCCTGGACGGCTACCCGGGAGTGTGGGTCGGCGTCGACGGACCGACGCCCCGCAAGATCGCGGCGATCGGAGTTCGGGTGTCGAAGGGCCGGTCGATGCACGGCTTCGCCCTCAACGTGGACCCGGACATGTCGTACTTCGGGCACATCGTCCCGTGCGGGATCGCGGACAAGCCGGTCACCTCGATGGCGGCCGAAGGGGTGGCGGTGTCGACGCGCGAGGTCGTCGACGCGGTGGTCGCCCGGGCGGTCAGCGGGTGGGGTTACGCCGGTCTCGACCGGCAGGACACCGCGTGGCGAGTGGCGGACTCCGATCTGGCTGCGTTCACCCGCGGCGAGGGGCCTGGTGCGCCGGTCCCGGCCTCCGCCGGCGGCCGCCAGGACCGCGGCGAGCCGGTACGCCTGCTCGGACGTTTGGCGCAGGCCGGGGTCGACCCGTCGTCGGGGTTGGCGATCGAGGAGCGCAAGCCCGAGTGGCTGCGCGTCAAGGCCAAGATGGGCGCCGAGTACCGGGCGCTCAAGCGGACCGTGAAGGAGTTGAACCTCGTCACCGTCTGTGAGGAGGCCGGCTGCCCGAACATCTACGAGTGCTGGGCCGACGGCACCGGCACGTTCATGATCAACGGTGACCGCTGCACCAGGGCGTGCGGGTTCTGTCTGGTCGACACCCGCAAACCCCAAGCGGTCGACCCCGACGAGCCGGCCAGGGTCGCCGAGGCGGTGGCCCGCATGGGGCTGGCCCACGCGGTGGTGACCACCGTGGCGCGCGACGACCTGGCCGACGACGGCGCGTCCGGCTTCGCCGCCACCATCGAGGCCATCCACGCCACGTCGCCGGGTACCGCGGTCGAGGTCTTGATCTCCGACTGCCGGGGTCACGAAGCGTCGCTGCAGACCATCTTCGCCGCCCGCCCCGAGGTGCTCAACCACAACCTGGAGACCGTCGCCCGCCTGCAGCGGGCGGTGCGGCCCTCCGCTTCCTACACCCGCAGCCTCGGCGTGCTGGCCCGGGCCAAGGCGGCCGGGCTCACCACCAAGTCCGGCCTGATCGTAGGGATGGGCGAGACCTTCGACGAGGTCCTCTCCGCTCTCGCCGACCTGCACGGTGTCGGTGTCGACATCGTCACCGTCGGCCAGTACCTGCGCCCGACGTCCCACCACCTCCCCGTAGCCCGGTGGTGGACGCCCGAGGAGTTCGACCGGCTGCGCGTCGCGGGCGAAGCGATGGGGATCCCCCACGTCGAGGCGTCGCCGCTGACCCGCTCCAGCTACCACGCCCGCCAGGCCGCCGACTCCGCCCGCCACGCCGCGGGACCGGTCGCGACCGACCCGGGCGTGGCTTCCGGGTCGTTCCGGTGAGCGTCCGGGCCCGCCGCTTGGAGCGGGTGCGCGCCGCGATGTCGGAGCTGGGGGTAGACGCCCTCTTGCTGTCCCTCGGAGCCGACCTGCCGTGGCTGTCGGGCTACGAGGCGATGCCCCTCGAGCGGCTCACCATGCTGGTGGTCCCCGCGGACGCCCCGGCCACCCTGGTCGTGCCCCGCCTGGAGGCGCCCAGGGTGGAGCCCGACCCCGACGTCTTCGCGATCGCCCCGTTCGCCGAGGGCCAGGACCCCGTGGCGTTGGTGGCCGAGCTGGTCGGCGCCCGCCGGTCGCTCGCAGTGTCGGACCGGGCGTGGGCGACGTTCGTGCTGGGCCTGCAGCGGGCCCTTCCCGGCACCGTGTGGTCGGTGGCCTCCGCGGTCACCGGCCCGCTGCGCGCCGTGAAGGACCCCGCCGAGATCGAGGCCCTGGCGGCGGCGTCCGCCGCCGCCGACCGGGTCGCGGCCGCGCTCCTCGGCGGCGAGATCCGCCTCGTCGGGCGCAGCGAGAAGGAAGTGTCGGACGACCTGGGCCGTCGTCTGGTCGCCGAGGGCCACCAGAAGGTCAACTTCGCCATCGTCGGCAGTGGCCCCAACTCCGCCAGTCCCCACCACGAGCCGGGGTCGCGGCGCATCGAGCCCGGCGAAGCGGTGGTCTGTGACTTCGGCGGGACGATGGACGGCTACTGCTCCGACATCACCCGCACCGTGTGGACCGCAACAACCCCCGAAGCGGACTTCGTCGAGTTGTACGGGGTGCTGGAGGCGGCGCAGGCGGCCGCGGTGCGCGCCGCGCAGACCGGCGTGACCTGCGAAGCGGTCGACGCCGCCGCCCGCGGCCCCATCGCAGAGGGCGGCTACGGGGACGCGTTCATCCACCGGACCGGGCACGGGATCGGCCTGGAGGAGCACGAGGACCCCTACATCGTCGCCGGCAACACCACCGGGCTGGTCCCCGGCCACGCCTTCTCGGTGGAGCCCGGCATCTACCTCGATGGCCGCTTCGGCGCCCGCATCGAGGACATCGTCGTCGCCGCGGACGCGGGGCCACGCCCGCTCAACACCGCCTCCCACGCCCTGACCGTCGTCGACGGCTAGAGCCGCCGTGGGCGGTCACGGCCGGCGCCCGCCGGCTGCCCGCCTAGCCGCAGGCCGCGGCGGGGTACGGCGCAGGCCGGCCGCCTTCAGCCTGACCACCAGCTCCCGGCTGTCCACCGCGGCGGCGCCTAGGCCGATGGCGACTTGGCGCAGCTCGCTCGGGATGTCGTAGTGGTCACCCTGGAACGCCCGGCGGGGGATCCACAGCCGGGCCGCGAACAGGTGGAGTTCGTCGTAGGACTCGTCGCTGACCAGGTGCGCCCAACGCCGGCCCCGCCACGGCCAGACGGCCTGGTCAACCAGGATCAACTGGTGTGGTCTGGCGGACCACGAAGTACTTGGCCTGCGGGTGGTGGCAGATGATCGCCGCGGTCGTCTGCTCGGGGTGGAACTGCCAGGAGGACTCCTCGCTGACCTCCACGCCGAGGCGTTCAGCGCCGACCAGCTCCGCGCACACCGCGTTGTCCTCCAGGTCCGGGCACGCCTCGTAGCCCCACGAGTAACGGCCGCCTCGGTACTGCTGGCGGAACAGGCCGGCGATGGACGGCCCGTCCTCCCCGACGAAGCCCCACTCCTCGCGGATCCGATGGTGCCAGTACTCGGCGAGGGCCTCGGTCATCTCGACGCCGAGGCCGTGGAGGTACAAGTAGTCCTGGTAGCGGTTGGCGGCGAAAAGCCGCGCTGTCTCTTCCGAGACCGCGTTGCCCATGGTCACCACGTGCATCGCCGCGAAGTCCAGGTCACCGGAGTCCGCAGGCCTGAAGAAGTCGGCGATCGAAAGCCACGGCTCGGCGGCTTGGCGGGGGAAGGTGATCCGGGTGCGCTCGACCCGGCGGGTGTCGTCGGACCAGACGATGAGATCGTTGCCGTCGCTGTTGACCGGGAAGTAACCGTAGGCCACTGCCGGCTGCAGCACCCCGCTGGCCCGGGCGGCCGCCAGCTGCGCTCGCAGCTCGGCGCGGATCCGTTCTTTGAACTCGGGGTCCTTCTCGCCCTTCGACTTGTCCGGCCGGTAGCCCCACTGGTTGCGGAAGAGGGCCGTCTCGTTGATGTACGCCGCGATGTCGTCGAGGGGGATGCCCTTTTCGACCCGGGTTCCGAGGAACGGCGGGACCGGGACCTCGTTGTCGGTCGCGACGGTGGGGGAGCGCCGGGAGCTGGTCGCCGCCGCGGCGGCGCCGGCCGTCGCTGCCTCTTGCGCCGCGGCCGCCCGGCTGCGGGCTCCTTCGCGCCCGCCGAGAGCCCGGCCGAAGTCCGGGTCCTCCACCCCGCTCTTTTTCAACTCCATCAGCTTGTCCATCGTGTGGAGTCCCTCGAAGGCGTCCTTGCCGTAGAACAATCGGCCCTTGTACTCGCTGCGGAGGTCCCGCTCCACGTAGGTGCGGGTGAGCGCGGCGCCGCCGAGGATCACCGGCAGGTCCGATAGGGACTGCTCGTTCATCTCCAGGAGGTTCTCTCGCATGATCAACGTCGACTTCACGAGCAGGCCGGACATGCCGATGGCGTCGGCGCCGACCCGCTTGGCCGTTGCGATCATGTCGGGGAGCGCCACCTTGATTCCGAGGTTGTGCACCTCGTAGCCGTTGTTGGTGAAGATGATGTCGACCAGGTTCTTGCCGATGTCATGGACGTCGCCCTTGACGGTGGCCAGCACGATGCGGCCCTTGCCGCCGGCGTCGGCCTTGTCCATGTGCGGCTCGAGCCACGCCACCGCCGACTTCATGGTCTCGGCCGACTGCAGCACGAACGGCAGCTGCATCTGCCCGGAGCCGAACAGCTCGCCGACGACCTTCATGCCGCCGAGGAGCGGCCCGTTGATTACGTCGAGGGCTTTCCAGCCCCCGTCGAGGGCCTCGGCCAGGTCGGCGTCGAGGCCGTCGCGCTCCCCGTCGATGATGCGCTGCTCCAAGCGGCGCTCGACGCTCCAGCCGCTGCGGTCCTCGGTCACCAGCGTCGCGGACGAGACCCCTTCGAACATCCGCAGCAACTCCGACAACGGGTCGTAGCCCTTCGCCGCGTCCCGACGGTCGTAGATCACATCCAGGCAGACCTCCACCGCCCTGGGATCCAGCTTCGACAGCGGCACGATGCGCGCCGCGTGGACGATGGCCGCGTCCAGCCCGGCCTGCTGGCACTCGTGGAGGTACACGGAGTTGAGGGCGTGACGGGCGGCGGGGGCCAAGCCGAAGCTGATGTTCGACAGGCCGAGGATGGTGCGCACGCCGGGCAGCTCGGCTTTGATGCGGCGGATGCCCTCCAGCGTGGCCATCCCGTCGCCCCTGCTCTCCTCCATCCCCGTCCCGAGGGTGAGGGCCAGCGGGTCGAAGATGAGGTCCTCGGGCGCCAGCCCGTAACGGTTGACGGCCAGGTCGTGGATCGCTTTGGCGGCGGCCAGCTTGTGCTCCGGCGTGCGGGCCTGGCCGGTCTCGTCGATGCAGGTGCACACCACCGCGGCGCCGTGCTCCGCCGCCAGGGTCAAGAACCGGTCCAGGCGGGTGCCGGGCGCGTCGCCGTCTTCGAGGTTGACGGAGTTGAGGATCGGCTTGCCGGCGATGCGCTCGAGGCCGGCCTCGATCACCTGCGGCTCGGTCGAGTCGAGCATGATCGGCAGGGTCGCTTGGGTGGCGAAACGGCTGACGACCTCGGATATGTCCGAGACGCCGTCCTCGCCGGTGTAGTCGACGCACACGTCGAGGACGTGGGCCCCGCCTTTGACCGCGTCGCGGGCCATCGCCACGCACGTGTCCCAGTCGTCGGCGAGCATGGCCTCGCGGAACTTCTTGGACCCGTTGGCGTTGGTCCGTTCGCCGACGACGAGCACCGACGGGGCCTGGTCGTAGGGGACGTGGCTGTAGATCGAAGCGCACCCGGGCTCCCAGTCGGGATGGCGGGTGGCGGGCTGCAGGCCCGCGACCGCGTCGACCACCGCCCGGAGGTGGTCGGGGGTCGTGCCGCAGCACCCGCCGACGACGGAGATGCCGAACTCCCTCACGAACCGGGAGTGGTGCTCGGCGAGCTGGGCCGGCGTCAGGTCGTAGTGCATCTTCCCGTCGACGACCGACGGGAGGCCGGCGTTGGGCAGAACGGAGATGGGCATCCGGGCGTGAGCGGCGAGGTAGCGCAAATGCTCGCTCATCTCCGCCGGCCCGGTCGCGCAGTTCAGGCCGACCACGTCGGGGCGCAGGGCGTCGAGGGTGGTGAGCGCTGCACCGATCTCGGTGCCCATGAGCATCCGTCCGGTCGTCTCGATCGTGACTTGCACCTGGATAGGGACCCGGCGGCCGGCTTCGGCCATGGCCCGCCGGCACGCGATGATCGCGGCCTTCGCCTGGAGCAGGTCCTGGACGGTCTCGATGATGAACAAGTCGACGCCACCGTCGAGCAGCCCCTTGGCTGCGACCTGGTAGCCGTCGCGCTGCTCGGCGAAGGTGATCTGGCCGAGCGACGCGATCTTGGTGCCCGGCCCGAGCGAGCCGGCGACGAAACGGTCGGGCCCGTAGCTGTCTGCCACCTCCCGGGCGATGCGCGCCGCCCGGCGGGACAACTCCTCGGCCCGCTCCGCGATGCCGTACTCGGCGAGCACCCACGGCAGCGACCCGAAGCTGTCGGTCTCGACCACGTCGCAGCCCACCTCGAAGAACGACCGGTGCAAGTCCGCCACCACGTCGGGCCGGGTCGAGACGAGGATCTCGTTGCAGCCCTCGAACGCCGGGCCCCCGAAGTCGTCGGGCCCTAGCTGGCGCAGCTGCAGGTTCGTGCCGGTCGCGCCGTCGAACACGACCACACGCTCGCGGACGGCTTCCAGATACGAACGACCCATCCCGACAGGCTACTGGCTGGTCCCTGTGTGGCCTCCGATCCGGGACCGTTCCCTGCCGGGAGCGGAGCGGTCCGGCCTGGTCGGGGAGCCGGTGGGGCATGATGGAGGAGGCTGCGACCGCGGCGTCGCGAGGAGCCCGAACCGAGTGGCAAGAAAGGCGATGAGCGAAGCCGGCAGGCAGTCCGAGGCCGACGAGGGGGACGGAACCGGTGTGGCCCGTCCCTGGGCGCCCACGGCCGGCTCCCCGACGGGCGCGCCTGGACCCGGGCGTCTGTCCCGCCGCTTCGCGTGGCGGGTGGTGGCCCTCATCTGGCACAAGACCTTCGAGGATCGGATCCTCGGGCTGGCGGCGGAGGCCGGGTTTTGGGCCCTGGTGTCCCTGCCGTCGATGCTCCTCGCCATCTTCGGTGCGCTCGGCTACCTGAGGGGGGTGATCGGGGCGACCACCGTCAGCAGGGTGCACCAAGACGTGCTGCGGGCCGCGGGTGACGTGCTCACTCCGGCCACCGTCAGCAGCGACGTCGCGCCGATCCTCAACGAGGTCTTGGCCCGCGGCCACCTCGAGGTGGTCTCGATCGGGTTCGTGATCTCGCTTTGGTCCGGATCCACGGCGATGAGCGACTACGTCAACACCATCACCGTGGCGTACGGGATGCGAGGGTTGCGCGGCGCCGTGCGCAGCCGCCTGGTCGCCCTCTGGCTCTACCTTTGCGCGTTGGTCGCGGGGATCGTGCTGCTGCCTGCGCTGGCGCTCGGCCCCGACCTGATCACCCAGATGTTCCCGGGCAACGTCCACGACGAGGTCCGCCTCACCGTGCAGATCATGTACTGGCCGGTCATCGCGGTGGGCTCCGTCGCGGTGCTGTCGATGCTCTACAAGGCGTGCCTGCCGGTGCGGGTGGCCTGGCGGCGGGGGTTGCCGGGGGCCACCGTCGCCATGGTGCTGTGGGTGTTCTTCAGCTTCGCGGTTCGGGCCTACCTGACCTCGAGCTTCCGCCAGCGCTCCGCTTACGGCTCGCTGTCCGCGCCGATCGCCGGCCTGCTGTTTTTCTACTTCACCGCCCTCGCGGTGCTTCTCGGCGCGGAGATCAACTCGGCCATCGACGCCCTCCACCCGGTCCGCTCCACCGAGGACGGCCGGGCCCGCTCCCGGCTGAAGGCGGCCGGCGGCGCGTCCCCCTACCTGGCCCCGCCCGAGGCGGCGTCGGGGCCGGCGGCGTCGCCGGCCGGGCCGCTGGGGCCGCCACCCTCCGCCGGCCGGGAGCCGGCCACCGCCCCTGACAGGCGGCGCCGGCGGGACGCCTTCCGCCGACTGCGATGGTCACCGCGGCGCGAGCCGGTCCCCGTCGCCGACCCCCACGAGCGCCGCTGACCCTCCCGCGCTCGACGCCGCGGTGAGGGCCGGGCGCACCACGGCGAAGTACACCACCGCCGCCGCCAGGCCGACCCCGAATGGCGCCCCGATCGCCATCACGCTCACCCACCGCAGCCGGGAGGCACCCGCTGCGCTCCACTCGGCGGGGGCGCGCAGCGTCGCGTCCGCCGCGCCCCACAACGCCACGCCGATCACGACCCCGATCCCGACGGTCCACGCCAGCCCGTGGGTGTCGGTGTCGAACAGCAGCGACAGGGCCGACGCGGCCAGGACCACCACCAGGACCGGCCTGACCACAGCGTCGGGGGCCTTGGCCGACACCCGGGCGCCCGCGTACACCCCCGGTACGCTTCCGGCCAGCAGAGCCCCGGCGATGGCGAAGCTGATGTGGCCGAAAGCGAGCTGGCCGAGGGCGGCGGACGCGACGAGCGGGACGGCTTGGACCAAGTCGGTGCCCACTAGCGACTTCGAGGTGAGCTGCGGGTAGAGCAGCATCAACAGCACGATCATGAGGGACCCCGAACCCACGGAGGTCATCCCCACGATGAAGCCGCCGGCCACCCCGACCAGCACGGTCGGGGCGGTCTTGACCTCGTAGGAGACCGCCGCGGAGCGCGAGGCGTCGCCGGAGCGCCGCCGGCGGGCGCTCAGGTAGGACTTGGCGACCAGGCTGGCGCAGGCGACGACGAGCGCCCAGCCGAGGACGGTCTTCACCTCCTGCTGCACCCCCGTGCCGCTCAGCCGGTTGATGGCGTAGGCCCCGACGAACGCGGCCGGCACCGAGCCGGCCACCAGCCGGACGACGAGCGGTTTGTGGATCGTGCCCCGCCGGAGGTGCACGCCTCCTCCCACCGGCTTCATCACCAGCGAGTTGACCAGGTCGCTGGCGATCGCCACCTTGACGTCGATCCCAAACAGCAGGACCAAGATCGGGGTCATCAGCGCCCCGCCCCCCATGCCGGTGATGCCGACCGCGAAACCGCCGAGGAGACCGGCGGCGGCCAGCAGCCAGCTGCTCGGGTTGTGATGGGCCTGGTGGCTTCCGGCGTGGGCCGCGACGAGCGCCGCGGCGTGAAGAGCCGTCACGTGGATCCCTTCCGAACTGGTCGACCTTTCAGGTCGGATTTCGAGACAATAGCGGTTCCGCCGCCGGCGGCCGTGGGGGGCTCCGGGCGGGCGGGCTGCGCCGCTAGCGTCGCCACGGTGCTCTCGGCCAAGGACATCGCGCTCGCTCGGGGCACCCAGGTGGTCCTCGACCGGGTATCGCTGGCGGTGGGGCCCGGCGACCGGGTGGGGATCGTCGGGCCCAACGGGATCGGCAAGTCGACGTTCCTCGGCGTCCTGGCCGGCCTGGTCGTGCCCGACGCCGGGACCGTCGAGCGGGCGCCGGCGGCGCTGTCGGTCGGCTTGTTGACCCAGGAGCCCGACGGGCTGCCCGGTGAGACCCTGGGCGAATACCTGGCCCGGCGTACCGGCGTGGCGGAGGCCGGCGACGACCTCGACCGGCTGACCGCGGCGATGGCCGCCGACCACCGCCTGGTCGACGACTACAGCGCCGCGCTGGATCGCTACCTGGCGCTCGGCGGCGACGACTTCGAGGCCCGCGCCGCGGTGGTCTGCGCCGATGTCGGCCTGCCCGCCGACCGGATGGGCGTGGCCATCGCCGACCTCTCGGGCGGCCAGGCGGCCCGGGCCGGTCTGGCCGCGGTGCTGCTGGCCCGCTTCGATGTGTTCCTCCTCGACGAGCCGACCAACGACTTGGATTTCGCCGGGCTGGAACGCCTCGAGGGCTTCGTGCAGTCGGTGCCCGGCGCGGTGGTGGCGGTGTCCCACGACCGAGCGTTCCTCGACCGGTCGGTGACGAGGATGCTCGAGATCGGCGAGCACACCCACCAGGGCAGCGAGTTCGCCGGCGGGTGGAGCGAGTTCGTCGAGCGGCGGGCGCTGGCGCGCAGCCAGGCCAGCGCTGCCTACGACGAATGGAAGGGCCAGCGGGACCGGCTCCGCGAGCGGGTCCGCACCCAGCGCTCGTGGTCAGAGCGGGGGGTCCGCAAGGCGGTCAAGGCCCCGAAGGACAACGACAAGGCGCAGCGGGGCTTCTCCGTGAACCGCACCGAGAAGCAGGCGTCGAAGGTCAAGATCTCAGAGCGTGCGCTCGAGCGTCTCGGGCAGCTGGACAAGCCGTGGGAGGGGTGGCAGCTGCAGCTCGATCTGCGCAGCTCCGGACGCAGCGGCGACGTCGTGGCTCGCCTCGACGGGGCGACGGTGGATCGGGGGATGTTCCGCCTGGGGCCGGTCGACCTGGAGATCGGCTGGGCGGAGCGGGTCGCGGTCGTCGGACCCAACGGCGGGGGCAAGTCCACCCTGATGCGGGCCCTGACCGGCGAGATCCCCCTCGACGGCGGCCGCCGCTGGATCGGGCCCGGCGTGACCTTCGGCCGTCTCGACCAGGGCCGGGCCCGGTTCAACGCGGCGCCCACACTGCTCCAGGGGTTCATGGACGAGACCGGGGTGCTCGCCGAGGAGGCCCGCTCGACGCTGGCCAAACTCGGTCTCGGCGCCGCTCACGTCCACCGGCCGGCGGCGGAGCTGTCGCCGGGGGAGCGGACCCGGGCGCAGCTGGGCGCGTTCATGGTGGCGGGAGCCAACTGCTTGGTCCTCGACGAGCCGACCAACCACCTGGACCTACCGGCCATCGAACAGCTGGAGGAGGCGCTCGAGCAGTTCGAGGGCACGGTGCTGCTGGTCACCCACGACCGCTGGATGCTCGAGACCGTCTCGCTGACCCGCACCGTCGAGGTCGAGGCCGGCGCGGTGCGGGACCTCGGCTGAGGCCCACCGTCGGTAGATTCGCTCGTGTGAAGATCTATACGCGCAAGGGGGACGACGGCACCACCGGGCTCCTCTACGGCGGACGCGTCCCGAAGACGTCGCCGGTGATCGGGGCCAACGGCGACATCGACGAGGCTCAAGCCGCCCTCGGAGTGGCCCGCGCCGCGGCCGGGCCAGGCCGGCTCGACGCCATGCTGGTCGGCGTCGAGCGTGACCTCTACGCGCTCATGGCCGAGGTCGCCACCGCCCCGGCCAACCGCCACAAGCTGACCCCGGGCGCGTCCCTCGTTACCGCCGAGATGGTGGCCGCCATCGAGGCGCTCATCGACGAGCTGACCCCCGAGTTCCCGCCGCTGACCGACTTCTCCATCCCCGGCCAGGACCCCGTCTCGGCCCAACTGGACCTGGCCCGTACCGTCGTGCGCCGCGCCGAGCGGTCCCTGCAGGCGGTGGGGATGACCGACAGCCTGGCTCCCGCCTACCTCAACCGGCTGTCGGACCTGGTGTGGACCATGGCCCGGTGGCAGGAGCACGGCGAGACCCTCCGCGCCCGCGACGCCGGCGCCTGAGCCCGCCGCGGCGTGGCCCCGAGCCAGCGCGGTCGCGCAGCCCAGAACCGGCCCGCAGCGCGGAGCCGGCCCGCACCCCCGACCCCACCCAGACCCAGTAGAGGAACGATGACCGACACTGCCTCCCGGCCCGCCACGACCACCGACCGCTCCGCCCCGATCCGCTTCGTCGACGCTGACGAGGTGCCCGCCGACGCCGAGGTCCTCGGCGTCCCCGTGTTCGACGACTTGACGCTGCCCGTCGGCGCCGGCGCGCGACTCGACGTGGCGTTCCTTCGCCGCTGCGGCTTCGAGGGCCGTCCCGGCCAGGCGCGGGCGGTGCCGGCCGACGACGGCACGACGGTGGTGGCGCTCGGAGTCGGGAAAGGCGACCGGGTCGACGGCGACGTGCTGCGCCGGGCCGGTGCGGCGCTGGCCCGCCACGCCGGGGCGGCGGCGAAGGTCGCCACGACGCTGCCGGCCGCCGCGGGTGGGATGGCCGCGCCGGTCGTGGAGGGGTTCGCGCTGGGCTCATACCGCTTCGAGGACGGCCGGCGCCGGGTCCAACCCCGGGCGGTCGAGCAGCTGACGGTGGTCGGCGCCCGGGCGGACGACGTACGGCGCGGCGCGGTGGCGGCCGAGGCCACCGCCCGAGCCCGGGACTGGGTCAACACCCCGGCGCGGGACCTGACCCCCACCCGCCTCGGGGCCCTGACCGAGGAGCTGGCCCGCGAACGGGGCCTGCGCGTCGAGGTCTGGGACGAGCGCCGAATCGCCGCCGAGGGGCTGGGCGGTCTGGGCGGGGTGGCGGCCGGTGCCGTCGAGCCGGCCCGGTTGATCAAGCTGGAATACCGCCCGAGGTCACCCCGGGCCCGCGTCGCCCTGGTCGGCAAGGGCATCACCTTCGACTCGGGCGGCCTGTCGCTCAAGACCGCCGCGGGAATGATGACTATGAAGAGCGACATGGGCGGCGCGGCGGCGGTCATCAACGCCACGCTGGCCGCCGCCGACCTCGCCCTGCCGGTCGCGGTGACCGCATGGGTGTCGGCCACGGAGAACATGCCGAGCGGCACCGCCATCCGCCCCGGCGACGTCCTCGTCGCCCGCAACGGCACAACCATCGAGGTCCTAAACACCGACGCGGAAGGGCGCCTGGTGCTGGCCGACGCCTTGAGCCTGGCGGTCGAGGAGGAACCCGACGCGATCGTCGACGTGGCCACCCTCACCGGTGGGCAGCGGGTGGCGCTCGGCTCCGGCGTGGCCGCGGTGCTGGCCAACGACGACGCCTTGGCCGCGAAGGTGACCGCCGCCGGCGACGCGGCGGGGGAGCCGGCGTGGCGGCTGCCCCTCGTCGCCGCCTACCGCAAGCGTCTCGACTCCGAGGTGGCGGACATCAAAAACGTCACCACCGGCGCGGCGGAGGCGTCGACGATCATCGCCGCGTTGTTCCTCGAGGAGTTCGTCGACGGGCGGTCGTGGGCCCACCTCGACATCGCGGCGCCGAGTTGGTCCGACAGCGACGAGGGGCTGCTCACCAAGGGCGGCACCGGGTGGGGGACCCGCACCCTCATCGAGATGCTCGCCGCCTGGGCGTAAGGGCTGGGGTCAGGGGCGCCGGTACGCCTTGACCGCCAGGTAGCCGAACACCGCGGTGATGCCAACCAGCCACAGCGCGGACTCCCACCCGTGGGTGACCAGCGGGCCGCCGAGGGCCAGGGCCCGCATCTCGTCCATCACGATCGTGACCGGTTGGTTGTTGGCGAACGCCTGCAGCCAACCGGGCATCGACTGCACCTGGACGAACGCCGAGGACACGAACGTCAACGGGAACAGCCAGATCAGCCCGACCGAGCCGACCGACTCCTCGTCACGGACCAGCAGGCCGATCCACCCCGCCACGCAGCAGATGGAGACGCCGAGCGCGACGCCGAGGGCCAGCATTGCGATGGCCGGCAGGACCCCGTTTTCGAACCGGAACCCGACCGCGTAGCCGACCGCGGCGAGGACCACCACCGTTGCGGTCAGCCGGACCGTGTCGGCGAGCAGCCGGCCGACGAGGACCGCGGAGCGGGCCATGGGCATCGAGCGGAACCGGTCGATGATCCCCTTCTGCATCTCCCGGGCCAGAGCGATAGCCGTGCCGAAGGACGCGAACGCCGCGCTCTGGCCGATGATCCCCGGCATGAGGAAGTTGACGTAGCCGCCTTTGACGTCGACCTTGATGGCCCCGCCGAACACGTAGCGGAACAGCAGGACGAACATGACCGGCTGCACGATCGTGAACACGATGAAGCTAGGGACTCTCAGCCAGACCAGCATGTCCCGGCGGGTCAACGTCAACGCGTCGGCGAGCGCCCAGCGGAGGCGCTGGTTGCCGCCCGGGGGGTGGTAGCCGAGCAGCTCGTGGGCGGCGGAGGGGCGCCGCTCGGAGGCGGTGGTGCTAAGCGACATGGTCGGTGCTCCTTGGGTGGCGATTAGCGGGCAGGGCGTCTCCGTCCTCGGCGCTGTGGCCGGTCAGGGAGAGGAACACGTCGTCGAGCGACGGCCGCCGCAGGGTCAGCCCGTCGGTCACGATGCCGGCGGCGTCGAGCTGGCGCACGGCCTGGATGACCGCGCTCGAACCCTTCCCGCCCACGCGCACCGCGATCTGGCCCGCCCCGCGGTCCACCGAGGGAGCGGCGTCGCTCAGGCCGGCCACAGCCTGGGCCGCGTCGTCGAGGCGATCGTCGTCGGGGACGATGAACTCGACCACGTCGCCGCCCACCATGTCCTTCAGCTCCTCGGCGGTGCCCCCGGCGATGACCCGGCCGTGGTCGATGACGATGATCTGGTCGGCCAGCTCGTCGGCCTCGTCGAGGTACTGGGTTGTGAGCAGCAAGGTCGTGCCGGTCGACACCAGGTCCCGGATGACCTCCCACATCCCGATGCGGCTGCGGGGGTCGAGCCCGGTGGTCGGCTCGTCGAGGAACAGCACCGCCGGGCGGGCCACCAGGCTCGACGCTAGGTCGAGGCGGCGCTGCATCCCACCGGAGAAGGTCTTGGCCGGTCGGTCGGCGGCGTCGGTCAGATTGAAGCGCTCCAGCAGCTCCGCGGCCCGGGTCCGGGCGGCGGCCTTCGGCAGGTGGTAGAGACGCCCGATGATCTCGAGGTTCTCGCGGCCGGTGAGCTCCTCCTGGATGGCCGCCGACTGGCCGGCCAGGCCGATGATCGCCCGTACCGCGTCGGGCTGGTGGACCACGTCGCGTCCCTCGACCAAAGCCTTGCCGCCGTCGGGTTGCAGCAAGGTGGTGAGCACCCTGACCGCGGTGGTCTTGCCCGCGCCGTTGGGCCCGAGCACGCCGAGCACGGTGCCACGAGGCACCTCGAAGTCGACGCCCCTAAGGGCGTGCACGTCGCCGAAGGACTTGGTCAGGCCCTCGACGACGATTGCGGGCCCGTTCCAAGCGGCGCTGGTCACACCGGCGACCGTATCGGTGATGGTGGGTGGGGACACAACGATTTTCCTTCCTCGGCGATGATTACTTAGGAGCTAAGATAACGTGAAGGTAAGTGAAAAGGAGCGGTGTGTCAAGGTCTGACGAGACGGCTCGACCGGAGTCATCGCCAAAGAGCGGTCCGCACCTCGCCGCCCCGGGCGAGGAAGCACTGGGCAGCGCCCTGGCCCGCCTCGGCCTGGAGGGAACCCTGCTGCTCCACGCCCTCGCAGAGCGGATGGGGATGGCCGCCACCGACCTCTCCTGCCTCCTGCTGTTGGTGCTCGAGGGGCCGGCCACCGCAGGGCGCCTGGCCACCCGCAGCGGGCTGACCAGCGGGGCGATCACCGGGGTGGTCGACCGGCTGGCCCGGGTGGGGCTGGTGGAACGCCGCAGCGACCCCGACGACCGCCGCCGGGTGGTGATCAGCCTGGTGGAACCGCGCTGGCCGCAGGTGCGCCAGGCCATGACCCCGCTGTCGGGCGCGGTCTCCGATCTGGCTCTGGCGTTGCAGGGAATTCGCAACGGGGCCGAGCCGCCGCCCGCGCCCGCGCCGGGCGACACCACCGCACCGGTGGCGGCCCTGCGGGTCCTGCAGCTGGCCGGTGACGCCTTCGCGTCGGCGGTCGAGCAGCTGCGTCGACCCCTCGAGACCGCTGGTCCGGCTCCTGCCCCGCCCCACTCCAACGCGGTGCTCCGCCTCACCGCCTGGTCTTCGGGGACCGTCGTGGTGCGCGCCGGCGATCTGGGCGCTGACCTGGCCCGGCGGGTGGAAGGCCCCGTCAGCGTTCGGGTGCGCGTCGCGCTGGTGGCCCTCACCCAGCTGCGCGGCAGGCAGGCGGGGAGCGGCCCGGCGGTGGTCGACGTCCACCGGGACGTCGCCTGGGAGGTCGACTTGTCCGGCGGGGCGAACCGGCTTCGAGTCGAGCTACCCGACCTGTCGGTGACGGGAATCAACGTCCGTGGGGGCGCCAACCGGGTGGAGCTGGCCCTGCCCGCTCCGGTCGCCCCGACCCCGGTTCACATCGGCGGCGGCGCCAACCGGGTGCAGATCTCCCGGCCCGCCGGGGTCCCGGTACGGATCCGCGTGCGCGGCGGCGCCCACGACGTCCGCGTCGACGGGATCCGGGTGGACCGGGGTTGGGCGGGTGACGTCACGCCCGACGCCGACGCCGACGTCGCCCCGGGCTACGACCTCGACATCAGCGGCGGAGCCAGCAAGCTGGTGGTCGACTGACCCCGGCTCCGGAGCGTCCCGCCGGGACTACCTTCTTGAACGGGAAGACCTGAGGGGATCGAGGGAGCGAGGATGGCGAGCCAGCCAGGACGCGAGTGGAAGGTGGATCCCGTCGAGGCGCGCGTGCTGGGGCTGCCGACTCGCTGGTTCGGAGCCGGTAGCGGTCGGGACTGGCGCGGCGCGCGCCACCCGTACCGGTGGGCCCGGTGGAGGATCGAGCGTCACCGCCTCGGTCCGTACGCGCCCCCCTTCGACCCCAAGCCCGCCGGTCGCTAGCGGCGCGTCAGCGAGGACCGGCCTCGAGGGCCAAGGCGGCCTCGAGCAGCGCCAGGTGGGCGCCGGCGGAAGGCCGGTTGCCGAGCATCTCCCCCGACAGGGGATCGACCGCCTCGGAGAGCAGCCCGAGCGGTCCGCCCAACGCGCAGATCCTCTCCATGCGGTCGTGGGCCTCCTCCCACCGTCCGAGCGTGGCCAGTGCCCGCACCGCCCACAGCGACGCGACCAGGTCCGGCGAGTCGGCGCCGGCGCGGCCGTCGTCGAGCTCTGCGGGGTATCGGTGGAGCACCGCCCCGCTGCTCAGGCGTTCGAGGACTCGATCCACCGTGGCCACGACGAGGGGATGTTCGGGAGGCCACGGTCCGGACCAGGCCAGCCGGAGCAGGGCGGCGTCCGCATGCTGCGCCGGGCCGGTGTCCATCTTCAACCCGCCACCGGCGGCCAGAGAGTCACGCTCCAGGGCACGCAGCACGGCGGCGGCCTCCTGCTGCCAGCCGACCGCGTCGAGGTCCAGGGGGTTGGCGGCACGGGCCAGGCGGGCCATGCGCTCCAGCGCCACCCAGGCCTGGACCCGGGTGGCGGTGAGGCTCCTCGGCGGGCCGTCCAGCGCCCACACCCCGCCGTCGGGGTCGCTCCAGTGGTCGGCCAGATGGTCGATGGCTCCGACCAGCGCCGGCCACGCCGCGCTGAGCGGGCCGGCCAGGCGACCGCCGGGCGCTGCGGACCTCAAGTCGGCGGGGTGGCCGGCCCACACCGCGGCGTCGGCGCCGAGCACCGTGCTGGCGCTGATCGCGGTGACGACGCTGCCGTAGAGGTCGGCGTCGAGGGGATCGCTCCGGCCGACGACCACCGGTTGGGAGCCGCGCCACCCGGCCAGCGCCAACTCCTCCAGGGGAGGCGGGTGGCCGGTGCTCGCCGCCAGCATCGACGGCCACGGCACCGGCGTACCCTCGGCCGCCCGGCGCAGCCACTCCTCGGCCGCCGACGCGTCGTCGAGGAGCCCGACGCGAGCCATGACCGACGCCGCCGCAGCTGCGTCGCGCCAGCGGACGTAGCGGTCGTCAGCGGTGCGCTCGCCGCCGGCGCGCCGGGGCAGCGACGTCGTGCCCGCAGCGGCCGGCGGACCGCCGTCCCAAGGGCTGAGGGAGCGCAGCGCGAGCACGGCGCGCTCCACCGCCGGGCGGTATGGGCCGCTGTAGGACAGGGGAGCGAGCCAGCTGCGCCACGCCGTCTCCGTCGCCTCGAGGGCGCGCAGGGCGGCGTCGACGCTGAGCGGTGGGTGGCGGTCCTCGTCGAGGCGGTCGACGGTGACCACCATCCGCTCGCCGGTGCCCAGCCGGCGCACGCAGCCCCACCCGTGCTCGCTGCGGCCCCGCCCGGTGGGCAGGAGCGGCTCGCCGGCGCGGATCACCACCCGGTCGGCGACCAGCCCCTCGCCGAAGGGGACCGCGGTGCGCGACGGCCCGTACCCGCCGCCCGGCGCAACATCCACCTCGACGTCGACGGGCCCGGCCAGGGCGGTCACGATCCGGATCAGCCGGCCCGGGGGTCCCTCGCCGGGCCCTGACCACGGCAGCAGGTCGGTGATCGACACCCTCCGGCCGCCCGCCGCGAGGTCCAAGTCCGCGACCATGGTCCCCGGCCGGTAGGCGGCGCTCGACGGCGGCAGCCGGTGGCGGTCGCCGCCGGGACGGACCGGGCCGACGCGCAGCGCCCCACCGTTGGCGTCGAGCAAGGCGGAGAGCACCGGCCGCCCGTCGAGCGGGCCGGGGCAGTACCAGTCGACCGTCCCGTCAGCGGCGACGAGGGCCCCGCCGACGCCGTCACCCAACCACGACCGGGCCCGCAGCGGGATCCGGTCCGAGGGGGTTCTCAGCCGCCGACCTCGACGATCTCCACCTCGAGGGGACCGCTCGGCGCCTCGTAGGACACCTTGTCGCCCTTGCGGTGTCCCATCAGGGCCTGCCCGAGCGGTGATGCCGGCGACACGACCGAAACCCCTTCGCGGCGCTCCTCGATCGACCCGATCAGGTACCGCTCGATGTCGTCGTCCCCGACGTAGCGCAGCGACACCACCGCCCCTGTCGTGACGTCACCGGCCGCGCCGGCGGTGGCCCCGTCGACGATGACTGCACCCTCGAGGGTCGCCTCCAGCTGGCGGATCCTGGCTTCCATCTTGCCCTGTGAGTCCTTGGCGGCCTGGTAGTCGCCGTTCTCGGACAGGTCGCCGAGCGCCCGCGCCGCCTCGATGGCGCGAGCGATGTCTACCCGGCCGCGCGTGCGAAGGTCATCCAACTCCTCGCGCAGCCGCTCGAACGTGTCGCGGGTGAGGTGCGTCTCAGCCATGGAGGACCAGGCTACTGCGGTTGACGGCGAGGTCACGATGGGGGAGACTGGACGCCTGTGACGTCGAGCATCGACATCGTAATTATCGATTAGCACCAGGGCCCTGCCGCCGCTGGTGCTTTGACGACCGCCCCCGAGGGGCGGTCGTTTTGTGTCCCTGCTCCCGTCGCCCACACCCGAAACCCGCCCGCAGCCCCACCCGAGAGGACCCAGTGAAGACCCACAAGATCGCCGTCATCGGCGGCGACGGCATCGGCCCGGAAGTCACCGCGGAGGCGCTCAAGGTGGCTCGGGCCGCCGGCGCGTCGCTCGAGACCGTCGACTACGACCTCGGCGGCCGGCGGTACCTGGCGACGGGCGAGGTGCTCTCCGACCGGGTGCTCGACGAGCTGCGGGGCTTCGACGCCATCCTGCTGGGTGCCATCGGCACCCCGGAAGTCCCCCCCGGGGTGCTGGAGCGGGGCCTGCTGCTCAAGCTGCGCTTCGAGCTGGACCTGTTCGTCAACCTGCGTCCGTTCGTGTCCGACGCCAGCGTCGGGGCCGGCGTACCGATCGACTTCGCGGTGGTCCGGGAGAACACCGAAGGCACCTACGCCGGCGAGGGCGGCTTCCTGCGCCGGGGCACCCCAGCGGAGATCGCCACCCAGGGGTCGGTCAACACCCGCTTCGGGGTGGAGCGAGCGGTGCGCTTCGCGTTCGACCTGGCCCGGTCACGCGACCGGCGCCACCTGACCCTGGTGCACAAGACCAACGTGTTGACCTTCGCCGGCGACCTGTGGCAGCGCACCTTCGACGCGGTGGCAGCCGACTACCCCGACGTCACCACCGCCTACAACCACGTCGACGCCGCCTGCATCTACTGCGTCGAGTCGCCGCAGCGCTACGACGTGATCGTCACCGACAACCTCTTCGGCGACATCCTGACCGACCTGGCCGGCGCGGTCGCCGGCGGCGTCGGCCGGGCCGCCTCCGCCAACCTCAACCCGGCCCGCACCGGTCCGTCGCTGTTCGAGCCGGTCCACGGATCGGCTCCTGACATCGTCGGCACCGGCAAAGCCGATCCGACCGCGGCGGTCACCTCCGCCGCCATGATGCTGGACTTCCTCGGCGAGACCGAGGCAGCCGGCCGGGTGGTGTCGGCAGTCGCCGGCCTCGCCGCTGACCGGTCCCGTACGACCACCGAGGTGGGTGACGCCCTGGCGTCGCTCGCCACCGCAGAAAGGGTGTAACCGCACATGCCGTTGACCAAGACCGACAAGATCTGGATGGACGGGGAGCTGGTCGACTGGGACGACGCTCGAATCCACATCCTCACCCACACGCTGCATTACGGCTGCGGCGTGTTCGAAGGCATCCGGGCGTACTCGACGGCCTCCGGGCCGGCGATCTTCAGGTTGACCGACCACATCCGGCGCCTGTTCGAGTCGGCCAAGATCTTCATGATCGACGTGCCGTTCACCCCCCAGGAGCTCATCGACGCCTGCAAGGACACCGTCCGGGTCAACAACATCCAGGAGTGCTACATCCGGCCGCTGGTGTACCTCGGGTACGGGGAGATGGGCCTCAACCCGCTGCCGGCGCCGGTCAACGTGTCGGTGGCGGTGTGGCCGTGGGGTGCCTACCTCGGCGAGGAGGGCATCTCCAACGGGGTGCGCATGAAGATCAGCTCCTGGCAGCGCCACGACCCCAACGCCATGCCGCCCGCCGCCAAGGGCACCGGCATGTACATCAACTCGTCCATGGCCAAGATCGAGGCGATCAAGGCCGGCTACGACGAGGCGATCCTGCTCTCGCCGCAGGGCTACGTCAGCGAGTGCACCGGTGAGAACATCTTTGTGGTCCGCCACGGCAAGATCATCACCCCGCCGCTGTCCGCCGGCGCGTTGGAGGGCATCACCCAGAACTCGGTGGCGACCATCGCCCGGGACCTCGGCTACGAGGTGGAGGTCGGCAACATTCTGCGCTCGGACCTCTACGTGGCGGAGGAGGCGTTCCTCACCGGCACCGCCGCGGAGGTCGTCCCGATCCAGTCCGTCGACGACCGCGTCGTCGGCGACGGGCGCCCGGGGCCGATGACCCGCAAGATCCAAGAGGTGTACATGGCCACCATCCGCGGGCAGGTCGACCAGTACAAGGACTGGGTCGAGCATGTCTGAGAGCCACAGCCACGCCCACTCGGTACCCCGCGAGCTGCCCGAGCGGGTCGACATCTACGACACGACGCTGCGCGACGGCTCCCAGCAAGAAGGCTTGTCGCTGACCGTCGACGACAAGCTGCGCGTCGCCGAGCAGCTCGACCATCTAGGCGTGCAGTTCATCGAGGGCGGTTGGCCGGGCGCCAACCCGAAAGACGAGGAGTTCTTCCGGCGGGCCGCGGCGGGGGAGCTGCACCTGCACCACGCCACGCTGGTGGCGTTCGGATCGACCCGCAAAGCCGGCGGTAAAGCCGAGACCGACCCGGTCCTGGCCAACCTCCTAGAGGCTCGCACGCCGGCGGTGTGCCTGGTGGCCAAGTCAGCGGCCTGGCACGTCACCGAGACGTTGCGCACGACCCTGACCGAGGCGGTCGACATGGTTGCCGACTCCGTCGCCTACCTGCGAGCCGAGGGCCGTCGGGTGTTCCTCGACGCCGAGCACTTCTTCGACGGCTACCGGGACAACCCGGCCTTCTCCCTCGACGTCCTCCGTGCCGCGGAGTCCGCCGGGGCCGAGGTGCTGGTCCTCTGCGACACCAACGGGGGCAGCCTGCCCTTCGAGGTGGAGCGGGTGGTCGGCGAGGTCCGAGACGCGACCGGTATCGGGCTCGGCTGCCACTTCCACAACGACTCGGGGTGCGCGGTGGCCAACTCGCTCATCGCGGTTCGCCAGGGCGTGACCCAGGTGCAGGGCTGCGTCAACGGGTACGGCGAGCGGACCGGCAACGCCGACCTGTCCGCCGCGGTACCGGACCTGACCCTCAAGATGGGCGTCGAGACCATCGGCCGGGAGCGCCTGGGGCGCCTCACCGGGGTCGCCCACCACATCGCGGAGCTGGTAAACGTCAGCCCCGACCCTCACCAGCCTTTCGTCGGGACGTCGGCGTTCGCGCACAAGGCCGGGCTGCACACCAGCGCCATCGTCCGGTCCCGCCAGGCCTACGAGCACGTGGACCCCGACGAGGTCGGCAACGGCACCCGCTTCGTGGTCAGCGAGATGGCCGGCCGTTCCACCATCGCCCTCAAAGCCGAGGAGCTCGGCTTGGACCTCGATGGCGCGGCGATGGGCGAGGTGGTCGAGCAGCTGAAAGACCTGGAGCATCGGGGCTACCACTTCGAGGTGGCCGACGGCTCCCTGGAGCTGCTGATGCGACGGGCGACGGGCTGGAAGCAGGAGCTGTTCCGCCTGGAGTCCCACCGGGTGGTGACCGACCTGCGCGAGGACGGCACGTGGATCACCGAGGCGACCATAAAGGTCCACGTCGGAGACGAACGCGTCCTGGCCGTCGCGGAGGGCAACGGGCCGGTGAACGCCCTAGACGCGGCCTTGCGCAAGGCGATCGGACCGATGTACCCGGTCTTGAGCCAGATCCACCTGACCGACTTCAAGGTCCGGGTCCTCGACAGCGCCAAGGGGACCGGGTCAGTGACCCGGGTCCTCATCGACAGCACCGACGGCGAGCGCACCTGGACGACCATCGGGGTGTCGGAGAACGTCATCGAGGCGTCGTGGGCCGCCCTCGAGGAGTCCATCGTCTACGGCTTGCTGAACCACAGCGCCTCATAGGCGTCGGCCTCCAGGCGGGGCGCACGCGGGGCGACCCCGGCTGTCACGGCGCGGCCGGCTGGACCCCGCCGCTCGCTAGCCGCCGGCGGAGGGCAGTATGGCGCGCTCGCGCAGGACCCTCAGCACCCGATCGGCGGCCTCGTCTGGCGTCATGGTGGTGGTGTCGACGCGTATCTCGGGGTCCTCGGGCGGCTCGTAGGGAGAGTCGATGCCCGTAAAGTTGACCAGCTCCCCCCGGCGGGCCTTGCGGTAGAGACCCTTCGGGTCGCGGCTCTCGGCCACCTCGAGGGGCGTGTCGACGTACACCTCGACGAACTCGCCTTCCTCCAGCAGCGCCCGGGCCATGCGACGCTCGGCGCGGAACGGGGAGATGAACGAGACCAGCACGATGAGCCCGGCGTCCACCATCAGCTTGCTCACCTCGGCGACACGCCGGATGTTCTCCACCCGGTCGGCTTCGGTGAAGCCGAGATCCTTGTTGAGCCCGTGACGGACGTTGTCGCCGTCGAGGAGGTAGGTGCGCCGACCGTCGGCGAACAGGCGCTTCTCGAGCAGGTTGGCGATGGTCGACTTGCCCGACCCGGACAGGCCGGTGAACCACACCACGCACGGCTTCTGGTGGGCCTGCGCGGCGCGGGCCTCCTTGTGCACCTCCACCGACTGCCAGTGGACGTTGTCGGCCCGGCGGAGCGCGAAGTGGATCATGCCCGCGGCTAGCGTCACGTCGGTCAGGCGGTCGATGATGATGAAGCCGCCCATGTCCCGGTTGACCTCGTAGGGATCGAACGGCACGGCCCGATCGAGGTTGAGGTTGCACACGCCGATCTCGTTGAGCTCGAGGGTCCGAGCAGCGGTGTGCTCCATCGTGTTGACGTTGATCTTGTACTTCGGCTGGGCGATGGACACGCCGACGGTCCTGGTGCCGATCTTGAGCAGGTATGGCCGACCGGGGAGCATCGGCTGGTCGCTCATCCACACCAGCGAGGTCTCGAACTGGTCGGCGACCGCCGGCGGCTCGGCCGCCGCGGCGAGCACGTCGCCGCGGCTGACGTCGATTTCGTCGGCCAGGGTCAGGGTCACCGACTGGCCGGCCACCGCCACGTCCAGGTCGCCGTCGGCGGTCACGATCCGCTCGACGAGCGACGTCTGGCCGCCCGGCAGCACCCGGACGGCGTCGCCGGGGGCGACGCTTCCAGCGACGAGCTGGCCCGCGAAACCCCGGAAGCTCGGGTCGGGTCGGGTGACCCACTGCACCGGCATCCGCATCGGGCCGCCGGTGGCGGCGCCGACCGGCTCGACGGTCTCCAGGTACTCGAGCAGCGTCGGCCCGTCGTACCACGACAGGTTGGGGCCGGTCTCGATGATGTTGTCGCCGCGCAGCGCTGAGATCGGGATGACCGTCACGTCGTCGAGGCCGATGCCCGAAGCGAACTGGCGGTAGTCGGCGTCGATCGCCGCGGCCACCGACTGGTCGTAGCCCACCGCGTCCATCTTGTTGACGGCCAAGACGACGGTCTTGATGCCGAGCAGCGACACCAGGTAGCTGTGGCGGCGGGTCTGGGTCAACAAGCCCTTGCGGGCGTCGACCAAGATGACCGCCACGTCGGCGGTGGAGGCCCCGGTCACCATGTTGCGGGTGTACTGCTCGTGGCCGGGCGTGTCGGCGACGATGAACTTGCGCCGGTCGGTGGTGAAGAACCGGTAGGCGACGTCGATGGTGATGCCCTGCTCGCGCTCGGCCGCCAGGCCGTCGACGAGGAGGGCCAGGTCGAGGTCGCCGCCCTGCGTGCCGCTGACCTTCGAGTCGGCCTCCAACGCGGCCAGCTGGTCGTCGAAGATCAGCTTCGACTCGTAGAGCAGGCGGCCGATCAAGGTGCTCTTGCCGTCGTCGACGCTGCCGCAGGTGATGAACCGCAGCAGGTCCTTCTGCTCGTGGGCGTCGAGGTAAGCCTCGATGTCAGTGGCCAGTAAGTCGCCCGACACTAGAAGTACCCCTCCTGCTTCTTCTTCTCCATCGACGCCGCCGAGTCGTGATCGATGACCCGCCCCTGACGCTCGGAGGTGGTGGTGAGCAGCATCTCCTGGATCACCAGGGTCAGCTCGTCGGCGTCGCTCTCGATGGCGCCGGTGAGCGGGTAGCAGCCAAGCGTTCGGAACCGGACCTTTTTCATCACCGGCACCTCGCCGGGCTCCAGGGGCATCCGGTCGTCGTCGACCATGATCAGGGTGCCGTTGCGCTCGACGACTGGACGCTCCGCGGCGAGGTACAGCGGCACGACGGGGATCTGCTGCTGGTGGATGTACTGCCAGACATCCAGCTCGGTCCAGTTCGACAGCGGGAACACCCGGATGCTCTCGCCGCGGCTCTTGCGGACGTTGTAGAGCCGCCACAGCTCCGGTCGCTGCGCCTTGGCGTCCCACTGGTGGCTCGCGGACCGGATGGAGAACACCCGCTCCTTGGCCCGGGACTTCTCCTCGTCGCGCCGGGCACCACCGAAGGCCACGTCGAAGCCGTGCTTGTCGAGCGCCTGCTTGAGGCCCTGGGTCTTCCACATGTCGGTGTGCACCGAGGACCCGTGGGTGAAGGGGTTGATCCCCAGCTCTACGCACTCGGGGTTTTGGTGCACGATCAGCTCCACGCCGAGCTCCGCGGTTATCCGATCGCGAAACTCGTACATCTCCTGGAACTTCCACGTGGTGTCGACGTGCAGCAACGGGAACGGCGGCGGAGCGGGATAGAAGGCCTTCATCGCCAAGTGCAGCATGACCGCGCTGTCCTTGCCGACCGAGTACAACATCACCGGTCGCTCCGCCTCGGCGGCCGCCTCGCGAATGATGGCGATGCTCTCGGCTTCCAGCCGCTGAAGGTGGGTCAGGGGTCGTTTGTCCGTCACGCTTCGCACATCTGCCTCTCCCTGCGCCAAGGCCACAGTGTAGGAGCCGTTCCGGCCGGGCCGGACACTCCGCCCATCTTGCTCGCGTGCCTGCCAGCGGCCCAGACTGAGCGACTGTGACCCAGCCTGACTACGTCCCGCTCCAGTCGCCCGACAGGGTCCGGCCCTCCGACAGCCTTTCCACCCCGGAGCGGTGGACTCAGGACCGGCCCGCCGACCTGGCGGAGCTGCGCCAGCCCGAGGGCGCCCGCTTCGGGGCCACCGGCCCGGATCTGGGCTACGGCCTCAAGCTGGCGAAGCGCTTCGAGGACCGTCTGGCCCTGCAGCCAGGAGAGGACGCCCACGACGCGGTGGCCGCCGCGTTCGCCAGCGGCGCCAAGCGGGCGGCGGGTTTCGGCCGGGCCCCGGTGATCTACGACTTCGAGTGGGCCTACAGCCTGTGGGGGTACCTCGGGGAGCCGACGGCCGACCTGGTGGCGTGGCGGGTGCCTCTGATCCGCGGGTCGTCGCACGGTTACTGGCACCAGCGCGGAGTGGTCGACACTGTCGCGGCCGGCACGTTCCGGCTGACGCCGGCCCAGGTACGCGAGCAGGCAGCCGGTCCTGACTGGGCCCAGCTCTTCACCCGCCCGTAGCGACGCGCCGGCGCCCGTAGCGAAGCGCCGGCGCCCGCTCGCACCGCCGCTAGCGCCGGATTAGCCCCGCTCGGGGGTTAACGGTGAAAAGATAGGGCCATGACGATGTCGTTGGCCGAGGCCGATCGCCAGCTCACCGCAGCAGGCCAGATGTTCGAGATGGACGACGCGGTGGTCCGCGGCGTGCCAGTCAAGGTCTGGAAGCACACCCCGCCGACCCTGGGCGACGTGGTGAAGCTGAGCCGGGGCCACGGCGACAAGACCTTCATCGTCTACGAGGACGACCGCTACACCTTCGAGGAGCACTTCCGCGCCGTCGCCCAGCTGGCCCACCAGCTGCGGGACCGCTTCGGGGTGCGCGAAGGCGACCGGGTGGCGGTGGCGATGCGCAACTTCCCGGAATGGTCGATGGCGTTCTACGCGGCCGCGGCCGCCGGCGCGGTCGTGGTCCCGCTCAACGCGTGGTGGACCGGCGAGGAGCTCCAGTACGGGCTGGAGGACTCGGGGGCCAAGGTGGTCTTCGTCGACCGCCAGCGCGAGGAGAGGCTGCGCCCCGAGTGGGCCCGGCTGCCGGGAGTGGAAGCGGTGATCGTGGCCCGCAGCGAGAACGGCGTCGACGAGGGCCACGTGGACATCGCCGAGCTGCTCGCGGGGATTCCTGACACCATCGACCTGCCCGAGGTCACCCTCGACACCGATGACGACGCGACCATCTTCTACACGTCGGGCACCACCGGGCGGCCCAAGGGGGCTCTTGGGACCCACCGCAACATATGCACCAACGCCATCAGCCTGTTCTACGTCGCGGCGCGCACCGCTCTGCGGTCTGGCACCGAGCTGATCTCGAGCGACGGCCCGCAGAACGCCTACCTGCTGACGGTGCCGCTGTTCCACGCCACGGGATGCCACTCGATCCTCGTCGCCAACACCCTGGCCGGCGGCAAGCTGGTCATGGTCCACCACTTCGACGCCGGCCAGGCCCTCGAGCTGATCGAACGGGAGCGCATCACCATCTTCGGCGGGGTGCCGGCCATGGCCATGCAGATCCTCGACCACCCGGACTTCTCCAAGCGGGACACCTCGAGCGTGAAGAGCGTGGCCTACGGCGGGGCGCCCGCCCCCCCGGACCTGGTCCGGCGGATCAAGGCGCAGTTCCCCGGCGGGCAGGGCTCCAACGGTTACGGCATGACCGAGACCTCGTCGCTGTCGACGATGAACCAGGGCGACGACTACGTCCGCAAGCCCGACAGCGTCGGGCCGCCCGTCCCGGTGGTCGAGGTGAAAGTCGTAGACCCGCTCGGCGAGGACCTGGGCGTCGACGCGGTCGGGGAGCTTTGGATCAAGGGCCCCAACATCGTGAAGGGCTACTGGCACAAGCCGGAGGCCACCGCCCAGACCTTCACCGACGGGTGGGTCCACACCGGCGATGTGGCCCGCATCGACGACGAGGGGTTCGTCTACATCGTGGACCGGGCCAAGGACATGCTGATCCGGGGCGGCGAGAACATCTACTGCGTGGAGATCGAGGGCATCTTGTTCGACCACCCGGCGGTGTCGGACGCCGCGGTCATCGGCATCCCCGACGAGATCCTCGGCGAGGAGGTCGGCGCCGTCGTCCAGCTGCGCGCCGGCATGGAGGTCTCCGAGGAGGAGCTCCAAGCCCACGTCCGCAAGCACCTGGCGGCGTTCAAGGTCCCCAAGAAGATCTGGTTTTTCACCGAGCCGCTGCCCCGCAACCCGGCCGGCAAGATCCTCAAGCGCCAGCTGCGCGACGAGCTGGTCAGCTGAGCTTGGCGAGGTCGTCGGGCGTGGCCACGTTGGCCCGCTCGACGCCCTCGAGGGTGCGCTTGACCATCCCCGACAGCTCGCTGCCCGGCCCCAGCTCGAGGGTGCGCTCGGTGCCGAGCCCGGCGAGGGCCAGCAGCGACTCCCGCCACCGCACCGGCGACACCAGCTGCGCCGACAGCAGATCGGCGAAGCCGGAGGTGTGGGGCGTCGCGTCGACGTTGGCGACGACCGGAATCGAAGTGGGGGAAAAGGTCGTCGTGGCCAGCGCCCGGTCCAGCATGTCCTGGGCCGGTTGCATGAGCGGGGAGTGGAACGCGCCGCCGACGCTCAAAGGCATCACCCGCTTGGCGCCGAGCGCCTTGGCCGCTTCGGACGCCTCCGCCACCCCGGCTTCGGTGCCGGCCACCACGACCTGGCCCGGCGCGTTGTCGTTGGCCACCCACGCCCCTTTCACCCCCTCGCAGGCCTCTGCCACCTTGACCGGTTCCAGGCCGAGCACCGCGGCCATCGTCCCCGGGCCGACGTCGGCTGCGTGCTGCATCGCCTCGCCGCGGGCCGCGACCAGAGTCGCCCCGTCGGCCAGGGTGAGGGCACCGGCGGCCACCAGGGCGCTGTACTCGCCCAGGCTGTGACCGGCCGCGGCCACCGTGGCGGAGAGGTCCACGCCGGCGGCGCGTGTCGCGTCGAGGATCATCGCGCTCAGGGTGAACGCCGCCAGCTGGGCGTTGCGGGTCGCCTTCAAGGTCTCCGCGTCGGCGTCGAGCAGCAGGGCGGCGACATCCCGGCCGGTGGCGTCGGCGACCGCGTCGACAACCGCCCACGACGGGTGGTCCCGCCAGGGGGCGCCCATGCCGGGACGCTGCGAGCCTTGACCTGGGAAGAGTAGGGCGAGCACGGGTCGCGACCTTATACAGGCGCCCGTCGTGACTTTCTCCTCGGACGTCCGAGTATCGGACGCAAAAGCGCGACAATGGGGCATGCAGCCGATGACCCTCACCGAGGAGCAGAAGGCGTTCCGCACTGCCGTGCGCCACCTCGCCGAAGACAAGATCGCTCCCAACGCAGCCCACGTCGATGCCACGGGAGAGTTCCCGTGGGACAACTTCAAGGCCCTCAACGAGATGGAGCTGCCGGCGCTCGGCATCCCCGAGGCCTACGGCGGCTCCGGCGCCGACCACGTGACCCAGGCGATCATGGTGGAGGAGCTGGCCCGGGTCTGCGGTTCGACCAGCTTGATGATGGCCCTCAACGGTCTGTCGACGACCCCGATCATCAACTGGGCGTCCGAGGAGCTCAAGGCCAAGTACCTGCCCCGCATCGCCAGCGGCGAGGCCCAAGGCAGCTACTGCCTGTCCGAGGCCGACGCGGGCAGCGACGTCGCGGCGATGAAGGCCCGGGCTGTGCGCGACGGGGACAGCTACGTCCTGTCCGGCTCGAAGTACTGGATCTCCGGCGCCACCATCTCCGACATCTACGTGGTGTTCGCCAAGACCGATCCGGCGGCGGGCGCCCGCGGTGTGTCGGCCTTCATCGTGGAGAGGGACATGGGGCTGCGTTTCGGTGCCCTCGAGGACAAGATGGGCATGAAGGGCAGCCCCACCGCCGAGGTGATCCTCGACGGTGTGCGGGTCCCCGCCGCCAACCTCATCGGCGAGGAGGGGCAGGGATTCCGCATCGCCATGCACACCCTCGACCGGACCCGCTGCGCCATCGCCGCCCAGGCCGTCGGCCTGGCGCAGGGCGCCATCGACCAGGCCGTCGCCTACGTGAAGCAGCGGGAGGCGTTCGGCAAGCCCATCGCCGAATTCCAGGGGCTGCAGTTCATGCTGGCCGACATGGCCATGAAGACCGAGGCGGCCCGGACCCTCACCTACCGGGCCAACGCCATCATCGACGAGGGCGATCCCGACGGTGAGCTGAGCGCCGCCGGCGCCATGGCCAAGGCGTTTGCAAGCGACACCGCCATGGCGGTCACCACCGACGGGGTGCAGCTCCTCGGCGGGTACGGCTACACCAAAGGCTTCCCGCTGGAGCGGTTCATGCGCGACGCCAAGATCACCCAGATCTACGAGGGGACCAACCAGATCCAGCGGGTCGTGATCGCAAGAAGCCTTCTGCGGTAAGGGCTTTTCGCCTCCCGGCGACTCCTCCGGCCGGCCCCGATCGGGGGTCATCCGACGAGCCTACGGATTTCATTCCGCCGAAACCGCACCCGCATTGGTAACGCCCTCCTGCGGGCCGATCGGACTTCTCCTGCCCCACGAACGAGTGGCATAAACGCACGCACGTTCGCCCACAGCCATGCCAGAAGAGATTCTGCATCGGCCTTGCATGAAGAGCATCGGCGGTGGCCTTGGGCTCTATCGGTGGAGGGCGCCGGCAGAGGCGGGCGACCAGGTCGAGGTTTCGGAACCCGACGATGGTGTGCTCTCCGGCCAGGACGGCATTGAACAGGGCCCGGTCGGGGGGTCGGAAGCGGGTGGAATCGGACGTGGTGACGCCCATTGTTTTTGTGAGGTCGGCACAGGGCGTGGAGCGTAGGGGCGCCTTCGCCTTCGAGCGGGGCTGCGGCGAGGGCGTCGAGGTAGCTCTGGCTGGCTGCCATGCCGGCGGTATGGACGGGTACCCGGGTGATCCCGGATATCGGCGTAGGGGTCGGCCGACAGTTCCCCGACCAGGGCCGCCCCGCCATCGACGTTGCCGGTAGGGGAGTAGCCAAGAGCGACGTGAGATACCCTCGATCTAACGACGGTCGTCAGGCAGGTGGCGTAGACCGGAGGGCCCACCTGGTAGGTCGTTTGGGTCCGGTCAGGGAATCGGCTGCTGGTAGCTGTCGTGATGTGCTCGACTTTGGGGGAGGTGATGCCGATGCACACATCGGCTGCCAGGCACGCCAGGTGCAGTTTCTGCGGTCGGGGCCAGGACCAGATGCTCCAGGTGGTGACCCTTTCTGGGGTGGACATCTGTAACGAGTGCGTCCAGCTCTGCCAGGACATGATCGGTGACGAACGTGGGAATGACCGAGGCATTCCTGGCGGCAACGTGTCACCTGGCGTACGGCTGGGACCGCTGGCAGCGGAAAACTTCTTTTGCGAGACATGTGACATCAGCTACCCGGATACGACGCTTGCCGACGCGATAGCCGCGATCGAGAGGTTGCCCGGCCGGCTTGACGACGCTCTCGAGAGCGTGCCGGAGGGCGCGCTGCGAGTCCGCCCCTCGCCTGAGGTGTGGTCGCCGATCGAGTATCTCTGTCACATCCGCGATGTGATGATCAGCGCCACTGTCCGCCTGTATCGAACTCGCACGGAGGAGGTTCCGTCAGTTGAACCAATGTTCAACGACCTCCGTGCGGCTAGGTTCGGCTATGCGCATAGGAAGGTGGGGGCCGTAATGGCCGAGATCGTTTACGACGCTACTGGTTTTTTAGCCGAGGTGGCACGGATGCCCTCCGATGGATGGAACCGCCGGCTGCGGCGACTACCTGGGGAGACCAGAACAGGGATCTGGTTGGTGCGCCAGACGATGCACGAGGGCGAACATCATCTCCTTGACATCACTAGGGTCGCTGAAGCCGATGCGTGAAGTCGGTCACAGAGCAGCGCTCGGTCGGGATGCCGGCCCCACCCCCCAACGGCTCTGGCAGGACTTCTCGAGCTGAGATCGGGATGAGCACGGCGGGAAGTGCCGGCCGCCGTCGAGCTACACCACGTCACGGGACACCAACCCGCGGCCACGTTGCCTCGTGCATTGGGGTGGCCGTCCGGCGCGGGTGTCGCCGATCTACCGGTAGCTACCGTAAGGGATATAGCGGCTTGAGTTACTACGTCTTGCGTTGCTACGTCTTGCGTTACTACGTCGTACGTAGTACACTTTTCGTATGAGACGACTTTCTGGAGCCGATCGCCTGCAGCGCTCGAACGATCCTCCTCTGCTCATTTTGACCAGCTTGGCGGAGGGGGCCAAGCACGGCCACGCCCTCGCAAAGGACATCGAGGCTTTCTCCGGAGTCGCTCTGGGGCCTGGTGCTCTCTACGGCGCGATCACCCGCCTGGAAGAGCGCGGGCTGATCGAGCCGTTGCCCAGCGACGACCGTCGCCGCCCGTACCAGATCACCGCGGCGGGCGTCTCTGCGCTGGCTGACGCCCTGGCGGAGATGCGCCGCTTGGTCGACGTGGGCGCGGTCCGTTTGGGCCAGGTCTCGGCTCTGCGACCGGGGCTGTCGTGACGGCCGAGGCTGACCTTGGCCGGCTCCTGCGCTGGTATCCCCGGGCTTGGCGAGACCGTTACGGCGAGGAGTTCCTCGTCTTCATGCAGGATAGCTTCGGTCCCGACGAGCCACCGTTGACTGCGCGTTTGTCGATCGTGGCCGGTGGCATCCGCGAACGCGTCCGGCGATCGGGCGTCAGCGGCGACAGTGTCCCTCCCGCTGACCGGGTCCGGGCGGGGGTGTTGATGGTGCTCGTCTCTTGGACGGCGATGGTCGTTGCGGGCGCCAGTTTCGCGAAGCTGTCCGAACACTTTGACGACGCACTATCCAATGGGGCGGGCTCCCGGCATCTCCCTGATCTCTCCTACACGTTCATCCAGGCCGCAGCAGGAGTTGCCGGGTTGATCGTGATCGCCGCAGCCGGCTTGACCCTGCCGACATTCCTGCGGTTTCTACGCTCGGGTGGCTGGCCGGCCATCCGCGCCCACGTGATGCGGGCGGCAGGCAGCACGCTCCTCACTGCCGTGACTTCCGTTCCGCTGCTGGTATGGGCTCACGGTCTGTCACCTCACCAACGCAACGGTGGCTCAGCTGGTTACGGGATCCTGTTTGGGGTGTGGGCGGCATTCGTCGTCGTCACGTTGGCGTTGTGGGCTGTGCTCGCCGTCGTCGCCGCCCGAAACGTCGCCTTTTCTCGGTCCCTGCTCGCGGCCGAAGCGGGCATGGCCGTCGGTGTGGCGCTCGCCGTGGTTGACATTCTCGCTGCTACCACCCTGTGGTGGGTCCTCGTCGCGCAACGTGCCCCGGCATTCCTCAGCGGTGGCTCGGCGACACCACTAAGCGTCCGACTAGTCGTCACTGTCGCTGTCATGGCGCTGGCTGCGGTGGCTGCGGTCGCTGGAGCCGTCCGTATCACTCGGTCCCTACCGGAGTGGATCCGCGGCTGACGGTCCGGGTTCGAGCCCAGGCACGGGTGACTGTCCTGCGGCCGTCGAGGAGAGGTGGCTCGGTGCGTCAAGAACCGCCCGTGTCCATGGGCGGACTGGAGAGCGGAGCCTTGGCTCGTCCTGTTGGGTTGGATCTGGACCTGCCTCGCATTAGCTTGACGTGGAGGGAGCTCGCCATGGTGACCGCGGATTTGCCGGACGAGATCTTCGTGATCCACGTGATGTCGACGAGTTCGAGAGGGTACGCCGAGACCGCGACGCCGGGAAGCTCCGTTCGAAGCCGGCCCGTGAGGTCCTGGCGCAGGCCAGCCGCCGGCGCCCTGACGACTTCTTGCCGGCAGCCGGTAGCCGGCTACCGGCTACCGGCCACCCCTACACCAATACGAATGGCTCCGCTACGGGCTCGTCGATGGACGGCCCGCACAGGAAAGCGGCTGGTCAGCGCCACGACCCTTCTGCGGTACGGGCTTCCTGGAAGTGCTTGTCGGCCGCCTCGGGGCTGGGCTCAGTCCTCGTTTGCCGGTGCCGGGGGGACGTGGGGGAACAGCTCGGCGAAGGCGCCGACGGTGATGCGGCGCGCTGCAGCTGGCTCCACGTCGTCGAACAGCTCGTGGAGGGTCTTCTGGGTGTGGCCGAAGGTTCCCTCGATGTGGGGGTAGTCGCTTCCCCAGCACACGTTGTTCCAACCCATGGACGTCATGGCCTTGACCGCGGAGCGGTCGTGCTGGAACGAGGCGTAAACGTTTTCGTAGAGGTACTCGCTCGGCAACTTGGGCAGCGGGGGTCGCACCGCCGACGCGTGCTGGCGGTATGCCTCGTCGAGCCGGTCGGCGATGAACGGTCCCCAGGTGGCGCCGCCCTCCGACACGATCGCCTTGAGGGAGGGGTGGCGGTCGAACACGCCGGCGGCGATCATTTTGGTAACCGCCCGCTGGCCCCCGTAGGTGGTCTCGACGTAGTTGATCAGCGCCCCGCCAGGTCCGCGGAAGTAGCCACCGTGGAAGGAAGCCGCGTCGTGGGCTTCAGTGCCGATGTGGAACGACACCACCATCCCGGCGTCGGCCATCGCAGCCCAGACTGGCTCCCACATGTCGTCGTTCCAGTCCCTCACGCCCAGTCCCGGCGTGACGGAGAAGTAGCCGGCGTGGAAACCGAGTTCGGCCGCCCTGGTCACCTCGGCAACGGCGTGCTCCGCGGTGAGGAGCGGGATGGTCGCGGTGCAGACGTAGCGGGGCGAGAACCGCTGGTACTCGATGGCCCAGTCGTTTATGGCCCGGCATCCGGCGGCGAGCAGGTCGGGGTCGGTGATGGAGGACATCCACACCCCGATCGAGGGGTACACCAGCTCGGCCCAGATGCCTTCGCCGTCCAAGTCGACCAGCCGGAGGGCCTTGTCGTTGGCGCCCGGAGCCCGTTCGGAGACGGTCCGGCCTTCGTCGTCGGTGAGGTTGGCGGCCTTGGGCATGCGCCGGCGAAACTCCTGGCCGTCGACGTAGAGGGTCTCGTGGCTTCCGTCCTCGTCCTTCACCGAACGCGGCATGCGCGCCGCTAGGTCGGCGGGGAGGCTGGTGGTGAACAGGTCGTCTGGCTCGACGAGGTGGGAGTCGCCGGAGTTGGCCCAGATCTTGCTCATAGGGGTGGTCCTTTCGGATAGGGGTGCGTCAGGTCAGAGGGGGTCAGGCGGGGATCGGCCGGAAGCGAGGCGTGCTCATCTCGTCGTTGACGTGCTCCCAGGTGATGGCGACCCGGTCGCCGATCTTCACCGTGTCGGGATCGCAGCCGATGATGTTGACCAGCATCCGGGCGCCGGCACCCTGGGTGCCGTCGAGCTCGACGACACCGGACACGTACGGGCAGGCGTCGGCAAGGTCGGGGTGCAGCGGGTGGCGGACGACGGTGAAGCTGTAGATCGCCCCGGTGCCGGGCAACTCGACCCACTCGACGTCGCGCTGCCGGCAGACGAAGCAGTACGGGGATGGGGGAAGGCGGAAAGTGCCGCAGCTGGCGCACTTCGGTGCGACCAGGCGATCCTCTTTGGCTGCGTCCCAGAACGGCTGGGTCATCGGACTGGCGTGGGTCTCAGTCAGGATGCTCGGGAACTGGCCCCGGGTCAGGGTTCCGAACGTGCTCATGGTGACTCCTACTTCCTCAGGATGCTGGCGCTCACGGGCAGGCTCGCGGGGCCGCCGGTGACCAGCGCGATCTCGGCGCCCTCGACCTGGTTGACGGCGGTGCCGCGGAGCTGTTCGACCGCCTCGCGTACGTGGGTCATGCCGATGATGTACGCCTCGGACAGGTTGCCGCCATGGGTGTTGACCGGGATCGTCCCGGTCTTGTATCGGATGTTGCCGTCGGCGACGAACGGGCCGCCCTCGCCGATCGGGCAGAACCCGTAGTCCTCCAGCTGCATGATGACCATCGGTGAGAAGTGGTCATAGAGGAGGGCCACATCGACGTCCGACGGGGTGATGCCAGCCATCTCGTAGACCCGCCTGGCGACCGGGCGATGCCCGGAGGAGGTGAACTCGTCATCGGGTGTCTGGAAGTACCGGAACAGCGCTGGCCCCCACCGGCCACTTCCGCCGTGGGCCGACCCCATGATGTAGACGGGGGGCTGGCGAAGGTCCTTGGCCCGGTCGGCGGCGACGGTGATCACCGCTACCGCGCCGTCGCTCTCCATCGTGTAGTCGAAGAGGCACAGAGGGTCGGAGATCATCCGGGCATTGAAGTAGTCGTCAAGCGTGAGTGCCTCGGTTCGTAGGGCCGTCGGCCGCTTGATCGCGTTCTCCCGTTGCGAGATGCACACTTCGGCGAAGTGCTCGCGCTTGGTGCCGTAGAGGTGCATGTGGCGTGACGCGATCTGGGCGAAGCTGTGGCCGGGGGACAGGAGGCCGTTGTTCGCGGTGAAGGCCGCTGACGGGGGAATGCCTCCGCCTCCGTAAGGACTCGAACTCTCGGACATGAGCGCATAGGCCAGCATCCCGCCGACCGCCGATCCACCCAGCCGCTTGCTGAGCTGCTGCAGGGTCATCAGGGTCACGACGGTGGTGGCCATCCCGGCGTCGACAGCGGCGGCGGCGACGCCGAGGGCGCCGGCACAGCCGCCTCCGCCGGAGGTGAGCGTCGTGGCCCAGCGGACCTCGGGCACGCCGAGCTCAGCGGCGATGGCCGCCGGGTCGCAGGAGTTGGAGTAGATAGAGAACCCGTCGAGATCGTCGGCGGTGAGGCCCGCGTCGTCGAGAGCGGAGAGGATCGCGCTGCACGCCATCGAGAACTCCGACTCGGGGTAAGACTGGCCTCGCTTGTAGTACGGCGTAGCCCCAACGCCGACGATGGCGGCCTTGTCCTTGATGGTCATCAGGGTGTGTGTCCTCTCCGGCCGCCGGTGGCGGCTATGAGCGCCGGCTCGACGAGCGGGTCGTCGAGGGTGTAGTTGTCGATCGTCACGCGTTCGCTGTCGCTGTCCACCACGGCGTAGGACAGGCGCCTGCCGTTGGCCGGGTCCCTCGCCTGGCCCACGGAGCCGGGGTTGACGACCAGGACCCGGCCGACCCGCTCGACGAGCTGCGCGTGGGTGTGACCGATCACCACTATGTCAGCGTCGATCGCCGCGATGCGGCCCAGCTCGGGGGAGTGACGGGTGACGTATTGGGTGTGGGGCGGGCACGGGCTGGCGTGGGTCATGAGAAGCCGCTTGCCGTCGGCGTCGATGCGCACCGTGCGAGGCTGGTCAGCGAGCCACTCGACCAGCTCCGCCCGCACTCCCGGGGCGCTGCGGGCCCGGGCGCCGTGGGCGGACAGGAGGCCGAGGTCGTGGTTGCCGAGCACGCAGCGCGCCCCGCGGTCTCGGAGGATCTCCACGGCGTCGTTGGAGAAGCGGAACTCCTCGACGATGTCACCGGCGCAGAGCAGTTCGTCGACAGCGCCCATCCGCTCGAGCGCGGCCGCGAGGCCGGCGGCATTGCCGTGTACGTCCGACACGATCCCGATACGCAACGCCTACGTCCCCTCGTCCCAGTGGTGGGCTCTCGGTCCCAGCGTAGCAAGTCGGAGGACATATGAAAGTGACGTTTTCAAGTGGGCAACCGGGTCTCATCCGATGACCTTGCGGGACCGCATGTCAGCGATCTCCTCAGGGCTTCGGCCCAGGGCTTCCAGGATGGCGTCGGTGTGCTGGCCGGCCAAGACGCCGGGCATCGCCTGGGTCCGGGAACGGGAGAATCGGAGGTAGGGCGCCAGGCGAGGGTGGCTGTCGAATGTCGGGTGCACCACGTCCACGACGTAGCCCGACGCCCGGCCGAAGGTCTCGTCGAAGAGCATGGTCTCGATCGAGTCGGTGTGCACGGCGACGCAACCGATGCCCTGGGAGAGCAGCTCGTCCTCCCATGTCTGCGCCGGCGTGCGGGCGAACACCGCTGCGAGGACTTCGATGAGGGCCGCGCTATTGGAGTGGCGGCCGGCTGGGTCGGCGAAGCGGGGATCTCCGGCCAGGTCGACGTAGCCGGCCAGGCCCTTCACCAGCCGGTCCCAGTCGGAGGGGGACGGGGCGGCGAGAAACACCCAGCCCTCGGACGCGTCGTACACCCGGTACAAGGCCCCGAGCCCACGGATCTCGGGATCGGGCGCCGGTTCGTGGGGGGCGCCGCCGTAGGTGACGGCCTGCGCGGACATCGCATGGGCGCCGGTGTTGAGCATCGAGCTGAACAGTTCCTGCCCGCCGGCGCCGCGGCTGCGGGCCAGGAGCCCGACGAGGATGGCGGTGGTGACGCCAAGGGCGGCGAAGCCGTCGGCTTGAGCGTTGGCCAGGGCCGCGGCGGCTGAGAGGCGGCGGGCGCCGTCTTGGATCTCCTGCATCGACAAGTCGGCCCGCTCGGGCACGCTCGAGCCGACGTTGGTCAGGGGGAGCCCGGTGGCGGCACCGATGCTGGGCGCGTACGCCGGCTTGTTGCCGTAGGGGCCGTCGACCCCGTACCCGGGCGCGTTGACGTAGATGACGTCGGGGTTCACGGCCTTGATCGGCTGGTAGTCCAAGCCGATGCGCGCCATCGCCCCGGCGCGGTAACCCTGGATCACGACGTCCACGCGGGCGGCTATGTCTAGGGCTACCGCTTGGCCCTCGGGTGTGGTCAGGTCCAAGCAGATGCTCTCCTTGCCCTGCATCACCTTCGCGCCCCCTGACTCGGGGAACGGGATGATCGTGCGGATCCGGTCTCCCTCGAGCGGCTCGACCTTGATTACTCGGGCGCCGAGGTCGGTCAGCATCGTGGTGCCGTGGGGAGCTGCGAAGAGGGTGGCGAACTCGAGGATGGTTACGCCGGCAAGCGGAAGGTCCGTGGTGGCGGTCGATGGCGGCGCAGCGGCGACTCGCGCCGGAGCGGTGGCCAGCTCGGCGAGGATCTCCTCGCGGTGCTGGTCCAAGGTGGGAGCGCTGCGGGCGATGACGGCGGGGGACGAACCGGCCTTCACGATGGGGCCGGGCTGGTGCACCGATCCTCGTTCGGCGTCCTCCAGGTCCATGACCATCTGGTCGTGGACCAGCTGCGGGTGATCGAGGATGGCTGCGCCGCTGCGGTATTGCTCGGCGAAGACGTTGGGATCCTCTTCGAAGACGGCCTGCCATTCGGCGAGGAGCTTGTCATTGGTTGCCGCGAGCATCCTGGTCCACAGTTCGAGGCGCCTCTCGGCGTCGTCACCGAAGGTCGGGAGGTTCTTCCATTCGTCGTCGGTGAACATCCACGCCAGGCCGAGCGCCTTCATCAGGGCTGCGAACAGCCGCGGAGCCACGGCGGAGAACTGCAGCCACGTGCCGTCACGGGTTAGCCCGACGAGAAGCATGAAGGTGAGGGGGCTGGCTGGGATCCCTCGCTCGTCGTAGGGATTGGTTCGGATGAAGGCGTCCGGCCAGCGTTCCTGGATGAAGTGCTCGAACCACGCCCAGGTGTCGAGGGACGTGAACGCCTGGAGCAAGTTGGTCTCGACCCGCTGCCCGGCGCCGCTGCGTTCGCGCTCCAAGAGGGCAGCGATGATGCCGTGGACGGCGATCTGGCTGGCAGCGAAGGAGGCGAATGGCACGGTCACAAATGGCGGTGACGCCTGGTTGGTCATCCGCCGGAAAGTGTGGAACAAGCCCAGCTTGGCCATCACCAGTCCCTCGTAGCTCGGCGCATCGGCGTATGGGCCCTGCCGCCCGAAGCCGGTCACCGAGGTGTAAATGAGGCGGGGGTTGCGGGCGGAAAGCTCCTCGAAGCCGAGGCCCCTGCCGTCGAGGACGCCCGGTTGGAAGGTCTCGATCAAGATGTCGGCCCGCTCCGCCATGGCCGCCACCACGTCGCGGTCGCCGTCGTGGAAGACGTCGAGGACGATGCTGCGCTTCCCCCGGCTCCAAAACGGGTACGCGGCTCGCTGGCGGATCACGCAGCCGCCGGGCGGTTCGACCTGGATGACGTCGGCACCGAAGTCCGCGAACACCTGACTGATCTGCGCCCCGACCCGGTTGGGTGAGAGGTCGATCACTCGAAGCCCGTCCAGAGGTCCCATTGGGGGATGCCCTTTCGTGTGAGGTGAGGTGGTCATGCGGGAAGGTGGGAGGCCAGCCCGTCGACGGCCTCTAGGGAACGGAGTGTGTCGTTCAGGTGGGTGCAGGTGGTGGGCCCGACGAAGGTGTTGCGGACCCATGCCCGGAGCCCGGCTGCGGGTGCGCCGACGAGTCGGCCTGCGCTGGCGACGGCCTCGGGGCACTCGACCCATGGCAGGGCACCTACCTCTGCCGCCGCCTCGGTGAATCGCATGGTCGCGGGGTCGAGGGCTCCCCGGACGGTGTATTCGTGGACGACCGTCTCGTGCCCGTCGGTACCAAAGTGACTGTCGCGGAGGAAGCACTCGAGCACGATTCGCTCCCCGTCGCGCCACAGGTCCAGGCGCCGACGCCGGCGCATCCCGTGAGGAGGAAGGGGCTCGACCGCGTCATGCCAGGCCAGAGGGTCGTCGTCGCGGCGCAAATCCGGAGCCAGCGGACCGGTCACCACCGGCGGATAGCCGGTGACGCCCATCTCGTTCAGGATCGTGCCACCGACCGCCCAGCCCGCGCAGAGGTCCGGGTGCTGCAGGGACGGGGAGAGGGCGCTGCGTGGGGGGCGGACGCCGGCGGCGCCGATCGCGTACCCGCCGACCAGCGTGGCGGTTGGGAGGTCGTCGATCAGTTGCCACCGTAGGGGGTCGTCACTGGCGACCCCCGGGATGGCCTCCTCGACGGCCTGACGGAAGCCTGACGACACCGAGGTACCGACCAATTGGCTGGCTCCCTCGGCGGGCGGATCCACGCTTAGCCGCGCCAAGCGCCGGCCGTCGGCAAAGTCGACCACCGCATCCACGCCGGCGGTCGCGAGGACCTTGGTCCGCCCATCGGATCCGGTGATCAGATCGCGACCCCGGGCGGCCATCATTACCGGCCCAAGGGGGCCGTCGGGGCGGAGGGAGTCGTGGGTGGTGGAGCGGCGGATCGAGGCGGTGCGCCGCAGTGGCGGCGGCCCGGCCGGGTCGTGGGGGCCGTGGAGGGGGTGGCGGGCCCAGGAGCCGGGCGCCCCGGGGCGGGGAGGGGAGACAGGGTGGGGTCCGGGATCGTTCATCGTCGGCGCAGCCAGGCGCCTTGCATGGTGTTGGTCATTGGTCTTCCTTCCAGCCGGCGGTCCCTCCCTTCCGGCTTCGTCATCGTAGCGAATTGGGAAGCGACGTTTTCATTGATGTCCGAGCCGGCCCGGTGGGCGGAAGGCAACGCCGCGGGCGGCGCTACCGGCGAGGGGCGGGACGGTCCCTGAGGGGCTCCCGGCACAGCTCGATCACCCGTTCGGCCAGCTGCGGGGCGCAGATGAGCAAGTCGGGGAGCCACGGGTCGGGCTGGTTGTAGACCAACGGGCTCCCGTCGAGGCGCGAGACGTGCAACCCGGCGGCGGCCGCCACCGCGACGGGCGCAGCGGAGTCCCACTCGTACATCCCCCCGGCGTGGGCGTACACGTCGGCGTCGCCTAGCACCACGGCCATGGCCTTGGCCCCGGCCGACCCCATCGGGACCAGCTCGCCGCCGAGTTGCTCGCTCAGCCGGGCGCTGAACGCGGGCGGGCGCGACCGGCTGACCACGAGGCGGGGCACCGCCCCCGGCGCCGGCGGGGGAGGGGGCGGCTCCGCGGTGGAGAGCACTTTGCCGAGCGCCGGCAGGGCCACCGCTCCGGCGCGCACGGTGCCGTCGACGCTCAGCGCGACGTGGACCGCCCAGTCGGTGCGGGGCCGCTCCTTGAATTCCCGGGTGCCGTCGAGCGGGTCGACGATCCAGGTCCGGCGCCGGCTGGTGCGGTCGGTGTCGTGGTCGCCTTCCTCCGACAAGACCCCGTCGTCGGGCCGGGCGTCCGCGAGCGCCCCGGCGAGCAGCTCGTGGGCGGCCCGGTCCCCGGCGTCGCCCAGCTCGGCGCCCTCGAGGGGGCCGTCGCGCAGCACCATGAGCGCCTCGCCGGCTCGGCGGCAGAGATCCGCGGCCAGGCGGTGGTCGTCGTGGGTCGGACCGGGGTCCGGGACCGCCGGGGTGCCCACCGGCTAGCGGGAGAAGTGGCGGGGGGCGAAGAACCCCGGTTGGGTGTCGCGCTGGCCTCGCTGGGACGTCCAGCGCCACTGCGCGGACACCCGGCTCGGACAGCGGCTTCGCAGCTGGGGCACGGTGTGCAGCCAGTCCGCCTGGCACCGACCGCCCATGACCAGGAGGTCCCCAGAACGTGGCTGCAGCTCCACGACGTCGCGGAGGTCGTCGGCTTCCCGGCGGCCGCCGGCGAGGGGACGCAGCCGCCACGGACGGCGGGCGCCGAGGGTGAGCACCCCGACGATGGTGTCGTCGAGCCAGCGCAGTTCCCGGTCGCGGTGCCAGCCGACCCCGTCGCGCTCGTCGCGGTAGTGGGCCAGCGCGACGCCGTCGAAGCCGACCCGGTAGCGGCCCGCCAGCCACTCCTCGACCGCGGCGAGCTGCGGGTGACGGCCGGGGCCCTTCTGGAACGCCCCGAGGCGGGGCTCGGCGATCCAGCGCTCGTAGCGCCACACCCGGCCCTGCCGCCAGGGCACGCCGTCGAGCAGCTCCCGGTGCAGCCGGTCGGCGCCGGGCACCAGCCCTTCCACGACATCGATCCAACTGGTGGTGTCAAGCGCCACTCTGGTCACCTGAACCTCGGTGTAAAGGCCGGGGGCGTCCAAGCCAGACACCGACGCGTCAGCTCCCCCGGAGGAGAGCCGTCCCAACCCGATGGTGTCGGCGACGCCCATACCCGGGAGGCTACCGGCCGGCGGACGCAGCAGCGTAGGGGTGGGCGGCGGTAGCGGAAGAGCCGGGCGCTGCGCTCATGGCGCAGCGCCCGGCCCGTGCCCGCCGTTGGCCCGGGCGTCCCGTCAACCGACCGGACCAGACCTTCGCCAGACCTTCCCGGCAGGGAAGGGGTACACGCCGGCGTCCTATGGGCTATCGAGCAGCGAAAGAAAGACACTGGGATCACCGGCGGAGCCGCACCCCAGCGGCAGGGCTCCGAGCGGCCAGGTGCAGGAGGCACCCGACAGCGTCCTCTTGGTTATCCCCGGTGACCACCGACCGCAAACGGCAAGCACCCCGTCCACCACTCATGGTGGCTATGTTCGGCGAGATGCCGCCGTCTCACCTCCTTGCCATAGACCAGGGGACCACCGGCTCCACCGCGTTGGTGCTCGACGGTGACGCCCGCATCGTGGGCCGGGGTTACGCCGAGTTCCCCCAGCACTACCCGCAGCCAGGGTGGGTGGAACACGACCCCGACGACCTCTACGACGTGTCGATGGAGGTCGCCACCTCGGCGCTGGCCGACGCCGGCCTGCGGGCAGGAGACGTGGCCGGGCTGGGGATCACCAACCAGCGCGAGACGACGGTGGTCTGGGACCGCGCGACGGGCCGGCCGCTGGCGCCGGCCATCGTCTGGCAGGACCGGCGCACCGCGGCGATGTGCGCCGAGCTGCGAGCCCAGGGCCTTGAGGGGCTGGTCCGGGAGCGCACCGGGCTGGTCATCGACGCCTACTTCTCCGGGACCAAGCTGGCGTGGCTGCTCGAGAACGTCGACGGGTTGCGGCGTCGGGCCGAGGCCGGCGAGGTGGCCTTCGGGACCGTCGACGCCTGGCTGCTGTACCGCCTCACCGGCGGCTCGGTCCACGCCACCGACGTCACCAACGCCAGCCGCACCATGCTCTTCGACCTGCGGCGCCTCGAGTGGGACGACGAGCTGCTCGCCCACCTGCGCATCCCCCGCCAGGTCCTCCCGGAGGTCCATCCGAGCGCCGCGGTGCACGGCACGACCGTCCCCGCCGCGCTGGGCGGCGAGATTCCCGTCGCCGCGCTCCTCGGTGACCAGCAGGCCGCCCTGTTCGCGCAGGCCTGCTTCGCGCCCGGTCAGACGAAGAACACCTACGGCACCGGGTCGTTCGTCTTGATGCACGCCGGAGGCCAGCCGTTCGTGGAGCAGGAACGGATGCTCTCTACCGTCGCCGCCACGCTGGAGGGCGCGCCGGCGGAGTACGCCCTGGAAGGGTCGATCTTCGTGACCGGATCGGCGGTGCAGTGGATGCGCGACGAGCTGGGGATCATCACCTCCGCGGCGGAGACCGAGGCGATCGCCCGCAGCGTGCCCGACACCGGCGACGTGTGGTTCGTCCCGGCTCTCGCCGGGCTCGGCGCTCCGTACTGGGACCCCTACGCCCGGGGGATGCTCATCGGCATCACCCGAGGCACCTCCAAGGCGCACATCGTGCGGGCGGTGCTTGAGAGCATCGCCTTTTCCACCCGCGACGTCCTCGACGCCATGCAGGCCGACACCGGGATCAGGATCGACGAGCTGCGGGCCGACGGCGGGGCGGTCGCCAACCGGTTCTTGATGCAGCACCAAGCGGACGTGCTCGGGATCCCCGTCGACGTCCCGGCCCAGACCGAGAGCACCTCGCTCGGATCGGGGCTGCTAGCCGGCCTGACGACGGGCGTGTGGGGCAGCCTGGAGGAGCTGGCCGGGGTGCGGACCACCGCGGCGCGCTACGAGCCGGCGATGAGCGCGGATGAGCGCGACGGGCGCTACGCCCGGTGGAGCCAGGCGGTGGCGAGGGCCCGGGACTGGGCGACCGGCAGCTGACGACCGTACCGAACAGTAACGACGGATCGGGTAAACAGGGTTTGGTGAAGACGGCTCCGATCGGTCGCGGAGAGCTGGGACCGGCATCGAGGGCCGAGGCCCTGCGGCGCATGTCCGCCGAGCATCTCGACGTGTTGGTGGTCGGCGGCGGGGTGGTCGGCGCCGGGGCCGCGCTAGACGCGGCCACCCGGGGGCTCAACGTCGGGCTGGTCGAGGCCAGGGACTGGGCGGCGGGGACTTCGAGCCGGTCCAGCAAGCTGATCCACGGCGGTCTGCGCTACCTGGAGATGCTCGATTTCCGCTTGGTGCGCGAGGCGCTAGTCGAGCGGGGGTTGCTGCTCCAGCGCCTCGCCCCTCACCTGGTGACGCCGGTGCCGTTCATCTACCCCCTCCGGGCCCACTGGGAGCGTCCCTACGTCGGCGCCGGCCTGGTCCTCTACGACACGCTGTCAGCGGGAGCGGGATGGGGTCGGGGGCTGCCCCGGCACCAGCACCTGAGCCGTCGGGAAGCGCAGCGGCGCTTCCCGGCGCTGCGCGACGACGCGTTGGTGGGAGCGGTGCAGTACTGGGACGCGCAGGTCGACGACGCCCGCCACACGATGACCGTCGTGCGCACCGCGGCGGCTTACGGGGCGGCGGTCGCCAACCGGGCGCAGCTGACGGACATGGTGAAAGAGGGCGGGGTGGTGGTCGGCGCGGCGGTCAGGGACCTAGAAACCGGCTCCGAGCTGACCGTGCGCGCCCGGCAGGTGATCAACGCGACCGGGGTGTGGACCGACGACACGCAGGCCCTCGCCGACGGGCGCAGCGACATCCACGTCCGGGCTGCCAAAGGGGTCCACCTGGTCGTGCCCCGCGACCGGATCGACGGCGAGGCGGGGCTGATCCTGCGGACCGAGAAGAGCGTCTTGTTCGTGATCCCGTGGGCGGCGCACTGGCTGATCGGGACCACCGACACCGACTGGGCCCTCGACCTGGCCCACCCGGCCGCCAGCGCCGCCGACATCGACTACCTCCTGGAACGAGTCAACCGGGTGCTGCGCACCGGCCTGAGCCGGGAGGACATCGAGGGGGTGTACGCCGGTCTGCGTCCGCTGCTCTCCGGCGAGCAGCGCGAAGCGGGCGAGGCCGCCCCGACCACCAAGATCTCCCGGGAGCACATGGTGTCGCGGGCCGTGCCGGGGCTGGTCGTGGTCGCCGGCGGCAAGTACACGACCTACCGGGTGATGGCCCGCGACGCCGTCGATGCGGCCGCGGCCGGCCTGGGACGCCCGGTCCCGGAGAGCTGCACCGAGCGGGTCCCGCTGCTCGGCGCGGAGGGGTACGCGGCGATGGTCAACTCCCGAGAGCGGCTGGCGACCGCCTCCAGCCTGCCGGTCGCGACCATCGACCACCTCCTCGGGCGGTACGGGTCGCTGATCAGCGAGGTGCTGGCCCTGATCGCGGACCGGCCGGAGCTGGCCGAAGCCCTGCCCGGCGGCCCCGGCTACCTGGCTGCGGAGGTGGTCTACGCGGCGACCGCCGAAGGGGCCCGTCACGTCGAGGACGTGCTGATGCGCCGGACCAGGCTCAGCTTCGAGGGCAGCGACCGGGGGGTGTCCACCGCCCGGCGGGCGGCTGCGCTCATGGGCGAGGTCCTCGGCTGGGACGACGCTCTCCAAGCCCGGGAGGTGGAGTTCTACCTGGGGCAGGTCGAAGCGGAGCGGAGAGCCGAGAAGGCCCCCGACGACCGGGCTGCCGACTCCAGCCGTCTCGAAGCGCCGGACCCGGTCCCGACAGTGCCGCTGCGCCCGTCGGCGCGAAGGGGGTAGAAGCAGCCCGTGCCCTCCGAGCCGACCGACCCGGCGAGCGCGGCGGGGGAGACCGTCGCCGAGCTGCTGGTGCGCTGCCTCGAGCACGAGGGGGTGACCACCGTGTTCGGGATCCCGGGTGAAGAGAACATCCGCTTCACCGACGCGGTCGCCCGCTCCGGTATCCGCTACGTCCTGGTCCGCCACGAGCAGGCCGCGTCTTTCATGGCCGAAATCCACGGCCGGCTCACCGGCAGCGCCGGCGTGTGCTCCGCGACCCTCGGCCCCGGCGCCATCAACCTCCTTCTCGGCGCGGCCGACGCCACGACCAACAGCACTCCGATGGTGGCCATCTCCGCTCAGGTCGGCCTCAACCGGATCTACAAGGAGTCCCACCAAAGCGTCGACCTGGTGTCGATGTTCGCGCCGGTGACCAAGTGGGCGGCGCTGGTCCCCAACCCCGGCGCGGTGCCGGAGATGGTCCGCAAGGCGTTCAAGCTGGCTCACACCGAGCGGCCCGGCGCGGTCTACCTGGCCGTCCCCGAAGACGTCGAGGCGCTCCCCGCGGTGGCCGGGCGCGACCCTCTGCCCCTCAACGTCCCCCGCCCCGACGAGCCGTCCGCCTCGCAGATCCGCCGGGCCTCGGCGCTGCTCGAGCAGGCCGAACGGCCGGTGGTGCTCGCCGGTCACGGCGCGGCGCGCTCGGGCGCCGGCCCCGCTTTGCTGCGGTTCTCCGAGCTGCTCGGCCTGCCGGTCGCCACCACCTTCCACGGGAAGGGGGTGTTCCCCGACGACCATCCCCACGCCCTCGGCGCCGTCGGGTTCATGCGCCACGACTACGCCAACTTCGGGTTCGATCACGCCGATGTCATCATCACCGTCGGCTACGAGCTGCAGGAGTTCGACCCGGTCAGGATCAACCCCCGCGCCGACAAGCAGATCATCCACATCAGCCGCTTCCCTGCCGAAGTCGACAGCCACTACGCGGTCGAGGTCGGGATCCAAGCCGACATCGCCGCGACGCTCGACGCTCTCGGCGCCGCGGTGCGTCGCCGGTTCCAGCTCCGACCCGGCGACGCCAAGATCCGCCGCCTGCTCGCCGACGAACTGGCCCGGGGCGCCAACGATGACAGCTTCCCGCTGAAACCTCAGCGCATCGTGGCGGAAACCCGCGCCGCGCTGGAGCGAAGCGACATCGTCTTGGCCGACACCGGGGCGGTGAAGATGTGGATGGCCCGGCTGTACCCGACGTTCGAGGCGAACACCTGCCTGCTCTCCAACGGGCTGTCGACCATGTCGTTCGCGTTGCCAGGCGCCATCGCCGCCCGCCTGGCCTGCCCCGACCGGCGGGTGCTGGCCGCGGTCGGCGACGGGGCGTTCCTCATGCACTCCCAGGAGATCGAGACCGCCATGCGCGAGGGGGTGGCGATGACGATCCTGATCTGGGTCGACGACGCGTACGGGCTCATCGAGTGGAAGATGGACATGGAGCTCGGCCACTCCACGTCGATCCGCTTCTCCAACCCGGACTTCGTCGCCTACGCCGAGAGCTTCGGGGCGACCGGCTACCGGGTCGAGTCGGCCGACCAGCTGGGCCCGGCGCTTCGCGACGCGCTGGGCGCGGACACGGTGTCGGTCATCGCCTGCCCGGTCGACTACCGGGAGAACCTTCGCCTCACCGACAGCCTCGGCGAGCTGAGCGGACCGTTCTGAGCGTGCTCGGCCTCCCCGATCAGGTAACCGCGTGCCTGTTCGACATGGACGGGGTGCTGACCCAGACCGCCGTCGTCCACGCCGCGGCGTGGAAGCAGGCCTTCGACGAGCTGCTGCGGGCCCGGGCCGAGGATGACGGCACGCCGTTCGTGCCCTTCGACGACCACGACGACTACGACCGCTACGTCGACGGCAAGACCAGAGCCGACGGGATCCGCTCCTTCCTGGCGTCGCGTCACATCACCCTCCCGGAAGGCCAGCCCGACGACCCTCCCGGCACCATCACCGTAAGCGGGCTCGGCAACCGCAAGAATGCGCTGGTCGTGGCCAAGATCCGCACCGACGGCGTCGCCGCCTACGAAGGCTCGATCCGCTACTTGGAGGCCGCCCGCCGGGCCGGGCTGCGCCGGGCGGTGGTGTCGGCCAGCGCCAACGCCGGCGAGGTCCTGGCGTCCGCCGGCCTGGACGACCTGATCGAGGTGCGAGTCGACGGCGTGGTGATCGGGGAGCGGGGTCTGGCCGGCAAGCCGGCCCCCGACACGTACCTGGCGGCAGCGGAGATCCTCGGCGTCGCGCCGGGCGCGGCCGCGGTGTTCGAGGACGCCCTGTCGGGCGTGGAGGCCGGCGCCGCCGGGCACTTCGCGGCGGTGATCGGCGTCGACCGCGTCGGGCAGGCCGACGCGCTCGAGGCCCACGGCGCGACGCGCGTGGTACGCGACCTGGCCGAACTCCTCGACGGCAGCAGCTCCGGGTGAACGGCCACACCGCGCTCACCCTGGAGGACTGGGGTCTTCGCGAGGACGGCCTGGACGTCGCCCGCCTGGCCCAGACCGAGTCGCTCTTCGCCGCCTGCAACGGCCACATCGGCGTGCGGGGGAACCTCGACGAGGGGGAGCCCCACGCCCTTCCCGGCACCTACCTCAACTCCTTCTACGAGGTCAGGCCGCTGCCCTACGCCGAGGGCGGCTACGGCTACCCGGAGGCCGGCCAGACCGTCGTCAACGTCATCGACGCCAAACCGATCCGGCTCCTCGTCGACGACGAGCCCTTCGACTTGCGCTACGGCCACACCGCCTCCCACCAACGCCGCCTCGACATCCGCGCCGGGACCTTGGGGCGCAGCACCGAGTGGACCTCGCCGGGCCGGCGCAGCGTGCGGGTCCGCTCCACCAGGCTGGTCTCGCTTGTGCAGCGAGCGATGCTGGCCATCGAGTGGGAGGTCGAGGTGCTCGACGCCGCCGCTCGGGTGGTGGTGCAGTCGGAGCTGGTCGCCAACGAGGAGATCCCCTCCACCACCCACGATCCGAGGGTGGCCGCCGTGCTGCGCAACCCTCTGCGGGTCCTCGAGAACGAGCACACCAACGCGACGCTGTTCATGCTCGCCGAGACCGCCACCAGCGCCCTGCGGGTCGCGACCATGGCCCACCACCTGTGGGAGGGCCCGGAGGGAACCGAGTTCCGCAGCGACAGCTTCGGAGAGACCGCCCGGGCCAGCTGGATCACCACGTTGGAGCCGGGCCAGACCCTGAAGGTCGTCAAGCTGGTCGCCTACGGGTGGTCCCGCCGGCGCAGCATCCCGGCGCTGCGCGACCAGGTCTCCGCGGCGCTCCTCGCCGCGGAGCACACCGGATGGGAAGGCATGCTCGCGGAGCAGGCCGCCTTCCTCGAGGACTACTGGGATCTGGCCGCGGTCGACATCGAAGGCGACGACCACCTGCAGCGGGCCGTCCGCTTCTCCATGTTCCACGTCTTGCAGTCGGGGGCCCGCAGCGAAGGGCGGGGCATACCAGCCAAGGGGCTCACCGGGCCCGGCTACGACGGTCACAAGTTCTGGGACACCGAGACCTTCGTGCTGCCGGTGCTGACCTACACGATGCCCGAGGCCGCCGGCGACGCCCTGATGTGGCGCCACCGGATCCTCCCCGCGGCGCGCGAGCGCGCCGCGCAGCTGGGGTTGCGAGGCGCGGCGTTCCCGTGGCGGACCATCGGGGGTGCGGAGTGCTCGGCATACTGGCCGGCGGGGACCGCCGCGTTCCACATCGCGGCGGACATCGCCGACGCCGCGACCCGCTACGTCGCGGCGTCCGGTGACGTCGACTGGGAGCGCAAGTACGCGGTGGACATCCTCGTGGAGACCGCCCGGCTGTGGGTGTCCCTCGGCTACTTCGCCCCCGGCGACGGTTTTCGCATCGACGGCGTCACCGGTCCCGACGAGTACAGCGCCGTCGCCGACAACAACGTCTTCACCAACCTCATGGCCAGACGGAACCTGCTGGCCGCCGCCGACGTGGTCGCCCGCCATCCCGGGGTCCGCCCTGATGTGCTCCCCGACGAGGTGACCACATGGCGGCGGGCGGCGGAGGAGATGGCCGTCCCCTTCGACGCCCGTCTCGGGGTCCATCCCCAGGCGGAGGGGTTCACCGACCACGCGGCCTTCGACTTCGCGTCGATGACCGCCGACGACTACCCGCTGCTCCTCCACGTCCCGTACTTCGACCTATACCGCAAGCGGGTCGTCAAGCAGGCCGACTTGGTCCTGGCCCTGCACCTCTGCGGCGACCAGTTCAGCGACGAGGAGAAGGCCGCCGACTTCGCGTACTACGAACCGCTGACGGTCCGAGACTCGTCGCTGTCGGCAACCACACAGGGGATCGTCGCCGCAGAAACCGGCTACTTGGACCTCGCCTACCGCTACACCCGCGAGGCGGCGCTCATGGACGTCGACGACCTGGAGCGCAACACCCGCGACGGCCTGCACATGGCGTCGCTGGCCGGCGCCTGGCTGGTCCCCGTCGCCGGCTTCGGCGGCATGCGCGACCACGGCGGTCGGCTCAGCTTCAAACCCAGGCTCCCCGCCCCGCTGCGCAGCCTCGGCTTCTCGCTCCTGTGGCGGGGCCGGCGGCTTCGCGTCGAGGTCAACCACCACTCCGCCACCTACAGCCTCCACGCCGTCGAGCGCCGCTCGAGCCTCGACGGTGTGCGCCCGGGGGGCACCGACCCGATCGACAGCCTGTCGCTGCTTCACTACGGAGAGGAGGTGACCGTCGGGGTGGGAGAACACCACCGCCTGCCGATCCCCGACATCGTCGAGCGCTCAGGGGTGTCCCAGCCCGAGGGCCGAGGCCCGATGGAGCGGCTGCCTTAACCCGACCGCGGCTGCCCGGCCCGCCGCATCAGCGGCGGACGGCTCACTGCTGGAAGTGCTCCACCGTCGCCTCCGAGCGCGGCGTCGCCGCGTCGGGGTCCTGGCCGGCGTGGCGGCGGGCCCGGCGCTGGCGCAGCAGGTCCCACAGCTGGTCGAGCTGGACCTCCACTTGGTGGAGGCGCTTTTGCTCCTCGGGGGAGAGGCCGACGTCGGCGTGCGACCGCTCGAGGCGGTGCTCCTCGTCGACCAAAGCGTCGATATGGCTCACGATCTCGGCGTCTTTCACGCTCCGGAACCTACCCCTCCCGGCGAGGTTGGCGCGGCCGCGTGCATACACTGCCGTCGCGTCGGGGAACAACCACTCGACGATCCACCACCCCCGTCGCTCGACCGGGGTCAGCAGGGAGGACACGAGCACCAGTGGCGCAAAGCGCAGGGCTGCACGAGGCAGCCGAATTGCTCCAGGCGGCGACCATCGACCGGCACCGGGCCATCGTGTCGCTGCAAGAGGAGCTCGAGGCCGTCGACTGGTACGACCAGCGCGTCGACGCCACCTCCGACCCGGAGCTGGCGGCCGTGTTGGCCCACAACCGAGACGAGGAGAAGGAGCACGCGGTGATGACCCTGGAGTGGTTGCGCCGCCACGACCCCGTCCTCGACGAGCAGCTGCGGACCTACCTGTTCACCACCCTCCCGGTGACCGAGGTCGAAGGCGCCGCCGCTGCTGGCGGGGCGGTCCCCGCGGCCTCCTCGGACGGCTCGCTCGGCCTCGGCGGCCTTCGGGGGGTGGCACAGTGAACCACCTGCTGCGAGAGCTGGCACCGATCAGCGAGGCCGGATGGGCCCAGATAGAGGACGAGGCCAAGACCCGTCTGACCACCTACCTGGCGGCCCGTCGCCTGGTCGACTTCGAAGGCCCCCACGGCTGGACCCACTCCGCCTACAACCTGGGCCGCACCGCCCCCGCTCCGGGTCCCTCCGCCGAGGTGACCGCCGTCACCCGGCTGGTGCAGCCGCTCGTCGAGTTCCGGGCGCCGTTCAGCCTGTCGCGAGCCGAGCTGGCCACCGCCGAGCGGGGCAACGCGTCGGTCGACCTGTCGGCGCTCGAGCACGCGGCCCGGGCCATCGCCCTCGCCGAGAACGGCGCGGTGTTCCACGGCTACGGGCCGGGCGGGATCACCGGCATCACCGGCAACCTGTCCCACGACGCGATCCACGCCGGGAGCGCCTCCGACGGCGACGGTTGGGCGCAGTTCCCCAAGGCCGTCGCCACCGGCGTAGAGCGGCTGCTCCTCGCCGGCATCGGCGGCCCTTACGCGCTGGCGCTCGGAGACCAGACCTGGGTGGCGGTCGCCGAGGCCACCGAGCGAGGCAGCACCCTCTTCGACCACCTGAGCCGTATCGTCAGCGGGCCGATCGTGTGGGCTCCAGGCATCGAGGGCGCCCTGGTGGTCAGCCAGCGAGGCGGGGACTTCGTGCTGTCGGTCGGCCAGGACCTCTCCATCGGCTACAGCCACCACGACGCCGAAACGGTGACCCTCTACTTCGAGGAGAGCTTCACCTTCACCGTGTTGGAGGAGGACGCCGCGGTCCACCTGGTGTCCTGAGCGGACCCGCCCGCCGCCGCTCAGGGTCGAACCGCCGCCATCGTGGTGGTGTCAGTACCCGGTTACCGCGTCCCGCTTCCCTTGTCGCGGTGACGTTGGTCACATCACACCGATGTCGGCATAAAACCGGCCTGGGCCGGGTTGGACCCGAGTGCGATGAACTCCAACGACACACGACGGGCGGCACGGACCGCCACCGGGGCGGCCCCGGACCTGCTCGGTCTCTACCTGGACGAGGCGGGCAGCTTCCCGCTGCTCTCCAAAGCCGACGAGATGGAGCTCGGGCAGATCATCCAGGAAGGGCAGGCGGCCGCGGAGCGGCTGGCCAGCGGCGACAAGCTGACCGCACGGCAAAAGCGCGACCTGCGCCGCCAGGTCAGCGACGCCGAGGCCGCGTCGGCCCGCTTCATCAACGCCAACCTTCGGCTGGTCGTCTCCGTCGCCCGCAAGTACCAGTGGTCCGGGCTGCCGATGGGTGACTTGATCCAAGAGGGCAACCTCGGCCTCATCCACGCGGTGGAGAAGTTCGACTGGCGCAAGGGCTTCAAGTTCTCGACCTACGCCACGTGGTGGATCCGCCAGGCGATCGGCCGGGCGATCGAAAACACTGCGCACACCGTGCGGGTCCCCGCCCATGTGGGCGACGAGATCCGCCGGGCCCGGCGGATGCAAAGCGAGCTGGAAGCCAAGCAGGGTCGTCCCGCGACCCTCGCCGAGCTGGCCGAGGCCCTCGAGACCACCGAAGCGCAGCTGGCCGAATTGTTCCGCTACGACGCCGACCCGATGAGCCTCGACGTGGCGGTCGGCGAGGACGGCGACACCAGCCTCGGTGACTTGGTCGTCAACCACTCCGCCGAGTCGCCTTTCGAGGCGGTCGCCGGGTCGCTGCTGCCGGCCCAAGTCGAGTCGTTCCTGTCCCACCTGGGCGACGACGAGCGCCGAGTGCTGTGGCTGCGCTACGGCCTGGACCGGGGCGAACCCCGCACCCAGGGCGAGGTGGGCGAGCTGCTGGCGCTCTCCGCGGAGCGGGTCCGGCGCATCGAACGCGACGCCCTGGGCAAGCTCCGCCGCCAGCTGGTGGGCAGCGACGCCCACGACCTCCTGGCCAGCTGATGTGCGGCCGCCGGGGCTAGGCGGTCACTAGCGTGGGGCCGGTGACCGCCCCCCGCCTCCGCATCGCCCCGTCCCCGACCGGGTACTTCCACATCGGGACGGCCCGCACCGCGCTGTTCAACTGGCTCTACGCCCGCCAGCAGGGCGGCACGTTCGTGCTCCGCATCGAGGACACCGACCGGGCCCGCAACCGCGACGAGCACATCGCCGGCATTGAGGCTGCGCTGCGCTGGCTGGGACTGGACTGGGATGAAGGCCCCTACTTCCAGTCTCAGCGAGGCGGGCTGTACGCGTCGGCGATCGAGAAGCTCCTGGCGGACGGCAAGGCCTACGCCTGCGACTGCACCCCCGAGGACGTGCAGGCCCGGGCCAAAGCCAGGGGCGACAAGACGCCTGGCTACGACGGGTTCTGCCGGGACCGGGGCCTGGAAGCGACCTCCGGGCGGGTGGTCCGTCTGCGCACCCCCGACGAGGGGGAGAGCGCCTACGACGACTTGGTGTACGGCAGGGTGGCCAAACCCATGGTCAACGTGTTGGACCTGGCCATCCGCAAGTCCAACGGTGACCCCCTGTTCCTCCTCGCCAACGTCGTGGACGACGCCGACATGGCCATCAGCCACGTCGTGCGGGGCAGTGACCACATGGACAACACCCACAGCTACCTCCTCATCTGGGAGGCGCTCGGGTACGGCCCGCGCCCGGTGTTCGCCCATCTGCCGCTCATCAACAACGACGCCGGCAAAAAGCTGTCCAAGCGCAGGGACAAGGTGGCCGTGGAGGACTACCGCGACGCCGGCTACCTGCCGGAGGCGGTCCGCAACTACCTGGCCCTCCTCGGGTGGGCTCCCGGCGACGACCGGGAGATCCTGACCGTGGAACAGATGGTCGCCGAGTTCCGCCTGGAGGACGTCAAGCGTGCTCCGGCCACCTTCGACGAGCGCAAGATGCAGTCGGTCAACGCCGAGTACCTCCGGGCCCTCCCCGTCGAGGTGTTCGTCGAGCGGGCCCAGGGGTGGCTGCGGGACCGGTGGGCGCCGCTCGGCGCCGAGGTCCAAGAACGGGCCCGGACCCTCGGCGAGGCGGTCGCCATGGCAGACTTCTTGTTCCTACCGGAGCCGCACATGGACGAGAAGGAGTGGGCCAAGGAGGTAGCCAAGCAGCCGGCGCTGGCGGCCATCCTCGACGGCGCCATCGCCCGCTACCCCGAGGTGGAGTGGACCGCCGACGCCTTGAAGGACGCCACCGCGGCCGTCGGGGAGGAGGCCGGCGTCGCGCAGCTCGGCAAGGCCCAGGCCCCGATCCGGCTGGCTGTCAGCGGAAGACGGGTCGGGCCGCCGCTGTTCGAGTCCCTCGCCGTCCTCGGCCTAGACCGCACGCTGGCGCGTCTCCGCTCCGCCCGGGCCCGGCTGGAGCCGTGACTGCCGGCTCGGGCCGAGCACGGTCGGCGGACGCAGGGCGTCCCCGGCGGTGCTAGGGCTCGTCGGCGCCCCGATCCGGGTTGCGCTGCGGGTTGTCCTGCTGCTCCTGGCAGCGGTGATCGTCTACCTGACGGTCACCGTCTTCCAGGTGTGGCACGCATCCCGTCGCGACCAGGCTCGCCCGGCGTCGGCCATCGTCGTGCTCGGCGCTGCCCAATACAACGGGGTCCCTTCCCCCGACCTGGCCGCCCGCCTCGACCACGCCCTCGGGCTGTGGAGGCGCCGGCTGGCGACGACGATCGTGGTTACCGGCGGCAAGGCCCCCGGTGACGCCTTCACCGAGGCCACCGCCGGCGCGAACTACCTGATGGCCCACGGCGTGCCGCAGGCGTCGATCTTGGGGGAGGTCGGGGGCCGCGACAGCTGGGAGTCGCTGGAGTCGGCCGCGGCGATCCTTCGCCAGCGCGGCGATCGCAGCGTCTTGCTGGTATCGGATCCGTTCCACGACGAGCGGATCTCGCTCATGTCCTCGGAGCTCGGCCTCGAGCCTTATGTCTCCCCGACGCGCACCTCGCCGATCAAGGGGAGCGCCACCATCCCGTACTTCGCCAAGGAGAGCGTCGAGGTGGCGGTCGGGCGGATCATCGGTTTTCGCCGGCTGGTGAGCATCGAGCAGCGCGTCGGCTAGAGTGCTCGTGCCCTTCGGGGGTGGTGTAATCGGCAACACAACAGGTTCTGGCCCTGTCATTGGGGGTTCGAGTCCTCCCCCCCGAGCAGCGAAACGACTAAGCCCCGGGCCAGCGGCCCGGGGCTTGGTCGTCTGGGGACTTCGATGTCGGGGCGGGCCTCGGTGGATCCCGCGGAATGCTGGGCGGTGGGCGGTGTTGGCACTCGGGCACCCCACAAATCGGAGAGACACATGAAGATCGGCATCATCGGCGCCGGCAACATCGGTGGCAACCTGACCCGGCGGCTGACCGCCCTCGGCCACGACGTCAGCGTGGCCAACTCCCGGGGGCCTGAGACCCTCGCCGACCTGGCAGCGGAGACCGGCGCCAAGGCGGTGCCGGCTACCGAGGCCGCCCAGGGGGCTGACATCGTGGTGGTCACCATCCCCGAGAAGCGGATCCCGGACCTCCCCGCCGGCATCCTCGACGGCGCCGGCCCCGACGCGGCGATCGTCGACACCGGCAACTACTACCCCCAGCAGCGCGACGGGCGCATCGACGCCATCGAGGCGGGTCTCACCGAGAGCCAGTGGGTGGAGCAGCACCTCGGCCGCCCGGTCGTCAAGGCCTTCAACGGCATCTACGCCGCGCACCTCCTGGAGAAGCACCAGCCGGCGGGGACGCCGGGGCGCATGGCGCTCCCGGTAGCCGGAGACGACCCGGCCGCCAAGGCCAAGGTGATGGCCCTCATCGATGAGCTGGGCTTCGATCCCGTCGACGCCGGCAGCCTGGCCGAGTCGTGGCGCCAGCAGCCCGGCACCCCGGTCTACGGGGCGCAGACCGACGCGGACGGCGTACGCGCCGCCCTCGCCGAGGCCAGCCCGCAGCGCCCGAGCGAGTTCACCGCCTGATCCCTGAGCGGACCTGTGTCCGGCGCCGCTGTTTCGCGGCCACCGTGATGGGAAGCCCTGCATCGTGCCGGAGGCGACAGCCCCGGCGGTGCAGGGCTCAGGTCATCAAGGAGGCCAGATCATGAAGGCAGTCGTCTACAGAGGACCGTTCAAGGTCGCGCTCGAGGAGGTCGCCGACCCGAAGATCCAGGAGCCGACCGACGCCATTGTGCGCATCACGACCACCAACATCTGCGGGTCCGACCTGCACATGTACGAGGGGCGGACGTCGGTGGAGGAGGGCAAGGTCCTCGGCCACGAGAACATGGGCATCGTCGAGGAGGTCGGCGCAGGTGTACGCACGGTGAAGGTCGGCGACCGGGTGTCGGTGCCGTTCAACATCGCGTGCGGGTCGTGCCGTAACTGCCAGCAGGGATGGACGTCGTTCTGCCTGACCATGAACCCGACCGAGGGAATGGACGGCGCCGCCTACGGCTACGCCAACATGGGCCCCTACGACGGCGGACAGGCCGAGTACCTGCGGGTCCCGGTGGCCGACTTCAACCTCTTGGAGCTCCCCGAGGGCGACCAGTTCGAGCTCGACTTCACGATGCTGTCGGACATCTTCCCGACGGGCTGGCACGGCACGGTCCTCGCCGGCGTCGAGCCAGGCGACAGCGTCGTGGTCTACGGCGCCGGCCCCGTCGGGCTGCTCGCCGCCCACAGCGCCGTCATCCAGGGCGCCCGGCGGGTGTTCGTGGTTGACCAACAAGGCGACCGGCTGTCGCTGGCCGCCAAGTTCGGCGCGGAGCCGATCGATTTCTCGAAGGGTGACCCCGTCGAGCAGCTCACCGACCTCAACGGCGGCCCGGCGGACCGGGGCGTCGAGGCGGTTGGCTACCAGGCCCATGACCACAGCGGGCAGGAGCACCCCGAGCTGGTGCTCGACAACCTGGTCAAGTCGGTGCGCTCCACCGGCGGGATCGGCGTGGTCGGCGTGTACATGCCCGAGGATCCCGGCGCGGCGACCGAGCAGGCGAAGCAGGGCCGGATCGGCTGGGACTACGGCACGTTCTTCACCAAGGGCCAGTCCATGGGGACCGGGCAGGCGCCGGTGAAGCGCTACAACCGCCAGCTGCGGGACCTGATCATCGCCGGGCGGGCCCACCCGTCGCTTCTCGTGTCCCACGAGCTGTCGCTGTCGGACGCGGCCAGCGGCTACGACCACTTCGACAAGCGAGAGGACGGCTGGACCAAGGTGCTCCTCCACCCCTCGGCGTGACGCCGGCCGCCTCCGCCGGCTGCCGGCGAGCTCAGCCGTTGGCCAGCTGGCGGAGGCGGGCCAAGGCCCGGCCCAAGATCCGCGACACCTGCATCTGGCTGACGCCCACCCCGTCGCCGATCTGGCGTTGGGTCTGCCCGAGCAGGAAATACCGGGTGAGCACGTCTCGGTCTCTCGGGTCCATGCCCGCCATGATCGTCCGTAGGGTCTCGCGCTCCACGGTCCGCTCGAAGCCCGGGTCGTCGTCGGCGGGCTCGCCTTGGGAGTCGTCGCCGCTGGCGTCCGTGCCGGGTAGCGGAGCCGAGCGCATCTCCCTTCCGGCCTCCATGGCCTCGAGGACCTTCTCTTCGCTCGACCCGAGGGCCGTGGCGACCTCGGCGACAGTCGGCGGCCGGCCGAGGCGTTGCTCGAGGTCGGCGTTGGCGTGCTTGGTCGCCAGGTACAGCTCCTGGGTCCGCCGGGACACGTGCATCGACCAGCTGTGGTCCCGGAAGTGGCGCTTCAGCGCCCCCAGGACGCTGACGGTGGCGTAGGTGGAGAACGCCACGCCCTGCTCCGGGTCGAACCGGCGGGCGGCCTCGCTCAGCTCAAGGTACGCGACCTGCTGCAGGTCGCCCAACGACTCGCCTCGCTCCGCGAAGCGCCTGGCCAGGGACCGGGCCAGGACCAGGTGCTCTTCGACCAGCCGTCGCTGCGACGCGGACAGGGCATCGGGGCAACAGTGCCGGTCGGTGCGACCGGACCGGTCGGCGGCCGCAGTGCTCACCGTCGGCGGGCTCCCTCTGATGCTCGAACTCCGTGGCATTTGCGCCGCAACCTCCGAGTGTTGCCGAGGCCTTGGCCCGACGAATTAGATCAAACCGTCGCGGCGCCATCGTGGGCGAAGCGCTCGCGGGGACGACAAGAATTGTCCCCGCTCGGAGCGCCGCCTAAAGCCCGTTTGGCCTGCGATTATCGGCACCTGTGTTGCGTCTCACACAACAGCCTCGGCTGGTCAGCGGCCGGGGGTGACCGCTCCCAGATCGGGCCACGCCGATGCCAGCGACGCCAGCAGCTCGCGTACCGGCTCGCGCCACACCGGCGGAGCGGACTCCCAGTCGAACTGCGGTCCGACCACGTTCTCTGCCAGCGGCCGCTCCGGTATGACGACCACGTCGCGCACGGCGAGGGCGGCGCGTACCGCGTCGAGGTCGACCCGGCTGCCCCTCCTCGGCATCTTGTTGGCGGCCAGCCACACCGGGGTGGCCGGCGGGAGGTAGCCGGCCGCCCCTACCACCAGCCGAGCGGTGTCCGCGGAGCTGTCGGTGACTAGGACGATCTCCGTTGCGGCGCCGAGAGCGGCTCGCACCGGCGGGTCGAGGAACCCGGTACCGCAGTCGAGGAGGATGATCCCGGCATAGGCCTGGAGCCGCCTGATCAGATCTTGGTACAAGCCCAGATCGGCCGCGGCGATCATCCGGTCGGGATCCCCGGTGGGGGAGGCGACGAAGCGCACGCCGTGGGGGCCGATACCGAGGTGCTGGTTGAGCTCCGCCGGCGTGACCTGACCTCGCTGCGCCAGGTATGCCTGAAGCTCGTCGGTACGCGCGCCGCGGTTGGCGCTCGGCGGCGACAGCTTGTCCGCCAGGTTCCCGAAGTCCGGGTTGGCGTCGACGCAGATGACCGGGTCGGTGCGCAGCTCGGCGAGGAGGGTGCCCATGAGCGCGGTGATGGTGGACTTGCCGACACCGCCCTTGGGTGAGACCACCGCGATCACCGACGTGCGGGCCAGCGGCGCGGTGCGGACGACCGACTCCAGCTGGCGGATCCGGTCCGTCTCCTCCATGGCTGTCCGCCACCGGCGTATCGCGGTCTGCTTCTCGGGAAGGGCGAAGGCCTCGGTGGTGGGGGCGGCCGGGCGCCGCATCGCTGCCCGGGCGGCATGCATCCGCCGTCGTAGGCCGCCGGCGGCGGGTGGCGCAGCAAAGGCGGGGTCGTGGCCGCCCGACGGGCGCGGCGCGCCCGGCCACGCCGAGCCGGGGCCGTCGCTGGAGGACGCTGCTCGCGCCGCCTCAGCCGCACCCGCCGCCGACGCCGCCCGCGAGGCCGGTGGCGCCGGCGCCGGGGACGTGGCCGCCGGTGCCGTCCCTAGCGCCGCCTCCAGCTCAGCGGCTGTCTCGGTTGCGGCCGGCGCCCCCAGCCCAGCGGCGGTCGCTGCCGGCGCCCCCAGCCCAGCGGCGGTGGTTCCCGGCGCCGGCGGGACCGTCGGGGGCGCCTCCGCCTCCTGCGCCTCCACCGTCACCGGCGGCGTCGACGCATCCACCTCCACCGTGACGGGCACCGGCGGGGGCGCGAGGGTGGCCGGCGTCGAATCGGCCGACGCCCGGGGCGGCGGAGCGGCGGTGAGCGGCTGGCGGCTGGCCACCAACCGGAGCCGGCTGCCGTAACCGATGCGGTGGGACGCGAGGGTGTCGTCGGGCCCGATGACCGCCGAGGTGGCCAGGTCGACCAGCGCCGCCTCCCCGGCGTCGAGAGTGGAACACTGCTTGGCCCACGAACCCAGGTGGGCGCCGATGGGGCTGTCGGCGTCCACCCGGACGGTCAGCTCGCCCAGCTCTCCGGCGACGGTGACGGTGACCAGACCCATCTCAGTCCTCCGATCCCGCCGGCGCCCAGCCGGCGACCCCGCCGCCGGCGAGCAGCAGGTCGTAGGTGGCGACCGCGGTGGCCGGGGTCGCCTCGACCGACACCGGGGCCGCGGCCGCCTGCTGGGCGGCTCGCAGCGCCGCCGCGGCACCGGCCGAGGCGGTCTGGGCGTTCGCGACGGCGGCGGTGTCGGCGGGGAGGGCCGCCGCCGCGGCGGCCGACGGCGGCGTCGGCGGGTTCGCCGCCGCCAGGGCTTGGTCGGCGTTCAGCTTCGCGGTGGCCGCCCCGACCGCCGCTTGGGCCGCCTGGGCCTGGCTCTGCGCGCCCGCCAGCGCGGCCTTGGCCTTGGTCGCCGCGGCGGCCGAGGCGGCCAGGCGGGCGGCCTCGGCCGTTCCTGGGGCGTCCGAGCGCAGCCGGACGGCGACCCGCTCGACACGGAACCCTTTGGAGGTCGTGGCCTGCCCGAGGACCTGCGGCGCTGCGGTGGTCCCAAGCTGGGTCAGCCCGGTGAGCGTCCCCCGCGGCCCTAACAGCTGCGTCGCCCAGGCCTCGACTGCCGGCGTGGCCGAGCCGCCATCGGGCGCGGGTTGGAGGCGAGCGGGAAGGGCCGGCACGGCGAGGCCTCCGGCGGGTGGGAGGCCGCCGGCGGTGGGCGGGAAGGCCAGAGCCCCGTGCACGGTCACCGCGGTCAGGCTGAAGGGGCCGAGGCCCGGCCCGGTCACTACCAGGACCACCGTCCGGCGGTCGCCGGCGCTCCACCAGCCGACAGGCCTGACCGCGGTCCCTGCCGGCAGCGCACCGCTGCGGTCGAGCGACGTGCGCACGCCCGCCGCGAGCCGTCCCGTGAAGCCGGCCGCGGACACCCAGGCGCTCGCGGCGCGAAGCGCGACGGGGTCGGGACCGGGCGAAGCCGGGGAGCTGCCCGAGTCGAATACCAGGGCGCCGCCCCCGAAACCGATGGCGGCTGCCCCCACCACCGCGGCGACCGCTGCCGGCGGCAGGCGGCGGGCGCCCGTCGCCGCCCGCCCGGGGCGCCCGGCGGGCAGGCCGGGTGCCAGCTGCGAGCGGAGCACACCGCCTCGCGACGCCGGCGCGTCGTCGTCGATGCCGGCGACGATCACCGTCGCGCCGACCGCGATCCCGGCCGCCTCCAGGCTCCTGTCAGGCGGGATCGGCGTCCCGTCCGCCAGCAGGACGTCTCCCACGACGGCAACGCCGACCGCGGCCCCGAGGGACGAGGCCACTTCGCGGGCCGGGGCGTCGCCGGGGACGGTGACGACAGCCCGGGCGCCCGAACCGGCAGCCACGCAGGTCAGCTGCAGCAGGGCGCTCTCTTCGCCGGTGCCGGCCTCGACCCCGGCGGGGACGCTCTCGTACGCCATGGCTCTCCTCGTCGAACCGACCCGAAACCCAACCCAGCCCAACCCCAACCCGATCTCGCCCCGCACCGGCCGAGCCCGGGCCGAACCGGGACCATACGGAGAGAACGGTGCGCTCAGGATATATGGCTGGCCGCGACGCGGATGGCGTGGCTCTCAGCGACCCTCGGGCAGCCCGCCGGCGGCCGCCGCCACCGCCTCCACCAGGTCGCGGTCGTCTCCGAGCGACGCGTCGAGGCGCCCCACCACCGCGCGCGCCGCCTGCCGCAGGGGGCCCTGAGCGAGCGGCGCCGACGGGTCGTCGGTGCCGGACGGGGATCGCAGCCAGTGCAGCCACGACCCGAGTATGAGGGCCGCGGCCGGCGACTCCAGGCCCCGCCGGCGCCGCTCGAGCAGCACCGGCACGACCCGCACCGCCAGCTTCTCGGTCCCGTCCAACCCGATCTGCGCCAACTGGTGGGCGATGCGGCGGTTGGCGAAGCGGGCCAGGAGGGCGTCGCAGTAGGGCGCGGCGGGCAGCACCGCCCGGTCGAGGGTGACCGCAGCCTCATCCCACCACGCCTGCAGCCACCGCAGGCAGACGTCGTCGGCGGCGGCGTCGGCCACCGTGAAGTGCCCCTGCGCCGACCCGAAGTACGCGAGGAGCGAGTGACCGCCGTTCAGCAGACGCAGCTTGCGCTGCGCCCACGCCCCGACGTCTTCGACGACACGAGCACCGGCGTCCTCCCACGGCGGGCGCCCGGCGGGGAAGGCGCCGGCCAGGATCCATTCCCGCCACGGCTCGGTGACCACCGGGGCCAGATCGTCGAAACCGCTGAGACGGGCGACGGTGGCGCGCACCTCGTCGGTGGTGGCCGGTGTGATGCGATCCACCACCGTCGACACGAACGACACCTCCGCCGCGATCCACCCCGCCAGATCGGCGTCGAGCGCGCCGGCCAGGTCGGCGACGACGCGCCGGGTGGCCGCCCCGTTGTTGTCGAGGTTGTCGCAGGGCACCACCGCCAAGCCGCCGCCACCGGCCCGGCGGCGGGCGTCGAGACCAGCGACCAGGCGACCCGGCACCGTAAGCAGCGCCGCCCCGCTTCGGGGCCCGCCCCGAAGCGCCTCCAGGTCAGCGGCCACATCCGGTCGAGACCAGTCCAGGTTGCCGGACTGGTCGCGGCAGTAGGCGGCCTCGGTCACGGTCAAGGTGAGCACTGCGGTGGCGTCGTCGGCGACCACCGCGACCCATTTCCCCACCTCCTCCGCAGCCACCGCCTCGGAGATCGAGCCGATGACCTCCACCCGGTCGCCGTCGCCGGAGCGCACCAGAAGGCAGTACACGCCGCCCTGGGCGGTCAGGGCCCGGGCCAGGTCCGGGCGCCGGCCGGTGAACGCCGCGATGCCCCAGTCGGACACCTCGGCGGTCCACGGCGCCTGGTGAGCTCGGTGGAACGCCCCGAGGCCGAGGTGGGCGATGCGAGTGGGGGGCGCCTCCCCGCGGCGGCGGAGGGGCTCGCTCAAAGGCGGAACACCCGCCGGCCGGCCTCACCGGCCAGGTCCGTCGCGATGCGGGCCGCCTCGTCCTCGGCCAACCGGTGCTCGGCGACCAGCCGGGCCAGGTAACCGCAGTCGACCCGCCGGGCGACGTCGTGGCGGGCCCGCACCGAGCACAGCGCGCGGGTGTCGTCGACGAAGCCGGCGCTGCGGGAGAAGCCGGCGGTCTCGGTGACCGCCGCCCGGAACCGGGCCAGCGCGTCGGGCGCGTCCAGGAACCACCACGGGGCGCCGAGATACACGCTCGGGTAAAACCCGGCGAGAGGCGCCAGCTCCCTCGAGAACGTCGACTCGTCGACGGTGAAGAGCACCAGCCGGAAGCGAGCGTCGTCGCCGACGTCGGAGAGCAGCGGCTGGAGGTGCCGGGTGAACTCGTTGGCGACGGGAATGTCGTGGCCGGTGTCGGGCCCGAAACGGGCCGCGCTCGGCGGGTGATGGTCGCGGGCCACGCCAGTGTGCAGCGCCATGACCAGCCCGTCGTCGCGGGCCATGCGGGCCATCTCGCCGACCATGTGCCGACGGAAGGCGGTGGCGTCGCCTTCGCTGGCGTCGCCAGCGCAGGCCCGCTTGAAGATGGCGGCGGCGTCCTCGGGGGCCAGGCGGGCGCTGCCCGGGTCGAGGTGCCCGTGATCGCTGGCCGTGGCCCCCTTCGCCCGGAAGTGGTCCCGGCGGCGGCGCAGCGCGTCGAGGTACCCGTCGTAGGTGGAGGTGTCGACGTCGGCCGCGGTCCCAAGCTCCGCCAAAGCGTCGGTCCAGCCGCGGCGGCGCACCCGGACGTAGCGGTCGGGCCGCCACGTCGGCACGATCCGCCCGGTCCACGTCGGGTCGGCCTCGAGCGCGGCGTGGGCCGCCAGGTCCGACGCCGGGTCGTCGGTGGTGGCCAGCACCTCGATGCCCATGCGGTGATAGAGGGCCCGGGGCCGGTGAGCGGCGTCGTCGAGCTGCCCGGCGATGTGGTCGTAGAGGCGGTCGGCGTTGGCCGCCTCCGGCCGCTCGTGGACGTCGAACAGCTCGACTAGCTCCGCCTCCAGCCACGCCCTGGTCGCGGTCCCGGCCAACAGGTGCCAGCCCTCGCAGAAGATCCTCCACGCGGCGCGGGGATCAGGGGCCGGTCCGCTTTGCCCGACGCCGAGCACCGCCAAGTCGGCGCCGGCCGCGTGCAGCAACCGGGTCACGTAGTGATCCCCGGAGATGAACAGCGCTGCGGGGTCCGGGTAGGGCCGGTCCTCGGCGAGCAGCACCGGGTCGACGTGGCCGTGGGGGCTCACGACGGGCAGCGCAGCGACCTCCGCGTACAGCCGGCGAGCGACGGAGCGAACCGCCGGTTCTGCGGGAAGGAGTCGATCGGGGTGAAGTTCCAGGGTCGCCACGGCTCCATTGTGGAGCAGCGACCGTACGATCGTGGCGTGCAGGCATGGACGGTCGGGGATTCGGGGTCGTTGCTGAGCGCGGACGAGATCATCGACCACCTCAAAACCACGATGGAGAAAGAGGCGCTCGACGGTGCCCGGGTTTGCGTGGTCGTCCCCGACGCCACCCGCCACTGCCCGCTGCCCCTTCTCCTGACCGCCTTGTACCACGGGCTGGGCGGGAGGCCGGCGGAGGTCAGCGTCGTGGTGGCCCTGGGCACCCACCCGGCCATGCCCGAGGACGCGTTGGGCCGCCTGGTGGGCCCGCAACCGGCCGGGGTCAGCGTGCACAACCACGAGTGGTGGGACCCCGCCGCCCTCGTCGAGCTGGGTGAGCTTCCCGCCCGCGAGGTGCGCGCCGTGTCGGAGGGCCGCCTGGACACGGCGGTGGCGGTGCGAGTCAACCGGCGGGTGGCCGAGGCGGACGTCGTGGTGCTGCTCGGGCCGGTGCTGCCCCACGAGGTGGTCGGCTTCTCGGGCGGCAACAAGTACCTGTTCCCCGGCGTGTCCGGTCCCGAGATGATCGACGTCTCCCACTGGCTCGGCGCTCTGCTCACGAGCAGCGCGATCATCGGCCGGCCCGGCACCACGCCGGTGCGGGCTCTGATCGACCGGGCTGCGGCGCTGGTCCCCGGCCGGCGCATCGCTATCTGCGCGGTCACCGAGGCGGGCGGAGACGGGCTGCACGCGCTGAGCGTCGGCGACCCGGAGGTGGCCTGGGCCGACGCCGCGGCGATAGCCGCCCGGACCCACATCGAGCGGGTGGCGGCCCCGTTCCCCCGGGTCCTGTCGCTGGTCGCCGAGCGCTACGACGAGTTATGGACCGCGGCCAAAGGGGTGTACAAGGTCGACCCGGTCCTCGCCGACGGCGGGACCGTGGTCCTCTACGCCCCCCACGTGCGGCGGGTCAGCGAGACCCACGGAGCCGACATCGCCCGGGTCGGCTATCACTGCCGGGACTACATCACCGGCCAGTGGGACCGCTTCCGCGACCTGCCGTGGGGGGTGCTGGCCCATTCCACCCACGTGCGCGGCAGCGGGACCTGGGATCCGGTGGCAGGCGAGCGCTGCCGGACCACCGTCGCCTTGGCCACCGGCATCAGCCGGGAGGAGACCGAGGCCCTCGGCCTGGTCTATGTGGACCCCGACTCCATCGACCCCGACGAGTGGGCGGCCGACCCCGCAACGCTGGTGGTGCCCGACGCCGGCGAGACCCTCTACCGCCTGCAAGGCGACGGCTGACCGGCAGCGGGCCGGCGCCTGCGTGCACGCCGCGGCGGCGATCCAGTAATGTCGTCGGGCTGCTACACGGCCCCATCGTCTAGTGGCCTAGGACATCACCCTCTCAAGGTGGGAACACGGGTTCGAATCCCGTTGGGGCTACCAGGAACACCGCAGATCAGAGGCCGTATCGCCAGCGGTGCCATGTGGGTTCGGTTCCCATCGCCTCCACCTGATGCGCCTTGATCGCACCCTTGTCCCGGGGCTGTCGCGGTTGTTTCGGCTGCGTGTCAGGCGTACGTGTGGGCGATGAGTCGGCGGAGGAGGAGGAGCCCGGTGCGGGCGCCCCATATGAAGCGTCCGGCGAGGGGGATTGCGTTCGTAGTCGATTTGTAGTCGACAGTTGTTCACGAGCCAGGACCAGGCTCGTTGGGCGATCCACCGTTTGGGGAGCACCTAGAACCGGCCGGGTGGATCTTGCTGTTGACTTCGGCGACCCCGAAGCACCTGCTCTTCGAGGATTCAATCCCCAGGCTCGCCCGTGTCTATTGGGTCAGACGGTCGAGCGGGGGCAAGGACCACCTCGGTGGCGTGGCGAGTTATTAGATTGCGGGGACGTCTCGTAACCAGCGTGCAGGTTTCGGTCCACCAGGAAGGAAACGTTGGCGATGAAGCAATGGTTGGGGATCGCCACCGGGCTGGCATGCGCGGCGATGGCGCTGACGGCATGCGGTGGCGGTGGCGGACATCCCAAGGCGGGACGCCAGCAAACACCCACCACGACCGGGACCGCGGCTGGCCGCCAGGTCAGCCTGGCGCTGATGGACGGCGAGACGGTACAGGCCAGCCTTCCCGACCGGCCGCTGGGCACCACCGGAACCATCGCGTCTGGGGTGAACCTGGAGGCGTGGCAAGCGCAGCGCAGCGGGTCGGCGGTCACCGTCGTGTTCGCCCTTAACAACACGACCGACCACGCGGTCTCCGTTTCGGACGAGACCAGTCTCGGCGACGGCTTGGACCTCAACTCCGCCAATCCCAACGCACCTATCTCAGCCCGGGTCAATAACGTCGTCGACAACGTAGGGCTCCTCGACACATCGAGCCTCAAGAACTACGAAACCTTCTGCAACACCAGCGCGTCCGGAACGCTCACCGACTGCTTGGGCAGCGCCGACAATGTGTCGCTGAGCGCCGGCGGCCGCCAGTTTTTCGCCGCGGTCGTGGCCGCTCCTCCCTCGTCCACCAAGAGCGCCACCCTGGTGACGGGGGATGGGTCGATCCCCAACGTCCCCATTAGCGGATGAATGTGGAGCACGGGCGTGGGCGGCTCCTCGGGGCGGCCCTGGTGCTGGCGGTGACCGTGTTCGCGGGGGCCGCGGCCCTCCCGCAAACGGGCCTGAGCCGGCCGCCGGGGGTCGTCGGCTATCAGCCCCGAATCGTCACCTACCAGCCCCGAATCGTCACCTACCAGCCCCGAATCGTGGCCTACCAGCCCCGGATCGTGGACGAAACGCCGAAGACGAGCGCGCCGCACACGGTCACGGTGTTCAGCGACGTCCTGTTCGCCTTCGACTCCGCGGCGCTCAGTCCCCAAGCCGAGGCTCTCCTCACCCAGGTCGTCACTGCCGTGCAGGCCGCCCCCGCCGGTCAGGTGGTGGTCACCGGCTACACCGACTCCATCGGCGATCCCAGCTACAACCAGCAGCTGTCTCAGAAGCGGGCCGCCGCGGTCGAGCAGTTCCTCGCTCAGCAAGTCAGCCGGCCGGATCTCTCCTACGACGTGGTCGGGATGGGCGAGGCCGACCCGGTGGCGCCCAACACCAACCCCGACGGCAGCGACAACCCGACGGGCCGGGCCCAGAACCGGCGGGTGACGGTAACGGTCCCCGCATAGCAGCGGGGTGTATCAGCTTTGGCGCCCGCCGGCACGAACTGGTTGACGGCGCCAGCCGGCTCGGCGAGGAGCGCGAAGCGCACTCATGGGCGTACTGCGGCTCGCGGACGCGAACGTCCTCACCGGCTCTCAGGCCGGCAACGGCCAGCCCCGGGAGCGAGCTCGCTGGCGGAGCGCGTGCCGGGCCTCGCGTGCGCCGTAGTACACGAGCACGTAGGCGGCGGCGGGGTCCGCCCACCACCAGCCGGCCGCGGCGTTGAGGACCAGCCCAGTGAGCACCGCGACGGCCAGGACTGCGTCCGAGCGCGGTGACCTTGCCCTCGGTCTGCAGCAACGAGTTGCCCAGCGCCCGGCCGGTCGCGGCCTTGCCCCGGGCCAGCGCCGACATGGCGACCGCGGTGAGGCCGCTCCACCCGATCCCCAGGTAGCTGACCCCGGGGTGATCGCCCGCGGCGAGCAGCAGCGAGCTCTGGACAGCCAGGTACAGCGCGAGAGCGAGGAACGCCGATCATCCTGAGGGTCCGGCGCTGGCGGGCGCGGTGGGCGTCGGCGAGCTCCCACAACACGACGGTGGAAGCGCCGATCTCGATCAGGCTGTCGATCCCGAAGCCCCGAGCGCAATGGAGCCGGCCCGGACGGCAGCGACGGCAACGACGACGACCCCAACGACGTTCCAGCCGAGAGTGGCGTACTCGAGGCGGCGGCCTCGTCGGAGCAGCCCGGTGGCGGGCTGGACACGGTCGGGGGTCATCGCCGCCATCTTTGTCCGGGCGGGTCCTCTGCGGCCCACCGGCACGCGACGAGGGGCCGCTGCCGGCCGCCGGTGCTCAGGGCAGAGAGCTGGGCGGCCAGCCCGGCAGCACGCTCACCACGCGGCGCTGCCCGATCTCCGGCAGCCGCCGAGCAGCGCGATCGGCGTCGGTCCCGTGTCCGATGCCTGCGGCGCGCAAGAGCGCAAGCTCGGCAACATCCGGTGCCGCCCAGTGCAACTCGACGGACCACTCAGCTGCGGCCTGGTCGCTCACCGCGGCGCAGCCCTCGCGGTCTGAGCCGCCCTTCCTCGTTCCGCCGTTGGTGGCCCCGCCGTCGGTGGCCTCGCCGCGCCCGTCCATCGCCATGTCGCCGGTCCTGCCTTTCGGGTCGTCGGTGCCCCAACCCTTCGGCCGCCGGGCGCGGGACCTGAGGTCGCGAGTACGAGGCGACTGAGGTCGCCCGACGTTGGGCACCGGACGTTGGGCAGTGGAGGTCAGGCCAGGTGGCCGTCAGGCCGGGTGGGCGCTGCGCCGACCCAGGGCGATCTCGAGGCCGTCCTCCGCCAGGGCATCGACAACCGCCCCCGCGATGGCCGCCAACTGCCCGACCTGGTCACGGTCCAGGCGGTCGAACACCAGCCGCCGGACCAGCGCGACGTGACCGGGAGCGGCCCGCTCCACCAGCGCCACGCCGGCCTCGGTCAGGGTGGCGTGCACGGCGCGGCGGCTCTGCGGGCAGGGGGAGCGGCTGATCAGCCCGAGCCCCTCCAGCCTGGCCGCCGCATGCGACAGGCGACTTTGCGAGCTGTTGGTCGCCAACGCCAGCTGGTGCATGTGAAGCGTCCGGTCCTGGGCCTCGGAGAGCTGGGCCAGGATGCCGTAGGCCGCATGGGACAGGCCCGAGTCGTGCTGCAGCTGCCGGTCGAGGGCTACATCGAGCAGGGTCGTGGCCGCCAGCAGCGACGTCCACGCCTGCTGCTCGTCGTCGTCGAGCCACCGCGGTTCGGCCATCCACGGCACTGTAACCCCCGCACCCGATTAGTTGAAGCTTCATGGCTGTCAGGTTTTGCGGGCGCGCGAGTCACGCCCCTCCGGGGATACTGGACGCCGCCTGTGAACGTGACCGCAGACCACCTCCGTGTCCGCCTTGGCGGCCTGACCGACCGCGACCGGCACCGCCTGGCGCGCCGGCTGGCGCGCGCCCGCAACGCCGGCGACCTCGAATCCGTGGAGGCCGCGGTGGCCGCCGCCGAGGCCAGGATGGCCGCCCGCGTCGCCGCGGTGCCCGACGTCACCTACCCGGAGGACCTCCCGGTGAGCGGCCGGCGCGACGACATCCTCGCCGCGCTGCGGGACCATCAGGTCGTGGTCGTCGCCGGCGAGACCGGATCGGGCAAGACGACGCAGCTGCCGAAGATGTGCCTCGAGCTCGGCCGCGGGGTGAGAGGAATGATCGGACACACCCAGCCGCGACGCATCGCGGCCCGCACCGTCGCGGAGCGGCTGGCCGACGAGCTCGACGTCACCCTCGGCGGACCTGTCGGGTATGCGGTCCGCTTCGACGACCGGGTCGCGGACGCGACCCTGATCAAGGTCATGACCGACGGCATCCTCCTGGCCGAAATCCAGCGGGACCGGCTGCTGCTCGCCTACGACACGATCATCGTCGACGAGGCCCACGAGCGCTCCCTCAACATCGATTTCCTTCTCGGCTATCTCACCCAGCTGCTGCCGCAACGCCCCGACCTGAAGGTCGTGGTGACCTCCGCCACCATCGACACCGCCCGCTTCGCGGCCCACTTCGACGCCCCCGTCGTCGAGGTCAGCGGTCGCACCTACCCCGTCGAGGTCCGCTACCGCCCAGTCGTCGACGACGAATCCGACCGGGGCCGTGACCAGTCGCAGGCGATCTGCGACGCGGTGGACGAACTGGCCGGGGAGGGACCCGGCGACGTGCTGGTGTTCCTGGCCGGCGAGCGCGACATCCGCGACGCAGCCGACGCCCTGCGAGAGTCCACAGCCGGGCGCAGCCGCGACGAGATCGAGATCCTGCCGCTCTACGCCAGGCTGTCGGCCGCCGAGCAGCACAAGGTGTTCAAGGCCCACCGGGGCCGGCGAGTGGTGCTGGCCACCAACGTGGCGGAGACGTCGCTCACGGTGCCCGGCGTCCGGTTCGTGGTGGATACCGGCACAGCTCGGATCTCGCGCTACAACCACCGGACCAAGGTGCAGCGCCTGCCGATCGAGCCGGTATCGCAGGCGTCGGCCAACCAGCGCTCGGGGCGCTGCGGGCGGGTGGCGCCGGGAGTGTGCATTCGCCTCTACAGCGAGGAGGACTTCGCGGAGCGCCCGCAGTTCACCGACCCGGAGATCTTGCGGACCAACCTGGCGTCGGTCATCTTGCAGATGACCGCCATCGGCCTCGGTGACATCGCCGCGTTCCCCTTCGTCGAAGCGCCGGACCGGCGCAGCGTGGCCGACGGGATGGCGCTGCTAGACGAGCTTGGGGCGTTCGCCCCGCTCGACGCGAGGCAGCCGCTGCCGGCGCAGAGCCGGCGGCTGAGCCCGATCGGGCGGCGCCTGGCCCAGCTGCCCCTCGACCCCCGCATCGGCCGGATGGTCATCGAGGCCGAGGCCCTCGACTGCCTCCGAGAGGTGACGATCATCGCTGCCGCCCTGTCGATCCAAGACCCGAGGGAACGGCCTTCCGACAAGGCGCAGGCGGCCGCGGAGGCCCACCGCCGCTTCTCGGTCCCCGAGTCGGACTTCCTCGGCATGGTCTCGCTCTGGGAGCACCTGGCCGAGCAACAGTCGGTCCTGTCAGGCAACCAGTTCCGCAGGTGGTGCCGGGTGAACTTCCTCAACGTGCTGCGGGTGAGGGAATGGCAGGACCTGGCCGGCCAGATCCGCCAGGTCCACCGCTCGCAAGGCGTGCGTCCCAACCGCGAGGCGGCCCATCCTGATCACGTCCATCAGGCGGTCCTCGCCGGTCTCCTCTCGCGCATCGGTATGCGCGACCGCGAGCGGGGTGACTACCTCGGCGCCCGCTCCACCCGATGGCAGATCGGCCGCGGGTCGGTGCTGGCCCGCAAGCAGCCGGCGTGGGCCATGGCGGCCGAGCTGGTGGAGACCGACCGGACCTGGGCCCGCACCGTCGCCCGCATCGAGCCGGTGTGGGCGGAGCGGCTCGGATCGCACCTGGTGAAGCGCAGCTGGACCGAACCGTGGTGGGACCCCGACCGGGCTGAGGCGGTCACCGACGAGCGGGTCACCCTCTACGGGCTGCCCGTCGTCGCCGGCCGCCGCACCGGGTACTCCCGGATCGACCCCGTGGAATCCCGCCGGCTATTCCTCGAGCACGCCCTGGCGCGAGAGGAGTGGGCCGCCGCGCCGGAATTCCTCGCACGCACCCGCCGCCGGATGGAGGAGGTGGAGGTCCTCGAGGAGCGGGTCCGGCGCCGGGATCTGCTGGCCGGCGACGACGCCCGCCTGGCGTGGTGGGACTCGCGTATCCCTGCGGACGTGGTCAGCGGGCGCAGCTTCCTGCGGTGGTGGAAGAAGGCCAGCCGCGACCAACCGGACCAGCTCGACGTCCCGCTGAGCGTCCTGGTCGACCGCTCGGGAGGCCCCGTCGACCTGCGGGACTGGCCCGACGAGTGGCACCAAGACGACCTGCGCCTGCGGCTCCGCTACACCTTCGACCCGGGCCGCCCCGGCGACGGGGTGGCGGTCGTGGTCCCCCTCGTGGCGCTCAACCGACTCCGACCCGACGGCTTCGACTGGAACGTGCCCGGCTTGCGCTTGGAGCTGGTCACCGCGCTGGTCCGGGCGCTGCCCAAGACCCTGCGGCGCCACTTCGTCCCCGCCGCCGAGGTCGCCGCCGACGTGCTCGGGCGCTGCGGGCCGGCCGACGGGCCGCTGCTGGAAGTCGTCGCCCGTCAGCTCTCCCGCCGCTCCGGTGAGCGGGTGCGGGCCTCCATGTGGGACCCCGACCAGCTCCCCGCCCATCTACGCATGACCTTCGAGGTGGTCGACGGTTCCGGTTCGGTGCGGGCCCGGGGTCACGACGTCGGGGAGCTGCGCCGGCTGCTCGAAGACGAGGTCCGGGAGGCGGTAGCGGCAGCGGTGCCGGGAATCGAACGGCACGGCGAGGTGACCTGGAGTTTCGGGACGATACCCCGGCGGCTCGAGGCCGATGGCGTGGTCGGGTACCCGGCGCTGGTCGACGAAGCCGACGCGGTCGGCTTGGCGGTCCTCGACACGCCGGCCGCCCAGGCGCAGAGCATGTGGCGGGGCAGCGCCCGCCTTCTGCGCCTCGCCGCGCCCCTGCCGAGCGGTCATCTCCAGCGTCGGCTTACCAACGACACCAAGCTGGCGCTCGCCCGGTGGGAGACCCCGGTCGGGGAGCTGCTCGACGACTGCGCGAGCGCCGCCATCGACGACATCCTCACCCGCCACGGCGGCCCCGCGTACGACGAGGCCGGTTTCGAGGTCCTCGCCGGCGACGCCCGGGCTGGCCTGCAGGACCGCGTCGCCACGCTGGCCACCATCGCCGGCGGGGTCCTGGCCGCAGCCGAGCGCGTCGAGGAGCGGGTCGCTGCCCTCGAGCGGCGGGACCGCACCGGTGACCTGGCGGCATCGCTGGCCGACGTTCGCCGCCAGCTCGACCGTCTCGTCGGCCCCGGGTTCGTGGCGATGACCGGGAGTGCCCACCTGGCGGACCTGATGCGCTACCTCGAGGCGGCGTACCGGCGCCTCGAGCGGTTACCGGCGGGCGTCCGGCGCGACACCGAGCACATGGCCCGCATCGCCCGGGTCCAGTCCCGCTACGAGCGTCTCGCCGACCAGGTCGTCGAGGGGACCGCGTCCCCGGCGGTCATGCGCGGCCTGGCCCGGGTCCGGTGGATGCTCGAGGAGCTGCGCGTCAGCCTCTTCGCCCAAGTCCTCGGCACCGCCGGGCCGGTCAGCGAGGAGCGCATCAACCGCCTGCTCGACGCCATGGTCGAGGCCTGACACCCGTCCGCCCGTAGCTGGCGTCGGCGGGGTCAGGCGTCGAGCGCCACGTCCGGTCGTCGCGCCGACGCGATGCTCGACCCGACGTTGGCCGAGATCACCAGAACCACCGCAACGACCTCGTGACCGCCCAGATGCTGGCCGAGCACGACCAGCCCGGCCAGTGCCGCGACCGCAGGATCCAAGCTGAGCAGCACGCCGAACGCTCGGGGCGACACCGACCGCAACGCCACCAGCTCCAGCGAGTACGGCAGGACCGACGACAGCACCGCCACCGCCAGCCCCAGCCCGAGGGTCGAAGGATGCACCAGCCTGGTGCCGCCGGCCACCAACCCGCCGGGCGCGACGATCACCGCGGCTACGACCATCGCCAACGCCAGCCCGTCGACGCCCTCCATCCGCCGGCCCGCCTCCCGACTGAGGAGGATGTAACCGGCCCAGCACCCGCCGGCGACCAACGCCAGCACGATGCCGACCGGGTCGAGGCGGCCGCCGGGGGAGGCCGCCAGCAACGCCACGCCGGCCCCGGCCAGCGCGGCCCACAGCAGGTCCCGCAAACGGCGCGACCCGGCCACCGCGACGGCCAGCGGACCGACGAACTCCACGGTCACCGCCACCCCGAGCGGTATGCGGGCGATCGACTCGTAAAACGCCAGGTTCATGGCCCCGAGCGCCACCCCGAAGAGAGCCACCGCCGCCAGGTCGCGGCCGCGCCGGGAGCGCGGCGACGGACGGACCGCGGCGAGGAGGACCACCGCGCCGAGGACCAGCCGCAGCGTGACCGCGCCTGCCGGCCCGACCCGGGCGAAGAGGTGGGTGGCCACCGCCGCGCCGGACTGCACCGAGACCGCTCCGGTCGCGACGAGCAGCTCGGGCCGGACCCGCCGTCGCCCCGCCCGGACGGTCACCGCGGCTTGTCCCCGGCCCTCTGGGCCCGTCAGCGCAGGTACCGGTCGAACCACTCCAGGATCAGCTCAGCTCGCATGACGCGATGTGCCGGGCTGCCAGAGCGCGACAGCTCGTGGGTCTCCTCAGGGAAGCGGACCAGCTCCGGATGGCGCCCGAGCAGCTTCAACGCCACGAAAAGCTCCTCCGCCTGGGACATCGGGCAGCGCAGGTCATTCTCGGAGTGAACGATCAGCACCGGGGTCGTCATGTCCGATACGTGGGTGATCGGGGAGTGGCGGGCGAACAGCTCGGGCCGCTGAAGGTGGTCGTGGCCGACATAGGCGGCGAAGAACCCGGCGATGTCGGAGTCCGATTCCATGGTCAGGAGGTTGTTGACCGCCCGCTCCGACACCGCCGCGGTGAACCGGTCGTCGTGGCCGATGATCCACGACGTCAGGTAACCCCCGTAGGAGCCTCCCTGGATGCCGAGGCGGTCGGCGTCGACCCACTCGAAACGGTCGGCCGCCTCCTCGACGCACGCGAGGACGTCGTCGGCGTCCACGCCGCCCCACCCAGACCCCGCGTCGTCTCCGGCCTCGGGCCAGCGCACCGCTCGGCCCCACGCCTCCGAGTAACCGGAGCTTCCCCGCGGGTTGCAGTAGACGACGCCGTAGCCGTGCGCGGCCTGCAGCTGGAACTCGTCGAAGAGGACATGGCCGTACTGGGTGAAAGGACCGCCGTGGATGTTGAGGATGGTGGGATGCCGGCCGGGACCCGCGTCGAGAGGAGCCATCGCCCAGCACTCGACCTCGGTCCCGTCAGCGGAGGTGGCGACAAAGCGTTCCGGCTCGACCAGCGTCGCCTCCGCCCGCAAGCTCGCCGTCAGTTCTGTCACCCGGCGTTCGGCGCCGGGGGTCAGTCGGCCGCCGGCGGCGGCGCCCCCCGGCGACAGCGGCGCGACGTGGAATTCGGGCAGGTGGAGCGCGTCGCCGGCCGAGAACGCCACGATCGCGTCCTGCGCCGCCGGGCCGCTCACATCCCACGAGACGATCCGCCGGTCGCCGCCGAGCCACAGCGCCGGTGGTGCCGAACCGTCGGACGGGACGCTCCACAAGCGCAGCGCGCCGGCATCCTCGGCGCTGAAGACCAGATCGTCGCCGAGCCACGCCGGCGGTCGGGGCCCTTCGTGGGGGGCGGCGTTGCGGTCGAGGTCGGAAGACAGGACCCGGAGGCTGGAGGCGCCCTCGGCGGCGACGAGCACGCCGACCTGGCCGTGGCGGGGTTCGTTCATCGGGGTCGGCACGACGAGGAACGCCAGGCGGGTGCCGTCGGGCGACCACGACGGCGCGAAGTAGCTGGCGTCGGTCGGCGTCACCCGCTCCGGCACGCCGATCGGCCCGTCTACCCGCACGGTCCACAGGTCCCGGCACAGGTCCATGTCCCACCCGTCGTGGCGGCCCGAGGACCACGCCAAGGCCGTGCCCTGCGGGGACCACGCGACGTTCCTCGCCTCCCACGGCCCGGGGGTGACCAGCACCGGCTCGCCGGGCACCTCGAGGTCGACCAGGTACACGTGGGCCGGGCGGTCGGACACGAACCCCTCCCCGTTGAGGCGGGAGAGGAGAGTCGTGATCCGCCGGGGCGGCATGCGATCGGGCGGCAGGGGAGCGCCCTCGGGTCCGTACTGGTCGCGGTCGCGGTCGCGCACCACGACCGCCAGCCGGCGCCCGTCAGGTGACCAGGCCAGCTCCTCGACTTCGTCGTCGAAGCGGGCCGGCTGGCCGGCGGATCCCGGAGCCCCGACCGCCATGGTGGACACGATTCGATCTCCCGACGCGACCTTGGTGACCCACGCCAGCTGGCGTCCGTCGGGTGACCACACGGGGTGCTCGTCGCGCTCGGTTCCCGCCGACACTGGCCACGGGTTGCCGCCCGCGGTGTCGGCCACCCACACCCGGCTGCGATAGCGGTTGGCGCGCTGGTCGACCGAGGTGATGGTGAACGCCGCCAGCCGTCCGTCGGGGGCCAGCCTCACGGCCCCCGCGGACGCCAGCCGGGCGATGTGGTGAGGTTTCATCCCGCTCATGGCGTCCACCGTAGGGGGCGGAACCGCCGCCGGCCGGGCCATTCCGGTTATCGGACATTCCGGGCGGGTACGACGCCTGTGTGAAGAAGAGTGCGGGGTCTTCGATGGAGCTGTTGCGTATTTCCGTCGAGACCGAACCAGGGCGGGTCGTGTGCCGTATCAGCGGCGACCTCGACGCCGCCAGCGCGGCCCGCCTGCGGGCCGTTCTCGCTGAGCAGCTGGACGAGGGCAGCGACGCGGTCGTCGACCTGTCCGGCCTCGGGTTCATCGACTCGAGCGGCCTGGGGGTGCTCGTCGGGGCGCTCAAGCGCTTCGACGCCGCCGGTCGCCAGCTGAGCTTGCGGGCGCCGACGCCGTCCCTTCAGCGGGTGCTGGAGATGACCGGCCTGGCCGCCGCCTTCGTCGTCGAACGCTGACCCGGCCCGGAACGGGGTAGCACTGGAGAGTGGGGTAGCACTGGAGAGTAAGGCGGAGGCAGTACCCTTCTAACTCGATATGGCCGCCACCCTCCGCGACCGGGCGTTCGAGCTCGGAAATCAGGTCGGGGCGCGGGCCCTTCACGGCTTCGAGCGGGTCGTGCTGCGCAGCTCCGAGGTCCCGACGACGCCCTTCCTGGACCCGGCGACGTTCGGCTGGGTCGCCGGGTTGGAGGCCGAGTGGAAGACCATCCGAGCGGAGCTGGACGACGTTCTCGGCTACCGGGACCAGCTCCCCAACTTCCAGGACATCTCCGTCGACCAGGCGTCGATCACCGACGACGATGGCTGGAAGACGTTCTTCTTCCTCGGCTACGGGTTCCGTTCCGACGCCAACTGCGCTCGTTGCCCGCAGACCGCGGCGCTCATCGATGCCATCCCCGGCGTGACCACCGCGTTCTTCTCGATCCTGGCGCCTCACAAGCGGATCCCCGAACACCGGGGACCGTGGCGTGGCGTGCTGCGCTACCACCTCGCCCTGCAGGTCCCCGACCCCGCCGAGAAGTGCGGGATAAGCGTCGGTGGCGAGGTGGCGCATTGGGAGGAAGGCCGCAGCCTGCTCTTCGACGACGGCTACGACCACCACGCGTGGAACGACACCGACGGGGTGCGCGTCGTCCTGTTCGTCGACGTCCTCCGGCCGTTGCGGCCCCCGGCCCAGCAGATCAACCGGGCGCTGATCGCCGCCATCGGCCGCTCGCCGTACATCTCTGATGCCCGCAACCGCCACGAGGCGTGGGAGCGACGCTTCGAGACCCTGCGCGGCGGGGCTGGTCGGTGAGCGAGCAGGACTTGGCCCTCGGCGAGCCGGTCAAAGCCGACGGGGACCTTTTCGCCAAAGTGGCCGACCCGAGGCTCGACGACTGGCGCCGGGCCGAACAGGAGGGCCTCCTGCCGTTCTACCGGGAGCTCGACGGGGAAGTAGGCCCGTCGGTCACCCTCGACGGGCGGCGGATGGTCATGCTCGGCTCCAACAACTACCTGGGTCTGACCACCGACGAGCGGGTGCGGCGCGCCGCCACCGACGCGGTCGGCAAGTTCGGCACCGGCGTTACCGGCAGCCGCCTGCTCAACGGCACCCTGTCGCTGCATCGCGAGCTGGAAGCTGAACTGGCCGACTGGGTCGGCGCCGAGGCGGCTCTGGTCTTCACCACCGGTTACACCGCCAACCTGGGTCTCCTCTCAGCGCTCGTCGGGCCGGGGGACGCCGCGGTGCTCGACTCGGCGGCTCACGCCAGCCTGGTAGACGGCGCCCGTTTCGCCGAGGGGGCGCTGCGGGCGTTCCGGCACAACCGGCCCAATAGCCTGCGCCGGACGTTGCGGTCCTGGCGGGAGCAGCCCGACTCCGGTGGGCTGCTGGTCGCCATCGACGGGATCTACTCGATGGAAGGCGACTGGGCGCCGATCCCGGAGGTGGCAGCCTTGTGCCGGGAGTACGGCGCCCGCCTGCTCGTCGACGAAGCCCACTCCCTCGGTGTGGTCGGCCCGGGCGGCGCCGGGACGGCCGCCGCGACCGGAGTCAAGCCGGACCTGTTCATGGGGACCTTCTCCAAGTCGCTGGCCAGCTGCGGGGGCTTCATCGCCGGCCCGGCCGCGGTCATCGACTTCCTCAAGATCACCTGCCGCCCGCTGCTGTTCACGGCAGCCGGCGTTCCTGCGGCGCTCGCCGCGGCCCTCGCCGCGGTGCGCATCGCCCGCCGCGAGGACTGGCGCCGCGAGTCGGTGGCGGCGAGGGCCCGCCAGCTGCGGCGGGGCCTCGACGAGCTCGGCTACGACGTCGGCCCGCCGGTGGAGTCGGCGATCGTCGCGGTCCACGTGGAGGAGGTGTGGGAGGCCGGCCTGCTCTGGAAGTCGCTGCTCGAGCACGGCGTGTACACCAACTGCGCCATCCCGCCGGCGGTCCCCCGCTCGGTGCTGCGCACCTCGGTGATGGCCACCCACACCGAAGAGGACATCGACCGGGCGCTGGACGCGTTCGCCGCGGTCAAGGCCGGCCGCTGATCCTCGCTCGGAGCCGTCAGGACCGCTCGGGCCGAACCGCTCGGTGCCGGACGTGAGAGTCGGGCTCACCGGCGGGACCGGCCACCTGGGGTCGCTGCTCCTGCAACGCCTCCTCGGGTGGCCCGAGGTGGAGTCGGTCGTCAGCGTCGCCCGCCGCCCCCTCGGCGCCGGGCCGCTCGGTGACCCTCTCTCCGGTGGCGGCCCGGATGCGGTCTCCGCCGCGGGCGGCGCCGACCGGCGCCGGGTCACCCACGTCAGGGCGGATCTGCGGGCCCCCGAGGCCCGCCGGGCGCTCGAGCGCGTCGACATCTGCTTCCACCTGGGCTTCCAGCTCTGGTCCGCCGGTGCTCCGGCTGAGATGGCCGAAGCCAACCTCCGCGGCACCGACAACGTCCTCGCCGCCAGGCCCGGCGCGGTCGTCCTAGCCTCGTCTGCCGCGGTCTACGGCGCGTGGCCTGCCAACCCTGTGCCGCTTCGCGAACAGGATCCGCCGCGGCCCAACCCTGAGGTGCCCTACGCCCAGCACAAGCTGGGCGCCGAGACCCGCTGCTTGGACGCCGCCCCCACCGTGGTGGTGCGCCTCGCGGCGGTGCTCGGCCCGCACGCCGACGCCGCGGTGGCTCGTTCTGTCGCCGGGTACCGCATGGCGGTGCCGGCGGTGAGGGGCGTCGCGCAGGCGGTGCAGTTCCTCGACGAGCAGGACGCGGTGGAGGCGCTGCTGGCCGCCGGCCGGGCGGTGTTGGGTGGCGGCGGGCCAGGGTTGGGTGGCGGCGGGCCAGGGTTGGGTGGCGGCGGGGTGGGGCTGGCTGGTGGCTCGGGGCTGGTGCTCAACGCGGCAACCACTGACTGGCTGTCGGCGTCCGACATCGCCGCGGTGTCAGGAGGTCGGGTCCTCACCGTGTCCCGCCGGCTGTTGCTCGCCGCGTCCGAGGCCGGCCGCAGGGCCCGACTGCTGCCCTTCGGGGCTGACCGGGCCGCGCTGCTCGGCGGTCCGCTAGCCCTCGACAGCGCACGCGCCGGCGAGCTGCTCGGATGGGCACCGACGCGAACCTCCGCGGCCGTGCTCGCCGAGGCGCTGGGCGCCTCCCGCCGCGGAGCGGCCCGGCCCGACGGGCCGCGGCCGCGCTTTGCGCGTCGCGCCGAGTGAGGACGATCTTCCGGTAAGTCGCCCCAATCGCGCTCCAAATCGCGCTCCAAATCGCGCCCTGGCGCGATTTGGTGCTCTCCAGAGCACAAACCGCGCCAGGCGCGGTTTTGGCCGGTCCTGCCGTTCCCGCTGCGCGGCCGGCCCTCCTCCCGCGGCCGGCCCGCACCCCCCGGACCTCCGGGTCAGACCTTCCGCTGGTAGAGCCTCCACACCCGGGACCTTGTCGCTCCCATCGCTTCCAGCTGAGCGTTGATCCGGGTGTTGGTGGCCAGCGTCCAGCCCCCTTCCGCGCTGCGGATGTGGGGGTCGGCGGCCAGGCGATCGACGATCTCCTGGTAGAGAAGCGGTCCCAGCGCCAGGTTCTGGTGTTCTGGGCGGATCCCGAGGGCCCAGACCCTGGCGTGGGACATCCGCCGGCGGCCTCTGAGCAGAGGCACCCAGCCGAAGGGCGCCAGGCGGCCGCTTCGAACGTTGAGCATCAACCGGTTCAAGTCGGGCAGGGCCAGGCACACCGCCACGACGGTCCCGTCGGGCGCCTCCGCGCCAAAGGCCCAGTTGGGGTTGATGATCGACTTCAGCTGCTTGGCCAGGTGTCGGACCTCGGGCTCGGGCATCGGGGCGAACCCCCAGTTGTGCTGCCACGCGGCGTTGTACACGTCGAAGAACCGGCCGACCTCGTTGTCGAAGTCGTCCATGTCGATGCTTCGGACCTTGACCCCGGAACGCTCGCGGATCCGCTCCAGCGTCCGGCGCTGCCGGTCCGATAAGGCGGTCGAGACCTTTTCGAAGTGCCAGCCCCACAGGTCCATCGCCGGTTCCCAGCCGGCGTCGGTCCACAGCTTCTCGTAGTACCGAGGATTCTGGAGGGTGAGTATCGCCGGCGGCTCGTCGAAGCCCTCGACCATCAAGCCGAGCTCGTCGTTGGTGGTGAAGTTCGCCGGGCCGACGCACGTCTCGGCGCCGCGGTCACGGGCCCACCCGCAGGCGGTGTCGAAGAGCCGGCCGGCGACTTCGGGGTCGTCGAAGGTGTCGTAGAAGCCGACCCACCCCCACTTGACGCCCTGGTACTCGTCGAATGCCCGGTCGATGCACGCGGCGATGCGCCCCACCGGCCGACCGTGACGGTAGGCCACCCACAGCGCCACCTCCTGGTGGGCCATCGCCGGATGGCGGGGCGAGATGCGGTCGTAGACGCTGAGGCGCAACGGCGGCACCCACCCCGGGTCGCCCCCGTGGATCCGGAACGGCACGGCCACGAAGACCCGCCGGCCAGGCAGGTGCCGGACCGGGCGGATCTCGATTCCGGTCGTCACGTCGGGAGCCGTCTCGTCCAAGCGCCAGCCATCCGGTCGAACGTAGTCGCCACCTGCGAGCGCCGGGCTGGCAAGCTGGGACGATGCCGAGCAGCCAGTCGTTGTCCGGGCGGGCCGACCAGTCCCAGCCGCTCCCTCCGGTGGAGGAGGTCCGTCCCGGTCTATGGAGCATTCCGGTTCCCATCCCGGACAACCCGTTGCGTTACGTGCTGGTCTACGCGTTCGAGTCCGCCAAGGGTCCCTACATCGTCGATGCCGGGTGGAACACCGACGACGCCTGGCAGACCCTCGTGCAGGGGCTGGCCGCCGCCGGGTTCGACATCGGCGATGTCCAAGGGGTCCTCGTAACCCACATCCATCCTGATCACTACGGCCTCGCGCCGAGGGTCCGGGAGGCGTCGGGTGCGTGGGTGGCCCTCCACCCCGCCGACGCGGCCCTCCTCGAGCAGCGCTACGAGGACACGACCGGCCTGATGGCGGCGGTGAACGCCATGCTGCGGCGCAACGGAGCGCCCGCCGACGAGATCGAAGGGCTCACCGCCGCGTCGGTGCCGATGATCTCGCGGGTCGCACCGGGGCGCCCGGACCGCCTGATCGAGGACGGCGACAAACCCGAGGTGCCGGGATGGGACCTCCAGGCGCTTTGGACGCCGGGCCACTCGCCGGGGCACTTGTGCTTCTACGAGCCCGGCCACCGCTTGCTGCTCTCGGGTGATCACGTGCTGCCCCGTATCACCCCGAACATCTCCTACCACCCCCAAGCCGGGCCTGACCCGCTCGGGGCGTTCCTCCGGTCTCTCGATCGGGTCAACGAGCTGCTGACCGACGAGGTCCTTCCCGCCCACGAGCACCGGTTCCGGGACCTGCCGGCGCGGGTCGCCGCGCTCAAAGCCCACCACGAGGAGCGTTTCGAGGAGGCGCTGGGTGCCATCGCCGACGGGATCGACACCGCGTGGGACATCGCCGGGCGCTTCACTTGGTCGCGGCCGTGGGAGCAGATCACCGGGTTCATGCGGCGGGCCGCGGTCGGCGAGACGCTGGCCCACCTTCGGGCGCTGGAGGTCAGGGGGGTGCTCAGGGAGCAGATCGGTGAGCCGTCCCACTGGCAGATCATCGAACGCTAGAGGTCGCGTGACGCCGGAGCGGAGGACCTGGCGGCGCCCTCGGTAGGCTCCGGCTCATGACCGACTGGAACTACGCGGACACCTGGGAGACCGTCGCCCGGACCCGTCCCGACGCCGAGGCGCTGGTGCAGGGGCCACGCCGATTGACATGGGCGGAACTCGACCGGCGCGCCGACGGGATCGCAGCCGCGCTGCTCGACGCCGGCCTCGGGCATCAAGCCAAGGTGGCTCAGTACCTCTACAACTGCCCCGAGTACATCGAATCGTTCTTCGCGGCGATGAAGGCCGGGATGGTCCCGGTCAACACCAACTACCGCTACACCGCCGACGAGCTGGTCTACCTGTGGGACAACGCCGATGTCGAGGCCGTGGTCTTCGACCGGGCCTTCGTCGGCCGGGTGGAGGAGGTACGGGCCCGGCTGCCGCGAGTGAAGCTGTGGCTGGTCGTCGACGGCGCCGCCCCGGAGACGGCCGTGCCGGAGTGGGCCCGCTCCTACGAAGCGCTCGCCACCGGCGGGGGACCCCGCCAGGTGCAGGGACCGTGGGGCCGCAGCGGCGACGATCTGATCCTGATCTACACCGGGGGAACCACCGGCATGCCCAAGGGCGTCATGTGGCGCCAGGACGACCTGTGGGCGATCCTCAACCGGACCGCGACGTTGCGCTACCCCGAGGACGGCACGATCGACGACGTCGCCGGTCTGCTGGCCGCGCCCCCCAAGCGGACCCCGCCCCGCTTGCTTCCCGGGCCGCCCCTCATGCACGGCACCGGCATGTTCTCGGCCATAACCGCGCTGGCGTCGGGCGGCGCCCTGGCGATGCCGCCCGGGCACAAGTTCTCCCCGACCGAGGTGCTCGACACCATCGAGCGGGAGCGGGTGACCGAACTGGTCATCGTGGGCGACGCGTTTGCCCGCCCCCTCCTCGACGCGCTCGACGCTGACCCGGGCCGCTGGGACCTTTCGTCGCTGTGGCTGGTCCTCAGCTCAGGGGTCATGTGGTCCGCCGAGGTAAGGGCCGGTTTACTGCGCCACCACCCGGGGCTGATGCTGGTCGACACGCTCGGATCGTCGGAGGCGATCGGTATGGCGTCTTCGCGGTCGTCGACCGACGGCGCGCCCTCGACCGCCGGGTTCCGCCTGAGCGAGCAGACCCGCGTCGTCGCCCCCGACGGGAGCGACGTGCGACCTGGGTCCGGCGAGATGGGCCTGGTGGCCCTACGGGGCCGAGGCTCGATCGGCTACTACAAAGACGAAGCCAAGACCGCCGCGACCTACCGGATCATCGACGGGGAGCGGTGGAGCATCCCCGGCGACTGGGCGACGATCGAGGCCGACGGCACCGTCCGGCTCTTGGGCCGAGGGTCGGTGTGCATCAACACCGGCGGGGAAAAGGTGTTTCCGGAGGAGGTCGAGGAGGCGCTCAAGCGTCACCCGGCGGTGGCCGACGCGGTGGTGGTCGGAGTCCCCGACCCGCGGTTCAACGAGGTGGTGGTGGCGATGGTCGAGTGGCGACCGGCCGCCGACGGCACCCCGCCTCCGCCCGGCGACGAGCTGGTGGCTTGGGTGCGCGAGACGCTGGCGGATTACAAAAGCCCCCGCCACGTGGTCACGGTCGGCTCGATCGGGCGCGCCGCCAACGGCAAGGTCGACTACCGGGGTCTTCGGACCGCCGCCATGGCCGAGCTCGGGGTGCCGGCCTCGGCCGGCTGACCGGGCGGCCTGCGGGCTCAGCCCTCGCCGTCGCGGCTCGTGCGGCTGCGGATCCGCACGACCCGTCGGCGTCGGCCCTTGCCGGGGTCAGCGTTGCGGTCGGTGTCACCGCCGCCGGGTCCGACGTCCCCGCCGCGGGCGGGACCGCCAGCAGCCTCGACGCCGACGTCGATGGCGGCAGGGTCACCGGCGGCGGGAACTCCGGCGCCGGCGACGGGACCACTCTCGGTCGTCACCGCCCCCGACCCGCTGCCGTCCGCGGCGTCGATCGGACCGGGCCCGTCTTCCTCCGGGTCGACCCGATCGTCAGGGCCGCCGGCGGCGGTGGCCGGGACTGGCGAGGGCGGCGCTACCGGCTTCACGGACGGCGTCGGGGTCGGCCTGGCGCGCGAACCGCCCTTGGGTCGCCCTTCCGGCGACCCGGCCGGGCCGGCTTCGGCACCGCCGTCGGTGGTGACGCGCACCACCTCGTGGACCGCCGGTGAGTCGATCGCCGCGACCGGCGGCGCGATGGCGTCCTTGGCCGCCGAGGCCAGGGCGATCGCCCTGGGGTCAAGCTCTACTATCCCCTCCTCGAGGAGAGACTTCATGACCCGGCACACGTCGAAGTCGGACATGTTCAGGGTCCGGCTGATGGCCCGCAGGCTCCGGCGGCCGTCGACCACGGTCAGCATCCGCCAACGCTCCTGGTCGATGGTGACCTGGGAAGCAGACAGGTCATCGACCAGGTGTGGTTGGAGATCGAGCGATGGAATGAGCTCTTGGAGCTCCTGCCACTCCTGCAGGCGCTTACGGGCCCGGGACAAGACGGTGTCCACCCGCAGCCTGGTGGTCGAGGGCAGCGAGCTGGGCCGGCCGGGCTGGAACTCGAAGCCGCCCCGCTCCGCGTCGAGCATCTCGAAGCAGATCTCCTCGAGCCGGCCGCGGACATCACCGCTGGCTGCTGCGGCCTGATGCTCCGACTGGTCGGCGCCCACCAGCGAGCCCTCTTCGAGGAAGAGGTTCGCCGCGAACGATCGGCTCCTGACGTGGAGCCGGCCGGTCAGCTGCTGGCGAGCGAGAAGGCGAAGGACCTCGGAGAAATCGAGGACATCGAAGGTTCCCTGGAGCGGCATTGCCCCACCATCTTGCCAGCCGAGCCCCCGCCGCGGGGCGTACCCGGGCGGTCATCGGCCACTCGCCCGGCTCCGTCGGGGCGACTCACCGCGGTCTCGGCGAGGGGACTTGGGCCTCCCGGCCTGACCGGACCGCGCTACTGCTCGATCTGGACGGAAGCGACATACCATCCCCCGCTCGGCGCGGGTACGGCGTTGAGCTCGTAGAGACCGCCGGTCGCGCTGGAGCGGTCAGCGTAGGTGCAGGTGACCGGCGGGTTGCCGTCACTGCAGCCACGGAACTGCAGATCCTTCGACGGGACGGCGAAGAGGCCGGCGACAGCGGAGGGGGCGGCGACGGTCCCGGCTCGGGCCCGGTCGCCCTGAACCCACTCATAGACCAGCGCTGCTGCCGCTGCGGCCGGAGTGGTCTGGGGAGCGACCGGGGCGAACACCGTCGTGGTCGTCGCCGCGCTGGTAGTCGGGGGTGCCTCGCTGGTCGTGGGGGCCGCCGCGGTGGTGGGGGCGGCCGCGGTGGTGGCCGTGCCGGGGGTCCCCGACCCCGTCGAGGTGCCGCATCCGCCGGCGGCCAGGGCCACGGCGAGCAGGGCAGCGGCGAGGGCGGTCGGTCCGGCGGGCACCCGCCGAGTCTCGCCGATCCACCCATCTGGCAGTGGGACGGGGTGCCATCTCCACGGGAATGGAGCCGACTAGCGTCTGCGCATCGTGGCGAGCAGACGGCATTGGTGACAGCAACATGGTGCGGGGGTGAATAAGCCCGTCGACCCGCACGATCCGGGTGCCGGTCGTTTCGGCCGATACCGGGCTCGGCACACGAAGAAGAAGGCCCCGGCCCGCACCACCGGACGCAAGGTCCTGCTCGGCGTCAACATCGTCGTGGCCACCTCCCTGGTCCTGGCCGGGTCCGCGTTCGGGTACGCCGAATGGCGCCTGCACGAGATCCGCCGGGTGCACATCCACTCGCTGACCGCCGTGGGCCACGACAGCCAGAGCACCAAGGTGGCGACGGCCAAGTCGTCGGCCGGGCCCCCGGAGACGATCCTGCTCGTCGGCAGCGACAGCCGCGCCGCGCTTAAAGGCACCGCGTCGGCGGGCCAGTACGGGTCCGCGACGCAGGTCAGCGGCGCCCGCTCGGACACGATCATCTTGGTCCGGCTGGTGCCGGCGACCAAGCAGATCGAGATGCTGTCGATCCCTCGCGACCTGTGGCTGCCGATAGCGGGTCTCGGGCACCAGAAGATCAACGCCGCGCTGGGCGTCAGCCCCGATCTGCTGATCAGCACCATCCAGTCCCAACTCGGCATCGACGTAAACCACTACGTGGACATCGACTTCCAGTCGTTCAAGGACATCTCCAACGCCATCGGCGGTGTCAGCGTGTACTTCCCGACGCCGGTGCGCGACGCGGAGGAGACCAACTTCAAGATCCCCGCCGCCGGGTGCGTTTCCCTCGTCGGCGACGAGGCGTTGGCCTTCGTCCGCAGCCGGATGTACCAGTACTACCTCGACGGGTCCTGGCATCAGGAGGGGGAGAGCGACCTCGCTCGCATCCAGCGCCAGCAGCTGTTCATCCGCAAGATGGTGGGCAAAGCGGAGCGCACCGGTTTGGGAAACCCGCTGACCCTCAACGCGATCATCGGCGGGATCACCAAGAACCTCACCGTCGACGACTCTTTTTCGGTGACCGCGATGCTCAACTTGGCGCAGACCTTCCGCTCGGTCAACCCGGCCTCGATCCAGGGTGTGACCCTCCCTACCTATCCTGAGACGCTGCCGGGCCCCAACGACGTCTTGATGCCCCAAACCCAGCAGGACAAGGCCGTCATCCAGCAGTTCCTCAGCTTCGGGGAGACCCCGACGACGACGCCTCCCTCCACCCTGCCGGTCCTCGGGTCGACCACGACCTCCACGCTGCCCCCCACCACGGTGGCGGCGTCGTCGGTGGCCGTGCACGTGTACAACGGGTCGGGGGTGAGCGGGCAGGCCGGCGCGGCAGCCAGTGCACTGCGCAGCGCTGGTTTCGACGTGTTGAGCGTCGGCACCGCCTCCTCCTACAACCATCCCTCGACGATCATCCAATACAGCCCGGGCGAGCAGGCCGCCGCCGCGACCCTTCAGGCCCGGATCGGCGGGGGCGCCACCTTGGAGCAGGTCAGCGGTCTGGGCACCTCCCTGGACCTGATCACCGGCCAGTCCTACAGCGGTGTCGTCCCGGCCGGGTCCGCCCGTACCGGCGCTACCACGACCACCACCAGCACCACGGTGCCGGCCACCACGACCACCACCTACGCCCTGCCGGGGTCCCCAGCGACGGGCGCGCCGAGCTGCGACTGAGCAGGCCCCGACCGGCAGTTGAGCTTCGGGGGTAGCGTTCAGGTGTGAGGGTCCTGGCCGTCTCCGACGAGGCTGCCGACCGGCTTTGGACCGGGGGCGGGCCGCCGCTGGTCGCCGATCTGGTCGTTGGGTGCGGCGACGTGGACTTCGATCTGCTCGGCTGGCTCGGCGAGGCCACCGGGGCCCCGGTGGTCTTCGTCCCGGGAAACCACGACCCGGACGTGTCCGGCTACCGGCCCACCCGGTCCGGGCTGGTCGTCAGGGCCGGGTTCGTCACCTTCCCTCCGTGGCCGGCGGGAGCGGTCAACGCCGACGGGCGCGTCGTAGAGTCCTGCGGGCTGCGTATCGCCGGCCTCGGCGGCTGCTTGCGCTACCGGGACGGGCCCAACCAGTACACGCAGGCCCAGCAGCGCCGCCGCGGCCGCCGGCTGGTGCGCCGGGCCCGATGGGGTCACCTGCGCCGGCAGCCGGTCGACTTGGTGCTCGCTCACGCCGCCCCCCGCGGGCTCGGCGACGGGGACGACGCGCCCCACGTCGGTTTCGACGCGCTGCACCACCTGGCCAGGGCGTTACGGCCCCGGCTGCTGCTGCACGGCCACGTGGCGCCGGCTCCCGGCGGCGGCGACCACTGGATCGGCGCGACCCGGGTGGTCAACGTCTTCGGCTCCAGGATCCTTCAGGTCCCCGCCGCCGACCCCGCCACCCGGCCGGCCCCGGTGGAAGGGCGCTGACCCGTGCGCCGCAGCACCGGGTTCCCCGGGGTCGACGCCGGCGACGACTTCCAGCGGGTGCGGCGCCGGCAGGTGCTGGCCCACCTGGGGCGGCGGCTGCGGCGCGAACCCGACGACGTCGGCGTGGTGCTGCCCTACGACGAGGTGGTCTCCGCGCTCGGCGTGATCGGCGAGCACCACGTCGGGCACCGGGTGGTGGCCCTCGACGCGGTCGTCGGCAGCGTCGACCGGCCCCGGGACTTCGACCGGACGTGGCGCCCGACGTCGGGACGCTCCCGCGAGCGCTGGGAGCGGATCGCCGCCGCCCAACGCCGGGGCGAGCCGATCCCGCCGATCTCGCTGTACCAGGTCGGCGACGTGTACTTCGTGCGCGACGGGCACCACCGGGTGTCGGTGGCCCGGGCCCTCGGCTCCAAGACCATCGAGGCCGACGTGACCGAGATCCGCACTCGGGTCCCGGCCGGCGACATGCAGGTGCGGGCCGACCTGGTCATGAAGGACTACGAGCGGCTGTTTCGCGAGCGGGTCCCGCTGCCGGCGGGGATCCAGGCGACGCTGGTGGTCGACGACCCGTGGAGCTGGTGCGAGCTGGCGGAGACGGTCGAGGCGTGGGGGTTCCGGCTGCTGCAATCCGAGCGCCGGCTGCTCAGCCGCTCCGAGGTGGCGCTGCGCTGGTACGACGACGAGTATCGGCGGGTCGTGCGCATGCTGCGCGCCGCGGATCTCATCGAGGACCGCACCGAGGTCGAGACCTACCTGACCATCGCGGCCGAGCGCTACCGGCTCATGCGCACCCATGATTGGAACGACGAGGTCATCGCCAAGCTACGCGCCGAGCTGCTCACCTGAGCGTCGATCAGGGCGGCCGGCGCCTCAGGTGTCCTCGGCGGTGACCGCCAGCAGCGCCAGCCCGGTGTCAGGGTCGAAGAGATGGATCTTGGAGGTGTCGACCCAGAGGGACGCCTGCTCCTCCTCCTTCACCCGTGAGGTGGCGTCGAGACGGGCGACGACCTCGCGTCCACCGGCGAGGGTGTCGACGCTGCCGGAGTCGGCGGCGAGCTCGTCGAGCTCCGATGAGCTGGCCCGGCCACCCTCCAGGGTGAAGTGGGCGAAGACGTCCGAGCCGAGCGACTCGATGACGTCGATCCCGGCGTTGAACACCATCCCGTGGTCGCGCTCGTGCTCGCCGACGAGCGCCGCGTCCTCGAAGTTCTCGGGACGGATGCCTAGGATCACCTTCCGTTCCGCGCCCGACGACTCCACCGCGCGGCGCTGACGGTCCGAGAGGGCTATGTCGCCGAAGGGGGAGCGGACGGTGCTTTCGGCCAGTTCGGCCTCGACGAAGTTCATCGCCGGCGAGCCGATGAATCCGGCCACGAACAGGTTGTCGGGATGGTCGTAGAGCCGCTGGGGGGATCCGTACTGCTGCAGGACGCCGCCGCGCATGACCGCCACCCGATCGCCGAGGGTGAGCGCCTCGGTCTGGTCGTGGGTCACATAGACCGTGGTCACATGCAACCGCTTTTGGAGGCGCGACACCTCGGTGCGCATCTGGACCCTCAGCTTGGCGTCGAGGTTGGACAGCGGCTCGTCCATCAAGAACGCCTTGGGGCTGCGGACGATCGCCCGCCCCATCGCGACCCGCTGGCGCTGACCGCCTGACAAGTTGGCCGGTTTGCGGTCGAGGTGCGGGGTCAGGTCGAGGATGCGGGCGGCCTCCTCGACCTTCTTGTCGATCTCGGCTTTTGGCGTCTTGGCCAGCTTCAACGCGAACGCCATGTTCTGCCGGACGGTCATGTGCGGGTACAGGGCGTAGTTCTGGAAGACCATCGCGATGTCGCGATCCTTAGGCGCCCGGTCGTTGACCACGGTCCCGTCGATGATCAGCTCCCCGGAGGTGATGTCCTCGAGGCCGGCGATCATGTTCAAAGTCGTGGACTTCCCGCATCCGGAGGGCCCGACGAGGATGCAGAACTCGCCGTCCTCGATCTGCAAGCTGAGGTCACGCACGGCCAGCGCGCCGTCGGCGTACTGCTTGGTGACGTGGTCGAGGGTGATGGCGGCCATGGAGGGTCCTTTCTGTCTCCTCAGCCCTTCACAGCGCCGGAGGTGAGGCCGGCGACGATGCGGCGCTGGAAGAACAGCACGAAGAACAGGATGGGGATGGTGATGATCACCGCCGCGGCTGCGATGTTGCCGATGGGGTTCTCAAACGACGAGTTGCCGGTGAAGAAGGCGATGGCGGCGGGGACGGTCTGCGAAGAACTCGTGGCGGTGAAGGAGATGGCGAAGAGGAAATCGTTCCAGCAGAACAGGAACACCAGGATGAACGACGTGACCATGCCGGGCATGGCGAGCGGAGCGATGACCCTCACGAAGGCCTGGGTCGGGGTGGCGCCGTCGATCTGCGCGGCCCGCTCCAGGTCGCGGGGTATCTCCCGGAAGAACGCCGACAGCGTGTAGATGGCGAGCGGCAGGGAGAAGGCGATGTAGGGGATGATCAGACCCCACCAGGTGTTGAACAGATGGGCGGAGCGCTCCACGTTGAAAAGCGGCGTGACCAGCGAGATCTGGGGGAACATGGCCACGAGCAGCGACGCCCCGACCAGCACCTTCTTTCCCCGGAAGCGGAGGCGGGAGATGGCGTAGGCCGCGAAGCTGGCCAGGATCACCGAGACCAAGGTCGCGATGACGGCCACCACGACCGAGTTGCGCAGCGCGTCGAGGAACGCCGAGGTCTTGAAGATCGTCCGGTAGTTGCCGAGCGTCCAGTGAGTGGGGATCAGGTTGAAGCCTTTGCCGGTGATGGTGCCCGACGTCTTGAACGACAGGGACACGATCCAAAGCAGCGGGATGATGACCCAGATGGCGACGACCAGATCGACGCCGCCCCATGCATAGCGTTTCCCGTCGCGACTCCGGGTCCCGGTTGCGCGTGCCATGCCCTAGTCGTCCGATCCCGGGGCCGCGGCCCCGAACAGTTTGACGAAGATGAATGCGATGATCGCCACGGTGACGAAGATGAGCACCGAGATCGTCGACCCGAGACCCAGGTTGAGACCGGTGAAGAGGTTGTCGTAGGCGAGGAACGACACCGAGCCGGTGTTGTTCTGCCCTTTGGTGAGGATGTAGATGTTGTCGAAGACCCGAAAGGCGTCCAGGGTGCGGAACAGCACCGCCACGAGGATGGCCGGTTTCATGAGCGGCAGCGTGATGCTGTAGAAGCGCTGCCACGCGGAGGCGCCGTCCATGCGGGCCGCTTTGAGGAGGTCCTCGGAGACCAGCGACAGGCCCGCCAGCAGCAGCAGCGCCATGAACGGCGTGGTCTTCCACACTTCCGCCAGGATGATCACCGCGATCGACTCCCCGGTGTGGGTCAGGGGAGCACCGGTGCCGGTGATCACGTTGGCCAGGTAGCCGGTGCCGGGCGTCCAGGCGTACTGCCAGCCGTACGCCGCGACCACGGTGACCAGCCCGTAGGGGATGAGGATGAGCGTGCGGACCAGCCCTTTGCCAACCAGGGTGCGGTGCATGATCAACGCGAACACCATGCCGAGCACGAACTCGATGGCTACCGAGACCACCGTGATGATCACGGTGATGAGGAAAGCCCTCCACCAGTAGTGGTTGCCGAGGACGGTCCCATAGTTGGAGAGGCCGATGAACTTCTGCAGGTTGGGGAAACGCAGGTCGTAACGTTCCAGGGAGAGGTAGATGGCGTAGGCCATCGGCGCCCCGGCCACCGCCAGCAACACGATGACCGCCGGGAGGCACAGCAGCCACCCGAGGTGCTCCTCGGCCCGGGCGCCTTTCGAGAGCCGCTTCTTGTCGCGCCTGTCGAGTTCGGGGGCGGGGGGCACCGGCGGCCGGTCGACGGTCGTGGTCACGGGATCAGCCCCTTCTGGTCGAGAGCGTCACGGATCTGCCCGGTGAGCGAGCTGAGGTTCGAGGCCGGCGAGATGGAGCCGGGAGGCGACAACGTGTGGGAGATGTAGATCGACACCGCCTGGTACTCGGGGGTCTTCGGCCGGACCGCGGCGGTGGTCAACTGCTGGAGGATGTCCTTGTAGAACGGGTACATGGCGACGAACTCGGGGGCCGGGTTCTGGTAGAGGGAGGTGAGCGTCGGCGGCAGGCCGCCCTTGACCGCCGCCTCGAGCTGGTTGGCGGGGTCGCGCAGGCACAAGACGGCCTGCCGGGCGAGGGCGGCGTGCTTGGAGTACGAGCTCACCGTCAAGTCGATGCCGCCCAGCGTGGAGTGCAGCGGCAAGCTGGTGGATACCTGCGGGTAGGTGGTCCACTTGAAGTTCTTGAAAAGGGCCGGGTTGTCGGACTTCATCGACGGATAGACGAACGGATAGTTGATCTCGAACGCCGCCGTGCCGCCCTCCATCGCCAAACGGTTCTGATCCTCCTGCTGCACGGAGAGGGACGGGTCGGCGGCGGGGGAGTGGGCCAGTTGGCTCATGATCTGCATCGCTTTCAGCGCCGGCGCCCCCATCGACGGAGCCGTCGAGTTGGCGTTGAGGATGCTGCCGCCGGCGCTGGCGACCAGCGAGTTGAACCAGACGGTGAGCCCCTCGTACTGGGCCCCTTGGATCTCGATGTAGTGGGGCTTTCCCTCTTTCGCCAGTTGCACCGCGTCGGCGATCATCTGCCCCCACGTCGCCGGCGGGTTGGGCACCAGGTCCGACCGGTACCAGAGCAGCTCGGTGTTGGAGCTCTGGGGCACCGCCACCAGCTTTCCGTTCCACATCGCGGTCTGCAGCGGGCCGGGGAGCGTGTCGGCCTCGACCTGCTGGGCCTCCGAGCCGGTCCAGGGAAGGATCCAGCCGGCTTCGGAGAACTCCGCCTCCCAAGTGACGTCCAGGCCCATGATGTCGATGCTCGAGTCGTGGGCCGCGAGCCGGCGCACCAGCTGCTGGCGTTGCAGGTCGGCGGCGCTCGGCAGCTTGTTGTAGACGATGCGGTACGCACCGTGGGAGGCCGCCGAGCACGCGTTGGCCGCGTCCTGGGTGGCGGGCGACGAGTCAGGCTCGTTGTAGTAGCTGAGCACCACCGGCCGGCCCGCGGCGCTGGCCGAACCGCACGCGGTCACCACCGACGCGCACAGCGCCAAGGAGGCCAACGCCCGGGCGGATCTGCCCGCCGTCCAACCAGTCTGTGTCATCGCACCCCCCGGTGGTCTCCGGCGTGTCTTTACCCTGCGCCTGGAGGAATCAAGCGGCTTTAGGGCAATATCGTCCGATCGTCGCCGCCGCCTCCGGCCGCCACACGGCCTACGTCGTTCTAGTGGTCTTGCACGTCGCCGCGTCCCTGGTCGGCTTCGGTGCCATTGCCCTGTCCGGGGTGTACGCGTCGACGGCCCGCCACATCGAGCGTCCCGGTGCGATGGAGGAGTCGATCCGCTACTTCCAAGCCCGCTCGATGGGCGAGTGGGCGTTGCTCGCGGTGCCGGTCCTCGGCGTGGCGGCCGTCGCCACCGACCCCGCCGGCGGCGGGCTGGGGCAGGCGTGGATCGCCATCGCGTTGACGCTGTGGGCCGTCGCGGTCGGCGTTGCGGCGGGCATGGCCAGGCCGGCAAGGTCGGCGCTGCGCGTCGCCCTGCGCAGCGGAGCGCCGCGAGCCGCCGAGCCGCAAGCGGCCGGGGCCTCCGCCACCCCCACCAGCGAGCCGGGGCCCGCGCTTGACGTGCCTGCTCTGCAGGCGGCCGCCACCAGGCTGGCGATCGCCGCTGCGGTGTGTGACGCGGCCTTCGTGCTGGCCGCCATCGACATGGTGCTCAAGCCGTGGGGACGGTAGCTGGACCGTAGGAACATGGAGTGTCGGTCAGCTGAGCGTCGGACGTCCAGCAGACATCCCACGGCCCCCGGGAAGGTCCTACGCTTCAAGCATGGCGTCGTCTGTGCAGCCGGTGCCCGCCACTGATGGCGGCACGTTCCGAGGAGTCCCTGTGCACGAGGCGGTGGAGGACCTGCGCCTGGCGTGGACCTCCCGCTATCTCGACGACCGGGAGATCGCCCTGCAGAAGCAGAGCCGGGTCTTCTTCCAGATCGCCGGGGCCGGGCACGAGAGCCTGCTGCTCGGCCTGGCCCGCTATCTGCGCCCCGCGTACGACTGGTTCTTCCCCTACTACCGGGACCGGGCGCTGCTCCTCGGCCTCGGGGTGACCCCGGAGGAGATCTTGCTCCAAGCGGTCGGCTCCGCGGCCGACCCGGCGTCCGGCGGACGGCAGATGCCCTGCCATTGGGGCCACCGGCCGCTGCACGTGGTGAGCCAGTCCAGCCCGACGGGCAGCCAGTGCCTGCCCGCGGTCGGCTGCGCGGAGGCCAGCCGCTACATCTCCCGGCGAAGTATGCCTGGCTGCGAGGCCCACGGCGACGAGCTCACCTACGTCTCCCTCGGCGAGGGAGCCACCTCGGAGGGCGAGTTCTGGGAGAGCCTCAACACGGCGTGCACCCTCCACCTCCCCCTGCTCTATGTGGTAGCCGACAACGGGTACGCCATCTCCGTTCCCTCCGACGAGCAGTCGCCGGCACCGGTCTCCGAGCTGGTCAGGGGCTTCCGCGGGCTCCAGGTCCACCCCCTCGACGGCACCGACTACTTCGCGGTGCGCGCCGCAGCCCCAGAGATCGTCGCTGCGGTGCGGGCAGGTGTCGGCCCGGCGCTGATCCACGCCCGGGTGACCCGCCCCTACTCACACTCCGCAGCCGACACCCAGAGCAAGTACCGCTCCGCGGCCGAGCTCGCCGAAGAGGCAGCCAACGACCCGATCACACGCCTCGAGACCGCTTTGCTGAGCGGGGGCGTGCTCAGCGAGTCGGAGCTGAGCGCGTTGCGGGACGCGGCGCGCGAGGAGGTGATGGCGGCGGCCCGGCGGGCGCTGGCATCACCCCGGCCCGACCCGGTCACCGTCACCGACAACGTGGTAGCCCTCCCGGTCATCCCCGCCGGGGACGAGGACGCAGACGACAAGACAGGCGAGGTGGTCGCGTTTGGCGAGGCGATCAAGAGGACCCTCGCCGAACGGATGGCGGCCGACGAGCGGATCCGGGTGTTCGGGGAGGACGTCGCCGACGCTCGCGAGGTGGTGTTGGCTGACGTGGAGGGGAAGGGAGGCGTCTTCGGCACGACCCACGGTCTGCAGCGGCGCTTCGGGCTGGCCCGCTGCTACAACACACCGTTGGCGGAGGCCAACATCGTCGGGCGCGCGGTCGGGCAGGCGGTGCGGGGTCTTCGGCCGGCCCCGGAGGTGCAGTTCTTCGATTACATCTGGCCGGCCATGCAGCAGATCAAGAGCGAGGCGGCCACCATGCGGTGGCGCTCCAACGGCGCTTGGACCTGCCCGATGGTGCTGCGGGTCCCGATCGGCGGGTACCTCACCGGCGGGGCTATCTGGCATTCGCAGAGCGGGGAGTCGATCTTCACCCACGTCCCAGGGCTCATTGTCGTGATGCCGTCTCGAGCGGCCGACGCGGCCGGGCTGTTGCGGACCGCATTCGCGTGCGAGGACCCGGTGCTGTTCCTCGAGCACAAGCATCTACTGCGCCAGCCCTACACACGCGACCCGTTCCCGTCGCCCGGCTACCGGATCCCGCTCGGCAAGGGAAGGGTGGTGGTCGACGGAGACGACTTGGCCATCGTGACGTGGGGGGCGACAGTCGAGAAGTCCCGCCAGGCGGCAGCCGCGCTCGCCGACGACGGCGTCTCGGTCCGGGTCATCGACCTTCGGACCCTCGCGCCGTGGGACCGGGAGATGGTCGCCGACGCGGTGGCCGACACATCCCGGCTGGTCGTCGTCCACGAGGACGTGATGACATCCGGTTTCGGCGCCGAGGTCGCCGCCTGGGCCGGCGAACATTGCTTCTCCGACCTGGACGCACCCGTCCGTCGGGTCGCGGCCGCCGACACCCACGTCGCTTACGAGCCCGGCCTCGAAAAGGCCATCCTCCCGCAGGTGGACGACATCCTCGCCGCGGCGCGAGCCACGCTCTCGTACTGATTTCCCCACCTCGGAACCTCCACAAAGTTCTTACATCCGGTTTGGGCGACGGCTCCGAAGCAAAGGGTGTTGCTAGGTGCGTTCGCACCTGGCGGAGCGCAGATGCAGCGGACAACGCCCGGCCCGTGCCGGCGACAAGGGGGGAACAGACGTGTTATCTAGTCGCGTAGGTAGGAAGAGGACGTCGTCGTCGCTAGGCGCCAGCGTCCTAGCCGGCGCCACGGCGCTCGGCTTCGCGGTGCTCGGGTTGGGCGGCGTCGCCGGGGCCCAGACCCCGGCCAGGGGAGTGATCGCCCACCAGGCGACCTCGGCACCGAGCGGAAACAACGGCACCACCGTCGATCCGCTCCAGTACAACTGCGGCAACGACCATCCATCCTGCGGCCACGTCGGCAGCTCCTTCGCGGACTTCAACGGGACCAGCACCGAGATCGTCTACAGCGAGAACTACTACTGCGACGCCAACGTCAGCTCCGGGGCGTCCTCCGGCTGCGAGGTCGGCGCCCCCGCATCGGCCCAGCCGAGCGCCTCCTCGGCGGGAGGCACCGGGACATCCCTCGGCAACACCACCAGCGGCGACACGTTGTACATCCCCGTGCCGCTGGGCTTCACGCCGAGCAGCCCGACGCAGTGCCCGGCCGCCTCGTCCACGGTGACCTGCATCGACCACCCCAACACCGTCGACCTGTCGCGCATCGCCGCGTACCTGCCCAACAACCCGTCGCCCAGCTCGGTCGCCAACGCGTTCGTCCCCGCCCACGATCACGTGGTGACGACTCGCAACAACGGCAACCCGGAGTGGTGGAACGTGAAGGTCGTGCCGGTCACGTCGCAGGCCGCGCTGACGACCATCGAGACCAGCAAGCAGCTGAGCGCCTCGCAGCTTCAGCCGTTCGACCCTTCCAGCAACCCCGGCGGGTACATCCCCTCCAACATGTACCTGTTCTTCCAGGTGCTCCCGGGCACCGTCCCCTCCTCGGTCGCCACCAACCCGGCCAACCTGAACGCTGACAACTACCCGCCCGGCAACAGTTCGGGACCGGCGCCGGCGCCCGCCGCCGCCGACCAGAGCGAGACGGGCTCCACGTTCAACAACTTGAAGGTCGACTGCGCCGGCGGCGGGGCCAACTGCTCCAACATCGGCATCGCCCGCGGGTACGTGTCGGGCACGCCGGGTGTTGGCACCGGCCAAGACACGCAGCTGCTCTACAGCGAGGAATACTCCTGCCCCACCCCGTCGTCGGGTGTGCGGGCCGGGTCGTCGAGCGGGTGCGAGGCTGGGTCACCGGCGGGGTCCATCCCGCCCGGGGTCGGCGGCAACGGCGTCGTGCCCACGGCGGCCAACTCCGCGCCGGGAGTCCAGTCGGCGTCGGGCAGCGACCAGATCGACCCGCTCTACATCCCCGTCCCGCTCGGCTTCACGCCCAAGTACTCGCAGTGCCCGACGGCGATCACCTGCATCGATCACCCGATGACGGTCGACCTGTCGGCGCTGGCCCCCTACCTCCCCGGCAAGCCGTCGGCGTCCAGCCTCACCAACGTGGCGCTGCCGAGCCACGACCACGTGGTGCGGACCCGAAACGGCGACCAGCCCGAGTGGTGGAACGTCGAGGTGGTCCCCGTCACGTCCCAGGCTCAGCTCGACACCATCGAGACCGCCAAGAACCTGACCGTCGCCCAGGAACAGCCGTTCAGCCCCACCGCCAACCCCGGCGGGTCCATCGACACCAACGTCTACCTCTGGTTCCAGACGTTGCCGGGCGGCGCGGTCCACACACCCGGCCCGGGGGCGTCGGTCGCGGCCGCCACGCCCACCGCGGGGACCTGCAGCACGTCTCTGCCCGCGAGCGCAGTGGTGGCCGGCGCTGACCTGCCTGACGGAACCGGGTACGTCGAGACCGACCGCGCCGGCGACGTCGCGGCCTTCGGCGGAGCGGCGTGCTACGGCTCGCTGACCGGTGTGCACCTCAACAAGCCGATCGTCGGGATCGCAGTGGACCGCAACACCGGCGGCTACTGGCTGGTCGCCTCCGACGGCGGCATCTTCAACTTCAACGCCCCCTTCCTCGGCTCGACCGGCAACGTCCACCTCAACAAGCCGATCGTCGGCATCTCCACCGACATCAACAGCCAGGGCTACACGCTGGTGGCTTCCGACGGCGGGGTGTTCCCCTTCGGCGAGCCGTTCCTCGGCTCCACCGGCAACGTCGCCTTGAACAAGCCGGTCGTCGGTATGGCCTACGACTACGCCTCGGGTGGCTACTACCTGGTGGCTTCCGACGGTGGCGTGTTCGACTTTGGAGGCGCCAAGTTCTGGGGGTCGACCGGTAACGTCCACCTCAACAAGCCGATCGTGGCGATCAGCCCGCTGCTCACCGGCACCGGCTACACGTTGATCGCCTCCGACGGCGGGACGTTCCAGGAGGGCGCGGCGCCCTTCATCGGGTCGCTCGGCGCCACCCACCTGAACTTCCCGATCGTGGCCGCCGGCACCGACTTCGCCAACGGTGGCTTCACCGACTTCGCGGCGGACGGTGGCGTGTTCAGCTTCGGGAGCCCCTTCTACGGGTCGGCGGCCTAGGACCGCTCGAACGGCAGTCGGCGTCCGCGGGCGGGGGAGCCATCCCCCGCCCGCGGCGCGCCCGTACAGTGGCAGCGGCAGGTGGCCCGGCCGGGCCTGATTACTTCGACGAGGAGATGCCGCAGTGAGCCAACAGGTACGTGGGGTGGTGGCCCGGGGCAAGGGGCAGCCGGTCGCCGTCGAGACCGTGGTGGTACCCGACCCGGGACCCGGCGAGGTGGTGGTGGCCGTCCAGGCCTGCGGTGTCTGCCACACCGACCTCCACTACCGGGAGGGCGCCATCAACGACGACTTCCCGTTCCTGCTCGGCCACGAGGCCGCTGGCGTCGTCGAATCGGTCGGCGAAGGCGTCACCAACGTCGCGGCCGGGGATTACGTGGTCCTGGCGTGGCGGGCGCCGTGCGGGACGTGCCGGTCGTGTCTGCGGGGACGGCCGTGGTACTGCTTCGACAGCGCCAACGCGACGCAGCCGATGACCCTGGCCGACGGCACCGCGCTGAGCGCCGCGCTCGGCATCGGGGCCTTCGCCGAGAAGACCCTGGTGGCCGCCGGGCAGGCGGTGAAGGTCGACCGAAGAGCCCGCCCGGAGGCCGCCGGCCTGATCGGCTGCGGGGTGATGGCCGGCTTCGGCGCCGCGGTCAACACCGGTTCAGTGGGCAGAGGCGACACGGTGGCGGTGTTCGGCTGCGGCGGGGTTGGCGACGCAGCCATCGCCGGAGCGTCCATCGCCGGAGCCCGGCGGATCATCGCGGTCGACCTCGACGACCGGAAGCTGGAATGGGCCCGCCGCTTCGGTGCCACCGACGTCGTCAACGCCGGCATCACCGACGCCGTCGAGGCCGTCAAGGCCCTGACCGACGGCTTCGGGGCCGACGTCGTCATCGAAGCCGTCGGACGCCCGGACACCTACCGGCAGGCGTTTTTCGCCCGTGACCTGGCCGGGACCCTGGTGCAGGTGGGCGTGCCCGACCCGCAGATGCAAATCGAGCTGCCGATGATCGAGTTGTTCGGTCGCGGCGGCGCCCTCAAGTCGTCCTGGTACGGCGACTGCCTGCCCACCAGGGACTTCCCGGTCCTCATCGACCTCTACCTGGCGGGCCGCTTGGACCTCGACGGCTTCGTCACCGAGACCATCCCCCTCGACGCGGTGGAGGACGCCTTCGCTCGGATGCAGCACGGCGACGTGCTGCGCTCGGTCGTGGTCATGGGCCGGGCCTGATGAGCCTGCGAGTCGAGCGGGTCGTGACCTCGGGGGTGTTCTCCCTCGACGGGGAGGACTTCGACGTCGACAACAACGTGTGGCTCGTCGGCGACGACGACCGGGTGGTCGTCATCGACGCTGCTCATGACGCGGACCGCATCGCCGCGGCCGTCGGCGGCCGGCGGGTGCTGATGATCCTGGCCACCCACGGCCACAACGACCACATCAACGCGGCGGTGGGTCTGGCGGCGAAGGTGCACGCCCCGGTCGCCTTGCACCCCGACGACCTGGCGCTGTGGCGCAGCGTGCACCCCGGGCGGGCGCCGGACCTGGCCCTCTCCGACGGGCAGACCATCGAGTTCTCCGGGCACCACCTCCACGTGCTGCACACCCCAGGCCACTCCCCCGGAGGGGTGTGCGTGCACCTGCCGGGCCAGGCGCTGCTGTTCTCCGGTGACACTCTGTTCAAGGGCGGCCCGGGGGCCACCGGACGCTCCTGGTCGGACTTCCCGACGATCGTGGCGTCAATCAGGGACCGGCTGCTGGTGCTCCCCCCAGCCACGATCGTCCACACCGGCCACGGTGACGACACCACCATCGGCGCCGAGGCGCCGCACCTCGACGAATGGATCGCCCGGGGGCACTGAGACGAATGTATCGCCCGGGGACGCTGACCCGCGACCGCCTCCGGGCGTTCTACGCAGGCGGACAGGCGGAGAGGACCGCGTCGGCCAGGGCCGGCCACGCCGCGGCCGCCCACGGACCGAAGTCCTCCGCCGCGACGCCCGCGCACGCCACGCCAGCCGCCGGGTCCACCCACAAGAACGCGCCTGACAGACCGAAGTGGCCAAACGTCGACGGGCTGTTGGCGGCGCCGGTCCAGTGCGGCGACTTGTGGGATCGGATCTCGAAGCCCAGCCCCCAATCGTTCGGCGACTGGTGCCCGAATCCGGGGAGTACCCCGTCGAGGTCAGGGAAGGCCACCGAGGTGGCGGCCGCCAGGGTCGCGGGGGACAGCAAGGTCGGGGCCATCAGCTCCCCGCCGAAGCGGAGCAGGTCCCGCAACGGCCCCGAAGCCCCCGCCGCCGGCGAGCCTTCCAGCACGGTGGCCGACATGCCGAGGGGTTCGAGCACCCCGGCCCGCAGGTACTCCCCGAACGTCATGCCCGCCGCGGCCTCGAGAGCCTCGGCGGCGACCTCGATGCCGCGGTTTGAGTACACCCGGCGAGTGGCCGGCGGCGCCTGCACCCGGTCGGAGTCGCGTGACAGCCCGGAGGCGTGGGCCAGGAGATGGCGCAGGGTGGAGCCGGGCGGACCGGCGGGCGCGTCAAGGTCGACGATGCCCTCCTCGACCGCCACCAGCACCGCCGTGGCGGTCAGCATCTTGGTCACCGACGCCCACCGGAAGGCCTGGCCGTCGGGACCGGTCGTCGCCAGCACCCTGGCGGCGTCTCGGACCCCGACCGCCGCGGCGACCGGCCAGCCGGCGACGGTGTCGAGCGCGTCGGACAGGATCAATTGGTGCCCATCGACGCGCACTGCAGAGCCGCGGTGATCACGCTCAGATCGTTCTCCATCAGTCGGGTGTAGGTGGCGCCCTTCGGCCATCCTCCCGCCGGCACCCCGTCGAGGGTATCGAGCACCTTCACCTTCGTGTCGGTGGCGGCCGCCGCCGCGGTCACGGTCCCGTCGGGCACCCAGGGCTGCGAGAAGACGGTTTTGACGCCCGCGGCCCGAACCGCGGCGGCGGCCGCGGCCACCGCCGCGGGATCCGGGCTGGCGGAGGCGCCGACCGCCCGATCGGTGATCCCGTAGCGGCGACTCATGGCCGACCACTCGCTGTCGGGCGTGACGATCACCCGGCGGGTGCAATCCGACAGGCTGTTTTGGAAGTCGGCCGACAGGGAGCTCATCTCCGCCACCACGTCGTTCGCTCCGTTGGCGTAGGTCGCTCGAGCCGCGGGGTTCGCCGCGCTCAGCGCGTCGGCCAGGGCCGGCGCCAACTTGGCGATCAGTTCAGGATCGAGCCACGGACCGTCCGCCGCCGGCGCATAGGTGGGGGCCAGGGTCACCAGATGCGCGGCGCCGGCCGCGGCCGCTTCGAGCGCCGGCTGGTACCCGCCGCCGACCATCACCACCACCGCCGCCTGCCTCAGCTGGCGGGCTGCGGCCGGGTCGAGGGCGGCGGTGCGAGGGTTGGCGCCGGCGGGCACCACGTCGACGACGGTCGCGTGCGAGCCGCCGACCTCGGCCGCCACCTGCGCGAGCGCCGAGTTGGCGGTCACCACGGTGACCACCGGAGCTGATGACGGCGCCCCACCGCCGCCGCACCCGGCGGCGAGGGTCACCAACCCGACGCCCGCGGCGACGATGGCGCGAATGGAACGGGGGGGTCGGATCACGACCCGGGTAGTTAGCATGCTGCCCGTGCCGAACCCAGTCACCGCCGTCCTGTCACCCCTCCGGCGCCCGGCGCGCACCGTCAAGACACTGGGGGCTTCCGTCGGCGTCGTCGGCCGATCGGGGCTCCTCGGCCCGTACGCCCCTTGGCGGATACCGGCGATCGGGGAGGCCATCCACCGATACGGCGTCAGCCTCGGCGCGGTGTACGCGCTGGGCGCGGCGCTGCGGCCCGACCACATCGCGGCCGTCGACGAGAGGGGAGCGTCGACCTTCGCCGAGATGGAGTCGCGCACCAGCACCATCGCGGCGGCCCTCGCCGATGCCGGGATCGGCGAGGGCGACGAGGTGGCGCTGCTGTGCCGCAACCACCGCAATTTCCTGGCCGCGACGGTGGCGCTCGGCAAGCTGGGGGCCGACACCGTCTACCTCAACACCGGTTTCGCCGGTCCCCAGCTCGTGGACGTGGCGAGGCGCGAAGGGGCTCGTGCGGTGGTCTTGGACCAGGAGTTCCTGACCCTCGCCGAGGAGCTCGGGCCCGACGTGGCGCTGTTCGTGTCGTGGGTCGACGACCGCACCAGCCTCGGAGGCCGGGTCAGCTTCGACGACATTCTGGCGGGCGGCCCCCGCCCGGCCCCGAAGAAGGCGACCCGCCAGTCCCGCCAGATAATCCTGACGTCTGGCACGACCGGCACGCCGAAGGGGGCGCAGCGCAACTTCGGCAGCGAGATCGAGCCGGTGGTGTCCCTCCTGTCTCGAATCCCGCTTCGTACCGGTGACACCACGCTGCTGGCCGCTCCCATGTTCCACTCGTGGGGGCTGGTCAACGCCGCGATGGGCATGGTCCTCGGGGCTCGCCTGGTGATGCCCCGCAAGTTCAACCCGGAGGACACTTTGCGCCTCGTGGCGGAGCACCGCGCCACGGTGCTGGTAGCGGTCCCGGTGATGATCCAGCGGATCATGGCCCTGCCGGCCGAGACCCGGGCTCGCTACGACACGTCGTCGCTGCGGGTGGTCGGGCTGTCGGGGTCGGCGCTTCCGGGCGACCTCGCGACCCGGTTCATGGACGCGTTCGGTGACGTCGTCTACAACCTGTACGGGTCGACGGAGATCGGCTGGGCGTCGATCGCCACCCCCGCCGACCTGCGGGCCGCGCCGGGAACAGCCGGCCGGGTGCCGCTCGGGACCGAGGTACGCATCCTCGACGGTGACGGGCGCGAGGTGCCCGCGGGGGAGACCGGTCGGATCTTCGTGCGCAGCGGGTTGCTCTTCGACGGCTACACCGGCGGCGGCAACAAAGACATCATCGACGGCTTCATGTCGAGCGGCGACGTCGGGCACTTCGACGAGCACCAGCGGCTCTTCGTCGACGGCCGCGACGACGACATGATCGTCTCGGGAGGCGAGAACGTGTTCCCGCGAGAGGTCGAGGACCTCCTCTCCGACCATCCAGACGTGGCCGACGCCTCGGTCATCGGCGTCCCCGACGACCAGTTCGGCCAGCGGCTGGCCGCGTTTGTGGTGCCCACAGAAGGCGCGACCATCGACGTAGACGGCCTCCGTCACTACGTACAGGCTCAGCTGGCTCGCTACAAGGTGCCGAGGGACATAACCGTGCTCGACGAGCTGCCTCGCAACGCCACCGGCAAAGTGGTCAAGCGAGAGCTGCGCGACCCCTGAGCGGCAGGCCGTGGTCGCGAAGCGGTCCCACGTCGTAGTGCTCCCACGCCTCGGCGAGGAGGGGTAGCGCACCGACCGCGGACCGCCACGAGCCGGCGGCGGAGGTGACGTCCGAGTCGTGCAGCAAGACGGTGGGCCCGGCGTGCCACGTCCTCGTCACGTCCGCGACCACGCTGCCAGGCGTCGCCTCCTCCCGCCAGTCCCGACCCCAAGTCGACCACAAGACGGTCTGCAGCCCGTTGCGGCGGCCTGCGACCACCGACGACGCCGCCAGCGCACCATACGGGGGGCGGAACCATCGCATGGCCTGGCCGGTGCGGTCCTCGACCAGGTCACGGGCCCGGCGGACGTCGGCGACCGCCCAGGGTGCCGGACGACGGAGATGACTGACGTGGTGGTCGCCGTGCACCCCGAGCTCGTGGCCCTGGTCGAGGATCTCGTCGAGCAGGTCAGGTGCTCGCCGGACCTGGCTGCCGAGCACGAAGAACGTGGCCTTCCAGTCGAGCTTCGCCAGCGCCTCGAGGATCACCGGCGTGGAGCGGGGGTCGGGCCCGTCGTCGAAGGTCAACGCCACGTGCCCTGGCCGGCCCACCCCGGACAGGGCCGGAACCACCCGGCATCGCATCCGGCGCCACGCCACCGCGGCGGGAGCCACGTGGAACAGCACCGCGGATCCGCCGAGCGCCGCTAGGGGACCGGCGCCTCGCCGGGTCATCGCAGCTCGGCGAGCGGAGCGGCTTGCAGCCCGGACTGCTGCAAGGCGCCGTTGACCTGCGCCAAGAGGGAGGCCATCCCGGCTGGCGTCGCGTCCAGGCCGCTCAGGTAGTAGATGCCCCGGGCCTTGAAAGACTGGGGCGTGACGGCCTGGTCGACGTCGCCGGCGCGCAGCACCGAGTCGGGGACGACCACCGAGAGATGGGCACCCCGGCAGTCGTAGAGGTCGAAGGCGGTGATCCGCCGGCCCGGCGCGAAGACCGTCACTGGCTGGCCGGTCAGCTGCTGGAGGGCGGTCCGGGCGGCCACATCTCCGTGCGCCCGGCTCCAAGGAGCCGGGCGCTCCAAGTTCCCTTGGGCGTCGTAGCGGGCGCCGGCGCCGCCGTCAGCCACGCTCACCCCGTCCGCCACCAGCGTCCGGATCGCGGCCGGGTCGGCCTGGGCGGTGGTCTGGTCGACCACGACCGAGGCATGCATGCGCGCCACGGTCCCCACGATGGCCGGGTCGAACAGCTCGCCGGCGCTCAAACGGACCCCGACGTAGGCGACCGGCCCGGCGCTGGCCTGCGGGTGGGCGACCCCTGCCCCGGCCGCGGCGGCCGCCCCCACCCCGGCGGTCAGGCCGGTCCAGACGATGGCCGCCAGCCCGGCTGTGGCCACCGCCACCCGGGTGACCAAGCGCGCCGCTGCGTGAGCGGTGGGCGGCGCCACGGCGGGGGCGTCGAGAGCCAGCACCGCAGCGTCAGCGCGAAACATCGCAGAGGCGGCGGCGATCTGGGCGTCGCGCCCGGCGCCGGCGACGGTCACCCGCTCCAAGGCGGCGGCGAGGGAGGCCGGATCGGCGGCCAGCATGCTGACGCCGGCCGCGGCCATGGCCGCCGTGTTGTCCCGGCCGTGACCGGCGATGGGGTTGAAGCTGACGACCGGCAACCCGGCCCGCATCGCCTCGAAGGAGGTCAGGCCGCCGGCGTTTTCGACCAGGGCGTCCACGGCGGCCATGAGATCGGGCATGCGGTCGGTCCAGCCGAGGACCACGGCCTTCCACCCTGACCGCGAGGCCAGGTCCGCGACCCGACGCTGGAGCTTCTCGTCGCGCCCGCACACCACGACGGGCACGTACCGTCCGCCGCCGGCGACCGCGCGGATGGTGTCCTCGATGTCACCAACACCCCACGAGCCGGCGACCACCAGAACCGCCCGGTCGGCGTCGCCGAGGCCCAGCCACGAGCGGGCCTCGGCCCGGGTCGGCCGACCAGGCCGGGATGGGTCGAAGCGGTCACCGACGGCCGGCCCACAGGCCACCGCAGGACGCCCGGTGCGGTGGTGGGCCATCATCGCCGGTCCTTCGTGCACCGCCAAGTTGAGGTCGATGCCCCGGTGCACCCACAGCGGGTGGACCCCGAAGTCGGTGATGAAGTTCACCGCCGGCAGCTGCAGCCGCCCGAGCTGGCGCAGCCGGCCGAGGCACAGGGTCGCCAGCGGGTAGGTCGACACGACCACGTCTGCTCGTCGTTCCCGGATCCAGCGAAGAACCCGGCGCCTGGTGAGGACGCACACCAGCCAGGCCACGACCGGGCACAGCCACGGCACTCGATGCCAGAACCGGTAGGTGGCGTCGTACGCGGACGGGACGTGACGCAGCTCGAACTGGTAGCCGCTTTTGAGTGCGGTGCCCACCCGGAGAGGTCCCGAGTCGAGGAAGTCGCGGACCTCGGCGTCGTGGCCGGCGGCCTCCAGCCGAGCGGCCAGTTCCCGGGCGGCCCCGTCGTGGCCGGCGCCCATGCTCGCCGAAAGGATCAGGACCCGGCGCGAGTGTCGAGCCGGCCCCTCCACGCCGTCGTCCCCGGTCCGCCCGGCGCCGTCGGGAAGCTGCCGTCTGCGCACGACATGCCAGACTAGCGTGTGCACCTTTCGAGCCGTATCTCATGCAGCTTCCTGCACCGCCGGGCCGGGTAGGTCAGCAGCGATGGAACGCCAACGGGAGCACCGGAAGCTGGAAACGGCAGTTTGTGCCTGGCGCGGCCACGAGACCCCGGCTGCGACCACCGCGGATGTCGAGGTTCGTGACCTGGTGCTCGGTGTGGACGTCGACGGGCCACCCGGACGGTCTTGGCGCCTGGCCCGCTGCCTCCGCTGCGACGCCTGGCTGCCGGTGTCCCGGCCGGAGGCCGGTCACGCCGGCGCGCTGCCGGCCCCCGAGGAGCTCCACCTGCCCCGACGGGGCAAGGAGCTGCGCTCCGCGGTGGTCATGCGGCTCATCGCGATCGAGCGGGGCGTCCACTCGGTCTTCTTCTTGGTCGTGGCCGTCCTGGCCATTCTCCTGCGAAGCGAGCTGGCCGGGGTGAAGAGCTGGGTCCGACACGTGCTGGCGCAGCTCACCGCCAACACAAACGGGACCAACGCCCTCGGAGGCAGCTACGTGATCAAGGAAGGCAACCGTCTCCTCGCCCTCCGCAGCTCCACGCTCACCGTGGTGATCATCGCCGCGGTCGCCTACTTCGTCGTCGAGGGGGTCGAGGCGGTCGGGCTGTGGCGAGAGCGCCGCTGGGCCGAGTACCTGACGGTCGTCGCGACCGTCGGGTTCATCCCCTATGAGGTCATTGAGCTGCTGAAGGGGATCAGCGCGATCAAGGTCGTCGCGCTGATCCTCAACGTGGCCGTTTTGGTGTACCTGGTTTGGGCCAAGCGGCTGTTCGGCCTCGACCGGGTGAGGCGCGGCCGGGAGCCCGCCCCTCCCACACCCGCGGATCTCTACGGCTATCCGGTCGCGACGGCCGCCAACCACTAGCGTCGGCGGCGTTCGTCGGGGAGACGTGGGAGGCAACACACGATGAAGGTGCCGATGACGGTCGGAGACTTCCTCCGCCGGGGTGCGTCCGTGTACGCGGAGCGCACGGCGGTGATCGACGAGCCGGGCACCCCCGGGTCGTGGGGGAGCATCACCTACGGCGAGTTCGACGCGCGGGCCCGGGGCATGGCCCTGGCCCTCGACGCCATGGGCGTCGGGCACGGCGAGCGGGTGGCGATCGTCAGCCCCAACGCGGCCCGGTTCCAGACCGCCTACTTCGGGGTGAGCGGGTGGGGCAGGGTGCTGGTGCCGGTCAACTACCGCCTCAACGCCGACGAGATCGGCTACATCATCGAGCACTCCGGAACGTCGGTGCTGCTCGTCGACCCCGAGTCGGCAGACAAGCTGGCCGGGGTCAAGGCCAAGACCACGATCGTCCTCGACGGCTCCGGCGACGACCGGGACCTGTTCGCTCCGGCCGCGCCCGGCGCGCAGCCCGCGCCCTGGGACGCCGACGAGGACGCCACCGCCAGCATCAACTACACCAGCGGGACGACGGCGCGGCCCAAAGGCGTCCAGCTCACCCACCGCAACTGCTGGGTCAACGCGTCGGTGTTCGGTTGGCACGTGGCGGTCAACGACCGGGACGTGTTCATGCACACCCTGCCGATGTTCCACTGCAACGGCTGGGGCATGCCCTACGCGGTCACCGCCATGGGCGTCGCGCAGGTGGTGGTGCGCAAGATCGACGGCGAGGAGATCCTCCGCCGCATCGACGCCCACGGCGTGACGCTGCTCTGCGGCGCACCAGCGGTGGTCGCGGCAGTGCTCGACGCCGGCGCAGCCTGCAGGGCCGCCGGCCAGCCGATCCCGGGCAGGGACCGGGTGCGGATCGTGGTCGCCGGCGCCCCGCCGCCGTCCAAGGCGATCGAGCGCGTCGAGACCGAGCTGGGCTGGGAGTTCATCCAGATCTACGGGCTCACCGAGACAGCCCCGCTGCTAACCATCAACCGGACCCGCCAGGAGTGGGACGCCCTCACCCCGACCGAACGGTCGACGCGCCTGGTAAGGGCGGGGACCCCCGCGTTCGGCGTGGAGATTGCCACCGCCAGCGACGGCGAGGTCCTGGCCCGGGCCAACCACGTCTTCGCCGGGTACTGGGAGCAGCCCGACGAGTCGGCCAAGGCGCTGGCGGAGGGCTGGTTCCACACCGGCGACGAGGGCCACATCGAAGAGGGTGAGTACCTCGTGATCTCCGACCGCAAGAAGGACGTGATCATCTCGGGCGGCGAGAACGTCAGCTCCGTGGAGGTCGAGGACCGCCTCTACCAGCACCCGGCCGTGGCCGAGGTGGCGGTGATCGGGGTACCCGACGACAAGTGGGGTGAGACGGTGAAGGCGCTCGTCGTGCTGCGCCCCGGCGAGCACGCCACCGAGGCGGAGCTCATCGAGCATTGCCGCTCCCTCCTAGCCCACTACAAGTGCCCGACGTCGGTGGAGGTGCGCGACGAGCTGCCCCGCACCGCCACCGGCAAGCTGCAGAAGTTCAAGCTCCGCTCGCCCTACTGGGAGGGCCGGGACCGGAAGGTCAACTAGTGGCGTCGGAGGAAATGGACAGCTGGCCCGCGGGGGAGTGGGCCGACGCGACGGCGATGGCCGCGTCGGTTCGGGCCGGGACCGTGAGCCCCTCCGAGCTGGTGGCGACCGCGATCGAGCGGATCGAGCGGCTCGACCCGACGATCAACGCGGTGATCCACCGCCGCTTCGAGCGGGCCGTGTCAGAAGCGGCCGGCCCGCTGCCTGACGGCCCGCTCCGGGGGGTGCCGGTCCTGATCAAGGACCTCGGCGCCCCTTCGGCGGGCGATCCCCGCCACGACGGGCTCCGGGTGCTGGCTGCCGCCGGCTGGGTCTCCGACCACGACGCGGCGGTCGTGACCCGCTTGCGGGCCGCTGGGGCCGTGGTGGTCGGGCGCACCAACGCGCCCGAGATGGGGACGACCATCACCACAGAGCCCGTCGCCCACGGCCCGACCCGCAACCCGTGGTCTCTCAGCCACTCCGCCGGCGGGTCGTCGGGAGGCTCGGCAGCCGCGGTCGCGGCGGGGATGACCCCCGTGGCCCACGCCACCGACGGCGGCGGATCGATCCGTATCCCGGCGTCCAACTGTGGGCTGGTCGGGCTCAAACCGGCCCGGGGTCGGGTGTCGAAGGCCCCCGACCGGGGAGAGTCGTGGATGGGCGGAGGGGTGGAGGGGGTGGTCAGTCGGACCGTGCGCGACACCGCGCTCCTCCTCGACGTGATGGCCGGTCCGGAGATCGGCGACCCCTACGCTGCGCCTGCGCTGCCCGGCCCGCTCGTGGCCGAGGTCGGGCGGCCACCCGGGCGCCTCCGCATCGGGGTGCTCGACCATCCTCCCGACGACCCGGCCGCGGGAGACCCCGAGGCCGCCGCCGCGGTGGCGGCCGCGGCCGCTCTCCTCGGCGAAGCGGGCCACGACGTCGAGCCGGCATGGCCCCATGCCCTGGGCGACGCCGAGTACCCGGGACGTTTCCTCACCGTCCTCGCGGTCTGCGTCAACGCCGACCTGGCGGCGTGGGAGGCCGTCCTCGGCCGGCGGATCAGCGACGACGACCTGGAGCCGGCCAACGCCGCACTGCGCCACATGGGAGGCAAGGTCAGCGCACCCGACTACGTCGGCACCATCAACTGGCTTCATGCCTGGAGCCGCCGGGTCGGCGGGTGGTGGGCGTCGGGCTACGACCTGTTGCTGTCCCCGGTGCTCAACGGCCCCCCGCCGGAGCTGGGCTGGCTCACCGACCCGGAGATGGGCGGCTCGCGGGTAGCGGCCCTCACCCGGTACACGTCGCAATGGAACATGACCGGCCAGCCCGCCGTCTCCCTGCCGCTCCATACCAGCGCGGCGGGCCTGCCGATGGGCGTCCAGCTGGTGGCCGGCGCGGGCCGCGAGGATCTTCTGGTCCGGGTGGCCAGCCAGGTGGAGGCGGCCGTCCCATGGGCCGACCGCCACCCGGCCCTGGCGGGTTAGCCCTGAGCGGCTGACCGCTGCGTCCCGAACGCGGAGCCGAACAACAAACACCGGGCGCGACGCCCTCTGCGCCGGGCCGGCCGAGACCAGGTTCTCGGGGGGAGCGCTACGGCCCCCTTTCCCCGTCATTGTGCGGAAAGGGGGCGATTCTGTGCCCTCGAGCGTTCCGGGCCTTATCGACGGCAGCAAGTCCGGACGGTTACGGGCGGATGACACGCTGCCAACGAAAACCTTGAAAAGTTGTTGGCGGCAACATATAGTCCTCATCGGCTCGGAAACTCCGGGTCACGCAACCGTCAGTAGGGGGATCGTCCTACTGTCGCTCCGCGGCGCTTCATCCGACCGGCTCCTCGCCGGTGGCTGTCGTGTCTCGGCCCGACGGTGGTCGTTGCCTCTCATCACGGGCCACGCCATCGGCGTGCCGAAACCCGCGACACGTCATCACCAAAAGGGGAAACCATGGGAACCAAGCGCTCCGCCGGTATGGCAGCGGCCATCGCAGGGAGCCTCTTGCTCGCTGCGTGTGGCAGCAGCGGCTCGAGCAACACCACCAACACGACCGCTTCGTCAGGGACCGGGTCGAGCGCGACCACCGCCGCCCCGGCGGCCGCCCCGCTCACGATCAGCTCCTTCAGCAACGACTTCTCGGCCATGAACGGGCTGAAGAGCCTGGCCAGCGCCGGCAAGGGCAACGTTGCCGTGCTGCTCCCCGACACGCAGTCGTCGGCCCGCTACGTCAGCTTCGACCAGCCCTACCTGACCAAGGCCTTCGAGGCCGCCGGTCTGAGCAGCTCGCAGTTCAGCATCCAGAACGCGCAGGGCAGCGCCGCCACCCAGACCACCCAGGCGACGCAGGCGATCACCAACGGCGCCACCGTCTTGGTCCTCGATTCCCTGGACTCCGGAACCGGCGCGGCCATCGAGCGCACCGCCCAGGCCAAGGGCGTCGCCGTGATCGACTACGACCGGGTCAACCTCAACGGTTCGGCGACCTACTACATCAGCTTCAACAACGTGAAGGTGGGTGAGCTGCAGGGTCAGGGGCTCCAGTCGTGCATCACGTCGTGGGGTGTCAGCAACCCGCAGGTCTTCGAGCTCGACGGGTCGCCGACCGACAACAACGCCACGCAGTTCGCCCAGGGTTACAACTCGGTGCTCAACCCCCTCTACGCCGCCGGGACCTACAAGAAGGTCGGCGAGCAGGCGGTGCCGGACTGGAGCAACCAGCAGGCGCTGACGATCTTCCAGCAGCAGTACACGGCTCACCCGAACATCAACGCCGTGCTGACCGCCAATGACGGCCTGGCCCAGTCGGTCATCGCCGCCTTGAAGCAGCAGAACATCGGCCCGAAGAAGATCCCGACCACCGGGCAGGACGCCAGCCTCCAGGGCCTGCAGAACATCCTCGCGGGCTACCAGTGCATGACGGTCTACAAGCCGATCTACGAAGAGGCGCAGGCCGCGGCCGCGGTGGCCCTCTACCTGCGGGCCGGCCAGAAGCCGCCGTCGACGCTGGTCAACGGTTCCACGAACATCCAGACCGCCACCCCGGTCCCGTCGGTCCTGCTGACCCCGGAGTCGGTCACCACCGCCAATATGAACGACACGGTCATCAAGGACCAATTCGTCAAGGCCAGTGACCTCTGCTCGGGCTACACCGCCCAGTGCTCCGCCGCCGGCATCAGCGGCTGAGCGTCAGTAACTCGTAACCGTGAAGGGGCGGCGCCGGGTGGCGCCGCCCCTTCGGCACGCTTTCCGTGAAGGAGACCATGTGACGCAGACCGCATCCGACACCGCACCGGCCGGAGCACCGTCGGGGACCCCCCTCCTTCAGCTGGAGGGCATACGCAAACGCTTCGGCGCGGTGGAGGTCCTCCGGGGAGTGGACCTCACTCTGCGCTCCGGCCAGGTCACCGCGCTCGTCGGCGACAACGGCGCCGGCAAGTCGACCCTGATCAAGGCGGTCGCGGGGATCTACACGATCGACGACGGCCGGATGCTCTGGGAGGGCCGTCATGTGACGGTCCACAACCCGAAGGACGCCGCGGCCCTCGGGATCGAGGTCGTCTACCAGGACCTGGCGCTGGCCGACAACCTCGACGTGGTGCAAAACATGTTCCTCGGGCGGGAACGCCGCCGGGGCCTGCTCCTCGACGAGGACTCCATGGAGAAGTCCGCCGGGGAGACCCTCGCCAGCCTGCAGGTCACGACCGTGCGGTCGGTCCGCCAGCCCGTGGCCTCTCTATCCGGCGGGCAGCGCCAGAGCGTGGCGGTGGCCAAGGCCGTCATGTGGAACTCCAAGCTCGTGATCCTCGACGAGCCGACGGCCGCCCTCGGCGTGAGCCAGACCCGCCAGGTCCTGGACCTGGTGAAGCGTCTCGGTGAGCGGGGCCTGGCGGTCCTCATCGTCTCGCACAACCTCAACGACGTGTTCGAAGTGGCCGACCGCATCGCGGTGCTCCGCCTCGGAGAGATGGTCGCCGATGTCGCCCGAGGCGACGTCGACAGCCAGTCGGTCGTGGAGCTAATGACCACCGGCCGCTCCGATCGCTTGACAGCGGACGGTCCGGCCCCCACCAGCAGTGCCGCAAGCCGGGAGGACGCCTGATGGCCGACACGGAGCAGACCACCCAGACTTCACCAGGCGCTGAGGACGAACCGGCGGAGATCGCTCGCCTGGCGGCGCTCACCGCCACGCCGGTCGCGGTCGACTCGTTCGCCGACTACGCGCGGGGGTGGTGGACCCGGGTTCGTTCCGGTGACACCGGCTCGCTGCCGGTCGTCATCGGCCTGATCATCCTGAGCATCATCTTCCAGAGCCAGAACCACCACTTCCTCACCGCCAGGAACCTGACCAACCTGATCCCGCAGGGCGCCGAGTACATGCTTTTGGCCCTAGGCATCATCTTCGTCCTGCTGCTCGGCGAGATCGACCTCTCGGTAGGTTTCGTCGGCTATCTGGGCGGCATCATCATGGCCGAACTGCTCAAGGGCCCCCATGCGCACAGCTGGTGGATCGCCTGCCTGGCATGCATCGGGGTGACCACCGCTATTGGGATCGTCCAGGGCCTGTTCATCACCATCCTCGGGCTCCCGTCGTTCATAGTCACGCTGGCGGGCTACCTGGGGTGGCAGGGCGTGGCCCTGCTGATCCTCGGCAACGGCGGCACGGTGCCGATCCAAAACCATGTCGTCAACGACTTCGCCGGCGGCGAGCTCACGCCGACCGCGGGATGGATCGTCGCGATCGTCGGCTCCCTGCTCTTCGCCGGCGTCACCCTCTTCGGAGCCGAGCGCCGACGCCGAAGCGGCCTGGCGGTCCCGCCCCGGTCGCTGACGCTGTTCAAGATCGGCCTGGTGGCTGCGGCGGCGATCGTGGTGACCATCATCTGCAACCGCAACCGCGGCGCGGCCATCGCGGTCCGGGGCATCCCCTGGGTGGCGCTGATCATCGTCGGGGCCCTGGCCTTGTGGACCTTCGTGCTGACCAAGCTGCGCTTCGGCCGCTACGTGTACGCGGTCGGCGGCAACGCCGAAGCCGCCCGCCGCGCCGGGGTCAACCTGGTCGTGGTCCGCACCACCGTGTTCGGCATCGCCGGCCTGATGGCCGGCGTGGCGGGCATCGTCGCCGCCTCCCGGCTGGAGTCGGTGTCCACCTCGAGCGACGGCGGCACCGCGGTGCTGTACTGCATCGCCGCTGCGGTCATCGGCGGCACGAGCCTCTTTGGTGGTCGCGGCAAGGCGATGCACGCGCTGCTCGGGGGTTTGGTCATTGCGGCGATCTACAACGGGATGGGCCTGCTCGGGCTGAGCTCCGGCACCCAGTACGTCGTGACCGCCCTCGTCCTTCTCGCTGCGGTCGCCGTGGACGCCGTCGCCCGCCGAGGCCGGGCGAACGCCGGGGTTGTCTGAGGCGGCACGTCCGCCCGACGGGGCTACCCAACGGCCCCGCCGGCGGTCGACCCTCGTCGCCAAGGGAGCCACGCAAGACGTCGTGCGCCGGCACAACCTGGCCGCGGTGATCGGCCACGTCCACCGCAGCGGTCCGACCTCCCGAGCCGAACTGACCCAGACCCTCGGTCTGAACCGCAGCACCATCGGCGCCCTGGTCGACGAGTTGTCGGCCAGGGGGCTGGTGGCGGAGCGCAGCGACCGGGCCCGGCGGACGCCCGGGCGCCCCTCCTACCTGGTGACGGTCCGGACCGACACCGTCGCGGTCCTGGCGGTGGTGTTGGGTGTCGACACCGTCACCGTCGCCACCGTGGCGCCCGGCGGGGAGATCCTCGCCGAGGACCACGTCGCCCTCACCACCGACGAGGACCGGTCCTTCGACCGGGTGCTCACGACCATCGCCCGCAGCTGCAAGAAGCTGGCGGTGGCCCTCCCGCACGGCACGATGGTGACCGGGATGGGCGTGGCGGTGCCCGGCATCGTCCGCCGCCAGGACGGTTTGGTCCACTTCGCCCCCAACCTCGGGTGGCGTGACGTGCCTCTCGGCGCCCGGCTCCGCACCCGGATGCGCAGCCGGATGGGGCTGGATGTGCCGGTCGCGTGCCGCAACGACGCCGGCTTGGGCGCCCTAGCGGAGCACGCCCGAGGCATCGGGGCGGGGGTCGCCAACCTGGTGTACCTCCACGCCGAGGTCGGTGTCGGCGGCGGCATCGTGGTCGACGGCGCGCTCCTCGAAGGGGCCGCCGGCTACGGCGGCGAGGTTGGGCACATGCGGGTCAACCCCGACGGAGCGCCGTGCCGGTGCGGGTCGAGGGGATGTTGGGAGACCGAGGTCGGCGAGGACGCCCTGGTCGCCCTGGCCGGGCGGCGTCCGGGCGGGCGGGCCGTGGTGGAAGAGGTGCTGCGGGCGGTGGTCGCCGGCGAGCCCAGCGCGACCAGGGCGGTCAACACCGTCGCGAGGTGGTTGGGCATCGGCGTGGCCAACCTGATCAACTGCTTCAACCCGGACATGGTGGTCCTCGGCGGTCTCTTCGCCGACGTCATGGAGCACGCCGGCCCGTCGGTGATCGCCCAGATGCGCACCGGGCTGGTCACCCCCGCACACCTCGACGTGGCGCTGGTGACCCCGACCCTCGGGCGTCACTCGGTGCTCCTCGGCGCGGCAGAGGTCGCGTTGGAGCCGGTCCTGTCGGATCCGGCATGCCTGCCGGTGCAGGACATCGCCTCCCTGCGCTGATCGCCTCCTAGCCGCCCGCCGGGGGGGCTGGGAGCTCCCGGACGACCTGGCGGGGATCCTTGTCGCTGCGCAGCCCCTGGAACGACGGGTGGCGGAGCCGGCCGTCGCCGGTCCACTCCGTGAAGGTCACCGCGGCCACCAGTTCCGGGCGGGCCCAGCGGGCGTCGCGCACCTTCGGCGCGGGGGTGAAGGGGCAATCGTCCGTCGCCCGCGCCTCGAGAGCGGCGCTCAGCTCCCGCAGCGTCCGCTCGCTGAAGCCGGTGCCGACCTTGCCGGCGTACACGAGCCGAGGCCCGTCGTAGTAGCCGACCATGAGCGCACCCAGGCCGTGCCGGGCGCCGGTGGGGAGGGTCCAGCCCCCGATGACCAGCTCCTGGCTGGCACTGCACTTGAGCTTGCGCCACGCCGGTGACCGCCCGGAGGTGTAGGGCGAGCCCCGCCGCTTGGCCACGATGCCCTCCCAGCCCGACGCGCAGGCCCGGGCGAGCAGCTCGGTTGGCGTCCCTTCGAGCACCTCGATGAGGCGCACCGGCCGCCGGTCGGCCGACGGCCCTGGGGGCGACGCCGGTCCGGTCCCGGTCGGAGCGGTGCCCACCATCATGGACAGCAGACGCCGACGCTCCTCGATGACCAGCCCGGTGACGTCGCGCCCGAGCAGCGACATGACGTCGAACACGACGAGTACCGGCGGCCCTGACCGTCCCGACTGCAGCAGGCCGAAGCTGGTCCGTCCGGCGTCGTCGTAGCTCACCAGCTCGCCGTCGAGCACGAAAGAGTCGGCCGCCAGCCCGGCCACGGCGCCGGCGATGGCGGGGAAGCGGCCGGTCCACGACAGCTGGTTGCGCGACCAGAGCGACACCTCGTCGCCGTTGCGCACGACCACGCAACGCAGCCCGTCGAGCTTGGGCTCGACCTGCCACTGCGCCGGGTCCCCGGGAAGATCGGCGGGGGTCTTGGTGGCGGTGGCCAACATCGGCGCGGTCCACACCGCCGGCGCGCCGGCCATCAGGCGGTCACGGCAGCAGCCGCCTAGCGGCGATGAGGTCCAAGACCAGACCGGTCCAGCCGGTCTGGTGAGAGGCGCCGAGCCCGGCGCCGTTGTCGCCGTGGAAGTACTCGTTGAACACGAGAAGGTCCTTCCAGGCCGGGTCGTTCTGCAGCTTGTCGACGCCCCCGAACGCGGGCCTGCGACCCCGGTCGTCGGGCAGCCACAGCCCGACCAGCCGGCGGGCCAGGTCGTCGGCGATCCACCCGAGGGTGGCGCGGGTGCCCGACCCCGTGGGGTACTCGACGGTGAAGGACGGTCCGAAGTACCGGTCGTAGGTACGCAACGACTCGATGGCCAGGTAGTTGAGCGGCATCCAGACCGGCCCTCTCCAATTGGAGTTGCCGCCGAAGAGGTAGTTGGTCGACTCGGCCGGCTCGTAGTCGATGCTGGCGGTCGTGCCGCCCAGGTCGATGGTGAAGGGATAGTCGCTGTGGCGGCGCGACAGGCTGCGCAGCCCGTGATCCGACAGCAGCTCGTCGGGGTTGAGGCAGTGGGCTAGGACCCGAACCAGCCGATCCTGGTCGACCACCGACAGCAGCCGCCGGTCGGCGTGACCGGGTTGGTGCATGTGGGCGACATGGTCGCCGTACGCCGGCTTGTTGGTGCAGAACCACTCGACGCGGGCCGCGAAAGCCGGCAGCGCGGTGTCGACGTCCGCGTCGAGGATGGTGGCCGCGAACAGGGGCACGACTCCGACCATGGAACGGACCCGCAGCGGGATGCGTTCGCCGCTGGCCAGCGCGATGACGTCGTAGAAGAATCCGTCGTCTTTGTCCCACAGCCCCTGGTCCTCCATCGCCGACGCGATGTAGGTGAAGTGCTCGAAGAACTTCGACGCCACGTCCTCGTACGCGGGGTTGGTGCGGGCCAGGATCAACGCGATGCCGAGCAGGTCCAGGCAGTACATCGCCATCCAGGCGGTCCCGTCGGACTGCTCGAGGCGACCGGCGACGGGCAGCGGCTTGGACCGGTCGAACAGCCCGATGTTGTCCAGCCCGAGGAAGCCGCCTTCGAAGACGTTGGACCCGGAGGCGTCCTTGCGGTTGACCCACCACGTGAAGTTGAGCAGCAACTTGTGGAAGATCCGCTCCAAGAAGTCGTAGTCAGGCGCCGCCGCGGGGTCGAAACGGCGTCGGGTGGCTACGTCGATGGAGAACACCCGCAGGGCGGCCCACGCCTGCACCGGAGGGTTGACGTCGGAGAAGTTCCACTCGTAGGCGGGCAGTTGGCCGTTGGGGTGCATGTACCACTCGCGGTCGAGCAGGATCAGCTGGCGCTTGGCGAACTCGGGGTCGAGGTGGGCCAGCGCGATGCAGTGGAACGCCAGATCCCACGCCGCGAACCACGGGTACTCCCACGGGTCGGGCATGGAGATGACGTCCCTCGCGTTGAAGGTCTTCCACTCGGCGTTGCGCCCGCTGCGACGTTGGGGCGGCGGCGGGGGCTGCCCGGGGTCGCCGTCGAGCCACCGCTCGACGTCGTAATGGAAGAACTGCTTGGACCACAGCATGCCGGCGCTGGCTTGGCGCAAGACCCGGCGTTCCTCCTCCGACGCGTCGAGGGGGCTGACGGACGAGAAAAAGGCGTCGGCGTCGGCTCTACGGGCGGCCATGACCTCATCGAAGCCACAGTCGAGGTCCGGCGGTCCCGCGGCGTCGGCGTGCCGGAACCGCAGGCGGATCTCCCGGCGCCCACCCGCCTCGACCTCGACGCGGTAGCGCAGCGCGGCTTTGGTGCCGGTGTGCTCGGGGTCGACCGTCGCCGCACCGGCGATGACGTGGTCGGCGATGCCGTCCTTCGGGTATGCCGGCCCTGGCGTCCCAAACAACTTGGCGGTGTTGGTCTCGTTGTCGCAGAAAAGGGCGTCGCCGCCTTCGACGCCTTCGAGCACGAAGTCACCGACGGGGGTCCCGCCGGCGCGAATGGTCGTCGGGCCGGCCAGGGCGAGGCGCGGCTCGGGGACGTCGGGGGACCACCGCCACCGGTTCCGGTACCAGATCGTCGGGAGCACGTCGATGGTCGCCGGGTCGGGACCGGCGTTTTGCACCTCGATGCTCCACAGCAGGTCCTCCGGGCCGGCTTTGGCCCACCTGACCGTCACCGCCCAGTAGCGGTCCCCGTCGAACACGCCGGTGTCGAGCAGTTCGTACTCCGGATCGCTGCGGCTGCGGGCCCGGTTGGTGGCCCGGAGATCGTCGTAGGGGAAGGCGGCTTGGGGGTAGTGGTACCGCCACTCCAGCCACGACGACGTCGGCGTGGCGTCCAGGTACCACCAGTAGTCCTTCGCGTCCTCCCCGTGGTTGCCCTCCTCGCCGGTGAGCCCGAAGGGTCGGTCCTTGAGGATCGGGTCCTGCCCGTTCCAGAGGGACAGGGCCATGCACAGAAGCTGCTGGTCGTCGCAGATACCGGCCATGCCGTCCTCGCTCCAACGAAACGCCCGCGATGGGGCCTGGTCGAAGGAGAGGTACGACCAGGCGTCCCCGTCGGCGGAGTAGTCCTCCCGGACCGTGCCCCACGCCCGCTCGGAGAGGTACGGACCCCACCGGCGCCAGGGCTGCTCCCGACGGTCGGCTTCCGCCAACCGCACCCGCTCCGGATCGCGCTGCTCGGCCATCCCCGCATCGTTGCCGAACCGTACCTGACAACGAATGGAACAACTTTCCCTCAAGCGACGTTACCCTGCCTGCACTTACTTCATTACAGGCAGTCTTCTGCCGTAAGGAGCACCTCAATGGCATCACTGACCACCTCCGCCTTCCCGCTGCTGCCGCTGGACGCCGGTGTCGTCCTGCCCGGGATGACCATCACCCTGGCCCTCGAGACCCCCGAAGCGCGAGCCGCGGTCGACGCAGCCGCCGGGGCGGGTGACCAGCTGCTGTTGGTGCCCCGCCTGGGCCGGGGCGAAGGACCCGACGCGACCGGCGGCCACTACGCCCGCATCGGTACCGTCGCCAGCATTGCCCGTAGGGGGGCGCTGCCGGGGGGTACCCCCGCCGTTGTGGTCACCGGCGGCTACCGGGCGACGGTCGGCGCCGCCACCGCAGCGGCCGGCCCTGCCCTGTGGGTCAACGTCGAGCGGGTCGAGGAGCCCGAGGCGTCAGAGGACACCCGGGCCGCGGCCCGGGAGCTGCGCGCCGTCCTCGAGGCCATCGCCGAGCATCGCGGCGTGCGGCTCACCGACGTTTTGCGAGGCGCCAGCGAGCCCGGCGCGCTGGCCGACCTGGCCGGTTACTGGCCAGAGCTGTCGGTGGAGCGAAAGGTCGAGCTGCTCGAGTCCACCGACCCCGCGGCGCGGGTGACCCTGGTGCTCGGATGGGCCCGCGAGGCCCTGGCGGAGCTGGAGCTGAAAGACCGGATCCGCACCGACGTCGCCGAGGGCATGGAGCGCACGCAACGCGAGTACCTGCTGCGCCAGCAGCTGGCGGCAATCCGCAAGGAGCTCGGCCAGGACGGCGACGAGGAGGGCGGCGACGACTACCGCAGCCGATTGGAGGCCCTGTCGGTCAGCGACGCGGTACGCAGCGCCATCAGCAGGGAGATCGACAAGCTGGAGCGCACCGGCGAGCAGAGCCCGGAGCAGGGATGGATCCGCACCTGGCTCGACACGATCCTCGACCTGCCGTGGGGGAAGCGTTCCGACGACCTCCTCGACGTTGCCGGCGCCCGGGCCGTCCTCGACGCCGACCACACCGGCCTGGACGAGGTGAAGGAGCGCATCGTCGAACATCTGGCCGTCCGCAAGCTCCGCGCCGAGCGGGGTCTCGACGACGACGGGGCCGCGTCAGTAGGGGGGCGGCGAGCCGGCGGGATGATCCTGGCCCTCGTCGGTCCCCCCGGCGTGGGCAAGACCTCGCTAGGGGAGTCGGTCGCTCGATCGATGAACCGCTCCTTCGTGCGGGTCGCCTTGGGCGGCGTCCGCGACGAAGCGGAGATCCGCGGTCACCGCCGTACCTATGTCGGGGCGTTGCCCGGGCGCATCGTTCGCGCCATCAAGGAGGCCGGGACCATGAACCCCGTCATCCTGCTCGACGAAGTCGACAAGCTCGGCAGCGACTATCGAGGCGACCCGTCGGCGGCGTTGTTGGAAGTGCTCGACCCGGCTCAGAACCACACTTTCCGGGACCACTACCTCGATGTCGACCTGGACCTTTCGGACGTGCTGTTCCTCGCTACCGCGAACGTGGTGTACCAGATCCCGTTGCCGCTGCTGGACCGGATGGAAGTGGTGCGCCTCGACGGCTACACCGAGGACGAGAAGGTGGCGATCGGCCGGGACCACCTGCTCGGCCGCCAGCTCGCGGCCGCCGGCCTGCTCGACGGCGAGGTGGTGGTGACCGACGCGGCGCTGCGCCTGGTGGTGTCGGGCTACACCAGGGAGGCCGGCGTGCGCTCCCTGGAGCGCCAACTCGGCCGGTTGCTCCGGAAGGCCGCGGCCCGCATCGTCTCGGAGCCGGACGCGGCCCCGCTCCGCATCGATGAAGCCGACGTGGGCGCGTGGCTGGGCCGGCGTCGGTTCGTGCCCGAAGCAGCAGAACGCACCTCGGTCCCTGGCGTGGCGACAGGCCTCGCCGTTACTGGGATCGGCGGGGACGTGCTCTTCGTCGAGGCCAGCGCTTCGAGCGGAGACGCGGGTCTGACCGTCACCGGGCAGCTCGGTGACGTGATGCAAGAGTCGGCGCAGATCGCCTTGTCCTACGTGCGTTCTCACGCCGGGGATGTCGGTGTCGGCGACGGCGCCTTCGAGAAGCGGCGCCTGCATCTGCACGTGCCGGCTGGCGCGGTGCCGAAAGACGGCCCCTCCGCCGGTGTGACGATGACCACCGCATTGGTCAGCCTGCTGTCGGGCCGGCCGGTGCGATCGGAAGTAGGCATGACCGGCGAGATCACGCTGCAGGGCAAGGTGCTTCCCATCGGCGGGGTCAAGCAGAAGGTCCTCGCGGCCCACCAAGCTGGCCTGACCGAGGTCATCCTGCCGGCCCGCAACGAGCCCGATCTGGAGGACGTCCCCGAGGCCGTCCGGGCGGTCATGACGTTCCATCTGGCCTCCGACATCGGCCAGGTGCTGGAGCACGCACTGGTTGCATGACGTTTTTGCACCTGACGGCCGCGGAAGGCCGTCAGGTGCAAAGCCCTGTGTTTGCAAGGCATTTTTCGTTCAGACGCCGCGAAACCCCTTGGGTTGCAAGGGAAGTGCTTGACCTGGGCCGCGAAAACCTCTTTCATTGCTTGCAACTTCCCCAACCACACCCAGGAGGTGGCGGTGAACCGCACAGAGCTGATCGAAAGCGTCGTAGCGACGACTGGACTCGAGAAGAAGCAAGCCGAGGCTGCAGTCGCAGCGTTCGTGGACTCGGTGATCGCTGAGACCAAGGCCGGCAACAAGGTGTCGATCTTCGGTTTCGGCATCTTCACGCCGAAGAGCCGGGCCGCGCGCACCGGACGCAACCCGCAGACCGGCGCGCCGGTGAAGATCGCCGCGTCCAAGTCCGTGGGCTTCCAGCCGGCGGCCGCGTACAAGACGACGCTGAACACGCGAGGCGGGGCCAAGAAGGCCGCAGCCAAGAAGGCCGCTCCGGCCGTCAAGGCCGTAGCCACCAAGAAGGCCACTCCGGCCAAGAAGACTGCAGCGCCCGCAAAGAAGGCTCCGGCGAAGGCAGCGACCAAGACCACCAAGAAGCGCTAGCTCGGTGCCCCCCGCCAAGAAGCAATCGACCGGCGGAGCGTTGAAAAAGAGCGCCGCCGCAGCCGTGAAGACCGCCGCCCGCCGGGCCACCAAGGTGGTCGCGGAGGCCGCCGAAGAGATGGCATCGGTCACCGAGGAATTGGCGTCGGCTGTCGAGTCGTCGGCCCGCACTGCGTCTCGGCGCGCCGGATCGGTGAGGCGCGATGCCGCCAAGACCGCCACCAGCGCCGCTCGTTCGCGGGCCGGGGCTAGGGGGGCGGCAATCCGCGCCGGTGCCACTGGCGCTCCGAGCGCAACCAGGTCGGCGAGAGCGGCGGCCAAGAAGGCCGCCGCTCCAGCCAAGCGAACCGCGGCAGCGGCGAAGTCCACCGGGGCCCGGACGGCTGGTTCGGTGAGGAAGACCGCGACCACGGCAGCGAAGGTCACTGCGTCCTCGACCCGAGCAGCCAAGGCCACGGCGTCCAAGGCGGCGTCCAAACCGCCGGCGTCCAAGGCTGGGCTGTCGAAGGCGCCGGCTAAGAGGGCCACGGCGTCTAAGGCCGCGGCGTCTAAGGCTGCGGTGTCGAAGGCGCCGGCTAAGAGGGCCGCGGCGTCTAAGGCCGCGGCGTCTAAGGCCGCGGCGTCTAAGGCCGCGGCGTCTAAGGCCGCGGCGTCTAAGGCCGCGGCGTCTAAGGCTGCGGTGTCGAAGGCGCCGGCTAAGAGGGCCACGGCGTCTAAGGCTGCGGCGTCTAAGGCCGCGGCGTCTAAGGCTGCGGTGTCGAAGGCGCCGGCTAAGAGGGCCGCGGCGTCTAAGGCTGCGGTGTCCAAGGCTGCGGTGTCGAAGGCGCCGGCTAAGAGGGCCACCGCGGCCAAGGCTGCGGCTTCTAAGGTCACCGCGTCCAGGGTCACCGCTTCGAGGGCCACCCCGTCCTCGGCTAGGGCGTCGAAGCTCGCGGCGAAGAAGACCACCGCGTCGAAGGCTCCGGCTAAGAGGGCCACGGCATCGACCACGGTGACCAAACGGACGGCGGCGGCAGCCAAGGCTCCGGCTCGACGTACCGGCCCGGCCAAGGCCGCCACGACCGCCGGGAAGGCCACTACAGCCAAGACGGCCGCCCCGGCAGCGAAGGCCGCCAAGGTCTCGAAGGCCGGCAAGGCGGGAGCGTCGAAGGCGTCGGCTAGGACGGCGTCGGCCGCGAAGAAGTCGGCGCCAACGCGCACCACCCGCTCGCGTTGAGTCCCGCGGGTGCCGGCCCAGTGGCCGGCACCCGCCGAGGCACCTAGCTGGGTCTAGCGGGCTACCTGCACACCACGGTCAGGTCCGCAGGCAGGTCGACGTCCCAGGCCAGCGCGGCGTTTTGGATGACTCGCCAGGGATGACCGCTGGCTGCCGCCTCTGCGCAATGACGGGCGAAGCTCCCCGGCCCGTAGGAGAAGGCGAACGTCGCGTCGGTCGGAACGACAATCACGTTGGTCCCCTCGCCCCGGCGATCGGGGACCAACGTGATGCCGTCGGCGTCGGCCAGGCCGGCCAGGTCCTCAGCGAGGGGGAGGTCGCTGGCGGCGACGATCACCGAGCGGACCCCGGTGCCAGCCAGGTAGCGGACGCCGTCTTGGACGGCCCGGTTGAGGCCTCGTCCCGGCGCCCACACGACCAGCGCCCCGAGGCCCCGGGCCCAGTCCGCGACCAGACGGTCATCGCAGACCACCGCCACGGGAAGCCCCCGCGCCGAGCGAACCACCCCCTCGGCCATCTCCTGCGCCAAGCGGGCCCGTCGTTGCGGGCTGAGCGCGGGGGCCAGGCGGACCTTTGCCTCGGCGAAGGACTTCACCGGGATGAGCACCGCGGCCGGACCCAGCCAGCCCGCGCCCCGACTGTCCTCGGGCTGCGGCGAGGAGGAGGCCACGGCCGCATCCTACGGCCGCGACGGTCCCGTTGCGGTGCGTTTGCGGCCGGGCGGGTACGGTGCCACGCCGTGCGAGCCCCCAGGGTCCAGTCACCCTCCGCCGTCCCCACCAGCCCCGGTCCCGGTTGGCCCGAGGGTTGGAGCGGACCGTGGTGGGTCGAGCACCGCCCTGCCGAGGTGGCGTCGGGCAACAACAGCGCCGTGACGTGGACCTTGGCCGGCGACCTGTCCGGCTCGGAGCGCATTGCCGTGGATCCCGGTGGCTACCTCTGGGTGCCGGGGCGGTCATGGGGCGTCGACTGGTGGATCGGCGCTGACGACCGCTGGCACATCCCGACGCGGGAGGCCGCGGTGCGCCAGTCGCTGGTCGCCGCCGCGCCGGTCGTGCAGACGACGGTGCGGGTACCGGGCGGGGACGTCCACCAGCGGGTGCTGGTCGTGCCTGGCCCCGACGGGTCCGAGGCGTTGGTGGAGGTGCACAACGACAGCGCGGCGCCGGTGGCGGTGGCGGTCGCGGTTCGGCCCGTCACCCTGCTGGCCGCGGGATGGGCGCAGCGAGTCGAGCTTTCCGGGGCGGCGGTCGTGGTCGACGGAGAAGCGGTGCTCCAGCTGCCTGAGGCACCCAGGCGGGCGCTGCTCTCCACTGGGAGCGACCCTGACCCGATGACGACGGTGGTATCGGGTGACGCCCCGCTGGCGGCAGACGGCGTCGCGGTCTGCCCCGCAGGCCGGGCCTCCGCGGTGGCGATCGTGCCCCTGGCTCACCGAGCCCGATGGACCTACCGGGTGGCGCTCGCCGCGCCCGCCGCGCTCGCCGCGCCCGCCGGGGGTCCCGGCCGTCGCCGGCTGGTGTCGTTCTCGAGGGGCGTTCCGACCGGCCAATCCGGGGTCGCGCCGGCCGGCGGGGAGCCCGGCGGGCAGGAGCCGCGGCCGCGTCCGGTGGACGTGGATGCCGCGACCCGCGGGTGGCGTGCTCAAGTGGAGCGCCAGGTCCGCCTCGAGCTGCCTGCCGACCGGGTCACCGCAGTGCTCGACGCTCTGCGGGCCCATCTCTTGCTGGCGGCCGGGTCGACGTTGGAGCCCGTCGCTGCGTCCGAGGTCGCCGTTGCTGGCGCGACCGCAGGCTTCGGCGCGACCGCAGCAGGCGCCCTCGTCGAGGCGGCGGTCGAGTCGGGGAGGGCCCGTCGGGGCCGTCCCGCCGTCTCGGCCGCCGGCGCGGCGCTTTGGGCCGCGGGTCGCCTAGTGGCGCTCGGCGCCACGGCGCCGCCGGTGCCCGCAGTAGCCGAACTGGCCGAGGGGTTGGCGCAGCTAGCAGGGGGGGTGCCGGCCTCGTCGCTCGACGCCGGCTGGGCCGCGGCCGGCTTGGCCGGCGCGTCCGCGCTCCTCCGGGGAGCTGGGGAGGCGCGGGCCGCCGCAAGGACCGAAAGATGGGCGGCCGACGCGCTGTTCCGCCTCGGTGACGACCCCACCGACAGCCGCATGTTGAGCGCCGCGCTGGGCTTAGGGCCCGCCGTCGCGGCGCCTCCAAGCCCGCTGTTGGCCCCCGTCCCGGACGCGGCGCGGCCGCCCACCGCGTCGCCGGCCCAGGTGGCCGATCCGGCCCGGACGCTCCTGTGGGCGGGCGCGGACGGACGGGCCGGGCGCCGGGAGTGGTACGAGCGGGTGGCTGCGGTGGTGAGGGCGGGCTCGCCGACTGCCACCTGGCCCGAGCTGGTCGACACCGCGCAGCCCGGTGGTTACGGGACCGTCGGCCACTCCCCGGTGGTGACGGCCCGCCTGTGGTCGGTCGTTCGCGACTCGCTGGTCCGCGAGACGGCGCCCACCGCGGGGGCGCCCGCAAAGCTGGCGCTGCTCCCGGGCTGGCCCGCCGCTTGGCTCGGTCAGCCGCTGGAGGTCCACGGCATGCCGAGCGCAGCGGGCGTCGTCTCGTACGCGCTGCGCTGGCACGGCGAACGGCCGGCGCTGCTGTGGTCCGTCGACGGCGCCCCCGCCGACCTGATCGTGACCGCGCCGGGCCTGGACCCCGGGTGGTCAGCCTCGGGGAGCGGGGGAGACGCGCTGTTCAGCGCGCCGCCGGCGCCGGAAGGAGCGCAGTTCTCGTAGCGTGCCGGCCGTGAACTTGGCCCTGACCGCCGACTGCGCCGGGTGCAGCCGTTGATCCGTCCGCTCGGCGTGGAGCCGGCACCCCTCGGCGGACTGGACCGTTTCGACCTCGACGCTGCGTACAGCTGGCCCGACGGCGTGTGGGTCCGGGCCAACTTCGCGATCAGCTCCGACGGCGCGATCGAGGTCGAGGGCCGCAGCGGCACCCTCGGCGGCCCCGACGACCGGAAGGTCTTCGCCTGCCTGCGGGCCGGCGCCGACGTGGTGCTGGTCGGCTCGGGGACGGTGCGGGCCGAGGACTACGGCGTCGTCCGGGTCGACGCGACAGGAGCGGCGGGTCGGGCCGAGCGGGGTCAGGGTCCGGCGGTCCCGGTGGCGGTGGTTACCACCCGCGCCGAGCTGGCACCCGACGCCAAGCTGTTCCGCCAGTCCCGCGAGGCCGGGGTCCCGGTGCTGGTGCTCACGTCGTCGGGCGCGCCGGACGCGGCCCGGGCCGCCCTCGCCGAGGTGGCGGAGGTCGTGGTCTGCGGCGAGGACGCCATCGACGACCGGGCGGTGCTCGGCGAGCTGGCCCGGCGGGGATTGCACCGGATCTTGTTCGAAGGCGGCCCGACCCTCATGGGCCGCCTGCTCCGACAGGGTCTCCTCGACGAGCTGTGCTTGACCATTTCGCCGGTGCTGGTCGGGCCGCGACGCAGCGGGCTGCTCGGCACCGACCCCCTCGACTCGGTGGTGAGGCTCCAGCGGACCCACCTGCTCGGCTCTGACGACGGGACCCTCTTCGGGCGCTACGTCGTCGGAGCTCCCCAGGCCCAGTAGGAAAGGCGGCAATGACTTCGACCGGCATCAAACTCACGGAGTGGACGGCATGCGGCGGGTGCGCCGCCAAGTGGGGCGCGGCGCCCCTCGCCGCGCTGGTCAGGGAGCTGGCCGGGACCGGCGCTGCCTCTTTGCTGGTCGGTTTGGCGCCCTTCGATGATGCTGCGGTCTACCGGCTCACCGATGACGTAGCGCTCGTCTCCACTACCGACTTCTTTCCCCCCCTCGTCGACGACCCCGGCGACTTCGGCGCCATCGCTGCGGCCAACGCCTGCTCGGACGTGTTTGCCATGGGCGGCCGGGTGGTGCTGGCCCTCAACGTGGCCGCCTTCCCAGAGCGGATGCCCACCGAGGCCATCGCGGCCATCCTCGCCGCGGCCGCCGAGGTCGTCGCGGAGGCCGGTGGCACCGTCGCCGGCGGCCACACCATCCGCTCCGAGGAGCCGATCTTCGGTCTGGCCGTGCAGGGTGTGGTCCACCCCGCACGGGTGTGGGCCAAAAGCGGGGCCCGCCCCGGCGACACGCTGGTGCTGTCCAAGCCGCTCGGGACCGGGATCGTCCTCGCCGGCGGCAGCGACGCCGACAAGCGCTCCGCCATCGCCCGGATGCGGGTCCTCAACCGAGGGGCGGCCGAAGCCCTCGCCGCCCTCCCCGACGCGCCGCACGCGGTCACCGACGTCACCGGGTTCGGTCTGCTCGGCCACGGATGGGAGATGGCGGAGCGCTCCGCGGTGACGCTGTGCTTCGACGGCGCCGCGTTGCCGCTCTACGCCGGCGCACTGGCAGCCGCCCAAGCTGGGACCAGGACCGGCGGCGACCCCCGCAACCGGGCTCACCTGGAGGCCCACGTCACCTCGCACGTCGACGAGGCGCTCGAGGCTCTGGCCTACGACCCGCAGACCTCCGGCGGGCTGCTGGCATCGGTCGTCCCCGAGATGGCCGGCCGGCTCGTCGATGAACACGGGTTCACCGCAGTCGGCGCCGTCGATGTCGGTCCGCCGAGGGTCGAGCTGCGCTAGAGAGTCGGGTGCGCCGGCGCCCACGCGGCGGGCCGGTACCGTCGGGGGATGGCCATCGTTGCCCGCGGCGCCGGGCGCCCGTTGCGGTCCGCCCGCCCGGCGAGGGCCGTCGCGCCGACCTTACGAGTCGAGCGGGACCTGTGGGCCGCCGGCCACGAGGTGGTGGTCGGCGTGGACGAGGTCGGGCGAGGCTCGTGGGCCGGGCCGCTCATGGTCGGCGCCGCGGTATTGCCGCCCGACCGGCGGGTCTATGGCGTGCGGGACTCGAAGATGCTGAGCGAGGCTGAGCGCGAACGGCTCTTCGACCGGGTCGCTTCTTGGTGCCGGGCGTGGGCGGTCGGCGCTGCGAGCCAGGAGGAATGCGACCGGCTCGGAATGGCCGACGCCCAGCGGCTGGCCGCCCGCCGGGCGGTGGAAGGGCTCGGTCTCAGCCCCGATCAGGTGCTGGTGGACGGCAATTGGGATTTCGTGGGGATGGGCTGCACCCGCCGCATCGTCAAAGGCGACGCCACCTGCTTGTCGATATCGGCCGCCTCGATCCTGGCCAAGGTCACCAGGGACCGGCTGATGCGAGGCGAGGCCGCCCACTATCCCGGCTACGACTTCGAGTACAACAAGGGCTACCCCTGTCCCCGCCACAAGATGGCCCTGCAGGCGTACGGGCCCACGGCGATACACCGCCGCAGCTGGATCTTCATGGAGAACCTGTCCTATGGCGTGGCCGGGTCCCGCCGGCTGCTGCGCCCGGGCCAGGAGCAGCTGGCGCTCACCGCCGCCACGGGCTGAGCGCACCCCCGTCCAGCGCGACGCCGTCGATCCAGCCCTCGAGGGCCACGACTGGGTCGGTCGTCGCCGGCCGCGCCTGGTCGGTGCGGCGCACCAAGTCGAGCAGCGCGACCACCGCGTCGAAGGCGTCGACCGAGCCTCTCGCCGCAGCGGCGACGTCCGGCGCCAGCCGCTCGCCCATCGCCTCCACCGCCGCGGCCCGGGCCGCCGGCGACGACTTCACCGTGCGGCCCATGCCCAGGCGAGGCCAGACCTCGACCACTGCCGGGGTCGCCCAGCGCTCGAAAGGCCACACGCACATCCCGGCCCTGCGCAGGCGGTCCAGGGTCGCCATCCCCCGCAGGGACGCGGTGCCCACCGCGCCGGCCCCACCGATCTGGAACGTCGAGGCGGGCCGAAGCGGCGCGGCCCGCTCCGTGAGTCGCCACTCGTCGCCCGCCGGGGGTCTCGGCCGGGACCGTCCCGGACGGCCCCAAAACGGTGGTCGGCATTCCGCCAGCCACCGCTCGAGGCGAGTGCTGTCTGCCCAAAGCTCCGCGGCGGTGGCGATGCCGTTGCGAGCCAGCCACCACGCCGGCAGCGAGAAGGAGAAGTCCAGGCCTGCGACCAGCTCCGGCGCGTCCGCCGCCAGGTCGAGTATCCGATCTCCGGCCTGGACCCGGGTGCGCCCGCTCACCGCGACGACCGCAGTGCGGTCGGGATCCCACTCGGCCAGCCACAGGGCGCGCTGCTCGCCGGTGCGCGCCCCGGACCAGTCTGCTGCCACCGCGCTCACCGTCCCCGCCACGCCTCGCACCGTAGCGATCGGGGTGCCGGTGGCGCCCCCGGTGGAGCTGAGCGCCGGAGATCGCCCCGTCGCGGCGGTGTCGACCGGCGGTCAACCCGCCCGCGCGCCTACCGTTGGGTCATGAGTCTCGCCGGGGGCCAACAGGATCGCAGCTCGGATACCGGCGAGCGCCGCCCGGTGCTCAGACTGGTGATCGCCGACGGGCAGCCGCTGTTCGCCCGGAGCCTCGAGATGGTCCTCGGCCCGACGTCTGACGGTCGCATAGAGGTGGTCGGCACCGCCAGCACCGTCGGCGAGGCCTTGAGGGTGCTGGGCGATAGCGACCCCGACTTGATCCTGGTTGATTTGGACCTGCCGCCACCGGGCGGCATCGATCTCATTCGCCGGGCCGGCGAGAAGTTCCCGGGGGTGCGGATCCTGACCCTGTCCAAAGCCGAGGACTTCGAGCTGGCCGCCGAGGCGCTCTCGGCGGGAGCGGAGGCCTACCTGTCGAAGGCGGCCCGCCCCGAGCAGCTCCTGGCCCCGCTGCTGGCCGTGTTGCAGGGATGGCAGGTGCTGTCCGCCCCGATGGTCGATCATCTGCTGGCCCGGGCCCGACGTCCCGGAGCCGACCTCATCGCCGCGCTCAGCGACGAAGAGCTGACCCTCTGGCGGCTGGTGGCGGACGGGCTGGAGATATCCGGCATCGCCGACGCCCTCTACGTCTCCGAGCGCACCGCGAAGCGAATGGTGGCCGAGCTGCGCGACCACCTGGGCGTTCGGACCCGTATCGAGATGGCGGCGCTGGCCGGGCGGTCGGGTCTCCTCGACGGCCAGCCGATGGCCGACAGCCGCAGTTCCCGGTCCGCGTTGCGCACCCGACGCGGCTCTGACCTCGACGGCTGACCCGTTGGCCCCCAAGCGAAAGCCCCCCCGCCGTCGGGTACCGCCGCCGGCGCGCACCGGAGGCTCTGGCGGGCCGACCTCCTCCGCCGGGGGCCGCCCCGAACCGAAGCGGCCAGCCCAGTCAGGTTCGTCCCGCCAGTCAGGTTCGTCCCGCCAGCCCGGTTCGTCCCGCCAGCCCGGTTCGTCCCGCCAGCCCGGTTCGTCCCGCCAGTCCGGACCGGAGCGGCGGACTCGTCCCGACCGGCTGCGGGACGCGCCCGTCGGCGGGACACCCAGCATCGTCCGAGGGGCGTCGTGGGGTTTCTCGATCCTGCTAGTGGGGGAGCTGGTGACCCTCCAACTCCTCGGTCTCGGCAACGGCCTGATTCTCTACGTCGTAGCCGCGGCCGCTTACGCCCTCGCCGGCAACCGGGCCGTGCAGCCGCCGGTGACGTCGGTGCGCCTCGCGGCGAGAGACGGCGCTCTGGCCGCCGCTTCGGCTTACGCGCTGACCATCCCGCTGCGCCTCATCGTCCACTCCGCCTCCATCTCGGTGCTGGCCACCGGCGTCGCCTTGGCGTTCGCGTTGGTGGTAGGCGGCTTGGCCGGATCGATCGTCGGGCGGGCCCGCCTCGACGAGCAGCGCTCCCGTTCGGGGCGGTAGCACCCGGGGTTGATGGCCCCGCGAGGGAGGAGGCGCGCCTGCCGGCACCGAATCTCCTGGCTGCCGGTCCGCTCCACGTGCGGACACTCCAAGGAAGCGCCCAATGTCCCTACACCAAACGGCAGCCGTCGCCCATCCCGACACCTTGGCCCGGACGGGCCAACACCTGGCCCTACCGGCCGGTAACCCGGTGTGTGACCGCGGGCATAGTGGACAAGTCATGAGCAATGGATGGGGACCGGCAATCTCGGCTGGGCGAGAGAGAGGCACACAAATGGGGACGAAGCCCCGTGGCGCCTGGGGAGGCGTGGGTGACTGACGACCGCTCCGGAACTGACCGCCCCGGCGAGGAAGGTCCCGGGGAGGGCCGCGACTCCAACCCGAGCACCGCCCCCCAAGACCCGAGTGGTGGCGGCCCCCGGACCCGCAAGCAAGACGACGCCAGCGCGTCCGCCGCTCTCGCTCGGATGTTCGACGGGCCCGGCCGCGACGGGGAGCGGGCCGCGCCCCGACTGAGCCGGCGCTCCAGGCGCTCCACCGGCCGGCGGGGGGCTGCTCCCGTCGCCCAGGAGCGGGCCATCCACGACGCGGTGATGGCCGGGCTCGACGCGTTCGCCGGCGACAGCTCGCAGCGCGCCGCGGCCGGCGACGGGTCCCGCCGCGAAGCGCTCGAGAGCGAAGGCGACGACGACACCGCCGAGCTGGCCGGGACCCGGGAGCACGCCGGGGCGCTGGCGGTGGCCCTCGCCGCCAGCGACGGCGAGGAGATCGGAGGCGCCGGGCGGGGCGGGGCTCCCGTCGACGCCAGCCGCTTCGAGGACCGCTACAACGACGAGGAGCTCGCCGAGGACCTGGCGCTGGCCGGGCTCAGCGGGCCCCGCCAACGATTCAACCCCCTCGCCGCGCTTGGGCGGTCCCTCACCAGCGGCCTGACCCAGGCCGGCGAGATGACCTGGCTATCGGGGGCGGTGATCAAGTCCGCCATCACCCGGCCCACCGGCTACTGGAATGAGACCAAGGAGCAGATCTACTCCGCACTCAAGCTGTGCTGGGTGCCGATGATCATCTCCATCACCGCCTTCGGCATCGGCGCCCCCGGCCTCCAAGGCGGCAACGTGTTCACCATCTTCGGCGTCCCGGAGCGGGAGGGCTCGTTCATCGTGGCCACCGGGATCCGGGAGTTCGCGCCGTGGATCGACGCCATGATCGTGGCCGGCGTGGTCGGCACAGCCATCACCGCGGACATCGGCGCCCGGCGGATACGAGAAGAGATCGACGCCATGGAGGTCCTCGGAGTGGACCCGATCCGGGAGCTGGTCCTGCCCCGGATCCTCTCCACCGCGATCATCACCGGTCTGTTCGACATCGTGGCGCTGCTGGTCGGCATCGTCGGCGGCTACATCGCCTCGGTCATCCTGCTCGGCGCGAGCACGGCCGGCTACACCAGCCAATTCTTCTCCCAGGCCAACGTGCCCGACCTGATCGGCAGCTTCGCCAAGACATTCCTGTTCGGAGCGGTGGTCGGGGTCGTCTGCTGCTACAAGGGCATGAGGGCCTCCGGCGGCCCGTCGGGGGTGGGAAAGGCGGTCAACTCCGCCGTGGTCATCTCCTTCGCGCTGATCTGGACCATCAACTACGTCTTCACCAACACCCTCCTCGGCTTCGCTCCCTCCACGCAGGTCTTCCACTGATGTCGATCTCCTACGAGCCGGGCCGCGACGTCGAGATCGACGAGGGGGACCTCCCGGACATCCCGCTACCCGAGGGCGGCGAGGACGGTTCGGCGCAGGTCGGGTGGGCCACCGTCGGCATCAAGGTCAAGAGTCTCTTCGAGCAGATCGGCGAGATCCTCCACTTCAGCGCGGACGCCATCCGCTCCATCCCCAAGCTGCGGCTGTACCCGACCGAGGTCTTCCGCCAGACCGCCCTGCTCATCATCGGGTCGGGCCTGATCATCTGGCTCATGGAAGGCGTCATGGGCCTCGAGTGCGGCACCGAGGGGAGCTACATCCTCAAGCAGATCGGCGCCCCGCTGTACTCCGGGGTGTTCGACTCGTGGTGCGCGGTACGCGAGTGCGCCCCCTACATGTGGGGTTACATCCTCTCCGCGAAGGTCGGCTGCGGCCTGGTGGCCGAGATCGGCTCGATGCGCATCTCAGAGGAGATCGACGTCCTCGAGGTGATGGGCATCCGGCCCATGGGCTTCATAGTGGCAACCAGGCTGGCCGCCATCTGGATCGCGGTGCCGTTCCTCTACGCCGTCGGGCTCGGAGTGATGTTCCTCACCGAATACCTCTCCACCGTCGTCCAGCTGCACACGGTCTCCTCCGGCGGCTACCTGTTCATCTTCTGGCTGTTCCAGAACCCCCTCGACCTGTTCTTCTCCCTGACAAAGGTCTTCATAGAAAGCACCGTCATCGTCCTCATCGGCTGCTACTACGGCTACACCGCCCGGGGCGGTTCGGTGGGGGTCGGGAAGAACACCGCCAAATCCATGATCGCCAACATGGTGATGGTCCACCTGATCGGCATGCTCGGCACGATGCTGTTTTGGGGCCAGGCGCCGCGCTCACCCATCGGTAACTGAGGAACGATCCCCATGAGCGACAAGAACGTCACGATCGCAGTCGACGACTGCTACAAGGCCTTCGGTTCCAACAAGGTCATGGATGGCTTGACCATCGACTTCCTCGAGGACACGATCACCACCGTGCTCGGCCCGTCGGGCACCGGCAAGAGCGTGCTCATCAAGCACATCCTGGCCCTCATGTACCCGGACAAGGGCGACATCAGGGTCTTCGGGCGCAGCCTGCTGTCGATGAGCGACGACGAGCTGTTCAAGATCCGGGAGTCGTTCGGAGTTCTGTTCCAAGACGGCGCGCTGTTCGGCTCGATGAACCTCTACGACAACGTGGCGTTCCCGCTGCGCCAGCACACGAAGTTCCCTGAGGACAAGATCCGCCGCATCGTCATGAGCAACATGAAAGACGTCGGTCTGCAAAACGCGATCTACAAGATGCCCGGAGAGATCTCCGGCGGTATGCGCAAGCGGGCCGGCTTCGCCCGCGCACTGGTCATGCAACCCAAGATCGTCATGTTCGACGAGCCGGACTCCGGCTTGGACCCGGTCCGCACCAGCCTGCTGAACGACTTGATCCTCGACATCCACGGTAAGTACGGGGGGACCTACCTGATCGTCACCCACGACATCCGCAGCGCCCGCAAGGTGGCGCAGTACATCGGCCTGCTGTGGAAGGGCAAGGTCGTCCACTGGGGGGAGGCCGACGAGGCGTTCCGCTCGGAGAAGCCCTTCGTCAAGCAGTTCCTCGCCGGCGACTCGGCCGGCCCGCTGGGGATGGACTAGGTCAAGGTGGCAGCGACGCTCTCAGCCCCGAGGAGGGGCATCGGCTACGCGGCGACGATCGCCATCGTCGTCGCGCTCGTCGCCGGCGTCGTCGTCTGGCGGGCCGCGAGCGGCGGCGGCTACCACGTCACGATCGTCTTCCCCGAGGCCACCGACCTCCACAACGGCAGCCTGGTGCAGGTCCAAGGTTTCAGCGTCGGCAAGGTCAGCCACCTCGGCGTTAGCAACGGGCAGGCGATGGTCACCGTCAGCCTCGACTCGGCCGACACGCCGCTGCACAGCGGGACCACCGCCAAGATCGACTACAAGGCGCTGCTAGGCGAGCGCTACGTCGAGCTGGCCCCCGCGCCCAAGTCCAACCCGGTCGTCCCCAACGGCGGGATCCTCCCCGGGGGCGAGGACCGCGTCGAGCTGGCCCAAGTGCTCAGCGCCCTCGACCCCCAGACCCGCCAGCGCCTGGCCGACGGAATCCCGCAGCTGGCCCAGACCCTCGGCAACACCACGAACGTCAACCAGACCGTCCAGGCCGCGGCGCCGAGCGTCCAGGCCCTGGCCCAGGTCCTCGACGCCGTGGGCCAAAACGGCCTGGCCCTCCGCCAGCTGGTGAGCAGCATGGCCGACCTGTCCAAGCGCCTGGTCAACCGGCAGAACTCGCTGGTCTCCACGGTGTCGGGTCTCACCACCGCAACGGGCAACATCTCCCAGCAAGACGCCAACCTGACGACGGGGCTGCAAGGCCTGCCCTCCACTCTGACCGCAGCCGACACCACCCTCGGCAAGCTTCCGGCCACGACCGCGGCGGTCGTCCCCCTCCTCAACGACCTGGCGCCCGGCGCAGCCACGCTGCCGGCGTTCGCGTCCAAGCTGCGCCCGGTGATCGACCAGCTGTCCCCGGTCGTGGCCCAGCTCCAGCCGACGCTGGCGTCCCTCAACGTCCTCCTAGCCGACACCCCCGGCCTGGTCAACAGCGCCAACGCGACGGTGCCCGGCCTGACCCAGGCGACCTCGGCGCTGGTCGCGCCCCAGCAGCTGACGGTGCCGGTCGCCGACGCCAACGGCAACATCCCCCTCAACGGCGCCGGCTACCCGACCGGTCAGACCACGCAGATCACGTCGAGCGTGTTGGACTTCGCCCGACCCTACACCCCCGAGCTGGCCGGGTTCTTCGCCAACTGGGGTAGCTGGCTGGCGTCCTACGACGGCAACGGACACCTCGGGCCGTTCACCAGCGTGCTCGGCGCTTCGGCGCTGGCCGGGGAGGTCGCCGGGGTGAACGGCTACAGCACGCCGGCCACCACCGCCCTCGGAGTCGTCCCGCTGCCGGCCACCGCCACCAACGGCCCGCCGTTCCCCGGCACCGTCGCCGGCCAGCCCTGCACCACCTGCTCGACCTCCACCGACGCTGCAGGGAACCCGATCAAATGAGCGTCCTCTCCCGCCAGAACCGCGGCCAGCTGCTGAGCATCGTCGTTCTCGCCGCGGTGATCGCCCTGCTCGCCGCGTTCGCCACCGGCAGCCTCGGTGGTTCGTCGGGCCACACCATCGTCGCCCAGTTCGCGGACGCGCAGTCCATCACCAAGGGCAACACCGTCCACATCGACGGGGTGACCGCCGGGACCGTGCAGAGCATCACGTTGAAGAAGAACACCGCCTACCTGAAGCTGCACATCGACAGCGGATTCTGGCCGATCCACACCGACGCCACTGCGACCGTGCGCCCCATCAGCCTCCTCGGCGAGAACTACGTCGACCTCCACCCCGGCAGCCCGTCGGCGCCGGTGATGGCCAACGGTGCGACCATCACCACCGCCCACACCAGCAACGCCGTCAACTTCCAAAGCGTCCTCGACGCCCTCAACGACCCGACCTCCACGGCGTTCGGCGTCTTGCTGACCTCGCTCGGGCAGGGAATGGCGGGCCAGGGCGGCAACGCCGCCGACGCCCTCAAAGCGCTCAGCCCGGCGCTCGACAACACCACCGCCTTGACCAACCTCCTGGACCAGCAGAACAAGACCCTCACCGCGCTGCTCGACAACCTCTCGCCGGTCACCGCGGCGTTGGCGACGCATCAGGGTCAGACCCTCGACCACCTGGTGTCGACCGCCAACACCACCCTGGACGCCACCGCCGCTCAAGCGTCGTCGCTCGGCAAGGACCTCCAAGTGCTACCTGCTTTCCTCGGGTCGACGACCACGGCGTTCGACCAGCTGGGCACCCTTTCCGATCAGGCCACCCCCGCGCTCCAGTCGCTCAGGCCGCTAACCGACAACCTGTCCGCGGTCAGCGACGAGCTCAACAACTTCGCCACCGCCGCGGCTCCTGCGATCACCTCCCTGCAGCCGGTCCTGCCGGCCGCCCAGAGCCTGTTGCAGCAAACCGGCCCGGTCGTCAACACCCTCCAGACGTCGGCCGCGTCGGGCCTGAGCGACTCCCAGGCTTTGATCCCGCTGGTGCAGCAGGGGATCACCGGGGGCTGCAGCGCCACCGACTGCCCCGGTCTCGACAACCTCTTCGCCTTCGTGAAGAACTGGTCGCTGGCCACCCAGAACTACGACGGCCTGTCGCACTACTTCCGCTTCTTCGGCGACTTCAACCTCGGTACCCTCGCCACCCTCCCTGGCACCGCCACCACCGCTCCCGCCACCCCCACCGTGTCGGTCCCGAGCGTGGCCGCGGCGGGCGTGCCGGCCGCCAACCCGGCCACCTCCGTCGTGAACGGGGTCACCAGGGGTGTGGGGAACCTGCTCGGCGGCCTGCTCGGCGGGCAGTCCTCGCCCACCACCACAACGCCGACCACCGCGGCCAACAGCCAGTCGGCTACCGGGCTGTCGTCGGGCCAGGAGTCCAACCTGTTCGGCTACCTGCTGGGAGGTTCGTAGATGTTCCGCAGGCCCCTGCCGATCAACGCCAAGCTCGTCGGGGCGATCGCCGTCGCGGTGTTCGTCCTCGCCGCCTACATCGGCTACACCGCTATCAGCGGGCCGCCGTTCTACCCGTACTCCTACGTGACGATCCACTACAAGACGGCGTCCAATGTCGTGATCCACTCCGACGTCCGGATCAACACCGAACGCGTCGGGCAGGTGTCAAAGGTCGCCTACCGCAACGGCCAAGCGGTGGTGACCGCCCAGATGAACCCCGGGACCAAGATCTACAAGAACGCGTCGGCCAGCATCGGGGCGGTGTCGCCGCTCGGGACCGAATACGTCGAGATCAACCCGGGGACGCCGTCGGCGGGTCCGGCCCCCGCCGGCGGGATCCCCGTCGGGCGGACCACCGAACCCGTCGAGATCGACACGGTTCTCAGCATCCTCAACCCGAAGGTGTCGCAGTCGCTCAGCACCGCCATCCAGACCCTCGGCACCGGTGTCGCCGGTGAAGGACAGAACATCAACGACCTGATCGGCGCGTCGCCCACCCTCCTGCCCAACCTGGGCACGACGATGTCCACGCTGGCCGACCCCTCCACCAACCTGACCGGGCTGATCGACGCCACCAACCTCCTCTCGACCCGTTTCGCTGGGCGGACCCAGCAGCTCGCGGCGCTCCTCGGGCAGATGGACACCACCCTCCAGGCGGTCAACGTCAATGACACCACCGCTTTGCGCCAGACGCTCTCCAGTACCGCCCCTGCGCTGACCGCCGCGGTCCCTGCCCTCCAGGCCCTGACCTCGGCGGCGGCCGCCACCGGGAACGCGCTCACCACGCTTCGCCCAGGCCTGGCTGCGGCCGGCGCCGGTACGCCGGCACTGCGGTCACTGCTACGCGACGGGGTCCAGCCCCTCGAGCGGGTCCCCGGCGTCTCGCAGCAAGCCACCCCGGCGTTCAACGACCTGGCTGGCACCAATGCGCAGCTCGAGCGACCGGTGGCGCCGTTCCTCGCCCAGCTGATTAACCAGTCGCAGCCGCTGCTCAGCTACCTGGCGCCGTACTCGGTGGACATCTTCTCGCTGTTCTCCAACCTGTCCTCGGCGCTGTCGCAGGGCAACGCCGATGGCAAGTGGCTGCGCATCGACCTGACCGAGCAGGGTGAGGCGCTCGGCGGGGCGGCCGGCTCGCCAGCCGCCCTCTCCGCAGCCACGCAGTGCCGCGACCCGTACCCGGCTCCCGGCCAGGCCTACCAGGACGTCAAGACCGGAGCATGCCCGTGAAGCTCCCCGCCGTCCGCCGCAAGAGCGGCCCCTCCAGCGCGAGGCGCCGGCACCCGATCCGGATCGGGATCGTCTTCGCCTTGGTGGTCCTCGTGGGGTTCACCGCGGCGTTCGAGAAGCACCGGATCCTGACCGACATCAAAAGCGGCCGGACGGTAAGCGCCGAGTTCCCCCGCCAGTACCTGCTCAAGCCGTACCTGACCCAGGTCAAGATCGCGGGCGTGGTCGTCGGCACCGTCACAGGCGTCACCCACAACCCGAGCGGTGCGCTGGTCACCATGAAGCTCTACGGATCCAACGCCGCCAAGCTCGGTACCGCCCCGACCGCCGCCATCCGTCTCACGACGCTGCTCGGAGGCAACACGTTCGTGCAGCTGACGCCGGGCGGTTCGAGCGGCTCGCCGCAGGGCACCATCCCCGTCTCTCGCAGCACGGTGCCGGTCTACTTCGACAACATCTTGGACTCGATCACCCCCCCGGCGCAGCAGGGCATCAAGAAGTTCGTCAACCAGACCGACCTCAGCCTGCGCAACGGCGGGACGCAGTCAGCCGCCGCGGTGTTCGCCAAGGCCCCCGGCGCGTTGGTGCCGACCGGGCAGGTCCTAAACGCCCTCCAAGGCGAACAGCCCGGCGACCTGACCAACCTGATCGCCGGCCTGTCCAAGACCGACACCACCCTCACCGCACAGATGGGCCAGATCGAGTCGGTGGTCGACGGCCTGGGAACGTTCTCCAGCACCCTCGGCCAGGAAAGCCCGGCGCTGGCGCAGACCATCGCCAACCTGCCGGTCAACGAGCACAACACCCAGCTGGGGCTGGTGGCGCTGGACAGCACCCTCAACGAACTGGACATCACCGCCGGGGTCTCCCGGCCGGCGGCCCAGCAGCTGACCCAGCTGCTGATCCAGTCCCAGCCGACCCTGGTCGACGCCGCCCCGGTCCTGGCCCAGCTCAACCCGTTCCTCGCCGACACCACTCCGCTGCTCCAGCAGCTGGTGCCGACGGTGGGCTCCGCGACCACCATCGTCAACAACATCCGGGGCCCGGTGCTCGACCACCTAAACGGCGTCGGGCCGAACCATCAGCCCGCCACCAGCGCCAACGGCCGGCCGATCCCCGCGTTCTTGCCCCAGCTGACCGCCATGCAGCACGTCGAGCTGCAGAAGCCGGCCACCTTGTACCAGGAGATGGGCTACACCTTCGCCGGTTTGGACTCGGTCACGTCCCTCTACGACGGCACCGGTCACGGCCCGGAGGTCATCCTCGGGATCGGTCCCCAGGGCATCCCGGGATTCTCGACCAACGGCGTTGGCAGCAGCACCAACGGCACCTACCAGACCGGCACTGGGTGCGGCGCCGAGACCTGCCCGACCGCCGGCAACCAGGTGACGCCGTGACCGACGGCGAACCAGTGAGCGGAACCGACGCCCAGACGAGGAGGGTGGACGCGTGAGCACGATATCCATCCACCGCAGGGAGGGCCGACGCAAAGGCGGCCGGCTGCGCGGCATACGCACCTACCTGGGGTCACGGCCGGGGCTGGGGCGCAACCTGTTCACGATCATCGCTGCCATCGTCGTCGGCTTGGTGGTCGCGGTGTTCATCATCTCCCAGGAGCAGCTGATCCTGCCCTGGCAGCACGAGCGCACCATCTACGCGGTGTTCAGCGACGCGTCTGCCATCGCCCCCGGCCAGCACCAAGAGGTCCGGGTGGCGGGGGTGCACGTCGGCCAGATCGGCAACGCGTCGGTCACCAAAGGCGGCGACGCCAAGGTCGGCATGGAGATCACCGACTCGAGCCTCAAGGTGTACGCCAACGCCACCGCTCTCCTGCAGGCCAAGACCCCGCTCAACGAGATGTACATCTCCCTCAACCCAGGCACGCCCGCCGCCCCGCTGCTCAAAAGCGGCCAGACGATCCCAGTCGCCCAGACCCAGTCGCCGGTGGAGATCGACCAGATCCTCCAGCACCTCGGGCCCAACCAACAAAACGCTCAGCGCATCTTGCTGTCGGAGACCAACATCGCTTTGGACAACGCGTCGCAGTCGATCCCGAAGGACCTCACCTCGGCCAGCAACGGCCTGAGCTCGCTGCAGCCCGTCGCCGCAGCGCTGGCGACCCGCCAAAGCGAGATCAAGCAGCTGGTCACCACCCTGAACCAGATCGCGCAGGCGATCGGCGGAAACGACGCCCGCCTGGCGTCGCTGATCACCCACGCCCAGACCACCCTCACCACGCTGTCGGCCAACAACACCGACCTGCAAAAGACGCTGGCCGCCCTGCCGGGCACCACCGATGCTCTGGGCACCTCGCTCGGCAAGGTCCAGGCCTTGAGCGGGCAGCTGAACCCGTTCCTCGACAACCTGCGGGCGGCCGACGGCGTCTTGCCCGGAGCGCTGAACAAGCTGACCACCACCCTCAACCAGCTCAAGCCGGTCGTGGACGAGCTGGGACCGGTGATCACGACCGGCACGCCGGTGGTCAACTCGGCCCGCTCCTTGCTGGTGGACGCCAACCCGGCCCTGGCCAACCTCACCCACGTCACGCCCCTGCTCAACCCGATCACCGCCTACCTCGGCTACGACGCCCCGTGGCTGCAAGGGTTCTTTTTCCACACCGCCAGCGTCGGCAGCCTCACGGTCAACACCCCCAACGGCCGCCAGCAGGTCATCAGGGCCGTGGTCGGCTCGGGGTCTGGGACCCTCAACTTCCTCGGCGGCGCCTGCTCGGTGCTCGGGCCCTCCGGCAGCAGCCTGATCTCGACGATCGGCTCGGTGGTCAAGGCCCTGCCGCAGTCCCCGCTGCCGATCAGCAGCTACCTCCCGGCCGCCTGCGGAGGTAACGGCTGATGCGCTACTCCGCCCGCACCCTCAACGGCCTGCGCACCGGTGTGGTCGCGGTGTTCGTGGTCGGCATGCTCGCCATCTTCGGCGTGCTCTACGTCAAGTTCGGCGGCTCGATCCCCGGCGTCACCGGCAAGGGCTACAAGCTGACCGCCCAGTTCCAAAACGTCCAAAACCTGGTCAGCGACAGCGACGTCGAGATGGCCGGCGTTCCCGTCGGCAAGGTCCTGTCGGTCAGCCGGGCCGCCGGTCACGTCGACGTCCTCATGAACCTGACGAAGAACGTGCCCCTCCACGACGGGGTGACGGTCCAGATCCGCCCGAAGACCCTGCTCAACGAGACCTACGTCCAGATCACCGACGGCAACGGCGCAGCGATGCCGAGCCACAGCACGGTCGGCCTCGCGTCGGTGCGCAACCAGACCACCCTCAACGACATCCTCAACACCTTCAACGGCCCGACCAGGCAGGCCACCGGACAGCTCATCACCGAGCTGCAGCAGGCCACGGCTAGCCAGGGCGACAACCTCAACCAGATCTTCGGTGCGCTGGGCGACGTCGGCCGCAACGGCCAGACCGTGTTCGACATCCTGGCCAACCAGTCGAGCGACCTGCAGCAGCTGGTCAAACAGACCGCGACGCTCGTTGGCGTGCTCGACGAGGGCCAGGGCCAGATCGGGCAGCTGGTCACCTCCGCGCAGCAGGTCAACCAGACCACCGCCAACGCGCAGGCCGCGGTCGCCGCGACCATCGAGTCGCTCCCCGGGCTGATGCAGTCGATCCACGGCGCTGCCGGCAGCGTGACGCAGCTGTCGACGACTCTCCAGCCCATCGCCACCAACCTGCAATCGTCGGCCGGCGACCTCAACTACGACCTGGTCAACCTGCCGCCGCTGACCAGCCAGCTCGACGCCCTCCAGCCGACGCTCAACAGTTCCCTGGTCGAGGCTCCCGCAACCCTCGGGCCGGTGCAGACCACCGCCACCCAGGTCGACCAGCTGCTCCCGTCGCTGGCCTACACCCTCTCCGACCTGGACCCGATGGTCGCCTACCTCGCCCCCTACAACCGGGATATCGCCGCCTTCGCCTCCAACTTCGGGGCGGCAGTGGCGCACTGCGACACCGGCCCCGGGACCTGCGGTCCCGGCAAGGAGCCGACCGCCGCGCTGGCCGAGCCGCTGATTAACGCCAACACCTTGCAGACCCCGACAGCCCAGCAGACCCTGGCCCCCGGGCTCAGCGCCAACGCCAACCCCCTCCCGGGCACCAGCAACGGCACCGGGCAGTCGCCGGCGCCGGCGCCGCCCAACTACACCCGGGTCCAGCGCCTCAAGTACTGACCCGTCCGGGCCACCGGACGCGCCGTGCGGGCCACCGTCCCCGCAGCGGGAGTCGGGGGGAGGAGCCCGGGGCCGCCGAGCCGAAACTACAGGCGTGACCCGCCGCTCCCGGCCCAACCGCAGGCGACGCCCGGCCCTGCGCCGGCCGTCGCCTCGGCGCGTGGCCGCCGCAGTCGACCCGAGGCGGCTGACCCTGCGGGCGCTGGCCGTGACCGTGGCGGTCCTGGCGGTGCTCGGCACCACCGGCGTCGGGCTGAGCCGGATCCGTCTCGACACGACCATCGCGTCGTTCCTGCCGGGCGGGGACCGCACGGTGCGCACCCTCAACGCCGAGCAGACCGCTTTCGGCGCCGACCCGATCGCGCTGCTCTTGACCTCGAAGCAGCCGGTCGGGCTGCTCTCCGGCACGCCGCTTCGCGACGAGATCGCCCTGGAGAGCAAGCTGGCGTCGCTGCCCGACGTCGCCGTGGTGTACGGGCCGGGCACGACCCTCAACGAGATCACCATCAGCCTGCAAAACGTGCTGGTGGACATCTCCGGCAAGCGCGACGCCCTGATCGCCCAGGCCGAGCAGGCGGCCAAAGCCGCCGGCCAGCCGCCGGCCGCGCAGCAAGCCGCCGGGAAGGCCGCAGTGGCGCAGTTCGATCTCCGCTACGGGGCGCTGCTCGCCAAAGGCCTCCGGATCGGCCTGCCGTCGATCCAGAACACGGCTCTGGGCAAGACCGTCTTTCTCGGCGCTGACGGGCAGGCCCAGCCGGCGTTCCGGTGGTTGGTGCCCGACGCCACCCACGAGTCGATCCTGGTCCGTCCGTCGCCCGGGCTCAGCCAGGCCCGGACCGAGGCGCTGGTGCGGGAGCTGAAGGCTGCGGTGAAGGCGGCCAAGCTGCCGATCTCCGCGTCGGTCGTCACCGGCACACCGGTCATCGTCGCGGCGTTCGGAACCGAGATCACCACCGAGCTGCCGATCCTGGCCGGGATCTCGCTGGCCGTCGTGGCCGTCGGGTTCCTCGTGGTGCGCCGCCGTCGCCCGGTGTGGGAACGGCTCCTGCCGCTCGGGATCGGCTTCGTCGCCACCGGGATCACCATGTCGGCGTTCGGATGGTTGGGGGCGTCGCTGTCGCTCGGCCTGCTGGCGTTCTTGCCGATCATCCTCGGCGTCGGCACCGACTACCCGATATACGCCCTCCGGCAGGGGCGACCCCGGCTGATCCTGGCCACCGCGACCGCCAGCGCCGCCAGCCTGGCTCTCCTCGCGGTCAACCCGCTGCCCTACGTGCGCGACCTCGGCATCGCCCTGGCCGCCGGCCTGCTCCTCTCCGCGGTGCTCGGCGTGGCCGTCGCCCGCCGCCTCCCGCCGCTGCCGGCCCGGGAAACGGACCGGCGCGACCGGTGCTCCGCCGGGCGTCAGGACCCGCCGAGCCGACCGCGTCGCCGGCCGGCGTGGGCCGCGCTCGGCGCCCTGGGGGCGGTCGTCGCGCTCGGCGGGTGGGCCGCGCTCGGGACCCTCGGACTGAACAGCGACCCGGAACGCTTGGCGGCGGGGCTGCCCGCGCTGGAGCAGGGACTGGCCGCGCAGTCGGTGCTCGGCGCGTCGGGCGAGCTGGACGTGTACGTCCGCGGCGCCGATGTCATGACCCCGGCGTTCCTGTCGTGGTATCAGCAGGCCCAGGACCGGCTGCTGCTGGCGCATGGCGACCAGCTGCGCCCGATCGTGTCCCCAGCAACGCTCCTTTCATGGTTGGGCGACCATCCGACCCCCGCGCAGATCACCGCGGCTGACGAGGTGCTCCCCGCCTACCTGACCGACGCGGCGATCCGAACCGACCACAAGCAGGCCGTGATGGCCTTCGGCGTGCAGCTGGGCAGCCTGGGCAGCGAGTCCGCGCTGATCGCCTCGATCCGCCACATCCTTCCTCCGGCCCCGGCGGGGGCGACGGTGTCGATCACCGGGCTGCCCGCGGTCGGTGCCCGCAGCTACGACCTGCTCTCGGGGGACCGTCTCTTGCCCAACGCCGGTGGCATCGCCGCTTTCGGTGCCGTCCTGGTGGTGTTCCTTCGCCGGCGCCGCACCGCGGTGCTGGCGGTCCTCGCCGCGGTGCTGGCCGCCGGGTGGGGTTTCGCGCTCCTCCGCCTCACCCACACACCGCTGACCCCTCTCACCGTGTCGCTCGGATCGCTGACCTCCGCGGTCGGCGGGGAGTTCACCGTCATGGCCGCCTCCGCGTCGCGGGCCGGGCGCTCCCGCCCGTGGTCGGCGGTGATCGGGGCGGGGGCGACGTCCCTGTCGGGCTTCGCGGTCCTCGGCCTGTCCCACCTGGCGATCCTCCGCCAGTTCGGGATCGTGCTGGCCGGATCGGTCGGCCTGGCCCTGGTCGCGGCGTGGGTCGTGGTCAGCGTCGACAACCAGTGGAGACAGCCTCGGCAGGTGCCGTCCGGGGAGAGCAACGACAGGCCGATCCCGGCCAGACAGGAGATCTTGGTATGACCAACGGAGCAGCGCGCGGTGCGTGGGATCAGCTGGCGAGAGCCCTCGGCACCGCGACCGCAGAGGAGGCGGCACCGGCGACGGTCCCCGCCGGCTGGGACCGTCTACGAGACGCGCTGAGCGGAACCGGCTCCGGCCCCGCCCCGCACCAGGCTGATGTCGACGAGGTCAGGGCCGCAACGCCGGGAGGCTGGGCCCAGCTGCGCAGCGCGCTGGGCGGGTCCGCCGCCAACGGCGGGACGGCGACCACGGTGCTGGAACGGCCAGGGTCGGAGAAAGAAGCCGAGGTGGCCGGCGCCGACGCGGTCGTCACCGCCCCGGTGACCGCCGAGGCGACCGTCGAGGGCGACGACGCCGGAACCGGCCACGGCGGGGCCGGAGAAAACCGGAGAGGACCCCGGGCCCGGGCCTGGGGCGGCCGGCGGGCGAAGGCGGCAGCTGCGGTGGTGGCCGCCGCCGCTGTCGCCGGGGGAGTGGTGCTGGCGACCGCCGGGACCGGCAGCGGTCTCCCGGCCGGCGACGCCTTCTCCGTCAACGGGAAGGCGGTGTCGGTCGCGGACTTCAACAAGGAGCTCTCGGTGCGCCAGACCCTCTATGGGATCACCCCGCCCGCGGCGTCCGACCAGGCGAAGTACCACACCTACCTGACCAGCGCGGCCCAGGCCGAAGCGGTCAGCATGCTGCTCGACCAGGTGGCCCCCAAGCAGGGGGTGACCGTCTCCGCCCAGACCGCGCAAGACAGCCTCAGCAAGGCGATCAGCACCCAGTACGGCGGCGACCAGACGAAGTTCGCCACGGCGCTGTCCTCCGCCGGCCTCAACCAGGACCAGGTCCTGGCCGAGATCAGCCACAACCTCGTCTACCAGAAGCTCTTCGCCAAGATCATCGGCAGCCCGACGGTCACCGCGGCCCAGATCCAGGCCTACTTCAACCAGCACCGAGCGCAGCTGGCCGAGCCCGAGACCCGCCAGATCAGCCATATCGTGGTCGCCAGCCAGGCCGCCGCCCAGTCGATCGTCGACCAGCTGAAGGCCGGGAAACCCTTCGCTGCGCTCGCCGCCTCCCAGTCCCTGGACACCGCGACGAAGGCCAACGGCGGTCAGCTCGGTCTCTACGCCAAAGACGACCTCCAAGCCGCTTTCGCCGACGCGGCCTTCGCCGCACCGCCCAACGTGCCCTTCGGGCCGGTCCACGACAGCTCCGGGGCGTGGGATGTCGGGATCGTCACCGCCGTCCACCCGGCTGCGGCAGCGACGCTCAACGCGACGACGACCACCGCGATCAAGACGGTGCTGACCGACCAAGCCCAGGCTCAGGCGTGGGACAGCTGGCTGGGCAAGCAGATCGCGTCCGCTCACATCGTGTACGCAGCCAAGTACAAGCCCCTCAACCCGGACGCCCCGCCGCCCATCCCGGTCCCCAACCTGACCGGCGAGACCCTCGCCGGGGTGGGCCCCGCCGCCGGGACCGCCACCTCTTCGGGTACCACCCCGACCGGCTCCGCGTCCGGTACCGGCACCAGCGCCGGGACCGCACCCGCCGGCGGCTAGCGGAATCGTGGCCGGCGCCCTCCCCAACGCTGTGGTCACCGCCGGGCTGCAAGCCGCGTCAGCGGCCGACGCCCGGCGGGGCCAGCTGCTGCGCCTGACCGGGACCGAGAGGATCGGCAGCGTGATCGCTCTGCTGGTTCTCGGTGTCGCCACCCTGCTGATCGGCCGGTACGGCTGGAGGCAGGGCGATCGGCTGGTGCCCCGCACCACCGCCACCCACCAGGTACCCCACCGGGTGTCGGTGCTTCGCCGGGGAGCGGCGGCGTGCATGGTGGCCGGCGTGATGGTGCTCGGCGCCGCCGTCGCCGTCGCCGCGGGCTGATGCTGCGCCGGGGGAGCGGGGACCGGGCGGGGGATCCCCTCGACGTCCGCGACCGCAAGCGGGGAGCCCTCACCGTCGGAGACGGTGAGCTGGTGGTCCTGCTGGGCGCCTCCGGCCAAGGCAAGACCCAGTGGGTGCGGTCCCTGGTCGGTCTCGGCGACGGCTTCGAGCGCTGCCACGCCTTCGGTGCCGCCTTGACCAAGGACCGGGTGCCGGAGGTGCTGTCGCTGGTCCCCCAAAACGACGGGGTCTTCTTGTCCGACACCGTCTGGGACAACGTCTACGCCCCCCGCCACGTGGCGCCCTGCCAGCGCAGCCACGCGGTCGACGCCTTGGACCTGGTCGGCCTGTCCGAACGGGCAGCCGAGCCGGTGGCCAACCTGGGCGTGGGAGCCCGCCGGCGGGTGGCGCTGGCCCGAGCGGTCGCCCGACGCCGCCCGGTGCTGGTAGTCGACGGCGAGCTCGACCCGGTGATCTGGGGGTTTTGGTCGTCGCTGCTCGGGCAGATGTCGTGGCTGCGGGGGGTGCTGGTCACCGCGAGCACCGCGGACCCGGTGGCGTGGCGAGCCGACAGCGCGGCGCTCATCGACGACGGCGTGGTCGTGGGCCAGGGGCCGCTCTCCGAGCTGGCCGCCAGCCGGGACCCTCAGGTGAAGGCGGTGATGGCCTGGGTCACTCCGTGACCTCCTACAGTTGCCCGATGGCCACCCACGACCAGGTCACAGCCGCAGTCGACGGCTACCTGACCCACTTCCAAGCCAGGGACCGTGACGCCTGGCTGTCGCTGTTCGCCGACGACGCGACACTCATCGACCCGGTCCCCGCCGAGCCTGCGGTCGGTCGCCAAGCGATCGGCGCGTTCTGGGACGGCATGGCGGCCATGGCCGAACGCTTCAGCATCGAGCAGCGCTCGTTGCACGTGTGCGGCGACCAGGCGGCGCTGGTCTACACCCTGGTTGCCGGGCCTCGATCAGGTGGCGGCGTGGCGTTCGACGGCGTCGAGATCTTCACCGTCGGCGAAGACGGGCGGATCACGTCGGCGGTGGCGTACTGGGATCCCTCGGAGATCCATCCGGTGGCGGCCGGCCCCGCCGCCGAGTGAGCGAGCGAGCGCCGGGTCAGCCGTTGGCCCGGACCCGATCCGGGGCGATGTGGAGGATGACCCGCTCGGTCTGGATCGGCACGGCATAGGGGGCACCGGTGTACTTCTGGCTGAGCGCGTCGATGTGCTCCCGGGCGACGGGCCCGGTGACGGAGTCCACCACCCGGCCGCGGACCTCGACGTAGTGGTAGGGGTTGGCGGCATCGATCACCGTCACCGTGACCCGCGGGTCGCGCCTGACGTTGGCGAACTTCTGCCGGCCGACCTCGGTGTTGATCAGCACGTGCTCGTCGTTGGCGTCGACCCACATCACCTGGGTCATCGGGTGGCCGCTGGGCAGCAGCGTGGTGAGGGCCGCGAAATTCTTGCCCTTAGCGAGGGACCGGACGCTGTCTTCGAGCATGCCCCGAGCCTACGACCCGGCCGGCGCCAGCGGTCGACACGCCGACGACACCCGTGGCAGGACCGTCACCGGCAACACCAGCGAATACGGCGGCTTCGCCCGCAGTTACGGAGGGGAAATACCCCGGCTTCCCTCGTGGCTATTGCCTTGATTCCGCCGGTATCCAAGGGCGAACAGGCAGCTCCGGAACCGCCCGAAAGGACGGTCCCGGAGGCCTAACCCTTTAAGCCAAACGGCGCTCCGCATTGTTGCGTTCGGCCCACAGGCTCCTACGCCGCTTCCAAAACGGGGTCTTCCACACCTTGAACCCGGGCCGGCGCCCAGGCTTCGACGTCTTGGCGGGGGGAGGAGAGGTGTGGCGACCGAGGTCGTGACGACCGGTCGGGCACCGCAGATCGGCGTCCTCCAGCGCCTCGGCGTCGAACGCCACCTGGTGCAGTTGCATCCGGGCGGCGTGGCGCACCTGGCGGCGGCTGCGCTTGCGGTGACCGAAAGCGTCAGGGAGTTCGTCGGTGGTCCTGCTCATGCGGGTACCTCCTGAGTGTCCGGTTTGCACCGGGTTCCTTCTTTCCCATCGTGCCACGCCCACCCGCATATGGGAAGGGTATTCGTACTTCACGAAACTGAGAAGTAACGAAGCGCCCGCCTGCTCAGGCAGAGGGAGGAGCGGCGAAGATGGCGCCTCGGTAGTAGCGAAGCTCCTCGATGCTCTCGACGATGTCGCCCATGGCCCGGTGCGAACCGCGCTTTCGCGGCGCGGCGCTGACCGCGGCCGGGTACCACCGGCGGGCCAGCTCCTTGACCGTCGACACGTCCACGGAGCGGTAGTGGAGGTACCCCTCTACCTTCGGGAGCTGCGCGGCCAGGAAACGGCGGTCGGTGCCGATGCTGTTGCCGCAGAGCGGCACGGTGCCGGCCTCTGGGATCTGCGACCGGAGGAACTCGAGGGTGGCCTCGCCGGCCTCTTCCAGCGTCGTGGCCGACGCCTTGATGGCGTCGAGCAGCCCGCTGCGGGTGTGCATCGCCCGCACGACGTCGTCCATCGCGTCGAGCTGCTCGGCCGTTGCCCCCACGACCAGGTCGGGGCCCTCGGCGATGACGTTGAGCTCGTCGTCGGTGACCAGCGTGGCGATCTCGACGATGATGTGCTGGTCCGGCTGCAGGCCGGTCATCTCCAGGTCCATCCACGCGAGCATCAGACGACCTTAGTGCCCGCCTCCCGGACCTGCGCCCCGGCCGCCGATACCCTGCAGGCGTGCTGGAGCTCCCGGTCGTCCGCCTCGACGAGGGCCTGCCCCTCCCTGCCTACGCCCGCCCCGGCGACGCCGGATTGGACCTGCGGGCCCGGGTCGGCGCAGTGGTCGCCCCCGGAGGGGGCCGGGCTCTCGTGCCGACCGGGATCAGCGTCGCGATCCCCGTCGGCTACGCCGGCTTGGTCCTGCCCCGCAGCGGGATTGCCCTGCGCCACGGTGTCACCCTGGCCAACAGCCCTGGGCTCATCGACGCCGGCTACCGAGACGAGCTGCAGGTGATCATGCTCAACACCGACCCGGCTGAGCCGTTCGTGATCACCCGAGGCGACCGCATCGCGCAGCTGGTGATCCAGGCCGTCGCCCACGTCGATCTAGTCGCGGTCGACGCCCTCGACGCGTCGGTGCGAGGCGCCGGCGGGTTCGGTCACACCGGGAGGGCCTGACCGGTGCCGGAGCTGCCCGAGGTCGAGGCGCTGGCCCGGTTCCTCACTGAGCGCGCCGGCGGTCAGGTGATCGCCCGGGTCGAGCTGGGAGCCCTCTCTGCACTGAAGACCTTCGACCCGCCGCTCGAGTCGCTGCGGGGCCGGACGATCGACGGCGTGACCAGGCGAGGCAAGTATCTGTGCGTCTCGACGCGCGACGAGGCCGTGCCCGAGCCCCGCTGGCTGATCGTCCACCTGGCCCGGGGCGGCTGGGTGCAGTGGCGCGACACCGTGCCCGCCGGCCGGGCCAAGCCCGGGCGGGGGCCGCTGGCGTTGCGGGTCGGGTTGTCCTCCGGGCCGGGGTTCGATATCACCGAGCAGGGGACGGAGAAGCGCCTGGCGATCTGGGTCGTGCCCGACCCGGCCGTCGTCGAGGGCGTGGCCCGCCTCGGTCCCGACCCTCTCGGCGACGGGTTCGACCAGGCGGCCTTGGCCACCGCCCTCGCAGGGCGCTCCGGCAACCTCAAGTCGGTCCTCACCGATCAGTCGGTGCTCGCCGGTGTAGGCAACGCCTACTCCGACGAGGCGCTGCACCGAGCCCGGATGTCGCCGTTCAAGCCGGCCGGCAAGCTGACCGCAGAGGACAACCAGCGCCTGTTCGAAGCGTTGAGGGGAGTTCTTTCCGACGCCCTGGCTCGCGCCGCGGGGCTGCCGGCGAAGGGGCTGAAGGGGGAGAAGCGAAGCGGGATGGCCGTTCACGGCCGCGCCGGCGAGGCGTGCCCGGTATGTGGCGACACGGTCCGCCAGGTGGCCTTCGCCACCAAGTCCATCCAGTACTGCCCGACGTGCCAGACCGGCGGCAAGCCCCTCGCCGACCGCCGGCTGTCCCGGCTGCTCAAGTGATCACCCCGCCGTCACCCGAGGCGGGATCGCCGGACCCGGCCGCGGCCCGCCCGTCGAGCAACGACGTGGTGCACCGCGGCGTGCGCTGGCAGCGGGCATCGAGCGGCGCGCTGCGCTGGTGGCACGCGGAGGAAGGGCGCTGGGTCCGCTACACCCGGGGCGCCGACGCGCCGCCCCGCCCGCCGGGGTGGGAACGGTCCCGGCCGGCCCCCTCGGTCCGTCTCGAGCGGCCGCCGTGGCGCAGCCCGTATCGGATCATCCCGCTGGTCCTGCTTGCCCTGGTCATCGTCATAGGCGTGGTGCAGGCGCTGCGCGGCTCCGGCGGCCAGGCCGCCGCGGAGACCAAGGCGGCCCACGCCCTGATCGGCAAGTGCCTGGTCCAAGACGGGACCGTCGGAGGGGAGCCCCGCTACAGCGCGAAGGCGGTGTCCTGCAGCGCCGTCGGGGCGCTGGTAAAGGTGGTCAAGGTCCTGCCGGGAACGCCCGGCTCGCCGGCCTGCCCGCTTGGGACCACCAGCGTCCAGCTGGCCTACAACGGGGTCCGCTACCCCCACCAGCTGTGCGTGGTGGTCAACGGCGGGGGCTGAACCGGCCGGTCCCGGCTCGACGGCTCGGAGGCCTCGGTGCTACTGTCTCACCCCACTGCGGACGTGGCTCAGCTGGTAGAGCATCACCTTGCCAAGGTGAGGGTCGCGGGTTCGAATCCCGTCGTCCGCTCCAGTGAAACCCTCGCTTCGGCGAGGGTTTCGTGGTTGGAGGAGGCATTGGCGGCCTCCCGCCGGCGCCGCTAGCGGCGCTGCTAAAACCGCCCGGTTCGCTTGCAGCCGGCCCCTCTCCGTGTCACCCTCCACCATCAGGTGGGTGCGGCGGAGGCGGCAGTGACACTGAAGATCACAGAGTCGGGCGTGCGGAGCGAGGCGGTCAAGGCGGACGGCGACGGCCGGCCCGAGGCCGGCGGCGACGCCCGGCCCGAGGCCGGCGGCGACGCCCCGGAACGCTCCGGCAAGGGCGCTGCCTTCCTCGGGGGCGGCGTCGAGGCGGCGCACGAGATCGGCTCGCTGTGGAAGGCGTGGGGTCGGGCCGGGTCCTTCGAGTAGCCGACGGCTGCTGCCGGGACCTTCGGCCCTACCGTCGGCGGTGACGGAGCGCCAGGCTCGGTGGTGGAGGGCGTGGTCCCACGCCTTCCACGAGGAGCTGACATGACCGAGCGCTACGTGATCGTCGTCGGGTCCGACGGGTCGGATGGGTCCGTCGCCGCCCTGAAGTGGGCCGTGCAGGAGGCCGCCGTGCGGGGCGGTTCGGTGCGGGTCGTGCGGGCCTGGTCTCCCGGCGAGTTTGGTACCAACGACGAGATGGGGGCCCTGGCCCTCCAGGCGTTGCAGGGCGACGTGAAGACCGCCCTCGACGGCGACGCCCCGGTCCCGGTCGAGACCGTGGCCGTGCAGGGCCACCCGTCCGCGGTGCTGCTCGAGCAGAGCAAGGACGCCGACATGCTCGTGGTCGGCTCCCGGGGGCTCGGCGGCTTCACCGGCCTGCTGCTGCGCTCGGTCGGGCAGAGCGTCTTGAAGCACGAAGGTGCGGCGACGGTCGTCATCGTGCGGCGCTGAGCGGGCCGTCCGTTCGGTCGCGCCGGGACGGCATGGTGGCTAGTGTCACCCGGATGAAGGACGTCTCGGTAGACGCGGACCTCGCGGTCCGGCGGTTGGTGGCCCGCTACTCGCAGCTCGTCGACGATCGGGACCTCGACGCCGCGGTAGGACTCTTCACCGAAGAAGGACAGGTGATCTTCAGCGGTGAGCGACACGCCGGCCCCGAGGCGATACGGGCGTGGCTGGCGTCGACGCCGACACCGACGCTGCACCAGGTCACCAACGTCGTGGTCAGCAACGGCTCCCATGAGGGAACCCTGCACGCGGTCTGCGACCTGGGGCTGCTTCTCGGCGGTCCCGACGGTTGGAAGGTGGCCGCCGTCGGCCGCTACCACGACACGCTGGCCGGCTCCGGCCGCGACCTGCGCTTCACGCAGCGCATCATCACCCTGCGCTGACGCGCCCCGCGTCTGGAGGGGGCTGCCCCCTCAGAAGCGGTTGGAGCGGCGCTGACGCCAAGACCGCCCGTCGGGGTCGTAGACCGCGGCGTACAGCGCCCGGGCCCACAAGGGCTGTTCGCCGCCGCCGGCTTGGTGCAACACCCGCAAGCGGCCCGGCGGCCGAGGGCCCTGCGCCCCGGAGCGATGCCAGCGGTCCAAGGCGGCGGCGGAGTCGCTAAACGCCGCGAACGCCGACATCGAGTCGAGAAGGTCGAGGTCTTCTCCGGGCGCTCGGTCGAGGTGCTCCCGGGCGAGCTGCAGGCGCAGCCCTTGGGCGAAGGACCGCCCGTCGGGGCCGTCGCCTGTAACCGCACAGGAGATCTCGCTGTCGTAGGTCCAGGACCGGCGGTTGATGTTGTCGGAACCGACGCTCGCCCACGTGTCGTCCACGACGCAGACCTTGGCGTGGACGTACACGGGTGTGCCCTCGTGGTTCTCGACGCCGAACACCCCGACCCGGTCCCCGCCCGCGGCGCGCAGCGCCCGCAACGCCCTCGTGCGGCCGACCGCGTTGGGGGGCAGCGAAAGCGCTCCGTCCTGGTCGGGGTGCAACGGCAGGACGGCGACGAGCCGCAGGTCGGGGCGGGCGACGAGCGCGTCGCAAAACGTTGACGCCACCTCTTCGGACCAGAGGAACTGGTCCTCCAGATAGATCAGCTGCCGGGCTCGCGACACCGCCTTGGCGACCCCGCGGGCGACGCTGTGCTCGCCTTTCGGGGCGAAGGGGTACCCGGGCCGCCGGCGCGGGTAGGTGCGCAGGACCTGCACGGCGAGGCCGCCGGCGGGAGCCGGGTCGGGGAGCTGCGCCGGGAGCCGCCGGTCGCCTCCGTCGGAGCCGTCGAGGCGGTCGTGGAGGAGGCGCAGCGGGTTGCGCGACAGCGGGCTCGGGTCGTCCCACCGTTCCCTGAAGCTGGCCTCGATGTCACCGACCGCTGGGCCGCGGACCTCGAGCTGGATGTCGTGCCACGGCGGCCGGCGACCGTAGACGGCGGCCATCGGCTGCGCCTGGGGGTCGCCGGAGTGGTCGCTCGTGTCGCGCCGGCTGTGGCAGAGGTCGATCCCGCCGACGAACGCGACGTCGAGCGACGGACGGTCGGGGTGGCGCAGCACCACGAACTTTTGGTGATGGGAGCCTCCGGGGCGGACCCGCATGTCGAGCAGGCATACTCCGCCGGCCGCCTCGATCTCCTCGCCGAGGTGGCGGTTCTCGCGGTCTGAGAAGCGGAGCCGGTCCATGTGCGAGCGCCACACCAGCCCCCTCACCACCACCCCCCGGGAGGCGGCCTGGCACAGCAGGCTCGACACGTCGAGGCCGTCGGCGCCGAGCGACTCGTCTGGGTCGCCTCGCCAGTCGGTGAACAGCAGCAGGTCGCCCCGGCGCTGGGCCTGCACTGCGGCCGCGAGCACCGCGAAGTACGTGGCCCCGTGGACCAGAGGCGTGACCCGGTTGCCTTCGCTCCATCCCGAGTCATTCGGGTGGCGCCGCCCGAGCACCGTGGCCGGGTTGCCCCGCTCGGCTCGCTCTAGGAACCACCCGGGAGCCGCCACACACCCATGTCTAGCCAACGGTGGGGAGATGCTGGTGTTCTTCGTCGAGAACCGCGCTGCGCCGGGCGACGGCTAGGGCCACCACGACCAGCAGCAGGGAGGCGCCGGCCGTGGTGACCGCTCTCAGCCCGACCGCGTCAGCGAGGGCGCCCTGCGCCAGGCTGCCGATCGGGTAGAGGATCCCGAGCGCCATCATGTAGATGCCGAGCACCCGACCCCGGAGGGCTGGCGCCGCCCGGAGCTGGATGATGGTGTTGCACCCGGCCAGCACGCCGATGTAGCTGCCCCCGACCAGCAAGATGGCGGCCGCGGCCACGGCCAGGTCGGGAGCGGCGGCGTATCCGCCCAGCGCGAAGCAAAGCACCGTCAAGTCGGCGACGAGCACCCGCCGCTGTCCGTAACGGCGAACCAGCGGCGTGAGCGCCAGCGCCCCGACGACCGCGCCGACGCCTTGCGCGGTGATGAGCACCGTGGTACCCGACGAGCCGGAGCGGAACACCTTGATGGCGACCGCCGGCACCAAGGCGATGAACGGCGACGCGGTGAGGGCCACAACCGAGATGAGCGCCACCGCTAGGCGGCAGCCAGGATCCGCGGCGGTGGCCCTGGCGCCCTCCGCAAGGCGGCGTAGCAGCGGCTCGGGGGTGGCAGTAAGAAGCGGTGGGGGGAGCCTCACCAGCGCCAGCGCCACCAGCACCGCTGCGAACGACACGGCGTTGAGCGCGAACGCCCACGAGTAGCCGCCAGCCACGATCGTCGCGCCGGCCAGCGCGGGTCCGATCACCCGGCCCAGGTTGAACTGCGCCGACGACAGCGATATCGCCGCCCGCAGCTCGACGGCGGGCACCAGGTCGGGCAGCATCGCCTGGTACGCCGGGAACCCGACCGCGGCCATCGCCCCTCCGCCGAAGACCAGCAGGGTGATCACCGCCGGGTCGGGGCGGGCGGCGGTCCCGACGACGGTAAGCGCGGCAGCGAAGCACATCTCCCCGGTCGTGGTCGCCAGAAGCCAGCGGCGACGGTCCATTCGGTCGGCCATCAGGCCGCCGATCGGTGACAGCAGGCCGATCGGAAGGAACGCGGCGGCCGCGACCAACCCGGTCCAGCCGGCCTGGCCGGTCCGGGCGGTCACCAAGATCCCGACCGCTACGGTCTGCATCCAAGAGCCGATGTTCGACACCAGCGCCGCGCTCCACACCAGAGCGAACGACCGGTGGTGCAGGGGGCGGAGGGAGCTGAGCACGGCGACCCGGAAGACTATTGGGGCTGGGCGGGCCGCCGGGAGGCGGTAGCCTCCCAATGGAGGCAGCCACATGGCCGGGCCTGAGCAGCATCCAGGGGCGAGCGACTATCAGGGTGACACCGACCCGGGAGTGGCGATGGCCGCGGAGTTCGCGGACATCGCCCGGCTGCTGATGGCGGAAGTCGACGTCGAGACCACCCTGTCTCGGGTGTGCGCGTTGGCCGTCGAGCACATCGCGGGCTGCGACCACGCCGGGATCTCGCTGGTGGAGGGACGGCAGCGGATCGTCACCCACGGCGCCACCGACGGGGTCTCCACTGAGGTCGACCGGCTGCAGTACGCGACCGGCCAGGGACCCTGCCTCGACGCCATCCGTGACCACGCGGTGCTGATCAGCCCTGACCTGTCGCTCGACACCCGCTGGCCCGACTTCGCTCGGGCCGCGGTGGCCGCGACGGGTGTCCGCTCGATGATGTCGTTTCGTCTGTTCGCCGCCAGGGACACGATGGGCGCGCTCAACTTGTACTCCCGCCGCCCCGCAGCGTTCGTCGCCGCCGGCCCGGCGGCCGAGGTCGGATCGGTCTTCGCGGCGCACGCCGCGGTCGCCCTGTCAGGGGCGCGGGCGGTGGCCAACCTGAAAGTGGCGCTGGAGTCGAGGGAGACCATCAGCGTGGCGGTCGGCGTGCTGATGTGCCGCCAGGGCGTAGGCCGCCAGGCGGGGTTCGACATCCTCCGGCGCGCCTCGCAGCGCGAGAACGTGAAGGTTCGCGATCTCGCGGCCAGGATCATCGGCGGGGCAGACGTCCCCGGCTACGAGCGACCGGCGGGTTGATCAGCCGGGGGCGGGCACCTTCTGGGCTTCGATGCGGTCGGCGACTCGCTTGAGCCGGGCGATGCGCGACACGACCCGGCCGCGGGCCTGCTCCGCTTCGGCGCCGAGCCCGGAGATGGTCTCGATTCCCCAGTGGTTGAGCACCACCGGGAGGAGCACCTGCTCGTAGTGGACCTTGAAGTCGTAGACCCCGGCGGAGGCGATCGCCGCGGCGTGCAGGGAGAACCCGTCGATTCCCGCGCCGGGCATCTCGAACGCCGCGACCTGGCGTTCGATGGCTTGAACGGTGCCGTCGGGGTCGGCCCTCAACGCTGCGCTCACCATCTCCCGGTAGAACAGGAAATGGAGGTTCTCGTCGGCGGCCACCCGTCGCATGATCGCCAAGCCGCTGCCCTCTAGGAGTTCACCGGTGTTCCAGTGGGCGATGCGCGTCGCCAGCTCCTGGAGGGTCAGGTAGACCAGGCCGTCGGTGATCGTCGTCGAGCGGGCGCCGGCACGGAACCCGGTGCTCAGCTGGCGCATCCGGGCCCGTTCCAGGGCGACTAGGTCCAGGGAGCGGGTGACACAGACCCAGTCGCGGATGACCGTGGCGTGGCGCTGCTCCTCGGCGGCCCACCGGCGGCTCCACTCGCCCATAGCCGAGTCGGGCGCGAACGCAGTGGCGATGACATGGAAGTAGTGCGGCAGGTTGTCCTCGGTGAGCAAGCCCACCCACAAGGCGCTGGCGGCACCGGCCGGCAACGGCCTGGCGGCGTCCCCGGGGTCGTCGGGGCCGAAGTCCCGCCCGCCGCTCCACGGCACCAGCTGGTGGGGGAACCACTCCTTGGCCCGGGACAGATGACGCTCCATCAGCGTACGGGCGGTGGCCTCGAAGACCTCGTCCAGGCTCGACGTGCTCACTAGGGCTCCTTTGACGGGTGCTCCGGCGGCGGGGTCTCGGCCTTGGGTGCAGTGGGTCGGCGCTCGAACGCGAGCCTATACAGGGTGCAGACGCGTCGGTCGAACATGGCCCGCGACACCCGCAGGTAGCGCACGTACCGGCGGTAGGTGGACCGGCCGACCAAGGCGATGGCGGCTTCGGAGTGGGCTTCCAGCCGGCGTTGCCACACATGCAGCGTGCGCTCGTAGTGCGTCGCGTCGCTGCGGTAGGCGACCAGGCGGAAAAACGGCTCGGCGGCGGTGATGATCTGACCGAGGCGGGGCAGCGACGACTCCGGGAAGATGTCCTCGGTGAAAAACGACGAGACCGGCCCGGAGGACGGGTCGAAGTCCTCGTAGGCGATGGACTGCAGCGACAACCTTCCGCCGGGCTTCAGCCATCCTGCGCTCATGGCGAAGAAATGGGCGTAGACCTGCTGGCGGGCCGCGTCGTCGAGGTCCTGGCGGGCGAAGTGCTCGAATGCCCCGATCGAGATGATCGCGTCGTAGGGCTCCGACGGCCGGTGATCCCGCCAGTCCTCGAGTCGGACCGCGATCGACTCGGAGGGTGTGACCGCCGCGGCCTGATCGGAGCTCAAGGTCAACCCGGTGGCGTGGGCGACCCCGCGGGCGCCGGTCAGGTAGCGGAGGTTGGCTCCCCATCCGCAGCCGACATCGAGCACCCTCGAGGCGTCGTCTGCGTCCGCCGCGGTCGCGTGCCAGGCCAGCTTGGCTTGTTGGGCTGATTCGAGGGCGTCGTCGACGGGATCGTCGGTGAGAGGCTCGTCCCACAAGGCGCAGGAATACACCATCTCGGTGTCGAGCCACAGGCGGTAGAACTCCCGGCCGACGTCGTAGTGATGCTCGATGGCGCGAGGAGTCGCACCTGTCGCCGCGGCCGAGCCGGCGTCGCTCGGGTCGGACACGTCCGGGAACCTAGCAAGTCGGAGCCTGCAGTAGGCTACGGGCCCCGGTGACGAGTCGGGTTCGGCAGCGGGAGAGCGGTGGAGACCAGTCCTGACCACGAGCACCGGCGGAGCGAGGCCGCGCTGCCCTTCGAGGAGGCTCTGGTGGACCGGCTGATCGACGACGCTCACCTGGCCTCGGCCCACGAGCTGCCCCGACTGCTCGAGCGTCACGTCGACGCGCTGGGCTGCTCCGACGGCCGGGCGTTCCTGGCCGACCTCCAGCAAAACGCCCTCATGCCGTTCGTGGACGGCGACGTCAACGGGCAGGCCACACCCCTGTCGGTCGACTCGACCCTCGCCGGGTGGGTGTTCCAGCGCCTCGAGGTACGCCTGCAGGACCTCCCCGGAGAAGGGGTCCGGGTCTGGATCCCGCTTCTCGACGGCACCGACCGTCTCGGGGTGATGGCTGCCACGGTCCATGACCGTGGCGCTCTGGGCGCCGGTGACGGTGCGCTGATGGTCCGGCTCCGCCGCCTCGCCTCCCTCTTCGCCGAGCTGCTGGTGACCAAGACGCTCTACAGCGACACCACCGTCACTTTGCGGCGCAGCGCGGAGATGGGCTTGGCCGCGGAGATCCAATGGTCGCTGCTGCCGCCGCTGACCTTCGCCAGCCGCGAGGTGACCATCGCCGCCAGCCTCGAGCCGGCCTATGAGGTGGCCGGTGACACCGTGGACTACGCGATCAACCGCGGGCTGGTGCACGCCGCGGTCTTCGACGGCATGGGGCACGGGATGCAGGCCGCGCAGCTGGCTGTCCTGGCCGTCACCGCCTACCGCAACGCTCGGCGAGGTGGCCGCCGGTTGGGTGAGACCGCGATCGCCATCGACGGCGCTCTCAACGACGTGTTCGGCATCGACGGGTTCGCGACCGGCATCCTCGCTGAGCTCGACACGGCCACCGGTGAGCTGCAGTGGCTGAGCGCCGGTCACCCCCAGCCGCTGCTGCTCAGGGAAGGGCGCTTCGTGAAGCCGCTCGTGGTGGCCCCGACGCTGCCGTTCGGGCTTAGCACGGTGGCGCCGAAGGTCGGCGTGAGGATCGGCACCGAGCACTTGCAGCCGGGGGACCGGGTGGTGTTCTACACCGACGGGGCCATCGAGGCCCGCTCACCCGACGGCGAGTTCTTCGGCGTCGAGCGGCTCACCGAGCTGATCCTCCGCCACCTGGCCAGCGGCCTGGCCGCCCCCGAGACCATGCGCCGGGTCACCCGGGCCCTCCTCGACCACCAGCAAGGTCAGCTCGACGACGACGCCACGATGCTGCTCCTCGAGTGGCGCAGCGGCAACGAGGGAGCGTTCAGCTTCTGAAAAGCGGTCCCGCCCGGCGCCTGGCGGGTGCACCCGGCGATCGGGTGAAGTTCGGAGGTCGGGTGAAGTCGGAGGTGTGGCTAGGTTCAAGTCGACGGGCGGTAAGCGGGCAGGTGCTCGGCGAGCACCTCGGCTAGGTGCTTGGCGTGGCGGTCGGCCAGGTGCTCGAGCTGGGTCCGGCACGAGAACCCGTCGGCGAGGATCACGCTGTCCGGGCCGGCCTTGTCGACCGCGGGCAACAGCGCCGTCTCGGCCACCGCCACCGAAACGTCGTAGTGGCCCTGCTCCACGCCGAAGTTGCCGGCCAGACCGCAGCAGCCGCCGACCGCAGTGACCGACGCGCCGGCGCCGGCGAGCAGCTCGGCGTCGGCGTTCCAGCCCATCACCGCGTGCTGATGGCAGTGCGGCTGGGCCACGCCGTGCACGTCGTCGAGGCGGGGAGGGACCCAGCCTGCGGTGGCAGCCAGCTGCTCGGCGAGGGTGCGCACCCCAGTGCGGGCCTGCCCGGCGCGGGCGTCACCGGGCAGGAGCCGGGCGGCGTCGTGGCGGAGCAGGGCGGTGCAGGACGGCTCGAGGCCGACGATCGGCGTGCCGGCGGCCAACGGCGCCTCCAGGGAGTCCAGGCTGGAGCGCAGCTCCCTCCTGGCCCGGTCCAGCTGCCCGGTCGACACCCACGTGAGGCCGCAGCAGGGCCGCCCGTCGGGGACCGACACCGAGTACCCGGCGTCCTCCAGGACCGCCACGGCGGCCTGCCCGGTGTGGGGCGTGAAATGGTCGGTGAACGTGTCGATCCACAGCACGATCGGCGTTCCCCCCGGGCGGCCCGGGTGCTTCGCGAACCAGTCACGGAACGTGGCCGCGGCCACGGGGGGCAGCGGCCGGCGGGGATCGATGCCGCCCAGGCGGGCGCCCAGCCGGGCCAGGGCGGGCGAGCCGGTCAGCGCGTTCCACACCTTGGGGGCCCTCGCCGCGAGCCGCAGCCACTGCGGCAACCACCCGAGGGTGTAGTGGGCGGGCGGCCGGGGCCTCCCCTTGTAGCGCTGGTAGAGGGCCTCGGCCTTGTAGGTCGCCATGTCCACCCCCGCGGGGCAGTCCGTGGAGCACCCCTTGCAGGCCAGGCACAGATCCAAAGACTCGGCGACGGCATCGGATCGGAACCCGTCGATCAGCGACCCGTTGGCCAGCTCCTGGAGGACCCGGGCCCGGGCTCGGGTCGAGTCCTTCTCGTCGCGGGTGGCCAGGTAGGACGGGCACATGACGCCGCCAGCGCCGGTCAGGTCGGAGCGGCACTTGCCGACCCCGACGCAACGGTGGACCGCGGTCGACAAGTCGCCGTCGTCGTCGGGGTAGGCGAACCCGAGCCCGGCTCGCAGCGGCCGAGCCGACGGCACTCGCAGGTCCGCGTCGATGGGGGCCGGGTCGACCAGCACCCCCGGGTTGAGGGCCCGGCGGGGATCGAAGACCGCCTTCAGCGCGGCCATCGCCTCGATCGCCGCGGGGGAGTACATCAGCGGGAGGAGAGCGCCGCGGGTCCGGCCGTCGCCGTGCTCCCCCGACAAGGAGCCCCCGTAGGAGGCCACCAAGCGGGCCGCGTCGGTGGCGAAATCGGTGTACACCGACGTCGTGCGGGTGAAGGGGAAATCGATCCTGATGTGCACGCAGCCGTCACCGAAGTGCCCGTAGACCAGGCCGTCCAGGCGGTACTCGTCCATCAGCCGGCGGAAGTCCCGCAGGTAACCCGGGAGCCGTTCCGGGGGCACGGCGGCGTCCTCCCAGCCCGGCCACGCCGGGCGGTTGTCCAAGGTCCGCCCAGCCAGACCGGCGCCGTCCTCCCGGACCCGCCACAAGGCGGCGGCCAGCGCGCCGGTGACGATCGTGGTGTCGATCCCGCCGGCAGCGGCGGCCAGCTCCGCGCCGGCGGCGCGCGCCGCGGCCTCGTCGTCGCCGCCGACCGCCGCGAACAGCCAGCACCCGCCGGCCGGCAGCGCCGGCAACCCGGCCGAACCGCGCCGGCGTACGACCTCGACCAGGCTGGCGTCGACGGCCTCGAGGGCGACCGGCCGATGGGGGAGGATCCCGGGTACCGCCTCGGCCGCGGACGGGAGGTCGGGGTAGCCCACCACCACCAACGCCTCGACCGCAGGTTGGCGGGTCAGGCGGACGGTGGCGCCGAGGGTCGTCGCCAACGTCCCTTCGGTGCCGACCAAGAACCGGGCCAGGTGCGAAGGATCGTCGGCGAGGAGGTGCTCGAGACCGTAACCCGACCCCTGGCGGCTGAACCGCCCGAACTCCTCGCCGATCACGCCGCGGTGGGCTTCGACGTAGGACGCCAGAGCCGCCCGCAGCTGCGCCGGCGCCGCGGCGAGGCTCGACGCCACGAAACGCTCGCCGGTACCGGTCACCACGTCGAGGTCGACCACGTTGTCGCTGCAGCGGCCGTAACGCAGGGCCCGCGAACCGCAGGCGTTGTTGCCGAGCGACCCGCCGATCGTCGCCCGAGCGTGGGTCGAAGGGTCAGGCCCGAAGCGCAGGCCGTAGGGGGCGGCCGCGGCGCTGATGGAGTCGAGGATCGCCCCCGGTTCGACCACCGCCTCGCGCCGGTCCGGGTCCACTGACCGCACCCGGTTGAGGTGGCGGGAGAAGTCGATGACCACCCCCGGCCCGACCGCGTTGCCGGCGATCGACGTTCCGCCCCCCCGGGCCGTGACCGGTGCCTCGTGCTCCCGGGCGACGGCCAAGATGGCCAGGACGTCGTCGGTGTGGCGGGGGAGCGCGACCACCGACGGAACTACCCGATAGTTGGACGCGTCCGAGGAGTACTCCACCCGCCGCCGGAGGCTGGCGTCGGCTTCCGCCACGCCCGCCTGCTGCAACGCCGACGCCAACTCCGTGCTCGTGGCCTGGCTCACTACGACTGCGTCCTTCTCGAGGGGAGGGCCCACACCGTACCGTGTGCCCCCAGGCGAGACGTGCGGGCGGACCCCGGCCCCGGGCGCCGGAACGGCCCAGTACACTCGGCTCGTGGCCCTGCGCCGCTTCCGGTCAGCTGTCCTCGGACACGGCAGATGGTTGTTCGTGGCTGCCCTCGCCGGCCCTGTCGCCGTCGCCGCAGCCTGGACCCCGTTGCGCGGCCACCTCCCCAACGTCGACGTTGCCCTCTTGTTGGTGTTCTGCGCCGCGCTGTGCGGTCTCCGGGGCAGCCGACTCCTCGTGGCGGCCGCCGCCGTCGGCGCCGGCGGCGGCTTCACTTACTTCGACACCTCCCCCTACGACCGCCTGGCGATCTCCAAGGAACCGGACGTGATCACCCTGGCGGTGCTGGTCGCCGTCAGCCTGGCCCTCGGCGACCTGGCGGTGCGCCTCGCCCGGCAACGGCACAGACCCGGTGCCGGCAGAGAGGACATGACCCGCATCCGCGACCTGGCGGCTCTGGTCGCGTCCGGCGCGGAGCTAGTGGAGGTGATCGGGGCTGCAGCCGCCGGACTGGCCGCGCTGCTCGGCGCGGCCAGCGCCGAGTACCAGGCCGGCCCGCCGTTGCCCGGCGCCTGGATGGTCACGCCCGAGGCGGTCCTCGCCGCGGTGGACGGATCCGGCCGGCCGCGCGCCGGGGCGGCGCCCGCTTCCGGCCGCATCGATCTCAACCTCCCGGTGCGCGGTATGGGCGCGGTGATCGGGAGGTTCGGGATCCAAGGCGTCGACGTCCGGCGGGCCGGCCCGGGCCCTCTCATGGTGGCGCTCACCCTCACCGATCAGATCGGTGCCGCTCTCATCGCTCAGGCACCGGAGAGCGCCGTGCTGCCAGAGGCACCCGAAGAGCAGGCCCGCCCGGTGCTCCGGGTCATCGAATAGCCGCTCAGCCCGCGCTCGAGCGGCGCGCCACCTCGGCGCCGACCAGCTCGTAGACCGGGTTGAGCATCGCCAGGCGGTCCCGGTGCACTCCGACGGTGCCCTCGGCCCGCAGGTACATGCCCGGCTTTATGCCCGCCACCGAACGCCGCCCTAGGAAGACGATGGTCAACGCACCGGTGGCGTCGACGATGGTGCACTCGAAGGTCGGTACCCCCGCCCACGGCTGGACCTGCACGGTGCGCACTTTGCCCCCGACCGAGACCCGCTGCCGATGGCGGACCTCGCCGAGGGGGACGGTACCCGGGAGCCGGACCGCGACGCTGCGCCCAGGCGCCACCGGCTGCGCAGCGGTCGGCTGGGGTGACGCGGATGGCTCCGCCGCGCCCGTAGCGGCCAGAGGCGGACGCCCGGGGCGCTGCGAGGCCCGACGTCGGAGGCTGGCCTGAACGTCCAAAGGAACGACGGTGGCGCTCACGTTGTGGATGCGCGACAAGGCGTCGACGATTCGCTCCGCGGTGCGGTCGTGGAGCACCCGGTTGACCAGTCCGTGGTCGACCCGCCGCGGCAACACGAAGACCACCTGCGTCTCACCGTCCGCTGCCAGGTCCCGCGCCAGCTCGCCGGCCGCGCGGGCGATGCGCCGGTCGGGGCACTCGATGACCTGCAGCGGGAACTTCTCCACCCCGAACGCCACCCACGCCTCCCGCAGCGCGTCGGCGCGTACCTGATCGACCATGAAATGCACGACGCGGACTTCACTGTCGAGCCCGATCGAACGAGCGAGGCGCAGCGCCCGGGTCGTGGCCAGGTCCAAGCCGTCCACGAGGACCACCACCGCCTGGTTGCGCAGCCGCGGTTCTTGCACCCGGGCGGCGGCCCCACTGGCCAGCACTTCCTTCTCACCCTGGTACCGGCGGTGGGTGCGGGAGAGGGTGAGGACGAGCAGCGGGATGACCACGACGACCAGCCACGCGCCGGCGCTGAACTCGGTCACGACGAAGATCCCGGTGACCACCGCGCTGGCCACGAACGCCAACCCGTTCAGCGCCAGGTTGCGCTTTTGATGCGGGCCTGGGCGGGTCATGTGGTAGCGGGTCATCCCGGCGCCGGCCATGGTGAAGCCCACGAACACCGTGCACCCGTACAGCGGGATCAGGCTCGCGACCCTGGCCCGAGTGACCACGAGCAGCAGCAGCGAGACCAGGGTCAGCACGCCGATGCCGTTGGAGTACGCCAGGCGGTGCCCTCGCTTGGTCAGCGGCCGCGGCAGGTACGCGTCCTCGGCGATGAAGCTGACGAGCAGAGGGAAGCCGTTGAAGCTGGTGTTGGCGCCGAGGATGAGGATCAGGGCGGTCGAGAACTGCAGCGAGTAGTAGCCGATCGACCCGGAGGCGCCGGACCCGAACACCGAGCGGCCCAACTCGGAAAGGACCGTCGGCGTCCCAGAGCGGAACGGCACGGTATGCGACAGCGCAGCGAAGATCGACACGGTCAGGAACAGCGACCCGAGCACGGTGGCCATGAGCACCAAAGTGGTCCGGGCGTTTTTGACCTGCGGGTCGCGGAATACCGGGACCGCGTTGGAGATGGCCTCCATGCCGGTCATGGCCGAGCCGCCGTTGGCGAAACCCTTGAGGAACACGAACGCCCCCGCACCGAGCAGCAAGCCGGGGCCGCCCGGATGCAGGGGGAGCGTCCCGGCGGCAGGCGGCTGGTGCGGGAGCCCGCCGTGCGCCGCGACGCGCGCCACGCCGGTGACAGCCAGAGCAGCCATGCTCGCGAGGAACCAGTAGGTCGGCACCGCAAAGACCCGCCCGGCCTCCTTCAGCCCTCTGAGGTTGCCGTACGCGAGGAGCAGCACGAACAGGACCGAAAGCTCGACTGGATAGGGGCGAAGGGCCGGGATCGCGGAGCTGACCGCGGCCACGCCGGCGGCGATGGAGACAGCGACGGTGAGGACGTAGCTGCAAAGCAGCGCCGCGCCGGGGATCTGCGCAGTGCGGTTGCCGAAGTTCTCGCGGCTGACGACGTAGGACCCGCCCGACACCGGATAGGCGCTCACCACTTGTCGGTAGCAGAGGCACACGACGCCGAGCACGACCAGCAGCGCGGCGGTGACCGGCGTGACCAGAGCGAAGGCCCCCAACCCGGCCGCCGGGATCAAGATGAGCAGGATGGACTCGGTGGCGTACGCGGCCGACGACATGACGTCGGAGGAGAGGACTGCGAGCGCCGTCGGTTTGCCGAGGCGCTGCTCGCCCAGCGAGTCGCTCACGAGGGGAGCCCCGAGGAGCCGGCGTTTCAGCCGGTAGGCCAGGGTCTCCGGCAGCTCCTGCGCAACGTCCGACAACGAGCGTTGGGGACGGATCCAGGCAGGATCAGCTGGTGTCGTCATAGGTGGGCTCCTCCCGCCCCAGGCGGGCGGTCGGGGTGAGTTTGTCAGGAACGGGGGGCGACGCGCCGTATCTGCCGCCTCCCTTCAAAGGTAGAGTCCGTTCATCATGGCGACAGTCGGCCGGCGGGGATCGCTCTTTCGATTGAGGCGCGCCGGGGGTACGCCGGTCGGGCCCGACGGCGCGCTGGTCGCGGCGCTTGCCGGCGCGCTCAGCCCGGACCGGGTACGCAACGACAGCGCCGAACGGTCGTTGCTGGCCCGCGACGCGTCGGTGTTCAAAGGGGGCCTGTCCGGACCGATCTGTTTTCCCACCTCCACCGCCGAAGTGCAGGCGATCATGCGCATCTCCCTCGCTTACGGCCGGGCCGTCGTACCCCGCGGCGCCGGCACCGGGCTGGCCGGCGGCGCCATCCCTCTCGGCGCGCCGGTGGTCGTGTCCACCACCAAGATGAACCGGATCCTGGAGGTCGACCTCGACGACCGAGTGGCGTGGGTGGAGCCCGGAGTTGTCAACCTCGACCTGTCCAATCACCTCCGGCCGCTCGGGTTCCACTTCGCACCCGACCCCTCCAGCCAGCAGGCGTGCACCATCGGGGGCAACGTGGCCAACAACTCCGGCGGACCTCACTGCCTGGCCTACGGGGTCACCAGCCATCACGTCGTCGCGCTCGACGTCGTCCTACCCGACGGCGACGTGGTGACCCTCGGCGGCGTCGACCCCGAGCCCGGCGGCTACGACCTGCGCGGCGCGTTCGTCGGCGGCGAGGGGACCCTAGGCATCGCCACCAGGATCGCGGTGCGCATCACGCCCAACCCGCCGGCGGTGCGGACCCTGCTCCTGGCGTTCGACTCGATCGAGGGAGCAGCCACCACGGTCAGCGATGTCATCGCGGCGGGGATCGTGCCCGCCGCGATGGAGGTGATGGACCGGCTCATCACCCGAGCCGTGGAGAACTTCGTGCACGCCGGCTATCCCGACGCGGCCGCGGTGTTGCTGGCTGAGGTCGACGGCATGGAGGCCGGTACCGCCATCGACGCCGAGCGGATCGCCGCGATCGGCCGGGCCAACGGCGCTATCAGTGTGCGGGTCGCGGCCGACGACGAGGAGCGGGCCCGGCTTTGGAAGGGACGCAAGACCGCTTTCGGCGCGGTAGCCCAGATCGCCCCGTCGTACTACCTGCACGACACCGTCGTTCCCCGTTCTGCGCTGGCCTCGGTGCTGCGGTCGGTCTACGCGATCGGCGAAGCCCACCAGCTGACCATCGTCAACGTCTTCCATGCCGGCGACGGCAACCTCCACCCGCTGATCCTGTTCGATCCGCTCGAGCCAGGCGTGCTGGAGCGGGTCCACGCTGCGGGAGCCGAGATCGTGGCGGCGTCGCTCGACGCCGGCGGTGTCCTCTCCGGCGAGCACGGAATCGGCGTCGAAAAGCGCGACTACATGCACCTGATGTTCGGGCCGGACGACCTGGATCACCAGAACCGGCTGCGCCGGGCGTTCGACCCGATGTGTCGCGCTAACCCGGGCAAGGTGATCCCAAGCTCGCACAGCTGCGCGGACATCCAAGCTCTTCGTTCGGTCCCCACCGGGGTGTGGGGGTGACCGCCCGAGCAGTGGCCGCGCTCGACGACTTCGCAGCCGAGGTCGGCACCGTCGGGACGGTCGCGGTCGAAGGGTGCCGCACCCGTTGGAGCGCCGGCGGTCCACCCGAGCCCGGAGCGAGGCTCGTGCGGGCCCCGGAGGGCGTCCTCGAGCACCGTCCTGAGGAGATGACCGTACGGGTCCGCGCTGGTACAGCCGTCGCAGAGCTGCACTCGGCGCTCGCGGAGAAGGGGCAGCGCAGCGCCCTCCCAGAGCGGGGCGGTACCGTCGGCGGGGCGCTGGCGGTCGGCGAGGACGACCTGTCGGTCCTCGGTCGGGGCCGGGTGCGCGACGCGCTGCTCCAGGTCCGCTACGTCTCCGCGGACGGGCGGGTTGTGACCGGAGGCGGACCGACGGTGAAGAACGTCTCCGGCTTCGACCTGCCTCGACTCTTCGTCGGCTCCCTCGGCACGCTGGGGCTGATCGGCGAGGTCATCCTCCGCACCAACCCGATCCCGCCGGCGTCCGAGTGGCTGTCGTCGCCGGACGCGGATCCCTTCGCCGTGGCCGCGTCGCTCCACAAGCCAGGAGCCGTCCTGTGGGACGGCGTCCGGACATGGGTGCAGCTGGAAGGGCATGCCGACGACGTCGGCGCGCAGGCCCGCGCCCTCGAGACGCTCGGGTCGTGGGAGCCCGCCAGCGGACCCCCCGAGGTTGGCCCGCACCGCTGGTCGCTGCGTCCCGGTGAACTGCGCGGCGTGCCCGACCGGATCGCCGGGGACTGGGTAGCGTCGATCGGGGTCGGCACCGTGTTCGCCTCCGAGGCCCCACCCCTCCGGTCGCTGGCTGGCGGGCTTGGCCGGCTGGCGAAGCGCATGAAAGCCGAGTTCGACCCGACCGGCCGACTCAACCCCGGACGGCATCCCGGCGGCGGGATCTGATGGATCTGCACATCCCCGCCGATGAGCTCAGCCGGTGTGTCCAATGCGGGCTGTGCCTGCCTCACTGCCCGACGTTCCGGGTGAGCGGCGACGAGAGCCAGTCCCCACGCGGCCGGATCGCCCTCATGCGAGCCGTGCAGGACGGAGGCGCGCCGGTGACCGGCGAAGTCCGCGCCGCCTGGGAGTCGTGCGTGCAGTGCCGCGGGTGCGAGACCGCCTGCCCGAGCGGGGTCCACTACGGCCTTCTCATGGAGCTGACCCGAGAGTCGCTCGCCGACGCCCGCATCGTCACCCCCCGGTGGCAGCGGGCGGGGTTCACGGTCCTGCGCCGACCGCGGGTGCTGCGGGCTGCCAGCCGGGTGTTGGCCGCGGCGCAGCGGGTGGGACTGGTCCCGGCGCGTCTCGGCCTGCCGCGCCTGCCGCTGCGAGCGCAACCGCTGCGCACGTCGGGATACGACGTCCATCTCGTAACCGGCTGCGTGATGGACGCGTGGCAGCGAGACGTCCACCGCGACACGCAGCAGGTGCTCGAGGCGGCCGGCTTCGGTGTGCACCCCACCGGCGACGCTGTGCCGTGCTGCGGCGCCCTGCACGTCCACGCCGGCCTCGGAGACCCGGCCCGTGCCATGGCCAGCCAAGCGATCGCGGCCATTCCGGGCGACGCTCCCATCCTGGTCGACTCCGCGGGGTGCGGCGCGGCGATGAAGGACTACGGCAACCTGCTCGGGACCGAGGAGGCCCGCCGCTTCGCCGCTCGGGTCCACGACGTGGGCGAGTGGTTGGCCGGCCACCTTGACCGCCTGCCGGACGTCGACCCGCTGGCGCTTCGCGTCGCAGTCCAAGACCCGTGCCACCTGCGCCACGTGCAGCGGGTCCACCACTCGACCCGTACGGTGCTCGCCCCTTACGTGCGCGACCTGGTCGAGCTGGACGACGAGGGGCTGTGCTGCGGCGCAGGGGGCGCCTACTCGCTGCTTCAGCCCGCCATCGCCGGGCGGATCAGGGACCGCAAGGTGTCCAGCATCGCCCGGGCCACGCCCGATGTCGTGGCCAGCGCCAACCCGGGCTGCGCCATGCACCTCGCCGGCGCCGGCGTGCCCACCGTCCACCCGATGACGCTGATCGCCCGGGCGCTCGACGGGCGCGGCTACAAGCCTCCCGGAGGGATCCAAGGGCGGAGGAGCTGCCACCAGGTTTCGCGCGTCGACGTCCCCCGGCGGTAGCGACTCTGAGCGTCGCCCCGCTAAGAGGGAGGGTCAGACGCGCTCGCCGAACGTCATGTCATCGATTCGGCGGATGACCGGTATCTCGTCTTCTCGGCCGAACCATGAAGGGCGAGCCTGGTGGCCGTCCTCCGGGCGGGCCCATTCGACGTCGCCCCAGTGTCGACGGGACAACTGCTGAGGAAAGTCAGGGTCGATCGCCTGGCACGCTTTCCAGTACCCCTTGGCGTAGCGGGTCATTTCCGCAAGGATCCACCAGTCTTCCTCCGAACTCCACTTCCCGTCGCCGGCGTAGTGGATGATCTGCAGTGAGGGGAACTCGAAGGGAGGCTGGGCCGGGTCGGGATGATCCGCTCGGTTGATCCCCTTCCAGACGATGCGGTCGCCGTCGATGTTGTACCACTCAAGGGCGGTGTAGCAGTGGCGGCCGTACATCATGGTGGTCTCGAGGAACATCTGGATCTCCGACGGCCCGCGGAACCGGCCGTAGTGGTGATCGAAGTACACCGCGTCATCGGTGAACAGCTGCGACCACGCAATCCAGTCTTCGTACACAGGTCCGGTCATGAAGTAGTGCCGGAACGCACCCTCTATCTCGTCTCTTGAAGCATTTCCCATCGGTGTCCCCCTTCAGTCCGTCGAGATCGCGGTCGCTTCGAGGCCGCGCATGACGCGGCAGTGGTTGATCTGTGCCTCGTGGTTGTCCTCGTACTCGTCGGTCCACTTCCGGCCCAACGCGCTCCACGCCTCGCCTATTAGGAGCTTGCTGCCCCGGTGGAGACGTTCGGCGCTGACTACGTCACCGACGAAGATGGTGTTCTCGTCGTTGTCGAGGCTCCCCGTCACGCGTGCTTCGACATAGCCCAAAGCATCGAGGAGGACAGGCGCGCCGGTAACGCCCGTCCGGGTGCGCAGTGCTCCCAACTTGTCACCGTCGCGCCCGGAGCGCCCCGCCAGGGCCCGGATGATGGCGAGGGAGGCCCCGAGCCGTTCGGGGCCGCCACCAAGCACGTGCAGGGTGAACACGCCGCTGCGAAGCACCATGTCGTGGCTGAAGTTGTACTTGGTGATGCTGACTGTGACTCTGGGCGCCTCGGGCACCACGCTTGCCGGGCCGCCCGAAAGCGTGATGAGCCCGTTGGTCCGGGTCCCGTCGATGGTGGTGACGGCGACGGGCACAGGATGCAGCCCCGCGGTCACGAACGCCGACGCCTCGAGCGAGTTGGGATTCATGTCGCACTCCCTGGGGCTGCGGTCGGAGCCAGCCAGCCGGCGGTCATTCCTGTGATGGTCTCGCCGGTCAGGTCGGACAGCTTCTTGCCGATCAGGCGGGACAAGGCTTTGCTGGTCTGGTACCGCAGCACCGGTGACGGCTGAGCGGCGACATCGACGATCACGTCCGCCACCTCCTCGGTGCTCTGCGCCCGCGAGTAACCGGCGCTGGTGACCCGTTGGAACTGCTCCCAGAGTGGTTGGAGCGTCTCGTCGGGGGCGCGCCCGGCACGGCCTCCGGACTTCTCGACGAATCGGCCCTGGACCGGCCCCGGCTCCACGAGGCTGAGGCGGACCCCCCAAGTCGCAGCGACGGGCCACAGGGACTCGTAAAGCCCCTCCAGGGCGCACTTCGCTGCGCAATAGGCATCGTTGAACGGCTGTCCGAACACGCCGGCCATGCTGGAGACAGCGATGATGTGGCCGTGCCCGGCGGCGCGCATGGCGGGGAGCACTGCCTTGGTGAGCCGGGCCACGCCGATGAAGTTGACGTCGAGGGACCGTTGGAGGTGGCTGAGCTCCAACTCGACCAGCGAGCCTGTGAACCCCACTCCGGCGCTGTTGACGACCAGGTCGATCCCCTCCGCAGCGAGCCGCCCGACGCAGCGGTCCACCGACTCGTCACTGGTGATGTCCAGCTCCGATACGACTAGATCGGTTGCGCCGGCTGCCTGGGCCCCAGCCCGCAGATCGTCGGCCCGGGCCAGACTGCGGACCGTGGCTTCGACCCGGTAGCCGCGCCGGCTGAGAGCCAAGGCGGTGGCCAGGCCGATGCCGCTGCCGGCGCCGGTCACCAAGGCGACGGGCCGGTCCGTCGTCATCCGCGCTCGCCCACCGGCCGGACATCGCCGAGGCGGTCGACCCACTCCGCGCAGCGCTTAGCTAGGTCGCCTCGCTCCAGCCGGTGCGCCGGAAGCAAGATTCGGTCCACGCCCCACGCGGCCAGATCCTCGATGGCGGCCGAAGGGTCACCCCGTCTTAGCCCCTCGTGGCTGGCGGTGACCTCGAGCGTCATCGGGTCGCGGCCATGCTCCGCAGCGGTCTTGCGCATCAGCCTGACCAGCTCCGGGATGTCACCGCCAAGAGGAACGAAGCCGTCACCGATGCGTCCCGCCCGCCTGGCAGACGCGGGCGAGTGCCCGCCGACGATGATGGGGACGGCCCGGCTCGGCGGCTTCGGGTTGGAGCTCATCCCCGAGAACGAGACGAAGGGACCGTGGTAGGAGGCGTCGTCCTCGGCCCACAGGACCCGCATGGCCGCGATGTAGTCGTCGGTCCGCCGGCCCCGGTCAGCGAACGGCACCCCGAGCGCCTTGAACTCCTCCTCGAGCCAGCCGACGCCGACCCCGAGCAGCACTCGGCCGCCCGAGAGGAAGTCAAGGGTTGCGACCTCCTTGGCCATGACGCCAGGGTGGCGCTGGGGCACGATCGTGATGCCGGTAGCCAGCCGGATCGTAGAGGTCCGAGCGCCGACCCAGGTGAGCCAGACGAAGGGGTCCGGTAAGCGCGTGTCGGCGTCGCCGGGCATCTTGCCGCCCTCGGCGTAGGGGTACGCCGAGGCGTAGCCCGTAGGCCAGAGGACGTGCTCCGCGGTCCAGAGCGACTCGATGCCGGCCACCTCAGCCGCCTGGGCAAGCTCGGACGCGGCCTCGGGCTCGGCGAAGCGCCCGGTGTTGGCGGCGAGGATACCGACCTTCACGACCCTGCCTTGGCAGTGGCGTCGGATCCGGCCTTCCACCAGGCGAGGATGTCGTCGACTGGCGCGACGGTGGCGATGAACGGGAGAGTGTGGCGGAGCATCGAGACGACGTGCTCGGGCGGCGAGCCGGCGACGGCGTCGCTCGGAATTATCACATCGAAGTCCTCGTCGACCGCCTCGGTGGCGGCGACGGGCAACGCCACGTTGACCGAGATACCGGCCATCACCAGGGTGCGGATGCCGATGTTGCGCAGCAGCTTGAACGTCTCGGTCCCGTAGGTCGGGGACAGGCCGGTGTGGCGGGTCAAGACCAGGTCGTCGGGCCCCACACCGATCTGCGGGATCGGCTGGGTCGCCGGATGGCCGGGACCCCACGCCGCCTGTCGCTCGAGCAGCCGGGCGAACAGCGGCGGCCGACGGTTGGAGGATCGGTTGCCGGCGACAGGTGCGTAGGTCAGGTGGACCACCTGAGCCCCGGCCTCCCGGGCCCCTACGGCGAGGCGCCCCAAAGCCGGGATGATGGGTTGGGCCGCCTGCGCGATCGTCTTCATGATCGTCTCTGCGCCGAGAAGCCCGTTTTGGCACTCGACGAAAAGCACCGCTGTCGATCTCGGATCCAAGCCGCCCCCCTGCATGGCCAGGAGCTTATCGTTCTAGCTGACGGAAGCGTCAAGTCGGGGCGGTGACGAGGAGACGCGACGTGACCGACCACAGGCGGCCGCCAGATCCGAGGGGAGAGGCGCGGGCGCCGGCTGGGTCAGGAGCCCGGAGGGGGATCGCCGGCCGGCATGCTGAGCAGGCTGGCTTCCTCCCGAAACGTTTGCCACATGGTCTGCTCCCACGCGGCGTTCAGCTGGCCTTTGATGTGGCCCACCCGACCGCTCAGATCCCGTGCCGGGGTGCCGGCGGCCGGCCCCCTCCCGGGCGGCCCGAGGGTCGCCAGGCGCGAAGCGACCTCAGCAACGGTGGCCTCCAGCTCCTCAGACGGCACGCAACGGTTGATCAGGCGCCAGGCTTCGGCCTGGCGAGCCGGTAGGGGCTCGCCCAGCAAGGCCATCTCCTTCGCCAATGGCAAGCTCAACGATCTGGTCAGCAGCCAGGCGGCGCCACCCTCGAGGGGTAGCCCGATCCGCCCGAAGATCTCCCAGAACGTGGCGTTCTCCGAGGCGTAGATCAGGTCGCAGGCCAGGGCTAACTGGCAGCCGCCGCCGACGGCAGGCCCGTTCACTGCTGCTATGAACGGGGTGTCGCTGCGCCAGATAGCCTCGAAGAGCCGGTACCAGCCGTAGAGGATCCCGTCGTCTCGCCCCGCGGTGGCCGTCCGGATCCGGTCGGCCGGGATCTCGAAGAACCCACCTGGCTGGCGAAGATCGGCGCCGGCGCAGAAGGTAGTACCGACGCCTGTGATCACCGCTGCCTTGACGCCCTTGTCCTCGGATGCATCGTGGATGGCGGCGAGCAGCGCGTCCCGTAAGCCCATCCCGTCGGGGCCGTGGCCGCCGGGATAGTGGTCCATGGCGTTGCGACGATCCGGGCGGTTGAGTCGCAACCAAGCCACGCCGTCCGCCACCTCGTAGCGCAAGCCAGCCTTGTCCCAGGCATCGATGTTTGTGGTCATGTTCCTCTCCCGTATTGGGCCCGGCGTGACATACCGCGTCTCGTGCAGTGTCTCGGCGTCCCCGGTCCCGGCGCCAGGGCCCGTGGTCGGGGGCAGGTGTCAGCGTCTCACGTAGCAACTGCTCGCAATAGGTCTCTGATCTGCGAAGGCCCGAGAGGGAAGTCTGTCGGGTGCACGCCGAGGTGAGCGACGGCGTCGTGGATGGCGTTGGCCACCGTTGGCGGAGACACGATCGCGCCTCCTTCGCCCATACCTTTGTAGCCCCCCAGGGAGGCCGACATGGTCTCGATGTGCCCGATCTCGATGTCGGGAATCTCCGCCGCCGACGGCACCAGGTAGTCGAGGAAGGTGGTCGTGAGCGGGTTGCCTTCCCCGTCGTAGGCGAAATGCTCGTAGAGGACCCCGCCGATCCCTTGAACGACCCCGCCGGCGATCTGGCCTTCCACGACCATCGGGTTGATCATCTTTCCGCAGTCCTCAGACACGATGTAGCGCAGGATCTTCACCATGCCCGTCTCGCGGTCGACTTCGACGGTGCAGGCGTGCGCGGCGTTGGACCAGGTGAACATCCCCGGGGGACGGAAGCGGGCCGTGACCTCGAGGCCGCACTCCATGTCGGGCGGCAGCGAGTCGGGCGCCATGTGGGCCACCGACGCAACCTGTGCGAAGGGGACCGCCTTGCTCGGGGTTCCCCTTACCGATACGACCGACGCGTTGACCTCCATGTCCTCGGGCGACGCCTCGAGAAGGTGGGCGGCAATCTGGACGATCTTTTCCCGCAGGCGCATCGAAGCGGTCTGGGCGGCGCCGCCGGCGATGACTGCGCTGCGGCTCCCGCCGGTGCCGGGACCGGTTGGGCTCGTAGCCGTGTCTCCTTGGATCAGCACCACGTCGGCGATGTCGCAACCGAGTGTGTCGGCCACGATCTGGGGGATGGTGGTCTCCAGGCTGTGGCCATGGTTGCCTGTCGACATGGAGATGATCACCCGGCCTGTGGGGTCCATCTGGAGGACAGCCAAGTCCGACGACAGCATGCCGAACGCGATGGCGCTGGGCTCGAGGTAAACGCCTAGGCCCATCCCGAGCAGCCGGCCCTCCGCGCGGGCGGCGGCCTGCTCGGCGCGGAAGGCCTCAACATCGAGCATCTCGAGAGCCTGTTGCATGGTCTCACTCGGTGTGACGTTCTCGTACACCAGGGTCATGCAGTTGGTGTAGGGAAACTCGTCCGCGCTGAGGATGTTGCGCCGGCGGAACTCCAGGGGGTCCATGCCGATCTCTCGCGCGACGTGGTCCATCATCTGCTCCCGAGCCACGGTCTCCATCATCCACGGGCCTCGGTACGCCTGCTTGCCGACGGTATTGGTGAACACTGCCGTCGACGCGGGCAGCACGACCGGGAATCGGTACGGGCCCGGGAAGACGCCCATCGCCATGGAGGCGGAGGACCCGGTCCCGGAGGGGAACGCACCGACGTCTTCGAAGAAGTGCACCTTCGCCCCGAGGATCGTGCCCGCCGCGTCAACCGCCATCGTGACCTCGACCGCTTCCTGGCGCGCCTGGTTGGCGGCGGTCAGGTTTTCCTGGCGGTCCTCAACCCACTTCACCGGGCGATCCCCGATCAAGTGGGCAGCGAGGATCACCGCGGCCTCGTCGCGAGAGAGCATCATCTTCTGGCCGAACCCGCCGCCGACGTCGTTGGCGATGGCCCTGACGCGGGGCTCGGGCAGTCCGGTCAGTCGGGCCGCCGAAGACTTCACCTCGCTTACGCTTTGGGTAGCCGCCCAGATCTGCATGTCGCCGGCGAAGCGGTTGTAGTGGACCACGATCCCGCGCGGTTCCATCGGGACATTGGTGGCCCGGGCCTGGCGGAACGTACGGGTGACGACGTGTGGCGCGGTGGCGAACATCGCCTCCACCTCGGGCACATCGGGCATCGGCACGGCCTCGGAGACGTTGGTTCCGGAGGCCATCTCGGGATGGACGAGGATCGGGTTGGTGCCGGCGTCGTAACCGAGTACCGGCGTCCCAGGATCGATGTCGACCTCGATCAGCTCTGCGGCGTCCTCCGCCACGTAGCGGCTCTCGGCGACGATGATCACGATCGGGTCGCCGACGAAGCGCACGTCGCCGTGGGCCAGCGGTCGCACAGGGGGATAGGGCGTCTGGCCTCCCATCTCGGGAGGCGGCCCGAGCATGCTGTGCCAGAACTGGTGGACGCGGGGGTTGATGTCGGAGCCGGTCAGCACCGCCCGCACGCCGGGGAGAGCTGCCGCGGCCTTGGTCTCGATCCGGGTGATCCTTCCACGGGCGACCGGCGAGCGGACGAACGCGGCGTGCAGCATCCCCGGCAGCTGGATGTCGTCTACATAGCGACCGTGCCCGGTGAGGAGGCGAGGATCCTCGATGCGGGCGACCCGCTGTCCCACGTAGCGACCGGCCGCCGAATGGGAACTCGTCCCGGTGGTTGTGCTCATGCCGTCGGTCCTGACCCGGGACGCCCTCCCGCAACAGCCGCGCCTCGTGATGAGAGGCGGGCCGCGTTGACGATACCCTGGTAGCCGGTACAGCGGCATAGGTTGCCCGAGAGCGCCACCCGCAGATCCTCATCGTCGGGTTGGTCGTGGTCGGCCAGGTACGCCGTCATGGACACGACGACGCCGGGCGTACAGAACCCGCACTGCAAGCCGTGGCACTCCTGCATGGCGGCCTGGAAGCGGTTGAGCGTGCCGTCGCCGCCCGCCAGCCCTTCGACGGTCGTGATTTCCGAGCGATCCAGCTGTATGGCGAAGAGAAGGCACGAACGAACGGCCTGCCCGTCGAGCAGCACGGTGCACGCACCGCAGGCCCCGTGCTCACAGCCGACGTGTGTGCCGGTGAGGTGCAGGTCCTCCCGGAGGACATCAGAGAGCAGCTTGCGGGCCTCGACGGCGACGGCGTGCCGTTCGCCGTTGACGGTGAGGTTGATCGGGACGAGGGTCATAAACAGGCCTCTTCGATTGCGGCAGCGAGCGCTCGCCTTACGACGACCGCGGCTACCTCCTTGCGGTACATGGCGGTGGCGTGCACGTCGCCGGGCGGGTCGATGTCGGCCGCGGCCAGGGCGGCGGCCTCCCCGATGGAGGCGCCCCCGGTGAGCGCGACCTCGGCGTCGTGGGCTCGGACCGGCGTAGAGCCGACCCCGAAGAGGCCGATGGCGCAGCGCACGACCCGCAGATCCTCGTCGAGGCCGACGCCGACCGCGGCGCCGGCCAGGGCGAAATCGCCGTGGCGGCGGGCGATCTCCTCGACCGCGAAGCCGCAGCGGCCACCCCAAGAGGGAAAGTCGACCGAGATGAGGATCTCCCCGTCGCCTATCGCGGTCTCCCACGTCGAGAGGAAGAACTCGTCGGCGGCGATGATGCGGACGCCGGCCGGCCCGCTCACCTCGAGCGTCGCGTCGAGAGCTAACGCCACGGCCGGCAGCTCGCTAGCGGGATCGGCGTGCGCGATGGACCCCCCAACGGTGCCTCGGTTGCGGATCTGGAAGTGGCCGATGTGCGGGAGAGCCCTGGCCAGGAGGGGAGCTCCGACAGCGACGTCGGGACTCCGCTCGGCCGCAGCCTGGCGTACCACCGCCCCGACGCGCACCGTGCCACTGGAGCGCTCGATGGTGCCCAGGCCGGCGATCCGGTTGAGGTCCACCAAGTGCTCGAAGCTGGTCAGGCGCAGGTTGAGCATCGGGACGAGGCTCTGACCACCGGCCAGGACCTTGGCATCGTCGCCGTGCGCCTCGAGTAGGCCGACGGCCTCGCCGACAGACTCCGGAGCGTGGTACTGGAACGCTCTCGGTTTCAATGATCCCCCTTTTGCGCCAGCCTCAGAACGTCGTTCTGCGTCGGTGTACCCTACCTCCCGGCTCGCGTTGGCGGCGGGGCCTGCGTCGGGGCCCCTTCATGCGGGAGGATGGAGGGGAAAGTGCTTCCCGCGCCGGACCTGTGGCGGAGGAGAAGGGCGTGGCGCGAGAACCGCAGGCTCTGCCAGCGCACCCCGGGTCCTGCGCGGCCTTTCCGGCCGAGGTCTGGCGCCACTTCCACCTGGCGCCCCTAGCGAACCCGGCCGTCGGGCCACCCCGCCCGCCACGTCGCTCGAAGGTTCAGGCCAGCGGCGGCAGGCGCTGATCGTGGTCGAGGACGGGGTCGAAGAGATCTCCCCTCTCCGCTATCCGGGAGCCCACAGACCGGATGGTGAAGGCGTCAGGGCGCAGGTCCGGATCGTCGAGTTCCTCCCAGTCGATGGGCGCCGATACCGGCGCGCCGGGGGCGGGTCGGGGGCTGTAGGGGGCGACCAGGGTCTTGTTGCGGACGTTCTGCGTGTAGTCGAGGCGTGCTCGGCCGCCTCGCTCGGTGACGTTCCACTTCCAGCTGACCAGCTCCGGGACGACGGCGCCTACGGTGCGCGACAGCTGCTCCACCCAGCCGCGGGTCGCCTCGAAGGTCGGGCCCCGCTCGATCGGGATCCAGATCTGCATGCCCCGCCGCCCGGTGACCTTGGCCCGAGCCCGGACGCCCAGGTGGTCGAGGGCGGTGCGGTGCAGCCGGGCCAGGATCAAGAGGTCTTCCCAAGAGGTGCCTTCACCGGGGTCCAGGTCGATCAGCGCGTAGTCCGGTAGGTCGGGCCGGTCGACCCGCGAGGTCCACCCGTGCCACTCGATCGCACCGAAATTGGCTGCCCACAGCAGTGCCGCTGGCTCTTCGACCACCAGGTAGGTTCGGCTCTCGCCTGCTTTGGCTTCGGGGTTATCCCATCGAGGTAGCCATTTGGGGGCGTGCGAGGGCAGCTCCTTGTGCCAGAACCCTGGTGACCCCGCACCGTTGGGGAACCGGTGCATGTTGAGCGCTCGGCCCGCCAGGTAGCTCACCAGCAGTGGGGCGACGGTGGCGCTGTAGCGGAGGAGGTCCCGCTTGGTCACCGGTTCCTCGCCTGGGAGCGGGGGGAACAACACCTTGTCGAGGTTGGTCACCCGCAGTTGCCTTCCGAACACCTCCCACATGCCTCCGCTGCCAAGCGTGTCCAGTGCCAGCAGCTCCGCCTCGCGGGCAGGGTCGATGTGCCGGCGAGCAGAACCCGCGGCCCCAGGACCGGCCGCCTCGGGATCGCCAGCGCCGGGACCGGCCGCCTGGGGACTTGCGGCGCTCCGACGGACGGGCTGGGAGGCCTGATCCGCCGGCAGACCGGAGCGCCACTGCCGGTAAGGATCGGCGCGCACCTCGTCGTTGGTGCGCCCGCTCAGGACGCTGCGAGGGTGATCCTCGGGGTCCCAGCCCTCGATCGCGTCGTCGTCGTGTTTGTGAAGAAGAAGCCACTGCTCCTTGCCGCCATCTCCGCCGGCACCGCCGCCGCCTCCGCCCGCGCTGCGGCCGCGACCGGTCCGGATCAGCACGAACCGTCCGCGCAGCTTCTCGCCGTGCAGATCGACATGAAGCTCGCCGGCGGCCACCGCGGCGCCTGGGTCGTCGGTGCCGTGGGGCTCCCACGACCCCAGATCCCACACGATCACGTCGCCACCGCCGTACTCGCCGGCGGGGATGACACCCTCGAAGTCGAAGTACTCGAGAGGATGGTCCTCGACGTGGATCGCCGCGCGGCGCACACCGGGGTCGAGCGTCGGGCCCTTGGGCACCGCCCAGCTGGCAAGCACGCCGTCTATCTCGAGGCGGAAGTCGTAGTGCAACCGCCGCGCCCGGTGCCGTTGCACTACGAACAGCCGGTTCCCGCCAGACCCAGCGCCGGACCCGGCGCCATAGCCGGCGCTCGTCCCGCCGCCCGAAGTGACGCTGGACGCGCCGACAGAGCCGGCGCCGGGCGCTCCGCCGGAGGGTTCCGAGGTTCGCGAGAAGTCTCGCTTGGCTCGGTAAGGCGCGAGCGGATCAGCCGGGGCCAGCGCCGGACCTCCCAGGCGGAGAAGTGAAGATCCCCGGCCCCGGCACCACCTCCAACGAGGTCGCGCCCGGGTCCGCCGGCATCGCCGCCGAAAGCCCCGCCGCGGCCAGCTCGGTGAGGTAGCCGACCAGCGCCGCGCGGCTCATCGTCGGGTGGGTCAGCCAGCGGTCGGCCGCCGAGCGCACCATGCCCACCAGTCCAAACCCCCACGGCTCGGCCGCGCCGGCGTCGGCGCCGGCCTGGCGGAGCAGGTCGCCGATGACGGCAGTTATGTGGAGCCCGATGACGGTGGCGTAGTCCTCGACTGGGTCGTCGCTGACCCGACGAGGGGTGGGGGCGCCGTGGACCACGAAGGCGTAGAGCGCCGGCTCCGCCTCGAGTTGCCGGAGGTAGGCGTCGATGCCTGCAGCCAGCTTGGCGCTCGGAGTGCCGGCGGCATCGACCGCGGCGGTCACGTGGCGCACCACCGCGTCCGCCATGGACCGCCCCACCGCTCGGTGCAGGTCGGCCTTGTCGGCGAAATAGCGGTAGTAGACGGGCTTGGCCACCCCCGAGCGGCGGGCTATCTCGTCCATACCTACCGTCGGACCGTGGGCCCGCACCACCTCGACAACGGCCGCGATCAGCTCCTGGCGGCGGGCCGCCCTGTGCTCTTCCCACCGGGCCCGCCGGCCGTCACCAGCACTGACCACGAGGGTGCACGCTACCGCTGGTTGTGTGCTACTCCTGGTAACGGAATCAAACGGACGTCGCGGCACAGGCTGCGTCCCGCCCGGCGAGGTGGAAGGCCGCTCCTGGGCGGTACGAGACCGGCTGCAGCCGAGGCGGATTTCAGGACCGACAGGCGGATGTGGGGGAGCGGGAGGCGATGGCGACGAGGCGTGTTACGGCGACGAGGCGGCGGGCGGCAACGGCCGTTCAGGCCCTTGCGCCCAGCCGGGAGCCGGTGTCGGCCAGGACCCATCTGGCGACGGTGGCCCTCGGCGCGCTGACTGCGGCCGCGGGCGCGACGGCCATCGAGGCCCGGCGGCGGGTGGCAAGCCGCGGTATCGGGGCGCTGCGCCCCGACACCGACCTCGTCCGGCAGGTCGTCGCCCGGATGACGACGCCGCTGCTGCCCGACGACTACCTGCACCTTCTCAACCCGCTGTGGACCGCACGCGAGGTGCGCGGCCGCGTCGTCAGGGTCGTACCCGAGACCGAGGACGCCGCCACGCTGGTAATCCGGCCTGGCTGGGGATGGTCCTTCGACTACCAGCCCGGTCAGTACGTGGGGATCGGCGTGAGCGTCGAGGGGCGATGGCTGTGGCGCTCCTACTCGATCACGTCGGCCCCCAGGCCCGATCAGCGCCACTTCGCCGTGACGGTGAAGGCCATGCCCGAGGGGCGGCTGTCGGGGCACCTGGTGCGGGGCCTGGCACCGGGGACGGTCGTGCGGCTGGCTGTTCCCCAGGGCGGCTTCGTGCTGCCCGACCCGCCGCCACCCCGTCTCCTGTTTTGGACCGGCGGCAGCGGCGTAACGCCGGTCATGGCGATGCTGCGGACGTTGGTCCGTCGGGGGACCATGCCCGACGTCGTGCACGTGCACGCCGCTCCCGAACGCTCCGAGTCGCTTTTTGCCGACGAACTACGGGCGTTGGCGGATCAGCACGCCAACTACCGCCTGGTCGAGGCGTCCCGCGACCGCCCCGTCCGGGTTGGTGACCTCGAGCGCGCCTGCCCGGACTGGCGCCTCAGGGAGGCGTGGGTGTGCGGCCCGGAGCGCATGCTCGACGATGCGGAGGACCACTGGCGTCGAGCGGGGCTGGGCGACCGGCTCCACCTCGAGCGGTTCAGCGCGTCGCGCACCGCCGAGGCCGAGGGAGGACGGATCACCTTCGCCGCCTCCGACCGCGTCGTGGAGGCCGACGGCGCCACTTCCCTGCTCGAGGCAGGCGAGGGGGCCGGCGTCGCGATGCCGTTCGGGTGCCGGATGGGCATCTGCCACACCTGCGTCGTGCCGTTGGCCTCCGGGGCGGTCCAAGACCTGCGCAACGGCGACATATACCGCGACCGGCAGGGCATCCAGACCTGCGTCACCGCCGCCGCCGGTGACTGCACCATCGACATATGAGCCGACGGAGCGCTGAAAGCAGCGACCGGCCAGCTGCGCCCCGAGGCACGAGTTGCACCCGACCCAGGAGGAGGACGACCTAGATGGCCATAGGAAACGTCAAGGAATTCGCCCACCTGACCGACGAGCAGGTGGAGGACCTTGGACGGCGATTCGACGCCATCCGGTCCTCGATCGAGGCGGATCTCGGCAGCCGCGACGCCCGCTACATCCGTAACCTGATCCGGGTCCAGCGCCGGCTGGTGGTGGCGGCCCGAGTCACCCTCTTCGCCAGCGCCTTCCCGCCGGCGTGGGTAGCGGGAACCGGGCTGCTGGCCGTGGCCAAGATCCTCGAGAACATGGAGATCGGCCACAACGTCATGCACGGCCAGTGGGACTGGATGAACGACCCAGAGATCCACTCCGGGACCTGGGAGTGGGACACGACCTGCCCCGCCGAGGGCTGGAAGCACTCACACAACTACGTGCACCACACCTTCACCAACGTCCTCGGCAAGGACAACGACGTTGGTTACGGGATCCTGCGTGTCCGGCCGGAGCAGCCGTGGCACCCGTTCAACCTCGGGCAGCCGGTCTACAACGCCCTGCTCGCCCTGCTCTTCGAATGGGGAGTCGCGCTCCACGACCTCGACATAGAGGCGATCCGCAAGCGCCGGAAAGACCCCGCCGAGACCCGCCGTCAGCTCAAGGTGATCTGGCGCAAGGTCCGCCGCCAGGTCGGCAAGGACTACTTGGTGTTCCCGCTGTTGTCGGGCCCGGCGTTCGCGTCCACCGTCACCGCCAACGCGACCGCCAACCTGATCCGCAACCTGTGGTCCTACATGATCATCTTCTGCGGCCACTTCCCCGACGGCGCAGAGGTGTTCCTGGAGGAGGAGCTCGAAGGGGAGCAGCGACCGCAGTGGTACCTGCGCCAGTTACTCGGCGCCGCCAACTTCGAGGGTGGCCGCCTGCTGCATGTCATGTCAGGCAGCCTCGGCTACCAAATCGAGCATCACCTGTTCCCAGACCTCCCATCCAACCGCTACCCCGAGATCGCGGCGCAGGTCAGGGAGCTGTGCCGCACCTACCGGCTGCCCTACACCATCGGGCCGCTGCACCGGCAGTACGGCCAGACCTTGCGGACGCTGCTCAAGCTGAGCCTGCCGGGGAGCAGCTCCCAACGCCGCCGTCGCGGCGAGGGGCGGCGGGCGCCGCGCGCGACCATCGAGGAGCTGCGCCGCTACGACGGGCCGATGGCGCCGCAGGCCGCCGTCTCGTAGCCGCTCGCCTGCGGCCCCGCCGCCGGGGGCCAGTCCCTTGACAACCCGACGCCGGTCAGGAAAAGTGACCCGCGGCGGCGACCGGTCGCCGAGCCGTGGGACATCCGCCCCAGTCGGGGTCCCATGGGCGAAGGGGATTCGCCCTCTCGGTCGTCAGTGTCACAGGCCATCTTCCAACACCGCGTCGCTGGGGGACGAAGGTGTCGAGGGAGGCTTGTCGATGACGAAGGATTCTGGTTTCAAGAAGGCGGTCCGCCGTCACGCCGAGGCGACCGGGCAGCGCTACACCGACGCCTTGAACGATCTCGTCGGTCTCGGCAGGCGCATGGACCACCAGCCCGACGCGGCCCGGCTCGTGGCCCATCTCCGGGCTCACTACGGGGTCGACGCCGTCGCCGCCACGAAGCTGAGCGCTCACAAGACCTACGTCTTCCGCGTCGAGCGCTGCGACGGCGACCCGTGGGTGGCGCGGGCGTTCCCGCCGGCCCGCCCCCGCGTCGGTGTAGAGGGCGACGCCGCGATCCTCCGGTTCTTGGAGCGCCACGACTACCCGGCCGAGCGCCTGGCAGTCGATGATGCGGTGTCGGACTTCGACGGAGGCGCTTTGCTCGTGACCGATCTCGTCGCCGGCGACCCCCTTCCAGATGGGTCAAGCAAGTTCGCGATGATGGGCGATCTCCTCGGACGCCTGCACGCGCTTGGCTGGGATGAGTCGGTCAGCCGGCCCGGCGGCGCGAGCGGGGAGGACCCCACCCGCGAGGGTTCGCCACGCCAAGACCTTCTGGCTGCGTTGGCGTTCCTGGATGCGGTCGACACGAAGGTCGCGCCGGGCGAACGCGAGCGCTTCGAGCGACTCCGCGCCGAGGTGCGAGCCGCCGACGACGGCGACGGACTGCCCGAAGGGTTGCTACACGGCAACCTGCTCCACGCACCCGACCACGCGGTCCTGACCGACCGCGGCCCGGTCGCGATCAACTGGAAGGCCTCCGGGCGCGGACCTCGACTCGCCGACTTCGCCTACCTGATCTGGGGGACGGGATCCTGGAATCCCCGCCGGCCTGACCGGGAACGGATCGACGCCGCGGTGAGCGCCTACCGCCGCCACATCGAACCGACCGCGGAGGAGTTCGAGCGGCTCGAGGCGGTCATGTGCGTTCGGCCGCTCTACCTTGCTTGCTACGGATACCGGCGTGCCGTCACCAACGGCCAGCCCTTCAACGAATGGGGATTCATCCGGCCCCGGGACTACTTCAACGCAGCCGCGGCCGCGACCCGAGCCGCATTCGGCCGTTAGGTAGTGGTGCCCGCCGCTTCTGGCGCCCCCGTCGAGGTCCCCACCGACGTCCTCCAGCGGATCAGCGCCCTGTGCTTGGCACTGCCCGAGGTGACCGTCCGCGTCGACGAGGCGCGGATTGATGGCAGGTCAACGGCGCATTCCTTCGACGTGCGCAAACGGTCGTTCTGTCTGCTGGTGGCCGTACGCAAGGTCAGCGGCGAGCCTTCCCCGCTGGTGGTAGTACGCGCAGACTTGGCCGAACGGGCCGCGCTCCTCGAGGTCGGACACCCCTACTTCGCACCGCGGGCCGGAAGGGACCGGATAGGAGTTCGACTCACCGGCGACACCGACTGGGAGGAGATCCGCGACTTGCTGACCGACAGCTACTGGAGGGTTGCGCCCAAAAAGCTAGCGGCTCGCCTGGTCCAGCCGCCGGACACGCACCAGGGGCACGACACCTCTCCGCCCGCGTGACGCGAAGGTGGCCTGGATACCCACACCGCCGGCTACGCACTATTCGGGCTAAATGGGCGATATGGCGGGGGTATCAAATGCCGGAAGGGTGGGTAAGTCCCGGGCATGCTCTTCGACATCCTGATCGCCCTCGTCATCGTCGCGATTGCTGCGGTCCTAGGTCTGGTGGTTCACCCGGTGCTCTGGGTGCTCGTCATCGTCGCGGTCCTCTGGCTGGTCGGACGCAACCGGGCCAGGGCCTGAGCCGCCGCCGGCGTCAGCCGGCCAGGCGGCCCGGCTGGCCCCGGTCGTACCCTCCGGGTCCGGTCGTAGCTTCCGAGTCTCGATCGTCACAGGGTGCTCCTACGATCGAACCCGATGCTCCTGGCCCCCGATCCGGCCTCGACCGAGGTGCCGCAGGGTTTTCACCCGGCGGTGGCCTCGTGGTTCGCGGCCCGCTTCCCCGAGGGTCCGACCGAGCCGCAGCGCCTCGCCTGGCCCCTGATCGCGTCTGGGACCGACACGCTGGTGGCGGCCCCGACCGGGTCGGGCAAGACGCTCGCCGGTTTCCTCGTCGCCATAGACCGTTTGTATCGCGCCCACGCAGACGCCGCTAGCTCATCGGGATCTTTGCCCGGGCTCGGCGCCCCTGCCCCGGAGGTCACCAGGGTCGTCTATGTGTCGCCGCTACGGGCCCTCACCGTCGACATCGCCGAGAACCTCCAGCGTCCGCTGCAGGAGATCGCCGAGACGGCCGCCGGTCTCGGGTTGGACGCCCCGGCGATCACCGTTGGGGTCCGCACCGGTGACACCGCAGCGGCGGAGCGGGCCCGGATGCTGCGCCGCCCGCCGAGCTTGGTCGTCACCACCCCCGAATCGCTGTATCTGATGGTGACCTCGCAGCGGGGCCGGGCGGCGCTGGCCACGGTGGAGACGGTCATCGTCGACGAGATACACGCGGTGGCAAGAGACAAGCGGGGCGCTCACCTGGCGGTAACCCTCGAGCGGCTCGAAGCGCTGTGCCCGCGCCGGCCGGTGCGCATCGGCTTGTCCGCCACCCAGCGCCCCATCGAGACGGTGGGCCGTCTCCTCGTCGGGGACCGGCCGCTCCCGGCGACCGTCGACGTGGGCCACCGACGGGTAGCCGACCTCGCCCTCGAGCTGCCCGGCGGCGAGCTGGAGGCAGTGGCGTCGGAGGCCCAGATCGCTGACGTGCTGTCCCGTATCGCCGTCGAGGTCTCCAAGCACCGCACCACCCTCGTGTTCGTCAACACCCGCCGGCTGGCCGAACGCTTCGCCTACCAGCTGGGCGAGCTGATCGGCGGGGAACTCGTCGCCGCCCACCATGGCAGCCTGTCGAAGGACCGCCGCTACCGGGTCGAGGCTCGCCTGCGCGCCGGTGAGCTCAAAGCGCTGGTAGCCACCGCATCGCTGGAGCTAGGGATCGACGTCGGGCCCGTCGAGCTGGTCTGCCAAATCGGCTCCCCCCGCTCGATCGCGACCTTCTTGCAGCGGGTCGGGCGGTCCAACCACAGCCGCTCCGGCACCCCCAAAGGGCGGATCTATCCCACGACTCGCGACGAGCTGGTCGAGTGCAGCGCGCTGCTCATGGCCGTACGCTCCGGCGAGCTCGACGCCATCGTCCCATCCCACCTGCCTCTCGACATCGCGGCCCAGCAGATCGTCGCTGAGGTGGCATCCAGACAGTGGCGCACCGACGACTTGTTCGCGCTGGTCCGGCGGGCCGCTCCCTTCGCCGAGCTACGCAGGGAGTCGTTCGACGAGATTGTGACCATGCTGAGTGATGGGATCACTACCGGCAGAGGTCAGCGCAGCGCCTACCTTCACCACGACGCAGTCAACGGCGAGCTCCGCCCCCGCCGGGGAGCGCGGCTGGCCGCGGTGACATCAGGCGGGGCGATCCCCGAGACCGGCGACTACCGGGTTCTCGCCGACCCCGACGACACCCTCGTCGGCACCGTCAACGAGGAGTGGGCCGTCGAGTCCTCAGCAGGTGACATCTTTCTGCTCGGCACCCACTCCTGGCGGATTCGCCGGATCGAGCCGGGCGTGGTGCACGTCCGCGACGCCGGTGATCAGCCCCCGACCGTGCCCTCCTGGCAGGGCGAGGCGCCGGCTCGCACCGCCGAACTGTCGGCCGCGGTGTCCGCGGTGCGCGCCAAGGTCGAGGGCCACCTCCTGTCCCAGGAGCCGGAGCGGGCTCGGGGGTGGCTGTGCTCGGCGGCCGGTATCGGTCCGGAAGCTGCGGCGGTGATCGTCGAATATCTGGCGGCGGGGCGTGCCGCCCTCGGCGCCATGCCGACACGGGAGTGCCTCGTCGTCGAGCGCTTCTTCGACGACACCGGCGGCATGCAGCTCGTCTTGCACTCGCCCCACGGCGGACGGGTCAACCGGGCCCTCGGCTTGGCCCTGCGCAAGAAGTTCTGCCGGACCTTCAACTTCGAGTTGCAGGCCGCCGCCACCGACGACGCAGTGATCTTGTCCCTCGGCCCCCACCACAGCTTCCCCCTCGAGGAGGTCATCCGGTATGTCCGGGCCGCGACGGTGCGCGACACCCTCGAGCACGCGATCTTGGATTCGCCGATGTTCCAGTCCCGCTGGCGGTGGAACCTCAACCGGGCGCTGATCGTGTTGAAGTTTCGCGGCGGTCGGCGCAACCCACCGGCCATCCAGCGGATGGAGTCCGACGACTTGATGGCCGCGGTGTTCCCGCAGGCGGCCGCGTGCCAGGAAAACATCACCGGCCCGGTCGACATCCCCGACCACCCCCTCGTCCGCCAGACCGTCGAAGACACCCTGCGCGAGGCACTCGACATTGAGGGAGTGACCTCGCTGCTGCGCGCGATCGAGGCCGGCGAAGTAGCGGTGCGCTGCGTCGACACGACCGAGGCGTCGGCACTGGCCCATGAGATCGTCACCGCTCGCCCCTACGCGTTCCTCGACGACGAGGAGTTCGTCAACCGCAGGACCAACGCGGTGCGCCTCCGGCGGGGTTTGCGGGTCGACCTGGACTCCATCGGCGCCCTCGATCCAGAGGCGATCGCGGCCGTGCACGGCGAGGTCGCGCCGGTGCCGCAGTCCGCCGACGACCTGCACGACCTCCTCGCCGCGACCATCGCCGTTTCTCCCCGAGCGGATTGGACCGACATGTACGACCAGCTCGTAGCCCGGGGCCGGGCCACGACGGTGGAGGTCGCGGCTGGCCGCTGGTCCACCACCGAGCACGCCGAGGTGGCGGCCGCCGCTTACAACGGCGACCAGGGAGCCGCCGTGCGGGTCGTGCGCGGCCACCTCGAGATCAGCGGTATCGTCACCGCCGACGAGCTGGCCGCCGCCACCGGGCTGGCGTCCATGACCGTCACAGTCGCGCTGGCCGCGCTGCAGGCCGACGGGTTCGCCCTTCAGGGTCGGTGGCGGGCGTCGGCGGGGGAGGGCACCCTCGAGTGGGTCGCCCGCCGGTTGCTGGCCCGGATGCACGCGTCTTCCAGACGCAGCCGCCGCGGCCGGGTCGAGGCGGCCAGCGCCCAGGACTTCCTCCGGTTCCTGCTCCGCTGGCAGCATGTGGCGCCCGGCACCCAGCTCGCCGGCGACAACGGGCTGGTATCGATCATCGAGCAGCTGCAGGGATTCGAAGCGGCTGCGGTGGCCTGGGAGCCGGAGCTGTTGGCCCGCCGGCTGCGCGGATACGACCCCGCCTGGCTGGACCGGTTGTGCCACGACGGCTCGGCCGCGTGGCTGCGGCTCATCCCGCCGGTGCGCCGGGAGGCGCCTGCGGTCGCCGCCGCCCCGTCCAAGGCCACGCCCATAGCCGTGGTGTTCCGCAACGACCTCCCGTGGCTGCTGGCCGCCGCCCGCTCCACCTCAGCCCTGGCTGCACCGGAGCTGGGAGCGACGGCGGAGATCGCCGAGCAGCTGGCACGTCGGGGGGCGTCGTTCCCCGCCGACCTGGCGGTGGCGACGCGCCGGTCACCCGACGACGTGGTCCGCGGCCTGTGGGACGGCGTGGCGAGGGGGATGTTCATGTGCGACGGGTTCTCCGCCATCCGAACCCGCATGGCCCCGCCGCCGATGCCGTCGCGGCGCATGTCGCGCCTGGGGCGGGCGGCCCGGATCCCGGTCGCGGCCGCCGGGCGCTGGTCGTTGACGCCTGGGTGGGCTCCGCGCCAAGAGGCGCTCCCCGGCCGAGGCGTCCCGGCGACGAGCCAGGGGCCGGCGCCCGTCGAGACTCGGGGAGACGTCGGGGTCCGGGCAGACATCGACGATCCGTTGGCCGGCGGAGTGCTGGCCGGCGACAGGGACGAGCTGGCCGAGGCGGTGGCAGAGCAGCTGCTGACCCGGTGGGGAGTGGTGTTCAGGGACCTAGCCGGATGCGACTCGCTGCGCCTTCCGTGGCGGGATCTGACCTGGGCGCTCAGGAGGCTGGAGGACCGCGGCCTGGTACATGGCGGCCGCTTCGTCGCCGGGTTCGCCGGCGAGCAGTACGCGCTCCCCGAGGCCGCCGAGCAACTCCTCGCCGTCCGGGACCTGCCCCGCTGCGGCGAGCAGGTGACAATCAACGCGGCCGACCCTCTCAACCTGGTCGGCAGCATCGTGGCCGGCCCTCCGGTGCGGTCGCTTCGCACCCGCACCGTCACCTACATCGACGGCGTCCCCGCCTCGACGTGAGCCACCGCCACGGTCGTCGACGAACTGCGAAGACGGCAGCAGCCCCGAGCTGGACAAGACCGTCGCCGCCACCCGCCAACAGGTGGCTCCGAAACCCACCCTCATCAGAAGTGACAGATGAGACAGATTTCGGAACGGTCTAGGGGATCGAGGAGGGCAACTTCGACGCCGAAGCATCGGCCGAGCCGGCGGCCACCGGGGCGCCAGGGACGGCGGCTCCCGGCGAACCGGGACGAGACCGGCCGAGAAGGATGAACGCAGTTACCGCCACCGCCACGTAGCAGACATACACCGTCACCTGCAGGACCGTGGGCTGCTGGGCGTAGCCGAAGAAACTGTGGACGATGTCACCAAGGGTGCTGTCCTCGCTCAACGTCCCCGACGTGTTCCACAACGCGTGGTGCAGGAAGTTGACCCACCCGAGCTCTTGGAGGTTCTGGACGGCGTCGGCCAGGATCCCCGCCGCGAACACCATCAGCAAGACCCCGACCACCTTGAAGAACACCGCGAAGTTGAGGCGGGCACCGAGCCGGTAGATCGCGAATGCGATGACCAGGGCCACCACCAGCCCCGCCACGCCACCACCGATCACCCCGTGGGCGGAGGACGCGAAGACGATGGCCAAGGTGAACACCATGGTCTCCAACCCCTCCCTCCCCACCGCCTGGAACGCCAGCAGCGCCAAGCCCCAGCGAGCCTTCCCGTCGATGGCGGCGTCGGTGCGCTCCCGCAGCTCACGCGACAGGCTCGGGGCGTGGCGGCGCATCCAAAACGTCATGTACGTCAAGACAGCTGCGGCGACCAGGTAGGTGACCGTCTCGAAGATGGTCTGGGTCCGGCTGCCCGCGTATGTCTTCAGCGTCAGGTAGGCGGTGACGCCGCCGACGAGCACCACCGCGAACGCGACGCCGACACCCAGGAACACGTCGCGGAAGTGGCGCTCGAGGCCGAGGCGCTTGAGGTAGGCCAGAAGGATCGCCACGATCATGCTGGCCTCGATCCCCTCGCGGAGAAATATTACGAATGTCGCGGCCATCTATTAGGTCTACCTAACATCGACGTGGATGTCAAGAGGGTGGGGCCAGGCAGCTGGGTAAAAGACCGCAGGCCACGACCCGCCGCAGAGGTGGATAGCCCGACCCGCCGCAGAGGTGGAGACCGCACTACTCGAGGCAGCGACGAAGCCAATCCCCGACATCACCACCCTCTCGCCCCAGGCGACGCACCGCCTCGGACACCGTCCGGCACTGGACGGGATGCGGGCGTTGGCCATCGCGGCGGTAATGGCCTTCCACCTCCCTACCAGGACCGCGGTACGCGGCGGGCTGTTCGGCGTCGACATCTTCTTCGCCCTCAGCGGCTTTTTGGTCACCGCCCTGCTTCTCGGCGAGCACCACCGCAACGGGCGGATCCGCCCCGGGGCGTTCCTCGCCCGGCGAGCATGGCGCCTGCTGCCAGCCCTGTTCGCGTTCCTCGGGGTGTACGTGGCGCTGGCCGCGGCGTTCGGCGGCTCGCCCTGGTTGGCCGGCCTGCTGCGCTGGCGGCCGCAGGCTACCGCGGTGAGCGGCAGCAGCCACCGCCTCCGTGTCGGGGCTCTACCCGTGGGTCGCTTGGCACGGCGGGCGAGGCGCCAACGTCATCTACTTCGGGTCCCTCAGCCGGATGCAGGGCTTGCTGCTCGGGTCGCTCGGCGCCCAACTTTGGGTCCTCGGGGTCACCGACTGGGTCTCGGCACGGGCCCGGCGCGCGGTCGGCTGGGGAGCAACGGCGGTGCTCGGCCACCTGGTGTTCGGTGTCGGCAACGTCACGTTCAAGTATCTCGGGGCCCTCACCGTTGCCGGCGTTGCCGCCACCGCGGTGACGGGTTCCCTCCTCGTCGCCGAACTGTCATGGCGGTTGATCGAGGCGCCAGCGCAGCGATTGGCCCGGCGGCGGAGCCCCGGCCCGGCGGGGTCCCGGGTCCCGGTGGGCTCCCGGAGCGGCCTGGCATGATGGGCCGGCCTCGGGCGAAGGGCCCGAGACCACCGTCACCTTGGGGGCACTGCGCATGCCGGGGCTGCTCCGCATCCACCACTTCTCACCAACCGTCTTCGACGAGAAGGGCACCGGCCTCGACCACGTCGCGTTCGAGGTCGCCGACATTGACGAGCTGCAGCAGTGGGCGGACCGCCTCGACAGCATCGGGGTGGCTCACAGCGCGATCCGCTCGGTGACCGACCCGGTACCTTTCTCCACCGTGGTGTTTCGCGACCCGGACAACATCCAGCTCGAGCTGATCGTGATGGGATGACCGGGCCGGAGCGGAGCGCTGAGTGAGGATCCTCGCGGTCAACGCCGGGTCGACGTCGGTCAAGCTGCGCGTCGTCGGTGCCGGCGGAGTCGAGCAGTCCGAGGACCTCGGGGCGCCCGGCGAGGGGCTGGCCGCCGAGCTCGACCGGTTCCTCGAGCGGGCCGGATCGCTCGACGCGGTCGCCCACCGGGTGGTGCACGGGGGCGCCAGGTACCGGGAGGCGGTGCGCATCGACGACGCCACCCGGCGCGCTCTCGACGAGGTGACGGCCCTGGCCCCGCTGCACAACCCGCCGGCGCTGGCCGCGATCGACGCCTGCCGGAGGGCCCGTCCCGACATCCCGGCGGTGGCCTGCTTCGACACTGCGTTCCACGCCACGCTCCCGCCCGACGCGTACACCTACGCCCTGCCCCGGGAGTGGACCGAGCAGCGAGGCGTGCGCCGATTCGGCTTTCACGGACTGTCGTGTGCGTGGGCGGTGCGCCGGCTGGGGGAGATGCTTCCGGCGTCACCGCGGCGGGTCGTGGTCTGCCACCTCGGCGGCGGCGCGTCGGTGACCGCCGTCGCCGATGGGTGTTCGGTCGACACGACGATGGGCTTCACGCCGCTCGCCGGATTGGTGATGGCGACGCGCAGCGGCGATGTGGACCCCGGGGTGCTGCTTTGGATGTTGCGCAGCGGGGTCAGCCCGGCGCAGCTCGGCGACCTGCTCGAGCACCACTCCGGTCTGGCCGGCCTCTCCGGTCAGAGCGGCGACATGAAGTCCCTCTTGGCCTGCCGCCGTGATGGTGACGAGACCGCCGCCGGGGCGGTCGCGGTGTACCTCCACCGCCTCCGCTCCGCGGTAGGGGCCATGGCAGCCGCCGCGGCGGGGATCGACTGCCTGGTGTTCACCGGCGGCGTCGGCGAGGGCGCCGGCGAGATCCGCGCCGAGACCTGCGGACAACTGGGATGGCTTGGCGTCGCCCTCGACCGGCGGGCCAACGAGGCCGCCGGCGCCGACGACACGGTGATCTCGCCGCCCGGCGCGGCGGTCACCACCGTGATCGTGCACGCCCGGGAGGAGCTGCAGATGGCCTCCGAGGCCCGCCACCTCCTCGACTGAGGAGCGGGGGGTAAGGGGGGTGCCCGCTCAGCTGGCCGCTTCGAGCTCCTGGAGCCCGGCGTCGAGGCCGGTGAGGAGCCGCTGGAGGTGGGGCACGCTGCGCCGGCACCCGGTGACGCCGAAGTCCATGCTGGCGTTGTAGCTGGTGGCGGTGATGTTGAGCGCTTGGCCGGCGAGGGGGATCGACAGCGGGTAGCTGCCTTGGAGGCGGGCGCCGTTCCAGTACAGCGGATGGTCGGGTCCGGGGACGTTGGAGATGATCAGGTTGAACGCCGGGCGGGTCACCCGGTGGACGCCGAGCAGCGACTCGACGGCCATCGGGGTCATCACCGCGGCGCTCAGTGCCATGGCCTGCAGCTTGCTCATCCGGCGCAGCAGGGCCTTGCCGTTCTCCATCGACTCGTGGATGACCTCCAGGCGGGTCAAAGGAGCTGAGTGGTCGGTGGCCAGGTTGCAGAGGATGGCGCCGACCGCGTTGCCGGCGGTGCTCTCGTCGCCGTCGCCTCGCAACGAAACCGGGGTCATGGCCACCAGCGGCTGGTCAGGAAGCGCGTCGGCGTCGAGCAGGTACTCCCGCAGCGACGCCGCGCACATGGCCAGCACCACGTCGTTGATGGTGGCGCCGGTGCGGTCCGCGACGGCCCGCAACCGCTTGAGGGGCCAGCCCTGCGCGGCGTAGCGGCGTGACCCGGTGATCGGCACGTTGAACATCGTGCGCGGCGGCGGCGCCGGCAGCAGCGCGGCCTGTTCGCGCATGGCGTGAGCACCGGCGGCCGCCAGGCGGGGCCCGAGCGACGCCAGGTCCCCCGCGGCGTGGAGCAGCGATGCGGACTGCTCGACCACGCCCGGCCTGGGGCGCCGGCTGCTTCGTGGTCCGCTGACCTGCGGCTCCCAGGGCAGCGGGGTGGCCCGGTCGTCGGGATCGGTGCTGAGCGAGCGCTGCAAGAGCCGCAGCGCCGATACGCCGTCCATCATCGAGTGGTGCAGCTTCGAATAGACCGCGAAGCGGTCCCCGTCGAGGCCCTCGATGATGTGGGTCTCCCAGAGGGGACGTTTACGGTCGAGGAGCGTGCCGTGCAGGCGGGACACCAAGGTGAGCAGCTCGCGGACCCGTCCCGGGCGGGGCAGGGCAGAGTGGCGCACGTGGTGCTCGAGGTCCACCTCGTCGTCGACCTCCCACTTCCACGCGCCGAGGGTCAGGGCCGAGCGGTGGGGGCGCCGGCGGAACAGGGGAGCGACGTCGCCGGCGCCGAGGGCGTGCTCGTAGAACTCGCGGACCCACTCCGGACCGGCGTCGGCGGGCAGGTCAAAAAGCTGCAGCCCGCCAACATGCATCGGCTGGGCTCTGGTCTCGGGGGCCAGGAACATGGCGTCGGTGAAGGGCATCAGGCCCATGCGGGGGTCCTCCTGGATCCGGCCGGAAGCTGGTCGGTTCCGGTTCGACGCCGCGGGCCGAAGTTCCTCTGTCGGGGCCCGACGCCGGCGGGCGCCCGTCGGGCGGCCGTTTGACCGGCGGGGCGGGGGGAAGACCTCCGGAATGCCCGAGCGCGACATCGACACCTCCAACCCTGACATCGACCAGGCCGACACCTCCTTCGGCCATCAGGCCCGCCAGAAGCAGGAGCGCGCCGACCGCCTCGAGGAGCAGGGCGTGGACCCGACCAGCCAGCCCGAAGGGGAGGGCGCCGACCCTCGCCCCCGCGCCGGCGGCAAGGCGTCCGGCGGGGCGCCGCCCGGGGCCGGCCGCTGAGGCCCCGGGTCCAGGTCGCCTCGCTGCGGGAGGGTCGGCCACGGGTAGCACAACGCCCCCGATCCGGCGATCAGGGGCGCTGCGGGCCCCGCTAGGAGGCGTCGGGGGACATCTACCCCATCGGGGGGCGCTTAAGTACCGCCCGCCGTCGATGCGGCCCGGCCGGTCGGGCAGGGTCGTTCAGCCCTAGCCCGGGACGCTGCTTAGGAGGAATATCCATACACGAGACGACGAGCCAGTGAGGGGTCCCATGCGAGCGTTGCGCCTCCTCGAGTGGAAGTCCGAGCCGCGGCTGGTGGAGGTACCCGATCCCGAGCCGGGTCCGGGTCAGGTCGTGATCCGCATCGGCGGTGCCGGCGCCTGCCACTCCGACCTGCACTTGATGCACGAGTTCGGTGACGGCGTCGTCCCGTGGGCGCCGCCGTTCACGCTGGGCCACGAAAACGCCGGCTGGGTGCACGCCCTCGGCGCCGGGGTCGGGCACTTGGAGGTCGGCCAGCCGGTAGCGGTGTACGGCCCGTGGGGATGCGGCGTGTGCGCCCGCTGCCTGATGGGCCTCGAGACCTACTGCGAGGACCCCGCGTCGGCTCCGGTGGCGGGCGGCGGCGGGGGACTGGGGCTCGACGGCGGCATGGCCGAGTACATGCTGGTGCCTTCGAGCCGCCTGCTGCTGGCGCTGCCCGACGGCTTGGACCCGCTGCACGCTGCGCCGCTCACCGACGCCGCCCTCACGCCCTACCACGCCATCCGCCGCTCCTGGCCGAAGCTGACCCCCGGGTCGCATGCGGTGGTGATCGGCGTCGGCGGCTTGGGCCACATGGCGGTGCAGATCCTCCGCGCGACCACCGCGGCGCGGATCGTCGCGGTGGACGCCCGGCCGGAGGCGTTGACGCTGGCCACCGAGTACGGAGCCGACGCCGTGGTGCAAGCCGGCGCCGCCGCAGCCGAGGAGATCCGGGCCGCGACGGGCGGTCGGGGCGCCGACGTGGTGCTCGACTTGGTCGGATCGGACGAGACCCTGGCGCTCGGGGCGGTGGTTGCACGCCAGATGGGCGACCTCACGGTGGTCGGTATCGCCGGCGGCACCCTGCCGGTGTCGTTCTTCTCCGTGCCCTACGAGGTGTCGATCCAGACCACCTACTGGGGTTCTCGCCCGGAGCTGGCCGAGGTCCTCGACCTCGGGGCTCGGGGGTTGCTCGTCCCGCGGGTGACCACGGTCGGCCTTGAGGGAGCGGTCGACGCCTACCGGAGCTTGGCCGAGGGCAAGGTCGACGGGCGTATCGTGGTCGTGCCCGGGTCGTGACCGGCCTCTAGGGGGTCCACATGCTGACGATGGAGCAAGAACCCGGCCCGGCCGGCTCGGTGGTGTGCCGGGCGGTCGGCGAGCTCGACGCGTTCACGGTGCAGGGCTTCCGCGACGCCCTCAAAGCGCAGGCCGCGACCGACAAGCTGGTGATCGACCTGTCGTCGGTGCCCTTCGTGGACTCCGCCGGGCTCGGCGCGCTCATCGGGGGTATCCGGCGGATCCACGAGAATCACCGCCACGTGGTGGTCCAGTGCGACCGCAGCGCCTTGGTCCGCCTGCTCGTCGCTACCGGCATCGACCGGGTGGTCACCATCGTCGGGTCCCGGGACGAGGCCGCCGAGGCCTTCTGCGGGCACCAGAGCGGCCCGGCGCCCGGCGGCGAGGCGATCCGCCCGTGACGATCGGCCCTAGTGCCGGGGCTGTCGCGGCGCGACAACAAGGGTGACGCCGGGGCCGGTCCCGGGTCATCGAGGAGGAGAGCGAGCCATGCACGCCAGCGTCGGCGACCGGATCATCGTCAAAGGGCATCACGTCGGTGACCCCGACCGGGACTGCGAGGTCCTCGAGGTTCGGGGGCCCAACGGCGACGCGCCGTTCCTCGTGAGGTGGGAGGACGCGGAGCACGAGAGCCTGTTCTTCCCAGGCTCCGACGCCGTGGTCCACCACTTCCAGCGCGACTAGCGGCGGGTTACGGGTATCGCCACCGAGGCGAGGTGCACCGGCTCTCCGAGCGGCACTCGGACCTCCAGGCGGCCGTCGCCGTAGGTGGCGGTCACCTGGTCCTCGGTGGTCCCCGCCGGCAGGGCGATGTGGCGCACGAACGAGCCGTACTGAAGGTCTGAGGGACCTTCGCCGTGCCGGGGCCCGGTCCCCCTGCTGGCGTGCACATGCAACACGTCATGGGCGATGGAGACGGAGATGTCGCGGTCGGGATCGCACCCCGGTAGGACCGCCTGGATGACCAACTGGTCGCCTTCCCTGAACTCGAGTGCCATGACCGTGTGTTCTACGCCCGTCCCGGTGGAGCCCACCAGGGTCGAAAGTAACCTGCCGGATCGCTCCGGTCTGGTCTTTCGGCCCCTTTCGCAACGCGGCGGGAAGGTGCAAGGTGGATGTATCAGCTACCTAGAGGAAGCGGTAAGGACGCGCCGTGAGTGAGATTCCAGACATCTCGCCGGGACGGCGGCAACTCATCGTTGCCGCCGTCCGCGAGGACCATCCCGAAGGCCGTGTGGCCCTGGTGCCCGACGCAGCGGCGCGCCTCGCCCCGCTCGGTGCGCACCTCTGGGTCGAGTCCGGAGCGGGCGACAACGCGTGGATGGACGACGAGCGCTACCGGGAGGCCGGCGCCACCGTCGTGGCCTCCGAGCGGCTCGCCGAAGCCGACGTCGTGGTCACCGTCGGCCGGCTGCCCGGGCGCGTCGGCGCCCTGCTGCGGCCCGGCCAGACGGTCATCGGGCTGCTCCAGCCGCTGGTCTACCCCGACGACATCTCCCGCTTGGCCAGCTCGGGGGTGACCGCCATCAGCCTCGACGCGCTGCCCCGCACCGAGAGCCGGGCCCAGGCGATGGACGCCCTGTCCTCCCAGGCCAACGTGGCCGGGTACAAGGCGGTGCTCGTCGCCGCCGACTCCTACGGGAGCTTCTTCCCGCTGCTGATCACCGCGGCCGGGACAGCCAAGCCGGCCCAGGTGCTGGTCCTCGGGGCTGGCGTGGCCGGACTTCAGGCCATGGGGACCGCCCGCCGCCTGGGAGCGGTGGTGACCGGCTACGACGTGCGCCCCGCGGCTCAGGCCGACATCGAGTCGGTCGGCGCTCGGGTCCTGCACCTCGACTCGGTCGCCGCGGCGGCCGGCGAGGGCGGCTACGCCCGGGCGTTGAGCGACACCGAGCAGGCCGCCCAGGCGGAGGAGCTAGCCGCCGCGCTGGCCCGCTTCGACGTCGTCATCACCACCGCCCAGGTCCCCGGCCGGCGGCCGCCGCTCCTCGTCACCGCTCAGGCGCTGACCGGCATGAAGGCCGGGTCGGTGGTGGTCGACCTGGCGTCCAGCGCCCTCGGCGGCAACGTCGAAGGATCCCAGGCCGGGCAGCGGATCGTCACCGCGAGCGGGGTGACAGTCGTCGGTGCCGGTGACCTGCCCTCCCAGGTGCCGGTGGCCGCGTCGGTGGCGTACTCCCACAACGTTTGCGCCCTGCTCGCCCACATCGTCCACGACGGGTCCCTGGACCTGGACTTGAGCGACACGATCCAAGCGGCGGTGGTCGTCGCCCGAGGCGCCGAGGCGGCGCAGCCCGAGAGGGCAGCCGCAGGAGGGGGGCAGCTATGAGCACCGGCCTGCTCACCGACATCTCCGTTTTCATCCTGGCCCTGCTGGTCGGTTTCGAGGTCATCAGCAAGGTCCCAGCCACCCTCCACACGCCGCTCATGTCGGCGTCCAACGCCATCCACGGCGTCGTCATCGTCGGGGCGATGGTCACCGGTGCCGAGGCCCACTCCACCGCCGGCTACATCCTGGCCTTCGTGGCGTCGGCGTTCGCCGCCATGAACGTCGTCGGGGGCTACAGCGTCACCGACCGGATGCTGCAGATGTTCCGCAAGCGACCGGGCGCCGGCACCGACCGGCGTCCCGACGGAAAGGCCTGAGGCATGTACACCACCGGAGCAGCGCATCTCTCGGCCGCGGTGACGGGCGGGGCCAGCCTCGGCACCGTCGGAACCATCGTGGCGCTGATCTATCTGGTGTCGGCCGCCGCGTTCGTCATCGGGCTGCACCTGATGAACTCCCCGGCCACGGCCAGGCGGGGCAACCAGCTGTCGGCCGCAGGCATGATCCTGGCGGTGGCCGCCACCCTGGCCAAGATCGTCGACGACGGGTCGATCACCGGCGTCGGCTGGGCGGTGATGGGCAGCGGCGCGCTGATCGGCGCGGTCGCCGGCCAGCGCATGGCCCGGCGGGTGCAGATGACCGCCATCCCGCAGCTGGTGAGCCTGTTCAACGCGGTGGGCGGCGGCGCCGCGGCTGTCCTCGCAGTGTCGAGCTTCGTCCGCCTGACCGAGGTCGACCACCGTTCGCTGAGCGGCCGCGACGAGGTGTCGACGGTGCTCGATGTGATCATCGGCGCGGTGACCTTCTCCGGGTCGCTGATCGCGGCCGGCAAGCTCCAGGGCTGGATCAGCGGGAGCCCGGTGACCTTCCGCGGCGCCCGAGCCCTCAACGTCGGGCTCGGACTGGCGGCGCTCGGTGGTGCAGCGGCGCTCCTGGCCGGCACCGACAGCCTGGCTGCCTTGATCGTGGTCGTGATCGCGGCTTTGGTCTTCGGTATCACGATGGTCCTGCCGATCGGCGGCGCCGACATGCCGGTCGTCATCTCGCTGCTCAACTCCTTCACCGGCCTGGCGGTCGCCATGGCCGGGTTCGTCATCGACAACTCCGGGCTGATCATCGCCGGAGCCCTCGTCGGGGCGTCGGGTGCCATCCTCACCAAGCTGATGGCCGACGCCATGAACCGCTCGATCGGTAACATCATCCTCGGCGGGTTCGGTACCGGGGACAGCGCGGCGGGCTTCGCCCCCGATGCCGGCGGCTCGATCACCCGGCTCTCCGCGGAGGACGCGGCCATCCAGCTGGCTTACGCCGAGAAGGTCATCATCGTCCCGGGTTACGGGCTGGCGGCGGCGCAGGCCCAGCACGAGCTGCGGGCCCTCGGCGACCTCCTCGAAGGTCAGGGCGTCACCGTCAGCTACGCCATCCACCCCGTCGCCGGCCGGATGCCCGGCCACATGAACGTGCTGCTGGCCGAGGCCAACGTCCCCTACACCGAGCTCAAGGAGATGGACGAGGCCAACCCGGAGTTCCCGACCACTGACGTCGCCTTGGTCGTCGGAGCCAACGACGTGACCAACCCGGCCGCCCGCCGGGCCGACACGCCGATCTCGGGCATGCCGATCCTCGACGTCGACCGGGCCCGGCGGGTGATCGTCATCAAACGATCGATGGGCCACGGCTACGCGGGCATCGACAACGAGCTGTACACTCTGGACAACACCGGCATGTTCTTCGCCGACGCCAAGGCCGGGCTGGCCGAGATCGCCGCCGCGGTCAAGGCGCTGGTCGGGGTCTGAACCCGGACGGCTGCCTAGCATCACCGGCATGAGAGCGTGGGAGGTCACCCGGCCCGGCCCCATCGACACCGGCCCGCTCCGAATGGTCGAGCGGCCGGTGCCCGAACCGGGCCCGGGTCAGGTCCTGATCCGGGTCGCGGCGTGCGGCGTGTGCCGGACCGACCTGCATCTGAGCGAGGGCGACCTCCCTCCCCACCGGGAGCGGACCGTGCCGGGCCACGAGGTGGTCGGTCACGTCGAGCGCCTCGGGCCTGGCTGCGTACGCCTCCGCCCCGCCCAGCGCGTCGGTGCCGCGTGGCTGGCCAAGTCGTGCGGCAGGTGCCGCTTCTGTGTCGCCGAGCGGGAGAACCTCTGCGTCGAGCCGGTCTTCACCGGTTGGGACGTCGACGGCGGCTTCGCCGACTACATGGTCGCCGAGGAGGCTTTCGTCTACGAGCTCCCCGACGCCTTCGACGACCGGAGCGCGGCGCCGCTGCTCTGCGCCGGGATCATCGGCTACCGGGCCCTGCAGCGCGCCGAGCTGCCCGCCGGCGGCCGCCTAGGCCTGTGGGGCTTCGGGGGGTCGGCTCACCTCACCGCCCAGGTGGCGATGGCCGAGGGCGCCACGGTTCATGTCATCACCCGCTCCGCCGAGGACCAGGCGCTGGCCCGCGCCCTCGGCGCAGCGTCCGTCGGCCCGTCCTCGGCCGCCCCGCCGGAGCCGCTGGACTCCGCCATCCTCTTCGCCCCCGCCGGCGACCTGGTCCCCGCCGCTCTCGAAGCGCTGGACCGAGGCGGCACGCTGGCCGTCGCCGGGATCCACCTGAGCGAGATCCCCCCGCTGGACTACCAGCGCCACCTGTTCCAGGAGCGCACCTTGCGGTCGGTGACGGCCAACACCCGCGCCGACGGGCGGGACTTCCTGGCCGTCGCCGAGAGGATCGGGATCCGGCCGACCACCACGATCTACCCGTTCGAGGCGGTCGACCGGGCGCTGGCGGACCTGGCCGGCGACCGCTTCAACGGCGCGGCGGTGATCCAGGTCCGCCCGGAGTGAGCTTTACTCGGCCCGGTGCACCACGACGACGGGGCAGCTGGCGTGGGTCGCGCAGTGCTCACTGACCGACCCGAGCAGCATCCCGGTGAACGCGCCGTGACCCCGGCTGCCGACCACTAGCGCCTCGGCGCCCTCGGCCTCGTGGAGCAGCCGCTCCGCGGGCCGCCCCTCGACCGCCACGGCGCTGATCTTGATCGCCGGCTGGTCGCCGAGGACCTCCCCGATGATCTGGTCCAACGCCTTCTGGGTGCTGTCGGCCAGGTCGAGGTCGACGGGCACGACGACCGGCGACCCGTAGGCCATGACCGGCACCGACCACGCCATGACCGCGTGCAGCTCGGCGCCGGTCAGCTCCGCCTGGCGCGCCGCCCAGCGCAGCGCCGCTCTGGAGGTTCCGGAACCGTCGACGCCCACCACGATGAACCGGTTCGTGCCCTGCGGTCGCTCTGTCATGGTCAGGCCTGCTTTCTTGAAGTTCCAGCACTCCCAGCGTGGCCCGCCCCGATCCGCTGGCGCCGGGGGCGAAAGTCCCTTCCGCTCAGGGCCTGGCGGTAGTCTGCAACTGACTAGCAACGGGGTTAGAGTCGGCGGATGCGACGCCTGCGCCCGAGCGCGTCCGACCCCGGCGCCCATCGCCGCGGCCCGAGCCGTCATCAGCGTGCCGTGGTCGGCCTGGCGCTGGCCGGCCTGGCCGCCGCCGCGTCGGGGTGCGGCAGCTCCACCTCCACCACCGCGGCGACCGCGGCGCCGGCTGCGTCGGCGCCTGGCGCCGCCGGTAGCACGGCCGGCGGGGGATCTGGGCCCGTCGATGTGCTCTACGCCGGGTCCCTCGTGAGCGCCATGACCAAGCAGATCGGCCCGGCGTTCGACGCGGCGACGGGCTACACGTTCACCGGGTTCTCCGGCGACTCCAGCTCGCTGGCCGCGTCGATCAGGGGGAAGATCCGCCAAGGGGACGTGTTCATCTCGGCCAGCCCGACGGTGAACACCACCCTGGAAGGCGCAGCCAACGGCGACTGGGTGTCGTGGTATGCGTCGTTCGCGTCGACGCCGCTGGTGCTGGGCTACAACCCCAAGAGCAAGTTCGCGTCCGACGTGAAATCCAAGCCGTGGTACCAGGTCCTCACCGAGCCCGGGATCCTCGTCGGGCGCACCGACCCGAGCACCGACCCCAAGGGGAAGCTGACGGCCACCGCCCTCGAGACCGCCGCGGTGGGGCACGCCGCGCCCGGCCTGAAGTCCATCGCGGCCTCCACGTCGGACGTCTACCCGGAGGACACCCTGGTCGGCAGGCTGCAATCGGGTCAGCTCGACGTCGGGTTCTTCTACGCTGCGGAGGCCAAAGCCGCGGGGATTCCGACGGTGCCGTTGACCGGCGAGACGCTCTCCGCTGCGTACACCATCACCGTGCTCAACCACGCGGCCGACGAGAAGGCGGCCGAGGCCTTCGTGGCCTACCTGCTCGGCGCCGGCGGCGCTTCGATGCTGAACTCCGACGGTTTCACGCTGCGCGCCCCGCCCCCGGTGAGCGGCACCGGCGTACCGGCCGGGTTGCGGGGCGTACTGTCACAGCGGTGACCCGACGCGCGGCCGCCAACCCGCTCGCGTGGCTGGGCGGGTTGCTGGTCGCCTACCTGGTCATCCCCACCGTCGCGTTCGTGGTCCGCCTGGCCGGCTCCCACGACCGCGGCTTTGGCACCCCCGGGCTGTGGGGGGCGCTGCGGGTCTCGGTGACCGGGGCCAGCATCGCGACTTTGGCCATAACCGTGCTCGGCGTGCCGCTCGCCTACACGCTGGCCCGCTCCCGCGGGCGGCTCGCGGCGCTGGTGGGCGTCGCCGTGCAGCTGCCCCTCGCCCTCCCGCCGCTGATGAGCGGCATCCTCCTCATCTACCTGTTCGGGCCGTACGCGGCCCTCGGCCGGCTGTTCCACGGCCACCTCACCAACTCGCTGGTCGGGGTGGTCCTGGCCCAGTCCTTCGTCGCCGCGCCGTTCCTCGTGGTGGCCGCCCGATCGGCGTTCGCGGCCATCGACCCCGCGCTCGACGACGTCGCCGCCACCCTCGGCCACCACCCCCTCGCCCGTTTCGCTCGGGTCAGCCTGCCCGTAGCGGGGTCGGCCATCGCCGCGGGGATGCTCCTCACCTGGCTGCGGGCGTTCGGCGAGTACGGGGCGACGGTCCTGCTCGCCTACCACCCGTACTCGCTGCCGGTCTACACCGACGTGCAGTTCTCCGGCGTGGGGCTGTTCCCGACCCAGGCGCCGACCGCCCTGGCCCTCGGCATCGCCGCGGCCGCCATCGCCCTCAGCCAGCTGCGCCGACCCCGCCGGCGCAGCGCGGGGCCGGCCGTACCGGCGCCGATCCCACCGGCGCTCGCCGCGCCCCAGACCGTCTGGTTCGACATCGACGTGGCCGTCGGCGCCTTCCGGCTCCGGGCTGCGCACCGCGCGTCGAGCCATCGCCTGGCCATCGTCGGTCCCTCCGGTTCGGGCAAGTCGCTGACGCTGCGAACCATCGCGGGCCTAGTCGACGGCGGGAGCGACGCGGTGGGGGTCGGTGACCGGCCGCTAGCGGGCGTGCCCACCGAGCAGCGCCACATCGGCCTGGTACCGCAGGGCCTCGGGCTTTTCCCTCACCGCAACGTGTGGCAGCAGCTCACCTTCGCGGTCGACGCCGATCCCGCCGTGGCCGCGTGGTGGCTCGACACCCTCCACCTGCGCGCCTTGCGCGACAGGGCGCCCGAGCACCTCTCCGGAGGGCAACGCCAACGGGTCAGCCTGGCTCAGGCCCTCGGCCGCCAGCCCCAGGTGGTGCTGCTCGACGAGCCGTTCTCGGCGCTGGACGCACCGGTGCGCGACGAGCTGCGTCAGGAGCTGCGCCGGCTGCAGCTGGAGGCCGGGCTGTCGACGGTCCTCGTGACCCACGACCCGGAAGAGGCGGCCCTGCTCGCCGACGAGCTGGTGGTCATCGACGAGGGGGAGGTCCTCCAGGCCGGCACCGTCGAAGAGGTGTTCGCCCGTCCCGCGTCCCCTCGCGTCGCCCGGCTGCTCGGGGTACGCAACGTGGTCAGATCCCGGGCCGTCGCAGGCGCGGAGAAGGGCGTCGCGGTCGGGTCGTCGACGCTGCCGTGCGACCACGACGCGCCGGACGGGGCAGAGATCCTCTGGGGGGTGCGCTCGGAGGAGGTCGATCTGCGGCCCGACGGGCGGCTGACGGCCACGGTGGTGGACGTGGCGGTCCTCGGCGCCACGACGTCGGTGCGGGTCCGCCTGGAGGACGGCAGCGAGCTGGAGGCCCGCTGCCGGGGGCGCAGCCGGCTGCGGGCCGGGTCGGTGTGCCGGGTGGACATCGACCCGGGCGCGGTCGTGGTGTGGTCGCAACCTTCCGCCGTGATGCTCCCAGCCGCCGGCTAATACTGCGGCGCGGCTTCGGGGCGGCGGGCGGCGGTGGGGGGCGGCCGTCGCCGCACCATGGTCGATGCGGCCTCGGCGTCGCGGACCGTCAGCAGGGCGGTGACCGAGCCGGCCAGCGCCACCGCCGCGGCCGCGAGGAAGGCCCACCGGTAGGCGGCCACGTGGGCGACGAGGTGGGCGCCGACCTGCCGGGACGGGCCGATGGCGGCGAGGACCGTGCTGAGCAGGGCCACGCCGACCGCCCCGCCGAGCTGGCGGTTGGCGTTGAACAGCGTCGAGGCCCGCCCCGTCGACTCGGGCGAGATGGTGGCGAACGCCGCGGCCTGCATGCTCATCATCACGAACGGGATGCAGAACCCGAGCGCGAACATCAGCAGCCGCAGAACCCACAGGCTGGTGTGGGCCCCGCTGGCGCCGGCCATCGCCGCGGTGACCGCGGCGATGCCGAGCAGGCCGGCGCCCATCAGCCGGCGGGGGCCGATCGCCGGGTACAGGTACCGGCTGACGAGCTGCGCGGCGATCAGCACGCCGATGGCCTCGGGGAAGGTGCTCAGGCCCGAGTTGAGCGCCGAGAGACCCCGGGCGTCTTGGTAGTAGAGCGGGACCAGGTACAGCACCCCGAAGAAGCCGGTCATGGTGAGTACCACCAAGACGTTGGTCGCCCGGAACAGGCGGTCGCTGAGCAGCCGCAGATTGACCATGGGCTGCTCGACGGACATCTCCACCCGGACCATGACGCCTAGCAGCACCACGCCGGCACCCACCGTGGCGAGCACCGCGGTCGAACCCCAGCCCTGTGAGGGGCCCTCCGAGACCCCGTACATGAGCGCACCGAGCCCTGCGCCGGCCAGCAGGAAGCCGGACAGGTCGAAGCTTCCCGGCCGCGACTCGCGCCGCTCGGTGACGAACAGCGCGCCGAAGATCACTGCGGCCACCCCGATGGGCAGGTTGACGAAGAAGACCCACCGCCACGACAGATCGGTCACGAGCAGGCCCCCGATGACCGGCCCGAGGGCCGGCGCCAAGGCGGTGGGGATCATGAGGAGCCCGGCCAGGCGGACCCGTTCGGCGGGCGGGAAGGTGCGATAGAGCATCGCCATGCCCACCGGCGTGAGCATCCCGCCGCCGACCCCCTGGATGATCCGGAACACGACCAGCTCGCCCAGGCTGGTGGCCACCCCGCACAGGGCCGAGGCCAGCGTGAACACGGTGATGGCGGCGAGCAGGGTGCGCTTGCCGCCGAAGCGGTCACCGATCCAGCCCGACGCCGGGATGAACACCGCCAGGCTGACCAGGAAACCGATCACGACCACGTCGACCGACGCCGCCGGCGTGTGGAAGTCCCGACCGATGGTCGGGATGGCGACGTTGACGATCGTCACGTCCAAGATGCTGAGGAACAAAGCGGCCACGTACACCGCGCTGACCGCGAAGCGTTGATCCATGCGGGGTGTCGGGCCGGTCGTTCCGGTCGAGGCAGAGGTACTTAGCATTGGCAACCATCACGCTACCGGCTGGATCGGCCGTTCGATCGGTCCGGCCATCGACGGACGCGACCGCGTGAAGCGCCGGCGATCGAAACGGGTGACATGATCTCGAGGTGCCGGGCGTCGCTTCACACGGGCGGATCTCCCACGGCGACGCCAACGGCGACGAGGCCAGCGGCGGTTCTGCGCCGCCGGGGGTCCCCGACCTGGTCGGCCCGGGCCTGAAGGTGGTGTTTTGTGGCATCAACCCGGGGACCCTGTCAGGCGAGACCGGCTACCACTTCGCCCGGCCCGGCAACCGCTTCTGGCCGGCGCTGCACGGTGCCGGATTCACCGACCGCCGCTTTGACCCCTCCGAGCAGGAGCAGCTGGTGGCGCTCGGCGTCGGCATCACCAACCTGGTGTCCCGAACGACCGCAGCCGCCAGCGACGTCGACCCCGCGGAGCTGCGGGCCGGCGCGGAGCGGCTGACCGCTCTGGCGCAGCGGTGGGCGCCGCGGGCGGTGGCGGTCCTCGGCGTGTTGGCCTACCGGCGGGCCTTTCGCCGACCGCACGCCGCGATCGGCCGCCAAGACGACCGGCTCGGACCGTCGCAGCTGTGGGTGCTGCCCAACCCGAGCGGCCTGCAGGCCCGCTATCAGCTCCCCGAGCTCACCGAGATGTTCTCGGTCCTACGCTCGGCGTGTGAGCGCTGAGATGGCCAGGTGAGCGGCCCGACCCCAACGCCAGAGCTGTCGGCGGGGGAGTGGGCGGTGCTCGGCGCGCTCGCTGAGGGCGCCACCCACGGTTTCGCCCTGGCCCGCCTGCTCGGCCCGGGCGGGCCGCTCGGGCAGATCTGGACGCTGCCCCGGCCCGTCGTCTACCAGGCTCTCAACAAGCTGAGCGACCGGGGCCTGGTGGCGCCCCAGGCGACCGAGCGCAGCGAGCGGGGACCCAACCGGACCATCGTCGCGGTGACCCCCGCGGGACGGCGGGCCCTCGAGAGGTGGCTGGCGACGCCGGTCGAACACGTGCGGGACATGCGCTCCGAGCTGCTGCTCAAGCTGGCCCTGCTCGACCGGGCCGGCACCGACCGGGCCGCGACCGTCCGGACCCGGCTGATCGACGCCCAGCGCGCCACGCTGGACGCCCGCCTGCAAGCCCTCCGCACCCAGGAGCAGGCGGGGGAGGGGTTCGAGCGGCTCCTGGGCGCGTGGCGGGCGGCGTCGGTAAGGGCGGTGCTGGAGTTCCTCTCCGCCGCCTCCCCGGTCACGCCCCCAACCGCCGCCTCCCGGCGCTGACCGCGACCAGCGTCAGGGCGCACAAGCCGGTGGCGCACAGCAGCACCACGGTCGTGTCCGCGGCGCCGGCCAGGCTGGAGATGACGACCGGCGCCGCGAACCCGATGTAGGTCAGCGCGTAAAAGACCGCGGTGAGGCCGGCCAGGGCGTCGGGCCGGGCCACCCGCTGCACCTCGAGCAGGCCCGACACCAGACACGTGCCGTACCCGGCGCCGAGCAGCACCGCCGCCACCAGCACCAGCCACGGCTGGGCGGTGGCGGCCGCCGCCGCGCCCATCGCCATCCCCGCGGTTACCGACCCCAGGCCGGCCTGCATCCCCCGCGCCTCGGAGCGGATGTCGAGCCGGCGGGCGTAGGGCTGGACCGCCACGCCGACCAGCAAGGTCAACCCGGCCACCACCGCCGCGAACAGGACCTCGTAGTGGCCGGTGCGGCGGGTCACCTGCGCGGGGAGGACCGCGAAGGCCACCGACGCGGCCGCGAACACCCACGGCGCCATCGGGGCGGCCATGCGAACAAAGCGCGGGTCGGGGCGCCGGGAGCGGAGCGGGGCCGGCCGGCGATCTCCGAACAGCCCCCCACGTCCGGGACCCTCAAGGCGAGCCGGTGGCGCGGCGAGGCCCCCGGCGCCGACCGTCTCGGGGGCCCGCCACACCCACGGGGCGGCGACCACGACGACCACCAGGTGCGCGATGTAGGGGACGACCGTCGGCGCCGGCGCCCACTGGGCCAGGACTCCGGCCACCAGCGGGCCGGCCCCGAACCCGGCGCTCAGGGCCACGGCGGCCCGGCGGGCGCCGACGTGGGGGTCGCCGACATCCCCCCAAGGCGGCGACGACAGCTCCTTGACCCAGGCGGTCCCCGGCGCGAACGCCAAGCCGGAGACCACCCCGGCCAAGAAGCGGCCCGGGTACAGTGCGCCGACCCCGACGGTGCCGCCGAGCATCAAGGTGACGGTGGCCAGCGCCGACAGACCGACCACCGGGACGACGATGCGCCGGCCGTGACGGTCCGAGAGGCGGCCGCCGATTAGCAGCGCCGGGATCAGGCCCACGGCGTACACCCCGAAGAGGGCGTTGGCGGTAGTAGCGCTGATGTGGGCGTGCTGGCGGTAGGCGAGGAGCAGCGAGCTGAACTGGTTGGCGCCCCAGCCGACAGTAAAGAGGGCGGCCGCCGCTCCGACCCAGGATCCCGCCGGCGCCCGACTCGCGATACGACCGCCGACGGACGTGGAGGGCGCCTGCACCGGGGAAGTGTACGGAACACCGCCGCCTTCACCCGCCCAGAAGCGATCACTTGAAGCTTCATACGAGCGGGTACGGTGGTGACCGTCCGGGTCCCGCCGGTCGTGCGAGGAGAGTGCCGTGCCCATCCACCGTCTCAACCATGCCGTCCTCTACGTGCGCGACGCCGAGCGCAGCGCCCGGTTCTTCGAGGAGGTGCTCGCGTTCCGCCGCGTCGGCGCCTACCGCTTCCCCGGGGCGGTGTTCCTCCAGGCTCCGGCATCCACCAACGACCACGATCTGGGCCTCTTCAGTGTCGGAGATCAGGCGGGCGACACCACCGCCGGGCGCGGCTCGGTCGGCCTGTACCACCTGGCGTGGGAGGTCGACACCCTCGGTGACCTGGTCAGCTACCGGCAGGCCCTGTCGGCGGCGGGGGTGCTGGTCGGCGCCTCCGACCACGGGGCGACTCGGTCGCTCTACGCCAAAGACCCCGACGGGCTGGAGATGGAGCTGGCCTGGGTGGTCCCCGCCGATCGTCTCGGCCCCTCCGACCGGGCCGGGACCCGGCCCCTGGATCTGGACGCTGACATCGCCCGCTTCGGGATCGACACGCCCGGGGGCTACGGGATCAGCCGGCCAGCGCCGGCCTGAGCAAGGAACATAGGAACTCTATACAATGGTACGGAATCGAGTGGACGGACAAGGAGCCAGCATGCGCAACGGGCCGGTCGTGGTAGGCGTCGATGGGTCCCCGGAGAGCGTCCTGGCGCTGGAGCGGGCCGTCGAGTTGATCGAGAGCCGCCCGGCCGACGCCCGCATGGGCGGCGCATCGGAGCTGGTAGCGGTGCACGTCCGAGCCAACGGCGCGCTGGCCTACATGGCTCCCGGGGCCGGTGACAAGATCTGCGACGCCCTCGACCAGGTCGAGTCCTCGGCCCGGCGGGTCACCGAGGACGCGGTGGCCGGCCGTCGGATCCGGTGGGACTTCGTGGTCCGCCAAGGCGAGACCGCTCGGGAGCTGACCCGGGAGGCCGAGGCCCGCCACGCGGGAGTGGTCGTAGTGGGCGGTCACCGCCACTCGGCCATCTCCAGCGCCCTGGTCAGGTCGGTCGACAGCGCGATGGTCCACACCTACGACGGGACGCTGATGATCGTGCGGCCCGAGCCGGCGCCGAGCGGGTCGTAACCCGCCGGCACCTGCCAGCATGGGGGCCGATGGCGACCCACGACGACGAGGTGACCGGCCGCTCGGGCACGGTGACGGTCCGGATCCGAGGCGGGGAGCTGCCCGGAGAGGTCCAGGTGTCGATCCGGGGAGGCACGGAGAGCTTCATCGCCTATTCCGACCAGGAGATCGCCCGCAACGAGACGGTGCTGGTGTACCGCGACCGCGGGGACCGGGCCGTCGACGTGACGCCCTACCCCGAAGGCCGCGTGCTGCAGGACGGTCTCTGACAAGATCGATCCTGCGCCGGCGACGTCAGGGCGCTTGAGCGGAGGGAGCAACCCGTGTTCGGCTATCGCATCCCCGATCCCGACGAGGCGATGATCATCAGCGGGGCCAAGGCCCGAGGCGACGACGGCACGCCGTTTCGCATCGTCACCGGCCACGGCAAGTTCGTCAACCCGATCAGGTCGAAGGTGTCGTTCCTGTCGCTGTCCATGCAGGAGGCGGAGGTCCAAGAGCCCTGCGTCACCCAACAGGGGATCACGCTCATGGTCAAGGCGGTGATCGCGTTCAAAGTGGGTGACGACACCGCCTCGATCGTCAACGCGGCCCGCCGGTTCCTGGCCGACGAGGACCAGATGCCCCGACTGACCGGCAGGATCTTCGCCGGGCATCTGCGCTCCATCGTCGGGTCGATGACCGTCGAGGACCTGATCCGCGAACGTCAGAAGCTGGCCGAGGAGATCCTCGACGCGTCCAAGCCGGAGATGGCCAAGCTGGGTCTGGTCGTCGACTCGCTGCAGATCGAGAGCATCGACGACCAGGGGTCGGGCTACATCAACGCCCTGTCCCAACCGCACGTCGCTGCAGTCAACCAGGCCGCGCAGATCGCCCAGGCCCAAGCGGACCAGGCCGCCGCCGAGGCCCGCCAGGAGAGCGAACGCAATCAGGCCGATTACGTCCGACAGACCTCCATCGCCCAGGCCCGCTACAAAGCCGAGGTCGACCAGGCCCAGGCCAAGTCCGCCCAGGCCGGTCCGCTGGCCGCCGCCCAGGCTCAGCAGGAGGTCCTGGCCGAGCAGGCCAAGGTGGCCACCAAGAACGCCGAGCTGCGCAAGCAGCAGCTCGTCGCGGAGGTCGGCGCTCCCGCGGAGGCCGAGGCCGAGCGGATCCGTACCATCGCCAGGGCCAACGCCGACTCGACGACCTTCGCCGCGGAGGCCGCCGCGGCCAACGGCCGCGTCGCCCTCGACCAGCAGCTCATCGCCATGCTCCCCCAGATCAGCCAGAACCTGGCGGCGGGGCTGGCCAACGCCAACGTGACCATCCTCGACGGCGCCGCCGGCTACAACCATGTGGTGGCCGAGCTCGGGGCGCAGGCCGCCGCCATCCTCGGCGCGGTCCGCAGCGCATCCAACGCCGGCGGCGCCGGCTCGTCTCGTCCCCCGTCGGAGCGCGCCGTCGGCAGCTGACCTTCGGCGTCGGCGTGCCGGTGAGCGCCGCCGCCCGCTGTCAGATCCGCGTCACCGTTCACGAGGACGTCATAGAGACGACATTTCTGCGGTGATCACGTTGAGCAGACTCGGGTCGTGCAGCTGAGCCCCCACGAGCGAGACAAGTTGCTTCTGTCCGTGGCGGCGATGGTGGCCAGGGACCGCCGGGCCAGGGGAGTGCGGCTCAACCATCCCGAGGCGGTCGCGGTCATCTCCAGCTTCGTGCTGGAGGGTGCGAGGGACGGGCGCAGCGTCGGCGCGCTGATGGCCGCCGCCCGCGGCGTCCTGCGCAGGCAGGACGTGATGGACGGCGTCGCCGAGATGCTCGACGAGGTGCAGGTCGAGGCGACGTTCCCCGACGGCACCAAGCTGGTCACCGTGCACCAGCCGATCCCATGAAGCCCGGCGAGGTGCTCCCAGCCGAGGGGACGATCACCCTCAACGAAGGTCGCCCGCTGACCGCGCTGGTGGTCCACAACACCGGCGACCGGCCGGTGCAGGTCGGATCGCACTTCCACTTCGCCGAGGCCAACGCGGCCCTGGCGTTCGACCGGGCGACAGCCCGGGGTCAGCGCCTGGCGGTGCCGGCGGGCACCAGCGTCCGCTTCGAGCCTGGGATCGGCCGGGAGGTGACGCTGGTGCCCTTCGCGGGATGCCGCTACGTCGCCGGTTTCCGAGGCGAGGTCGCCGGCCCGCTCGACGGCTCGCGCCACGAGCCCGAGGCGGGGCAGGGCGGCGTGGGTGTCGGCGGTGACTGACATGGACCGGGCCCGCTACGCCTCTTTGTACGGGCCGACCGCCGGCGACCGGGTGCGCCTGGCCGACACCGACCTGGTCATCGAGGTCACCGAGGACCGCTGCGGCGGCCCGGGGCGGGCCGGCGACGAGGCGGTCTTCGGCGGCGGCAAGGTCATCCGCGAGTCGATGGGGCAGGGGCGCGCGACCCGGGCCGAAGGGGCCCCCGACCTGATCATCACCGGGGTGGTGGTGCTCGACCACTGGGGGGTGGTCAAAGGCGACGTCGGGGTCCGAGACGGTCGGATCGTCGCGGTCGGCAAGGCCGGCAACCCCGACGTGATGGACGGCGTCACGCCGGGGCTGGTCATCGGACCGTCAACGGAGATCATCGCCGGCAACGGGAAGATCCTCACCGCCGGAGCGGTCGACTGCCACGTCCACCTGATCTGCCCTCAGGTGATCGAGGAGGGGCTGGCGTCGGGGATCACCACGCTCGTCGGCGGCGGGACCGGGCCGGCGGAGGGCACCCGGGCCACCACCGTCACCCCCGGGTCCTGGTACCTGGCCCGGATGCTCGAGTCGCTCGATCCCTGGCCGGTGAACGTCGTCCTGCTCGGCAAGGGCAACACGGTGTCGGAGGAGGGCATGTGGGAGCAGCTGCGCGCCGGCGCCGGCGGCTTCAAGCTCCACGAGGACTGGGGGACCACGCCCGCGGCCATCGACGCCTGCTTGAGGGTCTGCGACCAGGCGGGGGTGCAGGCCGCCATCCACACCGACACCCTCAACGAGGCCGGCTTCGTCGAGTCGACGCTGGCGGCCATCGCCGGGCGGACGATCCACGCATACCACACCGAGGGGGCGGGCGGCGGCCACGCACCAGACATCATCCGGGTGGCCGCGGAGCCCAACGTGCTGCCCTCGTCGACCAACCCGACGCGGCCCCACACCGTCAACACGATCGAGGAGCACCTCGACATGCTGATGGTCTGCCACCACCTCAACCCGTCGGTGCCCGAGGACCTTTCGTTCGCCGAGAGTCGCATTCGGCCCTCCACCATCGCGGCCGAGGACCTCCTCCACGACCTGGGCGCGATCTCGATGATCGGATCCGACAGCCAGGCGATGGGCCGGATCGGGGAGGTGGTGCTGCGGACCTGGCAGAGCGCCCATGTCGGGAAGCGGCGGTGGGGGGCGCTGCCCGGTGACGGGGCGGCCGACAACCAGCGGGCCATGCGCTATGTCGCCAAGTACACCATCTGCCCGGCGGTCGCCCACGGCCTCGACGGGGAGGTCGGCTCCATCGAGCCGGGCAAGCTCGCCGACCTGGTCCTCTACGACCCGGCCTTCTTCGGGGTCCGCCCGGCGCTGGTCATTAAAGGCGGGATGATCGCCGCCGGTCAGATGGGCGACGCCAACGCCTCGATCCCCACCCCGCAGCCGGTGTGGAGCCGGCCGATGTTCGCCCACGGGCCTCGCGCCGCGGCGGCGACATCGCTGGCGTTCGTGGCCCCAGCCGCGGTCGACGACGGCCTCGGGGAGCGCCTCGGGCTCGGCCGGCGCCTGGTCCCGGTCGCGGACACCCGAAGGCTGACCAAGGACGACCTGCCCAACAACACCGCCCGGCCCGACATCCGCGTCGACCCCGACAGCTTCGAGGTCCGCGTCGACGGCGAGGCGGTCGTGGAAGACCCGGCGGCGGAGCTGCCCATGGCCCAGCGGTACTTCCTGTTTTGACCCGGTGCCGGCCGTGAGCACCTCCGCAGCGCTGCTGATGCTGGCCGACTCGCGTCTGCCCACCGGCGGTCACGCCCACTCGGGTGGCATGGAGGAGGCGGTGGCCCGCGGCGCGGTCGGCGGCGCCGGGGACCTCGAGCGGTGGCTCCGGGGGCGGCTGCACGCCGTCGGTGTGCTCGACGCGGCGTTCGCGGTCGCCGCCCATGCCCGCAGCGAGCACCCGGCCGACTGGGCTGCCGTCGACGCCGAGTGGTCGGCTCGAACGCCCTCCCCGGCGCTGCGGCGAGCCGGGCGGGCGCAGGGGCGGGGGTTGCTGCGGGCGGCTCGGGCGTGCTGGCCGGCGCCGCTGCTCGAGCAGCTCGCCCGCGACCTGCCGGGAGGGCCGCCGTGGCCGATCGCCCTCGGCGGGGCCGGCCGGGCCGCAGGCTGCGACCCCCACGACGTGGCCCTCACCGCGGCCACCGCCGCGCTGAGCGGCCCGGCGTGGGCCACCACCCGGCTCCTCGGCACCGACCCCTTCGCCGTCGCGGCGGTGCTGGCCGGTCTGGCGCCGGCCGTCGAGGAGGTCGCCGCCGCCGCTCTGGCTCACGCTGACCCAGCCCGCTCCCTGGCCGACCTGCCGACCCTGTCCGCCCCCCTTCTCGACCTCGGCGCCGAGCGCCACGCCACCTGGGAGGTGCGTCTGTTTGCATCCTGACTCGACCGACGCGGCCCGTCGTCCCGGCGACGGGAGCGACCACGATCACCACCATCCCGATCCCGCCGCCTTCGGCGGTAGAGGGGACCGCCCCGCCGAGATGCCCATCGCCGGGCGGCCGGTGCGCGTCGGGGTGGGCGGCCCCGTCGGCAGCGGCAAGACCGCGCTTTTGGCCGCCCTGTGCCGAGCGCTCGCCCCGTCCGTCTCGCTCGCGGCGGTGACCAACGACATCTACACCGCCGAAGACGCCGCGATCCTCCGGCGCGCCGCGGTCCTCTCCGATGACCGCATCGTGGCCGTGCAGACCGGGTGCTGCCCCCACACCGCGATCCGCGACGACATCAGCGCCAACCTCGACGCGCTCGAGGGGCTCGAAGCGCGCCACCCCGACCTCGATCTGATCCTCGTCGAGTCCGGCGGCGACAACCTCACCGCCACCTTCAGCTACGGGCTGGTGGACCGCCAGATCTTCGTCATCGACGTGGCCGGCGGCGACAAGGTGCCCCGCAAGGGCGGCCCGGGGATCACCAGCTCCGACCTGCTCGTGATCAACAAGACGGACCTGGCCGCCCTGGTCGGAGCCGACCTCGAGGTGATGGCACGCGACGCCCGGGCTGCGCGGGGCTCCAGGCCGGTGGCCTTCACCAGCCTGGCGGAGGACCCCCTCGCCGGTCCCGTCGTCGACTGGCTCCGCCGGGAGGGGGCGTGCGCGCCTGCGCCCGCCTGAGCGTTGAGCGCGACCCGGCCGGCGCCCCGCATCGCATCGTCGAGATGGAGTCCGCCGCGCCGGTCAGCTGGAGGCCGACGCCGGGCGCGATGTACATCGTCGGCGCCGCGGCGTCCCCGGTCGCCGACGACGACGTGAGCTTGGAGATCGACGTCGGGGCGGGCGCCTGCCTCGCGGTGCGCTCCGCCGCGGCGACCGTCGCGTGGCGGGGCCGGGGGACACTGCAGCGGGTCCGTGCCCGGGTCGAGGCCGGCGGCGGGCTGGACTGGGCCCCCGAACCGGTGATCGCCACCGGCGGGTGCCGTCACGCCCAGCACGCCGCCGTGGCCGTCGCCGCCGGCGGTTGGTTGGTGTGGGAGGAGCAGCTCGTCCTCGGCCGCCACAACGAGTCGCCCGGCGTGCTGCACGCCTCGCTGTCGGTGGAGGTCGCCGGCCGTGCGCTGCTGCGCCACGGGCTGCGCGTCGGGGATCCCGGGACGGGCTGGGACAGCGAGGCGGTGCTCGGCGCGGCCCGGGCCGGCGGCCTCCTCGTCGTCGCGGGCCGCGCCCCGGCCCCCGACGCGCAAGGCCCCGGGTGGTCGGTGATGGCCCTGGACGGCCCCGGGAGCATGGGCCTGGCCGTGGCCCCCGACGCGATCACCCTGGCGCAGGCCATGGGCGAGATGCGCGCCGCGCTCGGCGTGGGTAGGGAACGTCCATGGACTACGTGAACCTCGGAAGCACCGGCATGCAGGTTTCCCGCATCTGCCTCGGCTGCATGAGCTACGGCGACCCCAAGCGCGGCAACCACGAGTGGAGCCTCGACGAGGACGCCAGCCGCCCGTTCTTCCGCCGGGCCATCGAGGCCGGTATCAACTTCTTCGACACCGCCAACGTGTACTCGGCGGGCTCGAGCGAGGAGATCACCGGCCGGGCCCTGGCGGAATACGCCAACCGCGACGAGGTGGTGCTGGCTACCAAGGTGCACGGCGCGATGCGCCAAGGCCCCAACGGGGGCGGCCTCTCCCGCAAGGCGATCCTGTCCGAGATCGACAACAGCCTCCGGCGCCTCGGCGTGGAGTACGTGGACCTGTACCAGATCCACCGCTGGGATCCCCACACCCCGATCGAGGAGACCCTCGAAGCCCTAAACGACGTCGTCCGGGCCGGGAAGGCCCGCTACATCGGGGCGTCGTCGATGTGGGCCTGGCAGTTCGCGAAGGCCCTCCACGCCAGCGACGCGCACGGCTGGGCCCGGTTCGTGAGCATGCAGGACCACTACAACCTCCTGTACCGGGAGGAGGAGCGCGAGATGCTCCCCCTGTGCCGGGACCAGGGCGTCGCGGTCATCCCGTGGAGCCCGCTCGCCCGGGGCCGACTGACCCGACCCTGGGACGCGACCAGCGCCCGCAGCGAGACCGACGAGTTCGGCCGGTCCCTCTACCAGGAGCAGGACCGCACGATCGTCGAGGCTGTCGCCGCGGTCGCCGAGGGCCGGGGCATCCCCGCCGCCCAGGTGGCCCTGGCCTGGATGCTCGCCAAGCCGGGCATAACCGCCCCGATCATCGGCGCGACCAAGATGGGGCACCTTGACGACGCCATAGCCGCGGTCGACGTGACTCTGAGCGACGAGGAGATCGCCACGCTGGAGGCGCCCTACCGGCCCCACGAGATCGCCGGTCACCGCTGACGGCCCCCCGAGCCGCCCGGCTCGCTCAGCGCTCCGCCAGCGCCTCCAACCACGGCAGGATGGCGTCGTTGAACGCGTCGTTGCGGTCACCGGCGATCATGTGGCCGGCACCGGCCACATCCGCGTAGGACGCGTCGGGTACCACCGCCAGGAACAGGCGGGCGCCTTCCTCGCTCAAAAGGTCGCTCTGACGGCCCCGGACCAGCAGGATCGGAGCCCGGACGGCTCGCGCCGCGCTCTCCAGGCGTTCGGGGTCGACCAGCGACATGCGGGTCTCGTCGGTGCCCCCCGACGGGCCCCGCATGAAGCGGGGATCCCAGTGCCACCGCCACCGGCCGTCGGGCCGGCGGCGCAAGTTCTTCCCCAGGCCGGACAGATCCGCGGGGCGGGGGCGGTGCGGGTTGTAGGCGGCGATGGCATCAGCCGCCTCCTCCAGCGAGGCGAAACCCTCTTCGGCCCGGGCCAGCATGAAGGAGGTGATCCGATCGGTCCCGGCCTGCTCGATTCGCGGCGCGACGTCCACGAGCACCAGGCCCCGGGCCGCCGCCCCGAGCTCGCCGACCGCAAGGAGGGAGGTCACCCCTCCGAGGGACGCGCCGATCAGGACCGGCGGCGACGGCAGCGACGACGCGACGGCGGCCACGTCACCGGCGAAGGCTTCGGCCCGGTAGTCGCCGTCGTCGGGCCAGCCGCTGTCGCCGTGGCCGCGCAGGTCGACGGTGTAGGCACACCATCCGGCGTCGGCGAGGCCTTCAGCGGTGCGCCGCCACGATTGGCGGGTCTGTCCGCCGCCGTGGAGCAACACGACGGGCGGCCCCGACAGGTCACCGCTGCGGTCGCCGGCGATGCGCACGCCTCCGGCGCCGGCGAACTCCACCGGGGTCGGCCCGGTCGCGGGCTGGGCGCTCATGCCGGGCGGGCCCCGGGGCGCAGCAGGTGCTCCTGGGCCAGCACCGCACCGATCTGGCCATCACGGTTGCGCAGCGCGCCCGAGTACAGCGACCGGCCGCCCATCGCGGTCCAAGACAGCAGGTCGAGGAACACCCAGTCGTCGGCGTCGATCGGCTGGTGGAACCAGATGGCGTGGTCGAGGGAAGGCCCGCCCCACCCCTCACGGGCGTAGCGGGGCTCGGGGAACGCGGCGCCGAAATCGGACAGGTACGCCAGCGCGCACGCCTGGAGGATCGGGTCGGGGCCAACTGGTTGACGGACCTTCACCCACATCTGCCCGGCCATGTCCTCGGCGTCGCCCAGCCACCGCTGATCGAACAGCCCGTGGACCACCCAGTCCCGGTCCGAGGACGGCAGCATCTCCGGGTCGGGGGGCACCTGGGCGGGCTGGCGGCTGAACTGCACCCCGTCCTCTTTCACGTGGAACGACGCCGACATCGTGAAGATCACCTCGCCGTGCTGCACCGCCTCGACGTGGCGGGCCGAGAAGCTGCGGCCGTCTCGGTCCCGGTCGACGCGCAAGATGACCGGCCAGTCCGGCTTGCCTGCCCGCAGGAAGTAGCCGTGCAGCGAGTGGGGGCGCCTTCCCTCCGGCACGGTGAGGCTGGCGGCCATCAGGCACTGGGCGGCGACCTGGCCCCCGTAGAGCCTGGCCTGGCCTCGCGACGGTTGGTTGAAGCCGCGGTACAGATCGCGGTCGAGGGCCTCGAGGTCGAGGATCTCGGTGAGGGTGGTCGCCGTGCGCATCGTGACAGTCTGGCCAGTCGAGGCTCCCCAGCGCCCATCCGCACTACCGTTGCGCCGGTGACCCCCGAGGCGCCGGCGACCCCTGAGGCGGCGGTGGCCGCCACCCACGAGTGGTTCGAGCGTCACAGCGGCTGGGCTCCCCCCGACGAGGGGACGCTCGAGGAGTGGCGGGCCGACGACGTGTGCCGATGCCCCGACGAGTGTCTGGTCGAGTGGGACGGGTGCTGCGAGCACGGGCTGGCGTCTTGGAGCCTGGTCCTGTCCGCCTTGGACTGAGAAAAACGGGCGAGGCGCGCCTGGCGCGCTCGTCAAGCGGCGGGATGCGCGGCCGGCAAGGTGGGCCCACGGCCGGAACCGGTCAAAGGATGTCCGGTTCGGGGCGGACGATACCTCCATGACCTACCTCGATGCGTCTCCCGAGCCGAGCGACAACACGGTGAGCGAACCCGACCGATTGCCTCCGGACCCGGCGCGGTGGCGGGCGCTCGGAGTCTTGGCCCTGGTGCAGTTCATGCTGGTCCTCGACATCACCGTGGTCAACGTCGCCCTCCCGCGCATCCAGGTCGACCTGGGGTTCTCCCGCTCCGGTCTGGCGTGGGTGGTCGACGGCTACGTGCTCACCGCCGGCGGTCTGCTGCTCCTCGGCGGCCGGCTGGCCGACCTGGTCGGCCGGCGGCGGATGTTCTTCGCCGGTGTGGGCCTCTTCGCGCTGGCGTCGGCGCTCAGCGGAGCCGCGGCTGACCCGGCGATGCTGGTCGCCAGCCGCTTCGCCCAGGGCGCCGGCGAGGCCCTCGCCGCGCCGGCCGCGTTCGGCCTGGTGGCGCTGCTGTTCCCGGACCCCAAGGAGCGGACCAAAGCCATCGGGATCTTCAGCGGTGTCGCCGGCCTGGGCGGGACCCTAGGCCCGATCCTCTCCGGTCTGCTGGTGACCGGACTGTCCTGGCGCTGGGTGTTTTTCATCAACGTCCCCGTCGCGGTGTTCGCCGTGACCGCCGTCGGGCGGATGGTGGCTGAGAGCCGGGCGGAGCGTGCCGGGCTCGCGGGCCGCCCCGCACCCGACTGGCAAGGCGCCCTTCTCGGGACCGCCGGCCTGGGCGGGGTGATATTCGGTCTGATCCGTGCCTCCACCCAGGCGTGGGGTTCGGTGTCGGTCATCGCCCCGCTGGTCGGCGGCGGCGCGCTGCTCGGCGGGTTCGTCCTTCGCGAGCGCACCGCCGGCGATCCGCTGGTTCCCAAGGGGTTCTTCTCCAACCGGACCCGGGTCACTGCCAACCTGGCGACGCTGTTTTTCACGTCGGTCTTCTTCACCTTGTTCTTTCTCCTGACCCTCTACCTGCAGCAGGTGCGGGGCTACTCGGCGTTGCGCACCGGTATCGCCTACCTCCCGATCGGCGTGGCCATCGGCGCCGGGATCGGCTTGGGCACCTCCCTCCTGGCCCGGGTCGGCACCCGAGGCCTGCTCTGCAGCGGCTTCGTGCTGGTCGGCGCCGGGATGTTGGCGCTCGGGGGTGTCACCGTCCACGGCAGCTACCTGCGCAGCCTGCTGCCCGGCTTGGTGGTCATCGGTGTCGGCTCGGGCCTGTGCTTCGTCGGGTTCGGTAACGCCTCGGTCCACGGCGTCACCGGTGAGGACGCCAGCTTGGCCTCCGGCGTCCAAAACGCGCTGCAGCAAGTCGGCGGCGCGGTCGGCTTGGCCGTGCTGGCGACCATCGCGCTCCGTCACTCCAGCGCGTCGATCCACCGCGGCGTGGCGCCGGCGCTGGCCGCGACCGCCGGGTACCGCGTGACCTACCGGATATCCGCGGTGATCGTGCTGGTCGGGGCGGCCGCCGTCGCCGCCTTCTTGGAGCGACGGCCCGCCGCCGCAGTCGAAGCGGCGCGAGTCGTCGGCTAGCGCCGCCGGTCCTCGAGGCCGGCCGCGGCCCACGCCGCGGGGTCGGGACGCCACCCGGTGGCCCTGACCGCAGCCCGGATCGCCGGCGGGTGCAGCCGGGTGCTGTTCAGCCGGACGCCGAGAGGGGACAGGGCGTCCTCCACCGCGCCGACCATCGCGGCGGGCAGCGCGATCAGCCCGGCCTCACCGACCCCCCGAAAGCCGCCGGCGGTCGCGGACGGCGTGGGCTGATGGACCACTCGCAGGCGGGGGACGTCGAGCGAGGAAGGGATGGTGTAGTCGAGCAGGGTGGCGCACAGCGGTTGGCCGTCGGGGGAGTAGCGGACCTCCTCCCACAACACGTTGCCGAGCCCTTGGGCGAACGCCCCCTGGTGCTGCCCCTCCACCAGCGTCGGGTTGACCACCACCCCGCAGTCGGACACGCACAGCGCGTCGAGGACCGTCACCGACCCGGTCGCGGGGTCGACCTCGACGGCGACGGCGGTCATGTGGGAGGAGTAGGTCTCGTCGTGGTTCTGGAGGCCGTCCGCGGACGGGTTGGTCCGTCCCGGCGTGTAGGTGACCGTGGTGGACAGGCCCGGCTCGACGCCGGGCGGCAGACGGTGCTGGACCCACCACGCGGTCGCGGCTACCGCGGCCAGCACGTCGGCGTCGACGGGACCTTCTTCTGGCAGCGTCAGGCCCAGGTGGGCGGCGATGGCCGCCATGCGGGCCCGCAGCCGCCGGCACGCGGTGACGACCGCCCCGCCGCCCATCACCGTGCTGCGGCTGCCCCAGGTCCCCTGACCGTAGGGGAGGCGGCCGGTGTCGCCGTCGGCGACGGTGACCGCCTCGGGCCCGACGCCCAACGCGTCTGCGGCGATCTGAGCGAACACCGTCTCGTGGCCCTGGCCCTGGGACTTCGTGCCGACTGCGACGGTCACCGTGGCGTCGGGGAGGACGGTGACCATGGCGGTCTCCAAGCTCCCGAAGCGAGCCGCGGTGTCGTGCTGGTTGGGGGCGGTGCCCTGCACCAGCGTCGAGAGCCCGACACCCAGGTGGCGGCCGGCCGAGCGGGCCTCGGCCTGGCGGTGCCGCCACTCGTGGTAGCCGAACTCGGCCACCAGCGTGTCCACCATCGCGTGGAGGTCACCGCAGTCGACCAGTCCGCCGCTGTAGGTCCGCCACGGCCGGGGCTCGGCGGGCAGCAGGTTGGCCCGGCGGACGTCGAGGGGATCGACTCCCAAGCGTTGGGCGATGCGGTCCAGCACCCGTTCGGTGCTCAGGTGGGCTTGGGGCTGGCCGAACCCCCGATAGGCGCCGACGGGGCAGGTGGTCGTCGCTACCGCCGACAGGCTCCAGCCGACCTCCGGGAACGCGTACCCGCCGGAGAGGGCGCCGACGGTGACCAGCGACGGGCCGATACCCGAGAAGTACAGGACCGGATGGCCGAGATCCGAAGTCACCGCGACCCGGAGGGCCACGACCCGGCCGCGGTCGTCGAACCCGGCGTCGACGTGATGGACCTGAGGCCGGCTGTGCACCGACGCGGTCAGGGCCTCGGTTCGGTCCGCGCTCCAGCGCAGCGGGCGACCGGTCATGATCGCCAGCATCCCCACCAGGCACTCCTCCCGGGTGAAGTGCTGCTTGTTGCCGAAACCGCCGCCCATGTCCGGGCTGATGACCCGCACCGCGGCCTCGCGAAGCCCGCACGCCTCGGCCACCACGCTGCGCAGCTGGTGGGGCTGCTGGGCTGAGGAGATCAGCGTCAGCTGCCCGCGGGCGGGGTCCCAGCTGCCTTGGGCCCCGTGGGCCTCGAGCGGCAAGCCGATCACCCGGTGGCTTTCGAAGCTCTCCTGCAGGCGGTGGGGGGCGGCGGCCAGCGCCTCCTCTACTCCCGCGGTCGACCCCTCGAGGTGCACGAACTCGTTGGTGCCCCACTCCGGGTAGAGCAGCGGGGCGCCCGGCGCCATGGCGGCGGCGGGACCGACGACGGGGGGCAGCTCGCGGTAGTCGATGTCGAGCAGCTCCACCGCGTCCTCGGCCACCGCCCGGCTGGCCGCGACCACCGCGACGACCGGCTCGCCGACGTGGCGGACCCGGTCAACCGCGAGCAGCTCCCAGCTGAGCGGCTGGTAGGGAGGAGCGAGCCGGTGGCTGAGCGGCCGGGCTCCCGCGGCGCGCAGATCGGCTGCGGTCACCACCGCGACGACCCCGTCGAGGGTCGCGGCCGCGGCGACGTCGATACCGGCGATGTCCGCGTGGGCCAGCGTGGAGCGGGCGAACGCGACGTGGTGGAGCCCGGCCACGTCGTGGTCGGCCAGGTACCGGCCGAGCCCGGTGAGCAGGCGGGCGTCCTCGGTGCGGGGCATCCGGCTCCCGACCGAGGGACGCGGTGGCGACGGTGCCTGCGGCCGCGGGACGCGGCGCTCTGAGGGCGTGTCGCCGCCTTCCGGCGGGTGCCGTGCGGGAGGGGTGACGACGGTCACCGGCCCGGGCCTGCGTCCCGGGCGGCGGCCAGCACGGCGTCGACCAGGCCGGCGTAACCGGTGCAGCGGCACAAGTTGCCGGCCAGGGCCTCGCGCACCTCCTCCTCGTCGGGGTCAGCGACCCGCTCGAGGAGATCGATGGCGGTGAGCACCACGCCCGGTGTGCAGTAGCCGCACTGCAGGCCGTGGTGGCGGCGAAGGGCCTCCTGCACCGGGTGCAGCCGGCCCGGCGACCCGACCGCCTCGATAGTCGTGACCGTACGCCCGCCGGCTTGGACAGCCAGCAGCAGGCAGCTGCGCACGATCTCACCGTCGAGCAGGACGCTGCACGCGCCGCAGGCCCCCTGCTCGCACCCGGCGTGGGTCCCGGTCAGGCCCAGCTCGTCGCGCAAAGCGTCGAGGAGCGTGGTGCGATCCTCGACGTCGAACGACGCCGGCGCGCCGTTGACGGTGAGGCGGACCGGCCGGCTCACGAAGCGACCTGACGGTCCTGGGCCCGCCGGAACGCCTGAGCCAGCGCCCGGGCGGCGAGCAGCCCGCACAGCTCGTCGCGCCCGTCACCGGCGCCGCGGGCCGCGGCGGTCACCGCTCCTGCCGCGGCCCGCAACAGGCCGGGGGTGGCCTCGGTGGCCCCGGCCGCGGTGGCGGCCAGCTCGTCGCCGAGGGGCAGGGGACCGCCGCCGATCCCGCACGCCGCGGCCCCGACCCACCGCAAGGCGCCGGTCCCGTCGAGCTCGACGGCCACGCCGACGCCGGCGTCTGGGAAGTCGTGGAGGCGTGGGGACCACTCGCACCACGCCGCGCCGTGCCCGGGGCCCGCCGCAGGGAAGCGCACCGCGGTCAGGACCTCCGCCGGTTCGAGGGTGGTGGCGAAGAACCCGTCGGCCAGGGCGCTCGCCGCCAGGCGGCGCTCCCCCCGCGGCCCGGTGGCCACGACGGTGGCGTCGAGCGCCACCGCCACCGCAGGAAGCTCGGCGACCGGGTCGGCGTGGGCGAGGGACCCGCCCAGCGTGCCCCGGTTGCGGGTCGCGGGGAACCCGACATGGCGGGCGGCGTCGGCCAGCAGCGGCACGGTGGCCGCGACCAGAGGATCTAGCTCCAGGCGGCGCTGGCGCACCATCGCGCCGGCGACCAGCACCCTCGAGTCGCCGCTGGCCGCCGGCTGGGCCCGGTCACCGTCGGCGATCTCCAGCACCCCGAGGCCGGCGTCCTCCAAGTCGACCAGCGTGGTCGGACGGGCCAGGCGCAACGACAGCAACGGGAGGAGGCTCTGCCCGCCGGCGAGCAGCTTCGCGTCCTCGTCGGCGGAGAGGACCGAGACCGCCTCCTCTACGGACCCGGCCGGATGCCAGGCGAAGGGCGCCGGCTTCACGGCTCGCTCACCGGCGCTTCGCTTGGCCTGCGTTCGCTCGCCGCGCTCCTCACCGGCACGGTCCGGTCTCCACCGACTGGGCCAACCCGTCGAGGATGGCGGTCCCGTCGTCGCCGTCGAGCGCCCGGTACCACGCAGCGGTGACGGCCGGATCGACGCCGTGGGTGGTGTCCGAGCGCTTCCGGGCCCGCCGGACGATGTCGGCGGTGTGGGGGCGGCGCTCGTCGCCGTAGCGGCGCAGCGCGTCGTCGAGCGACTGGTTGGTGGTGGTCAGGTAGTGGGCGAGGACCACCGCGTCCTCCATGGCTTGGCAGCCGCCCTGGCCCAGGTCCGGGGCCATCGTGTGCGCGGCGTCGCCGAGCAGAACCACCCGGCCCCGGTTCCAAGTGGGCAGCCGCGGCAGGTCGTGGATGGGAGCGGCGTTGATCGGACCGTCCAGAGCGGCCCGCAGCAGGGATCGCACGGGTGCCGCCCAGCCCCCGAAGCGTTCGGGCAGGATGGCCGCGGCCGGAGGCAGGTCCTCGAGCGCGGAAGCTGGCAGCGGCACGTCGAAGAAGAAGTACAGGCGCCCGCCGCCCACCGGCATCACCGACGCCCGCATGCCCTCTCCCACCCACGTCCTCCAGGTGTCGGCCTCCACGATGTCGCCGTCGGTCTCGACGATCCCGTTCCAGTTGACGTACCCGACGTATCGGCGGTCCACCGTCTCGCCGAGCACGTAGGACCGCAGGGCGGAGTGCGTGCCGTCCGCGGCGACGACCAGGTCGGCCTCCGCCCGGCCGCCGTCCTCGAAGTGCACGGCGACACCCGGGCCGTGGTCGCTCACCCCCGTGCAGCACATACCGGTCTGGACCAGCTCCCGGCCCAGCGAGCCGAGGAGCATCTCCTGCAACGCGGTGCGAGCCAGCGGCCACGCCCTCTCGCCGACCCGGGCGTAGAGCGCCAGCAAGGAGATGGACGTCAGCGTGGCGCCGTCCGCGCCCGACGCGTAGACCATGCGGTCCATCCTCCCGCCGGCCGCGGCCACGGCCGGCCCCAAGCCCAGCAAGTCCAGCACCTTGACACCGTTGGCCCACACCGAGATGCCCGCGCCGACAGGGCGGAATGCTTCGGCTCGCTCGAAGACGGTGGGGTGGTGGCCGGCGCGGCGCAACGCCAGGGCCGCGCACAGCCCGCCGATGCCGCCGCCCACGATCGCGACGTTCAGGCCGTCCACGCCGCTACCCGTCGCGCCAGGAGAACCTTCACCCGTCCAGTCCCTGGATGCGCGCCGCCGCGGCCCGGTGACGCCTGAGCACATCGTCCACGCCTGGCGCGGCGAGGACCCCGTCGCGTACCACGGCCCGTCCCGAGATCACGCTGTGGCGGGCGGATACGGGCCCGCAGCGCAACCACGCCTCGACCGGGTCGCTGAGCGCGCCGGCGAACGCCACGCCCTCCAGCGGCCAGCACACCAAGTCGCCGACGGCGCCGACGCGCAGCGTGCCGAGCTCCCCCTCCCGGCCGAGGCAGGCCGCGGACCCGATCGTGGCGATCTCGAGGGCGTCGCGCGCCGACATCGCCGCCGGGCCGCCGCGCGCCCGGCCGGTGAGCAGCGCCATGCGAGCCTCCAGCCAAAGGCTGGCGTGGTCGGTGGAGGACGACCCGTCGCAGCCGAGCCCGACCGGGCTGCCCGCGGCGCGCAGCGCCTTGACCGGGGCCAGCCCCCCACCCCCGATCATCATGTTGGACGACGGGCAGTGGGCGACGCCGACGCCGGCGGCGCCCAACCGGGCGATCTCGGCACGGTCGGGGTAGATGCAGTGAGCCACCCACGACCGGTCGGTCATCCAGCCCACGTCCTCGAAGTGCTCGACGGTCCGCTTGCCGAACGTCTCGGACGCGAAGCGGTCCTCGTCGGGATCCTCCGCCAGGTGGGTGTGGAGCCTGACGTCGAGCCGCTCAGCCAGCTCCGCGGTGCGCCTCATCAACTCGGGGGTCACCGAGAACGGAGAGCACGGAGCCAGAGCCACCCGCACCATCGCCCCCCATCCGGGGTCGTGATGGCGGCCGACGAGACGCTCGCTGTCAGCCAGGATCTCGTCGTCGTCTTGGACCACCGAGTCGGGCGGGAGTCCGCCGTCTTTCTGCGACAGGCTCATCGACCCCCGCGTCGGGTGGAACCGCACGCCGAGCTCGTCCGCCGCAGCGATCTCCGCGCTGATCAAGTCGCCGCCGTGTCGGGGGTGGACGTAGAGGTGGTCGGTCGACGTCGTGCACCCGCCGAGCGCCAGCTCGGCCAGGCCGACCCACGCCGACAGGTAGGCGGCCTCCTCGTCAAGGAAGGCCCACCTGGGGTACAAGGTGGACAACCACTCGAACAAGGTGCCGTTGACCGCCGGGGCGTAGGCCCGGGTCAGGTTCTGGTAGATGTGATGGTGGGTGTTGATCAGCCCCGGCGTGACCAAGCACCCCGACGCGTCGAGCGTGGCCACCGCCGCCGGCGGAGGGTCCCCCGGGCCGCCGAGCCCGCTGATCAGCCCGCCGGTGACCGCCACCCACCCGCCCGGGATCTCCCGACGGTGGTCGTCCACGGTCGCGACCAGCAGCGAGTCTCGCACCACCAGATCCGCCGGGGCCGGACCGCTCGGGGTCATGCCGGGCACCGTACCGCGGGGCCGGCCGGGGTTTCGCGGCGGGAGCGGAAGGGGGGAAGGGCCGGCGCGCACATGGGAACGGCGCACGGTACGGGCCAAGGGTTTCTGCCACGTTGGCGGCCCGTGAACAGAGGGTTTCGGGCCCGCCCACCCGCCGCCGGTCCTGTGCGACCCGACAGCGGGGGTTGGGCGTCGTGTCAGACTCGCGTTGTGCCGACGCTGTCCACCCACGTCCTCGACGCCGCCGGGGGCGGCGCCCGCGCCGGCGTCGAGGTGACCCTTCGAGATTCGACGGGCGCCGTCGCGGGGCAGGGGCGTACCGGTCCCGACGGCCGCCTCGGTGGTCTCGGCGCGACGTTGACGCCGGGCACCTACCGCCTCACCTGGTCGACCGAGGGCGCCTTCCTGGCGGAGGTGTCGGTGCTGGTCCGCCTGATCGAGGATCGCCATTACCACGTCCCGCTGCTGGCCTCCGGGGCGTCCGCGGTCACGTACTTGGGGGTGTAGCCGGTGGCGGAGCTGGCCGACCCTTCGACGCTCGGGACGCTCGACGCGGAGGGGCTGGCCGCCGCGATGCGGCCGCTCTGGGAGGACGCCGGCCCCCTGGCGGAGCGGCTGGTAGGCGTCGAGGTCGGGTCATGGGACGAGCACATCGAGCGGGCCGCGGCCACCATCGCGGCGATGGACGACCAGACCCGGGCCGCCCTCCTCCGAGCCCACCCGCGCATCGGCGCCCCGCCGGCGGAGCTGGCGCGCCGCAGCGCCATCTCCCTCGCCGAGCAGGGCGGGACGGGCGAGGACCCGGCGGCGATCGCCCGCCTAGCCGTCCTCAACGACGCTTACGAGGCTCGGTTCGGATTCCCCTTCGTCGACTGGGTGAAAGGGCGGAGCCGTTCCGACATGATCGAGGTCGTGGAGGCCCGCAGCGGGCGGGACCGGGCCACCGAGCTGGGAGCGGGGTGCGCGGCGCTCATCGCGATCGCCCGGGACCGCCTCTGTCGCCTGGAGGCCTGACCCGACGCACCGGGCGGAGCGGAAGCCCGGCGGGAACCCGGCGGCCCGGTTGGGCGTGTACCAGTCGATGGAGACCAAGCCCAGGCATCGAAGCGAGGCATCAAAGCGCGAGATGGAGGTGCCGGCAACGGGGTGGGCGAAGGATGCCGGCGGCGTGCCCGACGCGGCTCTGGTGGCCCGGTTGGGGAGCGACGAGGGCGCGCTCGACGAGCTGTTCAGGCGTCACCGGCGGATGGTCTTGGCCTACGGCGCCCGCCGGTGCTACCAACCGGCGGACGTGGCGGACCTGCTGGCGGCCACGTTCCTGGCTGCGCTGAAGACCGCGTCGCGCTACGACCCGACGAAGGGTGACGTCGGCCCGTGGCTGCTCGCCTTGGCGCACCGCCAGCTCGGGTCCATGCCCGGGCGGCAGTCGAGTCCGCGTCGCGCCGGGAGGACCGACCCGGCCCCACGGGTCCTGTCGGATGACGCGATAGCCCGCATCGAGGAGCAGATCGACGCCGCCCAGTGCAGCGTCGAGATCGAGCACGCCCTGCTCGGCTTGTCTGAGCGTCACCGTGAGGCGCTGCGACTCGTCGATTACGACCATCTGACACCGACCGACGCGGCGCAGGTCACCGGTCTGCGGCCATCGGCGTTCCGCTTCCGTCTGGCCAGAGCCCGGCGGGCCTTCCGCTCCGCCCTGCGCGACCCGGTGCCCGTTGCACGGCCCCGGGTGGCGCTCGAGGTCCACTGATGGTGGGCGACGGGGGAGCGGTCCCGCTGGCGGATTACGAGCGCGACATTCTCGAGGAGCTGCGGGCTGCCCGGCTCGCGCTCGGCAAGGTCGCCCAACGCCGCGGGCCGGCGCGGACGACGCGCCCCCTCCCAGACGACGAGACGGCCGGCGACGGCGCGCCCGCTGCTCGCCCGCCCCACTGAGCGTCTCGTCAGCCCACCGCGGTCGCCTGCATCGCTGTTCCGGAGGCTCGCCGCGCTACCAAGGCGCACGCAGCCCTGCCGGTCCCAGCGTGAAGTGACCTTCGGCCCCATGCTCGCGATAGGGGGTGGGGGTATACCGGGGGTCAGGAGGTGTCGAAGATGATGTACGGAGGCTGGCACAGCGGAGGTTGGGACGCCGGGGCTTGGATCGGCATGGTGGCGGTGATGGTGGTGTTTTGGGCGGCGGTCGTCGCCGTCGTGGTCATGGCCTTTCGCCACCGCGGTGGTGGTTACCTGTCGGCCCCCCCGCCTCCTCCGGCGGGACCGCCCGCATCCGAGGGCCCGGAGCGTGACGGGCCCGACGCCGCGCTGCGCCTGCTCGAGCAGCGCTTCGCTCGCGGTGAGATCGACGCCGAGGAGTTCGGCCAGCGACGCGACCTTCTGCGCAGCCGATGACCGGCCTCCGGGTCAACGGCCGCCACCTGCTCGCCGGGGGCGCGTTGGTGGCGGCCCTGGCCGGGGTGTCCACCGTCGGGGTGGCGGCCGCAACGGGCGGATTCACCACCGGGACCGGGCCCGCGGCTTATGTCGCGCCCGGCGGGGCCTGCAACGTCCCCCAATCCCTTCCCGGCCCAGTGGTCGGGGTGACGGTGACGGACATGGGCCGGTGGATGGGGTCGGGCACGGGGATGATGGGGGGCACGATGCGGATCGTCTTGGACCGCTCGACGGTCCCCGCCGGAAAGGTCTCCCTCCGGGTGGTGAACGCCGGCAGCATCGTCCACGAACTGGTCGTGCTTCCGCTGCCCGCCGGCCAGCAGGTCGGCGAGCGGAGGATCGCATCGGACGGCAAGGTCGACGAGGCCGGATCCGCGGGAGAGGCGTCGCGGAGTTGCGGCGCGGGCGCCGGTGACGGAATCGACCCGGGCACCGCGAGTTGGGTGACCCTCACCCTGCCGGCGGGGACCTACGAGCTGGTCTGCAACCTTCCCGGTCATTACGCCGCAGGCATGTACGCCGAGCTCACTGTCGCCTGACCCCGTTAGACGGTACCCCCATAGGGTATATTGGGGCGAGGAATGGTCGGGAGGTTGACCGTGGTCGGTTACAGCGACAACAAGGATGCCGTGCTCAAGAGGCTGCGCCGGGTCGAGGGCCAGGTGCGAGGGCTCACCCGGATGGTGGAGTCCGACACGTACTGCATCGACGTGCTCACCCAGGTGTCGGCGGCGACCCGGGCTCTGCAGGCGGTGGCCCTGGAGCTGCTCGGCGAGCACCTGTCTCACTGCGTGCACGACGCGGTGGCCGCAGGCGGCCCGGAGGGAGACGAGAAGATCATCGAGGCTCGTGCCGCCATCGAGCGGCTGGTGCGGTCATGACCGATCCTGCACCACGCGCCTGCGATGCGGTTCGAGACGGGGCGCCATCGTGCTCGACTGGTCCTTTCGGGCGGCTGCGCTGGACGGGACTCGAGCTGGCCGGTCTGGCCCGTGCCGCGTGGAGATGGCGCCGTGCACGCTGATCTGCTGGCGGTGACCTTCGCCGGGTTCTGGGCCGACATCGGCCGGAGCCTGCGCGAGGGGTTCTACATGTTCTGGGACACCCTGTGGGCTCTGGTCCTCGGCTTCGGGTTGTCCGGCGCCGTCCAGGCGTTCGTGTCCCGGGAGGCGATGAGCCGCCGCCTCGGTGACCACCGACCGGGCAGCATCGGCCGGGCCTCGGTGTATGGGATGGTGTCGTCGAGCTGCTCCTATGCGGCTTCGGCGATGGCCCGGTCGCTGTTCGCGCGCGGCGCCGACTTTCTGGCGTCGATGGTCTTCATGTTCGCGTCGACCAACCTGGTGATCGAACTCGGCATCGTCTTGGCCGTGCTCATCGGCTGGCAGTTCGTGGCCGCCGAGTTCATCGGCGGGGCCATCATGATCGTGTTGCTGGTCGCCGCCGGCGGATTGTGGCTGCGGGGACGGGCCATCGACCAAGCCCGCCAGCACGTCGAAGACGCGGACCGCAACGCCGCCCATCACCACGCCGACGAGGCTCTCGGGCGGGAGGGCTGGAAGCGGCGGATCCGCACCCCGGCGGGATGGGCCGACGCCGCCGGCTACACCATGAGCGACCTGACCATGCTCCGCAAAGAGCTGGCCATCGGCTTCGTGGTCGCAGGGCTGCTCACCGTGCTGGTCCCCGGGCACGTGTGGTCCGACGTGTTCCTCCACGGCCACGGGTTTTGGACCAGCGTCGAAAACGCCGTCGTCGGGCCTTTCGTCGCGCTGATCAGCTTCGTGTGCTCGGTGGGGAACGTGCCGCTGGCAGCGGCGCTGTGGAAGGGGGGCATCACCTTCGGTGGGGTGGTGGCGTTCGTGTTCGCCGACTTGATCTCGCTGCCGCTGGTGCTGATCTACCGCAAGCAATACGGCGGACGGATGGCGCTGCGCATGCTCGGCGTCTTCTGGGCGGTGATGTCCGCCGCCGGCTTGGTGACCGAGTACCTGTTCAAGGCCTTCGGCTGGATCCCTACCGTCAAGCCCGGACAGGTCGTCGGCGACACCCTGCACTGGAACTACACCACCGTCTTAGACATCATCGCCCTGGCGGTGTTCGCCGGCCTTTACGTTCTCTATCGCAACCGGGATCGCCTCGGCGGCGGCGCCGGCTACGCCAAGGACCCGGTGTGCGGGATGCAAGTCGAGACCGCCCACGCTCCGGCGTCGACTGTCCACGACGGCCAGCGGGTCTACTTCTGCTCGCAACACTGCGAAGCGCGCTTCGTTGCCAACCCGGACCGCTATCTCGCCGCCGCCCCCGACTCCGACTCCTCCGACCGCCCCGATGACCTCGGGGCCGCCGACCCCGCCGGGCTGCAGGGCTCCACCGTCGACCTGACCGTTCTCGACCCGGTGTGCGGCATGACCGTCGACCCCGGCGCCGCCGCGCAGGTGGAGCACCGGGGGATCACGGTGAGCTTCTGCTGCCCTGGGTGCGCCGAGGGGTTCCGCTCCGACCCGGACCGCTACCTGCCCGCCAACGCCACCGACCCCACCTGCGGGATGACCGTGCGGCCGGAGTCGGCGGCGGCATACCGGCGCGGCTCCGACGGCAGCGTCTGGTTCTGCTCGCCGGGGTGCGCGCAGCACTGGGACGCCGCGCATCGTGCCCCGGTGGTGCTCCGCCGCCGGGACGGCTGAGGCCGCCAACTCAAGGCACCTGCGGCGTTGGTGCCCGTGCGGGACGCCACGCCTCCCCGCTGCGCAGGGCGATCGGCACCTGGGGGCCCGCCCGGCCAGGGGTAGCGAACGGCGCCTCTATGCTCGCCGTGTGCCCCACATGTTCTTGAACGGTACGGCGATGTCGGGACAGAAGGACCACGGAGCCCACGCCGGATCGACGTTCCTCGGACCGGCGCGCACCGCGGCCCGGTACCGGTTCTTCGCGGTGCGCGACGAGTTCCCCGGCCTGCTCCCGGTGGAGCGCGGCGGCCGGGCCATCGACGGCGAGCTCTACGACATTCCAGAGGACGTGCTTCGCGACCGGCTGCTGCCATCCGAGCCGGCCGAGTTGGAGCTGGGCGCCATCGAACTGGCCGACGGCGAGGAGGTCCACGCGATGCTCCTGCGCCCCGAGCGCCTCGCCGCCGGCGACCTGGTCGTCGACATCTCCGAGCTGGGCGGGTTCCGGGTCTACCAGCGGCACCTGGCTGCCAACGCCCGCCTGGACCAGGTGCTCGGACGAGCCGAGCGTTGAGGGAGGTCGACGGCGATCGGCTGGTCGGCGACCTGGCCCGGCTGGGCCTTATCGGCCGGGACGTCGACGGCGGGGTCACCCGCCTGGCGTGGAGCGCCGAGGACCGTCAGGCCGTCGGGCTGGTCGGGTCGTGGGCGGCGGAGACCGGCGCCGCCGTCACCGTCGACCCGGCCGGGACCCTCGTCGCTGACATCCCCGGCCGCGAGCCCGGCCTGCGCCCGCTGGTCGTGGGCAGCCACCTCGACACCGTGGTCGGTGCCGGACGCCTCGACGGCGCCTACGGCGTCGTCGCGGCGGTGCGGATCCTGGCGGCGGCGGCCGATACCGGGCTGCGCCACCCGCTGCGGGTCGCGGCGTTCGCCAACGAGGAGGGTGTCGTCGCGCCGCCGTTCACCGGCAGCCGGGCCGCGGCCGGCCACGACGTGACCGCCGAGCTGGACCACCCCGGGCCCGACGGGGTAACCCTCCGAGCCCGCATGGCCGGCGCGGGCTGCGATCCCGAACGGCTCGCCCGCGCGGCATGGGGTCCGCTGGCCGGCTACCTGGAGCTGCACATCGAGCAGGGCCCGGTCCTCGACGCCGGCGGCCAGCGGGCGGCCGTGGTGACCGCCATCTCCGGCCAGGTCCGGGCCCGGGTGGAGTGGAGCGGGCGGGCCAACCACGCCGGCACGACGCCGATGGACCTGCGCTGCGACGCCCTCGTGGCCGCCGCGCACGGCGTGCTCGCCGTCGAGCGCCTGGCCCTCGACGGGCTGGTCGCGGTCGCCACCGTCGGGCGCTTGAACGTGGAGCCGGGGGCGCCCAACGTGATTCCTTCGAAGGTGAGCTTCACCGTGGACGTGCGCAGCGTTGACGGGCCGGCCACCGCGAAGGCGATGGCCCGGCTGCAGGTGGACCTGACGCTGATCGCCCAACGCAGCGGCACCCGCGTCGACCTTTTCCCCACCTCCGAATCCGCGCCGGTGCCGACCGACCCCGCCTGGCGGCGCCTACTGCGAGCCGCGTCGAACGCTCGAGGCGTCGCCGCGGTCGACCTGGCGAGCGGCGCCGGCCACGACGCCCAGCACATGGCTGCCGCCGGTCCTGCCGGAATGCTGTTCGTCCCGAGCGTCGGCGGGGTGAGCCACCATCACAGCGAGGACACCGCCGAGGAGGACCTGGTTCTCGGCGCCCAGATCGGGCTCGACGCCCTACTCGCCGCCGACTTGGAGTTCGATGCCTGAGACCCCCGGGCGCGACTTCGTCGGCTACGGCCCCCGCCCCCCTGACCCGGCGTGGCCGGGCGGCGCGTCGATCGCCGTGCAGTTCGTCCTCAACTACGAGGAGGGCGGGGAGCGGTCGGTGCTCGACGGGGACGCCACGTCGGAGACGTTCCTCTCCGAGATGGTCGGCGCCGAGGCGTTCGCCGACCGGCACATGAGCATGGAGTCGCTCTACGAGTATGGCAGCCGGGCCGGATGCTGGCGGGTGTTGCGCCTCTTCGCCCGCAAAGGCCTGCCGCTGACCGTGTTTGGGGTGGCCCGGGCCCTCGAACGCAACCCGGCGTTCGTCGAAGCGGTGATGGCCGCCGGGCACGAGATCGTCGGCCACGGCTACCGGTGGCTCAGCTACCAGCAGGTCGACGAGGCCACCGAAGCCGCCCACCTGGCGCAGGCGGTGGAGGTCCTCTCCCGCCTGACCGGCGCGCCGCCGCTCGGCTGGTACACCGGACGGGACTCCCCGGCCACGAGGCGGCTGGTCGTCGACCACGGCGGGTTCCTCTACGACAGCGACTCCTACGCCGACGACCTGCCGTACTGGGCGCGGGTGTCGGGGCGCGACCACCTCGTCGTCCCCTACACCCTCGACACCAACGACATGCGCCTGGCCACCGCCGGCGGGTTCTCGAGCGGCATCGACTTCGAGGCCCACCTGCGGGACGCGTTCGATGTCCTCTGGCGGGAAGGGGAGGAGGGGCAGGCGAAGATGCTGACGGTCGGGTTGCACGCCCGCTTGGTCGGGCGTCCCGGGCGCCTCGCCGCGCTGGAGCGCTTCATCGACCACGTAAGGGCACACGACCGGGTGTGGGTGTGCCAGCGGGTGGAGATCGCCCGGCACTGGGCCGGACGCTTCCCGCCTCCAGGCGCCGGGACCAGAGGAGCACCATGAGTCGATCACTGCGGTGGCGCAGCGTCCTGTTCACCCCGGCCACCCGCCCCGATCGGACGGCCAGGCTGGCCGCGACGGCCGCGGACGTGACGGTGCTCGACCTCGAGGATGCAGTCCCGGTAGGGGAAAAGGACGCTGCACGCGACGGCCTCGAGGCGTTCGCCTCCGCCGTGCGCGCCGCCGGCCCGTCCCTGGTCGTGCTGGCCCGGGTCAATCCGGTCACCACGCCGTGGTTCGCCGCCGACGTGGAGGCCGCGGCCGCGGCCCGCGTGGCCGGCGTCGTCTTGCCGAAGGTGGCCGCCGCCGGCGACGCGGTGGCCGTCGCCGACGCCTGGCGAGCGGCGGGAGGGGCAGGCGAGCCGGTGATCCTGGCTGGGATCGAGACCGCGGCCGGGGTCGAAGCCGGGCCCGACATCCTCCGCGGCGGCGGGTTCGCGGCCGCCTACTTCGGCGCGGAGGACTACATCGCCGACCTGGGCGGCCGGCGCAGCGACGACTCGCTGGAGGTGCTCTACGCCCGGTCCCGGGTCGCCATGGCAGCTGCCATCGGGGGGGTCGACGCCATCGACCAGGTGGTGGTCCGCTACCGCGACTTCGACGCCTTCCGGGCCGAGGCCGGCTTTGCCCGGGACCTCGGCTACCGGGGGAAGCTGTGCATCCACCCCGACCAGGTCGGCTTGGCGCATGCCGCGTTCACGCCGTCACCGGAGGAGGTGACCCGCGCCCGGGCCCTGCTCGACGCGCTGGCCGCCGCCGGCGGCGGCGTAGCCGCATTCGAAGGGCAGATGATCGACGCTCCCGCGGTGGCGGCCGCCGAGAAGGTGCTGGCCCTCGCCGAACCCGACTCGTAGCGGCTACGGCGCTGGCGTGGCCCGCATCAAGGCGTTGCGGTCGGCCACCACGACCTCCTCTCCTCGCTGGTTGTAGCCGACGTGGCGGAACGTGACTATTCCCTGACCGGGCCGCGAGGAGGACGGCCGGGACGCCAGGACTTCGGTTTCGACCCGGATGGTGTCGCCGTGGAAAACCGGGTGGGGGAAGTCGACCTTGGTGAAGCCCAGGTTCGCGACGGTCGTGCCGAGGGTCAGGTCGGCGACGCTCAACCCGACGACTAGGGCCAGGGTGAAGAGGCTGTTGACCACCCGCTGCCCGAACTCGGTGCCGGACGCGAACTCCTCGTCGAGGTGCAGCGGCTGCGGGTTCATCGACATGCACGTGAACATGACATTGTCGGACTCGGTGACGGTCCTGGTCATGGCGTGGCGGATCCGGAACCCGACGGGGAGCTCGTCGAGCCACCGGCCGCGCAGAGCTGACGGCTGGGCGGTGGGGCTGTCCATGGGGGTGTTTCTACTCGCGCCGACCCCGCCCCGGCCGGGAGGCGCTCAGGTCGCCCCGGCCGCCGCGGCGAGCGTGTCGCGCCAGGCGGGCGCGGCGACGGCCAACAAGGCGTCGATCCGTTCTCGGATGCTGGCACCGCGCAGCCACGCCACCCCGTGCTCGGTGACGACCGCGTCGACCGCGTGGCGGGGCAGCGAGACCGGGGTGCCGGCGGCCAGGCGGGGCACGATCTTGGTCACCGTCCCGGTCCCGTCCGCGGCGCGCAGCGCGACGATGCGCAGACCGCCGGGGGCGCGGTGGGCGCCCTCGAAGAAGTCGACCGCCCCCCCGAGGCCGGAGAGGGACCGGCCGCCGGCCGCCTCGAGCGCCACCTGCCCGGTCAGGTCGACCTCGAGCGCCGAGTTGATCGACACGAAGCGGTCGATGTCGCCGGTCCAGCGGGGGTTGTGCACCACCTCCGAGGAGGCGACCTCGACGTCGGGGTTGCGGTCGACGTGGGCCATGAGCGCCGCGGTGCCGATGATCTCGACCGCGACGACGGGAGGGCCTTCCCGGCCGCGGCGCAAGGCGCCTCCCTCGAGCAGGTCGATCACGCCGTCACCGGCCATCCCGACGAGCCGGGCTCCGCCGCGCACTGCCCCGAGCGACGCCGTCACCGCTTCGGGGACGGCGCCGATCCCGAGTTGCACCGTCGGCGCGTCGGGGAGCAGGCCGAGCACGTTGTCGGCGATGCGGTCGTTCACCTCGTCGCGCTCCGCCGGCCGGTGCAAGCTGGTGGGGAGGTCGGCTTCCACCATGGCGGTGCACTCGTCGACCGACAGCAGGGTGTCCCCGGTGGTGCGCGGCAGCGCCGGGTCGATCTCGGCCAGGACAATCCCGCCGGCGGCCTTCACGGCACGCAGCCCGGCCAGGGTGTAGCTGCCCGACGGCCCGATGCTGCAGCGCCCGGACCGGTCGGGTGGCGACACCCGTACCAGGAGGCTGTCGACCATGCCGGGCAGCGCGGCGGGGATGTCCCCGAGCCGGTAGGGCACGTAGTCGACCTGTCCCCGGTCGGCGAGGCGGCGGGCGGCGCCGCTCACGTGCCAGGTCCGAAGCCCGAGGTGGCCGGCGGCCACCGCGTCGAGCCACGGCAGCGGCCCGAGGAGCATGCCGGTCACCACCGTCGCGCCCGGCCGTTCGGGGGCCAGCCGGCCGAGCGCCGCCAGCAGGGTGGCGGGCGTGGCGCACGCCGGGGAGGTGAGCACCCGGGCTCGGTCGGGGAGCAGCCGGACGGCGGCGTCGGGGGTCACGATGCTCGGCATGGCCGGGTGATGGTAGGCGAGGTCAGACCGAGCGGGTGGGGGACGGGGTCAGGCCACGCCGTGCCCGGCCGCCTCCTGCGCGGCCGCCGCGGTGGCCACATCGCGCGGATAGGTCCGCATGGCCCGCAGCAGGAGGATCCCGTTGGCCGCCAGGGGGAGCAGCATGACGATGAACGTCAGCTCCAGGCCGGTCCGGCCGCCGCCGAAGACGTGGTCCGAGACCGCGCCGAAGAGGAGGGGGGCCAGCGCCTGGCCTCCGGTGCGCAACCCGGTGCGCACCCCCTCCGCCCGGCCCCACAGCGACGACGGGACGATGTCCAGCCTGGCGGCGTCGATCGGCGGGTTCTGCGCGGAGAGGAAGAACGCGGCCAGCACCAGATAGAACAACGCCACGGTCACCGACCGGGTGACCAGCGCCGGCACGAACAGCCCTACCGTGGCCAGCGCCGCGATGGCCGTCACCAGCACCCGGGCGTTGAGGACCCCACGGTGCAGCAGCCGGTCCGATAGACGCCCAGCGACGAGCACGCCGAGGACGGCGCCGGTGCCGAGCACGAGGAGCAACGCGTTGGCCACGGCCTGGTTGATCCGGTACTGCTCCTTCGCGAATTCGACGGCGAAGGTCTCCACTCCGGACAGGTAGAAGTAGCCGCAGGCGCTGGCCACGATCAAGGTGACGTTGGTGGGGATGCGCAGGACGTAACGGAACGCCGCGATCAACCCCAGGTGGTCGAGGCGCGGCCCGAGGATCATGGCTTCGTCGGGCCCGAGCCCCCGCTCGCGAGCCAGGCGCTGCGCTGCGGTCTCCGCCGGGGGTTCCGGGCCATTGGGGGACCCCGGCGGGCCGCCAGGGACGTCACCGCCGGGCGCGGCGGCCGGCGACACCGGCTGCCCGGTCGGGCCGGGGGCCGGCCGGAAGGCCGGCAGCAGGGGCGCCACCCCCCCGCGTTCCGGCTCCGGGAGGCGCAGCACGGCGCGAGCCAGGACGAACGCGGGGATGGCGAGGACCAAGAACGCCGCCCGCCACGACAGCGCCGCGATGTCACCGGTGACCGCGAAGCCCACGCCGGCGCCGAGCAGCTCCCCGGTGAGCAGATAGCCGTAGATCTTCCCTCGCTCCCCGCTGGGGAAGTAGTCGCCGATCAGCGACGCCACGATCGGCCCGGCGGCGGCGGTCACCACCCCGAGGAACAGCCGGGCCAGCAGCAGCCGGTCGAAGCTGCCCGCGGCGGCGCTCCATACCATCGCCACCCCCCACAGGATGATCGTCAAGCCCAGCGTTCGGGTCCGCTTGAACCTGTCGGCCAGAGCGCCGAACGGCACGCTGGCGACCGCGGCCACGACGGAGTTGACCGCCACCAGCAGACCGATGTCGGTGTTGGAGATGTGCAGCGCCGAGCGCAGCTGGGTCGCGGAAGCGCCGACGGTCGCAGCGTCGGCGGAGCTGAGGGCGAGGACCGCGCCGAGCAAGACCACCACCCTGGTCCGGTCCGGACCGCCGAGGGTGCGCTCCACGCGGCGGGCCGTCCACTTGGCGACGCGGCGGCTGCCCCTGCGGACGCGGCCCGGGCCTGGTTGCGCCGGCGTGATCGCCTGCCTGCTCAGGCGGCGTGCAGGTCGGTCAGGATCTGGCGCGCCGCGTCGGCGTTGAGGCCCGCCGGGGTGTAGAAGCTGACCCGATCGACCAGATCGCCGACCCGGGCGATGACCTGCCCGGCGACGTCGTCAGGTGCGGCGACCACCGCGAACGCCTCGAGCACCTCGTCGCTGATCTGCTCGCCCATGGCGTCCCACTCTCCGCGCTTCGACAGCACGTTGAGCCGCTCTTGAAGGTCACCCCAACCGTGCACGTCCAGCACCCGGCGATACGCCGGCGTCGACGCGTAGAAGGCGATCTGCTTTCGGGTGGCGACGGCCGCCTTGTCGATGTCCGCGGCGCTGGCGCCGGTCACGATGAAGAGCGGGTACGACAATTGAAAGTCGGCCCTGGTACGCCCCGACGCTGACAGGCCGGCCTCGATCGTCGGCAGGGTCACCTCCCGCAGGTACTTGGCAGTGCTGAAGCCGTGCACCAGCATCCCGTCGGCGACCTCCGCCGCCACCTTGGTCATCTCGGTTCCGACCGCCGCGAGGAACACCTTGGGCGCGCCGTAGTCGTTGGGGCCCGGATCGAAGAACGGCGTCATCAGGGTGTGGCGATAGAACTCGCCACGAAAGTCCAGCGGGGTCCCTTCCTGCCAGCACGCCCAGATGGCCCGCATCGCAGAGATGAACTCGCGCATCCGCGGCGCGGGATGGGACCACGGCATCGAGAAGCGCTTCTCGATGTGCGGCTTGATCTGCGAGCCGAGACCGAGCAGGAACCGTCCCTTGGAGTAGGCGTTGAGGTCCCACGCCACGTTGGCGGTGATCATCGGGTTGCGGGCGAACGCCACCGCGATGCCTGTGCCGACAAGCAGCCGCTGCGTGCTCCCCGCGGCCAGGACCATGGGAAGGAACGGGTCGTGGTTGGTCTCCGACCCCCACGCCGCGTCGTAGCCGTCGGCCTCGACACGCGCCGCCTGCTCGGCGACGGCGCCGAGGTTGTTGCTGAGCCCTCCATCGACGTACACAGTGCCGGACCCTAGTGCGCCCCGGGCCGCACCTCGGGGTACGCCAGCTCGCCGCCCCGCTCGACGGCCGCGGCGGTCATCACCGGCTCGCCGGCCTTGTCCGATGCGGGGATGTCCACTGCGAACACCAGGGCCCAGTCGTGGTCGCCGGCGGGGTCGTCGAGCACCTGGCGGACGTACCAGCGGGCCGGGTCGGCGGGCACACCGAGCCCGGGCGGCGGATCCTTGAGCACGCTGCACCACCTCCCGGAGCGGGCTTCGCCGCCGATCTCGATGCCCGCGTGGTCGGCCCGGTAGCCGGCCAGCGCCGCGCCCCACGCGACGCGGTCCCATCCGCCGGGGCCTTCGAGTGCCGCCAGCCCAGCGTCGTCGCGCCGGGCGGCCAGCTCCACCCGCCGGAACGCGGCGTTGCGCAGCATCAACGTGAAGGCCCGCTCGTTGGCGCTGAGCGGCGGGACGCGGTCGTCGCCGGCTGAAGGCGGTCGGATCTCGGCCGGCGCTCCGTCGGTGCCGGCGCCGGGGACCCCGCCGGATTGCAGCGTCTCCCACTCGTCGAGCAGGCTCGAGTCGACCTGGCGTACCAGCTCGCCGAGCCAGGCGGTCAGGTCGTCGAGGTCGTCGGTCTTCAGGTCCTCAGGGACGCTTCGCCGCAGCGCCTTGTAGACGTCGCTCAGGTAGCGCAGCACCAGCCCCTCGGATCGGGTCAGGCCGTAGTGAGCGACGTACTCGCTGAACGTCATGCCCCGCTCGAAGAGGTCCCTGGCCACCGACTTGGGCCGGACGTTGTGGTCCGCGGCCCACGCGTGGCGGAGCCGGTAGCTGTCGAAGAGGTCGTAGAGCATCTCGGCCAGCGGTTTGGGGTGTTCCAGCTTGTCGAGGACCGCCATCCGCTCGTCGTACTCGACGCCCTCGGCCTTGAGCCTGTTCACCGTCTCGGTCCGCAGCTTGTCGAGCTGCGCGGCCAGGATCGGCCCCGGGTTGTCGAGGGTGGCCTCCACGACGCTCAGCACGTCGAGGGTCCACGACGGCGACGCCGGGTCGAGGCGGTCGAGGGCGTCGAGCACGAACGGCCCGAGCGGGGCGTCGAGCGCGAAGTCGCTCTGGAGGTCGGTGGTCACCCGGATCCGCCGACCGGACTCGTCCGGCTGCTCGAGGACCTCGAGGGCGCCGGCGCCGAGCAGAGACCGGTACATGGCGATGGCCGTCCGGATGTGCCGGCGCTGGGCGGGGCGGGGCTCGTCGTTGTCGAGCAGCAGACGGCGCAGGGCCCCGCACCCGTCCCCCGGACGGTCCAAAACGTTTAGCAGCATCGAGTGCGAGACGTTGAAGCTGGAGCCAAGAGGTTCGGGCGGCGCGACGCGCAGCCGGTTGAAGGTGTCCTCGGTCCACGGCACGAACCCCCGGGGGGGTTTGGCCTTGACCAGCTTGCGGGTCTTCTTCGGGTCGTTACCGACCTTGGCCGCGGCCCGCTCGTTGTCGATCACGTGCTCCGGAGCCTGGATCACCGCCAGGCCGGCGCTGTCGTAGCCGGCCCGTCCGGCCCGCCCGGCGATCTGGTGGAACTCGCGAGCGCTGAGCAGCCGGGTGGTCGTCCCGTCGTACTTGGCCAGCCCGGTGAGCACCACGGTGCGCAGCGGCAGGTTGACACCGACGCCGAGAGAGTCGGTGCCGGTCACCACCCGCAGCAGGTTGGCCTGAGCCAGCCGCTCCACCAGCCGCCGGTAACGAGGCAGCATCCCGCCGTGGTGGACCCCGATGGCGTGACGCAACAGCCGGGAGAGGGTGCGACCGAAACCGGGGGCGAAGCGGAAGCCGGCGATGGCCTCGGCCACCGCGTCGCGCTGGGCCCGGGTGGCGATCTGCGCGCTGGTCAGGGCCTGCGCGTGGGCCACCGCCGCGGCCTGGGTGAAGTGGACCACGTAGACCGGCGTCAGGTTGTCGGCGACCAGCGACTCGATCGTTTCGTGGAGGGGGGTCCGGCGGTACTCGTAGCTGAGGGGCACCGGCCGGGTGGCGGACGAGATGACCGCCACGTCGCGCGCCGTGCGCCGGCGAAGGTCCGCCTCGAAGCGGCTGGTGTCGCCGAGGGTGGCGGAGAGCAGCACGAACTGGGCGTTGGTCAACTCGATGAGCGGCACCTGCCATGCCCACCCCCGGCTGGGATCGGCGTAGAAGTGGAACTCGTCCATTACCACCTGGTCGACCGGGGTGTCGGGACCGTGGCGCAGAACCATGTTGGCCAGCACCTCGGCGGTGGCGCAGATCACCGGCGCCTCCGGGTTGATGGCCCCGTCGCCGGTCAGCATCCCGACCCGGGCCGGGCCGAGCACCCCGCACAGGTCGAAGAACTTCTCTGACACGAGAGCCTTGATCGGCGCGGTGTAGAAGCTGCGCCGCCCGCTGGCCAGCGCCGCGACGTGCGCGCCCAGCGCGATCAGGCTCTTGCCCGACCCGGTGGGGGTGGTGACCACCGCGTGGCTGCCCGCGAAGATCTCGAGGACCGCCTCCTCCTGCGCCGGGTACAGGGTCAGGCCTCGACCCGCGGCCCAGGTGCTGAACGCGTCGAGCGCCTCGTCGGGACTGGCCCTGCGGGCTCCGAGGTCGATCGGTCGGAGGGCCTGGGCGGGTTCGGTCACGGGACTCCTATGCTACGGAGCCGTCGAGGCGACCGGGTGCGCCGGCGCGCGAGGGAGGCGGTTGCCATGGCTGGGGTCTTCGGGGTGGAGGTGGATGGCTCGGAGGGCCGCTTTGCCGGCGGCCGGCTGTACTACCGGCACTGGCCGGTGCCCGACCCGGTGGCGACGGTCGTGGTCTCGCACGGCTTCGCGGAGCACAGCGGCCGCTACCACCACGTGGCGGCCGCGCTCGGCGCGGTCGGCCTGGACGTCTGGGCCGCCGACCACCGCGGTCACGGCCGGTCCGAGGGCGAGCGGGCCGACATAGAGTCGCTCGCCGCTGCGGTCGACGACCTCGACGTGTTCGTCGACCTGGTGCGCGAAGCGCGACCCGACCTGCCGGTGTTCCTCGTCGGCCACTCGATGGGGGGCCTGATCGCCGCGGCGTACGCCGAGGACCACCAGGATCGCCTTGCCGGGCTGGGCCTGTCCGGGCCGCTGCTGTTCGCGCCCCCGGAGCTGCTCGCCCTCGCCGACGCCCCGGAAATACCCGACCTGGGGCTGGCCGACGCCGTGTCGAGCGACCCGGCGGTGGTGGCCGACTACAAGGCCGACCCGTTGAACTACCTCGGGCCGCCCCCTCGCGGCTTCCTGCGAGCCGCCGGCGAGCTGATAGAGGTCCGCCGCCGGCTGAGCGAGCTGACCGTCCCGATCCTCGTGATGCAGGGGTCGGCGGACCTCCTCGTCAGCCCGCAGGCCCTCCGCGACGTGGTGGCCGCGGTGTCCTCCGAGGACTTGACGGCCAGGCTGTGGCCGGGCCTGTGGCACGAGATCTTCAACGAGCCCACGCGGGCCGAGGTGCTCGCAGTGCTTCGCGACTGGATCGTCGAGCGGCTCCCGCCGTCGTGACCCACCCCGGGTGGCGGTGACCGGAGCCCGGCGCCGGGTGCGACCCTGGCCGGCCGGGCTGCTGGTCCTCTCGCTGCTCGCCGCGTGCGGCGGGGCGGGCGGCGGTCCGCCCGGTTCCGAGCCCGACGGCCGGCAGGCGACACCGCCGCCTGTGAACGCCGGGCCGGGGGGCGGCGCGACAGTGCCCACCTCGACGCCCGCCGCGCCGACGACGACGCTTCCCCCCTCCGGGCCGCCGCCGGCGATCACCGACCCGGCGTGGAGCACCTCTGCCGGCGATGGTCGCTGGCAGGGCGCGGGTCGCCGCGTGCTCGGCGCACCGGCGGTGTTCACCACGACGCTGCACCGCGGCGGGTCGACTTACGGGGTGGCGTGGATGGACCAGCGGCGCCTCCGGCTGGTCCTCTACGCGGGCACCTCACAGCCGGCGGGGGTGTGGGCCCACGACGGGGCGGTGGCCGGCGCCGATACCTCCTCGCTGGTGGCCGCGTTCAACTCCGGCTTCAAGCTGGCGGAGTCCCAAGGCGGCTGGTACGCCGACGGCCGGGCGGCTGTGGCGCTGGCCGTCGGGGCGGCGTCACTGGTCATCCGTTCAGACGGCACTGCGACCATCGGGTCGTGGGGACTCGACGTGGGGATGACCGCGGACGTGGCGGCGGTCCGCCAGAACCTGCAGCTCCTCGTCGACGGGGGAGCGCCGACCGCGGCGGTCGGCTTCCCCGACCAGATCCACACCTGGGGGGACCCGCTGCACGAGAACGTGGTGACGTGGCGTTCCGCGATCGCACTCGACCGCGCCGGACAGCTGCTCTACGTCGCGGCGTCCGCCGCGACGCCCGCAGACCTGGCCGCGGCGGTGATCGCCGCGGGCGGCCAGCGGGCCATGGAACTGGACATCAACCCGCAGTGGGTCAGCTTCGACACCTTCACGGGCAGCGGACCGTCCCTCAGCGCCGCGAAGCTCCTGCCGACGATGGCGTTCCCCGCCACCCATTTCCTGCAGCCCTACTTCCGGGACTTCTTCGCGGCGATGGCTCGCTGACGCGGGAGGTTTCCGGCGGCCCCCAGCGAGGGAAAAAGACGGGAGGCAGGGCAAACGCCCGTTGCCATACCGAGGGAGCAACTTCAAATGGGTGTTGGTACCAGCATCTTTCTCATCGCAGTCGGTGCGGTGCTCGACTTCGCAGTGAAGGTCAACAACAGCAACTTCAACGTCAACACCATCGGCGTGATCCTGATGGCCGTCGGGGCGCTCGGTTTGGTGCTGTCCCTGGTCTTCTGGGGTTCGTGGGGCGGTTTCGGCAACTACCGGCGCTCGCAGCGCGTCGTTCACGACGGCAACCAGACCTACGTCGAGGAGCGCGGCCGCTACTAGAGCCGGCCCCCGACCCCCCCGGCCACCGGGCGGCTATCGGGCGGCGTTACGCTCCAGCAGCCGAGCGCGGCACTGCTCGATGGCCGCTTCGGCTTCTTCCCGGGTGCGCCATCCGTCAATCTCGACGTTCTTGCCTGGCTCCAACGCCTTGTAGATCTCGAAGAAGTGAGCGATCTCGTCGAGCTCGTGAACCGGGATGTCCTCGAGTTCGTTGACAGCGATGCTGCGGGGGTCGCTGGCGGGGACGCAGAGGAGCTTGGCGTCGGTGCCCTCCTCGTCGCGCATCAGGAACATGCCAACCGGACGGGCCTTGATGTGGCAACCCGGAAACGTCTTCTCCCGCAGCACCACCATGGCGTCGAGCGGGTCGCCGTCGGCGGCCAACGTGTGGGGGACGTAGCCGTAGTCCTCGGGGTACTGCGTCGAGGTGAACAGAGTGCGGTCCAGCCAGATCACCCCCGACTCATCCGCTTCGTACTTGTTGCGAGTCCCTTTCGGGATCTCGACGACCACCTCGATCTCCATCTTCGATTGGTAGCACGGCCGGAGCGCCTAGCGCACCTCGGCCCGCCGGGTGTGATATGTGTCACGCCTTGCGGACTGCGCCGACGCCGGCCGCCGGGCCGAGGGCCGCGGCCCGCGGCTGGGTGGCGGCGGTCGGCGGCGGTCGGCGCTCGGGCGGTGCCCGGCGAAACGGACGACCGCGAGGAGCGCAAAGAGAACCACGACGACCTCGGCGACGGCGCGGACCCGCCAGCCGGCGGCAGCCCCGACCGCCTCGACCGCGCCGGCCGCGGCCAGCGGCAGCCCCCACCAGCGGGGCCGGCGGGCCCGGAACCCGAACACCGCGACCATCGCCCCGGCGACGAAGAAGACCAACGGCCCGAGGCCGAGGGCGATGGCGCAGAACAGGGCGACCACGGCGGCGACGATGTAGAAGATCACGGGATGTAGAGGCTCACGGCGTGCGGGTCCGGTCCGGGAGGCGGCTGGGGCCAGGGGCTGGGTGGATGGACCATACCTTCCCGGTCCGGGTAGAGCCTTGGATGCCGCACCACCGAACGGAGATCCAGTGCCCTTGCACCGCCCCGCCAAGCCCAGTTCCGACGTACTCACCCTGCACCCGCTCTACAGCGGCCGGGCGGGCACCACCTCCATCCCCGCGTACCGGATGCCCGACGGGGAGATGGACCCCGACGCCGCCGACCGGCTGATCCGCGACGAGCTGCTCCTCGACGGCAGCTCCCGCCTCAACCTGGCGACGTTCGTGACCACCTGGATGGAGCCCACCGCGGCGAGGCTGATGGCCGACACCGCCGACAAGAACATGATCGACCGCGACGAGTATCCCCAGACCGCGGAGCTCGAAAGCCGCTGCGTGCACATGCTGGCCCGCCTCTGGCACGTCCCGACCCAGCAGGCGGTGGGCTGCTCGACGACGGGATCCTCAGAAGCGGCGATGCTCGGCGGGATGGCCCTCAAGTGGCGGTGGCGGGCCCGCCGGCGCGCCGCGGGCGCCGACACCGACAAGCCCAACTTGGTGATGGGCACCAACGTCCAGGTGTGCTGGGAGAAGTTCTGTCGGTACTGGGACGTCGAGCCGCGCTACGTACCGATGGCCCCGGGCCGTCTCCACCTCACCGCGGAGGAGGCGGTCGCCCGCTGCGACGAGAACACCATCGGCGTCGTGGCCATCCTGGGCTCTACCCAGGACGGCAGCTACGAGCCGGTGGCGGGGATCGCGGCAGCCTTGGACCGGTTGGCCGCCAGCGGCGGCCCCGACGTTCCGATCCACGTGGACGCGGCATCCGGCGGGTTCATCGCCCCGTTCATCGACCAGGACCTCGAATGGGACTTCCGCCTGGCGCGGGTGGCGTCGATCAACGCCTCCGGGCACAAGTACGGGCTGGTCTACCCGGGCGTCGGCTGGATCCTCTGGAGAGACCAGGAGGACCTGCCCGAGGACCTGGTGTTCAGGGTCAACTACCTCGGTGGCAGCATGCCGACGTTCGCCCTCAACTTCTCCCGGCCTGGTGCGGAGGTCGTTGCGCAGTACTACCAGTTCATAAGGCTCGGCTTCGACGGCTACCGCCGGGTGCAGGCCGCCTGCCGTTCCGTGGCCCGCCACCTCTCCCACGAGGTCGGCGCCCTGGGACCCTTCGAGCTGCTGAGCGACGGGAGCGAGCTGCCGGTGTTCGCCTTCACCTTGAAGGACGACGCCGGCCACTACAGCGTCTTCGACGTGTCCGACGGCCTCCGCCGGCGGGGCTGGCAGGTCCCGGCCTACACCTTCCCCGCCGACCTCACCGACGTGGCGGTGCTTCGCATCGTCGTGCGCAACGGCTTCAGCCGGGACCTGGCCGATCACCTCCTCTCGGATTTGCGCGGGGTGGTCGCCCGCCTCTCCAAGCTGTCCGCGCCGCTACCCCAGGAGGAGGACCACGAGGGGTTCCACCACTAGGGCGCTTGCTAGCGCGGCGGGTAGAGGGAGTAGTCCGGGAAGTTGCCGAACAGCCGCTCGTCGGGCCCGTCGGGCCCGTAGGTCACCGCGTCCACGAGAAGGTCGCCGCCCACGAACGCCCCCTTCCACGAAGCGCCGAGACCGCCGAACACCTCCTCGCGGTCACCCCTGCTGCGCGGCCGGTTGACGCCGACCTTGAACGACTGCAGCTGCTCGCCGACTCGCGCCGCGAACGCCTCGTCGTCGGTGGCCAGCGACCCGACGAGGGAGCCGTTGGAGGCGTTCATGGCCGCCAGCAGCTCCGCCTCGGTGTCGACGACGACGACCGAGTCGAGCGGCCCGAACGGCTCGGCGTGGTGCATCGACCAGTTGGCGGGGGGCGCCAACACGCACGCTGGAGCGGCGTAGGCGGCGGTGTCCATCGCGTCGAGGAACGACCCCTCACCGACGGAGCGGTGCGCCAGCGGTATGCCCCCGCCGCGGATCGCCTCATCGAAGGCCGCGCCCAGCTCGGCGGCCTTGGTGGCGTGGATGACCGGCCCGAAGTCCAGCTCGGGGAAGGCGGAGTCCGCCGTGTCGACGGCGAGGGGATGACCGAAGCGAATGCCGGCCACGACCGGCAGGTACATCTCGAGGAACGCCGGGAACAAGCGGCGCTGCACCACGTAGCGGGGGTAGGCCGTGCAACGCTGCTTGGCGTACTCGAAGCCCTTGCGCAGGTGCTGGGCCAGCAGGGCCCACTGCGAGAAGTCCCAGATACCCCAGCAGTTGAGGCCCTCCTGCTCGACCATGTGGCGCCGCCCGGTGTCCGCCAAGGAGATCGCGACCTGCCGGCCGTTGGCCCGACCCCCGACGAACGCCAACGCGCCGAGGCCCTCGCTTCGCACGAGGACCTCACCGAGCTGGCTGCCGACCCCGGAGATCAGCGTGACTGGCAGGCCGGCCCGGCGCATCAGGGCGTGGGCCAAGGTGAGGCAGTGGAACCCGCCTTGCGACGGCGTCTTGGCGACTACCGCATTGCCGGCCAGGAGTTGCACCAGCTCGCCGTGGACCTGCACGCTCATCGGGTAGTTCCACGAGGCGATGTTGGACACCGGCCCAGGCAGCGGTCGGCGTTCGGCGTCGGTGCCCACCCGCAGCTGGCGCTCGATCTCCCCGACGTACCACCGGGCGCCGTCCAAGCAGCGGTCGACGTCGGCGACCGCCAGCCGCCACGGTTTGCCGATCTCCCACACCAACAGCAGCGCGAGCAGGTCGCGGTGCTCGGTCAGGGCGTCCACCGCGTCGGTCACCCGGCTGCGCCGCTCGTCGAGGTCCACCGTCGCCCACTCGGAATGCTCCTTCAGCGCGAACGCCACCGCCTCCTCGGCCTGGGCGTATGAAAGCCGGGGGGGTCCGGGGATGGGGCTGCCGTCGACCGGGGTGACGTGATCGCCGGGGGCCCCGAGGCGCCGCCACTCGCCGCCCGACAGGTTGCGCAGGCGGTCGGAGTCGAACGCCTCGGGAGCGGCCGCCACGCAGCGGGCGTAGGTCTCCCACCACGACGTCCCCGGCTTCAGTAGTCGTCCCATCTCGTTCTCCTCGCCCCTCCGGCAACCGCAGCTGCTCCCAGCTCCGCGTCCCAGACGCTAGACCGTAAAGTGCGCCGATGGTCGAGCCCAACGCCGCCCGCCTATCCGCCTCGCCGATCGAGCAGGCCGAGTTCCGCTCCGTGCTCGGGCACTTCGCCAGCGGCGTCGGGATCGTCACCGGGATCTCCGAGGGAGCGCCGGCCGGTTTCGCGTGCCAGTCGTTCTTCTCCCTGTCGCTCGACCCGCCGCTGGTGGCGATGGCCCCGTCGAGAACCTCGACGAGCTGGCCGGGCATCCAGGCCTCGGGAGCGTTCTGCGTGAACGTATTGAACGCCGAGCAAGAAGCCCTCTGCCGGGTGTTCGCTCGCCCCGGGGCCGGGACCGACAAGTTCGAGGGGATCGGCTGGACCCCGGCGCCGACCGGTTCGCCCCGCCTTCACGAAGTCTTGGCATGGGTCGACTGCCGGGTAGAGGCCGTCCACGACGGCGGCGACCACTTCCTGGTGATCGGCGCGGTCGCCGGGATGGGCTCCAGCGCCGGGGAGCCCCTGGTCTTCTACCGGGGCGGTTTCGGCGGTTTCGTCGCCTGAGCGACCCCCGGACGGGGGATGCGCAGGTGTAGGGCCCGCGCTGCGCTAGCGTAGAGCTGTCGGCACGGCCACACGGATGTGTGGGAATGGATCGGTCCGACAAGCGGTTTAAGGGCGTAGGGGAGCTGGGTGCCTAAAAGGCGCCTCAGCGGGATGCCACCGGCTCGGTGGCTGTCCCGAGGCTCGACGCCGGCAGCGGTTGGCCGCCGGCATGCAAAACGAAGTGGAGCAGAGCACTGGACCGGATCACCCTGGAGGCAGCGGTCGTCGCAGAGGCGACCGGCTACGCGTCGCCCGTTGAGCTGGCCGCCCTAGAGGCGGCGCCGCTGGCGTGGATCGGCACGTTGCGCCGCCTCCTTCTCGAGACTGATGAGGCCCTCACCAGCGCGGCGCGCCTGGCGGGGGAGGAGCGCGACCAGGTCCTGGCTGACCTCGGGGCGGAGCGCCGGGCCCTGGCCAGCGCGCTCGTACGCCTCACCGGGGAGGAGCCCGACGCTCCCGCAGTCCGCCTGGCGCCGGCCCCTCCGGCGGCCGAACCGGTCGCCGAGGCGCCGGCCCCGCCGCGCCTGCAAGCGTCGTGGGCCGACGGCCGGGTGGTGGTCTGGGCGGCCGGGCGCGGCAGCGCGCCGCTGCCCGCCGACGAGCTAGAAGCGATGCTCAAGGAGGCCGACGCCGGGGGCATCGGGTGGGAGCACCACGCCCCAGTCGCTCTACCGAGCGGCCAACGCGCCGACGCCCGCTCCGCGGCGTTGGCGCACACCCTCGGCTGGCTGGTCGGAGTCGGCGCCGGGCAGGTCGGAAGCCCCGATGCCGAGGCGCCGATCGGCACCAGCCTGGCGTGGATGGGCGAGATCGCGGTCTGGGGCACCGAGCTGGTGGCGTCGGGGCGGATGGTGCCGGTCCTGCGGGGCAGCACCGGCACGAGCGGTCCCCGTCCCGGCCCGGCCCGACACCGGGTCCGGTGGGTTCCCGCGCTGGTCGCTCGGGACCGCCTGGCGGACCTGGTGAGCCGCATGCCCGGCGCCGTGGTGGCCCTGCAGGCCTCGCCGCAGCCAGAGGGGGTGTGCCGCTCGATCCTGAGCGCAGTGGTGGACGCCGTCTCCCGGGCCGGCGCCGACCGGCTCGTGGCGCCGGCCACCGTGGCCCAGGCCTCGACGCGAGTCGAGATCTCCGAGGCGGTCCTCTCCGGGCTCGACGGGCGGCCCTTCAGCGCCGAGGCCGAGCCTGCCGCCCGGGTCGCCGAGGACCTCAAGCGGTGGGCCGCGCCGGTTACCGTCGGCACCAAGATCGGCCTGACCGTCCGCCTCGACCAGCCCGCCGCCGACGGCGGATGGCTGCTGCGAGTCGACGCGACCGGCGTGGACAAAGGCCCGCTGCCCGTCGAACACGCCCTGGTCGTCGCCTCGGGCACCAAATCCCAACAGGTCGAGGCCCAGCTGCGCCGCCTCGAGCGGCTGCTACCGGTGCTGCGCCGGCCGAGCACCAGGCGCGGCCAGGTCATACTCGACGCGGACGAGGCCGGTGAGCTGATGTTCGACCTCGGGCCCATGGTGGCCGCCGCCGGGTTCGACGTGTACCTGCCGATGGTGTCGCGCCGTAAGCCGTCACCCCAGCTGCGCCTGTTCGCGGAGGCCATGGGAGGGCAATCGCAGGTCGGGGTGGCTCAGCTCTCCAACGTCCGCTGGTCGGTGTTCTTCGACGACTTGGAGCTCGACGCGGCGGCGATCGCCAAGCTGGCCAGCGAGGCCCGACCCCTGGTCCAGGTCAAGGGTCGGTGGGTTCACATCGACCGGACCGACCTCGCGGCGGCGGCCGCCGCCCTGGCCGAGCGGGCCGGGATCACCCAGCTGTCGGGGGCCGCGCTGCTGCGCCACGCCGTCGGACTCGAAGGCCACGCCCTCGGCGGGTCGGTGCGCGTCGATGGTCACGGCTGGGCCGTCGACATCGTGCAGGGCGCGACCACCAACCCGCCCGCCCCGCTGCAGCCGCCGACGGGGTTCAAAGGTCAGCTGCGTCACTACCAGGCGGAGGCCGCCGGCTGGCTCGGGTTCCTCGACCGTGCCGGCCTCGGCGGGTGCCTGGCCATGGACATGGGTCTGGGCAAGACCCCGACCCTGCTCGCCCACCTCCTCGCCACCCGCGGCGACGGGCCTGCGCTGATCGTGTGCCCGCCGGCGGTGCTCAGCAACTGGGCCCGGGAAGCGGCCCGCTTCACCCCTGAGCTGTCGGTCGCATTGCACCACGGGCCGCGGCGGGCGGACGCCGACGGGCTGGTCAAGCTGGCCGGCAACCACGACGTGGTCCTCACCACCTACGCCACCGCGGTGCGCGACATCGACGCGCTGGCCCGCGTCGAGTGGCGGCGGATGGCCGTCGACGAGGCACAGGCCATCAAGAACCACACCAGCGACACCGCGCAAGCCCTGCGACGGGTCCCGGCCCGCAGTCGCCTGGCTCTCACCGGGACGCCGGTCGAGAACGGCCTCGGCGACTTGTGGGCCATCCTCGACTTCACCAACCCCGGGCTGGTCGGCGGCCGCACCTCGTTCATAGAGCACCTGTCGCGAACCGGCGAGGGCCGCGCCGGCGCCGAGGAGGGAGCCCTCCGGGCGCTCAACGGGTTGCTGGTGTTCCGCCGCACCAAGATCGAACCGGAGATCGCCGCGGAGCTTCCCGACAAGGTCGACAAGCTCGACTCGTGCGGAATGACCGCCGAACAGGTCGGCCTGTACCAGGCGGTGCTCGACCGGCTGCTGGCCGACGAGCTCGACGAGGACGCGACCAGGCGCAAGGGTCAGGTGCTGGCCGCCATCACCGCCCTCAAGCAGATCTGCGATCATCCCTCCGCCTACCTGGGGGAGGAAGACACGATCACCACCCTCCACGGCCGGTCCGGGAAGCTGACCCGTCTCGACGAGATAGTCGACGACGTGTTCGCGGCCGGTGAGCGGGTGCTGATCTTCACCCACTTCGCCCGGTGGGGGGAGAAGCTCGCCACCTACCTGACCGAGCGCACCGGCATCCACGTCGGCTGCTACCACGGCGGCCTGTCGCGCACGGTGCGCGACGAGCTGGTCGCGGAGTTCCAGCGGGGCAAGGGTCCCGGAGCGCTGGTCCTGTCGATCAAGGCCGGCGGTTCGGGACTCAACCTGACCGCCGCCCGCCACGTGGTGCTCTATGACCGCTGGTGGAACCCGGCGGTCGAGGACCAGGCCCGGGACCGGGCGTGGCGCATCGGCCAGACCAGCACCGTCGTCTCCCATCGCCTGGTCTGCCCGGGCACGGTGGACGAGAGGGTCGAGGAGATCGTCGCCGGCAAGCGGGAGGTGGCGGGCATGGTGCTGCCGGCCCGCAGCTCCCTGGGTGATCTCGACGCCGCCCAGCTGCGCGCCGCGCTGGGCCTGGCGGTAGAGGAGGTCATCGAGGAGGAGCTACCGGCCTCGGACCCCGAAGAGGAGGCCGCGTGATCGGGAGGAACGGCAGATGAGCAAACGCAGGCGGCCTTCCGCCAGCAAGCGGGTCGCCGAGGCCAAGTTCTGGGGCCCCGACGAGCCTCCCGCGCCGGCCCAGACGGTGATCGACCCGACCCCTGACCCGGCGGCGATGATCCGCTCCCTCGGTGCGCCTCCGCTGGCCGTGGATGCCTCGGTCGCCGAGCGTCATCTCACGGCCGTGTATGAGGAGGCGGTCCGCGCCGCCACCGCCTTGGCGGCGGCCAACGGCCTCCTCACCGGCCCGGAATAACCCGCAGCGGAGTGTCACGCCACCCGGAGCAGCCCTCCACGCCGGAGTAACCCCCCCACACCGAGCGGTCCGGCGCAGCTCGGTCGCCCTGCGGGGCGGCGCTTACTTGTAGCGGTAGGTGATCCGCCCCCGGGTGAGGTCGTAGGGGCTGATCTCGACTTGCACCTTGTCACCGGGGAGCACCCGGATGCGGTTCATCCGCATCTTGCCGGAGTTGTGGGCCAATACCTCGTGGCCGTTGGCCAGCTCGACTTTGAACATGGCGTTCTTCAGCGCCTCGCTCACCGTGCCCTCCAGCACGATTGCGTCTTCCTTCCCTTGGGGCAGGACTGCTCCTCTCATTCGCGTCGGCGCGGCACCGACGCGTCTATCAGTTTGGCTCATGAGGGGTGGCTTGCGCCATGATTCCGGCGGGGCCCGGGTAGCATTTCCATGTGAAAGTGGGCTCCGGGGAGGCGGACACGCGGTCCGCCGGGACCGCGTCGGGGCCGGCCACCGGCCCGGAGCACGACGCCGCCCCTCGGGACGCGCCTCGGCCGACCACCCGTAACCCGATGATGCGCCGGTTGCGCCGGTTGCTTTCAGTCGTGTTGCTGATCGCCGGCCTGGTGGCGGCGTGGACCAAGCGCCACCAGATCAGCCAGGCGGTGTCGCAACTCGGGCATCCCAACTGGCAGTGGCTGGTCTGCGCGATCGCCTGCCAGGCGTCGTCGATGGTGGTCTTTGCCCGCCTGCAGCGCTGGCTGCTGCGCTGCGGCGGGATCCGGGTCCGGCTGCGCGACATGGTCGAGATCACCCTCGCCGGCAACGCGCTGAGCACGTCGCTGCCCGGTGGGGCGGCGTGGGCGGCGGGATGGATCTGGGGTCAGCTCCGGCGCCGGTCAGTGGACCGGGTCCTCGCCGGATGGGTGGTGCTGGTCGCTGGCGCGCTGTCGAGCTTCGCCCTTTTCCTCATGGTCGTGGCCGGCGCGTTCCTGGCCGGCTCGCGAGGGCCGGTCGCTCCTCTGCGGTGGCTCGGGGTGGCGCTCTTGGCGTTGGCCGCCGCCATCCTGGCCGGGATCATCGCCTTGGCCCGAAGCGACAGTCTCCAGCACCGCTGGGCTCGGATGCTGGACAGCGCGCAAGGCGGCGTCGGGCGCCGGGACAGGCTGGTGCGGGCGGTAGACGGTTTCGGCCACCAGGTGATGGTGGTGACACCGACGCCTCTAGCCTGGGCGGAGGCTCTCGGCCTGGCGCTGCTCAACTGGACCGCGGACCTGGCGACGTTGATGTTCTGCATCTGGACGGTGCACGCTGACGTCCCCTGGAGAGGCGTGGTCATCGCCTACGCGTTGACCCAGATCTCGGCCAGCATCCCGGTCACCCCTGGCGGTCTGGCCGTGGTCGAGGCCAGCCTGACCGCTCTGCTCACTGCGTACGGCATGGCTTCGACGTCGGCGGTGACGGTGGTGTTGCTCTACCGGCTCGTCAGCTTCTGGGCGCTGGTCCCCATCGGATGGGGGGTGTGGGGCTGGCTGGAGCTGGCCGCCCGTCACGAGCACCGCCCCAGCCGTCACCACCCGTGGGCGTTCCACCGCCACGGCGGCGCCGGCGCGGTCGACCTGACAGAGGCAGCCGACGCACCGTCCGGTCCGGAGCGGGTGCTGCGCCCCAAGCCGTGCGAAGGGTGCTCGGAGCGCGTTGACTCCGAGGCGGCGGTCACCGGCGGCTGAACCGCCGACGGGCGCGGGCGCAACGGCTTGCCGGTCCGGCACCGCCGGTGGATTAGTCAGAGGCAGACCCCACCGGCTCCGGGCGGCCCATCGGTCCCTCATCAGGATCGATGGCCACGTGTGGCAGGAGCCGCTCGAGCGGCCCGGGGAGCCACCAGTTGGCACGGCCCAGGCGGTGCATCACCGCCGGTACCAGCGCGGTGCGGATGATGAACGCGTCGACGAGGATCGCCGCGGCCAACCCCAACCCGAACTCCTTGATCACTCGCTCGCCTAGAAGCAGGAACGACCCGAAGATCAGGATCATGATGGTGGCCGCCGCGGTGATGACCCGCCCGGTGGCCGCCTGGCCGACCGTGACCGCCTCCTGGTTGTCGGCGCGGCGCATCCACTCCTCGTGGATGCGGCTGACGAGGAACACCTCGTAGTCCATCGACAAGCCGAAAAGGATCGAGAACAGGATAACCGGGACGAAGACGTCCACCGGCCCTTTCCTGTCGATGCCGAGCAGACCGGCGCCCCAACCCCATTCGAACACGGCGTTCATGACCCCGAACGCCGCGCCGACCGACAACAGGTTCATGATCGACGCGACCAGGGGCACGAGGATGCTCCGGAAGACGAGCATCAACAGCAGGAAAGCCAAGACCACCACGACCCCGATGAACAGCGGGATCTTCCGGGCCAGGACGTGGGCGAAGTCGATGGTCCCGGCCGTCGATCCGCCGACGTGCACGACCAGGCCGGAGCCGCCTTCCACGGCGGGGATGACATGGTCGCGGAGCCGGTTGACCAGCGCCGCGGTGGCCGCGGCCTGGGGTGCGGTGGAGGGGACGGCGGTCGCGATGGCCACGGCACCCGACGGGGAGAGACGGGTTGGGGTGGTCGCCACGATGCCGGGCTGGCGGGAGATGGCGGACATCACCGCCGCGAAGCGGGCTTGATCGCCCGGCGCGTTGAGGGCGCCGACCACCGTGAAAGGACCGTTGAAGCCCGGCCCGAAACCCTTCGCCAATAGGTCGTAGGCCTGGCGGGTGGTGGTGGAAGGCGAGTCGTTCCCAGCGTCGGAGAGCCCCAGTCGGAGGGTGAGGATCGGCACGCCGAGGACGACGACGGCGGCGAGCGCCGCCGCCCCGAGCGCTTTGTAACGCCGGGCCACTAGATGGGACCAGCGGAACCAAAAGCCCGACGACGCTTCTCGACGCGGCCCCGACGCGAGGAGCCGGCGCCGCTCTCTCCGGCTGAGGACCCGCACTCCGAGGAACCCGAGCATGGCGGGGAGCAAGGTCAAGGCGGTCATCATCGTCAGGAGCACGGTGAACGCAGCCGACAGGGCTACCCCGTAGAGGAACGACACGCTCAGCGCGAACTGCCCGAGCAAGGCGATGCACACCACCAGTCCCGCAAAGAACACCGCCCGACCGGACGTGTTGACCGAGACGGCCGCCGATTCTTCGATGCCGCGACCCTCGATCAGCCCGGCCCGGTGGCGGGTGATGATGAAGAGGGCATAGTCGACCCCGACTCCCAGCCCGATGAGCACCGACAGCTGGTCGGCGAAGCTGGCGATGGTGAATACATGGGTCAAAAGGGTGATGAGCGAGGTCCCGATCCCGATGGCGATGAGAGCGGCGAGCAGCGGCATCAACGCCGCCAGGAAGGCGCCGAACGCGATGTAGAGCACCGCCAAGGCCAGGAAGATGCCGACGATCTCACTGGAGTTGCCCCCACCGCCGCTGTGCTGCGCCTGCTCGACGGCCTGACCGCCGAGCTGGACTTCGAGCGCCGACGAGTCGGCGGCCTGGGCGGTGGAGATCAGGGCGCGCACCGCTGCCGCGGGCACGTCTTGGGGTTGGCCGTCGAGGACGACCGTTGCCAGAGCGACGGTGCCGTCCGGGTTCATGCGGCCCCCTCCCCGGTAGGGGCTGGCAACCGCCCGTACGTGGGGAAGAACTGCGATCCTGCTGAGCATCGACTCGGCTCGCGCGGCCACGGCCGGGTCCCGGAGGGTGCCCGTGCGAGCCGCCAGCACCACCTGCTCGGTGTCGCCCGACTGGGCTGGGAAGGACGCTTTGAGAAGGTTGTAGGCCGCCTGCGAGTCGGTGTTCGGCAAGCGGAAGTCGTTCTTGGTCTTGGACCCGACCGCCCGGCTGACGCCGATGAAGCCGATCAGCGCCGCCAACCAGACCACCAGCACCACGCGCCGGTTGTTGAAGCACCAGCGAGCCAAAGACGACACGGCACAACCTCCAACGTACTCCGGACGTGACGAAGGCGAGCGCCCCGAGCGTAGGGGCTGCTCTCCGAGGTCGCAGGGAATACTCGGCCTGGCAGCGGTTTGTGGAGGCGGCTAAACGTAACCGGCGCGCTCGGCGCGCCCCGTAGGCTTCGGTACGTGAGGACGGCAAGGAGAGGAGTGAGCCAGTCGTGACGATCGTGCTCGCCGTCCTTTCTGCTGCCTTGTTCGGATGTGGCGTCGGGCTGCAGCAGCGGCCGGCCCGCAACGTCCCCGACGTCTACGCCGCGAAGCCTGCGCTGTTGTCCCGTGTGGTTCGAAGGCCGCTGTGGCTGCTCGGGATCGCCGCGGAGTTCGCCGGCTTCGGGCTCCAAGTGGTGGCCCTTCGCCACGGTGCGCTGGTCGTGGTTCAGCCTCTCATCACCACATCGCTCCTGTTCACCCTGGCCCTGGCCGGCCTGTGGTCTCGGGACGCGGTCACCGGGCGCGAGTGGGCGGGTGTCGTGGCGGTCATCGTCGGGCTGTCAGCGTTCATGGTCCTGGCCTCCCCGAGCGAACACAGCAGCGGGGTGGCCAACCAGACGGACTGGTTCATCCTCGGGACGACGATGGCGGCGGGCGTGTTGGCGCTGCTGATCAGCGGGTTCCGCTCCGGCGGCCGCAGCCGAGCCGCCCTCTTCGGGCTGGCGGCAGGCCTGGGCGACGCGGTGATGGCCGTGTTGACCAAGGCCCTGGCTCATTCCCTCGGCGGCGGTGTCGGTCACACGATTCACAGCTGGTCGCCCTACGCCCTCTGCGTCGCCGGGATCGGGTCGATACTCCTGAGCCAGACCGCCTACCAGACAGGCAGGCCGACCGTGTCGCTGCCCCTCATCACCGTCACCGACCCGATCGTCAGCTCGGCGATCGGCGTCGCGCTGTTCGGAGAAGCATTGCGACTCGACGGGCTACGAGCCCCGGCCGTCATCCTCGCCGCGTTGGTCATGGTCCTCGGCTTGGTTGCTCTCACCCGTTCCACCGCGGTGATCGAGCGCGACGAGCACCACCCGGCGGTGGCCGATCCAGTCGGCGGTCCGGTGTGACCGAGCTGCGCATCCCGCCGGCGCGGGTGGTGTTCAGCGCCGCGGACCGAGCCCGGGTGCTGGAGCTGGTCGACCGGTCGCTGCAGACCGGATCGCTCACTCTCGGCCCGGTCGGTGCTGCTTTCGAAAAGGCCTTCGCCGCCAGCCACGGCGCCGAGCACGCCGTCGCCACCTCCTCTGGCACCAGCGCCCTGGAGATCGTGATCCGCGGCCTCGGCCTGACCGGCGAGATCATCGTGCCCGCCAACACCTTCTTCGCGACCGCGGCGGCGGTCACCCACGCCGGCGCCGCGCCCCGCTTCGCTGATGTCGACCACTCGACCCTGTCGCTGTCGGCCGCCACCGTGGAGGCCGCTCTGACCGCGGAGACGACGGCGGTGATCGTGGTCCACATCGGCGGATTGATCAGCCCGGAGATGGACGCCATCGCGAAGCTGTGCCAGGCGCGGGGCGTCGCCCTCATCGAGGACGCCGCACACGCCCACGGCTCCACGCTGGCTGGCCGCCACGCCGGCGCCTGGGGTCAGGCCGCCACGTTCTCCTTCTACCCGACCAAGGTCGTGGCCGGGGCGGAGGGCGGGATGATCGTGACCGCCGACCCGGACCTGGCGGCGGAGGCCCGCATCTACCGCGACCAGGGCAAAGCAGGCTTCCACGGCGGCGCGCACGTTCGGCTGGGGTCCGCCTGGCGGATGAGCGAGGTCCACGCCGCGGTCGGCCTGGTGCACCACGACCGCCTACCGGACGCAGTGGCGACTCGCCGGCGCATCGCCCGGCTGTATGACAAGGCGCTGGCCGGGCTCGACGGCGTCAGCGTCCTGCCCGAACCGGCGGGCGCCCAGGGGTGCTACTACAAGTACATCGCGCTGCTCGACCCGGACGTCGAGCGCGACGGCCTGCGAGGGGCGTTGCGCAACGATCATGGGGTAGCGCTATCGGGTGAGGTGTACGCCCGTCCCCTCCACCACGAGCCGATATTCGCTGAGGTCCCCCACGGGGACCTCAGCGGAGCCGAGGACGTGTGCGCGAGGCATATCTGCCTGCCGATCCACTCCGACATGACCGACGAAGAAGCCGCCGTCGTGGTCGAAGCGCTCCGCGACGCGCTACCCCGAGCCCGGGGCCTCCACCAGCAGTGAGCCGGGTCCGCGGGGTTCTCCTCGGGGCGGCCGGCGCCGCCGCGCTTCAGTGGGTGCCGAGCGTCGTCAGCCTCGGTCAGTGGCTCCCGCTGCGGCAGCTGCCTTCTGGATGGTGCGCATGGCGGGGCCGGCCCGACGGCCCCGTCGCCCTCACCTTCGACGACGGCCCGGACCCGGCGACGACGCCGGCGGTGCTCGACGCCCTCGACCGGTTGGGGCTGGTCGCGACGTTCTTCTGCACCGGCGCCCACGCCCGGCGCCACCCCGACCTGGTCAGAGAGGCTCGTCGCCGCGGCCACGCCGTCGGCGTGCACGGCTACCGCCACGAGCATCATCTGTGGCGCGGACCGCGATGGATCGCCAGGGATCTCGACGATGCGCTGCAAGCCGTACGCGCCGCGGGAGTCGAGCCTCGCTTCTACCGGCCCCCGTACGGCCAGGCGAGCGGACCCACGCTGCTGGCCGCGCACCGACGCGGGCTGCGGACGGTCCTGTGGTCGGCGTGGGGACGAGAGTGGGCTGCTCCCGACGCCGCCGCGGTCGCGGCCCGGGTCCGCCAAGCCCTGGCGCCCGGCGCGGTCGTCTTGCTCCACGACAGCGACGCTTTCTCACCTCGCGGGTCTGCCGGCCGGACGCTCGAAGCCCTCGACGCCATCGCCGAGGACCTGGCCGAGCGCGGCCTACACGCCGCGACCCTCGACGAGGTGCTTGGGCCGCCGGTGTCCGCCGCCAAGCGCGAAGTGAGCGTCGGGTGAGACTGGAGCGGGTGGTGTTCCTCTCGGGATCGCTCGGGAAGGGGCACGACGTCGTCGCCGAGGCGTGCGGGGCGGCTCTGGCCCCCTACGGCGTCGAGTCCAGGGTGCTCGACTCGATGCAGTTGCTCGGCGGGGGCGCCGGCGCGGCCGGCGACTGGGTGTTCAGGAAGCTCCTGTCGGTGACGGCCATCTACGACGCCTTCCACTTCTCGCAGCTGCGCGACGACGGGCCGCTTGGCCGGGCCGCTGACAAGGCGGCCATCGACAAGATGCACCGGGCCCTCAAGCGGGAGATCGACCGGTTCCGCCCGCAGCTGGTCGTCCCGGTGTTCGCGACCGGCGCCGGAGCCGCGGTGCGGCTCAAGGAGGAAGGCGGGGAGTTCGCCTCGATGGTCATCATGACCGACTCCTTCGCCCACCGCATGTGGGTCCACGAAGGCACCGACTTGTTCCTCGTGACCTCGCCGGCCGCCGGCGAGTCGGTCCGCCGGTACTGGCCGGAGGCGCCGGTGGCGGTCATCACCGCACCTGTACGCCCCGAGTTCTACGCCGCGCCGCCACAGGGCGACGCCCGGGCCCGTCTCGGGGTGCCGGCGGAAGCCACCTGCGTACTTCTCATGTCGGGGGCGTGGGGTCTAGGGCCCCTGGACGAGGCCGCAGCGGCGCTCGCTGACGACGGCATATGGGTGCTGGCCGTCGCCGGGAGCAACGCCCGGATGGAGAGGACCCTCCGCGACCTGGCCCACCACAGCCCGAGGGTCGTGCCCTTCGGCTACACCGATCGGGTCCCCGAGCTCATGTCCGCGTGCGATGTGGTGGTCACCAGCTCCGGTGACACATGCCGCGAGGCGCGCACCCTCGGGCGGGGCATCATCCTGATCGACGTCGTGCCCGGCCACGGCCGGGAGAACCTGATGCACGAGCTGGAGATGGGCGGGTCGACGGCCTGCCTGCCGACGGCCGGGTCGATCGCCCGGGCGGTGCGCAGCTTCCTCGGCGACCCGGTGAGGTCCAAGGTGGCGCCCGGGGTTGAGGCGGGGATGGCCGAGGGCCAGTTCGTCGATGCAGTGCGGTCGCTCGGCTTCGACCTGGGCCGGTCGTAGCGCAGCGGGATCCGGCCCGGCGGACGCGTCGGGCGTAGGCGGGTTGGCGCCGGCGGGTTGGCGCCGGGTGGGCGCAGTTCAAAGCGCGCCAGGCGCGACTTTGGTCCTGGGGAGCACCAAAACGCGCCAAAACGCGGCGGGCGCCCACTAATCCGACTGCGCCCAGGGCGGCGGTCCGGCCGGCGCCTCGCCCACTGGCCCCGCCGGCGCTCGCCGGCGCCGCGCCTGCGGCGCCAGTCGGCCACCCTTGGCCACCCTTGGCCGCCGGCACTACGGCGACACCAGCCGGCAATCGCAAACGCAGGCGCCGGCTGTCAGGCGAAGCGGTCGGAGAGCAGCCGGTACAGGTTGGGGACCGCACCGCGGAGGCGGACTGGCAGCGCCAGCCAGGCCGGCACGACGGTCTCGGGTCGGCCGCGCTCTAGGCAGTCGACGATCGCGTCGGCCACCTGCGACGCGGGGATCGGCCGGGGCCGGTCCCGGTCGTAGGGCCGGTTCCGCCGCTGGAAGAAGTTGGTGTCGACCACGCCGGGGTTGACCACCGACACCTTGACGCCGCTGCCGCGCAGCTCGCCTCGAAGTGCCTCGCCTAGCGCGGCCAGCCCGGCTTTGCTCGCGGAGTACGCAGCCTCGCCTGCGACTGGGAGCAGGCCGGCGATGGATCCCACCATGACGATGTGGCCGCGTCCCTTGGCCAGCAGGTGGGGGAGGGCAGCGTGCACCAGGTGGGCGCCTGCTCGCAGGTTGATGTCGATGATGCCGTCGAGCTCAGCGGGCGACATGGCCTGGTACGGGCCGGCCCATCCGGCCCCGGCGTTGGAGACGACGATGTCGAGCCGGCCCAGGGCGGCGACTGCTTGCACCACCGTGTCGGCTGCCTCCCCGGGAGCGGCCAGGTCGGCCTCGATCACGACGGGTTCGCTCAGGTCGGCGGCGATCGCCGCCAGTGCGGCGGTGTCTCGCCCGACCAGCGCGACGCGCACGCCGCGCCCGTCGAGGGCCCGGGCGGCAGCCGCGCCGATCCCGCTCGACGCGCCGGTGACCAGCGCGTTGCCCCCGGCGAGCGCGACGGCGCCGCCCGCCGAGCCGCTCATCCCCGGCGACCCTGAAGCCGGAGCGGACCGCTCACGACCCGACTGCGGCCCGCAGGGACTGCTTGAGGGACTTGGTGGTCGCCAGCACCGCGCTGGGCTCGTAGCCGCAGTGGGCCATGCAGTTGGCGCAGCGGGGATCCTTACCCCGGCCGTAGCGGTCCCAGTCGGTGGTCTCGATGAGCTCCTTGTAGGTCTCGGTGTACCCGTCGGCCATCAGGTAGCACGGCTTTTGCCATCCGAACACCGAGTAGCTCGGGATCCCCCACGGGGTGCAGTCGAAGTCTACCTTGCCTTCCAAGAAGTCGAGGAAAAGCGGGCTGTGGTTGAGCCTCCACTTCTTGCGTCGGCCGCCGGCGAAGGCTTCCGCGAAGAGCTTGGTGGAGCTCTTGGTGGACAGGAAGTTGACCTGGTCGGGGGCCTTCTCGTAGGCGTAGCCCGGGGAGATCATCATCTGGTCGACCTTCAAGTCATCGTTGAGGTAGTCGAGGACTTCCCGGACCGTCTTGACCGAGTCGGTGTTGAAGAAGGTGGTGTTGGTGTTGACGGTGAACCCGCGCTCCTTGGCTTTTCGGATGGCCGCCACGGCCTTGTCGAAGGTGCCGTCGCGGCTGACCGACTCGTCGTGGCGCTCCCGCAGACCGTCGATGTGGACCACCCAGCTGAAGCGGGGGTTGGGCGTGAACTTGTCGAGCTTGCGCTCGAGGAGGAGCGCGTTGGTGCAGAGGTACACGAACTTCTTGCGGGCCAGCAGCTCGGCGACGATCTTGTCGATGTCGGGGTGGAGCAGCGGCTCGCCGCCGGCGATGGAGACCATCGGCGCGCCGCTCTCCTCGATCGCTCCGACCGCCTGCTCCACGGTGAGGCGCTTGCGGAGGATGTCGGTCGGGTACTGGATCTTGCCGCATCCGTTGCACGACAAGTTGCACGCGAACAGCGGCTCCAGCTCCACGATGAGCGGGTACTTGTCCCGCTTGGCCAGCTTCTGCTTGGCCATGTACGTGCCTACCTGGACACTCTGGCGAAGGGGTACACCCATGATCTATCGGACCTCCGGGGGAAGTGAGAACGAGACGTTTTCGGTGTGGACGGTGCGCTCGGCGACCTCCAGCGGGCCGAGCCCGCGGAGCGCTTCGACGACCTGGGAGACGACCGCCTCCGGGGTGGAGGCGCCGGCGGTGACTGCGACGGTGCCGGCGTCGCTGAGCCACTCGAGGTCGACCGCGGCGGGGTCATCGACGAGGTGCGCCGGGGTGCCGCTGCGCCGGGCGACCTCCACGAGGCGGGCCGCGTTGGAGGAGTTGGGCGACCCGACGACGAGGACCACGTCGCTGTCCACCGCCGCGGCGCGGACCGCGTCCTGCCGGTTCTGGGTGGCGTAGCAGATGTCGCTGGCGTGGGGCCCGGCGAGGGCCGGGTACCGGTCGCGAAGCGCTTCGATCACCGACGAGGTCTCGTCGGGCGCGAGCGTTGTCTGGGTCACGTAGGCCACCCGGTCGGGATCCGCAGCGTCGACCGCCGCGGCGTCCTCTGCGGTCGACACGAGCTGGATGCCGGGCGCCTCGCCCATGGAACCCTCGGTCTCGTCGTGGCCCCCATGGCCGACCAGCACTATCTGGTAGCCGCGCTGGTGGAAGCGCCTGATCTCGCTGTGGACCTTGGCGACGAGAGGGCAGGTGGCGTCGATGACCGCCAGGCCGCGGCGCGCTGCTTCGTCGCGCACCGCCGGGGCCACACCGTGGGCGGAGAGCACGACGGTGGCCCCGTCGGGGACGTCGTGGAGCTCCTCGACGAACACCGCGCCCTGCGCCTCGAGACCGGCGACGACATGCGAGTTGTGGACGATCTGACGCCGTACGTACACCGGTGCACCGTATCGGGCGATCGCCCGTTCGACGGTCTCGATGGCTCTGTCCACCCCGGCGCAAAACGAGCGGGGACTGGCCAGCACGACCCGCCGGGGTCGCACCGCGGCCGCCCACGTGGCCAGGTGAGGTGCCGCGGCTCGAAGCGCCCGCAGCGCGGCGATCCCACCGGCGACGGTCCCTGCGGAGATCAGCTCCCGCTCGGGGGTGTCGGCGACGGCCCGCACCACCGCGACGGGGCCGTCCCAGCCTTGGCGCAGGATCGCGGCTGACTCCATGTCGACGGCCATCGCGCCGTGGGCGGCCAGCGCGGCGCGGGCCTGGCGACCCCGGACCACTCGGTCGGCGCTGGCCACGGTCCCGACCCGGGCCCGCAGACCGCCCCGGCGCAGCGCCGATGCGAGCAGGGATGCGGAGGGAATCACCGCGACCAGTCCGCCGTTGGCGTCCACCACCCGGTCGGCGACGATCAGCTCGCCGGGCACCAGCCCTTCGACCAGCGCCCCGCCGATACCGGTGACCGCCACCGGGGCGCCGGCGCGGTGACCGGCCGCCAGGCGGGCGGCGGCCGCCGCGGCCCTCCGAGGGCCGGGCCCGGTGCGCTCGACCCGGAGTCCCGGTGCGCCTCGGGAGACGGCGCGCGCCTCGAGACGGAGGGGTGCCAGCGCCAGGAGCGACGTCGCGGTCATCGCCGCTCGGACCCGGTGCGAGCCGCCATCGCTCAGGAGGCCCCCGCGGCGTAACGGCCCAGCGCGGTCAGGGGGAACACCAGCCGGTACAGGTGGTAGTTGATGTTGAAGTCCCACGGGAACCCCGTCCCGGTGTACTGCGGCTCGTCCCACGTCCCGTCGGGGCGCTGGGTCGACACGAGGTGAGCGATCCCGGCGCGGGTGGCGGCACTCTCGCGTTCGCCGGCCGCGAGGAGGGCGAGAAGGGCCCACGCGGTTTGCGACGGGGTGGAGTCGCCGCGGCCGCGCCAGCCCTCGTCGACGTAGGAGCGCATGTCCTCTCCCCAACCGCCGTCGGGGTTCTGGTGGGCTTCGAGCCAGGCCACGGCCCGCCGGATCCGGGGGTCGTGGGCAGCGACGCCGGCGTCGATCAGCGCCGGCACCGCGGCGCCGGTCCCGTACACGTAGTTGTTGCCCCACCGGCCGAACCACGACCCGTCGTGCTCCTGCTGGCCGCTCAGCCAGTCGACGGCGCGGGCCACCGCTGCGGGGTCGGTGTCAGGCTCGGCGGCGAGCATCTCGAGGACGTGGGCGGTCACGTCGGCCGACGGCGGGTCGGTGACCCGACCGAAGTCACAAAACGGCAAGGCCGCGCACAGCTCGCTGTCGTTGTCGACGTCGAAGGCGCCCCACCCGCCGTCCCGGCACTGCATGCCGAGGGTCCAGGCGATGCCCCGGCGCACCGCGTCGGCCCCCGGGCCGGTCCGGCCGGGGGTGATCCCGGCCCGCCGGAGGGCGAGAATCACTTCCGCGGTGTCGTCGACGTCGGGATACAAGTCGTTGGCGAACTCGAAGGCCCAACCCCCAGGGGCGAGGTCGGGGCGGCGCACCGCCCAGTCGCCCCGGACCCGGACCTCCTCGTCGACCAGCCAGTCCGCGGCCCGGCGAAGCGCCGGGTCATCGGGGGAGACCCCGGCGTCGGAGAGGGCGACCACGGCCAGCGCGGTGTCCCACACCGGGGACTGGCACGCCTCGATGCGTCGGCCCCGCTCGTCGTCGAGGACGAACCCTTCGATACCGGTCAGGGCAGCCTTCATGACCGGATGGTCGATGGCGTAGCCCTGCAGGTGCAGGGCGATCACCGAGTAGACGATCGGCGGCTGGATCCCGCCCCAGCAGCCGTCGGTCTCCTGGCGGGAGATGATCCAGCGCTCTGCCAGGGCCAGGCAGAAGCCGCGCACCGCGGTTCGGGGCAGCACCCAGCGGGGCAGGTGCTCGTAGGTGTGCAGCAGCCGGTCGAGAGCCTGGAACGCGATGGCGATGGACGTGCGCGGCACCCGCCGGGATCGGCGGTCACCCGACGCCAGCTCGGTCAGCTCGAAAGGCAACGGCCGCGCCGGGCGGTGGGCCATCACCACGCTCAACGCGACGATCGTCTGGCGGGCCCAGCAACCGAAGTCGTAGATGTTCAGCGGCGCCCACGACGGCAGGAGCATGATCTCCGCCGGCAGGACCGGCAGGTCTTCCCAGTCCCACGCCCCGACCATGGCCAGCCAGATGCGGGTGAAAACCCGGGTGCTGCCGAGCCCCCCGTGGGAGCGGATCCACGCCGAGGCCGCCGCCATGTGGGCTGCCGACGGGTCGTGGCCGGCCAGGCGCAGCGCGACGTAGGCCTCGACGGTCGTCGACACGTCTCCGGGACCGCCGTAGAAGGTCGCCCACGCACCGTCGCCGCGCTGCTGCGAGGCGATCCAGTCGCCGGCTTTGGTCGCCGTGGTGGGGTCGAGGATGCCGAGGAAGTGCCGGAGGAGGAGGTCCTCCGCGTCCATGGTGACGTTGGTCTCCAGCTCGCCCTTCCACCAGCCGGCCGGGTCCTGGAGCCCGAGCAGATGGTCTCGGGCCCGGTCCCTGGCGTCGGTCGCTCCGGGAACGTCGGACCCGCCGACGATCACCGGGACGGCGCCGCGAGCGGCCTCCACCGGCGAGCTGCCGGAGGCGACCGGCCGCTCCGCGAGGGAGCTCATGACTCGCGGTCCACGACAAACGCGGCCAGGTCGGCCAAGGCCCGGTGGGGGACAGGCGACAACCGGACCCGCTCCAACGCCCCGAGCGCCCCGTCGAGGTGCGACTTGGCTCGGGTGCGGGCCCATTCCCGCCCGCCGCACGCCTCGACCAGGTACGCCGCCCGTTCCACCTGCTCGTCGTCGAGCGGAGCGGCGGAGGGTTCGGCGACCACCAGGGAACGCAGCTCGTCGGCGTCTTCGCCGCCGGCCGCCAGTGCCGCCACGACCGGCAGCGACTTCTTGCGGCGACGGAGGTCGTTGCCCGCCGGCTTGCCGGTGCGCCCCGGGTCACCCCAGATCCCGAGGAGGTCGTCGACGGCCTGGAACGCCAGGCCGAGGTGCGCGCCGTAGTCGCGCAGCGCCCCGACGGTCGCCGGCGGGGCGCCTGCGAGCACCGCGCCGATCGACGCCGCCGCGCCGAGCAACGCTCCGGTCTTGGCCGCGCACATCGCCACGCACTCCTCCACCGACACCACCGGCCGCTTCTCGAACGCGATGTCGTCGGCCTGGCCGGCGATCATCGCCGCGGTGGCATCGGCCAGCAGCGCGCTGGCCGGCGCGCCGTGGGGGAGCGCGTCGAGCAGCACCTGTTGGGCGACAACGGCGAGCGCGTCGCCGGCGATGATCGCCGGGCCGACACCGAACACCGCCCACACCGTCGGGCGGTGGTGTCGCTCGGTGTCCCCGTCGATGATGTCGTCGTGGATCAGCGAGTAGTTGTGGACCAGCTCCACTGCCACGCCGCCGGGCACCCCGACCTCGGCGTCGGCCCACGCCGCCTCGGCTGAGAGCAGCGCCAGGGTCGGGCGGATCAGCTTGCCGCCTGGGGCCTCGAGCGGGCGGCCCTGGGCGTCGGCCCACCCCAGATGGTACGAAGCGAGGAGGGCCACGTCGGGGCTCAGTCGCCCGATCGCGGCCTCCATCGCAGGCTGGATCGCCGCTCTGGTCCGGGCCAGGGCGTCGGGCACCCCGGCCGCGCCGGCGGGAACGGTCTGGGTCATCGGGGCACCGCCGGTCCGTGTATTGCAGTGCTCGCCGTCGCTCGCTGACGCTGGTTCACGCCACCTCCTTGGGAAGATCTCTGGTGATGCCCACGGCGCGCAGCGCGCCGAGCGCCGCCCGCCGCCCGCTGCGCAGCGCGCCCTCCATGGTCGCCGGCCACCCGGTGTCGGTCCACGCTCCGGCCAGGCACAGGCCTCGCACCGCGGTGAGCGGACCGGGGCGCAGGGACGCGCTGCCGGGCGCGGCCCGGAACGTGGCGGTGCGCTCCTTGGTGACCACCGAGTCGAGGACGGTCGCGTGGCTGGTGGCGGGAAGGATGCGGTGGAGCTCCTCGGCCATCCGGGCGGCCAGCGCCTCGGGACGGGTGCCCAGGTGCTCGTCGGCCGCGGACAGGGAAAGGGCCAGATACTGCGGGCCACCTTCGGCGGCCGGGGCCAGGCCTGAGGTCGTGGTGCGGTCGAAGATCCACTGCACCGGCGAGTCCAGGGCGGCCAGGAGCGGCAGGTCGGTGACGGGCCGATCGTAGAGGAGGTGCACGTCGACGATGGGGGACAGGCCCAATCCGGCGCGACCGGCCGCGCCCGGCGCGCCGGTCTTCCCGACCGCACCGGCGGCCATCGCAGCCTCGGGCAGCACCCCGGCCAGCTCGGTGTGGGGCAGCGCCACGACGACCGCGTCGGCGTGGAGGACATCGTCACCGGCGACAACCCGGAAGCCACTTCCCGGGCCCGGAGACGCTGAGGGGTCCACCGAGGCGACCCGGGTGCCGGTTCGGACCTCGACCCTCGCCTTGCGTAGGGCGGCCAGGGCCCGCTCGCCGTGGAGCTGACCGAGAGGGATCCGTGACCAGCCGATGTCAGCCGCCCGACGGTCCGTCAAAAGGCCGGTCTGGAACACCTTGGCTCCCATGGCCAGGGACGCCTCCGCTGCCGGCAGGTTGACGGTAGCCACCGTGATCAGGTCCCAGAGCGCAGCGATGGTGGCGGGGCGCTGCCCGTGACGGGCCAGCCAGCCGCCGAACGTCTCGCGGTCGAGCGCAGGGTCGGCCAAGTCGATGTTGCGCAGCGGGAGGGCGGCCAACCCGATACGCAGCCGGTCCGCGACGGGCAGGTGGCGGTAGCCGAGCAGCGAGCGGGCCAGGTGGAGCGGGGCGGGAAGGTCGTCGCGGCGGAGCCGGGCCGTCGTCGGCGGCCGCCGGCCGGCGGCGGCGCGCACCACCGTGATGTCGAGCCGATTCTGGATCTCGACGTCCCCCGCCGACCCGATGCGATCCAGGAACTCCAGGTACGCCGTGCAGCAGCGCAGGAACACGTGCTGGCCGTTGTCGACCCAGCGGCCGGAGTGCTCGAAGGACCAGGTGAGGCCGCCCAGACGCCGGCGTCGCTCGACCAGGGTGACCTGCGCGCCGGCGTCGGCGCAGTCGAGCGCGGCGCCGATACCAGCCAGGCCGCCGCCGACCACAACGACCTGCGGCCGCTCGCCCTCGGCTGGGGTCACTGCACGCCCGCCGTCACGCCCGTCCCACCGTCAAGGCCCGGGCGGCGACCGCCGCCTTCTCCCACGCCGGCAGCGACAGGCGGCCCCGGGTCACCGACAGGGGATCGCGCTGGATTCGCTCCAGGAGCCGCCGGTAGATGCCGGCCATCGCCGCGGTGCACGCCCGCGAGCGCCGGTCGAGCAGCGGCAGGAGCGCCAGGCCCCGGTCGTACCATTCGACCGCCCTGGCTGCCTCGAAGCTCACCAGGGCACAAAGGGCGTCGTCGTCGCCGCGCACGAAGGGATCCACGCCGAAGCGGGCCAGGTCCTCGGCGGGGAGGTACACCCGCCCCATCGTCTCCCGGTCCTCGACGATGTCGCGCAGGATGTTGGTCAGTTGCAGCGCCACGCCGAGAGCGTCGGCCAGGGGGTCGGCCCGGGCCCGGTCGGGCGCGCCGTACACCGCTAGGGACAGCCGCCCGACGGTCCCCGCCACCCGCAGGCAGTAGCCGACCAGCTCGTCGATGGTCGTGTAGGTCACCCCGTTGACGTCCATCTCGCATCCCTCGATCAGCTCGTCGAGGGCAGAGACGGGCAGGCCGTAGCGTCGGCAGGTGTCGGCCAGGGCCACGAGCACCGGGTCGGCGCCGGCCGCCGCGGGGTCGGCGGCCACAGCGAGGACGTCGCGGCGGATCGCGCTGAGCGCCGACAGCTTCTCGGCCGCCGGGGCGTCGCCGTCACCGATGTCGTCGATGCGCCGGGCGACCGCGTACAGAGCGCTCATCGCGGCCCGCTCGGGGGGGCGCAGCAGGCGGATCCCGTAGGAGAAGTTGCGCGCCTCGCGGCGGGTGATCTCCTCGCAGCGGCGGTACGCGTCGTCCAGGCTGACGTCGAGGGTGTCGGTCACGACCGGGCTCCGAGAAGGAGTCTCGCGGTGCGCACCGCGACGGCGGTGGCCTTCGGGCGGGGCGGGCCCTGCAGCGGGTCGAACCCGGCGCCGGCCAAAGCGTCGAGCGCGGCGTGGCCACCGGCCACGAACCCGGCGACCGCTAGGCGGGCCCGGCCCCGGAGGCTGGCCACCAGAGGCGTGCCCTCCTCGAGCAGCCGGCGGGCCCGGGCCGCCTCGAACGCCAGCAGACCCCGCAGGGCCGGCCCGGCGGGGGCCGCCGTCGCGCTGAGCTCGGCCGGGTCGACCCCGAAGCGGGCCAGGTCCTCGGCCGGGATGTAGACCCGCCCGGCGGCGTGATCCTCCGCGACGTCCTGCCAGTGCTCCGCTAGCTGCAAAGCGGTGCAGATCCGGTCCGACCAGGCCACCCGTTGCGGCGTGACCGCCCCGAAGGCGGCCAGCACCAGCCGGCCGATCGGGTCCGCGGAAAGGGCGCAGTACCCGGCCAGGTCGTCGAAGCTCCGGTAGCTGGTGACCACCTGGTCTTGGCGGTTGGCCGCCACCAGGTCGCGCAGCGGCGCGGGGTCGGCGCCCAGCCGGGTCAGCGCGCCGGCGGCCCGGGCGACGAGCGGCTCGAGCCCAGCCCGGTCCGGGTCGGCCAGCGCGGCGCTGAGCTGGGCGTCGACCCAGTCGAGGGCGGCCAGGCGGTCGCCGTCGTACGCGTCGCCGATCTGGTCGACGAGGCGGGCGTAGCCGTAGAAGGCCATGAGGTCGTCCCGGGCGCCCGCGGCGAGGAGCCGCGACGCGACGGTGAAGTTCTCACCCGACGCCCGTCCGAGCACCTGGGCCCCGTCCGGCAGGCCTGCGGGGCGGGCGGGCAGCGGGGAGGCGGTGGGGGGGGAGTCGATCACGCGTTGCTCTCGTTCGGACGGGTGTAACAAGATGACCACTCGGTCATCCTGTGTAGGCCCCCATCATGGGCCATGTCAAGCACTATCCGGCGACGGTCGCATCATGCGCCGCGCCGCCCTCCCCGCCGGGGCAGCCCGAGGGGTACGAGGTCGGGCCAGTTGTCACCGACGCTCCAGCGCAGCACCACCGCGAAGGCCTGTTCGATGAGGACCAGCCCGGCGGGCACCGCCGCGGCGTCGCCGTCTGGGTCGTCGTCGGGGCGACCCTCGGCGGCGTGCCCAACGAGCGGCCGGCCCGCCGCCGCGGCCAGCGTCACCAGCACCCGTCGGGCCAGGTCCTGGCTCGGCTGGTGGCCTTTGGCCGCGCGGGCGCCGAGCTCGAGGAGGATCGGCATGGCCCGGGCCACCACCCCGGCGAAGGCGATGGCCGCTCCGTCGCGGTCGCCGGCGATCCCGTCTGGTCCCCCGGCGTCGCGCACCGCCGTGGCGAACTCCAGGGCGGTGTCGGCGAGCAGCGCTTCCACCACAGCGAGGAACAGCTCCTCCTTGGAGGCGAAGTACCGGTAGACGCTGCCCTTGGCCATGTCTGCGGCCGCGGCCACCTCGGCCATGGTCACCTCCGCGTAGTTGCGGCTGCTGAACTGGCCGATCGCGGCCTGCACCGCCCGCTGGCGACCGTCGACCGGCAGCGAGGTCTCGGCCGGGGCGTCGGGGCGAGGGGAGCCGAGGAGTTCGGGGAGCACCTTGGCGATCTCGTCGAGGGACAGGCCCCGGTCCTCCCTCAGCCCTTTGATCAACTGCAGGGCCTCGATGTGGCGCTCGTCGTAGGTGAAGCGGTTGGGGGCGCCCGTCCCCGGGGCGGGAAGCAACCCGACCCGCCGGTAGTGGTGGATGGTGCTGGCCGGGACGCCGCTGCGAGCGATGAGCTCCGAGAGGGTCAGCCCCCCGCCCGCGCCGGCTCTTCCCATACGACCAGTCTGCCCGCCCCGGCGCCCCGCCTCGACCCCGGGCCGCAGCGACCAGGCGGCTACTCGGCGGGGATGACCCCCATCCGGCCCCGCTGGAAGTCATCGAAGGCCTGCTGCAGCTCGTCGCGGGTGTTCATGACGAACGGCCCGTACGCCGCGACCGGCTCGCCGATCGGCCGGCCGCCGAGGATCAACAGCTCCAGGTCCGGGGTGGCGGCGTCCTGGGTGGCGTCGGCCGCGGCGACGATGGCGTCGCCGGCCCCCATGACGGTGAGGGTCCCGGTGCGCACCGTTGCCGCCTCCGGCCCGACCCGGCCGTTGCCGCCCAGCACGTAGGCCAAGGCGTTGTAACCCCTCTCCCACGGGAGGATCAACTGAGAACCGGGCCGGAGCGTGGCGTGGACCATGGCGATCGGGGTGTGGGTCACCCCCGGGCCTTGGTGACCGGCGACGGTCCCGGCGATCACCCGGATCAGCGCACCGCCGTCGGGGGACCCGAGGAGGGTCACCTTGCCGGCGGTGATGTCCTGGTAGTGCGGCGCCACCCACTTGTCGGCCGCAGGGAGGTTCACCCACAGCTGGACGCCGTGGAACAGACCGCCGCTCGCGACCAGGTCCTCGGGTGGGCGCTCGATGTGGAGGATCCCGGCGCCGGCGGTCATCCACTGGGTCGCCCCGTTGGTGATCAGCCCGCCCCCTCCGGTGGAGTCGCGGTGCTGGAAGGTCCCGTCGATCATGTACGTGACCGTCTCGAAGCCCCGGTGCGGGTGCCACGCGGTGCCCTTGGGCTCGCCCGGGGCGTACTCCACCGCCCCCATCTGGTCCATGTGGACGAAGGGGTCGAGCAGCTCGTGGGGGACCCCGGCGAAAGCCCGGCGCACCGGGAAGCCCTCGCCCTCGAACCCGCTCGGGGCGTCGGTGCGGCTCAGCACCGGGCGCAGTGCGTTGCCGGACCCCTCCGGGAGGGTCACAGTCGGCAGCGTGGAGATGTCATCCACCGTGACGGCAGGCATGGCACCAGATCCTTTCCCCGACCGCTTCTCTGCGCATCGGACGAACCGTAAAACAAGTTTCACTCGCAACTATTCCGTCGGCTCGCGGCGGGGGCGGCCCGGCACCCTACGATGCGGGGATGGGCGACCACGAGTTGTACTTCCGCCAGGTGCTCTCCGGACGGGACTTCGCGACCGGAGACCCGGTGGCGAGGCAGATGGTCAACTTCTCCTACGCGCTGGGGGATCGCGCCACCGGGCAGGCGCTGCTCGTCGACCCGGCCTACGCCGTTGGGGAGCTGGTCGACCTGGTCGAGGCCGACGGCATGCGCGTCGCGGGCGTGCTGGTCACCCACCACCATCCCGATCACGTCGGAGGTTCGCTCGGCGGCTGGAACATCGAGGGCCTGCCCGCCCTCCTCGAGCGGGTGTCGGTCCCGGTGCACGCCAACCGCCTCGAGGTGCCGCTCGTCAGCGCCTGGACCGGCGTCCCTGAGACCGACTTGGTCGCCCACGACGGTGGCGACCACGTTCAGGTCGGGGCCGTTGACGTCGAGCTGCTCCACACGCCGGGGCACACGCCCGGCAGCCAGTGCTTCCTCGTGGACGGGATGCTGGTATCGGGCGACACCTTGTTCCTCGAGGGATGCGGACGCACCGATCTGCCCGGAAGCGACCCGGGCGACATGTACGACAGTCTCCACCGCCTGGCCGGCCTGCCCGACGCGACGACGGTGTACCCGGGCCACCAGTACTCGGTCCCGCCGAGCGCCTCCCTCGAGAAGGTCCGAGCCACCAACCACGCCTTGCGCCCTCTGCGCAAGGATCAGTGGCTGCAGATGTTCGCCGGCGCCTGACGCCCGGGCCTCGTCCCGGGCGTCGCTTCCCGCGCCCTACTGCTTCCAGCGGCGGATCTCCCGCCGGGCGATGCCCCGGCGGTGGACCTCATCGGGACCGTCGGCGAAGTGAAGGCTGCGGGCCCCGACCCACATCCGCGCCAGCGGCGTGTCCTGGGAAACGCCCTTGGCGCCGTGAACTTGAATCGCCCGGTCGATCACCTCGGTGGCCACGTCCATCACCGCCACCTTGATCCCGGAGATCTCGTTGTGGGCCGCCTTGTTGCCCTGCGTGTCCATCAACCACGCGGTGTACATGGTGTAGAGCCGGGCCTGGTCCAGCTTCATGCGGGCATCGGCGATCCAGGTCTGCACCACCCCCTGCTCCGACAGCGGCACCCCGAAGGGGGCCCGCTCGATGGCCCGCTTGCAAAGCAGCTCCAAGGCCCGCTCCGCCATGCCGATGGTCCGCATGCAGTGGTGGATGCGGCCCGGGCCGAGGCGGGCCTGGGCGATTCCGAACCCGCCGCCCTCCTCCCCGAGGATGTTGGAGGCCGGCACCCGGACGTCCACGTAGTCGATCTCGGCGTGCCCCTCCTGGTCGACGTAGCCGTACACCTTGAGGTTGCGCCTGATGTTGACTCCGGGCGTGTCCATCGGCACCAGGATCATCGACTGCTGGCGGTGGGGGGCCGCGTCGAAATCGGTCTTGCCCATGACGATCGCGATCTTGCAGCGGGGATCCATCGCCCCCGAGCTCCACCACTTGGTGCCGTTGATGACGTAGCTGTCGCCGTCGCGAGCGATGCTGGTGGAGATGTTGGTGGCGTCCGAGCTGGGGACCGCCGGCTCGGTCATCGAGAAGCACGATCGGATCTCGCCCTCGAGGAGCGGGTGGAGCCACTGCTCCTGCTGCTCCGCGGTCCCGAACATGGTGAGGATCTCCATGTTCCCGGTGTCGGGAGCGGAACAGTTGAACACCTCCGGAGCGATGAACGACCGTCCCATGATCTCGCACAGGGGCGCGTAGTCGAGGTTGGACAGGCCCTCGGTCCACTGCGTCTTGTGGGGGAGGAACAGGTTCCACAGCCCGGCATCCTTGGCCTTCGCCTTGAGCTCGGACATGATCGGCGGGTGGTCGTGTGGGCTGGCCGCCCCCTCCATCTGCTCGGCGGCGACGGCCTCCGCCGGGTAGACGTAGCGGTCCATGAAATCCAAGACCTTGCCCTGGAGATCTTTGGCGGTGGGGGACAGCGCGAAGTCCATGCGCTCTTCCTAGCGCGCCGGGCGCTGCGCCGCCCGATCGGTGCGTTTCGGACCGGGGCGGCGGCTCGGGGGGCCTAACCCGCGATGCCGAGCTCCTCGATGCGGGACCGCATCGCACCCTCGTCGCGGCCGAAGACCCGGGCCAGGGCCCGGACGTCTTCGCTGCGGATGGTGATGAGCCGACCGTTGAAGTCGCCGCGTTGGATCTGGATCATCCCGATGTAGCGACGCAGGAGGTCACGTTCGGGGGCGACGAGCCCTTCGAGGCGAGACAGGTCGATGCGCACCGGGGCGTTCGAGGGGAAGCCAGGCTCCGGCTCCGTACCGTCACCGGCGCGCCGGTCGCCGCCGCTGCGGGGGAGGAGCTGGTCCACCGGCACGGCGTAGAGGTTGGCCAGCCGCTGGAGGCGCAGGACCGAGATCACCCGCTCGCCCCGCTCGTAGGCGCCGAGCACCGACGCCTTGAACTCCCGGCCGGACTGCTCCTCGACCGCTTGGAGCGACAGGCGCTGCTGGCGGCGGATGTCGCGCAGGCGCTCCCCGACCTCCCGGGCGAACGCCGGAGTCATCTCTTCTGTCGCCATCTGGCACCTCCGTTCGCGTCGACCGGAACTCACCCGGCCGTTATCACAGAGAGTAGCCGAAAGTGCGCTCAAAGCGTCTGCGACGGCTTCCTGCCGGCCTGAAGAAGCAGAAAGTGGTGGCCCCGCATCTGCACAGTCCCCCCGGCGGCCACGTGGCGGAGTCGGCCGGTGGCCACCGGGTGGTGGGTGGTGGTGTCGAGGATCACCGACCACCCGCTGGCCCAGGCGGCCGGGGGAAGGGCGCAGGTCAGCTCCTGGTCCCAGCCGTTGAAGAGGAGGTAGAAGGAGCTGTCCACGACCGGGCGCCCGTGACGGTCCGGCTCGGCGATGGACCGGCCGTTCAAGAAGACGCCGAGCGACTTCGCGTAGCCGACGTCCCAGTCCGGCTGGCCCATCTCGGCGCCGTCGGGCCGGAACCACGCGATGTCCGGCAGGCCACTGTGGCGGGCGGAGGTCGCGGGCTGGGCCGGGTGGCCGACGAAGAAACGCCGGCGCCGGAACACCGGGTGCGCAGCCCGGAAGCGCACCAGCGCGCCGGTCCACTCCAAGAGGTCTCGGTCCACATGTTCCCAGTCGAACCACGACACCGGGTTGTCCTGGCAGTAGGAGTTGTTGTTGCCGGCCTGGGTGCGACCGAGCTCGTCGCCGCCGAGCAGCATCGGTACGCCCTGGGATAGCAGCAGAGTGGCGAGCAGGTTGCGGACCTGGCGGCCGCGCAGCTCGGCCACGGCGGGATCGTCGGTCGGCCCCTCCACCCCGCAGTTCCAGCTCCGGTTGTCGTCGGTGCCGTCGCGGCCGTCCTCGCCGTTGGCCTCGTTGTGCTTCTCGTTGTAGGAGACCAGGTCCCGGAGCGTGAACCCGTCGTGGCAGGTGAGGAAGTTGACGCTGGCGAAGGGCCGCCGGCCGGTCGTCTCGTAGAGGTCCGAGCTGCCGGTGATCCGCTCCGCCAGCTCGCCGATCGGGGTGCCCGCTTCCCGCCAGTAGTCGCGGACGGTGTCTCGGTACTTGCCGTTCCACTCCGACCAAAGCGGGGGGAAGTTGCCGACCTGGTAGCCGCCGTCGCCGACGTCCCACGGCTCGGCGATCAGCTTCACCTGGCTGACCACGGGATCCTGCTGGATCAGGTCGAAGAACGCGGACAGCCGGTCCACCTCGTGGAACTGGCGGGCCAAGGTGGCAGCCAGGTCGAAGCGGAACCCGTCGACGTGCATGTCGGTCACCCAGTAGCGGAGGGAGTCCATGAGCAGCTGCAGGACATGCGGGTTGCGCATGTTGAGGCTGTTGCCGGTGCCGGTGGTGTCGTTGTAAAAGCGGGGCTCGCCGTCGACGAGCCGGTAGTAGCTGACGTTGTCGATCCCCCGCATCGCCAGGGTGGGGCCGAGCTGGTTGCCCTCCGCGGTGTGGTTGTAGACCACATCGAGGATGACCTCGATGTCAGCGGCGTGGAGGGCCTTGACCATCGCCTTGAACTCGCTGACGACCCGGTGGCCCCTCCTCGAGGCGTAGTCGTTGTGGGGGGCCAGGAACGCTATGGAGTTGTAGCCCCAGTAGTTGCGTAGGCCGAGGTCGACGAGGCGGTGGTCGTGGACGAACTGGTGGACCGGCATCAGCTCCACGGCGGTGATGCCGAGCGCCTGCAGGTGCTCGATGACCGCCGGGTGGGCCATGCCGGCGTAGGTGCCACGCAGCCGCGGCGGGATCTCCGGGTGGGTGATGCTGATGCCCTTGACGTGGGTCTCGTAGATGACCGTCTCGTGCCACGGGCGGTGCGGGTGGCGGTCGTTGCCCCAGTCGAAGGCCGGGTCGGTGACCAGGCACATGGGCATCGCGGACGCGGAGTCGGTGGGATCCAGGCCGAGGTCGTCGCCCCCGAGGGGATATCCATAGGGGGCCTGCCCCCACGAGACGTGGCCCTCGACGGCCTTGGCGTAGGGGTCGAGCAGCAGCTTGGCCGGATTGCACCGCCGCCCCGACAGCGGGTCGAAGGGCCCGTGGACCCGGAAGCCGTAGCGCTGCCCCGGCTCGACGCCCTCCGCGTATCCGTGCCAGCTGTAGGCGTCGACCTCCGGCAGGTCCAGGCGCTGCTCGGTGCCGTCCTCCGAGAACAGGCACAACTCGACGCGCTCGGCGACCTGGGAGAAGACTGCGAAGTTGGTACCCAGCCCGTCGTAGGTAGCTCCGAGGGGAAATGGGTCACCGGGGGATAAAGAGCCTGGCACGGGACGAGGACCTTACCGCCGTCGGCAGCCGCCCCCCTACCTCCGCACCTCAACCTCGAGCCCTCAACCATCGGGTGGATACTGCCGATACGTCTCCGTGGTTTCCCCTTACCCCGCCGAGAGCGCACGGCGCCGCGTCTGGCCTGTGGTGGGGGCGGCTGCCGCCCTGGCCCTGACCCTGGCGGCGCCCGACTCGAGCACCTCCAGCCCGGGGTGGGCCGCGGCGGGCGCGTTCCTCGTGCTGGTGGGCCTCGGGGTCCAGCTGGTCGGCTCCCGGGCGCTGCCCGCCCGCCAGCTCCTCGGTGCCGTGGCGTTCGTCGCTGCCGTAGCCTGCTGGCGCCAGGCGGATGGGGGCGCCCAGTCCGGGCTGGCCCCGCTCGTGATGGCCCCAGCACTGTGGTTGGCGGCCAAAGGCCGGCGCCGCTCGATGTGGGCCAGCGTCGCTGCGGCAGCCGCGGCGCTGTTCTTGCCGATCTTGCTCGTCGGCGCCCCGATGTACCCGCCCTACACGCTTCGCGCCGCTGGCGCCATCGTGTCCGCGTCTGCCATCGCCGGCTGGGTGGTCGAGCGGCTGGTCTCCCAGCTGCAGGTGACAGCGGCCCGTTCGGCCGCCGACCGCCAGAACCTGGCCGACGCGCAGCGCCTCGCCGGTCTCGGGAGCTGGACGTCCAACCGTTCGACAGGCGAGATCTGGTGGTCCCACGAGATGTTCCGCCTGGTCGGTTGCGAGCCCGGTTCGTTCGTGCCCCGAGCCGATTCCTTCGCCCGACTGGTGGCCCCGGAAGACCGGGAGCGGTTCTCCGCACAGGCCTTCGGCATCCAGCCGGGGGAGGAGCTGCGCGAGACGTGCCGAGTCGTCGGCGCGGACGGCACCGAGCGGGCCCTTCTCGTCCGCGGGATGTTGACGGTGGACGCCGACGGCACCGAGCGGACCCAGGGGACCATGCTCGACGTGACGAGGATCGTGGAGCTCGAGGACCAGCTGAGCTCGACCACGCAGAAGATGAGCCGGTTGCTGGACTCCGCGACCGGCCAGGCGGTCATCGGGGTCAGCGCCGAGCGCACGATCAGCATGTTCAACGCCGGAGCGGAGGTCCTCACCGGCTTCTCGGCATCGGAGGTGCTCGGCCGGCCCCTCGAGACGCTGTGGCCCGCGGTGAGCGAGCCGCCCTACGAGGAGGCCGAATCCTCCGCCGCCGGCCGCGGGCTGGGCCAGTCCGGAGACCGGCGCCTGACCCGCAAGGACGGAGCCCGGCGCATCGTTCACGTGACCAACACCGCGCTCAAACGTGCGGACGGCTCGAGCGACGGCTGGTTGAAGATCGCTGTGGATGTGACCGACGCCAGGGGCGCGGCCGAGGCGCTGGCCACCAGCGAGAAACGGTTCCGGGTGGCCTTCGACAGCGCGCCCTGCGGTATGGCTCTGCTGCCGGCCGCCGGCCAGCCCGGCGCCGGTCGGTTCGTCCAGGTCAACCAGGCGCTGTGCGATCTGACCGGCGCCACCGAGGCGCAGCTGCTCGCATCCAGCTGCCTGACCTGGGTGGTAGCCGAGGACCATCCCGTAGTGTTCGCCGCGGTCGCCCGCTTCGTCGAGGGCGTCGCCAGCTCCGGGAAGTTCGACTGCCGCCTGCGGCGCGCCGACGGCACCGTGGTCACCGCCCAGGTCCGTTACGCCAACATCTTCGATGCCGAGGGCAAAGGGGTGCACTGCGTCGTCCAGTTCGACGATGTCACCGCCCGCCGCGAGGCGCAGCGCTCCCTCGAGGCCGCGCTGGCCTGCCAGGAACAGGCGGCGGAGCGGCTCTTGGAGCTGGACCGGGTGCGGGCGGACTTCGTGTCGATGGTCTCCCACGAGCTGCGCACGCCGCTGACGAGCATCTCGGGGTACGTGGAGATGCTCCTCGATGGCGACGGCGGCGATCTGCCCGAGACCGCGCTGGACATGCTCGGCGTGGTGGAGCGCAACTCGGTGCGCCTGCTGCGGCTCATCGAAGACCTCCTTACCCTGTCGCGCATTGACTCCGAGTCGGTCCGCCCGGTCCTGGCGCCAGTCGAGGTGGGACGGATGGTCGGCGGAGCGCTCGAGGCGGTAGGCCCGCAGGCCGCCCGCTCGGGCGTGACGTTGGACGTGGAGCTGTCACCGGCGGCAGCCCACAGCGTCCTCGACGCCGACGCCGGGCAGATCGAGCGGGCCCTGATCAACGTGCTCGGCAACGCGGTGAAGTTCACCCCGAGAGGCGGCCGGGTGACGCTGCGGGCCGCCGTCGACGACGGGACCCTCGACGTGGCGGTCGCCGACAGCGGGATCGGCATCGGCGCCGCCGAACTCGACCGGATCTTCGAGCGCTTCTACCGCTCCAGCGAGTCGGTAAAGCGCGAGATCCAAGGCAGCGGGCTGGGCCTGCCGATCACCCGCAGCATCATCGAGGCCCACGGCGGGACGATCGAGGCGTCCTCGACCATCGGGCAGGGGACGGTGATGCGGGTCCGCCTCCCCGGTACCCGCGCCCCGGTGACCTCGGCGTGAGCCGGCTCCGGTGGGCGTCGGGGGGTTCAGTCTCCGGCGGTCCGGTCGCCGGGGGTCCGGTCTCCGGCGGTTCAGTCTCCGGCGGTCCGGTCGCCGGCGGTCCGGTCGGCGGAGCGCGCCGCGAGAGCGTCGTCGATGCTGCGCAGCAGCTCCCGAGGGCTGAACGGCTTGATGATGTAACCGTCGGCTCCCGCCTCGTATCCCCGCCGGACGTCGTCGGCCTGGGCCCTGGCGGTCAAGATGAACACCAGGGCGTCGGTGCGCTCCCGCACCGCTTCGCACACCTGGATGCCCGACCGCCCCGGCAGCATCCAATCGACGAGGACCACATCGGGGGTGTCGGCCTCCACCGCGCTCATGGCCGCGTCGCCGTCCGCCTCGGCTCGCACCGTGTGGCCGGCCGCCGCCAGCTTTTGGACCACCATCGCCCGGATCTCCGGGTCATCATCAACGACGAGGATGTTTGCCATGCATTCTCCGATCTGAGAATCACGGAACACTAGCAACGCATAGGACATAACGCTCGGCGCCCACGGAAGGGACAGAAGCATGTGCATCAACGGAGTGATCCTGGTCGTCGAAGACGACGCAGACATATTGAATCTCACCTCCCTGCGTCTTCGGCGCGCCGGCTACGAGGTGATGACCGCACTCAGCCACACCGCGGCCATGAGCGCGGCTCGAAGCCGGGCACCGGACCTGGCCGTCGTCGACCTACTGCTCGGCGGCGACGACGGTTGGCAGGTGATCTGTGACCTGCGCCGGCTGGAGGGCTGCGAGGCGCTGCCGGTGGTCGTGCAGACCGTGTTGGACGTCGACCGGCCGCGCCCAGACGTGGTGGTGACCGCGATATTGACCAAACCGGTGGGCAAGCAGCGGTTGGAACGCGTGGTCGAAGAGGCGTTGGGCGCGGGCCGCTTGAGGGGTCAGCCCCACCAAAAGCCGGCGGCCAGGATGGCGTAAAGGCCTATCAGGGCCACCCCTTCGATCCAGGTGTACTCCCCGTCGTATACCACCGCCAGCACCACGACCGCGGAGATGGCCAGCGAGGCGATCAGCAGCGGTGACCACACCAGGGTGAGCTGGTGGGGGCCGACGACCCTCGACGCCAGGACCAGCACCGGCACCAGGAAAAGCGCCACTTGGAGCGGACTGTTCAAGGTGGTGGAGATGGCGTACTCCGGCTTGGCTTTGAGCGCGAACTGGATGCCGACGACGTGCTCCACGGCGTTGGAGGCGATGGCCACCACCACCAGCCCGGTGAAGGCCTGCGAGAGCCCCAGGCTGCGCGTCGCGGGCTCCAGCGCGGAGACGAACCAGTCAGACACCAGCGCGGCGGCGGCGCTGGCCACCACCAGCACGACCAGAGCCGTGCGCAGCGACCAGACCCCGGCGAGTCCGGGCTCAGGGTGCACCTGGGCCTCAGGGGGCACCTGGGCCGCGGGACGGGTCTCGGTGGCCGGGTCCATCTCGGGGCCGGCGGGGGCAACTGCCGCGAGGCGCGCCGTCCGCCGCAGCGAGAATGGGATGGTGGCCGCGTAGACCAAGAGAAGGGCGACTGCGCACACGTCCGACAGCGTCCCTGCGTGGGCTGCGGCGGGGGTGTTGAGCTTGGAAGCCAGGGTCGGCACGAGCAGCGCGGCGACCGCCAGCAGCAGGAGCGAGGCGTTGAGGCGGGGCTCCTCCGGGTCGAAGCGCTGCGTGCCGTGACGCAAGCCGCCGGCGACGAACGCGCACCCGAGCACCAGCACCGCGTTGCCGAGGATCGACCCGGCCAGGGACGCCCGGACCACGCCGTTGAGCCCCTGGTGCAGAGCGAAGAGCGAGACGAACAGCTCGGGCAGGTTGCCCAACGTCGACTGCAGCAGCCCGGTCGCCGACGGGCCCAAACGTTCCCCGACCTGCTCGATGGCCCGGCCGACCACCGCGGCCAGGCCGGCCAACGCCAGGCCGGCCACCACGAAGCGCAGGACCTGCGCTGCCCCGGCAGCCTCGAGGACCGCGGCGACCGCGGTGAGGCCCACGGCCGTGGCGATGATCGTGCGGTCGGTGCGGCTGGGGGAGGAGGGCATCGGCGGGACCGACCCTACCGATCGGACCGACAACCGTCGCCGGCATCGCTCTGGCGCGCCGCCGGCCACGCGAGAGCTGTTCCCAGCTTTGGAGGCGGCGCCCGGAATCGAACCGGGGTACAGGGATTTGCAGTCCCTTGCCTAAACCACTCGGCCACGCCGCCCGGCGATTGCCCCCGGGCACCTTACTCGCGCTGCGCCGCGCACTCCCAGACCGCTGCGCCCCGTCCCCGCTGCCGGTGGGACCTACAGTCGACGCATGAGCGGTCAATCGTCGGAAGGCTCGTCGCGGCCCGGAGCGCGCACGCCGCCCCCCCGCGGCGGCGCAGCGGCCAAGAAGGCGGCGAGCAAACCCAAGAGACCGACCGGCCGGGTCAAGATCCGACCGTGGTGGCTCAGACCGTCGGTCCTCGCACTGCCCGTCATCTTGCTGATCGGCGCCGTCATCGCCATCGTCGTGAGCAGCGGCGGCGGGAGCGGGTCCAACCGCGCCGCGGTCAACTTCAAGGCCAGCAACGTCGCGGTGTACGGGGGAATCGGCCCTGAAGGGGTGCCGCTAGAGGCCGGCCCGGTCCTCGCCCCGGCGAACCCGTCGCTCACCTCCGCCCCCATCGACGGGGTGCAGTGCGGAGCCACCGAGGCCACCACCGTCCACTATCACGTGCACCTGATCGTCTTCGTGGACGGCCAGCCCCGCTCGGTGCCCCTCGCCGTCGGCCTGGTGCCCCCGGCGGTCGTGCAGCAGACCTCGAGCGGTCCCTTCGCCGGGGGCAGCAATACCTGCCTGTTTTGGATCCACACCCACGCCCAGGACGGCATCATCCACATCGAGGCCCCCGCCGATCGTGAGTTCGTCCTTCGCCAGTTCTTTGACATCTGGGGCCAGCCGCTCAGCGCCGGTCAGGTCGGCCCGGACAAAGGCCCGGTCACCGCTACCGTCGACGGAAAGGCCTACACCGGCGACCCGGGCAACATCGTGATGACCTCCCACGAGCAGATCGTCTTGAACGTCGGGGGCCCCGCCGTGACGCCACCCCCGATCAGCTTCTCCGGCACCCAGCTGTAGCGGCCGCTAGGAAGAACGCAGCGAGACGGGCAGCGCCTCCAGCCCCCGCAACGTGATTCCCGACCGCCACGCCGGCTCCTCGTCGAGCAGGTCGATGGCGATGGTCCGGCCCGCCAAGGCCCGGAACACGATTTCGCCCTCCAGGCGCGCCAGCGGCGCCCCGATGCAGTGGTGGGCACCCCACCCGAAGCTGAGCGGGACGTTGCCGCCCCGCCCGATGTCGAGCACGTCCGGTCGCTCGAAGCGCTGCGGGTCTCGATTCGCCGCACCCTGCAGGACCATGACCGTCTGCCCCGGCTCGAGCGCCTCGCCGGCGACGGTCGCCGCCTCGAGCGCGCTGCGGGAGTTGATTTGCACCGGGCTGTCCCACCGCAGCAGCTCCTCCACGGCCGAGGGCGCCACATCCGGGCTGCACCGCAGGCGGTCCAGTTGCTGCGGGTGGCGCAGCAACGCCAGCAGGCCGTTGCCGATGAGGTTGGTGGTCGTCTCGAAGCCGGCCGCGAACAGCAGAACCGCGGTCGACACGATCTCGTCGTCGCTCAGCGCGTCGTCGTCGTCCCGGGCCCGGTCGAGAGCGGTGAGCAGGTCCTCGGCCGGCCGGCGGCGCCGCTCGGCCAGCAGGTCGACGAAGTAGGCCCGCAGCTCCTGGCCGGCGGCCATGGCTGCCCTCACGGTGGCGTCGTCGATGACCGGCTCGATGCCCGCTGCGGAGGCCCGCACCAGACCCTGGAACCCGGCCCGGTCCGACTGGGGGACCCCGACCAGCTCGGCGATGACCGCACTGGGAAGCGGGAAGGCCAGCTCGGCCATCACCTCCACCGGCCCGGCGTCAAGGAGAGGCGTGAGCAGCTCGTCGACCGTCGCCTCGATCGCCGGACGCAGCGCCGCGACCCTCCTCGGGGTGAACGCCCGGCTCACCAAGCGTCGGAGACGGGTGTGGTCGGGAGGGTCGGCGAAGAGCATGTTGTTGGCCGCCTGATCGAAGTACTCCTGGCGCAGCCCGGGGTCCCCGGCCAAACCGTGCAGTGCCCCTCTCGGGGTGTGCCGGCGGGTTTCGCCGATCAGCCCCCGCCCGAGCCTGGGGTTGCGCAGAGCCTCCACCCCGTCCGCGTAGCGCGACACCACGAGCATCCCGAACGAGCTGCGCAGCACCGGGGCCTGCGACTGGAGCAGGCGGTAGGTCGGGTAGGGGTCCCGGCGGGCGGCGGGATCGGTGAGCAGCGCGACGAGCGCGGCCTCGGCCGCGGCGTCAGTGACAGCGGGCATGGACCGATCGTCCTCCGGTTCCAGCGGCGACGCAAGGAATTTGTTGACCACAGGTCAGCGGGCCGGTTTGCCGCCGCGCTTTGGTCGCGGTGGTGGCCGGGCTGGCTGGAGGGGGAAGGTACGCTCGGGCCCGTGCACGTCGTCCTCGGCATCAACTGCTTCTCCCATGACACTGCGGCCGCGCTATTGGTGGACGGCTCGCTGGTGGCGTTCGTGGAGGAGGAGCGGCTCAACCGCGACGTGCACACCAAGCGGTTCCCGCACCAGGCGATCGCCTCCGTGCTGCGCCAGGGCGGCCTCGACATCAACGACGTGGACGCGGTGGCCTTCGCCCACAAGCCGGCGGTGGACTTCGCCCGCAGCGCGTCGGATGCCCTGCGGCGCGCGACGCCCAAGCGCCTGGCCACCCAGGCCTTCGTCGACGCCCGCCTGGCGGCCCGGGAGCGGACGTTCCGCCAGCACTGGCGCTACAAGGGCCCGGTGATCAACGTCGGTCATCACCTGGCCCACGCTTCGGCGACGTTCTTCTCCTCGCCCTTCGAGAGCGCCGCCGTGCTGACCATCGACCGTGGCGGAGACTCGCTGTCGACCACCACCAACCTGGGCGAAGGCAGCCACCTTCGAGTGCTATCCGAAATCCGCAACCCTCACTCTCTAGGTGAGGTATACACCGCGGTTACCCGGCACATCGGGTTCGACGCCAACGACGAGGGAAAAGTGATGGGGCTGGCTCCCTACGGGTCGGCCAAGCTCGTCGACGACTTGAAGGACCTCATCACCTTGGAGCCCGACGGCGGGTTCAAGGTCAACCTCGAGTGGTTCGGCTACCAGCGGGAGGGGCCGCCGGTCTCCAAGGCCTTCGTGGACCGCTTCGGCCCGGCCCGGGTCCCGGAGTCAGAGATCACCGAGCAGGCCAAGGACCTGGCCTACGCCGTTCAGGACCTCACCGAGGAAGCCGGCCTGCACCTGGCCCGGGCGCTGCGCAAGGTCAGCCCCAGCCCGTACCTGTGCCTGTCGGGCGGCCTGGTGCTCAACTCGGTCATGAACGAGCGGCTGTTCCAAGAGGCCGGGTTCGACGACGTCTACATCCAGCCGGCGGCCGGCGACGCGGGCAACGCGCTCGGTGCCGCGCTCTGGGTCTGGCACGAGCACTTCGGTCAGCCCCGGACCTGGCAGATGGACCACGCCTTCTTCGGCGAGGAGTGGGATGACTCGGCTTACACCACCGCCTACCGGCGGGCCGGGCTCAGCTTCCGCCAGGTCGCCGACCCGGGCGGGGAGGCCGCTGACCGCCTGGCCGCCGGAAAGGTCGTGGGATGGTTCCAGGGGCGGGCCGAGGCCGGCCCGAGGGCCCTCGGCGCCCGGTCGATCCTGGCCGATCCCCGACGCGGCGAGATGCGCGACGTCGTCAACGAGCGGGTCAAGCGCCGCGAGTGGTTCCGGCCGTTCGCCCCGAGCGTGCTGCACGAGCGGGGTCCGGAGTACTTCGACAACTACCACCCGGCTCCGTTCATGCTCACCGTCTTGCCGATCAAAGAGGACAAGCGCACGGTGATCCCGGCGGTGACCCACGTGGACGGCACCGGGCGGGTGCAAAGCGTCACCCGCGACTTCAACCCGGCGTTCCACGACCTCATCTCCAAGTTCGACGCGCGCACCGGCGTGCCGGTGGTCCTAAACACCTCGTTCAACCTGCGAGGCGAACCGATGGTCCACCGGCCCATTGAGGCCATCAACGACTTTCTCCGCTCCGAGATGGACTCGCTGTTCCTCGGCTCCTTCGTCGTCGACAAGCCCGAGGCCTGAGCGGGCGGTGATCGCCCTGGTCCTCGGGGCCGGGGGCCCGGTCGGCTACGCCTTCCACGCCGGGGTCCTCGCCGGCCTCTCCGACGCCGGGTGGGACGCCCGATCGGCCGACCTGGTCGTTGGGACCTCCATCGGCGCGGTCAGCGCCGGCCTGCTCCGGGCGGGCATGGATCCCATCGACTTGTTCGCGAGGGTGGCCCGCACGCCGCTCAGCCCGCAAGGCGCCGCCCTGCTCCAGGCCGCCGGCGGCTGGCCGTCGTTCCCGGCGCCGGCCGACACCGGCGCGCCCAGATGGGGCCGCCCCGCCTCCCTCTCGCTCATCGCCACCCTGGCCCGCCACCCCCGACGCATCCGTCCCGGCCTGGCGCTGGCCGCGCTCGGCAACCCCGGAACGGTCAACACCGACCCCATCCGCGCCGGTTTCGATCGCCTGGGGGGCGGCCGGTGGCCGGCGGGCACCTGGATCTGCGCCGTCGACCTCGACACCGGCGGGCGGGTCACGTTCGGGGCGCCCGGAGCGCCGGTGTCGACGGTGGGGGAGGCGGTGGCGGCGTCGTGCGCGGTGCCCGGATACTTCGCTCCGGTCTCGCTCGACGGGCGCCGCTTCGTGGACGGCGGGGTGGTCTCCCCGGCCAACAGCGACCTGGTCGGCGGGCTCGACGGACTCGAAGCGGTGGTGGTCTCGGTGCCGATGGGCCGCCACGGGCCGGCCGGCCGCCGGGGCATCGACCTGCCGGGGCGGGACCTCAATCACGCCCAGGCTCGCCGAGGCCTGCGCCCCCTGGCGGAGGCCGGGGTGCCGGTCCTTATGGTGGAGCCCACCGCCCGGGAGCTGGAGGTCATGCACTACGACGCGTTCGACCAGGCCCACCTGCCGGCGATCGCAGCCCGGACCCGCGCCACCTTGCTTCGGCGTTTCGAGGCCGCCGCGTCCGGCGAGGGCGGCGACGCGACCGCGGCCGCGCTGGCGGCGCTGCTGAGCGGCCCGGCCCGGTTGCCGGAGACGGTTGGGGCCGACGGGCCGGCTCAGCCGATCGAGGGGACCGGCACAGGAGCCTCGGGCCCCACGTAACGGGCGACGGGCCGGATGATCTTGCGGTCGCCGGCCTGCTCGGCGATGTTGGCCGACCAGCCGAGGACCCTGGCCGCGGCGAAGGTGGCGGAGAACTGGGCTCGCTGCAACCCGACCCCATCCATCACGACGCCCGCGTAGTACTCGACGTTGGCGTAGAGCGGTCGGTCCGGCCGCAGCTCGGCCAGAAGACGGTTGACCGTGGATTCCACCTCGACGGCCAGGGCGACGAGGGGGCCTCCCCGCCGGCGGGCCACGTCCCGGAGCAGCAGCGAACGGGGATCGTCGGTCACGTAGACCGGGTGACCGAAGCCCATGATCCGCTCGCCCCGCTCGAGGGCGGAGCGGACCCACGCCTCGGCCCGCTCCGGCCTGCCGATGGCGTCGAGGGTCTCGAGGGCCCGGCTCGGAGCCCCGCCGTGCAGCGGCCCGGAGAGCGCTCCGATCGCCCCGGTCATCGCCGCTGCGGCGTCGGCACCGGTGGATGCGATCACCCGGGCGGTGAAGGTCGAGGCGTTGAAGCCGTGGTCGGCGGTGACGATCAAGTACTGCTCCAAAGCCCGCGCCGAGTCGGGGTCGGGGCGTTGCCCGTGGAGCATCCACAGGTAGTTGGCGGCGTGGCCCAGCTCCGGATCAGGGGTGATCGGGTCCTGGCCGTGGCCGAGACGCCAAAGGGCGGCCAGCAGCGTCGGTGTGGCGGCAGCCAGTCGCAGCAGGTCGCTCCGGCGCTCGGCTGGGCTCAGGTCCCACATCGGGCGCATGCCGGCGGCGGAGCCGAGCAGCGACATGGCGCTGCGCAGCCCGGCCAGGCCGCCGGGCGTCGCGGTGGCGGCCACCGCAGGTAGGGCGGCGAGGACTGCGTCGGGCACCGCCCGTAGCGGCGCCACCTCGGCGGCGAAGGCGGCGGCCGCCGCTCCATCAGGGGGCAAGGCGCCGTCGACTAGCAGCTGCCACACGTCCTCGAACGACCGGGTGGTCGCCAGGTCGGTCGCGGAGTACTGGCGGTAGTGGTAGAAGCCCTGGCGGCCACGAACGTCACCGACGGTGGTGTCGGCGACAGCCACCCCTTTCAGTCCGGGCGGGACGGTGATCGGTTCTGGCTCTGCGGGTGGGGAGTCTGCGGCGGTGATCGAAGGCATACCGCCATCTTGACGGGAATCTGAACATTGATCAATATTGATCAATGTTCAACCCTCCGTCTCGTCGGTTGCGTACCTCGGAGGCCGCGGCCCGCCTGGGGGTCAAGCCCCAAACCCTCTACTCCTACGTGAGCCGGGGCCTGCTCAGCCGGGAGCGAACCGCCGGCGGCAGCACCTTCGACGCCCGGGAGGTCGAGCACCTCGCCCGCACCGCCCGCAACGCCGGCGGCGTGCCCCGAGCCGAGCGGCCGCTGGCGTTCGTCACCGAGCTGACCCTGATCGAGGACGGGCGGCTCTACTACCGGGGACGCGACGCGGTGGGACTGGCGGCCGCCGCCCAGTTCGAGGCGGTCGGCGAGTGGCTCTGGAGCGGCCGGTGGCCCGAGCGGGACGCCGGGGCGGTGGCGTGGTGGGACCCGACCGCCGGAGGCGGCGTCGAGGCCGCCGACGCGGTGGTGCGGGCCCTTCCTGAGCGGGCCACCCTCCTCGCTCGGTTGAGCGCCGCGACCGTGGCTGCCGGCAGCGCCGACCCGATGCGTCACGACCGATCTGCGACGGGAGTGGCGGCGGTGGGCCGCCGGCTCCTTTGGAGCATGGTCGCGGCCGTGACCCCGCCGGGCGCCGGGGTAGACCCCGGCTGCGGTGTGGCAGCCGCGCTCGCCGGCGCGCTGGCAGCGCGCGCCGGCGCGGAACCACCCGGCGACGCCGGCGTCGACGCGGTGCGCGCCGCGCTGGTCCTCATGGCAGACCACGAGCTGGCCCCCTCGACGCTGGCGGTCCGGGTGGCGGCCTCGTTGGGGGCCGACCCCTACGCGGCGGTGCTCTGCGGGCTGGGCGCGGTCGGCGGCACCCGCCACGGCGGGGCCTCAGTCGAGGTGTATCGCATGTTGCGCGACGCCGAGGCGGGTGGCGGGCCATCAGCGGTGGGGGACCGCCTGGCTCGCGCCGGCGGGCTCCCCGGGTTCGGGATGGTGTTGTACCCCGGTGGGGATCCTCGGGGAGCGGCTCTGCTCGAGCGGGCGCTGGCCATCGGTGGCGGAGGGCAGCGGCGAGTCGCAGTGGAGGCGGTGCTCGACGCGCTGGACGGCCGCGACGTCGCTCCGCCCAACTGCGATTTCGGCCTGGCCGCCGCGGCGTACGTCCTCGGGCTGGGACCCGAGGCGGGAGAGGCGATGTTCGTCATCGGCCGCACCGCTGGATGGCTGGCCCACGCCGCCGAGGAGTACTCGTCGCCCAGCAGCTTCCGGGTGAGGGCGGCCTACACCGGGACCCGCCCGATCAGCTGAAGCCCGCCGGATCCCCTGTGGCCACGCCGGCATCGTCGTGGCCCTCGCCGCTGCCCTCCCCGCCGCTGCCCTCCTCGCCGCTGCCCTCCTCGCTGCGTCCCGAGCCTTGCGAACCCTCACCCTCACCCTGATCGGCGGGGTCGTAGCCGACGGTGCCCGGCTCGCCGGGCCGCAACGGGTCGCCGACCCGCTCATCGCCGGGGCGAGCCCGGCCCAATACGAGCAGCACCGCCATCGCCGCCACGAACGTCGCGATGCTGACCCAGTCGTTGAGGCGGAACGGACCCAGCTTGTGAGCCTCGTCCACCCGGAGGTACTCGGTCCAGAACCGCCCGACGGTGTAGAGCGCCACGTAGAGGGCGAAGAGGTAGCCGCGGCGGATCCGCAGTTTCCGCCCGGCGAGGATCAACAGCCCGACCACCGCGAGGTCCCAGATCGACTCGTAGAGGAAGGTCGGTTGGAACGTCGACACGCCCGGCGGGTAGGGCACGCAGTTGGTCACCGAGCTGCAGTGCACCGGCTGATCGATCTTCACCGCCCACGGCAGGCCGCTCGGCCGGCCGTAGAGCTCTTGGTTGAAGTAATTGCCCCACCGGCCGACGGCCTGGGCCAGTACCAAGGCCGGGGCGACGGTGTCGAGCAGCGGGGGGATCCGCAGGTGGTGGCGACGGGCCCCGATCAGCCCGAGGGCGACGCCGCCGGCGATCCCGCCCCAGATCCCGAGACCGCCCTGCCAGATGGCGAAGATCCGGTACCAGTGCCCGCCGGTGTCGGCCTGCCACGAGGTGATCACGCTGTAGATCCGCGAGCCGACCAGCCCGCCTGGGACACCCCAGACGGCGAGCATCGACCAGGTTCCGGGGGCGCCGCCGATGTCTCTCCACCGCCGTTGGGCCAGCCACACCGCGGCCACCACACCCGCAGCGATGAGCAGCCCGTACACGTGTAGGCGGAACGGGCCGAGCGAGAGACCGCTCGTCGGCGGACTGGGAAGGTAGGCGAGCACCGCGCTCTAGCGTAGGGGGAGCGAGCCCCCCGGTGTCGGCGTTGGACGACGCCGGTTTGGGGTACAACCGGGCGATGCGACTCTGGCCCGGACGGCCCTATCCACTCGGGGCCACCCCGGACCCCGACGGCACCAACTTCTGCCTGTTCAGCCCGGTGGCGACCAGGGTCGAGCTTTGCCTCTTCGACGGCGACGAGGAGACCAGGGCGACCCTGCCCGAGGTGACCGCCCACTGCTGGCACGGCTACGCGCCCGGCGTGGCGCCGGGACAGCGCTACGGGTTCCGGGTGCACGGGCCCTGGGCGCCCGCGGACGGCCTGTACTGCAACCCCTCGAAACTGCTGCTGGACCCCTACGCCAAGGCGGTCTCGGGTGGCTACGACTGGAACCAGGCGTGCTACGGCTACACCTTCGGCGACCCGGACGTAGCGGAGGAGACCGACAGCGCGCCCTATGTGCCCCGCAGCGTCGTGGTGGACCCGGCCTTCGACTGGGGCGACGACCGGCCGCCGCGCATCCCGCTCCACGAGTCGATGATCTACGAGGCTCACGTCAAGGGCATGACCGCCTTGCACCCGACCATCCCCGAGGACCGGCGCGGCACCTACTCCGGTCTGGCCACGCCCGAGGCCATCGAGTACCTGAGCCTGCTCGGGGTGACGGCCATCGAACTACTTCCGATCCACCAGTTCGTGCACGACCAGCACTTGGTGGAGAAAGGACTCCGCAACTACTGGGGTTACAACACGATCGGCTTCTTCGCGCCCCACGGCGAGTACGCCGCGGCCGGTGACGGCGGAGGGCAGGTCGCCGAGTTCAAGGCGATGGTCAAGGCGCTGCACGCCGCGGGGATCGAGGTCATCCTCGACGTGGTCTACAACCACACCGCGGAGGGCAACCACATGGGTCCGACGCTCTCGTTCAAGGGGATCGACAACACCGCCTACTACCGGCTGGTGGACGGCGACCCCCGCTTCTACATGGACTACACCGGCACCGGCAACAGCCTCAACATGCGCAACCCGCACGTGCTGCAGCTGCTCATGGACTCCCTGCGGTACTGGGTGACGGAGATGCACGTCGACGGGTTCCGCTTCGACCTGGCGTCAACCCTGGCGCGCGAACTTCACGACGTCGACCGGCTCTCGGCGTTCTTCGACGTGATCCAGCAGGATCCCGTCGTCAGCCAGGTGAAGCTGATCGCCGAGCCGTGGGACGTCGGCGACGGCGGCTACCAGGTCGGCAACTTCCCCCCGCTTTGGTCGGAGTGGAACGGCAAGTACCGAGACACCGTCCGCGACTACTGGCGTTCGGAGCCGGGCACGGTAGGGGAGTTCGCCGCCCGCCTGACTGGAAGCTCCGACCTCTACGAGGACGACGGCCGCCGGCCGTGGGCGAGCATCAACTTCGTCACCGCCCACGACGGGTTCACCCTGAACGACCTGGTCTCATACAACGAGAAGCACAACGAGGCCAACGGGGAGGACAACAACGACGGCGCCGACGACAACCGCAGCTGGAACTGCGGGGCGGAAGGTCCGACCGACGACAAAGCGATCAACGCGCTGCGGGAGCGGCAGCGGCGCAACTTCCTCGCCACGCTGTTTCTTTCGCAGGGTGTGCCGATGCTCCTCGCCGGCGACGAGCGGGGCCGGACCCAACGCGGTTCCAACAATGCCTACTGCCAGGACAACGAGATCAGCTGGCTGGACTGGGAGGAGCTGGAGAGCAACCTGGAGCTGCTCGGCTACACCCGCCAGCTGATGGACCTGCGCCGGGCCCACCCGGTGCTGCGCCGTCGGCGCTGGTTTCAAGGCCGGCCGATCCGGGGGCGCGGCAAGGTGGCCGACATCGAGTGGTTCGACCCTGCCGGCACTGAGATGACCGACGAGCAGTGGGACGAGAGCTTCGCCCGGTCGCTGCAGGTGTTCTTGAACGGCGAGGCGATCCCCTACCCCGACAGCCGGGGGGAGCGGATCGTGGACGACTCTTTGCTGCTGTGTTTCAACGCCCACTGGGAGCCGATCGATTTCACCCTCCCGCCGGCCTCCTACGGGCGGTCGTGGTCGGTCCTCGTAGACACCGAAGAGCCGCTGCTGCCCTTCGACGGCCAGGAGCGCCACGTCGACGCCGGCGGCACGCTGCGCGTGGTCGACCGCGGCGTAGTGGTGCTACGACGTGACCGCTGAAGGTTCGGGGCCCGGCGTACCCCGGGCCACCTACCGGGTCCAGATGCACGCCGGGTTCACCTTCGACGACGCGGCTGGGATAGCCGGCTATCTCTCCGAGCTCGGCGTCAGCCACCTGTACCTGTCGCCGGTCTTGCAGGCCGCCCCCGGCAGCACCCACGGCTACGACGTGGTCGACCCGACCAGGGTCAACAGGGAGCTGGGCGGAGAGGAAGGCCACCGCCGGCTGCAGGCCGCCCTGCAGCGGGCCGGTCTCGGCCAGCTACTCGACATCGTCCCCAACCACATGGCCATAACCGGGCGCGACAACGCTTGGTGGTGGGACGTGCTCGAGAACGGCCCGGCCAGCGTGTACGCCTCCTACTTCGACGTCGACTGGGACCCTCCGGAGTCCAAGCTGCGCAACACCGTCTTGCTGCCGATCCTCGGCGACCACTACGGCAGGGAGCTGGAGGCGGGGCGGTTGGCGATCGAACGAGAGGGCGGCGGGTTCGTGCTGCGCTACTTCGACCACGCCGCTCCGCTCACCCCGCGCAGCCTCGACGACATTCTCGTACCTGCCGCGGTGCGCCTCGACGATCCCGCGGTCCGCGGCGAGCTGGAAAGCCTGGCGTCGGCGTTCGCGAAGCTGCCGCTGGCCACCTTGACCGACCCCGACAGCGTCCGGGAACGCCACCGCGACAAGGAGATCCTCCGCAACCGCCTGGCCACCCTCGTCGTCGAGCGGCCCGCGGTCGGCGAGGCGATCAGCGAGGAGCTCGAGGCGCTCAACCGCGACCCGGACCGCCTCGACGCCCTGCTCGACCGGCAGAACTTCCGCCTGGCGTGGTGGCGGACCGCCGGCGAGGAGCTCGACTACCGGCGCTTCTTCGACATCAACGACCTGGCTGGCATCCGGGTGGAGGACCCTGCGGTGTTCGCCGACAGCCACCAGCTGATCCTGGCCTGGCTGCGCGACGGGGTCATCGACGGGGTCCGCATCGATCATGTCGACGGCCTGCGCGATCCCGCGACCTACCTCGACCGGCTCCGCAGTGCGGCGCCCGAGGCTTGGGTGGTGGTCGAGAAGATCCTCGAGGGCGACGAGGCCCTGCCGGGGACCTGGATGGCGGCGGGCACCACCGGATACGACTGGCTCAACGTGGTGGCCGGGGTGCTCGAAGACGCCGAAGGGGACCTGGAGATCCAGGCGTCCTACCGCTCGTTCTCCGGGGTCACCGACCGCTTCGAGGAGATGGTCCACCAGGCCAAGGTCGAGGTGCTCGACGGGCCCCTGGCCGCCGACTTGAACCGCCTGGCGGCCCGCCTGACTCGGATCTGCGAGCACCACCGCCGCTACCGGGACTACACCCGCCGGGACCTGCGCGACGCGCTCGGTGCGGTGCTGGTGGCGTTCCCGGTGTACCGGACCTACGTACGCCCCGGGCACCCAGCGGAGGACACCGACGTTGCCGTCGTCGACAGCGCGGTGATGACCGCCGGTGTGCGCCACCCCGAGATCGACGACGAGCTGCTCGGTTTCATCCGCGACCTCCTGCTGCTGCGGGTCCCGGGCGAGGACGAGCGGGAGCTGGCCTTACGGTTCCAGCAGACCAGCGGACCGGTGATGGCCAAGGCGCTGGAGGACACCGCGTTCTACCGGTGGGTGCCGACCTCGTGGCGCAACGAGGTCGGCGGCGACCCGGGACGACCGCCCGGCGGACCCGGCGCGTTCCACGAGCACAACGCCTCTGTCCACGCCGCCCACCCCTTGACCCTCCTGGCCACCTCCACCCACGACACCAAGCGCAGCGAGGACGTCCGGGCCCGGCTGTCGATCCTGGCCGAGCAGCCCGCCATGTGGGCGTCGGTGGTCGAGCGGTGGTGCGAGGCCAACGCCGGTCGCGACGCGCCGCCACCGGATCGCAGCACCGAGTGGCTGCTCTACCAGACGCTGGTCGGGGCGTGGCCGATCGACGCGGCCCGGCTGAAGGAGTACATGGGCAAGGCCACCCGGGAAGCCAAGCTGCACACCAGCTGGACCGACCCCGACGAGTTTTATGACAGCGCCCTCGAGGCGCTGATCGACGAGATGCTCGCCGACGCGGCCTTCGTGGCCGACGTCGACGCGGTGGTCGAGCGGATCCGGAGGCCGGGCTGGGCGGTAGCGCTCGGCCAGAAGCTGCTCACGCTCACCGCGCCCGGCGTACCCGACTTGTACCAGGGCAGCGAGAGCTGGGACCTGTCGCTAGTCGATCCCGACAATCGCCGGCCGGTCGACTACGCGAAGCGCCGGCGGCTGCTGGAACGGGCCCGGGCGGTCCTGCCGGGCGAGGTGGGCCCCGGCGCCGGCCGGGACTCTGGGGGCGCCGGAGGCCCCGACGAGCCTCTCGGGGTCGCTGCGCTGTGGGCCGAAGAGCAGGGGGAGGGGACCACCAAGGTCGCGGTGGTCCACGCCGCCCTGGCCGTGCGAGCGGACCGCCCGGAGGCGTTCGGGCCGGGCGCCGCCGGCCGCTACAGCCCCCTCGTGGCGAGCGGCCCGGCCGCGGCGCATATTGTCGGCTTCTGCCGAGGCGGGCAGGTGATCTCTCTGGCCACCAGGCTGCCGACGGCCCTCGATGCCGGGGGCGGCTGGCGCGGCACCACTTTGACCCTTCCGCCGGGCCGCTGGATCGACAGGTTGACCGGAGCCGCCTGGGAGGGCACCGTCGCCCTCGGCGAGATGCTCTCCGGCCTTCCTGTGGCGCTGCTGGTGGCCGACCGCGCCGCACCCGGCGAAGGACCCATGACCCAAGACGACGGGCAAGGAGGCGGTCAGTGACCGAGTTCGCAGTGTGGGCCCCTGGCCACCACCGCGTCGAGCTGGTGAGCGACGGGAGGTCGTCGCCGATGAGCGAGGATCCGACCGGCGGCTGGTGGCGTCTCGACGTCCCGGCCGCGGGGCCCGGAACCCGCTACGGATTCTCCGTCGACGGCGGTCCGGCCCGGCCCGATCCCTGCTCCCCTTGGCAGCCCGACGGGGTCGACGGTCTCTCAGCCACCGTCGACCACGCCGCGTTCGAGTGGAGCGACCGCGCCTGGCGGGGGACGCACTGGCCCTCGACGGTCCTCTACGAGCTCCACATCGGCACGTTCACCTCTGAGGGGACCTTCGACACGGCGATCGAGCGCCTCGACCACCTCGTCGAGCTGGGCGTCACCGCAGTGGAGCTGCTCCCGGTGGCAGAGGCCAACGGAGGGCGGGGCTGGGGCTACGACGGCGTCGATCTGTGGGCTCCCCACCACGCCTACGGCGGCCCGGACGGCCTCAAGCGGTTCGTCGACGCCGCCCACTCCCGGGGGCTGGCTGTGGTCCTCGACGTCGTGTACAACCACCTGGGTCCGTCCGGTAACTACCTGAGCGAGTTCGGGCCGTACTTCACCGACCGGTACTCCACTCCGTGGGGCTCGGCCATCAACGTCGACGGAGCGGGAAGCGACGAGGTGCGCCGGTTCATCATCGCCAACGCGTGCATGTGGTTCGCCGACTACCACGTCGACGGGCTGCGCCTCGACGCGGTGCACGCCATCGTCGACGAGAGCGCCCTGCACGTCCTCGAGGAGATGGCGGAGGAGGTAGAGGCGCTCGCCGCCCACCTCGGCAGGCCGCTGTGGCTGATAGCGGAGAGTGATCGCAACGACCCGTCGCTGGTGCGCTCCCGTGAGGCCGGCGGCTACGGGCTGACCGCCAGCTGGTCTGACGACTTCCACCACGCTCTGCACGCCGCGCTGAGCGGGGACCGAAGCGGCTACTACGAGGACTACGGGCTGCTGTCGCAGGTCGGTCGGGCCCTCGAACGGGTCTACGTCTACGGACGGGACTACTCCCCGCACCGGGACCGCCATCACGGCCGCCCGGCAGGGGACCTGCCCCGAACCTCTTTCCTCGGCTACCTGCAAAACCACGATCAGATCGGCAACCGGGCGGTCGGGGACCGCTCCGCGGCCCTGCTGTCCGCCGGGCGGCTGAAGGTCGGCGCCGCGCTGGTCCTCACCGCGCCGTTCGTGCCGATGCTGTTCCAAGGAGAGGAGTGGGGCGCGTCGACGCCCTGGCAGTACTTCACCGACCATCCCGACCCGGAGCTCGGCCGGGCCGTGCGGGAGGGGCGCCGCAAGGAGTTCGCGGCTTTCGGATGGGCGCCCGAGGACGTTCCCGACCCGCAGGACCCCGCCACTCGCGACCGGTCGGTGCTGCGCTGGGAGGAGCTCGACACCGACCCGCACCGATCGGTGCTCGAGTGGCACCGCACCCTCCTCGCTTTGCGCCGGGAGCTCCCGGCGCTGGCCACGGACGGTCCGCTCGACACCGCGGTGGAGGTCAGCGACGACGAGCAGTGGCTGCAGGTAAGCCGGGCCGGCGTGCAGATCAGCGCCAACCTGGGCGCCGAGCCGCGGCGGTTCCCCGTCGGGGGGGCGGGGCGGCTGCTCGCGGCGTCCTCCGAGCGGGTGGTGCTGGGCGAGGGGTGGGTGGAGGTGCCCGCCGACGCCGCGGCTCTCACCGCCTGACCCGCCCGTGATCGACGGCCGCCCCGGCGCCATGAGGTCGCGGGCGGGGCGGGCGCCGACGGCACGGGCCGTCGCTCGCGGCGGGCGGCCGGCGGTCGGCGACTCGACATCCAGTCCTCCACCACGGTCGGTGCCCAACTGCCCCTCCAGGGCGGTCCCCGACCGCCGGGTCGCGGCCGGCAGCTGCTCGGGCGCGGCGCTCTCGGCCGGCGCCCCGTGGGCGCGCCGCGGCGCGCCGCGGCGCCGGGCAAGCCCGGCGCCGCGGGGTCTCGAAGCTTGATGTTCGAGGGGTGAGGTCGAGGAGACCGGCGTTAAGGCAACTCGCCCTCGCCCTTCACATTGGCGCCGCGCTCGTATGCGGCCTTCTCGGTACTGGCCACGGAGGGATCGACCTTGTGGCCGTCAGCCGCGGCGGCGTCTGCGTCGGCCACGGCTCCGGCACCGGCCGGCTTGGTGGCCTCCTTGGCCTCCTCTGCTTGGGTGGCCTCGCTGGGGGTGGTGTGGTCTGCCATGCTTGGCATGTACCCGCGGCCCGGCGCAGTCATGCCTCCGCCGGATCGCCGGTGACGCCGTGGTATGGTCTTCCGCCGTATCTCGGGCGTATAGCTCAGTTGGTTAGAGCGCATGCATGACGCGCATGAGGTCGGGGGTTCGATTCCCTCTACGCCCACCCCGCTCCGCTCCGCCGCACCGTCTCCAAGCGGGCGGCTAGCCCGCCGAGCGCATGTCTCGAGGTCGCAGGTGTTCCCGGTCGGTCCGGGCCCAGCAGCGGCCGGGCGTGCGGTGAGAGCGCGGACTCGACGTGGTGGGGGCTCGGTCCCCTACGATCGCCAGCCCTGGGCTGGGGGAAGCACGGCGGGCCTCGTCGGCCACGCGGACACGTTCGACTCCGGTCGATTGCTGGCGATGTTCGATGCCGTGGTCGGCGCTGGCGTGGAAGGGCAGCTCGATGCGCTGTTCGGGGACGAGTTCACTCCGCCCGTGGCCGCGGAGGCGATCGCCGCCGCGCTGGTCGACAAGGCGGAGAAAGACGCGGCGGGGAGGCCTGACCCAGAGCTGTGTCGGGTGGTCCTCGAGAGACTGGCCACCTTCGGCGTCACCAACCCGCGGCGCCTGGGGGACGGCTCGTTCGGGCCTTGGGCGTCCTCCTGAGGGACGCGGGAGGCGCAGCCCCCGCCCGGGGGCGGCGCCCCTTGCCCGGGAAGGCGCCTTCCCGGCGACCGCAATCATGCTGGCCATCGCAGTTGCGATCGCCTGAAGGCGGGCGGTGCAAAGCTCGCGCGGAGCACTGCATTGCTTCCTCGGGGGCAACGGTACAGGCACGGACAAAAGCAGCTGGCAACGGTGCGGATCCACTTTGTCCCGGTCAATGGCCCGGCGCCTAACGGCGTGTCGGCAGCTGTGTTCGCGCCCGGTCGCGGTCGGCGATGGCTACCGCCTCGAGCGCTGCGCTGGTCGGGTAGCGGAAAGTAGCCCGTTCCCGGGCGCATTGGTCAGCCCCGAAGTGTCACCGCGGTTGTGAACTGAAGCGCTAAACTCTCGTCCTCGTGCCGAAGAAAATTGCTGCGAAGAAGGCCGCTGTGCCGGCCAAAAAAGGGATGACCGACGCTCACAAGGCGGCGCTGGCGGTTGGCCGGGATGAAGGCCGTGCGGTCCGGCGGTACCTCGAGGCTCTGGAGGCGCACCGTCCGCGCCCGGGTCGCAAGCGCACTATTGACACGGTTCAGCGTCAGCTGACCGAGACGCTGCGGCAATTGGAGAAGAGCACGGCGCTAGATCGCGTGCATCTCCTCCAGCGACGGTTGGATCTGGAGCAGGAGCTGGGCCGGATGCAGCAGCAGAGCGACGTCAATCTGGACGAGCTCGAGAAGTCATTCATCGAGGCGTTGCCCGGATATTCGGAGCGCAAGCACATCAGCTACGCGGCATGGCGTGAGGTAGGCGTGCCGGCGCGTGTCCTGCGCGCCGCCGGCATTAGCCGCTCGGCCTCCTAGCAACTCGGCACTCCCGACGCTGCCATCTTGGCGGCAATGGCGGGACATCACCGGGCCAGCGGCGGGCGTCGTCTGCAGCGTGCACGCGGCGGGGGAGCGCAATCCTCCGGGTCATCCCAGCCGACGGCGTCCGACAGCAGTCGGTCCAACGCCGGGTGGTCGCGCTCCACCAGCGATCTAAACCCGAGGTCGATGATCCGCTCCGCGTCACCGACCTCTTCGGCGATCCAGCGGCTGAACATCCCGTCGTCCATCCATTCGGCCAGCTCCGCGGTGACGTCTCCAATGCCGACTCGACGCTCGACGCAGCGGCGGCGTAGCTCACCCCAGTCCCACCCCTGGTGAGCGCTGGCGATCAACGCGGCCCACGGGTCGCCGGGCCGACGTCGTTGCTGCAAGCGGCCGGCAACGGAGCGGTCCGTGGAAGGGCCGGCACCGCGATCTCTCAGCGACACGACCGGGTGGAAGGCGACGGCGTCGGACCATTCGAGGCAAGCGCCGCGGCGGCGAGCCTCTCGCGACACCGCCGCCAACCACACCAGCGCCAGTACCGCGGGCAGATGGTCCTCTGCTGGCGCGGTCTCGAGACCGAGACAGCGCCGGAGAATGTCGAGGACCCGGCCCTCCTGGGGCGCCTCGTAACGCACCTCGCCGAGCGCCTGCACTGCGGCGACGCTCGTCGAGGGCCCAGAGCCCGGCCGAGAGCCCACCCCGGCGTCGGGGCCGGCGCTCGATCTCGCCCCGGGCGGCTCGCCCGGCGCAAGGAAGCGAACCCGTCCGGCCGCCGCGCCCCGCCGGTCGACGACGCAGGCCACCTGGCAACGCGCCCCGCGGTCGGCCTCGTCGTCGAGGACTCTGGCGGTCCCGCCCGCCACCATCCCAATCGCCCACACCTCGGCCGGGGCTCGCCACCCGAGCATGCCTCCCGGCCCGGGCTGGAGAACAAAACCGTCGACGCCGCCGTCGGCACGGTCGAACACCGTCCAGACCGGCCGCTCGTCGACCCCCACCGCTTCGCACAGCGCGTCGACTGCGTCTTGCACATCGAACATCGAACCCTCCGCTCCTCGTGTCATGAGGGGGAGGTCCGATACCCCGAGGTCGACCGAGGACTCCTCGGCCCGGGACCGCTTCTTACGCTACCCGGCGGGTGTGACCGCGGTTCCTCAGTGAGCCGGGATGCTGAGCCGGGCCCGGAGACGGCCCTGCGGATCCCGGTCCAGCTCGATTCGGCCGTCGACGGGCGCCAGCGCGGCCAGCACGTCGCTGGTCTCGTCGGCCACCGAGTCCGGTCCGTCGAACCCCTCGCACACCAGAACCCCTAGAAGACGGTCCTCCCACTGGTGCACGTAGAGGTCGTAGGCCTGGCAGTGCCGGCTCAGCACTGCGAGCAGGGCCTGCACCGACCGCAGGAGCAGTTCTGCGTCTCCCGGAGCTGGCTCGGCATCGAGTACGACCCTGAGCGTCCCCGGCGTCCCGGCCTCCTCCCGGAGGCGACCGACCTCGTCTTCGAGCCCGGCGGTGAGCCCGTCTGGAGGGTTCCTCGGAGGGGCCGTCGAGAGAGCCTCGGCGAAGCGGCGAGCCCGAGCCTGCTCGAGGGCGGTCAAAGCCCACAGCGACTCGAGCACCCGGGCCGGGTCCGACGGGGTTAGAGACCCGTCGCCCTCCCGGGCAGCCGCACGGCTCCCGGGGTCGTCCGCGCCGGCTCCCGGTCCGTGGTCGGGCGCCGGAGCGGCGCCTACCTCAGCGGCGGTTTGCAGCTCGCTCCCCGGCGTCCCTGCGCTGTCCCAGGATCGGCCTTCCCAGGCGCCGACCCCCGAGGCCGCGTCTACCCCCGGTGCCGCGCCCATCGCCGCCGCGCCGATCGCCGGGGGCGGGGTGACTTCGTCGGCGGCGGCCTGGGCCGCAACCAGGGTTTCCAAGCGACGCTCCGCGTCGACTCGTTGCTCCTCCCGCCGGGCCAGCGCGGCCCGAGCCTGCTCCAGCTGGCGGCCCAGCGTCCTGACTCGGGCCCGGGTGGCGCGCTGGTCGCGCAACACGAAAGCGACCGTCGCGACCGCCAGCACGGCGACGACGATGGTCACGACGATCATGTCGGTTTGGGTGGCGGCACCACGCGCAGGTGCAGCTCGTTCAGCTGGCCGTCGTCGACCGGGCTCGGGGCTCCCATCAGCAGGTCCCGGGCCGTCTGGTTGAGCGGGAAGGCGATGACCTCCCGCAGGTTGGCCTGGTCCTCGAGCATCATCAGGATCCGGTCGAAGCCTGGCGCGATGCCGGCGTGGGGCGGCGGACCGTAATGGAACGCGTTCCAAAGGGCCGGGAACGACGTGCGGATGCGCTCCGCGTCGTATCCGGCGATGGCGAACGCGGCCTCCATGATGTCGGGGCGATGGTTACGGACGGCGCCCGATGACAGCTCGAGCCCGTTGCAGACCAGGTCGTACTGGTAGGCCAGGATGTCGCCGGGATCCTTGTCCCGCAGGGCGTCCAGGCCTCCCTGGGGCATCGAGAACGGGTTGTGGGAGAACTCCCAGGCCCCCGACTCGGCGTTGCGCTCGAACATCGGGAAGTCCACCACCCAGGCGAACGCCAGCGCTTGCGGGTCGGCCAGCCCCAGCTCCCGGCCCAGCTCGCTGCGCACCCCGCCGAGGGCGCTGCTGGCCGCGACGCGGGGGCCGACGGTGGTCAAAACGGCGTCACCGGGCTGCGCGCCGACCGACTCGGCGAGGGTCGCCAGCTCTGCTTCGGTCAGCTTTCGAGAAAGGGGGCCCTTGGCGCCGTCTGGGTCGAGCTGCAACCAGCTCCCGATGACCCCGAGGCGCTTGGCTGCGTCCGCGAACCCGTCGAACCACTTCCGGGACCGGCCAGCGCCCTGGGGTGCGAGCAGGGCGCGGATGCGGTGCCCCTTGGCCGGGGCGTCGGTGAACATCGGCAACTCGGTCCGGCCGCCCAGTTCGCCGGTCACGTCGGCGATCTCCAACCCGAAACGGAGATCCGGCTTGTCGGTGCCGTAACGGTCCACCGCGTCGGCGTAGGCCAGGTGGGGGAACGGCGTGCTCGTCGTCTTGCTCGACAATTCGTGCACCACGCGGGACATGAGCAGCTCCACCTCTTCGAAGACGTCCTCCTGGGTCGCGAACGCCATCTCGAGGTCGATCTGGTAGAACTCGCCGGGGCTGCGATCGGCGCGCGACGCCTCGTCGCGAAAGCACGGAGCGATCTGGAAGTAGCGGTCCACGCCCCCCACCATCAGCAGCTGCTTGAACTGCTGTGGCGCCTGCGGCAGGGCGTAGAACTCGCCGGGGTAGAGCCGGCTCGGGACCAGGAAGTCGCGAGCGCCCTCCGGAGACGACGCGGTGAGGATCGGGGTCTGCACCTCGAGGAAGCCCCGCTCGGCCATGTGGGTCCGCACCAGCTGCGCGAAGCGGGCCCGCTTGGCCAGCCGCTCGACGACCGGTCCTCGCCGCATGTCGAGATACCGGTAGCGCAGGCGGGCCTCCTCGCCGGCCTCCTTGTCGCCCTCCACCTGGAAGGGCAGAACGTCGGCGGTCGACAGCACCTCGAGGGACTCGACGCTGACCTCGACACCGCCGGTGGCCAGCCGCGGGTTGACCGTCTCCTCGGAGCGGGCGACCACCGTGCCGACCACCGAGATCACGCTCTCCACTCGCAGGCCGCTCAGCGTGTCGAAGCTCTCGAAGTCGGGATGGGTCACCAGCTGCACCACGCCGGCCTCGGCGGTCCCCCCGGCGTCGCGCAGATCCACGAACAGCAGGCCTCCGTGGTCGCGCTTGGCTGCGATCCACCCGGCGAGACGGACCGTCCTCCCGACGTCCCCTGGGCGCAGCGCGCCGGCCCTGGTGTCGCGGTAGCGGTTGACGGCGAGTGGTCTGGTGTCCTCCATAGCGTCCGTGAGGCTATCCGCCGACGCGCCGCGGCCCGCCGGGAGACCGGCGGGCCGCAGCGGCACTAGCGACTGCTCAGCTGGCGCTGCGCCGGCTGCGGCGGACCAACGCCAGCGCCCCGCCGCCGAGACCGAGGATCAGCAGACCACCGAGCGGCTGCCACAGACCGCCGGTGCCCCCGGTGTGAGGCAGCGGCCCCTGCGGGGCGGCGCCCGCCGCGGTCGCCAGGTCCACCGCGTTGACCGCCGGCTGGGTCAGCGTGTAGCTGCCGGTGAGGGCGTTGCCGTTGACGCCTCCCAGGTTGGCGATGCCGGTCACGCCGCCGTTGCAGCCCGAGGCGGTCCCCGTGGCGTTGACGACGTCTTGGATGACCCCGGCCGGCGAGGTGGCCGGCGTGTTGACGGTGATGGTCAAGGTGATCGGCGGGTTGGGAGCGGCCCCTACCGGCGCCACGTTGTAGTTGAGTCCGTTCCAGGTGATCGTCGCCTGGTTGGGCGACGTCTGGTTGACGGTGCCGCCGTTGGACACGCCGACGACGTTGAAGGTCGGGGAGCCTTGAGCGTCACCGATGACGTCGGTGGCGGTCACGTTGGTCAGGCTGCAAGAAAGGTCGGCCAGCTTGGCCGGGTCGGGCACCTGGATGGTGTAGGTGAAGGTGTTACCGGCTGTCACGCTGGTCGGGTTGGCCGACTTGACGACCGGGATGTTGCAGGTGATCGGCGCCGACAGAGCGGAGGAGGCTTCGAGGTGCCCGACGTTCACGTCCGCGATGTTGAGGACGCCGCTGGTCAAGGCGCTGGTGGGCAGCAGGCTGGAGAGCGACCCGAGGGAGCCGCCGAGGAGGCTCGTCAGGCTTCCCAGGGAACCGGTGTTGGAGACGTTGATGCCGAGGTGGACCCGGGCCAGGTCGAACGCACCGGAAGCGGCGGTGCCGCCGGACTGCACGGGGGGCGTGACCGGGCTGTTGGTCGGGCTGGAGTTGATGGCCCGCACCGGCGTGCCGATCGCCAAGTAGCCGAGCGACAGGTCGGGAAGCGTCGACGCGGCCGAGGCGAGCGGGCTGGTGGCCGAGCCGATCGCGCTCAGCACCGGGCCGAGCAGGCTGCCGAGGGCGCTCCCGACCACCGGGATGGACGACAGGTTGGCGCTGCTGCCGAGTTGGGTCAGCGCCGAGGGGAGCTTGGCCAGGTCCAGCGGGATGACGATCCCGCCCTTGCCGACGATGTCGTTGAGCGATGTCGGAGGGATGATGTCGGTCGCCGGCATCCCGGTCGCTTGGAGCTGGACGTGGATGATGGCGTTGTTGGACAGGGTGACCGCTGCCCCGGAGCCTTCGCCGGTGGTCTTCGCCGAGAGGGTGAGGGGGTCGCTGGGGCTGGTGCCGGTGACGGTGATGATCAGCTGCGCGGCGCCGAACAGGTTGATGGTGACCGGGGCGATGGTCTCGCGGGCCTGGGTGGTGACGCCGTAGGTGCCGTCGCCGTTTGCGGAGAGGAACGTCTCCGAGTCGGTCTGGGCGACCGACGTGCCCGACCCCGACGTCGACACCAGGGGACCGCTGGTGGACAGCCCGCTGGTGCCCGTCGGAAGGGCCCCGGTCAGCGTGGACAGGAGGCTGGTCAGCGACGAGATGCCCGGGAGGTTCAACGACCCGAGCCCCGGTAGCCCGCCGGCGCCCGGCGTGCTCGGCAAGACCGCGGCGTTGGCCGCGTCGCCCAGCCCGAACGACAGCGGCTGGCCCAACGGGCAGCTGCTGGCGTCGTAGTAGGAGTCCGCCCTCCCGGTCAGAGCGGAGGCCGACACCAAGCCACCGAGGTTCAGCCCGTCGGCGCCGGTCAGGGAGTCGGTCACCGCCGGGCTGTTGGGGGCGGCGACGGACTCGGCGCGCCCGGAGAGCTTCAGCTGATTGCTCGAAGCGTTCGACGGCACCGCCAGGCCGGCCTCGAGGCCGGACCCGACGCCGTAAGCGTTGTTGGTCGCCGACTGGGCCGGCTGGATGAGCAGTCCGGTGCCGGCGCTGCCGGCGTCGTCGCCGGTGATGGGGGATGCCAGGCCGGCGGTGTTGACCGACGCCCCGCTGAACGCCTCCTCGAGGTCGGCGACGCTGGTACCGCCGGGGCCGTTGGTGACGCCAGGGAGCGGCACCGGGAGCGGCGACGACGGCAAGGTGGTCGACAAGGCGCCGGTGTGCAGCATGTCTCCCGCTGCATACCCGGCGAACTTGGCCTGGGAGAACGGCACCGCCCCGGGCACTGCTGCAGCCTTGACCGTGGCCGCCGAGCTGGCGGGGGCCGTGCCCGCGACCATCACAGCGAGCATCCCGCCCACGGACACGATCCCGATGGATCGACGTCCTCTTGCCTTCATTCCTTGCCCTCCAGCTGTTGGCTGATCACACCTGCGGTCACCGTCTCGACGTCGAGGAGCGAGCGGCCCCGTCAGGGCGACCGTCGGCGCGCTCTCAGTCAGAGGCAAGATTCGGCCCGCGAGCCCGCACATCCTCCTGCCTCGGCGGGGGAAGACTACGCGACCGGACAAACGGTGCAAGTGATCGGCCGCCGGAAGCAGGCAGCCGAACTCTCAGGAGAACTGCGAACGGAACTCTTGAAGCTCGCGCTGCAGGCCGGCGACGGTCTCGCTCAGCCCCGCCAGTTGCTGCTCGAGGGCTGCGATGCGCCCGGCGTGCTCCGACACCGCAGAGGGGCTCGACGAGCGGGTGCTCGCCGGCGGCGGGTCCGGGACGGCCAGGACCTCGCCGGCCAGCAAATGGGCCCAGCGCTCCTCGCGCTGGCCCGGCTGACGGCCGAGGCGGGTGACGTAGGGCGTCTCGTACCGGTTCTTCAGCCGGTGGAGAACGCCTTCCACGCCGCCCATCTCCTCCATGCCGGAGTAGCGCTCGGTGCGGGAGATGAGCTCGTTGACCGTTTGCGGGCCACGGAGGGCCAGTACCGCGAGCACAGCCAGCTCGCCTTTGGTCAAGCCCATCGTCTCGTCCATGACGTGGCGGTATTTGTCGGCCCGGTTACTCGGGCTGTGCACGACTCGGGCCAGCCCGAGCTGGCGGAGGCGGCCCAAGACCGGCTCCACGTCGGCCTGGCTCCACGACACCACCGGGTTCCGGTTGGATGCCTGGTTGATCCCGAGCAGCAGTGCGTTCATCGTCAGCGGGTACTGATCGGGGGTGGTCGCTTCCTTCTCGATCAGCACCCCGAGCACCCGCAGTTCTTCGGCGGTCAGGGCCTCCATGCCGGCCGAGTGTAGGAGGCGACGCTCCCGAGAGGCGCGCCGCTCCCGGCGCCCGGCTCCTTTTCCCCACCGTTCTGGCTCGGACCGGCATCGGCAGGCCAGACTGGGGCATGTAATCGCACCATCGATGGAGGATCTATGGCCAACAACAGCTTCGGGGCACGAGCCGACCTGACCGTCGGCGACCGGACGTACGAGATCCACCGCCTCGACGCCCTGGCCGACCGCTTCGACGTGGCCCGGCTGCCGTACTCGCTCAAGGTGCTCCTGGAGAACCTCCTGCGCAACGAGGACGGCGTGAGCGTCTCCGCGTCCGACATAGAGGCCATGGCCTCGTGGGACCCCGACGCCGAGCCCAGCCAGGAGATCGCTTTCGCTCCGGCGCGGATCTTGATGCAGGACTTCACCGGCGTCCCCGCGGTGGTCGACCTGGCCGCGATGCGCGACGCGATGAAGGCGATGGGCGGCGACCCGGCGGCGGTCAATCCGCAGATCCCCGCGGAGCTGGTGATCGACCACTCGATCATCGCCGACGTCTACGGCGTGCCCGACGCGTTCAAACAGAACGCCGAGCTGGAGTTCGCCCGCAACGAGGAGCGCTACCGCTTCTTGCGGTGGGGGCAGACGGCGTTCGACACCTTGAAGGTGGTACCGCCCAACACCGGTATCTGCCACCAGGTCAACCTCGAGTACCTGGCCCGAGTGGTGTTCACCAAAGACGCGGACCAGGCGTCGGGGCGCCAGGCGGTGCAGGCCTACCCCGACACGCTGCTCGGCACCGACAGCCACACGACCATGGTCAACGGGCTCGGCGTGCTCGGCTGGGGAGTCGGCGGCATCGAGGCCGAGGCGGCGATGCTCGGCCAACCGGTGTCGATGCTGATCCCCCGAGTGGTCGGCTTCAAGCTGAGCGGTCAGCTCCCGGAAGGCGCCACCGCCACCGACTTGGTCCTCACCGTCACCGAGATGCTGCGCAAGCACGGGGTGGTGGGCAAGTTCGTCGAGTTCTACGGGCAGGGCGTCGCCGGCGTGCCGCTGGCCAACCGGGCCACCATCGGCAACATGTCGCCGGAGTACGGATCGACCTGCGCCATCTTCCCGATCGACGACGAGACGCTCTCCTACATGCGCCTCACCGGACGCTCCGAGGAGCACATCGCCCTCGTCGAGGCGTACGCGAAGGAGCAGGGCATGTGGCACGATCCGTCCCGCGAGCCCGCCTACTCGGAGCGCCTGGAGCTGGACCTCTCCACGGTCGTCCCGAGCATCGCCGGTCCGGCCCGGCCCCAGGACCGGGTCCGCCTTGACGAGGCGGCCGCACAGTTCGGCCCCGCGCTGGCCAAGGTGCTCGGCGCTTCGGGCGGCGTGTCGCCCTCGGAGGGCGTCGCCAGCAACCCCACCCCGGTCGCCATCGACGACGGCTCCCGTTTCGACCTCGACCACGGCGCGGTGGTCATCGCCGCGATCACTTCCTGCACCAACACGTCCAACCCCGACGTCATGGTCGCCGCCGGTCTACTGGCCAAGAAGGCCGTCGAGAAGGGCCTGACCTCCAAGCCGTGGGTCAAGACCACCCTGGCCCCAGGGTCCAAGGTCGTCATGGACTACTACGAGAAGGCCGGGCTAACGCCCTACCTCGAGAAGCTCGGGTTCGCGCTGGTCGGCTTTGGCTGCACGACCTGCATCGGCAACAGCGGACCGCTGCTGCCGGCGATCTCCGCCGCGGTGAACGACGGCGACTTGGCCGTCGTGTCGGTGCTGTCCGGCAACCGCAACTTCGAGGGTCGGATCAACCCCGACGTGCGGATGAACTACCTGGCATCCCCTCCGCTGGTCGTGGCCTACGCACTGGCCGGATCGATGACCATGGACCTGGTCAACTCGCCGATCGGCACTGCATCGGACGGCTCCGACGTCTACCTGCGTGACATCTGGCCCTCCCCGGCCGAGGTGGCCGAGATCGTCGGGCGCAGCGTGCAGTCCTCGGGCTTCACGGCCTCCTACAACGACGTGTTCAGCGGTGACGAGCGCTGGCAGGGCCTCGACGTGCCCACCGGCGACTCCTACGAGTGGGACAGCCGCTCGACCTACGTGCGCAACCCCCCGTACTTCGAGGGGATGCCCGAGACGCCGGCCCCGCTGCGCGACGTCAAGGATGCTCGGGTGCTGGCCTGGCTCGGCGACAGCGTCACCACCGACCACATCTCGCCGGCGGGCAACATCCGCAAGGACGGCCCGGCTGGCCAGTGGCTGGTGGACGGCGGGGTCGAGCCGGGGGAGTTCAACTCCTACGGCAGCCGGCGCGGTAACCACGAGGTCATGATCCGCGGCACGTTCGCCAACATCCGCCTGCGCAACCAGCTGGCGGCGGGCACCGAGGGCGGCGTTACTCGCCACCTGCCTGACGGCGAGGTCATGTCGATCTACGACGCAGCCAAGCGCTACGCGAACGAGGGCGTGCCGCTGGTGGTCATCGCCGGCAAGGAGTACGGATCGGGTTCGTCGCGTGACTGGGCCGCGAAGGGCACCGCGCTGCTAGGCGTCAAGGCGGTCCTGGCCGAGAGCTTCGAGCGCATCCACCGCTCCAACCTGGTGGGGATGGGCATCCTGCCCCTGCAGTTCGAGGCCGGCACCTCCTGCGCGTCCCTGGGCCTCACCGGCGAAGAGGTCATCACCATCTCCGGTCTCGAGGGCATCGACGACGCCGCCCCGCTGCCGAAGAAGCTGTCGGTCACCGCCGGCGACAAGTCCTTCCACGTCGTCTTGCGCATCGACACCCCCAAGGAGGCGGAGTACTTCCGTCACGGCGGGATCTTGCAGTACGTCCTGCGACAGCTCAAGGCCCGCAGCAGCTGACCGACGCGGCCGGGACGACCGTCTGGTCGTCCCGGCCGCGACGGTTCGGCGGGTCTTTTGTTCAGCGGCGCGGCGGCTTTTTGGTCAGCGCGGAGGCGGGTTCTTTGGTCGGCGGGGGGCGGCTTTTTGATCGGCGCGTGGCGCCGCTTTTTGGTCAGCGCGGCGTCGGGGCGTGGAGGCCGTGGCGAGCGTCGAGGTTGGCGACCACCACCTCATCGAGGATGGCCAGCACGGCGCGGGCCGGGGCGCTGGCCCGGCCCCGCCGGCGCACGACCACGCCAACGCGCCGGCGGGGCAGCCCCCGCACCGACACCCGGGCGTAACCTTCGAGGACGTCGGAGGCACCTGACGCGGGCAGGACGGCCGGCCCGTACCCGCGCAGAGTCAACGACGCGATGAGGCGGACGCCGTCGAGTTCCGCCTGAGGCACGAGCGTCACCCCCTGCGCCCTCGTCGCCTCGTCGATCTCCGCCCGGAACGTCGAACCCGGCGCGGGCAGCAGCAGCGGCAGGCCGTCGAGATCCGTCAGGTCGATCTCCCCCCGCCTGGCCAGGGGATGGTCGGCGGCGACCACCAGCAGCAGGTCCTCCTCGAAAAGGGCCCGCTCGGTGAGGTCCGGGCTCGACTGAGGCAGGTTGACGATCGCCGCGTCGATCCCTCCGCTCACCAGCTGCGGCTCGAGCGTGCTCGATGTGCCGTCGCCGATCACCAACCGGACCCCGGGATGGTCAATCGCGGTGCGCTCCAGAAGCAGGGGCGCCAGCCATCGGGCGGTGGTGCCGATCATGCCTAGCCGGACGACACCGGTCAGCTCCGAGCGCATCGACGCCACGTCCGCGACGCAGGCGTCGATCTCCGCCGCGACCCTCCGGGCCCGCTCGACGACCGCGATCCCCTCGTCGGTGAGCCCCCCGCCGTGGCGGTCCACCAGCTGCACGCCGAGCTCGCGCTCCAGGCGGGCCACATGGGTGGAGATGTTGGATTGGACGGTGTGGAGAGAAGTGGCCGCGGCCGAGAAACTGCCGTGGTCGGCGATCGCCACGAGGGCCTGTAGCTGGCGCAGTTCCATCGTTCCCATGGATACCAGAGCGCAGTCGTTCTCCGTTGGCGATCGAGCTGTGGGGTGCGGCCGTACCGGACCATCTGCGCGATAGTGCATGTGATGGGAGCCCAGGCCGCCTTCTTCGACCTCGACCGGACCCTGCTTGGAGGGTCGAGCACCCCAGCGATCAACGAGGCCCTATTCGAGGTGGGCGTCTCCTCCCGGCGCAGCATCCCCGGCCAGGGCCTCATGATGGGCTTTTACAACCTGCTCGGCGAGACGGTCCCCTCTATGGTCCTGGCCCGGGCCGCCGCCCTCACGGCCCGCAACAAGCAGGTGGAGCACGTCCGCCAGGCCGCCGAGCTGGCCGCCGAGCGCCTCTCGCGCGACGTGCTGCCCTACGCCCGTTCCCTCATCGAGCTCCACAAAGCGGAGGGTCGCATGGTGGTCCTGGCCACCACAACCCCCGAGGTGCTGGTGACCCCGCTGGCCGAGCGGCTCGGCTTCGACGCCGTCGTGGCGACCAAGTGGGCCATCAGCGCCGACCGCCACGGCGTCGATCGCTTCACCGGCGGCGTCGACGGCGGGTTCGTGTGGTCGGTCGGCAAGCTCAAAGCGGCGCGTCAGTGGGCCGCCGCCAACTCGGTGGATCTGTCCACTTCGTGGGCCTACAGCGACAGCGTCTACGACATCCCGCTGATGGAGTCCGTCGGTCATCCCGTGGCGGTCAACCCCGACCTGCGCCTGCTGGCTGCGGCCACCCTCCAGCGCTGGCCGATCCTGCACCTCGACGCCCCAGCCGGCGTACCCAAGCTGCTCGGGGCCGAGCCCCTCGACCTGGTCAAGCTGCTGACCCCGAGGACGGCGTTTCCCTACGCCCGCTTCGATCTTGGCGGCCTGGAGCACATCCCGCGGCGCGGCCCAGCGATCGTGGTGGCCAACCACCGCAGCTACTTCGACGTGGTGGTCCTGGCCCGGACGGTCTTCGAAGCCGGTCGCCACCCCCGCGGCATGGCCAAAAAGGAGCTCTTCGACGCCCCGGTCATCGGCAGCCTTTTCCGGGCTGCGGGAGCCATCTGCGTCGACCGGGCCGCCGGCGCCGATCAGGCGTTCGAGGAGGCCGAGCAGGCCCTCCGGGCCGGTGAGCTGCTGATCGTGACCCCGCAGGGGACCATCCCGCGAGGCGAGGCGTTCTTCGACCCCAAGCTGCGAGGCAAGACCGGCGCCGCCCGACTCGCAGCCGCGACCGGCGCACCGGTCATCCCCCTCGGTCTTTGGGGTACCGAACACGTTTGGCCCCGCTCCTCCCGGCTCCCCAACGTCACCCAGGTCCTGCACCCGCCCACGGTTCGCGCCCGCGTCGGTCCGCCGGTGACCGGCCTCACCGGTGAGGACATGGTCGCCGACACCGAGACCATCATGTCGGCCATCGCTGCGCAGCTCCCGCCCGAGGCGGCCATTCCGCGGATCCCGACGGCAGAGGAGCTGGCTCGTACCATCCCCGCCAACGTGGATCCCGCCTCGGTCGAGTAGGCGGCGCCGGCGGCTGAGCTGCCCGGGCTGCTGGCAGCGGTCGGCCGCTGGGCTGCCGACGACGGGGGGTTGGTTCGGTGGTCTGGGGGCACCGGGCTGGGGTGGCGGCGGTCTCGGGGCACCGGGCTGGGGTGGCGGTGGTCTCGGGGCACCGGGCTGGGGTGGCGGTGGTCTCGGGGCACCGGGCTGGGGTGGCGGTGGTCTCGGGGCACCGTGCTCCTGGCAGGCAGCCAGGGGGCGCGGATGAAAGCCGCGACATACCTATGACTGGAACGGCAGGTCTGGCGCGGCAAACCCCGAAAAAAGCCGTGCAATCCGCGACACATGGGGGGCTGCGGCCCAAGGTCTGTCGCGGGAACCGTGGCGAGCCCTGGGGACCCCAGCGCCCCGCCACCAACGCCCCGCCACCAACGCCCCGCCACCAACGCCGCGCCAGGGCGTGCCAGGGCGTGCGAGGGCGCGGCCGGAGCGTGTGCCCGATCTCTCAGGTGGCCGGCGCCGTCAGTTGGCGGCGACGACCCGGGCGGACGCGGCCTCCTGGCGCCTGATGCGCCCCAGCGGGGCGACCAGCCACGACTGGGCGCGGGTGACGCCCCACGACGCCAGCAGCCGCGCCGCCTGGTCGGACCCGGTCCGTTGCAGGTGTTGCTCGATCAGCCAGCGCAACGTCTCCGCCGGCCCGTCCGCCAGCCTCACGGCTTCGACGAGCGACGGGTTCAGCCGGCCGGGGAGCGCGCCATCGGGGTCCCACACGTAGGCTTCGCCGCCGGTCATGCCGGCCCCGAGGTTCCGCCCGAGCGGCCCGAGGATCACCACCGTCCCGCCGGTCATGTACTCGCAGGCGTGGTCGCCGGCGCCCTCGACCACCGCCGTGGCCCCGGAGTTGCGGACACCGAACCTCTCTCCGGCGGACCCGGCGATGTAGAGGGCTCCGCCAGTCGCGCCGTAGAGGCAGGTGTTGCCGACTAGCACCGGGGTGCCGGTATCACCGGCCGGCGGCCGGATGGCGATCGAGCCGCCGGCCATCCCCTTGCCGACGCCGTCGTTGGCCTCGCCGGCGAGGTCCAGGTGCACGCCGGCGCCGAGGAACGCTCCGAAGCTCTGGCCGGCGGAACCGTCCAGATGGACTCGGACGTTGCCGTTGGCCGGACCGCTGCCGAACTCCAGGGCGAGGGCGCCTGAGAGCGCGGCGCCCACGGTGCGGTCCCGGTTGGTGATGGTGTAGTGCAGGTCGGCGTCGTCGCCGTCCCACACCGGCCGGTACCCGTCGGCCAGGAGGCGGTCGCCGAGGGTGTCCCTCGGGCGCTGCAGCGCCTGGCCGGCAACGAAGCGGCGGGGTGCGGTGGCATCAGCAGGCGGCACCAGGAGCGGACCGAGGTCGAGCGTGGCCGCCCGCTCCGCCAGGGAGGTGGCGCCACCGGGGGAACGACCCGCCCCAGCCGCCGGGCCGGTCTCGGCGCTCCCGGCAGACGGCCGCAGGCATTCGACCCGCCCGACGGCGTCGTCCACGCTGCGCAGCCCGAGACCGGCCAGTAGACGGCGGACGTCGTCGGCCACGAGCAGGAGGTAGGTGGCGACGCCTTCGGGGGTGCCGGCGAAGCGGGCCCGGAGGTGGGGCCGCTGGGTGGCAATGCCGGCGGTGCAGGTGTCTTTGTGGCAGGCCCGGAGCATGATGCAGCCCTCGGCGATCATCGCGGCGGTCCCAAACGAGAACTCGTCGGCTCCGAGCAGCGCGGCGATGAGGACGTCGCGCCCGGTCAGCAGCCCCCCGTCCACCCGGACCCGGACCCGGTCCCGGAGCCCGTTGGCGACCAGCGCCTCCTGGGTCTCGGCCAGCCCGAGTTCCCAGGGAAGGCCGGCGTGCTTGATCGACGACAGCGGCGAGGCGCCGGTGCCGCCGTCGGCGCCGCTGATCTGCACGACGTCGGCCAGCGCTTTGACCACGCCGGCGGCGATCGTGCCGACGCCGTGCTCGGCCACCAGCTTCACCGAGACGTCGGCGAAGGGGTTCACCTGCTTCAGGTCGAAGATCAGCTGCGCCAGGTCCTCGATGGAGTAGATGTCGTGGTGGGGGGGCGGCGAGATGAGAGTGACGCCGGGCTGGGTGTGGCGCAGCCGGGCGATCTCGTCGCTGACCTTGTGGCCCGGCAGCTGGCCGCCCTCGCCCGGCTTGGAGCCCTGCGCCATCTTGATCTGCAGTTCGTCGGCGTAGGCGCAGTACTCCGGGGTGACCCCGAATCGACCGGAGGCGATCTGCTTGATCCGGCTGTTGCGGTCACCGGAGAGTGACCCGCGGGTCTTGAACCGGGCCGGGTCTTCGCCCCCCTCACCGCAGTTCGAGCGGCCCCCGAGGAGGTTCATGGCCTCGGCCAGCGTCTGATGGGCTTCGGCCGACAGGGACCCGTGGCTCATCGCGCCGGTAGAGAAGCGCTGGACGATCGACGTGGCCGGCTCCACCTCCTCGAGCGGTACCGGCGCGCCGGCGGGCGTCAAGGTCAGCAGGTCGCGAAGGAACGTAGCGGGCCGGGAGTCGACCAGGCGGGAGAAGTCGTCGTAGAGCCGTGGGTCCGCGGAGGCGATCGCGCGCTGCAGCAGGTGGGCGGCGACCCCCGCCGCACCAGAGGCGCCGGCCGGCACCTCCCCTTCGGGGCGGACGGTCGCGGCGCCCGACACCGCCCGCAGCGCGTCGACGACCGCCTTGTTGTGGGAGTGGTGGTCGCCGCCCCGCTTCAGGTCCCGGTACCAGCCCGGGTTGGGCAGCGCCGGCGCGTCGGTGCCGTGCCAGTCGGCGGCCGCGTGGTTGGCCAGGATGTCGGCTCCGAGATGCTCCCAGCCGACGCCGCCCAGCACGCTGAGAGCTCCGGGGAAGCACCGGGCGACGACGTCGCCCGCGAGGCCCACGGCCTCGTGGAGCTGCGCGCCCCGGTAGGAGGCGACCGTCGCGATGCCCATCTTCGACAGGATCTTGAGCACCCCGTCCTCCAGCGCCGCGTAGAGCCGCTCCTGGGCGTCGGAGGCGTCGATGTCGCTGTCGTCGGCCGCGTCGGCTTCGGCGGCGACGGTTTCGAGGGCGAGGCGGGTGCAGACCGCATCGGCCCCGGCGCCGACCAGGCACGCCACCCCGTGGACGTCGCGGATGTCGTCGGCGACGCAGAGCAGGCTGGCGCCGGTCCGAAGTCCCGCGGCGCTCAGGTGCTGGTGGACGGCGCCGATGGCGAGCAGGGCCGGGACGGGCGCCCGGTCCGGACCGACGCCTCCGTTGTCGATCACGATCAGCGCGGCGCCGGCGGTAACCGCCTCCTCGGCGAGCGCGCCGAGGCCGGCCACCGCCCGGGCCAGCCCGGCGGGACCGTCCGCTGCCGGCCAGGTCGCGTCGAGGTGGACGGCTGGCCACGGGGCTCGCTCCGGGTCGGTGAGGTCGGCGATGCGCGACGGGAAGACCAGGAACGAGTCCAGCTCCACCAGCCTGCTCACAGCTGGGGACTCCTCCAGCAGCGGCCGGCGAGGGCCGATGGCGGTCCGGGTGCTCATCACCAGGCGCTCGCGGAGGTGGTCGATCGGCGGGTTGGTGACCTGGGCGAAGCGCTGGTGCAGGTAGTGGGCGATCGGGCGGGAGCGGGGGGAGAGGGGGGCCAGCGCGGTGTCGTCGCCCATGGCGAAGGTCGGTTCCTTGCCTTCGGAAGCCATGGGCTTGAGGACCATCCTCAGCTCCTCCACGGTGTAGCCGTGGGTGGTCTGCCGGCGGGCCAGCTCGGAGGGGCCGCCGGTGACCGGCAGCGGGGCCCCGCCGTCGACGGAGGCCAGGCCGTCGCGCACCCACTCGCCGTAGGGCGCGCCGGCAGCCAGCCTGGCTTTGCAGTCACCGTCGAGGAGCAGGCCGCGGGTGGGGTCGACGAACAGCATCTGGCCGGGGCCGAGCCGCCCTCGGGTCACCGCGCCCCGTCCCTTCAGGTCAAGCGCTCCGGCCTCGGAGCAGCACACGACCAGGCCGTCTTCGCAGAGCGCGTAGCGGAGGGGGCGCAGCCCGTTGCGGTCCAAGGCGGCACCGACGCCGACGCCGTCGGTGAAAACGATACCGGCCGGGCCGTCCCACGGCTCAGCCAGGCAGGAGTGGTAGCGGTAGAACGCCCGCAGCTCGGCGTCCATCCCCCGGTCGCCTTCCCACGCGGCGGGGACGAGCATGGCCACGGCGTGTCGGGAGTCGCGCCCGGCGCGCACCAGCAGCTCCAACGCGGCGTCGAGCATCCCGCTGTCGGAGTCGGTGTCCGACAGGACGGGGTGGTACAGGTCCTCCGGACCCAGCCCGGCCGAGTCCGTGCCGAGCACCGACCGGGCCTGCATGGCAGCCAGGTTGGCGGTGATCGCGTTGATCTCGCCGTTGTGACACGACATCCGGAACGGCTGCGCCCGCTCCCAGCTCGGAGCGGTGTTGGTCGAGAAACGCTGGTGGAACACTGCGAAGGAGGCCTCGACGGCCGGGTCGGCGAGATCCGGGTAGAAGCCGGCGAGCTCGTCGGCGGCCACCAGGGCCTTGTAGACGACTGTCCGCCACGAGCAGCTGACGACGTAGGTCCCCCCGAGGCGTGGGTCGACGGCGATCCGCCGCCGCAACCGGAACGCCCGCCGCTCGCACCCGCCGGCGTGGTCGAGGGGAGCGAGGACCGCCTGCCAGAGGGCCGGGCGGCCGTCCAGGGCGACCCGGCCGAGGAGCTTCTCCTCGACCGGCGGCTGACGCCACGCCTCGATCGTCACGCCTTCCTCGGCGGCGAGGCCCTCGATCTCGGCTCGGCCCAAAGCGCCGCGGACCATCAAGCTGAGTACCCCCCGCCCCGCCCCGAACACCGCCGGCGGGATCGCCAGCAGCAGTCCGCACCCGTCGGCGCTGCGCTCATCGGCGGCCATGGCACCACGGTGGCGGACCCCGGCCAGCCCCTCGAGGGCCGCGTCGACGATCCCTCTCGACGACCGGCCGTGGACGTCGGCGACGAAGCCGATGCCGCAGGCGTCTCGCTCCGACCACGGCCGGACCGACAGAGGGACGGGAACAGACCCGTTGGCGGAAGACACGACGACACTCCTCGGAGGGGATTGTGAGGAGCCGACTTCGCCATTGAAGCGCGCCCGGGGCCCGGGCCGGCTGACGCCGATGGTAGCTCCGGCACGGGCCGCGTCGCGCCGATCTGAGGGCCCTGATCCCCGCCGGCCCGAGGGCACGCCGGCAGGAAAGGCGCCCGGGCGGGCTAGCGGCCCGGCCCGGGCAGGTGCTCGCGGCCCTCGTCCACCGCGGGGCTGGTCCCGCCCGTAGGGGTGCCCCGGAGGTGCTGGTACCACGCCCTCACCGCCCTCAGCGGCGTGGCCCGGTCGTACCACTTCGGTACCGGGCTCGGGTGGGTGGTGCTGGTGAGGCGGACCTGGCGGGCGGAGGGGAGGTCGCGCTCTTCGAGCGGTCCGAGGACCCGCTCCGCGGCGGGCAGCAGATCCCGCAGCTCGTCGTCGTGCTCCGCGTCGAAGTACCGGCCCAGCTCGGCGACCGCTTCGTCGACCTCGGGGAAGTTGAGGCTGATCGCCTGACGGCCCCGCACCTTCTTGTCCAAGCGGTCCATGGCCTCGCGCCGGGCGATGCCGTCACCGTCGAGCCGGTCCGCCAGCTGGTCTTCGCCTTTGGCCCGGAGGGCCTCGGTGACCGCGTTCTTCGCCGATTCACGCACGGCCATGTGCTGCAGGAGCAGCTTCACCGCGGAGCCCCGGGCCCATCGGGTGTCTACGTCGTCGCCCTCCTCCAGGCGCGCAGTCGCCGAGCGCCACTTGTCGAGCAGGTCGACGACGATGCCGTCTTGGACCGGGATGGTCTCGAGGGCGTCGTCAGGTTCGGCCGATGACGGGATGCTCATACCCTCAGTGCTTCCCAGCGCCGGGACCTCACACACCTCGACGGGCTCTACCGCTCGGCCCAGCGTAGCCGGGTCCTACCGCTCCGCCCAGCGTAGCCGGGCCCTACAGCCCGGACGGTCGCATCCGGCCCTACAGCTTGGGCCAGCGCCCCCCGGCGGGACGCCGGCTGCGGCGGCCCCGCTCGCCGAGGGCCCACGTCCGCCGCCACGCCCCGGCTCCGCCGGGCCCGGTGAGCTCGGGGCTGGTGCCCGCCGCGGCGCGCTTGCGAGCGGTCCACCAGTCGGTGGTGTGCTCGTCGGCCAGGGCGCTGATCGCCGCCTCCAACCGGGCCGCGACCTCGCGGGGGTCGTCGCCCTCGACCGGGCGGATCGGACGCCCGAAGCTGATGTGGGTGGTGCCGGGGCGGATCCGTCCCGAGTGGCGGGGGAGGATGTTGCGGGTCCCCTCGATGTGGATCGGGACAATCGGCCGCCCGGTGCGTACCGCCATCCACGCCGGGCCGGCCTTGTGCGGCTGGCCCCACCCGTCGGGGCTGCGGCCGCCCTCGGGGAAGATGAGCAGGCTCCAGCCGTCTTGGAGCAGCCCGGCGGCCCGGTTGGCCGAGGTGCGGCTGACCCGGAGCCGTTCGATCGGTATGGCGTTGATCGACAGGGCGAACGCGGCGGCCTTGAGCTTGGTGTCAAAGAAATAGTCGGCGGCGCCGGCGACGACGGTGCGGTGCCGCCACGGTTCGGGCAGCACCGACAGCAGCAGCGGCGTGTCGATGTGGCTGGCGTGGTTGGCGGCGAACACGACCGGCCCGTCGAGGTGGGCGATGCGGTCCAGCCCGGCGACCTGGGGGTCTGCCAGTGCGGCCATCGCCGGCGTGGCGACCACCTCGGTGAGCAGCAGCCGGGCCACCCGGGCCGGGTACCGCCGGGCCCAGTCGGTGTCGTAGTCGACGCCGAGGTCCCTCTCGGCGGGCTCGCGCGGCACGGAGTCGGGCCAGGTGGGGGAGGTGTAGGGGAAAGGGGACGGGGGTGGCTTCAACAGGCGGCGGGCGGCCCGGAGGGCCGGCGCGGTCCCGGTCCGGACCCGTTCCATCGACACCGGCAACCGCTTCTCGGGCGGCGCGCCGCCGGGAAGGCGCGGGACCCCTGCCATCACGACACGTCCGCCAGCATGATCGGCGGGCAGTGGAAGTGGCTGATCGTGGGGTGACGCCCGACGGTGTCGCTGGCCATCTCCAGGGCGTCGGTGAGCGTCGTCGCGGGCGAGAAGCCCAGCCGGCGCACCGCGGCGGGGTCACCGCCGACGATGATCACGTCACCGAGGTGCTCGAGGGCGTGCGCCCCCCAATACCACATGTAGAACGGGTGGACCCCGTGGTACGCGTGGCTGGTCCGGTACAGGTGTCGGTACCACTCGTCGGTGGCGAAGCGCTCCTCGTAGGTCTTCTCGATCTCGATCGGGTCGGTGGTCTCGGAGAGGACCTCCTCGAAGAAGTCGATGTAGGACGGGTGGTGCACGGGGTGGAACGCCCACGGCGTCGGGTGGGACAGGATCGCCACGCCGCCCTGGCGGACGATCGGCTTGCCCCGGTACAGGTTGAACAGGTAGCCGAGCCCCATGCACATGACCAGGATCGGGTTCATGATCGAGTTGACGTTGTAGGGGCAGACGTGGGGAAGCCCGAAGATGGCGACGTCGGTCTGGCCTTCGACGCTGACCAGCTGCTGCTCGTAGACCGCGGCGGTGGTGGCCGCGTGGACCGCCTCCACCTCGCCGGCGTACACGCCGGTCATGGCGTGGGGGGCCTTGATGGACTGGAAGATGCTGCGGGCCAGCTTCGGCGGCGTGCGGCTCAAGCTCTTGCTGGTGGCCAGGTAGGTGGCCCGGTCCCGGCCGCTCCACTCCCACTCCCGCTTCTGGAGGAACGCCATCTGCTTGGGGAAGGTGTCGTTGTTGAGCGTGGTCTCGATCTGGAACACCTTGACGCCGGCCGCCGCGATCAGGCGCCCCATCCGCCAGTTGGAGGAGTGCAGCTCGGAGTGCTCCTGGTCCATGAACGAGCGGCTGTGGCGCATCGTCTTGACGTTGTGGTGGTGGCGCAGGCTGCGGTAGCTGGCCAGTCCGGTGGCCACGCTCTTGTGGCCGCCGTCCATCGCCACCAGGTTGATGTTGACGTAGACGATCAGGTCGGACTCCGCGGCCCGCTTGTTTATCTCGACGTCCTCGCCCTTGTCGGTCTGGCCCAGGTGGACCAGGCCGTCGGGATCCTCGGCGTCGTGCTGGAGCAGGAGGCCGTGAGGGGCGAAGCTGTCATAGACCCGGTCGCCGACCGCGTGGCGCAGCTCGGCCTCGGTCATCCGCCGGTGCAGGGCCAGCGCGCAGATCAGCACCACGTCGTCGACTCCCGCCGCCGCGGCCATCTCCAGGACCGCCTCGATGACCCGCTGGCGGTTGTCGGGCTTTTGCATCGGGGGCAGCGGCAGGGAGATGTCGTCGAACGCGATGGTCAGGCGCATCCCGGGCCGGAGCAGGTCCGGCAGCGGCGGCGAGTCGCCGAGGGGGTGCAACAGCGCGTCCTGCACCGCCTGGTCGGGGTCGTCGAGCGCGGCGACCGGCTCGGGGGCGTAGATCACCCGGGACCGCTCGGCGGGGAGCCGCTCGAGGCGGAACCCTTCGCCGTGCCAGGTGAGGATGGGCGGGGTGGAGCGGTCCACTTCGAGGACGAAGCCGGGACGGGGCATAGGGCTTACCTTCGCTTTTCGGATCGCAGGTCGAATGCCACCTTGACCGCGCCGCGGCGTCCGGCGGTCGCAGCATGGGCGATGGCCTCCGCGTGGCGGTCCAGGGGGTAGGTGATGGTGAGCAGGCGCTCGAGGCCGGCGTCGGCGACGAGGTCGGTGGCCACGGCGAAGCTGTGCCGCCCGCCGGCCAACGGTTCGGGGCCGTACGCGTAGGCGCCGGCCAGGCGGATCTCGCGCTGCCAAAGCGGGGTCAGGTCGACGTGGACGCCGCCGGGCATGCCGACCATGACGATGGTCGCTCCGGGGGCGGCGACCGCCAATGCGTCGGCGAGGGAGTCAGCCGATCCGACGCAGTCGATCACCAACGGCGCGCCGCCGGTCAGCTGGCCGCTGTCGAGGATCCAGCTTCCGGTGGCTCGGCGCACCGCCCGGCGAAGCTCTCCGGGAGCCGCGATGGTGGTGGCGCCCAAGGCGGTCGCCATCTCCTTTTGCACCGGGTGCTTGGCGACGGCGATGATCCGGGTGATGTCCGGTCGCAGCCGGGACAGGGCGGCGATGACCGTGAGGCCGAGGGTCCCGGCCCCGATCACCACGGCCACCTGATCGTCGCCGGGAGGGCCGGCCAGGGCGCCGTGCACCCCGCACGCGGTGGGCTCGACGAGGACCGCGGCCTCGTCGCTCCAGTCGTCGGGGACGTCGTGCAGCTGCGCGGGGTGGGCTACCAGGGCGGCGGACCACCCGCCGCCGACCTCCGCGCAGAACCCGGTCTGCAAGCCGGGGGAGAGGTGCCCGCCGGTCAGCCGCTCGCAGCGGTGGGCGTGGCCGGCCGCGCACGCCGGGCACGGCGGGTCGATGCCGCGCACGACGCAGCCGAGGACCGGCTCGACGACCACCCGCCGGCCGTCCTCGGTGTCGGCGACGATCTCGTGGCCCGGCACGAACGGGAACGTGACGATCGGTTCGAACCACTGCGACGACCGGCCGTCGACGGTGGCCAGGTCGCTGCCGCAGATGCCCGACAGGCGGGGCCGCAGCCGTACCCAGTCCGGGCCGGGCAGATCGGGCAGGTCCATCTCCGCCAGCCGCAACGGCCCGACCTTCCCGCCGGCGCCTGGGCGCCACCCCGACGCCACCCGCGCCGCGCCGAAGCGGGCCAGCGAACGTTCGACTTTGAGCGCTCTCATCGGGGCGTGCTCCCCGCGACCCAGCCCTTGGCCGTCGCCAGCCGCGGCCCGATAGGCAGCGGTGGGCGAGTCGCCCCGGGGGACTTGGGCCAGTGCTCGACGTGCCAGCCCCGTTTGCGGGCGATGGCGGCCAGCTTGGTCTCCGGGTTGACCGCGACGGGGTGGCCGACCACCTCCAGCATCGGCAGGTCGCTGGCCGAGTCGGCGTAGGCCACGCTCTGCTCCAGCTCCAAGCCGTTGGCCTTCGCGTAGTCGGCCATGAGGATGGCCCGGGCCTCGCCGGTGGGAGGGGCCTCGATCAGCTCGCCGTTGAAGCGGCCGTTCTTCTGGCCCAGCTTGGCGCAGACGACGTCGTCGAAAAGCGGCCGCAGCGGGTCGATGACCACGTCGAGGGCGCCGGTGATGAGCAGGGTCTTGTGGCCGAGGGCCCGGTGCTCGCGGACCCGGCGGATCCCGGCCGGGAACGACTTGGTGAGCACCATGTCGCTGAACAGCTCCCAACCGTCGGCCGAGAGCCGGTCAATCGGCGCTCCCTCGTATCGGCGGTAGAAGTACCGGAGGAAGTCGCCCCGGTCGGCACGGTCCAGGGCCAGCAAGCGGGGCGCCTCGCGAAGCGTCCGGGCGACGAAACGGACCCGGTCGGCGTCATCGAGATGGCGGGTCGCCAGCCACGAGTACGAGTCGACGACGTTAGATGCGATGAGCGTGTTTTCCAGGTCGAAGACCGCGAGGTGACGCTCGGGGGCCAGCACCGCCCGCCGGCCCCGCTCCTCCCTGGTGAGCCCGGTCGCCCCTTTCCCCGACCTCTTCTTGGTGCCCGCGCCGCTCGGAGCGAGGCGGACCCGGGCGTGGGCCACGACCGACGGCAGGTAGACGTCGTGACAGAAATGGGGCCAGTCGATCGCGGCCGGGTCGAAACCGAAGTCCGCCTGGTCCTCGGCCGGGAGGCCGTCCCAAAGCGCCAGCAGGCGGTCCAGGCCGAAGATGGCCTCGGTCTCGGTGTACGCGCCGTAGAGCTCGACGTAGGAGAGGGCCCGTTCCGCCTCGTCGCGGCGTTCCTCCAGGCGGGCCGCCAGGTCGGCCTGCTTGCCCCGCAGCGGCAGGGCCTGGAGGACCTTCTCCGCGGTGCCGAGGGCGTTGGCCGCCCGCCCGAGCTGGCGCTGCACCCGGTGACGGCCCGGGAACGACCACTCAGGCACGCTGATCGGCTGGTCGCGGCTGTCGGCGAGCGGGTGTTCGGTGAACCACTCCTGCACCAAGTCGACGAGCTGGCGGTAGCGCAGCGGGTTGCGGGCGCCCGACGCGGAGTGGAAGACGTCGGGAACGTTGTCTTCCTGGGGTCCCCGGGCCGCGACGGCCATGATCGTCGCCACCACCATGTCGACGGGGATGACGTCGATGACCCCCTCGGGGATGCCAGGGAACTCCCGCAGCAGACCGCGGGCGTAGCCGATGATCACCGGGTCGGCCATGCGGAACCCGCGGATCCAGCCCGGGTGGGGCTCCTCCATGGCGGCCTCGATGATCGAGGGGCGCACGATGGTCAGCGGCAGGTCGCCGCGGGTGTCGAGCAGGGCCCGCTCCCCGAGGGACTTGGTGTAGGCGTAAGCGTCGGGCCATCCCAACCCCTGGGCCCGGGCCTTGCCGATGGTGACCATCCGCTCGTCGACCCACTCCTCGCGGAACTTCTCCGAGCGAGCCGCCAAAAGCGGCGTGCCCGCCGCGCCGAGCTCGGCTCGGGCCTTGGCCCGAAACGTGTCGAGCATCTTCGGCTCGCGGCTGGCCGCGTCGGCGTCGGAACGGGCTCGGCGGGCCGCCGCCACCTCCGGGCGCCATGCCAGCTCCGTCGCCCACGGCGTCTCGGGTAGGACCGCTTCGGGTACCTGTCCCCGCCGGCTGCCGGCGACGTAAGCGGTCGACACCGCTATCAGGTGGGGCTTGGCGCCGGCCGGCTGGCCATCGTGCTGCTGGCGGTCGTGCTGCTGGCGGTCGTGCTGCTGCCGGTCGTGCTGCTGCCGGTCGTGCAGCTGGTTGAGGGCGGCGGCGACCCGGCTCGGTCCGAGCAGGTTGATCTCGACCGCCCGGTCGAGCGGCGAGTCGAAGCTGACCGTGGCGGCGGAGTGGATGACGGTGCTGCAACCGGCGAGCAGTTCACGCCCGGCGTCGTCGAGGCCGAGGCCGTCCTCCCCGACGTCACCGGCCATCACCTTGATCCGCCGGTCCATGGTCGCGTCGAAGTCGGCTCCGAGCTCCTCGCGGAGACGGTCGAAGCAGTTGTTGCGGAGGATCTCCCGGCGGACCCGGTCGGCGGGTCCGCGCCGGCCGGGGCGGACCAGCAGGGCGATCTCGCAGTCGGGGACGGCGCGGAGGAATCGCTCGGCCAGGGCGGTGCCGAGGAAGCCGGTCGCGCCGGTGATCCCGATGCGCCGCCCCCCGAGGGCTTCACGGAGCATGGCTTCTGTTCTACCATCTGGTAGGTGAATCCCGCCAGGATCGTCCCCCCGCCCGTTGCGGACGCGCCCTCGACGGTGACCGCTGGCGGCTCGACCCGTCAGCGGGTCCTGGACGCGGCGCTGCGGGCCTTCGGGACCCGTGGGTACGAGGCCACCTCCCTAGACGCGCTGGCCGCCGAGCTGGGCATCCGCAAGCAGAGCATCCTGTACCACTTCGCCTCAAAGGACCTGCTGCTAGAGGCGGTGATCGACCAGGCCGGCGCCGAGCTGGCAGACCTCATCGAGAGCGCACTGGCCCGGTCCGCGCCCGGATGGGGCCGCGTCGACGCCATCGTCCGATCGGTGTTCCGCCTCGCCGGCCGGCGCCCCGAGCTGCTCGGACTGCTCAGGGAGGTGTCCCGGCTCGGGCCTCCACCGGCCACCCGGCTGCGGGAGCGCCTCGACCCGTTCGTCGAGCGGGCCACTGGCTACCTCGACGACGAGATGGCCGCCGGCGCCATCCGCCGCCAAGACGCCCGGCTCCTGCTCCTCGCCACCTACTCCACCGTTATCGGGATGGCCACCGAGGTGGAAGTCCTGCGGGCCGTCGGCATGGAGCCCACCGCCCGCAACCTGGTCCGCCGGCGGGCGGAGCTGCTGGCCTTCCTCCGCTCCGCGCTGGCCGTCGAGGGCAGCTAGCCCGCCGGCTGCGGGTAGCTCAGGCTGGTTGGGGCGGCTGTCCGGGCGAGCCACGGCGTGGGTCCGCCTCGGCGGGCAGCGTTGGGGTGTTGGGTGGCGCTCGGTGAGCAGGTGTCGCTAACCCGTGCTGGGGTGCGGGTTTGCGCCACTTGCTCTTTGGGGGTGGCCGTGGGGTGGGGTGGGGTTAGTGGGTGATGACGGCTTGGATTTGTTGGATGGGGAGGTTGGGGATTTGGGCGGTGGTTTGTAGTTGTTGGAGGGTGCCGTGGTTGGTGGCGAGGGTCCAGGTGGCGGTCCAGTGTTCGGTGATGGTGATGGTGGGGTGGCCGGTGTTGTCGTAGGTGTGGGTGATGGTGCCGTGGGGGTAGGGGAGGCCTTCGGTGGTGTAGGGGCCGGTGGTGGTGTGGTCGCCCCAGTTGATGGTGTAGGTGCCGTGGGCGGTGATGGTTAGGGGGCCGAGGGGGGTGGGGTTGGTCCAGGGGGGTGGTTGGGTGGTGCCGTTGGTGACGAGGTAGGCGGGTTTGCCGGTGATGGCGTAGCCGGGGGGGAGGGTTGGTTTGGGGGTGGGGAGGGGGATGGTTTGCCAGAATTGTGTGGCGAGTACTGCGGGGTTGGTGGCGAGGGCGGGGGG
>NZ_JAIMCB010000040.1 GCF_025499425.1 Acidiferrimicrobium sp. IK
GCTGAGCCACCCCGGGTTCGATGCAGTGCGGGTTAGTTGGTGCCGGTCAGGGCCGGCTGGGTGTAGGTGTACCACAGGTGTTCGTACTCGGCTGGGGGGCAGTCGCCGATCTCGCCGTGAAGGCGGGTCTCGTTGTACCAGTAGACCCAGTCGATGATGGCTCTCTCGAGCTCAGCCCGGGTCCGCCACGGCCCGTGCAGCTTGACCAGCTCGGCCTTGAAGGTGCCGTTGAGCGCCTCGGCCATGGCGTTGTCGTAGCTGTCACCGACACTGCCGATAGATGCTGCGATGTTCGCCTCGGTGAGCCGGTCTGAGTAGCGGATGGCCGTAAATTGGGCGCCGGCATCGGAGTGATGGGTCAAAGGTCCGGTCACGTCCCGACGGAAGACGGCCATCTCCAGGGCGTCGAGGACCAGCTCTGTGCGCATGTGCGAGGCGATCTGCCAGCCCACGATCATCCGGCTGAACGCGTCGCAGATGAAGCTCACATACAGCCAGCCCTCCCACGTCGAGCAGTAAGTTATGTCGGCCAGCCACAACTGGTTGGGGCGCTGGGCGACGAACTGGCGGCAGACCAGGTCCGGCGGACGGGCGGCATCGGTATCGGCGATCGTGGTGAACAGTTTCTTGCCTCGCTGCACGCCCCGGATGCCCATGTCGGCCATCAGCCGCTCCACCCGGCACCGGCCGATCTCGATGTCCTCCCTGCGGAGCGCGATCCACAACCGCCGAGCTCCGTAACAGGAGTAGTTGGCCTCGAACAACCGGCGGATATCGGCTTTGAGGGCCTCGTCGCGCACCGCCCGGGTGCTGGGCGGCCGGCTCTTGCGGGCGTGATAGGTGCGCTCGGACAGGCCGACCGCCCGGCACATGACCGCTACCGGCCAGCGGTCCCGGTGGGCGTCGATGAACGCCACCCTCACTGTCAGCGGGGGTTCTGCTCCCGGACGAAAAAAGCCGTTGCCGCCTTGAGGATTTCGATGGTGCGCTGCTGGTCGGCCACCTCCTTGCGCAGCTTCTTGATCTCGGCCAGTTCCTCGGACGTCGGCGCCTCGCGCAAGCCTCGGTCCGCTTCGGCCTGGCGGACCCAGCGGCGCAGCGTCTCGGGCGAGGTGATGCCCAGCTGGCCGGCCACCTCGGGGATCTTGCGGTCCCGCTCCAAGACCTCGTCTACCGCCCGGCGGCGGAACTCATCGGAATACTTCTTCGGTCGACCCATCGGGAGCAGTCTCCTTCCCCCATGGCCGAAACCACGGGATAGGCACTGCACCAAACCCGGGGGGACTCAGG
>NZ_JAIMCB010000041.1 GCF_025499425.1 Acidiferrimicrobium sp. IK
GATCCCGGCTGGTCCGTTGGGCTGCGGTCGAGGCCGTCTCCCGCCAACACGGCGACACCCTCATCCGCGCCCACCACCATCGGGTCGCGGAGCGGCGAGGCAAGCCCATCGGCCGTGTCGCCGACGCCAGCCAACAACCCCGACGCCCCTGCCGGGGCGCAACCGAGCCGGGCAAAAACCGCCCGGCACCCTTGACACGAGGCGCTCCTTCAGAGATGACAACCCATAGGAGCAGCGATCTGCGGTCGTTTCATCTCGACACGGACGCGGTAGCAGCCGCAGGGGACCCCGTCATGCTGTCGGAGGTCCACGTCGCTCTCGTCCTTGTGCGATGGCTGCCCTCGGCGCTCGGATGTCTAGCCTGAGCAGGCGCTCCGAATACGGGGCGCCTCCGGCGGCCGGCGACTGAGCTGCGGGTTCCATAGAACATTCATGGAACATTTGCCGACAACCGTCACCGTCCGTGGGCGGTCTGGCATGTACCCGTTGCGCTCAAATCTCACTGTGGGCGCTCGCCAACATGCCTCAAAGTACCATCTAGTCGCTCTGATAATGCTGAGGTCGGTGGTTCGATTCCACCTAGCCCCACTCCCCTGACCAGGGGTTTTGCGTTGAGTACCGTCCTCCGACGGAGGTTTTGCACCACATCTGCATCACGGGAGTCACGCTTCAGTAGCCGCTGGCGTGGCTCCCGAGGGGTTGTCGACAGCAAGCCGGGCTTTCGGCTCAGCCAGGGTCAGCGGGCAGCGGCAAGACAACGACGGCCATCCTGCGGCTGAAGCAGCTGGCGTCGAACCGGCTCGCTTGGCGGACCAGGGAGGCGACAGACTCTTGTGCGGCCCCAATAACCCAGGAATAGGGCTGCCGCCGCTGGGCGGCCGGCTCACGCCGCCGACAGCGACAGCGCGCTGTCCTGGAGACCTCCCCTATCGGACCTCCTCGACGATGACCCTGCGGCAATAACGTGCCAGAAGTGCCGTTCGGCGCTGGCGAGCGCCGATCGAGAAATGCAGTTCGGAGCTGACGTTCTGAGCTGCGCTCCTTCGCCCCGCAGCAGAATCCGACCCAAATAGCAGTTCAAGGACGAGGCGGAGGCCGACCCGCCTCGTCCCACGGTTGGAAATAGAGGCCTGGCTCGGCCGTACTTGTTTAGCGGGGCGCCCGCGTTGAAGTAGGTGGCGTGAATGTGTCGGTTGTGTGGGGCGTCAGGCCAGGAGGATGGCGAGGCCGGGGTCGGGTGCTCGGGCCCGGTCGGCGAGGTAG
>NZ_JAIMCB010000042.1 GCF_025499425.1 Acidiferrimicrobium sp. IK
GGTTTCCCCGTCTCCCTGACGATACGGACCGCTCCCTCACGGAACTCCGCATCGAACTTCCTTCGTGCTTCTGGCATGGTCACTCCTCATAGTCCATGCCTCCACGGTTCCGGGGGATGCTCAGGACAGCCATCGTGATCCTCCTCAAGTAGTTGCGTGAGAACTGCTTCTTGAGGTTGACGCGATGGCTGTCACCAGCGGGGGACCACCCCCCAACTCACCCCTCCGTACACCACCCCCCGGGACTCAACTGAAGCGACTACGGAAAAGCCCCGCTGCGAGCGGGTCAGGTGGGCGACGAGAAGACGAACGTGAGTAAACCACTGATGACGCATCGAAATGCTTTGTGACGACATCGAAACTGGGGCCGGAAGGCTGCCCCAGGATAAGAGCACCGCAGTTGTTGGGGCGCTCGGAGCCAGGAGGCGGCCTGCGTGTCGTCCTGGCGGTGTCCGGTGTGAAGGTGGCGTGAGCTCGTTGCAGGCGCTGGCATGGAACAGGAGAACCTGTCGTCCCGGAACCGTCGATCAGCGTAAATGGGTGATGTGTGCCCTCTGGTCGCGAGAGGGAGTACCCCGAGCGGAAGGAGCCGTGAGGGGCCGAGTACCGCGGGACACAGGGACGGACTGGCTCGTAGTAGCGGTGAAGGGGCTGTAATGGCCCTGGAGCGAACGGGCCGGGCAGACCAAGGTCGCTCAGAGGTCAACCCGTTGGGGGATGAACCTGTGGTGAGACCGAAGCCGAAGGTGAAATCGTTTGACATATCGAAGCGTCTCGTTTTCGAGGCGTGGGAGAAGGTCCGGGCCAACAAAGGGGCTCCGGGTGTGGATGCTGTGCGTATCGTCGAGTTCGGCGACGATGAGAGAGCGAATCTCTACAAGTTGTGGAACCGGATGAGCTCCGGGAGTTATTTCCCTGGGCCGGTGCGTGCGGTGGAGATACCGAAGGACCATGGGGCGGCGGTCCGGGTGTTAGGTGTGCCTAATGTGGCTGACCGAATCTCTCAGACCGCTGCGGCAATGCTGTTGGAAGAAACGCTTGAGCCGATCTTCCACCCCGACAGTTACGGTTACCGTCCGGGGCGTTCTGCCCATGACGCTCTGTCCGCAACGTACTTGTTTAGCGGGGCGCCCGCGTTGAAGTAGGTGGCGTGAATGTGTCGGTTGTGTGGGGCGTCAGGCCAGGAGGATGGCGAGGCCGGGGTCGGGTGCTCGGGCCCGGTCGGCGAGGTAG
>NZ_JAIMCB010000043.1 GCF_025499425.1 Acidiferrimicrobium sp. IK
CGGCGACACGGCCGATGGGCTTGCCTCGCCGCTCCGCGACCCGATGGTGGTGGGCGCGGATGAGGGTGTCGCCGTGTTGGCGGGAGACGGCCTCGACCGCAGCCCAACGGACCAGCCGGGATCCCTGTTTGGAGATCTTCCCGCGCCGCACGGTGGTATCGGACTCGTGATGCTTGGGGGTCACGCCCGCCCAGCTGCACAACTGCGCCGGACCAGGGAACCGGCTGATGTCGCCGATCTCGGCGACAAAGATCGCAGCGAGGACCGGCCCGACACCGGGAATGGCCTGGACCGCCACGTAGCCGGGGTTCCCGGCCACCGCCTTGTGGATCTCACCGTCGAGCATCACCACTTCCCGGCCGGTGACCTCGAGAAGATCGCGGAGTGATTCAACCCGGGTGGCGTAGGCGTCGCCCAGCTCGCAGGACTCCAGCAGCGTGGTGCCGGCCTTGCCGAACAGGTCGGTCATCGGCACCGCAACACCTTCTTTGGCCAGGACCGCATGGACCTGGGCTTTCAGACCGGAGCGGAGGTTGACCAGCTTGTGGCGGTAGCGGACCAGTTCCCGCAGCTCCCGCAGTTCGGGTGGCGCGATCCACGCCTCGGCCAGGCGACCCAACCGCAACAAGTCGACCAGGTCGGTCGCGTCGCGCACGTCGTTCTTGACCCGCCGGTGCCCCCAGTTGTTCCCCAACGGGTGCGCCAGATGGACCCGGGCGCCAGCCTCGGCGAGGACATCCGCAGCCCAATACCAGCCGTAGCAGGCCTCCAAGACGACCTCGGGCGCCTCGCCGGCCTCGGCGACCACCGCCGCCAACCTCAACGGGTCGTTGTCGATCTTGACCGTCGAGAGCGTTTCGCCGCTCGCATCACGCCGCACGATCACACTGCGACGGCGATGCAGGTCGATACCCACATACTGTGTCTGCTGCTCCATCGGGGTCTCCTTCCGTCGTCGACGGGTAGGTGTGGAAACCCCGAGTTTGCTTGTCGAACTCGGCTCCCGCTGCCGGGAGGAGCTCCGAGGAGCACCCACCATCAGACTCCCTCCTGCCGGCGCCTGACCCGAACGCACCATCCGGGCCCATCACGCAAGAGCAGCGCTGCGCTCCTTCATCACATCAAG
>NZ_JAIMCB010000044.1 GCF_025499425.1 Acidiferrimicrobium sp. IK
GGGGGTCACCGGGCCGCCCTCGCCCGGACCGCCGCGTACTCCGCGGCGATCGCGTCAGCCGAGAGGTGCACGTAGCCAGCAGTGGTCTCCGGCGAGACATGCCCCATCAGTTCTCGTAGGACCAGCAGGTCCACGCCCGCAGCGGCGAGCTCAGTGCCGTAGGTGTGCCGGAGCCGGTGCGGGCGCACCCGGGGCGCTCCTGAGGTCACCCGATGCGAACGGAAGATCTTCCGCAGTCCCGCCTCGGTCATCGCCCCGCCGGCGGTCGGCCCGCGTAACACCACAAAACACTGCGGGGTCGAGCAACCCGCCGGCCGCTCGCCAGCCAGATAGGCAGCCGTCTCGGCGAAGAACGCCCGGTCGACCGGCACCACCCGCTCCCGGCCGCCCTTGCCGACGACCCTGACCCGGCCGAGTCCCATATCCACATCCGCGAGGAGCAGCGAGCGGACCTCACCGGCACGCAGACCGCCGAGCACCATCACCAAAGCGATCGACCGATCCCGGTGAGTGGCCAGATCGGCGATGAACGCGCCGACGTCGGCCAGGTCGACGCTCTCTGGCAGCCGACGAGACTGGCGGACCAGACGGCCACCCCCACGAGGGCGGCCCGGCCCGACATGGGCGAGCATCCCCCGCCTGGGTGCCCGCCACCCCGTAGCCCGACGCGCCGCGGGCACCGGGCTGACCTCGACCTCGCCGACGATCACCGCGTACTCGAACAGTCCTCGCACCGCCGCCACCCGCCGGTTGATCGTGGCCGGCGCTGGGCCACGTGCCGCACCGAGCTGTATCACCTTGCCGCCCGGCGGCCGCTGCGCCTGCCACTCCAGCCAGTCGAACAGATCCGACGCCCTCACCTCGCCGAGCGCCAAGCGGCGCTCGGCGAGGAACCGGGAGAAGTTCAACAAGTCGAACGCGTAACCTCGCACCGTCCCCGGCGAGAACCTCCGCACGGCGAGATGGCCCAGGTAACGGTTCGCCAGATCGTCGACCGGACCACCCCCGCCAAGACGGTGACCGCCATCCACAACAACAACCTTGAGTCCCATGAGCGTGCTCCTCGAAG
>NZ_JAIMCB010000045.1 GCF_025499425.1 Acidiferrimicrobium sp. IK
CGGCGCTGCGACGACGGCGACTGCGAGCGCAAGACGTTCGTGGAGCAGCATGACCAGGTGGGCCGACGCCGCCGCCAGACCGCCCGCTGCCGGAAGTTCGTGGCCCGCCAGGTCGGCGCCGAGTGCCGGTCGGTGGCCGCGGTGGCCGCCGAGGTGGGCATGGGGTGGCGCGCCGCGAACAGCGTCTATGTGGCAGAGACCGCTGCGGCAGGGATGTGCGACCCCGACCGGCCTGTCACCTGGCTGGGAGTCGACGAGACCGCAGCACGCCGTGGCCGGCGGTTCGTGACCAACCTGGTCGACCTGGGCGGCCCCCACGGGCCCCCGCGGGCCCATGACGTGCTCGTCGGCCGCTCCCACCAGGTCCTCGCTGACTGGCTGAAGGCACGCCCGGAGGCGTGGCGGGCCGGCGTGAAAGTTGTGGCCCTCGACCCCTACGCCCCCTACCGCTCAGCCATCCGCGAGCAACTACCCGATGCGGTGATCGTGGTCGACAAGTTCCACGGGATCCGCCTGTTCAACGCCGCGCTCGACGCTGTCCGCCGCCGCCTCTCCCAACAGCAGCTCGGACGCCGCGGCCGCAAAACCGACCCGGCGTGGCGCGCCCGTCACCGTCTCCTACGGGCCAACGAGCGTCTCAACGACCGGGGCGCCACCAGGGTCGCAGCCGCGTTCGACGCCGACGCGACCGGCCAGCTCGAGTACGCCTACTGGGTCAAGGAGATGGCCCGATGGTTCTGGTCGTCCCCCGACCCCGTCACCGCCCGACGTCGCCACTGGCGCCTCGTCGAAGCGCTCGCCGACAGCGACATCCCCGAGCTCCACACCCTCGGCCGGACCCTCGACGCGTGGGCACCGCAAATCCACGCCTACTTCACGGTCCGAGCTACCAACGGCCCCACCGAAGGCCTCAACCGCAAGGTCAAGCAAGTCAAACGAGCCGGATGCGGCTTCACCAACATGGCCAACTACCGGGTCCGGATCCTCGGCCACTGCAACAACCTCGGCCGGCCGCTACCCTCAACACCGGTTGGTGCCACCCCACCTAAAGGGTGAAGAGCC
>NZ_JAIMCB010000046.1 GCF_025499425.1 Acidiferrimicrobium sp. IK
ACTCGATGGAGGCGATGGCCGACGACTTGGCAGACATCTGTGAGCAGGTCGGCGAGGCCCCAGTGGTGGTAGGGGCGTCCATGGGTGGGCTCGTCGCCCTGTCCTGCGAGGGCCTCCATTACCCCGGCCTGCTCAGAGGGGTCGTCCTGGTCGACATCACCCCGAAGTTGGAGTCCAAGGGGGTCAACCGCATCGTGTCGTTCATGCAGGCGGCACCGGCCGGGTTCGCGTCCCTGGAGGAGGCCGCCGACGCGATCGCGGCCTACCGACCGGACCGGCCCCGGACCGACAACTTGGACGGCCTCCGCAAGAACCTCCGCCTCGGCGAGGACGGGCGCTGGCGTTGGCACTGGGACCCCGCGTTCCTGGGCAACAAGGTCGGGAGCCGCATCAGCGAGCCAGACCAGCTCGAGCGGGCGGCAGCCAGCCTTCGGGTGCCGACGCTGCTCGTCCGTGGCCGCATGTCAGACCTCGTGAGCCAGGAAGGGGTCGAGGCCTTCCGGCGCCAGTGCCCACAGGCATCGTACGTCGATGTCGCCGGTGCAGGGCACATGGTCGTAGGAGATCGCAACGACGTGTTTGCCGACGCGGTGATCGACTGGCTCGACAAGACCGCAGCGTAGGCCCGGGCCGGGGAGGACCTTCGCCCAGGTCAGGCCGAGGCGGTGGTCAGGCCGAGGCGGTGTCGACTGTGATGAAGAGGGCTTCGGCTCGGGCGACGACGGTCCCCTCGACGGTTGCCTCGCCTGTCATGTGGAGCTTGCGTCCATCACGGCTGGCCAGTCCGGCCACGAAGGAGATCGGGTCGCCCAGCGGCGCCGCCGCGTGGTAGCTGATCTCGAGTCGAGCGGTGAAGGCCGGGATGCCGTGGATGCTCAGGACGTAGACCATCAGGTCATCGAAGACTGCGGCAACGATGCCGCCGTGGGCGCGCCCCGGCGGACCCTCGAAGGCCGGCCCGAGCGTCACGCTGCTCGTCGCCCTATCCCCCCGCCTGATGACCTGCATGCGGATCCCGAGCGGGTTTGCCGGTCCGGAGACGATGTCGTAGTCGAAGTG
>NZ_JAIMCB010000047.1 GCF_025499425.1 Acidiferrimicrobium sp. IK
AGAGGCTCAGCGGATTGGTGTTGATGCCGGTGACCAGCGGTTTCGCCAGTCGATGAGTTTGGCGACGAGCAGGAATGTGACGGCCAGGGCGAACTGGGCGATGCGGTGGGCGGGCTTGCGGTCGGTGTTGCGTCGTAGTTGCCCGAAGTTCGATAGCCAGCTGTTGGTGCGTTCCACGGGCCAGCGCAGCCCGAGGTTGGGACGGGTTGGTGTCGGCGTGGTGGGCTTCGCTTCGCCTCGGCGGCGTTTGCGGGCGATGACGGCGTCGGTGATGCCCCGCTCGGCCAGACGGGCCCGGGTGATGTCGCTGTCGTAACCGCGGTCGAGCCAGATGGTCTCGATGTCATCGACCATGGCCCGGCCTCCGAGGTCGTCAATGGTCGCTTCGAGCATGAGCGAGTCGTGGCGGTTGGCGCCGTCGGCGTGCCAGCCGAGCGGGATGCCATCGGCGTCGACGAGGACCGACCACTTCCAGCCGAGCTTGGCCCGGTCGGTGGGGTTCGGGCCTGTTCCGGGCCCGCCGCAAGGGGCTTTGTGCACGGACCCGTCGAGTGAGACGTCGGAGAAGTCGAGGCCGATGATCCGGTCGTAGCCCTCGATGGCGCGGTCTGCGATCCGGTCGAAGATCCCTGCGGCTTGCCACTCGTCACGCCGGGAGCGCACGGTGGTGTCGGAGACCTTGTTGCCGCAGAGGCGTTCGGCGTCTTCCCACGAGCAGCCGGTGGCGAGGCGGACCAAGATGACATCGAAGCAGTCCCGGTCAGACGCTCGTCGACGGTGACAGCCGAGCGGGTGGTTGTCGGGGCGGGCCGGGATGAGTGGGGCGATGCCCGCCCACACGGTGTCTCGCACTTCGGGGTCCAGTGCGCGCATGATGGGAGCGGGCCTCCACTCGGTCGTCGGTTGTTGGTCGCACCCGAGATCAAACTCGGGCCAACACGACGACCGGTGGATGCCCCTCAAACGGCGCGGAGATGCTGGTCAGGGGCTCCTTCGCCTATCCGCGCGGCCTCT
>NZ_JAIMCB010000005.1 GCF_025499425.1 Acidiferrimicrobium sp. IK
TCCGTCACGCCGCTTGAACCCAGACGCCGCCAGCAGCCGGCCGAACAACGGATGCACCGACGACGTCACCCGCACCTCGCACGGCAACAACCGTCGAAGATGTTGCAGTCTGTCGCCATCCCGCCGGGAACCGGCAAGACCCACACCATCCGTTACCTGTTGTCGCAGATGCGCGAGCTGACCGCGTTCGTGATGTCGGGTCAGGCGCTCGGTCTCATCGGTCAGGCGTGCGGACTGGCCCGCCTCCTGCAGCCATCGCTGGTGATCCTGGAGGACGTCGATTTGGTAGCGGGCGACCGGTCCTTCGGGCCGGTCGGCGGTAACCCGCTCCTCTTTGAGGTCCTCAACCAGATCGACGGGCTGGGCGACGACGTCAATGTCACCTTCTTGCTGACGACGAACCGGGTGGACATCCTCGAGCGGGCGCTCGCCGAGCGCCCCGGCCGGGTCGACGCCGCGGTCGAAATCGGGATGCCCGACGCCGCCGGCCGCGCGCAACTGTTGCGGCTCTACGGGAAAGCTCTCGGCGTGAGCGACCTCACCGACGAGGACCTCGCCGACGCGCTCGACGCGACCGAGGGCCGTACGGCCAGCTACCTGAGGGAGGTGGTGAGGCGCGCTGCGCTGGCGGACGCGGCCCGCCACTCCGGTCCCCTCCGGGTGGACGGACCGGCGCTCGCGGCCGCCGCGAGGAGCCTCCTCGGCGACGCCTCCGCCTTGACCAGAGCGCTGCTCGGCGGCGGGATCGATCCTTCGCTGACCGGCTCTGGAGACACCACCGCGGGCGGCGCTATACCTGCTGACGAGCCGCAACGCCTCGGCTACCAGACGATGCAGGGCACTTCGATGGCGCCAGCCAGGTTGACGCAGGCCCGCCGAGGCCTGAACTACCCAGTTTCAGCGCCGCCGGGCGAGCCGCCGCCTTTCGGGCCCGACTTCTGAGGCAGCCCGTCCACAATTGGGGGATGCGACCACCCATAGAGCCCTACGACAGCGGCTACCTCGAGGTCGGCGACGGCCATTCCCTGTATTGGGAGACGGTCGGGTCGCCCGGCGGCACGCCGGCGCTGTGGCTGCACGGCGGCCCCGGCGCGCCGGCGACTCCCAACAGTCGGCGTAACTTCGATCCGGCCCGCTACTGGGCCGTGATCTTCGACCAGCGCGGTTGCGGGCGGTCACGGCCGCTGGCGAGCGACGACGACGCTGACCTGTCGACCAACACCACCGACCACCTGGTGGCCGACATCGAACGGCTTCGCGCCCATCTCGGGATCGACCGGTGGGTGGTCATAGGGGGCTCCTGGGGGGTGACCCTGGCCCTGGTGTACGCCGAGCGCCATCCCCAACGGGTCCTCGGCATGGTCCTCGGGGCGGTCACCACCGGCCGGCTGCAGGAGACGCGGTGGATCACCCGCGACATGGGCCGGGTCTTTCCCCGGGAGTGGGAACGATTCGTCGAACTGGTGCCAGATGAGGAGCGCGGCGGTGATCTGGCCGCGGCCTACGCCCGGCTTCTGGCGAGCCCCGACCGGGGTCTGCGGGAAGAAGCGGCCCGCCGCTGGTGCACTTGGGAGGACACCCACATGTCCCTGGCACCCGGCTACGCGCCGCATCTGAGCACCCAGGAGTTGCCCTGGCAGCTGGTGTTCGCCCGTCTGGTGACCCACTACTGGGGGCACGGATGCTTCCTCGCAGACAACGAGGTGGTGGCCAACGTGGCGCGCATCGGGCACGTGCCGGCGGTGCTGATCCACGGCGCGCACGACGTGTCGGGGCCGCTGGTCACAGCCTGGGAACTGCACAAGGCGTGGCCCGCGAGCCGACTGGTGGTCGTAGACGACGCTGGTCACTTCGGTGGGAGCATGGGCGAAGAGTTCGCCGCCGCCATCGACGCCATGGCTGAGATCGCCGGCCGGCCCTAGTCGAGGGAGTTCCGAGCCGGCCGGCCGGAAACGCAGGGGCTAGCGCTTGGAGCGCGAGCCTTTCGGTGGCGGCGTCTTGGACTTGGGGGGTGTGTAGCGCCCGCTGGGCTTCGGCCGGCCCGGAGCCGGCTCGTCTTTGGCCGCCGCGCCGCCTCGGCCCCGCCCCCGAGCCGCCTTGCGCTCGGCGGCGGTCATCCGCGGCTGGCTGGCCCGCAAAGCCCGGTCGGCCTTGCTTTGACGGCGGAAGATCATGATGCCGTACACGACCGGCGCCAGCAGAGCGACGATCTTGACCCCGGATAGGGAGTTGGGGGTTCGGGCCTGGCCGCTGACGAAGCCGCCGGCGATGGCTACCAGCGAGGTGAGCATCCGGTTGCGGAATCGGATGGTGGCAATGGTGGCCACGCCGAACACTAGGCCTAGCACCGGCCAGATGGGCTGGGGATGCTTGGGTGCGCCAGCCCCGCCCGTGACCACCAGCATGATGATGCTGGCGACGGCGATGACCGCCCCGACCGCGTAGCCGTAGGTGCGCTCGTTGCCTCTCAGACGGCTGGAGGGCAGATCCTCCTCGTCCTGGGAAGACCCGCCGCTAGAGGAGGCGAACATCCGTCGGCGGAGGGGGGTGCCCGTCGGCTGGTCGGTCTCCTCGCCTGGCCACTCCTCGCCTTCGAGCTCCTCGGCGTCAGTGTCGAGAGCTCCGGCGTCGCCGCCGGCGGCCTTGCGACGCCCGAACCGGGCCATCATGACTGTCGGCCTCGGTCGGGATCGGCGTCGGTCGCCTCGCTGCTGCCCGACGCTGGCCCGTCCGGGTCGTCGGTTGCCGCCGCGGCGGCCGACCGGTTGCCTTCGAGCAGCCACGGGCGGATCCTGACGACGCTGTGGCGGGCGCCAAGGCCGTCCAGCTCGGCGTCTACGGGCAGGTCGCCGGGCGGGTCGCCGGAGGTCTCCAGCATGATCGACGGTTCTTTCTTCTCCGGCTCGAACACCTGCTGCAGGCCCAGCGCGAAGCCGGTCATTATGGCGCCGGCTGCGCTGCGCTTGCGCCACCGCTCGATCTTGGGAGGCAGCGCGGTGGAGAGGTCGTCGTCGGCCGCGGCGCCGGGAGCGTCCGGTTCGGGGGCGCTTCGGGCGCCCTCGTCGGGTCGTTCGTCGTTCGGTCGGTCCTCGGCCACACCTCCACGCTACCGCCGGCCATCGAGATCGGTCCCTCGCCGCCTTGCCTCATCCCGCTTCAAGGAGGAACCTGGGTCGGTATGACCGGTTCCGAGTCCAACGACGTCGCCCCGTCGGATGCCGGCGCGTTCAGTGACTGGCTGGCCGGCATGCGCGCCGCCCTCACCGGCGCTGCCGAATCCGACGTCGCCTGCCAGGGATGTCGCGCCTGTTGCAGCTCCAGCCAGTTCGTCCACGTCGGCCCCGACGAGTCCGACACCCTGGCCCATATCCCTCCGGCGCTGAGGTTCCCGGCCCCCGGGCTTCCGCCGGGGCACGTCGTGCTCGGCTACGACGAGCAGGGGCGCTGCCCGATGCTCACCGACCAGGGGTGCGGGATCTACGCTCACCGTCCCCGGACGTGCCGGACCTACGACTGCCGGGTTTTCTCCGCCGCCGACGTAGAGCCGGAGGATCCGGACAAGGCTGCCATCGCGGTGCGGGTGAAAGGCTGGCAATGGCGGTATCCGAGCCCCGGAGACCAGGAGGACCATCGGGCTGTGCAGGCCGCGGCGCGCTGGTTGGAGGTCAACGGCGCGCAGCTCGGAGCGCTCGGTCCCCGCTCCGCCACGCAGCGGTCGGTGATGGCGGTGGAGCTGAGCGACCTGTGGCGGGCGAAGCGCAGACCCGCCGGCGGCGTCACCGGTCCGGATGTTCAGGAGGTACGGGCGGAGCTGTCCAGACGCCGGCGGTGAGTCGACGTCCACTTGCCCACCGACGTGCGTGGACAAGTGGAGGTCGATCAGCGGCGCGGCCGGCACGGACCGTCTGGGGAAGGGTTACGACAGCGCCAGCGGCCGGGGCAGGAGCGTGCTTCCACTAAGCCACCGGTCGACCGCCGCCGCGCAGCTGCGGCCCTCGGCGATGGCCCACACGATGAGGCTCTGACCTCGGCCGGCGTCCCCGCAGACGAACACCCCGTCGACGTCGGTCGCTCCGTCCTTGTCCCTGGCGACGGTGCCCCGGGCGGTCAGGGTGACGCCCAGCGCGGAGGGCAGCGACCGCTCGGGTCCCGAGAAGCCGAGAGCCAACAAGACCAGCTCGCAGGGCAGCTCGAAGTCGGTCCCCTCGACGCGTTCGAAGCGGGGACGCCCGTCGACGGTGGTGACCTCGACCTGGTGGGCTGACAGGGCCCGGACCGCGCCGTGGCCGTCGTCGAGGAAAGAGGCGGTGTTGACCGCGAAGACGCGTTCTCCGCCCTCCTCGTGGGCCGAGGAGGTCCGGAACATCAGCGGCCAGGTCGGCCACGGCGTCGTCTCGGCCCGGGAGTCGGGGGGGCGGGGCATGATCTCGAACTGGTGGACCGACGCGGCGCCCTGCCGGTGGGCGGTGCCCAGGCAGTCGGCGCCGGTGTCACCGCCGCCGATGATCACCACCCGCTTGCCGTGGGCGCTGATGGGCGACTCGGCCAGCTCGCCGGCGGCCACCCGGTTGGCGGGCGGCAGGTACTCCATGGCCTGGTGGATGCCCTGCAGGGCGCGCCCGGGGACGTCTAGGTCGCGGGGGACGGTCGCGCCGGTCGCCAAGACGACCGCGTCGAAACGGGCACGCAGCTCTTCGACGCTCAGCCCGGCACCGACGTCCACGTTGCAAGCGAACTGGGTGCCTTCGGCCCGCATCTGGGCAAGTCGGCGGTCCAGGACCCTTTTCTCCATCTTGAACTCTGGGATGCCGTAGCGGAGCAGACCGCCGGGACGGTCGTCGCGCTCGAACACCGTGACGCTGTGCCCGGCGCGGGTCAGCTGCTGCGCGGCGGCCAGGCCGGCGGGGCCGGAGCCGACCACGGCCACCGACTTGCCGCTGCTGCGATCGGCCAGGACGGGCTGGACCCAGTCCTCCTCCCACGCCCGGTCGATGATCGACACCTCGACCTGCTTGATGGTCACGGCGTCGGAGTTGATGCCGAGCACGCACGCCGCCTCGCAAGGCGCCGGGCACAGGCGGCCGGTGAACTCCGGGAAGTTGTTGGTGGCGTGCAACCGCTCGATCGCCGCATGCCACTGGTCGCGGTAGATGAGGTCGTTCCAGTCCGGGATCAGGTTGCCGAGCGGGCATCCGTCGTTGCAGAACGGGATGCCGCAGTCCATGCAGCGCGACGCCTGGGTCCGAAGATCCTCGGCGGCGAAGGGTTCGTAGACCTCCTTCCAGTCCCGGAGGCGGACCGGGACCGGCCGGCGCTGGGGGAGTTCCCGGCCGTGCTTGAGGAACCCGCTCGGATCACCCATGAGCCGCCGCCATGATCGCCGCGTCGACGTCCCTGCCCTCGGCCTCGGCCTTGGCGGCCGCGTCGAGGACCCGCTGGTAGTCCCTCGGCATGACCTTCACGAAGCTCTCCTTTGCTCTCGCCCATGTCCCGAGCAGATGCTCGGCCACCGCCGAGCCCGTCTCGGTGTGGTGGCGCTCGACGGCATCGAGCAGGAACTCCAGGTCCTCGCTGCCGGGGGCCACCAAGTCGACCATCTCGGTGTTGACCATCGGGGCGAAGCCCGCCTCGGGGTCGTAGACGTAGGCGATGCCGCCCGACATGCCGGCACCGAAGTTCCGCCCGGTCGGGCCGAGCACCACGACCCGCCCGCCGGTCATGTACTCGCAGGCGTGGTCACCCACCCCTTCCACCACGGCCAGCGCCCCGGAGTTGCGGACGCAGAACCGCTCGCCGACCACCCCGCGAAGAAATACCTCGCCGGCGGTGGCGCCGTAGAGGATGACGTTGCCGGCAATGATGTTGTCTTCGGCGATGAAGCCGTCGGGCGCATCGAGGGACGGCCGGACGATGATCCGGCCCCCGGAGAGGCCCTTGCCGACATAGTCGTTGGCGTCGCCGTGCAGGCGAAGGGTGACACCCTTCGGGAGGAACGCTCCGAGGCTCTGGCCGGCGGAGCCGACCATGTCGATGGTGATGGTGTCGTCGGGCAGCCCGGCGCCGCCGAAGCGCCGGCTGACCTCGGCGCCGAGCAGGGTGCCGATGCTGCGGTTGACGTTGCGCACCGGCGTGTCGATATGGACCTTTCGACCGTCCTCCAGGGCGTCGCGTGACGCGGCGATGAGGGTGCGGTCCAAGGCTTTCTCCAGGCCGTGGTCCTGGGGGCGGACGCAGCGACGGGGGGCGTCGGGCGCGGCGTCGGCGGGCTCCAGGATCGGCGCCAAGTCGAGTCCGGCGGCCTTCCAGTGGTCGACCGCGGCCTCGGTGTCGAGCAGCTCGGGATGGCCGATGATCTCGTCGAGGCTCCGGAAACCTAGAGAGGCCATCAGCTCGCGGACCTCCTCGGCGATGTACTCGAAGAACGTCACGACGAACTCCGGGGTGCCGCTGAACCGCTTGCGCAGCTCGGGGTTCTGGGTGGCGATACCGACCGGGCAGGTGTCGAGGTGGCAGACCCGCATCATGATGCACCCGCTGACCACCAGCGGGGCGGTGGCGAAGCCGTACTCCTCGGCGCCGAGGAGCGCCGCGATGAGGACGTCGCGGCCGGTCTTCAGCTGGCCGTCGACCTGCACGACGATGCGGTCGCGCAGCTTGTTGAGCATGAGCGTCTGCTGGGTCTCGGCCAGGCCCAGCTCCCACGGGGCGCCGGCGTGCTTGAGGGAGTTGAGCGGCGAGGCGCCGGTCCCGCCGTCGTGGCCGGAGATGAGCACCACGTCGGCGTGGGCCTTGGAGACGCCGGCGGCGACGGTGCCGACGCCGACCTGGGCGACCAGCTTCACGTGGACCCGGGCCCGGTCGTTGGCGTTCTTCAGGTCGTAGATGAGCTGCGCGAGGTCCTCGATGGAGTAGATGTCGTGGTGCGGGGGAGGGGAGATCAGGCCGACGCCGGGCGTGGAGTAGCGGGTCTTGGCGATCCACGGGTACACCTTGTGACCGGGCAGCTGGCCGCCCTCGCCGGGCTTGGCGCCCTGCGCCATCTTGATCTGGATGTCGTCGGCGTTGACCAGGTACTCGCTGGTGACCCCGAAGCGGCCCGACGCCACCTGCTTCACGGCGCTGCGGCGCAGATCGCCGTTGGGATCGGGCGTGAAGCGGTCGGGGTCCTCGCCGCCCTCGCCGGTGTTGGACCGCCCGCCGATGCGGTTCATGGCTATGGCCAGCGTCTCGTGGGCCTCTGCTGAGATCGAGCCGTAGGACATGGCACCAGTGTTGAAACGGGCCATGATCGCCGACGCCGGCTCCACTTCCTCCACCGGGATGGGCTGGCGGCCCAGCTCGTGCGCGCTGCGCACCCGCAGCAAACCTCGCAGGGTGGCCAGGTGGGCGGCCTGGCTGTCGACCTCGGAGGTGTACTCCTTGAAGATCTCGAAGCGCTTGGTGCGCGTCGAGTGTTGCAGCTTGTGCACGGTCGACGGGTTGAAGAGGTGGTACTCGCCCTCGCGGCGCCACTGGTACTCGCCGCCGACGGGCAGCTCGCGATGCGCCAGCTCGCTCGGCCGGTCCGGCCACGCCACCCGGTGGCGCATCAGGACCTCCTCGGCGATGCCCTCGAGCCCGACGCCGCCGATCCGGCTGACCGTCCCGGTGAAGTAGCGGTCCACGACATCGGGGGCCAGGCCGATGGCCTCGAAGACCTGCGCGCCGGTGTAGGAGGCGACCGTCGAGATGCCCATCTTGGACATGATCTTGAGGACGCCCTTGGCGCAGGCTTTCAAGTAGTTGCGGCTGGCCTGGCGGAGGGTGAGCCCGGTGATGACCCGGTCGTTGATCAGGTCCTGGATGCTCTCGAGCGCCAGGTAGGGGTTGATCGCCGCGGCCCCGAAACCGAGGAGGAGCGCCATGTGGTGCACCTCTCGGGCCTCGCCGGTTTCCAGCACCAAACCGACCTTGGTGCGGGTCTTCTCCTTGATCAGGTGGTGATGGACCGCCGCGGTCAGCAGCAGCGCCGGGATCGGCGCCAGGTCCTTGGAGGTGTGGCGGTCGGAGAGCACGATCAGCTTGGCTCCGTCGGCCACCGCCCGGCTGATCCGGGCGCAGATCTCGTCGAGGGCCGCGGCCAGCTCCTCGCCAGGCGGGCGCGTGCCGCGCACGGGGAAGAGGCCGTCGATGGCGAACGCCGACCAGCCCGGCTGGTCCCCGTCCTCGTTGATGTAGAGGAGCTTGGCCAGCTCCTCGTTGGTCAGGAGGGGCTGGTCGAGGACGATCTGGTTGGCGCTCTCGGGGCGGGGGTCGAGCAGGTTGCCTTCCGGGCCGATCGTGCCCGACAGCGAGGTGACCAGCTCCTCGCGGATGGCGTCGAGGGGCGGGTTGGTGACCTGCGCGAACAGCTGCTGGAAGTAGTCGTAGAGCAGCCGGGAGCGGTCCGAGAGGACCGCCAGCGGGGTGTCGGTGCCCATCGAGCCGATCGGCTCCGCGCCGAAGCGGGCCATCGGCGCCAGCAGCACCTTTAGATCCTCGACGGTCCAGCCGAACAGGCGCTGGTGGGTGACCACCGACGCGTGCTGGGGGGTCAGCGTGAAGCGGGGGGGCAGGTCGTCGAAACGGACCTGTTGGGACGCGACCCACTCCGCGTAAGGGTGCTCGGCCGCCAGCTGGGACTTGATCTCGTCGTCGCTCACTATCCGGCCCTGCGCGGTGTCCACGAGGAACATCCGCCCCGGTTGCAGGCGACCCCGCTGCACCACCCGCGCCGGGTCGACCTCGAGCACGCCGACCTCGGAGGCCATCACCACCAGCCCGTCGTCGGTCACCCAGTAGCGCGACGGGCGCAGGCCGTTGCGGTCGAGCACCGCGCCGATGACCGTCCCGTCGGTGAACGCGATCGAAGCGGGGCCGTCCCACGGCTCCATCAGCGCGGCGTGGTACTGGTAGAAGGCCCGCCGTGCCGGGTCCATCTGCTTGTGGTTTTCCCACGCCTCGGGGATCATCATCAGCACCGCGTGGGGAAGCGAGCGCCCACCCATGTGGAGCAGCTCGAGCACCTCGTCGAAGGTGGCCGAGTCGCTGGCGTCGGGGCTGACGATGGGGAAGATCCGCTCCAAGTCGCCGGGCAGCACATCGCTTCGCAGCAGCGTCTCGCGGGCGCGCATCCAGTTGCGGTTGCCCTTCAAGGTGTTGATCTCGCCGTTGTGGGCGACCAGGCGGTACGGGTGGGCCAGAGGCCAGCTGGGGAAGGTGTTGGTGGAGAAACGGGAGTGGACCAGCGCCAGCGCCGACTCCAGGCGCTCGTCGTCCAGGTCGGGCCAGAACTCGCCCATCTGGGGAGCGGTCAGCATCCCCTTGTACACGATGGTGCGGGTCGACAGAGAAGCGAAGTAGATGCCTTCCACCTCGCGGCGAGCCCGCTTGCGGAGCATGAAGGCGCGCCGCTCGAGGTCCATGCCCCCGGCGCCCGGCGACCCGTCAGGGCCGGCCCCGGGCCCGACGAAGACCTGGTGGAAGCTCGGCATGCTCGAGCGGGCGATCGACCCGATAGTCGAGTCGTCGGTCGGCACTTCCCGCCAGCCGAGGACGTCGAGGCCCTCTGCGAGCACGACCTTGTCGATGGCGTCGCGAGCGGCGCGGGCGTCGGAAGGGTCGGAAGGCAAGAAGGCGATACCGGTCGCGTAGTCGCCGGCGGGCGGCAGCTCGAAGGGGAGCACCGCCCGGTAGAAGGCGTCGGGGACCTGGATCAGGATCCCGGCGCCATCACCGGTGTTGACCTCTGCCCCGGAGGCACCGCGGTGCTCCATGTGGCAGAGGCTGTCGATACCCATGCGGACCATGCGGTGGCTACGGCGCCCGTGCATGTCCACGACGAACGCCACGCCGCAAGCGTCGTGTTCGAAGTCAGGTCGATAGAGCCCAGTCGGGCGGGGGAGGTCAGCCATGTCGTCACTCCGGGACGGTCTCGGGGGACTTCGGCAGGGACGACGTTGGCCCTGGCCTCGGGAAACGACAGTTTAGGTGATGTCGGACGTCGACCTGAAGCTGGGGCGTGGTGGAGCCCGCCGCTGCGCCGGCTCCAGCGGCGCGAAGCTCTGTCGGCGCGCTGCCGCGAGGGCCGCGACGACAGGCCCCAGGAGCGTGCGCCTTGCCAGCAGCGACCAACGCCGGCGTGAACATCCACTACGTGACCGAGGGCGACCCCGCTGCGGAACCGCTGCTGCTCGTGATGGGCCTGGGTGCACAACTGACCGCCTGGCACCCTGACTTCAAGGCCGCCCTGGTGGCACGCGGCTTCTTCGTCGTGAGCTTCGACAACCGCGACGTCGGGCTCTCCACGTGGCTCGACGAGGCGGGCGCCGCCGACCTGATCGCCGGGCTGTCGGGAACCGCGACCGCTCCATACCTCCTCTCGGACATGGCCGCCGACGCCACCGCGGTCCTCGACGCCGAAGGCATCGACTCGGCCCACGTGGTGGGGGCCTCGATGGGGGGCATGATCGCCCAGACACTGGCGATCGAACACCCTGGGAGGCTGCGTTCGCTGACCTCGATCATGTCGACGACCGGCGCCCCGGCGGTCGGCCAACCCCATCCCGGAGTGATCGAAGTGCTGCTCACGCCGCCACCGGGGGAGCGAGCGGCGCGCATCGACCAGTCCGTCAGAGGGGCGCGGGCCATAAGCTCTCCCGGATACCCCTTCGACGAGGCCAGGGCCCGCGCCCGGGCTGAGGCTGACTACGACCGGGCCTACCACCCGGAGGGCACCGCCCGTCAAGCGTTCGCCATCCTGGCCTCGGGGGACCGGACCGAGGCCCTCGGCCAGGTGCAGGTCCCCACCCTGGTCGTCCACGGCGACGCCGACCCCCTAGTCGACGTGAGCGGCGGCCGGGCCACCGCGGCGGCCATCCCCGGCGCCGAGCTCACGATCTTCCCCGGGATGGGCCACGACCTCCCGCCGGCGCTGCACGTCCCGGTCGCCGACGCCATCGCCGCTCTCGCCGGGACGCCCCGCGCCTGAGCATGCACAGGGTCGGCGCCGGCGGCTATCTTTGGTCGTCCCGCGCCGGTACAACCTGCGCTCGGGCGCTTAGCTCAGTTGGTTAGAGCGCAGCCTTCACACGGCTGAGGTCATGGGTTCGAGTCCCGTAGCGCCCACGACGTTCTCCCTGGTCAGAGAGTCTTCTGTGCACAGGGACGTCACCCGAGGTCGCAGTGGTGCGACCTATGGCGCGAGGATCGCGCGGACGCATGCGTTCTCCCAGGGCTGCTGCCGCCGCCTGGTCGGCGTCACGTGTGGCTCGGGCGTAGAGGCCAAGGGTCATCTGGGGGCTGGCGTGGCCGAGTCGGGTCTGGGCGGTCTTCACGTCGACACCGGCGACGATGAGGTTGGTGGCAGCGATCGATCGCAGGTCGTGGAAGCGCAGGCCGCCGAGGCCCGCTCGGGTGGTGGCTGGCAGCCAGACACGTTTCCGCCAGTTGGAGTAGTGGTGGGGGTGGCCTTCCTCGGTGACGAAGACCAGCGCATCGCCACCGTGGGGACGACGGCTCTCGGCGAGGTCGAGCAGTTCCGCCATCAGCCAGTTGGGCACGGTCATGGTGCGCCGGCCGGCGGCTGATTTGGGCGGTGTCAGCTTGCCGTCCCGGTTGAGCTGCTGGCGGACCGAGATGGTCGCTCGCTTCGGGTCGATGTTGGCGACGGTGAGTCCGGCGCACTCCGCCCAGCGCAGGCCGAGGGTGGCCGCAGTCCACATCATGAGCGCCTGGCTGGCGTCGAGTTGCTCTGCGAGATCGGAGAGTCGGTCTGGCCCGAGCTGGGGCCGGTCGACGAGCTGGGCTTTGGGGAGGCGGATGCGCCGGCACGGGTTGCGTGCGATGAGTTCGTCGTCCTCGGCGTAGGCGAGGAGGGCTCGGAGGGTGCCGTAGATTCGCCCGACGGTGGAAGCGGAGCGGACGCCGGTCCAGCGGTTGACCAGGCCCTGGACGTCTGCCCGGGTGATGGATCGCACAGGGCGGTCCCCGATGGCGGGCAGGACCCAGGTGCGCAGGTTGCTGCGGTCCCGGGCGAGGGAGCTGGCCCGCTTGGTCGCATCCGATGCCATCCAGGCCTCTGCCACCTCGGCGACGGTCTTGTTGCTGCCTCGGCGGGCGGTGACCAGTCCAGCCAGCTCGTCGGCTTCGACGCTGCGACGAAAGGCGTCGGCATCGGCCCGGCGGCGGAAGGCCTTGTTGGCCACCCGTCCGGTGGGGAGGCGCCATCGGACGTCGTACCGGACGCCGTCGCCGGTGCTACGTCGTCGGATGTGTGCCATCAGGAGTCCTCGCAGTGCTCGGGACCGGGCGGGCCGGTCAGCGGTTCTGTGAACGGCAAGCTGGGTGCCTCGACCCTGGTTGGGCGGGGCTGGCTGCGAGTGCCTCCCATCTTGCTCGGCCCCGCTGACGCTCGGGTGTTGTCCTGGATGGGGGACGGGCGGTCCAGTGCTCCCGCTACCTGATGGTGGCCGCCTCGCGACCTCGTCGCCGGGCGAGGTGGGTCGGTGCGCAGGCCGCCGACGTAGTCCTGGAGGGCGAGGTAGGTGATGCGCCGGCTGGTGCCGATCTGGACGCTGGCCAGGGCGCCGCTGGCCAGCAGCCCGTAGAGGGTGGTCCGCCCGATCGAGAGGACTCTGGCCGCCTGAAGCGGGGTCAGGAGCAGATGCCCAGCTGTGCTCTGGTCGATCTCCGGCTGCTTGTCGGCGGGGTGTGATCTCACGGGTCCTTCCTCTCGGTTGGGTTGTCGGTGCGGGTCGGGCGGTGGCCCGTGTCGATGAGTAGTCCGTCGTTGTTCGCTAATCGATGGGCGGCCGGCCGGCTGCGCCGGCCATCCGCCTCTAAAGGGTCTTGGTGCTCACGTCGACGCCAGCGGGAACGACGGGTGCGCTGACCGTGCTCGTGATCCGCCCGGCATCCAGGCCTTGTTCGGCGGTGCCGTTCGAGCACCTCGGGGTCACCAGCGGCCGGGAGTCGGGAATGATCATCGCCCTGCCTGGTGGGCGGTTCGGCGTTGGATGCGTTCGGCGAAGGTGGTGTGGCTGATGGTTTCGTAGTCGTGGAGGGGTTCCGCGATGGCGTCGAGGGTGTCGGCGATGTCGCTGGTGCCGGCGAGGGCGGCGAAGGCGGCGAGGTAGCCGGTGATGGCGGGCAAGAGTCGACGGATGGACCCGGCGGTGCGGGCGTGTCGGATGCGGGTGGCACCGACCGGCCTGTGGCGCAGTGATGACTGCTCGATCCGCTGCCATTGTGGGCTGGTGGGCCACCGGGATCGGGTGGTGTCACCGGTCGGGGTGCGGTGTGTGAGCCACTGTTCGGTGGCGTAGGCCCACAGGTCGCCGCTGGCGGCCAGGGCGGCGGCGGGCTGGGTGAGGGTGAACTCGTCGAGGAGCTGACGGGCGTATTCGAACTCGACCCGCCACACGGGCCGGCCGGGCTGGTAGTGGTGACCCCAGATGGTCGGCCACCAGTCGTGGCCACCTTGGTCGACTTGAAGGGTTTTGTCGTAGATGCGGGCGGTGAGGGTGTGGCTTTTGCGGGTCCCGAAGTCGAAGCCGCTGAGCCCGCCCTTGTGCTGGTAGCTGCGGGAGGTGTCGGCCCTGGTGACGAACCGGTCCCGGTCGCCGGCGGTGAGGTCCCAGCCTTGCCAGTCGGCGTAGAGGTCGAGGCGGGCGACGCTGTAGGTGACGTCGGCGGCCAATCGGTCGACGAGTGCCGGCAGGTCGGTGAGGGCCCGGTGGGGGCCGACAGCGTGGAGGTGCTCTGAGCGGAACTGCACCCGCGCCGCTGGGAGGTGGCGGCTGGTGGTGAGCCCGATCCTGGCGGTGGGGTGGTCAAGGCAGTAGCGGTATTTGCCCCAGCCGTGCGGGGCGACCATCAGGACCGGCCCGTCGTCGAGGACGTACGGGAGTGGCATGTTGGAGTCACCTGCCAGTTGGCGGATGATGTCGATTTCGGCGATGGCGGGAGCAAGGAGACGCCCCCGGCCGGACAGGTAAAGGGCGTCGACACCGGATGCGAGTTCGTGCATCTCAGCAGCAGCTGATCGGTCATCAACTAGTGATTTTGCGACTTGGTGGTCGTAGGGGTCCGGTGCGGGGGAGGCGATCACGGGTCGTGGGCCTGGCTCAGTCGGTGTAGCGGGGCTGGGTGAGGTGGCGGCTGACTTCGGCGACCCAGGCTTTGCGGTAGTCGAGGCGCAGCCAAGGGAACGTGGCTTCGTCGGGGTGCTCGCCGAACACGGTGCGGAACCGGGCGACCTTCCGGAAGATGGTCGCTCGGTGCCAGCCTCCCTGCTCGAGTTGGCGGAACCCGCCGGCCAGGTGCCACGCCACCCAGAACCCGATCAGCTCGGAGCGTTCCTTCGCCCAGCCGGCGATCTCGTCTCGGACGTCGGTGTCCAGTTCGTCGAGTGGGGTGTCGGCTTTGCGGAGGTCGGTGAGGTCGAGGGACGTGACGACGTCCTCGAGCTCGTTGTCCATGAACGCGTCCCAACGGCTTCGTGCGAGGCCGCGCCCTTCCAGGCTGTCCATTTTCTCGGACCGGTAGTCGCGCTCAGGGGTCATAGTCGCAGTATCGCTCTTTGCAAGTCGCATGTCAACGACAAGGAGAGGCACAAGCGTCAACTAGGCCGGCCAGGGCCGGCCTGATCCATGATGTGCTCGACAACTGCCCGGGCCCTCAAGGCTGCCCCTACGGGCGGCCTGCGGCCGGCCTTGACCGCCCTCGCCGCTCCGCTATGAGCTTGCTGCTCGGCGTGGTGGAGCTACAGAGGCACTGAAGTGTGCTTCCCGGCGGCGTCGATGAGCGACTGCAGCTGCTCGACGTCGGGCCATGGGTCGCCTCGGTGGGCCATGCGATGACAGTTGGAGCAGAGGAGTGCGAGGTCTTTGAGCCGTGTGGTCGTGGGCCCGGAGGCCGACAGTGGCCGAACGTGGTGGCACTCGATGAAGTCCCTGCCAAGCTCGCCGTAGGTCACCTGGAAGTCGAAGCCGCAAACCTCGCCTGCGAGTTGCCCTCTTGACCGAGCCTCGGCCTTTTTCCGGTTGGAGAGCGCCCGGCTGCGCTCCCGGGTCCGGTGTCGGCGGTACAGCAGGCGGCCCTCGCTGATCTCGTCCTCTCCCTCCTCCGGGAGAACCGGGAACGGCTCCTCACCTGACGCCCCGGCCCGCAGACCAGCAGCGACCCGGCGCAGCTCGTCCCGATCAGTGTGGTACCGGTCCCACACCTGTCCGTCCGCCCGACTGCCCCGGCTCATCCCGACGCCCGGGTAGTTCGGGTCGAGCGCCGCGAAATTTGCGAGCTTCAACGCAACGCCATTGGGATTACGGAAGCGCTCGACATCGGGATGGACCGTATGAATCGGCAGGGCGTTGAGGACGTTGCTCAACTCCTGCACCTCGGCGCTCGAGTCGTCAAGAAGGCCAGACCGGAGGTAGAGGTCGAGAGCCGGGACGAGCTCGTCAACCGCCCACGTTGGGTTCCTGCCCGGTTTGCTGTCAGCCATGGCGCCTCCGGAGTCCTCTGCAGGGCTAGGGCGGTGAAGCTACCCTCGCGCATGGGACAGACGCAGTTTGAGGGTGCTGTGTTACAGCAAGCGCACTCCAACAGGATGCACACCTGTTGTGAAGCGACTCGAACGGCCGGGTGAGGTTGTAGTGGACTACGAGAGCAGTGAGGCTGCGCTTCGCCGGATCATCGATTCGGAGAGCAAGCGAGAAGAGACCACTCCGAGGAACGAAGCCCAAACCCGCCTCGACCTCATTGATCGTCTTTTCTTTGAGTGCCTGGGATGGAACAGCGAAGAGTGCCACGTTGAAAACAGTCACGCTGGCAGCTTCACCGACTACGAGTTCGGAACCCCAGTTCGTCAGCTCGTGGTTGAAGCCAAACGGGAGGGCATCTCTTTTAATCTGCCGGCCGGCTTTGCTCGGCCCACTACTCCACTCAGTCAACTAAGGCGGGATCAGGCCATCGGTGCAGCGATCAAGCAGGCCATGTCCTACGGTCAGCAACGGGCTATCCCGGTTGCCGTTGTTGCCAACGGTTTACAGTTGATTGCCTTTGTTGCGACAAGAACTGACGGCGTGCCTCCTGATCAGGGGCGAGCTCTCGTGTTCGACTCACTAGAGGCAATGTTGAGCCGGTTTGAGGAGCTTTGGAATGCCCTTTCGAAACCAGGGCTTCAAGCTCGCCGCTTGGGCCGCATGCTCGATGCCGACGCCGACCGGCCTCCCCCGGAAAAAGTGTCGGCGTCAATTCCTGGGTATCCGTCGTACAAGAATAGGAACTCTCTGGCAGCTGAGCTGCAGATTCTGGGTGGAGTCTTCTTGGAGGACATCCTTCGGCAACCGGAGGTCGAGCAGAGTTTTCTCGAGGAGTGCTACGTAACTAGCGGAACCCTCTCGCAATATGCACAGGTCAGCAGGGATGTACTTGCGGCGAGGTACTCACATTTCCTTGAGTCCGAAACTGGGGCATCGCTGGAGCCCGTCCAGCACAAATCGGGGGTATCGGGCCACCTACTGTCTGACGTCTTCGCTGCTAGCGTTGGCCAGCGACCGGTGATCCTCCTGGGTGATGTTGGCGTCGGCAAGACAATGTTCACCCGCCGATTCATTCTGGTTGAAGCAAGGGAAGTTCTGAAGAAGAGTATTGTCCTCTATCTCGATTTTGGGAATGAGCCGGCGCTGGCTGACCTCAACCCGTATGTCTTGCGACAATTCCAGACACAGCTCTTGATCCGCTACGGAATCGACATCGAGGATAATGGATTCGTTCGCAGTGTATACCGCTCTGAGCTGCAACGATTCGCCAGCGGCATTTATAAGAGCCTTCGGGAAGCAAACCCCGAAGCGTACGCACTAAAAGAACTGGAACTCCTAGAACGGTGTATCGCAGATTTAGACTCGCACCTCAGACGTTGCCTAGAGCACCTGCTCAGAGCGCAGCGAAGAGAAACCGTTGTCTTCCTTGATAATGTCGATCAGCGACCATTCGCCTTCCAAGAGGAAGTCTTTCTGATCTCGCAAGCGTTGGCGGGAAGTTGGCCGGTGGCTTGCTTCATCTCACTCCGCCCCGAGACATTCTACCGGTCGAAGCGCCAAGGTTCCCTAACCGGATACCAAACTAGAGTATTCACGATTGAGCCGCCGCGAGTTGACCGAGTGATCACTCGTCGCCTGACATTCGCGAGAAAGGAGCTTAATGCAACTGGACGCTTGCCCACCTTCCCCTCAAACGTGACAGTGAATTCGGAACGCCTAAACCAGTATCTAGGTATGCTTCTGAATGCGTTTGAGGCCAACGAGCCACTAATTGAGCTCGTCGATAACTTGAGTGGGGGCAACGTCAGACGAGCCCTTGAGTTTGTGAATGCGTTTGTCGGCAGCGGTCATGTAGATAGCGAGAAAATTTTTAAGGCTCTGGACCGCTACGGGTATACGCTGCCGCTGCACGAATTTCTCCGAGCGATGATTTATGGCGAGCATGAGTGGTATTATCCGGCGGATAGTCCAATCGCTAATATATGGGACATAAGTCAATCAGACGGTAGGGAGCATTTTCTTCAGCCCACAGTAATTTCTTTCGTGGAGCGAGGGGCTCGGAGTGGGGTCGACCAAGGTTTCGTTGCAACGAGCCAGGTCTATTCTCATTGTCAGTCGCTTGGGTTCAACGAACGACAGACTGCTGCCGCTCTTAACCGGTGTGCCGCTGCGGATCTGTTGGAAACCTCGCCTCGCTATGTCGGAGAGGGGGTTCCTGGCGCAGACTCAGAGCGATGCAGAATCACATCGGTGGGAGCGTATACCGTGAAAGTGCTGTCAACAGAGTTTCAGTATCTTGATGCAATGAGTGTTGATACGCCGATTGTCGATCCGAAGTGGCGTCCGCTCATCCACTCTGGGCAGTCGATCGAATCTCGGCTTGAGCGGGCGGATAATTTCAGACAGTATCTGGATTCGCAGTGGGCGACCTTCTCAGAGAGGGGTCTGCAGTTCGACTGGTCGGTGCTGAGTGCCACTGCAGCCCAAAAAATGAAGGCCGTACGCCAGGGAGTGGCTCGTACCCGGTCCGATTGATTTACATAGGATGCTCAGTCATCCAGCGTCGCAGGCGTCCGGCTGCGGTGTGGACCGGTGAAGTCCCCCCGCAGACGAGAAGCCGACCTGTCTCGATCGCGCGAGGATCGCGCGGCTGCTGTGGGCCGCCGTCGTTCGGCACTGTCCGTGCAAGTCGGGGACCCTCACCGAACAGCTATTCCTCACCGTCGGCGTTCGTCGTCGTTCGGTCCGCCGAGTTCACACGGCTGAGGTCATGGGTTCGAGTCCCGTAGCGCCCACTTGGCCACATGTAGCCATATGTGCTACAGTAGTCAAATGGGTAGCTCGATATCCGTCCGCGACCTGCGAAACACAGTCAGCGAAGTGCTTCGTCGGGTCGAAGGCGGCGAACGGTTGACCGTTACGGTCGACCGGCGCCCCGTAGCCGAAATCGTGCCACTCCGCCGCCGCCGGACCGTGTCCGCGGCCGACGCGGTGTCCATAGCTTCACGCCACGCTGCTGACCGTGACCTCCTCAAGGACGTGCGGGGTCTGCTGGCTGACACGACCGACGACCTATGAGGGCCTTGCTCGACACCTCGTTCTTCGTCGCCACGGAGTCAGGGCGACCCCTCGGCGAGATGGAGGGGGTTACCGAGACCGAGGTGTCGGTGGTGACGCTGGCCGAACTGACCGTCGGCGTCCTCATGGCCGACGACGATGATCGGCCGGCGCGAGTGGCAACGCTTTCGGCCGTGGAGTCGACGTGGGATCCGTTGCCGATAGACGCCGAGGTGGCGCGCCAGTTTGCCCGGGTCGTCGCCACCCTGCGTGCCGGTGGCCGCAGGGTCCCTATCCTCGACGCGCTTGTGGCTGCCACCGCGATTGTCGAGCAAATCCCGGTCGTCACCCAGGACAATGACTATGAGGCCATCCCCGGCGTCGAGGTGATCCGGGTCTGATCACCGCCCGTGCCAGCATGGACCAAGCGCACTGATCCGTTCTCGCAGCTTGGGGAAGTTTGAACTTATACGGCGGCGCTGCGAGCGGGGCCGGACACCCAGCGACACGACGAAGAATGCGCTATGCGGGTCTCGCTTCCGGGCCAAACCGCTGCTGGGCTGCCTGGGCAGTCATCCCCAGTTCTACCCCGATCCGCTTCCATGAGATGCCGGCTCGGCGAGCCGCGTCGACCGCCTCGCCGACCTGGCGCTCGCTGGGAGCCCGGGCCAGGGCTGCTCGACCCAGGAGGTGTTCGGCCACGGCTACCTCGTCATCCGGGGACGGTTCGTAGTCCTCGAAGCGCTTGGCGAGGTCGTCGGCGTGGTCGAGGATGTCTTGTATGGATCGGGGCATGGCTGTCACCTCAAAAACTTCTGGCGGGCTGGCATGGCGTGGATGATGAACTCGACACCTTCGGCCGCGGCGGTGCCGGCAGGGTCCCTGGCCGGGATCGGACGGCACCCCGCGACCAGGGTTTTCGGGACCCGAAGGGCCTCCGTTGATTTGAGCCCTTGACAGACACACAGGCGCCGGTCGGTGTCCGCCATCCTTGCGGATGGCAAGGGTTGGCCATCCCCAGTTAGAACCCGGCTCGAGGTCCCGTGGCTCAGTCGAGATCGGAGTTACAGAAGCCCGGAGTCGTCGAGCGCGACGACCTCGGGCTCGGGGTCGGCGATCACCTCTATGCCGTACTCCTCCAGCGCACTCAGGACCGCCGGATCGTCGTCGAGGCGCAGAATCGTGTGCGTCCACGATACGTCGCCGTACGGGGCGTGCTCACCCTCCAAGTCGAAGAGGGCTACGCCGCGCAGCTGCCCAGCCGGGTCGTGCTGCAGCCCGCACCAAAGCGCCTGCCAGCCGGCCCGGCGCAAGGCATCCGCCCAGGACTGGGTGAGCGCCCGATCCTGGCCCGCCCAGAGCGCCGCAGTCACACCCACTCCTCTGGCCTTGGGTGCGACCAGATCGGCCGCGTCGGGCGCGCCGCCAGGAACGGCTACGCGCGCCAGACGTCGGGTGCGCAGCTCCGACTCAGGCAGTACTCCGCGACCAAAATCCTGGAACGCTTCGAGCGCTGCCCCTTCGGGGAGTGTGGCCAGGTAACAGGTGCCTTCGGGCGAGACCAGGTCAAAGCGTCCGGCTTGATCGGGGGCGGCCGTCGGGCGGCTGGCGAACCACCAGGGACTCGCCCGCCCGGCCCGGAAGACTCGGTACAGCAGCTTCCCGGCGAGACGTCGGCCGGACAGCTGCCGCAACCTGCTCGCCGGCGGCGGAGAGCCCAGAGGCACTCAGACAGCCATGCGGTCAGCGAAACGAACCGCCACCGCCACCACGTCATCGAGGTCACCATCATCGAGAGCGTCGACCGGCCGACGGTCCGCCAACTGGGGGTTGGGTGCGGTGAGCCACGACGCGGCCGTTGTCGGCTGAACCGACCGGGCCAGCGCTCGCACGACCGCGGCCAGTCCGGGCCGCTGGCGTCGACCGTCGAACTGGAAGACCGGGTACACGGGCCGCCCGTCGAAACGGTGGACCCGCAACAGCCTCCCGTCCTTGGACACCGCCTGCTCGCTTCGCCCCAGCAGCCTGGCCGCGTCCGCCTGGGTCAGCGCCGGACCCACCTGGTCTGAGAACGCCCGGTTCGCGATGTCGGCCTCGAGCACACTGCGCGCCAAACCGACCGCCCCTGCTGAAGCCCGCTTCTCCAGCTCAGCCAACGTCCGGCTCATCTAAACCTCCTCTACCAGCATAGACCCTATCCTAGTTGAGACAGTTGAGACTGCCGTCCGCGGATCCTTTGCTTCGTGACGACGGGCCGACGCTGCTCGGCGGGCCACCAACACCAGTTCGACCTTCGCCATCCGGCCGCTCCTGGAGCAGCGAAGCCGTAGGCTATGTCCGATGCAGTTGAGCGGTGTGCGGGCGGTGGTTACCGGCGCGACCAGCGGCCTCGGCGCGGCGATGGCAGACGCGCTGCTGCGAGCTGGGGCGACCGTGGCGGTATCGGCCCGCCCCGGGCCGAGGTTGGAGGCAGCTGCGGATCGCTGGACGGCTGAAGGCCTGGCCGCGGTGGCGTTGCCGATGGATGTTCGCCACCCAGACTCGGTGGAGGCGGCCGTCGCAGTGTTGAAGAGCCGCTGGGGGGGTGTCGATCTGGTGGTGAACAACGCCGGTATCGGCATGCGTACTGTCAACCCACGGTTCTTCTCCGACCCGAGGCCGTTCTTCGAGGTGTCCCCTGAGGCTTTCGCGGACGTCGTGGCTACCAACCTGACCGGATACTTTCTCGTCGCCCGAGCTTTCGCTCCAGTGTTTGTCGCCCAGGGACGTGGGCGCTTCGTCAACGTGTCGATGAATCATGAGACGATGCGCCGCCGCGGCTTCGTGCCCTACGGTCCGTCGCGGGCTGGAGCTGAGGCCCTCAGCCTGATCATGACCGACGATCTTCGCCCTTTTGGTATCACCGTCAACCTGCTTCTTCCGGGCGGGGCCACGACCACCGGGATGATCCCCGACGAGCTTCCCGACGAGGCCCGCCGGTCCCTGCTTGGCGCGCAGGTCATGGGCCCTCCAATAGTGTTCCTCGCCTCGGCCGAAGCCGAGGGCCTCAGCGGAGAACGGATCGTGGCGAAGGACTTCGAATCGTTCCTCGACCGCTTCCGCTCAACGCGGCCGCTGGGTGGTTGAGGCACCCCACATCAGATCGCGCGCCGGACGGCGGCTGCGCGGTTCTGGCCCGGCGGGCGTCGCCACGGCTGCGTCAGGATCCGCCTGGGGACGCCCGACCGCGGTCATCGACACGACCTGCCAGTGCTGGGGAACCTCGAACTCGGCGGTGAGACCCTCCCGATCGAAAGCCCGGAATTGCCGGCAGGCCATACCCAGCGCTTGCGCTTGGATGGTCATATGGGCGACGGCCTGACCGAGGTCGTACAAGGCGAACTCGGAAAGCTCCCAGTCGGTGTCCTCCACCCAACGGTGCGCCAGGTTCACCACCAGCAGGGCGGCGGCGGGCGCCCAGGCCCGGGAGCTGTTGGCCAGGTGGTGTTCCACGCGGCGGCGGGTGTCGGCCCCGCGGCGAGCGAAAATGAACGACCACGGCTGCGAGTTGCCAGCCGAAGGAGCCCACCGGGCGGCCTCCAACAGCGCATCCAGGGCCTCGTCGGACACCTCGTCGCTCGAATCGAAACGGGCGGGGCTGCGCCGAGCGCTCAACAGCGGATGCAGCATCACCGAACCGAACGCGTCACCGCCGTCCACCGCGCCATTTCTAGCCCACGCCCGACAACTGGGCAGCCAACCGCCTGCTGAAGCCCGTCAGGCTGGAGCTAACGCCGAGCTCCTCGAGCTGCACTGAACTGGCCCGCGAACCACCGGGTGGCACCGGGCGAGATGGCGGGGGCACCGTCTACGTGAAGGTGGGCTCGGTCCCGGGTGCGGTCCGTCGCGAAGAAGGCGTCTTCTCGGCGCATCCACTCGACCCAACGGGACCTCATGGCCTCGCCGTCCCGGCGCACCCCCCGCTCGAGACGGACCTCGGCGGGGGCTTCTACCCACACGGCCAGGGTCAGCCGGTCGGCGATCGCCTGGCGCGACGCGGTGACCCCTTCGAGGATGACGACCGGCGCCCCGGCCACGGGCCGCCACCCGCCGAGGCGGTCCCCGAGCGGATCGCCCGCCCAGTCGCGCTGCTGGTAGACGGCGTCATCGCCGGCGAGGAGCGGGCCGAGCACTTCAGTTTCCAGACGGGGCCACCAGCCGGCGAGATTGTCCCAGGAGACGAAGTCGTCGATCTCGACCACCTCAGCATCCCCGAGGGCAGCCGCCAGATGCGCGGCGAAGGTGCTCTTGCCCGACCCGGAAGGACCGTCGACCGCGACCAGCCGAGGCAGTACCGGTGCCGTCCGGCCCCGGATCCAGTCGGCCGCGACGGCGTAGGTGATGACCCCCATCAGCGCAGAAGGTAGCTCAGGACCCTGCTGTCCGCTGTCCCCGCCGCCTCAGGCGGTGGGCTCAAAGGCGGGGCGACGGTGGCGCCACTCCCGGGATCAAAAGCAGGCGAGCTGCCCCGGCCTTCAGATGATGGTCGGCGGGTCGTGCAGGACCGCGGTTTTTGCCGGGTTCAGGCGGACCCAGATAGAGCTGATGCGACCGTCGATGGCGTCGGCGGTGATCACGATGGGACCGCCTGCCGTGTCCATGACCAGCGACGGGCTCGCGTTGATCTCCACCAAGCGCGCCGGTGGCAAGTTGTCTGGGGTCGGTCGGGCCGTGAAACCGAACAGTCTCCAGCCGCCTTTCAGGAGCCGGCGGACTCGTTCGGCGCCGACGACGGGGTGCCTGGCGGCGCGACGGGCGGCCCCGGCGTCGGAGACAAGCACTACGTCGGGGTGGAGGAGCCTCATCGCGGCGTCCTCGTCATCGGAGAGCACCGAGGTGATGAGCTGCGTGAGTAACTCGGCGGGGGCCGGGGCGGGGCGAGGGTCAGCCCCGTCGGGGCGAGCGGAGCGGACCTTTCGTCTGGCGCGCGCCACCAGCTGACGGCAGGCCGGCACGGTCTTGTCGAGGATCTCGGCGACGACCGGGTAGGGCTCGCCGAACACGTCGGCGAGGAGGAACGCCGCTCGCTCTGACGGTCCGAGAGCGTCGAGGAGAACCAAGAACCCCAGGGTCAGCGACGCGCCGAGCTGGACGGCGTCCTCCGCGCTGGGGACGGTGGCAGCCGGGTCGGGGAGCCACGGTCCGACGTAGACCTCGCGGCGTCGGCGCTGGGCCCGCAGGCGGTCGAGCGCGAGCCGGGTGGTGACAGTCGTCAGCCAACCGGCGGGGTTGTCGAAGGTCGCGACGTCTTGGGCAGCCCAGCGCATCCAAGCCTCTTGAACCGTGTCCTCCGCGTCGACCAGCGAGCCTGTGATCCGGTACGCCAGGCCGGTGAGGCGGGCTCGTTCAGCCTGGAAGAGGTCCAGGTGGCCGGGCGTCGACGTCGGGGTCACGCCACCCGAGGGTACGTGCGCGCCGGCGCCGGCGAGCGGGTGGCGAGGCGCCCGGCGCACTCTCCGCTGGCCATCGCCGCGTCAGCCAACCATCCCGTCGGCCCCACCCAGTCGCCGGCCACGAAGATCCCCTCGGCCTCCCGAACCGCGACGGGGGGTCGACCGGCGAGACCCTCGTCGGGCGTGGGCAACAAGTGCGTTACGACCATGCACGCCAAGAAGCGCTCCTCGACGATGTTGTCGTCGAGGATCCCGGCCAGCCTGGCGTGGCGGAGCAGGTCGGCGCGATCCGCTACGGCGCCGCGGGCCCCGTAGCGCATGACGTGCACCACGCTGCCGCCGGCGGGCGCGAGGTCGCCTGGCGGGCAGTGCCGCGACAGGTAGAGAGGCTGGTCGAGGCCGAAGACGGGTCGCGGCTGGTAGTCCCGCAACCCCAGATCCAGGCACGCGGCGGTCACCGGACGGCCAGGGTCGCGCCATCCCGGATCGACCGGAAGCAGCCGGAGCGCGGCGGCCGGGCTGCCGGGCGCGATCACGACAGCAGGGGCTTGCAGCACCTCGCCGCCTGCCAGCGCGACCTCCCAGCCACCCGGTGCCTGGCTGACACCGGCGGCCGCCTGGTGCGTTCGTAGCGTGGCGCCGGCGGTGCAGGCCGCCGAGCGCAGACCCTCCGCCAGGGTGGACCACCCCCCGTCGAGGTAGGACACGCCCCGAAACGCCGTCCTCGCTTGGGAGAGGGCCAGGTCCGCGGGCATGACCTCGAGGTCGGCGACGTAGGTCGAAACCCGGATGACCATCCGAGCCAGGTCCGCCACGTCGGTGCCTCCCCCCAGCGACTCCACCCATTCTTGGGCGTTACGTCCCGCCCAGCTCGCCGGTGATGAGCGCGCCAGCCCGGCGATCAGCTTGGTCATCGAGGCGCCCGTCAGGCGCACCAGCGCATCGTCCCGGCTGCCGCGGGCGCCCCGCAGCGACGGCAGATGGCCCCGATGGGCCACGCCCAGCCGGCGGAGGATCCTCCAACCCTCCCCGCCCCGGTAGAGGGCGTGCGGCCCCTGGTTGAACCGGTAGCCGTTGCGCTCGTCGGTCCGGGCCCGGCCTCCGCCGGCGTGCGCCTCCACCACCGTCACCCGCTTCCCCGAACGGGAGGCGGTTGCCGCGGCCGTCAACCCGGCCAGGCCTGCACCGATCACCACCACATCTTCATGGTCACGTTCTCGCATACGTACATGACGCCGCCCCACGCGCCGTTGTGACATGGCCGTACGCGGCGTGTACGCCAGGTGTAAGCGGGGCGACCGCCAGCGGAGGCGATATCGTGGCCGCCATCACATTGACGTTCGAACACTTCGACCAGGCTGTCGCCGACGCCATGGTGGGCAGCAACCGCTTCGCGGAGGGCGCCGACGGCGAGGGGCTGCCCGGCTACCTCGGAATCCGCACCCGCGCCGTGGAAGCGGGCCGCTTGACCTGCGAGCTGGCGGTGACCGAGGAACTGTTGAACCCTTTCGGGGCGGCGCACGGCGGGGTGGTCTCGGCGCTCATCGACCACGTCTTGGGAGCGGTCTGCTTCCCCGTGGTGCCGCGGGGCTCTTGGCCAGCCACGCAGGAGTTCAAGCTGAACTTCCTCGCCCCTGCCCGGCCCGGCCCGATGATCGCCGAGGCCTCGATCCTGTCGATGTCCAAGCGCACAGCCATCGTGCGCGTCGACGTGAGCAACAGCGGGCGCCTCGTCTGCGCAGCGCAGGGCACCGTGGCGATCATGCCCCCCAAGCCCGCGCCGGACGGCGCGCTGCCAGGGCCGCTCCCCGCCACATAGCCGGCCGGGGTCGCTGGTGCTACGGCGAGGGAGCTCCCCCAGCGGCCAGGTCGTAGCGGCAGTACCGGTCTGAGAAGGCGGCGACGTCCCTGCCGGCGGCCTGCATCGACGGGTCGAACAGCACCGCGCCGATGTCGGACTTCGGGGCCTTGCGGACATCGAGGCCAGCCGCAGCGAGGGCGCCGACGGCCCGGGCCATACCCCCCAGATAAGTGGAGGCCGCCGCGCTGATGGCTGGCGGGGCGGCCGCGACCACCGTCGGCGTGAACGCCACATAATCCTCGAGTATCCGCTCGCGGGCCGGGAGGCTCGTCGTGTCGACGTTCGTGGCCAGATGCTTGTAATCAGCGACCAGCAGAGCGCAGAACGCGGCCGTGGACGGAGCCGCCGCCGCGGGAGGCGGCACCCAACTTGCTGGTCCCCCGGGGTTCGGGGCCGGGACGGGAGCGGCGTGAGCGGGCGCAGCCCGGGGCGTCCCGCACCCTCCAGCCGACAGCGCGACGATGGCCGCGGTGGCCCCCACGAGCAGCGGCGCCACGCGGCCCGCTCGCCGCCGGGCGCGTCGCCGTGGCGTGCGTCCGGCCGCCGTCGGGTTCAGTACGGCACCTCGATCGCGAGCTTCGCCGGCGCGACGAAGGTGGCCTTGCCCGGCGCGCTGGGCAGACCCAAAAGAGCGTTGAGCAGGTCGGCGATCGGCGGCGCGCACACGCTGCTTGGCGCCGCCCCCGGAGCGACTCCGGGCAGCCCCGGCACGGGCGGAAGGTCGGGGTCGACGGGCGGCACCGCGAAGTCGTTGCCGACCAGGGTCAGCTGCGCGTCGGTCGCGGGACCGGTGGCGGCCACGCCGGTCTGGTCGCCGCTGCTTCCGCTGGTGAGGTGGGCCGGCGCCCGAAACGAGGTGTGGTAGCGGTCCTCCAACGCCTGGACCTCGCCTGGGGGCAGCCCGTCGGTGACCAGGTCGCCGAGGGCGATCGTGCAGTCGCTGCCGACAACGCCACCGAGACCTTCCACTGCGCCGAGGAGCGACTGCAGCCCCGGGACCTGCCCGAGCAGCTGGTCCAGTTGCCCGCCGCTCGGGAGCAGGGCCAGCAGCTGCGTCACGTCGATGACGTCGGTGGCCTTGGCGTTGCCGTACATGTCCACCATCAGCCCTCCGTTGGGCGCCGGGGTCCGGGACATGGTGGCGGTCAGCGACCCTTCGGCGGCTCCGTACCCGGCGGCCAGGTCGACGCCGGGAAGCCCTACGATCCCGATGGACACAGGGATGGTGGGCGAGCCGTTCGGGCCTTGGAACTGGATGTTGTTGTTGTAGTTGGGGTCGCCTTGGTAGCCGGGCGGGTTGGGGTCGACGGCGCCGCTCAGACCGGGCAGCGACAGCAGCCCGCAGCCCGGCCCGAAGATCTGACCGGTCGGGTACTGGACGCTCGGCGGGCCCAGGACGACGGTGGCGACACCCGAGTCGAGGGCCAGGTACCCGCCGTTGAACTGTGCTTTGAACGGGATCTCGTAGGGCCTCGCCGGCGCCGACCGCGGCGCGTTCGCGGCCGGGTACTGCTCGGCGGGGCAGTTGAGGGCAGGCGCCGCCGCGGCCGCTCGCGGCGCGTCGACCGCGGGGACGGCCGCGCCCAGCAGGCAGGCCGCGCCGAGGACCGCCAGCGCCTGGCGGTGGTGACGGCGGAGGAATCCACGAAGGAGTCTCATAGTCGCTGCTCGGTGCAGGGCAGGGACTTGTCGGTGCAGGTCAGTTCGAAATAGAACGTGAAGGGGGCTACGAAGCTGGCCCGACCGGGGGGTGCCGGCAACCCGAGGAGCGTGTTGAAGGTCTCGGCCATCGACGCGGGACACGTCGACGAGACCGGCACCGCGGGGACCGGGAAGTCGTTGCTGACGACTTCAGCCACGCCCCCGGGCTTTTGCACCTTGGTGAAGTCGCCGTCGGGGACGCCGTGGGCGCCGGTCGGCCCGGTCACCGGCTGCCCGGTCAGCCCCCCGCTGGTCTGCGTGGTGAGGGTGAGGTTCGGCAACGTCAACGTGCAGCGCATCCCCAACGTCTGGATGCTCTGGCTGGCGGCGCCGCTGACCGAGACGTTGAGGCCGCCGTTGGGGGCCGACTGCGGGGAAAGGGTGCCGGTGAGGCCCTGGCCGAAGCCCACGTCGATCGGCAGGGCCTCTATGCCGGCGATGTAGGCGTTGGTCGCACTCAGGTAGATGTTGGACGGGTTGATGCTGGCGACGAGGCCGGGAAGGTTGACGAGGCCGCACACGCTTCCGTAGATGTGGGGGACCTCGACCGCGGGCACCGTCGGGCCGGTGGAGCGCAGCTGGAGGTTTCCGCCGTCGATGGTCCCGACGAAGGGCACCTCGTAGGGGATCGGCGGGGCGCCGGGCGGGTAGCCCGCCGGCGGGTACTGCGGACCCGGGCAGCCCGCCCCGCGGTCGGGCAGCGACGGCGGGGCGGTGGCGTCCGCCGACGCGGGGATGGGCGTGGCTGCCAGGGTCGCGACGAGGGCGACCATGATGGCAGCCGCCGCGCCCGCGGCCGAGCGCCAACGGGTCCTCGGGTGCTTCGGCGGACGGTTGGGTGAGGGCATCGGACCGCTAGCTCGGGACCGACAGGTTGTCGACCAGCCACCGGCCGTGGCCGCGCACCAGGCTGACCTCGACCCGAAGCGGCTGGTTGGCGGTGCCGGTCTTCTCGACGGAGTTGGAGACGTTCTGGTCGACGAACAGGAGCACGCCGGCGTGGGTGCTCGAGTACGAGCTGAGACCGGCCGCCAGCACCCGGCCTTCGGATATGCCCTTGTACTGGATCAACAGCTTCGTGAGATCGGCGGCCTGAGACGCCGAGGTCTTCGCGTACTGCGGGGTCTCCATCTGCTCGGCTCTGGTGAACGAGGACGGCTGCTTGTAGTTGTAGCTGGAGACGATGCCACCGAAGGTGGTGGCCGCTTTGAGGGCGCCTGCCCGTCCTGCGTCGTTGGCCTGCAGGCTCCTGACTCCAGGGCTCCTGACACGGAGCGGCGTGTTGCCCAAGGGGTAAGGGGAACGATTCGCGATCCTTCGCCGATCGTGGAACCATGGCTGCGTGTCAGTTGCGGCGCTGCTCCGGGATGCTGGGATGGGTCCCGTGCTGCACGGACGCCCGCTCCCGCTCACTCCGGCCGGTTCGGTGGAGATCAACCACGCCGCGTCGCTGCTCGAGTCCGAGGAGGGTGGCGCGGTCTTCCTTTTTGGCATGGCGACGTGGTGTTTCGGGCCTGATGACATTGTCGGTCGGCGACTGGCGGCGGTCCAGCTCGTCGAGACGGGAGCGGCGACGCCGAGCCAGGTCGCCGCTTGCTTCGGTGTCGACTTCGAGACGGTGCGCCGCTGGCGCAAGGCTTTCTCTGACAAGGGGGCCGAGGGCCTCGTGCCGCAGAAGCTTGGGCCCCGGCGCGCGCACAAGCTGACCGGGGAGAAGCGGGCGGAGATCGCCCGGCTACAGGGCGAGGGTCTCGGGCTGCGGGCGATCGCCCGTGCGGTCGGCCTCGATCCGGGGACGGTGCGCCGGGGACTTCCTGTTGTCTCGCCGGGGGCATCGCAGGGCACGGCCTTCGGCGAGGCCCTCGAGCCGCTCGCGCGGCCAGCGCCCCGAGACGCCGATCGGGCGCTCGCTCGTGGCGGGCTGCTGTCGGGCGCCGAGCCGGTGATCTGTCCGGGGGCGTCGCTTCCCTCTGCCGGCGCGTTGCTCGTGCTTCCGGCCTTGTCGGCGACGGGCTTGCTCGAGGCTTTCGAGGCGGTCTTCTCGACCGGGCGTGCGGCGTTCTACTCGATCCGCTCCCTCGTGCTCGGCGTCGTGTTCTGTCTCCTCCTCGGCGAGGCACGGGCCGAGGGCCTGACGAGGCTCGACCCGACAGACCTCGGTCGCCTGCTCGGCCTCGACCGGGCGCCGGAGGTGAAGACGATGCGCCGTCGCCTCGAGGAGCTCGCCGCGCTCGGAAGGAGCGACGAGCTGCTTGGTCGCCTTGGCGCCACCCACCTCGAGGCCGCGAGGGACGCATGCGGGCTGTTCTACGTCGACGGCCACGTCCGTGCCTATCACGGCACCGCACGGCTCCCCAAAGCCCATCTCGCCCGGGCCCGGCTCGCCGCGCCCGCAGAGGTCGACACCTGGATCTGTGACCACAACGGCGAGGGCGTGCTCTGCTGGAACAGCGAGCCCGGAGCCAGCCTGACCGGCGAACTCGAGATCGCTGCAGGAGAGATCCGCCGCCTCGTGGGTGACGAGGCACGTCCGACGATCTGCTTCGACCGCGGCGGCTACAGCCCGAGGCTCTTCGCTGACCTCGTGCAGGCGGGCTTCCATCTCCTCACCTATGCCAAGGCGCCCCTCACCGACGAGCCCCCGAGCGCCTTCGCCGCCCACGAGCTCACCGACGACCTCGGCCGCCGCCAGACCTACCTGCTCGCCGATCGTCGCGTGCAGCTCTCCTACAAGCACGCGAAGAAGACGAAGGTCTTCTCCTGTCGCCAGGTCACCCGCCTCGACGAGAGGACCGGGCACCAGACCCACATCCTCACGACGAGGACCGATCTGTCGGCGCCAGAGGTCGCCTACGCGATGTTCTCCCGCTGGCGCCAGGAGAACTTCTTCCGCTATCTGCGTCACAACCTCGGCCTCGATGCCCTCGACAGCTACGCGAAGGACCAAGACGACCTCGCCCGCAGCGTCCCCAACCCGAAGAAGAAAGACGCCGCGAAGAACGTCCGCGCTGCGAAAGCGGCACTGCTCACAGCACAAGCAGAGGTCACCCGGGAGACCCTCGAACAGGGAAGCGCCAGCATCGAAGGGATCGAGCAGGCACACGAAGCGCTCGCTGACGCGAAGGCCGCCCAGCGCGCCGTCCCCGCCCGCGTCGCTCTCGGCGAGCTCTATCCCGACGCGATGCGCCTCTCGCCCGAGCGCAAGCGCCTGCACGACGCGATCCGCATGGCCACCTACAACGCGACGACCGCCCTCTGCCGCCTGCTCGCTCCCCACTACCGCCGAGCCGAAGACGAAGGCAGGACGCTGCTGCTCGAAGCGCTGCGCTCACCCGCTGACCTCGCGGTCATCAACGACGAGCTCCACGTGCGCATCAACGCGCTGTCTGCACCACGGCGCAGCCGGGCAATCGCCGGGCTCTGCGCAGAGCTGAACGCGACCGAGACGCTCTATCCCGGCACGAAGCTACGTCTCGTCTTCGCCGTGAAGGGCTTCTGACCCGACACTCCTACCGCCGTTGACCCGCAACGATCATCCCGACATGTCGGGAGTCCTGGACTCGCAGGCCGAGGAAGGCCACCGCGGCCAGGAGGATGGCGATCACCGCGGCGTGGAGCACCCCTTTCAGGCGACGCCCCGCCCAGCTGGTCATCCTGGGGGACGGCCTCGCTGGGGCCTCGTGCAGTTCCAGCACTTGGTCGTCGTGGTCGAGGACCGGGTCGTCGTAGGTTGTGGTCTGGGCCATGGGTTCCTCCTGGGGCTTGAAGGCGATCGTTCAGCCTTGGGGTGATGGGGCGGTGGCCGCCCCGCGCTGGAGCAGGTCGGGGGCGCTCGTCGCGCAGTTGCGAGTGAGGTCCGCGGTTGCGACCAGCGCCGTCGGCTCCGCCATCTGGTTGGTGTAGGGGCAAACGGTGTTGCGGTCGTTGAACAGCAGCTGGAATCGGATCTGGCCGTTGGCGGAGGTGGCGGCGATGTTCTGGGCCAGGACGGGGAGCACCTGGAACATGGCCCTGACCGCGGGGTTGTCCGCGAAGGCGATCTGGGTGACCGTCGCGGCGTTGGCGACGAGATCGTCGGTTGGCGCCGCGGTGGCGCTGATCAGCGGGCTCAGCTCGGCGGTGGCCGCGTCGCCGTTCGTCATGAGCTTGACCAGGTCGCCGTTGGAGCGCACCAGCTGCCGGCTTATCGCGTCCAGGTCGGTGGTGAACGCTGCGAAGTCCTGGCTGGTCGCCTGTGCGGTCTGCAGTACCGTGGCTCCCGCGGTGATCGTCTGAGCGGTTGCGGGAGCGGCGTCTTGCAGGGCCTGCACCAAAGCGTGGCTGTCACTGATGATCGTGCGCAGGTCCGGGCCGGCGCCGCGCAGGCCCTGCGCCAGTGCTGTGCTGACCGTGTTCAAGTCGCCGGCGTTGAGTCCGTCTACCAGGGTGTTGACGGTGTTGAGGAGCTGCCCGACGCTGACGGGGACGGTGGTGCGCTCGACGCCGATGACCGATCCGTTCCGCAGGTATGGGGGTTTGTCATCGGGTGGCACCAGGTCCAGGTACTGCTCGGCCGCTGCGGTCATCTCCTTGACGCTCGCGGTGGCGGTGGCGGGGATCCGCACGCCGTGGTTGATGGCCACCACGACCGACACCCCGTCGGGGTGGAGGTGCAGGGCGCGGACCCGGCCGACGTCGGCGCCCCGGTAGGTGACCGCGGCTTCGGGATAGATGCCACCGGCGGCCTGGAGGTGGACGGTCACCCGGTAGGGAGGCGACAGGACGTGGACTCCGACCGCTTCGAACGCTATGTAGGACCCGCCGACGACGGTGATGACGGCCAGCCCCAGGAGCCGGGTGAGCGTCTGGCGGTTCATGGCAGTGCCCCCTCCATGATGGTGACGATCGCCGGTTTGCGGTTTGACTCGTCCTGCTGGGGCGGGTCGACGGTGACCTTCTTCAGGGGCAGGGCGCCGGCGGGGACGGCCGGGACATCGGCGGTCGCGGTTAGCGCGACTTGTAGGTAGTCGCCCGGAGCGATGCCCGGCGTGCCTTTCTCCAGCGCGTCGAGGGCGCGCAGGTCGGGCCCCAGCTGCTGTTGCACCTCGTTGAGCTGGTGGACGACCGGCGCCAGTTGCCGTACCGTCGAGACGAACCCGGTCCCGCCTCGCGTCACTACCGTGCCGGCCACCGCTGCGAGCTGGTCGACCTGCGCCACGAGGGTGCGGAAGGTGGTGTTCTGGCTGTCGAGCACCGCGACCGCGGGCTGGAGGGCGCCGATGCCGGTGGCGATCACGGACCTGTTGTCGTTGAGGGTCTGCGCGAGGGATCCGATGGCCCCGAGCGCCCGGTCGAACGCACCTTCGCTGCCGGCGAACGTGGCGAGGGTGGCGTTCAAGGATCCGATCAGCGACTTGACCTGCGGCTGGTTGCCGCGCAGGGCATCGTTGACCTGGGTGATGATGGTCCGCAGCTGGCTGATGCCTCCGCCGTTCAACAATGCGCCGGTCGCTGCCAGCAGGTCCTCGATGCTCGGCGCGGTCGTCGTCTCGTTTTCGGACAGACGGGAACCGGGGCCGAGGTAGGCCGGGTGCTCCGTCGAGGGGGGCGGCGGCGTCTCTGTGGGCGGGGTGAGCTGGATGAAGTCCTCGCCGAGCGGGGTGTCGAAGCGGACCTGAGCGGTCGTGCCTACCGGGAGCCGCTGGGACCGCTTGATTTTCATCGCGACGATCGCCGAGAAGTCTTTGGCCGTGATGCTCGACACGTAGCCAGCAGCGAAGGGGCCGACTCTTACTTCGGCGTTGGCGGGCAGGTTGACGACGTCGGCGAAGCGGGCCGTGACGGTATAGGTCGGTCCGGTCACGCCTCCGATCTTCGGGAGGCTCTGGAGGCTGATGCCGCAGCCGCCGGCCGCGACTGCCAGGGCGGCGACCGCCCCGGCGAACAACAGTCTCGGCGGGCGGCGCCGGAGGTCACCGATCACGGCTGGCCCACGAGTGCCGAGAGCGTCAGGTCCGGACCGGGGCTGGCGTTGGGCGGCGGGGTCAGGGCGGTGAGGGCGTTGCCGACCGCGCAGATCGTGTCGACCGGAGTGGCCGTCGTCAGCGGGTTGGTCTCGGTTCCGGCGGCTAGGACCACCAGGAACCGGAGGTCGGCGTTGCCGCACACCGTGGTGAACAGGCCGTTGGTGGTGGCCACCGGGTCATAGCGGGCCCGCAGCGCCGGGCCGCCGGGGGCGGTGGTGTCGATGGCGTTGTTCAGGTTCTGAAGCGTCACGGGGGTGAGGTCGAACGCTGCGGTCAGGGCCTTTTGCTGCTGGGTGAGCGCAGCCGCCAACCGGTCGAGGTTGGTGAGGCTTCCCTGGAGGTTGGTGCTGTTGGCGGTGATGAAGTTCCTGAGCGCGCCGAGAGCGTCTTGCAGGTTGGACACGACGGCTCCGATGTCGGAGCGGTCCTGCGCGAGGAGGCTGCTGGCGGCGGTCAGGTCGCTGGAGAAGGACCGGTAGCTCCCGGAGTCGTCGGCCAGCGCCTGGGTGAGCGGCCCCAGCTTGTCGAGCAGGGAGGCCAGCTGCGGGGAGTGCGCGGCGATGCCGTGGAGAGCCCGGGAGAAGTCGACTACCGCCGCGTTGAAGTCCCCGCCGTTGCCGCGGATCTGGTGGGCGGCCGTGGCGAGCAGCTGCGCCAGTGCGCCGTTCTTGTTGGCGCCGCTCGGACCGAGCTGGCGGGCGAGGTTGTCGAGGGCGGCGATCTGGGCGTCGACGGATTCGGGGACGACGGTGTGATCGAGCGGGATGGTGTGGCGGTCGGTCATCTTCGGTCCGCCGGTGTAGGCGGGGGTGAGTTGCACGAAGCGGTCGGTCACCACTTCGGGTGCCATGAGCGCCGCTCTGGCGTCGGCGGGGATGCTGACGCTCGACTTGACCCGCATCGTCACCTCGACCGCCCTGCCCGCTGGGTGGATGGACGTGACGGTCCCGACGGGGATGCCCAAGACGTCGACGTGGTTGCCCGGGTACAGGCCCGGTACCTCGGGGAACTCTGCCTTGATGGTCCGGGTGCCGCCGTAGGTGGTCACGAGCCCTGCGCCCAGAGCCACCAGCCCGACGAGGACGACGCAGACCGCGGCGATGGTCAGCTGCCTGTGGGTTCTGGTCACGGCCGGCAGCCCAGGAGCTGGTTGGTGGTCGTCAGGTGGGCGCACTCGGCCAGGAGGTTGTCGGGGAGGGTGAGGGCCGGGGCGACGAAGTCGGCGAAGGGTCCCGATCCGGTGGCGTTGGCGGTGTAGCGGTCAAACGCGGCGAGGAGGGGGAGGGCCTGGTCGATGTGCTTGCCGTCGGCGGCCAGGAACCCGGAGACCGCGTTGAGGTTCGCCAGCATCGGTTGGAGGCTCGCCTCGTCCCCGCCCACGATGTGTGACACCTGGGCGCTGAGCTGGGCGGTGGTGGCCAAAAGGTTGGTGATGGCCTGCTTTCGGTCGTCGAGGACCTGCAGGACCAGGTCGGCTTGGCTGATCAGGTTGACCAGCTGGGTGCTGTGGTCGTGCAGCTCGGCGGCGAGGTCGTTGCCTTGGGTGATCAGGCTGGACACCTGGCTCTGGTGGCTGGCGAGGACCTGGGATAGCTGGGCGATCCCCTGCAGTGCCGCCTTGGCCTGGTCCGGCGACGTGGCGCTCATAGCCTGGCTGAGGACGTCGAGGGACTTGACCAGTTGAGGGATGTTGGTCTGCTCGGTCTCCTTGGAGAACTGCCCGAGGTCGCCGATCAACGTGTCGGGCGAGGAGGTTCGGGCGAGGGGGATGGCTCCTCGGAGTCGGCCCGGTCCGGCGGGGGTGAGTTCGAGGTACTCGACCCCGACGGGGTTGGTGACCTTGGCGTCCAGGCGGGAGTCGCGCCCGACGTGATAGTCGCCGCCGATGCGGAACGTGACGTCCACGAACCCGCCGCGCAGCGACAGGCCGGTCACCTTGCCGGCCCGGACGCCGGCGATCGTGACCACGTCGCCGGTCTCCAGGCCGACAGCGGTGGCCATGTCGGCGTGGTAGGTGGCGTTGTTGCTGACCAGCGGCAAGCTGGCGAAGTCGATCGAGACGAAGGTGCCGAGCACGGCGGCGGCTGCGGAGACGGCCGCGATGGCGAGCAGGTTGCGTTCCCGGAACTTCTTCACCGGCACACTCCGGTGTGCCGCGCCGGGCCGCCCACGGGACCGGTCGGGACGCTCAGCGCCGGCGATTGGGGCACCGTCGGCGACAGCTTGACGCTGATCGGTCCGCTGGCTTGGACGGTCAGATCGCACACGTAGACCGCCAGGTAGCTGCCGGAGTCCGCGACCTTGTCCAACGTGTTGAGCAGCGGCGGGAGGTCCGCGATCACCGACTGGATGGCGTCTTGGTTGGCCTTCAGCGTGGAGGTGGCGCCGACTAGGCCCTGCAGGTCCTGGTCGAGGGAGGGCTGGGACTGGGTGAGCAGGCCCGAGACGTTCGAGGTCAGCTGCCCGACGCTGGTGATGGCCGTGCCGAGCTGGTCGCGCTGGCCGGCGAGGCCTTGAGCCAGCGCGTCGAACCCGTCGATGAGCTGACCGAGCTGGGTGTCGTGGGTGTTGACCGAGGTCAAAAGCGGGGTCAGGTTGGCGAGGACCTGGTCGATGACCGCCTGGTGCTGGACCAGGTTGGAGGTGACAGACGCGGTCTCGGACACCAGGTTGGACACCGAGCCGGCCTGTCCCTGCAGGACGGCGATGATCGATCCGGTGAGCTGGTTGACCTGGGCTGGATCCAGCGCGGCGAGCAGCGGCTGGAATCCGTTGAAGACCGACGTGAGGTCCAGTCCCGGTGACGTCCGGGACGCGGGGATCGTCGCGCCGGACCGCAGCGCTGCGCCGCCCGGTGCACCCGGCGCCAGGCCCAAGTAGCGCTGGCCGAGAAGGTTCTCGAACCGGATCGAGGCCCGGGTGGTGGTCGTCAGGTGCTGCGATGCGAGGACCGTAAAGTCCGCTCGGGCCTGGTATCCGCCGGGTGTGCGCCTCGCCGCCACCCCGGTGACCTTGCCGACCTCCACCCCGGCGATCCGCACGATGTCCCCGGCCTCCAGGCCGCTGGCGTTGGTGAAGTCCGCGTGATACGAGGTGGATGGTTGGCCGATCTTCAAGTCGAGGAGCGACGCGACGACGCTGATGGTGATGGTGACCGAGACGATCGCGAACACGGTGAGTTTGATCAGCGGCCCTCTAAGATCGCCAAGGGACCGGCGGGCGGTCACCGCGACCCGGCCGACATCGAGGCGAACAGCGGGGTGAGTAGCACTGCGGCGAGGGCCTGGTTGGGCACCCGGCCGTGGCCGAGTGCTCGAGCGACCATGATCACCGCGTCTTGCTGGGCGGTGGTGGTGTCGTCGGTTCGTGCCACCTTTTGGGCTGCGGCCATCACCGCGGCGTCAGGCTGGCGGGCCTGGGCGGTGCCGGCGCCGACGGTGGCGGGGCCCCCGGCGGTGGCCGGGACAGCTGCGGCGGTCGGTCCGGCGCCAGGTTGGGCGGGGCCCGGTGAGGCGGGGATCGCCGCGGCAGCCGGGCTTCCCCCGTGCCCGCAGTAGGGGTTGGGTTGCCCCGGGAACACCGGGCAGTCGGCGGGCGTGTAGGTCGGCGGGTTGACGGCCGCGCCCAGGCCGGCGGCTACGTTGGCGGCCGCGTCGTAGCCGACGGCCGCTTGGACCGCGGCGTTGACATCGGCGATCGGGAGGTCAGCGCTTAGGGTCAGGAACGGCCCGTGGCTCTCCGCTGCGGCCCAGGCCCCGGCCCACCGTCCGAGACCGTCCAGGGTCTGCGACAGCTCCTGCGGGTTGGCGGACACGTCGCCGAGGAGCGGTCCGGCGTCGTTCAGCAGGGTGGGCAGGCTCGAGGTGACCGCGGCCAGCAGCGCCTCGGTCTGGGCGCTCACGGTGGTGGCTTGGCCCAGCAGCCGGTGGAGCGGAGCGGCCTCTGCGGTGACGGTGGTGGCGGTGTGGGAGGCGTTGGCCACCAAGTCGAGCAGCGACGGGGCGGAGGCGTCGGCCTGGGCCAGGACCGGCGCGATCAGCTGGAGGTCGTGGGGGAGGGTGGCCAGAGACGGGTTGATCGCGGCCAGGTACTGCGACGTGGCCCGCAAGGTCCGCCCGAGGGCGTCGCCCTGCCCCCGTAGCGCTTGGGCGGCGGCGCTCAAGGCGGTGTCGAGGTCGGCCGGCCGGATGGCGTCGAGCAGACCTGAGAGCTGCGCGACGGTTCCCTGCAGGGAGCTGGACGGCGTCGAGTTGTCCGCCTCGATGAGGTCCCCGGCCGACAGCTGTTCTGTGGCCCCCGAGGCGGGTGGCACCAGCTGGACGTACTGGTTACCGAAGATGGACAGCGGAGCGACCAGCGCCCGCACCCCCCTCGGTACCTCGCGAAGCTTGGCCGGGTAGAACGCCAGGCGCGCTGATACGACCCCGTCCGCGCCCATGCGCTCGCTCAGCACCTTGCCGACGGTCACCCCGCGGTACTCGACGACCGTGCCGCCCGGAAGCGCCGAACCCGACGACGGCAGCCGGGCGTCGATCGTCGTTTCGTTGGTCAGCCGGCCGGTGAAGGCGGCAACGATCGCCAAGACCGCGGCGATGATCCCCACCGCCACCACCACCCCTACCGCGGCGCACCAGCGCGGCGAGTCTTGGAGCAACTCCAGGCTGAGCCGGCGTGGCGCCGGGACCGAGGCGCTCATCCCGAGATCCTGATGCCGCTCGAGGAGCCCCAGAACAGCACGGTCATGAGCATGTCCGACACCGCCAGCGTGACCACGCTGGCGCGGATGGCACGACCCGCCGCGGTGCCTACCCCCTCGGGCCCGCCGCTCGCGTTGAACCCGTAGTAGCAGTGCATGACGGTGATGAGCACCGCGAAGACCACGACCTTGACCCCGGCCAGGAATATGTCGTGGAATGTGAGGAACTCGTGGAAGTAGTGCTGGTAGGTACCGCTTCCTTGATGGGCGACGGCGACCACGGTCAGTTGTGTCGTTGCGTAGGACCCGGCGAGGGAGAGCAGGAAGAGGGGAACCGCGACGACCAGCGCCGCCACGATCCGGGTCGTCACCAGGTAGGCGAGCGGGGGGACGCTCATCACCTCGAGGGCGTCGATCTCGTCGGTGACGCGCATCGTGCCCAGCTCCGACGTGAACCGGCAGCCCATCTGCGCGGCCAGCCCGAAACCGGTGAGCAGCGGCGTCAGCTCCCGGGTGTTGGCGAACGCGGACAGGTAGCCGGCGAGCGGCCCGAGCCCGATGATCGCCAGGCCCTGGTACCCCTCGAGCGCCAGCTGCACGCCTACCACCGCCGACAGCACCGCTGAGACCATGACGGTGCTGGCCAGCATCGCCAGGATGCGCCCCCCGAAGGTCACCTCGGCGATGACCCGCACCAACTCGCTTCGGTAGCGGACCACCACGACCGGCAACGCGGTCACGGCTCGCAGCAAGAACAAAAGCATGCTGCCGAGCAGCCCGAAACGGGCCAGCGCCTTGTCGGTCACCCGCCGGAGCTGGTCGCGCAGCACCCCTGCGGCCTGTGTGGTGATCGCGGCCATCAGACGAACGGAGGGGGGACGAGGACCAAGAAGATCTCGGTCAGGATCAGGTTGACCACGAACAACGCAACGCCGGTGACGACCACCGACTGGTTGACCGCCTCTCCGACCCCGGAGGCGCCCCGCTTGACGTTCAGCCCCTTGAACGAGGAGACCACCGAAGCCAGGACCCCGAACACCGCCGCCTTGAGCTCCGACTCGACGATGTCGGGTGCCTGAGCGAAGGTGGTGAACGAGTTCAAGAAGCCGCCGGCGGTGCCGTGCAGGACGGTCACGTCGGCCAGATAGCCCGAGACGATCCCGGCCATGGCGACGATGCCGTTCAGCAGGACCGACACGACGAGAAGGGCCAGCAGGCGGGGGGCGACCAGCCGTTCGACCTCGTCGATGCCCATGACTTGGAGGGCCGCGACCTCATCGCGGACGGTGCGGGCCCCGAGGTCGGCGCAGATCGCTGATCCGCCCGCCCCGGCCAGGACGATGGCGGTGATGATCGGCGCGGCCTCGCGGACGGTGCCCACCGCGTCGACCGCACCGACGAATGACGGGGCGCCGATCTGGTTCGCGAGGCTCCCGACCTCGAGCACGAGGACCAGACCGAAGGGCAACGCGATGAGAAGCGTCGGCAGCAGCGACACCGACACGAGGAACCAGGCCTGAGCCAGGAACTCCCGGTAGGAGAACCGTCTCTTGACGATCGCTTCTCCGGCCGCGACGAACGCGTCGAGGGTGAGCGCGACTAGGGCACCGCCCGAGCGAGCCGACGACAACAGCCACGGCAAGTCGCTGGCGTCACCCGAGCCGATCCGCTGCTGGAAGCCGCGCCACCAAGATGTCGGGCCATCCCGGCGCTTCGCCCCGGCAACCGGCTCTTGGATCACTCCCCCCGGCATCATCAAACATCGCCCATTCGGCTAAGGCCCAGCGAGAAGCCGAGCAACGAGTTGCGGCCGTCGCCTCCCCCGGAGGGGCAGGTGGCGGCTGTCGGCACAATCAAGGCGCCGGCAGATGGAGGCCCCAGTGCCTCTTCCCGCCAGACCGTCCCCACCGGCCAAATCCTTTCGTTGACATTGTGCCAACTGTGTTGAGGCCCGTCAAGCACGCCACCGGCGCGACCACCGGGGGACATCCTGCCTGTTGGCATTGTGTCAACTACGTGTGGTTGGATTGGAAGGTGACGACCACTGTGCAACAGCTCTGCGAAGAAGCCGCCACGTTCCTGGCCGCCAATGCCCGTCGACGCCGCAGCGCCGGTTTCGCCTGGGGCGAGGGGGACGACAACGTCTCCATCATCGAAGAGCGAGACCCGGCCCAGGATGCGGCGGAGCTGGCCCGGGCGAAGGCGTGGGCGGCGTTGCGGTTCGACGCCGGCTTCGGTTGGATCGACGGGCCGAGAGAGCTGGGCGGCCGGGGCCTGACCGCGGCCCACCGGCAGGCGTACCGGACCCTCGAGAGCGGCTACGAGCTTCCCGACCAGTCGTACTTCACGATCGGCCTCGGCATGGTCGCCCCCACCATCGCCGCCCACGGCGTACCGGAGATCCAGCGGGCATACCTCGGGCCGTTGCACCGCGGGGACCTCATCGCCTGCCAACTCTTCAGCGAACCGGGCGCCGGCTCCGACTTGGCGTCGGTGAGCACCAAGGCGGTTCGCGACGGCGCCGAGTGGGTGATCACCGGCCAGAAGGTGTGGACCTCAAATGCCCACCTCGCCGACCTCGGCGAGATCATCTGCCGCACCGACCCCGACCTTCCCAAGCACAAGGGGCTGACCGGCTTCCTGGTGGACATGCACGCACCCGGCGTGGAGGTCCGACCTCTGCGGCAAATGACCGGCGGTGCCGGGTTCAACGAGGTCTACCTGGACGAGGTCCGCGTCGCTGACGACCACCGCTTGGGGGACGTCAACGCCGGGTGGGGCGTGGCGTTGACCACCTTGTCCAACGAGCGCGCCGCCATCGGCAGCGGGATGGGGCTCGGGCGCGGTCCCGGCCCCTTCGAACGGTTGATCGCCCTCCTGCGCCAGTTCGACGCCGACGGGGATCCCGGCCTTCGAGATGAGCTGGCCCGGCTCTACGGCGCAGAGCGCATCGCCGGCTGGACCTTGCGGCGAGGCGCGGCCAGCGCGGCGACCGGGGCCCCTCCGGGACCGGAGCTGTCGATCCTCAAGCTGGCGGGAACCCAGAACCTGCAGGCCATGTCGGCGTTCGTGAGCCGGGTGCTGGGTCCGCGCCTCGTCGCCGACACGGGCGAGTGGGGGACCTTCGCGTGGTCGAAGTTCGTCTGCGGCGTCCCGGGAGGACGGCTCGGGGGCGGCACCGACGAGGTGCTGCGCAACGTCATCGGGGAGCGGGTCCTCGGGTTGGCGAAGGATCCGGGGATCGACGCCCGCACGCCCTTTCGCGACATGGCGAGGTAGGCGAGGTCAGCCGACGCGGCGGGCCCGGCGGCGGGGCCGGCGGTCCTTCGCGTTCTCGTCGCGGGCGGCCGCCACCCCGGGCAGCAACTCCTCGACCATCAACGGGAGGGCCCCGACCAGAAGCACCCGGGCCTGGGCGCGGCTGATGCGCTTGCGCTCCAGCCACTCCCGGGTGATCTCCTCTGCGAAGCCTCCGAAAGCCCGCACCAGGGAACGGACCTCTGGCATGTCGGTGTCGTCGAGCGCGAGCACCTGCAGCACCTGCGACGCGGTCTTCTCGCGGGCGTTGTCGAGGATCTCGTGCATGGCCCGGTCCTGGCCGGTCTCGCCGGCGCTGATCGCCAGGAGCCACGCCTCGCGGTTGGCCTCGATGAGCTCCATCCACCCGTCGACGCTGGCTTCCCAGCCCAGCGCTGCGGAGGACCCCGAACGCTGCGCGGTGATCGCGTCGAGCAGGGGAACGACGGGAACCCCCACCAGTTCCTGGACGACCTCCAGGTACAGGGCCCGCTTCGTCCCGAAATAGTGATGGAGCAGCCCTCTGGTGACCCCCGCGGCCTCGGCTATCTCAGTCGTCGATACGGCCCCGTAGGGCCGCCCGGAGAACAAACCCTGGGCGGCGGCGAGGATTTGACCTCGCCGCTGGTCGGAATCGAGGCGGCTGAAGCGCTTGGGTTCAGTCTTCGCCTTCACCCGCCCTGGCCTCCTCGACGCCTCATCAGCGCACCTTACTGCGGCGCTACGCGTCGCCCGGGTGCCCGCCATGGCGGTCTGCCAACCCACGGCGAAGCTGTCCCTTAAGCACCTTCCCTGCCGCGTTGCGGGGCAGCTCGCCGTCGCTCAGCTCGACGATGGCGGGAACCTTGAACGCCGCCAGCCTGGCACGGACGTGGTCCCTGAGCTCGGCGTCGCTGGCCGCGGCGCCGTCGCGGAGGCGGACGACCGCCGCCACCACCTCTCCGAGGACGTCGTCGGGAACCCCCACCACCGCGACCTCGGCCACGGCGGGATGCTCGTAGAGCGCAGCCTCCACCTCGGCGGCGTAGACGTTCTCGCCGCCGCGGATCACCACGTCTTTGATTCGGTCCACGACGTAGAGGAACCCGTCGGGATCCACGCGGCCGAGGTCCCCGGTGCGGAACCAGCCTTCGACCAACGCCTCCGACGTCGCCTCCGGGTTGCGCCAGTAGCCGGAGAACACCGTGGGTCCCCGCAACCAGATCTCGCCTACCTCGCCCGTCGTCACCTCGGCGCCTCCTGGGTCGCGGATGCTCACCGCCATCACCGGGGAGATCGGCCGGCCGACGCTGTCGGGATGGGAGACGCAGCTGGCGCCGACGTTGATGACCGCGGCCCCCGCGGTTTCGGTCAGCCCGTAGGCGTTCGACGGTGCGGCCTTGGACCCCAGCTCGGCGTCGATCCGCCGGACCAGCTGGGCGGGCACGAGGGTCGCGCCCGACGCCACGCCGGCTAGCGAGTCCAGGGTGACTCCCTGTCGCTTGGCCTCGTCGAGGAGCTGGAACATGGTGGTCGGCACGCCGGCGATCGCGGTTACGCCCTCCGCTGCGACCAGACGCAGTGCGCTCGGGGCGTCCCACTTGTAGAGGAGGACCACCTTGCCTCCGATGGCCGTGTATGGGATCAGGAACGAGTGCAGCCCCCCTACGTGGAAGAGGGGAAAGGTCAGCAGGGTGCACGGCGCAGACGTGGCGGGGGCGGCCGTCGGGTCGGCGGCAGCCGCGGCCATCCACATGATGTTCATCACTTGGGCGCAGATGTTTCGATGGGTGGCGACGGCTCCTTTGGGCCGTCCCGTCGTGCCCGAGGTGTACATGATCAACGCGGTGTCGTCGGGTTGGATGTCGGCCGCCGGCAGGCCGCCGACATCCGCGGCCACCAGCTCGTCGAAGGGAACGGCACCTCCCGGTGGGGCGGTGGAGCGGACTGCCACCACGGATCTGAGGTCCAGGTCGCGCTGGTACGGCCCGAGACGCTCGAGTCGCTCGCCGTCGGCGATGAGCACCACCGAGGCGGAGTCACGCAACGCGTAGTCCAGCTCGGGACCTGACCACCACGCGTTGAGCGGTACCGCCACCGCGCCGAGGGCGGCGGTCGCCCAGAAAGAGATGGCCCACTCGGGGAAGTTGCGCATCCCGATCGCCACCCGGTCGCCCTTTCGGACCCGGCACTCGTCGCGCAGCCACGACGCCAGGGAGGCCACCTGCGCGTGGGCCTCCTTGTAGCTGAGGCGCTCGTCGTCGTAGACGAGGTAGGCGGCGTCCCCGTGCCCGGCGCTCAGCTCCCACAGGTCGCGCAGGGAGGCGGGGGTGTGCTTGAACACCGGCATCCGGGCGCCGCCGATCCCCACCTCGACGATCTCGAACACGTCACCCGCACCGCTCGCCGCGGTCTGGGTCTGGCTGGTGCTCACGGTGCTCCTTTGTCGCTGGTCGGGGCGAAGGCGCGAGTCTGCTCAGACCAGCCTGCGCCCGAGACGGACCCGCGTCCGAAAGTCCCACAGGAAGTAGTTGAACGGGAAGTGCCTGAGCGGGGAGGGCAGCCGCCGGCTCACCGCGGCGATGACGCCGATCAGCCGGTTGAAGCGGCGTTCGTCCGCGTCGGTCCACTCCAGCTGCATCGCCTCGCGAAAGCGCGGAGGCAGGAAGCCGGTGGTCACGAACAGGTTGAAGCGGGACTGGGGCCACCGCAGCGGGGCAGGCAGGAACCGCAAGGTCGCCAGGTCGTATAGGTATTCCCGCACGGGTGGATCGATCGACACCCGCTCGAGGGCGCGCTCCCAGTACTCCTCAAACTCGGCGCGGGAAGCGGGCCACATCTCCGGCTTGACCTGCAGCGTCGTGCCCAACGGCCTGGCGGCCTCGTAGAGGGCGTCGGCGGTGGCGTCGTCGAGCGGGCCACCGAAGCGGACGGCGACGTCGAGCGACCCGTAGTACAAGCAGGCCGCCACCCACAGCTGCAGCTCCGGGTCGAAGGCGTTGTACTCGACGGGGCTGACGGGCCCGGAGTGCACCTGGGCGTGGGACCGGTTGACCGCCTTGCGGTAGGTCCGCCGCTCGTCCTCCGAGCCCATCAGCGCCACCGCCAAGTAGGTGAAGGTGGTGCGGAACCGCTTGAGGGGGTGGAGGGTGACCTTCCCGCTGTCGACCTTGCTCTCCACAACGCCGTAGCCGACCGGAGCCCAACTCAGCTGCATGATCACGTTGGCCGGCCCGGCGAGGAAACCCCGACGCCGTCCACCACGTCGACGAAGTCGATGGTGGTGGTGCTGGTGGTGGCTGCCCGGTTTCCGCCGGGACCGGCAGCGGCGCTCGGGGCAAGCGCGGGTGGTGGGGTACGTGCTTCCACGTCCGTCATGGGTGAATCCTACCTCGGCTTGTTAGCACTCTGTCAACAGACGGGTTGACCGCGGTAGGTGGTCGCGGTGTCTCCTTGGGAGGGGAGGAGGTCTCCGGGTTCGCACTCGTCGCCCGACTGGGGAGGACCGTTGACGGGGGGCGACCAGACGCCGGACAATGCCAGTGGCTGCGGTTGCAGCGGGCGGGCGAAGGCCCGCGGACAAGTTCAAAGGGATGTCGGCCATGACCACAGGACAGGTTGAGACGGGGCGGCTGGATCGGAGCCACCTGGCCACCGCCGGCCTATTGTTGGCCAAGGCCGAGAGCACCACCAACGACGCGGAAGCGGTCGCGCTGGCGGAGCGCTGCTACCGGCTGCTGGCCCGGGTCATTACCGAATACGACATCGCCACTGACGTCGCCGGGCTGCCGGGACGCCGCCGGGAGCGTCGGCACCTGGTGGACCGCCGAGCGAGCCGCCTCCACCCGCCCGACGGCAACGGTCCGCCTCCCGCCGACGCCTACTCGGCTCTACGTCGCATCCAGCATCTAGCCGACGACGGCGCCAGCAGAAGGGTCATCGACCTGCGGGCCTGACCGAGCGCCTACTCGGGCAGGTGGCAGACCGCTTCGACGTTGTTGCCGTCCGGGTCGCGCACGAACGCCGCGTAGTAGTTGGCGTGGTACTCCGGCCACAGCCGCGCCGGGTGCAGCATCTCCGTGCCGTAACCGAGGGCGGCGCCGAGGAACGCGTCGACCGACTCGCGGTCGGGGGCTTGGAACGCGATGTGACACTCCCGGAAGCCGTCCCCGGTGTTGCGGGGACCGATCCAAAACGTCGGCTGGGGAGGGATCCCGAAGCCCGCTACCGTTCCGCGCTCGATGAGCTTCTGGCCTCCGAGGGGGGTGAGCACGGCGTCGTAGAAGGCGGCGCTGGCCTCTGGGTCGGCGCATTGGATGGAGAGGTGATCGAGCACACGCCTACCCTGACCGACTCCGCCTCCGGCGAGTAGGGCCGAACGGCCTTGACCGCCGTCACGCCGGTGCCAGCGCTATGTCGAAGCGACACTCGGGACCGCCGAGACGAGCGACGATCGAGTGGCGAACGCCGAACACCACGTCCTCCCGCAGCCGGGGTGACTCCTCGTCGAACACGTGCGTGACCAGGGGCGCGAAGCCGGCCGCGCTGACCTTCAGGTGGATGTGAGCCGGGCGCCACACGGCCCGCCCGGCCGCCCGAAGCATGGCCCCGACCGGCCCGTCGTGGGGCACCGTGTAGTCCACCGGCCGTACGGTCCGCAGCTCGTACCCGCCGTCGCGGCCGGTGCGGAACCTGCCGCGGAGGTTCCGGCGGGCCGGGTCCTCCTCGATGTCGTAGAGCCCGTTGGGCTGCACCTGCCAGACGTCGATGGTGGCTCCGGCCACCGGCGCGCCGTCGAGGTCGCGGACCGCTCCGCAAAGCACCAGGGGGTCGCCGCCCGTCGCCGGGTCGTCGACGATCGACTCGCCGAAGGACCGCTCTGGCGCTCCGTCCACGTAGAACGGCCCGAGCACCGTCGCCTCGGTCGCACCGGGCGCCGGCTGATCGGCGAGGATCTCGAGCAGCATGGACAGGCCGAGGGTGTCGGAGAGAAGCACGAACTCCTGGCGTACCTCGTCGCATCGCTGACCCACCGCGGTGAGGAACGCGATTCCGCTGGCCCACTCCTCTCTGGTCAGGCCGACCTCGCGGGCGAACTCATGGAGGTGGCAGACCGCGGCCTGCATCACCTCGCGGGCGCGCTGGTCGGGGGCCGAGGCGAATGACGAGACGACCTGGGCCAGGTGGTCGTCTGCAGCCGGGTTGGTGTCGGCCATCTGTTCTCCTATCCCCCGGGGCGGCGGCTCGCCCGTCACTGCTTCGCCGCACGACGCTTCCGGCGAGTATGCCAGCGCCGTGCGGGTCGCGCTCAGCCGGCGAGGAGCACGCCGAGCACCACCGCGGTCAGCGAGGAGAGGCTGGTGGCGGCGCCCCACGCGGCCAGGCCGGCCCGGCTGCGTGACCGGGCGTGCAGCCACGCGGCCAGGCCGGCGACGACCACCACTGCGATCTTGACGCCGAGGACCGCCTGCCAGGCGTTGGGCTGGCCGGCATGGACGGCGGCCACGTTCCACACCCCGGTCGCGATCAGCACTGCGTAGGCCGGCCAGCTGAGGCGGGCGAACGCGGCGGCGACTTGCCGGGGCACGTCGGGTCCGGCCCGGCGGGCGGTGGGCACCAACCCGGCCAGCGTGATCTGGCCGCCGACCCACACGGTGGCAGCCAGGACGTGCAGTGACAGGCGGACGGTGTCGACCGCCGGGGCCAGCTGCGCTATCACCGCTCGCCCCGGCGGGTGGCGCGGCTGGCGGGAGTCACGGAAGGGGGCGTGCGGCCTCGTATCGGCCTGCACCCCCCGGACGTCGAGCGCTCAGCAAGTGATCCGGTTCGCATGGAGCCATCTTTGCCTCCACGGGCCTGGTGCGCGTGTTAGCGTTTCACTCGAGGGCAAGGACACCAGCAGTGGATGGCATCCCTCCGGCTCACAAAGAGCCAGGCCGTGACCCGTCTGATCCACGAGTCAATTCGGCCGGGAAAGGAGTGATTGTCATGGCAACTGGCACCGTAAAATGGTTCAACGGCGACAAGGGTTTCGGCTTCATCACCCAAGACGCCGGCGGCCCTGATGTCTTCGTACATTTCAGTGCGATCTCTGGCACCGGGTACCGCAACCTGGAGGAAGGTCAGAAGGTCGAGTTCGAGACCAACCAGGGCCCGAAGGGCCTGCAGGCGGCCAACGTCCGCCTGGCCTGACCCGTCGGTCAACTAGGTCCTGTCGACGGGTTCGCTCGAAGTGAACCCGTCCACAGGCGCGCTCGGATTCAGGTGGTCCCCCGGCTCTGCCCGGGCCCGGGACCACCGAGCGCCTCGATTACCGCAGCGAAGTCCGGCCAGTCGCGCCCCGACTCGATGACGGTGGTGAGCAGCTCCTCGGCTGCCGGGGCGATCCGCAGCGCCGACCCGCTGCCGCGCGCCAACTCGAGCGCCAGGCGCACGTCCTTTCGGGCCAGCGCCGGACCGAACCACCCAGGGTGGGCCGGGTCCAGGGTCGGCTCCAGGCGCATCTTGGCCGACGGGCTGAGGACCGGCGTGTCGGCGAACACCGCCCGCAGCAAGTCGTCGTCGAGTCCCTGGCCCCGGGCCACGGCGATCCCTTCCGCCATCGCGGCCACCCCGGTGACGAGCAGCAGGTTACAGACCAGCTTCATCGCCGCGCCGGTACCGGCCGGCCCGCAGTGGATCGTCGAGGTGCCGAGATCATCGAGAAGCGGCCGGATCGCCTCGAGCGCAGCTTCCGGGCCTCCCACGAGGAAGCGACCCTGGCCCTTCTCGAGGGCCCCCGGCGCGCCGAGCACCGGCGTGTCGAGGACCTGCCCGTCGGGGCCCGACGCGGCCAGGCTCCGGGCCAGACCGGGGGAGACGGTGCTGACGTCGGCCAGTACCGCCCCGGACGGCAGAGCGGCGAGGATCCCCTGGTCGCCGCCGCAGACCGACTCGACGGCGGCGTCGTCGGTCAGCACGACGAGGACCGCTTCGGCGGCGGCGACCGCGTCGGCGGGGCTAGGCGCTTCTTTGGCGCCGGCGCCGACCAGTTCGCCGGCCTTGCCGGGGGAGCGGTTCCACACCGTCACCTCGTGGCCTGACTGAAGCGCCCGCGCCGCGCACGCCCGTCCCATGTTGCCCAATCCGATGACCGTGACTCGCATGGGTTGGTCCTACCCACCGCAGGCGGGCGGCCCGCCGCTACCGCCCGCCGCTTCGGGCGCGACACGAGCGGGCTGCGGGCTGCCTCGAGTGCCGGCTCAGCGCCGGGCGAACAGCCGGCTGAGCCACGCCCTCAGACCCCGGGCCGGTGGCGCGGGCGGGGCGGTGTAGAAGCGCTGGAACGCCGCGGTGTCGTCGGGGCGCGGTCCCGCCCCGAGCGGCGCCCCGCACGCTGGGCAGACGGCCTCACCGGTGGCTCCGACCGCCGGCGCGGGGTAGGAAAGACCGCAGCCCGGGCACGTTCCCGGGCCCGAGACACCAGCACTCATAGCTCCAGCCATGGCCGCATAGGTTAGAAGCCCGGGGGCGGCCCTGTGACGGATGGGGCCGTCGTAGACTTTCGCTGCTGTGCCCCGCCTGACCGACCAGCTCCTGCTCATGGCCGAGCACCTCGGCGACCAGACCGGCTTTGTCGACCTCGGGTCTGGCGGGCGGCTCACCTTCGAGCGGTGGGCGCAAGGGGGCGCCGACGTGGCGGCCGGGTTGGCGCGCCTCGGGGTGGTCCCCGGCGAGCGGGTGGCGCTGCACCTGCCTCTCGAGGACCCGATTCGCTGGGTCGTGGCCTACGCCGGCATCCACATGGCAGGGGCGGTCGCGGTGCCCCTCAACCCTCGCCTGGTAGGCCCGGAGCTGACCGCGCTGCTGGGCCACGCCGAGGTGTCGGTGGCGCTGACCGGCGGCCCCGGAGCCTCCGTGCTGCTGGGCGTCGCCCCTTCGCTGCCCACCCTGCGGCACGTGATTGTCGGAGGGGAGCCCGTCGCGGCCCGGGCCGGGGCCGCGACGGTGCTGCGGTGGGAGGAAGCGGTCGCGCCCGGCGCCCCTTTCCCCACCTCCGTCCCTGCCGACGAGGACGACATCGCCGACATCGTCTACACGTCGGGCACGACCGGCCGGCCCAAGGGTGTCGTCGTCCGTCACGCCAACTCGTCGCTCATCCCCAACGGGCTGCCGGCGTGGAACGGCAGCGGGTGGCTGACGTCGTCGCCGCTGTTCACCTTCGCCGGTATCACCGCGGTGTACAACCCGATGAAGCTCGGGATGGTGGCCCTCTACCTGCCCCGCTTCGACGCCAAGGCGTGGATCGAGGCGGTAGAACGGGAACGGCCGTCGATGGTGTTCCTGGTCCCGGCCATGGCCGAGCTGCTGCTCGCGGATCCGGGGTTCGCGACGGCCGACCTCTCCAGCATCGGGCTGGCCGCGGTCGGCTCCGCGCCGTTGGCCCCCGACACCTGGCGGCGCCTGCAGGCCCGCATGCCGGCCGCGGCGGTCTCCAACGCGTACGGGATGACCGAGGCCGGGCCGGCGTTCACGGTGCTGCCGAAGGAGGAGGCCGAGCGCCGCGTGGGATCGGTCGGACGCCCGCTTCCGCCCGCGGAGTTCTTCGTGGTGGGGAAAGGGGGCGAGCGGCTGGCTGCAGGCGAGGTGGGGGAGCTGGTCATCCGGCTGCCCGGGCGACCCCGCGAGTACTACCGGGACCCGGAAGCCACCGCCGCGGTGTGGCACGAGGACGGGCTCCACACCGGTGACCTGGCCCGCCTCGACGACGACGGCTACGTCTACATCGTGGGGAGGACCAAGGAAGTCATCATCCGGGGCGGCAACAACGTGTACGCCGGCGACGTCGAAGCGGTCCTCTACGAGCATCCTGCGGTGGCGGAGGCCACCGTCGCCGGGGTGCCCCACCCGGTGCTCGGAGAGGACGTCGCGGCGTGGGTGGTCGCCGCCCCCGACGCCATCATCGACCCGGTGGGGCTGCGGGACTGGAGCGCCGAGCGCCTGGCCCCCCACAAGGTTCCACGCCACATCACCGTGGTCGCGTCGCTGCCGCGCAACGCGACCGGGAAGGTGGTGCGGACCCAACTGCCTCCCGCCGCGGAACCGTTGCCGCGCCTGTCGGACCGCCCGGAGCGGGCGTAACCTCTACCCGTGGTGTTCCTGGTCCTGCTGGCGGTGGCGGCGGCGTGCCTGGCCGGCTACTGGTGGCTGGGCAAGACGGCCACGCCGGGCCAGCGGGCCATCGAGGAGCGCTGGAAGGCCAACCGGGGTGCGCTACGACGGGCGACGGCGAGTGTCCCCGGGTTGATGGGGCGGATGCACGTCGGTCGGGCCCACCGCGACGCCGACTGGTGGTCCCGCCAGCCCGCCGACCTGCCAGAGGTCCCCGAACCCGAGGAGCACAAGGAGCCCTGGCGGCACTGACTTAGGCGCCCGGTGGTGGGCGGCGTCAGGGCAGCGTGCGCATGATCTGGTAGACGCCGGCGAAGTTGGCGTTGACCTCGTCGGGGATCGGCACCGGGCCGCCGAGGGCCCTGGCCCCCCACGCGATCTGGGCGCTTCGCTCGACTAGCGCCACTATGTGCAGCGCCTTCGCCGGGGACGGCCCGACCGTCACGATCCCGTGGTTGGCGAGCAGCGCCGCGCCCCGGTCCTTCAACGCGGTGACCGCCGCGTCGCCCATCGCTTCGCTGCCCGACGGCGCGTACTGGCTGCAGCGAACGTCACCGCCGACGTACATGGTGAACTCGTCGATGCACGCCGGCACCGGCTGATGGCTGACCGCGAACATGGTTGCCCACACGGGGTGGGAGTGGATCACCGATCCGATGTCTTCGAAGGCCCGGTAGCAGGCCAGGTGCAGGTGCAGCTCAGAGGTGGGGGAGCGCCCGTCGGCCGCGTCGAGCACCGTTCCGTCGGCGTCGACGACCACCAGATCCCCGAGGACCATGGCCTCGTAGTCCACCGCGGAGGGGGTGGCCACGACCGTGCCGTCCTCGCGACGGGCGGAGATGTTGCCGGCGGTGCCCTCGACCAGCCCCTTGCGGGCCATGTCCTTCGCTGCTGCCAGCACCGCCTGGTGGGCGTCGGGGACCCAGGCGGTCATCGGCCCAGCACCTCCGGGTTGGCCAGGTGGGTCGGGCGCCGGCCGTCCAAGATCAGCGCCAGGTCCGCTGCGATCATCTCTGCTCCTCTGCTCTCGGTGTCCCAGGTAGCGCCGGCAATGTGCGGCGTCACCACGACGTTGGGGGCGTCGAGCAGCGGGTCGCCGAGGCCCGGCGCCTCGCCCTCGACGTGGTCGATCCCGGCGCCGCCCAGGCGCCCGTCGCGCAGCGCGTCGATCAACGCGCCGGTGTCGAGGAGGCTGCCTCTCGCGGTGTTGATGATCACCGCGCCCGGGGCCAGCCGCTCGATCACCCTCCGGTCGACGAGGGCAGCTCCGCCGGCTCCTTTCGGTGCGTGGATGCTGAGAACGTCGGCCCCGTCGACGACCGCGTCGAGGTCGTGGTCGGCGTCGGGCTGGTACGGGTCGTAAGCCCGGACCTGCATGCCGAGCGCCTCGAGCCTCCAGCGCAGCGCCCGGCCGACCGCGCCCAGCCCAAGGAGGGCGACGCGCCGGCCGGCCAGCTCGCCGGCGCGGTAGCGCTGGTAGGGGATGGTGCCGTCCTTCCAGACCTCACCGGCTCGCACCTCCCCGTCGGCGTCGGTGATCCGCCGGGTCACCGCCAGCAGCAGGGCCAGCGCGTGCTCGGCCACCGCGTCGGCGTTACGCCCGGGGGTGTGCAGCACCGGGATCCCGGCGGCGGTCGCCGCCTCGAGGTCCACGTTGTTCGGGTCGCCCCGGGTGGCGGCCACCGCGATGAGCGGCAGGGCCAGGGTGGCCGGGCCGACCAGGTCGCTCTCGACCACGAGCACCCGGGCGCCTTCCGCCGCCACCCGGGTCGCCAGGCCGGTGTCGTCGTACATGCGCAGCGGTGACTGCTCGATCCACGGCTCGTAGACGACGTCGGCCAGTTGCATGAGCCGCTCGAGGCCCGGACCGCGAAGCGGGGCGGTCACCAGCGCCCGGGGCCGGTCCGAGCCGGTGCCGGCGTTGTTGTCGCTGCCGCTGGCGTTGGTGCCGCCGACGTTGGTGTCGCCGGCGCTGTTGTGTACTGCGGGCACCACGCCATACTGGCCCTGCGTGGCCCGCATGTCACATCCGTCCAGCGTCCCGGTCGAGGACCGGCGCGCGCCCGCCCCGGCGGCGGTGGGCATCGACATCGGCACCACCTCGGTGAAGGCCGTGGCCGTCGACCACACCGGCCGGGTCCTGCGCCGGGCCCGGATCCCCCATCGGCTGCTGACCCCGAGCGCGGACTGCCTGGAGCACGATCCTCGAGCGGCTTGGGTCGACGGCCCCCGCTCGGCGCTGGCCGCGGTGACCCCCGAAGGCCCTGAGTCGTGCCTGGCGGTGGCGGTGTCGGCCATGACCCCCTCGATGGCCGCGGTCGACAGGTCCGGGGTCCCCGTCGGGCCCGGCGTCCTCTACGACGACGGGCGGGGCCGCAGCGCGACCGCCGGCGGGTCGGACCCGATGGCGTCGGGCGAGGCGGCCGCGCTCCTGGCGTGGTGCGCCAAGGAGACACCCGACGCTGCGGCCTACTGGCCGGCGCAAGCGGTCGCCAACCGGGCGTTGGGCGGTCCCGCCACGCTCGACTACGCCAGCGCTTGCAGCACCGGCAGCCTCTTCGACGGGTCACGGTGGGACGCGGAGGTGTGCGCGGCGTCGGGGGTCGGCACCGACGTGTTGCCGTCGGTGGCCGTGTTCGGGACCCCGATCGGCACCGTCGACCCGGCGCTGTGGCCGGCGCCGGCAACCGCCGCCTCGGTGGCCCCACCGGTGCTCGGGGCGGGAGGCGTGGACGCCTTCTGCGAGCAGCTGGTGGCCGGCGCCGACGCCGCCGGCGACGTGCTGATCGTGTGCGGTTCGACGCTGGTGGTCTGGGCGGTCGTCGAAGGATGGCCCCAGCCGCCCGGGCTGTGGACGATGCCCCACCTGAAGAGCGGAATGGCAATGGTCGGCGGTGCCAGCAACGCCGGCGGGCTTTTCCTCGACTGGGTGGACCGCCTGGTCGCGCCCTCCACCGGCGAGGCCCGTCCCGACGCGGTGCCGGTGTGGTGGCCCTACGTGCGCGGCGAGCGGGTCCCGCTCCACGACGCGCACCGCCGGGGCGCGCTGGGCGGCCTCGACATCGCGGCCGGCCCCGCCGAGGTGCGCCGCGCGGCGCGGGAGGCGACGGCGTTCGCGGCGCGCCACATCCTCGATGTGGCGGGGATGGCACCCAGGCGGGTGGTGGTCACCGGTGGCGGCGTCAGGGACGGGGCGTGGATGCAGGCCCTAGCCGACGGCCTGGCGCTTCCGGTCGAGCCGGTCGGGGTTCCCGAAGGCGCGGCGCTCGGCGCCGCGTGGCTGGCCCGCATGGCCGCCGGCCTCGAGTCCTCGATCGACGACGCCGCCCGCTGGGCCTCCCGCGGTGTCGCCCACCAGCCGGACCGACGGTGGATCGGGCCCACCTCCGACCGTTACCAGCGGTACCGCAACGCCATCGTCGAGCCTGGAGAGCTGCGTGTCCGTTAGCCCGGCGGAGGCACCGGGCGGACCGCCGGTCATCGTCGTGGGCGCTGGCCTGGCCGGCCTGGCCTGCGCCCGGCGCCTGCACGCCGCGGGCCGCTCGTTCTTGGTCCTCGAGGGCTCCGACGGGCCGGGCGGCCGGGTCCGCACCGACGTGATCGACGGGTTCGTGTGCGACCGCGGCTTTCAGGTGCTGCCTTGCGCCTACCCCGAGGTCCGCGCCGTTCTGGACCTCGGCTCCCTCGACCTGCGGCCCTTCCTCCCCGGGGCCACGGTGCGCGCCGCCGGCGCTTGGCACACCCTCGCCGATCCCCGCCGCCGGCCCCGCTCCGCCCTGGCCGCGCTGACAGCGCCGGTCGGGTCGCTCCCCGACAAGCTGCGGGTGGCGAGGCTCGCTCTCGCGGCGGCCCGCTGGCCCGCCGACGGCCCCGCCGGCGGCGCCGACACCTCGACCCGCCAGTGGCTGAGATCCGAAGGGTTGAGCGAGCAGATCATCGCCACCATGCTCGGGCCGCTCCTCGCCGGCGTCCTGCTCGACCCGGCCCTCTCGACGTCCTCGAGCCAGGCCCGCTTCGTCTGGCGCAGCCTGGTTGCTGGAGGAGCCTCGGCTGGCAGCGCGGTCCCGGCCGCGGGGATGGGCGCCGTTCCGGCCCAGATCGCGGCGGGCCTGCCCGGAGGGTCATTGCGCTACTCGAGCCCGGTGCGGTCGGTGACCGGCGACAGCGTGACCCTCGCCGCTGGCACCGTCGTGCCGGCGGCAGCGGTCGTGGTGGCCACAGAAGGCCCCGCGGCGGCCGCCCTGCTGCCCGGCGTGGTCGACGATCCCGGCGGCCGGCCGGTGGGATGCGTGTGGTACGCCACCCCGACTCCGCCGATGCCGGCCGGCAGCGGCGCGCCGGCGACGACCGCCATCGCCCTCGATGGGGGACCGGGGCCGGTGAACAACCTGGCGGTGATGAGCACGGTGAACCCGAGCAGCGCGCCGCCAGGCCAAGGCCTCGTGGCCGCCTCGATCGTCGACCCGGACGTGATTCGCAACCGCAGCGACGAGGAGATCGACCGGGCCGCCCGGGCCCAGATGGCGTCGTGGTGGCGGGGCGGCCTGGAAGGATGGAGGGTGCTGCGGGTGGACCGGATCGCCCACGCCCAGCCGGCGCAGCCGCCGGGCACGTTCAGCACCGAGCCCCGCCGGCCGGTGCGCACCCGAGTTGGTGTCTACGTGTGCGGCGACCACCGCGACAACGCGTCGATACAGGGGGCGCTGCTGTCGGGCCGGCGGGCCGCGGAGGCGGTGCTGGCCGACACCGTCGCCTGAGCCTGCGCTCAGCCGACCTGATCGGCGTCGATGATCGACCCGGCGTCGCGCCCACTGGTAGTAGCGGCCTCGGCGGTGTCGGCCAGCTCCTGTTGCAGGCTGGCGATCTCGGCGTCGATCGGGGGGAGGTCGTCGTCTCTTCCCTGCACGCGGGCCCGCTCCCGCTGCTCCACCAGCTCCTCGAGCTGCAGCTCCAGCCCAAGTGCGTGATCGGCCTCTCGCGATGTCGTCATGATGTGCATGTACCCGCTGCCGCGTCGCCCGCAACGTCCCGGCCGTGGCCGCGGCCGCGGCCGCGGTCAGGGTGCGGGGACGTGGGCGGCCGCGACCCTGACGGCGTGACGTCGGTGGCTGCCGCCCTGACGGCGGGGGATGTCGGTGTTCCGGTCGCTCAGGTGTAGGCGTCGAGCCCGAGGTGCACCGCCAGCCCGATCCCGGCCAGGGCGATCAGCAGCCGGAGCGGGCCGGGGGACACTCGGCGGACCACCCGAGGCCCCATCCAGCCGCCGGCGAACAGGCCGGCCGCCAAGGGCACCACGGCTTCCCAATGGACCGGGCCGAACGCCACGAACGCCACCGCGGCCACCGCGTTGGCCCCCCGAGGAGGACGTTCTTGGCGGCGTTGCTGCGCGGCAGCGGTTCTCCGGTCCCGGCCATCAGCAGGGCCAGCATCATCACGCCCGCGGCGGCGCCGAAGTAGCCGCCGTAGGTGGCGACCACGAAAGTCGCGGCGTCGAGGAGCCGGCTGTCGGTCGAGGGGTGGGGGAGGGGCAGGTCCTCCGCCAGCGCCCGGGGTCGTATCAAAACCCCGAGCGACGCGGCCCCGATCAGCCACGGCACCACCAAAGCGAATGACCCGGCCGGGGCGAGGAGCAGCAGCAGCCCGCCGGTCGCGCCGCCGGCGATGGACACCGCCGCCAGCCGGCGGATCCGTAGCCGCTGGCCGGCAAGCTCCGGGCGCGAGCCGAGGACCGACCCCGAGCTTTGTGCCACCAGCGCCACGGTGTTGGTGACATTGGCCGCGACCGGCGTCAACCCGACGCCGAGCAGCGCCGGGTAGGTGACCAGAGATGACAGTCCGGCGATGCTGCCCGACAGGCCGCCGCCGACGCCGGCCACGGCGAGGAGCACTAGATGCAGGCTCGACAAGCGGGCTACCGACGTCCGTCAGGGCGAAGCGGCCGTCCCATCAGCAAAGAGTCCCACAGCTGGCCGTCGCGCCGGCGGTAGTGGGCCACCTTGCGGCCCTCCTCGACGAACCCGGCGCTCCTGTACAGCCCGATGGCCGGCCCGTTGTCCGGCCAGACTTCGAGAGCCACCTTGTGGGCGCCAGCCCGGGCCGCCCACTCGATGGCCGACGCGAGCAGGGCCCGGCCGGTCCCCCGACCCCGCCACGACTCCAAGATCGCCATGCCGATGTCGGCGACCCCGTAGCCGGCCACCTGTACGGAGATGAACCCGACGATGTCCGCGGTATCCGCCGACTGGGCGTCGGCGACGAGCAGCTCGGCGGCCGCCGACGACAGCATGTCAGCGAAACGCCGGCGGCGCTCCTCTCGGTCGAAGGGCACCTCGGCACCCAGCCAGCGGCCCTCAGCGGCGACGGCCCACAGCACGTCGACGAGCGCGTCGAGGTCGCTGCTGACCGCGGGGCGGATCACGGTGCTGGTCGGCGGAGGGGCATCGGGCACCCGCCGATTGTCCCCGCTTCGCGCCCGGTTGCGGCGGCCATTCCCGCAGGGCTCGTCCGAGCAGGGCCGCGCCGGGTAGCTTGCGCAGCCATGCCGCCCGCCATCTCGCGCCGCCTTGCTCGACCCGTCCGGGGGGCCGACCTTTGCGGCTCTTGATGTTGGCCGCGCCCGGCGCCGGCAAGGGCACCCAGGCCGACCGCCTGGCCGCCAGATACGGCATCGAGCACATCGCGAGCGGCGAGATCCTCCGCGCCGAGGTGGCCGCCGCCACCGCGGTGGGCGAGAAGGCCAAGGACTACCTCGACCGGGGCGACTTGGTGCCCGACGACCTGCTGCTCGACATCATCGCCGGCCGGGTGCTGACCGCTGCGCTCGCTGGCGGCTACGTCCTCGACGGGTTCCCCCGCACGCTGGCCCAGGCCGAAGCCGCGCACCGGTTGGCCGTGGAGCTCGACGGCGTCACCCTGCAGGCGGTCCTCCACTTGGAGGTCGGCGCCGACGAGCTGCGTAGCCGCCTGCGGGCCCGGGCGTCGAGAGAAGGCCGCCCCGACGACACCGAGGCGACCATCGAGCACCGCCTGGAGGTCTTCGCCAGCCAGACCGAGCCGTTGCTCGAGTACTACCGCAGCCGCGAGATCCTCCACACCATCGACGGGGAGCGCCAGCCCGACGAGGTCACCGCCGAGATCGTGGCGCTGCTCGACTCCCTCGGGCTGGGTCTCGGGCTCGGCTGACCGGCGAGGCGCCGCGCCGGGGCTTGGCGGCGGGCTTGGCTGGGCCAGACCCGGGGGCGGTCAGCCCTGCCTAGGGCGCCTACTTGGGTCTGAGCACCACGGCCCCGTCGGGCTCCAGCTCGATGACGCCCTCCGCGGTGTGGCCCTCGCCAGCACCGGAGGTCTCGACCTCGACGTCCCAGCGCCCGGGGGGCAGGGGGACCGGCCCGCCGGCGCCGGAGAAGTCGACCAGCACGACTCGCCGGTCGTCGGGCCGGGCGGAGCGGACCCATCCGAGCACCCCTTCCGGCGTCTCCAGCCACTCGAAGTCGCCTCCGGTCAACGCCGGAGACGCCCGCCGGACCGCCAAAAGCCGGCGGTAGAGGTGGAGGATCGACGCCGGGTCGTCGCGCTGCGCGGCCACGTTGCGGGCCCCGCCGGCATCGGGCGGCCAGGGCAGCCACGGTTCGGGTCCGGGCGACCAACCGTGGGCGGCGGTGGCGTCCCATGGCAGAGGCGCACGGCACCCGTCCCGGCCGCCAGGATCGACCTGGCGCTCCAGGGGAACCACCGCGTCCTCGAGGCCCAGCTCCTCGCCGGCGTAGACGAACGGCGTGCCTCGAAGGGTGAGCAGCACCACCGCCGCCGCCCGGGCCCGGGACTCGCTGCCATAGCGGGTCCGGTGGCGGCGGTTGTCGTGGTTGGACAGCACCCATGTGGGCCACGCGCCGATGGGGTCGAGGTTGGCGACCACCGCGTCGATGCAGGCCCGCCAGGCGCCGGCGTCCCAGGGCGCGAACAGGGGCGGGAAGTTGAACGACAGGTGCAGTTCGGGGTTGGCGTCGGTGCCGTAGTAGGTCGCGACCTGCGCGGTGGTCGGCAGGTACACCTCGCCGACCATCATCCTCGCCGGCGGGTCGGGCCACCCGTCGACGACCTTGCGCAGCTCGCGGATCACCTCGTGGGTCTCAGGCCGGTCGTTGGTGCCCGACGGAGGCTGGTCGGCGTCTGGGATGTCGGCCAGGTCGGGGTCCTTGCCGATCCCTTGGACCACGTCGACGCGAAACCCGTCCACGCCCCGCGCCATCCAGAACCTGAGGGTGTCGGCCATCGCGGCGCGCACCTCCGGGTTGGCCCAGTTGAGGTCGGGCTGCTCGGGCAGGAACATGTGCAGGTACCACTGTCCGCTATCGGGGTCCCACGTCCACGCCGGCGGCCGCTCGGACTGGCCGACCCCGGTGAACGCCTGCTGCCAGTTGTTGGGGAGGCGCCCGGGGCTGCCGGGAGGTCCGTGCCCGCCGGCGGAGTCGGGACGGTCGTCGCGCCACCAATACCAGTCGCGCTTTGGGTCTTGACGCGAGGAGCGGCTGCTCACGAACCACCGGTGGCGGTCGCTGCTGTGGTTGGGCACCCAGTCGACGAGGACCTTCAGGTCCCGGGCGTGGGCCTCTTGGACCACACGGTCGAAGTCTTCGATGGTCCCGAAGAGGGGGTCGACGTCGCAGTAGTCGGCCACGTCGTAGCCGAAATCGGCCATCGGTGAGCGGTAGAACGGCGACAGCCAGATCGCTCCCGCTCCCAACCATGCCACGTGGTCGAGGTGCCGGCGGATCCCCTCCAAGTCGCCCACGCCGTCGCCGTCGGTGTCGCAGAACGACCTGGGGTAGATCTGGTAGGCGACGACGTCACGCCACCACTGGGCGCCGGTCACAGCGACAGGGTCACTCGCCCTCGGACCCCTCCCGGGGTCGCAGGTCGACCCGAAGGGTGAGGATCCCGTCCTCGAGCGAGGCGGTGGCGTCGCCAATCATGGCGTAGTCCATGAAGTCCACCCGGGCCTGATCCACGAACCGTTTGCGCTCCGGGCCCTCGACGGGCGGGATGCCCCGTTGGCGCACCGCCTTGGCCCGGGCCTGGAACCGTTTGAGCATGGCGTCGACATCGAGCTCGCCAGACATGACGGTCACCTTAGGGCAGCGGGACCCCGCCGCCCAGCGGGCGCGGAGGACCGTGCGGTGGGCCGCTCCGCCCGGTGCTGCCAGCCACCTGCACAACGGCGGGCAGCGATACACTGCACTGTCCACCGCACGTCTCGAGGACTTGGAGCACCGCGTGAAAAAGGGACGGCATCGGCGTTTCGAAGAGGCACGGGCCCTGAAGCGCTCAACAGAAGAGTTCGTGGAGCCCTGCGCCGAGTGCGGCGCGGTGCCCGGTGCGGACCATGCCTCCTGGTGCCTCGCCACCGAGGAGCTCGACGAGGAGCTGAGCGAGAGCGAGTCCTTCCGGGCCCAGTAGCCCGGAAGGCCCAGCAGCCCCCCCGTCTAGCGCCCGCTTCGCAGCTAGGAACCCTCGGAGCTAGCAGCCCGCAGGGCCGGTACCGTGAGGGGACCGCGGCGGGTCATCCCGGTGGCGTCGGGCGGGCTTTCAGCGCGGGGTGCGGCAGCGGGGTAGACCCCGACGCCCGCCCGCGGAGGTAGCCGGCGAGCATCTCGTAGACGCCGGGCCCGACGAGGGCCACCAGCTCGCCGCCCATCTCGAGGTACACCGGCCGGCGGCCGACGAACGCCTCGGGGGCCTCGGTGCACCACCAGTGGAACTCTTGGCCGCCGTCGCCCCAGTGGGTGCGGTCCCATTGGGTGACGGTGGTGGTCACGTGCCCGTTGGCGCCGACGCTGTCCTCCCGCCGCAGCGGCAGCTGCCAGCACACGTCTGGTTTGAGCTCGAGCGGGAGGCGGCCGGTTTCCACCGCGGCCCGGTGCAGCGCGCACCCGGGACCCCCCTCGAACCCCGGGCGGTTGAGGAAGATGCACGCGTCGTCGACCAGCCTGGTGACCCGGGTCCCGTCGGTCTCGGTGTGGATGATGCCCTGGCGGCCGTTGGCCTTGAACTGCCACTGTGCCGCGGTGAGGGTCCTCGCCGCGGCTCGGACCCGCCGGACGTCGCCGTCCCCGGTGAAGTGAGCGCCGTAGGAGCAGCAGCCCTGCACCAGCTCCGGTGCCGGCCCGGTGAGCACGCCCTGGCAGCCGGCGCCGAAGATGCAGGTCCACGACGACAGCAAGAAGGTGACGTCGAACACCCAGGTCCGGTCCTCGTCGGGGTCCTCGAAGCTGACCCACTCGTGAGCGTCGGACGGAGCGTCAGGAGCTGTCACCGCGGCGGCGGGCGCGCCGGGCGCCGAAGGGGTCCTGCCGGCGGCGGCCGGGCGGCGCGGCGCCATCAGCGGCCCGTCCCACCGGCGCCGGTGCCCCCGAGCTCGAGGAGCAGCTCCCCGGCCGCGAGCAGTCCCTTCCAGAACTGGTCCATCACCATCCGCTCGTTGGGCGCGTGGATCCGGTCGTCGGGCAGCCCGACCCCGAGGAACAGCACCGGCGCCCCGAGGACCCGGCCCAGGGCCTCTTCCGGACCGCTGCCGCCTTCCCTGGTGTAGAGCGGCGGCGCGCCCCACACCTTCTCGATGGCCCGGGCCAACGCGCCCATCGCCGGGTGGTCCACCGGCGTCAGGGCGGGGGCGACGCCACCCTCGGGAGTGACGGTGGCGGTGACCCCGGGAGGCAGGTGGCCGCGCAGCCAATCGCCGAACGCCGCGGTCACCGACTCGGGATCCTGGTCCGGGACCAGGCGAAGCGCCACCTTGAAGCCGGCGAGGGCCGGGACGATGGTCTTTATCCCAGGACCGCCGTACCCGCTGTGGATGCCGACCACCTCCGCGGTCGGGCGAACCCCGACGCGCTCGAGGGGGCTGTAACCGTCTTCGCCGGGTAGGGCGCTGACCCCGGCGGCCGCCGCCTTGAACTCTGCCTCGTCGAAGGGCTGCGCGTCCATCGATGCCTGCTCGACGGGAGACAGGGGCCGGACCTTGTCGTAGAAGCCCGGGATGGTCACTCGCCCCGCGCCGTCATGGAGCGCGGCCACCAGCTCCGCCGCCGCACGCGCCGCGTTGGGCACGGTGCCACCCCACATGCCCGAGTGCAGGTCGCGCTCCGCGGTGCGCAAGGCGACGTCGAAGGCGACCAACCCGCGCATGCTCACGGTGGCCGACGGGACGTCCGGGGCGATCATCCCGGTGTCGGACACCACGATGACGTCGCAGCCGAGCAGATCCGCCTTGGTGTGCAGGAGCGTCTCGAAGTTGGGGCTGCCGACCTCCTCCTCGCCCTCGACGAGAAACTTGAGGTTGACGGGGAGGGCTCCGCCGGCGGCCAGGAGACCCCGGGCGGCCTCGATCTGGTAGAGCGTCTGGCCTTTGTCATCGATGGCTCCTCGCGCCTTGCACTCCCCGTCGACGATCACCGGCGTGAAGGGGGGCGACACCCAGTCCTCGAGGGGATCCACCGGCTGGACGTCGTGGTGGCCGTAGACGAGGACGGTCGGCGCGCCCGGCCCGGCGCGGAGCCAGTCGGCGTACACCGACGGGTGGCCCGGCGCGTCCGCGGTGCCGGTCTCGAGGAGCTGGACGTGCTCGAGGCCCGCGGCGCGCATCTGCTCGACGGCGAACGCCGCCGACGCTCTGACGTCGTCCTTGCGCTCGGGGTCAGCGGAGATCGACGGTATGCGCAGCCAGTCGAAGAGGGTCTCGACGATGCGGTCGCGATGCTCGTCGACGTAGGCGGCGAGGGTGAGGTCAGCCATTGGTGCACCGTAGCGAGTCGCGGGGCCGTCGCCGGCTCGCATGGGCCACCCGGTAGGGTCTCGCCGGTGCGACGGCAGGTGGCGGCGGTCCTCGCCGCAGCGGTGGCGACGGTGGGTCTCGGCGCCTGCGGGTCGTCGGGGTCCCCGCCGCCGGCACCGTCCGCCGGAGCACCCGGCCAGGTGAAGTGGGCGCCTTGCCGAAGCGGGGAGGGGCCGAGCGGGGTGCAGTGCGGGACGCTGACGGTGCCGATGGACACCACCGCTCCCTCCGGCGCTCCCGGGCCGACGGTCACCTTGGCCCTCGACCGGGTCCCCGCTACCGGCGCCCGGATCGGATCGCTCATCTTCAACCCCGGCGGCCCTGGGGTGTCGGCGGTGGACGCGCTGCCGGGCGTGGTTAGCGAGCTGAGCGCCGGTGTCCGCCAGCACTTCGATGTCATCGGCTACGACCCGCCCGGCGTCGGGCACTCAACCGCCGTCGACTGCCTGGGGCCCGTCGCGCTGGCCGCCTACCTCCACCAGGACCCGGCGCCCCCTGGAGCGGCCGGCTTCGCCCAGGTGGTCACCTCCGCCCGGTCTTTCGCGGCTGCGTGCCAGGCCGCGGTCGGGCCTCTGCTGGCCCACGTCTCGACTCTCGACGCCGCCCGAGACCTGGACCGGGTCCGGGCCGCGGTCGGGGACCCGACGCTCAACTACCTCGGTTTCTCCTACGGCACGCTCCTGGGGGCGACCTACGCCAGCTTGTACCCGACCCGGGTCCGGGCGATGGTCCTCGACGGCGCGCTGGACCCCACCCAACCCACCCTCTCCGAGCTGGACGTGCAAGCGGCAGCCGTCGACGACCAGTTCAAGGTGTTCGCAGCCGCGTGCCGCGCCGACTCGTCGTGCCCCTGGCATCCCGGTGCCGACCCGACCGCCGCGTTCCTCGCCCTCCTGGCCAGAGCCAGGACCAACCCGGCGCCGGCCGGGAACGGCCGGGTCGCCGGCCCCGCCGAGCTCATCTACGGAGCCGCACAGGCGCTCTACAGCACGCAGCTGTGGCCTGACTTGGAGCAGGCCCTGGCGCAGCTCGCCGCCGGGCGGGGCAACGACATCGTCGCTTTGTTCGACTCGTACATGGAGCGGTCGTCTACGGGTGCCTACTCGACGGTGACCGAAGCCGAGACCGCGGTCAACTGCGCCGACCGGGCCCCGCCGGCGCTGGGGGCCATACAGACCAACGCGGATGCGATCCAGTCACGAGCGCCGATCTTCGGGCCCACCAACGTCGACGGCGAGGTGGTCTGCGCGCTGTGGCCCGATCCTGGCACCACCGGCCCCCACCCCCTGGCCGCGCCCGGATCGGCGCCGATAGTGGTGGTCGGGTCGACCGGAGACCCGATCACCCCTTACGAGTGGGCGGTCCGTTTGGCGGCCCAGCTCGGAAACGCCCGGTTGCTGACCCGGGTGGGGGACGGGCACACCGCGTACGGCGCCAGCGCCTGCGTGCGCGCCGCGGTCCAGTCCTACCTGGTCGGTCTCCGCCTGCCTGCACCCGGTACCCGCTGCCCGTCGCCGTGAACCCCCGCCTCCGGGCCAGCGCCGGCGGGTGGGCATACTGGGGTCGTGGCCGGTGAGTTCGAGGACATCCGACAGCGACTGGAGGCCATCGCCGAGGAGCTCGCCGACCTCGGCATCGTCCGCCTCCGGGAGTCGATAGACGCCGGCGGGACCGAGCTGCCAGTCGACGAGCGACGCCTGGCCCGGGCCCGGCGGGCCGTGGTCAAAGCGGCCGGGATCCTGGCCGAGCCCGACGACGCCCAGTAGCGCCGGGCTACCCGAGCGGGGTGATGACCGGCGCCGGCGGCGCCGACGGCAGCCGGTTGATGGCGTCGATCAGCTGGCGCAACCGGCCGTAGGACATCCGGTCGAAGCGCATCGCCAGGCGGGGAAGGTCGGGGAACTCCTCGCCGCGCTTCTCGGCGTTGAGCGGACCGTCGAGGACCCGGATGTCGCCGGCGACCATGCCGGCGAACTCCGCAGACAGCGCCTGGGCCTCCTCCGCAGTGGGCCGGGACTGGAGGCGGACCACGAGCGTGTCGCCGACCCAGCGCAGCGAGTGATAGTTGCGGTAGAACCCGAGTATCTCCCCGGCCGCCTCCTCGACGCTGTCGGCGATGCAATACAGGCTGTGGTCGACGGGGTTGATCAGGCGGCGGGCAGCCACCTCGTCGTCCACGAAGCGGTTCCAGCCCTTCCAGTAGCTCCCGCCGGGCAACTCGAGCAGGACCACCGGCGCCGGCTCAGCCTTGCCGGTTTGCAGCAAGGTCAATAGCTCGAACGCCTCGTCGAGGGTGCCGAAACCTCCCGGCAGTACCGCGTAACCCCACGACTCTTTGATCAGCAGCAGCTTGCGGGTGAAGAAGTACTTCATCGACACCAACTTCGGGTCGGAGGCGATGAACTGGTTGGCGGTCTGCTCGAAAGGCAAGCGGATGTTGATGCCGAAGGAGTGCTCCGGACCGGCACCCTCCAGGCCGGCGGCCATGATCCCGGGACCGGCGCCGGTCACCGTCGACCAGCCGTGGGCCGCGAGCAGCGCAGCGAGGTCCCGGGCCTGGGCGTAGAGCGGGTCGGTCGGCAGGGTCCTCGCCGAGCCGAACATGGTCACCTTACGAATGTGGCGGTACGGGGCGAAGACCTCGAAGCCGTCGGCCATCTCCCGCAGCGCGGCCGCGGCGATCTTCAGGTCCAAGCGGTCGGAGCTGTCGGTGGCCAGGCGGACCACCGTCGAGAGCAGCTCGAGGAGCTGGTCGCGGTTGGCGGTGACCCCCACGGAGTCGAGCAGCTCGGTCATCAGCTCTCTGGTCCGGGGGTCGCCGCGGCCTGCACCGACGCCGCTGGCGGGCCCCGAGCCGCTCAACGGGGTGCCGCGTCCCGGTCGACCAGCCACACGATCTGGTCTGCTTGGACTCGAGCCGCGGGCAGGTCGGCTCCGTCGATCACCGCCTGGAGGGCTTCCCGCTTGGACTCGCCGGCGACGGTGAACACGACCAGCCGAGCCCGGGCCAGGCCGGCGTAGGTGAGCGTCATGCGGGGATGCTTGTTGCGCCCGGAGGGGTCCTCGTTGCGGGCGACTAGCTGCCCGGGATCGGCGTCGAGCGCCGGCGAGTTGGGGAACAGCGATGCGGTGTGCCCGTCGGGGCCCATGCCGAGATGGATGAAGTCGAGCTTGCCGACCTCGCCGAGGCGCAGCGCGTACGAGTCGGGGCCTTCCTCGCAGCTCATCGGGTACACCGCGTTGGCGGCACCGACGCGTTCGAGCAGCGCCTGGCGCCCGAGCAGTTGATTGGACTCTTCGCTGTCGGGCGGCACGCAGCGCTCGTCGCCCCAGTAGACGTTGACCGACAGCCAGTCCACCCTGCCCTCGCTGTCGGCGGCGAGACGCTCGTAGCAAGGGCGCGCCGTGCTCCCACCCGACAGCGCCAGGCAGAACAATTCTTCGGGGCGCTGCTGGAACGCTCCGATGACCCGGTCGGCGAACGCCCCGGGCAGGTCGTCCACGACGATGAGTTCTCCGTTCACCGCACGCACCTTACGGGGGCTCCGGAGGGCCCGTCGACCATGGAGACCTGTGGCCCGGCGACGACGACGGCTACTTGCCGGAGGCCAACGCGGTGGCCTTGTCGGTCAGGGACTGGATCAGCTCGTCGAAGCTCTTGGAGAACGAAGCGACGCCCTCGTCCTCGAGCGTCTTGGCCACGTCGGCGAGGTCGACACCCGCCGACGCCAGCGCGTCGAGGTGGGCCTGAGCGCCGTCGGGGTCGGAGTCCACCGTGCGAGCGACGGTGCCGTGGTCGAGGAAAGCCTCGACGGTGGCGTCGGGCATGGTGTTGACGGTGTGGGGGCCGATGAGGCTGTCGACGTACAGCAGGTCCGGGTAGGCCTTGTTCTTCGTGGACGTCGAAGCCCACAGCGGGCGCTGCGGGTTGGCGCCCTTGGCGGCCAGCGCCTCCCAGCGAGGGCCGCTGAAGTGCTCCTTGAACAGCGCGTACGCCCTGCGGGCCTGCGCCACCGCGGCCTTGCCCCGCAAGGCCACGGCCTCGTCGGTGCCGATCGCCTCCAGCCGACGGTCGACTTCGGTGTCCACCCGGCTGACGAAGAACGAAGCCACGCTGTGCACCTTCGACAGGTCGCCGCCCGCCGCGTCGAACTCCTCGAGACCGGCGATGTAGGCCTCCATGACGTCGCCGTAGCGGGGCAAGCTGAAGATGAGGGTCACGTTGATGTTGCGTCCCTCGGCGATCATCGCTTTGATCGCCGGCACGCCTTCGGCGGTGGCAGGGATCTTGACCATCAGGTTCGGCAGGTCGATCCGCTGGTGCAGGTCGCGCGCCGCGCTGATCGTCCCCTCGGTGTTGGTCGCCAGAGCCGGCGCCACCTCCAAGCTGACGAAGCCGTCGGCGCCGTCGCTGTCGTCATAGACCGGGCGCAGCACTCCGCAGGCGCCGGTGACGTCATCGACGGCCATGGTCCAAAAGGCGTCGTCGACCGGGCCCTTGCCGACCAGGTCCTTGAACTGGTCGTCGTAGGCGTCCGAGCCGGTCATCGCCTTCTCGAAGATGGTCGGGTTGGACGTCACCCCCCGGATCCCCGACGCGACCAACTCGGCCAGGCCCCCACCGAGGACGCTCGGGCGGTTGAGGTTGTCGATCCAGGCGCTCTGGCCCTGCTCGTTGTAGAGCCGCTGCAGGTTCGTCTCACTCATGCCTTCTCCTAGGAATCGTCGGAATCGTCGTAGACATCGCTGTCGAGGTCGTCGAGGAGGGCCTGGGCCCGCTCCGCCACGTGCTCGCCGGTGAAGCCGAACTCTCGCAACACCGTCGCGCCGGGCGCGGACGCACCGAAGTGGTCGATCGCCACCGAGTCGTCCGCCCACCGGGCCCAGCCGAAGGAGGACGCGGCCTCGACCGACAGGACCGGGGCGCCGGGGCCGAGCACCAGGTCCTGATAGTCCTCGTCCTGCTCGTCGAAGAGGTCCCAGCTCGGCATCGACACGACCCGTGCGGTGACGCCCTCCTCGGCGAGGATCGACGCCGCCTCCACGCACACTGATACCTCGCTGCCAGTCCCGATCAGCACCACGTCGGGGTCCTCGCGGCCCTCCACCAGCACGTAGGCGCCGCGCTCCACGCCTTCGGCGGCCAGATCGGCGGTGCCTTCGAGAACCGGGAGGTTCTGGCGGCTCAAGATGAGGGCCGTCGGACCGTTGCGCTCGATGGCGATGCGCAGCGCGTGGGCCGACTCGTTGGCGTCGGCGGGGCGGATGAGACGCAGGCCGGGCATCGCCCGGAACGACGCCAGCTGCTCCACCGGCTGGTGGGTCGGGCCGTCCTGTCCGAGACCGACCGAGTCGTGAGTCCAGAAGTAGATGACCTTGGCCTCGGACAGCGCGGCGATGCGCACCGCGCCGCGCATGTAGTCGCTGAAGGTGAAGAACGTGCCGCCGATCGGGATCACCCCGCCGTGGAGGCTGAGCCCGTTCATGACCGCCCCCATCCCGTGCTCCCTGACGCCGTAGGCGATCTGGCGGCCCTCCGGGTGCTCCTTGCTCTGCTGGGCCACGCCGTCGAGCTTGGTGCCGGTGTTGCCGGTCAGGTCCGCTCCGCCCGAGCTCAGCCCGGGCACGTCGGCTGCGATCGCGTTGAGGGCGACGTTGATCGACTTGCGGGTGGCGATGGCGTCGTCGCCGGCCTTCCAGGTGGGCAGCTTGGCCTGCCAGCCCTCGACGCCGCGGTTGCCCCAGAGGGCGTCCCAGCGTTGCTTGTCGCCCGACCGGCTGTCGGTCCGCTTCTGCCACTCGTCGCGGGCGGCCTTGCCGCGGGCACCGGCCTGGCGGTACATCTGCAGCACGTCCTCGGGGACCCAGAACGTCTCGTCGGTCGGCAGGCCCATCACCGCCTTGGTGGCGGCGACCTCCTCGTCACCGAAGGGGTCGCCGTGGGCCTTGGGGCTGTCGGTCATCTTCGGCGACGGGTACCCGATGTGGCTGCGCAGAATCAAAAACGACGGCTTGTCCTCGACGGCCATCGCCCGACGGATCCCGGACTCGAGCGCGTCGAGGTCGTTGGCGACCTCGCCGAGGTCCTCGACGTGCCAGCCGTAGGCCTCGAAGCGCTTCGCCGGGTCGTCGTCGAGGGTGATCTCCGTCGGCCCGTCGATGGTGATGTGGTTGTCGTCGTAGATGTAGATGAGCCGGCCGAGCCCGAGGTGCCCGGCCAGCGACGCCGCCTCGTGGCTTACGCCCTCCATGAGGTCGCCGTCGCCGCAGACGACGAACGTGTGGTGGTCGACCAGGTCGGGCCCGAACTCGGAGCGCAAGATCCGCTCCGCGATGCCCATCCCGACGCCTTGGCCGAAGCCCTGGCCGAGGGGGCCGGTCGTGACCTCGATGCCCGGGAAGTGATGGACCTCGGGATGGCCGGGGGTTCGGCTGCCCCACTGCCGGAACTCCTTCAGGTCCTCCAGCTCCATGCCGTAGCCGGTCAGGTACAGCATCGAGTACAAGAGGATGCACGCGTGGCCGGGGGAGAGGATGAACCGGTCCCGGTCGGGCCAGTCCGGGTCCGTGGGGTCGTAGTCCATGATCCTGGTGAACAGGACGTGGGCCAGGGGAGCCAGAGCCATTGCGGTGCCTGGATGCCCGGAGTTGGCCTTCTGGGGGGCGTCCATCGCCAACCCCCGGATGACGTTGATCCCTAGCTGCTCGAGCTCGGGGCTCTGCCCTGTCGTCGTTGAGGCCATGGGCCAACCCTACCCGTGGGCCTGCGTCACTCTCGCACGCCCCTGAGCGGTCACAGCCCGGGGGGTCCGCCCGGCTCGAACACCATCAGCGTGGCCCGGTCCCGGGCCTGACGATCACCCGGGAGCTCCGGGCCGACCTGCACATCGGTCGAGCAGCCGGCCAGTGCTGCGCCAGGCAGGACGTCCGCGGCGGTCGCCGCGTCGGCGGGGAGCGGGCCGAACCAGGCCGGGTCCCTCCGCTCGGACCTGAACAGCAGCGCCCCTTCCGGGCCGTCGGGGTCCGCCGCGGCCAGGGCCCGCTCGAAGGCCTCCGACGCGGTGCGCGGGTCGCGCACCTGGAAGCGGACCAGCGTGTCGGCGGGGACGGCACCGTCGAGCGCGATGGCGCCGTTGGTACGGTCCGCGCCCCGCACCACCAGCGCCGGCAGGCCGCCGGCGCCGTCCGGGCCATCGGTGAGGGGGTCGGCAGCACCGGTGGCGACGGTGGCCAGCCGCAGCCCTCCGTTGACCAGCCTGACGTCGTCGGCGGGCATCCGGTCTACGACGAGGTCCATGAGCCGCTCCAGGGCCGGGCGCCCGTCGAGCTCATAGACGATGTCGCGTTCGGCGCGGGTGACGACCAGCGGCTCGCCGAAGGGTCGGGCGCCCTCCGAGGCGATGACCCGGACCCGTACCGCCGGGCCGATCACGGCGCCGACAGCGGACCCCGAGACCACCCGGTCTTGCACTAGCAGCCCCCGTCGGGTGGCCGTGCCGCCGGCCAGGGCCAGGGGGGCGCCGAGCGGCGCGGCCGCCGCCACCGGTCCAAGCGCCCGACCCCACGCCGCGGGCGGCGGGCTGGTCGCGTCGGCGAGCACCACTGCGGCGGTGGCGGCGAACGGAGGTCGGTTCAGCACCGTCCGGCCGTCGAGGAGCACCGGGACGACCGGTCCGACCAGACCGCACCACAGCGATATCCCCGGGCCGGTGCCGACGTCGCCTTCCGGGCCGATCACCCCGCTCGACGCCACCCCCAACAGGACCGACGGCGACAGGAGGGTCCGGACCGTGCGCCCAACGTCCTCCAAGGCGCCGGCGTGGCCGCCGGTCACGAACACCACCGCCAGGTCGGGGTGGGTCCCGAGCCGCTCCAGGATCTCGCCGACCACCTCGCCGGTGGCGTGGGCGGTCACGGGATGAGCGGACACGGCCGACGCGAACCCGGCCCCGCCGGGCGCGGCGAAGGTCATGCGCCGGCGGCCGTCATACGATGATCGTCATCCGCTGGGCGTGCGGCTCACGGCAGCCTCACGACACCGGCGGGAGAAGGGTGAGGGGCACGACGGTGACGGCGCCGTCGGGGAGCAACCGGCAGTTGGCCTCGATGGTCCCGAGCGAGGGGAACTCCAGCTCCCCCCGAACCAGTCGGTAGGTGAACTTGCCGGGCTCCACAGTGAAGGGAGAGACGTTGCGGGCGACCTGCTCGCCTGCCTCGTCTGTGAACACCACCTCCAGGATGCCCTGGCCGTCCTCGTCGGGCCGGCAGCGCACCAGCACGATCAGGTGGGGGGCGACTGTCACCGGGGGCGGCGCCGGCGCCGGCATGGAGAACATGATCCCGCTCAAGTCGATCCTGGTGGAGGGACCGGGGACCGGGCGCAGCTCGATGTTCTCGGCGAAGAGGGCGGAGACGATGTCCATGAGGCGGTCAGGCTACCGGCGCCGCTCGGGCCTTCGCCCTCTCCTGATCAGACCAGTTCGGGGGTGCGCCGGGCCCGGGACGAGACCCGAGGTTCGGTGTGACGAACGGTCAGCCACCGCAGCTTCTTGGCGGCGGCGATAAACCACCACCCCGGGTCCAGCTCCCGGCGATGGAACGACAGCCGCGCCGATGTAGGCGCCGCGTGATGGTTGGAGTGCAGGCCCTCGCCGGCGGTCAGCCACGCCAGCCACTGGCTGTTCGCGGCGTTTCCGTTGAAGGGCCGGCGGCCGAACGTGTGGCCCACCGCGTTGACGGCGGAGTTGAGCAGCAGGTAGCTGACCACGTGGACACCGGCGGCGAGCGCCACCAACTTCCAGTTGCCCCACAACGGAAGGAAGAGGATGCCGATTCCCACGGCCAGACCGATCAGCCCGTGATCGAACACCTTGTCCCAACGGTCGGGGACCAGGTCCTTGGCGTAACGGTCGACCGCGGCCCGGTCGGCGGCCGCCTTGCGGTACAGCAGCACGTTGCCCAGCTGCACCTGCCAGAAACCCTCGATGATCGGGGAGTGGGGATCGCCCTCCACGTCCACGAACGCGTGGTGACGCCGGTGCACCGCCGCCCACTGGCGGGGCTTGATGCCGGTGGTCAGCCACAACACCAGCCGGCACGCGAACTGCAAACCGGGCCGCATGGTGATCGCCTTGTGGGACACCGTCCGGTGCAAGTAGATGGTCGTCAGGAAGATGGCGACCTGGCAAACGGCCAAGCCGACGATCACAGCAAGGAGTATCCCGGGCACCGGTTCAACCTAGCGGACGTGCCGCTGCTACCCGCCCGGTATCCGCACCGGTCCACTCCGGCAGCGCCCCCGCCGGGGGCGGTGTCCCCGCGGCATGAGACGCTGCCCTAGCCTCCCACGGGTGCGGGCCACGGACGGGCGGGTGCGGTGAGTCGTAGAGGGCGCCTGCTCCAGGTCGCCGCGGGGCTCGCGGTGATGGCGGGCGCCGCCGCGGTGCCGGGCGCGACGGCCGCGGCACCGACCACCCCGGCGGCAGGGGCCAGCATGCCAACCCCGCTCCTCTCGGTCCGTCGGGTGCCGGGCTGGATCGAGTCCACCCTGGCCGGTCAGCGGGTCGCGGCGACCCTCGCCGGGATCGTCACGCCAGCGGCGCTCGGGCCGGCCACCGCATGCCTGCTGGTGGAACAGGGCGGACGGGTGCTGACCGCCCGCAACGCCACGACGCCGGTCATCCCGGCCTCCAACATGAAGATCCTCACCGCCACCGCGGCTTTGGACAAGCTGGGTCCCGGCTATCGCTACACCACGGCGGTGAAAGCGGACCGGGCGCCGGCGGGCGGGGTGGTCACCGGGAACCTCTACTTGATCGGCAGCGGAGACCCGGTGCTGCGCACCCCTCAATACGAAGCGACTCTGCGCGACACGGTGCCGCCCTACACCTCCCTGGCGGCTCTGGCCGCCCAGGTCAGAGCCGCCGGCGTCACCGAGGTCACCGGCGCGGTGATCGGCGACGAGAGCCGCTACGACACCCAGCGGCGGATCCCGACGTGGAAGCCGGTGTACACCGAGGAGGGCGACGCCGGGCCGCTGTCGGCCCTCAACGTCGACGACGGGTTCGCGTCGACGCCGACCGGTTTCGTCGGGGCGACGCAGCCCGCCCAGGCGGCCGCCCAGACCTTCACCGCGCTGCTCGCCGCCGCCGGCGTCAAGGTCGACGGTCCCGCCGCCGGGCAGGGCAGCGCGCCGGCCGCGGCCGTCCCGGTGACCTCCATCCAGTCGGCGCCGCTGTCGCAGATCCTCGACGCGATCCTGACGCCGAGCGACGACACCGCGGCAGAGCTGGTCACCAAGGAGCTCGGCAAGGTGGCCGGCGGCGGCGGCACGACCGCCGCGGGGACCGCGGTCATCAAGGCTGACCTGACCGCGGACGGGCTGCCGGTCGCGGGGCTGGTGGCGGTGGACGGCTCGGGGCTGGACCGGGGGGACCGGGCTACGTGCGCGTTGGTGGTCGCGGCTCTGGACCGGGCCGGGACGGGGAGCGCGCTGATCTCCGAGCTGCCGGTGGCGGGCAAGACCGGCACGCTCAGCTACCGCATGCGTGGCACCCCCGCTGTCGGGCGGGTCCTGGCCAAGACCGGCACCCTCGACGACGTGTCGGCCCTCAGCGGGTTCGTGCTGGCGTCGACCACCGCCCCGGCGCCGACACTGCAGCTACGGGCGCCGGTTGTGTTCTCATTGATCATGAACGGAGTTCCGGTGAGCACCGGTATCGACCTCGGAAACCGGGTGGGCGTCGCGCTCGCCGGCTACCCGGTGGTCCCCGCGGTGTCCACGCTGGATCCGCAAACGTGACCGAGCGCCGGCTGCCGATGTTCCCCCTCGGCACCGTGCTGGTCCCAGGCGCCGTCCTCCCGCTCCACGTGTTCGAGCCCCGGTACCGGGCATTGATGGACGACCTGACCGGCGCCGAGCTCGGGACCCCGCTGATCGAACCGGAGTTCGGGGTGGTGATGATCGAGCGCGGCCACGAGGTGGGCGGCGGCGACGTCCGCGCCGCTCGCGGCACCACCGCCCGGCTGATCGACGCGGAGCGCCTGCCCGACGGCCGCTGGTTGACCGCCGCGGTCGGCACCAACCGGTTCGTGGTCCGCGAGTGGCTCCCCGACGACCCATATCCGATGGCGGTGGTCGAGGACATCGACGAACCACCCTGGGACGACGGCGACGACGGGCGGCTGGCCGCCGCCGCAACGGCACTGCGCCGGCTTCTCGGGTTGGCCGCTGAGCTGGAGGAGGACGTGACACCGGCGACGTTCGATCTGGCCGACGATCCGGCGGTGGCCGCCTGGCAGCTGTGCGCCCTCGCCCCGGTCGGACCGCTGGACCGCTACCGGCTGCTGGAGGCCCCCGACGTAGCCAGCCGACTCGACGCGCTCACCGACATGACCGCCGACATCGTCGCGGTGCTTGCACTCCGCCTTCGTGGGGGATAAAGATCACTGGTCCGCCGACCCCTGGGAGCAGCGTGGCAGCCACCGAGCCGACGACTCAAACCACCGCCTCTAAGCGGGACACCCCGTCGATGAAGGACACGGCGTTCGAGCTGAAGGACCTCGTGCTGGCCTACGCCAAGCAGGAGACCCTCGACCCGCTCAAGGCTCTAGGTCGCTTCGTGGCCTTCGGGATCGCGGGAGCGATCCTGCTCTCCCTCGGCACGATCCTCGGCGCGCTCGCGGTGGTGCGGGCCATCCAGACGGAGACCTCGCCGCACCTGACCGGCAACCTCTCCTGGGTGCCCTACACCGGCGGGGTCCTCTTCGCGCTGGTCGTCGCCGGCGGGGCCGTCAGCCGCATCGGGAAGGCCCAGCCTTGACCCCCCCGCAGCACGGAGCCCCCAAGGGCAGCGGGCCCGGCGGTCGAGTCGAGATCGGAGACATCCGGGCCAAGCTCGGCGAGCTGGCCGGCGAGGTGGACGACACGACGGCCAAGGCCAAGCCGATCATGACCTATGTGGCCGTCGGGGGAGCAGTGGCCCTCGTGGTCTTGGCGTTCGCTCTCGGGCGGCGCAAGGGCCGCCGCAGCTCCACGTGGGTCGAGGTGCGCCGCCTGTGAGACGCCTGTTTCGCGCCGCGATCCGCTACGGGCTGCGAGCCGGGTGGTCGCGTGGCGTGCTCGACGGCAACCGGGCGTGGATCGCGGTCGGCGGTGTCGCGGTGCTCGGCCACCTGCTCGGCCGGGTCAGCGGAGCGGAGCCGGACGTGGTGTTCTCCGAGAAGCTCGCTCCAGGCGAGTCGTTCCGCATCACCCACCTGCCTCGCAGCTGACGGCCCGACCGCACCGCCCGGCCCCGAGCGATCAGAATCGGGGACCCGACACGACAGGAATTGGGAGCAGTGAAGGTCGTCCTCAGAAACCCGCGTCGCGAGCTGGACATGTCCGGACCTCGTCGCGTCAATGCGCTGCTCGCCGAGTTGGACCTCAACCGCGAGGCGGTGCTGGTCATAGTTGACGGCACCCTCGTGACCGGCGACGCCACCCTGCCCGCCGACGCCACCGTCGAGGTCCGCCCGGTGATCTCCGGGGGGGCCCGATGAGAGGGGTGAGCGAGTGAAGTGCAAGGCCTGCCGCCAGCCGGCGGTCATCGACATCCCGCGTCACAACGCGGCGTTCTGCGCCGACTGCTTCGTGCGCCACTGCCAAGAGCAGGTGGTTCGTTCCATCGCCGCGTTCGACATGATGAGTCGCAGCGACCGGGTCCTCGTCGCGGTGTCCGGCGGGAAGGACTCCCTCGCGTTGTGGGACATGCTGATGGACCTCGGATACCAGGCCGACGGCTTGTACCTGGGTCTCGGCATCGGGGACTACAGCGGCTCGTCGATCGGCTACGTCCGGTCGTTCGCGGCCGATCGGGGAGCGACACTCGTCGAGGTCGACATCCCCGCCGAGTTCGGCTTCGACATCCCGACCGGCGCGGCGGCCGCTCGCCGGGCGCCGTGCTCGGCGTGCGGGCTGTCCAAGCGGCACCTGTTCAACAAGGCGGCACGCGACGGCGGCTACGACGCCGTGGCGACCGGGCACAACCTCGACGACGAAGCCGCGGTGCTGTTCGGCAACGTCTTGCGTTGGGACACCGCCTACCTGGGCCGCCAGCTGCCGGTACTGCCCGGCACCGACGGCTTCGCCCGCAAAGTCAAGCCGCTGGTCCGCCTGAGCGAGCGCGAGACCGCCGCGTACTGCGTGATCAAGGGCATCGACTACCAGGTCGAGGAGTGCCCCCAGTCGGCCGGTAACCGCCACCTCGGCTACAAGGCCGCGCTCAACGACATCGAGGTCCGCTCGCCGGGGAGCAAGGCGGCGTTTTACTTCGGGTTCCTCGAACGGATCGCGCCGCTCGTCGCGGGTGTCGCCGAAGAAGAGCGCCGGGACCTGCACCCCTGCCCCGAGTGCGGCTCGCCGACCGTGGCGGACCTCTGCGCCTTCTGCGCCCTGGTCGCCAAGGCGACCCGTGGAAAGCTCAGCGGCGCCGCCGACAGGACCTCAGGGTGAGCCGCCCCTTCACCGTCGGTGAGCGGGCGCTGCTCTTCGACAGCAAAGGCCGCCGGTACCTGGTCGCGCTGGCGGAGGGAGGCGAGTTCCACACCCATGCCGGGCCCATCGAGCACGACCAGCTGATCGGCAAGGACGAGGGCATCACCGTCCGCTCCCGGCGCGGCGCCCGCTACATCGCGGTTCGCCCCACTCTGGCAGAGGTGGTGTTGAAGATGCCCCGCGGCGCACAGGTCATCTACCCGAAGGACCTGGGCCCCCTGCTGATCATGGCCGACGTGTTTCCCGGCGCCCGGATCTTCGAGTCCGGCCTCGGTTCGGGGGCGCTGTCGATGGCGTTGCTGCGGGCCGGGGCTGACATCACCGGCTACGAGGTCCGCGAGGACTTCGCGGCGAGGGCCCAGGCCAACGTCGCCGGCTTCCTCGGCGCCTCCGCCCTGGACCGGTACCACGTGGAGGTCCGGGATTCCTACGCCGGCGTCGACGCCCGGGACATTGACCGCTTCGTGCTCGACCTTCCAGAGCCGTGGCAGCTGGTGAGCCACGCCCGGACGTCGCTGCGCCCCGGCGGGATCTTCGTCGCCTACCTGCCGACGATCCTGCAGGTGGCAACGCTTCGCGCCGAGCTCGACCGGGCCGGCTTCGGCATGGCCGAGACAGTCGAGATCCTGCAGCGGAGCTGGCACATCGACGGGCAGTCGGTGCGCCCCGATCACCGGATGGTGGCCCACACCGGCTTTTTGACCTCCGCCCGCCTCCTCGATCTCGGCGATGCGCCTCCCCAGCCGCCAGCGCCCGCCGGCGAGGTCGAGGAGCCCGAACCGGTCGGCGCCGACATCGTCCCGGACCCCGCCCTTTCATGAACTGCTGGGACATCCCGGTGGCCGGCGACCGCCGGCCTGAGGCGTCGCGGTGCCCGCCGGGCCGGCGCCCATGAACGGCCTCGACGTCCTCATCATCGTCATCGCGGCGGCCGCCGCGGTCGGCGGGTTCCGCATGGGATTCCTGGCCCGGGCCCTTTCGTGGGCCGGCCTGGCCGCCGGCTTGTACGTCGGCGCCCGCCTGGTCCCCACCGTCGCCGCCCACATGTCCCTGGCTTCGTCGACGTCACGGTTGCTCGTGGCGATGGCGGTCCTGATCGGCCCGGCCTTGATCGGCCTGGCGGTAGGGGCCAGCCTCGGGGCCAGCCTGTCGAGGGCGCTGCCGCTCGGCCCGCTGCGCCTCGTCGATCGCGGGATCGGCGCCCTGGTCGGGATCCTCGGCGTCTTGGTCGTCCTCTGGCTTCTCCTCCCGGCCCTCGGGTCGGTCCAGGGCCTGCCGGCGCGGGCCAGCCGGCAGTCGGCGATCTCCCGGTGGGTCGACGGCTCGTTCCCGGCTGCTCCCAACACCGTCGAACGGCTTCGACAGCTCGTCGGCAACCTCACCGGCCCCACGGTGTTCAACGGGCTTCACCAAGCCGAGAACACCGGGCCGCCGCCGGCGGCGGTCCCCCTCAGCCCGGCCACGGTGAGCGCGGTCACGGCCAGCACGGTGAAAGTCGAGGGGCAGGCCTGCAACCGGATCCAGGACGGCAGCGGCTTCACCGTCGCCCCGCACCTGGTGGTGACCAACGCCCACGTCGTGGCCGGGGAGCCGGCCGGCGAGACTTCGGTGATCACCCCGTCGGGGTCGACCCTGCCGGCGACGGTCGTGCGCTTCGATCCGAACCGGGACCTGGCCCTGCTGTCGGTGCCAGGACTGGCCGAGGCGCCGCTCAGCATCGCGACTGGCACGGTGGGGGAGCAGGGGGCGGTGTTCGGCCACCCCGGCGGCCAAACCGCCCTGCAGGTGATCCCCGCGGCGATCAGCCAGGAGGTCACCGCGGTGGGGGAGGATCTCTACAACACCCACTCCACCCGTCGGGACGTGTTCATCCTGGCCGCCTACCTGATGCCGGGTGACTCCGGCGGCGCGCTGGTGTCAACCGCCGGCAAGGTCATCGGCGTGGCTTTCGCCATCGCCCCCGACCGGCCGGGAACGTCCTACGCGCTGGCCAGCAGCGAACTGCAGGCTGTCCTGGCCAGCCCGACGACGGGCGCGGTGAGCACTCAGAGCTGCCTGGCGGGCTGACGCCCGGCGCTCACTCCTCGATGAAGATGCACTCCCCGGGGCACTCTTCCGCGGCCTCCTTGGTGGCGTCCTCCATCCCGTCGGGGACCACGGCCAAGCCTTCGTGCCCTCCCGGGTTGTCGAAGACCTTGTCGCCTTCCTTCACGTACGAGAGTCCGTCGTCCAGCAGCGTGAACACGGCGGGGGCGATCTCCTCACAGAGACCGTCACCAGTGCAGAGATCCTGATCGATCCAGACCTTCATCGGGGATTGCCTTCGCTCTTCCAGGGGGACAAAGCCTGCGGATGGGAACCACAGCGGTCCTTTGGTAGGCGCGCCGCGGCAAGTGCTCGTCCTACAGTAGCGGACGCCCCGTTTGTCCCGGTGACACCGGCGGAATGCCCACTTCTTCCGCCGGGCCAGGGGGTACATTCCACCTTCAAGCTCGACCAGAGAGGAGGTGGTCGGTGTGTCTGATGCTGATGACGCCCGAATCGCCGGCTACGAACGCGAGGTCGCCGAGCTGACCGAGCAGTCCAGGGCCCTCGAGGACGAGGTGGCGACGCTTCGCCGCCGGATGCAGGAGGCCCCGCGCCGGGTCCGTACCCTCGAGGAGAAGCTCCTCGAGACCAAGGGCCAGTTGCAGCAGGCCATCTCGCAAAACGAGCGGCTGACCTTCACCCTTCGAGAGGCGCGCGAGCACATCGCCGCGCTTCGCGAGGAGGTGGACAAGCTCACCCAGCCGCCTTCGGCGTACGGGACGTTCCTCGGGCACAACGACGACGGCACCGTGGACGTGTTTTCCGGTGGCCGCAAGATGCGAGTCGCTCTCCACCCGGAGCTGACCGCGGAGGACCAGGAGCGGCTGGTGCGGGGCCAGGAGGTGGTCCTGAACGAGTCCCTCAACGTGGTGCTCGCCCGCAACCCCGAAGTGTCCGGTGAGGTCGTGACGCTGAAAGAGGTTCTCGACGACGGCACCCGGGCGATGATCGTCGGGCGGGCCGACGAGGAGCGGGTGGTGGAGCTGGCCGACGGCCTGAAGGGCGTCCGGCTCCGGTCGGGAGACTCGCTGCTGATGGACAGCCGCACCGGGCTTCTGCTCGAGAAGCTGCCCCGCCCGGAGGTGGAGGACCTGGTGCTCGAGGAGGTGCCCGACATCTCCTACGAGGACGTCGGCGGCCTCGACGGCCAGATCGAGGCGATCACCGACGCCGTCGAGTTGCCGTTCTTGCACCGCGAGCTGTTCATCGAGCACAAGCTGCCCGCCCCCAAGGGCATCCTCCTCTACGGCCCCCCGGGCTGCGGGAAGACCCTGATCGCCAAGGCCGTCGCCAACTCCCTGGCCAAGAAGGTCGCCGAGGTATCCGGCAACAAGGCCGCCACCTCGTACTTCTTGAACATCAAGGGCCCTGAGCTGCTCAACAAGTACGTCGGCGAGACCGAGCGGCAGATCCGGCTGGTGTTCCAGCGGGCCCGGGAGAAGAGCGAGGAGGGCATGCCGGTCATCGTCTTCTTCGACGAGATGGACTCCCTCTTCCGCACCCGCGGCACCGGGATCTCCTCCGACATGGAGTCGACCATCGTGCCCCAGCTGCTGGCCGAGATCGACGGGGTCGAGACCCTGAAGAACGTCATCGTCATCGGGGCCTCCAACCGGGAGGACCTGATCGACCCGGCCATCCTCCGTCCCGGCCGCCTAGACGTGAAGATCAAGATCGAGCGGCCCAACGAGGACGCCGCCTCCCAGATCTTCGCTCGCTACCTCACCCCCGACCTGCCCCTCGACGCCGGCGAGGTGGCGTCCCTCGGCGGGGGCGACCCGGCGAAGGCCACGATGGCCATGATCGAGAAGACCGTCGCCGAGATGTACCGGGCCGACGAGGAGAACCAGTTCCTCGAGGTGACGTACCAAAACGGCGACAAGGAGATCATGTACTTCAAGGACTTCGCGTCCGGGGCCATGATCGAGAACATCGTCCGCCGGGCCAAGAAGCTGGCGATCAAGCGGGCCATCGCCGGCACTGGGCGGGGGATCACCACCCAGGACATGCTCGACTCCATCAAGCAGGAGTACAAGGAGCACGAGGACCTGCCCAACACCACCAACCCCGACGACTGGGCCAAGATCTCGGGGAAGAAGGGCGAGCGGATCGTCTACATCCGCACGATCATGTCCCAGGGCGAGGAGACCACCGGGGGCCGCTCGATCGAGCGGGTGGCCACCGGCCAGTACCTGTAGCCACCGCTAGGGCGATCCCACGCCGGGCGCCGGCGAGGAGCTTCGGGGTCCAGTTGGCCACCCATGCCGGTGGCCAACTGGACCCTCGGCTGTCAGCTGCCGGCCAGGGAGATCGACAGCGGCCCGAGATGCAGGGCGCTGTCCGTGCTGGCGCCGCTCGAGGAGAAGGTGCTCGACGTGCTGCCCGACGCCGACGGGGCCGACCCGAGGCTGCCGAGGCCGGGGAGGCTGGTTGGCAGCGACGTCGGCAGGCTGGTGGGGAGCGACGTCGGCAGGCTGGGCAGGCTCCCAGCACCGGGCAAGCTGGGCAGGCTGCCAGCACCGGGCAAACTGGGCAGGCTCGGAGCGCCGGGCAGGCTCGGAGCACCGGGCAAGCTGGGGGCGCCGGGCAGGGTCGGCAGGCTGGTGGGGAGCGACGTCGGCAGGCCGGGCAGGCTCGGAGCACCGGGCAGGCTCGGAGCACCGGGCAGGCTGGGGGCGCCCGGAAGGCTCGGCAACGACGTGGGCGGCTTGGGCAGACCGGAGGGCGGGATCGTCCCGCTGTAGGTGGAGGTGCCGGTGAACGGGTTGGTCGTGGTGAGCGAGTAGCTCACGCCCTTGGTGGACGCGGCCAGGCTGCCCCCACCGCCGAACGTGCCGGCCGGCGTCTTGATGCTCCCTGCAGCGGAGCCGCCACCGCCCGAAGTGCCGGCGTGGAACGCGGCGTGGAAGCTTCCCGACGGGGTGGACGCCGCATGCGCGGCGGCCGCTCCGATACCCGTCAGCGTCACGGCCGCGACGCCGACGACGGCCGCCCGATGGACGAGGGTGGTGGTCAGAACAGTCACGCGAGTCCTCCTGGTGATGGGTACGTACAACGTGCGATCGACACAGCGACGCGCCCATCGATTCGCCCCGCGGCAACCGATCTCCTTCATCTTCCGTACATACTTGGGCGGTTTGTGCCGGGCACTGCAGCGCTGGCCGTCGCAGGAAGTTCACGCGGGGCTCACCCCGAGAGCGGTGGGGTTCGGGATAACGTCGACTCGTGGCCATCGTCAAGGTTCTCGGCCTCGAGACCGAGTACGGGATCATCATCAGGGGTGCCACCGAGCCCAACCCGATCGCGGCGTCGTCGACGCTCATCAACGCGTACGTCGCCGAGCTGTCGCGCAAGGTCAGCTGGGATTTCGAGGACGAGACCCCCGGCCGAGACGCCAGGGGTTTCGCGCGCGAAGGTGCCATGCCCCCGGAGGTCGAGACCCACCTGGTCAACGCGGTGCTGACCAACGGCGCCCGCTACTACGTCGACCACGCCCACCCGGAATTTTCCACTCCGGAGTGCGCGGACGTTTGGGACGCTTTGCTGTATGACAAGGCCGGCGAGCTGATCCTGGCCCGCTCCGTGGAGGCGGCCGGCCGGCTGCTGCCACCGGGCCAGAGCCTGATGGTCCTGAAGAACAACTCTGACGGCAAGGGCAACAGTTACGGCACCCACGAGAACTACCTGATGGACCGGGCGCTGCCCTTCGCCCGCATCGTGCAGCACGTCATGCCCCACTTCGTGTCCCGCCAGGTCTTCACCGGGGCCGGCAAGGTGGGCACCGAGGCGGCGTCGACCGGCGGGATCGACGTCGACTTCCAGCTGACCCAGCGAGCCGATTTCTTCGAGGAAGAGGTCGGCCTCGAGACCACCTTGAAGCGCCCGATCGTCAACACCCGCGACGAGCCGCACTGCGACGCCGGCAAGTACCGACGCCTGCACGTGATCGTGGGCGACGCCAACATGTCGGAGGTCGCCACATTCTTGAAGGTCGGCACCACCGCATTGGTGCTGTCGATGATCGAGGACGACTGGTTCTCGCGCGCCGGGCGCGACTTCACGCTGCAGTCGCCGGTGGCGTCGATGCGGCGGGTGTCCTACGACCGGGAGTTGACCCGGCCCATCCCCCTCGCCGACGGCCGGTCGATGACCGCTCTGGAGATGCAGTGGGAGCACCTGGACCTGGCCCGCAAGTACGCCGAGGATCGGGGCCTCGACAGCGTAGGCGGCAGCCAGACCGGCAACGAGATCCTCCGGCGCTGGGAGGAGGTGCTCACCGGCCTCGAGTCCGACCCGATGTCGCTCGCCAGGCAATTGGACTGGGTGGCGAAGTACCGGATGATCGAGGGCTATCGGGAGCGCCACGGACTGGACTGGCACAGCCCGAAGCTGGCCGCCATGGATTTGCAGTACCACGACGTGCGACCGGAGAGGTCGCTCTACGCTCGCGCCGGGATGGAGCGTCTGCTCGACCCGGACGCGATCGCCCGGGCGGTCACCGAACCGCCGGAGACCACCCGGGCCTACTTCCGGGGCAAGTGCCTGCAGCGCTGGGCCTCGGCGATCGCCGCCGCCAACTGGGACTCGGTGGTGTTCGACCTCGGGAAGGACCCGCTTCGCCGGGTTCCCATGATGGAACCCCTCAGAGGAACCCGCGCACACGTCGAAGAATTGCTCAGTAGCGTCTCGAGCCCCGCTGAGCTGCTGGACCGTCTCGGTTCCTAGGAGGACACATGGCTGAACGAGAGCAAATAAAGAAGACCCCATCCAAGACGGAAGAGGAGACCGTCGAGGACATCCCCACCACCTCCAAGAAGGGTGAGGAGCTCAAGGCCGAGCTCGATGACCTCCTCGACGAGATCGACGAGGTGCTCGAAGAGAACGCGGAGGACTTCGTGCGGGCGTATGTCCAAAAGGGTGGTGAATGACCGCCGGACCGGTTGGGTCCGCCGTTGGGGGATCGGCGGCGGCATAGGGTCTGGCCGGCCACCGGCGGGTGACCCAACTTCAGCAACCGGTGGCGGACCGGTAGGGTGCGGGTCCCTATGAGCCTTCCGATGTTCAGCCCGCAGGAGGACCCGGGGCCGAGCTTCACCGACGTCCTGCGCAAGGTCGGCCACGAGCCGTTCGCGGTGTCGCAGCCGAGCGGTCCAGCCCCCTTCGAGATCCGCCACGGCACCACGATCGTCGCCATCCGCTACGCCGATGGCGTGCTGATGGCCGGCGACCGTCGGGCGACGGCCGGGTCGTCCATCGCCCACCGCACCATGGACAAGGTCCATCCCGCGGACCGCCACAGCGGCGTGGCCATCGCCGGCGCCGCCGGCCCGGCGATGGAGATGGTCAAGCTGTTCCAGCTCCAGCTGGAGCACTATGAGAAGGTCGAGGGCTCGGCGCTCAGCCTGGAGGGCAAGGCCAACCAGCTGTCGGGGATGGTTCGGGCCAACCTGGGCATGGCCATGCAAGGCTTCGTCGTGGTCCCACTCTTCGCCGGCTACGACCTGCGCCGGGGGGTGGGGAGGATCTACACCTACGACCCGACCGGCGGCCGCTACGAGGAGACCGACTTCCACGCCGACGGCTCCGGGGGGCGCGACGCCCGCACGACGGTGAAGCTGGGGTGGAAGGCCAACATGGACCGCTCCGCGGCCATCGAGCTCGCGGTGCGGGCCCTGTGGCAGGCCGCGGACGAGGACTCGGCGACCGGTGGCCCTGACGCCATCCGCAAGATCTATCCGACGGTGGCCACCATCACCGCGGCTGGTTTCGAGCGGGTCGCAGAGTCTGAGGTGGCCGAGGCCTTCGGCACCGTCGTGGCCACGCTCAGCGAGGCCGAGATCCAGTCAGAGGTGCCGGACCGATGAGCATGCCGTTTTATGTAGCGCCCGAGCAGTTCATGAAGGACAAGGCTGACTTCGCGCGCAAGAACATCGCGCGGGGCCGGCCGCTGGTCGCCACGGTATACGCCGAGGGGATCGTGATCTGCGCCGAGAACACCTCCCGGTCACTGCACAAGGTCAGCGAGATCTACGACCAGATCGCGTTCGCCGGCGTCGGTCGCTACAACGAGTTCGACCAGCTGCGCCGCTCCGGCGTCCAGTACGCCGACATCAAGGGCTACCAGTACAGCCGGGAGGACGTCGACGCCCGGTCGCTGGCCAACCTCTACGCCCAGTACATGGGGAACGTCTTCACCCACGAGATGAAGCCGCTAGAGGTGGAGATCCTCGTCGCTGAGGTCGGCGCCGCCCCCGGCCAGGACCAGCTGTTCCACATCCTCTACGACGGGTCGGTGGTCGACGAGGACCGGATGACGGTCCTCGGCGGTGAAGCCGAGTCCATCGCCCGCCGCCTGGAAGCGACCTTCGATCCGGGCTGGGACCTCGGCGCCGCCCTGCGGGCCGCGTCCAAGGCGTTGAGCGGCGACGACAGGGCGCTCGGCGCCGGTGAGCTGGAGGTAGCGGTCTTGGCCCGCAGCAACGGCCGTCGGGCGTTCCGGCGGGTGGAGACCGCCGAGATCGAGGCGCTGCTGGCCGAGCCGGCCGGCCAGCCCAGCAGCGACCAGGACTCGCCCGGCGACGCGGGTGACGGGGTCACAGGCGCCGAGCCAGGCAACGAAGCGGCGGGCACCCCCGAAGCCGGGGAGTGACAGCCGAGGAGTGACAGCCGGGGTTCACCGCCTGCCCTGACAGCCGGGGGGCTGGCGGCGCTCAGACGATCGCCACGTGCGCGGCGAGGGTCGCGCAGACGATGAACACCAGCCCGACGGCGGCGAGGAGCCGCCGCCGGCTGAGACCGAACACCACCGCCCGGGTCGAGGGGCTCGGCTCCTCGTCGTCGGGGTGCGGGCAGAAGGCGGCCTCGACCTCATCGGCCAGCAGCAGCTCGCTGGCCTCGTCGACGTCATCCTCGGGAACCCACACCGACACGTCGCCGAAGGGGTACGGGCCGCCGACGTTGCCCCGCAGGTCGGTCACGATGCCCTCCGCCCCCAGCCGGGCGGCGATCACCCTGGCGTGAAAGGCGGTCGGCACCGTCCGCACGTGCACCATCTTCCTGGGTGACGTCTGGGCCCCGGGCATGGGCCAACGGTAGCGACCCGCCGCCAGCCGCGCATGGAAGCAGCCCCCAGGTGCGCCCGAAGGGGCGTTCGGGTCGCTAGCGTGCCCAAGTGCGCTGCCGCAACGGCGCACGAGAGGTGGTGCCGGAGGCCCCGGTCGCCCCTGCGAAGCAGTGTGGAAGGACAGCGTGGACCGTCGCATATTCGGGTTGGAGAACGAATACGGGGTGACCTGCACGCTCCGCGGCCAGCGCCGCTTGAGCCCAGACGAGGTGGCCCGCTACCTGTTCCGTCGGGTCGTGAGCTGGGGCCGGTCCTCCAACGTGTTCCTGGAGAACGGCGCCCGCCTCTACCTAGACGTCGGCAGCCACCCGGAGTACGCCACGCCCGAATGCGACTCGATCCTCGACCTGGTCGTCCACGACAAGGCCGGGGAGCGGATCCTCGAGAACCTGGTGATCTCCGCGGAGAGCAGGCTGCGGGAGGAAGGCATCCGTGGCGTCATCTTCTTGTTCAAGAACAACACCGACTCGGCCGGCAACTCCTACGGCTGCCACGAGAACTACCTGACCAGCCGGCGCGACGACTTCAGCCACTACGCCGAGGTCCTCATCCCGTTCCTCGTGTCCCGCCAGATCTACGCCGGTGCCGGCAAGGTCCTCCAGACCGCCCGCGGCGCGATGTATTGCATCAGCCAGCGGGCCGAGCACATCTGGGAGGGCGTCTCCTCGGCGACGACCCGCAGCCGGCCGATCATCAACACCCGCGACGAGCCTCACGCCGACGCGGAGCGCTTCCGGCGCCTCCACGTCATCGTGGGCGACTCCAACATGAGCGAGTACGCCACCTTCTTGAAGGTCGGCGCCACCAGCATCCTTTTGCGGATGCTCGAGGACCCGGCGGTGGTGCTGCGGGACATGACCCTCGAGAACCCGATCCGGGCGATCCGCGAGATCAGCCACGACACCACCTGCAAGCGCCGGGTCCGCCTGGCCAACGGCCGGGAGGCTTCCGCGCTCGAGATCCAGGGCGAGTACCTCCACCGGGCCCGCCGCTACCAGGAGACCCGGGGCCTCTCCGCCCTCGAGGACCAGGCCCTGGACATGTGGGAGCACTGCCTGGAGGGGCTGGAGAAGGACCCGTGGTCCCTCGACCGGGAGTGCGACTGGGTCATCAAGCACCGCCTGATCGACCGCTACCGGGAGCGGGAAGGGGTCGCGCTGACCCACCCCAAGGTGGCCTTGATGGACCTGCAGTACCACGACGTCAGCCGCGACCGGGGCCTGTTCTACAAGATGCAGGCCCGGGGCATGGTGGAGCGGATGTGCGACGACGAGGCCATCGAGACCGCCGTCGACGAGCCACCCCAGACCACCCGGGCCCGGCTGCGAGGCGAGTTCATCCGCCGGGCCAAGGAGCGCCGCCGGGACTTCACCGTCGACTGGGTGCACCTGAAGCTCAACGATCAGGCGCAGCGCACCGTGTTGTGCAAGGACCCGTTCAAGTCCCACGACGAGCGGGTCGAGCGGCTCATCGCGTCGCTCTGAGACGGTGTCGCGCATCGAGCGGCTGGTCAATTTGACCGCCGCCCTCATCGACGCCGAACGGCCCCTCACCAGGGAGGAGCTGCGGGAGCGGGTCGGTGGATACTCCGACGACCCGGTCGCGTTCCGGCGCAACTTCGAGCGGGACAAGGACCTCCTCCGGCAGGTGGGGATGCCGGTCACCACCGAGGTCATCGACCAGGACCGCCCGGAGAGCGCGCTCGGCTACCGGATCCGGCGCGACGACTACGAGCTACCCGACCCGGGGCTGGACGACGACGAGCTCGCCGCGCTGCGCCTCGCGACCTCCGCGGTCCAAGTCGACGGTGCCGACGAGGCCACCACGACGGCTCTGCGCAAGCTGGCCGGCGCGCCCGGCACCCCGGCGACGGGCACCGCCGCGCCGCCCGCGGCCGGCGTGGCGCGGGTGGAGACCGCCTCCTTGCCCGGCGGCCCGCACGCCGCGACGGTCTTCGGGGCGGTCGCCGCCCGCCGGCGCATCGAGTTCACCTACCGGGGGCAGCGCCGCACCGTGGACCCGTGGCGGCTGTCGTACCGCAACGGGCAGTGGTACCTCTCCGGCTACGACCATGGGCGCCACGACGCCCGCCTGTTCCGCCTGGACCGCATCGAGGGCACCGTTGACGCGGTGGGGGAGCCCGGCGCGTTCGACCGGCCCGCCGACGGCGCGACCGGTCCCGCCGCGGCGTGGCAGATCGGCGACGACGAGGCACGCACCGTGGAGCTGCTCGTCGACGCCCCTCAAGCGGCGTGGGCCCGCTCGTCGCTAGGGGAGGACGCCGTACGGGAGGTAAACGCCGACGGGTCTGTCCGTTTCGAGGTGTCCGTTACCAACCGGGCTGCGTTGCGCTCGTTCGTCCTCGGGATGCTCGAGCACGCCGAGATCCTCGGCCCGCCGGACGTGCGCGCCGAGATGGTGGCCTGGCTGCAAGCGATCGGGGCGTCGTGAAGCAGTCGCGGAGATGACCCCGGCCCAGGAGCGGCTCGGGCGGATGCTGGCCATCGTCCCGTGGATCGCGGCCAACGACGGCCCCCGCGTCGCCGACGTGTGCCGCCGCTTCAACCTGACCGAGCGCGAGCTGGTCGCCGACTTGGAGCTGCTGTTCCTCTGCGGGGTCCACCCCTTCACCCCCGACACCCTCATCGACGTCGACATCGCCGACGGGCGGGTGTGGATCCGCTTCGCCGACTGGTTCCGCCGCCCGCTGCGCCTGACCCCGCCGGAGGGCCTGGCCTTGGTCAGCGCCGGCGCCACCCTCTTGGCGGTCCCCGGGTCTGATCCCGACGGCGCGTTGAGCCGGGCTCTGGCGAAGCTGGAGACGGTGCTCGGCGTGGCCGCCGACGACGCGGTCGACGTGCAGCTCGGCCCGGTCGCGCCGAGCATCCTCGACGCCGTCCGCGACGGCGAGCACCGCCGCCGAAAGCTGCAGCTCGACTACTACACCTTCGGACGCGACGACCACACCCGGCGGGTCGTGCAGCCGTGGCGGGTGTTCAACGCGGCCGGCCAGTGGTACCTGGAGGGGTGGTGCGAGGCGGCGGAGGGCCACCGACTGTTCCGGGTCGACCGCATCTCCGCTGCGACCGTTCTCGACCAGCCCGCGCCCGAACCTCCCGCTGGGAGCGGCCCGCCGGCGGTGTTCCAGCCCGGCCCCGACGACCCGGTGGTGGTCCTCGACCTCGACCCCGACGTTCACTGGATCGCCGAGGCGTACCCGAATGAGGGCGTCGAGGCCCGCGACCGCTCGGTGCTGCGGGTCCGCCTCCGAAGCGCCGGGCGGGCCTGGCTGGAGCGGCTGCTCTTGCGGGCCGGGCCGCACGCGTCGGTCGTGGAGGGCGACACCTCCGTCGGCCGGGACGCGGCCCGTCGGGTCCTGGCCCGCTACACCTCGGCCGACGGAGGTGGGAAAAGGGACCGGTCCGCGGGGCTGGGGGGCCGACCGGGCAGCGCCCCCTCCCGCGACTAGGGTGCTGCGCCGTGGCTGAACCAGCGCCCACCGAACCTCCGGCGGGTCGCGGAGCCGCTCCCGGCGACGGCGAGGAGCACCGGGGTCGCCGGCGGGTGGTCATCGAGTGGGGTGCGATCATCGCCGTCGCGGTGGTGCTCACCTTGGTCGTGCGGGCGTTCGTGTTCGAGGCTTACTTCATCCCGTCGGGCTCGATGGAGCCGACGCTGAAGCCGGGCAACCGGGTGCTGGTCGACAAGTTGAGCTACGACCTCCACAGCGTGCACCGCGGCGACATCGTGGTGTTCTCCCGGCCCCCGACAGAAACCAACGCCTCCATAAAGGACCTGATCAAGCGGGTGATCGGCCTGCCCGGCGACACCATCCAGTCCGGTCCCAACGGCGAGATATTCATCGACGGCAAGCTGATCAACCAGCCGTGGCTGACTTCGTCGGCCAAGGCCGACCCGGGGCCGCCGGTGCCGAAGCTGACGCTTCCCCGCAACGAGTATTACGTGATGGGAGACAACCGCGGGGACTCCGAGGACTCCCGTTACATCGGGCCGATCTCGGGCAACTTGATCGTGGGCCGGGCCGTCTTGCGGGTGTGGCCGATCACCAGCATCAAGCTGTTCTGAGCGCGGCCACCATCATCTCGACATGGTCCGAGTAGACCGCGTCGATGCCCATCGCCACCAGCCGGTCGATGGTCTCGGCCTGCTGCGCGTCCCACCCGAACGCCTGGATCCCCGCGGCGTGGCACGCCTCCACCAGCTCCGGGGTCCATTCTCCTTGACGCAGGTTGAGCGCATCCGCGCCGACGTCGCCCAGCCTGGCAGGGTGGGCGAGCGGATCAGGCCCGAGGCGCCGCAGGGCGCTCGAGTGAACCAGCCGGACATCGGCGTCGGCACCCCGCCACGCCGCGAGGGCGGAAAGATCCCCACCGCAGAGCCACAACCGTCGGCGGGCGCTGCCGGCCGCCTCCAGGATGGCCGGCACCGCCGCGGGGTCCTTGACGTCGAGGGACACCTCGACGTCGGCCGCCCCGGGGATGGCGTACAGGTCGGCCAGCTCCGGGATGTGGCGGGGCAGGTCGGCTCTGAGAACGGTGCGGATGGCCCGGCGCCGCAGCCCCCGGCGGGCGACGCCGTCGTGGTCCAACACCGCCACGCCGTCGGCGGTCAGCCACGCGTCGCTCTCCAACCCGGTCGCTCCGAGAGCCAGCGCAGCCACGAATGCCGGCAGCGTGTTGTCGGGGTGCTGCGCCCGGGCGCCTCGGTGGGCGAAGCCGATGACCATGGCCCCATCCTTGCCGGCCGGACCGTCGACCACGCTCAAGAACCCCCGCCCGGTGCCGATACCTCAATGGTACGAAGGACCAGGAAGGTGACACGACATGGCGACCGTCCGAGCCAACTGCGCCGAGTGCGGCGACGTGGAGATGAGCATCCGGCAGGTGCAGGTCGAGGTCTGCGACTCCACCGACGTGAGCACCTATTCCTTCCTGTGCCCGAAGTGCCGGCTGCGGGTGTCCAAGCCCGCCACCGCCCACGTCGTGCAGACCCTGGTCGCGGCCGGGGTCGAGGTGGTGTACTGGGAGCTGCCCGCCGAGATGTGGGAACAAAAGGACGGGCCGGCCATCACCCACGACGACCTCCTGGCTTTCCACTACCAGCTGGACGACGACGCGTGGCTGCAGCGGAACCTGTCGCGAGGCCCCGCCGCCTGACCGTTTCCCCCCGCCCGCGGACGCGCCGGTGAGCGCCTGGTGGCTGGCCCCCCTCGGGGTCGGGGCGGCCGGCGCCGTCGCCTTGTCGTTGCTCCGGGGCCGGCTCGAGCGCGAAGCCGACCGGCTGGCGGACACCTCCGCTCGCCTGCGCCGACTCCCTGGCCGCTCCGGCCCGCAGCCCCCGGAGCAGCACGCTAAGTAGACTGCGGGCGTGTTCAACCTGGACCCCGAGAAGCTTCTCGTGATCGGGATCTTCGCGCTGGTCGTGTTGGGACCCAACCGTCTCCCCGACGCGGCTCGCAGCGCCGGGCGTCTCATCGCTCAGCTGCGGCGGATGTCAGGCTCGCTTCAGTCGGAGGTGCGCGACGCTCTGGCCGAGCCGAGGCAGGCTCTCCAGCATGCAGTGGACGAGTTCGGCATCAGCGAGGTCCGCTCGTCGATGACCGCGGTGAGCGACCCGTTCCGGCCTTCTACGCTGGCCGACGGGCTGCGCTCCTCGCCCGGGCCGGCGGCCCGGCCGGTCCCGCCGGTAGCGGGCGGTGGCGACCCGACGGTGGTCCCCGACGACCCCTCGTTCAACTAGCCGTCCGACGCCGTGACCGTGACCGATCGCCGCGAGGCCGGCGGAGCCGACCCGGAACGCAACGCCGGCGAGATGACGATCTACGAGCATCTCGCAGAGCTGCGAAACCGCCTGATCATCGCGATCCTGGCGGTGATCGCCACCACCACGGTGATGTTCTTCTTCTACAACCAGTTGATCAGCTTCATGGAGCACCCGTACTGCGACTTCATCGCTCACCACCCCAACAAGGGGATCACCGGACGCTGCCAGCTGTACATCACCGGGCCCCTCGACGGTTTCACCACCCGGATCAAGGTCAGCGTCTACGCCGGGATCGTCCTGGCTTCACCGGTGGTGCTCTGGGAGCTGTGGCGCTTCATCACCCCGGGGCTGCACAAGAACGAGAAGCGCTACGTCCTCCCGTTCTTCTTGGGGGCGGTCGGGCTGTTCAGCGCCGGCGTGGTGACCGCGGTGCTGGTGTTCCCCAAGGCGATCGACTGGCTAATCAACGTGAGCGGCCACGGCGTCGTCCCGCTGTTCCAGCCGACCCGGTACTTCACGCTGTACGCGGCGATGGCGGTGATCTTCGGAGCGGTGTTCCTCTACCCGCTGGTCGTCGTGTTCCTAGAGATCAGCGGCGCGGTGCCTAGCGCCAAGTGGCGGGCGTGGCGCCGGCCCGCCATCGTCATCATGGTCGTCGTGGCCGCGGTCATCACCCCGAGCAGCGACCCGTTCTCGTTCGTGGCGATGGCCGTGCCGTTGCTGGTGTTCTACGAGGCGTCGATCCTGATCGGCCGCCTCCTGCACAAGTAGCCGGCGCCGGTCCCCAGACAAGCGGGGCGGGTGGGGTAGAAAGGGCGCCGTGGCGTTCGCCTCGCCCGCCGGCCCTGCGGGCCCCCGGCCGGCCCCCGATCCCCAGTCGAGCAGCGGCCCCGACAGGCTGACCGACGTCCCGACTGCGGAGCCCGACGCCGTCCGGACGGCCTTCGTGGCCGGGCAGGGGTTCGAGCTCGACGGGTTCCAACGCCGGGCCCTCGACGCGCTCGACGCCGGGCACAGCGTGGTGGTGGCCGCCCCGACCGGGTCGGGCAAGACGGTGGTGGCCGAGTACGCGGTGGCCCGGGCCCTCGCCGAGGGGCGCAAGGCGTTCTACACGACGCCGCTCAAGGCGCTGTCCAACCAGAAGTACGGGGAGCTGGTCCGCCGCCACGGCGCGGCGTCGGTAGGGTTGCTCACCGGCGACAACGCCATCAACGGCGACGCTCCGGTGGTCGTCATGACCACCGAGGTGCTGCGCAACATGATCTACGCCGCGTCAGGCGCCCTCGACGGCCTCCGCTACGTGGTCCTCGACGAGGTCCACTACCTGCAGAACGCCTACCGCGGCCCGGTGTGGGAGGAGGTCATCATCCACGCCCCGCCCGGCGTGGACCTGGTGTGCCTGTCGGCCACGGTGTCCAACGTCGAGGAGCTGGCGGACTGGATCCGCACCGTTCGAGGCGAGACCGCGACGGTCATCGAGGACCGGCGTCCAGTCGCCCTCCACGACTTGTACCTGCTCGGCGACAAGACCTCTGACCGGCTGCTCATGCTGCCGACGCTTGTAGATGGCAGGCCCAACCCCGAGGCGGTGTCGCTCGACGCCAAGGGGCTCCCTCGCCCCGGACCGAGGGGCCGCGCCCGAGGGCGCCTTTTCACCCCCCGCAGACCCGAAGTCGTCGAGATGTTGCGCGAGGAGGGAATGCTCCCGGCGATCTGCTTCATCTTCAGCCGGGCCGCGTGCGACGACGCGGTGACCCAGTGCATGCGAGAAGGCCGGCGGCTCACCACCATCGACGAGCGGCGCCAGATACGGGCCATCGCCGAGGCCCACGTCGAGGGGCTGACCGACGAGGACCTCGGCATCCTCGAGTACGGCTCGTGGCTGGCGGGGATGGAAGCCGGCTACGCGGCCCACCACGCGGGGCTGGTCCCCCCGTTCAAGGAGGCCGTCGAGGCGTGCTTCGCGGCCGGCTTGGTCAAGGTGGTGTTCGCCACCGAGACCCTCTCGCTCGGTATCAACATGCCGGCGCGCTCTGTGGTGATCGAGAAGCTCACCAAGTTCACCGGCGAACGCCACGAGTTCCTGACCCCGGGGGAGTACACCCAGCTGACCGGCCGGGCCGGCCGGCGCGGCATCGACGACGTCGGCTACGCCATCGTGCTCTGGTCGCCGTTCGTGCCCTTCGACCAGGTCGCCGGGCTGGCCGGGGCCCGCACCTACGCGCTCACGAGCAGCTTCCGCCCGACCTACAACATGGCAGCCAACCTGGTGCGGCGCTACCCGCCAGACCAGGCTCACCACCTCCTCAACCTGTCCTTCGCGCAGTACCGCGCGGACAGCGACGTCGTGCGGCTGGAGGCGCAGCTGGAGCGCAGCCAGCACGCCTTGGAGGAGGCCCTGCGGGCCGCCGGCTGCTCGCGGGGGGACGCCGCCGAGTACCGTCGCATGCTACGGGTCAGCGAGGAGTCCTCCCGCCAGCGGCCGTCGATGACCGCGGAGGTGGTCGCCGCTTTGGAGCGGGTCAAGCCCGGTGACGTCTTGGTGGTGCCGGGCGGCAAGTCGGGCGGCCGGGTGGCGGTGCTGTCGACCAGCCGCCGGCGGGGAGGCGACGTGCGGTTGCGGGCGATCACCCCCGAGCGGCGCATCGTCAACCTCGGCCCCCGCGACTTCCCGGGCACCCCGGCACCGGTCGGGCGGATCCCGCTGCCGACGCCTTTCGCCCCGACCAACGCCGGGTTCCAGCGCCAGGTGGCGTCGGCGCTCACCGCGGCGTCGTTGCAGCCCGCGCCGAGCCGGGGCGACCTGCACGGCCATCACCCTCGAGGCGGGCGCCACTGGCGGGGCGAATTGGCCATGGCGCAGGCCACCGCGGCGGCCAGCCATCCCGTCGCCGCCTGCCCCGACGCCCGCGCCCACCTCCGGGCGCTGGATCGCGCCGACCGGCTCCAGCGCGACGTGGAGCGCCTGGAGCGGCGGGTGAAGGGCCGCACCGAGTCCCTGGCCCGGCTCTTCGACCGGGTGCTGCAGGTCCTCGAGGACTGGGACTACGTGGAGGGTTGGCGCCTGACCCCGGCAGGGGAGCGCCTGGCCCGGCTCTACCACGAGGCTGACCTCCTGGTGGCCGAGTGCCTGGAGACCGGCGCCCTCGACGGCCTCGGCCCCGCGGAGCTCGCGGCGCTGGTATCGGTGTTCGTGTTCGAGCAGCGAGGGCAGGCCGAACCGGCCGCGTGGTGGCCGACCGCCCGGCTCCGCCAGCGCTGGCCGATGATCGACACCATCGCCACCGAGCTCAACCGGGCCGAGGACGCCGCCGGGCTGCCGCTGACCCGCCGGCCGGACATGGGCTTCGCGGCGTTCGCCTACCGCTGGGCCGACGGCGAGGACCTGACCCACGTGATCGGCGACGAAGGGCTCTCCGGCGGCGACTTCGTGCGCAACGTGAAGCAGCTCATCGACCTGCTGCGCCAGCTCGGCGACCACGCGCCCGACGCCGCCACCGCGGCGACCGCCCGCCGCGCCTCCGATGCCCTGTTCCGGGGTGTGGTAGCGGCGTCGTCGGTGGTCAGCCCGGTCGCCTAGGTGCCGGCGGAGCGACGGCCGGTGCGGCCCTGCCCATCCGCCACGCGGGACCCGGGCTCCCCGTAGGCTCTTGGACGCGATGGAGCTCTACGCCACCGAGGAGTGGACCGACGACGAGGCGGAGATCCTCCGCAGGTACTTCACCAACCTCGACGGTCCGGTCTTCGCTCTCGTCAACCTGCCGGAAGTGGTCAAAGGGGCGCTGTTCGCCCGCTACTCCCGCACGGCCAAGAGCCTCCGGCGGCTGTTCCTCGACGAGTTCGTCGGGGACCTCGACATCAGCGGCGACCACAGCGTCGACGCCACCGTCGGCCTGGCCCGGGCCGAGGAGCTCTACGAGCGGGTGTTCTTCGAGTACGGCGACGACTCCGTCGCCCAGCTCGGCGGGGTCCACCTGGCCTGCGAGCAGGCCTCCAACCTCCTGACCAAGGTCCTCGAGTGGGGCCGCCTCATGGCCTACATGGAGAAGTCGACCCGTTACGTCGCCTACGACGCCCGGCTCCCCAACGGCCGCTACCGCTACTACCGGGACCCGGCGATCCTCGACTCGCCGCTCGGGGCCCGCTACGTCGGTGACATGGACCGCCTCTTCGACGCCTACGCCGAGCTGCTCCCGGTGCTCGGGGCGTGGTTCTCCGCCGAGCACCCCAAGCAGGCGGGGGACTCCGACTTCGTGTGGCGCCAGTCCATCCGGGCCAAGGCCTTCGACGCCCTGCGGGGCATGCTCCCCGCCGCGGCCACCTCCAACCTGGGCATCTACGCCAGCGGCCAGGCCTACGAGGCGCTCCTGCTGCGCATGCGGGCCCACCCCCTCCCCGAGGCCCGGGCGTACGCCGAGTTGATGCTCGTCGAGCTGCGCAAGGTCATCCCCTCCTGGGTCCGGCGCGTCGACGTGCCCGACCGCGGCGGCGCCTGGGTCGAGTACATGGAGAAGAACCACGCGGTCATGCAGGACCTGGCCGACGCTCTCTTCGCCACCCCCGACGATCACACCACCTCCGCCGCCACCGAGGGCGGCGACCCGGAGGTCACGCTGGTCGACTGGGATCCTGACGCCGAGACCAAGACCCTCACCGCCATGCTGTACCCCTTCACCCACCTCCCCGAGGCGGTGGTGGCCGAGCGGGTGGCCCGCATGGGCGCCGAGGAGCGCCTCGAGGTGGTCCGCCGCTACGCCGGCGACCGCTCCAACCGGCGGCACCGCCCCGGCCGGGCCCTCGAGCGGTCGATGTACCGCTTCGACGTGGTCTCCGACTACGGCGCTTTCCGAGACCTGCAGCGCCACCGGATGCTGACCATCGAATGGCAGAGCCTGAGCCCCGCTCACGGCTACACCCTGCCCGGCTCGGTCATAGCGGCGGGCGCCGCGGACGCCTACCACGCCGCGATGGAGCGCTCCGCCGCCCTCTACGACGTGATCGGGGAGCGATTCGGCCCGCAGCGGGCCGGCTACGGCGTCGCCCTGGCCTACCGGGTCCGCTACAGCATGCAGCTCAACGCCCGCGAGGCCATGCACATGCTGGAGCTGCGGACCACCGCCCAGGGGCACCCCGAGTACCGCAAGGTGGGCCAGCAGATGCACCGGCTGATCGCCGAGAAGGCCGGGCACCGGGCTCTGGCCGAGCTGATGACCTTCGTCGACCACGCCGACTACGAGCACGAAGGCCTCGAGCGGCTGGCGGGGGAGCGGCGGGCCGAGCAGCGCCGGCTTCGGGTCCAGCCCCCGCCCAGCGGCTGACAGGACTCGCCGGCGCCAGGCGGTCTCCGGCGTTGGGCGTCCGCGCCCCGGCGTCTTCGCTTTCTGCGCCTTTCGTTGCGCACTGGCGGACCGGCTGCGCGCTTGAAGCTGACCCCGCAGTTCAGGTCGAGGCCTGCCAGCCCGCCGTGGATGGTGAGGCTGATGTTCATGGTGAGTCTGATGTTGATGGTGAGCCTGATGTTGACGATGAGCCGGATGTTGAGCTTGGGGTTGCTGTTGTTGTCGAGAGCTAGCCGGTTGCTTGGGCGCAGTCGCTGGCACTGAGGCTGCTGTTGGCACTAGGCCCGCTGTTGGCACTGAGGCCGCTGATCGTTCCGAGGTGATCGAGAGAGGTGAGGCTGAAGTGGCCCTCGAGACTTGAGGGGTTGTAGAGGCTGAAGTGATCGTGTACCTTTCCGGTGCCGGGCGGAGGGATCGGATCGCTCTCGCATGCCCAAACTCACGTTTCTGCGCCGCACCGCCTCGGTGCGCATGGCGGTCACCGCCGCGGTCTTGGCCACGGTGGCCATCACCGGGCAGGCCGCGTTCTCCTCGTCGAGCAACGGGTACGTCGTCCAGCCAGGCGACACGCTGTGGGCCATCGCCCAGCGCGCCGGTGTCTCGATGCAGTCGTTGGCCGCCGCCAACTCCATGCAACTCACCGACGTCCTGTCGGTCGGACGGCACTTGGTGATCCCCGGCTTCGAGGCCAAGGAGGCCGCCTCCCAACCGGCGTCGGCCCCGGTGGCCAACGCCGCCGTGCGGTCCTACAGCAGCGGGACGACCGGCTCCACGTTCTGCTCGAGCTTCGCCCCGACGACGGGACCGTGGGGGGTTCTCCCTTCGGTGCTGCAGCAGAACCCGTCCCGGCTGGCGCTGCGCCCGCTGTTTCGCGAGTGGGGTGGGGCGTACGGCGTCAACCCGTCGCTGCTGGAGGCGATCGCCTGGCAGGAGTCGGGCTGGCAGCAGGGCGTGGTCTCCCCGGCCCAGGCGGTCGGGGTCGGTCAGCTCCTGCCGGCCACCGCCGACTTCGTCAGCCGGTACCTGATCGGGCAGCGCCTGGACATCAACTCGGCGTACGACAACATCCGGATGATGGCCCGGTTCGTGGCCTACCTGCAGACCCAGGTGCGAGGGACCTGCAACGTCATCGCCGCCTACTACGAGGGCACTCAGAACCTCACCACCTACGGCGTCCTCGTCGAGACCCAGCCCTACGTGGCCAACGTCGAGTACCTGCTGCCGATGTTCTCCTGAGTAGCCGGGTGGCCGCCAGATGGCGGCTTCCTTACGCCCTGGTGTCCTGCGGCACGCCGACGGTGGCCCGACGGACATTTTTTCTCCGGTCCCTGACCAGCAACGACGCGCGAAAGCGCTGCTCAGAGGGGTAGTGCAGCCCTTGACTGACCCCCCCTCGCGTCGGCCATGATGGCGGGACACCGCGGCGCCGCCTGCAGGGCGCGCGTCGTGCGAGGCAGGGTGGCCCAGGGAACCAAGTAGACAACGTCCACGGCTGAGCGCGGTCTTCGCGCGAGGACGAGGACGGCACCAACGGTTCGCCCTGGGCCGCCCAGCCTCACCCTCGCGGCGGACGGCGTCAGGCCCGCGACGGAGTGCAGGGGAGGAACGGATCGATCCTTCAGGCAGATGTTGCGCCGCTACCCCCGCGCCGACGTCTATCATCCGGCGCCACCACGCGGCCCTCCATGCTCTGGCGGCCGCGACTGAGAGAGTGTTGAAGGACGGCATATGGCTGACGACGAAGTCGAAGAAGACATCGACGAGGAGACCGAGGGGCCCGAGGACCTCGAGGACGAGGATCTAGAAGACCTCCCCGAAGATGACGACGAGGCCGACGAGGACCTGGTCGTAGACGACGAGAAGGAAGAGGACGATGTCGTCCCGGCGGTCAAGGCCCGCGAGGACGAGGACGACGACGACGATGACGACGAGGAGGACTCCGACGACGTGGAGGCCAGCCTCGACGTCATCTTGAAGGAGCGCCTGGTCGTCCCCGACGAGGAGAACGACGACGAGGAGGATGTCCCCGACTCCGAAGACCGGGGGGAGGCCACACCCAAGGTGCTCCCGAAGCAGCCCGGGGAGTTCGTGTGCCAGTCCTGCTTCCTCGTTAAGCACCCGAGTCAGCTCGCTGACCGGGACCGCATGCTCTGCCGTGACTGTGTGTGACCTGGGGCACCGCTAGCGGGTGCGGTTGTAGCGAACCGGCCGGTTGGGGAAGGATCGTCGCGTGACCGACCATCGTTCGCCTCTCGACGCGGCTCTCGACCTGGTGCTCTACGCCCCGGTCGGGCTGGCCTTGACCCTGACCGAAGAGCTGCCCAAGCTGGCCGCCAAGGGCCGCTCCGGCCTCGGCTCGAGGGTCACCACGGCCCGGGTGGTCGGCCAGTTCGCGGTCGCCCAGGGCCGCAAAGAGGTCGGCCGGAGGCTGGGTACCGAGCCGGCCCGTCCGGCCGCCGCTCCGGCCCGTCCGGCGGCCGCTCCGAGCCGTCTTGAGGCCGCCGCGGCCGACGGGTCGGCTGTTGCCGCGGCCGGATCGGCCACGCCTCCCGCCGCCACCTCGGCTGCTGCTCCGGCGTCATCGCCCGAAAGGCACGCAGGTCCGTCTGCGCCGGCTGCCGGCGCAGACGGTGCTGGCGGTGAAGAGCATGCGGCGTCGGGACGAGCCCGGCGAACGGCTAGCTCCCCTCGCGCCGGGAGGCCGTCCAACGGCGTCGAGGCTCCCGACGGCGCTGCGAGCGGCTCGGGCGCGGCCGCGCCCGCCGCAGAGGTACCGCCCGTTGGCAGCCTGGCCATCCCCGGCTACGACTCGCTGTCCGCGTCGCAGGTCGTACAGCGCCTCGCCGGTCTGTCAGGCCCAGAACTGCAGGCGGTCAAGGAGTACGAGAGCGCCAGCCGAGGCCGGCGCACCATCCTCGCCCGGGTCGGTCAGCTCCAGGGCCATTAGGCGTCAGGCGGTGGAGCGAGCCCGGCCAGCGCGGCCCGACGACACCGCCCGGCTCATCGAGCTGTGCGACGAGGCCCTAGCGGAGGTGTCGTCGCGCCGAGGCGGTCGCCAGCTCGCCTACTCCGTACTCGCCGGCCACTCGGTACCCGCCCGGCTGGCCCTTGCGCTGGCCGATCCCGACGAGCAGGTCATCGCCGGCGAGCTGAGCGGCGCCCTCCTCGGCGTCGGCCTGATCCGCCGCGACCCGCTCGCGGCGGGGAACGTCGCTGCCGTCGAGGTCCTCTTCGTCGACCCGGGTGCGCGCGGCGTTGGCCTGGGCGAGAGCATGATGGACGCGATGACCGAATGGGCGATCGGACACGGCTGCCGCGGCATCGACGCGATGGCTTTGCCGGGGAGCCGGGAGGCGAAGGCGTTCTTCGAAACCCACGGCTTGGTCGCCCGAGCCCTGGTGATGCACCGGGAGCTTCCTCTCGGGCCCTCCGCCGGCGGCCGGACGTGAGACCGTCCCGACCCGGGCGCTTCTCCCGGCGCCTCTCCACCGGCTCGTGAAACGCTTCGACGACTTGGCCGCCGGGGAGACCGGCAGCGGCGGGCGGTCCTCGGAGAGACGCCCTCGCCCCGAGGTGTGCGTCGGCGCCGTCGCGGTGGACGCCGGGCGGCTGCTGCTGGTCCGGCGAGGCCGAGGGGCGGCACAGGGCCGATGGTCGGTGCCCGGCGGGCGCGTCGAGCACGGCGAGACGCTGGCCGAGGCGGTGGTCCGCGAGCTGGCGGAGGAGACCGGCCTAGAGGCGCTCTGCGACGGCCTGGTCGGCTGGGTCGAGATCATCGAGGGTGATGACCACTACGTCGTGCTGGACTTCGCGGTCACCGTGTTGAGCCCCGACGACCCCGTCGCCGGCGACGACGCGGCCGAGGCCGCCTGGGTGCCGTTGGAGGACGTCACCGACTTGGCGCTCACCGACGGCCTCGCCGAGTTCCTCCACGAGCACGGCATCCTGGGCACGATCGTCTGAGGCCGGGTCGGGAGGGCTACGCCGCCGGCGAAGCTGGGAGCCAAGTGCAGCCCGGGACCGGGGGAGCAAGTGGCACCAACCCGCGCTGCAGCCCGGGTTAGCGACGCTTGCTCAATAGCCGGAGGCTCCAGGCTCAGAGCGAACCGTGCTCCGAGTGCGCCGCAGCGCTGCCTTCGCTGCCGCCGTTGGTGCTCGCGGTGAGGCTCTCAGCGGCGGGCTCACTGGGCTCAGGAACCTCACCGGCCCCCGCAACCTCATGAGCCTCAGCCGCCTCATGAGTCCCAGCAGCCTCACTGGCTCCAGCAGCCTCACTGGCTCCAGCAGCCTCGTCGGTCGGGGTGGTGGGGGAGCCGGTAGGCGCCGCGTGGGCGGCTTCTGCGTCATCGCCGGCGACCGCCGGGGTCTCACGCGCCGGCTCGGGCGCGGACTGAGGCTCGGGCAGAACGCCAGTCGGCTCGACGGCCGGCGCCGGATCAGGGGCGGCGACTTCCCGCGCCGGATCAGCGGCGGCGTCTTCCGGCGCAGGATCGGCGGGCTGGGCTGGCGAAGCAGGGTCGACGGACCCAGCCGCCGGAGCCGGCGTGCTCGCGGGTGCAGGACTGGCGGGCGCGGACCCGGCGGCCGGAGCCTCGGCCGGTGCCCGGCGCCCGGGGCGGGCAGGGCGCGCCGGCGGACGGCGAGGGGCGGACCCGGCCCTAGGACCGGGCGGCGGGGGGATGCTGATACCGAGCAACCCGGCCAGCGCCGGGATCCGCCCCGACTGCTGGTGAGCGGCGCGCAACAAGTCGGGTCCGGGCTCGGCGGGGAGGCCGGCAGGTACGACGGTGCGCCGCACCGGAGAGGCGGCCGCCGCCTCCAGCAGCGCCATCCAGCGCTCCTGGGGGGTGTCGGGGGCCAACGCGGCGCCGGCGGCCTGGCTGGCCCGCTCGGCCAGCTCTGCGGGCAGGCGGGTGCCGGCGTCGGGCGGGCGCCCGGCCAGTTGCAGGGCCCGAACGATGCGGCCCTCATCGAGATGCCTGGTCAGGTCGTTGACCCACTCGCTGCGCAGGGCCTCGACGCGGGCGTCGAGGGCGGCGCGCAGCTGAGTGGCCAGCTGACGGGTCTCGTCGTCTCTCGCCGCGTCGGCGCCGGCGACCACCGACCGCAGGTCGCGAAGAGTGATCTCGGTGCCGGCCTTCACCGCCGCTTCGGCCCGGTCATGCCACTCGGCGGCCTTGAGCCTCGGCAGCAGGCTCTCGGCCAGCGAGACCAGTTGGTCGGCGTCGGGAGCCGGACGCCCTTCGGCGATGGCCTTCTCCCGTTCCAGGTGGATGGCGGTGCGCACCGCTGGGATGCCGCCGCGGAGGACCTGCTCGGCGACCGCCTGCTCCTCGGGAGCCAGGGAAGCCATCACTGCGTTGCGGTGGGCGTGCCCCGGGGTCAGCCTGCGGGCACGAGGCCGGCCGCCTTCACCGCCGCGGCCGCCACCCTCACGGCCAGCTACGTCGCGGCGAGGGCCGGACGGCTGGCGCGGCGGCCGCTGGCCTGCGCTGTCCGACCGGCCGGCGCCCTCGGAACGAACCCCGTCTGGGCGCGACCCGCCCTCGCCCCGAGGGGCGCCCTCGGGGCGTCCACCCCGGCGGTCCCCGGAACGGGCAGGGCCGTCGCGACGAGGGCCGCCTGGCTGACGAGCGCGGTCGGGACCCTCGCGCCCCTCGGGGCGCGGGCCCCGGCGCTCGCCTGGCGGGCCGTCCCGGCGGGCGGGTCGGTCACCGCGGGTCGGGCGGTCACCCCGATCGAAGCGGTCTCGCCGGTCGCCACCTCGGCCCGCCCGCCCGACCAGCTGCGTGGTGACGCCGGGGGCATCGGAGCGAGACGGCCCGATGATCTCCAGGCGCTGGGTGTCCTCGCGCTTTTTTTCTTTGGGCGGCAGCACGTGGGTGATGACGATGCCGTCGATCTCGAACTCTGCGTCCGCCCGTAACACGTCCCCGGGCTTGGCCCCCTCATAGAGCAGCGCCGCGTCGAGGACCCCCTTGGGCTGGCGCGCCCCTGCGGCCCGCCAGCTCCAAGAGCCGTCGGGGCGCGTGCTGGTCAACTCGATCTCGATCCTGCGGGCCACGTCGCCAACCTACTGCAGCGATGCCCGCGGCCCGAAGGAGATGGAGTGGCTACCCTCCGCAGGCGATGGCGTCGACTGCAAAGCTCCCTGTCCTCCTGGTCCATGGCTTCGCGTCCTCGTTCGAGAGGAACTGGCGAGACACGGGGTGGGTTGACCTGCTCACCGAGGCCGGACGGGAGGTGATCCCCCTCGACCTGCTCGGCCATGGCAGCGCCGACAAGCCGCACGATCCGGACGCGTACCGGGACCTGGAGCGGGGGATCCGCGACGCGCTACCTGCCGAGGGCCAGGTCGATGCCGTCGGGTTCTCCCTGGGGGCGGCCCTGCTGCTCAAGGTGGCGGCCACCGACCCGGGACGCTTCGGGCGTCTGGTGGTTGGCGGGGTAGGGGCCAACCTCTTCCGGGACGGCGATCCCGAGCCGGCGGCGCAGGCCGTGCTGACCGGTGCGGCCGCCGACGACGCTCCCGAGGCGGCCCAGGCCTTCGCCCGCTTCGCCTCCGCCCCCGGCAACGACGGTCAGGCGCTCGCCGCGTGCCTGCGCCGGCCGGTGTCGCGCCTCGAGCCCTCCGACCTGGCCGCGGTGACCTGCCCGGTGCTGGTGGTGCTCGGCGACCGGGACTTCGCCGGGCCGGCCGATCCGCTCGTCGACGCCCTCGCCGACTGCACCTTGGTCACGCTCCACGGCGCTGATCACTTCGGCACCCCGAAAGACTTCCGCTTCTTGGACCACGGCCTGCGCTTTTTGGGCGCTGAGCCCTGAACGGCCCGGCGGCGCAGTCGGGGGCTCGCCGGGCTCGCAGCGACCGCCGGTGGGAGGCTGGCGCCGAGCAGCGCCAGACGGCAGGGGAGTAGCGTGGGGCAGATGGGAAGAGGCTCACGTTCGACCGTCCGCTGGAAGCACGACCGGATCCGGCGCAAGAAGAGCCGCGAGGACCGGGCCAAGGCGGCCCGGACCGAAGCCCGCAAAGGCGCCTGAGACCCTCGGCGCGGCGCCGGCCGGAGCTCGCCTCCCAGCCGATCCCGGCGCTGGCGACCGCCTCGGTTGGCTAGCCGCCCTGTCCGGCTGTCTAGTGTCGTAACAGCCCCCAACGACCCGGCTCACCGAGGAGCCGGTCCAACGCGCAAGGAAGGCTGGAACGTCATGGACGCCAAGGTGCTGCTGTGTGACTTCGCTGAAGTGAGCGGAGGCAAGCTCTTCGTCACCGGGGCCGGCATCTCACTGGTGGCGAGCAGCTCGCCTCAACCCCCGTACCAGGTGAACGTGTGCCTGGCGATCTTGGTCCAGATCCCTTGGAACGAGACCGGCGCCGAGCACACCTTGACCATCGAGCTGGTGTCGGAGGCCGGCGGGGGCGCACGGCGGGTTCTGCTGAGCGACCAGCTGCCCGAAGGCTCCGATCCCGCCGACCGGGGGATGATCGTCGCGGTGTTCTCCGCGGCCCGCCTGCCGATCATGGTCGACGGCGACGAGTCGACGATGCCGATGTCCATCCCGCTGTTCGGTTTGCCGCTTCCCGAGCACGGGCCGTACTTCTTCAGCGTCCGCATCGACGGGCGGGAGATGGACCGGGCCTCGTTCCGGCTGGTCCCCCTCGCCGACGCTCAAGCCGCGCAGGGTCAATGACCGGGCGTCCTGCGGGGCGCTGATCCTTCCGGGCCGGGGCCCTTCGAGGCCTCGGTCCGCTCCGCTGGCGGCCGGTCCAAGTCGGGCTGCTTGGCGAGGTCGTCGTCGCGCTCGGCGTCGAGGCGCGCCTCCTCGGGGGCGTGCTCGTCGAAACCCACCCCGATTCGCTGTTCGGGGCGCTGGCGCTGTTCGTGGGTGCGGTCGTGGAGTACCTGCTGGTCGGCTTCGGTCGGCTCGCACGTGGGCAGCGCCCGCGGCCACAGATGGCGGTGGAGGACCGGGTTGAGTTCGGCTCCGTAGACGCTGAGCTTGGCCAGCAACAGCAGAAAGGTGACGACCCCGAGCACCGCCGCGAACGCGCCGTAGGTGGCTGACTTGCCGGCGAGGAGGTGGTTGGTCAGGCCGGTCCCGACGGTTGTCAGGGCGGTGAAGCACACGCCGCCGAACACCGCACCTGGGACGAAGGCTCGCGACTCCGCCTGGGCGGGCGTCAGCACCCGGAAGGTGGCCAGGTAGAACCCGACGTTGACGGCGGCCAGTGCGAGGATCACGAGGATCCGAAGCCACAGGGCCTCGCCGTGGGCGGTGGCGTAGGAACCGAACGCCGCGGTGAGCAGGAATGCCAGTCCGATGAGCACCAGACCGGCCATGCTCCGGCCCAGTCGGGGCACGAAGCCGGGCCGCGCCACCTCGGGGATGTTCCACGTCCGGCTGAACGCCTGCTCGGCGGTCTGGGTTACCCCCTGCGCACCGTAAACCAGCCCGACGATGCCGATAATCAAGCCGAGGACGCTTCCGTGCAGCTGCTTGCTGCCGCTGCCGGGGGCGAACTGGGGGCCGATGACCGGGAATTTCTGCAAGGTGTGCAGGGTGCCGGTCCCGAGCGACGCCTGCCCCACGAACCCGAGCACGGTGACCACGACCAGCAGCAGCGGGTAGATGGCAGTAAACCCGTACCAGCCGAGGGCCACCACGTAAAGGTTGGCCTTGTCGTCGCTGAACTTCTTGATAACCGCCCACGCTGGCCCGGCTACCCGGTTGTGCTGCTGCCACCGGTCGAGGTCGGCGATGAGTGCCTTCAGGCGGTCCATTCCCGCTACCTACCCAAGCGCGGGCGCCTGTCCCGGCGCCCGCCGGGGTAGAACCGGGAGATGCAGATCGGTGCGGTGTTCCCCCAGACCGAGTTGGGTGCCGACCGCGGGGCGGTGCGGGCCTATGTGGAGGGGCTCGCCGACCTCGGCTTCGCTCACCTCCTGGCCTATGACCACGTGCTCGGAGCCGACACGTCGGTCCACAAGGGGTGGTCAGGGCCCTATGACATCGACACGACCTTCCACGAGCCGTTCGTGCTCTTCGGGTACGTAGCGGCCTTCAGTGACCTCGAGCTCGTCACCGGGATCATCATCCTCCCGCAACGCCAGACCGCCTTGGTCGCCAAGCAGGCCGCCGAGGTCGATCTCCTCACCGGAGGGCGGTTCCGTCTCGGGGTCGGGCTCGGCTGGAACGCCGTCGAGTACGAGGCGCTCGGCAAGGATTTCTCCGACCGGGGCCGCCGCTTGGAATCCCAAGTCGAGCTGCTGCGTCGGCTGTGGACCGAGCGCAGCGTCACCTTCCGCACCGGCGGGGAGACCGTCACCGGGGCCGGGTTGGCGCCGCTGCCGCTGCAGCGCCCCATCCCGGTTTGGATCGGCGGCCAGTCCGAGCGGGCGTACCGCCGGATGGGCCGGCTGGCCGACGGCTGGTTCCCGCAGGTCCAGCCGGGCGACAAGCTGGCCGCCGCCTTGCAGGAGGTCGCCGCCGGCGCCGCGGAGGCAGGCCGGGACCCGGCGTCGATCGGCATGGAAGGCCGGGTCAGCTGGCGCGGGGACGCGGAAGACATCGCTCGGCGGGGCGAGGAGTGGCGGTCCGCGGGAGCCAGCCACTTGGCGGTCAACACCATGGGCGCCGGGCTGGACGGCGTCGAGGGCCACCTCGAGGCCCTGCGCCAGGCCGCGGAGGCGCTGGACCTCGGCTGACGCCAGGCATCCGCGCCGCCCACGACCGGGACACCTATTTTGTCACTGTGACAGAACCTGATGAAGGGCGGGGCAAGGAGGGGAGGACTCGACGCTGCGGGTGGTGCGGTCGGCCGTTCGTCCCTCCCGCCGGCCCCGGCCGCCCGCGCCTGTACTGCAAGCGGTCGTGCCGCCAGCGCGATTTCGAGGCCCGTCAGAGGGTCCGGGCCGAAGGCCTGTCCGACGGCGAGCTGGTGGTGACCCGCCGGGCCCTCGACGAGCTGGACGACCTCACCTATGTCCTGGCTTGCGCGGTCGAAGACGTGGAGCGCGACCTTGCTGGCGAGCACGACGCCGACGATGTCCGCCGGAGCCTGGAGTGGCTGCTCGAGGCGGCCCGGCCGTTGGCGGAGCGTTCCCGGGCCGGGACCGTCCTGCCGAGATGACCGGCCGGTCGGCGCCAAGGCTCGCAGCCGACCGCGGCTGGACCACCCGGGAGCACCCAACCCCCCCGAAGTGGTTACGTCACAGTGACGTTACGGGGGCCAGGAGACCCGTGGGCTGAAGCCCGGTGGATGCGGCTGGGAACCCGGGCGCCCGGTCCGGCCAGTCCCGAGCCGGCTGAGCCGGCTGAGCCGGCTAGGCCGGAGCCGGCTCAGGCATTGGTGAAGGCACCGGCTCGGGCGTCGGTGGGTCGATCGGCGGGCTCGGCATCGGCTCGTCAGGAAACGGGCTGGGAACCGGATCGCCGGGACGTGGGTTCGGCGGGACTGGAGTCATCGCCGCGCGCGTACCCGGTCGGCGGTCATGCCATGCGCGATCCGAGCGGAGCCGAGGAGAGCCCACCGCCGCACAACGGCCTCCCGCCGAAACCCACCCCGACCGCCGGAACACCCGCCACTGAGTTACGGATAACTGTGATTATCCGTAACTCAGTGGTTGTACCCATCGTCCGTAGCTCATGGTCCCCGGGTACCCGGCGCTCAGCCCCCGGGGCCTTCTCCGACGAGCACCGGCCTCAGCAGGTCCTCGACCATCGCGACGAAGCGGGCCGCGTCGACGGCGCCGATGACCGCGTGTTTCCACCGGGTAAGCGTGCCGGCGCCGACGTCGACGAGCACCGGGAACGCCAAGCCGTGCCGCTTCGACGCCCACTCCAGCGCCTCCTCGGGCGCGCCGCTGGTCACGACGACGGGCATGAAGGTCATCCACCCGCCGGTCACCGACAGGGTCTTGGTGACCCCCCACCGGCCTTGCACCGACTTGGCCGCGGTCCGGGCCGCTGCCGCGAACTGGTCAAGAGCGGCGCGGGTCAAAGTCCCGGGGTCGCGGGCCGAGACGACCATCGGCCGCGGATCGACTTGCTCGAGGGCGGTGCTGCCGAGCGGGAAGGCCATGATGCTGTCGCGGCCGTCGACGGTCTCCACCGTCACATGCCAGCGTTCGGCCCGCGCCCGGCGGCCCACCGCCTTCACATACGCCTCGGGATCCATCCCGGTCACGCTAGGTGCCCGGAACGACGTAGACGTTGACCCGATCGATGCTGTCGCCCGCAGCGGAGACGGCTACCCCCGAGGCTCGCCACGACCCGCCGCGCCCGGCCGGGTCGAGGCGTGCGAGCAGGCCGCGCAACGGTGCCGGGTCGGCGCCGAGCTCGTCGACCAGGGCCTCGACGGTCGCCGCATCCGTGGACGCCTCGGTGCCACGCAGGGAGACGTGTAGCGCCAGACGGCACCGGGCTGCCGGTTGCTGGCTGTCGACCGGCTGCTCCGCGGCGAGAACGACGTCGCCGGCCCACGCCGCCCGGCGTAGTAGCCGATGCTGCAGCACGCCCAACAAGGCTCCAGGTGCGACGGCCGCCATCCCCGCCGCTGCGCTGACCGCGCGGTGGGCCCCGCCGGGGCCGGGCCTCCCGTAAAGGCGGACCGCCGCGGTGCCGTCCGCTGCGGCCCGCGCCGCCGAGAACGCCGGCCAGCAGCCGCCGGCGTCGATCACGGCCAGCGGCCCCGCCAGCTCCGGGAGGGTGTCGGTCACGCGGGCCACGCCGCTGCCGGCGGGGACGTACAGCTTGACCGCGGTCGGCCCCTCGGCGCTGCCCTCGATGCCCAGCCAGGTGCCCGCCGCGGTGGCCGGCAGCGCGTCGAGGAGCTGGCGTAGCCTGGCGGGCGCACCGGCACCGACGCGAGCGGCGACCCGTAGGGCGGTGTGCTCGCTGCGAGCCGCGTCGCCGTAGTCGAGGGTGGCCCGGAGCGGCCCCTCCGCGGCGCCCCCTGCCCGGCACGCCGCAGTGAGCTCGACGGGAGTGAGGCTGCCGGTCAGGGCGCTGGCGTGGCGGTCGGGAGGCTCGACGCCTGGCGGGAGCAGGCCACCGAGCAGCTCGCTCAACGGTGCGGGACCGGTACGGGTCGCGGCCGCCGCGGTCACGGCGCGGCGACCGGTCCGATGAAGCCCGGCGGGCGCGCTGTGCACACGGTCGGGTGACCCGGAGGGGGTGCCCCGCCTGGCAGGGCCAACGTCGCCGGCGACGGGCCGTCGATGGTCGCCACTCCTGCGTTCGCACCGGTCGGGTCGCCGGCGCCAGCCAGGCGGCTGAGACCGCCGGTGGCCGCTGCCGTCGTGGGCGGAGCGATAAGGTTGCTGAGAATCGCGTCGTGTCGGTTAGCGGCGTCGGCGATCGGCTGGAAGCGCCGCATCCGGTTGCTCCACTGGCGGCTGAGCGTCTTGGGGTCGCTGACGTCGGCGCTGGGATGATCAGCCAGGAACCGGTTGAGGCGCGCCACCTGGTTGGGTTTGAGGCTGTCGGTCCAGCGGGCGCCTCCGTGGAATATCCCGCCGGTGACCGCGCCGACGGTGCCGGCGATCAGGTCGTTTTTCCAGTCGAGCGTGCCGTGGGTGCCGACGTCGTCCAAGGTCTGTGCGAACACCCCCGACCCGGCGCCGTAGCCGGCGCCGGCGGCTACCCGTGCGCTCATCGCGGCCGGCATCGGCAGGCCGGGGACGAACGCGCCGAGGAAGCCGCCCACCGCGGTATTAAGCGCGACCTCCTGCCAGTCGATCTTGCCGGTGCCGATCAGCTGCCCCACGATGCTGGACCCGCCACCGGCGGCCGCCCCGAGCAGCACCAGCGGGATCAGCTCCGGGTTCGTGGCGACGAGGACGATGGCGCCGGCCGCGGCCAGGACGGTCAGCGCCTCCGAAGCGTGACCCGCGGTCCAGCCGTGCATCTGGGACATTGCCTCGGCGGCGGTGACCGGCTTGCGCCCGGTCGGGTCGAGCCACTGCAACGGGTCGTTGCGGGCGTAGAGGTAGGTGTTGGCCGGGCTGCCCGGCCACCCGAGCGGCGACACCTCGGGGTCGGGGGTGAGGAAGGTGTGGGTCTGTGGGTCGTACACCCGGTTGCGCAGCCACACGTACCGGCCGAGGTGAAGCTCACCGAGGAAGCCGAGCGCCGGGCCGGTCCCGGCCCGCTCCCCCCACGTGGAGGTCCCCGCGACGTCGCCCCGCCAGTCCGAGCTGACCCACCGCATGCCCGTGCTGTCCCCTTCCGCTAGGGGGAGTCCGGGCAGGCCGGCCAGGCGCCGCTCGCCGACCCGGGTGACGATCGGACCGAACGGCCCCTCGATCCACTCGACGTCCTGGCCGCTGACGCGCACCGGCAGACCCAACGGGTCGTAGTCGATGCTGAAGCCGCCCTCCGGACCGTCGACGCGGATCAGACGGCCGAGCGCGTCCCACCGGTACTCGACGGTGCCGGCGGCGCCGGCCTCCTTGACCCGTCGACCGCAGGCGTCGTAGGTCACGGCGGTGGTCCCGTCTGGGCCGGTGACCGCGGTCAGCTGGTCCGCGCTGTCGTACTCGAAGCGGCGGGTGCCGCCCGGGGCGGCCTCGGCGACGACCCGCCCTCTGAGGTCGTAGTCCCAGCGCCACTCCCCCTCCGGCCCGGACTCCGACACCAGCTGCCCGGCCGGGTCGTAGGCGTAGCGGACCGTCCCGTCGGGGCCGCTCACCGCGACGACCCTGCCGTCGCGGTCGTAGTCGAGCTCGACGGTGGTGGTCCGCTCGCCGATGGTCTCGCGGTACGCGCTGACCGCGCCGCCGGGGCGACGCTCCCATTCCCGCTGCAGCCCTTCGGCGCGCACCTCGAGGATCCGCCCTTCGCCGTCCCGGCGCAGCTCGACGGACGGCAGCCCGCTGTAGTCGATCCGGTCGGCCTGCCTGGCCTCGTCCAGGTGCACCGTGACCGCGTTCCCGTCGGGGCTGCGGGTCTCGATGGTCCGCTCGAGGTCGTCGCGGTGGATCTGCATCGCCCGGCCGTCGCGCACGAACGCCACGGTCCGGCCCTGCCCGTCGAGGTGCAGCTCTAGCAGCTGGCCGGCGGCGTCCCGCACGAGCGTGGGCTCTGCGCCATCCCCGGGCCGGACTTCGATGAGCGGGTCGCCGCCGGCGGCGACTCCAAGCAGGTGCCCCTCCCCGTCCCACCGGTAGGCGAGCGTGGTTTGGTCGGGGAGGCGGTACTCGACGCGCCGGCCGGCGCCGTCCAGGCTCCAACTGGTCCGCCGGCCGAGCGGGTCGGTGACCCCGATGGTCCGCCCGTTGGGGTCGCGCTCCAGTCCCCAGCGGCTGCCCTCGCCCTCCACCGCCGACACGTAGCCGTTGGCGTCGTACTCGAGCTGGGTGCGGCCGCCGTTGGGGTCGGTCGCTTCGACGACCAGTCCCCGATGGTCGTAGCGCAGATGGTGGCTGGCACCCTCGCTCCCCCACTCGACGAGCCGCCCGAGGGGATCCCAGCGCTCTTCCTCCGCTGCCCGACCGTCGGACTCGACCGCCGCGGGGTAGCCGTCTTCTCCCCAACGCTGCGTGAAACGGGTGCCGTCAGGATTGACCACCCTCTCGACCCGGCCGGACGGGTCGTAGGTCGTGCGCCGGACGGCGTCGCCGAGACGCTCCTCGACGACCCGGCCGGCCCGGTCGTAGCTCCACTGCCACAGGCGCCCGTCGGGGGTCGCGACGCTTTGGAGCCGACCGCCTGGGGTGTAGGTGGCCCTGGACAGGACCTCGCCGTCGATGCGCCACTCGACGGGCCGGCCCGCCTCGTCGTGGATCATCGTGCACGACGACCCGGACCGCGGGTCGCGGCCTGCGAGGAACCGCCCGGCCGGATCCCATTCCAGCTCGACTGTGATCCCCGCCGCGGTGGTGGCGGAGCGAGGCCGGCCGAGATGGTCCAGGTCGACGGCGGGCCCCTGCCCGGTGGGGTCGGTGACGGCCGTGGGCAGCTCGCCGTCCCACGCCTGGCGCCACAACGCGCCGGTGGCGTCGGTGACGTCGGTGACCCTACCCAGGCTGTCGCGGCCGTACGAGAAGCGCCCGCCGGCGCCCAGCACCAGGCCGACGGGTCGGCCGGCGGAGTCCCACTCGATCCCGAGCTCGGCGCCGGAAGGGTCGGTGACCGCCTCGAGCAGCCCGTCGGGGCCGTACCGCCTGGTCGTGACCGCCCCGGTGAAATCGGTGGAGGTCAGGACCCGACCCGCCGGGGTCCTGGTCACCTCCCCAGGGCGCCCCCCCGCCACCCGCGCCGCGAGCACCCGCCCGGCGCCGTCGGTCTGCGTGGCCCACTCCTCGCCGTGGGGCGCGGTCACCGAGGTGCACGTGCCGTCGGGCCCGTAGGTGTAGCTGCGCACGACGCCCTCGCCGTCGGTGACGGCCACGACCTGGCCGTCAGCGTCGAGCTGGTAGCGCTCCTCGACCCCGTCGATGTCTTTGACACCGGTGATTCGCCCGCCGGCGAGGGTGTGCTCGCGCCAATACCCGGCCGGGCCGGTCACCCGGGAGGGCACCGCCCCGCCATCGGCGTACTGGTATTCCTCCCACACCCCGGACGGGTCGACGTAGCGGAGCAGGCGGCCCTCGGCATCCCACTCCCACTCGGCGACTCCCCCCTCGGGGTCGACTTGGCGCACGCAGTTGCCGTAAACGTCGTAGGTGCGCCGGGTGACGCCGCCGCGGAGGTCGACCACCTCGACGGGGTTGCCGACCTCGTCGAAGCGCCGGCGGGCTCCGGTCCCGTCGGGCAGGCGCAGCTCCACGAGCCGTCCGGCCTCGTCGTGGCGGTAGAGGGTGGCGGTCCGCTCCTCCTCGTCCTCCACCACCAGCGTGCTCGGTGCCAGCCACCGGTAGGTGCTGGTCCGACCGCCCGGCGCCAGCTGGCGCACCACCCTGCCGTCGGTGTCGTATTCGTTGGCCACCACCCGCACGCCGTCGGCGTCGTGGACCTCCCGGACCCGTCCGGCTGCGTCGACCGCGTAGCGCTGGGCGCCCGCGGGCCGCTCGACCTCGACGAGGTCGTCGTCGACATAGCGGTAGGCGCAGCGCCGCCCGTCCGAGGCGACCACTGCGCCAATGTGACCGCCTATCCATTCGATCGACAGGCTGCGGCCGCCCTCGTGGCGCAGGCCGACCAGCCGGCCCTCCCGGTGCAGCGCGCTCACGGTCCCGGCGAAGGGGTCGGCGAGGGTCCGGAGGTGACCCTCGCCGTCGAAGCGCCACACCATCCCGGGGAAACGGGACGTCCACCGCCACCGCAGCTCGAAGCCGTCGTCCACCTCGGCCAGCTCCGCTTCCATGGCCGGGTGGCGTAGGTAGTCGGCTCCCACGCGGGTGAACGCTGCGCTCTGGCCGTCGGGCCCGTGGTAGGTGACCTCGCTGGCGGTCGGCTCGAGACGGCACCCGGCCCAGGTGTGCCAGCCCCTGCCGGCGCCGGTGTCGGAGACGAAGCGGGAGCTGTAGACGCGCAGCCAGCGCAGCGGACCGAGGGTGGCGGGCATGGGGATGTCGTCCTCGATCTCGAGGAAGTGGCCGGCCCCGGTGCTGACCGGGTCGTCGCGCCACCCGGAGTACATCGTCGTCCCCTGGTACACCGGCTCGTCGGCGGTCAGCGCCTTGGGCACCGTGTCGCTGATGTGCGCCGCCTTGAGTGCGGCGGCCAGCGTCGCGTCCGGCAGCGTGCCGGTGTCGGCTCGGACGAACTTGTCGTGGACGACTTTGAGCCACTGCTCGTCGTGGTGGTCGTCGTCGTGGAGGGTGTGGACCTGCGACCAGGCGTTGCCGAGTCCCCCGGGCCGGAAACGCCCGTCACAAGGCGCGTCGAGGAAGGCGGTGACCGCGCCGGCCGCGGCGCTTATCGCCTGGCCCAGCGAGTCGGTGGCCGCCCCCGCCTTGGTCACGAACTCCTGCAGGTTCGATGGGACCGCCGAACTCGTCGCGCTCACCTTTTTGATCTCCCCAGGGTGACGGTGTGGGACGTACCGCCCATAGTGTAGGAACTGCGGCGAGCCGGCGCGCCAAAGGAGCGAACTTGGCGCCGGGCGGTTAGTCGCGGCGCGCGCCGCCGCCGGCGAGTACTTTGTGCACCAACTGCTGCTCGGCGTGGAGGCGTGGATGGCGACGGCCCAGCGAGTCAACTTTCCTTTTGACGCGGCGCTCCCCGCCGCGCAGGCGTTGTGGGCCTTGGCCCAGAAGGTTCGCGAAGGCGAGCCGGTCCGTCAGGCAGCCGGACGCAGCGCGCTGACGGAGTTCAAAGGCGCCTACGCCGACCGGTTCCGCCAGATGCTGCAGGTGTCAGCGACCAGCGCCGGGGCCACCGCCCAGGACCTCGAGCAGGCCGCGTACGACATCGCCAAGGCGTGGGCCGACGCCCAGCATCAGCAGCAGATCTACCTCTATTTCGCGATGGTGAAGGAGAAGCGGGACAACCGCAGCATCCTGCAGGACGCCACCGACTGGCTGACCGGGGATCACACCAACTACGGGTCTCAGCCCGGCCCTCCCGAGGTCCCCTCGCCCCCGGGTTTCGCGCCCACCTACGTGCCGCCGGCCGAGGTGCCCGGACAGGCTCCGGTACCGATCGGCTGACCCGGCCGGTCGTCGGAGCCCCGGCTCGTCTTGCCCGGGCAGCTCTTGCTCACCCGGGCCGGGCCATCTGGCCAAGCCCGACCCGGCCATCAGCAACCACGAACCCCCGCCCGGGCGGCATGGAGATGTGCAGCCGGTTGGGAAGGCGAGCCCCGAGCAGCTCGCCGTCGTAGTCGAGGTTCGGTTGGAGGAGCACCCCGGCTTTTGATCGTCGCACCGTCTGGGTCCAGTGCCCGTACTGGGTCCGCAAGACATCGGCGCGCCCGCCGATGGCGATGTGCAGCTCGGAGCGGCCGGCGGCGAGGAGCTGGGCCAGCCTGCCTCCCTGGTCGTCGACGCCTTCGGCGTCGTCGATGAGCAGCAGCGTCGGGCCCGACGCCATGAGCGCGGCGTCCGCGACCGAGGCGATGTCGGCGGCGGTCGCCGCGACCTTCGACACCAGGGGGCTGGAGCGAAGCGGCGACCGGCGCAACGCGACGCCGAGGATCGTGGCGCTGGGCGCCGCGGCGCGCAGCGCTGCGGCGAGCGCCAGCAGGGTGGTGGAACGCCCGGACCGGGACGGTCCCGCGACGGTGGCGTGCTCCATCTCGTAGAGGACCAGGTCCAGCGGGCTGAGGTCGGCTTCGGCCATGCCGATCGGGAGCCGCCACTCGTCGGTCCCGACCCGGCCTTTGGCTCCGAGGTCCTCGAGGTTCACTGCGTCGGGCAGCAACGCCACTGCGAGGGGCGCGGCGGTGGGCGGCGGCGTGCGCGACGCGACCTCGGCCAGCGCCGCGTCGATGTCGGCGCCGGGCACGGCGACTTGGACCGCCCGCCCGGTCTCGGCCAGGATCCCCCGGCCGGGCACGAACGTCGGCAGCTGCTGGCGGCGGATGGCGAAGGACCCGTACTCGTTGGGGTCGGCCAGTTGCAGGATCAGCTTCTGGGGGGTGGCGGCGCTCAGAGCGGAGGGGACGCCGCCCAACCTGGACGCGGTGGCGGCGGTGTGAATGCCGACGTCGGGGCCTTCGGTGTAGAGACGCACCGTCTGCTCGACGATGTCGATCCCGTACGCCGTCTCGTATTCGGATCGGAACGCCTCGACGTTGTCGATGAGCAACAAGATGGAGGGCAGGCCGGGGCGCGCCGCGGCGGGTAGGTTGCGCCGGCGGTCCATCTCGGCGCGCAACTCCCGCACCAGGCGCAGCTGGCGCTCGCGGTCGGTGGCGCCGACGACCGTCCCGGTGTGGGGCAGCCGGGCAACGGCCCCGAGGGCGCCGGACCCGAAGTCCAGTCCGTAGATGTGGCCCTGGTCGGCGGTCCGGCTCTGGGCGAAGCTGGCCGCGATGGAGACCAGCGCGGTGGTGGCCCCGCTACCGACGACGCCGAAGACGAGCATGTTGCCCCGCTCGAGGGACCAGCCGGAGGGGTATCGGGTTTGGGCGTCGGGGTCGTCGACCAGCACGAAGCTCACCAGGTCGGCGCCGGGCGGTGCCGGTGAGTCAGCCACCGCCTCGAGGTCCGCGAGGTGCAGCGAATCGGGCAGCGGGTCGGGCCACGGGCGGCGCGGTGGCGGCCGGCTTGAGGCCGCGAACGCGTCGGTGGCGGCCTTCACCAGGCGGACCAGGTCGTTGGGGGCCGCTTCGGCCCCCGCCGGAGCCCCGCCGTCGACCGTCGGACCGCTGGGGGGCTCCTCGCCTCGAGGGTCGGCGCCGAAGACGAAGGGGGCGACGGTGATCAGCGGCCCGTCCCGGCCGGTGGAGGTGCCCGACGCCAACGCGGTCTGGATCGCCACTACGTCGGTCTGGCCCACCCGGAACAGGCCTCGACCCTTGTGGCGGATGGCGGCCGCGTCAGGTATCCCCACCACGTCGAGCGAGTCCTGCTTGTCCTCGACCTGCAGGGAGATCCGCAGGCGGGTGTTGGCGCGGATCTCGGCGTTGACTGCGGTCGACGGCTTTTGTGTCGCGAGCAGCAGGTGCACGCCGAGCGAGCGGCCGCGGGCGGTCAGGTCGGTGAGCGCGCCGATCTCCTCGGCCAGCTCGGTGGCCATGGCGGCGAACTCGTCGATGATGACCACCAGCCGGGGTACGGGTGGAAGGTCCGGACCGGCGCCGGTCCCCTGCCGGGACCGGTAGTCACCGAGGTCTTTGGCACCGGCCCGGTCGAAGAGTCGCTCTCGCTGCACCAGCTCGGCGCGAAGGCACTGCAACGCTCGCCTGGCGAGGCTCACGTCGAGATCGCTGGCCATCCCCACGGTGTGGGGAAGGCCGGCGAACTCGGTGAAGGTCGAGCCGCCCTTGAAGTCGAACAGGCCGAAGGTCAGCTCTTCGGGCGGGTAGCTGGCCGCGAACGCGGCGACGATCGTCTTCAGCAGTTCGCTCTTCCCGGAGCCGGTCGTGCCGCCGATCAGCCCGTGGGGGCCGTGCCGGTCGAAGTCGAGCACGAACGGGCCGCCTTCGCCGGCTCCGATCGGGGCCCGCAGGTGACCACCGCTGCTCCTCCCCCACCGGGCCGCCACCGAGGTTGGCTCGAGGTCGTCCAGCTCTAGCAGGCCCGGCAGCGGTGCCAGCTCCGGCAGCCCGGCCCCGGCGATGTGCAGCTCCGGGTCCTCGAAGCGCGCCAAGTGGACGGCGCAGGCACGGGCGGCCCCGACGTCGACGCCGGTCGCGAGGAGACGGAGCGGGTCGCCGCCGCGACGAGGTTCCGAGCGGGTGGCCGCTCCGAGCTCGTCGACGGTGAGGACCGTGGTGCACACCGCGGGCAGCCGGTCGGCGCTGCCGGCGACCACGATCCCTGCAGCCGGGCCGCCGTCGCCTCTCAGCAGCGCCCGCCCGGGGCTGTTGCGGCCGGCGAGGAGCCCGTCGCCGTCGATCACGTACAAGGTGACCGGGCCGCCGGCGGGGGCCGGCGGCGGGTTGCCTGGGAGCCGGCCAGCGAGCAGATCGTCGAAGAGCCGGGTGGCGTGGGCGGCCCCAGCCGCGAGGAGTCGGCGCTCGGCCGGCCCGGGTCTGGTGTCGCGGGTGTGGGGAAGCCACTTCGCCCAGTCCCATTCGCCGCCGGTGCTGTCTTCGGTCGCGACCGCGATGCGCAAGTCGGCGGGTCCGTGGTGGACCGCGGCCTGGCAGAGCAGGGCTCGGGCCAGCGCCAACGCCGCCTGCCGGTCCCCGACGATGCCGACCACTCCCCCCTCGGCGAGATCGACCGGTATCGCCGCCGCCCGCAGCTGACCGGCCCGTTCGAGGCGGTCGAGGACGGCCTGGGGCGGCTGGTCCCCGCCGGTACGGGTCCGAGGCACCGTCCAGGTGGTGTCTCCGATGCCGGCGCTCAGCTGGAGCATGTCGAGGTGCCCTATCCGCCGCTGCCACAACTGGACGCTGGGGGCGTCCGCCCGGCGCAGCACCTCCGCCAGGTCCGGGAGCAGCGCCCGGCGTCGGGCTGCCTCGGCCGCGACAGCGGCGTCGAGCGCGGCGTCGAAGCGGCCGAGGTCCTCGTCGAAGCGGCGGGTGTCGCGCCGCAGCGACCGCCCGGCGCGCTGCTTGGACTCCCACCAGTTGCCGAGCAGCATCATCGGTGACATCAGGGTGAACAGCGCGTACATCGCGCTGTGGAACGCCACCACCATGACCCCTCCCATGGCGATCGGCGCCAGCAGCGCCGCGATGGAGAAGGGGGGCTGGCGGGCCTTGTCGGGCGGGCGGGGAACGTCGAGGGGGGCCGGTTCCGGTGGGAGCGCAAAGCGGGGGGGCCGGTTGAGGTTGATGGTCCCGGCCGCGGTGACGTCGCGGAAGCGGTCGGTGCCGGCAGGCTCGTCGCCCGACACGGGCGGGCGGACCGCGACGGCCAGCGAGCCGATCTCCACGACCGACGTCGCAGCGAGGCGAACCGGTTCGGATCGGGCCCGCCCGTCGACGTAGGTCGGGTTCTCCCCGGCCAGCGGGGTCAGGGTGGTGCTGGCGTCGGGGGCCACGTCGATACGGCAGTGACGTCGCGACACCGTCGGCTCCTCGAACACCACGTCGCAGTCGGGTGAACGGCCCAGGACGTGGCTGCCCACGCCGAGCGGGACGCGTCGCCCGGCGTGAAGCCCTGCGACCACGCACACTTCGACAGCGCCGGCGAAGCTGCCGCTTGTGTCCTCGGCCTCCCCGAGCAGGGCGCCTTCATGGACCCCGGCTTCGGTGACCGACAAGTCGCCGGGGACGGCCAGGCCGTCGACGAGGATCTGCGCCGGCGACGGCCCGGCGCCGGGCGTCCCGTCGCGGCTAGACGGGCCCTCGGCACCGGGCGGGGCCGCCAGACCGACGGCTCGGGCCAACTCGGCGACCGAGGTAGTGACCGGGTCGAGGCGCACGTCGACGTCGCGGCGCCCTGCCGGCCCGGCGACGATGAACTTCACTGCGTCCGCCCTCCCTTCGCCACCCGAGGGAATGTACTCCCGAGCCCCGACAGGGACGACCGTCGCCGACCCTGCGGGGGTCGGGTCGAGTTCCGGCGACGCGCCCGGAATCGGTGGGTATGCTCTGCCTCGGCGCGCTGATTGAGCATTGTGGGAATGCGAAGCGCCCTACGACACAAGGAGCCTTATCGTGGCAACGCGGGTACTGGCAACGCCTGAGGCACAATCGGCGATCACCCAGATCGAGAACATATTGAACAACGGTCTGACCCAGACCATCACCGACCTCGACACCCAGGGCAAGACGCTGTCGGAGCCCAACGTGTGGGACGGCAACAAGGCCGATGACTTCCGCAACAACGTGTGGCCGTCGGTGCAGCACGCCTTGCAGAGCGCCACCCAGCAGCTGCAGGAGCTGCAGGGCAAGCTGCAGGGCATCCATCACGACATCATGGCGGCGGGCGGCAACACCTGAGCGTTCCGCGGCTGACACCTGAGCGCACTCCCGGGGGTGGCGGCCGTCCGCGGGCGGCCGGCACCGTCCCGGTAGGTTGAGGGTGTCGTGTTCCGCCAAGCCACGCCTGCCTCTCCCCTGCCCGACGCGGTCACGAGCTGGCTGGTGGTCCTCGGGGCGCAAAAGCCGTCACCGGCGACGCTGCAGGCGTACCGGCGGGATCTTCTCGGGGTGGGCGGCCGCCTCGCGGCTCTGGCCGGGGGCAGCCTCGCCGACGTCACCGTCGCCGATCTGAGCCGACCCCTGCTGCGGGCGGCCTTCGCCGACTGGGCGTCGGACCACGCCGTCGCGTCGGTCCGTCGAGCCCATTCGGCCTGGTCGTCTTTCTTCGATTTCCTGGTCAGCGAAGGGGTGGTCGAGGGAAACCCGATGGCTGGGATCCCCAAGCCGAAGACGCCCACGGTGCTGCCCCGCACCATCAGGGCCAGGGACGGGGTGGAGCGGCTGCTGATCACCGCCGGGCAGCCCGATCCTGCCGCCCGCCAGCCGTGGCCCACCCGCGACCTGGCGTTGGCCGCGACCTTCTGCGTCACGGGGGTGCGGGAGGCCGAAGCGGCAGCCCTCGATGTCGGGTCCCTCGAAGGGGAGCCCGGCGCCCGGCGCCTGCGGGTCGTCGGCAAGGGGAACAAGGCCCGGCCGGTGCCGATAACGAGCAGCCTCGACGACCTGCTCAGCGTGTACCAGCAGGAGCGGCGGGCCCGCTTCCCGGCCCACGACCTGGGCCATCCCGCGACGGCCCTGTTCGTCGACGTGCGGGGGCGGCGCCTGACGGTGCACCAGATCCGCTACCTGATCGAACGGCTGTACGTCCGGGCCGGAATCCGCGCTCAGGTCCCCGCCGGCGCGCTGGTCCATGCGCTGCGCCACACTTTCGCTACCTCTGCGTTGGAGGCCGGGGCTGACGTGGTCGAGCTTCAAGAACTGCTCGGCCATGCCTCCCTGGAGACCACCCGCCGTTACCTCTCCGCGACCGGGGAGGGCCTCCGGCAGGTCATCTCCGCCCATCCCGGACAAGCCGCTCTGCGACGGGCCGTGACCGCCGGAGGCGACCTCCCCGACTGACGCCGGGACTGGCAGACTCGGGGCCATGGCCCACCAGACACCAGCACTGGCGACGGTGGACGGCCTGTCCCTGCAGACCCGGCAGTGGCGGCGTCCCGACGCCCGAGCCACGGTGATCCTCGTCCACGGTTTCGCCGCGTCGCGCAAAGACGGCGCGGTCATACGCCAGGCGGAGGCGCTGCACGTCGCCGGCTTCGACGTGATCACCTACGACTCGCGTGGGCATGGCGAATCCGACGGTCTCTGCACTCTCGGGGACCTCGAGCGCCACGACGTCGCGGCCGCGGTCGCCGGTGACCGGCGCAGCGACCGGCCGGTCGTGCTGGTGGGCGCTTCGATGGGAGCGATCTCGGTCCTCCGCTACGCCGCGTGCGGCGACGCTCGAGTCGACGGGGTGGTGGCGGTCAGTTGCCCGGCGGCGTGGCGGGCGCCGCGAAGCGCGCAGGGGATGCTGCTCGCCGCGTTGACCCAGACCCGACTGGGCCGCAGCGTGGCCGACCGGCGTATGCGGGTTCGGTTGTCGCCGGTGTGGACCAACCCGGAACCGCCGACCGCGCTCGTCGGGCGGATCGACGCTCCCATCGCCCTGGTCCACGGACAGCGCGACCGGTTCATCCCGGCTGCGGCCGCCGTCGAGCTGTACCGCCACGCCCGCGACCCTCGCCGGCTGGACCTGGTGCCCGGCATGGGTCACGCCTACGACCTGCTCGGGGTGGCCCCGGTGCTGGCCGCGGTGGAGTGGGTCCTCGTAGCCGGAGCGGCTCGCCCGCGGATCCCTCTCACCGTCTAGCGCCAGGCGGGCGTCAGTCGCCGGGGCGGTCCCACCACCAGGCCAGCCCGACCAGGCCCGGACCGGTGTGGGACACCATGACCGGGCTGAACGACCCGATCCACTCCGATGACGGCTCCGCCCGGCGTCGCACCGCGGCGAGGAGGCGGTCGGCGGCCTCGGGCACCGAGGCGTGCATGGCGACCACGTGCAGCCGGGCGCCTTTGGTGATGCTGTGCGCCCACATCGAGATCAGCCTGTCAGCCGCCGCGTCTTGGCCGCGGGCCGGGCGGTGCGGGCGGACGTGACCGCCCCGGAACTCGAAGATCGGGTTGAGACCCAGCCATCGGCCGGCCCACGCCGCGGACCCCGGTACTCGCCCGCCGCGGGCCAGATGGTCGAGGGTGGGCAGCGTCGCCACCAGCCGGACCTGGGCGGCGGCGGTGGCCGCCGCAGTACGGACGTCGGCCAGCGTGCCGCCGGCCTTGGCCGCCTCGGCGGCGGCCAGCACGACCAGGCCCTCCGCGCCGGCCGCGGTGCCGGTGTCGAGCAGCTCGACGTCTGAGTCCTCGGCCAGCTCCGTGGCCAAGCGGGCCGCCTCATAGGTGCTGCTCATCCCCGCGGACAAGGTCAGCACCAGCACCCCGTCGCCCTGGTCCGCCTGGGCGATGGCCTTGGCGAACTCGCCGGGCGACGGGCTCGAGGTGGTGAGCCCTTCGTCCAGCCGTCGGAGGACCTCCTCCAAGCTGAGCTCCCCGTCGCGTACCGGCTCCCCGCCGAGCGTCAGCCACAACGGGACGACCACGACGCCCGACGACGCGACCAGGTCGTCGGGGAGCGACGCGGCGCTGTCTGTGACGATGCCGACGGTCAGGACCCGACCCCCACCGTGCGATGGCGGGCGCGGGTGTCGCGGTCCAGCAGCGCCCGCCAGAGGTAGGTGGTGGGCCGGCGGTCGGTGGGCCGGCGGTTGCCGGCGAGGCGCTTGGCGATCATCGGCGCCAGCACAGCAGCCGCGAAGCGCCCGGCCTCGGGCCCGTGCACCCGGGCGCTGACCGGCACCAACGCGGCGTCGGCCACGACGGTTCCGATCGCGGTCTCCCCTGCGAGGCGCCCGCCGGCCATGCCGGTCAGCAGCACCGCGGCCCCGACTGGTGCGCCCACGAGCAGGGCGCCGATCGCCGGGGACAAGCCTCTGCCTCCCGCGCCGCGCAGCCACGGCGACCAGTTGTGGCCGGCCACCGCAGCCGCCGCGGCAGCCGCGGCCACCGGGGCGCCGGCCCTGCGAGCAAGCAGAGGCCCGACGGCCCCTTTGGCGACCTCGCACACCCCGGCGATGGCCAGCGGAGCGAACCCGGCGACCTCGAAAAGACCGGTACCGGAGACCGTGCCCGACCCGACTTGGCGCAGGTCGACGCCACTGACCCGCTTGGCCATGAGGTAGGAGAAAGGGATCGACGACGCCAGGAAGCCGGCCGGCACGGCGAGCCATCCGCCAAGGCGAAAGCCGCCCCCCGACCCGCCCGGATCGCCGGCACGCAAGGCGGCGAACCCGGACAGCCTGGCGGTGGCTGCCGTCATCGCCGCTGCGTTGCGCAGGTCAGCTCCCATCGCTCCGGAGGGTAGCGGGGACCGTGACGATAGTCGCGCCATTCAGCGAATTCCCGCCCCGGGGCGGCGCAGCAGACGTAAGAAACGGTTCCCGCGGCGTTCACCCCTCTGCCCCCGGAAGGCCGCCCCGGCGCGTCGGATTGCCGCGCTGGGACGCATAGCCTGAGGCCGTGGCCGATCAGCGAATCCTCTTCGTCCCCGCGGCCTTGGCAGGTGGCCGGTGACGGTGCTCTGGCTGCTCGTCGTCGCCGTCGCCGCGGTCGGCGCTCTGGCTCGCGGCGCCCGCCGGGGCGGTCCCGCCCGGCGAGCGGCGCGAACCCACCATCGGGTTCTCGACACTCTCGACACCATCACCCGCCAGGCCGCCGACCACCCGGTCCGGGCCCGGGACGCCGAGGACGCCCACACCCACGTCCGCCTGGTCCGGGCCGAAGCAGAGACCGGAGCGCCGGCTCACGCCCGGGCCCCCCGACCGGGGCGCACCCTGGGGTCGGCTCCCTTCCGGGCGCCGGTGGCCCGCCACGTCATCGACGACGACGCCGCCTTGGCGCTGCCCGACGCGGAGGAGCAGGTGCGCGTCAGGCGCAGCTCGGACGTGGCCTCCGCCCCGGCCGCGTCGGTTGACGCCGATCCCGTCGACGGACACGCCGGCCCTGTGGATCCACTCCAGGACCGGGCCGCGGCTCGCGAGTCGTTCAAGCTGGCCGTCCCCGGCGATGAGGCGACCCCGGCGGGTGAGACGCCCGTCGGAGGCGGGGCGCCGGTGCTGCGCTTCGACGAGGACGTCCTCACCGACCCGGCCCCTACGACGATGCCGCCGGTCCCCCATTTGCCGCCGGAGGCCGTCGCTGCGCTGGCGTCGTCGGGCCGTCGAGGGCAGCGGGCCGACGCCACGAAACACCGCTCCTCGAGCCGTCACCGCGCCGGGCGTCAAGCGCCAGCGAGCCGCCGCTCCAGGGGCGCCGGGCCGGGAGCGGGTCGCAGGACCGCGGCGATGGTGGTGATCGCCGCGGCGGCGGTGCTCGTCGTGGTCGCCGTCGCCGCCGCGCTCACGCTCAGGTCCGCTCCTTCGCACCGTCGTGCGGCGGCACCCAACCCGCCGCTCAGCACGCCGCGCCCGGCGTCGGCCCCCACCGTCGCACCTACGACGGTCGCAGCCCCCGCCACGTTGGTGTCGAGCACCCCCCAAGACGCCGTTTACAGCCTGGCCGGTCCCTCGACCATCACCTTCACCGCCTCCCGCGGGGCGTCTTGGATCGAGTTGCGCCAGGGGGCGCAGGCGGGGACCATCGTCTACCAGGGCATCCTGCGGCAGGGACAGGCGCAAAACATCACCGGCCCGGCGTGGGTCCGCCTCGGCAACCCCACTGCGGTCAGCATCGCGGTCAACCAGACCCCGCTGGCAGCCCCGACGCTGACGGCCGGGGAGCCGTTCAACCTGCAGTTCCGCTAGACGCCGGCGCTCGTTGCGCCGGCGGGTTGCTCAGCGGCGAGCGTCCCGGGGCGAGCGAGGATGGTGGGGCTCCACCCGGACCGCGGAGCGCTCGAGTCGGGCCATCCCGATCATCCATAGGGTGGCTGCGGTGGCGATGGCGGCGCAGATGCCGATCACCATCCCCAGCCCGGCGAGGAAGTGCATGAAGTCCATAGGCCCATTGCATCGGCCGCGTCTGTGACCGAGCAAAGGACTGTCTGTGAACTGGCTGAGATTTTCTGTGGCCGAGTACGCCGGCGGCCGCCCAGACGCTTAGGGCTGCCCGTCGAGCGCGTCCCACGTCGGGATCAGGGTGCGAGCGGCCCGGGCCTCGTCCACCCGGCCCACCGGGGTGGTGCGCGGCGCGGCCTTCCACGCCCCCTCCTCGTCGGCGGCGATGTCGATCAACGCGTCGGCCAAAGCCGCGAGGGTCTGGGGGCTCTCGGTCTCGGTCGGCTCGATCATCAGCGCCTCGTCGACGATCAGGGGGAAGTAGACGGTCGGCGCGTGGAACCCTTCTTCGAGCAGCCGTTTGCCGACATCCAAAGCCCTGAGCCCCTTGCCCTTCTTGAGTGAGGTGGTGGACGCCACGAACTCGTGCATGTTGGGCCGGTCGTAGGGCAGGTCGTAGGTGCCTCGCAGGGCGTGGCGCAACCAGTTGGCGTTGAGGACCGCGCCCTCCGCGACCCGCCGCAGCCCGTCGCCGCCGTTGGCCAGGATGTAGGACCAGGCCCGGGCCAGGGCCAGGGAGTTGCCGTGCCAGGTGTGGACCCGACCGATCGACTGCTCAGGCGTCCGCCACGTGAAGCTTCCGTCTTCCTCGCGCTGCGGCAACGGGCCGGGAAGGTACTCCGCCAACCGCTGCGACACCGCCACCGGGCCGGCGCCGGGACCGCCGCCGCCGTGGGGCACCGCGAAGGTCTTGTGGAGGTTCATGTGCACGATGTCGAAGCCCATGTCGCCTGGTCGGGTCACCCCGAGGATGGCGTTGAGGTTGGCGCCGTCGTAGTAGAGCAGGCCGCCGACCTCGTGGACCGCGGCGGCGATCTCGGCGATGTCTTCCTCGAACAGGCCGAGGGTGTTGGGGTTGGTCAGCATGATGCCGGCCACGTCGGTGTCGAGGCGGGCCCGGAGGGCGTCGAGGTCGACCAGTCCTCGCTCGTCGGAGGGGACCGTGACCGTCTGGTACCCGCCGAGGGTCACCGACGCCGGGTTGGTGCCGTGAGCGGAGTCGGGGATGATCACCTTGGTCCTCGTCGAGCCCTGCGCCGCGTGGTAGGCCCGCATGAGCAGGAGGCCGGTCAGCTCCCCCGCCGCTCCAGCGGGAGGCTGCAGGGTGACCGCGTGCATCCCGGTGACCTCGCAGAGCGCGTCGGAGAGATCGCAGAGCAGCTCCATCCAGCCCTGCGTGCACGAGGCGGGGGCCGCAGGGTGGGCCCCGATGAGACCGGGCAGCGCGGCCGCGTCGTCGCACAGCTTCGGGTTGTACTTCATGGTGCAAGACCCGAGCGGGTAAGCCCCGAGGTCCACCGAGTACTGCCGGTGGGTGAGACGGGTGACGTGGGCCACCAGGTCCCGCTCCGACACTTCCGTCAAAGCCAGGGGTTCGGGTCGGAGGTGCCCGGCGGGGACCAGCTCCTCGGCGGACCATTCGGGGACCTGCGTGGTCCGGAACGAGTGGGCGTGACGGCCCGGGCTCGACATCTCGAAGATCGCCGGTTCGGCGTCGCGCCCGAGCAGGGGGACGCTGGTGGCCTTCCCGCCCGGCGCCGGGCGGTGCCCTTCGACGCCGGTGACGTCACCGAGGCTCGTTCCGTCCATCGAGTGGACCGACGTGTCCCCGGTCTCGGCGGTGCTGGTAGCGGCGGCGGTGTTGGTGCCGGTGGTGTTATCGCTCATCGGACGACCTTCTCCAGTGCTGCGGCGTACGCGTCGATCTCGGTCCTGGTCCTTCGCTCGGTGACCGCCACGAGGAGGCCCCGCTCCCCTGCCGGGTCGTCCGGGGCGACGGTCACCCCGTCTCGCAACCCCACCGGGACACCGGCGAGGAAGCCTTCCTCGGCCATCCTGTCGACGGCGACGGCAGGGTCGACGGGAAGCTTCACCGCGAACTCTCGGAGCACCGGGCCGCCGGTCAGCGGGGCAACGCCGGGGATGGCCAGCACCGCCTCCCGGGCGTAGCGGGTGCCGCGGGCGCAGCGCAGCGCCAGCTCCCGGAGGCCGGCGGTCCCGAGCCACGCCAGCTGGATCATGGCGCCCACCGCGATGAGGGTCTGGTTGGTGCAGACGTTCGACGAGGCCTTCTCCCGGCGGATGTCCTGCTCGCGGGCCCGGAGAGTCGTGACGTAGGCGGGGCGGCCCTCGACGTCGACGGTGCGCCCGACGAGGCGACCGGGCAGCCGGCGGACCAGGTCCAGGCGGCAGGCGAACAGGCCCAGGTAAGGGCCTCCGAGCGACAGTGGGGTCCCGAAGGGCTGGCCCTCGCCGAACGCGACGTCGGCGCCGTCGGCGCCGGGAGAGCGCAACAGGCCGGCCGCCACCGGGTCGAAGCCGCCGAGCAGGAGAGCCGCGTGGCGGTCGGCGGCGGCCCTGGCCGGGGCCAGGTCCTCGATCACGCCGAGGTAGTTGGGGTTGGCGACCACCACCGCGCCGGGGGTCTCGCCGTCGGGGGCGGAGTCCCAGTCGGTGACGCCGTCGCGCAGCGGGATTTCGACGATGCGGTGCCCGGTCCCGGCGGCCAGGGTGGCCAACGCGGCCCGCCAATGCGGGTGGACCCCGCCGCTCACCCACACGGTGGGACGGCGGGTCTCGGCGACCGCGAGGTTGACGGCTTCGACCAGGGCGCTGGCCCCGTCGTAGAGCGACGCGTTGGCCACCGCCAGTCCGGAGAGGCGGGCGACCATGGTCTGGTACTCGAACAGTGCCTGCAAGACGCCCTGCGCCACCTCGGGCTGGTAGGGCGTGTACGCGGTGACGAACTCGGTGCGCATCATCAGCCGTTTGGTCGCCGAGGGCACCTCGTGGTCGTAGGCGCCGGCTCCGGCGAAGCACACCAAGTCCGCACCGACGCGGTTGCGCTCGGAGTAGCGCTCCATCTCGGCGAGGACGTCGGGCTCGGACAGGCCGTCGGCCATGCCTAGACCGCCGGTCAGGCGTAGCGCAGCGGGGACGACATCGAACAGCTCATCGAGTGACGACAGGCCGATGTCGGCCAGCATGGCCGCGATCTCACTGTCGGTGTGGGGGACGTAGTGGCCCACGATCAGCCCTTCTGCTTGGCGACGAACGGGAGGGGGGTGACCCGGGCCGGCACTTTGCGGCCCCTCAGGTCGAGCTCGACGGCCTCGAGGCCGTCGAGCAGCTCGGACGGCAGCAGGGCCAGGGCGATGCCGTGGCCGAGGACCGGCGAGAAGTTGCCGCTTGTGACCTCGGCCACCGGTCTGCCTTCGACCAGTACCGGGGTGCCGGTCCGGGGCGGCTGCCGGCCGTCGGTGGACAGGCCGATCAGGTGGCGGGGGACGCCGGCGGCGCGCTCCGCGTCGAGGGCGTCACGGCCCCGGAACCCTTGGGGTTTGGTCCAGGACACGACCCAGCCGAGCCCGGCCTGCAGCGGGGTGATACCAGGGCCCAGCTCGTGGCCGTGCAGCGGGAGAGCGGCCTCCAGCCGCAGCGTGTCCCGGGCGCCCAGGCCGGCGGGCCGGACGCCGGCGTCGAGGATCGCGTCCCACATCGAGCCGGCCACCTCCACGGGAACCGCCACCTCGATGCCGTCCTCCCCTGTGTAACCGGTGCCGGCGGCGACCGCCGGCCGACCGTCCCAGGTGAAGGGGGCGACCCGGAAGCGGGGCACGGCCGCGGCGTCGGGGGCGACGCTGCCCATCAGCCGGCGAGCGTCGGGGCCTTGCACCGCGATCACCGCCCGCTCGGCGGTCACGTCGGCACCGCCGAGCGCCTCGAGCACCCCCGCGGTGTTGGACGCGTTCGGCATGACATCGAAGCGCTCGTCGTCAACCCACCAGACGATGATGTCGTCGGTGACCGAGGCGTCGGCGGCGTCGAGCAGGTGGGTGTACTGAGCCCGTCCCAGCCCGATCCGCCCGAGGTCGTTGGTCAGCACCGACTGCAGGCGCTCGAGGGCGTCGGGGCCCTCCACCCGGACCGTCCCGAGGTGGCTGACGTCGAACGCCACCGCGCCGCGGCGGCAGGCCAGGTGCTCCGCGATCGTGCCCTCCGGGTAGGAGAGAGGCATCTCCCAACCGCCAAAGGGGACCATCCTGGCCCCGAGGCGACGATGGGCCGCGTCTAGGGGGGAATGCCGGACAGCCGAATCGGGAATGGCGCTCACCACGACGAGCGTACCGGCGGGACCACCCCAACCCGCATCCGCGGGCCGGGGTCAACCGCGGCGCGAGCGCCGGTCAGGACGGGCAGGCTGTCAGCTTCCAGCGGCCTTGCGGACCGCGTCTTGATGGGCGGGCCCGGTCACCTCTTGGGCGCCGCGGAGGCTGGTGATGGCCGCCGCGACCTCGGAAACCAGCGGACGCATCGACACGATGTTGAGAACACCTTGACCGCCGCGCAGGAGGTCGACGATCTCCTCGCCGGAGTGGGCCAGCACCGTCCGGCCCTCGTCGATGACCAGATCGGCGCTGGCCAGGTCGTCGCCGCCGGCGCGCAGGCACTCGACCGCCCGCCTGGTCGACTGCAACGAGATCCCGGCGTCGAGCAGTCGCTTGATCACCTTGAGGGCCAGGAGATCCTCGTAGCTGTAGCGCCGCTGGGAGCCGCTGCCCCGGGCCTCGCTGATCGACGGGCGCAGCAGGTCGGTACGGGCCCAGTAGTCGAGCTGCCGGTAGGTGATACCGACGATGCTGCAGACCTGAGGGCCTCGATAGCTGAGCTCGAGGTCCTCACCGGTGGCAGCGGTCCGGCTCATAGGTTTGCGGGCAACAGCCACGATCCAGCCTCCAGGCAACCACAGCGGGGTAGTTACACCAGTGTGCGCGACAGCGGTCCAGCGCGCAAGGGCTGACCGGCGGCCGGCTCGCGAAACGCCCTCAGCGCTCGAAGTCCTCCGGTCGGATCCCTTCGATGAAGTCCTTGAACTGCGACATCAGATCGTCGGGGTCGCCCCCCTCGTCGGTCGCGTCGTCGTCGTGGAGGACGTAGCCCTCGGCGTCGACGAGCGCGTCCTCGGCGAAGATGGTCGCTGAGGCCCGCACCGCCAGGGCGACCGCGTCCGAGGGCCGGGCGGACACCGACACCTGCCGGCCGTTCAGGCGCAGGCGGACCTCGGCGTAAAACGTCCGCTCCCGCAGCTCGGTGATCACCACGCAGTCGACGGTCGCGCCCATCTCGTCGAGCATGTCCTTCATCAGATCGTGGGTCATCGGCCTGGGAGTGACCACGCCCTGGAGGGCGTAGGCGATGGCCTGCGCCTCCGAGCTACCGATGTAGATCGGCAGCGTCCGGTTGCCCTCGCCGGTCTCCTGCAGCAGCAGGATCGGGGTGTGTGACGGCAGCTCGACACGAACCGCGACGAGGTGCATCTCCACCATGGCTGAACGTTACCCCCTGGCATGCCGTTCCACCTGCGGGCGACGTCAATGTGGCGAATGGTCCTCCGAAGCGGCGTGTCCCGACGGGGACCGCAGTGCTCAGCGGATCGACTTGAGGGCCCGGCGGACCAGGACCTCGCGCAGTTCGGCGCCCAGGGCGGCCAGCTCCTCGAGGGTATCGAGGGCCTGGCGGCGGGATTGGGGGTTGCGCTGGTGGAGCAGCGGCATGATCACCTGCTCGAACAGGCTGGCCTCCCGCTCCGCGCTGGTCTTCCAGGCGCGAAGGTGGCGGGCCTCGACCCCGTGCCGGGCGAAGGCCGCCGCCAGGCGGACGACGTCGCGCCCGTCCGCGTCGAAGTAGGCGGCCCCCCCGGAGCCAGACTGCGGTTGGAGCAACCCGAACCCCTGCAGTTCCTTGACCAACGCGAGCTCCACGCCGCCAGCGGCCGCCAGCTCGGCGGCGGTGTAGCTGTCCACCTCGTCGTCGCCGGGCGCGCTCGCCGACGGCGCCGGCCGAGCCGGGTTCGGTGCCGGCCCCCGGCGGGGGGTTTGGCGCGTCGCTCCCGCTGCGGGGCTGCCGGAGGACGCCTCGGCGCTCGTATCCGTAGGGGTCGGACCAGCCGGAGGGGTCGGACCAGCCGGAGGAGTGGAGCCGGCCGCCGGGGTGGAGCCGGCCGACTGAGCGGGCCCGGCTGACTGGGCGGAACCGACCGACGGGGCCGGGTCGGGAGTCGGGGCCGGGCCGGGAGTCGGGGCCGGGCTGGGAGTCGGGGGCGCCTTCCCGGCTGCGACCTGTCCCGGCGGGGAAGCTTCGGCCGGGGCCGCAGCGCGAGGTACACCCGACGCAGCCGGCACTTCGCTGGACAATTCGGCCGCGTCCGTCGCTATTCGCGCCGTCTCCCCTGGCGCGCTCGACGCCACCGGACGCGGGCGGGCGATGGCGGGCGCCTCCGCTCCCTCAGCGACGGGGGGGACAGACCCCGCCTCGGTCCCGGTCTCCCACGCCAGCTGCTCGCCTTCGCCGGAATCGGGACCGCCTTCGCTCAGGCGTCCCTTGATGACCTTCAGCGGGAGGAAGTTCTCGCGCTGCTGGCGCAGGATCCACCGCAGCCGCTCGACGTCGTGCTCGTAGAACTTTCGGTAACCCGACGGCGTGCGCTCCGGATCGACCAGCCCCTGGCTCTCCAAGAAGCGGATCTTCGAGATGGTGATGTCGGGGAACTCCTCGCGGAGGAGGGAGAGGACCTCGCCGATCGAGAGGTGGGAACGGGCCGGCATCTACCTGTCCCGAGGGAGCCGGAGAGAGGCCGTCACTGGCCGTCCGCCTCGGAGAGGAAGACCAGCCGGAACTTCCCGATCTGTAGCTCGTCGCCGTGGTGGAGGGTGACCTCGTCCTCGATGCGCTCGCGGTTGAGGTACGTGCCGTTCAGGGACGACACGTCGTGGAGGCGCAGCTCGTTGCCCCGGCGCACGATCTCGGCGTGGCGGCGTGACACCGTGACGTCGTCGAGGAACACGTCGCTGTCTGGATGACGGCCAAGGGTGGTCACCTCCGGGCCGAGCGCGAACCGGCTGCCGGCGTTGGGCCCGCGTTTGACCACGAGCAGACCGGCGTCGAGGTCGTAGTCCCCGACCCCCACGGTGATCTCATGCTCCCCGACCTCGCCGGCCGACTCGATCGGCGTGAAGGTGATGGTCTCCGACACGTCCGTGCCGGCCACGTCGAGCGGGGCCCCGCACGAGGAACAGAAGTTGGAACCTGCGGGGTTGCGATGCCCGCACCGGTTGCAATACAGCGCCGCCACAGCCGAGCTGCTCAGGCTTCGATGAGCTTGCGGTAGGCCTCTGCGTCGAGGAGCGACGAGTACACCGACTCGTCTTCGAGCTGCAAGATGCAGATCCATCCCTCGCCGTAGGGGTCTTCGTTCAAGCGTTGCGGGGCGTCGTTGAGCTCGGTGTTGACCTCGACGACAGTGCCGGCCACGGGGGCGTACACATCGGAGACGGACTTGGTGGATTCGACCTCGCTGAACGAGTCGCCGGACCCGACGGAGGCGCCGACCTCGGGCAGCTGGACAAAGACGACGTCACCGAGCGCGTCTTGGGCGTACTCGGTGATGCCGATGCGCAGCTTGCCGTCCTCTAGGCGAGCCCATTCGTGGTCCGAGGTGTAACGGAGATCCTCGGGGACGTTCATGGCCCCGGACCCTACCGGACTAGGACCGCAGCAGGTTGCGTATCCGCCGGGCGTACTCCTGGGCCCGGCCTCTCGCGCCGGCGTCGGTCGCCGCCTCCGCCCACACGTGGGTCAAAGGCTCCTCGGGATCGGGCAGGATCAGCGCCCACCCGTCGTCGTGGAGGACCTTCACGCCGTCGACCAGCAGCAGCTCGTGGTCCTTGGCGCCCTCCATGACCGTCCGCATCACCAGGCCCTTCTTCTCCCACGGGGTGACCACACCTTCGTGGTAGATGCGGACCTTCGGGAGGGCCGCCACGATCTGCGAGAGCCGCAAGTCGTTGTGGGCCAGGAGGGCCAGGGTGTGCACGAGGGCGGTCACCGCGTCGTAGGCGGGGAGGATGGAGGGGAAAATGAACCCGCCTTCCTGGCTGGCCGCGAAGTCCACTCCTGGCTGGTTCGCCACCTCCATCAGGTGCGAGGTGGCCAGCTTCGACCACACGAGGGGCGCGCCTCGCTCCCGGCACATCTCCTCGATTGCCCGCCCGACCGACACCGGCAGCGCCACCGTCGGGGCCGGTGCCCCCTCGCCGCGCCGGTCGTCGAGGACCAGGCGGAGCACGGCCATCAGGGCCTCGTCGTCGCTCAGCACGTGGCCGCCGTCATCGACGAGGGTGAGGTGCTCGCCGTCGGAGTCGATGACCGCCCCGAGATGCGCCCCCGAGGCCCGCACCAGCTCCGACACCCCCCGGGCGTGCTCCCAGCGGTCGAAGATGAGAGCCTGGCGGGTAGAGGCGTACGGGTTGATCGACAGGACCTCGGCGCCGAGCTTCGACAGCACGTTGGGCATCACGAAACCGGCCGCGCCGTACGCGTAGTCGAGGACGACCTTGAAGTGGGCGGAGCGCACCGCCGCCAGGTCGATCTGGTCCACGAGGACGTTGGTGTAGGACTCCGCGACCCGCAGCGGGTAGCGAAGGTCGCCGATCTCACCGGCCAGGGACCGGCGGAAGTCCTCGCGGTAGAACAGCCGCTCCACCTTCTTCTGGGCGGTTTCGGAGATGTCGATGCCCTCCGAGTCGAAGAATCGGATGACCACCGACTGCGGGTCGTCGGGGGCCAGGCGTACCGTGAAACCGCCGGCGCCCCGCTCGTTGCGGACCCCGAAGCGGGTCACCGGGACCGTCGCCACCTCGAGGTCGGCCACGTCGATGCCGGCCGAGTTGAGACCGACCATGATCGCCCGCTTGAGCACCCGCGCCGCGCGGCTGGTGTCGCGCGACGCCACCACCGTCGACCCCTTCTTCATGGTCGTCCCGTACGCCATGGCCAGCCGCACGGCCAGTTCGGGCGAGATGTCGACGTTGGCCAGCCCGGCGACGCCGAGCCGCCCGAAGAGGTTCCGGGCGCCGCGCGACTCCCAGACGATCGACGAGTTGACGATGGCGCCGTGCTCGACGGTCTTGAACGGGTACACCTTGACGCCCGGGTTGATTACCGCGTGCTCCCCGACGAAGCACTCGTCGCCGAGCACCACCCCCTCCTCGAGGCGGGCGCCGCGACGCAGGTCGCTGCTGCGCCCCACCACCGCTCCCCGCAGGCGGACGCCGGGGCCGAGGTACACGTTGTCGTGGACCACGGAGCGCTCGAGGAATGCGTCAGCCCCGACGCGGACGTTGGACCCGAGCACGGTGTACTCGCCGAGATCGGCGCCGGCCTCGACCCGGCAGTAGTCGCCGATGATCGCCGGGCCCCGGACGGTCGCGGCCGGATCGAGCTCCGACCCCTCCCCCAGCCAGATCCCCTCACCTAGCCGGAACCCTGGGATGTCTACCTCGACGACACCATCGAGGACGTCTTGGTGGGCCTTGATGTAGGCGTCGAGGGTCCCGACGTCCTCCCAGTAGCCCTCCGCGACGTACCCGAACAGGGGACGGCCCTCGTCGAGCAGGCGAGGGAACACCTCGCTCGAGAAGTCGACCGGTTTGTCGGCTTCGATGTAGTCGAAGATCTCCGGCTCGAGCACGTAGATGCCGGTGTTGATGGTGTCGGAGAAGACCTGACCCCAGGTCGGTTTCTCCAAGAAGCGCTCGATCGAACCGTCTTCGCGGGTGATCACGATGCCGAACTCGAGGGGATTCTCCATCGCCTTCAGCCCGATGGTGGCCAGCGCACCCCGCTCCTCGTGGAAGTCGACGATGGCCCGCAGGTTGAGGTCGGTGAGCACGTCCCCCGAGATCACGAGGAACGTCTCGTCCAGCTCGTCCATCGCGTTGCGAACCGAGCCGGCGGTGCCAAGCGGCGTCTCCTCCGTCGCGTAGACCATCCGCACCCCGAACTCTGCGCCGTTGCCGAAATAGGTGCGGATGGCGTTGGCCCGGAACGCGACCGTGACCACGATGTCGTCGAACCCGTGCAGCTTCAGCAGGCTGACGATGTGCTCCATCATCGGGCGGTTGGCCAGCGGCATCATCGGCTTGGGCTGGTTCGAGGTGAGCGGCCGGAGGCGAGTCCCCTCGCCTCCGGCCATGATGACTGCCTTCATGAGCGGACCTCCTCTTGTGCGGCCCGAGCGTCGGCGATCGCCGCTCGGGCTCGTGGCACGTAGGCGGCCACGGCGTACCAACCGATGCAGAGTGCCGGGATCACCGCCACCCACGCCAAACCTTCGGCCACGTGGCGCCAACCGGCGTGGCTGTGGCCGACCAGGAACAGCGGCAGGGCGACCATCAACAAGAAGGTCGAGGCCTTTCCGGCGAGCGCTACGTCCATGCGCCGCCCGCCAAGGGCCGCGACGATGACGAACCCGACCACGACGACCACCTCGCGCCCGACCGCGATCACCGCCACCCATACCGGGATGGCCCCCACTGCAATGATCGACACCGCGGCGACGACCAGCAGCAGCCGGTCGGCGAGGGGATCGAGGACCTTACCGAGGTCGGATACCTGGTGCAGCCGCCGGGCCAGCTGCCCGTCGACCCAGTCGGTGGCGCCCAGCGCGGCGAGGAGGTAGGCGGCGGTCAGCCACCCGCTGCGGTGAGGACGGGACAGCTCTATGACAAACAGCGGCACGCAGAGCAACCGCACCAAGGTGAACCCGTTCGCGACCGTGAGGATCCGCCCGGAGTCGCCTGGTCCGGGCGGCTCTTCACCATCGGCCAGCACCCCGTCGGACATGCTCGGAGTCTAGGAGTACGACCCCCCGCCGGTCGGGAGCCTCGCTGGGCGCAGAGTCCCAGGAGCCGAAACGACCGACGCGTAGTGTAGGGCTGACATGCCGACACGGGAGATGTGCCGATGAGCTGGGCAGGCAATTCCACACCGACACCTCAGCTGGCCGGATGGTGGTACCGGGTCGGCGCGACCGTGATCGACGGGATCATCCTCGGCGTCGTCGGCGGCATCCTCGGCGCAGCGTTCGGCAGCGTCGGGGCCCGCTACGCACTGAGCTTCGTCCTGGGACTGCTTTATGTATCCCTGCTCCTCGCCTACCGCACCCAGACCGTCGGGATGATGGCCCTCGGCACCCGCTGCGTCGACGCCAGGACGGGGATGCCGATCAGCATGGGACGGGCCTTCGGGCGCACCCTGGTCAGTGATCTCCTCGGCATCACGATCATCGGCGGGATCCTCGACGTCTTGTGGCCGCTTTGGGACCCCCAGAATCAGACGCTTCACGACAAGGCCGTGGGGAGCTTGGTCGTCATGAGCCGGGAGCAGGTGCCCAACCCGCCCTATCCCGGCGGGCAGCCCGGCACCTTCGGCGGCTCGGCGCCGACCCCCGGCGGCTGGGGCGGTTCGGAGCCGGGTTGGCCGTCGTCTCCTCCGCCCCCCGCCGCGCCGACCCCGGGCGGTGGATGGGAGCAAGGCGGCGGCTGGCAAACCGCGGCTGGCCCGCAAACGCCTGCCGCGCCGCCAGGCGAGACCGGGGGCTGGCAGACCGCTCCCTCCTCTCCCCCAGCCCCTCCGGCCGGCCCGCCGCCGGCCCCCGCATCCCAGCCGGCACCGCAGCCGGCCCAGTCGATCCCCGCCGCGTGGTACCCGGATCCGGCCGGTTCCGGCCAGGAGCGGTGGTGGGACGGCAAGTCCTGGACCGAGCACCTGCGCGCCTCTCCCTGACCCGGGCTGCTGCACGACCCGGCGCCCGACCAGGATCCGTTGTGCCCGACGTCACCACGACTCTGACGTTGACGTCACAGTATGATTCGGCGGTCGGCGCTGCCCCGCGCCGCGTCGAAGGAGCCAGATTGACCACCGACACCCACGCCGCGGACCGTGCGGCCGGCGGGCGTAGCGCCAACTACAAGTGGATCGCCCTGTCCAACACGACCCTCGGCATCCTGATGGTGACGATCAACCAGTCAATCCTGCTGATCTCCCTCCCCGACATCTTCCGCGGCATCAAGCTCGACCCGCTCGGGGCGGGCAACACGTCCTACTTCTTGTGGATCCTCATGGGCTTCATGCTGGTGACCGCGGTGCTCGTCGTCAGTCTGGGGAGAGTCGGGGACATGTACGGCAGGGTGAAGATGTACAACCTCGGTTTCGCGGTGTTCACCGTTTTCTCCATCCTCTTGTCGGTGACTTGGATGAGCGGCAAGGATGGCGCTCTTTGGATCATCGTCATGAGGATCTTCCAAGGCGTCGGCGGGGCGTTCCTCTTCGCCAACTCCAGCGCCATCCTGACCGACGCATTCCCCCAGGAGGAGCGGGGCAAGGCGATGGGGATCAATGGCGTCGCGGCGGTCGGCGGCTCGTTCCTCGGCCTGATCCTGGGCGGCGTCCTAGCCCCGGTCGAGTGGCGCCTGGTGTTCCTCGTCTCCGTGCCTTTCGGGCTGTTCGGCACAGTCTGGGCCTACATCAAGCTGCATGACAACGGCGTACGGGTCCCCTCCAAGATCGACTGGGCCGGCAACGTCACCTTCGCCATCGGGCTCATCTCCCTGCTGACCGGCATCGTCTACGCCATCCAGCCCTACGGCAACCACACGATGGGCTGGACCAACCCCGGCGTCCTCGCCGCCATCTTCGGCGGCATTATCACCCTCATCGTCTTCGCCCGCATCGAGTTCACCGCCAGCGACCCAATGTTCCGCCTTCGGCTGTTCAAGATCCGTGCGTTCAGCGCCGGCAACGTGGCGGCCTTGCTCGGCGCCCTCGGTCGAGGCGGCCTGCAGTTCATGCTGATCATCTGGCTTCAGGGCATCTGGCTGCCCCAGCACGGATACAGCTTCGAGCGCACGCCTCTATGGGCCGGGATCTACATGATCCCCCTCACCGTGGGCTTCCTCATCACCGGTCCTCTCTCTGGGATCCTGTCGGACCGCTACGGGGCCAGGCCCTTCGCCACGGGCGGCCTCGTCATCGGCGGCGCGGCGTTCCTGCTGCTCGAGTTGCTCCCGATGAACTTCAACTACGTGTGGTTCGCCCTCTTGATCTTCATGTTCGCAGTCGGCAGCGGCCTCTTCTTTTCCCCCAACCAGGCCGGCGTTATGAACAGCCTCCCGCCCGACCAGCGCGGCGCCGGCGCCGGCATGCTCAACACCTTCCAGAACTCCGCGAGCGTCTTATCCATCGGCGTGTTCTTCACCATCATCACCCTGGGCCTGGCCTCGTCGCTGCCGAGCCACCTGTACAACGGCCTGATCGCACAGGGCGTCCCCAGCGGGGCAGCTCGAAGCGTGTCCCACCTGCCGCCGATCGGCACCCTTTTCGCGGCGTTCCTCGGCTTCAACCCGATCCAACAGCTGCTCGGGCCGAGCGGCGTCCTCCAGCACGTCACCCCTGCTCAGGCCCACTACCTGACGGGGCAGGCATTCTTCCCGCGCCTGATCTCGGCACCCTTCGCCAGCGGGCTACACCTGGCCTTCGACTTCGCAGCGGGCGCCTCGTTCATCGCCGCGATCGCGTCCCACCTGCGGGGCGGGCGCTATGTGCACGGCGAGGCTACCGAGAGCCTCGGAGAGGAGATCGGCGAGGGTTTCGCCGGCGTGGGCGCCATGGCATCCGAAGAGATCGGCGCCGGGATCTCGCCGTCGGCCACCCTCAGCCGATCCGACGCCGCGTCGCCCACCAATCCGACGGGCGGCCAGCCAGGCGGGTTCCACCCGGACAAGTCCGGCCCCGAACCGGGTCGACCGGGATCCTGAGATGACCACGCCGGGAGTTCCTCCGCAGGACGCCTTCATCGACACCGACGACGCGCTGGTCGGCATCGGTCGGGCCGCCACCATCCTCGGGGTGTCCGAGCGGGCGCTGCGCTACTACCAGCAGATCGGACTGCTGACCCCGTCGGGCCGGACCCCCGGGGGCATGCGGCGCTACGCGCCCGTCGACTTGGACCGGGTCCGGCGCATCCGGGAGCTGCAGGACCTGCTCGGCTTCAACCTGGAGGAAATCCGCGGGATCCTCGGCGACGAGGACCGCCTGGCGAAGCTGCGCGCCGAGTACAACGACGAGCACACCTCGCTCCGCCGTCGCCGCGACATCATCCAAGAGGCTGTCCACCTCCGCGAGGGGCTGCGCTCCGTGGTCGAAGCCAAGTTGTCCAGGCTGCAAGCGTTCCTCGCCGACTTGGACAGCTCGATCGATCGCAGCCGCCGCAAGCTGGATGAGGCCGCAGCGCCGGAGGCGACCGCCCGCTAGCGGGTCGGTCGCGGCATGAGCATCGGTGGGGCCGTGCGGCCCGGAGCTGCAACAATCGGCCCATGACCAGGCCGCTGTTCGACGAGACCCACGAGCTGTTCCGCGCCACCGTCGCCGGGTTCTTCGAGAAGGAGGCGCTGCCCCACGCCGCGGAGTGGAACAAGGCCGGGATCGTGGACCGGTCGCTTTTCGCCAAGGCCGGCGATCTGGGCCTGCTCGGGATGGCCGCCCCGGAGGCCTACGGCGGGGGTGGCATCGACGACTTCCGCTACAACCTGGTCATCATCGAGGAGATACAGCGGCTCGGCCTGGCCGCGTGCGGTCTCGGGATCACCCTCCACAACGACATCGTCCTCCCCTACTTCCTCACCTACTGCAACGAGGAGCAACGGGACCGCTGGCTGCCGGGGATCTGTTCTGGAGAGCTGATCACCGCCATCGCCATGACCGAGCCGGGGATCGGCAGCGACCTGGCCTCGATGGGCACCACTGCCATCCGCGACGGCGACGACTACATCGTCAACGGCTCCAAGACCTTCATCACCAACGGCATCAACGCCGACTTGGTGGTGGTCGCGGTCAAGACCGACCCCGCGCAGAAGCATCGGGGCATGAGCCTGCTGGTCCTCGAGCGGGGGATGCCCGGGTTCGAGCGGGGCCGCAACCTGGAGAAGGTCGGCCTCCATGCCCAAGACACCGCCGAGCTGTTCTTCAACGACGTGCGGGTGCCGGTCGCCAACCGTCTGGGCGAGGAAGGGCAGGGGTTCGTGTACCTGGTGTCCAACCTGCCCCAAGAGCGCCTCTCGATCGCGGCCGCCGGCGTCGCCGCGGCGCGCGCCGCGCTGGACTGGACGATCGAATACGTCAACGAGCGCAAGGCCTTCGACCAGACCATCGCTTCTTTCCAAAACACCCGCTTCGCGCTGGCCGAGATGGCCACCGAGGTGGAGATCGGCCAGACCTTCGTCGACCGCTGCGTCGCGGAGCTCAACGCCGACGCCCTGACCGCGGAGAACGCGGCGATGGCCAAGTGGTGGTGCACTGAGCTGCAGAAGCGCACCGTCGACCGGGGCCTGCAACTGCACGGCGGGTACGGCTACATGCTCGAGTACCCGATCGGCCAGGCCTACATCGACGCTCGCATCACCACCATCTACGGCGGGACCACCGAGATCATGAAAGAGATCATCGGGCGCAAGCTCGGGGGGTGAGCCGCCAGTGCCGGCCCGGTGCGGTCAGCTCTAGCCGGCCACGCTGGAGGCCGGCAGCTCGCTCCAGCCGAACGCCCCCTCCGCCGAGGTCTCCCGGACCTGGATCGTGCGGACGCCGCCCGCCTGGTGCAAGCGGCAGTCGAACTCGAGCCCGGCGCGGACCGGCTCGGAAGCCGGGCAGGTGATCTGCGGCGGTTGGCTGGCACCGGTGCGGGTCTGCATGTCCTGAGCGATGAGCGTCGCGACATCGGGCCCGTTGAGCGCCTTGGGGGTCGGGTGGCGCAGGCCGATCAGGTCAATGCCGACCGCCAGCACCGCCAGCACCGCCAGCGCGATCAACCCGGGGACGAGGTAGCCCCTGCGGGCCGGGCGGGATCGCCCGGGGGCGTGGGTGGGGGTGGGCGCGACCGGATCGGGCATCGGGTGCAGCGTAGGCTCCCCGTCCCCGCCGCTAGTCGCCGCGAACCGGGCAGACTGTCCCAGGAGGTAGCCCACTGATGCTGACTGATGACGAGCGCATGGACCGACTGGCGCAGTTGAACGAGCTGATCGAGCTGATCCGCCCGGCCGTACAGGCCGACGGCGGCGACCTGGTGCTCGTGTCCGCCGATGTCGACACCGGGGTCGTCGAGGTCCAGCTGCAGGGGGCGTGCAGCTCGTGCGCCATCTCCAGCACCACGTTGAAGGCCGGGGTCGACCGCATCTTGAAGGATCGCCTGGACTGGGTGACCGAGGTGCTCGGCGGGGTCGACGAAGAGATGGACTTCGAGACCAGCTCCGCCATGGGTCGGGGCGGCTACACCCCGGGCTTCTAGCCCTCCTCCTAACCGTGAGGACGATCCGCCTGCAGGCGTGGGCGCTCGTCGTCGGCGCCGCGCTGGCCGTAGCGGGCTGCGGCGGGCCGACGACGACCCTGGTCGCGCCGACCACCACCGCGACCACCATGGCGCCGTCGGCGACGGTCCCCCCGCTCGGCTACACGGTGTCGGTGCTGCCGGCGACCGCCGCCAACGCCACAGCCAACGCCCGCGGGGCGTGCAGCCGGTTCTCGTTGCTCTACATCCGCCTGCCCCAGGCGACGGTGGCCACCGACGCAGCTCGCGGGTACCTCGCGCCGGTACAGCAGTTCGCCGACGCTGCGGGAGCCGGCGACCCGGCCCAGTGGGGGCAGCTGCGCGCCGATGTCGACGGGTTGATGGGGTTGGTGGACACCCCTGCGTGGCGGTCCTCCACCGCGCAGATCAATCTGCCGGCGGTGCAGGCCGTCTACCGCGACTGCCGCAGCCTGGAGTAGGACACCCGAGGTACGGTGCTGCTCCCCAGTGCGGGAGGGAGTCCCGTGGCCGCCCTTGCGTCGAAGGGGCGGGGACGACAAGGGCGGCCGCCGGGCTCACGCTGTCGAGGGGCAGCTTCGACAGCGCCGCCCACCATAGCGGGGCTGCTACGGCCAGATGGTGCATTGGGGGCGGTTGGCCCCCAAATCTCTCCGGGGCACCGACCTGCGGACGCGACGAAGGCCCGACCGGGGGGGGTGGTCGGGCCTTCGCACTCAGCTCAAGGGGAGGAGGGGGGGTTCCGCCCCGAGCACGTGAACAGTTTCTCAAACTCCGGGCCGCTTTGCAAGCCGGTTGTGTGCGACATCGGTCACAACGGGCGGGCGGGTCGCCTCCCGGCGGGCGGGTTCAGTCCGCTTCGTCGGGGGCCAGCGCGATCTGGGCGGCCAGGACCTCGGCCAGCTCGGCGGGGGTCCGGTCTTTCGCGTCGGCCCGGGCTAGGAGGCCGAGGACCAGGCCCGAGTAACGCGCCAGCCAGACCAACAGCTCGGCGGGGTCGTACTCGGCCACGTACTGGCTGGCCAGCGCGGCGGCGGTCCGGTGGTCGTCGGTCAACGTGAGGGTGACTAGGGCTTGGGCCAGGCCGAGCCCTTCTCGGGAACGCATCCAGACAGCCAACCATCCCGGCGGCCCGAAGCGGCGAGTGTCCGCGGGGGCGCGTGGCTGTCACACCTCCTCCGTAGGGTCAGCGCCGTGACTCCTCGACTCGTCGACGTCCGAGCCTGTCCGCCAGGGCCGGCTCGGGAGAAGCCCGGCGGTGCGCTGCTGGCTGCCCTGGCCGCCGTCCTTGCCCTGCTGACCGCCGCGTGCGGCTCGGCGGGGTTGGGCGCCTCCCCCGGCGCCCTGCCCGGCACGGCTCCCGCCCCTGTAGCCACCACCGCCGCTACCGCTACCACTACCACCACCGCCGGCGACCTCGGGCCGCCCGCGACTGTCTCCGGGTCGTGCCGCGCGACCGGTTCAGGCCTGAAGGTGCTCCCCGATCCTCGCTGCACCCCCGGCGCCCTCAACCCGGCGGTGACCGCCGCCACGGTCGGCTCCACCATCTGCGCATCGGGGTGGACGGCGACGGTGCGGCCGCCCGAAGCGGTCACGGAGCGGATCAAGGTGGCGCAGATGCGAGCCTACGGCGACCGGGGCCGGATCGGGGCGTACGAGGAGGACCATCTGGTGCCCCTGGAGCTGGGCGGCGCGCCGTCCGATCCCCGCAACCTGTGGCCCGAGCCGGGCTCCTCGCCGAACCCCAAGGACCGGGTCGAGAGCGCGGCCCGCCGGGCGGTGTGCTCGGGCCGCCTGAGCTTGGCCGGCGCGCAGCAGGCCATCGCCACCGACTGGGTGGCCTTCGGCGCCCGGCTCGGGGTGGGCTGACCTTGATCGGGCGGAGCTGCTCAGCCCTTGATGGAAAACGACGAGGCGCCGCCGTTGACCGCGTTGACCGTCGACTGGGGGATCTTGGCGCAGTCAGCCTTCAGCGCGGCGACGTCGCCGGCGCTGCCCGCCGCGGCCCCTTTGCCCTCTGCGTCGAGGCTGACCTCCGACGCGTGCACGCTCAGCGGCTGCCATGCCGGACTGGCGCTGGCCGCCTTTTGGGCCTCCTGGGCCAGGATCCCTGCGTCCTTGGTGACCTCCGACTGCGCCAGCGTCCCCTTCTGCGCGGCGCTGACCAGGGCAGCAAACTCGGTGCAGGCACCCACGGCTTGCACGGTTCCGGGCGCCGTGGTGGAGGTGGTCGCCCTCGGGGCGGTGGTGGCTGCCGCACCGGATCCCCCGCCGCCCCCGCCGCAGGCCGTAGTTGCCACAGCGGCCAGGCCGAGCAGAGCCAGACGTCGACAGCGCATCCGTGGAGGCTACCGGCAGGCGCGCCAACGGCCCCGCGGGGCAGTGCAGGAACCGTTGGCTACGCTGCGGGGCCCGGGGGCAGCCAGGCCTCCGCAGCGAGGCGGCGGAGCACAAAAGCGCTCGCGGCCGCCGGGAAAGTCATGGTATCGCCGCCATTGCTCTCTGATGGGTCGCCCCCCCACCCGGGAACGGCGCGGCGGCTGCAGGTCCGGGGTCGGCCGCTCGGCGGCGCCTCTGTCGTGGTCGGGCTGAGAGGATTCGAACCTCCGACCTCTTGACCCCCAGTCAAGCGCGCTAACCAAACTGCGCCACAGCCCGTACAACCCAACGCCCCGGAGCGGGACGTTACCGCCTCCTGGCACCCTGGAGCCTCGAGACTCCCGCCCGGGTGACGCTGCTGGGGCAGGGTCGGGGGCGAAGCTGGGAGTCTGAGGAGAACGGGGCGCTAGTCGGTGGCTCGCCAACCCTAGTCCCAGCCGGCCCACCGTCCAAGCTGACCGGCTCAGAAGTGCTTGGGGAACCACTCCGCGAACCAGTACACCCGGTACACCAGGTACCCGGCCAGGCCGACCAACATGACCTTGAAGTGCCAGGGCACGCCCTTGGGCGGGGTGGCGATGACCGTGCCGCAGGCCGGGCACTCGCCGTGCTCGCCCATGCTGGGCTGGGTCCAGAACTTGCTGCAGGTGTCGCACCAGGGCACGGCGGGGATCCTCTTACAGACCTAGCCGGCGGCCGGCCTCGGGGGCCGGTCGCCGGGACGTGGGTTCACGGTAGCGCCACGCCGCGCCCAACCGGCCTCAGCTGGTGGGGTCCTGGCCGACTTCGCCGCGCCAAGCGCCGGTCTCCGCCGGCTGGGACTCGATGAAGGACTTGAACCGGTCGAGGTCGGACTTCACCTGGTGCTGGACGACGCCGAGCGCCTCGCCGGCCTTCTCGACGAAGCCTTCGGGGTCCAGCTCCAACTGAAGCATGACCTTGGTCCTGCCGTCGTCGATGCGGTGGAAGGTAACCACCCCGGCGTGGGTCGGGCCCGAGTCGCTGCGCCACGCCACCCGCTGATCGGGTGTCTGCTCGGTGATTGTGGCGTCGAACTCCCTGGTGACGCCGCCGACCTTGGTCACCCAATGGGTGTGGGTGGTGTCGGTCTGGGTGATCTTGTCAACTCCTCCCATGAACTGCGGGAACGTCTCGAACTGGGTCCACTGGTTGTACACGGTGCGGACCGGGCGTTCGACCTCGATGGACGTCTCATGACTTGCCATATTTGACTCCTCTTTAGCGATCGTTTGTCGGCTCGAGGCCTACCCCCGAGTCGGACAGCTACGCCTCAGCGTCAGCGGCTGACCAGGTGTCGCACGGCCCCTACCGCCCGATCGGCGATGGCCATGGGCAGCCCCATCACGATGTTGAAGGGCGGGACGTCGGGCTGGTGAGGGTGGGCCCGGGTCGGGGCGGTCGCCTTTGCGTTCTCCAGCGCCTCGCCGAGATCCGCCAGGTCCTCTTTGGACATCACCTTGCGGACCGCGGGGAACAGCTCCCCCTCCTCCTCCTTGACGTGGTGGCGAATCTGCTCGATCAGCACCGCTACCTTGGCGTCGAAACGCTCGGCCTGGGCGGGGAGGCGCTCCAGCTCGGCGAGGAAGGTCTTGGCCCCGTGGTGCTCTTCGAGCGCCTCGAGCACCTGGTCGCCGAGAGCGCTGTCGGCCCGGCGCACAGCCGGGTAGAACAGCATCTCCTCGATGCCGGCGTGGACCGACAGTTCGGTGATGATCTGGTCCACCAGCCGGCGCTTGGTGGTGGTGGCGCGCGGGCCTGCCGCCTCGAAGCGGCTGAAGAGGGTTTCGACCTTCTGATGGTCGGCGGTCAACAGCTCTATGGCGTCCATGCCCCCGGTCCTGCCCATCTAGAGGCCAGATATGCCGCGAGCCGCAAAGCGCCCCCGGCCGCGAGCGTCTCAGGCGCGGTGTCTCAGGTGCCCGGTGTCAGGTCCGCGGTGTCAGGTGCGCCGGACCGCCAGGATGGCCACGTCGTCGCTCAACGGCGCCGCCGCGAAGTCCCTTGCGGCCTCCAGCAGGACCTTGGCCAAGGTCGTGGCGTCCTGGCCCGGGTCGCGGCGGATGATCCCAGCGATGCGGTCCTCGCCGAAGAGCTGCCCACCGGAGCGGGCCTCGGCCAGCCCGTCGGTGTAGAGCAGGAGGAGGTCTCCCGGGGTGAGCGGAAGCTCCCGGGAGTAGTAGCTGGCGTTTGGGTCCAGGGTGAGGAGCGGACCGGTGGAGCGCAGCGCCCTCATCTCGGAGTCCTGCCACAACCAGGCGGCGGGATGCCCGGCGGAGGCGTGGCGGATGGTCGCGGCCTCGGTGTCGAACACCGCCACGCACACCGACACCAGGTCCTCCGGGCGGCCGGTGAGCGACAGGACCTTGTTGAGTTCTTCGAGGGCCTGCGCCGGGTCCCGATACTGGGAGAGGAAGTTGCGCAGCAGGTACTTGACCTGGAAGGCGGTGATCGACGGCTCGATGCCGTGACCGGCGACGTCGCCGATGACCACCGCCAGGCGGCTCTTGTCGGTGGCGTAGACGTCGTAGAAGTCACCGGCCATCATGCCGGTGCCCGGCTCGTAGACCCGGCCCAGCTCGAACCCGTCGATCGGGGGGAGCTCCTCGGGCGCGAGGCGGGCCGCCCACTGGCGGGGGGCCAGCTCCTCTTGGGCCAGCACCTCCTCCGCCCGCCGCTCGAGCAGCGCCCGGTTCTCGGCCAAGCGGCCCTCGTCGAAGAAGCGGGGCGCGAAACGGATCGACACCACCACCGGCACGGTCACGGCGAGCAGGGGAAGCTCAAACCACGCGCTCTTGGACAGCGACGCCACGCCCAGCCCGACGGTGAGCACCGCGTAGAGGATGGCGTTGTGAAGGTCCTTGTCGAACGCCGCCCTGGCCAGGCCGGTGGCGTCGGAGGTGACCGGGGCGCCGCCGCCGGGCGACTCGATGCGCCGGACCGCCCGGATGGTGCGCGACGCGGCCCGGGCCCACAGCCCGGCGGCGACCGCGCAGGAGATCGCCGCTGCCGCCAGCCAGGGCTGCGCGAACAGCGCAGCTACCACGACAGACTGGTCGGCCATAGCGCGACGCTACCCCACCGGCCGCGAGCCGGGCTCTTTGCTCATCCGGGGCCGGCTGCTTACTCGCTGCGGCGGCGGACCCGAAACTTGATCGGTGTCGGCCCGAACCCGAAGTGCTCCCGCAAGCGGCGCTCCAGGTAGCGCAGGTACGGAGCGGGGAGGCTCTTGGTGGTGAACAGCGTGAAGGTGGGAGGCTCGGCCGCGCCCTGAGTGGCGTAGAGGACCCGACCGGCCGGGGAGCGATGGGCGGCCTGCGCCTCGGCCAGGACCCGGTTGAGCTCGGCGGTGGGAACCCGGCGGTGATAGGCGTCGTCGGCGGCTTTCAGCGCCGGGAACAGCCGGTGCACGCCGAGGCCGGTCAGGGCGCTGACCTTGAGGATCGGCGCGTAGGCCAAGAACGCCAGGCGGTCTTCGACGTCCTCGAGGACCTGGGCTCGGGTCTCGGCGTCGAGCATCTCCCACTTGTTCAGCATGATCACCACGGGGCTCCCGGCCGCGTCGACCCGTTCGGCCAGGCGCTGGTCCTGGCGGGTGACGCCGTCGGTGGCATCGATGACCAAAAGAGCGGCGTCCGCCCCGTCGATGGCCTGCAAGGCGCGTACCAGCGAGTAGTACTCCGCGCCCGACGCCTCCTTGGCTCGCCGGCGCATCCCGGCGGTGTCCACGAAGCGCAGTTGACCGTCCTCGGTGCTCACCAGGGTGTCGATGGTGTCGCGGGTGGTGCCTGGCATGTCGTGGACCACCGACCGCTCGTCGCCGATGAGCCGGTTGAACAGCGTCGACTTGCCGACGTTCGGCCGCCCGACGATGGCCACCGACGGGATCCGAGGCTCCTCGGGCTCCTCGTCGGGGGCTTCGACCACGTCGGGCAGCATCCCGATCAGCGCGTCGAGCATGTCGCCGGTGCCCCGACCGTGCAGCGCGGACACCGGTTGGGGGTCGCCGAGGCCCATGCCTGCGAACACCCAGATGTCGGGGTCGCGGGTCTCGGCGTCGACCTTGTTGGCCACGACCAGCGCAGGGACCTTGCTGCGGCGCAGAAGGTCGGCGACCCTGGCGTCCTCTTCGGTGATCCCGATGGTCGCGTCGACCACGAAAAGGATGGCCGCGGCCTCCTTGATCGCCCGCTCCGACTGGGCCGACACCTGCTGGTCGAGGGCGTCGCCGGCAGCCAACCAGCCTCCGGTGTCGACGATGGTGAACTCCCGCCCGGCCCATTCGGCGTCGAGCAGCTTGCGGTCCCGGGTGACCCCGGGACGCTCCTCGACGATGGCTTCGCGCCGCCCGACGATGCGGTTGACGAGCGTGCTCTTCCCGACGTTGGGGCGCCCGACAACGGCGACGACGGGGAGCCGGGGTGCCGGCGCATTGGTTTTGGGCATGGGATCCTCTGTGCGGGTTACGCGGCGACCGGGGCGCGCAGCGCCCGGCGCAGGCTGGCCCCGTCTGCTGGCACGATCTCGACGGCTCGGGGAAGGTCGGCGGGGGTCAGGCCGTCGAGGAACCGGCCCCCGGACAGGCAGACATCGGGGAGCAGGTAGCGCCGGCCGAAGGGGGCGGCGGCGAGGACCCGGGCCAAGTCGGCGCCGGTCATCAGTCCCGCGACGCTGGTGTTGCCGCCGAAGAACTCGTTGGGCACTGCGAGCACCTCGGTGTCGGGGTTCACGGCCTGGACGAGCGGCTCGAGGACCGCCTTGCCGTAGGGGCCGGTGAGGATGGTGATGGGGGCGTCGGAGCGGGGCGCCAGGGTGATCGATCCCGGCGCCCGGGGGGCGCGGTAGCCCTCCGCCGGCGCGCCGTCGACGGACTGGAAGAACCCTCCGGGACCGCCCGTCGGCGCGTCCTCGCGCCCCTCGAAGCGGGCCCGGAACGCGGCCACCATCCCCACGCCGTTGTCGTGCTGGGCGACGGGCCCGTACGCGTCCAAGGTGGGGAAAGGACGCCCGGCTACCAGGTAGTACTCGTCGGCCGCGAAGGCCATCGGGTGGCCGAGGGCGGCGCGGAAGGTGTCCTGCCATCCCTCAATCAGCTCGACCACCGCGGCCGCTTCCTCGACGGTGTGGGGGCGCATCGCCTCCTCGACGTTGAACCGGCTGACGCCGAGGGGCACGCACGCCACGCTGGCCATCTCAGGGAAGCGGTCGAGGACCCCTGCGAGGGTGTCGTCGAGGATGACCCCGTCGTTTACCCCCGGGCAGACGACCACCTGGCCGTGAACCTCGATGCCGTGGTCTAGGAGGGCCCGGAGCCATCGAAGGCTGGTCGCGCCGCGCTTGTTGCGCAGCATCCTGGAGCGCACGTCGGGGTCGGTGGCGTGGATGGAGACCCAAAGCGGCGACAGGCCCTCGGTGACGACCCGCTCCAAGTCGGCCTCGGTGAAGCGGGTGAGGGTCGTGAAGTTGCCGTACAAGAACGACAGCCGGTAGTCGTCGTCGCGGGTGTAGAGGCTCTTGCGCATGCCTTTCGGCAGCTGGTGGATGAAACAGAACTCGCAGTGGTTGTCGCAGGTCCTGACCCGGTCGAAGAGGGCCGCGTCGACCTCGAGGCCGAGAGGCTCGTTGCCGTCCCTGATGACGGTGACGGGCAGCTCCAGGCCGCCTCGGCGCACGTCGAGGTCCAGCTCGGCCTGATCGGCGAGCAGCTGATATTGGATGATGTCTCGGGGGAGCTGACCGTCCATGGCGGCGATCTCGTCGCCTGGCAGGAGGCCGGCCCGGGCAGCGGGTGACCCCGGGGTCACCGCCACCACGCGGGGCAGCGACATAGCTTTGCGATGCTAGCCGCGCTTGGCACCCAATTGGCCCCGCTCGCTCTACGGGAGGCCATCTCGGTACCGTGGAGGCGTGAAGGTCGATCGGGTTCTCCTCGCCTCCCCGCGGGGCTTTTGCGCCGGGGTGGAGATGGCCATCAAGGCCCTGGCGTGGATGGTGCGGGTGTTCGAGCCGCCCGTGTACTGCTACCACGAGATAGTCCACAACAAGGTCGTGGTCGAGCGGTTCAAGGAGCTCGGCGTGGTCTTCGTGGACGACATCACCGAGGTACCCGCCGGCGCCCCGCTCATGCTCTCCGCCCACGGGACCGCCCCCCAGGTGGTCGACGGCGCCCGCCAGGACGGACGGACCGTCGTCAACGCGGCGTGCCCGCTCGTCATCAAGGTCCACCACGAGGTCAAGCGCCGGGCGGCCAAGGGGTACTCGATCGTCTACGTCGGCCACGAAGGCCATCAGGAGGCCATCGGCACGATGGCGGTGGCCCCCGACGCGGTCCACCGGGTGGAGAGCGTCGAGGAGATGATGGCGCTACCCGACAGCGACCAGCCGGTGGCGTTCTTGGCCCAGACCACGCTGGCCGTCGACGAGTGGAAGGGCCTGCTCGAGGCGGCGAAGGGGCGCTGGCCGGACCTGTGGGTGCCCGGTCACTCCGACCTGTGCTTCGCCACCACCAACCGCCAGGCCGCGCTGAAGGCCATCGCCGGGCAGTGCGACGTGGTGGTCGTCATCGGCTCGGACAACTCCTCGAACACCAACGCCCTGACCCGGACCGCGATCGCAGCCGGCTGCCCCCGAGCGGTGCGGGTCAACGGGGCCGACGAGCTGCCCGACGACCTGTCTGGGACCGTCGGCGTCATCGCCGGGGCGTCGGCCCCCGAGTCGCTGGTCGTGGCCGTCGTCGAGGCCCTCAACCCCGCCGGCGGCATCGACGAGGTGCAGGCGGTGGACGAGGACGAGTACTTCCCCCTCCCCCGCGAGCTGCGCGACCTGCTGCGGACCGTGGCCGGCGCCGCGGCGGTGGCTGCGCTCGCCCCTGGCGGCGACCCGCTCGCCGGAGGGGGCGTCGTCGAGGACCGGGACATCCCCGCGGCCACCGCGATGGCCACCCTCAGCGTCTGAGACGGCGCCGGCGGCCGGTGTCAGGCTGAGCGGCGCCCGGCTCTGGTCAACGCGTCGTCGAAGAGGACCTGCAGCTCGGTGTGCAGGCGCGCCGAGGTGTCGGTGATCGTCCGGCGGGTGACCCGGCCGCCTTCGGAGCGGGCCGCGGGCAGGATCGGCTCGCCGACGACCATCGCCACCTTCACCGGACGGATGCCCTTCTTGCCCTTCGGCATGGCCCACTCGCTGCCGCCGATGCCGACGGGGATGATCGGCACGCCGGCCCGCGCCGCCACGAACGACGCTCCCTCGAACAGGTCTTGGACTACCGGGCCGCTCTGGCGGGTGCCTTCAGGGAACAAGACGACCGGCTCCCCGGCCAGGAGCGCTTCCTCGCAGACCCTGAGCGCTTCCCGATCGGGAGTGCCGCGACGCACCGGGAACGCCCCGAGCGACGTGAACAGCCGCCCCGACCAGCGGTACTTCCACAACGAATCCTTTCCCATGAACCGGATCCGGCGACGGGTGAGGCATCCGCAGAGGAGCGTGTCGATGTTGGACCGGTGGACCGGGGCGATCACGTAGGGGCCGGTCTTCGGGATCCGGTCCAAGTTGACCAGCTCCACCCGCCACACCAGCCGGCACACCACCTCCACCACGCCGCGAGCGAACGCGTACCAGCGCAGCTGCCAGGCGGTCGGCGCGCTCACTTGGCGACCAGGGCCAGCACGTCCTCGACCACTTCCTCGATCCCCCGACCGGTCGAGTCGATGTGCACCGCGTCGTCGGCGACGGCCATCGGGGACGCCGCCCTGGTCGAGTCGATGTGGTCCCGGCGGGCGATGTCGGCCGCGACCTGGTCATAGTGCATGTCGAGCATCTCTTTCGACCGGCGGGTGGCCCGTTCGCTGTCGTCGGCGGTCAGGTACACCTTCACGTCGGCGTTCGGGAAGACCACCGTCCCGATGTCCCGGCCTTCCACCACCCCTCCCCCGTGCGCTTCGGCCCACTGCCGCTGGCGGACCACCAGCTCGTGGCGAACGGCCGGGTTGGCGGCCACCGCGCTGACCGCCCGGGTGACCTCGGGGCTGCGGATCTCGATGGTCGCGTCGACCCCGTCGACGGTCACCTTGTCGGCCACGTCGATGTCGATGTCCTCCGCCAGCCGGGCCACCGGCTCGGCGTCGCTCGGGTCGATACCCCGGCGGATCGCGGCGAAGGTCACCGCCCGGTACATCGCGCCGGTGTCGAGGTAGGCGAGACCGAGCCGGGCAGCGACGGCCCGAGCGACGGTGGACTTGCCCGAACCGGCCGGGCCGTCGATGGCTATGACACGCACCGGCGAAGATCCTCTCTGAACGTGGGGTAGCTGGTGGCCACCGATTCCCATCCGGTGATCCGCACCGGCTCGGCGGTGACCAACCCGGCGATGGCCATCGACATGGCGATGCGGTGGTCCCCGAGGGCGTCCACCGACCCGCCCGCCGGGGGCCGGCCGGCACGGCCGTGGACGACCAGCCCGTCGGGGCGGGCCTCGGCTCGGACCCCGATGGCCTGCAGCCCGCCGGTGGTCGAAGCGATCCGGTCGCTCTCCTTCACGGCCAGCTCCGCGGCGTCACTGAACGTCGTGGCGCCCTCCGCCAGCGACGCGGCGACCGCGAGCACCGGGATCTCGTCGATGAGCGACGGGACCTCCGCGCCTCCGACCTCGGTGGCGTGGAGGGCTGCGGAGCGGATCCGCAGGTCCGCGGTGCGGGTGACGGGGTTCTCGCCCACCACCTCGATGTCGGCGCCCATCCGCCTCAGCACGTCGATGAACCCGGCCCGGCCCGGCCCGACGTAGACGTGCTCGATCACCAAGTCGCTGCCCGGCACGATGCTGGCGGCCACCGCCCAGAACGCGGCGTGGGACGGGTCTCCGGGGACGTCGACGCTCATCGGCGAGAGAGCGGAGGGGCGCAGGGTCACGCTGCCGCCGTTGACCACCACGTCGGCGCCGGCTTGGAGGAGCATCTCCTCGGTGTGCCGCCTCGTGGGGATGGCCTCGATCACCGTGGTCGGGCCTTCCGCTGCCAGGCCGGCGAGGAGGACCGCTCCCTTGACCTGCGCGGACGCGACCGGCGGCCGGTACTCGATGCCGTGCAGGTGACCGCCCCGTACCACCAGCGGCGGCAGGGTGCCGCCCGCCCGGCCGTCGATCTGGGCGCCCATGAGCCGCAGTGGGTCGGCGATGCGGCCCATGGGCCGGCGGGCGATGGACTCGTCGCCGACCAGGACCGCCATGCCGTCGATGGCGGTGGCCCACCCGGTCAGCAGCCGGATGGCGGTGCCGGAGTTGCCCACGTCGACCACCCGCTGCGGTTCTCGCAGCCGGGCCGGGCCGCCGTCGACGGCGACGGTTCCCTCCCCGATGCGGACCACCTCGGCGCCGAACGCCTGGATCGCCTCGGCGGTGTGGCGCACGTCCTCGCCGTCGGAGAGGCCGTGCAGCTCCGAGCGCCCGTCGGCGCGCGCCGCGAGGAGCAGCGCCCGGTGGGACACCGACTTGTCGCCGGGTACCCGCAAGACGCCGTGCACGCCGCCGGGGGCGGCTTCTACCGTGAACGCGGTCATCGCTCTCCCGCGGCGAGCGCCGCCCAGGTCATCGTGGTCACGGGCCGGGGGTGCGGACCGAGGTGCGGTAGCCGCGCGCCGCGAGAGACTCGCGCAGCTGGACGCTGGCGCCGTCGTCGATCACCAACACCAGCACGCCGCGGTCGCCCTCCGCGGAGTGGGCGATCTCGACGTCGAACACGTTGATGCCGAGGTCGCCGGCCAGGGTGAGGACCTCAGCGAGTACGCCGGGGCGGTCCAAGACGGGGATGCGCAGCTCGGCGGTGCGGGCCGCGTCGGGGGCTCCCGAAGGCAGGTTGGTCCGAGCCTCCCGGGCCCGTTCGAGCCGCTTGAGCAGGCCGTCGCGGTCGCCCTCCGCGACGATGCGGCGCACGTCGGTCAGCTCCGACACCAGCCCGTCGATGACCTGGAGGATCCCGTCGCGGTTTTGGATGCACACGTCGGGCCAGATCCCCGGATGGCCAGCGGCGATCCTGGTCATGTCCCGGAACCCGCCGGCTGCCAGGCGCAGCAGGGTGCTCTGCTCCTCTGCGGCGTCGGCCGCCAGGTTCATGAGGGTGGCGGCGGTCAGGTGCGGCACGTGCGAGACCACTGCGACCAAGTCGTCGTGGCGGGCCGGCGGCATGGCCACCACGTTGGCGCCCAGGCCGCCCACCACGGTCTGCACATAGGCGTAGGTGTCGGGGCTGGTGTGGTCGGTGGGGGTGAGCACCCAGGTGGCGCCGATGAACAGGTCGGGGTCGGCGCCGTCGAGGCCCTCTTGCTCCGAGCCGGCCATCGGGTGCCCAGCGACGAAGCGGGGATGGGCCACCGCGGCGGCGATCGGCCCTTTGACGCCGGCGACGTCGGTCACCACGCCCGGACCGTCGAGGGCTGCGTGGGCGGCCTCCGGTACCGCTCCGGCCGGCGTGGCGATGAACGTGATCTCGGCCTCCGGGTCGACGCCGAGGGCATCCAGGGCACCGATGGCCAAAGCCCGACGACCCCGGGCCGGCTCGATATCGGCACCGGTGACGGTCCAGCCCCGCTGCCGCAAAGCCATCCCGATCGAGCCGCCGATCAGGCCGATCCCGACGATCTGGGCTCGCCGGCGCGACCCGCTCGCGCCGCGACCGTTGGGTGCCGGGACCGTCCCGGACACGGCGGGCGCCGCAACACTGCTCTCGGCTGCTCCCGACACGGGACGCAACCCTAGAGCCGTCCGGGCGCGTCGCTCACATCGCGCCGGGCCCCAAGGTCGGTACCGTGAGGTCGTGAGCACTCAGGTAGCCAGCACGGAAGGCGGCTCGCGAGTGATCGACGCCGTAGACGCGATCGTGGGCGGCGGCGCGGTGCGCCGCAGCCTCCCGACCCGGGCCAAGCGGACGATCGGCGCATGGTGCTTCCTCGACCACTTCGGTCCGAGCGACATAACCGGCCAGGCCGGCATGGCCGTCGGCCCCCATCCCCACACCGGGCTGCAGACGGTCACCTGGCTGCTCGAAGGTGAGGTGGTGCACCGTGACAGCCTCGGCAGCGAGCAGGCGATCCGCCCCGGCCAGCTGAACGTGATGACCGCGGGACGGGGCGTCGCCCACGCCGAAGAGTCGCCCTCCAGCCACCCGCCGATCCTCCACGGCACCCAGCTGTGGGTGGCGCTGCCCGACGGCCAGCGCGACCGAGAGCCGGCGTTCGATCACCACCCAGAGCTCCCGGCGACCAACGCCGGAGACTGGTCGGGACGGGTGCTGGTCGGCTCGTTCGGGGGGGTGACCTCCCCCGCGAAGGTGTATTCACCTCTCGTCGGCGTCGAGCTGACCACCTCCAAGCAGGCGTCGGCGGAGCTGGCGCTCGACCCGGCGTTCGAGCACGGGGTGCTCGTGGTGGAGGGCGCCGCTGCCGTCGGCGGCGCCGATGCGGTCGGGCCGGATCGCCTCGTGGTCCTCCCGCCGGGACGCTCGTCGCTGGACCTGGCCGCTGACGGGCCGGCGCGGGTGTTGCTGCTCGGCGGCGCGCCGTGGGAGGGACCGCTCGTGATGTGGTGGAACTTCGTCGGCGACTCCGCCGAGAGCGTCGAGCGGGCCCGGGCCGACTGGCAGGCCGGGCGGCGCTTCGGGGCGACCCCGTTTCTAGAGGTCCCCGGCGCCACGGCCCGACGGATCCCCGCACCCCCGCTTCCCTTCGGGCGCCTCGTCAGCCGGACCTGAGTTCGTCTCGCCGCTGCCCTTCCCGGGTGCGCCTTCCGCCGGGCCACGCCGTCGGATGCGCGAGGTGGGTGCCAACGGGTGCGGGGACTGCCACGGGCAGCTAGCGGATCACACCCCGCCACGATCGCCCTGCCGGCGTGCGGTGAAGGTCATAAGCGAGCGCCTCGGGCATAAGGATCCCGCCTTCAGCATGAAACCAGTACGCCGGCGTCGTTCCTGGCATGCAGGCGGGCCCGGCTGCCATGGTCGCGGCGCTGGCAGCATGGCGCCGCCGCGAGGCCTAGGAACCTCCTTCCGACAACAAGCCGGCCGCAGGCCGGTGCGTTAGCCAACGGGCCCTCGGGCCCGTTGCGCCCTACCTGGGGAAGGACCAAAGGCGCGAGGCGACCTTCGGCCGCCTCGCTACCGCCCTCGACTAGCTCCGCTCGCTCGGTTGGTGCCTGGAGCAAGCTGCCTGGGCCTCTCAGCTCCTGCAGGGTGCCAGCAATAGCGGCGGCATCCAGCCCGGAGCAGAGGTTTGACCCCTCGGAAAGCTGAGCGCAGAAACGGGGAAGCCCTGGCCGAGCAATGCTATGACCAAGGCTTCCGTTGTGGCGGGGCGCCACGGAGGTCGCCGACTTCTCACTTCCTCACTCGACAAAAGAGCAATTCGAGCGGGGGATGTGCAGTGACTGCACAGGGTCTTGCCAACCCGGGCGATGTCGGCTCGGATAGGGCCGTCCGAGGAATGCGGGTGTCATCGTTTCCGACAAGACCGTCATGGCCGCCGTCGACTGCCGGCGGCTTCGACGGCACCTCCCACGGGCCAGGCTGCTCTTCGTCGCCCACCGGGAGGAGCTTCACAGCCTTTCCCGATCGGGGGAGGTTCTGCTTCCGCGCGGGAGCTCGCCACGAGCTATCGGTCGGACGGTCGCCGAGCGTCGACTAGGTCATCGATGATCTGGAAGTCGCCGACGTTCTCGGTGAGGAGGGGCACTCCTTCCACCTGGGCGGTGGCAGCGATGGCGAGGTCGATCTGGCGCCGTCTTGGATTGCCACCACGGCGGGCCACCGCAGCGGTGAGTTGACCCCAGACACGGGCGACCTCGACGCTTATCGGTAGGGGGTCGAACGTTGCCTCGACCACCGAAAGTCGGGCGGTGCGTCGAGCCCGCTCGTCATCGTCACCGGCAACGAGGACACCGAAGTGCAGCTCGGTTATCGAAGCGACGCTGATGGCGGCCTCGACGTCGTCAGGCGGGGGGAGCTCGCCTATGAGCACCGACGTGTCGAGCACGGCCCTCATGAAGCGAACGGGTCTACGACGCCTGCCGGCAGTCGCTCGAGGTCGGCATCCAGCCCCCGCGGCGCCTTTGCGCGCCAGATGCCCGCGAGTCTGGCACCGCTGACCCAGCGGCGGCGATGGGCCGGGCCGAGCTCGGCAACGGGACGACCGGCGACCGTCACGGTAAGGGTCTCGCCGGCCTCGGCCCGACGGAGCACCTCGCCGACGTGGTTACGCAGCTCTTTCTGTGCGATGTGGCTCACGCTGACCAAGGTAGCAGAACTGCTACCTTGGCCCCCGAGTCAGTTCGCAGCGATCGGGTTTTCGGCAGCCTCACGCAACCGAAGAAGTCGACAGCGCACGAGTGCTCCCATGCGAGGTGCGCGCCTGACCAGCGGTCGTGGTGGCGGTGGTGGTGGGGGACGACCCCACGTCCTTCTGGTTATGAGCCAGGCGTGTCCATCGACCTCCGCGACGACCGTGAACGAGCCGGGCAGGCCAATCTGGGAGATGGCTTTCTACCCGTCGCCTCCGACCTGCCGCCAAGTTCGCTGGACCGACCGGACCACCCGCGCTTTGCAGCAAGCGGCGGTCCGATCCTGGCAGCGCTTGGCTCGCCGAGCTACTGCCGGCGGCGCTTGGATCCCGCCGGCCCTTCGCCGGTCGCCACCGACGCCTGCTGCAATCCCTGGAGCTCCTCGGTCGTGAGCGGCCGCCACTCCCCCGGGCCTAGGCGCTGGTCGCGCACCGGCCCGATCCGAGTCCGTACCAGCCGGCGGACCGGATGGCCGACGGCCTGGCACATCCGCCGGATCTGCCGGTTGCGGCCCTCGTGGATAACCATCCGCAGCGTGTCGGGTGCGACGACCGCGACCCTGGCCGGCGCGGTGGGACCGTCCTCCAGCACCACGCCTTCTCGGAGCGCCCGGACCGCGGCCGGGCGGGGGTTGCCCTCGACGACCGCCAGGTACTCCTTCTCCACCCCGAAGCGGGGGTGAGTCAGGCGGAACGTCAGGTCCCCGTCGTTGGTCAGCAGGAGGAGGCCTTCGGTGTTGGCGTCGAGGCGGCCGACCGGGTGGATCCGGGGCTCCTCGGGCACTAGGCCGACCACCGTCGGGCGTCCCTCCGGGTCCGACGCGGTGGTGACCACCCCGGCCGGCTTGTTGAGCAGGTAGTACACCAGGCCGGGGCGGACCGCGACGGGGACCCCGTCGACCTCGATGCTGTCCTGCTCGGGGTCGACCCGCCGTCCGAGCACGGCGACCTCGCCGTTTACCGACACCCGCCCGGCGTCGATCAGGTCCTCCGACACCCGGCGGCTCCCGATACCCACCCGGGCCAGGACCTTCTGGAGCCGTTCGCCTTCGTGCTCCTCGGGGCGCCCATCGCGGTCCTCGGGGGCCTCAGGCACCGTGGTCACCGTCTGCCGGCTCCTGCCCGACCGCCTCTTGTCCGGCCAGGTCCTGGCCAGCGGGCTCTTCGCCGCCGGGCTGCTCGCCTCCCGGCTCGTCCTCGCCCGGCGCCGGGTCGGCTGCTTCGGGCTCGGCAGCTGGCGGCTCCAGGTCTTGCTGGTCGTTGGGGGCCATCTCCATCTCCGCCTCCGCGGCCGCAGCAGCGTCCTCCGCGGCGGCGGGACCGACCTGCAGGCTGTGCTCGAGGGCCTCCATCACCTCCGGACCGGGGACGAAGTCGGCCAGCGGCGGGAGGTCACCCAGCTTGTCGATGCCTAACCGTTCGAGGAACAACGGCGTCGTCCCGTACAGGACCGCCTGGCCCGGCCCGGGATCTCGGCCGATCTCGGTGATGAACCCGCGCTGTTGCAGGGTCCGCATCACGCCGTCGGCGTTGACGCCCCGGATCGAGGCGATCTGGGCGCGCGACACCGGCTGCTTGTAGGCCACGATCGCCAGCGTCTCGAGCGCGGCCGCCGACATGCGGGCGCTTTGACCCTCGAGGACGAACCGCTCCACGTAGGGCGCCATGTCGCCGTGACTCTGGAACCGGTAGCCGCCGGCGACGCGCGCCAACACGAATCCTCGGTCGCTCTCCCGGTACTCGGCGCTCAGCTGGTCACACAGCTGCTCGATGGCCAGCGGCGGCATCTCCAGCAGCTGGGCCAGGATCCCCGGCTCGACTGGGCTGTCGGCGACCATCAAGATTGCCTCGATGGCCCGGGTGGCTTCCGACGCCATCAGCCTTGGTACTCCTCGACGCCGGCCAGGACCGAGTCCTCCGAACCCTCCGCCGGCGCGCCCTGCCACGCGATGTGCAACTCGGCGAAGCTCCCGGCCTGCTCCACGTCGATGTAACCCTGCTTGTAGAGCTCGAGCACCGCCAGGAACCGGACGATGACCTCTAGGCGCTCGGTCATCCCCTCGGTCAGCGATTTGAACGTGGCCCGACCGACCCGGGGCAGAACCTCCACCAGCTGCTCGACGGCCTCGGCGACGCTGGTCCTTATCGGCGCCACGTGGTCCAACGCGACGGTCGGGGTCGGCTTGGGCGTCAAGGCGGCCTGGAGGGCGTCGCGCAGGCGCTCGGGGGTCACCCCCTCCATCAGGTCGGGTACCAGACCGACGAAACGCTCCTCGAGCCCGGCGGTACGCGGGTAGCTGCGAGCCGCGCCGTCCATCAGACGGACCATCGTCGCCGCGGCATCCTTGAAGGTCTTGGCCTCCAGGAGCCGAGCCAGGAGCAGGTCCCGCTCCTCCCAGAGCGCCAGCTCCTCCTCTAGTTCCACGTCGTCGCGCCCGGGAAGCAGACGGCGGGTCTTTAGCTCGAGCAGCACGGCCGCGATGAGGAGGAATTCGGTGGCCACCTCCAGGTCAAGCGCAGCCCGCATCTCCTCGAGGGTGGCGACATAGGCGTCGACGATCGAGGACAGCGACACCTCCCACAAGTCCACCTGCTCCTTGGTGATCAGGTGCAGCAGGAGGTCGAAGGGGCCCTCGAAGACCGGCGTGCTCACGGTGTAGGGCACCCCGACGAGTGTACCGGCGGGGTATTCGGGTGGCTGTGATGGCCCGGTGGCTTACCATCGGCTGGTGACCAGGGTCCTCTCCGGCATCCAGCCCACCGGCCAACCGCAGCTCGGCAACTACCTCGGCGCGCTCCGGTCTTGGATCGCGCTGCAAGACAGCGCGGACGCCTTCTACTGCGTCGTGGACCTCCACGCCCTCACCGTGCCCGGAGACGCAGCCGAGCTGCGCTCCGCCACGATGACCATGGCGACGCTGCTTCTGGCGGCCGGGCTCGACCCGGACCGCTGCACCCTGTTCGTGCAGAGCCACGTCCCCGCCCACACCCAGGTGGCATGGCTGCTCGAGTGCACTGCCAGCTTCGGCGAGATGCGGCGCATGACCCAGTGGAAGGACAAGTCGGCCAAGGGCGGCGAGGAAGCTGCCCGCCTGGGATTGCTCGCCTACCCAGCGCTGATGGCCGCCGACATCGTCCTCTACGACGCCGACCGGGTGCCCGTCGGCGACGACCAGCGCCAGCACCTCGAGTTGACCCGCACCCTGGCGGAGCGGTTCAACCACCGCTACGGCCAGACGTTCAAGGTGCCCGACGCCCTGATCCCCGCCCGAGGGCAGGGGGGACGGGTGATGGACTTGCAGGAGCCGACCCGCAAGATGTCCAAGTCCAGCGACTCCCCGCAGGGGACGGTGTTCCTCTTCGACGACCCCAAGGACATCGAGCGCAAGATCAAGCGTGCGGTGACCGACGCCGACGACGGCCCGGACGCGGTGCGCTACGACCCGGCAGCCAAGCCTGGGGTGTCCAACCTCCTCGACATCCTCGCCACGATCACCGGGCGCACCCCCGACCAGGTGGCCGCCGGCTACACCCGCTACGGACCTCTTAAGGCCGACACGGCCAGCGCGGTCGTCGAGTTGTTGGCCCCGATCCAGGCCCGCTACCGGGAACTGGCCAGCGACCCGGCCTCGGTGGCCAAGGTGCTGCGAGCCGGGGCGGAGCGGGCCAACGAGGTGGCGGCGGCGACCGCCGCCCGGGCCGAGGCCGCCATCGGGCTCCTGCCCCCCGGATGACACGCGCTTTGCCGCCGACCCCCGGAACCGTCTCCCTGCCCGGGCCGCTCGTCGACGCAGCTTGGCTGGCGGCCGCGCTCGCCGACCCGGCCGCCGCGCCGGCCGTGGCCGATGTCCGCTGGTATCTCGACGGTCGCTCCGGGCGGCGGGCTTGGAGCGAGGGGCACATCCCCGGCGCGATCTGGGTGGACATCGACACGACGCTGTCGGGACCGGTCAGCGCCGGCACCGGCCGCCACCCGCTGCCCGATCCTCGAGCCTTCGTGGCCGCGCTGGTCCGGTTGGGTTTCGAGCCGGGGCGGCCGGTGGTGGCCTATGACGACGCCGGCGGATCGATCGCGGGACGCCTGTGGTGGATGCTCCACAGCCTCGGCTGGGAGGTGGCCATCTTGGATGGGGGGCTGGCCGCCTGGCCCGGGCCGTTGGAAGCCGGGGCTGGCGGCGAGGAGGCCCGCACCGAGGAGGCTTCCAGTGCGGAGGCTCAAAGTGCGGAGGCTCACAGTGCGGAGGCTCCGAGTGCGGTGGCTCCGAGTGGGGAGGCTCCCGGCGGGGAGCGAAGCGGCCTATCGTCGGGTGACGGCCGGGCCCCGGTGTGGCCAGCGGCCAGGATCGTCGCCACCGAGACGCTCGCTGCCACCCTCGAGTCGGCGTCGGCGTCGGCCGAGAGCAACCCCTTGCCCGGGTCGCTGCAGGGCGCGGTGATCATCGACGCCCGCAGCCCAGAACGCTTCGCCGGCGAGCCCAATCCAGCCGACCCCCGGCCGGGGCACATCCCCGGCGCCCGCAACGCCCCCTGGGCCGCCAACCTGGACCCCGCGACCGGCCGGTTCCTTCCCGCCGATGCGCTGCGCCGGCGCTTCGAGGCTCTGGGAGTGCGCGCTGGCACGCCGGTCGTCTCGTCGTGCGGGTCCGGGGTCACCGCGTGCCACAACCTCCTGGCCCTGCACCTCGCCGGCCTCAACGTTGACGCCCGCCTGTACCCGGGGTCTTGGTCGGCGTGGGGCGCCGACCCGTCACTGCCGATCGAGACCGGACCCGACGACCGCTGAGCGTCCTTTCGGAGTCCAGTTGTCCACCCGGCGCCGTGGTCAACTGGACGCCCGACGCCCGACGCCCGAGCGGGCCAGCCGCCCGACGTTCGAGCGGGCCCGACTGGCGAAGGTCCGGGCCCTCAGGCTTTGAGCAAGTCGGCCCAGGCCTGCCCGGCCGGCCCGAAGATGTGACCGAGGAACCCGTGCGGGTTCCACAACACCACTACCAGCAGGATCGGCATGGCGTACTGGCGCAGCGTCGACCACGCCGGCCACGCCGCGGCCGGCAGGAGCCGCTCGACCACCGCCGAGCCGTCGAGGGGAGGCAGGGGGATCAGGTTGAACACGGCCAGGCTGACGTTCAAGAACCCGAGCAAGAACAGCACCCGGTCGGCGATATCCAGCGAGTTGATGCCGATGTAGGTGTAAGCGTCGTAGACGTGCAGAGCGGTCCCGGCGGGCCGGGCGAAGCGCAGGACGATGATGGAGATGCCGGCCAGCGCCAGGTTGGTGGCCGGCCCGGCCAGGCTGGTCAGCAGCGAGTGGTTGCGGGGGCTGCGCATCCTGGACGGGTTGATCGGGACCGGCTTGGCGTACCCGAACGCTCCGAGGCCGGAGAGGGCCAGCACCCCGGGCAGCACCAGGGTGCCGATCGGGTCGACGTGGCGGAGCGGGTTGAGGGTCAAGCGCCCGGCCCGCTTGGCGGTGTCGTCACCGAACGCCAGCGCGGCCACCCCGTGGGCCACCTCGTGCAGCATGATCGATGGGACGACGACCACGAAGATCAGCAGCGTGGTCGACGACAGGGTGTGGCGCAAAGCCCACACCGCGACGAGGATGAGCCCCAAAGCGACCAGCGCCTGGGGGTGGAGGAGCTGGCTGCGCCGAGACGAGCGCGGGTCGGCCATCAGGTCAGGATCCCCGCTTCCTGGCTGGCGCAGCCCGGCCCGTACCGGCCTGCGGCGCGTTCAGCCGGCGGCGGAACAGGTGACGCAGCGCCGGGCGGTGGGCATCGCCTCGAGGCGAGCCTCGGCGATCGGTTGCCCGCAGCGCTCGCAGATCCCGTACGCCGGGGTGGCGGTCCCGTCCAGCTTGGCCAACGCCAGCTCCACGTCGTCGAGCCCGGAGCGGAGCTTGGCGACCAGCGCCCCGGTCTCGCCCCGCTCGGCGTTCACCTGGCTGGAGTCAGCGAAGTTGGCGTCGTAGTCGAGCGCGCCGGTCCCGTCGAGCGCGCCGAGCTCATTGAGCTCGCGGCGAAGCGCGGCTCGTTCGGTCTCGAGTGCGTTTCGCAGGGCGGCTACCCCGGTGTCAGCCATCATTCACCGAACGGTACACCTCGCTTCACCGGGGGGCGAGGCAGCCGGCCGTCAGGGCCGCCCGGATGCCCCCTAAGCGCACCAAACCGCACCGACCGCCGGGCAGGGACCCCGGCGCGGTCACTGCGAGAGCCGGGTCAAGGGATGGGCCGGGCTCCGAGCATGGCCAGGGTGAGCCCGACGATGGTCTTGGCGTCGGCCAGCTCGCCGGCTGCGATCAGCTCGGCGACGTCGGCGAGCGCGACCTCTTCGGTGGTCATGTGGTTCTCTTCGATGCCCTGCAGGTCGGTCGGGACCTCGGTCAGGTCCCGGGCCACGAACACGTGGGTGTACTCGTCGCTGATCCCGACCGAGTTGTAGAACCTGGCCACCAGGTCCATCTGCCCGGCCCGCCGCCCGACCTCCTCCTCCAGCTCACGCGCCGCGGTCACCTCGACGGCCTCCCCGGCCACGTCGCGCTTGCCGGCGGGGATCTCGAGCAGCTCCCGGTCGACCGCGGCCCGGTACTGGCGTACGAGCAGGGCGGTACGGTCGTTGACCAGCGGGACGACCGCCACCGCCCCTGGGTGGTGGATGATCGTCCTGGTGAACGGCTCGCCGGTCGGGCTCTCGAAGCGCCCCTCGGCCACCCGGAACAGCTGGGTGGCGAGGAGCTGCTCCTCAGCGAGCTTGCGGAACGGCGGCAACGTCGACGTCGTGGAGGTCGAGGAGTCTGGGGGCGCGGCCCTCGGCTCGGGCCAGCGCGGCGCCGACCAGCTCCCGGAACAGCGGGTGGGCCCGCTCGGGGCGGCTCTTGAACTCGGGGTGGGCCTGGGTACCGACCCAGAACGGGTGGCCCGGCAGCTCGATGAACTCCACCAGGCGGTCGTCGGGCGAGGTCCCCGAGCAGGTCAGCCCGGCGTCCTCGAGGCGAGCCCGGTACTTGGGGTTGACCTCGTAGCGGTGCCGGTGGCGTTCGTATACCAGCTCCCGGCCGTACGCCCGAGCCACCTGGGAGTCGGGCAGCAGCTTCGCCGGCCAGGTCCCGAGCCGCATGGTGCCGCCCATGTCGACCACCGAGCGCTGCTCGTCCATCAAGTCGATGACCAGATGGGGGGAGAGCGAGTCGAACTCTCGCGAGTTGGCGCCTTCGAGGTCGGCGACGTTGCGGGCGTAGTCGATCACCATGACCTGGAGGCCTAGGCACAGGCCCAGGCACGGGATCTCGTGCTCGCGGGCGTAGGCCGCCGCGGTGATCTTGCCCTCGATGCCGCGCTCGCCGAACCCGCCGGGGATGACGATGCCGTCGAGGTCCCGTAGCCGTCCGTCGGCCAGCAGGCCCTGCACGTCCTCGGCTTGGACCCACTCGAGCTCGATGGCCGCGCCGTGGTGGTAACCGCCGTGGCGGAGGGCCTCCACGACCGACAGGTAGGCGTCGGGCAGGTTGACGTACTTGCCTATCAGCCCGATGCGCACCGGGCGGGTGGCGGCCTCGACGCGCTCCACCAGCCGCTCCCACTCGGTGAGGTCGATGGGGTGCTCGGGGGTGCCGTCGTCGTTGACGCCGTCGAAGCGCAGCAGCTGGCAGACGTAGGTGTCGAGGCCCTCGTCGTGGAGGGTCAGGGGGATCTCGTAGAGGTTGGGGGCGTCGGTGCACGACACCACCGCGGCGACGGGAACCTCGCAGAGCAGGGAGATCTTGCGCTTGAGGCCCGGCGAGATGCTGCGGTCGCTGCGGCAGATGATGACGTCGGGTTGGATGCCCCGGCTGCGCAGCTCGGTCACCGAGTGCTGCGTCGGCTTGGTCTTCTGCTCCCCCGACGGACCGAGGTACGGGACCAGGGTGACGTGGATGTAGCAGACGTTGTCCCTGCCGACGTCCATGCGGAACTGCCGGATGGCTTCGAGGAACGGGAGGATCTCGATGTCGCCGACCGTGCCGCCCACCTCGGTGATGACCACGTCGACGTCGTCGCTGGCGAGGCGCAGGATGCGGTCTTTGATCTCGTCGGTGATGTGAGGGATGACCTGGACGGTCTTGCCCAGGTAGTCGCCTCGGCGCTCCTTGGCGATGACCCCCGAGTAGATCGAGCCGGTGGTGGCGTTGGAGTCACGGTTGAGGCTGACGTCGATGAACCGCTCGTAGTGGCCGAGGTCGAGGTCGGTCTCGCCGCCGTCGTCGGTCACGAACACCTCGCCGTGCTCGAACGGGTTCATCGTGCCCGGATCGACGTTGAGGTACGGATCGAGCTTTTGCATCGTGACCCGAAGGCCCCGGCTTTTCAACAAACGCCCCAGCGAGGAGGCGGTGAGCCCTTTCCCGAGGGAGCTGGCCACGCCTCCGGTGACGAAGATGTGCTTCGCCAAGTCCTGTCCTCCAATGCTCGACGCCCATAGGCACCCTACCGGCTGGCGGCCCCGACGACGGCCATACCGAAGGCCACGAAACCGCCGGAGCGCACCCCGACGGCGGTCCGGGACGCTCTAGCCCGGCCCGCCCCGGGCCTGCGCCAGCAGCTCGGTGGCGTGCGAACGGGCGGTGGCGCTGTCGGGGCTGCCCGAGAGCATCCGGGACAGCTCGACCACCCGCCCGGACTCGTCGAGGATGTCCGCCGAGGTGCGGGTCCTGCCGCCCGACTCCTGCTTGGACACCGCGATCTGGTGGTCGGCGAACGCCGCGACCTGCGGGAGGTGGGTGACGACCAGCACCTGGTGGTGGCGGGCCAGGGCGGCCAGCGCCCGGCCCACCGCGACCGCCGCCTCGCCGCCGATGCCGGCGTCGACCTCGTCGAACACCAGCGTCCGGGCCGGCGCCGGCCGGTCCCCGGCGGTGGTCGGGGCCGCTGCGGTGTCGAGCTCGGAGGAAGGCCGCAGGTCGCTCACCACCAGCCGGAGGGCCAGCATCGTGCGGGCCAGCTCCCCTCCGGAGGCGATCTTCGCCAGCGGGAGGGCGGCCTCGCCGGCGTTGGCGCCGAGCAGCCAGGTGACGTCGTCGCCTGCGGGGGCGTCGCCGACGACGACCTCGAAGCGGGCCCGCGGCATGGCCAGGGTCCGCAGCTCGGCCTCGACCGCGGCGGCCAGCGCCGGGGCCGCGGCCCGGCGGGCGGCGCCGAGCGCGGCGGCCGCGGCAGCCACGCGGTCGGCCGCGGCGGCCCGCTGGGCGTCGAGCGCCGCGGCCCTGGCATCCCAGCCCTCCAGCTCCTGGAGCCGAGCCCGGGTGGAGTCGCGAAACGCGATGACCTCCGCCAGCGTGTCGCCGTACTTGCGCCGCAGGGCGCGCAGCTGCTGGCGCCGGGCGGACACCGCGGCCAGCCTCTCCGGGTCGTCCTCGAAGCGCTCCGCCGCTCCCCTGGCCTCAGTCGCCAGGTCGGCCAGCTCGGCCTCGACCGCCCGGAGGCGGTCGTGCAGTCCTTGCAGCGGGGCCCGCCCGGCGACCGCGGCGAGCGCCGCGCCGACACGGTCGAGGGCGCCCTCGTCGCCCTGGAGGGCGTCGTGCACCGTACCGGCCGCCTCCCGGTGGGCGCCGGCGCCACTCAAGCGGTCCTCCTCGGCGACGAGGGCGTCCTCCTCGTGGGGGTCCTCAAGGGAGGCTGCGTCGAGCTCGTCGAGCTGGAAGCGCAGCAGGTCGATCTCCCGGGCCCGGGACCGCTCGTCGCCGCCGAGCGCGGCCAGCTCCGACTCGATGGCGGCCAGCGCCCGCCGGGCCGCCTGGAGCGGGCCGTGGTCGACGCCGCCGGCCCGGTCGAGAGCGGCCCGCTGGGCGGCCGGGGAGAACAGCGCCTGATGGGCGTGCTGGCCGTGCAGGTCGACCAGCGCGCCGCCCGCCTCGGCCAGCCCGCTCAGCGCGGCCATCCGCCCGCCGACATATGCCCGCGACCGGCCCGACGCCGGGACCACCCGGGCCAGCACGACGTCGTCGCCTTCGTCGTCGTGCTCGTCGCCGGCGGTCCCCGGCGGGCGCGTCGCGGCCGACGGCCAGAACCGGCCCTCCACCACCGCCTCCTTGGCCCCGGGCCGGACCAGCACGGGGTCGGCCCGGCCGCCGAGGAGCAAGTCGATGGCCTCGACGAGGAGGGTCTTGCCCGCGCCGGTCTCCCCGGTGAGAGCGGTCATTCCCGGCTCCAGCACCAGGGTCAGGTCGTCGATGACGCCGAGGTCACGGACCCGAAGCTCGCGCAGCACCACCCGGCTCTCTTTCTCCTTACCGGTCTGTCAGATCGAACTTGCGTTTGAGGATCCGGTGGAAGTCGCGGTCCTCAAAGGTCACGAGCAGCGCGTCGCGCCGCCCCTGCCGGCAGGTGACGGTCTGGCCGGGCACGACGGGAATCGGCCCCCACCCGTCGACGACCAGCTCCGCCCTGGCGTCGCCGACCGGGCGCAGCTCGACCTCCTCGCCGGCGTCGAGGACCAGCGACCGGTCGAAAAGCCCGTGCGGAGCGACGGGGGTGACGATGAACACCCTGGCTCTGGGCGACACGATCGGGCCGCGAGCCGACAGGTTGTAGGCGGTGGACCCGGTCGGGGTGCACACGATCAGCGAGTCGGCGGCGTAGCGCAGGAACGGCACGCCGTTGAGTGACATCTCGGCGCGCACGGTGTGGCCTTGCGCGTCGCGCTGGAGGACGACGTCGTTGAGGGCGCGCCGGGGCGGCGACGGCGGCGCCTCCCCCCCGCTCACATCGACGTCGAGGGTCATGCGAGGCTCGACCCGGTAGTCACCGGCCAGGAACCTTTCCAAAGCGGCGGTCAGCCCGTCGGGCTCCACGGTGGTCAGGTAGCCGAGATGGCCGAGGTTGACGCCGAGCACCGGAACGTCCGCGGCGCTGACCGCGTCGACGGTGCGCAGCATCGTGCCGTCCCCGCCGAGGCTGACCGCCAGGTCCAGCTGGCTCGGGTCGCAGCCCCCGTCGGGATCGTCGACGGTCCGGACCTCGTGGCCCCTGGCGCGCAGCCACTCCCGGGCGACCTCCGCGGCCGCGACGGCAGCCGGACGGCCGGTGTGGACACCGAACCCGATGACCGCCACGGTCAGATCCCGGCCAGTTCGCGCCCGGCGGCGACCGCCGCGTCGGGGTCCCAGTCCCCGCCGGGCGTCCCGGGACGGAGGTGGGCCAGGAACTCGACGTTGCCGTCGGCGCCTCGGATCGGGGAGACCATGACCCCCATCATGGTCGCTCCCTGTGACTGCCACGCGGAGGCCACCTCGAGCAGGACCCGCCGCCACACGTCGGGATCCCGGATGACCCCCTTGCCGGCGCTGACCTCCTGGCGGCCGGCCTCGAACTGCGGCTTGACCAAAAGAACCACGTCGGCGCGGGGGGCGAGGAGCGCGGCCAGCGCCGGGGCGACGGTCCGCAGGGAGATGAACGACAGGTCGGCGACGAGGAGGGAGAAAGGAGCGTCGTCCAGGTCGGTCGGTGCCAGGGACCGCACGTTGGTGCGTTCGATCGACACGACGCGCGGGTCGGTCCGCAACCGCTGGTGCAGCTGGTGGCGGCCCACGTCGACCGCGACGACCCGGGCCGCGCCTCGCTGTAGCAGGCAGTCGGTGAAGCCGCCGGTCGACGCGCCGGCGTCGAGGCACACCATCCCGGCGGGGTCGACTCCGAAACGGTCGAGGGCCGCGTCGAGCTTCTCGCCGCCGCGACCGACGAAGCGGGGCGGCGGTCCGCTCACCGTGACCGCTTCGCCCGGGTCGACCATCCGCCCGGCGCGCATCGCCGGGGCGCCCCCGACGAGGACCCGGCCGGCCTCGATCAGCGCCTGGGCCTGGGTGCGGCTGTCGGCCAGCCCCCGGCGGACCAGCTCGACGTCGAGGCGCCGGCGGGTGCTCAGCTGCTCTTGGTGGTCCCCGACGCCTTCTTGGCGGCCGGGGCCCTCCGGGCGCCCGCAGCCTTCTTGGCTGCGGCCTTCTTGACCGGCGCGCCGCTCGCCGCGGCCTTGACCGGGGCGGCCTTCTTGGCGGCCGCCTTGGCCGGCCCGGAGGTCTTGCCAGACGACCCGGACGCCTTGCCGGTCGGGCCTGGGGCCTTGCGCCCCGCGGCGCTGTTGGTCGCCGGGGAGGCACCGGACAGGCGGCGCTCCAACGCTGCGAGGTCGTCCTTGGTGGCCAGTCCCAGTGCGCCGAGCTGGCTGGCGATCTCCTTGCGGATCACGTCGAGCACCTGGTCGGTACCCTTGCGGCCGGCGTCCACCAGGTCCTCGACCTGGCCGGTGGCCTGCTTCTGGGTGGTTTGGCCGGCCTTGGCGAGCTCCCGGAGGAACTCGACCGCCCGGCTGCGTGCGGCCTCGAGGAACTCCTCGCCGGCCTCCGAATACTGCCTGAACCTGTCGTCGCTGGCCATGCCCTCCATGCTACTCCGATCCCAAGCGTCGCGCTTGCTATTGCAAGCACCCGGCGAGGACGGCGTCGGTGAGGGCGGACAGGTCGTCGCCGACCACCGCTGGCGCGGGGTCGGTGGGGACCTCGTCGGGGCGGGTCACGCCGGTGAGGACCAGCCCGAACGGTGCGGCGATGAGGGCGGCGAAGCGCCCGTCGGTGTCGAGGCGGTCGCCGACCATGATTCCCACCGGGCCGAAACGGTCCCGGACCAAGTCGGCGACGGCCTGGTGGGGCTTGCCGGCCACGGTCGGCTGCACTCCAGAGGAGACGGTCAGGAACGCGATCACCGCTCCGGCGCCGGGCAGGAGCCCGTCGGGCGTCGGGAACGTGGCGTCGGTGTTGGTGGCCACAAAGCGCGCCCCGCCGCGGATGGCGCTGGAGGCCGCGGCCAGCTCGTCGTAGTCGAGGACCGGTGCCCGTCCGACCACCACCGCGTCGGGGCCGGAGCCGGGGTGGACCACGGCGACGCCCCGCTCGGCCAGCGCCTCGCTCACCCCTGGGCCGCCGACCGCGGCGGCGGTGGTGCCCGGCTCGAGCAGCGACGCGGCGGCCTGGGCGGAGGACACCACCTCGTCGGGTCTGGCGTCGACCCCGGCCCGGCGAAGGGCGTCGGCGTGCTCGCCGATCGTCGGGCCGGCGTTGTTGGTCACGAACGCCACCCGGTGGCCGGCGTCGCGGATGCGGGCCACCGCCTCGGGCGAGCCCGGTATCGGACGTCCGGCCAGCCATACGACACCGTCGAGATCGAGGACCCAGAGCACGGGACACTCTCGCGCGCCGTCGCTGCGGCGACTCCCTGCCCGGCGGCCGGCGCGAGCACTTGCCGAGCGGCCGGCGCGTCCGCTACGCACGGGCAGTGCCCCGTTTCGAGCCGTTCCCCGGCCTGCGCTACTCGCCCTCCCACATCGCGGCCCTCGAAGACGTCGTCTGCCCGCCCTACGACGTGATCTCCGAGGACGACCGGCAGGCGCTCCTCGAGCGCTCCCCCTACAACGTCGTCCGCCTCGAGCTCCCCGTCGCCGCGCCGGGCGACCCCGACGCGCCGGCCGCCGACCCGTACGCCGAAGCAGCCCAGCTGCTCGACGCTTGGCGCGACGGCGGGGTCTTGCACCGCGACCCGCAGCCGGCGTTCTACGGATACCGGATGCGCTTCACCGACGACACGGGCACCGATCGCTCGACGATCGGGGTGATCGGCGCCCTCGGGCTGGAGCCGCCGGGAGCGGGGATCCTCCCCCACGAGGAGACCACGCCGAAGGCCAAGTCGGACCGCCTGCAGCTGCTGCGGGCGACGCGCGCCAACCTGTCCCCGATCTGGGCGCTGACACCAGCGACCGGACTCGCCGCTCTCTGCGGGGCGCCGGCCCACCCCGCGGAGCACACCGGGGACGGGCTGCACTCCACCGAGTCCGAAGGCGTCGTGCACGAGGTGTGGCCGATCTACGACCCAGAGCGCGTCGCCGCCATCACCGCCCACGTGGCCGGGCAGCCGGTGCTCGTCGCCGACGGCCACCACCGCTACGAGACCGCGCTGGCGTTCCAGTCCGAGGACCGCTCCCCCGGTGCGGGGGCGGTCATGGCTCTCGTCGTGGAGCTGGACGAAGCGCAACTGTCGGTGCAGGCCATCCACCGGGTCATCGCCGGCGTCGACGCCGGCGAGGTGCTCGCCGCGCTGGGCCGGGCATTCAAGCTGGTGCCGACCGGGGCGGCCGACGCCGGGATCCTGACCCGCATGACCGAGGCCGGGGCGCTGGCGGTGGTCACGTCGTCGGGTGCGTGGCTGGCGGTCCCGACCGACGAGACCACCGCGGCCGCCGCCCACGACTTGGACTCCAGCCGCCTCGACGTCGCCCTGGCCGCCCTGACCGGCGCCGAGGTCAGCTTCCAGCACGGCTGGGACCTGGCTGTCGCCGCGGTGGACGCCGGGGCCGGCACCGCGGCGGTGCTGCTGCGGCCTGCGACGGTGCAGCAGATCGCCGCGATCAGCCGGGGCGGGACCCGCATGCCGCCGAAGACCACGTTTTTTTGGCCCAAGCCCCGCACCGGGATGGTCATCCGAGAGCTCATCGGCTGACCCGTCGCCGGCCCTCCGCCCAGAAAACGTGCGATACCGCCCATCCCGCCCATACCGGTAATCGGCGAGATCGGCGCCGCAGCGCGACCCGCCGGCCTCCAGCCTGTGTTGCGTTTACCGATACAAGGGTATGCGCACCACGGACGCCGGCGTGCAGCAACCGCCGCCATCGCGCCAGACGAGCCCGGCCCGGTCTCGCCTCGACGCGCTGAAGGAGTGGCTGATCGATCACCCCACCGGGATCGTCGGCGCGGTCGGCGACGACGGCAAGGTGTTGCCGTTCCCCCCTTCCATCGTCCTAGGGAAGGGCCACCGAATCGAGGACCGCTCCCTGCTCGAGCTGGTCGTAGCCGACGACACGGTGGATGTGACCTACGCGTTCCTAGCTTCGGGCACCCACGGAGTGGGCAGCGCCCGGGCCCGGCTCCTCGATCGACCCGACGAGCACGTCACCGTCACCTACCTCGACCTTCGCGACGAGCTGGGCGTCACCGTCCGGACCGTGTCGTTCGGGAGCGAGGGGCCTACCGCCAGCCTGCGGCGTCGCCAACCGTCTCAGCTGCGACCGCGGCTGGCGACGATGACCAAGTCCTCCAACGGCATCGTGGTCGACGTCGACCGCAACGCGGAGCGGATGCTCGGCTGGACCGCGGCGGAGGTGGTGGGGCGCAGCTCGCTCGACCTCATCCACCCGGAGGACCAGGCCCGCTCGATCGACAACTGGATGCAGATGATGCTCAACGGCGGCGGCCAGTCGGTCCGCCTCCGCTACCAGCGCAGCGACGGCACGTGGCTGTGGCTGGAGACCTCCAACGACCCGCGCCCTGACGACGGAACGGCCCGGGTCGTGTGCCACCTAGTCGACGTCTCCGACGAGGTTGCGGCCATGGAGGCGCTGCGCCGCCAGGAGCGCCTCCTACGACGGGTCACCGACACCGTCCCGGTGGGTCTGGTGCACTTCGCGGCCGACGGGTCGGTGAGCTACGCCAACGATCAGATGCTGCGGCTGGTCGGCCTGCCCGACATCACCCGCCTCGAGCAGTTGTGCGCGGCCCTACCCGACTGCGACGGACGCCGCCTCGACGGCTCGGTCCGCTCCGTCTTGTCCACCGGCCAGGACGGCGTCTTGGAGGTCACCATCCCCCGCGGCCCCCTCGGGCCGCCCCTCCGGTGCCGGGTCGACCTGAGCGCGGTCGTCGACGCCGGCGAAGTCCTCGGCGTTTTGGTCTGCGTGGTCGACGTCACCGACTTGAAGGCCCAAGCCGCCTACGACGGGCTTACCGGCCTGCTCAACCGGGCGTCGGTCCTCGAGTCCCTCAAGGACCATCTGCGCCAGCCCGGGCAACGGGTGGGGGTGGTCTTCGTCGACCTCGACGACTTCAAGCTGGTCAACGACCAGCTCGGTCACGCCGCGGGGGACGTGGTCCTCGAGCAGGTGGCGGCCGCCCTGATGGGAGCGATCCGCTCCGCTGACAGCGTCGGCCGGTTGGGCGGCGACGAGTTCCTCGTCGTCTGCCCTGCGATCTCCTCTGTCAGCGACCTGGCGTGCGTCGTCGACCGGATGAGCGACGGGCTTTCGGCGCTCACCGTCGAAGGTTGGGACCACCCGGTGACGGCAAGCCTCGGCGTGGCGCTGGTCACCGGAGGCGAGACCACCGTGGCCGACGCGGTCGCCGCCGCCGACCGGGCGATGTACGACGCCAAAGGGGGGCGGCACACCCCCGTGGCGCTGTCCGCAGCCCCGGCCGACGCCTCGCAGGCCGCCGGCCGCCCCTGACCGGGGACCTCAGGTCTCGGGGCCGCCGGCGACGCCGAAAAGCTTCCACAGGCGCCGCGACACCGGGTTCATGAGCCCCAGCTCCTCGCACAGCTTGCGGGGTTTGGCCGACGCCTCGACGAGGAGCTTGGCTCGCTTCGGCGTCTTGCGGGCCTCGGAGATCACCGACTTGGGCACACCGGCACGGAAGCTCATGCTCGGCGGGACGTCCACCATGAGCCGGGTCATCACCCCGAACATGGGTGGCGTGATCAGCGACAGCGCTCCCCTGCGGACCCGTCCCAGCTTGGGGACCTCGGCCTTCAGGTAGTTGCGGGCGTAGGACACATGGCGGGCTTCCTCGGTCACGTGGATCCGCATGATCCGCTCCACCAGCGGGTGCACACCGCCGCGGCGCAGCTGCTGGCGCTGCAGGTGGTCGACGGGGTCCTCCCCGCCGAGCACGAAGAGGAAGAACAGCTCCGGGAAGCGGCGGCTTAGGGGGAGCACCGCCCGCTCCGCGGCCTTCTTGATGACCGTGGGCATGCCGTGCACGGGCATACCGGTGCGGTTGACGAACTCCTGGAACATCAACGAGTGCTGCGACTCCTCGATGGTCTCGTGGTGCAGATACCTGAACTGCTCGGCGCCGTTCGGCATCCAAAACGCGATGTTGAGCAGGCCGCGCTGGAGGACGTTCTCGAACTCCCACCCGGTGCGCATGGCCGACGCCACCCGGTACAGCGCGACGCGTGACTGCACGTCGGCGGGCTGGGAGCGGTACCACTCGGTGGCTCCCAGAGGGTCACCGGTCCACAGCAAAAAGCGGGGGTCGGCCGGGTCGATGGCCATCAGGGGGTCGTCCCAGTCGATGTCGGCGTAGGCGTCGAAGTGCTTTTCGACGGACTGCTTCGACAGGCGACGGACGATCGACGCGAAGGTGGCGTCGCGGTCTTCGCCGCCCCCGGGAGCCGCCGACGCGGCGCCGGAGGCCGGACCGGTGGCGGTGATCGGGTCGGCTGTCGTGATCGGAGTCGGTTCGGTGACGGTCAAGGGAGGCTTCCTTCCGTACGAGAAACGGGTCCGGCGGAGCCGGCTTGGCCGGCGTCGTAGAGGATCTGGGCCAGGCGGTCCGGCGCCTCGAACGGCAGCTGGTGGCCCGCGCCGGGGATGGCCACCAGCGTCGCCCCGGGGATGCTGGCGGCCAGGCGCTTGCTGAGCTTGTGAGCCAAGAGGGTGTCGCGGGTGCCGGAGACCACCACGGTCGGGGTGTGGATTCCGGCCAGCTCGGGGCGCAGGTCCATGATCGCCATCTGCTCGAGGAAGTCCCGCCGGGTGTCGGGGGCGGTGGCGAGGAACGACTCGCGGGTGGCCAGCAGGTGGGTCATGGACGCCTTGCGCCCAACCGAGCCCCGCACCAGCAGCGGCCCGAGCGTCGGCCGGCGCATGGCCGCATCGACCCGGGGGCTGCCGACCACCGCACCGGCCACCCGGGTGAAGGCCGGCCCCAAGCTGACGCTCGACGAGGCGGTGGACACCAGCACCATCGACGCCACCCGCTCGGCCAGGACGTCCTTGTGGCGGCTGGCGAAGGACTGCACGGCCATCCCGCCCATCGAGTGGCCGGCCAGCACGACGTCGCGCAGGTCGAGGGTGCGAAGCACCGAGTCGACGTCGTCGCCGATGGCGGCGACGGTCAGCCCGTCGATGCCAGCGGTAGACGAGCCGTGGGCCCGCTGGTCGTAGACCACCACGCGACGCCCGTCTTTGACCAGGCGCCGGGCGACGGGACCCCAGATGCGCTTCTCCGCGGTCCACCCGTGGATCAGCACCACGGTCGGAGACGTCGGGTCGCCGCAGATCCGTACCGCCAGGCGAGCACCGTCGCCGGTGGTGACCGTGCGGTCCTCGCCCTCCGGTAGGACCAGCGGCGCCCCGTCGGTCAGGTCCGGGTTGGCGCTCCAGCGGTGTGCCGCGACCCGGGGCGCGGCCAGCACCGCCGCGGCCGCAGCGACGCCGAGCACGGTCTTGGTCCGGGCGGTCACGGTCACAGACCCCCGAGGCTCATGCGGGCGGCCCGGTCGGTCGCGGCTTGGGGGAGGACCCCGCGCAGCCACCACCCCAGCCTGGACTCGAAACCGACCGGTACCACGCTGCGGTTGCGTTCGACGGCGCTGATGATGGCGTCGGCGACCAGCTCGGGGCGATGACCCTTGGCGAAGACCTGCTCGGCCCGGGCCCGGGCCTGGCCGCCGTCGCGGCTGCCCCGGTAGCGGGTGTTGGACCGCACGATGTTGGTGTTGATCACACCGGGGCAGACGACCGACACGCCGACGCCAGCGTCGTGCCAGTCGGCGCGCAGGCACTGCGACAACGCCAGCAACGCCGCTTTGGTGGTGACGTAGCCGGGCTCGGTGGCTCGCGGCGTGTAGGCCAGGCCGGAGGCGACGTTGACCACCTGGCCCGAACCGCGCTCCACCATGGCCGGGCCGAACGCCTTGGTCACGTTGACCGCGCCGAGCAGGTTGATCCCGACGATCCAGTCCCAGTCGTCGGCGTCCATGTCGAGGAAGCGGCCGGTCATGCCCACTCCGGCGTTGTTGACCACCACGTCGGGCGTCCCGTGGGCCGCGGTGACCGCCGCGGCGATCTCGACGACCGCAACCCGGTCGGCGACGTCGACTTGGTAGCTGTGACCTCCGGTGTCCGCTGCGGTCTTGGCCGCGGTCTCGGCGTCGATGTCGAGCGCCACGACCTTGGCCCCCTTGGCGGCCAAGGCCAGCGCCGTGGCCCGGCCGATCCCGCTCCCGGCGCCGGTCACCAGCGCGGTACTCCCCGACAGGACCACCGTGGCGCGCCGGGCCCTGGAAGGTGGCGGCTTCGGGGGCGGGGCCACTGCGGCGTTTCGCACCGTTTGAACATACCATCGTTGACTGGCACAGTCAACGGGGGGCCGTTTCAGCGTGCTGTCAGGAGGATCTCAGGCGGTGTTGCCCTGCCTCTCAGTGGCCGTTGAGGGGCGGCGGAGACAGTGATGGCAACCAAGCCCGCTACCCCCGGAGCACGCCATGCGCAACGATCCCTTCACCAGCACCTCGTCACCGGACCCGGAGGGCACCGGCCCCGCGTGGGGTGCTCCTGCCGTCCCCGACGGGAGCCCTTCGGGCGCCGCGCAGGACCCGGCCATGCGGGGACGCGGAGCCCATCCCGCCGGCAGCCTCCGGCGCCGTTTCGGCGCCGCTGCGCTCGGCGCCACCCTGGTCGCCGGCGGAGGAGCCGGCGCGGCGGCCACCGCGCTGCTCACCAACGGCGGGAGCGCCCCGGTGATCCACACCGTGGCCGCCCAGACCTCCACCGCTGCCGCGGGCAGCACCATCCAGTCGGTGGTGGCCAAGGTCGAGCCGGCGCTGGTCGACATCCACACGACCGGCACGTCCTCGGCGTCGTCGGCGTTCGGCAGCGGGCTCAACCCGTTCGGCGCCGGCCAGACCACCACCGCCGCGGCCGGGACCGGCATGATCATCCGCTCCGACGGGTTGATCCTGACCAACGCCCACGTCCTCGCGGGCGCCACCTCCATCACCGTCACCTTCGACGGGCAGACCAGCACCCACCCCGCGACCCTCGTCGGGGAGGACGCGGCGAAAGACATCGCGTTGATCAAGGTCTCGGGGTACTCCAACCTGCCGACGGTCACCTTGGCCAGCTCCTCCACCGTCCAGACCGGCGACTCGGTCCTGGCCATCGGCAATGCGTTGGACCTCCAAAACGGCGGGTTCACGGTCAGCAACGGGATCATCTCCGGGCTCAACCGCTCGATCACGACCGACAACAACGAGCACCTCACCACCCTGCTCCAGACCGACGCGGCCATCAGCTCCGGCGACTCCGGCGGCGCCCTGGTCAACGCCGCCGGCGAGGTGATCGGCATGAACACTGCCTCAGCGTCGAGCAGCGGCACCAACACCGCGCAGAACATCGGGTTCGCCATCCCCACCTCCACGATCACCGCGGAGCTGGCCACGTTGGAGAAGGGCAGCATCGGCCCGACCACCACCGGCAGCTCGTCGAGCTCGTCGACCCAGCTCCAGGGCGGCTCCAGCCCGTACGGCTACTCCTACGGCTCGGGCTTCGGCGGCTACTAGCCGGCGGGTCGCCACCGGCCGGCGCTACGACGTCCAGTTGCCCACCCCCTGGGGTGGTCGACTGGACCTCGGGCGGTCCGGCCCGCAGGCGGTCAGAGGCTGCAGGCGGTCAGAGGCTGCGGGCGGTCAGAGGCTGCGGGCCAGGCGCAGCCCGCTGAACGCCCACTGCGCTGCGGGCGGGAAGAAGTTGCGGTACGTCAGGCGGGCGTGGCCGGGCGGGGTGACGCACGCCGAGCCTCGCAGCACGTGCTGGCCGGACATGAACTTGCCGTTGTACTCCCCCACCACGCCCGGCGCCGGAGCGAACCCGGGGTAGGCGAGGTAGGCGCTGGCCGTCCACTGCCACACCTGCCCGTACCAGCCGCCGTCGTCGCTGGCCTGCGGGTGCAGCGCGACGGGGCGGACCGCCGGGCGCGCCAGCGAGGCCGCAGCGTGCTCCCATTCCGCCTCGGTGGGCAGCCGGGCGCCGGCCCAGTGAGCGAAGGCGTCAGCCTCGTAGTAGCTGACGTGGACCACCGGCTCGGACGGCTCGACCGGCCGGCACCCGCCGAGGGTGTGTATCCGCCAGCCACCCGCGCCGTCCGCCTCCCAGTACAGCGGCGCCTCCCGACCGGACGCCTTCAGCTCGGCCCACCCGTCGGAGAGCCACAGCTCGGGGCGGTGGTACCCGCCGTCGGCCATGAACGCCAGCCAGTCGCCGGCGCTGACCAGACGGTCGGCGATGGCGAAAGGCTCGAGCCACACCCGATGCGCCGGCGTCTCGTTGTCGTAGCTGAACGGCCCGTCGGTCGGGGCCCCGATCTCCACCAGGCCTCCCTCTAGCGACGTCCATCCGACCGGGCGCTCGGCGCGTGCCGGCGGCCGCTCGGGGTGGTAGGCCGGGCGGAACGGGTTGGCGGCGAGGACGTGCTTTATGTCCATCAGCAGCAACTCTTGGTGCTGCTGCTCGTGGTGAAGCCCCAGCTCGACGGTGGCGGCGACCTCCGGCGGCGGATCGCCGGCGAGGAGCGACACCATCGCGTCGTCGACCCGGGCCCGGTAGGCGGTGACGTCCGCCGCGCCCGGCCGGGTGAGCAGTCCCCGCTCGGCCCGGGGGTGGCGGGGTCCGGCCCCCTCGTAGTACGAGTTGAACAGGTACAGGTTGCGGTCGTCGACGGGGCGGTAGCCGGGCTGGTAGGCCAGCAGCACGAACTGCTCGAAGAACCAGGTGACGTGCGCTCGGTGCCACTTGGTCGGGCTCACGTCGGCCATGGTCTGAACCGTCTGGTCCTCCGGGGAGAGAGGCTCGGCCAGCGACTCGGTCTGCTGGCGGACGGCCAGGTACCCGTCGCCGGTCGGCTGGGGGGCTCCCATCGGCGGCCGGAGGAGGGCGGTCACAGCTGGTCGCTGAGACGCCCGCCGGCTTCGCTGCGCCGAGCGCAGCTCACGGCGAAGTCCCCGTCGGGGTCGGTCCACCAGCCGACCATCTCGAACCCGTGGGCGGCCAGCTCGCGGCTCACGCCGACCCTCCGGAATTTGGCCGACACCTCGGTGCTGATCTCCTCGCCGTCGAGCAGCTCGAGCTTCATGTCCAGCGCGAGGATGCGCACGCTTTGGGCTCCCAGGCTGCGCACGCCCATCTCGATGCGCTCGAGGTCGGGGTCCCACCGGGCGACGTACCCGAAGCGCTCGAGATCGAAGTCGGCGCCCAGCTCGTGGTTGAGCACGGCCAGCACGTTGGTCTCGAACGCCGCGGTGACCCCCTCGGCGTCGTCGTAGGCCGCGACGAGACGGGCCGGGTCCTTGACCAAGTCGGTGCCGAGCAGCAGCCATTCGCCGGGTTCGAGCGCGGCGGCCATGGTGGAGAAAAACCGAAGCCGGTTGGGTTCGTCGAAGTTGCCGATGGTCCCGCCGAGGAACGCGACCATCCGCCCCGGGCCCGGTGACAGCCGGTCCAGGTGCCGCTCGAAGTCACCGACGATGCCTTCCACGACCAGCTCCTCGTGCGCCTCTGACAGGTCGGCCACCGCAGCTCGAAGGGTCGGCTCCGCGACATCGAAGGCCACGAACCGCCGCAGCGACCCCTGAGCCTGGAGGGCGGCGATCAGCAGCCGGGTCTTCTCCGAGGTGCCCGAGCCCAGCTCGATGAGGGTGGTGGCCGGCGCCACCGCTGCGATCTCGGGGGCGTGCGCGGCCAGCAGGGCCCGCTCCGCCCTGGTCGGGTAGTACTCCGGTAGCTCGGTGATGGCCTCGAACAGCTCGCAGCCCCGCTGGTCGTAGAGCCACTTCGCGGGGAGCCATTTGGGATCGGAGGTCAACCCGACCCGGACGTCGCTGGCCAGGCTGGCGGCCACGTCCTCGGGGGTCAGGTGGACCTCGACGGGCTGGGAGTCGGTGGTCGTCATGACGAGGGCATCGCTCCTTCCAGACGCACGTCTGCGCGCCCGATGGATGCGTCGCACCCTACCCAGCTAGGCGAAAGTTATGGCCCCGTCTGACCCTTACGATCCGGTGACAGTCCACGTCGCGCCCGAGCTCAAAAGGGCGGCCAGGTCACCGGGCCCCTTCTGCTCGGACGCGTGGCGGACCTGCTGGTTGACCATCGACCCGTAGTCGGGGCGCTCGACGGCGCGGAACACACCGATGGGCGTGGGGCTAGTCGGGCCGTCGGACAGGCGGGAGAGGGCGAAGGCCACGCTCGGGTCCGGCCGGGTTTCGTCGTGGATGGCGAGGGCGTCCTCGCCGACGTCCGCGACGTCCACGATCCGGGCTCCTTCGGCGGTGACCACCACGCCTCTTTCCCCTTCGGCGCCGAAGCGGATCGGTTCCCCGTGCACCAGGTTGATCAGCATCCTGGGCCGGTTGTCCTTGGTCAGGATCGCCTCGAAAGCACCGTCGTTGAACACGTTGCAGTTCTGGTAGACCTCGACGAGCGCGGCGCCCTTGTGCTCGTAGGCCCGCTTGAAGGTGGCCATCATGTGCTTGCGGTCCATGTCGTGGGTGCGGGCCACGAAGCTGGCCTCCGCTCCGAGCGCCAAGCTGACCGGGTTGTACGGGTGGTCCAGGGAGCCGAACGGCGTCGACTTGGTGACCTTGCCGGTCTCAGACGTCGGGCTGTACTGGCCCTTGGTCAGGCCGTAGATCTGGTTGTTGAACAGCAGGATGGTGATGTCGACGTTGCGGCGCAGGGCGTGGAGCAGATGGTTGCCGCCGATCGACAGCGCGTCTCCGTCCCCGGTGATCACCCACACGTGCAGGTCGGGCCGGGACACCGCCAGCCCCGTCGCCAGCGCCGGCGCCCGGCCGTGGATGGAATGCACGCCGTAGGTGTCCATGTAGTACGGGAAGCGGGAGCTGCACCCGATGCCCGAGATGAACACGGTGTCCTCCCGCCGGGCGCCCAGCTCGGGCATCAGCATCTGCACCGCGGTGAGGATCGAGTAGTCCCCGCAGCCGGGGCACCAGCGGATCTCCTGGTCGCTGGTCCAGTCCTTCTTCGTCGTCACGGGGACGGCCACGTCGGTCATGCGCTTAGTTTCCCTTCGAGTCGGAGGCCGCCGCGGGGGCGTCGGCGGAGAGCAGGTCGAGCACCGCCCGCTCGATCTCGCCGGCCCGGAACGGCTGGCCGGACATCTTGTTGAGGCCCTTCGCGTCGACGAGGAACCGGGCCCGCACCAGGGTGGACAGCTGACCGAGGTTCATCTCCGGTACCAGCACGGTGCGGTACCGGCGCAGGACCTCGCCCAGGTTGGCGGGGAACGGGTTTAGGTGGCGGAGGTGGGCGTGCGCGACGTGATGGCCTTGCAGCCGCACCCGGCGCAGACCCGCCGCGATGGCGCCGTAGGTGCTGCCCCACCCGAGGACCAGCAGCTCGGCGTCCCCGTCGGGGTCGTCGACCTCGACGAGGGGGATGTCCCTGGCGATGCCGGCGATCTTGTCGACCCGCAGGTGGACCATCTTCTCGTGGTTGGCCGGGTCGTAGCTGACCGTCCCCGCGCCGTCGGCCTTCTCCAAGCCGCCGATGCGGTGCTCGAGGCCGGGCGTGCCGGGAACCGCCCACGGCCGGGCCAGGGTCTCGGCGTCGCGGAGGTAGGGCCAGAACTCCTCGCCGCCGTCGGCGCGGGTGTGGTTGGGGGCGGTCGCGAAGTCGACGCTGATGTCGGGCAGGCTGTCGACGTCGGGGATCTTCCACGGCTCGGCGCCGTTGGCCAGGTAGCCGTCGGAGAGCAGGAACACCGGGGTGCGGTACTTCACCGCGATGCGGGCCGCCTCGATCGCCGCGAAGAAGCAGTCGCCCGGGGTGTCGGGGGCGACGATCGGGACCGGCGCCTCGCCGTGACGGCCGAACATCGCCTGGAGCAGGTCGGCTTGCTCGGTCTTGGTCGGCAGGCCGGTAGAAGGACCGCCGCGCTGGATGTCGATGATGACCAGCGGCAGCTCGAGGTTGACGGCCAAGCCGATCGTCTCGGTCTTCAAGTCGATGCCCGGGCCGCTGGTGGTGGTGACGCCGAGCGACCCCCCGTAGGAGGCGCCCAGCGCGGCGCCGATGCCGGCGATCTCGTCCTCGGCCTGCACGGTGCGCACGCCGAAGTTTTTGTGCTTGGACAGCTCGTGGAGGATGTCCGACGCAGGGGTGATCGGGTAGCTCCCGAGGAACAGCGGCAGCTTGGCCAGCTGTCCCGCCGCGACCAAGCCCCACGCCAGGGCGGTGTTGCCCGACACGTTGGTGTACTCGCCGGGTTCGAGCGCGGCGGGCTTGACGATGTAGTTGGACTCGAAAAGCTCGGCGGTCTCGCCGAAGTTGTACCCGGCCTTGAAGGCCAGGACGTTGGCGGTTTTGACCATTTCGTTCTTGGCGAACTTGGCCTCGATCCAGGCGATCGTGGTCTCGACCGGCCGGGTGTACATCCAGGAGATGACCCCGAGAGCGAAGAGATTCTTGGACCGTTCGGCGTCCCGGGGCTTGGTCCCCGACGGCTTGACCGCCTCGAGGGTGATCGACGTCATCGGGATCTCGTAGACGGTGAAGTCTTTGAGGGTGCCGTCCTCCAGCGGGTTGGACACGTACCCGGCCTTGGCCAGCGCCCGCTCGTCGAAGCTGTCGCTGTTGACGATGATGGTCCCTGCCGGCGCGACGTCTTTGAGGTTGGCTCGCAGCGCCGCGGGGTTCATGGCGACCAGCACGCTCGGGTTGTCGCCCGGCGTGAGGATGTCGTGGTCGGAGATGTGGACCTGGAACGCCGAGACCCCCGCCAGGGTGCCGGCGGGGGCCCGGATCTCGGCCGGGAAGTCCGGCAGCGTCGACAGGTCGTTGCCGAAGATGGCCGACGACTCGGTGAAGCGGTCACCGGTGAGCTGCATGCCGTCGCCCGAGTCACCGGCGAACCGGATGACCACCCGATCCAACTCGATGGTGTTCGGAGGAGCGGTGCGCGGCGGAATGGCGGTATCGGCCATCGAGGGTCCCTTCCCTGCAAATACGAGAGCTGGGGTTTACTCTAGGGCGCCGACATCCATTTCCTCAGGTTCGGTTGTGTTCCCGGCCCGAGACCAGCCTGGTTGTGACCGACGCCACAGGCCGAGGCGAGATCTGAGCCCGACCCGTGCCCGCTGCGCCGGCGGGGATCAAGCGACGGTGACCGACTTGTCCAGGTAGACGTCTTGGATGGCGTGGATCAGGTCGACACCCTCGCTAGTTGGGCGCTGGAAGGCCTTACGCCCGACGATCAGCCCCGCTCCGCCGGCCCGCTTGTTGATCACTGCGGTGCGGACCGCTTGGGCCAGGTCGTTTTGCCCCTTGGACTCGCCTCCGCTGTTGATCAGCGGGCTGCGACCCATGTAGCAGTTGACTACCTGCCAGCGGGTCAGGTCGATCGGGTGGTTGGTCGTCAGGCTGTCGTACACCAGTGGGTCGGTGCGGCCGAAGCCGATGGCGCCGTAGCCGTTGTTGTTCTCCGGCTGCTTCTGCTTGATGATGTCGGCCTCGATGGTCACGCCCATGTGGTTGGCCTGCCCCGTCAGGTCGGCGGAGGTCGAGTAGTCGACCCCGTCCTTCTTGAAGGCGCTGTTGCGCAGGTAGCACCACAGCACGGTGAACATGCCGAGGGCGTGAGCCTCTTGGAACGCCTCGGAGACCTCCTGGATCTGGCGGGTCTCCTCGTCGGATCCGAAGTAGATCGTGGCCCCGACGCCGGCGGCTCCGAGCTCGAAGGCGGCCTGCACCGACGTGTACATCACCTGGTCGTACTTGGCCGGGTAGGTGAGCAGCTCGCTGTGGTTGAGCTTCACGATGAAGGGGATCTTGTGCACGTACTTCCGGCTCACCGCCCCGAGGACGCCGTAGGTGGTGGCCACCGCGTTGCAGCCGCCTTCGATCGCCAACTCCACGATCTTGGCCGGGTCAAAGTAGGCGGGGTTCTTGGCGAAGCTGGCCGCGCCGGAGTGTTCGATGCCCTGGTCGACGGGGAGGATCGAGATGTAGCCGGTGCCGCCCAGGCGGCCGTGACCGTAGAGCTGGCCGAGGCTTCGCAGGACCGGCGCCGGGCGGTCGGTCCCCGACACGATGCGGTCGATGAAGTCACCACCTGGAAGGTGCAGGTCGTCGCGGGCGACGGTCTTGCACTCGTGTCCAAGCAGCGATTCGGCCTCGTCGCCGAGAAGGGTTTGTAGGTCCATCGTGGTCAGCTCCTCGAGCTCGTATGGATGCACCCAGAGCCTAGGCGCGAGCGTCGCTACGGTAGCCAGGTGAGCTCGATCCCCCCGCGTCGGCTGGTCGCCACCGACCTCGACGGGACGCTGCTCGACGCGTCGGGGAAGGTGACGCCGCGCACCGCGGCCGCCGTCGTCGCCGCGAGGGCCGCGGGCATCCACGTGGTCCCCGTCACCGGCCGGCCGCCTCAGGCCATGTGGAGCGCAGTCGACGGCGCCGGTTTGGGGCCCTATGCGGTGTGTTCCAACGGCGCGGTCACCATCGACATGGAGGAGCGCACCGTCGTGGAGGAACTCAACTTGTCGGCCGCGATCGCCACCCGGCTGGTGGAGCGGGTCCGCGCCGCTATCCCGGGCGCGGTGTTCGCCACCGACAACCTGGACCGCTTCTGCCACGAGACCAGCTTCTTCGACCGGCCGGTCACGTGGGAGGAGGAGATCGAGGAGGTGCCCGACATCAAAGCGGCGCTCGAGCAGCCGTGCATCAAGTTGATCGTCCGTCTTCCCGGCACCGGGGCGTTGGAGCTCATCGCCATGCTCGAAGGGGTGGTCGGCGAGGAGGGGCACACCACCACCTCCGGGCTGGACTGGGTGGACATCGGGGCGCCGGGCATCACCAAGGCCTATGCCCTCGAGCGGGTGTGCGCCCGCCTCGGGGTTCACGTCGACGACGTAGTAGCGGTCGGCGACAACCACAACGACTTGTCGGTGTTGGGGTGGGCCGGGACGGCGATGGCGCCGTCCAACGCGGTGGCCGAGGTGCTCGCTCTCGCCGATCGGGTGCTGCCCCACCACGACCGGGAGGGCGTGGCGGTGCTGCTCGAGGAGATGGCCAGGGGCTGAGGCTCCCGGGGTGAGCCTCGGGTCCGGCCGGGGTTGAGCAGACGGCGCGAGCCGGTGCCGGCGTGCGGGTTTGTGACGTCTGCTCCCCGCTTTCGCTCCGGGGCCCGCCCCACCGCGCGCCGCCCCGCGGCTAGCCCCCGGGGCTCGCCGGTTCTAGCTGCTGGCCGCCCGTTTGGGGTCGCCGGTCCCTCCGGGGCGAAACTCGCTGGCCCCGGTCCGGGCGGTTTGCCAGACTCGTCCTCCCGCCGGCTGCCCTGCCGGAAGGTCCCGGCCGGCGGGCGGCGGCCGGACCGGGCTGCCTCCGGCGGGGCACCAGGAGCACGCTCCACTCGCGGAGCACGACACGAGGAGCAGGGTGGACACGACCGAAGGCGTCGCGGCGACGCCGCGCCAGACGATCCGGTACTGCGCGGACCTGGCCCGCCCGTACCGCCGGCACCTTCTGGGAGGGGCCGTCGCTCTCGTCGTCGGTGTCGGCATCAGCGACGTGGCCACGCCGCTGGTGTTCGCCGCGGTCCTCGACCGCATCGCGACGCTGCGCCCAGGCCGCGGCGGGTTGTGGCCGCACTTCGGCAGCCTCATCGTGCTCTACGCGGTGCTGGTGGTGGCCGGTCAGGTGGTGTTTCGGGTCTCGGGGTGGCTGCAGTGGGAAGGGTCCCTGAAGGCGTTCGCCAACGCCATCCACCGCAGTTTCGAGCGGTTGTTGAACCTCGGCTACCGGTGGCACATCGACCACGCCGCCGGCGAGGTCGCGTCGTCGCTCAGCTCGTTCTCCTGGGCCATGGTCGACGGGCTCGACACTCTGCAGTGGGGCGTGCTGCGCATCGCCGTCGTCGTCCTGGCCGCCGTCGTGGTCCTGGCCGTCGTCGCGTGGCCGGTCGCGGTGGTCATCCTGGTCCTGGCCGCGGCGTTCGCGGTGATCGTCGTCAAGCGGTCCGGTCCCGTCAGCGAGGCGTCCAAGCAGTTCTCAGAGGCCCACTCGCGAGCCGAAGGCACCGCCGCGGACGTGATCCGCAACGTCGTGACGGTGCTGACCGCGGCTGGCGAGCCGGCCGAGTCCCGCCTGGTCGAGTCTCTCCTGGCGGAGTCCGTACGCGCCGACCTGGTCGGCCGGCGGGTGTTCACCGTTACCCGGGCGTGGATGGGCGGCGCGGTCGGGATGATGACGTGGGGGTCGATGCTGGTCGGGATCCTCCTAGCCGTGCAGGGCCGGGTCCACACCGGCGTGATCTACCTGACGCTGTTCTACGCCGCCGAGGTTTCCGGGCAGCTGCTCGACAGCTTCCAGGAGATCCGCAAGCTGAGCCGAGGGCTCGGTCGGGCCGCGAAGCTGGTGGGGCTGGTCAACACCCCGCCGGCGGTGGTCGATTCCCCGTCGGCCCAGGAGCTGGTCGTGGATGGAGGCGAGCTGCGCTTCGAGCACGTCCGCTTCTCCTACTCGCCGGAGCAACCGCTCCTCGAGGGCTTCGAGCTGTCGTTGAGCCCAGGCGAGCACGTCGGCGTCGTGGGACCGTCCGGCAGCGGCAAGTCGACGATCTCCAGACTGGTCCTGCGCCTGATGGACCTCGACGGCGGGAGGATCCTCATCGACGGTCAGGACATCGCCGAGGTGACCCAGGCCAGCCTGCGCCGGTCGATCTCCTACGTGCCCCAGGACCCCCAGATGCTGCACCGGTCGATCGCCGACAACATCTGGTACGGCCAGCCCGGGGTCCCTGACCGGGCTCGCGTCGCAGCGGTCGGGCGAGCGGCTCACGTCGCCGAGTTCGTCAACGCCCTCCCCGAGGGGTACGGGACCGTCGTCGGCGAGCGGGGGCTCAAGCTCTCCGGCGGCCAACGCCAGCGAGTCGCCATCGCCCAGGCCATGCTGAAAGCCGCCCCCCTACTGATCCTCGACGAGGCCACCAGCGCGTTGGACTCGGCCAGCGAGCTGCTGGTGCAGGAGGCGTTGTGGCGGCTGATGGCCGGGTCGACGGCCTTGGTGGTCGCCCACCGGCTTTCGACCATCGCCCAGCTGGATCGCATCGTCGTGGTCGAGGACGGGCGGATCTCCGAGATCGGCACCCACCGCGAGTTGCTCCACGCCAGCCCGGTGGGCACCTACCGACGCCTGTGGGAGCACCAGTCGGGCGGGTTCATCACCGCGTAGGCCCTCGTTGGGAGCCTGTCGCACCCCGTCGATAGCCTGGGGTAGACGTCTTGCCGGGGTGGTTCCTCCCGGCGGTCTCTCGCCGGCCGTTGCGCCGGCCGTCTCGCCGCTGGCGTTCGCAGCCGGCGGCATCCGGCGTGGTTCGACCCGGCGCGCAGAGGCGGGAACCGGACCACCGTTCAGAGGAGAGCGCGGAGATGCTCAACTACGTGGTGCTGCACGGCACCCTGACCAGGTCGGCCCGGGCGCAGGTGCTGGCCTCCGAGGCGGTCCTGCTGCGGTTGGAGCTTCGCACCCGTACCGGTGACGGGCCGGCCGACAGCGTGCCGGTGGTGTGGTTCGATCCCCCGGCGTGGGGTCCGTCCCTCGAAGCTGACGCCGACTTGGTCGTCGTCGGTCGGGTCCGCCGGAGGTTCTTCTCCGCCGGCGGAGCGACGCAGAGCCGTACCGAGGTCGTCGCCGACCGGGTGGTGCGGGCCGGGTCCCGGCGCCGGGCGGCCAGGGCCTTGGTGGAGGCCGCCGTCAGCCTTGAGGCCGCTGCGGTCGCCGTCGAGCAGGGTTGACCCGCTCGCCGCCGGGCAGTGACGATCCCGCCGACCGCCGACCGCGGACCGCCGACCGCGGGCCGCCGGGCTCGGTCGCGGGCCGGCACGGCCCGGCAGCTGGCCGGCGGCGGCTCAGGCTGCTGACCGGCGGGGCCGGCCCGTAGGGCAGCGCCCCGACCGTCAGCGCAGCGCCCGCAGCCGCTGCCGGACGTCGAACGCCTCGGGATCGGCGGTGCCTACCCGGCCGAAGAGGTCACGGGCGCGGGGCAGGTCCCCGGCTCGCTCGTAGAGGTCGGCCAGGGCGTACCACTGGCGCAGGTGGTGCTCCTGGGGGTGGTTGACCCGCTTGGATGACCGCTCCAGTACGGCGATGGCCCCTTGCAGGTCCCCCTGGTCGGCTCTGCACCCGGCCGCGACGATGCGGCCCTCGGCTACCAGCTCGGCGGAAGGGGACGCCTCGCGCAGGTCGTCCCACAGGGCCTCGGCCGCCGGATAGCGGTGAAGCGCCCGGTAGCAGTCGGCGAGGACCGGATGCTGGTCGTAGGAGCCGCTCAGCTCCTTGTACCGCTCGAGGTGCTTGGCCGCCTGCGCCCATTGCCCCATCCGGTACAGCGTCAGCCCGTAGAGCTCCTGCACCGCGACCGCGTCGGGGAGTTCCTCCACCAGGGGCCGCAGCATGCGGCGCGCCTCTTGGTAGCGCTCCCGGTCGTAGGCGTGCGAGGCGTCAGCCAGACGGCCAGCCAACTTCGCGCCTCTGGTCGCGCCGGCGGCCGAGGACAGCTCGTCGACCACCGGGCGGGGCACCGTGTGGCGCGGCGATCCCACGGTCGTCTCGGCGCCGCTCTCCTCGCGCCGGGAAGCCGCCTCACGGCGGGCGCGGTCGGTGCGGCGCTCCTCCCGCCCGGTGATCCGCCCGTCGCCGTCCGCCGGGCGGCCTGCGCCCGCCCGGGGCGCAGCGTCGACCTCCTCTTCGGGCTCGAGCACCCAGACCTCGTCGGGTTCCCACCCGGCGCCGTCGTCGCCATCGGCTCGACTGACCGCGGCGCGCCACTCCTCCGATGCGCTGGGCCCGCTGTCGTCTCTTAGCGCCCTGGCGCCGCGGCGAGCCACGCTGCCCCAGCCGGCAGTGCCGCGCTCGGGCTGCTCGTCGCGACCGGCGCCGCGCCCGGCCGGGCGGCCACCGAAGCCCTGGCCGGCGCGTTCTTCCCTGTCGGGGCGCCGGCGGGCGGGCTGGTCGCTGGCATCGAACCGGCTGCTGCTGGCGCCGTCGGGGCGCCGCCCGCGCCGGCCGTCCCGGTCCGTCCCGCGCTCGGCGGCGTCGCGGCCGTAGGGCGCTCCCCCCCGTCTTCCTGCGGCCGGCTCCTCACCGCCAGGCGCGTCCCGTCTGGGACCGCCGCCGAAGCGGTTGCCGCTAGCGCTACCGCTCCCGCCGAAGCGGCTGTCCCGGCCGCCGTCGCTGCCGCGGCCGAACCGGCTGTCCCTGCCGCTGTCGCGGCTGAACCGGCTGTCCCTGCCTCCGTCGGCGCGCTCGGCGCGACCGCGCCCAGAGCGCGCCCCGGGCTCGCGGCCCGACGTCGAAGCGCCATCGAACCGGCCGGTCGAGCGTTCTCCTCCTGGTCTGCCGGCAGCCGACCGCTCGCTGGACCGGCCGGCCCATCCGGTCGAACCACCGGACGGGCTGTCACCGCTCCGGCCGCGGTATTCGCCGCGCGCCGCGCCTCGAGGGGCCGGGGCACGCTCCTCCCAGGCCCCGCCGCGCCCAGGCGCATCCCGGCGTCCCCCGCCGTCGCGCCGGGGCGGGAAGCTGCCGCTGTCACGCCGGGCCGGGAACCCTCGGGCCGGCGCTGCGCTGGCCCCGCGTTCGCCACGGGCCGGAGTCCCGGCCCTCGACTGCCCCCCGGCGGCGCCAGCGCGGGCGTCGCGGCTGGCGCTCCAGTCCTGCCTGCCTCGGCTCGGCCCACCGGTGCCTTGGTCGCGGCTCCAGCCCCCGGAGCGCGCCGGACGGGCCGGTTGAGCACCGCCGTCGCGGCCGTAGCTACGCCCGCCGCCTCCGGCGCCGCCGCCCCTGCCGCTAGGAGCTCCACCACCCGAACCGGACCATCCCGTCCCGGACCGGCCTCCGCCGCGGTCGTCTTCTTGGCGCCACGCCTTGCGCAGCCCGCCGGCGCGATCCGTCCTGCCACCGCCCCATCCGCCACCTCCGCTGCCGGCGCCGCTCCTCCCGTTCCCGTCAGACCGTCTCGGTGCGGCCGGACGTCCCGCCCCGGAGCCCGGGACGCCTTGGCGGCGGCCTCGCTGCCAGTCGTCGTCGCGGGCGCTGGCGCGCCCGTCGCCGCCGTCTCCCCGGGGGGACCGGTTGCCCGATGGGCGCGGGCGCGGGGAACGGGGGGCTTCTGCCATCCCTTTATCGTACCGGGCCCCGGGGTGGCGCCCTCTCCCATCTCGGCGCCGATGCCAGAGCCAAAGCAAACGCGAAAAAGCCCCACGCCGAAGCGTGGGGCTTTCTCCAAGAATATTCCGGCGACGTCCTACTCTCCCAGGGGGAGACCCCCCAAGTACCATCGGCGCTGACGGGCTTAACTTCCGTGTTCGGGAAGGGAACGGGTGTGACTCCGTCGCTATGGCCACCGGAAACCTTGCTCAGTTGACACCCCGCGCCGAAGCAGCGAGGCGGGCAGCCACCTGTTGGTGGCGCCCCTGTGAGCGTTCCATAGCGAGCACGAGCGATTTGTCCCAAGCCCTCGGCCGATTAGTACCGGTCGGCTGAACACATTACTGTGCGTACACCTCCGGCCTATCAACGTGGTCGTCTACCACAGGCCTTACCTGGTTGACCCAGTGGGAAATCTCATCTTGGAACGAGCTTCGCACTTAGATGCTTTCAGCGCTTATCCCTTCCGAAGGTCGCCAACCAGCAGTGCCCTTGGCAGGACAACTGGCACACGAGAGCTTCGTCCGTCCCGGTCCTCTCGTACTAGGGACAGCCTTCCTCAGATTTCCTACGGCTACACCGGATAGGGACCGAACTGTCTCACGACGTTCTAAACCCAGCTCGCGTACCGCTTTAATGGGCGAACAGCCCAACCCTTGGGACCTACTTCAGCCCCAGGATGCGACGAGCCGACATCGAGGTGCCAAACCTTCCCGTCGATATGGACTCTTGGGGAAGATGAGCCTGTTATCCCCGGGGTACCTTTTATCCGTTGAGCGACGGCGCTTCCACACGCAACCGCCGGATCACTATGCCCTGCTTTCGCACCTGCTCGACCTGTAGGTCTCGCAGTCAAGCTCCCTTGTGCCATTGCACTCAACGGCTGATTGCCAACCAGCCTGAGGGAACCTTTGGGCGCCTCCGTTACCTTTTAGGAGGCGACCGCCCCAGTCAAACTACCCACCTGACGCTGTTCCCCATCCGGATAACGGACGTGGGTTAGATTCCCGTCACATGCAGGGTGGTATTTCAACGGTGACTCCACCCCGGCTAGCGCCGAAGCTTCCAAGTCTCCCACCTATCCTACACAACATGTAACAAAAACCAACATCAAGCTGTAGTGAAGGTCCACGGGGTCTTTCCGTCCTGGTGCAGCTAACGAGCATCTTTACTCGTACTTCAATTTCGCCGAGTCTGTGGTTGAGACAGTAGGAAAGTCGTTACGCCATTCGTGCAGGTCGGAACTTACCCGACAAGGAATTTCGCTACCTTAGGACCGTTATAGTTACGGCCGCCGTTTACCGGGGCTTAGGTTCAGAGCTTCGCCCTTGCGGACTAACCCTTCCCCGTAACCTTCCGGCACCGGGCAGGCGTCACAGGGTATACATCGTCTTAGGACTTCGCACCCTGCTGTGTTTTTAGTAAACAGTCGCTTTCCCCTGGTCTCTGCGGCCCCTTCAAGCTCGAGACGCTAGGTCTCTCACCCTAATGAGGCCCTCCTTCTCCCGAAGTTACGGAGGTATTTTGCCGAGTTCCTTAACCACAGTTCTCTCGATCGCCTTGGTATTCTCTACCCGCCCACCTGAGTTGGTTTGGGGTACGGGCACCGTGCCAACTAACAACGACGCTTTTCTTGGCAGCATGGGATCAGTGACTTCGTCTAAAACGACTCGGCATCACGTCTCAGGATGTATGAGGCCCGGATTTGCCTGGTCCTCTCCCTACACGCTTACCCCAGAATCCAATAACTGGGATCACCTACCCTCCTGCGTCCCGCCGAAGCTGCCCGCATCAGGTCTGTCGGTTCGCCCGAAGGCAGCCCCTTAGTACCCCAAATTGGGATTGGCGCGGACACGGTGGTACCGGAATATCAACCGGTTGTGCATCGACTACGCCTCTCGGCCTCGCCTTAGCTCCCGACTCACCCTGGGAGGATTAGCCTTCCCCAGGAACCCTTGGGCTTACGGCGGAGGGGTTTCTCACCCCTCTCTCGCTACTCATTCCAGCATTCTCACTCGATCCCGCTCCACGACGGTTCACACCCCCGCTTCACTGCTGGATCGACGCTCCCCTACCGCCCCAGCTTGCGCTGAGGCCCGCGGCTTCGGCTCGGAACTTGAGCCCCGTTACATTGTCCGCGCAGGATCACTCGACCAGTGAGCTATTACGCACTCTTTTAAGGATGGCTGCTTCTGAGCCAACCTCCTGGCTGTCTGTGCAATCCCACATCGTTTACCACTTAGTTCCGAATTAGGGGCCTTAGCCGGCGATCTGGGCTGTTTCCCTTTCGACCAACGAAGCTCATCCCCCGTGGTCTCACTGCCAGACTCTGGAGCATCGGCATTCGGAGTTTGGTTGGGGTCAGTAAGCTTGTGGGCCCCCTAGCCCATCCAGTGCTCTACCTCCGATGCTGAACGTCTGACGCTGCACCTAAATGCATTTCGGGGAGAACCAGCTATCACCGAGTTTGCTTGGCCTTTCACCCCTATCCACAGGTCATCCCCCCTGTTTTCAACCAGGGTGGGTTCGGCCCTCCACGGGGTCTTACCCCCGCTTCAGCCTGCCCATGGATAGATCACTCGGCTTCGGGTCTACCGCCCGCGACTGAACGCCCTGTTCAGACTCGCTTTCGCTCCGGCTCCCCCTCACGGGTTAACCTTGCCACGAACGGTAACTCGCTGGATCATTCTTCAAAAGGCACGCCATCGCGGCCGACCACGAGGGTCGACGACGCTTTGACTGTTTGTAAACCAACGGTTTCAGGTACTATTTCACTCCCCTCCCGGGGTGCTTTTCACCTTTCCCTCACGGTACTAGTTCACTATCGGTCGCCTATGAGTACTTAGCCTTACGAAGTGGTCTTCGCAGATTCACACCGACTTTCACGGTTCCGGTGCTACTCGGGTGTCTGAACGGAGGCTGCTACCTTTCGCATACGGGACTCTTACCCTCTATGGTGCGACGTTCCAAAACGCTATCTGCTAGGTATCAGCTTTGTAACTCCGTGGAGGCGCTGGTGCACCTCCCATCAGATCCCACAACCCCGAACCGGCAACGCCACCAGGCTATTGCACCGGCTCGGTTTAGGCTCTTCCCGTTTCGCTCGCCGCTACTCAGGGAGTCACTGTTGTTTTCCTCTCCTCAGGGTACTGAGATGTTTCAATTCCCCTGGTTCCCTCTACCCGCCCTATGTGTTCAAGCGGGAGTACCACAGTCAAGCTGTGGTGGGTTTCCCCATTCGGACATCCACGGATCGAAGCTTGGTAGGCAGCTCCCCGTGGCTTATCGCAGCCACCCACGTCCTTCATCGGCTTTAGGCGCCAAGGCATCCACCGTTGGCTCTTTGTAGCTTGGAGAACAAAAAGATGCTCGTGCTCGCTATGGAATTCTCAAGGGGCAGAGGCACCGGGCCGCCGAGGCGACGGGGTGCCCGCACAGCAAGAGGTCGGCCCGAGGGCCGACGTTGCCGAAACTATTGATCACACCGGACGGCGGAGCCGTCGGCATGCGGGGGCTGTGCCCCCGGAAAACGGAACAGAGGAGAGTCGGGGCTTCCCGCCGGCTCGCATCCTGAGGACACGCCTTGTGAGCGTGCATTGCCTGCAAAAGATGCGAACGGAGGGAAACCAAGTAACTCGTGCGTCAACTTGGGAGTGGACGGATCGTTGTGATCCGCCAAATACTCCTTAGAAAGGAGGTGATCCAGCCGCACCTTCCGGTACGGCTACCTTGTTACGACTTCACCCCAATCACCGGTCCCACCTTCGACAGCTCCCTCCTTGCGGTTGGGCCACTGGCTTCGGGCGTTACCAACTTTCGTGGTGTGACGGGCGGTGTGTACAAGGCCCGGGAACGTATTCACCCCGGCGTTGCTGATCCGGGATTACTAGCGACTCCGACTTCACGCAGTCGAGTTGCAGACTGCGATCCGAACTGAGACCGGCTTTTTGGGATTCGCTCATCCTCGCGGAATAGCAGCCCTCTGTACCGGCCATTGTAGCATGTGTGCAGCCCTGGACGTAAGGGGCATGATGACTTGACGTCATCCCCACCTTCCTCCGAGTTGACCCCGGCAGTCTCCTACGAGTCCCCGGCATTACCCGCTGGCAACATAGGACAAGGGTTGCGCTCGTTGCGGGACTTAACCCAACATCTCACGACACGAGCTGACGACAGCCATGCACCACCTATCGCAGGCCCTTGCGGACACCGTATCTCTACGGCTTTTCCTGCGTAGTTCAACCCAGGTAAGGTTCTTCGCGTTGCCTCGAATTAAGCCACATGCTCCGCCGCTTGTGCGGGCCCCCGTCAATTCCTTTGAGTTTTAGCCTTGCGGCCGTACTCCCCAGGCGGGGCACTTAATGCGTTAGCTACGGCACGGAACCCGTTGAAAGGTCCCACACCTAGTGCCCAACGTTTACGGCGTGGACTACCAGGGTATCTAATCCTGTTCGCTCCCCACGCTTTCGCTCCTCAGCGTCAGTACCGGCCCAGCCCACCGCCTTCGCCACCGGTGTTCTTCCTGATATCTGCGCATTTCACCGCTACACCAGGAGTTCCGTGGGCCCCTACCGGACTCAAGTCATGGCAGTATCGGATGGCGGCTCCAGGTTGAGCCTGGAGGTTTCACATCCGACTTACCAAACCGCCTACGAGCTCTTTACGCCCAATGATTCCGGACAACGCTTGCTCCCTACGTATTACCGCGGCTGCTGGCACGTAGTTGGCCGGAGCTTCTTCTGCAGGTACCGTCATTATCGTCCCTGCTTGAAAGAGGTTTACAATCCGAAGACCGTCATCCCTCACGCGGCGTTGCTGCGTCAGGCTTTCGCCCATTGCGCAAGATTCCCCACTGCTGCCTCCCGTAGGAGTCTGGGCCGTGTCTCAGTCCCAGTGTGGCTGATCGTCCTCTCAGACCAGCTACCCGTCGTTGCCTTGGTGGGCCGTTACCCCACCAACAAGCTGATAGGCCGCGAGCCCCTCCCGAAGCGGAATCCATTTCCTCACCGGACCATGCGATCCAGTGGGGACATCCGGTATTAGCAGCGGTTTCCCGCTGTTATCCCGGTCTTCGGGGCAGGTTGCTCACGTGTTACGCACCCGTTCGCCACTAGGTCTTCTCCCGAAGGATGGACCTCGTTCGACTTGCATGTGTTAAGCACGCCGCCAGCGTTCGTCCTGAGCCAGGATCAAACTCTCCATCGAGATCGTCGTCCCGTCCCCGTAGGAACGGACCGAAAATCATTTGAAGAGTCGGGTGTCGCTCTGGCGAGCATTGACACCCAACTGGCACAAGAACAGATTGTTTGTCCGTCATGTGCTGATTGCTTTGTTGACGAGCACGACGCTGAACTGCCGCGCCATGCACGCCCGCACGAGCTTTTGGCTTCCTCTGTTCCGTTTTCAAGGTGCACTGCCGCAGGTGTACACGCTCCAAGGGAGCGGAGGTACCCTCTGCTTCGGCCGGTCCGGTGCAACCAGTGGTCGCTTCCTTTCCGACTCGCCCGGCGCACCGTGGTGCGTGTTGGGCGGCTTCTCATATTACCACCGGTTGTCAGCTTGTCAAGCAACTTCTTGCTCAACGTTGTGGCCCGGTGTTCTGCGAAGCGGAGGAGACATTAGCGGGGTCGGGACCATCCCGCCAGTCGTACGGTGAGTTATTCGTCACACGCCCGTCACCCGCCGGACATCTTCAGGTGCCGGCGCTCCCCCGCCGGCGGACCGCCGCGGGACGGTAGACGGAGACGTCGGGGTGGCCCGGCACCCAGAACCGCCACGGCCGGTCGGCCCCGGCCCGCAGGCCGACACGAGGGCCGCTGGCCGGTGCCGGCGGCGGGGCGACCCCGTCGTCGACCAGCCACACCCCCTCCCCCGCCCCGCCTGCCCCCGGCGCCAGCCGTCCGGTCACCAAGTCGGCGCCGAGGTGGGCCGGGCCGATCCCGAGCGCACGGCACAGGCGCGCCGGTCCCCGGCACAGATCCCTGGCCCGGGGCGGGGGCGACCCGGCGAGCATGGCGTCCACCCCGGCGACGGGCGTCGCGGCCCGCAGCAGCACCGCCTGGGCCACGCCGGGCGCTGCGCACACCACGTTGGCGCACCAGTGCATCCCGTAGGTGAAGTACACGTAGAGGTGCCCCGGCGGGCCGAACATCGCCGCGTTGCGCGGCGTCCGCCCCCGGAAGGCGTGGCTGCCAGGGTCGTCGCCGCCCCGGTAGGCCTCCACCTCGACGATCCGGGCCGCCCGGCCGCCGGCGGTCACCACCACCTTGTTGAGCAGCGCCGGCGCCACGTCTAGGGCGTCGCCCCGGTACCAGGTGCGGGGCAGGCGCCGGCCGGCCACCATCACGACCTCACCGGCATACCGGCGCTCACCGCCAGACCGGCCCTCACTACCGGCCCTCCGCCTCCACCGCCGGCACCTCCGCCTTCACCGCCGGCACCCTGCCTCCGGCACCGCACCCCGGCCCGCCACGCCGCCCACGGGCTAGCCGGCGGCCAGGCGTACCCGCTCGGCCTCGAGGACCTCGGCGAAGCGGTGCAGCTGGGCGGCGACGGGCACCGGGCCGGCGCCGCCGGGCGTGGTCCGGCGGGTGACCGCGACGCCGGGCTCGAGGAGGGATACCGCGGCCTCCCCGAGCGCAGGGTGGGCCTGCACCAGCTCGGCCAACGGGACGCGCCGCTGGAGGGCGTCGCGCACCAGACCGCCGACGACGGAGTGGGCCTGGCGGAAGGGCATCCCCCGCTCCACCATCCACTCCGCCAGGTCGACCGCGGCGGCCGACTGGGTGTCGGCCGCGGCGCGCATGCGCCCCGCGTCCCACGAGACGCTAGCCAGGAGGCCGGTGAGCGCGGACACCCCGCCGGTGATCTGGTCGACGGCGTCGAAGAGGGGTTCCTTGTCCTCCTGGAGGTCACGGTTGTAGGAGAGGGGAAGTCCCTTCAACGTGGCCAGGAGGCCGGCCAGGTCGCCGATCAGCCGGCCGGACTTGCCGCGGGCCAGCTCCGCGATGTCAGGGTTCTTCTTCTGAGGCAGCATCGAGCTGCCCGTCGCATAGGCGTCGTCGAGGGTCGCGAACCCCCACTCGTCGCTGGTCCAAAGCACCATCTCCTCGCCGATGCGCGACAGGTGCACCCCGATGAGAGTGAGGACGAACAGGCTCTCGGCCACGAAGTCACGGTCCGACACCGCGTCGAGGCTGTTGTCGAAGCGGGCCGCGAACCCCAGGTCGGCGGCGACGCCGTCGGGGTCGAGAGGCAGGCTGCTGCCGGCCAGGGCGCCGGCGCCGAGCGGCGAGACGTCGAGGCGGCGGCGGGCGTCGAAGAGCCGGTCCACGTCCCGGGCAAGCGCCCAGCCGTGGGCCAGGAGGTGGTGGGCCAGCAGCACCGGCTGGGCCCGCTGCAGGTGGGTGTAGCCGGGCAGGTAGATCTCGTCGGCGAACGCCGATTCGGCCCGCGCCAGCAGCACCGACTGCAGGTCGACCACGCGCGACGCCACCTCGAGCAGCGCCCGCTTGGTGAACAGCCGCAGGTCGGTGGCGACTTGGTCGTTGCGGCTCCGGCCGGTGTGGAGCCGGGCGCCGACGTCCCCGGCGATCTCGGTGACCCGCCGTTCGATGGCGGTGTGGATGTCCTCGTCGGCGGCGCCGGCGTCACCGGCGCCGGGCACGAACTCCCCCGTCGCCAGCTCCTCTTCGACCCGGTCGAGCGCGGCGAGGAGGATCCCGGCGTCCTCCTCGGAGAGGATCCCGCCCCGAGCCAGGCCGCGCACGTGGGCGCGCGACCCGGCCAGGTCATCGGTGGCGAGGCGGCTGTCGTAGTGCAGGCTGACGGTGTAACGCCACAGCTCGGCGGCCGGACCGGACCCGAAGCGCCCCTCCCAGAGCGTCACAGCGCCGCCGTCCGGCCGAGCGGGGCGCGAGTCACTCGCCGCCCGAGGCGCGCCCGACCTGGCGCGCCGCCCACGTGGCGACCCCTAGCCCCCAGAGCCGCACGAAGCCCTCGGCGTCTTGGTGGCGGAACCGGTCGGCGGCCTCGTAGGTCGCCAACGCGTAGTCGTACAGGCTGACCTCGGAGCGCCGTCCGGCCACGATGCAGCGGCCGGGCAGCTCGCAGCGCAACCGCACGTCTCCGGTCACGAACTCCTGGCTCTTGTCGACGAACGCGTCCAGGGCCTGCTTGAGCGGCGAGAACCACAGCCCGTCGTACACCAAGTCGGCGTAGCGGGGCTCGAGGCGGGCCTTCTCGTGGGCCAGGTCGCGCTCGAGGGTCAGGTCCTCCAGGTCGGCGTGGGCCATGAGGAGGGCCAGCGCACCGGGGCATTCGTAGATCTCCCGGCTCTTGATGCCGACCCGGCGGTTCTCCACCATGTCGATGCGACCCCAGCCGTAGCTGCCGACGATCCGGTCGACCTCGCCGATCAGCTCGTGGAGGGGCAGGCGGCGGCCGTCGATGGCGACGGGCAGCCCCTGCTCGAAGGAGATGACCAGCTCGACGGGGTCGGTCGCGGTCGGGGTGGTCAGCTCGTAGACGTCCTCGGGGGGAGCCTCCCAGGGGTCCTCGAGGATCCCGCACTCGATGGTCCGGCCCCACAGGTTCTGGTCGATGGAGTACGGGCTGGACTTGGTGACGGTGATCGGGATGTTCCACCGCTCGGCGTACTCGATGGACTGCTCGCGGGTGAGGCCCCAGCCCCGGACCGGGGCGATGACCTCGAGGTCGGGGGCCAGGGCCATGGTCGACACCTCGAAGCGGACCTGGTCGTTGCCCTTGCCGGTGCAGCCGTGGGCGATGGCGTCGGCGTTGAACTGGCGGGCGGCGGCGACGAGGTGCTTGACGATGACCGGTCGCGACAGGGAGGAGATGAGCGGGTACTTGCCCTCGTACTTGGCATTGGCCTTGAGGGCCGGCGCGACGTACTCGTTGGCGTACTCCTCGCGCAGGTCCAACACGATGGCCTCGACGGCGCCGGCGGCCTTGGCCCGCTCCTTGATCTCGTCCCAGTCGCCGCCCTGGCCGACGTCCGCGGCCAGCGCGATGACCTCGACGCCGAGCTCCTCGCCCATCCAGCGGACGGCCACGGACGTGTCCAGGCCACCGCTGTAAGCCAGTACCACTCGCTTCGCCATTGCTCTCTCGTTCCTTCTGTTGGTGTTGTTTTTTGGGGGGTGTCGGTGCTTAAGGGGTCGGGGAAAAGGGGCCGGTCAGAGGCCGGCCAGCTCGCGCAGGGAGGCCCCGACGCGGCCGCCGGCAGGGCCGGACTCGGCGATCACCAGCAACGTGTCGTCGCCGGCGACGGTGCCGATGATGCCCGGCAGGCCGGCCCGGTCCAGGGCGGAGGCGACGACATGGGCCGATCCGGGCGGGGTGCGCACGACCACCAGGTTGGCAGACGAGGCCACCTCGACGACCCACTCGCCGAGCACCCGGCGCAGGTGGTCGCCGGGAGCGACCCGGTCCTTGGGCAGCTCCGGCACCGCGTAGACCGACTCCCCGCCGCCGGTGCGGACCTTCACCGCGCCGAGATCCTCGAGGTCGCGAGACACCGTCGCTTGGGTCGCGTCGACTCCGGCCGCGGCGAGCAGCTCGACGAGCTGGGCCTGGCTGGTGACCGCCTCGCTCTCGAGGATCTGCCCGATGCGGTGCTGGCGCTGGTTCTTCGAGAGCCTCACCGTGCGCCCCTCACCGCAATATCCACTGCAGCAGGCCGCGCGCCGCGTGCATCCGGTTGGCCGCTTCGGCCCACACCAGGCTGGCCGGCCCGTCGATCACCTCGGCGGTGACCTCCTCGCCCCGGTGGGCCGGCAGGCAGTGGAGGAACACCGCGTCTGGCCCGGCTCCCGACATCAGCTTGGAGTTCACCTGATAGCCGGCGAAGGCGTCCAGGCGGGCCGCTTGCTGGTCCTCCTGGCCCATCGACACCCAGGTGTCGGTGACCACGACGTCGGCGCCGGCGACCGCGTCGGCCGGGGTGGCGACGACTTCGACGGGACCGAACCCGCGGGCCGCGTCGAGCGCCACCTCGTCGAGGCCGTGACCGGGCGGGCACGCCACGCGCACCGTGATCCCGCTCATCGCCGCGGCCAGGGTCAGGCTCCGGGCGACGTTGTTGCCGTCCCCGACCCACGCCAGGGTGCGCCCGGCCAGGGCCCCCCAGCGCTGGCGGAGGGTGAGGAGATCGGCCAGCGCCTGGCAGGGGTGGGCGACGTCGGAGAGCAGGTTGACCACCGGGATCACGTCGAGGGCAGCCATCTCCTCGAGCACCCGGTGCTCGAACACCCGGGCGCCGAGCACCGCGTGGTACTGGGCCAGGACCATCGTGACGTCCCGTACCGGCTCGCGGACGCCGAGGCCGATCTCCTCGGCCCGGATGGTCACCGGGTGGCCGCCGAGGCCGACGACGGCCATCTCGGTGGAGTTGCGGGTGCGGTTGGAGGGCTTCTCGAAGATGAGCGCCGCGCCCCGACCGGCCATCACCTGCGGGGCGGGGACCACCTCGGCCAGGTCGAGGACCGTCGTGAGGTCGTCGGGGGTCAGGTTGTCGATGTCGAGAACGTGTCTCATGCGTCCGATCCGGGTGTCGCGGCCAGGGCCCGGCCCAGGCGGCGGATGGCTTCGTCGATCTCGTCGGCGCTGACCAGCAGCGACGGCGCGAGGCGCAGCGACGTGGCGGTCACCGGGTTGACGACCAGGCCTTCGCCGAGCGCCGCGGCGGCGACCGCCCGGGCGTCGAGGCCCGGGTCGAGTTCGGCGGCGAGCAGCAGGCCGAGTCCCCGGACCGACGCGACGCCGGGAAGCTGGCGCAGGGCGGACGCCAGGTGGGCGCCGGCCTTCTCGGCCCGGGCGGGGGCGTCCTCGGCCTCCATGACGGCCAGGACCGCCTTGGCCGCCGACGCCGCCAGGGGCTGGCCGCCGTAGGTGGTCCCGTGGTCGCCGGGCACGAACGAGGCGGCGACCTCGTCGCGGGCCCAGCAGGCGCCGATCGGCATGCCGTTGCCCAGCGCCTTGGCCATGGTGACGATGTCGGGCTGCACGTCGTAGTGCTGGAAACCGAACCAGCGGCCGGTGCGGCCGAGCCCGGCTTGGACCTCGTCGACGATCATCAGCAGGTCCCGCTCGTCGCAGAGCCGGCGAACCGCGGCGAAGTAGCCGGGACCGGCCGGGTTGACGCCTCCCTCACCTTGCAGCGGCTCGATCAGCACCGCGGCGACGGACGGGTCGATGGCCGCCTCCAGCGCCGCGGCGTCGTTCCACGCCACGTGCCGGAACCCTTCGGGCAGGGGCTGGAACGGCTCGTGCTTGGCCGGCTGCCCGGTGGCGTGCAGGGTGGCCAGGGTGCGGCCGTGGAAGCTGCCGAACGCGCTGATCACCACGTAGCGGCCTTGGCCGCCGACGACCGGACCGGCCCACTTCCGGGCCAGCTTGATGGCGCACTCGTTGGCCTCGGCGCCGCTGTTGGTGAAGAACACCTTGCCCGGCCCGGCGTCGATCAGCCGGTCGAGGGTGGCCGCCACCTCCGGCCCGGGGCGGGTGCCGTACAGGTTGGAGGTGTGCAGCAGCGTCGTGGCCTGCTCGCAGATCGCCGCCGCGACCGTCGGATGGGCGTGGCCGAGGGACGTGACGGCCAGCCCGGACAGGAAGTCCAGGTACTCCTTGCCGTCGTCGTCGAAGAGGTGGGCTCCCGAGCCGCGCACGAAGGTCACGGGCGGTTCGGGGTAGGTCGACATCAGGTGGGCCCGGTAGCCGGGCGCAGCGTCGCTCATGGGAGCACCATCGTTCCGATCCCTTCGTCGGTGAAGATCTCGAGGAGCAGGGCGTGGGGGGCGCGCCCGTCGAGGACGTGCGCGGAGCCGACCCCGGCGCGCACCGCGGCGACGCAGCTGCGGACCTTCGGGATCATCCCCTCGCCGACGGTGCCGTCGGCGAGGAGCGGCTCGAGGTCGTCGGCGGTGATCTGCGATATGCGGGTGGAGGGGTCGGTCTTGTCGGTGCGGATGCCGTCCACGTCGGTGAGGTACACCAGCTTCGCCGCGCCGACGGCCGCGGCGATGGCCCCCGCCGCGGTGTCGGCGTTGATGTTGTACGCCTGACCGGCGCCGTCGGTGCCGATCGTGGCGACGACGGGGATCAGGTCCTCGGCCATGAGCCGGCGCAGGAGGTCGGGGGCGACGGTGGCGACGTCGCCGACGAAGCCGAGGGCCGGGTCCCGCTCCGTCGCGGTGAGGATGGAGGCGTCCTCGCCCGACACGCCGACGGCGAGCGGGGCGTGGACGTTGATGGCGGAGACCAGATCCCGGTTGACCTTCCCGACCAGCACCATCCGGGCGATGTCGAGCGTCTCGGCGTCGGTCACCCGCAGGCCGTCGCGGAACTCGGGGACCTTGCCCAACCTCTCCATCATCTCGCCGATCTGCGGGCCGCCGCCGTGGACCACCAACGGGTGCATGCCCACGCTGCGCATGAGGACCACGTCGCGGGCGAAGCCGGCCAGGTCCTCGGCGCCGCCGTCCGCGCCCATGGCGTTGCCGCCGTACTTGACGACCACCACCTGACCCCAGAAGCGCCGGATGTAGGGCAGCGCCTCGACCAGCACGCCGGCTTTGACCTCGGGCGTCAAGGGTAGAGACCCGCGATCGGGAGGCCGGCGGTCTCGTCGTAGCCGAGGGCCGCGTTGGCGCACTGGATGGCCTGGCCCGCAGCTCCTTTGGTCAGGTTGTCGAGCGCGCAGATGGCCACCACCCATCCGGTGCGGGGGTCGCGCCGGGCGGTCAAGTGCGCGGTGTTGGAGCCGAGGGTGGCCTTGGTCGAGGGGGACCGTTCCGACACCACGACGAAGGGCTCACCCCGGTACGCGTCGCGCAGCACCTCGAGGGGGTCGGGCGCACCGGGAGTGGGCCGCAGGTAGCAGGTGGCCAGGATGCCGCGGTTCATGGGTGCCAGGTGCGGGGTGAACAGGACCTGGGCGCCGGTGGCCTGCTCGATCTCGGGCGTGTGGCGGTGATTGAGCAGCCCGTAGGCGCTGAAGTCCTCGTCGACGGAGTTGAAGTGGGTGTTGGCCTTCAAGGCCCGGCCGGCGCCGGACACGCCGCTGGCCGCGTCGACGATGACGCCGGTCGCTTCGACCGCCCCGGCCCGCACGAGCGGGGCGATGGCCAGCGACGCGGCGGTCACGTAGCAGCCGGCGGCGGCGACCAGCCCGGCGCCCGGCAGGTCGTCGCGGAACAGCTCGGGGAGACCGAAGGCCGCGGCGGGCAGCAGCTCGGGGTAGCGGTGGGCCTCGCCGTACCACGTCGGGTACAGCTCGGGGTCCTTCAGCCGGAAGTCCGCGGCCAGGTCGACCACCAGCTCGTGATCCTCGATCAGTGCGGCCACCAGATCCTGCGAGGCGCCGTGAGGCAACGCCAGGAACACCACGTCGGCGCCCTCCGCGGCCTCCACGCCGGTCGGGGCGTAGACGGTGTCGGGGTACACCCCGGCCAGGCTGGGGTACAGCTCAGCGACAGGGACCCCCGACTGGCTCTCCGCGCTGACCGCCGTCACGTTCAGGTGCGGGTGGCCGGCGAGCAGGCGCAAAAGCTCGGCCCCGGCGAAGCCGGAGGCACCGAGGACCGCAGCCTGGCGGGAAGACGACACGCCGACGATCATACACAGCGGTGCATAGTCATGCGACCGGGTAGCGGCCCGGGCCTGTGGACAACCGGCTTGTTGTGCACATCGAAGTCACAGCGACCGGGGTCTGGTTGCGCACAGGCGGACCGGCGCATGATGGGCCCATGGCCTTCGAGGTGACGCTCAGCGACGACTCCGTGGAGCAGGTGGAGGGGGCCGACTCCTACTGTCAGGAGGGCCCCCTCACCACCTTCTACGGCAACGACCGACCCCGACCGCTGGACAGCTGGAGCGTCAAGGTAGCCAGCTACCGCACCGACCGGATCACCCGGATCCGGCGGCTGAGCTCCCTGCCCGCGGCCTGAGCGCCTTGGGGAGCTCGTCTGCGGGGGCTTCGGGGCGGACGGCTCGGCCTGGCATCCACCACGTCCACTTGCCGAGGACGGTCATGATCGACGGGGCCAGGACCAGTCGCACCACCGTGGCGTCGAACGCGATGGCGACGGCCAGGCCGACGCCGAGCACTTTGAGAGCCACCAGGTTCGAGGTGGCGAAGGAGCCGAACACCAGGACCATGATCGTCGCGGCGGCGGTGATCAGTCGCGACGTGGAGGCCATGCCGGTGATCACCGACAGGCGGGGGCCGGCGCCGCCGTCCCACGATTCCCTGATGGCGCTGACGAGGAACACCTCGTAGTCCATCGACAGGCCGAACACGATGGCGAAGACCATGACCGGGATCCAAGGGGCGATCGGGGCGGCCGAGGTGCCGAGCAGCCCGGTCCCCCACCCCCACTGGAACACCGCCACGATGACCCCGAAGGAGGCGGCCACCGACACCAGGTTGAGCACGACGGCCTTGAGCGGCACCAGTACCGATCGCAGCATCACCATGAGCAGGAGCATGGAGATGGCGAGGACCGCGCCGACGAAGAGGGGCAGGCGCTGCGCCGTGTAGGCGGCGAAGTCGATGCTGCTCGCGGTGTCGCCGCCCAGGTGGACCGCGACCCCGTCGGAGCGTTCCATGGCGGGTACGACATCGTGGCGCAGGTGGCGCAGCAGGTGTTCGGTGGCCGGCGACGCGGGGCCGGTCGTCGGGACCGCCTCGAACACCGCGACGCGCCCGGAGGGCGACGTCTGCACCGGGCCGACGGAGGCCACCCCCGCCACCTTGGCCACCGTCGCCGCCACCGCCCCGGCGCCGCCGCGGGTCACGCCGGGACCGTCGACCACGACGAGGATCGGTCCTTCCGTCCCGGGGCCGAAAGCCGACGCGGTGAGGTGGTAGGCGGTGCGGGTCGTGCTGCCGGCGGGGTCGGTGGCCGCCCCCGGCTGGCCGAGGTGCAAGCGGGCGAAGGGCACGGCCAGCACCACCGCGACGACGAGCGCGGCCAGGGCCCACTGGCGGGGCCGGCGGGTGACCACGGCCGCCCACCGGGCCCCGCCGCCGACCCTGCCGCCGGCGCCGACGCGACCCCGGCGCCGGCCCCGCCCCCGACCGGCGTCGAGGCGGTCGCCGAGCAAGGCGATCATGGCGGGCAGCAGGGTGAGCCCGGCGGCGACCGCGACGGCCACCCCGAAGGCCAGCCCCACCGCCAGGCCGGTGAAGGTGGCCATGCCGATCAGCATCATCCCGAGCGAGGACACCATGACCGTCGCTCCGGCGAGGACCACTGCCCGCCCGGCGCGCCCGACGGCTTCGACCGCGGCGTCGTGATGGCCGCGGCCGGCCGCCCGGGCGGTCCGGTAGCGGGTGAGGATCAGCAGGGAGTAGTCGATCCCGACGCCGATGCCGATCATGGCCACCACCTGGGTGGTGAAGTCGGCCATGCCGACCAGGTGGGAGAGCACCTGAACGCCGGGGATCGCCACACCGATCCCGAGCAGGGCGACGAGGATCGGCGGCCCGGCCGCGATCAGCGACCCGAAGGCGATCACCAGCACAACCAGCGCGGCGAGGATCCCGATGATCTCCGAGGAGGGAACCGACCCGCTGCTGAACGCGTCTCCGCTGAAGGCCACGGTGACCCCCTGGCGTTGGAGGGCACGGGCCCGCTGCTCGAGGGTGGTGGCGGCCGCCGCGGCGGGGTGCCCGACGGCGAGGGACAGTTCCGCCCGGCCGACCGGCGAGCCTCTAGGCGCCATCTGCAGCGGCCCGACGGTGACCACTCCGGGTACCTGCGCGGCCTGCTGCAAGAACGCGGTGACCGCAGGGTTATGGCCGGCGACGGGCGAGAACACGACGCTGTCGCTCTGGGCGTCCTTGGCCGGCAGGTTGCGGGCCAGTACGTCGTACGCCTTTTGGGAGTCGGTGCCGGGGAGGCGGTCGGCGGTGAGCCAGGTGCCTCCCGCGGCCTGGCCGACGCCGACGGCGACGACGAGCAGCAGGAGCCAGCCGCCCAGCACCCGGCGGGGGTGGCGGAAGCATGAGGACGCGAGGCGTCGGAGCATTGAGGGTTCCTTTCGGGACGCGAGGGGAGGAAGGGCGCGCCGGCTGGACGCGCCCGGGGTACTGCGGGGTGTGCGACGGGCCCGGTGCGGGACCGGGCGCCGGGGGTTCAGCCGGATCGCAACCTGACCGACCCGTTCGAGCTCGACGCGTTGATGGTGCGCGCCGCGGTTGGGTCGGTGGGGATTTCGATGGTCGTGTGGGCGCCGGCGATGACGTGGTACGGGCCGCTGGCGGCGGGAACGGTGACCGTCACCGTCCCGTTGCCGGAGTGGGCGCCGACCTGGAGAGGCGCGGCCGCGAAGGCGAGGCTGACCGACCCGTTGCCGCTGCTGGCCGTGACGGTCGGGTCGGCCAGCCCGACGGCGATCACCGACCCGTTGCCGGAGTGGGCCCGCAGGGCGCCGCCCAGCCCGGAGAGGCGCACAGTGCCGTTGCCGCTGGACGCGTCGACGTCGCCGTGCACACCGCTGACGGTCACCGTGCCGTTACCGGAGTGGGCGTAGACAGCCGCGCCGGCCGGTGCGGTCACCGTGTAGGACAGCCGGCACCACGTGTTGTCGAGGGGCAGGGCGCAGCCGGAGCGGATCTTCAACACACCGCCCGCCAGCTGCTCGTCGTCGCTCGGTGTGCTCAGGCCGCGGTCGCCGGCGGCCACGACCCGGACCCCTTGGCCGGGGCCGGCGACGACGGTCACCGATCCGTTGGAGACGTCGACGTCGACGGCGGTGACGGGACCGGCGAAGCTGCGGCTGTGGTGGATCGGCTGGCGGGCGACGTTGCCGAGCACCGACCAGCCGGCGCCGACCAAGGCGACGACGAGGAGCGAGAGACCCGCGGCGCGCCACCCCCGGGCGTGGCTGGCCGGGGCGATCACACCGAAGGTCGAACCGCCGGTCCCGTCAGGGCCGGTCATTGCTGGGACCACCGCAGCACGGCGAGCACCCGACGGTGGTCGGACTCGGCGGGGGGCAGGTCGAGCTTGGCGAAGATGCTGCTCACGTGCTTCTCCACTGCTTTGTCGGACACGATCAGGTTGGCGGCGATGGCCTGGTTGCTGCGCCCCTCGGCCATCAGGGACAGGACTTCGCGTTCCCGCTTGGACAGCCGGGCCAGCGGATCGCGCTGGCGGCTGCGGGCCAGGAGCTGGCTGATCACCTCCGGGTCGAGGGCGGTGCCGCCCGACCCGACCCGGCGCACCGCGTCGAGGAACTCGGGGACGTCCGCGACGCGGTCTTTGACCAGGTAGCCGAGCCGCTCGGTGCCCGCCGCGATCAGCTCGGTGGCGTAGGTCTCCTCGACGTACTGGGAGAGGACGAGGATGCCCACCGCCGGGCAGTCGCGGCGGATCTGCACCGCGGCCCGCAGGCCGTCGTCGGTGAGGTCGGGCGGCATCCGGACGTCGACGATGGCGACGTCGGGCTGCAGCCGGCAGGCCACGTCGAGCAGCGCCGGGGCGTCGCCGACCGCGGCCACCACTTCCTCGCCGGCCTCCTCCAGGAGCCTGGTGAGACCGGCGCGCAGCAGCACCGAATCCTCGGCGATCACGATGCGCACGGGATCTCCACGATCACGCTGGTCGGTCCGCCGGGCGGGCTGATCACCGTCATCCACCCCTCGAGGGCCCGGACCCGGGCGTCGAGGCCGGCGAGGCCGCTCCCGGAGGGATCGGCGCCGCCGTGGCCGTCGTCGCGCACGTCGACGACCAGCGACGCCGGGCCGGCAGCCACGCTGACGCTGGCGCGGGTCGCGCCGCTGTGGCGGGCCACGTTGGTCAGCGCCTCGGTGACCACGAAGTACGCCGCGCTCTCCACCGGGGCGGGCAGGCGACGGGGCAGCTCGACGCGCAGGTCTACAGGCACCGGGCAGCGGGCCACCACCGCGGACAGGGCCGCGTCGAGGCCCCGATCCGACAGCACCGCCGGGTGGATGCCCCGCACCAGGTCCCGCAGCTCGGAGAGAGCCGCCTTGGCCTCGTCGTGGGCGGTGCCGATGAGAGCCCTGGCCCGTTCCGGGTCGGCGTCGAAGCTCTCCCTGGCCCGCCCCAGCTCCATAGCCAGGCTGACCAGCCGCTGCTGGGCGCCGTCGTGGAGGTCGCGTTCGATGCGCTGGCGTTCGGTCTCTGCGCCGGCGACCGCCGCGCCCCGGCTCTCCTCCAGCTTGGCCACCCGCGCCGCGAGGAGCGGCTCGGGGCGGGCCGCGAGCAGGTTCCGGGCCAGGCTGCTGACCGCGGCGACGGCGGTCACGGTCAGCCACGGGGCGACGACGGCGAGGACCGCGGCGCCGAGCAGGGTCGCCCACGGGCGTCCGGCGTCGAAGGTGACGATCCCGAAATGGGCCCGCCGGTCGGGCAGCAACGGGCCGAACAGGGGCAGCCCGGCGAGGACCGCGCCGGCGGCCCAGGCGGTGATCGCCACCGCTCCGAGGAGGCCGCCGACCAACGGCTCGACCAGCAGGTAGGCGATCTCCCGCCACCGGCTGGCGCTGCGCAGCCGGGCGGACATGCGCCCCAGGCGCGACGGGGCGGTCAGCGGCTGGTGCGGGTAGGCCAGCTCGACGCCGAGGAGAGCCGCCGCCCGGGACCGCCCGACGCGGCCCAGCCCCTCGGCCAGGGCGAAGCCCAGCCAGAGGATCGGGACGGCCGCCAGGCTGAGGACGATGCTGGCGAGGAACGACAGGCCGACCGCCAGGATCACCGCGACCACGGCGAAGGGGACCCACCCGACCGTGACGTCGGTCGCCAGGTAGGCCAGTCCCCACAGGGTGCTGGGCCGCCAGGGGCGCAGGACGGTTCGGATCACGCTTCGGCCCTAAGCCAGCCGCCCGGGGCCTGGAATGGGGCCCTCCCGTGTCCCCGGCGTGGGGGTATCCCTACCCGCCGGCCGAGAAAGGGTCCCATGCGTCGGCGGCCGGTTACCTTCGGCCCTGGGTGCCGGCCAGGGCGAGCCGTAGCGTCAGCGGCGACAACAGTCTCCCGCCGAGACGCCTGTGCCGCCTTTCGGTGGAAGGCACAGACGCAGCACCGCAAGGAGACCTGACCATGACCGTGACGACGACAGAGAAGACCGTCCAGGGAACCGTGTACACCCCTCCGGGCCAGCCGGGGAGCATCGTCGAGGTCAAGTCCCGCTACGAGAACTACATCGGGGGCAAGTGGGTCGAGCCGGTCCACGGCGAGTACATGCTCGACCTGTCGCCGGTCAACGGCGAGCCGATCTGCGAGGTGGCCCGCTCCAGCGCGGAGGACATCGAGCTGGCCCTCGACGCCGCCCACGCAGCCAAGCAGGCGTGGGCCGAGACGTCACTGACCGAGCGGGCCAAGGTCCTCAACCGCATCGCGGACGCCATCGAGGCCAACCTGGAGATGCTGGCGGTGGCCGAGACGTGGGAGAACGGCAAGCCAGTGCGCGAGACCCTCGCCGCCGACATCCCCCTCTCCGCCGACCACTTCCGCTACTTCGCCGGAGAGACCCGGTCCCTGGAAGGGTCGAGCACCGAGATCGACAAGGACACCGTCGCCTACCACTTCCACGAGCCGCTCGGCGTCGTCGGGCAGATCATCCCGTTCAACTTCCCGCTGCTGATGGCGGCCTGGAAGCTGGCCCCGGCCCTGGCCGCAGGCAACTGCGTCGTCCTCAAGCCGGCGTCGCCGACCCCGTGGTCGATCCTCAAGCTGGCCGAGGTGATCGGCGACCTGCTGCCCCCGGGGGTGCTCAACATCGTGACCGGTCCCGGGGCGGAGATCGGCAAGGCGCTGGCCACCAACCCGCGGATCAGCAAGATCGCGTTCACCGGCGAAACCACGACCGGCCGGCTGATCATGCAGTACGCGGCGGAGAACATCATCCCCTCGACCGTCGAGCTCGGCGGGAAGTCCCCGAGCATCTTCTTCGCCGACGTGATGGCGGCCGACGACGCGTTCCTCGACAAGGCCGTGGAGGGCCTGGTCCTCTACGCGTTCAACAAGGGCGAGGTGTGCACCTGCCCGTCGCGGGCGCTGGTCCAAGAGTCGATCTACGACGAGTTCATGGCCCGCTGCTTGGACCGCATCGCGAAGATCCGCCAGGGCAACCCGCTCGACACGACCACCCAGATCGGCCCGCAGGTCTCCCAGCACCAGCTGGACAAGATCGCCTCCTACGTGGAGATCGGCCACGACGAGGGCGCCGAGTGCCTGATCGGCGGTCACCGGGTCGAGCCCGGCGGTGACTTGTCGAAGGGCTACTACTTCGCCCCGACCGTGCTGAAGGGCGACAACGGCATGCGGGTGTTCCAAGAGGAGATCTTCGGGCCGGTGCTGGCCGTGACCACCTTCAAGGACGAGGCCGACGCCGTCCGGATCGCCAACGACACCCTCTACGGCCTCGGGGCCGGGGTGTGGACCCGCGACGGCAGCCGGGCGTACCGCGTCGGGCGGGCCATCCAGGCCGGCCGGGTGTGGACCAACTGCTACCACCTGTACCCCGCCGGCGCGGCGTTCGGTGGTTACAAGATCTCCGGCGTCGGTCGGGAGAACCACCGGATGATGCTCGAGCACTATTCGCAGACCAAGAACCTCCTGGTCAGCTACAGCCCCGAGCCGCTCGGCCTGTTCTAGCCGGCGTCAGGCCCGCAGCTCGCCGCCGTGCGCGGCGGCGACCGCCTCGATGACCCGGGAGCGGATCGTGGCCAGCTCAGCGTCGGTCAGGGTCCGCTCCGGGCTGCGGAAACGCAGCCGGAACGCCAGGCTGCGCCGGTCGTCGCCGACGCCGCGGTACACGTCGAAGAGCCGCACCGACTCGAGCAGCTCCCCCGCCGCGGCGGCCACGGTGGCGTGGACCGCGGCGGCCGGCTCGGTGTCGGCCACGACGAACGCCAGGTCGACGTCGCTGGCCGGGTACCGGCTGACCGGCCGGGCCTGGAGGCTGCGGCGGGGCAGGCCGAGCAGGTGGGGCAGGTCGACGCTCAGCCACGCCACCCGGCCGGCGACGCCGTAGCCGGCGCTGACGTCGGGATCGACCTCGCCGAGGACGCCGAGCGGCCCGTCGGGGCCGACGACGCGCGCCGAGCGCCCCGGGTGCAAACCCGGCACTTCGCCGGCCACCACCTGGAGATCCTCGAGACGTAAGGCGTCGACGAGCACCGCCCAGATCCGGGCTGCGACCCGGCCGTCGACGCCGGCGCCGGACGCGACCGCGGCGAGGGTCTCGATCTCCTCGGGTACCACCGCGTCCCCCGCCGGCGGCTCGAACACCCGCCCGATCTCGAAGAGCCGCAGGTCCGGCTCCTGGCGGTCGGCGTTGAAGCGCAGCGCCTTGAGCAGCCCGGGGAGCAGCGACGTGCGCAGGATCGACTCGGAGCGGTCCAGCGGGTTTTCGATCTCGACCGCGTGCGGGGACAGACCGGCGCGCTCCAGGTCGCCGGGGGCCAGGAAGGTGGTGGTCCACGCCTCGGACAGGCCGGCGCCGGCGAGGATGGCGCGCACCGCCCGCCTCTGCTTCTGGTAGGCGGTGAGACCGGCCGCGGTCCGCTCGCCGGAGGGCACCGTCCGCTCGATGCGCCGGTAGCCGTGGAGGCGGGCCACCTCCTCGATCACGTCGATCTCCCTGGAGCTGTCGGGACGCCACGGCGGGACCGCCACCGACTGCACCCCGTCGCCGGCGTGGTGGGTGGCGAAGCCGATGGAGTCCAGCAGCCCGGCGATGACGTCCTCGCCGAGCGACGTGCCGAGCAGGGCGTTGACCCGCTCGGTGCGCAGCAGCACCGTCGGCGGGGTCGGCAGCTGGTCGTCGGCTCGGACGTCGACGGTGGCGCCGCGGCGCAGGCCTGGGCAGCCCGACTCGCGAAGCAGCCCGATGAACCGCTCGACCGCCCGGTCGGCGATCTCCGGGTCGATGCCCCGCTCGAAGCGGTACCGGGCCTCGCTGTGCAGCTTGAGGCGGGTGCCGGTGCGGGCGATGGCCATGGGCGTGAAGTAGGCGGCCTCGAGCAGGACCGTGGTGGTCGCGTCGGTGGTCTCCGACGCCGCGCCGCCCATGATCCCGGCCACCCCGACCGGCCGGGACGTGGCGTCGCAGATGACGCAGTCGTCGGTGTCGAGGGAGCGTTCGACGTCGTCGAGGGTGGTTACGGTCTCGCCGGGCCCGGCCCGGCGCACGACGATGCCGCCGCCGGCCAGCCGCTCGAAGTCGTAGGCGTGGTTGGGTTGGCCCACGTCGAGCATGACGTAGTTGGACACGTCGACGACGTTGTTGATCGGGCGCATCCCGGCCAGGGCCAGCCGGCGGGCCAGCCACGTCGGTGACGGCCCGACCTCGACGCCGGCGAGGACCGTGCCGGTGAAGCGGGGGCAGAGGTCGGGGTCCTCGACGGTGATGGCGGCTCGGGGCAGGGACCCGTCGACCGCCGGCGTGTCCAGCTCCGGGTAGGCGAAAGGGAGGTGCAGCGCGGCGGCCAGGTCCCTGGCGATGCCGGCCATGCACAACGCGTCGGGTCGGTTGGCGGTGATGTCCAGGTCGAACACCACGTCGGGGCGCAGGTCGAGGGCCTCGGCGAGGGGCGTCCCGGGAGGGGCCAGGCCGGGCGGCAGGATCAGCAGGCCGTCGACGCCGGCCACTTCGGGGAGGCCCACCTCGCCGGGCGCGCAGAGCATCCCGTTGGACCACTCGCCCATCATCTTGCGCCGGCCGATCTCCATGCCGCCGGGCAGGACGGTCCCGATGGTGGCGAGGGGCACCAGGTCGCCGACGGCCATGTTCCACGCGCCGCAGGCGATCTGGAGCGCGTCGCCGTCGCCCCGGTCGACGTCGACGAGGCGGATACGGTCGGCTTTCGGGTGGGGTCGGATGTCGAGGATGCGCACGACCTCGACGCCTCGCAGGTCGGCGCCGATGCGCTCGACGCCGTCGACGACCAAGCCGAGCTCGGAGAAGGCGGTCGTCAGCTGCTCGACGGGGGCGTCGAAGGGCGCGTAGTCACGCAGCCAGGAGAGAGGGGCTCGCACGGGTGGCTCCTAGAACTGGGTGAGGAAGCGGATGTCGTTGTCGAGCAGGGCGCGCATGTCGGCCAGGCCGGTGCGTACCTGCGCCAGGCGGTCGATCCCGAACCCGAACGCGAAGCCGCTGTACACGTCGGGGTCGATCCCGACCGCGGCGAAGACGTTGGGGTCGACCATCCCGCACCCCCCGAGCTCGATCCAGCCCGACCCCGAACAGGTCCGGCAGCCGTCGCCGCCGCAGATGGGGCAGGTGACCTCGAACTCGCCGGACGGCTCGGTGAAGGGGAAGTAGGACGGGCGCAGACGGGAGTGGATGTCGGGACCGAAGAACGACGTGGTGAACGCCTCGATCGTGCCGGCCAGGTCGGCGAAGGTGATGCCCCGGTCGACGACTAGGCCTTCGATCTGGTGGAACACCGGGAGGTGGCGGGCGTCGGGGGTGTCGCGCCGGTAGCAGCGGCCTGGCATGACCGCGTAGATCGGCGGCCGCTGGCGCTCCATCAGGCGGACCTGCACCGGCGAGGTGTGGGTGCGCAGGAGAACGGTCTCGGGCGCGCCGAGCTTCAGGTAGAGGGTGTCCCACATCCCCCGAGCCGGGTGGGCCGGCGGCATGTTGAGCGCCTCGAAGTTGTACCAGTCGGTTTCGGCCTCGGGGCCCTCGGCGACCGCGAAGCCGAGCGCCACGAAGGTGTCCTCAAGCTCGTCGCGGGTCTGGGTCACCAAGTTGAGGTGGCCCCGCAGCACCGGTTGGCTGCTCTCTCCCCCAGCGGCCAGCGCCACGGCCTCGGTCAGGTCGAGGCGTTCGGCCTCGATGCGGGCGTGGCGCTCGGCGGCGGCCAGCACGACGCGGCGGGCTTCGATCTGTTCCACCACCCGGGCCCGGGCCGCGTTGATCACCGCGCCTGCCGTCCGGCGGGCGTCGGGGTCGAGGGACCCGAGGGTGGTGTTCAGCCGGGCGAACGCCGAGCGCTTGCCGACCGTCTCGGCCTGGACCCGGCCCAGCTCGGCGGGCGAAGACGCGCCGGCCACCGCGTCGGCGGCGGCCGCCTCGGCGGCGGCGACCTGCTCGGCGAGGTGGTCGGGGGATTGGGGCTTGGGGTCTGTCACGGCTCCTGGAGCTTCTCTACATCGACGACGGGCAGGGTGAAACGGAACGAGGCTCCCTGCCCGGGAGGGGACTCGGCGGTCAGCGCCCCGCCGTGGGCCTCCACCAGTCCCCGGCTGATCCACAGCCCGAGACCCGAACCGGTGGGCTTGCCCTCGGAACGGCGGAAGAACTTGGTGAAAACCTTCGGCAGGTCTCCCGACGGTATGCCCTCGCCCCGGTCGGTCACCACCACGTTGATCATCTCGCCGGGCGGCGGGGTGGCGGGAGTGACCCGTCCCTGCACCAGAAGGCCTTCGGGCGTGGCGTACTTGCAGGCGTTCTCGACCAGGTTGGTGAGGACCTGCTCGAGCTTGTCGGGGTCGGCCCACGCCTGGGGCATCGCCTCGTCGAAGCGAATGTCGGCGTCGAGGTCGGGGTACTCGAGGCGGACCTTGGCGACCACGGTCGCGGCCAGGCGGGCCACGTCGACGAGCTGGCGGCGCAGGACCAGGCGGCCGGTCTCGAGCCGGCTGATGTCGAGCAGCTCGGTGATGAGGCGCACCACCCGGTCGGCGTCGTGGTTGACCTGTTCGAGCATCATCCGCTTCTGGTCGTCGCTCAGCCGGTCCCACCGGTTGAGCATCAAGCTGGTGTAGCCCTTGACCGACGTGAGCGGAGAGCGCAGCTCGTGGCTGACGGTGGACACCACCTCGATGGCGCTCGGTTCGCCCCCGACGCGTCGCGGTGGGCGCCGCAGCGACAGGACCGCTCCCGCGACCAGCCCGGCCCGGTCCCGCAGGTAGGTGCCGGCCGCGATGACCGTCACGTCTGTGCCGTCGGCCCTGCGCACGGTGACCGGGCGCGGCGGGATCGCCCGCACCGATCGGAGGGCCGCGCCGCGGGGCCAACCGTCGGGCCACAGCGGCCGGCCGGTGTCGTCGCGCGCCGACAGGGCGCTTCGGCAGTCCTGACCGGCGAGCGGCGGGCCGCCGCCGAGGAGAGCGACCGCCGCCTGGTTGTACCCGGTGATCCGCCGGGCTTCGTCAAGGACCAGCGTGGCGTCGGGCAGCGCCGCGAGGAGGGCGCCGCCGCCCGCCAGCACCGCCTCGGCCGGGATCGCCTCGCCGGCGAGCACCGCCGGCTCAGGCATGGGTCAGCGCGGCGGGGGCCCGGCGCTGGCGGGCCGCCTCGAAGCAGAGCACCGCGGCGGCCATGCCGACGTTGAGTGACTCGGAGCGCCCGGCCATCGGGATGGTGACCAGCCCGTCGAGGTGGCCCTCCACCGACGGCGGCAGACCGGTCGCCTCGTTGCCGAGCACCAGGGCGGTCGGTCCCCGAAGGTCGGTGTCGGTGTAGGCGACGCCGTCGCGGGCGACGGTGCCCAGCCGGCGCAGGCCGAGGCCCCCGAGCGCGTCGAGCGCGTCGGCGGGCGACGGTCCGGCTACCACCGGGACGTGGAACACCGCCCCGGCGGAGGCCCGGACGGTCTTCGGGTTGTACAGGTCGACCGACCCTTCGCAAAACACCACAGCGGCCGCGCCGCTGGCCTCAGCGGAGCGCAGGACCGTCCCGGCGTTGCCCGGGTCGCGCACGTCCGCGCAGACCACGACCAGCGCCGGGCCGGCGACGTCGATCTGCTCCAGGGGGACATCGACGGTGGCGACCACCGCGAGGAGGGCCTGGGGGGTGACGGTGCCCGCCACCCGCTCCAGCACGCCGGGGGCCAGGTCGAAGACCCGGGACCCGGCGTCGGCGGCCCGGGCGACGACCGCCTCCTCTTCGGGGCCGGCGGAGCGGTCGACGTAGACCGACTCGACGCGGGCGCCCGCGGCCAGGGCCTCGCCCAGCACCTTGGTCCCCTCGACCACGAAACACCCTTCGGCCAGGCGCGTGCTGCGGCGCCCCAGGAGGCGCCGCAGCCGTTGCACCCGTTGGTGCCGGTAGGTGAGGGCCGTCAGGATGACCGCCGGGGCGGGGCTGTCCGGGCTCCGGGTCCTACGCCGACTTCGTTCCGGCGCTGCCCGCGTCGGCGGGGACCGCCTGGCGGGCCACCTCGACGAGCGCGGCGAACGCGGCGGGCTCGCGCACGGCCAGGTCGGCCAGGACCTTGCGGTCGACCTCAACCTCGGCGATGCGGAGGCCGGCGATGAGACGGCTGTAGCTCATGTCGTGCAGGCGGGCCGCGGCGTTGATCCGCTGGATCCACAGCTGCCGGAAGTCGCCCTTGCGGGCCCGGCGGTCGCGGAACGCGTACTGCAGCGAGTGCATGACCTGCTCGTTGGCCGCCCGGTAGCTGCGGCTCTTGTTGCCGTAATAGCCCTGGGCTTGCTCCAGGACTGCACGGCGGTGCTTGCGACTGTGGACCGAGCGCTTGACCCGTGCCATTGCAGGCTCCTTCTTCTGTTCGTGGGGATGGGGTCGGTGGGGTGGGGCCTACAGCCCGAGCAGGCGCTTGACGGCCTTGGCGTCGCCGGGGGCCACCTCGACCTCGCGCCCGAGGCGGCGGGTCCTGGTGCTCGACTTCTTCTCGAGGATGTGGCTGCGGAACGCCTGGCGCCGGCGGAGGCGGCCGGTGCCGGTCACCTTGAACCGCTTGGCGGCGCCGCGGTCAGTCTTCATCTTGGGCATCGTCGTTGCTCCTGTCTGGACTTCGCCGGCGGGTTCAGGCCGACGGTCCCCCACCGGGGGCCGGTGAGGGCTGGTTGCTGCTCGCCGCGGCGACCGGGGGTGCCGGCGCTGCGGTACTGCTCTGTCCTGCGGACCCGTCGGAGCCAGCGGGCTGGGCGGGTGCGCTGGGCGCGGGGTTCGCCCCGGCCGAGGCGGGGGCGTCGGGCGCCGGTCCGCCGGCCGGCGGCTGGCCGCCGTCGGGAGACTGGCCGCCCTCGGGGGGTTCGCCGCCGGCCTTCGCAGGCTTGGGGGGCTGCCTCCGGTCGGGCGCCAACACCATGATCATGTTGCGGCCGTCGAGCTTGGGGGCCGCCTCGACCTTGGCCACGTCGCCGACCGTCTCGGCCACGTGATCGAGGATTTTCTTACCGAGCTCGGGGTGGCTCATCTCGCGACCCCGGAACATGATGGTGATCTTGACCTTGTGGCCCTCTCCTAGGAAGCGGGCCACCTGGCGGGTCTTGGTGTCGAAGTCACCGGTCCCGATCTTCGGGCGGTACTTCATCTCCTTGATGCTCGTGCTGGTGGTCTTGCGGCGGGACTCTTTCGCCCGCTGCGCCGCTTCGTACTTGAAGCGGTTGTAGTCCATGATCCGGCACACGGGCGGGTTGGCATCAGGAGCGACCTCCACCAGGTCCAGATCGAGCTGGCGGGCGATCGACAGGGCCTCGGGCAGGGGTTTCACACCCAGCTGACCCCCGTCGGAGTCGATGAGGCGGACCTCCCTGGCCCTGATCCGGTCGTTCATCCGGTGCTCGTGTTGCTCAGCTATGCGAGTTCACTCCTTGGGTTGGCGCGTGTGGGCACACGCGAAAAGGGACAGGCGTCGAGAGAGCAACGCCCGCCCCTGGCGGTCGATCAACCCGGCGCACCTACCCCAGAAGCGGGGTGCAGTGGACGGGTGGGGGCGGTGAGGCCCCGCTTCTCGATGAAGTTGTACTGGATAGGGTAGCGCAATGAGCACGCTTTGGACGCCCGATGGGGAGCGACCGATCCGGCGGGGACCCGAGCCGGCCTCCCCGAGCGGGGCTACGCCGCCGCCGGCTGCGCCTCCCGGCGGCGGTCAGGCACCCCCGGCGGGCGGGCCCGGCGGCCCCGGCGCCACCCCCGAGGAGGCGGAGATGCTGGCCCACCTCGAGGAGCTGCGCCAGCAGCTGGCCGAGGCCCCGGCCGAGGCGGTGATCGCCAACCACGCCTACGGGCTGTTCGAGCTGGCCGCGGTGCACCTGTCGCTGCAGCCGCCGCAGCTGGCGCAGGCCCGGCTGGCCATCGACGCCCTGGCCGCGCTGGTCGAGGGACTGGAGGGGCGCCTCGGGGAGGCCGAGCCCCAGCTGGCCGACGGTTTGACCCAGCTGCGGAACGCGTTCGTGGAGATCACCGCGGCGCTGCGCCGCAGCCAGGCGGAAGCCGGCCAGCAGCCCTAGCCCGACCGGCCGGCGCCGGCCGGTCCGCTCAGGTGAGCGGTCGGACCTCGACCGCCTCCCACCGGCCGCCGTGGGCGGCCGCCAGCGAGTACTCGACGCGAACCCCGACCGGGATGGTCCGCGAGCCGTCGGCGATCTGGGTGCAGTGGAACCGGTAGCTGCCCCCGTCGTCGCCGGCGACGGCGCCCAGCCCGACGTGCTCGTCGAACTCGCCGACGGTGCCCCGCTGCGTGGTCACGGGACGATCTTGGCGATCGGCAGTTCGATGATGTCGGTCGCTCCGTGGTCCTTCAGGGCCGGGATCAGCGTGTTGATCGTCGCTTTGGGGACCACCGCCTCCACCGCGTAGCCGTCGGTGCCGAACAGCTTCGAGATCGTCGGGGACTTCATGGCCGGGACGATGGCGATCACCGCGTCGAGGTCGGGTTCGCTGACGTTGAGCTTCACCAGGACCCGGGTGCGGGCCACCAGGGTGCCCTCGAGCAAGCTGTGGAGCTGCTGCATGGCGTGGCGCTTGTCGTCGTCGGCCCACGCCAAGGGGTGGGCGACCAGCTCGGTGTAGGACTCGAGGATGGTGTCGACGATGCGCAGCCCCGCGGCCCGAAGGGCCCGGCCGGTCTCGGTGATCTCGACCACCGCGTCGGCGATCTCGGGGATCTTGGCTTCGGTGGCCCCGTAGGACAGCCGGACGTCGGCTTTGATGCCGTGCCGCTCGAAGTAGCGCGTCGCGAGCCCCACGTACTCGGTGCTGACCCGCACCCCGTCGTCGAGGTCGGTGACGGTGCGCACCGGCGAGTCGGCGGCGACGGCCAGCACCACTTTGATCGGCCGCGACGTCGCTTTGGAGTAGCGCAGCTGGCCGAGGGAGTGGACGTCGCTGCCGGTCTCTTCGATCCAGTCCCGGCCGGTGATCCCGAGGTCGAACATCCCCTCGGCGACGTAGCGGGGGATCTCCTGCGGGCGCAGGATCCGCACGTCGGCGATCCGGGGGTCGTTGATCGTCGCCCGGTAGTCGACCTCCGAGGAGCGGGTCACCGCCAAGTCGGCGGCCTCGAACAGCTCCAGGGTGGCCTTCTCGAGCGATCCTTTGGGCAGGACCAGGCGCAGCACGGCCTAGACCGACCGGGGCACGATCTGGCGGAGCAGGTCGGCCATCTCCAGCGCCGTCGCCGCCGCTTCGGCTCCCTTGTTGCCGGCTTTGGTGCCGGCCCGCTCGATCGCCTGCTCGATGGTCTCGGTGGTGAGCACCCCGAACACGACCGGCACGCCGGTGTCGAGACCGGCTTGGGCCACGCCGGAGGCGGCGTGGCCGGCGACGAGGTCGTAGTGGCCGGTGGCGCCGCGGATCACCGCGCCGAGGGTGACGATCGCCTGGTACCGGCCGGACGCGGCGAGGGACTTGGCGACGAGGGGGATCTCGAAGGCTCCCGGCACCCACACCACGTCGACGGAGCCCTCCCCCACCCCGTGGCGGGTGAAGGTGTCGAGGGCGCCGGCGAGGAGACGCTCGGTGATGAAGTCGTTCCACCGGCTGCACACCACCGCGAACGACTGGGTCCCGGCGGGCGCGACGATCCGGCCCTGGTAGGTGGTGCCCACCACCGGCGGGGTCACTGCTCGCTCCCGGTCGGCGGGACGCCGGTCGGGGGCTCAGCGGGCAGCGGCGTCGGGCTCAGCCCCTCGAGTTTGTGGCCCATCCGCTCCGCCTTGGTCGTGAGGTAGCGGATGTTGTCGGCGTTGGGCTCCGAGGTGATCGGGACCTGCTCGACGATCTCCAGGCCGAAGCCCTCGAGGCCGCCCCGCTTGGCTGGGTTGTTGGTCAGGATGCGCATGGTCGTGATGCCCAAGTCGACGAGGATCTGAGCCCCGATACCGTACTCGCGGTTGTCGACGGGCAGCCCGAGCTCCAAGTTGGCGTCGACGGTGTCGAAGCCGGCGTCTTGGAGGTTGTAGGCGTGGAGCTTGTTGGTGATGCCGATGCCGCGCCCCTCGTGGCCCCGCAGGTAGACGATGACCCCGGTCCCCTCCGCGGCGATCCGGGCCATGGCGGCGTGGAGCTGGGTGCCGCAGTCGCAGCGACGAGAACCGAACACGTCGCCGGTCAGGCACTCGCTGTGCACCCGGACCAAGACGTTGGCCTGACCGTCGGGTTCGCCCATGACCAGCGCCAGGTGGGTTTCGCCGTCGAGGAGGCTGGCGTAGGACAGGCAGGTGAACTCGCCCCACTCGGTGGGGATGCGCGCCGACCCGGTGCGCCGCACGAGGTGCTCGCTGCGGCGCCGGTAGCGGACCATGTCGGCGATGGTGACCAGCACCAGGCCGTGCTCGGCGGCGAAGGCCTCCAGCTCCGGGCGGCGGGCCATCCCGAGGCCGTCGGCGGTGACGACCTCGCAGAGGACCCCGGAGGGCGCCAGGCCGGCCATGCGGGCCAGGTCCACCGCGGCCTCGGTGTGCCCGGCCCGTTTGAGCACGCCGCCCTCCCGGGCTCGCAGCACGTGGACGTGGCCGGGGCGGGCCAGGTCGCCGGGGCGGGTTTCGGGGTCGACGAGGGCTTTGACGGTGGCGGCCCGGTCGGCGGCGGAGATGCCGGTGGTGACGCCGCGGCGGGCGTCTACGGTGACGGTGAACGCGGTGCGCTGCGATTCGGTGTTGCGGGCCACCATCAGCGGCAGGTCCAGCTCGTCGGCGCGCCCCTCGGTCACCGCGGCGCAGATCAACCCTGACGTGTGGCGCACGAAGAACGCCATGTGCTCGGGGGTGACGTGCTCGCTGGCGACGATCAGGTCGCCTTCGTTCTCCCTGTCCTCGTCGTCGACGACGACCACGATCTCGCCCCGGCCGACCGCGGCGATGGCCTCTTCGACGGTGCTGGTCGTCATGGCAGTTCCTCCGGGAGGGCCTCGGGGGTCACCGACCCGGGGGCCGGGACGTAAGGGGACGACGCGCCGGCGGCGAGGAGCCGCTCGGCGTACTTGGCGATGACGTCGACCTCGAGGTTGACCCCGTCGCCGGGCCGGCGCTGCCCGAGGACGGTGACCTCTGCGGTGTGGGGGATGATCGCCACGCTGAACCCGTCGTCGATGACGTCGACCACGGTGAGGCTGCAGCCGTCGACGGTGACCGACCCTTTGGGGACCAGGTAGCGCAGCAGATCCTCCGCCACCCGGACCCGCAGGTCGGGGGCGGGGTTGACCACCGTGCCGACCCCGTCCACGTGGCCCTGCACCAGGTGGCCGCCGAGGCGGTCCGCCAAGCGCACCGGTCGTTCCAGGTTGACCGGGTCGCCGGGCGCGAGGGTGCGCAGGTTGGTCCGCCCGAGGGTTTCGCCGACCGCGTCGGCCGCCCACCAGCCCTCCCCTTTGTCCACCACTGTCAGGCAGCAACCGTTGACCGCGATGGAGTCGCCGGGCGCGCTGCCCTGGAGGACCACGTCGGCGGCGAACACCATCCGGGTCGCGCCGGGCCGCGCTTCGACGGCTCGCAGCCGGCCGATCTCTTCGACGATCCCGGTGAACACGACTGTCACGGTAGGGCGGATTAGCTGCGTTCCTCCAGCGGCGCCGGCCGGGCGGGCGGGGCGGCGGGGCGCAGGTCGATGCGCACGTCGTCGCCGAGGCGCTCGACGCCGGCGATGCGGCCCCGCCACACGTCGCCCATGGTGGGCGCTCCGGGGCCCGCGAACATCGGGACGCCGTCGTCGCCGCCGAGCAGCGCGGGGGCCAGGTACAGCACGTAGCGGTCCACCAGCCCGGCCTGGTGGAACTGGTGGGCGACGCCGGCGCCGCCCTCGACCAGCAGCTGCAGCACCCCCCGGCCGCCTAGGTCGTCGAGGAGGTCGCCGAGCGGCCCGCGGTGCTCGATCGCGGGGGCCACCCGGGCGCCGGCGGGGATGGATCCGATCACCACCCGCAGCGGGTCGGGGCCCTCGACCCCCCGCACCGTCAGCGCCGGGTCGTCGGCTCGCACGGTGCCCGTCCCGACCGCGACGGCGCCGCTCTCGGCCCGCAGCCGGTGGGCGTCGAGGCGGGCGGCGGTGCCGGTGATCCACTGGCTGCTCCGGTCGGGGGCGGCGATGCGCCCGTCGAGGGTGGCGGCCAGCTTGAGGACCACCAACGGCCGCCCGGTCCGGCGGTGGTGCAGGTACGGGGCCAGCTGCTCGGTCGCGTCGGCGGCGGCGACGCCGACGGTGACCGCGATGCCCGCGGCCCGGAGGCGGGCCAGGCCGGCGCCGGCGACGCGGCGGTCGGGGTCCTCCAGCGCCACGACCACCCGGGCCACTCCCGCGGCGATGAGGGCGTCGGCGCAGGGCGGGGTCCGTCCGTGGTGGGCGCAGGGCTCGAGGGTGACGTACACCGTGGCGCCCCGGGCGGATCCGCCGGCCAGTTCGAGGGCGACGGCTTCGGCGTGGGGTCCGCCCGGCGGGGAGGTGGCCCCGACCACGACCGGCTCGTCGCCGGCGGGGACGACGACCGCGCCGACCCACGGGTTGGGGGCGGTGGTGGTGCGCACCGCGGCGGCCGCGGCCAGGGCCTCGGCCATCCACACCTCGTCGTCACCGGGCCCGTCCCGGGGCCCGGTCACGGGTGGTGGGTCGGGGCGCCGAGCAGCAGGTCGAGGGCGTGGGGGATCACGTCGATGACCGCTCCTAGGCACTCCACGGCGCCTTTGGGGGAGCCCGGCGTGTTGAGGATGATGGTGTGGCCTTTGATGCCGGCGGTGCCCCGCGACAGCCGACCGAGCGGCGAGACCAGGCGCATGGCCTCGGCCAGGCCGGGAGCCGGGCGGTCGATGACCTCCGCGGTCCCTTCGGGGGTGTGGTCCCGAGGGGCGAACCCGGTGCCGCCGGTGGTGACGACCAGACCGGCGAAGCCGGCGCAGGCCCGGGCCAACTCGCCGGCCACCGCCGCCACCCCGTCCGCGGTGACGCTGCGCTCGACCACCGCGAACCCCGCGGCGCTCAGCGCCTCTTCCAGCGCGGCGCCCGAACGGTCCTCGCGGGTGCCGGCGATGACCCCGTCGGAGACGGTGATCACCTTCGCTTCCCGGGCCGGCGGCGTTCCGGGCTGCGCCTCGGGCCCCGTCGCGTCCCCGCCGGCTGCGGTTGCGCTCACGCCGGCTGCCTGGCGGCGTCGCCCGCGGCGCGCAGCTCTCGGACCGCGGCGGCGGGGTCGTCGTGGCCGAAGATGGCGCTGCCGGCGACGAACATCTCCGCGCCGGCGCCGGCCACCGCGGCGGCGGTCGCGGAGTCGATCCCGCCGTCGACCTCCAGCACCACGCTGTGGCCGTCGGCGTCGATGGCGTGGCGGGCCCGGGCGATCTTGGGGACCACTTCGGACATGAACGACTGGCCCCCGAAGCCGGGATGCACGGTCATGACCAGCAACAAGTCGATGCGCTCGAGCCACGGGAGGCAGTCGTCGATCGGGGTCTCGGGGTTGACCGCCAGCCCTACCCCGAGGCCGAGGGCCCGCATCTGGTCGATCAGCTCGGAGGTGTGGCCGATCTCGACGTGCACGCTGCAGCTGTCGGCGCCCGCGGCCCTGAACGCCTCCAGGTACTGACCGGGGTTGGTCATCATCAGGTGGCAGTCGAGGTACATGTCGCTGTGGCGGCGGATCGCTTTGACCACCGGCGGCCCGATGGTCAAGTTGGGTACGAAGTGGCCGTCCATCACGTCCACGTGGAGCCAGTCGGCGTCGCCAGCCACCTTGGTGATGTCCTCGCCGAGCGCGGCGAAGTCGGCCGAGAGGATCGAGGGGGCGATGCGGGTCATCACCTGACGACGATACGGCGGCGGCGGGGGTAGCGACCACCGTCGCCGGTCGCGCGGGCCGCGCCGGCGGTCGGGCGGGCCGCGCCGGGGGTCACGGCCGGCGGAGGCGCAGCAGGTACATCCCGTCGGTGCCCGCCGCCTGCGGCAGCAGCAGCGCCCCCCGCCCGGCCGGCGCCCACGGCGCAGCCGGAGGTGGCAGCGCCACCAGCTCCGGGTGGGTGCCACCCAGCCACCGGTCGACCGAGGCGGTCTCGAGGACGGTCAGGGTGCAGACGCTGTAGACGAGGGTCCCTCCGGGAGCGAGGAGCGCGACGGCGGCCTCGAGGAGCCGGCGCTGCAAGGCGGTGAGGCGCTCCAGGTCGTCGGGCCGCACCCGCCAGCGGGCGTCGGGCCGCCGGCGCAAGACGCCCAGCCCCGAGCAGGGCGCGTCGACGAGGACCCGGTCCGCGCACCCGGGTCGCAGCGGCGGGAGGGTGCCGTCGGCCACGACGGTGGCGACGTTCGCCAGGCCCAGGCCGGTGACGTTGCCGGCGACCACCCGGGCCCGGTCGGGCTCGGCGTCGGCGGCGACCACCAGCGCCGGGCGCCCGGCGGGCTCCGGCGCCGCCGGCTGGGGGCCGGCGGGACCGTAGGCCAGCGCGGTGGCCTTCCCGCCGGGCGCCGCGCACAAGTCGACGACGGTCTCGCCGGGGAGCGCCCCGACGGCCGCCGCGACCCACTGGCTGGCCAGGTCCTGGGTGTAGCCGTCGGCGCGGCGGGTCGCGGATGGAGCGGTGTTCATTACCTCGAGCGCGTCGCGGGCCGGTCCGGGGCCGAGGTCGCGGGCCAGGCGGGCGACGATCCAGTCCGGGTAGGACAGTTCGGTGGCCGGGTCCGGCCAGCGCAACGGCCCGGCGGCCACGTCACCGGCGACCTTGCGCAGCACCGCGTTGACCACTCCCCTCCCCGGGCTGCGGACCTCCTCCACCGTCGCGGCGACCGCGGCGTGCGGCGGCGTGCCGAGGTACGCCAGCTGGTAGGCGCCCAGGCGCAGCGCGGCGCGCACCTCCGGGTCGGTCCGTCCCCGGACGTGGCGGTCGACCAGCCAGTCCAGCGCCCGGCGCATCCGGGTCGCCCCGTACACCAGTTCGGTGACCATCCCCCGGTCGCGTTCTTCGAGGCCGCTGTCGGCGAGGAGGCGGGGAACGACCAGGTTGGCCCGGCCGCCGGTGTCGATCTCGAGCATCGCCTCGATGGCCAAGCGGCGCGCCGAAGGGCGCCCCGGGCGGGGGGGACGGTCCGAGCCGGGACGGTGCCGGTCGGCGGGGTGGCGGGGCGGCGCGGGCCGGGAAGGGGTCAACCGGCCTCCCCGCCGGCGCCGAGGAGCTCGCCGGGGGCCGGGCGGGCCCCGCGGGCCCACTCCGCCCCGGAGACCGGGCGGCGGCCTTCGGGTTGGACGGTCACCAGCCGCAAGCCGCCGTCGCCGGTGAGCGCGACGTCCCCGGCGATGCTGCCCGGGCCGGCGGAGGCGCCTTGGGGGACGTCGACGGGTGTCGCCTCGAGGACGAGCAGCCGCCGGCCCCGCCACGTCGTCCACGCCCGCCCGACCCGCACGAGGCGGTGCAGGTCGCCGGCCGGGCGGGTCCACGCCAGCTCCAGCTCCGAGCGGTCCAGCTTCGCCGCGTAGGTCACCTCGCCGGCCTGCGGCTCGGGGTCCCCGAGGCCCTCGTGGAGCGCGTCGACGAGCAGGTCGGCGCCGACCTGCGCCAGCGTCGCCCGCAGACCCGCGGCGGTGTCGTCGGGACCGATCGGCACTACCAGCCGCCGGTACACCGGGCCGGTGTCGAGCCCTTCCTCCAGGGCCATCAGGCACACCCCGGTCTCGGTGTCACCGGCCATGATCGCCCGCTCGACGGGCGCCGCTCCCCGCCAGCGAGGCAGCAGTGAGAAGTGGACGTTGACCATCGGCACCTCGGCGAGGACCTCGGGGCGGATGATCCGGCCGTAGGCCACGACCACCCCCAGCTGCGCGCCGGTGGCGACCACGTCCGCGGCCCGGTCGCTGACCTCCAACCCCAGCTCCCGCGCCGCGGCCTTCACCGGGCTCGGCTCCGGTTCCCCCCGCCGGCCCCGCCGGGTGTCGGCCCGGCTGACGACCAGCGCCACGTCGTGGCCGGCGGCCACCAGGGCGCGCAGAGCCACGACGGCAGGGTCGGGCGTACCGAGGAAGACCAGTCGCAGGGGACCCTCCGAGCGTCGGGCGGTCCGACTGGGACGCAGCCGGGCCGGTGATGGGCGCCGCCACCCTACCGGTGGCGGGCGGCCATTCCCGACTGGAGCGCGCCGCCCGGCGGTAGCCTCGGGCGGCAATGTCATCGGGTCCCCCCGGCGCCGCCGGCCACTACTTCCAGGCCGAGCCGTCGGCGCCGTCCCGGCCGGCGACAGTGCACTTGCACCTCCCCGACGTCGACGTCGAGCTCGGCGTCGATCGCGGCGTGTTCTCCGCGGGGCGCGTCGACCCGGGGACCATGCACCTCCTGCGGGTCCTGCCTCCCCTGCCCGGCGGTGACATCCTCGACCTCGGCTGCGGCTACGGCCCGATCGCCTGCACCCTGGCCCGCCGCTCCCCCGATGCGACGGTGTGGGCGGTGGACGTCAACCAGCGGGCCTTGGCCCTGACCGCCGCCAACGCGGCGTCGCTCGGGCTGGGCAACGTGCGGGCCGTGGCCCCCGACGACGTGCCCGGCGGCCTGCGGTTCTCGGCGATGGTGTCCAACCCGCCGATCAAGGTCGGCAAGCTGGCGCTGCACGAGATGCTGCAGAGGTGGCTGCCCCGGGTCGCCCCGGGAGGCGAGGCGTGGATGGTCGTCCACCGCCACCTCGGCGCAGACTCGCTGGCGGCGTGGCTGACCTCGGGCGGCCGGGCCGTCGAACGGAGGGGCTCCAAGCAGGGGTACCGGCTGCTGCGGGTGACCGCCGCGCCGGCTGCGACACCCCCGGCTCCCGGCCCCGCCGGCGGCGACGGCCCCGGGAGCGCCGGATGAGGCAGCTCAACCCGACCGACCTCAAACGGCTGCACCGGGAGTGGAACCGGCGCAGCAGCGGGCGCCTGGCCCTGCTGCTAGACGGGGTGTCTTCGCCGTGGAACGTAGGGTCGATCGCCCGGACCGCCGCCGCGTACAAAGTCGAGCACGTCTACCTCGGCGGCGGTGCGCTCTCCCCCGGCAACGGCAAGGTCGGCAAGACTTCGATGGGCACCGAGCGGTATCTGTCGTGGAGCGCTTTCGAGCGCAGCCCCGACGCCGCCGACGCGGCCAGGGAGGACGGCTTCAGCGTGGTCGGCCTCGAGCTGGCCGACGACGCGGTGCCCCTCCACATGGTGACCGCCGGGCCCGACGTCTGCCTGGCGGTCGGCCACGAGGACCACGGGCTGTCGCAGGCGACCCTCGCCGCGTGCGACGCGGTGGCGTTCTTGCCCCAGCTCGGGCGGGTCGGATCGCTCAACGTGGCCACCGCCACGGCCATCGCTCTCTACGAGTTGCGGCGCCGGGAGTGGACCTGAGCGGAAAATGCGATAACGTGGCATCCGAGGGCGCGACTAGCGCAACCGCATCACTGAAACAGCAGCGCCGTATCTTTGAACTTTTGCCTGCAATCCCTCAATGATTCAGCTTGACTGAGTCACTCGGCCATGGGGTAATCCCGAAACCGGCCGCGAGAGGAGGAGATACACATGGCAACAGGAACCGTTAAATGGTTCAACGGCGACAAGGGCTTCGGATTCATCACTCAAGATGACGGGGGCCCGGACGTCTTTGTTCACTTCAGCGCCATCTCCGGGGGCGGCTTCCGCAACCTGGAGGAAGGCCAGAAGGTCGCGTTCGAGACGACCCAGGGTCCCAAGGGACTCCAGGCCGCCGACGTTCGCGCCGCCGGCTAGCCGGCGTCCACCACGATCCGCCGGCGCGGAGCGGCCTGTACGCTCCCCGCCGGACCGGTTCGCCCGCCGCTGACGCGGCGTTTCCTCGGCTGTGGCGCCTTTCGTGGCGCCGGCCGGTAGCTACACCCCGCTCGGGTCGACCTCGACGCGCAGCCGGCCAGGCCCTCGGGTCACCGAGGCCAGCGCGTCGCAGAGCACCCGGTGGTCGGGTCCCCGAACGACCCACCTGTCGCGGTCGGGGCCGAGGACCTCTACTGGCGCGCCCCGCAGGGCTTGGAGCCCGGCCGCGTAGCCGGCGGCGCCCGGGCCGCTCACCACCGCCAGGGCGCTGACCGGTGGTAGACGCAGCGCGGCGCGCAGCGGAGCGTCGTGCGCGGCCAGGATCGACGGGTCCCCGGCGACCGCGGCCTTGACCACCGGGTGGTCCGGGAGCCGGGTCTGCACGACGATCCTGCCGCTCCCCCGTCGGCGGCCGCCGACCAGGCGCGACGCCCGAGCGAGGAGGGCCAGGGTCTGCTCGCCGGCCCGGTAGCGGGGGGCGAGCAGGTGGTGGTCGAGGTCCACGAACGCGACGGTGTCGGCCCGCTCCACCCGGTGCAGCACCGCCTCGGTGCCGATCACGACGGGCGTGTCGGGCACCGCCGTCGATGCTGCGGTGACCTCCCCTACCGGCGCCCCGACCAGCGCCTCGAGCTGCTCGCGGGCCCGGGCCACCCCGATCCGCAGCCGGCGCAGCGACGCCGACCCGCACGACGCGCACACGGTGGGCCGCTCGAGCCCGCAGCGGGGGCAGCGCAGCGCCCCGTCGCCGGGTTCGTCGAGGGCGCCGCCGCAGCGTTCGCAGCGGGCCAGGTCCCCGCACGCGTTGCACGCCAGCAGACGGGCCCGGCCGGTCCGGTTGAGCACGACCAGCGTCCGGCCGCCGCCGCGGGCGACGGCCACCACCCGCTGCGACCACAGGCCGAGGCGGGGGTCGCTGTCGCGCTGGTCGATGACCTCGACGGGGGCCCACCCGTGGCGCTCCGCCGCCGGGTCGCCGCTGAGCAGCCGCGCCGAAGGCGCGCCGGCCGCGGCCAGCAGCTCCAGCGGCGGGCAGGGACTGGTGACCAGGCACGGGACCCCGGCGCGCCGGGCCCGCTCCGCGGCTACCGCGGTGGCCGACCAGGTCGGCGCCTGCTCCTGCACCAAGGCCTCGTCGTGACCGTCGATCACGACCACCGCGGCTAGGCCGGCGCAGGGCGCCCACGCCGCGGCCCGGGCGCCGATCACCACGCCGGCGCCGGCCCGGGCTTGAGCCCACTGGCCGGGGAGGAGGGCGACGTCGGCGCCGGCGCGCCGCAGCCGACCGGCGAGCACCGACGCCCTCAGGTGGGACGGCACGACCACCAGCGTCGGGCCGCGCTGGGCGACCGCGGCGACGACCGGGGTCAAGTCGGTGGCCGGCCCGAGCCGGGCCACGGTCAGCGCGCCGGGTTCAAGCACGGACACGTCGACCGGCAGCGACGCCCCCGGCGGCGGCGCCGGGGCCCGCAGCCGCGGCGCCGGCAGGGCGGTCACGGCCAGGTCAGGCGACGCGGTGGCCATCGCCCAAGCCCGCCGGCCGGCCCACCGCCACGCGGCCCAGCCGGCCAGCTCGAGCAGGTCGGCGGCGGGGCCGACGCCTCGAACCTTGCGGACCGGCTGCATCGTCACGCCGTCGGGCGGGGTGACGCCGGTGGCCACCACCCACCCCCCGACCCGCCGGCCGTGCAGGTCGACGCGCACCATGGTCCCGACCGCGACCCGGGTCGCGTCGCGGTCGGCGACCAGGTAGTCGAACTCCTTGTCGATGGCCGCCACGTCGGGGGCGACGCGCACCACCGTCGCCCCGGGCCGGGACGGAACCCCGCTGGTCACAACCGGCAGGCCTCGAGGCGGGCGGCTCGCGGACCGCGGCGCCTCGGACCGGTCGGGGTTAGAGGCCGAGCGCGCTGCGGACGTCGTCGAGCTTGCTGGTCTGCTCCCAGGTGAACTCCTTGTCGGAGCGCCCGAAGTGGCCGTAGGCGGCGGTCTTGCGGTAGATCGGCCGGCGCAGGTCCAGCTCCTTGATGATCGCCGCGGGTCGCAGGTCGAACACCTCGCGTACCGCCGCGGTGATCTTGGCCGGGTCGACGGTCTCGGTGCCGAACGTGTCGACCATGATCGACACCGGCTGCGCCACGCCGATGGCGTACGCCACTTGGATCTCGCAGCGGCGGGCGGCGCCGGCGGCCACGATGTGCTTGGCCACCCATCGAGCGGCGTACGCCGCGGACCGGTCCACCTTCGAGGGGTCCTTGCCGGAGAACGCCCCGCCGCCGTGGCGGGCGGAGCCGCCGTAGGTGTCGACGATGATCTTGCGGCCGGTGAGGCCGGCGTCGGCGTGCGGTCCGCCGAGCTCGAACTTCCCGGTCGGGTTGGCCAGGATCTGGTAGCCGTCGTCGGCGAAGCGGGCCGGGACGATCGGGGTGATGACGTGGTCGCGCAGGTCCGGCTTGAGGAGCGTCTCGAGGTCCACCGTCGGGGCGTGCTGGGAGGAGATCAGCACCGTCTTCAACTTGACCGGCCGGCCGTCCTCGTACTCGAAGCTGACCTGGGTCTTGCCGTCGGGGCGCAGGTACGGCAGGACCCCGGCCTTGCGGACCTGCGACAGGCGCTGCGACAGGCGGTGGGCCAGCCAGATCGGCATCGGCATCAAGTCGTCGGTCTCGTCGCAGGCGTAGCCGAACATCATCCCCTGGTCGCCGGCGCCCTGCGCGTTGAGGATGTCCTCGCCGCTGGTACCGGAACGGACCTCGAACGCGGTGTCGACGCCCTGGGCGATGTCGGGCGACTGGGTGCCGATGGACACCGTGACCCCGCAGGTGGTGCCGTCGAAGCCCATCGCGGAGCTGGTGTAGCCGATGTCGGTGATTACGTCGCGGACCAGTTTGGGGATCTCGACGTAGGCGGTGGTGGTGATCTCACCGGCGACGACCACCAGTCCGGTGGTGAGCAGCGTCTCGCAGGCCACCCGCGCCGTGGGATCCTCGGTGAGGATGGCGTCGAGCACGGCGTCGGAGATCTGGTCGGCCATCTTGTCGGGATGGCCCTCGGTGACCGACTCCGAGGTGAAGGTGAATCTGCTCACGTCAGCTCCTTGCTGGTGTGTGGAGGAGGTGGAGAAAGGTGGGCGGCGATGGCGTCGACCACCGCGGCGGCGACGGCCGTCTTGGTGGTGAGGGCCACGTCGGTGACCGACCCGTCGGCACCGACGATGAGCACCTCGTTGGTGTCGTGGGAAAAACCGACGCCGGGCTGCCCGACGTCGTTGGCGACCACCAAGTCGACGTGCTTGGACGCCAGCTTCCGGCGGGCCGCGGCCAGGAGGGCGTCGCGCCCGCCGGCGGTCTCGGCCGCGAAGCCGACCAGCAGCTGCCCGGCGACGGGCGCCGCGCCGAGGCCGGCGAGGATGTCGGGGGTCGCCTCGAGGATGACGTCGGGGACGCCGTCGCCCTTTTTGATCTTGGTGGCGGCCTGGGCCTTCGGGCGGAAATCGGCCACCGCGGCGGCCATGACCACCACGTGGGCGCCGGCCCGCTGGGCGCCGACCGCGGCTTGCATCTCCGCGGCGGTCTCCACCCGCAGCACCTCGGCGCCGGGCGGCGCCGGGCGGTCGGTGGTGGTGACCAGCACGACGTGCGCGCCGCGGGCGGCCAGCTCGTCGGCCACCGCGTGCCCTTGCTTGCCCGAGGACCGGTTGCCGATGAAGCGGACCGGGTCGATCGGCTCGCGGGTGCCGCCGGCGGTGACCACCGCCCGCACTCCCGCCAGCGACAGGCGCGACGCCAAGACTGCGCCGGCCGCGTCGACGATGGTGTCGGGCGCGGCCAGGCGGCCGGTGCCGGCGTCTCCGCCGGCCAGGCGGCCGGCCTCCGGCTCGACCACGTGCACGCCGCGGCGGCGGAGGGTGGCGAGGTTGTCGACCACCGAGGGGTGCTCCCACATCTCGGTGTGCATGGCCGGGCAGACCACCACCGGGGCCCGGGTGGCGATCAGGGTGGCGGTGAGCAGGTCGGAGGACAACCCCGCGGCGTACGCCGCGAGGACCCGGGCTGTCGCCGGGACCACGATGATCAGGTCGGCGCGCTGGCCCAGACGGGTGTGGGGGATCGGCTCGGGGCCGTCGTAGAGCGAGGTCCGGGCCGGCTCGGACGCCAGCGCGGAGAACGTCAGCGCACCGACGAAGCGGGTCGCGCCCTGCGTCAGGACCGGGGAGACGTGAGCTCCCGCGTCCATCAGGCGGCGGCACACCTCGACCGCCTTGTAGGCGGCGATCCCGCCGGAGACGCCGAGCACCACCCGGGCGCCGCGCAGCGCCTCGCGGCGGTCAGTGGTGGCCATGCCGGGGGCGCTGCGGTCGGTCGGGGGGACGCCCCGAGCGGCCTACTGCTCCTCGCCTTCGGCGGCCTCGCCGGCGCGCTCCTCGTCGGTCGGGCGGTGGTAGGTGATCTTCGCCGCCGCCACCTCCTCGAGGGCGATCGACAGCGGCTTGCGGGACACCGACGTGACCTGCGGCGGCACGATGGTGCCGAGGCCCTCGCCGAGCTGGTTGAAGTAGGAGTTGATCTGACGTCCACGCATGGCGGCCAGGGTCACGAGGGTGAACTTGGAGTCGACCCGCTCGAGCAGGCTCTCGACGGGCGGGTCCATCATCGTGGGGCGGCGTTCGGCCATGTGGGGGGTCACTCCGTCGTGTCAGGTGCTCGGGGAAGCGGGCGGTTGGGCGCGGTGCTTTGAAAGTATACCTGCGACCTCGGCCGCGGCCCGGTCCACCTGGTCGTTGACCACCACATGGTCGGCGATGGCCCGGCCCCGCCGCTCCTCCTCGGCCCCGACCGCGACCCGCCGGCGGATGCTCTTCTCGTCGTCGCCGCGGCTGCGCATCCGGGCTTCTTGCTCCTCGGGCGACGGGGCCACGATCAGCACCAGCACCGCGTCGGGGAAGCGTTGCTTGACCTGCCCGGCCCCGTCCAGCTCGATCTCGAGCAGGACATCACGCCCCGCCGGCGGGTCAGGCAGCGGGGTTCCGTACAGGCGGCCGTTGCCGGGGAACTCGGTCCACTCCAAGAAACCGTGGTCCTCGACGCGGCGCATGAAGGTGTCGCGGTCGACGAAGACGTACGCGTCCGCCGGCTCGCCGGGGCGGCGGGCCCGGGTGGTCCACGAGCGCGACAGCCACAAGCGGTCGTCGAGGTCGAGCAGGCGGTCGACGACGGTGCCTTTGCCGACGCCGCCCGGCCCCGACACGATGAGGATCAGGAGAGGAGCCTCAGGCCAGCTTCTCGAACAGCTTCTTGCGCTGCTGGTCGCCGAGGCCCTGGAGGCGGCGGGTCTCGCTGATCCCGACCTCCTCCATCAGACGCCGGGCCTTGACCTTGCCGAGGCCGGGAAGCGACTCGAGAACGGCGAGCACCTTCATCTTGCCGACCGTCTCGTCATTCGCGGCCTGGTCGAGAAGCTCCTTCAGGGTCAAGGACCCCATCTTCAGCTTCTCTTTCAGCTCTGCGCGCAACCGACGGGCCGCGGCGGCCTTCTCCAGGGCGGCCTGCCGTTGGTCGGGTGACAGTGCGGGAGGCAGCGGCATTGGGGCACCATAGCGCGAGGGGCGGGGGGCGTTTCGTCCCGGCGGCGCAAGGTTGGGGAGGGTCAGGCCCCCGCGGCGGCCATCTCCGCGGTCAGCGCGACGGCCGCGGCCTCCCGGTCGGGGGCGGCGGTCACTGCCCGGCCGACGACGAGCAGGTCGGCGCCGGCCGCGAACGCCTGCTCGGGGGTGGCGGCCCGGCTCTGATCGTCGGAGGGCACCCCCACCGGGCGGATGCCGGGCACCACCGCGAGCAGGTTGGGGGCCAGGCTCTTCGCCTCCCGCACGTCGCCCGCCGCGCACACGACGCCGGCGCAGCGGGCCTCCGAAGCCACCGCCACCCGCTTGCCGAGGATGTGGGGCGGCGCGTCGGCGTCGCTGGTGAGGATGGTCACCGCCAGGGCCCTGGGTGTCTCCAGGCCGGCTCGCGCCGCGCCCTCCGACAGGCCCTCCACCCCGGCTCGCAGCATCGGCGTGCCGGCGAAGGCGTGCATGGTCAGGTAGCTCACGCCGAGCGCGCCGAGAACCCTCGACGCCTTCTCGACCGTCGTCGGGATGTCCGCCAGCTTGAGGTCGAGGAACACCCGGTAGCCGTCGTCGATCATCGTCTGGACGACCGCCGGGCCGGCCGCGCTGAACAGCTCGAGCCCGATCTTGACGGTGCCGAACCAGGGGCGCAGCTGCAGGGCGAGGCGCTGGGCGGCGACCACGTCGTCGACGTCGAGGGCGAGCGCCAGGCGGTCCCTGACGGAGGGGGCTACGGCATCAGCGGCCATGGGCTCTTCCTATCAGGTCCGACACCTTGCCCACCCCGTGACGGCGGCACCACTCGGTCAGCTCGGCGAGCACCCGCGCCGCGGCGGCCGGCTCGGCGAACGACGCGGTGCCGACCTCCACCGCGTCGGCGCCGGCGGCGAGCAGCTCGGCGGCGTCGACCCCCCGGCTGACGCCGCCGACGCCGATGATCGCCGCGGCGGGGAACGCGGCGCGGCACTCGAACACGGCTCGCACGGCCACCGGGTGGATGGCCGGCCCCGACAGGCCGCCGCCGCCGTTGCCGAGCCGGGGACGGCCGGTGGCCGGGTCGATGGCCATGCCCATCACCGTGTTGATGAGGGTCAGGGCCGCCGCGCCGGCGTCGAGGACCGGCCCGGCGATGGCTGTCAGGTCGGTGACGTTGGGGCTGAGCTTGACCCAGAGGGGCAGCCCGCTGCCGGCCAGCCCTTCGACCGCCGCCGCGGTGACCTCCGCCGCGGCCGCCGGGTCGTGGGCGAACATCCGGCGCCGGTCCTCGACGTTGGGGCAGGAGATGTTGGCCTCCACCGCCACCACCGAGGCCGCCCGGGCGGCGCCGATCGCCCCGGCCACGGCGCGGTAGTCCTCGACGCTGAAACCCCAGATGCTGGCCACCACCGACGCTCCTGTCGCGGCCAGGGGCGGCAGCTGCTCCTCGAGCCACGCCGCGACGCCGGGGTTTTGCAGGCCGACGGAGTTGAGCATCCCCGACTCGAGGGGCGCCAGGCGGGGAGGCGGGTTCCCGGCCCACGGGCCGGCGGACACCGACTTGACCACCACCGCGCCGAGCCCGGCCAGGTCCATGTACCCGGCCAGCTCCGCGCCGTGGCCGGCGGTGCCCGACGCGGTCATGATCGGGTTGGCCAGGCGCAGCGCGCCGACCCGCGTCGAAAGGTCGACCGCAGCGGCGGAGGGGCGGCGGCCGCCCCGGCGCCCCACTTTCGGCACCTAGTCCGAACGGCCGAGCGGCAGCTGCTCGGCCTGGTGGTACTCCTGCAGGCTGCGGACCTGGAGCCGGCCCGACGCCCGGTCGGCGATCCCCGCGGCGGCGGCCCGGGCCGCGGCGACCGTCGTCAGGCACGCCACCTTGTGCTGGTTGGCGGCCCGGCGGATGTGGGCGCCGTCGGCGCGGGGCCCCCGGCCGCGGGGCGTGTTGATCACCAAGTCGACCTTCTTGGACCGGATCAGCTCGACCGCGTCAACGCCGCCCTCGCCGACCTTGGCGACGGTGGTGGCGACGGGCATGCCGGCCGCTTCCAGCGCCTTGGCGGTGCCCTCGGTGGCCGCCAGCGAGAAGCCGAGCTGGACGAAACGGCGGGCCACGGCCATGCCGGCGGGCTTGTCCCGGTCGGCGAGGGTCAAAAAGACCGTCCCCGACGACGGCAGGTCGTCGCCGGCCGCGGTCTGGGACTTGGCGAACGCCCACCCGAAGGTGGCGTCGATGCCCATGACCTCGCCGGTGGAGCGCATCTCCGGGCCGAGGAGGGTGTCGGCGTCGGGGAAGCGGTCGAAGGGCAGGACCGCCTCTTTCACACTGACGTGGCCGCCGGTGACCGGCGGCCGGAGCAGGCCCTCGGCGCGCAGCTCGGCCAGGGTGGCGCCGGCGATCACCCGGGCCGCGATCCGGGCCAGCGACACCCCGGTGGCCTTGGACACGAACGGGACGGTGCGGCTGGCCCGCGGGTTGGCCTCGATGACGTACACGTCGCGGTCTTTGACCGCGTACTGGACGTTGATCGGGCCCCGCACGTCGAGGGCCGCGGCGATGGCCCTGGTGTGGTCCTCGATCTGGGCGATCACCTCGTCGGCGAGGGTCGGCGGCGGGATCACGCAGGCGCTGTCACCTGAGTGCACGCCGGCCTCCTCCACGTGCTCCATGACCGCGCCGATCACCACCTCGCCGGCCGCGTCGCGCACCGCGTCGACGTCGACTTCGGTGGCCTCCTCCAAGAACCGGTCGATGAGCACCGGCCGTTCGGCCGACAGGCCGCCCTCCCGCCCGAGCGACCCCGACAGCGCCATCTCGGCCATCGCCCGGCGCAGGTCGTCGTCGCCGTAGACGATCTCCATGGCCCGCCCGCCGAGGACGTAGCTCGGCCGGATCAGCGCCGGGTACCCGACCCGGTGGGCGACGTCGAGCGCGGCGTCGATGGTCGCCGCGGTGCCGCCTGGCGGCTGGGGGATGCCCAGATCGGCGCACAGGGCGTTCCACCGCTCCCGGTCCTCGGCCAGGTCGATCGACTCCGGGGACGTGCCGAGCACCAGTCCCGGCGGGAGCCGGTCGGCCAGCTTGAGGGGGGTCTGGCCGCCGAGGGAGACGATCACGCCGCGCACCTCGCCTGAGGTGGCCTCCACGTCGAGGACGTCGAGGACGTTCTCGTAGGTGACCGGCTCGAAGTACAAGCGGTCGCTGGTGTCGTAGTCGGTGGAGACCGTCTCGGGGTTGCAGTTGATCATCACCGTCTCGAAACCGGCGTCGTGGAGGGCGAAGCTGGCCTGCACGCAGCAGTAGTCGAACTCCACTCCCTGCCCGATCCGGTTGGGTCCGGAGCCGAGGATGATGATCTTCGGCCGGGACCCGACGGTCACCTCGTCGTCGTCCTCGTAGGTCGAGTAGTGGTACGGGGTGCGGGCCGCGAACTCCGCGGCGCAGGTGTCCACCGTCTTCATGGTGGCCTTCACCCCTGCCGCGAGGCGGGCGGCTCGCACCTGGTCTTCGTCGACGTCCCACAGGTAGCCGAGCTGGGCGTCGGCGAACCCGAGCCGTTTGGCCCACCGCCAGTCGTCGCGGCCCATCCCGTCGGGGCCTCGAACGCCGCTCAGCCAGGCCCGGGCCTCGACGATGAGCATCAGCTGGTCGAGGAACCACGGGTCGACGCCGGTCGCCGACGCCAGCCGCTCGACGCTGATGCCCCGCCGCAGGGCGGCCTCGAGGTGGAACGGCCGGTCGGGGGTGGCGATCGCCGAGTGACGGACCAGCTCGTCGTCGGAGTACTGGTCGTAGCGGACCTCGCCGGGGTCGCAGTTCAGCCCGAACAGGCCCCGTTCGAGGGAGCGCAACGCCTTTTGCAGCGACTCGGGGAACGTCCGGCCGATGCCCATCGCCTCGCCGACCGACTGCATCCGGGTGCCGAGCACCTCGGGGATCCCCGGGAACTTCTCGAACGCCCAGCGGGGAACCTTGGTGACCACGTAGTCGATGGTCGGCTCGAAGCTGGCCGGGGTCTCGCCGGTGATGTCGTTGGTGATCTCGTTGAGGGAGTAGCCGACCGCCAGGCGGGCCGCGATCTTGGCGATCGGGAACCCGGTCGCCTTGGACGCCAGCGCCGAGGACCGGCTGACCCGGGGGTTCATCTCGATGACGACCATGTCGCCGTTGGCCGGGTTGACCGCGAACTGCACGTTGGAGCCGCCGGTCTCCACCCCGATGCGGCGGATCACCGCGAACGCCGCGTCGCGCATCTTCTGGTACTCGACGTCGGTCAGGGTCTGCGCCGGGGCGACGGTGATCGAGTCGCCGGTGTGGACGCCCATCGGGTCGACGTTCTCGATCGAGCAGATCACCACGCAGTTGTCCTCGCGGTCGCGCATGACCTCCAGCTCGTACTCCTTCCACCCGGCGATGGAACGCTCGATGAGGATCTCCGACACCGGGCTGGCGGCCAGGCCGGCCGCGGCGATCGACAGGAACTGCTCCTCGTCGTGGGCGATGCCCGTCCCGGCGCCGCCGAGGATGTAGGAGGGGCGCACGATGAGGGGGAACCCGATCGATTTGCCCACCGCCACCGCTTCTTCGAGGGTGTAGGCGAAACCCGATTCGGGGACGGCCAGGCCGATCTCGCCCATCGCCGCCTTGAACCGGTCGCGGTTCTCGGCGGTGCCGATGGCCTCGGCGTCGGCGCCGATCATGGCCACGCCGTGCTCGGCGAGCACCCCCTTCTCGTGCAGCGCGATCGCCAGGTTAAGGGCGGTCTGGCCGCCGAGGGTGGCCAGCACCGCGTCGGGGTGTTCCCGCTCGATGATGGCGGTGAGGACCTCCAAGGTGAGCGGCTCGATGTAGGTCCGGTCCGCGAACTCCGGGTCGGTCATGATCGTCGCCGGGTTGGAGTTGGCCAGCACGACCCGGTACCCCTCCTCGGCCAGCACCCGGCACGCCTGGGTGCCGGAGTAGTCGAACTCGCAGGCCTGGCCGATGACGATCGGTCCCGAGCCGATCACCAAGATGGTGTGCAGGTCGTCGCGGCGGGGCACTTACGCGCTCCTCTCTCGGTTGTGCAGGCGGCCAAGGGGCGGGCGTCCGGTCTCCATCAAGATCCTGAACTCCTCGAACAGGTAGCGGGCGTCGTGGGGGCCGGGCCCGGCCTCCGGGTGGTACTGCACCGAGAACGCCGGCACCTCGCCGCTGGCCAGCCCTTCGACCACGCCGTCGTTGAGGTTGACGTGGGTGACCTCCGCCCCCTCGAGGCCCTCGGCGCTGACCGCGTAGTTGTGGTTCTGGCTGGTGATCTCGACGGGGCCGCCGGCCAGGCGCCGCACCGGGTGGTTGCCGCCGTGGTGCCCGAAGGGCAGCTTGAAGGTCCCGGCCCCGAGGGCCTCGCCGAGCAGCTGGTGGCCGAGGCAGATCCCGAACACCGGCACCTCGCCGAGCAGCCCCTTGATGGCGTCGACTGCGTAGGGCAGCGCTGCGGGGTCGCCCGGGCCGTTGGAGAGGAACACCCCGTCGGGCTTCCGGTCGAGGACCGCGGCGGCGGGGGTGGACGCCGGCACCACCTCGATGGTCGCCATGCGCCCCATCAGCTCGAGCATGGTGCGCTTGATCCCGAAGTCGTAGGCCACCACCCGGTAGGGGCCGTCCCCGTAGGTGTAGGGCTTCGCGGTAGACACGGTCGCCACCAAGTCGACGCCGTCGGTGCCCTTCTCGGCGCTCGCCCGGGCCCGCAGCGTCGCCTCGTCGGTCGCGCCGTCGCCCTCGACGGCGCCGAGCGCGGCCGGGCGAGCGCCGGCGTCGCGCAGGTAGCGGGTGAGGCGGCGGGTGTCGACGCCGGTGATGCCCGCCACGCCGTGGCGGGTCAGGTACGCCTCGAGGCCTTCCTCGGAGCGCCAGTTGCTCGGCCGGTCGGTGAGCGCCCGGATTACCACGCCCCGGCACGCCGGGGCGGCGCTCTCCGCGTCGGCGGCGTTGACGCCGTAGTTGCCGATGTGGGGGTAGGTGAAGGTCAGGATCTGCCCGGCGTAGGACGGGTCGGTGATGACCTCCTGGTAGCCGGAGAGGACGGTGTTGAACACCACCTCCCCGGCGGCGACCCCGCCGGTGGTGGCGGCGCCCATCGCCTCGCCCTCGAAGGTCGTGCCGTCGCCGAAGACCAGCAGGGCCTTCGGGCGCCGTCCCGGTCGGGGGCTTCTCGGTTCGGGGCTGGTCGGCTCGGGGGAGCTCACCGTTGGGGGTGTCCCTTTCATCTCTGGGCCTGGCCGTTGACGACGACGGGCTCGCCGGCCAGGACGGTGTGGCGGACCCGGCCCCGGAGGGTCCGGCCCGCGAACGGGGTGTTCCGGCTGCGGCTGGCCATCCGGGCCGGGTCGACGGTCCATTCCATCTCGGGGTCGATGACGCAGAGGTTGGCGGGGATGCCGGCGGTGATCGGCCGGCCGTGTTCGGCCAGGCCGGCGATGGCCGCCGGCTTCCAAGACAGGAGGGCCACGACCCGCTCGATCGGCAGGTCCAGCTCGCTCAGCGCCACCCCGAGCGCGGTCTCCAGGCCGATCATCCCCGGCGGCGCCTGGTCGAACGGCGCCTCCTTGGCTTCCTTGGCGTGGGGGGCGTGGTCGGTGGCGATGGCGTCGATGGTCCCGTCGGCCAGCCCGGCGCGGATCGCCGCGGCGTCCTCCGCGCTGCGCAGCGGCGGGTTCACCTTGAACACGGTGTCGTAGCCGGCGACGCACGCGTCGGTGAGGCAGAGGTGGTGCGGGGTGGCCTCGGCGGTCACCGGCAACCCGGAGGCCTTGGCGCCGCGGACCATGGCGACGGACCGGGCGGTGGAGAGGTGCAGGAAGTGCACCGGGGTCCCGGTGAGGCGGCACAGCGCCAGGTCGCGCATGACCATCAGCTCCTCCGCTTCCGCCGGCTGGCCGGGGATCCCGAGGCGGCTGGACCACTCCCCCTCGTGCATGTGCCCGCCGGCCGCCAGCGACGAGTCCTCGCAGTGCTGCGCCAGGGTGACCCCGAGCGACGACGCGTACTCGAGGGCCCGGCGCATCAGCCGGGCGTCTTGGACGCCGCTGCCGTCGTCGGTGAACAGCTTCACGCCGAGCGCGGCCATCTCCGCCAGCGGGGCCAGCCTGGTGCCCTCCCGCCCGACGGTGATGGAGCCGGCGACCGCCACGTCGCAGAGCGCGTCGCGGCCGAGCTCGAGGACCTGGCGGACGACCGCCGCGCTGTCGATCGCCGGTTCGGTGTTGGGCATGGCCACCACCGCGGTGTACCCGCCGAGCGCGGCGGCGCGCGAGCCGGTCTCGACGGTCTCGGCTTCCTCCCGGCCCGGTTCGCGCAGATGGGTGTGCAAGTCGACCAGGCCGGGGGCGACGACGCACCCTCCGGCGTCGAGCACGACGGTCCCCGCCGGCGCCGACTCGACCCGGTTGCCGGCGCTGACGATGACGCCGTCTTGGATGAGCACGTCGCCGGGGCGGGTGCCGGTGGGGTCGACGAGGGTCCCGCCGTGGATCAGGACCGTCGGCGGCCGGCGGCGGACGCCGGTGTGCTGGCGGCTGGTGGTCGCCGGGCGCTGGCGGCGAAGCGCCGGGTCGGGACGGGACGGTTCAGGCGGCAAGGTCGACTCCGGAGCCGAGAAGGAGGTAGAGGACGGCCATGCGCACGGCGACGCCGTTGGCCACCTGGCGGGTGATCACCGAGGACGGCTGGTCGGCCACCTCGGCGGCGATCTCCACTCCCCGGTTGACCGGGCCGGGGTGCATGATCAACGCGTCGTCGGGGAGCAGCCGGGCCCGGGTGGAGGTCAGCCCGTAGGTCGCGGTGTACTCGCGAAGCGACGGCAGTAAGGCTTCGCGCATCCGCTCCTGCTGGAGGCGCAGCAGGTATACGACGTCGAGGGTGGGCAGCACCGCGTCCAGGTCGTGGGACACCTCGACGGGCCACCCGGCCAGGCTCGGCGGCAGCAGGGTCGGCGGCGCCACCAGCGTCACGTGGGCGCCGAGAGCGCTGAACGCCAAGACGTCGGAGCGGGCGACCCGGCTGTGGCGGATGTCGCCGACGATGGCGATGCGGACCCCGGCGAGCGACCCGGGGCCGCCTTCGTGCGCCGGGGCCCCCGCGAGCATCCTGGTGATCGTGTAGCAGTCGAGCAGGGCCTGGGTCGGGTGTTCGTGCCAGCCGTCGCCGCCGTTGATGACCGCGGCTTGGCGCAGCCACCTGGCCACCTGCCAGGGGACGCCCGACCCGGCGTGGCGGACCACGACCCCGTCGATCCCCATGGCCTCGATCGTCTCGACGGTGTCGCGCAGCGACTCGCCTTTGTTGACCGACGAGCTGGCCGCCGAGAAGGTCATCACGTCGGCCGACAACCGCCGAGCGGCGGTCTCGAAGCTCAGCCGGGTGCGGGTCGAGTCCTCGAAGAACAGCGACACCACGGTCTTGCCGCGCAGAGCCGGCACCTTGGGGATGGCCCGCCCCGACACCTCCACGAAGCTGTCGGTGACCCGCAGCACCTCCTCGATGCCGTCCGCGCCCAGGTCGGCGACGGAGAGGAGATGGCGGCGGGCCGGCTGGCCGGCGTGGCGGCCGACGGGCGGCAGGTCGGTGGCGGCCTTCACTTCTTGACCATGTCGCCGAGGACGACGCCCGCCTCGCTGACATCGACCATCTCGTCGCGCCGGGTCGGGAGGTTCTTGCCGACGTAGTCGGGTCGGATCGGCAGCTCCCGGTGCCCCCGGTCGACCATCACCGCCAGCTGCACCGCCCGGGCCCGGCCGTAGTCGGCCAGGGCGTTGAGCGCGGCGCGCACCGTCCGGCCCGTGAACAACACGTCGTCGATGAGGACCACGGTCTGCCCGGACAGGTCGAAGGGGATGTCGGTGGCCGCCTCGGGCAGCACCGGTCGCAGCCCGATGTCGTCGCGGTAGAACGCCACGTCGAGGGTGCCGGTCGGCACGTCGACGCCGGAGACGGTCTGGATGGTCTCGTTCAGCCGGCCGGCGATCCACACGCCGCCGGTCTGCAACCCGACCAGCGCCAAACCGTCGGTTCCGTGGTTGCGCTCGATGATCTCGTGGGCCATCCGCCACACCGCCCGCTGCACGTCGTCGGGCGCCATGACAGTGGTGCGGGCGACGAAAACGCCCCCGTATGGGGGCGCCAGCGCGCGCTCTCGTTCGGCCAACTGCGTCTCCTCGGTCCGTGCCGGCCTCACAGGACCAGCTTCACGGTCGAACGGCGATCATAGCCGTCTCCCGCCGCTACGAACCGGCCTTTACCGCGTCGGCGTCCGGCAGGTCGCTTCGGTGCCTGGGGCGAATCAGACCGGTATGCCAGACTGGCGGCCGATGAACCCTGGTGGGGTAGGCGGAGGACGGAGACGGGGGTGGGGGCGCGCCACGAGGCCGGTTCTGGCCCTCGTCGCGGCCGGCGGTCTGATCGGATGGTCGGCGCCCCCGTCGCTGGCCGCGACGGTCGCCCCGGCGGCCCCGGCGGCCGCGGCGCCGTCGACGGCCACCGCGACGGTCCCCTCGGGGAGCGGCGCCCCGACCGTCGTGCCCGCGGTGCCCAACGTCCCCCGCGACATCACCGACAACCAGGACCCCAACGCCCTCCTGCAGCGGGCCATCTCCCTGAGCACCGTGGCGGCCAGCCAGGCGCCGCTGCAGGCCACCCTGGCCCAGGCGCAGCAGGTCCTCGACGCCCAGTCGGTGGCCGCCAACCACGCGCAGGTCGCCGCGACCGTGGCGGCCGGCCGGGCCGCCGCCGCGGAGGCCGCCGCCCGCCGGGCGGCCGTGTCGGCGACGGACCTGCAAGGCGCGCTGCGCGAAGCGGCGCTGCGGATCTACACCAGCGGCAGCGGCGACGCTGTCCCCACCAACCCGGGGACCACCGCGGATGAGATCACCGACGCCGCGGCCTACGAGGAGACCATCCTCAGCCCCGACGGGATCCTGGCTCAGCGCAAGGCGGTGGCCCGCGTCGCGCTCGCCTCAGCCGAGGAGAAGACCCGCGAGGAGCGCGCCGCGCTCCACGACCAGGCGGTCGCCCAGAGCGCGCTGGCCGCGGCGGCCGCCGCCACCGCACGGATCCGCGACGAGCTGGCGGTCCTCGCGCCGCCCACCGCGACGCTGGTGTCCGCGGAGCGCGCCGCGGTGTCCAGCCAGGCCGGCCAGTCGCTCACGTCCCCCGCCGCGCTGGACTTCACGCCCGCCGCTCCCCTGCCTTCCCCGCTGCCGACGACCGCGGTGGCGCTGGCGTGGGCGTTCTCCGAGCTGGGCAAGCCCTACGTGTGGGGCGGCACCGGACCCGACGTGTTCGACTGCTCGGGCCTGACGCAGTATTCCTGGGCCCACGCCGGCGTCGCGATCCCCCGGGTCGCCGCCGACCAGGACACGTGGACGGTCCCGGTGCCGCTGTCCCAGCTGCTCCCCGGCGACCTGGTGTTCTACGGCACCACCGACATCCACCACGTCGGGATGTACATCGGCGACGGTCTCATGATCAACGCTCCTCACACCGGCGACGTGGTGCGCATCAGCCCGATCTGGTGGTCGGACCTGGCCGGCTTCGGCCGGGTGCACTCGGCGGGGGTGCCGGTGCCGGCCCGGGTCCTGCCCGGCCACGCCGACCCGGCGGCCGCGTCGGTGGTGCCCTCTGCTGGGGCGGTTCCCTCCGAGTCGACGCCGCCGCCCGGCTACGTCGCCCCGCCCGGCGCCACCGCCCCCGTCGACCCGACGACGACCGCGCCGTCCAAGCCGGGGACCGGCTCCACCACGACCGCCCCGTCGCAAGGGACCACGACCACCTCGACCACCCCGACCACCGCTGCGGTGACCACTACCACCACCACCCCGCCGAGCGTGCCGACGCCGACCACAACGCCGTTTTTGGGCCTCGGAGGCTGAACCGCCGGCCTGCAGCGGTCCGGTCTGCTACCGGCGGGGGGCGCCGGCCAGGTGCTCCGAGTGGTCGAGCGTGGCGGGGAGCAGCGTCTGGCCGACGGAGGTCGGACGGCCGAACAGGTAGCCCTGCGCGTAGGGGATGCCGAGGCTGCGGACCTGCTCGAGCTGGGCTTCGGTCTCGACGCCTTCGGCGATGGCCGGCAGGCCGAGGGTCCTGCACAGCGTGGCGACGGTCTCTAGGAGAGCGGCGGCCCGCCGGTCGTCGGCGTAGCCGGTGACGAAGGACCTGTCGATCTTGACGAAGTCGAACGGCAGGCTGGCGAGGTACGACAGCGACGAGTGCCCGGTCCCGAAGTCGTCCATGCCGACGCTGACACCGAGGCGGCGCACCTCCCCGATGACCCTGGCCGCCCGTTGCAGGTCGGACATCACCGCGCTCTCGGTCACCTCGAGCAGGATGCGGGACGGGTCGCAGCTCGCGGCCTCGAGCGCGGCGTCCACCGCGGCGACGATGTCGTCGTTGAGCAGCTGACGGGCCGACACGTTGATCGACACGTATCCGGCCCATCCCTGCTCGGCCCACCGGCTGGCCTGGCGGCAGGCCGACTGCAGCACCCAGGTCCCGATCGGCAAGATCAGCCCGGTGCTCTCGGCGTGCCCGATGAAGCGGTCGGGGGTCAAGAAACCCTCGACGGGGTGGTGCCAGCGCAGCAGCGCCTCGCTGCCGATGATCTTGCGGTCGTCGGTGCGCACAACCGGTTGGTAGTACAGCTCCATCTCGTTGCCGGGCAGCGCCTGGCGCAGACCCGCTGCCGCGTTCAGCCGGTCGGTCACCTCCTTGCGCATGGACGCGTCGAAGACCGAGGCGCGGTCCTTGCCTGCGGTCTTCGCCGCGTACATGGCGGTGTCGGCCTGCGCCAGGAGGTCGTCGGAGGTCAACGCGCACCCGGCGTTGATGGCGATACCGATGCTGGCGGTGACGACGATGGCCCTTCCGACCAGGTCGATCGGCGCCGCGACGGCCTCTTTGATCCGCTCCGCCAGTCGCCCGGCTCGCGCCTCGTCGGTGTCCTCGCAGACCACCACGAACTCGTCGCCGCCGAAGCGGGCGACGGTGTCGGTGGCCCGCAGCACGCCCGCGACGCGCTCGCCGACGGTGGACACCACCGTGTCACCGGCGATGTGACCGAGGCTGTCGTTGACCACCTTGAAGTCGTCGATGTCGATGAACAGCACGGCGACGGACCCTCCGTCGCGTCCGAGCCGGACGAGGGCGCCGTCGAGGCGTTCGAGCAGCAGCACCCGGTTGGGCAGCCCGGTCAGCTCGTCGTGCTGCGCCCGGCTGCGCAGCTCGTCTTCCACCTTGCGCCGACCGACTGCGGCGGCCAGGACGTTGGCGGTCGCCTCCAGGAAGGACACGTCGGCGCTCGACAGCGGCTCGGGGTCGGTGGAGCGGACGCTCAGGACCCCGTAGGGTCCGTCCTCGCCGGGGATCACCACCGCCGCGCCGCTCACCAGCCCATGCGCGGACAGGGCCTGCCGCAGCTGCTCCTCGGCGGGGCTGTCGGTCCCCAGGCCCCACGTGACCGACGCCCGGTCGAGGACGGCGCGGGCCGGGAACGAGGTGGGGCGCCCGTCGATCTCCTGCGGGTAGGACGACTCGGACAGGGTTCGCCCGTGACGGGCGACGACCCGGAGGCGGCCGGCCCTCTCGGTGCGCAGGATGCTGCAGTGGCCGACGTCGAGGACCTCGGCGACCACGTCGATGGTCCGGGTGAACAGCCCGTCCAGCGGGCCGCCGCGCAGCCCCTCGCTGCTGAGCAACGTCACCGCCTCCTGCTGGGCGGCGTGGCGGCGCCGGAGGGTGACGTCGCGGGTCGACACGACGATGCCGGCTATCGCCGGGTCGTCCAGGCTGTTGCGGATGGTGGATTCCAGCCACCGCCACGACCCGTCCTTGTGGCGCACCCGGTACTGGACGGCGCCGCCGCCTTCGACGGTCGCCGACGCCCGCGAGGCCTCCCGCATCATGGGCGCGTCGTCGGGGTGCATCAGGTCGAAGGGGCTGGTGCCGATCAGCTCCTCCGGGCTGTAACCGAGCTGGGCGGTAACCGCCGGGCTGCAGAAGAGGTACTGGCCGTCGGGGCCGTGCAGGGTTATGGCGTCCCAAGCGTTGCCGAGCAGCGACCGCAGCCGCCGCTCGCTCGACGCCAGGCGTTCGCGGTACTCGTGGGCCTGGGTGACGTCGCGGATGTTGAGCACCAAGGCACCCACCGCCGGCTCGTCGAGGAGGTTGGTCGTGAGCACCTCGGTGAAACGCCACGCGCCGTCGCGGTGCAAGGCCCGGTACTCGACCGGCAACGGGACCGACTGGCCTTCCAGGCGCTCGAGGAAGGCGGCGCTGGCCCGTTGCAGGTCGTCGGGGTGCACGAAGTCCAACGCCGGGCGGCCCACCACCTCCTCGGGGGTGTAGCCGAGCAGTCGCTCCGACGCCGGCGACGCGAAGACGATGCTCCCGTCGCGGTCGACCAGCACCGTCAGCTCCGCGGCGTGGGCGATCAGCGCCCGGGAGCGCATGTCGGACTGGCGCAGCGCCTGTTGGGCGGCCTCGGTCTCGGTGACGTCGACCATCTGGCTGAGCAGCGCCACGACCCGCCCGGCGGCGCCTCGCAGCCCGGTGGTGGTGCGCACCACCACGACCGTCGAACCGTCGGGGCGCACGTATCGCTTGCGGACCTGGTCGGTGAGCAGCCGGCCGCTCACCAGCCCGTCCATGGTCACCGCGCTGAGGATCCGGTCGTCGGGGTGGGTTACGTCCATCGACCGCAACCCGAGCAGCTCCGCCTCGGAGCGTCCGACCATCGCGCACAGCGCCGGGTTGACCCGCCGGAACCGGCCGTCGAGGTCGAGGATCGCCATCCCGGTGACAGCCTCGCGAAACGCCCGGCCCAGGTTGACCGCGGGGCCTTCGTCGTCTCTCGTGGTGGATGTCTGGCCCAGAGTCATCGTCCGCCTTCCCCTGTAGGTATCGGCAGGTGCGCCCGCCGACCTGAGCGGCGGCCGCCCCCCATGCCCGGGGCGTCAGCCGCCAGGGCGCACTCGCAGCGCGATGGAGGCCAGCACGCCGTTCACGAAGCGTCCCGATTCGTCGGTGGAGTACTGCTTGGCCAGCTCTACGGCCTCGGATATGACCGCCCCGGTCGGTACCTCCGGGCGGGCCAGCAGCTCGAAGGTGGCGATGCGCAGAAGGGTCCGGTCGATGACCGGCATCCGGTCCAGGGCCCAGTCGATGGCGCTGCCGGCGATCAGCTCGTCGACCTCCTCGACGCGACCGTCGACGCCTTGGACCAAGTCGACGACGAAGTCGTCGGGTGCCACTGGCAGCTCGGCTACCACCTGGGCGGCGGGGATGCCCTTGGCGTCGGCTTCGTAGAGCAACCCGAGGACCCGTTCGCGCTGCTCGCGCCGGGTGGGGGGGGGCATCTGTTACCCCTGGCCCGGCGGGGGGGGGACGTCGGAGGGGTCAGCCACCAGCGCGGGTGATGTACTCGCCGCTGCGGGTGTCGACCTTGATCCGGTCCCCGATGTTGACAAACAGCGGCACCTGGAGGGTGTGGCCGGTCTCGAGCGTCGCCGGCTTGCGGGCGCCCGACACCCGGTCGCCTTGCACGCCGGGCTCGGTCTCGGTGACGGTCAGCTCGACCGCGGCGGGGAGGTCGACGCCGACGATCTCCCCGTCGTACATCTGCAGAACCGCAGTGTCGCCTTCTTTCAAGAAGTTGACCGACGCGCCGAGCGACGCCCGGTCCGCGGTCAGCTGCTCGTAGTCCTGGTTGTCCATGAACACGAACGCCCCGCCGTCGGGGTACAGGTACTGCATCTCCCGCTTGTCGATGAGCGCCTGGTCGAGCTTCTCGTCGGCCCGGTAGGTGCGCTCGATGACCGCACCGCTGCGCACGTTCTTCAGCTTGGTGCGCACGAAGGCGCCGCCCTTGCCGGGCTTGACGTGCTGGAACTCGACGACCGAGAAGAGCCCCTCTTGGAGGTTGAGGCTCATGCCGTTCTTGAGGTCGTTGGTGGACACGGCGGGCATCAGGGAAGGTCCTTTGCGGTACTGGTAAGGGGCGTGCAGCCCTCGTCGGTCACCACGACGGTGTCCTCGATGCGGACCCCTCCGATTCCCGGGAGGTAGACCCCGGGCTCGACGGTGACGACATGGCCGGGGGCCAGTGTATCCCCGGAGCTGGCGGCGACCGAGGGGGCCTCGTGGATGTCGAGGCCGACTCCGTGCCCGGTGCCGTGCACGAACGCGTCGGCCCACCCGGCCGCCGCGATCACCTCCCGGCACGCCCGGTCGACGTCGGCGGCGGCCACCCCGGCGCTCACCGCGGCGACGCCGGCGGCCTGCGACTCGGCCACCACCTCCACCGCCCGGCGCAGCACCGGGTCGGCGAGCGGCCCGTCCCACACCGTGCGGGTCATGTCGGAGCAGTAGCCGTCGAGCAGCGCGCCGAAGTCGATGACCACCGGCTCGCCGCGCTCGATGCGCCGAGCCCCGGGCCGGTGGTGGGGCATGGCGCCGTTGGGGCCCGACGCCACGATGGTCTCGAAGGACGGGCCGGCGGCGCCCAGCCGGCGCATCTCGGCGTCGAGGGCGTGAGCGAAGTCGATCTCTCTCGGCCCCTCGGCCAGCATCGGGCGCACCGCGGCCAGAGCCCGGTCGGCGATGGCCGCGGCCCCGGCCAGGCGGGCCAGCTCGCCGGGGTCTTTCACCTTGCGCAGCTCCTCGACGACTCCGACGGTGGCGACCAGCTCGACGTCGGGCCACCAGGTCTCGGCGAACGCCCGCTGCCGGGCCCAGCTGACGTGGGCCGCTTCCAGGCCGAGGCGCGCCGCGGTCGAGCCGACCAGGCCGGCAGCCACCGCACGCTGGTCGGGGGCCGGCGCCACCTCGCAGCGGGCGTCCACGCCGGCGGCGGCGATCTGCTCGGGGGCCTGGGTGCCGTAGCGGCCGTCGGTGACCAGCACCGTCGCACCGGGGAGCACCAGCAGCATCCCGGCGGACCCGGTGAAACCGCTCAGGTAGCGGATGTTGGTCAAGCTGGTGACGACCAGCCCGTCCACCCCGGCGTCGCCGAGACGGTCCCGGAGCCGCCCCAGGCGCCCGGCGGTGTCCATCGGGGTCAGCTCCGCCACCGGCGTCAAAGTCATCCGACCTTGCTACCACCCGCCGCGAGGTTCGGGGGCGGGCGGTGCCGGCCGGTCAGGACCCGGGGCGCAGGAGGTGGCCGAAGGGGCCGCCGGCGAACACCGCGACCACCGCCCCGACGGCGAGGAACACGCCGTAGGGCATCTTCGTCTTACGCCCGGCCTTCCCTGCGCCGATCAGGCCGCCCATCACCGCGATGCCGGTGACGTTGGCGACGAGGAACGCCAAGATGACGTAGCTCACCCCGAGCCAGCCGAGCATCACTCCGATCACCGCGGCCAGGCGCACGTCGCCGAAGCCGAGCCACGCCGGGTTGACGAAGTTGAGGGCGAAGAACAGCCCGAAGGCCACCGCGCCGCACGCCGCCGCGACTGCCAGACGGCTCCACTGCCCCTGCGCCGCGGCGGCGACGACGAGCACCGCGGCGGTGAGGATGCCGGTCGGGTAGACGATCTTCTTCGGGAGCAGGTAGCGCTCCAGGTCGACGGCGGCCAGGGCGAGCAGACCGGCGAAGAACACGACCACCGCCGGCAGGGTCGGCGACCACCCGAAGCGCAGCCCGGCGCCGACGAACAGCACCCCGGTCAGCGCTTCGAGCGCCGGGTAGCGGGCGGAGATCGCCTGGTGGCAGCCGCGGCAGCGACCCCGGAGCACCATCCACGACACCACCGGGATGTTGTCGCGGGGGCGGATGGCCGCGCCGCATCCGGGGCACGCCGAGCGGGGGTGGGCGACGGACATGCCGGCGGGGACCCGGTAGACGACCACGTTGAGGAACGACCCGATGGTCAGCCCGAACAGGGCGCAGCAAAGCAGCAGCGGCAGCACCGGCAAGGTCACCTCTGTCTCATCGGCCGTTCCCGTCCCGGCCTTGACCCGTCCCGCCCTCGACCCGGCCGGCGATCAGCGGGCCGGGGCCAGCAGGGACGCGACCGCGTCGAGGGCCAGGCGGTAGCCGGCACCCCCCAGCCCGGCGATGACCGCGGTGGCGACCGGGGTGACCACCGACGTGTGCCGCCAGGCGTCGCGTCCTCCCGGGTTGGACAGGTGCAGCTCCACGACCGGGCCGTCGAAGGCGGCCAGCGCGTCGTGCAGCGCCCACGAGTAGTGGGTCAGGGCGCCGGCGTTGACCACGATCGCCGCGGCCCGGCCCCGGGCGGCGTGGACCGCCTCCACGATGGTCCCCTCGTGGTCGGATTGGAGGTGCTCGACCGCCAGGCCCGCCGCCGCCCCAGCCGCTACGGCCGTCTCCACGTGGTCGGCGAGCGTGGCCGTCCCGTATATCTCGGGCTGGCGGGCGCCGAGCAGCCCGAGGTTGGGGCCCGACAGCAGCAGCACCAGCGGCGGGCTCACCGCATCTCCGCCAGGGTGGCGGTCACGGCTTCGGGGTCGACGCCGGTGACGACCTGCAGGCCGGCGGGCCCGTCGAGCACGAAGGTCAGCCCTCGCGCGGTGGCCTTCTTGTCGCGGCCCATCGCGGCGAGCAGCGCCGGCGCCTCTACTCCCTCTGGGAGCCGGTCGGGCAGGTCGTAGGAGCGGACCAGGTGCTCGTGCTCCTCGACCCGGTCGTCGCCGACGCGCCCGAGGCGGCGGGCCAGGCGGGCCGCGAACACCAGCCCGACGGCGACCGCCTCGCCGTGGCGCAGGTTGTAGTGCCCGACGGTCTCTATGGCGTGGGCCAGGGTGTGGCCGTAGTTGAGCAGCGCCCGGCCGCCCGACTCCCGTTCGTCGTCGCCGACCACCCGGGCCTTGCAGGCCACGCACGCGGCGACGGCTTCGTCGAGGGGCATGTCGCGCAGGCCTTCGACGCCGAGGAACGCGTACTTGGCCATCTCGCCCCGGCCGCTGCGGTACTCCCGCTCGGGAAGGGTGCCGAGCGTCTCGATGTCGCAGAGCACCGCGGAGGGCTGCCAGAACGCACCGACGAGGTTTTTTCCTTCCGGCAGGTTGACGCCGGTCTTGCCGCCGATCGCCGCGTCGACCTGCCCGAGGAGGGTGGTGGCGACGTGGACCACCGCCACCCCGCGCATGTACAGCGCGGCGGCGAAACCGGCGACGTCGGTGACCATCCCGCCCCCGACGGCCACCACCACGTCGGCGCGCGTCAAACCCCAACGGGCGAACCCGCGGCACAGCTCCTCGACGGTCTCCATGTTCTTGGCGTCCTCACCGCCGTCGATGAGAAAAGTGCGCTGGTCGATGCCGGCGTCCACCGTCCAGGGGATGTCCTCCTGGGTGACCACCGCCGCCTTGGCGGCCCCCACGGGGATCACCTCGCCGAGCCGGTGGCGGGCCCCCGAACCGACCAGCACCCGGTAGGACCGGTCGGCGAGGGGCACCTCGAGCTCAAGCACCAGACGCCGCCTTCGCCGCTCGCACCTCGAGGATGGCGTCGACGATCTGCTCGGGGGTCCGGTCGTCGACGTCGACGGCGACCTCGGCCAGATCGGCGTACACCGGCCGGCGCACGTCGTAGAGGGCCGCCAGCGCCCCCGCGGGGTCGCCGTCGAGCAGCGGCCGGCCGGCCCCCGCCCCGACCCGGGCCACCAGCGTCTCGGTCCTGGCCCGGAGCCACACGACCAGCCCCCCGCCCCGGATCCGGTCCCGGTTGGCCGGGTCGAGGACCGCGCCCCCGGCGACGGCCACCACGACCGGCTGCGAGGAGCTCACCGCGTCGGCGAGCACCGCGGCCTCCTCCACCCGAAACGCTGACTCCCCCTGGCTGTGCCATATCTCCGGCACGGTCTGGCCGGTCCGGCGCTTGATCTCGTCGTCGCTGTCGAGGTACGGCCAGCCCAAGCGGGCGGCCAGGCGGTGGCCGACGGTCGACTTGCCGGCGCCCATCATGCCGATGAGCAGGATCCGCTCTGGGCCGGCGCGCTCGGGGCCCTGCGGCTCGGGGCGGTCCGGGCCGGTCACGCCAGCGACGCGAGGTAGGCGTCGCGGTTGCGGACGATCTCCGCCACCGAGTCGCCGCCGAACTTGCGCACCGCCTCGTTGGCCAGCACCAGCGCCATCATCGTCTCCGCCACCACCCCCATCGCGGGCACCGCGGTGACGTCGGTGCGCTCCTTGAACGACACGGTCTCCTCTTTGGTCTCCACGTCGACGGTCTTTAGGACCGGGCGGTTCAAGGTGGCGAGCGGCTTCATCGCGACGCGGGCGACGACCGGCTCGCCGTTGGTGATGCCCCCCTCGATGCCGCCGCTCCAGTTGGACTCCCGCTGGTAGGTGCCGGTGGCCGCGTCCCAGCTGATCGGGTCGTGGGCCTCGGAGCCCCGGCGGGATGCGACGTCGAACCCGTCGCCGATCTCGACCCCCTTGACCGCCTGGATGGAAAGCATGGCCTGCGCCAGGAGACCGTCGAGCTTGCGGTCCCAGTGGACGTGACTCCCGAGCCCGACGGGCACGCCGTAGGCGATGACCTCGGCGACGCCGCCGAGCGAGTCACCGACCTTCGCCGCGGCCTTGATCTCGGCGACCATCGCGTCCTCCGCTTCGGGGTCGAAGCAGCGCACCTGGGAGGCGTCCACCGCGGCGAGGTCCTCGGGGCGGGGCCGGCGGGGTGACTTGGCGGCGACCGGCCCCATCTGCACGATGTGGCTGACGACTTGGATTCCGAGCTCCGCGAGGAGCGCCTTGGCCACCGCCCCGGCGGCGACACGGGCCGCGGTCTCCCGCGCCGATGCCCGCTCCAGGACGTCGCGGGCGTCGCTGAACCCGTACTTCTGCATGCCGGGCAGGTCGGCGTGGCCCGGCCTGGGCTTGGTGAGGGGCTTCTCGGTGGCGCCGGCGGCCGGCGACATCTCCTGCTCCCACTTCGGCCACTCGGTGTTGGCGATCTCGATGGCGACGGGCGACCCGAGGGTCCGGCCGTGGCGGACCCCGCCGATCAGGGTCAGCTGGTCCTGCTCGAAGCGCATGCGCGGCCCCCGCCCGTATCCCAGGCGCCGGCGGGCCAGCTCGGCTTGGATGGCCTCCACGGTTACGGTGAGGCCGGCCGGGAGGCCTTCGACGATGACGACCAGTCCCTGGCCGTGGGACTCGCCGGCGGTGAGGTAGCGCAGCACGGAGGCGATCCTACAAGCCGCGGGCACCCCCACCCCGGGCTCAAGGACTAGTCCGATCTGCCGATATTCCTCGTATGTCTTCTACGTCGAGGCGGAAGCGGCGCCGCAAGGGGTCTTTGCGCGTCGCGGGGGTGATGGCCTCCCTGGCGGGCGGCCCCGTCCTCCTGTCGGGTGTGGCGTTCGGGGCCAGCCCCGCGACCCAGCCCGTCCCCCAAGGCCTCACCGTCGGCCAGTCCGTCGGGGAAGCGGTCCTCGGGGCGCCGGTCACCGTCACCCTGACCGCCACCGCGCCGACCGGCCAAGGCGCGTACGGCCTGGTCCTAACCGACACCCTCCCTGCCGGCGCCAGCTACGTGGGCGGCTCCGCGGTGCTGACCATCGGCGGGGTGACCATCCCCCTCCCCCTCGATGTCCGGGCCGTGGCGTCCCCCGCCCAGGACGGCACCCAGGTGCTAGTCATCCGGGGCATCCCCGACCTGCCGGCGGGCACCACCGCCGCGGTCAGCTTCCAGCTCAACACCGACGCGACGCTCAACGCGGTGGTCGGCCTCCGGGGTCAGGCGGTGGCCAGCGCAGTACGCGGCACCGGCGTCCCCCTCTACGCTCAGGGACTCCCCCTGCTGGCCTCTCCCGCCGCGGCGGAGCAGGCCGGCCCGGCGCCGGCTTCGGCGACGGTAAGCGCGTTCGGTCTGAAGGTCACCGACTCGGGCGCCCCGCACCTGGCGACGCCGTCTGCCCCCTCGGGGACGACCACCGAGACCATAACCCTGAGCGAGGCGCCCGGCCTGTCCCCCACCTCGGCAGGCGTGGACGTCTACCTCCCCGCCGGCGTCACCCTGGCTCCCGGGGCTGGGCGCGGGTCCGCCGCGTCTGCCGGCGCGACCCCGCCGCCGGCCTCGGCCACCTCCGTGTCGCTGCTGAGCGATCCGAGCCGGCCTTCCCTTCCCGCGGTGCCGGTCAGCGCCCCTGCGCCGCCGACGCCTCCGACGCCGGGCAGCGCGCCGGTGCCACCCCCGCCTTCGGCGTCGTTCACCGACGTCCACTGGGACGTCGCCTCCGTCGGGCCCGACGCTCCCGCCACCTTGTCGGTGACCCTCGACGTGCCCGCCGGCGGAGCCGCGGTGCTGGTCACCGCGTCGGGGTCGACGACCGTCGCTCCCGCGCCGGTCGCTGCCGGGTCGGTCTCTTCTGGGTCGGTCTCTGCTGCGGCTGTCTCTCCTTCTGCCGCTGGTGGCTCGGCCGCTGGCGCTGGGACGCCCGCTGGGACTGGGACTGGAGCTGGCGTCCAGGCTGCGCCGGTGGTCTCATCGCAGGCGACGGTCGACTCCATCGCCGCAGTGCCGCCCCCGCCGCCACCCCCGCCCCCCGCTGCGCCTGCGCCTGTGGCTGCGCCCGCCCCGGCACCTACACCCGCCCCGGCGCCTGCGCCTGCTTCCGCTCCGGCGCCTGCCCCTGCTTCCGCTCCTGCCGCTGCAGCCTCCCCCGCCGGGTCGAGCACCGGGGGGCTGACGGATTCGGTGACCCTTCACAAGTCGGTAAGCGCACCCTCGCTCAGCATCGGCGGGGCGACCTCGCCGCAAGGCGGAGCCTCCACCCAGGCCTCTTCGCGGACGCTTCGCGCCGCGATCATCACCACCTCCTCCACGACCACCCCGACCACCGACGCCCCTACCACCCCCACCACCGCAGCAGGTTCAGCCGCAGTCACCACCAGCCGCGACCCGTTCGTGGCCCCCGGCACCCAGACGGCCACCCCGCCCGCGTCGACGACCCCAACGACGACCCAGCCGAACCTGGTCACCTCCGTCACGGGCACCGCGACCCCCTCCGCACCCCTCGCCTACACCGGCTCCCAGGTCCAAGACGAGTTCCTCGTGGCGATGCTGGCCATCCTCGCCGGCGCCGCGCTGGCCGCCGGCGCAGTGTCCCGGCACCGTTCGCCCCTCCTCCCCGGCGAGACGGCGGCGGCAGCTGGCCGCTAGCTCACCGCCCTCGCCGGCGGCGGGCGGCCTCGCCCCCGGAGGGCGTTGGCCGACAGCACCGACACTGTGGGCACCGCCTGGGGCCGCCGGCCCTGCGCCTACAGCTATCAGGACGGGGCGTGCTGTGTAAGGAAGCGTCAGTACCCGGCGCTCCGGCGCGGGCGTAGCGGCACCAATTCCGGCTGGCGGCACCAATCTGGTGGCACCAATCGGGAGTTTCAGCCGGCCGTCTTGATGCGCAGGATCAGTTGCAGCAGCTCGAGGAGCACGTCGCGACACGACGAGCGCAGCCTTGCGTCGCAGTCGAGGACCGGAACGGTCTCGGCCAGCCCGAGTGCGTCGCGCACATCGGCGGTGCGGTAGTGACGACCCCCGGCGAATTGGTTGACCCCGATCACGAACGGGATCCGGCGCCGCTCGAAGTAGTCGACCGCGTTGAAGCACTCGTCGAAGCGACGGGTGTCGACGAGGACCACCGCGCCGAGCGCGCCGGTGACCAGGTCGTCCCACATGAAGGTGAAGCGCTCCTGGCCGGGAGCGCCGAAGAGGTACATGACCAGCCGGCGGTCGACGGTCAGGCGGCCGAAGTCCATGGCCACGGTCGTGGAGGTCTTCGTGGCCACTGCGCTGGCGTCGTCGACGCCCGTCGCGACGTCGGTCATGGCCGCCTCGGTCCGCAGCGGCTCGATCTCGGAGATGGCGCCGACGAAGGTGGTTTTGCCGACACCGAAACCGCCGGCGACGACGAACTTCACGGCGGTGACGTGCCGGGAAGGTTCAGAGGGATTTGACACGTTCGATCATCCTGGTGAGCGCGGACACTTCGATGTCCGTTGGATCGGTCAGGTGCATCTCGAGGACGCCCGTGTCCAACAGGTCGCCGATGAGGATGGTGGTGACGCCGAGAGGCAGAGCAGTGTGGGCGCTCACTTCGGCGACAGAGATGGGGCCGCCCTGGCAGGCTTCGACGATGGCTGCCTGTTCGGGCAGCGAAGGGCGGGTGCCGGCCTCATAGGCCAGTTCGACCATGGTTTCCATCCGGACGTCGGCGCGCGAGCTCCTGGTCCGCCCCCCAGTCATTACGAAGGGGCGGACCACATCAGGCTCAGAGCCCTGCGACCACACGGCGGGATCGTCCATGGCTGTCGCTAGCGGAGCACGGCGCTGCGCAGCTCCGCTACGAGCGCGGGCGTGAGGATGCCCCCGACCCGTTCGAGGAGCAGCGAGGTCTGGTAGCCGACAAGGCCGACGTCACAGTTCGACGTGGCGACGACCCCGATGCTCGAACCGTCGGAGATCGACGACACGAACAGGAAGCCGCCGTCCATGGCGACGATCACCTGGCTGAGCGGCTCGAAGCCGAAGGCTCGGGCCGTACCCCTGCCGAGCCCGACCAGCCCGGAGATGATGGCGGCCACCTGCTCGGCTCCGGCCCGGTCGAGGGTCTTCGACATTGCCATCAGCAGGCCGTCGGAGGAGACGGCGACCGCGTCGCAGACACCGGCGCTGCTCTCGACGAAGTTGTTCAGCAACCAGTTGAAGTTGCTGACGTCCTCGGTGGTGACGGTGGTCATCGTGGCAGTGCCTTCCTAGTTCGAGCCGGGCCGCTGCTCGACGGCTGCGAGGTAGCGGAATAGGGAGCTGTTGACCTTCGCCGGCGGCTCGGCGTCAGGCGCTTGGGCCTCACGGGGACGGCGCAGCAGCCCGGCGTCGGGCGCCTCGTCGGCGTTGCTCGGGCGGCGGCGGGGCAGACCCGCGATCTCGCCCGGAGCCTCGCCGGGTCCGGCCGACGCCTCTCCCGGATGGTCGCCAGGCGCCGCTGGCGCGGCGGTGACCGCCTGCTCCAGGCTCAAAGCCTCCAGCTGGTCCAGCCGGCTGTTGAGCCAGCCCTCGAAGTCCGACGACTGCCCCGATGGCGGTGCAGCCGGCTCCGGTTCGCGCCACTCGGGGACTGGGGTCGTGTCGGCAGCGGCCACAACGGCCTCCAGCGGCGGCGTCCACGCCGGCGGCTGCGGCTCGACGACTGGAGGCGGCGTCCACGCCGGCGGCTGCGGCTCCGCGACCGAAGGCGGCGTCCACGCCGGCGGCTGCGGCTCGACGACTGGAGGCGGGGTCCAGACGGGGGGTTGCGGGGATGAGGCCGTGATCCTTGGCGGCAGGGGCGGCGCAGCGTCGGGGGCCGCGACCGGCCCGGCACCGTTGCCGATGCCGGTCCCCGCGGCCGGAACCCCGAGGCTGCGGAGCAGCTCGTCGAGGGAGTCGACCTCGGGATCCGCCGGTTCCGCCGCGGAGGGCGACGTTACGGCGGAGAAAGGCGCTGCTGCCGCAGGGGCCGGGGTGCCCGCGTCGGCGGGGCGCCCCTCCCCCGCCTCCAGGGGCCGCTCCGGGGCGGCGCCCGGCGCCAGCTGCGGGAGGAGCGAGAAGGGCAGGTCGACCTCGGCTACGAGGCCGGCGTCCTCCCCCCGCACCAGACGGGCCGCGATGCCGTGGCGAGCCGCGAGCTTGCCAGCGACGTAGAGGCCCAGATAGCGACTCGAGCCTCCGGCGAAGGAGTCCGCACCGGTGAGGCGCTGGTTGGCCTGCGCGAGGGCGGCGGCGTCCATGCCGATGCCACGATCGACCACCCGCAACCGGTACCCGGTGGCCACGACGGCTCCGTCGACCGACACATGCGCGTTCGGCGGTGAGTTGGTGAGCGAGTTTTCGAGCAGCTCGGCGAGGAGGTGGGCCACGTCGGAGGTGACCTGGCCGGCGATGGCCACCGGCTCGATGGTGGCGAGCCGGACCCGACGGAAGTCCTCGACCTCGGATACCGCGGAGCGGACCACGTCGAGCCCCTGGACCGGCCCGGACCACTGCCGGGGCGAGCCGGCCCCTCCGAGCACCAGGAGCGACTCGGCGTTGCGGCGCATGCGGGTCGCGAGGTGGTCGAGGCGGAACAGCTGCTCGAGCTTCTCCGGGTCGGTCTCGTCCTTCTCGACTGCGGTGATGTAGTCCAGCTGGCGGGTGATCAGGTTCTGGTTGCGCCGCCCTAGGTTGGTCAGCGCGTCGGCCAGGTTTTGGCGCAACGTCGACTGCTCGGTGGCGAGGGTGATGGCGCTGTCTTGCAGGGCGGAGATGGCCCTGGCGACCGAGGCGACCTCGTCGTTGCCCTTAACGTCCACCCGGACCAGGTCGGTGTCAGAGAGGGCGGCGCCGGAAAGGACCGCCTCGACAGCCGCCCCCAGACGGTGGGTGGCCATGTCGTCGGCTTGGCGGGCCAGGCGAACTAGCGGCCGGGTTATGCGATGGCTGGCCCTCAAGACGACCACCAAGCCGAAGAGGACGGCCAGCACGGCCAGCGCGATGTACAGCCAGACCTGGTGTTTGGCGGCGTTGACCAGCGACGTGGCCCGCTGCTGACCGAGCGTGGAAATCTGCATGGTCGCCAACTTGTAGGGGGTGGCGCCGCTGCTGCCGGCTGTGCCGGCCGCGGTGGCACCGAGCAGCTTCACGAAGTCAGGCTTCGCGCCGGCGAGGTAGGAGTCCACGAGCTTCGTGAACCCGCCGGTGGTGACCGGGTTGGCCAGCATGGCCGCCGCCGAGGTGAACGGGTCGACCTCTAGGGCGCTCAGCCGGGTGGTCCACGCCTGGTAGTTGCCGAGGTCGGTGGCGGTAATAGCCAGGAGGCCGTTGGCCGCGTTCAGGCCACCGGCGGGCAGCCCGTCGAACACGTCGTGGACCACTTGGGCCTGCGCCTCGCTCTGGCGAAGGCTGGCGTAGAGGATCTCGGCCCCGTTGCGCAGGGTGGTGTCGCTGATGCTGGCCGCCACCTGCGAGGTGGCGTTGAGGAAGACGGCGACGACCGCGCTGTAGCGGTTGTAGACCTGGGTTGCGATACCGATCGCGGCGGAGTCGCTGAGCGGGCGGGTCCCGCTGAACTGGTCGACGCTGCGGCGGATGGCCGCCAGCTGGCTCATGCTGCCGATGGCCGGCTCGTACAGCGACGCCGCGACCGGCGCGGCGGCCACGGTGGACTCGAACTGCGCGGTGGCAACAGAGGTAGCGCCGCGGGCCTGACCGTTGGAGACCACCCCGAGATTGACGGCCTTGTCGAGGCCGAGCAGCCCGAGGGCCGCCTCGTTCCGCTCGTTTTGTAGGGCCGACACCAAGCCGCTCGGACCGAGAGCGGCGGCGGCGAGCGAGCGCTGCTGGCGCAGCGATTGTTGGCGGTGGAGGCTGGTGACGATCCCGAGCGACGCCAGCGCTACCAGCACGGCCAGGGGCAGGGCCAGGGCGACGGCGAACTTGGTGCGGATGTGCCGAAACATGGTGGCTCCTGTCAATCCTGCGCTACGCCGGTGTGGACGCCGGCGATGCCGCCGACATCCTCGGGAAGGGTCATGGCCCACGCCAGCACGCGGGGATCGGACGTCACATATGCAACGCTCAACTCCTTCGCAGTGGAGAGCCCCTCCAGAACCTGGGCCAGCGTGTCGTCGTCCAGGTCGCGGCAGACATCGTGCAAGGCCAGCACCTCGCCGCTCCCTGCTGCCAGTGATGCGATCCTGCGCATCACGAGCGCGCCGACGTCTGTGGGGGGTAAGTCGTCGGCCGCAGCGTTGCTCGCGGCTGCCAGAGCCTCGGCGTGGCGTGCCTGAGCCGCCTCCAGGTCCGCTTCGGCGGCCAACCTTGCTTCGCCCCCCGCCTGGCCTCGTCTCATCGCTGCCTCGCGCAGGCGGACCATGCCGACCAACGCAAACCGGTCCGGCTCGGGGTCACCATCCCACCAACTGCTGAACGCGCGGCGCAACGACTCGTCGTTGTCATCGGCTTTCAGGCGGGCCCGGGCCAGCTCACGTTCCGCGGTGGCCACCGCGCTTCTGCGTCGACGGTCGGCGCGCCAGAGAACCCGCTCCGCCTCGGTCATGTCCGACATCGCCGACTCGAGGTTTACCGACACCGCCCCGGGTAGGGCGTGGCGCTCCCACAGGGTGACCAAGGCCGCCTCGGTGTTCTGCGCCTGGTCGTCGATGTGCTGCCATTCCCGCACCGCCGCGAGCATCGACTCCGCTGCCGCCCTCAACTCGGCGAGGCTCTCGTGGCGCGCCGCGACGGCGGCCCTTACCGTCTCGACCAGTTCGACCTGTCGGGTGTGGCGCTGCGCGGCCGCGACCTGCTCAGCAGCGGAGCCATCGACGCGGGTGCGTGCAGCTTGGACCGCGGCGGCCGCGTCGGCGACCTCTCGCTCCCGCTTGACTTGCGCCTCGGCCACCTCCGCCATGGCGTCGACCTTCGCCTGGGCGACCCAGTCGCGTGCAGCGGCCCGACCGGGGACGTCACCGATGCTGCTCAGAGCCGAGCGCCAGTCACGGCGCGGACCGAGACTCACGACAAACGAGGCTGCGGTCCCGGCAGGTGCGTGTGACAAATCCGTCATCACCCCTCCTTCGACAGGCGCAGCTCGCGCCTTGAGCGCTTGCCTGCTCAGCAGTAGCTAGCCGACGGCACTGCAGTGGCGGAGCACTCGGCGAAGCTCAGGTTTGTCCAGTTCGGGGGGATCGACGAGGCGAAGTACGGAGGCTCGAGGAACCGCAGGCGGGGGTCGTAGTTGTAGTTCTTGAGGTATCCCGATACGGGCGTACCACCTGAGCTGGTCCCAACAGGACCGCGATACTGCTGAGCCAGGCTGCCGTTGATCGTGAGCTTGCCGTCGGCGCCTACACTCCAGCCCTGGGGATCGGGGTTTCCCCAGTTCGCCACGTAGACGCTGTCGAGCGCAACCAGCGCGGCGTCGATCGTGAGGTTGGGGTGGCAGGCGATTTGGCTGCAACTGAATCCACCGTAGGTGTTGCCGCCGTGCTGAATGACGATGTCCCGCCCGGCCCACAGGCCAATGATGTTGGTTCCAGTCAGGCTGTCAGTCAGGTCGCCTGCGATGGTTATGTTGGTCGCCGATCCGACGGTCACCCGACCGACGACCGACCCGCTGACGGTGACGTTGGCCTGGCAGTTCGTGGTCTGCGGGGGATTCGAACACCCCGTGCCCGATCCGTCGCTATCGTAGATCAGCCCGTTGGGTGGGAGCGGGATATTGCTCCCGCTGCAGGAGTAGTTGGCGCCGGCCTGCGTCAGGGCCACCGATCCGGACGGCACGGTGACCGACATCGTCGATCCGCCGAACACGACGGTCACCGGGCCCTGGTAGGCGCAGCCGCCTCCCTGGTTGGAGATCGCGAGGTCGTTGGGCATCTGGCCGTTGTTCGTAGGAAATGGCTCGTACGATCCGGAGGGCTCGCAGGTCGAAGCTGCCGGCTGCGACGGTGAGGAGCCACAGTCGGCGCTCGGGATCCCTTTGAACAGAGGCTGGCTCGTGGGGCACAAGTCGGACCACGCGCCCTGGCCGCCGTAGCTACTGACGCCTGGCTGGCTCAGGCTGGTGCTCTGGTCGTAGGCGGAGTCGGCACCCTGCGGGAACGACGGCGTACCGCACATGTGAAGCTCGTCATTGGAGTGCACGGGTCCGTTCAGCTGGTCGTCGTTTACGCTGCCGTTCCCGTAGAAGGAGATCAACTGGGAGGAGCAGTCTTGCAAGTATGGGTACCCCCCGTAGTCCGGTGACGGTGGGAGTGGAGGTCCGATGTAGGGCCCGTAGCCAGCAGGCACCGTGTAGGTCACCGTGTAGTTATGTTTTCCGAATGACTGGGTCTGCTGAATGGTGGCGGCCGGCCTGTAGGCCCAAGCCTGGAAGTTGCATTCAGCGGCTGGAACGCCGCTTAGCTGAGGGCTCGTCACCTCGTAATTCGTGAAGTAGAGGAAGTTGGTGAAGCCCGACAGCTTGAGCGTGACGTCGAGGGTGCGAACAACCTGCTGATGGGCACCCGCTGCGCCCGAAACGATCAGACGGACCAGCCCGGTCTGCGCGGTCGACAGCATCGTGCCCGCTGGCCCGGTGTTGGTGTTGTTGACGTCGTAACGGAACCACTCGGGCGCGGTGCCGACCGGCACGTTCTGCGGGACATTGGTCCAGCCGCTGAAGGCCGGGTTGCCTGGGTCTGGACGTTCGCCTGCCGCGTTGCTGTACGTGTAGTAAGTCGTGTTGTTGTCGAGTCGGTTGACGTAGTCCGCCACACCGGCATCCGCTGCTTGCAGCGCGGCCTGGTAATCCTGTTCATGGCGCGCCAACGGCAGCCCCTGAAGGTCCTCCGCAAAGATCGCAGTGGGGATCAGCGTGAGGACCATCATGATTAGCAGCGCGATGATCATGGCGATACCCGCGTCATCTCGCGAAATGCTCCGACGGATGTGCTGGAATCGAGGCCGGGCTTTAGTTCGCATAGTCGACGTTCCGAAGGTTTATGGTGGCGGTGATCGTGGTCGGTGGGGATACGATGGCAGAGGCCGACGCCAGGGCAGTGGTGGTGACGGTGAGTGTGACCGCTGCGAGTGGGTCGGCAGAAGGGACAGCGCAGGTCCACACCGCGCCGCTGAGCGTGGCGTATTGGAACAGCGCTGTCGACGGCTCGGCGGCCGAAGGACAGTTAGTGGCCGCGGCTGCGCCGGGGACGACCACTCCGGTGGCCAGCGTTGTGGTTACCGCGGCCCCGTAGCCGCCGCCGGCGACAGGCTGAGACAAGGTCTCCTGCAGCACGGTCTTCGCCCCGACTGTCGAGACATAGGCGTCGACGAGAGTCGGGCCTAGCGGGTTTCCCAGGCTGGAATACCACTTCATCTCGTTGGCTCCGGCGAGGAGCACAGGACTGGTCAGGCCGGCTGGGACGATGGCAGCCCGCAGCTGTCTGGTTAGAACATCGGCGGCCAGCTCCGCTTGGTTGGACGCGCTGTTGCGGTTGGAGACGGCGACCGACTCCCGCTGGGCAGCGGTGACGGCTTCGTAACCTATGGGTAGGACGACGCCCAGCAGCAGCAGGACGACGGTCATCTCGATGAGGCTGAACCCAGATTCATCAGCGGCACGACGCGCGCTGGGGTCGGGTCGCCGGACTCGAAGACGCATCAGTTCAACTCACCGTGACCGGTACTACCGAGGCGGACGGGAACGCGGCAATTCCGCCGGTGGGGTACTTGGTTCCGGGGCTTCCGTCGGAATTGGTGGCATAGGTGCCGTCCGGTTGAACCCAGACCGTCGCCGATCCGGTCAACGTCGTAGTGCCGACGGTCACCGAGACTGTGATCGCCAGGTGTCCGAGGCCTACTCCCGTGACCGTCGTCCCCGCCGCCGTGACCGGACTCAGACCGTAGGTGGGCGGGCCTTGGTACGGCGAGGGCTGCGCTCCACTAGGGCAGACGCCGCCCTGGGCGAGACCGCTCCCTCCGGCAACGGCAGTGACCGTACTCGACGTGGCATTGGTGACCGGCTGCCCCGACGAGTCGTTGATCGCGAGCGCGATGGGATAGAGCGGGACGCTGGCGCTCACGACGCCGTTACTCGTGACTGAAGCGGTGGATGCTGGTGCGTTCTGGTAGAAGCTCTGGCCGAGCGAGTTGACGCCGAGTGGGTCGGCGTCTGTGCAGGCTCCGGCGAAGACCCGGTAGGAGGGGTAGCTCGCGGCCGAGTTGGGGAATAGGGGGGAGATTGTCCCCGTTGTGGCGTTCGTGCGTTGGGTCGGGTAGAGGTAGCCGAGGGCCGTACCGATGGGCGTGTCAGCGACGGAGATAGGCATGCCCGACGCCGGGCACAGCGCGGTGGCTGGTGCACATGACAGGCCCGGGTCCGGGGAGAAGGACCAAGACACGGTTCCGCCCTGCTGGAACTGGAAGGTCAGCGGCTGCCCGACGGTCCCGGCAGACACCGCCTCTTGTTGGGATGGATTCTGGTTCTCAGTGGGATCGACCCCGCCGCTGCCCACCGAGACGGTCGCCTTGTACGTATCGGGGGGCAGCGATGCGAAAAAGGCACAGCCGTCTGCGCCGGTGGGTGCGCTGGTGTAGGCGTGTCCGGTGTGGAGGTCGGTTGCGGTGACTACGGCGCCCCCCTCCCCGATGCTGTCGGCCGTGAGCACCTGCACTGGCAGGGCGCCGTTCGCCGGGTTGGTGCTCCCGTTGGGAGGTGACAGCAGCGTCGTAGAGGCGACGACCGACGCCGTCCCCCATCTCGCGGCCACCGTCGCCTCTAGGAGGAGCGAGCTGTTGCCCGGGTTGTTACACACTGAGCCGTTCGTGCCGCGCACGACCCATTCGGTGCTCTCGGTGACCGTGTACAGAGTGCCGCCCACTCTCGTCGTCACCGGCGCCTGATTGACTTGGACGGGGACCGAGTTGAAACCGGCGACGGTGGCCGACTGCGCACGCAGATGCTCCATTGCGTTGGCCACGACGTTGCTCGCCACGATCCGCTTCTGGCTGTCGCTTGAAACGGCGACCGCCGAGACCATTTCCTGCGCGCTGAAGACCACGACGATCGTGAGGATCGCGAGGGCAACGAGGAGCTCGATGATCGTGAATCCGTCATCGCTCCGGTCGGCCTTCCCTCTCAAGAGCTCGGCGGCCGCGTGCATTGACTACTTCAACGACTTAGGAGCCGCAGGCAGCTGCGCTGCGGTCTCGAACATGGTTGCGCTCACCTGTGTGGTCATCACCGAGTTCCCGCCACTCGATGTCGTTGCGCTTGAGGGGGCCCCTGAAGTGGCCGCCGAGGAGGTCCCGGCGGACGCACCCAACGCCAGGCTGGTGACCTTGATTAGTCGGGGGGCCGATTGCAGTCGGGTCACGAAGTCGAGAAGCTGGTTGTAGGTGCCGGTGACCGACAGGGTCACGCTGAGCGTCCCGATCGATGACCCGCTCGCACCGCCCGCGGAAGAGGACCCGCTGCTGGCCGCGCCTGTGCTGGATGCTGGTGCCTGGCTTTGGCTCTCGGCCTGCCACGTCACACCACTCGCAGTGGCGATGGAAGAAACCTGATCGATCATGCCGGCGATATCCGACCCGGCGGGTGCTGCCGCGTCGAGCGCGGCGGCTTTGGCTGCCTCACCGGGCAGCAGCTTCTCCTTCCCGACCAGAGCGGCCCGCTGCATCGATGCCTGGAACTGGTTGTTGGTCGCCGTGACGAGCTGCTGGTCGGCCTTGGCGGCGCTGTGGGTCGCAGGCGCCCACAACAGCGAGTACCAAGCTGCGACCAGCACGACAACGACTAGGCCGAACACGCCGGCGAGCTTCCTGTTCACTTCAGCTTCTCCCAGGTGTAGCTGGTCTTGGGGGCCTTCGCCCCGACCGTCGCGTTGCAGGTGAACGTCGTCGTGGTCCCGTCGCTTGTCGAGCTGGCGACCCAGACATTCGTGAGGGCCGGTACGCCGGTCATGGCCCGAAGCCACGCCGCGACCGTCTCGACACCTCCCTGGGCTTTCACAGACATCGTGACTTGGGCCAGCCCGGTCGCCGTCGCGGAGGCAGCTGTGCTCGTGGTGCCGGTTGTCGATGTCGTCGGCGTGGCGGTGAGCTGGATGGTCCCGAGCACTGTGTTGGCCGGCATCGCCGCGGAGATCTGGCGAAGGAGCGTCGGCCAGTCGACCCCGGCGCCTACGGCTATCAGCGCCCGCTGCCGCGCGTCGACCGTAGCGAAGTATGACGTCACACGAGCGAGCGACGAGCTCGAGGCGTTCAGCGCAACGCTCTGCGCCTCGAGGGCATTCGCCTCGCTGCGCACGTGCGTGTAACCCTCGTACTTGTGGTACCAGAGGGCTCCGAGGCCACCAGCAAGGACCGCTACTGCAGCGACACCAGCGAGTAGGGCGTTGCGCCGGCGGCGCGCAAGGATGACCTCGCTCGGGAGCAGGGAGACCCGTGCGTCGACGGGTTGGGCCTGCCACATCGCGGCACCGACCGCGGCAAGGCTGACAGTCCGGGCCCGGACAAGGTCGTCAGGGGCGAGGACATCCTGAGCTATATCGATCCCTGCGAAGGCGTCAGCGAGCACCACGGGGACACCCACTCGGGCCTCGAGCATCTCAGTCAGGTGAGGGGTGAGGGCGCCCCCGCCGGCGACTAGCAGCCGCTCCAGCTGCCCGATCGCGCTCTGGCTTTGGAAGTAGTCGAGCGACTCGGCGATCTGCGCGACGAGAGGCTCGGCCTCATCGATCACGAGCGCCCCGGCTCGGGAGGCCGCTGATCCCTCGGCCCGGCTGGCGTAGCGCATCACCGCGGCGGCATCGTTTCGCGGAATGCCGAGGCGTTGACCGAGTCCGACGGTCAGGTGATTAGCGCCGATGGACAGTGTCCGACTCACCAGGCCGCCGGCCTTGGTTCGCAGCGTCACGGACGTGAGCTCGGCGCCGACGGTCACTAGGCAGAAGCGTTCCCCCGCAGTGCGAGCGGCGGCGCGCGCCGACGCCACGGGCGAAACGTCGAGAGCGACCGGATCTAGGTTCGCCTGGCGCAGCGCATCGAGGAGGCGCTGAACCGAGCTCCGCTCGGCCGCGGCGAGAAGGATACGCATCTGACGACCGCCGTCACCGTTGCCCTCTACCGGGCCGAGGATCTCGAAGTCGAGTACCGCCTCTGCCACCGGGATGGGAATGAGGTCCTGCACCTCAAAGTGCATGGCGGTGCGAAACTCAGCGGCGGACATGGCAGTCACCGCCGCTTCGCGAACGATCACCCGCTGACCGGCGACGGTGGCGACGACATCGCGTGAGGAGAATCCGGCCTGGGTCCACAGCCGCCGCAGCGCCTCCGCCACCCCGCCCGGGTCTCGAACTTCCCCCTCAACAACGAGGCCCGGCTCGATGCCGACCTGGCCGACAGCCTTAAGCTGTTGGCGGCCGGTCCCGCCGGAGAGCTCAACGGCGCGGATCGCCGAGGAGCCGATGTCCAGGCCGACCGCTCGACTACGCCGCAGGTGATGCTGCGTCAGATCCGCAATCTTCTCCACGTTGTCCTATCGGCAGCCGGCGGGTCCGCCTTTACAAGTGGCGGTACTCATGGTCACGCAGCCTCCAGTTGACGGACTCCAATCCCTCCGCCCTAACCAGGCTTCGACCTAAACGGCTCCCTGACGCGTCGAGGAGGGAGGCCTAAGGCCTCCCTCCTCACCAGTTGGGTTTGACTCTTTGCAGCGACCTACCAGGCGGTTGCCCACGCTCCCTTTGAGCTGGTTGCAGTCACCGTGGTGGTGGGAAGGGCCGTGTACGCCATCGGCGATGTGCCCTTGGCGATGGTTTCGTAGGAGACGACACCGTTGTTGTCATAGACGTAGTAGGCGTTCCCGTCAGCGCCCAGGGCGCCGACTACCACTGCGGACGACCCGGGAGTGCTGCTCGTGAGGTCCACGTCGACGCCGTTGCCTGTCGAGGCAGCGGTGCTGGAAGCCATGGCAGTCCACTTCAGCGCTGGCTCGAGGGCGCTGACGTCAGTTGCCGCGCCGTACACCTGTCCGTTGTTCGTGTAGTACGTCTGCTCCGCAGTGATGGCATTGCGGAGGTCGGACTGGGTGGCTCGGGCGTTAGCGCTGTTCTTGGCGCCGAGGAACGTCGGGATGGCGATGGCCATCAAGATGCCAATGATCAGAACGACGACCATGAGCTCGATGAGGGTGAAGCCCTCTTCACGCTCGGCCTTATCGGTGATGGACTTGAACATGTTGCCTTCCTTTGTGGGGTTCTGTTGTCAGTGGTGCGAGCCAGCGTGTTCGGCCTCTCGGCCTCGCCGGCTTCGCCGGCACTGAGTCCTCCAGGCTCCCTCAGCAACCGATTACTCTTCGGATGTTTTGGGGATCTGATGTCAAGAGCATCGCTCGCACTTATGGTGTCGTGCTGTAAGCGCCCGACCTTTAGGCCTTTTTCAGAGACCGGCACCGCTGACACGCCGGCCACCCGACCCAGCCTTGGGCCGGGGCGCACGTCGAGCCCGCGTGAGCTACTTGATGAGCTTGATGATGTTGAACATCGGCATGTACAGCGAGATCACCATCGTGCCCACGGCACCGCCCAGGACGACGATCATGATCGGCTCGAGAAGGGACGTGAGGGCGTCGACGGTCGCCGACACCTCCTGCTCGAAGAAGATGGCGATGCGCGCCAAGAGGTCGTCGAGCGCGCCGGTCTCCTCGCCGACAGACATCATCTGCACGACCATTGAAGGAAAGACGGGGTGATCCGGTAGCCGCTGAGTGAGCGATTCGCCTTGCTTGGCCCCCTCGGCGACCGCCTCCAAGCCGTTAGCGATAACCGTGTTGTTGACGGTCTCCTTGGTGATGTCCAGCGCGTCGAGGAGCGGAACGCCGGAGCGGAGGAGCGTGGAGAACGTGCCCGCGAACCGAGCCATGGCTGTCTTTTGGACCAGCTTGCCGAACACCGGGATCCTGAGCTTCGTCCGATCCCATGCTGCCCTGCCGGTGTCGGTCTTGAGCCAGCGACGCAGGAGGTATCCGCTGATCACCGCGCCAACGATCACGAACGGCAGGGATGTGGTCAGGACGTGCGAAACGCCGATGACGATCCGCGTTGGCAAGGGCAGGGTGCCGTTGAGGTCCTTGTACATCTTGGAGAAGATCGGGACGATGAACAGCAGCATCGCCGCCATGATGAGCATCACAAGGCACAGGACTGCCACCGGGTAGGCCATGGCGCTGCGGATCTTCCCACGCAGCTCGACCTGGCTCTCCAGCGTGTCGGCCAGCTTGAGGAGGGTCCGATCCAGCGAGCCGCTGGCCTCGCCGGCCTTGACCATGGCCACGAACAGGTTGGAGAAGTGTTTCGGGTGCTTGGCCAGCGCCTGGGAGAGGGAGAGCCCCTGCTCTACGTCGAGGCGGATCTCGTCGATGATCTTGCCGAAGTACTTGTTGTCTGCCTGCTCGGCGAGGATCGCGAGGCTGCGCAACAGCGTCAGCCCGGCGTCGATCATCGTCGCGAACTGCCGGCAGAAGACCGACAGGTCCTTCAGCTTCACCCGGTTCGACAGGCCGGGAATGGTGATCTCGGTCTTGAAGCTGACAGCTGCCTTCTGGTCGATGGCGATCGGCGTGTAGCCCATCGCCCGAAGCTTGTTGGCGACCAGCGCCGTGTTGTCGGCGTCGAGCGTTCCGGTGAGGACCTTGCCGTCGGAGTTGCGGACCTTGTAAGCGAACGTGGTTGCCACGACCGTCTCTTTCTCTAGATCCTCGGGGTCAGCGGCCGGAGCCGACGAGACGGTGGATGTCGGCCGGGTTGGCGCAGCGCTCCAGCGCCGCGCTCAGGCTGACCACACCGTCTCGGACCAGCTGGGCGAGTGACTGGTCCATGGTTTGCATCCCGTACTGGCCGCCGGCCTGCATGCTGCTGTAGATCTGGTGGACCTTGCCCTCCCGGATCAGGTTGCGGATGGCGGGGGTCACCACCAGCACCTCGGTGGCCACGGCCCGGCCTCCCCCACGAGCGACGGGGATCAGCTGCTGGGTGACCACGCCTTGCAGGGCCGAGGCCAGCTGCACCCGGATCTGCTGCTGCTGGTGGGACGGGAAAACGTCGATGACCCGGTCCACCGACTGCGGGGCGTCTTGAGTGTGGAGGGTGCCGAAGACCAGGTGGCCGGTCTCGGCCGCGGTCAGCGCGGTCGAGATGGTCTCCAGGTCGCGCATCTCGCCGACGAGGATGACGTCGGGGTCCTGGCGCAGGACGTGTTTGAGCGCTTCGGCGAAGGAGTGGGTGTCGACGCCGACCTCTCGCTGGTTGACGACCGACCGCTTGTGGTCGTGGAGGAACTCGATGGGGTCCTCGACGGTCATGATGTGCGACGGCGTGGAGGAGTTGATCATGTCGATGAGCGACGCCAGGGTGGTGGACTTTCCCGACCCGGTGGGACCGGTCACCAGCACCAGGCCGCGAGGGAGCTTGGCGAACTGCTCTACCGTCGCCGGGATGCCCAGCTCGGCGAGCGGGCGGATCTTGAACGGGATGGCCCGCAACACCGCGCCGACCGAGTCCTTCTGCTGGAACACGTTGAGCCGGAAGCGGCCCAAGCCAGGGACGGTGTGCGAAGTGTCAAGCTCGTGCTCGGCCTCGAAACGCTCCCGCTGTCGCTGCGCCAGGACTCCGTAGACCATCTCCCGCAGGTCGGAGCCGATCATCGGCTCGTGCCCCTCCAACGGGCGGATGGCGCCGTGGACCCGAACGCTCGGCGGGCGCCCTGCGCTCAGGTGGAGGTCCGACGCGTCCAAGGCCATCATCTCCGCCAGCAGGGAGTTCAGGTGAAGCCGGCCGCCGCTGATCTCGTCGCCCTCGTCGCTCTTCGGGGCCCCGCTCGACGCCGCCTCCGGTCCGGGACCGTACTCGACCTCGATAGCCCGGATCAGGTCCGCCGGCGACACCAGCGCCGGCAGAGCGTCCCATCCGGTGGCTTCCTTGACGGCGTTGAGGGCCTCTTGATCGTGGGGGTCGCCGATGGCGACGAGGAGCTTGTCATCGACGATGTCGATCACCACGACCCGGTGGGCCCTGGCGATCGGTTCGGGGAGGAGCCCCTGGACCATGGGCTGGATCGGCATCGTCACCGGATCCCAAAACCGGAAGCCGAGCTGGTGAGCCACCGCGCCGACCAGGTCACGCTCCGACACCAGCCGCTCGGCGATCACGATCTTGCTGAACGGTACGCCCGTTGAGCTTTCCCGGGACAGCGCAGCCTCCAGCTGGCTGCGGGAGATCACCTTGTGCTCGACGAGGTATTCACCGAGTTGGCGCGACGCTGAGGCCATGTCTAGTACTCGGCATCCTGGCGCCGCCGGCTGAGGACTATTTTGCTGAGACGGCGCCGGTCAGGCGGTGACGCGCAGGATCTCCTCGATGGAAGTCCGGCCCCGCAGCGCTTCTTGCAGCCCGGCTTGGCGCAGGGTCAGCATCCCCTGCGCTGCCGCGGCCTTGCGGATGTCGTCGGAGTGGCTGCGCTCGACGATCATCCGCTCGACGATCTCGGTCACCTCGAGCACCTCGTGGATGGCGAAACGGCCGTGGTAGCCGGTCTGGCCGCACGCCCCGCACCCGACGGCTCGGCGCAGCACCAGCGTGTCATCGAGGCCGCCGAGGCGTTCGTAGTCCCAGCCGACCGCTTCCAGCTCGGCGCGGTCGGGCACGTAGCGCTCTGCGCACTTCTCGCAGACCCGCCGGGCCAGGCGCTGGGCGACGATGCAGTCGATGGCGCTGCCGACGAGGAAGGGTTCGACGCCCATCTCGATGAGGCGGCTCGGGGTGCTCGCCGCGTCGTTGGTGTGGAGGGTGGAGAGCACGAGGTGACCGGTAAGGGCGGCTTCGATGGCGATGACCGCGGTCTCCTTGTCCCGGATCTCCCCCACCAGCACGATGTCGGGGTCGGAGCGAAGGATCGAGCGCAGCGCGGCGGCGAAGCTCAGGCCGGCTTTGATGTTGACCTGGACCTGGTTGATGCCGTGGAGCTGGTATTCGACGGGATCCTCGACGGTGATGACGTTTTTGGACTCGTCGTTGAGGATGTTCAAGGTGGAATACAGCGTCGTCGACTTGCCCGAACCGGTGGGTCCGGTGACCAAGATGGTGCCGTAGGGCTTGCGGTAGGACCGCTCGTAGCGCTCCATGTTCTCGGGGAGAAAGCCGAGGTCGGAGAGGCGCAGCAGCGCTGTCGACTTGTCCAGGATCCGCATGACGATCTTCTCGCCCCACACCGTCGGCAGGGTCGCGACCCGCAGGTCGATCGACCGGCCGTCGATGACGGTGGTGATCCGCCCGTCTTGGGGGACCCGCCGTTCGGCGATGTTGAGGTCGGCCATGACCTTGAGCCGGCTGATGATGCCGTTTTGGATGCTCTTGGGGGGCATCATCACCTGGTGGAGGACGCCGTCGATTCGGTAGCGGATCCGCAGGTCGCGCTCCCCCGGCTCGATGTGGATGTCCGACGCCCGGTCGGCGGCCGCCTGGGTGATGATCATGTTGACCAGCTTGACGATCGGCGCGTCCTCGACCACCTCGCGGATCGAGGTCAGGCCGCTGTCGGTCTCGTAGCTGCTCGCCGCCTCCATCGAGACGCTCTCCGCCTCGTTGTCGAAGCGGTGGTAGCGCGCCAGTGCGTCGTTGATGCCGCTGGCGACGGTGACTACCGGTTTGATCGACGCGCCGGTGAGGGTGCGGATGTCGTCGATGGCGACGACGTTGGACGGGTCGGCCATCGCGACGAGCAGCTGACCGTTGTCCCAACCGATCGGGATCGCCATGTACCGGCGGGCGACCGCGTCGGAGATCAGCCGGGTGGCGGCCGCGTCGACTGGGTACTCGGAGAGGTCGACGAAAGCCATACCCAGGTGGGTGGCGAGCGTGGCGACCAGGTCGGCCTCGCTGATCAGACGGTCCTCGATCAGCACCCGGCTGAGCGGGACACCCCGCTGGTCGGCGGCGGCCAAGGCGGCGTCGCGCTGGCCGGCGCTCAGGCGCCCGCTGCTGACCAGCAGGGCTCCGATCTGCTCGTCTTGCTGTGAGTGCCCGCTGGTTGCAGGCGCGGTCATCTCACGCCTTCGCGGAGGAGAAGAAGCGCTTGCGAGCCGCTCGCTCCGGGGGACGGGTCCGCTCCGCGACCGGCGGGTCGCTCACGGCGTCGGCGTGCCGGGGCCGCTCGTTGCGCCACCCTGACTCTTCGTTGCGGGCCTGGGCGAGCAGGGACGCCAGTTCCGCAGCCGGCCATGGGCCGCGGTCAGCCAGCGCCGGTTCGGCGTCGGCCAGCGCCGGTTCGGCGTCGGCCAGCGCCGGTTCGGTGTCCGCCACCGCTACGGCCACGGGGGTCGCCGGGGCTGCCACGGCAGGCGCCGCGGGGGCGGGTGCTTCCGGGAAGCGCAAACCGGCGTCGGCGTCGGATCCGGGCAGGATCTCAGGCGCGGGCCACGTCTCGCTCACGAACGCCCCGAACAGGCTGCGGCTGTGATGGGTGACGCTGCTTGGCTCGGGCACCTCGCCCGAGGGGGTGTCCCAGACTCCTGCGGTGACCGCGTCTGGGACGGCGTGGTCGAAGGGCGTAGCGGTCGGGCCCCACAAGTCTTGCGGCGCCGGGGCGAGCTCGCCGGCGACGACAGCGCTTTCGTCAGCGGCGGAGCCGCCGAGGGCGTCCGGCTGCTCGACCGCAGGCCAGTCTTGGCCGGCGGGGGGCGCCACCCGCACCACGCCGCTGTCGATGAGCCGTTTCACCGTGCGGTAGACCGACAGCGGGTCGGCCCCGTGCCGGGCGACCACAGCGTCCATGTCGCGCCCGTCACCGACGGCCCTTACGACCGCCCACCCATCGTGATCGATGACGAGCGGCTGGGCGACTGGCACCGCGGCGAGGGAGAGCATCCAGGCTCCGGAAGGCACGATGGAGGCCATCTCGGCTCGGGCGGCCCGGCGCTGCATCGCCTCCTCCACCGCCGGGGCCGACGGCATCAGTTGCCCGTCGCGGTGGTGGGAATCGGGTTCGAACCGGAAGCGGACGCCGTTCGTGCTGAGGAGCCGATCGAGGACATCGACGAGGGAGGTGCCGGGGATGTCCAGCAGGCAGTCGCCTTGTACCGCCAGCTCGACGGAGTAGGCCGGCGCGTCGAGGTGGAGCACTCCCCGCGAGGAGGTGGCCGCCAGAAGCGACATGATGTCGGCGAGAGCGAATTCGTCCAGCGATCCGGCGAGCGACATGCCAGGGCCTCCTCCATGCGTGCTTCGGTAGATATCGGCCGGACAGGAGGCACCCTTGAGCACCAGCTACGGGCGTCGCCTGTTTGTCACGAATTGTCGACGGCGCTGCGCATGGCATCGATCGGGGCCGGCTGCCCGGTCCACACCGCGATCTGCCTGGCTGCTTGGTGGATAAGCATCCCCAGGCCGTTGGCGGCCGCCGCGCCCTGGGCGCGGGCTGCGACCATCAGCGGCGTGGTGCGCGGGTTGTAGATCAAGTCGACGACGAGCTGGCCGCTGCCGAGGCGCGCCGGATCGAGGTCGAACGGCAGGTCCGGACGGCCAGGCATTCCCGCCGGCGTGGCGTTGACGACGATGTCGGCGTCGGCGATGGCCTCGACTGCGACCACCGCCCCGGCGCCGCCCGCCAGCGCCGCGCAGCTGGCGGCCGCGTCGGGTCGCCGGCCGACGACCCCCACCGACGCCGCGCCGGCATGGCCGAGCGCGTGGCTGACGGCCCGGGCCGCGCCGCCGGTGCCCAGCACCAGGCAGCGTCGACCGGGCGGCTCCCAGCTGCGTTCTTCGCGCAGCGCGTCTATGAAGCCGGCTCCGTCGGTGCTGTCACCGACGAGATCGTCGCCGTGGCGGCTGACGGTGTTGACCGCGCCCAGCCGACGGGCCGTATCCGACAGTCGGTCCAACGCCGGCAGCACGGCCGCTTTGTGGGGCATGGTGACCGACATGCCGGCCAGCCCGAGGGTCCGCATGGCCTCCACAGCCGCGGCGCCCCGGCCAGCGGGGACCGGCAGCGCCACGTACACCCAGTCCACCCCCATCGCCCGGTAGGCGGCGTTGTGGATGGTCGGCGAGAGGGAGTGGCGGACCGGGTCGCCGATGACTGCGGCCAGGTGGGTGCTGGCGCTCGGCGCTAGCAGAGGTTGGCCGCCCGGCACTGCGCCTCCAGGTGGGCGAACCCAGTGTCGGTCGACGCGAAGCTCAGCTTTCCGTCGGGGTTGGTCTCCACGAAGTACAGGTAGTTGGTGGCCGGCGGCGCCGCGGCGGCGGTCAGGGAGGGCACGCCGGGGTTGGCGATCGGGGTGGGAGGCAGCCCCCGGTTGAGGCGGGTGTTGTACGGGTTGGGCTGGTTGTAGTTGATCGAGTTCACCGAGATCGCCGGGTTGGACTGGCGCAGGGCATAGACCAGGGTCGAGTCGGCGCCGAGGGGCTTGCCGATCCGCAGCCGGTTGTAGATGGCGCTGGCCACCGGGCCTCGGTCGACGTCGAGCTTGGCTTCCCGCTCGACGATGGACGCCACGGTGATGACCTGGTAGGGCGTCATCTTCAAGGTGGCCGCCGCCTGGGTCAGGTTGAGGCTGGTAGCTTCCTGGTCGAAGCGGTCGACCAGGGACTGGAGCACGTCTGTCTCGCTCATCCCCTGCTTGATTTCGTAAGTCGCGGGGAACACCAGTCCTTCGAGGTTGTTGACGCCGGAGGGCTCATACGGCGAGCGGACCTGCCCGCTGCTGGCCGCGGCGAGGAACTTCGGCGCGGACAAGCCGAGTTTGGGCAGCGAGGCGATGCGGGCGGCGATCTGCTGCATGGTGAAACCCTCGGGGATCACCAGCCGCTCGACCACGAGCGGAGGCCCGGCGCTCAGCGCGGCGATGGCCTGGTCGTACTTCTCGTTGACCGCCAGCGAGTAGGTACCGGGAAGCAAGGGACCCGCACCCTTCAGCTTCACGTAGTACCTAAACAGGCTCGACCCGTGGATCACCCCCGCCTTGGCCAAGATCGAGCCGATCTCCGCCGACGATGCCCCAGCGGGGATGGTCACGCTGACCAGCTTGCCGGGATGCCCGCTCGGGCTGATCTCTCCCTCGAAGTGGAAGAACAACCCGACGACGACGAGAACGAACACCGCGAACAAGGCGGCCACCACGGTGAGCACCGGGTGACGGCGCCGGGATGGACGGCGCCGGGCGTGCCCGGCCCGCCCCCCGGGCCCACCTCGATAGCCGTCCCGGCCGTCGTGGAGATCGCCGTCGTAGACCCAACGGCCGTACTCATCGACGTGACCGCCGTGCTCGGAGTAGTCCTCCTCCTCCAGGTAGTCGGCGTCCTCCGGGTAGCCCTCCTCGTCGGCCCAGCTGTTGGCGTGGTCGTCCTCTGGGTAGTGCTCGTCGGAGCGGTAGTGCTCGCCCGGCGCGTAGTGCTCTCCGGCCCCCCCGCCGTCCTCGTAGGGGTCGTGGTGGTAGGGCTCCGAGCGGGTCCCAGCCAGATGGGCGTAACTGCCCTCCCCTGCGAGAGCTCCGCCCGACCCGTAGGCCCGGTCGTCCTCCCACCCTGCGGGCGGCCGGCGGCCGCCGTAACCGTCGGTCATCCCCCCTCCCGGTGCTGCTCGAGCCACGTTTGGAGCAGCCCGGCAGCGGCCTGCTGGTCGATCACGCTTCGCTGCTGATGGGACCGCCGGCCTGCGGCGCGCATCCCGGCGGACGCTTGCACGGTGGTCAAGCGCTCGTCGACGGTGTCCACCGGCACGTCGAGCGTTGCTCGGAGCTGCTCGACCTCGGCTGTAGCAGCGCGAGCCGCGGGTCCCGCGGCGCCTGACAGCGACAGCGGGACGCCGACGATCACCCCTACCGCCTCGTACTCGTCGACCAGGTCGGCGACCGTCCGGTGGTCCGATGCAGGGTCCCGGCGGGCGATCGCGGTGACTCCCGTCGCCAAGCGACGCTGCGAGTCGGATACGGCGACGCCGATCCGGCGGCTGCCCAGGTCGAGGCCGAGGAGCCGGCCGGTGGCCGCGAGGGGTCGGGCGGCACGCTCGACGGATCCGGTCACCGGGTCCCCCGGGGCGCCGGCCGACGGGCACGCCGGGCTGGGCGCAACGTCAGGCATGACCGCTAGAGGCTAGCGCCGTCGGGCCCGCGGATCGCGCCGAGCCGGAAGGCCGCCCCGCCTCGACCGGGGAGCGGGCAGCGGTCGGGCCACCGCGTCTCGGACGTCGGTACCCCTCTGGGAGGCCCCGGGGTCGATCCGGGCCCGCAGCTCGGCCTCACGTTCGGCCATCGCGCTGCGCCCCTCGGCGACCGCTTCTTGCACCTCTTGGCCCAGCCATCGAGCCCGGTCGGCAACCCGCGCGCTCACCTCCGGCGGGAGGTAACGCTGCGCGGTGCGGCGGACCTTCAGCTGGGCGTAGATGGAGCCGCCGGCACCGAGGACCGCTCCGATACCGACCCACCGGACCCGCTTGAACATCCCTAGCGGCCTCTCGCTCGGAGGGCCCGCTTACGGCCGCGGAGCCGCTGCGAGGCCCGGCTGGTCCCCCGAGAGAACGCCAGCACCTTGATCAGCGGGCTGGCCAGGGAGGTGTACGCCACTCGGGACGCCGCCCCTACGACCTCGGTGAGCTGCTCGGCTGACCCGATCAGGTCATCAACTCGCTCCAGCTCGGCGCTGGCCTGGGCGAGGGTGCCGTCGACGGAGCGCATCACTTCGCGCACGTCGGCCTCAAGAGTGTCGGCCGCCGCCCGGAGCCGCCGGGCGGCCGAGAGGCATGAGCGCAAAGCAGCCAGGAGCGCCACCACTATGAGGGTGGCCACGACGCTGACGGCTATAGCGACGTCCGCCGACTGTCCAGCTGCCGCGGTCACGACCTCGAGCGCACAAGCGGGGTGCCCATGCCCGAAACCCTAACCCGCGCGCCGGGTTCAGACCTCTACTTGGTCGCCTTCCGCGGGGTTGACCTCGAAGGGACGGCGGGCGGTCCGCTTGGCGTAGGTCCGCAGCCAAGGGAGGGTCTTCGACGACGGCATCGGACGGGAGATCAGGTACCCCTGGCCGGCGTGACATCCCATGGCGCTCAGCGACTTCCATGTCTCGGCGTCCTCGATGCCCTCTGCTGTGACCGAGTGCCCCATCGAGATCCCGAGGCTGATGGTGCTCGACACGATGGCCCAGTTGTCCGGTGACTCCATCATCGTCGACACGAACGAACGGTCGACCTTGAGCTCATCGACGGGCATTTGGAGCAGCCGGCTGAGCGAGGAGTAGCCGGTGCCGAAGTCGTCGACGGCGATGCAGACCCCGAGCGCCGAGACTTCGCGCAGGATCGTCGCGGCGCGCACCGCGTCGGCCATCACCGAGGATTCGGTGACTTCTAGGGTCAGCCGCTGCGGTGTGGCGCCTGTCTCGACGAGCAGGTCCTGCAGCCGTTGGGCGAGCGTGCTGTCGAGAAGCGAGCGAGCCGAGACGTTGACCGCGACGCTGACGTCGAAGCCAGCCCTCGCCCAGTCGACCTGCCGGCACAGCGACTCGCGGAGCACCCACCACGTGACCGAGTCGATCAGCCCAGACTGCTCGGCCACCGGAACGAACTCCTCGGGGGGGACCAGACCGAACACCGGGTGGCGCCACCTGAGGAGCGCCTCGAAACCGAGGACGTCGCCGGTCGCCATGTCGACCTTGGGCTGGTAGTCGAGCGACAGGTCCCCGGCTTGGACTGCGGTCTGCAGCTCCGACCCGAGCAGCAGCCGGCGGGTGGAGTTGCCGTCTCCGGCCTGGTCGTACACCGCGATGCGCTCCACCGAAACCTTGGCGGCGTACATGGCGACGTCCGCCCCCTTGAGCAGCGAGGCCGTGTCCTCCCCGTGGTCGGGCCCGAACGCGACGCCGATGCTGGTCCTCACCGCCAGCGTGAGGTCGTCCACCCTCATCGGCTCGCACACCGCGTCGAAGACCCGGTGGGCCAGGTCCCGAAGCCGGGCGACGTTCTCGATCACCGGGACCAGGATGGCGAACTCGTCGCCGCCCAGGCGGGTCGGCACCCCGATGGCGCCGACAGTCGTGCGCAACCGCTCGGCCACCTCCTGCAAGACGGTGTCGCCGATGTGGTGCCCCAAGGTGTCGTTGACGTCTTTGAAGCCATCCAGGTCGAGCAGCAGCACGCCGACCAGGGCCATGCTTGGGCGCGCAGCGAGCGCCGCCGCGGTCCGCCGGGCGAAAAGGGCCCGGTTGCCCAGCTGGGTCAGCGAGTCGTGGAGAGCTTCGTGCTCGCGGATCATCACCTGTTGGCGCAGCTCGTCGAGCAGCCGGGTGCTCCGCAGGGCCAGGGCGCTCTGGGCAGCCAGGGTCTCGGCAAAGCGAAGATCGGCTCGCCCGAAGGTATCGGGACCATCGTGATCGGCCACCACCAGGTAGCGCCGCTCGGGTCCATCGGTCGGGAGGCGGGTCACTATCGCGTCATTCAACCCCTGCTCTGCCAGCGCCCGCCCGGCGTCGCCGCTGGCACGCCTGGGGAGAAGCAGCACGTCCTGGCCGGGACCCAACTCCGCGACCACCGGCGGCAACCGGTCGGCCTCGGTGAGCGCCACTACCCCGTCTCGTCGCAGCTGGTAGCTGCGCACCACTCCCAGGTCGGAGATCGTCAATTGCGCGTACTCACACGACAGAGCGTTGAGCAGGCCGGAGAGCAATGACGAGAGGACGTCACCCTCGTCGGAAAGACCAGAGACTCCTTGGGTGAACTGATAGAGCTTCTCCAGGTTGGCGAAGCGGCCGGCCAGGCGGGTGTGGTAGCGAAAGCCGAGGGTGATCCCTGCTGGTATGAGTGCCAAGGGAGCGAGGGCCCAGGTGTTTGACCACACTGCGTCGACCGCGACGATTGACAGGACGATGTTGACCGCCGGCGTCACGATGAGCGGCAGCACGAACGCCGATAGCTGGTCGAAGGTGAAGACGCCCTGCAGGCTGAGCACACCAATGATGCCGGCCGTGGTCGCCACGTCGAAGACCAGCGACGCTACCACCAGGGCCAGCCAGCCTCTCCCGCTCGCCGGGGTGGCGTGGCCGAGCACCGCGTCGAAGGCAAAGGCAGCCAGACCTGTGGCCAGCGTCGTGTTCCACGTGTTGAACATCGCCTTGAGCGGGGCGTGCCTCTTGAGCACTGTGCACAGCAACATCGCGCTTGCCGCAACGGCGAGTAGGTCGATCCGGCTGAGAAACACGATCCCTAGGACGACCACGCAGTTGGCGGGCGACACCGAGATGCCGTGCTGCCTGACAGGAATGACCCACTGCGCTAGCAGCGAGGCGACCAGCAACACGCCGACCACGATGACGGGCAGGCGGCCGGACCAGGTGGTTGGTGTGCGAAGGGCCAGACGCCAACCTACGAGGACCGATCCTGCCAGCAGCCCGGCGACGAGCAGCCAGGATGCCACCGCGTGCCGACTGATCCGGCGCCTGGCTGAGACGGCCTGGTCAGTCGTGGTCATGGACCTGCCTCGTGAACATCGCGCCTACCGGTCAGCGCCGCCCGGTCAAATCGGGAGGCGTATTTATTCCTTATCGGTCTGATTGACCACTGTCAGGAGCCAAAACTTGCGGGCTTTTCCGAACTTCGCTACTTTACGTGGCGCATCTGTGACCCAGCGATGGCACCGCCTGGTGCGGGACCGTTCGATCGGCACAGAAGTGTGCGGGACCCGCCACACGCGAATGTGACGGGTCCCTGCCCTCTCCACGCACAGGTGATGAACGAAGGGAGGTTTCCCACGATGCGCAAGAACATGTGGTCCTGATCTCTACGCACCGCGCCCGCCGATGTGGCTGAACCCGCATAGCCGGGCGCAAGTGCAATATCGGCAGCTTCCGGCGGCGACCTGAGAGATTTTTGCTGGTCGCCGCCGGATGCGTCGTCTCCTGCCGGCTTTGTCACTCGAAAGGGCATCGTGACTCTTCGGCTGTCACGACACCACCTCGGCGCCCGCTACCGGGGTCTGTGGGTGGCCACGGGCGCGTCGTCCCTCGGCGACGGGCTGGTCTTCATCGGTTTCCCTCTCCTTGCGCTGTCCCTCACCCACGACCCCCTGCTGATCGCCGGGGTCACCGTTGCCGGGCAGCTACCCGCCTTCTTGATCGGTCCCATCGCCGGCGCCGTCGTCGACCGGACCAACCGCCGCCGCCTCGCTCTCATCGTCGAGGTCGGGCGCCTGCTGATCTTCGCGGCGTTCGCGGGGGCCGTCGCCAGTGGTCACGACTCGCTCCCCCTGATCTACCTCACCCTGGGCGCGCTCGGCTGCGGCGACATCGTGTTCAAGGCCTGCACCGTGGCCGCGCTACCAGCGATCGTCGCGTCCGATCAGCTCGAGGCGGCCAACGGCGGCCTGGGAGCGGTCGACCTGACGAGCCGCGAGCTGGCCGGCCAAGGGCTGGGTGGCCTGGTATTCGAGTTGGCCCGGCCGCTTCCGTTCTTGGTCGACGCCCTGTCGTTCGCGGTGTCAGCGGTGCTTCTCCGGCGCTGCCTGCCGAGTTCCCAGCCCGCCCGACGCGCCTCTTCCATGCGCCAGGACATCGCCGAGGGGTTCTGGTGGTTCATCGGACATCGCGAGCTTCGGTCTCTGGCGCTGGTCATCGGTACGTTCGCCTTCGCCCAGAGCGCGGTTCTCGGGGTGTTGGTCCTTTACGCCACGGGCGCGCTGCACACCAGCCGGGCGGGCTACGGGGTGCTCCTGGCGGTCGGATCCGTCGGCGCCATCGGCGGCTCGCTGATCGCCCGCCGCTGCGCCGGTCTGCTCGGCCCCAGGGGGTCGATCGTGGCCTCTGGGGTGGTGGCCGGCCTGGCCTACCTGCTGTTGGCTGGGGACGTCTCGGTGGTCGCCGCTGGCGTCGCCGTCGCAGCAGAGTCCGCCAGCGTGTCGGTCGGCAACGTCGCCAGCATGTCGCTGCGTCAACGCCTCATACCGGACGTCATGATGGGCCGGGTAGCCATCACGTTCCGTATGGTGCTGATCGGATCCAGCGTGCTCGGGGCGCTCGCCGGAGGGCTGGGGACCACCACCCTCGGGCTACGACCGGCGTTCGCTTTGGCCGGCGCGGTACAACTCGCCGTCCTCGGCGTCGCGGCGCTGGGACAGCTCAGGCAGCCGAAGGCCGAAAAGCCGGTTCCGCTCCACCGCAAAGGCAGGGTGCAGCGCCCCTACCAGCCGCTGGAAGGCCGCCCTGCGCAGGCCGCACCCCCGCTGGTAGTCCTCCCCGACGTCGAGGCCCTCATCCAGCCGTCACGCAGCACCGCCCCGATCAGCGACCCAGCCGCCGGCTAGGCAGGTCAGCTCTCCCTCCGCCGCCGCCAGTCCTCCGCCCGGCGAGGCTCAGCGCCGTGAGACGACGGCTGGTAGTACTTCCGGCCCTCGAGGTGCTCGGGCCGGTACGCCTGCTCCACCCAGCCGCGCGGGTCGTCGTGGGGGTAGCGGTATCCGTCGCCGTGCCCCAGGCGGGCCGCTCCCTGGTAGTGGGCGTCGCGCAGGTGGGCCGGCACCTGGCCGACCGGCTGCCCGGCGACGTCGGCCTGCGCCGCGCCCAGGGCGGCGGTCACGGTGTTGGACTTTGGGGCCAGAGCCAGGTGCACGACCGCTTGGGCCAAGTTGAGCTGGGCCTCGGGCAGCCCGACCAGTTCCACCGCGCGGGCCGCCGCGTCGGCGACGAGCAGCGCTTGGGGGTCGGCCATCCCGACGTCCTCGCTGGCGAGGATGACCAGCCGTCGGGCCACGAACCGGGCGTCCTCGCCGGCGGCGAGCATCCGGGCCAGCCAGTACAGGCCGGCGTCTGGGTCCGAACCGCGGATGGACTTGATGAAGGCGCTCACCACGTCGTAGTGGTCGTCCTCCTCGTAGCGCAACGCCCGGGTGGAGCGGGCCGCCTCGACGTCGGCCACGGTCACGACCCGGCCGCTGGTGTCGGCGCCCGGGCGGGAGGCCGCCCGGCTGTCGGTGAGCGCGAGGGTCACCTCCAGGGACGTGAGGGCGGCTCGGGCGTCGCCGTCGACCAGGCCTACGAGGAGGGCCACCGCTTCGGGCTCGGCGTCGGCTCCCTCCCGCTGCAGCGCCCGGCGGACCAGGGTGGTGAGGGCGTCGGGGCTGAGCGGCTCCAGCCGGAACAAGGTGGAGCGCGACAGGAGCGGGGCGTTGACCGAGAAGTACGGGTTCTCGGTGGTGGCGCCGATCAGGGTCAAGGTGCCGTCCTCCACCGACGGGAGCAGGGCGTCTTGCTGGGCCCGGTTGAAGCGGTGCACCTCGTCGAGGAAGAGGATGGTGCCCCTCCCCTGCTCCCCCAACTGGCGGCGGGCCTCGGCCACCGCCTCGCGCACGTCCTTCACGCCGGCGGTCACCGCCGACATCGGCACGAAGGCCCGGGAGGTGGCGCCGGCCACCAGCTGCGCCAGGGTGGTCTTGCCGGTGCCGGGCGGACCCCAGAAGATGACCGACGACAGGCGGTCTGCCTCGATCAGGGCCCTCAGCGGCCTCCCCGGGGCGAGGAGATGCTCCTGGCCGACGACCTCGTCGAGGGTCCTCGGCCGCAGTCTGGCCGCCAGCGGCGCCTGGCCGGCCAGACGGTCGTTGACCGCGGCCGCGAACAGATCGTCGGGCACTACGAGCCCAGCAGCCGCGCCACCTCGGCGACGACCTGGTCGCGAGGCGTCGCCCACTGGGTCCGGTCCCCGGTCAGGGGACGGATCATGACCGTGCCGGCGGCGGCGTCGTCGGGACCGACGACCAGCGCCAGGCGGGCGCCGGAGCGGTCGGCCACCTTGAACTGGGCCTTCGCGGACCGCCCGTCGAAGGACCGGTCGGCGCGGACGCCCGCCGCCCGCAGCTGGGCGGTGAGGTCGCGGGCGGCGTCCCCGCCGGCGAAGTCCACGACGAACACGTCGACCGCGGCGTCGGGGGCGGCCAGGGTCCCCTCCGCGTCACAGGCCATGAGGATCCGTTCGACGCCGAGAGCGAAGCCGATACCGGGCGTCGACGGGCCGCCCATCTCCTCGACCAACGCGTCGTAGCGGCCGCCGCCGCCGACGGCGTTTTGCGCCGAGTCCAGGGCCAGTCCGGCGTACTCGAAGGTGGTCCGGGTGTAGTAGTCCAACCCTCGGACCAGGTTGGTGGCCAGGGTCCAGGGGATGCCGAGCGCGTCGAGGCCGCCGGTGGCCCGGGCGAAGTGGGCGCCGCACGCGTCGCAGAGGTGCTCGACCTGCTTGGGTGCGTCAGCGGCCACCGCCTTGCACGTCGGGCGCTTGCAGTCGAGGACCCGAAGCGGGTTTTCCCTGAACCGGTCGCGGTGCTCGTCGCAGAGGTCGCCGCTTCGTGCTTCTAGGTACTCGATCAGCAGCGCCCGGTACGGCGGCCGGCACGTCGCGTCGCCGAGGGAGTTGACCATCAGCTCGACGCGGCGCAACCCGAGGGCCCGGTAGAACTCCCAGCCGAGCGCCATGACCTCGACGTCGAGGTCCGCGTCGGCGGCCCCGAAGACCTCGATGCCGACCTGGTGGAACTCACGGTAACGGCCGGCCTGCGGGCTCTCGTAGCGAAAGTTGGACCCGGCGTACCACGCCTTCCACGGGGTGGTCGGGCGGTGCTGGATGAACGCCCGCACCACCGACGCGGTCACCTCCGGGCGCAGCGCGACCCGCCGGCCGCCCTTGTCCTCGAAGTCGTACATCTCCTTGCGGACGATGTCGGTCGACGCGCCGACCCGCTGGAAGACCTGCAGGTCCTCGAAGGTCGGGGTGATCACCAGCCCGTAGCCGGCGCCCTCCACCACCCGGGCGAACACCGCCAGCAGCGCCTCCCAGCGTCGGGAGTCGGGGGCGAGGACGTCGAAGGTCCCGATGGGGTGGCGCAGCTCGGACACGGCCGCTCAGGGTACCGGGCCCCGGCGCCCACCCTCAGTTGCGGTACGCCTCCGGCGGCGGTTCGCTGCGCGCCGCGGCGGCGAGGAACGCCTCCGCGCCGCTCACGACGTCAGCGGCGGCGCGCGCCACCTTCCGCCGCTGCTGGCGCCAGCGCACCAGCTCGACCACAGCCTCCGACCAGACGACCACTGGATCCCCCCATGTGCTCATTCGGGGCCACCATAGCGGCGGGTGTGACCGCCGTCATGCCACGCTGCCGAGGGGAGGCCAGCCAGGGACCGCTTCAGCCGCCTTTGCCGGGCAGCACCCGGTAGGCGTCGTACACGCTGTCGATGCGCTTGACCGCGCCGAGCAGCGAGTCGAGGTGGGCGGGGTCGGCCAGCTCGAACTCGAAGCGCATACGAGACACCCGGTCGGAGCTGGTCAGGGTCTCCGAGCGCAGGATGTTGAGGTGATGGTCGGAGACCACCTTCCAGATGTCCACCCCGAGACGGGTCCGGTCCAGGGCCTTGATCTCGATCGCCGCGGTGAAGCTGCCGGCGCTCTCGCGGTCCCATTCGACCTCGATCAGCCGGCCGACCTCGGTCACCGACAGGGACGCCGCATTGGAGCAGTCCGAGCGGTGGACGCTCACCCCGCGGCCCCTCGTGACGAAGCCGATGATCTCGTCGCCGGGCACCGGAGTGCAGCAGCGCGACAGGCGCACCATGACATCGTCGAGGCCTTCGACGTGGACGCCGACACCCTGACGGCGGGTGGTGCGGCGAGGTTGGCGGGCGGTGGTCGGCAGCTGGACTTCGTAGTCGCCGCCGCGCAGCTCCTTGGCCAGGCGCTGCGCGACCGAGCGAGCCGAGACGTGCCCTTCGCCGATCGCCGCGTGGAGGGAGTCGAGGTCGGTGTAGTTGAGGCTTTCGACGATCCCGGCCAGCGCCGGCGAGTTGGCCAGCTTCTGGACGGGGAGGCCTTCCTTGCGGATGGCTTTGACCAGCTCTTCGCGGCCGGTCTCGATGGCGTCCTCGCGCCGTTCCCGGCTGAACCACTGCCGGATCTTGCTGCGCGCCCGCGGCGTCTGGACGATCTTCAGCCAGTCCCGGCTGGGTCCCGCGGACGGCACCTTGGACGTGAAGATGTCCACGCTGTCGCCAGACGACAGGGTCGAGTCGAGCGGGACCAGCCTTCCGTTGACCCGGGCGCCGATGCAGCGGTGCCCGACGTCGGTGTGGATGGCGTACGCGAAGTCGACCGGCGTGGCGTGCACCGGGAGGGTGATCACGTCGCCTTTGGGGGTGAACACGAAGACCTCGTCGGTGTCTAGGTCGAGCTTGAGGGTCTCGAGGAACTCGACGGGGTCGCTGCTCTCCGCCGACCAGTCGACGATCCGCTGCAGCCACGCGATGTCCGCCGCCGACGCCTGCTCTTTGTACCCCCAGTGCGCGGCGATGCCCCGCTCGGCCCGGTTGTGCATCTCCACGGTGCGGATCTGGGCTTCGAGGGGCTTGCCCTGCGGGCCGACGACAGTCGTGTGCAGCGACTGGTAGAGGTTGAACTTCGGGGTGTTGACGTAGTCCTTGAACCGGCCGGGGACCGGCGCCCAAGCGCCGTGGACCGCGCCGAGGGCCGCCCAGCAGTCCTTGACCGACTCGACGAGCACCCGGACCCCGACCAGGTCGTAGATCTCGTCGAACTCCTTGCCCTTGACGACCATCTTCTCGTAGATCGAGTAGAGGTGCTTGGGCCGGCCGGTGACCTGCCCCTCGATGCGGGCCGCGGCCAGCCGCTCGTTGACCTGGTCGATCACCTGGGCCAGGTAGATCTCCCGTTCCGGGGCGCGGGTGGCGACCATCTGCTCGATCTCCGCGTAGCGGCGGGGGTGGAGCGCGGCGAAGGCCAGGTCCTCGAGCTGCCACTTGAGGTCCTGGATGCCGAAACGGTGGGCCAGCGGGGCGTAGATGTCCAGGGTCTCCTGGGCGGTGCGCTTCTGCTTCCACTCCGGCATGGCGGCGATGGTCCGCATGTTGTGGAGACGGTCGGCGAGCTTGATGAGCAGGACCCGGGGGTCCTTGGCCATCGCCACCAGCATCTTGCGCATGGTGGCGGCTTGCTGGGCCTGCTTGGAGTCGAAGCTGACCCGGTCCAGCTTGGTGACGCCGTCGACGATGGCCGCGACGACCGGACCGAACTCCGCCTCGATCTGCGTCACCGTCAGCCCGGTGTCCTCGACCGCGTCGTGGAGGAGCGCGGCGGCGATGGTCACGTCGTCGAGACCGAGCCCGGCCAGGATCGTGGCGACCGCCAGCGGATGGGTGATGTAGGCCTCACCCGACATCCGCAGCTGGCCGTCGTGGGCGGCATTGGCCGCTTCGAACGCCCGGACGAAAAGGCTGGTGTCCCCCCGCGGGTGGCGGGCCCGGTATGAGTTGAGCAGCGGGGTGAGCGCGTCGGCGGTCTGCACCTGGCGCCGCCAGGGCAGCACCCGCTCGACGGTGGCCACGGCCCTCCCCCGGCTGACCCCCTCGACCCGGCTCACCCTCGGCTCCTCGTCTCTCTCAGGCTGTCTTTCGTGTGATCCTCATCAGTAGCTGATCAGTGCAACCGCGTCCAGGTCCCCGAGCTTCCCACGTCCGCCGAGAAAGGCCAGCTCGATCACACACGCCACGCCGACGACCTCGGCGCCCAGCGAGCGGATCAACGCTGCGGTCGCCACCGCGGTGCCACCGGTGGCCAGCACGTCGTCGACGATGAGGACCCGCTCGCCGATCTCCAACGCGTCGGTGTGGATCTCGAGGACGTCGCTGCGGTACTCCAGCTCGTAGGACTGGCTGGTCACTGCGCCGGGCAGCTTGCCGGTCTTTCGCACCGGGACGAAGCCGGCGCCGAGGCGCAGAGCGACGGGCGCGGCGAGGATGAAACCTCGAGCCTCGATGCCGACGACCTTGTCGATCCGCCCGCCGGGGACGCCCGCAGCCAGCGCGTCTACGGTCCCGGCGAAGGCCCGAGGGTCGCTGAGCAGGGGGGTGATGTCCTTGTAGACCACGCCCGGCTTGGGGAAGTCGGGAATGTCTCGGATGTGGTCCTTGATCCACTCGGACCCGCCGACCGCGGCCCCCGCAGTGTCCAGGGCGCTGGGTGCTGGCTCCATCACTCCAAGGTACTCGCTGCGGGCCTCAACACCCGTCCAAGCTGCTCGGCCCTGCTAGCGCCGGCGGGTCTTCTTGCGGGGGCGGGGCGGCGGCCGGTTGCCGGGGCGGGGCGGCGTGGGGGTCCGGGCGGGCAGCGCGCTCTCCGCCGCGCCGGCGTCGGCGGTGCCGGCGTCGGGCGTTGCACCCTCAACCGGCCCGGCGCCGAGAGCCTCGCCCGACGCCACTTCCGGCGCGTCGGCGACGGCCTGGCTGGTGGCACCGGCCCGCCGCTTGGGTACCGGCGGGCCGCCGGCGGGCGTCGGGCCCGACGCCGCGAAGCCGCTGGCGGCTGCGCTGGCCGGCGTCATGCGGGGCGCGGGACGGTTCGAGAGGCGCTCACGGATCTGCGCGTAGCGGGGCTCGCGTTCTTTGAGCAGGGCGAGGAGCGGGGAGGCGACGAAGATCGACGAGTAGGCGCCGGTCGTCAACCCGATGAACAACGCCAAGCCGAAGTCCTCGAGGGCGGTGGCTCCGAGGATCCACGCGCCGATCACCAGGATCGACATGATCGGGATGATCGCCACGAAGGAGGTGTTGATGGAGCGGGCCAGCACCTGGTTCATGGACAGGTTGACGGTGTCGGTGTAGGTGGCCTTGCCGCTCGACGCCAGGCCCTTGGTGTTTTCCTGCACCTTGTCGAACACGACGATGGTGTCGTAGAGCGAGTAGCCGAGGATGGTGAGGAAGGCGATGACGGTGTCGGGGCTCACCGTGAACCCCGACAGCGAGTAGATGCCGACGGTCACCAGGATGTCGTGGAGCAGCGCGGTGAGCGCGGCGATGGCCATCTTGGCCTCGAAGCGGAACCAGATGTATGCCGTCACCACGATCAGGAAGACGATGACGCCCTCGATGGCCTTGTGGGTTATGTCGGACCCCCACGACGGGCCGATGTCGTTCAGCTGGACGTCGTTGGGACTGACGTGGGCGACGTTGGCCAGCGCGTTGGTCACCTTGGACACGAGGGTGCTGTCGCCGGTGGTCTTGGCCGCCGCCTGCACCTTGATGGTCTGCTGGTGGGTCTGGGCGTTGGTCAGGGTCTGGATGGTCGCCTGGCCGAGGGTGCCCGAGACCCCGTTGAGAGCGGAGCGGACCTCCGACACCGACGCGTGGGTCGGCACCTCCCACACCGTGCCGCCCTTGAAGTCGATGGAGAAGTTGAGGCCCCGCACGCCGAGCGACACCAACCCGACCAGGATGATCAGCCCGGAGATCGCGAACCACCGCCGCCACCGGGTCGCGAAGTCGTAGGAGGTCTCGCCCCGGAAGAGGCGCTGGAAGGCGTTGTGATGTTCGGGCATCAGCCGGTCCCCCCTGCCGCGCCGAGACCCCGGGCCACGCCGAGTATGCGGTTCTCGGTGAAGGTCCGGCGGCGCCCGACAACGATAACCATCGGCCGGATGAAGAAGTAGGCCGTGGCCACGTCGAGCAGCGTTGACAGCCCGAGGGTGAACGCGAACCCTCGAACGTCGCCGACGGTGAGCAGGTAGAGGATCAGCGCAGCCAGGAACGACACGAAGTCCGCGGTGAGCACGGTCCGAAACGCCCGCGAGAAGCTCCGCTCGGTCGACTGGCGGATGGTACGCCCGCCGCGCACCTCGTCTTTGAGCCGCTCGAAGTACACCACGTACGAGTCGACGGTTATGCCTACCGACACGATGATCCCGGTGATGCTGGAGAGCGTCAGGGTCAAGCTGCTGGTCTGCGACAGCAGGGTCAGCATCGAATACAGCAGCGCGCCGCCGACCGCGAGGCCGAGGACCACGACCAGTCCCAGCGCCCGGTAGTACAGGATCATGTAGAGGAGCACGACGATGATGCCGCCGGCGCCGGCGAGCAGGCCGGCGTGGAGCGAGTCCTTGCCGATCGTGGCCGACACGGTCTGCACGGACTGCGGGGTGAAGCGGACCGGCAGCGAGCCGTACTTGAGCACCAGGGCCAAGGCGCTGGCCTGGCTGGAGGTGAACGAACCGGAGATCGAGGCCTGCCCGTTGAACTGCGCGGACTGGATGGTCGGCGCCGACTCGACCTGGCCGTCGAGGTCGATGGCTTCCTGCGAGCGGGGGTCGACGGTCTGCGAGGACGCCGAGTAGTACTTGTTGCGGATCGCCGCCATGGCGTCGAACTGCTTGCTGCCCTCCCCGGTGAACTGCAGTTCCACGGTGTAGGCGCCGGTGGAGCTCACCGACACGTAAGCGTTCTTCACGGCCCGCCCGGTGAGGTCGGCCGGGCCGAGGAGGAACCGGTTGGTGCCCAAACCCGAACCGCTGGACGCGGGGACCAGCACGTAGGACTTCTCGAGGTCACCGGCCGGGGTGGTGGAGGGGATCTGGCTCCCGTTGCTGGCGGAGCAGATCTGGGGGGCGGTGGCCGCGGTGATGGGCGTGTTGGGTGACACCGGCGTGGCTGTCGACGCGGCCGGCGCGGCCGGCGCGGTCGTCGCGGTGGTCGCCGGGACCGTGGTAGCGGGAGTCGCCGGAGCGGTGGTGGCGGGAGTAGAACCGGCGGTGGTCGGGGTGACCGCCGGCAGCACCGCCGAGGTCAGGCGGGCCTGCACCGGCGCGCCGAGCGCCTTGGGAGTGGTGGTGGCGCTCGATGACGGGACGGTCGTGGAGGGGACCGTCGTCGACGGTGACGCCGAGGAGGCGCTGGAGGCCACGAACGCGGGCAGCTCGCACACGACCGGCCGGAAGTACAAGGTGGCGGTCGTGCCCAACTCGGTCAGGGCCCGCTGGGAGTCCTTGATGCCCGGCAGGTTGATGACCACGTCCTTGCCCTGGCGCTGCACCTGCGAGTTGGCGACGCCGAGGCCGTTGACTCTCCGGTCGATGATCGACACCGACTCCGCCAGCTGGGCGCTGTTGGCGGTGCCCTGCGGCTGCAGCACGACCGACACGCCCCCGCGCAGGTCCAAGCCGAGCAGCGGGCTGTCACCGGTCGCCAGGCACGCGCCGAGCGCGACGATCGCCAAGCCGATGATCCCCACCAGCGAGTAGATGAGGCTGCGCTTCATCAGTAGCTCTCGGTGCCGGTCCCGGGCCGGTCATCGGGCCCGTCGCCCTCGTCGGTGCGGTGATGCTCCGAGTCGTCCTCGTCGTGGAACACCCCGGGCGGGGCGTCGTCGGCGGGGGGGTTGGCCGGCGCCGGCTGCGCGTTGATGGCTCGACGCACGAAGGTGAGGATCACCCCCGGTGACACTTCGACGCGCACGTCGCCGTCGTCGTCGATGCCGACCACGACGCCCTTGATGCCACCGACCGACATGACGGCATCACCCACGTCGAGGGTCGCGGCCTGGGTCCGGGCCTGGCGCTGGCGCTGCGAGCGGGGCCGGATGATCAGGAAGTAGAAGGCAACCAGGACCAGGATGATGATCAGGAACCCGTAGGAGCTCCCGCTGGACTTCGACGATGCCGTCGTGGTCGGGCTGGTTGCGGCGAGGAGGAGGTGGAAGGTCATGGAGTGGGGTGACGCGCTCCGCTGGCGCGGCTCGGAGACTGTAGCGCAGGGATCCCGGTGACTCCGGGCGACCCCCGGTCCCAGACCGCTGCCACCTCGGCGCGCAGCTCGTCGAAGGTGCCGGCGCTGATCGCGGCGCGCATCCGCTCGACCAGCCCGAGCAGCCACGACAGGTTGTGGATGGTGAGCAGCCGCCCGGCGGTCGGCTCACCGACGGAGAACAGGTGGCGCAGGTAGCCGCGGCTCCAGCGGGCGCACACCGGGCAGGGGCAGTCGGGATCGAGGGGCCCGTCGTCGACGGCGAAGCGGGCCGCTTTGAGCTGGAAGCGCCCGGCGCCGCTCAGCGCGGTGCCGTGGCGGGCCAGCCTGGTCGGCAGCACGCAGTCGAACATGTCCACCCCCAGGGCCACCGCCTCGACCATCGAGTGCGGGTCGCCGACACCCATCAGGTAGCGGGGCCGGTCGTGGGGCAGTCCCCCGAGCGCGGCGTCGAGCGCCGGCAGCATCTGCTCCAGCGGCTCGCCTACCGAAAGGCCGCCGATGCCGTAGCCGTCGAAGTCCAAGGCGGCGGTGGCCAGCGCCGACTCCTCCCGCCATTCCGGGTTGATGCCGCCCTGCACGATCCCGAACAGACACTGGTCGTCGCGGCGGTGCACGGGACGGGCCCGCGCCGCCCACTCGAGGGTGCGGTCCATGGCGGCGCGGACCGTCGCGTCGGGCGCGGGCAGGCCGGGGCAGATGTCGAGGGCCATCTGGATGTCAGCGCCGAGCAGTTCCTGGGTGCGCACCGCGTCCTCCGGGGTCAGCCGGTGCAGCGACCCGTCGTAGGTGGAGCGAAAGGTCACCCCGCCGGCGTCGACTTTCGGGCCGAGCGAGAACACCTGGTAGCCGCCGGAGTCGGTGAGGATGTGGCCGTCGCGGCCGGTGAAGCGGTGCAGACCGCCGAGGGCCGCGACCGTCTCGGCGCCGGGGCGCAGCATCAGGTGATAGGTGTTGGCCAGCACGACCGCCGGCCCGAGCGCGTCGAGGTCTGTGCTGTCGAGCAGCCGCACCGCGCCGCGCGTCCCGACCGGCATGAAGCAGGGGGTGGGAAAAGTTCCCCGGTGGGTGCTCACCCGCCCGCGCCGGGCTCGCCCGTCGAGGGCTTCGAGGGTGAAGCTGGCGATGCTCACACCGGCATCCTTTCTCCACCTCTGGCGCGGCCGACGAGCATGGCGTCACCGAAGGACAAGAACCGGTAGCCGCTGCGCAGCGCCTCCGCGTATAGGTCCCGCCAGCGAGGACCGACGAAGGATTCGAGGAGCAGCAGCAGAGTGGAGCGAGGCTGGTGGAAGTTGGTCATCAGCACGTCCACCACCCGCCACGGGTAGTCCCCCCGGATGTAGAGGGTGCTGCGCCCGCTGCGCTCGCCGGTGGCCGCGGCCGACTCGAGGGCCCGGACGGTGGTGGTGCCCACCGCGACCACCCGCCGGGCCGCTTCGCAGGCCGCCATCGTCGCTTCGGGCACGTGGTATCGCTCGGCGTGCATGACGTGGTCCTCCGCCCGGGTGGCGGTCACCGGGAGGAACGTCCCTAGCCCTACCGCCAGGTCCACCGCGGCCACCTCGACGCCCCGGGCCCGACACTCGTCGAGGACCTGGTGGGTCAGGTGCAACCCGGCGGTGGGCGCGGCGACGCTGCCCGGCTGCTCGGCGTACACCGTCTGGTAGCGCTCGGGGTCCGCGGGGACCGCCTCGATGTAGGGCGGGACCGGCATGACGCCCGCGGCGAACACGTCGTGCGGCTCGGCCAGGAGGCGGACCTGCCGGCGGCCCTCGCCCAGCTCCTCGCCGACCTCGACTAGCGCCCGGCCCCCGTCGGGAGCGGACAGCACGGTCCCCGCCGGAAGCCGGCGGCCGGGGCGGACCAGCGCTTCCCAGCAGCCCGGCGTGCCGGGAACCGGCTCGAGGAGGAGGACCTCCGCGGCGCCGCCGGTCGCCTTCTCCAGGCGGAGTCGGGCCGGTAGCACCCGGGTGGTGTTGACCACCAGCACATCGCCGGGCTCGAGCAGGTCGGGCAGGTCCCGGACGTGTCGATGGTCGATGTCGCCTTCGGCCATCGACACGAGGAGCCGGGCCGCGTCTCGCTGGGCGCTCGGCTCCTGCGCAATGGCCTCCGAGGGGAGGTCGTAGTCGGGCACGTCCACGGGGATGACGGTCTAGTCGAACGCCGCGACGGGCCTGGCGCGTGCCATCGCGACCGCGAAGCTGCGAGCATGCTCCCTGGCGTCGGAGCCGACCCTGCGCCGGCCTCTGCCCCCGAGGTGATGTGGGACCCTAGGAAGGTGGGAATGCTCGACACCGGACCCCGATACCCCCAGCCGGACCAGCCGGCCCTCCCGGAGGGCCAGAGCCCCGCCGGCGGGGATCCCGGGTCTCGGCGCGCCGGGCGGGAGTCCCTGCCGGTGCTCGGCGCCGGGCTCCTGCTGGCGGCGGGGGTGCTGAGCATCGTCGCTTTGTTCCCGGCGTACTACGTCGGGACGGCCGGCACCACGTCGCTGTCGGACTCCTCGGACCAGATCGTTCCCACCTGCCTGGTCGCGGCTGCGTGGCTGCTCTGCGCCGGGTTCGTGGCGTCCCGCCGGCCGGTGCTGGTCCAAGCAGGGGCGTTCGGCGCCGGAGGGGTGGCGGTGTCCTATCTGGGGTTGCGGGCCGCGGACCTGGCCCAGATCTCGCAGAGCGGTACCGGCGGCGGCGCCGGCTTGTGGCTGCTCACCGGGGCGTGGGCCGCCGGCGCGATCGGCGCCGCGGTGGCGCTGTTTGCGGTGTTCGGGCGCGGCGACGTCGGGCGGCCGCAGACGTGGGGCGGCGACGCGTCGGCCAGCAGCGATCGGGCCATCCTCGCCCTCATCGCTGCGGCGGCGGTCGTGCTGGCGGTGGCGTTCTTCCCGTCCTGGGACCGCTACGTGGTCACCAGCTCGCTCGACCCGTCGCTGTCGGCCAGTTTCACGCTGGGCGACGCGTTCAAGAACCCCGGGCTGGTCATCGCCGGCAACGTGTGGGCCGGGGTCTCGTTCGGCCTGATCCCCATCGCCGCCCTGGCGTTGCGGCCCCGGCGTCTCGGGGCGTCGGTGATCGCCGGCGTCTTGGTCGTGGCGCTGTCACAGGTGCTGTCCGCGGTGATGCAGACCCTCGAGACCCAGGACCCGAGCCGCCTGGTCCCGAACTTGTTGCAGTTCAACCCGACGGTGTCGCTGCAGATGACCGGGTGGTTCGACGCCGAGTTCGGGGCGCTCCTCGTCGTCGCTCTCCTCTGCGCGCTCTGGAGCGTCCGGGGCGCCCAGCGCACCGCGTCGGCGCCTGGCAGCGGGCTGGCTGTCGCCGCCAGCCCGTATGGGTGGGGCCCGCCGGGCGGGTCGGCGCCGCAGGGCCAGTGGGGTCCCCAGGGCCAATGGGGTCCCCAGGGCCAATGGGCGCCGCAGGGCCAGTGGGGTCCGCCGGGCCCGTGGGCGGCGCCGCAGGCCGCCCCCGGCTCGCCCGTCCCCGGCGCGGTCGGTCCCGGCTCGGCGACCCATGGTGATTCCCACGCGCTGGCCAACTCCTATCAGCCAGCCGACCCTCGCGCCGCCGCTGATCCCTGCGGGGCGTCCAACCCCTACGCCGTCGCCAACCCCTACAGCCGGGCGGCCAGCCCGCCGCCTCCGCCGGCGCCGCCGTGGGTTCCCTCCGCCCAACCGGGCCAGCCCGGGACCCCCGGCGCTCCCCCGCAGCCGGGGGCGTGGCCACCGCCGGCCCCCGCTCACAGCGGGCCCTCGACGCCCGGCGCCGCACCAGTGCAGGGCCCCGGCACCGGTTCACCTCAAGGCGAGGTCGCCGGCCAGGGCAACGGACCCGGGTGGGGACCCCCGCCGGCCCACGCCCCTCCGCCGTTCCAGGCTGGGGCGCCGGGTCAAGCGCCTGGGACAGCTCAGACCCCCCCGCAGCCTCAGGGGACGCACCAGCCGCAGGGAACGCCGCAGTCTCACGGCCAGAGCGGGTGGGGCCAGCAGCCGCGTCCCGGCTACGGCCCGCCCGCATCGTGGCCCCCGCCGGCGCCTGGGCAGGCCGGATGGGCGCCACCACCCCCCCACCCCCAAGAAACCGAGCGGCGGATGCCCATCACCGACACGAATCCCAGCACCGACGCCGACTCCCCCGCCCCTGCTAGCCCCGGTGCCGACCAAGGCGGTCAACCATGAGCTCGGGCACCACGCCGGGACACACTGAGGACCCACCCGACGAGGACACAGACACCACCGACGGTTCCGTCGACGAAGGCGACGGGGCCGTCGACGGCGACGGCGAGCTCAGCCCGGAGTCTCCCCTGGCGGACGGTGGGACGGCCGGCGCCCAGACCAGCCCGGGGGCCGCAGGGCCTGGCCTGGTGTCGTCGCCCGTGCGGTGGTCGTGCTAGTTGTCGCCGGCATCGGCTACCAGCTCGTGATCCCCACCACCTCGACGGTGCGCAGCCGCCTGGCCCGCCTGGTCGTCACCACCAACGGGACCAAGACCTTCCCCGGTCCGGCGTCCCACGCTGCCGAGGAAGCCGCCACCACCGGCGGGCTGGCGCCCCTCGAGGCGGCCGCCAAGGCCCACCCCGGCCAGACCGGCCTGTACGTGGCGCAGTGGACCAAGAGCGGCTCTACCGGGGACGGTCTCGCCATCGTCACGTTCCTGCTGCCCGACGTGGCCACCGCCACCAAAGCCCGGACGCAACTGGTCGCCTCGCAGCTCTCGGCCGGGGCGCTGTCCAGCTCCGGGTTCACCCGCAGCGCCCAGTTCACGCCGCCGGGAGTCGCCAACGCCGCAGGCTCAGTGTTCTCACCGGGCAAAGGCGGGACCCCCGCCGGGCAGGCCGCGCTGGTGGTTGCCCAACAGGGTCGGGTGGTCACCTTGGTCGAGGTGGCGCTGACCGCCGGCTCGCCGCAGGCCGATGCCACGACCGCGACCCAGGCCGAGGCCGCCCACCTGCGGTCCGTCGAGCCCGGATTCACCTTGTCGGTGACGAGGAACCCGACGACGGCCACCATCGTGTGGGCCGCGGGCTCCCTGGTGGTCCTCCTGATCGTCGCCGGCGGCCCGCTGCTGTGGCGCCGGCGCAAGGAGCGCCAAGAACGCCGGCTCCAGGAGGAGCTGGCCCGCACGATCCGCGTCGGGGGCTCCACCATCGTCCGAAAGCGTCACGGCGAGTAGTCAAATCGTCCCGTGGCCTGATCGCCGGCCCCGACGTCCAGTTGTCCACGGCACGCGGTGGTGAAGTGGATCCCGAATGACCGGCGCTGCTCCTCGCCGGTACTGCCCGCTGTCAGCGGCTCCTCGCCGAGCTACTCCTCGCTGAAGAGCGTCTCCCGAGCGAGTGGGGGCGGGGCGCCGGCGGCGGCCTCCAAGCCCAGGTGCCGCCACGCCGCGGGGGTGGCCACCCGACCCCTGGGGGTTCGCATCAGCAGCCCCAGCTGCAGCAGGAACGGCTCGTAGACGTCCTCCACGGTGTCGGTCTCCTCCCCCACGCTGACCGCCAGCGTCGACAAGCCGACCGGTCCTCCCCCGAAGCGGGAACACACCGCGCTCAGGATGGCCCGGTCCACCTTGTCGAGGCCGAGCTCGTCGACGCCGAAGAGGGCCAGGCCGGCCCTCGCCACGTCCGCGGAGATACGTCCGTCGCTTCGGACCTCGGCGAAGTCCCGAACCCGCTTGAGGAGCCGGTTGGCGATCCTCGGCGTGCCCCGCGACCGGCGGGCCACCTCCGCGGAGCCGGCCTGGTCGATCTCGACGCCGAGGATGGTGGCGGAGCGGCGGACGATGGCGTCCAGGTCGACCGGGTCGTAAAAGTCGAGGCGGGCCACGAAACCGAAGCGATCCCGCAGCGGGCCGGTGATCAGCCCGGTCCTGGTCGTCGCCCCGACCAGCGTGAAGCGGGGCAGGTCGAGGCGGATCGAGCGGGCCGAGGGGCCCTTGCCGAGCACGATGTCGAGCTGGAAGTCCTCCATCGCCGGGTACAGGATCTCCTCCACGGCCCGGCCCAGGCGGTGAATCTCGTCGACGAAGAGCACGTCGCCTTCGACCAGGTTGGTGAGGATGGCGGCCAGGTCCCCGGCGCGTACCAGCGCGGGTCCGGACGTGATGCGAAGGCTGGCGCCCATCTCGTTGGCCACGATCCCGGCCATCGAGGTCTTACCCAGGCCGGGCGGTCCGGCCAGGAGCACGTGGTCCGCGGGCTGACCCCGCCGGCGGGCCGCCTCCAGCACGATCTCCAGGTGCTCTTTGAGCTGGCGCTGGCCGACGAAGTCCTCCAGGCGCCGGGGTCGGAGGGTGACCTCCTCGGCTGACTCGACCGGGTCGGCCGACCCGGCCACGACCCGCTCCAGGCCTTCCTCCCTCACCGGCTGGCGGCCAGGTCTCTCAGGGCTCGCCGCAGGAGGTCCTCGACCCGTCCCTCCTCCGGGAGGTCGGCGACGATGTGACGGACCTCGTCGGGCCCGTACCCGAGCCCGGCCAGGGCGGCCCGCACCTCCGATCGCACGTCGGGGCCGCCGCCGTCACCCGCGCCGACCACCCGCAGCTCGGGGTCGTCGTCGCTGACGTCGAGGCGGGACTTGAGCTCGATGAGCAGCCGGGCGGCGATCTTCTTGCCGATCCCGGGGACCAGCATCAGCGCGTCCAGGTCGTCACTGGCCACCGCCCGCCGGAGGGCGGTGGGGCTGTGCACCGACAGCAGGGCCAGCGCCACCGCCGGGCCGACGCCGTGGGCGCCGATGAGCGCCTCGAAGCAGGCCCGCTCCTCCCGGGTGGGGAAGCCGTAGAGGATGAGGGCGTCCTCCCGTACGTGGGTGTGGACGTGGAGGAACGCGGGGGCGCCGAGCGCCCCGATGCGGCCCATCGCCCCGGCCGGCACCAGGAGCCGGTACCCGACTCCGCCGACCTCCAAGAGGATCTCCCCGGCGTGCTCGGTGCGCGCCGAACGGTCGAGGATGACACCGCGCAAGGACCCGATCACGATCGGCTCCCGGCCGCAACGGCCGCGGCGTGCAGGCGGGCGCCGCTCAAGTGGCACACCGCGAGCGCCAACGCGTCGGCCCGGTCGGCCGGCTTGGGCGGCTCGGCCAGGTCGAGGAGGACCTGGACCATGCGTTGCACCTGCGCTTTGGTGGCCGAGCCGTAGCCGGTCACCGCCTGCTTGACCTCGTTGGGGCTGTACTGCACCACCGGGCACCCCCGGCGGGCGGCCACCGCGAGGGCCAGGCCGCTGGCCTGCCCGACCGACATCGCGGTGCGGGCGTTGACCTGGAACAGGACCCGCTCGACGACGACCACGTCGGGGCGGACCTCGTCCATGAGGTCCTCGAGGTCACCGAGCAGGGTGCCGAGCCGTTCGCTCAGCGGCCGATCGGGTGGGGTGCTCAGATGCCCGACGGCCACCGCGTGCAGGGAGCCGCCTCGCTGCTCGACGGCCCCGTAGCCGCAGCGGGACAGGCCCGGATCGATCCCGAGTGCGAACACGCGTTCGAACGTAGCAGGCTCGGCTCAGGCGAGGGTGGATTGCACCGCCTCGACCAGGCGGCCGGCGGGGAGGTAGGTCAGGCTGGACAGGGACCGGCGAGCCCAGCGCACCGTGCCGGCCCCGTCGATCACGAACACCGATCGGCGGTAGAACCCGAGCGGCCCCAAGATGTCGTACGCCTTGCCGACACGCGACCCGGTGTCGGCCAGCAACGGCAACCTGAGGTCCTGCTCGGCGGCGAACAGCTCGTGGGTGCCGACGTCTTGGGGGCTCAGGCACCAGACGGTGGCGCCGACCTCCTTGAACGCCCCCAGGTCCTCGCTGTAGGAGCGGAGCTGCTGCGTGCACACCGGCGAGTTGTCCGCCGGGTAGAACACGAGGACGACCGGAGCGCCCCGAGCCTCGCTCAGGGTGTAGGTCCGCCCGCCGGTGCCTTCGAGGGTGAAGTCGGGCGCCGGGTCGCCGGCGCCGGGTCGCCGTCCGGCGGGCTCCTGGTCGGCCTCGGCCGCGGTGGTGCCACCCGAGGTCGGCGCCATCAGGCCTCCACGAGCTCGAGGATCGCGTCGGGGATGTCGAAGTTGGAGTACACGTTCTGCACGTCGTCGTTGTCCTCGAGCAGGTCGACCAGCCGGAGGACCTTCTTGGCGTCGGTCTCGTTGTCGAGGGGGACGGTCTGGTTGGCCAGCATCGTCACCTCGGCGGACTCGACGGTGATCTTGGCTTCCTCCAGTGCGGCGCGCACGGCCGGGAGATCCTGGGGGGGCGTGGTGATCTGCCAGCTGTCACCGGCGAGCACGATGTCCTCGGCGCCGGCATCCAGGGCGGTCAGCATCAAGTCGTCCTCGGTGGCGGCGGCCGCCGGGACCAGCACGACACCCTTGCGCTCGAACTGCCACGCCACCGCGCCCGGCTCGGCCATCGACCCGCCGTTTTTGGAGAAGGTGGCGCGCAGCTCGGGGCCGGTGCGGTTGCGGTTGTCGGTCAGGCACTCGACGATGATCGCCACGCCGGCGGGGGCGTAGCCCTCGTACACCACCTGCTCGTAGGTGACGCCTTCGAGCTCGCCGGTGCCTCGCTTGATGGCCCGCTCGATGGTGTCGAGGGGCACCGAGCTCTCCCTGGCCTTTTGGAACATGGTGCGCAGCGTGGGGTTGGTGTCGGGGTCACCGCCGCCTTCCCTGGCCGCCACCTCGACCTGGCGGATCAGCTTGGCGAACAGCTTGCCCCGGGCCTTGTCCGCCGCGCCCTTCTTGTGCTTGATCGTCGCCCATTTTGAATGTCCCGACATGGCGGTTCCTCTCTGCTCTACTGCTGATGTGGTGCGCTTGCGGCGCTGACGGGCCCGGTCTCGGCGTCTCCGGCCTGCGCTACGACGTCGAGGAAGAGCTGGTGCAGGCGGGTGTCGCCGGCCAGCTCCGGGTGGAAAGCGGCGACGAGCACCGGCCCCTGGCGGCACACGACGGGCCGGGCCGCGCCGTCGCGTCCCGCGACGCGCGCCAGCACCTCGACGCCGGGCCCGACCCGCTCCACGAGCGGCGCCCGGATGAACACGGCGTGCAGCGGCGGGCCGTCGAGCCCGGCGATGTCAAGGTCGGTCTCGAACGAGTCGACCTGGCGGCCGAACGCGTTGCGACGCACGGTGATGTCCAACGCGGCGAGGCGCTCCTGGTCGGGGCGGCCGTCGATCACCTCTGCCGCCAGGAGGATCATCCCGGCGCAGGTACCCAGGGTGGGCATGCCTTCCGCCAGGCGGCGGCGCAGCGGCTCGAGGACGTCGGAGGAGCCGAGCAGCACCGAGATCGCCGTGGACTCCCCGCCGGGGATGATCAGCCCGTCAACTTGCGCCAAGTCGGCGGCGCGGCGCACCTCAAGCGCCCGGGCACCCAGGTCCCCGATGACCCGGATGTGCTCGCGGACGTCACCTTGGAGAGCCAGGACTCCGATCGTGGGGGCGTTCACCTGGGGGGATCCTCGACGTCACGGCAGACCACTCTACTGTGGAGCCGGCCACCGTTCCCTGCTGGGAGCCACCCCCGACGCGACGACGCGGCGAGGGGCGCCTTGGGGGCTACCAGCCCCGCTGTGACAGCTTGGTCTCCACCGAGCCGGACTCCTGGCCTCGCATCGCCTCGCCCAGGCCCCGGCTGACCTTGGCCACGATCTCGGCGTCGCGGTAGTGCGTCGTGGCCTCGACGATGGCCCGGGCGAAGCGGGCCGGGTCGGAGCTTTTGAAGATCCCCGACCCGACGAAGCAGGCCTCGGCGCCGAGCTGCATCACCAGCGCAGCGTCGGAGGGGGTGGCGATCCCGCCGGCGCAGAACAGCGGCACCGGCAGCTGGCCGGTCTCGGCCAGCTCCGCGACCAGGGTGACGGGGGCCTGCAGCTGCTTGGCCCAGCCGTAGAGCTCCGCGGAGTCCGCCTGGGTGATCCGGCGGATGTCGCCGAGGATGGCCCGCAGGTGGCGGACGGCCTCTTTGATGTCCCCGGTGCCGGCCTCGCCCTTGGAGCGGATCATCGCGGCCCCTTCGGAGATCCGGCGGAGGGCCTCGCCCAAGTTGGTGGCGCCGCACACGAAGGGAGCAGCGAAGCTCCACTTGTCGATGTGGTTGACCTCGTCGGCGGGGGTCAGCACCTCGCTCTCGTCGATGTAGTCCACCCCGAGCGACTGCAGGACCTGCGCCTCGGCGAAGTGACCGATGCGGGCTTTGGCCATAACCGGGATGGTCACCGCCGCCTTGATCCCCTCGATGAGAGCCGGGTCGCTCATCCGGGCCACTCCGCCGTCACGGCGGATGTCGGCGGGCACCCGCTCGAGCGCCATCACCGCGACCGCGCCTGCGTCCTCCGCGACCTTGGCCTCGTCGGCGTTGACCACGTCCATGATCACGCCGCCGCGCAGCATCTCAGCCAGACCCCGCTTGACCAGGTCGGTGCCAGTGCGTCGGGGGGTGTCGGAAGGAGCCATGGCCGCCATTCTACGGCTTCGACCAGGCCTTCATTCTGGACTGCCGGCGCTGGCGCTCACAGAACGCGGCGCCGGCGCCCTCAAAGCTCGTGCAGCGCCGCGGCTCGGTCGCGGAGGCTGGTGCGCCCGGCGGGGGCGGCGCCGGGCGGGAGGGGGTCGGCCAGCCACAGGTGGGCCTGGTCGGCCCGCACCCCCTCGACGGAGGTGCCCTTGGCGTCCATCTTGTCCAGCGCCGCCGCCAGCCCCGGCGGGAAGCGGGTCAGGTTGACCGCGGCCAGGTCAGTCGCAGCGTCGCGCCCGGACGCGCTGCTCACCAGCCGCCGGCCGAGCCCGGGGAGGCTGGCGACCACGGTCGCCGGGCCGAGCTCACCGTTGCGGATCTCAACCAGCGCGGCGGCCAGGATCCCTTCCAGCTCGATGCGGCTCAGCTGGGTGAGCAGCCCCCTGGTCGCGACGATCACGGCCGACGCCGGGTCCCGGCCGGCCACCGCCACGTTGAGGCTGTCGCTTTCGACGACGAGCAGCGGAGGCTGGCGCAGCCCCGCGGTGAAGCTGAGACCCTCGATGAGGTTCAGAGCCCGAGCGTCGGCCTTCGCGTCGGCGGGCCGGCCGCCCATCGCTTTGAGCACCCGGCGCTGCGCGCCGGTCCACACCCAGCCAGCCAGGGCCACGGCCACGACCACGAACACGACGATCCCGACGATCGGGTTGACCAGCAGGAGGATGAGGCCGAGGACCAGCGCCGGCGGGAGGGCCACGGCGGCGACCACCAACAGGGCGCGTCTGCCTGCGTTCACGAGATCGGACTGGGAGCAAAGGGCGCGGCGGACATCGGGTCAGCCATGGTAGAAGACCGGGCCTGCCGGCACCTCACGCGGCGGCGACGTCCGACGCCAGCATCTCCCGTCGCTCCTTCGGCGACTCCGCCACGTCCGGTTCCAGGACGTCGAGCTCGGCGACCGGCGTCAGGTGAGCGAAGCTGCGGCCCCCCGCCTCTTGCACTCGCAGCACCCCGAAGCCGGCTGCTCGGGCCACCGCGCCGATGTCCTCGGCGGCGACCGTCGCCCACGGGAACCACGGGCTGCGCCAGCCGCACCACTCGATCCGGGCGTCGGTGCTGACGCTGGCGGTCCCGGGTCTGCCCACCTCCGCCAGCACCGAACCTCCGGGGGCCAGCAGCTGGGCGCATCGACCGAGGAGGTCGGAGGGGCGGGCCCCGATGCCGATGTTGCCGTCGAAGAGCAGGACCGTCTGCCACGACCCTTCGAGCGGGAGGGTGTGCCACACGTCGCCGAGCAGCGCCGGCGCGCCACGACGGTGCGCGGCGGCCACCGCGTCGGGCGCCGCGTCGACGCCCACCGCGACAACCCCCCGCTTCACCAGGTGACCGACCAACCGGCCGGGGCCGCAGGCCAAGTCCAGTACCGGGCCGCGCACGCCGGCGAGCACCTCGACCTCCTCCCGGGCCGCGGGGGCGTGCCACCGGGCGGCGCTGAAGGGCAGGTCGTGCCCCCCGCGGGTACGTAGCCGGGCCTCCCCGAGCCGGCGGGCGCCGTCGGCCAAAAGCCCGCTCGCGGCGAAGATCCCCGGGACGGCCTCGGGCGCCGACGGCGACGGGCCGATCCCCGTCGTGGTCCCGCTTTGCACCGCGACGTCGGTCACCGTCCGCTCGCCCCGGCCGCAGACAGCAGGGCGCCGTCCGCGGAAAGGCCGGCGACGACCGACGCCAAGCGGCTGCCGGGCAGGTCGGCGGCGACCGCGACGAGGTCCTCGGCGGTGTCGATGTCGCGCAGCGCGCCGAGCGTGGCGACCTCCCAGCCGAGGGCCTCCAGCCGCCGGGCCTGCAGCCACCCGGTGCGGGGGGTGCTCATCGGGACACCGGCGAACGCCCCCGGCACCGGGTGAGGCAAGCCGATCGCCCACCAGCCACCGTCGAGAGCGGGCCCTAGCAGCGCCTTCGGTCGGCCGGCGGCCTCCGCGTCGGCGGAGCGTGCCGGTCCCCGGCCGATGCCGGGGCCGCCGGCCGCCGCGTCGACGTCCGCCATGGCCGCGTCGAGCACGCCGGCGGTCACCTGCGGGGTGTCCATCCCGATCTGCACCCCGGCGCCGCCCGCGTGCTCCCAGGCCGCGGCCAGGCGGGCCGCGAACCCTGACCCGGATTGGGGGATCACTTCGAACCCCTCGGGCAGCCACGGTCCCGGGCGGCCGTCGAGGGCCAGCACCCTCCGGTCGGCACCCGACGCTGCCACCGCGTCGAGGGTGTCGGCCAGGGCCGCCTCGGCGACCGCGGCCGCCTCGTTGGGGGTCAGCGGCGGGCACAGACGGGTCTTGACCCGCCCGGGCGCGGGTTCCTTGGCCATGACGAGGACGTGCAAGCTAGGAGGCCGAACCGAGCGAGCCGCGGGCGGTGATGTCGGCGTCGAGCAGGAGGCGGCCCATGTCGAGGACCGCCCCGGCGGTACCCCGGACGGTTCCGGTGACCTTCGACCGGCCGACCCGGGGCCGGTATGAGACGGGTGTCTCGGCGATCCTCCAGCCGGCGCCGGCGGCCAGCGCGGCCATTTCGAGGGGCCACCCGGAGCGGCGATCGCGGAGTCCGAGCCCGATCAGCGCGTCGCGTCGGGCGGCTCGCATCGGGCCGAGGTCGCCGAGGCGCAGCCCGGTGCGGGCCCGCAGCATCGCCACCACCGCCCGGTTGGCGAAGCGCACGTGGGGGGGCCACGCGTCGCGCCCGCCGACGCGTCGTCCGAGCACCAGGTCCGCGTGCCCGGCGAGCACCGGGCCGGCGACCAGGGGCAGTTCGCCGGGATCGAAGCTGCCGTCGGCGTCCATGAAGCAGACCACCCCGTCCGCCGGCCGGGAGGCGAGCAGCCCGCTCCAGCACGCCGCCCCGAAACCACGCGTCGGTTCGCTGACCACCTCGGCGCCCAACCCGGCCGCGACCGCGGCCGAGCCGTCAGTCGAGCCGTTGTCGACTACGACCGGCCGGTAGCCGGGCGGCAGGGCGGCGAGGAGGCCCGGGAGGGCCCCCGCTTCGTCCAGCACCGGAAGGATCACGTCGGGCACCAAAGGGTTGTACCCGAGGTCGAACATTCAGATCGTTACGGAAGCCTTAAACCGCAGCGGACCGGGCGACCGAAGGCGTTTTCGACACATGGGACGGCTCCGCAGCGGGGATCATGGTCCGGTGCCCTCCTCCAGTCCCGACCTCGCCTCGCCGCGCCCCGATGCCCCCGGGTCCGGGCCGGTGCTGGTGACCGGCGGCAACGGGTTCATCGGGTCGCACATCGTCGAGGCCCTCGCGGCGGGCGGGACTGCGGTCAGAGTCGTCGATCGCAGCCCGACGTGGCCGGGACCGGGGTCGGCGCCCGCCGGCGTGGAGACCATCGTCGGCGACCTCAACGACCCGGCGGTCGCCGCGGCCGCGGTCGACGGTGTCAGCGCCGTGTGCCACCAAGCGGCCCGCGTCGGCCTGGGAGTGGACTTCGGTGATGCGGGCGGCTACGTCGCGGACAACGACGGCGCCACCGCCTCGCTGCTCGACGCCTTGTGGCGCCGCGGCTTTGGTGGCCGGTTCGTCCTGGCCGGCTCGATGGTCGTCTACGGCGAAGGGCGCTACGACTGCGCCGTCCACGGTCCGGTGCCGGCCGGGCCGCGCCTGGCCGCCGACCTGGCCGCCGGGCTGTTCGATCCCCGCTGCCCCCGCGCGGGGTGCGGGGAGCGGCTGCGGTGGGCCGCGGTGGAAGAGAGCGCCGCCCCCGACCCCCGCAACGTGTATGCCGCCACCAAGCTGCACCAAGAACACCTGTGCCTGCTGTGGGGCCGCGAGGCGACGGCCACGGTCGTCTCGCTTCGCTACCACAACGTGTACGGGCCTCGCCTCCCTCGCGACACGCCCTACGCGGGGGTGGCCGCGTTGTTCCGCTCGGCGCTGGTCGCCGGGCGGGCGCCGAGGGTGTTCGAGGACGGCGGCCAGACCCGCGACTTCGTGCACGTCCGCGACGTCGCCCGGGCCAACGTCGCCGCGCTGCGCGCCGAGTCGCCGCCGCCGGGCGCCTACAACATCGCGTCCGGCACGCCCCGCACCGTCGGCGACCTGGCCTGGACCCTGGCCGGCGCCATCGAGCCGGACCTGGCTCCGCTGGTCACCGGCGAGTGGCGCCTCGGGGACGTCCGCCACATCGTCGCGTCGCCCGAGCGGGCCGCCCGCCACCTCGGGTTCCGGGCCGCGATCAGCTTCGAGGACGGCATCCGCGAGCTGGCCGCCGAGCAGACCGAAGCCGGCTGAGGTGCCGGCGATCCGGGCGTTGACCCGCAGACCTGCCGCCGCGTGGGGGTTCGGCCTGGCCGTCACCGCCGCGGCCGGCACCGCCCTGGCCGCCTTGCAGGCCACCGGCGGCCCGATCCTGGCCCGCCGCTGGGAGCTGCTCGTCTTGCTGGCGGTGTGGGCCGCGGTGTGGTTGCTCGGCCTGGTCTGCGTCGCCCGCCTGCCCCGGGGGCGGCCTGTCGTAGCCGCCATCTTGCTGGCCGGGATCGCGATCCGCGTCGCGTCGATGGCCGGGCCGCCCACCCTCTCCGACGATCTGTACCGCTACAGCTGGGACGCCCAAGCCCAGCTGCACGGCATCGACCCGTACCGCTACGCCCCCGACTCCGTCGAGATGCAGAGTCTGCGGGGTCCGTGGCTGTGGCCGGACGCCGCGGGGTGCGCTGCTTTGCACCGCCCGGCCGGCTGCACGAGGATCAACCGTCCCGCGGTGCGGACCATCTACCCGCCGGTCGCCGAGGCGTGGTTCAGCGGGCTGTACGCCGTCGCCGGCGGGATGGGCTCGAAGCACAAGGTGTGGCAGGGCGGGGGTTTGCTGACCGAGATGGCCGTCATGGCGCTGCTCGTGATGGTCCTCTCCCGCACCGGACGCGACCCCCGGTGGGTGGCCCTTTACGCCATGTGCCCGCTGCCGGCGGTGGAGCTGGTCAACAACGGGCACGTCGACGGGCTGGGCATCGCTTTGCTGCTCGGAGCGGTGCTGGTGCTGGCCCGGCCGCCCGGCGCGCCCGGCGCGCCCCGCCCGCAATGGCAGGCGTGGGCGGCCGGTGCCCTGGTGGGCGGGGCGGCGCTGGTCAAGCTGTACCCGGCGGTGATGATCGTGCCGGTCGTGGCCGCCGCCGGCCTCTCCAGGCGGGACCGGGTCCGGGCGTTCGCTGCCATGGTTGCGGTCGCGGTGATCGGCTACGCGCCGCATGTCGCGGCCGTCGGCGTCAAGGTCCTCGGCTACCTCCCCGGATATCTGAAGGAGGAGCACTACACCGGGATGGCCACCCGCTACCTGCTCCTCGACCGGTTGCACCTCGGGCCGGGCGCCACCGAAGCGCTCATCGCGGTGCTGGTGTTGGCGGCGGCCGGGTGGATCTTGCGCTGGCGGCCCGAACCGGCGGTCGGGGCCGCCGCGCTCATGGGGGTCCTGCTGCTGTGCGCCACCCCGGTGCAGCCGTGGTACGGCATCACCCTTCTGGCCCTGGCGGCGGCCGCCGGCCGTCCGAGCTGGGCGTGGGTGGTCCTCGCCGGCTACCCGTACTTCTTCGCGGTCATCCTGGCTTCGCCGCACGCGGTAGGGATCGGCGAGCTTTCCTTCGCATCAGGAGCCGCGCTGGCGGCGGCGACCGCCGCGGCACGACGATGGACTCGTACAGCTCGAGGTAGCGGGCGGCCAGGCGCCGCATCGAGAACCCGTCCGCCCGTTCCCGCGCCGAGCTGATCATCGCCTCGATGGCCGGGCCGCCTGCCGCGGCGCGGCCGATGGCGTCGGCCAAAGCAGCGGCGTCGCCCGGCGGGACCATCAACGCGTCGACGCCCGGCCGGGCGACCGTGGCGTAACCGACCAGGTCCGACGCGACGACCGCGGCGCCCGCCGCCATCCCCTCTAGCAGCACCACCCCGAAGCTCTCCCCCTCCAGCGACGGAGCGCAGAACACGTCGGCGGCGCGCAGGCGCCCTACCTTCTCGACGTCGTTGATGGTGCCCAGCCACTCGATCCGGTCGTCGCCCTCGGTCAGCCGGCGCAGCCGGGCGGTGTCGGGGCCCTCACCGGCGATGCAGAGGCGGATCTCCGGTCCGAGGCGGGCCATGGCGTCGACGAGGACCGCCAGACCCTTGCGCTGCTCGTGCCGGCCGATGAACAGCACGGTCCGCACGCCGTCGCGCCGGCCGTCGGGCCACGGCGACGCCGCCGCGAAACGGTCGGTGTCGATGCCGTTCCACAGCACCTCGTAGTCCCCCCCCACGACGTCCATGGCGGTCAGGCGGGCCTGGTCGGAGACCGCGGTGCGAATCGCCAGGCGCCCGACCGCGATGCGAGACAGCGGCGCGGTGATCCGGTAGCCGGCGCTCTTGCCTGACCGGTGGAACGTGCCGACCATCGGGGAGTCGCAGAAGATGGTCGCGCTCAGGGTCGGGCCGGGGACCAGCGGCTCGTGGATGTGCACGACGTCGAAGGCCTCGTCGCGAAGGGCCCGGATGACCCGCAGCGTGGCGGGCAGGTCCGGGGCGAGCGGCGCCACCGACCCGTTGGCGGCCAGCGGGATGGAGTTGCCGAGCGGGGTGATGTTGGCGTCGGGGGGCGGACCGTCGCAGGGCCCGAGGACCCGGGCCTCGACGCCGCGGGCTCGAAGGGCGTGGCCGAGACCGAGGACCTGGCCCTGCACCCCGCCGGGCAGCGACAGGCTGTAGGGGCAGACCAGCCCTACGCGCATCAGCGCCCCCGTCCCGCACCGGCGCCCGCCGCCGGACCTAGCGGCAGGCTCACGCCAGGTCGCTCGGCCAGTTGGGGTGCAGCTGCAAAGGGCAGGTCCCCGACCTGCTCCTCAAGTTGCATGCCGTCTGAGCTGCACTTTCACACTCCGGCGAACCTCTCTGGGTCACTCTCAGTCCCTCCTGATCCACGCTCCCGCCTGTCACGGTTGTGTCATCGGCAGCTACGTTCAGAGCGCTGCGCCGAGGGCCGTGTCTCGCCGCGTCGAAACCGAGAGACCAACTCCCACTCGCTGCTTACGTCAGGCGTACCGACTCGAACATGGCGCGCCTGCTCGATGGTTTCGGCGGCCTTGGTGTCCGATTCGGGGTGTAGTTGAACGCTCCAGAGACAGGCGCCGGAGTCAGCCGGAGGCAGGGGCTGCCGACGTGGGAGCGAGGACCACGCTCAGCGGAATGACCATCACGTCCTCTTCCGCAACATCAGTCTGCGTGGCGAAAGTAACCTTGAGTTCATAGGATCCGGCCCTTTGCAGAATGAAGGGAAGCGGTACCACCAAGGGAAGCATTACGGCGGTTTGCCCGTCCCAACCATCCGACGGCGGCTCGGGTTCACCGCGCAGACGGAAGTTGCCAATGGACTCGCCATCGAGGAGGCAAGTCACGTCCAGAGAGAATGACTGGAGCTGCGGTACATCCGCTGGGACAACCGTCGCCATTGCTGCCACCTGCAAGCCCAGCGGGCTTGGGAACCCCGTCCGACCGACCCGAGTGATGCCCGCGCCCAGAAGATTGAGGAGACCATCGTGGAGGGTCGCCGCTTCGCATATGGTGCAGATCGATAACTTCACGCTAGAGAGGCCACGGGGACGGCGCCGAAGGCTGGGCTATCTGCCGTACCGTCCAGTACATTCCCAATCACGGTGATGGCAGTATCGATAACCGGCGGTCGTAGCGATACGGTGACGTGCGCTGTTTCGGGAAGGACCTCGAGATACAAATGCTTGCCTATCCCAGCCACCCGGACGAATCGGCGCGTGCCGTCTTCATCGAAGGCATCGAGAATCTCACCCACTCCCACGTCGCCTCCGCCCACGACCTCATCGAGGTAGGCGCGGAGATATTCTCCGCGCCGCCAGTTGAAGTCGACAGCGATCTCGCGGACGACGTCCTGGGTCGCAGGTTGTCGAGTCCCGGCAAGGAGTGCGCCGGCCACTATGCCAACCGGCATCAGTTCATGAATCGGCATGGGTTCTCCTCGGCAGGTCGAAACGCTGACATGAGCTTGTCTAGCTCACCGGCGGGGTTGATCGTACCTAGATCCACGTCGTGGTGCGATGGCGGGGGCGGAGTGTTGACAACTCGGAAGCCCAGGCGCTCGACCTCATCGAGGTCGGCGACGCGAAGCTTGGCGTTCCGAACCTCGCCGTCGGTAGCCATTCGGCAGAGAAACCCACTCCAGGTCTCCTCGGCGCGCCAGACATCGCAATGGACCGACAGCGCCAGACCGAGGTCATATTCGCGACCGTAGAACTCGTCGTAATCGTCCTGCGCACGACGGATCACTCGCTCAAGGTTGTCCATGATCCCGCCACGCACGATGTAGCGGGTTCCGACCGGCATCGGTGGAGGGTACACAGATTTACTCGTGGCAGCGCGCCGGCCCTCAATGCGTCCGTTGGGCAACGGGACGTAGCGCACGCGGGGGTCTGGCTGGCTTTCCGGGTTCATCGACCAGCGACTACCGCCCTGCTGGGTGTAGCTCGGCAAGAGCGTGCTGCCCTCCGTCGGGGTACCAGCTTGCGTGCCATCAGCCCCGGTGAGGTGCAGTCGTGGGCCCAGCACCGTGCTGGTGCTCTCAGCCCTGCGACCCTTGAGGGGTGTGGTGTTCCACCAGCGGCGCCACACCGCACCGAGCCTGCTCATCGCGCGTGGGCTGTCGGCCGTGGCAGTCGCGCGGCAGCTCGGCCACCCCCCTGCCGTACGCCTGGCCACGATCCCCACCTGTGACACTCCAACGAGGACCGATCCGAGCCCGATCGACGATGCCTTCGGAGTCACCTCACCTGGCCACGCCGAGATCCGCCTGCGCTGACCGCCTCCAGGCCGCGACCGGCGTCCCGAGTTGAGGGCTCAGCCGGGTGAAAGCGGCAGCTGCCTCTGCCGAGCCCTGCTTGCATCGGCAGAGTTCCTGCAATGCCTTATGGAGTGCCTCCACGACTGCAACTCCGGCCGTCTGTGTCTCTCCGCTCCCGTAGAGGAACACACACGTCATCGCCTCCGTCATGGCGACGACCTGCTCCTCGAATCTGCGCTGGGCTCGGAAGAGCGCCACCATGCCAGGCACGTACCCGAGAAATCCGGGTCGGAATGTCATGAGCAGTCCCGCGGCCTGCCAGGCCGAGGCGACTGCCGCCCCGAAGGCCTCGTAACTCACCGCTCGCCGCTCTCGGTTCGCCTCGTCTTTGGCGACCTCGGCCTGTGAGCGGCCGAGCGGCATGACGCCAGCAACGATATCGCCCATAGTCGACGCGAGCATGGTGGCGAGATCGGCTGGGCCGCCGGCTGCAATGAGTCCGAGACCCACGGATGCCCCGGCCACAGGAGCGGCGACTCGCCGGAAGCTCGGCATGGCCTGACTCTACGTGCACGCGGCCCATGGGCCAGCCGTAGCCTCAACGAGATGTGTCATGGCTGTGTCATGCCGACCGTCCACAACGCTGTGACCAGGACCGATACCCTCACGCCAGGTCGCTCGGCCAGTTGGGGTGCATCAGATGCCACTGGGTGGGGTCGCGCCGGACGAGCACCTCCAGCTCCCGGGCCAGCAGCTGGGTCCCGGCGGTGATGTCGTCGCGGAGGCGCCCGGCGGTGCGGGCCAACGGCAGCGGGGGGCGGACGACCGCTAGGTGCCCGGATCCGGCGTCGGTGAAGTACACCGCGGCGGGCAGGACCGGCGCGCCGGTGCGCAGCCCGAGGGTGACCGGCCCCGCCGGCATCCGGGTCCTCTCCCCGAAGAACTCGACCTCGACGCCGAGGGTGTCACCCACCACCCGGTCCGACAGCAGGCACAGCGTCCGGCCTTCCTTCAACGCCCGCAGGCAGGCCGCGGCGGCGTGGGGGCCGTTGGCGATGACGTCCATGCCGAGGCGGCGGCGGAATTCGGTGAACCACTCGAACAGCTCGGGCGGGTCGATCGCCTCGACGACCACGCTGACCGGCGTGCCGGTGTGAGCGAGCCACATGCCGCCCCACTCCCAGCCGCCGAGGTGCGGCAGCGCCAGGATCGCCCCCCGGCCGAGCGCCAGGGCGTCGTAGAGGTGCTGCATGCCCCGGTACGACATCCCCGCGTCGACCTCCGCGGGGGTCAGGCTGGGGAGGCGGAGGCTCTCAGCCCAGTACCGGGCGTAGGAAGCGAACGCCGCGTCGAGCTGCTTGGCCAGGGCCGGGCCGGCCAGGTCCGGGCCCTCCACCCGCCGCAGGTGGCGGGCCATCTGCCGGCGCCGCTGGCGCAGCCCGGAGGTGGCCGGGACCCGGTTAAGGGCGTGCAGCCTCGACGCCACTCCGGGCAGGCGGGCAGCGGCCACGCCGGCCGCCTCGGCGATGCCGCGTCCGACCGCGCCGGGGAGGACCGCGGCCACCGCGCTCCCGGCCTTGAATACCGCCAGTTGCGGGGACCCGATCGCGGCGCGCACCAACCCCTCTGGCCGCCGCAGCGGCCGGGCTCTGTCAGCCAAAGACGCCGGCCGGCCTCAGGGCCGGCGGGAGCCGGAACGGCGCCGGCGGGGCACCCCGTCCGCGGCGCGCGCCGCGGCCCGGGCCTGGCGACGCTCGGCCCAGCGCTGGTTGGCCCCGCTGCGGGCGCTGCCCTGCGCGTACCGCCCTTCGCGGGGCGTCCACCCGTTGGCTTCCCGCCAGGCCCGCCACCGCATCGCCATCGCGGCCTCGCCGGGGTGGCGGGCGCCGCTGCTGGCCCTCGTGACCCGGGGCGGGGGCGGCGGCACGTCCACGCTGGCCTGGCGCCACACCTTCACGAAGCGCTGCACCGCGGTCACCGCGGTGAGCGCCAGCATGACCCACAGCAGCGGGACGAGCAGGAAACTGAAGGCCAGGCCGGCGCAGAGGACCACGATCCGCTCGGCCCGCTCCATCAGGCCGCCCTTGGCGTCGAACTTGAGCGACTCGGCCTTGGCCCGCTCGTAGGAGATCAGCAGCGAGACGCCGAGCACCGCGAACGGGAGCATGAAGGCGTGCCCGTGGTGGTGGTCCTGCAGGTACCAGGCGATCCCGCCGAGGACCAGCGCGTCGGTGACCCGGTCGGACACGGAGTCGAAGAACGCTCCCCGCACGGTGGTCCGTCCCGACGCCTTGGCCAGCGCCCCGTCGAGAAGGTCGGGAAGCGCCGAGCCGATCAGCAGGCCGAGGCCGAGACCCAGGCGCCCGGTCGCGATCGCCCACGCGGTGGGCACGGCCAGCAGCAGCCCAAGGGCCGTCAGGTGGTCCGGCGACAGGCCAGTCCGTCGCAGCGCCTGCCCCAACGGCTTGACGGCGACGTCGACGCCCGAGCGGAACCGTCCGTCGAACAAAGCAGCAACGCTCCTCACACAGTGGGAACCGGGGCATTCGCCACGGTTCCGAGACACTCGCAGGGTACCACCGGTAGCGGGTACGCTCCGCGACGGTCCCCTGGTGAGGGCCCGGGCCGGGGGCCCGGAATGTGTCGAACCGACCGAATAGAGGTGGTCCCAATGCTCGGGTACCCGTCGACCGCGCTGCGCAACGTGGTCCTTGTCGGACACAACGGCTCCGGTAAGACCACGCTCTGTGAGGCCCTTTTGCATCTGTCAGGTACCAAGAGCCGGCCGGGGCGGGTCGAGGACGGGACCACGGTCAGCGACTTCGAACCGGAGGAGCAACGCCGGGGCATGTCGTTGTCCACCGCGCTGGTGCCCGTCGAGTGGCAGGACCACAAGCTCAACATCCTCGACACGCCGGGGACCGCCGACTTCATCGGTGAGACCGCCGCGGCGATGGGCGTCGCCGACCTGGCGGTGTTCGTGGTGAGCGCGGTGGAAGGCGTCGAGGTCCAGACCGAGGCGTTGTGGCGCATGGCCGCCGACGCCGGCCTGCCGCGGATGATCTACGTCAACAAGCTGGACCGTGACCGGGCGTCGTTCGACCGGACGCTGGAGGCCATCCGCTCCACCTTCGGCGCCGGCGTCGCCCCCCTCGAGCTTCCCATCGGCGAGGAGAGCGCCTTCCGGGGCGTCATCGACCTGCTCTCCGACACTGCGGTCACCTACGACGGCACGCCGACGGGCGTGACCGGCCCGGTCCCCGACGACATGGCCGTCAGCGAGCACGCGGTGCACGACGCGCTGGTGGAGGGCATCGTCGTCGCCGACGACGAGCTGATGGAGCGCTACCTCGAGGGCGACGTGCCAAGCGTCGAGCAGCTGGAGAAGACCTTGGCCCACGGTGTCGCCTCCGGGCAGGTGTTCCCGGTGCTGTGCGGGTCGGCGACGGTCCCGGTGGGCGTGGACCGCCTGGCCACCTTGATCTGCGAGATCGGCCCGTCGCCGCTCGACCGCCCCGGCGTCACGGTGACCGGAGGCGACCAGGCCGTCGAGGTCGCCCCCGACCCCGACGGCCCGCCGCTGATGCAGGTCTGGAAGACCGTCGCCGATCGCCACGTCGGGCGGATCTCGCTTTGCAAGGTGCTGTCGGGGACGATCGCCGCCGACGCCACGCTGGTCGACACCCGCACGCACAGCGACGTCCGCGTCCACGCCCCTTTCTCCCTCCGAGGTCACGAGCAGCTGCCGGTCTCCGAGCTGGCCTGCGGCGACCTGGCGGCGCTGGCCAAGCTGACCGACGTCGCCACCGGTGACACGCTCGCCCCCCGGAACATGCCCGTCTCGCTGGTGGCGCCCGAGCCGCCCCGCCCGGTGCTGGCCGTCGGCATCCGACCGAAGACCGCGGGCGACGACGACAAGCTGATGACCGCGCTGCACCGCCTGGCCGAGGAGGACCCGACCGTCGAGGTCCGCCGCGACGACGACACCCACCAGACGCTGCTGGTCGGGATGGGCGAGACCCACCTGGCGGTGGCCGCCGAGAAGCTGGCCCGGAAGTTCGGCGTCGAGATCGAGTTCGACGACGTCGTCGTGCCCTACCGGGAGACGATCGGCGGCTCCGCGCAGGCGGAGGGCAAGTACAAAAAGCAGACCGGCGGCCACGGCCAGTACGGCGTGGCGACCCTGCTCGTCGAGCCCCTGGAGCCCGGCGGCGGGTTCGAGTTCGTGGACCGCATCGTCGGCGGGGCCATCCCGAAGCAGTTCATACCGGCGGTGCAGAAAGGCGTGGAGGAGGCCATGGCGTCGGGCGGCGTCCACGGCCATCCCGTCGTCGACGTGCGCGTCACGTGCCTCGACGGCAAGTACCACCCGGTCGACTCGTCGGAGATGAGCTTCAAGATGGCCGGGGCGATGGCCTTCCGGGAGGCGTTGGAGAAAGCGGGCGCGGTGGTGCTCGAGCCGGTGTCGATGGTCGAGGTCACCGTGCCCGACGCCCTCCTCGGTGAGGTCATGGGCGACCTCAACACCAGGCGGGGCCGGGTGCAGGGCTCGGTTCCCGGGTCCGACGGCCAGACCGTCGTGACCGCCACCGTCCCCGCCGCGGAGCTCACCCGCTACGCCGTGGACCTGCGGTCGCTCAGCGGGGGGAGGGCGTCGTTCACCGCCAGTCACGACCACTACGACCGGCTGCCGGCGCACCTCTGGGAGCGGGTCAAGGTGAGCGCCTAGCCGGCGGGTCCGCCGGCCCTGCCGGGATCGGCGCGCCTGCCGGGATCGGCGCCTCCCAAATCGCGCCTGGCGCGGTTTGGGTCATATACAGCACCAAACCGCGCCTGGGACGCGTCGAGCGACGCAAGCAGAGCGCAGCGGATAGCCGGGGCCACTCTCTAGGCCAGGGCCGCCCAGGCCTCCCGCAGTTTGGCGTCGGTCGCGGAGAGCGGTTCGGGAAGGACCCGAGTCTCGGCCACGGCGGTCATGAAGTTGGTGTCGCCGTTCCACCGCGGCAGGACGTGGATGTGCAGATGGCCGGGGACGCCGGCACCTGATGCCTTCCCGAGGTTGGCGCCGACGTTGACGCCGTCGGGCCGGTACGCCGCCTTCACGGCGGCGACGGCCTGGCGGACGCCGTCCCAGACGTCTGAGGCCTCCGGATCGTCAGGCGATGCGTGGAGGTCCTCCATGTCGGCGGTGTGGCGGGTGGGCATGACCATGAGGTGCCCGCTGCCGTAGGGGAACGCGTTGAGCAGCGCCACCGCCCGCCCACCGGGGTGCCGCCAGACCACGTGGGTGTCGGTGTCGGGGAGGCCCGAGGAGAGGATCCGGCAGAACACGCAGCCCTCCTGATCGGTGCGGCGCGGCCCGCTCGCCGTGGCATCCTGGATGTAGGAGGTGCGCCAGCCGGCCCAGAGCCGGTCCAGCCCAGTCACGCCCGACGCAGCCCCCGAGAGCCCCGACGCAGCCCCAGTCACGCCGGCGACGCGGCCGACGCCGGCGGGGCGGTCACCGGCGACAGGTGGGCGACGACCTCGGCGGCCAGACGGGCCGAGAAGTCGGCGATCGGCACGCCCTTCTCGGGTCGCTCGGCGCCTCGGGAGTTGACGCCGACGGTCCCGGCTTCGACGTCGTCGTCGCCGACGACCAGCAGGTAGGGCACCCGCTCCATCCGGCCCTTGCGGACCCGGGCGCCGACGCCCTCGTCGGCCGCCACCACCTCGACGCGGAACCCGTCGCCGCGCAGGCGGTCGGCGATGCGGTCGGCGTAGGCCATGTGGCCGTCGCGGACGGGCAGCACCTGAACCTGCACCGGGGCCAGCCAGGTCGGGAACGCTCCGGCGTAGTGCTCGACCAGGATCCCGAAGAACCGCTCGATCGACCCGAACAGGGCCCGGTGGATCATCGCCGGCCGGTGCCGCTCGTTGTCGGCGCCGACGTAAGACAGGTCGAAGCGCTGCGGGAGCTGAAGGTCGACTTGGAGGGTGGACATCTGCCACCGCCGGCCGATGGCGTCGCGGACGTGGACGTCGATCTTCGGGGCGTAGAACGCCCCCTCCCCTTCCGCCACGACGTAGGGCAGCCCGGCCTTCTCGAGGGCGGATTTGAGGGCGCCCTCGGCGAACTCCCACTCCTCGGGCTCGCCGACGAACTTGTCGGGCCGGGTGGCCAGCTCGGCCTCGAACTCGGTCAGCCCGAAGGTCCGCAGCAGGTGCAGGACGAACGCCAGGAGGCTGGCCAGCTCGTCGGCCATCTGCTCGCGGGTGCAGAAGATGTGGGAGTCGTCCTGGGTGAAGCCCCTGGCCCGCATGAGACCGTTGAGGACGCCGGACCGCTCGAAGCGGTACACGGTCCCGAACTCGAAGAGCCGTATCGGCAGCTCCCGGTAGGAGTGCAGCCGGTCCCGGAAGATCAAGATGTGCATCGGGCAGTTCATCGGCTTGGGGTAGTAGGTCGCCCCTTCCATCTCCATGGGCGGGTACATGCCGTCCTTGTACCAAGCGAGGTGCCCGGAGATCTCGAACAGCGTCGACTTCGCCAGGTGCGGCGTGTAGACGAACTCGTAGCCGGCCTGCTCGTGCTCCCGCCGGCTGTGGTCCTCCATCAGCTTGCGGATGAGCCCGCCTTTGGGGTGGAACACGGGCAGGCCGCCGCCGATCTCCGGCGGGAAGTGGAACAGGTCCAGCTCCGCGCCGAGCTTGCGGTGGTCGCGCTTTTCGGCTTCCTCCAACCGCTTGAGGTGCTCCTCGAGCGCGGCCTTGGACTCCCAGGCCGTGCCGTAGATGCGCTGCAGCTGGGGCCGGTGCTCGTCGCCTCGCCAGTAGGCGGCCGCGACCTTCTGCAGCTTGAAGTGCCCGAGGCGGCTGGTCGTCGGCACGTGGGGGCCCCGGCACAGGTCGACGAACTCGGCGCTGTTGCGGTAGGCGCTGACCACCCCTTCGCCGGCCCCCTCCGAGCTATCGACGCCTTCGATGATCTCGGTCTTGTACGGCTGATCGGCGAAGAGCTCCAGCCCTTCGGCGACGCTGTGCTCCTCCCGGACGAAAGGCTGGTCCTCGGCGACGATCGCCCTCATGGTGTCCTCGATCCGGCCCAGGTCGTCCTCGGAGAAATGGGCGCCGCCCGGCAGGTCGAAGTCGTAGTAGAAGCCGTCGTCGATGGCCGGACCGATGGCGTAGCGCGCCCCCGGCCACAACCTGGTCACGGCTTGCGCCATCACGTGCGCCGTCGAGTGGCGCAGGACGTGGCGGCCGGCGGGCGTGTCCGCGGTGACGACCGAGACCGTCGCCCCGTCCGGCAGCGGCGCGGAGAGGTCGGTCTCGGCGCCGTCGACGGTGACCGCGACCGCCGCCTTGGCCAGGCGGGGACCGATGGACGCCGCCAGGTCGGCGCCGGTCGCGCCCGTGTCCAACTCGCGCTGGGATCCGTCGGGGAGGGACACGGTGATGCTGGCTGCCATGGGAGTGGAGGTTACGGGACGGGGAACAGCCTCGGCCCACTGGTATCCGCGCGGCGCGGTCATCGCCGAGCCCTGGGTGCGTAGGCTCGCGGCAGGGAGGACACACACTATGCCTGTGTACGAGTACCGCTGCCAGACCTGCGACACCCGCTTCGACCTGCGTCGCGCGGTGGCGGAGGCCGACCGACCGGCGCCTTGCCCTTCGGGTCACGCCGACAGCCGGCGGCTGCTGTCGGTCTTCGCGGCGGGCGGTCGCACCAGCGCGGCCTCGCCGGCCTTGGGCGGCGGAGGCGGCGGCGGGTGTTGTGGCGGGGGTTGCGGGTGCGGCCCCGGCTGAGCCTGGCGAGCGCGCCCGGCGGGGTCGTGGCGCGAGCCGGCCTCGCCGCGATGGCGGTGGTCGCTGGGGCCTGCGGCTCGTCCACGTCGCTGTCGGCCGGGACCACGACGACCGTGCCGGGCGCCACCGTGCCGAAGTCGACCGTGCCGGCGACCACCGAGCCGGCGACCACCGCGCCGGCTAGCCCCAGCCCGACGGTGGTGACCGGCCCGTCGTCGACCACTCCTGTGGCTGTCCCGGTGGTCGGCGCGCCTGCGGCCGGCCTGCAGCAGCTGCACTGGCAGCAGGTGGTCGCGGTCGCCGGGACGACGGTGACCCTCGGCTACCAGTACGGCGGGTGCGCGGGGCCGGCCTTGCAGGCGACGGCCACCGAGACGGCCGGCACCGTGAGCATCGCGTTGTGGGACAAGGGCCCGAAGGCCGGTGAGATGTGCGCCGACTTCGTACGCCACGGCGAGGTCTCGGTGGACCTGCCCTGGGCACCGGCCGGCCGGGCGATCACCGACCGCTGACCCAGCGGCTACGCGACGCCCAGGAGGGCAGCGGCCTGCGACACGCCCTGGCCGGCGTCGACGGCCGCGTCGATTGCGGCCACCGCGGCGGGGGTGTCCAGGTCCCGGTCGAGGGCGGAGCGGACCTCCGCCAGCGCGGCGTCGCCCGGGCCGGCGGCCCGCCAGCGGGCCAGTCGGGCGGTGGCGGCGGGCATCAGCTCGTCGGTCCAGTCCCAGCTGTCGCGGTAGTGCTGGGCGATGACCGCCAGGCGGATGGCCGGCGGCTCCCAGTCCTTCAGCAGGTCGTGGACGAAGACCAAGTTGCCGAGCGACTTGGACATCTTGGTCCCGCCGAGGCGGACCATCCCGACGTGCATCCAGTGCCGTACGAAGGTCGCTCCGGTGGCAGCTTCGGACTGGGCCGCCTCGCACTCGTGGTGGGGGAAGATCAGGTCCGACCCGCCGCCGTGGATGTCGATGGTGTCGCCCAGCTCCCGCATCGCCAGGGCGGAGCACTCGATGTGCCACCCGGGCCGGCCGGGCCCCCACAGCGATTCCCAGCGCGGCTCGTCAGGCGCGGACGGCTGCCACAGCACGAAGTCGAGCGGATCGCGCTTGTTGGGATCGTCCGGGTTGCCGCCCCGCTCGGCCGCCAGCTCGAGCATCGTGGCCCGGTCGAGGTGACTGACCTGGCCGAAGCCCTCGAACGACGACGCGTCGAAGTACACCGCGCCGCCGGCCTGGTAGGCGTGGCCGGAGTCGAGGACCATGCCGATGAACCCGAGGATGTCGGGGATCGCCGAGGTGGCCCTCGGCTCGGAGAACGCGGGCAGGAGGCCGATCGCCTTCATGTCGGCGTCGAACCGGCTGACCTCCTCCGCGGCCAGGTCCAGGTAGTGGACGCCGAGCTCGCGGGCCTTGCGCAGGATGTCGTCGTCGACGTCGGTCACGTTGCGGACGCACTGGGTGTCGTGGCCTCGGTCCCGCAGCCGGCGCTGCAAGACGTCGTAGGTGAGGTAGGTGGCGGCGTGCCCGATGTGCGCCGAGTCGTAGGGCGTGATGCCGCAGGTGTACATCTTCACCGTCGGGCCCGGCTCGAAGGGCACCACCGCCTCGCGGGCGGTGTCGTAGAGCTGCATGGCCCGCATCCCGTCGGTCACGGGAGCCCCGTGAGCTTGATGGCGGCGTGGGTCTTGTACCGGCGGTTGACCTCGAGCAACGCCGGTGTGAGGGCTTCGATGGCCAGCGCACTGCCGAGACCGCCGGCGTCGACGCCGCGAAGCCCGGGGAGCGTGTCGATCAGTCCGACGACCTCGCGAGCCGCGGCGCGCACGTCGGAGCAGACCATCACGTCGGCGTCGAGGGGATGGTCCAAGTCACCCCACGGGCCGGCGGGCAGGTGGTGGAAGGCGCCCACGACCCGGGATCCGGGAAGCGCCAGGGCCACCGCCGCGGTCACCGACCCGGTCGGCGGTAGGAGCGGCACCATGCCCTTGCCCCACCGGGTGAGGGCGTTGGCCATCGACACGACGATCTTGCCGGCGAGGGGCTCGGCCAGGTCGGTGACGGTGCTCAACACACCCTCCCAGGGGGTGGCCACGACGACGAGGTCCGCGCCAGCCGCGGCGGCGTTGTCACCGGGGGTAAGGGGAAGCTCCCGGCCGCTCCAGCGGGAGGTCAACTCGCCGACGATCTCCGCGGCGCGCTCCTCCGACCGGCTGCCGACGACTGCCTCGATCCCGATCCCTGCAAACTGGACGGCGACGGCCTGCCCGGCCGGTCCCGTCCCTCCAATCACTCCGATGCGCACTAGAGCAGACTGGCACGCAACGAGCGCTACGGTCGACCCGGCGACGGGTACGGTCGAGTCGTGACACGCCTGCCGGGGCTGCGAAGACGGCTGCGCCGGCGGTTGGCCGCCCCGGCGCCGACCGGACACGTCCGGGTCCCTCTCGCCGGGACGCCGGCCCCGCCGATCTCCGGGCTGTCGCCGTCGGGGGACTTGTACCGGCCGGGGCAGGCCGACGGGCTGGTGCTGTTCATGACCTCCAGCTGCCTGGCCTGCCGGGAGGTGTGGGCGGCTCTCAACGCGGGTGCGCCGAGATCGCTGCCGGGGCGGCCTGCCGTTTTGGTGGTGACCCCCGACCCGGCGCTCGAGTCCCGCCGGCAGGTCGCGGCGCTGGCCGGCTCGACGATCGACGTGGTGATGAGCACCGAGGCATGGCAGGCGTACCGGGCGGGCCCGGCTCCCTGGGTGGCCATGGTGAGCGATGGGATGGTTCTAACCGAAGGCCCGGCGTCGAGCTGGTCCGACGTCGAAGCGATGGCGGCACGCTGAGGCCGCTGCGGCGCCGGCACGGTCAGCCTGCGGCGCCGGCACGGTCAGCGTGCGGCGCCGACACGGCTCAGTCTTCGCCGGCGCCGACCTGGTCGGGCTCGAGCGAGGCCGGTTCGGCCCGCAGCGGGCGCCCGGACCGCTCCTCTAGGAGCAGCCCGCCGCGGCCGTCGAAGGCCAAGGCGGCGCCGCCCTCGACGAGAGATCGCAGATGGGTGCCGGCCATCGCTGCCCGCCAGCCTCGGGCCAGGCGGACGGTGGGATCTCCCCGCAGGTACGCGGCGAGGTCGCTGCGGGTCGCCAACAAGGCCGCGTCGACCTCCTCGTTTCGTGCCACCTGAGCCAGCCACGCCGCGGCCAGGGCCACCGCCGGGCGCAGCTCGCGGGGCACCTCGTCGGTGGGCGGCACGGCGATCTGCTCCGCGGTCAGGTGCCGGCCTCGCTCCACCGCGGCCAGGATCCCCTCGGCCGCGCTGCCCCGGATGTGGCGGGGGTCCAGGCCGCGGATGCGGCCGAGGGCTTCGGCGTTGCGGGGCGGGTTGTGGGCGATGGCCTGCACTGCGAGGTCGGGAAGGACCTGGCGGATCGGGATGTCTACGGTACGGGCCCGCATCTCCCGCCACGCCGCCACTTCCTGCGCCACCCCCCGGCTGGCGGCGCGGAGCTGGCGGGCGTCGCGCAGCTTCCACCAGGCCTTGGTCGGGTCGCCCGGACCGTGCGAACGGACCCGAACCGTCTCGCACTCCTCGGCGGCCCACTCGGAGCGGCCTCGACGGGCCAGGTCGGCCTCGATGGCGTCAGCCAGGTCGAGGAGGCGGTCGACGTCGGAAGCCGCGTAGGACAGCTGGGAGGCGCTGAGCGGGCGGCGGCTCCAGTCGGTGAGGCGGTCGCCCTTCGCCACCTCGATGCCGAGGTAGCGCGACGACAGCGCCGACAGCGACGCCGATCCGTGCCCGAGGAAGCCGGCCGCCACCTGCGTGTCCCACAGCCGGGACGGGCCACGCCCGCACGCCAGCTCCAACACCTCCAGGTCCTGCTCGGCGGCGTGGGCGACCATGGTGCCCGGACCGGCGAGGACCTCGGCGAGAGGGGCCAGGTCGACGGCGAGGGGGTCCACCAAAGCAGTGCCCGCCGGGATCCCGCCGTGGGCGGGCCAGGCGATCTGCACCAGCGCGACCCGCGGCCAGTAGGTGCGCTCCCGGTGGAACTCGGTGTCGAGGCCGTAGCGCTCGACGCCGAGCAGCATGCTGATCAAGTCGGTCAGGGCGGAGGCGTCGGTGATCGGCTCGGGTACCGGCGTCGCCGCGGTGCTCACCACGCCCGAACGCCGAGCGGTGACACAAGCCGCGGTGCTGGCACCGCGAGCAGGAGGGAGGCGGCGGTGGTCACGCCGGCTCGACCGCCCACGCCCGCAGCTGGGTGAGGCTGCGCGACAGCAGCCTGGACACTTGCATCTGGCTGACTCCGACCATGCTGGCGATCTCGGTCTGGCTGCAGCCGACCACGAAACGCAGGTTGAGGATCTGGCGCTGGCGTTCTGGGAGGCGGGCCAGGAGCGGGCTCAACGTGACCCGCCCGTCGACCTCGGCGAGGTTCTGGTCGCCGGTGCCTAGACGGCTGGTGAGGGACGTGTCCTCCCCCGGCGACAACGGCGCCTCGAGCGACGCGTTGTGGCGGAACCCGCCGGCGTCGAGGGCCTCGACGACGTCCTCGACGGGGCACTCGATGCGCGCCGCGATCTCCGCCAGGGTCGGGCTCCGGCCCAGCTCCTGGGTCAGCTCGTCGATGCTCTGCTGGGCTCGCAGGTGCAGGTCGTGGATGCGGCGGGGCAGGCGCACCGACCATCCCCGGTCCCGCAGGTGGCGCTTCAGCTCGCCGAGGATGGTCGCGGTGGCGAACGTGGTCAGCTCCGCGCCGCGGTCGGGGTCGAAGCGGTCCACGGCCTTGAGCAGCCCGATCAGCGCCACTTGGTTGAGGTCGTCGAGCTCCTCGCCGCGCTGGGCGAAGCGAGCCGCCAGCGAGTACGCCAGACCCTGGTACGCGGCGACGACGGTGTCGCGGGCCCTCGGGTCGCGGGTGGAGGAGTAGTCGGCGATCGCCCGTCGGATGTGCTCCCGTCCTGCGTTCGGGGGTGCCGGCGCAACCATCGGACCTCCTTCAGCGGGAGCATACCGGCGATGGCCGGCCCGGCCGGCCGCCGCGGTGGGTCGCCGCTCGGTCATCCGCCGTAGCTCATCCGGGTGTCCTCCATCCGGAGGATCTCGACGTCGGCGTCGCCGGCCTCGCCTGCGGCCGCCACCTCCCCGACGAAGAGGCTGTGGCTGCCGCAGTCGAGGGTGTGGCGGACTTCGCAGTCGACCCAGGCCGCAGCGGAGGAAAGGATCGGGGCGCCGGTCAGCGCCTCGCGGACCCGGTGCCCGTTGAGCGCGGAAGAGTCCTCGTCCCACTGGGCCGGCTTGACGAACGCCCGGACCACGGCCCGCTCGGCCCGGGCCAGGATCGACAGCGCGAAAACCCCGCCCTCGGCGACGAGGCGGTGGGTGAGCGCCGGCTTCTCGACGCTGACCGCCACCAGCTTGGGGTCGGTGGAGACCTGGGTGGCCCAGTTGAGGGTCATCAGGTTGCGGGCGTCGCCGCTGCGGCTGCCGAGAAGGTAGAGCCCGGTCGGCATCCTCCAGAGGACCCGGCGCCGCAGCCGGTCGTATTCGGCGGGGTCGACGCCCGGGGGGAACGGACCTACCGGTCCCTCTGCAGCGGTGGGCACCAGACGACAGTAGCCACACCGGCCGCCATCGAAGCAGTCATGTCACGCCTTCACGTGCACCCGCAGCCCAGGGAGGGCGGGCCGGCTGCCCCAGCCCGCCCGTCCGTCGAACAGCCCGGCCACGCCGTCGACCTCCTCGGGGGGCACGTCGACGACGAGCAGCGGCCCCTCGCCGTGCCATCCGGGGGTGTCGGCGACGACGAACCGGACCGTCATCTCGTCGCCGACCACCGAGAACGCGGCTCCTGGCGCCACCAGCTCCCGGCGCAGCGCCGGGCCTAACGCGGCGGCGGTGCCCGAGCCCATCTCCACCACCGCCCTCCGGCCGAAGCGGGCGCGGTGCCACGCCAAGGTCGCGACCCGCAGCTCGGTGAGCTCGCTGCCGTCCGCCCTGGCCCGGGCCGCCACCTCGCCGGCGATGCCGGGGTCGGCGAGGACCGATCGGCGGGCGATGTCGGTGACGAGCAGCGGGTTGTCCCGGGCCAGCAGGTCGACGACCGCGTCGGTGCTCCAGGATCGGCAAAGTTCCAGCTCGTCGGCGGTCAAGCCGACGACTTGGAGCAGCTCGACGGTCCCCAACGGGCCGTCCATCACCCCGAGGGTGGGGTCGGTGACCACCACTGCCGCGGTGAGCGCCGACTCGCTGTCGAGCCGGATCGGGCCGCGCAGGTCGAGGTGGTGGCCGGCCGCGAACGGATGACCCCCCGCCCATACGTAGGCCGCCAGGTTGGTGAGCAGATCGACGGCCCACAGCGGCTCCTCGTCGGAGCCGGCCAGGCGCAAAGTGAGCTCGAAACCCCAGCCCGACAGTGCGGCGTCGGGGTCTCCGGGGGGCGCCTGCGCCACCACGTCGGCGGGATCCGGCCGGTGCAGCTCGCTCAGGCCGTAGGTGACCAGGTGCCAGTGATCGGGGTCGCCGACGCGGTGGGCGGTGACCTCCTCGAGGGGAGGGTCCCCTCGGCGGGTGTGGGCAGGCCGGGGCGTCCAGCGGTGGGCGGCGGGGCCGCCGTCGACGCGGTCCACGTGCTCGTCGAGGGCTGCGGTGCCCTCCCCGCAGCGCCGCTCAGAGCTGGTCACGCTCTTTCGCGGCGCGACCAGTCCGGGTCGAGCTGGACCAAGAACAACGCGCAGCGGGCCTCCTCTTCGTCCTCGCCGATCGCGCCGGCCGCGGCCCGCAGAGCGTCGAGGGCCCGCAGGAAGCCGCGGTTGTCGCGCTTGTCCCAGCGGACGTACCCCGATCCCCGCCAGCCCGCGGCACGGAGCGCGTCGAGGCCCCGGTGGTACCCGACCCGGGCGTACGCGTAGGACTCGACGGTCTCGCCGGCGGCCGCGGCCAGCTCCGCCAGCGCGGCCCACGCCTCCAGGTATTTGGGGTCAGAGGCGACCACCGCGCTCACCGCGGCGCGCCGTTCACCCTCTGGCGCGCTCAACGCGGCCGCCAGCGCGGCCGCCGCCTCCGGGGGTGCCGGCGGGAGGACCGTCTCGGGGAGACCGCCGTGAAGCGCTACGGGTGTCGACTCGTTGGCCATCCAAGCATCGTCGCGCGACGCTGGGCCGGACATGGCCCAATGCATCTTCGACCGCATCCGCGACGGCGACGCACCCGGACACCTCGTGGTCGACGAGGCCGACGTGATCGCCTTCCTCGACGCCAGACCGCTGTTCCCGGGGCACACGCTGGTGGTGCCCCGCCGTCACGTCGCGACGCTGGCCGAGCTCGACGAGGCGACCGCGTCCGCGGTGTGGGACGTCGGCCGGCGGGTAGCAGCCGCGCTGCGACCCGCCGTCGGGGCCGACGGCGCCTTCCTGGCCCTCAACGACGAGGTCAGCCAGAGCGTGGCCCACGTGCATCTCCACGTGGTGCCCAGGCGCCGGAAGGACGGCCTGCGGGGGTTCTTCTGGCCCCGAGGCCGCTACGAGACCCCGGAGGAGGCGGCCAAGATCGCGGCGGCCATCGCCGCGTCGCTGGCCCCGCAGTCGTGACCGTCACCATCCGCGACGCTCACGCCGGCGATGTCGCAGCCCTCGTCGACCTGCTCGTCGGGGGGTCCCTGACGGTCAAGGAAGACCCGTCTGACCTGGCCCCCTACGCCCGGGCCCTCGAGGCGATCACCGCCGACCCGACGGCCACCGTCCTCGTCGCGCTGCTCGACGGCCGGGTGGTCGGGATGTGCCAGCTGATGATCCTGCGACACTTGCAGCACCGGGGCGGCTTGTGCGCCGAGATCGAGTCGATGCACGTGACAGCCGGGCGCCGCTCCGAAGGGATCGGGTCGGTGCTCCTCGAGGCGGCGGTGGCCCGAGCGGCGGCCGCCGGCTGCTACCGGGTGCAGCTGACGAGCAACGTCGCCCGGCCCGACGCCCACCGCTTCTACCTGCGCCACGGCTTCGAAGCCAGCCACGCCGGCTTCAAGCGCTACCTGGCCTAGCGGGCGACCACCAGGACCGCCATGGCCCGCTTCCCCCGGCGCAGGACCACGAAGCGGCCGTGGAGGGCGTCGGCCGGCTCCAGCCCGCGGTTGTCGGCCACGGGCCGGTTGGCGACGTAGACCGCCCCTTGGGCCAGCATCGCGCGGGCTTCGCTGGTGGAGCGGACCAGTGCGCTGCGGACCAACGCGTCGATGACCGTCAGTCCCCCGTCGAGCTCGGCGGGGGTGATCGACGCAGTGGGGGCGTCCTCGAGGGCGGCGGCCAGCGTCGCCTCGTCGAGGGCGGCGATGTCCTCCGAGTACAACACCGCGGCGGCCTGCTCGGCGCGGGCGGTCTCCGCGGCGCCGTGGGTCAAGGTGGTCACCTCGCGGGCCAAGGCCCGCTGCGCCTCCCTGCGCTCCGGGTGCGCGGCCGCGGCCTCGTCGAGGGCGGCGATCGCGTCCCGGGGCAGGAGGGTCATCCGTCGGAGGTAGGAGCCGACCTCGGCGTCGTCGGTACGCAGCCAGAACTGGAAGTAGGCGTAGGGCGACGTCCGGGCCGGGTCCAACCACACCGTGCCGGTCTCCGACTTGCCGAACTTGGTGCCGTCAGCCTTGAGCACCAGCGGTGAGGTCAACCCGAACACCTGCGCCGAGCGGCGCTTGCGGACCAGATCCACGCCCTCGGTGATGTTGCCCCACTGGTCGCTTCCCCCGAGCTGCAACCGGCAGCCGTGGCGGTCGAACAGCTGCAGGTAGTCCCACGCCTGGAGGAGCATGTAGCTGAACTCGGTGAAAGACAGGCCCTGGTCGCGGCCCTCGATGCGGGTGCGGACCGAGTCCTTGCGGACCATCTCGTTGACGGTGAAGAGCTTGCCGACGTCACGGAGGAACTCGAGCAGCCCGACGGTCCCGAGCCAGGCCACGTTGTCCTCGAGGATGGCGCCGGTGGCACCGAACTCCATGAACCGCTCGAGCTGGGCGCGGATCCCCTCCCGGTTGGCGGTCAGGGTGGCCTCGTCGAGCAGGTTGCGTTCCTCGCTTCGGCCGCCCGGGTCGCCGATCATGCCGGTGCCGCCACCGACCAGGGCGACCGGCCGGTGCCCGGCGTCTTGCAGCCGGCGGAGGAGCAGGATCTGCTGGAGGTGGCCGACGTGGAGGGAGTCGGCGGTCGGGTCGAAGCCGATGTAGCCGGTGACCTGCCCGCCGGCCAGCAGCTCGGGCAGGAGGCGGTCGTCGGTCATCTGGTGGACCAGACCCCGCCAGCGCAGGTCGTCGATCAGCGATGTCACGGCCGGACACCTTGCCACACCGGGTCATTGGCGTCTCCCAGTTAGCCTGCCCACCGCTCTACGGTGGCGGTGATGCCCGCTGCTGCCCTCGCTCCCGCGGCGCGAAGCGAGCCGCTGGCCGGGCCCCTCGATCTGCGCCGGACGCTCGGCCCGCTGCGGCGGGGGCCGAGGGACCGCTGCACGATCTTCGAGGGGCCGGTGGCGTGGCGGGCGACGCGCACCCCTGAGGGCCCGGCGTCGGTGCGCCTCTGGGTCGACGACCGACGGTCCCGGCTCGAGGCTCGGGCGTGGGGCCCCGGCGCGGGGTGGGCGTTGGAGCACGTACGCGACCTCACCGGCGCGGACGACGACCCGTCGCCGCTCGCCGCGATGCTGGCCCGGCCCGGAGGCGGCCCGGGCCGGGCCCGCTTGCGGGACTTGCAGCGCAGGCTGGCCGGGTTGCGGCTGCCGGCGACGCTGGCGGTGACCGAGGCGCTGGTCCCGGCCGTCCTCGAGCAGAAGGTCACCGGCGTGCAGGCCAGGCGCAGCTACCAGCGCCTGGCCGACCAGTTGGGCGCCCCGGCCCCCGGGCCGCCCGGCCTGCGTCTCCCACCAGCACCTGACGTGCTGGCCGCCACGCCGACGTGGACGTTTCACCGCGCCGGGGTGGAGCGACGGCGGGAGGAGACGATCAGGGGCGCGTGCGCCCGCGCCGGGTGGATCGACGAGCTGGCCGGAGGCGACCGCGGCGGGGTGCAGCGCCGGCTGGCCGCGTTGCGCGGGGTCGGCCCCTGGACCGTCGCCGAGGTCAGCCGGGTCGCTCTCGGCGACCCCGACGCGGTGAGCGTCGGCGACTATCACCTCCCCGACCACGTGGCGTGGGCGCTGGCCGGGATCCCCCGCGGCGACGACGACGTGATGCTCGAACTGTTGGAGCCCTACCGCGGTCAGCGGGGACGGGTGACCCGGCTGATCGAATCGGCGGGGGTCACCGCCCCCCGGTTCGGTCCCCGCCTGGCAGTCCAGGCCATCGAGTCGGGTTGAGGCGCGACCCGGGACCGGGCTGGCAAGATCGGGCCATGCCCGACCTGGTCGCCTACGACGAGTTCGCCTACTTCCGCGACAACGCCACCGAGGCCGGGCTCGCCTGGGACGGCCCGCCGGTAGTGGAGCGCGTCGCGGTGGAGGTCGCTCCCGGCCGTTCCCTAAGCGCCCTCAAGTGGGGCGACGGCGAGCCGGAGCTGGTCTTGCTGCACGGCGGCGCCCAGAACGCGCACACCTGGGACACCGTCGCGCTGGCGCTGCGCCAGCCGCTGCTCGCCGTCGACCTTCCCGGCCACGGCCACTCCGACGGCCCCGGCGCCCGCCCCGAAGGCGCGCTGGCGGTGGAAGGAAACGCATCGGACGTAGCGGCGGTCATCCGCCGGCTGGCGCCTCGCGCCCGGGCGGTGGTCGGCATGTCCCTCGGCGGCTTGACCACCATCGCCTTGGCGGCCGCTCACCCGGACCTGGTGAGAGCAATGGTGCTGGTGGACATCACTCCGGGCGTCAACCGGGAGAAGGCCGCGGCCATCAGCGCGTTCGTGCAGGGGCCCGAGTCCTTCGACAGCTTCGACGAGCTGCTGGCTCGAACCGTCGAGTTCAACCCGACCCGCACCGTGTCGTCGCTGCGTCGGGGGATCCTGCACAACGCGCAGCAACAGCCAGACGGCACCTGGGTGTGGCGCTACCGCCGGTTCGCGTCGCCTCTCGGCGCGACCGCGGCGCCGGCCGACTACGGCCGGTTGTGGGAGCAGGTGGGCCAGCTGGATGTGCCGGTCCTGCTGGTGCGGGGCATGCGACCCCAGTCGGTGGTCGACGACGACGACGAGGCGGAGCTGCTTCGGCGGGCCCGGCATGCCAGCGTCGTGCGGGTCGAAGAGGCCGGCCACAGCGTGCAGGGCGACGCCCCGGTCGCGCTGGCCAAGATCCTCTCCGGCTTCCCTCCGCACGCCGCGGGTTAGCGTCAGCGGCTGCTGCGGCCCCGGGTGGAGATGACCGGCGCGGCGACCGTCGCCCGGTCGCGGCCGGCCCGTTTGGACGCGTAGAGCGCCCGGTCGGCGGCGGCGATGAGCCCGGCGTCGTCCTCCGCGTGCTCGACGAGGGTCGCCACGCCGGAGCTGATCGTGATCCCCTGCAGCGCCGGCTCGGCCCGGATGGCCCGGTCGGCTCGGGCCAGGACGCTGAGCGCGGCCTCGGCGTCGCACGACGGCAGGACCAGCGCGAACTCCTCGCCTCCGTACCTCGCGACGAGGTCCATCTCCCGGCAGACGCCTCGCAGCGCCCGGGCCAGGTTCCTCAAGACCTCGTCGCCGGCGAGGTGGCCGGCGGTGTCGTTGACCGCCTTGAAGTGGTCGATGTCGATCAGGACCAGCGTGAGGGGCTCGTTGCGCCGCCTGGCGACAGCCACCTCCCGGGTGAGGGTGGCGTCGAACTGACGCCGGTTGGCCAGCGCGGTCAGCCCGTCCACCGCCGCTAGGCGCTCCTGGTCGGCCAGCGCCTGGATGCCGGCCAGGGTCAGCATGCCATGCGACGCGAACTGTCCGACCATGAGCATGGTGCGCCGGGCCAGGCGCTCCCCGACGAGCCGCCCGCCGTGCTCGACGATGAGGACCGGCGCCTCCGGCCCGGCGCCGACAGCGGTGACCACCACGTTGCGGGCATCGGGGAGCAGCGCCGAGGTGAACGGGTCGCCCTGACGGTCCAGGTGGCTCAACGCCAGCACCCCGTGCTCGCCCTGCGCCCGCTGGACCGTCGAGTCGGCGCTCGGCGGGAAGCGCACGTCGGGCGCCTCGGAGATGGCGGCCGGTTCACCCGGCGCGGCCTGGGCGGCGACCAGCGACGATCCGCCCGGCACGATGAGCACACCCCGTTTGAAGCCGAGAGCCCCGACGGTGTGGGCGAGCAGGAGGCGCCTGGCGGTGTCCGCGTCCGACGCCGCCTCCAGCGCGGCGGTCATCACCGCGAGCGCCTCGAGCTCGTTGCGGTTGCGGCGCAGCTCCCGCTCGCTCACCATCGAGAACCCAGCGGTGCAAAAGGCGATCGCCCAAAAGCCCATGATCGCCAGCGCGGTGTCGGCCGCGAGCGGGGATTGGACGTCGGCTACTCCGAGGAGCTGGCCGACGCGCGACGCCAGACCGAGGATCGGCACCAACGTGAAGAGGAACGAGTCCCACAAGGCGATCCGCAGCGCGCTGCGGGCGCTGCCGAGGAGCGTGACGGCCACCAGGTGCAGGTAGAACAGCACCATCAGCTGGCTGCGCGGGCCGCCGGCGGGGACGGTCATTATCACCAGGTAGATGGCGTCGAGCGGGAGCATGGTGCGGTGCGCGGCGAGCGCGGCGCGCCGCCCCACCCGGCCGATGAGCTCCGCTGCGACGGTCACCGCCATGAACACCCCGCTCGGCACCGCCGCTTGCAGGAAGGTCAGGCCGGTCTGCTTCGACGCCAGCCCGGTGGCCAGGAGCACGGCGAGCACCAGCCCCAGCCGCACGAGGAGTAGCAGCCCGAGTCGCTCTTCCAGGCTGGGTAGGTCGGCTCGGCCCGACGGCCGGCGGAGGTTGCGAGCCAGGTCCTTCACTCGAACGGGACGCTGTCCTCGTCGCCTCTAGCCGGCGCCTCGGCCAGCCGCGGGTCGCGCCGGCCGAGGACGTACTGCACCAGAAGGAAAAGCGAGACCAGGGCCCCGAACACGATCGGCACTCCGAGGTCGGTGGCCGCGGAGAGGGAAGGCCCGGGCCCGGCGCCCGACGCCAGGATGATCGTCCGGCGGTAGTCCGGGACCGCCTGGTGCGGGGCCGGGCCCGACGCCGTGTGGTCCCCGGCGGGGGCCGCCGGCGACAGGGCTCCTCGCGGCACAGACCCGACCGTCGCCGCTGTCGCGGTCGTGGTGGCGGTCGCTGCAGGCACCCTGGCGGCCGCGGGGACGATCAGCGGCGCGACCTGCGCCGGCGGCTGAGGAGACGCCGGGGCGGGCGGCTGGGGACCGGAGACCGTGATCGGTGCGGGAGCGTCGGTCGTCGGGGTGGGGTGCGCGACGGTGGTGACGGTCGATCGCGGCGCGGTGGGAGCGGCCGATCGGGGGGCGGTGGTGCTCGGCCGGGGGACGGTGGTAGCCGGCGGCCGCGTGGCGGTGGCGGTCGGCCGCGGCGCGGTGGTCGTGGCGCGCTCGGGCCTGGTGGTCGTCGGGCGCCCCCGGTAGACGTTCATCTGGCACGCCGTCGTACTGGCGTGGCCCCACCTCGCTGCGGGGACCGCGGCTTCGTGCTGGGCGCCGGCGATCGCGGGATCCCGGTACCGTCTGGCGTGGTCGGCGTGCCCGGTCGGCCTCGTGGCGTCCATCTTCACCATCCCCGACGGGCATGCGTCGGGGAACACGAAAGCAGCGTCGGCGGTCGGGACGGCCACCACCGGATGGGCCACGATGAGCAGCACAAACGCCGCAGCGAGCCCGAAAAACCCCTGAAGGGACCTTCGCCTCAAACCGGAAGTAGCTCTGCCTGCTCCGCCGGGGGCCGGTCGACGGGCTACCCACGGTGCAGGACGCACAATGTCCGTATCGGCACCCAGATGGGATGCCTTGAGCGATTTCAGCGGTCACATCTCGCCCCATTCGCGGATGTCTTCAAGGGGCCCGGTGTTGAGGATCCGGGCCGCGGGGATACCGGCGGCGACGGCCTTGGCCGCCCCGTAGCGCTGCCATTCGAGCTGGCCCGGCGCGTGGGCGTCGGTGTCGATGCTGAACACGCACCCGGCGCCGTTCGCGACTCGCAGCAGCTCGTCGGGCGGGTCGAGGCGCTCCGGCCGGGAGTTGATCTCCACCGCGGTGCGGTTGCGGGCGCAGGCCTCGAAGACGGCGTCGGGGTCGAAGCTCGACGGCGGGCGACCCTTGCCGACCACGATCCGGCCGGTGCAGTGCCCGAGGACGTCCACCCTCGGATTGGTCGCGGCGACGACCATCCGCTCGGTCATGGCGTCGTGGTCCATCCGCAGCTTCGAGTGCACCGACGCCACGACCACGTCGAGACGATCGAGAAGCTCGTCGGTCTGGTCGAGGGACCCGTCCTCGAGGATGTCCACCTCGATGCCGGTGAGGACGCACACCCCCGCGCCGGCGGCGTTGAGCTGCGCTATCACGTCGAGCTGGCGCTCGAGACGCCCGGCGTCGAGTCCGTGGGCCACCGTGAGGCGCGGGGAGTGGTCGGTCATGGCCAGATAGGCGTGCCCGAGGTCGGCCGCGGCGCGGGCCATCTCCTCGATCGGGCTGCCGCCGTCGGACCAGTCGGAGTGGGCGTGCAGATCGCCTCGCAGCGCTCCGACCAGCTCGGCGGTGGCCCGGTCTTGCGGCCCTTCCGGCTCGGCGCTGTCCTCCAGCCGCTGGAGGTAGGCCGGAACCGCCCCGCCCAACACCTCTGCAGCGACCTTGGCCGTGCTCGGACCGATACCGGCCAGGTCGGTCAGGCGGCCTCGGGCGACGAGGTCGGCGACCCTCTCCGGGCCCGCCGTGCGCACCGCGGCCGCCGCGGTGCGAAACGCCCTGACCCGGTACGTCGGCTCCCGGCTGCGTTCGAGCAGGTAGGCGATGCGCTCAAAGGCCGCCGCGACCGTGCTGTTGTCAGCCTCCAGCGCCCTCACCCCCCACCGTGGTCCCCTTTACCGTGGTGGGTCGGGGCGGTGGCCGTACCGGTGGGCGTACCGGTGATCGCCACCAGCGGGGCCAGGGCCTGCTGATACTGCTGCTGGGTGAGCCCGCCGCTGGCGTAGAGCCCCCGCAGGAGGGTTTCCGCGACCGCCGCCGCCGCGGCTCGCTGGTCGGCTGGCAGGGACGCCACCTGGTCGAGGATCTGCGCCGCCTGGGCTCCATCACCGCCGCTGTTGGCCAGCGCGCTGGCGGCCGCCTGGAGGGCCGCGGCCTGCGGGTCCGAGGCGGCGGGGGCGGTGACCGCGGTGGTCTGCTGCGGCGCGGTTGCCGTCGTCGAGGGCACCGTCGTGGCGGGAGCCGTGGTCGGTGCCGCCGCTGCCACCGCCGCTTTGGGGCGGGTGGTCGTCGAGGCTCGAGCGGACTGGGGCGAGTGCCGGGTCGCCAGCACCGCTACCAGCGCGGCCAGCACCACCGCGGCGGCCACTGCGGCTGCCGTCACCCGGCGCCGCCGCAGGTCGGGAGGGGGCTGGACCCGTCGCGGCGTGTCGGGGAGCACCGCGGTGGCCTCCGGTCCCGGGCGGGCGAAGCCACCAGCCGCCACACCACCGAGGATCGCGGTGGGCTGGTACTGCTCGGCGGGGGGCGTCGACGCCGCGGACCGTATCGCCGCGGCCATGTCGCCGGCGGTCGCGAAGCGGTCGGCGGGGTCGGGCGCCATCGCGGTGGCGACCGCGTCGATCATCGCCGGCGGCAGGTCCGGCCGGAGACGCCCCAGGTCCGGCGGCTGCCCGTGGCGCGCCGCGTAGGCGACCGCGAGCGGCGACTCCCCAGTGAACGGCTTGCGCCCGGCGAGCGCCTCGTAGAGGACGACTCCGAGGGCGTAGAGGTCCCCTTGGGGGGACGCTTCGTGCCCGTCGATGCGCTCGGGGGGGAGGTAGGCGGCGGTCCCGATGACCAAACCGGTGGCAGTTAGGTCCCCTTCACCGTCCGCCAGCTTCGCGATGCCGAAGTCGGCGACCTTCGCCCGGTCGTCGGGGGTGATCAAGATGTTGCCGGGCTTGATGTCGCGATGCGTGAGGCCGGCGGCGTGCGCCGCGCCCAGCGCGTCGAGCACGTCGGCGGCGATCGTCGCCACCCAGTCGAGGGGCAGGGGGCCGGCGCGCATGTAGTCGGCCATCGTCGTGCCAGGGAGGCGCTCCATGACGATGTAGGCCACGTCGCCGTCGGTCCCGGTGTCGTAGATGGCCACCGAGTGCGGATGCGAGAGCCGGGCCGCCGCCTTGGCCTCCCTGGCGAAGCGGGCCCGGCCCTCCGGGCCGAGGACCGAATCGGCCCGCAGGACCTTGACGGCGACCGACCGCTCGAGGCGGGTGTCGAGCCCGTCGTACACCTCCGCCATGGCGCCCTGGCCGAGCCGACCGCCGAGCCGGTACCGGCCAGCGAGGGTGCGGTCGTCGCCGGTGAGAGCCGTCACCCGGTGTTCCTACCCAGATGGGGCGGATCCGTCCCGAACGGCCTGCTGCACCCATACCCGGCCGTCACGGGCCACAATGCTGGCATGTCATGCGCCGGCGTGGTCCTCACCGGAGGCGCGAGCCGTCGTATGGGCAGGGACAAGTCGGCGCTGCCGGTAGACGGCCCGGGCGGCACTTTGTCGCAGCGCACGGCTCGGATGCTCCTCGCGCACACGGCTCCGTGCGTGGAGCTCGGGCCCGGCACGTCGGGGCTCCCCCACCACCCCGACCCGGGCCGCGGGCCGCTGGTCGCCTTGGCCGGCGCCGCGTCCGTGTGGGAGACCCTGCCCGACGACAGCGACGTGCTGGTCGTTGCCACCGACCTGCCCCGCCTCACCCCGTCGCTGGTCGCGTGGCTGGTCGCCCACCCCGCGGCCGGGGCGGTGGTGCCCGTCGACGAGGGCCGGCGCCAGCCGCTGTGCGCCCGCTACCCGGTCGCGGCTCTGCGGGCCACGCCGGCGGTCGTCGCGAGCGGCGCCACCTCGCTCAAGGAGTGGCTGGCGGGGCTCGACGTGCACGACGCCGGGCCCGACGAGTGGGTCGGCGCCGCGGGTGACGCCTGGGCGCTGCGCGACGCCGACACCCCCGAGGAGCTTGCTGCGCTCAGCGCTGCAGGGCCGGGAGCGCCGCCCGCGGCGCGGGCTCGATGAGCCGGCCGCAGCCGGCGGTCACGCCGGTGCGGGCCATCGCGGTGCGCCCCGACCGGCACCTCGAGCTTCCCGAGCAGCTGGCCACCGAGGAGCCCCTGGAGATCCGCGCCGCGGGGCCCGGGCAGGAGCCGGCGGCGGTGGCGGTGACCATGCGCACCCCGGGCCACGACTTCGAGCTGGCGGCCGGGTTCCTCGTCACCGAGGCCCTCGCCGAAGCGGGGGGCATCGCTGCGGTCGGCTACTGCACTACCGCCGACCCCGAGCAACGGTGGAACACCGTCACGGTGTCACTGCGCAAGCCGTGGACCCCGCCGCCGGCCCGCAGCTTCTTGACGACGTCGTCGTGCGGCGTGTGCGGCAAGTCCAGCATCGAGCAGGTCGAGCTGTCGTGCGCCGCGCTTGAGCCCACCGGCGTGTTCGACTCGGCGATCGTGGCGTCCCTGCCCGACCGGCTGCGGGACCACCAACGGGTGTTCGACCGCACCGGCGGCCTGCACGCGGCCGGGCTGTTCGACCCGTCCGGCGAGGTGGTGGTGGCCCACGAGGACGTCGGCCGCCACAACGCGGTCGACAAGGTCGTGGGGGACCTGGTCCTGCATCCCCGCGACGTCCGGGGCGAGCAGGCGCTGGTGGTCTCCGGGCGGGTCAGCTTCGAGATCGTCCAGAAGGCGGCCATGGCCGGGCTGGGGCTGCTGGTCGCGGTGTCGGCGCCCTCGAGCCTCGCGGTGCACGCCGCCACCCGGCTAGGAGTGACCGTCGCCGGGTTCGTCCGGGGCGGCAAGTTCAACATCTACAGCCACCCCGAGCGGATCGCCTTCAGCCACTGAGCGCCGGCGGCGGCACCCCGCACCGCCACCGACGCCCGCTTTGTCCACCTACTTGGCTTTGGGCTCTTTCGGCAGCCCGAGGACCCGCTCGCCGACGATGTTGCGCTGGATCTGCGCCGCGCCGCCCCAGATGCTCTCGGAGCGGGCGAAGAAGAACGTCGACTGCAAAACGCTCGGCGCGTAGCCCTCCCGGGCGGTGCTACGGCCCACACCGGGCACGAAGTCCTCCTCGCCCGAACCGGTCAGCACCTGGCCGGCCGGGCCGAGGATGTCGATGGCCAGGTCGGTGACGCGCTGGTGGTACTCCGACCAGAACATCTTGTTGGTCGCCCCGAGCGCGGCCAGCCCGGTGTCCTTGCTGTTGGTGAGCACCCCGGTCAGCGTCCGGTACCCGTTGACCTGCATGATCTTCACTGTCGACCAGGCCTTGGCCAGCTCCTGACGGACGACCGCGTCCTTGATCTTCCCGTTGCGCCGGGCCAGGTCGATGATCATCTCCAGCTCCTTCTGGAACCGGCGGTACCCGGTGGTGGCGCTGGTCCCCCGCTCGAAGCCGAGGGTGGTCATCGCCACCTTCCAACCGTTGTTGACCCCGCCGACCACGTTGGCCTTCGGGGCGCGCGCGTCGGTGAAGAACACCTCGTTGAACTCCGCCGAACCGCTGATCTGGGTGATCGGGCGGACCTCGATGCCGGGCTGGCGCATCGGCACCAGCAAGTAGGAGATCCCGGCGTGCTTGGGGGCCTCAGGGTCTGTGCGGGCCAGCAAGAAGATGTAGTCGGCGTACTGGGCCTGGGTGGTCCAGATCTTCTGCCCGTTGATCCGCCACTCGTCGCCGTCGAGCACCGCGCTGGTCTTGAGCGACGCGAGGTCCGAGCCGGCGTCGGGCTCGGAGAACCCTTGGCACCAGGCGATCTGGCCGCGCATGATCTGGGGCAGGAACTCCTTCTTTTGCTCCTCGGTGCCCCACTGCAAGATCGTCGGCCCGACCAGCGTGTCGCCGAAGAAGTCGGCCCGCAGCGGCGCGCCGACCCGAGCGAACTCCTCGTTGAGCACCACCGACTCCATCGTCGACAGGCCCTTGCCGCCGTACTCCTTGGGCCAGGAGGCGCAGATCCAGCCGCCTTCGTAGAGGGTCTTGTTCCACTCGTCGCTCCACGAGGCCCGCTCGTCGGGGGTCATCTCGAAGCCCGGCGTGCCCCACCCGGGCGGCAGGTGCTCCTCCAGCCAGGTCCGGATCTCAGCTCGGAACGTCTCGGCCTCGGGCGGATAGGTCAGGTCCATGGGCGCATGGTAGGCGCAGGGCGCAGTCCGTCCATCAGCCGGCGTCGCCACCAGTCACCCGACGGTGGGCGGGCGCCGCCGACGTTGCTGTCGGAGCGGCCGGCGCCCCCGGGCGTGGGCCGGAGGTGGGCCGGGGGCGCGGGCCGCCGGCCGCCCGGCGAGGCTCCGGCCGCCCGGCGCGGCGGATCGCCCGACGCCCGAGGTGCTGCCCGTCTCGGCGGTGGCTGGCCCGGTGCTGGCTAGCTCCGCGCTGGCCTCAAGCGAGGCGCTTCACGTTCGCGGCCTGCAGGCCCTTGGGCCCCTGGTTGACCTCGAACTCGACCTTCTCGTTCTCCTCCAGGTTGCGATAGCCGTTCCCCTGGATGGCGCTGAAGTGCACGAACACATCAGGGCCGCCCTCCTGGGAGATGAAGCCGTAGCCCTTCTCCGAGTTGAACCACTTCACGGTTCCCGTCGCCATGAGCAATCCCTCCTTTCCTGGCCAGGCCGGACCTCACTCACTCGTGTCCGGTGGCCTCCGGCGCAATGCCGGGAGGGAACTGCCGGTATGCACCTGCGCCCTCCAGATCGAGAAGGTACCACCTTGCGCGACGGCTGCGAGCACGTGGTGCGACGGCCGCAAGTAGAACGCGTTCGACCTGGTAGAGGCCGGTGCCGGGCCGCTGCCAGGGCCGCTCCGAGCCGCTGCCGGCACCGGGGTTCGTCCTTGGCGGCTGCCCGGAGCGCAGCCAGTCGGCGTCCGCCTACCCTTGGGGCATGGTCCGAAAGGTCGCGGTCGTCGCCCACACCCACTGGGACCGCGAGTGGTACGTCCCGTTCCAGTCCTTCCGCGCGACGTTGGTGGAGGTGCTCGACGAGCTGCTCCCCCGCCTGGAGTCCGACCCGGGGGCCGGACCGTTCCTCCTCGACGGTCAGCTGGCGGTGATCGACGACTACCTCGAGGTTCGCCCCCAGGCCGCCGACGCCATCGCCCGCTTGACCTCGGCCGGGCGGCTGACGATCGGGCCGTGGTACGTGTTGATGGACGAGTTCTTGGTGTCGGCGGAGACCATCGTCCGGGACCTGCAGATGGGCCTGGCCGCCGCGGCCCGCTTCGGGGGCGGCTCCCCCGTCGGCTACCTGCCCGACATGTTCGGCCACGTCGCCCAGATGCCGCAGATCCTCCGCCAGGCCGGCATCGAACACGCCGTGGTCTGGCGGGGCGTCCCCTCCGCGGTGGACCGCACCGCGTTTTGGTGGCGTTCCCCTGACGGGTCGACGGTTCGCGCCGAGTACCTGCCCGTCGGCTACGGCATCGGGGCTCACCTGCCCTCGGAGCCCGCCGCGCTCGTTCGGCGCATGCGGGCAGAGGAGGTCGAGTTGGGCGGGTTCCTCCGCTCGCCCGGCGATCCGATCCTGCTCATGAACGGGACCGACCACCAGACCCCCCAACCTGGGCTGGCCGCGCTGTTGGCCGCGGCCAACGACGAGCAGAAGGACTTCGAGTTCGAGCTGGTGTCGCTACCCGAGTACCTGGCCTCGGCGCCGACCGACGCGCTGCCGGCGTGGACCGGCGAGCTGCGCTCCGGGGCCCGCGCCAACCTGCTCATGGGGGTGGTCTCCAACCGGGTCGACGTGCGGGTGGCGGCCGCCCGCGCCGAGCTGACCCTCGAGCGGCGAGCCGAGCCGCTCAGCGCGCTGTGGCGTCCCGCCGACGAGTGGCCGGGACAGCTGCTCGCCGCCGCGTGGCGGGAGATGGTCCACAACGCCGCGCACGACTCGGTGTGCGCCTGCTCGGCCGACGAGGTCGGCGTCGCCGTCTTGCATCGCTACGCCGAGGCCCGCGCCGTGGGCGACGCGCTGGCGGCGGAGGCCCAAGCGGCGGCGGCGGCCCAGGTCGGCCCCGGCGCGGTGGCGCTCAACCCGTCGGCCCGTCCCCGCTCCGGTGTCGTAGAGCTGGTGGTGCCCGGCTCCGAGCTGCCCGCCGGCGCCCAGGTCCTGGAGGCCATCGAGGCCGGCACCACCGAGAAGACCGGGACCGGCCGGGACCTCGGGCGTCTGCTGGCCGAGCTGACCACCGAGGGATGGCTCCACGACGGCCGGGCGTCCGCGGCGACAGTCACCTGGACCGGCGACGGCGTCGATCTGGATCTGGTGTCGGACGCGTCGACCGCCAGGAGCCGCAGCCGGGGGAACATCGACGGTCCCGGCACCCCGATCGGCCCCCGCCCTCCGGGCATTGCCGACAACGCCTCGGTCATGGCGGAGGCCTACGCCCAGGCCGGCGCCAACCGGGACCGTCCCCTGCGGGTGCGGGTCACCCGCCGGGCGTCGCAACGCGTCGCGGTCCGGGTCGGTCCGGTGCCGGGCTTCGGGTGGGCCGCGTGGGAGCCCGCACCGCTCGCGGTCGACCCCGTGGAGGGCCGAGACAACTGGCTCGACAACGGCCTGATCCGGGTAGCGGTCAGCCCGTCGGACGGGACGTTCTCGGTCAACGGCCTGGCTGGTCTCGGTCGCTTGGTCGACGACGGGGACGAGGGCGACACCTACAACTACTCGCCGCCCGTCGCTGACTTCGTGGTCGATCGACCGGAGGCGGTCGAGGTCACCTGCGTCGAGCACGGCCCGGTCCGGGGGCGGCTGCGGGTCCTGCGCCGGTTCCGCTGGCCCGCGGCGATCGTCGACGGCCGCCGGGTCGGCGCCGAGGACGTCGAGGTGGTGACCTGGCTGGAGGTGCGGGCCGGAGACCGAGCCGTGCGGGTCGAGACGACCTTCGACAACCGCTGCCGTGACCACCGCCTGAGGGCGTGGTTCCCGCTGCCGTCGAGGACCGACCATTCCGTCGCCGAGTGCGCCTTCGGGACCGTCCGTCGGGGACTCGAGGCGGAGGGAGGGTACGGGGAGTGGCCCCTGCCGACCTTCCCGGCCCGCCGTTTCGTGACCGCCGGCGGGCTCACCGTGACCCACGAAGGGGTGGCCGAATACGAGGTGGTCGACAACGGGTGGGCCGTCGCGGTGACGGTGTTGCGGGCCACCGGCATGCTGTCGCGCCCGGCCCCCGCCTACCGGCCCAACGCCGCGGGGCCGCCGCTACCCGTGGAGGGACCCCAGATGGCTGGCCGGGTCACGTCCCGCCTCGCGGTGGCCCTGGCCCCGACGGACCCCTACGCGCTGGCCGACGACGTCTGGCTGCCCCTCGAGGTCGTGGTCGGCACCGGCGACGGCCCCCGGTCGGGCAGCCGTCTCGAGGTCACCGGGGCCGAGGTGTCGGCGCTGCGTCACCACGACGGGGGACTGGAGCTGCGGATGTTCAACCCCTCCGACGACACCGCGGTCGTCGGGGTGGCGGGCCGGCGGGGATGGCTGGTGGACCTCCAGGGGCGGCCCCTCGAAGCATGGGACGAGTCGTTCGTGCTGCGCCCCTGGGGTCTGGCCACCGCGCGGCTGGACCCCTGAGCGGGCGCCGCTCGTGACCGGGGGCGCCGGGCCCGGCCCGGTCGTGGTCGCCGCCCGCAACGACCGTTTCCAGCAGTGGCAGGCCCTGCTCACCAATCGCCGGGCCCGCCAGCGCCTCGGCCGATTTCTCATCCAGGGCGTCGTCCCCATCACCGTCGCCGTCGAGCGAGGATGGCCACTCGACGCGCTGCTGTACCGGCCCGGGCCGCTCTCCTCCTGGGCTCGAGACGTGCTCGGGGGGCCGGCGGTCGCGACGCGCATCCAGCTGCCGGCCGAGCTGCTGAGCGACCTCGGCGGGCGCGACGACGGGCCGCCCGAGCTGCTGGCCGTGGCCCGCACCCAGCCCGACGACCTCGGCCGGATCGGACCCGACGTCGACTTGGTGCTGATCGGCGATCGGACCTCCTCGCCGGGAAACCTGGGGACCATGATCCGCACCGCCGACGCCCTCGGCGCCGGCGCGGTCGTGGTCACCGGGCACGCCGCCGACCCCTACGATCCGCAGGCGGTGCGGGCGTCGAGGGGCTCGCTTTTCGCGCTGCCGGTCGTCCGCCAGGAAGGGCCCGACGCGGTGCTCTCCTGGCTGAGACGCCGCCCCCAGCCGTTCCAGGTGGTCGGCGCCAGCGAGGACGCCACCCACCAGGTCTGGGCCCGCGACTGGCGGCCGCCGACGGCGGTGGTCATCGGCAACGAAGCAGCAGGCCTGAGCCGAGCCTGGGCCGAGGCCTGCGACGCGCTCGTCGCCATCCCACAGAGCGGGTCGGCATCCTCACTCAACGCGGCCGTCTCAGCTTCGATCGTTCTCTATGAGATCCGTCGATACCGCACGGTTCGCGGGGGTTCGGCCACTCTGCGCTGAGAATTGTTTGACGGGGCTCGGCCACTAGGAGCAGCATCAACGCGATGGCGCGGGCGGGGTCACTGTGGCGGCAGCGTGACTTCATGTCGCTTTGGAGCGGCGTCACCGTCTCCGAGGTAGGCACCCAGGTCAGCCAGCTGGCCCTCCCCCTGGCCGCCCTGAACGTCCTGCACACCGGCAGCTTGGGGGTCGGGGTGCTACGGGCGTTGGAGACCCTCCCCTACCTCCTGATCGGCCTCCCGGCCGGGGTCTGGGTCGAGCATCGCCGGCGCCGACCGGTCCTGATGTGGAGCGACGGGGTCCGTCTGGTGGTCATCGGGTCGGTGCCCGTCGCCTACGCGCTCGGTCACTTGACCCTGGCCCAGATGTACGTCGCGGCGTTCGTCGCGGGCCTCGCGTCGGTGCTGTTCAACATCGCCTACCGCTCCTACTTGCCGCGCTTGCTCGACCATTCGCAGCTCCTCGACGGCAACGCCAAGCTGAGCCTGAGCGAGTCGGTCGCCCAGGTCGGCGGCCCCGGCATCGCCGGCGTGCTCATCGGACTCGTCGGCCCGGCGCCGGCCGTCGCCCTCGACGCGGTGTCTTTCGCGGCGTCGGCGCTCGGCGTGCGCGCCGTGCGGACCCCCGAACCGTCACCGCCCGCTCGCCGGCCCGGTGCCACCACCACCTCGCTGGTCGTCGCCGGCCTGCGCTACGTCGCCGGCCGCCCGCTGCTGCGTCGGCTCACCGTGTGCACCACGCTCGGCAATCTGAGCATCGCGATGCTCGAGACGGTGCTGGTCGTCTACTTGGCCCGGACCCTCCATCTCGGCGCGGGGAGCATCGGCGTGGTGTTTCTCATCGGGGGCACCGGCGTGGTCGTCGGCGCGCTGATCGCGGCCCGGGTCACCCGTCTGCTGGGGTACGGCCCGGCGGTGATCGTCGCCATGGCCGTCGCGGCGGCGGGCGCGGCCCTGGCCCCGCTCGCTCCCGGCGACCACCGCGGCATGTGGCTGGTCGCGGCGTCGCAATGGGTCGCCCAGCTCGGTGTCAGCGTCTACAGCGTCTCCCAGGTAACGCTCCGCCAGGCTCTCTGCCCCGATTCCCTCCAGAGCCGGATGAACGCCACGGTCCGGTTCCTCTCCTGGGGGGTGATCCCGGTCGGCAACCTGGTCGGGGGCGTGATCGGCGCCACGCTCGGGCTGCGAGGAGCGCTGTGGGTGAGCGTCGCGGTGGCCGCCTCGTCGGTGCCGTGGCTGGTTCCCCGAGCGGTCCGCTCGGTGCGGGCGCTGCCCGAGCAGGAGCCCGACCCGGGGCCTCCGGCCGCGGCCGGCGGAGATGTGCGGGAGACTGCCTCGTTGTGAGACGTCGTCGTGGCCCGGGCGGTCAATCCTTGAAGCGGTTGCCTACGGTGGCAGCCGGCGGCTGGTGGTGGGTCGCGTGAAGGGGCCGCTGGCCTACGCGTTCTGGCATCAACCGGCCGAGGACGCATCGATCGGCGAATACGAGGCCGCGCTCGTGGCGTTTCACCGGGCGCTGGCCGCCGACCCGCCGGCCGGTTGGCGGGAGTCGTGGTCGTGGCGTCTGCCGGTACCGCCGTGGTGGCCGGGAGTGCCGACGCCCGGCGCCCCGGCCTACCTCGACTGGTATGTGGTCCGCGACCTGGAGGCGGTTGGCCATCTGGCGGACGCCGCGGTTGACGCTCGCCGCCTGGCCGCTCACGACGCGGCCGCCCGGCAGGCCGGGGCCGGCGCCGGCGCCGGCGGCCTGTACCGCCTGGTGGTCGGCGCCCCCGACCGCCCGCCCGGCGCGGCCGGCACCGTGGGGTTCGCCGACAAGGCTCGCGGCGTCCCGTGGCAGGACGCGGTCCAGCGCTTCGGCGACCGGCACGACGCCGTGTGGATGCGCCAGCTCACACTCGGACCGGGACCGGAGTTCGCGGTGATCGGCCCGACCGGGTCGGGCTGGCCGGTCGACGGCTGGGCGGTGACCGCTCCGATCCTGCCGCCCGCCGGCGGTCCTCCCGAGCACATCTCGCTCGACGAGCTGCGATAGCCGAGACCTGAGACCTGAGACCTGAGACCTGAGACCGCCAGCAGCCGGCCGGCCCGGCCGGACCGGGTGCTTCAGTAACCGGCCTCGATGTCGACCAGGCCCTCGAGCTGCTCACCGGCGGCGAAGCGACGCACGTTGGTGGAGATGCGCCTGGCCAGCAGCGGTTCGACCATCGCCTGGGTGTCCGCGGTGTGGGGCGTGATGATGCAGTTGGCCCGGCCCCACAAGGGGTGCCCGTCGGGCAGCGGCTCGGGGTCGGTCACGTCGAGCGCCGCTCCCCCGATGGCCCCGGAGTCGAGAGCCGCGACCAGCGCGTCGGTGTCGACGTGGGGTCCGCGTGCCACGTTGACCAGCCACGCGTCCGGTCTCATGGCCGCCAGCTGCGGGGCCGCGATCACCCCTCGGGTCTGGGGTGTGAGGGCCAGGGCGAGGAACACCACCTGGGCGGGCGCCAGAACTTCGTCCAGGCGTTCGAGACCCACGGTGGCCGCGGCGCCCTCCACCGGGTCGGGACGGCGACGCACGACGGTGGCCCGTACCCGCCACGGCGCCAGGAGGCGGAGGAGCTCCGCGGTGATCCCCCCGGCACCGAGGATCACCACGTCCCGGTCGTAGAGCGAGATGCCATCCGGCTTCCCCCACGATGTCGCGGTGATCCGGGTGGGAAGCACCCGCAGCCCGGCCAGAGCCAGCATCACCGCGTGCTCGGCCACCGGCTCGGCGTAGCTGCCCTTGGCCGACGTCCACTGGGGGCCGGCGCTGAACAGTCCGGCCTCGTGGAAGCGCTCGACGCCGGCCAGCGGCAGCTGCACCCAACGGGCGCCGGTCGCTTCCAGCGCGTCGTGGAGCGCGTCGACTTGACGCGGAGCGAGCCATATCAGCCCGTCGGCCTTCCCGTCGGGGTTGACGACCTGCCCTCCTCCCGCCTCAACCGCGGCGACGGCGTAGGCGGGCTGCAGTGGTCCGACGGCGATGCGGGGGGTCACCCGCCGCATGCTAGGCACCCCTCGGGTGGGCTCCGGCCCGGCGCCGAAGGTGGCGCCGCTTCGAGGTCCACTTCGCCACCGTCCGCGGTGGGCGTCTGGCGCTCGAAGCGGAGGCGGCCACCAGACCCGAGGCCGCCAGCCCGACCCCGACCCCGCCGCCGCGCCACGCCGCGGCGCGCGCGGCTCAGCGCAGCTCAGCTAGCCCCGTGCCGCCCGGCCCCGGCCGCGAAACGACCGACCCCGGCGCCGATCTCGGGGCTGGCCAAAGACACCCGCCCGTGGTCCAGCTCGACAGCCAGAGCGTCGCCGGCGGGGAGGCCGGAGGTCGACAGCACCGACAGGCGGTCCTCGCGCATGCAGGTCTGGGGGAAAGCGGCGAGCTCACGGGCCAGCGCTTCGGCGGCTCGGCGGGCCTCGCCGGTGGGCACGACCCGGTTGGCCAAGCCGATCGCCAGCGCCTCGGCCGCGTCCACTGGGCGTCCGGTGAGGATCAGGTCCATCGCCCGGCTCTCCCCGATCAGGCGGGGCAGGCGGATCGTTCCCCCATCGATGAGCGGCACCCCCCAGCGCCGGCAGAAGACGCCGAGCACCGCGTCCTCCTCCACCACCCGCAGGTCACACCAGCACGCCAGCTCCAGGCCGCCGGCGACTGCATATCCGCTGATGGCAGCGATCACCGGCTTCGACAGCTGCAGCCGGGTCGGTCCCATCGGCGCGGGCGTGCCGGACCCGAGGCGGCGGACCTTGTTCTCGCGTGGTGTGCCGAGGGCTTTGAGGTCGGCGCCGGCGCAGAACGTTCCCCCGTCCCCCCACAGCACCGCCACCGAAGCGTCGGGGTCGGCGTCGAACGCTTCGAACGCGTCGTGGAGCGCGACGGCAGTCGGGCCGTCCACGGCGTTGCGGGCCGCGGGCCGGGAGAGGATCACGGTGGTGACTGGCCCGTCCCGCTCCACGCGCACGGCTTCGGAGGCTGCAGATGAGCTCATGCACCGGACGCTACAGCCGCCGCGCCCCGCCGGCACCGCCGAGCCCGGGACTGCCGACACGCCCGCCAGGGGCTACATCCGCTCGGGCGCGTCGATCCCGAGCAGCTCCAATCCCTGGGCCAGAACCGCCGCGGTGTGGGCGCACAGCTCGAGGCGGCTGTCGCGCACCTCCTGCGACGGGGCCCGCAGCACCGGGCAGTTCTCGAAGAACGACGTGAACTCCCCGGCCAGCTCGAAGAGATACGTGCAGAGCTTGTGGGGGCTCCACGTCTCGAGCGCCGACGCGATGGCGGAGCCGAACGCCAGGAGCCGCTGGGCCAGGGCCCGCTCGGCGGGCTCGTCGACGCTCACCGGCACCCGGCCGGCGCCGAACGACGACGGGTCGATACCGCCTCGACGGAAGATCGAGCGGATCCTCACCACCGCGTACTGCAGGTAGGGGGCGGTGTTGCCCTCGAACGCCAGCATCCGGTCCCAGTCGAACACGTACTCGCGGGCCCGGTCGGTGGACAGGTCGGCGTATTTCAACGCGCCGACCCCGACGGCTTGTGCGACCGCGGTGGATTCGGCGTCCCCGAGGGACGGGTTCTTGGCCAGCACCGCGGCGGAGGCGCGCGCCACCGCTTCGTCCACCAGCTCGATCAGTTTGACCGCCTCGCCGGCGCGGGACCGGAAGATCTTCCCGTCCGGTCCGAGCATGTTCCCGATCGCGACGTGGACCGCCTCGGCGCCCTCGGGGATCCAGCCCGCCTCCCTCCCGACGGCGAAGCACATCGAGAAGTGCTGGCGCTGCGGGGCGCCGACGACGTAGAGGGCCCGGTCAGCGCCGAGCCGGCCGAAGCGGTCGCGGATGGCCGCCAGGTCGGTGGTGGCGTAGCCGTACCCGCCGTCGGACTTCTGCACGATGAGCGGCAACGGCTCGCCGTCGCGCCCGGTGAATCCCGGAGGGAACACGCACCTGGCTCCCTCGCTGTCCACCAGCAGCCCGAGGCTCTCCAGCTCGTTCACCACGCCTGGCAGCATGTCGTTGTAGAAGCTCTCCCCCACGACGTCCTCGGGGGTCAGCAGCACGCCCAGCCGGCGGTACACCTCGCTGAAGTAGCGCATGCTCTCGTCGACGAGGATCCGCCACAACCGGAGGGTTTCGGGGTCCCCGGACTGGAGCAGCACCACCCGCCGGCGGGCCCGGTCCTTGAGCTCGTCGGAGGCGTCGAACGCGGCGCGGGCCTGACGGTAGAAGCCGTCCAGGTCGCCGACGGACAGCTCCCGGGCGCCGACCTCCTCCCCCATGTCGATCAGGTGCTCGATGAGCATCCCGAACGGCGTGCCCCAGTCGCCGATGTGGTTCTCCCGGATGACGTGGTGACCGGCGAACCCGGCCAGCCGGCACAGGGCGTCACCGACGATCGTGGTGCGCACGTGGCCGGCGTGGAGCTCCTTGGCCACGTTGGGGGCCGAGTAGTCCACGACGATCGTCCACGGGTCGTCGACGACGTCCACGCCCAGTCGGGGGTCGGCGGCCGCGGCGGCCAGCTGGGCGACCAGGAAGGCCGGCTCGACGGTCAAGTTGATGAACCCTTTCGGGTGGACCTCGGCCGTCGCGACCCCCTCCAGGTCGGCGGCCGCGACGACCTTGGCCGCGATCTCGGCGGGCGCCTGGCCGGTCCGCTTGGCCAACGGGAGCGCCCCGTTGGCCTGGAAGTCGGCCCCGGCCTGCCCGGACGGGCGCAGGACCGGGTCGGCGCCGGGTGCGACGGTGTCGAAGCCGGCCTGGATACGGGTGGCGAGTGCGGCGAGGAGTCCGGCCATGCCTTCATGGTGGCGGCAACAGGTAGGGAAAGGCGAACCGGTCGCTCTCTCGCCGGCCGGGGCCGCCGGACCTCGCCGCTAGGGTGCCCGCCGTCATGGCCGACAGCTCCGCACTTCGCTTCGATCGCGTCGACTTGGACCGGGTGGGAGTCCCGGTCCTGCACCAGGTGGACCTCGACGTCGGGGCCGGCCAGTGGTGGATGGTCCTCGGCCCGAACGGGTCGGGTAAGACGACGATGTTCCAGTTGGCCGCCGGGTACCTCTTCCCCACCCGCGGTCACGTCGAGATCCTGGGTGAGCGGCTCGGGCGGGTCGACGTGCGGGTGCTGCGAGAGCGCATCGGTCTGGTCAGCGCGGCGGTGGCCAAGATGCTGGTTCCCACCCTCACCGCCAAGGAGGTCGTGGTGTCGGCCCGCCACGGCGCGCTCGAACCCTGGTGGCATCACTACCGCGACGAGGAGCGCGCCGAGGCCGAAGAGCTGCTGGCCGCGGCCGGCTTCGCGTCGATCGCCGACCGGGCCTTCGGGGTGCTGTCGGAGGGCGAACGCCAGCAAGTGCTGCTGGCCCGCTCGCTCATGGCCCGTCCCGACCTGTTGCTGCTCGACGAGCCGGCCGCCGGCCTCGACGTGGGCGGCCGGGAGCGCCTGGTCGCCAGGCTGGGTCAGCTGACCGCGGACCCGGGGTCGCCTCCCACGGTGATGATCACCCACCACGTGGAGGAGATCCCCGTCGGCGCCACCCACGTCCTCCTCCTGAGGGAGGGGCGGGTGGTCGCGGCCGGCCCGGTGGCCGACACGCTCACCGGCGACGCGATGTCGGAGGCTTTCGGCCTCCGGCTGCGCGTCGGGCGCGACGGCGGCCGCTGGACCTGCCGGGCGGCGTAGCGGCGGGGTCGCGCGCCCGCAGGCGGTTTTCGCCGGGCGCCGGTCGGGTACCCATCGGCTGTGACCCGCCTCCGCCGTGTCGACCCCGCCGGTCCGGGGCTGACCCGGCGGCGGGCGGGTAGGGGTTGGGTCTACCTCGACCACGGGCAGCGGGTGACCGACCCGGCGGTGATCGAACGGATCGCGGGTCTGGTCATCCCGCCGGCGTGGCAGGACGTGTGGATCTCGCCGGTCGCCAACGGGCACATCCAAGCCACCGGGGTCGACGCCCGGGGCCGCACCCAGTACCGCTACCACGACGCGTGGCGCGTCCGGCGCGACCAGGAGAAGTTCGACCACATGCTGGTCTTCGCCCGGACCCTCCCGGACCTGCGGGCCAGGATCTGCGACCATCTGGGCGCCGACGGCCTGGGCCGGGAGCGGGTGCTGTCGTGCGCGGCGCGGCTGCTCGACCTCGGGTTCTTCCGCATCGGATCGGACGCCTACGCGGAGGAGAACCAGACCTACGGGCTGGCCAGCATGCTCAAACGCCACGCCCACGTGGACGGCGACACGGTGACGTTCGACTTCGTCGCCAAGGGGTCCAAGCGCCGGCTGCAGTCGGTCGTGGACCCCGATGTGGCGGAGGTCATCGGGGCGCTCAAAGCCCGCCGCGGCGGGGGCCCCGACCTTCTCGCCTGGCGCCGGCAGGTGGGGCGCAAGGTGGCGTGGGTCGACGTCCGCTCCGACGACATCAACGGCTTCGTGAGGGAGCAGGCCGGCGTGGACTGCTCCGCCAAGGACTTCCGGACCTGGAACGCGACGGTGCTCGCGGCGGTCGCCCTGGCTGTCGGCGCCGGGGCGGGTTCACCGACCGCCCGCAAGCGCTGCGTCGCCATGGCCATGAGAGAGGTGGCCCACTACTTGGGCAACACCCCAGCTGTGGTACGCCGCTCCTACGTCGATCCCCGCGTCGTCGACCGCTACCACCACGGCGAGACCGTCGCGCCGGCGTTGGCGTCGCTCGGGCAAGGGGTGGAGTTCGGTCATCCCTCCACGCAGGGCGCGGTCGAGGAGGCCGTATTGGACCTCCTCGACGACGCGCCGCCCGCCGCGGTGGAGGCAGCTTGACGCGCCCGGCGCCGGCTCCTTAACGGCCGCTGTCCCCCGAGGGAATCAGCGCACGTGCTGCTTCAAGAACTCGACCATCCGGCCCCACGCCACCGCGGCCTGCTCGGAGTCGTAGGTCCCGAGGAGGTTCTCGTCGTTTAGGAACGCGTGGCCGGCGGGGTACTCGTGGAACTCTGGGGTCACCGACGCCTCCCCGGCGACCTTGTCGGCGATCCCCCGGGATGCCTCGACGGGGATGAACGCGTCGGAGCCTCCGACGTGCATCTGCACCGCGGCCTTGATCCCGGAGAGGTCGGGCAGGTCCGGTCCGACCGGGTAGAACGGGACGGCCGCCGACACCTTCTCGCCTTGCTGGGCGGCCAGGGTCAGCACGAAACGCCCGCCCATGCAGAACCCGACCGCCCCCACGGTGGAGCTGGTCGTCTGGGGCTGGGACAGGAGGAAACCGACCGCGCCGGCGAGATCGCGGGCGGCCCGGTCGAGGGGAAGGGCCTGCATCAACGCTCCGGCCTCGTCGGCGTCGTGGGTGGTCGCTCCGCCGTAGAGGTCGGGGGCCAGGGCCACGAAACCCTCCCGGGCCAGGCGGTCGGCGATCGAGACGATGTGGGAGGTCAGCCCCCACCATTCCTGGATCACGATGACCCCGGGACCGGAGCCCGACGGGGGGACGGCTAGGTATCCATGCGCCTCTCCCCCGTTGCTCGGGAAGGTGACGTTTTGCTGCGGGTTGTCTGGCACCCGTTCCCTCTACCCGCAGAGATGATCGGGCGATCACACTTTCCTAAAGCCGGGGTGGCTTACTCAAGGCCATGGACCAGGTGCGCAGCGACGTGGCGCTGCTATACCGCCGGGCCGGGTTCGGGGCGACGCCCGCCCAGCTCGACGCCGCGACCGCCGCCGGCTACGACGCGACCGTCGAGGCGTTCGTCGGCGGCCTGTCGGGACCGGACCCTGCCGGCGATGCCGTGCCGGTGCCGACGGTCTCCCACCTGGCCAAGCCGGCAGGGCCGCCCGGATCCGACGCCCGCAAAGCCCAGCGCGAAGCGCAAGGCGCGCAGCACCTGCAGCTGCAGCGGTGGTGGGCGCAGCGCATGGTGGTCACCTCGACGCCGCTTCGAGAGAAGCTCACGCTGTTTTGGCACGGCCACTTCGCCACCGGCTACTCGAAGGTGCAGGACGTGGCGGCGATGTACGAACAAAACCAGCTGCTGCGCACCGCAGGCGCAGGCTCGTTCGAGGCGTTGACCCAGGCCGTGGCCAAGGGCGAGGCGATGATGCGGTGGCTCGACACCGCCACCGACAAGAAGCTTCATCCCAACGAGAACTTCGCCCGGGAGCTGATGGAGCTGTTCACGCTCGGCATCGGCAACTACGGGCAACCCGACGTGGTGGCCGCCGCCCGCGGCTTCACCGGGTGGGTCACCGACCCTCGGACGGGCGCGTGGCACCTGCAGGCCGCGCAGCACGACACCGGCGTCAAGACCTACCTGGGGCACACGGGGCCCTTCGGCGGGGAGGACATCATCCACCTGGCGGTGACCGATCCGGCGTCCGCTCGCTTCGTGGTCGCCAAGCTGTGGAGCCACTTCGCGTACCCGGTGGGACCGGCCGACCAGGTCGTGACCGATGTCCTGCCGGCGTACGGGCCGGGGCTCGACGTGGCCGCGGCGCTGCGGGCGGTCTTCTTGCACCCCGGTTTTCGGTCCGCCGCGTCACGCCAGGGGCTGGTCAAGCAGCCGATCGAGTACCTGGTCGGGGCGGCCCGGGCGCTCGGGTTGGACGCCGATCTGCAGCGCAGCGCCGGCGCGGTCCCGCCAGCAGCGGCGAGCAGCCGGCGGGCCCCGAACCTGGCGGCCCTGTCGACCAGGCTGGCCCAGACCCTCTTCGACCCGCCGAACGTCAGCGGATGGGGTCAGAACGCCTACTGGTTGGACACCGCCACCGCGCTGGCCCGTCTCGACATCGCCGCCGCCATGGCCGCCGCCGCGGACCTGCGCGCCGTCGAGGCCGTGCCCGTCTCCGGCCGCGCTGACGCCGTCGCCGCTGCGCTCGGCATCGACGGGTGGGGAGCGACCACCGCGGCCGCCCTCCACCATGCGGCGTCCGATCCCCGGTCGCTGGTCGCGGTCGCGTTGACCGCCCCCGAGTACGTGCTGGCATGAGGAGGCATCCGTGACCACCCCGATCGGACCCACCGGGCAGCCCGGGCCGCCGCCGGGCGACCCCGACCGCGGCACCGTCGGCTGGGAGCCCGACGCCGGGTTAGTTCCCGCAGAGCAAGACCCCTCCGGTGTCGGCCGGGAACCCCGGCGCGCCGGCCTGCTCAGCCGGCGGCAGGTGCTGACCGGAGCGGGGGCGCTCGCCGGCGCCGGCCTGCTCGGCGCCGGGCTGGCCTTCCGCCCGTGGGCGACGTCCCCGGCGGCCGGTAGCGGCCGGCCGGCGGGCGCAGTGCGCTCTACGAGCGGGGTGGCGGTGCTGGTGACCCTCTACGGCGGCAACGACGGGCTCAACACTGTGGTCCCAGCCGCCGACCCGGCGTACCAGTCAGGCCGTCCGGACCTCGGGTACAAACCCAACGAGGTGCTGCCCCTCGCGGAGGGATTGGGGCTCAACCCGAAGATGCCGCTCATGAAGAAGCGGTGGGACAGCCACCAGCTGGCGATCGTGCGGGGCGTCGGCTACCCCGACCCGAGCCTCAGCCACTTCCAGTCGATGGACATCTGGCAGACCGCCGAGGCCAGCGGCGCAGGGTCGGGGTGGCTGGGACGCTGGCTGGACGCCACCGGCACCGACCCGATGCGGGCGATCAGCGTCGGGGCGACCCTTCCTCCCGCCCTTCGCGGTGACCGCCAGGCGGCCACCGCGATCACGTCGGGCACCATCACCCTCCCCGGCCGGGCCCCGATGATCGCCGGTTTCACTGCCTGCGCTCAGCCCGGCCCGGACCGTGGTCCGCTGGCCGCCGCGGTGTCGGGTTCGGCGGCCGATCTGCTGCGGGTTCGCAGCTCGCTCGCCAGCCTCACCGGACGCACCTCGACGAGCGGGACCGCACCGGCAGGGACCACCCCGAGCGGGCCCGGAACGAGCGGGACCGGCGCCGCAGCGAGGGCGACGGCGGCCGCCTCGGGGGGCGCGCTCGCCGACCAGTTGGCCACCGTCGCCGCTCTCATCAACGCCGGCGCACCGACACGGGTGTATCAGGTATCGCTGTCGAGCTTCGACACTCACGCCGACGAGAAGGCCGGCCAGGAGCGGCTCCTCGCCGAGCTGGACGGAGCGCTGGACTCGTTCCTCAACGCCGTGGGCACCGGGCCGAGAGCCGCCGACGTGGTGGTGTTCACCGTGTCGGAGTTCGGGCGGCGGGTCGCGCAAAACGCCAGCGGCGGCACCGACCACGGCACCGCCAGCGCCTTGCTCGTGGCCGGCCACGGCGTCAAAGGCGGTTTCTACGGCGACCAGCCGTCGCTCACCGCCCTCGACACCAGCGGCAACCTCCGCTACAGCGTGGATTTCCGCTCGGTGTACGCGACCATCCTCGCAGGGGTGCTCGGCGTCGACCCGACCGGGGTGCTCGGCGCCAAGTTCCCCGCCCTCGGCTTCGTGTAGGGCGAGCGGCTGCTGGCCGGGCTAGACGCTGGCGAGGACCCGCTCGAGGCGGGCGTCGATGTCCTCGGCTGCGTACAGGTGGCGGGCCAAGGTCTCGGTCAGCCACCGCTCGATCTCGGAGCGGACCTCCCCGTCGGGCAGGTGGCCCCACAGCTCGAGCAGGCGGTCTTGGACGTCGGTGGCGGACACGGAGCCCTGGCCGTCGAGCTCAGAGCGCCAGGCCGAGATGATCGGCTCGAGGGTGGGGGTGGTCTCCTGCGCTTCGGTCACCCTCCCAGGGTAGATGTCGCGAGCCGTTAGCGGAGACCGACGGAGGTCACACACCGCGAAGCGGAACGTCCCGCACCCTCAGACGTCGGAGTAAGCCGGAGGGCGCTTGTCGAACCACGCTGCGACGGCTTCCTTCTGGTTGGCGCTGCCGATGAGGGAGACCATCGTCTTTTCCTCGTCGAGGAGCTGCTCCTCGGGCCCCCGATCCAGCGAGGCGTCGATCAGCCGCTTGCCCTGACGGATGGCGTGGGGGCTCTTGGATGCGATCTCCCCGGCCAGATCGAGGGCTGCGGCGAGCGGGTCGTCAGCGACCCGGGTGGCCATACCGATGCGCACCGCTTCTTCCCCCGAGACCATGCGACCCGACCACAGCAGCTCCTTGGCCACGTCGGGACCGACCAACCTCGGCAGCAGGTAGGTCCCGGCCATGTCGGGGATCAGCCCCCAGCGGATCTCGAGGACCGAGAGCTGAGCGTCGGGAGCGACGATCCTCAAGTCCGCGCCGAGCGCCAGCTGGCAGCCGGCGCCCAGCGCCGGCCCGTGCACCGCGGCGATGACCGGCACCTCCAGCGCCCTCCAGATCCACACCGCCTGCTGCGCCCGGTTGGCCGGGCCGGCGACCCGCCCGCCGACCAGGTCCTGACCGACCGACGAGGACGGGTTGGCCATCTGCCCGAACATCGACAGGTCCAGCCCCGCGGAGAACGCCCGGCCCTCGCCGGAGAGGACCACCGCCCGCACCCGGTTGTCGGCGGCCAGCGCCTCGCCGGTAGCCACCAAAGCGTCGAACATTCCCCGGTCGAAGGCGTTGAGCTTCGCGGGCCGGTTGAGCCTGACGTCGGCCACACCGTCTCGGACCGTGACGGTCGTGCGGGGCTGCTCGGGCACTTCGGGCTGGTCTGGCAACGGAGTCCTCCTGCGGCGGCGGTCCCGTCGGAGGCAACCCCGGCGGCTGACCGGGACATGTTAATGGCGATGCCCCGGACGCACCCTGGTCACGGCACCACGACGGCAGTCCAGTCCGGCCCGCTGGTACGTGGCGGCCGGCCAGAGGGCGTCGGGATGGACATTCGGGAGGCCTCCGGGCCGGTCCCGCGTGTCCCGTATCCCCCTCCCTGCGGCCGGCTGCTGGGTTGGTCATTACTGAGCGAAAACTGACGTCGCATCGCCCCCTCCCCGACACTCCCCGTGGCCGAGATGACCACTCGCGTAGGGTCATAGGGCCCATATGGAGCACCGTATCCATCGGGTTGGGGGACCGGTCCGAGAGCGCCGTTTACATACCTTGACCAGCACTGATGGTCCAGTGGCGGCGCAGCCACACAACGTAAAGACCGGTTTGCGGGGATACAGATTTGGTCTCAACCCGCCGAGAGGCTGTATGCTTCCCCGCTGAGAAACGACAACGCGCCCGGGTGACTGTCCCAGAGACCGCCGGCAGGCGCTGTACGCCCCCCCCTCCGCCTACCCCTTTCCGGCGGAGGCCCGCGCTGAGCCGGGTCGCGACTTCCCCCTTCGCAGACCGGTCCGGCGCGCTGAAACGAGAGGGAGAAGTAGTCCTGACATCAACTGAGAGCAGTTCCCAGCGCCTCTGTTCGGGCGCGCCCCGTTACCAGCCCCAGCACGCTCGACCGCCTCGCTGGCGGCGAACCATGCCGGGGCGCCTTCCCCGCCCTCTCGCCGCGGCCCTGCCGCTGGTGGCTGTGGGCGCCGGCGTCCTGGTGCCTGGAGCAGCGTCCACCCACCGGGTCGCCCCGCCGCAGGTAGACCTGCACGCCACCACCGCCGCGGCGGTCACGCCGAGCGTGCCCAGCCCGCCGGCGACGACGCCGGGAGCGGTCGGCGGCTTCGGGTCGGCCCCCGTGCTCGGCGCTCCCGGCTCGGCTCTGGCCGCTCCGATCGTCGGCATGGCCCGCACACCGAGCGGCACCGGCTACTGGCTGGTCGGCGCCGACGGCGGGGTGTTCCCCTATGGCGACGCCGGGTTTTACGGTTCGCTCGGCGCGACCCACCTGAACAAGCCGATCGTCGGCGTCGCCGCGACCCCCGACGGGAAGGGTTACTGGCTGGTGGCGTCGGACGGGGGCGTGTTCCCCTTCGGCGACGCCAAGTTCTTCGGTTCGACCGGGTCGACGCCGCTCAACAAGCCGATCGTCGGCATCGCCGCCACCCCCACGGGCAACGGCTACCTGCTCGCCGCGTCCGACGGCGGCATATTCGAGTTCGGCGACGCCACCTTCCACGGATCGCTCGGCTCCACCCCGCTCAACCAGCCGATCGTCGGCATCGCCGCCACCCGCTCCGGGCAGGGCTACTGGCTGGCCGCGTCTGACGGCGGCATCTTCAACTTCGGCGACGCCGCCTTCCACGGGTCGCTCGGCTCGACCAAGCTCAACAAGCCGATCGTGGCCATCGCTCCCTCCCCCACCGGTGACGGCTACTGGATGGCTGCGTCCGACGGTGGGGTGTTCAGCTTCGGGGACGCCCTCTACAGCGGTGCGCTGGCCCCCGAGCCGAGCTCGACTGCGGTGACTGCGATGGCGCCCGGCACCACCGACGACAGCTACTGGCTGGCGACCGCCCCCGCACCCCCGCCTCCCCCCGTGAGCGCCCAGGTGCAGGCCAGCAGCGTCGGCGGTCAGCCGCTCGGCTCGTTCGTCGTCACCTGCTACGACCTCGGAGGCACCACCGCGAGCGGTGCTCGCACCTCGATGGCGACCGTGGCGGTCGACCCGTCGGTCATCCGGATGGGTTCGACGATCGACATCGCCGGCGTGGGCACCCGGATCGCTCAGGACACCGGCGGCGCCATCGTCGGTCACCGCCTGGATCTGTGGCTGCCGACCTACAGCGACTGCGCGTCGTGGGGCGTTCAGACCAGGTCAGTCACCCTGGTCAACTGACGGGGGCACTCCCCCGCTGGACGCCTGTCTCGCCTCGAGGTCCAGTTGACCACTTCCCCCGGTGGCCAACTGGACCTCGGATGGGTCGCCCCCGCCACGTCGTCGGCGAGACCCGCCCCGCCAGCTCGTCGGCGGCACCCGCCCTGACGACAACGCCGCCAACGCGACAGCGCCGGCGCCCCGCCCGGCCTCACCGCCCCGCCTCCGCCTCCCCGGCCAGCGCCAGCCACTCCTCCTCGGCGTCGTCGAGCTGCCCTTGGATCTCGGCCAGCGCCGAGCCGACTCGGGCCATCTCCACGTGGTCGCCGGCAGCCGCCATCTCCTCCGCCAGGCGGTCCCGCTGCCGCTCGAGGCGGCCGATCAGCTTCTCGGTCTCCCGGAGCCGGAAGCTGAGGGTGCTCGCCGAGCGCCCCCCGCTCCCGCCACCTGCCGCACCTGAGCGGCTGCCGGCGCCCGCCGCCCCGGCTGGCGAACCCCCGGACCGCGCCGGCGAGCCCGCGGCCCGCGCCGGCGAGCCCGCAGCCCGCGGCGGGGCTCCTCCGCCGGCCACCGACGGCGTGCGGCCGCCTCCCGCCCGGTCGGCCGCCACCGGCACCCCGCTGGCCGCCAGCCAGCCGGCCAGCCCGCCGGCGACCTCTTGCACCCCGCCGTCGGCGCCTACGGCGACGACGTGCTCGGTGGCCCGCTCCAAAAACGCCCGGTCGTGGCTGACCGCCACTAGCGCGCCGGGCCAGTCCTCGAGGAACTCCTCGAGGACCCGCAGCGTGTCGAGGTCGAGGTCGTTGGTCGGCTCGTCGAGGAACAAGACGTTCGGCCGGGCGGCCAGCACGCTGAGCAGCTGCAGGCGCCGGCGCTCGCCGCCGGACAGCGTGGCGACCCGGGCCCAGGGCAGGTCACCGGTGAACCAGAACCGCTCCATCAGCAGATTGTCCTCCGGGGTGCCCGGCACCCGGGCCGGGCCGGCGACGACGTCGCGGACCCGGGCGCTTGGGTCCAGGTCGGCGCCGTGCTGGTCGTAGACGCCCATCACGACCGTCGGGCCCCGCTCGACGCGGCCCGACGCCGGGGGGCGCCGGCCGGCGAGCACGTCGAGCAGGGTGGTCTTACCGGCCCCGTTGGGGCCGACGACCCCGAGGCGGTCTCGGCGGTCGAGGGAGAGGGTCACGTCCTTGAGGACCAGGGGACCGTCGGGGTCGTAGCCGGCCGACGCGTGCTCCACTTCGATCACCTTGTCGCCCAGCCTGGGCGTACCGAAGTGCAAGTCCAGGTCCCCCCGCCGGGCCGGTTCGGCGGGCCGCGCCGCGAGCAGCGCCTCGGCGGCCGCGATCCGGGCCTGCGGCTTGCGGGTCCGAGCCGGGGCGCCGCGGCGCAGCCACGCGGCTTCCCGCCGGGCCAGGTTGCGCCGGACCGCCTCCCCGGTGGCCGCCCGCTCGTCCCGCTCGGCTCGGGCGTCTAGGTAGGACGCGTAGCCGCCTTCGTGGACGTAGGCGGATCCGCGGTCGAGCTCCAGCATGCGGGTGGTCAACCGGTCGAGGAGGTGGCGGTCGTGGGTGACGAGCACCAAGCCGCCCCGGTGACCCGCCAGGCGGTCCTCCAGCCAGGTGATGGCGGCCAGATCCAGGTGGTTGGTGGGCTCGTCGAGGATCAGCAGCTCCGCCGGCTGGACCAGGACCCGGGCCAGCGCCACCCGCTTGGCCTGCCCCCCCGACAGCTGCGATACGTCGGCATCGGCCAGGGCGGCCATGCCCAGGCGGTCCAGGACCGCGTCGACCTCCCAGTCACCGCCGCCTACCGCGCCGGTCCCGGCGCCGCTGCCCGCCGCGCCGGCGCTGACCGCGGCTCGCACCGTCCCGGCCGGCAGCGCCGCCCGCTGGTCGAGGAACCCGACTCGCGCCCCTCGCCCCTTGCGCACGACGCCGCTTTCGGGTTGGTCGACGCCGGCGAGCAGCCGTAGGAGCGTGGACTTGCCGGTCCCGTTGATGCCGACGACCCCTAGGCGGTCCCCGTCGGAGACGGTGACCGACAGGTCCTCGAACAGCGGCCGTCCGGGACGGACGGCCGACACTCCTGCGACATCGACGAGCACGGCCACCCGGTGCAGTGTGGCGAGCCCACCCCGCTACCGGCAAGACGGCCGCCCGGCCCGGATAGAAGCCGGGCCGGCTGGCCGGCTAGAAGCCGGCCAGCCTGGCCGGCGCTACTGGTCGGGCCGGTCGCTGAACGGCCGGGCCTTGTCGACCCGCGGCTCGGGGGGAAGCCCGAGCACCCGTTCACCGAGGATGTTGTGCTGGATCTCGTCGGTCCCGCCCCGGATCGACAGGGAAGGCGACACCAAGAACATGGTCTGCCACGCGTCGGGCGCGCCGGCCGGCGACGCGGCCGTCGGCTGGTAGACGGTGGCGGCGGGGCCTTCGAGGTCGAGCGCCAGGGCGGCGGTCGCCTTGACCATCCTGGTGGTCTGGATCTTGGCCCCGGAGTCCTCCGGCCCGGGCGCCTTGCCGGCCTGGCGGGCCGCGGCGGCCCGCAGCGCCGACATCTGGTTGACCCGCAACTGCACGATCCGCTGCACCAGACGGTCCCGCTCCACCGGCCGGCGCTCGACGCGGTTGGCCCGACCGAGGGCGATCAAGCGGTCCACGGTGATCCCCTGGTCGCCGGCCAGCGAACCCCGCTCGAAGCTCAAGCAGGTGATCCCGACCTTCCAGCCCCGCCCCTCCTCGTCGATGCGGTCGGCATCGGGCACGACCACGTCGTCGAGGAACACCTCGTTGAAGTGGGCGTCGCCGTTCATCTGCACCAGCGGGCGGACCGTGACACCCGGAGACGACAGGTCGATGGCGAACGCGGTGATGCCGGCGTGCTTGGGCACCGACGGGTCGGTCCGGGCCAGCAGCAGCCCCCACTGCGAGTAGTGGGCGCGGCTGGTCCACACCTTCGACCCGCTGACCCGCCACCCGTCGCCGTCGCGCACCGCCTTGGTCTTGACGTTCGCCAGGTCGCTTCCGGCGTCGGGCTCCGAGAACATCTGGCACCAGATCTGGCTGCCGTCGCGTATCCCCGGCAGCCACCGGGCTTTTTGCTCCTCCGAGGCGTGGGCCAAGATGGTCGGGCCGATCAGCTCCAAGCCGACCAGGAACGGGTACATGTCCGGCGCGTCGAATTCGGCCACCACCTCTCGCACGACGTCGGCTTCGTCGCCGGCGAGGCCCATCCCGCCGTGCTCGGTCGGCCATGACGGCACCGCCCACCCGCCGTCGGCCAGCAGCTTCAAGTAGCGCCGGCCCGACTCGAAGTCGTCGCTGCCGGCGCCGAGCACCAGTCCCGCGGCGGCGGGGTCGCGCACCTCCAGGCGCGATGCCAGCGCGGCGCGAACCTCGGATCGAAGCGACGCGAAGCGGTCCTCGTCACCTGCAGGATCGGTCATGTCCCAGACCCTACCGGCCGCGCCGGGCGCCGAGCCGGGGCCGGGCAGCATCCCGGCGGGCACCGATCGGGCCACACCGCGCCGCCGGCTGACAGTCGCTCGGAGCCGGGCCGCTCCGGCCCCAGCCGCTCGGAGACCAACTGGCGGACCATCTCCACGAAACGGGGGTCGGTTCCCGGGGTCCCGGCCCGCACCATCCGCAGGCCCAGCTGGCGGGCCGTTTCCGCCGCTTGGGTGTCGAGGTCGAAGCGGACCTCCATGTGGTCGGAGGTGAACCCGATCGGCGCCACCACCACCGCGTCGTGGTCGGGGGCCAGCGCGGCCAGGGCGTCGCGGACGTCTGGCTCCAGCCACGGGACCGACGGGGACCCCGATCGGCTCTGGAACACCAGCTGCCAGTCGGACTCCGCCACGCCGGCGCGGGCCGCGACCAAGCGGGCGGTGGTCCGCAGCTGCTCCTCGTACGGGCTCGACTTGGCCGCCGACACCGGCACGCTGTGCGCGCTGAACAGCACCGGCGAGTCGGGCCCGGCGTCCGCCCGGGCGGCTCGCAGCTGGTCGGCGAGGGGCTCCACGAAACCAGGGTGGTTGAAGTACAACCGCAGCTTGTCGATCACCGGCGCGGCGGCACCGACCGCCGAGCGGGCCGCCTCGATGTCCTCCAGATACTGCCGGCAGCCGCTGTAGCCGCCGTAGGCAGAGGTCACGAACGCCAGCGCCCGACGCACCCCGTCCTCCGCCATCGCCGCCACCGTGTCGGCGAGCATGGGATGCCAGTTGCGGTTGCCCCAGTACACCGGCAGGGCCGGCCCGTGCGAGGCCAGGTCCGCCTCGATGGCGGCGATCAGCGCCCGGTTGTGCCCGTTGAGCGGGCTGACCCCGCCGAAGCGGTCGTACTGGCGGGCCACTTCGACCACCCGATCCTCGGGCACGTCCCGGCCCCGCAGCACGTTGCGGAGGAACGGCATCACGTCGTCGGGACCCTCCGGACCCCCGAAGGACACGACGAGGAGGGCGTCATAGGACATGCCGACGAGCCTACGGACCGTTCCGAAACTTGTCTCATCTGTCATTTCCGACGAGGACGGGTTCGGGGCCACCTGTTGGCGGGTGGTGGTGACGGTCTTGTCTTGCTCGGGGCTGGTGCCGTCTTCGCAGTTCGTCGACGACCACCTGGCGGTCCAGATCGGCGCGCTGATCGCCCCAGGACACCCTGGCGTAAAACGCCACGCCGGCCCCGCCAGCCGGCGGCTCCCCGACCAGGATCATCCCCGTCGCCAACTGACCGGCCGACACCGGCAGCGCACCGGCATGGAACCGGCCGCACCCGCCCTGGCGGCTCACGCCATTGACCCTCACCCACTCCGACAGCCTCACGACCACCATCATCACAAGGGAGGTGTGACACCCATCCCCGATTGAGACACAACCACTCGCTCCGACGAACAGTTCACAACCCTGTCGGGAGCCGGGGGCGAGCCTCGACCGGCGCGAGGAAACGGTGAGGAAAGACGCCGTCATCGGGTGATCACCCGGCGGAAACCCTCGGCCAGGCGGCCGTCGGGGTACCCCGCTTGGGCCGCCGTCGCGCTCATCCACTCCCGCAGCCTGGCTTCGAGCCCGCCGCCCCGGTCGGTCTCCTGGCTGGTGTGCTCCCGCAGCGCGGCCAGCTTGCGCTCGAAGCTGTCGGTGACGTCTACCCACGTGTCGGCGCCCGGGCCGCCCATCAGCCACACCTCGCCCACGGTGTGGGCCTCGAGGTCGGCCAGCTCCGGATACGCGAACGGGTTGCGGGCGTCGGGGTACACGGCGCGCACCGTCGCCTCCCCCACCGCCAGGTGATCGGGGTGGCTGGCGCCGATGCGGTCCCAGTTGCGTTCGGGGTTGTGGGTGACGATCCGCTCCGGGCGGACCTGGCGGATGACCCGGCTCAAGTCGATGCGCAGCGCGGTGGTCGGCTCCACCCGTCCGTCCTGCCAGCCGAGGAACCGGACCTCTTCGACGCCGAGCTGCCGGCCTGCCGCGATCTGCTCGGCGTGGCGGATGGCGGGGATCTCGCTTCGGGGAACGGCCGGGTCGAAGCCGCCGGCGTCGCCGTCGGTGACGATGCAGTAGCTGACCTCGATGCCCTGCGAGGTCCACGAGGCGATGGTCCCGCCGGCGCCGAAGTCGACGTCGTCGGGATGGGCGGTGATGACCAGAGTGCGCACCTTGGGAAGCTATCCGCCTCGCGGCGCGCAGTAAGATGGACGGGTTCGGGCTGACCAGATGGACAGGGCCAGACGGCCCCGGCTCGGCGGACATCGCGTGGTGGCTCTCTCAGAAGCGCCGCCCCAACCTGCCGATCCCGCACATCCCTCCAGCTACAGGAGCCCCATGACTGACACTGCCACCCCCGTCAACTACCGCGTCGCCGACATCGGCCTGGCCGACTTCGGCCGCCGGGAGATCGACTTGGCGCAAGTCGAGATGCCGGGCCTGATGGCCCTGCGAGCCGAGTACGGCGACAGCAAGCCCCTGGCCGGGGCCCGCATCAGCGGCTCGTTGCACATGACCGTCCAGACCGCGGTGCTGATCGAGACCCTCGTGGCGCTCGGTGCCGAGGTGCGCTGGGCGTCGTGCAACATTTTCTCCACCCAGGACCACGCCGCCGCGGCCATCGCCGCCGCCGGCGTTCCGGTTTTCGCCTGGAAGGGCGAGACGCTCGAGGAGTACTGGTGGTGCACCGAGCAGGCGCTGCGCTGGCCCGACGGGGACGGCCCCAACATGATCCTCGACGACGGCGGCGACGCCACGCTGCTCGTCCACCTCGGGGCGGAGTGCGAGGAGCAGGGCAAGGTGCCCGAGCTGGGACCGGAGGACTCCGAGGAGTACGCCCTCATCCTCGCCACCCTCAACCGGACCCTGCGCGACAACGGCACCCTTTGGACCTCGATGGCCAAGACCATCAAGGGGGTCACCGAGGAGACCACCACCGGAGTCCATCGCCTCTACCAGCGGGCCGAGGCCGGCACGCTGCGCTTCCCGGCGATCAACGTCAACGACTCGGTGACCAAGTCGAAGTTCGACAACCTCTACGGCTGCCGGCACTCGCTCATCGACGGCATCTTCCGGGCCACCGACGTCATGATCGCCGGCAAGGTGGCGGTGGTGTGCGGGTTCGGCGACGTGGGGAAGGGCTGCGCCCAGTCCCTCCGCGGTCAGGGCGCTCGGGTGATCATCACCGAGATCGACCCGATCTGCGCGCTGCAGGCGGCGATGGAGGGCTACCAGGTCCTCACCCTCGACGACGTCGTGGCCGACGCCGACATCTTCGTTACCGCCACCGGCAACCGCGACTTGATCACCGCGGCCGACATGGCCCGCATGAAGCACAACGCCATCGTCTGCAACATCGGCCACTTCGACAACGAGATCGACATGGCCGGCCTGGCCCGCGTGCCGGGCATCTCCCGCACGAACATCAAGCCGCAGGTCGACGCGTGGGACTTCCCCGACGGCCACTCCGTGATCGTCCTGGCCGAGGGCCGCCTGGTCAACCTGGGCTGCGCCACCGGTCACCCGAGCTTCGTGATGTCATCGAGCTTCACCAACCAGGTGCTGGCCCAAATCGAGCTGTTCACCCGCACCGAGCACTACCCGACCGGGGTGTACGTGCTGCCCCGCCACCTCGACGAGAAGGTGGCCCGCCTGCATCTCGACAAGCTCGGCGTGAAGCTGACCTCTCTCACCGAGAAGCAGGCCGGCTACCTGGGCGTGGAGCTCGAGGGTCCGTTCAAGTCCGACGCCTACCGCTACTGACGCCGCGACGCCACCGCCCCCGCCCGCCCGGAGCGGCGCGAGGGCCGGTGGCGTAGGCGCCTCCCAGGCGCCATGCTGCAGTGATGCGCACCGGGGCCTACCCGGGGTCGTTCGATCCCCCGACCGTCGCCCACCTGGCGGTAGCCGACGCCGCCCGCCGCCAGGCCGGGCTGGACCGCGTCGACCTGATCATCTCGCAGGTCGCGCTGGGCAAGGAGGACCGTCACGGCCCGGCCCCCTCGGCGCGCCTGGCGGTGCTCGAAGCGTGCCGGGCGTCGAGGCCGTGGCTGGGCGCCCGGCTGACCAGCGCCCGGCTGCTGGTCGACATCGCCGAGGGCTACGACGTTTTGATCGTCGGCGCCGACAAGTGGGCGCAACTCGTCGACCCGGCCTGGTACGGGGGGTCCCAAGCGGCCCGCGACGACGTGCTGCGCCGGGTGCCGGCGGTGCTGGTCGCCCCCCGGCCGCCTCATCCCCTCCCGGCGCCGTCCCCGCCCCGGGTCACTCTCCTCGAAGTGGACGTCGCCCACGGGCCGGTCTCGTCCACCGCGGTGCGGGCGGGACGGCTGGAGTGGATGGCCGACGAGGCCGCCGGGACCGGCCTTTGGGCCCCGAGGCGCTGAGCCCGCTCGCCGACGGCTGGCACCACCTCAGCTCCGGGCCGGGGATGCACCCTGACCGCTCGCTGCCGGCACTAGGGTTCCCCGGATGCCCGTGGCACCTCATCCGGGAACGTGACCCTGCTGTTCGTCGGGCTCGGGATCCTCGTCCTGGCCCAGATCCTCGGGATCTACGCGCTGAAAACCCACAAAGCGGACCTGATCTTCGCGATGACGATGCTCGGCTTGTTCGTCGGCGCGGCGGTGTGCGGCGGGGTCGGCGCCTACCAGCAGCTGCGTTGAGGTGACGGAGGAGGCCCCCCAGCTGGTCATATTGGACTGCGACGGGGTGCTGGTCGACAGCGAGAAGCTGGCGGTGGAGATCGAGTCGGAGATGCTCACCGCCATGGGATGGCCGCTCAGCCCGCTCGACGTCCTAGAGCGCTTCGTCGGGCGCAGCGACGCCTACACCCTCCAGCAGATCGAGGCCGGCCTCGGACGTCGGGCCCCCGAGTGGCCGGCCCGGTACGCGGAGCGGCTCACCGCCGCGTTCCGCGCTCACCTCCGACCGGTCCCCGGGGTCGAGGCTGCCCTTGACGCGCTGCGCGTCCCGACTTGTGTCGCGTCGAGCGGACCGCACGAGAAGATCCGCCTGACCCTCGGCCTGACCGGGCTGCTCGAGCGCTTCGACGGGCGGATATTCAGCGCCACCGACGTCGCCCGGGGCAAGCCGGCCCCCGACCTGTTCCTCCACGCCGCGGCCGCGATGGGAGCGGACCCGTCGGCCTGCGTCGTCGTGGAGGACAGCCGGGCCGGCGTCGAGGCGGCCAGGGCCGCGGGGATGCGCTCCCTCGGCTTCGCCGGTGGGCTCACTCCTCGGGAATGGCTGGAGGGACCGGGGACCACCGTCTTCGAGGACATGGCTGACCTTCCCGGCCTGGTGACCGCTCCCCCGCCCTCCGGGCGCCCGCCGGCTCCACGTCGGGCGCCGCTCCGGCAGGGCGAGGCGGGCTAGGGCACAAGAACGACTTTGCCGTGCGGTGCCCCTGACAGGCTGAGCTCGGCGGCGGCGCGCCACTCGGCGAGCGGGAAGCTCTTCGCCACCGGGACGGCGAGCTGGCCTGCGGCCGCGAGCCTGGCGTAGTCGGCCAGGAAGCCGGAGCTCGGGATGCCGCCCGCGGTCAGCAGCTCGTCGATGTTGACGCGTGCCCCCTGGCTGCGGGCCTCGTCGTGGTTGCTGATCGTGACGACGTGCTTCGGGTCTCCGGTGATCTCGATGAGCGCGGCGATCGCGCCTTGGTTCGGGCGTGAGGCGTCGAGGACGTGATCGATCGGCCCGTCGGCTAGTGACCGGACCCGCTCGACCATGCCCTCCCCGTACGGCGTTACCGTCGCCCCGAACCGCTCGAGGTCACCTGCGAACGTCGGCCCCGCGGTGGCCATCACCCGAGCGCCGCGACGCGGCGCCAGCTGCACGGCTGCGTAGCCGACCATGCCGCCGGCCCCGTGGACCAACACGACCTCGCCTGCCTTCACGTTCATCACCTCAGGGGTCCACTGCGGGCTCTGCAGCACCATCGCCAGCACGGCTGCTCAGCGGTCTCCTCTGCGCCTGAAGACGCCCCCCGGTTCGAGCGATCGGGCCGCGGCTTGCGACTGGCGGTTCGCGTCGGGCGGCGCGCTCCGCTGCCCTGCCGCTGCCGGCCCGGAAAGGGTCGCGGCCGCTTCCTCCAGACACCAACCGAGCGAGCGACGCGAGTCGAGGGCGGTAGCGAGGCGGCCGGAGGACGCCTCGTGGCTTGGGATCCCGAGAGACGTCACCGGCGGCACCCGGGCCCGCCGGCTCACGCACCGGCCTGCGGCCGCCAGCGCGCCCGGTCGGCCCGGTCGTTGCCGTCGCTCCGGTCAGGCCAGCGCGTCGAGGGCGGCGACGATGGCGGCTACCTCGGTGCGGGCGGTGTAGTCGGGGCACACGTCGACGAAGCGCACGACACGGTCGCGGTCGACGACGAGCACGGTCGGGCGCGGGAGGCGGGTGGAGCCCTCGGCGTTGACCTGGGCCAGGTCGACCCCGATCTGTCCCTGGGCGTCGAGCATCTCGTCGGTCTGCTGGAAGTCGATGCCGATCTTCCCGGCCAGGCGGCTGCCGGGATCGGACAGCACCGTGAAGGACAGCTCCGCTTTCTCGGCGGTGGAGAGGGATTGGTCGGGCGTCTGGGGGCTGATGGCCACCAGGCGGCCCGCGAAGCGGTCGATTTGGGGCAGCAGGTCGCGTTGGTAGGTGCGAAGCGCGACGTTGCAGTAAGGGCACCAGCCGCCTCGGTAGAAGACGACCACCGCCGGGCCGGTCGCCACGATCTCCTCCAAGCTGACCGGCTGTCCGGTGGCGTCGTCGAGGGTGAAGGAGTCGAGGCGGTCACCGACCTTGATGGCGCCGGCGGGGACCCCTTCGGCGACGAGGTCGACGGTCCCGCGGGCGAACGCCGCGAGGATCTCGGCAGGCAGTCGCCCGGCGGCGGCCGCTTTGACCTGGTCGGACTGCTCGCGAATGGTGGTGGGCATGGGGGCTCCTAACGATTAAGTGGACTGACGAGTCCAGTAGAGCGGAAGAAGTATTGGACTGTCAAGTCCACTTGGGGGAATACTGGGGTCATGGGAGCCGCACCGACGACCGAGAGAGGGCGTTCCACCCGCCAGCGGATAGTCGCCGCGGCGCGGGAGGTGGTAGCCGAGAAGGGGGCGTCGGCGGCCAGCCTGGACGACGTCGGCGCCCGGGCACCGGCGTCTCGCAGCCAGCTGTACCACTACTTCGACGACAAGAACGACCTGCTCAAGGCGGTGGCCGAGGCCACCAACGAGATGGTGCTGGGCGAACAGCAGGAGCTCTTCGCTGGCCTCGGCACCTGGGAGGGCTTGGTCCGCTGGACTGACGCCTTGGTGGCCATCCAGGAGCGGCACGGAGGTGAGGGCGGATGCCCGATCGCCAACCTCCTCAGCCAGGTCGGCGAGCACCACGACCAGATCCGGGTGGTGCTCACGTCCGGATACGACCGGTGGGAGGAGCACATCCGCGCCGGCCTGACCGCCATGATCGCGTCGGGCGAGCTACGTCCCGACACCGACGCAGACTGGCTGGCGACCTCGACGCTGGCCAGCCTGCAAGGCGGCCTGGTCCTGACCCAAGCCCGGCGGGATCCCCGCAGCTTGCGCCGAGCCCTAGACGGCGCCCTGGCCCTCGTCGCGACCTACCGGAGCGGCGAGCGGCTCGGGGACACGGATCGGGGGAGGCCGCCGGCGGTCTAGTGCCCCAAGGCGGCGGACTCGCCGGTCCCCTTGCCGGCGACGGGCGGCTGCGAGGACCACGGGAAGTCGATCCAGCGGTCGGTCCTGGCCCACGCGTACTCGCAGGCGATGACCGACGCCGGCTTCTCGTAGAGCACCGCGGCGCGCACGTCGGCCACCTTGCCCCGGCAGAAGTCGTGGACCAGGGCGAGGGTGTGCCCGGTGTCGGCGACGTCGTCGGCGACGAGGACCTTGGCGTGCTCCAGGTTGACCAGCTCAGGGGTCGGGGGGAGCACCACTGGCAACGGGAGCCGCTCGTCGATCCCGGTGTAGTACTCGACGTTCATCAGGTGGATGTTCTTGACGCTGAGCGCGTAGCCGAGGGCCCCGGCTACGAACAGGCCGCCCCGGGCGATGGACAGGATCAAGTCGGGCACGAAGCCGTCAGCGGCGACGGTTTCCGCCAGTTCCCGGCTGGCGGCACCGAAACGCTCCCAGGTCAGGATCTCTCGTTCGCGAGCCGGAGGAGCGTCCATCCGGGGAGGGTAGCTGCCTCGATGCCCGCAGGGCGACGCCGGGGCGCCTACCCGGCGGCGAGGGCCACATGGGCCAGGACCACCGCCACCGCGTGGTCCACCAACTGGCGCCGGGACGGCGTGATGGAGCCGTCCAGCCACGCCGAGAAGAGGTGGGCAAGCGCCCCGACCATGCTCACAGCCGACATGGCCCGCAGCGGGCCCCGGCCGCCGGCCTCGCCGGGGAGCTGGTCCTCGATGAGGGCGCCGAACGACGGGAGCAGGTTCGCGCCCGCCGCCGCGAGCGTCGGGTCACCGAAGGCCTCGAGCAGCAGTACCCGCCCCTTGCGGGGATCGTCGATCACGATGCCCATGAACGCCTCGACGACCGCCCGGGCTCGAGCGGGCGGATCGGGGGGGCTGGCGGCCACCGCGGCCGCCAGCGCCTGCTGCGCCTCGAGCGCGACCCGCTCGTAGACGGCCAGGAGGAAGGCGTCGCGGTCGGTGAAGCTCTCGTAGAAGTAGCGCTCGGTGAGCCTCGCCGAGCGGCACACCGACCGGACGGTGACCGCCGCGGTGCCGCCCGAACCCATCAGGTCGAGCCCGGCGTCGAGCAGCCGGCCCTGACGGGCCCGCCGGCGGTCTTCGATCGTGGTGCCCGCCCAGCCCGGGGCCCGCGCCGGGGACGCGCCGTCCGCCGCAGCGCCTGTCGTGGCGGCCCGTCGCGCCCGGCTGTGGGGGGCGGAGGCGTCGGACATGCCAGCCAGGCTGGCAGTTGACTACGGGCGTTGTCAATCGTATGGTGACAACGTGCGTAGTCAACTCGTGGACGACACCGACACCGACACCGATACCGACACCCCCACCGGAACCGGGTCGGGGCTCGCCCCGGAGGCCGCCGAAGCGCGGGGCGCAGCCCGCCGGCCGGCCGCCAAGGGCCTCGGGCCCGACTCGCTGACCTGGAAGTACTTCGGCGACTGGCGGGGCATGCTCCTCGGCCTGTGGGCCGGTTCGCTGCAAAACATGCACCCCGGGCTGGGAGCCGGCGTGGAGGAGCACTCGGACTTCTTCGCCGAGCGGTGGGCCCGCCTGCTGCGCTCCTTGTACCCGATCAACGGAGTGGTCTACGACGGTGACCGGGCAGAGCAGACCGCCCGGGAGATCCGCGGGTACCACACCACCATCAAGGGGGTGGACAGCCAGGGGCGGCGCTATCACGCTCTGGACCCCGACACGTTCTACTGGGCGCACGCCACGTTTTTCATGAGCATCATCGTCCTAAACGAGCACTTCGGTGACCGCCTGAGCGAGGACCAGAAGCGCCAGCTCTACGACGAGAGCATCGAGTGGTACCGGCTCTACGGCGTCAGCATGCGCCCGGTACCGCCCGACTGGGAGAGCTTCCAGGCGTACTGGGACCACATGTGCGAGGAGGTGCTGGAGGACAACCGGGCCACCCGGGACGTGCTGGATCTCAGCCACCTGCCCAAGCCGCCGTTCTTGGAGTGGCTGCCCGCGCCGGCGTGGAGCGCCCTGCGGATCCCCATCGCCTCGAGCTTCACTTGGCTGACCGCCGGCCTGTACCCTCCCGCGGTGCGCGAGCGGCTGGGCCTGCGGTGGGGCCCGGCGGATCAGGCGGCGCTGTCGGTGGTGGGCACCGCGGTGCGGCTGGGCTGGTCGTTGCTCCCCGAGGCGGTGCGGCTCCACCCCCGCGCCCGGGCCGGCTGGCAGCGGGCCCGGGGCGAGATCCCGCCCGACGCCCCGCTGATCGAGACCCCTCGGCGTAACCTCCCTCCGCCCGACGCCCGGGGCAACCCGAAGCACTACTGCCCCTACAGCTGACCGCTGCCCGGGGAGGAGGCGGCGGTGCTGCTAGGACACTGTTGAACAACCCACGTTTTCCGGGTTCAGCGACTCGGGTTCACGAGCGAGGGGCATCCGGGTGTGACTGACCGACGAACCGGTCGTTGTGAGCGCCGTTTTGTGGGCGTGGTG
>NZ_JAIMCB010000006.1 GCF_025499425.1 Acidiferrimicrobium sp. IK
ACCAGCAGGCGCACGATCTAGGCCTAGAACTCGACGTTCTGCCGGAGAGAGTGCTGACCTGCTGGCGGCTCAGCGACCAGCCTCACTCACTCAACCAGCGAGGTGGTCGATCCCCATTAGCCGAGATGCAGGCCGGGACGCTCCCGTGCCAGGCGGTGTGGAAGTTCAGCCGCGACAGCCGGGCGATCATCGACGCGCAGCAGCTACTGGCAGCAAGCCACGTCAAAGTCGCCTACGGGACCGACTGCGGCATGTTTCCCTTCAGCCACGGCATCTTTGAGTTCCAGGCCATGGTCGCGGCCGGTCTGAGCCCTCTACGGGCGCTTCGGGCCGCGACCTCGGTCGCGGCTGAACTGCTCGGCCGAGACGACATCGGGGTGCTCGAGCCGGGAGCCTCCGCTGACATTGTCGCCATGGCGGGAAACCCCCTCGAAGACATCGCCGCAACCGCCGGCGTCGACTTCGTCATGCGATCCGGGCTAGTGCATCGCCATCCAGCGCAAGAAGCTCCACATGGCTGACGCCACCGCAACTGGAACGGCCATCCCAACCACCCGTTGATCCGGTCCTTCGAGCCGGGAGAGGACTGGTGGTGCTACCCGGACCAGCTGTCTTTTGAGGTGGACGGCGCTCCTCTGGCTCCGTCCCACGCCTACAGGCTCGGGTCAAGGTGACGGCATCGCGCCGCTGGCCGGCTCCGAAGCCCGGCGCTCTCACCGCCGGCAATCGCCGGTTCGCCCAAGCGGAGGAAACGTGAATGACCGCGGATGATTCCGCTGTGGTCGATGACCGCGGCAGGTCCGCTACGGGGGCGGACCGTTGCGGACCCCGGCCCACCAGCTTCGTGAGGCTGGTCGATGTCACACCGCCGTCTGGGAGTCGCCGTCGATGGGGACGGTCTGCCCGGAGATCGACTTGGCCCGGTCGGAGGCCAGGAACACCCGCCAAGGCGGCGATGTCGGCCGGGTCGACGAATCGCTTGATGGCCTGCACGCCGAGAGCGTCAGCGCTCACCTCCTCGAGGGATCGTCCGCTGGCCTCGGCCCGGCCCTGCAGGACCCGGCGGATGCGGTCGCCCTCGACCGCGCCGGGGGCGATGACGTTGGTGCGGATGCCGTCGCCGCCCAACTCGAGGGCCAGGGTCTCGGCGAAGGCGATCAGGCCGCGCTTGGTGGTGGCATAGGGGCTGCGGCTGGGGTAGCCGAACCGTCCCCCCCAGGGACGACATGAACAGGACCACGCCCGCAGCGGACTGCTTGAGATAGGGGATGGCCAGGCGGGTGACGTTGAACGTGCCGGTCAGGTTGACGGCCAGTACCTGTTCCCACTGGTCGCGGTCGAGGGTCTCGACCGGGGCGGTGGGCCCGGAGATCCCGGCGTTGTTGACCAGCACGTCGATGCCGCGAGGGTGTCGACTGCGGTGTGGATGAAGGCCTCGACCGAAAGCCGGTCCGAGACGTCGCAGACGGTACCGGTGATGGCCTCGTGGGCTTCAGTGACTGCGTTGAGGGCCTGCTCGTCGATGTCGCAGATGTGGACCCGGTCTCCTTCGGCCGCGAAGGCCTCTGCGATGGCCAGGCCGATGCCGCTAGCGGCGGCTGTCACTACAACCCTGCGCGGGTCACTCATGTGGACTCCTTTTTTGGCGCGGTTGCTCCGACGGCGGCGGGAGGCGCCGTCGGGGGAAGGATGGATGGCCTAGTTTTGCTCGGCGCCGCCACACGAGGACCGAGTTGACGGTCTTCCCGGCGGACTGGATGGGGCTCTCGGTGCCGAGGTGCAGGGTGTCGCCTTCGATCGAGACCCGCCGGGGTTGGGTCTGGCCGGTCCAGTTGGGGAACAGCGACACCAACATCGAGTGGGTGAGCGTGCGGTGCTCCTCGTCGACGTGGAAGGGTCCGGAGTAGGCGATATAGGAGCTGGCCTCGGCCTGGTAGTCCTCCGGGGTGCCGGCGAACCAGTCGCCCGAGGCAAAGCTCGCGCGGTCCGGCTTGGACAGCTGCGCGGACATGTACCCGTCGGGGGTATACATGATGATCCCCTGCGGTTCGGGGCCGAGCGGCTCGAACGGCTCGGAGCCGTCTACCGGTATCTCCTGATAGGACACCAGCTTCCAAGCGCCGATCAGCTGGTCTCGCAGACTTCCGGCCATTGCGCTTCCTCCTGATCCAGCGGTTAGGTGTGCAGGGCGTCGAGGGCGGCGACGATCATGGTTTGGACACCGGTGTCTATGGTGGGGTGCAGGACGGGGGCGAATTTCGGGTTGTGGTTGGTGGGGATGTCTTGGGCCACGCGGCCGGCGGCTTGGGCGGCCCGGTAGGTGTCGGGATCGGTGCCGCCGACATACCAGAACACCGATGGGACGCCCCATTCGGTGCCGAACGAACCGAAGTCCTCGCTGGCCGAGTACGGCGCGGCCAGCTCCCCGACGCGGTCGTCACCGAAGTGGGCTCGCAGCGCGGCCGCTACCCGTTCGGTCCGCCCGGCGTCGTTGACCGTCAGCGGGTAATGCTCAGTGGTGGTGATCTCTGGGGGCTGCGGCGCCGCTGAGGCTTGGGCTTCGGCGTTCACGATGCGGGTGATGGCGTCGAGGGTGCGGCGCCTGACCGCCTCGTCGAAGCTGCGCACGTTGATCTTGAGGATCGCGTCGTCGGGGATGACGTTGTCCTTGGTCCCAGCCTGGAGGGCTCCGATGGTGACCACCACCGCCTGCGACGCGGCTGTCTCGCGAGACACGATGGTCTGCAGGCGCATGACCGTCGCGGCCGCCATGACCACCGGGTCCACGCTGGACTCGGGCATCGAGCCGTGCGCGCCCCGACCGAACAGACGGACCTGCAGACTGTCCGCGGCGGCCTGGGTCGTGCCCGGCCGGTAGCCGACATGACCGGCGACACCGGGCATGACGTGCTGCCCTAAGATCACCTCCGGTTTCGGGAACCGCTCGAAGAGGCCGTCGTCGATCATGGCCTGGGCGCCCTGGGCGGTCTCCTCCGCCGGCTGGAACACGGCCATGACGGTGCCGTTCCATGACCCGGCCGCCTGGGCCAGGAGCCTGACCGTGCCAGCCAGCCAGGTGACGTGCATGTCATGACCGCAGGCGTGCATCACCGGCACCGGGTTGCCTTCGCTGTCGGCGGCGACCTCGACGCTGGCGTAAGGCAGCCCGGTGGCCTCCTTGACCGGCAAGGCGTCCATGTCCGCCCGCAGCATCACCGTCGGGCCCTGCCCGTTGCGGAGCAGTCCCACCACCCCGGTCCCGCCCACCCCCGTGGTCACATCGAAACCGGCCCGCCGCAACTGGTCGGCTGCTTTCCCGGCCGTGCGATGCTCCTGCAGGGACAGCTCGGGATGGGCGTGCAGGTCCCGGTAGAAGGCCTCCAGATCACCCACGACGCCATCCAAACCACCAAGGACCGACCCGGTCTTGCCGTTATCGGACATGGTCACCTCCCGTGCGCAAGGATGCCACGCATGGTCCAGGGCTTTGACCCCACGCTCATCCTGTGGCTCAACCTAATCGGCACCTTCGTGTTCGGCCTCAGCGGCGGCCTCGCAGCAATCAAAGCCCGCCTCGACCTCTTCGGCGTGCTGGTCCTCGCCTTGGTGGTCGCCCTGGCCGGGGGCATCACCAGAGACCTGCTCATCGGTACCCCTCCGGCCACGTTCCGGGACTGGCGTTACCTGGCCGCCGCGGGAGCCGCCGGGCTGGTGACCTTCGCCGCCCGCTTCCTGCTAGAGCGGATCTGGAACGTCATCCAGGTCCTCGACGCCGCCGGCCTCGCCCTGTTCTGCGTCACCGGGGCCGCCAAAGCGATCGAGTTCCGGCTGGGGCCGGCCCAGGCGATCATCCTCGGCGCCATCACCGCCATCGGCGGAGGCATGCTCCGCGACGTCCTCATCCGCCAAGTCCCCACCGTGTTACGACACGACCTCTACGCCGTCCCCGCCCTCGCCGGCGCCGCCGTCCTGGCCGCCGCCCACGGCGCCGGCACCAACAGCGAGGCGTACCCACTCATCGGCTTCGCCGTCTGCTTCGCCACCCGCATCATCGGACTGCGATACAACATCCAACTCCCCGGGTCAGCCAGCCAGCGGCGCCTCCAAAGCGCCAAAGACGCGGAGTCGCTCCACGCCGACCACCAACGAGACGAGCGCGACCAGCGCGAGGCCGACTAGACGACGGCGTCGTCGGCGACCCCCGGTACCGACGGGGTCGAGCGCGGGCGTGGCTCCGACCGCTCCCCGGGGGTTGTGAACTGTTCGCCAGGACGGGTGATTCTGTTTCAGCCGAGGGTTGGTGTCGCACCCTCTCGCCATGATGGTGGCGTGAAGTTGTTCGGGTGGGCGAGGCTGAACGGGGTGAGCTGCCAGAGCGCCGCTCGTTGGTTGCATGCGGGCGTCGTGCCGGTGGTCGCTTATCAGCTTGCTACCGGCATGATGCTGGTGGGTGAGCGGGCTGTAGTTGCTGGTGGCGTGGCGGTCTATGCCGGTGTGTGGTCGGCGGACGAGCGCGGCGACGTGGACCGCCGGGTGGCCGGGCTGGTGGAACACTCGACCGGTGTCGGGGTGGCTCCTGCCTGGGTCGTCTTCGAGGTCGGTTCCGGCGTAAACGGCTACCGCACGAAGTTGGTCGGGCTGTTACGCGACCTAGCAGTGGGCGCCATTGTGGTGGAGGACCGGGATCGACTTGAATCACCCTGGATCCACCGGAGGCTCTGATCTCGCAAGGGAGACTGAGCTGTGCCAGCACCACGAAAGTACGACCAGGAGACCCGTGACCGGGCAGTGAGGATGTATCAGGACCGACGACGGGAGAAGCCGACGGAGTCGGGGTCGCAGGCTCGAAGGCGTGTCGGTGAGCTGCTCGACGTCAACGCCGGAACGCTGCGGGGGTGGATCGAGCGGGCAGAGATCGACGCCGGGGAACGGCCCGGTGTCGACTCGACCACCGATGCCCGGATCAAGGAACTCGAGCGCGAGAACTCCGAGCTGCGTCGTGCGAACGAGATCCTGAAGACCGCGTCAGCGTTTTTCGCTGCGGCGGAGCTCGACCGCAAACTTCGCTGATCGTCGCCTACATCCACCGGTTCAAGGACCGTTTCGGGGTCGAGCCGATCTGCAGGGTGCTCTCCGCGCACGACATGCCGATCGCCCCGAGCACCTACTACGCCCACCTGGCCGACGGGTTCGTGTCCCAAGCAGAGTGGGACGACGCCCATCTGGCCAACCAGCTGTTGGACATCTGGACGCTCAACCGCCGTCTGTATGGGGCGGAGAAGCTGTGGACCGCCGCGCTCGACGACGGTTTCAGCGTCGGACGGGACCAGGTCGCCCGGCTGATGAGGCTCCTCGGCATCGAGGGTGTCCGCCGGGGCAGGCACCGGACCACGACGACTATCCGCGACCCCAAAGCGCCTCGCCACCCCGACCTCATCAAGCGGGACTGGGGTGCGGTGGTCCGACCGGACCAGTGGTGGGTCGCCGATTTCACCTACGTGTGGACCCTGGCCGGGTTCGTGTACGTCAGTTTCGTGACCGACGTGTTCTCCAGGCGGATCCTGGGTTGGCGGGTCTCGACGTCCAAGACCACCGCCCTGGTCCTCTCCGCGCTCGAGCAGGCCCTCTTCACCCGTCGCCGCCACAACAGCCGGTTCACTTCGACGGGGCTGGTGCACCACTCCGACGCCGGGTCGCAGTACACGTCGGTCACCTTCACCGAGGCGCTCATCGACGCCGGAATGGCGCCCTCGATCGGTACTGTCGGCGACGCCCTTGACAAGGCGATGGCTTCATAGTGCGCTCCTTGTCTATGTAGGGATGGGAAGGCGGTCCCGGAACGGTGTCCCTTGTCGTTTGATGAGTCGGGGGTCGCCGGGTTCGGGCGGGTCGAAGAGTCGGATGTTCTTATCGTTGGCTTGGTGTGATTCGAGCAGGCCGGCGTGGTGCCAGGCCTTGATGGTGGATGGGTGCACGCCGAGGCGGTCGGCGAGCTCGGTGATGGTGAGCAGTCCTCGGGCTCGGAGCCGTTCGAGGTGGCTGGCCAACCCGTTGCAGCGGCGCAGGTGTAACACGATGTTGGGCGTGAAGGGCTGCCCGGTCCCGGAGCGGTGACCGGTCTGGTTGAGCAGCTCGGCGGCTTGGGCGTCGGTGTGGTCGTCGAGGAGCCGGTCCAGTTCGGCCAGGGTGGCCGGGTCGGTTTGGCGGGCCTGCCAGCTGGTGAGCGGCAGAGGCAGGGCGAGGCTGGTGGTCTGGCCGCCTTTGAAGCGGACGTGCAGGTCGATGTGGTCGGTGCGGATGATGGTGACGTCTTCGATGAGTAGTCGGGCCATGCGTTTGCGTTCCCGCTGGGGGGTGGCCGGGTCAGACCACAGGGCGGGGAAGTCCGCGGCCAGGGACCGGATCCGTTGCTTGTGCTCGTTGGTGAACGCGGCGCAGGCGGCGGTGGCGGCTCGTTCGTAGTCTTCTTGGGCTTCACGCAACTGGCGCAGAGCGTCGTTCCAGTCGGCCTCGAGGGTGTCGGCCACGAGCCGGTTGTCGGGGTCGACGGCCAGGTAGCGGCGGCGGGCGGTCTCGGCGCGATGCCGGGCCCGTTCCACATGCGTCTTGCGTAGTGCGTCGGCTTCGTCGGCTCGGGTTTCGAGTTCGGCTTGGACGGTGAGGGCGACTTCGAGGGCGAGGGGGGTGACGGTGTCGAGCAGCAGCTGTCCGATGGCGGCATCGATCGCTTTGCCTGAGATCGATGTGCAGGGGGTGACGCCGTCTCTGATGGCGGCGCGCATGCAGCGATAGTCGGGGACTTCGACACCGGCGCGGAGGTGGTAGGCGACGCTCATGCGACATCCGCAGCGTCCGCAGACGGCCAGTCCCTGGAGGAGGGCGTTGCCTTCCCGGGCTGGTCCGGACGCCCGCTCCGTGCCGTGCGCTCGGGCGTTGTCGGCTAGGAGTTTCTGGTTGAGCTCGAAGGTGTCCCAGGTGATGTATCCGGGGTGGGAGTCGGGGATCAGCGCCGTCCACTGTTCGCGGGGGAGTCGTTCGACCCTGAGGCGGCCGCCCGGTCCGGGGCGCTGTCGGAGCCGGCCATAGACGAACGCTCCGGCGTATCGGGGGTTGTGCAGGACGCGTAGCACCCGGTCGTGGCGGAGCGGTGTCCATGACAGTTCGCCCTTGTGTGCTCCGCTGCGGATGCGACCCGGGAACCGTAGTCCTTCGCTCCGGAAGGCCTGGACCACGGCGCGGGCCGATCCGGTGCGGGCGAAGACGGCGAAGAGGTGCCGGATGGCTTGTTGCACTCCTGCGTCGGGGTCGAGCACGGTCTTGCCGGTCGGGTCATAGACCAGCCCGACGGGCAAGATCATGGGCAGTTCACCGCGGCGGGCCTTGGACAGCTGACCGCCGCGGAGGCGGGCCCGGATGAAGTGCAGCTCGGCTTCGGAGAGGGTTCCTTTCAAGCCGAGCAGCATCCGGTCGTTGAAGTCGGCCGGGTCATATAGGCCGTCCTCGTCACAGATCAGGGTGTCGGTGAGCGCACAGATCTCCAACAGCCGGTGCCAGTCGGCGTTGTTGCGGGCCAGACGGCTGCATTCCAATCCGAGCACGATCCCGGCCCGGCCCATGCTCACATCGGCGACCAGGCGTTGGAAGCCTTCGCGGTCGGCGGCGGACGCCCCCGAGTGCCCCTGGTCGACGTCGACCACGATGATCTGCTCTGCCGTCCATCCCAACGCCGCGGCCCGCCGGCGCAGATCGTATTGGCGGAGCGTCGACTCGGTGTTGTTCAACACCTGGCGCAGGGTGGACTGGCGGACATACAGATAGGCGGCCCGGCCCAGATGCGTGGCCTTCACCTTGGTGGGGGCTTCGATGCTCACCGGCGTTCACCCGACCACGGCGAGAGCCATCGAGGCGAGCACGCCGACCAAGTCGCCGCCCAGGCATTCAGTGCCGGTCGGCCGCCCGGCCGGTCGGGAACCGACAGGGGGAATGCTCCGGCTGGTCCGCAGCCATGCCGCCATCCCCCGACCCTGGAGCAGGGCGACGCCGTGACGCCAGCCGGCCGCATCCCCGCCCAGGGCCTGAGCGCGCAGGGCCTCATAGCGCTCCACGTCACCGTCGCCGCCGCCCTCATCGGGATCCACCACTTTTGGGCCGGCGGGAACGGGCCAGGGCTCGCTCCACCGAGCGCGGGTGGACCCGCAGCCCGAAACGCCCCTCGATCGCTTCGACCAGGTCACCGGCCCGCAGGTCCGGGGACTCTCCCAGGCGTTGTTCGACGAAGGCCACTACCTCCTCGGACATCTTGTGAGCCCGCCGAGGACCCGGACGGGCCGGGACCAGCGCCGCCAGCCCACCGGCGTCGAGCGCGGCTGCAGCCTCGTAAAACGACGGGCGGGAGAACCCGTAATCGGCCACAGTGCGGCTCACCGCGTCGCCTTCGACTCTCACCCGGCGCACCATCTCGTACTTCACCTGCACCAGATCCCGGGCGTCAAGGAACTCCGAAGACGCAAACGCCGGGTCGCGCACCGCCTCAGGGCGGGGGTTCAAGCAGCGCTCCTCCCGCAACGCCTGAACCTTCGGGTCCTCCCTACGTCGAGCCATGCGCTCCCTCCCGGCATCAGGACTACAACAGTGTAAGTCCTATTATGCCGACATCGGAACAGCTGTCAAGCGCAGCCGACGGAACCTTCGCCCAGTTACCGGTCAACAGTGGCGCCCTAGCCAACTCATCCACTACGCCTGCCTAGCAGCGGTGACATAATGAGCTTGACACTAACGGCATAGTTCGCCTTACACAGCGTCGGGAGGCATCCCGTCGATGAGCTCCGCCAAAGCCAGCAGATCCACCACCCGGAACGGGCAACGGCCGCCTGACATGGTCACGAAGACATCCGGCTCGGCCGCATCGGTCCACGACGTAGGAAGCGACTTCATAGTCCCGTCGTCGCCGAAGAAGAACACCCGATCCTGCCGCCAGGTCTGCTGCACGACCACGAACGGGAACTCCCGGCCCGACCACGGATGGAACGGATGAGTCACCCGAACAGTTCGCTGCTCACCGGATCCTTCAGGTGCATTCGACGGCAAGGTCCAACGCCCTGCAGGAGTCGACCATCGGCTTGTACAAGACCGAGCTGATCGACCACGAACGGACTGCCACCTGGTCCGGGGCGGCAGAGGTCGAACGGGAGACGGCCGGCTGGGTGCAGTGGTTCAACGACACCCGCATCCACCACTCGATCGGGCGGATGTCACCGGTCCGTTACGAGACCCTCTGGGCCGCCTCGCTGACCGCCGAGAGCGCCTGACCTGATCAGACCGGCAGCGGCGGCTCCCGCCACGTCTCGCCGGTGACGGGACTGTGGCGGAGCCACCGGAACCGGCGGTGAGCGGCCTGCGCGGACACGCCCAACGCCGAGCCGATCTCCGCCCAGGTGCAGCCGGCGTCCATCGCTGCCGCCACCGCCATGTCACGTTGGGACTCCATCGCTGCGAGACGTCCCGAGGCGGTCTCCAGCTTCTTCAATGCCCGGGCCTTGCTCACCCCTATCAACATACGTTGATCAGAGAGAGTCGTCAACAACCGTTGACAGATTCGGCATCGACCGATACAGTCACCACTTCCCCAACCAAGGGGCGTTTGCCGAAACCCAGCCTCCACGAAACCCAGGGCGATTCAACTGGCTTGCTTCGGGGTGGAGTATCTCGAGGCAGTGTTGGCCGCCCAGGGCTGCCGCTTGGTAGTGGTTGATAGCGCGGAGGTCACAGACGACTTGGTGCGCGACATGGTGGAGGTGTTCGCCAGCTTCTGCGCCGGTTTCTATCGACGACGCTCGGCCAGAAGGCGGGCGGAGATGGCCGTTGTCGTTGCGGGGAAGGTCCAGGCCCCGTGATGCTGGTCTACCAGGCGTATCGCTTTGAGCTGGACCCGAACAACCACGCCCGCTCAGCGTTGGCTTCTCATGCTGGTGCTGCCCGGTTTGCCTATAACTGGGGTGTGTCCCTGGTGAGCAACCACCTAGCGGCCCGCCGGGCGCTCGTGGCGCTGGCCGTCCGCCAGGGCGCTGGGGTGGGAGAGGCCGGGGAGTGGGTCGATGGCCTACTCGGCCCCTTGCCTTGGACGTTGCCGGCGCTGCGGCGAGCCTGGAACCAGGCGAAGGCCGAGGTAGCACCGTGGTGGGCGGAGAACTCCAAAGAGGCGTACAACTCCGGGCTCGACGCTCTGGCCAGGGGCCTGGACGCCTGGTCCAAGTCCCGCCGGGGGGCGCGCCAGGGTCGAAAGGTCGGCTTTCCCCGCTTCAAGGCCAAGCACACCCGGCGAAGCTTCAAGGTGACCACCGGGGCGTTCGGGGTGACAGACGCCCGCCACATCCGCCTGCCCCGCATCGGGGTCATCCGAACCAAGGAGCCGACGACCAAGCTGGCCCGGCTCCTCGACGCCGGTGCTGGCCGGGTGCTTTCGGCAACCGTGTCGCAGGCCGCGGGGCGCTGGTATGTGGCCTTCGGGGTCGAGGCCGAGCGGGGAGCCGACCATCGGGCAGCGCACGGGCCGCCTGTGGGTGTTGACGTGGGCGTGAAGTCCCTGGCCGTGCTCTCCACCGGTGAGGTCGTCGAAAACCCCAAGCGTCTCTCCAACTACCAGCGGCGCATGGCCCGGCTTCAGGCGCAGTGCTCGCGGCGGCGCGGCCCGGCCAAGGGCCGGGCGGCGTCCAAGCGCTGGCAGCGCTCCAAGACCCGCCTGGGCCGCGCTCATGCCAAGGTTGCCCAAGCCCGCGCCGACGGGCTCAACAAGCTGACCACCGGCCTGGCCAAGAACCATGAGACGGTGGTGGTCGAGGACCTGAACGTGGCAGGGATGACCGCCAGCGCCAAAGGATCGGGCCGCTGGCGGGGCAAGGCCGGGCTGAACAAGACCCTCACCGCCACCCGGCAACAGGTGGCTCCGAAGCCCGTCCTCGTCGGAAGTGACAGATGAGACAGATTTCGGAACGGCCTGCCCTCAGGCGAGTCCGGTCGACCTGGGAGACACCGTCGTGCTTTCCCATAACCATATGGCATACCATATGGTTATGGGACGGAAAGAGGTGCTCGTACAGCTCGACGACGATCTGATCGACCGACTCGACCGACTCGCCGACAAGCAAGGAACGAGCCGTTCGGAGCTACTGCGACGCGGCGCCTCTGCGGTCCTCGAAGCCGCCGAGCACGCCGAAGCTGACCGGGCCCTGCAGGAGGCCTACCGGAGGGTGCCTCAGGATCCCGCCATCGTCGCCGCCGCTTCCCGGCTCGCGGCACTCACCGCCCCCGAGTGGTAGAGCGCGGCGACATCGTCTGGGCAGATCTGGGGCCACCAGCCGGGCGGCGACCGGTCTGTGTCCTCACCCGAGACGCAGCGATCGCGGTTCTCACCGCGGTCACGTGCGCGCCGATCACCCGGACGACCCGTCGTATCCGGTCAGAGGTTGAGATCGGGGTCGCCCAGGGCCTGCCCGATCAGAGCGTCATCAGCTGTGACAACCTGATCACCATTCCGACCATGCTCCTGGAGTCAGAACCAGTTGGCCGCCTCGACCTCGACGCCCGGGTCAGGCTCGACCAAGCGCTCCGCTACGCCCTCGATATCCAATACTGACTGAACTGGTGGTCGGCCGTCCGGGACACCGGGCCCGATGTTCGCTGCGCGCATGTGGCCCCCGCCGCTTCCACGCCACGAGGTCGGCGGCGGGGACGAGAACCCACCGCCTCGTCCGAACTGGGCTCCTCGGCAGCTGCGCTGGTCACGCTGGGCACGGTGTCGCGCCTCTGTTGGGCGCTCGCGCCGGTGGGGAGGTGCGCGAAGAGATGGCCATCCCGGCTGTGCGCGCTGGGAGCTCGGCATGCCGGATAAACCCAGATTGCGACGCTGCGCTTCAACGACGATGCGCGACGCGCCCATCCGATTGAACTGGTCCGACCAGTTCACTTAGCCCTTGACCTCCCGTTCACCCCCTGGTTACTGTTCGTTACGGGGGCCACGCACCCGTGGGCCTGCCACAGGGAGGAAAGATGAATCGCTTGGGGAGGGGAGCAGCCGTCGCCTGCTCGCTCAGTGCGGCGTCGTTGCTGGCTGCGGCGTGCGGCGGGAATAGCGGGAACGGAGGATCCGCTCCGGCGGCGTCGCCCGGAACCAGCGGCGCGTCCGGCGGCGGGTCACTGGTCGTTGCATCCGCGGTGGCCCCCCCGACGTTGGATCTCACGTCGAACCCGGCGGCGGCGATCGACGAGGTGCTCGACTACAACGTCTACGAGCACCTCGTGCAGCTCGACCCCAAAGGCAAGGTCATCCCGGTCCTCGCGAGCTCGTACACGACGTCGCCCGACGGGCTGACCTACACGTTCACGGTGCGCCAGGGCGTCAAGTTCTCCAACGGAGACCCGATGACGCCCGCCGACGTGGTGTTCAGTCTGCAGCGGGCGTTGGCGCCGGGGTCCAAGTACCCCTACGCCAAGCTGCTCTCCGACGTCAAGAGCGTCGCCGCTGCGGGCGCCTACCAGGTGGTTGTCACTCTGACGAGTCCGAACAACCAGTTCCTCTACGACCTGGCGGCGTACAGCAACGGCGTCGTCTTGGACTCGAAGGCCGTGGGGACCATAGCGACGCAGCCGGTGGGCACCGGCCCTTATGTGTTCCAGTCGTTCCGTCCCAACTACAGCGTCGCGCTGAGCCGGAACCCGGATTACTGGGGGACCAAGCCCGGTGTCAGCACCGTGACATTCCGCTATTTCTCGAGCTCGAACGCCGAGAACAGCGCGCTGCAAAGCGGACAGGTCCAGGTCATCGACAACCTCGAGAACCCGCAGGACGCCGCCCAGTTCAAGGGTAATTCCTCGTTCAAGATCATCGCCGGGCCGACCAACGGCAAGATCCAGATGACGCTGAACAACGGCTCAGGACCGTTCAGCAAGCAGCAGGTGCGCGAGGCGGTCGCCTACGCAACCGACAAGAAGGCCATCCTGCAGTCGACAGGGGCAGGCTACGGAACGGTGATCGGAAGTGATGACGTGCCGGGCGATCCGTGGTACGACCCGTCCCTGGCAAACACCTACTCCTACGACCCAGCCAAGGCCAAGCAGCTGCTGGCGCAGGCCGGCTACCCGAACGGGTTCTCCGCCACTCTCACCCTCCCGCCCTACGGGTACGCCACCAATGCGGGACCGCTGGTGCAGGCCGAGCTGAACGCCGTTGGAATCCATACCACCATCAGCCAGGTGCAGTTCCCGCTGTGGTTGAGCCAGGTGTTCAACAGCAGCAACTTCCAGATGACGATCATCAACCATGTGGAGGCGCGCGACATCTCCAACTACGCGAACTGCTCCTACTACTGGAAGTTCGCCGGATGCAACCAGGTCGCGTCGATGCTCGGGACCGCGGAAAAGGCCACCGATAAGTCGCAGGAGGTCGCGGGCTTCAAGCAGGTTGCCACGCTCATCGCCCAGCAGGCGGTCAATGACTTCCTCTACAACCCCGACCAGGTCACCGTCGCCAAGAGCGACGTGACGGGTCTCCCGAGCTCCGGGCTCACCGAGTCGTTCGACCTGGCCAACGCTGCGATCGGCGGGAAGGTGTCCGCGGCGGCGAGCGGGCAGGGGTATGCCCAGTGAGCGCCGGGCGCTGACGATGACAGGGCGTTGCTGATGGTGCGCTTCGCTGCTCACCGTCTGGGCATCCTGGTGCTGTCGCTGGTGGGCGCGTCGGTCCTCGTGTTCGGGGCCTTGACGCTCCTGCCCGGGTCTCCGGCGCAGGTCATCCTGGGCACGCAGGCCACTCCCCAGTCAGTGCACCACCTGACCGTCCAGCTGGGCTTGGACAAGCCCCTGTGGCAGCAGTACTTCGATTGGCTGCACGGGATGGTGACCGGCGCTTTGGGTACGTCTTACGTGTCGCAGCTGCCGATCGGGACCCAGATCTGGCAGGCGCTGCAGGTGACCGGGCCTCTGGTGCTCTTGGGTCTGGTCATCGGGCTGGTGATCGCCATACCGCTCGGCCTGTTCGGTGCGTTGCTGCAGGGGCGTGCCACCGGCGCGGTTCTCGGCGCCATCGGACAGGTCGGGCTGGCGGTCCCCACGTTCGTGGGGGGAACGCTGCTCATCATCGTCTTCGCCGTGGAGTTCCACGTCCTGCCCGCCAGCGGGTTCCCGGAGTGGTCACATCCGGGATCGGCATTGAAGTCCCTGCTGCTGCCGGCGATCAGCCTCGGTGTCGTCGAGGGCGGGATCATCAGTCGCTACCTGCGAACATCGGTGCTCGACTTGCTTCAGTCCGACTACCTGCGGACGGCCCGGATGAAGGGACTCAGCATGGGCCAGGCGCTGCGCCGCCACGGGCTTCGCAACGCCATGCTCCCCCTGGTCACCGTCGGCGGCCTGGAGCTGGCCGGTCTCATCGTCGGTGCGATCGTGGTGGAGAACGTGTTCACCCTCCCCGGGATCGGAACCCTGCTGCTGACATCAGTCAACAATCGCGACCTGCTCGTGGCGCAGGACATCGTCATGTTCGTCTCGGGAACGGTGCTGGTGCTCAACCTCCTCGTCGACCTGTCCTATCGCCTCCTGGACCCCCGGCTGGCGGGTCGGTCGTGAGCGCGCAGGCCGAACCCGCCGGGGCCAGCGGTCCCGCCGCGGCCGTCGCCGGGACGGCGGGCAGCGCCGGGCCCGAGGTGGTGGGCGGCCCAGCCGTCGGGACTCGCCGTCGGGTTCGCAGCTTCTCCCTCGTGGCCGGCGGCCTCATAGTCGCACTGATCATCGTCACCGCGTTGGTGGCCTTGATCTGGACGCCTTACCCTGCCCTGGCTGTGGACCCGGCGGGGCGCCTGGCTGGATCGAGCGGCGCCCATCTGCTCGGGACCGATCAGTACGGCCGCGATGTGCTCAGCCGGCTCATGAGCGGGGCGAGGATCACGCTCTACACCGGGTTCATTTCGGTCCTGGTGGCCACAGCGGTCGGCATCCCGGCTGGTCTGGTCGCCGCTCTCTACGGCGGGGTCGTCGGGCAGGCGGTCCTCCGGCTCACCGACATCCTCTACGGGTTCCCGGCCCTCCTCGCGGCGATCGCGCTGTCGGCGGCGCTGGGCGCATCCACGACTACCGCCATGATCGCCATCGGCGTCGCTTACATCCCCGTGTTCGTCCGGGTCACCAGGGCCAACGCCCTCGGCGTGCTGGCGTCGGAATACGTGATGGCGGCCAGAGCCTACGGGCGGCGCCCTTGGGCGATTGTTCGCCGCCACGTTCTCCCGAACATCGCGACGACCATCGTGGTGCAGATGTGCCTGCTCTTCTCGCTGGCGATCCTCGCCGAGGCGGCACTGGACTACTTGGGGCTCGGCACCCGGCCCCCGGCGCCGTCATGGGGCAGCATGCTGCAGCAGGCGCAGGGCTATCTCCACAGCGATCCGGCCCTCAGCCTGTGGCCCGGACTGGCCGTCTTCGTGGTCGTGCTCGGGTTCAGCCTTCTCGGTGACGGGCTCGCCGAGCTGTTCGACGTGAGAGCGAGGCGCTGATGGCGGCCCTTTCCGTCCGGGACCTCAGCGTGCGGGCGCAAGGCCTGGAGTTGGTCCGCGACGTCTCCTTCGAGGTGCATTCCGGTGAGCGGGTTGCGCTGATCGGAGAGTCAGGGTCGGGCAAGTCGCTCACCGCCATGGCGATCGTGGGGCTGCTCGGACGCGGTCTCAGCGCGTCGGGGGAGGCGCGTCTGGGCGACGAGGATCTACTCGGCGTCTCCGAGCGGCGCCGCTGCCAGCTGCGAGGCGACCGGATCGCCCTGATCTTCCAGGATCCCATGACGGCTCTCGATCCGACCATGCGGATCGGGCGGCAGGTCGGTGAGGCACTGCGCCAGCACCGCGGTCTCAGCCGCCGCCAGGCCGCGGAGGCGGCCGTCAAGCTCCTTGCCCGAGTCGAGATTCCCGATCCCGCCCGCTACGCCCACTCGTACCCCCACCAGCTGTCGGGGGGTCTGCGCCAGCGGGTGATGATGGCGATCGCCATCTCCTGCGATCCCGACGTCATCCTCGCCGACGAGCCGACGACCGCGCTCGATGTCACCGTGCAGCGCCGGGTGCTCGAGCTGCTGGATCGGCTGGTTCGCGAGGAGGGCTCCGCCCTGCTGCTAATCACTCACGATCTGGCGGTCGTGAGCGAGATGTGCGACCGGGTGGTCACGATGTACGGCGGTCGGGTGGTCGAGAGCGGGTCGGTGGAGTCGATGCTCACGGCACCGCAGCACCCCTACACGGACGCTCTGCTGGCGGCATCATCAGCGGTTTCAATCGACGGCGCCAGCGGCGAGCCGCTGCCCGCCATCGCCGGGAGCGTGCCGGCCGCAGGCCAGTTCCCGCCGGGCTGTCCTTACCGTGACCGTTGCCCCCGGGCTTCGCAGCAGTGCACGACCATGCCCCCCCTTGAGGCAGTGGGTGACCGCACCGTCGCATGCTGGCATCCCGTCGGCCGCGAGGAACCGGCGGCGGGGATCACTACCGAAGGGACGCTCAAGTGAGCGGCCCGCCGGCGGTGCTCGAGGTGCGTTCCGTCGCCAAGACCTACGATCCGAAGCGCCGCGCCGGCCACGAGCCGAGTTGGGCGCTGCGAGGGGTCAACCTTTCCGTCAACGAGGGCGACACCCTCGCCATCGTGGGGGAGTCGGGTTCGGGGAAGTCGACTCTCGCTCGTATCGTCACCGCGCTCGAGCGCCCCACCGAAGGATCGGTGCTGTACCGGGGGGAGACCGTCAGCGGCCGGCGGGAACGGGATCTACGGGATTTCCGCAGGCGGGTGCAGATCGTGTTCCAGGACCCGATGTCATCGCTCGACCCGAGGATGAAGGTGCATGACATCCTGGCGGAACCTCTCCGCTCCCTCGGGCTCGTAGACAACGAACGCGAACAGGTGCGGACGCTTCTGGCGTCGGTGGAGCTGCCCGACTCCGCTGCCGCCCGGTACCCCCACGAGTTCTCGGGAGGGCAGCGGCAGCGCATCGCGATCGCCCGGGCGCTCGGACCTTCGCCCGAGCTGCTGGTGGCCGACGAACCGGTTAGCGCCCTCGACGTCTCGGTCCGGGCGCAGATCCTCAACCTTCTGAGCGGACTGGTCGCCGACCTCGGCTTCACGCTGCTGTTCGTCTCCCATGACATGGCCGTCGTGCGTCACCTCTGCCGCAGCGTCATGGTGCTGTACCAGGGGGAGGTCGTCGAGCAGGGGCCGACCGACGCAGTCTTCAAGGACCCGCGGGCGGAGTACACCCGCAGCCTGCTCGACGCGGCTCCTCGTATCCGACATCGGAGAGAAAGAGGAGATGCGAGTTCATGACCGTTGAGATGCCCCAACTTGTCGTCGACGACGACGTCGTTGACTTCACCCAGCAGCTGGTGCGGATCCGCAGCGTCTACGACCCGGTGGCCGGCACCGACGAGTCGGCAGCCGCGGAGCTGGTAGTCAGCAAAATGCGGGAGTTCGGCTGGGCCCCGACCGTCACGGAGGTGGCGCCGGGCCGGCCCAACGTCGTCGCCGACGTGGACGGAGGCGGAGGACCGGGGCCCATCCTCGCGTTCGAGGGTCACCTCGACGTGGTCACCGAAGGGAACATGGCGACGTGGACCGTGGACCCCTATGGCGGGGAGATACGCGACGGCCGGCTGTACGGCCGGGGATCCGCCGACATGAAAAGCGGCGTCGCAGCGATGCTCTACGCCGTCAGGGCGCTCCAGCTGGCCGGTCCCTTCGCTGGCCGGATCAGGGTCATGGCGCTCATCGACGAGGAAGGCATGATGCTCGGAGCCAAGCATCTCGCGGCCTCCGGTGGTCTCGAGGGCGTGGACGGCGTCATCGTCTGCGAGCCCGAAGAGGGAGAGATCTGCACCTCCGCCAAAGGCGCACTACGGGTGCGCGTCGACATGCACGGCAAGATGGCGCACGGGGCGATGCCCCAGCACGGAAGGAACCCGCTCCCCGCGGTTGCTCGCCTGGCCGCCTGGTGTGGGGACTACCAGGACAAGCTGCAGGCCGAGACCGGGACCCACCCTCACCTCGGGGACGTCTACGTCACCCCCACCGTGCTCAGCGGCGGGTCGCTCGAGCAGATGAACGTCATCCCCGCCGTCGCCACTGTGGCACTCGACGTGCGCACCGTCCCCGGCGTCGACCACGCCAAGATCGTCGAGGCGGTGACCGACGCCGCCAACGACTTGGCGGCGGCGGCTGGAGTCACCGCGGAGGTGGCGGTCATCGACGACCGCCCGAGCGTCGAGGTCGACCCAGACCACCCCATGGTCCGGGCGCTGGCCGAGGCGCACCGCGCCGTGACGGGCGAGGAGCCCAGGTACGGCGGCGTGCCCGGCTCCACCGACGGCACCGTGCTGACCCGCGACGCGGGCGTCGCGACGGTGGTGTACGGGCCGGGCGGAAAGTGGATCGCCCACCAGTCCGACGAGTACGTCGAAGTCGACGAGATCCGCCGGGCCACCGCCGTGTTCGCTGAGGCGGCCAGACGGTTCCTCTCCCGGGTGGTGGAATGACCGGAACGTGGGTGGCGGGACCGACCAATTCGATCGTCGACGTTGACGGTCTGCGCGTCGGTCACCACACCCGCACCGGCAACGGATGGTTGACCGGCACGACTGTGGTGGTCGGCCCGCCGGAGGGGATGGTCGGCGGTGTCGACGTCCGCGGCGGCGGCCCCGGCACCCGGGAGACCGACGTGCTGGGGCTCACGACCGCGCAAACGCCGGTTCACGCAGTGGTGCTCGGCGGGGGAAGTGCTTTTGGGCTGGCGGCTGCCTCTGGGGTGGCCGACTCGCTCGAAGAGGACGGCGTCGGCGTGGAGGTGACGACCCCCTACGGCACCATGACGGTCCCGATCGTGCCCGCTGCCATCGTGTTCGACCTTGGCCGGGGCGGCGACCCCAAGTGTCGCCCAGACCCCGGGTTCGGTGCGGCCGCCTACCGGGCGGCCTCGACGGAACCGCCTGCCCAGGGCTGCGTCGGAGCAGGAACGGGCAGCGTCGCCGGCGCGATCAAGGGAGGTATCGGCTCGGCCAGCGTGGTGATCGACGGCGCCGTGACGGTGGCTGTGATAACCGCGGTGAACGCCGCCGGGTCCGCGGTGGACCCGGCGAACGGGGAGTTGTACGGGGTCCGCTTCGGCCTTCCCGGCGAGTACGACCGGCTGCGTGCGCCTGCTACCCCCGAACTCGACCGGGCCCGCGCCGGCGGTCAGGTCCACCCTCCGAGCGCCCACGCCCCCGCAGGGCCCGCCCCGCTCAACACCACGATCGGGGTGGTGGCTACCGACGCGGTGCTCACCAGGCCGCAGTGCACCAAGCTCGCTGCGGTAGTCCACGACGGTATGGCCCGGGCCCTGCGCCCCTGTCACAGCATGCAAGACGGCGACAGCGTCTTCGCCTTGGCGACCGGGCGAGGGCCCTCACCTGACGACGGGTTGTTCTTCTCGATCCTGGCGGCCGGCGCCGACTGCTTCGCCAGGGCCGTCGTCAACGCCATGCTCGCTGCGACCTCTGTGACCACTCCGGTCGGGTCGTGGCCGTCATATCTGGATTTGATGCCGTCGGCGATGGAAGCGAAAGGACAGCAGTGAACCAATTCGATCCTCCTTACCCATCCGGTCTCCCGATCGGTGACGGGTGGCTCGAGCCCGCCGCGACCGCGCCGGTGACGTTCCCCTACGACGGAAGCCTGATCTGTGACGCCCCGGTCGCGGACGCGTCGCTGGCCCACCGCGCCGTCGACGAGGCTGTCGCGGTAGCCGGCGATGTCGCGGCCGCCGCCGCCCACCGCCGCCGGAGCGCGCTCGAGGGAGTCAATCGCCGGCTCGCCGCTCACCGCGAGCAGTTCGAGCACCTCCTGGTACTAGAGAGCGGCAAACCCCTCGTCGACTGCCGTACCGAGGTGGCCCGGACCCTCGTCACATGGTCCGCGGCGGCCGACGAGGTCGGGCGCATCCACGGAGAGACCGTCGCGTTGGACGCGGCGCCATCAGGCGAGGGGCTGCTTGGCTTCTGGGTGCGTAAGCCGGTCGGCGTGGTAGTCGGAATCGCCGGGTTCAACTACCCGCTGCTGCTCGCCAGCCACAAGATCGCTCCGGCGATCGCCGCCGGTTGCCCGGTGGTGATCAAGCCGGCCCCGCAGACCCCCCTGGCGACGCTGTGGCTGGTCCATCTCGCCCGCGAGGCCCTCGCGGAGGCCGGCCTGCCGCCGGCGGCAGTGCAGATGGTCTCCGGCGACGCGTCGGTCGGCTCCGCGTTGGTCACCGATCGCCGGATCGGAGCTGTCTCCTTCACCGGTTCCGCGGCCGTCGGCCACCGGATCGCCCGCGATGCCGCGCCGACCAAGACGCTGCTCGAGCTCGGGTCGAACGCCGCTTTGGTCGTGGCAGCCGATGCCGACCTCGACGCGGCCGTGGACGCCATCGTCCGCGGCGGGTACTACGCGTCGGGCCAGGCCTGCATCGCGGTTCAGCGGGTGATCGTGGTGGAAAGCGTCAAAGACGCCGTGGTCCGCCTCCTCGAGAAGCGGATGCCCGAGGTGCGACTCGGGGACCCTCGCGACCCCGAGACGCGGGTCTCGGCGCTCATCGACGACCGATCCGCCGACCGGGTCGAAGCCTGGGTCGGCGCCGCGGTCAACGCCGGTGCCAACCTCCTCGCCGGCGGAACTCGAGAAGGCCGCGCCGTCACACCGACGCTGCTCGAAGGCGTCCCCGACGGCTCGGACGCGTGGGACGAGGAAGTCTTCGGACCGGTGGTCGCCGTCCGCAGCGTCCCCGACATCGACGCGGCGTTCGACGCCGTCAACCGGTCGCGCTACGGGCTGCATGCCAGTGTCTTCACCACCTCACTCGACACCGCGATGTCCGCCCTCGAGCGGCTGGAGGTCGGCGGCGTCATCGTCAACGAGGTCCCCGGCTTCCGCTCCGACACGATGCCCTACGGGGGAGTGAAGGACTCGGGGCTCGGGCGCGAAGGTCCCCGTTTCGCCATCGAAGAGATGACCGTCACCCGCATGGCGGTCATCCGCCTGCCGCGAGCAGCGTAAGCGCCGATGTCCGACGTCAGCTTCAACCTCGAAGGAAAGACCGCGCTGGTCATCGGTGCCGCCAGCGGGATCGGCCAGGAGGCGGCCGGGGCTCTAGCCTCCCACGGGGCGCGGGTGGTATTCGCCGACCGCAATCTCGACGGTGCGGACGCCGCCGCTCGCGCCGCGGGCGCCGGCCACTCGGCGGTCCACCTCGATGTTCTCGACGACAGCAGCATCGCTTCGGCCGCGGCCCGCCTACCGGTGCCCGACGTGTTGGTGTTCACCGCCGCCACCAACGTCAGAAAGCGGATCCTCGACTACGACCTGGCCGAATTCGATCGGGTCGTAGCCCTCAACCTTCGTGCCTCTTTCAACATCATCCGTTCCTTCGGCGGCCCGATGTGCGAGCGCGGCAGCGGCAGCATCATCGGCTTCGGGTCGATCCGGGCAGTGACTGTCGAGCCCGGCCAAGCGGTGTACGCCGCGACCAAGGCAGGTCTGGTGCAACTGGCGCGGACAGCCGCCGCCGAGTTCGGGCCCGACGGGGTGAGGGTCAACGTCGTCAGCCCGGGAGTTGTCGACACGCCGCTCACTTCGCAGATCCGCAGCGACCCCGACTGGTACGGCGCGTACGCTGCCAAGACTGCTCTGGGCCGCTGGGCCCGGGCCGAGGAACTGGCCGGAGCGGTGGTCTACCTGGCATCCGACGCGTCCAGTTACGTGACCGGCTCGGTCCTCACCGTCGACGGCGGGTGGACCGCCATCGACGGTCGCTACGATCCGCCGAATGGCTGACGCTCCCTCCGCCGGAGGCCGTTCGGCCCCACGACTGCCCGAGGGCAGGTCGATGTTCGCCCCGGCGCGCCCGGTGCGGGCCTATGAACGCGTCGTCGAGCAGATCGAGGCGGCCATCCTCGACGGGAAGCTCCTGCCCGATCAGCGCCTTCCCTCCGAGCGGGAGCTGGTCAAGGAGTTCGCGGTCAGCCGCTCGACGCTGCGCGAGGCGTTGCGGGTGCTGCAAAGCCGCGGTTTCATCCAGTCCCGGGCCGGCGATCCCCAAGGAGCCGTCGTCCAGCACTTCTCGACCGACTCGTTGCGCGGCTCGATGGCGGCCCTCGCCCGGGTCGAGCACCTGACCCTTCTTGAGCTCCTGCAGTTCCGGGTGATGGTCGAGGCGTGGACCTGCCGGCTGGCAGCGGCGGGGCGCAGCGACGAGCAGCTGGAGGAGATGGACCGGGAGATGGCCGCCATGCGGGCCCACATAGGAGGGGATTCGGAGGCCTTCGCCGAGGCCGACCTGGCCTTCCACGCCGCCCTGGCCAGGGCCGCCGGCAACAAGCTGCTCGAGATCTCGGGGTCGGTCGTCCACGACGTGGTCCTCACGCTCGTCTCCTCCAAGATCACCGCGTCGCGCAACCGTCGCAAGCAGATGCAGGAGAGCTGCGAACGCCACGCCAGGGTGCTGAGCGCCATTCGCGAGGGTGATCCGGCCGAGGCGGCGAGGATCAGTTACCAAAACATCGTCGACTACTACTCGGTGTATCTGGTGGCCGCCGATCGGCAGCGCCTGGTGGACATGGGCGCTGCGTTCGGTGCGGACCCCGCCGCGGCGGCGGGGAGCGTCGGGTCGTGACGGCCCGAGCGGGCCAGGGCGCGGCCACCGACGAGCCGCGCTCCTACGACATTGCCGTCATCCCAGGCGACGGTATCGGGCCGGAGGTGACCGCGGAGGCGATGAAGGTCCTGGAGGCCGTGGCGGTGATGTCACCGATGGAGTTTCGCTTCGACGAGCTCCCCCTGGGTGCCGACTTCTATCTTCGCCACGGCGAGGCGCTACCCGATTCGATGGAAGCGCGGATCGGGCGCGCCGACGCGATCTTCTTGGGTGCGGTGGGCGATCCGGCGGTCCCTCCGGGGGTCCTCGAGCGGGGCTTGATCCTCCGGCTCCGGCGCAGCTTCGACCAGTACGTCAACTACCGGCCGGCGAAGCTGTACCCGGGGGTCCCGAGTGTCGTCACGACGGTGACTCCCCAGACCTGCGACATGGTGGTCCTCCGAGAGAACACCGAAGGGCTCTATGTGGGATCCGGGGCCTACCTAAACCGTGGCGGGCCGGGTGCGGTAGCCACCCAGAACTCGGTCAGCACCGGCTACGCCACCGAGCGGATCATGCGCCACGGGTTCGACCTGGCCGAGACCCGACGTCGGCGTGTCGCCGTGGTCCACAAGACCAACATCCTCGTGCATGCCGGCCAGCTGTGGCTGGACGTGCTGGAGCGGGTCCGTGGCGAGCATCCCGACGTCGCAGTGGACTACGTCCACGTGGACGCGATGTGCCAGCACCTTCTCCTCGACCCCGGCCGCTTCGACGTGATCGTGACCGAGAACCTCTTCGGTGACATCATCTCCGACCTCACCGCCACCCTTCAGGGAGGGCTGGCGGTGGCCGCCAGCGCCAACTTGAACCCCGCCCGGAGCGCTCCCAGCATGTTCGAGCCGGTGCACGGGTCCGCGCCTGACATCGCCGGGCGGGGCTGGGCCAACCCGGCGGCGGCGATCCTCAGCGCGGCCCTGATGCTCGTCCACCTCGGCGAGGTGGACGCAGGCGGCCGGGTGGAACGCGCCGTCGCCGAGGTGCTGCCCACCCTGAGCGCCCTGGCGGGCCCCGGCATGGGCGGCTCGACGGCCGATATCGGAGACGCGGTCGCGGCCCGGCTGGTGAGCCCGCCGCCGGCATGAGCGACGCCGGCGGCGGGCCGGTCTCGTCAGGCCTCTGAGGTGTAGCGATCGGCTACGGCGAGTGCCTGGTCGAGGATCTCCAGACCGGATCTGACCTCGCCCTCGGTGATCGGGCAGGGCGGCACCACGTGGGTCCGGTTGAAGTGGGTGAACGGCCATAGCCCCATCTGCTTGCATGCCGCGGCGAACTCGGCCATCGGCGCCGCCGCCGCGCCGGTCGCGTTGAACGGCACCAACGGTTCGCGAGTGGTGCGGTCCTTGACCAGCTCGAGCGCCCAGAACACGCCCAGGCCTCGGACCTCGCCGACAGATGGGTGCGTCTCGGCGAGGGAGGCGAGCGCGGGGCCGATCACGTCGCGTCCGAGGTCGCGGGCGTGGTCGACGATGCCTTCGTCGCGCATGACGGTGATCGATGCGAGCGCGGACGCGCAGGCAAGCGGATGCCCCGAGTAGGTGAGCCCTCCGGGGTATGGCCGCTCGGCGAAGCTGGCGGCGACGCGCTCGGAGAGGACGACCCCCCCGAGGGGGACATAACCGGAGTTGACCCCCTTGGCGAAGGTGATCAAGTCCGGGACGACGCCCCATCGGTCGACGGCGAACCACTCGCCGCAGCGGCCGAATCCGGCCATGACCTCGTCGGCGATCATGACGATGCCGAACTCGTCACAGAGCTCCCGGACACCGGCGAGGTAGCCGTCGGGGGGGACGAGGATGCCATTGGTGCCGACGACGGTCTCCAGGATCACCGCGGCGACGGTGTGCGGTCCCTCGACGGCGATGATGTCTCGGAGGTGGCTGAGCGCGCGCTCCGCCTCCTCCGCCTCGCTCTGGGCGTGGAACGCCGAGCGGTACAGGTACGGTCCCCAGTACCGGACCACACCGGGCATCCCCGGCTCGGAGGCCCAGCGCCGCGGGTCGCCGGTCAGGGCGATGGCTCCAGCGGTGGCGCCATGGTAGCTGCGGTAGGCGGCGAGGACCTTGTGGCGGCCGGTGTGCAACCGGGCCATGCGGACGGCGTTCTCGTTGGCCTCGGCTCCGCCGTTGGTGAAGAACACCCGGTTGAGATCCCCCGGCGCGACCTCCGCGATGAGCCCGGCGGCCTCGCTGCGCACGTCGTTGGCGAAGGCGGGCTGGACGGTGCAGAGTCGCTGCGCCTGCTCGACGATCGCGGCAACGACCTTCGGGTGCTGGTAGCCGATGTTGATGTTGACCAGCTGCGAGGAGAAGTCCAAGAACCGGTTGCCCTGGTAATCGGTGAAGTACGAGCCGCTCGCCGACGCGATCGGCAAGGGGTCGATGAGGGCCTGCGCCGACCACGAGTGGAACACGTGGTCCCGGTCGAGGCGTCGGACGGTCGCCTCGTCGAGCGCGCTTTTGGTGGAGGACGTGTCGATCTGGGTCACGGCTCTACCTGGTCTGGGGGAAGCCGAGGTCCACGACAGACGTGGCGGGGTCCGGCCAGCGGGAGGTGACCACCTTGCCGCGGGTGTAGAAGTTGATCCCTTCCGGCCCGTACATGTGGCTGTCGCCGAACAGCGACGCCTTCCACCCGCCGAAGGAGTAGTAGGCCACCGGCACCGGGATCGCGACGTTGATGCCGACCATCCCTACCTCCACCTCGTTTTGGAAGCGGCGCGCCGCGCCGCCGTCCCGGGTGAAGATCGCAGTGCCGTTGGCGTACGGATTGGAGTTGATGAGCTCGAGCGCTTCGCCGAAAGTGTCGCGGCGCACCACCGAAAGCACCGGCCCGAAGATCTCGTCGGCGTAGACGCTGGCGTCGGCCTCGACGTGGTCGAGGAGGGTGGCCCCGAGGAAGAAGCCGCTCGTCGGGAGCTCCCCGTGGCGGCCGTCGACGACGACGGTCGCCCCTGACTCCGACCCGCGGTCGATGTAGCCAGCGACGCGGTCGCGGTGTTCCGCGGTGATCAGCGGGCCCATGTCGGTGTCGGGACTGGAACCGGGCCCGACCCTCAGCTTCGGAAGGCGTGAGGCGATGGCGTCCACCAGGCGGTCGCCGATCCCGCCTACCGCCACCACTACCGAGATGGCCATGCACCGCTCGCCGGCCGCCCCGTAGCCCGCTGATACCGCCGCGTCGGCGGCGAGGTCCACGTCGGCGTCGGGCAGAACCACCATGTGGTTCTTGGCCCCGCCGAGGGCCTGAACCCGCTTCCCTGCGGCCGTCGCCGTCTCGTAGATGGACTTGGCGATCGGGGTAGAGCCGACGAAACTGACGGCGGCGATGTCATCGTGGGCGAGAAGCGCATCGACGGCCACCTTGTCGCCCTGCAACACGGTGAAGACGCCGTCGGGCAGACCGGCCTCCTTCCACATCTCCGCCAGGAGCAGCGACGCCGAGGGGTCCTTCTCACTGGGTTTGAGCACGAAGGCGTTGCCGCAGGCGATGGCGTTGGCGCACATCCACAACGGCACCATCACCGGGAAGTTGAACGGCGTGATGCCCGCGACCACACCGAGTGGCTGTCGGAGGGAATAGGTGTCCACCCCGGTGGACACCTGCTCGGAGTAGGAGCCCTTCACCAGGTGAGGGACGCCGGTGGCGAACTCGACGTTCTCCAGTCCCCGGGCGACCTCGCCGGCGGCATCGGAGAGCACCTTGCCGTGCTCGGCGGTGATCACCATGGCCAGCTCGTCCTGGCGGGCGTGGAGGATCTCGCGGAAGTTGAACATGACCGCGGCGCGCTGCGAGAGGGAACTGCGGGCCCAGTCCTGGGCGGCGGCCCGTGCCGTTGAGACCGCCTCGTCGACCTCGCGCTGGTCCGCCAAGGCGACCGATCCGGTCTTCTCTCCGGTGGCGGGGTCGTACACGGCGGAGGACCGACCTGAGGTCCCCTCGACCAGTCGGCCAGCGACCCAGTGATGTATCTGTTTGCTCACACCGCCGAACCTACGTGTGAGTCGGCGGGCACACAATAGTATCTTTGTGTGGTTACAAACGCAGGAGCGGTGATCGGTGAGCGCCTGGTCGAGCGGACCAGCCGGGGCCTGGCGCAAGCCGTCCACGACGCGGTGGCCGACGGCACGCTGAGCGAGGGAATGAGGCTCCCGCCGATCCGCTCGCTGGCCTTGCAACTGGGGCTTTCTCCCAGCACGGTCAGCGCGGCGTGGGAACAGCTGTCGCAGGCGCGCGCGATCCGCACCGACGGGCGGCGGGGTACGACGATCGCTCCGTTGCGGGTGATCGGCCCGGCCCGCTATCGGCGGGCGCTGGAGCGCAGCGCCTCTTTCGCGCTGGACCTATCTACCGGCGTCCCCGACGCGTCGCTCCTCCCCGACCTCACCGACGCACTGAGGGGGCTCCATCACACGTGGACCCCCGGCAACTACCTGGTCCGGCCGGTGATCGACGACCTCGAGGAGGTGCTGCGCCGCGACTGGCCGTATGCGCCGGAGGGGATGACGATCGTCGACGGCGCGATGGACGCCCTCGATCAGGTGTCATCGCTGCTGCTTCGTCCCGGCGGCACCGTCGTGGTCGAGCATCCCAGCTTCCCGCCGCTGCTCGACCTCCTCGACGCCCTCGGCGTCCGCACCATCGGTGTCGATGTCGATGAGCGAGGGATGCTCCCCGGCCCGCTCGCAGCGGCGATGAGATCCAACCCCGAGGCCGTCTTCCTCCAGCCGAGGGCGCAGAACCCCACCGGGGCCTCTATGGATCCCGACCGGGCCGAGCAACTCGCCGACGTGCTCCGCGCCGGCGCGGCGATGGTCGTCGAGGACGACTCGGCGGGCGCGGTGTCTTCCTGGCCGCCGGTAAGTCTGGCGCGCTGGCTGCCCGAACGGACCGTCCACGTCCGCAGCTTCTCCAAGTCCCACGGTCCTGACCTCCGGCTCGCGGCGGTCAGCGGACCGGAGGCCGTAATCGGCAGGTTGATGGAGCGACGACTGCTGGGGCAGGGCTGGACCAGCTGGCTGCTACAAACGGTGCTGCTCGACCTGCTCACGAGCCGGGCCGCCAGGGCGCAAGTCAAGCGGGCCCGGTACACCTACGCCCGCCGCCGCGAGAGCATCGTCAAGGAGCTGGAACGCCTCGACATCCCGGTCGCGGCACCCGACGGGCTGAACCTGTGGCTCCCGGTTCGCGACGAACCGGCCGCCCTCTTGCACCTGGCCACCAACGGCGTCGGCGCGGCAGCCGGCAGCCCGTTCGCCACCCGGCAGAACCACGCTCCCCATCTCCGGGTGACCGTAGGCCTGGTAACCGGCGACGCCAGGCCGGTGGCCGAACTTCTGGCCCAAGCAGCGCGGGCCGCCCCGTGGTCGGGGCCCCGGTAGATCCTCAGTGACTCCGCATGGCGACGCGCTCGGTGCTCAGCACGCCGACGGTTCGCTGCACGAAGGTCATCACCTGGTCGACCACCTCCCCAGGACCGCTCACCTCCACGACCAGAAGCCCGAAGACACCGGCGCGAGGCGGCTCGTACGCCAGCCGCTCGTAGGGGAGGCGCCGTACCCGCAGCACCCCGAGCAGACGCTCGAGAGGGTCCTGAGCCCCGCCGTGGATGCGAATCTCGAGGCGCCACTGCGCGGCGCCGGCGGTGTCCGGCTCGTCCGGCATCAGCGCCTGCGTCCGGTGTGATACTTGACACATGGCATGCCGCTGCACTGTACTGCCATGCATATGGTTGGTGCTAGGGCGGAGCTGACGGACGTTCATCCAACTTATGGCCCGGTTGAGGTCACGTCTGGCTGGTTCGAGCAGCCCGGTGCGCGGTCCGAAGTGAGGGAGGGCGGCGTCACCTATCTCGATGCGGTCACCGCAGCGCTGGAAGACGAGATGACTCTCGACGAGCGGGTCGTGCTCATCGGGGAGGACATCGGGGTCATGGGCGGCGCGTTCCGGGCCACTCGCGGACTGTTCGACCGCTTCGGCGCCGAGCGGGTGATCGACACACCGATCTCGGAGACCGCCATCGTGGGCGGCGCCATCGGAATGGCCATCGCTGGGCTGCGCCCCGTCGCCGAGCTGCAGTTCGCCGATTTCATCTCCTGTGCCTACGACCAGATCGTTACCGAGGCAGCGAAGCTGCATTACCGATTCGGGGTCCCGGTCCCACTCGTCATCCGAGCTCCCTCCGGCGGCGGGGTGGGCGCTGGCCCGTTCCATTCGCAGAACCCAGAAGGGATCTTCGCCCACGTCCCAGGGCTCAAGGTGGTCTGCCCCTGGTCGGTGCAAGACGCATACCATCTCCTGCGCGCCGCGATACGCGACCCCAATCCGGTGTTGTTCTTCGAGCACAAGGCGCTGTACCGATCGCAGCGGGGCGATCTCACCCGGTCGCAACCCGCCCAGCCGCTCGGCCGAGCCGCCGTCAGGCGTTCCGGTGGGGACGTCACGCTCTTGAGCTATGGGGGGCTCGTCGGTCGTTGCTTGGAGGTGGCTGACCTCCTGCACGCGGAGGGCGCTTCGGTCGAGGTCATCGACCTTCGCACGGTGTACCCCCTCGACATCGAGACGATCCTGGCGTCGGTCACCAAGACCTCCCGTCTTGTCGTCGTCCACGAGGACACCTTGAGCTCCGGTATCGGTGCGGAGGTCGCCGCTCGGGTGGCAGAGCACGCCTTTCACTGTCTCGATGCCCCGATACGAAGGATCACCGCGCCAGACACCCCGGTGCCGTTCGCGCTTCCCCTGGAAACCGCCTTCATCCCATCGGCGTCGCGCATAGCGGAGGGAGTACGCGCGTGCCTGACCTACTGAACCCGCCGCCGGGCGCCGAGCCCGACCGCGGCGGCCAAGTAACCCGCGGCCCGGCCACCCCTGAGTCCCTCACGGTGATGCGGTCCCTGCTTCGGTGGATGGTGCTCAGTCGGGCCGTGGAGGACCGCCTCCGCACCATGTACCAGCAATCACGCCTGCGGGGACGGCTCATCTCCGGGCGGGGACAGGAGGCCACCGCCGTCGGTGCGGCATACGCCCTGGGGGCCCTCGACGTCGTGGCGCCGGTGCATCGCGACCTAGGCGTCCACCTGGTGCGCGGCACGCCGGTCCTGGATGTCGTCCGCCACTACCTGGGCCGCGCCGCGGGCCCCTCGGGCGGCCGGGACGGGGACATCCACATGGGGGAATGGCATCGCGGCGTCTTCCCGATGGTCTCGCACCTACCTGACTCCTGGCCGGTCATGGCGGGCGTGGGACTCGCCTTCAAGCTGCGCGGCGAGTCGCGCGTCGCTATGGCCCTGTGCGGGGACGGAGCGACATCGGTTGGCACGTGGCACGAGGCGGTCAACTTCGCAGCCGTGTTCGAGACGCCCACCGTGTTCGTGGTGGAGAACAACCAGTACGCCTACTCCACACCGACCTCCCGCCAGTACAGAGTCGAGCATCTCGCCGAGCGCGCTTCGGCCTACGGGATCCCCGGTGTCCGCGTTGACGGCAATGACGCCGTCGCGGTCTACCGGGCCTGCCTGGCCGCGGTCGAGTCCGCCCGCTCAGGCGGCGGTCCGACCCTGATCGAGACCGAGACGTTCCGCGTCGACGGTCACGCCATCCATGACGACGCCAGGTACGTGCCGGAGGAGTTACGGCTGGCATGGCAGGCGCGGGACCCCATCGACCGCCTCGCGGAGGCCTTCTGTCGCCACGGAGGGACCGCTGCCGAAGTGCAGACGATGAAGAGGGAAGCAGCCGCCGAGGTACGAGCCGCCGTGGCCCAAGCCGAGACCGAACCCCTCCCGGATCCGGTGACACTTACCGACGGGGTGTATGCGCCGGCCCTGGAACAACATGCCCAAACACAGCGCTAGGCCAGAGGGTCCGCCGCCCGCGGGAGCCGTGGACCCGCCCCAGCCGCGCGCCGTCACCCGCAGGGATGTCGTGCGTTCGGTGGGGCCCTCCCCCCTCGACGAGGTTGACCTGCGAATCCTGGGCCTGCTCACCCGCGACGCCAGGCTCTCGGTTCGGGCCATCGGCCGTGACCTGGGCAAGTCGCCGGGGGCGATCTCGGAACGCATCGATCGCATGGAACGAGCCGGGGTGATCCGCGGGTACCACGCTGAGATCGACCCTGCAGCGATCGGATACGGGACCGAGGTGTTCGTCGGCCTGCGCACCGACCAGGGGCCATACCTCGAAGACGCCATCGCCCAGCTCTCCACCGTGCCCGAGGTAGCGTCCATCCACGTGGTCACCGGCCAGTGGGACGTCATCGTCGGACTGCGGGTGCGGGATCATCAACATCTCCGTGACCTGGTGCTGTCGCAGGTGTGGAAGGTCTCCGGCTTCTTGCACAGCGAGACGCTTCTCGTGCTGGAGAGCCATGCCGGGCCACCGGACTGGTTCGCCAAGGTCGCCGCCCTCGAATAGCCGGAGGCCCGGTGCTCGTCGGGGCCGCTTCCACCTCCGCAACAGCGAACCGTGACGGTCATCCCAGCAGGAGGGGCGAGATGCGGCTCGCCGAGATGGACAAGACCCGCCCGGTCATCGTGCTCGCCCGCAACCCGGTAGGCCGCTACCTCGACGCTGTGCTGGTCGCCCCGGCTGTCACCGAGGCGGCAGCTCGTCGAGAGATCACGTGACTCTCAGGCAGACCCGGCGGTCTCCGCGGCGAGGAGGGCGACGACGTCGGCGAACGACTCCCGCTCGGCGTACGCCCGGCGCTGACGGTCCGCGCTGTTGCCGTCGGTGAGGATCCGATCGACTCCGTTCTCCGCGCGGTCCCGGTCACCGCTGGCGTCGAGGGCCGGGCCGCACCAGTCGAGCAGCTCGCCGACCACCTCCCGGGCGGGGGCCAGGCGGCCGTTTCGGGGGCTGATCAGCTCCCCGTTCAGGCCGTGGCGGGCGGCGCCGCGCACTGCGGCCTCCAGCACCTCGGTGCGCAGGTCCGCGGTCTTCGACGGCGGCGTGCAGGCCGGGTCCAGCGCGGCGCGCACCACCGCCCGGGCGAGAGAGGCGACGGTGAGCCCGTCGTCGAGGCGGGGGCAGGCGTCCGCGACGCGCAGCTCGACGGTGGGGAAGCGGACCGATGGGCGCAGATCCCAGTAAAGGTTGGTCCCGTCGTCGACCGCGCCGGCGGCGACGAGCGCGTCGACGAGAGCGGCGAAGTCGGCCCAGTCGGTCATGGCGTGAGGGACCCCGGTCTGGGGCCAGCGGCGAAAGACCGGCGTGCGGAAGCTGGCGAACCCGGTGTCGCGGCCTTCCCAGTACGGGGAGCTGGCGCTCAACGCCAGGAGCGGGCCGAGCCACCCGCGGGTCGCGTTGAGGGCCCGGATGCGGTCGTCGGGGTCGGGGACCCCGACGTGGACGTGGAGCCCGCAGATGACCGTCTCGAGTGCGACTTGGGCCATCGCCCGCTCCAGGTCGTGGTAGCGGGTCTTGTCGGTGACCTCCTGATCCGCCCACCGGGCGGTCGGGTGCGACCCGACCGCGACCAAGTGGCAGTCCACGGTTCCCGCCGCGGCGCCGACCTGCTCGCGGAGGCGGATCAGGTGGGTGGCGGCGTCCTCGATGGTGGCGCAGACTGGGGTCGCCACCTCGACCTGGCTGCGGAGCAGCTCGGGGTCGATGTCCTCTCCGAACACGGAGCGTACGACCCGCCGGACGGTCGCGCTGTCTTGGCGCAGATCGCCGGCGCCCCGGTCGACGAGCAGATACTCCTCTTCGACGCCGAGGCGCCAGGCGTCGTCGTCGCTGGGGGCGGCTGGCGAAGGCATCGGGCCAGTCTCGCCGATCGGCGGCCCGGCGCGGCGAAGCGGGCTCAGCTCGGGCGGGACCTCCGGCGTAGCAGCCAGCCGCCCACCGCGGCCACGACCACCGCGACCACCACGGCCGCGGCCACCGCGCCCAGGTTGGCGGTGTAGTTGTAGGGGAGCGACGTCGGGTTGTGGTTGACCCGGGCGTAGTCGCGCACCTCCGGCCAGGAGAACAGGGCCAGGCAGCCGACGACGATCAGCCCGGCTTGTACGTGGGCCCGGGCCCGGGCCGGGACCAGGCGGGCGACCGCGTAGCCGGCGCCGAGGACCAGCGGGGCGAACACCACGTCGTGGAGGATGACCCCGCCGACGAAGAACTTGGCCCAGTTGGCGGGCCGGGTGTCGATGTGGTGGGCGAACAACCCGCGCACCCCCCAGGCGATGCCGGCGCCGCCGATCAGCGCAGTGACCCAAAACAGCGGTCCCCGGCGGGTGACCTCGGGCGGCGACGGGACGTCGGGGGTCATACGACCTCCACCCGGGTGACCCACTTGGTCTGGTTGACGCCTGGACGGTCGGGGCCGATCAGGCGCAGCGGGTAGCCGTGGTCCAAGCTGAGCAGCCGCCCGTCGAGATGGGTGGCCAAGAGGGTGTCGGGGTCGTGGGCCTGGATGTGGTTGACGAACGACACCGAGTAGATCGAGTGGGCCTCGAGGGAGTGGACCCGCACCGCGGCGTCGCCGGGGGCGCCGGCCCGGGCCAGGAGGTCGCGCAGGCGCACACCGGACCACCGGGCCGAGTAGCTCCACCCTTCGACGCAGGCGATCGGCAGCTCCGCCGACTCGGTCGGCAAAGCTCGCAGCTCGGCGAGGCTCAAGGTGAACGGCCGGGCCACCCGGCCGCTGACCGCCAGCTGGTAGGACGCTGCGGTCGCGGCGGTGATGACGCCGGCGTTGCGGGCGCTGCGGTTGATCGGCTGGGCGGCCGGTTTGCGGGGGGCCAGCACCGCGAAGCGCCGCAGCAGCGGCCAGGTCTGGCCGACGGTGACGAAGGTGAGCACCCCGGAGGCGGCCGCGACGGTGCCGAGGAACCCCCGCCGGCTGAGCCCGGCGTGGCTGCCCTCCGCGGAGGCGCCGAGGGCCGGGTCGATCTCGGAGAGCGCCGGACGGCGGGGTCGCCGCCGCAGCGACCGGCGGGTCACGAACCACTTGGACCCGAGGTGGGCGACGATCGCCCCCTCCGCGACCCACGCCACCCAGAAGTGGGTGACGGTGAAGGAGAACCGCCACGGGTACCACTGGGCGATGTTGGCGACGCCGCTGAACACCTGGAACACGCCGCCGCCGATGAGCGCCAGGACCTCGACGCGCTCGACGACGTCGCTGACCCTCCGGAACGGCGGGAAGGTCAACACCCGAGGCCAGATCGTCCACAGCTTGGCCAGGAGCACCGGGACCGACGCGATGCCCGCCGCGACGTGGACGCCCTGGGTGACCCGGTACAGGCCGGCGGGGCGGGCCGGCACCGGCAGCCAGGAGACGGGATGCTGCTGGATGTGGGAGAAAAGGCCGGTCACGAAGCAGATCGTGAACAGCACCGCGAGCGACGCCCCGAGCCAGGCGGCGACGCGCGGGTCGCGCAGCGCGCTGGAGAACCGCTTCTGTCGCAGCGGCAGGTCCGGGTCGGTCGTGACCCGCTCGACGAGGTCCTCGAGTGGTCTGGGGATCAGGGTGCTCATCGCAGTTCCTTTGTACCGACTGGGGTCCTCCACGTGACGCCCAGAGTCCTCACTATTCGGTGAACAGACGCTGGTGGATGACCGAGACGGCGCAGAAGGACGATCATGGTGCCGTGCTCGACACCTCTCCTGCCTCGCGCGTGCTAATCGTCGAGGACGACCCCAACGTCGGCGACGTGGTCAGCCGCTACCTCGAGCGGGAGGGCTACCGGGTCGAGGTGGTCGCCGACGGCGCCGTCGGTCTGCAGCGGGCCCTGGCCGAGCCCCCCGACTTGGTGGTGCTCGACGTGATGCTCCCGTCGATGGACGGCCTGGAGGTGTGCCGCCGGCTGCGGCAGGTCCACCAGGTGCCGGTGATCCTCCTCACCGCGAGGGGCGGAGAGAACGACCGGGTGGCCGGGCTGGAGCTGGGCGCCGACGACTACGTCGCCAAGCCGTTCTCGCCCCGCGAGCTGACCGCCAGGGTCAAGGCGGTGCTGCGCCGCAGCGCGCCGGGTTCGGCCGGCTCGGCGTCGGGGCCGCCGGTCGATGTTCTCTCCGCCGGGGACCTGGAGGTCAACGTCCGCACCCACGAGGTGCGCCGGGGCGGCGAGCTGGTGGCGGTTACCGCCAAGGAGTTCGAGCTTTTGGCGCATCTCATGGCCCATCCCCGCACCGCGTTCCGCCGCCAGCAGCTGCTCGAAGACGTCTGGGGCTTCACCTACGGCGACACGTCGACGGTGACGGTGCACGTGCGCCGCCTGCGGGAGAAGATCGAGACGGACCCTTCCGCGCCGCGCCACGTGTGCACGGTGTGGGGCGTCGGCTACCGGTTCGAGCCTTGACCCGGGCCCGGTCCTGGTGGCCGCCGGCCGCGGTCGCCGCGGCCGGCGCGGCGGGCACCGCCATCGCCGCGTCGGCGTCGGGCATCGCGCCGCACTCGGCGTTGCGTCTCGTCGAGGAAGCGGTCGCCGCGTCCGCGTTCACCGGAGGCGTGGCCTGGCTGGTGCTGCGAGGGTTGCGTCGCGCCGCGATCGGCGCGCAGCTGGCGGTGGCCACCTTGGCCCCGGTCGTCGCGGTGGCCCTGGCCGTGTGGTGGGCCTCGTCGAACATGTTCCTCATGAGCCACGACGTGTCGGTGCTGATCGTCGTGCTGGTGGTGTCGGGCACCGCCGGGCTGGTGGCGGCGCTGCTCCTCGGGCGGCGGGTGGCCGGCGCGACGCGGACCATCGAAGCAATGGCCCGCCGCATCGGTGACGAGGCGGCGGGGGCTCCCGCCTCGCCCCGCGACCCGAGGGCGATGCGCGCCCCGGGGGAGCTGGGCGACCTGGCAGCCGAGCTGCACGCCACCGCGGCCCGCCTCAGCGCGGCCCGGGTCGAGTCGGAGGCGCTGGAGCGCAGCCGCCGGGAGCTGGTGGCGTGGGTGTCGCACGACCTGCGCACCCCTCTGGCCGGCATCCGGGCGATGGCCGAGGCCCTCGAGGACGGCATCGTCGACGACGACACCACCGTCGCCCGCTACCACCGGGTGATGCGACAGGAGACCGAACGCTTGACCGGCCTGGTGGACGACCTCTTCGAGCTGTCGCGGATCCAAAGCGGGGTCCTCGACCTGCACGTGCAGCCCGTCGCCCTCGACGAGCTGCTCACCGAGGCCACCGCGGGCGCCGCCATCGCCGCTTCGAACAAAGGCGTGGAGCTGACCGGCCCGGCACGCGACCGCTCGCCGGTAGTGGACGTGTCGACCGCGGAGATGTCGCGGGTGGTGCGCAACCTCCTCGACAACGCGATCCGCCACACCCCGCAGGGAGGGCGGGTGGAGGTCGGCGTCGGCGGCGACGCCGCCCGGCCCAGCTTGTGGGTGCAAGACGGCTGCGGCGGGATCCCGGCGGCCGTCGCGGCGCGGATGTTCGAGCCGGCCTACCGCGGCGACGAGGCCCGCACGCCCGGCGACGGGCGCGCCGGGCTCGGCCTGGCCGTGGCCAAGGGCCTGGTCGAGGCTCACGGCGGGACGATCCAGGTGACCAACCACGGGCCGGGGTGCCGTTTCGTGGTGACCCTCCCGCCCGCCGGTGCCCCCTCGCCGGCGGCTACGCTCCGCTAACCGCCGGCCGCGAGGCCCCAGGCCGTCGCCGCCGGCACCGCTGAGCAGGGGGAAGCCATGCAGGTGCACGTCGATCGAGAACGCTGCCAGGGCCACAGCCGCTGCTACGACCTGGCCCCGGAGATCTTCGATGTCGACGATCTCGGGAACGCCTTCGAGCTCGGCGACGGGACCGTGCCCCCCGAGCTGCACGACAAGGCTCGCCTGGCGCAGACCAACTGCCCCGAACACGCCATCGAGATCCGGGAGGACTGACCAATGCTCACCGCCGGGCCAGGGGAGACGCGACGAGAGGGGAGCGGGCGATGACCGCCACCGAACCGGGACGCGTCGGCGACTTCGCGACCGATTTCGATCACACCGACCCGGCGTGGGTCCACGACCCCTACCCGATCTGGGAGGACCTCCGGGGTCGCTGCCCCGTCGCCCACACCGACCGCTACGGCGGGGCGTGGCTGCCGGTCACCCACGAGGGGGTGGCCGCGGTGGCCTACGACACCGAGCACTTCACGTCCCGTTCGGTGGTGATCAGCAACGTGAAGCCCGGCCCGCTCGACCTGCCGGCGCCGATCGGCCTGGCCCCGCCGATCACCTCCGACCCGCCTTTCCACGCGATGGCCCGCCGGCTGCTTCTCCCGGCGTTCTCACCCAAGGCGATCGCGGCGCTCGAGCCGATGACCCGCCAGCTGTGCCGGGACCTGCTCGACGCGACCGAAGGGCGCGACGAGCTCGACGCGGCGACCGACTACGCCCAGCACATCCCGCTGAAGGTGATCATCGGGATGCTCGGCTTCCCCCAGGAGGACGCCGACATCTTCCGGCGGTTCATTCACATGGTGCTCGAGAGCGTCAACGCCACCGCCGAGGAGCGCCTGGCCCAGATCGAAAACGGCGAGATCGACGCCTACATCAACGCCCAGATCGACGACCACCTGGCCCACCCCCGCGACGACTTGACCAGCTTCTTGCTCTCCGCCGAGCTCGACGGCGCCAAACTGGCGCCCGAGCACGTCCGGGGGACGATGGTGCTGCTCATGATCGCCGGTATCGACACCACCTGGTCCGCGATCGGCTCGTCGATCTGGCACCTCGGCCTGCACCCGGAGGACCGCCGGCGCCTGGCGGGCGAGCCGGAGCTGCTCCCCACCGCGATGGAAGAGTTCCTCCGGGCTTACGCGCCTGTGACCATGGCCCGCATGGTCGCCAAAGACGTCGAGCTGGAAGGCCGGACCCTTCACGAAGGCGACTGGCTCTTGCTGCCTTTCCCGGCGGCCAACCGGGATCCGGCGGTGTTCCCCGACGCCGACCGGGTGGTCATCGACCGGGCCGACAACCGCCACGCCGCTTTCGGGCTGGGCATCCACCGCTGCCTCGGGTCGAACCTGGCCCGGATGGAGCTGCGGGTGGCTCTCAGCGAGTGGATGGCCCGCTACCCAGAGTTCGAGGTCAGCGACCCCGACGCGGTGACCTGGTCGGCCGGCCAGGTCCGCGGCCCGCGCCGCATTCCGATCCGTATCCTGCGCTGACCGCTGTCGGCGCGAGGCCCGAAGACGGCCGTCGCCCCGGCCGCTCAGCCGAGACGCCGGCGCAGCTCCCCGTACACGTCGGGGCCGACCAGCGCCTCCAGCTCGGCGGCGAGGGACTCGACGACCGGGCGCTCGCCGGTGTAGGCCAGGTCGCCCTCGGTGCAGCACCAGGCCATGGTCTGCCCCTCGGCGCCCCAGTCCTCCCGTCGCCAGCCGCGGACGGTCGCGACCTCGGTGCCGTCGGCTTGGGGCTCCCAGTCGACCTTGATCGGCAGCTGCCAGCACACCGACGGCTTCCAGGCGACCGGTGACTCCCCGGCGTCGAGCGCAGCCAGGTGCAAGGCGCAGCCCTCCCCGCCGGCGAAACCACGACGGTTGAGGAAGATGCACGCTCCGTTCACCACCCGGGTGTTGGTCCGGGACCCGTCGTTGAACACCCCGTGGGCGGCGGCCTCCTCGTGGTGCTCGAAGCGGGCCGGGTCGAGGGTGGCGCCGAGAGCGGCGATGTTCATGGCCTCCTCGACGTCGCCCAGCTCCGCTCCGACCGAGCAGCACCCCAGGTGGGAGTCGGGATCCGGGCTGGCTTCGATGCCGAGACAGCCCCGACCCCAGATGCAGTTCCAGTTCGACGCCAGAAAGGCCCGGTCGAAGCGCCACCGGGTCGGACCGTCGGCGATGTCCTCGGTAGGGCCGGTCACCAATGGCAGGCTACCCGGGTCGGCAGCGGCGCCCGCCGCGGGTGACCGGCGCCGGTCGAGTCGGCCGCCGGCGCCGGTAGGTGATCGAATGGCCCGGTGCCGTCGCCCGTCCCCGCCTCGCCGACCGATCCCCCCGCCCCGACCGGTCCTGCCATCCCGACCGGTCCTGCCATCCCGGCCGAACCTGCCATCCCGGCCGAACCTGCCATCCCGGCCGGTTCCGTCCCAGGCGACGGCGACGCCCGGGCGGCCGATCTGCGCCGGCACCTCGACGCGCAGCGCTTCGCGTTCGTCCGCGACGGGCCGCCGCCGGTCGCGGTGCGCGTCGGGCGCATCGACCGCCTGATCGAAGCGGCCGTCTCCAGCGCCGACGACCTGGTGGCCGCGCTGTCCGCGGACTTCGGTCACCGCTCGCCGGTCCAGTCGCTCATGACCGACGTGATCGGACCGCTGCCGACCATCAAGCACACCCGAGCCCACGTGGCGCGCTGGATGCGCCCGACGCGCCACCCCGCCGGGCCCTTGGCCCCGCTGGTCGGGCGGGCCACCGTCCGGCGCGACCCGCTCGGGGTGGTCGGGATCATCAGCCCGTGGAACTTCCCTGTCACCCTGGCCGCGGCCCCCGCCGCTCAGGCGCTGGCCGCCGGGAACCGGGTCATGCTCAAGCTCTCCGAGGTCGTGCCCCGCACCTCCGAGGTCCTGCGCGCCGCGCTGGAGGCCCGATTCGACCCCGAGGAGCTGGCGGTGGTGACCGGCGACGCCGAGGCGGGAGCGGCGTTCAGCCGGCTGCCCTTCGACCATCTGCTCTTCACCGGGTCCGGCGCGGTCGGGCGCCAGGTGCAGGGCGCGGCGGCCGCCAACCTGGTGCCCGTCACCCTGGAGCTGGGCGGGAAGTGCCCAGTCGTGGTCGGCCACGGCGCCGACCTCGGGCGCATGGCCCGGCGGGTCATGACCCAAAAGCTCCTCAACGCCGGGCAGCTGTGCCTGGCGCCCGACCACCTCTACGCCCCCGACGGGGACCTCGCGGCGGTGGTCGACGCACTGCGGGCCGCGGCCGCGGCCATGTACCCCACCCTCGGACGCAACCCGGACTACACCGCGGTCGTCACCGACGCCCACCGCCGGAGGCTCCTCGCTCACGTGGAGGACGCCCGGCGCAAGGGCGCCGCGATCATCGAGGTGAACCAGGCCGGCGAGGACCTCGACGCCGGCCCGGCCCGGAAGGTGGCGCCGACGATCATCGTCGGCGCCACTGCGGAGATGACCGTCATGCAGGAGGAGATCTTCGGTCCGCTGCTCCCGGTCATCGGCTACCGCAGCATCACCGGCGCGGTGGCGGCCATCGCGGCGCGACCCCACCCTTTGGCCCTGTATTTCTTCGGCCCCGACCGCAGCGAGGCGGACGCGGTCATCGACGGGACCCGCAGCGGGGGAGTCACCATCGACGACGTGGTGGTCCACTACATGGTCGAGGGTGTCCCTTTCGGGGGTGTCGGCGCCAGCGGCATGGGCGCCTACCACGGCCGGGCCGGCTTCGAGACCTTCACCCACGCCCGAACCGTCGTGCGCAACCGGTCCCGCTGGTCCCCCAACGACGTGCTCACTCCGCCCTACGGGCCGGCCACCCACCGGCTCATGCGCCTGGCCGTCGCCTGGGAGCGCGCCGCGGTCCGCCGGCGCCTGGCCGGCGCGGCCCGCCGCGGCCGCGACTGATCCCAGCCCGGCCGTACCCGCCGGGGCGGTCGCCCGCCCCGGCGCCTTGGGGCTATTCGAGGGGTCCGGGGTACGCCGCCTCGGCCTCGCCGACCGGACGGTACCGACCTTGTCGCCGGCGACGCTCGCGAGGAGAACGCCCTGTCCAACCGAGGTTGGACACGAGGCGCTCGACGTTCACGTCGCGGGCGCCTCCAGGGGCGCGCCGTGCGGCGGCGTCACCCGCGGCAGGGCAAGCGCCGCGCACGCCACCAGCGCCACCGCGATGGCGGCGAACCCGGCGCCGAGCCCGAAGCTGCCGAACGCTCCCACCAGCGCCGGCCCGCCGGCGTCGCCCAGCTCGCGCCCGACTTCCCCCGCCCCCATCGTCTGACCGAGGCGGTCCGCGGGGGCGGTCGCCGCGAGGCGGACGAAGCCGAGCGGGGTCACAGCGGCCACCCCGGCGCCGATCGCGACCGCGGCCGCGGCCATCGCGACCGGCGACGAGAGCCCGGCGACGAGAGCGAACCCGCCGGCGCAGACCACCAGCCCCCCCGCAGCAAAGGCCGGGTGCGGCTCCCCGCGGTCCAGTCGGCGTCCCGCCCACGGTTGCAGCAGCGCGGCGGAGGCCGACAGGAGCGACACGATGGCCCCGGTGGCGACCGCGTCGAGGTGGTGCCGGTAGCCGAGGACGGGAAGGAAGCCGACCCCGGCCGACAGCGCGGCGGTGCCCGCCCCGAGCAGCAACACCGGCTGAAGGAAAGACGGTTGGCTGACCCGGCGGGCGAACTGACCAACCCCAGAGCGCGCCCGACGGACCGGGGCCATGTCGGGCACCAGCCACACCACCGCGGCGGCGGCAACGAACGCCACCGCGCCTAGGACCGCGAACAGCAGCTGGTAGCCGCCGGCGACCACCAGCGCCCCGCCCAGCACCGGGCCGAGCAGGTGGCCGATTCCCTTGGCGCCTCCGTAACCGCCGAAGAGCCGCCCGGAGCGTTTCTTGCCGCCAAGGGTCGCCACCGCCGCGCCGGCGGCGGGGGAGAAGGCGGCCGCGGCGGCTCCCTGGGCGAGGCGGGCCGCGCCGAGCAGGTTCGCGTCGCCCCCCACGGCGAAGGCCGCCGACGCCACGCCGAACGCGACGAGCCCGCCGACCATCACCTTCTTGGCTCCCCTCCGGTCGACGACCGCGCCGAACACCGGCTTGAGGACGACCTCGGCCGCGTCGTACACGCCGAGGATCAGGCCCAGCTCCAGAAGCGAGTCGTGACGGGCGAGGGCATACGCGCCGAGGTTGGCGGCCACCGCGTGGGCCCCGAAGGCGGTGACGAAACCGGCCCCGTACACCGGGGCGACCTGGCGGCGCCCGGCCGCCGGCGCGGTGGCGCTCACGGCCGGCCGCGAGCCTCGTACACCCGCTCCGCAAAGTCCTCCAGCAGCTCGCTCACCTCCTTGAGCCGCCGCTCACCCCGCCCGGCCGAGGGAGCAGCGAAGATGTCCTTGGTCCGCAGCTCCCGGTACCAGCGCCGGAGCCGGTCGACGTTCTGCTCCTCCTCGTCGAGCTCGGCGAGGGTGAACTTCTCCTTGTCGATCTCGCCGAGCAGCTCGGCTTCGGACTTGTCGCACTCCGAGCAGAACTCCACCCACTCGGCTTCGCGCTCCGCGGTGTAGAGGGATTCCACCGCGGCCAAGGTCTCGTCGGAGGCCGCCACCTCGAAGCACAACGCCTGCCCTCCGGACCGTTTGACCAGCGCCGTCGCCCGCTCCAGTCCTTCGTCGAAGCCGTCCCCCGTCGGGACGGCCCACGTCGCCGACTGCAACGCCACCGCGCCGACCCGGCGAAGCTCCCGCCACACCGCCACCCGATGGCGCGACTGCTCACCCGACAACCGGTACGTGAGGATACGCCATCCCATGTAACGCATGCTACATAGCTGGAGGGTCGCCGGTGCTACGTTGAGGTCACCGTCGGTTCATCCTCTGGTCACCGGCCAGTCATTTTGAGAAGGCCCCGTGGAATTCCTCACCGCCGTTTTGAGCTCAGCCCCGCCGAGCCCGCCGCCCGCTCTCCCCGGCGTGCGGGTGCTGCCACCCAAGAGCCTGAACACCTCGGTCTACCTCGACCTCAACCGCTTCTCCAGGCACACCGCGTGGGCGCACGGCTTCATGCACCACTACGCCCTCTGGTTGGGGCCGGTGCTCCTCGCCGTCGTGTTCGTCGCGGCCTACGTCGTGTCTTGGTGGCGCCGGGCGCCGCGGGCCGCGGCGCTGCTGCTCCTCGGGGGAATCGGGACCGTAGTCGCTCTCGGGCTGAACCAGATCGTCGGGCACGCGGCCAAAGAGCTGCGACCCTACGCGGCTCACCCCAACGTCTTGGTGTTGGTGGCCAAGGCCAACGACTACTCGTTCCCCTCCGACCACTCGATCGTCGCCGGTGGCCTCACCGTCTCGGTCCTCGTGGCCCTCGCCGGCGGGGCGTGGAAGGGTCGCCGCCCGGCGGGAGATGCTCTTCGGGAGGGGGCGGCGGCGCCGGGGATCCTCAAAGCCCTCGCCGCGGCCAACGTCGTGCTCGGTGTGTTCCTCTGCTTCGCTCGGGTCTACGTAGGCGCCCACTACCCAGGAGACGTCGTGGCCGGCTACCTGCTCGCCGGCGTCGTCGTGCTGGCGGCGTTCCTGCTGAGACCCCTCGTCTTCCGGGCGGTCGGGGCCATCGAGGCGACGGGGGCGGGGAGCCTCTTGCGGCGCCCGGGAGCGGTACCGGCCGACGTCTAGGCGTCCGCCGGTCGTTCGGCCGACGGCGGCTTCAGGTCAGGGCCACTTCCTGGCCGCTGCCCGCCGAACGGCGGGCGGCCTCGATGATCTCCAGGCCGGCCACGGCGTCGCCCGGCGCGACCGGGGGCGGGGCGCCGTCGCGCACCGCGGCGACCACCCCGGCGTAGAAGTCGGGGTACGCGCCGGCGCAGGTCTCGACCGCCTCGGTGCCGCCGTCCACCCCGAGGCGACCCCACGTCGCCTCCGGGTCGCGTCCCCATCCGTCGCCCGGCACGGCGCCGGCCCGCAGGGCGGCTTCCTGCCCGTCGATACCCCACTTGGTGAACCCTCCGTGGTCCCCGAGCAGCCGGAAGCGGGGTCCGGCCTGGGGGGCCGTCGCGCTCATCCACAGGTGGGACCGCACGCCGCTGACGTGGGTGAGGGCCATGAAGCTGTCGTCGTCGACCTGCGCCCCGGGCCGGCGCAGGTCCATCTCGGCGTACACCGCCCGGACCGGCCCGAACAGTTGCAGCGCCTGGTCGACGAGGTGCGGGCCGAGGTCCCACAGCACCCCGCCGGCGTCGCCCAGCCCGGGGTGCTCCCGCCAGCCCGCTTTGATCGCCGGGCGCCACCGCTCGAAGCGGGACTCGAAGCGGGCCACCTGCCCGAGGCGCGCCCCGTCGAGCAGGTCCCGCACGGTCAGGAAGTCGCCGTCCCACCGGCGGTTGTGGAACACCGTCAGCACCACGCCGCGGTCCTCCGCGCTGGCCGCCAGCCGGCGGGCGGCGTCGGCGGAGGCGGCCATCGGCTTGTCGACGACCACCGCCAGGCCGGCGTCGACGGCTCGTTGGGCGAGGGGGGCGTGGGTCCGGTTGGGGGTGGCGACGACGATCACGTCCAGGTCCCGGGCGAAGAGGGCGTCGGCGTCGGCGACGACGGTCGCCTCCGGGAAGCGGGCCGCGGCCCGCGCCGCCCGCCCGGCGTCGGAGGTCACGATCGCGTCCAGTCGCAGCCCGGCCACCGCGGCCACCAGCGGAGCGTGGAAGTACTCGCCGGCCAGCCCGTAGCCGACCAGCCCGACACGGAGGTCTGCGGCGTGGGTCACCGGCCCAGCCAAGCACACACCGACGGGCAGGAGAGGGGACAAGCGCCAGCGCTTGAACCTGCCAGTCGCCCCCCGGACGGCTTCCCCAACCGGGGCACCGTCCCCCGACGCGACCCGTCCCACCCGCCGGGGGCGTGCGGGTGGGACGGTGCGGGGGGAGCTTGTCGAGGCAGGGTTACCCTGCGAGGCGAGGCTCTATGCGCCGTCGGCGCCGGAGGTGGTCGCCGCCGCGGCCGACTCGGCGAGGGGCAGCGGGCCGCCCTCGCCGAGCGGGTTGGCCTCGGCGCTGCTGCGCAGCTTGATCTCCCGGAGGGCGAACGAGATGACGAAGGCCAGCGCGGCGACCGGCACCGCGTACAGGTAGGCCTGATCCATGCCGTGGGTGAAGGCGTGCAGCGGCCCCTGGACCGGCCCGTAGCGGTGGATGTAGCCGGGGGCGGAGGACTTCTCCTGGGCGATCAGCACCGCGCCGAGCACCGCGGAGCCGATCGCCCCGCCGAGGGTCCTAAAGAACGTCACCGCCGAGGTGCCCACCCCCATGTCCTGGGGCTTCACCGAGTTCTGCACGGCCAGGACCAGGGTCTGCATGAACAGCCCGAGCCCGGCGCCGACCACGAAGATCATCCCCGAGACCACCCAGAAGTTGGTGTCCACCGAGATCCGGGTGAGCAGCACGAACCCGATGGTCGTGATGGCGGTGCCGACCACGACGTACGCCTTGTACTTGCCGGTCCTGGAGATGAGCTGCCCGGAGCCGATCGAGGTGATCAGCAGGCCGCCGAGGAGCGGCAGGAGCCGCAGCCCTGACAGCGTCGGGCTGACGTGGCGGACCGTCTGCATGTACTGGGGCAGGAAGATGATCGCCCCGAACATGACCGCGCCGGTGATGAAGCCCATCAGGTTGGCGACGCTGAACACCTTGTTGGAGAACAGCCGCAGCGGCAGGATCGGCTCCGCGGCGCGCCGCTCCCAGAAGACGAACGCCACGGTCAACAGGAGCCCGACGACCCCGTACACCATCGACGCGGTGGTGAACGAGGCGGTCTGCCCGGCGTCTTGAACGCCGACGAGGAACAGCCCGACGCCGGCCACGAGCAGCACGGCTCCGGTCCAGTCGATCCGGGCTCTGCGGGGGTTGTGGTCGAGTTGTAGCACCCGGTTGACGACCACCAGGGCGACGATGCCGATCGGGATGTTCACGTAGAACACCCACCGCCACGACGCCTGGTCGACGAGGAACCCGCCGATCAGCGGTCCGAGCACGCTCGACGCCCCGAACACCGCCCCGAAGTAACCCTGGTACCGGCCCCGGTCGCGGGGCGGGATGACGTCTCCGATGATCGACATGGCCAGCGACATCAGCCCGCCGGCGCCGAGGCCCTGCACCGCCCGGAAGCCGATCAGCTGGAACATGTTCTGGCTGAGGCCGGAGAGGACCGACCCGGCCAGGAAGATGACGATGGCCAGCTGGAAGATCCGCTTGCGCCCGTAGAGGTCGCTGATCTTGCCGTAAAGCGGGGTGGTGACCGTCGAGGTCAGCAGGTACGCGGTGACCACCCAGCTGTAGAGGTCGGGGCGGTGGAAGTCCCGGCTGATCGTGGTCAACGCGGTCGAGACGATCGTCTGGTCCAGCGCGGCCAGGAGCATGCCGAGCAGGAGGCCGGACATGATCAGCAGGATCTGCCGGTGGTTGTAGGTGCGCGCCTCGGCGGGCGCGGCCAAGTCGGTGGTCACGTGGAAGCTCCTTGAGCGGTGGGGACGGCGAGGCGGGAAGCGCCCGCAGAGGGGACCGGCAGCCCGGCTTTGACCGCGGCGAGGGCGTCGTCGATGAGGGTGGTCAGGTCCTGCTCGGGGTGCTCGGCCCAGTGCATCATCGCGGTGCGGGCGGCGACCACGCCGATGTTGACCACGAGCAGCGGGTAGAGGTCCTGGTCGGTGTCGGATCCGATGGCGGCGGCGATGATGCCGGCCACCCGCCGGCCCATCTCCTCCCACTGCGCCGACGCGACGGAAAACAGCATCGGCTCGTCGCGCATCAGCTTCATTCGCCGGCGGAGCTGGTCGGAGCTGAGGTCCTTCCAGGCCGACTCGGCGCGCATCGCGCCGTGGACCGCGTCTAGCGGTGAGTCTCCGGCGGCCAGCCGCTCCGACACGGCTTCGCAGACCCGGGCGTTGCGCTCGCTGTCGCTGCCGAGGACGGCCTCCTCTTTGGAGGAGTAGTAGTTGAAGAACGTGCGGGTGGCGACGTCGACCCGGTCGGTGATCGCTTCGATGGTCACGTGGGCCAGGCCCCGCTCCTCGACCAGCGCCCAGGCGGCCTCGTGCAGCGCCTGGCGGGTGGCCTGCTTTTTGCGCTCCCGGCGGCCGGGCTGCTCGGTGAGCGTCTCGGTGTGCGTGCCCATAACGAACTTCATCGTACAGGGCAATTCTGCAGTAGCTGCAAAATTTCGTCTTCTGCGACCGTCCGGGGTGGGGGGTGAGGGCAGGGGGTCGCGGTCCGAGGCCGGCGCCCGCCGGTAGCCTTACGGGCCATGTGTGGGATCGTCGCCGTGCTCGCCCGGCCGCCGAGGCGCCCGATTCCCGACGCCGCCGCGGTGGCGGAGGCGGTGGCGGCCGCCGTCGGGTCGATCGACCAGGGAGCCGGGATCCTCGGCCGTGACCCCGCCGCGGGCCTGGCCGCGCTCGACGCGGCCGCCGCCACCCTCGAAGACGCCAACCGCACCCTGCGCGGGGTGCCCGGCGTCGCCGGGCTGCTCGCCGGTCCCGGCGCAGAGGCCCTCGAAGCGGTCGTCGCCGCGTCGGGGGTCCTCGGCGCCCGCCTGGCCGCGCTGGAGGCCGATCTCGACCAGGGCGTCATCGCCGTCGCCGCCGGCGACCAAGAAGCGGTAAACGCGGCCATGGTCCGGCTGAAGGACGGCTGGTGGGCCATCGACCGGGACCGGGTCGGGGCGGCCCGGGCGGTCGCCGACCTGGCCGCGTTGTGCCCCTCCGAAGGAGGCCTCGGCCTCAACACCCTCTCCGGGTACTGGGCCATCCAGGTGGCCCTGGCGTCGATCGACCGCCTCGAGGTCCGCGGCCGCGACTCGGCGGGGGTGCACGTCCTCGTCGCCGGTCACGGCCTCGACGTCGAGGCTCCCGAGATCCAGTCGCTGCTCGGCGCCCGGGCCGCCGACCCGCTGTTCACGTCTTTCGGGGTGCGGACCCGGCCCGACTGCCTCAGCCTGGTCTACAAGGCCGCGGCGGAGATCGGCGAGCTGGGCGACAACGTCTCGGCGCTGCGCGCCGCGGTGCGCGGCGACGCCCTCCTGGCTCTGGCCCTGGCCCAGCCCGGCGCCCGGGTCACCGTGGTCGGCCACACCCGCTGGGCCAGCGTCGGGATCATCTCCCAGGCCAACGCCCACCCGCTGAACTCCGACGAGACGGGCCGTCGCGACGGGCCTTACGTCGTCGGGGCGTTGAACGGCGACGTCGACAACTACCTCGACCTGCGCCTCTCCGAGCACCTGGCGCTGCCGGCGGAGGTGACCACCGACGCCAAGGTCATCCCGACGCTGGTGTCGCACCGCCTGGCCGCCGGCGACCCGATCGACGACGCCTTCGCCCGGACCGTCGCCCGCTTCGAGGGGTCCGTCGCCATCGCGGTGTCGGCGGCGGACAGCCCCGACCGGCTGCACCTGGCGCTTCGCGGGTCGGGCCAGAGCCTCAACGTCGGCCTGGCCGAGGACGCCTACGTGGTCGCCAGCGAGGCCTACGGCCTGGTGGAGGAGACGCCCTGCTATGTCCGCCTCGACGGGGAGGTGACCCGCGGCCAGACCGTGGTCCTCGACCGGGCCGGCGCCGGCACGCTCGAAGGTATGCGTGTTTCTACCTACGCCGGCGCGACGATCACCCTCGACGACGGCGACGTCGTGACCGCCGCCATCACCACCCGGGACATCGACCGGGCCGGCTTTCCCCACTTCTTGCTGAAGGAGATCGAAGAAGCCCCCCGCTCGTTCCGCAAGACGCTCCGAGGGCGGATCGCCACGACCGACAGCGGACGCCTCGCCGCCCGGCTCGGCCCCGACGCGCTGCCGCCCGCGGTCATCGACGAGGTCGCCGCCGGGCGGCTGCGGCGGATCCTGGTCATCGGGCAGGGCACCGCCGCCGTCGCCGGGCAGGCCGTCGCCGCGGCGCTGACCCGGGTGCTGCCCGGCGTCGCGACCAGCGCGGTGCCCGCCACCGAGCTGTCCGGCTTCGGGCTGACCGACGACATGTCCGACACCTTGATCGTCGCCATCAGCCAGTCGGGGACCACCACCGACACCAACCGCACCGTCGACTTGTGCCGGGGCCGGGGGGCGCAGGTGATCTCGGTGGTCAACCGCCGCAACAGCGACCTGGCCGCCAAGTCCCACGGGACGCTCTACACCTCCGACGGGCGCGACGTGGAGATGAGCGTGGCGTCGACGAAGGCGTTCTACGCCCAGGTGGCCGCCGGCTGGGTGCTTGCGGTGGCCCTCGCCGACGCGGTCGGCGCCCTCGACCCCGCCGAGTCCGACGCCATCCTGCGCGCCCTGCGGGAACTCCCCGACGCCATGGAGGAGGTGGTGCGCCAACGTCCTCGTATCGGTCGCATCGCCGCCGCGCTCGGGCCTCCCCGCCGGTACTGGGCGATGGTCGGCAGCGGGCCCGACCGCGTCGCGGCGGAGGAGATCCGCATCAAGCTTTCCGAGCTTTGCTACAAGGCCATCGCCTGCGACGCGACCGAGGACAAAAAGCACATCGACTTGTCCTCCGAGCCGCTCATCTTGGTGTGCGCCGGTGGTCTGTCGGGGCCCAACGCCGACGACGTGGCCAAGGAGGTGGCGATCTACCGGGCCCACAAGGCCGCGCCGGTGGTGATCGCCGCGGGGGGCGAAGGCGCCCGCTACGACGCCGCGCTGGAGGTCATCGAAGTCCCGGCGTGCGCCCCCGAGCTGGCGTTCGTGCTCTCGGCGATGGTCGGTCACCTCTTCGGGTACGAAGCGGCGCTGGCCATCGACAGCCAGGCCCTGCCCCTACGCGCCGCGCGCGCCGCGATCGAGGCCGTCGCCGGTGACGGCCCCTCGTCGCTCGAGCGGCTCGGCCCGAGGCTGCGGGAGGCCAGCCGGCCGTTCCTCGAGGGCCTGCGCGGGGGTGCCTACAACGGCCACATGGAGGCGGCCACCGCCGTCCGGCTGGTCTCCCTGCTGCACTACGCGACCGGCGACCTGCCCGTCGAGAACTACGAGCTCGAGACGGGCAAGGTCGGCTCGCCCGGTGTGGTCGTCGCCGACCTGCTCGACGCGCTGAGCACCGGCATCGACGAGCTGACCCGCCCCGTCGACGCCATCAAGCACCAGGCCAAGACCGTCACCGTCGGGATCTCCCGCAGCGAGGACGCCCTGCTCAGCAAGCTCCTGGTCAAAGAGACCATGGCCGCCGGCGCCACCGCCGACCTCCTCGGCTACCGGGCCCTGCGGGCGCTGGCCGCCCTCGACCCGGCCGTCGAGGCGGTGCTCGGCTTCACCCGCTACCGCATCGACCCCGCCCCGACACCCCCCGGGAGGGTCCATCCCCCCGCCGGCGCCCTGGCCGCGACCATCACCGTGGTCGACCAGGGAGGCATGGCCGCCAACCTGCCGTCGCGCACCGCGTCCGACCCGCGCCTGCGCGGCACCAAGCACCGCGCCGCGGACGAGCGGGAGGTGACCGTCGCCCGGGGCCGCAGCGACAACCGGACGGTGATCTTGATCCCCGAGGCGAAAGGGAGCCAGGTGACCGGCATGACCCTGCTGCACGTCCAGTTCGCCTCGCACCTGCCGGCCGCCGCGGCCCGGGAGGTGCTGAGCGGCTACCGCGGCCGGTACTCGGCGCTGTCGGACGCGGTGACTGAGACCGAGCCTTCCTTCGACGACGAGGTCCTGGCCCGGGTGCCGGTAGTGGACCTGCTCACCGAGCCGGTCTACGTCCTCGCCGAGCGGTGGCGGCGAGCGGCGTGAGCCACCCCGAGCCCGGCCCACGCCCCAGCCGGCAGAGTCGGGCTGACGACGCCGGCCGGGCCCCGGCGGTGACCGCAGCGGTCCTGGCCGCGCCGTTCCCGACGCCAGCGGTGACGTCGTTCGTGGCGTTTTGAGCGGAGCCGGCCGGCTCGTCGGGTTGGGTATCGACTCGGTCGACATTCCCCGCCTGGCCGCGATGCTGCGCCGGCGACCGTCCATGGCCGAGCGGCTCTTCACCGCCGGCGAACGGGCCTACGCCGCGGAGCTGCGCAACCCGGCGCCGTCCCTGGCCGCCCGGTTCGCGGCCAAGGAGGCGACCATGAAGGCGATGGGCGTCGGGCTCGGCGCAATGGACTTCACCGATGTCGACCTTCGCCGGGACGGGCTCGGCCCGCCGGCGCTTCACGTCACCGGCCGGGCCGGCGCTCTGGCGGCGTCGCTCGGGGTGACGGGATGGATGGTGTCGCTGACCCACACCGACTCGGTCGCCTCCGCGGTCGTCGCCGCGTTGGCCGGCCCGTGACCGGGGCGGCCCCGCCCGGCTGACCCGGGCGTGGCGGGTTCTTGGCTCCCAGGCGATCGTGCTGAGCGGGCCGGGCGTAGAAGCCGGGCGGAGTCGGCGCGGCGGACTTCGAAAGGCACGAGCCGGCCTGCGCCCGACTCGCTACCGCCCTCGACTCGCTTCGCTCGCTCGGTTGGTGTCGGGCTGACGCTGCCCCGACCCTCCCGGCGGGGGAACCGCCGGGCCGGGTGGGAGACCAGGAGCTGGCGTCCGCGCGGGTTGTACAGGCGATGTCAACCGATGGTTGCAACGAGTTGGGCGGGCCGTTGGGGTAGAGGACCGACGTGCCACGCTTCGCAGCCCCGCCGTCCCTCCAGCCGCCGTGCGACGGGCGGCGCCGGCCGCGCCGGGAGGCCCGGGCGTGATCCCCGTCGTGACACCCGAGGAGATGGCCGGCGTCGACCGCTCGGCGCCCGAACCGGTCGAGGTCCTGATCGGGCGGGCCGGCGCCGCGGTGGCCCGCGCCGCGCTGGCCATGCTGGCCGAGCACACCGACGGCATCTACGGCCGGAAGGTGGTCGTCGTCGCCGGCAAGGGGAACAACGGAGGCGACGGCCGGGCCGCGGCCGCCCGCCTGGAGAGGCGGGGGGTGTCGGTTACGCTCGTGGAGGCCGCCGCTTTGGGCGCCGGCGCCCGCCTGCCCGACGCCGACCTGGTCATCGACGCGGCGTACGGCACCGGGCTGACCAAGCCGTACGCGGCGCCCGACCCGAACGGTGCCCCGGTGCTGGCCGTCGACATCCCCTCCGGGATCTCCGGTCTCACCGGCGACCCGGTGGGCGGAGGGGAAGGCGGGGGAGGCGAACCGGCCGGGAGCCCGGCGCGAGCGGAGCGGACCGTCACCTTCGCGGCGCTCAAGCCGGGGCTGGTGCTCGGCGCCGGCCCGGAGCACACCGGGACCGTCGAGGTGGCAGGGATCGGTCTGGGCGAACTGGCGGCCGAGGCGGCCCGCATGTGGCTGGTGACCGACAACGACGTGGCCACCGGCATCCCTGCCCGTCCCCGCAACGCCCACAAGTGGCAGTCCGCGCTCCAGGTCGTCGCCGGGTCGCCGGGAATGTCCGGGGCGCCGTGGATGGTCAGCCGGGCGGCGATGCGCGCCGGCGCCGGCTACGTCCGGCTCGGGATGCCGGGCATGAGCCCGACCGAGGCCGGCCTCCCTCCCGGGGAGCTGGTCAGCCGGGCCCTTCCCGGCGAGGACTGGGCGGAGGAGGCCCTCGACGGCATCGAGCGGGTCAAGGCCCTCGTCGTCGGCCCTGGTCTCGGGGCCGCCGGGCGGGGCAGCGGCGGCGCACCCGGCGACGCCACCCCCGTCGCCCGGCTGCTGGCCGGCGCGCCCGACACGCCGGCGGTGGTCGACGCCGACGGGCTCAACGCGCTCGGAGACCTAGACGCAGTGGCGGCGGTAGTCGCCCGTCGGCGGGCGCCGACGATCCTGACTCCCCACGACGGCGAGTTCGCCCGCCTCACCGGCGACGCCCCGGGACCGGACCGGGTGGCGTCGGCTCGCGCCGCTGCCCGCAGCTGCGGGGCGATCGTGTTGTTGAAAGGCTCGGTGACGATCGTCGCCTCGCCCGAAGGGGTGGTGCTGTTGTCGTCGTCGGGATCGGCGCGGCTGGCCACCGCCGGTACCGGCGACGTCCTCTCCGGGGTCATCGGCGGTCTCCTGGCGCGGGGGGTGCCGGCGGCGCTGGCCGGGGCGCTCGGCGCGCACGTCCACGGGCGAGCCGCGGCCACGGGCTGGCACGACGGGCTGGTGGCCACCGACCTCCCCGACCTGGTCGCCGCTTGGATGTCGGCGGTCCTCGGGTGACCCGGGTCGTCGGCTGAGACGGTCCTCGGGTGACGCGGTCCTCGGCTGAGACGGTCACCGCGAGGAGCGCGGCTCGTCGCGGCGACGCGCCACAATGCAGCCGTGGGTGTGGTGATCGAGACCCCGGCGGAAGAGCACCAGCGGGAGTTCCTGGCGGCGGTGCGGGCCAGCTTGCGGCTCCACCGGCCGTGGATCGCGCCGCCAGCCAAGCCGGACAGCTACCGGCTGTGGCTGGAACGGACCCGCCGCGACGACCAAGCCTCCTACCTGCTGCGTCACGAGGAGTGCGGCGCCCTCGTCGGGTACGCCAGCGTCAACAACATCGTCCGGCGGGCCCTGCAGTCGGGCGCCCTCGGCTACGGCGCGTTCGCCGGCCACGAAGGGCGGGGTCTCATGACCGACGGACTCCGAGCGGTGCTCCACGACGTGTTCAACAACCTCGGCCTGCACCGGGTCGAGGCCAACATCCAGCCCACCAACAACCGGTCGCTGGCCCTGGCCCAGCGGCTCGGGTTCACCAAGGAGGGCTACTCCCGCCGATACCTGCAGATCGAGGGGGAGTGGCGCGACCACGAACGCTGGGCTCTGCTGGCCGAGGAGTACGGCAGCTGAGCGCTGAGGTCCCGGCCCCCACCCTCCGCCTGGCGCGGCGGGCGGCCCGGTAGCGTTGAGGTACATGTCCAACCCAGCCCGACCGCAGGCCCGGGCCGCGGCCGCGGCCCCCGAGTTGCCGCTCGCCGGGGGCGACGACCAGCCCGGCGCCCGGGTGGAAGCCGGCAGACTGCGCCCGGCGTGGGCGGAGGTCGACCTGGCCGCCGTACGCCACAACGCGTCGCTGCTCGCCGGGGTCGCCGCTCCCGGCGCCTTGTGCGCGGTGGTCAAGGCGTGGGGATACGGGCACGGGTCGGTGCCCGTCGCTCGCGCCGCGCTCGAGGGCGGCGCCCAGTGGCTGGCCGTGGCGCTGGTCGAAGAAGGCCGCCAGCTGCGCGACGGCGGCATCGACGCCCCGGTGCTGCTCCTGTCTGAGCCGGCGCCCGCCGCGATGCAAGAGGTCGTCGCGTCGCGTCTCACCCCGACCATCTATACCGACGCCGGTCTGGCCGCGGTGAGTGCCGCGGCGCGCGCCGCCGGCGAGGTGGTCGACGTGCAGGTCAAGGTGGACACCGGCATGCACCGCGTCGGGGCCGCGCCGGAGCGGGCGGTGGCCGCCGCGTTGGAGGTGGAGCGCCGACCGGAGCTTCGCCTTCAGGGGTTCTGGACCCATCTGGCCGTCGCCGACGAGGTCGACGACCCCTACACCGGCGCGCAGCTGGACGTCTTCGCGGCCGCGGTGGACGACCTCGCCCGCCACGGCCTGCGCCCCCCGCTGCTCCACGCGGCCAACTCCGCCGGCGCCATGTGGCACCCCCGGGCCCGCTACGACATGGTCCGCTGCGGCATCGCTCTCTACGGCCTGTCACCGGCGGGCCAGGAAGCCGCACGCGAGCCGGTGCCGCAGCTGCGACCCGCGCTGGCGTTGGTCGCCCGGGTGTCGCACGTGAAGGAGGTCGCCGCCGGCGAGCGGCTGTCCTACGGGCTGCGCTACCGGCTCGACGCGAGCAGCGTGGTCGCCACCGTCCCCCTCGGCTACGCCGACGGCGTGACCCGTTCCCTGTCGTCGGCCGGCGGCCAGGTCCTCGTCGGCGGGACCCGCCGGCCGATCGCGGGGACCGTGACCATGGACCAGATCCTGGTGGACTGCGGTCCCGGCTCGGACGTGTCCGTCGGCGACGAAGTGGTTCTCATCGGGACCCAGGGCGGCGAAACCATCGGTGCCTGGGAGTGGGCCGAGCGCACCGGGACCATCGCCTACGAGGTGGTGTGCGGCGTCAGCGGCCGGGTGCCGCGCGCGTACCGCAACCCCTGAGCGCCGCGATGCCCAACCGCACCCGCCGGTCGCTGATCGGCCTCGGCATCGGCGCCGTGGGCGTCGCGGGCGCCGGTCTGGCCGGACAGGTCCTGGCCCGCCGGGCGCTGCCCGCCCTCGAGGCGCGCGCCCCCGGCGCCCGTCCCGCCGGGATCCGCGAGCAGCGCCTCCGGATGGACGACGGGGCCTCCCTCCGGGTCCTCCAAGCCGGCCCCGACCCCACGCCCGGCTCAAGCCGCCCGCCGGTGGTCCTCCTCCACGGCATCACCCTCGGCGCCGACATCTGGCACCGGCAGATGTCGGACCTGGCCGGCGCCGGCCACCCGGTCGTGGCCTATGACATGCGCGGCCACGGCGGCTCCGACGGCGCGCAGCTGACCTTCGCCCGGCTGGTCGCCGACTTGGAAGAGGTCCTCTCGCAGCTGGACCTGGCCCGAGTGGTGCTCGTCGGGCACTCGATGGGCGGGATGATCGCCATCAAGGCGTTGTCCTCGGACCGGGTGACCGCGTCGGGACGGGGCCGGGTCGCGGCGCTCGGGCTGGTCGCCACGTCGGCCAACCCGGTCAGCGGGTCGGGGGTCCCCGGCGCCCGGGTGGTGGCCCGCACCCTGCAGCCGCTGCTGGCCCGCACCGCGTGGCTGGCGTCGCGGATCCCGGGACCCACGCTGCCCAAAGCCGACCTCGCCTACCTCCTGGCCCGGGTCAACTTCGGCGACGACCCGCTGCCCTCGGAGGTCGCGCTGACCCAGCAGCTGGTGACCGACGTCCGGGCCCACGTCACCGGCGAGCTGATCGTGGAGATCCTCCGCTTCGACGACCTGGCGGCCCTGCGCCACGTGGACCTGCCCGCCGCGGTGGTGGTCGGCACCCGGGACCTGGTGACCCCGGTCCGCCACGGGCGGGCCCTGGCCGACGCGATCGGCGGGGCGGAACTGACGGTCCTCGAGGGGTGCGGCCACATGGTCATGAACGAACGCCCCGCCGAACTGCTCGACGCCATCACCGACCTGGCGGCTCGGATCCCGCCCGCCGACCGGCGCCCGGCCGGCGCCGCCCGATGACCCTCGAGGGGGTCGCCGTCGGCCACTGGGAGGACCGCGCGGCGCGCACCGGGGTGAGCGTCGTGGTGCTGCCGCCGGGCACCGTCGCGTCGGGGGAGATCCGCGGCGGAGCGCCGGGCACCAGGGAATGGGCCCTCCTCGACCCCGGCGCGACCGTCGGCGCCGTCGACGCGGTGGTGCTGACCGGCGGCTCGGCGTTCGGGCTGGCGGCGTGCGACGGCGTGGTGCGCTGGTGCGAGCAGCAGGGCCGGGGCTGGCCTACCCCCGCCGGCCCGGTCCCGATCGTGGTCGGGATGGTCCTCTACGACCTGTCGGTCGGCGACCCGGCCCGCCGTCCCGGGCCCGACGAAGGCGTCTCGGCGTGCCAGGCGGCGACCGCGGGAGCGGGACGCAGCGGCGCGCTCGGAGCCGGGACCGGAGCGACGGTGGGGAAGTGGCGTCCAGGGCACGAGTCGCCCGGCGGCCTCGGAACCGCCGACACCGACGACGGCGGGGTCACCCTGCGAGCCGTGTTCGCGGTCAACGCGCTCGGCGACCTGCGCGGCCCGGGCCTCGACCCCGACCTGCCGCCGTTCCCGCCGGCGGGGTCGGAGGGCACCAACACCACCGTCGGCGTGGTGGTCACCGACGCGGCCCTGACCAAAGGCGAGTGCCTGCTGCTGGCCCGCGCCGCTCACGACGGCATGGCCCGAGCCCTCGAACCGGTGCACACCGCCTACGACGGCGACGCAGTGGTCGTCGCGGCCACCGGCACCGCCGGGCCGGCGTCACTCGACCGCCTCCGGGTCCTCACCGCCAGGGTCGTCGAAACGGCCATCCGCCGTGGCGTCGAGGCGGGCCGGGCCGACTGGGCGCCCCCGGCGTGAGTGCCGGAGCTGCACCGGAGGGCGCCGGTACGATGACCGGATGGCCTCCACCACGGGCGACCCCGTCATCGAGGCCCTCGCCGTCCTCGCCGCCGACGCGGCGGGGTGCACCCGCTGCCCGCTGGCCGCGACCCGGACCACCGTGGTGTTCGGCGAGGGCGACCCCCACGCCGGGATGATGGTGGTGGGGGAAGGGCCGGGGCGCGAAGAGGACCTGCAGGGCCGCCCGTTCGTCGGCCGCTCCGGCCAGCTCCTCGACCGGCTCCTGGCCGAGGAGGCCGGTCTGCGTCGCGAGCAGGTCTACATCGCCAACGTCGTCAAGTGCCGCCCGCCCGGCAACCGGGACCCCGAACCGGCGGAGATCGAGGCGTGCGGCTCCTACCTCGCAGGCCAGGTCGCCCAGATCCGGCCCCGGGTGGTCCTGACCCTCGGGAACTTCTCGACCCGGACGCTGCTGGCCACCAAGGAAGGCATCACCAAGCTGCGGGGCCGTCCCCACCCGTGGGGTCCCGACGGCACCGTGGTGCTGCCCACCTTCCACCCGGCCGCTGCGCTGCGCGGCGGCGGCGAGGTCCTGGCCCGGATGCGGGCCGACTTCGTGCGGGCCAAGGAGCTGCTCGCGGCGGCCGGGCTGTGACCGACGAGCTGGTGGTGGAGACCGACGGTCCCGCCGCCACCCAGGCGGTCGCCGCCGCGCTGGTGGCGTTCATCGCCGCCGGCGACGTGGTGATCCTCGGCGGGGACCTAGGCGCCGGCAAGACCGCGTTCACGCAGGGGCTGGCCCGGGCCGCCGGCGTCGACGAGGTCGTCACCAGCCCCACCTTCACCCTGCTGCGTCCCTACCGCACCGCGATCGGCCCCGACCTCCTCCACGCCGACGTCTACCGCTTGGAGCAGCTGCGTGAGGTCGTCGACCTCGGGCTGCCCGAGCAGCTCGAGGACGGCGCGTTCGCGGTTATCGAATGGGGGGAGCGAGCCGCCCCCGCCCTGGCCCCTGACGTGCTGGCGGTCACCATCGACTTCGGCGCCGGTGACAACGACCGGCGTCTGCGCATCCGCCCGGAAGGCCCGAGTTGGGCGGCGCGCTGGCCGCAGGTGCGCGCCGCGCTGGCCGGCGTCGGGGCGGTGGCCCGATGATCGTCCTGGCGCTCGACACCGCGACCCCGCAGGTCGGTGTGGCGTTGTGCGGTCCCGACGGGCCCCTGGCGTCTCTCCACGTGCGCGACGCCCGCCGGCACGGCGAGCTGCTCGCCCCGGCGGTCGAGACGGTCTGCCGGATGGCCGGAGTAGCGCTTCGCGAGGTCGGGATGGTCGCGGCCGACGTCGGGCCGGGCCTGTTCACCGGGCTGCGGGTCGGGTTGTCGACCGCCAAGGCGCTGGCGTCGGCCCTCGGGCTCCCCGCCGCCGGCTTCACCTCCACCGAGATCCTCGCCGCCGCCCACGCCGGCGTCGACCGGCCGGTCGCGGCGGTGGTCGACATCCGCCGCCGCGAGGTGGCGTGGGGGCTCTACGAGCCGTCCGGGGCGGCGATGAGAGAGGTGCACGGACCGCAGCGCGCCGAACCCGCCGAACTCGCCGCGCTCTTGGCTGGCATGGACTCCGGGGTGCTGGCGGTCGGCGACGGGGCGCTGCGCTACGCCGCGGACATGGGCAAGGTCGCGTTGGGCGGCCCCCTCGCCGCCCACCCGTCGGCCGAAGTGCTCGGCCAGCTGGCGCTGCAGCACCCAGAGCGCGCCGGGGCGGCCCAGACGCTCGCCCCCTGCTACCTGCGGGACGCGGACGTGCGCATCGGATGGCAGCAGGCCCCTGACCATGGTTGACCCCGACGACCCGGCCCTCGACGACCCCGACGCGCAAGGCGCCGGCCCCGTCGGCGACCCCGAAGACGTCGAGGTCCGCCTGGTCCCGCTCCGGCGCCGGCATCTCCGGTCGGTGATGCGCATCGAGGCTCAGGTGTACCCCCACCCCTGGACGCTGCCGCTGTTCATGAGCGAGCTGGCGTTGCGCTCCACCCGCACCTACGTCGGTGCCCGGGTAGAGGGGGCGGTGGTCGGCTACGCCGGGCTGATGTACACCGGCGACGAGTCGCACGTGACCACCATCGCCGTCGACCCTCGCTGGCACCGCCACAAGATCGGCAGCCGGATGCTGGCCCACCTGGTGCGCGTCAGCCGGGAACGCGACGTGAAGCACATGACCCTCGAGGTCCGCGTCGCCAACACCGGCGCCCAGGCCATGTACCGCAAGTTCGGCTTCGAGCCGGCCGGCATCCGCAAGAACTACTACGCGGAGACCAAGGAGGACGCGCTTATCATGTGGGTGCACGACATCGACACCGACGAGTACCTGGCCCGCCTGGTGCGGATCGAGGCCGGGTTCCCCGGGACGACCATCGTCGAGGACGGCCGGCAGTGACGGTGGTCCTCGCCATCGAGACGTCCTGCGACGAGACCGCCGCCGCGGTCGTCGAGGACGGCCGGGTGGTCCGCTCGTCGGTGGTCTCCAGCCAGATCGACCTGCACGCCCGTTTCGGCGGCGTGGTCCCCGAGGTCGCCGGCCGGGCCCACCTCGAGTCGCTCACCGCGGTCGTGGACGAGGCGTTGGAGCAGGCCGGCACCACCGGGGCCGGGATCGACGCGGTCGGGGTGACCATCGGCCCCGGCCTGATCGGCTCGCTGCTCGTCGGGGTCGCCGCCGCGAAGGCCTACTCGCTGGCGTGGGAGGTGCCCTTCGTCGGCGTCAACCACCTCGAAGGCCACCTCCACGCCGCGTTTCTCGAGGACCCGGACCTGGCCCTGCCGGCGGTGGTCCTGCTCGTGTCGGGCGGCCACACCATGCTCATCCACATGCAGCGCGACGGCACCTACCGGCTGCTCGGCCAGACCATCGACGACGCGGCGGGGGAGGCGTTCGACAAGGTCGCCCGCTACCTGGGTCTCGGCTACCCGGGCGGTCCGGTCATCGACCGCCTGGCCGCCGACGGCGACCCGCACGCCATCGCGTTTCCTCGCGGGCTGCGCGGCGCCGGGCTGGACTTCTCCTTCTCCGGGCTGAAGACCAGCGTGGTCACCTGGGTGCGCAAGCACCCCGACGCTCCCGTCGCCGACGTCGCCGCCTCGTTCCAAGAGGCGGTCGTCGACATCCTGGTCGAGAAGACCCGCCAGGCCGCGGCGGCCGTCGGCGCCAAGGCCATCGCCATCGGCGGCGGCGTCGCGGCCAACTCGTCGCTGCGGGCCCGCATCCAGGCCGCCGCGGAGGACGACGGCCGAGGCGCGTTCATCCCGAGCCGGGCGATGTGCACCGACAACGCGGCGATGGTCGGAGCGACCGCCTGGTACCGGCTGCGCGCCGACGGGCCCACCCCCCTCACCGCGGCCGCTGACCCGAACCTCCGGCTGGCGGTGATCGCCGGCGGGTAGCCGCCGAGGACGTAGGGTCCCCCGGATGGGAGCGCTAGACGGCAAGGTCGCGTTGGTCACTGGTTCCTCGAGCGGGATCGGCGAGGCGGTGGCCCGCCTGTTCGCGGCGGAAGGCGCCCGGGTGGCGGTGAACTCGGCTCGCTCCGTCGACGCCGGGCGGGCCGTCGCCGACTCGCTGTCCGGCGCCGTATACGTCCAAGGCGACATCGCCGACCCCGGCGACGTCGAGCGGATGCTCGACGCGGTGTCGTCGGCTTTCGGCGGCCTCGACGTGTTGGTCAACAACGCCGGGACCACCGAGAAGATCCCCCACCGCGACCTCGACGCGGCGACCGTCGAGGTGTGGAGGCGGATCTTCGAGGTCAACGTGTTCGGGACCTGGCTGCTCAGCCAGCAGGCGATGCCGCTGCTGCGCGCCGGCGCCGGAGGCGCCATCGTCAACGTGTCCTCCCTGGCCGGGCTGCGGCCCCTCGGGAGCAGCATCCCCTACGCGGCGTCGAAGGCCGCGCTCAACCACCAGACCGTGCTGCTGGCCAAGGCCGTCGGCCCCGAAGTCCGGGTCAACGCGGTGGCGCCGGGACTGATCACCACCCCGTGGACCGCGACCTGGGACGCGGAGCACGCCGGGATCGCCGCGGCGGCGCCGCTCAAGCGGGTCGGGACCGCCGAAGACGTGGCCCACGTCGTGTTGTCCCTCGCCACCGCGGCCTACGTGACCGGCCAGATCGTCGCCGTGGACGGCGGCTCGCAGCTGGTCCTTTGACCGCTGCGGGGCTGCGGTTGAACTAGCGGCCCAACATCGGTATCGTTAGCACTCGCATACCGCGAGTGCTAACGGCGCCGGAAGCCCTCCGACGTCCCCGAGTGCCAATGGAGGCCCAATGAGTCTGCAGCCGCTCGACGATCGTATCGTCGTCCGCCCGAGCGAGGCCGAGGAGACGACCGCGTCTGGTCTCGTCATCCCCGACACCGCAAAAGAGAAGCCCCAGCAGGGAGAGGTCCTTGCCGTGGGCCCCGGCCGCCGTGCCGAGAGCACCGGCGAGCTGATCCCCCTCGACATCGCCGTCGGCGACAAGGTCGTGTACTCCAAGTACGGCGGCACCGAGATCACCGTCGAGGGTGAGGACCTCCTCATCCTGACGAGCCGCGACGTCCTGGCCAAGGTAGGTAAGTAGTGCCCAAGCAGCTCAAGTTCGACGAGCACGCTCGCCGCGGACTCGAGGCGGGCGTCAACAAGCTGGCGGACGCCGTCAAGGTCACCCTCGGGCCGAAGGGCCGCAACGTGGTGATCGACAAGAAGTTCGGCGCCCCCACGATCACCAACGACGGCGTCACCATCGCCCGGGAGATCGAGCTGGAGGACGCCTTCGAGAACATGGGCGCCCAGCTGGTCAAGGAGGTGGCCACCAAGACCAACGACGTGGCCGGTGACGGCACCACCACCGCCACCGTCCTGGCCCAGGCGCTGGTGCGCGAGGGTCTGCGCAACGTGGCCGCCGGCGCCAGCCCGACCTCCCTCAAGCGGGGCATCGACAAGGCCGTCGCGGCCGCCGTCGAGGCCATCGCCGGGCAGGCCAAGGACGTCGACGACAAGAGCGAGATCGCCCAGGTCGCCTCCATCTCCGCGGCCGACAGCAACATCGGCGAGGTCATCGCGGATGCCATCGACAAGGTCGGCAAGGACGGTGTGGTCACCGTCGAGGAGTCCAACACCTTCGGTCTGGAGCTCGACTTCACCGAGGGCATGCAGTTCGACAAGGGGTACCTGTCCCCGTACTTCGTGACCGACCCCGAGCGCCAGGAGGCCGTCCTCGACGACCCGTACATCCTGATCGCCAACTCGAAGGTCTCCGCGGTCCACGATCTGGTGCCGGTGCTCGAGAAGGTCATGCAGTCGGCCAAGCCGCTGCTGATCATCGCCGAGGACGTCGAGGGCGAGGCCCTCGCCACGCTGGTCGTCAACAAGATCCGCGGCACGTTCACCTCCGTGGCGGTCAAGGCCCCCGGCTTCGGTGAGCGCCGCAAGGCCATGCTCGGCGACATCGCCATCCTCACCGGCGGTCAGGTCATCTCCGAAGAGGTCGGCCTGAAGCTGGAGAGCACCACCATCGACCTGCTCGGCCGGGCCCGCAAGGTCGTGGTCGACAAGGACAACACCACCATCGTCGAGGGTGCCGGCAGCGAAGGCGACGTCAAGGGCCGTATCGCCCAGATCAAGCGCGAGATCGACGAGACCGACTCCGACTGGGACCGCGAGAAGCTGCAGGAGCGGCTGGCCAAGCTGTCCGGCGGCGTCGCGGTGGTCAAGGTCGGCGCGGCCACCGAGGTCGAGCTCAAGGAGAAGAAGCACCGGATCGAGGACGCCCTGTCCGCGACCCGGGCGGCCATCGAGGAGGGCATCGTCCCCGGCGGTGGCACCGCGCTGATCCGCAGCCGCTCGGCGATCCAAAAGACGGTCGACTCCCTCGTCGGCGACGAGGCCACCGGTGCCCGCATCGTGCTGCGCGCCGTCGAGGAGCCCCTCAAGTGGATCGCCTTCAACGCCGGGCTCGAGGGCTCGGTCGTGATCCAGCGGGCCGAGTCGGAGTCCGGCAACGTCGGGCTCAACGCGGCCACCGGCGAGTGGGTCGACTTGGTCAAGGCCGGCGTCATCGACCCGGCCAAGGTGACCCGCTCCGCGCTGCAAAACGCGGCGTCGATCGCCGGCCTGCTCCTCACCACCGAGGCGCTGGTCGCCGACAAGCCCGAGAAGCCCAACCCGGCAGCAGCCGCGGCCGCGGCCGCAGCTGGCGGCGGGATGGGCGGCATGGGCGGCATGGGCGGGATGGGCTTCTAAGCCCGACCGTCACAAACCGCAGTACCCGAAGGCCCGGACCGCTCACGCGGTCCGGGCCTTTGTGCTGAACGGGTCCGGGGCGGGCCGGCGACCGGGCTGGCATCCCGTACTCTTAGGGCATGGAACGCCCCGCCCCCGACCCCGCCAAGCTGCTCGAAGCGTGGATGGAGTGGGAAAAAGGTGAGGCCCTCCCCGGCCGCACCATGAGCACGTTCAAGACCGGCGGGCTGCGCGACATCCTCGAGGGGCTCGTCGCCGAACGCCAGGCGCTCGTCGGCGAGGTCGCCGAAGGACCGGCCGAAGCGGAGAGCTGGACGCCGGTTGTCTGATCCGGCAGCCGCCGGATCCCCCCCGCCCGCCGCCCGCGGCGGACCCCAGCGCATCCCCCGCCCGCCGGGCTGGCGCCTCGGCGCCGGCCCCGAATGGGCCCGCCCCGACGCCCGCCGCCCCGGGCGGGTCGACGTGGCGATGATCCGCTCCGCTCTGGCCCGCCCGCTGCCCCCGACCCAGGACGACGCGACGCTGCCCGTCGAGCTGCCGAGTCAGTCGCGCCGGCCCGCCGCGGTGCTCTGCGCCCTCTACGACGACGACGGCGACGCCCACGTCGTGCTGACCCGCCGTTCTGGCCGGATGCGGACCCACACCGGCGAAGTGTCGTTCCCCGGGGGTCGGCTGGAAGAGGGGGAGGAGCCGCTGGCGGCCGCGCTCCGCGAGGCCGACGAGGAGATCGGCCTCGACCCGTCCCTAGTCGAGATCGTCGGGCAGCTGTCGCCGCTGTCCACGCTGACCAGCCGGGCCGGGATCACCCCGTTCGTGGGTGTGCTGCCGGCTCGTCCGGCACTGCGCGCCAACCCCTCCGAGGTGGAGGCGGTCCTGCTCGTCCCCGTCGTCGAGCTGTGGGACCCGGCGGTGTTCCACGAGGAGCTTTGGCCCCGCCCCGACGCCGCCCTCCACCCGGTCAACTTCTTCGACCTGGTCGGCGACACCGTGTGGGGCGCGACCGGCCGGATGCTGCGGGAGCTCCTGGACCGCCTGTGGGCCGCCGTCGGCTGACCGGGCGCCTCCGCCGGTGCGGGGCGGCGGGGCCCTGGTGCTCGCAGGCGCGACCAGGCCGGTACCCTGGGGAGGTCATGATCTGTCCCCGCTGCGGCACCGTCCAGCCCGACGACGCGCAACGCTGCGGCCGTTGCCGCGGCAGCCTGGCCAGGCCTTCGTCGGAGCCGGCGCCGGTCGCTGCGGTCGGGTCGCCGACGCGGCGCGGCGCCCTACGCCAGCGTGCCGCGGGCGTAGTGGTCGACACCCCGAGGATCAAGCAGGGCCGCCCCTCGGCGCTGACCCCGGCGCCCGGCGCCCCGGCCCCCGCCGGCCAGGTCCCCAACCGCGGCGCGCTCGGCGCTCCGGTCGGCGCCCCCACCCCGGTCCCGGCGCCGCAAGCGCCCGACGGCTACGGACACCGTCCCGGCTACCCGGCGCCGCCCGCCCAGGCCGGCTACCCGCCTCCGCCCGCCGCCCAGGGCGCTTACCCGCCGGGGGCCGTCTACCCGCCTCCGCCCGGCGCCCAGGGCGCTTACCCGCCGCCGGGCGGCTACCCGCCTCCCCCGCCCCCGGCGGGGTATCCGTCTCCCGCCGGCGCGTACCCGCCGCCTGGCTATCCCCCTCCCGGCGGACCGGCCGGCTACCCGCCGCCCCCCGGCCCCGCCGGTTACCCGCCGCCGCCGGCGCAGAGCGGGTACGCCCCGCCGGCCGCGCCGCCAGGCGGGTACCCGCCGGCGCAGGACCCGCAGCCCGAGCGGGCGGAGCGCACCGCCCCCGCCGGGGCTCCGCCCGGACCGGGCGACCCCGGATGGCCGCCCCCGCCCCGCCCGTGGCAGGAGCCGGCGCCGGCAGCCGCCCCGTGGGCCCAGCCCGCCCAGGCCAACGCCGCCCCGCCGGCGACGGGATGGGCGCCTCCGCCGGCGTGGGCGCCGGCGGGAGGACCCCCGGTCGCGCCACCACCGCCGCCGTCTTGGCGCCACGGCGGGGACCCGCAGGCCGCCCCGAACGGCGAGGACAGCCCCCAGAGCGATACCCGCTCCGACGGGGAACGGAAGTCCCACGAGCGCGAGCGGGACCGCCCCGGCGGCCAGGCCAAGGGGTGGCCGTCGGCGAGCTGGGACGGCGCGGAGGAGTAGGCGCCTCAAACGCGCCCGGTTCCGGCGGATATTTCGCTTCGGTGCGCCACGCGTCACTGACGGTGACCGCTGCCAGCCCCTAGGCTTGCACCACCCCAAAAGGACGCGCACGCAAGGGAGCTATCAGGTGGCCGAGGTCGAAATAGGACGTGGTAAGTCAGGGCGAAGGGCCTACGGGTTCGATGACATCGCCATCGTCCCCAGCCGGCGGACCCGCGATCCCGAGGACGTGGACATCAGCTGGGAGATCGACGCCTACCGCTTCGAGCTGCCCCTGATGGGCTCGGCGATGGACGGCGTCATCAGCCCCGCGACCGCCATCGAGATCGGCCGCCTCGGCGGCGTCGGCGTGCTCAACCTGGAAGGCATCTGGACCCGCTACGAGGACCCCGAGCCGCTGCTCGACGAGATCTCTCACCTCGACACCGACAAGGCCACTGCCCGGATGCAGCAGATCTACAGCGAGCCGATCAAGCCGGAGCTGGTCACCCAGCGGGTACGGGAGATCAAGGAGGCCGGCGTCGTGTCCTGCGCGTCGCTGACCCCGCAGCGCACCGAGCAGTTCGCCCAGGCCCTCCTCGACGCCGAGCTGGACCTGTTCGTCATCCAGGGCACCGTGGTGTCCGCGGAGCACGTCTCCAAGACCGTGGAGCCGCTGAACCTGAAGCGGTTCATCCGCGAGTTCGACATCCCGGTGATCGTCGGCGGGTGCGCCTCCTACCAGGCCGCGCTGCACCTGATGCGCACCGGCGCGGTCGGTGTCCTCGTCGGCGTCGGCCCCGGCCACGCCTGCACCACCCGCGGCGTGCTCGGCCTCGGGGTTCCCCAGGCGACGGCCATCGCCGACGCCCGCGCCGCTCGCGCCCAGCACCTCGACGAGACCGGCGTGTACGTGCAGGTCATCGCCGACGGCGGGATGGGCACCGGCGGAGACATCGCCAAGGCGATCGTGTGCGGCGCCGACGCGGTGATGATCGGCTCGCCGCTGGCCGCGGCCCACGAGGCGCCGGGGAAGGGCTACCACTGGGGCATGGCCACGTTCCATCCCACCCTGCCCCGCGGCGCCCGGGTGAAGACCACCACCCGCGGCTCGCTGCAGGAGATCCTGGTCGGTCCCGCGCACGAGAACGACGGCCGGCTCAACCTGTTCGGGGCGCTACGGACCTCGATGGCCACCTGCGGCTACGAGACGGTCAAGGAGTTCCAAAAGGCCGAGGTGATGGTCGCTCCCGCGCTGCAGACCGAAGGCAAGGTCCTGCAGAAAGCCCAGGGCGTCGGGATGGGCCACTAGCGGCCTGTTCGGGGGCGGCGCCTCCGCCGAGGGTCTCAGGCCGACGCGCCGAGGACCTCGAGCGACGGGCCCGCCCCCGCCTTGCAGCGGTACATCGCCCGGTCGGCCGCCCTCACCAGCACGTCGAGGTCGTCGATGCCGCCGATGCTCCACGCCACGCCCACACTGGCCCGCAAGTCGAGCTCCAGAGACCCGACGCGGGCCTTGCCGGTCAGCGCGGCGGTGAGCCCCGCCGCGATGTCTACCGCCGCTTGGGCGGAGGGGACTCCCGGGCAGGCGACCAGGAACTCGTCGCCTCCCAGCCGTCCGACCCGGTCGCAGCGGCGCACCGCCCGGTTGAGCCGGCGGGCGGCCACCACCAGCACCTCGTCGCCGATGGCATGGCCGTGCGAGTCGTTGATGTTCTTGAACCGGTCGAGGTCGATGTAGACCACCGCCAGGCCGGGCTGTTCGGGGCGGTCCTCGGCGGCCAGAGCTTCGAGGGTGGTCATCACCGAGTGGCGGTTGGCGCAGCCGGTCAGCTCGTCGGTGGAGGCTCGACGTTCGAGCTCTCGGCGCAGGCGGACCCCGTCGGTCACGTCGGCCACGCAGGCGATGGCCCCGGTCACCCCGCCGGCGTCGTCGATCAGCGGCTCGATCTTCCACTCGCCGAGCACCGCGCTCGGGTCTTCGGGTCCTTGGATGCTGACTTGCACCTCCCGCCCGGCGTTGTCGGCCAGGACCGCGGCCACCGCCGCGGCCAGCAGCTGCCGGTCCGCTCCGCTGACCCGGGCCAGCACGTCGTCGAACGTGGCGGGGCGCACCCCGACGATGTCGACCAGGCGGGAGTTGGAGAACACCACGTCGCCGTCCCGGCCGATCTGCAACACCCCCACCGGCAGGGCCTGGGTCAGCCGGTCGAGGAGCCGCTGACGGCTGCGCACCGCCTCTTGGGCGGCCATCTCCTGGGAGATGTCGATCATGTCGGTGAGCACGCACAGCCGGCCGGGGTCGAACAGCAGGTTGTTGTTGGACACCTCGACCCATTTCCAGGTGCCGTCCCCGCAGCGGTGCCGTAGCCGCACCCGGCGGGGGGCCCGCTCGTCGCCGACCATCGACAGCCAGCTGTCGACGGCCACCGGCTGGTCGTCGGGGTGGATGAACTCGATGGAGGCGTGACCCTCCAGCTCGTCGCGCCGGAAGTCGAACATGGCGCAGGTCGCGTCGTCGACCTCGGTGATGTAGGCCCGGCGGTTCTTGGTCACCCGGCCGACCAGCGGGCGCTGACCGGGCGCCTCCTCCACCGCGGACCCTGCGGGGGCGGCCGCCGGGCTGCCGATCGGCCACAGCAGCAGGACGCACACGCCGTAGCGGGCCCGCAGGTTGACGGCGCTCAGCTGGGCTTCGCCCGCCCAGCCCCGCACCCGGATGGTCCCAGTCGCGTCGCCTTGGGTGGTCACCTGCTCCCAGGCCTGGAGCATGGCCAGGCGATCCTCGGGTTCGACCATGTCGAGGGGGACCCGACCGGAGTGGCCCCGGTTGGCGCCGATGCCGATCGCCTCGGGCATCGGCCGGTAGCGGGCGTCGTCGCCGAACGCCACCACCACCGCCTCGGGGTGGCCGGCCACCGCGGCGCGCAGCGACTGCTCCCAGGCGTCCATGTGCTCTTCTGAAGCGGTCCCCATCTCGCTCATATCGGCTACATCGGCCGGTTCCGGCGGGACCTGTAGCCCCGCCTGGCGCCGGTCGGGCCGGGGCCGGCCGGGGTCAGCTGGCCTTGGCGGCGCTGCGGCGTCGGCGGAACGCCGCCACGTTGGTGCGGGTGGCGCAGCGGTCCCCGCAGAAGCGCTTCGAGCGGTTCGGGGAGGTGTCGACGAACACCCGGTCGCAGTCGGGGGCCCCGCAAATCCCGAAACGGTTGGCCCCGAGCTGGGTGACCACGAGCATCAGACCGAACACCGACTCCGCGACCAGCGCCGCGCCGACCGCGGCTTCCTCGTTCACGTGGAGGTGCCAGCTGGTGTTGTCGTGACCGGAGATGCGCGGCGAGATCGGGTAACGGCCGAGCATCCGGTTGATCGAGCCGACCAGCGCCGGCTCGTCCCCGCCGGCGCCGGCCTCGAACACCTCCCGCAGCTCGCCGCGGGCCCGGCGCAGCACCGCTACGTCGCGCGAGGCGACCCGCGCCGCGGTCGCGGTCGACGGCCCGAGGTAGGCCCGCAGCTCGGCGTCGGTCGAGATGTCCGAGTTGACCAGATCCACGGCCCGGGAGGCGTAATGCCCAAAATCCATTTGTGCAGATTACTGGGTTCGACTACCGTAACTGCCAGCAGGGTGGTGTGCTCCTTACGGGAGGGCCGTCCTGCCGCCCAGCTCACACCCTGCCACCCGGCAGCCGTTCTCCCAGGGGAGGTCCCACCGTGCACACCGTCTGGTCCGCTCAGATGCTCATCGACGATCGCCGGCGCGGCCTCCTCGACGCCGGGGACGCCTCCCGCCTGGCGCGCGCCGCCCGCCGAGGCGAGCGGCCCGCAGCCCGCTGCACGCCCCCCGCCGCCTCGGCGCTGCGCTCCGCGGTGGGCTGGTGGCTGGTCCACGCCGGGCTGCGCCTGGCGGCCGGCGCCCGGCCCGCGGTTCCCCGCCAGCCGGGCTGACCCAGGGTGGCGGGTGGCCTTCGGCGTCGGAGGCCTCCGGTACCCTGGGACGGGCCATGCCGCCCGCCGACCCGTCGTTCACCTCCGCCCTTTTCTCCTCACCGGCGCCGGCCGCGGGCGGCCTGCTCGACGGGCTCAACCCGGTGCAGGAGGAGGCGGTCACCCACCCGGGCGGCCCGCTGATGATCGTCGCCGGCGCCGGGTCCGGCAAGACCCGGGTGCTCACCCACCGCATCGCGTGGCTGATCCGCGAGCAGGGCGTGTCGCCCTTCGAGATCCTCGCCATCACCTTCACCAACAAGGCGGCCGAGGAGATGCGCCACCGGGTCAGCGACCTGGTCGGGCCCGTCGCCCGGCGGATGTGGGTGTCCACGTTCCACTCCGCGTGCGTGCGGATCCTGCGCCGCGACGCCGGCCGGCTCGGCTACCGGAGCAGCTTCAGCATCTACGACCAGGCCGACGCGGTGCGCCTCACCGGGTACGTGACGAGGGACCTGGGCCTGGACGGCAAGAAATTCCCGGCCCGGACCGTGCACGGGCTGATCTCCGCGGCCAAAAACGAGCTGGTCGACTTCGAGACCTACGCGGCGCGGGCCCGGACCATCCAGGAGCGGCGGGTGGCCGAGGTGTACAAGGAGTACCAGGCCCGGCTGCTGGCCGCGTCGGCCATGGACTTCGACGACCTGCTGCTGGTCACCGTCAACCTGCTCCACGCCTGCCCCGACGTGCTGGCCTACTACCAGCAGCGGTTCCGTCACGTCCTCGTCGACGAGTACCAAGACACCAACGCCGCCCAAAACGAGATCGTCCGGCTGATCGGCGACGGGTACCGCAACGTGTCGGTGGTCGGCGACGGCGACCAGTCGGTGTACCGGTGGCGGGGCGCGGACGTCCGCAACTTCTTGGAGTTCGAGCAGCGCTACCCCGACGCCACGGTGGTCATCTTGGAGCAGAACTACCGCTCCACCCAGACCATCCTCGACGCGGCCAACGCGGTCATCGCCAACAACCTGGCCCGAAAGCCCAAGGCGCTTTGGACCGAGCAGCTCGGCGGGGAGCTGATCACCGCCTACCACGCGGAGGACGAGCACGACGAGGGGGCGTGGGTGGCCAACGAGATCCTCCGGCTGCACTCGGAGGACCACGCGACGATCTCCCACACCTACCCGTGGGGCGACGTGGCGGTCTTCTACCGGACCAACGCGCAGAGCCGGTCGGTCGAAGAGGAGCTGGTGCGGCGCAACATCCCCTACAAGGTGGTGGGCGGCACCCGGTTCTACGACCGCCGCGAGGTCAAAGACGTCCTGGCCTACCTGCGGGCTTTGACCAACCCGGCCGACGAGGTGTCGCTCAAACGGGTCGTCAACACCCCAAAACGGGGTATCGGCGACACCAGCATCGCCCGGGTCGACCGCTGGGCCCGGGACCACGGCGTCGGGTTCTGGGAGGCGCTGGCCTCCGCGGAGGACGCCGGCGTCGGCGGCCGGGCCCTGACCGGGATCCGCCAGCTGCTCGCCCTGCTCGACGAGCTGCGAGCCATGATCCCCGCCGCGCCGGCGGTCCCCTCCGGCGACGACGACGACGACGACGACGGCGGCGATGGTGATGGCGCCGGCGACGCTGGCGATGGCGATGGCGCCGGCGACGCTGGCGGCGGCGAGAGTCCCGACGCGGCCGTCGCCGCGCCGGGCGGCGACCCGGGGTCGGTGGTGGATGCCGGCACCGGCGAGATGACGCCGGCGGGGGAGCGGTGGCGAGGTCCGGCGGGGCTCATCGAGGCGGTCCTGGAGCGCACCGGCTACCTGGCCGAGCTGCAAGCCGACCACACCGTGGAGGGCGCCGGGCGCATCGAGAACATCGAGGAGCTGATCGGCGCGGCCGGCGAGGCCGACACCCTCGAGCAGTTCCTCGAGCAGGTCAGCCTGGTCGCGGACAGCGACGAGCTGCAAGACGCCGACGAGTCCAAAGTGGTCCTGATGACGCTGCACACCGCCAAGGGCCTGGAGTACCCGGTGGTGTTCTTGATCGGCCTCGAAGACGGCGTCTTCCCGCACCTGCGCTCCCTGGGGGAGCCCGACGAGCTCGAGGAGGAGCGCCGCCTGGCCTACGTCGGTATCACCCGGGCCCGCGAGCGGCTCTACGTGACCCACGCCTGGTGCCGGTCCCTCTGGGGCCAGACCCAGTACAACCCGCCCAGCCGCTTCTTGAAGGAGATCCCCGAGGACCTGATGCGCGCCGCGGCCGGCAGCCGGCGCAGCACCCGCACCGGCGGGGGCGGCGGGTCGGGGTGGATGGCCCGGGCCAACCGGGAGGAGATCGTCGAGGCCGCGCTGCGCCGGGGCCGGACCTCGCCGGTGGCGGGCACCGGCGCCGACGGGCTGGGCCTGCGCACCGGGGAGACCGTCGTGCACGCCAAGTGGGGCGAGGGGGTGGTCACCGAGGTGCGAGGAGAGGGAGCCGACGCGGAGGCGACCGTACGCTTCCCGGGGCTGGGCGAGAAGCGGCTGCTGCTCTCCATGGCGCCGATCAAGCGGGCGTAACGCCGGCCCCGCCCCCGGACGGCCCGGCGGCTGGGCTGTCCCTATCGGCTGAGCCGTCACCGGCCGCCACCCCGACGAGGGCGGTGTCGTGGTCGTAGATCACCATGCCGAGCACGTCGGCCAGGCGGGCCAGCGTCCCGTCGAGGAGCATCAGGTCGCGCAGCACCATCGCGCCCGGCGACACCGACGCTGCGGTCTCGGCCAGCACGGCACGCTCGGCCCGGTCGAACAGCGCGGCGCTGCGGACGTAGGGGCCGGGGGTGCGCAGCTCGACGCGCTCGACCAGCGCGTCGAGCGAGCGGCGCAGCTGAGCGGACGCCTGCTCGATCACCGGGACCAAAGCGGGGCGGGCGCCGGGCCACGCGTCGAGGTCGACCGACAGGTTCCGGCCGTAGTTGCGCGCTGCGCCGGTCAACTCGAGGATCGAGTCGATCCTGTCGGAGTGATCCCCGAAGCTGGTGGGCCGCACCGGGCGGGCCGTCGCTACCAGCGCCTGGTAGGAAGCGTCGACGCTCCGGGCGCCGGAGCGCACGGCGGCCTTCGACGCCTCGTCGGGGCCGTCGGGACCGACGAGGACGGCCAAGGCGTCGGTGACCAGGTGACGCACGGCGTCGAGGGTCTGGGCGGTCGCGGTGCGCAGCACCCGGCTCGGACGCAGCGGCAGGATCAACAAGACGGTGACCATGGCGATCCCCCCGCCCACCGCGGTCTCCTTCAGGCGCAGCAACAGCAGGCTGCCGGAGTACTCGTCGAGCTGCACGTACAGCTGCGAGATCATCACCGTCAGGCCCAGCACGAAGAACGTGTAGTTGATCCGCATGAGATACAGCCCGACGAACAGCGAGACGAGGATCACCGCGATCGACACGTTGGTGTGGTGGCCGACTAGGCGCACCACCAGCGACCCGAGCCCGATGCCCACCGCCGTGCCGAGGACCCGGTAGAACGCCTTGTTGATCTGCTCGCCGACATGGTTGGTGCCCATGAACGCCAGGAAAGCGGCCAGCACCGCCCAGTAGAAGCGGCGGGGGGAGAGGACATCACCGACGGCGATCGCCGCGCTGACGGCCACGCCCACCTGGATGGCCGAGCGCAGGTACGGGGCCATGGCGACGCGGTCACCGAGGCGACGGCGGCTGGAGGTGAGCGAGGCGTCCGCGCTGACCGCGGCCGAGCCGGGCAGCCAGCCGGCGAAGAGAGCCACCGCCGGTTGGAAGGTCTGCTCGGGCTCGGGCCTGGCCACGTTCTCCCCGAGCGCCAGCCAGTCTCGCTGCGCGACGGTCAGATCGATGACCGAACCGGCGAAGCGGTGAGGGATCACCGCCGCGACCCGGTCGTCGTCGGGCTCGACGCAGGAATCCTGGGTCTCGCGCCGCAGCCGCCGTGCCCCCATCTCCGCCGCGGCCAGGTCGCCGCGGCGCAGGTCGGCCAGGATGCGGCCGACCATGGCCCGCCGGCCGGCAGGCAGATCCATGGACCGCAGGGCCACCGCGAAGCGGGCGATGTTGCTGAGGGCCAGTTCCATGTCGAACATCCGCTCGTGGAGGGCCTGGACCGCCCGGCCTCCGGGCACGGCGGCGGGGGTCAGCTGGGCGTCGATCATGAGGACCGACTCGTTGAGGCGAAGCAGCTGCCGGCGGATCTTCCTCTCCAGTCCCGCCGCCTCGGGCTGCTCGTTGATCCGCCACGCCAGGTCGAGCAGGCGACGGCTGCGCGCCACCCACGACCGCTGCGCCCGGAGGAGCGCCTTCGCGCTGTCGGGGCGGAACAGGGCGAAGCGCACGGCAAGCGAGCACAACGCCCCCACGAACAGCTCGGCTGCCAGCCACCCCGCGTCACCGACACCGATCTCGGCGTGGATGAAAAACCCCATGAAGCACCCGATGAACAGCAAAGCCCCGACGACGAACCCCCGCGGTCCGAAGCGGCGCAGATAGGTGCCGACGGTGACCGCGGCCGCGATGAGGCACAGCGACGCGAGGCGGTGACCGCCCACCGCCAGCCCGGCGGTCAGGGCCACGCCGAGGGCGACGGGCATGATGAGCGAGGTGACCAGCTGACCCCGGGCCGTGACGTCGGCCACACCGAACCCCGACATCATGCAGATGATCCCGCCGAGGAGCATGGCGATCACCAGCACCCCATGGTGCTGGGCGGCCACCAAAGCGGCCTGTTTCGCTGGGAGGCCAGCGCCGGCCCCGGCGACTTGGAGGGCGCCGGTGAGATGCACGAAGAGCCATTCCCCGCCGAGCGCGGCGGCGATGCCGACCACCGCCAGTCCCGCCGTGCGCAACCGGTTGAGGCCCGGGTCGGAGCCGACCAGAGGGTCGATGACCCGGCTCCAGCGGCTGACCCGGATCCGACGGGCCGCGCCGGGAGACGGGGAAGTCTGCTCCGGCGAGCTCAGCAGCACTGCGCTCCCTCGATCAGGGCGCGGTCAGCGGCGAGCAGCCGGCGGGAGCGAGCCACGAATTCGCGATCCCGCCGGCGCGCCTCGAAGTAGGCGTGCGGATCGGGACGCCCGGCGAGGCGCCCCGCCGCCGGGTGACGCCAACGCTCGGTGAAATCATGACGTCGCGATACCGCGACAGCACGGGCGCTTAAACCTCGGGCCCGGGCCGCTAGCATCGCCACCCCGTGAACGTCGAACGCCTGCGCGGCGTGGCCCTCAAGCGAACCAGCCGCGGTGCGGTCTGGCAGCACCCGCTGTTCAAGGCGGTCGCCCCGGCCGTCGACGCCGCCGACGCCGCGGTCCGGGCCGCCCGGGGCCTGTCGCACCTGCCGAAGTTCTCGATGCGCTCCCGGGCGATGGGGCCCACCCACCAGTTCGGCGGCCTCCACTTCGTCGCCTCCGGGCGGGCCACCGCCGCCCAGATCCGGGATATGACCGGGCTGCGCCCCGACGAGGACGTCCTCGAGATCGGCTGCAGCGTCGGGCGGATCGCGCTGGCGCTGGCCGAGTACCTCCAACCGGGCCGTTACACCGGCACCGACATCGACCGCCGGGCGATCGCCGCCTGCCTGACCAACCCGAAACTCGAGAGCTTCCGCTTCGAGGCGCAGGACGTGTTCAGCCTGGTCTACAACCCCGGCGGGCGGGCCCAGGGCCGCGACTACGTGTTCCCGTTCCCCGACGCCAGCTTCGACGTCGTGTTCCTCACGTCGGTGTTCACCCACATGCTCCCCGACGACATCGCCCAATACGCCCGGGAGATCCGCCGGATGCTCCGCCCCGGCGGTCGCCTGCTCTGCTCGGTGCTGGCCGAGGAGGGCCGGGACCTGGCCGCGCTGCCGGTGGCCCGCGACGGCTACCGGCTGCGCTCCGCGGAGTTCCCCGAAAACGCGGTCGCCTACCCCCTGGCCGAGATCGACCGGCTGATGGCCGGCGCCGGCATGGACCGCAGCGACGGGGGAGGGGCCGCGGCGTGGGCGCCGCCGGCCGACGACCACCTGCGCAGCCTGATGGAGCAGGACCTGCTGCTCTACGTCCCCCGGCGGTAGCGACCAGCCCGCCGGGCATCCCGCCGCCGGATCAGCAGGCGGGGACCGAGGTGAGCGGCGGGTGCGGCGGGAGGAGGTAGGTCGGCGCCGGCGGGGCGGTGGTCGGCGTGGTCGGGGCGGCGGTGCTCGGCGTGGTCGTCGAGGTGGTGCCGGCGATCCCGGCGAAGCTGGTGCCGGTGATGACCTCGAGGTTGTAGGGCGAGGAGGTCAAGGCATTGTCGACTTGCAGGGTCACTGCGCCGCTGATCTGGCGGGCGACTTGCTGGCCGGCGGCCAGCGAGTCCGGCGCGTAGAGCACCTCGGTGGTGGACGTCGACGGAGCCGCCTGGGCCAACACGGTGGTGTGGTAGCCGAGCTGGCTCAGCGCGGCGCCGGTCTTGGTGGCCTGCTCGCTCACCCCGCTGCCGTTGGCCACCTCGATGCTCACCGACGACGGCGTCACCGGCGTGGCCGGCTGCGGGATGGTAGTGGTCGTCGCCGGCGCCGCGCCGGCCGTGTCACCGAGGGAGTTGAACGCCGCGATCTGCTGGCCGGCTTCGGGCTGCTGGAACTGCAGGATGTCCTGGCCGCCCACCACCGCCGGGGTGGTGGCGAGGGTCGCGGTCTTGATCCCCGCCACGTCGACGGAACGGAACGTCTTGGCCAGCTCCAGCAGCGCCGAGGTGGACATCCCGGAGTCGACCTTGAGGTTCTTGGTGACCCCGCCGATGATGTCGTTGAGGGCGATCGGGTTGGTGAACTGCGACTTGGCCTTCGAGATCATCTTCTTCACGAAGAACTGCTGGCGCTGGATCCGGGCCAGGTCGCTGCTCGGCTGGGTGTGCCACGACCCGTTCAGGTAGTACTCGTAGAAGCGGGACCGGGCGAAGTCGAGGGCCAGGTTGCCGGTGAGGTTGACGCAGCCCGCGTTGGGGATGTGGAAGTCGGACTCCTCGCCGTCGCGGGCCGGGGTCGGGAAGTACACCGAGACGCCGCCGACCGCGTCGGTGATCTGCTGGAACGAGTCGAAGTTGACCTCGACGTAGTGGTCGATCGGGATCCCGACCTGGGACTCGATGGTCGACACGAGGAGGTTGGCGCCGCTGTCGAACGCCGCGTTGATCTTCTGCATCCCCATGCCCTGGACGTGCACGTACAGGTCCCGGGGGATCGACATGATCGACAGGGTCCGGGTGGCGGGCACCACCCGGACCAGCATGATGGTGTCGGAGCGCTGCCCTTGGGTGCCGTTGGGGCCGGTGGTGCCGCCGTACGCCGCGCCGTTGGCCAGGTTGCGGGTGTCGCTGCCCACCACCAGCAGCGTGAACGGCTTGCTGGTGCTGGTGTGCTTGCCTGACAGGCTCGGGATGCTGACGGTCTTGATCTGCCCGAGCCGCCAGTGGATGTAGCCGAACGCGCTGCCCGCGGCGATGATGCTGAGCGCCACCACGACGTTGACGCTGATCAGGATGCGCCGGGGCCAGCGCCGCACGACACCTACCGGCGGCAACCGCTTGTCAGCGGCGCGGCGCCGGGAGCTGGAGTGGCGGGCTGGGTACTGATCGGGCACGAGCAACCTCAAGCGGTAGGCGGCGTCCCGGGGCCCGCCCCCCGCCCAGGGCGCCGGGACCAGGCCCAACGGTAGTGGGGTGGTCGGAGAAGGTGGCGGCATCCCTTTCCGCTCGTGCATTTGAGGCCGCACCGTGGTCGTTGCCTAGTATCGACACCCGATGCTGCGTCGCTACCGGGTGGTTGTCGCCAAACCGGGCCTCGACGGCCATGATCGGGGGGCCAAGGTCATTGCCAGAGCCCTGCGTGAGGCCGGGTTCGAGGTCATCTACACCGGTCTGCACCAGACCCCGGAGCAGATCGCGGAGACCGTCGCGCAAGAAGACGCCGACGCGGTCGGCCTCTCCTTGCTCTCCGGCGCCCACATGACCCTGTTCCCGCGGGTGATGGACCTGCTCAAGGCCGCAGGCGTCGACGACGTGGTCGTGTTCGGAGGCGGGATCATCCCCGAGGCCGACATCCCCCAGCTCGAGGCCCTGGGCGTGGCCGCGATCTTCACCCCCGGTGCACCGCTGCCCACCATCACCGCGTGGCTGGAGCAGGCGCTCGACGCTCGGGAGAGCGCCGACGCGCTGTAGCCAACCCCCTTCCTTTTCCCAAACCCCCGACGCGTAGGAGCGACAAGCGTGGACCTGTACGAGTACCAGGGCAAGCAGTACTTTGCCCGTTTCGGCATCCCGGTCTCACCGGGCGGCATCGCCGACACAGTGGAGCAGGCCGTGGCGGAGGCCGAGAAGGCCGGCTACCCGGTGGTCGTCAAAGCCCAGGTGCAAGTCGGCGGGCGGGGCAAGGCCGGCGGCGTGAAGCTGGCCACCAACGAAGCCGAGGTCCGCGAGCACGCCGGCAACATCCTCGGCCTCGACATCAAGGGCCACGTCGTGCACCGCCTGTGGATCGAGCACGCGTCGGACATCGCCAAGGAGTACTACGCCAGCTTCACCCTCGACCGGGGCGCCAAGCAGTACCTGGGCATGGTGTCGGCCCAAGGCGGTGTGGAGATCGAGACCGTCGCCGAGGAGAACCCCGAGGCGCTGGCCCGGATCTACATCGACCCGGCGATCGGGTTCACCGAGGCCCAGGCCCGCCAGCTGGTCGAAGACGCCGGGCTCGACGCCGAGGCGCGCGACGGGGCGATCGGCATCCTGCTCAACTTGTACCGCGCCTACGTGGAAGGCGACGCCGACCTAGTCGAGATCAACCCGCTGATCCTCACCCCCGACGGCCGGGTCCACGCCCTCGACGCCAAGGTCACCCTCGACGACAACGCGTCGTTCCGCCACCCGGAATGGGACGACTTCCGTGACATCGACGAGTTCGACGAGCGGGAGCGCCTGGCCCGCTCCAAGGGCCTCCAGTACGTCGGCCTCGACGGCTACGTCGGGGTCATCGCCAACGGCGCCGGCCTGGCCATGAGCACCTGCGACGTGGTCAACCAGGTCGGCGGCTCGCCGGCCAACTTCCTCGACATCGGCGGAGGCGCCAACGCGGAGGTGATGGCCAACGCCCTCGAGGTGATCACCTCCGACACCAACGTCCGGTCGATCCTCATCAACATCTTCGGCGGCATCACCCGCGGCGAGGAGGTCGCCAACGGCATCAAGGCGGCCCTCGGCCGCATCGACATCTCGATCCCGATGGTCATCCGCCTCGACGGGACCAACGCCGAGGAGGGCCGGGAGATCCTGGCCACGGTGACCTCGGACAAGGTCCTGTCGTTGCCCACCATGCTCGACGCGGCCCGCAAGGCCGTCGAGCTCGCGAACGCCAAGAACTGAGAGGACCGTCGCAGTGAGCATCTTCGTCGACGAGAACACCACCGTCATCGTCCAGGGCCTGACCGGCGGCCAGGGTCGCTTCCACGGCCTGCGCAACAAGGCCTACGGCACCAAGGTCGTCGCCGGGGTCACCCCCGGCAAAGGCGGCCAGGACGTCGAGGGCATCCCCGTGTTCGACACCGTGGCCGAGGCGGTGGCCGCCACCGGCGCCAACGCCAGCTTCGTGTCGGTGCCGCCCAAGATGGCCGGCGCGGCCATCCTGGAGGCGGCCGCGGCCGGCATCCCCTTCATCGTGTGCATCACCGAGGGCATCCCCGCCCACGACGAGGCCCGGGTCTACAACACCTTGGTGGAGCAGTACCCCTCCACCCGGCTGCTCGGCCCCAACTGCCCCGGCATCATCAGCCCCGGCAAGACCAACATCGGCATCACCGCCGGCGAGATCGCCCTGCCGGGCGGCCCGGTCGGGATCGTCAGCCGCAGCGGGACCCTCACCTACCAGGCTCTCTACGAGCTCAAGCAGATGGGCGTCGGGGTCACGACCTGCGTCGGGATCGGCGGCGACCCGGTGCCGGGCACCAACTTCGTGGACTGCCTGGCGGCGTTCCAGGACGACCCCGACACTAAGGCGATCATCATGATGGGCGAGATCGGCGGCTCCGAGGAGGAGAAAGCGGCCGAGTTCATCAAGGCCAACGTGACCAAGCCGGTCGTCGCGTACATCGCCGGGGTGACCGCGCCGGAAGGCAAGAAGATGGGTCACGCCGGGGCGATCGTGTCAGGCAACAGCGGCACCGCTCAGGCCAAGATGGCCGCGTTGAGCGCGGCGGGCGTCCACGTCGTCAACAACCCGACCGAGGCCGGCGAGAAGATGGCGGAGATCGTCAAGGGCCTCTGAGCCCTCTGCGGGCCACGCCCCTGGGCGCGCCGCCCCGTCCGGCCGGATCCTCGGCTGGGCGGGGCGGCGGCGCGTCCGGGCCCCGGCCGTGCGACACCAGGGTGGACTCGGGGTCGGCCCGGCTCAGGCATTCCCCGGCTCAGGAACGGCCCGGCTCAGGGCTGGCCCGGCTCCAGGGTGGGCTCAGGGTGGGCCTGGCTCCAGGCCGGGGCCCGGCTCGAGCTCGCCGACCACCTCGCCGGCGCTGCGCCGGCGTCGGTCGAGGTCGGCTTCGACGGTCTCGGCGCCGGCCGTCGGGTCGTGGACCTGACGGCGGAACCCGGGAAGGACCCGGGCCAAGATGACCGCACCGACGACGCAGGCCACCCCGCCCGACACGATCGACGCCTCGTTGCCGAACCCGGTCGCGACCGACCCCGACTCGAGGTCACCGAGCCGGGGACCGCCGGTGACCACCGCGATCTGCAGCGCCGACAGCCGGCCCCGCAGCCGGTCGGGGACCAGCAGCTGGATGATGGTGTTGCGGAACACCGCGGAGATGATGTCCGCCCATCCGGCGATGACCAACAGCACCAGCGCGGCGGGCAGCCAGCGGACCAGCCCGAACGCGGTGATCGCGCCTCCCCACGCCACCACCGCGATGATCACCGCCCGGCCTTGCCGGCGGACGTGACCGGCCCACCCGGTGGTCAGCGCGCCGACCACCGCCCCGGCGCCCGGCGCGGCGTAGAGCAGCCCGACCGTCGTCGCTCCTCCGCCGAACACCGTGGTCCCAAGCGCAGGGAACAACGCCCGCGGCATCCCGAACACCATCGCGTTGATGTCGATCAGGTAGGCGCCCTGGATGGCCTGGCGGCCCTTCAAGAACCGGAACCCGTCGACGATCGAGCGGACCCCCGGCCGCTGCCCGCCGCCCGCCGGGCGCTGCGGGGCGATCGCCGCGGCCGCCAGCAGCGACGCCCCGAAGCTGACCACGTCGATCCAGAAGACCAGCTTGACGCCGGCCCCCGCCAGCAGCACGCCGGCCAGGGCCGGCCCGACGACGGTGCCGGTCTGGAAGATCGCCTGGAACATGGCGTTGGCCGACGTGAACTCTTCCCGCTGGACCAGGTTGGGGATGATGGCGCTGCGGGCCGGGCCGTCGAAGCCCGACAGCCCGGCGTTTATTGCCGGCGCCAGGTAGAGCGGCCAGAGAGCCGACCCCAGATCCGCGTTGACGGCCAGCGCCGCGCTGCACGCCGCCATCAGGGTCTCCACGATCAATAGCAGCTTGCGGCGGTCGACCGCGTCGACGACCGACCCGCCGATCACCGACCCGACGATTAGCGGGAACAGCTGGGCCAGGCTGACCAGCCCGACCTGCAGCGACGAGTGGGTGAGGCGGTACACCTCGTAGGGGACCGCGACCGCGGTGAGCTGGGTCCCGAGGATCGAGACCAGCTGCCCGCCGGCCAGCAACCGGAAGTCACGGGAGCGCCGCAGCGGCGTCAGGTCCAACAGCAGCCGGCGTCGGGGCACCGGGGGATCCTACGCAGAGCTAAGAGCTTCGCCTGGCGGTGGGTGGTACCGAAACCGGCTCAATGTGGCGCCCGACGTGCCGATGTAGCGAGGTGATGACCATGCGCCAGGCAACCCATGCCATGATCGCCGCGGTGCCCGATGCTGCAGTCCCCCACGAGCTGACGTTTCCCTCCGGCCTGCCCGGCTTCCCGGCCGTGCGGTCCTTCGAGTGCGCCCCTTGGGGCGGGGAGGGCAGCGACATCCTGGTCCTGTCGGCCAGCGAGCCCCGGGCGTTCCAGTTCGTGGTGGTCCCCCCAGCGGTGTTCTTCCCCGACTACCGCCCGGAGTTCAGCGCCGATCACCTGGCGTCGGTCGGCATCGAGCGGCCCGACGACGGCGCCGTGCTGGTCATCTTGACCCTCGGCGCCACCGCTGAGACCGCCACCGCCAACCTGCTCGGACCGATCCTGCTCAACCCCCGCACCGGCCAGGCCGTGCAGGCCGTGCAGCCCGCCGGCAGCTACAACACCCGGGCCCCGATCGTCCCGGCCGCCTGACCCTCCGGCCGTGACCCTTTCCGGCTAGGCCACCAGGGCGCTGGTCGGGCGGCGCAGCACCCCGCCGTTGCTCTTGAGGGTGGTGGGCAGCGTGAAGACGAACGCCAGCAGCCGGGCCACGGCGGTGAACAGCTCCTGGGGGATGAAGTCTTCGATCTCGCACGCCGCGTAGAGCGCCCGGGCGAGCGGCGGGTCCTCGACCACCGCAACGTCGTGGTCCTGGGCGTGCTGGCGGATCCGAAGCGCGGTCTCGTCCGAGCCCTTGGCCACCACCTGCGGCGCCCGGCGGCTGGCCGGGTCGTAACGCAACGCCACCGCGAAGTGGGTCGGGTTGGTGACCACCACATCCGCGGTGAGCACCGCCGCCATCATCCGGCCCCGGCTCATCTGCATCTGCTTGCTGCGCACGTTTCGCTTGATCAGCGGGTTGCCTTCCTGCGAGTAGCTCTCGTCTTTGACCTCCTGCTTGGTCATCTTCATGGCCTTGGAGATCCTCCGGCGGGCGATGCCGAAGTCGATCACCGCCAGGCCCAGCCCGATCGCAGCGACGTCGCGCACCATCGACAGGATCGACGTCGCGGTGTAGGACAGGACCGGCGACAAGGCCACCAGCTGGGCGCCGACGAGCAGGGTCCCGAGATGCGACAACAGCTTGTAGGCCAGCGCGAACAGCACACCGAGGCGCAGCACCTGCTTGGCCAGCTGCCAGCCCGACTGCGGCGAGACCAGCCGCTTGAACCCGGCGACGGGATTGACCCGCTCCCACTTCGGCTTGAGCGAGTGGGCGGAGATCTGCCCGCCGGTCTGGGCGACGGTGCCGAGGATCGCCACCCCGGTGACGATCGGCAGCATCGGCAGCAGGATCAGCACCACGTCGCTCAGGCCGCTTTGGAGCACCTTCAGCGCGGCGCCGGGGCTCGGGTTGGACATCACCCGGCTGACGGTGCCGAACAGGCCGGTCAGGCGGGTCGACGCGGAGCGGAACATGCCCGGCAAGAGCGACGTCGCGACCAGCACGATCAGCCACCCGGCCAGCTCCTGGGACTTGGCGACCTGCCCCTTCTTGCGGGCCTCTTTGCGCCGTTTGGCGGTCGGCTTCTCGGTCTTGTCGTCGTTCTTGCCCATCGTGTCTACCTCCTCAGCGCCGGGAGATGAGCTGGGTCATGTCCTCGGCGGCCCGCTCGAGGAGCCGGCCGACGCTGCCGGGGATCACCTTGATGCCGATGGCGACGAACAGGATCGACAGCAGCGCCTGGACCGGCATCCCGAGGACCCACACGTTGACCTGCGGGGCGGCGCGCGACACCAGGGCCAGGCCGATCTGGGCGGTGTATAGCACGACGATGATCGGCGCCGCGATCTCGAGCGCGGCGGTGAAGAACGTCGCCAGGTCCGACGTCAATATGCCGGCGAGCTGCCCGCTCGAGGAGAGGGTCAGGCCCGGCGCGTGGAACGACGCCACGAACCCCCGAACGAGGAGCATCTCCCCGTTGGTGATGAACAGCAGCACCATCGCCACCTGCTCGTAGAACTGCCCGAAGATCGGCGTCTGGTTCTCCGACAGCGGGTCGATCGCGGTCGGCAGGTTGAGGCCGCCGAAGAGATCGACGAGGGACCCGGCCGCGGTGACCGCAGCGAGCAGCACCTTGACCGACAGGCCGAGCGCCACCCCGGTCGCCACCTGGGTGGCGATCGCGCCGACCAGCCCGGCGGTCGAGGTCGGCAGGGCGGAGGACGCCAGGCGGGGCGCGGCGAGCAGGGCCAGGCCGCCGGCCACCCCGACCGACGCCATCGGCGGGATCACCGCGCGGTTGGCGAAGGGCGGCACCACGACCAGCCACGCCCCGGCCCGGACGAACGCGAGCAGGAACGCCAGCAGCCAGAACGGATCGACGTTCAGGCTCATCGCGGCACGCTCACTTGGTCAGCGGTCAGGAACCGAGCAGGACGTTGATCTGCCCGAAGAGCTGGTCGACGTAGCCGGTGAAGGTGGTGAGCATCAGATGACCGCCGAGCATGATGACCCCGGCGCACGCGGCCAGCTTGGGCACGAAGGTGAGGGTGACCTCTTGGATCTGGGTCACCGACTGGAACAGCGACACCAGCAGCCCGATCCCGAGGCTGAGCAGAAGGAACGGCGACGCCAGCTTGGCCGCCATCATCATGGCGCCCGACGCCAGCTGCAGGACTTGACCTTCGTTCATTTGAAGCTCACCACCAACGAGTGCGTAACCAGCACCCAGCCATTGACCATCACGAACAGGAGGAGTTTGAACGGGAGTGAAACGAGGGTTGGTGGCAGCATGGCCATCCCCAACGACATGAGCACCGACGCCACCACCAAATCGATGATCAAGAACGGTATGAACACCACGAAGCCGATGATGAAGCCGCTCTTCAGCTGCGAGAGCATGAACGCGGGGATGATCGCCTGCAGCGACGCGTCCTTCGGCGTCGCCGCGGAGTCGCCGATCGCAGCGGTGGTCATCGACAGCTCACTGGTGCCGGTCTGCTTCAACATCCACGACTTCAACGGCACCTCCGCCGAGTGGTAGGCCTGGGTCAAGCTGGCTTGCCCGTGGAGGTACGGCTGCAGGGCGTCTTTGTTCATCTGGTTGAGCGTCGGGGTCATGATGAACAGGCTGAGGATCAGCGCCAGCCCGGCCAGGACCTGGTTGGGGGGCGTCGACTGCAGGCCCAGGGCCTGGCGGGTGAGGCTGAGCACGATGATGATCCGGGTGAAGCCGGTCAGCAGGATGAGCAGCGACGGCGCGACGGCTAGCAGCGTCAGCGCCAGGATGATGATGATGCTGTCGGACGGCTTGCCGAGGCTGTTGCCCAGGTTGATGTTGATCGACGAGCCGGCTGCGGGGGCGACGGCGAGGATCATCGGCGCACGCTTCGTTCCTGGAGCTGACGGATCCACGATCCCCAGTTGGCCTGCGGTCGGGCCGCTCCCGAGGCGGGCGGGTCGTAGGAGCCGTCCTGGGTGTCGGTGAGCGTCTCGGGATCCAGCGTGTCGATGCGGGTCACCTGGTGCTGGGTGACGCCGAGGAGGTACACCGCGGTACCGGCCCGCACGATGAGCAGCGACACGCCCTTGCCCATGCTCTGACGGGCGAGCACCGACATCGGCGTCTGGCGGCGGTTAGCGCCAAGCGACAGCCGGCCCCGGCCGGCGAGGACCTTCGACGCCACGAAGATGATGGCCAGGATCACCGCCAGACCGATCAGCAGCTGGGCGAAGAGGGACCACGCAGAAACGGTGTGGGCCGTCGGCGCAGCGGGCGCCGCGAGGAGGAAGGCCACGGCTAGCCCTCGCGGTCAGGACGGCCGACCTCGGTGATGCGCACGCCGAGCTCGTCGTCGACGACCACCACCTCGCCTCGGGCCAGCAGGGTGCCGTTGACCAGGATGTCGACGGGGCTGTTGGTTGCCCGGTCCAGCTCGACGACCGAGCCGGGCCGCAGCGCGAGCAGGTCGCGAAGCAGCATCCGGGTCCGGCCCAGCTCGACGGTCACGGCCATCTCCACGTTGTGGAGCAGGTCGAAGGAGGGCAGCGGCCCCGACAGGGGGGTGTCGGGCGCCGGGGGGGCGGCCGGGGCGGGGGACCCGGCCGGGGAGGGCCCCAGGTCGGGGCCGGCTGCGGGGGTGTCGGTGGTCATCAGTTCTCCTGGGAAGGGTCGACGACGGTGCAGGCCAGGCGCCGGCCCCGGGTGGTGGGAATCACGTCGCAGTGGCGGGCGCCGTCGACGGTCAAACGCAGCGGGGCGCCCTCGCCGCAATGGAGCGGGATGACGTCGCCGGGTGCGAGGCTGAGTAGCTCGTCGGTCGACAAGCTGATGTCGGGGAAACGCACGGTCACGCTGACCGGTACGTCGAGCAGGCGGTCGTGGAGGCCGGCGTTGCCGTCCTGTTCGAGGTCGCCCTGACCGCCGTCGTCGCGCTGCACGGCGTCGAGGAGGGCGACCACCAGGCTGCTCGGAAGCCACAGCGCGGCCTCCAGCACGACCACGTCGCCGGGGGCGACGGTCAGGGGCAACAGCAGCCAGGTGTCGGACGGGTTGGGCACCTGCAGGAACGTGGTGGTCCCGACCGAGGTGAGAGCGGACAGCTGCACCGGGACGGTGGTTTCGAACACCCGGGTCAAGTTGACCAGCGCCGCTTGGGCCAGCTCGTCGACCAGCCCTTGCTCGATGTCGGTCAGCGCCCGCTCCGGGGCGGCGCCCCGACCGTCGCCGCCGAGGCGGAGCTCCACGAAGGCCATGGCGACAGGCAGCGGCAGGTTGAGGATGACCCGATGGGCCATCGGGCTGAGCACTCCGCTGGCCAAGAAGGTGGTCTCGGGCAGCTCAGAGGCGAAGGTCTCCCAGCTGTCCTGGCGGATCTCGCCGATCTCCACCCGCACCGCCATGTGCAAGGCGCTGGTCAAGGCGCTGGCGACTTGGTGGGACACCGCCTCGAACACCGGGGTGAGATGCCGGAGCCGGGACCGCTCGACTGTCTCCTGGCGCTTGAAGTTGTAGGGGCGCACCACAGGGGCGGCATTGGTCACGCGTGTCACCTGGTCTCACGTCGCTTCGAGGGCCGATCCTTGGCCTTCTTGTGAAGTACGCCGTCCTGGCGACCTGCTTGCCGACTAGATCGGCCTGCTGCCGGTCGACTTGAGCTTCTGGCGGTTCCGGTTAGACCCGAAACGCCCGTCAGCCGGCCGCGGCGGGAGCGCCGGCGGGCGTAGCGGCTGGTAGAAGCCCCGCCAGCGCCGGGCAGATCGCCGTCACCTCGGCGCGCATCTGGTCCAGCTCGGCGGGGCCGGCTACCGCGATCGCGGCTTTCAGACCGTCAACGGCCCGCTCGTCGGAGAACATCTGGACCGCCACCGCCGCGGCCCGGGCCCGCTCGACTGGTGACGCATTCGAGGCGGCGATGGCCACCAGTGGGCAGCTCGGCGCCAGGCCCGCCGCCCGCAGGCGGGCCGACCACACCATCACCCGTTCGAGGGGGAGGCGGGGCGCCAGGCTGGCCGCGGTCGCCAGCGCCATCCTGGTCAGGCGCCCGTCGGCGAGCGCGGCCTCGACCAGCTCGTCGGCGGCTTGCGCGTCGAGCTGGAGCATCTGGGCCATGAACCACGGACCCTTGGCTTCGGGGATCGCCCGCACCAGCTCGGAGAGGGGGCGCCCAGCCGCGGTGAGGAAGCCGGCGACCTCCCCGATGTGGGCGTCCATCGTGTCGTTGCCGGCCAGCGAGGCGAGGATCTCGTCCGCGGCATCGCCGGGCCGGCCGAGGCCGGCGAGGGCCTGGGCCCGCAGCGCCGAGAACTGCTCGGCGGTATGCGTGAACCCGTCCTCGTCCCGGCCGCCGGGGCCGACCCGGTCGAGGCAGGCCAGCGCGACGTCGAACTCCTCTAGCTGCAGGCGCGCCGACGCTTCGATCCCGTCGGCGGCTGCCTCCGCGCCGCCCAAGGCGCGCAGGCGGTCCACCCACTCGAGGACCTCGTGGGGACGGCCCAGCTCGAGCAGGCTGCTGGCGCCGGTCCTGAGCGCCACCCGGCGCTGGATCGGATTGGCGGAGCGCTCGGCGACCTGCGCGCACCTGGCGATCGCCTCCTCGTGGCGGCCGGCGGTGGCCAACGAGCGGGCCAGGTTGAGCAGCGGCAGGGGATCGGCGTCCGCGGCGGCCTCGGCCGCCGCGATCCGCAGGTTGCGGGCCGTCTTGTCCCGAGCCACCCAGGTCGCGTCCAGGTAGCCGGTGTGGCGGATGTGGGCGATCTCCAGCGCCGCCAGGCCGAGCGGTGTGCCGTCGACGCGCATCACCTGCTCGTGGAGCCGGCCCACCCAGTGGGCCCCGTCGCGCCGGAACAGGCGGGTGGCGTTGTGGATCGTCGCGGCGCCTACCCCCATGCCGACCAGGTTGTGGATGGGAATCGACCAGGCGTTGAACTCTGGCTTGGTCCTGACGAGCAGGTCGCGCAGCTCGGCGGCGCTGGTGCACTCGAGGGTCTCGTCCGCGTCGAGCCACACCACCCACTGCCCGCGGCATTCCGCCAGCGCGGCGTTGCGGGCCCGGGCGAAGTCGTCGTCCCAGTAGCCCTGGACAACCCGAGCGCCCATCCGCCGCGCCACCTCGACGGTGCGGTCCGTCGAGCCGGTGTCGTAGACCACAGCCTCGTCGGCTACCCCCGACATCAGCGACCGCAAGCAGTCGGGGAGGGCGTCCTCCTCGTCTTTGACGATCAGGCACGCCGATACCAGCAGCCGGCCGGCTGCCGGGACCGACAAGGACACGGCCGGCGGTCCGACGTGGACGTAAGAGTCCTCGCAGACCGCCAGGGACAGGTCGAGCGCCCGCAGGCGCGCCGCGATCTGCTCGGCCGGGCGCACGTTGCCGTCGGCGCCGACCAGGATCTCTGCGCGGGCGCGGCGGGTCGCGATGCAGGCCGGCGTCAGGGTCTCGGCCGCGGTGACCTCACCCCGGCGGGTCAGGCTGCGGTCGCGGGCCAGCTGGCGCAGCGCCTTTCGGTCCGCCCCCGCCGCGCCCGGCGTCGACTGCGGCCCGGCCTCGTTGGTCCTCGGTCCCGCGGCACCGACCGACGGATCCCTCAGCGCCTCGACGAGCGGGTCGATCCATCGAGGCGTGACTGTGCACGATGGGTGGAGGACCACGACCACGCCGTGTTGGGCCGCCCGGAGCGCGGCGGGCAGGTCGGCGGTCCACTCCAGCCGAGGGACACGGACGCCCGAGGGCGGCCCGGAGGGGGATACGCCGATGCACTGGTCGGACGGCCCGAGCGTGGGGCGCAGCGCGTCGGCGGCCTGGCGGGTCGCGGCGGCGTCGTGACCGCCGAGGATTATGACGCTTGCCGCAAGTCTGGCCATGGTGGAGCTATCGGCGCAGCAGCCGGCGCACGTGAGCAAAAGCCGAAAGGTTGCGAACTTGTCGGCCCATCCTGCTCAGGTTCCGCGAGAGACGGCCGACATTGTCTCCGTCAACCGGCCCCACGGATGGGGCCTCAACTATGGAGGAACGGATGTCTTCCCTCGTCGTCAACACCAACCTCACCGCACTCAACGCGTACAACAACCTCAACAACACCAGCAACGCCGAGTCCAAGGCCATCGGGGAGCTGTCCTCGGGTCTGGCCATCCAGACCGCAGCTGACGGGCCCGCGGCGTATGTCACCGCCCAGTCCCTCGAGTCCCAGGTCAACGGCTACACCGCTGCGATGAGCAACGCCCAAAACGGCGTGTCCCTCATCCAGACGGCCAGCGGCGCGCTGAACCAGATCGCCTCGATCCTGCAGACCATGAACTCGCTGGCGCTCAGCTCGGCGTCCGGTGCCACCACCGACTCCGCCGCGGCCAACGCCAACCAGCAGGAGTTCTCGGCCCTGCAGAACCAGATCGACCAGATCGCCAGCACCACCCAGTTCGGCAAGACCACGCTGCTCAACGGCAGCTTCAGCAACCAGGTCATCCAGGTCGGCGCCGACACCAGCAACGCCAACAACCAGCTGACCCTGAGCATCCAGGGTGTCACCACGAGCGGCCTGAGCATCGGCACCACCACGGTGTCGATCGGCAGCCAGACCGCAGCGGCGTCCGCCGTCACCGCGGTTCAGGCGGCGATCAGCACCGTGGCCAGCATCGAAGCCAACGTCGGTGCCACCCAGAACCAGCTGTCGGCCATCGTCGCCAACCTGACGGTCGGCCAGCAGAACCTGGAGTCGGCCTACTCCAGCTTGGTGAACGTGAACTTCGCCCAGGAGACCACCCAGTTCAGCACCGACCAGATCCTGATGCAGTCGGGCGTGTCGATGTTGTCCCAGGCCAACCAGGCGCCGCAGATGATGCTCAAGCTCCTCCAGTAGTAGGAGCGCCATCCCACTGAGCTAGCCATCGGGGCGGCGGGCGTCCAAGCCCGCCGCCCCGATCCATCTGCGGAGAGGAACCACAACCCCATGTCAGTCGCATCATCTGGGACCGGCCCGTCGATCATCGACTACGGCGTCGGGTCCGGCGGCCTCAACACTCAGGCCATCATCTCCGCTGAGCTGCAGCCGTTCCAAGCTCCCGAAACCCGCCTGCAGACCCAGCAGCTGACGATCAACAGCAACGTCTCGGAGTACCAGCAGATCAACACCGACCTGCTGAACCTGCAGACCCAGGCCATGGCGCTGTCGTCCCAGAGCGGGTGGAACGCTCGCCTCGCCACCTCCTCCAACCCCTCGGTCGCCACCGCCACAGCAGCGGACGGCACTCCGGCCGGATCGGTGCAGTTCACCGTGTCGCAGCTGGCGACGGCCAGCTCGCTGATCTCCTCCGGGACGGTGTCGTCGACCTCGCAGATCGTGACCTCGGCGTCGTCGGTCCTCGTCGCCGCGGGCGTCGGCCAGATCGGCGTGACGTCGATGACCGCCAGCAGCGGCCTCACCCTCGGCGCCCACACCATCGAGGTGACCCAGGCGTCGCAGGCGGCGTCGAGTACCGGGACCGTCGCCCTGGCCTCCCAGACCAGCGGCATCGCCGTCACCGGCGGCACCGGCTCGATCAACGTGACAGTCGACGGGACCGCCTACTCCCTGGCTTTGGCCCCCTCGCCGACCGGCGGTTACTCGGGCAGCGGCCTGCTGTCCGCCGTGCAGTCGGCCATCGCCTCCGCCGGCGCCAGCTCGACGCTGGCCGCGGGCTACGACTCCTCCGGCCACCTCATCCTCTCCACGGTCAACCAGGGATCCAGCCAGAGCCTCCAGATCACCGGCGGCACCGACCTGGCCGCCCTCGGCCTCTCGAGCGCCACCACTGCGTCCACTGGCGTCGACGGCGTCGTGCAGCTGGACGGGACCTCGACCACGCTGACCAACGTCGGCCCCGGCGGGTCCGTGACCCTCAACGGAGCGAGCGGCACGTCGGTGACCGCGACCCTGGTCGGCGCGTCCTCCCAGACCCAAGTCAACAGCTCGCTGCTGTCGACGGGGACGGTCACCGCCACCAACGTCTCCACCGGGAACGGGTCGCTGGCCGACGTGGTGGCCAACATCAACGCGGCCAACACCGGGGTCGCGGCGTCGTCGATCCAGACCGGCGCCAACCAGTACGTGCTGTCGCTGACATCGGCCAAGACCGGGTCCAACTCGACGATATCGGTGACCCCGGGAGCGTTCTCGGGGTCCTCGCTCGGCTCGATGAACGTCGCGTCGGTCGGCCAGAACGCCGAGATCCAGATCGGCGGCACCGGCGGCTACGTCCTCCAGTCCCAGACCGACACGTTCAGCGGGCTGCTGCCCGGATTGTCGGTCAGCGTTGCGGGCACCAGTTCCACCCCGGTGACCGTGACCGTAGGGACCGACACCTCCACCATCTCGGGCAAGGTGAAGAGCCTGGTCGACGCGGCGAACACGGTGCTCTCCGACGTGCAGACCTACGCCGGGTACAACCAGACCACCAAGACCGGCGGCCCGCTCATGGGATCGGCGGTCCTGGCGAGCGTGACCCACGAGATCCAGTCGATCTTCGCGTCGGTGAACGGCGCCTCCAGCCTGGCCAACGCCCGCAGCGCCGGGATAACCCTGAGCGGCGGCCAGCTGGCCTTCGACCAGACCGCCTTCGCGTCGGCGTTCGCGGCCAACCCGACCGCGGTTACCTCGCTGTTCACCCAGGGCGGCACCCTCCAGCCCACCCAGGCGGCCTACACCGGACAGGTCACCGTGTCCTACGCGCCGGGGACGGTGCAGGCGGGCAGCTACGACGTCGTGGTCAACCAGTCCGCCACGCAGGCCACCGCCAGCGGCTCGGTGCTGACCGGCGGCGCGGTCACCACCGGCGAGCAGCTCACCATCTCCAGCGGGAGCAACTCCGTCAACTACTCGACGTCGGCAGGCCAGTCGCTGACCTCCATCGCGGCGGGCCTCAACCAGGCGTTCGCCACCGCCGGCCTGTCGGTCTCCGCCAAGGTCAGCTCAAGCGGCCAGCAGCTCCAGCTCATCTCCGACGGCTACGGCAGCAGCTCGGGTTTCACCGTCACCAGCTCCTCCACCAGCGGCGGCACCACCGGGCTGAGCGGCACCTTCAGCGGCACCGACGTCGCCGGGACGATCAACGGTGTCGCCGCGACCGGCTCCGGCCAGTTCCTCACCGCCCCGCCCGGTACGCCGGCGATCGGAGGGCTGTCGCTTCAAGTAACCACCAGCGGCATCACCTCAGCCACCGACCTCGGGCCGTTCAAGTACACCCCGGGCGTGGCGGAATCCCTGCTGGGCCTGACCGGCGCGATGTCAGACCCGGTAAAGGGGGCCATCACCCAGACCATTCAGGGCCTCCAGCAGGAGTCGACCGGCCTCAACTCCCAGATCTCGATGTACGCCCACATCGTCAGCGAGGAGCAGACCCTCCTCACCAACCAGTACGCCGCCTTGGACGCCACCCTCTCGAAGCTCAGCAACCAGAGCTCGACGCTGGCCATGGAGCTGGCCCAGGTGGCGGCCAACACCGGCGCCACGTCGTCCTCCTCGTCGTCGGGGTCCAGCTCGAGCGGATCGCTCGGCTGAGCCCCCTTTGAACCAAGGATCAGCCATGCCCTACCCGAAGCAGGCCGCGGCGGAGTTGCGCCTGCGGTACCTGTCGGAAGCCATAGACACCGCCGCTCCCGCCGTGCGCCTCACGATGCTCGTCGACCGGCTGGAGATGGACCTGCGCGCCGCCGACGCGGGCTTCGCCGAAGGCGACTTGAAGAAGGTCAGCGACGGCCTGGTCCACGCCCAAGAGATCGTGCTGACCCTCCGCGACAGCCTCCGCATCGACCAGTGGGAGGGGGCGCCCAGGCTGCATGGCCTATACACCCACCTCTACAACGAACTGGTCGGGGCCAACCTCACCAAGGACCGGGAGCGGGCGGCCGCGGCCGCGGTGCTCCTCGGGCAGATCGCACAAGCTTGGCGCGACGCCGCGATCCTCAACCAGAAGATGCTGGAGCCTGTCGGTGGGGTGGGCTGACGCACTCGACGACATGGAGGCCCGGCTGGCGCAAGCCGAGCTGGTCCTGCGCGGCGGGGCTCCCCCGAGCGGGTTGCAGCTACCGCCGGGGCTGGGCCCCATCCCCGCCGAGCTGGTGGAGCGGGCCCGGCGGGTCCACGCGGACACCGATCGGGTAGCGGCGGAGCTGCTCGAGGCTCGCGCCCGCCTGGCGTCGGCGCTGCGCCGCCGGCCCGCCCCCGAGCAGCACCCGGCGTACATCGACACGAGGGCCTGAGCGACCAGCGGAGCAAATGCCGCGACTTCGCTGACCCGGCACCGCAAACCGCAGTCCGAGAAAGCAGCGGCGTATCGGCCGCTTCTGGCTCAGGTGCGGCACCAAACCGCCGATCCTCAGTGATGTCCCGCCAGGATGGCGGGGCTCGACACAGGCCCAGGACGGGCACCGCTACACGCTTTCTCGGGTCACCGACCCGTGCATCGCCCGTCTTCTGGAGGTCACCTCGTTGAGCAACATCATCGGACTCTTGCAGTTCGCGGCCAACGGTCTGTCGCAACAGCAGCAGGCCATCGCCGGCAACCTGGCCAACTCCGAGACGCCGGGCTACACGGCTCAGGACGTCAACTTCGAGAGCAGCCTGCAGCAGGCCCTGACCTCACCCGGCGGCGGGACCGCAACGGTCACTACCAGCCCGGACCCGGCGCCCGCCGCGACCAACGGCAACAACGTCGACACCGGCCAGCAGCTGGTCGCCGCGCAGCAAAACACGCTGCAGTACCAGACCACCGTCGAGATGCTCAACGCGCAGTTCCGGCTGATCCAAGGCGCCACCGGCGGGAGCTGGTCATGAGCCTCTTCGGTGCCCTCACCATCTCCGGCGGCGGGATCGACGCCGCCCAGACGTGGATCAACACCACGGCATCCAACGTGGCCAACGCCAATGACGTGGCACCGACCAGCCAGGGGGTGTACGCCACCGAGGCCCCGGTGTTCACACCGGTGAACGTCGGCGGCTCCGGGGCGATGGGCGTGCAGGTGTCCGGTGTCGTGCGCGGCTCGACCGCCGGCATCGTCACCCACGACCCGAGCAGCCCGCTGGCCGACGCTCAGGGCAACGTCCGCACCGCCGATGTGAGCATGAGCACCCAGCTCGTCGGTCTCATCGCCGCTCAGAACGACTACCAGGCCAACGCCCGGGTACTGGCCCAGGCCAAGACGGCCTACCAGTCGGCCCTCACGCTGGGGCAGTGACGATGATCGCGCCCATCCCCCCCATCCAACCGCTGCCGGCGGCCCCCTCGGCCGGCCCGGCCAACGCCGCCAGCGGCGCCGGTTTCGGCAACAGCATCACCAGCGCCTTGGACCAAGTCCAGCAGACCCAGAACGCAGCGTCGCAGAGCCAGGCTCTCGCCGCCGCCGGTCAGGGCAGCGTGTCAGACGCCATGATCGCCTCCACGCAGGCGTCGCTGGCCACCCAGGTCACCGTCGCGCTGACCAACAAGGCCGTCACCGCGTTCACCGACGTCATGAACCTGCAGCTCTGACATGGCCCGCTCCGCACTTCCCGACCTGGGCCAACTCCGCCAAGGGTTCCAGCGCTTCTCTCGGGGCTTCACGCCCGGGCAGAAAGCAGTCACCGTCGTCGCGTTCATCGCCGTCATCGTCGGCGGGATGTACGTCATGTCGATGACCGGCAAGCCGACCTACGTGCCGCTCTTCACCAACCTGCAGGGGAGCGACGCCGCGAGTATCACCTCCAAGCTGACCGCCGACAAGGTGGCGTACCGGCTCTCCAACGGCGGCACGACGGTGCTGGTGCCGGCCGCCTCGGTGGACAAGGAGCGCCTGGCGCTGGCCCAATCCGGGCTGCCGGCAGGAGGCACCGTCGGCCTGTCGCTGCTCGACAAGGAGGGGATCACCGCCTCCAACATGACCCAGCAGGCCGACTACCTCCAGGCCATCCAGGGTGAGCTGGAGAAGACCATCGACTCGATCCAAGGCGTCGCCTCGTCGCAGGTCAACGTGGCGCTCCCCGCCAACCAGGACTTCGCGCTGAACAACAACAACCCGACCGGCGCGTCGGTCATGGTCACCATGCAGCCCGGTCAGACGCTGAGCACGAGCAACGTCGAGGCCATCGTGCACCTGGTCGGCTCGAGCGTCCCGAACCTCGACGTGAAAAACGTTACCGTCGCGGACTCGAGCGGCGACCTGCTCGCCGGTCCGGGCATGGCCGCCAGCGGCGGCGCCGCCAACGGCCAGACGGCCTCCTACGACGGCAGCGTCCAAGCCAAAGTCGAGCAGTACCTGGCGGCGGTGCTCGGACCCAACAACGCCGATGTCCAGGTCAACGCCACCCTCAACTACAACGAGGTGCAGACCAACACCCAGAGCATCCTGCCGACCGCCAAAGGGACCAACGCCAGTTTCTGCACCCAGACCAGCCAGAGCACCTCGACCTACACCGGGACCGGAGCCCCCGCCGGCGGCACGGTGGGGACGGTGACGACGACAGGCGGTACGGCGGGCAACGGTTCGTACAACCAGTCGCAAAACACCCAGACCTGCGAGACCAACCAGCAGACCCAGACCGTCCAGCAGGCGCCGGGCACGGTGACATCCCAGTCGGTAGCGGTGCTGGTCAACTCCGCGGCGCTCCCGAAGGGCGTCAGCATGTCCGCCCTCCAAGCCGGTGTGGCCGCCGCGGCGGGGATCACCCCGGCCCGGGGCGACACCCTGGCGTTCTCGTCGATGCCGTTCAACACCGCCGCCGCGCAGCAGGCGGCCAAGGCCGCCGCAGCGACAGCCGCCGCCACCAAGAAGCAGGCCACCTCGTCGCTGATGCGGACCGCGGCGGTGATGCTGATCATCGGCCTGGTGCTGCTCATGGTGTGGCGCTCCGCCCGCAAGGCCAAGAAGCTGGCGCCGACGTCGATCCTCAGCCCGTCGGACCTGGCCGCGCTCCAGGCCCTGCAGATCGGCGATGACGCCACCACGCAGCTGCCCGCCCTGGGCGTCTCCGAGCTGGCGGCACCGCCGGCCCCCGCGGCGATCAGCGCCTTCGTCGACGGGCAGCCCGACGAGGTCGCCCAGCTGCTGCGAGGGTGGCTCGACGAGAACCGTGAGGTGCCGGCGCAGTGACCGCGGCGATCACCGGGGGCCCGACCGCCACCCTGACCGGAACCCAAAAGGCGGCGGTGGTGCTCAGCCAGGCCGACCCGACCCGGGCCCTGCGCATCTTGAAGGCGATGAGCGAGCAGGAGTCGGTGCGGGTGCTGTCTGCCATGGCCACCCTCCCTCCGCTGTCGCCCGAACAGGTCAGCCGGGTGGTCAACGAGTACCACGAGATGAGCCGGTCCCAAAGCGGCGTCGGGCTGGTCAAGCGGCTGCTCGTCGACCGTCTGGGCAGCGCCCGAGCCGGCGAGGTCCTGGCGCAGTTCGGGGCGCCGGCCAACCCCGGCCCGCTGCACTTCCTCCACCGCATCGACCCCCTCCAGATCCTGACCTTCATCGGCGAGGAGCACCCTCAGACCATCGCCGTGGTCCTGGCCCACCTTCCCGCCGAGCAGGCCGCCGCGGTCTTGAAGGCGATGGACGACACCAGGCGGGCCGACGTCGCTCGCCGGATCGCCACGATGGGGCGGGTCCACCGGGAGGCCATCGACCACATCGCCCGGACCCTCGACCAGCAGCTGTCGGCCCTGGTCCGCTCCGGCGGTGCCGCCACCGCCGAGCTGGGCGGGGTGTCGTCGATGGTCGCCATCCTCAACCAGACCGACCGCTCGTCGGAGAAGCAGCTCCTCGCCGACCTGGAGGCCGCCGACCCGGAGCTGGCGGAGGAGATCCGCAACGAGCTGTTCGTGTTCGACGACATCACCACCCTCGACGACCGCACCCTCCAGCTGGTGCTGCGCAACGTCGTGCCGAAAGACCTGGCCGTGGCGTTGAAGAACGCCCCCGCCGAGCTGCTGGCCACCTTCACCCGGAACATGTCGGAGCGAGCCGCGCAGGACCTGCGCGACGAGATCGAGGTGATGCGCCCGACCCGCCTGTCGCAGGTCGAAGCCGCCCAGTCGGCGGTGGTGCGCATCGTCCGGGAGCTCGAAGCGAGCGGCGAGATCGTCATTGCGAGGGGCGACGATGACCTGGTCTGAGGTACCCACCGCTGGTAGCCGCAGGCCCCGGGTGCTGCGCGGACCCGACAGCGCGTCGAGCGGTCCTGGCGTCGCCCTGTCCCCCTGGAAACCGCACGAGACCTTCGGCCCCGAGGAGCAAGTCGACCGCCTGGCTCAAGCCCATCAGGCGGGCTGGGACGCTGGCTACCAGGCGGCCCGAGCCGAGGCGGACGCCGCGGCGAACGCCCGCGAGGCCGCCGAGCGCCGAGCGCTGCGCGACGCCCTCACCGACGCGGCCCGCTCCGTAGCCGCGGCCCGCAACGCGGCGGTCGAGACCATCGCAGCGGAGGTCGCAGGCCTGGCGGTCGAGCTGGCCCAGGCCCTCGTCGGGAGGGAGCTGTACCTGAGCGAAGCGGCCGACAAGGAGGCCCTGGCCCGCGCCCTGCGGCTGGCGCCGAGCGGTGAGGACCTGGTCATCCGCCTCCATCCGGGCCACGGCCTGGACCAGTCCACGGTCGCCGAGATGGCGCCGGGCGTGAGCGCCCGGATCGTCGACGACCCCACCGTCGAAGCGGGCGGCTGCGTCCTCGAAGCCGGCGCCTGCCGGATCGACAGCCAGATCGGCGCCGCCGTCGAGCGGGCCCGCGCCCTGTTGGCCGCCGGCGGCAACGCCACGGGCGTCGCGGCATGACCGTCGTGGCGAACGCGCTTCGCTCCCAGCTCCTCGCCGCGGTGGCGCCGCAGCGCACCGGCAGGGTCACCCACCTCGTCGGCATGCGCATCGAGGTCGAGGGCGTCGACGCGGCGGTAGGCGACGCGGTGCGGATCTGGTCCGGCGCCGACCCCCTCGACGCCGAGGTGGTCGCCATCGACGGCAAGCGCCTGGCGTGCATGCCCTTCGGCAGCCTCACCGGCCTGCGCTACGGCGACCCGGTCGAGTCCTACGGAGGCCCGCTGCCCCTCCACGTCGGGCCGGGCCTCCTCGGCCGGGTCCTCGACGGCCTCGGCCGCCCGATCGACGCAGGAACGATCCCCGAGCTGACCGAGGAGGTCGCCGTCGACGGCGCCCCGCCCCATCCCCTCACCAGGGACCCGGTCGACCAGCAGCTGTCGCTCGGCGTGCGGGCCCTCGACACGCTGGTCCCGTGCGGTCGGGGTCAGCGCCTCGGCATCTTCGCCGGGTCCGGGGTCGGCAAATCCAGCCTCCTGTCGATGATCGCCCGCGGCACCGACGCCACCGTGTCGGTGCTGGCCCTGGTCGGGGAGCGAGGCCGGGAGGTCAACGAGTTCCTCCACCGCGACCTCGGGCCGGAGGGTCTGGCCCGATCGGTGGTGGTGGTCGCCACCTCCGACGAACCGGCGCTGGTCCGCATCCGGGCCGCGTTCACCGCGACGCGCATCGCCGAGTGGTTCCGGGACCAGGGCCAAGACGTCGTGTTGATGATGGACTCCCTCACCCGCTTCGCCATGGCGCAACGGGAGGTCGGCTTGGCCGCCGGCGAGCCGCCCGCCACCAGGGGTTACACCCCGTCGGTCTTCACGTTGCTGCCGCGCCTGCTAGAGCGGGCCGGAACCACCGACAACGGCAGCATCACCGGCCTCTACACCGTCCTCGTCGACGGCGACGACATGAACGAGCCGGTCGCCGACGCGACCCGCTCGATCCTCGACGGTCACATCGTGCTGTCCCGGCGGCTGGCCACCAGCGGCCACTTCCCGAGCATCGACGTCCTCGAGTCGGTGTCGCGAGTCGAGCCGGCGATCACCACCCCCGGTCGCCGGGGCGCGGCCCGCGAACTGCGGCGGCTTATGGCCGCCTACCGCGACGCCAAGGACCTCATCGAGATCGGCGCCTACCTCCCCGGCTCCAACCCCCTGGTCGACCGGGCCGTCGCCATGCAGCCCGCCATCGAGGGCTTCCTCTGCCAGGACGTCGCGACCACGGTCGGCGCCGAGCAGTCGTGGCAGGAGCTGGGCTCGCTGGTCGGAGGCGGCGCGTGAGCCGCCCTCAACGCCGCCTCGACGCCGTCCTGAGCGCCAGGAGAGCCCAAGAAGACGTCGCTCGGCTCCGGCTGGCGACCGCCAACCGGGAGCTGCAGCACGGCCGGCAGGTCCTCGACTCGGCGAGCGAACGCTACCGGTCGCAGCCCACCCTGACCGGACCGTGCGATGTGCCCGACCTGCTCGCCGCCCACCAGGCCGCCGAACAACTGGCGGCGACCGTCGCCCACGCCCGCGGCGCGCTGAGCGACGCAGAGAGAAGCGCGCACCTGCGCCGAGGGGAATGGTCCGAGGCCGCGCAGCGCGTCGCCGCCTTGGAGCGCCTCGTCGAGCGGCGCCAGCGGGAGTGGCAGGCCGAGGTGCAGCGCAGAGAAGACCAGGCCGTCGACGACATCGTCACGTCGCGATGGGCGCCGGCCGGCAGCGCAGGGGACAGGAGCAGACGGTGAGCTACGTAGACGCCCAGGCCATGATCGCCCGCTTCCAGTCGGTCGGCGCCACCCTCGCCTCCCTCGGCCAGCAGACCGAGCAGTCGGGTCCCGCCGGGTTCGAGGCGACCCTGGCGCAAGTCGGCGCCGAGCTGAACGGGAACCCGACCGGCACCGCGGCCGCGCCGGCCGCCTCCTCATCGGGCGGGTACCTGCCGACCTCCTCGCTGCTCGGGCTGTCATCGGCCCAGCCGCCGGCGTCGTCCTCCTCGCTCGTCGCCGCCGACGCTTTCTGGGGCGGCGACAGCAGCTCGACTGGCTCCGTAGCCGGTTCCCCGCAAGGCGCGGCGGGCGGGGGAGCGGGCGCCGCGGTGGTCACCGACGCCGCCAAGTACATCGGCGTGCCCTACGTGTGGGGCGGGACCAGCCCGGCCGGCTTCGACTGCTCCGGGCTGGTCCAGTACGTCTACGGCCAGCTCGGTGTGTCGCTGCCTCGCACCAGCGAGCAGCAGGCCACCGCCGGCTCGCCCGTCGCCAGCCTGGCCGACGCTCAGCCAGGCGACTTGGTGTTCTTCGCAGGATCCGACGGGACCGCCGCCAGCCCCGGCCACGTCGGCATCTACATCGGTAACGGGCAGATGATCGACGCCCCCCACACCGGCACCACCGTCCAGGTCCAGCCGGTGGGCACGCCCAGCGCGATCCGCCGGGTCCTCCCGGACGCGGCGGCTACCTCCGTGGGGGCTTCGGGCCTCGAGCCGGCGTCGGCCGCCGGGATCCCGCCCGGCCTGGGCGTCCCGGCCGGGCTGGTCCCCCTGTTCAGCCGCATCGGGCAGTCCACCGGCGTGGCGCCGGCGCTGCTCGCAGCGGTGGCCAAGCAGGAATCCGGGTTCCAGACCGACGCGGTCAGCGGCGCCGGCGCCCAAGGCCTGATGCAGCTGATGCCCTCCACCGCGGCCGGTCTCGGCGTCAACGCCTTGGACCCGGCTCAGGCCATCACCGGCGCCGCCACGCTCCTGAAGGGTTACCTCAAGCAGTTCGGGTCGGTGCCACTCGCCCTTGCGGCGTACAACGCCGGGCCCGGCGCGGTGACCAGCTACGGCGGGGTTCCCCCTTACGCCGAGACCCAGCATTACGTCTCCAACATCACGTCGATGCTGGGGCAGGCGGCCGCGTGATGCCCGCGCTCTCATCGGTGTCGACGATGGTGGATCCTGCCGTGCCCGCCCCACCGGGCCAGGCCCGAGGCGCCGACGTCACGGGCGGCTCCTTCCAGGAGGCCCTCGCCGCGCAGCGCCAGGCCGCATCGCCGCGCGACGCGTCCTCACCGGCGCGGGCCGCGACACCCGACGGCGGCAACCAACCCGGCGCCGGTCAGCACGCCACCATTTCTCCCGCCGGGGCTGGGGTGGCGCCTACCGGGGACGGCAAAGACCCCCGCCGCCACCAGAAGGACAAGCCGTCAAGCGCCGCCGCCCAGCCGCCGGGCAACGGCACGCCGGTCAGCGGCGGGCCTGGCAGCGTCCCCCCGGCGCCAACCCCCCCGGCGCCAACCCCCCCGGCGGCCGCTCCGGCGGTCCCGACCGCCGCGGCCGGGTCAGGAGCGGCGACAGCGGCCGCGGTGATGGCCGCCTCGGTCGCCTCCGCGCCGGCCGTCGGTGTCCCGGCTTCGCCGACCGGCGTGTTGGCGGCCCCGGGCGCGGTGCAAGCCGCCAGCGGTGCCGTCTCGCCGTCCGCGCCGGGCGGGCCCGCCGGGACTGGTCAGTCGGCCGGTGCCCCCTCCGCGGCGACACTTCAGACCCCCGGGTTGTCGGCGGCGAGCCCGACCGGCCCGACCCCTGCCCCGACCCCAGGCCCGGCGGCGGGTGGCCCCGGGATGGCCGCAGCGCCCGGCGGGGCCGGCGCAGCTGCGACGCCCGCCCCGGGCGTCGACGCGTCCGGGCAACCGGCGGCCATCGCCGCGGCCGCTGGGTCAACCTCCGCCGCAACTCCCGCAGCGGCGGGAACCGCCACCAACGCGACCGCGGCCGCGGGCGGCACCCCGGACGCCAGCCGAGGCGCCGGGAACGCCGGGACCGCCGGCACCGCCGAGCCGGCCGCGGTCACCGGCTCGTCTTCCCAGCCCGGCAGGCGCGCCGCGCTGGACCCGACGCAGACGTCAACGCCGCACGCCGCGCAGCCCGAGGCGACCAGCCCGGCGCCGTCCCCGGGCCCGGCGCCCCAGCCCACCCCGACCAACCCCCTCAACCCGTCACCCGCGGCGAGCGCGCCGCCCGCCCCGGCCGCCCCGCCCACCCCGTCGGGCGCGGCCCCGGCGGCCGTCGCCGCCGAGCGGGCTACCTCGCAGCCCGGCCCGTCCCCGCAGTTCGTCGGTGCGCTCGGCTCCCTCACCTCCTCGAAGGGCACCCACCAGATCACCATGGACCTGGTCCCCGAAGGCGTGGGTGCAGTGCGCGCCGTGGTGACCGTAGACCCCGAGCGGGTTTTGGTCCGGTTGACCACCGATTCGCCTGAGGCCCACGCCGCCATGGAGCGATCCCTTCCGCTGCTTCGCCACCAACTGGGCTCCGACGGCGCCAACGTCACCGTCACGCTGGGTCAAGGGTCGGGGTCGGGCAGCGGTCACTGGGACCAAACCGCGCGGTCGGGGAGCGACGCCACCGCCCGCGACGCCACCCCCGACCCCGTCGAGATCACCTCGCCGACCTTCGTAACCACCGACGCCCGCCGACTGGTGGACGTGCAGCTGTGAGCCCCGACCCAAGGAGACATTCGTGACCATCCCCGGTGCCAGCATCACCTCCGCTCCGCTGTCGGTGTCGGCCATGGCGACCGCCCAAACCCCGACCTCGGGGATCTCGTCGCTGACCAACTCGTCCCCGACGTCGGGTCTCAACCAGCTCGACAACACCCAAACGTTCCTGCAGCTGCTCGTCGCCCAGCTGAAGAACCAAGACCCGACCAACCCGTCAGATCCCACCCAGTTCATGACCGAGATCGCCCAGATGACCGCCGTGCAGTCCCAGACCAGCCTGGCGGCCGAGGAGCAGACCGTGGCCGCCGACAGCATGCTCGGACGCACCGTCAACGCGCTCAACGGGGCCGGAGCACCGGTGACCGGCGTCGTCGACGGCGTGCTCCTGTCTTCCTCCGGGGCGCCCGAGCTGCAGATCGGCAGCGGGAGCAGCGCCCAGGACGTGTCGGTCACGGCGGTGACCAAGGTGTCGTGATCCCGCGCCCCAGGCGCTACTCACGCTAACGCTCCACCCCAACCGCCTCGCCTCCGAACCCAACGACCTCGCCTCCGAAAGGATCCACAACCGATGGAACAGTCACTCCTCGCCGCCACCTCGGGCATCCAGTCCAGCCAGACCTACCTCGACGTGATCGGCAACAACATCGCCAACTCGAACACCACCGCCTACGAGAGCCAGAACGTCTACTTCACCGACCTGCTGAGCCAGCAGCTGACCGGCGCCACCGCACCGTCGACGGTCGCCGGTGGCGTCAACCCGCTGACCGTCGGCGCCGGCGTCCGGGTCGGGGCCATCGCCGGCAGCCAGTCACAGGGGGCTCCGCAGGCCACCGGGATCCCCTCCAACGTCGCCATCCAGGGCAGCGGCTACCTGGTGGTGGTCCAAAACGGCCAGCAGCTCTACACCCGTGCCGGCGACCTGTCCCTCGACGCCAACGGCAACCTGGTCACCCCGACCGGAGGCATGGTCCAAGGCTGGGAGGCGACGGGCGGTGCCATCACCAACACCGGCGCGACCGGCACGGTCAGCATCCCGCCCAAGCTCACCAACACCGCAGGGGCGACCCTCGCCAGCTACTCGATCGGCTCCGACGGGGTCATCACCGGGTCGTTCTCCGACGGCAGCACCCAACCGATCGCCCAGCTGGCGTTGGCCACGGTGACCAACCCCAACGGCCTCTCCTCCGTCGGCGCGTCGATGTACTCGCTCAGCGCCAACTCCGGCGCGGCGACCGTAGGCGTGCCCGGGACCGGCGGCCGGGGCACCTTCCTCGGCGGCAGCCTGGAGTCCTCCAACGTCGACCTGGCCACCGAGCTCACCAACCTGATCGTGGCGCAAGAGTCCTACCAGGCCAACACCAAGGTGGTCAGCTCCACCTCCGCCACCCTTCAGAGCCTGATGCAGATGCAGTAGCTCCGCCCCGGCGAAGCCACGACCGCGGCCCGCACCCCCGAACGGGGGCGCGGGCCGTTTCGCGCTGCTCAGGTCTGCTCCGGTCGTGCCGATACCAGCCACGTAGGAAAGACGATCCCGGGCTGGCGCCCGGGTGACACCGGGCCACGGACGGTCCACCCCGCCCGTACTCCCGAGGTGCCATGCGCAACAAAACCGGACTCATCGGCGTCCCGGCCATCGTCATCGCGACCGTCGTCATGCTGGTCGTCCCGGTGCCGGCCTTCATCATCGACATCCTGATCAGCCTCAACATCAGCGCGGCGATCGTCATCATGTTGATGACGATGCACGTGAAACGAGCGCTGGACTTCTCGGTCTTCCCGGCTGTGCTTCTCGTCGCCACGTTGTTCCGCCTGGCCCTCAACGTGTCGGTCACCCGCCTGGTCCTGCTCCACGGAAGCGCCGGAGCGGTGGTCGCCAGCTTCGGCAAGTTCGTCGTCGGCGGCCAGCTGGTGGTGGGCCTGGTCGTGTTCTTGATCCTCATCGTCATCCAGTTCGTGGTGGTCACAAGCGGCGCGGGCCGGGTAGCCGAAGTCGCCGCCCGCTTCACCCTCGACGCCATGCCCGGCAAGCAGATGGCGATCGACGCCGACTTGAACGCCGGCCTGATCGACCAGGCGACAGCCAAGCGGCGCCGGCAGGAGACCGCCGACGAAGCGGACTTCTACGGGGCGATGGACGGCGCGTCCAAGTTCGTTCGCGGCGACGCCATCGCCGCGGTGGTCATCACCGTCATCAACCTGGTCGGCGGGCTCGGCGTCGGCGTATTGGGCAAGCACCAGTCGGTCACCACCGCGGTGCACACCTACAGCCTGCTCAGCATCGGCGACGGGCTGGCATCCCAGATCCCGGCCCTCCTGCTGTCGATCTCCACCGGCCTGATCGTCACCCGGGCCGCGACCGACGAGTCGGACTTCGGTACCGACGTCATCGGGCAGCTGCGCCGCCAGCACGGGGCCATCAAGATCGCCGGGGTGGTCATGGCCGGCATGGCCATCGTGCCCGGCCTGCCCCACGTCGCGTTCTTGATCGTCGGCGCGGTGCTCTACTTCTTCGGGCGCCGGGTGAGCGCCGCCGCCGACGCGACCGCGGTCGCCGCCGCCCAGGAAGACGCCGTCGTCCCGGCGTCGCCCGATACGCCCCAAGCCCTCGCCCTCGAGATGCGGGTGGAGCCCCTCGAGCTGGAACTGTCTGTGAGCCTGATCGACCTGGTCGACGGAGCGAAAGGCGGTGACCTGCTCGACCGGGTCAAGGGCCTGCGCCGGAAGCTGGCCATCGACAAGGGGCTGATCATCCCGCCGGTACGGACCCGGGACAACATCGCTTTGGACAACGACACCTACACCGTGCGGGTCCACGGCGTGGAGGTGGCCCGCGGCACCGCCCCTCCAGGCAAGTACCTGGCGATCGGCGACGGCCTGGACATGCTCCCCGGCATCGCCGACGTCGAGCCGGTGTTCGGGCTGCCGGCAAAGTGGGTGGCGCCGGAGGTCCGCCAGCAGGCGCTGATCGCCGGTTCCACCGTCATCGACAGGTCGTCGGTGATCACCACCCACCTCGGGGAGATCGCCGCCCGCTACGCCAGCCAGCTTCTCTCCAGCCAGCAGGTGAAGATCCTGGTCGACTCGGTGAAAGCGACCGACCCGGCGGTCATCGACGAGATGGCCGCAGCCCAGGTGACCCTCACCGACCTCCACCGGGTGATGGCCGGCCTGCTCGACGAAGGGGTGGCGATCCGAGACCTGGTGCGCATCATCGAGGCGGTGACCGAACGGGCCCGACAGACCAAGGACCCCGAGTCGCTGCTGGAGGCGGCCAGAGCGGCTCTCGGGTCGGCGATCGCGTCTCAGTTCTCCAAAGAGGGGCTGCTACCGGTGATCATGCTCGACGCCGGGCTCGAGCGGAGCCTGGTCGAATCGGTGTCCCCCGGGGAGGGGTCGACCGTCCTCAACGTCGATCCCCGGCTGGCCGAAGGCCTGGTGCGGGAGATCCAGGCGTTGGCGACCCAGGCGGAGCAGACCGGCCGAGAGCCGGTGCTGGTGTGCCCTTCCAGGCTCCGTCCGGCTCTGCGCCGCCTGCTGGCGGTCGCCGCGCCCCGCCTAGGGGTGTTGTCGGTCAACGAGCTGAGCAGCCATGTGAGAGTCGAGCGGATAGGAGTGGTAAATGTCGCAGCCCAGGCCGTTTGAGGGTATTGACGCCGAGCAGCTGGTCGTCGAGATCCGCCGCGAGCTGGGACCCGACGCCAGGATCGTCCGAGGCGAGACGGTCCGCAGCGGGGGAGTCCTCGGCTTCTTCGCCAAGGAGAAGTACCGGCTCTTCGCCGAACCAGCAGCCGGAGGGCCGCCGCCGGAAAGCGGCCCGCAAAGCCGCGGCGGCGCCGGCACGCGCCGCCCCGCTGCGCTGCTACCCGCTCCCGTCGCCTCGACCGGAACCCTCGACGTGTTCGCCGCGCTCGCGGAGCACACCGCCGACCTAAACGACGTCCTCGCCGATGGCGTCGGGACGGCGCCGGGCGCGGCGCCCGCCGCGGCCGATGCTGCGGCGTCCTCCCGCCATCGCGGCCGGCGAAGCCCGCTGCGGCGGCCGGCTGCCATCTCGGTGGCGGCCGGACCGGCGCACGCCTTCGGGACCGCCCCGTTCGAGACCGGCGCCTTCACCGGCGGTGAGTTCTCACCGGACGCGCCCGCTACGCCTGCGCCGCCGGCCGGCTCCTCGCGCCTGCCGACGGCCCCCGACACCGCGGACGACTTCGGCGCAGTGCTGCGGGAGGTGACCCGGATCCTCGACGCTCAACCCGACGCGGCCGCGACGGTGATCACCGCCTCCACGTCCGGCCAGACCGAGCCTGCTGCCGCGGCGCCCGCAGCTCAGGCCACCCCCGAGCCCGCGGCTGCCGAGCCGGCCGCCGCCAAGCACGCCGCCCCCAAACCCGCGGTGCGCAAGGCGGCCGCCCCCAAGCCCGCCGCCCCCAAGACCGCGGTGCGCAAGCCGGCGGCCTCGAAGCCCGCGGTGCGCAAGCCGGCGGCCTCGAAGGCTTCCACCGCCCAGCCCGGCACCGCGCGGGCGGCGGTTCCCGCCACCCGCGAGGCCGCCACCCGCAGGCGGGCCGCCTCCAGGGCCGCCACGCCGGCGGCGGCCCCCCCGGCCCGGCGCACGCCTGTCGACCGGCGCGGCCCGGCGCCGCGCAACCTTCGAAGCCTCCTGCGCTCGACCGGCCTGAGCGACGCCGACGCGGCCGCCGCCGCCGCGCTGGTGCGCGGCGGTCACGACCTCTCGGTGGCGCTGACCCATACGTTCGCGGCGCTGGCCCCAACCCCGCCGCAGCTGCGGGCCACGCCCGGGCGACCCCTCGTCGTGGTCGGCGGGGCGGGCCCGGCCCTGCAGGCCGCCGGCGAGCTCGCGCTCGACAACGGGCTCGACCCCGACGATGTCACAGTCGTCACAGCCGCCAGCCTCCCGGAGACCAGCCGGGCGATCACCGTTGTCGACCTGCCTGTCGCGCCCCGGCCACTAGGGGAGCGGGCCCTAGCCGTGAGCGACCTGCGCCCCGCCACCGTCGTCGGTGTGGTCGACTCCGTCACCAAGGTCGACGACGTCGCGGCGTGGGCGGAAGCTCTCGGCGGCCTCGACGCCTTGGTGCTGGTCAACGTCGAGGGGACCCTCAGCCCTGCCGCCGTCCTCCAGACCGGTATCCCCGTCGCCCGCCTCGGCGCCCACCACGCCAACCCGGCCCGGTGGGCGGCCACGGTGACCGATCTGGTCGAGGGCAGGTAATGAAGCGGCCCGACCTCGTCGTGGCGGGCGCGGTCGTGCTGTGCCTGCCGATGCTGCCGGCGCTGCTGGCCGGCTCGATGCCCACCATCACGGCACTGGAGCGGTTCCTCATCGCCCTCATCGTGTCGTGGGTGGCCGGGATCATCATCAGCGCGGTGTACGGCCGCTACAGCCGGGAAGCCCGGCGCGCCGAGCTGCTCGCCCAGATCCGGCGGGTCCAGGGGATCGACACCCCCGGCGCCGAGCAGACCGACGGCTCCTCCCTCGAGACCGCCCGCCCGGATCGGATCATCCCCCCCTCTTAAAGGGGTGTGCGACAAGAAACCGGAAGGCGGCTCAAGGCGCGCCCCGTGGTGACGAAAGAAGAAGTGGCAATGGATGCCGCGCTTCGCCCCACAAGGACGTGCCCCCATGATTCTGCTCACCCGATTCCCAAAAGGTGACCGTCTCGCGCTGAACCCCGACCTGATCGAGCGGGCGGAGGCGCTCCCCGACACGGTCGTCACGATGACCGACAGCACCCGCTACGTCGTCGAGGAGTCCGTCGAAGAGCTGATCGAGATCATCAAGGAGTACCGGGCCAGCATCCTGGCCATGGCCCAACGCTACGGAGTGGCGTCCGCCGGGCCGCCCCCCGGCTCGCTCCGGCTGGTGCGCGAAGCCAGCGACGCGCCGGAGGTGGCGCCGGCTGCGCCAGGGAGGCCCCGGCCGTGAAGAAACTCGACCGCTTCACGGCCATGTGCATCGGCGGCGCGCTCGTCGCGGTGGTGCTGTCCATGATCATGGACGGGGCCAGCCCGGCGGCGTTGCTCAAGCCCGCCCCCTTGATCCTCGTGTTCGGCGGCACCATCGCGGTCGGCGCCGCCGGCTTGATGAAAAAAGACGTCAAGAGCATCAAGCAGATCTTCAAGCTGGCCCTCGGCGTGCCCGAAACCGACCCCGCAGAGGACATCGCTCGGCTGGTCAACCTGGCCGACGTCGCCCGCCGCGACGGCCTTCTCGCCCTGGAGCAGGCAGCCGGCGAGATCGACGACCCGTTCCTGGCCAAGGGCATCCAGATGACCGTGGACGGCGTCGACTCCGACGAGATCGAGGAGATCCTCGAAACCGAGATCGCGGCGATGAAGGAACGGCACAAGGCCGGCGCCAAGTTCTTCGCTGACATGGGCGGTTACGCCCCGACGCTCGGCATCATCGGCACCGTCATCGGGCTAATCCACGTGCTCGGCAACCTCTCCAACCCCAACGCCCTCGGGCCGGCGATCGGCTCGGCTTTCACCGCGACGCTGTGGGGCGTCATGAGCGCCAACCTGTTCTGGCTGCCGATCTCCAACAAGCTGAAGCGGGCGTCGGAGCTCGAGGTGTCCAGCAAGCGCATGATCCTCGCTGGTCTCCTCGCCGTGCAGGCCGGCAGCACGCCGCGCATGGTCGCCACCCGCCTCCAGGCCTACCGGGCGGCCAGCGAGCGGGCGGATGAGGCGGCGTAGCCATGAGCAAGAAGAAGCACGGAGCGGCCCACGACGACGACGAGGGTCACGCCGGCGGAGAGGAGCGCTGGTTGCTGACCTACGCCGACATGATCACCCTGCTGCTGGCGCTGTTCATCCTGCTGTTCTCGGTCAGCACCATCAACCAGAAGAAGTTCGAGGCCCTGGCCCTCGGGCTCAAAGCGACGTTCAACCCTAACCCCGGGGTCCTTCCCAACAGCAACGGGCTGCTCCAAAACAGCAGCCTGGTCAAGACCGCCGGCACCACTACCGGCAAACCGGCACCGCAGACCGCCACCACCCCGACCACCACCCCCACCATCAAAACGCCGCCGTCCGCGCCCAGCGCCAGCCAAGAGGCGCTGGCCGCCTTGGAGCAGCAGGTCGCCGCAGCGCTGAGAAGCAAGGGACTGGCCGGGTCGGTGTCGGAGTCCCTCGGCAACGGCGAGCTGACCGTTCAGCTCCTAGACGACAAGGTCTTCTTCGCCAGCGACTCCGCCGACCTCGGTTCGGTCGGCGACCAGGTCATCGACACGGTGGCGCAGGTGCTGGCCCCCACCGCCAACCTGATCGACGTCAACGGCTACACCGACAACCAGGCGATCACCGGCGGTCCCTACACCTCCAACGAGGAGCTGTCCGCAGTGCGCGCCGTCAACGTCGTCCTCCGGCTGAGCCGGACCGACGGGCTGGCGGCCAGCCGCCTGGCCGCCACCGGATTCGGCGACTCCCGTCCCTCCGCCCCCAACGACACCCCAGCGCACATGGCGCTCAACCGCCGGATCGACATCGTCGTGCTCGCCGGCACAGGAGCTTGAAGATGACTGCCACCACCATCGCGCCCGCCCAAGCCGCCGGGACCGAGACCGCACCCAAGAAGAGCAAGAAGAAGCTCATCATCTTGCTGGTCGTCGTGCTCCTCGCCGGCGGCTACGTGGCCAAGGGGATCCTCCTCAAGCCGCACTACCTACCCGGCCAGAAGGTCCCGGCCGGCAAGATCCTCGACCTCAGCCAGCTGACCGTCAACCTCTCCGACGGGCACCTGGTGCAGGCCACCATCTCCTTGCAGCTGAGCAAGGTGGCCAACTCCAAGGCGGTCGGCGCCGACCTGCAGCGCTTCGAGGACGCCATCAACACCGTGTTCGGAAGCGACAACTACGCCACCCTCCTGTCCCCGCAAGGACGCGACGCGGCCAAAGCCGCCATCTTGAAGGACTGCCAGAAGATCACCGGCACCGTCGACGGCGCCGCGCAGCAGGTCCTCGACATCTACTTCGTCGGTTTCGTGATCCAGTAGGGCAGGTGCAGCGTTGCGCACGAGCCGCTCACCTTCGGCGCCGGCCGGTCGATAAGTCACGCATGGACCTCGACGCCATCTTGGGGTGCATCCTCCTCGAGCAGGAAGCCCTCGACGAGCTGTCGTTCAAGCTCGAGGAGCAGCGCCTGATCCTCCTCGCCGGGCAGCACCGATACCTGGGACGGGCTACCACCGAGATCGACGACGTCGCAGCCAACCTGGCCGCGCTCGGCCGTCAGCGGGCCGCGACCCTTGCCGACGCCGCCGGGGCCCTCGGTATCGACCCGAGCGCCACCCTCCGCGACATCGCCGAAGCTCTGCCCACCCCCGAGGCCCAAGCCCGGGTGTCCACCGCCCGCGACGCCATGCGCGCCACCGTCGCCCAGATCAACCGCACGGTCGAAGAGAACCGCCGGCTGCTCGCCGGGGGACTGGCCGCTACCATCGACGCCCTGGCGATGCTCGGCACGGCGCCGTCCTACGACGCGTCAGGGACCGGCAGCCAAGGCGGCGAGCGGTCTGTCCTTCTCGACGCCCGGGCGTAAGGAGCCACATGGGCAACCTCGCTCTCAGTATCGCGGCGTCGGGCGTCACCGCCCAGCAGACCGCCATGGACACCGTCGCCCAGAACCTGGCGAACTCCAACACCCCCGGCTACGTGCAGGAAACCCCGACGCTCACCGCAGCGGCGGGGCTGTCCCCGCTCGGCGTCGGGCTCGGCGTGACCCCCCTGGCCTCCGGCCAGGCCTACGACGGGCTGCTGCAGACCAGCGCCCAGCAGGCGTCCGCGGCCCTGGCCCAAAGCGGGGCTCTCCAACAGGTCCTCCAGGGCATCCAAACCGGGTTTCCGGTCTCGACGACCACCGGCCTCAACGCCGACCTGTCGGCGTTCTGGCAGTCCTGGGACACCGTCGCGCAGAAACCCTCCGACAGCGGCGCCCGCTCCCAGGTGATCAACCTGGCCTCCAACCTCATCTCGGACCTGCACACCTCCTCGGCTGCCATCGCGACCAGCCAGGGCAACGCCCAGCAGCAACTCTCCGCGCTGGTCAGCGCCGACAACTCGGTGCTGACCCAACTCGCGCAGCTCAACACCGCCATCATCACCACCAAGGCAGCGGGGAGCTCGGCCAATTCGCTGATCGACCAGCAGAGCCAGCTGATGAACCAGCTGTCGCAGGACCTGGGAGCGGTGTCGTCGCTGCAGCCGAACGGGACCATCAACGTGAGCATCGGCGGGGTCAACGTCGTGGCGGGGGTGACCGCGTCCCAGCTGCAGCTGACCGGCACCGCCGGCTCGCTCGGCGTGCAGACCACCACCGGGACCGCGGTGACGATGACGTCGGGGTCCGCGGCGGGGACCCTCGCGGCGATCAACCAGTACCTCCCCGACTACCAAAGCCAGCTCGACGGCGTCGCCAACGACCTCGCAACCACGGTCAACACGCAGCTGGCCGCCGGATACACCGCCTCCGGGGCGCCCGGCGGTCCCCTCTTCACCATCGGCTCGGGCGCGGCGAGCATCGGCCTCGTGGCGGCGGTCGCCGCCGACCCCTCGCTGCTGGCCGCGTCGGGGACCGCGACGCTTCCCGACGCCGCGAACAACGGGGCCAACGCCCAGTCAATGGCCAACCTCTACGACGCGTCCAGCGGCCCTGACACCGCCTACCGCAGCTTCGTGCAGACCATGGGCACCCAGATCTCGGCGCTCAACAGCCAGGTGCAGACCCAGACGTCGGTCGCCAACGCCGCCCAGGCCAACCTCCAAGCGGTGAGCGGCGTCAACGTGAACAGCCAGATGGTGATGATGCTCAACTACCAGCAGTCCTACCAGGCGTCGGCGAAGGTGATCAGCGCCGTCGACCAGATGATGCAGTCCCTGCTCCAGGCCACCTGAGCCGCACGGAACCTGAGCTGCACGGACCCTGAGGAGCCGCTTCCATGTCAAGCGTTACAGCCACCCCCGTCACCTACACCCCGTCGGTCATCGCCCAGCAGATGATCTCCAACGTCAACAGCGACGAGGCGTACCAGGCCGGCCTGCAGGAGCAGCTGGCGACCGGGGTCAGCATCAACTCCGCGTCGGACAACCCGGCCGGCGCCGCGCAGGTGCTGGCCCTCGGCGCCAGCATCGCCCGCAGCGCCCAGTACCAGACCAACGCCAGCGACGGGGTGGGCTGGCTGTCGACGGGCACCTCGACGCTCAACTCGATCATCAACACGCTGCAAAGCGTGCAGCAGGCCGCCCAGGGCGCGTCAGGCGTGGCCCTCACCGGGGGCACCAACGCGTTGCAGGCCATCGTCGGTCAGGTCAACTCGGCGGCCAACGAGATCTTGCAGCTGGCCAACACCACCTACGACGGGCAGGCCATCTTCGCCGGGACCGGCAACCCCGGCCAGGCCTACGACTCCACGGGAACCTACGTCGGTGGCGGCTCCGCCCCGAGGCGAACCGTCGGACCCGGCACGCAGATCACCATCGGGGTCACCGGGCCGGCGGTGTTCGGGTCGGGACCGACCGGCCTGCTCGGCGCCGGCGGCGTCCTCGCCAAGCTGGCCCAGGACCTCTCGACCGGTACTCCCGCCTCGCTGACTCAGGCCACCACCACCGACCTCCAGGCGCTCGGCGCCGCCCTGGACCAAGTCACCACCCAGGCCGCCACCCTCGGCGAGCAGTACCAGCAGGCCCAGGCGTTCTCCGCCCAAGCCACGCTGGCCAACACCGCCCTCCAGACCCAGCTGTCCTCAACCGACAGCACCGACATCGCCAAGGTCACCACCGAGCTCAACCAGGCCCAGAACAACTTCCAGTCCGGGCTGTGGGCCATCTCCAAGCTCAACCAGACGTCCCTCGTCCAGTACCTGGGGTGAGCGCGCCGCGGCGGGGACTCTCTAAGCTCCCGTCTCGGTAGCCGCCACGGAGGGAGCACCATGCTTGTCCTGACCCGCAGTGCCAACCAGAGCATCGTGATCGGGCACGACATCGTGCTCACGGTCCTCGAGGTGCGGGGGGATCAGGTCCGCATCGGGATCGACGCCCCCAGAGAGATCCAGGTCCACCGGATGGAGGTGTTCCAGGCCCTGCAGGAAGCCAACCGGCAAGCCGCCGAGTCGGCCGGCGACCTCGACGCCCTGCAGCAACTGGCGGCCAAGGCCCCGGCCGACCGCCGGCCGCCCCCAGCCTGAGGATCGGTCAGGGTCGGGTAGCGTCGGGACGTGCAACAACCGCGTCCCGATCGTGGCGTCCTCGGCGTGCTGGCGTCGGGGACCGGCTCGATCCTCGAGGCCATCCTCGGTGCCGACCTGCCCGTCGCGGTGGTCGTGGTCGACCGGCCGTGCCGGGCGATGGACGTCGCCCGCGACGCCGGGGTTCCGGCGCAGCTCGTAGCCCGCACCGACTTCGGCGCGGCGTTCGACCGGGCCGCCTACACCGCCCGGGTCGTCGAGGCCCTCGAGCGTCACGGCGTGCAGGCGGTGGCGATGGCCGGCTTTGGCACCGTGCTGTCCGCTGCGGTCTTCGAGCGCTTCCCGGGCCGGGTCCTCAACACCCATCCGGCGCTTCTCCCCGCCTTCAAGGGGTGGCACGCGGTGCGAGCCGCCCTCGAAGCCGGGGTCGCGGAGACCGGCTGCACCGTGCACATCGCGACCGAGGCGGTCGACGAGGGGCCGATCCTGGCCCAAGAGTCCGTGCCGGTGTTGCCAGGCGACAGCGAGGACAGCCTGCACGAGCGGATCAAGGCGGTCGAGCGCCGCCTCTACCCGGCCACCATCGCCTCTTTCCTCACCTCTATCAACGACAAATTGGAGACCCGCACGTGAGAGTGCTGCTGTCGGTGTACGACAAGACCGGGCTCGAGGACTTCGCCCGCGGGCTGACCGCGCTCGGCCACGACCTCGTCGCCAGCGGGGGTACGGCCCGGGCGCTGGCCGACGCCGGGATCGCCCACCGCGACGTCGAGTCGGTCACCGAAGCCCCCGAGATGCTCGGCGGCCGGGTCAAGACCCTCCATCCCCGGCTGCACGGCGGGATCCTCGCCGACCGCTCCAAGCCCGAGCACCTCGCCGACCTCGAAGGCCAAGGCATCGAGCTGATCGGGATGGTCGTGTGCAACCTGTACCCGTTCAGCTCCAACCCGTCCATCGAGCTGATCGACGTCGGCGGGCCGAGCATGGTGCGCGCCGCGGCTAAGAACTGGGCTCACGTGGCGAGCGTCGTCGACCCCGGCGACTACGCCGCGGTGCTCGAGGAGCTGCGCGCCGGCGCCCTGAGCGACGGGCTGCGCAAGCGGCTGGCGGCCAAGGCCTTCGCCCACACCGCCGCATACGACGCGACCATCGCCAACTGGTTCGCCTCCGAGGAGCAGGGCGGAGAGAGGTTGCCCGAGACCGTCCACATCTCGCTGGAGAAGGCCGCGCCTCTCCGCTACGGCGAGAACCCCCACCAGCAGGGGGCCCGCTACCGCGAGTCGGGGCGTCGCAGCTGGTGGGACGACGTGGTGCAACACGGCGGGATGGCCCTGTCCTACCTCAACCTCTACGACGCTGACGCGGCGTGGCGGCTGGTGCACCAGCTGGCCGACCTCGGCCCGGCCGCCGCGGTCGTGGTCAAGCACGCCAACCCGTGCGGGGCCGCAGTAGCCGCCGACGTCCAGACCGCCTACGACCGGGCCTTCGAGTGCGACCCGATGTCGGCGTTCGGCGGGATCGTCGCCCTCTCGGCGCCGGTGACCGCCTCGGTCGCCGCGGAGATGGTCGCCAACGCCAAAGCCGACGTGGTCATCGCCCCGAGCTACGACGCCGATGCCCTCGAGCTGTTCGCGGCCAAACGCAAGAACATGCGGGTCCTTGCCGCTCCCGCGCCCACCGCCGACCCGCTCCACTTCCGTCAGATCTCCGGCGGGTGGCTGGTGCAAGAACCGTACCGGTTCGCCGCCGGGCGGGATCAGTGGAGGGTGGTGACCAAGGCGCAGCCCACCGCCGAGCAGTGGACCGACATGGAGCTGGCGTGGCGGGTGTGCGCGTGGGTGAAGTCCAACGCCATCGTCCTAGCCGCCAACGGGATGGCCGTCGGGATCGGCGGCGGCCAGCAGAACCGGGTGACGCCGGGCGAGATCGCCGCGGCGCGCGCCGCGGGCCGGGCGAAGGGCGGCGCCGCCGCCAGCGACGCGTTCTTCCCGTTCCGCGACGGCCTGGACGCCTGCGCGGCAGCGGGAGTCGCGTCGGTGGTGCAGCCCGGCGGGTCGGTCAGCGACGAAAAGGTGATCGCCGCCGCGGACGAGCACGGCCTGGTGATGGTGTTCACCGGCGAACGGCAGTTCCAGCACTGATGGCCGCGATCATGATCCCCGGCGGCCCCGTCGCCGAAGCCGTCCTCGATGACGTGGCCAAGCGGGTCGCGTCGCTGCGCGACGCCGGTGTCACCGTTGGCTTGGCCACCGTCCTCGTCGGCGACGACCCGGCTTCGGCCGGTTACGTCCGCAAAAAGCACGAGACCTGCGAAGCCGTCGGCATGGCCAGCTTCGACGTGCGCATCCCAGCCAGCGCCACCCAGGCCGACCTCCTAGCGGAGATCGCCCGCCTCAACGCCGACCCCGCGGTGCACGGCTTCATCGTCCAAAACCCGGTCCCGGCAGGCTTCGACTTCAACGCCGCGATGGCCGCCGTCGACCCGGCCAAAGACGCCGACGGGCTCCACCCGACCAACCTCGGGTTCCTGGCGCTCGGCGTGCGCGACACGCCCCGGCCCTGCACGCCGCTCGGGATCGTGGCCATGCTGGCCCACTATGAGGTCCCGGTGGCAGGGAGGCACGCGGTGATCGTCGGGCGAGGCCCGACCCTCGGCCGGCCGCTGTCGATGATGCTGGCACTCAAGGAGCCAGGAGCCAACGCCGCGGTCACGGTGGTGCACACCGGCGTGCCCGACTGGCGGGACCTCACCAAGCAGGCCGACATCGTGGTCGGCGCAACCGGCGTCCCCAACATGATCACCCCCGACGTCATCAAGCCCGGCGCCGCGGTTATCGGCGGCGGGATGACGTGGGAAGGCCGCAAGGTCCTCTCCGACATCGACGAGTCCTGCGCGGAGGTCGCCGGCTGGATCACCCCCCGCCTGGGCGGCGTCGGCGTCACGACCGTCGCCATGCTGCTGCGCAACACCGTCCTCGCCGCGGAGCGAGCAGCCGGAGCCTGACCGCCGGGCCGGCGGGACCGGTGTCAACCGCCGGAGGGCACGGCGCGTTGAGACCACATCCCCGCCGCCGGAAAGGAGGCCGATGTCCTACGACCAGATGACCCTCCGGGCCCCGGCGCGCCTCGCCTCCACCAGCCCCTCGCTGGGTACGGTTTACCAGTGCCCTCCGTCGCCAGCTGGTCGGCTCGCCGGTCCCGTCGCCGATGAGCCAGTCGTAATGGACGACCGGGCAGGGACGGACTCCTCGGCCGGGGACTTCGTGGAGTACTTCAACCACATGCTCCCTACCGCGGTCGGGGTGGCCCGGCGGATCCTCGGCGACCAGGCGTCGGCCGAAGACGCCGCGGCCGAGGCCATGGCCCGCGCCTACCTGCGGTGGGGGGAGCTGCGCGCCGCGGAGTTCCGCGAGGCGTGGGTGGTGCGGGTCACCACCAACGAGGCCCTCGGCATGCTCCGCAAGCGGACCCGCCGCGAGCGGATCCTGCGCAGCCAGGTCCGCCCCGGGGCCGAAGCGCCCGCGGACGCGCAGCTGCGCGACGGGGCGCTGGCCGACAACGTCAAGGCGCTGCCCCGACGGCAGCGGGAGGTCGTGGCGCTGCGGTACTTCGCCGAGCTGAGCACCGACGAGGTGGCCGCCGCCCTGGACATCTCCCCAGGATCGGTCAAGACCCACCTGCACCGGGCGATGGCGGCGCTGCGCGAACGCAGCCTCGGCGACCTCGGGGAGGCCTTCGATGGCTGAGCCCACGCCGACCGACGTCCTCCTGCAGCGCACCCTCCGCCGGGCGGCGCAGCTCCGCCGCCGGCGCCGCGCCGTGATCGGCGCGCTGGTCGCGGCCGCGGCAGCCCTCGCCGTTGCCGTGCCCGTCGCGACCCTCGACGCTTCCCACGGCCGCTCCCGGGTCCAGGTCGGGGCGGCCCCCCCGACCCGGCCCCGCTCTGTCTACGGCCCGCTGGCCGCGCCGTCTCCGGCGTGCAAGATCACGCAGCTCTCCGGTTCCTTCGACCACTCCCGCGACGGCGCTCTCATCGGCACCGACAGCGGCCGCGTGGAGGCCGGCACGACCCTGGTCCTGGTCAACCGCGGCGCCTCGCCCTGCGCCCTGTCAGAAGGGCCGTTGGTCGCGTCCGACGGTTCGCCGGGCCCGGCGTTCATCCGGTCGACCGACCCGGCGGCGACGGGCCGGGCGGCGGCTGGAACCGCCTCGCCTGGCACGGCTGCCACCGCACCGCCAGGTAAGGCTGCCACCGCGCCTGCGCCGGTCCTGGCCCCCGGCGAGGCGGCCAGCGCCACGCTGCGGTGGGCGGTCGACGCGGGCAGCGCATGCAGCGTCCCCTCGGTTCTGCGCGTCGGCTTGGCGCCGGGCGGCCCGAGCTTCTCGGTCGCATGGCCAGAAGAACGGGTGTGCGAAGGCACGATCAGCCCGCCGGTGCTGTCGGCGCCGGCGGTGAGATCCGTCGCGGTCCCGCTCCCCAACGGGTTGTGCTCCACCGGCCAGCTGCAGTGGGTGTACCTGCCCGGTGGCTCCGACGCGTCGGCCGACCCGGGCTACTACTCGTTCGAGGTGGTCAACATCAGCGCCCGGTCGTGTCGCACCGGGGACTATCCGGGATCGTCGGCCTCCGACGCGTCCGGGGCGCCGATCGTGGTCAGCAACGGCCGCTCCGACATCGGCGGGGCGCCGGTGGGCCTGTCGATGGCTCCGGGGTCGGTCGCTTCCTTCGTGGTCACGCTGCCTCGCGTGTCAGGCCAGCCGTGCAACACCGTCGGCAGCTTCCACTTCATCGCCCCGGACGACCATGTGGCCTCGATGCCGGTCCCAGTCACCGGCGCCGGCGGCCCGGTCCCGGAGATGTGCGGCACCGGGGTCTCCTCCGTCGGGCCGTTGCACCTCGGGCTGGCCTACCCGCTCAGCGTCGCCGGCCGGTAGGGGAGGGCGGGTCGCCCCACGGGTGAGCTCCACGGACGCGCCCCGAGCCATGGCCGCCCACTACCGTGGACGGCCATGGCCAAGATCGCCGATCTCCTGCGGGCCGGCCGCACCTTCTCCTTCGAGTTCTTCCCCCCGAAGGACGACGCCGAGCACCACCGGCTGGTTCAGACGCTGGCGGAGCTGCAGCCGCTCAACCCCTCCTTCGTGTCGGTCACCTACCGCGGCGGGCGGTCGTCGCGCCAGCGCACCCATGACCTGGTGGCGGGCATGCTGCGCACCACCACCCTGACCCCGATGGCCCACCTCATCTGCGTGGCCCATACCCGCCTGGAGCTGGCCGAGATCCTCGTCGAGTTCCGCAAGGCGGGCGTCGAGAACCTGATGGCGCTCGGCGGCGATCCCCCGACCGACCCTGACGCCGCGGAGGGGGAGCTGGCCCACGCAGATGAGCTGGTGGAGCTGGCCCGCGCCATCGGCGGGTTCTCGATCGGGGTCGCCGCCCATCCCGCCGGTCATCCCCGGTCTCCGTCGATCGACCAGGACCGGGCCTACCTGGCCGCCAAGCTGGCCCGCGCCGACTTCGCCGTCACCCAGTTCTTCTTCGAACGCAGCGACTACCTCCGCCTGGTCGACGACATGCGATCGCGCGGGGTCGACCGCCCGATCGTCCCGGGGATCATGCCGGTGACCTCGATCAGCTCCATCAACCGAATGGCGGCGATGGGGGCCGCGGTGCCCGAGGCCATGGCCGAGCGCCTCCGCTCCGCCGGGTCAGCCAGCGCCGTCAGGGAGGCGGGCGTCGAGGCCGCCACCGAGCTGTGCCAAGCCGTCCTCGACGCCGGCGCACCGGGCCTGCACTTCTACACCCTCAACCGGTCCCTGGCGACCAGAGAGATCTACGCCAACCTCGGCCTGGAGGTCACCGCGTCATGAACACCGCCGTGTGCCGTCTCCTCGGCATCGAGTTTCCCTTGCTGGCGTTCAGTCACTGCCGGGACGTCGTCGCCGCGGTTACCAACGCCGGTGGCTTCGGCGTGCTCGGCGCCGCGGCGTTCTCCCCCGAGCAGCTCGACCGGGAGCTGACCTGGATCGACGAGCACACCGATGGTCGCCCGTACGGCGCCGACGTGCTCGTGCCGCTCAAGGTGTCGGGCGAAGGCATGAGCCGCGCGGATATCGCCGCCATGGTGCCCGACGAGCAGCGCCGCTTCGTGGCGTCGGTGCTAGCCGACCACGACGTCCAAGCGCCCGAAGCAGGGGTCGGCGCGGCGGCCGCCGGCCTAGGGTCGGCCAGCGGCAACGAGGACCTGCTCGACGTCGCGTTCACCCACCCGATCCGCCTGATCGCCAACGCCCTCGGGCCGCCGCCCCCCTCGATGCTCGAGCGGGCCCGGGCCGCCGGCGTGCCGGTCGCGGCGCTGGTCGGCGCCCGCCAGCACGCAGAGCGGCAACTGGCCGCCGGCGTGGACATCCTCGTCGCCCAGGGCAGCGAGGCCGGCGGTCACTGCGGCGAGGTGTCGACGATGGTCCTCGTCCCCGAGGTGGTGGACGCCGCGGCGGCCATGGCCGACGGCAAGGACCCGGTGCCGGTCCTGGCCGCGGGCGGCATCGTCGACGGCCGCCAGATGGCCGCCGCGCTGGCGCTGGGCGCGTCCGGCGTGTGGACCGGGTCGGTGTGGTTGACCACCGAGGAAGCGGAGACGGCGCCCGCGACGAAGGCCAAGATGATCGCGGCCAGCTCCCGCGACACCGTCCGTTCCACCAGCCGGACCGGCAAACCGTCACGCCAGCTCCGCTCCGCTTGGACCGACGCCTGGTCGGCCCCCGGCGCGCCGGCCACCCTGCCGATGCCGTTGCAGTCGGTGCTGTCCGAGCCTGCGCTGCGCAAAGTCGACCAGCTGGCCGCGTCGGGTCACGCCGGCGCCACCGAGCTGGCCACCTACTGGATCGGCCAGGGCGTCGGCCTGCTCGACGCGGTGAAACCGGCGCGGCGGGTCGTCGCCGAGTTCATGGAGGCGATGGCCTCCAGCCTCGAGCGGATCGACGCCATCACCCGGTCCTAAACCGCCCGGTCCTGAACTGACGGCGGCGCCCCCGCCCCGGTCTTCGCGCCGGGGCGCCCATCTCCGCGCTAGTTGCGTTAAGCGTAGGCCTCTTCCTGCCGATGTGGGATGTGCCGCTCTCGAAGACCCGGGCTGACGCCCGGCCGGCGAGACGGCCTCGGCCCCTGCGGCCGGGCACGGATCCACCGATGCTCCATGGATGGGGCGGCCCCAACCAACCGCTGCCTCGCCAGCGCCGCGATGGAGACCCCAATGTCCTCAGCCCGCCTGCCGGCGAGTACCCATGAGTGAATTCGACTGGCTGGTGGTAGGCGCCGGGCTGACCGGTGCCACCCTCGCCGAACGAATAGCGTCGCAGCTCGGACAGTCGGTGCTGGTCGTCGACCGGCGCCCCCATATCGCAGGCAACGTCTACGACGAGCTGGACGGCGACGGCATCCGGGTCCACCGGTACGGGGCCCACATCTTCCACACCTCATCCGAGCGGGTCTGGTCCTACCTGTCCCGGTTCACCACCTGGGTTGGCTACGAGCATCGGGTCCTGGCCTCTGTCGGCGGCCGGCTGGTGCCTCTGCCGTTCAACCTAAACACCCTGGACATGCTCTTCCCCGCCCCAGACGCGGCGCACCTGACCGGCCTTTTGGTCAACACGTTCGGCGAGTCGAGCAGGGTGCCGGTACTCAAGCTCATCGACCATCCCACCCCTGAACTGTCCGAGCTGGGCCGGTTCGTCTACGACCAGGTCTTCCTCAACTACACCGCCAAGCAATGGGGACGCCGGCCGGAAGAGCTCGACCCGTCCGTTACCGGCCGAGTGCCTGTGCTGGTGTCGCGCGACGACCGTTACTTCCGCGACAAGCACCAGGCGCTGCCTGCCGAGGGCTACACGACCATGGTGGCCAGAATGCTCGACCACCCCCTGATCACCGTGGCGACATCCACTGACTACGCGGCAGCCGCCTCGTCGGTGAAGCACCGGAGGGTCGTCTACACCGGTCCGATCGACGAGTACTTCTCTGGGGTCTACGGGCCGCTCCCGTACCGCAGCCTCCGCTTCGAGCACGAACGTCTGCCGACGGGGCCCCACCAGCCGGTGTCGGTGGTCAACTACCCCAACGAGCATGATTACACCCGGATCCTCGAACACCGCCACTTCGCGGGCGGCTCCTCCTGGGCGGGTGCGAGCACGATCACCCGCGAGTACCCCGACGAGTACCGCCCCGGCGACAACGAACCGTTCTATCCGCTGCCGGCGGAGGCGTCTCACCAGGCATACCGCCGCTACGCCGACCTTCGCGACGAGACCGAGCCCGACACCGTATTCGCTGGACGTCTCGCCAAGTACCGGTACCTGGACATGGACCAAGCCGTCAACCTCGCCCTGCAGGCGTTCGATCGTCGCATCTGCTGCGCCGTCCCTGCGTGATCTCGAAAGGCCATCAATGCTGAGCATCCTGCTCCCCGCCGCTCGGCGGTCGTTACCGGAGGACGCCCAGACCGTGTGGGGTGACCTCCGGGTGGCGCTGGCATCGATACAGGCGTACGCGCCGGGCGTCGACGTGGTCGTCGGGTGGAACGGGCTGGAAGAACCCAAGGCGTTACCCGACAACCCTCACGTTCGTCTGCTGCGCCAGGCGCCGGGCATCACGACGGGCAGCGAGGCGTGGAACTGGTGCGCCACCCAGACCGACGCCGAAGAGTTGCTCATCCTCGGTGACGACTGCGTCCTGCACCCAGACACCCTCCGTCTGCTGCTCGAGGACGTAGCGGCCGTCTCGCAGTCACACGAGCCCATCGGCTTCGTCGGGTGCCGCTCCAACTACGTCAAGGGCGTCCAGAACATCCGCTCGCCCAACGCCCCCGAGCCTCTCCAGGCCATCTCATTCCAGTCCGAGAAGACGATCTTCCAAACCGACATGGTCGTCCCCGTCGCGGCGTGGATCCGCCACGCCACCTTCGACTCAGTCGGTGGATTCCCGCCCACCAACTGGTTCGCCGACGACGTCTGCTGCTGGGACCTGGCCGTCAGTGGTCACCATCACTTCGTCAGTCGGGCGTATGTGCACCACGTCGGAGAGCGAGCCACCGGACAAGGCAAGAGCTCCGAGACGCTGCTGCAGGAAGGCCTGGCCTGGCTACGGGACAACCGCCCGGACTTCTTGGTGGGGAAGCTGGGCATCGACCCGGCCCAACTGGCCGTCGCGAGGTGACGGCGTTCACGATGAATCCCATTCGACTCGGAGAACCATGAGTACCGCTTCCGCGCCTGACATTCTCACACTGTTGGCCTCCGTGCCCGGCACCGTCCAAATGGACGAGGACCAGCGGGCCGCCATGACGCTGCTGTGCCGCGACACGGACTACATCCCGAAGGTGGCCAACGCCGGCGAGGTGGTACCTATAAGCGATCAACGCTTCGGGCAGATAATGCACAACGGCCTGGTCGTCGAAGCAGACGGCTACTGCGGCCGCTGGATGACCAACATCATCAAAGGACTGCGGGGCCACCACGAGCCACAAGAGGAGAAGGCCTTCCACGAGGTCCTACGGCGGATTGGCCCCGGCGCCAAGATGATGGAGTTCGGCTCCTGGTGGTCGTACTACTCCCTCTGGTTCCAGCGGGCCGTCGCCTCCGCGGCGAACATCTGCATCGAGCCCGACGCCACCCATTTGGAGCTCGGCCGGCGGAACGCGGCCCTCAACGGCGCCACGATCGACTTCCGTCTCGGTGCCGGCGGCGAGCGCCACGAGGAGCCGGTGGTCTTGACGAGGGAGTCCGACGGGTGCGCGGTGGTGGTGCCGGTTCTGACCGTCGACGGGCTGATGCGATCGAGCGGCTGGGACCGTCTGGACCTGCTCCACCTCGACATACAAGGAGCGGAGACCGCGGCGCTCCGAGGGGCGTTCCAGACGCTGAACGCTCGAGCCGTCCGGTTCGTGTTCGTCTCCACCCACCACTGGGCGATCTCCGGCAGCCCCGACACGCACGGTGAATGCCTGAGGTTCCTGCGGAGCTTGGGCGCCCACATCTGCTGCTCTCACACGGTGGCTGAGTCCTTCAGCGGCGACGGCCTGATCGTGGCGTCCTTCGATGACGCGGACGCTGACTTCAGAGTCGAGACCGCCATCAACCACACCGATCGATCGCTGTTCCGGCCGTATGAGCAGGACCTGGCCATCCTCGTCGGTGCCTTGCGCAACGCCAGCCCCCGCTAGGCGTCGGCTCCCCTCCCATACACCTTCTCATCTCTTAGCAAGGATCCCGTCGTGGTCAAGTACTACTACGCACAGAATCGCGAAGATCTGCTGATCAAGGGGTTCTTCCCCGACGTCGCAGCCGGCACCTACGTCGATGTCGGAGCGAACGACCCGGTGATCGATTCCGTCACCAAGCTGTTCTACGACGCGGGGTGGGCGGGCATCAACATCGAGCCTCAAGCAGCGCTGTTCGAGGCGCTCGTGACGCAACGGCCTCGCGACGTGAACCTCAACATCGGAGTCGGGGCGCAGGCCGGCGCTCTCGTCTTCACGGAGTTCCCCGAGGGCAACGGCCTATCGACTTTCGATCGGACGGTCGTGCACCGCCTGCAGAACGTGGAGCACAACCACGCGGCGAGGGTCTCTCTCGAGCGAGAGGTCGAAGTGAGGACCCTCGGCGCGGTCATCCGCGACACCGGACTGCGCCATCTCCACGTGATGAAGATAGACGTCGAGGGCTTCGAGTACGAGGTCCTGCTCGGCATGGACTGGAACGGCGTCCGACCAGAACTTATCTGCATCGAGGCTAACAAGATCTCCCCGGAACGGGACTGGAGGCGCCTGCTTTCTGGCCTGCAGTACAGCAGCGTGTTCTTCGACGGAATCAACGACTACTGGCTGGCGCCTGAAGCCGCGTACCGCCAAGGGTTCTTCAACTACCCGGTCGCTGTTCTTTCTGACTCGCCGATCTACTATCCCGCCGCGGTCGCGCTGGAGAGGGAGATGCGCGCATCCGTCGCCGCGGAGTCGCGCCCCGCGCCACCCGCGGAGACCAGGCCCCTGCACCTGGTCCTCGACGTCCAGGTGCTGCAGTCAGAGGCCCGTCACAGGGGGATGGGCAGATACGTGCTCTCGCTGATCGAGGCCCTTGACACCGACGCCATCCACTGCAGCTTCCTCGTCAACACCCAGCTTCCGCCGCTCGACGCTCGCAGCAGGGCGGTGCTCGACGCCAAGGGGGTCATCGTCGACCTTCCCCTGCTTCATCCCAGAAGCGGCGTCGGCTTCGTGCAGGCCAGAGAGGAGAACCGGCGCGCCGTCACCGGAGCCGTGGCCGACCTGGCCCGCAGCCGGCCCGCTGGCAGGGTCGTCTTCGTGATCACCGCCCTGTTCGGGCGCGACGCCTACCCGGTCTTCCCGGGCGAGGGAACGACCAACCTGCTCGTCTTCTACGACTTGATCCCGTACCTCTTCCCTGGCTCGTACCTCATCGGCGACGACGCCATCGACTACAGCTCGCGGTTCAGCGAGGTCTACCGGGCAGACCACTTCGCATGCGACTCGCAGTCAGCGGCGCAAGACCTGACGGTCCATCTCGGGGTAGATCCGAACCGGATCACGCCGGTCCTCGGGGCCTCGGCGTTCCTTCCCGACATCGTTCCCGCGAGACCGCCGTTCGCGCACGACTTAGGCCGCTTCGCTCTGGTCGCTTGCGGCAACGACCAGCGGAAGAACAACGAGGCGACGGCCCGTGCGTTCGCCGCAGTCGGCGGTGAGGTCACGCCGGTGTTCACCTCGTCGTACCCGGCCGCCCTGGAGCAGCACCTACGGGCTATCTGCCCGCAAGCCATCTTCGCCGGACAGCTCCCAGACGCCGAGATGCTGTGGCTGACCGACAACGCCGAGTTCGTCTTCTTCCCGAGCATCTACGAAGGTCTCGGGCTCCCGATCCTCGAGGCGGTGGATCGAGGCACCCCCGTCGTCTGCTCTCAGATCCCCTCTTTCACCGAGATCAGCGAGACCGCGTTCAGTTTCTTCGATCCCGATTCGCTGCCGTCGATGATCGAAGCGCTGTCAGCCGCCGTCGCGACCCGCCGCGACCGCAGCGTGGTGCCCTCGGGCTACGAGCAGATGCGGGCGCGTTTCAACTGGCCGGCGTGCGCGACCCGCTTCGCCGACGCGGTCGACAAGGCGCAGCCCGCGGCCCGCGTTGGGCGCCTGGCGATGATCGCGCCTTCCCCGGCCACGTCCTCGGCGGTCGGCAAGTACGCCCTTAGGATGTACGCCGAGCTGTCGCGCGAATTCGAGGTCGACTACTTCGGCGAGACCGGGTCCCGGGGTGTCGCTGCCGTCGGCTTCAACCTCATGGAGCACAGCGGGCTCTACTTCCCGGCGGGCGCATTCGCGGACCGCGCCCAGCGCTACGACCACGTCGTCTACCACCTGGCCAACGACGAGCTGCACACGACGGCGGCGACTAGCGCGTTCCTCCGGCCGGGTGCGGTCATCATCCACGACACCCGCCTCGACGAGCTGCTCGGCGCAGCGGTCGAGACCGGTGCAGTCCCCGCTGAGCTCCGTGTCGAGGTGGCTGCAGTGGATGCCGCGCTCGCCATGAGACGCTCCAGCTGCCTGGCGTGGCTGGCAGTCCGCCAGGAACTGCTGGCTGCGACCTCCACCGACAGCGAGGAGGCGGTAGCAGAGATCGCGCTCGTGCTCGACGCCGACCGCGGGTCGAAAGTGCGGACCGCCGCCCTGGCCTTCCTCGACGAGAACCACACCTACGCGGCCCGTGCCAAGCGCCTCGCGTCGGGCATCCGGGAAGGCAGGGCCGCGGACCTGTCGCCGGCGCCGGCGCAAGACGAGCCTTCCGATCAGCGAAGCACCTCCACGCCGTTAACTGGCGAGCTCGACGCAGCTATCAAAGCCTTCGACGATTCCCTCGAAAGCGGCGCCGCCCCGGCGCCCGAAGCCGTGGCAGACGCCTGGCGTGCCTTCAGGGCGGCCCTCGAGAGCAGCGACATCGCCCAGATCCGAATCGCGTCCGGCGACCACCTCCGGTCCGGCGAGCCGGCGCTATCAGAGGAGGTGGTCCAGCGAGGCATCCACCTGTGGGGCCGCCACCCGGACCTGCTGGTCGAGGCGGCCGTCGTTTGCGCTCAAACCGGCCAGCTGGACAGAGCCTCATCGCTCTGCGACGAGGCGCTGCGCGCCTGGCCGGCGCACGCCGAGGCCGCCGCCACCCGCATCGCCCTCGATGTCGCGCTGGGCCGGCGCGCAGCGATCACCGATATCGCGGTGGGATCCGACCTGACTCCAGCAGCAGGGGAGCTGCACGTGGTCGAACCCGGCGTGGCCCACGGCGACATCCAGGCCCCGCTCACCGAGGTCCCCTTCGCCGCAGGTTCTTTGCGGAGCGTTCGCGTGTCCGGGCGCCTCCTCGGCTCCCTCGAAGCGAACGAGCGTGACCTGGCCGTCGCCCATCTCTCCTCCCTCCTGGCGCCCGGGCAGGAGATCACGGTGACCGACGACGAGACCAGAGGCCACGCGGGCGGCCGTGGCGGTCTCGGTTACGGCGTCTACGTGGAAGACGAGGACCGCTACCGAAGCTGCGCCAAGGTGTCGCTGCGAGCGCATCTATCGCCGGACTCCACACTGGTCGAGTCCCGAGACGGCAGCTCGATCAGCGCCTCCTACAACGACATCCTCGACAGCTTCTCCGGCGACGACCGGCCGCGAGCGGTCGTCCTCATGCACGAGGACGTGTCCATCATCGAGCCGGACTTCGAGGAGAAGATCCAAGCTGCGTTCTTGGACGACGACGTGGCGATCGTCGGCGTCGTCGGGGGAGCAGAAGTGAGCGGGATGGAGTGGTGGTCGGGGAAACGGTACGGACGGTGCTCGGACAACGGCACCGGGCTGATCGACTTCGGCGGCGGCGATCACGACGTCGAGATCGTCGACGGCCTCCTCATGGCGCTGTCTCCGTGGGCCGTGCGAAACCTCCGCTTCGACGCATCGAACTTTCCCGGCGCTCGCGGCTACGACGCCGACATCTGCTTCCAAGCCCAGGCCGCTGGCAAGAAGGTCCGGGTCATCGACCTGCCGGTGTTCCACCATGACAAGCCCGGACCCATCGACCAGCTCGCCTTCGGCCAGGCACAGGCCGCCTTCGCATCAAAGTGGGCATCAGCACTCGCCGCCGGGCGGTCGCGCTGGGTCGCCGCCGACGCCCCGGCCGCTCCCGCCGGCCGGGTTCTAACCCCGCTGCCCGGGCGCGACGCGGTGCGAATACTGTTCGTCGACGACAGGATCCCAAATCCTGAGCTGGGCTGCGGCTACGGGCGCTCCTACGACACCCTCTGCGCTCTGGCGGAGCGTGAAGGCACCTCGGTGGTGTTCCACCCTGGGACCCCCGGCGGGCGCGGACCGGCCGTCGAAGGCGTCGAGGTGGTGGAAGACCTCGCCGGCTACCTGGCGAGACCAGGTGTCGACTTCGATGTGGTGATCGTCTCCCGTCCCCACAACGTGCTGGGATACGGCGGCTACCTCACCGCCAAGCTCCCCTCGGCGGTGAAGATCTACGACGCCGAAGCGTTGTTCTTCCGGCGCTTGGAGATGCAGGCCGAACTGGCCGCAGGAGCGGCGCAAACCCGGTTCTCCGAGATGGCGGCAGCCGCCAAGGCCGAGGAGACGTCGGCGCTCGAGTGGGGTGACTTCGTCGTCTGCATCTCCCGGGACGAGGCGGCGATCGCGTCAGCTCTCTCCGGCAAGCCGGTCCGCACGGTCAACCCGAGGCTCAGGAGCCCCTCGGTCACCTCGGCATCCTTCGCGGGGCGGGCCGGTATAGGGCTCGTAGCGGGCTGGGCCGCCGGCGCGGGCTCCCCGAACGTCGACGGTCTGCGATGGTTCGTGACCGAGGTGCTCCCACTCGTGCGCCAACGCGTTCCGCACGCAACGCTGCGCGTGACCGGAGGTCAACCACCAGCGGAGGTGGTCGCGCTGCAAGACATCGGAGTGGTGGAACTCGTTGGGCTCGTTCCCGACATCGAACACTTCTACAACTCCGTCCGAGTCGCCATCTCCCCGACGCGGTTCGGCGCCGGCGTCAAGATAAAGACCGTCGAGGCGATCCAACACGGCGTCCCGGTCGTCGCGACCGAGGAGGCCGCGGGAGGGCTCAGCCCGGCGCTTCGGTCCGCGGTGGCGGTGGCGTCCGACGCCCATCGCTTCGCCGAGGAAGTGATCGCCCTCCTCGAGGACGAGGCGGCCTGGACCCGACAGCGTGAAATGTCACTGCGGGCACTCGAGCGGGACCTCGCCGAGCCGGACCCGCTCCGCGTGACGTGGGGCGAGATGATCGACATCGCTCTGGACAAGAAGCGCACAACGACGGGTTCGGCGGTCGTCGCGGAGCGGGTCGGCAGCGGTGTCCCATGCTGACAGGCGCCGGCGCGTCGCGCGAAGCTCAGAAAGGTCGCAGCCCGGTCGAAGAGCAGCGTGTGACCCCGCTCGTGTCGATAGTCATCCCGGCCTACAACGACGAGCGGTACATCGAGACCACGATCGAGTCGGCCCTGAATCAGACCTACCCGAACGTGGAGGTCGTCGTCGTCGATGACCGATCCAGCGACTGTACCTACGAGATCGCCACCTCTCTTCAGCGCCCGGGTCGACCGTTACGGGTCGTCCGCAACGAGAGGAACCTGGGGCTGACCGGAAACTTCGCGGAGAGCCTCCGTCACGCCACCGGCGAGTACGTCAAGATCCTGATCCACGACGATGTCCTGCTACCCCAAGCGATCGAGGCCTCGGTCCCGGCGCTGGACGACCCGTCCGTCGCCGTAGCCGTGACACGCCGGGTCCGCATCGACGCCGCGGGCGGGCTCATCCCCGACGACGCCTACAACCAGCCCTTGGTCACCCAGGCGTCGGCGATACCGGGCTTGGTGCTCGGAGACTTCCTGCTCGAGCGGCAGATGAACATGATCGGTGAGCCGACCGAGTACCTGTTCCGCAGAGCAGACATCGACCCGGACACCTTCGCCTCGATCAACGGCTACACCTTCATGTACACCGTCGACCTGGTCTTGCTTTTCGCCCTGCTGGCCAAAGGCAAGTGCTGGTACGACCCTCGGCAGCTGTGCTGCAACCGTCGCCACCCCGACCAGGTCAGCTCCAACCCGCTCATGCCGCCCATCGACCGAGCGGAGTGGGGGCGGATGCTGCTGGACTTCGCCGATGTCGGGTTCCTGGCCGACCCGGCGCAGAGAGCCCGGGCCTACAGCACCTTTGTGGCGTCCGCGCTAACACCGCAGATGGCCGATCCGGCCAACGGGATCAGCGACTACCTCGGCGTCCTGGGGCGGGTGGTGGAACGACTCGCGCAGATCCACGACGAGCACGGCCCGGCCCGCGCGCAGGCTATCCAAGCTGCGCACGATCGGATGGCCTGGGGCGCGCCGAGCGATCCCTCGCCCTCCGTCGACGCCGACACGCCGCTGACAGGCCGCCAGTACCGGGTGTGCGTGGTCACCCCTGCCGCGGCCGACGCAGCTGCGAAGGCCGCCATCGACGCGTCGGTGTCCGAACTCAGAAACGCCGGGCACTCGGTCACCGTGGCGCAAGTCGGCGGCGGCCCCGGCGGCGAAGGCGACAAGTTGGCGTGGGACACGATCGACGGTGTCGAAACCGTCACCATCCGACGCAACGAGGCCGTCACCCACCCCGACTTCGGGGACCCGGCCACCGAGCGGATGTTGCGGCGGGTGCTTTGGGAACGCGGCATCGAGGTGACCCACGTGCACGGTGAGGTGGGGCAGATGCCGACCTCTCTACTCGAAGCGGCATGGATGGCCGGCACCCGAGTCGTCGTGACCGCGCACGCCGCCCACCAGGCGCCGCCCGCGGCCGACCCGGAGCTGCTCGAAGCACGCGCTGCCTACCTGACCAGAGTCGGTCGGCTCTGCGACGCTGTGACCACGACGTCACCCGACGTCGTGACCGCCCTGTCCGGCGCTCCCTGGCTGCCCGGCGCGGTCCATCTGGCCGGCCCCGGATCTTGGGCTCAGCTGTACCGGAATCTGGAGCCGCAGTGGCGACCGGACACATCCGCGCTGCGGGCCACCGTGGTGGTCGCGACCTACAACCGTGCGGCCGATCTCGAACGCTGCCTGGAAGGCTTCGCCCGGCAAACCTGCGACCGGGCCCGCTTCGAGGTGATCGTCGTCGACGACAGCTCTAGAGAGACGATGGAGCCGGTTGTCGCGGCCTTCCGGGACCGTCTCGAGGTGGCCTTCGTACGCCACGACGAGAACCGCGGGCTGGGCGAAGCCCGCCGCAGCGGGGTGGTCCGGGCGACCGGTGACATCGTCATCCTCTTCGACGACGACGACATCCCCGCCGACGGGCTGGTGGCCGAACACCTCCGCCAGCACTCCGTCCACCCGGGCGAGACCCACGCCGTGCTCGGCTTCACCGGCATCCACCCCGACCTGGAGATGACCGCCGCGCTCTACCACTCTCTGATGGTAGGCCAGCAGTACTTCGCCTACCCCAGTCTCAACGAGTCCCAGCCCGTGCCCTGGTACTGCGGCTGGGGAGGCCGGATCTCCTACAAGCGAACCCTGCTCGAGAAGGTCCCGCCCCGAGGCAGGTGGCTGGAGGACTCCGATCTCAACCTTCGGATCAACGGGCAGTACGGGCTGGTGGTCCACTACGCCCGCGGGGCCGTGCAATACCTGACCGACCCCCTGGATCTAGAACGATTGCTTACCCGGTCACGTCGTTTGGGTTCCGCCGCAGTCAACCTGGTGGCGAGCTACCCCTCTCCCGAACTGACCGCGTTCTTGCGGGTGCACGATGCGCCTCAAGGCCTTGCCAACCTCTCGGCGGCCGTGGCCGAGGCGGAGAACATCGCCCAGCAGCTCGGAGCCCATGACCTGGCCACGCTCCGACGCTCCACGGTCGTCATGGGAGGCAAGCCGCAGCTCGCCGAGAGCATCTACCACCAGGCCTTGACGCTCCTGCTGGCGGAGGCCAACCTGGCCGGGCAAGCCGTCGAACTGCTGATCGGGCGCCACGCCCCCACCCGGTTCGCGTACTTGGCCAGCCCAGATCGCCCAGACGAGCTGGCCGACGTGCTGGGCCGGTACTTCGAGGCGTTCGGGCCAGACGAGGCGGTCGAACTGCTCGTGTGCCTGCCCGAGGCTCGGGTCACATCCGCCGAGGCCGAGCTGAGCGTCCGGGAGCTCTCCGTCCGGCTCGGCTACGACCCGTCCTCCGGCCCGAGCGTCAAGACGTTGCTCCATGCCGGCACCGACCCGATGCTCGGCGGTGTTGTCTGGCTGCGGCCGGGATGGGGCGGCCGTTCGCTGCCCGGTCCGTCTCTGCGGCTGGCTGAGGGGGGCGCCGACCTGCTCCGACGGGCAGCGGGCCTGCAAGCCCGCACCGAGGCGCTGCGCTGACTTCCTGCGCCGCGGCGGCCGAGCGGTCGGACCCGACGCCTAGCGGTCGAGCCCGCCGCGGTTGACTAGCTGGGAGGCGATGACGTTTCGCTGGATCTCGTTGGTGCCCTCGCCGACGATCATGAGCGGGGCGTCTCGGAAGTACCGCTCCACGTCGTACTCGGTGGAGTACCCGTAGCCGCCGTGGATGCGCACCGCGTCGAGGGCGATCTCCATGGCCGCCTCCGACGCGAACAGCTTGGCCATGCCCGCCTCCATGTCGCAGCGCTCACCCGAGTCGAGGCGGTCCGCGGCGTAGAGGACCAGCTGGCGGGCCGCGGTGAGCTTGGTGGCCATGTCGGCCAGCCTGTGGCCGATGGCCTGGTGCCTCCAGATCGGCTGGCCGAAGCTCTCCCGCTGCTGGGCGTAGGCCAGCGCGTCGTCGAACGCGGCCTGCCCGACACCGAGGGCCCGGGAGGCGACTTGGATGCGGCCGGTCTCGAGGCCTTTCATCATCTGAGCGAACCCTGCCCCCTCCTCACCGCCGAGCAGGGCGTCGGCGGGGACCCTGAAGTCGGAGAAGGACAGCTCGCAGCTCTCCACCCCCTTGTAGCCAAGCTTGGGCAGGTCCCGCGAGACGCTGAACCCGGGGCCGTGCTCGACGAGCAGGATGCTGATGCCGCGGTGGCGAGGGGACGCGTGCGGGTCGGTCTTGCAGAGCAGAGCGACCAGCTGCGAGCGGCGGGCGTTGGTGATCCACATCTTCGAGCCGTTCACCACGTACCCGTCGCCGTCGGACCTGGCGGTGGTCGACATGGCCTGCAGGTCCGAGCCACCGTCGGGCTCGGTCAGCGCCATCGTCGCTCGGACCTCACCGGTGGCCATCCTCGGCAGCCACCGCCGTTTCTGCTCCTCGGTCCCAAACAGCACGAGCAGCTTGGACACCACGGTGTGGCCGCCCATCGCGCCCGCCAGGCTCATCCAGCCTCGCGCCAGCTCCTCGGTGACCCCGACGTAGCAGCGGGTGGAGACCAGCACCTCCCCGTAAGGCTCCGGGATGGCCAACCCGAAGATCCCGAGCTGCTTCATCTGCTCGATCAGCTTCTCGGGGTATTCGTTGTCGTGCTCCAGCTGCCGGGTGACGGGCCGCACCTCCCGGTCCACGAAGTCCCGGACGGTCCCCACGATGGCCTGCTCTTCGTCGGACAAGGTGGTCACAGCCGCCAGATTACGGTGCGCCGGTCGCCGGCCGGGTGCTGCACGCCCCGCTGCGAGCAGACTGGCGTCATGGACCAGACCCACACCGACGAGGTGCTCTACGACGTCACTGGCGGAGTAGCGACGATCACCCTCAACCGGCCCGAGGCGCTCAACGCCTTCACCACCCCGATGCGGCTGAGGTTCTCCGAGCTGGTGGCCGCGGCCGACGCCGACAGCGACGTCGCGGTGATCGTCATCACCGGCGCGGGGCGGGGCTTCTGCGCAGGCGCCGACACCAACGACCTCCAGTCCATCGACGGCGGCGTCATCCGGGACAACGACGCGATCACCGCCGCCACCAGCCTCGGCCACCTCCGCAACGTGACCAAACCGCTGTTCGCCGCGGTCAACGGGGCGTGCGCCGGGATGGGGTTCTGCCTGGCCCTGATGGCCGACGTTCGCTTCGTGGCTGCCGAAGCCAAGATCACGACGTCGTTCTCCCGCCTCGGCCTCCCGGCCGAGACCGGGTCGTCGTGGCTCCTGCCCCGACTGGTCGGCACCGCCCGAGCCCTGGACCTCCTGTACTCGGCGCGGGTGTTGAGCGGGCAGGAGGCCTACGACATCGGATGGGCGCAGTGGGTGTACCCGGCCGACGCCCTGGCCGGCGAGGTCGCGGCCTACGCAGCGGCGGTGGCGTCGCGCTCCCCGCACTCCCTGGCAGTCATGAGAGACCAGGTCCTGACCGACGGGGCCAGCACCTTCGAGCGGTCCTTCGACACCTCGGTAGAGCTCACCGCCCTCGCAGTGGACCGCCCGGAGTTCCAGGCCCTCCTGGCCGGCCGCCCGCGAGGGGGCTGACCGGGCAGGATGAGGGCGTGACCACCACCAACGCCGCCCAGGCCTTCCGCGCCGCGGTCGAGGGCCTCCGCATGGACCAGGCCATCGAGCAGCTTCACCCCGACGCGGTCTTCCACAGCCCGATCGTCCACAAGCCCTACGTCGGGCGCGACGCCATCGCTCCGATCCTCCTCGCCGTGGGCCAGGTGTTCACCGACTTCCGCTACAGCGCGGAGTTCGGGTCCGACACCGGCCACGTCCTGCTCTTCGAAGCCAACGTCGGCGACCGGCAGGTGCAAGGCGTGGACATCCTCCAGTACGCGCCCGACGGGCGGATCGGCGAGTTCACCGTCATGGTCCGCCCGTATTCGGCGGCGACCGAGCTGCGGACGCGAATGGCCGCCATGCTGGACGGCTGATCGCCGAGCTCTCACCCGGGGTCTCATGCGTGGCAGCATGTCGATCCGGCGTCGCTGGTGACGCCGGAGGGGAGGACGACCGTGGACATGGAGCTACCCGGCGAGCTGCAGGCTTACCTGCACGAGCTCGACGAGTTCATCGAGCGGGAGATCCGCCCCCTCGAGCAGGCCGACGACAACATCCGGTTCTTCGACCACCGCCGCGAGGACGCCCGCACGGACTGGGACCGAGGCGGCCTTCCGAGCCGCGACTGGGAGGCGCTGCTCGGCGAGGCCCGCCGCCGGGCCGACGCCGCCGGCCACTACCGCTACCCGCTGGCCGAGGAGTACGGCGGCAAGAACGGCACCAACCTGGGGATGGCCGTCATCCGCGAGCACCTGGCCGCCAAGGGGCTCGGGTTGCACAACGACTTGCAAAACGAGCACTCCATCGTCGGCAACAACGTCGGGGTGCTGCTGATGCTGGCCTACGGCTCGGACGCCCAGAAGAAGGAATGGCTCGAGGGCATGCTCGCCGGGGAGCGGGCCTTCGCGTTCGGGATCACCGAACCGGCGCACGGCTCCGACGCCACCCACATGGAGACCACCGCGGTGCGCGACGGCGACGAGTGGGTCATCAACGGAGAGAAGACGTGGAACACCGGCGTGCACGTCGCCGAGGCCGACTTGATCTTCGCCCGGACGTCGGGCGACGCGGGAGACGGCGACGGCATCACCTGCTTCCTCGTGCCGATGGGCACCGACGGGTTCACCGTCGACGAGTACCTGTGGACCTTCAACATGCCCACCGACCACGCGCATGTCACCCTGCGCGACGTCCGGGTACCCGACTCGGCGGTGTTCGGAGGGGTCGGCAAGGGGCTGCAGGTGGTGCAGCACTTCTTCAACGAGAACCGCATCCGTCAGGCGGCGTCCTCGCTCGGTGCCGCCCGCTACTGCATCGCCCGGTCGGTCGAGTACGCCAAGGCCCGGGCCCCGTTCGGCAAGCCGCTGGCCAGCAACCAGGCGATCCAGTTCCCCCTCGTCGAGCTGCACACCCAGTGCGAGATGCTCCAGGCGCTGATCCGGCGGACCGCGTGGGGGATGGACACCTACGGCACGTTCTCGCAGTCCGAGTACGTATCGATGTGCAACCTGTGGGCCAACCGGCTGTGCTGCGAGGCCGCCGACCGCGCGATGCAGGTCCACGGCGGGATGGGCTACTCCCGCCACACTCCCTTCGAGCACATCTACCGCCACCACCGCCGCTACCGGATCACCGAGGGCGCGGAGGAGATCCAGATGCGCCGGGTGGCCGGCTACCTCTTCGGGTACATGAGCCGCGGCACCGCGAAGGGCGTCGCCGCGCAGTGAGCACCCCGCTCGACGACGCCGCGCTGCAGGAGATGCTCGCCAGGGCGTTCCCGGGACGGCGCGCCACCCTCGACCGCCACGTCCGGCTGTCGGCGGGGGCTTCGCGCCTCACGGTGGCGCTGGACGCCACCGTCGAGGGCCGCCCGGAGCGGCTGATCCTGCAGATCGACGCCGACACCCCCGCCAGCCCCGACGGGGAGGCCACAGCGACGCCCAGGTTCCTCGGCGTCGCCGGCCAAGCCGCGGTACTGCAGCGAGCCGCGGCAGCCGGAGCGCCGGTGCCGCCCGTCGTGTGGGCCGATCCAAGCGGGGACGTGCTCGCAGCCCCCGCCCTCCTGTCCGCCCGGATCGACGGCGAGACCCTGCCGCGGCGCATCCTGCGCGACCCGGCGCTGGCCGGCGCCAGAGCCCGCTTCGCGGCCGACTGCGGCCGGATCCTGGCCGCGGTGCACCGCGCCGAGGTCGACGGCCTCGACCTCCCCGCCCCCGACCCGCTCGACGCCCTGCGCCGCTCCCTCGACGAGACCGGCGAACCCCGCCCGGCGTTCGAGCTGGCGTACGCCTGGCTGGTCGAGCACCGACCGGCGCCCGGCGCGGTCGCCCTGGTGCACGGCGACTTCCGCCTCGGCAACTTGATCGTCGGTCCCGACGGTGTGCGCGCCGTGCTCGACTGGGAACTGGCCCACCTCGGGGACCCGCTCGAGGACCTGGGCTGGCTGTGCAGCATCGCGTGGCGCTTCGGCGAGGCGCTACCCGTCGGCGGGATGGGGCAGCGCGACGAGCTCTACGCCGCCTACCAGGCCGCCGGCGGCGACCCGGTCGACCCGGCCGCCGCACGATGGTGGGAGACCTTCGCTGCCCTGTCGTGGGGCGTCATCTGCATGCGCCAGGCCCGCCGCCACCTCTCAGGCGCGTCGCGTTCGATGGAGCTGGCCGCCATCGGCCGTCGGGTCTGCGAGAGCGAGTGGGACCTCCTCGGGCTGCTGCCGTCCCCTGCATCCACGCCCGACCCCGGCCGCCGGCCCCGGCCGGCCCCCACCGCCCAGCCCGACCCCGCCGCCCAGCCCGACCCCACCGGCGGCCTGCACGGCCGGCCCACCGCCGGCGAGCTGCTCGACGCGGTCGCCGAGTGGCTGGAGGGCGACATCGGCCCGAGGGTAGGGGAGGAGCACCGCTTCCACGTCCGGGTGGCCACCAACGTCTTGCGCACCGTCGTACGGGAACTGGCCCTCGGCCCGTCCCAGTCCGCGGCGAACGACGCGCGGCTCGCCGCGCTCGGCTACCCCGACGACGCCGCGCTGGCCTCCGCGATCCGCTCCGGGGCGCTCGAACCCGGCAAGGACGCCCAAGTGCGCGCCGCCATCGAGACGGAGGTGACCGACCGACTGGCGGTCGCCAACCCCCGCTACCTCGAGCAGCGCGCCCCGAGCGCCTGAGCGGCCCGCTTGGCCGACCGCGGAGGCAGCGGCCTACGCTCGGGCCCGGACCGCTCGTCCCCCGGCCCGCGGGCGTGCCCGTCGCCGGCCCGGGGTATGCAGCGGCTGCGGCCGGCGCCCGCCGCCGGCCGTGCAGAACCCAGCTCCCCTTAGCTCCCGAGGAGGCATTCGATGCCCGCATCCCCCGTCCGTGTCGCTGTGACCGGAGCCGCTGGCCAGATCGGCTACAGCCTGCTGTTCCGCATCGCCAGCGGGCAGCTGCTCGGACCGGACCAGCCGGTCATCCTGCAGCTGCTCGAGATCACACCGGCGCTGGGCGCCCTCGAGGGGGTGGTAATGGAGCTGAACGACTGCGCGTTCCCGCTCGTGTCGGGCATCACGACCAGCGACGACCCCAACGTCGCGTTCGGCGACGCCAACATCGCGCTGCTCGTCGGGTCCCGGCCCCGCACCAAGGGCATGGAGCGCGCCGACCTGCTGCAGGCCAACGGCGCCATCTTCACCGTGCAGGGCAAGGCCCTCTCCGACAACGCGGCCTCCGACATCAAGGTCCTCGTCGTCGGCAACCCGGCCAACACCAACGCCCTCATCGCCCAGCAGTCGGCGCCGAACATCCCCGCCGAGCGGTTCACGGCCATGACCCGCCTCGACCACAACCGGGCCCTCGCCCAGCTTTCCGCCAAGTCCGGCGTCCCGGTCTCCGACATCTCCCACATGACCATCTGGGGCAACCACTCGGCGACCCAGTACCCCGACGTCTACCGGGCCCGCATCGGCGGCAAGCCGGCCGCCGAGGTCATCAACGACGAGGCGTGGATCGAGAAGGACTTCATCCCGACCGTCCAAAAGCGCGGCGCGGCGATCATCGAAGCCCGCGGCGCGTCGAGCGCGGCGTCCGCGGCCAGCGCCGCCATCGACCACGTCCGCGACTGGGTCGCTGGCACACCCGCCGACGACTGGGTGTCGATGGCCATCCCCTCCGACGGCAGCTACGGCATCCCCGAGGGCCTCATCTCCTCCTTCCCCGTCACCACCAAGGACGGCGCCTACTCGATCGTCGGCGGCCTGGACCTCGACGAGTTCTCCCGGGGCCGGATCGACGCCTCGGCCGCCGAGCTCGGCGAGGAGCGTGACGCGGTTCGCCAGCTCGGCCTCATCAAGTAACCGGTCGGAGAAAACACGGCGGGCGTGGCCACCGACTCGGTGGCCACGCCCGCCTCATTTCTCAACCTCGAACGCCTAGACGGCGATACCGGGCGGGAGCACCACACCGAGGCGGTGCAGGTAGTTCAGCTTGCGCTCGACCGCCTCTCGCCAGACCTTGAGGTCGGCCTCGAAAACAGCTCGGTCACCGTCCTCGCAGGCGTGCTCGAGCTCGTCGAACGCCGCATCCTCGGCGTCCAGCAAGCTCCTGTACTTCGCCAGGAAACCGTCGTCGATCACCTCTGCCAGCTGCACCTGTGGTACCTCCCTCGAAGCGTTTGCCGAGCGTATCTCCCCGGCTCGGGCGTTGTCTGCCTGGCGGCGGCGATGGGCGACGGCGTCCGGTTCTAGGGTGATTGCGTGCGCCGCTCGATCGACGATCACCTCGACGACCACCCCGCCGACGACGACGAGCGGCCGCCGGCGAGCTGGGCGGTGGGGCTCTCCGACGACTGCGACGCCTGCAACGACCTGCGGGTGGTGCTGACCGTCGAGGAGGCCGGGCGGGCCGGGTACGGCACCGTCGCCCACCTGGCGCCGGTCACCGCCCGCCGGCTGCGGGTGGCGCTGGCCGACGCCCTGCGGGAGCTCGGGGAGGAGCCAGGCCCGTGAGCGACCGGCCCCCGCCTCCCGCGGGAGCCCCCAGCGGCCCGGTCCACCCGGGCCGGGTGCTGGCCGCAATCGCATCCGAAACCCGCCTCCGGGTCCTCGCCGCGGTGGTCCTCGACGGGCCGCTCGGCGCGGAGACGGTAGCGGCGCGCGCCGCGGTGTCGCCGGCGGAGACCCGCCGGGCGCTGGCCCGGCTGGCGGAGGCCGGCGTCGTGACCCTCGACGGCGAGCTCGGGTGGCGGGTCGCGTTGGACTCGCTCGGCGCGTCCGCCCGGCTCGGTTCCGCTCTGCAGGTCGTCCCCGACCCGGGCCAGGAGGCCACCAGCCCGCAGCAGGCTGCGGTGCTGCGCGCCTACCTGCACAACGGGCGGCTGCGTTCGGTCCCCGCTCAGCGCCAGAAGCGCCTGGCGGTGCTCGACTGGCTGAGCCAGAAGTTCGAGCCGGGCAAGGTGTACAGCGAAGCGGAGGTCACCCGGACCCTCGAGCGTTACCATCCAGACCACGCCGCGCTGCGCCGGTTCCTCGTCGACGAGGGGTTCATGGCCCGCCGGGAAGGCTTCTACTGGCGGGCCGGGGGCACCTCCGAGACGGAGTAGCCCCGCTCAGGGGATCGGCACGTACGCCGCGCCCTTGCCCGAAGGCGCCAGGCTGCAGGCGCTGAGCGCGTTCGTCCCGGCGAAGATGTCCGCTTGGACGACGTCGGCTCGGACCCGGATGGCGGCCTGTTCGGCGGCGGTGGGGCCCGCGACGGTGGAAACCTGCCGTCCGGTGGCGCCCGGCGCGGCGGGCTTGGCGCCCGTGGTCCCTCCCGCGGCGAGGGCGGCGGCCAGCTGGGACTCGTCGGTGGCGTAACGGCCGAGCGTGTCCAACCAGTCACCGACCGCCGGCGCCGCGGCCGGAGCGACCGGCACCGACCGCAGCTGCTGCTGCACCAAGGCGACCGCGGCCGATGAGCGCTGCGCTTCGCCCGCCACGGCGCTGGTGTCGCCGGGGGTGGTCATGGCCGTCGTCGCCGGCGTCCGCAGCGGGCCGAGACCGGCCTGGCAGATCGACGTGGCCCGGGCCACGAAGCCGGCGTCGCGCCCCGCCGCGCTGCTGACGATCCCGGTGCTGCGGTTGACCCCGACGACCGTCGCCGCCATCATCAAAACCGCGCCCACCACCAGCGCGCAGAACACGATCAGCGGCCGGCGGCCGGGCACCCACGGCGCCGTCTCGAACGCCGAGCCGGTCCCGTAGCCGCCCGGTCTCACCGTCCCGCCGGCGCCGGCCGCGGGGCGGATCAGCCGCTGGTGCCGCCCGCTCCTGCGCCGCTCGGCGAGCGACCCGCGCGTCCCGGCCGGTAGGGGCATCGGGCGCACCGGGCCTTCCAGCACGGGCCCGCCCGGAGCGGTTTGCAGGTTGCCCCAGGACGGCTCCGGCACCACCTCGGTGTCCGACAGCGCCCAAGCGGGCAGCGACCGGTGACGCCCCGACCAACCACGTCCGTGCCAGTGCCGCATCCGGGTCGGGTCATCAGGGTCCCGGTACCACCCGGGCGGGCGCCGCGCGGTCACCGGTCATGGCCTCCCGGACGTGGTGCCCGGCTCAAGCACCCTGTGATCCCCCGCCGTTCCCATCGCTCCCATCGTCCCATGTCGTGGCCGCTCGCACCACCTCCGGAACCGGATCCATCCCGGCGAGGAGCGGCTGGTTGGCCGCCATCCGGGCGGTGTCGCCCCCGACCCGGATCTTCCCGGCGCTCAGGGCCGCCTGCACCGACAGCCGGCCGCTGGCCACGGCCGAAGCGGTCGCGTAGTCGCTGGTGAAGGTCATGTCCGGCGGAGCCACCGAACCGCGCTCGATGCGCGCCCCACCGTCGCTGACGAGCACCTGGTAGCGGACCTCCCCGTCAGGGGTGCCGGTGACCACCTGCTGCAGGGTGATGGTAGGAGGGCCCACCGACTCCGGCTGCGCGCGGCGGAGGTCGTCGAACCATTGGGCGGAGAGGAACCGGCTCATGTTGCTCTAGGAATAGCAGCGATCCGGGGGTTATGGCATCCCGGAGACGGCGGCGGGGGAGGTCAGGGCGTGACCGACTGGTACAGCGCGGTGGCGCCGCCGTCAGCCGGGGCGCTCCCGACCGCCGGCGCGACCGTCGCCGCGCCCGGCTGCGCGGAGTTGGTCGAGGGGTGGTGCGGGCCGGCGGGGTGAAGGGTGACGACCAGGCCGAGGGCCAGGCCGGCACCGGCCAGGGTGGCGCCGACGAGCGTCCGCCCGGAGCGGCGCCCGCTGTGAGCCTCTTCGCCTCCCATCGGCACGCCGCCGGTAGCGGCGTCGCCCGCGGCGTCGCAGGTGTCTCGGTATGCGTCGGTGTAGGTGTCTGTGAGCGCGACTACAAGCGTGTCTGTAAGCGAGGCGGCGGCCCCGTCGGCGGCGGTGGCCGCCACGGGTGCGGGCTCGGGCATCGCGTCGCCGGCGGGACCGGCCGGGGCGCCGCTGCGGGTCAGGACGCCCGCAAGGCGGCGAGGGCCGGTACGCAGCCGGCGGGCGGCCCGCTGCAGGTTCTCCTCGGCCCGTTCCGCTCGGCCCGGCCCCCGATCGAGGTCCGCGCTCAGCTGCTCGAGCCCGTCGATCTCGCCGCTGGCCACCCAACGCTCCCAGGCGTCGTCCTCGCAGACACCGCCGCCCTGGCGGTCGGCCAGCACCGCCAACGACGACGGGAACGGCGTCGGCGACCGGCGGGACGCCGCGCTGATCGGCCGGCGCCGGCGGGCCGGGTTGGCCCCTGCGTCTGGCTTGGCGGCCTTGGCCGCTGTGGGCTTGGCTGGCTTGGGGTTGGCTGCTGTGGGCTTGGCTGCTGTGGGCTTGGCTGGCTCGGCGGCTGCCGGCTCGGCGGCTGCCAGCTCGGGGGCGCCGGCTCGGGGTTCGGCGGCTGGTTTGGCCGCGGCTGCTGGCTTGGCTGCGGCTGCTGGCTTGGCTGCGGCTGCTGGCTTGGCGGCTAGGCGCCGGGTCGCAGCAGCGGGCTTGACGGCCACAGCCTCCTTGGCGGCAGCTGCGGGCTTGGCGGCGCCGCCTCGCTTGGCGGCTGCCGGGGGAGCGGGGGCCGCCGGCCGGGTGGGGGAGCCGCCCCCCGGAGCCTCAGCGGAAGAGTCGACTCTTTGGGACGCCCGCGCCGGTGAGACCAGGGGGCGGGTCCTGCGTGACCTGCGGGCGGGCTGAGTAGCCTCAGGGCGCCCGGCCGCCTGGGACGGCGCGCCGGCGGCGCTAGGACCGGCGGTGGGGGCCACCGGCCCGGGGGTGGGAGCCGCCTGACCGGAAGCGGTCGCGGCCGGCGCGGCTGTGTCCGGCTTGGCGGCGCGCCGCCAGCCCCCGACGTGCGCATCGAGAGCGACCATGGCCCGGGCCGCGGCCCGGAACGGACCACGCCCAGAGGTAGCGAGGGCTTCTAGGCGTTCCCCCGGGTCGGGTTCGAAGCCGTAAGACCCGACCCACGCCGCAACGTCGGACGGCCCATCGTGGAGGGGCACATCAGTCATCGCATAAGCCTTTCGGCGTGCGGTCGGCGGTCTCCTGCCTCGCTCGGCAAGCTGGCCGGTAACCGCGGCGTTACACGCCGCCAGGAACGGCGCAAACTGGACAGTGCATCTGTAGCCCGAACGGCCGACGGGGGCCGGCGCCGGTGATCGGCGTGCTTCGGGGCCACGCCGCCCCCGACCCCCGCTTCGAGCGCCACTTCTCCACGGCGCTTCGTGGTCAACTGGCTCTCGAAGCGGTCGGCCGAGCCTCCGGCGCTCACGATCCCGCCGCCACCCCGCCCACCCCGCCCCCGCCGCCACCCCGCCCCCGCCGTCACCCCGCCCCCGCCGACGTCCGGACGCGGCGGAGGGCGCCCCGAGGGCGCCCTCCGCAACAACCCAAACCGCCGGCTACTGGCCTGGCCGCCGCCGGCGGCGCCGGGTGGCCCGCAGCAGGTCGCGGTTCATCCGGGCGATCGACTCCATCGGGATCTCCTTCGGGCACGACGCAGAGCACTCGCCGATGTTGGTGCAGGTGCCGAAGCCGAGCTCGTCTTGCTTGGCCACCATCGACATCACCCGGGCGTCGCGCTCGGCCTGGCCCTGGGGGAGCGACCCCAGGTGGGTGATCTTGGCCGAGGTGAACAGCATCGCCGAGGCGTTCGGGCAGGCGGCCACGCACGCCCCGCAGCCGATGCAGTTGGCGGCCTCGAACGCCTGGTCGGCGTCGGGCTTGGGGACCGGCAGGTTGTTGGCCTCCGGCGCGGTGCCGGTCGGGGCGGTGATGTAGCCGCCGGCCTGGATGATCTTGTCGAACGCGCTGCGGTCGACGATCAGGTCCCGGATCACCGGGAACGGCTCTGCCCGCCACGGTTCGACGAACACCGTCTCGCCGTCTTTGAAGTGGCGCATGTGCAGCTGGCAGGTGGTGGTGGCCTGTTCCGGGCCGTGGGCCCGGCCGTTGATCATCATCCCGCACGACCCGCAGATGCCCTCGCGGCAGTCGTGGTCGAAGGCGATCGGGTCGCCGCCGGTCTTGATCAGCCGCTCGTTGACCACATCGAGCATCTCGAGGAACGACATGTCCGTGGCGATGTCGGGGGCGTCGATGGTCTCGATCCTGCCGGCGTCTCTGCCCGAGCCTTGGCGCCACACCTTGAGGGTGATGTGGATCGTCCCCTCGCTCTGGGGCTCGGATCCCGGTTTGGCGAGCGGGTTCTCGATGACAGTCACTTGTAGCTCCGCTGGGTCAGGTGGACGTACTCGAACTCGAGCGGCTCCTTGTGGAGCACCGGCTCGGGGATCGGGCCGGTGCGCACCGGCTCCAGGGTGTCGTTGGGGCCGCCCCACTCCCACGCCGCGGAGTAGGCGAAGCGGTCGTCGTCGCGCAGAGCCTCGCCTTCGGGGGTCTGGCTCTCCTCCCGGAAGTGACCGCCGCAGCTCTCCTCTCGGTGCAGTGCGTCGGTGGCGAGCAGCTCGGCCATCTCGAGGAAGTCCGACACCCGGCCGGCCTTCTCCAGCGACTGGTTGAGGCTGGCGCCGTCACCGGGGACGTTGACGTTCTCCCAGAAGTCGGCCCGGATGGCCGGCAGGCCGTCCAGCAGCTTGTGCAGGCCATTGTCGTTGCGGGCCATCCCGCAGTACTCCCACACCATGAGACCCATCTGGCGGTGGAACTCGTCGACGGTCTTGGTGCCCTTCTTGGCCAGCAGCTCCTCGGTCCTTGTGGCCACGTCCGACTCGCACACCTTGAACTGCGGGTGTTCGGTGGTCACCGGCTCCAGCTTCTCGGTGGCCAGGTAGTTCGGCAGCGTGTAAGGGAGGATGAAGTAGCCGTCGGCGAGGCCCTGCATCAGCGCGGACGCGCCCAACCGGTTGGCGCCTTGATCGGAGAAGTTGGCTTCGCCGATGACGAACAGGCCGGGGATGTTGCTCATCAGGTTGTAGTCGACCCACAAGCCGCCCATCGTGTAGTGGATGGCCGGGTAGACCCGCATCGGAACCTTGTAGGGGTTCTCGTCGGTGATGCGCTGGTACATGTCGAAGAGGTTGCCGTAGCGCTCCTTGATAACCGGGAGCCCCAGGCGCTTGATGGCGTCGGCGAAGTCCAGGTACACCGCCCGCCCGGTCTTGCCCACGCCGCGGCCCTCGTCGCAGACCTCCTTGGCGTTGCGGGACGCGACGTCGCGGGGGACCAGGTTGCCGAAGCTCGGATACTTGCGCTCGAGGAAGTAGTCCCGCTCGTCCTCGGGGATGGTGTCGGGGCTGCGCGGGTCGCCGGACTGCTTGGGGACCCACACCCGCCCGTCGTTTCGCAGCGACTCGCTCATGAGGGTGAGCTTGGACTGGTGGTCGCCCGATACCGGGATGCAGGTCGGGTGGATCTGGGTGAAGCAAGGGTTGGCGAACCAGGCGCCGCGGCGATGCGCCCGCCACGTGGCGGTGGTGTTGCACCCCTTGGCGTTGGTCGACAGGTAGAACACGTTGCCGTAGCCGCCGCTGGCGAGGACCACCGCGTCGGCCACGTGCGAGCGGACCTCGCCGGTCACCAGGTTGCGTACCACGACCCCGCGGGCGTGACCGTCGATGACGACCAGGTCGAGCATCTCGTGGCGGGGGTACATGTCGACGTTGCCGAGCCCGATCTGGCGCGACAGGGCCTGGTAGGCGCCGAGCAGCAGCTGCTGGCCGGTCTGGCCCCGGGCGTAGAAGGTCCGAGACACCTGCGCCCCGCCGAAGGACCGGTTGTCGAGCAGGCCGCCGTACTCCCGGGCGAAGGGCACGCCCTGGGCGACGCACTGGTCGATGATGTTCACCGACACCTGCGCCAGGCGGTACACGTTGGACTCGCGGGAGCGGTAGTCGCCGCCCTTGACGGTGTCGTAGAACAGCCGGTAGACGCTGTCGCCGTCGTTCTTGTAGTTCTTGGCGGCGTTGATGCCGCCTTGCGCCGCGATGGAGTGAGCCCGCCGCGGCGAGTCCTGGTAGCAAAACGAGCTCACGTGGTAGCCCGCCTCGGCCAGGGTGGCGGCCGCCGACGCGCCGGCCAGGCCGGTGCCGACCACGATGATCTTGTACCGGCGCCGGTTGGCCGGGTTGACCAGCTTCATCTCGAACTTGTGCTGATCCCACCGGTCGGCGATCGGGCCGTCGGGGACGGGGATGCTGATCGGGTCGCCCTCCTTCCACCGGGTGGAGGGGTTGAGAGGTGCCTCGGGCGCCATGGTCATCGGCGGATACCTCCGGAGGTGAGGGAAGCGGTCGGGAAAGGAGCCGGGTGGACGCCGGCCGGTGTCGAATGCGACGGACGCGCCACTAAGAGATTGCCCCCGCTGCGACGCCTATCGGAATGGAAATGAAGCCGAGGAAGATGAACACCGAGGCGCCGGTCGCCCACACCCGGATGACCCGGTCCCAGCGCCGGTTGTTGAGCCCGAGGGTCTGGAACACGCTCCAGAAGCCGTGGTACACGTGCATGGCCAGGGCGAAGAGGGCCACCGCGTAGATGACCACCATCCACCACTCGCCGAACGCGCCGACCACGTTGTGGTACGGATCGGCCTTGTCGAAGCTGTAGCCGGGGTGGATCCACCCCCAGGTGAACATCATCAGGTGGAAGATGATGAACGCGGCCAGGGTCAGGCCGCCCCAGCGCATCGTCAACGCGGCCGGGTCGGCCTGGACGTGGTCGGTGTACTCGTAGCGCGACACCCGCGCCGCCCGGCTGCGCAGGCCGAGGGTGATGGCGAAGTAGACGTGCACCGCGAACGCGGCGATGAGCAGGATCCGGATGATCCACAGCACCCAGGTGTTCGGGAACGGCGGCGACAGCATCCGGCGCAGGAAATGGGCGTAGCTGTCGAACTCCGGCCGGTTGAGCCACACCTTCAAGTTGCCGAGCATGTGGGCGGTGACCCACAGCAGGATGAAGGCGCCACTTCCGGCCATCAAGACCTTGCGGCCGATCGTCGTCGTGTACAGCGACGGGCGCGCTGTCATCGTTGTGGTCATCGCATCTCCTTCACCGCGCCGAGCGGGGCGCGGGGCCATGGGCACTGGTCTCCCGGCACATTAAGTGCGGGGGGCGCGATCATCCCAACTCGCCCGGTCACCGAGGGGCGATGACGGCGGTGTAACGGTTGTCCGCCGACCCGCCGTCCCACTCCAGGCGCAGGTCGAGGCTGACCGGGCCGGGGGTCTTCGGCAGCTGCGCTTCGAGGCGCCCGACGCGCACGCAGCTGTCGGGGCCGACCTCCCCACCGAAGCGCCATGTCCGGCCGCCGCCGGGCCACTCCAGGCGGGCGGTGACGGACGCGCCTGGGAGGGCGCTGCGCCGGTCGCTGACCACGTGGACGGCCAGCCGGAGCTTCTCGCCGGGCTGGTAGGCGTCGCGGGGCCTGTCGGCGACGACGATCACCGGGGCGCACGCCGCGGCCAGGGCCGCGAACCCGGCCTTCGGGCTGCGGCGATGGTCGAGCACTGACCACGACACGCCGGGCTGGGCATCCGCGAGGAGGAACTGGCAGAACCCGCCGGCGGGCCGGTACTTAAGCCGGCGCAGGTGCTCGACGTGGAAGCGGATCACCTCCGCCTGGTAGGCCTGGGTCGCGGCCCGCCAGCCGTCGAAGTCGGGGTAGGCCGCCGGGGGCACCCGCCGGTCGAAGATGGCCTTCTGCAGGCCGTGGTGGCGGACGAGGTGGTCCCAGTCCAAGTCGGGCCAGGACGTGGTGTCCAGCCACTCGTCGCTGTCGGGCACCGCCTGCGCGCCGAACTCCCCGACGAAGCGGGCCAGGACCGGGAGGCGGGCCAAAACGGCGGGGAGGTTGCGGACGTCGCCTTGGTACCAGCCGTGGTACAGGTGGGTGTCGGTGCCCCCTGCCGGGTGGGGGAGGACACCGGAGTGGGCGATCACCGGCCGGGACGCGTCGGCCTTCTCCAGCGCCCGGCGCACCGAGCGGTCCAACGCGGTCTTGTTCCAGCTGGGCAGGGCCTGCCCGACGGCGAAGCGGGCCATCTGACGGCCGCTGAGCGCCCCGTCGGGGGCCAGGTCCAGCGCCAGCGGTTCGTTGTGCCCGCACCACACCATGATCGAAGGGTGGTGGCCGAGCAGGGAGACCGCCTCCCTGGCCTGGCGGACCGCCTGCCGGCGGACGTTGGCGTACCCCCACTGCAACGGCAGGTCCTGCCACAGCAACAAGCCGGCGCGGTCGGCGGCGTCGTAGAGCTCGGGGCGCCCGATGTGGCCGTGGACCCGCAGGAGGTCCAGCCCGGCTTCCACCGCCAAGCCGATGTCCCCGGCGATCCGGTTGGCCGGGGCCTCGGCCAGCTCCCGGCGGGTCGGTCCGTAGTTGGCGCCCTTGAGGAACAGCCGCTCGCCGTTGACGGTGGCCACGAAGTTGCGCATCCGGACCTGCCGCAGGCCGGTGCGGACGCTCACGCTGTGGCTGGGCTCCCCGCCTTCGGCCGCGCTCTCCGCCCCGCCGTCGAGGCTCACCGCCACCTCGACGTCGTAGAGGGGCTGCCCTCCCATGGCGTGAGGCCACCACAACTTGGGCCGCTCGAGCGCCACCCGCCAGCGGGCCCGGTTGGGGCCGGCAGCCACCGCCTCGTCGGCGACGCGGCGGGCCGCCTCTTCGCCGCGGTCGTCGCGCACGACGGTGGTGAGGGTCACCGACGCGGCCTCGGCCGCGTCGAGCTCGACCTCGATGTCGAGCGCGGCGCGCTCCTCGCTGGCTTCCCGGCACAGGACCCTGAGCCCGGCGATGCGCACCGGGCCGGTCTCCTCGACGTGGACCGCGGCCCAGATGCCGCCCGGGTTCCACGACGGGTCGATGCAGTCCCAGTGCTGGAACACCCCGGTGAGGTTGCGCTTGGCGGTGCGGTCGTCTTGGGGTGAGCAGGCCACCTCCACCGCCAGGGTGTGCTCCGCCCGGTCCCGCAACGCCTCGGTCACCTCGAAGGTGTGAGCGAAGAAGTACCCCTCCGTGTCGCCCAGGTAGCTCCCGTCGAGCCAGACGTCGCCTTGGTAGAAGACGCCGTCGAAGCGCAGCCACGCCCGGCGCCCTTGCGGGGGTGCCGGCGCCTCGAACCGACGTCGGTAGAACAGCGGCCCGTCGCTGCCGCAAAACGCCGGCACCGAACGCCAGTGCCCGGGCACGGGCAGCTCCGCCCAGCCGCTGTCGTCGAGATCAGTGTCGGGGAAGGTGCGCCGGCCGAGATCGTCTGCGGGCGCGGCCCGCCAGCTTCCTCCGAGGTCCATCTCGGCTGAAGGCTACAGCGCCGCCGCCCCGAGCCCTCGTGGGCTCAGGCCGCTACAGGCCGCCGAGCAGGCCGTTCAGGGTGTTGTTGAGCGTCGAGGTGAGCGACGGGGCCGTCGTCGGGGTGGTCGTCGAGGACGGCGTCGCGGTGGTCGACGACGGCAAGACGGTGCCGGGCGCGGTCCCGGCGGGACAGCTGACAGGCACCGCGATGCCGAGGAGGTTGATCTCGGTGCAGGTCCCGACGCTGACCGAGGCCACCGGGGTGGTGGTACCGGGAAGCTGGATCAAGTTGACCGACGTGGTCGACCCACCCGAAGGCGCCGTGGTCTGGGTGACCGACCCGACCGGGCCCAGGCTCAGGACGGTGGTCGGCGTCGTCGACGGTGCCGGGGGGACGGTGGTGGTCGGCGCGGACGGCGCGGTGGTGGTCGGCGTGGTGGGCGCCGCCGGGGTGGACGGGGAGGAGGGTGTCGTCGGGCCGGAGACGCCACCGCCACCGCTGGTCGGGACCGTCGGGGCGGTAGGAGTGGACCCGCCGGCGCCGTAGGCCACGGTGCTGGCGCTCGGGGTGGTGCCGTCGAGCCCGTAGGCCGCCGACGCCAGGAAGTTGCTGATCGGGCTGTCGATCAGGCCGCCGTACCCGCCGCTTGGGGTGTACCCGCTCGCCGACCCGCCGCTGGTGGTCGTAACACCGGGGTTGCTGCCCGGCACGGTACCCGTCGCGTGCAGGGCGCTGCTGGTGAGGATGCCGGTGTGCTGGCCGAGCACGCCGAGGCCGATCAGCCCGATGGCCAGCACCCCGGCGGTGGCGATGCTGAGCGGCCGGGCCGCCCGCTCGCTCATCCACGCCCCGGCCGGAAGCCACCGTCCGGCCGGGTCGGTGGCGACGCCTTTGTGCCAGCGCGCCGCAGCCGTTTCCTCCAGCGAGGCCGGCATGGCGGCCGCGAGGGGACGGAGCACCGCGTCGAGGTGGGCGGGGGGCTCCATCGCGGTCTGCTCGAAACGCCCGAGCAGGCCGCGCCGGCCCCGGGCGGTCAGCTGGGACGCGACCGCCGCGGAAACCCCGAGGACCGGCGCCACCGCCTCGGGCTCGAGGCCTTCGACCTCCCGCAGCCACACCGCGGCCCGCCACCGCTCCGGGAGGCTGCGGAACGCGGCCGTGGCTAGCGCGGCCTCGGCCGTCTCCTCCCCGCGGCGCAAGTGCTCGGCGGTTGCCTGCAGGTCGCGCTGGGCCTGCTCCGGGCGCCGGGCCAGGTCGAGCGCAGAGCGGTACGTGGCGGCGAGCAGGAGGGGGCGCAGCGCGTCGGACGCGCTGGTCTGGCGGCGGCGCACCGAGCGCAGCACCCGCACGAAGCCCTCTCCGACCGCGGACGCCGCGGCGTCGCGGTCAGGTGTCACCGCCTGAGCGAGGCGCCACATGCTCTGCCCGTGGCGGTGGAACAGCTCCGCGAAGGCGTGTGCATCGTTGCGTGCCGCGGCGCGCGCCAGGTCGGCCTCGGTCCCCAGAGGGGAGCTGAGCGAGCCTGCAGGAACAGCGACCGACTGCATCACGACCTCGTATCGGCAGAGGGGTACGGATGGGCGATTGGCTAGTACGACCCATTGTGTCGCTTCTCCTGCCTGGCGGGAGAAGGTGCCCCACAGATTTTTTTCAGGTACCTGGGCAAACCGGACATTCGCGCTCCAACCCGACCCGGGGCGGGGTGTCCCACTACGGCTCCCGACGCCCTACCGTGAACCCATGAGCTCCCGTCCCGCCACCCTCGGCCAGCTGCGTGAATCCGGCTGGACCTCGGTCCCGGTCAAGGAGGAGGTTCGGCGCAACGCCGCCGCGCGCATCGCCGCCGGTGAGCCGGTGGTCGCCGGCGTCCTCGGCTACGAGGACACGGTCCTTCCCCAAGTCGAGCACGCGCTGCTCGCCGGCCACGACATCATCTTCCTCGGGGAGCGGGGTCAGGCCAAGACCCGGATGATCCGCAGCCTGACCGGCCTGCTCGACGAGTGGCTGCCGATCGTGGCCGGCTCGGAGATCCTCGACGACCCCTACCATCCGGTGTCGCGCCACGCCCGCGACCTGATCGCCGACAAGGGCGAGGACACCCCGATCGACTGGGTGCATCGCGACGACCGCTTCGGCGAGAAGCTGGCCACGCCCGACACGTCCATCGCCGACTTGATCGGCGAGGTCGACCCGATCAAGGTCGCCGAGGGTCGTTACCTCTCCGACGAGCTGACCATGCACTACGGCCTGGTGCCGCGCACCAACCGGGGCATCTTCGCCATCAACGAGCTGCCCGACCTGGCCGAGCGGATCCAAGTCGGCCTGCTCAACGTGCTTGAGGAGCGCGACGTCCAGGTCCGCGGCTACAAGCTGCGCCTGCCCCTCGACGTGATGCTGGTGGCGTCGGCCAACCCCGAGGACTACACCAACCGGGGGCGGATCATCACGCCGCTCAAGGACCGCTTCGGGGCGCAGATCCGCACCCACTACCCGCTCGACGTCGAGACCGAGATCGCGGTCATCAATCAGGAGGCCACCCCTCTCGACAACCTGGGCGTGCGCATCGACATGCCGCCGTACATGGCCGAGATCGTGGCCACGCTGTCGCACCTGGCCCGCCAGAGCTCCCAGATCAACCAGCGCTCCGGCGTGTCGGTCCGCCTCAGCGTCGCCAACTACGAGACGCTGATGGCGTCCGCGGCCCGCAGGGCGCTGCGTCTCGGCGAGTCGGAGGCGGTGCCGCGCATCTCCGACCTGGACTCCCTGGCTGCGTCCACCGCCGGCAAGGTGGAGATCGAGACCATCGACGAGGGCCGCGACGGCCAGGTCGTGGAACGGTTGATCAAAGGCGCGGTGCTGTCGGTGTTCAAAGAGCGCGTCCCGATGGAGCGCCTCCGCGACGCGGTCGGTGCGTTCGACGAGGGCGTGGTCATCCACGCCGGCGACGACGTCGCGTCGGCCCGCTTCGTGGAGGCCCTGGTCGGGGTGCCCAGCCTCCGCCAGGCGGTGGCCGACCTGGCCGGCAGCGAGTCGCCGGCCGCGGTCGCAGCCGCCGCCGAGTTCATCCTCGAGGGCCTGCACCTCTCCAAGCGGCTCAACAAGGACTCGGCGGGGTCCCGGGCGACGTACCGGTCCCGCTAGCCGGCCTCAGCCCTCCGCCCAGGGCGGCTGGCAGCGCTCGCACGCGTAGGCCCACCGCCCCGACAGATCCCAGCGGCGGATCCCGGTCCCGCACCGGGCGCAGCTGTCCTGCTTGTAGACGTAGCGGGTCCGTCCGTCGCGCACCGACGCGTCGTCGGGGTCGACGGTGACGATCCTGCGCTCCTCGACCCCGGCGCGCAGCCACCGCACCAGCGTCGCCCAAAGCGGGTCCCACTCCGCGGCGCCCAAGGTGTTGGCCGGGCGGGACGGGTGGATCCCGTGCACGAACAGCGACTCGGCGCGATAGACGTTGCCGACCCCGGCGACCACCGACTGGTCCATCACCGCGACGCCGATCGGCCCCCGCCGGCGGGCCAGCTTCGCCACGACCCGGCCGCCGTCCGCGTCGGTGCGGATCGGGTCCGGGCCGAGGCGGGCGACGATCGCTTCGCGCTCTGGCGGCTCGAGCAGCTCGCACGCGGTCGGGCCGGTCAGGTCGAAGCCGGCGTCGGGGCCGGTGAGGCGGACCCGGACCTGGTGGTGGGTTTCGGGGGCGGGCGGCGCGAACGGCCAGAACTTGCCGTACAGGCCGAGATGGACGTGGAGGATCCGCTCGCCGGCGAAATGGTAGAAGAGGTGCTTGCCCCACGCCTCGATCGCCTCGAGGACGGTCCCGTCGAGGAGGGCCGCGCCTTTCGCGAAACGCCCCTGCGGCGAGGTGACCCCGAGGGCGTGACCCTGGAAGGCCTGAGTGTGGTCCCGGGCTATGCGGTGGATGGTGTGGCCTTCGGGCACGACGGTGATGCTGGCCCACCACGCCCCGTTGCGCCACCCGGGCGACCTTTCCCCACCTCTTTGGCGCCGCTCGTCGCTGAAAGCGCCGCGGCGGGGCGTAGCGTGAGACCATGCCTCGCTTCTCGTACTCGCGCTGGGACGGCACCCAGGTCGGCTTCGACTTCGGTGCCGACGACGTCTTCGAGGAGCTGACCGACGAGCTGCTGCAGCACGGCGACGTCAACCAGGCGTTGCGCCGGCTGCTGCAGCGGGGGTTCACCGACCGCAACAACGAGCGCATCGCCGGCATGCGCGAGCTGCTGGAGCGGCTACGCGAGCGGCGCCAGGAGCTGCTCGACACCCACGACCTGGGCGGCGCCTACGAGGACATCGCCCGGCGGTTGCGGGAGGTCGTCGACGAGGAGCGGGCCGGCATCGACCAGCTCGAGCAGGCGGCGCGCGACTCGGGCGACCAGCGCCGCCAGGAGGTGGCGTCGCAGGCCGCGATGGAGCGGCGCATGCACCTCGACCTGCTGCCCCCCGACCTGGCCGGGCAGGTCCGGTCGCTTCAGGAGTACGACTGGACCAACTCGCAGGCCCAGCAGCACTTCGAGGAGCTCATGGACGAGCTGCGCAAGGAGATGCTCCAGAGCCAGTTCAACCAGATGTCGGAGGCCATGTCCGACGTGTCGCCCGAGGCGATGCAGCGCACCAAGGACATGTTCAACGACCTAAACGCCATGCTCGAGGCCAGGGAGGCCGGGCGCGACACCGACCGGATGTTCGCGGAGTTCATGGACAGCTACGGCGACATGTTCCCCGGCGAGCCGCAGACCCTCGACGAGCTGCTGGAGCAGATGGCCCAGCAGATGGCGGCCATGTCGCAGATGCTGGCGTCGATGTCGCCCGAGCAGCGGGCCCAGCTGCAGGCTCTGTCCGACGCGTTGATGGAGGATATGGACCTGCGCTGGCAGGTCGACCGCCTGGGCGCCAACCTGCGCAACGCCTTCCCGCAGATGGGCTGGGACCGAGGCCGCGGCTTCCAAGGGCAGGACCCTCTCGGCTTCTCGCAGGCCGCGTCGATGATGAACGAGCTGGGCGACCTCGACGCGCTGGAGAACCTCCTGTCGCAGGCCGCCAACCCGGGCGCGCTGGCCGACGTCGACATCGACCGGGCCCGCCAGCTCCTCGGGCCCGACGCGGCCCGCTCGCTGGAGCAGCTGGCCCGGATGACCAAGCAGCTGACCGAGGCCGGCCTGATCGACCAGCGGGAAGGCCGCTTGGAGCTCACCCCCCGCGGTCTGCGCCAGATCGGGCGCAACGCGCTGGCGGACCTGTTCTCCCGGCTGGTCAAGGACCGCATGGGCCGCCACAGCGTCGAGCGGATCGGCATCGGTCACGAGCGGACCTACGAGACCAAGCCCTACGAGTGGGGCGACCCGTTCAACCTGTCGATCGAGCGGACCGTCCGCAACGCGGTCGGCCGCTCGGGCAGCGGGACCCCGGTCCGGCTGCAACCAGACGACTTCGAGGTGGAGCGCACCGAGACCCTGACGCGGACCTCGACTGTGCTGCTGGTCGACCTGTCGCTGTCGATGCCCATGCGAGACAACTTCCTGGCCGCCAAGAAGACCGCCATGGCGCTCCACTCGCTGATCACCACCCAGTACCCCCGGGACTACCTGGGCCTGATCGGCTTCGGGGAGCTGGCCCGGGAGCTGCGGCCCCAGGACCTGCCGGAGGTGTCGTGGGACTACACCTACGGGACCAACATGCAGCACGCGCTGGTGCTGGCCCGCCGGCTGCTGGCTCGCCAGACCGGCACCAAGCAGGTGATCATGATCACCGACGGGGAGCCGACCGCGCACCTGCTGGAGGACGGCTCGCCGTTCTTCTCGTACCCGCCGGCGCCCGAGACGGTGCAGCTGACCCTCGAAGAGGTGGTCCGCTGCACCAAGGAGCGGATCACCATCAACACGTTCATGCTCGACGCCACCGGCTACCTGCGGGCGTTCGTGGAGAAGATGACCCAGCTCAACCGGGGCCGGGCGTTCTTCACCACCCCCGAGACACTCGGCGACTACGTGCTGGTCGACTTCCTCGACCAGAAGCGCACGCAGCGAGGCGGCGGGGCACGGCGCCGCAGCGCTTGAGCGCCGGGGCCACCGGGCCGAGCGCGGAAATGCTGTAAAGATGCCCGCATGCACGTGATCGTTGTCGGATGTGGGCGCGTCGGCTCGGAGCTCGCCGACCGTCTCGTGCGCGACGGGCATTCGACGGTGATCATCGACAAGCGCACCGAGTCGTTCCGCCGGCTGCCCGAGGAGTGGGGCGGGCGGGCGATCGCCGGCACCGGGATAGACCGCGACGTCCTGATCGAAGCGGGAGTGAAGCACGCCGGTGCCCTCGCCGCGGTCACCAGCGGCGACAACACCAACATCTTGGTGGCCCGCATCGCCCGCGAGAACTTCGAGGTGGCCAGGGTGGTGGCCCGCATCTACGACCCCCGCCGGGCGGTGATCTACCAGCGCCTCGGGATCCCTACCGTGGCCACCGTGAGCTGGACCGTCGATCAAGTCGCCCGCCGGCTGCTGCCGGAGGAGACGGCCAGCGCCTGGACCGACCCGAGCGGCGAGGTCAGCCTGGTCGAGCGGATGCTGCCCGACGAGTTCGCCGGCCGTCCCCTCGAGGAGCTGGCCGAGGACGACGACTTCCGCCCGGTGCTCGTCACCCGGGCCGGCGAGGCCCGCCTGGCCACCGCCTCGACGCTCGGGCAGGAGGGCGACGTGGTGCTGTTCGCGGTGCGGTCGAAGGCGTTCACCCGCTTCGAGGGCCGCCTCGTCGGCTCCGAATCCGGCGCCGGCGCGTCCAGCCACGCGGTGGGCGGCGCCCCGGCCACCGATTTCGGTGCCGCCCCACCCGAGGGACGCCAGGGTGTCGGCAGCGGCCGCGGAGGCGAGTCGTGAAGGTCGCCATCGCCGGCGCCGGCAACGTCGGCACCTCCATCGCCAACGACCTGTGCGCCAGCGGCCACGACGTCATGATCATCGAGTCCGACCAGGCCCTCCTCGACCGGCTCGGGCACACCCTCAGCTGCCGGTTGCTCCTCGGCGACGCCTGCGAGGTCTCCACCCTCAAGCGGGCCGGGCTGGCGGAGGTCGACGTGGTGGTGGCCGCCACCGGCGACGACGAGGACAACCTGGTCGTGTCGCTTTTGGCCAAGCAGGAGTTCGCGGTGCCCCGGGTCATCGCCCGGGTCAACCACCCGAAGAACCGGTGGCTGTTCAACGAGACCTGGGGGGTGGACGTGTCGGTCTCGACGCCGCACCTCATGACCGCCCTGGTCGAAGAGGCGGTGTCGGTGGGCACACTGGTGCGGCTCATGCAGTTCGCGGAGGGCACCGCCCGCCTGGTCGAGGTCACCCTCGCCGAGGGGTCGCCAGCCGCCGGCCAGACCATCGCGGAGCTGGGCGTCCCCCGCGACGCGTCGATCGTGGCCATCGTCCGGGACCGCCGCGTCGTCGTCCCTCGCGGTGACACCACCATCGAGCCCGGCGACGAAGTCATCGCCCTGGTAAACGAGGAATCCGAGGACGCGGTGCGGGCGATCCTGGTCGGACGGCCAGCAGGCGACAGCTAAACGCCGGCGGGGCTGAGCCGACCGGCCCCCTGGCGCCGGGCGCTGGGCCCGACCGGCCGGTAGCAGGCGTTTGGGCGGGTTGTGGTGGCCGGTTCGCCGTTTGGGGCACGAAATTGACGCCCCCAGCGGCGTGAAGAGCTGTTCGCTGGTTCGCGTCCCACCGCGGCTGGAAGGCGGGGGAGTCAGCGCCCGGCGGCGCCAGGTGCCAGAGCTGACGCGGCGGCCGCGCTCGCTTGTTTCGGGCGCAGCCATGGATGGCCCACGACGCACCGTTAGCAGGTCCAGCAGGAAAAATCGCGGATTCGCCTTGCGCTGGAGGGGGGCGCGGGTACAAGATCACATCGGTGTAGTTACATCGGTGCGTACGAAACTCGGACGACTCAAGAGTGAGGGGAGTCACCGGTGAGCCAACTGATCGACTTGTTGTTACAGCCCAATGAGCTGGCCTGGCAGCGGCAGGCCAACTGCATGGGCGTGGACCCCGACCTGTTCTTCCCGGAGCGGGGAGCATCGACCCGGGAGGCCAAAGAGGTCTGCCGGGGGTGCGTGGTCCAGGAGGACTGCTTGGAGTACGCCCTGGCCAACAGTGAGAAGTTCGGCATTTGGGGCGGCCTGAGTGAGCGGGAGCGCCGCCGGATCCGCCGTCGGCGGGCCCTGGAGCGTCGCTCCGCGGGCGACGCCGCGTCGTAGACGGCCCAGCTGCCGGCGTTTCCTGTCGCCGGCGTTGTCGTCCAGATCACCCGATCTGAGGTGTGCGGGCCACCGCATCCGTGGCCGCGGCGCCCTCCAGGTCATCCACCGCTTCCCCCATCGAGGCCCGCCTGTTCCAGGCGGGCCTCGATTGTTCTGCCCGGGTCGAGGTCCAGCTCGGCCCACCGGTGGGCCGGTTCGGCGGCGAGGACTGCAGCGGGGAGCAGCCCGACCAGCTCGGCGCGGGCCACACCCGCCCGGCTGGCCACCGCGTCGAAGACCGCGCCGGGTCCCACCCTCCAAGGATCGATGAGGTTGCACGACACCTGCACCGCGTCGCCGACGCGCAGGCCGAGGCAGCGCAGCTGACCGCCGCGCAACGATCGGGCGATGGCCTGCGCGGTGGGCAGGTCCGGCTCGGCCAGCCACAGGTTGTAGGCGACCAGCGCGCCGCGTGCGCCGACGGCCATGGCGCCGGCGGTCGGGTGGGGGCGCGGCGGACCGACGTCGGGCATGGCTTCCCGCCAGGCGTGGCGGCGGACCTCGGGGAGGCTCCGACCGCCCGGCCCGTAGAGGAACGACGGGACGCCGAGGGAGTCCGCCGCCCACCGGGCGAAGCGGTCGCGCTCTGCGAGGGACACCGCGAGGGGGCCCTCGGCTAGAGGCCGGCCGACGAGTGTGACCCAGGGCACGACGTCGACCACGCCGATGCGGGGGTGGGCCCCTTGGTGGGCGGTGATGTCGAGGAGCGAGACCGCTCGAGCAGTCAGCCCCCGGGCGCCGGCTTCGGTCTGCGGGCCTCCGAGGGTGAACACGGAGCGGTGGTGATCGCCGTCGCTGTGCAAGTCGAGCAGCGCCGGGCCGGTGGCGGCGGCCAGGTCAGCCAGGATCCCCCGGTCCCGACCCTCGCTGACGTTGATCACCGCCATCAGCACCCGGTGGCCGTCGCCGCTCAGCGAGGCCGCCGATGTATCCGTGGCGCGCCCATGCGGCTGGGCCGTCGGGGGAGTACCGTGATCGGTATGGTCCTAGCGAATATCTTCGGCCCCGATCTGGGGATCGTGGCTGTCGTCATCATCGCCATTTTGCTCTTCGGGAGCCAGGCTCCCAAGATCGCTCGCAACATGGGCCTCGCCGGCCGGGAGTTCCGCAAGGCCCAGGAGGAGGCGGAGCGCGACGCCGCGTCCAAGGCCGCCGCCGCCCCGCCCGCGGTCCCGCAGGCCACCGCGGACGACAAGGTGACCCTCAGCCGCAGCGAGCTCGACGCCCTGCTCGCCGAGCGTGAGGCCCGAGCCAAGCGCGAGGCCAGCTCCTCCTGACGCCGGGCAGCCGCGGCAGCTAGCGGCGCGGCAGGCCACATACGCCAGCAGGCAGAGAAGCCGAGCTGGCAGCAGAGACACGAGCAAGGCCCCGCACCCCGAAGCGGGGCCTTGACGCGCGAGGTCGGGACCTTCACTCGGGAGGTCGGGGCCCCGATCGCCCCGCCGCCCGATGAGCGGACTCGCCCTCAGGTCAGCGGTGATCGGGGGGGCTCGAGGGGGAAGCTCAGTCGACCTCGGCGGTGATGCGCCCACCGCGGCGGCGACGGGCGATGCGGCGCCGCTCCCGCTCGGAGGCGCCGCCCCACACGCCGTGCTCGATGCGGTTGTAGAGGGCGTACTCGAGGCAGGGCTCCTTGACCGGGCAGTCAGCGCAGATCCGGCGCGCCAGCTCGACGCCGACCCCGTCGCTCGGGAAGAACGTCTCGGGCGGCAGCTCACGACACTTGCCGTCGGTCATCCAGTCGGTTTCCATCACAACCTCCATAGAACTCATCTAGTAATACGCCCCGACGTGGCCGAACGTTGACGTCTTCACCAGATTCTCAGCAGGACTTCAGGGGGGATGTCCTGCCACTGGTCGTCTGCGTCGTCCCCGCAATCTCGGACAACGCGCCACGCCCGTAGGGCGAAAAAAGTTAATGCCAGAGTAACCCACGGGGGTCGCCTTGACAACCCTCGGTCCCTGCTGGATGATATAAGGCCTATGGCTCGACTGATCGGCCTCCTTCTTCTCGTGTAGGCGAGCGCCCCACATCGGTGCTCGCCGAAACCTCCTGCGCCCCCGGGCCAGGAGGTTTTTTCGTTCCCGGATTGCTTCCCGTTTCAACCACCCCCGATACCCCCCGCCGTACGTTCCTGAAAGGTGCCCCGTGGCTGCATACCGCTACCCCACCCCCTGCGAGATGCCCTACCAGCGGTACCGGCCATACGTCCCCCTCGAGCTGCCCGATCGGACCTGGCCGGACCGGAAGCTGACCGCCGCGCCGCAGTGGTGCAGCGTCGACCTGCGCGACGGCAACCAGGCGCTGATCGACCCGATGGACCCGCCGCGGAAGCTGAAGATGTTCGAGGCTCTCGTCGGGATGGGCTTTAGCGAGATCGAGGTCGGCTTCCCCGCCGCGTCGCAGACCGACTTCGACTTCATCCGCCAGATCATCGAGGAGGACCGGATCCCCGAAGGGGTGGCCATCCAGGTGCTGGTCCAGTGCCGTCCCGAGCTGATCGAGCGGACCTACGAGGCTATCGCCGGCGCCCGGCACGCCATCGTGCACTTCTACAACTCGACGTCCACCCTGCAGCGGCGGGTGGTGTTCGGGATGGACAAAGGCGGCATCACCGACATCGCCACCAGCGCGGCGCGCCTGGTGAAGAAGATGGAGTCGTCGGTCCCGGGAACCCTCGTCACCTACGAGTACTCGCCGGAGAGCTTCACCGGGACCGAACCGGACTACGCGGTGGAGGTCTGCCAGGCGGTCATGGAGGTCATCGAGCCCAGCCCGGAGCGCAAGATGATCATCAACTTGCCCAACACCGTCGAGATGTACGGACCCAACCTGTACGCCGACGTGGTCGAGTGGTTCGGGCGCAGCATCCCCGCCAGGGACTCCATCGTGCTCAGCCTCCACCCCCACAACGACCGCGGCACCGCGGTGGCGGCCGCCGAGCTGGCCCAGCTGGCCGGGGCGGACCGGGTGGAGGGGACCCTGTTTGGCAACGGGGAGCGCACCGGCAACGTCGACGTGGTCACCCTCGCCCTCAACTTGATGACTCAAGGCGTCGACCCGAAGCTCGACCTGCACGACATCGACGCGCTGCGCCGGGTGGCCGAGTACTGCAACCGCCTGCCGGTGCACCCCCGCCACCCCTACGCCGGCGACCTGGTCTACACCGCGTTCTCCGGATCCCACCAAGACGCCATCAAGAAGGGCATGTCGGCGCTGCCCGACGACTACGAGCAGTGGGAAGTGCCGTACCTGCCGATCGACCCGAAGCACGTGGGCCGGACCTACGAGGCGATCATCCGGGTCAACAGCCAGAGCGGCAAGGGCGGCGTCGCCTACCTGATGGACACCGAGCACGGGTTGGATCTGCCCCGCAAGCTGCAGATCGAGTTCTCGAAGGCGGTCCAGGCCGTCACCGAGAAGTCCGGCACCGAGATCCATCCCGGCGAGCTGTGGGACGTGTTCGCCGGGACCTACCTGCCCGACGACGCCGGCATCCGGCTGGTGTCCTCCGAGGTCAGCAGCGGAGAAATGGGGACGAGGGTGGCCGCCCAGGTCCTCGTCGACGGCAAGCACGAGACGCTGGTGGGGGACGGCAACGGGCCGATCGACGCGCTGGTCAACGCCATCCGGGCCGGGCTCGGCATCGACGTCGAGCTGCGCGACTACTCCCAGCACGCCCTGACGGCGGGCAGCGAGGCATCGGCCGCGGCCTACGTCGAGGTCGGCGGAGCCGACGGTCACAGCGTGTGGGGGGTCGGGATGGACACCAGCACCCTCGACGCCTCCCTCGCCGCGGTGGTCGCCGCAGCCAGCCGGCTGCGGGACAAGTAGGCTGCCCGACCATGTCACAGCAGGTGAACCCGTCGTTCCAGGGGGCTTCGGAGCAGGCGCCGCCCCGGGGCCACATCCGGGTCGTCTACCTGGGCCCGGTCGCCCCTCACTGGAGGGTCGACTCCGATTTCGGTGACCGGGCCGTGATCGACGAGTTCCGCCAGCGGGCCCAGGCCCGCCTCCTGCTCCTTCCCCCGCATGACCCGCAGTTCCGGCGCAACCGGGAGCGGGTGGCGCGCGACGCAGAGCGGGAGAACCTGGTGCTGGAGTGGGACCTCGGCCTTCCCGACGAGGACGACCAGACCCCGAGAGCCTGAGCAGCGGCGGTGGCGGAGGCCCGTCCCCGCTGGTGGCAGCGGCTGTTCCGGCGTCCCGACGTCACCGCCTCGGCGCCGGCCGCCGCGAAGTCCCCGGCACCCGGCCCGGTCGCCGCTGACCGGCCGGCACCCGACCTGGTCGCCGCCGACTCGCCGGCACCCGACCGGTCAGCGTCCGCTTCGCCGGCCCCTGACCCGCCGGCTTCCCCGCCCGGTGCGTCGGGGGACGCTTCGGCGTCCCCGCTCGGCGGGCCAGCCGGAGACGGCCCGGTTTCGGTCCCCCCGCTGGCCGGCCCCCCGCCCGAGGACCGCCCGCCGTCCACCCCGCCCGTGAACGCCCGCGGGGCCGGCCCCGTTAGCCTCGAGGGGATGCACACTCCCACCCTCGGCGAGGACCCGTCGGCATCCGCGGCCCGCCTCGGGGTCGGGGTGGGAGTCGAGTTGGAGCCGGCCGCGGTGCTCGCCGACGACGAGCACCGCTACATCAACCGCGAACTCTCAACTCTCGACTTCAACTCGAGGGTTTTGGCGCTGGCTGAACGGCAGGGCGACCCGCTGCTCGAGCGGGCCAAGTTCGCGGCGATCTTCTCCTCCAACATGGACGAGTTCTTCCAGGTGCGGGTGGCCGGCCTCAAGGACCAGTTGGCGGCCGGCATCGGCGGGACCGCCCCCGACGGGCTGTCGGTGTCCGACCAGCTGAGGGCCATCAGAGGCGAGTCCATGGCGCTGTTCGAGCGGCGCCGGCGGGTCCTCCTCGAAGATCTGATGCCCGCGCTGAGCGAAGCGTCGATCGTGCTCACCGACTTCGACGCCCTTGACGGGCGCGACCGGGCCTGGGCCCGGCGGGTGTTCACCGAGCGGATCTTCCCGGTCCTCACCCCGCTAGCGGTGGACCCCGGTCACCCTTTCCCCTACATCTCCAACCTCTCGCTCAACCTCGCCGTGATCGTCAGGGACCCGGTGCGAGGCGACCGCCGCTTCGCCCGGCTCAAGGTCCCCGAGATGCTCCCCGGGCTGGTCGGCCTGCCGGACGGACAGCGGTTCGTGCCCCTCGAACAGGTCATCGCCGCCCATCTCGGTGCCCTTTTCCCGGGGATGGAGATCGAAAGCCACCACGTGTTCAGGGTCACCCGCAACGCGGACTTGACCCTCGAGGACGAGGAGGCCGACGACCTCCTCGAGGCGGTCGAGATGGAGCTGCGCCGGCGCCGCTTCGGGCGCGCCGTGCGCCTCGAGGTCGACGCTCACATCACCGACGAGGTGCGCGAGCTGCTGACCCGCGAGCTGGACCTCACCGCCGAAGACGTCTACGACATCCACGGACCGCTCAACGTCGCCGGCTTGTGGGTGCTCCACGGGCTCGACCGCCCGGAACTCAAAGACGAGCCGTTCGCCCCGATCACCCCTCCGGAGCTGGCCGGCGTCGACGACGAGCCGGCCGACGTCTTCGCGGTGATCCGCTCCGGGGACATCCTCGTCCAGCATCCCTACGACAGTTTCGCCAGCTCGGTCGAGACCTTCATCGCCGAGGCGGCGCACGACCCCGACGTGCTGGCCATCAAGCAGACGCTCTACCGCACGTCCGGGGACAGCCCGATCGTGCAGTCGCTCATCCGGGCCGCGGAGCGCGGCAAGCAGGTGGCGGCGCTAGTGGAGCTCAAAGCCCGCGGCGACGAGGCGGCCAACATCGGATGGGCCAAAGCACTGGAGCGGGCCGGCGTCCACGTCGTCTACGGCCTCGTCGGGCTGAAGACCCACTCGAAGACCGCGCTCGTGGTCCGCCGCGAGGGGGACGGGATCCGCCGCTACTGCCACATCGGCACCGGCAACTACAACTCGACGACCGCCCGCCTTTACGAGGACTTGGGCGTCCTCACCGCCAACCCGGACCTGGGCGCCGACCTCACCGACTTGTTCAACTTCTTGACCGGCTACAGCCGGCGGGTGGACTACCGGCGGCTGCTGGTCGCCCCGGCCAACCTGCGCACGAGCATCCTCGAGCTGATCGCCCGGGAACGTGAGCTGGGGCCGGCGGGGCGCATCGTCTGGAAGCTCAACAACCTGGTCGACACCCACATCATCGACGCGCTCTACGAGGCGTCCGCGGCGGGGGTCCAGATCGACCTGATCACCCGGGCGATCTGCTGTTTGCGGCCCGGTGTCGCCGGCCTGTCCGACAACATTCGGGTCCGCAGCCTGGTCGGGCGCTGGCTCGAGCACTCTCGGGTCTACTACTTCGGGGGTGGCGCCGTCGCCCCCGGCGCAGCCAACGGGCAGGCCGGAGCCAACGGCCACCGCCCCGGGGCGGACGGCCACCCGAACGGTGACTCCCCGGTGCGGACCGATCACGGGTGGCGCACCCCCCGGGTGCTGCCCGACGACGGCGAGTGGTACCTAGGGTCCGCGGACATGATGGAGCGCAACTTGGATCGCCGGGTGGAAGCAGTGGTCCAGATCGACCCGCCGGATCTGCAGTCCCGGTTGCGGGAGATCATCGAGGTGGAACTCCTCGACGACGTGCTGTCGTGGACCCTCGGCCCGGACGGGACGTGGAGCAAGGTGCCGGTGACCGTCGGCTTCAACGCCCAGGACCACTTCGCGCATCTCGCCACCGAGCGGGCCCGTCGCCGCCGCGACCCTGACAGCGTCCCGGTCCCCGACCGCCACTCGTGACCCCGCCCGAACCCCCTCCGCTCGGCGGTCCCGACGCCGGCTTGCTGCGAGCGTCGGGAGGAGTGGTGTGGCGGCGCAGCCCGGCAGGCGAGGTCGAGGTGGTGCTGGTGCACCGCCCCCGCTACGACGACTGGAGCCTCCCGAAAGGCAAGGTCGACGACGGCGAGTCCGACGAGGACGCCGCCGTCCGGGAGGTCGAGGAAGAGGCCAGCGTACGGTGCCGTCTCGGTGCCGAGCTGGTGTCGGTGTCCTACACCGACCGGACCCGGCGACCCAAGACGGTCCGGTACTGGGCGATGACCGTCGAGTCGGGCACGGTGGCCGGCGCCAACGAGATCGACGCCGCGGAGTGGGTTGCCCTCGACGTGGTCCGGGAGAAGATGAGCTATCCCCGCGACCACCCGGTGATCGACGCGTTCGAGCGGGTGATGGGCCCGACCCTCGCCCTCTCCGCCGCTCACCTCGACCACGTCGTGCTGCTCGTCGCGGACGTGGAGCGGTCACTGGCGTGGTACAGCGGGGTCCTCGGGCTGCGCGGCGTGCGGGTGGAGGAGTGGCGCCGGGGCGACGCGCCGTTCCCGTCGGTGCGCGTCTCGCCATCCACGATCATCGACCTCTTCGCCGGCGAGCCGACCGGCGCCAACCTGGACCACTTGTGCGTCACGGTGGACCCCGTCGACCTGGCCGCGGTGGCCGCCGGCGGCGCGTTCGAGGTGCTCGACGGGCCCGGACCCCGTTTCGGGGCCCGAGGGCAGGGCACCTCGCTGTACGTACGCGACCCCGACGGCAACACCGTCGAGCTACGCCACTACTGACCGCCGCGGGTTCCGCCCGGCGGCTAGATGCTCTGGGGGAGCAGGCGCACCACGTTCTCGAAGCAGAACCAAAGCGGGATGCAGCACACGCCGATCCCGCCGACGAGCGCCCCGGCCCTCCGCCAGCGCCGGGTCCGGTTGACCGCGATTCGGGTGGCGACCCAGAGCACCACTACCGCCGCGCCGTAGAGCAGCGCCGGAGGCCACGCGGAGTGGGTGCCGGCGGTGAGCGTCGTCGGGACGGCTGCGGTGGTGGTGGAGCGCGCCGCGGGGGTGCCCCCGGAGGCGGAGGTCGGGGTGGTGACCGCGGGGGCCGGGGCGGGGGTGGCGACGGGCAGGCCGACCAGCTTGGCCTTGACGATCAAGCGGCTGGTCGCCGAGAACCTCGGGTTGCAGGTCGTGAGGGTCAAGGTGGGGGTCGGGGTGGGGTCGAGCACCGCCACGTCGCTGGGCGCCACCACCATCGGCGCTTGGTCGACCTGGTAGCGGAAGGTGTGGCCGGTCGTGTCGGTTAGGTAGACGTCGTCGCCGATGGTCAGCTCGTCGAGGCGGTAGAACGGCGCTCCGTAGGTGGTGCGGTGCCCGGCGATACCCACGTTGCCCGGCTGACCCGGGTACGGGGTGCCTTGGTAATGCCCTGGGCCGCGGCTGAGGCTCGACTCGTCGGTCCCGTCGACGACGTACTTGTCCAACCCCAGCTTGGGGATCACCAGGTGGTCGATGGCCCCCCCGGAGGGCGTGGCGATCGTCGGGGGACCGCCGACGGTCGGGTTGTCAGAACCGGGGGCCTTCGTGGTCGCCCCACCGGCCGGGGCCGGCACCGGGGCGTGGGAGTGCAGCTCGGTGGTGAAGCTCTTCTTCAACGCCGCCTGGTTGTGGGCCTCGGTCAGGTTGGTGCCGAAGAGCTGGTAGGCGACGAACAGCAACACGATGACGCCGGCGGTGATGAGCCCGAGCCCGACCTCGCGCACCGTGCGCCGAAACGGGCCGAGCGGCTGGAGGCTCCGGTGCGCCGCCACTGCGGGGACGGGCGGGGCGTCGGTGGTCACAACCCCCAGCGTAGAGGGGTGCACGCAGCGGGGCGGCTCACCGCTTCGCCGTTGCGAGCCGAGCCGCGGCCGGAATGAATGGCCCCCCCCGAAAGCCTGCCAGACTGTAGGAGTGCCGGTGCTCCTCATCCGCCATGCTCACGCCGGTTCCCGCAAGGACTGGGACGGCGCCGACCGCGACCGGCCGCTGTCTCCCAAAGGACGCCAGCAGGCCGACGCCCTCGTCGGGCTTCTAGAGGTGTTCGCCCCCCAACGGGTACTGAGCAGCCCTTACGTGCGCTGCGTCGAGACCGTGACCCCTCTGGCCCGGAACCTGAACCTCCCCGTCGAGGCGGCTCCCGCTCTGGCGGAGGGTGGTGGGAGCGAAGCGCTCAGCCTGGTCCGCTCCCTGGCCGACGACAAGGTCGCCATGTGCACCCACGGGGACGTCATCCCCGAGGTGCTGGTCGCGCTGGCCGACGAGGACCGGTTGGACCTGGGGCTGCGGCCCCGGCAGGCGAAGGGGTCGGTGTGGGTCCTCGAAGCCCACGGCGGGAAGTTCGTGCGAGCCACCTACCTGGCGCCGAAGATCTGAGCGCCCAGGTTCCGTCTGAGTGGCCAGGGTCCGTCTGAGTGGCCAGGGTCCGTCTGGGCGGCGTCGGTCTAATGGCTGAGGGCGAGCCGCAGCCGGGCCGGCCCGGGTGCTAAGGATGACCTCGTGCAGATCTCGGCCAAGGCGGACTACGCGGCCCGGGCTCTAATCGAGCTGGCCGACGCGGGCGGCGGCCCGGTGAAAGGCGAGCGGCTGGCCAGCAGCCAGGGCATCCCCCCCAAGTTCCTCGAGAGCATCCTCGCCCAGTTGCGCCAGCAAGGGATCCTCGCCAGCCGCCGCGGGGCGGACGGCGGCTACTGGCTGGCTCGTCCCGCGGAGCGCATCACCCTGGCCGACGTGATGCGCGCCACCGACGGGCCGCTTGCCAGCGTTCACGGCTACCGGCCCGAAGACGTCAGCTACAAGGGCAGCGCGATCCGGCTTTCGGAGGTGTGGCTGGCGCTGCGGGCCAGCCTCCGCAGCGTCTTGGAGAACGTCACGATCGCCGACCTGGCCCGGGGGCCGCTCCCCGAGGCGGTCACCCAGATGCTGGCGCAGCCCGGCGCACGCGAGTCGCGCTGACCCGTCGAGCCGTCGCGCTGGGCGCGGCGGCCGCAGCTCCCGGACGGTGTGCTCGGTGGCAGCGTGCCCGCTGGCAGCGCGCGAGCATTGTCATCTGGTGTCCGCTTCGCTAACAGCGACCGAGAAGTTCTGCTCCTAACCAGTCCTGGTTCGCCGTCCGTACACCTCCCGTTTACCCCGGCTCACTACGTTGACCGCCGGTTGAGCCCGACGCATATCGATGCCCGATGCCCCCAAGAGGCGGTCGTTGTGCGGACCGGAGCCGGCCATCACCGCCACCGGGCCGAACGGTCCTGGGTGCTTTCCCTTTCTTGGAGGTCGTAGTGAAACGTCCGATTGCCCTGGCCTTTGTGTCCGTGTCGGCGCTGGCCATCGCCGCGTGCGGGAGCTCATCGTCCTCGAGCACCAGCCCCACGACCGCAGCCGCCCCCGGAGGGACCGCCGGTTCCTCCGCGACCACGGCCCAGTCCGGCGGGACGAACATGAACACCGGCAACCCCAGCTCCCCGGTGACGCTGACCGAGTCAGGATCCAGCCTGGAGTTCCCCTACCTCCAGGTCCTCGCAGACCCGCTGCACTCGGCTTACTCCAACATCACCTTGGCGCCCGCGGCGGGCGGCTCCGGCAAGGGTATCTCCGACGCCACCGCCGGGACCACCGACCTCGGCGGCTCCGACGCCTACCTGTCGTCGGGTCAGCTGGCCGCCAACACCGCGTTGATGAACATCCCGATCGTCGTCTCGTCCCAGGCCGTGGACTACAACATCCCCGGCGTCAAGACGTCGCTCAAGCTCACCGGGGATGTCCTGGCCCAGATCTACATGGGCAAGATCACCAAGTGGAACGATCCTGCGATCGCCTCGCTCAACACCGGCGTGACGCTGCCTTCGACCACGATCGTGCCGGTCCGGCGCGTCGACTCGTCTGGTGACACGTTCATCTTCACCAGCTTCTTGTCGAAGACCAACTCGGCGTGGAACTCCGGTCCTGCGTTCGGCACCACCGTCACCTGGCCGGCCGCCCCCGGCGAGCTGACCGCCAACGGCAACCCCGGCATGGTCCAGACCTGCTCGTCGACGCCGGGCTGCATTGCCTACGTCGGCATCAGCTCGCAGGCCCAGGCGACCTCCGCGGGCCTCGGCGAGGCGCTGTTGCAAAACCAGGCCGGCCAGTTCGTGAGCCCGACCCAGGCCAACGTCACCTCAGCGGTCAACAACTCGACGTCGAACGTCCCCGACAACCTGGCTGCGTCGCTCATCTACGCCGCCGGCGCCACCTCGTACCCGATCGTCAACTTCGAGTACCTAGTCGTGAAGTCGACGCAGTCGGACGCCAACAAGGCGAAAGCCATCCGTACCTTCCTGGCGTTCGCCATCGACCCGAGCCAAGGCTCGACGCCGGCCAACCTGGCCAAGGAGCAGTTCGTGGCCCTTCCGTCCTCGGTGATCCCGAAGGTCCAGGCGGCGATCGCCAAGATCGGGTCCTGATCAGCTAGAACACCACGTGGGTGCCCGGCGTCCCGTCGCCGGGCACCCACGTTCTCCAAGCGAGGTTGCCAGTGGCCGTCACATCCGTCCGTCCCGAGCGGATCCGTTCGAAGCGTTCGATGGCGCGGGCGCGCGCCCGCGCCGAGCTCACGCCCCGGGACCGGGTGATCAAGTTCGTTCTCGGGGCGGCGGCGGTCGTCCCGGTGGCCGCCCTCGGCTTCCTCGCCTACGAGATGTTCAAGGAGGCGTACCCCTCGATCGTCTTCAACGGCGGGAAGTTCTTCACCACCAAGACCTTCACCATCGGGAACCTCTACAGCACCGGGGTCGAGGTCCGACACGGCTACAAGGCCGCGAAGGGCGCGTCGTTCGGGATCTTGCCGCTGATCTTCGGCACCCTCGTGTCGTCGCTCATCGCCTTGGTTTTCGCGCTGCCCGTCTCGGTGCTCGGAGCGATCCTCCTCGTGGAGCGGGTCCCGCGCCGCTTCGAGGCGCCGCTCGGCGTGTTCCTCGAGCTGCTCGCCGGCGTGCCGAGCGTCGTGTTCGGGCTTTGGGGTGTCTACACGTTCGGGCCTTTCTTCGCCCGCGACGTCTACCGGTACGTGGCCGACCTGCACATCCCGTGGCTGACCGGCGCGGTCGGTTCGGGCCAGGGGCTGCTCACCTCGTCGCTGGTGCTGGCGATCATGATCATCCCGATCGTCGCCGCCACCACCCGGGAGCTGGTCCGGTCGGTGCCGGCCTTGAGCAAAGAGGGCGCCACCGCCCTCGGCCTGACCCGCTCGGAGTCGGTGCGGCTGGTGACCCTCCCGTTCATCAGGACCGGGATCATCGCGGCCGCACTGCTCGGGTGGGGTCGTGCGCTCGGCGAGACGATCGCCGTGCTGTTGATCAGCGGCAACTTCTTGAACGCCTACCCGAAGAGCATCTTCGCCCCGTTCTCCACGATGGCGTCGACGATCGCCGCGCTCCTCGACGGCGCGCTCACCGACTCGACGGGCATGGCGATCCACGCCCTGGCCGAGGTCGGCTTGGTCCTCCTCGGCATCACGCTCCTCACCAACTTCGCCGGGCGCCTCGTCGGCCGGCGCCTGAGCGGGCCGGGCCTCCCGGTCGGAAGGGGCGTGTGATGCGGGCCCGAGGGATCCGTGACCTGATCTTCTGGGGCTTGTGCGCCCTGGCGTTCGTGCTCATCGTCGCCCCCGCCATGAGCGTGATCATCAGCGTGTTCCACCAGGCCGCGCCGGCGTTCGGCTGGTCGCTTTTCACCAAACCGACCCACGGGGATCACGGCGGTCTGAGCAACGCGATAGTCGGGACGCTGCTGTTGCTGCTCGGCGTCTTGGTGGTCGCGGGGACCATCGGCGTGGCCGCGGGGATCTACCTGGCCGAGTTCGCCGGACCGCGCCTCGGCGGGATCCTCCGGTTCTTCTCCGAGGTCCTCGCCGGCATGCCCTCGATCGTCATCGGCTACGTCGGGTACATCGCGCTGGTCGTCGAGTTCCACTGGGGTTACTCACTGCTCGCCGGGCTGCTCGCCTTGTCGGTCCTGGTCCTCCCCTACGTCGTGAAGACGACAGAAGTGGCCCTCAGGCAGGTACCGACAACCCTGCGGGAGGCGTCGGCCGGCCTCGGCCTGCCCCGGGGGCGCACGGTGGCGCGGATCCTGCTTCCGCCGGCCATCCCCGGGATCGTCAGCGGCCTGATCGTGGCGCTGGCGATCTCCACCGGCGAGACCGCCCCGCTGCTGTTCACTGCCGGCTTCCTCGACGGCCACAACCCGGGTTTGAACCTGTTCCACCACCAGGTGCCGTACCTGACCTACGTGACCTTCACCGACACCTCCCTGCCCGGCCAGAGCGCCCACCAGCTCGCTGCCGCCGCCGGTGCGGTCACCTTGATCATCCTCATCGTGCTCATCGCGTTGGGTCGTGTCGTCGCCGGGCGGGCTCGCAAGCAGACGGAGCGGATGTCTCTTTAGCCGGCCTGGTGGTGGGCCTGCTGGGTCTCGTATCGCCGGTCTGGCGGCTAGCAAGACGGAGCGGATGGCGAGCTGGCCCGACACCCGCCGTGGCGACGCGACCGCCGGCGGGCCGTGTCGTCGACGGCGGGCTCGCACACGGTTTGTCAGGCACACGGTTTGTCAGGCACACGGTCTGTCAGGCACACGGCCTGTCAGGCACACGGTCTGTCAGGCTACGGGCTCCCAGCGAGCGCGAACGCCTAGGGCTCCCAGCCAGGAGAGCGTGAAGCGGTCGTCCACGCGGTCGAAGACCACATCTGCCAAAAAGACCGAGCTGTCCGCCGGGCCCGCAAAGCGTCGCTGGGGCCCCCGGCACGGGGATGGCGGCGTCTGCGAGACGCCGCCGCTCAGCCGAAGCGGCCGGTTACGTAGTCGAGGGTCCGCTGATCGGCGGGGGAGTCGAACATCTTGCGGGTCGGGGCGACCTCGACCAAGACGCCGCCTTCCTTGCCCTCGGTGGTGAAGAACGCGGTCGTGTCCGACACCCGGGCGGCCTGCTGCAGGTTGTGGGTGACGATGATGATGGTGAACTGCTCCTTCAAGTTGACCATCAGCTCCTCGATCCGCAGCGTGGCAATCGGATCGAGGGCGGAGCACGGTTCGTCCATGAGGATGACGTCAGGCTTGACCGCGATGGCCCGGGCGATGCAGAGCCGCTGCTGCTGGCCGCCGGACAGCTCGAACGCGCTCTGCTTCAGCTTGTCTTTGACCTCGTCCCACAGGGCCGCCTGCCGCAGTGCGCCCTCGACGACCTCGGCGAGGTCCTTTTTGGGCACTCCGTTCGCCCGAGGGGTGAAAGCCACATTTTCGAAGATCGACTTCGGGAACGGGTTCGGCTTTTGGAAGACCATCCCGACCTTGCGCCGCAACTCGATCGGCTTCACCGTCGGCGCCTGTACATCCTGGCCGTGGTAGCGGATCGTGCCGTCGACTCTGGTGCCCGCGACCAGGTCGTTCATCCGGTTGAGACAACGCAGGAGGGTGGTCTTGCCGCACCCCGACGGGCCGATGAGCGCGGTGATCTCCTGGGCGTGCATCTGCATGGTCACGCCCCGAATCGCCCGGTACGACCCGTAGTAGACCGCCACGTCGTCGAGGTCGTAGACCACGTCTCGCAGCGGTCCCGAGCCGTCGTCCGGCACGGTCACGGCATCTTCTGCCGGCGCCGTGTTGCCGGTCCGGACCATGGCGTCGTTGCTCATACCCCGATGATGGCAAGCCAGCAGATCGTTCCGCTACCAGGTCCGGTACCTTTCCAGAACGTTCACCTTCAGTTCACCTAAAAGATGTGGTGCCGTAAGGGTCGACACGCCTATGGCCCCTACCGTGGTGCGGACGCGAGAGAGCCGGAGTGCAACGAACGTGCAAGATGATCCAGCCAGCCAGGTGGCGGTCGAACCGCCGCATGCTGGATTCCGCAAGCCGAGGCTCCGCCGGAGGGACGTCGTGAGGAAGGCCGAGAAGGCATCGCCGGAGGCGGGCACCAAGCGCACGCCGGGCGCTGAGACCGGTGCCGGTGACGGCGCTGGGATCAACCCGGCGGAACAAATCGACCGGCTCCAGGCCACCCTCGACCACCTCATCGAAGGCGTGATCGTCTGCGACGAGCAGGGACGGCCGGTGTATCGCAACGCGGCCGCAGCCGAGTTCGTCGGCAGTCGCTTCGGGGGTCCGGTCGCGGCCAGCGCCATCGACGAGTACCTCGGAACCGCCCGGCGCGGCCGCCAGGTCGAGCAGCTGCTGGAGCTGTTCTCGCCGACCCGGCGGACCCTGTCGATCAGGGCGTTCCCGCTCCACGGCGGGGTCGACCAGGGCATCGGGGCGGTCGCGATCGTCGAGGACGTCTCCGACCGCCAGCGCGTCGACGCCATCCGCCGGGACTTCGTCGCCAACGTCAGCCACGAGCTGAAGACCCCGGTCGGCGCGTTGAGCCTCCTCGCCGAGACCCTCGACGGCGAGGACGACCCCGACGTCGTCACTCGACTTTCATCGCGGCTGTCGACCGAGGCGGACCGCCTCGCCCGCATCATCGACGACCTGCTCGACCTGTCGCGGATCGAGGCCAACGAGGCCCCGGTGCTCGAGTCCGTGCCCGTCGCCGCCGTCTTGGCCCAGGCGGTCGAGGGCCTTCGTCCGATGGCCGACGCCAGCCGCATCGACGTCGCGCTGTGCGACACCGACCCGGCCCTCGAGCTGTACTGCGACCGGTGGGAGATGGTCTCCGCGGTGGCCAACCTGGTCGACAACGCCATCAAGTACTCCGAGCCGGGCGGACGTGTGGACGTCGGCGCCCACGCCGCCGCTGACCCCGTCGACGGGACGCCTGTCGTCGAGGTCTCCGTCGCCGACCGCGGCATCGGGATCCCCAAACGGGACCTGGAGCGGATCTTCGAGCGGTTCTACCGGGTCGACCGGGCCCGGTCGCGCACCACCGGCGGCACCGGCCTCGGGCTCTCCATCGTCCGTCACGTGGTCTCCAACCACGGCGGCACCATCCGGGTGGAGTCGAGCGAGGGGGTCGGGTCGACCTTCACGCTGGTCCTGCCGACGTCGGCTCGGCGCAACGGCGTGCCGGTCCCCGACGCCAGCCGGAGTCCCGCCGAGGCGAGCGAGGCTCCCGGCGATCCCAGCACCCCGGGCGGAGACGCCGAGCGAGGAGACACCAACCGTGGCTGATCCGCCTACCGTGCTCGTAGTCGAAGACGAGGAGTCCTTCGTCGAGGCGCTCGTCGTCGGCTTGAAGCGTGAGGGCTTTCTGGTCAAGGTGGCCCGCGACGGCGTCGAGGGCCTCGAGATGTTCGAGCAGGTCCGGCCGGACTTGATCCTCCTCGACGTGTGGCTGCCCCGCCTGTCGGGCATCGACGTGTGCCGGGAGATCCGCACCCGGTCGTCGCGGGTGCCGATCATCATGGTCACCGCCAAGAGCAGCGAGATCGACACCGTGGTCGGCTTGGAGGTCGGCGCCGACGACTACGTCACCAAGCCCTACCGGTTGCGGGAGCTGGTGGCCAGGATGCGCGCCGTGCTGCGCCGGGTCCCGGGGGACGCGGCGGCCGCCGGCGGCGGCGAGGTGATCGAGGTCGGCGACCTGCGCCTCGACCCGGAGCGCCACGAGGTGCACCTCGGCGGGGCGCTGGTGACCTTGCCGCTAAAGGAGTTCGAGCTGCTCGAGCTGTTGATGAGCAACGCCGGCCGGGTCTTGACGAGAGAGACGCTCATCGACCGGGTCTGGGGTCCGCACTATGTAGGCGACACCAAGACCCTCGACGTCCACGTGAAGCGGTTGCGGGCCAAGATCGAGGACGACCCGGGCCGCCCGGCGCGGATCACCACGATCCGGGGCCTGGGCTACAAGTTCGAGGGCGTGCGGGTCCCGACCTGAGCGGGCCTGGCGCGCCGGCGCCGGGGTGAGCTCGTCAGCGGGTGAGGCGGAACCGGCCCCGGTGGCGGGTGGCGCTGGCCGGAAGGATGTCGTCATCGGAGGGCTGCCAGGAGCGGATCGCGGGATGAGCCGCCGGCGCCGCGGGCTGCGGAGGGACGGCCGCGGGACGGGCCGCGGCGGCGGAGGGGAGCTCCGGCTGCCTCAGCGCAGGGGAGGGCCGCCGCCCGGCGGTCTGAGCGGCAGGTGCCGGCGGTGCCGGCGCGGCGGCGGAGGGCGCCGCTGCGGGAACGGCCGGGGGGGCCGGCGGGGTCAGCGGCGAGGCGACCGCCAAGGGCTGGGTCCGGGCCGCGGGGAGGCTGACCTCGCCGATCCCGGCGGGGGCCGACCCGAACTGCCCGCTGACCCGCAGGCGTCCGGCGTCGATGGCGCGGTCTTCGACCGTCGCGGTAGCGACCGAGAGCAGCGCCTGCGCCCCCGGTGACGGCAGGCGAGGAGCCGGGGTCGGGCCGCTCGCCGGCGGCGGGGTGAGCGCGGAGGAGCCGCTGCGCGGCTGGGGGAGCGGGGTGGGCGGAATGGGAGCAGGCTGGCTCGGCGCGCTGAACGGGGCGCCGAGGCCGCTGGAGGAGGCGTCGGCGGCCTCGCGCCCGAAGATGGCCGCGTCGCTGTCGGCGTCGACCCCGCCGGCGGCCTCCGCCGCTCGGGCGGCGTCGGCCAACGTCGCCTCGAGCAGGCTGCGGTCGAATGGACGCGGGGTTCGGGTGGTCCCGTCGGCGGGGGCGGAAGGTGCCGGAGACGGATCTGCCATGAGTATTCTTCGGCATCTCGGCGCCGGGCCTTAGCGATTCGCCGCGTACGCTGGTGCGGTCATGGTCATGCCGTCATCCCCGCCGGCACCGGCGTCCACCAGGTGGCGCCGGCTGATCACCTTGCCGCTGCGAGTCGGACCCTACGAGGGGCGCCTCAGCGCGACCCCGTTCCTGCGGCTCGCTCTCCTTCACGCCTGCTCGTCTGTTGGTGATGCCCTGGTGACCGTCGCCCTCGCCGGCTCGGTGTTCGTCAGCGTGTCGCTCAGCGCCGCTCGGGGCCGAACCGCGCTGGGTCTGGTCTGCACCGTGCTGCCGTTCATCGTGGTCGGACCGCTGCTCGGGCCCCGCATCGATCGGATGCGCGGCGGTCACCGGGCCGTGGCTGCCCTGTCGTGCCTGGGTCGGGCCGGGGCGTGCCTGGCGATGGCTCACGTGATCACGTCGCTGCTGCTGTTCCCCGCGGCCTTCTTCAGCCTGGTGTGCTCGAAGACCTACCTGGTAGCCAAAGCGTCGCTGGTCCCCGGCGCGGTGTCTAGCGACGACGACCTGGTCACCGCCAACTCGCGCCTGGCGGTCGGGTCCTCGGTGGTCACGTCGATCGCCGCGGTGATAGGCGCCGGTATCTATCGGCTGCTCGGCTCGGGGGCGGTCCTCTACCTCGACGTGGCGGTCTTGCTGGCCGGTGCGGTGCTGGCCCTCGGGGTGCGACCCGCTCGTCCCCGCCCGCTCGGTTTGCGGGTCAGCGCCGGGATCGGACGTCCCGATCCGCTGGCGGACCCCGCCCGCGCCGACCACGACAGCTCCGCCGAAGCGGTTGCGTCCCGCCGGTCGTTGCCGCCCGGCGGTCTGCTGGCGGCCGCGCTCACCATGGCCAGCATGCGGGCGGTGGCCGGCCTGATGATCGCGCTGGTGATCTTCGCGTTCCGTCGCGACGGGGCGCCGCTCATCTGGTACGGCCTGGTGGGGGTGGCGAGCGTCGGAGGCAACCTGGGTGGCGCCGCGATCGCCCCGGTGCTGCGAGCCCGGGTCCGAGAAGAACGCCTGATCCTCGGGTGCTCGGTGGCGATCGGCGTGCTGGCGCTGGGCCTGATCGAGGTGTCGGTGATGCACCGGCGGCCCGCGGCGCTGCTGCTCGGCGCCGGCGTCGGGGTCGGCGCCAGCGTGGCCAAGCTGGCCTTCGACGCCCTCGTGCAGCGAGAGGTGCCCGACGGTCGGCGGGCTCATCGCTTCGCCATGTACGAGACCGGCTTCCAGCTGGCGTGGGTCCTCGCCGCGCTGATCCCGGTGGTCATCCCTCTGTCGCTCGGCGCCGGGTTCGCGATCGTGGCGGTGTGCACCGTCGGCGGCGCCGCCGAGTTCAAGTGGGGCGTCGCCCGAGCCAAGCGGGGCGCGCTCCCGGCGTGGTGGCCTGACTCCCGGCTTCACCCCCAGGACCAAGACCGGGAAGGCGGACGGCTCCGGCCCGCGGCCGGGAGCGCGACGCCGGCTGGACCCGAGGGCGAGACTCAAGGCCCGCCGCCCGCGGTGACCGAGCAGCAATCGGCCGTCGCGGCCGTCGCGGCGACGCCCGCCGCCCCGACCGCGGTCGGCGCCTCGCCTGCTCCTGGGTGGGCGGCCATCGCGCCCGCCACCGCTCCCGGGCCCGGGCCGGGCGGCTCGATCGGCGCGGTCCCGGTCGGCCCCGCGGCGGCCGCCGAGCGAGACGCCGAAGGCACCCGGCAGATGACCGGGCCTGGGATGACCGCTCCGGTCGAGCGGGTGCCCGCATCGCTCGCCCCCGGCGCGGACCGCACCGACCAGTACCCGGCGTTCGGGGAGCCCCGCAGACGCTGGCACCGCCGCCGTTCGCGGTGACCGCCGACCCTGCTGCCGCCACGGTCGGTCCGGTCCCGGCCGACTGCCGGGTCGTGGTCGTCGCCGACACCCACCTCGAGACGTCCCGCGCCGGATCGGCCCGGGCCCGCAGCCGGGTGGGCAACCCGGTCCGGGGGAGGGGCCTGCCCGACGCCGCCCGCCGGCGGCTGGCCGCGGCCGACGCCATCTTGCACGCCGGCGATCTGCTCGACGAGGGGGTTCTCGAGGAGCTGGCGGCGATCGCCCCGACATGGGCGGTGCTCGGCAACAACGACCGGACCCTGATCGGGGTGTTGCCGGCGACGAGGATCGTCGAGCTCGGCGGGGTGTCGATCGGGATGATCCACGACTCGGGTCCTTCCCGGGGCCGGGCGGCCCGGCTCCGCCGCCGTTTCCCGACCTCGGACGTGGTGGTCTTCGGCCACAGCCACGCCCCTTGCGACGAGGTCGGCGTCGACGGCCAGCGTCTGTTCAACCCGGGGTCAGCGACGCAGCGGCGGGCCCAGCCCCATCACACCCTCGGCGAGCTCGACCTTCGCGACGGTCGGGTCGTCGGCCACCGCATCATCGACTTGGACTGAGCGTTACGCCGTCCCGCTGCCGGCCCCTGGCGCTCAGTCGCTCGGCAGGTCGATCCGGGCCAGCCACAGGCCCGGAGCGGCGAGCTCGGCGGGGGTGGGGAGCTCGGCTGCGGAGTGCCACAGCCGGCGCAGGCCGTCCTCACCGGCGCGCTCCAAGATCCCGGTGACGAACGACTGTCCCTGGTCGTAGCCGGCGGCGTCCAGCTCGACGCCGAAGAGCTGACCGAGGATCCGGGTGCCGGGGTGCTCCTCGAGCCGCCGGCGGCGCAGCGCCTCGGTCAGCGGACCGTATCCCCCGACCAGGCGACGGCCCACCGAGTCCATGACGTGATCGACGTAGCCGCTCAGGGCGCTCAGCAACGCCCGCAACGGGACCTGCAGCCGGCGTTGCTCGTCGGTCTGCATCTCGCCGAGCAGGGCGCTTGGGTCCCCGAACATGGACTGCATGGCTTGCATGTCGGTGGGGTCGAACTGCCCGAGGCGCTCCTCGAGGGCCCGGGGGTCGGGTTCGAAGGCGTCGACATAGCCCCGGATCATCTCGTCTAGACGGGCCCGGACGTGGGGGCGGCCGAGCACCGCGTGGTTGGTCACCTCCCGGAGGCAAACCCACATCCGCACGTCGTCGGGGGAGAGGCTCCACTCCGACGCGAAGGTGTCGATGGTCGCCGGAACGAAGAGCAGCTCGTCGGCGGGCGGGCGGGGCATCGGCAGGTCGTACTGGCCGAGGGCCCGCTGGGCGAGCTGGCCGACCATCGACCCGGCCTGCATCCCGAACAGGAACGGGCCGAGCACCTGCGGCAGGTTGCCGAGCAGCTGGCTCATCGGGTCGGGCGGCGGGGGGGTGTCGGCGGGGGCGGCGGTGTCGACCATCGACCCGGCTAGCGCCTCGAGCAGCGGCCGCCACGCCTCGAGGGAGCGCAACGCCCACTCGCTGCGGGTCACCGACCGGGCGGTGATCATCCCGTGCTGCGACACCTCGAGGCCGGTGGCCTCCGCGATGTGCATCTCCGCTACTCGGAGCAGCTCTTCGAGTCGGACTCGGGCCAGCGGATCGGGGTTGGCCTCGGTCTCCCCTCCGGTCGCGGTCCACGACGCCAGCTGGCGGGCGATGTCCCAGTTGACCGGGCCTTGAGAGGTCAGCATCTGAGCCAGGTTGCGCATCAGGTCCTCGAACGGACCCCCTGCGCCGAAAGGACCAATCTCACTCATCGACAGCCTCCTGCTCGGGCCCCGCACCGGGCACTCGCAGCGGAGCAGCGCATTGAGGCATCGTAGAGCGGTGGACACCATTGTCGTCACCGGGATCGCCGGCTCGCTCGGACGCCGGGTCGCAGCCCGCCTGGCGAAGGCTGGGTCCGCCTACCGGGTGGTTGGAGTGGACGCCCGGGAGGAGCCGTCGCTGCCCGCCACGATCGAAACCCACCGGCTGGATCTGGCCGCGACCGGCGCCCGCGGGGCGCGCGCGGTGGAGGAGCTGACCGCGATCGTGGCCGGCGCCGACGTGGTGGTGCACTTGGCGTGGCAGACCTCCGACGTGCTCGACGGGGCCCCTGACGCCGACGAGCACCACATGGCCGAGGCCAACCGGGTGGGGTTGGCCCGGGTGCTCGACGCGGTGTCGGGGTCCCCGGTGCGGACCTTGGTGCACCTCTCCAGCGCGACCGTCTACGGCGCCTGGGCTGACAACCCCGTCCCTCTCACCGAGGACAGCGCGCTTCGACCCAACCCGGAGTTCGCCTTCGCGGTCGGGAAAGCCGACGCGGAGCGGGTGGTGGCGGACTGGGCTGTCGACCACCCCGACGTGGCGGTGGCGGTCCTGCGCCCGGCGGTGACCGTCGGCTCCCCGGAACGCCCCCTGTACCTGGCGCTCGGCGGGACCCGGGTGCCCGCCGCCGGCGACGGCGGCCGTCCGGTGCAGTACCTGCACGTAGACGACCTGGCCGCCGCGGTGGTGGTCACCGCCGAGCAGGGGCTGCGAGGCGTCTTCAACGTGGCTCCCGACACCGGGATCCCCGAGGGCGTAGCCCGGTCGCTGGCCGGCGGAGTGGCCAAGCTGACGCTGCCGGCCCGCATCACCCGGCCGGTGGCGTCTTGGGGGTGGCGGCGGTGGCGTCGAGGGGTGCCCCGGGAGGCGCGGGCCTACACCGTCCATCCGTGGGTGATCGCCCCCGACCGGATGAAGGCGGCTGGATGGGTACCCCAGTACACGTCGGAGGAGGCTCTGGTGGCCACCGACGACCGGCCCCACTTCGACGACCTGCCCCCCGGCCGCCGGCAGAACCTGACGTTGCTGGCTGCCGGGGCGTCAGTCGCCGGCGCGGCGGCGGCCGCTGTCGGCGGGGTGTGGGCGCTACGGGCTCGCCGCCGGCGCTGAGCGCCACCCGCCCGGTCAGGTCACAGGCAGGCGCAGGTCAGCTGGTGCCGGTCAGGGGCTGCCGATGTCGGCGGGCTGCTCGGCGATACGAACCGAGGCGGTCCCCGACTTGGTGCCCTCCCGGTAGCCGACGGTGGCGACGGCGCCCGGCTCGCACCGGTTCAACAGCGCGGTCAGCTCCCCGCTGGAGGTGACGAGCTGGCCGTCGAAGCTGGTCACCACGTCCTGCGCCCGGAGGTGGGCTCGGGCCAGAGGGCTGCCCGGAGCGATGCTGATCAGTTCGGCCCCGCCGCTGACACCCATACGCGACGCGGACGCGCTGTCGAGGTCGGCGCTTTCGACCACGCCCAGCCACGGGTGGGTGACAGGCTTGGCGGCCAACATCTGGGCGGCCACGTGCTGCGCGACGTCGATCGGCACCGCGAAGCTCAGCCCGTCGTCTTGCGGGTTCGACGAGGTGGCCGACGTGGCGATGGCCACCACCTGACCCTTGTCGTCGACGACCGCCCCGCCGGCGTCGGCCTGAGGCACCGACGCGCTGAGGGCGAGCAGGCCGGAGAGGGACACGGACGTGGTCGGATCGGCGACCGTGCGGTCCAGGCTGCTGACCGACCCGGGCACCGCGGCGGCCATGTAGGACGCCCGGGCGCCGATGGCCATCACCTGGTCGGCCTCGTGAACCTGGCCGACGGTGCCCACGTCGGGTGCCGAGTGGCTGGACCCGTAGACCCACAAAACGGCGAGCCCGGTCTTGTCGTCGCGGTTGACCAGCGAAGCCCGGACCGGGGTGCTGCCGTTGAACGTGACGCTGATCGTCCCCGGCTCGTCGACCAGCCCGGCGTCGGTCAGCAGATAGGTGCGGTCGCCGGCGACCTCGTACACGACGCCGGAGCCGACCCGGGGGCCTCCGTCGGCGTCGACGCTCACCGAGGCCACCGAGTACGACACCGCGTCGACGAGGGTGGCCCAGCCCGGAGCCGACGCCAGGGGCACCGACGCCAGGGTGTTGGGGGTCATCGCCCGGACCTCGGGAGCCACGACGGTGGTCGTCCGGCTCTCGAAGTTGCCGACCACCACTCCCACCCCGGACGCCACCAGCGCGCCGATCACCCCGGCGAGGAGGGCGATGGTCCAGGTGCGGGCCACCCCCGGGCGGCTCAGGGGCGCGAGGGTGACGGGGTTGGGTCCGGTGGGGTGATCCCGCAGCTCCGACGGGTGCCGCCAGAGGCGATCGTCGGGCGGGAGGTAGGCGAAAAGAGGCCGGTCCTCGTCCGGGCTCTCGTCGGGTTCCACGCCTGTCGACACTATCGGCGGGTCCTCGCCGGCTGGCATCGCCCACCGCCCGCCCGGCGCTGCGGCCGGGGCCCGAAACCGTCCGATCGGCGCCGCCGCGCCCACCGTGTCGGACATGTCACGCCCGGTCGGCCACGCGGCGGCCGCCGGGGCCGTATCGTTGGGGGCGTGGAGCAACCAGGCAACGGCGACGACTGGGTGGCGCTGACCGCCGAGGCCCTGCCCGTGGCGGCTGCCCATGATTGGGTGGGCCGGCCGTGGTGCGGGGCCGAGGTGGTCTTCACCGGCACCGTGCGCGACCACGCGGACGGACGCAGCGGCGTCACATCACTCGACTACGAGGCTTACACCGAGGAGGTGGAGCCCCGGCTGGCCCGGCTGGCCGCCGCGGCCCGCAGCCAGTGGCCCGGGCTGGGGCGCATAGTGCTCTGGCACCGCACCGGGCAGATGGCTGTCGGCGAGGCGTCGGTGGTGGTAGCGGTCTCGGCTCCCCACCGCGGCGAGGCGTTCGATGCGGCCCGCTGGGCCATCGACACCCTGAAGGAGTCGATCCCGATCTGGAAGCACGAGACCTGGCAGGACGGGGCCGGTTGGGGCACCGGCGCCCGGCACATCACTGAGGTGGGATCGTGACGGTCGCGGCGTCGGGCGTAGTGCTGAGCAACCTCATGTACCTCATCGGCGCGGTGCTGCTCATGGTCGTGCTGATCATGATCATCGTCCTGCGGCAGCGCAAACCCAAGTCCGTCGAAGCCAACATGGAGTCGTTCCACCGCGGTTTGCGGGCGCTCGCCCCGAGCGCCACCTCCCCCAAACGGCAGTCTGTCGCCACACCGACCAGGCCTGCGGCTCGGCGCAGCCAGGTCCAGACCGTCGTAGACGCCCAGCCCGAGCCGACCACGGAGGCCGGCACTGGCTAGAGACCTCGCCATCGATCTCGGCACCGCCAACACCCTCGTCTACTCGAAGGGGCGGGGCATCGTGCTCAACGAGCCCACCGTCATCGCCCTCAACTCCCGGACCCAAGACGTTCTCGCGATGGGCCAGGAGGCGTGGCAGATGATCGGGCGGACGCCGGGCTACATCGTCGCTGTGCGGCCCCTACGCAAAGGGGCGATCACCGACTTCGACATCACCCAACGCATGATCCGGCTGCTGCTTCAACGAGCCGGCGTGTCGAGGTTCAACCGGCCGCGGGTGCTCATCTGCGTACCGTCGGCGATCACCGAGGTGGAGCGGCGCGCCGTCGAGGAGGCGGCTCGCGGCGCGGGCGCCAACGGCGCTTACCTGATCGAGCAGCCGATGGCGGCGGCGATCGGGGCCGGTCTGCCCATCCACGAGCCGCTCGGCAACATGGTCGTCGACATCGGCGGCGGCACCACCGAGACCGCGGTGATCTCCCTCGGAGGGGTGGTGGCCCTAGAGGCCATCCGGGTCGGCAGCTTCGACATCGACGCCACCATCCAGACCTACGTCCGCAGGGAGTACGGCATCGCCATCGGGGAGCGGACCGCCGAGGAGATCAAGGTGGCGATCGGCTCGGCGTGGCCTACCGACGACGAGGTCAAAGCGGAGGTGCGGGGCCGGGACTTGATGACCGGCCTGCCGAAGACGGTGATCCTCGCTCCCGAGGAGGTCCGCGAGGCCATCGAGGAGCAGACCGGCGCCATCGTCGACTCGGTGGTCCGATGCCTCGGTAACGCCCCGCCGGAACTGGCCCAGGACCTGATCAGCCAAGGCATCCACCTCGTCGGCGGCGGCGGGATGCTCTCCGGCCTCGACCGGCGCCTGGCGGAGGAGACGGCGCTGCCGGTGCACCTCGTCGACGCCCCGCTCGAGTGCGTGGTGCTCGGGGCCGGCAAGTGCCTCGAGGAGTTCGACGCGGTCAAAGACCTCTTCATGTAACCGCTTTTCATGTAACCGCTTTTCATGTAACCGCTTTTCATGTAGCGGTCGGCGGGCCGCGCCCCGGGGCGGGAGGGGCCGGCCCCGGAAGGGCCGTACCCGAGGGTCGTCCCGGCGGGCTCAGGTCCCCGCGGGACCGCCCGAGAGGTCCTCTGCTGCTTGGCGCACCTGCCAGTCTCGGTCCTCGAGCGCCCGGGCCAAAGCGGCGTCGACCTCGGGCCCGTCGAAGGGGGCCAGGGCCAGCACCGCACGGCGCCGCACCGCCGGCTTGTCGGTGGTCGCGGCCAGGATCGCCGGGAGGCCGCCCGGGTCGCCGATCGCGCCGAGCGCGGCGACGGCCGCCTCCCGGGCCAGGGGATCGTCGTGGCCTCCGGCGACGCCGGCCAGCGCCGCCACCGCGGGGGAGGCGTCAGCGCCGAGTTCCCCGAGGGCGAACGACGCCGCCTCGGTCACGCTGGCGTCGGTGTCGGCCAGGCGTTCCACGAGCTCGCCGAGCGCGCCGGGGCCGACGCCGACGCCCAGCTCGCAGGCCCGCCGGCGGACTTCGGGGGCCTCGTCGAGCAGCCCGGACCGCCACGCCGAAGCGGTCAGCTGTCCCAAGCGGGCCATGGCCCCCAGCGCGGTGGCCCGCACCGCCGGCGCCGGGTCGACAAGCGCCCGCCGGGCGGTGTCGGCGTCGCCGAGGTGACCGGCCAGGGCCACCTCACGCCGCCGGCGGACCACCGCAGGGTCAGTTGGTGCTGGCGTGGTGGATGGCAACCGAGAGACCCCAGACGATGGAGCTCAACGCTCCGCCCACCACGGCGCCGATGATCAGCGCGCTGACCAGCAGCACCATCCCCGAGCGGGCCCGCCGCCACGGACCGGTCTGCTGGTGCACCCGCTGCCACGCGAAGCGCTCCACCACCCGGACCCGGACCTGGCGCCCGGCGGGGCCGGGGCTAGCGGCTGGCCGGGGCGAACGGTCCCCTGTCATGGTCGCCCCGCCGGCGGGGACCCCGCCGGGCGCCGGGGTCTCGGGGATCGACCTCTCCGATGTCGGGCGCGCCGCGGGCGGGCGGGGCAGGGGACCCCGGTCGCTGGTCGCGGGCGGCGCCCAGACGGGAGCGCTCGGCGGCGCCTTGGGCCACTGGCCGTCGTCTGTAGTGCTCATCGCGGCGCTCTCCTTCTCTGCGTGGCCACCGTCGGGCGTGTGCCCCCCCGAAGACGTGCGCCCGTGGCAGGCTGGCCCGGCTTGCTAGCCACCAGACATTGACGGCGAGAGCCGCACCGGCACGGAAGATCACGCGTGACCACGACCCGATCGAGCCTACTCAGCGAACCGTCCCCCACGGGTGCCGCCCCGGCGCGCCAGGCGCGCCGCGGATGACCGACCCGTCACGCCAGGCGCTGGTCCTGGTCGACGTCGTCCCGCCCAGTCCCGATGATCCGGACATCTTCCAGCGGCTGAGCACCGCGCTTGCGGTGGCCCGCGACGCCGGCTTCCGCGTGGTGCACGTGTGGTCGGCGCCTCCCGGCGCCCCGCCGCCGCCCACCGACCCGGCGATCGAGCCCCGCCGCGGCGAGCCGGTGTTGCCCAACCCGGGGACCGGGGCGTGGGGGTCGGCCGGGCTGGGCCGGACCCTCGCCGCCGGCGGCGTGGAAAGCATCGTCCTGGCCGGGCGGCCCGACAGCCCGGCCTGGTGGCCGACCGTCGAGGAGAGCGCCGCGCAGCCCATCGCGTTGACCGTCCTGTCGGACCGTCGCCCCGAGCACGATCTGCGGGTCCGCCAGCTGATCGAGCGCGGCCCCGGCCGGCCCGGCGCCCGCCTCGTCGACGCCGGCGCGTGGGTGGCGGAGACCACCGGGCGGTGGTCTGGAACCGGCAGCTCCCGCCGTCGATGGAGGCTGCTCGGAGCGCTGGGGGTCCTGGTGCTGCTGCTGGCCGGCGGGGCGGCGGTCATCAACCACGATGCGAACGGCTACTACGAGTTCGCTCCCGGGACCGCTCCCGCGGTGACCGCCTCGCCGGATTGCAAGGTCCGAAACTCCTCGAGCACCAACCTGACGCTGCCGACCGGCGCTCCTTGCGCTCGCTTGATCATCCCGGGCGACAAGGCCCATCAGGTCGACGGCAGGCTGTTCATGGTCGACGTGCTCGTCGGCCCGGCGTCCCCGGTGGACTTCGTCCTCCACAAGCTGGGTCTGCTCAACACGTTCCACAAAGGCAATCAGCTGGTACCGGCCAGCGCGGTGCTCGGCACGACGCCGCCGTCGCAGCTCGGGTGCCTCGACGCGCAGCAGATGACCGGCTCCACCCAAGACGCGACAGTCGCCGCCCTGCAACGCCTCGGCTACCCGGTGAAGGAGAACGACCTGGGAGCGTTGGTGGTCCAGGTGTCGCCGGGCTCCGCCGCGGCCGCGGCGGGCGTGCAGTGCAACGACGTCATCACCGCCCTGGACGGCACCGCGGTGCACACCTACACCGATCTGGTCGACGCCATCCACTCCCGCCACCCGGGCGACAAGGTCACGATCACGGTGAAGCGCCCCGGCCCCAACGCCACGTCGTCAACCAAAACCCTGACCGCGACGCTGTCGGGGACGCCGGCCGAGCCGGCCGCCGACGGCAACCCGGCGTCGCCGGCCGACCCGAGCAAGGCGTTCCTCGGCGTCGGCACGCAGACCCAGCTCACCTACACGCTGCCTTTCAACGTTTCGATCCAGGTCGGCGACATCGGCGGGCCCTCAGCCGGCCTGGCGCTGACCCTCGGCCTGCTCGACACCCTCTCCAACGGTCAGCTCACCGGCGGCAAGGCGGTCGCCGCGACCGGCACCATCGCGCCCGACGGGACGGTCGGCGACGTCGGCGGCGTGGCGCAAAAGACCATCGCGGTGCGCCGGGCGGGGGCCGACGTGTTCCTCGTGCCGGCGGCGGAGTACGCCACCGCCAAACGGGAAGCGGGCAACTCCCTCAAGATCGTGCCGGTGACCTCCCTGAACGGGGCGCTCGCCGATCTCGAGCATCTAGGCGGCAATCTGGGCCGGCTGTCCAAGGTCCCATCCACCACCACCACGACTACGCCGCCGACGACCGTTCCCTGACCGGGGGCGGGCAGGGCGGGCAGTGACCCAGCCACGGACCGGAGAGGTGTTTCCGGCAGAATGAACCGGCCGCGCCACCCACGGCGGGCCACCGGGAGATGTCGACCACCACCGCCCAGTCCCAGTTCGCCGCCGAGCTCGTCACCATGGTGGTGGCCGCCGCCGGCCTGGTCCTAGTCGCCCTGAGAGGCCAGATCGCCGCCCGGCGGGGACCCGGGCGGCTGGCCCTGGCGGCCGGCTTCTTGGCCATCGGGACCGTGGCTTTCCTCCACGGGTCGGGCCTGGTGACGACCAACCCGCACGACGCGCTCAGCGTCGGTCGTCTGGTCGGCGCCGCGGCGCTGCTCGCCGGCAGCACCCAGTGGGCTGCCGGCGAGCGCACCCGCCTGGCCCTCCAGCTCGGCGCGCTGGTCGGCGCCGCGGCTGCTTTGAGCGAGATCGCCGGGCTGGCCAGCGGGGCGGTCGACGCCCTCCTCGTCGTCGGGGGGGTGACGGTGGCGGTGGCGCTGCTCGGCGCGGCCCGGCTCTCGGTGGCCGCCGCGGTCGCGGCCGGCGCAGCTTCCACCCTGCTGCTGGTGGTGCTGGTCCTGGCCGTGGCCCTCGGATCGGTGATCACCTCGTCGGTGCAACGCAACGAGCTCGACCAGGTGACCAGCCAGGCCCGAGCCGAGGTAGGGCAGGTCGCCGGCCTGTCGGCGACCGCGGTCAAAGACGCCCGCTTCGTCGCCGCCGACCTGGCCGGCTACTTCCGGGCGTCGACGCCGAACCCGCTCGTCGAGATCGGTGCCGGTGCATCGCCGGCGGCGGCCACAGCAGCCCTCGCCGACCGGCTGCGCCAGGTCACCGGTCTATATCCCCTCGGCAGCTTCGCGTACGCCGACCCGAGCGGTGCGGTCGTCGCCAGCACCGCCCGCCAGCAGGCGTCTCCGGTGCCGGCGGTGCTGCGCGACCCCCTGATCGTCGGGCAACGCTGCTCCGGTGACGGCCACGGCAGCGTCGTGGTCACCGGCACCTCGGCGTGGGTCGCCGCCGCCTACCCCGAATGCCTGGCCGGCCAGGACCGCCTCCTCGGCACGGTGATCAGCATCCGCCCCCTCGACTCCGCGTACCTAGCCGGCCGCCTCGACGTCGAGTCGGGCGTGTCCCTGGCGCTGGCCACCCCCGCCGCGGTCGTGGCCACCGCCGGCCCGCAGCCGGGCGGCGCCGCGCTCGAAGCGCTCGCCCTCGGCGCCATGTCGCAGGGATCCACCACCCGCGCGTCGGGGGGACGGGTGCTGAGCGTGCAGCCCGTCCCCGACGCGTCCGGCCACCCGGCCGCGTCGTTGATCCTCTCGCTGCCGTCCACCGCGCTGGCCGCGGCGCGCGACCGGCTGTTTCGGACCCTGTCGCTCATCGCGCTCGGCGGCACCGCCCTGGCCCTGGTCCTCGCCGCCCTCATCGGCGATCGCATCACCGTCGGCATCCGCACCCTGACCGCCGCGGCGAAGCGGGTCCAAGCAGGCGACACGACCACCAGGGCCGGCCTCGAGACCGACGACGAGGTCGGGGTGCTCGGCGCCGCTTTCGACTCGATGGTCGTGGCGATCGAGGAGCAGACCATCGCCCTGCAAGGCGCCGCCGACGACGAAACCCGTTTGCGTAACCGCCTCGAGGCGGTCGTCGCCGGTATGGGAGACGCGCTCGTCGCCCTCGATGCCGGGGGGCGGATCACCGACTTCAACCGGGCGGCCGAGGAACTGACCGGGCTGCTCGCCGCCGACGCGCTCGGCGCCCCCGCCGCGCAGCTGCTCGACTTGAGAGACGACGGCGGCGCCCCGCTCGACGCCGGCATGACCCGTCCCGGCCCCGCCCGATGGGCGGTCATCGCGACGTTGCGCCCGGTTCGAGGGCCGGCGGTGCCCGTCGCGGTGTCCTCCGGCGCGTTGCACGGGCCGGCGGGCGAGGTGGCCGGCGCGGTCTGGGTCCTAAGGGACCTGCGCCGGGAGCACGAGCTGGAGCGGATGAAGACCGAGTTCCTCTCCCGGGTCGGCCACGAGCTGCGTACCCCTCTCACCGGGATCCTCGGTTACGCCGACATCCTCGTCCGCCGGCCGGTGCCCGCCGAACGGGCCGCGGCGTGGCACGAGGAGATCCTCCGCTCCGCCAAACGGCTGGTGCGGATCGTGGAGATGCTCGAGTTCTTCGCTACTTCCGGGGCCGGCCGGGTGCTGCTGCGCCCCGAGCCGCTCGACGTGCGCGAGCTGGTGGACGACGTCACCGGCGGGTGGCGGGAGCGGATGCCGGAGGGAACCGAGCTTCTGCGCCGCGTCGCCCGCGGCACCCCGCCGGTCGTGGCGGACCGTCGCTGGGTCGCCCTCGCGGTCGACGAGCTGATCGACAACGCAGTGAAGTTCTCGCCGGGCGGGGGACGGGTCCGGGTCAGCGCCCGCCCCGCCGGCAACGGCGAGCCTCACGCGGGCGGGTGGGTGGACATCGAGGTGAGCGACCGGGGCAAGGGCATGACCGCCGAGGAGCGGGCCGGCGCGTTCGGTGAGTTCACCCAAGGCGACGAGTCCGACACGCGCTCCTACGGCGGCCTCGGCCTGGGGTTGGCCCTGGTCCGCCGAGTGGTCGAAAGCCACGGCGGGTCGGTGTCGTGCACCTCCAGCCCGGGCCGGGGCTCCACCTTCACGATCCGTCTCCCGGCGGTCGCGCCGAACTGAGCAACGTCCGCCTGCAGGGACCCGGCGGCCATCTACTCTGGTGAAAATGACAGGCGACGTGACACACGGTGGAAGCTCCAGGCCCCGCCTGGCTGCCGACCTGATCGCCCAGCGCGGCTTCATGGTGGTCCGCAAAGGCTACGACCAAGACGAGGTCCGGGCCTTCCTCGACCAGGTGGCGTCCGAAGTGCGGGCCCTGCACCGCCAGATCGACGAGACCCCCGCGCCGGCTCCGCCCGCCCCGCCGGCGCCTCAGCCCGCCCCCGCTGCCGAACGCGAGCCCCTCGACGAGGAGAGCATCGTCGCGTTCGTCGGGGAGGAGACGGCCAACGTGCTGCGCGCCGCCCGCTTGGCGGCGTCGGACCTTCGTCGCCGGGCGGCGGCGGAGGCAGAGCGGATCGTCGACGAGGCCCGCCAGTCGACCGGGGACATGCGCCAGGAAGCCGAGACGCTGCTGGCCCGGGCCCGCCAGGAGGCCGGCTCCATCGCCGAGGACATCGTGCGCGCCGCCAGAGCCGAGGCCGAGCAGCTGATGGCCAAGGCCCGGGTCGATGCCGAGGGCGTCAAGGCCCAAGCCGAGCAGGAGCGGCGCCTCACCGTCGAGGGCGCGCAGGCGGTCAGGGAGAAGATCCTCGGCGACCTGTCCCGCCGGAGGCGAGTCGCGACGGTGCAGATCGAACAGCTGCGCGCCGGGCGGGAGCGGCTCCTCGAGTCCTACGCCGTGGTGCGCCGGACCCTCGAGGAGGTCCACGACGAGCTGCAGCGGGCCGACGCCGAGGCCAGGGTCGCAGCCGACGACGCCGGCCGCCGAGCGGAGGCGGAGCTGGACCAGGAGCGGCCCGAAACCCCCGGGAGCAGCGACCCCAGCCCGAAGCCGGCCGGTCCCGGACCCGGCCACCCCGACAAACCAGCGGACACCGACGTCACCGACGCCTCGAGCGACGCGACTGGCCGGCCGGACACCGACGCCGCCCCCAAGCCCGGCGGCGCCGCCGCCCCGGGACCGGCCCCGGCCGCGGCGCCCGCCTCTACGGGGGAAACATCCCGCACCCCTGACCCCGGACCGGGCCCGGTCGCGTGGCAGCGGGGAGGTAACCGACCTGACGCGGCCGGGCCGGGGCCCGGCCGCCCCGCGACCGGCTCATCCTCGCCCGCCGGGCCCGTCGCCTGGTCAAGGGGGTCCGGCGACACCGTCACCGTCACCGACGACGGGATCGAGCGGGTACGGGTGCTGCGCTCCGCCGCCCCCACGCCGGCCGTTGACACCTCCGCCCGAGACGACAGCGGCCCGGCCGGGGCGCCGGTCCTCCGGTCGATCCCCGGCGGGCGGCTCGCGGCCGGCGGCCAACCCCCCGTCGAGCTGGCCGTCGACGACTTGGCCGGCGACGACTTGGCCGGCGACGAGGCAGCCGACGGCGACGAGTCGGCCGCCCCGGCCGAAGCGGTCGCCCCGGCCGAAGCGGCCGCCCAGGGCGAGACGGCGACCGAAGCGCTCGAGGAGCGGACCGAGCCGAGCCCCGGGTCCGACCCCGAGGACCTGGAGGTCGGGTCCCCGGCCGGTCAGCCCACCGGCGCCGTCGAGGGGTTGTTCGACCGGATCCGGACCAGCCGCCAGGCGTCGGTCGACTCCGCACGCCAGGTGCTCGAGGGCGTCCCGACCGACCAAGACGCCCCGACCGGCGTCGCCGGTCCGCCAGGCGCGGCGCCCGACCAGGCTGCTGTCGCCGCCCACCCCGCCGGCAGCCTGGCAGAGGCCCCTGACCAGCCGCTGAAGCCCACAGGCGGGGGCGCGGCGGTCGCCGGCGTCGAGGAAGGCCTCGAGCCTCTACGCAGCGACGAGGACGAGGCGCTGCTGCAACGACGCGACGCCCTCGTCGGCGACATCGAGGCCGGGCTGACCAAAAAGCTCAAGCGCAGCCTGCAAGACGAGCAAAACGAGCTGCTCGACCAGCTGCGCGGCGTGCGAGGGACGCCGCGGGCCGCTGCGCTGCTACCAGACCAGCCGGAGCACACCGGCCGGGTCGCAGACGCCGCCCGCCAGCTCCTCGACCAGGCGGTGCGGGCCGGGATGACCTTCGCCGGCGTCGAGGCCGGCGACGACCTGGCCCCGCTGAGCGCGGAGGTGGCCGACGAGCTGGCCGCCAACCTGGTGATCCCGCTGCGGCGCCGGCTGAGCGAGGCCATCCGAGACAACGCCGCCGACGAGCAGGCGGTGCTGGTCGAGGCCATCGGCGCCGTCTACCGGGAATGCAAGACCCAACGGGTCGAGTCTGCGGTCCTCGACGCGGTGGCGACCGCGTTCTCCAAGGGGACCTACCGTGCGGTGCCGCCGACGACCCGGCTGCGCTGGGTAGTCGAGGACACCGACGGACCCTGCCCGGACTGCGACGACAACGCCCTGGCCGGGCTCCTGCCCCGCGGCGAGCCGTTCCCCACCGGTCAGCTGCACCCGCCCGCCCATGCCGGGTGCCGGTGCCTGCTCAGCCCCGAAGGGCCCGCCTGACCCGTCCCGGCGTCGGCGCGCCGCTGTAGTCAGCGCCACCTGCCTGGCGCCCCGATGGTCGGGGCGCGGGCCCCGCCGATAGAGTCGCCGTCCGCATGCGCACACCCGCCGAGATGCCCCGCCGCCTTCCCGTCGCATCACGCCGGCTGCGCATCAGCCTGCTCGTCGCGGTGCTGGTCGTCATCATCGGCTTGATCTCGCTGCGAAGCCTGGCCCGGTTCTGGACCGACTACCTGTGGTTCCAGGAGGTCCATTTCACGTCGGTGTTCCGCGGCGTGCTTTTGACCAAGGTGTTCCTGGCCGCGGTGTTCATCGCGGTGTTCTTCGTGATGATGCTGGCCAGTCTGACCGTCGCCGACCGGGTCGCGCCGGCGATCCTCGGCCCGGGTCCCGAAGACGAGCTGGTGGCGCGCTACCGGGAGGCCGTCGCGCCGCGGGGGCGTCTGGTGCGGCTCATCACCGCCGCGGTGTTCGCGGTGTTCGCCGGGGCTGGTGCCAACAGCCAGTGGAACAACTGGGACCTGTTCCGCTACCACGTCAGCTTCCACACCGCCGACCCGCAGTGGCACCGCGACGTCGGCTTCTACGTCTTCCAGCTCCCGTTCATCAAGTTCCTGCTGGACTGGTTCTTCGTCGCGGTGGTCGTCGTGCTCATCGTGACCGCCGTCTCCCACTACCTAAACGGCGGCATCCGCTTCCAGGGGACCGGGCAGCGGGTCAGCAACGCGGTGAAGACCCACCTGTCGGTGCTCCTCGCCGTCCTGGCGCTCATCAAGGCGGTCGACTACTACTTCCAGCGCCTCGAGCTGGTCCTCTCCACCAACCACGTGGTCGACGGAGCGACCGCCACCAACGTCCACGCCGACGCCCCGGCCAAGCAGCTGTTGATGGTCATCGCCATCCTGGCGGCGGTGCTGTTCATCGTCAACGTCCGCCAGAAGGGATGGACCCTGCCCGCGGTCGCGGTCGCGCTCTGGTTGTTGGTGCTGATCCTGGTCGGCGCGGTGTACCCGGCGCTGTACCAGGCGCTGCGGGTCAGCCCCTCGGAGCTGACGCGGGAGGCCCCCTACCTGCAGCGCAACATCGACGCCACCCAGGCCGCGTACGCCCTGACACCCACCGACGTCGGGGTCACCAAGAACTACGCCGGCAACGCCCAGCTGACCCCGGCCGACATCAACGACAGCCAGCTCAACCAGGACACCATCGCCAACATCCGCCTGCTCGACCCCAACCAGGTGGTCAACACCTTCGACAAGCTCCAGGCGATCCGCAACTACTACCAGTTCAACAAGCTGAGCGTCGACCGATACGACATCAACGGGCAGCTCACCCAGGCCATCGTGTCGGCCCGGGAGCTCAACCCCGGCGGCGTCCCGTCCGGCTTCGTCAACCAGCACCTCGAGTACACCCACGGGTACGGGGCGGTGGTGGCCCCCGCCGGCCAGGCCGGGGTCAACGCCGACGGCACGCCGGCGTTCTCGCTGCAGAACATCCCGCCCGCCGCCGGCAGCCAGCCGTCGCTCAACACCGGCAGCGGATCGCAGATCTACTACGGCTACGGGCAGCAGTCGCCGGGCAGCTACGTCGTCGCCGGGTCCAAGCAGCCCGAGCTGGACTACCAGGACCCGAAGACCAACAACCAGATCAGCACCACCTACACCGGCAGCGGCGGCGTCCCGGCGGGGAGCATCATCCGCCGCCTGGCGTTCGCGTTGCGCTTCGGGGACCCCAACATGGTCCTCTCCGGTCAGATCACCTCGTCGTCGCGGGTCATGTACATCCGCAACGTGTCCGACCGGGTGCAAAAGGCCGCCCCGTTCCTCAAGTACGACGCCGACCCGTACCCGGTGATCCTCAACAACCAGGTGTACTGGATCCAAGACGCGTACACCACCACCGCCAACTACCCCTACAGCCAGCTGGCCAACACGTCACGGGTACCCCAGGCGAGCGGCCTGTCGGGGACCTTCAACTACGTCCGTAACTCGGTGAAGGTCGTGATCAACGCCTACAACGGCAAGATGCGGTTCTTCGTGATGCAGCCGAGCGACCCGATCATCCAGGTCTACGAGCGGGCGTTCCCCGACCTGTTCACGCCGGTCTCGCAGGCCGAGAAGTTGATCCCCGGCATCACCAGCCACTGGCGCTACCCCGAGGACCTGTTCCGGGTTCAGACCAACATGTTCGGCCGGTACCACCTGGCCAAGCCGAGCGACTTCTACACCCAGGCGCAGGCGTGGGCCATCAGCCAGGACCCCGGCAGCGGGCAGCTGTCGAGCACGTCGACGGGCGCCGCGGTCAGCGTCAACGCCAACGGCACGATCAACATCCCGACCATCCCCCGCCTCGACCCGGAGTACCTGCTGGCCCAGTCGCCCAAGACCGGCGGCGGCAGCGGCGGCAGCGGCGGGAGTGGCGGCTTGACGTTCATGGCCCTGCAGCCCTACGTGGCGCTCACCCAGTCCGACAAGCAGCAGAACCTGACCGCGTTCATGACTGCGTCGATGACCAACAACGGCACGCCGCAGTTGCAGGTGTATGAGACCATCCCCGGAGCGAACGTGGACGGTCCGGCGTTGATCACCAACGCCATCCGGTCCAACAATGAGATCTCCAGCGAGCTGACCCTTCTCAACCAGGGCGGCTCCGAGGTGGTCCTCGGCCAGGTGGAGGCCATCCCGATCAACCAGACGCTCCTCTACGTGGAGCCGATCTACGTCGAGTCGACCGGTAACCCGGTCCCGACGCTCCACGACGTCGTGGTGGTCTACGACTCGACGGCGTTCCACTCCGGCAACGCGTCGCTCGACAAGGCCCTCTGCAACGTCACCAACGCGGACGGCACCACCCACCCGTTCGCGATGTACTGCAACACCGCGGCGGCCAAGGCGCCCAGCACGCCGATCAGCACCTCCGGCGGCACCGGGACCGGTTCCACCCCGACCACCACCACCACGACGACGCCGTCGTCGACGGCGACCACGGTGCCCGGCGCCCCGTCGGGGTCCACCGCGCAGGGTCTGCTTGCCCAGGCCCAGGCCGCGTTCAGCGCAGCCCAGGCAGCCCTCAAGAACGGGGACCTGGCCGGCTACGCCACCGACGTCGCCAAGGCCCAGCAGCTGGTCAACCAGGCCCAGGGCCTGCTCGGCGCCTCGTCGACGCCGACCTCGACGGCCCCAACGACGACCGCGACCACCCTGCCGATCCCGACTACGACCTCGCCCAGCGGATAGACGCACTGATGCGCGGCCCGGCCGCCGCCACCTTGGGCACCGCGTGGTGCCATCCCAGCTGGCACGCGCCGCCCATGACGATCAGGTCGCCGCTGCCGGGGCGCAAGTCGCGCGACGGGCCGCCGGCGGCGGGGCGCAGCAGGAACGGGCGGGCCGCCCCGAAGGTGACGATGGCTACGAGCGTGTCGTCTAGGTGCCGCAGCTCCCGGTCGGCGTGCCAGGCCACGCTGTCGGAGCCGTCGCGGTAGTAGTTGAGGCCGAGGGGACCGAAGCGCACCCGGTAGCGGACGGTCATCTCGTCGCGGAACTGGGCCAGGGCCGGGTGGGGGAGCGCGTCGCCGGCTCGATGCCAGCGGGTGAGGCGCGGCTCGTCGACCACCCGGTCGTACATCCGCCGCCGGCGCTGGCGCCACTCGACGGTCCCGGCCAGGCACTCGAGCACCTCGTCGGCGCCGCCCATCCACGATCGGCTGACCTCCACCCAAGCGCCGGCCCCTAGCTCGACGCGCTCGACTGGCTGGTCCGGGCGGGGCCCCACGGCCCCGAGGGTGAAAAGGTCGCCCTGCACACCGTCAGCGTATCGAACACATGTTCCCAGAGGCCAGCGGTGGGGCGTGACCTCACGTGCAAGGACATAAAACCTGCAACTTGGGTTGTAACTTTCCTGTTGATCGGGTAGCATGTAGGTACAGCAACGAAGTTCAAGAAAGGAGCCCGCGATGCTGTTGCGCACCGATACTTTCCGTGACTTGGACCGACTGACCCAGCAGGTGTTCGGCACGCCGGCGCGGCCGAGCGCGATGCCGCTCGACGCGTACCGCAGCGGTGACCGCTTCGTCGTCGAGATGGACCTCCCAGGGATGGCGCCCGACGCCATCGATGTCACCGTCGAGCACGACGTGCTCACCGTGAAGGCGACCCGCATCCGTCACAACGAGAACACCCAGAGCCTGATCGAGGAGCGCCCGTACGGATCCTTCGAGCGCCGGGTGTTCCTCGCCGACGGGCTCGACACCGAGCACATCGCCGCGTCCTACACCGACGGTGTCCTCCGCCTCGAGCTGCCCGTCGCGGAGCAGGCGAAGGCCCGCCGCATCGAGATCAACGCCGGCAAGGCCCCTGTCGCCATCGACGCCTGATCGACGCTCAGGCACGCGGCGCCCGGGTGGCTGCGATGCGCCGGCCGCCCGGGCGTCGTCGCGTTGGCGGCCGGCCGGCCGGCCGAGCCGCGGCGGTCAGGCCCGAGCCGTCATTTTCCTTGACCCTGCCGAGGAGGTGGGCTGATGTCTGCGTTCGGCCTCGATGATCACGACGCCCCGCTCTACACCGTCGGGCAGGTGGCCTCGCTCCTCGGGGTGGCGCCGTCCTACCTGCGCCGCCTCGACGAGGAGAGGGTCGTCGAGCCGGCGCGCACCGACGGCGGGCAGCGTCGCTACAGCCGCAACGAGATCCATCGCGCCGAACGGGTCGTCGAGCTGGCCGGTGAGGGAGTGACCCTGGCGGGCATCGTCAGGATCATGGCCCTCGAGGTGGAGGTGGCCCGGCTCCGCAAGGAGGTCGCGTCTCTCCAAACTGCCATGGATGGCGACCCGGGCACCGGCCGCGGCGCGCCCCGCGATGCGAGCCCGCCCACCGGCGCTTAGGCATCGCCCGCCCCGGCGGCGCTTAGGTGTCGATCGTGCTCATGTCGGCGTAGCGCTCGCCGGCCGGACGGTCGATGTTGGCGTCGATCCACGCCAGGTCCTCGGCGTCGAGGGTGACGTCGAGCGCAGCGAGGTTCTCCTCGAGGTAGGCCCGGCGTTTGGTGCCCGGGATGGGCACGATGTCGTCGCCTTGGGCCAGGACCCAGGCGAGCGCGACCTGCCCGGCGGTGGCGCCCTTGCGGGCGGCCAGCTCCTTCACCCGCTCCACCAACGCCAGGTTCGCCTCGAGGTTGGCGCCCTGGAAGCGGGGGTGATGGGACCGGAAGTCGCCCTGGCCGAACGCGTCGGCGCTGGTGAACCGGCCGGTGAGGAACCCTCTCCCGAGCGGGCTGTAGGCGACGAACCCGATCCCAAGCTCGCGCACCGTCGGCAGGATCTCGGCTTCCACGTCCCGGGTCCAAAGGGAGTATTCGGTTTGAAGGGCGGTGATCGGATGGACCGCGTGGGCCCGGCGGATGGTCGCCGCGGAGGCCTCTGACAAGCCGAGGTGACGGACCTTGCCCGCCGCGACCAGTTCGGCCATGGCGCCGACGGTCTCCTCGATCGGGACGCTTCGGTCGACCCGATGCTGGTAGTACAGGTCGATGTGGTCGACGCCGAGGCGCCCTAGCGACGCGTCGCAGGCCGCCCGCACGTACTCCGGGCGCCCGTTGACCCCGACGCGCGAACCGTCCTCGCGTCGCTCGTTGCCGAACTTGGTGGCCAGCTGCACCCGGTCGCGCCGGCCGCTGATGGCCTTGCCGACCAGGCGCTCGTTGGTGAACGGGCCGTACATGTCGGCGGTGTCGAGGAAGCTGCAGCCGAGCTCGATGGCCCGGTGGATGACCGCGATCGACTCGTTGTCGTCGCCCTCACCGTAGAACTCCGACATGCCCATGCAGCCGAGGCCGATGGCGGAGACGGTGAGCGACGACAGGGTGCGGGTCTGCATTCCCTTCTCCTACCCAGCGCCGCCCCGGTCTAGCTGGTGGTCACCATGTCCAGCGCGCCGAGGAAGGTGTTGGCCCAGTGGTGGACGTCGGCCTCGATCACCCGCCGGCGCAGCGGGCGCATCCGCCTCGACTGCTCGACTGGAGTGGCCCGCACCGCAGCCAGGATGGCGTCTTTCATGCCGTCGATGTCGTAGGGGTTGACGAGGAACGCCTGGCGCAGCTCGTCGGCGGCGCCGGTGAACTCCGACAGGACCAGCGCCCCGTGCAGATCGTGGTGGCACGCGACGTACTCCTTGGCCACCAGGTTCATGCCGTCGCGAAGCGGGGTGACCAGCATCACGTCGGCCAGGAGGTACAGGGCGGCCATCTCCTCCTTGGGGAACGACTGGTGCAGGTAGTGGATCGCCGGGTTGCCGACCGAGGAGTGGTCGCCGTTGACCCGGCCGACTATCAGTTCGACCTCGTCGCGGAGGTTCTGGTATTCGCCGACCCGTTCCCTCGACGGGCTGGCCACCTGGATCAGCACGGTGCCGGGCGGACCGAGTTCCCCGTCGTCGAGCAGCTCCCCGTACGCCCGCAAGCGGTGCAGGATCCCCTTGGTGTAGTCGAGGCGGTCGACGCCGAGCAGCACGGTGGAGGGGTTGCCGAGTTCGCTGCGCAGCTCGTTGGCCCGGCCGACCACGTCGGGCCGCCGGGAAAGCGCCTCCAAGCCGGCGGTGTCGATGGAGATGGGGAAAGGAGCGGCGCGCAGGTGGCGTCCCGGCGCCCCGTCCTTAGGCGCCACCTCGATCACCGACCCTCGGGTGGTCGCGCCGGTCAACACCCGGGCCGCCCGGAGGAAGTTCGACGCGTCGTCGCGGCGCTGGAAGCCGATCAGGTCGGCGCCGAGGAGCCCCTCCACCACCTGTGTGCGCCACGGCAGCCGGGAGTACAGCTCGTAGCCGGGGAAGGGGATGTGGTTGAAGAACCCGATCCGCAGATCGGGTCGCTCGGCTCGGAGGAGGGCGGGCACCAGTTGCAGCTGGTAGTCCTGCACCCAGACGATCGCTCCGGTGGCCGCCTCCTCGGCGGCGACCGCCGCGAACCGGCGGTTGACCTCCCGGTACGCGTCCCACCAGCGCCGCTCGAAGACCGGGGGTGCGGTCACGTCGTGATACAGCGGCCACAGCGTCGCGTTGGAGAAACCCTCGTAGTAGTCGGCCACCTCGTCGGCGGACAAGGTGACGGGGACCATGCGCAAGTCGTCGGCCTCGAACGGCGGCTGTTTGTCGTCGGGCGCGCCGGTCCAGCCGACCCAGGTGCCGGAGTTCTGGGCCAGCACCGGCTCCAGCGCGGCGACCAGACCCCCTGGGCTGGTGCGCCACTCCTCCCGCCCGTCGGGCCCGATGGACCGGTCGACCGGCAGGCGGTTGGCGACGACAACAAACGAAGCCTTGCTGCGCTTGGGTCTTCCCGCGGTCTCGGACTTTCGAGGCATGGCTTCACGATAAGGGGTCAGACTGGCGATCGTGCACTACCAACAGATCGATCTCTCCGTCGACGGGCCCGTCGCCACCTTGACCCTCGACCGCCCGGACCGGCTCAACGCGTTCACTGCTGTGATGGCGGAGGAACTGGTCGACGCGTACGACCGCGTCGACGCCGACGACGACATCCGGGTGGTCGTGTTGACCGGGAGGGGTCGGGGGTTCTGTGCCGGCGCCGACCTGGGAGCGGGGGCGGCGACCTTCGCCGGCGGCTCCCAAACCGGCGGGGAACGGGTCCATCGCGACACCGGCGGCGTGGTCACCACCCGGATGTTCCGCTGCGCCAAGCCGATCATCGCCGCGGTAAACGGACCCGCGGTCGGCGTCGGCGCCACCATGACCCTCCCCGCGGACGTGCGGCTGCTGTCCACCACGGCGCGCATGGGGTTCGTCTTCGGGGCCCGAGGGATCGTCCCCGACGGCGCGTCGGCATGGTTCCTGCCTCGGGTGGTGGGTATCTCCCGTGCCCTCGAGTGGTGCCTGACCGCCAGGGTCTTCCCGCCGTCGGAGGCGCTGGAGGCCGGCCTGGCCCGCAGCGTCCACGAACCCGACGATCTGCTGCCCGCGGCGTACACGCTGGCCGCTGAGATGGCCGGCGCCGTCGCCCCGGTGTCTGCTGCCATCACCCGCCTGATGTTGTGGCGGATGCTCGGCGCGAAGCATCCGATGGACGCCCACCGTGTCGACTCGGTGGCCATCGCCCAGACCGGGTCGATGGCGGACGCGGGAGAGGGAGTGACCGCGTTCCTCGAGAAGCGACCGCCGCAATGGAAGCTGCGTCCCAGCGTGGACATGCCCGACTGGTGGCCGGGCTGGGAGGAGCCGGCGTACTAGTCGCCGCTCGGCGCCTGGCGGTCACGCGCCGAGGGCCACGAACCACCGCCACATCAGCGAGGTCTCTCCCGGTGTCGCCCCGACGGTCTCCGGCCAGGAGTGGCTTCCGCCGGCGTAAAGAGCCAAGGCCACCCTCCGCCCAGCCGCGCACGACCACGTGGTGGTTTGGAGGGTGCCGCTGCTTGTGAGCGAACCGGTCTGGTCGCACTGGGCGGCGGCCCGAGCCGAGGCCACCTCCGCGGTTATCGTGGGCTCGACGAAACCGTCAACGGTATGCGGCGTCCCGGCCGGTCCGATGGTCAGCTCCGGGTCGCCCGACGACGCGCTGACCTGGAGGGACACCGCAGGACGCGACGGGCACGCCGACGTCGCGGTTGCGCCGTAGACCGCCACGCCGTTCCAGCGGGCCGGATCGTCGCAGGCCAGTTCGAGGGCCAGCTTGCCGCCGTTGGAGTAGCCGGCCAGGAACACGCGGGACCGGTCGGCGACGGGGACGGTGGCGAGGACCCTGGCGGTGACCGCTTCGACGAACCCGACGTCGTCGACGTGGGACGCGGCGGCCGACCCGCAGCAATGCCCGGCGTTCCAAGTGGCGCCGGTGCCGGTGCCGGTGTCGGCCGGGAACACGACCACCGCGGCGGTCGTAACTGCCGGCCAGTCCATGCGCTGGGCGTCGCCTGCGGCGCTGATGGCGCTGCCGCTTAGGTCGACGATCAAAGGGAGCGGTCCGCTGGCCGCTCGGGGGAAGAACACCAGGTAGCTGCGGGGCGCTCCGTCGTAGGTCATCGCCACCGTCTCCGACACCCACGAGACCTCCGCCCCGGTGCGGCTGCTGTTGGCCAGGCCGACCCGCCCGGCCACCGGCCGGCTCGCCGCAGCCTTCTCCGCCGACAGGGTGGTTGCTCCGGAGCGGCGCTGGGACACGGTCCAAAGCGCCGCGGCCGCGACGACCGACACGACGGCCACCGCCGCGCCGGCCCGGACCGCCGTGGCCCGGGTAAGAGAGGCCACGGTGCGCGGCAGCGCCGGCAGCGAGGCCCCACGCTGCGCCCGCCGGCGACGCCCCGTCAACATCACGCTGGCCGGTGTCCGGCGCAGCAGCGCGGTCGCGGCCGCGGCCGCGGCCAGGAGGGCGGGGGCGACGACGAGGACCACCGCCGCCACCGCGGCGACGGGCGCCAACCCCGCCAGGGCGGCGGCGACGCCCAGGTGGATGGCCAACTCCAGAAGCATCGGGTGGAGGAGGTAGATCCCGAAAGAAAGATCCGAGCCGGTGCCGATCACTCGCATCGCGGCGGGCCGCGCCCTGGCCGTCCAACGCTCGCAGGCGCCCAGCTCGAGCGCCGCGAGGGCCAGGCTCTCGAAGACCACCGCGGGCTGGAACACGTCCGACGCCTGTACCGGGTTGGTCCCCAACACCCTCACGTCCACGCCGTACCAGGCCAGCGACGCGCCGACCACCGCCCCGGCGAGAACGGCGAGGGCCCGGACGTGACGGCTGCACCACTGCGTGACCTCGTGGATGTGGAGGCCGGCGGCGATCCCGGCGATGACGTAGAGCTGGTACGACGCCAGCCAGGAGCCGGGGTGGGCCGACAGCCAAGACAGCGGCGGAGGCACGTCGAGATGCCAGCGGGTCACCGCGGTGAACGCCACCTGGAGCGCCAGGCTGGCGGCGCCCAGCCGGAGGAGGCGGCCCTCGCGGGCCCGTACCCAGCGCAGCAGCCACGGGAACACCAAGTACAGCTGGAAGGTCAGCAGCACGAAGTACAGGTGGTAGCGGGCGTGCCCGGTCAGCAGGTCGAAGCCGAGCCGGGACAGGGCGTACCCCGGTGAGCGCAGATCGCCGTCGGTCAGGAGGTAGATCACCGACCACGCCACGTAAGGCGCCGCGATCAGCGGGAACCGGCGCCGCCAGAACCGGCCGGCGTCTACGGGGCCGGAGCCGGCGGTGTAGGTGAGCACCAACGCGCTCAGGAGGAGGAACACCTCCCGGCTGGAGTGGAACACGCTGAGCAGCGCACCGGCCGGGCCTCCGTCCTCGGGAACCAGGATCGACAGGGAGTGGACGACGATGACGCTGAGCACCGTGAGAACTCGCACGGCGTCGAGCGCCGGGAGCCTGGCGCGCACTCCTCGTGTTTACCCCGTCGCTTTGTGCACCGTATGAGAAGTTCGTAAAAAATGTGTGAGGGTGCCGGATCCGCCGCTGCGGATCAGGCCTCGGCGGGCGCGACCATGGCGATGCTGGTCGCCACCGCGGCCAGCTTGCCGTCGGGGCGCACGAAGTCGGTGCGCACCGTCGAGAACCGCCGTCCCTGCCGGACGACCGTGCTGCGGCACTCGACGGTCTCAACGGCGATCGGCACCGGACGGATGTACTCGATCGATGCGCTCAGCGTCGACGCCCCGTCGGGGTGCACCCGCCGCTGCGCCCGCTCGGCGATGGCGAGCAGGACGCCGCCGTGGACCTGCCGGCGCGGGTTGGACATCGTCTCGTCGAGGGGGACGTTCGCGGTCAGCGGGTCTCGGCTGTCCCACACCGAGAGACCGTCCAGGGCGACAGGATCGAAGCGGACGGCCGGCGAGGAAGGTGCCTCGAACAGGCCGCCTCCCGGGTCCGAGGCCCCGCCGGCGGAGGCCTTGGCGCCGACGACCGCCATCGTCGCCATGGCGTGGGCCACCACCACCCCCGTGTCGTCGGTGAGCACGGCCCGGCCGACCCCGCTCGAGGCCACCCGGTGAGAGAGGACCCCGTCCACTCGCAGCGCCGCCGCGCCCGGGCCGAGCGGGGCCGAGCGGTCGACGCGCATCTCGACGGTGGACCCACCAGTCGGCGTCGAGAACGCGGAGAACACGCTGACGCCGATGGCGCAGTCGGCCAGGCAGGACAAGACGGCCATGATCGGCTGCCCGTGGCGGTCAAGGCGCCCGGGCAGCAGGTCGCAGCCAAGCGTCACCGCTCCCGGCTCGACCCGCTCGACGACTGCGCCGAGACCTCGCTCCACCGGCCACTCGGTGATCAGCGAACCCAGGATCGCCGGTCCTGAACCGCTGCGTCCCCCATCCGCGCGACCTCGAACGCCGGCTGGACCCTGGTCCTCAGGGGAGGGCGGCAGATGGGCGCGCGACGCCGGCTGAGAGCTCACCGGCGAGCACGGTATCGGGCGCGTCGACGTCGGCGACAACCGGCGGGGCACCCCTCCCGTTCCTGCTGACCGCCACGCCGGCGAGCCCGGCCAGCACCGCCAGCCCCCCGACCAGGGCGCCGGTGAGGCTCACCCCCATGGCCGCGACCAGCAGCCCGGCGACGGGGATGGCGACCACGTCGCCGAGCGAGCTCATGGTCGAAGATAGAGACATCACCCGGCCGTGAGCGCGGGCCGGGGTGGCTCGCTGCAGCAGCGTCTGCATCGGGGGCAGGAAGAACGCCACGTCGACGCCCCACAGGAACACCCCGACCATGGCGACGGCGATGGAACGGGTCCCGACGTAGAGAGCGGCTGCCACCCCCGACACCGCCACCGAGATCGCCAGCATCCGCACCGACGCCACCCGGTCGCCGACGCGGGGAAGAAGGGCGGTGGTGGCGAGCAGCCCGACCCCGAACACCGTCTGGAACAATCCGAGGACCGCCGGTGAGCGGTGCAGCACGTCGCGGACGTAGAGCGGCTCGATGACGAAGAATGCTCCCCAAGACAGGAACACGGCGCCGGCCAACGCCAGCGTCCGGCGCACCTCGCCGATACTGCGGGCCAAGCGCAGCCCTTCGACGAGTTCCCCGATGACCGACGTGGCGGCCGTCGCCGCTTCGCGGCCCGCCACTTCCCGGAGGCGTACCCCGATGAGCGCCAGCGCGCCGACCGCGAAGGTCGCGGCGTCGAACACGAACGCAGCACCGATACCCCACAGGCCGATGGCCAGCGACCCCACTAGCGGTCCGATCACCAGCGCTGACTGCTCGGCCCCGCCGAGCAGGCTGTTCGCGGCCAGCAGATCCTCGTCGCCGACCAGCCGGGCCGGCAACGCCAGCGCCGCCGGTTTGCCGGCTGCGGCCACCACGCCGATCAGCAACGCGAGCAGCAGGAGTTGGGGAAAGGACGCGGCGAAGGCCAGACCCAGCGCGGCCACCACCCCGACGAGGTCGGACACGACCAGCACCCGCTTCGGCCCGAAACGATCGACCGGGACGCCAGCGAGGGGGCTCAGCACCGCGCCCGGAAGGGACCACGCCAGCCCGATGAGCGCGATGCCGTTGGCCCCGGCGTGGAAGTGGACCGCGGCGAAGCCCCACAGTGCGATCAGCGCCGCCCAAGAGCCGATGGCGTTGAGGGCGCTCCCGAAAACCAGGCGCGCGAAGACCGCCCGGCGAAGCAAGTGCATGCGGCAATCGTACCGTTGGCTCCTTACTGACCGCAGGCGAATAACGCCCGCCGCCGGCCCGGCGCGGGCCGGCTTGCCGGAGCGGTGAGAGTGTCTGGTATGGTGAACGGACCGCCGCGGGGTGGAGCAGTCTGGTAGCTCGTCGGGCTCATAACCCGAAGGTCGTTGGTTCAAATCCAACCCCCGCCACCATTGGTTGCCGATTTTGGGCGCCTCCTGCATACGCACAAGCCGCTGACCAGCAGTTTTGGGTCGGCGGCTTGTCGTTTATGGGGCGAGTATGTGGGGTCCTACTCAACTTCTGCATAGGGCAAAAAGGCGGCGCGCCAGGGCAGGCGCGGGCCGGCACGCTGCGGGTTCGCGCCTCGACGTGGGTGCCGAGCGAGCGCTGCACAGGGCGTGCCCTGCGCAGCGCCATGCGGCTGCTCTGATCAAAGGCAGTCAGAGTCGCCGGCGTTTCGAGGCCGCTGATCGTGGGGCTGAGCAGTGATCGAGGGCTTTTGCCGGCTCGATGTTCGTCGCTGGCGCCGCAAGCGACCAGAAGCTCAGCGCCGAGCCAGCACTCCGCCGTGGCCGGCCCTTGGCAGGAGGTCGAGGTACTACACGCCGCGCGGGTCGACGCCCGGCGGTTTGTAGTGTCCTTCGTTGAGGGCTGGTGTCGATGGTCGGCGAGTACATTGCGAGGAGACCCATTGTGACGATCAACATGCCAGCTGGCGCTTCGGCCAACGAGGAGCAAGAGCGGTTCTGGAATGACGTGGCCGGCCCGTTGTGGGTGGCAGCCGAGGTGGATATCGAGTGCCACACCGGGCCCTTTGGCGATGTGGCCCTCGCTGTGGCTCTGCCAGCAAACGGTGAGGCTGTTCTCGACGTTGGCTGCGGATGCGGCTCGACTGCGGTCGCTCTGGCGGAGGCTGTTGGAGCTGGCGGCACGGTGCTTGGCGTGGACCTGAGTGCTGCGATGCTCGCCCGAGCCGAGGAGCGCCTTGCGGCGGGCGAAGCCCCACAGGTCCGGTTCCGCCGCGCTGATGCGCAGAGTGCCGATCTCGGGTCTGGATCAGTTGATCTGGCGTTCAGCCGGTTCGGGGTGATGTTCTTCTCGGACCCGGTGGCGGGTTTCGCCAATCTGCGCCGGGCGCTACGATCCGACGGGCGGATGGTGTTCGCCTGTTGGCAGGCTCCCTCTGCCAACCCGTGGATGGCGGTCGTTAACCGGGCCGCCGCCCGGATCTTCGGTGTGGATCCGCCACCGCACGACGCGCCGGGACCCTTCTCGCTGGCCGATCCCGAGCGGATCAGGGCTGTCCTTGACGCGGCAGCGTTTCGTACTGTCGAGATCACTGCTCACCAGGAGCGGCTCCGCCTCGGCGTGGGGCAGGCCGTAGAAGACTGGGTCCACCAGCGCCTGATCATGGGGCCGGCCCGTCCTGGCTACCTCGGCGCGGATCCGGCCCGCCAAAGCGAGGTTCGCGCCACAATTGCTGAGGCGCTCGCCGGGTACCGGGTCGACGCCGACGATCCGATGAGCGGTCTCGCCATGGACGCCGCAGCATGGATTGTCGCCGCCCGGACCTGAGCGAACTGTCGCGGACCGGATCGTGGTGGTGAGGGCCGGCCAGGGCACCAACCACTACCGTGATGTCGTGTCTTGCATCGCCACCCGTCTGATGGTGGCCACCTCCGCCGCCTACCTCTTCGCAAGCCCCTCGCACGATGGGGTAGTGACGTGGGTCTTCGTTGCCGTGTCTGTGGTAGCGGTGCTGGCGTGGTCCCGTCGGCATGGAGCCTGGCCGCGTCTGGGGGGCCAGTGCGGTCCTTTATGCGCGAAGCGCGACCAGACCGGGGTGTCTGCGGACCGGCCGCTTCCAGTGTTCGTGGATGTGCCGGCGGGCAGTACAGAGCTGTCTTTTGTCCCTACCGAGGAGCGAAACCGATGACCACGACAACAAGTCCGGCCCGGGTGGCCTTCTTGATCTTGAGTGAGGATCCGGCCCGGGCGCTTCCTGGCTTGGTGATGGCGGCGCGGATGAAAGTGAATCGTGGCGCCGACGTGCGCGTCCTGTTCTTCGGTCCGGGCGTGAAGCTGGCGGCCAGTGGGGCGGCCGACGAGCATCTCGACGCTCTTCGCGCCGCGGGCATCGGGGCGAAGGCATGCTCGGCCAACGTCGAGCAGTACGGCCTTGCCGCCGAGGTTGCGACGCGCCCGCTGGAGCTGCTCGCTGCCGGAGCAGAGGTCGAGGAGTACGCCCGCCAGGGCTACACGGTGCTCAGTTTTTGATCCTCCGATCAGGGGCGTCGGTCCTCCCGGAGCGCAACGAGTCGAGACCCGGTCAGGCAACCCCTTCGACTGGCTGGCCACTACTGGTCCAGGCGACGAAGCCACCAGCGATCTCCCTCGCACCCCGAGATGCTGGGAGCTTGCTGCGCACCGCGTGCTGGCAGAGATAGATGGCGTCGCGGCGTGGCGCCGTGGCGTGCCAGAGGAACGAGACCTTCACCGATCCCGGCGGGAACCCGAATTTCCGCCGCTCGGCGCGGGTGCGAAGGTCAAGGATCGGCTGGCCGGTCATCTCGCACTCCTGCCACGCTTGTTCGGGTGAGATAGCCCGCACGTTCATAACGCCCTCTGGGTTCTCCCGCTCCTTGGGGAACATGTCGGCTGCGTCGAGTCTGCGCTGCCTCTCAAGGCATGCTCCACTTCAGTGCTCTCCTGGCTTGTGAAGACTTCGGAGGTGGGGTGACCTTCGGTTTTCGTGTCGAGTTCGATGACGGCGCGTAGCGCATTGGTGAGCGATCGGTAGGTGTCGGCTCCGAGGGTGTTGGCGAGGTGAAGCTCGGCGTCGCTGGCTCTCTCGGCGACCCGCTCGGCGAGCTGCGTTCCCCGATCGGTGGGGTAGAGTGGCCGCCTTCTGGCGTCGGCGGGATCTCGCCGGGCAGAGCAGAGCCCTCCCGCGACGAGGGTCTCGACGATCCGCTGGGCGTTCATCGCGTCGGTGCCAAGCCGGCGGCCGAGGCCGCGCACGCCCTGGCCGGGCTCGGCCGTGACGAGTCGGAGCATGGCTGCCTGAGGGGCGGTGAGCCCGAGGTCGGATAGGCGCCCCTCCCATTGGCGGCGGCGGGCCCGGTGGGCGACGCCGAGAAGGAACCCGACGCCGGCGAGCCCGAACCCCTCCCCCTCCTGGCGTCTTGGATCGGAGCTCGCGGCGGTCAACGGCGCGGTCGTCACCGCTAGCCGCCCGGAGCCTCTGGTTTGATGGCCCAGGCGACCACGACCGTGTCGGCCGTGGCCGCATTAGCGCCCTGGCCGTGGCCACCTCGGCGGTCACGGATGGCGAGCACCTCGATCCTGAGCTCGGTTGGCAGGGCATCACGGAGCCGTTCGGGAGTGAGGAGCCGGTCGGGGTCAGGCGGCCCTTGACGGCCGAGGCTGGTGACGTGGTGGCCGACGACGTAGAGATGGCCACCGGGGCGAAGCGCCAGTGCGGCACCGGCGAGAACGGCGACCAAGGCATCCTGGTCCGGATGGATGTTGGCCACGATCACGAGATTGAAACTGGCCTCTTCGGGGCGCCAGTCGAAAAGGTCGGCACAGACCGTGGTGATGGTGAGGCCGAGCGCGCCGGCTGCGTCCCTGGCTTGGTCGAGCCCGACCCTTGAGGCGTCGAGAAGGGTCATGTCCCAGCCCTTTTGTGCGAGCCACAGGCTGTTGCGCCCGGGGCCCGCCCCGAGGTCAAGGCCCCGGCCAACCGGCTGGCCTTCGGCCAGTTCCACCAGGTAGGGGTCGGGGTCGGTCGGCCAGCCTTTTTCGGAGAATCGGTGGTCCCATATCTGTCCGGCGGACGTCACCGCCCACCACTGTCGGTTCGGGCAACGTCGGTTCCGTCACCGTTGGGTGCCCCGTCACCGCTGACGCCGGCGATGATCTCGACGGCGAGACCGTAGGCGGGCATGCCGGAGGTCACGAGGGATGTTTCGGCTACGCCGACTAGGTCGGTGAGCGTGGCCCCGGCGCGAAGCGCCCCCCCGGCGTGCAGGCGGGCGGGACCCTCCCGGCCGAGGGCGACGAGCTGGGCGAAGTGGACCAGCTGCTGGACTCGTGGCTCGAGCGGGTTCTCCGCCAGCAGCGACCGGCGCAGCGCCTCGATCGCCTCGACGGCACCGAGTCGTCCGGTGGCCTCCGCCACAGAGAGGCGTTCGTCGATTCCTGCCGGGACGTGGCCGAAGACCTGCCGGTAGCGGTCCCGAAGGGACTCGGCGCGGCCGGCAGTATCCGCGCTCACGAGCGGACCCGGGCCATCGATGCGCGTACCTGCGCCAAGGCGCCAGAGGGAAAATCGACCGCCCCGCCGATCCCGGTGGCGGCGAGCTCGGCCTCGGCAGATTCTTCGATGGCGACGACGAGCCGGGCGGCGGCCATCGGATCAGCGCCGAAGGCCAGCAGGCCGTGGTTGGCCAGCAGCACCGCGGAGGTCGTCGGGTGCTCACCGAGCGCGGCTTCGATCCCCCAGACCGAGACGTCCGAACCGCGGGGTCCCCAGGCGACGACCGGGACCGGTTCGGCCTGGCCGAAGCGCAACAGCGGCTCGGCCCGACACGGCAGCTCCTTGTTGGCCAAGGCGAACGCGGTGGCGGAGGGGGAGTGGGTGTGGATGATCCCGCCGACCCCGGCCCGGGCACGGTAGATGACGGCGTGCATGGCGACGATCTCGGCGTTTTCGGGAGCGAGTTCCCCCTCGAGGACGTCGCCGTCCACGTTGACCGTCGCCACCTGGTCGGGGCGCAGGTCGCGGACCATCCCAGTGGTGGTGAGGGCGAAGCGGTCAGCATCCAGCCTGGCGCTCAGGTTGGCGTGGCCGGCATGGGACATCACGTCGGAGGCGAAGAGATGGCGGGCGGCGGCGACCACCGCCTCGCCGGGGCTGGGGGTATCGGATCGAGTGATCATGAATGGCTCCTTCGTCGCAACGGGATCAACGTAGCGGTGTCTACGATTGTTCCCCCGTGAACGCCAGCCCCACAGCGGACGAGTATCTCCCGCCAAGTGGGTACGACCCCGGACATGAGGCCGGCCAGCCCACCCAGGCGTCCTGCAGTGCACCTGCACGGCAGGGCCGATACCTGTGCGTGCGGAGCAAACATGTGCCCGATGCTGCGCTGAGGAGCCGAACGCGCGGATGAGCCGAAGACGGCACCGGTGAGCACCGGCAGCGCCGCCCGGGGCGGTAGCGCCGGGGCGGTGGTCCACCTGGACGAAGGAAAGCAGGCCAAGCACGAGGCAGTGATCCGCAACGTGGGAACCTGCTCGACTCGCCGCCATCCCCAAAGCCACCCACCTCACCAGCTACTCCTACCGGAGGAAGCGGTCCTCCAATCTCGCGCTGTTCGAAGGCCTCGCCCGACAATGCCGAGCGGTCGGGCTGTACTCGGGCGACCCGGGAGCGAATCCGACGAGGACGCGTTCGCGCGGAACTGATCACGCCGACGATGCCTGGTCCTTCGGCGAGCGGTCGTTGCGTACGGCTCGGCGCCCGCCGACCAAAGACGGGGACGCCAACTTTGGCGCGTTGAGGGTCGAAGACATTGGTTTGTGTTGGCGTTGTCGATCTCCCATCGTGGGAAGAACTCTCCTCGTGACCAACGACCATCCCAGCGACCGGCACGAACCTCACCAAGATCCTCGTGGCGGCCAGAGCGCCATCGACGTTTTAGGTACCGAGCACGACCGACTCCAGGCGCTCTTCGCGCGCGTGTCGAGCCCTGACGAGGATCGCCCGGCGGTTCTCAAGGAGTTGCTGCAGGCCCTGGCGAACCACATGGCGATGGAGAAGCAGGTCCTGATTCCTATATTGGAGGATCAGATCGAAGGCGGCTCGATGTTGGCTGATCGTATGACTGACGAGCACGACCGCGTAGAGCGCTGTTTGACGTTGCTCGAACGGAGGAAGGTTAACTCCCCTGATGTCCCTGCGCTGGTCACCGACCTGCTCGACATCACCGATGCCCACATCAGCGGAGGCAACTCGGCGGTCTTCCCGGCGTTGCGAGACGCGTTGTCAGCGGCGGAGCTCGACGAGTTGGGAGCGGCCATGGTCTCCGATGAGCGCAGGCGCTTGACCCATTCGCATCCTGCGTTGCCCGACACCGGTCCGGTGGCCGCTGTCACGCGGAAAGTTGCCGAGGTCGTCGACAATGTGCGTGACCGCTCAGCGGACATCGGCCGCACGACAACCTGATGGCCATGCCGTCTGTCACGTTTACTTGTCGTGACAGACTCCTAGAATGTCCGTACAATGTCGGTCGGAATTTCGGCGGCAGGGCCGTCCGGTTAGACCCGCTGTGGTCAGTGCCAGAAGGGTGGTCTCGTGGACGAAGTGGGAGCAAACGGGGTGGTCGTCCACTTGAGCGAAGCAGGGGCGGATAAGCATGCCGCGGTGCTGCGGAACGTGGCCAACCTGCTCGACGAGATGGGTCCGGGGCTGCAGATAGAAGGGGTGGCCCACGGCCTTGGGATCGAGGTGTGCCTTCGCGATAGCCCGGTGGCGGAGACTCTGAGCGGCCTAGTCGCTCGAGGAGTGACAGTCGCAGCGTGTGAGAACAACGATCGCAGCGCCGGTGAGCGGGAACGAGAAGGCCGAGACGGTGGTACCGGTCGTTCCGTCCGCGCAGGATCGCCATGGCGTACCGCTGGCGACACCGAACCCCGCAACCATCAAGGCGGCAAGGATCATGTGGGTGGTTTCCGGGCCCGTGGCCGGGTTGAACATCGCCGCCCACGGATTGGTGGTCTCAGGAGGCCATGCGGTGGTGGGTGGTGATGGTCGCTGCCGACTGGGGGGTCGGTGGCGGACCCGTTCCAGGCGTGCCGCGGCGGGAAGCCAGCGCCGACACACCCCGGCGCGATCCTGGCGGCGGTCATGTGGGTAGGCGTCCGGCGTACGCGCTGTTCGGCGGCACCGACTTCGGCGCCGGGTTCTGGGATCTCATCGCCGGCGGGCCGCAACGCGGCGGCCGGCAGCGTAGGTTGATCGAGCACCCCACCGGACCGGTCTGGGAAGCCAACCACGTGGTGGCTCATCTTCATCCTGGTCGTCATGTGGACCTGCTTCCCGGGCCTGGTCGGCGCGGGATCGTCGACCCTGTGGATACCGCTGACGCTTGTCGCGTTCGGGGTCATCGGGCGGGGTTCCGCTTTCGCGTTCCGCAAGGCTGCAACCGCTGTCTGGCCCACCGCGGCCTGCTGCTCGTGATCATCTCTGCCATCCCCGGCGTCACTTCCCTCCTGCTCCTCTACCGCGGCCGGTTCCTCACCGCTCGAATCACGGCCGCCGTCGCCGTCACCCGGTGCTGCGGGCCTGGGGCGCAGCCCAGTACCCCAAGGCCCGCCAACCTGCTGACCGCCACCCTGATCAGGCCCGGAGCCGGGACCGTCCTCCTCGTCCAATCTCTCATCTGGCTCTACACCATCTTCCAACGCAACCCAGCCCATCCTGAAAGCCGACGAGATGACGCCCGTGCGACCTGACCCGGCACTGAACACTGTCCCGCTCTCGGACCTCGACGCGACCCAGAGATCGTTCGGTCAGCTGCGGGTACTCCGATCCGGCCTCTTCGACCGTTCCCGGTCATGGACCGAAAGCGCCGTGTGCCGACACGTCGACACAGAACTGTTCTTCCCGGTCGGGAGCAACAAAGCGGCCACCGACCAAGCCAATACCGCAAAGGCGATCTGCGCCGCATGTCCCGTCCGCGCGGCGTGTCTCGAATACGCCCTCGCAACCAACCAAACTGACGGAATCTGGGGCGGCCTCGACGAGGCCGAACGCCTGGCTATACGCCGACGGGCCCGCCATGGTCAACGAATGCCCTTCCAGGGAATATGACAGGCCACCCGACGTCCCCGACAGGACTGAGTCGGGCCGTGTGGTCCCACGGGGTTGCCAACCGCGCCAGCCAGTTGGGGGTGGCCTCGCCGGTGAGCCGGGTGAGCAGCGGCTGATGGACCGTGCGGGCGAGGACGCCCGGCGAGGACGAGCAGCCTGGGTCGCTGGCCCGGCGGTCGGTGCCGGCGCACTGGTCGTGGGCTGTTCGGCGGCCTCCTTCACAGGCGGCGGAGAGTCTCGGCTGCCCGGGCGAGTTGACGGTCCGGTGGACGAGTCGGTAGTAGGCGCGGACGACACGCGTTTCGCCGATCGCGGCACCGCTCGGTGACCAAGCTGCTGTCGGCACCGGCCGACTCGAAGGTGTAAGGACCATTCCGTGTTTGGTCGCTCGGGGTTGTCCGGTCGCCACTTACCGTAAAGGTGTTGGCAGGAGGTCAGGTCGCTGCTATTCACGTGAGCCCCATCAGCTCGGAGGCTGACAGTAAGGCGGGCGACCGAGCGGAGGTCGATCCCAGTGCGCGGGTGAACCGTGTGCGTCGCGGTCGGCCTCGTGCGCAACCCGCGGTGTTGCGTTCGCTCCAGAGTGGGGACCTCGCCGGGTGCCGCAGCGACCCTAGATAGCCCTACGGGTAGGGGTAAAGTCGGTGCGCTACCACTTAGAGGGAGATGCCCGGGTATGTGTCGATCAGTGGCGTGCAAGGTTTGCGGGAAGACGACTTGGGCCGGTTGCGGCCAACACGTCGACCAGGTCATGATGGCGGTCCCGACTTCGCAGCGCTGCCCGGGCCACCCCCAAGAGGCTAGGGGCGACCGGTCCTTGCTCCGCCGCCTGCTGGGCCGACGCTGACGCATCGACGCTGACGGTGCCGCCTCGCGGGGGCGGCGAAGGGGCTCATCGCTTGGCGGCGATGCCTTGGTAGAAAGATCCGAAGGTGCCAGGCCCGGGTGTCTGGTAGGTGTTGAGTTCGGAGATGACCAGGCCTGACGTCTCGATCAGTTCGGCTATCGGTCGGTTGAGATGGCATCCGCCGGCAACCTTTCCCCAGATCGGAGTGAGGCGGTCCTGCCACGCCGCCACCCTGCGATCAGCCGAGCGGCCGTGCTCGACGAAGTGGAGGCTCCCGCCGGGGCGAAGCACCCGGCGGACCTCCAGGAGCGCGCGGTCGACGTCAGGAATGGTGCAGAGGGTCCAGGTCACCAGGACGCTGTCCATGGACTGGTCGTCGAGAGGGAGGTCCTGGCCGTCGAGGCCGATGTACTCGACGGGTATCGGGCTGGCCGCGACGCGGCGGGCGGCGATCTTGCGGGCCGCCGTCGCCGGGTCGACGGCGCGCACTGCGGTGACCGCTGCCGGGTAGTGGGGGACGTTGCGGCCTGAGCCGAAACCGACCTCGAGGACATTCCCGCTGAGCCCGGATGCCACCTCGGCGCGGATCGCGTCGAAGGGCTTACCCAAGGCTACGTCGACGAGCCGCGGGAGTACGACGTCGTCGTAGAAGCGCACGCTCAAATCCCCTCGGTGGCCGGTCGCATTCGAGTTTTGGTGGCCACGGCGTCCAGTGTGCGACAAGACCCTGGCCGGTGCCACGGCCTCAGGCCAGGGACAGGAAAACCTTTTCCATCTTGGCGATGTCGGCTTCGGAGAACGCGCCATCCGGGGCCAGGCACTGCTTCATCCCCGAAGCGACGATCTTGAAGCCGGCGCGGTCTAAAGCCTTGCTGGCAGCGCACAGCTGGGTGACCACGTCCTCGCAGTCGCGGCCCTCCTCGATCATGCGAGCCAGACCGCCTACTTGGCCTTCTATCCGACGCAACCGCTTGAGCACGTCGGTGACGATGTCATCGTCTATCTTCACGCCCCCACTGTACCCAACCTCCCTGGGTATACCGAGGCCCACGAGAGGCCACGCGAGACCGGTGCGGCGGGCGGGGGGTCACAGGGGAGCGCGCATGTCGCTGCCTGTGGCCGCCCGCCTAGGGTCGGAGGGTGGCCGATAGCGCAGAGTCCAATGCAGCCGTCTGGAAGTCCGATGCGGGCATCGTCCAGTGGGTAGCGACCGCCGAGGAGCGGGAGCGGGGGCGGGTGTGGCCGCGCCGGTTGCTGGCCGAGCTGTTGCCGTTCTCGGAGGCGGATGCCTTCGAGTTTGTCGATCTCGGCGCCGGGACAGGCGCCGCTGCTCGTGCTGTGCTCGACCGTTACCCCGGGGCGACGGCTGTCCTCGCCGACTACTCCTCGCAGATGATGGAGGAGGGGAGCCGAGCCCTCGTCGGGTACGACGGGCGGTACCGCTACGTCGAGTTCGACCTTGAAGCTGGTCGCTGGCCGGCTGAGATCACCGGGGGTTTGCAGGCTGTGATCAGCTCGCTGTGCGTCCATCACCTACCCGACGAGCGCAAACAGGCACTGTTCGAACAGATCCTGGAGCGCCTGGCGCCCGGTGCGTGGTACCTCAACTACGACCCGGTCGCGGCCGACGACCCGGCGGTCGAGGCCGCCTGGCGGCGCGTCGTCGACGAGCGCGATCCGGAGGCGGCGGCCAGGAGAGCCCACCGTGAGCCAGCCGAGCAGGAGCGCTGGGACAACCACGTACGGCACATAGTCCCTCTGGCGCTTCAGCTGGGCTTCTTGCGAGGGGCCGGTTACGAAGGGGTCGACGCCTACTGGAAAGAGCTCGACCACGCGATCTTCGGGGGACGGCGCCCAACGGGCTGAGAGCGGCGCGGACGGCGGTCGTCGGTGCCAGCGGGGCAGCCGGGTTCGCTCGCCGCTGCGCCGGGGTATCAGTGCCGGCGCTGCGCCGGCTACGGGGGCCAGCGCGCTGGCTGGTCGATGCTTCAACAAGCTGGGTCCGTCGGGCGCTCGTCATGGACAGGAGGAGGAGTTGTGTCGACAGTCGGGGATTCGAGAGCCGTCGAGCTGACATGGAGGTCGAGGCCGGTCGGCTCAGGGGCCTTGGTTGGTGTGGGCGCCGCCGCGTTCTTGGACGAGACGCTGTTCCATCAGATCCTTCATTGGCATCACTTTTGGGACGGAGGCTCCCAAAGTGCAGGGCTGGTGTCCGACGGCTTGTTTCACCTGGCGGGCACCCTGTGCCTCGTCTCCGGTCTGTTCCTCTTCGCTGACCTCCGACGTCGCGGCACCTTCAACCGGCCCTTGTGGTGGGCCGGATTCTGTTTCGGCAACGGCGGGTTCGAGCTCTACGACGGGATCGTCCAGCACAAGATCCTGCACCTCCACCAGATCCGCTATCACGTGACCCTGTGGCCCTATGACGTCACCTGGAACGTCATCGCGGCGATCATCCTAATCGTCGGGTTCGTCCTCTACCGGAGAGCTGTCCGGGCGCCGTCCGGGCGACAAGCGGGCGACCTGCATCGATGAGCTCGGCGGCGGGCTGGCAATCCGGCGCCACTGGCCTCGTCGTAGTTGCGCTCCCCGCGGCCGGCTACCTAGCCGGGCGAGTGCGCCTTGCGAGCCGAGGTGGCCACTGGCCGCTGGCAAGGGATGGAGCATTCGCTGGAGGATGGCTGTGCGTCGCCATCGCCGTCGCCTCGCCGCTAGCGGCCCGAGACGAGCAGTTCCCGGTGCATGTCGTGCAACACATCTTGCTCGGGGTGCTCGCGCCGGTCCTGCTTGCCCTCTCCGGTCCGGTCACGCTGCTGTTGCGGGTCTCGACGCCGGCGGTGCGTCGTTTCGTGACCCGAGTGCTGCGCAGTCGCGCAGTGGGATGGTTGTCCTGGGCGCCGGTGGGGGCCGTCCTGTCGGTCGGGGCCATGTACCCCCTGTACCTCACCGGGATCTACCGCTTCACGCTGCGCCATCCACTGGCCCACGCCGCCTTGCACGCCCACATGCTCCTGGCGGGGTGCCTGTTCGCCTGGGCGCTGGTGGGTGTCGACCCGGTCCACAACCGAGGATCATGGCGGGTGCGGCTCGTCGCGTTGACCGGGGCCCTCGCGGCGCACGCCATCCTGGCTTTGTACCTCTACGTACATGCCGGCGCCCTGGCCCAGCCGGGGGTGACCGGTACCAGCGGTGACTGGAGGCTTGGCGCGGAGATCCTGTGGTACGGCGGGGATGCGGCCGACCTGGCTGTGATCGTTGCGTTCTTCGGCCAGTGGTATCGCCGTGGTGGACGTGAGCTGCGGAGGCAGCGAGAGCTGCAGGCGGTAGGCGTCCGTGGGGCAGCCAGCACCGATCGGCCGCGCCCTTATGAGCCGCAGGCTGGAGCCGGCCCGCTCCCGGAGTAGGTGGGTGGTCGACCTCGAGCGCCGGTGCGCATACTTGTGACGTGCGCGTGGATCGCAGGAGTGCTGTGCCGTTGTGGAGCCAGGTGCTCGACGACCTGCGCGGTCGTTTGTCGGCAGGGGAGTTCGCCGAGGGTTTCCCTGGTGACGTGGAGCTGACGTCGCAGTACCGGGTTAGCCGTCAGACGGTCCGCGAGGCGCTGCGACGCCTGCAGCAAGAGGGCGTGATCGAGCGGGGTCGCGGGCGCGGCACCTTCGTGCGCCAACGCCCGGTCGAGCAGCAGATGGGCACCCTCTACAGCCTGTACAGGTCGGCGGAGGAGCAAGGCTTCGTCCAGGAGAGCCAGGTCCGCTTCCTCGAGGTCCGCCGGGATCCGGAGGCGGCGGCGATGCTGGGTCGGGGGCCGGCGGACCCGCTCGTCTACCTCGAGCGGGTCCGCATGATCGACGGGCACCCGGTGGTGCTCGACTGCTCGTGGTTGCCGGCACAACTGGCCTCCCCCCTCTTGGACGCCGATTTCCACCGCACCGCCCTCTATCAAGAGATGGATGCCCGCTGCGGCCTGCGCCCCGATGCCGGCTGGGAGCGGGTGTCGCCGGTGTTGCCCACGCCCGAGCAACGGGCCCTGCTCGGTATGCGGGTCCGCAGCCCGGCCTACGGGATCGAGCGGCTCGCCTGCCAGGGCAACCTGGCCGTGGAGTGGCGCCACGGCGTGATCCGGGCGGACCGGTTCCGCTTCGTCGCCCGCTGGGGCGGTGGCCGGGTCGACGCCGCCTTCGAGTCCCCCTCGGGAGGGCGGGCAGCAGCGTGCTCGCAGCCTGTGCCGGCCGCGACCGCAGAGGTCGAGTCGCCTCCCCAGCGACGGGGCGGCCGACGAGGTTCAGCGGTGGGCGGGTAGGCGGGCCGAATAGATGGAGTAGCCGTCGACGTGGCGCGCCACGGCAGTGGCGATGAACGTGGCGGCCATGATCGGCACCATCAGCTGGAAGCCACTGTGGGTCAGCTCGAGGACCAGCACGAGCCCGGCGAGGGGTGCTTGTATCGAAGCTCCGAGCATGCTGGCACCGCCGACGATGGCAAAGGCCCCGACCGGAGCGCCTGGCCACAGCATCGACCAGGCGATCCCGGTGAAGGCCCCAAAGACCGCCCCGGTGCTCATGAACGGGGTGAACAGCCCTCCGGACGCGCCCCCGCCGATGCAGAGAGCGGTGACCAGGGGCTTGAGGGCAAACAGAGCGAAGAGGGCCAGCAGGCTGCCCTGGCCTAAAAATGCCCTGTGGGCCATGTCCTTGCCGTTGCCGAACAGGCCCGGGTAGGCGATGCCGATGACGCCGAGGACCGAGAAGGCGAGGAGGGGACCGGCTATGGCGGCTCGGCCGCTCAGTCGATGGTGCGACACCCAGCCGATGAGCCGGATGTAACCGGAGGCCAGCAGCCCGATTATCGGGGCAGCGAGGAGGGCCCAGACGAACAACGACGTCGTGAAGTGGTAGCTGGGGATGTCGAGGTAGGTGGCGTGCTGTGGCAGATAGAGCCAGGCGACGGCGGTGGCGATCCAGGCGCACCCCACCGCCGGCAGGACCACGGGCAGGGTAACCGAGCCGACCAGGAGCTCGGCGGTGAACAGCGCCCCACCCAAGGGGACGTTGTACACCGCGGCCAGCCCGGCGCCGGCTCCGCAGGCCACCAGCAGACGTCGCTGCGCGGTGTTGAGCCCCAACCATCCTGACGCGACGCTGCCGGACACGCCGCCCATCAGCTTGGGAGCGGCCTCCCTGCCGATCGAGGCGCCCATACCGATGACCACCTCGGAGATCAGCCCGGTCAGCAGGCTGCGCCGCGGCGACAGGCGGCCGTCGCCGGTCCAGATCACCTCGTCCACTTCTGAGTGCTCGCCCTTGGTCCACTTGCGCAGCAGGTACCAGGCAGGACCGGCAAACGCCCCGGCAGCGGCGAGCGACGCCACCCGGTGCAGACCGCTGGCTCGCTCGACGTGGTTCTGGAAGTCACCGGGTCCTGTTCCGAACACGAGGTGCTCCAGGCCGAAGAGCACCACCATCATCAGGTCCCCGGCAAGGCCTGTCGCCACCCCGGTGATCGCCAGCGCCAACCAGAAGCGGGGGGTGAGGGTGGCGTCACCCTCGTCGGTGTTGTTGGGCTGCTCAGTGGCCCCGCGCCCCGACGGCAGGCGTCGAGGTACCAGAGGCGCGGGCACCCGGACGCGCCGGAGGTGCGGCGGGGCGCCACCGGACCACAGTCGTGCTGCCCGTCGCCGGGGGCGGGAGCTGGGTGGGTTAGTGGGGTCGTCCATGGTTGGGTGTGCTGATCAGGCCGGTGGCTCGGCCCCGAGCCGCCGGATCGCACCTGGCTCGTGCGATCGATGGTTGACAGACGCGGACCGAAGCGATTTTATAGTACTGACATTCGCACATAGCCGGCTGGGCCATGGCCCTGGCGGCGTGACGGTAGTGGCGAAAGGTGGTGTCGTGGCTGAGATCGTGACGATCGAGACACCGGCGTTGGGGGACCGCAGCTACCTCGTGCATGACGCCGAGGTGGCGGTGGTAATCGATCCTCAGCGCGACATCGACCGGGTGCTCGACGCGGCGGAAGCACTCGGCGTGCGCGTCACACACGTGTTGGAGACGCACCTGCACAACGACTACGTGACCGGGGGGCTGGCGTTGGCGCAGCGGCTCGGCGCTGCTTATGTAGTGCCGGAGGGAGATCAGGTTGCGTTCGATCGGGTGCCTGCTCGGGATGGTGACCGCATCGCTACCGGTCGGTTAGTGGTCACGCCAGTGCATACCCCCGGGCACACACCCAACCACATGGCGTACGTCGTCGGCGAAGACGGGGGGCGGCAGGTGGCGGTGTTCACGGGCGGCTCAATGCTCTTCGGGGCAGTCGGGCGCACGGACCTGGTCGCCGACGAGCGCACCGACGAGCTGACCCGGGCCCAGTACCGGTCGGTGCGGCGTCTCGCCACCGAGCTGCCCGACGAGGTGTCGGTTCACCCCACCCATGGGTTCGGGAGCTTCTGTTCGGCCACCAAGACCAGCGGTGACGCGTCCACGATCGGCCAGGAGCGCACCCAAAACCTGGCGTTGGTGACCGAGGACGAGGATGCCTTCGTCCAACAGCTCCTCGCCGGCTTGGGCGCCTACCCGAGCTACTACGTCCACATGGGGGCGCTCAACGCCGCCGGACCGGAGGCGCCGGACCTGTCCCTGCCACAGGAGGTCGACGCCGAGGAGCTGCGCCGACGGGTCGCCGCGGGCGAATGGGTCGTCGACCTGCGCCAACGACAGGCGTTCGCCCGGCTGCACATGGCGGGGACGGTGTCGATCGAGATCGGAGATCCCTTCGCCACCTACTTCGGTTGGACGCTGCCCTGGCATGCACCGGTGACGTTGGTGGGCGACAGCAGGGAGCAGGTGGCTGCGGCGCGCCGCCAGCTCGTCCGGATCGGTGTGGACCACCTGGCCGGTGCCGCGGCGGGCGACATCGAGGAGATGGCCGGCGGGCACACGTCGCGCTACCGGGTGGCCAAGTTCGCCGACCTGGCCGAGACCTACGGCCGCGACGGCGTGGTGGTCTTGGACGTGCGCCGCCCCGACGAGTGGAGCGAGGGCCACCTGGCCGGTGCCGCCCACATCCCGTTCTGGGAGTTGGCTGACCGGGTGGGCGAGGTGCCTGACGGTGAGGTGTGGGTGCACTGCGCCAGCGGGTTTCGGGCCTCGATCGCGTCGTCCATCCTGGACCGGGCCGGCCGCCAGGCTGTGCTGATCGACGACGACTGGGAGCAGGCCAGGGACGTGGGCCTGCCGATAGCCTCCCCGACCGGCGCCGCTTAGCCCACCCGAGCGACCAAGAGGGAGGACTCTTGCGTTACGGCTTCGCAATTGACCAGCGGACATGTATCGGCTGTCACGCGTGCACGGTGGCGTGCAAGACCGAGCATCAGATACCGGTCGGGCAGTTCCGCACGTGGGTCAAGTACGTCGACAAGGGGGAGTGGCCGGCCTCGACCCGTGCGTTCGGGGTGATGCGTTGCAACCACTGCACCGACGCCCCGTGCGTCAAGATCTGTCCCACGCAGGCGCTGTTCAAGCGTGACGACGGGATCGTCGACTTTGACAAGGATCGTTGCATTGGCTGCAAGAGCTGCATGCAGGGTTGTCCGTACGACGCGATCTACATAGACGAGGACACACACACCGCGGCCAAGTGCAACTACTGCGCCCATCGGGTCGACGACGGCCTCGAGCCGGCGTGCGTGGTGGTCTGCCCTACCCATTCCATCTGGGCCGGCGACCTCGACGACCCGACGAGCGGGGTCGCCCGGCTGGTGGCCACCAACCCCACCGCGGTCCGGTCCCCGGAGCAGGACACCGGACCCAACGTCTTCTACCTCGGAGCCGACCGGGCGGTGCTCGACCCGACGCTGGCCCCCGTGGACGGCTCGTACCTGTGGGCCGAGCCCGACGCCCAACGCCGGGCAGTGGCCGCCGAGTTTGCCCCTGACGCGGTCAGCGGTGCCAAGACGACGCTCAACACCGCTCACCCACGCCCTTGGGGCTGGCGGGTCACCACCTACCTGTGGACCAAAGGGGTCGGGTCCGGGGCGCTCCTCGTGACCTCCGGGGCTCTCCTGGCAGGCATCCCCCCGATGGGGGTGCTGCGCCTCGCCGCGCCGGCGGTGGCCGTGGGCTTCACCGCCGTCACCGGCGGCCTGCTGGTCTGGGACCTCAAGCGTCCCGAACGGTTCTTGTACATCTTCACCAAGCCCAACCCGAGTTCGTGGCTGTTCTGGGGCTCGGTGTGCCTGGCCGGCTATTCAGCGGTGGGGGGGACGTGGTTGGCCGCTGCCCTGGCTGACTCCGCTGGCCTCCTCGGACCCGCCGGTTTCGCCCGGGTCGTGGGCTCCCTGCGCTGGGCGGCGATCCCGACTGCGGTGGCCGCCGCCGGCTACACCGCCTTTCTCTTCGCCCAAGCCGAGGGCCGGGACCTTTGGCAGTCCAAGATGCTGCTGCCGCACCTCGTCGTGCAGGCCGTCCAGGGCGGCTCGGGCGTACTGCTGGCCCTGTCGGCGGTGACCGGCGGGCCGCCGGCTGTGACCCGGATGCTCGCCGGGACCTTCGTGGCGGCGTCAGCCGCCAACACTGCTTCGCTGGCCCTCGAGTACGGCACCGGGCATGAGACCAAGCAAGCCGCGGCCGCCGCGCGGATGATCACCCATGGTCGCTACCGCAAGCTGTTCTGGGCCGGGGTGGTCGGTGTCGGGGGCCTGGCGGCCACCTTGGCGGTGCCGGGTATCAAGGGCCGCCATCTGCGCCGTGCTGCGCTGGGCGGCCTCCTCGGCCAGGCCTCCCTGATCGCCTACGAGTCGGTGTTCGTCCGGGCCGGACAGGACGTGCCGCTCTCGTGAAACCAGCGCCGTCGTCGTGAAAGGGGACCACGTGCCCACCAACCAGCCGCGCCCGACAGTCGTGGCGCCCGACCCGTCCGGGGTGGCACTCCCCGGGGCTCGCCGCCACGAGCAGCTCGCCAACTTCCCGCCGGTCGGCGATTGGGACCACCACGTCGAGCACGACGCCAAGGCCCATCCCCGCAAGGTGGCGCACGAGTACATGCTGGTGCCGACCACCTGCTTCAACTGTGAGTCGGGCTGCGGCCTGCTGGCCTACGTCGACAAGTCCGACCTGTCGATCCGCAAGCTGGAAGGCAACCCTGCCCACCCGGGCTCCCGTGGCCGTAACTGCGCCAAGGGGCCGGCGACGGTCAACCAGATCGACGATCCCGAGCGGATCCTTTATCCGCTGCGACGCGTCGGCGCCCGCGGTGAGGGCAACTGGGAGCGGGTGTCGTGGGACGAGGCGCTCGACGACATTGCCGGGCGGATCCGTCGGTCGATCACCGAGGGCCGCCCCGAGGAGGTGATGTACCACGTCGGTCGCCCCGGCGAGGACGGGTTCGCCGAACGCTTCCTCACCGCGTGGGGTGTGGACGGGCACAACAGCCACACCAACGTGTGCTCCTCGGGGGCCCGGTTCGGGATGACGCTGTGGACCGGCTACGACCGGCCCAGCCCCGACCACGCCAACGCCAAGGTGATCCTGTTGCTGTCGAGCCATCTCGAGACCGGCCACTACTTCAACCCGCACGCCCAGCGGATCATGGAAGGCAAGCTCGACGGCGCCAAGCTCGTCGTCGTCGACCCCCGCCTGTCCAACACCGCCGCGCACGCCGACCTGTGGCTGTCGCCGTGGCCGGGTTCGGAGGCCGCCATGCTGCTGTCTGTGGCGTCGTTCCTGCTCCGCACCCGCCAGATCGACACCGACTACATGCGCCGCTGGTTCAACTGGTCGGATTACCTGGCCAACCTCCATCCCGACGACCCGGTGGACTTCGACGTCTTCCTCGACCGGCTCGAAGCCGACTACTCGCAATACACCTTCGAGTTCGCCGCCGCGGAAGCCCAGATCGAGCCCGAACGCATCGAGGAGCTCGCCCGGCTCGTCGCCGGGGCCGACCACCGCCTCTCCGCACACGTGTGGCGCTCGGCGTGTGCCGGCAATCTGGGCGGTTGGCAGGTGGCGCGAGCCCTGTGGTTCTTGCTGGCGTTGACCGGCAGCATCGGGACCGTCGGTGGCACCAGCCCCAACGGATGGGACAAGTTCATCCCCAAGGGACCCACCATCCCCGAGGGCCACGACCATTGGAACGAGTTGACGTGGCCCGGTGAGTACCCCCTGGCCACCAACGAGATGTCGATCCTCCTGCCGCACTTCCTGGAGGAGGGCCGCGGGAGGCTGGAGGTGTACTTCTCCCGGGTGTGGAACCCGATCTGGACCGCCCCGGACGGGTTCACTTGGCTCGACGCCCTCACCGATTCCGACAAGGTCGGCCTGCACGTGGCGCTCACCCCCACCTGGTCGGAGACCGCCACCTTCGCTGACTACGTGCTGCCGATGGGCCACGCCCCCGAACGCCACGACACCATGTCCTACGAGACCCACGCCGGCAAGTGGCTGAGCTTTCGCCAGCCGGTACGGCGTGTGGCCATGCAAAAGCTGGGGATCCCGGTCGACGACACCCGCGACGCGAACCCGGGTGAGGTGTGGGAGGAGAACGAGTTCTGGTTCGACCTGTCATGGCGGATCGACCCCGACGGGGCTTTGGGGATACGCCGCCACTTCGAGTCGCCGTACCGTCCCGGTGAAAAGGTCACCGTCGACGAGTACTACCGCTGGATCTTCGAGAACCAGGTGCCGGGGTTGCCCGAACGGGCAGCCGAGGCCGGCCTCACCTGCCTCGAGTACATGCGCAAGTTCGGGGCGGTGGCGGTCGGTGACGCCGCTTACCGCCTCGACGAACGCACCCTCGACGGCGCCGAGACCGAGGGCGCGCAGGTCGATCAGCTCGGGGTGCTGCGCCGCCCCGTCGGCCTCGACGACGAGCCGCCGCTAATCGGCGAGGCCGGGTCGCTCGGCGTGCGCCACGACGACGGCACCGTGACCGTCGGCTTCCCGACCCCCTCGCGGCGGTTGGAGATCTACTCGGCCACGATGCGCGACTGGGGCTGGCCCGAGTACGCGGCCCCCGGCTACATCGAGTCGCACATCTCCCGCCGCCAGATCGACCTCGAGGCCGGCCAGCTCGTGTTGGTGCCCACCTTCCGCCTCCCGGTCCTCATCCACACCCGCTCCGGCAATGCCAAGTACCTCAACGAGATCGCCAACAGCCACCCCTTGTGGTTGCATCCCGACGACGCCCAACGCCACCAGGTCGGCACCGGAGGCCTGGTGAGGATCAACACCACCATCGGCTACTTCGTGGCCCGGGTCTGGGTGACCGAAGCCATCCGTCCGGGGGTGTGCGCCCTCAGCCACCACATGGGTCGCTGGCGCCTCCACGACACCGACGGCAGCCGGTGGGTCACCGGTCAGGTCGACCTCACCCACCCCGACGGCCCCGACACTTGGCTGTTGCGCTACCGCAGCGGCGTCGAGCCGTTCACCTCCGACGATCCCGACAGCGAGCGAATCTACTGGACCGACCCCGGCGTCCACCAGAACCTCGCCTTCGCCGTCCAACCCGACCCACTGTCGGGCATGAACTGCTGGCTGCAGAAGGTCACCGTCGAGCACACCCAAGCCGGTGACCACTACGGCGACGTGTACGTCGACCGGCGCCGCTCGCGCCAGGTCTACCAGGAATGGCTGTCTATGACCCGCTCCACCACCGGCCCCGAGGGCCAACGCCGTCCCGAGTTCATGATGCGCCCGGTCAAGCCCAAGCGCAGGGCCTACCGGGTCGCGCAGTGAGAAATCCCTTCCGGGTGCTTCGCCGGCGACGACCGGCCAGCGTGACCCCCGAGGGATCACGGAGCGACCGGGTGAGGGCGCGCCTGCCCGGACCCCCGGCGGACATCCACACCGCACGCAATGCCACCGACACGTGGCCGGGTCGGCCGCCGACGCTGCCGGTGGGGGCGACGGGATCGTCCCGCCGCGCCCACCAGCAGCCGATGGGCTCCGGTGGCGAGGGACCTTCTGGCTAGCGCGCCGTCGCTCGATGGCGGCCCGCTGGCCTGACGCGGCCCGCTGGCCTCAGGCGGCCCGCTGGCCTCAGGCGGCCGGCCGGTCCAGGTGCCGGCTCAGCCACGATTCGAGCGCCGGGCGGCCTGCCGCGCCGACCTGGCGGTCGACCTCCTCGCCGTGGCGCAGCAGGACGAGGCACGGGATGCCCTGGACCCCGTACCGGGCGGCGAGCCCGGGGGCGTCGTCGACGTTGACCTTGACGACCTTGAGCCGGCCGGCCAGGTCGGCGCCGAGGGCCTCGACCGTGGGGCTGACCGCCCGGCAAGGCCCGCACCACGGGGCCCAGAAGTCCACCAGCACCGGCACCGACGTGTCGACCACGGCATCGAATGACGGCGCGCCCGCCTCGACCGACCAGGGCAGCGCCACCTTGCATTTGGCGCAGCGGGGGGTGCCGCCGGCGGCGTCGGGCACCCGGTTGCGGGCATGGCACGCCGGGCAGGCGACGGTGCTCACCCGCGGTCCCGGTCGGCGTCGGCCAGATCGGTGAGGGCTTCGCCGATCAGACGGGCTGCCTCGTCGGCGATAGGCCCGAGCGCCGGGCTGTCGGGGACCGTCGCCAAGATCGACGGGTCCAGCGCGTCGACGATGATGCCGTTGTCGCCTTGGCGGACCACCACGTTGCACGGCAGGAGGGCCCCGACCTGGCGATCGGCGTCGAGGGCACGCTTGGCAAGGCCGGGGTTGCAGGCTCCGATGATCAGGTAAGGCTCCATGTCCGCGCCGAGCTTGTCGTGCAGCGTGGCTCGGACGTCGATCTCGGTGAGGGTACCGAACCCCTTGGCTTTGAACGCCTCTTTCACCTTGGCGACGGCCTCGTCGTAGGTGGCGTCGAGGGTGATGGTCTTGACATATCCCATGGCTTGCTCCTCCTTGGTTGGGGGTACTTACCCATCGGTCGGGTCAGCGCACCTGCGGTCCCCGGTTGTATGAATCATACCCCAGGGGGTATGATTCAGTCATGGGAAGACCGAGGAGGACGACCGTTGTCGACAACTGAGCGGACCCAGGCCAGGGTGGCCAAGCCCGGCAACCCCGAGGCAGGTGAAGGGCCTACAGGGCTGTTCGCCAGGATCGGGCATTGGACGGGCCTGCACCTACGTCCCGTGCTCGTGGTGTGGTTGATGGTGCTGGTCGTCTTCGGCGTCTTCGCTCCCAAGGTGGAGTCGGCGCTCGCCGGGGCCGGCTGGCAGGACTCGACCAGCCAATCGGTGCACGCCCGCCAGCTCATCCGCCGAGACTTCTCCGGTCTCGGCTCGAGCGCCCTGCAGGTGGTCGTGGTCGACCGCAGCGGCCCGATCGCCGCGGACCCGGCCGCAATTGCGACGCTCTCCAAGGTCGAAGCGACCCTGCGCGCCAACAAAGATGTCTCGACCGTGGTCCCCCCCCAGGCGGGCTCGTCGATCTCAGCTGACGGGCGCACCGCTGTGGTAATCGCCGGCGCGGCCGCCAGCACTAACCAGATGGTCACCGCCGCCGATCACCTTGCGACACCCCTCTCGCGCCTTGGCCACAGCCACATCAGCGTCACCCTCACCGGTGACAGCGCCCTGTGGGCCAACTTCAACTCGGCCAACCACTCGGCGATGCTCCGCTCGGAGATGTTGTCCTGGCCCGTCACGTTGGCAATCCTGGCCGTGGCGTTCGGCAGCCTGATCGCTGCCGGCCTGCCCCTGATGCTGACAATGGCCGGACTGCTCGTCGCCGCCGGCGCCCTGGTGCTGGCCAACCACATCGCTCCGGTGTCGATCTGGGCCCTCAACTTCGCGCTGATGTTCTCCCTGGCACTCGGGATCGACTACGCCCTGTTCCTGGTCGTGCGCTTCCGCTCCGCGCTCGAGCATCGCGGAGTTCAACCCGGGGACCGTGGCGCCGCAGCCGCAGCCGCAGCCGAGACCCTCGCCACGGCCGGCAAGGCGGTGGCGTTCTCCGCGGTCACCGTGCTGGCCTCGCTCGCTTCGATCCTCATCGTGCCGAGTCCCGCATTCCGCTCGATGGCCATAGGGATCATGCTGTCGGTCCTCGCCGTGCTGGCCGCCACCCTCACCCTGCTCCCCGCAGTGCTGGGCAAGCTCGGGACCCGCATCAACTCGGGGCGCGTGCGCCTCCGTCGGGGCGGCCCCGACCTCCCCGCCGGGCACAAGCTCGAGCAGCGCCTCCACGCCTGGGGCCGGTTGCTGTGGGCTCACCCCTGGCCGGCGGCCGTCGCCGGGCTGGTGGTGCTTCTCCTCGCTGCCGCTCCGGTGATCGGCCTGCGGACATCCATGCCGTCGATCACGATCATCCCGGCTTCTTCCAACGCCCGGGTCGGCTACAACCAGGTCTCCGCCGCCTACGGAGTTGGGTTCCCCGGCACCCTGCAGGTGGTGGTGCCCGCCGGCGAGCAGGCTGCCGCCCTCGCAGCGGCACGCCGCACCCCCGGTGTCGCCGCCGTGATGCCCGGCCCGACCAACGCCGGCTCGACCATGGACCAGGTCGTCCCCACCACCGGGCCGTCCGCCGCGGCGACGGGTGCAACCATTGACCGGCTGCGCCGCAACCTGCCTCCCGGCGCCCTGGTCGGAGGGGCGGCGGCAGAAAACCATGATCTGCAGCACGCCCTGGCTAGCCGCACGCCCATCGTGTTCGGGATGCTCGCGGCCATGGGCTTCATCCTGCTGCTGGTCGCCCTCGGCGCGCCGCTGGTGGCCTTCGGCGGGGTGGTGATCACCGGGCTTTCGGTTGCCGGCGCCTTCGGGATCGCCCGGCTGATCTTCCAGAACGGGGACTTGTCGGGGCTGTTGGGCTTCACGCCGCAAGGCTTCGTCGACGCCTGGGGCCCGCTGTTCTTCGGGGCGATGGTCTTCGGCGTCGCCATGGATTACACCCTGTTCCTCCTCTCGGCGGCCAAGGAGCGCTACGAGACCCACGCCGACCCCGAAAAGTCGATGGTGGGATCGGTCCAGACCTCCGGGCGGGTGGTGGTCTCAGCTGCGGCCGTGATGATCGCAGTGTTTCTCACCTTCGCCCTCTCTGGACCGCTCGCCCCCAAGGAGATGGGTGTGATCCTCGCCGTGGCCGTAGCGCTCGACGCCCTAGTCGTCCGCCTGGTGCTCCTGCCGGTGCTACTGCGCCTCACCCATCACGCCGCATGGCACCAACCCCACTGGCTCGGTCGGATCCTGCCGACCGTCCGCTTCGCCCACTGACCGGAGCGATCCGGTGATCGTGAGCAGGACGGCCGACGCACCGGCCGTCCTGCTCTTCGATGCAGACGAGCAGAAAGCGAGTCGCATGCCAGACCTCCGACACGGCGTAGTCCCTCCGACCTGGCCGGTTCGCCTCCCCTTGTGGGTGTGCCGAGCACCCCGTCCGCCCCGCTCAGGCAACCATCCGGTACTCGTGGATGAGGCCACCAGACGATCGGCTCTTCGTAGCCAGGCCGCGTCAACGTCGCCGATGGTGTGGGAGGGGTCGCATCGGAGTATGCGGGCGGTCGTTGCCTGAGGGGCGGTGGGGCCGGTGGGGCCGGTGGGGGTCGTAATGCTTGACATAGTTGGCAAGGACTGCTTCGAGGTGACGGCGACCGAAAAGGAGCATCCGGTCGAGGCACTTGCGCCGGATGGTGCCGATGACCCGCTCACAGACGGCCTTAGCCCGGGGGCTCGGCGGGGGGTGGTGAACACGCTGGCGCCCTCGCTGCGAAGACGGCGTCGAAGGAGGCGGTGAACGGTGTCACGAATGCGGATGAGGAACTTCACGGCGTTGACTTGTTCGGCGAGTTACATCGAGAGAATCCGGGCTTCCTGGTCACCCAGGCGGGAGACCCGCTTCGCGGTCACGCCGGCGATCCGTACGAGAGCGTGTCGTAAACATGAGGACGTAGAGCCTGCGGATAAGAACGGTGTCAACATGGAAAGAAGTCCCACGCCATCAGCCCCTTCGCCTGTGCGGCAAGGGACTCCGCCCAGGTCGGTGCTGCCGCGGCGACGGTTCGACGCCGTGACCCTTCAGGTCACCCAGCTGCTCGATGACGATGCCCATGGTGGCCAGTTCGCCGTGGATACGGCGGTAGCCCCACTGGGGCTCTCCTTCGCCAGTCGGAGCACCAAGGCGGTGGTGCCCTCGGGATCGCCGGTCGACCGGGCCGGCCGCGCGGTAGGCCCAGCGGTTGGCGACCAGGTCCCGGTGCCAGTGCAGCAAGGTCGACGCTTGACGAAGGAGCGTTCGAGGCGGCGGCGCGGAGCAGTCGTGCCAGCGCGGCCAGCACCGCTCTCTGCCGGCTCCAGCGCGGGTAGCTGCACCTGGCGCCGAAGCACCGCCGCCCCGGCGCAGCACGACGATCTCGATCGCGAGCTCGGTATCGCTCGGACCGATGAGGCGGACCAACCGAAGTACCCCGCAATACGCCCGGAAGAGGACCAAGAGAGTCACGGCCCGGGCGCTCGCTGCGCGCCGCCGCCATCGGTCAAAGTCCGGCTCACAGCCCATGGTGACATTATCGGCACGCACAGGGTGCGGGTGACGCATATACGTGCGTGCGGCGGTCGAGCAGGCGAGTTGCCGCGCGGCCAGCGGGATAGGTTTCGTTAATCTCCGCCAGACGCTACGACCCGCCGGCGGATGGTGTTCGCCTGCTGGCAGGCCCCTCTCCTACCTGGGGATGGCGGTCGTCAACCGGTCCGCCGCCCAGATCTTCGGTGTGGATCCGCCACCGCACGACGCTCCGAGACCCTTCTCGCCGGCCGCTCCTGACGGGTCAGGTCTGTGATCGAAGCGGCAGCGTCTCCTGCTGTGAGACTACTCACCAGGAGCGGGCTCCGCGTCCGGCAGGCCGTCGAGGACTGGGTGCACCAGCGCCTGCTCATGGGGCTGGCCCGTTCGAGCTACCTCGATGCGAAACCAGGCCGCCAGCGCGAGGTTCGCCCCATTATTGCTGAGGCACTCGCCGCGTACCCGGTTCGACGCCGAGGACCCAATGAGCGGTCTGGGGAGCGACGCCACAGAATGGGTCGTGGGCGCCCGGACCTGCGAGCCGTAGAGGCCGAATGGTGGTGACGAGGACCATACGAGGACGCCAACCATTACCCTGATGTCGTGTCCTGTATCGTCACCCGTCTCATGGTGGCAGCCTCCGCTGCTTACCTCCTCTGAGGCCTCGTGCACGACGAGTTAGTGACGTGGCTCGTCGTCGCGGTGTCCGTCATAGCCGTCCTCGCGTGGTCCCAACCGCATGGAGCTGGCTGGCGCCTGGGCAGCCAATGCGGGCCTGCATGTGGGAAGCGCAAGCGGACGGGCTCGTCAGCGCACCGGCCGGTTCTAACGTTCGTGGATATGCCGACGGGCAGAACAGAACTCTCTCTTGACCCTACCGAGGAGGAAAACCGATGAACACGACAACAAGTCCAGCCAGGGTGGCGTTCTTGATCTTGAGTGATGATCCTGCCAGGGTGCTTCCTGGCTTGGTGATGGCGGCGCGGATGAAAGCGAATCGTGGTGCGGACGTGCGCGTCCTCTTCTTCGGGCCTGGTGTGAAGCTGGCAGCTAGTGGGACGGCCGATGAGCAGCTCGACGCCCTCCGTGCGGCTGGTATCGGGGCGAAGGCCTGCTCGGCCAACGTCGAGCAGTACGGAGTGGCCGCCGAAATTGCGACGCGCCCACTGGAGCTGCTCGCCGCAGGAGCAGAGGTCGAGGAGTACGCTCGCCAGGGCTATACGGTGCTCAGTTTCTGATCTTCTGTCAGGGGTTTCGGCACCGCCGAGCGCAACCCGTTGAGCCCGTCAGGCGGCCCCTTCGGCGCTGGCCGCTGCCTTTCCAGGCGACGAAGCCATCAGCAACTTCCCTCCACCCCGAGATGCTGGGCGCGGTCAGACGGCGGCCAAACACCGGAGGGCCGCGGTCAAGGCGGCAACCGAGCTGAAACCTGACACCATCCTCCTCGACCTGTCACTCCCGGACACCGCAGGGAAGACATTCTCGCCGACCTGTTCCGAGCGTCCCCCGGCGCAAAGATCGTCATCTTGTCGAACAACTCGAGGATCGCAGGGCCCGACTTGGTGGCCGAGGGAGCAACCGGCTTCATCGAAAGGGACTCGCGCCATCAGCGCTCGTAGAGCAACTCTCCACCGTGTTGCAGAGACCCCTCACCCTCACCGCTGCCCTCCCGGAATTTTGAGGGACACGCCAGGGTCAACCGGCGCTTCGGTTCCGCAAATCCGGGCTCAGATAACATCGAGCTCTTGGTGCATCCCGTCGGCGTAGTGGTTGGGGAAGTTGCAGATCAGTTCGTAGTGGCCGGGCGGGAGAGTGATGGTCACCCAACTGACGGTACCGGCGGTGATGCCTGCGCCAGTCCCGTTCGTGCAGCTGTTAGACGCTTCGCCGAGGCTCCCTGTCTCGCTGACCTTGCCGTCCCCGCCTGGCACGCGCAGGCCGGCCGTAGCACCAGCGGCAAGTGGGAGGATCACCAGCTCGTGGGTGCGCCAGCCTACGTTGGACGCAACGAGCGTGATCTGTCCTGCAGCGACGATATCCGGCGTGGCGTGCAACATCATCAGTGCCCCCCTTGGAGCGGTGCCGCCCATCATTTGGGTCATGCCCATGTCAGCCAAGGTCACGTCAACTCGTTTCCCCGGCAGCGACGGGGGGGTCGAACAGCTCAGGCGGCGGAAGTGGTAGCCCCCGGGGCCGGAGGACATCCCGGTAGCAGCAGGAGAGGGACCTGAGCTGCCGCCCATCATCCCGGCGCTGGCCGAGTAGCCGACCGAGCCGCAGCCGGCCGCCGCGAGCATACCGATGAGCGCTCCGGCGAGCGCAGCCCTCCTGTCCCAAGCCGAATATGTGATCACCTGAACACTTCACCACCCTGCGAGCTTGTTCAAGCAGAGCACAAGGTCACATAGTCGCCGGGAGCTCGATCCGACCGGCGCCTATCTCGGTCACCTGGGCGCCGCCCTCGACTACCGGGACTGGCACCGCTTCGCCGTCCTCGTCATCGACGACGCCCGGCCCGGCACGGCGGCGCCCCGTGACGTCATCGCCAACTACAAGGACCAGGAGATTGGCGTTGCGGACGCGTCGAGCGTGGTTCTGGCTGACCGGTATCGGACGCGTACGATCGCCAGCCTGGATCACCGGCACTTCGACACTCTTGGGTCGCTCGATGGCGGCTACTTCGAGGTGCTCCCGCGGGTGGGTTGACGGGGCCCCCGGCGCCCCTCACCGGGACGGGGTTCTCGGGACTCGGCGGTCGAGGTCATGCGCCGAGTGGGGCCGCCCAGGCGGCTGCATAGAGCAGACGCCGTGACCGGCGGCTTCGTCGCGTCTGAGACCGAGGGTCACACGATGGTCCTAAACCCCCGCCACCAAGTAGGGGCATTTTTCGCGCCTCTTTGCATATGCACAAGCCGCTGACCAGCATGTTTGGGTCGGCGGCCTGTGGTTTATGGGGTGAGTTTGTGGGGTCCTACTCAACTCCCGCATAGGGCAAAAAGGCGGCGCGCCAGGGCACGGGCGGGCCGGCACGCTGCGGTTTCGTGCATCGAGGTGGGCAGCCTTCGAGTGCTGCACAGGGCATGCACTAGGCAGCGCCATGCAGCTGCCCTACTCAATGGCGCTCGGAGTCCTCGGCACCTCAGGGGCGCTGATCGTGCTGCTGGCCGGCGATCGGGCGCCCCTGGCCCGCTGTCGCTGTCGCTGTTCCGCCGTCGACCGAACGCCTCCTCAGCACCTGACCGGGGCCGTTCGACTCCGCCCCGTAGCGGGATCGGCGACCGGCACGGTGGGCGCCGCGCCACCGCGGCTCTAGGTGCGTGATCGTGGTACGTGGCCGGTGGGCGGCTGGCCCTTGCTCCACCCTCGCGTGGGATGGGCAAGAGCGTCCGGTCCCCCGGCTGCGAGCGGCCCGGTGAGGTAGCGCTGGACGCTGCCGGCGAGGTCGGCGACGAGGGACTCGGGGTCCTCGCTGGCGATCGGCTCCAGCCTGAGCACGTATCGGCACAGGGCCACACCTAGCAGTTGGGCGCCGACCAGCCCTGCTCGGCGTTCACCATCGGGGCCGCCCGCCACCGCGCTGACGGCGGGCACGGCCTGGGTCCTGAAGATCTCCCGCATGCGCTCGGCGCCCCCCTCGTGGGTGGTGGCGGTCCGGAGCAGCACCACCAAGGCGTCGTCGGCTCGCCCGCCCTCCCACAGCGAGACGAAGTGGCGGGCGAGGACCTCGCCCAGACGCCCTGGTTCGACCCCATCCAGGTCCGGCAGGCGCAGGTCGATGTCGGCGGCCGCGGCGAACAGCCCCTCCTTCGAGCCGTAGTAGCGCATCACCATCGAGGCGTCGATCCCCGCGTCTGCGGCGACGGCCCTGACCGTCGTGCGCTCGTAGCCCTCGGCTGCGAAGCGGGCCCGCGCCGCGTCGAGGATCGCCTGGCGGCTGCGCTCGGAGCGGGCCCCGGGCCTCGGCCAGGGGCCAGGGGCCGATGTCGGGGCGGTGGGCGCACTACTGGCCATGGCGATCACCATACCTCACCGTGCGTTGGCCAACCAGTGTTGACTCCGATCCCATCGAGCCGTATCCTGGTCAACGGCCGTTGGCATTCGTCCTCGGCGGAAAGGAGCCGAAATGCAACCTCGCCGGATCCTTGGAGCAGCGGTCCTCGGCGCGGCACTGGTGTCGGGGTGCTTCGCGCTGTCCTTCGTCGGCGCCCTGCATGATCCGAGGCCCCACCACCTGCCCGTGGCGGTGGTCGCCCCCGCACCGGTGCGCCACCTGCTCGCCGCCGGGCTGGGCGCGCACGCCCCCGGCGCCTTCTCACTGCGCTACTACCGCTCGGCCTCCGCGGCGCGCTCTGCGGTGCGCGACCGAGCGGTGGACGCGGCTTTCGTGGCCAGTCCAAGCGGGGCGCGCCTGTACGTGGCCGGCGCGGCCGGCCAGGGTCCCCGCCAGGTCATCCAAGGCGCATTCGGGGCGCTCGCCGGCGCGTCTCATCTCTCCGTGTCCACCCAGGATCTCGTTCCCCTCGGCGCTGGCGACCCCCTCGGGCTGTCGACGTTCCTGATGGTCCTCGGGATCGTTATCCCAAGCGTCGGCGCGGGCGCGGTGGTGGGCCTCGCTGCGGGCCGGGCCGGCACCGGCCAACAGGCCCTGGCGCTCGTCGCTGCCGCAGTGGGGGTGGGCTCGGTGGTCACCTCGGTGGTAGACGGCTGGCTCGGCGCGCTGGTCGGACACCCCCTGGCACTGTGGGGCCTAGCGATGCTCGCCTCCCTCGCGGTGTCATCGGCGACCGCAGGACTGGCCCGGGCCCTCGGGCCCCCCGGCGCCGCGCTCGGGGCGCTCGTGGTCGTGGTCGTTGGGATGCCCGCCACCGGCGGCCCCGCGGGCCTCGGGGGCTTCTTGCCGGCCTTGTTCCGCCCGCTGCGCCACGCCCTGCCACCAGGAGCCGCGCTCGAAGCGCTCCACGGCGCCCAGTACTTCTCCGGCCACTCGGTTGCCGGGGCGGCGTGGGTCCTCGCCGCCTGGACCGCCGGTGGCCTGGCGTTGCTCGCCGGCGCTTCCGCGGTCCACCACCGCCTTGCGGTGAGCGCTGCGGGGAAGGGCTCCGAGCGCCCAGTGAGCGTGGTGCGCGATGACTCCGGCACGGTCGGCTGACGGCTTCGGCCGGCAACACGCGCCAGCGGTCGCGCCGCACGTCGAGACAGCTGGTCGATCCTTCCCAGCTCCCTGTCTCCGCCAAGCTGGACCCGTCGCATCCACTGTCGTTCATCGGCTGACTGGACAGGATGCCCTGGCTCTCGGGCAGCCGGTTTACGGGCCAGCGGCGCTGGCGGTCCTCCTCTTCACATACGCAGCGCGTGGTGTCTCGCCGGTCGGTCGATCGGGTGAGGCATGACCGACCACAGATCGGACCCGAAGGCGATCAGCACACGATCGTTCGCCGACATGTCTGACCGTTGGCGTCCACCTCATCGCCTCGTCGGTCTGGTCGGGGGGCGCTGGACTCTGGCGGTGCTCGCCGAGCTCTCCGATCGCGGGCGGCGCTACCAGGATCTTCATGACTCGCTGGAGGGGATCTCGCACAAGGTGCTTACCGACACGCTGCGACGCGCCGAGCGCGATGGCCTGATCGGCCGTACCCTCGATCCTGGGCGGGTCGACACCTCGACGCTCTACGAGCTCACCGCTCTTGGCCGATCCCTCGACGAGCCGCTCGCCGCCCTTGGGCAGTGGGTGGACGCGAAGTGGGACCTCGTCGATGCGGCCCGCCACCGCTGGGATGTCAAGGCGGACGGTCGGTGAATGGCCACCCTTGTACTCTCTTTCCGGTTCCGGCGGGCACTTCGAGGTGAGCCAGCTCTCGTTGAAGTGCCTTTTGGATCGGGTGTATGGCTGGTAGTGGAGGAGACAACCCCTCATCCACGGTGTGGGGATCATGCTCCTGTGGAGGTCATCGCCCATGCGACTTGGTCGACGAAGTGGTCACTCGAAGATTCTCGCCGTCGGCGTGAGCCTGTCGGTCCTGTTGTCGGCTTGCGGCACCGCCCATCCCTCGGCTGGATCAAGGTCGCGTGCCAAGGCGACCACCTCGTCGACCACTTCAGCGATCTCGACGACGCTCGACCCCACCTCCATCGCTGTCCTTTCCGCCTACCGGGCGGCATCGGGAGCGTTCGAGCAGGCTCTCGCGACAGCGAACCCCGCAGATCCGGCACTTGCGACGACCATGGTCGACCCGCAGCTCCAATCTGTGAAGGCGAACCTGCTCGCCGACCAGCGTCAGGGGATCGTCGGGCGGGGATCGGTGACCCTGCACCCGAAGGTTGTCGCGCTTTCTGGCTCTACCGCAACGGTGATCGATTGCGCCTACAGCACGACTGAGCTCGTGTACAAGGCGACCGGTAAGCCGGTGCCGCCGGTGACGCCGCCGGAGAACGACGGGATCCGAGCCACGCTCGACCTGACCGGCGGCTCGTGGAAGCTTGCCAAGCAGACCGTGACGGAGGGGTCATGCGCGCCGGGCTCATGATCGCCACCACGGCCGCAGTCGCCGCGACGATCCTGGTCGTTGGCGCAGAGCCGGCGTGGGCGGGCGACGGATATGGCCAGGACAACTATTCGAACGCGCAGGTGTCGGGCGGGCAGTTGACGGTGCAGGCCGGCGTGACCGAGTGGACCCCGCCGTCGAGCTCCTCCTGGGCGACTCGGGCCCAGCCCGATCCGCCGGCGGACAAGCCGAACCCGAACCAGCCCTACGGATGCACCTACACCGCCGACCCGCAGGCCCAGCAGACCCTCGGCGCCGGGGGGCCGACGCCGGGCCAGTGGATCATCCCGGTGTGCGCGGGGCCGGGGGTGATCGACCCGATGCCGCCGTTTTGGGTTTCCGGTGCGAAGCCGGTTGCGGTCACCGTGCAGGTCGCGCCGATCGTGGTGGCGGAGCAGGCCGCGAAGACTCTCCCGCTTTCGTCGCCGGTGATCGAGATGGCCCCGCCCGACGGCGCCTCCCAGCTGGTGCGCGTCGCGACCTGGCTGTGGGTGAACCCGGCTGGCTGGCGGCCGGTGAGCGCGTCGGCGACGGCGGGGGCGGTGACGACGACGGCAACCGCGACGCCGACGAAGGTGGTCTGGGTGATGGGCGACGGCTCCACGGTCACCTGCGACGGTCCCGGCACGCCGTATGACCCGTCGGCGCCGAACGCGTCGTCGAGCTGCTCGTACACGTGGACGACCGCCGGCACCTACACGGTGACGGCGACGACCTACTGGTCGGTGACGTGGAGCGCGGCGGGGGCGGCGGGCGGAGGGACTCTCGGCGTCCAGGCCGGACCGCCGGCCCGGGTGACGGTGCATGTCGTCCAGTCCCAGGCGATCAACACGGCGAGCAGCGGAGGCGGCTGAGGAAAGGCAGGCCCATGGCGATCACGACGTCTCGACCCTCGACCAACGGCCGCCCTGCGGCCGGCGGCGCCAGCACTGGGGGAAAGCCGGGCCGCCGCCTTGGTGGCGGTCCCCGAGGGGGCTCGGGTCGCCGGCGCCAGATGCCGCTGGTCGTGGTGGGGGTGCTGCTGGTGGTCGGCTGCGCCCTCGGGTTCGCCGACGCGTCGCTGAGCCTGGCGAGCCACCAAGACGTCCTCGCTGTCGCGCAGCCGGTCGCAGTCGGCCAGGTCCTGACTGCCGGAGACCTGCGGTCGGTGCGGGTGTCGACTGGCGCCGGGCTGGCGGTGGTGCCGGCAGGAGAGGAGGCGGGCGTGGTGGGCCGGCCGGTCGCGGTGCCCCTGGTGGCGGGGGCGCTGCTCGTCCCCGGCGACATCGGTACCGTCTCCCCGGCGGCCTCGGGTGCGGACGTCGTCGCGGTCGCGCTGAAGGCGGGGCTGTTCCCCCCTGACCTCGCCCAGGGCGACCGGGTGCAGATCGTCCCGGTGGTCACCTCCGCGTCGAGCACCCCGACAGTGTCGGGAGGCCCGGTCGACGCCACGGTGCTCGGTGTCCAGGCGGCTGTCGCCTCCTCGAACGCGGACACGGTGTTCTCGTTGCAGGTGGCATCGAGCGAGGCGGACGGGATGGCCTCGCTCGCGGCGGCGGGCGACGCGAGCCTGGTCCAGGTCGGGGCGGGAAGCTGACCATGGGTGCCGTCGTACTTGGGTCGGTCCGCTCGTGCGGCACGACGACTGCGGCGGTCGCGTTGGCGGCCACCTGGCCGGCGGGGCGCCGCGTTGTGGTAATAGAGCTCGACCCTGCCGGCGGCTCATTGGCGGCCGCGTCGGGGTGGGCGGGGGAACCGAGCCTGGTGACGCTCGCTGCTGCCGCCCGGCGCGACTCCGACCCGGAGGCGATCTGGGCGCACTGCCACCAGCTGCCTGGCGGCGTCGCGGTGCTGGCGGCACCGGCGTCGGCCAGCCAGGTCCGCAGCTCGGCGGGGATGCTGCGCGGGCTGTTGGACCGGCTCGGCGAGCTCGACGCGGACGTGCTGGTCGACGCCGGCCGCATCGACCCCGGCCGCGTCGACTCCGCCACGGCCCTGCCTGGGGTTGTCGGCGGTGCGGGGCGGGTCGTGCTCACCGTCCGGCCCAGGCTCGCCGACCTGCAGTCCCTCGCCACCTTCGTCGAGACCCGTGTCGACCCGGACAGCCGGCTGCGGGCGAGCCTCGCGTTGGTGTTGGTCGGCGACGGCCCCTATCCCGACGCCGAGATCACGGAGGCGCTCGGCGTCGACGTGCTCGGACGGATCCCCTGGGACCCCCAGGCCGCCGAGCTGCTGACCGCGGTGTCGGCGTCGGACCGGCGGCTTCGGCTCTCCCCGCTGGTGCGTGCGGCCCGGAGCCTCGCCGAGACCCTCGTGGACGAGACGGCACCGGATCTGGTGCCCGAGGGCGGCCTCGACCAGACGCCGCCACCATCCGGCGCCACGCGAACCCGATTGCTGCGGCGGTTCCGGGCGCCCGCAGCTGTTGCGACCGCGGGCACCAGCGACGGGAACGCCGCCGCCTGGGACGCCGCCGCCTGGGACGGCGTACGCACCAATGGCAGCTCGCCCGGTGGGGAGGTGGCGCGGTGACCACCGAGCACCAGTCGCTGGGCCATCTGCTCGCAGCCGGGGGAGGCGCTGGTGGCCCGGCGGCTGACCGGGACCTGGTGGAGGGCCTGCGAGCCGACGTACTCGCCGCGCTGACCGAGCGCACCGCGGCCCGCCAGGCGGCCGGAGGCCTACCACTCGGTCCGGCCGACGAGCAGGCGCTGGGTCGCCAGCTGATCGCCGAGGCCCTGGAGCGCCGGGCCCGCCAAGCGCTGTCGGCCGGGGACACGGTGATGTCCGGGGTCGGCGAGGACCGCCTCGCCCGGGCAGTCTTCGACGCGCTGTTCCGCCTGAACCGCCTGCAGCGCCTGCTGGACGACCCGGGGATCGAGAACATCAACGCGAACGGCTGTGATGTGGTGTGGGTCCGCTACGCCGACGGACGCCGGGAGCAGGCGGAACCGATCGCGGAGTCCGACGCCGAGCTGGAGGACATGCTGCGCACCGCGGCAGCCCGCGTCGGGATCGGCGAGCGGCGCTTCGACCGGGGATCGCCCCGGATCTCGCTGCAGCTGCCCGACGGCTCCCGGCTGTTCGCGTTGATGGCGGTGGCGGCCCGGCCGTGCGTATCGATCCGCCGGCACCGCTACCTGAAGGTCACCTTGGACGACCTGATCGCGACCGGCACCGTCGACATCGCGCTTCGCGAGTTCCTCCGGGCGCTGATGGCGGCGAAGAAGTCCTGCATCATCTGCGGGGGGACCGGGGCAGGCAAGACCACCCTCCTTCGGGCGATGGCAGCCGACATCCCGGCCTCGGAGCGGCTGATCACCATCGAGGACTCCTTGGAGCTCGGCCTGGACCGCTACCCCGACCTGCACCCGGACTGCATCGCCTTGGAATCCCGGGAGGCGAACCTCGAAGGCCAGGGCGGGGTCAGCCTGGCGGAGCTGGTGCGCTGGGCGCTTCGCATGTCACCTGACCGGGTGATCGTCGGCGAGGCCCGAGGCGATGAGGTCCTCGCTCTACTCAACGCCATGAGCCAGGGCACTGACGGGTCGATGGCCACCCTGCACGCCTCGTCGTCGCGGGGTGCGTTCTCCAAGCTCGCCACCTACGCCATCCAAGCCCCCGAACGCCTCCCCTTGGAGGCGACGAACCTGCTCGTCGCTAACGCCGTGCACTTCGTCATCCACCTCGCACGCGACGGTGAGCGCCGGGTGGTCTCCTCGATCCGGGAGGTGACCGGGGCGGAGGGCCCGATGGTCGCCTCGAACGAGGTCTTCCGGCCCGACCACAGCCGTCGGGCGGTGCCGGGCGCCCCCCTTCGCAATGACACCCTCGACCAGCTGGTAGCGGTCGGTTTCGACCCTGGCCTGCTGGAACGGCCGGAGGGGTGGTGGGAGCAGTGACCGCCCTCGCCGGGCTTCTCGGGGCCGGCGTCGGGCTGGGGCTGGTGCTGGTCTGGGCCGGCTGGCACGGTGTCAGCCTTCCCCGCCGGACTAGAGCGTCGGCGGGTCCGAGGGCCGAGCGGGCGACGTTGCGCCTCGGCCTCGCCGCTGGTGCTGCGGTGCTCGTCGGGGCGGCGACGGGCTGGCCGGTCGGGGCGCTCCTGGCCGGGCTGGCCGGGTGGGGGCTGCCGGGCCTGCTCGCGGGACCGAAGGGACGTGCCGGGGGGCTGGCCCGGGTGGAGGCGGTGGCCGGGTGGGCGGAGATGCTGCGCGACACGATGGCCGGCGCCGCCGGGTTGGAGCAGGCGATCGTCGCCACCGCACCGGTCGCGCCGCTTGCGATCCGGGCCGAGGTCGCCACCTTGGCGGTCCGCCTCGACGGCGAGCGGCTCGCCCCGGCGCTGCGGGGCTTCGCGGATGAGGTGGCCGACCCGACCATGGACCTGGTCGTCGCCGCGTTGGTGCTAGCGGCGGAGCATCAGGCGTCCCGGCTCGGCGAGCTGCTCGGCTCGCTCGCCCAAGCCGCCCGGGACCAGGCCACCATGCGCCTGCGGGTCGAAGCCGGACGGGCCCGGGCGCGTACCTCGGTCAAAGTCGTTCTCGGGGTGACCGCCGGATTGGCGCTCGGCCTCGCCGTGTTGAACCGCTCCTATCTCTCCCCTTACGACACCGCCGTCGGCCAGCTCGTGCTGCTCATGATCGGGGCGATGTTCGCCGGGGCGTTCACCTGGCTGTCGCGCATGACCCGCCCGGCCGCCCCCGAACGGTTCCTCGCCGCCGGGCACGCCGAGCCGGCCGTCGCCCACGGTGTCCGGCCGTGATCACCGCCCTGTTGCTCGGAGCGGGCACCGGGCTCGGGTTGTGGTTGGTGGTGCGCGGCCTGTTCCCGCCCCGACCGTCGCTCGCGGATGCCCTCGCCCAACTGAAACGAGTACCACAAGCGTCCCCGGTGCTCGCCCCGGTCGCCGACGGCGGCATCGCCGCCCGGGTCGGCGCGCCGGTCGCCGGGCTGCTCGGCCGCGTCGGGGCGGGCTGGCTGGTACCGGGCAGGATCCGCCAGGACTTGGCGGTGCTGGAGCGCAGCACCGAGCGTCACCTGGCCGAGAAAATCACCCTCAGCCTGGTCGGCCTGCTCGTCGTCCCCGCCATGGCCGCACTGCTGGCCCTCGGCGGAGCGCGCCTGCCGCTCGCCGTGCCGGTCTGGGGGGCGCTGGTGCTCGCAGTGGTCGGTTTCGTGATCCCCGACCTTGGCATCCACACCGACGCCACCCGACGACGCCGCGACTTCCGCCATGCGCTCAGCTCCTTCCTCGACCTGGTCGTGGTCGCCCTCGCTGGCGGCGGCGGGGTCGAGAGCGCGCTCGGCGACGCCGCGAGCATCGGGGCCGGCTGGCCGTTCGCCTACCTGCGCCGAGCCCTCGACCAGGCGCGCCTCGCCCGCGAAGCACCGTGGGCCGCGCTCGGACGGCTCGGGGTCGAGCTCGGCGTCGGGGAGCTGTCCGAGCTCGCCGCCTCGGTCGCCCTGGCCGGCACCGAAGGCGCCAGGGTCCGCGCCAGCCTGGCCGCCAAGGCCACCTCGCTTCGCACACACCAGCTCGCCGAAGCCGAGACCGCCGATCAGGCCGCCAGCGAACGGATGAGCCTGCCCATCGTGCTGCTCTTCGCCGGGTTCCTGTTCTTCATCGGCTTCCCCGCCGTCGAACGAGTCCTCCACAGCGTCTGACCATCCATCCAACAAACAGAAAGAAGGCCAATACCGTGTTCCCCGAGCTGACCGTCCTCAAGAACCTCATCGGGGTGCTCTTCGCCCGATGGCAGGCGCTGCGAGCCGACCCCGAGGCCGCCTACTCCACCGAGACGGTGATCGTCACCGCCCTCCTCGCCGCGCTGGCCCTCACCGCCGTCGGCATCATCGTCGCCAAGGTCGTCGCCAAGGCCAACAGCATCACCACCGGCCCCTGACCCCAACGGTGGACAGCTCTGTAGGGAGGCCGAATTCATGTCGGTTGGGCCGTCTTCTTGTCGGTGGCGTGTCGCTCGCGGCTGGATTCATGTCGGTTGCAAGCCGCCTCCTGTCACCTCCCGCCCGATCCGAGCGCCCGTGCATGGACGCAGGTCACGGCGTTGACCAGCTACTTCGCGACTCGCCCCAGAGCCACACCCGCCGACACGCGGCGACGTCCAACTCGCGTCGGCCAGATGAGAAGTCCCGACCATGACCGAGGAAACCGACAAGTCGATGGTCTTTCGGTCGCGACGGAGAAGGGAACCGAACGATGTTCTCCCTGGACCGAACCGACAAGAAGCCTGCCACAACCGACATATTCGCGGAATCCCTACAAGCTCCTCCTCCGCTCGCGCTCGACGGTTGCGGCCACGCTGTCGATGGCGGCCGGCACGGCACCGGCGCGCTCGGCGGTTTCCACGCTGGGGCGGTGAGAGCGGCGCGGTCGCAGCCGAGCTGGTCATCGCCACCCCGCTGCTGCTGCTGCTCATCTTGGGTGTCGTCCAGTTCGCCCTGTGGGAGCACGCCACCGGTATCGCCGAAGCGGCAGCCCAGCAAGGCCTCTCAGTCGCCCGGCTCCAGGGTGAGACCGCCCAGGCCGGCACCGCCGAGACCCGCACCATCCTCGACCAGCTCGGCACCGGCGTCCTCGTCGCCCCGCAAGTGACCGCTATCCGCACAGGAGTCACCACGACGGTGGTGGTCAGCGGGCACGCCGAGAGCGTCGTCGGCATGTTCACCCTGCCGGTACGTGCCACCGCCGTCGGCCCGACCGAGCCGCCCGCGACCGTGACCGCGGCCGGAGCCGGGCCGTGAGCGCCCGCGCGGTGACCGCGACCGCCGGTCGCTGCGGGGCAGGTCGCTGCCGGGGACTTGGGGACGAGCGGGGGTCGGTGACCACCGAGCTGGTGCTGCTCACGCCGTTGCTGATCCTCCTGCTGCTGTTCGTCGTCGCCCTCGGCCGCCTGGCCGGGGCGCGCATCAACGTCGACGGCGCCGCCACCCAGGCCGCCCGGGCGGCCTCCATCGCCACTACGCCCGCAGAGGCCACTGTCGAGGCGCGCCAGACCGCTATTTCTGCGCTCGGCTCCGACCACGTCACCTGCGCCGACCTCCAGGTCGCGACCGATACCGGCGCCTTCGCCCCCGGCGGCTCGGTCACGGTGACCGTCACCTGCGCGGTCACCCTCGGCGACCTGACCGGGCTGCGCCTGCCCGCCACCCAGTCGATCGCCTCGACGGCGACCTCGGTCATCGACACCTACCGCTCCATCCCCGGGCCATGACATACAGCCGCCTGCGGGCTCGGCTCGGCGACGGTGAAGCGGGGATGGTCACCGCCTTCGTCGTCATCTTCACCCTGGCAATCCTCGCCATGGCCGGCCTCGTCACCGACGGCGGCCTCGCGCTGGCGGCCAAGGTGCGCGCCGTCGACGACGCCCAAGCCGCGGCCAGAGCCGGAGCCCAGGCCATCGACATCCCCCTCTACCGCCAAACCGGCCAGATCACCCTCGACACCTCCCAGGCGATCGCCGACGCCCAAAGCTTCCTCGCCGCGGCCGGCGAGCACGGCACCGTGACCGTCACCGGCGAGACCGTCACGGTCACCGTGACCATCACCCGGCCCACCCAGATCCTCTCGATCGTCGGCGTGAACCAGCTCACCGCCACCGGCTCGGGCAGCGCCACCGCCCAGCAGGGCCCCTGACATGGGCCGCCTCGCCGCTGCCGCCAAAGGCCTCGCCGCACTCGTGCTCCTCGCCGCGCTCGTCGCCGGCGTCCCGCTCGTCCTGTGGCACTTCGTTGGCTGGCCCCTCCCACACCACATCCCCTCGCTGTCGACGATCGGCCACGCCGTCACCCGCCATGGCATCCCAGCACGCACCCTCGTCGAAGCGCTCGCAGTCGTCGTGTGGATCACCTGGGCTGTCCTCGTCGCCTCGGTCGCTGCCGAGATCCCCGCCGCGCTCGGCGGCCGGCGCGCCCCGAGGCTCCCTATCGCCGGCGTCTTCCAGCCCGTCACTGGCCGCCTCGTCGCCGCGGTCGTCGTGGCCTGCCTCGCTTTGGCGCCGCGGCCCGCGCACACCGGCACTCTCGGACGCGGGATGGCCGCGATCAGCCTCCGGCCGCCAGTCGCGACGCTCGTCGCCAACGACGGCACCATCACCGACACCGACCTCGCCGCCGCAACCCGCCCCGTTGCGCCGGCCCCCGCGCCGCCCATCCCTGCACGGGCGACCACCACCGACGCGCCGCCTGGCGCCGACGCGTCGGCCATGGCACCCGTCCCGACGGCCGCCCCAGCCACCTACATCGTCCAGCGCGGCGACACCCTGTGGGGCATCGCCGAGCGGGAGCTCGGCGACCCGTTGCGCTGGTCGGAGATCTTCCAGCTCAACGAGGATCGACCCCAGCCCGGCGGGGTCACGCTCACCGACCCGCATTGGATCGACCCCGGCTGGACGCTCCTCCTGCCCGCCCCAGCCGCCGCCGGGTCCGCCTCGACGCCGGCACCGCCGACCAGCCAGTCGCACCAGTCGCCCGCCACCGTGCGTCCGGCGACAGTGCCCCCGTCAACATCCCCACCGGCGACCACGCCACCGACCACGTCGCCCAGCACCGGGGCTCCGCCGACCACGACGCCGTCCGAGCTGTCACCGACGACGGCCCCCCACCGCGTCGACGCGGAGCCCGTCGATCGCAGCGGAGAACCGGTGCGACTGCCGTCAGGCTCGGTCGTCGCCGGCTCGTTCGCCGCCGCTGTGGCCGCCACCGTTGCCATCGGGCGGCTCCGTCGCCGCCACGCCTACCGCTACCGGCCACCCGAGCCGGGCCGCACCCTCGCCACCGAGCCGGCCCGCCCCACCATCCACCACCTGCGCCAAGCGGCTGCGGCGACCGCGCCGCTCGACGGGTCGGGTCCGGTCCCGGTCATGCCGGTCGGCGAGGAGGAACGAATCGGCGACCCCGGCCACCTCGACGTGGCGTCGCGCGGCAACGAGGTCGTGACCATCGAGCTCACCGACCTCTCCGGCGTCGCCCTCGTCGGCCCGGGTGTCGACGACGTCGCCCGCGCCCTGCTCGCCGCGCTCTTGGTCCGGGCCGAGCCGGGCGCGGCCGAGGTGCTCCTCACCGACGACCTCGCCGAGCGACTGCTGCCCGGCCTGGATCCGAACCGCGCCATCCGTCGGCTAGTGACCACCGACCAGGCGGCCCGGGCCGTCGAGTCCGAGCGCGTCGCCCGCAGCCGGCGCTTCGAGGCCGCCGGAGCGGCCGACGCCACCCAGTTCCGGGCCGAGAACCCCGAGAACCCGCTGCCGTTGCTGCTCGTGCTCCTCGACACGCTGCCCGCCGAGTCACTCGGCCGGTGGGCCGCGCTCGTCGCCGACGCCCCCCGCCTGGCCATCTGTGTCGTGTCCCTCGCGCCGTCGCCGATCGCCGCCGGACAGCTGCGCATGGACGCCGCCCGCCGAGTGCTCGACGCCACGCCGGTTGACCGTCTCGGAGCGCTGCTCGGCACTCAGCTGTTCGGGCTGCGCGCCGACGAGGCGACCGAGGTGATCGCCGCGGTCGCCGAGGTGGCCGGCGAGGGCGACCTCGACGAAGAACCCTTCGCCACCAACGCCACCGTCATCCCCTTGCGGGCCGACGGCCCGTCAACCGACGACTTATCAACCGACGACCCCGGCGAACCGTGGCCCGAGCCGTCACCGTCTCTCTCAGCGAACGGAAGCGGCGACCGGCAGGCGGAGCGGCCGATCGCCGTGCGGATGTTCGGCCACTTCGAGGTGGCGGTGCACGGCGAGGCGGTGGTGACCGGGCTGCGCAGCCGGGCCCGCGACGTCTTCGCCTGGTGCCTGCTGCGCCCGGAGGGCGCGACGAGCGACGAGGCCGTCGACGCCCTGTGGCCCGACACCGCGCCCGGCCGGGTCCACGGCCAGTTCTGGAGGTCCTTCTCCGACCTGCGGGCCCGGCTCCGAGAAGCCGGTGGCGGCGACCTCGAGGTGCTCACCAAGGCCGGCGAGCACTACCGGCCGTGTAGCACCGAGATCGCCTGTGACCTGTGGGAGTTCCAGGCCGCCCTCGGCGAGGCCGCCCGGGCCGACGACGACGAGGTCGCCCGGGCCGCGCTGCGCCGGGCGGTCGAGGTTTACCGGGGCGACCTTCTGGCCGGGATGGACCGGCCCTGGGTCGAGCCGGTCCGCCAGGACCTGCACCGCCGGTCCCTCGACGCCCACCTGCGCCTGGCCGAGCTCGAGGAGCAGACCGGGCGCCCCGACGCCGCGGTCGAGGTCCTCGAACAGGCCATTACCCGGGACCGCTACGCCGAGGAGCCCTACCGGCGTCTCATGGTCCTCCACGCCGCCCACGGCCGTCCCAGCGCGGTCACCGACGTCTGGCGCCTCCTCCAGGGCCGCCTCGCCGAACTCGACCTCGACGTCGAGTCCGCCACCGCCGGCCTCTACCATCAGCTCACGGCCGACCAGCAGCCCCGGCCGGGCCCCGACCGAGTGCGCTCGCCGCGGTGACCGGCGACCCTCTCGCCCCCGCCCTGGCGTCGGCACCCTGGCGGGCGCTCACCCTCACCTCGATCGCCGCGGTCGAGTTTGCGCTCGTATGGCGGTTCGGTTGGACGGCGCCGCTTGCCGCCTACCTCTACTTCGGGATGGTGGTGACGGTCGCTGTGGTGATCGACGCCCGTACGCTGCGGATGCCCAACCTGCTGCTCCTGCCGTCCTATCCGATCGGCTTGGCGCTTCTTGGCGCCGCGGCAGCAGCCGACGGGCGGTGGTGGCCGCTCGGGCGCGCGGCCATCGCCATGGGGGCCGTGGCTGGCTTCTACCTCGCCATCGCCCTGGTGGCCGGCGGGCAGCGGCTCGGCCTCGCCGATGTCACCTTGGGCGGCCTGCTCGGCCTCGTGCTCGGCTGGGTGAGCTGGTTGGCGCTCTCCACGGGGGTGATCCTCGGCTGGGTCATCGCCCTGGTCGCCGTCGTGGTCTGGCGCCCTGGTTGCCGCCCGGGCCGAACCCCCGCCATACCGGCGGGACCGTGCCTGTGGCTCGGCGCCCTGGTCGCAGTTCTCGCCGCCAGGTAGGTCGCCGCGGGCCGCCCGCAGCGTCAGCGCGCGGCGGCGCCAACCAGATCGGCGAGCGCCAGGTTGGCCACGAGACGGGCGAAGCGCCGACCCGCAGCGGGCCGAAGGACCACGACCCGCACCCCCGCGCCGCCCAGCTGGGCCAGAAGTGCCTGCAGCTCACGGTGGTCCGGCGACAGGCGTCCGTACCCGTCGGCCACCACCAGGTCGAAGTAGCTCCGCGCGTCGGCCAGCATTCGGGACAGGCCCGGCCGGACAGTGCCGGTGCCCTGATCCGCGTAGGTGACAACGTGGCACCACCCCGGCTGGCGGGCTACCTGCGCCGCGAGGCTGGCCACCTGCCAGTCAAGCCTCGCCTGCCCGGCGCGCCCGGGCGCCTCCCGGGCGTAGATCGCGACTCGCCACACGGTCGTCTCCTTCCTGATCACCTTCCGGTGGCGATGAGACCTCCGCTGGGCCCGGATTGCAAGGCCGCGCAGCTGGATCGGGCCTTCTTACGCCGATACCAGTCCTTCCGGCACCAGCTCCGGGTCGCATGTTTCTCCGCTGCGATCCTCGCTCACGCCACCGGGTCAGGCATGCTCACAGCAGCGCGTGCTGCTCTGCCACACGACCGCAGACCTCGTCCCAGGTAGGAAGCGGTCCGGCGCCGAAGTACAGCTCGGGCATGGTCGACTCGTAGGCGGCTCGGAGCCGGGTCGAGATGTCGCTGGTCGGATCGAATGCCGGGCAGCTGGCAAAGCCGCCCGCCGGGCGAACCTCGATGCCGTCGCCGCCGAAGAAGGCCCGGTTGATCTCCTCGACGCTGCGCATCACCTGTTCGGTCTGATCTCGATCCGCGAGCAGGTCGAGCACCTGTCGGTCCCCCATGAGCTGGTAGACGTCGTAGAAGTGCCGGCCGCTGCGCCGGTCGATCGACCCGCCGGTGCCGGCGGCGAGCTGCTGGGCCAGGGCGTGGATGAGGACGAGCTTTTCGAGGAGGGTGCGTCCCGGATGAAGAACGGCGACCTCGAACGGCTTCAGGTCGTCGAACTCGCCGAGGTCGGTCCCAGCGGCCTCGAGCACATCGCCGAGGAGGGAGCTGATCGGCACGGGCGCGTGGGGATGGGGCCCTCCCCGGACACCCATCTCGAGGAGCACGCTGGTGCGGATGAGCGCGGTCGGCGCTCGGGTGGCGGGGTAGGCGATCTCGTAGGAGCGGTGCCGGCCGGTCTCGCTTCCTCCGACCCCAACGGCGGAGCCGCCGACACCGGTGGCCGATGCGTCGGCCATGGCCTTCATGAGCCTGTCGGTCGTCCCACGCCCCCGCTCTCCCGGCAGGACGAGGACGTCGATATCTTCGGAGAATCGCTCCACCAACCGGTAGCCCTTGGAAAGGCTGGTGCCGCCTTTGAAGATGAAGTCACCGCCGAAGTCACGGCCGAGCAGACGGAGGACCTGGCTGACCCAGTAGTCCTTCTCGACCGCGGTGGGGCTGATCCCGAGCCGCTCGGCGGCGGCGTCGAGCGTCGGGGCGAACTCACCCAGGTCAGCGAAGCGGGCCACCGCCTCAGCCGGCGAGGGCTGGATCGCGGCGGACGGACCGGCTGCGCGCCGGGCGGACGACGTCGGTCATGTCCGCCCGTCCGAGCGCGGCGAGGAGGCGGCGCAGCCGCTCGCGGACCCGGGGCGGCTCGGTATCCGACGCCCGAGCGACCCGGTCGAGGCGGACCGTGCCATCGTTGGCGAGCCGAGCGATCCGCGCGACGGCATCGACGGGGGGGACCTCCACGAGGCCGTCCCAGTCCCGCAACACTTCCAACAGCGCGACCTCGGTCGGGCGCAGCCGCTCGTCGCGACGCTTGGTGCTGGCCGCCCGGCTGACGTAGCGGACAGAGCCGGGACTGCGAGGTGATCTGCCCGGAACGGCGACCGCCTCCCGGCGGGCCACCTGGGTGGACAGGCCGAGCGCCACGGCGGCGCTCCATCCGGCCGGACCGGAGCCCCTCCCGCCCGTGACCGCGCTGGCGAGGCGACCCGCCGGCGGGGGAGCCATGCCAAGCCGGGTCGGCGTGCCGCGCCAGTACAGGCCACGCCGGACACGGCGTACCTCCCCGGAACGGGCCATCCGCGACAGGGCTTGGGCGACCGCGTCGGGGGAGCCGGCGAAGTCCTCGGGACGCCAGAAACGGTCCCGCGAGGCGAGGACCCGCTTGCGGACCTCCGGTGCCACGCTCGTCGTGCTCATGGTCGACATCGTACCAGCAGTGTCGGCAAAGCGATACGCGAAGTTGACAACCTAGTGCCTCTCACGCCGCCGGGTCGGTGACGCCGACGACGACGTCGGTCCCCCAGGACGCCCCTGGGGTAGTCGGCGTGGCCTCGACCCGGACGTCCGCGCCGGTGTGAGGGGCATCGACCATCTGGCCGTTGCCGACGTAGATGCCGACGTGGGTGACGTCGCTCGGTCCGCCGCCGAAGAAGATCAGGTCACCTGGCTCGACGGGGTTGCCGGGTCCGAGCTTGGTCGTGCGGTCGTACTGGTCCTGGGCGACCCGGGGAAGGCTGATCCCGGCCACCTTGTAGGCGGCCTGGACCAGTCCGGAGCAGTCGAAGCCGACACCGGGGGTCTCGCCGCCCCAGATGTAGGGGGTGCCGACCTGGGCGAGGGCCCAGTCGACGGCGACGCCTCCGGCGGTGCCCGCGGCGACGGTCTGGGCCTGGGTCTGGCCGTAGGTCTGTGCGAGGGACATGACCTCGCTGACGTACCAGGTCGCGTGGTTGTAGTCGAAGATGGCCTGGTTGAGATTGGCGCCGTTGGCCGCGCCGTTGGCGCACAGCATCCGGGCCGCCGCGTACACCGCGTCGGTCGGGTCGTAGGGCGACGGCGGGGCTGCCCCGCCGGGCGGGACCGGTTGGTCGTATTCAGCGAACGTGGAGGCGAGCTCCTGCATGTCACCTTCCGCACCGGCCGAGTTTGCGCCCGAGTGGACCCCGGGGAGAGTGGAGGTGCCGTTTCCGGATTCGACGGTGCCGATAGCGGCGAGCACGGTCCAGGGGAGCCCCGGGCAGGTGGTAGCGGCCTGCTGGTAGAGGGCGAGCATCGCCGGGGGAATGGCGCTCGTGGCGCTCGCCGAAGGGGCCGCTGCTCCGCCGCCGAGGAGCGAGGCGATCCCCGCCCCCGCTCCTGCGGCGAGGAGCGCGACGAGGAGGCACAGCCCGCCGGCCACGGCAGCGAGCTTGGTGGCCAACCCGGAGGCGGCGCTGTCGTCGAGGGCGATGCTCACGCGCCAGCGAGGGACAGCTCGACCAGGCGGACGCGTGCCGTGCCGGTGGACCTCGCGGGGAGCCACACCGGGCCGTCTGGTGCGCCACGGCCGGCCCGGGCGGTGGTGGCGACCGGGACGACCGGGTGGCGGAGCACCCGGCGGGCCTCGGCCTCACGGCGCGGGCTCGGGAAGCTGAACAGGACCCAGTTCGGATGCCCTGCGGCGGCGGCGAGGCGGGCGTAGCCGTCGAGCTTTCGGGCGAGGCGCTCCAGGCGTTCGGTGCCGTTGTCGTACTCGATGAGGAACGGCAGGCTCGTCGCGTGGTCGGTCCACACCCCGTAGCCGTCGGGTCGGACGACCTCGCCCCACTCCGCGGCGCAGCGCCGCTCGGACCACCACTGTTCGAGCCGGCAGCCTTCCCGGGCGCGCGCCGAGCGGGCGAGGGCGCAGAAGAGGCCGTTGGTGCCCACGAGATGGGCAAGGCGCTGGCTGGCGGCGAGGTCGTAGACGAGGCGGCGGCGCCAGGCGAGGTCGGCCACCTCGACGCCGTGCTCGGCGGCTATGAGGGCGGCGCCGAGCGGGCCGAGGACCCAGTGGAAGGGGACCGGGCTGCCACCGCGCCGTGGTCGGAAGCGATCGAGGACGTCGAGGGCGTACAGCTCGGCGAGGCGCATCCGGGCCCGGCGCTCCCCGGTGAAGCAGACGTCGGCGACCTGGGAGCTGGTGAGCACCCGGTGGTCGTCGAGGAGGCGGCACAGATGGCGGTCGCGTTCGGTAAGCCGGCCGAGGACGGGGAGCAGCCGGGAGTCGAGGTCCCGCCAGCCACGGCGGCTGGTGTCGCTCGGCCCGCTGCGATGCGGAGCGCCGTCGGGCTGTGGCGAGAGGCGATGCGGAGCGCCGGACGGCGCCGGACCACCTGCCGAGACGGATGCGGGCGGGAGCCGAGCTGCCGAGGACCGAGTCGTCGACGACCGAGCGGCGCTGGCTGGAGCTGCCGGCGATGCCGGTGATACCGGAGCGGATAGACCAGCTGCCGGCGTGAGCGGCCCAGCGGCTCCAGCCGAGTCCGACCCAGTGCCAGCCGACGCAGTACCAGCCGACCCAGTGCAGACCGGCCCCCGGCCGGCATCATCGACCACGCTCACACCCCCCTACCCCTTGAGTCCGCCGGCGCGGTGGAGCCCTCTCCGGCGCCGTGTGCTGGTGGTTCAGCCGGTCCCGAGGGCTCCGATCCAGGTCGGAGCCCCTCGTGGAGCCCCTGACGGAGCCCGTTATGGAGCCCCTCGTGGAGCCCCTGTTCGACGTCGCCCGCTCCGGCCCGTGACTCGGCCTGTCGGGCGGCTCGGGCGGCCCGTGCAGCGGCGATGGCGGTGACCGTGCCGGCGCTGTCGTTGCTCTCGCCCTCGGCGGTGGCGGTACGCGTGCCGGCGGGAAGCGTGCGTCCGGCGAGGGGCTTCGTGCCCTCGGGCCGGGGCCGGTGATGCGCAGCCCGGTTGGCGGCGCGGACCGCGTCGGCCCGGCCGGGCTGGGGTGGTGGTGCGGGTCGGGTGCGAAGGGTGAAGGCGGGGGTCTCCTCGCCGCCGACGACGAGGCGTGCCGCCGCGACATACGCCCCGAGGTGGGACAGGTCGTGCTCGGAGACCTCGGGAGCGACGTGGCGCGAGAGCGCGTGGGCGTCCTCCGGGGACATGGAGAACCACACCTTGGTCCTGGCATTGGCCGAGACCGCGTCGCGCAGCTCCTTGGGGAGCTGGCCCAAGTGCTGGTGGGCGAGGACCATGGAGAGCCGGTAGCCCCGCGCCTCGGCGAGCATCTCGTCGAAGGATCGGGGGAGGTGGAGGAAGTTCTGGGCTTCGTCGACGACGAGTGAGGCGTCGACCCGGGCGGCCTGGCCGAGCCGGGCCCGATGGGTCGCGGTCTGCCACACCTTGGCGACGACGAAGGAGCCCAAGAGCCGTGCGGTCTCCTCGCCCAAGATGCCCTTGGGGACCCGGACCAAGCAGATGCCGCCGTCGAGGACCTGGCCCATGTCGAAGCTCGAGTCGGGGCGCCCGACGACCGAGCGGACGAAGTCGCGGAGCAGGAACGCCCGGAGCTTGTTCATGACCGGGCCGATGACCTGTGCCCTGCTGGCCTCGGACATCTGCTCGTAGGACTTCCAGAACCCGCCGAGCCCGACCGTGTCGGCCGAGACCACCGCTATGCGAGGTGCCCGGAACTCGTCGTCGGACAGCAGCCGGGGCACATCGGCGAGGCTGGTCGAGGTGCCCGTGGCTGCTGCGTGGCGGAGCAGGGTGAGGCACGCGGAGCGCAGCACGTCGTCGGTGCGCGGCCCCCAGAAGGCGGAGAAGATGGAGCGGAAGATCCCGACCAGGTTGTCGACCGCGAGATCGGGGTCCGGTCCCGACAGGACGTTGAGGACCGGGGCGGCGTCGGGGTCCTCGGGATCGACGAGCACGGTGCGCGCCTCGGCGCCTTCGGGGAGACGGTCGCATAGGTCGGTGATCAGATCGCCCTTCGGGTCGATCACGACCACACCGCGTCCGGCTTCGACGTCTTCGAGGACGAGGTTGGTGAGCAGCGTGGACTTGCCCGAGCCGGTCGCTCCCATGACGTGCAGGTGGTAGCGGGCGTCTGCGACCGCCAGGCTGACCGGTCGGCGCCCGCCGGCCTGGGCGTCGCCGAGCACCTTCGGCGCCGAGGTTTTCCGCGGCGCATCCGGCCCGGTGACGCCAGCAGGGGCGGGGCGGGCGACGGCAGGTGGTGGGGGCACGGCGTTGGCGCCGGCCCGCGCCAGGCCCGGTACTGCGACATCGGTCGGCAGATGTGCGAGGGCGGCGAGCTCGGCCACCGAGACGAGGTTGCCCTTGCCGAGCCGGCGACCGGCGAGGACCTGGGCGGGGTGGGCGAGGCGGTGGCGCTCCAGGCGGTTGCGCCCCGAGAAGAGCGCGAACGCGGTCGCGACGGCATGGGCCCGGCCGCGCAAGCGGGCTTTGGCCTGGCGGTCGGTGGCGGTGGTCGCTATGGCGTAGCGAACGGCGATCGCCCAGCACGGCTGGGCGGCCTTGTCCAAGATGTCGGCCACGTCTGCCGCTCGGGTCGGGTCGACGGCGGTGGGCTTCGTGGCCGGTCCGGGGGTGAGAAGGTCGAGGAGACGCGCGGTTCTGGTGGCGGGACGCCCGGCACGGCGTGCCGTGGCGCTCTTGTGGAGGCGGGCGAGGCGCCGGCCGGTGACGGGCCGGGCGAGGACCTGCACACACGCGGTCTCGCCTTCGCCGAGGGCGGCCAGGGCGCCGAGGAGCGCCCGCAGGGGGTCGACCTTGTGCTCGGTGCGCAGCATGTACTGCTCGCCGGCAGCCAGGGTGAGGCTCCCGCCGGTCGCGACGCCTGATCCCACCAGCGGTGGGGTGGCGGGCACGGTGTCGGTGCGTGCTCCGGGCCAGGCGGCCTCGACGGCCCGCTCGACGAGGCCCGGGGGGATGCCGCCCGGCACCCACAGCGAGATGGTGAGCCCGGCGTCAGAGGCGACCAGCTCGAAGCCGAGGTGCGGCTGGCCGAAAAGCACGCGGCGCCACGCGGGGCGCAGCAGGGCGACGAGGTTGGTCCACAAGGTGGCCGCCCCCTCGGGATCGACGACAGGCGGGCTGAGCACCTCGACCAGTCGGGCGCCCCGGGCCATCCGCCGCCCCTGGGCGGCCCGTGCGGCCGACAGCGCCAGCAACCCGGCGACACCTATGCCGAGGGCGACCGGGCCGGCCGTCGTGGCCACGTGGGCCAAGACGTGGGCAACGTGGTGGAGAAGGCGGGCGGTGGTCGGTCCGGGGTGGGCGAGGTAGCGGGCGAGCGGCCCCGACGGCAGGTGGGGCACCGGCGGCGGTGGCTGGGTCACGGGGGTGGTCGGGGCGGTGGGCACTGGGTCCTCCTGGGTGGCTGCGTTCGAAGTGGCTGCGTTCGAAGTGGCTGGGTTCGATGTGGCGGTGGCGATCAGGGCTGGCGGGTGGTGGAATCAGAGGTCGGGGACGTCGTCGAGGGCGTCGCTGATGCCGGTGCGGCAGATGGCGTCCTCGGCCGGGCTGGCGAGCGCGCGGAAGGCGACGCGGTCCTGGCCTGCAGCAAGCAGTCCGTGGCCCCTCGCCGCGCCGAGGAGGTAGGCCCGCTCGCCGGCCGACAGCCCGAACGCCGCGGCCAAGGTGTCGATCGACTGGGGGGCTTGGCGGAGCAGGATCTGGGTGGCGGCGTTGGCGACGACGGCCTGGCCGAGCGGGGAGCCGAGCAGGTCGGCGGCGTCCTGGGTGACGACGGTGAGTCCTGCCCAGTGCTTGCGGGCGGACTTGGCCATGCGGAAGAGGAACTCCGCCCCCGAGCGCTCGGCCATGAGCAGCCACGCCTCGTCGACGATCACGAGCCGCCGTCGTCGCTTGGCCGGGTCCGACACCCGCCGCCAGATGGCGTCCAGGGTGAGCAGCGTCCCTGCGGCCTTCAGCTCGTCGGGGAGGTCTCGGAGGCTGAACACGACGAGGTGCCCGTCGGGCCGGGTGGTGGTCGGCCCGTCGAACAGCCCCCGGTGCGTCCCCGACACGTACGGGGCGAGCCGGGCGGCGAGGGTGTGCGCTGCCGGGTCGCCGTCCGCGTCGAGCGCGGCGGCGAGGTCACGGAGCAGTGGCGCGGGGCGGGCGTGGCTGCGGGGATCGGCGGTGATCCCCGCCGACTCGTAGGCCGAAACAATCCCGCGGTCGAGCGCGGCGGCGGTCGCCGGGTCGGGCTTCTCGCCGAGTAGCACGGCGACGAGGGTGTGGATGAACAGCGCCCGGCGCACCACCGGACCCGAGGCCAGCGCCCCGTCTGGCTCATCCCCAGGAAAGTCGCCGCCGCCCTCGCCGTCACCGCCCTCGGGCCCGGCGTCGAGGTCGAAGGGGTTGACCCGCACCCCGGGGGCACCGAGATGCACGTAGGCGCCGCCGACCGTCTCGGCCAGGCGGCGGTACTCGTCTTCGGGGTCGACGACGGCGATCTCGATCCCTTGGTAGAGGGAGCGCAGCGCTTCGAGCTTGGTGAGATAGGACTTGCCCGCGCCCGAGCGCGCCAGGATGACCGAGTTGTGGTTGTCCTGGGCGAAGCGGTCCCAAGAGACGAGCCCGGTGCCACTTTGGGTGGTGCCGTAGAGGACGCCGGTGGCAGCCGACAGCTCGGCGGAAGCGAAGGGGAAGCTGGCGGCGAGCGCGTCGGTGTCGAACGCCCGGTGCTGGCCGAGGGCGTCGACCCCGAGGGGCAGGGTGGACGCCCAGCCCTGCAGGCTGCGCCAGGTAGCCGGCCGGGCGTCGAGGAGCACCGACGCGCACAGGGCCCGCACCCGGGCGCACTCTGCCTCCAATGCCTGCTCGTTGGTGGCGTGCACGGTGAGGACGAGGCCGACCCGGAACAGCTTCTGCTCGCCCCGGGCGAGTCCCGCGGCGAGCTCCCGGGCGTCCTCGGCGGCGACCTCGACGTCCGGATCGGCGAGGCGCCCTTTGGCTGCGTCGGCGCGCCGGCCCGACTCCAAGCGGGCCAGCTGGCGACGGAGGCGCTCGGCGGCGATTTCGGCGGGGACCGGCTCTATGTGCACGGCGACGTCGAGGCGTCCGGGGTGGGCACACAGCGGCTCCAGCCAGCCGCGCCCGACCTCCCGGGGGTAGCCGGTGATGGCGAAGCTGCGGCACCAGCCGTCCCCGACGCGAAGTGCCCGCGGGTGGATCTCGATCGAGTCGGGCCCGAACGGCGTTGCCGGCTTAGCGCCCGGCCGGGGGATGCGGGAGAGCAGCTTGCTCATCGGGTGGCTCCTTCCTGAGCGGGGTCGCCGGACGGGATTGGATCGTCGAACGGTCCGGCTGTGGGGGCCCGATGGGCAAGGGTGACCGGCTCGTCGATCCCGCTTGACGAGCCCGTGAGTCCTCCGGGCCTGGGCGGGCCGGCCGGGTCGAGGCTGCGGGCGAGGACACCGCTCGCGGCCACCCCGTCGAGGACGCAGAGGCTGACCCCTGCCGCACCCAGTGCGGTGACCGCCTCGGCGGCCCGGCGTAGGAGGCGCCCGGCCCCATGCCCGTCGGTGCTGGCCTGGCCGGCCGGCTGGCGGAGCACGACGAGCACCTCTCGGCGGAGCAGGTCCCGGCTGGCGGCGAGATCGGCGAGGAACGCAGCGTGGTCGCGGGCTGCCCGCTCCAGGGCGAGATGCGGGAGGCCGGGCGCCGCGTCGAGCAGCGCGTCGATGGCGGGGCCGACGTCGAGGGGCTCGGCCCGCACGAGGACCTGGACCGGATCTGCGAGCGAGCTCAGGAAGCGGGCGAACCCGGCGAGCAGGGCCTCCTGCTCGACGGGGGTTCGGAGGCTGAAGGTGACTGCGCTCGCTCGGCAGATCACGGCCAGGCCGTCGGGCCCGAGGTCGACCACGCCGTTGGCTCCGATGCCGGCGAGCGGGAGGCGCAGCGGTGCGGGCAGCGCCGACGGCTTCGAGCTGGCCGCCTCGGCGAGGAAGCCAGGGACAGCAGGGACACCCTCGGGTGCGGGGACGAGCCGGCGGGACGACCTGCGATGCTGCCATGCCGCAATCACCCAGCGATCCGCGGGGACGCCTTCCACCCGCCCCAGTGCGAGGAGGGCGGCGACGGCGCCTATGGGGATGGCGACGGCGCCGTAGGCAACGGGCGGGACGAGGTGTCGGGTGGCGGCATAGCCGGCCCACAGGGCTATGGCGGCGACAGCCAGGATGGCGAGCTGGCGGGCGGTCAGCCCCGCCAGGAGTTTGTCGGGGCGGTCGACGTCGGCGGGGATCCGCACCCGGCCGGTGTCCTCGTCGCGCCGGCGACCTCTGGCGGCGGGGCTCACAGCCCGACCCCGGCGGCGAGAGCCTTGGCGCCCTTGTAGATGATCACGTCTCGCACGACCCGGCCGATTCCGCCGCGGCCCCGGGACCCGGAGAACACGACCCGGCTCACCCAGCCGGGGATCTTGACCAGCACCCAGCACAGACATGCCGAGACGAGCAGGTCGACGACCCCGCCGGTCGAGGCGATGCCAAGGTTGGCCGGCCCGCCCGAGGCGAGGAACACCCGCAGGGCGGTGATCAAGACCAGCGACTGGGCGACCTGGACGGCGAGCGTGCCAGAAAAGGCCCGCCACCACAGCTTGGCCAGGCCCTCGGTCTGTGGGAGGGCATGGCAGACGAGGCAGATCGGGGCGGCGACCACGAGCAAGATGACCAAGGCGAGGCGCACCACGTAGGTGGCGAGCAGCACCACCGCGAGCACGGCGACCACCCCGCCCAAGAGCACGACGAAGATCCCACCCGAAGCGAGCGAGCCCAAGACCAGCTGGCGGAGCACCACCGCGGCGTTGGCCGCATCGACGCCTTGGCCGAGCACCGCCGCGGACAGCGAATCGGCGGTCGTGATGGCAAGCCCGGCGAGACCCAGGCTGGCGTTCACCGCCACAGCGGCGACGACGATCCTGGGCAGCACGTCACGAAGGGCGGTGCGGGTCTGGAAGGTCTCGTAGCCCATGACGATCGCCCCGCCGGCCAAGACGAAGAGGACCAAGAACGCGTCGGCGATCCCTTCGGCCATCCGCCACAGCTGGCCGACCCGGCTCTGGGCCGTGACGTTCGGGGTGGCGAGCAGGGTGTGGCCGAGCAGGGTGAGGACCGGGTCGAGCGCGTCGGTGACGAGGCTTCTGAACCAGTCGTCGATGGCCGCTTCGATGTGGCCGGTGATGTCGAACAGCCCCGGCGAGGGCTGGGTGCCGCCGCTCACCGTCCCGCCGCTCCCCGACACTGGCGAACTCGGGGCGGTGGTGCCGGAAGGGCCGACCTGGATCGGTGGCGGGCCCTCGCCGGTGGTCCCCGAGCCCGACGTCCCCGAGCCCGATGTGGCAGAGCCCGATGTCTGCGAGCTCGCGGTCGTTGCCCCGGAGGTCGCAGCGGGTGCGGGCGCGCTCGGGGCGGTCGTTGTGGGCGAAGCCGTGCGAGCGGCGGTGAGGACGACCGCGGTCCCTGCCGTCCCAGTCCTGTCGCGAACGGAGGACGCCATGTGATGCCCGCCGGCGCCGAGGGCCAAGACGGCGAACACGACGCCGGAGGCGAGGATGACCGGATGCTGGGGCCGCCAGGCGGGGAGGCGTAGCATCACCCGTGAACCAGGGAGGCGAGGATGGACACGATGAGCGGGGCCAGGACGGCGAGCGCGTAGCCGACGGCCGCGGACTTGAGGGCCGTCTTCGCCTTCTCGACCTGTCCGGGGTCCCCGCCGGCGGTCAGGTAGCGCAGCCCACCGATGGTCAGGAACAGCGTGGCGACCCCGGCCAGGATCCCGACGATCCAGGTGGTGAGGTTCGAGATCAGCCCGCTGAGGGTCTGGGTCCCGCCGCCGGCCGCGTAGGCCGGCGAGGCGAGCACCACGGCGAGGGCACCGGCGAGCAGGCCGGCCACGACCAGCCGTCTCGCCATCTGCCGCCCGGGTCGTCGGCCGCCCGGGTGGGCTGCGGCGTGGGTCGCCCCGTAGGCCCCTCGAGCGGTCGGTCCTCCGGTGGCCTGTCTTGTGCCGGCCTGTCTTGCGGCGGGCGCTGCGTGGGTGGGTTGTATGCGGGCGTGATGTGTCGTGGTGGCCTCCTTGGTCGGCTCCCCGGGCGCTGTGCCGGGGTGGGGTTGGGGGTCGCCCCGGTGGTCCGGTTAGGACCGGGGTGGGCACTCTCACCCCCTCGGTGGTGGGCTCGAGCGACGCTTGCCCGGTCGCCGGTCCGCTGGCCGGCCGTGCCGGGGACGACCCCTACTAGAAGAACAAGGGGTCTCGGCCGCTTTTCCAACAAAATCGAACGGCTCGTACCAGTCCGAGTTCAGGTAGTCGCGCAGCTTGACCTCGGCGCGGCTTCGACGCATCCGGCACGTCTCGTAGTCGAGGCCGAGGTCCTCGGCGATGGCGGCGAGGTTGGCGCCCTCGAGGCGGGTGGTGGCGATCAGCTCGGCATCGGTGGCGCTGACCACGTCCGCAGCGACGGCCCGGGCGAGGACGATGTCGGGATGCCCCCACGGCCGGGGCGGGGCGGCGGAGACCGGCTCGGTGCCCGGCCCGGCTCGCTCGGCCAGCTCGGCCCGGAGCAGCCGGGCGGCGCCGGTGCGGGCCAGCCAGCACAGCCAGGACGCCAGGCGGCCCCGGCCCGGGGTGGCCCTGGCCACGGCGGCCAGGAACGCGGCGAGAGCTTCGGCCTCGATCTCGTCGGCCTTGTCCGGGCAGGCTTGGGTCAGCGCCCAGACCGCCCGGCGCAGCCCGGGCAGGAGCACCCCGGCCAGGCCGACGCTCCAGCGGCCGCCTTCGGCCTGGGCTCGGGCGACGAGTTCGCCGACGACGGCGTCGCGCATGGCGAACGGCGTCGACGGGTGCAGCAGCCGGGCTTTCAGCTCGCCGAGAGGGACGGGGCGGTCGGGCAGACCGGGAAGGCCGGTGCCGTCCAGGGCGAGGGGGCGCGGGCCGGTCGTGAGGAGATCGAACGTCTTCTCCAAGGTGTCGAACGGCGAGTCGGTGAGGATGCGGCGAGGGCACATGGGCGGCTCCTTCGGTGAGGTGGGCCGTCATCGCGCCACGCAGGTGGACCCGGATCAGTCCCGGATCGCTCCCACTTCGCCTGTCCCCACCGACCTCCCGCACGCGGGACCAATGCGGGAGCTCTCCGCGGAGTCGGGAGCGTCGGTGCAGGTCAGCGCGGTGGGACTTGCTCATCGCGAGAGGTGGGACCTGCCGCGGGACTCAGAGGCTCGGACGCCGCCAGATTTTTCTGTCCCGCCGCTTGCGTCGCCCTGGTCCCACGGGTGGGACCTCGACTCCCGCGCTCTGTCTGCACCCGAAGTCCCACATCTGGGACTAGTCCCACCCGGTCGGGATGCCTTCTCCCGGCGGGCCGGGACTACAGGGGTTCGGCGATGCGGTAGCGGCGGGGCTTGTCACCCACGAGGACCACCTCGCCACGCGCCGCCATGGTCGCGAGCGAGTTCGAGATGGCACCCTGGGAGCGGTCCAAGGCCTTGCCGAGCGCGGCCGGCCCGAAGGACTCGCCCGGGCGGGCGGCGAGGTAGTCCCGCACGAGAGAGCCCAGCTCGCCCCGCCCCAGCCGACCAGCTGCCGCGGGAGGCTCGGGGGTTTCCTCGCCAGCGGCGGGACGAAGCTCGCCGCCGCCGGGCTCGCCGCCGATCAGGTCGGCGGCGGCAACCTCGGGCGTGGCCACCGCCGACCAGCGGTCCGGGGCTCGCCTGCCGGCTTCCCGGCCGCCCGGGGTGCGGCGCACCGAGCCGCCCGCCTCCAGCGCGGCGAGCCGCTTGGCGGCGGTGGACTGGCCGATACCGAGGGTCTCGGCCAGGTCGGTGGAGGTGACCTCGGGGCGGGCGGCCAAGGCGTCGAGGATCGTGTCGTCGGTGATCTGCAGCGGGCGTGCCATGGGGGCTCCTTTGGGGTCGAGTGGGCTCTTCCTCGAAGGACCTACCTCCGTCTCCGAGCCCACCTCAAGGCCAAAGAGAGGGTTCTCGAACCCCGTCGACGGCCGAAAGAACCGGCGTACGCGAGAGGGATTTTGTTGGATACAGGGGCCGTACCCCCTGTTCTTTAGATGACGCTTGTCCGGTCCTGGGCCGCCCATGACCACGACCACCACCCCCCGCTGTCCCTCCCGACCCGACCGACCCGATGTGCCGCTCGCCATCTGGCCGGTCGCCCAGGCCACCGCCCAGTGGCAACGGGCCGGCCGCTACCTGCCGGCCTGCACCGCGCACCCCGGCAAGATGCTCCCCGAGCTCGCCCGGCGCATCGTCACCGAGTACTCCGAGCCCGGCGCTCTCGTCCTCGACCCGCTGGCGGGGATCGGCACCACCCTCGCCGAGGCCGCTCTGCTCGGCCGGCGCGCCGTCGGCGTCGAGCTCGAGGACCGCTGGGTGGCCCTCGCCACCCAGAACCTCGACCACATGCTCGACGGCGGCCACAGGCACCTCGCCGAGGTCCGCCAGGGCGACGCCCGGCGGCTGCCCGAGCTGCTCGGCGAGCTCGCCGGACAGGTCGACCTGATCGTCACCTCACCGCCGTACGCGTGCGACGCCGGGGTCATCGACAAGCGGGCGTGGCTGGCCGGCCGGCGCCTCTGCCCGGACGACACCCTCAACTACTCGACCGATCGGGCCAACCTCGGCCACGCCCGCGGTCCGGCCTACGAGACGGCCATGGCCGAGATCTACGCCGCCTGTCACGCCGTGCTGCGACCCGGCGGCCATCTCGTCGTGGTCACCAAGAACACCCGAAGGAAGGGCCGCACCCTCGACCTGGCCGGGCTCACCGTCGCGCTCGCCACCGCGGCAGGGTTCACCTACCGCCAGCACGTCATCGCGCTCCACGCTGCCATCCGCGACGGCGACCTCGCGGCCCGGCCGTCGTACTGGCAGATGACCCAGATCCGCCACGCCCGCCAGCGCGGCGAGCCCGCCCACCTCGTCGCCCACGAGGACGTCACCGCCTACGCCAAGAACCAGGAGACCGCCGATGCCCGCTGACCTTCCCCTCTCGGTCTGGCCCACCGCGCAACGCAACGCCCGCTCGCAGCGCAAGGGGCGGTACGTGGAGATCTCCGGCCACCACCCGGCCAAGATGCTCCCCGCCATCGCCCAGCGGGCCATCGCCACCTACACCAAGCCCGGCGACCTCGTCCTCGACCCGATGGCCGGGATCGGATCCACCCTCGTCGAGGCGGTCCATCTCGGCCGCGACGCCCTCGGCGTCGAGTACGAACCGGAGTGGGCCGACCTAGCCAAGGCCAACCTCGCCTACGCCCACTCGAACGGCGCGACCGGTCACGGCGAGGTCGTCTGCGGCGACGCCCGCCACCTCGCCGGTGTCGTCGACCCCACCGTGCGCGGGCTCGTGGCCCTGGTGCTCACCTCCCCGCCCTACGGGCCGTCCCTCCACGGCCGGGTCACCGCCCGGCCCGGGTTGGGCATCACCAAGAGCCACCACCGCTACTCGACCGACCCGGCCAACCTCGCCCACGTCGGCCTCGACGGCCTCCTCGACGCCATGGGAACCATCCTCGCCGGCTGCGCTCGCCTGCTCCGCCCCGCCGGCGTCGTCGCCATGACCGTGCGGCCCTGGTGGCGCGCCGGGCAGCTCGTCGACCTCCCCGGGGCCCTTGTTCGAGTGGGCGAAGCATCCGGGCTGGTGCTCTACGAACGTAACGTCGCGCTGCTGGCTGGGCTGCGCGACGAGAGGCTCGTGCCCCGCAGCTCGTTCTTCGCCCTCGAGCAGGTCCGCAAAGCCCGAGCCGCCGGCGTGCCCCGCCTGGTCACTGCCCACGAGGACTTTCTGGTGTTCCGGCTGGCCCGGACCGTTGGCGACCGGACCGGAACGGCGACCCGGCAGAGGGGGGCCAAGTGATCCTGGTGCCCCGAATCCTCCTTCTGCCGCAGGCCTTGACTTCCTCGACGGAGATGTGGCCTCCTCCAGTCGAGCCCCCAACCTCGGGGAATCTCCGACATCTACGAACCGGGAGGAAGGCCGAGCAGCCATGTGGGAGCGACATGTCACGGACGCCACAAGGTCCTCGGCGACCTTCACCCGTTGCGCCCACCGGCCTGGCACCGCGGTGCGCTCCCCAAGGATCGACGGCCGCTCCGCCCCCGAAGCGGCCGGCCGCGCCGAAGGTGGACGCGCCCGCTCGGGGCGGGGAGGGGCGGCGGTGACCGAGCAGCTCGTGAGCCAGCAGGAGGCGGCCCGAATGGCCGGGTGCAGCAAAGACACCATCGTCAGGGCTCGCAGGAACGGCCGGTTCCCGAACGCCCGGCTCCGGGATCATCGCTGGACGATCCCGACCGATGATCTGCTCGCGGCGGGCATGTACCGACCCGCCGATCAGGACGCATCGGCTCCATCAGCGGCGGTGGACGCGGGCCGGCCGACGGTGCCGATCGCGGTGGAGCTGGCCCGCGCCCTGGCCCGGGTGGCGGCGCTGGAAGATCTCGTGGCCCGCCAGGACGACCAGCTGGTGTTCCTGCGGCAGTTGACCGTCGAGACCCTCGCCAAGCGGGGTGCGGACTGATGGCCCGGCCGCTCAACGGCGGGCTGCGCTTCCAGCGCGGACGGTGGTGGGCCAGCGTCCCGGACAAGGCGGCCACCTCGGGCCGGCACTACGAGTCCTTCCTCGCTGAGGACGACGCCCGGGCCTGGCTGGCCCAAGCAGTCCCGGCGGTGCGAACCGGGCGGCCGTTGCCTGACGCCGAGCGGTTCCGTACCACCAAGCCCGCCCGGCGGACCAAGGCGTCGGCCAAGCCGGCACCGGCCAAGATGCAGCCCGACGTGGCCTCGGTCGCCAAGGCGTGGATGGCGGCCGCCTACGAGGACCTCCGCCGAGGAGGACCCGACCGGGCCGAACGGGTCCGACGCATCGTCGACGGCTACCTCGTGCCGTGGTTCGCGCCGCGGACCACCACGGTCTCGGACATCACCTACTACATGGCGCACGACTGGCTGCTCCACCTGGTCGGCAGAGAGCACGTCCCGACGACCCGGTCCGCGTCGCCCGGGCTTCCCCCCCTGCCAGCCAGCATCGACCCAGAAACCGACGAGTTGGGCTTGGTTGCGGTGGCGCGGTTGTGCGGGGTGAGCTTGCCGACGGTGCGCCGCCGCTGGCGCCAGGGCGAGCTGCCCGGCGCCTACCGCGACCCCGCCGGCCATATCCGGGTGCCGGTCGCGGCGCTCGACGGGGCGCGCGACAAGCGACGGCGGGCGCCGGCCGGCCTGTCGCAGCGGTACGTGTCGGACGCCTTGTGGGTGCTGCGCCGCGTCCTTGGCTTCGCCCGGGCCAACGGGCTGTTCCCGCCCGGGTTCGACCCCACCGAGAGCCTCGACGCGCCGACTCCTGATCCGTCAGCGGCCCGCACTCGCCGGCCCACCCGCCAGCCGAGGCCGCTCACCCTGCCCGAGTGCGCCCGCATCGCCGCCCACCTCCACCCAGCCCACCAGGTCGTGCTGTGGCTGCAGCGCATCATGGGCCTGCGCATCTCCGAAGCTTTCGGCGTCCTGCTCGGCGACGTGATCGAGGTGGGCGACACCGCCCTACTCGCCGCTCAAGGCCAAGGGGGACGGAAGTTCAACGTCCGCGACGACCACGGCGTGGTCGTCGCGGTCCCGTACAAGGCGACGATGAAGACCGCGGCGGGATCCCGGGTCCTCGTCGTGCCGGCCAGCATGCTGGACCTCATCCACGCCGCGGTCGAGGCGTTCCACACCGACCCGGCCACCGGCACCGTCAACCCGGCCGACCGGCTGGTGCCGGGCATCTACCAGAAGAACCGCTCCGGCCAGGAGGGCTACCGCCATGCCTTCGAGGACGCCCTGGTGGCCGAGGAACTGTCCACGGCCGACCTCGGGTTCCGGGTCTCCACCCACCTGCTGCGCAAGAGCCTCGCCACCGACCTGGCCTGGCAGGAAGGGATCGAGGACACCGTGCGCCGCCGGTTCATGGGCCATCGGGCCGGCGACGACGTGTTCGGTCGGATCTACACCCTCGACCACCCCGAGATCGCCCCGCTGGTCAAGGTGGCTGCCATCCTCGACGACAAGGTCACCGCCAGCATCGGCACTCTGCTCACCCCGACGACCCGCAAGGTGGCCTGGGGCAAGCACAACCCGCTGCGGGACCGGGCCGAGGACGTCAACGCGACGCTCGCCACCGCTGGCTGGCTGGTCAACCCCGGCACCGCGGATGATCCTTTGTGCGACGCCGAGCGGGTCGCCTCCGAGCTCGACATCGCCAGGACCACCGCCCGTCGGTGGATGACCGACGGCACCCTGCCCACCCTCGTCACGGCCGACGCCCAAGGCGTTCCCCGCCGCTACGCGCGGCTCAGCACCGTGTGGGCGCACCGGGACCGCCTCGCCCAGCGCATCTTGCTGCCCGATCTCGCCGAGCAACTCGGCCTCCGCTACCACGAGGCCTACAGCATGATCCGTCGCCTCGACCTCGACCTCGACCTGGAGCAGCACCCGACCAGCCGCGTCTACGAAGTCACTCCCGACGCCGCCGGCGCGCTGCGGGCTGAGCTGGAGCGCATCCAGGCACTGCACGGCCGGTCCATGAAGCTCCCTGCCGCGGCCGTCCAGCTCCACCTGGCGGCCAGCACCGTGCGGATCTTGGCGGAGCGAGGTGATCTCGAAGTCGACCCCGAGACCGACAGCAGCGGCCTGCGCTTCGTAACCCGTGCCTCGGTCAAGCAGTACTGGATCGCCCACCACGAAGCAAAACGCCGCACCGTCCAACCGGTCGCCGCCGTGCCCGTCGCCGAAGTCGCCCGCTTCACCGGCGAGACCTCCCGAGCGCTCATGGACCTCGTCCGGGCCGGCGTCCTCGACCAAGTTCCCGGCCGGCGCACGGCCCAGCTCACCGCCACGAGTCTCCGCGCCTGGATGGCCAGGCGCGACCCCGACCTGGCTGCATCGACGAGCGACGATCAAGCGACCGTCACCGCGCTGCGACCGGCCGCCCAACCGGACCCCGCACAAGCCTCGTCCGATCGGGCCCGTCGGGCCGGCCAGCGGTGACACGCCTGCACAAGCCGCGACGCCGGCATAACGCATCTCTTGACAAGGACGTCAGAATATCCGACACTAGATGTCGTGAAGACCGACATCCCTTCCGTGGCTCCACCACCGCCACTGCCGCCAGGAAGCGCTCCGGGGGGAGCGACCGTCCTCGTGGGCGTGGCCACCAGGACGGTTGATCAGCTCGAGGCGGACCTTACGGCCCTACTGCGAGCGGCACAGCCGAATCGGCGACTCACCGAGATGGCGGACGACGGTTCACCGAAAATCCCGAGCCTGATCGCCGTCTTCCTGATCAACCAGGTCGGGACGTCGGTCGGCCGACCAAAGCTTGTCAACTTGTCGCAGGTCAACAAGGTCGACCTGCGAAGCATGGGCGGCGTGGCCCGACTCGTTCATCGGACGCTGCACTCGGTCCCGGCAGGGCCGTTGGCCTCATGAGCGAGTTCTTGCCCGCAGCGGCTTCGGTCAGCGAGGCCTGGCTGCTCTCTCTGGAGCGAACCGCCGAGACCGACGGCGGCCGAGCAGTCCACGTGGTCTCGACCGTGACCGAACCCGGAACCGAGATCGCTTCGATCCGACGCGTCTTGGACAACGCGCTCGACGCGGCTGGCGCCCAATCGGTCGACACGGTGGCAGAGACCATCTTCCCTGCCTCGCTGTACCCCGATCCGGAACGGGACTGGTCACCCGAGCTGCCGACAGCGGAGTGCGCGCTGCTCGACGCCGCCGCCGAAACGCTCTACGAGGCGTACACGGGCATGTTGCCGTTGTTGCGCACGGTCAACGCGAACAAGAGCGGCACCTACTTCTCTCGCATGATCTCATGGCCCGGCAAAGAAGCGGGAGGGATAAACCAGCTGGCGGCCAGGATCGAGCGACTCCGCGGCGAACAGCTGGCCGGCCGCCGCACTCACAATGCGCTCGACATGGACGTGGCGGCCGACGCGCTCACCGACGAGGAGGACCTTCGCGGGCTGCAGGTCTACGCAGCCGCCGACCGACGCATCCGAAGCTTCCCCTGCCTGACTCACGTCGATCTGACGTTGTACCAGGGTCGCCTGCACGCGACGGCCGTATACCGACACCAATACCTGTTTCACAAGGCGTACGGAAACCTGCTCGGATTGTCGTGGCTGATGCAGTTCCTCTGTCAGCAGACCGGCCATGAACTCGGCGAACTCGTGGTCCACGCCACCCTGGCGGACACCCAAGGCCGGGCCCGCGCACTCAAGCTGGCCCGAGATGCCCGGGCGGCCTCCGATTTGGACGAGCCCGTCACCGTTGGAGTTCACCGGTGACCGCCGTGTCGCCGAAGCGCGCCCTGCGGTCAGCCTGGAGTGCCAGCGTGGACCTCGTCGACCAAGCGGCGGGAGCAGGTATCGACCTGGTGGAGGTCGAGCCGCTCCGCCTACTCATCCAAGCCGGCGGCGATGTATTCCTTGAGGCGGCCTGGACCGCCCGGGAACAGCGAGACGCCAACAATCAAGCGGAAGGGCTAGCCGGGAAGTGGGCGGCGAAAGAGGCCGTCATGAAGGTTCTCCAACGAGGCATCGGCGATCTCGACCCCCGCGACGTGGAGATCGTCACCGAGCCATCCGGGGCCCCGAGGGTGGAACTCCACCGGACTGCGCTCAGCATCGCCAAGCGACGTCGGATCACGACGTGGCACGTCTCGTTGACCCACGAAGGCGGATGGGCAGCGGCGATCGTCTTCGCGTCCTCGCTGCGCGCCACTCTCACCGGAACTGATGTCGGCAACCACGAAGGGAGGAACCATGCCTGAGCAGAGGCGACCAAAGACACCAGTCGCCGCAGCAAACGACGATGATAGCGGCGAGAACGACGACAGCGAAGAGCAAGCAAAGATCGGCGCACGGTTGAAGGAAGCGCGCGAATACGTCGGGCTCCTTCAAGAGGACGTCGCCTCCGCGCTCGGCATCCCCCGGGCAAGCGTGTCGGCTATGGAGTCCGGCAAGCGCCGCGTGACCGGGCTCGAGGTGCGGCGACTCGCCCGTATCTACCGCAAGCCAGTCGGTTGGCTGCTCGGCGAGGACGACATCGAGCTGAGCGACGCCGAACCACTCTTTCGGGCCACCGAGTCGCTGTCGGACCGTGACCGAGACCAGGTACTGCGCTTCGCCGAGTTCCTTGCCGCCGCCGGCAAGCCAACCGGTGCTGGAGGACAGGGCGAGCCGCAACGCCCCAGGCCGCGGGCACGAGGCCAAGGCCGCGAGACGGAGTCGTGATGCCCCCGACCGGCAACCCGTGGCAGCGCTCGCTTCAGGCAGCAGAGTCCGCCGGGCGACTGCTGGACGAACTGGGCCTCGACGCTACCCGCCAAGTCGATGTGTTCTCGATGTGCGAGGACCTGGGACTGTGGCTCACGTTCATGCCACTGGACGGTTTGCTCGGGGCGTTCGTTCCCGAGGGCAGCGGGGGAGTGCTGATCACCGACCGACGACCGATCACCGTGCAGCGCTACACCGCGGCCCATGAACTGGGACACTGGCGCCTTGAGCACGGTCACGGCCTCGCGCTCGACGGCGAGGAGCACGTGTTCGGAACGACGCCACACGAGCGGGAACGCTTGGCGCAAATCTTCGCCGCCAACCTCTTGATGCCACCACCACTGGTCCTCTCCTTGCTGGCCAGGATCGGCGTCGGCGACGACGTACCGGTCGGTCCACGAGATGCCTACTTCGTCGCCCGCGAAGCTGGGGTGAGCTACGAGGCAGCGGTGCGACAGCTCGCCAACCTCCAAGTGATCACCGCGGCGGACGCCACCTTGCTCTTGCCACCCAATGTCCGGCCCCTCATGGTGAAAAGCGAACTGGCCGGCGGTCGGCGCCCCGTCTACGGCTACGCGGATGTCTGGCCGGTGGACGAGGCGTGGAATGACCAGGTTCTCTCGCTACGCACCGACGACGAGGTAGTCCTCTCTTTGCCCGAGAACCGAAGCAGCGGCTATCGATGGATGTTCGACAACGAGGTGACCGAGGTGGTCCCCTCCCCCGAACCGCCGCCGTTCGCTGATCAGCCTTCATCGACCACAGAGACCGACACCGCCCAACGGTTCGTCGCAAGTGCCCGAACGGCCCGACGGGGCCGTGCGCCAAGCGCTGCTATCGACCGGGTACGACACCTCCCCGCGGATGAGGCGGCGAGTTCGGTCCCCGAGCGGACGCTGCCAGGAGGTGCAGCGGTGGTGGGCGACAGCTACCTCGCCGGCCGCCACGGTACGCCACAACGGCCCCGGGACACGCGACGCGCCCGCCTCGCTGTCGCAACTGGGGACAACGACGCCGTCAGCGCCCCCGTACAGTCTGATCAGCCGGGCGCCGGTGTTCCCGAGCCTCGAAGCGGTCCCGAAGAACTCATCGCGGCAACCGGCCGACGCCTACTCGGCGTGCGTTTCGTCGAAGCCGGCCCCAAGACTCTGCACCTCCAGCACCGCAGCCCCTACAGCGACGCGCCCGCCGTCGAGGAGTACGTGCTCCACGCCCTCGTCGAACCCCGCCGAGAGGGATTCTCCATCGACCAGCTCGTCGAGGACCGCGAGGAGCAATGGGTCGGTCCGGTCCGAGACCGCAAGCTCCACGCACCCGCAGCGATCATCGACGACCGCGACAGCGACTGACCCCGCACCGCTTTCGAGAGTCCGATGACTTCCCACGCCCAACGTCTCGCTGCCAGCCGATCCCGACCCGCCGTCGACCTCCGGCACCTTCTCACCTCCCCGCTCAGGGCCCAAGGACCGCGCCCACTGTGCGTCCCGTTCTCTCTCTCCGCTGCCCACGAAGCCGCCCGAACCCGGCTCGCTGCCCCCGGCGCCGAGATGCTCGCCGTCGAGCCGCTGTGGCAACACTGCCTTCACCACGGTGGCGCCGGCTACCAAGGAACGACGCTGGCCGCCGGAGGATCCGCGCTCAGAGCCAAGGGTCAGCCCACCGAGAACTACTGGCCGTACAACCAGCGCCTTGGCGCCGGGACCGAGCCCGAACCGGTCGGAGCAGCGACGGCTCCGTGGTACACCGGCGCCATCATCGACACCCCCCTCGCTCACGACGGGATCGAGGCACTCGTCGAGGACGCCCTCGCGTCAGAGATCCCGGTCGTTTTGGTCATCGAGCTCACCGACGAGTTCGAGCACCCCACGCCCACCGGCGAGATCACCGTCCCTCCGCTCACCGCGCCCGTGAGCGACTACCACGCCATCCTCACTCTCGGCGCCGCCACCAACGCGTCGGGGACACAGAGGCGCCTCCTCGTCCGCAACACCTGGGGCCCAGGCTGGGGAGCAGGCGGCTACGGATGGCTGCCGCCCGACTACCTGATCGCCTTCGCCGTGCAAGCCACCGCGATCGACCCGACGTCACTGGCAGCAACACCACCGACCAAGGGAGCAGCACCGTAGTGGAGCTCAACGACTACCAGGATCAAGCGGCGGAGACCGACGTCCTAACCGGTGACGACGACCTCTTGCCCTTGCTCGGCCTCGCCGGCGAAGTAGGCCAGCTCATCGCCGAGTACAAGAAACGACAGCGCGACAAGACCGGCTACCGAGCGTTCCGCGAGGAAGTTCACGAAGAACTGGGAGACATCCTCTGGTACGCGGCGGCCCTGGCTCGCTACAACGGCTTCAACCTCGACGAGATCGCCCGAGAAAACCTCACGAAGACCCGAGGCCTGTTCCGTCCCCCGGCGCAACTCCCGCCTCACGACCGCTTCGACAGCGACGCGCCGGGCGACCAGCAGCTCCCCGTCCGGCTGACGGTCACCTTCGTGGAAACCGAGGAGACGACCCCACGAGGAGAGACGTTGCAGCGGGTACGGATGTACCGAGGCGACCAGCCGGTCGGTGACCCCCTCGACGACAACAGCGAGAACAACGACGACTACCGCTACCACGATGTGTTCCACCTCGCCCACATGGCGATTCTCGGCTGGTCACCGGTGATGCGCCGACTCCTTCACCGCAAGCGATCAGAGCTTCCCACCGTCGACCGGGTCCAAGACGGAGGCCGAGCCGCCGCCATCGAAGAAGGGCTCACCGCGTACGTGTTCACGATGGCCGCCGAGCACAGCTTCTTCACCACCCTCGCCCACGTCCCGCCCAGCGTGCTCAAGACGTGCTCGAAAATGACCTCCCACCTCGAGGTCGCAGCCAGGTCCGCCGCCGACTGGCATGCGGCAATCCTCACTGGCTATCAGGCCTTCGGACAGGTCGTCGAGAACCGCGGGGGCGTGCTCACTGCGGACCTGGACAACCGAACCTTGAGCTACGACGGACCGGCCACTGCCATGGATGTCGGATCGTAGCGAGCCTGCGGGAGATGGGGTTTAGGCGGTCTGCATCTGAAGCTGCTGGTTGCCGGGCACGACGGCACCCAGTGTGGGTAAGCCCCACTTTGGCGGGTAGCCGACGGCAAGAGGCGTATGGTTGGGCACGTACCGCTGTTTGATCCGCGTCCGGCCGCTAGAGCCCTGCAGCTCGGGATGGGCCACTCGGGCGTACTTGGAGACCTCGCAGAATAGGTTCTGACAGTCGATCAGCTGCAACGGGCGACCCCACAAGGACTCGAACTCGATGTCGAGGGCGGCGAGGCAGTCCTCGGCCGCGTCGGCAACTGCCCGGATGACATCCTCCGCGCCGAGGCCGTCGGTGTCGACGAAGCACTTGGCGATCCCGTCATGGGCGCCCGGCCCCGCCACCACGAAGTCCATCTCCGAGAACGGATACAGGGCGCTGTAGTTCAAGTCGATGGCGAACTGGAAGGCCAAGAACTTCCCGAACGAGTGCACCCCTGCCAGGGTCGAGTACAGGTCCGCCAGGGTCGGCGCGCCAACCAGGTGGTCAACCGTGCCGTCGACGAGCAGCCGGCTGAGCAGCTGCAGGTGGTTCGCATGCTTGCGTTCCGCCCCGAGCTTCGGGCTCGGCATGATGTACGCCGCCGAGTACAGACGATTCCCGGCGGCGAGACGGATGTCGAGCAACTGCGTCAGTCGGTCCGCGTCGAAACTCGCCGCCGTGATCGGGCCGATGCTCTCCTCTAGGTAGCGCCAGGTCTCAACGCGGTTGAAGATCTTGAACAGCAAGATCCGCAGCACGGTCGATCGCTCGTCGACCTGGGCCCCGTAGATCACCTCGTTGATCAAGAACTGACTCACTCGATCAGAGGCCCGGTAAGCGTTCGTGAACCGGTGCGACGCCAGGACGGGATCATCGGTCCACGGGGGCTGCTCATCGCGTAGCCGGCGGTAGAAGATCTGTTGACGCTCGGCCGCCAGTCGCCAGTAGGAGCGGAACGCCTCCGTCACCCGAAGTACCCGGCGTCCGACGATGACCCGCATCGCCGAACCCTCGGTCACGACGCTCACCATACGGGTCGGGTGTGACGGCCGTCGAAGTGATCGTCCATGGGTCCGATCATCTCACACCGAAACACAGAAGCACGGTAATACAGAAATACGGCTACGATCTCTCGGCGTGGCGCCTCCTGCCGCATCCCACGCTCCGCAACCGAAGCGGCTCACCCTCGACCTCGCCCCAGAGGTCCACCGAGCGCTCAAGCTCCGCGCGGTTGACCTCGACGTGTCGATGGCCGAACTCCTGCGAGCCCTCATCGAGCAAGCGCTCAACGAGCCGTCGAAGCTCGCAAACCTGGCGGACGACCTCCGCACGAAGTGACAGACAGGAACAGATGTGGCCCGGCTTCCCGCGATACGCACGCTGACCGACATGGTTCGGAGTCACCAACGCGCCCGGGTCACCGCAGGTGACTCTGCTGACTACCTCGTCGCGCATCAAGGCGACGTGGCCCAGTTCGAAGACGTGGCGCACCTCCCGTCATCCACCGATCTTGACTACGCCATGCCTGCAACGACCGATGCCCAGATAGCCACCGCCCGCCGCCTCGGCCACCACCTTGTCGTGGTTCGCGCTGCCCTCGACGAAGAACTCTGGACGCGCCAGATCTTCGTCGACACCGAAGTCCTGGACGAGCTTCTCTACTGGACAGTGCGGAATCCCGACATCAACGACCTCGAAGGACACTGCCGCCGTAGAACAAGCGCTTCGCGAGCAGCTCACCTACTGGAACGAGCTGCTGGTCGTTGATGTGGACCCCCAAGATGTTGCTCAAGCCCTACGCCGTCCTTCGGTTCACGCAGTTCATCATTCCTACCCAAGGTCCTCCGAGTGTTCGCTGCAGAGACTCGTCCCTGCTGCCGTAGGGCTGGGCGGGTTGGTCATTCTGGCGATCCTGACGACCCAAGTGCACGGTATCCCTGGATGGAAGACGCTCGCCGCCGTGGTCGGCGTGCGCGGGATCTCCATTGGAGGCGTGCAGGCGTCACTCAAGAACGCCACGCAGTCCCTCATTCGGACGACTGCATGCTGACCTCTACTCCGACCCCGTCACGACCGCGATCAGCTCGCTCCCCTCCCTGGGAAAGGAGGAGAAAGGCGGCGGTACGAGAGGCGGTCGGGGCTCGGACCGTGACCGCCGCACTGCCGGCGCAATAGACCCGTCGGCCATCGCCGACCTCTATTCCTGCTCGAAACCCTGGTCGGTGAAATGAAGAGTGCGGGCGTTCTCGGTGACAGTACGGATGACCGGCTCGTCGAAGCCCTCGGGAGCACTGGCGGAGATCTCGATGGTGATCTCGACAGTGGCCGACGCGTCGCCGAGATGGGCGATGACCTCTTGGACGACCCGACCGAACTCGAGGCTGAGTCGTTCGGAGCGCAGCGCGACGCTCCCGTGGAACCGTCGAGGCTTCGCGGGCGATGTCAGCGCGCCGGCAGCCAACGGTGTCGATGCCGGCGAATCGGCGGCGCGCCCGGCCGAGGCAGCCGTAGCGATGGAGGCAGCGGCAGCAGCCTGGCTGCTGATGGCTTGGTCATCGACGCGAAGCTGTGCGGCAGCGACGTCGGGTCGCACGAGCAGCGTGGAGACCGACACCGCAGCGCCGCCACCGGGACCGACGACGAGGCCGAGGTAGCGCTTGGTCGTGGCGTCGTAGCCTTCGGCGAGGGCGAAGCCCTCTTCGGACCAGGCGAACCCGGCAGGTCCGTCCTGCACGCAGCGGTGCAGCACGAGACGGTCTCGCAGCCGGGGCAGGTAGGGGTAGCGGGCGAGGGCCTCCCAGAGCTCTTCGACCGAAACGTGGCCCTTCTCCCACAGCGAGGCGAGCGGGCCGCCGAGCACGAGGGTTCGCAGGAGCGAGGGGGCGTAGACCAAGTTGAGGTGGCCCTTGTCGATAAGGCGCCGGGCGGTCCGTGCCGCGAGGTCGCCTTGGCCGTCGATGCGCACCGCGTCGAGCACGATCGGTCCAGTGGGCTCCGGCTGGGTCGGCACGAGCGCCCAGCCATAGGTCTCTGCTAGGCGGCGTTCGACGGTTCCTTCGGTTTCCTCGGCCTTGGTGGCCGCCTGGGCGGCCTGCTGGGTGCCGAGACCAAGCTCTTCTGCTTCGGTCGAGATCGATCTCCACGCGAGTGCCTCGGCCATCCCCTGGCGCAGGTCGTCGACGCGCCGGTTGTCGGCAGCGAGGAAGGCCACCATGTTGCGATAGATGCGCGGCGCGGTGCCGCGGTGCTCGAGGATCTCGCGCGCGGCGCCAAGCGCGGGCGAGTCGTCGGTCTTCACGACATGGGCCGCCTGTGGTGGGAGCACGACGAGGCGTACCCGGTCGTCGTCGTCGACGTCGGCTGAGCTCGAGGGGGCGACGTGCACGCCGGTGAGCTCGCCCCGGTCGCGTTGACGCCGGATTCGCTCGCAGAGCGCTGCATCGAGTTCCGCGATGCCGGTGGTGAGCCAGCGCTCGGCGCGGTCTCGGGCCATGCGCGCCACGGAGGGCGAGAGCCCATACCAGTAGCGGTCCCGGTCGACGTAGAGGTAGGTGGCCCGATCCGACAGCCTGGCGAGCGCGTCGGCGTAGGTGGCGACCGCCTCGCCTGGTGCGGCACATCCGAGGCGCACCCGGGCGGCCTCCACCCCTCGGTGCGGGGAGTGCACGGTCGGTGCCGAGCCCAGGAACACCGCCCGGGCGACCTTTCGCGCCGCGCCGTAGCGGCCGAGATTGGGATAAGTGGCGTCGAGCTGCGCAGGGAGCGATCCCGTGCCGTCCACGTCGGCGTCCATCACCGGCTTCCAAGAGTCCTCCAGGTTGCGGGCGAGCTCGGAAGCGACCGGCGCGTCGTCGAGGGGGATGGCGCCGGGCAAGATGAGCGGCGACTGGTCACCCCCACGCCACAGCGCCCCAACGACCTGGGCCATGAGGCGCAGTACTCCCCGGGTGCGCTGGAAGCGCTCCAAGGTCGACCAGTCCTCGTACAGCCGGTCGAACAACTCGGGGTGGATCGGATAGGCGGCACGTAGCCGGCGTTCGTAGGCGGCTTCCCGGCACTCGGCGGGGAACTCAGCCGCTTGCGAGCGGTACGATTCGGCAAAGGCCCGGGCGGTCGCGTCCCGATCGGCGAGCCCCGAGGCGTCGAGGGGTCGGAACAGCCGGCGCCGGACGATCTCGAAGCCTTCTTCGGCCGACGCCGGCCTCCACGACGACTCGACCCGGCCGATCACGCTGCGCAGTCGTCGCAGTGCCTCGGCACCCCCCGGACCACCGAGCTCGACACTCGATCCACCACCCGAGCCGCCACCCGAGCCGACAGCGGCGGGCTCGGTAGCCACAGAAGCGGGGAGGCTCACGACCAGCAGGGCCTGGTCGGTCGAACGTGCCGCTTCGGTGAGCGCCTGGGCGAAGGAGACGTGCGCCTCGAAGCTGCCACCGACGAGACGCTCGTCGGTCGCATACAGCTGGCGGGCATAAGCGACCCACTCGTCGACGAGCACGAGGCACGGCGCGCACGCCTTGAACAGCTCCGCCAGCGCGTCACCCGGGCTCGTGCCAGTGCGGTCCGCATCGGCGACAAGTGCGTAGCCGTCCTTGCCGGCGAGCTGCCACGCGAGCTCCCCCCACAAGGTCGCCACCTCGGTCCCGTCGGGCTTGACCGACACCTGCCCGGGTGCGATCCGGGTGCCGACAAGTGCCGCCCTGGCCACCTGGGGCAGCTGGTCGACCCCGGCGGCCCGGACGAGGTCTTGGACCTCCTCGGGCAGCTCGGAGAGTGCGGTTCCTGAGCACAGGTGCCAAAGAGCGATGAGGGTGTGGGTCTTGCCGCCACCGAAGGTCGTCTGCAGGTCGACCACCGGCACGCCATCGGTGCAGGCGAGGCGCCGGGTCGCCTCTAAGAGCAGCTGGCGCAGACCCTCGGTCAGATAGGTGCGGCGAAAGAACTCGACCGGATCGGCGTACTCGGGGCCTCCCGAGCCGGCCGCGACCTGGTGCAGGTCAGCGGCGAACTCGGCGAGGCCGTAGCGACCCTGGGCGACGTCGTCATGGGGGACGATCACCTCACGCCATGGGCGAAGCCCCGCCACCGCCCCGGTGGTTGCTTGGGTTGCTGCTCCGGCCTTGCGGGTCTCGGCCTCGTAGCGAAGCCGCATCAGCTCGGTCTTGGAGCGGCCGACCTCTGCGGCCTCGCCGGCGTCGACAGCGACGAGCACCCGCTCGATCGAGTCGAGGGCCCGGTAGGTGTCGTCCGCGTTGAACGCGTCGTTGTGCGCCCAGCGGTTGCGAACGTCGCGCAGCTCGAACACGAGGTTGCGGTCGGTCCGGGTGAGCCGGCTGCGAAACGCGGAGTCCCACGCTTCGGTCATCACCTTCAACAGAAACGCCGGATCGCGAAGCGACGCCGGCGCGGCGTTGCGCGGGCCGGATTCGACGAAGCCCTCCAGCCAACCCTCACCGTGCAACGAGGCCATCTGGCGGTCGACGAACGGTGCAAGCCCCGTGGCCAGCGCCTCGAAGGCCCTGCCGACCCGCTCCCGGTTACTGACGGCCACGTTCTGCTCCTAGCTCTCGTCGCACCTCGGCCACCACCTGTTCGGCAAAGGCCGCCAGACTTTCTGCAAGCTCAGTGTTCGCCTCGGCGAGGTCATCCGCGTAGCGCCCGTCGACCGCCCACGGGTTGCACCACGCCAACAGCTGTCGGTCGAGCTCGACAAGGCGTCCCAGCCCAACGCACGAGTCGTGCAGGACAAGCAGGTTGTGGGTCTTCTGGAACGGCACGCCTACGTCGATGAGCGTGGCTTTCAGGGCCTTCTCGACGACGAGATGGGAAAGAAAGCACACCATGCGTCCGGGGGATTCGGGGTCCCGGGCGACGGCGCGCATCGCATGGAGGTCGTCCTCGACGTTCGCCAGCCACCGGCGGGCCTCGTCGAAGCTGTTGTCAGGCAGCTCGGGCATAGACGACCCGTCCTTCCCGAAGCGGCCAATAGTGCATCGAGCCGATCACGTCGTGACGGCGCTCGCACTCGCGGCGGTCGGTGACAAAGACCTGGACCGGCACCGCCCCACCGAGGGCGCCGTAGAGTGCCGCCTCCAACTCGTGGCGCTTGGCGTAGTCGATGGTGGAGAGCACCACCATCAGGTCGAGATCGGAGTCCGGGCCGTCGTCGCCGCGGGCGACAGAACCGAAGAGGAGCACCTGTTCGGGGTCACATGCCCCCACGACTGCGTCTACGACATCGGGGACCCACTCGGACAAGGTCCGACCGTCGTAGCGGGCCTTGCCGTCGCGTACCTCGTAGGTGACCGGGCTCATGACCCAAGCTCCGGCTGGACCGAGCCCGGCGAGCCGGCGCGACGCAGGATCTCGGGCCACGAGGTGACCAAAGCGTTGAACCCGAGGGCGTCTTCGGCCCAGCCCCGACGCTCGCAGATCGCATAGAGCCGATAGGCGAGATCACGCGCCGCCTCGCCGAGACCACCGAGACGGCGTACCAGGTCCGCGGCACCAGACTCGCTGCCGTCGTCCCACAGTGCCTTCACCAGCTGCTGGGTCACCTCCCACACCGGCATACGCTCGTCGGTGGTCGGATCCCAGTCCGCGGCAAGCTCGGCACGCCGCAGCAGCCGGACCCGCCCGGCCCGAGCGACGAGGATGTCGGCCTCCTCCAGGCCCTTCACCGACACGTTGGTCGCTCGGGCCAGGCCTTCTGCGGGGTCGTAGCCCGCCTCGTCGAAGCCGTACTGCTCGAACCACTTGATGGCGAAGCGGGTATCCCCGTCGAACTCACCCTCCTGCTCGGCAAGCACCTCGTCGAGCACCTGGTTGATGAGCGTCAACGCGCTGCGAACCGGCATCGTCTCGCCGGTCGGCTCGACGATCTTCGCGTAGCGGGAGAACACCGCCATGCCTGGTCCGATTGCAGCCTGGGCGAGGTCCACCGGAGCGATGTTGCCCTGCTGGAGCTCACGCAACGCCTTGGGCAGCTCGGCGTGAAGGGCTGCGAGAAAGCCCCGGCGGTCGGTGATCCCAGCAGTCTCACTGCGTGGACGGCAGGCGAGAACGATGGACGACGCGAGGGCGTTGCTTGCGTGATTGCGCATGCGGTTGCCGAGTTCGGTCCGCATTGGCCAGGTAGCAGTGACAGCGAACCCCGAGCGGAGTAAACCGGCAAGCATCGTCTCCCACCCGGTAGAGGCCACGCCGCTCTCGTCGTGCTCGGACTGCTTGAATGCGTAGAAGACGGTCAGCGGGTATGAAGGGTCAGCCGCCTTGCTCAAGTTCGCGAACACTCGTTCGAAGCCTTCCTCGAAGAGCTCTTCGGACTTCGACTTGTCGCCACCGCTGCGGAACGGATCGGCGACGAGTTCAGCACTTTTCGGCGTGAGCATCGTCGAGAACAGATCCGGATACATGGCTGCGAGAGAACGGCGGAGCCAGACGTAGAAGAAGTCGGAGAGAGCGGCATACCCGACGTTGTCGTAATAGGGAGGATCGGTTGAAACCGCAATACGCGCTCTGTCAAGAGGTTCCCGAGCGTCTCTCTGTTTCGCCGTGCCAACAGGAGCCGAGGGAGTTCGTTCCATGGCTGCGATTACGGAACCGACGGCATCCGTGAAATTGCCGGACGAACCTCCGAATGGTTGACCTTCGGCAAAGTCCCAAGTCATCTGAATTGCCTGCCGCGCAAAGGTATTGCGAATGGCCTCCATCTTCGGGCTGGAATCCCATCCACTAATCGACGAGTTCCGATCAGCCACGCGGTCGACGGCCAGTGCCAAGTACGTTGCCACGGCATCCGCGTACAGCGGTTGTCCGCCATCGGCGAGGACTCGTTGACGTGCTTCACTAACCAGATCTGAAAAGGTACAGAGAACGGTCAGCTGACGATTCGTGAACAGGTGAGCGTGGCGAGTCATGCCGTAGCCCTGGACTCGGAAGCCGAGAGCTTGCTCCGGCAGCTCGGTCTCAGGAGCGCCTTCAGGCCGGGCAACGTCGGCCGCCTTCCTGTGCGCCGGGTCCGGCGGGAGGTAAATACGCTGGCGATCGCCGTCGGCAACGACCGCCATGAGCTGTACGTCCATGTGGCCAGCCTTGCCCTCGGCACGGATATGGGCGAGTGGCACCGGCGTGTTGCACACGAGGCAGATCGCGCCAGTGCGTCCGACGGTGCCCTCAACGGGAGGACCAGATGACCCGTGGCCGATCTCAAAGCGCACCCTGCTGTCCTCGACCACCGGGCGAACCCAGGTCTCCTTGCCCTTCTTCTTGCCAAGCCAGAAGGAGCGAGCCAGCGGCATCGTGGCTTGGCAGGCCGGGTTCGGGCATGTGACGGTACGCGCCCAGATCCACGCGATGACCGTCGCCGTGCGGCCGTCGGAGAGGGTGGCCTGTGGGTAGAGATGCCCGATACGACGCTCTGCCTCGTCGCGCATCCACGCCCCGTAGTAGCGGACGTCCTCGGCGAGTCCCTGGGCGCCTTTCCAGCTCTCGATCGCGAGTCGGCCGTCAGCGTTGCGCGAATGGATAGGAGGCTGGCCGGCGAACTTGGCTGGTAGCTCGATGAGGGCCTTGGTGATCAGCACCGCGACCGGGTTCAGGTCGCTCCCATGAGCGACGAGCCCGAGGCGCTGGGCCTCCAGGGGGATCGAACCGCCCCCGCAGAAGGGGTCGAGTACCTCGGGCGGATTGTCTCCACAAGACCGGCGGATCTCCTCGTGTGCTTCGGCCAGCACCGACTCGTCTTGAGTGGCTTCCCACGGCACGAGACGCTCGATGATCCGGAAGAGTCGTTGGCGTTCTTGTTCCTGGGCTTCCTCGGTGGGGAAGCGATCGGGATGGGCGGAGGGGTCGTCGACGAGCTGCGCGAAGAGCACGGCACGGCATGCTGCGAGCGGCCGGCGTGCCCACCACAGGTGCAGGGTCGAAGGATGTCCGTGGCGGATGGACTTCTCCCGGGCAGCCTCGCGGTTGATCGCTTCGAGGGGAAGCGCCACCTCGATGAGCTTGCGTTTGTGCGTGTCGACGTGGCCCATGTCAGCCCTTACCTAGGAGCCCGGCTATCCCATCGACCACTGTGAGCACGGGGTTCGTCTTGACACGCCGCTTGTGGCAGGCGAGGGCGATAGCAGCGCTCACGACGGCCAGGTCCGGTCCGTAACCGGCGTAGGCCAGGATCGGCGAGAGGATGTCGCGGATCTCGGTCTCGTTGGGTCCGTACCACGTACCGCAGAGCTGCACCTCCGCGAAGCGGGCATCGGAGGCGATCTCGGTGGCGAGGGCTTCCTTGTCCCACTGGCGACCGGGCACGTACTGGCTCCATTCGACCTGCTTGGCACCGATGAAGTGCTGTAGCGCCTGCTGCTGGGCCTCGGCAATCATGTGCTTCCCCCTCCATCGGTCATCGTGGCGTCTCCGCGGTCTCCCAGAGCTTGTCCCAGTCGAAGGTGGTGCTCCGTTCGGCGAAGTGCAGCTGGCGGGACTTGCCCGCGAACGGGTCGCGCAGGTAGCGGACCTGGCAGGTTCCGTCGGTGCGCACCTCGACGAGCGCGAGGAGGTAGTGGTCCGCGGCGTTCAGGCCGGTGAGGATCTCGTTGCGAGTGACGGTGACCGTCGTCGAGCCTTCGATGCGCCCCTTCACCTCGATGAGCAGGAGGTGGCCGTCGGTGTCGACGGAGCGGATGTCGAAGCCGGGGTTCGAGTGCGCCATCTCCTCGGCTCGCCGACCGATCCGGGCTTCTTCGTCGAGCACCGCCCGCACCGCCCGCTCTTCGACCTCACGGGTCTCGCGAGCAAAGCGGCTCACGGCGGCCGCCTCGGGGTCACCGAGGGAGGCGAGCAGTCCGGCCGGCACGACGAGCGCCCCGCCGACGAGGACTGGAGGGAGGGCTTGGAGCTGGCGTTCTTCTTCGAGCTCGCCGAGACGGCGGCGCATCCTGGCGGCAAGCTCGTCGGCTCGGGCCTGGGCGCGTTCGGGATTCATCTTCGGCTGGCGCCCAGCCGCGGCCTGCTCTTTGAGCACAGCTGCTCGTTGGTCCCAGTAGTTGATCTCCCGGGTGAGCCGGGTGCGCACCGCGGTGATCGTCCGCTCGGCGCGGTCGTCAGTGCGGGCAGCGACCTCGGCGAGATGCTGAGGCACGATGTACTCGATGCCGTAGTCGAGTGCCCGGCGTTCGAGCCCGGGGCCGGACAGCCAGTCCTCTCCGAGGACCCGCTTGCAGGTCACCAGCTCGTCGGGGGTAGCCGGGCGGTAGTCGAGGTACGGCGCGTACCCGCCCGGCGAGCCGTTGCCGTCGCGGTCGACGCTCACGAACTCGAAGCGCCGGGAGACGACATGGTCTCGTCCGCCTTGGCCAGGCCGGGCGTCGGTGATGGTGTGTTCCAGGTAGCACAGCACCCGGGGCACCTCTGTGGGGTCGGTCTCGTCGATCAGCACCGCCCCGGTCGAAAGGAGCGATCCGTGGCGTTCGATGGTGAGCGCCACCACTGCGTCGAGGAGGGGATGTCCGGGGGCGACGAGCTCGGCGGGGGGCCGGCCGGGCTGGTGGATGAGCGTCTTGTCGAAGCAGATCCGCTCGTAGCGGCGCAACACCGGCCGACCCGAGCGGGCGGTGCGGGCCCGGACCTCGGCGGGCACGTGGGTCACCTCGTAGCGATCGGGCTCGCGCTCCACGAGTCGGCCGCCCAAGGTCGCCAGCGCCTTGTCGAAGAAGGCGTGGACATAATGCGGCTGGAGCCGACGCGCCGCGGCCTCTTCCATCAGCAGACGCAGGCGGGTGACGTCGGCCTCGGAGAGGACCTCGGAGGCGAGCGCTTCGGCTGCGATGAGAGCGCCGATGCCGTCGCCGACGTGGGCATCGATCACCTCTTCGAGGCGCGCACGGACATCGGGACGTTCGCCGTAGCGGATGGCCTCGATGAGCAGGTCGCGCAGCGCCCGGCCGGACATGGCCTGGCCGAGAACGTCGAAGACCTGGCCGCCGAGCGCCTGGCGTTGCTCGTCGAGCTTGTGGAGCAGTAGTTGGTACACCTGGCCTTCGCGGGTGCCTGCGGCGACGAGGTTCCACATGTGGCAGACCTCTTCTTGGCCGATGCGGTGCACCCGCCCGAAGCGCTGCTCGATGCGGTTCGGGTTCCACGGCAAGTCGTAGTTGACGACGAGATGGGCCCGCTGGAGGTTGATGCCCTCGCCAGCCGCGTCGGTCGCCACCAACACGACGCAGTCCGGGTCGGAGGTGAAGGTGTCCTGGGCCACCCGGCGCTGCTCGCGGCGCATCCCGCCGTGGATCGCCACGACCGCTTCGGGGCGCCCGAGGAAGCCTTGGAGGCGACCGACGAGGTAGTTGAGGGTGTCGCGGTGCTCAGTGAAGATGAGCAGCTTTCGCCGGGTGCCGGACTCCTCGAACATCTCGGGCTTCTCGGCGAGCAGGCCTGCGAGCTCGATCCACTTGCGGTCCGTGCCCGAGGCGAGCACCGAGCGGGCAAGGCTCTCCAGATGCGACAAGGTGGCGACCTCGGCCTGGAGCTCGACAGCGGTCTCGGCCGCGGAGGCTTGGTCGACGAGCTGTTCTTCGACCTCTTCGAGCTCGGCGGCTTCCAGGTCGTCGGTATCGAAATCGTCGGCGAGATCCTCGCCGAGACCGAATCGGGCGACGTCGTCGCCGGTCGCATCCGGCTCGGTACGGTCTGCTGCGGCGCGCAGCTCGGCGAGGTGGTCTTCGAGGCGCTTGCGCCGCCGAGCGAGGGACTGGCTGATCGCCTCCGGTGAGGACGCGAGGCGACGCTGCAGGACGGTGAGCGCGAAGCCGACCACGTTGCGCCTCCCCGAGGTGAGCCGCTCGGCCCGGTTCATCTCCTCGGTCACATAGGTGGTGACCGCCTCGTAGAGATCGGTCTCGGGCGCAGAGAGCTCGAAGGGGACGGTGTAGGCGCGCCGCTCAGGGAACAGCGGCCGGCCGTCGAAGCGCAACAGGTGCTCCTTCACCATCCTGCGCATCAAGTCGGTGGTGTCGATCTCTCCCGATGCGGAGCGGCGGCGGCCTTCGAAGCGGTCGGCGTCCAACAGCGCCAAGAACAGCTGGAAGTCCTCGTTCTTGCCGGCGTGCGGCGTGGCCGTGAGCAGCAACAGGTGGCGGGTGGTAGCCGAGAGAAGCTTCCCGAGGCGGTAGCGGCGGGTCTCGCGCACCTCGTCGCCCTCGTAGTGGGCCGACATGCGGTGCGCCTCGTCGACGACGACAAGGTCCCACTCGGTCGCCTCCAAGCGAGCCTGGATGTCGTCGTTTCGCGACAGGTGGTCCAGGCGGGCGATGACGAGGTCGCGCTCCGCGAGCGGGTTGCCGGTATGGCTCGCCTCGATGGCGTCTCGAGTCAGGATCTCGAAGTCGAGGGAGAACTTCTCCGCGAGCTCGTCCTGCCACTGGGCGACAAGACCACCCGGTGCGACGATGAGGCAGCGGGCGACGTCAGCTCGCAGCAGCAGCTCTTTGATGTAGAGCCCGGCCATGATCGTCTTGCCGGCCCCCGGGTCATCCGCGAGGACGAAGCGCAGCGGCTGGCGGGGGAGCAGCTCGCCGTAGACGGCACGGATCTGATGGGGGAGCGGCTCGACGAGGGAGAGGTGCACGGCGAGCAGCGGGTCGAACAGGTGCGCCAGGCGGATCCGACGCGCCTCGGAGACGAGGCTGAACAGCTCGCCGTTCGCGTCGAAGCTCCACCGGACCCCGGACCCTCGGACCTGGAGCGCCTCCTCGTCGGAGCGGTAGAGGAGGCGCTCGCCGACCCGGCCGTCTGGGTCGCGGTAGGTGAGGGTGACCGCCGCTCCGCCGTGCCAGGAGAGCGCTACGGACGTGACGTCCTTGGCGAGGACGACCCCGCCGATCACCGAGCCGGGAACGAGGTCCTCCAGCTGGGCGCTCACGCGCTCCTCGCTTCGCGCTCGTGGTGAGACGGTGACGGCAGTGGCATCGGGTCCATCGTCGCAGGTCGCTGCGACGCTAACGCTGGCTCCGACTGATAGACGCCGTGCTGGCTGGCGTCGAGGCTGGTCGCGATGTGACCGAGCTGGACGACCAGCGGTGCGAGAAGGGGCGGGAGCAGCTCGGCGACCGTCCCGGGGACGAGCGCGCGAAGCGCCGGGGGCAGCAGGTCCAGCAGGTTCGCCACGACCGGGATCGCGGCTTGCAGCTCGTCGAGCGGCGTGTGCTCGGCGACTCCGGCCAGCTCGTCGAAGGAGAAGGCACTGAACACGGCGTCCATGAAGCGAGCCGCCTGAACTCGCTCGTCAGGCGGCAGCTCGGCGATTGGCAAGCCAATGCCTGCGAGCAGCTCGATCGTTGCCTGGTCGTCGGCGACCTCGCCGCCGAGCTGGACGAGGAACAGGTTCGTGAGCACGCCGCGGGCAACCGCGGCCGGTGGCTCTCCCTGGGCGACCCCGGAGCGCTTCACCTGGGCGGTAACCAACACCTCGAGCCGGCGGCCGGCCACCGTCGAGAGCAGCTGGTCAACGCCGCGCTCGGCCACATCCAGCTCGTCGCTGTCCGCGGGCACCTCGACGGTGAGCGCCCACCGGTAGGCGGCGCGGATCGTCTCCTCGGGCAGGTCGACGCCGCCGGCGAACAGCGAGAAGGCGACTATCTGCCACGGCTGGCCCCGCCGCATGCGCTTCGCCACCTGACAGCAGCGCTCGGCCATGTCGTCGGGGTAGACGACCTCGGTGCCTCGGCCCCGCCCGAGGAAGCGCCGGTGGCCCCTCGGCACGAGCCCCACGCGCCGCCAGTCCTCCAAGCGGCGAGGCGAGCAGGGCACCCCCTGGGCGCGCAGCTCCGCTACCAGGGCCTTCGTGGCACGGGAGGGCGTAGCGGGGCGCGGCACGGGAGTGATCTTACATCCCCCGGTTGAGGCCACAGAGAGGGTGTTGGGCCCTCTCGTACCCTGAACGTCACGACCTGTCGCATCGGCGGCCGGTCCGTCACGAGAAAGGAGGTGATGAAGATGGCCAACCAAGACAAGGGCCGAATCGGCCAGCTCGCGACCTGGGCCGCCGCAGCCCTCGGGCTCCTCGGGCTCGTCGCGGGAGTGTTCCGCATTGGGCTCCAGCGACTGCTGTGGGTCGCCGGCTGTGCAGTGGGCGCAGTCGGCCTGTGGAGCACCTACCCGTGAGCGGGCTGACCCTCGTCATCGCCCCATGAGATCTGGCCTTGGCCCCTGGGGCGATGACGGCCGGGTGAGCGAGGATTGGGACCGTAGCGAGGAGTGACCAGCTGAACTCGCGGCCGCTCCGGTACACGGATCGACCGAGTCCGGGAGGGCGTCACACGACGCTGGTAGAACTCTCGTGTGGTCCAGCGCTTCCCGGTACAGGTCGATGCCGATCAGTTCGACCGGCTCGCCCGACCTACTCAGCCGATGGCCGGGGTCGTCGAGCTGATCTGGAACGCTCTCGACGCCGAAGCCGATGTCGTCACGGTCACCGTCGCGCGCACCGACCTGGACGGCGTCGACATCGTCCAGGTCCAAGACAACGGTCACGGCCTGACCCATGCGGAGGCGCTTCGCGACTTCCGCCGCCTCGGTGGCTCATGGAAGAAGAGCCGCTCGGTGTCCAAGAACGGCACCCGGCCCCTCCACGGCAAGGACGGGGCTGGCCGGTTCCGCGCCTTCGCCATCGGGAGCCTCGTCGAATGGACCACCACCACCGCCGAGATCGACGACTCGCTCGTCCGAACGAAGATCACGGGTTCACTCGACGCCTCCGAGTTTACGGTGAGCGACCCTGAACGACTCGGGTCGGGATCAGCTGGGACCACCGTCAGGATCGCACAACCGCGTGAGCACGCCCACCGGCTCCTGGCAGACGCCGCCTCGTCACAGGTCGTCATCCAGCTCGCGGTCTACCTCATCAAGTACCCGCAGGTCGCCATCACCTACGACGGGAAGACCCTCGACCCGAAGGCGATCCTCGAACGGGAGACGAGCATCGAGTTGGACAGCGCGCTCGGCGGTCACCATGGCGCGCCGCTTCTCACGATCATGGAGTGGAGACCAGAGGCCAAGTCGATCAAACCATCCCTGATCCTCTGCGACGCCAAGGGCGTCGCCCTTCACGAGATTACCGAAGGTATCGACACCCGCGCGGGGCTTCCCTACACCGCTTATCTGATGTGGCCGGGATTTGCCGAGCGCGTCAACGAGCTGCCACTCGCCGAGTTCGATAGCGAGACCGTCGCGCCCATCCTCGATGCCGCTCGTGCCGCCATCCGTGATCACATCGATTCGCGTCTCAGCGAACGTCGCGTCGAGCAACTCGAACGATGGAAGGCGGAGCGCGTCTACCCATACTCGGGCCAGCCGCAGACCCAAGCTGAGGCCAACGAGCGCCGCGTCTTCGACGTCGTCGCTACCGCAGCCGCCCCGGCAGTCGCACGCGAGCCGAAGGCAGCGCGCCTCTCCCTTCGCCTGATCCGAGAAGCACTGGCGCAGCCGCCTGGTGCGCTGCACCGTGTGCTGAAAGAGGTTCTCGATCTGACGGGCGAGCAGCTGGCCGATTTTGACCACCTGTTGGAGCGGACGACCCTGGCTTCGATCATCTACACGAACAAACTGGTCACCGATCGTCTAGATTTCCTCGTCGACCTCGAGTCCATGCTCTTCGACGCCGACAAGAAGAAACGGTTGTTGGAGCGCTCGCAACTCCACCGCATCATCGCCAACGGCAAGACGTGGATCTTCGGCGAGGAGTACGGGCTCGCAGTCGACGACCAAGGTCTGACGAAAGTGCTCGAAGCTCACCTCTCCTCTCTCGGTGATGACAGACCGGTACTGAGGCCCGTCACGGACACCGAAGGCCACACGCGGATCGTCGACCTGATGCTTTCCAAGGCCGCCCTTCGCGGAGACGGCCGCGAGCACCTCGTCGTCGAACTAAAGCGGCCGAGCGTCTCTCTGACCCAGATCGAACTAAGCCAGATCACGAATTACGCCGTAGCAGTCAGCGAGGACGAGCGCTTTGCCGCACCGAACGTGCGATGGGACTTTTGGCTCCTCGGTGATGACATGGACCACGTGGTGGAGAACCTTGCCCGCACTCCGAACCGGCCCACTGGCCTCTACACCGAGGGTCAGAATTACCGAATTTGGGTTCGGCGATGGGCGGAAGTCCTAGAGGAGAACCGGCAACGACTGCACTTCTTCCGAGAGCACCTGGAATACCAACCTCAGGACGAGGCAGAGCTCGAGGGCATGCTTAGCAAATATCTGCCGAATGCAAATCCGGACGATCGTGCTCCCAGCGAGAAAGTGGGAAGCGACGGGGAATGAGCGCGAGATCCCTCCATCCCATCGGCGAACAGAGGACATGAGCCTGCGCACTGCATTCACCGAGCTGTTCGGGGTTGCGCATCCGATCGCGCTGGCGCCGATGGGCGGCTCGGCGGGCGGGGCGCTCGCCGCCGCGGTCGCCAATGGTGGCGGGCTCGGACTGGTGGGCGGTGGTCGGGGAGACCCGGAATGGCTGGAGCGGGAATTGGTTCCCGAGCGCCCCGAACCGCACGGTGTCGGACTACCGCATCTTTCAGGTCAGTCGAACTGCTCAACCAGCGACTGAGCGGATGCCACGATCGCGTTGATCTCGCAGTCGTCATGGCATTGTGCCCTGGGCGCGACTGTCATCTCGCCGGGGTACGCCTGGTAGTGCTGCGGGCCAATGCCGGAGACTCTGACACTGCCGGCGACCATCCCGGCGAAGTGCAGGATCTGGTGACCGGCTACGGCAAGGCTGAAGGGGAAGACGTTGCGGCGGTTGAACCGCTCGCGTTCGGCGGGGCTCAGCCCAGCGATATAGTCCGGATCGTCCAGCAGTCCGTCGCGGTCGAGCCCGACATCGCTGCGCAGCAGCGCGCCGAGGCAGACCATGCAGGCCCGTCCAGGCCCAACGGTGTGGATGCGCCAGTCGACATGCAGAGGCCGGCCCTCAGGGGTGGTCCTGGCGAAGATGCCCCCGTCGACGACCGGGATCAAATGAGCGTAGGCGATGGCGTTCAGGATCCACCGCGGCCAGGGTCGGTCGACACAACAGATGAGGACATCGCAGTCGAGAGCAGCTTCTATCCCTTCTCGAGTCAGCAGCGACCTCGGCAGCTTGTTGACCTTGACGGCCTCCGCCGTGTGACTGTCGGCGATGCCCCGGGCGGCGACGTCGACCTTGAAGGTCTTCGCCTCGACGTCCGCCAGGTTTGAGTGGAGGGTGCGGTCCAGGTTGCGCAACTCGATGTGGTCGTGGTCGATGAGGACGATGTCGGAGACACCCATCCGGGACAGTCCCTCGGCGACGAGGCTTCCCACACTTCCGAGCCCGACGAGGCCAACTCGGGCTCGGGCGATGTCTGCCTGCGCCGCTGCGCCCCAGACACTGAGGGTCGCCACTTGGGCGGGCAACTCGGCCGGCTCAGGCCGCAGCAACGGGTGGAAGCTCAAGGAGAGCCGATCGGACGCCGCGACGCGGACCACCGGGATCTCCACGCGTTCGTAGGTGAACGGGGCGGCTCGTCCCCAGGTCCTGGCGCTCCACGTGCCGTCGGTGCCCCAGGTCATCCCGAGGAGCGGGAGTCCTGACCGACCAGAGACTGCGCCGGCCAGGCGATCGCGCTCGGCGACGATGTCATCCTCGCTCATGCCCTGCCAGCCCGGACCAAGGTGGGAGTGGATCAGGGCGAGGCCGGTGCCAGGTTCAAGTGAGGTGAGCACCCGACTCAAGTAGTCCGAGGTGAACGAGACGTTGCCTTCGAGGATCCGCTCCCCCTCGTCGGGCAGGAGTGCCTGGTCCAGGACGAAGCTCATCCGACGGCTTCCGACGCTCGGGCGCCAGATGGCGAAGGTCAGGTCCTCTTGGATTCCTTCGTGGACGAAGTGGCGGCGTAGCTCGGTATCGAGGTCGCCGGTCATGACGACGGCCAGCTCGCGCTCTTGGAGGTAGTCCATCTCGTGATATGTCATGGGATCACCTGGCTGAATACGGTCAGGACGTGGGTCCAGACGGCTTGAGGGGTCGGCACCCGGTCGAATCGGCGGGACCAGTACTGCCAGTCGGGCCCGAGCGCACTTGATTGGGTCTTGAGGGGTCCGGTCATGTCCATCCGCACGAGCGCTGGGCGAGTGTGAATAGCCGGTGGCACCAGGTACGGGATGGTCTGGCACCGGGCCAGGGCGACATCGCACGCCCGCTCGGCCAGGGGCCCGCAGGGGATGGTGAAGTTGCATACGACGATGTAGGGATGGCCGGAGTGGTCCTGCGCAGCCTCGACCGTGAGGCCGAGACTGCGCAGGTACTCCTCCAGCTCTGCGTCAGTCACCGCTACGAGGTCGGAGTCGGCCCGAGGTAGGTAGCGGTGAACCGCTCGTCCTCGTGCAACTCGACCTTGTCGTCGTAGTCGGTGTAGACGTGATCGCCCCTGTCCCGGGTGAGCCGGTACTGCTCGACAGGGGTGAACCCTGCGTCGGTCAGGATCTTCCTGACCGTCAGGTCGTCCTTGTGGGTGGTCAGACGCTCCCCGTTGACGAAGTAGGTGATCGTCTTGTGTTCGTGCTCCTGGTCTGCCACGGGCAGAACCTCCAATCGCTGAAGCGGGCACCGGCCGATCCGCTGCCCCGTGCACTATCATCAGTGCCGTGCACTAAAGTACACGCACTCCAGGTCCTTGTCAACTCAGGTGCATGCCGTCTACGATGGTGCACGATGCTCACGACGTCTACGAAGGAGGTGACGATGGTCGCAAGCAACGCTGAGCGGCTCGGGAACAGCCTGCGCGCCGCTCGGGAGTTGAAGGGCAAGTCGCTCAAGGCGGTGGCTGAGCCGGCGGAGGTCTCGACCGCCTACCTCCTCAAGTTGGAGAAGGGCCAGGTCGAGTCACCGTCTCCTCACATACTCCATCGCCTAGCCGGCGAGCTGGGCATCGACTATCTGGACCTGATGCGCAAGGCCGGATACATCGTGAGCGACAATGGCGCGCCATCCGGGGGCGCACTCACCCACGCGCTCAGCGGCGAGCCGCTCACCGAGGACGAGGAGCTGGCGCTCGCCACCTACCTGAAGATGTACCGCAACGGGCAGGTTCGGTGACGGCATGTGGCGGGAGCTGGAGTCTGCCGGAGAGATCAACTCACGGGTAGACCTGCTCCTTCGCGCTGCCGATGCTTACGGACGCTTCCCGACGCCCGTCGAGGACATCATTCGAGCCGCCGAACTCACCGAAGCCGACGACTACGTCCTCGATGAGTCACTCATCAAGAAGGCACCCGCATACCTACGCACGCTGCTGCGGAGCGCGAAGCAGAAAATCCAGGGCCTTGTCGACCGCCGAGCCCGAGTCGTTCACGTCTCGCCGGCGATCGAGAACGAGGGAAAGAAGCGGTTCGTACGGTTACACGAGACCGTGCATCACATCCTCCCGCACCAACAGGATCTCCTCTACGCCGACGACCAAGAAACCCTCCTGAGGACCACCAATCGGCTGTTCGAGCGGGAGGCGAACCAAGGCGCCGCTGAGCTGCTGTTCCAACGGGAGCATTTTGCGCGTGACGCGGCGGACTTGGAGATCTCGACGGCGACTGTGTCGCTGCTCGCCAACCGTTACGGGTCTTCGTTCCATGCCGCGTTCCATCGGTATGCCGAATCGCATCCCGGTGTAGTCGCGGCGATCGTTCTGGAGCGGACCCCACGATCATCATCGCCACCCACCTGGCGGCGCGAAGAGTTCATGTCGACCAAAAAGTGGAACGAAAGGTTTGGACAACCGTCGTGGCCCACGATGATGCGAAGTGACGAGTACCCGTTCCTCGCCGCTCTGGACTTCAGCGGCGTCGACCAAACCGATATACGCAACCTTGCTGGGGACGTTGACGCCGTAAAGGTCGACATCCTTCAGACGCCCTACAAGAGCTTCATTCTCCTGTGGTTCCCACAGCGCCGCCTACGGCGCCCTCTACGGGTGAGAGTCGCCTGACCGACCAGACGGGGACCATGTTCGACGCGGCAATCGTCGGAATCGTCGGGTTGCCAACCCGAAGGTCGAGGTCCATCAGCGTTTCTGGGGACACCAACTGGTGGCAGGCCCCACTGATCAGTCGGTAGGCCCAGGCGCTACCCTATGCAAGCGGCGCTACCAGCAAGTATGGCGACACCGAGGTCTTTAGGTTCGAGGTGGCGGGAACCCCCCGCCACCAAGTACGGGCGTTTTTCGCGCCTTTTTGCGTATGCACAGGCCGCTGACCAGCATGTTTGGTCGGCGGTTTCTGTGTTTATGGGGACAGTTTGTGGGGTCCTACTCACCTTCTGCGTAGGGCAAAGAGGCGGCGCGCCAGGGCGCGGCCGGGCCGACACGCTGGGGTTTCGCCCGGTCGAGGCAGGCGGTGTTCGAGCGCTGCACAGGGCAGCCCTATGCAGCGCCATGCAGCTGCCCTACTCAACGCTCCGCCGCGTGCATGTGCTTCATGGGCGTCGAGCGGGAGGTCAGGCGTCAACGTGTGGGTGCCGAGAACCCCGTCCACCCAGCTCAGGCAGCGATCCGGTACTCGTGGATGAGTCCGCCCAGGCGGTCGGGTCTTCGTAGCCGGGTGGGGTGGACATCGCCGATCGGCGCGGGAGGCGTGTCGAGCGCGGAGGGTGCACGTTGGTCCAGAGAGCGGTGCGGGCGGTGGACGTTGTAGTGCTCGACGTGCTCGGCAAGGACTGCTTGGAGGTGACGGCGGCCGAGGATGAGCATCCGGTCGAGGCGCTCGCGCCGGATGGTGCCGATCACGCGCTCACAGATGGCGTTCGCCCGGGGTGCCCGGACCGGGGGTCTGATGATCCTGGTGCCCTCTGCGGCGAAGATGGCGTCGAAGGAGGCGGCGAACTTGGCGTCGCGATCGCGGATGAGGAACTTGACACGGTTTGCCTGGTCGGCGACGTCCATCGAGAGATTGCGGGCCTGTTGGGTGACCCAGTCTGCGACCGGCTTGGTCGTGATGCCGGCGATCCGTACGCGACGGCTGTCGTGGTGGATGAACACGAGCACATAGAGCCTGCGGAGAAGGACGGTGTCGACGTGGAAGAAGTCGCACGCCATCAGCCCTTTGGACTGGGTGGCGAGGAACTCCGTCCAGGTCGATCCCGACCTGCGTGGTGACGGATCGATGCCGTGGCGCTTCAGGATCGCCCAGACGCTCGAGGCGGCGATGACGAATGCCCATGGGGCGAGTTCGCCGTGGATGCGGCGGTAGCCCCAAGTCGGGTTCTCCTTCGCCTGTCCGTGGCCGGTTTCCAGTCCGCAGTTTTGGCCACGGGAAGTCCGCACCTCTCGCGGTGATGTTCGACTCTACGTGAGCCTGGTGTGACCTCCGTTCCGGCGGGATTCTTTGAGCCTGAACGACTCGCCAGAGGTGACGACGAGCACGCTGTGGTGGAGCAGGCGGTCGAGGAGGCTGACGGCGGTGGTGTGCTCGGGGAGGAAGCGCCCCCAGTCCTCGAACGGCCAGTGCGAGGCGATGCCGAGGGACCGGGTCTCGTAGGCGGCGGCGACCAGGCGGAAGAAAAGCTGGGCGCCGGTGTCGTCCATCGGGGCGAAGCCGATCTCGTCGATCAGCACGAGGTCGGCTTTCAGGATCTGCTCGATGACCCGGCCCACCGAGTTGTCGGCGAGACCCCGGTAGAGGGTCTCGACAAGGTCGGTGGCGCTGAAGTAGCGGACCCGTTTGCCGGTGTCGACGGCGTGGTGCCCGAGGGCGACGAGCAGGTGGGACTTCCCCGTCCCGGCCGGGATGGCGACAGACTGCAACATCTTCGACGGTTGTTGCCGTGCGAGGTGCGGGTGACGTCGTCGGTGCATCCGTTGTTCGGCCGGCTGCTGGCGGCGTCTGGGTTCAAGCGGCGTGACGGAACGCTGTTTTTGGTGGTGGTTCTGCCGGATGGGTCCCCTGGGACGATCCCTGTGGCTGCCACCGACATCTTGGGTGGTGAGACGCCTGCGGGGGTGGTGACGGTGCTGTCGGTCGAGGGGATCCGTGAGCTTCAAGGGTTGACCGGCTCGTTGAACCTCAATCCACCGTCGCTGAGCGTCCGGTGATGCCCTGAGGGGTGTGCCCATCCACAAGAAGTGCCTCCTGAGCAGGGAGGATGGCGATGTCTGAAGTCGTCATCTCCTAAAACTCAAGGAGGCACTTCTTGTGTCGCGAGTATCGCATGGTCCTGACCGTCTCGGGGTGGTCTTTGACGACCCGAGCCTGGTGGCGAACGCCGGGTTGATCCTGGTTGCCACGTTGACCGCCCGGTTGGGGCTCGAGGCGCTCGTCGATGCCACCATCCGTTTGGGCAGGGGCGGGTTCGCGCCGGGCCGCAAGGTCCTGACCTTGGTGCATGCGATGGTCGCTGGCGGCAGCCACATCGACCACACTGACGTCCTCCGTGCCGGGGCGACCGCGAGGATCCTCGGGCATCGGGTGATGGCACCCTCGACGGTCGGGAGTTTCCTGCGCGCGTTCACGTTCGGGCATGTCCGCCAGCTGGACGCGGTGATCGCCGAGACGATCCGGCGGGCGTGGGCCATGGGCGCCGGGCCTGGAGGCCGGCGGCTGGTGATCGATATCGACTCGACTGTCTGTCAGGAGCCTGTCAGGTTGTCTGTGTAAGAGAAGATCCTTGACGTTGTTGTTGCTGTGAATGGTATCAGATCGGGAGTCGGTCAGGGAAGTGAATAGCGAGAGCGTTGAGTGCTTCTTTCCATCCCCAGGTGCCGGTGCCGGCGGCGCCGCCCCTGCTGGTGGTGATGTCCCGGGCGATCAGGCGGAGTAGCTTGAGGGCGGCATCGTCGTCGGGGAAATGCCCTCGAGTTTTGGACGCTTTGCGCATCTGGTAGTTGACCGATTCGACCAGATTTGTGGTGTATCCGATCTTGCGGATGATCGGGGGGTATGCCAGGAACGGGATGAACCGCTCCCAGCTGGTGCGCCACAGGGCGACGATGGCCGGGTAGCGGTCGCCGTGTTCGAGTTCGAAGGTGTCGAGCGCGTCGGTGGCGGCTTCCACGCTGAGGGCGGTGTAGACCGGCTTGAGGGCCGCTGCGATCTTCTTGCGGTCCTTCCACGAGCAGTAGCGTGTCGACGCCCGGATCAGGTGCACGACGCAGGTCTGGACCGACGCTTGGGGCCAGGTCGCCTCGATCGCGTCGGGGAGCCCCTTGAGGCCGTCGCAGCACACGAACAGCACGTCAGCGACGCCTCGGGCCTTGAGCTCGGTGAGCACGGTCAACCAAAATTTGGCGCCTTCGCCGCCGTCGCCCAACCAAACGCCGAGCACGTGTTTGCGGCCCTCCACGTCGACGCCGACAGCCAGGTAGGCGGGCCGGTTGACCACCGTCCCCGACGTGCGCACCTTGACCACGAGCGCGTCGATATACAGGATCGGGTAGACGGCTTGGTTTCTGCCGGTGGTTGCGAACTACGTGTGAGTGAGCTTGAACCCCAAGTCTGCCATGGCCTCACTTGGTGTGCGGTCCGCAAGGATCAGCCGGGGCCGGCCGTTGAGCTCGTCAGCGACGTGGCGGAGGTGGTTGTGGGAGTACACGGACAGGTCGGTGTGCTTCGGGAAGTACTGGCGGAGAAGACCGTTGGTGTTCTCGTTCGTGCCTCGCTGCCAGGGCGAGTGGGGGTCGCAGAAGTAGACGTCGAGGTCGGTCGCGGCGGCTGTCTCCTCGTGGAGGGTCATCTCTCTGCCCTGGTCCCAGGTGAGCGATCTCCGCAGGCCTGCGGGGAGAACCGACATCCGTCGCACGAGGGCGTCACGGACCTGCGGCGCTTTATAACCGTCAGGGAGGTGCACGAGCACGACGTAGCGGGTGACGCGTTCGACCACGGTGGCGATGGCCGAACCGCTCATGGCGCCGATGATCAAGTCGCCTTCCCAGTGGCCGGCGTCGACACGCTCCTCGACGCGGCGGGGACGTTGATCGAGGAGGCGCATGTTCTTGATCTTGTTCGGGCTGGGGACGCCTCGACGGTGGGGCTTGCGGCGGCAGCGGCCCGTGCGGAGACTGCGATTCTTCGTTCCGAAGCTCCCGGCGAAGACGGCCTTGTAGATCGTCTCGGCGCAAGCTTGCATCTGTGCGTCACCCGGGTAGGTCCGTCGCAGAAACCGGCAGATCTGTTGCGGTGACCACCGCAGCACGAGCTTGGAGGCGATCACCGACCGCAGCTTCTTGCCGGCGGCGATCTTGGCCAGCTTCGGTCGCTGACGTCGAAGGAGAGCCTGGTTGTGAGCCCACCACGGCTGATACGAGCCGTCCGGCTTGCTGTTGCGTTGAAGTTCCCGGCAGACGGTCTGGAAGGTCTTCCCAATGGCAGCTGCGATGACCTTCGAGGGGTGACCGGCGCGCACGCCGTCAGCTATGGCGATCCGATCGTCCTGGGTGAGGAAGCGGGGTGACACGGGACCGGCTTCGGGGATGAGCACGCTGCCAGCGTCGATGAACCATAGCGATCCGCAGCTCGTCGAGACGCCAACCCGGCGTGCCGCTTCCGCCCCCCTCACCCCGTCCCTGACCAGCTCGAAGTAGCGGCGCTTCACGGCGGCTGGAGCCTTGTTGGGTGCGTAGTGGGGCATCGGAGCTTCCTTCTGTCAGACGTTCGCAACCACCCATGGACTTCAAGCGGACTCGAGCGGTCGGGTCTGCCACTCTTTGAGTTCCTCGACGATCCCGTCGGTCACTCTCGAGACCAGGTCCGGGGACACGTCCACCCCGTAGATGCGCTTGAGGGTCTTCTTGATGTCGCGGGTCGACATGCCGCCCGCGTAGAACGCGACGATGTTCTCCGACAGCTTCCCCAGCCGGGTCTCGCCTTTAGCGACCAGCTTCGGCTCGAAGCTGCCGTTGCGGTCCCTCGGGACATCCAGATCGATCGGGCCGAGCTCGCTCAACACCCGTTTGGGGCTCGTCCCGTTCCGACTGTTCCCACTGCCACGCCCGGCGGGGTCGCCGCGCTCGTAGCCGACATGGTCGGTCAGTTCCTCGTCCAACCCGCGTTCGAGCAGCTTCTTGGTCAACTCCGCGAGCAGACTGCCCTCGCCGACCAGCTCCACACCCTCAGCCCGAACCTTCGCCACCAGCTCATCGATCACCGACTCCGGCACCAACCCGCCGCGGATGCCACCATCATCGGTCCCACCCACCGAGCCCACTACCGTCGTCTCATCAGTCACTGTCACGTTAGATACACCTCCTACTGGCAGGCTTCCAGGCCTACCTATTTGGTTGGTGGATCCCTCTTACACAGACTCCCTGACACCCCCTCTGTCAGGTCCACGGACATAAGAAGGCCGGCGCCTCTTACGGCTACACCAAGGTCCTCGGCTACCACCCGCTGCTCGCGACCAGGGCCGATACCGGCGAGATCCTCCACGCCCGGATGCGCAAAGGCTCCGCGAACACCAGCCGGGGAGCGAACCGTTTCGTCGAGGAGCTCATCGCCAG
>NZ_JAIMCB010000007.1 GCF_025499425.1 Acidiferrimicrobium sp. IK
GCTCCAAGCAGTCCACGTCAACCACGGACGCCGAAAAGGCTTACGAATCAACGTAAACGCCGCAGGACCTGGACTGTTCGACACACCCCGATGAAAGGAAACGCAGTGTCAACCACAGCCGACTGGGCCTACGAGACACACGTTCTCGTGTGCGTCGATCCACTCGAGGCCGCCCAGGTAGTCGAAGGTGGCGGGGGGCACCGACGAGGCGGCGACGTCGAACTCGTCGAGGGTCTTTCTCACCGGGAAGGCAGCGGCCTTCATCCGTCCGGCGGCGTTGGAGGCGTCGCGTGAGGTGATCTCGGCCTCGACCAGGGTGCGCAAGAGCTCCTCGGGGGTCCAGCGCTGGGTCTTGGCCACCACCAGCAGTTCGGGGGCCAGGCGTCGCATGGCGCCGAGGCGCAACCGGCGCAGCCCGGACTCCAGATCGGCCGGGAGAGCGGGCGGGGTGGTGTTCATGACGCACCGCCCACGGCGTAGTCGTCGAGCGAGCCGGTGCCGACCGCGGGCAGGGCGACGATGAGGGCGTCACCGGGGCCACGGGGTCGGGGCACGCCACGGCCAGCGGCCAGGATCGAGCGCACGTCCGCCGCCCGGAAGCGTCCGAACTCTCTGGCCCGGGCGATGGCGGCGAGGAAGGCGCTGGCGTCGTGGGCGGCCGCCATAGCCACCAGGTCCGCCAGATCAGCCGACAGGGTGGTGACCCCGTGAGCGACCGCCGCGGTGATGAAGTCCTCGGCCACTGGACCGAGCGCGCAGAACGCCTTTTCGGTGGCGGTCTTGGGCCGAACCGCCCGGTTAGGCGCCGGCCGCGCACCCCCGTAGTGGTCGTCGACAATGGACGTCTCACCAGGAGCAACGACGGTGTGGGCGGCGATGACCTCGCCCAGGAATACCACGATCACCTCGCCGTCGGCCACCTTCAACTCGACCGTGCGCCCGATATGGATGGTCGGCACCGAGTAGCGGGCCGACCCAAAACGCACACAGCTCAACCGATCGACCTTGCGGACCACCACCGTGCCGATCCGGGCCCGCAACGACGGCAGGGCGCCGAGCAGCGGCCGCTCGGTCTCGAGACGCTCGTTGGGGACGGCCACGATGTCGGCGTGCTCGTTGGCGTTCACCTCGGCGCACCATGCCCGACCCGCCTCATTCGCCGCCTTCAGGTCCGACACGGTGAGCCCGGCGGGGATCATCAGGTCGGACTTCACGTAGCCGACGAGATGCTCGACGATGCCCTTCGACGCCGGGTCCGCAGCCAGACAGAAATCCGGCCGGGTGCCATAGTGGGAGACGACGAAACGCACGTAGTCCGGTGTCGGCACGACCAGGCCGGCCACCGTGGTCGCCTTCAAGCACCCCATCCGGTCGGTCAACAGGGTCTTGGGCACCCCGCCGATCGTCTCCATGCACTGCGCCAGGGCCGACAGGGTGGCGTCGGCCCCCAGGTTGTCGGCGAAGCACACGAAGCGGAACCGGCTCCACGCCAGCACCGCGCAGAACACGAACAGCGGGCCGATCTCGCCCCAGTCGAACACCAACATGTCCCCCGGCGTCCACACCCCCGGGCGCCGGCCCCGATGGTGGTCGATGCGCCACTGCGCCTTCGCGTCGGCGACCGCCCGGCGCAAGTTGCGCGCCGACCCCGTGTAACCCGCGGCCCGAACCGTCGGCAGCAGGCGCTTGGCCGTGATCTTCCCCTTGGTCTTCTCGACCCGCTCGGCGATCACCGCGGCCACATCGTCATAGTTGTGCTCGACCGCACCAGCGCCCGGCGCCTCCCCAGCGGCAGTGGCCCGGGCCACCGCCCTCCTAACAGTCTTGTCCGTGCTGCCGCACACCTCGGCGGCAGCCCTATAGGAGCCGAGCTCCTTGTAGGCGGCATGCATGTCCATTCGTTCCCTCGCTGATTTCATGGAGGCGTCCCCTCAGTCGGTCCGGCGGTTGGCTAGCACCGCCACCGTGACCGGCCGGGGAGACCCCAAGGTGGATGCTTCAGCGAGAGGTGCGCACGCCTACAACGTCAACACTGCCGACACTCTCATGGCCACCAGTGCGGACTTTCCATGGCCATAAGTGCGGACTTTTTGGTGGCCATGGACATCGCCAACCGGAGGATGAGCCCGGTGGTGCCCTTCGCGGTGCCTGGCCGGCCGGGTCGGCGGTGCAGGTAGGTCCAGCGCTTGGCGACAAGGTCCCGGTGCCAGCGCAGCAGGGTCGCCGGTTGTATGAAGAAACGTCCGAGACCCTGGCGGGGGAGGAGTCGTGCGAGTCCCGCCAGCACCGCTCGGTCTGCCGGCTCCAGCTCCGGTCTATGGACCTGGCGTCGAAGGACCGCCACCTCGTGGCGCAGACGACGACCTCGACGGCGAGATCGGTGTCACGGCGAAAGAAGAGTCGGATCAGCTGGAGGACGCGGTAGAACGCCCGGTAGAGGAACGAGAGGGTCACGGCCGGATGCTCGCCGCGCCCGGCGCCAGCCGTCAAAGTCCAGCTCACAGCCGATAGATGACATTCTCGGCACGCACTAGTCGAGGTCAGGGAAAAGAGCGCCTGCGACTGCTCTCTAAGAGTTTCTAAGGGGGGGTGACCCGGGCTTAGACAGTGTTAGACTGGTCGCCACGCAGCGGCGGGACAATCCGTACACGCCGGGAGCGGGCCGCAAACCGCCCTATCTGGCCGGTCGGGACCGGGACCTCGAGGAGTTCAGCTCGCTGATCGAGATCCTCGCCTCGGGGGGCGCCGATCGCAGCCGGATCTTCTACGGCCTGCGGGGGGTGGGGAAGACCGTGCTGCTCATGGAGCTGGACCTCCTCGCCTCCGAAGCGGGGTGGGCCACGACCGACGTGCAGGAGGTCGGCTCCCAGCCCGACTTCAGGTCTACCTTCGCCCAAATGGCCGCCAGGTTGCTGCGGGAGATGAGCCGTCGGCACCGCATCCGCGACCGGGTCGAGCGGGCTCTCGGGGTGGTCAAGGCGTTCAGCGTGGTCGCTCCGGGTGGCGTGCAACTGAAGCTCGACGTCGATGCCGTCGCCGGCGTAGCCGACTCGGGGGATCCAGAACAGGACCTTGTCGAGCTGCTACGCGAGATTGGCCACACGGCGGCGAGCGTCCAGAGCGGCGCGCTGTTCCTCATCGACGAGATGCACAACCTCGACGCCGCTTCGCTGGCGGCGGTGTGCATGGCCTTCCAGGCTGTCAGCCGCGACGCCCTACCGGTAGCGTTGGCCGCGGCCGGTCTGCCGGATTTGCAGGTGCGCTTGATGCGGGCGAAGCCCTACGCCGATCGGCTCTTCGAGTACCGCGAGCTTGGCCGGCTACGGGATCCCGAGGCACGGGTGGCGCTGGTCAAGCCGGCCTCGCTGCTCGGGGTGGAGTTCGCTGCCGACGCCGCCGATGAGGTGGTGCGCCTGGCTGCCGGCTACCCGTACTTCTTGCAGGAGTATGGGAGGGAGCTGTGGAACGCTGCGGAATCCTCGCCGATCATCACGGCCGACGTCGAGGAGGTGCGCGACCTGGTTCAAGAACAGCTCGCACGCACCTTCTATGGCACTCGCTTCGAGATGGCGAGTGACGCCGAGCAGCGCTACCTGGCTGCTATGGCCTCGTTGGGCGGCCCGCCCTACGCCACGGCCGAGGTGGCCCGGGCATGGGGAGCGGAGAACCAGCGCCAGACCTCCCCGCATCGCGACAGCCTCATCCAGAAGGGCCTCATCTGGGCGCCTCGGCGGGGCCAGGTCGACTTCACCGTCCCGCTCTTTGCGGAGTTCCTCCTCGAACACCACCCGATTGGCGGTTTCGATGGCGAATTACCGCCGCGGGCCCTCGGGCCAGAACCGCGACTCGAAAGCAGAATCGACCCATGAAGGCACCGAAGCCAAGCTGCTGTCTCCCCTGGAAGATCTGAGCTTGGTTGGGTCCTCGGCTGATCACCCTGCCGGACGTAGACAGACGTATGCCGGTGATCACCGCTCAGCTCGACGACGGGTAGTTCACGGTGAGGACCGGATCGACCTCGGATGCGGAGGGGTCCTACAGGCGAGCAATGGTGTGGGTGCCGAGAACCCCGTCCACCCAGCTCAGGCAGCGATCCGGTACTCGTGGATGAGTCCGCCCAGGCGGTCGGGTCTTCGTAGCCGGGTGGGGTGGACATCGCCGATCGGCGCGGGAGGCGTGTCGAGCGCGGAGGGTGCACGTTGGTCCAGAGAGCGGTGCGGGCGGTGGACGTTGTAGTGCTCGACGTGCTCGGCAAGGACTGCTTGGAGGTGACGGCGGCCGAGGATGAGCATCCGGTCGAGGCGCTCGCGCCGGATGGTGCCGATCACGCGCTCACAGATGGCGTTCGCCCGGGGTGCCCGGACCGGGGGTCTGATGATCCTGGTGCCCTCTGCGGCGAAGATGGCGTCGAAGGAGGCGGCGAACTTGGCGTCGCGATCGCGGATGAGGAACTTGACACGGTTTGCCTGGTCGGCGACGTCCATCGAGAGATTGCGGGCCTGTTGGGTGACCCAGTCTGCGACCGGGTTGGATGACATTCTCGGCACGCACAGGTTGTGCGCGAGGACGGCGCAGGCGAGCCAGGCGCCGTTCGCGGCGAACACGCCGGAGGGGACGTGGTCGAGCCCGGCGTTTTCTTTGAGGTCGCGGATGGCGAGCTCGACCACGGCGTGATGCCGATGGAACGCGTCGACCTTGACGGTGCCGGCGGCCAGGTTGGTGAGGAACGAGTGGTGCCGCCAGGTCGGGAACAACGCCGGATGGTCGCCATCGGCGAGTCGGGTGCGTCGAACGATCAGACGCAAACCTTTGTAGGCGCATTCGGCGACCTGGGCGGCGCCGCCGTTGTCGGTGTAGTCGATGTCGACCCACGCCGCCTCGGCGATCCCAGCGATCGCTGCGTTGATGGCGACGTTGGAGCGGACCGTCATCGTGAAACGCACCCCGAGGCGGGTGAGGGTGGCGATGGTCTTGTTCGACCAGAACCCCGAGTCGACCCGCACCACGATCCCTCCGGTGGCCCCGGCCGAGCGGACTCTGGCGATGAGCTCCTCGACGAAACGGTTCGCTCCCCGGCTGGTGTTCGCGGAGCCTTTGCGCATCCGGGCGTGGAGGATCTCGCCGGTATCGGCCCTGGTCGCGAGCAGCGGGTGGTAGCCGTGGACCTTGGTGTAGCCGTAAGAGGCGCCGGCCTTCTTATGTCCGTGGACCTCGCAGATCGTCGAGTCGATGGAAGTCGAGAAACGCCGAGCGACGGTGCGGCGCTCGCTGGCACGGCTGACGTCCTCCCGGGTGAGTGCCCGAACGAGCGAGCAGATCGATCCTGACACCGGCGAGCGTTCTCGTGTCGAGTCCGTGGCGCCGACGCTGGACGAAGGGAGCGCGATATCGACTATGCGATGACAGGTCGCTGCGGAGAGCTGCTCCGGGCTGGAACGTTCGGTGCGGGGCTGCCGTTAGTCAGCTTCTCCTGCCGGTACGACCCACTGGGTGCGCTGGCCGGTGACCTCGGCGATGAGGTCGAAGTCGCTGTCGTAGTGGAGCACAGTCAGGTTGAAGGCTTCGCCGGCTGCTGCGATGAGCAGGTCGGGAATCTTGCGGCCTCGCTGGCTGCGATCCGCCAAGAGGCGCTGGACCTGCAAGGAGCGATGGAGGTGAGCCGCGGTGGTCTCGACGGGGGCGAAGACGGCGAGAGACTCCATGAGCTGATCCCATTCGGCGGCGTTGCGCGCCGAGTAGCCGATCTCGAGGTCGCAGATGGTTGGGCGCGCGACCTGGCCTTGCGCAGCGAGGGGTTCGACAGCCGCGCGCACGAGCGGCTGGCTCATCCGCATGAGGACGCTCGTGTCGATGAGGTGGGTTAGCGCCACGCTTCGGAGCGGTCGATCAGGTTGGCGCTCCCCAGCACGTCAAGGGCGGCGGCGACCTCGGTCTCGTGGTCTTCGCCCGCGCGGCGCAGTGCGGCGTTAACGGTGTCCTTGATGGTCGTGGTGCCGAGTCGGGCCTGGGCGACGCTCAGTGCGTCCTCGTCCAAGTCGACCAGGTGCTTGCTCATGGGAGCCAGTATATACGTAGCCTCGAGGTGGATATATTCTGCTCGCTGTCCGGCATCAACGAACCCGTCGTCGTCCATCAGCACCTACGTCGGCGTGCTCGCCGCCTTGATCGTCCTCCTGCTGGTCTTCGGCTCGTTCATCGCCGCCTCGCTCCCGCTGCTGAGCACCGCCATCGCCTTGCTGTCAGCGCTGTCGCTCATCGGCGTGCTGTCCAACTCGATCTCGATGGCCAGCTTCACGTCCCAGCTGTGCATCCTCATCGGGCTCGGTGTAGGGATCGACTATTCGCTGTTTATCCTCACCCGGACGAGGAGCGGCCTTCGCCGTGGGCTGACGGTCGACGAGGCAGTGGCCGCCGCCGGTGCTACCGCCGGGCGAGCGGTCCTCTTCGCCGGGATCACCGTGTGCATCGCCTTGCTCGGCATGCTCGTTGTCGGTGTCGGGGTGCTCTCCGGCGCAGCGATAGCCGCGTCTATAGCGGTCTTGCTGCCGATGGCTGCGGCGCTCACCCTCTTGCCCGCCTTCATTGGCCTGTTCGGCCGGCGGGTCCTGACCCGACGCCATCGCGCCGGCCTGGCCAGGGGCGAGACCGACGTCCCCGAGTTCTCCAAGCGTTGGAGTTCGTGGGCGACCACCGTGCAGGGGCGGCGGGTCGGCTTCGGGCTGGCCGCCCTCGCCGTCTTGGTCGCCCTCGGCGCGCCGTTCTTCTCGATGCGCCAGGGGACCGCGGACTACAGCACCGACCCCACCACGACCACCACCACCACCACCTACCGGGCCTACGAACTGCTGGTCAAGGGCTTCGCCCCCGGTTTTAGCGGCCCGCTGCAATTCGTCGCCCCGGTGTACAGCCAGGCCGATCAGGCGACGTTCGCGACTGTCGTAGCCGCCGCCGGGGCGGCCCCGGGGGCAGTGGCGGCGACCCCGCCCGCCTACTTCCCGGCCGGTCCAGGACATCCAGCGGTTGACGTAGCAGAGGTGTACCCGGCAACCAGCCCCCAGGCCGCCGCCACCTCACGGCTGATCACCAGCCTGCGGTCGACGACGATCCCCCATGCTCTTGGCGGTTCGCATCTCCAGGTGTTGGTGGGCGGCCAGACGGCCCTGGCGGACGACACGGCCAGCCAGCTGTCGTCCAAGCTTGCGATATTCGTCGGGATGATCGTGGCCCTGTCGTTCCTGCTGTTGATGGTGGTGTTCCGCAGCCTGCTCATCCCGGCCACCGCGGCCGTCATGAACCTGCTCTCGGCGGCCGCGGCCTTCGGCGTGGTGGTGGCCGTGTTCCAGTGGGGCTGGCTGGGCAGCCTGGTGGGCGTCACCCACACCGGCCCGGTCAGTCCGCTTGTCCCGATCCTGATGTTCGCCGTGCTCTTCGGTCTGTCCATGGACTACGAGGTGTTCCTTGTCAGCCGGATCCAGGAGGAATGGCTCAAGCGGCGCGACAACTCCGCAACGGTCAACCTCGGGCAGGCCATCACCGGGCGGACCATCACCGCCGCCGCCATCATGACGGTCGTCTTCGCATCCTTCACCCTCACCACTGACCGGACGATCAAGATGATCGGGCTCGGTATGGCCACGGCCATCGTCGTCGACGCTCTGATCATCCGGACCGTGCTCGTCCCGGCGGTCATGCACACCCTCGGCAAGCGCAACTGGTACCTCCCCGACGTCATCGACCGTCGGCTCCCGCCCTTGCGCCTCGAAGACGACGGGGTGCCCCGAGGCGACGACCGCGCCCCCGTCAGCGTCGCATAGGCCCCGCGTCTCGGGAAGCGCCTCCGGCGGGCTACGACCGGCCTCGCCCGCCGGAGGCGCAACGACCGAACGGTCCCTGTCGGGACCGACGGGGCCCTCACCCCCTGGGCGGCGCCGCTCCACGAGCACCGCCACCGTGGCCGTCGGCGGTTTCGGCGTCGAGCACCGCGAGGACCTTCTCGGCGGCTGAGGTGATGGCGTCCAGCTCGCTTCGGGTGAGCGAGTCGATGAACAAGCGGCGGACCGTGGCCACGTGGTGGGGCGCAGCAGCCTCGATCGCCTTGCGGCCCGGCGCCGTGATCACGACGAAGGCCCCGCGCCGGTCACCGTCGCAGCGCTCTTTTCGCAGCAGTCCGCGGGCGGTCATGCGCGTGACTTGGTGGGAGACGCGGCTTCGTTCCCAGCCGAGGGCCTCGGCCAGCTCGAAGAGGCGGGCCCGGCCCTCGGCCCGGTCGCTGAGCGCGACGAGGACCAGGTAGTCGGGGTAGGAGAGGTCGGAGGTAGCGGCCACATCGGCAGCCAGGCGGCCGGTGAGACGCAGCTGCATGAACTGGAGGGCCCTCCATGCTCGTTGTTCCTGCTCGTCGAGCCACCGAACCTCAGCCATGAGCCCAGTGTACGCCGGAATAGATGATCTATCACCTATGTTGTATGACATGTCCACTACATGAGGAGCAGACCTGTGAGCACGCCCACCATCCCCGCCACCCTGACCGGTACCTACACCATCGACCCAGCTCACAGCCGGATCGGGTTCGTTGCCCGCCACGCGATGGTCACCAAGGTCCGCGGCTCGTTCAACGAGTTCGAGGGCTCCGGCTACTTCGACGCCGCCAACCCGGGGAACTCCAAGCTGCAGCTTTCGATCAAGGCGGCCAGCATCGACACCCGCAACTCGGAGCGCGACACCCATCTGCGCTCGAACGACTTCTTTGACATGGACGCCTACCCCCAGATCACCTTCTCCTCGACCAGCGTCGAGCAGACCGGCGAGGGCCTATTCCGGGTCACCGGGGACCTGACCATCAAAGGAGTCACCCGCTCCGTCACCATCGACTTCGAGTACACCGGCAATGCCGTCGACCCGTACGGCAACCAGCGGATCGGCTTCGAAGGAACGACGGTCGTCAACCGCAAAGACTGGGGCGTCAACTGGAACGCGGCGCTCGAAGCCGGCGGTGTGTTGGTCAGCGAGAAAGTCACGCTGGAGTTCGATGTGTCCGCTATCCGCAGCGGCGAGACCGCTTGAGCGGCCTCCGAGGCCTTAGCGCTCCCGGTACCAAGACCGTCCACTCCGAGCCCGCCCCGCGGACCGTTGCCCGCGCCCCCGTCCGAAAGAACCCCAATGCCTGTGTCACCTGTACGTCTCAACCATGCTGTGCTCTTCGTCGCCGACCTCGAGCGCTCGGTCCGCTTCTACACCGAGGTGTTCGCCATGGAGGTGATTGCCCGTGAACCGCGCGCCGACGCGGCGTTCTTGCGCCTCCCGCGGTCGGGGAACCACCACGACCTTGGCCTGTTCGGCGTCGGAACCGCCGGCACCCAGAGGCGTCGCGGCGCGGTCGGCCTGTACCACCTGGCGTGGCAGCTCGACACCATCGACGAGCTGGCCGCCGCCCGCCAGACCCTCCTCGGTGCCGACGCGTATACCGGCGAATCAAGCCACGGTGCCACCAAGAGCGTCTACGGCGTGGACCCCGACGGCAACGAGTTCGAGCTGATGTGGATGCTTCCACGCGGCAGCTGGGGGGTCTACGAGAGCTCCGCTCCCATCGACCGTCTCGACCTGACCGGGGAGATCGAACGCTGGAAGGGCGTGGCCACCGCCGGCGAGACCACCGCAAAGACCGCGACAGCCAGCCTGCCCGGGGCGGTCCGGTCATGACCGCCTTCGCCCCGCCGGCGGTGGCCTGGCACGGTGACTCTGACGCGGCGGCCCCACTCGTAGTGCTGCTACACGGAAGGGGCTCCAACGAGACCGACATCATCGGCCTCGCCGATCATCTGCCCGCCGGAGCGGCCTACGCGGCGCTGCGGGCCCCGATCGGCGAGGGCGGCGGATACGCCTGGTTCGCCAACCGGGGTATCGGGCGGCCCACCGCGGCGTCACTCGCGGAGACCATGGCTTGGTTCCGGGCCTGGCTCGACCAGGTGGCGCCGCCCGGACGCCCGGTGGTGCCGGTCGGCTTCAGCGGCGGCGGGGCCTTCGCCGGCGGCCTGATCTTGTCCGACCCGTCGCGCTACGCCGGCGCCGGGATCCTCTACGCCACCTTGCCCTTCGACGCCGGCGTCCCCACCACCCCGGACCGGCTGGCCGGCCTGCCGGTGCTCGTCGCCCACGGCGACGCCGACAACGTCATCCCCCGCGAGCTGTTGCAGCGCACCTGGGCCTACCTCAACGGCGAGGCCGGCAGCCAGACCACCGCGGTACGCGACCCAGGCGGCCACGGCCTGAGCGCCGGTGTCGTCGAGGCCACGTCGGCCTGGCTGGACCGGCTGCTGGGGCTGGGGCAGGTCTCGGCATGACCGGCGGAGAAGGCCGGGGCTTCGAGATCGGGGTCTTCACCTTCGGTGAGGTCACCGGCGATCCGGTCACCGGCCGGGCTGGCGACCCGGCGCGGCGGCTGCGGGAGTTCGTTGACCTGGCCCGCATCGCCGATCAGGCCGGCCTGGATGTGTTCGGCGTCGGCGAGCATCACCGTCCCGACTTCGCCATTTCGTCCCCGCCGGTAGTCCTCGCCGCGGTGGCCCAGGTCACCGGGCGCCTCCGGCTCACCAGCACCGTGAGCGTGCTGTCCACCGCCGACCCGGTCAAGCTGTTCGAGGACTTTGCCACCGTCGACCTTCTCTCCGGGGGACGCGCCGAGATCACCGCCGGCCGCGGCGCCTACACCGAATCGTTTCCGCTGTTCGGCCACGACATCGCCGACTACGACGAACTCTTCGAGGAAAAGCTCGACCTTCTCCTCCAGCTGAACCGGGCAGAGCGAGTCACCTGGTCGGGACGCCACCGTGCCCCCCTCGCCGATGCCGGCGTCTACCCGAGACCGGTCCAGGGGCAGCTCCCCGTGTGGATCGCGGTGGGCGGCACCCCGGCCAGCGTGGTGAGAGCCGGTCGCCACGGTCTGTCGCTCTACCTCGCGATCCTCGGCCAGCCCGACCGCTTCGTCCCCCTCGCCGACCTTTACCGCCGATCCGGCGTCGGCGCCGGTCACGATCCTGCGGCGCTGCGTGTCGGGGTGACCAGCCACTTCTACGTGGAGGACACCTCCCAAGGCGCCCGGGACACCTTCTACCCCTACTACTCGCGCTACATCGGCGAAAACATGCCCGCCGCGCGCGGCCAAGTCCTCCCCCGAGACGCCTTCGACGCCTGGGCGGGCCCGCACGGTGCACTGGTGGCCGGCAGCCCGCAAGAAGTGATCGACAAGATCCTGTGGGAACACGAGCTGCTCGGCCACGACCGGTTCCTGGCCCAGATCGGCCTTGGCGGCCTCCCCTTCGCCGAGACCGCCCGGTCCATCGAACTCCTGGCAACCGAGGTCCTGCCAGTCGTGCGGCGAGAAACGGCGCCGGCGAGCCGGATGAACGTCGGATCCTGACGCCGACCTGATGAAGGCCGGCTTCGATGTCATCGGCTTGGATGTCATCGGCTTGGATGTCGTCGGCTTCGACGCCTTCAAGGGTGGTTTGCGACAAGGCGAGCGGGCCCGGCACGACGATGGTGCAGGCCCTGAGAGAGGTAGCGGGTCGAGCCGATGACGCGCTGATCTCGATGGTCCGTGACTACCCTCATAACCTGAACATCCTCTTCGGTGATGACGGCGTCGATCTGACTTCCGGCGAGACGCACTCGACTGGTCCGACGTGGCGAACCGGACGGCGGACACCGCGCTGGCTGTGATGCCCAAGGACTTGAAGTCCGCCCTCCTCGAAAGCGCCGAGTACAACGTGGCTCGCCCCGACCGCCACCCAGCTGCTCGATTTCATGGCAACGGGCAACCCCCAAGCGCACTGACCCGAGTCGGCGCGACGCGGCTAGGCGACTGGTCGCCGGCCGCCGAAGATGACGTGGTCCAGCTCCTTCCAGTAGACGTCGACCGCTTCGAAGCCCGCCGAACGGAGATACTCGAGCTGAGGGCCCAGCGGGATGATGTGGCGTACGTGGTTGTCCCAGCGGGCCTGCTCCTCGGGCGTCCGGTGGGCCCGCTTGAGGGCGGTCTGCGGATCCCGGCGATCCTGCACCCGCCTCCACGCGTCCTCCACCGCCGGGTCCTCGTTGGAGACGGGGTCGTAGTTGAGATACCAGCCTCCCGGGGCCAACCGGGCGAACACCTCCCGGAAGAGACCGTCCTTGCGCTCGTCGGTCAGGTGGTGCACGCAGAGGGAGGAGATCACCGCAGGCAGCCCCCCGGCTAGATCATCCGGCCACCGGCCGGCGGCCATGTCGATCTCGACGTAGCGGTAGCGCCCAGCGTATGCAGCGAGCGCCCGCTGCCCCTCCTGCATCATCTGCGTCGAGTAGTCCGCCAGAACGGCGGTAGCGGAGGGGTAGCGATCCAGCACGGCCCGCGACGCGGCGCCGGTACCTGCTCCCAGGTCTACGAAGGTGAACTCCTCGTGTTCGGCGAATGGCAGGAGCTCGGCCAGGAGCCGACGGGGCCAAGCCCGGGCCCGCTCCCGCTCCTCCTCGGTGGCGACCCACTGCGCCACGCTGGCATCCGACTTCCATACCGCTGCGTTTGACTCCGCGCTGCCGACCATGGCGACACCGTATCTCGGCGGCCCCCTCACCTCGCGGAATACCCCTAGGGGTATGATGGTTGTGTACTGCGTGGGCCGGGGATCCGGCCGGAAGAAACAGAGGAGGAGGCTCTCGTGGCCACTGTGGCGCTGACAAAGGACACCTTCGAGGAGACGGTGCAGTCCAACGACGTGGTGCTGGTGGACTTCTGGGCCGGTTGGTGCGGTCCGTGCCGGATGTTCTCACCCGTCTTCGAGGCGGCGGCGCAGCGACACCCCGACATGGTGTTCGCCAAGGTTGACAACGAGGCGGAGTCCGAGCTGGCCAGACAGTTGGGGATCATGTCCATCCCCACCCTGATGGTCTTCCGGGACCAGATCCTGTTGTTCTCCCAGGCCGGCGCCCTGCCCCAGGCCGCGCTCGAGGACCTGATCAAGCAGGTCAAGGACCTGGACATGGACGACGTGCGCCGCCGCATCGAGGAGCAGCACGCAAGTGCAGCTTCCTGAGGAGGTGACCGCCGAGGTCCGCACCCGGCTTCGCCGGATCGCCGGACAGGTTCAGGGAGTGGAGCGCATGTTGCAAGAAGGCCGCGACTGCAGGGAGATCGTGGCCCAGATCTCGGCCGCCACCAAGGCTCTTGAGCAGGCCGGGTTCCGCCTGGTGGCCGAAGGGCTGACCTACTGCATCCAGCGACCGGAGGAGGCCGAAGCCGACGGCTACGGCGTCGACGTGGTGCAGAAGATGTTCATGAAGCTGGCCTGACCGAGCGGGTAGGAGGTTCCCGTTGGGCTGTTGTGGCTGGAGTAGCGGTGGGGACGAGCCGGTAGGGACGGCGCGGCGGTCGACAAACCGCCGGGCGAAGGAGGAAACGATGGGATACGCGCGCATGGTGACGCTGGACGAACGGTTCGAAGAGGCGGTCACCAAGGTCAAGGAGGCGTTCAAAGATCAAGGCTTCGGGGCCCTGACCGAGATCGACGTCCAGGCCACGTTGCGGGAGAAGCTCGGCACGGAAATGGAGCCGTACCTGATCATCGGGGCGTGCAACCCCCAGCTAGCGCACCGGGCGATCGGAGCGGTGCCGGCGGTCGGGGTCTTCCTGCCATGCAACGTGGTCGTCCGGGCAGACGCCGGCCGTACGGTCGTCGAAGCGATGGACCCCGACATCATGGCCAAGGTGATCGCCGACCCGGTCTTGGAGAGCATCGCCGCGGAGGCCTCCGGTCGGGTTCAAGCAGCGCTCGATTCGCTAACTTCCAAATCCTCGACGTCACTGCCGCCGGACCACGAGTAGCAGGGTCGGGGTTCTCAGCCCGGGCCCCGGCGTCTGAACCGCCTTTGGTGCTAACCAGTCGGCGGGCTCGGCGCCGATCCGCCTGAGACCCTGTGGCGGGCGGGAAGCACCAGCCGGAAGGTGCTGCCCTTGCCTAGACCACTGGACGCGGCGGTCAGGTCGCCCCCGTGGGCGCGAGCGATGGAGCGGGCGATGGTCAGGCCGACCCCGCTCCCGCCGGCGTGGCGGCGTGAATCGACCCGGAAGAACCGTTCGAACACCCGATCCTCGTCGCCCGGCGCGAGACCGATCCCGGTGTCGGTCACGGTGATCGCGGCGGAGGCGTTCTGCCCTGGTTCCAGGCTGACCCGCACTGTCCCGCCCGCCGGGGTGTAGGACAAAGCGTTACCGATGACGTTGGTTAGCGCCTGGATTAGACGGTCGCGGTCCGCCCGGACCGGCGCCACCCGACCTGCGTCGACGATCAGCTGCACGTTGCGGTCTCGGTACTGGGCCCGCAGCCTTTCGGTGGCCGCTCCTACGATGTCTCCGAGATCGTCGTCGGCCAGGTGCAGATGTAGGGCCCCTTCCTCCGAGCGAGAAACGGAGGCCAGGTCGGCGGCCAGCCTCTCGAGTCTCTGCAGCTCCACCCCGATCTTGGGCAAGACCTCCTCGGCGGGGAAGATGCCGTCGGCCAGCCCGTCGGTGTAGCCCCTGACGGCGGTGAGGGGGGTGCGCATCTCGTGGGCCACGTCTCCTATCAGCGCGGCCCGGCGCCGCTCCGTGGCGTCGAGGGCGCGGCCGAGGGAGTTGACGTCGCGTACCAGAGCCGCCAGTTCGGGCTCGTGAGGCTCGGGGACGATCTGCTCGTAGTGCCCGGCGGCCAACCGGTGAGTCGCGTCGCGGATGGCGTCAATGGGCCGAAGCAGGCGACCGGCGACCAAGACCGCGGCGGCCACCGCGGCCACCAGGCTGACCGCCAGCGCCACCAGCAGGGCGCGGGTCAGCGCCCACCCGAAGGTGGCCTGGAGATCCGCCATGCCGGCCCCCGCGTGTCCGCCCATCTCGAAACCCATCCCGGTCATGTGGTGGTCGAACAGCTGGCGGCCCACGATCTCGATCACTGCGGCCATGACCGCCGCGCCGACCACGGCGACAAGGGCGTAGGAAAGAAACAGCCGTAACCGCAGCGTGAGGCGTCTCATCACCGCCCACCTCCCATCTTGTAGCCGACCCTCCGCACCGTTGTTATGAACCTCGGCCTGGCTACGTCGTCTGCCAGCTTGCGGCGCAGGTTGCGGACATGGACGTCGACCACCCGCTCGTCGCCGAAGAAGTCGTAACCCCAGATTCGCTCCAGCAGCTGGCGGCGGGTGAAGACGACCCCGGGGGAGCCGGCGAGGACCGACACCAGATTGAACTCCAGGGCAGTCAACTCGACCGGCTCGCCGTCCACCCTCACCTCATGACGGTCGCGATCAACCTCGAGCCCTGCCACCCGCAGCGTGCCGGCTGACGAAGCGGTCGCGGGGGAGCGGGGACGGCGGAGAACCGCCTTGACCCGCGCCACCAGCTCCCGGGGACTGAAAGGCTTGGTGATGTAGTCGTCTGCTCCCACCGCGAGCCCCACCAGCCGATCGAGCTCCTCTGCCTTGGCCGTCAGCATGATGACGTAGACGTCCGAGATGGCTCTGATCCGGCGCAGGACCTCGACGCCGTCCATGTCGGGCATCATCACATCGAGGATGACCACGTCGGCGGCCCGGGCGCCGAAGCGCTGCAGGGCTTCCTGGCCGTCAGCCGCCTCGACCACCTTGTATCCGTCCGCCTCCAAGTAGCGGCGGACTATGTCACGAATCGAGGCCTCGTCGTCGACGATCATGACCAGCTGTTCGTTCATTCGCGTTCCTTCGCGCCGCGGGCACCCCCGCCGATGGAGGCGAGGGTGGCCGCCGCGGCTTGCAGCGGGTCAGCTCGAGCTGCCCCATTGATGGCCGGTGCCGTCCATCGGCCGGTCGGCCCGCGGACCGGTACCGTCCAGGGCGCCGCTCATCTGCTGATGGCCCTGTCCCGAGCCGGGATGCGCCATCGTGGCTTCGCCGCTGTGGTGCCAACCGGACCCGTCCCGAGCCTGGAGCATCTGATGATCACCGGTGCAGGTGCGGGTGACAGCCGGGGCATTGCCCGACCCGGAATCGGTGGTGGCGGCCACCGCTACTCCCGAAGGAACGAGCACGGCAAGGGCGACTGCGCCGCCTGTGAGAGCCTTGTGCCAGCGTCTCATCTTTGTTCACCTCCTTCTCGTTGATCGGCTTCACTATCAGTGAACGCCCGGTCGGTGAAGGCGAGTCGTGGGCTCACGTGAAGCTTGAATGAAGCCGGCCGCAGGTGTAGAGGCCATACGACCCTATTGCGACCTAGGGCGGTCCCATCTGGATACGGTCAGCGCCGCTACGCCAGGGCCAGGAAGCTCAACTCCGCGGTGCTCGAGGGGGCGCGGGGCGAAGCTGTCGGAGGCTCTCATGGTGCCTTATCTGCCGGCGTGGTCAGCGGGAGCCCGGCGTCCGCAGCGTTGGAGTACTCGTCGTCCACCGCCACGACCTGCCTACCGGCTCGGCCCAGGATGGACGCGGCCAGCGACGCCCGGTACCCGGAGCGGCAGTGCACCCACACCTCCCCGTCGGGGATCTCATCGATGCGGTCGAGCAGCTGGTGTAGCGGGACGGCCACCGCTCCGGCGATGTGGCCCTCTTCCCACTCGAGCCGGCGGCGGACGTCGAGGATCACCGCCGACGGGTCTGCGGCGCGCAGGTCGGAGAACGTCGCCTGCCGGTACCCGGCCAGCGCCGCGTCGCCAGCCCAGTCCTGCGGGGTCCCGGTGGCGGCCGCGGCCGGCCGGTCGATCCCGATCCGGACTAGTTCCCGCTGCGCCTCGGCCACCTGGCTGGCGGTCTCGCCCAGCAGGGTCACAGGGGTCCCCCATGGGATGAGCCAACCGAGGTAGGTGGCAAAGCTGCCGTCCAGGCCGAAGTTGAGGCTGCCGGCGACGTGCCCCGTCGCGAACGCGGTGCGAGAGCGCAGATCGACCACCCACTCGCCCGCCTCGATCCGCCTCCGCAGTTCGTCAGGGTCGGCCAGAGCAGGAGGCGACAGGTCAGCGCCGTCCGGGCCGGACTGGTTGGCCGGCCCCATGTGGGCGTAGTAGGCCGGGAAGGCGTCCAAGCCGGCCATCAGTTCCGTCACGAAGTCGTCCTCGCTCAAGCGAAGCGCCGGGTTGGTTAGTTTCTCCTGGCCGATGGTGGACGATGTGCCCCCCGTCTGGGTGGCCGAGCAGAAGCTGCCGAACCCGTGGGTCGGGAAAAGCTCGGCTGATTCGGGCAGCTCCTCGGCTAGCCGGCGGGCCGAGGCGTGCTGGCGGCGGGCCAGAGCGTCGGCGTGCTCTACGCCAAGCAGGTCGGGTCGGCCGGTCGAGCCGTAAAGCAGCGACCCGCCGCTGAACACGCCGACTGGGCTCCCTCCCGTCGCCAGCACATAGGAGAGATGGGTGTAGGTGTGGCCCGGCGTTGCCAGGGCCCGGACGCTCAGGCCGGGCGCGACCTCGACCAGGTCACCGTCGTGGAGCCCCACATGCTCGAAGGACACAGGATCGTCGCCGTTGACGTGATAGGCAGCGCCGGTCACCCGGGCCAGGGCCAGTCCGCCGGTGACGTAGTCGTTGTGCATGTGGGTCTCGAATACGTGCGTGATGCGCACCCGTCGGCTCTCCGCCACGTCGAGGACCCGGTCGATGTCTCGTTGCGGGTCTATGACCAGCGCGACCTCCCCGTTGTGCACCAGGTAGCTGCGGTCGCCGAGGGTCGGAGTCTCGATGCTGACTATCTCGAACATCCCTTGCCTCCTCAGGTTGCGTTCTCGTGCGGGCCGGTGACGACCGGGAAGCCGGCGCTGACCCACCCGCCAGTGCCGCCGGCCACCGACACCGCGTCCACGCCGAGCGCCCCGAGCAGCAGCGCCGCGCTGCGGCTGCGATTGCCGCTGGCGCAGATCACGTACACCGGTTCGCCCTCGGGCAGACCGGCGGCGTAGTCCGCCATCGCGTCCGGCGGGATCAGCCGGGCGCCGGGCACATGGCCCGACACGTACTCGTACGGCTCCCGCACGTCTATGACGATCGACCCGTCGGCGTGGGCCGCAGCCAGGGCGTGGACGTCTACTTCCGTTACCACCAAGGACCTCTCTCGTTCTAGTTCCCGCTGGACCGTTATACCCCAGGGGGTATTATCGGAACTATACCGGCCCGGTGCGGGTCGCGCGAGCGGTCCTCCCGGCGGTGGCCGCGGTCCGATCCGGCCACGCCGCGGCTCGAGTCTCTCGGCGAGCTCGCCCAGGCCCGGCGGTGACGGGTCGCCTCAGCTCAACAGCGCCACCACCGCGTGGCGGGTCTCCGAACGCAGCTGCGGGGTAACGCCGCCGGCTGCTTGGCGGGTAGCTGCAGCCACCAGCCCGTCGATGAGGGCGAGGACCAGGGCCGGGTCGCGCTCGGGTTGGTCCTCGAGCGCCTCGGCCACCGTGGCCTCCAGGGCGTCGCGCAGTGGACGGTGCCCGTCGATGACCAACGCCTGGATCGGTTCGGGCAGATGGTCGAACTCGGCCATCAAACGGGCGGCCGCGCCGTCGCGAGGCTTGGCGGCAAAGTCCAGCTGCCCATCGAGCCACGTCGCCAACCGCGCTGCTGGGGGGCTGGAGCCGCCTAGGACGGACTGAGCTTCGGCCATCGCCGGCCGGAAGGCCCGCTGCAGCCACTGGGCGACGAGCTCGTCTTTGTGGCGGGCGTAGCGGTAGAGCGACGTCCTGGCCAGGCCGACTCGCTGGCCCACGGTGGCGAGCTCCACCCCCTCGTAGCCCTCCTCGGACAGGATCGCTCCCACGGCGTCGAGGATCGCCTCGTGCTGGTGATCGCGGTGCTCCTTGACGGTCGGCGCGCCGATGCGGGGCACGGCGACTATCGCTCCGGTACGGCGGCGGGTGCGAGGCGGCCGTCGCGCATCTCGATCACCCGGTCGGCGAGACCGGCCAGGGACCGGTCATGGGTCACCATCAGCGTTGCGATCTGGTGCCGGTGGGTCTCCTCGACGAGCAGACCCACGATGTCGATGGCCCGCTGGTGGTCTAGGGCCGAGGTCGGCTCGTCCACGAGGAGTACAGCTGGGTCGGCCATGAGCGCCCGGGCGATGCCCACCCGTTGGCGTTCGCCGCCCGAGAGTTGCCCGGGTCTACGCTCGGCCTTGGCGGCTAGACCGACCTCGCCGAGCAGAGCGAGTGCCTTGCGCCGGGTCGCAGCCCGGGGGGCCCGGCCGATCCGACCGACCAGTTCCAGCTGCTCCAGCGCGGTCAACGACGCCAGCAGGTTGGAGCCCTGGAAGACGAAGCCGACCAGGTCGTGACGCAGGTGGCAGCGCTTACTGGCCGCTGCGTCGGTCAGTGAGATCCCACCGACGTGGATGCGTCCGCTGTCGGGCTGGCGCATGGCTCCCGCCACGGCGAGCATGCTCGACTTCCCCGACCCTGACGCGCCGACGACGGCCACCATCTGCCCAGGTCGACGGTGAGCGACACCTCGTCGAGGGCGACGACCTCGCCGTCCCCGTCGCGGTAGCGGAGGCAGACCTGTTGCAGGCAGAGCCCGCCACGGTGGGCATCGGCGGTCGCTGCGCTGTCCCCGCCGCTCATGATGCCGCGCCCAGCGCGATGATCGGGTCGACGGCAGCGACCCGGCGCACGGCGACCAACGAGCCGGCCAGGCCGGCGACGGTGAGGATCACTGCGGCGGTGACGATGGCGTCGGCCTGCAGAGCGAAGGGGACGGTGCCTCCCTGGATGAGAGTGCCGACGCCGCTGCCGACGAGGGCGCCCGTCGCGGTGGCCCCCACCATCACCAGCGCCACCTGTCCGAGCGCGTCCCGAAGGACGAGACCGTTCGATGCTCCTAGAGCCGTCAGCAGGCCGATGTCGGCTTGGCGCTGGATGGTCCACACCGTGAAGAACGCGCCCACCACCAACGCAGCGATCACGTAGAGGAAGTCGATGATGAGGCTCATCGTCGCCGTCTCGGCGGAGTATCCGGGGGAGCCGGCGTATGCGTGCTGCTTGGTCACGATGTCCACGCCGAGGCGCTTTCCGACGCCGGAGAGGTTGACGCCGGAGCGCACCTGCAGCGCCGCTGCCGATGCCAGTCCCTGTGCGCTCGGAGGAAGGACGCCGCCGGTTACCTGACCGTAGGTCGCCTGCCGCCACAGAGAGATCGGCGCGTACACGACCGCGGCGTGACCGTAGGTCGCGGTCGGGGCGATCCCGACGACGTGCAGCGCGACTCCCGAGCGGGTGAGCGTGACGCGGTCGCCGACGTGCACGCCGTCGGCGGCCACGCCCCGAGAGACGATGACCCCGGCGGGGGTACCGCCCAGATGCGATCCCCCCACCAGGCTATTGGCCATGAAGCCACCGGGCTCGATGCCGACCAAGGCGATGGACACCGCGGTGCCGGTCGCGCCTTGGGCATTGAAGAACGTGAGGCCCAGCGGCTCTGCATCGATCCCGGGCTGACGACCAAGTGCGGCGATCGTCGGCGCGTCGAGGGTCGATTGGGAGAACGTCGAGTTGGTCTTCGGCTGGAACGCCAGGTCCGTGATCGGCATGGCCCGCAGCCCGGAGATCCCCGAGTTGACCAACCCGGTTGAGAGGCCGGTCAACAGAACCGTCAGTACGGCCACCAAGGCGATCACCGATCCCATCAACGCGAATCGCCCCCAGGCGTGGCGGAGGTCCCGCAGTCCTACAAACATCCCCGACCCTCTCGAGATGACGATGATGGCGACGACACGTCGCCATCATAGCGACACCGTGTCGCCAATATCCAACGTCGCCAACGTCGAAGGCGCCCACGAAGGGGAAATGGCAGCCACGAAGGGGGAGGGGTCTCGGGTCAGCCTCGACCGCTTGCGACGACGACCCGCCCCACCACTCGCCTGGTACCCTAGGGGGTATGTGCAGAGAGGTGAAGTGCCGGGAATGTGGTCGCTCGACATGGAAAGGCTGCGGTGCTCACGTCGAGCAGGTGCTGGCCCACGTCCCCCGAGCGGACCGTTGCCGCTGCAGGGAGGATCACGCCGCGGGCGGTTCGACCGCCCGGCGTGGGTGGTTCGCTTCGATGCGACGAGGCGCGGCCGGCGGTTCTCGGCGGCAGGTATGACCAGCGGCGCGGTGCGCGTTGAGCACCAAGGCGGCGACCGGTTCCGCATCGGCGTCCGCCAGCACACGCTGGAGGTCGACCAGCCCGAAGACGACGGCGGCACCGACGTAGCGGCCACCCCCACCGAGATGTTCGTGGCCAGCTTGGCGTCTTGCGTGGCGTTCTACGTCCGTCGCTACCTGTCTCGCCATGACCTGCCGACCGAGGGCCTGGTGGTGACCGCCACCTTCGCCATGGCCCAACGACCGGCCCGGGTGGGGGACATCGCCGTGCAGATCGACGTCCCCGACGGTGTGCCAGCCGAACGGCGCCCGGCTCTGCTGGCGGTGGCGGGACGCTGCACCGTGCACAACACCCTCGAGCAGCCGCCGCACGTGACGGTCGAAGTGACCGCCTGACAAGCTCGCGGCGGCGTGATGTCGGTCGTCGCTCGAATCGTTCCCGGACCGCTCAGCTCGGAAGCCGGCGAGCCCTCAAGGTGACATCGTCGACGTGGTGTGACGCCGACGCCGCGCCCCCGGGGCGAGCCTGCTTGGTGTGGGCGACTACCTCCCATCCCGGATCGTCGGCGAGGACGGCCGCGAAGTCCTCGGTGCGCAAGTAGGCGTCGGGGTCGAACGCCTGGCTCTGCGAGTGGGCGTCGATCGGCTGTCGCATCGGCTCGAGATCGTGGCCGACGACGAGCAGCGTCCCCCCGGGGGCCACCGCAGCGATGAGGTTTTGCACTCCTCGGCGGTCCGGCGTGCGGGGAATGGACGCGTATTGGGCCGAGACCAGGTCGTAGGCGGCGGAGTCGAAGGGATCGAGGGCGTTGGCGTCGCTTTGGTGGCATTCGACGCGCAGGCCACGACGGTCGGCTTCGGCTTGGATGCGGTCGAGGGCCCGCATCGAGATGTCGCTTGCGGTCACCTTCCAGCCCCGCTCCGCCAGCCAGAGCGCATCACCCCCCTCCCCGGCGCCGACGTCGAGGGCGCGGCCGGGGGCCATCGACGACACGTGGTTGACGAAGGACCCGTTGGGAGCGCCACTCCACATCTGGCCGCCTCCGTAGCGCCGATCCCAGTCGGCCTGGTTCGCCGAAGGTCGAGCGGCCATCCGCAGATCTTCACGGGCCAAGTCGAAGCTGATCATGGCTCCCACCCGGCTGCCGTCAGCTGCGGCGTGCAGCACCTGGTGGCTCGGATCGGTGATGTTGCCGGCGGCGTAGAGGCCGGGGACCGCGGTCGCGCCGGTCGCGTCAGTGTCGACGAAGTCGCCCAGCCCGCTCGGGTGCGGCTCGGGTCGAAGTCCGAGAGCCACGAAGGGCTCGGCCCGCGCCGCGAACCGCGGGCCCACCGCGATGGCGTCGACGTCGAGGATCTCTCCGTCGTCCAGCTCGACTGCTGCGGCCCCGCCCGTGCTCGACGCCACGATCCGGCGGACCGGACCGGGGCGGACCGCCACCCCTCCGGCGCGCAGCGCGTCGAGGTCGCGCCCGTCGACCTCCGGCCGGTCGTGGAGCACGACGGTGAGGCGACTGGTCAGCTGGCGGAACAGTCCGGCGGTGTGGAGCCCCGCCGGGTGGGTGACGATGTGGGCGACGCGCCGGTCCCGGACCTCGAACCCGTGGCAGAACGGGCAGTGGATGACCTCGCGTCCCCACCGCTCGGCCAGGCCTTCGATGTCAGGGAGCTGGTCCACGATGCCGGTGGCGGCCAGTACCCGCCGGGCGATGATCGTGTGACCCCCGACCAGGTCGAGGCGGAAGTCGCCGTCGCCGGCGCGGGTCACCGCGGCGACCCGCCCGGCGAGGACCTCGCCGCCGTAGCTGCGGACCTCCTCGCGCCCGGCGCCGGTCACCGCTGATGGCGCTGCGCCCTCAGGGCTCAGATAGCCGTGCATGTGGCTGGCCGGGAGGTTGCGGGGCTCGCCGCTGTCGATGATGATCACCGAACGGCGTTGGCGGCCCAGCTGGAGTCCGGCGGCCAGGCCGGCGGCCGATCCGCCGACGATGGCCACGTCGCAGTTGCGTTCGACGGTGCGGGGCAGGGGATCGATCATGGCCGTACGGTACAGTGGCCTTCCCAAACCGCAACGGAACTTGCGGAATTCGCAAGGATGGATCGTGGCTGACGGAAGTGACATCGAGGCGGTGGTGCGGAGCCGGCTGCGGGCCCTGCGCACCACATTGGGTATGTCGCTAGATGAACTAGCCGGTCGCACCCACCTCAGCCCGTCCACCATCAGCCGGATCGAGACCGGCAAGCGGACGATCAGCCTGGACGTATTGCTGCCGTTGGCCAGCGCCCTCCAAGTCGACCTCGACGAGCTCCTCGCAGCGCCGGGCGACGACGACGTGGTCATCCGTCCGGCGCCGTGCCGCTCCGGTGAGCACACCACCTGGGCGCTCAGCCGCCCGACGGGAACGACGCTGGCGGCTCGGATGCGCCTGGAGCCAAGCGAGCGGGCCCCAGACCAGCGCGTTCACCCGGGACACGACTGGCTGTTCGTCCTCGAGGGACGGATACGGCTCTGGCTCGGCGAGCGGGCCATCACGGTGGAAAGAGGCGAGGCTGCCGAGTTCGCCACCATGACGCCCCACGCCATCACCGCGGTCGACCACCCAGCCGAGTTGATCATGATCTTCGACCGAGAAGGCCAGCGCTCCCATGTGTTGGCCGATCACCCGAGGGCGTAGCTCAGGCGGTCACCTCGGAGCCACCGTCGACCACGGTGGTCATCGGAGAAGCCGTGAGCTTCTGGCTCGCAGCGGCGACCGCAGGCGCCCCCCAGGGGGCCGGCGCGCCTCGCTGCGGTCCCACGCCAACGCTGGCAGGGTGAAGTGCACGATCGGTCCGATGGCCACCGCGTACAGGACGGTCCCGACGCCCACGTTTCCCCCGAGCAGCCATCCGGCGGCAAGTACCGTCAACTCGATCCCGGCGCGCACCATCCGCACCGAATACCCCCGCCCGGCGAGCCCGGTCATGATGCCGTCCCGGGGACCGGGCCCCAGGCCCGCTCCTATGTACAGTCCGGTGGCGACCGCGTTGAGCGCGACCGCCCCGACCAGGACCGGTACCCGCACGGCCAGGGCTGAAAGGGCCGGCACCGCGGCCACCGTGGCGTTGAGGACCAGTCCTATCAGCACCACGTTGAGCACGGTGCCGAGGCCAGGGCGCTGGCGAAGGGGGATCCAGACCAGGAGCACCAAGGCGCCGACGATGATGGTCCAGGTGCCGACCTGCAGGCCGACCGACCGGCTGAGGCCTTGGTGCAAGACGTCCCAGGGGTCGACGCCCAGGCCGGCCCGCAACAAGAAGCCGTCGCTGATGCCGTAGAGGGTCAGTCCGCCGAGCAGCCTGGCCAGTCGGTGGGGGCGGCGGCCGGGGGGCAGCGCGACGGGCAACGCGACGGGCAACGACACCGCCCCATTATGGAGGCCGTGGCCTGCTCGTCAGCAGGCCAATCGGGATAACGTGGCCTGGTGGACGGGTCGAGACTGCGCGACGTTCTGGCCCCGGGGATCGCCGCTGGGCCCCGCGCCGGCGGGCTGGTCGCGGCGCTGCGTTCGGCGATCGTCGAGGGCAGGGTGCTGCCCGGTTACCGGCTGCCGGCGGAGCGCTCGCTGGCTGTGTCGCTCGGCTTGTCGCGCTCCACGGTGACGGCTGCTTACGACCAGCTACGGGGAGAGGGCTACCTGATCAGCCGCCGGGGGTCCGGGACCTTCGCGGCGCTGCCCGACACCACTTCTGGATGGCGCCCCGACGACGCTCCCGCGGACGCCGCCTCGGCGCCGCTTGATCTCACCATCGCAGCGATGCCGGCTCCGCCGTTGCTGGCCGAAGTGGCGGCCGCAGCCGCCGCCGCGCTGCCGGCGTACCTGGCCGGCAGCGGACTGGCCCCCGCCGGGCTGGCCGAACTGCGCGAGGTTGTCGCCCGCCGCTACAGCGAACGGGGATGGCCGACCAGCGCCAACGAAGTGCTCATCACCTCCGGCGCGCTGCACGCCTGGGACCTCCTGCTGCGGACCGTGGCCCGGCCGGGAGCGGTCGTGGCGATGGAGCAGCCGACCTATCCCGGGGTCATCGATGCCGCTCTCGCCCATCGGGCCCGGATCCGGCCCGTGGTCGTGGACGCCGCCGGCTGGCACCCAGGCGAAGCGGCCGACCGACCCGCCGTGCTGGCCCACCTCACCTTCGACGGTCACAACCCCACCGGCCAGTGGGCGCCCGACGCCGAACGCGAACGGGTGCTGGCGTCGTTCGACAGCTCGACTGTGGTAGCCGTCGACGAGTCGCTGCTCGACTTCCGCCACGACGCGCCGGTCACGTCGCCAGCGGCGCTACTGGGCCGGGCCGGAGCCACGGTGGTCGCCATCGGAACCATGAGCAAGTCCTTCTGGGCGGGTCTCAGGGTCGGGTGGATCCGGGGACCGGCTCCGTTGATCCACGCCGTGGCGGCCACCCGGGCAGGGCAGGACCTCTCGGCCCCGGTCCTCGAACAGCTGATCGCGGCCGGGCTGATCGGCCGGCGCAGCGAAGTCCTGCCCGCGCGGCGCGCGACCGTGGCGGGCCGCCGGCAGGTGCTGCTCGACGCCCTGGCCGTCCACTGCCCCGCATGGCACGCCGACCCTCCCGCCGGCGGCCTCGCGGCGTGGGTCGACCTCGGAGGGGGGTCCAGCAGTCGGCTGGCTGACGAGGCCCGCCATCACGGGGTCCGGGTCACGCCCGGACCGCGCTTCACCGTCCACGGCACCCACGACCGGTGGGTGCGGATCCCCTTCGTCCTCCCGCCCCAGCAGCTCGAAGACGCGATACGGCGGCTGGCGGCCGCCGCCGTCGACCTTCAGCCCGCTCGACCCCGGCGCCACGCCGCAGCGGACAAGGCCTGGACGGCGTAAAGGCGTTGGCCCGGACCGCTCCGAGCGGCCCGGGCCACCGGAGTGGGCTCAGGCCCGCAGGCCGGCGGCGAGGAGGTCGAGCAGCCGGTCGATGCGGGCGCGGTCGGCCGGTCCGTCGGTGGCGAGGAACACCCCGAGGAGGGCGGTCACGACGTCGTCGGGATCGACGTCGGCCCGCAGGGACTTCGCCTCGGCCCCCGCGGCGAGGATCGCCGCTACCGCGCCGGTGACCGCGTTTCGGGTGAGGGCAGAGGGGATCGCCCCGGCGGTGAAGACCGCCCGGAGGGTGTCAGCCATGTGGCGTTTCGTGGTGACGAAGTCGGCGTAGTTCCCCATCCACTGGCGCAGGGCCGCGGACGGTTCGTGGGCCGCGAGGAGGTCCTGCGCCTTCTCGCAGAGCGCATGCAGCTCGCTGCGATAGACCGCCTCGACGAGCGCCTCCCGGCTCGGGAAGTGGCGGTACAGCGTCCCGATCCCGACGCCGGCCTCGGCGGCGACGGCCTCCAACGCCGGCTCGTCGCCGGCGCCGAACGCTGCCGCCGCGGCGCGCAGCAGGCGGTCGCGGTTGCGCCGGGCGTCGGCGCGCTGGGGCGGTACTTCCTCGGAGATCAAGCGGAGGGGCCTCCGTTTTCGGTGGTAGGGTCGGCGATAAGCGGAGGGTACTCCGCTTAGTTGCTGTCTGCGTCTCCCGAGAGGATCCGATTCGATGAAAGAGCCTGCTTCCCGCCCTCACCCCGGCGCCCTCGGGTGTCTCGCCGGCCGTCCCGTCGCCCGCATCGGCTTCGGCGCAATGCAACTTGACAGCGGTCCCGGGGACGAGGGCGTCGCCTTGCTGCGCGCCGCGGTCGATCTGGGGGTCGATCACCTCGACACCGCCGAGTTCTACGGAGCGGGAGCGGTCAACAGGCTGATCCGCTCGGCGCTGCAGCCTTTCCCCGAGCAGCTGGTGGTCGTGACCAAGGTGGGGGCGGCACCGGACCCCGCCGGAGCGGTCGGTCTGCGCGCCGCGCAGCGGCCTTCGGAGTTGCGAGCCCAAGTCGAGGCGAACTTGGCGTCGCTCGGGGTCGAGAGACTCGACGTCGTCAACCTTCGCCGGATGGACACCCGCCCCGGGCTGCTGGCCGAGGGCGACCAGCGCGTCCCGCTCGAGGATCAACTAGCCGAGCTGAGCGCGCTCAGGGAGGAGGGCAAGCTTGCCGCGATCGGGCTGAGTCACGTCTCCGCCGAGCAGGTCCGCGTCGCGCTGGCGGCGGGCATCGTTTGCGTGCAGAACGCCTACAGCGTGGTCGATCGCAGCAGCGACGAAGTGCTCGAGACCTGCGTCCAGCACGAACTGGCGTTCGTGCCGTACTTCCCTCTCGGCGGGGCATTCCCCGGCAGGCCCAAGGTGGTCGAGCACCCCGACGTGGTCGCCGCGGCGCTCCGTCTCGGCGTCAGCCCGGCTCAGGTCGGGCTGGCGTGGTTGCTCGGTCGCGCTGCAAATACGCTTCTCATCCCAGGCACCCGCCGGATCGTGCACCTCCGGGAGAACCTGGCGGCCGGCGACATCGTGCTCGACGGCGACCCGATGAGCGCCTTGAACCGCCGGTAGCGCCGCCGGCGGCTCTTGGTGCCCGACCATCCGCCTTGGGATGGCGCCGGCTCAGCCCGCGTCGCCGTCGTCGCGCTGGGGTGCCTCGGACTCGGCCTCAAAGTGGTTCGGCTGGGACGGCAGCGCGGCCAGCCCGGCGCTGAGAGCTCGGCTGGCCACCCGCACGAGGTCGTCGTCGGACACGCTCGACACGCAGCGCAGACGGAGGAAGTGGCGGGCCACGGTCAGGCCGAGGATGCTGCTCACCGCGACGGCGGCCCGCAGCTCGGCGTCCGGGCCGCCGATCGCGGCGGCCAGGTTGGCGATCCGCTCGTCGAGGTGGCCGCGGAGGGCGTCGGAGGCCTCGGGCGCGGTCAGCATGGAGCGGACCAGCGCCCGCATCTCGGGGGGAAGCGGACCGGCCCGAACCTTGAGGACTTCGGCCAGATGCTCGGCTGCTTCGGACGGCTCGCCCGCTGGGAGCTGGATGGCGGCAGTGAACAGCGCCGCCTTCGATCCGTAGTGCTGCAGCACCAGCGACGGGTCGACCCCGGCCCGGCGGGCGATGTCGCGCACCGTTGTCGCCGCGAAGCCTCGGTCGCCGAACTCCTGGCGGGCCGCGTCGAGGATCCGCACCTGCGATGCGGCCCGACGGGTTGCCCGGCTCGTCTTTTGCCCCGGCCCCGCCCCGCCATCCGCTGCCACAAGTTCACTCTATGCGCGTTGAGTGAATCCTTACTCGTCGATACATTTGCTCAACACCTGTTGAGCAATCGGACCGGAAGGAACTGCGATGCCCGCACTTGTGGAGGCGACCACACCCGATGGCCGGCCTGCGCCGTCCCCGATGAGCGGCGGGCGGCGGCGGTGATCTCGGTGCCTACCAACGCCACCGTGCTCCTCATCGGCGCATCCCGAGGTCTCGGGCTGGCCATCGCCAAGGAATACGTCGCCAAGGGCGCGCAGGTGGTCGCGACCGTGCGGGGACCGGGCCGCACCGGGTTGCACGACCTCGAGGCGACCTCCGGGGGCCTCCTCGCCGTCGAGCAGGTGGACATCAACCTCCCCGAGCAAGTCGAGTCGCTCCGCCACCGTCTCGGGTCGCGCCGCTTCGACTTGCTCTTCGTAAACGCCGGGGTCGCCAACCGGCCGGAGGAGACCGTCGCAGACGTGGCCACCGAGGAGTTCACCCGTCTGATGGTCACCAACGCGCTGAGCCCCATGCGGGTGATCGAAACCCTCGGCGATCTCGTCGTCCCCGACGGCACCGTCGCGGTCATGTCCTCGGGTCAGGGCAGCGTCGCCAACAACCGGAACGGCGGCTTCGAGATCTACCGGGCTAGCAAGTCGGCTCTCAACCAGCTGATGCGCAGCTACGCAGCCCGCCACCGCGATGACGCGCGCACCCTCCTGCTAATGGCTCCCGGTTGGGTCAGAACCGACCTCGGCGGCCCCGACGCTCGTCTCACCGTCGACGAGAGCATCCCGCTCCTCGTGAGGACCGTGGACGCCCAACGGGGCCGGGCCGGCTTGCACTACCTGGACTACCGCGGCGCCGTCGTGGCGTGGTGAGCCCGGCCACCGGGATGGCCGGCGGGCGAGCTAGGAGGCCGAGCCGGGGACGGGGCGGGCTTGGTCGGGTCGTCGGGCGGGTACCCCAGACGGAGGGGAGGCGCCTGCCTCCCCTCCCAACCCTCAGAGGAGTCCCGTGCCCGACATCTGCGATCTGATCCTGGACGACCACGAGACGCTTCGACGGCGCTTCGCGGAGATGGACCAGAGCCGGTCCGACCCGGCCGCCTTGGCGCGGGTCTGGTCGAAGCTCGGCCCGTTCCTTGACCTTCATGCCGCAGCCGAGGAGGAGGTGTTCTACCCGACCCTTGTCAGGCACGGCGACGACGGCGAAGACGAAACCCTCGACGCCATCCACGACCACAACAAGATTCGCGACGCAGTGGCGGCCGCGGCCGGGGCGGAGATCGCCTCCGGCGCCTGGTGGGCCGCGGTCGAGGAGGCCCGGAACCAAAACAGCGATCACATGGCCGAAGAGGAGCGCGGCGCGCTGGCCGACCTGCGGTCCGGGACCGAACGGACCCGTCGCGACGAGCTCGGAGCCGCGTTCCTCGCGTTCAAAAGCGAGCACCCCGACGGCAGCCACCTACACGTCGAGGACAAGGATCCCGCCGGCTACGTCGACCAGCAGCGATGATCCATCCGCCTGCGGCTGGAGGGCCTGCTGGCGGCGACCCGCCCGAGGCCTTCGACCACGAACCGGCCGGACCTCGACGGCGGGGTCACTGCCCCTTGCGCCCGTTGATCGGGGCGGGCCGGGATTAGCGGACCCGTCGCGCCGGCCGCCGCGAGCCCCAGCATCGGCGGGGGAGCGCGGCGGTCACGGCGGCCGCTTTAGGGTGGGGCCAGGCGGGCCCAGGCCGCGAACACCCTCCGGTCCCAGGCGTCGATCTCGACGCCCAGCTCCCCGGCGAAGGAACGTCGATAGATGGTGTGCCCGAGCGCCAACGCCACTCCGGCCATGTGCCGGTTGGTGGGACGGAACCGGGGGGACACCCGACCGAACGGCTGGTAGGAGTCGTCGCCGTCGAGGGCCAGCAGCGCCATCAGCCGGGCCGGTTCGCCGTCGTTGATGCCGGCCGAGAACAGCAGGTCGCCGGGGACCCCCCCGTTGCTCGTCGGGTCGCCGCTCTCGGCCAGGCGGCTGCGCAGCGCAGCCAGCAGCAGCTCCCGGCGCGAGCCGAAGTGGTGGTAGACCAACCCTCGGTGGACCCCGGCCCGCTCGGCCACCTTGCGCAGGTTGAGCCCGGCCAGGATTCCCTCCTCGTCGATCAGGTCGACCGCCGCCTGCTCGAGCAGCCCGGCCGTCGAAGGGTCGGGCGACGACCGCCGAGAGGGAGGACAGGCGGGGATCTCAGCCGGCGGGGTGGACCACTCGAGCGCAGCGGCGCGACCCCCGATGCCCCCCACCAGGCGCAGGAAACGGGTGTCGAGCGTCGTGGTGTCGGTGTCCATCTGGCGGGCCAACCCGTCCCGGAACAGCACGTAACCGTATAGCAGGGAGTTCTGCACCCCAAACAGCGCCTCGATGTCGGTGTCGGCCGGCAGCGTCGCCTCTCGTACGTCGCGCTGGAAGTCGCTCATGGTCTGCTCCAGGAGCGGCATCGTGCGCAAGCGAGGATCGCGGTCGATCAGCAGCAGCGTCATGAGCTGCACCGCCGCCGGGTAGGTGAGCGTCGCTTTGGCCAGGACGCTCAGCCGGCGGCGGTAAACCGAGTACGGGATGGCCCGGAACGTGGTCTGCAGCTCTATGGCCCCGTGCCGCAAGGCCGATCGCATCAGGGCCTGGCGGTTCTGGAAGTAGTGGTACACCAGCGCCTTGGCCACGCCGGCCTCGTCGCCCACCTGCTGCAGGGTGAACCCGGCCAGCAGGCCGCCGTCGGTCAGTAGGCGCAACGCGGCACGCTCGATGGAACGATCGGTGGGCTCCCCGGTGACTCGAGCGTCCGAACGGGCCGCTGAGCGACCAGGGTTCACTCAGTCAACTTCCCATCGGTGCAGATCGGGGTCCTCCCGTACGGCGAGCAGGTTCGCCAGCCACCCTACATTGACGGTGTGTCAGGAGTCGACCAGGCAGAGACGGCCCCCTGCTCGAGCAGCCGTCCGATGTCGTCGGGGGGGTAGCCCAGATCCGCCAGCACGCTCCGGGTGTGCTCGCCGACGCCCGGCGCGGGGCGTGACTCCGGCCGGGCGTATCCCCCGAAGTGGTAGGGCGGGGCCGGGTATCGGTAGCCGCCGGAGCTTTCCGTTGTGGTGCTCGGGAACGACCCCAGGCGGGCGGCGTCGGGACCGTCGACGACCTCGCGGTAGCTGCGGATCGCTCCCGCGACGATCCCTTGACCGCTCAAAAACTCGACGGCTTCGGCCGGCCCCCGCGGGTTGAGGGCTTCGGCGATGAAGCAGCGCATCGCCTCGCGGTTGGCGATGCGGGCGTCGTTGGTCGCGAAACGGGGGTCGGCCACCATCTCCGGGCGCTCCAGCGCCTCGCACAGCCGGGCCCAGTGCGCCGGCGTGTAGGCCGACACGACGATCTGGCCGCCGGTGAGGGTGATGACCTCCGCAGCGGGCGCCGCGCTCGGGTAGCCGTTGCCCTTGCGGACCGGTTCGGACCCGGTGGCGAACATCTGCACCCACGCAGAGCCCTGCATGTGCAGCGCGACCTCGAGCAGGGACGTGTCGATGACCGTGCCGCGGCCGCCCTCGCCGTGCTTGTCGCGCCGGTAGAGCGCGGCGAGCACGGCCATCGCCCCGGCGTAGGCGGTGGCTTGGTCGACGACCGCGAACCCGACCCGTTGCGGCTCGCGGTCGGCGTCGCCGGTGACCGACATCATCCCGCTCTCCGCCTGGGCCGCGATGTCAAGGCCGGCCCGGCGCGGGTCGGCGCCGGCCCCGAACGCGGTGATGGACAGGTAGACCACCCGAGGGTTCAGCTCCAGGGACTGCGCTGGCCCGAGCCCGAGGCGGTCCATGGCTCCTGGGCGCATGTTCTGGATCACGACGTCGCTGGCGGCGACCAGACGCCGGCCGACCTCGAGGCCCGCCGGCTGGCGGAGGTCCACTGCGAGACCCAGCTTGTCTCGGTTGTTGGTCGCCACCATGGCATCCCCGAGCGCCCCGGCGTCGCGGGCCGCCTCGCCGCCGACCGGTTCGACCTTCACCACCACCGCGCCCATGTCGGCGAGGATCTGCCCGACGGCGGGACCGGCGATGAACTGCCCGAAGTCCGCCACCCGCACACCCTGAAGCGGCCCGCTGGTCATGAGCGCTCGCCACCAGACCCGGTCGCGGCCGCGACCGCCGACGCGAACCCGCCGGCGTCGCCTCTGGCCAGGCGGAGGCTTTGCTTGGTGGAGCGACCGGCCCACGCTGGGTAGGAGGCGATGTCCGACGCGAGCCGGCGGGCGTGATCCAAGACCTCCTCGTCGGCTGTCACGTCGAGCGCGATGCCGAGGCGGCGCAGGTCGGGACCCTTGAACCGCCGGCACGACAACGCCAGCTGCATCCCAACGGCGGGCGGGTAGCGCAAGGCCAGCCACGCCGCGTTCATGGGCATCGGTACACCCATCGCGGCCTCGGTCATCTGCAGGTATGCGTGCTCGCCGGCGACGATCAGGTCCGACGCCAGCGCCAGGGCGGCTCCGGCGTTGATGGCCCCTCCCTCCAGGCAGGCGACGACGGGGATCTCCAGGTCCGACAGGGCTTGGTGCACGGCCCCCCACACCGGCAGCGACAGGGTGGAGGGGTCGACCTCGTCGAGGTCCAGGCCGGAGCAGAAGAAGCCTTCGGCTCCGCGCAAAAGCACCGCCCCGGCGTCGCTGACGGCCAGAGCGGAGAAGACGTCCCGCAGCGAGGCGATGCTGGTGGCGGTCAAAGCGTTGCGGCGAGCGGGCCGGTTGAGGACGACCTCGGCGACCGCGCCGAAGCGTTCGACTAGGACCGGTCCCGCCGTGTTGTCGATCATCGTGGGTCCATTCACCGGGCCGGGTCGTCGCGGAGGGAGTTGCGCAGCTCGCGGAGCAGCGCCAGATGATCCCCGGTCAGCTCGTCGGAGGTGCCGTCGTCGCCGACGCGGGGAGGTACGGGGGTGTCGGCCGCGAACTTCCCGCCGCTCAGCACGATCACCCGGTCGGCGAGGAGTACCGCCTCGTCGAGGTCATGGGTGACGAATATGACGCTTCGGGCCGGGCCGTCGGCCAGGAGGGCCCGGAACTTCAGCCGGACGCTCTGGCGGGTGTCGGCGTCGAGCGCCGCGAAGGGCTCGTCCATGAGCAGCAGCTCCGGTTCGACGGCCCACGCCCGCACCAGTGCCACCCGCTGGCGCATCCCCTGCGACAGCTGCCACGGCCACCTGCTCGCGGCGTCCTCCAACCCCACCAGGTGGAGGTAGTGCTGGGCCCGGCGTCGACGCTCATCGCGCTCGACGCCCCGCAGCTCCATCCCGTACTCGACGTTGCGCGCCGCGTTTCGCCACGGGAGCAGGGCGTCGCGAGCGGGAACGAACCCGATGGAGGCTCGGGCCTCGGCGGGGGGCATGCCGAGCACCGACACCCGCCCCGCCGTCGGTGCCAGCAGCCCGGTCAACACGTTGAGGATCGTGGTCTTGCCGCCACCCGATCGACCGACCAGCGCGATGAACTGGCCCCGCGGGACCTCCAATGAGAGGTCACGCAGTACTTCGTGGCGGCCACCGTCGGGGTGGGTGAAGGTCACCGACAGGCCCTCGAAGGCCACCGCGGGCCCGGCCGCGGCCGGCGCGGAGGCGTCGGGGAGGTGCTTATCGGGGCCCGAACGCATCGTCAGCGGCTCAGACATCGTCGGGGCGCCAGCGCAGCAGCCAACGTTCGGCGGTCGCCATGATCATGTTCAACACGCTGGCGATGACCGCCAGGACCAGAAGAATCCCGTAGACCGCGTCCATCTGGTAGTTGTTCGAGTACAAGGTGATCAGCTGCCCCAGACCGATCTGGGAGGCGATGATCTCGGAGCCCACCACGCCGAGCAGGGCGTACACCAGCCCGAGACGCAGACCGGAGAAGATCGCCGGGACCGACGCGGGCAGCAGAACCTTGTAAAACAGCTGCGGTTTGGTGATGCCGAAGACCGCTGACATCCGGAGCACCTCCGGGTCGGCGCTGCGCACCCCGGCCTGCGCGGCGGCCACCACGATGAAAACCACGATGCTGAAGGCGAGGGCGACCTTGGCTCCGATCCCGATGCCCAACCAGACGATGAACACCGGTGCGAGTGCGATGCGGGGCATCGCGTTGGCCGCGTCGAAGGAAGGTGTAACGACCCGCTCGACGCCCCGCAGCAATCCGAGGGTGATCCCGATCGCCACGCCGACCACCGACGCCAGCCCGAACGCCACGACCACCGCCTCCATGGTCGCCGCGGTGCTCCGCCACAGCTGCCCCGAAGAGGCCGATCGGTCGAGGAACGACAGCACCTGGGAGGGGGACTTGCCGATGATCGGGTCGACCAGACGCGTCGAGATGACCAGCTGCCATATCCCGACCAGAGCCGCGAGCACCACGAGCTGCCAGAGGCGCAGCACCACCTTCGAGCGGGTCACCCACCGCCGCGGCGCGCGGCCCATCGACGCCGGGTCCCTCACGGGCGGTGCCGCGGCTTGCACCGCGGTTGCCTCACTGACCACAGGACGCGTCCACGGTAGTGCTGTACGCCGGTGTGGTACCGCCGGTCAGCCACGACGGCTGGGCGCCCCACACCGATTCGGGCAGCGCGCTCGAGTAGGTGGGGAGAGCGTCTTTCAGCTCGCTTTGCGCCTCCGGTACCGGGATCGACAGCTGCTTGGCCACGATCTGAGAAGCCGCGTCGAGGTTCGCGGGGTCCTCGGTCCACGACACCGCCTGCCTCATCGCTTTGCAGTAGTTGTTGAGGGTCGCGGCGTGCGCCTGCATGAACGACCGCGACGTGGTGTCCAGCTCGCCGAGGGCGTTGTCGGCGGCCGGTCCGGCGTTGCCTTTCATGTCGGGGTTGACCACCTCGACCGCGTCTACGCCAGCCTGCTGGATCGTCTGGGGAGGGTTGGCCACCAGCGCGTCGACCTTGCCGTTTTTCAACGCGAGGATGGCCGAGGTCACGGTGCCGGTGGCGATGTAGGTCACGGAGTCGGGCGAGACCCCCGCCGACTGCAGGACCGCGTCCATGTACTTGTTGACGATACCGCCGAGCGCGGTCACCCCGATCTTGAGCCCCTTGAGGGACTTCACGTTCGCCGGGAAGCCGGCGTCGGCGGAGCTGGTCGCCTTGGCCTTGGCCACCACGACGGGATAGGCGATGTACTGGACGAAATCACCGAGCACCTCCAGGTTGGAGGACTGCCTGGCCACCGCGAAGCTGACCGACGAGGCGCCGTAGGCGACGTCGACGCTGCCCGAGACCACCGCCGCCGCCAGAGCCGGGCCGGTGGTGAAATCTATGAAGTCGGCCTTCACCCCGTGCTGCGCGAAGAAGCCCTTCTGGTCGGCGATGACCCAGATGCTGCTGCTGGTGTTCCCCGGGAAGATCCCGATCTTGACGGTGGTCGGCGACGGCCCGGCGCCAGCGGCCGCCGGGCCGGCGCTCGACGGGGTGGCGCTCGACGGGGTGGCCGAGGGCGCCTTGCTCCCGCTGGAGCAGCCGGCGAGCAGTGCGCCGACCAGCACGGTCGCCACCGCGCCGTGGATCTTCCTGACCTGAAACCGGCTGCTTGACGGCCGCATGGATGTCCTCCCCTGGGCTCCTTGGTGAGCGCGGACCAACTGTAAACAACGCCTGACGAAGTGTCAAGGAGTAGTGACGGTATGGCAAGGGAAGCTGACGTTGTGTCAGTCAGCCGCCGAACCCCGACCGTCCCCCTTCCACCCGCGGCTATTTCAACAGATGTAGAGTTCAGTGGATGCCGGGCCGTTCGGAAACCGGGCCGTGAGGAGATCCGCATGCGGGCGATGGTCGTCAAGGAGTTCCGCCAGTTGCTACGCGACAGGCGAACGCTCGGCCTGTTGGTGGCGCTCCCGGTCGTGTTGCTGGTCGTCTTTGGTTACGCCGCCAACTTCGACGTGTCGAACGTGCGGACCGCCGTCGCCGGCCCGCACGCGGCCGAGGTCGCTGCGCAGCTCCACGCCCCCTTCGACGTGACCGCGGTCGACCCCGGGGGTACGAGGGTGACCCTCGAGCACCAGCTGCGCGACGGGAACGCAGCGGTCGGGGTGCTCGCAGGACGGGCTTCGACGGAGGTGCTGATGGACGGCACGCAGCTGTTCGCGGTCCAAGCGGCCCGGGCGGCCCTCGCCCGCAGCGCCCAGGCGGGCGCTCCCCCCGGCGCGGCGAGACCGGCCGCCACCGTGCGGGTGCTCTACAACCAGAGCCTCAAAACGTCATGGATCATGATCCCCGGGCTGACCGGGCTGATCTTGCTGTTCATCGGCACCCTCATCACCAGCCTGGGGATCGTCCGGGAGCGACAGGCCGGCACCATCGAACAGCTCGCGGTGATGCCGTTTCGACCCTGGGACGTGATCGCCGGCAAAATCTTGCCGTACCTCCTCCTCGCGTCGATCGATCTGATCGCCATCGTGGCGGTGGGGATAGGCCTCTTCGGCGTGCCCTTCGTCGGCAGCGTGGCCACCTTCGCGCTCGGGGCCGTGCTGTTCCTCCTCGTCGCGTTGGGCATGGGAGTGCTCATCTCCACCGTCTCGCAGAACCAGGGCCAGGCCATCCAGCTGGCGCTCATGTTCGTCGTTCCCCAGATCCTCCTTTCCGGGCTGATCTTCCCGGTGGGTGCCATGGCGGTCGGGGTTCAATGGATCGCCCACGCCCTCCCCCTCACGTACTTCGTGGAGGTCAGCCGCGGCGTGATGCTGAAGGCCGAGCCGCTCGTCGCGCTGTGGATACCGATCGTCGTGCTGCTCGGCATGGCCATCGCGGTCCTCGGCCTGGCGGTCCTGCGGTTCCGGCGGGACCTCGCCCCGAGCGCCAGGCGGGGCTCGATCGACGGTCCGCAACCCTCGGCCGCGCCGCGATGAGCGAAGGAGGGCAGCGATGACGTGGGGAGTGGAAGGCGCCACGGTGACCTTCGGCCGGAGGGTCGCGCTCGACGGGGTGTACCTCGATGTCGCCCCTGGCTCGGTCACCGTCGTCGTCGGGGGCGACGGGGCGGGGAAATCCACGCTGCTACGGGCGATGGTCGGGTTGGTCCGCCTCTCCGCTGGTCGCGCATCGCGCCCGGCCAAGGCGCGCATCGGTTACGTCCCGGCGACCGCCGGGCTCTATGTCGACCTGACGGTGCAGGAGAACCTGGCTTTCGCCGGACGGGCGTACCGCGTGGGAGCCGAGGAGTACCGGGCCCGCTCCGAGGAGCTAATCGAGCGGATCGGCCTCGCCGATGCCCGCGGCCGCCTCGCCGGCCGGCTCTCGGGTGGCATGCAGCGCAAGCTGGCCGTGGCGATGGCCCTGCTGCACCGCCCCGCCCTGCTGGTCCTCGACGAGCCGACGACCGGCGTCGACCCGGTCAGCCGTTCGGAGCTGTGGCGGCTCATCGCCGGGGCGGCCGCGCAGGGCGCCGGGGTGGTGGCCGCCACCACCTACCTCGACGAGGTCACTCGCGCCTCGAGGGTCCTTCTTATGGAGGACGGCAGGACGATCGCCACCGGCTCACCCTCCGAGGTCCTCGCCGCGGTTCCCCGGTCGGGGCACGCTCCTGGCCGGGACCGCAGCGCCGATTGCCCCCGAGGGGGCGGTCAAGTCGCTCTGGTAGGGGCCCGATCGGCCACCATCCGCTTCGGGGAGGTCACAGCCGTCGACGGCGTCGACCTGGAGGTCGGCGCCAGCGAGGTCGTCGGATTGCTCGGGGCCAACGGCGCGGGCAAGACCACCCTAATTCGGATGCTGCTCGGCCTGCTCCCACCGTCGAGCGGATCGGTGTCGCTCTTCGGCCGGCCGCCGTCGCGGGCCGGCCGCCGTCGGCTGGGGTACGTGCCCCAAACCCTCGGGCTCTACGCCGACCTGACCGTCGACGAGAACTGGTCGTTCGTCGCGTCGGCCTTCGGGATCGGGGGCTTGGCCCTTCCCGACAGCCTGGCCGGCTGGCGCCACGAGCCGGTGGGGCGCCTGTCGCTCGGGGTGCAGCGACGGGTGGCGTTCGCGGTGGCATTCTCCCACGACCCCGAACTCCTCGTCCTCGACGAGCCGACGTCGGGGGTCGGCCCGCTGTCTGGCTCGCGGTTGTGGGAGGACATCCACTCCAGCGCCCAACGAGGCACCGGGGTGGTGATCACCACGCACAGCATGGAGGAAGCGGAGCACTGCGACCGGTTGGTCGTGATGGCGGCGGGACGGGTGGTCGCGTCCGGCACGGTGGCCGAGGTGATCGGGCAACGCACGGTGGCCCAGGTCGACTGCGACGACTGGAGACGGGCGTTCGCCGTGTTGGACGGCGAAGGCCTCACCGTCCAAGCACGCGACGGCCGGCTGCGGGTACCGGGCACCCCGGAAGGGATCCGGCACCTGCTGGAGCGCCATCACATCCGAGGCGACGCGGCGGTGGTGGCCGCCAACCTGGAGGAGGCCTTCGTCGACATCGTCACCAACCGGCCGCGACGATGACTCGCTCAGGACGGCGCCCCGGGTCCCCCGAGACCCGGGCCCATATCGTGGCGGTGGCCCGGCGGGCCTTCGGGGCGCGAGGCTACGAGGCCACCTCACTGCGCAGCATCGCGGCGGGCGCGGACGTGGATCCCGGCCTCCTGGTCCACTACTTCGGCACCAAACAAGGGGTGTTCCGCGCCGCCCTCGACGACACGATCCGTCCCGGCGAGCTGTTCGCCGGGCTCGAGGGGCTGGGCCGGCGGGAGACCGCCGATCGCATCGTCGGCCGCTACCTGTCGATGCTGGGGCGGCCCGACGCCCGGGACGTCATCATGGGCTTGGTCCGCTCGGCGGTCTCCAGCGACCACGCCGCGAACATGCTGCGGACGCTGCTGGTCCAAGAGGCGCTGACGTCGCTCAGCGCGCTCGCCGGGGGACCCGACGCCCAGCTTCGCGCCTCGCTCATCGTGTCTCAGCTGATCGGCATCGCCATGCTCCGCTACGTGGTGCGAGCCGAGCACCTGATCAGAGCCACCGACGATGAGCTGATCGAGTCGGTCGGCGCCGCCATCGAGCAGTACCTGCGGTAGGGGAACGGTCCCCGGCTTGGCGCTCGGCGGACCCGTACGCGCCGCGCCGGGAACCGTCTGGCAGCGTCGCCAAACGCGCAATCGCCGCGTAATGCGAACGCCTTGGTGGCGCCTGCCCCCTCGAGGGTGCAAGCTGTGCCGTGGCGGATGGACGCGCCTACCCACACCACGGAGCGGAGCAGGGGATATGGACATCGACAACCAGACCAGCCGGTGGGCTTCCCACTCGGTCCTGTCGCTGTTGTTGAGGGCCGCGATCGTCCTCGTGCCTGCCGGTGTCGCGGTGGCCGTAGGGGCGGTGGCCAGCCATGTCGTGCCCGCGCCTTCCGGGCTGGGGCCGCGTCTGGCGTGGCTGGCGGTGCTCCTCTTGCTGTCGACCTTGCTGCTCGTCGTGGTGGACCGCCAGCTGCGGCGCCTGCTGCCTCTCGCCGTTCTCCTCAAGCTGAGCTTGGTCTTCCCCGATCGGGCGCCGTCGCGGTTTCGTTCCGCGATGCGGATGGGGTCCGCCCGCCAGATCCAGGACCGCTTGGAGCAGGCCCGAGCCGGCGGGCGGCCGGGCGAGACGCTCGACGAGGCCGCGCTTCGCATCGTCGAGCTGGCCACCGCCCTGCGGGTCCATGACCGCCGCACCCGGGGCCACTCGGAGCGCGTCCGGGTGTACGCCGACATGCTCGGCGAGGAGCTCGGCCTCAGCCCCGATGACCGGTCCAAGCTGCACTGGGGGGCGTTGCTGCACGACATCGGCAAGCTCGGCGTCCCGACCCAGATCCTCAACAAGGCCGGGAAGCCGAGCGCCGACGAGTGGACGGTGCTGCGCGGCCATCCCATGGCGGGCAAGGAGATCCTGTCGCCGCTGGCGCCGTGGCTCGGCGAGTGGGCCTCCGCGGCGTGGGAGCATCACGAGCGGTGGGACGGAGCCGGCTACCCCCTGGGACTGGCCCGCGCTGACATCAGCGTCGCCGGGCGGATCGTCGCGGTGGCCGACGCGTTCGAAGTGATGACCGCCACCCGTTCCTACAAGAAGCCGATGTCGGCTGCGGAGGCCCGCCGGGAGCTGACCCGCTGCGCCGGCTCCCACTTCGACCCCGACGTCGTACGGGCCCTGCTCACCTTGTCGGTAGGCCGGCTCCGAGCCGCAATGGGCCCGATGACCTGGTTGGCGCAGCTGCCGCTGCTCGGCTGGACCGCGCCGGCGGGGATGCCGGCGACCATCGGCACCACGATCGCCGGAGTGGGGCGGACCATCGTGTTGGCCAGCGCCATCCACTCCGTGGTTCCCGCCGCGGTCGGCACCCTCGGACCGGTGGTCGAGGTGTCCGCCACAGCGCCGGCGGCCGCTCACACCTCCAGCGGCCATCCAGCTCCGGCGGTCACGACCGGCGCGGTCCGCGGCCAGCAGATCAGCCTCGACGCCCGGATCAACGCAGAGGTGGCGGGCGGCGCGGCGCCGACCGCCGGCGCCGGGTCGCTGGCGTCGACCGCCGGCGCCGGGTCGCTGGCGCCGACCGTAGCCCGCTCCGTCGCGGCGACAAGCTCGCCCGGCCAAGGCGGAGACGGGCACGCTTCGCCGCTCGGGCAGAGCAGCTCCGACGGCCCGGCGACGCAACCGGGCTCTGCGTCGGGCGCCGGCCGCTCGGAGGAAGCGTCTCCAGGCGTCCCGGCGAGCTCTGAGCGGTCCTCCCGTGGCGCGCAGCCGACGACCCCGTCGCAGTCATCCAGCGGTGGCCACCCGACCCACCCTGTGACGCCCGGGGCCACCGACGGCGCTCCCGGCAACCGGCCCGACGCGCCCCCCGTCGGCCCACCTGCGTCCGCTGGCCCACCCGCGTCGGCCGGCGCTCCTGCGTCCGCTGGCGCTCCTGCGTCCGCTGGCGCTCCTGCGTCCGCCGGCCCACCCGCGTCGGCCGGTGCTCCTGCGTCCGCCGGCGCTCCGGTGAGTCATGGATCGCCTACGGTCGCCCCGTCCTCTCCGACCGCCGTCCCAGGCGCTGGCGCAGCGGCTAGTGGTAGCAGCGCGGCGGGGAACGGGCGCAGCTGGTCGGGGAGCGGTAATGGCGCCGGCCAGTCGAGCGGTACGCCCGGCGGGGTAGCCCACCCCTAGCCCTCGCGAACGCGGACCACGAAAGGACCTTCGCCTCTGGGGCGCGCCGCCTCCGGGCGCCGATGCTCTTGGCCATGTGCGACTACTGCGACTGTCGGGACGTGGCCCCCATCCGGGAGCTGTCGGAGGAGCACGACGCCATCGGCGTCATCGCAGCCCGGGTGCGCAGAGCCATCGGCGACGGCGATCATGCGGCGGCCGGGGCGGAGTTGCGCCAGCTGCAAGCCGCGCTGGCCCCCCACCTCCAGCGAGAGGAGGCGGGGATCTTCGCCCAGCTGGCCGCCCGGGACGGGTTCGCGTGGTACCTGAGCACGCTGATGGCCGACCACGCCTCGGCGCGCGCCGATCTGTTGGGGGTGGACCCGGACGGCGCAGGGTGGGACGGGCGGGTGCTGGCCGGCCTCGACGCCCTGGCCGAGCACATCAGCCTCGAGGAGTACGACCTGTTCCCGGCCAGCCGGATGATGATCGACGACCACGGCTGGGCCGAGGTCATCGCCGCCCACGAACGGCTGCGCCACGCCGCGGCCGCGCCCGCCGGCCGTTGAGCCAGGCGGTTCCCGCAGCCCGCTCAGCGTGTGGCGGTAGCGCCGACCGAGGAGGCCTCGAGGTCCCGGGCCGCGGGGAACAGCACCGAGTTTTCCTTGAGCACGTGGAGGTGGGTGTCAGCCTCCAGGTGGGCGAGGCGCTGGTAGAGCAGCCGGTAGCTGGCGCAGCCGTCCTCGGGGACCTGGTACCCGCCGGTGCGGCCCCGCAGCTCGCCGAGCAGCTCTCCGACGGTCTCGTGCTCGGCGGTCATGACCGCGATCGGGTTGGCGATCGTCCCGAACCCGAAAGTCGCAGGCCCCGCTGCGAGCGCCTCGATGGCAGGGAACAACACCCGGTCCTCCTTCGCCATGTGCGGGAGCAGGTCGTCGCTCAGGGCGGTGACGAGCCGGTCGACCTCGACCAGCTCGGGGTGGCGGCCGGCGTGGACCCCGGCGACCTTGGCCGCCAGGGCGACCAGCTCGGGCAGCTCGCTTTGGAGGTAGTCGTGGTGGACGGCCTGGATGTGGCGGGCCAGCTGCGAGGGTCCGTAGCCCGCCCAGTCTGCGCTCGGGGCGGTCACGGTCGTCTCCAGCGCCGCGGTGGCCTCGGCCAGCGGGACGCCGGCGGCCGAGCAGGCCTCAGCCAGCGTGGCTTCGCCGTGGCAGCAGAAGTCCAGACCGAGCCGGTCGAGGGTGGTGGCCAGTGCGGGGTTGGCCAGGATCAGCTGCTCGAGGGATGTGTCGGCGGGGACCGGCATGGGGGTGCCTTCTTTCAGTTGGTGTTCACGGTCGGGTCGGGAGTGTCGGTCAGGTGGACCACGCACAGCAGCGGGTCGGACTGCACCAGGGGATCCAGACCGGCCACCGCTACCGGTGCGCCGAGGGCCTGGAAGGTCTGTCGGAGCATCCCGAGATGAACGCCGCAGACCACCGCGCGCTGCTCGCGGGCCAGCTCCGCGAACGGGCAGCGTCGCAACAGGATCCGCTTGTCGTCGGCGACAGGCGAGAAACCCAGGCGCTCCATGATCCCGGTTACCGCGTCGACCGCTTGGGCCGCGTCGACCCCGCCCACGGGGAGCCCGGCGCCGCTGACCGCCGCGCTCCAGCGCCGGCCGGCCCGCTCCGCTTCCGCTGCGGGGTCCGGCGCGCTGGCCAGCTGCGCCGCCAGGACCCGGGCCAGCTCCCGGTAGTCGGCGTCGTCTTGAGCCTCGACGCTGTCGGGTGGCGTAGGCCCGCCAGCGGTCGTCACCCTCGAGTACAACACCCGCGGCCGGCCCGGCTGGGTCCGGTCCTCACTGGCCCTCTCGACCAGGCCGGCGTCGGTCAGCTGCTCGAGGTGGACCCGGGCGGTGTTGCGGTGCAGACCCACCAGCTGGCCTGCCTCAGCCGCGTCGAGCGGCCTGGCGGCCGCCGAGAGGGCCTCTAGGAGCTCCACCCGGCTGTCAGCGGCCAGCGCTTTGCGGGTCACCGAATCAGAGATGTGCCCTACGCCACGGCCAGCCACCCTTGAAGTATGGCTCATGACCATGTTAAAAACAATCGATACGAGGAATATTCCCATGACCGCATTCGAGAAGAAGGAACGATGACCCCCTCACCCGCCCCCCAAGTCAAGGCCTCGACCGCCGCAGTGATGCTGGCGTTGGCCACCGTCGGGTTCACCGTCAACTTCTGGGCGTGGGCCCTCCTCAGCCCGCTCGGAGCCACCTACCGCAAGTCGTTCCATCTCAGCTCCTTCGAGCAGGCGTTCCTCGTCGCCATCCCGGTCCTGGTCGGCTCGCTCGGCCGGATCCCCGTCGGGGCGCTCACCGACCGCTTCGGGGCGCGGATCATGTTCCCCCTCATCACCGCCTTGACCATCGCCCCTGTCGTGTTCATCGGCTCCTCGGGTGACAGCTACGTCAAGGTGGTCGCCGCCGGCTTCTTCCTCGGGCTGGCCGGGACGGTGTTCGCCATCGGCATCCCGATGGTCAACGCCTGGTTCGGCGCCGCCAAGCGCGGCCTGGCGCTCGGGATCTTCGGGATCGGGATGGGCGGCACCGCCATCTCCGCGCTCAGCACCGTCAAGCTGGCCGACCACCACGGCCGGGCGTTCCCCTTCTACCTCGCCGCCGCGGCCCTCGCCGCCTACGCGATCCTCTCCGCCGTTTTGCTCCGCGACGCCCCCGGGCGGACCCCGGTCACCGCAGGGATGTGGGCCCGCACCGCCTCCGCCATGCGGCTCAGGGTCACGGTGCAGCTGTCGTTTCTCTACTCGGTCGGCTTCGGCGGCTTCGTGGCCTTCAGCGTCTACCTGCCGACGTTGTTGAAGACCTCCTACGGCCTGTCGCCGGGATCCGCCTCTGACCGCGCTGCGGGGTTCGTACTGGTCGCGGTGGTCATGCGCCCCGTCGGCGGATGGCTCTCCGACCGGTTCCACCCGATCCCGGTGCTCATCGCCAGCTTCGCGGCGGTGGCCGCCCTGGCCCTGGTGGTCGCCACCCACCTGGCCCTGGTCCCCGGCGCCACCGCGTGCTTCTTGGCCATGGCCGCCGGGCTGGGCGCCGCGGCCGGCGCGTGCTTCGCCCTGGTCGCCAAGGTCACGCCCGCCGACAAGGTGGGCGCGGTCACCGGGGTGGTCGGCGCCGCCGGCGGGCTCGGGGGCTTCCTCCCTCCGCTGGTGATGGGCGCGGTCTACGGCTGGACCCACAGTTACGCCATCGGCTTCGTCCTGCTCGCCGCGGTCGCGGCGGCCGCCGCGCTCTACACCGGCCAGGCGATGCTCCAAGCCGGCCAGGACCGGGCGGCGACGGTGGCGCTGCCCTTCGCGGCGTGACCCGCCGGACCCGCCGCCGCGCCCGGCCGCCTAGGTTGGCCGGCGCGGCGATGCATCTGACACCGACGGGCCGCGCCCGGGAGACGACGTGACTTCAGTAGAGGACCAGCCCTCCGGCGCCACCGAAGGCCGGATGGATCCGTTGACCGAGACGCTCGTGCGGGCCGGACGGTACTTCCGGCCCGGCGACGTCTCCCAGGACCTGCGCACCATCACCCGGGTCGGGGGCCGGGAGGCCGACTCCTTCTACCGGGACCGATGGAGCCACGACAAGGTGGTCCGCTCCACCCACGGGGTCAACTGCACCGGCTCGTGCTCCTGGAAGGTGTACGTCAAAGACGGCATCATCACCTGGGAGTCCCAGCAGACCGACTACCCCTCCGTCGGCCCGGACCGGCCCGAGTACGAGCCGCGGGGCTGCCCTCGAGGGGCGGCGTTCTCCTGGTACACGTACTCTCCGACCCGGGTCCGCTACCCCTACATCCGGGGAGTCCTCCTCGAGATGTTCCGTGAAGCCCGCCACCGCCTCGGCGATCCGGTCGCGGCGTGGGCCGAGATCACCTCCGACCCCGACAAGCGCGCCGCGTACGTCACCGCTCGGGGCACCGGCGGCTTCGTGCGGGCCACCTGGGAGGACGCGGTGGACCTGGTCGCGGCCGCCCACGTCCACACCATCGCCTCCTACGGACCGGACCGCATCGCTGGGTTCTCGCCGATCCCGGCGATGTCGATGGTCTCCCACGCCGTCGGCGCCCGGTTCATGAGCCTGATCGGCGCGCCCATGCTCTCCTTCTACGACTGGTACGCCGACTTGCCGGTCGCCTCCCCGCAGGTGTTCGGCGACCAGACCGACGTCCCCGAGTCGGGGGACTGGTGGGACGCGTCGTACCTGATCATGTGGGGGTCGAACGTCCCCGTCACCAGGACCCCCGACGCCCACTGGATGGTCGAGGCTCGCTACCGGGGTCAGAAGGTCATCGCGGTGTCCCCGGACTACGCCGACAACGTCAAGTTCGCCGACGAGTGGCTGGCCGCCCAGCCCGGCACCGACGGCGCGTTGGCCGTGGCCATGGGGCACGTCATCTTGAAGGAGTTCTTCGTCGACCGCCAGACCCCGGCGTTCGAGGACTACGTGCGCAGCTACACCGACCTGCCGTTCCTGGTGGAGCTGGTCGAGCGCGACGGGCAGTGGCTGCCGGGCAAGTTCCTCACCGCCGCGGACATCGGTGACAGCTCGCAGCACGCGGAGTGGAAGACCGTCCTGCTGGACGCGGCCACCGGATCGGCGGTGGTGCCCAACGGGTCGCTCGGGTTCCGCTACGGGGAGGAAGGCGAGGGCCGCTGGAACCTGGACCTCGGCGACACCGTCCCGCTGCTCAGCGCCTACCAGGAGGGCGGTGACACGAGGACCGTCGCGCTGCCCCGCTTCGACGACCCGGCCGGCCCGGCGGTGATGGAGCGTGGAGTCCCGGTCCGCACCGTCGAGGGGCGGACCGTCACCACCGTGTTCGACCTGCTCCTGGCGGCCTACGGCGTGGCCCGGCCCGGGCTTCCCGGTCAGTGGCCGTCCGGCTACGACGACGGCTCCGAGCCCGGCACCCCGGCATGGCAGGAGCCGATCACGTCGGTGCCGGCCGCCACCGCGGCGCGCATCGCCCGGGAGTTCGCGGCCAACGCCGAGGTATCCGGTGGGCGATCGATGATCATCATGGGGGCCGGCACCAACCACTGGTTCCACTCCGACACCATCTACCGGGCGTTCCTGGCGCTGGTCACCCTGACCGGCTGCCAGGGCCGCAACGGCGGCGGGTGGGCCCACTACGTCGGCCAGGAGAAGGTCCGGCCGCTCACCGGCCACGCCCAGATGGCCACCGCCGCCGACTGGCAGCGACCGGCCCGCACGATGATCGGCACCGCGTTCTTCTACCTGGCCACCGACCAGTGGCGCTACGACCCCTTCACCGCGGACGCCACCGCGTCGCCGCTGGCGTCGGGATCGCTGCAGGGAAAGTCCACCGTGGACGTCATCGCCACCTCGGCCCGCCTCGGGTGGATGCCGTCGTACCCGACCTTCGACCGCAACCCGCTCGGACTGGCGGACCGGGCCGAGAGCTCCGGGCGCAGCGTCGAGCAGTTCGTCACCGACGAGATCGGAGCCGGGCGGCTCAAGTTCGCCTGCGAGGACCCCGACGCCCCCGAGAACTGGCCCCGCATCCTCACCGTCTGGCGGGCCAACCTCCTCGGGTCCTCGGCGAAGGGCAACGAATACTTTCTCCGCCACCTCATCGGCGCCGACTCCTCCGTCCGGGCGGCGGAGACCCCCGAAGCGGACCGCCCCGAGGACGTGACGTGGCGGGACCAGGCGCCGACCGGCAAGCTGGACCTGCTGCTGTCGCTCGACTTTCGGATGACCTCCACGACGCTGTTCTCCGACGTCGTCCTCCCGGCGGCCACCTGGTACGAGAAGCACGACCTGTCCTCCACGGACATGCACCCCTTCGTCCACGCGTTCACCCCGGCGATCAGCCCGCCGTGGCAGACCCGCACCGACTTCGACGCGTTCAGCGCCGTCGCGGCCCGCTTCAGCCAACTCGCGGAGGACCATCTCGGGGTGCGCCGCGACGTGGTCGCGGTGCCCCTCACCCACGACACCCCAGACGAGATGGCCACCCCGCACGGCGTGGTGGACGACTGGAGGGTCGAGGGCACGACCCCGGTACCAGGCCGCAACTTCCCCAAGCTGGTGGTCGTCGAGCGGGACTACCCGAACGTCGCGGCCAAGCTGGCTGCCCTCGGGCCGCTCGCCGAGCGGCTGGGTGCCACGACCAAAGGCGTCACCTTCGAGCTCGGCGCCGCGGTGCAGTACCTGGCCGCCAAGAACGGCCGGACGGTCGGCGGAGTCGCCGACGGCCGGCCGTTGCTGGCCCGCGACCAGCACATGTGCGAGGCCATCCTGGCCCTGTCGGGCACCACCAACGGGCAGCTCGCGGTGCAGGGGTTCAAGGCCCTCGAGCGGCGCACCGGTGTCCGTCTCGCCGACCTGGCCGCCGAGCACGAAGGCAAGCAGATCACCTTCGCCGACACCCAGTCCCGGCCCACACCGGTCATCACCTCCCCGGAGTGGTCCGGCTCCGAGCACGGAGGCCGGCGCTACAGCGCGTTTGTGATCAACGTCGAACGGCTCAAACCGTGGCACACCCTCACCGGCCGGCAGCACTTCTACCTCGACCACGACTGGATGGCCGAGGTCGGCGAGCAGCTGCCGGTGTTCCGGCCGCCGCTCGACATGCACCAGCTCTTCGGTGAGCCGCGCATCGGGGCGATGGGGGAGCTGGGCGTGACCGTCCGGTACCTGACGCCGCACTCGAAGTGGTCGATCCACTCCGAGTACCAAGACAACCTGCTGATGCTGTCGCTGTCGCGTGGCGGCCCGACCATCTGGATGAGCCCGGCGGACGCCGAGAGGATCTCCGTCTCCGACAACGAATGGATCGAGGCGGTCAACCGCAACGGCGTCATCGTCGCCCGGGCCATCGTCTCCCACCGCATGCCCGAAGGGACCGTGTACATGTACCACGCCCAGGAACGGGTGGTCGACGTGCCGCTCGCCGAGACCACCGGCAAAAGGGGAGGGATCCACAACTCCGGGACGCGGCTTTTGATCAAGCCGTCCCACCTGATCGGCGGCTACGCCCAGCTGTCGTACGCCTTCAACTACCTCGGGCCGACCGGCAACCAACGCGACGAGGTCACCGTGATCCGCCGCCGCGGCCAGGAAGTGACCTACTGATGCGGGTCATGGCACAGATGGCCATGGTGATGAACCTGGACAAGTGCATCGGCTGCCACACCTGCTCGGTCACCTGCAAGCAGGCGTGGACCAACCGGTCGGGCGTCGAGTACGTCTGGTTTAACAACGTCGAGACCCGCCCCGGGCAGGGTTACCCCCGCACCTACCAGGACCAGGAGCGCTGGCAGGGGGGCTGGACCCTGAACCGCCGGGGGCGCCTCACCCTCAAGGCCGGCGGCCGGGTGAAGAAGCTGCTCAACATCTTCTCCAACCCGCTCATGCCGTCGATCCAGGACTACTACGAGCCGTGGACCTACGACTACGAGCATCTCACCACCGCGCCCGCCGGCCAGGCCACCAGCCCCGTCGCCCGCCCGAAGAGCCTCCTCACCGGTGCCGACCACAAGATCACCTGGTCGGCGAACTGGGACGACGACCTCGGCGGCGGGCCGGAGCTGACCGTCAACGACCCCCTCCTGGCCCGGGTGTCGGAGAAGATCCGCCTGGACTACGAGCGGGCGTTCATGTTCTACCTCCCCCGCATCTGCGAGCACTGCCTCAACCCGTCGTGCGCCGCGTCTTGCCCGTCCGGCGCGATCTACAAGCGGACCGAGGACGGGATCGTGCTGGTCGACCAGGACCGGTGCCGGGGCTGGCGGATGTGCGTCACCGGGTGCCCGTACAAGAAGGTGTACTTCAATCACCGGACCGGCAAAGCCGAGAAGTGCACGTTTTGTTACCCCCGCATCGAGGTGGGCATACCGACGGTGTGCTCCGAGACCTGCGTCGGTCGGCTGCGCTACATCGGGGTGGTCCTCTACGACGCCGACGCGGTGCTCACCGCGGCGGCCACCCCCGACGTCAAAGACCTCTACCAGGCGCAGCGCGAGGTGCTGCTAGACCCCGACGACCCTGCAGTCCAGGCCGCCGCCGAAGCCGCGGGCATCCCCCGCGACTGGGTCACCGCCGCGCAGCGCTCCCCGGTGTGGGCGCTGATCAACCGCTTCCAAGTCGCGCTGCCGCTGCACCCGGAATACCGGACCATGCCCATGGTCTGGTACATCCCCCCGCTGTCACCGGTCGTGGACCAGCTGCGCGAGACCGGCCACGACGGGGAGGACGCCGGCAACCTGTTCGGGGCGATCGAAGCGCTGCGCATCCCGATCGGCTACCTCGCAGAGCTGTTCACCGCCGGCGACCCGGCGCCGGTGGACGGGGTGCTGCGCCGCTTGGCCGCCATGCGCTCCTACATGCGCGACATCAACCTGGGTCAGCCGCCGCGCCCGGAGATCGCCGCCGCGGTCGGCATGTCCACCGCCGAGCTGCAGGACATGTTCCGGCTTCTGGCGGTGGCCAAGTACGACGAGCGATACGTCATCCCCCCGGCGCACCCCGAGCTCGGTGACCTGCGGGAGCGGGCCCACGAACTCGAGGAGCTGGCCTGCTCCCTCGACTACGACGACGGCCCCGGGATGGGCGGCTCCGGTCCATTCGGGGAGTCGTCGGGTGGCCCGGCGCCGGTCGCGGTCGAGACGTTCCACGCGTTGAAGACCCGCCAGACCTCCGACCGGCTCACCGACGCGTCGAGCAGCCGCGGGCGGGTCAACCTCCTCAACTGGGACGGCAAGTCGTCCGAGGGTGTCTTCCCGCCCAAGCCCACCGCCAGCAGCACCGACGAAGGGGACGCCCCGTGAGGTTCCGCAACCAGCCGACCGCAGCCCCAGCCCCGGCCCCGGACCCGGCGCTCGATCGGACCCGGGTGCTCGCCGCGGTGTCGCTCCTCGTCGGCTACCCCGACGAGGAGCTCCTCGCGCAGATCCCGTCCCTGGCCGCCGCCGCCTCCCAGATCGGGGAGCCGGCCGGTCCGCTCCTGTCCCGCTTCGTCACCCACCTGGCGACGACCCCCCTCGACCGGCTGGGAGCCGACTACGTCGACACCTTCGACCTGCGTCGCCGCTGCTGCTTGTACCTCACCTACTACGCGCACGGCGACACCAGAAAGCGCGGCGCGGCCCTGGTCCGCTTCACCCACGCCTACCGCCGCGCCGGGTGCGCTCCGCCCGACGGCGAGCTCGCCGACCATCTCGGCGTGGTCTGCAACTTCGCGGCGCTCACCGCCGACGGTGTCGAGCTGCTCGACGAGCACCGAGCCGGCGTCGAGCTGCTGCGAGCGGCGCTCGCCGAACGGGATTCTCCCTATGTCGACGTGGTCGACGCCTTGCGCGCCGTGCTCGGCGAGCCAACCGAGTCGGACCTGACCGCGATGCTGGAGCTGGCCCGCAGCGGGCCGCCCGGCGAGGAGGTCGGACTCGAACCGTTCGGGCCGCCCGAGCAGATGGGAGGCCGGCGGTGAGCGCAGGCAACATCCTCCTGTGGGTGATCGTCCCCTACATCTGCATCGCCACCTTCGTGCTCGGCCACATCTGGCGGTACCGCTACGACAAGTTCGGGTGGACGACCCGCTCCAGCCAGTTGTACGAACGCCGGCTGCTGCGCATCGGCAGCCCGCTGTTCCACTTCGGGATCCTGCTGGTCATCCTCGGCCACGTCGTCGGGATCCTCATCCCGGAGTCGACGACCAAAGCCCTCGGCGTCTCCGAACACGCCTACCACCTGTCGGCGGTCACCCTCGGCACCGTGTCGGGGGTCATGACCGTCGCCGGCATGGCGATCTTGATCTACCGGCGGCGGACCACCGGACCGGTGTTCTCCGCCACCACCACCAACGACAAGATCATGTACGTGCTCCTGGCGCTGACCATCGGGCTGGGGCTGGCGACCACCGTCCTCGGCAACGCGACCGGCGCCGCCCACGACTACCGCGTCGACGTCGCCCCGTGGTTCCGGTCGGTGCTGTACTTCGACCCCCACACCCATCTGATCGTCGCCGCACCGATCGGATTCGAGATCCACGCCATATCAGCGTGGCTGCTGTTCGCCTTCTGGCCGTTCTCGAGGCTGGTGCACGTCTTCTCCGCCCCGGTCGGGTACCTCACCCGCCCATACATCGTCTACCGCTCCCGCGAGGCGGTGACGCCCCGGCGGGGGTGGGAGGGCTCCCGCCTCCCGGTGGAGCCGCCCGGGTAAGTCCTCACGCCCCGACCGGGTCGGCGTGCGGATGCGGTCACGAGCGGGTCACGGTCGGGAAACCGAGAGGAGACGCCCGCCCGGTACAAGTAGGCCCATGGCGACCTACGACGACATCGGCGGTGCGCCCGCCGTCACCGCAGCAGTCGACATGTTCTATGCCAAGGTGACCGGCGACCCGTCGCTGGCCGGCTACTTCGAGGGCGTCGACCTGGCCCGGCTCAAAGGTCATCAGCGGGCGTTCATCGGCGCCGCCCTCGGCGGCGCCGACGGTTACTCCGGCCGGGACATGGGCGCCGCCCACGCCTCTTTGGCCATCACCGACGCGGACTTCGACGCCGTCGTCGGGCACCTGGCCGACACCCTCGCGGCGCTCGCGGTGCCCGGCGACACCATCGAGCGGATCGGCGCGGCCCTCGCCCCGCTGCGCGCCGATATCGTCACCCGACCGGCCGTCGCCTGACTCCCGGCCCCGCCCAGCGGCCGGCACCCCGCCGCGCCGCCGACACGAGTTCGCGCGCTGTTCATCGCCAGCCGGGACCGGGCGGATACGGTCGGACGGTGGAGCCTTCCCTCCCCCTCGAGGGGTTCACCGTCGCGGTCACCGCCGACCGGCGCAGCGAGGAGCAGAAGCTGATGCTGACGCGCCTCGGCATCGACGTGTTCCACGCGCCGACCATCAAGACCATCCCCGTCGGTGACGACGACCGGCTCCGGGCGCTGACCGAGGAGGTGATCGCTCGGCCCCCCGACTTCCTCGTGGCCAACACCGGGCTCGGTATCCGCAGCTGGTTCGGGCTGGCGTCGAGCTGGGGTCTGGACCAGGCCCTGCGCAACGCCCTGTCCAGCGCGCGCATCGCGGCGCGCGGCCCCAAGGCGGCCGGCGCGATCGGCATCGCCGGACTCGACCTTTGGTGGCGGGCCAAGTCCGAGAGGCTGGCCACCGTCGGGGACCGCCTGGCCGAAGAGGGCGTGGCCGGCAAGCGCGTCGCTTTGCAGCTCCACGGCGACGGACGCCAGGAGCTCACCGCCCAGCTGCAGGAGCAGGGCGCCGAGGTGATCGAGATCCCGGTCTACCGGTGGGTCGTCCCCGAAGACGACGGGCCGGTCCAGCGGCTGATCACCCTCTGCTCGGAGGGCGCCATCGACGCGGTCACCTTCACCGCCGCGCCGGCGGTGCGCAACTTGATCGAAATGGCCGAGCTCACCGGCCGGGCCCGTCAGCTGCTGCGGGCGCTCAACGGGGGGATCCTCGTGGCCTGCGTCGGCCCGGTGTGCTCCGCCGCCGCGCTCGACGAAGGCATCACCGACCCGGTGACCCCCGAGCACTGGCGGCTCGGGTCGTTGGTCCGCCTCGTGTCGGAGGAGCTGGCGGCCAGACGCCGACAGCTGGGGGCCGTCGACGGGCAGCTGGTGCTGCAGGGCAGCGTGCTTCGCGGCGCGGCCATCGAGGCGGTCCGACTGTCGTCTCGGGAGCGGGTGATCCTCGCCTGCCTGGCCGAGCGGCCGGGGGCCGCGGTCGGACGCCACGTGCTGATGCGCCGGGCGTGGGACGAGCGCGACGTCGACCCTCACGCTCTCGAGGCGGTCATCGGCCGGCTGCGAGCCAAGCTCGGGGAGCACTCCGGCCTGATCGAGACCGTCCACCGGCGCGGCTACCGGCTCAGCACCGCCGGCTGAACGTGTTTCCGCCCGGTTTCCTGGGCCGCATCACCGCGGCCGGGACGGGCGAGGCGCCAGCAACGTGGGGTTCCCCGTCGCGTCACGGCAGCGACCCAACAGTCGAGTTGGCTCTCCGGCATGGACACGCTGCGCACCATCCCCGAGGATGCTCCCGCCCCCCGGACTGCCCGGCGCAAGGGCCGCTGGATCGATGACTGGGAGCCCGAAGACCCGGCCTTTTGGGCCCGCAGCGGGCGCTTCGTGGCCCGCCGCAACCTGCTGCTGTCGATGTTCGCCGAGCATCTCGGGTTCTCGATCTGGGTGGTGTGGACAATCGTCGTGCTCAACTTGGCCAACATCGGCATCAAGTTGTCGGTGTCGGAGCAGTTCCTCCTGACGCTGCTGCCCAACCTGGTCGGGTCGCTGCTGCGGATCCCCTACACGTTCGCGGTGCCCCGCTTCGGGGGCCGGGCGTGGACCGCGTTCTCCGCCAGTCTGCTCCTGGTCCCCGCCCTGGCGCTGGCGGTGGTGGTGCCCAGCCGCTGGTTGGCCCACCAGGCGCACGGCACCCAGCTGTGGGTGCTGGCGCTTTGCGCGGCGACCGCGGGCGTCGGCGGGGGCAACTTCGCGTCGTCGATGGCCAACATCTCCTACTTCTATCCGGAGCGGCGGAAAGGGTGGGCGCTCGGGCTCAACGCGGCCGGCGGCAACATCGGCACCGCGGTCGGGCAGCTCGTCGTGCCGCTGGTGCTGATCGTCGGCGTCCCCGAGGCGCTGGCCAAGCTCCCCAACCACCACGTGCACATGGCCTACGCCGGAGCGGTCTGGATTCCGTTCATCGTCGCCGCGGCCCTCCTCGCCTGGTGGCGGATGGACAGCCTCAGCCAGGCCAGCTTCGACGGCGGCGCCTACCGGGCGGCGCTGCGCACCACCCACACCTGGCTGCTGTCGTTCATCTACATCGGCACGTTCGGCTCGTTCATCGGGTTCTCCTTCGCCATGCCGCTGGTCATCAAGTACAGCTTCCCGACGTTTCTCGCCGACCACACCTTCATCGCCACCTACCTGGCCGGCCTCGGCTTCACCGGCGCCCTGCTCGGATCCCTGAGCCGCCCGCTCGGAGGGTGGATCGCCGACCGGGTCGGGGGTGCGGCGGTCACCCTGGCGTCGTTTGTCGGGATGGCCGGATGCGTGGCGGTGGCCATCGCCGGCGTCGCCAACCGCAGCTTCCCCATCTTCTTCGTGGCGTTCCAAGGGCTGTTCGTGCTGAGCGGCATCGGCAACGGTTCGACCTACAAGATGATCCCGTCGGTGTTCGCCGGCATGGCCGCCAAGGCCGGCGGCACCCCCGCCGCCCGCCTCGAGCACAAACGCCGGGCCGCGGCGGTGATCGGCATAGCCGGCGCCGCCGGCGCCCTCGGCGGCGTCGCGGTGCAGGTCGTCATACGCCAGTCCAGCCTCCACGTGTCGTCGCTGATCACCGCGGCCAAGACCCCGGCGGCCAAGGCCGCGGTGGCCGCCGCCCACTCCACCTGGTCGGTCCCGGCGCTGTGGTTGTTCCTCGGGTCCTACGTGGTGTTCGCGTCGGTGACCTACGCCGCCTACCTCCGCCGCCAGGACCCCGCCGGCGCCGAGGCAGCGGTACCCGCCGCGGCGGTGGGCGCATGAGCGGGCCCGGCACGCCGGCTGAGCGCCCGGTGATCCTGGTCGTCGGGCACGGCATGGTCGGCAACAAGCTGGTCGAGGTCCTGGTCCGTCGGGGAGCCACCCGCAGCCGGGACATCGTCGTGGTGGGGGAGGAGCGCGAGGGCGGCTACGACCGGGTGCACCTCTCCGCCCTCTTCGACGGCGGGACCCCCGACGACTTGAGCATGATCGACCCCGACGTGGCGGCCGACCCGGCGGTGCGCATCGTGACCGGCGAGCGGGTCACCCATCTCGACCTGGCCGGCCAGGTCGCGCTGACCGACGCCGGGCGGACCATCCGCTACGAGCACGCCGTGCTCGCGACCGGCTCCTACCCGTTCGTGCCTCCGGTCCCCGGGAGGGCCACGCCCGGCTGCTTCGTCTACCGGACCATCGACGACGTCGACGCGATCAAGAGCTGGGCGCACGGGCGGGCGCACGGCGTCGTCGTCGGAGGCGGGCTTCTCGGCCTCGAGGCCGCCGGCGCGCTGCGCTCCTGCGGCCTGGCCACCGAGGTCGTCGAGTTCGCGCCCCGCCTGATGCCGGCCCAGGTCGACCCCGTCGGCGGGGAGCTGCTCGGTCAGCGCATCCGCGGCCTCGGGTTGGCTGTGCACACCTCGACGACGGTACGGCGCGTCGTCGCCGGCGCCGACGGGTCGGTCGCCGCGGTGGAGCTGTCCCCCGCAGGCGCCGATCCCGGGGACCCCGCCGACGCGCTGGCCACCGAGATGGTGGTCTTCGCGGCCGGGATCCGCCCCCGCGACGACCTGGCCCGAGCGTGCGGCCTGGAGGTCGGGGAGCGGGGAGGGGTCGTGGTCGACGCACAGTGCCGCTCCAGCGATCCTCACGTCTTCGCGATCGGCGAGTGCGCCCTCGCCGGTGGTCGGGTCCACGGTCTGGTCGCCCCCGGCTACCAGATGGCCAGGGTCGTCGCCGACACCATCTGCGGGGTCCGCGCCGCGTTCGAGGCGACCGACACGCCGACCAAGCTGAAGCTGCTGGGCGTCGACGTAGCCAGCTTCGGCGACGCGCACGGCGCCGGTCCCGGCACCTCGACTGTCACCCTCACCGACGCGGCCCGGATGGTCCACAAGCGCCTGGTGGTCGACGCGGCCGGAGCGGTCGTCGGCGGGGTGCTGGTCGGGGACGCCTCCGCGTTCGACACCCTCGCCGCCATCGCGGCCGGCGACGCCGACAGTCCCGACGACCCCGCCAGCCTGCTCGCGCCGGCCGGGCCAGCCGACGCGGACCCCGCGGGCAGGGGGATCGCCGCGCTCAAAGACACCGCCACCATCTGCTCGTGCGAGAACGTGGCCAAAGGCGCCATCCGGGCGGCCGCCGCCGAGTCGATCGCCGAGCGGGGCAGTGCCGACGTGGCCGGGATCAAAAAGGCGACCGGCGCCGGTACCGGCTGCGGGGGCTGCGCACCGCAGCTGAGCGAGCTGGTCCGCTTGGCGCTCAACGACAACGGCATCGAGATGACCCGCTCGCTTTGCGAGCACTTCGCCTACTCCCGCCAAGACATCGTCGACCTGGTCCGGGTCGGGGGCATCCGCTCGTTCTCCGAGCTGCTCTCCAAGCACGGCACCGGAGCCGGGTGCGAGATCTGCAAGCCGACGGTGGCGTCGATCCTGGCGTCGTTGCAGGGCGCCTACATCCTCGACGGCGAGCTCGGCGCGCTGCAAGACAGCAACGACCATTTCCTCGCCAACCTCCAAAAAGACGGCACCTACTCGGTGGTGCCACGGGTCCCCGGAGGGGAGATCACCCCCGACAAGCTGATCGTCCTCGGCCAGGTGGCGCAGGAGTTCGGTCTCTACGTGAAGCTCACCGGCGGCCAACGCGTCGATCTCCTCGGCGCCCGCATCGACCAGCTGCCAGACATCTGGGCGCGGCTGGTCGACGCCGGCTTCGAGTCCGGTCACGCCTACGGCAAGGCGGTCCGCACCGTGAAGTCCTGCGTCGGCACGTCGTGGTGCCGCTACGGGGTCGGTGATTCGACTCGGCTGGCCGTCGACCTCGAGCTGCGGTACCGGGGTCTGCGCAGCCCGCACAAGATCAAGATGGCGGTGTCGGGCTGCGCGCGCGAGTGCGCCGAAGCCCAGAGCAAAGACGTGGGTGTCATCGCCACCGAGCGAGGGTGGAACCTCTACGTCTGCGGCAACGGCGGCACCCGCCCCCGCCACGCCGACCTACTGGCCGAGGACCTCGACACCGAGACCCTGGTGCGCACCATCGACCGCTTCGTGATGTTCTACGTGCGCAGCGCCGACCGCCTGCAGCGCACCGCCTCCTGGCTCGACGCCATGGACGGCGGCATCGACCACCTGCGGCGGGTCGTGGTCGACGACGCCCTCGGCCTCGGCGCCGAGCTGGAAGCGGACATGGCCCGCCACGTGGCGGGCTACCGCGACGAGTGGGCCGAGACCCTCGCCGACCCGTCCCGGCTGCGCAAGTTCCGGACCTTCGTCAACACCGACCGGCCCGACCCGAACATCGTGATGGTCTCCGAGCGCGGCCAGCCCCGCCCGGCGCAGCCACGGGAGAAGGCCCCGCACCGTGAGCCGGCCCAGCACCGGGAGCCGACCGAGCGCTGGCAGAAGGTCGAGTTGGCGGGGAGCCGGCGGTGACCACCCGGCGGTGGGTCCGGGTCTGCTCGACCCGGGAGCTGCAACCCGGCCGCGGGGTCGCCGCCCTGGTCGACGGGCAGCAGGTGGCCCTGTTCCTCCTGCCCGGACCGGGAGGCACCGACGCCTCCCGGCTGCGGGCGATCGACAACCACGACCCGGTGTCGGGCGCCAACGTGCTGGCCCGCGGCCTGATCGGCTCCGCCGGCGACGTCACCTACGTGGCATCCCCGATGCACAAGCAGCGCTTCGACCTGGCCAGCGGCCGCTGCCTCGACGGGGACCACCCCCCGGTGCGGGTCTGGCCGGTGCGGGTGTGGGGCTCGACGGTGGAGGTCCTCGCGGTCAGCGGCGACGACCGCGGCGATCACCGCCCGGCGCCCACCCCGACGCACTGCCCGTTCTGCGCCCTCCAGTGCGGCATGCGGCTCCAGAAGGCCCCGGCCGGGGGCGACGGGCCCGTCGAGGTGCTCGCCGACACCACCTTCCCGGTCAACCAGGGCCGGATGTGCGTGAAAGGGTGGTCGGCGGCGGGGATGCTGGCCCACCCCGAGCGGCTGCGGGCTCCTCTCGTGCGCGACGCTCACGGCCGCTTGCAGGAGGCCTCCTGGGACGACGCGCTCGACCTCGTCGCCCGCCGGCTGCGCGCCGCGGCGGAGACCCACGGACCCGACGCCGTCGGCGTGTTCGGGTCCGGGGCGCTGACCAACGAGAAGGCCTACCTGCTCGGCAAGTTCGCCCGCGTCGCGCTCGGCACGGCCAGCATCGACTACAACGGCCGCTACTGCATGTCGTCGGCGGCGGCCGGCCAAAACCGCGCCTTCGGGGTCGACCGCGGGCTTCCGTTCCCGCTCTCGGACATCGCCGGCACCTCGACCCTGGTGCTTTGGGGGGCCAACCCGGCCGACACCATGCCGCCGCTGATGCAGTACGTAGAGGCGATGCAGGCCGCGGGCGGGACGCTCATCGTCGTGGACCCCCGCCGCAGCGCGACCGCCGCGGTCGCGGACCTCCACCTCCAGCCGGTGCCCGGCACCGACCTGGCGCTCGCCGTCGGGATGCTCGAATGCGCCCGCCGTCTAGGCGTGGTGGACCACGCCTACGTCGAGGCCCGGACCGCGGGCTGGAACGACGTGGAGGCCACCCTCGGCGAGTGGACGCCGGAGCGGGTCGAGGAGACCACCGGGGTAGCGCCCGGCGATCTCCGGCGCGTCGTCGCAGCCCTGGCCGCTCCCACCGCCATGATCCTCACCGGTCGCGGCCCCGAGCAGCAGGCCAAGGGCACCGACACCGTCACCGCCTTGATCAACCTGATGCTGGCGATGGGCAAGGTGGGACGGCCCAACAGCGGGTACGGATGCCTGACCGGGCAGGGCAACGGCCAAGGCGGCCGGGAGCACGGCCAGAAAGCCGATCAGCTGCCCGGGTACCGGTCGATCTCCGACGACGCCGACCGGGCTGCGGTCGCCGCGGTGTGGGGCGTCGAACCGTCGTCGCTGCCCGGCCCCGGCCGCAGCGCGGTCGAGATGCTGGAGTCCATCGGCCAGCCCGGCGGGGTCCGGGCGCTGCTAGTGGCCGGGTCCAACGTCGCGGTCGCGTCGCCCGACGCCCGCCGCCTCGGGGCCAACCTCGCCGACCTGGACCTCCTGGTGGTCCTCGACTCGTTCCTCGACCAGACCGCGGCGAGCGCCGACGTCGTGCTCCCCGTCACCCAGTGGGCCGAGGAGGACGGCACCATGACCAACCTGGAAGGCCGGGTGCTGCGCCGCCGGGCCGCCAGCGACCCTCCCGCCGGGGTCCGCAACGACATCGACGTCCTCTGCGCCCTCGCCGCCCGCCTCGGCCATCCCGAGCGCTTCGCGTTCGCGTCGGCCGAGGAGGTGTTCGACGAGCTGAGAGCGGCTACTCGCGGCGCCCGGGCCGACTACTCGGGGATCACCTACGCCCGCCTGGACGCCGAGGCGGGCATCCACTGGCCCTGCCCCGACGGTGACCACCCCGGCCAGCCCCGGCTGTTCGCTTCCGGTTTCGCCCATCCAGACGGCCGGGCCCGGCTCCTCCCGGTCGTGTACCGGCGCAGCGCCGAGCCGCCCGACGACGACTTCCCCGTGTACTTCACGACCGGACGGTACCGGGAGCACTACAACAGCGGCGCCCAGACCCGGCGCCTGCCCCGGCTGGCGGCGAGCCGCCCGGAGCCCCGGCTGCAGCTCCACCCGGCGCTGGCCGAGCGCTGCGGCGTCGCCGACGGCGACCTGGCCGAGGTCCGCAGCCGCCGGGCTGCGGTCCGCTTCGCCGTCCAGGTGACCCCCGACATCCGCCCCGACACGGTCTTCGCGCCGTTCCACTGGGGCGGGGAGCAGGCCGCCAACGCCCTGACCGTCGCTGCCCTCGACCCGGTCAGCCGGATGCCCGAGTTCAAGGTTTGCGCGGTGCGCGTCGCGCCGGTCCCCCCAGCGGCGACCGGCGCCGGCCAGACGGCGCCAGACGGCGGGGGGCGGATCTTGTAACCGTGGCGAAACGGCTGCGGGGACTACCTTCGACGATGATCCATCAGCGAGGGGAGGTCGTGATGGCGGTCATCACCCGACGGGCCGGCGAGGTCGTCCACGAGGACGGCCGCCACGAGCTGGAGGACCCGGCGGTCCTCGAGGCCAGCCCCCTGTTCAACGCCGACCTGGCTCCGATCCCCGTGACCCAGCGACGCTGGGGGACCTACAACTACATGGCCCTGTGGGTGGGGATCTCCCACTGCGTGCCGACCTGGCTGCTGGCGTCGGGGCTGGTCGCGTTGGGGATGAGCGCCTGGCAGGCGCTGATCACCATCGGCCTCGGCAACCTGATCGTGCTGGTCCCGATCCTCCTCAACAGCCACGCCGGCACCAAGTACGGCATCCCGTTCCCGGTGTTCGCCCGGGCGCCTTTCGGCACCACCGGCGCCAACCTGGCTGCGCTGCTGCGGGCCCTGGTCGCGTGCGGGTGGTTCGGGATCCAGACCTGGATCGGCGGCCAGGCCATCTTCGTGCTCGTCGGGTCGCTGGCCGGCGGCGGGTGGAGCGACGCGGCCAAGCTCGGCAGCTACCAGTGGACGATGTGGCTGTCGTTCGCCATCTTCTGGGCGATCGAGATGGTCGTGATCTTGCGGGGTATCGACACGCTGCGCCGGTTCGAGAGCTGGGCGGCGCCGTTCGTGCTGGTGATGGCCCTCGCGCTGCTGGTGTGGCTGTGGGTGAAGGCCGGCGGCGCCGGGCCGATCCTGTCGCAGCCGAGCAAGCTCGGGTGGGGTCACCGCTTCTGGCCGGTGTTCTTCCCGTCGCTCATGGGCATGATCGCGTTCTGGGCGACGCTGTCGCTCAACATCCCCGACTTCTCGCGCTTCGGGCGGGGTCAGCGCCAGCAGATCGTCGGTCAGGCGGCCGGCCTGCCCACCACCATGACGTTGTTCTCGTTGATCGCGGTGCTGGCCACCTCGGCGTCGGTCGTCGTGTACGGCAAAGCGATCTGGGACCCGGTGCAGCTCACCGGCCATTTCTCCAACCCCGCCGTGGTCCTCGTCGCTCTCTTCAGCCTGGCGGTGGCCACCATCGCCACCAACGTGGCGGCCAACGTGGTCAGCCCGTCCTACGACTTCTGCAACCTGCTGCCGAAGTGGATGACCTTCCGTCGCGGTGCGGTGGTCACCGGGGTCATCGGGATCCTCATCCAGCCGTGGCGGCTGGTCACCGACCCCAGCTTGTACATCTACACCTGGCTGGATTTCTACGGCGGGATGCTCGGCGCCATCGCCGGTGTGCTCGTCGCTGACTACTGGCTGTACCGGCGGACCAGGCTCGACCTGGCCGGGCTGTACCGGCCCGACGGCCCCTACGCCTACCGGCGGGGCTGGAACTGGCGGGCGCTGACCGCGGCGGTCGTCGGCATGGTCCTGGCGGTGGGCGGAGCGTGGTCGGCGCCGGGGGCCGGCCCCTTCCCCCACGGCGGGCTGATCCCCTTCCTCCAGCCGCTGTACAACTACAGCTGGATCGTCGGGTTCGGCGTCGGCTTGGTGCTGCACGCAGGGCTGAGCGCGCTGTTCCCTCACCGCGAGCGGCTCGGGCCGCCGGCCGAGGTGATCGCCTTGCCGTGAACCCGCCACGACCACCACCACCACCGCAAGCTACCGGCGAGTAGTTCCGGGACCTTAGCCAGGGGAAGTACCGTGAGGCGGAACGCTCGTCGACGAAGAGTGGAGTGGTTATGGACGACTCGAGCATCATCTACACGCACACCGACGAGGCTCCGGCCCTGGCGACCTACTCGTTGCTTCCTATCGTGCGGGCTTACGCCGCCACCGCAGGAGTGACCGTCGAGACCCGCGACATCTCGCTCGCCGGGCGGATCCTGGCGTCCTTCGCCGACCGGCTCGCACCCGATCAGCGCGTCGACGACGCCCTGGCCGAGCTGGGCCAGCTGGTGGAGCGCCCGGAAGCCAACATCATCAAGCTGCCCAACATCTCGGCGTCCATCCCGCAGCTGAAGGCCGCGATCGCAGAGCTCCAAGGGCAGGGTTTCGCGGTCCCGGACTTCCCGGAGGCGCCGGCCACCGACGAAGAGCGCGACTCGCGCCAGCGCTACGCCAAGGTGCTGGGCAGCGCGGTCAACCCGGTGCTGCGCCAGGGCAACTCGGACCGGCGGGCGCCGGCGTCGGTCAAGCAGTACGCCCGCAACCACCCCCACCACATGGGGGCGTGGTCACCTGACTCGAAGACCAACGTCGCGCACATGCACGCCGACGACTTCCACGCCACCGAGCAGTCCGCGGTCATCGCCGAGCCCGGGTCGCTGCGCATCGAGCTGGCCACCGCGGACGGCGACACGGTCGTCCTTCGAGAGTCGGTCCCGGTCCTCGCCGGTGAGGTCGTCGACAGCGCGGTGATGCGCGTCGCGGCGCTCGAGGAGTTCTTCGCCGAGCAGCGGGCCCGGGCCAAGGCCGAAGGGGTGCTGTTCTCGGTCCACCTCAAAGCCACGATGATGAAGATCTCCGACCCGGTCATCTTCGGTCACGCGGTGCGGGCGTTCTTCCCCGACACCTTCGCTCGCTACGGCGACGCGCTGGCCGCGGCCGGGCTCAACCCCAACGACGGGCTCGGCGCCTTGTACAAGGGCCTCGAGTCGCTGCCCGACGGCGCAGAGATCAAAGCCGCGTTCGACGCCGAGCTGGCCGACGGACCCCGCCTGGCCATGGTCGACTCCGATCGCGGCATCACCAACCTGCACGTACCGAGCGACGTGATCGTCGACGCGTCGATGCCGGCGATGATCCGCAACTCCGGCCACATGTGGGGTCCCGACGGGGAGGAGGCCGACACCCTGGCGGTGATCCCCGACGGCGACTACGCCGGCGTCTACCAGGTGGTGATCGACGACTGCCGGGCCCACGGCGCCTACGACCCCGCCACCATGGGGTCGGTCTCCAACGTCGGTCTGATGGCCCAGGCCGCCGAGGAGTACGGCAGCCACGACAAGACCTTCGAGGTCCCCGCCGCCGGCACCGTGCGGGTGGTGGACACCTCCGGCGCGGTGGTCCTCGAGGAGTCCGTCGAGGCTGGCGACATCTTCCGCATGTGCCAGACCAAGGACATCCCGATCCGCGATTGGGTCAAGCTGGCCGTCAACCGGGCCCGAGCCACCGGCGATCCGGCGGTGTTCTGGCTCGACGAGGCACGCCCCCACGACGCCAGGCTGATCGAGAAGATCAACGCCTACCTGCCCGAGCACGACACCGACGGGCTCCAGATCGAGATCATGACCCCCGAGGCCGCCACCGCCTTCTCCTTGGAGCGCATCCGCCGCGGGGAGAACACCATCTCGGTCACCGGCAACGTGTTGCGGGACTACCTCACCGATCTGTTCCCGATCATGGAACTCGGTACCAGTGCCAAGATGCTCTCGATCGTTCCGCTCATCGCCGGCGGCGGCCTGTTCGAGACCGGAGCCGGCGGGTCGGCCCCCAAGCACGTGCAGCAGCTGATCAAGCAGAACTATCTGCGCTGGGACAGCCTCGGCGAGTTCCTCGCCCTCGCGGTGAGCTTCGAGTATCTCGCGCAGCGCACCGGTAACAAGCGGGCGCAGATCCTCGCTGACACCCTCGACCGGGCCACGGCGACGTTCCTCAACGAGAACCGGTCACCGAGCCGCAAGGTCGGCGGCATCGACAACCGCGGCAGCCACTTCTACCTGGCGTTGTACTGGGCCGAGGAGCTGGCCCGCCAGACCGAGGACGCCCCGCTGGCCGCCTCCTTCAGCCAGCTGGCCCGCTCCCTCGCCGAGAACGAGACCGCGATCACCGACCAGCTGCTCGCGGTGCAGGGCGCCCCGGCGGACATCGGCGGCTACTACCACCCGGACCAGGCGAAGACCGAGGCGGTCATGCGCCCCTCTGAGATCTTCAACAAGGCCATCGCCACCCTCGGCTGACCCCAGGGAGTCCGCCTTTCGGGTTCAGCGGCCCATCCACCGCCCGGGCCCGGTCGGCTCCTACGCTCAGGGCGTTGTCGGCGTCCCCTCAACACCCCGAGCGACAGGGCGGCACTCGAGCGCTCGGCGACAGGCACGTCCCCGCGTCTTTCAGTCCATCTCCCGGCCGCCTCGGTCGGGAGATGGTGGCGCGCCCGCGAACAAGGAGTGACCCATGACCCTCGTCACCACCGACCAGCACGACCCCCGGACCGGCGCACCATCTGAGGCGACCACCCGGGAGGTGAGGGTCCTCGACACCTCCGCGCTGATCGCCGAGCCCGACGTCCTGTTCGCGTTCCCCGGCTGCGACGTGGTTATCCCCCTGACCGTCGTCGAGGAGCTCGACGGCTTGAAGACCCGCCGCGACGACAACGTCGGGGCCATGGCCCGCCGGGTGCTACGCAAGCTGGAGCAGGTCCGCGACGGCGGACCGCTCCACGAGCCCATCGCCCTCCGCCACGGCGGGACGCTGCGCGTCGAGCTCAACCACGCCCGCTTCGACAAGCTCCTCGAGTCCGGCCTCGACTCGTCCAAGCCGGACAACCGGATCCTGGCCTCCGCCCTCGGTCAGGCCGACCGGGCGAAGACCACCGTCGTGAGCGCCGACACCGCGATGCGGGTCAAGGCGTCGGCGTTGGGCCTGGAGGCCGTCGAGCACGCCGCGGCCCGCCAGCTCGACGACTCGGAGGTCGGCTGGCGGCGGGTGCCGGTGGACCGGGCCCTCATCGACCAGCTGTACCTCGACCGGGTCATCCCCGACGAGGGCATCCTCGACGCGGCGGTGACCGACCAGGAGGTCAACCAGGGGCTGCTGCTAAGCGCCGGCATGCAGTCCGCGCTCGGTCGGCGCTGCGAGGGCGGGCTGCTGCTGCTGCGCAAGGACCAGTCCGCCTGGGGGCTGCTGCCGAAAAACGCCGAGCAGCGCTTCGCTCTCGACTTGCTCATGGACCCCGAGGTCGGGGTGGTCGCCCTCGACGGGCCGTCGGGCTGCGGCAAGACGATCCTGGCCGTGGCCGCCGGGCTCGAGCAGGCCGTCGAGCCCGGCGACCAGCAGCACTACAGCCGGGTGAGCGTCTACCGGCCGACCATCACCGTCGGCCGCCAAGACGTCGGGTTCCTTCCCGGGACCCTCGACGAGAAGCTGGCGCCGTGGATGGAGCCGATCATGGACGCCCTCGCCGCGCTCTCTGAGCGCAAGTCGAAAGGGGCGGCCAAGCAGATGGTCGAGCAGCTGCGCGGCACCGGGCAGCTGACCTTCGAGTCGATCGGCTACCTGCGGGGCCGGTCGATCGGCGGGACCTACATGATCGTGGACGAGGCCCAAAACCTGGAGCCGGCCACCCTCAAAGCGATGCTGACCCGGGTCGCTGAGGGGACCAAGATCGTCTTCACCGGCGACACTTCCCAGATCGACAACGCGTTCACCTCGGCCGACTCCAACGCGTTGACCGTCTTGCTCCAGGCGTTCCACGGCCAAGCCTGCTTCGGTCACGTCCGCCTGACCTCCTGCGTCCGCTCCGAGATCTCCGAGCTGGCCACCCGGCTGCTTTGATCCCAGGCCGTCAGCCGGTGACGCACACCGAGCCGGCGCCGTCGGTCCCGCCCCGTCCCGGCTCCTCGCCCGCCGGGCGGAAGTCGCCGGTGCGGGGGTCTTGGACGTAGTCGACGGGGGCCGGGGCGCCGCCTGCGATGGCGGCCACCGCGGCGAGCAGCCGGTCGATGTCGGCGGGGGAGGTGTTGATCCCCGCGCTGGCCCGTACCGCGCCCGGGATCGCCCGGCGGTCGCCGGCGAGCACCGCGTCGCGGTAGCGGCTGATCTCGTCGGGGCTCAACCCGAGGAGGCGCATCAGATACGGGTGGGCACAAAAGCAGCCGTGGCGGACCGCGATGGCGTGCTCCGCGCTGAGGCGGGCCGCGACCAGCGCGTGGGGCAACCCGTCGACGGTGAACGCGGCGAGCGGCAGGGTCGGGGTGGCCGGACCGGGGCCGAGCAGGCGCACCCCGGGTATGCCCCGCAGGCCGTCGCGCATCTGGCGGGCCAGGTCGGCGTCGTGAGCCCGGATCCGGTCCCAGCCCAGACCGGTCAACTGGTCGATGGCCGCGTGCAGGGCCACCGCGCCGATCACGTTGGGGCTGCCCGCCTCCTCCCGCTCCGGTGGCGCGGTCCACGCCACTTCGTCCAGGTCCACCAAGTCGACCGCGCCCCCGCCGGCGAGGAACGGGTCCCCGTCCTCGAACGCGCCCCGGGGGCCGATCAAGATCCCCGCGCCGAACGGCGCGTACATCTTGTGGCCGCTCCACGCCACGAAGTCCGCGCCCGGCGGCAGCGGCCCGTGGGCCGCCATCTGGGCCCCGTCGACGAAGACCTTCACGCCTCGATCGTGCGCGGCGTCGATCACCGCGTCGAGCGGGGGGGACCATCCGGTGACGTTCGACGCCGCGGTGATGGCTAGCAGCGCCGGGCGGGGCCCGTCGTCGAGGACCCGGGTGACGTCCTCGACGCTGAAGGTCCCGTCTTCTGCCGCCTCGACGTAGCGGCGCCGGCACAGCCGGGCCCACGGCAGGAGGTTGGCGTGGTGCTCGGCGACGGTGGTCACCACGGTGTCGGCGGGGTCCAGCCGCAGCCGGTAGGCCAGGTGGTTGACCGCCTCGGTGGTGTTGCGCAGGATGATCGCCACGTCGTCGCGATCGTCGCCCCTCCCGGCGAAGGCCATGGCCGCGGCGCGGGCGTCCTCGTAGGCCTGGGTGGCCAGCTGGGACTTGAAGCCGGCGCCGCGGTGCACCGACGAATACCACGGGACGAACTCCGCGACCCTCGACGCCACAGCCGGGAGGGCGCCGGTCGACGCCGCCGCGTCGAGGTTGGTGTAGCGCCGCTCGATCCCGTCGACGCAAGGGACGGCGAGGTCGTCGCCTACGAGCTGGGCCAGCCCGGCGGCGTGGGGGTCTGCGGTCAGCGGGGCGGAGGTCACGAGCCAGTCTGCCGTAATCGCTCAGGGAAGGTTCACGTAGCCGTTGCGGGCCTTCCAGAGGAAGTACTTCTCGAAGGCCAGCTTCATCAGGTGGGCCTGGGGGCCGGGGATCAACACGCCGTGCTTGCGCGGCGGGAGCATCTTGTCGGCCAGGATGATCACCCCGTTGTTGCCGGCGTCCATCACGCACACCGCCTGCATGTCGGCGAAGTCCTTGTGCTGGCCGGGGGCCTCACCGCGGATCTGGGCCGCGATGTTCCTGGCCGCGACGTGCGCCATGGCCTCGGTCGGGAAGCCGGTCTTCGGGATGCCGACCGGGTTGGCGGTCTGCCACGGCACGGTGACCGCGGCGGCGATGCCCACCGCGTAGACGTTGTCGTAGGCCTCGGTCTGGTAGGTGTCGCGGACGCGGACGTAGCCCTTCTCGTCGGCGATCTCGGGGGCCCGTCGGACGACGTCTTGGCCGAGGAACGGCGGGATCATCATGGCGTAGGAAAACTCGTGCTTGGTGCCGTCCGCGAGCACCAAGCGACCCTCGTCGACGTGGTCGACCGCGGTGTCGACGACCGCGGTGATGTGCTCCTTTTTGAGGAACATGCCGAGGAGGCCCTCGCCGTGGGGGAGGCCGCCGATGCCCAAGTGGCCGAGCTCGGGTTCGGGCGAGACGTAGGTGAGCGTCACCCGCTTCTTCAGACCGGCCTTGCGGAGCTGGTGGGAGACGTTGAAGAGGTATTCGTAGGCGGCACCGAAGCAGGAGGCGCCCTGAGTCGCCCCCACGATCACGTCGCCGGGGTCCTTCAAGAACCGCTTCCACCCCTCGCCGGCGTGGATGGCGTCCTCGAGGGAGGTGATGGTGTAGGCGTTGCCGTCGGGGCCGAGCCCGGGGACGACGTCGAAGTTGTTGCGGTAACCCGTCGCGATGACCAGGTAGTCGTAGGTGTAGCGACCGGCGGTGGTCTCGACGGCTTGGGCGGCGAGGTCGAGGCGGGTGGCCTCGGCGTGCACGAAGTTGATGCCGTGGGCGTCGAAGGTCGGCTCGAGGGGGAAGGTCACGTCGTCGGGGGACCGCTTGCCGAAGGGCAACCAGATGAGCGACGGGTTGAACACGAACCGGTCCGACGCGGACACGACGGTGACATCGACGTCGCCGTGCAGCTCATGGTTGACGGCCAGGGCGGCGGTGAGTCCACCGAAGTTGCCGCCTAGGACCAGGACCTTCTTGCTCGGCATAGCGCCACCTCCCTCGTGGGCCGCCAGCGTGGCCGGCGGCTGCTCATGCTCCGAGGATCCGGCTGCGGGCCCCCCGCCCGTTAGGGCCGAAGGTCCTTTTCGAACCTCCGGACGGCATACCCGTGCGGGTATGGCGGTCAGGCCAGGTTCATGAACATCTTCTCGACGACCGGGAGGGGATAGCCGTCGGCCGCGGCCTCCTCCGGGTTGGAGATGCAGTAGGTCAGGCCGGCGGCCACCAGCTTGAAGCCGGCCCGGTCGACCGCCTTGGACACCGCGGTCATCTGGGTGACGACGTCGCTGCACTCCCGGCCCTCGGCGAGCATGCGCTCGATGCCCTGCACCTGGCCGGCGATGCGCCGGAGGCGCTTGCGGACGTCGTCTACTACGTCTTCGGGGAGTTCCATACCCCCGAGGGTAGGGGATCGCAGTGGATCGCCGGGCCCGGTCACAGCTGCCCGCTGGCCAGCTGTAGGGCCAGGCTGGTCACGCCGACGGTGAACCAGAGGACCGCGCCGAGGATCATCGGCCTGGCCCCCGCGGCGCGGATGGCCCGCGGCCGGGTCGACAGCCCGATGGCCGCCAGCGCTGCGGTGATCATCCAGGTGGCCAGGTCGCCCAGCCCCCGGTGGGAGGAGGCTGGCACCGCCCCGGCGCTGTTCAGGGTCACCGCGGCGACGAACCCGAGGATGAAAAGCGGGAACACCCGCCGCAGGCTTCGCCCCGCCCTGGCCGGGCGGGGGCCCGGCTCCGACCGGGCCGCGCCGGCCGGGCGGCGGTGACGCCACGCGGCCAACCCCAGGCAGATGGGGATGATGGCCAGGGTGCGGGTCAGCTTGACCACCACGCCGTAGGACAGGGCTCCGTGCCCGTAGACGGTCGTGGCGGCGACCACCGACGACATGTCGTTGACCGCGGTGCCGGCCCACAACCCGAACGCGTGCTGGGACAGCCCGAGCGCGTGGCCGAGCGAGGGGTAGGCCAGCACCGCCACGACGTTGAACGTGAAGATCGTCGCGATGGCGTAGCTGACGTCGGCTTCCTCGGCGTCGATCACCGAGTCGGCCGCGGCGATCGCCGACGCCCCGCAGATCGCCGTCCCGACGCCGATGAGCAGGTTGAGATCCCCGCGCAGCCGCAGCAGCCGTCCGGCCACCGCCGCCGCGGCCAGGGCCAGCACCAGGGTCCCGGCCAGCACGGGAAGCGAGCTGCGCCCGCTGCGCAGCACCTCCCGGGCCGACAGGTTGAGGCCGAGGATCACGATGGACCCTTGGAGGACCCGCTTGCTGGTGAAGCCCAGCCCCGGTCCCAGCGGACCCGGCAGCGGCCGCCAGGCAGCTATGGCGATCCCGGCGACTATGGCGATCAGGGGGGCGCCCAGCGCCGGGACGAAGCCTCCCAGGAAGGTGGCGACCGCCGCGACGGCCGCCGCGAGGCCGGCGCCGGGCAGTAGCCGCACCGCCTGGCTTCCGACGGGGGACCGGCGTCGCGGGCTCGGCGTGCCGGGCTGCGCTCGGTGTTGAGATACCGGTTGCGGGATGGGCATCACCGTCACTTTGGTGCCGATCGGGCTTCGCGCCTACCGGCATATCCCCTCGACGGTCATAAGCTTCGCTTATGCCTCTGGCGGAGCCGATCCCCGACCTGGCCGCACTGGACCTTCTCGTCACGGTGGGCGAGCTCGGGTCGATCAACGCCGCCGCCGAGGCCCACGGCATCACCCAGCCTGCCGCCAGCATGCGCCTGCGCGCCCTCGAGCGGGCTCTGGGCCTGCAGTTGCTCGAACGGGCCAGGACCGGATCCCGCCTGACCCCCGCCGGTCAGGCCGCGGTGGAGTGGGCCGCGGTGATCCTCGACGGGATGCGGGCCCTGCAGGCCGGCACCGCGGCCCTACGCCGAGACGCCCGCTCCCATCTCCGGCTCGGTGCCAGCCTGACGGTGGCGGAGTACCTGGTGCCGGGCTGGCTGCGCCAGCTGCGAAGCGCGCTGCCGGAGGTCGGGGTGTCGCTGGAGATGGGCAACTCTTCCCATGTCATCGATCTGGTGTCTGGCGGTGACATCGAGCTGGGGTTCATCGAGGGTCCGGCCGTTCCCCGCCGGCTGCGTTCGTGCGATCTCGGGTCCGACGCCTTGGTGGTGGTCGTCGGCGCCGGGCACCCGTGGGCCCGCCGCCGCCGGCCGCTCGGCGCGGCGGAACTGGCTGCCACGCCGCTGGTGCTGCGCGAGCAGGGCTCGGGCACCCGCGACATCCTCGCCGCGGAGCTGGCCGCCCACGGCCTCGAGGTCACCGCCCTCATGGAGCTGGCCAGCACGACGGCCATCAAAGGAGCGACGGTGGCCGGCGCCGCGCCGGCGGTGCTGTCCGCGCTGGCCGTCGAGGCCGAGGTCCGCTCCGGGGAGCTGGTCGTCGTGCCCTGCCCGGAGCTGCGCTTCGAGCGGACCATCCGGGCGGTGTGGGCCGGGGGCCGTCGACCGGGCCCGGCGGCCGCCCGGCTGCTGGACATCGCCGAAAGCGCCGCTTGGCCGCGGGCCGATAGGGGACCGTCGGCCGGCCCTTAGGGGCTCGGGCCGCTACGGATGCTGGGGTTGGTACCACACCGGGTTGGGGGTGTTGCTGTTGGGGGTGTTCGGCGTCCAGACGTAGTCGGCGGGCACCGACGGGTCGTTCAGGTAGTTGGCGTACACCGGGACGGTGCCGGCTACCTGGGAGGGGAACACGCACGCCATCGCCCCCTTGGCCGTCCAACCCTTGGCGGCGAAGCCGCGTCTGGTCGTGAAGTAGAAGTGGTCCCGGTTGCCCGAGTTCGTTCCGGTCGCCAGGTACTCGAACTCGTAGAGGGGCACGGTCCCCGCCTTCGGGCAGGCCCCGCCCTGCAGCTGGTAGGCGTCGGCCCCGGCGCCGGTCGGGTGGGTCCACTCGCTGCTGAGACCCGACGGCCACGACGACGCGTCGAAGGTCAAGAAGAACACGTTGGTGCCGATGTGGTTCTGCTCGTAGAGCGGCGCCGCGCACACCGGGTCGTAGTCGAGGGTCAGCGCGCTGCCGGGCGGCACGGTGGTGCCGGCCGCCGGCGACTGCTGGTACACGTCGGGGCAGTTCACCGCCGCGGTGGGGGTGGGGGCGACCACCGCGTTGACCGTGAGGCCGGTCGCCGCGCAGTTCTGGTAGGGGGCGCCGACACAGTCGGGTACCACCACCGGCGCCGGCGGCGGGGTCGGCGTGTAGTAGTGGGCGACGATCGGCGTGCCGGGGGCGACCAGGGTCCCGGGGCTGTCGGGGGTCACCTTGGTCACCACGTCGGGCTGGGTTCCCGCCGGCGCCGCCCCGTCGGAGGTCGAGGTGCACACGAACCCGTAGTCGGTGTTGGCGGCCGCGCAGTAGGCGCTCGGGCTGGCGCCGGCAGGGATCGCCGGGACCGCCACCTCGTCGACCGAGAGGGTGATCTTGGTGCCAGGCGGGACCTTGCCGCCCGGGGTGGCGGTGACGACGTCGTCGGCCTGGCCCGAGGGTGCCGCGGTGGCTACCAGCTGCTCGCTGCAGGCCAGCCTGTCCGCCTGCAGCTCCGCGCACGCGGCCTGCTCTTTCTGGCCGACCAGGTCGGTCGGCACCGTGACCTCCGCCGGCCCGGGGGGCTGGGTCGTGGTCGTCGTGGGCCTCGTGGTGGTGGTGGTCGGCGCGACGGTCGTGGCCGCCGGGACGACCGGCGGAGCAACGATCGGGGCGGTCGGCGCCGGCCCGGCAGGAGGCGCCTGCGGGGCGGGGACGGCGAGCGCGCTGGTCGCGGCGGGGAGTGATCCGGGCTGCGAGCCGATCACCGGCTGCGGGCTGACCGGCGGCTGCGGGGAGGCGGTCGGTTGCGGGGCGGGGATCGGGGCCTTGGAGGCCGGCTTGGCGTTGGGATCGGTGACCCCGTCGCCGGTGCTCTTGTCGATGGTCCTCACGCTGCCGTCGGCGCCGACCAGCTTGCCGTCCCTCGACGTGGGATTGTCGATCCAGACCGCGCCGTCTTTGACCACCACCTCGATCGAAGACGACCCGGGGGCGCCGGCGGGGACGTCGATGGCCGGCTCGGGCGTGCGCGACGCCGAGTCGAACACCAGCACCTGGCCTCGGGTGTCGTCGGGCACGTACACCCGCCCGGCGTTTATGACCGGCGGCCCGAACCCGTCGCCGGCGGGCAGCTGCGCGGACTGCACCCCGCCGTCGGGCAGGTTGACCTCGACTAGGGCGTCGCCTTGCACCAGCCACACCGGCCCCGCCGGTTGGCTGGACGCCAGCTCCAGCGGGCTGGCGGCCGGCCCGGGCAACCGCACCGGCACCGGCTTCGGCCCGGCCAGGTTGTAGAGGACCCCGGCGGTCGGGTCTACCGCGACGGGGCTGGAGCCGACGACCGACATGTCGACGGGCTCGGGGTGGGCGGTGACCTGGACCGTGTGGACCGAGGAACCCGCGACGGTGGTGACCTCGCCGTTGGTGGCGCCGATGTAGGCGGTGCCGTCACCGGCGATGGCCTGGCTGGCCACCGGCGCCGGGAGGGTGACGGGCCGTCCTGGAGCCAGGCTCTGGGGGTCTACCGGCGTCAGCGTCCGGTGCTTGCCGTCGACGACGAAGACGTGCGCGCCGCGGGCCAGCACCGCGGTGCCTTCGGGCCCCGGCTCCGGAGTCATGGTGCTCATGTCGATCCGGTACACCTTCCCGGTCCGCGGATCGTCGGTGTAGAGCTGCCCGTCGGGGGTCTGCACGACCTGGAGCGGGTCGGTGGCCCTAGCCGCGACCGACGTCGGCGACGCGCTGGCGACCGCCTCGTAGCGAGCCGACGGGCCGTTGATCTCCGCGACGGTGACACCCTTGCGCAACCAGGCGCTGCTGTCGTTGGAGAGCAGCCTGGTCGAGGTGTAGCCGGTGGCGAACGTCACCGCCAAAACCGCGGCCACCACCACGCCGGCCAGCCCGACCCGGCCGTAGCCGCGGGTGGAGAGCCGAGCGGTGACAGGCACGCGGCGGGGTTGGCCGTCGGGGGAGATCCCAGCCATGGGGCAAAGGGTACGCGCTGGAACCGGAACGTGCCTGTAAGCCTCGCTTCGGACGTTTCCGGTACCACTACCATGCGCGGCGTGCATGGCGGCGCTCGCTGATGGAGGCGGACCCCGGGAGATGGGGGGACGCCGAGGAGGTCGACCTGGGCGCGGTCCTCCGCGACGCCGGGATGACCACCGGGCGGGTCGCGGGGAGGGGTCCTCGGGGGGTCACCGTCCGGGCCCGGCGGGTCGACGGCGTGGAAGTGGCGGTGAAGATCGGCCGGCCGATACCAGCCGAACGGGCCCGGCGTCGCTACATCGACGACTTGGCGCTGCTGCGGCGTCTGGTTCCCGGTGCGCACGTCAACCCGATCCTGGGCGGGGGCGTGGGACCCGGCGGGCATCCGTGGCAGGCCACCCGATGGGCCGCCGGCGGGTCGCTGGCCGAGCAGGTGGGGCGCGGTGCGCTGCCCGCCCGAGACGTAGCGTCGGCGCTTCTCGGGGCGGCCAGGGCGCTGTCCGACCTGCACGCTCAGGGCGTCTTGCACGCCAACCTGCGCCCAGGGAACCTGCTGCGAAGCGAGCAGGGAGTGATCGTCGAGGGCATGGCCGTGGCCGGACTTCAGGGCATCGACGCCCGGCCCGGAGAGGTGGAGAAAGGGGCCGGCGACCGCGAAGCGGCCCTCGCCCACCTCCCGCCGGAAGTGCTCGAGGGGCGCCCGTGGTCGGCGGCGGGGGATATCTGGGCGCTCGGCTCGTGCCTGCACACCCTGCTCGCCGGCCGCGCCCCGTGGGCCCGAGAGGCCGGCGAGGGGCGCGAGGCGCTGTTGCTGGCGATGGCCACCGGACGGTCGCCGGGGGCGGTGCCCGCCGGTGCGCCGAGGTGGCTGAGCGCGCTGATCGAGGAGTGCCTGGCGGCCGAGGAGACCGCCCGCCCTTCAGCCGACGCCGCGGTCCGCGTCGCGGAGGCCGAGGCCGAGGACGGCAGGGACCGCGTCGCGCCGGCCCCCGACGCCGCGCCGGGCCGGCCGATCGGCAGCAGCTACCTGCTGGTCGAGCCGGTGGGATCGGGCGGCGGAGGCACGGTGTGGCGAGGCCGGCGGCGGGCCGACGCCACCCCGGTGGCGGTGAAGGTGCTGCGCGCCGAGCTGGCCGAGGACCCCGTCGCGGTCACCCGCTTCCTTCGGGAGCGCACCGCGCTGGTCGGGGTGGAGCACCAAAACGTGGTCCCGGTAATCGACCTGGTGGCGGAGGGGACGACGCTGGCCATCGTCATGGAGATGGTCGAAGGCGAGGACGTCCGCCGCTTGCTGCGCCGCGCCGGTCCCCCTGACCCGCAGGCCGGCTGCCGGCTGCTGGCCGAGGTCGCGACCGGGCTGGCCGCGGTCCACGCGGCCGGGATCGTGCATCGCGACCTCAAGCCCGAGAACGTGCTCATCGACCGCAGCGGCCCGTCCCCCCGGGCCCGCGTCACCGACTTCGGGATCGCCCGCGCCGCTGCCGGGCCGACGATCACCCGGACCGACCAGCTCATCGGCACCGCCGAATACCTGGCCCCCGAGCTGGTCGCCGGGCAGCCGGTCACCAGCGCGTCTGACATCTACGGGCTCGGGGTGATGGCCTACGAGGTCCTGTCGGGACGCCGACCGTTCGCCGCCGAGCACCCCGCCGCGCTCCTCCGGGCCCACCTGGAGGAGGACCCGCCGCCGCTGGAAGGCCTGCCGCGGGGTCTGTGGGAGCTGCTTCAGGCGGCGATGAGCAAGGACCCCGCGGCCCGGCCGACGGCCGCGGACCTCGCCGCCGACTTCGCCGGGTGGGCGCCCCGCTTGGCGGGGGTGGCCAGCCCGTCGCCGGCGGTCCCGGCCGCCCAGCCTCCCGGAGCTGACCCGGGGCCGACGTCGACGCCCGCCGGGCGCTTGAGCGCGCCGCGTCCGTCGGCGCCGTCGGCCGCCCCGGCCGGGTCCGCCGAAGCGCTCGGGTCGTCGTCTCCCCTCGGGTCCGCGGCGCCGGTCCCCTCTGCGGCGGTGCCCTCCGCGGCGGTCCCCGCGGCGCCCACCGCGGAGTGGTCGTCGTGGCGGCGGGTCGAACCCGACGAGCCCGGCGACCCCGAGACGCCGCCGCCTCGCCGGCGCTCCACGCGGGCTTTGCTCGCCGTGGCCGCGGCCGTCGCCGCGGTGGTCGGTGGCGGGTCTGGGTTGTGGGTGGCGCTCCACCGCTCTACGCCGCCGCCTCCCACCGTCCTCGCCGCGGACGTCACCGCCTCGGTGGTGAGTACCGCCGCCGGCACGGTCACCGTCACTTGGCACGACGTGTCCTCCCGGCCTGGGTTCGCCGGCGACTACCTGCTGTTGCAGGACGGGACCGCGTCCCCGGCTCAGCCGCCGCCGAGCGCGACCAGTTACACGATCACCGGTGTGGCCGCCGGCAACCACTGCTTCAGGATGGCGGCGACGTTCCAGCGGACCCTGCCAGCCGGCCTTCCCCGACCCGGCCCGAGCAAGGAATGCGTGACCGTCCGATGAGCAGCCAATCCCCGCCCGACAACGGGCCCGCCCCCATCTCCGACTCCCATGCTGCTTGGTTCGCCGAACGGCATCAGGCGCTGTTGACCAACCTGGAACGGGCCATCAAGGGCAAGAACGAGGTCCTGCGCCTGGCGTTGTGCTGCCTGTTCGCCGAGGGCCACCTGCTGATCGAGGACGTGCCCGGGGTCGGCAAGACCTCCATCGCCAAGGCCGTAGCCGCGTCGATCGACTCGAGCTGGCGGCGCATCCAGTTCACCCCCGACCTGCTGCCCTCCGACATCACCGGCGTGTCCATATGGGACCAGCACAACGAGCGTTTCGAGTTCCACAAGGGCCCGGTGTTCGCCAACCTGGTGCTCGGCGACGAGATCAACCGGGCGTCACCGAAGACCCAGTCCGCGCTGCTCGAGGTCATGGAGGAACGCCAGGTCACCGTCGACGCGGTCAGCTACCCGGTGCCCCAGCCGTTCCTCGTGCTGGCCACCCAGAACCCCATCGACCTCGACGGCACCTACCGGCTGCCGGAGGCCCAGCTCGACCGGTTCCTCATGCGCATCAGCGTCGGGTACCCAGACGCCGAGTCCGAAGCGGCCATCCTCGACCAGCGGGCGGTCGGCGGCCGGGCGCCGGCCCTGGCGCCGGTCCTCGACGCAGCCCAGGTGATGGGCATGATCCGCATCGTGGCCAGGGTCCACGTGGACCCCGAAGTGTCCCGCTACGTGGTCGCGCTGGCCCGCGCCACCCGGGCCGTGCCCGAGGTCCGCCTCGGGCTCAGCCCCCGTGGCGCCCTGGCCGTGCTGCGAGCGGCCCAGTCCCGGGCGGTGGCCGATGGCCGCACCTACGTCGTACCCCAGGACGTGAAGGCGGTCACCCACGCGGTCGCCGGCCACCGGCTGGTCCTCACCCCCGAGGCCGAGGTCCAGGGCCGGCGGGTCGACGACCTGCTCGACGGTGTGCTGGCCTCCGTCTCGGTGCCTGCGCCGGCCTGATGGTTGCTGCGCCCGCCCCGGCGGCCGGCCGCCGGCTCGGCCGCCTGCCGCTGACCGCCGCCGGGTGGGCGGTGCTCGGCGGCGGCGTCGCCTGCTACCTAGTCGCGGTGGTCTCCGGTTTCACCCAGCTCGCAGTGGTGGCGGCGGGGTGCCTGGTGGCCCTCGTCGCGGCCGGGGGGTTCGTGTCGTGGAGACCGAACGTGGCGCTGCGGCGCACCTTCCAGCCGTCCGCGGTCACCGTCGGGCAGCCCGCGGTCGCTCTCCTGTCGGTCGCCAACCGCTCCCGCTGGCCGTCGCCGGCCATCACCGTCGTCGACCGCCTGGCCCGGGCCGACATGCGCCTGGCGGTGCACTCGGTCGCCGCCGGGGCCACCGCCTTGGTCCGCTACCAGCTGCCGACCGACCGGCGGGCCCGCCTCGTCCTCGGCCCGCTGCGGGTGGTGCGCAGCGACCCCCTGGGGCTGCTCCGGGCCCGCCAGGACCACGGCGGCCACGACCTGCTCTGGGTCCGGCCCCGCACGTGGCCGCTCTCGCCTCTTCCGGCCAGCGTGGTCGTCGACCTCGAAGGGCCGGTCTCGCAGACCGCCCCGACCGGGTCGGTGACGTTCGCGTCGCTGCGGGAGTACGTGCCCGGCGACGATCGGCGCCTGATCCACTGGAGGTCCTCGGCGCGCCTGGGCACCCTGGTCGTTCGTCACCACGTCGACACCAACGAGCCCCGAGCCACGGTGGTGCTCGACAACCGGAGCGGTCGCTGGACCGATGACACCTTCGAGGCCGGCGTGGAGGTCGCCGCGTCGGTCGCGCACGCGTTGACCGGCAACGGGCACCGGGTGGAGCTGCGCACCGTCCGGGAAGAGCCGGGGTGGGCGCTGCGGGTAGGGGCGACGACGGTCGCCGACCGCCTGGCGGCCGTCGAGCCCGTCGCCGCGGAGGACGTCTCGGCGCTGCTCGAAGCGGTCGGGGCGGGGGCTGACGGCGGCGCGTTGGTGGTGGTCACCGGCCGGGCGGAGCCCAGGGTCGACGCCCGGTTGGCCGCCGAGCAGCACCGGTATTCGCCGGTGGTGATCTGCCGGGTCGATCCGGGCGCCCAGGCCGCGTGGCGGCAGCGCTCAGGGGTCCTCGTAGTCCACGGCCCGGACGCGTCCGCGCTGGCCGACGCGTGGAACCGGATGGCTCACCGATGACCCCCCGCGGCGGTCCCCAACAGGTCCTCGACGTCGTCGCGGCCGGTGCCGTCGTGGCGGTGGTGATCCCCTCGCTGCGCCCGCTGTTCGCCGGGGCCGGCACCTGGTGGTTGCTCGTCGCCGTGGCCGTCCCGGTCCTCGTGGCCTGCGTGTCAGTGCTCGCGGCGCCCCGGACCGCTCCGTCGCCGCCGGCCGCGGGGCGCCGCGCCGGCCGGTTGGGCGCAGCGTCGGGCCCCTGGTCGCGGCTGCTCGTCGACGGGACGGCTCTGTCCGTGGCGCTCGTCGCCGTACCGGCCGACGCCGAGGGCCGCTCCGCTCTCGGCGGCCTGCGGGCCGGAGCCGCCCACCTGCTCACCTCGGCACTGCCCCTTCCCGCCGGCGGTCCCGAGCTCGGGGTGGTGATGGTCGCCGCGGCGGTGGCGGCCGGCGTCGCCGCCGAGGCGGCTGTGCGGACCCGCTCGGCGCTGGCGCCGGTCGCCGCGCCGGTCGTCCTTTACGGCGCCGCGTTGGCGGTCGGTGCAGGAGGCCTGCCCGCCCCCACCTGGGACGCCGCCGCGCTGTTGGCGGCCGCCGCGGTGACGGTCGTGGTCCGCCGGCTGGCGCCGCTGGAGCGACCCGCCGGCGGGCCCAGCTCCGGGCCGCGCGTCGCCGGCGGCGCCCCCGCGAGGAGAGTCCCGTGGGCGCAGGTCGGAGCCGGCGCGGCCACCGCAGCGGCGGTCGGCGTGCTGGCGCTTCCCCTCGGGGGGCGCCTGCCGGGCGCCGAGTCCTCGCAGCGCTACGACCTGCGGGCTGCGCTGCGCCCCGCGGGGGCCACGCCCCCCGGCGTCAACCCGCTGGTCAGCTACGCCGCGGTCTACGACGGGCCGGTGCAGCCGGAGCTGTCGGTGCGGACCTCGGGTGCCGACCCCACCAGCGTCTACTGGCGCCTCGACGTGCTGGACCACTACACCGGCACCGGGTGGGTCTCCACCGCGACCCTGCTGCGGGGAGGAACGACCCTCCCTCCGGGACCCCGGCTGCAGGTGCCGACCACCACGGTCGTCGCCGACGTCCACCTAGACGGTCCGGCCACCTACCTGCCGGCCCCCGACCGGCCGGTCCAGGTGTCGGTGCCGGGCCTCGACGTCGCCGCCAGCGACGGCGTGTTGGCGGTCGCGCCCGGCGCCCGCCAGCCCCGCAGCTACCGGGTCCGGGCCGAGGTCCCCGATCCGGGCGCTCAGGCGCTCCTCTCGGCGTCACCGGCCGGTGGGACCGACCCCGGCAGCCCGCCGTTGCCCTACGCCATCCAGTCGGTGGCGGCGTCCGTCGTCGCCCGAGTGTCGCCGGCCCCGTTCGCGCGTCTCACCGCGATCAGCTCGTTTTTGACCGGCCCGGCGTTCGTGCGCCACCCGCCGGGCGGCTCGCCGATCGGCTCGGGCGCCTACCAGGCCATCCAGCTCCTCCACGACCACGACGGCAGCGCCGAGCAGTACGCGGCCGCGTTCGCCCTCCTCGCGAGGGCCGTCGGCTTCGACACCCGCCTAGCGGTCGGCTACCTGGGCGGCCGCCCGGGGCCGGTCGCGGCGGAGGCCACCTTCACCAGCCGCGACCTCGCCGTGTGGCCCGAGGTGAACCTGCGGGGCATCGGATGGCTGCCGTGGCCGACGGTGCCCGCCACCGGCGCATCGGCGTCGCGGAGCGCCGCGTCGTCGCAGCAGTCGTCGGTCAGCCAGGCGATCGCCGAGCAGCGCACGCTGGACAGCGCCGGGCCGCCGCCGCCGGCCGAGGCCCCGCCTCGAGCCGCCCCCGCCCGCAGCGGCCGCGGCGAGGCGACCGGGTGGTTGGGGTGGCTGCTGGTGGCCGTCGCGGTGGCGGCCGCCGCCCCGAGCGCGCTGGTGGCCGCAAAGGCGGTCCGCCGCTACCGCCAACGCCGGGCCGGTGACGCCAGGGCGCAGGTCAGCGGGGCTTGGGAATGCGTCATGGACCGCCTGGCGGAGCGCGGCGTGGAGGTGCCCCCGTCGTTAAGCGCCCCGGCGGTCGCGGTCAACGCGGTGGGCCACCTCGGGCCGGCCCTGGCCGGCCCGATCGAGGCGCTGGCCGCTTTGGTCGACGCGGCCCGCTACAACCGGCGGGTGCCGGTCGACACGGCGGCGGCGCTCGCCGCCTGGGAGTACGCGACGCAGCTGCAGCGGGCCCTGCGCCGCGGGGTCCCCGCCCGCCGCCGGGCCCGCGGCGCGCTGTCCCTGGCCCCGTGGAGCAGGACCCGCCGGCGGGGGTGGGCTCAGGCCGCCGGGGTGGCCACCACGAAGATCCGCCGGAACGGCAGGAGGGTCTCGCCGGTCGGCTCCGGCGGGTAGGCGGCTCGCAGGTCGGCGGCGTACGCGTCGCTGAACGCGGCGGCGTCGCCGGCGTCGAGGACGCTCAGGTAGGGCCGCAGCGCCGTGCCGCGCACCCAGTCGAGGACCGGGTCGGCGCCGTGGAGGGCGTGGAGGTAGGTGGTCTCCCAGGCGTCGACCTGCGCGCCGAGGGCCCGCAGCTCACGGTGGTAGCGCCGCGGGTCTGAGATGTGCACCCGGCGCCCGACCTCCCCGAGCCGGTCCCGCCAACCCGGGGAGGTAGCCAGGTCCCGCAGGAGGGTGTGGCTAGGAGCGTCGAAGTTGGCTGGGACCTGGAACGCCAGCGTCCCGCCGGGCCGGAGCGCGGCCAGCCACGCTTCGAAGCGGGCCACGTGTCCCGGCACCCACTGGAGGGTGGCGTTGGAGACGATCACGTCGAGGCTGGCCGGCGCCGGGGTCCATTCGCCGGCGTCGGCCAGCGCGAACTGCAAGCGGCCCGGTATGCGCAGCGCCGACGCCCGCTCGATCATCTCCGGGGAGCTGTCCAGCCCGGTGATGGTCGCTTCCGGCCACCGCTGCGCCAGCCCCGCGGTCGCGGTCCCCGGGCCGCACCCGAGGTCCACGACGTCGCGGGGAGCTCCGGTGGTGATCCGGGCGACCAGCTCCCAAAACGGCCGTTCTCGCTCGCCGGCGTAGCGCAGATATTGGGCGGGGTCCCAACGGGTGCTCATCGGGCCGGAGGGTCAGCCGCCGAAGGGGTTGCGCAGGTCGAAGGGGACGTCGGCCAGGCGGGCGCCTTCCTTCTTCAGCTCCTCGACGGTCCAGCGGCCGTCCTTCTCGATGCCGTCGACGATCGCGAACGGCTGGAACAGCTGCACCTTGCCGCCCCAGACGAGGAACACCCGGCCGTTGACCGGGCAGTCCTCGGTCGCCAGGTAGGCCACCCACGGCGAGATGTTCGCCGGGTCCATCTGGTCGAACTCGTCGGGGGCCACCTCCTGGCTGGAGAGGCCGCCGAGCGACGCGGTGAGCCGGGTCCGGGCCGCCGGCGCGATGGCGTTGACCCGCACGCCGTAGCGGCTCAGCTCCATGTTCTCGATGATCGTCATGGCCGCGATGCCCATCTTGGCCGCGCCGTAGTTGGTCTGGCCGACGTTGCCGAACAGCCCGGACGTCGACGACGTGTTGATCACCGACGCGTGCACGGTCTCCCCGGACTTGACCTTCTCCCTCCAGTAGCCCGCGGCGTGGCGGGTCGGGCAGAAATGGCCTCGCAGGTGGACGTGGATGACCGCGTCCCACTCCTCGATGGTGGTGTTGGCGAACATGCGGTCGCGCAGGATGCCGGCGTTGTTCACCAAGATGTCCAAGCCGCCGAAGGTCTCGATGGCGCCGTCCACCAGGCGCTTGGCGCCGTCCCAGTCGGCGACGTCGTCGTGGTTGGCGATGGCCTCGCCGCCCATCGCCTTGATCTCCGCGACGACCTCCTCGGCCGGCGAGGCGTCCCCGCCGGTGCCGTCTGCCGCGCCGCCCAGGTCGTTGACCACCACCTTGGCCCCTTCGCTGGCGAAGAGCAGCGCGTGCTCCCGCCCGATCCCGCGTCCCGCTCCGGTGATGATTGCTACCCGTCCGTCAAGCGTGCCCATCGAAGATGGCCTCCCCTTTTTGTCGTGCCGAGGCCGTCGTAGTGTGTCTTCGTCGTGCCAGGGCTGTCGTGGTCCGTTGACCATTCCGCACCCGAAGCGCGCCGCGCCAATCACGGCCGCTCCGGCGTTGACGCCCCGCCGGCGGCTGCCCGAGCGACGAGGGGGCATCGTCGCCGTCGGTCGCGGCCAGGCGCGAGCATCGTCGGATGAGCGCGCCGCCCACCACCAGCACCGACGAAGCAGCCGCGGCCAGGGCCGCGGCGCTGGCAGAGCGTCTGCTGGTGGCAGCAACGACGACCCGCGGCCGGCGGGAACGCAGCCAGGGGGCCCGCATCGCCCGCCTCCTCGAGGACCCGGCCGGGCTGGCGTTCGTGCTGGCGCTCACCGACGAGGTCCTTCGCATCCGCGACCCCCGCCGCGCCGCGCGCCACCTGGCGGAGCTGGTGGCGGCCAGCGACGCCCCCCGCTTCCTCGGACCTCTCGACCGGGCCCTGCTCGGGCTCGGCGTGGCGGCCGCGACCCGTTTCCCGACGGTGGTGGTGCCCCTGGTCCGGGCCAGGGTGCGCGCCGAGCTGTCGGGGTTCGTCGTCGACGCCGACCCCCGCCGGTTGGGTCGCCACCTGGCCCGCCGCAAAGCGCAGGGGGTCCGCTCCAACCTGAACCTCCTGGGGGAGGCGGTGCTCGGCGACGAGGAGGCCGGCCGGCGCCTCGACGCGGTGGTCGCCCTGTTGCGCCGGCCGGACGTCGACTACGTGTCGGTAAAGGTGTCGGGGGTGTCCTCCCAGCTCCACGTCGAGGCGTTCGACCATGAGGTTGCCCGGGTGGCGGCGGGGGTGCGGCGCCTCTACGACGAGGCGCTGGCCCACCAGCCGGCCAAGTTCGTCAACCTCGACATGGAGGAATACCGGGACCTCGACTTGACCGTGGAGGTCTTCCGGAAGGTCCTAGACGAGCCTCGCTACCGGTCCCTGGAGGCCGGGATCGTGCTCCAAGCCTACCTCCCGGACTCCGTCGCGGTGCTCGACGACCTCGCCGGGTGGGCTCGCGCCCGGCGCCGCGAAGGGGGCGCGGCGGTCAAGGTTCGGATCGTGAAGGGTGCCAACCTGGCCATGGAGCGGGTGGAGTCGGAGCTGGCCGGATGGCCGGCGGCGCCTTTCCCGACCAAGGAGGCGACCGACGCCAACTACAAGCGGATGCTCGACATCGCCCTCGACCCGCTCAACGCCGGGGCGTTGCGGGTCGGGGTGGCCAGCCACAACCTCTTCGAGGTGGCCTGGGCGCTGACCGTGGCGCGGGACCGAGGCGTGGCCGACATGGTCGAACCCGAGATGCTGGAGGGCATGGCCCCGTCGATGGCCGCCGCGGTCCACCGGGAGGCCGGCACCATGCTGCTGTACGCGCCGGTGGCCGCCCGCAGCGACAGCGAATCGGTGATCGCCTACCTGGTGCGGCGATTCGACGAGAACACCGGACCGGACAACTTCTTGCGGCGCCAGTTCGACCTGCGGCCGGGGTCCCCGGCGTGGGCCGAGGAGCGGGCCCGCTTCGAGGCGTCGGTGCGCGACCGGCACTCCTCGGTGCCGGGCTCCTATCGAGGTGATCCCGAGCTGCGCTGCGCCCGCCGGTCGGGGCCGGACCCCGACGTCGAGACGTTCGCCAACCAGCCCGACACCGATCCGGCCGTCGCGGCGCAGCGGGAGTGGCTGGCCGGGCAGCACCGCCCGCTCGCCGAGCTCGGGTTCGGCGTCGTGCCGGCGGTGGTCGCCGGCGAGCGCATCGACGTCGGGCGCCTGGTCGACGGGCACGATCCCGGCGTGCCCGGCGAGGTCGCCTACCGGTGGGTGGACGCCGACGAGGACGACGCGCGTCGCGCCGTGCGAGCCGCCGGCCCGGCGGGGGAGCGGTGGCGGGACCTCCCGGCGCGGGAGCGGCGGCGGTTGGTCGCTGCGGTCGGCGACGCCCTCGAGGCGGACCGGGGCCGGCTGCTGGCCGTCATGGCCAGGGACGCCGGGAAGACGTTCGCGGAGGCCGACCCGGAGGTCTCCGAGGCGGTCGACTTTGCCCGGTGGTACTCGGCGTGTGCCGGCCGCCTCGACGCTGGCGGCGCCCACTTCGAGCCGTACCGCACCGTTGCGGTGGTCCCGCCGTGGAACTTCCCGCTGGCCATCCCCGCCGGCGGGGTGCTGGCCGCGCTGGCCGCCGGCAGCGCGGTGATCCTCAAGCCGGCCCCCGAGACCGTCGCGGTCGGGTGGGCGCTGGTCGAGGCGTGCTGGAGAGCCGGGATCCCCGAGGACGTACTTCAGTTCCTGCCTTGCAGCGACGGGCCGGCAGGCCGGGCGCTGCTCTGCGACCCGGGCGTCGACGCGGTGATCCTCACCGGCGCGTGGGACACCGCCCGCACGTTCCTCGGGTGGCGCCCGACCATGGCGTTGCACGCCGAGACCAGCGGCAAGAACGCCATCGTTGTCACCGCGGCGGCCGACCTCGACGCCGCCGTCGCTGACCTGGTCCGCTCCGCTTTCGGTCACGCCGGCCAGAAGTGCTCTGCGGCCAGCCTGGCGATCGTCGAGGCGTCGGTGTACGACGACGCCCGGTGGCGCCGGCAGCTGGTCGACGCGGTGACGACCCTGTCGCCGGGGCCCGGTTGGGATCTGGCGACGACCATCGGCCCGCTCATCCGACCGCCGGAAGGGCCGCTGGCCGACGCCCTCACCCGTCTGCAGCCAGGAGAGGAGTGGCTGGTGCGGCCGGCCCAGGTGGGCGACAACCCCAACCTGTGGTCTCCCGGGGTCAAGCTCGGCGTGGCGCCCGGGTCGCCGTTCCACCTGACCGAGTGCTTCGGGCCGGTGCTCGGGTTGATGCGAGCCCGCGACCTCGACGAGGCGATCGGGTGGCAGAACCAGCCGGCGTACGGGCTGACCGCCGGGTTGCACTCGCTCGACCCGTCTGAGATCGCCCGGTGGAGGGACCGGGTCCAAGCCGGCAACCTCTACGTCAACCGTCATATCACTGGTGCCGTGGTTCGCCGCCAGCCGTTCGGGGGCTGGAAGCGCAGCGTCGTCGGACCCGGCGCCAAGGCCGGCGGCCCGCACTACGTGGCGTCCCTCGGCACCTTGAGTGCGTCGTGGTCCGGTTCGGTCGGTGAGTTCGCCGCTGCGGTGGCCCGGGTGGTTCGCGAGGACCTGGCGCCGGCGGATCCGAGCGGCCTGGCCGCGGAGAGCAACGTGGAGCGTCACTTGCCGCTGCGAAGCGTCGTGCTGCGAGCCGGTCCGGCTGCTCGGGCCGCCGACTTGCACCTGGCCGTCGCCGCGGCCCGCGGCGCCGGGGTGCAGGTCGTGGTCTCCTCGCCCCAGCCGCTGGCCGCGCCGATCGAGGCCGGCCTCGAGGCCGGCGCCGCCGTCGGCGCCGGCGCCGATGTCGTCGATGTCGTCGTCGAGAGCGATGACGACCTCGCGGCGCGGCTGTCGGCGGTGACGGCCGACAAGCTGCGGGTCATCGGGGGTGCGGGCGACGCCCTGCTCCTGGCGGCCCACGACGCCGGCTGCTGGGTGGATACCGCCGGGGTGGTCGCCGCCCCCGCGGTCGAGGCTCTGCGCTGGGTGAGGGAGCAGGCGGTAAGCGAGACCCGTCACCGCCACGGCAACATCACCGGGCGCCACCCAGGCCTGACCGCCCGCTGAGCGCCCGCCGGCGGCCCGCCCCCGGCCCGGCCGCGGCCCCGGCCGGGGTGGCGCCGGTGGGCGCCGGCGAGCGCCGGTGAGGCACCGCGCCGCTCATTTCGAGGTCCAGTCCTCCACGCCCGTCGGTGCCCAACTGGACGTCGAGCGAGACCGGCGGCGCTCGTAGCGCCGTACGCCCCCGCCTCCGGACGCGACCGTGGCGCCGACCCCTACAGGGGCCGGCGCCACGTCCACTTCCAACCGGCCAACCGGCCAACCGGCCGGTCAGGCCAGCAGCCGGCCGGTCAGACCGTCAGTCCCCCAGGTACCCACCCGGGAGCTGATGGCCTGGCACCTGGTTGGGGCCGACGATGGTCTTCTCGCCCGGGTAGGGCGTCGTCCAGTTGTGGGCCGAGTACCAGTCGTAGTGGTTGAGCTGCGCCGCGTTGGCGAAGTCCGGGATGGCGTTGGTCACGCCGAAGTGGTTGTTGCGGGCCCACTCGACCCACTGCTGGTAAACGCCGGCCTCCGATGCCGGGACACCGGCGGCGGCCGGGGTGGCGTTCGACGGTTTCGCCGTGCTCGGAGCACTGGTCGACCCGGCGGGCACCGCCGCAGCCGAGACCCTCGAAGGCGCCGGCGAAAGGCCGAGGGTCAACGGGACCTGGTTGGCCTGAGCGGTGTAGGGCCGCAGGTCAGCCTTGTTGGTGAACGCGTCGAACATGGGCTCCGCGGCCCGGTCCTCCTGGTTCATCGGGGCGATGCCGAGGATCTGCTCGATGGTCCGCACCACGTTGAGCTGCGTGTAGTACGTCGAGTTGACGGCGTCGCGGTTGGCGTAGGGGCTGGCGACCAGCAGCGGGCTGCGGTGGCCGTCGACGTGGTCGGTGCCGTTCTGGCTGTCATCCTCGACTACGAACACCGCGGAGTCCTTCCACTCGGGGGAGTGGGAGATGGACTGGATGATGCGACCCACCGCCAGGTCGTTGTCGGCCACCTCGGCGGTCGGCTGGGGGGTGCCCTGACCGGGGCCGGAGGTGTGGTCGTCGGGCATCCAGATCATGCTCAGGTTGGGGACGGTGTCGGTCTTCACCTGCTGAGTGAACGACTGCTGCCACACGTCAGCCCGGTACTGGTCGGGGATCTGGAGCATGAACGGCGGGAACTGGGGGTCGTCGATGGCGTTGAGCGACGGGATGTCGGCGTAGGTCTTCACCGCCGACTCGGGGATCGGCAACGGCCCCTTGGCTTTGCCTTCCAGGATCTGGGAGTCCTGGTAGAACTGGCTCCAGGTGGGGTTGGCCTGGCTGATGTTGACGAAGTTGTTGTACTCGCCGTAGGCCTTCACCGTCTGGCCGGCCTTCTCCGCCGCGTTCCAGATGAAACCGTTGCGCTGGTATGCCAGCGCGTCGCCGCCCTGCGCCGGGTAGCTGCGGTAGAAGGCGCCGAACTCCTTCTCGATGTAGTCGTTGGCGTCGGCCTGCATCAGCCAGTTGTGGCCGTCGGCTGACAGCGTCCCCTCGTCGTAGAAGTTGTCGAACACCGAGAACTGGTTGGCCAGGGCGTGGGCGTTGGGGGTGATGGTCGTCCCGAACTGGGCCAGGGCCGGGTCGCTGTTGCCCTTGCCGATGTCGCCGAGCACCTGGTCGTAGGTGCGGTTCTCGCGCACGATCAAGAACACGTGCTTGATCTTCGAGGGGCTGCCGAGAGCGGCGGGGATCGCCACGGGCGCGGCCATCCGGTTGCCGACCGGCTGAGAGGCCAGGAGGTGGTCCCAGTTGTTGTCCTTGAACACCTGGTCGGTGTAGAGAGCCAGTTGCGGGCTCGAGGGGAGGGCGAACTCGGTCAGAGAGCTGGTGTCGTCGTAGGTGTTGTGGCCGGTGACGGAGTTCGGCGCCGGCGCGTCGCCCGGGCCCTTGTTGATCGTGGACTCCGGCCCGAGGGACCCGATGCCCTTGTCGTTGGTGACGACGATCTTGCCGATCGCCGGGTCGTAGGCTGCGCCGACAGGGTAGAAGTCGGTCGGGATCAGACCCATGTACTGCACCGGCTGGCGGGGTCCGCCGTAGGCGTACTCGGCCAGCGCGTTGTCCCGCCCGATGCTGACGAGGATGTGGTGGGCGTCGGGCATGGTGATGGCGTTGGGGTAGCTGCCGACCGTCGAGCCGGGCAGCGGGTTGACGTTCACTGTCTGCACGACCTGGCGGGTGGCCGTGTTGATCATCGAGAAGGTGTCGTCGTTGGAGTTGGCGACCATCAAGATCCCGCCCGGCGCCAGGTACTCAGCGGTCGGCTGGAGGCCGACGGGGATCTCGCTGGTCTCCTTGCCGGTCCTCAGGTCGACCACCGACACCGTGCCGGTGGTGGCCGCCCCGGTCACCTTGCTGGCGACCACCGCGGTCCCGTCGCTTTGGTTGGTGAAATCCCCGGGCTTCGCCGGCCGGCCGCCCTCGTTGGTCACGAACGCGGTGTGGCCGACGACGGTCACCTGCCGGGGGGCGTTGCCCACGGCGATGACCTGGCGCACCTGGTTGGTGGCGGTGTCGATCACGCCTAGCTGGTTGGTCCCGTTGAACGCGACGTAGAGGGATTTGCCGTCAGCGGACAGCGCCATGCCGGAGGGCAGGTCGTCGGTGGTGGTGTTGCCGGTGGTCAGGTTGACGATCGTCTGGGTGAGGGGGATGACGACCTTGCTGGCCGAGTCGACCGTCCCGTTGGTTTGCACCGAGAAGTGGATCAGGTCCGCGCCCTGCGGGAACCACAGGGACGTGCCGTCGGCGGAGTACAGCGGCCCGTCAGCGGCGACGTTGCCGTCGCCGAGCGTCGGGTCGGCGGTGCTGCCGGTACCGACCGTCTGGACGATCGTGCCGGTCTTCAAGTCGAAGATGGTCAGGAATCCGTTGAAGCTCTTCCAGGACAACGCGGCCAGGTACCTGCCGTCGGGACTGATCGTGGAGGAGAGGATCCGCCCGGCGGTGTCGAGCACCCGGGTGCCGGCCGGCTTGATCCGCTGCTGGGTCGCCAGCAGGATGCCGTTGGCGTTGGACGTGCCGACCTGCGAGTCGCCGAAACCTCCGCCGGTGATCGCCGCCGCGGCGGCGGTGCCCCCGCCGGCGATCAGCGCCACGGCTGCGGTGCTGGCGCTTACCCGGCGCAGCGCCCGTCGGTGGTCGTGACGCCAGCGCTTCGACCTGAGTCGTTTCATTTAGTGCCCTCGTTTCCCTCGTTTGGACGAACCAACTGGAACCTAAGAGCACCCTGAGAATGCCGGGTGGCCGGGGGGCGAACCTTCGATGCACACCCGGCGACTAGCCCGCTTCACCTCAACGCGAAGCATCCGTCGATCAGCCACAGCGGGTTGTGGACCTGGCGGTAGCCGGGGCCGGTGACGGTGCGCGACCCGTTCAGCGGAGCCGGGCCGTCACCGTCCGCCGCGTAGCAGCCGGTGGTTTGCACGGTCAGGTTGTAGATCGCGGTTACGGGCGTCGCCGGGCCGGCCACGAGGAAGGTGACGTCGCAGGTCCAGTCGGCGCCGGCCCCGCTTTGGGGGTCGGCGGGCGTCCCCTTCAAGCACGTGGCCCGGGTGTGGAGGCCGGCGGGGTCGGGGACCGGGTTGCCCATGTCCTTTTGTTGCAGCAGGTACAGGTTGGTGAACGCGTGGGAGATGGAGGCCTCGATGGGCGCCGCGGTGATCCCGCCGCCGCTCGAGCAGCCGGTGGCGCCGAGCCCGGCCAGAGCGGCGACGGCCAGCGCCGCCAGCGGCCTCCGGGCGGCCATCACGCGGCCCCGATCGCTCGGCGGCGGAACACCGCCCAGGCGGCGGCGACGGTGACCGCCAGCCACAGCCCGCTGGTCGCCGCGCCCTGCCCGACCGGGCCGACGAAGCGCGGTTGGGTCCACAGCCCGATCCACGCCCCGAACGGCGTGTTGATCAGCCAGTGGCGCAGCGCGAGGGGCATGTCCACCATTGACACCAGCTGCAGGACCAAGCCGAGGAGCACCGGGGCGCCGATCCCCACGACGCTGTTGCGGGTCCACACCGACAGCAGCACCGCCAGCCCGGTGAACGCGAGGATGGGAGGCAGCTGGGTGCTCCAGCTGAGCGCGGCCAGCCACGCGGCGTGCCCGGCGGGGACGGTCTGACCGGTGAGGCCGACGAGCGGCCGGCTGCCGCCGGCCAGGCCGGCCAGCATGCTGGCCCCTCCGACGATGACCACCATCACCACCGCGAAGCTGGCCGCGGCCAGCAGCTTGCCGGTGAACACCTGGCCCCGGCTGCGGGAACGGGTGAGAACGGTCTTCCACGTGCCGAGGTGGTCCTCGGCCGAGAAGATGTCGCCGGCCACGATCGCGGTCAGCGCGGGTAGCAGCCACTGCCCGGACCAGAGGAGGACCACCATCGGCACCGCCCACCCGGAGGTGTGGATCCACTGGCCGAAGAGGGTGTCGCTCGGCGTCGCGCCTTGGACGTTGAACGCCATCAGCACCGCGAAAGGCGCCACCGCGCACGCCAGCGCCGCGGCCCGCACCCTCCACTGCCCGGCCATCTTGGTCATCTCCGCTCGCCACACGACCGCGGATCCGCCCCGCTGCCGCCCGCCGGCAGCGGGACGGTCATCGGCGGGACGGTCGGCGGCGAAGGTGGGCCACGCCCCCGACGCGAGGGTCATCGCGACGGAACCGCCCGGCGCCGGGGTCCCAGGCCCGTCCCGGTGGCCGCCGCCGGGGCCGCGCCGGGATCGGCGCCGCGGCCCTCGGTCAGGTGGAAGAAGAAGCTCTGCAGCGGCGTGGTGTCGAGGACCAAGGCGCGCACCGCGACGCCGGCGCGGCCCAGCTCGACGACCAGGTCGTCGAGGGCGGCCTGCCCGGCCATGACCGCGAGCGGGCCGTCTTGGTCGTGGCGCAGCGCGTCGACACCGGCGCGTCGCCCAGCGACGGCCAGAGCGGCGGCGTCGTCGCTGGTGCGCAGCTGCCACACCGGGTCGGGGGCCTCGCCGCGCATCGCGTCGAGGGACCCGGACCACACCGTCGTCCCCCGGTGGAGCACGGTTACCGCGTCGCACACCGCCTCCACTTGGTGCATGTCGTGGCTGCTCAATATGACCGTGACGCCGTCCTCCGCCAGCCGGCGCAGCGCGGCGGTCAGGTCGCGGATCCCCGCCGGGTCCATGCCGTTGGTCGGCTCGTCGAGGATCAGCAGCCGGGGCCGGCGCAGGAGGGCGGCGGCCAGGCCGAGACGCTGGCGCATCCCGAGCGAGTAGCCCCGCACCTTCCGGTCGCCGTCGGACCCGAGCCCGACCAGGTCGACCAGGTGGTCGACGAGCGATGGAGCGTCGCCGCCGTCGAGGGCGGAAAGGACCTCCAGGTTGGCGCGACCGCTCAGGTAGGGGTAGAAGCGGGGCGCCTCCACGAAGCCGCCGACCCCGTCGAGCCACGCCGCCCCTGCCGTCGCCCGGGTGCGCCCAAAGAGGCGCAGCTCGCCTTCGTCGGGCAGCACCAGACCGAACAGCGCCGATAGGAGGGTGGTCTTGCCGGCGCCGTTGGGGCCGAGCAGGCCGTGCACGGTGCCGGCGTCGATTACCAGGTCGACGCGGTCCAACGCGGTGGTCTCGCCGTACCACTTGGTCACCCCCGCCGCCTCGACGACGGGACGGCCTCCGGCGGCCGGCGACGGTTCGGGCGAGCGCACGCGCCCGACCCTACGATCGCCAGTCGGCGGGGGAGTGAACCGGTGGCGACGGTTGGGTGGAGGGACCGTGAACGGCCGCGGTCGTCAGGCCGGCTCGAAGATCAGTACCGGGATGGTCCGCCCGGCGGCCTTGCCCTCGTAGTCGGCGAAGGTCGGCGCGTCGCGCTTTTGCGCCTCCCAGATGGCGTCGCGCTCCGCGCCGGTGGCCTCCCGGGTGGTGACCTTCACGGTGTCGGTGCCTACCTCGATGGTGGTCTCGGGGTGGGCGAGGAGGTTGTAGTACCAGGCTGGGTTGTTCGGGGCTCCGGCGAAGGACGCGAACACCGCCCACCCGCCGTCGACCTTGCGGTACGCGACCGGGTTGACCCGCTCCTGGCCGCTTTTGGCGCCCACGTGGTGGAACAACAGGACCGGCATACCCTCGAACGGTCCGCCGACCACGCCCCCGTTGCTGCGGAACTCGTCGATGATCTTCTGGTTCATCTCGTTCAGGTCAGCTGCCATGCTCGGACCGTACCCCTCCCGGAGCGCGAAGCCGCGCGAACACCACCTCCCGCCGGAACGTGAAACCCATCGACGCGTACAGACGGATCGCCGGCCGGTTGTCGGCGGCCGCGTGCAGGAACGGGGTCCCGCCGCGCTCCACGATGCCCGCGGCGACAGCCCGCACCAGCCGAGTCCCGAGGCCCCGGCCGCGGTGGCCTTCATCGGTGCACACTGCGGAGATCTCGGTCCACCCGTCGAGTCGGAGCCGCTCGCCGGCCATCGCCACCAGCGCCCCGTCGCCGTCGCGGATACCGAGATAGGAGCCGAGCACCGGAGTACGGCGGAGAAAGGGGCCGGGACGGGTCCGAGACACCAGCTCCAGCATCTCCTCGGCGTGCTCGACGCCGAGGCGGACCGCCGCCGGATCGTGAGCCACCTCGAGCCCGGTGGCGACCAGCTGGACGCCTGCGCCGCGCCCGACGACCTCCCACCCCTCGGGCGGATCGACCCGACCGCGAAAGAGCACCGCTTCGCGCCCGGCCCCGACCAGCTCCGCCAGGTCCGACCACGCCCCGGGGCCGGCCTCGTCGGGCAGCCCGGCGAAGGGAGCCACGTCGGCGGGGTAGCGCGCCGCTTCGCCCGCCCGCTGCGCCAGGTGGGCGTGGGGGCCGGTGAGCGCCGCCCACGCGGCGTTGTCGAGCGGTCGGTGACGGTCGTCGTGCAGGGCGCCGAGGATAGCGGGATGGCTAACCGCTCCCCGGCTTCGTTACATTCGTTCGACTGTTCTAGACGAGCGCCGGGGGCTTTCGTGAACCTGATGATGATCTTGCAGATGGCGGCGGAGGCGGCCCCGGACCGGGTCGCGGTCGGAGGTCTCTGCGACGGGCTCACCTACAAGCAGCTCTACCAGCACGCCGGCCACGCCGCGGAATGGCTGCGCGAGGACGGCGCGGGGCGTCTGGTGTACGCCGACGAGGCCAGCCCGGCGCTGCCGATCGGTCTCTATGCCTGCGGGTGGGCCGGGATCCCGTTCGTCCCGGTCTCCTACCGCCTCGCAGACGACCGGCTCCGGGCACTAGTCGAGGCACAAGCTCCGGCGGTGCTGCTGCACCCGCCTGGCGGCGGCGAGCGCACCGCGGGCCTGACCGGGGTTGACCAGATGGGCACGGACGCTTTTCTCCGTCTCCTCGACGGGCTGAGCGTGGAGTGCCGCGAATGGGATCCCTTCGGGGAGTCGGCGGCGATCCTGCTGCACACGTCGGGGACCTCCGGCACCCCGAAGGTCGCCATCCTCCGCCATCGCCACCTCGTCTCCTACGTGCTCGGCTCGGTCGAGTTCATGAGCGCCGAGGAGGACGAGGCCACGCTGGTGTCGGTGCCGCCGTACCACATCGCCGGGATGGTGGCCATCCTCACCGCCACCTACGGCGGGCGTCGTTTGGTGCAGTTGCCCCGCTTCACCCCGGAGGGCTGGGTGGAGCTGGTGCGCGCCGAGAAAGTCACCCATGCGATGGTGGTGCCGACCATGCTGGCGCGGATCCTCGACGTGCTGGCCGCCGACGGCGAGGGTCTGCCCAACCTTCGCCACCTGTCCTACGGCGGCGGCCGGATGCCGCGCCCGGTGGTCGAGGCCGCGATGCGCCTGCTGCCCGACGTCGACTTCGTCAACGCCTACGGCCTCACCGAGACCTCCTCGACGGTCGCGGTGCTCACCGCCGCCGATCACCGCGCCGCGTTCGGGTCCCCCGACCCGGAGGTCGAGGCCCGGTTGGGTTCGGTCGGCCGTCCGGTGCCGGCGGTGGAGGTGTCGATCCGCGACCCGCTCGGCGAGGAGGTACCCGCCGGGGTCAGCGGAGAGGTGTGGGTCCGCGGCGACCAGGTGGCCGGCGAGTACGGCCACGCCAGCGTCCTCAACGAGGAGGGGTGGTTCGCCACCAAAGACGCCGGCCACCTCGACTCGGAGGGCTACCTGTTCCTCGAAGGTAGGGTCGACGACGTGATCGTCCGGGGAGGTGAGAACCTGTCTCCCGGCGAGATCGAGGATGTCCTGCTCGAACACCCGGGGATCCGGGAGGCGGTGGTGTGCGGGGTCCGCGACCGGGAGTGGGGGGAGGTCGTCGCCGCAGCGGTGGTGCCCCACGAGGGGGTCACCCTCGACGAGGGCGAGGTGCGCGACTGGGTGGCCGGACGGCTGCGTTCCTCCCGGGCGCCCGCGGTGATCGACATCCGCCCGGAGCTGCCCTACACCGACACGGGCAAGGTGCTCCGCCGGGTGATCAAGCCTCAGCTCGAGGCCCGCCACCAGCCGGGATGATCCCTACGCGGGTGCAGCGTCCACGTCGGAGCCGGTGCGCGTACCCGTGACGCCTAGCCGACTGGGCGAGCTGGCACGCCTCAAAGCCCCGTCCTTGGCGAGTGTGGTGGCCCGCCGCATCGAGGACCAGGTTGTCGGCGCGGGATGGCCGGTCGGTTCCCTGCTCGGCTCCGAGGGCGACCTGCTCGCCCGCTTCGGCATCAGCCGGGCCGCGCTGCGCGAGGCGGTTCGTATCCTTGAGCACAGCGGCGTCGCGACCATGCGGAGGGGCCCTGGCGGGGGCTTGTTGGTCGCCGAGCCCAGCCGGGACGCCCTGGTAGCGGCGATCGGCGTTTGGTACTCCTACGAGGGCATCACCATGGCCGAGACGATGGAGCTGCGTCGCCCGCTGCTCGCCGCGGCGGTCGCCCTGGCCGCCGAGCGGATCGGGGCGCCCGATGCCGAGGATCTGGTGGCCCGCGCCCGCGGTCTCGGGGCCCACGGGCGTATCCGACTGCACGAGCCGAATGCCGTGGACTCCCACATCGGTGTCCTCAGCGGTAACACGGCGCTGGGCCTCTTCATCGACGCCTTGGGCGATCTCGGGGTCACCCGTCTCCGAGGAGGGTGGGCCGAGCTGCGCCCGGTGCTGTCGACCGTCGAGCTCGACCGCATTGCTACGATCTACCGCCGCCTGGCGGCCGCCGTCGCAGCCCACGAGCCGGCCGTAGCCGTCGCCGCCGCGGGCGAGGTCCACGAGATGCTCGCCGATCGAATTTTCGACCTCCGAGAGCAGGGCCGACGCCCGCCCGTGAGTGCGGCGAGGGGGAAGCTGGCCGAGCAGATCGCCGGTGCGATCCGGGACGACATCGAGCGGGCCGGGTGGCCGCTCGGGCGGGTGATCGGGTCGGAGGCGGAGCTGATCGAGCGTTACCGGGTCAGCCGGGCAGTCCTACGCGAGGCCGTGCGCATCCTCGAGCACCATGGCGCGGCGCGGGCCAAGCGGGGACCGAGCGGAGGCTTGGTCGTCAGCGCTCCCGACCTGGAGGCGTTCCGGCGGGCCAGCCGCCTCTACCTCCAGTACGAGGGGGTCACCTCGCAGAGCCTTTCTGAGGTGAGGGAGGTCGTCGAGGTGGCCATGGTCCGCACTGCCGCGCAACGGGTCACCGAATCGTCCGCTGCCCGCCTCCGGGCCGCCATCGAGGCCGAGGGTGCCCGGGCGGCGGGTGACGACCCGGCGACTAGCTTCTTGGACTTCCACTCGGAGCTGGCCGACGCTGCCGGCAACCGCCTGGCCCGCCTATACGTCGAGGTCCTCTCGGACTTGGTGCCGGTGCGGGTCAAAGCGAGCCAGCGCAGTGCGCCGGCGATGACGGCCATGTCCGGCGCAGCTCATCGGGCCCACGCCAGGATCGTCGACGCCGTCGCGGCCGGCGACGCCGACGCTGCCGAGCGGAGGATGCGTCGGCATCTGCGGGCCAGCGTGGACGTCCTCCAGTAGTCCGTTCTGGCGGCGGCCGGGAAACGGGTCATAGATTTAGCTGTATGGCAACCAACATGTGTGAGGGTCGTATCTGCGTCGTTACCGGAGCCGGCCGGGGGATCGGGCGGGAGTACGCCCTGATGCTGGCTGCCGAGGGAGCCAAGGTTGTGGTCAACGACCTCGGCGGGGCTCGTGACGGGACCGGCGGGGACGCCGGCCCGGCGCAACAGGTAGCCGACGAGATCGTCTCCGCCGGGGGTAGCGCGGTCGCCAATACCGACGACATCTCGTCCTTCGCCGGCGGCCAGGCGGTGGTGCGGCAGGCCATCGACACGTACGGCGGACTTGACGTCCTCGTCAATAACGCCGGGATTCTCAGGGACCGCATGCTGTTCTCGATGACCGAGGGTGAGTGGGATGCCGTGATCACGGTGCACCTGAAAGGCACGTTCAGCACTTCGCACCACGCATCGGTCTACTGGCGCGAGCGGGCCAAGGCGGGCGAGACCAACGACGCCCGGATCATCAACACCACCTCCGTAGCTGGTCTCTACGCCAACCCGGGTCAGACCAACTACGCGGCGGCGAAGGCCGGGATCGCTGCTTTCACCCAGGTCGCCGCATTGGAGCTGGCCCGCTACGGGGTCACCGCCAACGCCATCGCCCCGGGGGCACTCACCCGCCTCACCGAGGACCTAGGCCTGCCCGAGGACATGCTCGAGAAGTTCGACCCCCGCTGGGTGGCGCCGGTCGTCACCTGGCTGGCATCAACCCAGTCGAAGGACGTCACCGGCCAGGTCATAGAGTCCTCGGGGCTCAACCTGTCGATCGCCGAGGGTTGGAGGAGGGGTCCGACGGTGACCGACGTCCCCGCCGATCCGTCCGAGGTGGGCGCCGCGGTCCGCAAGCTGCTCGCCGACGCGACGCCCCGCACGACGATGGCCGACATCGCGTAGCGAGGATCGCTCCCCACCGGTACCGGTCAGCGGGGCGTGCGGTGCCCGCTTCCTATGCCGGTCTCGGCTGCCCGGGCGGCTCGGCACGCGTCGGGGAGCGTCCGCAGTAGGCCATCGGCCTCCGGGCGCTCCCTATCGCGAGCCACGGCGAATATCATCCGGCCGGCGGTGTCGAGGTGGACGCTGGCCAGGCCGAGGCGGCGCTGCAGCGGCCCCTCGCTGCGGCGGATGCTTTGCACCTTGGCTAGTGGCACCCAGTCGGTGACCAGCCTAAGCCTCCCGCTAGTCGTAACAATGTACCGGTCGCTCAGCCCGTAGGACAGGTGGGCGAAGCGGAGGGGCGCCTTCCAGCGGGCCCGGCCGGGTGGCTTGGAACGCTCGGTTGGGCCGCCTGGCATGATCTGCCCGATCAGCGCCTCCGCTTCAGCGCGCGTGCCGACCGGGACGAGGGCTCGCCCGGCCCGCTTGGCCGCCCGGTTCTGGCGCCCGCTGGTCGCCCGGCCCGCCAGATCGACCTCGATCCGGCACCACCCGAATGGACGCCAGGTGACGGGCTGCACCAGGCGCAGGGCCTGCACCCGGCCCCTCGGAATGGTCTCCGACGAGGTCTCGACCAGCCCGGCACGGACCCGGAGGCCGTCAGGGGCCTCGGCGACCATTAGACGGTACTCGCCGTTGAACCGCTGCCAGACGGCGCTCAGGGCTCCGATGAGCGCCGTCGCGCTGCTCGCTAGCAGCGCTCCGGCCAAGCCGGGCTTGATTACGGCGATGACCAGCACGGCGACGACGGCCAGCTCGATGATCACCGCCGGACCCGAGATGAGCAGCGACGCGACCAGGCGCCGGGGATCGACCTGGTACAGCGGCCGCTCGGGGGGCGCCGGCTCGCGCTCATCTAGGCCGTGGGCCATGGCCAGGAGCCGGGCCCGGAGCTGTTCGGCCGCGGGGCCGGAGAGGTACGCCAGTCGCCCCGACGAGCCGCTGCCGCCGGCCATCCGGAGGCGCAGCTCGGCCATGCCGAGGACCCTGGCCAGGCCAGGACGGAGGATGTCGACGGCCTGGATCTGGGTCAGCGGGTAGCGGAGCGACTGACGGCGCACGAGGCCGGTGTCGATCTGCAGGACACCGCCGGCGATGCGCCACCGGGTGACAACCCAGGACACGAAGCCGACGATCAGTACCACGATCACCAATCCCAGTCGGATGAGGTCCTCGGTGCCGTTGCCGTTTCGGTTGAGGGAGGACACCAGGATCACCAACAGCAGGGCGAGGGCACCCCTCCCGGCCCGGACCACCGCCGACAGCGGGTGGAGCCGCTCCCACCCGCCCGAGAGGTCGGCGTGGCCGGAAGCCGGCTCTCGAAGCGCGGGCGGTGGCCACGCCGGCAGGCTCACAGCCCGGTCGCCTGGCTCTCGCCGAGGGCCGACAGATGGTCGCGCAGCCGGGTCGCCTCACTCTGGGGCAGTCCGGGGATGCGAGCGTCGCTGGCCGCCGCCGCTGTGTGCATCCGTACCGACGCCAGGCCGAAGGCGCGCTCGAAGGGCCCCGCGGTCACGTCGACGTACTGCATGCGCCCGTAAGGGATGACCGACAGCCGCCTGACCATCACTCCACGCCTGACCATGAGGTCCTGGTGGCGCTCGGTGAACCCCCAGGCTCGGACCCGCCGGCCGAGAAGGACGTCGAGGCACCCGGCCCCGATCAGCACCCCTGCAGCAGCCATGGCGCCCACTGTCACGGCGCCCGCGGCTGCACCAACGGCCACCGCCAGCAGCAGCGCCGGGACCGCTCCGGCAGCCAGTTGAGCCCGGCGCACGCTGTGCAGCCTCGGAGAGGGGGTGCTCCATACCGGGCCGGTGCTGGACGGGTAGGACACACGTCCACCGTAGCCACCGGTCCCGTCCTCGACGCCGGAACCCGACCCGGCCCTACTGCAGACCTCTCACGCGCTGGGCTCCTTGGGCAGGCCCAGCACCCGCTCGGCGATGATGTTGCGCTGCACCTGGGAGGAGCCCGCGTAGATGGTGCCGGCCCGCGAGAAGACAAAGCCGTGCTGGACGTCGTGGACGGGGCCGGTGGTATCCGGGATCAGCCCGGCGGGACCGAGCATCTCGATGGCCAGCTCACCGAGCTGCTGGTGCCACTGAGACCACTGCAGCTTGCCGATCGAGGCCTCCGGCCCGGGCCGCCCGTGGCGCAGCACCGAGGTCACGGTGCGGTACAGCCCGTAGCGCATGAGCTCGAAGCCGATCTTGAGGTCCGCCACGCGCTGGCGGATGACGGGGGACGCCAGGAGGCCGCGGTCTCGGGCCAGTCCGATGAGGCGGTCCATCTCGTTGCCGAAACGGACCAGCTGACCGATGAAGGCGGTCCCCCGCTCGAAACCGAGCGTGGCCATAGCAATGGCCCACCCGTCGCCGGGACTGCCGACGATCAGGTCCTCGCTCGTGCGGGCGCCGTCGAAGAACACCTCGCAGAAGTGCTGGCCGCCGGCCATGTCGCGAAGGGGCCGCACGTCTACGCCCGCCTGGTCGAGCGGAACCAGGAAAAACGAGATCCCCTTGTGCTTCGGCTTGTCGGGATCGGTACGGGCCAGAACGAAAATCCACTCGGAGAGGTGAGCCTGGCTGGTCCACACCTTCTGCCCGTCGATGATCCACTCGTCCCCGTCGAGGTGCGCCCGTGTCGTCAGGCCGGCCAGGTCCGACCCGGCTCCGGGTTCGCTAAAACCCTGGCACCAGATCTGCTCGCCCTTCAGGATCGGCGGGAGAAACCGGTCCTTCTGAGCGTCGGTCCCGAAGTGGATGAGAGTCGGGCCGAGCAGCCCCTCGCCGAAGGTCCCGGCTCGGGTTGGGCCCCCGCAGCGGGCGTACTCCTCGGCGAAGACCAGCTCCTCCATGACCGTCGCAGCCCGACCGCCGAACTCCTTGGGCCACGACAGGCCGATCCAGCCTCCCTGGCCCATCTCCCGCTCCCATGCCAGGCGCACCGGCCAGTCGCCGGTCCCGAACTCCGACGAGGCGCCGAGGGCCCGGTACCCGTCGGTGAGGTGGCCGCTCATCCAGGTCCGGACCTCATCGCGGAAGCTCTCCGCCTCAGGGGGATAGGCGAAGTCCATCAGGCGGAGGCGGCCGGCCGGATCTGGAACTCGGCAAGCAGCGGCTGGCTGTAGGCCACCCGTCCCGTCAGTTGCGAGGGCGGGTTGCTGCAGAGCACCAGCGCGGCTTCGGCCATCCACTCCGGACCCTCCAGCGCGAAGCCGTCTACGAGTTCGTGGTGGGCCGCTCCCGGCGTTGACACGTTGTCCCACGGAGCCAGGGCGTTGACGGCGATGTTGTCGTCGTAGAGCTCGGCAGCCAGGGCGGTGGTCATGCGGTCCAGGCCGGCTTTGACCATGCCGTACGCGCTGAAGCCGGCGTCCTTGTGGAACTTGTCGAACGGCGGCCCCACCGGGTGGACGGCCGACCGGCTCGTGATATTGAGGATCCAGCCCTCCCCCCGAGCCCGCATTCCCGGCACGACCATCTGCCCGAGTTCGTAGGGTGCCCACAGCTGGACCTCCACCATCAGCCTCCAGCGCTTCTCGGGGAACTCGGTGTAGGGGAGCATGAAGCTGACGGCGGCGTTGTTGACCAAGATGTCGATACGTCCCCACTCCTCAGTGACCTGGCTGATCAGCGCGTGGCGGTCCTCGCTTCGGGACAGGTCGCAGGCGACGGGGAGGCACTCACCGCCCGCAGCCTCGATGGCTGCGGCGGTCTCCCGCAGTGATCCGTCGTAGCGGGGATCGGGGTCGAGGGTGCGAGCCGAGATGGCCACCTTGGCCCCGGCGGAGGAAAGGCGCCGGGCGATCGCCTCGCCGAGACCCCGGCTGGCTCCCGACACCAGGGCCACCTTGCCTTCACACGGTCTGTTCACCCATGCCTCCGTTCACCCCGGCGCGACGTCGTCGCGCCGGGTACCCTCGTCCTCACGCACCGGATATCAGTGCACCTGTTTAACCATATGTGATGACGAGGGGAGACCGCCGGTGGTTGCTTCGACCGGGACCGACCAGGTGATGGCACTGGCTGCGACCTACGCGGCCGCCACCCGAGCCGGAGACATCGACGCGCTACGGGCCTGCTGCGAGCCAGACGCAGTCGTGTGGCACAACTACAACGCCGTCGAGGTCTCGATGGAGCAGGCCAACAAGACGCTGGCGTGGTTGCACCGGAAGGTGACCGACCTCGACTGGCGGGACGTGGCGGTCCTGCCGACACCCAGCGGTTTTGTCTGGCAGGCGGTCATGACCGGAAAGGCCGCCGGAGGGGCGCTCGAGGCCCACACCTGCATGGTGGCGACGGTGTCGCTGGCAGGCCGGGTGACCCGCCTAGAGGAGTATCTCGACCTCGGAGCGACCTCGGTCCTCCACGGCTGAGTCGCCCACGGTGCCCCGGCTCAGCTGAGCAGGCCGAGCACGCTGTCACCGGTCGCCTGCACCAGAGTCTTGCCGGCTTCGGTCAGGTAGGCCCTCCAGTGGGCCTCCGCACCGACCGCATCGCCGGCCGCAATGAGATCGATGAGCTTCGCCCGGCCCCGGCGGGCCCGGCGGGCCATGCGAGCGTCGTCGCCGGTGGGGCCGGTCCGCCGCATGTAGTTGATGGTGGCCAGGCGGCTGATGTGCTCGATCATGGCGGTTAGCAGGATGAGGGTCTGGTTGCCCGTGAGCTCGACCACCAAAGCGTTGAACTCGTGGAAGTGGGCCGGCCGGTTGGTTTCGTCCGAATCGAGGACGGACCGCAGGGCGCTGGCGGAAGCGGCCCGGTCGCGCCGGGAGGCCAACACTGCGGCTGCGGGCGCTTCGACCACGACTCGGGCATCGACCACGTCGGAAAGGGTGGCGGCCCGGTGCTGGAGCACCAGCCCGGCGTAGCGGGCGGCCACATCGATCGAGGGCTCCTGCACCCGGGCACCTCCCCGCGCCCCCCGCCGCACGGTGATCAAACCTTCCGATTCGAGGATCCGGAAGGCCTCCCGCAGGGTCGGGCGCGACACCGAGAAGTCCTCCATGAGGGCGTTCTCGGGCGGGAGGGCATCTCCCTCCCGCAGGTCCTTGCGGACGATTCGGCTCCGGATGTGACCCGCCACCAGTTCGGCGGTCTTGGGCACCCGCACGCTGAAGCGGTCCGGGTTCACAGCCATCCGGCGATCCTAGTGACGGCAATGCGGAGTCGCGGGTTATGCATCCGCTGTACGATTGCACGGAAACGTCATGTCGTATTCCTGCTAGCTTCGGGGTCCGGCGTGCACCAGACTGGCAGGCGTGCACGAGGACATCGAGGCCTGCGTGCGGGCGGTGCAGTCCAAGGATGTCCGCTTCGACGGGTGGTTCTTCACGGCGGTGACCACGACCCGGATCTACTGCCGGCCCAGCTGCCCGGTCGTGCCCCCAAAGGTGGCCCACATGCGGTTCTATCCGAGCGCGGCTGCCGCTCAGCAGGCCGGGTACCGGGCCTGCAAGAGGTGCCGGCCCGATGCCAGCCCCGGGTCGCCCGAGTGGGACCCAAGAGCCGATACCGTCGCGCGAGGTATGCGACTCGTCGCTGACGGCGTCGTGGATCGGGAAGGGGTGCGGGGACTGGCTGCACGGCTGGGCTACAGCGTCCGTCAAGTCGAGCGGTTGATGACGGCGGAGCTCGGTGCGGGGCCTCTGGCACTGGCCCGGGCGCAGCGGGCGCAGACGGCCCGGGTGCTCATCGAGACGACCGATCTGGCGATGGGCGATGTGGCCTTCGGCGCTGGATTCGCCAGCATCCGATCGTTCAACGAGACGGTGCAGATGGTGTTCGCCTCCGCCCCGACCGAGCTACGACGGCGGGCCAGGAGCCGTCCGGGCTCCGCTGGCGGGGGCGGTGCGGGTTGGCTGTCATTGCGCTTGGCCGTGCGCCGCCCTTTCTACGCCGGCAACCTTTTCGGACACCTGGCGGCCACCGCGGTCCCCGGTGTCGAGGAGTGGCGAGACGGCGCGTACTGGCGGACCCTGCGCCTTCCGGGAGGCGCAGGGGTGGTTGCCCTGGCCCCGGGCCTCGATGAGGGGAGCCGGGACCCCGCGGGGCCACCCGGCGCCGACCACGTCGAGTGCCGGCTGCGGCTGGCCGACCTGAGGGACCTCTCGACGGCGATCGCCCGGTGCCGGCGTCTCCTCGATCTCGACGCTGATCCCGTCGCCATCGACGGCGTCCTTGGGGCTGACGCCGTGCTGGGGCCGGCGGTGCGGGAGGTGCCCGGACGGCGGGTGCCGCGAAGTGTCGACGGCGACGAGATGGCCGTGCGCTCCGTCCTCGGACAGCAGGTGTCCACTGCCGCGGCCCGGACCCACGCAGCGCGGCTGGTCGTGGCCCACGCCCCCCGCCTCGACACCCCGGTCGGCGGCCTCACCCACCTGTGGCCTGCGTCCGAGGACCTCCGTCAGATCGACCGGGACCGCTTGGCCCTTCCCCGGGCCCGTCGAGCGACTCTCGCCGCGCTCGTCGACGCATTGGCGTCGGGGAGCGTCGACCTCCGCCCGGGGGCGGACTGGGCTCGGGCCCGAGCGTCTCTGGGAGCCATCCCCGGTGTCGGGCCTTGGGCCGTCGAGACCATCGCCATGCGAGCTCTGGGCGACCCCGACGCCTTCGTCGCCACCGATCTCGGTGTGCGAGCCGCGGGTGCCCGGCTCGGACTGCCCCGAAGGGCCGAATTGGCCGCCCATGCGGCGGCCGCCTGGCGCCCGTGGCGGGCCTACGCCGTGCAGCACCTCTGGAGCACGAGCGACCACGCCGTCAACCGGATACCCGCGTGATCCCGACCAGGTCATCGACAATGGAGACCACCCATGAGAGCTCGCAACCACACTGACATCGACAGCCCGATCGGGCGCCTGACTCTGGTGGCCGAAGACGGGGAGATCTGCGGCCTCTACATGGACCTTCAGCGGCACCGCCCCGCCGAGAGCACCCTCGGGGCGCCGGCGGAGCGCGGCCTCGAGGCGGCGATCGAGCAACTGCAGGAGTACTTCGCCGGTGAGCGCCAGGAGTTCGATCTGGTGCTACGGCCGGCAGGGAGCGCCTTTCACCGCCAGGTCTGGACCGCGCTGCGCGCCATCCCCTACGGAGCCACCGAGTCCTATGGGGAGCTCGCCGCCCGCATCGGGCGCCCCGGAGCGGCCCGGGCCGTCGGCCTGGCCAACGGTCGCAACCCGATCAGCATCATCGTCCCCTGCCATCGTGTCATCGGCGCCGACGGCAGCCTCACCGGGTACGGCGGGGGAGTGGAGCGGAAACGGGCGCTCCTCGACTTCGAGCGGACCACGTCCGGTGTCGGCGCGCCGACCCTCTTCGTGTCCTGAGGAGCAGCCGGTGTGAGCTGACGGCGCAGCCCTCGTTCCGGGCCAGCCCCTGAGCGCCGACCAAGGGCTCCCACCTCTCGCGCAGAGCAGCACGATGGCGCGCCACCCGCGCCCGTCACGACCGGTCCCCTAGCCAGGCTGGACCGCAGGCTCGCTCCGTTGCGCCGCCTTCCGATCAGCTCGCTCCAAGTGGTGGTCACCGCCCGGTCGTTCGGCTTACCCAGGGTGTCTGGTTTTTGCCGGGGCGAGCAACTCCGAGGCCAGGTAGGTCGCGTCGATGAGCACTGCTGGCCGGCCATCGGCTGTCCGCACCTCGCCCCGGCCGGCGGCCAACCGGCGGCCCAGATGCATGATGGTGCCGCGGGCTTCGATGCGGGACCCGTCGGCCGGGATGTTGCGCACGAACGCGGCCCGCAGTTCGACCAGGGACATGCCGACCGCTCCGCCCTCCCTGGCCTCCAGCGCGACGCGAAGCGCTAAGTCCAGCACCCGCTCGCCGACGAGTGCCCCGACGCCACCGTGCACCGTGGCCCGGCTGTTGGCCAGGTCGGGCGCGGCCCTCACCCGGATGGTGACGCCAGCACGACGTGCGGCGACCACTTCGGTGCCGAGGCGGTCGTGCACCGGTTCGCCGGCGACGAGATGATGGATGCCACCTGGCACGACTGCTCTGTCGTCGCCCGCGGCCCGGTCGGGCCGCCGGCGGCTCGATTCCTCGTCGGGGGCGCCGAGGCGGCCCCGGCCGGCTCCGTCGATCAGGTCGCCGGAGAGGCCGGGTACCAGCACGGAGCCAATCGTCGCACGGGCCACCTCCTGCCCGCTCTCGGTGCGAACGCTGCCCTCTGCGATCCCGAAGTGGGCAGCTAGCGACCGGCACCGGCCCTCGGCCAGCATCACGGTGGTGTCGATCGGGATGGGTGCCAGGACCTCGAAGTGAAGGTGGGAGGTCACCATTGACATCCCCTTCTCCACCAGCGACATGACCGAGCCGCCGAGGACCGAGTCGGTGACCAGGCCCAGCGCGCCAGGTACTACGGCGCCGCTGCGGTCCCGGAGCCAGTCGGGAATCTGCATGCGCTGGCCGGAGGTGCCGTGGCCGCTGTGGGTGCGTTCCAACCCGGCTGCGTGCCAGGCCGGGATGAACGGCGTCGGTCGTAGCGGTCGGGTGTCCGCTGCTTGCGCCGGAGCGGCCCCGGTTGCGTCGGTTGGTCTCATGGATGCTGCATCGGGCACCTCACACCCCTTCTCAGCCCGCGGCTTTGCTGGATCATTCAACCTATTCGGTTATGGGAGTCGAGGTGGCGGCCGCTGGCGCAGGACGGCCGCGTCCGCCTCCCGACCCAGCGGGCCGCTCAGTGGACCGACACGATGCGCATCGTGTCGGTGATCGGGTCGGGTTCGGTCGGGCTGCCGGCCAGGACCACCACCACGTCGCCGGCCGCGGCGAAGCCGGCCTCTACCGCGGCCTTGACCGCGAACCACACGATGTCGTCGGTCGAGTCCGACAACGGCACCGACACCGTGCTGACACCCCAGCTCAGCGTCAGGTGGCGGGCGGTACGGGTGGACGGCGTGGCCGCCACGATGGGAATCTCCGGCCGGAAGCGGGAGATGACCCGAGCGGTCGTGCCGGAGCGGGTGCAGGCGATGATGGCCGCCGCCCCTTCCCTCGACGCCCGCCAGGCGGCAGAGGTGGTAGTCGCGGTGATCCGCTCCGCTTGGCCGCCGGCCACCGCTTGGACGCCGAGCCCTTCTCCCCACGCGGAGTGATCGAAGTCGGCCTCGGCCCTCCGGGCGATGTTGGCCATGGTCGCCACCGCAGCGACTGGGTGCAGGCCGATGGCCGTCTCGCCGGAGAGCATGACGGCACTGGTCCCATCGAACACCGCGTTGGCCACGTCGGTCACCTCGGCGCGCGTCGGCGCCGGCGAGGTGATCATCGATTCCAGCATCTGCGTCGCGGTCGTCACGGGCCGCCCGAAGCGCACCGCGGCCTTGATCACCATCTTCTGCACGTGCGGCACGTCTTCGAGTGGGATGCGCACCCCCAGGTCGCCGCGGGCCACCATCACCGCGTCGCTGGCGGCCAGGATGTGGTCCAGGTCGTCGACGGCCTCACCCGTCTCGATCTTCGCCATCAAGAGCGGTCCGTCGGCGCCGACCACGGCTCGCACCGCCTCCATGTCCGCCGCCCGGCGCACGAATGACACAGCAACGGCGTCGACCCCTTCGCTCAGCAGGACCTCCAAGCGCGACAGGTCCTCGGGCGTAGGGGTGACCAGGCGGGCCCGCCCTGCCGGGGCGGTGACGCCGGGGCGGCCCTGGAGCAGGCCGCCGCTCAGGACCCGGGCGGTGACCCTGTCGCCGGTGCGGTCCTCCACCTGCAAGGCGACCAGGCCATCGCCGAGGAGGACCCGGTCGCCGGGGATGAGCTGCTGGACCATGTCCTCGTGGGCGACGGCCAGGCGGGTGGCGCTGCTGGCGGTGTCCTTCCCCTCGGCGGTGACGAGCTCGATGGCGTCGCCCGCGTTGACCCTGGCACCGCCCTCGGGGAACGCAGCGGCACGGATCTTCGGTCCCGGGAGGTCGGCGAGGATCCCGACGTCGGGCGCTGCGGAGCGGATGAGGCGGAACCGGGCCACCGCGTCGTCGATGCTGCCGTGGGCGAGAGGCAACCGGGCCACGTCCATGCCCGCGGCGACCATCGCCGACAGGACGGCCGGATCGGAGGAGGCGGGACCGATGGTGGCGACGACACGGGTGCGCCGTTGGGGGGAGCGGGGCATGCAGCGACTATTGCACCACCGGGGTGCCGCTTTGTTCAGGCCCGGTCATGGTGGCTCTGGCCAGTCGCGTCAATCCCGCCAGCGGCCAGTGGTCGGCCGCCGGATCAGCCCAGGCGGGGGGCCAGGGACCGGACCAACCGGTCGATCTCGATAGCGGCCGCAGTGAACTCCTCAACTTCGCCGCCGCCGGGGTCGACCACTTCCTCCCACGCCTCCAGCTCGAGGCCGGCCAGCCCGAGGCCGGCGACCCGCTCGGCGAGCGGACCGCCCGCCGGCAGGTCGCGCTCCAGCCGGCGTAGCGTGGCGGTGCGGCCGGCGGCCGCGGGGTGCTCCCTGCGGACCCACGCCACGTGTTCGGGGGCCAGGCCGATCACCAGGGTGGCCCGTTGTAGGTCGCTGGCGGTGGCCTGCCGGCTGCGGTGGGAACCAGGCTTCAGGCCGATGGCCCCCAGCGCTGCCCTGGTGCGGAAGCTGACCGGTTGCCCCTCGACGGTGAGAGTCCCTGCCGTTTCCACTGCGACCGACGGGGCGAGCGCGCCGAGCACCGCACCGGCCATGACCGATCGTGCGGCGTTACCGGTGCAGAGGAACAAGACGGCGGGAGCAGGCTCGGGTGGCAGGCGAAGATGATGGCACCCTCGGCGCCGGTGGGTGGGGACCGGCTCCGCTGTCAGCTGCCGGCCCGGTGCAGGACCACGCCGCGGGCCACGGTCATCACGACTTGCGGTGGCCCCCCACCCGCCGCCGGCATCACTGCGCACAGGTCGGACGGTTGGCCCGCCGCTACACGGCGAGGCTTCCACGGCGACGCGGCGTGCCCGCTCCACAATCCGACCGCCGCCTTCCAGCCGATGGCCTCGGTCGGCCCGAGTAGCGCACCGCTGGCGCTGCGGCGGCTGGTCGCGGCCTCCACGCCGTCCCAGGGATCCCAGGGCCCGAGGGGTGCGTCGCTGCTGGCAGCCACCCGCACCCCAGCGGTGAGCAGGGAGCCCAGCCGCCACAGGTCCGCCCGGTCGGCTCGGTCGACGTCGAGCAGGTAGCGGTCGCCGCGGGCTGCGACGAACCCCGGCTGGGTGACCACGGTCAGCCCCGTGCGGCGCAGCTGGGCCAGCTGGTCGGCGGCGAGCACGGCCCCGTGCTCGATCCGGTCGCCGTCGAGGGCTCCGGCCTCCTCGAACGCGGCCAGCGCGACGACGGCCTGCACTCTTGTAACGCAGTGAACCGCAACCCTCCGCCGCTTGCGGTGGGCGGCCGAGATGGACGCGGCGAGGTCGTCGATCGCCGGCAGCCGGTCGTCGTCGAGGAGCACCTTTACCGGTCCGATGGAGCCGCTCGCCGCCGGGTCGGCGTTGAGCGCGGTGGCTAGGGGGGCCATCAGGTGCAGGCGCTGGCCGATGACGCCGCGGGCCGCAGCGTCGATCAGCGCCTCGATCTCGAGGTCGTCGCGGTCGGGCGTGGCGTCGGTCCATCCCGTTACCCCCCGCGTCGCCGCGGCCGAACTCAGCGCGGACAGCCCGGCGTCGCCTCCCGGGGCGGGGTCCGGCAGCCGTTCCCGGAGCCAACCGTCGAGCCGCCACAGCCGCCCGGTCGGGTGCCCCGCTGCGTCTCGCTCGACTCCGGCCGGAATACCCCCGACGCCTGCAAGCTCGTTGTCGGCGTTCTCGTAATCGAGGTCGAGCAGCCCGATGGCTCGCAGCCCGGAGGAGTTGAGGACCCACAGGGCACCGCTTCGATGCTGGACCCGCACCGGCCGCGACGCCAGCAGCTGGTCGAGGGACACTCGGTCCAGGTTGCCGGCGACGCTTTGGTGGTAGCCGACGGCACGGACCCACCCGCCGGGACCGGCCGGTGCCGCCGCCAACGCGTCGGCCATCCCGGCTGCGTCCTCGACCGCCGGCGGCCCGGCCTGCACCGATCCGGCCGCTGCCACGCACGCCCGCAGGTGCACATGGTGGTCGTGCAGACCGGGCAGCAGGGTCGCGCCTTCCACGTCGACGACCTGGGCCCTGCGCTCTCGGCTGCCGGCCTGCGGCGGCCCGAAGGTGACCGCCGCGATGAGCTCGCCTCGCACGTGCACCTCCGCGGCGCGTCCGCCGACGCGTCCGCCGGTGACGACCAGCCGCACGGGCCCGCTCACCGCCGCTCCCGGATTCCGGCGCCGGTCGGGCCCCGGTCGAAGGGCCCGACCGTGACCGGGTCGAAGGGTGCGGCCGGCACCGGGTCGAGCACCGCCGCGGCGACCCCGGCCCCGGCCAGCTCCCAGCCGCCGGCCGGCGCCGAGCGCACCTCGGGGGAGGCCGGCGGATGCCCCCACCTGGCGCCCGACGCCAGCCACGCCGCGGCCGAAGACAGGGCCACGTCGAGCAGCGCGCCCCCGCCGGCGGCCAGCGCGTCGAGGACCGCGGCGGCGGCCACCATCCCCGTCACCGGGTCCGCCACCGCGTCCGCCAGGAACACCGGGCGGCCCGGTCCGCTCCACCCGACCAGGCCGCCGGCGACGGCCGCGTCGTCGCCGAATCCCACCCGGTTGGCGCCCGCGCCCCGCCCGTGGCCGGACACCGCGAGCCACACCCGCCCGGACCGTTCAGGCATGGCGTCGGGGCCGGCGCCGAGGTGGGCCAGCGCCCGGGGACGGGACGATTCGACCACGATGTCGGCGCCGGCCAGGAGGGCCAGCAGCGCGCCCCGGCCGCGCCTGGAGCTGACGTCGACGGTCACCTGCTCCTGGTCGGCTTGGTGCAGCCAGCTGTACATTTCCGGCAGCCGCCGGGCGCCGTCAGGCCGGCCGGCCAGCTCCACCTTGGTCACCGTCGCGCCTGCCGCGGCGAGGATCCGGGTGGCGAGGGGACCGGCCCACATCGAGGACAGGTCGACGACCCTGAGCGACCCGAGCGGGCGCGGCGGCAGCGGCGGCCAGCGCGCCTCGACGGTGTAGGCCGCGGCGCCGACCGGCGGCGGGCGCAGCACGCCGGCGGGGACCCCGAGGAGGGTGGCCTGCTCGACTAGCGCCGCGCCGGTCAGCCGGCGGGCCCCGACGGCCACCGCCGGCCACGGGTCGTCGGCGTCGACGTCGCGGTGGTGGACGCCGGCGGGAGCGAGCAGGGCGGGCAGGGAGGCCACGTCCTCCGGTCGGGGCAGGTTGAGCGCCACCCACCCGTCGGCGCTGCGCACCAACCGGCACGACCGGTTGGCCGAGGTGGTGCCGGCGCGGCGCAGCCCGAGCAGCGCAGCCCGGCCGGTCAGCAACCGCCCCCACCCCAGATCCACCCCGGTGCCGGCTCCGGCGCTGAGCGACGCGATCCGCTCCGCCAGGCGCCCCAGCCTGGTCGCGACTGCGTACGGCGGGGTTACCGGCGGCCCGTCCGGCCACCCGGTCAGGGCCGGCACGCCGCTCGCGGCCAGGGCCCGCAGCGCGCCGGGCGGGTCCGCGGGGCGCCCGGCGAGGGTCGGGTGGGGCACCATCGCCGAGAGGTTACGCTCGGCACCCCGATGATCGACGTGCCCGACGCATGGGAGCCAGCAGCCGCGTCCGCAGCCCTCCGGGCGGTCACCACCGGCCGTCTCGACGGGGCCGACGAGTTCGGGGCTCCCGGCCTGATCGTGGTCGACCTCGATGGGCGCGAGTCGGGTGCCGCTCCTCCCCACCTGCCGCCGCCGGCCGGGCTGCTGCCGATCGGCTTCGGCTGGATCGTGGTCGGCGTGAGCCGCCTGGCGGCGAGCGCCACGACCATCGACTGTGACATCGCGCTGAGCACCACCGAGGCCGCCCGCCGGCCGTGGGTGACCGTCGACGACCTCACCGACGCGGTCGCGACGCTTCGCGCCGCGGTCGACGCCAACCCGGCCGCGGCGCTCACCGCCGCCCAGCTGCTGCGTCGCGGCGGGACCGGCCCCCCCCACGACGACCTGTTCTGCGAGTCACTGGCCTACGCGACGCTTCAGGGAGGCGCCGAGTTCCGCAGGTGGTTGGAGGCGAGGCCCCGCCGGGACCGCCGACCCCCGGCCGCCGAGCCGGTCCTCGTCGAGCGCGACGGCGGCGAGCTGCGCATCACCCTCAACCGTCCCGAGGTCCGCAACGCCTACGACGCCGCGACTCGCGACGCCCTGGTCGCCGCGTTGCAGCTGGCGGTCGCGGACCGCAGCGTGCGGCGCGTCGAGCTCGCCGGCGCCGGGCCGGCGTTTTGCAGCGGCGGCGACCTCGACGAGTTCGGCACGGCCACCGACCCCCCCTCCGCCCACCTGATCCGGATGGGCGCCAGCGCCGGATGGTGGCTTGCGCAGTGCGCGGCGAAGGTCACCGCCCGCCTCCACGGCGCCTGCGTGGGCGCCGGGATCGAGCTTCCGGCCTTCGCCGGGCGGGTCGAGGCCGGCGCCGACACCCGGATCCGTCTGCCGGAGGTCGGTATGGGCCTGGTGCCGGGCGCCGGCGGCACCGCCAGCATCCCCCGCCGAATCGGAAGGCACCGAACGGCATGGATGGCGATCAGCGGCGTCGAGGTATCTGGCGTGACGGCGCTGCGCTGGGGCCTGGTCGACGCCGTGGACGACCCCTGAGCGACCAGCCCAGGCGCCGGACGAGCCTTTCCGGCCGGGCTCGTGGCACCATGGAGGCAGCAGCCGGCCCGGGTCCGGAGTTTTTAAGTGGCTGTTCAGGGTCGTCTCAGGTGCCTGCGGCACAGTGACGAACGAGGGTAGAAGGCCCGCCGAGACCAGGCCGTACGCGACACGGGCTCCGAGCCCCGTGGCGCGGAGGAAAGGAACGATGAGCAACGACCAGCAGGACCACGGAGGCGGGTGGCAGTCGTCGGCCCCGTCGGCGGGGTGGTACCAGGACCCCTGGGACAGCCATCGCCGGCGCTACTGGGACGGCCAGCAGTGGACCGGTGACGTCTCCTTCGAGCCGCCCCGCAACTGGGGAGGGCAGGCGGAGGCCGGCGTCGCCGGGCAGGACCCCTACGCCGGGCAGGGCGGCACCCAGCAGCTCCACGCAGCTGGGCAGCAGGGTGGCGCCCAACCGCAGGGTTGGGGCGGCTACCAGGGCCAGCCGCAGGCCCCGCAGTGGCCGTCGGCGTCGCAGGAGCAGCACCCCACCCAGACCGGGTGGGGCGGCTGGGGCCAGCCCCCCCAGGGGCCGGTGGGCCCGTGGGCCGGCGGCGGCCCGATGTGGCAGCACAGCCCGCAAGCACCGGCCCAGCCCAACCGGGTGCACGTCGCCATCGTCGCGGTCATCGCCGCCATCGCGGTGCTGGCCGGTATCGGCATCGGCAGCCAGATCAACAACTCGTCTACTCCCTCGGCGGCGTCATCCAACGGCGGCAGCAACGGCGCCCAGGGCAGCGGCGGCTTCACCGATCCGTTCGGGGGTGGCGCCAACTCCGGGACCGGCGGGACCGGCGGCTCGACCAACCTGTCAGCCGCCCAAAAGGCCCTCGTCGCCAAGGTCGACAAGTCGGTGGTCGACATCAACACCGAGCTCAGCTACCAAAGCGGCGCCGCCGCCGGTACCGGGATGGTGCTGACCGGCAACGGTGCGATCCTCACCAACAACCACGTGATCGACGGCGCCACGTCGATCTCGGTGACGCTGGTGTCCACCGGGAAGGTCTACAAGGCCACGGTGGTCGGCACCGACGTCACCGACGACGTCGCAGTTTTGCAGCTGCAGGACGCGTCGGGCCTCACTCCGATCGCCATCGGCAACTCGTCGGACGTCGCCCGCGGTGACACGGTCCTGGCGATCGGGAACGCCGGCGGCGCCGGCGGTACCCCCTCCGCGGTGACCGGCACGGTGCGGGCGCTCAACCAGACCATCACCGCCAGCGACTCCAACGGCGCCAACGCCGAGGTCCTCAACGGCTTGATCCAGACCGACGCGCCGATCCAGGCCGGTGACTCCGGAGGGCCGCTGGTCAACAACAAGGGTCAGGTCATCGGGATGGACACCGCCGCCTCGTCCTCCAACCAGGTCAACGGCGCGGCCAGCGTCGGCTTCGCCATCCCGATGGCCAACGCGACGACCATCGCCGCTCAGATCCAGCAGGGAAAGTCCAGCGACAAGATCCACATCGGTGAGACCGGTTTCCTCGGGGTGAAGGTCCTGTCCTCCTCGAGCGGATCGGGTCTCGGAGGGGGTCTGGGCAGCGGCGGTTCCACCACGCCGGGAGCCGCCGTGTCAGCGGTCGTGCCCAACTCGCCCGCCGAGAGCGCCGGCCTGGCCCAGGGTGACACCATCACCGGGGTCGACGGGACGCCCATCACCTCGGCGACGTCCCTGACCGCCACCCTCCGGGTCCACCACCCCGGCGACAAGGTGTCGATCACCTGGGTGGACGTCAGCGGGCAGTCCCACACCGCCACGGTCACCCTGGCGGTCGGCCCGGCCGCCTGACAGCCGGCCGGACCCGAGCCGGCGGCGACCCCCGCCGGGCCACCACCGCCAGAGCGTCGGCCACCTCCCGGGTCCAGTCGCGCCTCAACCCCACCGGCAGCTCGACTTGCACCCCGCCGCCCGCCACCCGGTTGACCGGGTTGTCAGGGTGCAGGCCCCGCAGCCGTGAGGGTATGGCGGTCAGATCGTCCACCACCAAAGCGTCCGGCAGGGCGGCGCGGATCGCGCCGGCTACCTCCTCCGCCAGGCCTCGGTTGGTCCCCCCGACCAGCACCGCGTGGGGAGGGCGGGGGCGCCCGTAGCCGTGCAGCGCGACGGCCGCCGTCACATGACCGAGGAAGCCGGCCAGGGCCGGCGAGTCCGCCGGGTCGACCAGCTTGGAAGGTACGTGCCAGCGCAGGCCGGCGGGCTGGTCGACCGCGTAGAGCGAAGCGCCCGAGGCCCGCGCCGCCAGCCGGGCGATCTCGGATGTTCCCGCCTCCACCCCGCCGTGGAACGCCATCAGGCCGAACGCCGAGCGCAGCTCGACGACCTCCGTCACGTCGGGATGGGCCAGGAGGTCCTGCCAGCCGACCTCGTGGGCCACCATGCCTGCATCCTGTCGCAGGCCGGTGGTTAGCGGAGGTGACCGGCCAGGCCCCACACCAGCACGAAGTAGCAGACGCCGGCCGCGACGACCGCCGCGTGCCACACTTCGTGGTACCCGAAGACCAGCGGCAGTGGGTCGGGGCGGCGGGTGAACAGCACCGCCGCTCCGGCGGTGTAAACGTCGCGGTCGCGGCGAGCAAAACCACCTGCGCCGGGTCCAGGCGGGGGAGCGCGGCGGGGAGCGTGATCACGCTCAGCCAGCCGAGGATCAGGTACAAGCCGGCGCCGACGCCGTGGACCCGGTCGAAGCCCCGGACCTTGAGGGCCACCCCGGCCAGCGCCCCGGCCCAGGCCAGGCCGGTCACCCAGTCGCCGAGGGATCCGCCCACCGCCATACGGCAAAACGGCGTGATCGACGCCGCGGTGAACAGGTAGATCGTGGCGTGGTCGGCTTGGCGTAGTCGTCGCCGCCCGGCCGCCGCCAGGGGCAGGAGGTGGTAGCTGGAGCTGACGGCGTAGAGCGCCACCAGGCCGACCACGTAGACCACGATGGCCGGGGACGGCCTGCGGATCACCAGCGCGGCGCCAGCCGGGACCGCGGCGGCGGCCGCCGCCAGGTGCAGCCGTCCCCGCCAGCGGGGGCAGTCCGCGCTGCCCGACAGCCTGAGCGACCGACGGTGCGGCCGAGGCGACCGCGACAGCGTGGTGGTGAACGTCGAGTCGTGCGACATCGATGGCCGACCGTACCGGCGCGGGGACGTGGATCCCGGTGATGCGAGCCGTGTCATTTGCCCATTTTCCGAACCATTCGTGTGGTGCACTCCTATCGTTCACTCCGCCGAGGAAGTTGAGCGGTGTTGTTCACCTGGCCGCCCGCCTGGCGCACAACCCGCCCGGCTGGCCCGGCGACCCCTAACGTTGGGGGCGTAGCCGGTAGAACCCGACCGGCAGGGGAGGAACAGCGATGACGAGCACACTGGTGCGGGGTGGGACGGTGGTCGACGGCACAGGAGCCCCCGGTGCCCGCGGCGATGTCCGCATCGAGGGCGGCCGGATCGCCGCGGTCGGCCCTGACCTGGCGGTGGACGGCGCGCAGATCATCGAGGCCGACGGTCGTGTCGTCGCTCCCGGCTTCATTGACATTCACACCCATTACGACGCCCAGGTCTTCTGGGATCCCGCGCTCACCCCGTCGTGCTTCCACGGGGTCACGACCGTGGTGGCCGGCAACTGCGGGTTCGGGTTGGCGCCGACGCGCCCTGAGCACCGGGAGCTCATGGCTCACACCCTCGAAAAGGTAGAGGACATGGATCCCGCCGCGCTCATCGCCGGGGTGCCGTGGGATTTCGTCACCTTCCCCGAGTACCTGGCGTCGCTGCGCCGGCGGGGTGTCCGGCTCAACTTCGCGGTCCTCGCCGGTCACCTCCCGCTGCGCCTGTTCGTCATGGGCGACGAGGCGTCCGAACGGGCCGCGACCGCGGCGGAGATCGCCGAGATGGCGGCACTCCTCGAGGAGGGCATGGCCCAGGGGGCCGCCGGGTTCGCCACCTCCACTGCCGTCACCCACCGCGGTGCCGACGGTCGGCCGATCCCCAGCCGTCTGGCCGCCATGGAGGAGATCGAGGCGCTCTGCGCGGTCGTGGCTGCCTGCGGGCGTGGGGTTGTCGCGGTCAACGGCGGCGGCGACTTGGGGTTCAGTAGCGTCTATGACCTGCAGGCCCGAGTCGGGGCGCCGTTCACTTACACCGCCCTGCTGACCACCGCCGACCGTCGGCACGAGAAGGCCCTGGCCATCCACCGGGACCGTCTCGCCGCGGGATCCGACGTGTGGCCCCAGGTGTCGTGCCGCCCGCTGGCTTTCTCCATGACCATGGTCGAACCGTTCACGTTGAACATCAACCCGGTGTTCGCCGAGCTGATGGGCCGCCCGCTCGACGAGCGCGCCCGGGCCTACGCCGACCCGCAATGGCGGGTCCGGGCTCTCGACGCGTGGTCCGACGCGCGCAGCGTCCCGCCCCGGTGGGAGACCTTCGAGGTCATGGAGAGCCAGGCTCACCCGGAGATGGTCGGAAAGCGCCTCACCGACCTGGTCGACGGCAGCGGCAGCGCCTTCGACCGGCTCCTCGACCTGGCTCTCGACGAGCCGGCCCTGGCCCTCCGGGTCCGGGCGGTGCTGGCCAACGACGACCGGGAGGGCGTGGAAACGCTGCTGCGGGAGCCGGGGTGCGTACTCGGCCTGTCCGACGCCGGCGCCCACGTCGGGCAGCTGTGCGACGCGGCGTTGCCGACCGACCTCCTCGGCAACTGGGTGCGCGACCGGGGGACCATCACGCTAGAGCAGGCCGTCCACAAGCTGACCGGCGAGCCGGCGGCGCTGTTTGGGTTCGCGGACCGCGGGACGCTCCGCCCCGGCGGGTGGGCCGACCTGGTCGTGTTCGACCCGGCGAGAGTCGCGCCGGGCCCGCTGCGGCGGGTGCACGACTTCCCGACCGGCTCCGAGCGCCTGACAGCCGACCAGGTGACCGGCATCGACTTGGTGGTGGTCAACGGCACCGCCGTCGTCGCCGGCGGCCACCTGATCGGAGAGGAGCGCCCCGGGGTGCTGCTGTCGCCGGCCCCGGCTAGTGGTGGGAGGCGTGCGGGCTGAACTTGACCGCCGGCGCCGGCTGCCCCCACCACTCCGCGTGGCGGATGGCCTTCATGGCCTCCTTGCGGGCCTCGGGGTCCAGGCGGTCGATGAACATCACCCCGTCGAGATGGTCGGTCTCGTGCTGGAAGCAGCGGGCCAGCTTGTCGGTCCCGACGATCTGCACAGCCTGTCCGTGCATGTCGAAGCCCTTCGCGACGGTGTTGAGGCGGCGCTTGGTGTCGAAGTACAGGCCCGGGACTGACAGGCACCCTTCCGGGCCGTCCTGCTCTTCGTCGTCGGGGAACTCGAGCACCGGGTTGACGATGTGGGCCTCGGTGTTCTTGTCATGCCACACGAACACCCGCTGCAGCACGCCGAGCTGCGTGGCGGCCAGACCGTACCCGTCCTCCTCGTAGAGGGTCTCGTGGAGGTCCTTGACCAGGGTTTGCAGGGAGCGGTCGAAGTCGACGACCTCGGCGGCTCGCTGGCGCAGCACGGGATCGCCGAAGAGGCGCACGGGACGGACGGTCATCGCTCCAGGGTACCGGCCGGCCCGGCAACGTCCCGGCGCCCACCTGGTCGGCGCGGCGAGCGATACTGGGTCATGCCGTTCGCACTGCGGCCGGGTCCGGCCCCGGCGGTGACCGCCCTGGTGCGCGACGGGATCGACTTCTCGCTGCACCCGTTCAACCCCGACGACGTCGAGGACGGCGTCGAGCTGGCCGAGCTGCTCGACGTGGAGCCCCACCGGGTGCTCGACACCGTCGTGGTCGACGCCGGCGGCCGGCTGGCGGCGTGCATCGTGCCGGCCGGATGGGAGCTCGACGACGACGCCGCCGCCGACGCGCTCGGAGCAGCCGGTGTCCGCCCGGCCCTCGAGGCCATGGCGGAGCGGGTGACGGGACTCCCGGTCGAGGCGATGAGCCCGCTCGGGCACCGCCGGCGCATCCCGGTGCTCGTCGACCGGTCGGTGATGGCCCTCGGGATTCCCAGTCCCCAGATCACCGTCTTCGTCGGGAGCGGCCAGCCCGGCCTCGAGGTGGAGCTGGCCCTCGGCGACCTCCTCGCGGCCACCGGCGCCACCGAGGCGGCCCTCACCGGGGGTTCCGGTCCCGCCGCCGGCAGCTGAGCCCGCCGCGGTGACGACCGGCCGCTGGGGGTCAGGTCGTGCCGGACACCCCCGGGCGCAGCGCGTCGCGCTGGTAGAGAGCGGCGGCCGCCGCGCCCAAGGCGACGGTCCACAAGGCCAGGACGAGCGCGCCGTGCCAACCGACCCAGCTGCCGCGCAGCACCGCTCTGCCGGCGTCCGCGGACCAGTACGTCGGGAGCAGCTTGCACACGTCGAGCAGCACCCGCGGGAAGTTGTCGGCCGGCGCGAACATCCCGCCGAGGAGGGCCAGCAGCGCCGATCCGATGCCGAATAGAGCCTGGAGGGTCTGCGGTCTGGCCGCGTAGCCGACCGCCACCCCCAGAACCGCCACCGGCAGCAGCCCGACGAGGATCGACACCGCCGCGAGCAGCCAGTGCGCCGCTGAGAGCTGCACGTGTTTGGCGGCCGCGCCGAGCACGAACACGGCCAGCAGCCCGGGGATCCCGGTGAGGTAGGCGACCGCCACCTTGGACGTCACGTACTCCCGGGGCGACAGGCCGGCGACGCGCAGCTGGCGGGGCCATCCGATGGCCCGCTCGGCGGCGATGACCCCACCGCCGACGAACAGCGCGTTCATGGCCCCGTAGGTGGCCATGCTGACCATGATGTAGGGGGCGACGTTCAAGCCGGCGATGCTCCCCGAGCTGCTGGCGGAGAAGGTCAGGAAGAAGACCGCCGGGAGTATGGCGGTGAACAGCAGGGTCCGGCGGTTGCGGACGAAGCGGCGCAGCTCCAGACGGAACAGGTGCGGGTTCACAGATCCTCCTCGCTGAGCTGGTGGGCCTGGCTGAGCTGGTGGGCCCCGACGGGCTGGTGCGCCTTGCCGGGCTGGTCCTCGGTCAGCGCCACAAACGCCTCCTCCAGCCCGCCGCTGGTGACCTCGATGTCATGGGTCCCCGGGAACGCCCCGAGCAGCTCACGCAGCGCCCCGTCGGAGTCGGCGCAGCGGAGGAGGAACCGCTCGCCGTGGGCCTCGACCTGGGTCACGCCCTTCAGTCTCCCGAGCGCGCCGGTGGTGGCGCCGGGGACTCCCGCCGATATCGTCCGGCCCCCCACCCTGGCCTTGATGGCCGCCGCGGTGCCGTCGGCCACGACGCGGCCGCGGGCCATCAGCACGACCCGGTCGGCGTAGGCGTCGGCCTCCTCCAGGTAGTGGGTGGCGAACAGGACCGTCCGGCCCCGGCCGGTCCACTCTCGCATCGCCGCCCAAAAGCCCCGCCGCGTCGAGACGTCCATCGCGACGGTGGGCTCGTCGAGCACCAGCAGCTCGGGGTCGCCGGCGATGGCCAGCGCGAAGCGGACCCGTTGGGTCTGGCCGCCAGAGAGCCGGTCGGCGCGCTGGCCGGCGATGTCACCGATGCGCGCCGTGTCCACGACCTGCTCGAGCGGCAGCGGGTGGGGTGACAGCGCCCGCATGGTGTCGACCAGTTCGGTGACGGTCACCGAGCCGAGCAAGCCACCGGTTTGCAACAAGGCGCCCACCAGACCAGCCCGGCAGGCCTGCCCTGGCGGGCGGCCCCACACCTCGACGGTGCCGGCGTCGGGCGGAGCGAGCCCGAGCAGCATGTCGACGGTCGTGGACTTGCCGGCCCCGTTGGGTCCGAGCAGCGCCAGCACCTGCCCGGCGGGGACCACCAGGTCGAGGCCGTCCACGGCCAGGGTGGCGCCGAACGCCTTGCGGAGTCCGCTCAGCTCGACTGCGGGCGGGGGGTGGGTGGGCATGCCCCCAAGCGTGGGGGATGGGCGGCCCAGGCGCCAGGGCCGCGCATCAGGACTTTCCCCTGACGGATGTCACGTCCCGTCCGCAAGCGGCGCGCGCCGGTGCGGAGCGCGCCCCGCCGGATGTCAGCAGGAATCCCCATTTAGCGCAAAACCCGGCCCGTTGGGGTACAACCCAGTCATGAGCTTGATCCGCCGTGTCGCCCGTCCGATGCTCGCCTCCGTCTTCGTCGTCGGGGGAGTCCAGACGGCCCGCAACCCGGGGGCCGCGGCCAAGAAGGCCGAGCCGGTCGCCCTGCCCATCGCCGAACGGGTACCGGGCCTGCCTACCGACAGCGAGAGCCTGGTTCGCATCAACGCCGTCACCCAGGTCGGCGCCGGCGTGCTGCTCGCCACCGGCCGCCTGCGGAGGCTGTCGTCGCTGGCGCTGTTCTCGTCGCTGGTCCTCACCACCGCCGCCGGCCATCCGTTCTGGCAGGAGCAAGACGAGGCGCTGCGCCGCCAGCACCTGATGCACTTCTTGAAGAACGTCGGGCTGGGCGGCGGTCTGCTGCTCTCGCTGGTGGACACCAACGGCGCCCCTTCCCTCGGCTGGCGGGCCCGGCGCCGGGCCGAGAGGGCCGGGGCAGCCCTCCACGTCGGTCGGGACGCCGCGGCCGGCGCCATCCACTCCGGGCGCGACAGCGCCGGTGCGCTGCTGGCGAGGACGGCCGACGCGCTGCCCGTCGGCTGAGCACTCCCTTCTAGCGGCTCGGGCCGTTCAGGCCGCTTGGGGTGCCACCCCCTCTACGCTGACCCGGTGCCCGATGAACCCCTGACCCTGATGGCGGTCCACGCCCATCCCGACGACGAGGCGAGCGGGACCGGTGGGGTGTTCGCCCGCTACGCGGCCGAGGGCATCCGCACGGTCCTGGTGACCTGCACCGACGGCAGCTGCGGCGACGGCCCGGGCGGCGTCAAGCCGGGCGAGCCCGGCCACGACCGCGACGAGGTCGCCGCGCTGCGTACCGGGGAGCTGCGCAAGGCGTGCGCGGAGCTCGGGGTGGGAACCCTCGAGCAGCTCGGCTATCGCGACTCGGGGATGATGGGCTGGCCGACCAACGACGAGCCCGGCGCCTTCTGGTCGATGGACGTGATCGAGGCCGCCCGGCCGTTGGTGGTCCTGATGGAGAAGTACCGCCCGCAGGTGGTGGTCACCTACGACGCCAACGGCTTCTACGGTCACCCCGACCACATCATGGCGCATCGCATCGCGCTGGTCGCGGCGTCGGTCACGGGCATCCCGGTGAAGCTTTACTACACCGCGATCGCCCGCTCCGGTCTGGCCACCTTCGCCGCGGAGCTGCGCAACGCGGGCATCGAGCCGCCCGGGCTGAGCGAACGGGAGGAGGGGCGCATCGCCCAAGCCGCGGCCGCCGCCGAAGCCGCAGCCGTAGGCGAGAGCGCCGACGCTGACAGCGCCGCCGCCGCTGCCGCAGCCGAGACCGCCGCCGACGGCGAGGAGGGCCCGGCGTTCGGCGCCCAGGACCTCCTGATCACCACCTCCGTGGACGTCAACGACTTCATCGCCGCCAAGCGCCGGGCCCTCGCCGCACACAGCAGCCAGGCCGACAACATCTTCTTCCTCCAGCTCACCGACGAGCTCTTCGCCCGGTTCTTCGGGACCGAGACGTTCATCAGGGTCATCGACCGCACCGACGCCGAGGTGCCCGAGACCGACCTCTTCGCCGGGCTGCGCCAGGGCCACTGACGCCATCCCCGATCCGCTTCGCGCCCCCCGGCCGGAGGCAGCCCTGCTACCGTTTGGCGATCGGATCTTGACCGGGTCCCGCGGCGGCTTGCGGGCTGTCGGGGCCCAAGAGGAGCGACCGCGATGCCGGACCAGGTACTTGACGCGCCCATCGGGACCCCGGAGGTCCCCGCCACCAACCGGCTGAGGCGCCGGGGCCCGGCGGCTGGCGTCGCCCGCCGCCGCAAGGTTCTCGCCGGCCTGATGGGAGCCACGGTGGTGAGCGCCGGCGCCGGTATCGCGCTGGCCCCTCTCCGTTGGGTCGCGGTCGGATGCGCGCTGCTGGCCGTCGGATACCTGGCGGCGGTGGCCCGGGCTCGTCACCGGGCGGTGCAACGGGAGATGGCCCGGGCGTTCGGGGCGCCGGGCGGCGGCTTCGACTGGGCCGCGTTCGAACGGCCCGGGGACGCCCCGATGACCGAGGAGGAAAAGCTGGTCGCCGCGACCGGCGCGGGCCCCTTCGCCATCGTCCGCTTCGCCCTGGCGTACCTCCTCGGGTGGGTGCTGACCCCCGTCGTCATCGCGATCCATCTCCTCGCCGGCGACCGCCGCGATCTCGAGGGCGACGGGGCGCTGGCCCGCATCGTCGCCTTGCAGCGCCGCGGCAGGGCCCACTCCTTCCGGGCGCTGGCGGTGTCGCTGGCCACCACCGCGGGCGTCACCGCGGTCGGCGGCTTGGCCGGCATGGCCGCTGCGCCCGCTGCTTCCGCGGCCCCCGCGCCGGGCACCTACACCGTCCGCGCCGGCGACACCCTGGGGGCCATCGCCGCGGCGAACGGCACCACCGTCGCGGCGTTGGCGGCCGCCAACCACCTGGCCGACCCCAACTTGATCTACCCGGGCCAGACCCTGGTCCTCCAAGGCGGTGCCGCCGCTGCGACCCCCTCGGCCAGCGCCAGCAGCTACACCGTCCAAGCCGGCGACACCCTCGGCTCGATCGCGGCTCGTTTCGCCACGACGTGGGAGGCCCTCGCCGCGGCCAACCACATCGCCGACCCCAACGTGATCTACGTCGGCCAGACCCTGTCGGTGAGCGGCGCGAGCGCAGCTACACCCGCCGCTGGCGGCGCTCAGGCCGCCCCGGCGTCGGTGTCGTCGAGCACCGGCAGCTACACGGTCCAAGCCGGCGACACGCTCGGTTCGATCGCCGCCCGTTTCTCCACCAGCTGGGAGTCGCTGGCCGCGGCCAACCACATCGCCGACCCCAACGTGATCTACGTCGGTGAGACCCTGTCGCTCAACGGTGCCGCGGCCAGCCCGGCCCCGAGCAGCCCCAGCCCGGCACCGAGCCCCGCTCCGGCCGCCCCGGCGCCTTCTGGTTCCCTCGGAGCCAGGGCCCTGGCCGTGGCCCTCGACCAGGTCGGCAAGCCCTACCAGTGGGCCGGCGCCGGGCCGGCTACCTTCGACTGCTCCGGTCTGGTCATGTACGCCTACGACGCCGTCGGCGTCCACCTGGCGCACTACACCGTCACCCAGCAGTCCGAGACGTCCCGGATCAGCGAGAGCGAGCTGCAGCCCGGTGACCTGGTGTTCTACGGCGGGGCGGCCCCCAGCCACGTGGCCATGTACGACGGCAACGGCAACGTGGTCACCGCCGACACGACCGGCACCCCGGTGCGGGTCGAGCCCATCAGCTGGGATGGCACGCCGACGGCGTTCGGGCGGGTGGGCTGACCCCGGGCCTGACCCGGCCGGAGGCGGCCACCCTGGAGGCAGGCCGGGGGCGTGTCCAGCTCTGAGGGTGCCGAGGTCGACGGTGCGGTGGCGGAGGTCCGCTCCGCTCTGCTCGGAGGTGAGCTGACCCTCACCGCCGGCCAGGTCGCGGCGGCCGCCGGAGTGTCGCGGGACCTCACCAAACGGCTGTGGCGGGCCATGGGCTTCGCCGACATCCCCGACGACGAGGCCGCGTTCACCCAGGAGGACCTCGAGGCGCTGCGCCGCACCGGGGCGATGATGGAACGCGACGACCTGGGGGAGGGGGACGTCCTCCACCTGGCCCGGGTCCTCGGGCTGGCCACCGCCCGCATGGCCGACTCGGTGGTGAGCTTCACCCTGGAGCGCATGGCCGGCGGCGACCACCCCATCGACGGCGCCATCCTCGAAGAGCTCGACCACCTGGTCGTCTACCTGCTCAACCGCAACCTGGCAGCGGCCGTCGAGCGTTACCTGCCAGAGCACACCCCCGGCGCCGGGGACGGGGACGCCGCGGCGGTGCTCGCCGTCGGCTTCGCCGACCTGGTCGGCTTCACCCGCCTCAGCCAGCGCCTCACCGACACCGAGCTGGCTGGGCTGATCGAGGAGTTCGAGGCCACCGCCAGCGACGCGATCGTGGTCAACGGCGGCCGGGTGGTGAAAATGATCGGCGACGAGGTCATGTGGTGCGCAGATCCGCCCGTGGCGGTGGAGATCGCCCTGCTCCTCGCCGAGAGCTTCGACGACCCGGACCGCCCGTCGGTGCGGGTCGGGTTGGCGTCGGGCGGGGTCATCACCCGGGCGGGTGACCTGTTCGGGCCGACGGTCAACCTGGCGGCGCGCGCCACCGGGATGGCCCGGGCCGGTTCGGTGCTGGTCGCGGAGGACATGTTCCCCGTCGTCGAATCCGACCCCCGCTACCACCTACGCCGGTTGCGGCCCCGGCGGCTGAAGGGCATCGGGTGGGCCAACTTGGCGGCGGTGAGCCGGGACCGGCACCGCCCGGAGCCGTCGGGGAGCGCGCCGGGCGACCCGCCCGCCGCCAGCCGGGACAGCTAGTCGCCGAGGATCCACCCGGCCTCGCCGGCGAGGGCTTTCGCCGCGTCGGGCCCCCACGACCCCTTCTGGTACGGATGAGGTTGCGGCTTGTGCTCGAGCAGGCCGCCGGCCACCTCCCACACGTGCTGCAACCCGTCGGGGCGGGTAAACAGCGACCGGTCGCCGATCAAGACGTCGTGGATCAACCGGGAGTACGCCGGCAGCGACGGGGTGTGGAACGCCTGCCCGAGGGCCAGCTTGGCGGTCCCGGTGGCCAGCTTCGACGTGGGACCGGGCTGCTTGGTCACCAGCGACAGGTTGATCTCGCCGTCCCCGGACAACTCGAAGCCCAGCACGTTCCCGCCGGTGGGGATGCCGCCCAGCGCGTCTACCGGCTCCTTGAACTTGATCGACACCCGCTGGTGGCTCTCGGCCATGCACTTGCCGGTCCGCAGCAAGAACGGGACCCCCCGCCACCGGTCGTTGTCCACCCACAGGCGGGCCGCCACGAACGTCTCGGTCCTGGAGTCGTCGTCGATCCCATCGATCTCCCGGTAGCCGTCGTATTGGCCTACCACCACGTCGTCGGGGCTGAGCGCCCGGAAGCACCCGATCACCTCCTCGCGGGCCTTGGCGATGTGCTCGGCGTCGAGGGACTCAGGGGTCCGCATCGCCACCTCACCGGCCAGCTGGAACAGGTGGGTCACCAGCATGTCGAGGATCGCCCCGGTCGAGTCGTAGAACCCGGCCCGCATCCCCACGTCGAGGGTCTCGGGAACGTCGATTTGGACGCTTTCTATGTGGCGGCGGTCCCAGGCGTGGGAGAACAAGCCGTTGCCGAAGCGCAGCACGTGGATGTTCTGCGTCGCTTCCTTGCCGAGGAAATGGTCGATGCGGTAGATCTGCCGCTCCTCGAAGACCTGATGGGCGATCTCGTCGAGCTCCTGGAACGAGCTCATCGACGTGCCGAACGGCTTCTCGTAGACCACCCGCGAGTTGTCCGCCAGGCCGTGGGCGCCGATCCCCTCGGTCAGCTTGGCGAACGCGGCGGGCGGCACGGCCAGGTAGTGGACCCGCTGCGCGTCGCGCCCCAGCTCGTCGTGGGCCTCGGCCATGACGTCGAGCAGGCTGCCCGGGTCGTCCTTCTCGAAGCCGCCGCCAGCGAAGCGCAACCGGGACCGGAACTCCTCCCACGGTCCTTCTTCCGGCTTCGGGCCGAACTCCTCGAGGCTCTCGCGCACCCGCTCTTGGAAGTTCTCGTGGGACACGTCACCCCGCCCGTTGCCGACCAGACGCCAGTCCTCCGGCAAGAGCCCCTCCTGCGCCAGCCGGTAGAACGCCGGGAGGACCAGGCGGTGCGCCAGGTCGCCGGTCCCGCCGAAGAGCACGAAGACCGTGGGCTTGGCGACCAGACTCGTGTCGGGCATTGCGGGACCTCCTGGGACGGCGTGGGAGCGGCGACGGGCTGAAGCCTGCACCTTCCTACCCATTGTGGGTCGGTCCGCGCCCTTTTCCGGCGGTCGATCACACCACGGTCATGCCGTACATCTCGCCCAACGGGTCGCTGATCAACTCCAATCGGGCGCCGTCGGGGTCGGAGAAATATAGCGAGGTGTCGTTCATCTCGAGGTAGCCGACCGCCGCCCGGTCCAGGCTGGCCCGCAGCTCCTCCCACCGGTCGCGCCGAACCGAGATCGCTATGTGGTGCAGCCCGCCGAGGACCTCCCGGTACGGTCCGAGGTCCAGCCCGGGCATGTCGAAGAACGCCAGCGCGTTGCCGTTCCCGATATCGAAGAAGAAATGCGTCGACCCGCCGTAGTCGCGGTTCTCGAACATCTCGGTCAGCGGGAACTCCAGCACGTCTTGATAGAAGCGCACTGTCCGCTCGACGTCACTGCTCAAAAGGGCCACGTGGTGCACTCCCCGCGCCGACGTCGCGGGGCGCTGCTCCCGGGGCCGCAGGTACCGCGCCGCCCAGTCCTGCCGGCGCCGGGAGGCTTCCTCACGCTCGGTTCCTTGCAGCCCGGCGGTGGGTCCGTCGCTCATCTTGTCCGCTCCCGTGCTGGTCGTTGCACCCGAAACTATCCTCTTCGCTGTGGGATCATGCGGCCCGTGACCCGACCGGATCCGCCGCCGCGAGGGGAGTCACGGCCCGTCCCGGACCGTCAAGGCAGCGTCCGGCTCAGACCCCGGGTTGCCCCTGAGGCGATGGAGGTGTGGGCCGGGTTGCTCGCCGCCCACCGGCACCTGACCCAGATCCTCGACGACGAGCTGCGGGCCGTCGGGGTGACCCTCGACGAGTACGACGTGCTGCTCAACGTTCGCACCGCCGGCCAGCCTCTGCGCATGGCCCAGCTGGCCGAACGGGCGCTGATCTCCCGGCCCACCGCGTCCCGGGTCGTCGACCGAATGGTCGGGAAGGGGTGGGTCCGGCGCTGGAGCGACGACCACGATCGCCGGGTGGTGCTCCTGGAGCTGACCGCCGAGGGCCGCCGGACGCAGGCCAGAGCAGCCCGGGTCCACCTCGACGGTATCGCCCGTCTGGTGGAGGGTCCCCTGGCCGGCCACGACGCGGCGGCGGTCGCTGCCGCGCTGCGGGCCCTGTCCCCGCCGCCCTCCGAGGAGGTCGCAGGTCGCGGCCGGGCCGGCATCGAACTGTGAGGCGACGGTTCGCACCCTGAGCCCGAATCGGGCCAGCCCGGAAGGAAGCCTCGGTGAAGACGGCCAAATCGGACATCCCCACCGGCATGCTCACGTCCCGCTTGTTTCGCGCCGATGACAATCATGTGCCTGCCATCGAGAGCGCCGTCCTGACCCCCTGCGAGGGCCTCCCAGCCTCTAGTGTCGGCAAGGTGCAACGACTGGTAGCTGTCCTACGAGCCGTTCGCCCGGTGTTGCGTGCAGCGCTGCCGGCGATTGCCGTCGCCACGCTGATACCACTGGGTGTGTTCTACGTCGGTTTGGCGATGGGGTCGATAGTGGCCGCCATCATCGCCTCTGTCGTGTACGCCTACGGCGTTGCGGCATACCAGTGGGTTCGCAACCGGCGGGTGTCGGGGATGCTGCTCATGACGATGTTCATGGTCAGCCTGCGGGCGATCGCGGCGGTGGCGTCGGGTCACACCTTCGCGTACTTCGTGGTGCCGGTGATCGAGACCGCCGGGTTCGGCCTGCTGTTCCTCGCCACGATGTTCACCAGCGAACCGCTGATCGTCCGCCTGGCCCGGGACTTCGTGCCTCACCTGGCCGACGACCTGGCCGGCCGCCGACGGTTGATCCGCTGGCTGTCGGGGGTGTGGACCGTCACCTACCTGGCGTCGGGCTCCACGACCCTGCTGCTGCTAGTGACCCAGTCCATCCCGGTCTACGTGACCGCTCACGAGCTGGCCGGATGGGCGTGGGTGGCCGGCGGGGTCGCCGCGTCGATCGGGTTGTGCAAGTGGCAGGCCAAGGGCCTGTGGCAGGCCGCGATGGCCCACCGCCACCAAGGCGTCGCCGGCACCGTCGTGCCCGCCGCCCTCGCCGCGTAGACGACCTCCCCTCCGGGCCCCGCCCGCCCAGAGGTTCAGCCGCCCTTCCGCTCAGTCGACCAGGGCCTGCTGGACCAGCTGCTTTAGCTGCGAGCGCAGGGGATAGGTGCTCGACGGCAGCAGCTGGGTCATGAACACCGCGGAGATCTCTTCCTCCGGGTCGACCCAGAACGCGGTGGAAGCGGCGCCGCCCCACCCGTAGCTGCCCCGACTGTCGAGGCCCTTGCCCGCAGCGGGGTCGAGCACCACCGAGAACCCCAACCCGAACCCGACGCCGTCGAAGGCGGTCTCCGCGAACAGCCGGCGACCGAAGCCCTCCAAGTCGGCGTTGCCGGGCAGATGGTTGCGGGTCATGTAATCGACGGTGCGGGTGCCGAGCAGGCGGGCCCCGTCGAGCTCCCCTCGCCGGCGCAGCATCTCGGTGAAGCGCAGGTAGTCGCCGGCGGTGCCCACCAGCCCACCACCGCCGGAAAGCACGTCTGGCTGGCGCGCCGCCGCTTGACCCATCGGCGTCGCCGTCGCCTTACCGTCGGCGCCGCGGACGTAGAGGGTCGCCAACCGGTCCCGGCGGGCCTCGTCGGCGTAGAAGGCGGTGTCGGTCATGCCGAGGGGAGCGAAGATCCGCGACGCGAAGAACTCGTCGAGCGACTGCCCGGAGATCACCTCGACCAGCCGGCCGAGCACGTCGGTGGCCACGCTGTAGTTCCACTCGGCGCCGGGCTCGAACAGCAGCGGCTGCTCGGCGTAGGCGTCGACCACCGCGGTCAGGTCCATGCCCTTGGGCGTACCCCACTCGAAGCCTGCGGCCCGGTACCGGGCGTCCACCGGGTGGTTGTAGTGGAAGCCGTAGGTGAGCCCCGCAGTGTGGGTGAGCAGGTGCCACACCCGGATCGGCTCGGTGGCCGGCGCGGTGGACGGGGCTTGCGGCGTGCCGCCCCGCCACACCCGCATGTCGCTCAGCGACGGGATCCACCGCGACACCGGGTCCTTCAGCTCGAAGGCACCCTCCTCGTAGAGCATCATCGCCGCGACGGACGTGACCGGCTTGGTCATCGAGTACAGCCGCCAGACGGTGTCAGCCTCGACCGGGGCCCCCGACTCGACGTCGCGCTGCCCGCAGGTCGACAGGTGAGCGACGTGGCCGTTGCGCGCCACGGCCACCAGCCAGCCGGCCAGCAGCCCTTCATCCACGTAGCGGGCCATGTGCCGGTCGATGCGAGCGAGGCGTTCCCCGTCGAAGCCGACCTCGTCCGGGTCGACGTCCACCTTCAGCTCAGCCATGCTGCCTCCCTCTCTCCGGCCTCCCGTGGCGCAGGCCGCCCGGCGAACTTACCGTCCCCGCTCCCCGAGAGGGATCAGCAGGAGCGCTGCCAGAGCAGCGCTTTGGCCGTCGCCCCCCACTCGTAGGCGACGGTGAAGAGACGCTTGCCGACGCTGGACGGCGCCGGCGCCGGCACCATCAGCAGCTCGCCGTTCCAGCATCGAGCGACGCGCAGGCGAGCCCGGGACGTCTGGGCCCGGCCGCTGACGATGATCAGCCGTTTCCAGCCGTGCTGGCGGGCCAGCGCCCCGATCGCTCGGGCCTCGCCCCGGGTGCTCTTCGGGTCCGGCTTGAAGCAGATCACGTTGAGCGATCCGGTCGAGGGCGGGCACACCTGGGCCGGATTCGGCAGCGACATGACCAGGTTGGGGGCCCATCCCTGCGCCGCCAGAGTGCTCGGGAACGTCGACTCCTCGGCCTCGCCGCCGAGGATGACGATCGCGTCGGCGGACTGGGGGGCGTCGGTTGCAGGAGCCCAGAACCGCCAGTAGCTGATGGCCACCACGACGGCCGCCAAGACCGCGGCGACGGCCAAGGCGAGCAGCCCGGCCCGGGGTCGGCGGGTCGGTCGTGTCGTTTGCGCCACCGGCCGACTCTAGACGGGAGCCGTCACTGCTCCCGCGGGCGGCTCCGCCCCGGCGCGCCCGCTGGCGGTCGTCAGGCGGTGGTCAGGTTGGCCGCGGACTCCAAGCCGAGCAGCCCGATGGAGATCTCGCGCATCTCCACCTTGCGGACCTTGCCCGTCACCGTCATCGGGAACTCCTCGACTACGTGGACGTAGCGGGGGATCTTGTGGCGGGCGATGCGCCCGTCGCAGAACTCCCGCACCGCGGCCACGTCGAGCCCGCCGCTGCCGGGGCGCAGCCGCACCCACGCCATCAGCTCCTCGCCGTAGCGCTCGTCGGGCACCCCGATGACCTGCACGTCCTCGATGTCGGGGTGGGTGTAGAGGAACTCCTCGACCTCGCGGGGGTAGATGTTCTCCCCGCCTCGGATCACCAGATCCTTGATCCGCCCGACGATGTTGACGTAGCCGTCCTCTCGCATCACCGCCAGGTCGCCGGTGTGCATCCACCGGGCCGCGTCGATGGCCTCCGCGGTCTTGTCCGGCTCGTCCCAGTAGCCGAGCATCACCGAGTAGCCCCGGGTGCACAGCTCGCCGGGGGTGCCCGGCGCCACCGTCCGGCCGGTGGCCGGGTCGACCACCTTGACCTCCAGGTGGGGGAGGACCCGCCCAACCGTGCCGGTCCGACGCTCCACGTCGTCGTCGACCCGGGTCTGGGTGGACACCGGAGAGGTCTCGGTCATCCCGTAACAGATCGCCACCTCGCCCATGTGCATCTCGGCGATCACCCGTTTCATGACCTCGACCGGGCAGGGGGAGCCGGCCATCACGCCGGTGCGCAGGCTGGAGAAGTCCCGGTCCGCGAACGACGGGTGGGCCAGCTCGGCGATGAACATGGTCGGCACCCCGTAGAGCGACGTGCATCGCTCCGCTTCGACCGCGGCCAGGGTGGCGCCCGCGTCGAAGAGAGGGGCGGGCACCACGATGCACGATCCGTGGCTGGTAGCTGCCAGGTTGCCGATCACCATGCCGAAGCAGTGGTAGAACGGCACCGGCACGCAGATCCGGTCCGAGGGCCCGTAGCCGAGCAACTCCCCGATGAAATACCCGTTGTTCAAGATGTTGTGGTGCGAGAGGGTCGCGCCCTTCGGGAACCCGGTCGTGCCCGACGTGTACTGGATGTTGATCGGATCGTCGCACGACAGCTCCGCGCTGCGGGCGTCGAGGGCCGCGTCTTCGATGTCGGCGCCGGCGGCCTCGAGGTCGGCCCACGACTGGTCGCCGATCCACACCATCTCCGACAGCGCCGGCGTCTCCCCTGCCGCGGCCACCTCCTCGGCCATGGCCCGGTAGTCGCTGGTCTTGATTCGGGTCGCGCTCACCAGGAGCCGCACCCCGGACTGGCGCAGCGCGTACGCCAGCTCAGAGGTACGGTACGCCGGGTTGAGGTTGACCAGCACCGCGCCGGTCATCGCGGTGGCGTACTGCAGCGCCATCCACTCGGCGCAGTTGGGCGACCAGATGCCGACCCGGTCACCGGCGGTGACCCCTCTGGCCATCAGACCCTTGGCCACCGTCCGGGCCCACCCGTGCAGCTGCGGGTAGGTCCAGCGCCGGCCGGTCGCGACCTCGACCAGCGCCTCGCTGTCAGGGAAGCGGGCGGCGGTGGCGGCCAAGTTGGCGCCGATGGTGTCGTCGAGCAGCGCCACGTCGGACGTGCCGTGGGTGTAGGACGTGGTCAGCGTCATCGAAAGGTCCTCCCGGGTGCGGCCCGTGCAGGCCGGTGCGCCGCCCGTGCGGCTGCCGCCCCGAGCCTACGCACCGCCGCGCCGCCCAGCGCGGGCCGCCGGCGGCTGGGTCAGGGCGCGGCGGCGGCGACGATCGGCCGGTTGAGGCGGATGTTGCCCAACGAGCCGGCGAAGGACGCGTCACCGAAGACGAACACGCCGCCGTCGGAAGCCGTCAGCCGGTAGCCGCCTCCGTCGGGGGTGGCGGCCATGCCGACGATCGGCTGGTTGAGGTGGATGTTGCCGGTGGAGCCGTAGAAGTGGGCGTCGCCGAAGCCGAACACGCCGCCGTCGGACGCGACGAGCCAGTAGCCGCCTCCGTCGGGGGTGGCGGCCATGCCGACGATCGGCTGGTTGAGGTGGGTGGCACCCAGGCTCCCGTAGAACGGGGCCGCGAACGAGAACACCCCTCCGTCGCGCGCCGCCATCCAGTAACCGCCGTGCGCCCCGGCCGCCAGCGCCACGATCGGCGCGTTCAGCGGCACGTTGCCCGTCGACCCGCAAAACGGCGCCCCGCCGAAGTCGAACACCCCGCCGTCAGACGCAGCCATCAGATACCCCGTCGACGGCGGCGCCTGCAGGCACGCGGCGGGGACCGGCGCGCCCGGCGCCGGCGCCGGCGGCCCCTGCGGACCGGCGTAAGCCACCACCCCCTTCGTGGTGCCGACGAGCAGCAGGCCGTCGGCCGCCGAGGGCGACGCGAAGTTGGGTACCGCCGCGGGGAGGGTCGCCACCGTGGTGGCCGTGCCCGACGCCGGGTCGAGCGTCCGCAGCACGCTCGGGGAACCTCCGTAGTTGACCGACCACAGGCTGCCGTCGACCAGCACCGGCGGCCCGTTGGTGCCCCCTCCCTGCCAGCCGGTGGACAGGCTCGACCCGGAGATCTTCACCTGTTCGACGGCCCCGCCCCGGCACGGGATGTATATCGAGCTGGTAGCCGCGTCGTAGGCGTTGCCGCCGTCCACATCGCTGCCGCAGACGTTCACCTGGCTGAGCACGTGAAACCCGGGATCTAGCAGGTACCCGACGTCGGCCTTCCCCGCCGCGAACACGTCGCCGTTGGGCAGCAACGTCGGCGGGTCGGAGCCCAAGTCGGCGTCACCGCTGGCGTTGGACTGATAACTGGCGAGCACTTGGAGGTCGGCGTTGAGCTTCACGACGCTCTCGGTGTAGGCCTTGGCCGGGTTGGACGGGTTGTTGGGGTTGCCGGTCGACACGTACACGTCGCCGGCGCTGTCGACGGCCGGCCCGGCCGCCCCCCAGATCGCGCCGCCCCCGCCCGGGTTGTCGGCGGCCACCTCGAAGGCCACGTTGGGCCGGGCGCCGGCCGGGTCCACGCCCACCACCCACCCGTGGTAGGTCCCGCAATCCCCGTACAGGCCCCCGTAGGTCACGTACACCCGGCCGTTGGCCAACGCCAGCGCCCCCCGCTGCTGCAGGTGGAGGTCCTGGTCGGCGCTGATACCGGGAGGGTCGGCGTCGACCGAGCTCACCACCGCGCCCGTGTAGAGATTGAACCCGGTCAGCTGGTGGTGCACCGGGCCGGCGCCGCCGTTGGACACCTCGCCCACCACGTACACGACGCCGGAGGCAGTGTCGATGACCGGCGTGGAAGTCACCCCGAGCGGGTCGACGTCACCGCAGCCGGCCTGACGGGCCACGTTGGTCAGCGGGGAGCCGAGGGACGCCGCCCACAGCACATGGCCGTCGTGGGCGTCGAGGGCGTAGACCCGGTCCGCCTCGTCGGCCATGATCACCCGGCCGTCCGCCACGACCGGCTGGCCGTACACCGCGCTGCCGTCCGGCGTCGCGCTCCACGCCTGCGACAACGGCGACAGCGGCGCTTCGGACACGTCGGCGCCGGTCCGGCTGGGGTCGCCGTGGTAGGTCGGCCACGACGGTGACGCCATCGCCGGTGCTGACGCCCAACCGATGAGGACGCCGCAGGCGCCGAGGGCGGCCGCGACGCGACCGAGGGGGTGTCTGGCCATGCCGGTACGCTGCCCGATCGGGACGTTTCCTACACGGGCGGAGCCGACCGGATGAGGCTCAAGGCTGCGGGCACGCCGGTCCTCGCGACGCCCCGATCTGGGCGCTCAGCTGGACCGTTCCGGTGCTGGCCACCCGCAGCACCGTCCACCCCTGCGGGTCCTGGGCCACACACCCGGTCCCGGCGGTGAAGGTCCAATAGGGGCTCCAACGCACCCGTACGGTCACGGTCCCCGGCGCGGACGCCGACAGGGTCAGGTGGTCGGGGGCCAGCATGGTGAGGTGAGCCGGACCGCTGACCAGGCCGGGACTGTCGGTGACCTGCCACAGCCGCCAATTGGCGTCGTGCCAGACCGGGGCCAGGTCGGCGACCGCCCCGGAGCGCACCAGTTGGGCCTCGGCCTTGCCGGCGTAATCGAGCGGCGCGTTCGGCAACGCCACCCACCGGATGCCGTTGGCCACCAGCCACTGCTGGTACGAGGCGGCGTTGAGCAGCCCCGGTTGGTAGAACAGCGGGTTGCGGGCGGTGTCGATCTGGCGTTCCCAGCCCCGCGCCAGCGACAGCTTGGTTGCGACGAACGCGGCCTCCCAATGCTCCGCGGTCGGGACGATCTCGATCCGCTGCGGATCCTGGTTGTGGGCGCCGAGCCTGGCCAGCAGCGGCTGGTAGAAGGCCTTGTTGGTCGAAGGGTCGCTGTGGGACGACGCGACCGCGGTAACCCCCGGCGCCCACTGCCACACCGCGAAAGGTAGGAGGACCACCCCGGCGTAACGCTGCCAGCGGCCCTGGAGCAGCGGGTGGCGCAGCTGCGCCACCCGACGGGGGAGCGACAGGTGGAAGCGGGCCGCCTCCGGGGCGGTGACAAAGCAGGCCAGCAGCGGGATCCCCACCGCGGTGGCCAGCCGCCCGGCGTTGCCGCCGAGCGGGTTGGGCACCGCGAACGACGCCAGCGAGGCGACCGCGTAGATCCCCACCGCGACCCGGACCGCCGGCGTGGTGCGCACCAACGGGCTGGCCACGGCCAGGCACAGCAGCTCGATCATGACCAGCTCGGTCCACGGGAACGGGAAGTAGCCGTCCCCCGGGAACGCCAGGCTGACCCCACCGACGATCACCATGCTCAACACCGCCAGCCACACCGGCCACCAGTTGGCCCCCCGGCTGCGCCAACCCCACGCCAGGCAGGCCATCGCCAAGAACGCCGCCGCGAGCGGTGAGCACAACGCCGAGGCCACGCCGAGCGCCAGGGCCAGCCCCCGCCGGCGGTGGGTGAGCGCCAGCACCGCGGCCAGCCCGAACGCTTCGCCGCAGAGGAACGGCATCTGTCCGATCGCCACCTGCAGCAGCGACGACACCGCGAAGTACCAGCTGCCGGCGGTCCGCCGGCCGAGGAAGTCGACGGTGAGACGGTCGAAGGCCCAGGTGGCCAAAGCCGACATCACCACCGAGCAGCCGGCCAGCCCGATGAGCGCTCCGAGCACCGGGAACCCGGCGCTGTAGGAGAGCGGGTACACGCCTCCGTACCAGGCGCTGTTGAACAGCGACAGGCCGTGCTGGCGGACCTCCAACACCCAGAACGTCTGCGCCGCCTGATCGGTGCCTTTCACCCCCACCGCCCACGCGACGGCGGCCAGCGCCGCGGCCAGCAGCGGGGGGCCGGTCACCACGCCACGAGCCCGTGCGGCGAGCACCCGGACCGGCACGCGCCGGAAGGCGGCGGAGAGCGAGGATGGTTTCACAGGGTGGTTCAGCTCACGATCGTCGGTGCGAAGCGGTGACGCGTCGGGTCGCAGGTCCCTCGGACGCTGCGGTCCCGGCCGGCCAGGCTACCTGCCGCAACCCCCCGAAGCTGGGCATGACTGTGGGGGGTGCGCGCTGGTTGGTACCGTCACGGGCGGACCCATGAAGAGCCTCTCCGAACTCCGGGCCCGCGACGGGGGTCGCACCGAGCTTTCGGGCTTTCGTCCCGTCCGTCCCGGGGGACGACCCTCCGCGACGGTGCGGCGCCGGTGGGCCGCCCTCGTGGTCGTCGTGGCGCTGGTCATCCCCACTCTGGTCAGCTACGGGGAGTACCTGACCGCCCCTGGGAACGTCGCGCTCAGCATCCGCTCGACGGAGTGGCTGCGGATCCACCACTTCCGTTGGCTGGTCAACGACATCGAGAACTTCTACTACACCCACCACCAGCCGAAGAAGGGCGGTGCCCCGTCCGGGGCGGTCGCGGGCCAGATCTCGAGCGGGGCCAAGGCCGGGGCCGGGGCCGGGTCCGGGAGCAGGACCCTCCCCCCGTCCTCCGCGGTCCTGCCCGACCCCGCGCCGATCCAGCCGTTCGTGGCCACCCCGCTCGCCGGTGAAGGCCAGTGGAAGACCATCAGCACCGTCAACGGCCACCCGGCGATCGAGGCGGCGTACCTCAGGCCCGACGCGGTGCACACCAGCTTGGTGTCGGCGGTGGCGTGGATCGACCCCAAGGTCGTCAAGGCCGTCGGCTACGCCGGCGTCGAGGAGCCCGGCGGGGTCTGGCCCGACCAGGCGCCGATCGCCGTCGGTCTGCGTTCGCAGCTCGTCGCCGCCTTCAACTCCGGTTTCAAGATGCAAGACGCCCAAGGCGGCTACTACGCGAACGGTCGCTACGCCCGGCCGCTCGTCGCCGGTCAAGCCACCGCCTGGATCGACGCCAAAGGCGACATCAACGTCGGGCAGTGGGGCCGCGACATCACGATGAGCCCCAACGTGGTGTTCGCCAGGCAAAACCTGGCCCTGATCGTCGACGACGGCCAGCCGGTACCCGACGTCTTGAGCGGCAACACCTCCAAATGGGGTGTCACGGTCGGCAACAAAGTCCTGGTGTGGCGTTCGGGCCTCGGGGTGACAGCAGACGGGGCCGTCGTCTACGCCGCCGGCGACGGGCTCTCCGCCCTCACCCTGGCCCAGCTGCTCAGCCGGGCCGGGGCGGTGCGGGCCATGGAGATGGACATCAACTCGGCGTGGACCTGCTTTTTCACCTACGGCGAGCCCGCCGCCGGCACCGACCCCTCCAGCCTGGTCGGCGGGCTGACGGTGACCAAGCTGCTCGCTGACATGCAGCCGTCGACCTCGAACTATCTGACGGCCAGCAGCCGGGACTTCTTCGCCCTGTTCCAGCGCTGACCGGCCTCCGGCGTGGCGGCGCCGGCGGATCGGGCGGGGGGCGGCTGACACAAGCCCGGCACCCCATTTAGGCTGCCGTCATGCTCAGCACCATGCAGGACGTGCCTCTGACCGTCTCATCCATCTTCACTCACGGTCAGAAGGTCCACCGGCGCAGCCGGGTGCTGACTTTCGACGGTGACGGCTTCAAGGAGGCCAGCTTCGCCGAGGTCGCGGCGCGCACCGAGCAGCTGGCCAACGCGCTGGCCGGCCTCGGGGTCGGCCCCGACGACCGGGTGGCCACCTTCATGTGGAACACCCAGGAGCACCTGGAGGCGTACTTCGCCGTTCCCGGCGCCGGCGCGGTCTTGCACACCCTCAACCTTCGCCTCCCCGCCGACCAGCTGATCCACATCGCCAACGCCGCCGAGGACAAGGTGGTTTTGGTCCACGCCACCGTCGCCCCCCTGCTGGCCAAGGTGGCCGACGAACTGAAGACCGTCGAGCACGTCGTGATCGTCGACGACGGCGCGCCGCTGGCACCCGAGGTGCGCGCCGCGCTGGAGGGGCTGGGCCCGGTCCACGACTACGAGGAGCTGCTCGCGGCCGCCCCTGCGGGCTACGACTGGCCGGTGCTCGACGAGCGCTCCGCAGCTGCGATGTGCTTCACCAGCGGCACCACCGGGGACCCCAAAGGGGTGGCCTACAGCCACCGCTCGACTTGGTTGCACGCCTTCGCCGCCAACAACACCGGTGCCCTGACGCTGAGCGAGAACGACAAGATCCTGATCATCGTCCCCCAGTTCCACGTCAACGCCTGGGGCTACCCGTACGCGGCGTGGATGCACGGCGCTGACATCGTGATGCCGTCGCGTTGGCTGCAGGGCGAGCCGATCGCGAAGATGATCGAGAAGGCCAAGGTCACCCTCTCCGCGGGCGTGCCGACCATCTGGTCGTCGCTGGCCCAGTACGTCGCCGATCACCCCACCGACTTGTCGTCGGTGAGGTTCTTGCTCTCCGGGGGGTCGGCGCTGCCCCAGGTGCTGCTCGACACCTTCGACGGTCTCGGCGTCACGATGCTGCAGGGATGGGGGATGACCGAGACCAGCCCGGTGTGCACGGTCAGCTCACCGCCGGCGGACGCGGAGCCGACCGCCGACGATCCCACCATGGCCGCGTGGCGGCTCAAGGCCGGGCGGATCGTCCCCGGCGTGCAGCTGAGGATCGTCACCGACTCCGGCGAGGAGGCGCCTTGGGACGGGACCACGACCGGGGAGATCGAGGCCCGCGGGCCGTGGGTCACCGGGTCCTACTACCAAGTCGACGACCCCGAGAAGTTCCACGACGGCTGGCTGCGCACCGGTGACATCGGCAGCATCGACGATCACGGTTTCCTGACGATCAGCGACCGGGTCAAAGACGTGATCAAGTCGGGCGGCGAGTGGATCTCGTCGGTCGCCCTCGAAAACGAGATAATGGGCCACCCAGACGTCGTCGAGGCCAGCGTCGTCGGCGTCCGCGACGACAAGTGGGGGGAGCGGCCCCTCGCGGTCGTCGTCCGCAAGGCCGGTTCCGAGGTGTCCGCCAACGAGATCCGGGACTGGCTGGCGCCGCGCGTCGCCCGTTTCTGGCTGCCCGAGCGCTGGACGTTCGTCGACGAGCTGCCGAAGACGACCGTCGGCAAGTTCGACAAGAAGGTCATCAGGGCCCGGCAGGCGTCGGGCGACCTGGAGATCGAGCGGGCGGAATAGCGGCCCGAAGGCGTGTGCGGCCGCTACACCTCGACGACCAGCATCGACGTGCTGGCCGAGACCTTCGCCGTCGACGAGATCCGCACCGAGCCCCTCCCGGCTCGCTACAACGTCGCCCCCACCCAGCCGATCCTCGCGGTAGCCGCCCGCCGGTCCAAGGATCAGGAGGGGAAAGTGGTCCGGGCGCTCGGCACGTTCAAGTGGGGGCTGGTCCCCTCGTGGGCGAAGGATCCGTCGGTCGGCAACAAGATGATCAACGCCAGGGCGGAGGGCATCGGCGACAAGCCGGCGTACCGCAAGGCGCTGCTCAAGCGTCGCTGCCTGATCCCCGCCGACGCCTTCTACGAGTGGCAGCCCCGCCCCGACGTAGCGGGCGGGAAGAAGCGGGGCAAGCTGCCGTGGGCCATCCGCCGCCGGGATCGCCGGCCGATGGCGTTCGCCGGTTTGTGGGAGCTGTGGCGTCCGCCCGGCGCTGATCCCGACGAGGCGCCGCTTCGCACCGCGGTGATCGTGACCACCGCAGCCAACGCCGCTTTGTCATCCATCCACGACCGGATGCCGGTGGTGCTCGGTCCAGACGCCTGGCCGACGTGGCTCGACCCCGAAGTCGAGGACCGAGCCACGCTGGAGGGGCTGCTGGTCCCCGCTCCCGACGAGTGGTTCGAGGCGTTCCCGGTCAGCACCCGGGTCAACAAGGTCGACCAGGACGGCCCCGAGCTGCTCGAGCCGTTGCCGCCCCAACCCGATCCGTAGCGCATGAAGCGGCCCGAGCGGGATAGGACCTGAGCGTGGCCGACACCCGAGACGCCCCCGCAACCGGCAGTGACTCCGTCGCAGAGCTGCTGCGCCAGCTGAGCCATCAAACGACGACGCTGGTCCACCAGGAGGTCGAGCTGGCGAAAGCCGAGCTGGCGGAGAAGGGTAGGAGGGCCGGCGCCGGTGCCGGGCTCTACGGCGGGGCGGGCGTTGTCGCGGTGCTGGCCCTCGGGGCGCTCACCGCAGCAGGCGTCGCCGGACTGGCCAACGCGTTGCCCGTCTGGGCTGCGGCGCTGGTGGTCGGTGCCGCCCTGTTGGGGGTGGCCGGTGTCCTCGGGTTGCGCGGCAAGAAGGAGATCCAAGAAGGCACGCCCCCCGTGCCCTCACAGGCCGTCGAGAGCACCAAGGAGGACGTGGAATGGCTGAAGACCCAGGCGCGATCCGCGAAGCCATAGAGGAAACCCGCGAGGAGATGGCCGACACCATTCAGGCCCTCGGCCAGAAAGCCGACGTCAAGGCCAGGGCGGGGGAGAAGGTCGCCGATTTGAAAGCGACCGCCGGAGAGGCGGCCCACAAGCTGGACCAGAAGATCCCAGAGCAGGCCCGCCCGGCCCTCGACGCGCTGGCCCCGAAGGCTCAGGCCGGCGCGGCGAAGATGCGCCAGAACCCGAAGGCGGCCGCCGCGGCAGGTGGTGCCCTGGGCTTGTTGCTGCTGATCCGGCGTCGCCGCCGCAGGCGGGCGTCATGATCGCCAAGATCGCTTACAAGCCGCTGGGCATGGCGGCGAGCGTGCTCGGCGGCATCGTTGCGACCAGGCTGTTCGCCGCGGCGTGGAAGGCGCTCGGCCGGGGCGAGGATGCCCCGGCGTCCACCGACGCCCGGCGCAGCTGGCCCGAGGTGCTCTCGGCCGCCGCGCTCCAAGGCGCGATCTTCGGTCTGGTGAAGGCCGCCACCGACCGGGGCGGAGCTGTCGGTTTCGAGAAGGCCACCGGCGCCTGGCCCGGTGACGAGTAAGACGCCTGCGTCTAACAGACCAGACGCCTGCGTCTAACAGGACCGAGACGTCCGCGTCTTAGAGGACCAGGCGGGGCCAGGCCGCGAGCGGTTCAGGAGAGCCGAACACCTCCAAGCGCGAGCCGCCACCCGCCAGGCGGTTCCAGAGCCAGAGCATCAAGTCCGACGCCGGGCCCCTGATGGCGGTGTCGGCCTTCGCGTGCCCGGCGCTGACCGACAGCGGCGAGGTGTCGAAATCGACCAGCCACTCGCCGCCCTCCACGTCGTCGGTGGCGTGGAGGTGCAAGGTGCCGTGCAGGTCGACGCCGGCCTGCTCCAACGCCCGCGGCAGGAAGTCCCCGAAGTACTCGGCGATGCCCTCGACGGCCACCCCGGCGGCGATGGGCTGCGCACCGGCAGGGCCGCCGGCGTGCTGAGCGTCCCACCGATGCACCGACGTCTCGGCGGCCATTCGCCGCTGCCACCACGCCACGCTTTGTTGCCCCGCCGACGAGAACGTCCACGCCGGGGCGGCGGGGTCGGCGTCAGCCAGGGTCGAGCACACCAGGTCGAGGCCTTCTCGGTACCAGGAGGCGAGCTCGGCGAAGGCCACCCCCTCGCCCGGCGTGGCCATGTCTCTCCTGCGCACCGCGTCGCCCGACGCGACGATCGCCGCGCACCACCGGTGGACACCCGAGACGTGGCGGACCAACTTGGGCATGTCCCAGCCGGGGCAGGTCGGTACGTCGACGGCGGCTGCGGCCTCGGCGGCAGCGATGAGGTCCTCGCCGTCGCGGCGGACGGCGGTGACGAGAGCAGCGGCTTCCATCCGGCGAGTCTGGCATGCGTCACCTGACCGGCCGGATCCGCTCCGCCGGGCGCGCCGGCCCATAGTTTGCTGCCGGCGCTGCGGCGTGGGCAGGATCGACCCATGGCCGACCTCCTCCGTACCCGCCCCGGCGGTCCCGGGACCCTACGGGAGCTGCTCCGGCGCGACGAACCGCTGCTGGCGCCCGGCGCCTACGACGCGCTCGGCGCCCGCCTGATCGAGGCGGCCGGGTTCGAGGCGGTGTACATGACTGGCTTCGGGGCCGCCGCGTCGCTGCTCGGGCGTCCCGACGTCGGCCTCCTCGGCCTGAGCGAGATGGCCGGACACGCCGCCCGGCTGGCCGCCGCGGTGGACGTGCCGCTCATCGCCGACGCCGACACCGGGTACGGCAACGCAGTGACGGTCATCCGCACGGTGCAGGAGTACGAGCGCGCCGGGGTGGCGGCGCTGCACCTGGAGGACCAGGTGCAGCCCAAGCGGTGCGGGCACATGGCCGGCAAAGACGTCGTCGCGGTCGGGGAGATGGTCGCCAAGCTGCGCGCCGCAACGGACGCCCGCAGCGACCCGGATCTGGTCCTCATCGCCCGGACCGACGCCCGGGCCGTGGAAGGGCTCGACGCGGCGCTGGACCGGGCCCGGGCCTACCGCGACGCCGGCGCCGACATGCTGTTCGTGGAAGCGCTGGAGGGCGTCGGCGAGATCGAACGGGTGGCGGCCGAGCTGGCCGGGACCCCGCTGCTGTTCAACTGGGTGGAGGGCGGCCGGACGCCGCCGCTGTCACTGGCGGAGCTGACCGCGATGGGCTTCGCGCTGGTCATCATGCCGATCACCACCTTGCTGGCGGCCACCGCAGCGATGCGAGCGGTGCTGGCCCAGGTCAAAGCGGACGGCACACCGCAGCAGGCGGCCACCGACCTGCCCTCCTTCGACGACATGGTCGAGGCCGTCGGCCTCGGCGAGATCAGCCGTCTGGAGCGCCGCTACACGCCCTAGCCGATGACGGTCCCCGACGCCTACGAGCCGGCGCTGGCCTCCGCGTCGGGGTCAGCGCCGGGCAGCGAGTCGAGCAGCGAGCGGGGGAGGGTCTTGGCCGTAGCGGCCGCGATCCCAGGCCCGTCGAGCCCGAGTGCGGTGAGGATGCGGTCCGGCTTGCCGTGGGCGATGTATGACGTCGGAACGCCGAGCGACAGGACCGGCGGCCCGGTGCGGGTCTCTTGCAGGTCGGCGATGGCGTCGGCGATGCAGGTGCCGGCGCCCCCTTGGCGGATGCCGTCCTCGACGGTGACCACCAGCTGATGGCGGCCGGCGTCGGCGATCATCTCCGGGTCGAGCGGGCGCACGACACGCACGTCCCACACGGTGGCGTCGACGCCGTCGGCGGCCAGGATCCCCGCGGCCTCCTCGGCTGCCTCGACCATCTTGCCGACCGCCAGGATGGCGACCGCGCCGTCCCCGGCTCGGACCTTGCGGGCGTGGAGCCCGGAGCCGACCTGGTCGGCTTCGACGTGGCGGGCCGCGGTCTTCGGGTAGCGGATCGCCGAGGGGCCGCTCAAACCGAGAGCGGTCTCCAGCATGACCGGCACCTCCTGCGCGGATGACGGGGCGAAGATCGTCATGCCTGGGATCTTCAAGCACAGCGCCATGTCGAGCACGCCGTGATGGCTGGGCCCGTCGTCGCCGGTGATCCCGGCCCGGTCGAGCGCGAACACGACCGGCAGCCCATGAAGGCCGACGTCCAGGTTGGCCTGGTCGAACGCCCGGGAGAAGAACGTCGAGTACACCGCGACCACCGGCCGCAAGCCGCCCATGGCCATCCCCGCCGCGGATGTCACCGCGTGCTGCTCGGCGATCCCGACGTCGAAGAAGCGGTCCGGCCACCGGTGGGAGAACGGCAGCAGCCCGGTCGGCCCCGGCATCGCCGCGGTGATCGCGACCAGAGTCGGATGGTCCTCGCCGGCGGCCAGCATCGCCTCGTTGAACGCCTGGGTGTAACCCTTGGGGGAACTCCATCCCGCCGGCGGGCCGACCGCCGGGTCGAACACCGGTGCGTCGTGCAGGCACTTCTCGTCGTCGGTCTCCGCCGGCCCGTACCCGCGGCCCTTCTGGGTGACCACGTGGACCACGATCGGCCCGTCGAACTCGTTGGCCTGGCGAAGCGCCTGCTCCATGCCGGCGATGTCGTGGCCGTCGATCGGCCCGACGTATCGGACCCCGAGCGACTCGAAAAACGCTGGCGGCTCGACGACCTCGCGCATCGCCGAGTACAGGCCCTGCAGGCTGTGGTAGGCCAGTCCGCCCACCGCCGGCAGGTCCCTGAGCGCTTCTTCCAGGCGGGAACGGACCTGACGCAACCCGGGATGGAGCCGGATCTTGGTCATGCTCTCCGACAGGCGGGAGATCGTCGGGGCGTAGCTGCGCCCGTTGTCGTTGAGGACGATCACCACCTTGGACCCGGAATGGCCCAGGTTGTTGAGACCTTCGAACGCCATGCCGCCGGTCATCGACCCGTCGCCTATGACCGCCACCACCCTCCGCTCCGGGGCGTTGCTGCGCGCCACCGCCGCCGAGAGCCCGTGGGCGTAGGACAGGATCGTCGACGCGTGGCTGTTCTCCACCCAGTCGTGGACCGACTCCGCCCGCGACGGGTACCCGGCGAGCCCGCCGGCCTGGCGCAGGGTCGGGAACATGTCCCGTCTCCCGGTCACGATCTTGTGCACGTACGCCAGGTGCCCGGTGTCCCAGAGCAGGATGTCGCGCGGCGACGAGTACACCCGGTGGAGGGCCAGGGTCAGCTCGACCACCCCCAGGTTGGAGCCGAGGTGCCCGCCGGTGACCGACACCGCCTGGACGACGAACTCCCGGATCTCGCGGGCCAGGGTCTCCAGCTCGGCGTCATCGAGATGACGGAGGTCGGCCGGGGCGTTGATGGACTCCAGCACCATCCTGCAGACGCTACCCGCCCCCGGCCCCCAATCCGCGGCGGCGGTGTGCCGCCGGTCCCACCGGCCCGTAGGGTGCCGGCGTGGACCGGTACCAGTATCTGATCCTGATGGGGTTGTGCGTGGTCGCCACCTTGCCGCTCGAGATCGTGTTCGGCGCCCGGGTCTGGCGCCGCCCCCGCCGGCTGGTCAAGGCTCTTTTCCCCGCCGTGGTCCTGTTCTCGATATGGGACGTCGCCGCCATCGCCCACCACCACTGGCGCTACAACTCCCGCTACGTCACCGGGTGGGACCTGCCGGGGCACCTGCCGGTCGAGGAGGTCGTGTTCTTCGCGGTGGTGCCGGTGTGCGCGGTGCTGACCTTCGAGGCGGTCTCCAAGATCCTCTCCCGGAGCCGTTGATGTACACGCTGTGGGCGTTCGTGGCCGCCGCGGCGGTGGTGGCCCTGGAGCTCGGGTGGGCCCGCACCGGGCTGTTCCGGCGCCGGGCGTACTGGATCACCCTGGCCATCACCTGGGCGTTCCAGGTTCCCGTCGACGGTTGGCTGACCAAGCTGTCGGCGCCGGTGGTCATCTACAACAGCCACGAGATGCTCGGCCTGCGCTTCCCGTGGGACATTCCCGTCGAGGACTTCGTATACGGGTTCGCGCTGGTCACCTTCGTGCTGGTGGGATGGTTGGGGAAAGAACGCAAGGGTGTGGGTACCATCGAGCGGTGATCGCCGCCTTCGTTGTCGGAGCCGTCGCCTTCGTGGCCATGGAACCGCTGACCTACGCCGCCCATCGGTGGGTGATGCACGGGATCGGCTGGGTGTGGCACAAGTCCCACCATCAGCGCCGGCCGGGTACCACGTCGAGGCGGGCGCAGCGCTTCGAGGCCAACGACTGGTTCCCCGTGGTGTTCGCCGGGGTCACGATCCTCGCCATGGCGCTGGGGTCGCTGGCCCGGCCGCTTGGCTGGCTGATCCCCGTCGGTCTGGGCGTCACGCTGTACGGCGCGGCGTACGCGTTCGTGCACGACTTGTACATCCACGGCCGGTTCGTGACCGTGCCGGTGTTCAAGCCGTTCGAGTACCTGCGGGAGGCGCACGCCTTGCACCACCGCTTCGGCGGGGAGCCCTACGGGATGCTCTGTCCGCTCGTGCCCTCCGAGCTTCGCGCCCGGGCCGCCGCGCCGGCCCCGGCCCGCAGCGACTCGGTCCTCTCGGTCCCCTAGCCGAGCCTGCGGCTCCCGCACCGTTGGTGATGGGGCCGTGCGAGCATGGCGGTACCACCAGGCGAGGAGAACGAAATGGCAGCAAACGAGCGGGTTGCCGTCGGCGGAAGCGACCGGGCCCGGGTCGACGCGACCCGCCTCGGACCGGCTGACCCAGACGCCGCCACGACAGTCACGGTGTACCTCCGGGGCGACGACCCGCCGGAGGGGACCCGCATGACCCGGGAGGAATGGGCCGCCGGGCACGGCGCCCGGTCCGAGGACGTCGCGGCCCTGGAGCGCTTCGCGTCCGGCCACACCCTTCGCGTCGACGCCGTCGACCTGGCCCGGCGGGCGGTGGTGGTCTCCGGGCGCGTCGGCGACCTGTCCGAGGCGTTCGGTGTAGCGCTGGGCGCGTACCGCGACGCCGAGGGACGCGAGTTCCGGGGCCGGGAGGGCGCGCTGACCGTCCCCGCCGAGCTGGGGCCGGTGGTGCAGGCGGTGGTCGGCCTCGACGAACGGCCGCAGGCCCGAGCCCAGAGCCGCCCGGCCAGCGTCCCCACCGCCGGCTACTCGCCCGTCGACGTCGCCGGTGCGTACCGATTCCCGCCGGGCACCGACGGCACCGGCCAGACGGTCGGGATCGTCGAGCTCGGCGGCGGGTACCGGCCCGCCGACCTGGCGGCCTACTTCGCCGGGCTCGGCATCCCGGAGCCGGCGGTGGCCGCGGTGGCCGTCGACGGCGGGTCCAACGCTCCGGGCGCCCCGAACGGACCCGACGGCGAGGTCATGCTCGACATCGAGGTGATCGGCGCCGTCGCTCCCGGCGCCCGCGTCGTCGTGTACTTCGCGCCCAACACCGACCAGGGTTTCATCGACGCGGTGTCGACCGCGGTGCACGACACGACCAACAAGCCTTCCGCAGTGTCGATCAGCTGGGGCGGGCCGGAAAGCACCTGGACCGCGCAGGCGGCCCAGCAGATGGAGGCGGTGTTCGCCCAGGCGGCCACCTTGGGCGTCACCGTCACCTGCGCGTCGGGCGACAACGGCTCCACCGACGGGGTGGCCGACGGAGCCCAGCACGCCGACTTCCCGGCGTCGGCGCCCCACGCCTTGGCCTGCGGGGGGACCCGGCTCACCATCACCGCCGGCGCTGCCGCGTCCGAGGTGGTCTGGGACGAGCTGCCCGCGGGGGGCGGCGGGACCGGCGGGGGCATCTCCGACCTGTTCCCGCTGCCGTCCTATCAAGCGTCGGCGGGCGTCCCCCCGTCCGCCAACCCGGGCGGGCGCGTCGGGCGGGGCGTGCCCGACGTCGCCGGCGACGCCGACCCCCAGACCGGCTACCGGGTCAGGGTCGACGGGCAAGACGCCGTCATCGGCGGCACCAGCGCGGTGGCTCCCCTCTGGGCGGGGCTGGTCGCCCGGCTCAACCAGGCCCTCGGCCGCGACGTCGGCGACCTGCACGACGCGATCTACCGGGCGCCGGGCGCGTTCAACGACATCACCAGCGGCAACAACGGCGCCTACCGCGCTGGCCCCGGGTGGGACCCCTGCACCGGTCTGGGCTCGCCCGACGGGACCGAGCTGCTGGCCGCACTGCGGGCCGCCCCGTAGCGGTCCTTTCAGCCTCAAGGCGGCCTGATCCAGCAGCTCAGCCCGACGGCTGGATGATGAAGCAGTTGCTCGACGCCGTGGCCACCAGCCGGCCCGCCCCGTCGTGGATCTCGGCGGCCGCCAGCGCGACTCGCCGGCCGGGCTTGGTGACAGTCCCGGTGGCCCGCAAGACGCCGGAGTCGAGCGTCACGGCCCGCAGGTAGTTGACCGTGATGTCGATCGACGTGTACCCCCACCCGGCGTCGAGGGTGGTGTGAACCGCGCATCCGGCCGCGGAGTCAGCCAGGGTGCAGGCCACGCCGCCGTGAACCACGCCGATGGGGTTGTACATCGACTCTTCGGGGGTGCACTCGAACACCACCCGGCCCCGCTCCGCCTCCACCAGGCGCATCCCGAGAAGGGCAGCGATCGGGGCCGGCGGCAGCTCGCCGTCGCGCACGGCCTGCATGACGGCCAGGCCGTCGAGGCCGGCGCTTCTCGCTGGGATCAGCGCCGGGTCGTACCAGGTTGTGGTCCGTTCCCGGGGCGAACCCCACGACTCCGGTCCGCTCCAGGGGTTCGCGGCAGGACCTTCCGGCCGGCTCATGCCGGCTCTCCCGCCAGGGCCACCGCGGGCGCCGAGACCGGCACAGGAACGGCGCGGCGGGTGATCATCGCCGCCGCCACGACGGCGCCGGCGAGGAAGAACCCGATGATGAGCTCCAGCCCGTGCCGGTACGCAGTCAGGGCGTCACCGTGGCCAAGGTGGGACGGTATGGCGACCAGGCCGGCGACGCCGAGGACAGTCCCGACCTGACGGCCCATGTTGAGCACTCCGCTGCCCGTACCGAAGCGGGCCGGTGGCAGCGACGCGCTGCCGGCCCCGATCAGTGAGGGGATGGTGAGCCCGACGCCCATCCCGCCGAGCAGCTGCGCGGGCAGGAGGTGGGCCAGGTAGGCCGGATGGGCCTGGATCTGGCTCAGCCACAGGCCTTGCGCGGCCGCGTTCACCAGGCAGCCGAGCACCGCGACCCGACCGGCGCCTCCGACGCGGCCCGCCAGGCGGGGAGCCACCAGCCGGGCGAAGGGCAGCACCATCAGGGGGCCAGGGCCGATGGCCAGCCCGGCTCGCACAGCCGAGTAGTGCCATTCCCCGGTCAGGAACTCCACCGAGTTGAGCACGAACGCGCCGAACCCGGCGTAGTACAGGATCGAGGCCAGGAAGGCGCCGGAGAAGGTCCGGGAGCGCAGCAGGGCCAGCTCCAACACCGGTGACGGATGCCGGGCGGAGCGAAGCACCACGCCGGCCGAGCACACGACCGCGGCGGCCACCAACCCCACGAAGCGAGCCGACCCCCACCCGTAGTCCGGGGCTTTGACCAGGGCGAACGCGACCAGCCCGACCGCCGCGGCGAGCAGCGCAGCGCCGGCTAAGTCCGGCCGGTGCCGCGACGCTTCGTCGCGGCTCTCGGGCAGCACCCGCAAGGCCAACACGACCGCTACGACGCCGACTGGGATGTTGATCCAAAACACCCACCTCCAGCTGAGCTGGACCAGCAGTCCCCCGAGCACCGGGCCCAGCGCCGCGCCGAGCGCCGCCAGCGCCGACCACGTCCCGATGGCTTGGGCGCGGTCCTTGGCCGGGACCACCGCCAGGAGCAACGACAGCGACGCGGGGACCATCACGCCGGCGCCGACGGCTTGCACCAGGCGAGCCGCCACCAAGAGCGCGACGCCGGGGGCCACCCCGCAGAGCAGCGAACCGGCACTGAAAAGCACCAGCCCGGCGACGAACAGGCGGCGGCGTCCGACCCGGTCAGCCCACCGGCCGGCAGGGACCAGCACGGCCGCAAAGACGATCGTGTAGCCGTTGAGGACCCACGACAGCGCCCCGATGCCGGTACCCCGGTACTCCTTGCCGATGTACGGGAAGGCCAGGTTGACGATGAACAGGTCCAGGCTGGACATGAACACCGCCAGCGACAGGACCGCGATCAAAGCGACGAGCCGCCCGGCGCTCGGGGAGTCGGAGACCTGGGGAGCCGGGGACGGGCGGGTCTGCGGGGTCACGGGCGGCTCTCCGGGGTCACGGGCGGGTCCTCCTGGGGTCAGGGTCGTAGTACATCCGAAATTTGGACGCACCTTACCGGCCGAGCGAGTTGAGCGTCCAGATTTCCGACTCAAGCGGTAGAGTCTTGGGGTGGTCGTGTCCCAGGCCGAGCCCCGCACCTGTTCCATCGCCCGCACCCTCGAGGTGGTCGGCGAGAAGTGGGCGCTGCTCGCAGTGCGGGAGGTGTTCCTCGGCAACCGGCGCTTCGACGAGATGGTCCGCCGGACCGGGGCCCCCCGCGACACCTTGGCCGCCCGTCTGCGCACGCTGGTCGAGCGGGGCATCTTCGAGCGCCGGCTGTACTCCGAGCATCCGGCCCGCTACGAGTACCGCCTGACCGACGCCGGCCGCGAGCTGTACCCGGTGATCCTGAGCCTGATGCGCTGGGGCGACCGCCACTTGGCCGGCGAGGAGGGTCCGCCCCTCCTGCTCGAGCACTCCTGCGGCCACACCCTGGTCGCTGAGGTGGTGTGCGAGGCGTGCCGCGAGCCGGTCTCCGCTCGCGACGTCCGCCCGGTGCTCCCAGTCGGGTAGCCGCCGGCGATCCGCCGGCGGGGGGTTCGGACTGCTAGGCGGTGCGGAGCTGGTGGCGGTGGGGGCTGCTAGGCGGTGCGGAGCTGGTGGGTGCGGCCCCTTTTCACAAGAGCACATGTCCCGAACCCGCGCCAGAGCGCGGGTTTGCGGCATGTGCTCTTGTGAAATCGGCGGCTAGCCGGACTAGGCCTTCCGCAACGGAGCGGACCCAGCCGCCGCCCCGGACCAGGCCTCCCGCAACGGAGCGGTCCGAGCCGCCGCTCCGGAGCAGGCCGGCGCCGGACCTGCCGCCTGCCCGGCGGTCCGGCCCGCCGGACCCGCCCCTGCCCCGCCTACGTCGCCCCGACGCTCAGCTGGCGGTCGCCGGCCGGATCATGCGTCCGGCGGTGGCCAGCTTGCGCCAGGTCGGGACCCTCACCCGACCTGACCACACGTCGTAGCCGGCGGCCTCGATCTGCTCGAGGATCCCCCCGTAGAGGTCCCGGGCGCCGGCGATGCAGCGTGCCGACGCCGGCGGCAGGAGCCGGATGCCCCGGTCCGCCGACGCGTAGAAGCCCCGGGTCCGCTCGATCTCGAAGCGCATCAGCTCCGCCCACTCGGGGGTCATCTCGCGACGTTCGAGCGCGGTCCATGCGTCGAAGCGGTCGAGGTCCTCCACGGGTAGGTAGACCCGGCCCCGGTCCAGGTCCTCGGCGACGTCACGGCAGAAGTTGGTCAGTTGGAACGCGATGCCGAGGTCCCGGGCCGGCTCGAGTGCCGCTCGGGGGGAGGCCTCGAGGATCGGCAGCATCATCTCTCCGATCACTGCGGCGGAGCCGTCCATGTAGCCGAGCAGGTCGGCGAAGGTGGGGTAGCGCTCGACGGTGAGGTCCATGGCCATCGAGCGGAGGAACCGCCTGAAGCACTCCGGGTCGATCCCGAAGGCCCGCACGGTGTGGACGACGGCTTTGAGCACCGGGTCGTCGGACCAGCCGGCGGCCAGGTCGGTGAAGAACCGGTCGCCGAACTCAAAGAGCGCGGCCTCGCGAGCGGGCGTCGGCACCGGGCCTAGGTCGTCGACGATGTCGTCGGCGTAGCGGCAGAAGCCGTAGAGGGCGTGGACGTGGTGGCGTTTGGTCGACGGCAGCAGATAAGTCGCCCAGTAGTAGGTCGTCCCGGAGCGACGGTTGAGCTCCCGGCACCGCCGGTAGCTGTCCTCGAGGGTGATCATCGACTGGCGCCGGTCACCGCAGGTGCTGGTCGACTCGCTCGGCAGCCAACCGGCCCGACACCAGCACCATCGGAACGCTCACCCCGGGCAACGTGCCCGAGCCGACCAGCACCAGGCCGGGTACCCGGCGGTCGACGTTGTTCGGCCGGAACGGACCGGACTGCAAGAAGCGGTGGGAAAGGGCGAAGGGGGTGCCGCGCTCCATCCCCTGACGCTCCCAGTCCTCCGGGTCGATGAAGCGCTCGGTCACCACCTCGTCAACCGGGTACCCGAGCCCGCCGAGGCGGGCCACCAGCGTGTCGCGGAAATGATCCCGCTGGCGCCCCCAGTCGATGCGGCCGTCGAGGTTCGGGGTGGGCTCGAGGGCGTAGATGACGTGCCCGCCGGCCGGGGCCAGGCTCGGGTCCGACACCGTCGGCACGCACACGAGGATGGCCGGGTCCGGCTGTCGGGTGCCGCGGCGCAACAAGGCGTCGAAGCTGCCTTTCCAGTCGCCGCCGAAATGGATGTTGTGGTGGGCTGCGCCGGGCGGCAGCTCGCCTTTGACGCCGGCCAGCCACAGCGTGCAGCTCGGGGAGTACTCGCCCCGGCGAGCCACGCGGGGCATCGGCGTCTCCGGCAGCAGGTGCCGGTACACGTACGGCAGGTCGGGGTTGGCCACTACCACGTCGGCGTCGAGGCGCTCCCCGCCGGCCAGGCGGACTCCGGTCACCGGTCCGGTAGTGCCGGTTCGGCGCAGGATTCGCTCGACGGGAGCGCCGTAGCGCAGCACCCCGCCGCCTTTTTCCACCGCGGCGGCCAGGCCTCGGGCCACCGCGTGGATCCCCCCGTCGGGGAACCACACCCCCTCTACGGTGTCCATGTAGGTGATGATGCAGTAGATGGCCAACGCCTCGAACGGCGAAAGGCCGGCGTAGAGGGCCTGGAAGCTGAACAGCTTTTGCAGTCGCTGGTCCTCGAAGTAGGAGTTGACCACCGACGCCACCCGGCGGAACGCTCCGGCCCGCAGCAGGCCGAGGGCCGGGCCGAGCGGGCGGCCCAGGTCGAGGGGCGAGTCGAAGTTGCGGTCGATGAAGTTCGGCTGCTCCAGCTCGTAGAGCCGCTCCAGCCACGCGCAGAACCTCCCGAACGCCGCCGCGTCGCGGTCGCCGCACTGCGCCCGGATCTCCTCGGTCATCGCGGCCTGGCCCTGGCGAACCCGCAGGTCTCCACCTTCGGCGAAGGAGGCCCGGTACATCGGGTCCAGGGGCCGGAGGGTGATGTGGTCGGCCATGTCCGACCCGGCCGCGGCGAAGGTCCCGGCGAGCAGTCCCGGCATGGTCAACACGCTCGGGCCGGTGTCGATCCGGTAACCCTCGGACTCCCACAGCCCGGCCCGGCCGCCGGGGACGTCCTCGCGTTCGACGACGGTCACGTCGTATCCCCGCCCGACGAGGTGACAAGCCGCCGAGAGGCCCCCGAGGCCGGCGCCGACGACGACGACCCTGCGGGCGCTGCCAGCGTGTCGGCTGCCGGCGGCCGCCATCAGTGATCCCGTCCGGCGATGAAGTGGGCCAGTTGCACCAGCGCGCTGACCGCCCGCTCGTCGAGCGGCAACGCGTCGGCCGCGGCGAGGGCCTGATCGACGAGGGAGTCGATGACCCCGAGCACCTGGCGGCGGGCTCCGGTCTGCTCGATGACTTCCTGAAGCCGGCAGACCTCGCTCTCGTCGAGGTCGGGGCGGCCGAAGCGGTGCTCGAAGAGCTCTGCGCCGGCTCCGGTCGCCGCGGCCCGGGCCAGGGCGTAGAGCAAGGTGGGTTTGCCGTCGCGCAGGTCCTCGCCGACCGGCTTGCCGGTAACGGCCGGGTCGCCGAACACTCCGAGGATGTCGTCGCGCAGCTGGAACGCCTCCCCGAGCGGGACCCCGTAGGCGGTGAGGGCCCGACCGCTCTGGCTGGTGGGCTCGACGCCTACCAGCGCCGCGCCCAGGTGCAGGGGCCGCTCGACGGTGTACTTGCCGGACTTGTACTGGCAGATCCGCCGGGCCAGCTCGGGGTTGGCGCTGGAGCGGGCGGTGCCGGCCAGGTCCAGGTACTGGCCGACGTTGACCTCGAGGCGGAGGTCGTTCCACACGTCGAGCGCCATCCGGGGGGCGCCGGTGAGCAGCCGGTCGGCGTAGACGAAGGCCAAGTCGCCGACCAGGATGGCGACCGCGGTGCCGAAGCGATCGGCTTCGCCTCGCCACCCGCCGTCGCGGTGGCGGCGGGCGTAATCCACGTGGAGCGTCTCGACCCCGTGGCGCAGCGGGGAGTCGTCCATCACGTCGTCGTGGATCAGGGCGAAGGTGTGGAGCAGCTCGAGCGCGGCGCCGGCGGCCACCACCCGATCGTCGGCCGGGTCGCCGCCGGCGCCGACGAAGGCCCAGTAGCAGAACGCGGGGCGCAACCGCTTGCCGCCGGAGAGGACCAGCGAGCGGAGGGAGGACAGCGGCGCGTCGAGGGACGGGTCGAGGCAACCCCATCGGGCCGCGTCATCTCCGAGGACCTGACCGATCCGGTCGTTGACCCGGCCGGCGATCTCGACAAGGGCCGGCGGTGCGGAGACGGGTGGCGAGGAACTCATGGCTCATGCGAGCGTAAGGCAGCCTCGGCGCTACAACTACTGGCGGCGGCTCGCCACCCTCAGGAGCCGCCCAACGGGGGGCCGGCCAGCCGATCCTCCAGCCGGGTGCCGCGCAGCGCCCGCAGCTGACGGCGGTGGTCGGTCCAGCGGGTGAACATCCAAGCCAGGGCGAAGCCGAGGGCCAGGGTCAGCACCCCTCCGGCGGCGTCAGCGAAGTAGTGGTTGGCGGTGATGATGATGCAAAACACCGTGGCCGCCGGGTACGCGAGCAGCGCGATCCTGGCCCACCGGGGCCGGACACAGGCGCCGAGAGCCAAGGCGCACCAGAGGGACCACCCGGTGTGGAGGCTGGGCATGGCCGCGAACTGGTTGGACACCTGGTCCACTGCGCCGCTGGAGAAGTCCCACAGCCCGCCGATGGTCCGCAGGGTGTCGTCGAAGTGGTAGGAGGCGGGCAGCAGCCGGGGCGGGAGAAGCGGGAAGAAATAGAATCCGACGAGGGCCAGGCCGGTCGTGGCGGCCAGGGTGTTGCGCCACAGCCGGTAGATCTCCGGACGGCGCAGGAACAAGTAGACCAGCACCCCGATGGCGGCCAGGAAGTGCACGGTGCCGTAGAAGCCGTCCCAGAACCGCATTAAATCTCGGTCGTGGAGGAACAGCTGCTGCACCGAAGCCTCATGGAAGACGTTGAGGTGGCGTTCGAGGGAGATGATCCGGTGGGCGTTGGTGAGGGCCCGCTCCACTGACACCGGCTTGTCGCCGTTGATGTCGCGCACCAGCGTGTACAGCCCGTAGAACACCGCCACGATCACCACCTCGACCCACCACCGGGAACGAGCCGGCCCCGTGGACCCGCCGGCCGTGTCCTCGGTGAGGTCGGCCTCTCCCGAGCGGGGCGGTGCCCCGGGATCGGAGGGCGGCAGCGGGCAAACGGCGATCCATACACGATACCGACTGCTGCCCGTCGTCTCGTGTTCTCCTCGGCGTGAGACACTTGCAAGGTGCGCAGTCGGCGTCGCCTTCTCGGCGTGGTGGTGACCGCCGTCGTGGCCGCGGGCGCGGTGTCGGCGGGGGTGGCTGGCTGGGCGCCCTGGTCCCACGGTCTGCCCGCTGAGGGCGGCACCGGGAGGGAGGTGGCGTCGGTGCCGGCGCTGCGCTCCGCGAGGGCGCGGCCGTCGTCGACGGCTCAGGTCACCTCGCCGACCACCGTCGCCGCGCCGGCAGCGCCTCAGGTGCCGGCGTCGGCGTCGTGGATCGCCACGTTGCATTCGGCGCTTCCGTACTCGGCGACGCCCGGGGGACCGCCGACCGGGACCCTGGCGGCGACCAATCCCTTCGGTGCCCCCAACGTGGTCGCCCTCGTCGGGGCTCCGGGTGCCGGCGGGTGGTCTCAAGTCGAGCTACCCGTCCGTCCCGACGGGTCCACCGCCTGGCTCCAGACCGCTGCGGTCACCCTCACCTGGACCACCTACCGGGTGGCGGTGTCGCTGCCGGCGCGCACCATCACCGTCACCGATGGCCCTGCGACGGTCCTCACCGCGCCGGTCGCGGTCGGCGCGCCGGCCACGCCCACGCCGACGGGCGCCACGTATCTGTGGGAGCTGATCGCCCCGGACAACTCCCACGGCGCGTACGGGCCGTACATCTTCGGGCTGGGGATGTTCTCCCAGGCCATCGCCGTGTTCAACGGCGGCGACGCGCAGATCGGGGTCCACGGCAACGACGAGCCGTGGTCGGTCGGACGCCCGGTCAGCCACGGCTGCGTGCGGCTCGACAACACGGTGATCACCCGCCTCGCCGGCATGCTCCCGCTCGGCACCCCAGTCACGATCAGCTAGACCCCGAAAAGCCGGCGCGGCGTGCGCCGCGGGGCGTCAGCGGGCTTTGCCGACGAAGTGGTCCCGGTCTACCACGACCCTGGTGACCCGGCCGGCGGCCACCAGACCGCAAGCGTCTGACACCGACACGTTGAAGATCAGCCGCCGTCCTTCGGTGCGCTCGAGGGTCGCGGTGGCCCGGACCGTCGAGCCGACCGCGACCGGCGCGAGGTGGGACAGCTCCACCCGGCTGCCGACCGACGTGCGCCCGTCGCGCAGGTGGTTGGCCAGCGCTCTCATCGTGGCTTCCTCGCACAGCGCGACGACCCGCGGCGTGCCGAGCACCGCCACATCACCTGCTCCCATGGCCTGGGCGGTGTCCTCGGCCGTCACGACCAGCTCCACCACGGCCTGAACCCCGACGTTGACGGACACGTATGCAACGGTAGGCGGGTACCCTCCGCCTGATCCAATGTGCGCTCCGCCGGGTCAGAGCGAAGGGAAAGCGGTGATCGAGGAAGCGGTGATCGAACGGGTGCTGGCGAGGGCTCTGCGCAGCGGAGGCGACTTCGCCGAGGTGTTCGCCGAGGACCGCAGGTCGTCGGCTGCCCGGCTCGATGACGGCCGGGTCGAGGACATGGTGTCGGGCCGGGACCGGGGGGCCGGGATCCGGGTCGTGGTCGGCGAGACGACCGGGTTCGCGCACACCAGCGACCTGAGCGAGCGGGGTCTCACCGAAGCCGCCGAGGCCGCCGGGGCGGCGGCTCGCAGCGCCGCCGGCGGCGTCCACGAGATTTCCTTGCGGCGCGTCGATGCGCCGGCACCCAACGGGGTCGACGTGCTGCCCGAATCGGTGGGCAAAGCGACCAAGGTCGGGCTGCTGGCCCGCGCCGACGAGGCGGCCCGGCAGGCGGGAAGCGCGGTGCGCCAGGTCAGCGCGGTCTACGGCGACAGCCGCCGGCGGATCCTCGTGGCCAACAGCGACGGGGTGCTGGCCTCCGACGATCAGGTCAAGACCCGGTTCGCGATCTCGGTGGTGGCGTCGGGTGACACCGGCATGCAGACCGGCCGGGAGTCGATCGGCCACACCGTCGGCTTCGAGCTGTTCGACCGCTACCGCGTCGAGGACCTCGCTGCGGAGGCCGCGGGCCGGGCCCTGGCCAAGCTTCGGGCCAGGCCGGCGCCGTCGGGCAGCGTGCCGATCGTCATCAAGCGGGGAAGCGGCGGGATCTTGTTCCACGAGGCGTGCGGCCACGGTCTCGAAGCCGACCACATCGCCAAGGACGTCTCGGTGTTCGCCGGCAAGGTCGGCGAGCAGGTGGCCAGCCCTCTCGTCACGCTCATCGACGACGGGACGATGGGCCCGGAGTGGGGCGCCTACGCCATCGACGACGAGGGTCACCCCGCGGCCCGCAACGTGCTGATCGACAAGGGCGTGCTCACCGACTACATGTGGGACTGGCTGAGGGCCCGCAAGGACGGCCGGGCCGGTACCGGTAACGGGCGGCGGGAGACCTACCAGCACCTGCCGATGGTCCGCATGACCAACACCTACCTGGCCAACGGAACCGAAGACCCCGACGAGATCATCCGCCAGACCCCGCACGGGGTCTACGTCGCGCAGCTCGGCGGGGGGCAGGTCAACACCGCGACGGGGGACTTCGTGTTCGGGATGACCGAGGCGTACCTGATCGAGAACGGCGAGCTGACCGAGCCGCTCCGAGACGCCAACCTCATCGGCAACGGCCCCCAGGCCCTGCTGGACATCGACGCGGTCGGCGACGACTTCGCGATGGGAGGGCCGGGCACGTGCGGCAAGCAGGGCCAAGGGGTTCCGGTCGGCACCGGCCAGCCCACCCTCCGGGTCAAGGCGATGACCGTCGGCGGCACCGCCCGATGAGCGCCGGTGAGCTGTCGGAGCTGGCCGAGCGCGTCGCTGGCTGGGCCCGCGACGGCGAGCAGGTGGAGGCCTTCGTAGCCCGCGGCCGCGACACCGAGATCCAGGTCTACAGCGGCGAGGTCGAGTCGCTGTCCTCCGCGGAGTCCGCCGGCATCGGGATCCGGGTGGTCGCCGGCGGCCGGCAGGGCTTCGCCTACGCCGGGTCGCTGGCTGCCGACGTAGTCGAGGAGACCCTCGCCGAGGCCCGCGACAACGCCGGGTTTGCGTCCCCCGACGAGTGGGTCGGCTTGGCGGTGCCCGACGGCGTCGTCGCCGCCGACCTCGATCTGTGGCGCGACGACCTCGCCGCGTTCGCGACCGCCGACAAGGTTTCGCTGGCCCTCGACCTCGAGAAGGCGGTCCGGGCCGGCGACCCCCGCATCCGCCAGGTGGAATCCGCCGAGTGGGGGGACGGCGCTTACGAGTCGGCGATCGCGACCAGCACCGGCATCCGCGCCGCGTGGCGGCGGACGGTCTGTTACGTGTCCGCCCAGGCGGTGGCCGGCGAGGGCAGCGAGACCCAGACCGCCTCGGGTTACTCCGTCGGGCGGGGCCCGGGCGACATCGACCTGGCCAAGGCGGCGAGCGACGCGGTGGAGCGATCCACTCGCCTGCTCGGCGCGACCAAACCCCGCTCCGGTCACCTCACCGTCGTGTTCGAGCCCCGGATCACCGCCACCCTGCTCGCTTTGATCGCCGGGACGCTCGACGGAGAGGCGGTCCTCAAGGGCCGGTCGCTGTTCGGTGACCGTCTGGGCCAGGCGGTGGCGGCGCCGTCGCTGACCCTCGTCGATGACCCGACCGACCCCGATGCCTACGGCGCCACCGCCTACGACGCCGAGGGCCTGGCCACCCGGCGCAACGCCCTCATCGAGGGCGGCGTGCTGGAGAAGTTCTTGTACAACACCTACTCGGCCCGCCGGGCGGGCACGGTCTCGACCGCCTCCGCGGTCCGGGCCGGTTTCAAGAGCGGTCCCGGCACCGGGGCCCGGGCCCTGTCGGTGCTGCCCGGCGCGACCGGACCCGACGAGATCCTGGCGTCGGTCGGCGACGGGCTGCTGGTGCAGTCGGTGTCGGGCCTGCACTCGGGTGTCAACCCGGTCAGCGGCGACTTCTCTGTCGGCGCCGAAGGGATGCTCATCGAGGGCGGCGCCATCGGGCGCCCGGTCCGGGAGCTGACCATCGCGTCGACCCTGCAGCGGATGCTGCAGGACATCGTCGCCATCGGCAACGACATCGAGCGGCTCCCGTCGTCCGCGACGGGCGTCACGTTGGCCATCGCCGATGTGTCGATGAGCGGGGCGTAGGCCGCCATGTTCCTCAAACGGCGGGTGGCGCGCGTGGTGCTGCTCGATCCCGACGACCAGGTCCTGCTCATCCGCTCGTCGGACCCGATCGACCCGAGGATCCCAGGATGGTGGGAGCTGCCAGGGGGCGGCATCCACCCCGGGGAGCCCACCGAGCAGGCGGCGCTGCGGGAGCTGCACGAGGAGACCGGGCTGGCCGCGGAAACCATCTCCGGGCCGGTGTGGCTGCAGCATGTCAGCTTCGAGTTCGCCGGCATGCGCTTCGACCAGCACGAGACGGTGCACGTGGCCCGCGGGCAGGGCGGCGAGTACCGCCCGGCGGGCTTGGAGGCGATCGAGGCCGCCGCGATGGAAGGGGCTCGGTGGTGGCCGCCTCACGCCCTCGGCGGGCTGGACCGAATCATCCCGCCGTGGCTGGCGGAGCAGCTGCCGGCGGTGCTGGCCGCCGGCTTTCCGGCCGAGCCGATCGACCTCGGGCACGTCGACTGACGCCCCGCTGGCGGCCCGGAACTCCGGGCGCGCGGCCATCTAATGTGACGTCGAAGGCAAGCAGCATCGAACGATGGGGGAGGAAGACATGCGTACACGTGGTGCGGTGGTCACCAAGGCGCCGGGGACCTACGAGGTCATCGAGATGGAGCTCGACGACCCGAGGCAGGGCGAGATCAGGGTCAAGATGGTCGCGTCCGGCCTGTGCCACTCCGATGATCACCTGGCCACCGGTGACATCCCGGTAGGCGTTTACCCCTTCGCCGGCGGGCACGAGGGGGCCGGGATCGTGGACAAGGTCGGGCCCAACACGCCCGGCTTCGAGGAGGGCGACCACGTCGTCTTCTCGTTCCTGCCCGGCTGCGGGCGGTGCCGGTGGTGCGCGGCGGGGATGCAAAACCTCTGCGACCTGGGGGCCGGTCTCCTGCTCGGCTCTCGCTTCGAGGATCCCGAGAGCTACCGGCTGACCACCCTCGACGGCCAGAACGTCGGGCAGATGTGCGGCATCTCCACCTTCTGCGAGTACACCGTCGTGTCTCTCAACTCGGCGGTGAAGGTCGACAAGGACCTGCCGCTCGACCGGGTCTGCCTGCTCGGTTGCGGGGTCGGGACCGGGTGGGGATCGGCGGTCAACAGCGCCGCGGTCCGCCCCGGTGACACCGTCATCGTCATGGGCATCGGCGGGATCGGCATCAACGCCGTGCAGGGCGCGGCGCATGCCGGCGCCAGCAACGTGATCGCCGTCGACCCGGTGCAGTTCAAGCGGGAGAAGGCCATGGAGCTGGGCGCCACCCACACTTTCGCTGACATCGCCGAAGCCGACGAGTTCGCCAAGAGCGTCACCAACGGGCAGGGCGCCGACAGCGTGATCGTCACCATCGGCGTCGTCAAAGGCGAGCACGTCGGGCAGGCGTTCGCCGCGACGCGCAAGGCCGGCACCGTGGTCGTGACCGGCCTCGGTGACATCACCGAGGTCGGGATACCGGTGTCGATCGGCGAGCTGACGCTGTTCCAAAAGCGGATCCAGGGCTCGCTCTTCGGCGAGTCGAGTCCCAGCTCCGACATCCTCAAGCAGGCTCAGATGTACCGGGACGGGAAACTCAAGCTCGACGAGCTGGTCACCACCACCTACACCCTCGACGAGGTGGCCAAGGGCTACGAGGACATGCACGCCGGCAAGAACATCCGCGGGATGATCATCTTCTGACCGATCACCCCGCGACCGGGCCCGTGGCTGCTGGAGCCCTGCCCGTGGTGGGCATGGCCGACGCGGCCCGGGCCGCGATGGTCGGCCGCCAGCGCGACATCGAGGTGGTGGCCGCGGCGCTGGCGGCCGGGCGCAGCGTGCTGCTCGAGGGGCCGCCGGGTACGGGCAAGACGACCCTGCTGCGGGCGTTGGCGTCGGGGGCAGGCGTGCCGCTCGTGCTGGTCGAGGGCAACGCGGAGCTCAGTCCGTCGCGCCTCGTCGGCCACCACGACCCGTCCCGGGTCCTCTCCGAGGGCTACGGGCCGGACAACTTCGTGCCCGGCCCGCTGCTCGAGGCCATGACCGCCGGCGGCCTGCTCTACGTCGAGGAGCTCAACCGGGTGCCGGAGGAGACCCTCAACGTCTTGCTCGGGGTGCTCTCGGAGCGGCGGGTGCACGTGCCGCGCGTCGGGGAGGTGGAGGCGGCCCCGACGTTCCGGATGGTCGCCGCCATGAACCCCTACGACGCGGTCGGGACGGGACGGATCAGCCCCGCGCTCTACGACCGGTCGTGCCGGGTCGCGGTCGGTTACCAGAGCCGCCAGGAGGAGGAGGCGGTCGTGGCCCGCCGCTCCGGGGGCGCCCCTGCGCTGGTCGCTCGGGCGGTGCGGGCGGTCAGGGCCACCCGGGAGCACCCCGACCTGCGCATCGGCTCGTCGGTGCGCGGCGCCATCGACCTGGTCGCCGTCGCCGGTGAGCTTCACGCCCTCCGCCGGGCGACCGCGACCACCTTCGACGCCGCGACCGGCCACGCGGCCGCCGCGACCGGCCACGCAGCCGCCGCGACCGGCCACGCAGCCGCCGCGGCCGCAGCCGGCGAGGACAGCGGCCTCGACGCCGCCCTGGCCGCGCTGAGCGGCCGGGTGACGGTCCGGGAAGGCTCGTCGCGCAGCGCCGAGGAGATCGTCACCGAGATCTGGGAGCGCTCCGCCCCCGACCCCGAAGACGTCACAGGCGACGACGCGACCGGCGACAACGACGCCGAAGGCGACCAGGCCGGAGGAGCGGAGGGGCAGCAACCAGGCGAAGACCCGGGAAAAGCCCCCGGTCCGGGCCGCCCGCCGGCTCGGACCACACCCGCCGGCGCCCGGGAGGCGGCGACCCCGGCGAGGTGAGCGAGCCGGCCGACGTCGACGCGCTCCTCGCTGAGCAGTCGGCCCGCACGACGTCGCGCCGGGAGATGGCCCGGGCCCACCCGAGGCTCGAGCAGGTCTCGCCTGACGTAGGGGTGCTCGACGAGGACGGGCTTGCCGAACTGCTCGACGAGGACCCCGACGAGGCCGCGACGATGCTGGCCGACATGGCCAGAGCGACGGACCCGGTCCTGCGGGCCGCGGCCCGGGCCGCCGCCGCCCGCCTGCTGATCCCCGCCGCCCGCCACGGCCGCGACGACCACCGGGGCGGCTCGCGGCGGATGAGCCGGGACCGTCGGAACGGGATGGACTTGGACCTCGACGCGACCGTCGAGCGCCTGGCCGCCACCGCCCGACCCGACGCCGACGACCTGCGGTGGCAAGCGTGGACCCGACCCGACCGGGCCTACGTGCTGCTCGTCGACGCCTCCGGTTCGGTGACCGGCCGGCCCCTGGCCACCGCGGTGGTCACCGCGGCGGCCGTCGCCGCCCGGTTGGGCCCCGAAGATCAGCTGGCGGTCGTGGCGTTTTGGTCTCGGCCGGTGGTGCTGCGCCCGATGACCGCTCGCGAGCCGGCGTCCGACGTCCTCGACCGCCTCTTCGACCTGCGAGGCGGTGACACCACCAACTTGGCCGCGGGACTGCGTGCTGCGCTGCGCCAGGCCGGCACGGCCCGCGCCGCCCGCCGCGAGATCCTGGTGCTGACCGACGGGCGGGCCAACGAGGGCGACGATCCGCTCCCCGTGGCCGGGTCGGCCGGGGGGATCGGCGCCCGGGTCCACGTGCTGGAGCTGTCCGCCGACGGCGACGCCCGCGCCGCGTGCAGCCGTCTGGCCGACGCTGGATGCGGTCGTCGGGCGCCCCTGGCCCGGCCCGCTGACGCGCCGGGGGCGGTGGCTGCGGTCCTCGCTGGCTGACCGGCCGGCCCTTTTCTTCCTACGAGTAGGAGAAAAAGGGAGGGTCCGGCGTCACGCCCGGCGCACGAGGCCGGTGACGAGCTGCTCGGTCGCGGTCTTGGCGCCGGGGCTCGGCAACGCACCGCAGTCGGGTACGGGCAGCACCCTTCCGGCGTTGACGGTGGCCTCCCACCGCATGGCGTCGCCGTCGGGGTCCACGACCAGGGCCACCCGGCCGTCCCCGAGGTCCTCGCCGGTGCGGGGGGTGTCGAGCAGCGACCAGCCGAGCTCTGCCAGGACGGCGCGTTCGACGGCCTGGACGGCGGGGGAGGGCAGTCCCGCACAGCCACGGTAGAGCGGGAGCAGCGCTTCGATCGGCTCTTCGCGCCGCAGGATCGCCCGGGCGCTGCCGGCGTCCACGAAACCCCACGCGGTGCCTTCGGGCAGCACCAGCATGGTCGGGGCGTACCGGTGGCCGCCGGTGTGGGAGGTCCGCCACAGGCTGATGTCGCCGGGCAGATCGGCGCCCGACAGGGCCTGCCACAGCTCGGTGCCCCACGACCCGCAGCAGCGGTCGCGCCGCCCGTGGGTGCAAACCAACACGTCGCGCCATACCGGGGCGGCCGGGGCGGCGTCATGGCCGGGACCGGCGAGGAGGGTGGCGGCGGCGTCGGCGAGGCGAAACCCGACGGTCTCGGGGTCGCCGGCGCGGGCCCCGTCGGGGTCCAGCTGGGGCGCTACCGACGCGTCGAGCTCGCGGCGGGCGTAGCCGGAGAACGGGCCCTCGTCCCGGCGGTAGAGCACCACCCGCCGGCGGTCGGGGCGCTCCGGGACCAGGCCCTGCAGGCGGATGTTCTCGCCGAGGCGGCGGGCGTGGTCGCCGAGCAGTGCCCGCACCGGCGCCAGCGCGGCGATGTCGCCCATGTCGGGGGGCCACGGCCGCGGCCACTCGACTAGGAGGTACCCGTCGTAGGTGCCGGCGGTGCCCCCCGGGTCGGCGCCCGCGGCGCGCATCTGCGCTGCGCAGCGCAGGTCGATCTGCTCGTCGGTTCCGGGGGTCGCTCCGGCGGCGGGGAGGCTCATCGGCGTGCCAGCAGCGGGCTGCCGCCGGTCTGGCAGCCGCAGCCGGGCTCGGCGGGCACCCGGGGGATGGCCCGGGCCAGGAGGTTCCGGGTGCGGGCCACGTTGTCGGCGAGGACCGCCATCACCCGCTCCATCGTCACCGGGTCGCCGACGGTGCCCTCGGCGCCTTCCGCGCCGCTGTCGTGGTCGGTCACCAGCGCCAAACCGGCGTAGCAGAGGCCCAGCTCGCGGGCCAGGTAGGCCTCCGGGTACTGGGTCATGTTGACCACGTCCCAGCCCGCAGCCCGGAACCACCGGGACTCGGCTCGGGTCGAGAACCTGGGCCCTTGGATGACCACCACCGTCCCCGACGGCCGCACCCGGTCGTCGCCGGCGGCGGCCAGGATGGCGCCCGACAGCTCAGGGCAGTACGGATCGGCGAAACCGACGTGTCCGACCTGGGGGCCGTCGAGGAACGTGTCAGGCCGGCCCCAGGTCCGGTCGACCAGCTGGTCGAGGATCACGAAGTCACCGGGGACCAGGTCGGGGCGCAGGGAGCCGACCGCGCACGGGCCGATCACCCGGCGCACCCCGAGCTCCCGCAGGGCCCACAGGTTGGCCCGGGCGTTGATCCGGTCGGGCGGCAGGTGGTGCCCCGGACCGTGGCGGGGCAGGAACGCCACCGCTCGGCCTTCGACCTGGCCGACGGTGATCGGTCCGGAAACCTCCCCGTAGGGGGTCGGCGGCGTGACCTGGACCGGGTCGTCGAACAGCGAGTAAAAGCCCGACCCGCCGATGACGGCGATCTCCGCGGCGGCGGTCACGACGCGGCGAAGCGAACAGGCCGGCGGGCGGGGATCAGGACGCCGCGGCGGCCGGTTTGGCCGACTCGGTCTTGGCGCCCGACGAACTCTTCGACCCGGAGTCGGTCTTGGAGTCGGTCTTGGACCCGGAGTCGGTCTTCGACCCGGCGTCGGTCTTGGCCGGGGAATCCCCGGAGCTGTCGGTCTTCGCGGCCGGCGAGCTCGTCGACGACGCCGAACGACTGTCGTTTTTGTAGAAGCCGCTGCCCTTGAACGAGATCCCGATGTTGCCGAACACCTTGCGCAGCGGACCCCCACAGTTCGGGCAGACGGTGAGCGGATCGTCGGTGAAGGCCTGGACGGCCTCGGTGTGCTGTCCGCACTCCTTACAGGCGTACTCGTAGGTCGGCAAAGCTCGCTCCAGCAGCGTGGGGGAGGGAGCGGCTGGCACTCCCTGGGTACGAGTGCCAAGTGTACCGGCCCGGGGAGTCACCGGGCCCTCCGGTGGTAGAACTCCGGAGCCCGCACGCGAGAGAAGGAAGCTGATGGCCCTTTCGGTGACCAAAGCCGTGATCCCCGCCGCCGGTCTGGGGACCCGGTTCCTGCCTGCGACGAAGGCCCAGCCCAAGGAGATGCTGCCGCTGGTCGACAAGCCGGCGATCCAGTACGTCGTGGAGGAGGCTGTGGCGGCGGGCATCACCGACGTGCTCATGATCACCGGCCGCTCCAAGCGCAGCCTCGAGGATCACTTCGACCGCAGCTTCGAGCTGGAGTACTTCCTCGAGCAGAAGGGCAAGACCCAGGAGCTCGAGGAGATGCGCCGCATCGCCGAGATGGTCAACATCCACTACATCCGCCAGGGCGAACCCAAAGGGCTCGGCCACGCCATCGGAGTGGCCGCCCAACACGTCGGCGACCAGCCTTTCGCGGTCCTCCTCGGCGACGACATCATGCACCAGCGCGCCGGGGTCCTCACCGGGATGCTCGACGCCTACCACCGCCACCAGCAGTCGATCGTGGCTCTCAAGCCGGTGTCGCGCCAGGAGATCGCGTTCTACGGCTGCGCCGCCGCGGAGCCGGTCGAGGAGTCGGTGGTTCGGATCACCGACATCGTCGAGAAACCCGACCCGGAGTCGGCCCCGTCGGACCTGGCGGTGATGGGCCGCTACATCCTGACCCCGTCGATCTTCGAGGTGCTCGAGAAGCAGGAGCCCGGCAAGGGCGGCGAGATCCAGCTGACCGACGCCATCAAGACGCTGCTCGGCACCGAGGGGGTCCTCGGCTACACCTTCACCGAGGGCCGCTTCGACACCGGCAACAAGCTGGACTACCTGCGGGCCACCGTCGAGCTGGCCCTCGAGCGCGAGGACCTCGGGCCGCAGTTCCGAGCGTTCCTCGAGCAGCGCCTGTCGCGGCCGTGATCCCGCTCGAAGAGGCCCAGGCCCGGGTCCTGGCCGCGTGCCGGCCCAAGGCATCGGCCGCCGTCGCCCTCGACGACGCTCTGGGCCTGGTGCTGGCCGAGGCGGTGGTCGCCGCCGACAACGTGCCGCCGTTCGCCAACTCGGCGATGGACGGCTTCGCGGTGCGTGCCGGCGACCTCGCAGACGCGTCCGCTGCCCGCCCGGCGCGCCTGCGGGTCATCGGCACGATCGCGGCCGGTGCCCCGGGGCTGATCCCGGTCGGCGACGGCCAGGCGGTGCGGATCATGACCGGCGCCCCCTTCCCTCCCGGCGCCGATGCCGTCGCCATCGTCGAGACCACCCGCACCGAAGGTGACGACGTGCTGGTCTCCGAGCCGGTGGTCGCCGGCGCGCACATCCGCCCCGTCGGCGAGGACCTCGCCGCCGGTCAGGAAGTGTTTCCCGCAGGCGTCGCCCTCGGCGCCGGCCACCTAGGCGTGTTGGCCAGCGCCGGGCGCGACCCGGTGCCGGTCGTGCCCTCCCCCGTCGTCGGGGTCTTGTCGACCGGCGACGAGCTGGTCGAGGGCTCCGGTCCGCTGCAACCGGGCCAGATCCGCGACTCCAACCGCCGGACCCTGCTCGGTTTGCTGCGCCGGGACGGGTTCCGGGCCGTGGACTTGGGCATCGCCCGCGACGACGAGGGTGACATCCGCCGCCGACTCGAGGAAGGGGCGCAGCGCTGCGACGCCATCCTCACCAGCGGCGGCGTGTCGATGGGCGACTTCGACTTCGTCAAGAAGGTCCTCGACGACCTGGCGGCGATGGCCTGGATGCAGATCGCCATCCGCCCGGCGAAGCCCTTCGCGTTCGGTGCCATCGGCGACGTGCCGATCTTCGGGCTGCCGGGCAACCCGGTGTCGTCGATGGTGAGCTACGAGCTTCTGGCCCGCCCCGGTCTGCGCCGCATGGCCGGCCACCCCGATCAGGCGCTGCACCGGCCGCTCATCCCCGCGGTGGCCGACGACGGGAGCTTGCGGCGCCGGGCCGACGGCCGCACCAACTACACCCGGGTGCTCGCCGCGGTCGGCCCCGACGGGCGCTACCACGTGCGTACCGCGGGGGGGCAGGCGTCCAACCTGCTGTGGCCGATGGCGGTGGCCGACGCCCTCGCCGTGGTACCCCCGGGCCCCGGCGTCGAGGCCGGCGGGGAAGCGTCGATCCTCCTGCTCCACCCGTGACCGGCCGCGGCGCTCGATTGGGCGCCGCTGCGGGCGTAGGCTCGTCGGGTGCCTGTTCAGCTGATCGATCCCCACGGCCGCACGGTCCGGGACCTGCGCATCTCGATCACCGACCGGTGCAACTTCCGCTGCACGTACTGCATGCCCCACGAGGGCATGCAGTGGCTGCCCCGCGACGAGATCCTCTCCTACGAGGAGATCGAGCGGGTCGCCCGGGTCTGCGTGGAGCGATACGGCTTCGGCAGCATCCGCCTCACCGGCGGCGAGCCGACGGTGCGCGCTCATCTGCCGGTGCTCGTGTCGCGCCTGGCGGCGCTCGGCGTCGACCTGTCGATGACCACCAACGGCGCCACGCTGGGCCTCTCGGCGGCGGACCTTCACCGCGCCGGTCTGCGGCGGATCAACATCTCCCTCGACAGCCTGCGCCCCGAGCGCTTCACCACCATCACCGGGAGAGACGCCCTGGACAAGGTGCTGGCCGGCATCGACGCAGCCGTCGAGGCCGGTTTCGAGCCGGTCAAGGTCAACTGCGTTGTCGTGCGCGGCGTCAACGACGACGAGATCCAGGACTTCGCCGGATTCGGCAGGGACAAGGGCGTCGAGGTCCGGTTCATCGAGTGGATGCCCCTCGACGGCGACGGCCAGTGGAGCAGCGCCCAAGTGGTGCCGGCCAGGGAGATCCTCGAGACGGTGGCCGCCCGCTGGCCGCTGGCTCCCGTGGAGCGGGGGTCCGCCCCCGCGGAGCGCTTCGCCTACGCCGACGGCGCCGGGCACATCGGGGTGATCGGCAGCGTGACCCAGCCGTTCTGCGCTACCTGCGACCGGGTGCGTCTAACCGCCGAAGGCCAGCTGCGCAACTGCCTGTTCGCGGTGCGGGAGACCGACTTGCGTCAGGTCCTGCGCAGCGGGGGCAGCGACGACGACCTCGCCGCGGCGATCGAGGCCGAGGTCGGCCGCAAATGGGCCGGGCACAGCATCGGAAAGGTGCAGTTCATCCGCCCGGCGCGCTCGATGAGCCAGATCGGCGGGTAACGACCGACCTCCGGCGGCCCCGGGACGCGCCAGTAGACTGGCGTGCATGTCTGACCGTGGCCTGACACACATCGACCCCCTCGGCCGTGCCCGCATGGTCGATGTGACCCCCAAGGAGGCCACCCACCGGCGGGCCATCGCCCGCTGCAAGGTCTTCATGAAGCAGGAGACCACCTCCAAGGTGGCCAGCAACGCGATGTCCAAGGGCGACGTGCTCGGCGCGGCGCGCATCGCAGGCATCCAGGCGGCGAAGCGCACCGCCGACATGATCCCGCTTTGCCACCCGCTGCTCGTCGGGGCGGTGACCATCAACTTCCAGATCGGCGAGAACTTCGTCGAGGTCGAAACCCAGGTGGAGACCGTCGACCGCACCGGGGTGGAGATGGAGGCCATGACCGCCTGCTCCATCTCGGCGCTGACCATCTACGACATGTGCAAGTCCGCGGACCGCTCGATGGTGATCGGCGAGCTGGCGCTTTGGGAGAAGACCGGCGGCCGCAGCGGCCAGTGGCGCCGTCCCGCCGAGAGCCTGGACCAGCCGCTGGTCAACACCCCGCCGGCCAACTTCACCAGCCTCGACGACGACATCGACGAGCTGATCGGCGACGGCGCCGACGACCCGCTCAGCTGACCTCCGTGCCGGCCGGGCAGGTACCGCTGGCGGCCCTCGCACGAGGGCACTAGCCTCCTCCCATCGCCCCGCAGGTCGGGGTACGCACGAGTAGTAGAGCCGGCCAGGGCTCCCGGAGAGCGGGTATCCACCGTTCACGGAGGCCAGGGGTTTACGGTTCCTGAACCGAAAGCAGGCGTAGGAGTTTGACGTTCATGTTGCTGGTCCTGGCACTCGTATGGGGAGCTTTCCTCGTGTGGTGGTTGCGCTCCCGGGCGCAGGGGACCTTCGGCGACTCCGTCGGCACCTTCCGCCGCCATCTCCGGGTGTTGGAGCGCACCGCCCCCGTCACGGTCCGCCCGGCTAACCGGCTGCGGGGACCGCAGATGGTGCCCGCCTACCGGCCCCCGGCCGGGATCCAAGGGCCGCCCCGCCCGCCGAGCAGCCAGGCCCGCCGCTCGATGGCCGCCGCTCCCGGCGGCGCCGACCTGCGCCGCCGCCAGACTCTCAAGCGCCGCCGCGACGTGCTGTTCCTGCTGGCCGTAGCGGTCGTCGCCACCCTGGTCATGGCCGCCGCCACCCGCTCCGGCAGCCTGATCATGCTGCAAGTCGTCTCCGACTTGGCGATGGCCTCCTACGTCGCCCTGCTGGTCCGGATGCGCAACCTTGCCGCCGAGCGGGACATGAAGCTCACCTACATGCCCCGCGAGCGTGCGGCGCGGGCCACGGCCTACGACAACACCGGCGAGATCCCCGCCGGGTATGCCGCCGCCGGCTACGGAGCCGCCGGAGGCCGGCGCCCGGCCGGCCGGCGCTCCCACACCCAGGCTGGCTCCTCGTCAGGTCAGGGCTACGGCGGCTACGGGTACGGCAGCTACGGCGAGCTGGCCATGCGCCGGGCCGCCAACTAGCACCGCCTGCCCCCGCAGCATCCGTTGCAGGACCCAGGCCGCCCCGGCCCCGACGTCGAGCACCGGGGACCGACTGGGCGGCCCGAGCTGGCCGAGCTGTCTGACGACATCCGCAGCCGCCTCGGCGACGTCAACGCGGCCCGCGAGGCGGGCCTCGCCGCCTGCCGGCGCACCATCCGCTCGGCGGGAAGCGCCATCCGGGCGGTGCATCGCCGCCAAGCCGAGGACGTGGACCGGCACCTGGCCGAATGCGAGCACGCTTTGCGCGGCGCCCAAGACGCCCTGTCGCCTTTCCCGGCGGTGGCCTACGCCGGTTTCCTCCACGATGCCGAAAAGGAGTTCTCCGAGGCGGTCCTGACCAAGGCCCTCGTCGCCGGCGCTCCGCTGCCCTCCGCCTCCGAGCTCGGGGTCGGGCTGCCGGCGTGGCTCAACGGGCTGGCCGAGGCGGCCTCGGAGTTGCGCCGCCATCTCCTCGACCGGCTCCGGGGCGGCGACAGCGCGGTAGCCGAAGATCTCCTGGCGGCGATGGAGGACGTCTACGAGCTCCTCGCCGGCGTCGACTTCCCAGACGCGGTCACCGGCGGCCTGCGGCGGACCAACGACGCCCTGAGAGCGGTGCTCGAACGTTCCCGCAGCGATCTGACCACGACGCTGCTCCAACAGCGGCTCCAAGCCGCGCTCGAGGCCAACCTGCCTGCCGGCTCGCCGGCCCGGCCGCCGTCGTCGTGAGGCGCAGTTCCCGCTGCGCTAGGCTGTGACTTCCCGTACGGGGGTGTAGCTCAGCTGGAAGAGCGTCGCGTTCGCAATGCGAAGGCCGTGGGTTCGAGTCCCATCACCTCCACCGAGCCCACCGACAACGCCCGCCCCCGCGGCGCCCGCCACAGGTTCACCAGCAAGTAGTCGCTCTCGTCGGCCTCGGCCACAGCGTCGCGCTCGGCGCGATAGGCGTCGTGCAGCCACACCAGGTCCCTGGTCACCGGAACTACCCTCGGGTAGACGGACTTGGCCAGCGCCCCGTTCTCGTTATCCTCACGGCGCAGCACGTGCAGATGTGGCCCGGCGACCCTGCAGCCGAGATGGACCGCAGAAGGCACCAGATGCAGATCCGCCAGGTGGAGCCCGCACAGCTCCGCCACCCGCAGTCCGGTGGCGTAAAGAGCCTCGACCACGAAACGGTCCCGGACGTTGGCACAGGCATCCACCAGGGAGCCCACCTGCTCTCTGGCCAAGGTGGCCGGCGCCTGCTCAACCCGCCGGCGGCGGACCCTGCGGCGGTTGACCACCGTGCGGCCGGTCCGTTCCCCTCGATCCCAGCGCGCCGGGGGGAACCGCAGCTCGGCTCGCACACTCAACGCCTCGGCCGCCGCTGCGTCGCTCCAGCCACGTGAAGCAGCGAAGCGAACAAACTCGACGGCCGTGATCAAGATCCCATCGACGGTCACTGGCGAACGGGCCGGTGCGAGAGTCGACACGCTCGCGCCCGGGGCTTGCCGCCGGTTGCCGCCCGGCCGATGCTTGCGCGAGGGGGTGCGCTCCAGCCAGCGGGCGAAGCCAGCCAGCTGCTCGACGGTCGGCGACATCTCCTCCACCCCGGCCCCCGCCGCCCAGGTCAAGTAAAGAGCCAGCCGCCCCGCGTAGGTCCGAGCCGTTCCCGGCGAGCGACCCTCGCCGACGACAAGTACTCGCAGATACTCGCCGGCTCGACGGTGCTCCACATAGCGGTCATCGACGACCGTCCAGCCCTCCCGCCCATCCAGAGGCGAGACCGTCCGTTGAGCCCAGAACTCCACGGGACCGAACATACGTGCGGGGTGTGACCGTCAACCCAACAGACGACTTCCACGACTGCCAATACAACCTTTCGCCAGGTGTGAAGGAGGCCCCCGCTGACCCCAAAAGAACATACCTGTATGTCCGCCAGTCCACCCTGCGCCAGGTGTTGGAGAACACCGAGTCGACCAAGCGGCAGTACGCGCTGCGTGAACGGGCGGTGGCGTTGGGCTGGAAGCCCGACCAGGTCGTGGTGATCGACTCCGATCTGGGCCAGTCCGGGGCGGACGCCGACCGGGCCGGCTTCCAGCGTCTCGTCGCCGCGGTCGGCGTCGGAGAGGTCGGCGTGGTCCTCGGCCTGGAAGTCTCCCGCCTGGCCCGCAACTCTTCGGACTGGCACCGGCTGTTGGAGATCTGTGCGCTGGCCAACACGTTGATCCTCGACGAGGACGGCCTGTATGACCCGTCGCATTTCAACGACCGCCTGCTTTTGGGCATGAAGGGGACCATGTCCGAAGCGGAACTTCATGTGCTGCGGGCCCGGCTCATCGGCGGCCAGCTGGCCAAGGCCAGCCGCGGGGAGCTCGAGGTCCCCCTGCCGGTCGGCCTGGTCTATGACGCCACCGCCAAGGTGATCCTCGATCCCGACCAATCCGTGCAACAAGCCATACACCAGTTCTTCGAGACGTTCCGCCGGACCGGATCGGCCACCGGCACCGTGCGCGCCTTTCGCGAACAAGGCCTGCTCTTCCCCCGCCGGACCCAGTCAGGCCCGCACAAAGGCGAGCTGGCCTGGGGAGCTTTGCTGCACTATCGAGCCCTCAACGTGTTGAAAAACCCCCGCTACGCCGGAGCTTTCGCCTATGGGCGCACCCGGACGACCAAGCCCGGCCAACCCAGCGGCCTGCGTCACAGTCTTCCCCGCGACGAATGGCACACGCTCATCCTCGACGCCCATCCCGGCTACATCACCTGGGAGCAACACGAACAGAACCTGGCCCGGCTGCGGGCCAACTCCGCCGCCTATGGCGCCGAGCGCCGTCACGGACCGCCCCGCGAAGGACCGGCCCTCCTCCAAGGCCTGGCTGTCTGCGGACGCTGCGGCGGGCGCATGACCGTCCGCTATTACATGCGCCACGGCCAGCCCGTCCCCCAATACTGCTGCCAGTCCGAAGGCATCAAACGAGCCCAGTCCCCCTGCCAGCGGGTAGTCGGCGCCGATGTCGACCGGGCCATCGCAAACCTGCTGGTCGACACGATGACCCCCCTCGCGCTAGAGGTCGCGCTGTCGGTCCAAGACGAACTTGCCTCCCGGGCCGACGAGACCGACCGCATGCGCCGCCACCAGATCGAACGAGCCCGCTACGAAGCCGACCTGGCCCAGCGGCGCTACCTGCGCGTCGATCCCGACAACCGTCTCGTCGCCGCCACCCTCGAAGCAGAATGGAACAACAAGCTCCGCGCCCTCGACATCGCTCAGGAAGACTACGAGCGTCAACGCCAAGGCGACGCCCTCATCGATGACAACAATCGGGAACGCATCCTGGCGCTCGCCACCGACTTCCCCCGCCTCTGGCAAGACCCCAACACCCCAGCACGCGAACGCAAACGCATGGCCCGACTGCTCATCAACGACGTCACCCTGCTGCTCGGCAACCACGTACTCGACATACACGTGCGCTTCCGCGGCGGAGACACCCGCAGCCTCAAGCTGGCTCGCCCCAGGTCGATCACCGACCTCCGCAAACTCGACCCCGCCGTCGTGACCGAGATCGACCGACTCATCGACGACCACACCGACTCGGAGATAGCGGCCGCTCTCGACGCCGCCGGATACCAGCCCCCCGTCGGCGACCGCTTCACCATCTGGATCGTCTGGAAGATCCGCAAGACACACGGTCTCGGGTCCCGCCGAGAGCGGCTGCGCCGGCGAGGCATGCTCACACTCGACGAGATGGCCGAGACCCTGGGAGTGCATCCCCAAACGGTCAAAGACCGGGCCTCCCGGGGCCAGCTCGTCTCAGTCGTCTACAACGAAAAGCACGAGCGGCTCTACGCGCCACCTCAACCGGTGGCCACAATCGCCTGCGCCCACTGCGGCAAACCCATACCCGAACGCTGCAGCCAAGGTCAACGCCAAAAGTACTGCTGCGTGTCCTGCCGCACCGGCGCCTACGCCACCCGACGGCGTGCAGCAGGATGGGTCCGGCCCCCTCGGCGCCGATGACCACCAATCAAGCCACTACGGCTTCCCCCACATCCCACCAGGAGGTGCAGTCAGTTGCCCAAGCCTTCGACGCCGGGTCCGCAGCCAGACAGAAATCCGGCCGGGTGCCATAGTGGGAGACGAAACGCACGTAGTCCGGTGTCGGCACGACCAGGCCGGCCACCGTGGTCGCCTTCAAGCACCCCATCCGGTCGGTCAACAGGGTCTTGGGCACCCCGCCGATCGTCTCCATGCACTGCGCCAGGGCCGACAGGGTGGCGTCGGCCCCCAGGTTGTCGGCGAAGCACACGAAGCGGAACCGGCTCCACGCCAGCACCGCGCAGAACACGAACAGCGGGCCGATCTCGCCCCAGTCGAACACCAACATGTCCCCCGGCGTCCACACCCCCGGGCGCCGGCCCCGGTGGTGGTCGATGCGCCACTGCGCCTTCGCGTCGGCGACCGCCCGGCGCAAGTTGCGCGCCGACCCCGTGTAACCCGCGGCCCGAACCGTCGGCAGCAGGCGCTTGGCCGTGATCTTCCCCTTGGTCTTCTCGACCCGCTCGGCGATCACCGCGGCGACGTCGTCATAGTTGTGCTCGACCGCACCAGCGCCCGGCGCCTCCCCAGCGGCAGTGGCCCGGGCCACCGCCCTCCTAACAGTCTTGTCCGTGCTGCCGCACACCTCGGCGGCAGCCCGATAGGAGCCGAGCTCCTTGTAGGCGGCGTGCATGTCCGTTTGTTCCCTCGCTGATTTCATGGAGGTGTCCCCTCGGTCGGTCCGGCGGTTGGCTTGCACCGCCACCGTGACCGGCCGGGGAGACCCCAAGGTGGATGCTTCAGCGAGAGGTGCGGACGCCTACAACGTCAACACTGCCGACACTCTCATGGCCACCAGTGCGGACTTTCCATGGCCATAAGTGCGGACTTTTTGGTGGCCATGGACACGAGGTCCTCAACCCTCCGCAATCCGGGCACGCCAACACCGGCGTCGCCGTCTCGACAGTCACCACCAGCTCCCCGCCCTCAGCGTCCTCCGCCGCGTGCACAGGCGTGAACCCGCGCAACCCGAACAGCACCGACGTAACCTCAACATCCACCCGTGGCCTCCTGACCTGTTGCCTTCGACAGCACTCAGGTTGGTGAGGCCACGGGCCCCACTGGTGGACCCTCAACCAGGACCCCCCACCTAAAGGATCAAGAGCCTCCAAACGACGAAGGCAGCAATCCCCACGCCGCGCGGAGCAAGGCCCGGATCGACCCCGTCGAGGGTCGTCGCTACCGCAGCCGAAACGAGCGCGGCCAGGTAGATGGAGGGGACGAGCACTCGCAGCGTGCGGATCGGGGCTGTCCACCTTCGCGGCCAGGGCCTGGGCCGAGCCCCGGCGGATGTGGCCACCCAGGCCCGCTGACGTCGCCACACCTGGCATCCCAGCCGCTTGTGGTCTTGTGGCTGTCCTTCGGGCGTACCGAGGGTGAACACTGGCCGAATCGTTGGTGGGACGGGCCAGGGGAGCCCACGGCCCGAGCCGCTGCCGACTTTACTGTCCAGGCGGTGCAGCGCCGGAGCGGGTTGTCGGAGGCCAAACGCCGGTCCCGTACGTGGGGCTGCTCGTGGAATCGGAGAAGGGAACCAGTGGCGTCAATCACGCTTGACCGGGTGTCGAAGCGCTACCCCAACGGCTTCCAGGCCGTGCACGACCTGAGCATCGATATAGCCGATGGGGAGTTCATGGTCCTCGTGGGGCCGTCCGGTTGCGGCAAGACAACCGCTCTGCGCATGGTCGCAGGACTAGAGGACATCAGCTCTGGGACGCTGAGCATCGGAGGCCGGGTGGTCAACGAGGTCACGCCTCGGGAGCGGGACGTGGCTATGGTGTTCCAGAACTACGCCCTCTACCCTCACATGACGGTCGCGGACAACATCGGCTTCTCCCTGAAGTTGCGCAAGCTGTCGAAGTCCGAGACCAAGGAGAAGGTCCGGGCCGCCGCCGACGTCCTTGGGCTCACCGAGTGGCTCGACCGCAAGCCGGCCCAGCTCTCGGGTGGCCAGCGCCAGCGGGTGGCCATGGGAAGGGCGATCGTGCGCGATCCCAGGGTGTTCTTGATGGACGAGCCGCTCTCGAACCTCGACGCCAAGTTGCGGGTGGAGATGCGGGCGGAGGTGGCGCGCATCCAGCGGCGTATCGGCGTGGCCGCCATCTATGTCACCCACGACCAGACCGAAGCGATGACGATGGGGGACCGCGTGGCGGTGCTCGGCGGCGGGCGCCTTCAACAGTGCGACCAACCGCAGGTGCTCTACGACCGCCCCGCCAACCTATTCGTCGCCGCCTTCATCGGCTCGCCGGCCATGAACCTCTATCGGGCTGCCCTCGGGCAGGGCTCGGCCTCGGTGCATGTCGGCAGCCAGTCGATCTCTCTGCCCGAATCGCTACGCCGGGGCCGCCCGGGGCTGGTGCGCTACGCGGGGCGGCCGGTCGTGGTCGGGATCAGGGCGGAGGATCTCCACTTGGGTGGTCCGCCGCAGGCGGCGGAGGTGTGGGACGGGTGCCTGGAGGGTCGGGTGGAGCTGATCGAATCGCTCGGCTCCGAGATGCTCGTCCACTTCTCCTTCGACGCGGAACGGGCCGACTTGAAAGATGTAGGTGTTGCCGACGGGGAGGCGGCCGAGGAAGGGTGGGTTGGCGCGTCCGACACGGGTATAGCCCGGGCCGAACCGAGGGCCGCGGTGACGATCGGGCAGATGGTCCGTTTCGGTGTCGACCCAGACCGCCTGCACTTCTTCGACGCCGGTACCGGCGAGGCCATCGTCTGAAGCTATGCCCGCCGGCGAGAACCGGCGCGGTGGGCCGAAGCGCCTGCCAGATTGGCCAAGTGTTAAGCGGTTGGTTGCCTTCGGGACTCCCTGGCTTAACGGTCGCTCTCTAGCTTCACACCGCCCAGTCCACCAGCGGACCGGCGAGCTAGACCGACAGGGAGACTTCTGGTGCGATTCAACGTTTCGAGGCCGCGCGCTGTGGCGGTGGCTGCGGCGGCGATCTCGATGGGGATTGCCACCGCAGCTTGCGGTAGCCCGACCAAGACTTCTGCAGCTGCGGCCGCGCCGGCGCCAGCGCCGGGTCACACCGTTGATCTCAACGTGTGGACCGCTTTCAGCGGCAGTCTCGGCACCGCTTTCGACCATCTGGTGTCGCAGTTCAACGCCTCGCAGAGCCAGTACCGGGTGACGGCTGTGTACAAGGGCTCCTACTCGCAGGTGCTCTCCGACACCATCGCGGCTTTCAAGGCTCATGCCGCGCCGGACATAAGCCAGATCTTCGACGCAGGGACCGCCACCATCATGGACTCGGCTGGTTCCTATGTGCCGGTGTACAAGCTGATGTCGGAATACAAGATCCCGTTCTCGACCGGCAGTTTCATCGGCGGGGCAGCCAGCTACTACGAGACCAGCGGCGACCAACTGGACTCCATGCCGTTCAACAGCTCCACTCCTGTCCTCTACTACAACAAGGCAGAGCTGCAGGCGGCGGGCATCAGCACCCCTCCGACCACGTGGAGCGAGCTGGAGTCCGACGCCTCCGTCCTCGCCGCCCACGGGCAGAAGTGCGCCCTTTCCTCCTCGGGGGCGTACGTGATGTGGACCGATATGGAGGAGTTCTCGACTTGGAACGGCTACCCCTACGCCAACCACCAGAACGGGTACACCGGCATCAAGGGCATGCAGCTGAAGATCAACTCGGCACCGATAGTCGACCACTTGGCTCTGCTCGGTCGGCTGGCGTCGAAGGGCGAGTACATCTGGAACGGCGTGAGCACCTCGACTGTCCCGCTCTTCACCAACGGCACCTGCGCTATGTACGAGCAGAGCTCGGCCAGCCTCAACACCATCGAGGCCGCCGCCAAGTTCCCGTTCGGGGTAGCCGAGCTTCCGGTCGTCGCGGGCGACAAGGCAGCCCCGCAGAACACCGTTGTAGGCGGGGCGTCCCTCTGGGTCATGAGCGGTGCTCCCGCAGTCCATTACCGAGGTGACGCGGAGTTCCTCCACTTCTTGATGTCGGCCCAGTCGCAGGCGTACTGGGCGTCGAACACCGGCTACGTCCCGGTCACACCCGCCGGGTCGAGCCTACTTTCGTCGCAGGGTTTCTACAGCAGCCACCCGAACGATCTGGTTGCGGTCAAGGAGCTGACCAACAAGGCGCCGACTGCCGACAGCCGTGGGATCCGGCTCGGGTACCTACCGGAGGTACGCCAGGTTGAGGCCTCGGCCATCGCCGCGGTCCTGTCAGGCAAGCAGTCGGCTGCGGCGGCGGTGAGCTCCGCGGAGACCCAGGGAAACACCATCCTGGCGCAGTTCGCCAGCCAGTATGGCGGTTGACGCTCCCGCCACCGAGACTCCGCTCAGCCCGGCCGGAGGTCCCCGACGCCGGGGCGGGATCGCCCGGCGGGCCGGGCGCGAGCACGGCAGCCCGGCCCTCGGCCGGTGGGGTCGTCGCCGGGCCTCACGGGCCGAGCCCACCGGGAGATCGGCGGCGTCGCCGGTGCCTCCGGTGTTCAAGCACCGGCTGCTCCCGGCAGCATTGATCCTGCCGGAAGTGGTGGTTGTCGTCATCTTCTTCATCTGGCCCTCCGGTAAGGCCCTGCTGGAGGCGTTCAGGCAGTCGAACGCCTTTGGCCTGGGCGCCCGGTTCTCAGGGCTGGCCAACTTCGGCTCCGCGCTGCATGGGGGCTACCTGCAGGCCGTCGAGGTGACGGCCACCTTCACAGCCATAACGACACTGGTATCGATGGGGATCAGTCTTTTCCTCGCGGTCCAGGTCGAATCGACCGGGCGGCTGCGACCGGTGTACCGGACGCTGTTCATCTGGACATACGCAGTGCCCGGGGCGATCGGGGCGGCGCTGTGGCTGTTCCTGTTCGAACCCAAGGTCGGGCCCGGTGCCCGGGCGCTCGAAGCGCTCGGGGTTCACTGGAACTTCGCTCTGTCGGGTACCCAGGCGTTCGCCTTGGTCTGCGCCCTGACGATCTGGCAGCAAAGCGCCTACAACTTTGTGTTCTTCTCCGCCGGGCTGCAATCGATACCCGACGCCGTGGTGGAGGCCGCGACCATGGACGGGGCCGGGCCGGTCACGCGCTTTTGGAAGGTCGTCTTCCCGCTGCTTGGCCCCACGGTGCTGTTCGTCACCGTGTCGGACGTGCTGGCCGCCCTCTTCGGCAGCTTCGCGGTGATCGATGTCATCAGCCAGGGCGGTCCAGGCGGGTCCACGACCACCCTGGTGTACATGCTCTACCGGGACGGCTTCCAAAACGGCGACGTCGGGCTCGCCGGGGCGGAGAGCATGCTGCTGTTCGTTTTGGCTGGGGCGTTGCTGGTGGTGCAGTTCAAGGTCTTCAACCGAAGGGTTCACTACAGGTGAAGAAAAACATCGTGAAGGTGGCCCGGCACGCGACGCTGATCGTGTTCGCGGCTCTGCTCGCGGCACCCATGTACCTGGCGTTCGTCGTCGCCTCGCACCCAGCCCGCGACACCCTCTCGGGAGTACCGGTTCTGCCGGGCGGGCGCCTGGGCGCCAATCTCGGCTATGTGGTCGCGCATCCGTTTCCTGGTTCCCCGTCGCTTGCGACGATGATGCTCAACTCGTTGATCCTGGCCCTGGCCGTGGCGGTGTTCAAGCTGATTCTGTCCGTCCCGGCCGCCTACGCCGTCACCTTCTTCCGCTTTCCCGGCCGGATGATCATGTTCTGGCTCATATTCATCACCCTCATGCTGCCGGTGGAGGTGAGGTTCTTCCCGACCTACCAGGTGACCGCCAACCTCGGGCTCTTGAACACTCAGGGGGGGCTGATCCTTCCGCTCATCGCCTCAGCCACGGCGGTGTTCCTCTTCCGGCAATACTTCCAGAGCTTCCCCCAGGAGCTTGCTGATGCCGCCCGTCTCGACGGCATCGGTCCTATTCGCTTCCTCACTACCATCGTGTTGCCGCTAGCCCGTCCCACCCTCGCGGCGATCTTCGTTCTGGAGTTCATATACGGATGGAACCAATACCTGTGGCCGCTCCTGGTCACCTCCAGCCCCCAGCACAGTACGGTGGTCATGGGCATCAGGCAGATAATCAGTGCGGCGCAGAGCTTCGCCATTCCCCAATGGGACCTGGTTATGTCTGTCGCCCTTCTGGCGCTTCTGCCCCCGGTGCTCGTGGTGTTGGCGATGCAACGCTGGTTCGTCCGGGGACTGATGGCCGGGATCGACTGACGATGGCAACACCGAGGCTCGCAGCGGCCGAGTCGGCAGTGGCGGCATCCCCGCTCGGTGCGTCTGGGGGGATCCAGGTGTGGTCGCATCGGGGTCGGGTCGACTCGTCATCCCTGTTCGTCGACAACACCATCGACGCGGTGGCCAATGCGCTTGGTTCTGGGGTTGACGGAGTGGAGACGGATACGTGGCTCAGTGCCGACGGGGTCTTCGTCATGACCCACGACCGCGATACCCCAGCGGGACCGGTGGACCGCTGCACGGCGGGATCGCTCGACCAGTTCGACCGTCTCGAAGAGGTGCTGGCGGCAGTCGGGCGAGCCGCGTTGAACATCGAGCTCAAGGTGGCGCCGGACTCCCCTCAGGCCGAACAGGCCCGCCTGGGAGCGGCGCTTGGGTCATATCTAAACACCCGGTCGGGCCAATCAGGATCCGGGGGGCCCGGGATGGTCGTCTCCTCGTTCTCGCCGGTCGCGACGCGGGAGATGCTTTCCGTCGGCCTCGACGCGAGGATCGGGCATCTCTGCGTCGACGTGCCGCCCCCACGGGCTCTGGCCGACCTGGCCGGGCGCGGTTACTGGGGGATCCACTTCCTGGCTACCGCGGATTCCGTGGAGAAAGTCGCCGCGATCCGCGCTGCGGGACTCGCAGCAGTGGCGTGGACGGTCAACGATCTCCAGCTGGCCGCGCGGCTGGCCGACGCGGGGGTCAACGTGATCATCACCGACACACCCGTAGCGGTCCGAGGAGCGGTCAGTCGGGTCTCGTGAGCGGTCCCGGCCGCCCCGCGCAGCGACACGACCTTGAGTCGCCTGGGCCGTCCGAGACGTCCTGACGATCAGGTGAGGGATGTCCGGATCGGCATGAGGGCGGTCAAACCAGCGGGCGGCCGGCCCGCCGCCGGCGGCGCATATCCCACAACAGCAGGTTGAACGGGAACAGCCGCATCGCCATCGGCAGGTGGTCCTCGACCCAGCCCAACCGGCGCAGCCGCCGGTCGAAACGCTGCTGCTCGGCGTCGCTCCACGACAGGCCCATCTTTTCCCGGAAAACCGGCGGGAGAAAGCCGCGGGTCCAGAACATGTTGTTCTCGGCGAAGAGCTTCTGGGCGACCCAGGGCAGGTTCTCGAGCCGGGTGAGCGAGAGCAGGTAGTCGCGGATGGTGTCGTCGATGCGGACCTCTCCCAGGGACTTCTCCCAGTAGCGACCGAACGCGGCCCGGTCGGCGGGCCACATGGCGTCGCGTACCTGCAGCGACGTACCGAAACGGGAGCAGTACTCGTAGAGCCGGTCAGCGGTCGCCTCGTCCAGGGGGCCGTGCATCCGTTCGTTCAGATCGACGGTCCCGTAGTAGAGGCAGGCCGCCACCCACAGCTGCAGGCGGGGGTCCAGGGCGCTGTATTGCACCGGGCTGTCTACGGTCGAGCGAACCTGGGCGTGCTGGTGGTTGACCGCCTGACGGTACGCCTTGCGGTCCTCGTCGTCGCCGAGCAGGGCTACGGCCAGGTAGGTGAAAGTCGTGCGCGCCCGCTTGAGCGGGTGCTTCATGGCGCTGCCCGAATGGACCCGGCTCTCCTTGACCCCGTAGCCGACCGCCGGCCAGCTGAGCTGCATGATGACGTTGGCCGGCCCGGCCAACCCCGAGCCCAGCCCGGAGATGTAGCGGCGGATGTCGACCTCCCCGCCGTCGGGCTTCTGGCGGCCGGCACTCTTCGAGGCGGTTGATTCGTCGAGTGTGGAGGTCATCGCGCCCTTTTCCCCGGGTTCCGGACCACCGGACCCTACCCGCCTTATTGGCGCTCTGTCAATAGCTGCGCCGCATGCGGCTAGGAGCGACCCCTCGGTCGCAACTCGCGAAGTCCGGAGGACCCGACCCTGTCGTCGGCGGAGTTCTGAGAAAATCATGGCAGCGCCGTCCCCACGGCGACTGGCTGTTCGTCTCCATGGCGAGAGATGAACCCCAAGGAGGCCATTCATGAAATACGCGATGCTCATCTTCCCCAAGCCCGGTAGCCATGAGTCCCTCCCGCCGGAGCAGTACGCGCCGGTGAACGCTGATTACCTGGCGCTGCGCGACGACCCACGCTGCGTCGGCGGCGCGCACCTGCAGCCGGCGGAGACGGCGACCACGGTCCGCCACAATCGCGGTGAGGTACTGATCACCGACGGCCCCTTCGCCGACACTAAAGAAGTGCTGGGCGGCTACTACGTGCTCGACGCCGCGGACCTCGACGATGCGTTGGAGTTCGCCCAACGCATACCGGCGATCCGCCTCGGCGGTGCGGTCGAGATACGGCCGCTGGTCGAGATCCCGGCGGAGGCCGCGTTCTGATCGAGGAGGTCTTCCGGCGGGAATGGGGCCGGGTCCTGGCGTCCCTGGTCGGCTTCCTCGGCGACTTCGACCTAGCCGAGGAAGCCGCGCAGGAGGCGTTCGCGGTGGCGGCCGAACGGTGGGACCGGGACGGGATCCCGCAGCATCCGGTGGCCTGGTTGGTGGCCACCGGCCGCAACCGGGCCATCGACGGTCTACGACGCCGACGGACGCTCGAGCACAAGGCCACCCTCCTCCAGGGATACGACCAGGCGGTCACCGTCGACGACATCGACCTCGACGAGAACTCTGTCTCCGACGAACGACTGAAGCTGCTGTTCACCTGCTGCCATCCGGCGCTGGCCGCCGACGGACAGGTCGCGCTGACGCTGCGAGCGCTTGGAGGTCTCAGCACCGAGCAGATCGCCCGGGCCTTTCTCGTTTCCCACGAGACGATGAAACGGCGTCTCTCCCGAGCCAAGGCCAAGGTGAAGGCGGCGGGGATCCCCTTCGCGGTGCCCCCCGACCGTTTGCTGGCGGAGCGGCTGCCGGCGGTGCTGGCGGTCATCTACTTGGTCTTCAACCAGGGTTATCCCGACGGCGACGATCTCGCCCAAGAGGCGATCCGGCTCGGGCGGCTGCTGTCTGAGCTGATGACCGACGAGCCTGAGGTGTACGGCCTGCTGGCCCTGATGCTGATCCAGGATTCGCGCCGCGCCGCCCGCGTGGTCAGAGGCGAGCTGGTACTGCTGGGCGAGCAGGACCGCTCACGCCACGACCGGGCCGAGGTCGAGGCCGGCCGCCTGGCGATCGACCGGGCCCTGTCGCTGCGGCCGACCGTGGGGCCGTACGTGATCCAAGCAGCGATCGCGTCGCTCCAGGCCGAGGAGCGCATCGACTGGGGTGAGGTCGCAGCCCTCTACGAGCGTCTCGAACTGCTTACCGGATCGCCGGTCGTCGCCCTCAACCGAGCAGTCGCCATCGCCGAGGCGGGAGCACCCGAGGAGGCGCTCGCACTCGTCGACTCGCTGGACCTCGGCGATTACCGCTACCTCCACTCCACCCGGGCGGAGCTGCTACGTCGTCTCGGTCGCGACGCCGAAGCCCGCGAGGCGTTCGAGCTGGCCCTTCGGATGGCCACCACCGAACCCGAGCGCCGCTTCCTCGCCCGCCGGTTGTCTGGGCTTTGAAAGACCGCTACCTCCGTCTTGACGGTGACGCTCTGGCGGGGCTTCACAACTGAGCCGCTCTCCGTGATGCGACGGCACCGGCCGAGGGCACCTGACGAGGCGAGGACTGGTTGCGGGAGCGCTGCTCGATGGCCCCGCCCCACCAGCAGCCCGCGACGACCATGGCGGCGCCGAGCGCCACTTTGATGCTCAGCCGTTCCCCTCCGAGGGCGACGGCTGCCGCCACCGCCCAGAGGGGCTCAGTGCCAAGCAGCAGGCTCGCCCGGTTGGCGGAGGTGCGCTGTAGCGCCCAGGTCTGGGCGAGGAAGGCGAAGACGCTGCAGCAGACGGCGAGGAATAGGATCGACGCCACCAGCGCCGGCCTCACCAGGACGGCAGGAGACGCAGTGAGCTGCGGCAGCCCCAGCGGCGCGCTGAGCGCGGTGCCGACCACGAACTGCACGGTCGTGAGGGGCAACGGCCGCAGCGAGACTCGGTTGACCGGCCCGGGCGGAACGAATCGGCCGATCAAGGTGACGTGCCCGGCTCGGATCGCCGCAGCGGCCAGCACCAGCAGGTCCCCCCGCCAGCCGTCGGCTCCGAGTCCGGTCCCGAGCATGACCGCAACACCGACGATGCACACACCCGCTGCGGCGTAGAGCCGACCGGGGACCCGCGTCCCGGCAACGACGCCGGCCAGCGGCGTCAGGATGATCGTCAAGCTCATGAGCACACCCGCCGCGGCCGCGCTGGTGTGCGCCACCCCGTGGGTCTCCAGATACAGCACCGCCGCTTGGGTCACGCCCAGCAGGCCCCCGACGCGCACCTCGCGCGACGTGACCACCGACTGTCCTCGGCGCGCCGCGGTGAAGCGGACGGTCAGCAAACAGGCGAGAGCCGACACCGCATAACGCAAGAACACGACGGAATCGGCGGAGACCACACCGGTTGCGTCCTTCGCTCCCAGGTAACTCGCTCCCCACGTGATCGCCACCACGAGAAGGCACAGATCGGTCGAGCGAGCACGTAGGAGCGGGAACACCACATCAGGATCGGCGCCAGGTCGATGAAGAGCAACTCCATATGTCTTCACCTTTAGTTCAGTAAACCTAAACTATTCGGGGTGGACGAGCGGCAACTGGAGATCCTCCGCGAGCTGGGGGAGCAAGGCAGCGTTCAGGCCGTCGCCGACGCGCTGGCCATCACCCCCTCGGCCGTCTCGCAGCAGCTGAAACTGCTCCAGCGGGAGGCGAGCGTGCCTTTGACCCGACGGGTGGGCCGGGTGCTGCGATTGACCCAGGAAGGAGAACGTCTGGCCGAGGCGGCCGTGGACGTACAAGCGGCCATGAGCCGGGCCCGGGAGATCGCGCGCGGCCTGGCGGCGTTCCCATCGGGCACGGTGAGCGTCTGCGCGTTCAACAGCGCCGCGCTGGCGTTGTTCGCCCCCCTCGCCAGCCGCTTTCCCGCCGACGGGGTCCGCGTCACCCTCAGCGACGAAGACGTCGCCCAAGGGGACTTCCCGCCCCTCACCTCCCGCTACGACATCGTGATCGCCCACCGCCTCCAGCACACGCCTGCATGGCCCGACCGGGTGGCTGTGGAACCCCTCCTTCGAGAGCAGCTCGACGTCGCGCTACCCGTGGGCCACCCGCTGACCAACCGGGGGACGCTCCGGGCGAAAGATGTGGCTCGACAGGCGTGGATCACCACCCACCGCGAGTTCCCGATCGGCGCGACCCTCGACACCATCGCGGCCGCCTCCGGCCGCCCCATCGAGATTCGCCACCGCGTCAACGAGTTCACGATCGTCGCCGAACTGGTCCGCGCCGGGCAGGGTCTGGCGTTCCTGCCGCGCTGGACCCAGCCACGGCCAGAAGGTGTCGTGCTGCGGCCCTTGGCTGACCTGTCCGTGTCTAGAGACGTCGACGCCCTGATCCGCCCTGAGAACGCCACCCGCCCCGCCGTGTCCCTCGTCGTCGCCGAACTGCGAGCGATCGCCGCCGCACTGATCAACGGGCCTCGCGAACGTCCCCTGGGCGGGTCAGCTCCCTAGACCCGCCCCGGAGGGCGGTGCCTCGTGGGCGGGGGGAAGCGGGTCACGACCAGCCCCGGGGCGTTGGGCTCGAGTGCTTCTGCGCCCAGCTCCTTGACTTCGGGGCAGGGCTCCCCCCATACTGATTCCGCAAATATAAAAGTCACTTTCACAATGTGAAAGTGACTGCTCTCGGAGGGGGAGTCTGTGGTTCTCACTGGTGTGCGCCGGGTCGGCGTCGGAGCGACTGTCGGGTGCCTTAGCCTGATCGCGGCCGCGTGCGGGAGCAGTACCAACGCGACGAAGGCCGGCTCGGCCACGTCCGTCGCCTCCTCGGCGACCAGCGCCGGGGCCGCGACGTCGGGGGGCGGCGCGAACTCGAGCAGCGCCACCGAGACGGTGAGCGTCGGTGTGCTCCCCATCGCAGACGTCGCTCCCCTCTACCTCGGCATCAAGCAGGGCTTCTTCGCCCAACAGCACCTCAACGTCGTTCCCCACAGCCTGCAGGGGGGAGCGGCCGTGGCCAGCGCGGTCGTCGGCGGTTCGCTCCAGTTCGGTTTCGGGGCCACCGCCAACCTGGTGCTCGCCAAATCCCACAATCTGCCGCTGCAGTTCATCGCCAACGGCGACCAGGCCGCGGCCGACGCAGCCGGCGCCTGGTCAGGGATCCTGGTTTCGGGCGGCAGCGGCATCACCTCGATCTCGCAGCTGGCCGGCAAGACGATCGCGGCCAACGCGGTCCAGGGCCAAAACGAGCTGGCCCTCGACACCATCCTCACCCGCAACGGGGTGAAGCCGTCGTCGGTGCACGTGGTGGCGTTGCCGTTCCCGACCATGCCGTCGGCTCTCGAGTCCGGGCAGGTGCAGGCCGTTACCGAGGTAGAGCCGTTCGTCTCGTCGATTGAGGCCAAAGGCGGCAAGTTGCTCAGCCCACTGTTCCAGGGAGCGCAGCCTTCCGAGATCGTGGCCGGCTACTTCGCCAGCACCAGCGAGATCCAAAGCCACACCGCTTTGGTCCAGCGCTTCGTCGCCGCCCTCAACCAGTCTCTCGACTACGCCCAGGCCAACCCGGCCGCGGCACGGGCGATCATCCCCACCTACACCAGCATCCCCGCGGCGGTGGCGGCGAAGATGACCCTGCCGGTGTGGAGCTCGACGGTCGACACCTCCACCATCCAGGCCCAGGAGCAGACGATGCAGCAGCTGGGCTGGATCAGCTCCATCGTGCCCATCGACCAGCTCGTGTGGTCCGGTGCCAAGCACTGACGGCCAGTCTGCGGTCGTAGTGCTAGAAGGGCGGGCGCCGGTCGACGAGACCGGCGCCGCCATGCCCGACGCGCGAGGGCCGGCCAGGGTCAGGTTCCGCCGCCTGGGCCGCCAGCTCGGCGGCGTGGTGGTGGCCATCGTGGTCTGGGAGCTGGTGAGCGTCAGCGGCCTGGTGACCGACCAGGCCCTGGCCGGCGTCCCCAGCACCGCCCGGGCCCTCGCATCCCACCTGGGGCCTCTGGCGTCCGCCGCCGGCGGGACGCTCGAAGCGTGGGCGGTGGGTCTCGCCATCGCGGCCGCCGGCGGCGTGGTGGTCGGCACCCTGGTCGGACGATCCCGGCTGGCCGAGGCCTTCACCGAAGTACTGGTCCGGATGATGCGGCCCTTGCCGTCGCTCGCCCTCATCCCCATCGCCATCCTGGTGGCCGGGCTGGGCCTGAAGATGACCGCCGGGCTGGTCGCCTTCACTTCTTTCTGGCCGGTGTTCATCAACACCCGCTACGGCGTCCACCAGGTCGAAAACCTGTTCATCGACACCGCCCGCACCCTCGACCTGCACGGGGGACGGCTCCTGGTCCAAGTGATCCTGCCGGCCGCCGCCCCCCTCATCGCCAGCGGACTGCAGATCGCCTTGAGCTTGGCGCTGGTCGTGACCGTCTCGGTGGAGCTGGTCGGCGGGACCGGCGGCATCGGGTCGTTCGTGCTCCGAGCCCAGCAGGCAGGGGCCGTGCCCACCATGTACGCCGGCATCCTGATCGGCGGCCTGATCGGCTGGGCCCTCAACACCGGCTTCCGGGCCGTGGTGCAGCGCTGGGTCCCGTGGGCCGACCGGGCGGAGCGCCGGCTGTGACCGCCGCGGCGATGGGGTCCGGCCGCGCCGCGGCGACCGCGAGCCGGATGCGGGCGCGCCGGTTCGGTTACTGGGGGCTCGGGTGGCTCGGCGTGGCCGTGGCCGCCGCCGTCTGGCAGCTGGTCTCGGTGCAGATGCACAGCTCGATCTTCCCGACCTTCGCCGCCTCGGCCAAGCGCTCGTGGGATCTCGTCGACGGGCCGGTGCTGCACCAGGACTTGATCCCCTCGATCCTTCGGACCCTGGCCGGCTTCGCCATCAGCGCGGTGATCGGGATCGTGGTGGGCATGGTGACCGGGTACTACCGGGCGGCGCGGGAGTGGACCTCGGCCGTGTTCGACTTCCTGCGGTCGTTGCCCACCCCGCTGCTGATCCCCGTCGCTTTGGTGCTGTTCGGGCTCGGCGGCCGGATGGTCGTGGCGGTGATCGTGACCGCGGCGGTGTGGCCGGTGCTCATCAACACCGCCAACGCCACCGCCGGCCTCGAGCCGACCCTGGTCGACACCGCCCGGGTGTTGGGCCTCCGCGGTCGCTCGTTCATGTGGAGGCTGGTGCTGCCGGCGGTGAGCCCGGAGATCTTCGCCGGCCTACGGGTCGCCATCAGCGTGTCGCTGGCGGTGATGGTGGTGGCCGAGATCCTCGGGGGCGGCTCCGGGATTGGCTACTTCATCTCCAGCGCCCAACAGTCCTTCAAGATCACCGACAGCTGGGCTGGTGTCGTCGCCTTGTGCCTGCTCGGGTGGGCATTCGATTCCTTGTTCTTGCTGGCTGAACGCCGGCTGCTGGCATGGCAGCGCGGCACTGTGGGAGGCGAACAGCATGGCTGATCCGGTCCTGACCCTTGACCATCTCGGCGTGACCCTTCGGGGGCGCGACGGTTCAGTCACCGAGGTGACCGCGGATGTCAGCCTGGAGGTGGCCCCGCGGGAGTTCGTTAGCATCGTGGGCCCTTCCGGCAGCGGCAAGACCACGCTGCTCAAGGCTGCGTCGGGTCTGCGGGACCCCACCGTAGGAGCGGTCCGCTTCGCCGGGTCCCCGGTCGAGGGGGTGCCTTCTGGCATCTCCGTGGTGTTCCAGGAGTACAACAAGAGCCTGTTCCCGTGGCTGTCAATCGGCAAGAACGTGGCGATGGGAGCCCGCCGGCTGGCGCCCCCGGCGCGCGCCGAGCACGTCCGCGACGCCTTGCACAAAGTCGGCCTGGACGGCTTCGCCTCCCGCTACCCGTGGGAGCTGTCGGGAGGCATGCAGCAGCGAGCCGCCCTGGCCCGGGCGCTGGTCTCGGACCCGCAGCTGCTCATGATGGACGAACCGTTCGCGTCGGTCGACGCGTTGACCCGCGGTCACCTCGAGGACGTCGTGGCCGACCTATGGGAGCGTTCGTCGTTCGCCGCTTTGATGGTCACCCACGACGTCGGTGAAGCCGTGTACCTGAGCGACCGGGTGCTCGTGCTGTCCGCCCGGCCGTCCAGGGTCCTGGCGGAGATCACCATCGATCTGCCGCGGCCGCGCACGCAGAGCCACACCCGCCAGCTGCCGCGCTTCGTGGAACTCGAGGCGCAAGTCCTCGAGCGGGTGGAGGAAGCGGGCCGGATGGCCGTGGGGATCGATTGAACACCGTCGCCGACGCCACCTTCGACGTCTGGGAGCGGCTGGGGCTGACGACTCTGTTCGCCAACCCCGGTTCGACCGAGGTGCCCCTTCTCTGTCGGCCCAACGACCGGACCCGCTTCGTGCTGGCCCTCCACGAGGGCTCCGTGGTCGGCGCGGCCACCGGCTTCGCCTTGGCCACCGGCCAGCCGGCCCTGGTGCTGCTGCACACCACGGCGGGTTTTGGCAACGCAGTCGGCGCCCTCGCCACGGCGCGGGCCAACCGGGCGCCGCTCGTGGTGATCGTCGGGCAGCAGGACCGCCGTCACCTGGCCATGCGGCCGTTCCTCGCCGGTGACCTGGACGGACTGGCCGGGGCGTACCCGGTGTGGTCCGCCCGCCCAGCGCGGGCCCAAGACGTTCCAGGCGCCATCGAACGGGCGTGGCACGAGGCCCGCAGCCGGCGAGGGCCGGCCGTGGTCGTGGTCCCAATGGACGACTGGGATGCCCCCGCCGACCCCGACAGCCGCCTCGCCGCTCGGCGGGCCGTTCCCGTCGCCGGCGTGGACGTCGCCGCGGTGGGGGAGCTGGTGGACATGGTCGACGGTTCGGCCCGACCGGTGATCGTCGTCGGCGCCGACGCCGACGGACCGGCCGCCTGGGCCGCGACCACCGCGGTGGCGGAGCGACTGGACGCGCCGGTGTGGCAGGAGGCGTTCGGGGCCCGCGCCGGGTTCCCGCAGGACCACCCCCTCTTCGCCGGGCATCTCCCCGCCGGGCGCCAGCGGCTCCGCGACACCCTTTCCGATCACGACTTGGTGGTGGTGATCGGCGCGCCGGCGTTTCGCCAATACCCCTACGAGCCCGGCCCGCTGGTGCGCGCCGGGACCCGCCTGGCGATGGTCGTGGACGACCCCGACCTGGCCCACCACAGTCCCGTCGACCTGGCGGTCATCGGCCCCATTCCGTCGATCTGCGCGGCCCTGGCGGACGCGGTGAAGCAGCGCCCCGCCGCGCAGGGAGCAACCGCGCCGCCCCAAGGCCTCGCCGGCGAGGAGCCGGTAACGGCCGGGCTGCGGCCCCGACACGTTTTCGCCGCCCTGGCCGCCCGGGCCGACGCCGACACCATCATCGTGGAGGAGACCCCCTCCAGTCGACCGGACCTTCACCGTCTGCTTCGGGCCCGCCGCCCCCTCGGCTTTGTGAGCGCCGCCATGGGCGGCCTGGGGTTCGCGCTCCCCGCCGCGGTCGGGCTGAGGCTCGGATGTCCCGACCGGCCCGTCGTCGCCGTCGTCGGGGACGGGTCGTCCCTCTACGGGATCCAGGCGCTGTGGACCGCGGCGCACTACCGGGTCGGGGTGCTGTTCGTGGTGCTGACCAACGGCCGCTACGCCATCATGGACCGCCTCGCCGACCGCCAAGGCCATCCCGGGCCGTGGCCCGACTTCGCCGAGGTCCGGGTTTCCCGCGTCGCCGAGGGGTTCGGGTGCGCAGCCCGGCGGATCGCCACCCACCAGGAGCTGGCAGCGGCGATGGACGAGGCGGTCCCCGCGTTGCGCCTCGCCGACGCGCCGCTCCTGCTCGAGGTGGCGGTGGACGACGAGGACTACTTCAACCCCTGAGATGTCGACACAAATGACGAAAGGAAGCCGACTGTTATGAAACTCGTTACCTTCGACGCCGGCCGGGTCGGCCGCCTGGTCGACGATCAGATCGTGGAGCTCGCCTGCCCCTCGGTGAGGGCCTGGTTCGAGTTGGACGGGCAGGTGCAAGAGACCGGCGAGGTGGTGCCGCTGGCCTCGGCCCGGCTGCGGGCCCCGATCGTGCCGAAGAAGTTCTTCCACACCGCCGGCAATTTCCGGGAGCACCACGAGGACCTGGTCCGGGTCAACTGGTCCCACCCGGTCAACAAGGGCATCGTTTTCTTCCAGAACGTCGACGCCATAATCGGTCCCGACGACCCCATCGTCTACCCGGGCAAGCTGACCGAGGAGCTCGACTACGAGCTGGAGATGGCCATCGTCATCGGCAAGCCCGGCAAGTTCTTCTCCGCGGAGCAGGCCGGGGAGCACATCGGCGGGTATCTCATCTTCAACGACATCACCGCCCGGGACATACAACGGCGAGAGATGAAAGCCGGGGTGTTCTCGTTCTCGAAGGCCATCGACACGTTCTGCCCGATCGGGCCGTACGTGGTGACGGCCGACGAGGTGGGCGACCCCCACGACTTGGACATGGAGCTGCGGGTCAACGGGCAGATCCGCCAGAAGTCCAACACCAGCCGCATGTCAGTGTCCATCCCGCAGCTGGTCGCCTACCACTCGCCGCAGGTGTACTCCGCCGGGGACCTGCTCACCACCGGGACCATCGCCGGCGTGGCGGCCAGCACCGACGATCCTTTCGCCAACTACTTGAAACCCGGCGACGTCGTCGAGGCCCAGATCGAGAAGCTCGGCGTGCTGCGCAACCAGGTGGTCGCCTGGGAGGAAGCCCACGACACACCGGCGCCCACCGGTGACGAGTGGCTGTGAACCGTCGACAGTTGTCTTATCCAGAGAGGACGTTGGGTCTATGACCGCCATTGAGGAATCGCCGCAGCCCGCCGCGTTCCCCCAAAAGGTGTTCCCCCGTTTCGAAGGGAAGTGGGTGATGGTCACCGGGGCCGGCACCGGGTTTGGGGCCACCCTGGCGTTGCGGGCCGCCGCCGAGGGGGCCAACGTGGTGGTGCACTACAACTCGTCCGAAGAGGGCGCCCGGCGCACCGCGGCGGGCGTCGAGGCCTACGGCAGGAAGGCGGCCGTGGTCCAAGCGGACATCAAGAGCTGGTCGCAGATCCGGGATATGGCCGACGAGGCCTGGACGCTGACCGGGGGCCTGGACGTGCTCATCAACAACGTCGGAGACATCGCGACCGACCAGATGTCTTGGCGCGACATCGACGAGGCCGTCATCGACCGGGTCCTGGCCGTCGACATCAAGGGAACGATGCTGATGCTGCACGAGCACGGCTCGAGGATGCTCGACCGGGGCCGGGGCTGCATCGTCAACATCGGATCCACCGTCGTGGTGCGCGGCAGTCCCCGGGCCCCGCAGTACGCGGCCGGCAAGTACGGGATGCTCGGGCTGACCAAGTCCTACGCGGCCGCGTTCGCGCCGACCGTGCGGGTCAACGCGTTCGGACCCGGGTTCATGGAGACGGAGTCCACGGTCACCCGCGAGGACTGGAACAACGGCCGGCGGGAGCGGGTCTTGTCCCAGACCCCGATGGGCCGGGTGCCGGGCCCCGAAGAGCTGGCGGCCGCGGCGCTGTGGCTGGCCACTGACGACGCCTCCCACATGACCGGCAACTTCGTCATGTGCGACGGCGGCTACAGCATGATCGGCGCCTAGAGCCACCCATGGTCGAAGGACGGTCCACCACTACCATCGGCGGGGTGCCCGACCCGCCTCCTGCCGGGGGCCGCCCCGGTCGCTCGTACCGAGTGGAGGCCCTGGCCAAGGGCCTCCGACTGCTCTCCTACTTCAGCGCCGAGCGGCCCGCGCTGTCGGTCAAGGAGCTGGTGGACCTCAGCGGGATCCCGATGCCGACCGTGTTCCGCCTCACCGCCACCCTGGAGGGAGAGGGCTACCTGGAGCGCACGCTGGACGGGAAGGTCCGGCCGGGCACCGGGGTGCTCGCACTGGGTTTCTCCGCCCTCCAGGGTCTGGATGTCGTCCAGACCTCCGCCGCCATCATCCGGGAGCTGGCGGCCGCCACCGGCGAGACCGTCAACCTCGGAGTGCTTTACCACGACCAGGTCCTCTTCGTCGCCCGTATTGCCCGCAACAACAGCATCCTGGCCGCCGACATCCGGGTGGGCTCCACCGTCCCGGCGGTGTTCAGTTCCATCGGCAAGGTGATCCTGGCCCACATGAGCGAGGCGGACCTGGCCGGTCGCATCAGCGACACCAGCTTCGACGGGACCTGGGGGCCGCGAGCCGTCCGCACCTTCGACGCGCTGCGGACCCAGCTGTCGGCGGCCCGCCGGGACGGCTACCTGGTGCAGCGAGACGAGGCCATACCCGGGCTCAGCTCCATCGCGGCACCGATCCGTCAGGCGGGGGGCACCGTCGCCGCGGCGGTCAACGTGGCGGTGCCCAGCGCCGAGTACGGCAACCGGCAGCTGGTCGATCGGCTCCTGCCGCCGCTCCTCGCCGCCAGCAGCGAGATCTCCCGGCGCATGGGCGGCCCCCCGTGCTGACCCCTACTTCCGAAAGCGAGCAGATGCAACCGCAACGGACAGACTCCACTCCCGGCGCGCCGGTCGCCGGCGACACCTGGCTGGGTCTGCGAGACGCCCGTGTGCTGGTGGCCGGGGCAGGAGGGCTCGGAGCGGCCTGCGCTCGTGCCTTCCTCTCCGCCGGCGCCCGGGTCGTGGTCGTCGACGCCGACGCCGACCGGGCCGACGCCGCGATCGACGGGGCTCCCCCGCAGCGAGCGGTGGCCGCCCAGGGCGACCTCGCGTCGGCGGGGGTGGTCCGAGGCGTCGTCGACGAGCTGTGCTCGCGGTGGGGCGGCCTCGACGTGTGCGTGCACGCGATCGGCGTCAACACCCGCAAGCCGGTCCTCGACACCGACCCCAGCGAGTGGTCCCGGACCATCGAGGTGAACCTCACCACCGCCTGGCTGCTCGGCCAGGAGGCCGGCCGGCGGATGGTCGGGCAGGGCCACGGGCGGATCGTGTTCTTCTCCTCGGTGTCGGGTCTCCTGGCGCACAAGGAGCACGGCCCCTACGCCGCCAGCAAAGGCGCCATCAACCAGATGATGCGGGTCATGGCGGCGGAGTGGGCGGCCAAAGGGGTGACGGTCAACGCCGTAGCCCCCGGCTACGTGGAGACCGACTTGACCCGCGCCTACCTCGACCGAGACGGCAACCGGGACCGGCTCGAGGGGATGGTCCCGGCCGGTCGGCTGGGCAGCCCGGAGGAGGTCACGGGCCCGGTGCTGTTCTTGGCGTCCCCCCAGTCGCGCTTCGTCACCGGCCACGTGCTCTATGTCGACGGCGGAAGGACGCTGGTGTGAGGCTGGGCACCGTCGACGGGCGAGCCAGCTTGCTGGGGGGATCCGGCAGCGCCGACGTGGCCCGGGCCAGCGGCGGCCGCTTCGGGCCCGACCCGCTGTCGGTTTTCGAGCAGTGGGACCGCTTCAGGGACTGGGCCTCCGACCGCGACCCCGAGACCGGCGCCCGGCCGGACCCGGCCCGGCTCGGACCGCCCGTGCCGGCGCCCCGCCAGGTGTTCGCGATCGGCCTGAACTACAAGGCTCACGCCGCGGAGGCGGGCTACGACACGACCGGCATCCCGCAGGTGTTCACCAAGTTCCCGTCCTGCCTGGCCGGCCCGGTCGGAACGGTGAGGGCCCAAAGCCCCCGCCTCGACTGGGAGGTGGAGCTGGTCGTCGCGGTGGGCCGACGGGCCGAGAGCGTCGCGGAGGAGCGGGGATGGGATCACGTCGCCGGGCTCACCGTCGGACAGGACCTCTCCGCCCGTGACGTCCAACTGGCCGGCGCCGCGCCCCAATGGAGCTTGGGCAAGTCCTTCCCCGGGTTCGGGCCGACCGGGCCGTGGCTGGTCGACCCCGCAGACCTCGACGACCCCGACGACTTGGCCATCGAGTGCAGCGTGAACGGCGAGGTGATGCAGCAGGCTCGCACCTCGCAGCTCATCTGGTCGGTGCCGCAGCTGATCGCCCGGCTGTCCTCTGTGTGCCCGCTGCTGCCCGGCGACTTGATCTTCACCGGCACCCCGGCGGGCGTCGGCAACCGCCGGGAGCCCCCGAAGTACCTGCAGCCAGGCGATCGGCTGGTGAGCCGGATCGGGGGGATCGGCGAGCTGGTCACCGATGTGGTGGCGCCGTGAGCCACCTACGTGGGGGCGTCGACAGTCAGGCGCCCTCGGGAACCGGCACCCGAAACACCCGCAGCTGCAGGGCCAGCAGTCGGTAGTAACCGACCAGCGCCGTCAGCTCGAACAGCCCCCGCTCGCCGAGCTCGGCGTCCAGCCCGGCGTAGGTCGCCTCGTCGAGGTCGCCGTCTCGGAGCAAAGCGCGCGCCGCTCGGAGGGTCATCGCCTCGACCCGGTCCTCGGCGGGCAGCGGCCCACCGATGCGCAACGCGTCCAGCTCCCCCTCGGTCAGGCCGGCTCCGCGGCCTACCGCCTCGTGGGCGAATCGCTCGAACGCACTGTCCTCCGCCGCGGCGACCGCCAGGATCACGATCTCGCGCAGCCGGGTCGGCAGGGCGCTGCCGTAGCGAAGCGCGGCCCCGAGGTCCTGGAGGGCGCCCCCCACCCGGGGGGAGCGCAGCATGGCGTCGAAGGGCCCGTGGAGGCGACCGGCCTCGTCGGTCAGCGGGAAGTACGCCGGCCCAGACGTCCGCGGGCCCGACGTGATGGCGTCGTAGACGGCCCGCTGCTCGCCGTCGAGCTGCTCGGGGCGCAGCGGCTGCAGCCGGCGGCCGCCTCCAGTGTCTGTTTGCGGGCCGGTCCCTTCGGGCACCCGAGCAGGCTAGTGGCGGCCGCGGCGCCGGCGGGGGCACGCTCTCAGGATGCGATTGGTGATGCTGCTGCCTCCCTCCGAAGGCAAGCGGCCGGGAGGCCAGGGACGCTGGGCGCCGGGCTCGGGGCGTTTCGGCCGGCGGCTCGGGCCCCAAAGAGCGGACGTGGCGGCCCACCTCGCGGCCGCGATGGCCGACACCTCGGAGGCGGCCCGCCTGACTGGGGTCAGCGGCTTGCGGCAGCGGGCCGCCGCCGCGGCCAACAGCGCCACGGTCGGTGGCCCCGCCCTGCCGGCGTGGCAGCGCTACACCGGGGTGGTGTGGGAGCACCTCGACCCCGAAACCCTCGACGGGGAGGCCCGCCGGCGGGCCGAGGGGATCGTGGTCGTCTCGGCCCTGGGAGGCCTGTTCGGCTTCGACGACCCGGTGCCCGACTACAAGCTGAAGGTCGGCGCCCGCCTGGAAGGGCTGGGGGCGCTCTGGCGCTGGTGGCAGCCGGTGCTCGGCCCGGCGCTGGCGCGGGCGTCTGCGGGCGCCACGGTGGTGGACCTGCTCCCCGACGAGCACCGGCGGGCGCTCCCGGCTGACCTGGCCGCCCGACGCGTCGAGTTCCGCACTCCGACCGGCAGGGCGGCGGGGCACGCGGCCAAAGCGGCCAAGGGTCGCTTCGCCCGGCACCTGCTCGACAGCGACGGCCCGATCGAGGAGGCGGCCGGGGAGTTCCGATGGGAGGGCTGGCGGGGAGACCCGACCGGGGAGAAGCTGGTGGTGCGCGGCGGCTGACCGGTGGGCTGCGCCGCCGGCGCGGGTACATACTCGTCGTCATGCGCGTGGGCATCTCCATCAACTCCACCTACCAGGTCGACGACTACCGGGAGGGCCCGCAGGCGGTCCTCGAGCAGGCCCGGGCGGCCGCGTGGGCCGGGCTCGACACCCTCTCCCTTGGGCGACCACCACTCCACCGGCCCGGCGTCGTACCTGCAAAACGTGCCCATGCTGGCGGCGGTCCTCGGTGAGTGGGACGCCCGACCGGCGGGCTGCCTGTTCCTCGTGCCGCTGTGGCATCCGGTGCTGATGGCCGAGCAGATCGGGACGCTGGCGGCGATCGCCCAGGGGCCGTTCATCGTCCAGACCGGCCTCGGGGGAGGCTCCGGGCAGTTCGCGGCGATGGGCGTGAACCTTCGCGACCGCGGCCCGTTGCTGGAGGAGGGGATCACCGTCGCCAGCGCCCTGCTTCGTGGGGAGACGGTGGACAGCGAGCGGTGGGGTATCCGCGGCGCTCGAATCGCCCCGCTGCCGCCGCAAGGCGTCGAGTGGTGGGTCGGGGCCGGTGTCCCCGTCGCGCTCGAGCGCGCCGCCCGGATGGGGGATTGCTGGTACGCGAACGCCGACCTGACCACGACCACCGCAGCCGTCGCGATGGCTCGCTACCGCGAGGCGTGTGCCCTCTATGACCGGGACCCGGTGCGGATCCCGATCCGCAAGGACGTGTTCATCGCGGAGCGGGCGGCCGACGCAGAGAAGGTAGGCGACGCGCTGATCGCCGCCGGCTACCGGGGGCTCGAGCGCGGCGCCGTCGCGTACGGCGACCCCGACTCGGTCGCCGAGCAGCTCGCCCCGTTCGGCGAGATCGGCTTCACCGACATCATCATCCGGACCATGGCCGCGCCGCCGGACGCCGCGGTGCGCTCCGTCGAGCTGGCCGGGGAGGTGCGCGAGAGGCTCCAGGCCGGCTGAGCCCGCAGCCCGCCGACCCAACCGGCGCCGGCGTTGTTATGGTCGGTACGCCGGCATTGACTGGGCATCCAGCGTGTCGTGACCGTCACCCCGGACCCTGGTGGCATACCACCTTCTACCAGGGAGCCAGGGGCATGGAGACCATCGAAGAGCGGCGGCCGGGGACGGTCGAGGCCCAGGAGAGCGGCGTAGGGCTGCTGCAGCGGGTCAGCGCGGCGGCGTTGGTGGTCGGTCCGCTCGCCGCGGTCGGTGTTGCCGGCGTCGTGTTCTGGCGGCACGGGATCGGGTGGTTCGACGTGATCCTGGCGGTGGTGATGTACGCGGTCACCGGGTTCGGGCTCACCGTCGGCTTCCATCGGATGCTGACCCACGGCAGCTTCCGGCCGGCCCGGGCGCTCAAGGTGGCCCTGGCGATCGCCGGCACGATGGGCGTCGAAGGGTCGGCGTTCACCTGGGTCGCCCATCACCGCAAGCACCACGCCTACGCCGACCGCGACGGCGACCCGCACTCTCCGTGGGATTACGGCAGCGGCTTCCCGGCCCTGCTGCGAGGGTTGGGTCACGCCCACGTCGGGTGGTTCTTCAAGTCCAACCCGTCAGAGCCGCAGCGGTGGATACCCGACCTCCTCACCGACCGCGACTTGAGCTTCGTGTCTCGCACCGCGGTTGTCTGGTCTGCGCTGTCTCTGGCCATCCCGTTCGGGATCGGCCTGGCCGTCACCGGGACGTGGTACGGGGCGTGGCTGGCGTTGCTGTGGGCCGGGCTGGTGCGCATGGCGGTGCTCCACCACGTCACGTTCGGGGTCAACTCGCTCGGCCACATGTTCGGTTCCCGCCCGTTTCGTACCCGCGACCGCAGCACCAACATCGCCGCCCTGGCGCTGCTCAGCATGGGCGACTCCTGGCACAACGGTCATCACGCCTTCCCCACGCTGGCCCGCCATGGCGTCGACCGCCACCAGATTGATCTCTCGGCCGGCCTGATCCGCCTGTTCGAGCGCCTCGGGTGGGCCAGCGACGCTCGCTGGCCCGACCCGGCCCGCTTGGCGGCGCGGCGGCTGCCGCTCGTGCCTGCCGCCGTGGCGCTCTGAGCGGGGCGCCTCCGGTTCGCACCGGGCCTCCGGTGCGGTGGCTAGGATCCCGGGCACGGTTGAAACGCACAGCCGCAGGGGTCGCTTTCCGCTGACCCCGAAGCTGCTTCGACTGGGAAGGTCCGGGTGGGTTCGTCCACCGCTGCTGTGTGTGCGTCACGTATGTCAGGCGCGGCCGCGCCGCTGTCTGCTCTAGCGCTGCGGGATCACCCCGGCCGGGCTGAGCACGCCTGCCCCGCCGGGCTCATCGCGGCCGGCGCGCGGTTGTGAGCGGGCCGCGGCCCGAAGTCGCCAGCGACGGTGCTTCTCCGTCGGGCCCTGACCGGGAGCACCGCCCGGGTGCCCTGTCGCTGATCCTCAGCGTCGCGGTGACCGCAGTGCCCGACGTCCACGGCGCGAGCGTCTCGTTGCGCGGCCGGGGCGCCGAGTACGCCACCATCGAGGCCAGCTCCTCCGCAGCGCGGAAAATCGACGAGGTCCAGTACCGGGACGGGGGCGGACCCTGCGTCGCCGCCATCGAGACCGGCGCCGAGCAAACCCTCGCGCTGCCCTCGGGCATGTGGTCGGCGTTCTCCGAGGCCGCCGGCGCGGCCGGGATCTGCTCGGTGTGGTCCCTTCCCCTCGCCACGCGCCCCGAGGCCCCCGGTTCCTTGAATCTGTACTCGATGACCGGCGAGCCTTGGCGGGACCGGGGAGCCCAGACCGCCCGCCTGCTCGCGCTGATGGCGTCGGCCGCGCTCGGCAGCGCAGAAGAGCTGGCCGACGCCAGGGAGAGCAACGCCAACCTCCGCGAAGCGCTGCAGACCCGCACGGTTATCGGCCAAGCGCAGGGGGTGCTCATGTCCCGTCAGGGCGTGCCCGGCGAGGAGGCGTTCGATATCCTTCGTCGGGCGTCGCAGCGGTCGAACCGCAAACTCCGAGACGTTGCCGCTGAGATCGTGGCGGGCTTCGATCGTCCACAGGAGGACCCCAGGGATGTCGATGCATGACGGCGGGCATCTAGAAGCCGCTCGGCTCCTTCTCGGTCTCTCACTCGAGCGGTTGTGGCTGGACTACGCGACCCTCGGAGGGAACCTGACCGCCGAGGACGTGGGTCGCTTCCTGACCGGGCGGGCTGCGGTGGCACCCGGCGACTACGACCGCCTGGCCGTTGCGCTCAACGAGCGGTTCATGGACCGCAACGAGGACCATCCAGTCCGTTACGCCGAGGACCTGTAGGGCTCAGTCCCCGGGGTGGGCCAGCTCCCGTTCCAGCGCGCTGGCCCCGTCTGCGACGCCAGCCTGCCCCAGACGGACGGTGATCGACTCCACCGGGCTGTCGGTCATCTCCTCGGCGCACATCGTCGCGACGACCGTCGGGGCCACGCTGAGGGTGAGCCCGGCGCAGTCAATCGTGGTGGACTCCACCCCGTCCGCCAGCCTGCGCAGCATCGCGGTGACCGCGGCGCGCCCATCGACTTGTTCGTACTCCATGGCTCCTGCCTTTCCTCTGCACGAGAGCCTCTCGGAGGCCCTCCCGGCGGCTGCGCTGGTGGCCGACATCGACTGTTTCGAGTATCGCGGTTCGGACCGCCCGCACTGCAGGGGAGAAGGTCCCATTCCCGGCGGGACAGCGGCCCGAGCGCGCCCCTGTGTCCGGGTGCGGTCGTCGGGCGGCGCGCGAAGCGCGTACGCTCGGGCGCTTTGCACCGAAGGTCAACCTCGAGGGGTCCTCGAGAGTTGAGGTACCAAGTGTCGACTGTCACCGAGCCCGCTGTCACCAACATCGTGGAAACCCCGCCCGGCGATCGGGGGTCGGCCGGCGCCTGGAGGCCGGCCGGCTACGTCGCGGCCCTCGACGGCCTGCGCGGTCTGGCGGTGCTCGCCGTCGTGCTCTACCACCTGCCGGCGACCTGGCTGCCCGGAGGATTCCTCGGCGTCGATGTGTTCTTCGTGCTGTCGGGGTTCTTGATCACCAGCCTCCTGCTGCGGGAGCGGCGCTCGACAGGCAGCATCGGGCTCGGGAGCTTCTGGATGCGCCGGGTCCGGCGGCTGTTCCCGGCGGCGTTGACGACGGTGGTCGCCACCACCGTGTTGGCCTCGGTGTTCGCCCGAGACGCCATGGGCCGCCTGCGCGGTGACGTCCCGGCCTCTTTGGCCTACGTCATGAACTGGCGCTTGATCTTCCACCACGACAGCTACAGCCAGGTCTTCGGGCGGCCGCCCCTGCTCGAGCACCTTTGGTCGCTCGGCGTCGAAGAGCAGTTCTACCTGGCGTGGCCCCTCGTCGTGGTCGGCGTCGGGTGGACGCTGGCGATCCGCAAGCGGCGTCGGCCCTCCTCCCGGCCCCGGAGCTTCGCTCACGCGGTGGGCGCCGTCGCGGCCGTCGGCGCAGTAGCCAGCGGCGTCCTGATGGCCGTGCTGGTCCCGAGCGGCAGCGACCCCTCCGCCGTGTACTTCGACCCGGTGACCCACGCGACGGGGTTGCTGCTCGGCGCGGCGAGCGCCGCCGCGTTCCCTCTGTGGCGGCGATCAGGCGCCATTCGGCCCAGCGCCCGCCGCCTCCTCGAGGTCCTCGCCGGCGGGGCCTGCGTCGGCATGCTGATCCTCTTCGCCACCCTCAACCAGGGAAGCTCGGGGACCTACCGGGGCGGGCTGCAACTGGCGTCGCTTCTCAGCGCGGTGATCGTCGTGGTCGCCGGCCATCCCGGCACCCGACTGGGACGGCCGCTCGGATCGCCCCCCCTGGCGTGGCTAGGCCGCCGCTCGTATTCGATCTACCTCTGGCACTGGCCGATCTTCGAGATGACCCGCCCCGGCGTCGACGTGCACCTCCCCGCGGTGCTGGCGCTCTCGCTCCGGCTGGGCTTGACCCTCCTCGCCGCTGACCTGTCCTTCCGCTGGGTGGAGCAACCGTGGCGCACCGGCCGGGCGCAGCAGGCGCTGCGCTGGTGGTGGGGTCACGCCGCCCGCCCCATCCTGGCGGCCGGGGTCGGCGTCGCCGGAGTGGTCGGGCTTTCCGTGGCGCTTCTCCTCGCCGACGCCCCCAGCGAACTCACCCTGCCCGGCACCTCGACGGCCGCCAGCCGGGTCCCGCTGCCGGCGAGGGCGGCGTCGGGCGCCCGCCCTGCGCCCGCCTCTCCGGCCGCCGACTCGGTGGTGTCGGTCCTCGAGCGGGCCGCGGCGGGGGGGCTCGCCGCTCCCGCCACCACCCTCGGGCCGGCCCAGGTCCCGCCGGCGCCGTCGGCGCCGCCGGTCGCAGCACCGTCGGCCCCGCCTACCTCCGCGCCGGCGGGGTCACCCCCGGCCCCGGCGCCGGCCGGCCCGGTCCTGGCGATCGGCGACTCGGTGCTGCTCGGAGCGGCGGGCCAGGTGACCGCCGCCCTCGGGCCCGCCACCGTCGTCGACGCCGCGGTCGGCCGCCAGGTCGATCAGGGGCTTCAGCGGCTGAGCGAATACCGGGCCGCCGGGCGGCTGAGCGGCCTCGGGGCGGTGGTGATCGCGCTGGGCACCAACGGCCCGATGAGCGTGGACCAGTGCCGGCAGTTCATCTCGCTGGCGTCGGGCGACCGGGTCGTCTTCGTGACCGTCCGCGTCCCCCGACCGTGGCAGGACACCACCAACGCGTCGATCGCCGCTTGCGCCGCGGGGTCACCCACCGTCCGCACCGCCGACTGGTTCAGCGCGTCGGCGGCGCCGGGGGTGCTCGGCCCGGACCGGGTGCACGAGACGGTCGCGGGCCGCTCCCTCTACGCCAGCGTGCTGGCCGGCGCGCTCAACGGCCCGCCGCCGCCGCCTCCATCGCAGGCCGGCCCGGCTGCTGCCGGCGCCCGGCTGGCACGCTGAGCACCCCGACCCCCGCCAAAGGCGAGTAGAAACAACGACGTGCACGACCGCCCCGCCCCGACCGCCTGGATGTGCGACATGGACGGCGTCTTGGTGCACGAAGGGCAGCTGGTGCCCGGCGCCGACCTTTTCGTCAACGCGTTGCGGGCCAGCGGCGCCAGCTTCTTGGTCTTGACCAACAACTCCATCTACACGCCGCGCGACCTCGCGGCCCGGCTGTCCAACCTGGGTCTCGCAGTGGCCCCGGAGTCGCTTTGGACTTCGGGCGTGGCCACCGCCCAGTTCCTGCGCCGGCAGCGCCCCGAGGGCACCGCGTTCGTCGTCGGGGAGGCCGGGCTCACCACCGCCCTGCACGACATCGGCTACGTGCTGACCGACCAGCACCCCGACTACGTCGTCCTCGGAGAGACCAGGACCTACAGCTTCGAGGCCATCACCCGGGCCATCCGCCTAGTCGACGCCGGGGCCCGGTTCATCGCTACCAACCCGGACCCGACCGGGCCGTCCACCGAAGGCGCCCTTCCCGCCACCGGCTCGGTCGCCGCGCTCATCCAGCGGGCCACCGGCGTGGCCCCGTACTTCGTCGGCAAGCCCAACCCGCTGATGATGCGCGAAGGCCTCAACCAACTGGGCGCCCACTCCGAGTCCACCGCAATGGTCGGTGACCGGATGGACACCGACATTGTCGCAGGTATGGAAGCGGGATTGGAGACCATCCTGGTGCTGAGCGGGGTCACCGCGGAGCACCAGATCGAGCGGTTCCCCTACCGACCGTCGCGCATCGTGCGCTCCGTCGCGGACCTGGTCCCCGAGCTCGAGGCCAGGACCGCCCACACGTCGTCGTCGTAGGCGTCGAACCAGCCTGGCAGGTCCTCGGCCAGCCACGCCGGCGACGGGGCGCAGTACAGCTCCTCTTGGAAACGGGCGATGTCGTAGGGCCGGGTGCCCATCGCCGCCCAGTCGACGTCGAGCACCCGGGCGTCGGCGAAGGAGCGCAGCTCGCCGACGCTGGAGAGCAGCCCGGCGCCGTAGGCCTTCAACATCCCGGCCTCGCGCACCACGCCGAACTCCAACGTCCGCCAGAAGACCCTGGAGAGGAACCGCAGCGCCTCCTCGGTCCGGGTCCTCGCCGCGGCGCGGGCGACCGACCGGTAGACGCCGGCCAGGCCCGGATCGGCCAGGTGGTGGGCGTGACCGAGCACCTCGTGGCAGACGTCGGGCTCGGGTGTGTAGAGCGGCCGGGAGCCGTGACGCATGTACTGCGTCGACCAGAACACGCCCGCCCCGAACGCTTCGTAGAACGTCCGCAGCGGGGCCAGCCCGGCGACTGGCCGGTACTCGAAGCCGGTGCGGTCGCGCAGCGCGGCGGTGACCTCCGACAGCTGCGGAACCCGGTCGCGGGGAAGGCCGATCGCCTCGACGCCGTCGAGGAACACCGTGGCCGCCCGCTCCCGCCACAACGGCAGCAGGCCGGCGCACACCGCCGCCCAGGTGGCGTCCTCGCCGGGGGTGTAGGCGACGTCGGGGACCGGTGTGCCAGGGGTCCACGCCAAGGCCAGGCCGGCGATGGCGTCGCGCCGGGCCCGGTACAGGGGGTCGGCGACGCCGGGGTGGTCGGCGTCCAACGCCACGACCGGGTGGCCGTCGGTGCAGCGCACCAGCGGGTAGCCCGACACCGTCATCGCCTCATCACGACGCCCAGCTGCCCCAGTAGGTGGGGTCCTCCGCCTGGCGGGCAGGTTCGGACAGCCCGAGAGGGTCGAAGGTGTCGATCATCACCGCCACCTCCTCGGTGCCGTCCTGGGAGGCGCTGCGCTCCAAGGCGCCGGGCTGCGGGCCGTGGGTGAAGCCGGCCGGGTGCAGGGTCATGGAGCCGGCGTTGATCCCGGCGCCGGCCCGGGACATGAAGTCTCCCCGGCTGTAGAACAACACCTCGTCGGAGTCGACGTTGGCGTGGTGGTACGGGATCTTCAACGCGCCGGGCTCGAAGTCGTAGGGCCGGGGCACGAACGAGCACACCACAAATCGGGGGCCCTGGAAGGTCTGGTGCACCGGCGGCGGCTGGTGGATCCGCCCGGTGACCGGCTCGAAGTCGAGGATGTTGATCGCCCACGGGTAGGCGCAACCGTCCCAGCCGACCACGTCGAAGGGGTGGTGGGCCATGACGTGGCGGGTCAGGCCGGCGCGGGTGCGGACCAACACCTCGACGGGCCCCCGCAGGCGGGCGCCGCTGCTCGGCCGGGGCGCCCGGATGTCCCGCTCGGAGTACGGGGCTCCCTCGCGCAGCTGCCCGCCGGCGGTCAGGTAGCGCGCCGGAATGTCGACGTGGCCGCCGTGGGCCTCGATGAGCAGCAGCGACGCCGGCCCGGTGCTGACAAAGCGGTGAACCGCGCCGGCGGGGATGACCGCGTAGTCGCCGGGGGAGAGGGCCAGGTGACCGAACGCGGTCTCGAGGCGCATCGTGCCTTGCTGCAGGTAGGCCAGCGTGTCGCCGGTGGCGTCGCGGTACAACGGCGAGGTACCGGCGCCACCGGACCACCACGCCAGGGTGCACGTCGGGGTCCCGGCCAGGATGTGGCGTCCGGTGACAGGATCGGCGGTGTCGGCCAGCTTGGCCGTCTGCAAATGACGTGGGGAAAGCGGGTGGTTGGGTTGCAGGGCCGGGCGCCCCGACTCGAGCGCGTCCACCGCTAGCAGCGCCGAGGGGCTGTTGCGGTGGTAAAGCAGCGACGACGCCCCGCTGAAGCCCTCCTCGCCGACCAGCTCCTCGAACGCTCCCCGGAGGTGGCGCTTCGCCGGGACCTCTCCTACAGCACGGTAGTACGGCATGGTGCGATCCTCCCCTCTACGGTGCCCAGCTGCGGGCTGTGGATGGTGGCGGTCTGCCCGTCGGCCAGGTACGGACCGCCCGCCTCGATGAGGCTGCCCTCCGAACCCGGTTCGGGCCCGGAGATCGTGCCCGAACCGAGGATGTCGCCTGGCCTGGTCGCGGCCCCGCCGACGGTGACCTGGGCGTACAGCTGGGCCGGCGTCCACGCCAGGTGGCGCGACGAGACGGTGGCTCGCTCCTCGCCGTCGACGCGCAGCACCAAGTCGACGTCCACCCCGCCGAGCGGGTCGCCGGCCAGATACCGGGCCGGGTCGGCTCCGGTGGGCGCCGGCCGGCACCGGGGCACCACGTCGAGGGGCACGACCCACGGCGAGATAGAGGTGGCGAACGACTTGCCGATGTGCGGGCCGAGCGGGAACGTCTCGAACGCCTGGATGTCGCGTGCGGACCAGTCGTTTAGGACCACGACGCCGAAGAGGTGGGCTTCGGCCTCCGCCGCGGGGACGCTGGTGCCGATTTCGCTGCCGACACCGACCACGAACCCAAGCTCCACCTCGACGTCGAGGCGGGTGCTCGGCCCGAACGTCGGCGGCTCACCGGAGCGCATCCCGGCTGGGCGGGCGACGGTGGTGCCGCTTACCACCACCGTCGACGCCCGGCCGGTGTAGCCGAGCGGGACGTGGGGCCACGCCGGCGGCACCGGCGGCTGGCCAGGCCGCAGCAGCCGGCCGAGACGCTCTACGTGGTGGCGGCAGGCGTAGAAGTCGGTGAAGTCCCCGGGCACCACCGGCAGCAGGGGAGCGGCGCCGGGGTCGGCCAGAGGCGCCCGGTCGACCGCGGCGCGCATCCGGGCCCATTCCGTCGGGCCCTCAGCCAGGACGGCCATCAGGTCCGGGTGCTGGTAGGCCGCCCCGAGCCCGGAGAGGTCGACGACCGAGCCGTCCTCCCTCCTCGCGGCCACGCCGGTAGGCAAGGCACCGAAACCGAGCAGCCACCCCACCGGTGCCATCAGAGGTTGCCCCGGCGGCCTTGCTCCCGTTCGATGGCCTCGAACAAGGCCTTGAAGTTGCCCTCCCCGAAGCCTTCGGCGCCGTGGCGCTCGATGATCTCGACGAAAAGCGTCGGGCGGTCACCGAGCGGCTCGGTGAACACCTGCAGCAGGTACCCGTCGCCTTCCCGGTCGACCATGATCCCGAGGCGGGCCAGATCCTCCCACGCCAGCTCGTCGCCGAGGCCGGCCATCCGCTGCCGGGCCTGGTCGTAATAGCTGGGCGGAGGGGTCAGGCACCTCACGCCCCGAGCGGTCATTGCGTCGACCGCGGTGACGATGTCGGGGGTGTGCAGCGCGACGTGCTGGACGCCTGGGCCGCGGTACGCGTCGAGGTACTCCTGGATCTGGCTGCGCTTGCGGCCCGGCGCCGGCTCGTTGATCGGCATGGTCACGCCTCGCCCGTTGGTCATCACCGTGGAGCGCAGCGCCGAGTACTCCGTCGAGATCTGGTCCCGGTCGAAGTGGGTCATCTCCTCGAAGCCGAACACGTCGCGGTAGAACTCCACCCACCGGTCCAAGTCGCCCTCGCCGACGTTGCCGACGACGTGATCGATGTGCTCCAGCCCGACCCGGGGGGCGCGGCGGTCGGCGATCAGGCCGTCGGCGCTGAAGCCCGGCGCGAACCCGGGATGGCGCCGTTCGGTGAACACGTGCAGGGTGTCGCCGTAGCCGGCGACCGCGGCGTGCACCACCTTCCCCCGCTCGTCGGTGTCGGCCGCCGGGGATTGCACCGGCGTCGCCCCGTGGGCGACCGCGGCGTTAAAGGCGGCGTCGGCGTCGTCGACCGCGAAGCTGAGGCCGCGGACCCCGTCGCCGTGCAAGCGCACGTGGTCCCAGACCGCGTCGGCGGGGTCGAGCGCCGCGGTGACCACCAGCCGGATGGCGCCCTGCTCCAGGACGTAGCTGACCCGCTCCGGGCGGCCGGTCTCCGGTCCCGAGTACCCGGTCACCGAGAACCCGAAGGCGCTGACGTAGAGCTGGGCCACCGCACGGGCGTTGCCCACCCACAGTTCCAGGCAGTCCCAGCCGCGCAGCAGATGAGCGGGACGAGCAACGACAGGAGTTGTGACAGCGGTCATACCCCCATGCTGGTCGCAATCGCTGATTTGTCAACGCAGCGCGGTTCTGCTGTGCAGATTGACCAGGGATGTGGGGGATAGTCTGGACAGAGTGATCGACGATCTGGACCGCAGGATCCTCGCCGCCCTGGCCGGCGCCCCCCGGGCGGGGATCTTGACGTTGGCCCGGGACCTGGGAGTGGCCAGGGGGACGGTCCAGGCCCGCCTCGACCGGATGATCGCCGCGGGGATCGTCACCGGCTTCGGCCCCGACGTTGACCTGGGCGCCATCGGATACCGGGTCACCGCCTTCGTCACCCTGGAGATCGCGCAGGGCCGGATGGGGGACGTCGCTCGCCACCTGCGCGACATCCCTCAGGTCCTCGAGGTGCACATGGTCACCGGAGTCGGTGACCTGCTGTGCCGGGTGGTGGCCCGCACCAATGACGACCTGGGGGCGGTGCTGGCCCACATCCTCGAGGTCCCCGGCATCGCGCGCACCACCACGGTGCTGTCCCTCGACGAGATCGTCGCCGCCCGCACCGGGCCGGCCATCGCCGCGGCGGTAGCCGCGTCGGTTCCGTAGCGTTGGGGCATGCCTCTCACCGGTGAGTACCAGCCGAGCCCCGAGCAGTGGGTCCGGGACCAAGTCGATCTCTACGAGCGCTCGGGCGGCACCGAGGGCACGACCCTGCGGGACAAGCCCGTGATCGTGCTTACGACGGTGGGCGCCAAGAGCGGCAAGATCCGCAAGACCCCGCTCATGCGCGTCGAGCACGAGGGGCGCTACGCAGTGGTCGCGTCGCAAGGCGGCGCCCCGACGCACCCGACGTGGTACCACAACATCGTCGCCAACCCCCACGTCGAGTTGCAGGACGGCCCGGTCCGCCAGGACATGACCGCCCGGGAAGTCACCGGCGACGAGCGCGCCGAGTGGTGGGAGCGGGCGGTAGCCGCCTGGCCGGACTATGCCGACTATCAGACGAAGACCGATCGGGTCATCCCGGTGTTCGTCCTCGAGGCGTCTGCGCCGGCCCGAAATGGGTAGATCGGCTCCATGAGCAGCGAGCGCAGCAGCGAACCGTCCTCCCGGGTGGCACCTCGTCCCGAGGAGACCGAGCGGGCCGCGGAGCAGGCCCAGGAGCACGTCGAGACGGTCGACAAGGGTCCCGGCGCCCCGATGCAGCACGGGGAGAACCGGTGAGGCCGGGGGTCATCTTCGATCTCGACGGCACCCTGATCGACTCGAACTACCTCCACACCCTGGCTTGGTCCCGGGCCCTCGAGGACTGCGGGGAGTGGGCTCCGAGCAACGCCATCCACCGACTGGTCGGCATGGGCGGCGACCAGCTGCTGCCGGAGCTGCTCGGCCGGGACCTGCCCGCCGCGTCGGACCGGCGGGCCACTCGCTACAAGGAGCTGATCGAAGAGGTGCGGCCGTTCCCGGGCGCAGAGGTGCTGCTGCGCCTGCTTCGTTCCGAAGGCCTCGCGGTCGTGCTGGCTACGTCGTCGCCCGACGAGGAGCTGGAGCGCCTTTTGCCGCTGGTCGGCGGCCGGGACCGCTTCGACGCGGTCACCAGCGCCGGCGATGTCGCCGCGTCCAAGCCGGCCCCAGACGTTTTCGAGGCCGCGGTGCGAAGCGCGTCTCTCGACGCGTCCCGCGCGGTGGTGGTGGGCGACAGCGTGTGGGACATCCACGCGGCTCGAGCCGCCGGCCTGGCGTGCATCGGGGTGGAGACCGGCGGCTTCTCCCGCCACGAGTTGGCCGAGTCCGGGGCGTTGGCGGTGTACCGGGACGTGGCCGAGCTGTCGGCTCAGTGGCGGACCAGCCCGATCGGCGGTCTCCGCCCCTGAGGCGGGCCGGCGACGGCGAGGTGGTCGCGGCTGCTCGTTGCTGACCCGCCGTCGGTGACGGCGTCGGCCTGGCGGGCAGGTGGAACAGCCGGCCGCCGGGCGGCCGGTACAGTGGAGTCATCGTGGAGTCGCGGTGAACCTGGCCGTCGCCGCAGCCGTGTTTCCTCTGATCTTCCTGGGGGAGTTGCCCGACAAGACGATGTTCGCGTCGCTCGTCTTGGCCTCGAAGGGCCGCCCCGCCGCGGTGTGGGTGGGCGCGGCAGCCGCGTTCCTGCTGCACGTGATCATCGCGGTCACCGCCGGCGTCGTGTTGTTCCACCTCGTCGACCATCGCATCCTCGATGTCGCTGTGGCCGCGTTGTTCTTCGCCGGCGCGGCGTACTCGTGGCACATCCGCAACGAAACCGAAGACGACGACGACGCCGCCGCGGTGGGCGGTTCGGCGCTTCGCACCGCGGCCACCGCCACCGGGGTCATCTTCGTCGCCGAGTGGGGCGACTTGACCCAGATCCTCACCGCCAACCTGGCCGCCCGCTACCACTCGGCGGTGTCGGTCGGGGTGGGCGCGCTCCTGGCCCTGTGGGCGGTTGCTGCCATCGCGGTCATCGGCGGGTCGGGCCTCATGCGGGTGCTGTCGGTGCGCACCCTGCGGGTGGTGACCGCCGTTGTGCTCGTCGGGTTCGGGGCGTTTTCTCTTGCCAGTGCCCTCTGAACCTCGGCCCCGGCCCGACGTGCAAGGCTGCAGGGGGATGTTCGCCGCCCGGAGGAACCCATGACAGCTACCGACTCCACCCAACAGCAGGCACCGTTCCAGGCCGCGGCGGCCGGCCCCTCCCAGGAGGGCTCGGCCTGTGATCCCCAGGTGATCGTCCTGTTCGGGGCGACCGGGGACTTGGCGCAGCGCAAGTTGCTTCCAGCCCTGCTCCACCTGTGGCAGGCCGGTCTCCTGCCCGAGTGCCGCATCGTCGGCACCTCCCTCGACGACTTCGACGACGAGGAGTTCCGTCGCTTCGCCCGAAAGGCCTGCGAGGAGTTCGGCCGGTCGTCGGTGAACGACGGTCAGTGGGGCGCGTTCGCGTCGAAGCTGCACTATGTGGCCAGCCGCGCCGGCGCGTCTGGGCTGGCCGAGACCGTGCACCGGGTGGAGGAGGACCTTGGCCCGACGCTGCCCCGCCGGCTGCACTACCTGAGCATCCCGCCGGCCGCGGCGGAGACGGTAGTGCACATGCTCGGAGAGGCGGGGCTGGCCGAGCGCTCCAGGATCATCATGGAGAAGCCCTTCGGGACCGATCTGGCCAGCTCCAGGCTGCTCAACGCGCACGTCCACGACGTGTTCCGCGAGGACCAGGTGTTCCGCATCGACCACTTCCTCGGAAAGGAAGCGGCCCAGAACATCCTGGCGTTCCGGTTCGCCAACGGTCTCTTCGAGCCGATCTGGAACCGAGACCACATCGACCACGTGCAGATCGACGTGCCCGAAACCCTTTCCGTCGGCGCTCGCGCCGGGTTCTACGAAGCGACCGGGGCCTACTCCGACATGGTCGTCACCCACCTGTTCCAGATCCTCGGGTTTGTCGCCATGGAACCGCCCACCGCGCTGGAACCCAGGGCCATCAGCGAGGAGAAGAACAAGGTCTTTCGCAGCATGCAGCCGATCGACCCTCAGTCGGTGGTGCGGGGCCAGTACGAGGGGTACCGCAGCGAGCCGGGCGTGGCGCCCAACTCCCAGACCGAGACGTTCGTGGCGTTGCGCTGCGAGATCGACAACTGGCGCTGGGCTGGGGTGCCGTTCTACCTGCGGACCGGGAAGCGGATGGCGGAGGGCGCCCGGATCATCTCCATCGCCTTTCGCGAGCCACCGAAGAGCATGTTCCCGGCCGACTCCGGTGTCGGCGTCCAAGGCCCGGACCACCTGACGTTCGATCTCGCCGACTCCTCCAAGCTGTCCCTGTCGTTCTACGGCAAGCGGCCCGGACCCGGGATGCACCTGGACAAGCTGAGCCTGCAGTTCGCATTGCACGAGACCGGCCGCGAGTCCGACGTCTTGGAGGCCTACGAGCGGCTCATCCACGACGCCATGACCGGCGACCACACCCTGTTCACCACCGCGGAGGGTATCGAGCGGCTGTGGGAGGTCTCCGCCCCGTTGCAGGCCGCCCCCCCGAAGGTGAAGCCTTACTGGCAGGGCTCATGGGGTCCAGACGGCACCGAAGAACTCATCGCGCCCCGAGAGTGGCGCATGCCGTTCAAGCGGGGCTGGCGCAACGCGACGTCCTGAGCGCTCGGGCTGCTGAGGGGCGTCAGGGCGCACAGCCCTGACGCCCTCCAACAGCGCCCGCGAGCGTCTAAGCGTCGCTCGTGGGGGTAGCCGGTGCCGGCTCGGCCAGCACCGAGAAAACTTCTCTGCGGGCCTGCTCGAGGATCGCCTCGATCCGGGCGTGCTGCTCGGGGGCGGAGTGGGCGGCGGCGCGCACCGCGCTCAGCAGCGCGAAGGCGGACCGGCCGAGACCCCAGGAGCGGTCGTCGGGGTCACCGATGCCGCATGGCCCGGGGCCGAACGGGCCGCTGGCGAAGCGGCCCGGGCCGCCTCGCCGGCCTCGCCGGCGCTCCCCGAACGGGCCGCCGCGCCCGTACCCCTCGTGGTCGTGGTCGTGGTGCCCGCCGTCGTGACGGTCGTGATGATGGTCGTGGTCGTGCATGGTGCAACGCCTCCTGATCGGTGTGTCGGTAACGACTATCGCAGTATATTCGCGATATATCGTTACGTGTGACCGGAGGTGGGGCGGGGCTGGTCAGGCCTCCACCAGCTGGGTTCTCAGGTGGTCGAGGATGCGGTGCAGCAGCCTGGACACCTGCATCTGGCTGACGCCGATGTGGTCTGCCACCCGCTGCTGGGTCCAGCCCTCGAAAAACAGCAGGCCGATGATCGTCTGGTCCCGCTCCTCGAGCTCCGGGAGCAGCTCCTTGAGGCGCTGGCGGTCCAGGGCCAAGTCGAAGTCGTCACCGGCGGACTCCAGGGTGTCGATCGGAGCGGGGGTGTCCTCGGAGGGAGGAGTGTCCAGGCTGGCCGGCCAGAAGCTGCGGCCGGCCTCCATGGCCTCTAGGATCTGCTCCTCGGTGACTCGGAGGTAGGCGGCGACTTCCGGTATCGAAGCGGGCCGGCCGAGTTCCTGCTCCAAGGCTTCGCTGCCCTTCTTGAACGCCAGGTAGGTCTCCTGGGTCCGGCGGGGAACCCGCATCATCCAGGAGTGATCCCGGAAGTATCGCTTGAGCTCACCGAGGATGCTGGTGGTGGCGTAGGTGGAGAAAGTGGCCCCCATCGTGGGGTCGAAGCGTCGCGACACCTTGACCAGGGCCAACATGGCGACCTGCTCCAAGTCCTCGACCGCCTCGCCTCGATGAGCGAAACGGCGGGCCAACGCCCGGGCTAGGCCGAGATGACCGTTGATCAGCTCCTGCTGCTCCGGCAAGAGCGCTGGTTGGGTGGTCGGGGCCCCCACTACGCCTGCGAGTCCCGGGGCGGCGGGGACGGCTCGGTGGGCGGGAGAAACGTGGTGTCAAGGGCGCGCTGCATCACGGGCGGAGCCTCCTTTGGTCGGCCGTGCAGTACCACTGGCATCTCGCCTACCAGCGTCTCTTCTGTTCTTCCCCGGGAGCTCGGCGATGATGCGCGCGACCTGCGCCGGCGGCTCTGGGCCGCCCGGAGGTTCACGCCGCCCGGCGGGCGGTGAGGGAGCTCCCCGTGACGTGGCGGTAGTGGGCGACGAGCTGCTCGCCGACCGACGCCCAGCTGCGGCCGGCGACCGACGCCCGCGCCGCGGTGGCCATCTGCGCCCGCAGCGCAGGATCCGCCGCCAGCGCGCCGACCGCTTCGCGCAGCACCGACGGGTTGTCGGCCGGGTAGAGCCACCCGTTGCCGCCGTGGGCGACCAGATCGAGGGGACCGCCCGAGGCCGGAGCGACGACGGGGACGCCCGCCGCCAGGGCTTCTTGGACCGCCTGGCAGAACGTCTCGTGGGGGCCGGTGTGAACGAACACGTCGAGCGACGCCACGACGCGCGACAGCTCGGCGCCGCTGCGGTACCCGAGGAAGGTGACCCCGGGCAGCTGGCGCTCGAGGCGGCTCCGGGCCGGCCCGTCGCCGACCACGACCACCTTGACCCGCGGCAGCCCCCTTAGGTGGGCGAGAAGACCGACGCGCTTCTCGGCGGCGAGACGCCCGGAGTAGCCGACCAACACCTCGTTACCCGGGCCGAGCAGCTGGCGGCGCAAGGCGCTCGAGCGGATCCTTGGACTCCACCGTTCGAGGTCGACGCCTCGGCCCCAGCGGGCGACCGGCCCGATCCCGTGGCGGCGCAGGTCCCACTCGGCCAGGCTCGACGGGGCCAGGGTCAAGTCGGCCTGGTTGTGCACCCGCCGCAGCCAGGACCACGTGAGTCCGGAGGCGGCCCCCAGCCGGTATCGGCGGGCGAAGCCCACCAGATCGGTCTGGTACACCGCGACCGCCGGAACGGCCAGCGCCTGAGCGGCCCGGCCGGCTGCCTCGCCGAGCAGCACCGGGGCGGCGAGGTGCACGACATCGGGTTCGAAGTCCTCGATGGTCCGCCGGATGTGTCCGGTCGGCAAGCCGACGCTCAGCGACCGGTACGCGGGCAGGGCGCCGGAGGGAACGCGCACGACCGGTACCGCGTCCCCCGGCCCGCAGCGCGACGGACCCGGGCCGGGGGCGACGACCAGCGCCGTGTGCCCCCGGGCGTGGAGGTGCTCCACGACCCGGAGGACAGAGTTGGTGACCCCGTTCCACGCCGGGGTGAAGCATTCGGTGACTATCACCACCCGCATCGGTGTCCACGCTACGTACCGCAGATGGACGCCAGGCGAGGGCCAAGCGACGCGGGGGCGAAGCCCGCCTGGCCAGTCGGCGACACGCCGCGGCCCTCGGTGGCCGGCGCCGGATCAGTCGAAGATCGGGTCCCGGGTCCGGGTCCGCTTGAGTTCGAAGAATCCGTCGGTGCCGGCGACGAGCAAGACGCCGTCCCACAGCTTCCCGGCGGCGTCGCCGCGGGGGATCGGACTGATCACCGGGCCGAAGAAAGCCACGCCGTTCACCGCGATGCAAGGAGTCCCGACTTCGTAGCCGACCTGGTCCATGCCCTCGTGGTGCGAGGCTTTGATGGCCTCGTCGTGATCGGTCGACTCCGCGGCGTCGGCGAGAGCGGACGGCAGGCCGACCTCGGCGAGCGCCTCGAGGAAGGTCTCTTTCGACCGCGGCTTCTTCTCGTGGTGGAAGCGGGTGCCGAGGGCGGTGTAGAGCGGCCCGACGATCTCCTCGCCGTGCGCCTCGCGGGCGGCTTGGACCACCCGTACCGGGCCCCAGGCGTCCGCTAGCAATGCCCGGTACTCCTCGGAGATGTCCTTGTCGGCGTTCAGGTACGCGAGGGACATGATGTGCCACTTGATGTCGACCGGTCGCACCTGCTGGACCTCGAGCATCCAGCGGGATGCGATCCACGCCCACGGGCACAGGGGATCGAACCAGAAGTCGGCGGTGTCGCGCGCATCAGCCATGGCACGTCCAACCCCGCCCGGGCGGCATCTGTTCCGCCCGGGCTAGCCGTCAGGCCCCGAGAGGCGCCGGGGGATGCGCCGAGCACAGCCGATCCCCGCCACCGACACCGCCATCGACATGGCGAACACCAACGCCACCCCGCTTCGCGGGTTCCACCCGCTGCGGTGGCCGAGCGCCACCAGCGCCCCCGCGGTGCCGGTCCCGAGCGCGGTGCCGAGGACGTCGGTCAGCTGCACCGACGCGCTGGCCCGGCCCTCCGCGCCGGGACTGGCCCGGTCCAGCGCGGTGACGCTGATCGGGGAGTAGGACATCCCGATGCCCAGGCCAGCGACGCCCCACCCGACCGCGGCGAGCGCGACGGGTACGTGGTCGATGAGGACCGTTGATGTCAAAGCAGCGCCGACGGCCACGATCAGCAGGCCGGCGGCGACCAGCCGCCGCGGCCCGACGGTCGCCAGCAGCCGGGCCTGGATCCACGATCCGGCGGTCCAGGTCATCGTCGCGACGGTGAGGGCCAGGCCCCCGAACGCGGTCGAGTGGTGGCGGACCACGATCACCGTGTAAGGCACGTAGGCATCGGCCGCGAAGAAGCCGAAGGTGAGCAGACCCCGCACCCCGACCGCAGCAGGAAGCCCGGGCCGGACCCGCAAAGCGCCCGGCGGGAGCAGCCGGCGCAGGGCTGGCAAGCCCGCTCCGATCCCGACCACCGCCAGACCTGCGGCGACCGGCCACGAGGCGGAGCTCAAACCGCCTAGGACGGCGGCGGCGCCGGCCGCGACCAGAAGCGTCGAGCCGAGGCGCATCGGGACCTGCTCGTCATCCGCCGGGTCGGCCGCCCTCGGCTGCAGTCCGGGCCCGGCTCGCAGCGCGGGTACGCACAGGAGAGCAGCCACGGCCACCACGGGCACCAGCCCGAGGAACACCCACCGCCAGCCCGGCCCCCCGGCCACGACAGCAGCCAGGGTCGGTCCGACCAGCCCGGGCACCACCCAGGCGGTGGAGAGCACCGCGAACATCCGGGGGCGGGCGCTGGGCGGGTAACCCCGGCCGATGGCCGTGTACGCCGCGGCCGGCACCGCGCCGGCCCCGAGACCCTGCAGGAACCGGCCGCCGACGAGCACCGGCATGTCAGGCGCCAAGCCGCCCACCACCAACCCGGCCGCGAACAGGACCAGCCCGCCGGCGAGGGGCACTTCCAGGCCCCGCCGATCGGCCAGGCCTCCGGCCGCAGCGATCCCGACCAGGCTGGCGAGGAAGAACGCGCTGAACACCCAGCCGTAGAGCCGCAGGTCGCCGAGCTGGCGGCTGATCACCGGCAGGACCGTCGCCACCGAGAGGCTCTCGAACGCCACCAACGTGACAGTCGTGACCAGTCCGACGGTCAGGCGGCGACGCTGCGGTGCCCAGACCCCCTCCCCGGTTGCTGCCTCTGCACGCTGCACCCGCCCAGTCTGGCCTCCCGGCCCTCCGGTCGCCGGTGAGCGGCCGTGGCCGCCCTCAACCAGCTGAAGGGCCGCAGGTTGCCCCCCGTGGGAGGGCCATCGGCGCGGTGACGGGTTGGGTGATCCGCAAACCGGCGCGGATCATCGCCAGCCCGAGCCGGGTGCGAAGCGTCAGCGCGCCGACCCGTTGGAGGTTGCGGCGTGCGGCTGCCGCCTCGAGCCGGCTCCGGTGTTCCGCGGCGATCTGGGTCGCGAGGGTGGGGTGCATCGGACCTCCCTTTCTCCACTGCTCCGTTCCTGCGCTGCTCTACGCCGCGAACGGTACGCCGCCATACCTGCCACCCTGTGTCAGGTATGGCAAGGTTGGCCGGTGCGAGCGGATCGGCTGGTCGCCATCGTGCTGCTGCTGCAGGCCAGGGGCGCGATGTCCGCGCCGCAGCTCGCTGCGGAGCTGGAGGTATCGACCCGGACGGTCTACCGCGACGTCGAGGCGCTCGGCGCGGCGGGAGTGCCGGTGTACGCGGAGCGGGGCGCGCAGGGGGGCATCCGCCTGCTGGAGGGCTACCGCACCGATCTGACCGGTCTGAACGCCGGCGAGGCGGAGGCGCTCCTTTTGATGGGGATCCCCGGACCGGTCGGCCGGCTCGGGTTGGGTCAGCGCAGCGACGCGGCCCGACGCAAGGTGCTCGCCGCCCTGCCCCGCCAGGGAAGGGAAGCGGCGGAGGCGGTCCGCCAGAAGGTGTTCGTGGACCCTGACGGCTGGGAGGCGGTGCCGCTGCTGCCCCACCTGGTGGCCGTCGCCGAGGCGGTGTGGTCGGAGCGGCGCATCCGGATCGACTACGTGCGCGCCGACAACGCCAAGGTGACCCGCACCGTCGATCCGCTCGGCCTGGTCCTGAAGGCCGGAACGTGGTACCTCATCGGGTCGCTCGGCCAGTGGGAGGTCACCTTCAGAGTCGAGCGGATCCGCGCCGTGGAGGTGCTGGAGCGGCCGGCCCACCGCCCTTGCGGTTTCGACCTGGCCGCGCACTGGGCGTCGGTGGTCGCAGAGGTCCGCGACGAGCGCCTGCCGGTGACCGTCCGGCTAGCCGTGGAGCGTTCCATCGCCGGCGAGCTCCCTCGCCGCCTGGGCGAGGCGGTTCGCGATCAGGTCGTCGACGCGCTGGCCGCCGACGGGTCGCGCATCGTGGTCGACGTGGGGTTTCGTTCCGACGCCGACGCGGTGGCGGCGGTGCTGTCGCTCGGCTCGGCGGCGGAGATCCTCTCGCCTCCGGCGCTGCGGTCGCGAGCCGCCGCGGAGGCCGCGGCGGTCGCCGCTGTCCACCAGGCGGATCGCTCCCCGTGCGCTGCGGTTGGGTCGGGACCCGAGCGCCCGGTTGGGGACGGCCGTGGCTGGGTAGATCGGGCGGGTTCAAGGCCCCGCGAGCCGGAAGAGAGCGTGTTGCAGGCGTCGAGGATGTTTGAGCCGGAGACCGCGGAGGTCATAGCCGCACGCCATTTCGTGCTCGAGGTTCTCCACGAGTGGGGGATCCCTGACGGCGACGTCTCCCTGCTCGTGAGCGAGCTGGCGACCAACGCGGTGCTCCACGCTCGCAGCGAGTTCACCGTGACCGTCCAGGCCGGCGGGGGGCGGGTCCGGGTCGGCGTCTCCGACCGCAACAGCCGGATGCCGCAGATGGCGGTGGTCCCTCCCGACGCGTACAGCGGGCGGGGATTGATGCTCGTTCAGGCTCTGGCCAGCTCGTGGGGGGTCGACGCGCACGACAACAACGGCAAGACGATCTGGTTCGAGATGGAGCCGTAGACCGCCGCCTCTTGTCGCGGTCGCACCCGTCGGCCAAACTGGTGCCGGCGGTCGCGCGTAGCCCACGCCCCGCCCTCGCCGCCTCCTGGACGAGCGCTGACCGTCGTCGGATGGTCCCCGCGCAGGCCGGTGGCTTCTCGCTGGCTACGGGCCGGCCCTTGCACCCGAAGCGAGGAGTCACCCATGTCCCGATCCGTCGACCTCTTCGTCGACCCAGGCGTCGACACCCACCAGTTGTTGGTTCTGCTCGGCAAAGCGGCTCGAGGGCCGGCGGTGGAGACCGCCGACGGTCGCTGGCAGCTCCGTCTCGGCGACCAGTTGGTCGCCCACGTGTACCGCCACCCCTACGTCGACGACGGTGACCTCCGCCTGTCGCGCTACCCGTGGGTGATCTCGGTCAGGGTCGGCCATGACGGTTCGTTGCTCGACCACCCTGCGACCGCGGCCCTGCGGATGGTCGCCGACGACCTGCGCCCTCACCACTGCAGGGTGCTGCTGGTCCACGACCTCCAGTACCGCCTCGACCTCGGCGGGGAGGCCACTGATGTGAGCGACGGGCGCGACGTCGGCGGGGAGGGTCCTGACGCCGGCGGGGAGGGTCCTGACGCCGGCGGGGAGGACCCCGTCGTAGAGCCGGAGATCACCCAGCTAAACGGTGCCGAGAGGTGAGCGCTCCGGGCGAGCCTTCGCCGTCGCGGTCGTGGGGGCTGCTGGGGACCCGACCGCCGCGTTGCCCATTCGGCGCCCATCGGCGCCCGCCCGGCCTCGACGAGTCGGAGCGGCGACTGTCCCACAGCGAGCTGGCGGTGGCGGAGATGCTGGTCGGCGAAGGTCACTACGTAGTGGCGCGCCCCGAGCTGCCTGGCCACGGCCGGACCGCCGACTTGGACGTCTGCGGCCAGTCAGTCGAGGTCAAGACCTGGCTGCCGCCGAGCGCCAGGGGCGGTCGGGCGCCGACCTCCCGGTCGGTGTTCAACAAGCTGGGCGACGCGCGAGGTCAGGGCAGCACCGCGATCTTGTGGGCGCGCGGCAGCGGGCTGTCTGCGCTCGACGCTGGCATCGGCGTCGAGGAGTTCATCTCGGCCGGGCGCTTCGGGGGGATCCTCTCGGTCCGGGTCGTCGGGGATGGCTTCGATCTGGCATGGGGGCATCACGGACCCGACCTGCGGCCGGCCCGTTCCGCCGCTGCCTCGCCTCTGGCCGCTGCCTCGCCTCTGGGCGCTGCCGGAGCCTCGCCGCCCGGGCGGCACTCCTCGCCTCCCGGGGTGGCAGAGCGGGGGCCGCGCTGGCAGAGGACCCGGCGAAGCCGACCGCCGGACCTCGCCGCAGGGCGCGGCGACGCCGGTCCCGATCTCGGCTGCCGCTAGCCCGCCGCTGCGCGCTGCGTGCGCCCGGCCGCGCAGGGAGCGGCCGGGCGCGCGATGCTCGACGGATGCACGCTGATCAGATCGGGCGCGACGAGGCGGCCGATCAGTGGTTCCGAGCCGTGGTTGCCGAGCTTGGCGACCGAGTCCTGGTGGAGGAGTGGGTCGAGCGCCTTCCTCCCGGGTATCGGGAGCGCACCCTCCCTGCCGACGCCGCGGCGGACATCGAGATGGCAGCCAGCCTCCTGGGTGAAGCGGCCAGCGGAGCAGCTGGTGGAGCGGCCGATCCGCGGCCACCGAGCGGCGCGCCGCCCTCCGAGCGCGTCGACGAGGCGGCCACCCCGGGCCCCGACGGCGTCCCGGCCGCCAGCGCCGGGCGCTCCGCTGACCGCCTCGGTGCCGACCACCGGCTCTCGGTCCGTCCCGGCACCGAGGGGGGTTCTGAGACGTTCCGGTTGCGTCGCATCGGCGTCCAGGCCGTCGAGCTGACCGGGGTCCTCCCGATGCTCGAAAGCTTCGGCCTGGCGGTCACCGACGCGGTGCCCTTCACCCTCACGCCGCTCCCCGGCCGGCCCGGGACCGAGATCCACGTCGACGACTTCGGGCTGCGCGTCGTCGGAGCGGCCAGCTTCGACCTGGTCTCCGACGGCGGCCGTCTGGTCGCGGCCTTGGAGGCGACCGCCGGGCGTCGGGCCGACGTCGACGGCCTGAACCGGCTGGTGATCGCCGCCGGGCTCGACTGGCGTCAGGTGGTGGTCCTGCGGGCCTACCGCCGGTACCGCATGCAGTGCGCGCCGGCGTGGACCGACGTCGAGATGGACGACGCCCTGGCGGCGTTCCCCGGCGTCGCCTCGGCGCTGATCGAGTACTTCGAGTCCTGTTTCGCGCCGACCGCCGAGACACCGACGGAGCGGGCCACGCAGCGGACCGCGGCTCGCGACGGCGTCTTGGAGCGCCTCGGCGCGGTTCCCCATCTGCAGCAAGACCAGATGCTGCGGGGGTTCCTCGGTCTGGTCGATGCGACGTTGCGTACCAACTGGTACCGCCGGGACGCGGACGGCCGCCCCCGGCGGACCATCGCCTTGAAGCTCAACAGCGTCATCGTGCCCGAGCTGCCCGCCCCCCGGCCTCACGTCGAGACCTTCGTGCACGGCCCGGCGGTGGAAGGGGTTCACCTCCGCAACGGGCCGATCGCCCGGGGCGGCATCCGCTGGAGCGACCGCCCGCTCGACTTTCGCACCGAGGTCCTCGGCTTGGCGGAGGCTCAGACCAAGAAGAACGCGATCATCGTGCCGACCGGCGCCAAGGGCGGTTTCGTGGTTCGCAGCGGGTCCGTCGACCCCGGGGCGGTCCTCGACGCGTATCGGGACTTCATCTCCGGGCTCCTCGACATCACCGACACCGTGGTCGAAGGGACCGTCCGCCATCCCGACGGGGTGGTGGCCGCGGACAGCGACGACCCGTACCTGGTCGTCGCCGCCGACAAGGGCACGGCCACCTTCTCCGACGAAGCCAACGCGCTGAGCGAGGCGTACCGGTTCTGGCTCGGCGACGCGTTCGCCTCGGGCGGGTCGCACGGTTACGACCACAAGGTCATGGGTATCACAGCCCGGGGGGCGTGGGTCGCGGTCCGGAGGCACTTCCGCCACCTCGGCATCGACGTGCAGCGCGAGCCGGTCCGGGTCGCGGGGATCGGGGACATGTCCGGCGACGTGTTCGGCAACGGCATGCTGCAGAGCCGGGCGCTCAAGCTGGTCGCCGCGTTCGACCACCGCCACATCTTCGTCGACCCCGACCCCGACCCGGAGAAGGCCTACGAGGCACGGGCCCGGCTGTTCGCGATGGGCCGCTCCAGCTGGGCCGACTACGACGAGTCGGCCCTCTCCGCCGGTGGCGGCGTGTGGTCCCGCGACGCCAAAGAGATCACCCTGTCACCAGAGGCGAGGGCCTCCCTCGGTCTCAGCGAGACCACCGTGAGACCCCCGGAGCTGATCTCGGCGATCCTCACCGCGCCGGTCGACCTGCTGTGGTTCGGTGGGATCGGCACCTACGTGAAAGCCCCCGACGAGAGCGACTCGGTCGTCGGCGACCACACCAACGACGGGGTCCGGGTGACCGCCGACCGGGTCCGGGCCCGGGTGATCGCCGAAGGCGGCAACCTGGGGGTGACCCAGCGGGGCCGGATCCGCTACTCGCGGCGCGGCGGCCGGATCAACACCGACTTCATCGACAACGCGGCGGGAGTGGCGACCTCCGATCGCGAGGTCAACCTCAAGATCCTCCTCGGGCTGGCGGCCGAGGCCGGGCGCCTGGCGGAAGGGGAACGCGACGCCCTGCTGGCGGCCGCCACCGACGACGTCGCGGCCGAGGTCCTCCGCCAGGTCGATCACAGCGTGGCCGCCCTGGACCGATCGATGCCCGACAGCGCGCCCGCGCTGGACTCTTACGTGGCGCTCATCGAGCGCCTCGAGAAGGTCGGGTTGGTAGACCGAGGGGTCGAGTCGCTCCCAGACGACGAGGAGGTCGCCGCCCGCCGGGCCGCCGGCGCCGGCCTCATCCGCCCGGAGCTGGCGGTGCTGCTCGCGTTCGCCAAGTCCGACCTGGTCGCCTCGATCGAGTCGTCCACGCTGGCCGACGACCCCGCGCTCCTCGACGCGGTGACGCCGTACTTCCCCTCGGCGATCGTCGAGCGAGCCGGGGACCTCATCACCCGCCACCGGTTGTACCCGCAGCTGGTCGCCACCGACGTCGCCGGCGAGATGGTCGACCGTCTCGGGGTGGTGTGGGCCCACGAGACCGCAGCCGAGCTCGGCCGGGACCTCGCCGACGTGGCCGGCGCGTTCTGGGCGGCCCGCCAGGTCCTCGACGGCGGCTCCCTCTGGAGTCGCCTCGAGCAGGCCGCCGACGACATCGACTCCGACGCCGAGGCCGCGCTCAACGACGCGGTGGCGGAGGCGGTCACCACCCTGGCCCGGGCCTACCTGCGCCGGCCGGGACCGGTGGTGCCCTCCGCGCTTCTCGCGGCCGACGTCGCTCTCGTCGATCGCCTCCCAGTCGAGGTCGACGCCGCCGAGCTGTCGCGCACGCCGCGCGTGCCGCCGGAGCTCGCCGCGGCGTGCGCCGCCGCGAAGCGCTCGGCCCAGGTGGGGGAGGTCGGCCCCGTCGTGGCGGCCACCGGACGCAGCGCAAGCGACGTCGCCGCAGCGTTCGCGGTGTTCGAGCGCAGCGGCCCGATCTCCAAGGCCCGCCGCCTGCTGGCCTCGGTCCCCCCACGCGGCCGGTGGGCCGCGTGGCAGGCCCGCTCGGTGGACGACGACCTCGCCGACCTGCGCCGGCGGGCGGCCACGCAGGCCCTGGGGGCGGCCCCCGGCGCGGTCGCCACGCCCGCCGGCGCGGTCGCCACGCCAGCCCTCGAGGGCGGCGCGCCGGCCAGCCACCGCGGCCCGGTCGGTGCCGACGCGGCGATGAGCGACTGGCTGGCCGAGCGCGACGAGGCCTTCGGCCGTGCCGCCGGCCTGCTCGACGCGGTGACCCCCGGGGCCGACGACTCGCTGCTCGTCGTCAGCCTGGCCGTGCGGATCCTCGCCGGGGGCTAGGGCCCCCAGGGGCCGGCGTCGAGGGGCCGGCCGGCCCGGTCCAAGAGGAACCGTCGTGGAGGACCTGGCGGGCCGCCCAGAACGCGCCGGCGCCGGCGTTGTGCCTGGGCCCGCTGGCTCGGGCGCTACGCCTCGGCGCCGGCCTCGCGGGGCAACGCCGGCCGGGACCAGTCGAGGACGTCGCCGCCCCGGCCTCCGGGGCCCATCCCGTCCGCGCCGGTGGGCCCGTCGAGCAGGCCTGCGGGTGCCTCCAGCAGCCCGGCGGTGAGCGGTTCGCTGCCGCCCGGCTCGGCGACCAGCGCCGAGAGCGCTCCCCAAGCGTCCTCGATCGCGTCCAGGCGCCGGGTGGCGCCCTGGCGTAGCCGGGCGGCGGTGGCGCCGACGAGCAGGTTCGCCAGGCACAACGCCCCGGTCATCGAGTCGAACGGGCCGACGCCCGACGCGGCCACGAAGAACGCCATCGCGCCCCGGGCGGCCAACGGCGACAGCGGGCTGTCGGTGATGGCCACCACCGCCATCCCGTGATCGCGCGCCAGCTGCACGGTCGACACCAGCGACCGCTCGTAGCGGCGGATGTCGACCGCGACCAGGACATCATGGGACTCCGCCCCGCCGAGCGACCGGCCGATGGCCGCCTCGCTGCCGCCGAGCAGGGAGACGCCCTCCCTCAGCTGCGACAGCTGGCTGGACAGAGAGAGACCGACTGGAAGGGTCACGTCCCCGGGGAGCACCCACACGTGGCGGCGCCGGTCGGCGAGGAGGGACACGACCCGTTCCAGCACCTCCGCGGAGATCCCCGCGAAGGTGCGGGTGACGTTGTCCTGCTCGGTCTCCATCACCCGGCTGAGCAGGTCGGTCGGCGGCCGCTGGCGGATCCGGTCGTGCGCCGGACCCAGCTGGCGGGCCAGCTCCTGTTGGACCGCGGCCTGGAGCGCCACGAAGCCCTCGTATCCGAGCTTGACAGCTAGGCGCACCACCGACGGGCCGCTGGTCCCGGCCCGCTCCGCGACCTGGGCCACGGTTCCGAACGCGATGGTCTGCGGCTCGCCGGCCAACACCTCGGCGATCCGTCGCTCCGTCGCCGTTAGGCGGTCGGAGTGCTCCATGATGCGATCCACGACACCGTCGATCGGCAGAGCTTACGGGGCCGGGCACCGCGCCGGCCTCTGCAGACCCAGCGCCGCCCTCCGCAGGACCTGGCGCCGGCCTCTGCAAGACTCGGGGAATGGCCCCCCGCTCGTTCCTGCTGGACGACGCGATGAGCTCGTACCTAGACGCCCACCGCCCTCCGCCGGATCCGGTGGCGGCCCGCCTGATCGCTGAGACCGCCGCGTTGGGAGGCGCCGCGGGCATGCAGATCGGGGTTGACCAGGGAATGTTCATGCAGCTGCTGGCGTCGCTCAGCGGTGCCCGGCGCGCCGTGGAGGTCGGGACCTTCACCGGGTACTCGGCGCTGTGCGTCGCTCGCGGCATGGGTCCCGACGGCCGCCTGCTTTGCTGCGACGTGAGCGAGGAGTGGACGTCGGTGGCCCGCCGTTACTGGGCGGAGGCGGGGGTCGCGGCGCGCATCGAGCTGCGTCTCGGGGCCGCCGGTGACACCCTCGCCGCGCTGCCGGTCGAGCCGCTTTGGGATCTGGCTTTCATCGACGCCGACAAGCCCGGCTACCCCGACTACTGGGAGAAGATCGTGGTGCGCATGCGCCCCGGTGGCCTGATCCTGGTGGACAACGTCCTCTGGGGCGGATCGGTAGCCGACCCGGACGCGACCGACAGCGGCACCGCCGCCATGAAGTCGTTCAACGACCTGGTCGCCGCCGACGACCGAGTCGAGGCGATGATCATGCCCATCGGTGACGGGCTGACCGTCGCCCGCACCCACCCGGCCCCCTGACCGCACCGACCGTGGTGCCAGCCCACTTGGAGAACCGATGAGAGTTGCCGTTGCGTCCGACCACGCCGGGTTCGAGCTGAAGACCGCGATCGTCGAGCACCTGAAAGGCGCCGGGCACGAGGTGCTCGACTTGGGCACCGACTCGCCGGCGCCGGTCGACTACCCGGCGTTCTGCGCGGCGTGCGCCCGGGCGGTGGTCGCCGGCGACGCCGAACTCGGCGTCGTGGTGGGCGGCAGCGGGCAGGGGGAGCAGATCTCCGCCAACAAGGTCCACGGGGCGCGCGCCGCGCTCTGCCACGACGAGTACACCGCCCGGCTGGCCCGCCAGCACAACAACGCCAACGTGTTGTCGATCGGGGCTCGGGTCACCGCCGAGGTCCTGGCCCTCATCCTCGTCGACACGTTCCTGGCCACCCCCTTCGAGGGAGGCCGCCACGTGGCCCGCCTCGAGCAGATCGCGGCCATCGAGGCCGAGGAGTGCGCGCCGAGCGCGTGATGCTCGGCTACTAGCTCGTCGTCAGGTCCATGCCGAGCGAACGGAGCTGCTCGGCCGGGCGGTGGTAGCCCCGCTCGAGGTGGTGCACGCCCCGCAGCGTCGAGCGGCCCTGCGCGGCGGCCGCGGCGATCACGCTGGAGAACCCGGCGCGCACGTCGGGGATGTCGACCTCCGCGCCGCGCAGCTTGGACACCCCCCGCACCACCGCCGAGTGCAGGTTGGAAGTGTCGTGGAACCGGCAGGCCGGGCCGCCCAGGCACGACGAGAACAGCTCGATCTCACCGCCCATCGCCTGCAGGGCCGGCACGTACACGAAGCGGTCCTCGTAGACGGTCTCGTGGAGGACCGACATGCCCTCCGCCTGGGTGAACAGCACCATGAGGGGGGTCTGCCAGTCAGTCATGAAACCCGGGTGCACGTCGGTTTGCACCGCCGCCGCCCGCAGCCCGTCGGGAGCGGACGCGGTCATGCCCTGATCGTCGACCTCCACGGTGGCGCCCATGCGCAGCAGGGTGGTGATCGCGGTGACCAGGCGGTCCTGGCCGCAGCCGATCACCCGGACCCGCCCGCCGGTCAGCAACCCGGCGACCAGGTAGCTGAACGCCTCGTTGCGGTCGCCCTGCAAGCGGGTGGTGGCGCCGCGCAAACCCGGAACCCCTTCGATGACGATCCGCCGCTCGGGGGCCAGCTCGATGCGGGCGCCCATCCGCTGCAAGAAAAACGCCAGCTCCAGGACCTCGGGCTCGGTGGCGGCGTTGCGGATGACGGTCTTGCCCTGGGCCAGCGCGCCGGTGAGAAGCGCCGACTCGGTGGCGCCCACGCTCGGGTAGGGCAGCTCGATGATGGCGCCGCGGAGCTGCGCGCACTGGGCGTGGATGCCCTCGTCGGTCACGGTGACCTCGGCGCCGAACGCCCGCAGCGACTCGACGTGGAAGTCCACCGGGCGGCTGCCGATCCGGTCGCCGCCGACGCGGGGCACCCAAGCCTCGCCGGCTAGGTGCAGCAGCGGCCCGAGGAGCAGGACCGGGATCCGGTTGAGCCCGGAGAACGACAGCGGCACCGACGGGGTCACCTCGTCGGGCGGTGCCACCGTGAGGGTGTCGCCGTCGCGGGAGACCGTCGCGCCGATCGCCTCGAGGATCCTGGTCGTGATCTCCACGTCGCCGACATCGGGGACGTTGGCGATGGTGCTCGGGCCCGCCCCGAGGATCGCCGCGACCATGTGCTTGGTCACGGCGTTCTTCGAGCCGTGGACCTCCACCTCGCCGCGTAGGGGGCCGGACGGTTCGATCAGCCAGGCGTCGGACACCCCGCCCACGGTACCGGTCCAGCGGCGGGGGCGGTGCCGCGACGGGGACCGGGGGGCGGCGCCAGGTCTGCTACACCAAGATGCCGTGCAGGAGGTCACGACCCTCGCGGTCACCACGACGACGCTCGTACCCGGCGCCCATCAGGACCCCGCCGACCTGTGGGGCATCCTGCTGGCCGTGGCGGTGATCGTGGGTGCGATCCTGTTCGTTCGGGTCGTGTTCCGCTCCCGCCGGTGACCGGCGAGGAGATCGAGCTCAAAGGCATCGAACTGGTCACCGTCCGGCTGTCGCTGGCCGAACCGTGGGTCACCGCGATGGGCCGGATCGCGGAGCGCTCGGTGGTGCTGGTCCGGGCCGTCACCGACGACGCGGAGGGGTGGGGGGAGTGCGTCGCCCAGCCGGAACCGACCTACACCGCGGAGTACGAGGCCGGGGCCCGGGCGGTGCTGGAGGCCCACCTGGCGCCCAGGGTGCTCGCCGGTGGCCTGGCGGCGATGGAGGCGGTCAAGGGTCACCAGATGGCCAAGGCGGCGCTGGAGGCCGCGGTCCTCGACGCCGGGCTGCGGGCCCGGGGGGTGGCGCTGGTCGACGCGCTGCGCGCCGTGTCGTCGCACCCCGGGCCCCACCGGGAGCGGGTGCCGGCCGGTGTCGCGGTGGGAGTTACCGGCGACGTCGACCGCCTGCTCGAAGAGGTGGGCAAAAGGGTCGGGGAGGGCTACCGGCGGGTGAAGCTCAAGGTCGGTCCCGGCTGGGACGTCGTTCCCGTCGCGGCCGTCCGGGACGCCCATCCCGGCCTGGCCCTCCAGGTCGACGCCAACGGGTCCTACCGTGCGCTGGGTGTCGACGGTGCCGCCGGCGCCCTGGCCCGCCTCGACGGGTACGGGCTGCTCATGGTCGAGCAGCCCCTCGGCGACGACGACTTGGTGGGCCACGCCGAGCTGGGGCGGCGGTTGGCGACGCCGCTGTGCCTGGACGAGGCGATCGCCTCCGACGACGACGCGGCCAGCGCCGTGGCCCTGGGAGCGTGCCGGGTCCTCAACGTCAAGCCGGGACGGGTCGGCGGCCTTCGCGAGGCGGTGCGGGTGCACGACCGCTGCGCCCGGTCGGGGATCGGCGCGTGGTGCGGGGGGATGCTCGAGACCGGAGTCGGGCGGGCCGCCAACCTGGCGTTGGCTGCCCTCGGCGGGTTTTCGCTGCCCGGTGACCTGTCGGCTTCCGACCGTTACTGGGCGACCGACATCGTCGACCGGCCCGCCACTTTGCAGGCGGACGGGACCATCGCGGTGCCGGCCGGGCCCGGCATCGGCGTCAGTGTTTCGCTCCCGCCGGCCAGCGTGGTCGACCGGACCTGGATGTCGGCACGGGGCGGCGCATAGGACTGCGATCCGACACCCAAGGGGTGGGCGGGGCCTCGATCAGGCGGGCCAGGTTGAGCAGGACCGAGTCGTAGTTGACCCGCCACCCGGCCCACGCCTTCCACGCCGCGTCCCGGTCCGCGACGATGGTCATGCCAGCAGCGGCCATCTCGTCGAGGACCTCCTCGAACTCGGCCCGGCTGACGCTGATCGGCTCGTCGGGGGCCGGGTCGGGGTCGTAGGTCAGCCCCGAGATGTCCGCCAGGCGGCGCAAGGTGAGGAACCCGGCCCGGAGGGCCAGCTGGGCGTCGGGGTCCTTCGGATGCTCGATCGCGGCCACCCAGAAGGCCGCGGTGTCGAGCACGACGCCGCTCGCGGTCAGCCACGACTGCTGCGCCTGGGGGGACCGGAAGAACATGAGGATCGGGAACGTGGAGTGGGTCTCCTCGACGTCGATGAACCACTGCTCCCAGGTCCGCCACAGCTCCGACAGGCGGATGCCGACCTCGTTGATGCGGTGGAAGCGGATGAGCATCGTCGCGGCGCGCGGGGGCGTGCCGGCGCGCACACCGAGGAGGCCGACGCCGTTTTCCCGGCGGGAGAACGCCCCGTAGATGCTCGGCAGGTAGGTGATCAGCAGGGTGATGATCAGCAAGCCCAGACCGGCCTCGGTGTAGGTGACCAGCGCCGCGGCCCCGTGCGCGGTGGTGGTAGTCCCGAGCGTCGTGATCGACGAGCCCGACAGCTCCACCGCCTTGACGGGGGAGTCGGTGGCGATCCCCAGGTAGATGAGGAGGTAGGCGCCGAGGACCAGCGCCAACCACGACAGCAGCAGGGTGAGCAGCGACACCGGGCCGAGCATGGCCATGACCCGGTCCCGGCCCTCGAAGGTGTCGTAGTGGTTGGCCAGGTTGCGGAACACCCAGCGCGTGGAGCGGGTCACCGACCGGTTGAGGGGGTCGGACACGCCGCGGGGCAGGATCGTGGCGCGGATCGCGGACCACAGCGTGATGAGGATGACGGCGGCGCCCGCCAGGATCAGGAGGGCGTGCTCTAGGGTGCGCAGGAGCTAGGCCACCGACGCGATGGCCGGGTCCCAGCCGGCGAGGTCGGCCAGGCGGGCGTCGTTGGAGAAGATCTCGACGACGGGCTGGTCGACGCCGAGGCGCTTCTTGACCTTCTCGACCTCCATCTGCTCGTTCCAGAGCAGGAGGGTCACCGCGACACCCTTGCGCCCGGCTCGGGCGGTGCGGCCGCTGCGGTGAAGGTAGGCCTTGGCGTCCTCCGCTGGGTCGTAGTGGACGACGACGTCGATGCCGTCGACGTCGATGCCGCGGGCGGCGACGTCGGTGGCCACCAGCACCGGCAGCTTGCCGTCGGCGAACTGCTTGAGGGCTCGTTCCCGCACCTGCTGGCGCAGGTCGCCGTGGATGGCCCGGGCGTCGACGCCCTCCTTGCGCAGCGACTCGGTCAGCTTGTCAGCGCCGCGCTTGGTTCGCGAGAAGACGATGACCCGGCTGGCGTTGCGGGCGATCGACGCCACCACCTTGACCTTGTCCATCTGGTGGACCAGCAGGAACCGATGGGACATGGCGGTGACCGTCGGCTGCTCGGAGATGACCTCGTGGCGGACCGGGTCGGTCATCTCGTAGCGGACCAGGCGGTCCACGTCGCCGTCCAAGGTGGCGGAGAACAGCATCGTCTGGTGGGGGTGCGTCAGGTGGCGCAGCAGCCACTCCACCTGGGGCATGAACCCCATATCAGCCATCCGGTCGGCCTCGTCGAGGACCAGCACCTCGATGCCGGCAAGGCTGACGTCGTCGCGCTGGCGCAGGTCGATGAGCCGCCCGGGGGTGGCGATGATGATGTCGGCCCCGCCGCGCAGCGCGGCGATCTGGGCGTCCATGCCGGTGCCCCCGTAGCACGCCACCAGGGTGAGGCCGACAGAAGCGGCCAGCGGCTCGAGGACGTCGGCCACCTGCTTGGCCAGCTCACGGGTCGGTACCAGCGCCAACGCCCGGGGGAGGCGACCAGCGGCCGGCGGAGCCGGGTCGCTGCTCAGCCGGGCCAGCATCGGCAGCCCGAAGGCCAGGGTCTTGCCCGACCCGGTCTTGGCCTTGCCGCACACGTCGCGGCCTTGCGACGCGTCGGCGATGGTGAGCGCCTGGATCGGGAACGCCTCGGTGATCCCGCCTTCGGCGAGCGCCGCGACGAGCGGGGAGGGGACGCCGAGGGCGGCGAAGGTGACAGGACCGGAGGCGGCCCCAGATGGGATAGAAGACAAACGGGCTCCTGGGTAGACGGGTCGACGCACGGCACCCGGTGGCCCGGCGTCGTGCCGGGTTGCGTACCGTGGGTGGCCCGCCGAGCGGACGCCTGCAGGCCGTGGTCGAAGCCCGTGGCGACCCGCACCTGTGCAGACCTGCGCACATCGCAGTCCGTGAAGGGCCTTGACCTGTTTCGATGATAGCTCATGGCTGGTGGTTCCGGCGCGGTGGCCGGCCGGGCCGGTCACCGCCTGCCGATAGCCTCCCGGAGGTGACCTTGCCGCTGTTCGACGACGACGTCGCCCGCCAGCCCCGGCGGGTCACGCTGGTGCGCCTCGCCGGCGAGGTGGCCCGCGCTGTCGGTGCCGTCGGGCGGATCAGCGTCGAGGGCGAGGTCCACCGTGTCACCGTCGGCCGTACCGGCGCCCGCTACTTCACCCTCCGGGATCGAGCCGCCCAGGTGTCGGTGCGGGTGCCTCGCGCCGCGGGCCGGGTCCGGATCGTCGACGGGGAGCGGGTCGCGGTCGTCGGGGCGCTGGAGTGGAGCCCCGACCGCGGTCAGGTCAGCCTGGTCGCCGAGGACGTCAGCCCGGTCGGGGAGGGAGCCATCGCGGCCCTGGTCGCCGAGGTGCGCGGCCGTCTCGGGGCCCGCGGTCTCCTCGACCGGCCCCGGCGGCGGGTGCCGGTCCTGCCCACCCGGATCGGGGTCGTGTGCGGCGCCGACGCCGCGGTGATCAAAGACATCGAGTCGGTCGTCGCCGCCCGGTTCCCGGGCTACCCCCTGCACCTGGAGACGACGACGGTGTCGGGGCCGGGAGCCGCCGCGTCGATCGTGGAGTCCCTGGGAAGGGTGGTGCGGGCGCCGGGCGTGGAGGTGGTGATCGTCGCCCGGGGCGGCGGCGACGCCACCGCCCTCCTGCCGTGGAGCAGCGAGGAGGTGTGCATGGCCGTCGCGTCGTGCCCGGTTCCGGTCGTGTCGGCCATCGGCCACGACGGCGACCGGCCGCTTTGCGACGAGGTGGCCGACCTGCGCTGCGGCACTCCCTCCATCGCCGCCGCGGCCGTGGTCCCCGACCGCGCCGCGCTGACCGGACGATGCGACGGCGTGCTGGCCAGGGCGGCCGACGCGGCCAGGGCCCGCTGCGAGCGGGCCGCCCGCCGCCATGACGCGCTCGACCCCGCCGGCGCGCTGCGGGCCGGGACGGACCGGGCGGCCACCCGCCTGGCCCGAGCCGGTGACCGCCTGGCGTGGACCCACCCCAACGACCGTCTGGCCGCCGCCAGGGCCCGCATCGCCTCCCAGCCGTGGCGGCGCGGCGCCTGGGAGCAGCTGGCCCGAGCTGGGGGGCGCCTGGACGCCGACGCCCGCCACCTGCGGGCCCTCGCCCCGGCCCGGGTCCTGGAGCGGGGGTACGCGGTTGTGCGCGCCGAGGACGGCCGGGTCGTGCGGCACCGGGCTCAGGTCTCGCCCGGGGACGTGGTGGCGGTAGCCGTCAGCGACGGTGAGTTTCAGGCCCGGGTCCAGCCGTGACCGGGCCTGGTGCGACCGGGCCTGGTGTGACCGGGCCGACGGCCTGCGGGGCGATGGGCCCGCTACGACGAATGGGTGATCTGCGATGGGCGAAGTGACAGCGAAGGACGACGCCGCGGGCGGCGCGGACGACGAGCGGAGCTTCGAGGAGCTGGTCGAGGAGCTGGAAACGGTGACCGAGCAGCTGGCCGGCGGCCAGATCGGCATCGAGCAGGCCGCCGACCTCTACGAGCGGGCCGAGCTGCTGCACCGCCTGGCCCGAGCCCGCCTCGACGCGGTGCAGGCCCGAGTCGACAAGCTGGCCGGGGACCCGGCGGGCGCCGAAGACGGGAGCGACGCGTCGCGGTGACCGGCGTCGAGCGCAGCAGCGTCGGGGCCATGCTGGAGCAGGCCCGGCGCGCTCTGCGGCGGGTCGGGCCGGAGGCCGCCGCCGCGCTGGTGGCCGCCGGCGCGGTGCTCGTCGACATCCGCCCCGTTGACTACCGCCGCGACGAGGGCGTCATACCCGGGGCGTGGATCCTCGAGCGCAACGTCCTCGAATGGCGTCTCGACCCGGCCAGCCCCGACCGCCTCCCCGCAGTCGGCGAAGACATCTACGACCGTCCGGTGATCGTCGTGTGCAACGAGGGTTACGCGTCGAGCCTGGCGGCCGCCAGCCTCCGCCAGCTCGGCTTGGCGCAGGCCACCGACCTCGACGGCGGGTTCAGGGCTTGGGCCGCCGCCGGCCTTCCCGTGGCGCCCGGGCCGGGAGCGCCGAGCGATGCCCGCGCCGACCAGACGGGCTGAGCCTTCGCGTCAGGCGCTGCGTCCGGCCGTCATCGCTTCGTCCGGCCGTCACCGGCGGACCGCCCAACGACCGTCGGGCGGCGGGCGCTTAGGCGGAAGCGGGCCCGGGCCACTCCAGCGACCAGCACCGGTCCGCCAAGGTGCCGGGCGCCCACCGTCCCCACTGCCCTCCTAGAGCCCTCGACGTGGCCTCTGTCCAAGCGATGGCCGGCGGGTCTTGCACCCTGCGGGCGGTCTGCACCAAGCCCCCCTCGAACACCCGGTAGCCGACCCACTGGCCCGGATGGTCCTTCGTCGACGCGGTTTCGGCGCAGGTGATTCCCCACCCGGTGCGAACCCGGTTGCGGTGGGTGTGCCCGGACACGACGACCGAGCAGGGGTTGGCGGCCGCCAAGCGCCGCAGGAGCCTTCCCGACTGGGCCCGGTAGATGCCCGGCGGGTAGCGGAGCGTGGCGACACCGGTGGCCGGCGGGTGGTGCACGACCAGCATGCACGCCCCGGCGGCGGAACCGGCCAGACGGGCTATCCGGTCCGACTGGTCATCGAGGATCTGCCCCCAGCGGTCGCCGGGACCCGGCGTGTGACCAAAGACCAGGCGCAGGCCCGGCAGGTCGCGGGAGCGGACCACCGGCCTGGCGTCGATGCCGTACTCAGCCAGGTACGCCGCGGCGTCGATCCCGTTGCGCACGTCGTGGTTGCCGAGCACCACGTCGGCAGGCACCCCCGACGACTGCAGCAGCCGACCGACGGCGCGAAGCTCCGCCGGCTCCGAGTCACGGGTCAGGTCCCCTTTGACCACCAGGTGGGTCGCGCCCCACTCCAGCGCCTCGCGCACCGCCGCCCGGGCGCAGCGCAGCGGGTAGGGAGCGCTCCCGGCAGGAAGCGGGTGACGGTCCTCGAAGGGGCGTCCCACCCCGAAGCGCCGCTCGCCGATGTGGATGTCATTGAGCGTGGCGAAGCGGTGAAGCAGCGCGCCGGGCGGCCGGTGCAGCGTCCTTGCAGACCCGACCACGCGCCGAGCGCCGCCATCGGGCTCGATCCACACCTGATATTCGGTGTCCGGCTCGAGGCCGTCGAGCACCACCGCCGCCGGTCCCCGCTGGTGGCGGTCGAGGGGCCAGGTGCGCCGCGCGTGGCGCAGCAGATCAGCTGACGGCGTGGTGTGCACCTCGGCGCGCGCCGGGCCGGCCCCGACCACCAGATGGGCGGCGTCGCCGCCGCGCCACGCCACCTGGATCGACTCGTCGTCGACCGAGAAGACATGAGCGCCGCTCACCCCGACGGCCCCGACGTCGTCGCGCTGCGTCGCCGCCGACGGGGCGGGGGCAGCGAGCAGGCCGGGGGTGGGCATCGATCCATCTTTGCGGACGGCCCCCGCCTCGGCGGATCGGCCGGTCACCGGGCGGCCGGTGGTTCAGCCCTCCAGCGCCGCGGCCAGGCCGGGACCGACCCGCCGGGCGAAGGCGCCGTTGACCCGCATCCGCTCGGTGAGCTGCGCGACCCGCGGGCCGCCGACGGGGACCGTCGCGCCCGACAGCCACTCCTCGACTCGGGCCGCGACGTCCGGGTCGACCAGGGCGGTGATGCCTTCGAGCAGCCGGATGAGCAGGTTGGCGGGGTAGCGGTCGAGGACGGCGTCCCAGTGCCCGGTGACCCAGTCCCACGCCCAGGCGCCGCCGGCCCGGTTGGCGAGGACCATCGGCACGACGTAGGGGGCGTCTTGGTTGCGGACCTCGTCGCTCAAGCAGAGGTCCAGGGTCCGGCGCAGCAGGGCTGGATCCGGGGTCTGGGTGAGAGCGAAGAGGTAGCGCACCTTCTCCTGCGGGTTGGTGACCGTGGTGTAGCGCTCCAGCAGCGCCTCCCACTCACCGGCGCCGCCGGCGGCCGCCACGACATTGACCACCGCCCCCCGCAGGTCCGGAGCGAGGGCGTCTCCGCCGTCGCGGTCCGAGCCGAAGCGGCGGGCCGCTTCGGCTCGCACCTCAGGGTCGGCTCCGACCGTGCCGAGCACGCCGAGCAAGCGACCGCGACAGATCGCGGCGCGGTCGGCCTCGCCGGGAGCCGCGTCCCAACCCAGTCGGGCGAACGCGGGACCGACGACCCTATGGGCGAAGGCGGCCAGCGCCGGGAGCTGAGCGTCGGTGGCGACCACCTCGAGCAGTGCCATGGGGGCCAGCGCGGCGCCCCACACGTCAGGATCGTCCTCGTCGCCGAGCGCTCCTACCAGCCTCGCCCAGTCGGCCACCGACGCCTGGCCGGCGAGGACCGCAGCCCAGGTGTCCCCGAGAAGCCCGATGCGTTCCAGCGGGGCCAACCCGGCCAGGCCAGCAGAGCTCAAGGCGGCGAGCAGGTCGGGGCTGTAGCGAACCCGGTAGAACCCGGTGCCGCCGGCGTTGAGCACCGCCCAATCGACAGGCCCGTCGAAGCTGATCGTCGCGCTCGGCTCGTCGAGCAGGACCCGGCGGGTCTCTACCGTCCCGCCGACCGAGGCCCGCAGGCTGAGCGGAACCCCCCACAGCCCTTCGGCGGGCTCCCCGTCGTATACGAAGCGCTGCTGGGAGACCACCAAGCTGCGGCCGTCGTCGCCGGCCTTGACGCTGACCAGCGGATAGCCACCCTGGAAGATCCACGTGTCCATGGTCGCTCGAACCGGTTCGCCGGAGGCGGCCTCGATGGCGTCCCACAAGTCGGTGGTCTCGGTGTTCCCGTAGCTGTGCTGCTTGAGGTAGCGGGCGATGCCCTTGCGGAACTGCTCCTCGCCGAGGTACTGCTCGAGCATCCGCAGCACCGAGCCACCCTTCTGGTAGGTCAACACGTCGAACATGGCGTCGGCCTCGGCCGGCTCGCCCACCTCGAACTCGACCGGCCGGGTGGCCCGCAGGCCGTCGGTGACCATGGCGGCGGCCTTCCCGGCACCGAAAGCGGTCCACACATCCCACTGCGGGCGCAGCGCGTCGGTGGTCTTCAGCTCCATGAACGTGGCGAACGCCTCGTTGAGCCAGATGCCGTTCCACCACTTCATGGTCACCAGGTCCCCGAACCACATGTGGGCGGTCTCGTGGGCGATGACCGTCGCCACCCGCTGCAGCTCCAGCTGCGACGCCCGAGCCTCGTCGAGGAGCAGAGCGGTCTCCCGGTAGGTGACGCAGCCGAGGTTCTCCATGGCCCCGAACGCGAAGTCGGGGATCGCCACATGGTCGATCTTGCTGGCCGGGTAAGGGATCTCGAAGTAGCCGGCCAGGTAGGTCAGGGCGTGCTCCGCGGCGGCGACGGCATAAGGGGTGAGGTGACTTCGGCCGGGGGGCGCGGCGACCCGCAGCGGGACGCCTTGAACGTCGCGGGGTTCGGTGAGCTCGAACTCGCCGACGATGAACGCCACGAGATACGTCGACATCACCATCGTCTCGGCGAACCGAACCCGCCGGGTGCCGTCGCCGATCGGCTCGTCGCTCACCACGTCACCGTTGGAGATCGCGGTGAGGCCCTCCTCTACGACGAGGGTCACCGCGAACGTCGCTTTGAAGTCCGGCTCGTCCCAGCACGGGAACGCCCGGCGCGCGTCCGCCGCCTCGAACTGTGTCGTCGCCAGTGTCCGCACGGTGCCGTCGTCAGCGGTGTAAGTGGAGCGGTAGAACCCGCGCAGCTTGTCGTTGAGCACACCGGTGAACTCCAAAGCCAGCTGCCACGAGCCCGCTTCGAGCGGTGCGTCGAGGCTGATGGTCGCCCGCTCGGTCGCCTCGTCGGTGCTCACCTTGCCGGTCACCTTGCGCCCGTCCGGCCCGGTGAACGTCGCGCCCGGAATGTCGAGCTCCGCGGCGTTGAGCACCACCGTGTCGGTCGCCGCCTCCACCCGCACCTCGATGTCGACCCGGCCCTTGAACGTCGCGGCGGCCAGGTCCGGGACCAGCTCGAGGAGGTAACGCTCGGGTATGACGGTGCGGGGCAGGCGGTGGCTCGGCTGGTCTGACAACTACGGCCTCGATTCTCGGGCGGCTGGCACTGAAGCGAACCACCCTATGCCCGCCCACCCGGTAAGGCCGCCTCGTGAGGCCGGTCCCGACCCCACTACCGTTTGCCCGATGCGCGCTGCCCCCCGAGTGGTCACCGTCGGCCATGCCATCGTCGACGTACTAACCGCCGTCCCCGACGAGATCGTCGCCGGCTTCGGTCTGTCCAAAGGCACCATGACCCTCGTCGACGAGGCTCAGTCCGAGGCCATGTACCGGACGTTGGTGGACACCACCGCGGTGTCGGGGGGATCCGCGGCCAACACCGCGGTCGGCGTCGCCGAGCTGGGCGCCCGGGTGGCGTTCCTCGGCAAGGTGCGCGACGACGAGCTGGGCGCGATCTTCGCCAAGGACATCCGCGCCGCCGGCGTCGAGTTCAGCGTCCCTCTCGGCCACGACGGTCCCGGCACCGGCCGCTGCATCGTCATGGTCACCTCCGACGCGGAGAAGACCATGTGCACCATGCTCGGCATCGGAGACCTCCTGGGCCCCGACGACATCGACGTCGAGGCGGTCGCGGGGGCTGACGTCGTCTACCTCGAGGGGTACCTGTGCGGGCTGCACAGCACCGACGCCACCGTCGAGCGGACCATCGCCACCGCGGAGGCCGCCGGCACGCTGGTTTCGCTGTCGCTGTCAGACCCGTTCTGGGTCGAGCTGCACGGCGACGCGCTGGACCCCCTGCTCGACCGGGTCGACCTGCTGTTCGGCAACGAGCAGGAGGCGTGCGGGATGGCCGGCACCGACGACTTCGAGAAGGCCCTCGCCATCCTCAGCCGCCGTTGCGCCACCGTCGCGGTGACCCGGGGCGCGGCAGGCTCGGTCGTCGCCGCCGACGGTCGGGTCAGCGAGATCCCCGCCGAGCCGGTTGGGCGGGTCGTCGACACCACCGGGGCCGGAGACCTGTTCGCAGCCGGCTACCTCTATGGCGTGGTGTCGGGTTTCGACCCGGCGCGCTGCGCCCGCCTCGGCGGCCTGGCGGCTGCCGAGGTCATCAGCCACATGGGCGCCCGGCCGCAGGTTCCCCTCTCCGGGCTGATCGCCCGCAGCGAGGCCTGAGAGGGCCCGCCGGCCCCGTCAGCTGAGCCGGCTGCCTCTGGCGATGATCTCGTCGCGCCGAGCGGCGACGGTCGCCGCGTCGAAGCTGCGGGCCTTCCATGCCCGTGCAGCCTCCAACTCGTTGGCCGTCGCATCCGCCCCGGTCATCGCCGCGCCGGCGCGGTACACGCCGAGCAGGGTGGTCGCGGCGAGCGGGTCGAGCTCGCCAACCGCGGCGGCCATCGCCGCGGCGGTCGAGAGGAGCTGGTCGTGGGGGACCACCGCGCTGACCAGCCCCCACGCGGCGGCCTGGTCACCGGTCACGAAGCGACCGGTCAAGCTCATGTCCAGAGCCCGGGCCAGCCCCACGGCAGCGGGTAGGCGGACCGTCAGGCCGGCGCCGGGCATCACCCCGACCCGGGCGTGGGTGTCCGCGAACCGGGCCCGCTGCGACGCGATGCGAATGTCGCACTGCAGCGCCACCTCGAGGCCGCCGGTGACCGCGGCGCCGTTGATGGCGCCGATCACCGGCGTGGCGATGGTCGGCCAGAAACCTCCCCGCGTCCCGCCCTCCAGCAGCGCCCCTTCACCGCGGCCCAGATCCCGAAGGTCGAGGCCGGCGCAAAACGCCGGGTCGGCGCCGGTCAAGACGATGACGCGGACCAGCGGGTCGGCGTCCAACTCCACCATCGTGGTCGCCAGCGCGTCGATCAACTCCCGGTTGAGGGCGTTTCGCGCCGCCGGCCGGTTGAGCACAACGGTAGCCACGCCGGCGCTGATCGTGGTGAGGAGGACAGACGGCGACAGTGGCGTCTCGTGGGTGGTCATGTGCGACTGCCTACCATCGCTGCATGCGTCTCACCGCCTACCTCGACAACGGCCGCCCGACGATGGGCGTGGTGATCGGCGACCTCGTGTCACCCCTGACCACCGTCCAAGGCTTCTACGAGGACGTCCCTGGCTGGTTGGCGGAGGCCGCCCAGACGGAGGAGGGCACCCGCCCAGCTGCAGAGCTGACCCCGGCGATCCCGGTGCCGGAGACCGCCAAGGTCGTCTGCGTCGCCCTCAACTACCCGATGCACGCCCAGGAGACCAAGAACGAGCTCCCGGCGCTGCCCAACCTCTTCGCCCGCTGGTGGGCGACCCTGGTCGCTGACGGCGAGCCGATCCCGGTCCCGGACGCGGAGCCCGGCTTGGACTGGGAGGTGGAGCTGGCCGTGGTCATCGGCTCACCGTTGCGGGCCGTGGCCGCCGCCGACGCGGCGGCCGGGATCCTCGGCTACACGGTGTTCAACGACGTCAGCGCCCGAACCCACCAGCAGGCCACCTCCCAGTGGGCCAACGGCAAGAACGCCGACCAGAGCGGTCCGATCGCGTCGGCCATCGTCACCGCCGACGAGCTTGACCCTTCGGACCTGCGGCTGTGGACGCAGGTCAACGGGGAGATGATGCAAGACGGTCGCACCTCCGAGATGGCGATCAAGATCCCGGAGCTGCTCGAGTACGCCACCCGGACCATCACCCTGCGGCCAGGTGACGTGGTGGCCACCGGCACGCCGGCTGGTGTCGGGTTCCGACGCCAGCCTCCGGTATTGATGCACCCCGGCGACGTGGTCGAGGTCGGCGTGGAGGGGATCGCGACGGTCCGTAACCCCATCGTCGACGCCAGCCACAGGCACTGAGTCCCAGCTACAGGCACTGAGTCCCAGCTACAGGCACTGAGTCCCAGCTACAGGCACTGAGTCCCAGGCAAACGCTCCGGTGGCCAGCTGCCGCCGCTGGGTCGCGGCCAGCGCCGCGGTCGCCGGCGGCTGACCGCTCGGCTCAGCCGCGGCCCCGGTTGGGCTTGCGGCCGTGGTTGGCCTTCTTCCTCTTGGCCCGGAGGCGGGCCTTGTGCGTGCGCTTGGACATGGCCGACCACGATAGGCGAGGGAACCCCCGCTCGGCTAGGCGGGGGGTAGCCTCGCAGGGATGTCGGCAGCGACCCGGAGGTTCGAGCAGGGAGGGACCGGGAGCTGGCTGGTACGCAACGACGACGTCCTCGCCGCGCTGGGCGCGCCGCCGGCAGGGCGCGTGGTCCAAGCGCCGCCGGCGCCCGCAGTGGTCCTCGGCCACAGCGCCCTGCTGCACAGCACCCGATCCGCCGGCGGGATGGACGTCGCTTGGTGCCGGCCGGCGGAGGCCGGCGGAGTCACCGGCCAGGCCGTGGATCCAGACGAGGCCGGCGAAGTCGAGGTCCGCCGGATTCGTACCCTCCGTGCCGGGTGGCCGATGCTGGTGCGCCCCGGCGCCGGTGTCGTGGTGCTGGCCGAGGCCGGCGCGTTCGACCGCTGGGGCCTTCGAGTAGGCGACCGCCTGGCACTGCGGGGCCGGTGACCGACCGACCATCTGCCGGCGAGGAGCCCGCCGGCCCCGGCCCCTCCGCCGGGGGCCGGGTGGTGCTCGTCGGCACGCCGATCGGGAACCTGGGGGACCTCTCGCCCCGCGCCCAGGAGATCCTGCAGCAAGCCGACGTGATCTGCTGCGAGGACACCCGGCGTACCCGTGCGCTGCTCTCCGCGTTCGGGATTCCCGCCGGCTCCCGGCTGCGGGCGCTGCACGCCCACAACGAAGCGGCGGCCGCCGACGCCGCGGTGCGCCAGGCGGCGGCCGGCGCGACCGTGGCCATGGTCAGCGATGCCGGCATGCCGGGGATCTCCGACCCCGGCGAGCGGCTGGTGGCCGCCGCGGTCGCGGCGGGGGTCCCCGTGGACGTCGTTCCCGGCCCGGCAGCCGCGATCACCGCAGTGGTGCTCTCGGGCCTCCCGGCGGGGCGATGGTGCTTCGAGGGGTTCCTTCCCCGCCAGGGGCAGGCCCGGGCTCAGCGGCTCGCCGCGGTCGCGGTCGACGAGCGCACCACCGTCATCTACGAGTCCCCGCACCGGGTAGCCAGGACCTTGGAGGACCTCCGCCAGGCGTGCGGCGACGACCGCCCGGTGGCGTGCGTCCGGGAGCTGACCAAGCTGCACCAAGAGGTGTGGCGGGGCAGCGCAGCCGGGGCGGTGCGGTGGGTGGAGGACCATCCGCCGCGAGGGGAGTGGGTGGTGGTGGTCGGAGGCGCCCCGCCGGTCTCCGTCGGCGCCGACGCGGTGGCCGACGCTCTCGGCGCGGCGCTCGACGCCGGCGTGGACCGCCGCCGAGCGGTCGCCGACGTGGCCCGGACCCTCAAGGTCCCCAAACGGCAGGTCTACGACGCCGCGCTGGCCATGCCGTGGCCGGCCCGCTGACCTGGCCCGCCCCGCCGGCCGGGACGCTTCACGCTCGCCGGACCGCCAGCACGGTGACATCGTCGGGGCGCCCGTCAGCGGCCAGGCGTTCCACCAGCCCCTGGCACAGCGCCTCGGGTTCGGCCGGCAGGCCCGCGGCTGCTTCTCGAAGCCGGCGCAGGCCGTCGTCGATCGACTCGCCTCGCCGCTCGATGAGCCCGTCGGAGTACAAGACCAGGACCTCGCCCGGCGCGAGCCGGTCGGCGGTGGCATCGAACCTGGCGCCGGCCCGGACGCCGAGGGCTGGCCCCCGGCTGCCGCCCAGGTACCGGGAGCCGGCGCCAGCGGCGACCAGCGGCGGGACGTGGCCGGCGCTGACCCACCGCAGCCGGCCGTCGGCCGGGTCGAGCACCGCGACCAAGGTGGTGGCGATGTCGTCGGGCAGCACCCAGTTGGCCAGATCGTTGAGCCGGGCCAGGGCCTGCTCGGGGCCCTCCTCGCGCAGGAGGTAGGCCCGCAGCCCCTGGCGGAGCTGGGCGGTGACCGCCGAGGCCATCAGGCCGTGGCCGGCGACGTCGCCGATGGCCAGCGCGCACAGCCCGTCGGGCAGGCTGAGCAGCTCGAACCAGTCGCCTCCCACAGGCTGGTCGCCGCCGGGCAGGTACCGCATGGCCGACTCGATCCCCCGGATCGCCGGGAGTCCCTCCAGAAGGAGGGTGCGCTGCAGCGCGGCGGTTACCTCGCTTTGTTCGAAGGCCCGCCGCAGCACCAGGTCCGACAGCCCTCGGCCGAGATCAAGGGCCTCGTCGAGATCGGCGGGGTCCCAGGGCCGGCTGCGCAGCCCGACCCGCTCGACCCACACCTCGAACGACGAGCGCGGCGAGAGGCGCAGCCCCGCCGGGGACCGCTGCGCCTTCTGGTGGCGGGGGTCGCCGGCCCAGGCCACCTCCCGCTGCCATTCCGGGCGGGTCCAAAGCACGTAGCGGTCCGGGGAGTCGCCTACGCGTACCGCCAGGGCGCCGGCGACTTCGGGGGCCAGCCCGGCCCACCGGGGGTCTAGCTGCGCCAGGTGGTCGGTGGCGCCGACCCCGCGCTGTTCGCCGTCGTCGAGCAGCGCGGCCGCGACGGCGTCCGCGTCGGCCAGGTCCAGGGCGGCCCCCTCCGCCAAGGCTGTGCCCCCGAGGCGGACGGTCACCCCGCTGGCGTCGACCAGGCCGAGGAGGTCCTCGCCGGCGGCGCCCGTCCCGTCTTCCTCCCGGCGGGCGGCGATCGCGGCGATCGCCCTGGAGCGCAGCGAGCCGCGCTCGGCTCGGCGCTCGGCCCGGTCGGCCATCTCCCGCTGCGCGAGGAGGATCGACGCGGTTCTCGCCAGCATCTCGGCGGCGGCCCGGACCCGGTAAGGCGGGCGGTGGGGGCCGGTGTAGTGGTGGCAGGCGATGAGTCCCCACAGGCGCCCGTCGATGACGACCGACACCGACATCGACGCGGCCACGCCCATGTTGCGGAGGTACTCGAGATGCACCGGGGAGACCGAACGCAGCATCGCCCCGCTCAGATCCAGCGGTCCCTCGCCGTCCGTGCCGCCGGAGGGCACCAAGGGGACCGGCGTGTACTCCGACGTCGGGATTAGCCGCAGCCAGTTGGTGGTGTACAACGCCCGGGCTTGGGCGGGGATGTCGGTGGCGGGGTAGCGCAGCCCGAGGAATGGCTCCAGCCCCGGCGCTTTGCGCTCCGCGATGACCTCCCCGTCCCACTCCGGCGTGAAGCGGTAGGTCATCACCCGGTCGAAGCCGGTCAGCTCGGCGACGAGGTCGGTCAGCTCGTCGACCAGCTCGCTCACCGACGAGGCGCGAGGCAGGCGGTGCAGCGCGGCGCGCAGCTGCTGGTACCACCCGAGCGCACCCCCGACGCCGACCCCAAAGTTGCCGCTGCGTTGGTCCTCAGCCGGCTCCAGCTCGACGAACAACAGGCCCGAGCCGCGGTGGATGACGGCGTCCAAGGCGCGTCCGCCCACGGTCACCGCCAAGGGGTTGAGGGCTTCGATGTCCTCGTCCGGGGACCCTCCGAGCAGGCCGGCCAGCGCGTCGGCGATCACCGCCCCCGGCCCGGCGGGGAGCGGCCTGCCGAGCAGCTCGGGGAGCGGAGCGTCCAACAGGGCGGACGCGTTGTCCGACGCCGCGACCACCACCAGCTCCGGTTCGCGCACCGCCAGCAGCCAGCCGTGAGGCTGGATCGCGCCGGGGACACGGATCGGTTCGGCGGCGCACCCTTCGAGCGGGTCCGCTTCCCCGTCCACGGCGGCCGGGTCCGGGTCGCCGGCGCCGGGCGAGGCGCTCACTCGCCGACGGTCGGTTGGACCCCGAGTGCGTCGAGCAAGCCGAGCAGATCGAGGACCCGCCACACCTCGTAGTTGTCCGCAGGGCAGACGAAGTCGATCGAGCGGCCCGCTTCGGCCGCCCGCCTGGCCAGCTGCACAAAGTAGCGGCAGGCCGTGGAGTCGATGAACGTGGTCGGGCTCAGGTCGATCACCACCGAGCGGTCAGCGTCGATGCCCTCCACCGCGGCGCGAAGCGTCGGCGTGGTAGCGATGTCCAGCTCGCCTCTCACGCGGGCGACGACGGCCGCAGTGCTGTCGTCAAGCTCGACCTCGAAGTTCATCTGCTACCGCCCGACGACGTCACTTTCACCAGCAACTTTAAGTCACCACCAGAGTGGGTACATACGATGGCCGTTGGGCACTTCCCGCCAGCCTTGGAGCCTCCCCGAACCTCTCCGATGCAGATCCTCTACTCCCTCCGCCTCCCACCCGACGTCGAGTCGGTGCCGCTGGTGCGGGGGATCCTGCGTTCGAGCATGGAGCAGCTCGGGGTTGACCGCCGTTGCGTGGCCGACGTCGCCTTGGCGGTGACCGAAGCCTGCGCCAACGTCATCACCCACGCCCGCGGGGTCGGGCACGACTACGAGGTCCAAGTCGAGTTCGACCCCGACGCCTGCCACATCCGGGTGATCGACACCGGCGACGGGTTCGACCCCGCGGCGATCGAGCAGGCCGGAGACTTCGCAGAAAGCGGCAGGGGTGTCACGTTGATGAGGGCGCTGGTCGACGACTTGCACTTCATGCCCAGAGGTGACGGGGAGCAGTCCGGGACGATGGTGCACCTGACCAAGCGGCTGTTTCTCGACGCCGGGTCTGCGCTCAAGGCGCTGGCCGTCAACCCCGACGGAGCCTGAGTCCCCCGGAGCCGGCCAGCCCGCCGCCGGAGCGGCTCTCGGACGATTCGCAGCGGCCCCGGTGCGCCGGACCTGTACCCTGCGGCGGTGGCCCGGTTCTACGTCACCACACCCATCTACTACGTCAACGACGCGCCCCACATCGGGCACGCCTACACGACGGTCACGGCCGACGCGCTGGCTCGATGGCATCGCCTTCTCGGTGACGACGTCTGGTTCCTCACCGGGACCGACGAGCACGGCTTGAAGATGCAGCGGGCCGCGGAGGCCAACGGGCTCACACCCATCGAGCAGGCCGACCGTTACTCGCAGCGCTTCCGGGAGGCGTGGGCGCAGCTCGACATCACCAACGACGACTTCATCCGCACCAGCGAACCCCGCCACTACAAGGCCGTCCAGGCGCTCATGCAGGCCGCCTACGACAACGGCTGGATCGAGCTGGGGACCTACGAGGGCCTGTACTGCGTGCACTGCGAGGCCTACTACGCGGAGAGCGAGCTGGTCGAAGGCAACCTGTGCCCGATCCATCGCCGGCCCGTCGAGCACATGACCGAAGAGAACTACTTCTTCAAGCTGTCGGCGTTCGGGGACCGGCTGCTCGAGTGGTACGACTCCAGTCCGACCACGGTGATACCCGAGAGCAAGCGCAACGAGGCCGCCGGGTTGGTCAAAGGCGGCCTGCGCGACATCTCCATCTCCCGGACGTCCATCTCCTGGGGAGTCCCGGTGCCGTGGGACCCCCGCCACGTCTTCTACGTCTGGTACGACGCGCTGATCAACTACGCCACCGCGGTCGGCTACGGGGAGGACCCGGAGCGCTTCGCCACGTGGTGGCCGAGCGTGCAGCACCTGGTCGGCAAGGACATCCTCCGGTTCCACTGCGTGTACTGGCCGGCGCTTCTCATGGCGGCGGGCATCGACCCGCCCCACGGCGTGGCGGTGCATGGGTTCCTGCTCGTCGGCGGCGAGAAGATGTCCAAGACCTCCCTCAACCAGATCGCCCCCGCAGACCTGGTGGAGACGTTCGGCGTTGACGGCTTCCGCTACCACTTCCTGCGCGACCAGCCCTTCGGGCCCGACGGCGACTTCTCCTTCGAGGGCATGGTCGCCCGCTACAACGCGGACCTGGCCAACAACCTCGGCAACCTGTTGAACCGGGTGGCCACGGTGGTGGGTAAAAAGTGCGGGGGTGTGGGACCGGCCCCCGACCCCGACAGCCGCCTGGCCGCGGTCGCCAAGGAGGGCTACGACACGGCCGCAGCAGCATGGGCACGGGTCGCGCCCAGCGAGGCCCTCGAGGCCACCTGGCGGCTGGTGCGCGAGACCAACGCCGCCCTGGAGGCCGCCGAGCCGTGGAAGGCCGAGCCGGGTCCGGGTGTCGACAAGGTCCTCGGGGACGCCCTCGAGGCGCTGCGCATCATGGCGGTCATGGCCACCCCGGCGCTGCCCAACAAGTGCGAGGAGATCTGGCGGCGGATCGGGCTGCCCGGCGTTCCGAGCGAGCAGCGGTTGCCGGACGCGGCCCGGTGGGGCGGCTATCCAGGCGGGCTGACCGTGCTCACCGGCCCGCCCATTTTCCCAAGGATCAGCTGACCGGCCACATGTGGACCGACAGTCACTGCCACGTACCGTATGAAGGCCTCGACGCGACCGAAGACGAACTGGTCGCGCAGGCCCACGCCGCCGGCGTCGACCGGATGATCACCGTCGGCACCGACGCGGCCCAGTCGGCCGCGGCGATCGACGCCGCTCGCCGCCACCCCCGGATGTGGGCCACCGTCGGCCTCCACCCCCATGACGCGTCGCAGGGAGTGGCCACCATCGAGGGGCTCCTCGCCGACCCCGACCCCCTCGTCGTCGCGGTCGGCGAGTGCGGCCTCGACTACTTCTACGAGCACTCGCCCCGCGACGCCCAGCGATCGGCGTTCGCGGCCCAGATCGGCCTGGCCCGAGACCGCGACCTGGCGCTGGTGATCCACACCAGGGACGCGTGGGACGACACCTTCGACATCCTGGCGTCGGAGGGAGTCCCCGAGCGGACCGTGGTCCATTGCTTCACCGGCGGCCCCGAAGAGGCCCGCCGCGCCCTCGACCTGGGGGCGTGGCTTTCGTTCAGCGGCATCATCACCTTCAAGACTGCCGGCGCCGTCCGCGATGCGGCCGCGCTGTGCCCGTTGGAGCGGATGCTGGTCGAGACCGACGCGCCGTTCCTGGCCCCGGTGCCCCACCGGGGAAAACCGAACCGCCCGGCCCTGGTACCCGTCGTCGGAGCGGCGGTCGCCGCTGCCCGGGGCGTCGGCGTCGACGAGGTCGAGGCGGCCACCGCGGCCGCCGCCACCGCGGTGTTCCGCCTTCCCGGTGCGTAGCCGCCCCGGGCCGACGGCGAGGCCCCGGCCGTGACCCACAGCCACCGCGAGCTCACCGCCCTCCTCGACCAGCACGGGCTTCACCCCAGCCGCGCCCTCGGCCAGAACTTCGTCGCCGACGCCAACACCGTGCGCCGCATCGCCCGCCTCGCCGACGTCGGGCCCGGGGACCGGGTGCTCGAGATCGGCGCCGGTCTCGGCAGCCTGACCTTGGCCCTGGCTGACACCGGAGCGTCGGTGACCGCCGTGGAGGTGGACCGCCACCTGGTGCCGGTCCTGCGCTCGGTGGTCGGTGATCGTGCGGCGGTGGTCGAGGGCGACGCCACCCGCCTCGACTGGGACACGGTGCTCGGCGGCGACGCGGGCTGGGTGCTGGTGGCCAACCTGCCCTACAACGTGGCCACGCCGCTGGTGGCCGACCTGCTCGACTTCGTTCCCGGCGTCGCCCGCATGCTGGTGATGGTGCAAAAAGAGGTCGGGGAGCGGCTCGCGGCCGGTCCCGGCGACGCGGCCTACGGGGCGGTGTCGGTCAAGGTTTCCTACTGGGCGACCGCCCGCGTCGCCGGGCTGGTGCCTCCCACCGTGTTCGTTCCCCGCCCCAACGTGGACTCCGCGCTCGTCGCCATCACCCGCCGGCCGGCGCCGGCGGTGGACCCGGCGCTGGTCGGCCCCGAAGAGCTGTTCGCGCTGGTGCGGGCCGGCTTCGCGCAACGCCGGAAGATGCTGCGCCGGGCTCTCGCCGGCGTCGCCAGCCCGGCTGCGTTCGAGGCCGCCGGCATCGCCCCCACCGCCCGGGCCGAGGAGCTGTCGGTCGAGGCGTGGGGCGCGCTGGCCGCGGCCATCGCAGCGGGCCGCGCCGGCGCCGGCCGCGAGGCCGAGGCCGGCAGCCGGGGCGAGGGCGGTGAGGCTGGCGGGCGCGGTGAGGGCGGGCACGGTGAGGGCGGGCGCGGTGAGGCTGGCGAAACGTCCGTTCGTCCGCCGGCGTCGGCCGGGCCCGCGGGGCGCCGGTGACCACCATGCTGGCGCCGGCCAAGCTGGCGCTGACCCTACGGGTGGTCGGCGTGCGCGACGACGGCTACCACCTGATCGACGCGGAGATGGTCAGTCTGGATCTGGCCGACGAGCTGACCTTCGAACCGGGGGACTCCCTCACGGTGGTCGACGAGGTGGGCAGGGGAGCGGCCGTCGCCGCCGGCGACGACAACCTGGTGCGACGGGCCCTGGCCGCGGTGGACCGACGCGCCGCGGTGACCCTGCGCAAACGCATTCCCGCCGGCGGCGGCCTCGGCGGGGGGTCCTCAGACGCGGCTGCCGTGCTGCGCTGGGCGGGCTGTCGGGACCTGTCGGTGGCCGCAGGACTCGGTGCTGACGTCCCGTTCTGCGTCGTCGGTGGGCGGGCCCGGGTCCGCGGCGTCGGCGACATCCTGGAGCCGCTCGATGCTGCGCCCCGCCTCGGGAACGCATACACCCTGCTCACTCCGCCTTTCGGCGTGTCGACCGTCGCGGTCTACAAGGCCTGGGACTCCCTCGGCGGCCCGACCGGTGCGGTCAACGACCTCGAGGTGCCGGCGCTGCACGTCGAACCCCGCCTGGCCCGCTGGCGGGACCGGCTCGGCGACGCGTCGGGCGAGGTGCCGGTGCTGGCGGGCAGCGGGTCGACGTGGTTCGTTCCCGGCGCCTACCCGGGTGAGGGCCGGATCGTCGCTCGGGTGGTCGGGCCGGCATAGCTGGCTGCCTGCGGGCGGCCGCTGGCGGGCGGCGGTCGCTGGTGGCGGTCGGGTGGTGGCGGTCGCTGGTGGCGGTCGCTGGTGGCGGCGGCGGGTGGTCGGTCGCGGCGGCCGGGTGGTGGCCGCGGGCGGTCGGTCGCGGCGGCCGCCCCCGCCTGACGCTTCCGAGAGCAGATGTCTCTAACCCGTGCTGTAGCGCGGGTTAGAGACACTTGCTCTCCGCCGACGCTGCCCTGGGCTGTTCCCGCGACCCTGCCCCGGGGCCGTCCCACCCACGCCGGCGCCCGGCCGACGGCGCGACGAAACGTGCGGCCAGGCACCCTCACGGGTACCGCGACCGCACGCTTATCGAGGTCAGTCCGGGAGCTGTGGAGCGGCGCTGAGCGTCAGCGGCCGGCCCGGCGCTGCCAGCGCGTGGCCTTCAACATCTTCTTGTGCTTCTTCTTGCGCATGCGCTTGCGGCGCTTTTTGATCAAGGATCCCATGGCGGCTGGCCAACCTAGTGCCCGCGCGCCGGGTGGCGCACGCGGCCCCCGACCCGGCCGGGCCTACGCCGGCTTCGGCTTGGGCGCAGGGACCCCCACGCGGGGACCTGCCACGGCGTGCTCCGGCCAGCGCCGGCGCGACACAATCGCCAGCTTGCGCATCAGCGCCACTGCGCCCGGGTCGTCGTCGCCGGGGCGGGTTTCGATGACCCCGTCAGCGATCATCCCGTCGATGATCTCCCGGCCGGCGTCGGTGCGCACGATCGTCAGGGTCCAGTCGTTGAACGCTCCGATCCCCCCCGTGGAGATGTCGGCGTGCTCCGCGGCGAAGTCCGGGCAGGTCTTGCACCCCTCGCGGGTCCACCCGTGGCACTCCTTGAGGGGGATCTCGTGGTAGGCCCCGTCGCGCATCCAGATCTGGAGCACGCCTTTGATGTTCATTTTGACGATGTCGGCTCGGGCCAGGCCGTACTTGGCCTCCAGCAACTCCGGGAAGATGGCGTCGTCGAAGGTTTTGGAGCACAGCAGACCGATCGACAAGCCGAGGCGGCGCCCGACCTTGCCGGCCTTGCGGGCTCGCATCACCGCCGGCACCGACGCCTGGCAACTCATGCCGACCAGCGCAATGCGCTCCGCCCCCGACTCGATGGCCTGCGTGTAGGCCAGGGTGTTGGCGGAGTAGGTGTAGCGGGAACCCGACGCGGCGAGGATCTCCTCGCGGGTGCGGGCCAGGCCGGGCACTGCCTTCCAGGTCGAACCGTCCCCCTCGAGGTAGGAGACGAGCGCGGCGTCGATCCTGTCGTGCTCAAGCGCCCACAACAAGATGGCCGAGACCAGGCCGCCGTCTTGGCCTCGCTCGTGGATCTCCGGGTCGACCGCCCGGGCCAGCAGGACGTCCTTGCTCTGGCCGGCGAGTTCCTCGGGGAGGCGCTCGCGCCCGAAGAGGTGGGTGTCGATCTCGCTTTCCCAGGTCCGGAACCGAGGGCAGGCACGGGTGCAGCTAGTGCAGCCACGCTCGCCGTGGCCACACCCGCCCGGGCCGGCTTCCTCCTCGAGGTGGAAGGGCTTGTACACCCCCTGGGTGTCGTCGTAGCCGAGCACGTCGTGCGGGCAGGCCACCACGCACCCGGCGCACCCCGTGCACAACCCAGATGTGACCACCTCGGAGAACAGTTCAGCCCACTGCGCCTTCCAGCGCTGCTTGGCGGCCGGCTCGGTGGTGGTGACGCTCATGGTCCATACGCTAACCCCAGCACCGCTTCCGCTACCTGTCCCGGTACCGTCCAACCCGACATGGCCACCTCCCCCCGTGGCGCGCCGGGCTCCGACGCGCCCCCGCGCGACAAAGAGCTGTCGACCGGCCTGGTCCTGATGAGCCTCCCCTGGAGTCGTAGAGGCATGCTCTATGAGGAGAGCTCATGCCAGAGAGACGAAGGAAGTTCGATGCGGAGTTCAGGGCCGGTGCGGTCCGGATCGTCCGGGAGACCAAGAAGCCGATCGCGCAGGTCGCCCGAGACCTCGGTGTAAACGAGGGCACCTTGGGGAACTGGGTGGCCAGGGACCGGGTGGAGCGCGGCGAGTCGGAGGGCTTGACCGGCGATGAACGCGCCGAGTTGGCCCGGCTGCGATCGGAAGTCGCCGAGCTGCGGATGGAGCGTGATGTCCTCAAGCGATCCGTGGTCCTTTGGGTGAAGGAAGCGACGAGGTGACCGTGACGGACTTCATCGCTGACCAAAGGACCAGCCACGGGGTTCCCCACGCCGTCACCTGCCGGGCTCTCGACGTGTCGGAGGCGTGGTTCTACAAGTGGCGGGACCGGCCGCCGAGTTCCCGCCAGGAGCGTCGGGTGCTGCTTGATGCTGCGGTGGCTGTCTCGTTCCGGGCGTCGGGGGACTCCTACGGGTCGCCGCGTGTGTTCGATGATCTGATCGCAGAAGGGTGGAAGGTGAGCGTGAACACCGTCGCGGAGTCGATGGCGCGCCAAGGGCTGGTCGCTCGATCGAAGAAGCGCCGCAAGAACCTGACCCGCCCCGACAAGACCAAACGGCCGTTCCCTGACTTGTTGAAGAGAGACTTCAGCGCGGTCGCGCCCGATGTGCGGTGGGTGGGCGACATGACCGAGGTCGCCACCGACGAGGGCAAGCTGTACCTGGCGACGGTGATCGATCTGTTCTCGCGGAGGCTGCTTGGCTACGCCACCGGGGTCCATCCTGACGCCGAGCTCGCCGCTGACGCCATCCGGATGGCCGCCGCCATCAGGGGTGGGACGGTCACGGGCGTGATTTTCCACACCGACCGAGGCTCGACCTACACGGCGAACGACTTCACCGCCTTGTGCCGTCGACTCGGGATCGTCCAGTCGATGGGCCGGGTCGGCTCGTGTTTTGATAATGCCGCCGCTGAATCGTTTTTCTCGACATTGGAACACGAAGTCCAATCCCGTCACCATTTCGCGACGAGAGCAGAAGCACAAACAACAATAGTGTCGTGGGTGGTCGACTTTTACAACTCTCGCCGGCGTCACAGTTCCGCAGGAAGGCAATCGCCTATTGACTTCGAGCGCCTATACGCTAATATGGAAGCAGCATAACGGAACCCTCCACGATCCGAGGGGAAGCTCACTGATCCTCGCGGCCGCGTGCGGGGTGTCGGTGGCCAGCCTCTACTACCCCCAGCCGATCCTGCACACCATCGCAGGGGCCTTCCACGCCTCGTCGGGGACCGCCGGGCTGATCGTGACCCTGTCGCAGATCGGCTACGCCGTCGGCCTCGGCCTGCTGGTTCCTGCCGGCGACATCGTGTCCCGGCGCCGGCTGGTGCCCATCGTCCTCCTGCTGACCGCGATGGCCATGGTCGCCTCCGCGGTGGCGCCGAGCATCGCGGTGTTGATCGCCCTGGCGCTGATCGTGGGGCTCGGCACGGTCATGGCCCAGGTGCTGGTGCCCTTAGCCGCCAGCCTGGCGACCGACGAGTCACGGGGACGGGTGGTCGGCACCGTCATGAGCGGGCTGCTGCTCGGCATTCTCCTCGCCCGGACCGTGTCGGGCCTGGTGGCCGGCGTCACCTCGTGGCGCACCGTGTACGTGGTTGGCGCGGTGCTCCTAGTGCTCCTTTCCGCAGTGCTGGCCCGGGTCCTTCCGCCCGAAGAGGTCCGCCCGTCTATCGGGTACCGGTCGCTTTTGAGCTCGACGGTGCGGCTGTTTCTGTCCGAGCCGTTGCTGCGCCGCAGAGCGGTCTTCGGCGGCCTGGGCTTCGCCGCGTTCAGCGTGTTTTGGACCACCTCCGCGTTCCTGCTCGCCGGAGCCCCGTACCACTACAACGACACGGTCATCGGGTTGTTCGGCCTGGTCGGCGCCGGCGGGGCGCTATGCGCGAATTTCGCCGGGCGACTCGCCGACCGGAACCTGACTCGGCAAACCACCGCGGTGTTCGCCGGTCTGGTGCTGGTCTCCTTCGTGCCTATGTGGCTGGGGCGTCACAACCTCGCCTGGCTGATCGCCGGCATCTTCCTCCTTGACGTCGGGGTGCAGGGCATGCAGGTCACCAACCAGTCGCTGATTTACCGCCTGGCGCCTGACTCCCGCAGCCGGGTCAACGCCTCGTACATGGTCTGCTACTTCGCCGGCGGTGCCATCGGCTCGGCGTTGGCAGCTGCCCTCTACGAGAGCGACGGCTGGGCCGGGGTGTGCCTCCTCGGCGCGGCGCTCGGCGCGGCCGCGTTGGTGCTTAGTGGCCTCGACGCCCGATTCGGGGTGGCTCCTGGCCGGGACGGCTCAGACGCCGGACTCCAGCGGCAGCCAAGCGCCGGACTCCAGCAGCAGCCAGATGGCCGCCCCCAGCCGCAGGCCGCCGGTGGGACCGCCCCCCGGCCGGAGGGCGCGAGCGACTAGCGCGCCCGGCGGGATGGCCTCGGCTAGGGGATCGCCGACGTCGTGGTGGTAGACCCCGACGTGACGCCGGGGACAGTGGTGGTCGACGAGGACGCGGTGGTCGACGTGGTCGGGGCGACGGTGGTTGTCGTGGTGGTGGCGTGCCCGATGGTGGTGGTCGAGGCGCCTCTCGTCGTGGTGGTCTTTGGCACCGTCGTGGGCGCGACGGTCGTCGAAGTGGCCGGCGGGCGGCTGGTCGTGGTGGTCCGGGTGGGGAGCGTCGTAGTGGGGGAGGGGACCACGACCGAGTAGCTGCCCGCCGGTTTCAGGTTGTAGGGCGGGAACGCCGACGTCAGCGCCAGCGACCCGGCGAACAGCACGAAGATCAGCGCGGTGGATCGCCGCACCCGCAGCCGGGGGTGAACGTCGCGTCGCAGCCACGCGAGCGCCGAACCGCGGCTCAGGCCGAAGCTGCCGCTCACGACGAGGTCCCCGAGCCGAGGTTGATGTTGGGGGTTCGCACATCCGCGTCCCGCAACGCCAACGCGACCCGCAGGCGCAGCTCCCGCCCCACTTCGAACTGGCGTCCCGGCAGGGTCCGCACCAGCAGGCGGAGGTTGACGTAGCCGACCTCGATGGTCTCCACGCCTGCCATCACCGGGTCGCCGATGATCAGGTCGTGCCAGGCCGGCTCGGCGGCCATCGCCTCGGCCAGGTCGCGTACCAGGGCCAGGACCTTCTCGAGGTCCTCGTCGACCGGGATCGGCAAGTCGAGCACCACCCGCGACCAGTCCTTCGAGAGGTTGGTGACCTGCCGCAGGGCGCTGTTGGGGACGACGATCAGCTCTCCCTGCTGGGAACGCAGCTTGGTGACCCGCAGCGTCAGCTCCTCGACGGTCCCGCTGACACCCGTTGTCTGTCCTGGCATCGATAGCCGCACTAAGTCGCCGACACCGAACTGGTGCTCGGTGAACAGGAAGAACCCGGCCAGGAGGTCCCCGACGATCTGCTGCGCACCGAAGCCCAGCGCGACGCCGATGACCGTGGCCGGGGCGACGAGGGTCGGCAGCGGCACGCCGAGCTGCCTGACCGCGATGACACCGAAGACGACGTAGAGCAGCGAGACCGAGAGCCACTCGCCGGTCTGGGCCAGCGCCCGAGCCCGCTTGGAGCGCTCCGACGGCACCCCGCCGGCCTCTATGGAGGCGCGGACTTCGTCGTCGAGGGCCGTGCGATACCGCGCCGACACCCACCGGACCAGCCGCCCGGCGAGGATCACCCCGAAAGCCAGCGGGAGGGTCGGCAGCAGGTTGTCGTGCAGGTACCGGTCGAAGCCGGTCATCCAGGCCGCCGCCGGGGGGGGAGCAGGGCGTGGCGCATGACCCTCCAGCTTGCCTGCCCAGACCGGTCCGGTCCACCTCACCCCGCCGGTCGCGCCGAGACGCCGGGACCCCGATGTCAGCCGCCGGCCCGCTCCCAGGCGGCGATGACCCGATCCCCGAGGCGCCCTTCAACCCGCGCCAACCATCCGTGGACCTCCGACCACACCGCTACCGCGGTCTCCGGGGTGACCGGCTCCTCGGCTCTGGTGGCGGCCAGTCGCCGCAGCTCGTCGGGGTCCATCCCCGCGAACAGGCCTCGCCGCTGGGCGGCCTCGAGCTGCTCGGGTCTCTCCGCCCACGCCAGGAACCGCTCGGCGCGCCGTCGGTTGTCGGCGTCGTCGACCGCTCGCGTCGCCCATCGCTCCACCTGGCCGGTCACGTAGCCCCGCATGGAGCGCACGACGGCGGCCTCCCCGTGCTCGCGTCCGAGCTGGCCAAGCCGGGCAAGAAGCCGGCCGTGAAGCTCGACGGCCGCCTCGGCTGCGGCCGCGGGGTCGATCATCGCCGCCGCGTCGTCGGAGGCCACCATCGCCTCGATCAGGGTGATCTCCTCGCCGGGGACGTCGAGGGCCTTGATCAGGAGGGTGGTGGCCACCGCCCGCAGCTGGGGCCCGGCGCCGCCCACCGCGTCGAGCAGCCGCTCGTTGAGCTCTCCGGGCGCCCCGATGGGCTCGTCGCTGCCGGCGTCGGCCTCCATCCGGCGGCCACGCTACTCAGGCGCCACGCCTTCGGGGCACCCCTTTGCCAGGGTGTGGTGAGCCTGCTCGCTGTCCTCGCCGCAGGCGACCGCCGTACCAGGGCACGGGCCCGCAGCCGTACCAGGGCACGGGCCGGCGGCCGCCTCCAGCCGCTCGAGCATCGCGGTGGCCAGAGACCCAAGCCGCACCAGCTCGTCTCTGGGCAGCAGGTCGACGAAGTGGCGTCGGACGCTGGCGACGTGGCTCGGCGCCGCCAGCCTGATCTCCTCGAGCCCGAGATCGGTCAGGGCAGCGAAGGAGCTGCGCCCGTCCTCAGGGCAGTCCACCCGGGTCACGAGCCCCCTCGTCTCCATCCGGCCGAGCAGGTGGGACAGGCGGCTGCGTGACCAGTCCAGCCTGGCCGCCAGCTCGGACATGCGCAGACGATGTTCGGGCGCCTCGGAGAGGTTGACCAGCACCGCGTACTCCGGCTCGGACATGGCGTGGTCCCGGGCCAGGTCCCTGCCGACCGCCGCCCGCACCCGGGCCGAGAGGACCAGCCAGTTTCGCCAGGCCAGGGCTTCCTCGTCATCGAGCCACCGGGTATCGGACATGTCCCCATCCTACTACTTGACACGTCAACCAGATGGTGTATTGTTGACACGTCAAACGATCCCCGCAGGAGGAACTCCATGAGCACTACAACCGTCCCCGGCTTGACCGCCGGCACCTGGACCATCGACCCGGCCCACTCCGAGGTCAGCTTCTCCGTCCGTCACCTGATGGTCAGCAAGGTGAAGGGCACCTTCGACACCTTCGAGGGCACGATCACCGTCGCCGAGGACCCTCTCGCCTCTTCGGTCACCGCCGAGATCGACGTGACAAGCATCAACACCCGTGAGGAGAACCGGGACAACCACCTGCGCTCACCCGACTTCTTCGAGGCCGACAAGCACCCGAAGATCACCTTCAAGTCGACCTCGGTCACGCCCAAGGGGAGTGACTACGCGGTCACCGGCGACCTCACCATCAAGGGCACGACCCGTCCGGTCACTCTGGACTTGGAGTTCAACGGCGTAAGCGGCGACCCGTGGGGCGGCACCCGCGCCGGGTTCACCGCGACCACCGAGATCAACCGCAACGACTTCGGCATCGACATCAGCATGCCCCTCGACGGCGGCGGCGTGGTCGTCGGCGAGAAGATCAAGATCACCCTGGAGATCGAGGCGGTCCTGGCTCAGGCCTGAGCGGCCGCGTCCCGGTCGCAGCGCCGGGCGGCACGAGCAGGTCCGGCCCAACCAAGCCCGGTCGTCCCGTTGGGGCGGCCGGGCTTTCGTTGCGCTGGGACCGGCTACTTCCCGTCGTCGCCGGCCCACGCCTCCTGCCAGCGGGCGTCTTGGGGCTCGCCGGCGGCGATGTAGCGCAGGTCGGCGCTCAGGCGCATCGACTCGGTGGTGGTGTCGAGGGACGCATGGACGGTGTGGGGGGAGTGGACGATCACATCGCCCGCTGCGAAGTCGGCGTACAGCCACCGCCGGCCGAGCTGCTCGGCTACCCAGGCCAGGTCGTGGCTGAGCGGCCGGCGGTCGTCGGCCCGGTCGGTGCGGGACCGCACCCGGTCCATGTCGGCCGGGGCAAGCAGGTGCGACCCCTCCAGATAGACCAGGGCGCCGGTGGTCAGCGGGCAGTCGCCGATCGGAACCCACGCGGTGAGCAGCCTGTCTGACCCGGCGTCGAGATAGGCGTAATCGACGTGGGCTCTCGACGCTCGCGGAGACGAGTTGTCAAAATGGCGGAGGATGCGGCGAGGCAACTGCTCGACAGGAGCCCCGAGGATCGTCGTCGCCAGCGCCGCCAGCTCTGGCTTCGCGCAGAAGTCCAGAAACGGCTGGGACCGGACGAAGTCGTGGGCCGGGTGGCCAGCGGTCCCGTGGGGGTTGAGGCCGGGCGGCCGGCGGCCCGAAAAGATGCCGTCCGCGGCGCGGGTTCCGGGCTTCAGGTAGCAGGGGTCGAACTGCTCGAAGTAGGCGGCGCGCAGGTCCCGGAGCCGCTGCGGGTCGAGCAGGTTGCGCACCAGCACGTAACCGTCGGTCTCGTAGCGATCGCGGAGGGCGGCAGGATCGGCGATGAGAGCGGTGCTGTCGCGAAGCGGGGCGAAGTGGTCGGCGTCGAAGGGAATCTCCACGCCGTTGGATGTGACGGTCGTCATAGGGTCCTGTTGTCCGTTTTCGTAGGTCGTCAGCGTAGGGCCAAGGCCGGGCCAGCGCGCGCTACGACCGGCCGTTGTTGGATCCGTCTCAGAATGGGAACGGATAGGGCGTATGGAATTGGCCCAGCTCGAGAACTTCGTCGTGCTCGCCGACCACCTCCATTTCCGGAGGGCGGCGTCGCTCACCGGCGTCAGCGCGTCGACGTTGAGCCGTCAGATCGGCGACCTCGAGCGGGATCTCGGGTTTCGTCTCTTCGAACGCAATCGCCGCCAGGTGAGCCTGACCCCGGCAGGGGAGGTGTTCTTGGCCGAGACCAGAGCGGTCCTCCACCGGCTGCGGTTCGCGGTCATCGACGCCGGCCGCATCGCCCGAGGCGAACAGGCCCGGCTGCGGATCGGCCACGGCGACGCGGTGGGGCTGGCCCTGCTGCAGGCCACGTTGCCGCGACTCAGGGAGAAATACCCGGACATGCGCCTGGTGGTGGTCGAGGCGCCCACCGCGGAGCTGCTCGACGGCGTCATCGCCCGCTCGGTGGACGTTGCCCTGGTCCGCCCGCCGGTCCACGGCGACGGTCTTGAGCACCAGGCGCTCTGCGAGGAGGAACTGGTGGTGGCTCTCCCGGCCGGCCACGGGCTCTGCGAGCAGGCCCGCGTCGCGGTGCAGGACCTGGCCGGCGAGGCGCTCGTGGTCCCGCCCCGCAGCGCGTCGCCGGGCGCGTTCGACGTGATCATGGGCATCTTCGCGGCCGCCCGGGTCCAGGCCAACGTGGTCGAGGAGGCCACGACCGACGCGTCGGTGCTGCTCCTCGTCGGCGCCGGGCTCGGGGTCGCGGTGACACCGGTCTTCTCGACCCGTCACTACGAGCCGGGCGGCGTGGAAGTCCGACCGTTGGCCCGCCCGGCCCGGTTGCCACTGCACATGGCGTGGCGGTCCGAGGACCGCAGCTCCGCGCTCCCGGTGCTGCGCGGGCTGCTCGAGGCGGCGGTGGCTGAGCGAGCCGTCGAGGGCACGGGGATGTTCCTGCCCCCCGAGGAGGCGGACGTCGCCGAGGGGTAGCCTCCGCAGGCCCGGCCACTCGTAGGGGGAGACACGACATGCGCACGGTCCAGACGTTGCGGGGGGAGATCGACACCGCCGCCCTCGGTACCACCTTGATGCACGAGCACGTGTTCGTGCTGACACCCGACCTGCTGCAGAACTATCCGAGCGGCTGGGACGAGCAGCTGGGCGTCGAGGACGCCGTCGAGCGGCTCCGCCGACTCAAGGCGCTCGGGGTGGACTCCATCGTGGACCCGACGGTGGTGGGCCTCGGCCGCTACATCCCCCGGTTGCTGCGGGTCGCAGAGCAGCTCGACTTGAACATCGTCGCCGCGACGGGGCTCTACACCTACGACACCCTTCCTCATCAGTTCGACTTCGTCGGGCCCGGCACCGTCGGCGGCGGCGACGACCCGATGATCGAGATGTTCGTGAGGGACATCACCGTCGGCATCGCGGGCACCGGCGTCAAGGCCGCGTTCCTCAAGTGCGCCATCGACCGGCCCGGCCTGGTGCCGGGAGTGGAGCGGACCATGCGCGCGGTGGCCCGGGCCCACCGTCTCACCGGAGCCCCTATCACCGTCCACACCGACGCCCACAGCCAGAGCGGCCTCGTGGTGCAAGAGGTGCTCTCCAGCGAAGGCGTCGATCTGGAACGGGTGGTGATCGGTCACTCCGGCGACAGCACCGACCTCGACTACCTGAAGCGGCTGGCCGACGCCGGGTCCCTGCTCGGGATGGACCGCTTCGGTTTGGACCTGCTGCTTCCCTTCGAGGAGCGCGTCGCCACCGTCGCCGCGCTCTGCGCCGCCGGCTACGCCGAGCGCCTGGTCCTGGCCCACGACGCGTCGTGCTACATCGACTGGTTCCCGCTCGGCGCACCAGCCGAGATGGCGCCCAACTGGCACTACGAGCACATCAGCCGCGACGTCCTTCCCGCCCTCCGCGAGCGCGGTGTGTCCGACGAGCAGATCACGACGATGATGGTCGCCAACCCCCGCCGGTACTTCGAGCACACCGAGGCCTACTGAAGTCCCCGCGGGCCGCGGTGGGGTAGAGACCGGTGGTTCTCACCGCACTGCAGGAGGTCCCTGTGTCCCAAGATTCCCGCACCACCACCCGCCGCCGCGGCGCCCGGCTCCTCGCCGTTGCCAGCGCGACCGGCCTGATCGCGACGGCGTGCGGAGGGTCGAGCGGCACGGCGGCCCCGGCGACGACCTCCGGGAGCGGGGCGCCGGCCACCACGACCGCGCCCGGCCCCACCACGACCGTGCCCCCCGGAAGTGCCCTCGCGTCGGCGATGGCGCTGCAGCAGGCGTTCCGGGAGGTAGCGGCCAAGGTCCGCCCCGAGGTGGTGCAGATCGTCAGCCCCGCCGGGGATCTCGGCTCGGGTGTCATCTACGACGACAAGGGCGACATCGTGACCAACGCCCACGTCGTCGGGACCGGCGTCACCACCTTCCAGGTGACCTTCTTCAACGGTCAGACGACCAGCGCGACGCTGGTCGGGTCCTACCCGGCCGACGACCTGGCGGTGATCAAGGTCCGGGGAGCCAAGCAGCTCTCACCGGCCACCTTCGGCGACTCCAAGGCCCTTCAGGTCGGTGACATCACCCTCGCCATCGGGAACCCGCTGGGGCAGACGTCCTCGGTCACCGAGGGCATCGTCAGCTTCAACGGCCGGACCGTCCAGGAGAGCGCCACGGTCACCCTGCCGTCCACGATCCAGACCAGCGCCGCCATCAACCCCGGCAACAGCGGCGGGGCACTGGTCAACATCGAGGGGCAGGTGGTGGGGATCCCGACGCTGGCGGCCGCCAACCAGCAAGACGGTGGGACAGCGGCGGGCATCGGCTACGCGGTCCCGTCGTCGATCGTCCAGTTGATCGCTCCGCAGCTCATCGCCACCGGCAAGGTCACCAACAGCGGACGCGCCGCGCTCGGCGTCCAGGTCACCGACGGGATCTCGACGTCGGGCCAGCCCGTGGGCGTGGTCGTCTACGCCGTGACTCCCGGCGGAGCAGCAGCCAAGGCGGGCATCAAGGCCGGCGACCTCATCACCGCAGTGAACGGCACGACGGTCACCAACACCAGCGACCTGACCGCGGTGCTGGCCTCCCTGTCCCCCGGACAGGCGGTCAAGGTCGCGCTCACCGACCAGAGCGGGGCCCAGCGGACGGTGACGGTGACCCTCGAGCAGCTCGCCGGCAGCTAGGCCTGGTTGGCGAGCGGTCGGGCCGGCCGGTTCGGGAGCAGGAAGTCCGCGGGCGGCGGAAGCCCGGCGGCCCGGTCGGCCGCGAACCCGTCCGGCGCCCGGCCGGCGACGCGCCCGCTCGTCGCCACCGGGGCGCCCAGGCCGCGCACGACCCGCCACCCGCCGGCCGCGAGGCGGCGGGCCAGGTCGACGTCCTCGCCGCTGGTCAGGGCCGTGAACCCGCCGCAGGCGTCGTAGGCCTCCGGCCTCCAGCCCATGTTGGCGCCGTGCACATGCGGGTGGTGGGACACGCCCCGCAGGTCCCACGCGGCGGCGCACGGGTGGTAGAGGCCGGTCATCGTGACGGTCCCGACCCAGGCGTCGGCCCCGGTGTCCCTGACTGCGAGCTGGTGGGCCAGCCAGTGGTCGGGAACGACTGAGTCGGCGTCGGTGGTGGCCATCCATTCCCACCCGGCCCCGAGGCGGGCGACGCCGTGGGCCCGCGCCGCCCCGACGTTGCCGGCCGCGGTCGCTGTCAGCCGCAGGGCCGGACCCCGCCGCCGCCGTGCCCACGCCCGCTGCGTGCTGCGGGCGACCGCCTCGGTCCGGTCCTGGCAGGAGTCGAGCACTACCAGCACCGTCACCCGCCCGGCCGACTCGAGGGCTGATGCGGCCCGGGCCAGCCCCTCCAGGCAGGACGCCAGGCGCTCCTCTTCGTCCCGGGCCGGGACCACCACCCCTACCCCGGCCCGCAGCGGCGCGGCCACTGGCCGGCGGGGACGATTCACCGGCGTTCCCAGCACCGCAACTCGAACTCCGCCTCGTCGTGGCGGACCGCCAGGCGCAGCGACTCGGATCTCCCGATCCGGGCGTGGACGTCGGATCCGTCGAGGGGGTAGTCGGTGACGCCGGTCCAGTGAACCGCGAGGAGGTGTCCGCCGGGCTCCAGGGACCGGTTCGCGGCGGCGATCACCTCGTCGAGCTCCCCGCCGGTCAGGTAGTAGCCGACCTCGCTCAGCACGACCAGGTCGAAGGTGCCCTCCGGCCATCCTTCGGGTATCGCGCGCTGCTCCACCCTGACCCCTGGGAGCCCGCGAAGCGCTGCCGCGGCCCGCTCGACGACCGACGCGACGATGTCGGTGGCTAGCAGCCGGTCGCAGAGCGGGGCGAGGAGCCGGCTCAGCTCGCCGATCGAGCAGCCCGGCTCGAACCCGGCGCGGTAGCGGCGCCGGGGCAGGCACGCCACGGTGAGCTCGTACTTGCGTCGCTCGTAGTCGCTGGTCGCGAACCGCCACGGGTCGGGGTCCTTCGCGTACAAGCGCTCGAACCACGCCGCGTCGACCCGCTCCTTGCGGCGAGGCTCAGTCACCGACGACCTCGGGGAGGTACACCTCGAAGGTGCGCCACGCGCGGCGAAGGACCAGCGAGGGCAGCACCGGGGACGAAGCGGGATGCTCGGCGTCGAGCCGGATCTGGGAGCGGTAGGCGGCGGTGGCCCACCGCTTGGCCGCCTGGGAGCGGCGGTCCAGGTCGCAGCGCAGCGCCCGCTCGAGGGGGATGGCGCCGGCGGAGGGGTCAGCCCAGTGCCACGCCCACCACAGGTAGGCCATCAGCGGGGCGCCGCTGCGCTGGCACCCGGCGCGCGCGGCGCGGCCCGTGGCGTCGTGGTCGGGGTGCCCGTCTCGGTCCCACGGCGCCAGGACGAGGGTGCCGGGGCCCGAGCGTGACGCCACCGCATCGGTCAGGTCCTGCTCGCACGACGCCACCGCTCCGTCGCCCACCCCGAGTCGCTCGAGCCGGCCCGGGTGGACGCCGAGGCGCCGGAAGGCCTCGGCCCGCTCGCCGGCCCGGCGCTCGGCCAGCGCCTGGCGCTGCTGCCGGTCGGCTGCCGGGTGGGCCGCCTCCCCGTCGGTCACCGCGAGCACATCGACTGTCACGCCGCGCGCCGCGAGGAGCCGCACGGCGCCGCCCGGCCCGAGGACCTCGTCGTCGGGGTGGGGGGCCACCACCAGCACCCGCTCGACTGGGCGAGCATCGGCTCCTCCGTTGGGCGTCGGCCGCCATCGGGGCAGCCCGTCGAGCAGGCCCGAACCGAGCCACGCGGCTTCCGGCGTGCCGAGCGCCCGCGGGCCGACGGTCAGGGTCATCCCGGGGATCGGGCCGCGCTCAACCGGCCCAGCGCCGCCCCGTCGCGGCCCGGGTGGTGCTGGGCCAGGTATACGTACAAGTCGGCGACTCTTCGCGCGTTGTCCGGCTCCAAGCTGACCGGGCGGGCGCCGCCGGCGCCGGCGGCCGCCGCCAGCACCGCGCCGGCCCCGGCGTGCAGGGCGTGGCGGGTCACCAGCGCCCGCCTCCGGGCGCCGCCCCGGCGATCCTGAGGATCCTCGTCGATCTCCCGGCCGGCCCGCTCGAGCAGGGCGTCCATGGCCTCAACGTGCGCGACCGCCGAGCCGAGCAGGGCCAGCTCGCCGTCCCCGGCGGTAGGCGCCAGCGATGCCGCCGCGGCGTCGAGCACGCCTCTCGCCCCGCCGAACCACACCGCGGCGACCCCGACCCCCCCGTGCCAGAAGCCGGGGCGCTCCACGTAGAATCCGGGACCGCCGAGCACCCCGTCGGCGGCCATCCGCACCGACTCGAAGCTGACGGCGCGGCTGTCGGATCCCTCCATGCCGACCGCCGGCCACGTGCCGTCGAGGGCGGCCACACCGGCCTGGCGCAAGTCGACGTCGAAGAGCAGGTCGTCATCGTCGGCCCGGGCCCGCACCAGCGCCCGGTCGCAGAGCGACGCCCCGCTGCAGAACTGCTTGACCCCGCTCAGACGCCACGTCTCCCCGTCTCTCGTTGCTGTTACATCGGTCTTCCCCGAAACGGCCGCCCATACGCCGTACACCGTCTGGGGCTGGGCCTCCCGGCCGGCTTCGGCGAGGATCGCTACGGCGTCGGCGTGGCCCTCGGCCAGGCGGGCGACGGAGAGGTCCTCGGCGCCGGCGGCGGCCAGCGCCCGCAGCCGCTCGGCGGTGGCGCCGCCACCGGGCAGCGGCAACCCGCCGGCGGCCAGGACTCGTTGGGCGGGTGACCACGGGGGAGCGTCCGGGGCGATGGCCCGCGGCGGGAGCGAGTCGGCTGTGTCCACGCTCGCACGCTACGGAGCGGCCGCCCCAATAGGGGCGTGGTGTTCCTAGGCTCGACGACGGTGCCGGCGCGTTGCAGCTGCGGGATGATCGTCTCTGAGTGGGCTGCTCGCTGTCCGTCGTGCCGGGCGGACGTGTCCCAGCTGCCGCTCCTGCCTGCGCCGCCCGCCGTCTCAGAACCGCTCCCCGACGGCTACCCGACTCCGCTGCCCGGCGACGGCACGACGTCGCCGGCAGGCCCGGTCCCGGCGTCCCCGTCGCGTCGCTGGCGGTTGGCCGCCGGGGTGGCCGCCGGGCTCGCAGCCGTGCTGGTGGTCGGGCTCACCACGTCGGGCACCGGCGGTCGGACCGCCGCCGACGCGACCGGCGCTCCCGGCCGCAACGGCGTCTCCCCGGTGCCGCCCGGGCCGGCGACGGGATCTGTGCTGCCCGAGTCCTTGCGTTCGTCGGTTGTGGTCTACACCGACGCCCCGGAGCCGATCTCCGTCGCGCCGGGGACCCCGGTCACCACCGCGACCAGGACCGTCGCTCGAGGAGCGCTGGCTGGCTCACAACCCGTTCCCGCCGGCCCCCACCACGCCGTCGCGCTGGGAACCGGGGTACGAGGCGGTTGGGCGGTCCTCCTGGACGCCCCCGGCGCCGGGATGCAGACCGAGGTGGAGCAGATCGCCCCAGCCGATTTGGTGTTTCCCGGCGCCGGGTCCTCGGTAGGTATCGGGCGCATCGCCGGTGACGTGACCACCGTGCAGGTGGTCACCGTGGGCGCCGCGGCCGGTAGCCCCACCTTCACCGTCGGCGCCCCGCGGGTCCTCCCCGCCGGCGCCCGTCCGGCCGCGGTGATGGCCGATGGGTCGCTGGCGGTTCGCACGGAGCGCAACGAGCTGGCCGTCGTCGGGCCCGACGGGCTCGGCCCGTCGCTCGGGCAGCTGGGCGCGGTGCTCGGGGTCTGGGGATCCACCGTGGCATGGACATCGGCCACGGACTGCACCGCCAACGGGGCCTGTCCGCTGAACCTCACCGACGCGGCGCTCGGCGCCACCCGGCCGGTGCCGCCGCCGGTCGGCACCGACGGCTTCGCGGCCGGCGGCGCCTTCTCGCCCGACGGGGCGATGGTGCTGGTGTTCGCGGTGGCGCCCAGCAGTCCCGGTGCCGCGCTGCTCAGCTTGACCCCGGTGCTGATCGACACCGCCAAGGCCCGAGTCGACCGGGGCCTTCCCTCGGTCGAGACCCGCTCGGTGCAGGGTGTCCCTGTAGGGGTCGCCTGGTGGACCGCGGACGGGACGTGGACGGTCTACTCCGGCCTGGCCGGGTCCGTGTCGGCCGCCGGGCTGGCCGGTCGGGTCCTGGATCTCGGTCTTCCGCCGTCGTTCGCCTTCGCCTTGTTGTGACGCCAGCATTGTTGTGACGCCAGCATTGTTGTGACGCCAGCGTCGTTGTGACGCCAGCGTTGGCGTGACGCCGGTTCAGTGGCCGCCGCTCGGGTAGCTCCCATGGTGACAACGAAAGCAAGCAGGGAAAGAGGAACCGAGATGGCCGGAGAGCTCAACGGTAAGAAGGTGGCGTTCGTGGTCGCCAACGAAGGCGTCGAGCAGGTGGAGTTGACCACGCCATGGGAAGCCGTCCGCGCTGCCGGCGCGACACCGGTGCTGATCGCGCCGAAGGAAGGCAAGACCCAGGCGTTCAACCACTTGGACAAGGCAGACGCGTTCCCAGTCGACGAGATCACCGGCGGCGCCAACCCCGCCGACTTTGACGCCGTGGTGCTGCCTGGCGGTGTAGCCAACCCCGATCAGCTCCGCATGGACGGGCCGGCGCTGCGGTTCGTGCGGGCCATGTTCGAGGCGGGCAAGCCGGCCGGCGTCATCTGCCACGGCCCGTGGACCCTCGTCGAGGCCGGCTTGGTGGAGGGGCGGACGCTCACCTCGTGGCCGAGCCTGCAGACCGACATCCGAAACGCCGGCGGCACCTGGGTCGACGAGGAGGTCCAGGTCTGCACCTCGGGGCCCAACACCCTTGTGAGCAGCCGGAACCCCGACGACCTGCCGGCGTTCTGCCGGACCATTACCGAGGAGTTCGCCAAGGTCGGCGCCGATCGCTGAGCGCACCTCGGGGAAGCCGGTGCGGCTGGGCTCCCGTCGACGGCACTACGTTCGGGCGGTGACCGCCCACGATCCGCTCCCTGACCTGCCGCTGCTGGCTGCCATCGCAGAAGGCGAGGACGTGGGAGACCGCGACTTCGCAGGGCGAGCGGAGGCCACTTTGCGGGTGTCGGGGCGGGAGTACCAGGAGGCCCTGGCCCGGCTGATCGACGCCGGCTTGGTCGGCGCCGACGGGAGGGGCGCCCCGACCGGGCTCACCGCCGCGGGTCGAGCCCGGCTGCGCCCCCGATCCCGGTAGGACACCCGACGCGGGACGGCGCGACCCAGGCCGGCCCCGGGGGGCTAGGACACTGTTGAACAATTCTCGCTTCGGTGCTCGCGATTTGGGCCCAGACCGTCGAGAATTGTCGGGTGCAAGGACGGAGCGAATCCAACCGTGAGTTGCTCGACGCGGCGGCGCTGTG
>NZ_JAIMCB010000008.1 GCF_025499425.1 Acidiferrimicrobium sp. IK
CGTCCCGAAGAGCGACCGGCAGACGCATCGACGTGTTGGTGGTCTCTACCTCTGAGCTGTCGAGCAAGCGGGTGATCTGCTCGATGGCCTTCTCATTCCTCATGAGCCAACTGTACCACAGCCTTGTGGTACAGGACGCACCATCTCATAAGACTCACCCGGACCATCCCGATATCTCAATTCCAAGGGTGCCCTCCAACGCCGGGTCGTGGCTACGCAGAACGACGGAATCAACGTGGTTGCGCGAGTCGGCGTTAGGCGTGGGCAGATGAATGCGCCCTGCCGCTCGCACGAGCGCAGAACGGCGGGCGTCGCCCGGCAGGGTCAATGTCGGAGGCGGCCAGCGATCCATTCAGCCATGGCTGCCTCGTCGACGTCTCCGGCGGCGGCGAAGATCTGTTGGACGGCGTCTTCGACGCTGGTGTGCAGGTCGTGGCTGTTGAGGGCGCAGAACATCGTCAGGCACGACCAGGCGAGCCGCTTGTTGCCCTCGGGCAGCGGGTGGTCGCGGACGATCCGTACGGCAAGGACTGCCGCTTTGTCGACGAAGGCGGGGTACAGCTCGTGGCCGGCGAAGGATGCCTGTGGGGCGTGGAGGGCGGAGTCGAGCAGCCCGACCCCGTTGCCCTTGGAGAGCACGGCGGCGGGGATGCCGGTGACGGCCTCGGCGATGACGAGCGCTTCGCCGAGGCTGAGGTATCTCACTGGGCCAGGCGGTCCAGGATCTCCCGGTCGCGCTCGGTGAGGGCCCGCAGGTGCGCCATGAACTCGGTGTCGGCCTTGACGCGCTCGATCTCCGCGCTGAGGGCGTCGACGACGACGGCGTTGACGCTCACGCCCCTGCCGCGCGCAACCGCTTCCACCTCGTCGGCCAGTTGCTCGGGCAGCCGCACGGTCGTCGCCTTGCGCGTCATGACGTCATGCTATCGCCGGTCTGCCTCAGCGCGGGACGATCCGCCGCGAGGTCGAGGCCCTCGGCCGCCCGCCGCCCGTCGTCGGCGATCGATCTCGCCACCTTTGTGGCCCGGAGCACCACGATCGACCCGCGCCGAATATCGCCCAGCCCCCACCGTTGTCGCCTCTCCCCTGCCGGCAAGTCAACGGCACTGCATTCTGGACCCTCGAGGAGGCTCGCCGTAGCGGGACCAACCTGGAGGATGCCCGTACGGTCTGCCGGGAGGTTGGCGTGGAGAGGTTCGTCGGATTCGATGACGCCCGCAGCTCGCTCGGCCGCCTCGTCGAGGAGGTCGCGGCGAGCGGCGACGTCGTTTCGCTGACCAAGCGGGGCAAGGCGCTGGCGGTGCTGGTCAGTCGCGAGGAGTACCTCGAGCTGAAGCTGGCCGCTACCGAGCGGGCCCGGGCGGAGCTGACCGAGGCGCTGGCCCAGGCTCGCTCCACGGTGAGCCAAGCTGGCCTCGACGTCGGCGTGATCGACGAGGCGATCGCCGCTGCTCGCCAGCTGTGATCGTCGTCGTCCTCGACACCAACACCCTCGTGTCGGGTCTCGGCTAGTCCGGGCCGCCAGCACAGATCCTCGACGCCGTGCTCGCCGGCCAGCTGGTCCTGGCCTCGAGCCCGGCGCTGCTCGCCGAACTCGGGCGCGTGCTCGCCTATCCCAAGCTGGCCCGGGTGTTCCCCGAGCCCGACCGGCTCATCTCACGGTCTTCGGGCCGTCGTCGACCTGGTGGAGCCGACCGTCAGGTTGGCCGTCGTCGCCGACGAGCCCGACAACCGGATGCTCGAAGCTGCGGTCGCCGTCCGAGCCGACGCCGTCGTGACCGGCGGACGGGGGCCTGCTCGCCCTCGGCCAACACGATGGGATCCCCGTGCTTTCAACGGCAGCTTCAGGACATGGTGGGCCCGGGCGCGCTGATCGCTCTTGCCGACGAAGCCGGCCACAACCGGAGGCAAGCCTCCGGCTTCGTGCGCGATCCGTGCGCGATCGGTGCGCGAACGACCGGTCAGTAGGGGGTTGCCAGCGGCCATCGACGGTCAGGAGAAAGCGCAGGCCAACGATGGTTTTCGAGCGTTCGTGCCTGTCCTCGGGATGGCCCCCGCAGCCCGACGGCACGCAAGAGGTTCGTGGGTCCGATTCCCATCGCCTCCACTCCCTTCGACCGCTGACCCGAGATTCGCCGTTTTGCCAAACTGTCACGGCGTTGCTCTGGCCGGGGGCGTTGGCAGTTTGCCAAACCGGCAAAGGGACGACCGCAGCCGACGCCGCTCTCGCCACCGCCTCGCGAAACCGCCTGCGGGACTCGCCGCGAGCAGGCGGACGTTGAGCACTCGACGGCCACCCCGCTGGTCGCGGGTGGCGTCGACAAGGTCGGCCCGCCCCACCGTGAAGTGGAGGAGGTCCACCAGCGGCACCATGAGGTCGAGCCATCCCAGCGCCGTCGGGGGCGGCACAGTCTGGTGCGACCCGGATCATCGCGCCTGACCGCAAGTGCCGAATTAGCCGAACTTCTGGCTATGCTTTGTGCATGACGACCGTGCCGCTGGGCGAGGCAAAAGACCGTCTCTCGGAGTACATCGCCGGTGTGGAACGCACGCACGACCGGGTGACGATCACCCGGCACGGGCGTCCCGCCGCCGTCCTCGTCTCCCCTGATGACCTCGCTGCGCTCGAAGAAACCGTCGACATTTTGACCACGTCCGGCGCTCGGGACGCCATCGCCGAGGGTCTCGCCGACCTAGCGGCCGGACGAGTGGCGGACAACGAGGCCCTGCGTGCTCGCTTCGCTCCTCGTTGAGCGACCCTTACGACGTTCGCATCTCCGCGCGCGCGGAGCGCGATCTGCTCCACCTCCCCAAGAAGATCGGTGCTGCCTGCCTGGACTTCATCTTCGGTCCACTGGCCGGTGAACCGCACCGGCTCGGCGGGATGCTGAGCGGCCAGCTGACCGGCCTGCTCTCCGCTCGACGCGGAAGCTACCGCATCATCTACAGCGTCGACGACGAGCTGTTGCGCATCGACGTCGTTCACATCGATCATCGAGGCGACGTCTACCGCTGAGCCATCCTCAGGTTCTCGGGGAGTCGAGACGCGCCGGGGAAGCACCACCCCCCTGTCCCCGAGCGAAGGAACAGGAGCGCCACGAGAGGGGCACGCGGTTCGCTAATCGCCGTTCACGTCTGATCGCCGAAGCCGGCGACGACGCGGCGCTCTCCGCGGAGCGCCTCGATGTAAGAGCGCAGGGTCCCATCTCGGTGGAAGCCAGCTGCCGGTGCTCGATCTTGCCGACCCGCGCCTGGGACACCCGCATCATCCCGGCCACGTCGGCCTGGGTCAGCGACTGCTCCTTGCGCAGCTGCGCCAGCCGACGCGCTCGGACGGCCTCGCTGAGCAGCGTGCGCTCGTTGGCGACCGCCTGCTCATCGAGCCGGCCGCCGGCCTCTTCCCTGACCTCTCTCCATGCCCTAGCCATCGCACCGATCGGCAGCGGATCTGGACCTCAACAGAGCAGATCGACCAGGTCCAGTCAGATCGACGATTGTCGAGGCAGCCCGACTGTCAGCGGCCACGGAAACCTCCCCGTAGGCGGTCACGCCAGCTCGACGACGCGCGGAGGTTCCCCCCCCGGGGACCGGCCCCGCCGGGCCGGTGCCCCCGGCGCCCGCAGGACAGGCGCCCCCGGTGCCACCGGTGCCACCCATGCGACCGGCGGCTCCGGGTGCCGAACGGTAGAGGCGAGCCCCCGCCTGCCGGGAGACTCCGAGTCGTTTGGCCGCTTGGGTCAGAGTCAGACCGTCTTCCTCGACCAGTGCCCTGATCACCTCGGAGCGCATGGCCGCGATCGACCGCTCGAAGTCGTGGAACGCCTCGACCGACGCCAGCCTCAGCGACCGCCCTGATCTGCTGGTGAGACGGTCGACGATCTCCACCATGGCGAGGCCTTCCGTCCGTGCGCGCCGCCCGGTCTCGAACGCCTCCACCGAGGCGGCGATGGCGTCACAGGCCAAACGGCCCGAGCGCGCCACCTGGTCCAGTGCGGCAAGGAACGAATCGTCCACGATGGCCTCCCCCCGAAGGATTGTGGGCGGCACTGTACGCGAAGCCCCCGACGGCCGGGCTGCAAGTGACCAAAGGCCCTTCTGCTGGGCTCACGGCTGGGAAGTGACCAACGTCTCTTCCAGCACCCCGGGGGTGCGCGTCGATCCTTAACCCGTGACGATCCTCCCTGCCTGCGGTTCGACCGCCGAGTTCCTTGCAGAGTCGATCCCCCACATCGTGTGGACCGCCGCGCCGGACGGCACGACGACCTACCTCAATCGGCAGGGTTGCGAGTACACGGGCTGCTCCCCTGAGGCCGCCTCGGACCGAGCCCGGTTCGACCTTATCCACCCCGACGACGTGGAGCGAAGCAAGCGGGCGTGGATCACGGCCCGGGCTACCGGCGTTGCGTTCGAGGTGGAGCACCGCATGCGCAGGCATGACGGGGCCTTCCGTTGGCATTTATGTCGCGGCGTGCCGATGAGAGACCAGTTCGGCCGGATAGAGATGTGGGTCGGCACGTCCACCGACATCGAGGAGCAGAAGCGACTGGAGGCCTCCCTGCGCCGCTCCGAGCGCGACGCCACCGCGTCCTTGAGCCTCTTGCGAAGCGTCGGGGACGCAGCCACTGCAGGGTTCAAGCTGGTCGACACCAACCTGCGCATCGTCCGCATCAACCAGATGCTCGCCGACATCTGCGGGGCGCCGGCCCACGAGCTTCTCGGGCGGAAGGCGTCAGAGGTCGTAGCACCCGACGTGTGGGCCCAGATCGAGGGCGCCTACCGCCGGGCCCTCGCCGGAGAAGCGGTCAGCAATCTCGACGTGACCGGCCATTCCTCCGACGGCTCGGGCGCCACCATTCATTGGTTGGCCAGCTACTACCCGGTCCGGATCGGCCGTGAGATCATCGGCGTCGGCAACGTGGTGGTCGACATCACAGAGCGGCGCAAGGAGGAGGGGTTCCGGGCCGCCGTCACCGACAGCATGGCGGAGGGGCTGTGCGCGCTCGACGCCGACGGTCGGGTCACCTACCTCAACCCAGCAGCGACGGAGATGCTCGGGTGGACCGAGGGAGAGCTTCGCGGGCGGCATCTGCACGAGCTCATCCACTTCCGGCGGGCTGACGGTTCGATCGTTCCTGCCCCCGACTGCTCGCTGGGTTGTGGACTCGCGGATGGCCAGCGCGTCAGCCGGGACTACGAGATGCTGGTCAGGAAGGACGGATCGGCCTTCCCGGTCGCGTATTCGTCGGTCCCGTTGCGCAACGGCTCGTCGATCGAGGGGATGGTGGTGCTGTTTCGCGACATCACCGAAGAGAAGCGCGAGCAAGAGGCCCTCCAGAGGGAGCTGGCTGCGGTCTCGTGGGTCGGGCGCATCCGCGACGCCATCGACGAGGACCGGTTGGTGCTTCACTCCCAGCCCATCGTGCCCCTAAAGGGTGGCCGCCCAGCCGAGGAGCTGCTCTTGCGGATGCGGGGGCGCGACGGGGAGCTGATCACGCCGGGCTCGTTCCTTCCTGTAGCGGAGCGCTTCGGGCTGATCGCCGAGATCGACCGCTGGGTCATCGCCGGGGCCACCCGGCTGGCCGCGGCGAGCCCTGATCGGGTCATCGAGATCAACCTGTCGGCCGCCTCCATCTGCACCACCGGGTTGTTTCCCTATATCGAAAAGCAGATCCGCACAGCCGGCGCCGACCCGTCGAGGTTGGTGTTCGAGATCACCGAGACGGCGCTCATGAGCGACATGGCCTTGGGCGAGGCCCTCACCCGGGCTCTGGCCGGAATCGGTTGCGGGATCGCGCTCGATGACTTCGGCACTGGGTTTGGCAGCTTCACCTACCTGAAGCGGCTGCCCATCACCTATCTGAAGATCGACATCGAGTTCGTCCGTGACCTGGCGACCAACCTGGCCAACCGTCACGTCGTCGCTGCCATCGTGAGCCTGGCCCAAGCTTTCGGGCTCCAGACCATCGCCGAGGGCATCGAGAACGACGAGACCCTTCGCTTGATCACCGCCGCCGGCGTCGACTTCGCGCAGGGCTTTCACCTCGGTCGGCCGGCGCCGGCGTAGGGGCCTTCAGCCGCCGGCCGGCCCGGTCGGCCTCGACGCAAAGAGCCCTTCGCCCCTGCCTGCGGGTACTCCCGTTGAGCGAGGCTTGCCCAAAAGGAGCGAGCGATGCTGAAACGGATCTTGGTCGGGGTGGACAAGTCGGAAGGGGCGCGCACGGCGCTGGCGTGGGCGGCGACGGTCGGGCAGTCGACCGGGGCGGAGGTGATCGTCGCGTCGACGGTCGCCGACGCCGAGGTGGCCAGCGCGGGTGATCCCGCGCTTGGCGGCCTCCGGCGGGTGGTCCTCGAGGGCGATCCCCGCTTCGCTCTCGCCCAGGCCGGGATCGACGAGGACGCCGACTTGATCGTGGCCGGCTCGAGCGGGATCAGCTGGTACCCGGCCATCCACACCGACCACGTCGCGCACCACTTGGTCTGCCACGCCGACCGGGCGGTGGCGATCGTCCCCCAAGGGTCGCCGCCGGTTCCGGTCTCGTGTGCCGTGCTGGCCATCGATGGATCGCCCGGCAGCCGCGCCGCGGTGGACTGGCTGGCCGCGGAGGAGGCGTCGATGACCTCCAAGGTGATCGTCCTCTACTCCCTGGCCGCGGCCCTACCTGACCGGGTGCAGCCCGCTCCCATGCTTCCTCTGGCCACCGAGGAGGACCTCCACGCCTGGGCCCAGCCGCTCGCCCAGCGCGGCATCGAGGTCTCGACGCTGTACACCTCAGACGAGCCGGTGAGCGCGATCTGCGCCGCAGCCGGACCGCTCGAGGGGAGCACGGTGGTGATCGGTGGCCGTCCAGTGGACGACCGCCATCCGCTCCGCCTCGGCCAGGTCGGCCTGCGGTTGCTGAGCAAGGCCACTCGACCGGTGATCGTCGTCCCGCCTGTCGCCTGACACCCTCCCGGCGGCAGGGCCCGGCCGCCTCGCTGGGCAGCTGCGGGGTCGTCTGCGTCTGCGAGCCGTAGCCTGAGCCCATGCGACGCGGTGAGTCACCGGGGATCATCGACGGCGACGCGTGGCGGCGCCGGCGCCTCGACGCCTTGCGGGAGGCGCTCACCGGTGACCTCGACGCCGAGCAGCGTGCCGCCATCGAACTGGAGCTGGTCGAGCTCGGCGCGCTAGAGGCCGGCGCCCGCCGCCGCCGGCGGCGGTGGCTGTTGTGGGGAGCCCGGCTACCCGGTCGCTGAGCCGCTCGGGCCGGCCCTCGCCGCTGCCCACCCGACACCCCGGGCCCGCCGACGTCCCGCCCGCCCGACATCCCGGGCCCGGCCGACGCCCTGCCCCCCGACGCCGCTGCCCACCAGGCCCCGGCCGCGCCCGGTTCGGATCAGTCGTTCTCGACGACGAAGTCCCACGTGACAACCGGCTGACCGCCGGCCGGCGCCCAGTGCAGCGTCCCCTCACCGGTCGGCAGCACCGCGGTGATCTGGAAGCTGACCGTGCTCCCCACGGGAGCCACCGCCGGCGGGGCGCTCTCACCGGCGACCAGCGAAGGATGCACCAGCCTGCCGAGCTGGTCGCTGAGACTGAAGTCCCCGATCCGGATCGGCACGGTCCCCGCTGTGCGAGCCAGGGTGACCGTGAAGGTGGCGGTAACTGCCGGGGGCGGAGGTGCCACGAAGGGAGGCACCGCCGGTCCCGCCGCGGTGGCCAGAGTCCGGCCGCCGGGCAGGTCGACGTCGACCCCGACACCCTGCACCGCCAGCTGCGGGTGGGCGGTGTCGGCGGTCACCACCCGATCCACCGGGACCGTGGTCCTCGGGAGGAACGAGGGAAGGCCGCCGTAAGCGGAATGGGTCGCGGTGCCGCAGCCGGCTGCCGCCGCGGCCAGGGCCACGGCGGCAGCGACTGAGGCAACGAGAGACGGCCGACCGGTCGCCCGACGGCGGGTCTCACCGCTGCCGGCGGAGGGTGCTGCGGGCATCAGGCCGAGGCCGCGCCCTTGGCGTTGAGCGAGCCGTCAGGCGAGCAGAAGGTCGGCGGACGCTGACGGTTGTGCTTGCTCGCGGCCTCCGCCATCGCCACGTCGGGATCGACGTGCGCCGACTTGGACGGGTTGTTGAACACGTCGGGGCCGAAGGGGGCGAGCCCACATTGGGCGGCGAATCCGAGGTGGCCCAGGCCGTCAAGACCCGGCGACTGGCCTTTGGCGTCCACCGAGAATAGGTCCTCCATGGTCCGCAGCCAGCTGTAGTGGTTGTATGCGACGGTGCTGGTCGTGCCCGGGGCGATGTAGGGGCTGATCAGGACGCTGCCGGTGTCACCCCCGCCGGGGGCCGGGTCGGTGGCGGTGTAGAGCGGGTCGGTGGCAGGGGTCTCGGCGCCCAGGGTCAGGCTGGTCACCGGGCCCGTCGGGTACACCGCCGTGCCGTTGGCGTCGACCAGCTGGAACGACCCGGCGTAGGCCCGGTTGCCAGTCGAGGCGGGCCCGGGGTCGAGGACCGGGCCGGTGTCGCTGACCGGGCCGACGTAGGCGCCGGCGGGGATGTTGGTGCCGGTGACGGCGCGCCCGGCGTCGGGGGCGGTGATGGCGGGGTCGACGATCAGGTTGGAGCCGGCCCCGGCGCTGACCGTATCGGTGCGGGCTCCGGGGACGCTGCCGCCGCCGCCCTTGATGTAGCCGGGGATGCTGCCGGCGGCCGGGCGATCGGTGAAGGCGTTGTCACCTGGCCCCGGGTAAAGCTGGACCCCGCTCGAGTTCTTGAGCAGCGGGGTGTTCGGGCCGGTCGGCTCGGAGTGCACCGTCTTGCCGTCGACGGTCTCGCCGGCGGCGTCGCTGCGGATGTAGGTGTGCTCGGTGGCCGGTTGCGACGAGTTGTTGTAGCTGGAGTTGGCGAAGGGCGGGTTGGCCTCGTCGAAGGTAACGTCGATCAGGCCGCCGTCTTTGAACGCCGGGGAGGCCTCGATCTCAGGAATGACGTGCTCGAGGAACAGATCCGAGGCGTACAGGCCGCCGGTGTAGTTGACCGGCGGCTTGGGGGTGTTGGGATCCGAGAACCCGCCGCTCAAGTTGTTGCCGGCGCACACCGCGTCGTGGGCGTCGGAGCAGTTGTTGGGGGTGATCCAGCTGAATGCCGGCGTGGTGCTCTCGCTCTGCAGGTCGTGGTACAGGCCGCTTGTCGAGCTGAACAGGCTGGCGATGTGAGCCGGGTTGCAGTCCGCCGGGTTGGTGAGCAGCGACTCGAACCACGGGAAGGGGAAGTGCTTGGGCACGTACTGGTCGGTGGCGTTGGCCGAGCCCGGGTTCGGCACCCCGGCCCCCGCCGGGTTGCCGGGGCCGCCGCAGGAGTTGACGTCGTGAGCCGGCCCGCTGGCGTCGGGGTTGCCCATGTCCTGGGCGTAGCCTTTCCAGCTGACGCCGGCGGAGTCGAACTGGTTGAAGAGGGTCTTCACGCTCGCGGGGTACACGCAGCCGGTGCCCTGGTTGGCGCCGCCCTCGGGAGCGACGGTGCTAGTGGCGTACGGCGCCCCGGCCTCAGCGAACTGGCCGGCGTCGGGACCGGTCTTGACCACGCTGCCGACGGCGTCGGCGTACTGCGGGCAGTCGTTCTGGTCGGCGGGCATGGTGGCCTGCCCACTCACCAGCGACGTGTAGTTGTCGAGGCTGAAGTGCCCGGTGCCGAAGTAGTCCTTGAGCAGGACCCCCTGCTGAGGAAGGGCCTTCCACAAGTAGGTGTTGTTGTTGAGGCCGGTGAAGGTGGCGTCGTAGGACTTGTTCTCCAGGATGATCAGCCAGACGTGCTTGATCGCCCCGGACTTGAGGCCTGTGCTGGAGATGTAGCTGGTGGGCGCCGCCGACGCGATCGACGACGCGGTGATCGGAGCCGCCGCGGCGGCTACGCCGACGAGGCCGGTGGCCGCCGCGACGCGCCACCACTTCCTGGTACGACCTGAGAGGACCATAAGAAGAGGTCTATTCGCCGAGGGTAAACCCCCGGGGCACGCACGGCGACGAGCGGAAGAACCCTCGGCGACAGTCGGGTGCGGCCCGCTCCGCCCGGCGCGCTGCGGGCCGCCCCGGCTGCCGGCAGCGAGTAAGAGCTACCTGCCGGCGACCGCGACCTCTGCGTCGGGCTCCGCCCACTGCCAGGTCTCGGCGTCAGCCCACAACCGCTCCAGCTCGTAGAAGTCGCGGGCCTCCCCGAGGAAGATGTGGACGACGAAGTCCCCGTAGTCCATGAGGACCCACCGGGCGTCGTCGAGGCCCTCGACGCGCCGCGGCGGCGGGCCGCCGGCCCGCTTTACCTGCTCCTCGACCTCCTCGGCGATGGTGCGGACCTGGCGGGTGTTGGCGCCGCTGGTGATCACGAACGCGTCGGTGATGGCGAGCAGGTTGCCCACTCCGAGGACCAGGGTGTCCTGGCCCTGCTTGGCGTCAGCGGCTCGGGCCGCGGCGACGCACCACTGACGGACCTGGTCGAGCGACGCCGTCGCCGTCACCGCGACTGACCTGCCCGGTTGATGCTGGTGATGCTCATGCGAGTCCTCCGTGGAGAGATAGGAGTGCGGCCGCCGACGGCGACCCGGTTTGCAGCCACTGCAAACCGAGCAGCACGAGGGTGACTGCCAGCAGCAGGGCGAGGACGAGGACGGCTGCCAGCTCCTCCCTGACCAGGCGGCGCTGCTCGCGCCGACGGGCCTGCCGGGAGGGGATCGGATCCCCGGCCGGGCCGGGGGTGGTCGTCGCCTTGTCGTCGGGCATCCGGCGTGGCAGCGCCACGCGGTTTCGGGTCGCCTGACGAACCGTCGTCATCTCCCTACAGCGTACAGACCGTGGGAGGTGATGAAGTGGACAGCCGACTCGGGGATCAGGTAGTCGAGGGGGCGGCCCTCGGCTGCCCGGCTGCGCAGGTCGGTGGAGGAGATCTCCAAGTTGGGCACCGAGACTTCGACCACCCGCCAGCCGTCGCCGTCGAGTCCCCGCGGGCGCCCGGCGCCGGGCCGGTTGACCAGCACCAGGGTGGCCAGCTCCTTGACGTGCTCGATGCGCTCCCAACTCGGCAGGTCGAACGCCACGTCCCACCCCACGACCAAGAACAGCTCGGCGTCGGGGTGCAGACCGTGGAGCTCCGCGAGGGTGTCGGCGCTGTAGGACTCCCCGCCCCGGTCGAGCTCCAGGCGCCCGGCCTCCAGGCCGGGCACGTCGCCGACGGCCGCCTGCACCAGCGCGAAGCGCTCCTCGGCCCCGGTCACGACCCTGGTGCCGGCCTTCTGCCAGGGGACGTTGGCGACCATCAAGATCACCCGGTCGAGGCCCAGCGCGGCCCTGGCGTTGACCGCGGCCACGAGGTGCCCGACGTGGATCGGGTCGAACGTGCCCCCGAAGACTCCTATGCGCTCACCCATATCCAACCCGACCCTAGCCAGCGGACCTGCAGGTCAGGCCACCTGGCGCATTGCCGCTAGGGGGTCGAGTCGGCCATCCTTTAAGGGTGGAGCACCCTCGCGACGACGCCGCGCCCCCCGCCCCCGCCGGGTGGACCCCCGGCGCGTGGCGGGCCAAGCCAGCAGCCCAGCAGCCCGACTGGCCCGACGCGTACGCGCTCGAGCAGACCCTCAAGTCCCTCTCCACCCTGCCCCCGCTGGTCTTCGCCGGCGAGGCCCGCCACCTCCACAGCGCGCTGGCCCAAGTGGCGCGAGGCGAGGCGTTCTTGCTGCAGGCCGGCGACTGCGCAGAGTCCTTCGCGGAGTTCACCGCGGACAACATCCGCGACAAGCTGAAGGTCATCTTGCAGATGGCGGTGGTGCTCACCTACGGAACCGGCGTGCCGGTCGTCAAGGTTGGCCGCATCGCCGGCCAGTTCGCCAAGCCCCGGTCGGCGCCGACCGAGACCGTCGCCGGCCAAGAGCTGCCGAGCTTCCGCGGCCACATCGTCAACGACGACGCCCCGACCCTGGCGGCGCGGACCCCCGATCCGGCGCGGCTGGTGTCGGCCTACCACCAGTCCGCGTCGACGCTGAACCTCCTCCGGGCGTTCACCAAGGGCGGTTTCGCCGACCTCTCCGAGGTCCACATGTGGAACCAGCAGTTCGTCGCGTCCTCCAGCGAGGGGCAGCGCTACAACGCCATCGCCGAGGAGATCGAGCGGGCCCTGCGGTTCATGCGGGCGTGCGGGATCAACCTGGCGCAGGAGCAGTCGCTGCACCAGGTGGACTTCTGGACCAGCCATGAGGCGCTGATCCTCGGTTACGAGGAGGCCATGACCAGGAACGACTCCCTCACCGGAGACTGGTACGACACCTCGGCGCATATGGTCTGGGTTGGCGAGCGGACCCGCCAGATCGGGGGGGCCCACCTGGAGTTCCTCGCCGGGATCGCCAACCCGGTCGGCGCCAAGCTCGGCCCGGCGGCGACCACCGAGGAGGTGCTCGAACTGTGCGCGGCCCTCGACCCGCACCGCACCCCCGGGCGCCTGACCCTGATCAGCCGCATGGGCGCGGGCCGGGTCTCGGAGAAGCTGCGCCCGCTGCTGCGAGCGGTGCTCACGTCGGGCCATCCGGTCGTGTGGCAGTGCGACCCCATGCACGGCAACACCTTCACCGGGGCCGGGGGCCGCAAGACCCGGCACTTCGACGACGTGCTGGCCGAGATCAGCGAGTTCTTCGCGGTGTGCCGGGAGGAGGGCGTGTGGCCCGGTGGTGTCCACGTGGAGCTGACCGGCGACAGCGTCACGGAGTGCCTGGGCGGCTCCGAGGACATCCTCGAGGACCAGCTCGAGCTGCGCTACACCACCACCTGCGACCCCAGGCTCAACGGCCGCCAGTCCCTCGACCTGGCGTTCCGGGTGGCCGAGCTGCTGCGCCAGTAGGCCCGACGCCGGCGGCCCTCACCTGACCGCCCGGACCCCTGGGACCACGGCCCGGGCCCCTGGGACCACGACCCGAGCCCGATACAAGGAAAATTTGATCAACTAGCTCAGGATTTGATTGACTGGCGGGCGTGCACGCTGCAGCGATCGATCCGGAACTGGCCGCGGACATCGAGAAGTTCGAGAGGCTCCTGCGAGATCACCTGGCCGGCCAGGTGGACGAGGACGCCTTCCGGGTGTTCCGTCTCAACAACGGCGTCTACGGGCAGCGCCAAGGCGGCCACAACCAGATGGTGCGGGTGAAGTTCCCCTACGGCAGCGTCACCGCCGAGCAGCTGGATCTCTTGGGCGACGTGTCCGAGCGCTACAGCCGGGGTTGGGGTCACCTGACGACCAGGCAGAACGTGCAGTTCCACTTCGTGCAGCTGGAGAAGGTGCCGTCGCTGCTGCGGGAGCTGGCCGAGGTCGGCCTGACCACCCGCGAGGCGTGCGGGGACACCGTCCGCAACGTGATGGGCTGCCACCTGGCCGGGGCGTGCCCCTACGAGGTACTCGACATCAGCCCGTGGGCCGAGGCCACTTTCCGGTATTTCCTCCACCACCCCTACGCGCAGCGGCTCCCCCGCAAGTTCAAGATCAACTTCTCCGGTTGCGTCACCGACTGCGGCCAGGCGATGTTCAACGATGTCGGCGTGGTCGCGGTGAGCCGCCCCACCGCCGAGGGCACCGTCGAGGCCGGGTTCCGGGTGTTCGTGGCCGGTGGCCTCGGCGCCAACCCGCACCCCGCCCAGGCCCTCGAAGAGTTCACGGCACGCGAGGACCTTTTGCCCACCATCGAAGCCGTCCTGCGGACCTTCGACCACTACGGCAACCGGGACAACAAGCTGCGGGCCCGCCTCAAGTGGGTCGTCGATCAGATCGGCATCGACGAGCTGCGCCGGCGGGTCCTCAAGGAGCGCAAGCTGCTGCTGGCGTCCTCGTCGTATCCCGGCGGCATCCCGGCGATCGTCGAGGAGCTGGGCGACGAGCCCGCCGGGGTGTCCCCGACCACCGAGGCCACCCCCGTCGGGGTGCCGGTGACCTTCAAGGCGCCGGCCAAGGGCAGCGGCGACCCGTTCACCCGCTGGGAGTCCGCCAACGTGGTGGTCGGCGTCGCCAAGGGCACGGTGTCGGCGCTGGCGTACGCCAAGCTCGGCGACATCACCGCCCAGCAGTTCCGGGAGCTGGCGTCCATCATCCGGGACTTCGGCGTGGACATGCGGGTCACCAACCGCCAGAACCTAGCGTTGCGGGGCCTTTCGGCCGAGCAGCTGCCGGACCTCTACGCCCGCCTGGACGCCATCGGCATGGCCGAGCCGGGCGCCGAGCTGGCCCGCGACGTCGTGTCGTGCCCGGGCGCGGACACCTGCAACCTGGCCGTGACCCAAAGCCGGGGGCTGGCCGACGACATCGGCCGGGCCCTCGAAGCGGCCGGCCTGGCCGACGTCGGCGGGGTCCGCATCAACATCTCCGGTTGCACCAACAGCTGCGGCCAGCACCACATCGCCGACATCGGGTTCCACGGCGCGGAGCGGCGGGCCCACGGCCGGCCCGCCCCCGGCTACCAGATGCTCCTCGGCGGCCACGTCGGTGACACCCAGATCGAGTTCGGGCAGCGGGCGCTGCGCCTGCCGGCGAAAGCCGCGGCGGAAGCCACGGTCCGCCTGGTCGGCCGCTACGCCGACGAGCGCCAGCCCGGCGAGCTGTTCGCCGGGTGGCTGGAGCGTTCCGGCGGCCCGAAGGTGCTCGGAACCGAGCTGAAGGACCTCGACTTCTGGCCGGACCCCGAAGAGCGCCCCGACTACTACATCGACTTCGACGAGACCGGCCCCTACGTGGCCGAGGTCGGCGAAGGCGAATGCGCGGCGGGCTGAGAAGTGCCTGAGATCGGGACGCGACCGGCTACGACGGTGAAAAGGTGACTCTGTGACAACGCTGCTCGACACCAGCCGCCACCTGGTGGCCCCGGACTGGTCGCCCTCCGACCTGTCCGCTCTCAACGCCAGGTTCGAGAAGGCTCCCGCCGCGGCTGTCATCGAGTGGGCGGTCGAGCAGTTCCACCCCCACTTCTGCCTGACCGCGTCGATGACCGACGCGGTGCTCATCGACCTGGCGGTGTCGGTCGAACCGTCGATCGAGGTGGTGTTCATCGACACCGGCTACCACTTCCCCGAAACCCTGGAGACCGTCGAGTCGGTCCGGCGCCACTACGGCCTGAACCTGCGGGTGCTCACCGTCGCCCCCCAGCCCGTAGAGCTGTGGCGGGCGGATCCCGAGCGGTGCTGCTCGGCGGCCAAGGTCGAGCAGCTGGACCGGGCGCTCGTCGGCAAGCTCGGCTGGATGAGCGGCCTGCGCCGGGCGGAGGCCACCACTCGGGCCAACGCCCCGATCGTGGCCCGGGACCTGCGGGGCCTGGTGAAGGTCAACCCCATCGCCACCTGGACCGACGACGACGTGGCCAGCTACATCGCCGACCACGACGTACCGGTCAACCCGCTGCTGGAGCAGGGGTACCCGTCCATCGGGTGCCAGCCCTGCACTGCGCCCGTCGCCGACGGCGCCGACCCCCGCTCTGGGCGTTGGGCGGGGCGGGACAAGACGGAGTGCGGCCTGCACCAGTAGCCGGGCGCTACGGCGACGGCCCCCGGGTGCGGGGCCGCTGGTACATTCCTGCCCGTAGGTCCCGGGCCTGGGCCTCCGCCGAGGGCAGGCGCTGCCGGTCGCCTGTCGAATACCTGAACGTCGTGCCCTCGCTCCGCCTCACCGCCGCCGTCGCCGTCACCGCCCTCGTCGGGTGGTTGGCTGCCGCCGCGCCGGCGGACGCCGCCGGGATCCTGCCCGGGCCGACCACGACGGTCGGCGCGCCGACCACGGTGACGACCGCGCCGCCGGCCACGGCGGCGCCGTCCACGACCGTCGCGCCGCCGGCCACCGCCGCCCCCACCACCGCCGCCAAGCACGCAGGGTCGGCGCCGGCCACCGGGGTGCCGGCCGTGCCGACGGGCGGACCGCCGACCTCGGCGCCGGCTCCCGGAGCGCCGCCGGCGCCGCAGATCGATCTGGGCCCGTCGGTCGCCGCGGTCAACACCGACCTGGCGCAGCTGGCCGCGATCTCGTCCTACGGTCGGGTCCAGGCCGCGGTCGGCGCCGCGGAGGCGCAGCTCACCGCGGCCAAGGCCGGGGTCGCCGCCGCGCTGGCGAACGCGGCCGCGGTCGGCGTCGAGCATCAGATCGCCGCCGGCCGGCTGGCCGGCGCCAGGAACCACATGGCCGGCCTGGCGCTGGCTGCCTACACCGGCGAGGCGTACGCCAACCCCGGCGCGGCGCAGGCCCTCTCCCCGACCGGCACGGTCAGCACGGCGGGGGGGATCACCCCAGACGTAGCCGCCGAGCAAGACGTCCTGCTCGGGATCGTCGTCGACCAGACCGAGAAGGTGTTCACCTCGGCGCGGGCGGTGCTGCGCGACGCCGACGCGGCCAGCGCCAAGGCCCGCGCCGATGTCGCGGCGGCCAACGCGGCGCAGGCCGGCGCGATCCAGGGGGTGGCCAACGCCAAAGCCGCGCTGGTCGCCGCGACCCGGGCGGCCACGGTGGCCGGGGCCGCGGCCCAGCAAGCCGCCGCGGGCGCTCCCGGCGCGTCGGCGGGAGGTGCGCAGCTGACCAGCGCCACCAGCCCAACGATGTCGGAGGCGCAGGCCGCGGCCGACGCCCCGACGATCCTCGGCCCGAGCGCGGCCACCGGCCCCGAGCTGGCCGCGTGGTTCGACTCGACCGGGCACCAGGCCAACACGACCGTGCCGATCGCCCAGCTGGCCGCCGACTACGTGTCGGCGGGGACCGCGACCGGGGTACGCGCCGACCTGGCGTTCGCGCAGTCGATCGTCGAGACCGGGTTCTTCAGCTTCCCCGCCGGCGGCCAGCTGACCGCCGCGGACAACAACTTCGCCGGGATCGGAGCGTGCGACTCCTGCGCCCACGGCTGGAGCTTCCCCGACGCCCTCACCGGGGTCACCGCGCAAGAGCAGCTGCTCGAGGCGTACGCGTCGCCGACCAAGGTCGCGACGCCGCTGGTCGGACCGGTCGGGGTCGGCGGGTGCTGCGCCACCTGGGTGCTGCTGGCCGGCAAGTGGGCGTCCTCCAAGCGCTACGGCGTGGAGATCCTCGCTATCTACAAGCAGATCCTCGACTGGGTGATCCCCCAGCGGCTCTTGGCCGCCGGGCTGGTCCCGCCCGGGTCGGTGGTCCCCGCACCGCCGGGTACCGAGGCGTCGGGGCCCGCCGGTCCGCCCGCCACCACCCAGCCCGCCCCGACCACCCAGGTCGCGCCGGCGACCAGCCCGGCGCCGCCCGCCGCCGCCCCGGCGACGACGGTGCCGTTGGCGCCGGTCGCCGGCGGCTAGCCCGGGCCCGGCGTCGCGGCGGGCCTACCCGAGCTGCTCTACGAAGCGCTCCAGCTGCTTGAGGTTGCGGCACTCGTAGGCACCGTCGCAGTGCGCGGCGTACTGCCCGACGATCGAGTCGCCGGTGTCCCAGTAGCTCTTCGGCTCCGGGTTGAGCCAGTAGACGTGACGGGCCTTCTTGGCCATCTCGGCCACCACCCACGACTGGGAGGCGTGGTAGTTGTTGCGGGCGTCGCCCAGCAGCAACACGGTGGTCTTGCCGCTGATCTCCTTGCCCCACCGCTCCCAGTAGGTCTCCAGCGCGTGCCCGTAGTCGGAGTGGCCGTCCACCCAGATCACGTCCGCCTCGGTGTTGATCCGGTGGATGGCGTGGGCGATGTCCTCGGTGCTCTTGAAGTAGTCGGTGACCTCGTCGATCCCGTCGATGAACACGAACGAACGGACCCGGCTGAACTGGGAGCTGATGGCGTAGACCATCTGGAGGGTGAAGCGGGCGAACGCCGCGACCGACCCCGAGATGTCGGCGATGACCATGATCTCGGGCTTGGACGGGCGCGGGTAGCGGAACTGCGGGTCGGCCGGCACGCCGCCGGTGGACAGCGAGTGGCGCACGGTGGAACGGAAGTCGAGCGGGCCCTTCCGCCCGTGGCGGCGCTTGCGGGCCAGGCGCACCGCCAGCTTCCTTGTGAGCGGGGCGATGGCCTTGCGCAGCGACACCAGCTCGTCGCGGCTGGCGTGCATGAAGTCGATGTCCTCGGGCAGCGGCTTGCGCACCGCCCTGGCGACGGCCTCCGCGCCTCGATCGGCGACCAGGCGGCGGCGGATCTCCGATTCGACCTCCCGGCGGAGGGCGTCGAGGCGGGCCTGGTACTCCTCGCGGGCCAGGCGCTCCTCGAGTTCGGTCAGCTGCTGGTCGGGCACCTTGGACTCGGCCTCGCCCATCATCCGCTCTAGGAGGCCTTCCAGGTCGAGCTGGCGCAGCGTCCGGTACAGGTAGTAGGTGCCGCCGACCGGCCGGCCGGGCTCCATGCCGGCGTAGCGGGTGACCGCGGCGCGCGCCAGGGCCCGCAGCAGCGCGTCGTTGCCGTCCATCAGCGCCCGGTAGAGCATCTCGGCGAGCTCCTCGGCGCTCAGCCCCTCACCGGAGCCGCCTTCCCCCTCCCGGGTGCCGGTGAGCTCGTCGAGCATGGACTCGATGCCGCCGTCGTCGGTCTCGTCTTCCTTCAGCCGGTAGTGGCTGCCCCGGAACGAGAAGTACACCTCGAAGACCGTCTCGAAGGCCTTCCAGTGGGCGTTGTTCTTGACCATCGTCGCGGCGAGGGCGTACTTGAACGCGGAGCGGTCCTCGATCGGAACGTGGCGGAGGGCTTCCATCGCGTCGAGGTTCTCCGTCAGGCTGACGGGTATACCGGCCCGGCGCAGCTCGGTCACGAACCCGGCGAGGGTCTCGAGCATCCCCCCGTCGAAACCGGAGGGGAGGGCGGTCACGTCATCAGCCATCGGGGCGCCTCAGCGGGTGGGGCCGTTGGCGCTGCTCAGGTCCTTGGCCGCCTTCTCGATGTCGGACTGGTACTTGAGCAGGACGTGCAAGGTTTCCTTGGCGGACTCCGCGTCGACGTGGTCGATACCGAGCAGGAGGAGGGTCCGGGCCCAGTCGAGCGTCTCGGACACCGACGGCGCTTTTTTCAGCTCCAGGCTGCGGATCGAGCGGACGATGCGCACGATCTGCTCGGCCAGAGACTCGGTGATCCCGGCCACCTTGGTCAGCACGATCTCTTTCTCGCGCTCGATGTCGGGGTAGTCGATGTGGAGGAACAAGCACCGCCGCTTGAGCGCCTCCGACAGCTCCCTGGTGTTGTTGGAGGTGAGGAACACCAGCGGGATCTGCTTGGCCGCCACCGTCCCGAGCTCCGGGATCGACACCTGGTAGTCGGAGAGGATCTCGAGGAGTAGGGCCTCGGTCTCGACCTCGACCCGGTCGACCTCGTCGATGAGCAGCACGACGGGTTCCTCGGCGCGGATCGCCTCGAGCAGGGGCCGGGTGAGCAAGAAGTCCTCGGAGAAGATGTCCTCTTCGATGTCGCTCCACTCGCCGGCGGACTCCCCTACCCGCTGGGCCTGGATCCGCAGGAGCTGCTTTTTGTAGTTCCACTCGTAGAGGGCCTTGGACTCGTCGAGGCCCTCGTAGCACTGCAGGCGGATGAGGCGGGCGCCGGTCAGCTCGGCGACCGACTTGGCCAGCTGGGTCTTGCCTGTCCCGGCCGGCCCTTCGACCAGGATCGGCTTGCCCAGACGGTCGGCGAGGAAGACCACACCGGCGATGCTGTCGTCGGAGAGGTAGTCGACCGTCCGCAGGCCGTCGCGTACGACATTCGGCGAGTCGAAACGGCTGACGGTGACATCGGTCACTAGTGATCCCTCCGGAGGACGACGGAAACCGTCAGACTACCCGGGGTCCCGTGATCGGCCGGGGGACGGCCGGAGAGGAGTTCGCCGCGGCGTTCCCCCCGAGACGCCCCGGGCGCCTAGCCTCGGGGGAATGGTGTTCACGATGGTCCGGCGGCCAGCGGCGCCTAGGCGGGACGAGGCGGATCTCCTCCTGCAGGAGCTGACCGCCGTCTTGGAGCAGCTGGAGCCGGCGGCGGACAGCGATCGGCGGGCGGGGGGTGGGGCGCAGACCCGCCTCCGGGCCCGCAAAATATTGATGGCGGTCCAGACGTACCTGCGGGGGGTGCAGCCGGCGCACGTCGCGCTCGGCTCGGTGGCAGAGGAGGCCCTCGCGCTGTTCGAGGACAGCGACGACGGGACCCCGCCGCTCGAGGTGGTAGCGGTGGCGGCCCCGCTGGCCCGGCTGCGGGAGCTGAGCGACGCGCCGGCGGCGGCCGACGACACCAGCGCGGACGGCGCGCTGATCGACCGGTACAACCGCGACGACCTGACCCGCCTGGAGGGCCGGCGCCGCCGGCCGTGGAGGCACTGACCCGCAGGCCGGGCGGCTTAGGGCCGGGTCTGCCCTTGGCCGGTCACCAGGTACTTGGTGGTGGTCAGTTCCCGCAGGCCCATCGGGCCCCGGGCGTGGAGCTTCTGGGTGCTGATGCCGATCTCCGCGCCGAACCCGAACTCCTCGCCGTCGGTGAACCGGGTGGATGCGTTGACCACCACCGCGGCCGCGTCGACCTCCTGCTGGAAGCGCTGGGCGGCCCTCAAGTCGGCGGTGACGATGGCCTCGGTGTGCCCGCTGCCATGGGCGCTGATGTGGGTGATCGCCGCGTCGAGGTCGTCGACGACGGCGACGCTTAGCACCAGGTCCAGGAACTCGGCGGAGAAATCGGCGTCGGTGGCCGGGGCCATGCGGTCCGGGCCGACGATGCGCCGGGCTGCGTCGTCGCCGCGCAGCTCGACGCCGTCAAGGGCGGCGGCCGCCTGCGGCAGGAACAGCGGGGCGACATCGGCGTGCACGAGCAGCGACTCGGTGGCGTTGCACACGCTCGGGCGCTGGGTCTTGCCGTTCACCAGGATCGCCAGCGCCATCGCCAGGTCGGCGGACGCGTCTACATAGACGTGGCAGTTGCCTTCCCCGTCGATGATCGTGGGCACCGTCGCGTTGTCGATCACCGCCTCGATGAGGGTGCGCCCGCCTCGGGGGACCAGGCAGTCGATGACGCCCCGCATGCGCATGAACGCGGTCGCTGACTCCCGGCTGGTGTCTTCCACCAGCACCAGCGCGTCCTCCGGGACACCGGCTTTGGCGTACCCGGCGCGGAGGGCGGCGGCGACGGCCTGGTTGGAGGTGATGGCCGCGGAGCTGCCCCGCAAGAAAGCGACGTTGCCGGACTTGAGGCACAGCGCGGCCGCGTCGCTGGTGACGTTGGGCCGGTTCTCGTAGATGATCCCGACCACGCCGAGGGGCACCCGGACCTTGCGGATCTCCAGTCCGTTGGGGCGCCGCCACCCTTCGACGGTCTCGCCGACGGGATCGGGGAGGGCCGCCACCTGCCGCAACCCGCTGGCCATGGACTCCACCCGGGATTCGCTGAGACGCAGCCGGTCGAGCACCGCCGGCGTGGCGTCGGCCCGCTCGGCTCGCTCCAGATCGGCCCGGTTGGCGGCCAGCACCTCCGAGGTGTGAGCTTCGAGCACGTCGGCCGCGGCGCGCAGCGCGGCGTCCTTCGCGGCGGTGGACAGCTGGGCGACCACCCGGCTGGCGGTACGGGCCCGCGCCCCGAGCGCTTCGAGGGAGTGCACGATTGCGATCGTACCGCCGCGGTCGCCCCCGGGCCGCAGGGTCGGGCTGCTCGCGCGTCGGCTGCTCGTAGCATCGGGCTGCTCGTAGCATCGGGCCGTGCCGTTGCGTCCCCGTCGAAGGCGACCAGCAACCCGGGACGCCATCGAGGAGGCCGACGTCGGCGCCGAGCTGACCCGGGCCATCGGCGAGACCCAGGCCCGCTACCAGACGCTGCGGCTTCGCGCCGCGGAGCTGATGGCGCATCAAAAGCAGGCGGACGCGGCCCGCCACCGGGCCCGGCGGGCCGCGGCCCGCCTCGAGGAGGCGATCCGCGCTGCTCTGGCCGCCGCGGAGCGCGCCGAGCGCCAGGGCGACACCGAGAGCGCGGCCGCCCACCGAGCGGACGCGGCGCGCGACGCCCGGCGGCTGGCGGTCACCCGGCGCGACCTCGACCAGCTCGACGCGCTCGCCCGGCGCTGGTCAGGTGACGCCACCGCGACGATGGAGGCGGTGGAGGGCCACCTGGCGGTCCTCCGCCGCCGGCTGAGCGAGCATCAGCAGCTCCTGGCCGAACTGCGACAGGCGGAGGCCCGGGAGCGGCTCAATCAGGCCGTGGCCGGCTCCCGGTGGGCTCCCCGACCCGCGCCGGACCTGGACGCGCTCCGCGACGAGGTCCGGCGCCGATGGGCGGAGGCGTCCGGCGGCGGTCCCGGCGTCGCGGGATGACCCCGAAAGCCCGGCTCAGGCGGTCCACCCGGCTCAGGCGGTCTTCTCGTTGTGGCCGCCGAACTCCTTGCGCATCGCGGAGAGGATCTTGTCGGCGAAGTCGCCCTCCCCGCGGGAGCTGAACCGCTCGAGCAAGGCGGTGGTCAGCACGTAGGCGGGGACACCCTCGTCGATGGCCGCCTTCACCGTCCAGCGACCCTCCCCGGAGTCCGACACCCGACCGCTGAAGGTCTCGAGCTTCGGGTCGGCGGACAGCGCGTGAGCGGTGAGGTCGAGCAGCCAGGAGGCGATGACGCTCCCCCTCCGCCACACCTCGGCCACCTCGGCGGTGTCGATGTCGTACTGGTAGTACTGCGGCTCGGCCAGCGGCGCGGTCTCCGCGTCGCCCGGACCGGACTCCTCGGCGCCGATGTTGGCCTTGGCCAGGATGGCCAAGCCCTCTGCGTAGGCGGCCATCGCCCCGTACTCGATGCCGTTGTGGACCATCTTCACGAAATGGCCGGCCCCGTTGGGACCGCAGTGCAGCCATCCCTGCTCCGCCGGGGAGGGATCGCCGGTGCGGCCCTCGGTGCGGGGCGCGGCGTCCACGCCGGGGGCGATGGTTCGAAACAGCGGCGCCAGGCGGTCGACGACTTGGTCCTCGCCGCCGATCATCAAGCAGAACCCTCGCTCCAGGCCGAACACCCCGCCGCTGGTCCCGACGTCGACGTAGTGGATGCCCTTCGCCTTGAGCGCCGCGGCGCGGTGGATGTCGTCTTGGTAGTGGGAGTTGCCACCGTCGATGATGATGTCGCCTTCGCCCATCGCGTCGGCCAGCTGGTTGACGGTGTCGCCGGTGAACGCGGCGGGAACCATGACCCACGCCGCCTTCGGTGACTCCAGCTTGGCGACGAAGTCCTCGATGCTGCTCGCGCCGGTGGCGCCCTCCGACTCCAGGGCCTTCACCGCGTCGGCGCTCACGTCGTAGACGACGCACGTGTGCCCGTCGCGCTGCAAGCGGCGCACCAGGTTGGCGCCCATACGTCCGAGTCCGACCATGCCGAGTTGCACTTGAGTCCTCCTTCGCCCCGCACCGAGCGAGACGCTTCAGTCAAGCACCTACCCCGCCGGCCGCCGGCCCCACCAGCGCGCCGCCGTGGCGGAGCAGGGTCAGGTCACGGGAGGAGGACCAGATCGTCGCGGTGGACGATCTCGTGGGCGACGTCGCCGGGCAGCTCCGACGTGCGCCGCCCGGCCCACTCCTTGACCACCGACGCCGGGTGGCGGACCAGGCCTTTGGCGAAGGTCCGCCCGTCGGGACCGGCGATCTCCACCGCGTCGTCGGCGTCGAAGTCGCCGTGGACGCCGGCGACGCCGGCGGGCAGCAGCGAGACGCCCCGCTCCCGGAGGGCGGTGGCCGCGCCGGCGTCGACGACCACGGTCCCCGACGACCCGACCGCGAAGGCGATCCACAGCTTCCGGGCGGGCAGGCGCTGCCCTCGGGGCACGAACACCGTGCCGGCGCCGGCCGTGCCGGCCAGCGCCGCGGCGAGGACATCTGGGCGGTCGGCGCCGGCGATCACGGCTCGCACGCCGGACCACGCGGCGATCTTGGCTGCGGTCAGCTTGGAGGCCATCCCCCCCGAACCCCGGTCGGTGCCCGCACCGCCGGCCAGCGCCTCGATCTCGGCGTCGACCTCCACGATCTCCTCGATGAGCGACGCGTCGTGGTGGCTGCGGGGGTCCCCGGTGAACAGGCCGGGGGTGTCGGTCAAAAGCACCAGCGCGTCGGCGTGGAGCAGGTGGGCGACCAGCGCAGCCAGGCGGTCGTTGTCGCCGAAGCGGATCTCTTCGTCGGCGATGGCGTCGTTCTCGTTGATGACCGGCACCACCCCGAGGTCCAGGAGGTGGTTGAGGGTGCGCCGGGCGTGGAGGTACTGGCGGCGGTGACCGAAGTCGAGCGGGGCCAGCAGCACCTGCCCGGCGACCAGCCCCCGGGCCCGCAGGGCCTCCTCCCACGCCGCGAACAGGTAGCCCTGCCCGACCGCCGACACCGCCTGGAGGACCGCCGGGTCGCTCGGGCGGGGGTCCAACCCGAGGACCGGGAGGCCCGCCGCGATGGCGCCGCTTGTGACCACCACCACCCGATCGCCCGACGCCCGCTGCTCGGCGACCTCACCGGCCAGCTTGTGGATGGCCCCGACGGTGAGCATGCCCCGCTCGTCGGTCACCGACGACGTGCCGATCTTCACCACGATCACCCGGCCGCTCACCCCTCCAGTGTGCCAGCCCGCCGGGGGGCGCCTTCTGCGCCCGGCCGGCGTCGTCCTCGGCGGCGCCTCAACCGCCAGGCGCCTCGACGACCATGCCCTGCGCCCGGGCCGCTTCCGCCAGCCGAGCGTCGTATGTCACGAACACCCCGAGGTCCCTGCCGGCCGCCAACGCCGACGCCAGGTGGACCGCGTCGAGAGACCGCAACCCGGGCGGGCGAAGGTCGCCGGCAAGATCGAGCAGCTGCTCGTCGAGGCGGATGAGGTGCACCGCAGCCATGAGTCGCCGGGCGTCACCGACTAGATCGTCGTTGCCCGAACGGCGCAGCGCCCGGACGGTCTCCACCCGCAGCAACGTCGAAGACAGCCGGTGCGGCCACCGCCGCAGCCGGATGCGCAGCGCCTCGGACTCCGGTTCGGCGACGAGGAGCTTCAAAAAGGCGGACGTGTCGAGGTATGCGGCCTCAGCGCTCATCGGCGCGCAGCTGCGCTAGTGCCTCCGACGGAGACGTCGGCCGCTGGCCGGGCAATCCGAGGTCGTCGGCCAGGTCCAACAGGTCGCCGCTCGTCGGCGTGGCCCGCCCCTCGAGCACCAGCTGCTCGAGCGCCCCGGCCCGGAAAGGGACCAGCCGAGCCACTGGGTGTCCGTGATCGGTCACCTCGATGGATTCGCCTGCCGCGACCCGCCGCAGAAGGGCGCTGGCCTGCTGCCGCAACTCGCGAACACCTACACTGTAACTCACGGTGCCTACAAGGTAGCACATTCGGATCCCCGACGACCGGGGCCGTTCACCCCTTTGAGGTCGCCCTCTAGTCCGGCTCGTAGTCGAACTCGAAGCCGCCGATGCGGACCCGGTCGCCGCTGCGGGCGCCGGCCTTGGCCAGCGCCTTGTCCACGCCGAGGCTCTTGAGCCGCCCCTGGGCGTAGGCCAGCGCCTCCACGTTGGTGAGGTCGGAGAGCGCCACGGCCCGCAGCGCCGGGCGGCCAGTGACCTCCCAGCCGCCGTCCATGCCCCGCTCGACCACGACCCCTACAGGCGCCGGTCGGTGGACCACGAAGCGGCGGGGACGGCTCTCCCCGGAGCGGGCTCCGGCCACCAGCTGCGACAGGGCGCCGAGGAGGGGACGCAAGCCTTCGCCGGTCAGGGCCGAGATGCGCATGTCGGGCCCCGGGGCGTCTGGCGGCGCGGCGTCGAGCTTGGAGCCGATCACGATGCGGGGCCGCTCGGCCAGCTCCGGGCGGTAGCGGCGCAGCTCCTCGACCAAGATGCGCTCCTGCTCGTCGGGGCTGCGCCCGTCGGCGGCGGTCAAGTCGACGAGGACGACCATGGCCCGGGCCCGCTCGATGTGGCGCAAGAACCGGTGGCCGAGGCCCTTGCCCTCGCTGGCCCCTTCGATCAGGCCGGGAATGTCGGCCACGACGAACTCGTGCTCCTCGAAGCGGACCACACCCAGGTGGGGTTCGAGGGTGGTGAAGGGATAGTCGGCGATCTTCGGCTTGGCCGCGGAGATCCGGGAGATGAGCGTGCTCTTGCCGGCGTTGGGGAACCCGACCAAGGCCACGTCGGCCATCAGCCGCAGCTCCATGTTGTACCAGTGCTCCTCGCCCAGCTCGGCCTGCTCGGCGAAGGCCGGCGCCCGCCGGCGGTTGGAGAGGAAGCGGGCGTTGCCCTTGCCGCCCTGGCCGCCCTTGCCGGCCAGCCATCGGTCGCCTTCGGTGGTCAAGTCGGCGAGCACCTTGCCGTCGAGGTCTTTGATCACGGTGCCCTCAGGCACTGGGACCTCGAGGTCGGCGCCGCCCTTGCCGTGGCGACCCTTGCCGGCGCCGTGGGTGCCGTTGGCGGCTCGACGGTGCGGGTGGTCGCGGAACCCGTACAGCGAGGCGGTGTTGCGGTCGGCGACCAGCCACACGTCGCCGCCGTCGCCGCCGTCGCCGCCGTCGGGTCCGCCCTTGGCGACGTGGGCCTCACGGCGGAAAGACACCGAGCCGGCGCCGCCGTCCCCGGCTTTGACGTGGAGCTGCGCCTCGTCTACGAATCCGGACATCAGAGCGGCTGGGGGAAGGAGCCGGCCCCGTACCAGGCCGGCGGCACTCAGCCCTCGGGGGTGAGGATGTCGACCAGCTTGCGGCCCTTGCGGGAACCGAACTTCACCGTGCCCGCGGCGAGGGCGAAGAGGGTGTCGTCCCCGCCCCGCCCGACGTTCTCGCCGGGGTGGAAGTGGGTGCCGCGCTGGCGGACGATGATGGAGCCTGCGGTGACGGCGGTGCCGTCGAACACCTTCACGCCGAGGCGCTGGGCGTTGGAGTCACGGCCGTTGCGGGTGGACCCGCCGCCTTTGGTCTTGGACATGCCTGGCTACCTCTGGATCCCTGTGATCTCGATCTCGGTGTAGTGCTGGCGGTGACCCCACTTGGTGCGGCCCCGGGTCTTGGGCTTGTAGGTGAATCCTCGGATCTTGGGACCCTTGGTCTCTCCCACCACCCGAGCTGTCACCTTGGCCCCGGCCAGCTGGGCCGGTCCGGCCAGGACGGTCTCGCCGTCCACGACCAGGACAGGGGCGAACTCGACCGCCTCGCCCTCGGCCTTGCCGAGCAGCTCGACGGAGAGGGTCTGGCCCTCTTCCACCCGTTCCTGCTTGCCACCTGTCGCAATCACCGCATACACAAGAGGGTGAGTATACCGGTCGGCGGGCGAGCCCACAGGTCGGGCCGGGAACCCGACCCGCGGGGTCAGCTGAGGAGCGACTCGTCGAAGACCAGGCCCCGGCCCCCGCAGGTCGGGCACGACTCCGAGAACGACTCCACCAGGCCCTCGGAGATGCGCTTCCTGGTCATCTCCACCAGGCCCAGCTCGGAGATGTCGAAGACCTGCGTCCGGGTCTTGTCCCGGGCCAGGGCGTCCCGGAAGGTCTTGATGACCTCGGCCCGGTTGGCGGCGATCTCCATGTCGATGAAGTCGATGACGATGATCCCGCCGATGTCGCGGAGGCGCAGCTGGTGGGCGATCTCCTCGGCGGCCTCGAGGTTGTTGCGGAACACCGTCTCCTCGAGGTTGCTCTTGCCGACGTTCTTGCCGGTGTTGACGTCGATGACCGTCAGCGCCTCGGTCCGCTCGATGATCAGCGAACCTCCCGACGGCAGCCACACCTTCCGGTCCAGGGCCTTGTGGATCTGCTCGTGCACGTGGTAGCGCTCGAAGGGGGGGAGCGGGTCGTCGGAGTCCGACGCCTTCTCCACCCGGTCGGCCAGCTCCGGGCTGATCGAAGCCACGTAGTCGCGGACCTCCTCGTAGAGCTCGGGGTCGTCGATGACCACGCCGCGGTAGTTGCGGTTGAACTCCTCGCGGATGACCCGCACCGCCATGTCCGGCTCCCGGTACAGCAGCGCCGGGGCTCGCGAGCTCTTGGCCAGGGCGTCGATCCGCTCCCACTGGCCGAGCAGCCGGGCGACGTCGCGGCGCAGCTCGTCGGGGCTGGCGCCTTCGGCGGCGGTGCGCACGATCAGGCCGTGACCGGCGGGGCGGACCTCGTCGAGGATCCGCCGGAGCCGCTTGCGCTCGTCGTCGGCCAGCCGCTTGGAGATCCCGTAGGTGTCGCTGCCGGGGATCAGCACGACGAAACGGCCGGGCAGGGACACCTCCTGGGTGAGGCGGGCGCCCTTGGTGCCGATGGGGTTCTTGGTGACCTGGCACAGGACCGTCTGGCCGGTCTTGAGCAGCTGCTCGATGCGGGCGTCGCGCGCCGCTCCGGCCAGCTTGCCGCGGGTGGGCTTGCCCTTGCCGTCGGGGGCGGGAGGCTCGACGTCGTCGGTGTCGTAGCGGACGTCGCCCCGGTACAAGACCGCGTTCTTTGGGGTGCCGATGTCGACGAACGCCGCTTCCATGCCCGGCAGCACGTTCTGGACCCGTCCGATGTAGATGTTGCCGTCGATCTGGGTGGCGTCATCGGCCGGCCGCGACACGTAGTGCTCGATGAGCGTGCGGCCCTCGAGGACCGCGATCTGGGTGGCGTGGGGTTCCTTGTGGACCACCATCAGGTACCGCCCGACCGGGCGGCCCTTGCGCTCCCGGCCCCGTCGGCGGTCGAGGGTTTCCTCGTCGATCGAGGCGGGGTCGTCGACCAGGACCGCCTCGACGGGGACCGGGCCGCGCCGCTTGGCGGCGGGCCGGCGGTCGCGTTCGGGTGCCGCGCCGTCCGCGCCGGCCCGGTCGGCCCCGGACCGGCCGCCCGAGCGGTTGCGGCGGCGTCGCTTGGAGCGGTTTTCGTCGGCGTCGCTGAAAGCCGTCCGCCCGGCGGGGCGGTCCGCGGCGACCGGGACCGGGGCCGGGCGGGTGTCGCCGATGCGCGGCTTGGCCGGCGCCGGCCGCTCCCCGGCCGGCGGCGCGGCGGCGACCGGGGCCGGGCTGGCGGGCGGGGCGGGCGGGGTGGGACCGGCGGCGCCAGGCCCTCTGCCGGCGGTCGCGGTGACCTCTCCGGCCGGGTCGGCGCTGCCCGCCGCGGGAGCGGCGCGGCGGTCCTCGCCCGGCGGGCTGTCGGGGGCGTGGTCGCCGTCGCCTTCGCCGTCGCCTTGGTCGACGGGCACGCCGGCCCCGGCCCGGCTGCGGTTGCGCCCGCCGCGGGAGCCCCGCCGGCGCCGGCGGGGCCCGTCGGGCCGCTGGCCGTCTCCGGCCGGCCCGCCAGGCTCGCCGCTACCGCCGCCGGTGTCGGCGGCGCCGCCGTCGCGGGCGGCGGCCGCTGCGGTGGGCGTCAGGTCGGCTCCGGGCTGGCGGTCCGGCCCGGCCGGGCGGTCAGGGGCGCTCGGGCCCGAGCGGGTCGGTGTGTCGTTCCCCGGCCCCGGGAGGGGCGTTGCAGCGTCGGACATGGGTGTGTTCCCTTCTCATGACGCACGCTCCAAAGCGTGCGGCGCGTCCGTCGCGGCGGTGGTCCCCCCGAGCCCCAGCGGCTCCCACCGCGCGCCGTCGCGCGAAATCCATTGGTGCAACCTTCGCACGTGCGCCTCGGCCAGGTCGGGGCCGAGGGCCCCGAGAAGCTCGGAGGGGCGCACCCCGCGGGGTCGGGTACCCAGCTCGGCCTCGAGCCAGACCCCTTCCCCGACCCCGGCTTCAGTAGCACCGAGGACGCGGAGGTCGATGATTCCGGGGCGGACGTCGTCGACGACCTCCACCCCCTTGCGGCTCCGGGCGACCATCGCGCTCGGAGCGGCGAGCAGAGCGGCCACTCGCGCGGCCATCTCCTCCTCCCCCACCGCGGCGTGTCCGTCGGCCGCGATGGCCGCCAGGCGCCACGTGCAGGAGGTGACGTCCTCCTGCAGGGACGGGGCGCGCGCCTCGAGCGGCGCGACGGCGAGAACATCCACGCCGAGGGGAAGCGCCGCGGACAGGCGAGCGGGCAGCGCCTCCAAGTCGAGCTGCTCGGCCCCTGCGCCCAGCTCGAGGTCCAAGGTCGCGTCCAGCTCTATGTCGAGGTACTCGGCCAGCGACTCGTGGCCGGTGGGCAAGGCCAGCCCGAAGCTGACCTTGGGCCGGGGCGAGAAGCCTTCGCTGTAGGCCAGCGGCAGCTGCTCGCGGCGGAAGGCCCGCTCCCACATGCGGGCCACGTCTCTATGGCTGCTCCAGCGGATCTTGCCCAGCTTGGCGAAGCGGACCCTGATCTTCACTGCGCACGCTCGTTGCGTCGCCCGAGGGTGACCGGCACCGCTCCGAGCAGAGCCGGGGGCCGGACCCCGCCGGAGCCGAGGTCCTGGCCGGTGCCCTGACTGCCGCCGGCGGGCGGCACGGGGGAGGCCACCACGTGCTCGATGCCGTAGCCGGTGCACGCCCCGCAGTCGTAGCAGGGGGTCCACCGGCAGTCGGGGGTGCCCGCCGCGGCCAGGGCGTCGAGCCACTCCTGCCAGAGGAAGTCGTCGTGCAAACCGGCCGAGATGTGAGCCCACGGCAGCAGCTCGTCCTCGGTGCGGTGCCTGTGGACGTACCAGTCGATCGACAGGCCGTGGGCGGCCATGGCCTCGGTCCAGAGGTTCACGTCGAAGTGCTCGGACCACTCCTGGAACGTACCGCCGCGCCGCCACACCTCTTCGATGACCGCCCCGACGCGCCGGTCGCCGCGGCTGGCGATCCCCTCGGCCAGCGACGCCTTCGGGTCGTGCCAGCGCATCTGCACGCCGCGGTCCTTGCGGGTGGCGTCGCGCAGCAGGTTGACCTTGCGCATCAGCTCGGCGGGGGTGTCCTGCCCGAACCACTGGAACGGTGTCTGCGGTTTGGGCACGAACCCGCCCACCGACGCGGTGACCGACACCGCCTTGTTGTGGCGGCGCCCGACGCTGACGCAGTTGCGGGCCAGCTCGGCGATGCCGAGCGTGTCCTCGTCGGTCTCGGTGGGCAGGCCGGTGAGGAAGTACAGCTTGACCCGCCGCCACCCCTGCGAGAACGCCGAGTCGACCGCCCCGTAGAGGTCCTCCTCGCGGATCAGTTTGTTGATCACCTGGCGCATCCGCCAAGTGCCGCCCTCCGGCGCGAAGGTCAAGCCGGTGCGGCGGACCTTTTGGATCTCGCTGGCAATGCCCACCGTGAAGGCGTCGACGCGAAGGCTCGGCAGGCTCACGCCGACCTGACCGGCGCAGGTCGGGTCGTTGATGATCCCCGACACCACCGAGTCGATCCCGGAGAAGTCGGCGCTCGACAGCGACGTGAGCGACACCTCGTCGTAGCCGGTGCGGGCCAGCCCGTCCGACACCATCTGGCGGACCTGCTCGGCGGGCCGCTCGCGCACCGGCCTGGTGATCATGCCGGCCTGACAGAACCGGCATCCCCGCGTGCAGCCCCGGAAGATCTCCACGTTGAGGCGGTCGTGGACCACCTCGGTCATCGGGACCAGCTGCCGGCGTGGGTAGGGCCACGCGCCCAGGTCCGCGATGGTCTGTTTCTCCACCTTCTCCGGCACGTCCGGGTACTTCGGGGTGACCGACACCAGCCGCTGCCCGTCGTAGGCCACGTCGTACATGGACGGGACGTACACGCCCGGCTGCGACGCCAGGTCCCGCAGCAGCCGCTGCCGGGACCCCGGGGTGCGCCCGCCGGCCTTCCAGGCCCTGACCGCCTCGCTGATCGGCCCGACCGGCTCCTCGCCGTCGCCGATCACGAACAGGTCGACGAAGTCGGCGAGCGGCTCCGGGTTGAACGTGCAGTGGCCGCCGGCGACGACGAGGGGGTGCTCGGGGCCCCGGTCCGCGGCCCGCACCGGCACGCCGGCCAGGTCGACGCAGTTGAGCAGGTTGGTGTAGACCAGCTCGGCCGACAGGTTGAACGCGAGCAGGTCGAAGTCCCGGGCCGGCGTGTGGGTGTCGACGGAGAAAAGGGGGATGGCGCGGCCCCGCATCTCGTGCTCCATGTCCACCCACGGCGCGTACGCCCGCTCCGCCAGCGCGTCGTCGCGCTCATTGAGGATCTCGTAGAGGATCTGCAGACCCTGGTTGGGCAGGCCGACCTCGTACGCGTCGGGGTAGAGCAGCAACCAGGCGGCCTTGGCGGGCGAGTGGACCGGAGCTTGGGCCCCGTCCTCGCAGCCGATGTAGCGGGCGGGCTTGGACACCCGCCCCAGGATCGGCTCGATCTGGGACCACACGCTCGTCATCTCCCGCACCACACTACCTGGCGGTGCAGTGTGGACTCCGGCGGCGTTCGCTGGACAGCTCAGGCGAAACGGCGCATGCGGACGTTCAGGACCAGACCGATCCCGGCGAAGGTGGCGATGATCGCCGACCCGCCGTAGCTCATGAGCGGCAGGGGGATGCCGGCGATCGGCATGATTCCCATGGTCATGCCGACGTTCTCGAAGATCTGGAACACCAGCATGGCCAGCACCCCGACGCAAAACAGGGTCCCCACCAGGTCCCGGGCCAGGGTCGCCGCTCGCCAGGTCCGCCACACCATGATCACGAACAGCAGCAGGAGCGCCCCCGAGCCGACCAGCCCGACCTGCTCGCCGACCGCGGTGAAGATGAAGTCGGTGCGCTGCTCGGGCACGTAGGACAGGTTGGTCTGGGTTCCCTTGCCGATGCCCTTGCCGAACACTCCGCCGTCGCTGATGGTCAGCTTCGACTCGGCGATGTTGTACAAGTTGGCGCCGGCCGCGGTGGCCAGCAGCTGGGTGTTGGGCTGGTCGGGGCTGTTGACAAACGAGGTCAACCGGTCCTTCTGGTACTGCTTGAGGACCCCGAAGTGGACCACCCCGAACATGGCGACCACGACGATCAGCAGCAGCGCCAGCAGGTGGCGTCCCTTGCCGCCGCCCACCACCAGCACGGCGATCAGCACCGCACCGAGGACCAAGGCGGTGCCGAGGTCGGGCTGCTTGTAGATGAGCGCGAAGGGGATGGCAGCCATCACCAGGATGACGATGAAGGCCCGCAGCGGTAATCGGCCCTTGAAGTTGGCCGCGTACGCGGCCAACGCGATGATCAGCGCCACCTTGGCCAGCTCGGACGGCTCGAGCTGGTAGCTGCCGAACTGGAACCACGCCTGAGCCCCCTTGGACTTGTGGCCGACGGCGTACACCGCGAGGAGCAGGAACAGCGCCCCGCCGTAGAACACCGGGGCCAGGTCCCGGTAGCGGCGGTAGTCGATGGCGGCCACCACCAGCATCACGACGATGCCGATGGCCATGAAGATCGCCTGCTTCTTCATGTAGTACTGCGGCGAGAGGCCCTGGGCCTGCAGCTGGTCGCGGGTGGCGGTGTAGACCATCAGGGTCCCGAAGGCGCCGACGAGCACGGTGGCGATGGCCAGGATCGGGTCGAAGTGGATCCACACTGACGGGCCGCTGCGCCGCCTGGGGTTGCCGGGCGCGGGTGAGGAGTTGATCATGTGGCCCCCGCCCCTCCGGTGGTCGCCGCCGCCGCGGACACCGGCGTCAGCGGCAAGCCGTAGAGCTGGTCGTAGATCTGTCGCACGACGGGCGCGGCGATCGACGCGCCGTAACCGGAGTCCTCCATGATGCAGGTCACCTCGTAAGTGGGGTTGGTGGCAGGGGCGAAGGACGTGAACACCGAGGTGTCCTGCTTGCCGACGCCGGTCACCTGGGCGGTGCCGGTCTTGCCGGCGATGTCCTTGGTGGCCAGAGGCCCCGAGAAGATCCCGTAGGCGGTGCCGTGCGGGTTGTTGACGACGCCCTCGAAGCCCTGCACCATCGCGGCCCGGTCGGCGGGCGACAGCGGGACCGACCCGTTCTTGACCGAGGTGTAGGTCTGGATGACCTTGCCGTTTTGGTCCTGGCTGTCGAGCACCAGGCGCGGCACGTACTTGGTGCCGCCGTTGGCGAAGGTGGAGTAGGCGTTGGCCAGCTGGAGCGGCGTGACCTCCACCTCGCCCTGCCCGATGGCCACGTTGGCGCTGTCGCCGGTGTACCAGCTGCCGGTGGCGAACAGGTTGGGGTGGGCCTTGTAGTCCGCGGCGTAGGACTGCGGGGTGGGGATCTTGCCGCCGACCTCGTCGGGCAGGGCCACACCCGTCGGCTGGTCGAAGCCGTAGGACTTGGCCACGTTCTGCAGGGCGTCCTCGCCGTACGCCTGACGGCTGTTCCAGAAGTCGGCGCCGACCTGCATGAAATAGACGTCAGAGGACACGGTGATGGCCTTGGCCAGGTTGATCGGCCCGTACACCGCGTACTGGTCGTTGTGGCGGGTCCCTCCGACGCCGGTGCCGAGGACCAGCTTGCCGGTGTCGTCGTAGATGCCGTTGGCGCTGATGATCTTGGCGTCGAGGCCGGCGGTGGCGGTCACCAGCTTGAACGTCGACCCGGGGGCGTACGCGCCCTGGATGGTGCGGTCGATCAGGGGCTGGTTGGCGGCCGGGTTGGTGAGCGCCTGGTAGTTCTTCTGGCTGATCCCGCCGATGAACTGGCGGGGGTCGTAGCTCGGGAAGGTGGCCAGCGCCAGCAGCGTGCCGTCCTGGGGGTCCTCGACCACCGCGGAGCCGGCCGGGGCGTCGAAGTTGCGCTTGGTCACCGTGTCGAACTGGGTGCGGGCCACGTTGAGGCCCTGCTCGACGGCGGTGACAGCGGCTTGTTGCACGTTGCCGTCGATCGACAGCTTGAGGTCGTGGCCTTGGACCGGCGGCGTCGAGGACAGCGTGCCGAGGACGTTGCCCCGGGAGTCCACCTGAACCCGGGTCACGCCCGGCTTGCCGCGCAGCACGCTCTCGTAGGTAGCTTCCACCCCGGCCAGGCCGATCTGGTCGCCGGGCTGGTATCCCTTCGACTTGAGCTTGGTCAGCTGCGCCCCGGTGATCTGCCCCACGTAGCCGACGATGTTGGCCGCGGCCACGCCGAGCGGGCTGTAGCTGCGCACCGTCTCGGTCGTGGCGGTGACGCCGGGGAAGAGGGCCTGGTGCTCTTGCACGTAGAGGATCTGCTGGGGGGAGGCGTCGCGAAGCACCGGCACCGGGGTGTACACCGAGTACTGGGTGTTGTTGATCAGGCTCAGCACCGTCTTGACCGACGTGCCCATCAGCGCGGCGAGCCGAGCGACCATCGCCGAATTGGGGGGCGTGGCCTGCCGCTGCACCTCGATTACCGGCTCGTTGACGTTGCCGACGAGGACCTGGCCGTTACGGTCGAGGATGTTGCCTCGGGGCGCTTCGGTGTAGATGGTCCGCACGCCGTTGTTCTCCGCGGTGACCTGCGCCTTGGGGGCGTTGATCACCTGCAGGAACCAGAGGCGGGCGAAGAGCGCCGCGAACAAGCAGGTGACCACCACGATCACCACGGTCAGGCGGAGGCGGGTGGTGTCGGACTCGGTCGGCTGGGTCACTCGGCGTCGGGGGCGGTGTCGGGTCTCTCAGTCACGTCGAGGGCCATCTTTTCACCGCATGCCGAGGCGGTCAGGTCGCCCCCGGTCGAGCGCGGCGGCCCCGGCGCTGCCTCGCTCGGCCCTGGCGAACAGCCACGCCACCGGCACCGCCAGCACCGCGCTCCACACCGCCTCGATGACCGTGGTGCGGATCAGGCCGGAGCGCCCCATGGCCACCAGCTGGGTCTGGCCGACGATGTCGCCGATGGCCACGAACGCCACGATGCCCGCCCCGCTCGCGACCAGCGCCAGGACCGGGGTCAGCAGCCACCCTTCCGGCAGGACGTTCTCGCGGAGGGTGCCGACCGCGTAGCCGACCATGCACAGGATCAGCGCGGACAGCCCGACGGGGGTGTCGGTCAGGTACAAGTCGGCGAGCAGCCCCGCAGAGAAGCCGATGAGGACGCCCTGACGGGCGCCGCCGGTCAGCCCGGCGCAGATCGCCACGACGAGCATCAGGTCTGGGGCTACGTGGTCCACCCGCAGGTCCGACGCCACCGTGGCCTGCACCAGGAACGCGGCCACCACCAGGGCGGCCACCCGCAGCCGGGCCTTGGTGCGCTCGGTCACGACCCGGTCTGGGGTGACCAGAGCTCGACGGTGACGATGTCGAGCTGGGCGAGGTCCACGAGGGGCTTGAGGGTGATGGTCGGCTCCTGGCTGCCGGGAGCGGTGACCGCGGAGGCGACCGTGCCCACCGGGATGCCGGGAGGGTAGGCCTCGCCCTGCAGCCCGCTGGTCACCAGCGCCGCCCCCTTGGTCACCTTCGGCGGCGGCTGGTTGGTGGTGATGACCGTGATACGCAGCGGGTTCCCGGCGCCGATGCCCTCGGCGGTGCCGGTGTTGAGCGGGTCCAGGGTGACTCCCACCACGAAGCTCGGGTCGGTCAGCAAGTCGACGGTCGCGGTCCGCTTGGAGACGCTGCCGATGTTGCCGACCAGCCCGCCCGGCGCGCTGCCCACGCCGGCGGCCACCACCGGCTGGCCGACCACCAAGCCGTTGGCGCTGCCCTTGTCGATGGTCACGGTGTTTTGGAAGTTGGAAGAGCCCCGGTCGATGACCCGGGCCTGCAGGTTGGGGATAGCGCCGAGGAACGGGAGGTGGGCGGCGGCGATGATCCGCTCCGCTTCCTGCTGCTCCGCTGCGGCGGAGACGCTGGTGGCCTGCATGGCGGCCACCTGCTGGCGCAGCCGCTGGTTCTCGGCTCGCAGGGAGCCGTAGTGGGTCGCACCGGAGAGGAAGTCACCGAGGGGCTGCAGGGCGTGGTGGGTGGCGCGCTGCACCGGCGACAGTCCGTCGTGGACGTCCCCGCGCAGGCGCCCGAGGAGTCCCGACCCGCTGCTGCGGGCGTCGATGGTGACCAGGGTGATCGCCACCAAGACGAGGACCACGAACAGGGTGCGCGTCCGGTTGGACCGGCGGTAGACAGCCAAGGGTTGTGCTGAGGGCCTAGCGGGTGTTTGTCGACATCAGCACGCCCTTGAGCACATCGAACTCCTCGAGGCACTGACCGCTGCCGATGGCCACCGAGTGCAGCGGGTTGTCGGCGATCACGATTGGCATGCCGGTCTCGGCCGCCAGCCTGGCGTCGAGGCCGTGGAGGAGCGCTCCGCCGCCGGTCAGGACGATGCCCTGCTCCATGATGTCGGCGGCCAGCTCCGGCGGGGTCTTGTCGAGGGTCACCTTGACCGCGTCGACAATGGAGGTCACCGGCTCCTCGATCGCCTCGCGGATCTCCTCGGTGGTGGTGACGATGGTCTTCGGGAGGCCGGTGATGAGGTCACGGCCGCGGATCTCGGCGTGCAGCTCTTCCTCGAGCGGGCAGGCGGAGCCGAGGGCGATCTTGATCTCCTCGGCGGTGCGCTCGCCGAGCGCCAGGCTGTACTCCTTCTTGATGAACTGGATGATCGCCTCGTCCAGCTCGTCGCCGCCGATACGCACCGACTGGCTGGTGACGATCCCGCCGAGGGAGATGACCGCCACCTCGGTGGTCCCACCGCCGATGTCGACGACCATGTTGCCGGTCGGCTCGTGAACCGGGAGCCCGGCGCCGATCGCGGCGGCCATCGGCTCCTCGATGATGAACGCCGGCTTGCGGGCCCCTGCCGACTCGGCGGCCTCCTGGACCGCCCGCTGCTCGACGCCGGTGATGCCGGATGGGACGCAGATCACCATCCGGGGCTTGGCGAAGCGGCGGTTGCCCTGCACCCGGCGGATGAAGTACGACAGCATCTTCTCGCAGATGTCGAAGTTGGCGATGACCCCGTCGCGCAGCGGCCGGATCGCCTGGATGTGGCTGGGGGTGCGACCGATCATCCGCTTGGCTTCGGTCCCGACCGCGAGGGGCCGATCGTCTTTGATGTTGACCGCGACGACCGAAGGCTCGTTGAGCACGATGCCTCGCCCCCGCACGTAGACGAGGGTGTTGGCCGTGCCGAGATCGACGGCCATGTCCCGACCGAGGAAGCCGGAGAAGATGTTGTCAGACACGCGAGGGGCCTCCAGGGTTGGGTGCGGAGGTCGCGAAGAGGCTAGTGGGCAGGACCCCACCAGTCCACCCGCGAAGGAGCAGAGGGTGCACCGCCCCGCTCAGACTGGCAGACCCGGGAACCAGAGGGCAATCTCGGAGGCAGCGGTGTCCGCGCTGTCCGAGCCGTGGACCAGGTTCTCGGTGGTGACCGTGGCCAAATCGCCACGGATGGTGCCTGGCGCAGCCTGCGTCGGGTTGGTCGCCCCCATCATGGCCCGAACCACGGCCCAGGTGTCATCGGGGCCCTCAACTACCAGCAGCATCGCCGGGCTGCGGGTGATGAAGGCGATCAGATCGTCGAAGAACGGCTTACCCCGGTGCTCGGCGTAGTGGTCGCCGGCGGTCTCCTTGTCGATGTGGCGCAGCTCGGCCGCGGCGATGCGCAGCCCCTTGCGTTCGAAGCGACCGATGATCTCTCCGACCAGGCCCCGCTCGACGGCGTCGGGCTTGCAGATGACAAACGTACGTCCCATGGCCCGGAGGGTAGCCACCCGGAGGCGGGGAGCGCGACGGGCCCGCCCGCCCAGCGCAGCTGACCAGCGAAGCTCAGCGCAGCTGACCGGCGAAGCTCAGCGCAGCTGACCGGCGAAGGTGGCCCTCGCCGCGCCGACCACGTAGAGGGATCCAGTCACCAGCACCAGGTCATCGGGGGACGCGGCGGCCAGGGCGGCGTCGAGCGCCTCGGGGACGCTGGCCGCGACCCGAGCCTCGACGCCGAGCGCGGCGGCGGCGGCCGCCAGCACCGCCGGGTCCTGAGCGCGGGGCGAAGGCGGCGGGCAGGCGATGAGCAGGCGGGCCCCGGCGGCCCCCAGCGCCTCGAGCATCTCGGCAGGGTCCTTGCCTCCCAGCATCCCGACGACCAGGATGCGCCCGAGGCGGTCTCCGAACTCCTCGGAGATGGCGGCAGCCGCGCTGCGGGCCCCCTCCACGTTCTTGGCTCCGTCGAGGATAACCAGCGGCCGGCGCCCCACGATCTCCATCCGGCCCGGGGAGCGGACCGATCCGGCGGCGTCGCGCACCAGCCGTTCCGGGGTCGGCGCGTCGAAGAACGCCTCGACGGCGGTGACCGCCGCCGCGAAGTTGTCCGCCTGGTGACGGCCGTGGAGGTCCAGCCACACGCCTTCGTAACGAGCGAGCGGGGTGCGCAGGTCGATGCTGCGCCCGCCGACGGCGACGTCGTTGCGCTCGCAGGCGTAGTCCCGCCCCACCAGGAGCACCCGTTCGGGGTCCTCGGCCTCGAAGATCGCGACCAGCTCCGGGTCGGGCTCCCCCAGCACCAGCGGCGCGCTGGAGCGGATGATCCCGGCCTTCTCGGCCGCAATGTCGGCCCGGGTCGGCCCCAGGAACTCGACGTGGTCCAAGCCGACGTTGGTCACCACCGACACTGCGCCGTTGACGACGTTGGTCGCGTCCCAGCGGCCGCCGAGCCCCACCTCGATGACCGCCAGGTCGACGGGGCGGTCAGCGAAGAACCGGAAAGCCGCCGCGGTGAGCGCCTCGAACCAGGTGAGGCGCTCCCCCACCATCCCCTCGAGCGCGGCGATGTCGGAGAGGACCTCGGCCAACGCGTCGTCGGCGATCGGCTCGCCGTTGGCGCAGATCCGCTCGTTGATCCGCTCGAGGTGGGGGCTGGTGAAGGTGCCTACGCTCAGGCCGCGGGCCATGAGCAGCTGGGTGACGATCCGCGCCGTCGACGTCTTGCCGTTGGTGCCGGTGACGTGGATGACCGGGCATGCGGCCTCGGGGTGCCCCATGATGTCGACCAGCCGGCGCATCCGCCCGAGGTCGGGGGTGGCGCTGCGGGCGTCGGCGAGCATCCGCTCCAGGTTTTGGTGGCGGTCGAGCCACGCCAGGGCGTCACCGAGCTCCACGGGGACCCCCAGTGGCGGCCCGGTGGGGCGGCCTGGCGCCGGGGCGGAGCAGCGGGATCAGGAGGCGGCCCGGCGGGGCCGGGACTCCTTGGGCGCGGACTCGGTCCGGGGCACGAGGGTCGGGTTGACCCGCTCGAGCACCACCGACCGGTCGATCAGGCACTGGCTGACGTCGGTGCGGCTCGGCAGGTCGTACATCACCTCGAGGAGGACCTCCTCGAGGATGGCCCGCAGCCCTCGGGCGCCGGTACCCCGCAGCAGGGCCTGCTCGGCCACCGCCTCGAGCGCGTCGTCGGTGAACACCAGCTCGACGTTGTCGAGCTCGAACACCCGGCGGTACTGCTTGGCCAGGGCGTTCTTCGGCTCGACGAGGATCCGGACCAGGGCTTCCTTGTCCAGGCTGGAAACCGCCCCGATGACCGGCAGGCGCCCGACGAACTCCGGGATCAGCCCGAACTTGAGGAGGTCCTCGGGGAGGACCTGGGCCAGCAGCTCCCCTTCGCTGCGCTCCTCGGCCCGGCGGATCTCGGCCCGGAACCCGATGCCTTGATGCCCGAGGCGGCTCTCGATGATCCGGTCCAGGCCGGCGAAAGCGCCGCCGCACACGAAGAGGATGTTGGTGGTGTCGATCTGGATGAACTCCTGGTGGGGGTGCTTGCGCCCCCCCTGCGGCGGCACCGACGCGGTGGTGCCCTCCAGGATCTTAAGCAGCGCCTGCTGGACGCCCTCGCCCGACACGTCACGGGTGATCGACGGGTTTTCGCTCTTGCGGGCGATCTTGTCGATCTCGTCGATGTAGATGATCCCGGTCTCGGCCTTCTTGACGTCGTAGTCGGCGGCCTGGATCAGCTTGAGCAGGATGTTCTCGACGTCCTCGCCGACGTAGCCCGCTTCGGTGAGGGCGGTGGCGTCGGCGATGGCGAAGGGCACGTTGAGCATGCGGGCCAGGGTCTGAGCCAGGAACGTCTTGCCGCACCCGGTCGGGCCGAGCAGCAGGATGTTCGACTTCTGCAGCTCGACTTCAGAGTCGGCGTAGCCGCCGGACTGGACCCGCTTGTAGTGGTTGTAGACGGCCACCGACAGGATCTTCTTGGCCCGTTCCTGGCCGATGACGTAGTCGTTGAGGAACGAGAAGATCTCGGCCGGTTTGGGGAGCTCGTCGAAGTGGACCTCCGAGGTCTCGGACAGCTCCTCCTCGATGATGTCGTTGCACAAGTCGATGCACTCGTCGCAGATGTAGACCCCAGGCCCGGCGATCAGCTTCTTCACCTGCTTCTGCGACTTACCGCAGAACGAGCACTTGACCAGGTCGCTGGACTCCCCGAACTTGGCCATCCCGGTCCCCTTTGGGCCTCAGGCGACGCCAGCGGCCTGCGGCACGCCGACGAGCTCTCGGGCAGTGATGACTTCGTCGATGATCCCGTACTCCTGGGCCTCGGCGGCACTCATGATGAAATCGCGGTCGGTGTCGTTGGCGACCCGCTCGACGGACTGGCCGGTGTCGGCGGCGAGCATCTCGTTGAGGAGGTCCCGCATGCGCAGGATCTCCTTGGCCTGGATCTCGATGTCGGCGGCCTGGCCGGCCGCACCGCCGTGGGGCTGGTGGATCAGGATCCGGGCGTGGGGCAGGGCGTAGCGCTTGCCCCGGGTGCCGCCGGCGAGGATCACCGCTGCAGCCGACGCGGCCTGGCCGTAACAGAACGTCTGGATGTCGTTCTTCACGTACTTCATCGTGTCGTAGATGGCGAACAGGGCGGTGATCTCACCGCCAGGCGAGTTGATGTAGACGTTGATGTCGCGGTCGGCGTTCTTGTACTCCAGGTAGAACATCTGCGCGATCACGGCGTTGGCGACGTAGTCGTCGATCGGCGTGCCGAGGAAGATGATGTTTTCCTCGAGCATGCGGGAGAACAGGTCGTAGCTCTTCTCGCCCCGGTTGGTCTGTTCGAAGACCCCGGGGATGTGGTACTGGGCGAGGGGGTTGATCACGCTTCTCCGCTCTCTACGGGTCCGGCGGCGGGGGTGTCCTCTGACGCCTCCGGGGCCTCGGGTGCTTCTTCTGCGTCGGGTGTGTCACTCACGTCGGTGTCGCTCAGCAAAGCTGCCCCGTCCAGTTCGAGTGCTGCACGGTCCACGGGGTTGCCCTCGGCATCGACCAGCTCGACGTGCTCGATCAGCCACTCGAGAGCCTTGCTCTTCTTCAGGTCCGAGCGTACCGCGGGCATCTGCTCTGCGCGCTCGAGCTGTGCGCGCACGTCGTCGACCGACAGCTGGTACTGGCCGGCGATGCGAGCCAGTTCGGCTTCGACGTCGTCCTCGCTCGGCTCGATCCTCTCGGCCTCGGCGACGGCCCGCAAGGCCAGGTCGGCCTTGACGGCCGGCTCGGCGGCGGCCTGCAGCTCCGCGATCACGTCCTGCTCGCTCTGACCGGTCGCCGCGAGCCACTGGGCGATGGTCGCCCCCTGGGCCTCGAGCCGGTGTCCCAGGTCGTGAGCTTGGCGCTCGACCTCGGCGTCGACGAGCGCCTTGGGCGGCGCCTCGTCGACCAGGGCCACGAGCGCCTCGATGGTGCCATTGCGCAGGGCCATGGACGCCTGCATCTTCTTGACGGTGGTCAGCCGCTTGACGATGTCTGCTCGCAGCTCGTCGACGGTGTCGAACTCGGAGGCGTCCGACGCCCACTCGTCGGTGACGTCAGGGAGGACCTTCTCCTTGACCTCTTTGACCTCGATGGTCACTTCGCTGCTGGTCGACTCCGAGGAGAAGGTGATGGTGTCGCCGGCCTTGGCGCCTTGAAGGTGCTCGTCGACCTCCGGGAGGAGGCTGCCGGAGCCCAGCTCGTATAGGTAGTCGTCGAGGGTCATCCCCGACACCTCTTCGCCGTCCCTCGTTCCCTTGAGGTCGATGGTGAGGTTGTCGCCGTCCGCCGCCGGGCGCTCCACCGTGGCCAGCTCGGCGAAGTTGGCGCGCAGGCGATCGATGTGCTGGTTGATGTCGTCCTCGCCGACCACCGGGCTCGGGATCTCGACGCGGAGGCCCTGGTAGCCGATCAGCTGGAGGTGGGGACGGACCTCGACGACTGCGTCGAAGGCCACGTCGCCGTCGGCCTCGCCGGCGGTGATGTCGATCTCCGGCGGGGCGATGGCGTCGACCTCGTGCTCCTTGACGGCACGGGCGTAATAGTCCGGGAGGGAGTCCCGCAGGGCCTCGGCCCGACCGGCCTCCTTGCCCAGGCGGGCCTCCAGGATGCGCCGCGGGGCCTTGCCGGGGCGGAACCCAGGGACCCGGACCTCACGGGCGATCTTCTTGAAGGCCGCGTCGACGGCCTTCTCGAACTCCTGGGCGTCCACCTCGACGGAGACCTTGACCTTGTTGCCCTCGAGAGGCTCGATGACCGACTTCATTGCAGACCGAGTTCCATACAGGGGCGGCAGTCTACCGGGGTGGGCCACCTCCCTGCGGTCTCGCCGCCACGTAGCATCACCTGGTGCACGGGGAGTGGCGCAGCGGTAGCGCACCTGCTTTGGGAGCAGGAGGTCGCGGGTTCGAATCCCGCCTCCCCGACCAGCCTTGCGCCGGGCAGACTCAAGCGGTGTCACCGAGGTCGACCTCCCCCCGCCCGTCCAGCGCCGGTTGGCTGCTGCTGGTGTACAGGGTGCCGTCCGAGCCGACCCGGCTCCGGGCGACGGTGTGGCGCCGGTTGAAGACGTCGGGCGCCATCTACCTGCAGAACTCCGCCGCGGCGCTGCCGGCAACCGCGGCCGCGGAGCGGGCGCTGCGCAAGTTGCGCCACGAGATCATCGAGATGGGCGGGACGGCGGTGCTGCTGCGCTGCGAGGCGCTGGCCGGGGAGGACGAGGTGATCGCGGCGTTCCAAGCGGCGCGCGACGACGAGTACGAGGAGATCGTCGACCGGGCACGGGACTTCCTGGTCCAAGTCGAAAAGGAACACGTGGCCGACCACTTCAGCTTCGCCGAGCTGGAGGAGAACGAAGTGGACCTGGTCAAGCTTCAGAACTGGCTGGCGAAGGTGAAGGCCCGAGACACCTTCGCCGCCCCGGGCCGGGCACCCGCCGAGGAGGCCCTGGCCGCCTGCGAGGCCGCCCTAGAGGGCTACGCCAGCCAGGTGTACGCCCGCGACACCGACGCCCATTGAGCACGCCGGCCCCGCCGGCGTTCGGCGGGGCCAGGGGGCGGGGGGCGGGCTCGGGGGCGCAGCGGGGGCGGCGGGGTCAGCGGCGGGTGGTTCGCACCGCCCGCCACAGGCTGAACGGCAGGAGGACGACCACAGCGACGGGCACCAGCCACCACGCCGGTACTGATGTGCGGCTGACGCCGTAGGTGACGGCGAGGGCGATGACCACACCGACCGCCACCCGCCAGTCGTCGCCGACGATGAAGTCGTACCAAAAGGCGCCGAACGCCTTGAGCCGGGCGGTCACGGCTGGGCCCTAACCGGCACCGGTCGGGGCGGCGCCGCCGGGGTACCGGCCCGTCGCAGACCGGCGGCCAGCGCCAGACCGAACAGGGCGAAGGCCGGGACCATCACCAGCAGGGATGCGTCGTTGCCGGGCCAGTGGGCACCGGCGCCCTCGGCTCCCCAGAAGGTGCCAAACGACGTGAGCATCACCCCGACCACGAACTTCATGGTGTTCTCCGGGACCCTCGCAAGCGGGGCTCGAACGGCCACGCCGGCGGCTACGACCGCTACCACCGCGGCGACTGCGGCGATCGCCGCCAGAGGGATGTCGTGCTGGTTGCTGCCGAAGGTGAGGGCGATGAAGGCCACCTCCAAGCCCTCGAGCACGACCCCTTTGAAGGAGAGCGTGAACGCGTACCAGTCCTCGACCAGCCCTCGCCGCTCCGTCGCCGCCGCTCGCGCCGCGGCGACCTCGTCGAGGTAGATCTGCGCCTCGTCGTGGAGGGCCTTGTGGCCGCTGGCCCGCAAGATGGCCTTGCGCAGCCACTGCAGGCCGAACACCAGCAGCAGGCCACCGACGGCCAGGCGTAGCGTCCGGAGGGGGATGGCCGAGATGGCCGGGCCGAGCGCAGCCACGATCACCGCGAGCACGAGCAGCCCGGCGGCCACCCCGAGCAGGGCGGACTTCCAGTTGCGGGTCGTCCCGGCGGCCAGGACGATCGTCGTGGCCTCGACGGCTTCGACCGCGCAGGCCAAGAACACCGCGAGAAACAGCGCGCCGCCGTTCATCGCTCCCTCACCCGTCTCTCCATGTTCCGCGTGTACGTCATGCGCTGAGTGTAACCGCTGTTAGGTCGAGTACGCGGCTGTCGGCGGGGTGCGGTCCTTCGGTGCGGTAGGCGCTGCACCCGGCCGGGTCGACCGCGACCGACACCGTGCCCGACCGGTCCCACCGGCGGGGCGAGAACACCGCGGCCAGGCTCCCGGCGGCCGTCTCCACGACGTGGTCGTAGCCCCGGCCGCGGTAGGCGACGTCGATGACGGTCCCGGCCAACCCGCCGAGCGGCGCGGACGACGGGTCGTGGATGCTGGTGGCCGCGGGGCGGATGAGCAGCCGCACCCGGTCGCCTGCGGCGAGGGCGTCACCGGCACGGGCCGAGAGCCTCACCCCCGCGACGTCCACCCCGACCTGGTCGCCGTCCGCTCTGGCCACCACCCCGGCCAGCTCGCCGGCGATGCCGGTGAAGCGGGCCACGAAGGGGGTGGCGGGACGGTGGTAGATGTCCTCCGGAGCACCGGCCTGCACGATGGACCCTCTGTCGAGGACGATGATCTCGTCGGCCAGGGCGAACGCCTCCGACTGGTCGTGGGTGATGTACACCGCGGTGGCGCCGGTCTCGCGGGTCAGGGTGGCGATCTCCACCCGGAGCCGTTCGCGCAGGTCGGCGTCGAGGTTGGACAGCGGCTCGTCGAAGATGAGGAGGCCAGGGCGCCCGACCACCGCCCGGGCCAGCGACACCCGTTGCTGCTCGCCGCCTGACAGTTCGTGGGGGTAGCGATCCTTCAACGCCCCCAGGCCGACGCGCTCGAGCGCGTCCGCGACCCGCCGCTCGACTTCCGCGCCGGGCAGCTTGCGGCGCCGGAGGGCGTAGCTGACGTTGCCGGCGACGCTCAGGTGAGGCCACAGCGCGTAGTCCTGGAACACCATCGCCAGGTTGCGGCGATCCGGCGGCAGGTGGCGGCGGCCGTCGCCCACCAGGGTCCCGGCCATGTGGATGGCCCCGCCGTCGATCCGCTCGACGCCGGCCAGGCAGCGGGCCAGCGTCGACTTGCCCGACCCTGACGGGCCGAGGAGCACCACGAAGCGCCCGGCGCCGATGGTGGCGTCGACACCGGCGAGCGCCGGGGTCTTCCCGTAGCGCTTGTCGACGCCTTGGACGACGACCTCGTGGCCCGGTGCTGCCTGCGTCGTCTGGGTTGTCATCGAGTCCTCCCGAGTCGGCGCCACCCGACCGGCGCGAGCAGCCGGAACAACCCCCAGGCGGCGGCGACGACGACGAGCGCGAAGAGGATGGCGATGACCTCCATCGCCGTCCCGCCGCCGAAGTCGTAGTTGGCCAGCGCCTTGGTGATGCCGACCGAGACCGGCGGATGGTTGGGTACGTAGAGCAGCTGCGAGACGGGCAGCTCGAGCAGCGTCGCGCAGTAGGTGAGGATCCACGCGGACAGCAGCGGGCGGGCCAGGACCGGCAGCACCGTACGGGCCCAGGAGGCGCCGCCACCATCGCCGTGGACCTGGCCAGCCTCGCGCAACGAATGCTGGACCTGGCTGAACGGCCCGAGAAGGACCCGGGCGGTGGCGGGGAGAGCCGTCGCGAGGTACGCCAGCACCAGCAGGGTGGCCGTCTCGTAGAGGTGTACGCCGAGGGTGTTGGCCAACGGCAGGTTGTAGGTGAAGATGTACCCCGCGGCGAACACGATGCCGGGCAGGGCCACCGCGGTCAGCAGGAGGAGGTCGAGGATCCGCGCCGACAGCCGCCCGCTGCGGCTGGTGAGCAGCCGGGCGGACACCGCGCCGATGGCGGTGGTGAGGGTTGCGGTGATCGCCGCCAGCTTCGCCGAGTAGAGCAGCGGCCCGCGCAGCGCGCCGCTGTCCAGCACCCGCTGGTAGTTGGAGAGGGTGAAGCCGTGGGATGAGGCGAGCGACCCGAGGCCGTTGATCAACGAGGCGGACAGGGCACCGAAGGCGGGGACGCCGAGACCGACCACGACCAGGAGGGCGAGGCAGCCCACCGCTCCCGCGGCGAGCGGCGGGGCGAGGTGCTGGCGTCGGGCCGGGCGGGAGCGGCCGCCGAGCACCCGGTAGCTGCGTCCGCGCAGCGCCCGGGACTGGGCGATCAACGCCAGCCCGGCCATGGCCATGAGGATCCATCCGATGGCAGCAGCGACAGGGAAATTGATCGGGAAGTTGTCGACCGCGTTGTAGAGGGTGAAGGTCGCGATCGGGAAGTGCGCGTCGTTGGCGAGGGTGGCCGCCACCCCGAAATCGCTGATCGACTCGGCGAACACGATGGCCAGGGCCGACCAGACCGCCGGCGCCAGGAGGGCGACCACGATACGGGCGGCGTCCCGGCCCCGGCCGCCGTGAACCCGGACGGCCATCTCGAACTCCTCGCCGAGACCCCGCAGCGCGTTGGATATCGCCAGGTACGCGAACGGGACCCCCTTCGCGGTGAGGACCACGATGACCCCGAACGGACCGTAGAACAGGTGCCGCGCCCCGCCGGAGCCGAGCCCGAGGACGTCGAGGACGCCCGAGGGCTCGAGGAGCCGCTCCCAGCCGAGGGCCACGAGGTAAGACGGCGCCAGTAGGAGGGCGAACATCGACGCCGACCACAACCCCCGCGCCGGGATGTCAGTGCGCAGCACAGCCCACGCCACGCCGAAACCGATCGCCGTTGCGGCCACCGCGGTGGCGGCCCCCACGGCCAGGGAGTCCAGCACGGCGTGGAGCAGGGGCCCCCTCAGCGCGTCCCGAAAGCCGGTGAGGGTGAACCACTGCGATCCCTGCGACAGGAGGCGGGGGGAGAACGCCACCAGCAAAAACAGGGCGATGGGCAGGACCAGGATGGCGACGATCACCAACCAGAACGCGATGAGCGGCGCGCCCTGTGCCCGTGACAGCGCCATGGTGAGGCGATGACGGCGCCCGGAGGGGACCGAGGCGGCGGGGTGCACCGCCTCGGTCCGCTCCGGCGTGAGAGTCGCCACCTCGGTTACTTGATGGTGGTGTCGAAGAACGTGTTGATCTGCCCCTCGAGCGGCCCCCAGAAGTACGGGTCGATCTTCTGGTAGTCGGTCGGGAACGCCGGGAGCGACGGCGCTGCCGCCAGCCCCGGCACGACCGGCCAGTACAAGGAGTCGCCGGTCGGGTCACCGGTCTGCATCACCTGCTGGCCGGCGGGTGACAGCACGTACTGGACGAACTTCTTGGCTTCGGCTTGCTCGGCAGCCGGGGCCGCTTTGTCGATGCCGATGACGCCCGGCAGGAGCGTGGATTTGGGCAGGTAGGCGATCTTCGGCTGGAACGACGCGTTGGCCGGCTTGGTGGCCACCTCGCCGGTCGCGGCCGAGCTTTGGATGAGGCCGTAGTCGATCTGCCCGGTCTCGAGGGCGTGGAGCGTGTCGCCGTTGGTGGGAAAGACCTGCAGGCCGTTGGCCTTCAGCTGCTTGAAGTAGGTCTCACCGGCCTGGACTCCTCCGGTGGTGCCGCCGAGCTGGTTCATCAGGCCGGCGATGAACGGGTACGTCGGCCCGGATTGGGAGGGGTCGTTCATCCCGACCTTTCCCTTGTAGGGCGCGCTCAAGAGGTCCTGATAGGAAGATGGCACTGCGGTGACCTTCGCCGCGTTGTATATCAGTGCGGCCATCACCGTCGTGGACACCGGGATGTAGGAGTGGTCCGCGGGGACCAGGGCCTCCCCCGGCGCGTTGAGCGTGATCGGCGGTGCGTAGTCGAGCAGCTGGCCCTGCTTATCGAGCGCGGCGAAGGCGGTGTCGCCGTCGACCCACAGCAGACCCCACTGCGGGTTGTTGCGCTCCGCGGCGATCTTGGTGAGCAGCGGACCGGTGCTGTCGTCGTCCAACTTCACCGGGATGCCAGTGGCCTTGGAGAACGCCGCCGTCACCTTGGAGTCGTATCCCTGGGCGGAGTACACGACGAGCGGGACGACGCCCGACGAGCTGGCCGCCGCGGACGCGGAGCTGGTGGCGGCTGGTCCGGCGGCGGTCGTGGCCGAGGCGTTGGTGGAGTTGCTCGATCCGCACGCCGCGGCCAGAACAGCGACGGTGGCGACTGCGGCAGCGCCGGCCGCGGCGCGGCGGCCTCGTCGGACGATCATGGTTCGGTCCCTTCGTTGCAGGTCTGGGCTAACAGCAGTTACAGACCGTAGAGAACCGAAGTGAACACAGACCGGAGCTCAGGTTGACGGCGAGAGAAGGTTTGATGACCGGGAGACCTCCGAACATCGGGACAATCTCGCCAGCGCGCCGCGCCCGACCGTCGGCGCCGCGGTTGCGCCGAATACGCTACCTGCCGTGCCGCCCGCCCTGCCCTCGCGCGCCGGGCCTGCAACAGATCCGACGAGGGAGACGGCGCACTGGGCCGTGAGGGTGGTGGCCGTCGTCGCCGTCGTCACCTTGGCGCTGTCGCTGATCATCGGCCGCTTCACTCCGCTGGCGTCGGACGTAGGTACCGCCTCGGGCCGGCCGATGGCAGCAGCCCCCGCGGCGAGCAGCCACGCCCCCGGCGCTTCGTCGGCGCGGCCGGATTCCGCTGGACCCGGCGCCCACGCCAATCGGACGCCGAGCGCGGCCAGCTCGGCGATCACCTACGGTCAGCTCAGACTGCACGCAGCCCCCGGCGGTGGCGCCGAGCTGATCGCAGCTCAGCGCCCGGCGGTCGAGTGCCCGACCTGCGACGGGCGGGCCCCACTGTCGTCAGCCCTGCTGCGCTGCACGGCCGCGATCGTACGCTGGTCGAGCCGGGCTCCCCCTCACTGTCGGCTGCGCTGACCGCACCCTAGGAGGCGTCGCCCGCGGGCGCGCCCCGGCGGTCAGGACATGACCGAAGCGGGCGCCTCGTCGCGCCTGCGCACACAGAGGACAACTCACCTTGACTGCTGCACCCACCAGGGACAGCACGGCGCGCCGTCGCGGATCGCGCGACCTGCCGCCTCTGCCCGGCAACCCGCCACCCTTGACTGCTGCGCCCGCCCCAGCCGCTCCGACTGCCCGCCTGTCGTGGAAGCGGGAGGTCGCGGTGATCGCAGCCTTCTACGCCGTCTACACCCTCGTGCGCGATCTGCGCGGCACCCGTCCGGTGTCGGCGTCCCTCGCGTTCGCCAATGCCCGCCGGGTGGTTGGCCTGGAGAAGGCGATAGGGATCTTCCAAGAGGCCGACATCCAACACTGGGCTCTCCACTACCGCTTCTTGGTCGAGTCACTCGACGTCTGGTACGCCACGACTCACTTCGTCGTGACCACCGCGGTCCTCGTCGCGCTGTTCTTCGCCCGGCCGAGCCAGTACCGGCCGTGGCGCAACACGCTGGCCACCGCCACCGCGGTGGCCCTCGTGGGCTTTGCCTTGTTCCCGCTCATGCCGCCGCGGCTGCTACCCGGCGCCTACGGCTTCACCGACACCCTAAAGACCGTGGGCGGGTTGTGGAACGTCGACTCCGGGCCGATGCTCCACGTCTCGGACCAGTACGCGGCGATGCCCAGCCTCCACTTCGCCTGGGCGTTGTGGTGTGGCCTGGTCCTTTGGTCGATCCTGCCCCGGCGTTGGATGAAGGGCCTGGCCCTCGCCTACCCGGCGATCACGCTGGCGTGCATCATCATCACCGCCAACCACTACTTCACCGACACCGCCGCCGGTGCGGCGATCATCGCCTTCGGGTACGGGATCTCGGCGCTGTGGGAGCGGCGCCGGCGCCCGGAGGAACAGCGGGGCCGGAAAAGCGCGATGAGCGTCACCTGAGCCAACGGCATGCCTCTTGGGACCCTTGCAGCTCCAGGCGTCGCCACAGCACCGGGTTGGCGGTCGATTGGCTGGCGTGGCAGGCGATCGCCGCGAGCTGGCGGCGGCGGTCGACGGTCACCGTGACGTCGATCTCGGCCGCGGGTCTGCCGACGAACCCGCCGGCTCCTTCGGCCCGCAGCCGGCAGCTGACCGCGGCGGGCAGCGTCCAGCCCAGGGCCGGGATCTGCAGCCTTTCCGCCGCGGCCAGCGCGGCGTCGGTCGCCCGGCAATGGTCCGGGTGGCCGGTGATGCCGCCGCGGTCGAAGGTGACCAAGCAGTCGGCTCCGAGCGGTTCGGCCACGCGAACCACGTGGTCCGCCAGCTCCTCGACTGGCACCTCCGCCAGCCGGCCGTCGGGGTAGTCCAGAAGCGACGCGGCCTCGATCCCGAGGACCTTGGTGGCGGCCGAGAGCTCCCCGACCCGCTCGGGGCCCACCTCCTCGGGAGTCAGGTCGCCGAGGGTGGATGCCTCCCCGTGGGTGAAAGTCACCAGACCGACCCGGCTGCCACCCTCGACCAGCTCGGCGATGAGCGCTCCGAGCCCGAAGGACTCGTCGTCGGGATGGGCACACACCGCCATTACCGAACGGAAGGAGTCAAGCGGCGGCGTCAACGTCACGGCCGGCCCGCCTGCGGCGCGGGGACCGCCTCCGGCTGGTGGGCCTGCGGCGGCGACTGATCAGAAAACTCGTGATAGGCCTGCCACGCCCGGGGCCCGTAAACGCTCGCGGTGCCGCCGTCCATGAGGAGGGCAACGCCGAGCATCTCGGCCACCTCCTCGGCGGTGGCCCCGGCCCTGGCGGCGGCCTTGGCGTGGTAGGCGATACAGCCGTCGCACTGCTTGACCACCGCTATCGCCAGCGCGGTGAGCTCCTTGATCCGGGCGGGCACCGCCCCTTCGGCTACTGCGGCGTGGTGCATGGCGGCGAAGCCAGACCACACCTCCGGGATGGCGTCGCGCAGGCCCCGGGTCGGCTCCGCTAGGTCCCTGACCAGCTGTCGGTAGTTGCTCATAGTGCGAGGATCCTGCCGTCATCGGTTCTGCGAGTAGGGCCGAACGGCACCTCCGCGCCCCAGGCGACGACCCGACACACCCGGCTCGTCGATCACTGCCATAGGCGCCCGGTTATGGCCCGATCGGATCTTCGGATTGCGCTAGCGGCTCCGCCAACCCCATCATGGTGATACCCCCCCGGGTATCCCTGTACAGCGTGGAGGACGACGCCAGATGACCACGACCCATTCCGCCCCCGCGGCGACCGGCGATCACGCCGACCCATCGTCGGCCGGCTTGATGGCCCGCCTCGGCTACTGGACGGGCAGCCACCTGCGCCCGGTGCTGTTGACATGGCTGGCCATCCTCATCCTCTTCGGGGTGTTCGCCCCCAAGGTCCAGTCCTCGCTGGCCGGGGCTGGCTGGCAGGACTCCACGTCCCAGTCGGTCGCGGCCCGAAACCTCATCCAGAAGGACTTCTCCGGCCTCGGCGCCAGCGCCCTCCAGGTGGTCGTGGTCGACCAGCGCGGCCCGCTCGCCACCGACCCCGCTGCGCAGCGGGTCATAGACCAGGTCACCGCCACCCTCCGCGCCGACAAGCGGGTGTCGACGGTCGTGCCTCCCCAGCCAGGTGCGTCGCTCTCCAGGGACGGGCGGACCGGGATCATCACTGCGGGCGCGGCAGCCGGGACCAACGCCATGGTGACCGCCGCTGAGCACCTGGCCAAGCCCCTGTCCCGACTCGCCACGCCCGGGATATCCGTCACCCTCACCGGCGACAGCGCCCTCTGGGCGAACTTCAACTCGGCCAACCACTCGGCGATGATGCGATCCGAGATGCTGTCATGGCCGGTGACGTTGGCCATCTTGGCCATCGCGTTCGGGAGCCTGGTGGCCGCCGGGCTGCCCCTCATGCTGACCATGGCCGGGCTGTTGGTCGCCGCCGGCGCGCTGGTCATCGGCACCCATATCGCCCCGATCTCGATCTGGGCCCTCAACTTCGCGCTCATGTTCGCCCTGGCCCTCGGGATCGATTACGCCTTGTTCCTGGTCGTGCGCTTCAGGGCAGCGCTGCACCGCCGTGGTGCGCAGCCCGGGGACCGGGAGGCCTCGGCCGCCGCAGCCGCTGAGACCGTGGCCACCGCGGGCAAGGCGGTTGCGTTCTCCGCGGTTACGGTCCTCGCCTCCCTGGCGGCCATTCTGCTGGTCCCGTCTCCCGCCTTCCGGTCGATGGCGGTGGGCATCATGCTCTCGGTCCTGGCCGTCTTGGCCGCCACCCTCACGCTCCTGCCGGCGGTGCTCGGAAAGCTGGGGACCCGCGTCGACAGCGGCAGGCTGCGGTTGCACCGCCACGCGGCGCCTCGAGAGCACCCCCATGGCCACCAGCTCGAGCAGCGACTCCACGCGTGGGGTCGGGGCCTGTGGAAGCATCCCGTCGTCGCTGGCGTCGCGGCCCTCGCAGTGCTCGCCCTCACCGCCCTTCCGGTGCTCGGGCTGCGCACATCGATGCCGTCCATCACGATTATCCCGTCGTCGGCCAATGCCCGGGTCGGCTACGACCAGGTCACCGCGGCCTTCGGGCCTGGTGCGCCGGGGACCCTCCAAGTGGTCGTGCCGGCAAGCCAGCAGGCCGAAGCCTTGCACGCCTTGAACGCCACCGAGGGAGTGGCGGGCGTGGTCCCCGGACCGAGCAACGCCGGCTACACCCTCGATCAGGTGGTCCCGACCACAGGACCGTCCACTGCGGCGACCGGTGCCACCATCGACCGGATTCGTCACGCCCTGCCGGCCGGCAGCCTGGTCGGTGGCGCCGCGGCCGAGAACCACGACCTGCAGCGGGCCCTGGCCTCTCGAACCTTGCTCGTGTTCGGGATCCTGGCCGCCATGGGGTTCCTGTTGCTGCTCGTGGCGCTCGGTGCTCCCCTGATCGCGGCCGCCGGGGTCGCGGCGACCGGTCTGTCGGTCGCGGGAGCGTTCGGCATCGCCAGGCTCATCTTCCAAGACGGCCACCTCTCCGGCCTGCTCAACTTCACTCCCCAGGGGTTCGTTGACGCATGGGGTCCGCTGTTCTTCGGTGCGATGGTGTTCGGTGTGGCCATGGACTACACGCTGTTTTTGCTCTCAGCGGCCAAGGAGCGCTACGAGACCCACCCCGACCCCGAGCACGCGATGGTGGGTTCGGTCGGGACCTCGGGCCGTGTGGTCGTGTCCGCCGCGGCGGTCATGATCGCAGTCTTTCTGACCTTCGCGCTCTCCGGACCGCTCGCCCCGAAGGAGATGGGCGTCATCCTCGCCGTCGCCGTCGCCCTCGACGCCCTCATCGTCCGGATGGTGCTGCTGCCCGTGGTGCTGCGCCTCGGCGGCCATGCCGCCTGGCACCGCCCCCGGTGGATGGACCGGGTCGTTCCCCACGTCCGTTTCGCTCACTGAGGGACCTGGCAGACTCGGGTAGTGGGGTTCTATGAGGAGCGGGTCCTCCCGCGGCTGATCGATGTCGCCCTCGGGCGACCGATGGAAGAGATCCGCTCCCGTGTGGCCGCTGGCCTGGCCGGGACCGTCCTCGAGGTCGGTTTCGGTTCCGGCCGGAACGTGCCCCACTACCCGGCAGCGGTCACCAGCGTCTTGGCCGTCGACCCGTCCCTCGGCGCCCGCAGGCTGGCGGCCGGACGGGTGGCTGCCCGGGGGGTGCGGGTCGACTACGCCGGGCTGGACGGCCAGCAGCTGCTCCTCGACAAGGCGAGCGCCGACCATGCGCTGCTCACCTGGACGCTGTGCACCATTCCCGATCCAGGGCGGGCCCTGGCCGAGCTGCGGCGGGTTCTCAAGCCCGGCGGCACGCTCCATTTCGTGGAGCACGGCAGGTCCCCCCGCCAGGAGGTGGCCCGCTGGCAGGATCGGCTGACCCCCGCATGGAGCAAGATCGCCGGCGGCTGCCACCTCAACCGGCCCATCGACGCGTTGCTGGAAGGCGCCGGTTTCCGCCTCGAGCGGCTCGAGCGCTACGTCGCGTCGCACCCGGCTGCCTTCGGCTACTTCTACGAGGGGACGGCGGCGAGCGATTGAGCGACCGCGCCGATAAGCCTGACTTATCGGCCGATCCGAGGTTCCGCTTGGACAAGGACCGTCGCGTTGGGGAACATGGATACATACCCCCCTGGGTATATGTCCAAGGAGCGTCCTGCGTGAATTCCGTCATCCCGATCGACTCAGTGGGCCTGGGGGACGGCATCTGCGTGGCGGACGACGCCATCGTCGCGCTCGTCGAAGACAGCTCCGCGCCGGCGACCGGCGCCGGCTCGAGCGTCACCAACCGATCCGGTGCGTGATGCTCCTTCTTGCCATCCCGGTAGGAGCGCTCATCGGCCTCAGCCTCGGGGCGCTCGGCGGAGGAGGGTCGATCCTCACCGTCCCCGCCCTGGTCTATCTCCTCGGGCAGAGCCCCCACGGCTCGACGACCGCGTCGCTGATCATCGTGGGGGTCACGTCCCTGGCTGGCATGGGTGCGCACCTGCGGGCGGGAAGGGTGCAGGTCCGCTCCGGCCTGGTGTTCGGGGTGCTCGGCGCGGGCGGCTCCTACCTCGGCAGCCGGCTGTCGGCCACCATCGACCCCAACGCCCTCCTCGCCGCGTTCTCGGTTCTCATCGTGCTGGCCGCGGCCGCCATGCTGCGCCGCCGGCGCTCCGAGGTCCCGGCCGGCGACGGAGCGACCGCGCCAGCCGGCGCGGTACCGGCGGCGGTTAGCCCCCTTGGCAGCGCGTCGGTGGCGGTGGGGTACGCAACCCCGTCCAGCGCGGCGCGGGTCGGGGCGGCGCCGGCTGCGAGCGGCGCCGATGGACGCCGACGGTCTGGGCGGCCAGCGCGGAGCTCACCGGCGCGGGTCCTCGCGGCCGCCACGGTGGTGGGCCTGCTGACCGGTTTCTTCGGGGTCGGCGGCGGTTTCGTCGTCGTCCCGGCGCTGGTGGTGGCCCTCGGCTTCGACATGGCCACCGCCGTGGGCACGTCCCTCCTCGTCATCGCCATCAACTCCGCGTCCGCTCTTGTCTCAAGGCTGTCGAGCCCTGCCCATGTCGACGCCAAGCTGCTGGTCGTGTTCACCGGCGCGGCCGTCGTCGGCACGCTCCTCGGGAGCCGGGTGGCGTCCACGACCAGGCCCGAGAAGCTGGTGGGGGCGTTCGCTCTTCTCCTCGTCGCCGTCGCCATCTACACCGGCGCCCGAAGCGTCGGTCACCTGATCTGAGCGCCGTGACAGACCCCTTCCGCTCGCGGCCAGCGCCACCCGCCTCAGCCCGCCTCCGCCCCGGCGGACGCCCCATCGGGGAACGCCTCGGCGATCAACGCGAGGAACGCACCGGCAGCCGGCGTGAGCGGTCCCGGGCGATGGACCACCGCCAGGTGCCTGACGAGGGGCGGCTCCACGGTTGCGGTCAGGGCGCCGGCGGCGGCGGCCAGGCGAGCCGCCCCGGCGGGGACCAGCGCCGCCCCGGCCCCCGCCAAGACCAGGGGCACCACCGCCTCCCGCTGCCCGGTCTCGACGGCCACCGTCGCTTGCAGCCCGGCGCCGGCGAACCAACCGTCGAGAAGGTCGCGCCCCGAGGTTCCCCGCGGCGTAGCGATCAGCGACACCGCGGCCAGCTCATCAGGCCGGACGGGACCGGTGCCCCGTTGAGTGCCCGGAGGGAACACCACCTGGAAGGACTGCGCTCCGATGGGGACGGCCACCAGGCCGGGCGGGATGCCGGCCACGGCGGTCAAGCCGATCTCCGCCTCGCCGGAGCGGATCTGCTCCACCAGCTCCGCTGGATGATCGGGGGAGGCCAGCCGAACGTCGATCTGGGGATAGAGGCGACAGAACCGACCGAGCAGCTCCGGCAGCGGGTCCGAAGACAGGGTCCGCAGCGCAGACAGCTCGAGGCGACCCCGGGCCAGACCGGTCAGCTCCGACGCCACCTGGCGGGCGGCGTCCAGGGACCGCAACACGCTGCGGGCCGGTCCGACCAGCGCCGCGCCCGCGTCGGTCAGCGACACCGACCGGCCGAGCCGGTGGAACAGCGGGCCCCCCAGCTCTGCCTCGAGCTCCGCGACCGCCTGGGACAAGGCAGGCTGGGAGAGGTGAACGGCGTGCGCCGCCTTCGAGAACCCGCCATGATCGACCACCGCCAGGAACAAGCTGAGACGACGCACGTCGAGCGCGGAGCTCCGGTAGCCCACTGCGTCCCCGTGTTCAGCGCCCATCGACTGCCCAGTGTCCCACGAACCAGGAGACGCCCCATGGCCCGAACCATCCGCCCCTCGGTGGGCATGACCGCCCTGCCGACCACAGACCGGAGGTGAGCTCGATGGACGCAGCTGCATGGGATGCGCGGTACGCGACTGCCGACTTGGTGTGGACCGGCGACGCCAACCAGTTCGTGGCCGCGGAGGCCGCCGACCTCCCTCCCGGGCGGGCCCTCGATCTAGCCGCGGGTGAAGGACGCAACGCCATCTGGCTCGCGGAGCGGGGCTGGACGGTCACCGCGGTGGACTTCTCCGCGGTCGGCCTGGCCAAAGGAGAGAAGATTGCCGACAAGCTCGGGCTCTCCGGACGGATCGAGTGGGTCTGCGCGGACGCCACGGCCTGGGACCCTACGCCGGGCACCTACGACCTCGTCATCGTCGCCTACCTGCACCTGCCGGCGCCCGACCTGGAGGCGGTCATGCGCCGCGCTGCGCTCGCTGTCGCGGGCGGCGGCCGCCTGATAGCGGTCGGCCACGACCTCGCCAACCTGGAGGGAGGGGTCGGGGGGCCACAGGACCCGGCGATCCTCTGGAGAGCGCCGAAGGTCGCCGCCTGGCTCGCTGACGCCGGGCTGTCGGTCCTCCACGCCGGAGTCGTAGCCCGCGACACGGGATCGGGTCGGGCAGTCGACACCCTCGTCACCGCCGCCGGTCCCGCCCCGGCTGATCCCGCCAGCTAGCCCCTAGCTAGCCATCCCCCGGCGCTTCGCGGCGCCGCTGCAGCGAGCCCGGAGGCAGCCAGCGACGCACCGACGTCGCCAAGTCCGCGCCGGGGCGTTAGTGTCTTGGCTGCCCGCGGGCGTAGCTCAACGGTAGAGCACCGTCCTTCCAAGTCGGCTACGCGGGTTCGACTCCCGTCGCCCGCTCCGGGAACGCTGGCGGGGTGCGCCGCTCGACCTTCTCGGTCGCAGCAGGCCGGTCCTGGTCCTCTCCGAGACCGGGCGGCAGGCGCACCCCGCCGCCCCTGCCGGGCTCGTGTGTGCCGGGCTCTCCTGTGCCGCACTGGTTCGCCCTTACTTGCGGATTTGTCCGGTTCTGGATGGACTGCGTCGTTTGCCGAGCCGTCCCTTCCCACGGGTATAGCCGGAATCTCTCGCTGCGCGGTCGATCCACCGCTATACGTATAGTTGCCTGAGTCTCGCGACCTATCCCTGGATCACGCCTGCCGAAATTCTCTTTGATGGACCTTGAAAACGCCACGGGAGATGTGTCACACTCAGTGAGCAGACGGCGACGGCGAGACTAAAACTCTCTTCGGCATCGTCAGTGGTCGTAACCACTATGAAAGTAGTGATCGGTCTTCGGAGGTCAGCAGCTCCCTTGGAAAGGGCAGGTCAGACTAGGACGATCCGCTTGGCGGCCGTCATGTTCGGACCGTATCTCTCCCCTGTGGGGCGCTGTCATTGCGGAGATCGAGATCAACTCACACGGCAGTAATTTTTGCTCCACGTTTTCCACAGTTCACGAGACCGGTCGGGTCCTACATTGAAGCCTTTGAGGGCCTCCCCCGAACCGGACACTTACGTAAGAAAGGACTCCGCCGCAATGCGCACCGTCCGTATCGTTTGATCCCCTCCCCATTTGCGTCGGCGTTCACGATCTCCGGCGCCCTCCGATAGCCCCTGCTACCGGGTATGATCGAGGGCACTTCGCGCCCCCTCGATCCCCAACTGTCGTCCGTGACACCGGATTTCCCTTCCGGCTTTGCGTGATCCCCGTGCGCCCACGTCAGTCTGACTAGACTCCCGTGGGCGGCCGCGACCTCTGTTCGGCCACGACCGAAGAGGGTCCGTTCGGGTGTCAGATGCATTGAAAAGCGGACGCGGACTGCGACGATGGACCGTCGCGGTTGTCGTGCTGGCCGTTTCCATGCTGGCACTGATAGTCCGGACCCAAGGGTCGAATGTCGCTTGGGCCACCGTGGTGCTCTTCGGAGTGCTCATCGTGCTGTCCGAGAACTTCGCGGCGGAGTTGCTGGTGCTCCGGCTAGCCGTGTCACCGAGTTCAATCTTGGTGCTCGGAGCCGTGGCAGCCATGCCCCGTCACGGGCGGCTCCTAGGCGCCATGCTCGTGGTGCTCTGCGACGGGCTGGAGTGGAAGGGGCTGCGAGCCCGCCGCTACCAGGTGGTGCTCTTCAACAGCGCCCAGCTGCTCCTCGTCAGTCTCAGCGCGGCCGCGGTCTACCAGTACGGACCGACGTGGCTGCCCCTGAGGCTCTTCCTCACCACCGCAACGTACGTGGTCGCCAACTACGCGCTGGTCTTCCCGTTCGTCTCGATGCAGTCGGGCCAGCCCATCCACCAGATCGTGCTCGATCTTCGCCTCTCGACGCTGATCGAGTTCGGGTTCGGGGTGCTGGGACTCGTCGTCGGGCGGCTCTACCAATCCCACGGATTCGTCGTGCTGGCGATCATGGTCGTGCCGGCCGTCGTCGCCAGGGTCGTGTTCCGAGCCGTGGTCCGCTTTGGCCACGCCTACGACCGACTCGAGTCGCTATACGACTTCACCCGGCAGCTGGAGACCGAGACCGACTCCGACCCGGCCGCTTCGATGCTCCGCAACGTCTGCACCCGCCTCGGCGTCCAGCAGGCAGAAGTCGTGCTGCTCGACGACGGCGGCTGGCAGCGCTCATCGGTGACCCTCGACTCCGACGGCTCGGTGTTCGAGGCCGGCGACGGTCCGCTCCCAGCCGCGCTGTTGGCCGACACCCCCCTCCTGCTGCCCGACGTGGCCGCCGGGGCCCCTCTTCCGGGAGACGCCGAGACCCAGCCCAGCGGACCCGGGATGCGGGCCCCCCTGCGGGTGCGCGGCCGGTTGATCGGGACGCTCGGCGTCAGCGGAAGCACCACGCTGCGGGCGCTCACCACCGAAGACCTACGTCTTCTCGAGACCCTCGCCAACCACGTGGCGGTGTTTCTCGAGCGGAACCGCCTGGTGGACCGCCTGCGCCACGACTCCTTCCACGACCAGCTGACCGGGCTGCCCAACCGGCGCCGTTTCAACGACCTCGTCGGGGTCGCTCCCCGACCCACGGCGATCCTCCTGGCCGACCTGGACCGGTTCAAAGAGGTCAACGACACCCTGGGCCACGACCACGGTGACCTCCTGCTCGTCTCGGTCGCCCAACGCCTGTCCTCGCAGTTCCCCGGCTCGGTCGTCGCCCGCCTAGGGGGCGACGAGTTCGGGGTGCTGCTCTCCGACACCGCCGCGGGCGACGCGGCCCAGGCCGCGGTGTCCCTGCTCACCGGGCTCGAGCAGCCCTTCTCAGTCGGCGTGCTCGAACTCGAGATCACCGCGAGCGTCGGCGTCTCGGTGGCGACCGACGAGGACAGCGCCGGCAAGCTCCTCCAGCAGGCCGACGTCGCCATGTACGCCGCGAAAGAAGCCCACAGCGGCTGGGAGATGTACTCCCCCAGCCGCGACCATTACAGCCCGTGGCGCCTGTCGCTGGCCAGCGACCTGCGCAAGGGCATCACCGCCGGGGAGCTGGAGGTCCACTACCAGCCCAAGGCCCGACTGGTCGACTCCAGCGTGTGCGGCGTCGAGGCGCTGGTCCGGTGGCGCCATCCCCGCTACGGACTGCTCAGCCCTGACCAGTTCATCGCGGTGGCCGAGCACGCCGGGCTCATCCGTCCGCTCACCCTCGCGGTGCTGTCCTCGGCCTGCGAGCAGCACACCCGTCTGCGTGCCCTCGGGTTCCCGCTGGAGATCGCCATCAACCTCTCGGTCCGCTCGGTGCTCGACGTCAACCTCCCCGACCAGATCCACGACGTCCTCGTCGATCACGGCGTCAACCCATCAGCGCTGACCCTCGAGATAACCGAGGGCAGCCTCATGGCCGACCCGGCCCGCACCATCGGCGTCCTCGGCCGGCTCTCGTCGCTCGGGATTGCCATCTCCATCGACGACTTCGGCACCGGGTACTCCTCACTCGGGTACCTGAAGCGGCTCCCAGCGACCGAGGTCAAGATCGACCGCAGCTTCGTGAGCGGCATGCTAAGCAACCCGAGCGACGACGCCATCGTCCGCTCCACGGTCGACCTGGCCCACAACCTCGGCCTGCGAGCAGTGGCCGAGGGAATCGAGGATCCCGACACCTGGAACCGCCTCGCCGAGCTCGGCTGCGACGAGGGACAGGGCTACTTCCTCTCCGCTCCCCTGCCGAGCGAGGCGCTTCTGCCGTGGCTGTTGCGGACCCGATCCGCTGATCCCCACCCCTGACCGCCTGCGCCTGCCCGGCCCCGCCAGTCGGGGAGACAGTCGTCGCTTTTGTCCCGGGACGTCCGAGCTGACCGCCGCCCGTACCGCACCCACGACTACGCTCGGTGTTGTTGTCCGGCCCTCCCTATGACGCCTCTTCCCACGCCGCCCGAGTCGCTCCCGACGAGCAGCCCGCGTCGAACGCCGGCCGCTCACGCCCGAGCGCGTCGCCCGCTCGCAGCGGTGGCCGGCCGCCTGGCGGCGGTCGTCGGCGTGGCAGGCATCGGCCTGCTCTTCTCGGGGCCGACCGCTCCCGAGGCGGCCGCGGCCGCCCCGCCCTCTCTGACCTGGACCGCGATGGCTGTCGGGAGCGGGCCGCCGACGCTGCGCGACCCGGCGGTGGCCTACGACAGCGACATCCACGCGGTGGTGCTCTTCGGCGGGACTTTGGCCAACGGCGCCCTGTCCAACCAGACCTGGTTGTTCAACGGCACCACTTGGAGCATCGCAGGAGGCGGCCCGGCGGCGCGGACGGGGGCGGCGATGGCCTTCGACGCCGCCCAGCATCAGCTCATCCTCTTCGGCGGCCTCGACAGCACCGGCGCCTACCTCGACGACACCTGGGCGTGGAACGGCGCATCGTGGTATCTGGTCACGCCGCGGACATCGCTCCCGCCCGGGCGGCAAGGCGCCGCTCTGGCCGCCGACCCTTCCGGCGACTTGGTGCTCTTCGGTGGGACAGGGGCGCCTCCGGCGGCCTCCGCGGGGCCGGAGGCGCCCCCCACGACCGCACCGGCGGCCGGCTCGAGCGCGGCCGGTGCCGGTATGGCCGCGCAGGGCACGGCCGGGGCGACGACGCTGGGCGACACCTGGACCTGGAACGGCAGCGCGTGGAGCCAGGCCAACCCGCCGGTCAGCCCCCCGGCGCGGACCGACGCCAGCGCGGCGTTCGACCCGGTCCACAACGTGTCGGTGCTCTTCGGGGGGACGACGACCCCCGACGGGTCGGGCGCCGCGACCCCGGCGCTGTCGGACACGTGGACATGGAACGGCGCCACCTGGGCCAAGGCTGATACCGCGGCGGGCCCTTCTGGCCGCACCAGCGCGACCTTTGTCGGGGATCCCGACGTCGGCGGGGTGCTGCTCTCGGGCGGGTCGGCGGGGGGGTCCTCCCTGAACGACACCTGGGCCTGGACTGGCACGGCGTGGAGCGAGCTGCACCCGAGCGGTTCGCCGCCCTCGACCGCCGCCGCGGGCGCCGCCTACGACGCTGCCACTGGGACGGTGGTGATCTACGGCGGCGACAGTACGGGCGGTCCTCCCTCCGCCATCACCTACCTCCTGGGCCGGACCTCAGCATCGCCGTCCGGTACGCCGCCGGCAGCCCCGGCGACCACGGTCGCGCCGCCGGTCACCGTCCCTACAGTGCTCGGGCGAAGCGGCGGGGCGAGAGCGACGACGACCACGACCGCAGCCGCGACCTCCCCCACCATCCCCCCTCGGGCGGCCGGCGCGCCGGCGACAACCACCGCACCGTCGTCCGGCGGGAACGTCTCAGCGCCGCCGCAGACCCCCACCGTCGAGCGGGTCCGCCCCGGCGCCCCGGTGCTGCTGATCGCCGCAGGGTTCCGCCCCGGCGCCACCATCTTGGTCACCTTCCACTCCACGCCCGAGGAGATCGGCACCTACACCGCCGACGCGGACGGGACCTTCTCCGCCACGGTCACGGTCCCTGACGGGGCGGCGGCCGGCAGCCACCACTTCGTTATGTCCGGGCCGGGCCCAGCAGGGTCGATCACCATCAGCACCCCGGTGCTTGTCGTCGCCTCCGCTCCCGCCCACCATGGCATAGGCCTGCAGACCCCGATCATGGTGACCATCGCGGTCCTGCTCCCCCTCGGCACGTGGTTGGGGCTGGGAGTCGCTAGCCGGCGCCGGGCCCGGGCCCACCCGGCCTGACTCCCGTGCCCCGCCCCGTGCGGGTCGGGCCGCACCACGCCAACCGGGCGGAGCTGTGGCTGCCGGCGCAGCACCAAACGCCGGTCCCGACCGTCGTGGTGATCCACGGCGGATACTGGCGGGCGATGTACACCAAACGTCTCATGCGCCCGATGGCCGACGCCATCACCGAGCTGGGATGGGCCGCTTGGAACATCGAATACCGCCGGACCGGACCGCTCGGCGGAGGCGGGGGATGGCCCGGGACCTTCGATGACGTCGCTCGGGCCATCGACCACCTCGCCGAGGTGGCCGAGGTCGACACCAGCCGGGTGGTGACCTGCGGGCACTCCGCCGGCGGCCACCTCGCCCTGTGGGCAGCAAGCCGGCCCGGCCTGCCGGCGGGGACGCCAGGGGCAGACCCGCGTGTGCGCGTCCGGGGTGCGGTGTCGCTGGCCGGCGTGGTCGACCTGGAGCGGGCCGCCGCCCTGTCACTCGGGAACGGAGCGGTAGAAACGCTCCTCGACGGTCCCCCGGAGCGCCGCGCCGAGCGCTACGCCCTGGCGTCGCCGGCAGCCCGGCTGCCGCTCGGGGTGCCCCAGGTGCTGCTCCACGGGCTGGCCGACGACACCGTGCCACCCGAATTGAGCGCGTCGTACCAGCGGCGAGCCGCGGCGCTCGGCGACGACGTCGGCTACGTGCCCCTCGAGGGGGTCGATCACATGGCGATCATCGACCCGGCCGCGGCGTCGTGGCCGGCGACGGTCGACGCGCTGCGGGCACTCCTAGGCTGATCAGCCCTCCGGCAGCTGGTCGCGGGCTCGCTGGGCCAGCTCGCCGATGAGCTCGAGGGTGTGGTGTTTGCGCTCCACCGGGCCCCAGTACATCGAGGTCCGAGAACCGCGGCGGTAGCCGACGGCGTCGGTGACGACCCGCTGGAAGTGGCCCGGCACGTCGTCGAGGGTCATCGAGCCGGAGCGCAGCTTGGACACTGCCTGGCCGCGGGTGGCCGCTATGTGGAGGCGGGTCACCTCGAGGAGGCTCTCGGCTAGCGCCCGCCGCCGCCACAGCTGGCCGGGGACCCGACCCGCCTTGGCCGCCCACGGGGCCCACCGGCGGGCGAGGCGGTCGGCCGCCCACGACCGAAGGTCGTCCTCGTCGTGGTGCACCGGGAAGTACTCCGGACCTCGCAGGCAGACGGCGTCCTCGGCCATGATCGTCCACGTCAGCGGGGTGGCGAACTCCGCCGGGTCGATGGTCGCGCCACCCTCGCGGCACTCCGGGCCGGGCTCCGAAGAACGCACCGCCAGGTGAGCGAATGTCACGAAGGCCACCCGGCATGGTCCGCCGCCGCTGAGCAGGCCCTGCGGCTTCATCGACGCGGCGATGGCCGCCTCGTCCCAGTGCTCGGCGACAGCCACGACATCGACGTTGCTCAGCTTCTCCTGCCAGTCACCCAGCGCGGCCGAGCCGACGAGGTAGAGGCCGGCAAGGCGGCCGGGGATGGCCAAGTCGAGCGCGTCGGCGTAGGCCTCACCCTTCCTGGTGACCGCGACGATGCTCACGGGTCCAGTCTGGCCCACCGCGGCGGCGCGCCGCCCGAACGCCTCAGTGGGCTGCTGCGGCCGCCACAGGCGCAGCGAGAGGGTTCGCGACGATGTACAGCGCCACGTCGCGGCAGTAGGCGACCAGCTCGGCCCTCGACACCGGCGCACCGGTCACGATCCAGTGCAAGACCGCCTCCTCGACCAGCGCCAGCCAGCTGCGCAGGCAGAGCCGTTGAGCCGGGCTCGGGTCGGCGATGCCCATGCCCCGAGCCAGCGCGTCGACCACCCCGCTGCGGGCGTACTCGAAGACCTCCATCAGCTGCGGGCTGAACGCGGCCCCTCGGCTCAACGCCCGGTAGGCCTGCGGTTGGGCCTCGATGTAGGCGATCCCGGCGTCCAGCGCGGCAGCCAACCGGTCGGCGGCAGCCATCTGCGGGTCGGTGTCGATGGCTCGCAGCAGGCCGTCGGCCGCGGCCTGGACCACCGCGACCTGCAGGTCCCGGTGGGTCGGGAAGTAGTAGTACACGAGCGCCTTGGACACCCCGGCGCGCCGGGCGACGGCCAACGCGTCCACCTCCTCGAGCGCCACCTCCCCGATGAGGGACAGGCCGGCGGCGACCAGCGACTCCCTCCGCTCGTTGGGGCTCCCGGTGCGGGGCGCTCGAGGCCTGCTCACCCGGCCAGTCTAGGGAGGGGGCAGGAGGCGCTGGGACGGCGGAGGTCAGTCCGCCGACGGCCGATCCCATCCGTTGCGGTGGACGGCCTCGGCGAGGGGACGGCGCGCCCGCCAGCCGGCCCGCTCCAGATCGGGTACCTCCTCCAGGTGGGTGACCGGCCCGACGCACAGCCAGGCCACCGGCCGCACGGCGGGCGGCAGCCCGACCAGACCGGAGAGGAACGGCTCCCGGTAGAAAGACACCCATCCGACGCCCCAGCCTTCGGCGGTCGCCGCCAACCAGAGGTTCTCGATGGCCAGGCACGTCGAGTACAACCCGGCGTCGGCGATGGTGTAGCGGCCGAGCACGGCCGGCGCCCCCCGCGTCGGGTCATAGGTGACCACGACCGACAGCGACGACTCCCGTATCCCCTCGATCTTGATGTGGGAGAAGGTCTGCGCCCGGTCGGGGGACAAGCTTGCGGCGAATCGGTCTCGTTCGCCGGCCACGTGCTCGGCGAACCGCTCCTTGAGGCCGGGGTCGTCGATGAGCACGAAGTCCCACGGCTGGGTGAGGCCAACGCTCGGCGCAGCGTGGGCCGCTTCGAGGATCCGCTGCAGCACGGACGGATCGGCTGGTCCGCCGGTGAACTCGCACCGGACGTCCCGGCGGCGACCTATGACCGAGTACAGGTCGATCGGGTCGGCGGTTGCTTGGGGGTGTCCATCCATGCGCCCCCGGCAGGACTCGAACCTGCGACCCGCCGCTTAGAAGGCGGCCGCTCTATCCAACTGAGCTACGGGGGCTGGGAAACTCTGCGCCGCGTGTCTACCCGTCTCGCCCACCGCCAAAGGTGGAACCAACGATGGCCACGACCGGCACGGCGCTCAGCGTAGGTGAGACGCGCGTGCCGGTTCCGGCGACGGTTCGCCGCCCCGGGCTGTCACCACGGCACGATGCCGTGACGATCGCTGAACGTGCCGGTGGGCCCGTCCCGGCCGATGACCGCCATCGCGACGATCGCGTCGGTGCCCTCGGTCACCGTCTGCGGGCCGCTGTGACCGTTGAAATCCGTCGCCGTGTAGCCCGGGTCGACCGCGTTGATCTTGATCCCTGGGTACGCCTTGGCGTACTGGGTGGTGACCATCAGCAGCGCCGCCTTGGAGGAGCAGTAGGCCAGGGCGTTGACGTGGAACTCGACCCGCTCAGGGTCGGCCACGACGGTCTGGGATCCCAACCCGCTGGCGACGTTGACGATGACCGGCGCCGAGGACTGCTCCAACAGCGGCAGGAACGCTCGAGTGACGCGCACCGGACCGAACACGTTGGTGTCGTAGACGCGGCCCATCACCTCGGCGTCGACCTCGGACACAGGTATGCGCCCCTCCTGGATCCCGGCGTTGTTGACCAAAACGTCGAGGCCGGTGGCGGTCCTCACCGTCTCGGCGGCGGCGACGACGCTCTTGTCGTCGGTGACGTCCAGGACTACGAAGCGGGCTCCGAGCGTCTCGGCGGCAGCCCGGCCTTGGGACCCGTCGCGGGCCGCGATCCACACGTCGTGGCCGTCAGCCAGCAGCCGGCGGGCCGCCTCGTACCCCAATCCCCTGTTTGCTCCGGTGATCAACATCGTTGTCATCAGCCCATCTTGCAGTGCCCCGGCCGCCGGCCCAAGAGGCCTGCGCTGCCTAGGACTGACAGGCCCACCTCGAAGCCGGCGCCGTGCGCGATCATCGATGGGATGGCGACGACGGCGACCAGCGAGCTGGCCGCATGTTTGCGGTCGTGCCGCGAGCGGGTCGGTCCGAGCGACGTGGGCCTTGTGGCCGGCGGCCAGCGCCGGGTCCGCGGCCTGCGGCGCGAGGAGCTGGCGCATCTCGCAGGCGTGTCGATGGATTACCTCACCCGCCTAGAACAGGGACGGGCTCTGCACCCGTCGGCTTCGGTGTTGGGTGCTCTGGCCAGGGCGCTGCGCCTCTCAGACATCGAGCGCGACCACCTGTTTCGTCTGGCCGACCAGCCGCCGCCTGGCCCCGGTGCGATCGCCACCCACATCCCCGCCAGCGTGCAGCGCCTCATGGACCGCCTCACCGACGTGCCGGTGTTGATCACCACCGCCGCCCGGGAGATCATCGCCGCCAACTTGCTGGCCCAGGCGCTGTTCCCGGAGGCGTCCGCCCCCTCCCGTCGGGAGCGCACGCTCGCCTGGCGACGTTTCATGGGTCTGCATTCCAGCCGGGTGCTGACCGCAGACGAGCTGGGCGACGACGAAGCGATCCTCGTCGCCGAGCTGCAGACCGCTTTGTCCCGCTACCCCGCCGACGACTACCTCGCCGCCTTGGTCTCGGACCTTCGGGGCGACAGCGTCCGCTTCGAGCAGCTGTGGACCAGCCACGAGCTGGCGGGCCGCCACGCCCACCAGAAGCGGTTCCGCCACCCTCAGGTCGGTCCGCTCACCCTCGACTGCGACGACCTGTCAGTCGACGGCAGCGACTTGCACATCGTCGTGTTCACCGCCGCCCCGCGCTCGCCTTCCGAGGAGGCGCTCGCGCTGCTCGGCGCCATCGGACTGCAACGCTTCGGGGTTGAGCACTGCAGCTGACCCTGGGCGCCCGAGCGGCCGGCACTTCGCCGAGGTCGGCGCCCCGGCGCTGAGCGCCACCCGGTTGAGGTGCCCTCGGCGAGGCCTCGCCGAGGGCACCGACCGGTGGGGTCGCGGCCGGTCAGCACGCAACCGGCCGCGGCGCCCGAGGGTCAGCGGCTGGTGCCGGTTTGGAATTGCGCCACGAGACCGGCCAGCTCGTCGGCCATCTTGGTCAACGTGACGCTGGCCGCCTCTTGCTCCGCGGCGGTCGCGGTCGTGTCGTTGGTGCTGGAGTTGAGGTGACCGAGGCTGGAGGCGACCTCCTGGCTCCTGAGGGCGACGTCTCGCAGCGTGTCCCCCATGGTGTTGGTGGTGGCGCTTTGCTCCTCGACCGCACTGGCGATCACCGTCTGGTAGGAGGAGATCTGCTCGATGATCGAGCTGATCCGGCCGACCGCAGCGACGGCGTCGGTGACATCAGCCTGGATCGTGCTGACCCGAGCCGAGATGTCGCTGGTGGCCTTCCCGGTCTCGCTGGCAAGCTCCTTGACCTCGTTGGCCACCACGGCGAACCCTCGACCGGCGTCGCCGGCGCGGGCCGCCTCGATGGTCGCGTTGAGGGCCAGAAGGTTTGTCTGGTCGGCGATGGTGGAGATCATCTTGACGACCTGTCCGATCTCCTCGGAGGACGTGCCGAGCCGGTGGATCGTGGAGACGGTGTCGCTGGCCACCGTCACCGCCGAGGCGGCGATCTCCGCTGCCTCCTGGGCGCTGGTGGCTATCTCCTTGATCGAGGCGCTCATCTCCTCCGAACCGGTGACCACGGTGTAGATGCCCTCGGCGACGGTGGAGACACCGCCGGCTGCGTGGTCGGTCTCGCTGGCCAGGTCGCGGGCGGAGAGCGCCGACCTCTCGCTGGTGGTGGAGAACTGCGACGAGGTCTGGCTGAGCTGGTGGGCCGCGCCGGAAATCGCCGAGATGACCCCGCCCAGGTGGCTGAGGGTCTGGTTGAGCGCGGCCGCCATAACGCCGATCTCGTCGGCGGAGTTGTAGTCGAGGCGAGCTGACAGGTCGCCGTCGGCCACCCGCTTGAGCACGGTGACTGTCCGGCGGAGAGGCTTGACCACGCTACCGGCGACCAGCACCGCCAGGGCCAGCGACAGGAGCACCGCGGCCACGAGCACCGCGATCACGATCTTCACGGCCGAGTCGTAGCTGCTGTTGGCGCCGGCGATGGTCGTGGCCGACGAGTCCTTGAGGGTCGACACGAGGGTGTCGAGCGAGGTGCTGAGGTTGTTGCTGGCCGCCACCGCCTGCTGCAGCCCGGCGGCGGTCGGGGCCGCCGTTGTCTTGGGATGGACGTACTGGTCGAAGGCGTCGAACGCAGTGCCAACTGCGGTCACCGCCGCCTCCACCTTCGGGGAGAGGCCCATGGCCTTGAGGGTGGCGAGGTCCTTGGGGACCTTGGCGTACAGCGCCGCCGACGCCGGGACCAGCTGGCCCTGTAGGGCCGGGTACACCTGGGCGGCCAGGCCGTCAGAGATGGCCTGGGCGTCGCTGATGCTGGCGTCGTGGGCTACCAGCAGCGGGGCAACGGCCTTGTCGGAGATGGCCCGGGCGGAGGATCGCAGCGACGCCAGCTGGGTGAAGGCCACTACACCCAGCACCACAGTCAGCACGTTGACGGCGACGAAGGCCATCAGCAAGCGGGTCAGGATTCCCCTGTTGCGGAACCAGTTGGGGCTCAGGTCCTTCATCTATCTCTCCATGGTGGAAGGGTTAAGGGCCCCCTCATGGCGAGGCGGGGCTCCTACCGCTTCGGCGGGGGAGGTAGGTGACCTGAGCTAGTTTCGCATCGCGACACCTGTGGGCGCGACGGGACGCTGACGCCTTCCGCGACCGGCTCTAGCTGGCCAGGAGGTCGTGGGCGCCGGTGTCGGCGGAGGGATGACGGAGCTTGGAGAGCGCGGTGCGTTCGATCTGGCGGATCCGTTCCCGGGTCAGCTGAAGTACGGCTCCCACCTCTTCGAGGGTCCGCGGGTCGCCGCGGTCCAGGCCGTAGCGGAGGCGAAGGATCTCCCGCTCCCGCTCGTCCAAGGGGGCGAGGAGCTTGTCGATCTCCCCGCCCAGCATGGCGTTGGCGACCACGTCGAAGGGTGAAGGGGCCGCCATGTCCGCGACGATGTCGGCCAGCTCGGTGTCCCCGTCGGTGCCGATCGGAGCCTCCAAACTGACCGGCTCGGCACCGTATTGCAGCAGCTCGGTGATCTGCTCCTCGGGCATCTGCATCGCCTCGGACAGCTCGGCGGGGGTGGGAGAACGGCCGAGCTCACCCTCCATCTGGCCTCGCATCCGCAGCAGACGCCGGATCTGGTCGCCGGCGTGGACCGGCAGGCGGATGGTGCGAGACGTGTTGTCGATCCCCCGGCCGATCGCCTGACGGATCCACCACGTCGCGTAGGTCGAGAACTTGAACCCTTTGCGCCAGTCGAACTTCTCGACGGCGTGGATCAACCCCAGGTTGCCCTCCTGGATGAGATCCAGGAGCGGCATGTCCGCCGACTGGTACTTCTTGGCGATCGACACCACAAGGCGGAGGTTGGCGTTGACGAACTCCTCGGTCGCGGCCGCTCCCTCCCCTCGGACCCGGCGCAGCTCCCGCTTCTTGGCCGCGGTCAGCTTCTCGCCGCTGTCGAGCGCCGCGGCGGCCGCCCGCCCGGCCTCCATCAGCTGAGACAGACGGACCTCGTCGTCTTTGGTCAGGAGCGGGTACTGGCCGATGCCGTCGAGGTACAAACGAACCAGGTCCTGCTCACCAGCTTCAGATCGAGCCTTCCCCATGGGTTCCCCTCTGCGTAGGTAGCTGGGGTCTACCCCCACCCGGCCAAGACGACACCTCCGATCTCCCGACGGGCGCCGCCGGTGCGGGCGGTGCGGTTGTGGCAGACTGTCTGCTCCTTGGTGGCCGTAGCTCAGTTGGTTAGAGCGCCAGGTTGTGGCCCTGGAGGTCGGGGGTTCAAGTCCCCTCGGTCACCCCACCGGGTCCACCCGCCGCGGAGGCGAGATGTCGCTCCGCTAGGGTGGTATCCCCAAGCGCCTCTAGCTCAACGGCAGAGCAACGGACTCTTAATCCGCAGGTTCTGGGTTCGAATCCCAGGGGGCGCACAAAGCGCAGGTCAGGTGGGCTGCGGAGCGTCCTCAGCGGTGGGTTGACCGCCGGTCGCCGGCGGGGAGGACCAGCTGCTGGATCCGCTGGTGTGACAGGCCGAGGACCTCTGCAGCGTCGCGAACCGACAACTGCCCGTCCCGCACCAGGGCTACGGCTGCGGCCTTGGTCGCCGCCGCCGCCTCCTCCTGCGCTGCGGTCGCCCGCAGACGCGCCTGGTGTGCCTTGGCAGTGCTGGTGCGCACCTTGGCCGGCAGGCGGACGTCGTCGACGAGCGGCAGCGCGTCGGGCTCGGTCTCGAACCACAGAGCCGCAGCATCCCGGATGTTGTCCCGGGCCTTGGCCAGGGTCCGGCCGTAGGTGTGGACGCGAGGCTCCTCGAGGAGCTCCACGAGCCACATGCCGTGGGCGTCGCGCTGGTAGACGGCGGTGTAGGTCGTGGTCGCGGTCATCGCAGCCATCCCTTTCCGAGGCAGGGCTCCAGGTCTCGTTCGATGCTCCGTAGCGTCCCGGTCGGGATGACGCCCCCGTGGATGGGGACGACGGTCCTGCACGTGCCGCATTGAACCACCAGGTGCGAGCCGCTCTGGCGGAGTTCCTCGCAGCCGAGCTGGCGAAGCCGGCGGCGAAGTTCTCGCTAGATCCCACCCACACCGTACCGTAGTAGACGATTGCTGTCTATCGCGATAGACGGGGTCGGTAGGTCGGCGGGCGCGGAGGGACGAGTCGAGCCGAACCATGCCTCCACCTGGCGACGCCGGCCGGCGGTGCGTACGACCAGACGGTTGATCCGCCCGTGGGCCTCCAGGCGCTCGAGACACCGGTCCAGGTGCGGGCGGGTACATGCCCGCTGAACGCGTGCGAAGCTCGGCGCGAGACAGGGTCCCTACGGCGGCCCGCATGGCAGCGACGACGCGGGCGGCGTCTGGGTCATCTGTGTGGTCGGCGAAAATGTGAGCTGTGGATGCCCGGCAGTAGCGCCAGAAGGCGTGCGCGGCGTTCAGGTGCTCCGCGGTGATCCATTTGGAGCTGTCGGCTAGGGCGTAGAGGACAGAGAGGCGAAGTACTTGCGCCTCGGCGCGGGCGATCAGCGAGCCAAGCATGGCGGCGGGCTCGTCCTCCGCGGGTTCGTGGTAGAGGCCCCGCCAGCGGTCGTCGGCGGCTGGGTTGCGCTGAAGTCTTTGCGGTTTCCGTGCCCGGTCGAGGCGAACTCCTTGACGAGTCCTCCGCCGGACGCCAAGCCGGTTGGATCCGTGGTTCGGGGCCCGGCGGCCCACGTGCGAAAAGGCACTCGCTCAGGCGGTAGCCGAGGGCCGGTTGCACTGGTAGACACGCATTCACTGGTCGACACGCGTCGAGGAGGTCGGGAACCGGGGCCGGGGGGTGGCGGCTCTTCACCCGCCTGAACCAGACGACCCTCGCCCTCGGCGCCTCGGCGTCAGCCAGCCGGCGGTCTGGCGCTGGTGCGATGCCGGGGGGCGCACCACAACTCCGCAGGTCAAGCTAGGCGGCGCTCCGCGGCCCACCTCGACAGCTGGTGGCGGGTCGAGAGCTGCAGTTTGCGCAGCACGGCGGAGACGTGGCTCTCGACGGTCTTGACCGAGATCGCCAGCTCCCGGGCCACTTCTTTGTAGGTGTAGCCCCGGGCGATGAGGCGCAGGACCTCACGTTCGCGCGGGGAGAGCGCGTCGAGGCCGGGCTGGTCGGGAGGCGGGGACGACGGCCCGGGGTCGGCGGCGTAGGCGTCGAGGACGAAACCGGCGAGGCGGGGCGAGAAGACCGCGTCGCCTCCCGCTACCCGGACGACCGCGTCGTGCAGGTCGGGCCCGGAGATGGCTTTGGTGACGTAACCCCGGGCTCCGGCTCGGATCACCGCGATGACGTCCTCGGGGGCGTCGGACACCGACAGGGCCAGGAAGCGGGTGCCGGGGCTGCGGTCGCCGACCAGGCGGACCACGTCGGCGCCGCTGCCGGACGGCAGGTGCACGTCGAGCAAGACCACGTCGGGGCGTCGCTCCACGACCAGCTCGACCGCCGGCCCGACGTCGTCGGCCTCCCCCACCAAGTCGACGTGCTCGCCCAGCCCGGCCCGGACACCGGCCCGCATCAACTCGTGGTCGTCGACCAGCAGAACGCGCAGCGCTCCCGCCGGGGTCTGCGGCGTCACGGGGCGTCCCCGACCCGGCTGGCCGTCGCGACGGTGAGCTCGACCTCGGTGCCCTCCCCGGGCGCGGAGCGGATCGACGCCCGGCCGCCGCATCGGGCCATGCGGCCTTCGATGGACTCGCTGATACCCCGCCGGTCGGCGCCCACGGCGCGCCGGTCGAACCCGCAGCCGCGGTCGCGGACGAACGCCGAGACTCGCTGCGGTTCCACCTCGGCGAACAGCGACACGCTGGGCGCCCCCGACCAGCGCGCCGCGTTGACCGTCGCTTCGCGCGCTGCGGCCATCAGCGCCTCGAGCCCGGAGGTCAGGGGGGCGTCGCCGACAACCACGGTGTCGACCACCACTCCATGCTCTCGTTCGACCTCGGCTTGTATCACCGCCACCGCCCCCGCCACCGTCGCCGACCTGGCCCGCACGTCGCCGGGGGAGCGCCCCTCGAACAGCCACGCCCGCAGCTCCCGCTCCTGGGCCCGGGCCAGCTGAGCCACCCGTGCGGGGTCCGCCGCCGACCGCTGGATCAGGGCCAGGGTCTGCAGCACCGAGTCGTGGACTCGCGCCGCGATCTCGGCGCGCTCCTCGGCCCGGATCCGGGCTTGGCGTTCGACCATCAGCTCCCTGGCCACCCGCAACCACCACGGGCCGAGCAGCACCACCAGTGCGGCCAGGACCAAGGCGACGCCGACGAGGGGCACCGCAATCGGCCGGTGTCGACCCGACGCCAGGATCGCGACGCCGGCCACCGCGGCGACGACGCCGGCCGCGGTCCGCCACAGAAGGCTCCGTCTGGACCCGGCGCCGACGTTGGCGGCGGCGGCGATCGGCTGGACCACCCGGCGCAGCGCGTCCCGGTCGGCGCCGGTCCCGTTGCGCCAGATCATGACCAGGCAGCCCGACGTCACCGCCGCGGGCCACGCCGGGGCTCCGAGCCATCCGGCTCCGAGCGCGGAGGCGAGGAGGAGCAGCACCCCGAGGACGGGCAGCAGCCCGCCGGTGAGCGCCAGGCCGCGCTTGTCCATGAGGGCGCTGCGGCCGATCGGCTGGGCTTGCCCCTCGGCCGGTATCACCAGCCAGGCCACCGCGTAGGCGGCGACGCCGATCCCGCTGGCCAGGCTGGCGAGGGCGAAGGCGACGCGTACGGAGGTCACGTCGAACCCGGTTTTGGCCGCCACCCCCGACGCCAACCCTCCGAGCAGGGCTTGTTCGGGTCGGCGCCGAAGCGGCCCCCCGTCGGAGCGCCCGCGTCGCCAGCGAGCCGCGGGACCCGCCCATCGGCGGCCGCGACCGTCATGCCAGTGCCGGTCGCGCCGCCCGCCGCCGGGTCCCGCCCAAGTCGGCACGGCCGGCGTCGAGGTGTCGGAGGGGCGGCCCGGCGGGGCCGGCGGGGGCCAGCGCGGCGTGGAGATGAGCACAATCGTCGCGCCTGCCCCCGCGGGGGACCAGTGGGGTTCACCCTTAGCCACCCCCTTGCGCCGGTCAGGGTGGGGTCGGGGGCATCCCCGATTGCGGGCCGCTGCCGGCAGGCGCAGCGTGGACACCGTGACCGACATGACCAACGCCGCCGCCAGCCCCGCCCCCGAACCGGGACCGCCCCCCTCCCCCCGGCGCCTGCGCCGCTGCCCCCACCACCGCATGGTCGCGGGGGTGGCGGCCGGCGTCGCCGACTACCTGGACCTCGACGTCAGCGCGGTGCGCCTGGCGTTCGTGGTGTTGACCCTGGTAGCCGGCCTCGGCGTTCCGGCCTACCTCGCGGCGTGGGTGCTGCTGCCGGAGGAGGGCCGCGACGACTCGCTGGCCGACGACCTGGCCGCCAGGTGGAGCCGAGCATGAGCCACCCTCACGACTACCACTCCCCGCCTCGCCCCCCGTGGTGGGCGCCGCGTTCGGGACCGGACGCGGCCGCGCTGCGGGTGTCAACCGCGGAGCGCGAGGAGGTCATCGCCACGCTGATCGCCCACTGGTCCGACGGGCGCCTCGACGAGCCGACCTTCGACCAGCGCGCCGCGCGGGCACGCGCCGCGGTCACCCGCGCCGACCTCGACGCTTTGCTCTACGACCTCCCGCCCCGCCACCCGGCCCCGGCGGAGCGCCCGCCGGGACCGCGCCGAGGGCGCCGAGGCTGGCGAGTAGCGGCGATCGTCGTGGCGCTGCTCATCCTGGCCTCGAGCGCGCTGCCGCACGTCGTCCACCCCCGGGTCCCTTGGCTGCTGGTCGGGCTCATCGCCTTGGCGGTGCTCGGCCGGCGCCGCCACCACCATCACCACGACCATCACGGGTAGCCGGCCCCGCCGGCGGCTCGGCTCAAAGTGCCGGTGTCACACCTTGAGGTCGCCTCTGAGGTCGGCCGAGCCGGGTACCGGCCGGGCCGGGTCGACGCCGAGGGCGACGACCCGGTTGGCCCCGTCGACGTGCACGACGGTCGGCCGGTGCCCGGCCAGCTCCTCGGGCGAGTACTCGCCGTAGCTGATGATGATGACGGTGTCGCCGGGCTGGACCAGGCGGGCGGCTGCGCCGTTGATCCCGATGGTGCCCTCACCGGCGGGGCCCTCGATCACGTAGGTGGTCAGCCGGCTGCCGTTGTCGACGTCGACGATGTCGACCTTCTCGCCGGGTAGGAGGTCCGCGGCCTCCATCAAGTCGGCGCTGACGGTCAGCGAGCCGACGTAGTGCAAGTCGGCGTGGGTGACCGTGGCGCGGTGGATCTTGGACTTCAGCATGCTGCGGTACAACGTTCCTCCTCGAGGCGTGGACGGTCGACCCAGGCTCGTCCTGTGGCCGCCGCGTGACCCCCGCCGGTTACGATCGCAAATCCGCGGCGGAGGGCACAAGCCTCCGGCGGAGCTTTTGGCGTCCACGTTGGGGGAGGAGCCGGCATGCCCCGGTTGCATCAGGTGACACGCGACGAAGTCAACGACGACCGGGTCAGGGGGATGTACGACTTCCTCTTCGGCGAGCGCGACCCGGTCCGGGAGCCGGGGACCGCCACGGGGACCAGCGGCGACTGGTGGCCGACGTTCGCCAACTCTGCGAGCGTGCTGGCCCACGCGGTGCAGGGATTCCGGTTGTACCAGAGCCCGGAGCGCCGACTGGACCCGGTGCTTCGGGAGTTGGGGCAGGCCCGGGCCGGGTGGGCCGCCCAGAGCCAGTTCGTCTTCTCCCAGCACTGCAAGTCGCTGAGAGGGCTCGGTGTCGACGAGGAGCGGATCGAGTCGGTCGGTTGCTGGCAGGCCGCCGACTGCTTCTCCCGGCCGGAGCGGCTGGTGCTGGCCTACGCCGACTGCATCGTGTACGACCACGGCCGGGTGCCCGACCGGCTCTTCGACGCCCTCCACGACCTCCTCGGCGACGAGGCGGTCCTCGAGCTGACCTACATCACCGCCATGTACCTGCAGCATGCTGTAATGTCCCGGGCGCTGCGCACCGAGTTCGACGATGTCGCGGAGCGGATCGTCGAGGTGCCCGCCCCCGGGGATGCGCCCGTCGCCGGTCTGGACATCGCCGGACCGGCCTGAGCCGCCCGGTCCTGACCGGACCAGCCGGAGCGGGTCAGCCGGCGGGGGTCAGCCGGCGCCGGCGACCGACACCGGGCGGTGCCGGACGTCGGAGGGACCGAGCGGGCGGGTCCACGCCGCGAGCTCGAGGAGGATCCCGTCGGGATCCTGGAAGTAGATCGAACGGACGAAGACACCCGGATGGTTGTCGACGCTGACGGTCGCCTCGCTGTCGTCGTGGTTGACCACCTCGGAGCACTCCACGCCCCGTTCGACCAGCCGGGCCCGGTACTCCTCGATGCGCTCCGGAGCCACGCAGAAAGCCAGGTGGTTCATCGAGCCGATCGCGGACATGGACTCTCCGTTGTCGGGGCGGGCGACGGGGGCGGCCACTCCAGGAGCGGCGGCCGGCGCCCCGTTGAACCAGAAGAAGGCCACGGTGTCCCCGTTGCCGATGTCGAAGAAGAAGTGCTGGCCCATACCGCCGGGCAGCTCGACGGTCTTCACCAGCGGGAAGCCGAGCACCCCCGAGTAGAAGTCGACGGTGCGGGCCATGTCGCTGCACACCAAAGCGACGTGGCTGACGCCGCTGACGGCGAAAGGTCGGTTGTCGGTCACGTGTCCCCCAGGATCCGTGCACCCTCGGACTGGCGCCGAGCGGCCCCCGCCGGCTGCGGAGGCTTCCTCATGGTCGCACATGGCGCCGGGCTGGCACATCCGAAGGAAGGCGTCCAAACCGTCGGTACCTGCCTCGACGGGGTAGAGACTCGACATGTACGTGCCCGCCGCCGACCGCTACCAGTCCATGACCTACCGGCGCTGCGGCCGCAGCGGCCTCCGGCTGCCGGCGGTGTCGCTCGGCCTATGGCACAACTTCGGCGACGACCGCCCGATCGACGCGCAGCGGGCGATCCTGCGCCGGGCGTTCGACCTGGGGATCACCCATTTCGACCTGGCCAACAACTACGGACCGCCCTACGGGAGCGCGGAGATCAACTTCGGCCGGATCCTGCGGGAGGACTTCGCGGGGTTGCGCGACGAACTGGTGATCTCCACCAAGGCCGGGTGGGACATGTGGCCCGGCCCGTACGGCGATCTGGGCTCACGCAAGTACCTGCTCGCCAGCTTGGACCAGAGCCTGGCGCGCATGGGCGTCGACTACGTCGACATCTTCTACCACCACCACTTCGACCCCGACACCCCCCTCGAGGAGACGCTCGGCGCGCTCGACAGCGCGGTGCGCCAGGGCAAGGCGCTGTATGTGGGGATCTCGTCGTACTCCGCCGAGCGGACCTCAGAGGCAGTCGCGGTGCTCCGGCGGCTCGGCACCCCGCTGCTCATCCACCAGCCGTCCTATTCGATGCTCAACCGGTGGATCGAGGAGCGCCTCCTCGACGTCGTCGGCGACTCCGGTGTAGGCTGCATCGCTTTCTCGCCGCTGGCTCAGGGGCTGCTCACCGACCGCTACCTCGACGGCATCCCCGAGGGGTCGCGGGCGTCGAAGGGGTCGTCGCTGTCCACCGACATGCTGAGCGACGCCAACCTCGAGCGGGTCCGGGCCCTCGACGGCATCGCCCGCGGCCGGGGCCAGCGCCTCTCGCAGATGGCCGTCGCGTGGGCGCTTCGCGACCCGCGGGTGACGTCGGTGCTGCTCGGGGCGAGCAGCGTCGGGCAGCTCGAGCAGAACGTCGCGGCCCTCGACAACCTGGCCTTCAGCGCCGAGGAACTCGCCGAGATCGACCGTTGGGCGCTCGACCAGGGCGACATCGACTTGTGGCGGGCGCCGGCCAGCGCGTGAGTCACTCGGTGACGAAGTCGATGAGGGACTCGACGGCCCCCACCAGCGCCGGCTCGAGATCGGCGTAGGTCCTCACCGACCCGAGCAGCTGCTTCCAGAGCCGGCCCGGCGACTCGACTCCGAACACCTCGCAGATCCCCTCCTTCCACGGGCGGCCCTTGGGGATCGCCGGCCACGACCCGAGGCCGACGACCGCGGGGCGGATGGCCTGCCACACGTCGACGTAGGGCGTGCCGGCGATGCGCACATGGGGACCCTCGCAGCTGGCCGCCAGGCGCTGCTCCTTGCTGCCCGGCACGAGGTGATCCACCAGGATCCCGAGGCGGGCGTCGGGGCCGGGAGCGAAGCCGGCGATCACCGACGCCAGGTCGTCGATCCCGTCCAGGCGTTCCACCACGACCCCTTCGATGCGCAGGTCGTCGCCCCACACCTTCTCGACCAGCTCGGCGTCGTGGACGCCCTCGACGAGGATCCGGCTGGCGCGCGCCACCCGGGCCGGGGCGGCTTTGACCGCGACCGATCCCGACGCGGTGCGGCCCGGGCGGGACGCTTTGGGAGGCAGCGGCCGGGTGAGGGTTACCGTCTCCTGGCCGAGCGCGAACGCGCCCGGCAGCAGCCGGAACAGGCGCTCCATGCCGGTGTTGGGCGAGCGCAGGACGATCCCGTCGGGCTCGAAGCGGGCGACCGCCCCCTTGAACCGGGAGGCCAGGTGGGTGACCAGCAACCCGGTCGTGGCCTCCACCGAGGGGATCTGGCGCCTGGCTCTCCAGTCGCCGTCGATCGGGCCTGAGAGGATCCCGCCGTTCGGGCCGCTACCGGCCCCTGAGTCGTGGCGTCTCGCCATCCTCGAGAGGTTAGGGGGATCCCGCCGCCGGCCGGGGTTTCCTAGGCTGCCGGCCCATGCCTGTCCTGACGCCCTCAGACGTGATCGCCGACGTGTGGACCGTTGACCCGGAAGGTCACGGCGACGAGCGAGGACGGTTCTACGAGACCTACCGCCGGAGCTGGTTCCCGCTCGGCCGGGAGATGGTGCAGGGCAACCGGTCCGACAAGGCGGCCGGGGCCGTGGTCGGCCTCCACTACCACCTGCACCAGGCCGACTACTGGCTGGTCCCCCGCGGGACCGCCCGAGTCGTCCTCCACGACCTGCGCCAGGGCTCCCCGACCGACCGGGCGACGGAGGTGCTCGAGCTGAGCGGCGACAACTGCCGGGGGGTGTTCATCCCGCCGGGAGTCGCCCACGGGTTCGCGTCGCTCACCGAGCTCACCGTCACCTACCTGGTGGACAGCTACTACAACCCCGAAGACGAGCTGGGGGTGGCCTGGGACGACCCGGCGATCGGAGCAGACTGGGGGGTGAGCGACCCCATCCTCTCCGCCCGCGACCAGCACAACCCGGCCCGCGACGCCCTGGACCCGGGCCGCACTCCGTACTACAAGCTGCGGACCTGACCAGCCCGGAGGGTGTGCGCCCCTGCGGGGGTCACGGCCACTAGCATCGACACGTTGTGAGCAAGGTCCTTCCTACGCCCGACGTGGCTGCTTCCGGCTCCGGGACGTCACTCGCGATCGGGTTGGTCCGCCTGGCCCGCCCGAAACAGTGGACCAAGAACGTGCTGGTCCTGGCCGCGCCCGGTGCCGCTGGGGTCTTGACCCACGGCGGTCCGCTCGGCCGGTCCCTGGCTGCGCTGGCGCTGTTTTGCGTCGTCGCGTCGGGCACCTACTTCCTGAACGACGCGCTCGACGTGGCCGCCGACCGGGCCCATCCGACCAAGCGGCTGCGCCCCATCGCGTCGGGCGTGGTGAACGTGCGCCTGGCCTACGCGCTCGGGGTGGGGCTGCTGGCGACCGGCGTTGCGCTTTCGGCGCTGATCAACTGGCACCTGGCCGTGGTCCTGGCGATCTACGTCGCCGTGCAGTTCGCCTACAGCTACTACCTGAAACACCAGCCGATCTACGACATGGCCGCGGTGGCGTCGGGGTTCGTGCTGCGGGCCATCGCCGGCGGCGTCGCCGCGGAGGTGGTCATCTCCCAGTGGTTCCTCGTCGTCGCCACCTTCGGCAGCCTTCTCATGGTCGCCGGGAAGCGGGTGGCGGAGCACGCCGAGCTCGGCCACGACCGCGGCGCGCACCGGGCCACCCTCGACGCGTACAGCTCGACGTTCCTGCGCACCGTGCTCGGCATCGCCGCCACCGGCGCCATCTTCGGTTACTGCCTGTGGGCTTTCAGCCTGCAGACGGCCCTGCAGCACCACGCCGACCCGATCTGGTACCAGCTGTCGATCGTCCCGATGATCGTGGCGCTGCTGCGCTACACGTTCCTCGTCGAAAGCGGTCAAGGCGCGAAACCCGAGGACCTGGTGCTCTCCGACCGGTCCTTGCAGGTGCTCGGCTTGGTGTGGGCCGTGCTGTTCGCCCTCGGCGTCTACGCCAGCTGACCGCGATGACGTCGGACAGAGCCTTGCTGACCGGGTGGGGCCGGACCGCGCCGACCGCCGCGAGGATCATCGACGCGACGGACCCCGCCGCGGCCCGCCAGGCCGCGGCGGGCGCCGGACCGCGCGGCGTGATCGCCCGGGGCCTCGGCCGTTCCTACGGCGACGCCGCGCAAAACGCCGGCGGCGACGTGGTGGTCACCACCGGCATGGACCGCATCCTCGACCTGGACCTGGAGACCGGCCGGGTCCGGGTCCAAGCCGGCGCCAGCCTGGACTGGCTGATGCGGACCCTGCTGCCCCTCGGCTTCTGGCCGCTGGTCACGCCCGGAACCCGCCAGGTCACGATCGGCGGCGCCATCGCGTCGGACATCCACGGCAAGAACCATCACCGCGACGGGACCTTCGGCGCCAACGTCGAGTCGATGGTGATCGACACGCCCGGGGAGGGCGTGCTGACCGTGGCGCCCGACAAGGACCCGGACGCGTTTTGGGCCACCGCCGGCGGGATGGGCCTGACCGGGGTCATCCTCGAAGCCACGATGAGGCTCCTGCCGGTCGAGACCGCGATGATGCGAGTCGACAGCGAACGCCTCCGCGACCTCGACACGCTGATGGCCCGGATGGTCGAATCCGACCGCGACCATCGCTACTCGGTGGCGTGGATCGACTGCCTGGCCCGGGGCGCCACGCTCGGTCGCTCGATCCTGGAGTTCGGTGAGCACGCCGCCCTCGACGACCTGCCGGCAGGCAAACGGTCCCCGGCCCGGGCGCTCGCGTTCGCGCCCTTCGACCGGGCGTCGGCCCCGCGGTGGGCGCCCAACGGCCTGCTCAACCGGTGGACCATCGCCGCGTTCAACGAGGTTTGGTACCGCAAGGCGCCGGCCAAGGCGGAGGGCCACCTGGTCCCGGCCAGCTTTTTCTTCCATCCCCTGGACATGGTGTCGGGATGGAACCGGATCTACGGCCGGCGGGGGTTCCTGCAGTACCAGATGGTGGTCCCCGACGGCGCCGAGTCGACCATGCGCCACGCCATCGAAGCGCTGAGCGACGCCCGCTGCGCGTCGTTCCTGGCCGTGTTGAAGCGCTTCGGGCCGTCCAACCCGGCGCCGCTGTCGTTCCCCTCCCCGGGCTGGACGCTGGCCCTCGACATCCCCGCGGCCGCCGCCGGCCTGGCTCCTTTGCTCGACCGCCTCGACGACATGGTCATCGAGGCCGGCGGACGGGTGTACCTCTCCAAGGACTCCCGCCTGCGCCCCGAGCTGCTGGAGGCGATGTACCCGAGGCTGCCGGAGTGGCGGGCCGTGCGGGACCGCCTCGACCCGGAGCGCCGCATGCAGTCGGACCTGGCCCGCCGCCTGCCGATCCTCGATCCCCTGCCGCGGGCCGGCTCGACACCCCCCAACGGAGCGTTCCCATCGTGAAAGACGCCCTCGGCGCCGTGCAGTCGGTCCTCGTCCTAGGCGGCGCGTCGGAGATCGGCGTGGCCATCGCAGCCGAGCTGGCCGGTCCCCGCCACGCGACTGTCGTCCTCGCCGGGCGCCATCCCGACGCGTTGGACGCGGCGGCCGCCCAGGTGCGCTCCGCCGGCGCCGGGCGGGTCGAGACCCTGCCGTTCGACGCGGCCGACACCGACAGCCACGAGGCGTTCGCCGAGAAGGCGTGGGCCCTCGCCGGTGACTTCGACGTGGTCGTGGTGGCGTTCGGGCTCCTCGGTGACCAGGCGGAAGCGGAGGCCGGCGGGGACAGCGCCGTGCGGGTCGCGCAGACCAACTACGTCGGGGCGGTGTCGATCTCGCTGGTGGTGTCGCGGCGGCTGCGGGCCCAAGGGCACGGCACGCTGGTCGTGCTGTCCTCGGTGGCCGGCGAGCGGGTCCGGCGGGCCAACTTCGTGTACGGCTCGACCAAGGCCGGCCTGGACGGCTTCGCCCAGGGTCTCGGGGACTCTCTGGCCGGTACCGGCGCCGGGGTCTTGATCGTCCGCCCCGGGTTCGTGACCGGCCGGATGACCGCCGGCATGGACACCGCCCCGATGGCCACCACCCCCGAAGCGGTGGCCAAGGCCACCGCATCAGCGATCGCGTCCGGCAAGGAGCTGATCTGGGTGCCAGGCACCCTGCGTTTCGTGTTCGCCGCGTTCCGTCACCTGCCGCGCCCCCTCTGGCGGCGACTGCCCGTGTGAGCGCGGTTCCCGACCGCAGCGGCGCCCGGCCCGGGGTAGCCGCGTTCGACTTCGACGGCACGCTGGTCCCCGGCGACAGCCTGGCCCCCTTTCTCCGACGTCTCCTCGGACCCCGCGCCCTGCCCGCCATCGGCGCGTCCACCCCCGCCATGGCCGGCGCCTACCGCCACGGCGGGCGCGACGCCGCCAAGGCCGCGCTGTTGTCGCGGATCCTCGCCGGCGTCCACGCCGACACGGTCGAACGTCACGGCCGCGCCTACGGCCCCGGCCTGCAGCACCGCATCCGCCCCGCCATGCGCCAGCGCCTCGACTGGCACCGCTCCCGGGGTCACCGCCTGGTCCTGGTGTCGGCGTCCCTCGCCGCCTACCTGGAGCCCTTCGGCGCCGCGGTCGGCTTCGACGAGGTCATCGCCACCCGCCTCGAGGTCAACGCGGCGGGGCACCTGACCGGGCGGCTCCTCGGCGCCAACGTGCGCGGCGAGGAGAAAGCGGTCCGCCTGCGGACGGCGATCGGCGAGGAGCCCGTCGAGCTGTGGGCCTACGGCGACAGCGCCGGCGACACCGAGATGCTGGCCATGGCCGACCACCCGATGCGCGTGGGGCGGCGGGCCAAGCCCCCGGCGTCGCCGTAGCGGGACAGGCGCCGCCGCTGTCGGCCAGACTGTGGAGATGTCCCGTCGCGCACTCATCACCGGCATCACCGGCCAGGACGGCTCCTACCTGGCCGAGCTGCTCTTGGACCAGGGCTACGAGGTCATCGGCCTGCACCGGCGCAGCAGCACGCCGACCTTCGAGCGGATCAGCCATCTGGGCACCAGCATCACCCTCGAGCCGGCGGACCTGCTCGACGAGGCGTCGATGATCAGGGTCCTGCGCAAGTACCAGCCGAGCGAGGTCTACAACCTGGCGGCGCAGTCTTTCGTGCAGACGTCGTTCAACCAGCCGGTCCTCACCGGCGAGGTCACCGCCCTCGGCGTCACCCGGCTGCTCGACGCGATCTTGCTCACCGATCCGAGCATCCGCTTCTACCAGGCCAGCTCCAGCGAGATGTTCGGCAAGGTGGTGGAGGTCCCGCAGCGGGAGCAGACGCCGTTCTACCCTCGCAGCCCGTACGGGGTGGCCAAGCTCTACGGGCACTGGATGACGGTCAACTACCGGGAGAGCTACGGCCTCCACGCCAGCAGCGGCATCCTGTTCAACCACGAGAGCCCCAGGCGGGGACTGGAGTTCGTCACCAGGAAGATCACGTTCTCGGTGGCGGCCATCAAGCTCGGCCTGCAGGAAAAGGTCAAGCTCGGCAACCTCGACGCCCAGCGGGACTGGGGCTTCGCCGGTGACTACGTCAAGGCCATGTGGCTGATGCTGCGGCAAGACCAGCCCGACGACTTCGTCGTCGCAACCGGCGAGACCCATTCGGTGCGCGAGCTGTGCCAGGTCGCGTTCGGCCACGCCGGCCTCAACTGGGAGGACCACGTCGAGGTCGACGAGGTGTACTTCCGCCCGGCCGAGGTCGACCTGCTGATCGGCGATCCGGCCAAGGCCACCAAGTCGCTCGGCTGGGAGCCCGAGGTCGGGTTCCAGGAGCTGATCACGATGATGGTCGACTCCGACATGGCGGCGCTCGAGGCGTCCACCGCCTCCTGACCCTGGCCCGGGGCCTCAGCGCCCGGCGCCGACGGGGTCAGCCCTTGTGGCCGAAGATGTCGAGCGCCCGGCCCGGCCAGCCTGGGGCGCTGTTGCCGTTGCCGTAGCTCGGGGCGTCCCCGAACGGGTAGACGGTCCCGCCGGCGCCGAGGATCAGATAGCCGCCGCCGTCCGCGGTGGGCGCGACCGCTACGACGGTGTCGCTCACGCCGATACCCGGGAGCGACCCGTAGTACTTGGCGTCGCCGAACTGGAAGATCCCGCCGTCGCGGGCCACCAGCGTGTAGCCCTTGCCGTCCGCGGTCGGGACCATCCCGACGACCGGTTGGTTGAGGTGCACGTTGCCCGTCGACCCGTAGAACCCGGCGTCTCCGAAATCGAAGATCCCGCCGTCGGAGGCGACCAGCCAGTACCCCTTGCCGTCCGGGGTGGGAGCCATCCCCACGATCGGCTGGTTGAGATGCACGTTGCCGGTCGACCCGTAGAACCCGGCGTCACCGAACTGGAACACGCCGCCGTCACCGGCGAAGAGCCAGTAGCCGGCGCTGTCGGCGGTGGCGGTCATGCCGATCACCGGCCGGTTGAGGTGCACGTTGCCGGTCGACCCGTAGAAGCGGGCGTCGCCGAACTGGAAGATCCCCCCGTCGGCCGCCACCAGCCAGTAGCCGGCTTGGTCGGCGGTGGGGGCCATGGCCAGGACCGGGGCGTTGAGGGCCGCTCCCTTCGTCGAGCCGTAGTTGACGGCCCCGCCGAAGGGGTAGACGCCGCCGTCGGAGCCGAGCAGCCAGTAACCGTCGAGCCCGCCGCTCGGGCGCCCGACGTTGGTCGGCGCGAACCAGTCGGAGCGCAGCCCCAGGTTGGCGGCGAAGCTGTCGCCGCTCACCGTCACGGAGCCGGCGGTGCCGGACACGACCAGCGACTTGACCCGGCCGCCCAGGTCACCGAGACCGTTGCGGGCGGTGACGGTGATCGACTCGAAGGTCCCGATCGACGGCCACGCCGCCTCGATGCTCGACGCCGGGACCGTCTGGGACCAGTCGTGGTTGGGGTTGCCGGCCTGCGCCACGCCATCACCGTCGTCGACCGCGGCGGAGAACGCCCCGCCGGCCGTCCAGCCGCCGGTCGAAGATGAGAACTCGGTGAACGCCACCTGCCCAGGCGTGCCGCATGCGGCGGCGGTGCAGGTGCGCACCACACCGGCGGTCGCTTGTACCGCGGCGTCGCTGTAGGTGGTGTAGGCGCTGTTGGTCGGGTTGCCCGCAGCGTCCTGGTCGCCGTCGTAGACCTGACAGTAAGTGGTGTCGCAGATCGGCCCACCGGCCGCTCGGACGTAGGAGAGGGCGTAGGAGCGGGCGGCGACCGCCTGGGCTTGGAGAGCGGCAGGGCCGTTGGTGCCCCACGACGCCGGCGACTCGGCCGGTACCACGCCGGCGACGTAGTCCTCGATACCCACGGTGTTCCAAACCTGGGCGTAACCGCCGATCGGCGCAGCCTTCACCACGATGTTGCCCTTGTAGGCCCGGGTACCCCCCGGGATGGCGAGCACGATCGGGCCGGCGCCGCTCGGCACGAGGGTGACGTCGCCGCTTTGGGCGGGGGCGCCGTTGACCGACAGCTGCGAGCCGTTGACCCGGGTGACGGTGACCGGGCCGGTCGCGACCTGGGCGCCCCCGACGTAGGCGGTGGCGCCCTGCGCGGTGATCGTCGACGCGTTGTCGAGCTCGTCGAGGCGGACATCGATGGTCTGGGCGGTGCTCACGGCGGAGGCCGCCGTGCCGCCGTAGTACTGGTTGAGGATCTGGTTGACGTTCCAGCCCGTGAGGGCGTAGCCGTACGCCCCGTACTGGCCCATCCCCCGGCCGTGGCCGTAGCCGTGGCCGACCAGCGCCAGCTCCGACGGCACGGAGGTCGCGGCGACTCCGGCGGAGGCGGCGGCAGGCGTCGCCGCGGAGGCCGGCCCGGCGGCGAGGGGGGCGGCGGCGACGAGCGCCGCGGTCAGCACAGCAGCACCAGTGACGAAACGAGGCACGCGCAAACTCCAAAGGTCCGTACTCCGCCCGGGCCAGCCGGCCCAGGGTAGAACATCGGCAGAGGCCGGCTCCGGCTTGAGCCCCGGCGGGCGCTTCGCCCGACTCGGCGCTCCCCGCGTCAGCTGATGCCGACCACCGGAGCCGGGATCGGGGAACCGCCGGCGGACCCCTGGAACTGGGCGTCACCGAAGTCGAAGATCCCGCCGTCGGACGCCGCCAACCAGTAACCGGCGCCGTCGGAGGTGCCCTCCATCGCGACGATCGGCCGGTTCAGCGCGACGTTGCCGGTCGAGCCGTGGAAGGTGGCGTCACCGAACTGGAAGATCCCGCCGTCGGAGGCCACCAACCAGTAGCCGCCGCCGTCAGGCGTGGCGGACATCCCGACCACCGGCTTGTTTAGGTGGACGTTGCCGGTCGACCCGGAGAACCGGGCGTCGCCGAAATCGAAGATCCCGCCGTCGGACGCCACCAGCCAGTAGCCCTTGCCGTCGGGGGTCGCGGCCATACCGACGATCGGCTGGTTGAGGTGCACGTTGCCGGTCGACCCGTAGAACCGGGCGTCGCCGAACTGGAAGATCCCGCCGTCGGAGGCCACCAGCCAGTAGCCGCCGCCGTCAGGCGTGGCCGCCATCCCCACGATCGGCTGGTTGAGGTGGACGTTGCCCGTCGACCCGTAGTAGCCGGCGCTGCCGAACTGGAAGACGCCTCCGTCGGTGGCGGCCATCCAATAGCCGGTGTGGTCCCGCTTGTCGGCGATTGTTACGATCGGCTTGTTGAGGTGCTGGCCGGTCAGGGAACCGAAGTCGGGTGCCGCCCCGAAGATGTACACCGACCCGTCGGATCCGGCCAGATGGTAGCCCTCGTAGACCCCTCCGGACGCCGCGGCCTGCACCGCCTTGCCGACGTTGAGCACCCCGCCGTTGATCGGGTTGCCCAGCTCCGGGCTGGCGGTCTCGCGCAAGATCGACGTCACCTGCGCCGCGGACAGGCTGGGGTTGGCCGCGATGACCAGCGCTGCCGCGGCCGCCACGTGCGGTGTGGCCATCGACGTGCCGGTGAGCGTCGAGTACGAGGCGGTCCCGGTGTTCCAGGTGGAGACGATGCCCTCGCCGGGAGCCGAGATGTTGGCCGCGGCGCCGAACTCGGAGAACGACGAGGTCACGTCGTTCGCGTTGACCGACGCCACCGACAGCACGCCGGGGTAGCTGGCCGGGTAGGTGTCACCGGTGACGCCGTCGTTGCCGGCCGCGGCGACCACGACGACGTTGTGGGCCTCCGCGTACTGCACCGCGGCCTGGGTGTCGGGATCGGGCCCGCAGTTGGTCGGGTCGGTGCTGCAGGCGCTGTTGCCGAGGGACATGTTGATCACCCGGGCGCCGGCGTTGACCGCGTCGTAGATGCCGGTCACCAGGTCCGCGGTCGAGCCGGTGCCGGTGCCGTCGAGGACCTTGTAGGTCTCGACGTGGGTGTTGATCCCGAGGCCGGCGACCCCGGTGCCGTTGTTGGTCGTGGCGCCGATCGTCCCCGTCACGTGAGTCCCGTGACCGGATTCGTTGCTGCCGGTCACCGGCGGCAGGTCGGTGTCGGGCGAGGTGGCCCCTGCGCAGAGGGTGTCGTCGCCGGCGCACAGGTTCGGGCCGACGGTGACGTTGCCGAGGTCCTGGTTGAGCCCGTCCACCCCGGTGTCGAGCACCGCGACGGTGACCGCGCTGCTGCCGTTGGTCACCGCCCACGCGGCCGGCGCCCCGATCTGGCGGAGGTCAGACTGCGTGACCTGCACCGACCCGGGGCCGCCCCCGTCGAGCGCGGTGCAACCCGACGGCTGGTAGCAGGCGTCGTTGGGGCTGGTCACGTTGGTGGCGTGCACCGTGCGGACCTGGGTGGCGTACTCGACGCCCGGGGCGGCGCGGAGCTGCGCCAGGGTGGCGGCCACCTCCCCGTCTGGGACGTGGAGGGTCCAGCGCCCGCCCGGCAACCCTGCGGGGGTGGATCCGGGCAGCCCGCCCAGCACCGACGACGAGTGGACCGCAGAAGCGCCGGCCAGCTTGACGACGAGCTGCACATCGGGGACCTTCACCGGTGTCGCCCCGGCCGCGCTGGCCGTAGCGAAGGGGGCTAGCAGGGCCAGGCCCATCACCGCCGCGACGCCCACCCGCCTGGCAGTCACCAATGGCACTCGTTGCACCCGCACATCCCCTCGTCGGAGCCGCTGCCGCCCGCAGGTGGGACGGGAGGCGCACCGGCGCGCCAGGGGAAGAGTATGGCGTGCGGGCCGGGAGGTCGTGGGCGCGCCGCCACTGATGGCGCAGGGGCGGAAGGCAGGCGGCGGCCGGCGATGGACGGTGGACGTCGACGGTGGCCGTGGGCTCGGAGGTATCCTCCGGCCATGCCTGATCAGCCGACCTTCTCCCCCACCGCCCAGATGCAGGGCGGGGACCGGTCCCTCGATATCTACGGGCGCCTCCTGCGGGAGCGGATCGTCTTCCTCGGCACCCAGGTCGACGACACCAGCGCCAACCTGATCTGCGCCCAGCTGCTGCTGCTCGCGGCCGAGGACAACAAGAAGGACATCAGCCTCTACATCAACTCCCCCGGCGGGTCGGTGACCGCCGGGCTGGCGATCTACGACACGATGCAGTTCGTCCCCTGCGACGTCTCGACGGTGTGCATGGGTCTGGCGGCGTCGATGGGACAGTTCCTGCTCTGCGCCGGCGAGCCCGGCAAGCGCTTCGCCCTCCCCCACTCCCGGATCCTCATGCACCAGCCGTCGGGCCAGGCCCAGGGCCAGGCCGCGGACATCGCCATCCAGGCGGAGCAGATCATCTACCTGAAGCGGATGATGGCCGAGCGCATCGCCTTCCACACCGGCCAGCCCATCGAGCGGATCGAAGCCGACTCCGACCGGGACCGCTGGTTCACTGCCGAGGAGGCGAAGGCCTACGGCTTCATCGACGCGGTGATCGAGAAGGCCCCCGACGTCACCGAGCCGGCCAACGCCTGAGTCTGACGGCTGACGGCTGGCGCCAGCGAGACCCCTGGTAGGGTCGCCCGGTGGTTGGCAGGCTGGCGATCGTGCCCCCGCGCTTCGGGGACACCGTGGTGGGCGGGTCCGAAGCGGTTTCGAGAGAGACCGCCCTCGGGCTGGCCTCGAGGGGCTGGGACGTCGAGGTCCTGACCACGACGGCCCTCGACCACTACGCCTGGGGCAACGACCTGCCGGAGGGCGAAGAGGAGGTTGGCGGTCTGCGGGTCCGCCGTTTCCGGATGGTCCACCATGGGGGGCGGGCGGGCGAAGCCATCCAGCGCCGCCTGACGGCGGGGATCATGCCGAGCCTGGACGAGCAGATCACATGGCTGAGCTGGCGGTTCCAGGTGCCGGGCCTGTACCACCACCTGCTGCGCTACGCCGACAGCTACGACGCCGTGGTGTTCTCGCCGTACCTGTTCTGGACCACGACCGTCTGCATGCCGGCAGTGGCCGAGAAGGCGGTGGTGGTCCCGTGCTTGCACGACGAGGTCTACGCCCGTCTCGACGTCATCCGCCCGGTCGTCGCCGATGCCGCCTCTGTGTGGTTCCTCTCCGAGCCCGAGCACCTCTTGGCCCACCGGCTGGGCCCGGTGGCGCCCCGCCACACCGTGACCGGGTCGGGGGTGGCGGTCCCGCAAGGCTACGACCCCGACGGGTTCGTGGCCCGCCACCGGCTGCGCCGCCCGTTCCTGCTCTACGCCGGTCGACGCGAGCGCGACAAAGGCTGGGACGCGCTGGTCGACATGTTCGCGGTAGCGGTACGGGAGGTGGGCGTGGACATGGACCTGGTGACCTTCGGCGTGGGCGAGGTGGACCCCCCGGCGTCGATCGCCGACCGGGTGATCGACCTGGGCTTCCTGCCCGACGAGGAGCGCGACAGCGCCTTCGCCGCCGCCACCGCCTACGCGCAGCCCAGCCGGATGGAAAGCTTCTCCCGGACGGTGATGGAGGCTTGGCTCGCCGGCTCCCCGGTGCTCTCGGTGGCCGGCAGCGAGGTCGTCAACTGGCACATCGAGCGCTCAGGTGGGGGCCTCACCTACTCCGACGGGTTCGAGCTGGGCGAGGCGTTGCACTGGGTGGCGGCAAACCCCAACGGCCGGGCCGAAATGGCCGCCGCCGGGCGGCGCTACGTGCTCGACAACTGCACCTGGCCGGTCGTGCTGGATCGGATGGAGGCCGACCTGCGTGCCTGGACATAACCCGGTGGCCGCCAGCCCCGGCGAGCCGCTCGGCCCCCAGGTGCCCGGCACCACCACGCTGGTCTACGGCAGCTACCACCCGGTGCCCGGTCCGGCTGCGTCGGCCACCCGGGCTGAGGTGCTGGCGGCGTGGACGGCGGGCGAGGTGGTCACGGTGGTGTCCCCCCGCCCGTCGGCCGCGCACCTGGCAGTGCGCATCGCCGGCCCGCTGGCCGCCCGGCGGCTCCACAACGTTCGGCGCAAGACCGGCGCCGGCGGCCTGGTGTTCTGCGCGGAAGCTGGCGTTCCGCTGGTCGCCGGGCGCGGGCCACTGGGCTTGGCCAACGCCGTTCTCACCGCCGGGCTCCTAGCCCGGGCCTTCGGCGCCTTCGAGGAGGTGACGCTGGTGGTCACCGGCGATCTGGGCGTCCCCGCATGGGTGCTGGCCCCGCTTCGGCGGGCCGCCACCGAGGTGCGCGGCCCCCATTCCGCCGCCGGGCCGCCCCCCACCCCCCGCCCCAGGGCCACCGGGGAGGACGGGGCGGTGGCCGAGGGACGACGCGCAGTACACGACTACGCAGCCGGCGACCGCCTCCGGGCCGGCGTGGCACAGGTCTCGCCCCTAGGCCCGCCCGAGATCCCGTGGAAGTTGCGGGCGCGGGGGATCGCCGGGGTGGCCGCCCGGCGGCTGCTCGGCTCCCGGGCTCCGGCGGCCCGCTCGGCTTTGCGAGCGTTGCGCTCGGCCGCCGCCGCACGCAGCCGCTGACCGCTCGGTCGGCGAAGGCCGGCTCAGCCCTCGGGCGGCCCCCCCTCCCAGGTTGTGTCCACCCCGGCCCAGCGGTCCCAAACTGCCCGAGGATCGACGGTTCGCTGCCGGCGCATCCTCCGGCGGGACCAAAGCGCCGCGGGCGCGGCGCTCAGAACTGCCCGACGGACCCCGTCGAGGGGGCCGGCGAGAGCGCGACGGCGCAGCTCCGCGGCGGCGACCGCGGCCGGGGCGTTGCGCAGCAGGCACAGGGTCCGGTTGCGCTCGGCCAGGTAGCGAACCCAGGAGGAGACCTGTCCGCCGCTGGTCGCCGACACCCGGTGCTCGACCGTTGCGCCGGCGTCATAGAGGACCCGCATCCCGAGGAGACGGGCCCGCCAGCACCAGTCACCGTCCTCGTAGTAGGCGAAGAACTCGTCGGCCAGCGGGCCGACCGCGGCCCAGGTAGCGCCCCGGGCCACCAGAGCCGTGCCGCTGGCGAAGAAGCACTCCCGGCTGGTGTCGAAGCGGCCGTCGTCGGGGGTCTCGGCACCGAAGTCGCCGAGGACGCCGTCGCGGCGCAAGTACGAACCGGCCTTATTGACCAACCGGGTCACGGGGCCGGAGGCGACGGGTCGGCCGTCGACCTCAACAGGCTCCGGGCTGGGACCGGGCACCGGGACGTAGAACGGCGCGGAGGGCACCGTCCAGCGCCACCGCTCCCCGGCTTCGCCCTCCATGGCGTGGAGGCCTCCGCCGGCGGCCTGCTCGAGCACCTCCCGGCCGCCGGCGCGCACCGAGCGCAGCCGGGTTCCCAGGACGCGGTGGTCGCCGGGCGCCGCGGTGCGGGCGTCGCCGAGGCGGACCTGCTGCCACCACCCGGCCATCAGCACCTTGGGCCCGACCGCGGCGACCCCGGGGTCCTCCAGCGCGGCAGCGGCGCTCGCCACCCAGTCCGGGCCCGCCACTGCGTCGTCGTTGAGCAGCGCCACCAGGGCGCCCCTGGCGTGGCGCAGCCCCACGTTGACGCCGCCCGCGAAGCCCAGGTTGGTCTCCGAGCGCAGGACCCGGGCGCCGATTGGCGCGGCGAGCGCCGCCGCAGCCCGCCCGGCGCTGCCGTTGTCGATGCAGAGCACCTCGACCCCGCCCGCCAGACGCTGACCCAAGGCCGACTCCAGGCACGGGGCCAGCCAGGCACCGGGCTGGTAGGACAGCACGATGACCGTGGCCGCGGGCCGGGCCGGGCCCGTCCCGGCGGCGACCTCGCGCACCGCCGACTGCCTCCCGCTCGCCGTCGCCCTGGACCGGGGGAACGCTTCAGCGGGAGGCGTCAGCGGGGGGCATCCAGGGGCAGTGCGCCCTGCGCCGGCGGCCCCGCCGCGATCCCGCCGGCGGCCGCCAGACGGTCGAGGATCGAGCGCAGCCGGGCCAGCTCCTCGCTGAGGGCGCCGACCTCGGCGGAGAGCCGGGCGAGGGTGCGCCCGAACACCTCGGCGACGTCGTCGGCGGCGTCGCCGTGGTCCCCGACGATCCGTCGCAGCTCGGCGATCTCTTCCCTGGTCACCTGCTCCGCGGCCCCGACCCGCTCGTCAACGAGCTGACGGATGGGGTCCAGCAGGTAGCGGTCACGGGCCTGCCTGGCGTCCACGGGGGCCAACACTACCCGGGGCGTCGCTAGGGTGATCCGCCGTGCGCGACGCCAGCCGACCAGACGACCGCTGGGCCGCCGGCCTGCAGGCCCTCGCCGGCGACCGCCCGGTGGTGATCGTGGAAGACCCCGACGCGACGAAGCCCGAGCCGGCGCCGGCGGGCAGCCTGGTAGTGCTGAGCGCCGCGCTCGAGCGGATGGCGGCCGAGCAGCGTCCGGCGGTGGCGCGAGCGCTCGGCGGCGCCGACGCGGTGCTGCTGTGCCCGCCGGCGGGTGCCGGAGTGCGGGCCGTCTCCCCTCAGTGCCTGCCGGAGTGGGTGGCCGCCTTCGCCGCGGAAGGCCTGTGGCGGGTGCCTGGCGCCGCCCTCGGGTGGCTGACGTCGTGGGGCGTGCTACTCGAGCGCGCCCCACTCGACCCCGCCGGCCTGGCCCTGCGCTACGAGCGGCTGCTCCTGGCCGCGACCGGCCAGCGACGGGCCGACGCCGACACCGCCCGGGTCCTGGCGCTGACCGACCGGGTCATCGGCTTGGAGGCCGAATTGGCTGAGGCCGCTTACCGGCGTGACCAGGCGCAGCTCGAACGGGATGCGACGGTGGAGGCCGAGCGGGCCACGGCGGCCGCGCTGCGCTCGGCCACGGCCGCCCTCGACGCGATGCGGGCCTCGGCGTCGTGGCGGATCGGCCAGGGCGTCGTCGGTCCGCTCCGGCGGGCCGCGGGCAGCGTGCGCCGGCGGGGCGCACCGGGAAGCTAAGGCGCCCCCGGCGCGGCCCGCGCCATCAGGCCGCCTACCATCGTCGCCCACATGCCGACGCCGACCGACGCTCCCGGCCGCACCCCCGAGGTGTCGATCCTGGTGCCGGTGTTCGACACGCCCGAGCCGTTCCTGAGGGCCATGGTCGCCTCGGTGCGGGCCCAGACCTTCGCCGACTGGGAGCTGGTACTGGTCGACGACGGCTCGAGCGCCCCGCACGTCGGCCCGGTTCTCGCGGAGCTGGCCGCCGCGGACGAGCGGATAGTCGTGGACCGCTTGGCGGCCAACGCCGGGATCGTCGCCGCGTCCGCTCGGGCTTTGGACCTGGCGTCGGGACGGTGGGTGGCACTGGTCGACCACGACGACGAGCTGGCCCCCGAAGCCCTGGCCCGCTGCATGGAGGTGATCAGCGCCGACCCTCTCGTCGACATGGTCTACACCGACGAGAATCGCCGCGGCCCGGGCGGGGACATCCCTATGCGCAAGCCGGACTGGTCCCCCGAGCGGCTACGGGCCCAGATGTACACCGGGCACCTGACGGCGTTGCGCCGCTCTCTGGTGTCGGAGGTGGGGGGGTTCCGCCCCGGGTTCGACGGATCCCAGGACTACGACCTGGTGCTGCGAGCCGGGGAGCGAGCCCGGCGGGTGGCCCACATCCCCGAGGTGCTCTACCACTGGCGGTTGGTGCCGGGCTCGGTGGGCCAAGTGGGGAGGCCGGAGGTGTTCGCGGCCGCCCGGCAGGCGGTGGCCGACCACCTGGCGCGCACCGGTGCGCCCGGCACGGTAGAGCAGGTCGACCCGACCGGCGTGTACCGGATCCGCCGGCCGGTGCTGGGCCATCCGCTGGTCAGCCTGGTCATCCCGACCCGAGGCAGCAGCGGAACGGTCGGAGGACGCGAGAGGGTGTATGTCGTGGAGCTGCTGCGGGGGCTTGTAGCCCGCTGCTCGTGGGCCCGCTGGGAGGCGGTGGTCGTCGCCGACACCGCCACCCCGCCCGCCACCGTGGACGCCCTGCGGGCGGTGGCCGGCGACCGCCTCACCCTGGTGCCCTTCGACGAGCCGTTCCACTTCGCCCGCAAGATCAACCGGGGGGCCCTGGCTGCGGCCGGCGACTACCTGGTGGCGCTCAACGACGACATGGATCTCGTCACCCCGGACTGGCTCGAGACGATGCTGGGCCTCGCCCAGCAGCCCGACGTGGGCATGGTCGGCCCGCTGCTGACCTTCGAGGACGGCACGATCCAGCACGGAGGCCTGATGTTCCGGCGCCGCACGCCCGACAACATCGGGCACGGGATGGGCGGCGACGAGCGAGGCCCGATGTTCGGTTTCGGCGTCGAGCGGGAGGTGTCGGGCTGCACGGGGGCCTGCGCGCTGCTGCCCACCGGCGTGTTCCACGAGGTCGGGGGCATGTCCGAGCGGTTCGCGGTCAACTACAACGACGTGGACCTTTCGTTCAAGGTCCGAGCCAGCGGGCGGCGGATCCTCTGGACGCCCTTTGCCCACCTCCGCCACTTCGAGTCGAAGTCCCGCACCGGCGGAGTCGGAGCATCTGAGGTGGCGGCCATCCTGGGCCGCTGGGGCCGCCGCTACGAGGGAGAGGACCCCTACTGGCCGGCGGCACCGGCCGGGCCGGACTGAACCTTCCCGACACCAGGGCCGCCGCGGCTCGCCCTCAGCTCCGCAGCCGCCGGAGCGCGCCCTGCACCAGGCGGCGCGCCAGCACCGTGGCGTCGTGCGCCCACGGCGAGCCGGCAGGCGCCGGCGGCCGGGCCACCCGGTCAGGAGCGGGGCGGGGGTCGGCGCAGAACGCGGCCAGCGGGGCCGCCACCCGATCCCAGCGGAACCGTTCCGCCACCGCAGCGAAACGCTCCGCGTCGGGGCGGTCGGGGGAGGCGAGCACCGAGCGCAGCGCCGAGCGGATGCCGTCCACGTCCCCGGGGGCGACCGCCTGCCCGAGGCCCTCGCCGGCCACCAGGTCGGCCAGCACGTCGCCTCCGGTCAGCACCATCGGCAGCCCGGCCCACAGGTAGTCGAGGACCCGGGTCCGGAACGAGAAGCGCGCCTCGATGTGGTCGAGGTGGGTGCTCACCCCCACGTCGGCGTCGAGCAGGTACGAGGCGCGCTGCTCGTAGGGCACCCAGCCCTCGTTGAAGAACACGTGCCGGTCGCGCAGCCCCAGGTCCAGGGCCAGCCGGCGGGTCTCGGCGGCCATCCGCATGGCCGGGACCGCCGGGTTGGGATGGCCCATACCCAGAAACACGAGGCGCACGTCGGGGACGTCGGAGCGCAGCAGGTCGACCGCCCGGACCAGGGAAAGCGGATCGAACCAGTTGTAGACCCCGCCGGCCCACAGCAGCACCGGGTCGCCGGCTCCGATGCCGGCGATCCGCTCCCGCAGCCTCGGCCCGGTACGCACCGCCGGAGCTGCCGACAGCCCGAAGGGCACCACTGCGATCAGGGCGTCCATCCCCGGCCCGGCGTCGTAGGTGTAGGGATTGACTCGGCCCGCAGACGCCAGCGACCCGAGCCAGAAGTCCCGCTGGCGTTCGGACGCGCAAAGAAAGAAGTCCCCGCGCCGCAGGTGGCGGTCGATGGCCGAGCGCATCGCGTCGACCCGGCGGTCCCGGCCGGCCCGGGTGGCTTCCTCGCCGCTCGCAGCAGCCGGCTCGAGGTTCTCCAGGTGGTAGGGGTCGTACAGGTCGACCACCACCGGGATCGGTGCAGCCTCGATCTCCGGCCACTCGTGGAGCACCCCGGCGGGGACGATCGCCACATCGGCCGAGGACAGAAGCCCCGCCCGACCCGGCCGGTCCGCGGCCACGACCCGCATGCCGGGGTGGCTGCGGGTGACACCGGCGGTCCCGGCAAGAGTCACGTCGTGGTCTGCGGCGAGGACCTCGGCCAGGTGCCACGCCCGGATGGCCGGCCCGGGCATCCGGTCCTGCAGCGGGTCGGTGGCGACCACCAGCACCCGCCGGCGGGTCACGCCGGTAGCGGGCCGGGCCCGCCGCCTTCCAGCCACCCCTCAATGACCTCGATGGTGCGAGCCGACGTCACGGGCAGGGCGTAGGCGGACGCCCGGGCCCGGCCGGCCTTGACCAGGCCGGCGCGCCGGGCCTCGTCGGCCAGCAGTCCGGCCACTGCGTCGGCGACTTCCAGAGGGTCCTTCGAGTCGAGGAGCACCCCCGCGTCGGCGACGGTTTCGGGGAGCGCGGCGGCCCGGTAGGCCACCACCGGCACGCCCAGCTCGAAGGCCTCGAGCACCGGGACGCAGAAGCCCTCGTGCTCGGACATGCACACGAACACGTCGGCGGTGGCAAAATGGGCCAGGAGGGCCGGGGTCGGCAAGCCGTCGAGGATCTCCACCGCGTCGGTCACGCCGAGCTGGGCGGACAGGCGGCGCAAGGAATGCAAGTAGCGCGGAGAGGTGACGCCGCCGACCAGCGTAAGGCGGGCTCGGGGGTCGTGAAACCGGCGGTACAGGGCCAGCGCCCCGATCAGGTGGTGCTGGCACTTGTTGGGCGCGATGCGCCCGACGAACAGCCACGTAGCCCCTCCACCGTCGCGCCGGCGCTGCAACCGGGCGAGCACCGCAGGGTCGGGATCGTCGTGATATCGGTCCAGGTCGACCAGGAGCGGGGCGGTGGCCGTCGAGGGGTAGCCGGCCGCGATCAGCTCCGTCTCGTTGTAGCCCGACACGGCCAGCGCCCGGGCCGCCACCGGCGCCAGCGCCGCCATCTCCTGGCGGGCGGTGACCATGCTGGCGGCCGCCTCGGGCTCCCAGCGAGCGAAATACCGGGCCGGAGTGATGTTGTGATAATTCGCCCACACCGGCTGCCCGGCCGCGGCTGCCTCGGCCAGCCAGGCGGCCATTGGGCTGCCGGTGGACAGCTGGTAGAGCAGCACCCGTCCCTCGCTGCGGGGCGGGCACTCCCGGTAGGGGCGGGCGTCGGCTCCGACGCGGGGGTCGATGTGCTCCCCCCAGATGTCAGAGGGAAAGCCCCGGGCCCGCAGCAGGCGGCGCAGCTCCAGAACGTGGGATCCGATGGCATCGAAGGGGGCGAATCCGGGGACGAACTGGTCGATGCGCTCGACAGGGACGCTCACCGGCGCTCGAGGTCCTCGACGCGGGCCCGCAGCGCCGCAAGCTCGGCGATGGTGGCGGCGCTGGTGCCCTCGAGGCGGTCGGTGCGCTCGATGAGCGCGACGCCCAGCTCGGCGGTTGCCTTGCCCAGGTCGGCCACCTGCTCGCCCAGGTACCGCAGGTACCAGCCGGCCAGACGCTTGACCCCAACCTTCAGGTACCGGGCGGCGGGCGCGACGGAGGCCACCGGCGCGTCGACGTCGACCGCGGCGGCATGCTCCACCAGGGCCAGGGCGGCCTCGGCCTCCCCGCTGTCGGTCGTGCGCGCCGAGAGCCGGTCCATGGCGGCGCGCACCTCGGCCACGTAGCGGTCGTCCTCGGCGCGGCGCTGGTTCACCCGGGCCGCCGCCGGGTGGGTCGCCGACCCACGGTCAGGAGGCGGCCGGAGCGTCGCGCCGATCATGCGGCGTGATGGTCCAGCGCGGCGCCAGCGACACGTACCCGAACTGCTCGTAGATGGATCCCCGCTCGACATCGAGGCGCTGGAGGTTCTGCCGGTGGTCGTAGGTGTGGAACTTGGTCCGGTCGCAGATCCCGACGCTCAGGTCATAGGTGCCGGGCAGGAGGAGGAGCCGGTCGAAGTCGACATCCACGTAGCCCCGGCCTTCGATGGCGTCGGGGATGCAGTCCACGTCGATGGAGTTGGGGCCGCTGATGGGCATCCCCTCGATCGTGCGGAAGGCCAGACCGAAGCCGGGCTGCACGACGCGCTCCGCCGCCTCGTAGTGCATCCGGACCTTCGCGGGGGCTCCGGTGTGGATGCCCTTGAGCGGGGCACCGTCGGGATCCAGCCACTCCACCTGGGTGATCCGGACCTCACCGCTCCCCCACCGGACCTGGCCGTCCTCGTCGATGCGGCGGTCGACCTGCACCTCGCCGGTGTAGGCCTCGATGACGTCGCGAGGAGCGCCGATCTCCTTCAGGTGGCCGTGCTCGAACCACGCCACCTCGTCGCAGAGGGTCTGGACCGAACCCATGGAGTGGGACACGACCACGATGGTCGTGCCGCGCTCCTTCAGCTCCGCAAACTTCTCCGAGCTCTTGCGCTGGAAAGCCTCGTCGCCCACCGCCAGCACCTCGTCGACGAGCAGCACGTCGGGATCCACGTTGATGGCCACGGAGAACCCGAGGCGGACATACATTCCCGACGAGTAGTTCTTCACCGGCTCGTCGATGAACTGACCGACGCCGGCGAAGTCGACGATGTCGTCGAAGCGACGCTCGAGCTCCTTGCGTCGCAGGCCGAGGATCGCCCCGTTGAGGTAGACGTTCTCCCGGCCCGACAGCTCCGGGTGGAAGCCGGCGCCCAGCTCCAGGAGCGCCGACACCTTGCCCCGCACGTCTACGGTGCCGCCATCGGGGACGAGGATGCGGGCCAGACACTTGAGCATGGTGCTCTTACCCGAACCGTTCTCCCCGATCAGACCGAAGGTCTTGCCAGCCGGCACTTCGAACGAGACGTCCCGCAGCGCCCAGAACTCCTCCGCGATCGCCCGCCGGCCGCGCATGACGGCAGCCTTGAGCGACTGGTTGCGCTCGTGGTAAAGGCGGTACTTCTTCGAGACATCCGCCACGGCTACTGCAATGTCAGCGCCCATGGCTGCCGCCAGGCTCCCTTGTTGGCGCAGTCGGGTCGCTCGAAAGCATTCCCGCGAGGGTACTACAGGCCCGGTGCGCGACCGGGGGCGAGGCCTTCTCCTAGGCTCGGTCGCTTCGCCGGAACCCTCCCCGCCCTGCGGGGGCCCATACGTTTGACACCGACCAGGAGGAACCCGATCCACATGACCGCCGGTCCGAGGGTGGTGCTCATCACCGGGGGCGCCGGGTTCATCGGCAGCCGCCTGGCCCGGGATCTGCTGGCCCGCGGCGACCGGGTGATCGTCGCCGACTACCTCCACCCCCAGGTGCACCCGGGGCGGGGGTGGCCGGCGGACCTGCCCCGGGAAGTGGAGCTGGTCCCCTTGGACGTGACCGTCGAGCAGACCTGGGGGACCCTCCTGCGACTCCACGCGCCGTCGGTGGTCGTGCACCTGGCAGCGGAGACCGGCACCGGGCAGTCGCTCACCGAGGCCAGCCGTCACGGCATGGTGAATGTCGTCGGCACCACCCGGATGCTCGACGCTTTCAGCGCCCAGGGTTACACACCCGAGCACTTCATCCTGGCCTCCTCGCGGGCGGTCTACGGAGAGGGCGAATGGACCGCCGCCGCCGGCGGCGGCAGCTGCAACCCGCCGCCCAGGCGGCACGAGGATCTGGCCGCCGGCCGCTGGGACCCCGTCGGCGCCGAGGGGGAGGCGCTGGTGCACGTGCCGGCGCGGGCGGGGCGCACCGTCCCCAACCCGTCCAACATCTACGCCGCCACCAAGCTGACCCAGGAGCTGGTCCTGCGGGCGTGGTGCGCGGCGATGAACTCGCGTCTGTCGGTGCTCCGACTGCAGAACGTCTACGGACCCGGCCAGTCGCCCACCAACTTCTACACAGGCATTCTCACCCTCTTCGCCAGGCTGGCGTCGGCCCACTCGTCCCTCGACGTGTACGAGGACGGCCTGATCCTGCGCGACTTCGTGTTCGTCGGAGACGTGGTGACGGCACTGGCCGCGGCCATCGACCGACCACCGGAACAGTCGCGGGTGCTCGACGTCGGCTCGGGTGCGCCGACCACCATCTTGGACGCCGCCGCCCGCATCGCCCGGATAGCTGGCGCCCCCGAACCCGTGGTCAGCGGCCGCTTCCGCGACGGCGACGTCAGAGCGGCGTCTTGCGACATCGAACCGACCATGCAAGAACTCGGGTGGCAGCCGAAGGTCGGGCTCGACGACGGCCTTGCACAGCTGGTCGGCTGGATGCGCGAGGTCGGGGAGTGACCCTCTCGGAGCTCGCCGCAGACGCCCCCGCCGTGGCCCTGGTCTTCGTCCCCTCCACCGGCTACGGCGACGCCGCCGAGCGCTTCGTCGGTTCAATCCGCTCGATTCAAGGAATGGGAATCCCGCTCGTGGTGGCCGCGGCCGCGGGAGAACCGGTGGACCTGCTCGCGCCCATGGCGCAAGTCACCCTCGAGGTGCCATCGCTCGCCGCCGCCGTCGACGCCCTGGCAGCGGCGGGGTTCCACGCCATCCTGGCCGTGGCGGACGGAGTGGAGTTCCCCGCCGGGCCCATCGAGTCTGCGCTCGAGGTGATGGAGTCGGACATCCGCGTGGCCAGCGTGTGCTTCTGGTCGAACGCCGCCGGCGTGCTCAGCCTCCCCAACCGCAACGTGCCCTGGCTGCAAGCGCCCCTCGGCTTCGACGCCACCACCCTGACCGCGGCGCTGCGTCGCACCAGCCCCGCACTTTCGCCGGTGCCGGTCCTCTACCCGGTCGGAGGGGCCGTGCTGCTCAGCGGCGCCGCTCTGTCCGCCGTCGGTCCCCTCGCAGAGGAGTGCAGCGTCGACGCCCGCTTCGCCGACTTCGGCCTGCGAGCACGCAGCCGAGGCCTCCTGAACTTGCTCGACCCCTCGACCTTCTTGATGCGCCATCCCGACACGACGGGGATCGGCGCCGGCGATCTCACCCCGACCGACCGGGCGTGGCTGGCACACCGCCACCGGATCTTCGGCGCGATGCTCGAGCAGGAGATCGACGATCCGCGCAGCCCGCTGCGCATCGCCCACCAGCGGGCGCGAATCCTGAGCGCGGGCCTGACCGTCACTGTCGACGGCGGCTCGGTCGGCCCGCTTGAGACCGGCACCCAGGTCCAGACCTTGGCTCTCGTCGCTGCGCTGGCCCGCCATCCGGCGGTGCGGCGGGTGGTCCTTCCCCTCCCGGGGCCGGTGCCGGGCTACGCCGCCCCGTACCTGATCGACCGCGCGATCGACGCCCGGCCCGCCACCCCTGTCACTGCATGCGCGGCGGGTAGCGACGTGGTGCACCGCCCCTTCCAGCCCGACTCCCCGATCGACCTCGACGCGCTCCGGGGAGAGGAGCGGAGGGTCCTCATCACCCTCCAGGATCTCATCGCCTACCGGACCGGCTCCTACTTCGTGAGCGAGCGGTCGTGGCTGGAGTACCGGTCCTCGGTCACCGCCGCCGTCGGCGGCGCGGACGGAGTGGTGGTCATCAGCGACGACGTCCGGCAGGCCTGCCGGGCCGAGGCGCTCCCGGTCAGCGAGGAGCGGCTATTCACGGTTCCCAACGGCACCGACCACATGCCTGCCGACGCCGCCGAGCGCCCGCCCGAGGCGCTGCTCGACCCGGCCCTCGTCGGGCGGCCCTTCGTCGTGGTGCTGGGCACGACCTACGCCCACAAGCAGCGGGACCTGGCCGTCCGGGCCCTGCAGCTGCTGCGGGACGGGAGCTACTCGGTGACCGGCATCCTGGTCGGCGCCCAGGTGCCCGTGGGCTCGTCGCGGCGCGACGAGACGCTGGCGCGCCGGTTCGACGACGGCGTCATTGAACTTCCCGACGTGGCGAGCGAGGAGCGCACCTGGCTCCTCCGCCACGCCGAGATGTTGCTCTACCCCACCGCCGCGGAAGGGTTCGGCCTGGTGCCGTTCGAGGCGGCGCGCCTGGGGACCCCCACCGTGGCGGTCAGCTTCGGGCCCCTGCGGGAGATGGGGGGTACGCCACCGGTTAGCGCCGAGTCGTGGGCCCCCGAGTACCTGGCCGCGGCGATGGCCCGGCTGCTGGCGGACCCCGCCCTGCGCACCCAGCAGACCGCGCACGTCCTGGCGGCGGGGACGCCGCTCACCTGGGATGCCACCGCTGCGGGCCTCGTCGCCGCCTACCAGGCGGTCCTGGCGCTTCCCCCGGTGGGCCGGTGACGCCCGGGGGCGTCGCCCTTCCCGGGATCGGCGACCACTAACGTTGCGCCGATGACCTCGAAGGAGCCCTCCCAGAGCGAAGCCCCATCCGGTCCGGGTGGGTCGATCGCTGACCAGCTGGACTCGGTGTCCCTCGAGCAGGCCCTTCGTGACTTCGAGATCGCCAACCGCCGGGTGATGGACCTGACCCAGCGGCTCATCGACGTGACCGAGGACCGGCGGGCGCTGAAGACGGAGCTTGAGCTGCTCCGCTTGGAGCACCGCGACCTGCTGGCCGCGAACCACCACAACGCCACCGAGCTCCAAGCGCTGCGGGCGTCGCGCGGTTACATGGTGATAAGGGCCGCCCGGGCGGCGCGGCGCCTGGCCAGCCGCTAGTGGCCGCCGCCCCGAGGGTTCTGCTCGCCATCACCCTCTACAACGGCAAGGACGTCGTTTTCCAGTGCTTGGACTCGGCGGCCCGCCTCAGCGAGCAGCCCGGTGTGGATGCGCTCGTCCTCGACGACGCCAGCCCGGCGCCGGGTTGGAGCGAGCGGGTGGAGGCGGCGTGCGCCGAGCGCCGCATCGGCTACTACCGCTCCCCCCGCAACCTCGGCATTCCCCGCAACGTCAACATGGGCATGCTCGCCGCCCAGCGCGGAGGTTACGACTACGTCGTGATCTGCAACTCCGACATCATCATGCCGGCCAACCTGATCGAGCAGCTCGTGGAGGTGGCCCGCACCGATCCGTCCATCGGGTCGGTCACTGCCTTCTCCAACAACGTGTCGGTCTACTCGCTGCCCAACACGATGCCCGACCGGTACCTGGCCGAGCCGGGCGTCGCCGACTGGGTGTCGGCGTCCCTGGCCGGCGAGTTCGGCCACGCGGCGATCGACATCCCCGCGGGCATCTCGTTTTGCATGCTGGTGCCGACCAAGGTGATGGCGACCGTCGGGCTCATGGACCCGGTCTTCGGGCGGGGTTACTGCGAGGAAACGGACTGGACGCAGCGCAGCCGGGCGGCCGGGTACCGCATCACCCTGGCGCCGGGCGTGTTCGCGTATCACAGCGGGCAGGGGTCGACGACCGACGCCGGCCTGCTCAGCCACGGCCACACCACCGTGCCCGCCAACGAGCGGATCATCGACCTGCGCTACCCGATGTTCCGCCAGCAGGTGGAGGCGTTCGTGTACTCGGGGATCCTCCAGACGCTGCACCGCAATGCCGCGCTGCGAATCATCCGCGACGGCGCCCGAGCCTACGGCTACAGCCTGCACCTCAGCTGGCTCCACGACCTGCCGGGCGACAGCCTGGTGCCTCGCTGCATCCTCCGCCCGGAGGCCCACGGCAGCGACCTCCTGCTCGAGTTCCGGGGTTTCTCCGCCGTCGTGCCCCTCGCCGGCCGGAGCGCCCCTGAGGCAATCGTCGAGGAAATGGGCGGGCCGCCGGCCAACATCGACGTGTTCGACCGCGGGTCGGCCCTGGGCCCACTGCAGGCAGCCTTCGGCGCGGCGGCGGTCCGTGACCACTACTCCTACCCGGAGCGGGTGTGATGCGGGCCTTCGCCTCCCTGCGGGCGGCCGCTCCGACCCCCGAGCCCTCGGCGGCCACGCTGCCCCGCAGCCTCACCGCCGGCCCCTACGAGAAGCTGACCGTCGACGTGGGCACCCTCTGGGTGTCGGCCGCCGACGAGGTGATGCGCGACCACCTGCGCAACCGAGGCACCTGGGAGCCGGAGGAGGGTCGCCTCCTGCGCCGGCTGCTGCGCCCCGGCAGCCGGTTCCTGGACGTGGGCGCCAACATCGGGTACTTCAGCCTGCTGGCGGCCAAGGCCCATCCCGGGATCCGGGTGGACGCGGTGGAGCCCTTTCCCCCCACTTGCGAGCTGCTGCGCATGAACCTCTGGCTGAACGGGGTGGACGCCGCCGTGTGGCCCGTCGCCCTCGACCACCGGCGGACGACGCTCAGCATCCACGCAGCGGAGCACAATGTGGGGGACGCCAGGGTCGCGGACGTCACCGCCGGCGATTCGGAACTGGTCGACATCGTGGTACCCGCCGTGCCGGGGGACGAGATCTTCGCCGGGCGCACCTTCGACGTCATCAAACTCGATGTGCAGGGATGGGAGCTCGAGGTGCTCACCGGCTTGCGCCAGACCATCCGGGCTGCGGAGCGGCTCTGCGTGGTCGCGGAGTTTTGGCCCGCGGCCCTCCGTGAGCGCGACGTCGACCCGGGCGAGCGCCTGGTCCGTTACCGGGAGCTGTTCGGCTTCCGCGTCTTGGTCAGCCAGGGGGATGACCTCGAGGAGCTGACCGACTCGGAGATCCTGCTGCGCTGCGACGCCGCCGGGCCCGACGGTCAGGTCAACCTGCTGCTGGAACGCTGACCGCAGCGCGAGGGGTGCGCTCGCTGCTGCCTAGCCGCCGGGCAATCCTCCTGCCGTAGGTCCGTGCCGGCCGCTCGATCGCTGCGTAGCTGATCGCCGCAGCAGCGACGGAGAGCACTGCCACCGCCACCACCTTCACCCAGAAGTAGCGCATGTTGGCAGGCTGGACCTCAGGGCCTCGACCGAACACCGCCAGAATGATCGGGAAGTGCCAGAGATAGAGGCTGTAGCTGCGCTCGCCCAGCCAGACCAGCGCACGCCCGCTCATCGACGGGGACGACGCAGACCACAGCGCTGCGTATACGAGCGCTGGGGCCATGACCGTGACCAGGCCAAGTTCGTAGAAGGTGAAGAAGAACGGGTGGTGGAAATCACTGGCGCGCTCAACGAAACGCAGAAGCGCCAGGCTGGGGATCAGCAATGCCACCAGTAGCAAGGGGCTCAGCCGCGCCGACGGCTGGTCATGTGCCGCCTGCCAGCGCAGGACAAGCCGGCGGAGGAGCATGCCGATCACGAACAGCGGCAGCACTCCGATGAACTGTCGTTGCATGAACAGGCGGGCGGTCGCCGAACCAACGGGAGAATGTTCGAAGTATCGATGCTCAAGCCAGTTTCCGTCGAACGTTATCCACAATCGGTAACCGATGCCGATCGCCAGCATGCACCCAGCACCGAGCCACGGTCGCCGCCGCATCGACCATGCCATCAAGGGCATCATCAGGTACAGGCACATCTCAATACTGAGCGTCCACAAAGCTCCATTGACGTTGAGGGACGAGGCGGTGTTCGGGAAGAGCCAGTGGGTAAACGTAGCGCTGGCGGCGACCTGCTTGATTCCTTGCCCCGAGAAGACCTGTGAAGTGGACGCAAAGAAGAGAAACAAGATCGCCACGTTGACGTAGTAAGCGGGAGCAATCCGGAAGACCCGCCGGATCCAAAAAACCCTGGCTGACACGGGTGGCTCGTTCCAGAAGCTGTCGACCAGGATAAACCCGGAGATGAGGAAGAAGAGCGATACTCCCCACTCTCCGAGCCCCTCTACAAGCCAATAACCCTGAAAATGGGGGCTCGTGGTGAGCGCCCAGGTGTGATCGACGACCACGGCGCTGGCAGCGACTGCCCGGAGCATCTCCAGCCCCCCGAGGAAACCGCGGGCGGGCGAGACACCGACCGGGGCGGCCGCTGGGTCCCGTGACGTCGTGTCAGTCATGCCCATCCCCCGAGCCTAGACATTGGTCGCCAGCCCACCGACATCTGCCGCGTTGAGGCAGAATGGAGCCGTCGATGTGTTTGTAAAACGCAGCTCCTGAGTGGCTACCGGTGCTAACGGTGCAAGGTACTGGTGAGTTCCGGGGAGAGCCGAGAACGACCCCTCGGGTGTCGCTGAAATAACCCGTCCCTCGCTAACCACCTGGACGACGACGTTCGCAGGCGAGGAGGCACTGTATTCGAGCAACAGGAACCGGTAGCCCGGCGATAGGGGTCTGGCGATTTTCATCGTGATCGTCCTTTCGGCGCCCTCAGCGCACATGAGACCGCCGGAGACCGTGGCACCAGCAAGCTGAGCGCTTCCGTCAGTCGTCGTTGCTTGCGGCACTATATGGGCGGCCACCACGTTGCCCTTCGGCAAGACCGCAGCATAGAGCGGAAGAGACGGGTCATCAAAACTCAGATGTTTGAATCCGATGGTCACTGTCGCAGACAGGAGATCCTCGGGAAAGTCGTAGTTCGTCGTAGCCGGGACGATCGTGTCGTATAGGCTGAACGGGCGCCCGGTCCGTTGGAGCGTGCGAATTGCTGAAGTCACATTTGACCAGTACACGTCGGAGAGGTCAGCTTTCCACGTCGTCCGGTAGCTCAAGGTCGAAGCGAGACTCGAGACGAAATAGACAATCATCACTGCTGCAGCTGCTACGACGACTCGTCTTTGCGAAACACTCGAGAGGCGCATGCCGGAAGATAACTGATGACTTCTCGACGCTGGCATAGCCTCTCGAAAGATAACCCACTCCCCGCCGTCACGGATTGGTGCAATAGCTGCGCCGATCCCCAAGAGCACAAAGGGGAGGGTGTCGGCACTGTACTTGTAGTCGAACGCGCTCACGTGTCCATATATCCTGACTCGGTCTGCGATAGCCATGGAGATGCTGAGGGCGAAGCTCACAGCAACGTAGAGCCAACCCACCCAGGATCCCGCCCGGCATACAGCGGTTATGAGCACCAGGATTGAGAGTAACAACCCAGCCAAGACGACGGCCCACAAGCGCGGCTCCGCTGTGGCAAGGCCGCCGACGAAGTACCGCCAGTGGAACGGACCGCCAATCAGGCTAACTCCGAGAGCATGTGTCCAGGCGGCGGTGTCGGCCGCCACCACTGCGGCAACAGTCGGCTTAGTGCGATTTTCATAGTACCCGTGACTGAAGTAATACCAGAAATAGAGGACGGCGGGAGCTGCGAACAAGCCGATGATCCACCAAATACGAACCACGGCCTTAGCACTCTCCAACAAGCCCCTACGCGCGCCGTAAGTCTGCACCCCGAGGAGCAGGAGTGTCAGTGGGATCAACGGCAGGATCATAACCGTCTTTTCGTAGAACCCGAAACCGAGGACGATTGCGAGCCATGCCGGAATAAGGCTCCTCTTGCGGCCAGTTCGCGCATATCGGACGAAGCCATTGAGGGCCCAGATCACACATGCCAGCGAGGAGCAGAGATGTAGGATATTTGCGAACCATAGCCAGGTCTCCGTGAAAGCTGGGGAGAAAATGAACCAACCGAGAATCAAGAGGTTGGAACGCCTGTTGCCGAACAACGCCGCGGTTAGCCGCCAGAATCCGGTTACTAGCGCGATCCCTTCAAGAATCGTAAGAACGTAGGCGGGCCAAAAAGAAAACCCCCCCCAACGCTGCAGAAAGAAGTAGACGAGTCGCCAGGCGGGGACAAAATGTCCGTAGACAGATCGCGACAGATAGGACCAGTCAAGCTTCGTCGTACTGGCTTCACTCAAACGGAAGAAGTCATCGACGAAGTAATAGTTCGACCAGCAGAACCAGCCCAGCCAGGCAATGGCAACTACCACGACGACGAGCAACTCGAGATTCTTGGGGAACCACCCGCCCGGGGTGTCGCCTGTCTCGGGCCGATCCAACGTGTTGTCTACCAGCATTTGCCCTCCGACTCTACAAGTGCACCGGTCCGCTCAGTGGCGTACCGCTAGCAGCCGCACCCCCGCCGTGGTCAACAGTGACACCGGGAGGTGCTGCAGCTCGGCGGGGATGTGCACGGGTGGGGCGTCAACCTCCACCTTGGCCAGGAAGAATCCGCTCTCGAGGATCTGGTGCCCAAGGTCATCGAGCGACACCCGGCTGCAGCTGTCGTAGAGGTCGAGCATCGCCTCCGCCAGCTCTGGTGGATGACACCTCGCTCTCACCTCCGAACGAAGCGCGACGTCGCTCAGGCGCAGGTGAGCGAAACCCTGATCGAACCATGGCCAAAGATGCGATCCGTGCTCCGAAAACCACATGGGCCAGATCTGGATGAACAGCAGGCCGTCCGGGCGGAGGACGCGGTGCAGCTCGGCCAGGACGGCGCCCGGCTCCGCCACGTGCTCGAACACGGACCAGGCGGTGACCAGATCCAGCGAGCTGTCCTCGACCGGCAGGTGTTGCGCCTCGCACTCCTCGAAGCGCAGCGTCGGAGCGTCGGCGGCGACGCCGTTGCGGCGGGCCTCGGCTGCCAACCACTCGGCATCCACCGGCTGAAGATCAAGGCCGAGCACCGATGCGGCCGCGGTCCGTTGAGCCAGGCCCAGCGTGATCGTGCCGTCCCCACAGCCCAAATCGACGAGACGCTTCCCCTCCAGCCCAATCCCGTCGCCAGCCAGGAAGTCGACGATCGAATCGACGGCACCAAGGTAGTGACTCTCCCACCACCCGGTTTGCGAGCCAAACCAACGCGCTGCGGACCGGTCGTTGCCGCTGAACGCCAGGCTTGGGGTGCCGGGGCGTCCCTCAGATGCCATTTCGGACCCGGTGCGCTGCAGTCTCCACCCAGCCGAGCGTAGCTGCACATGCGCCCGGCTTCGGACTCCGCTGCCTCACTGTCGACCGCGCAGCTCGGCCGCGTACGGGGGCCTAACTCCTATCCCAGCGGCTCGGTCGGGCACCCGTAGAGGTCGACGGAGTCACGGGTCAGCTCGTGGTACCGGGGGCCCGACACCACCTGGCGTACGCCTCGGAGGAACTGCGGGTCGCTCCACGCCCAGAGCTTGGAGGGGTGGGCGTCGACGTCGGTCGGCTCGTTGTTCCAGCACCAAGCCGAGCGCAGGGTGGCGCCTTGCACCTCCACGAACAGCGACCAGACCAGCGCCAGCCCACACAGACCGATCAGGACAGGCCGGGTCCCGGGCCGGTGACCTTCGCCACCGAGGCGGCTCCGGGCCGCGCCGTGCGCCCCGAGGCGGCGCGCCCTCCGGACCCCAGCCAGCCAGTCGACCGCCGGCAGAGCGAGGACGACCAGCAGCGGAAGCATGTCGGTGAACAGCCTCGGGCCGTAGGTGTCGCCCGCCCACCAGTGCTTGAACGCGGAGATGACCACCCAGTGGGCGACGGGGATGGCCGTCAACGCCACCCAGAACCCGTCGAGGCCGCCGCCGCGCCGGCGCAGCACCACCCCGGCCGCCGAGAGCAGCACGAGTGGGCAAAACAGCAGCAGGCCGCGGGCGGGACTGATCAGGTTGCCGGCGAGCGCGGTGGCCATCGTCCCCGACACGGCGAATCCCTGCCCCTCGGTGAAGTAAGGAGTCAGCACCTGGTGGTAGGCGACCAGATCGACGCCGACGAGGATGGCGGCGGGCACCGCCCCGCCGGCGATTACCCGCAGCGCCTGGCGGGGGTGGGCGAGCAGAACCCACAGTCCGAGGATGGCAACCACCAAGGCGTCGGTCGGCCTCATCATGTAGGCGAAGCCGAGGGCCAGTCCCATCCCGGTCCAGCCCCGCAGGCCATCGCGAGCTCGGAGGGCGCAGAGCAGAGCGATGCTCAAGCAGAGGATCGACGGGCCGTGCTGCCAGAGCGAACGGCTGGCCGTGGACCATGCCGGCGTGGCAAACGCGAAGGCCAAGGCCACGCCTGCCGCCCAGCGGGACCGTCGGGCGGCCGGCCTGATGGTGAGGGCCCGCAGAGCGATGAAATACACGACGACGGTGGTCACGGCCACAACCGCAGACATCGACACCACCTGGAGAGGCCAGTCGTGGGTGGAGTTGACCATCGCGACGCTGCCCTCGCCCACTCCCAGCTTGTGAGCGACGTCGTAGGCCACGACCCATGGCACCGCGAACAGCGAGTCGCCCCACGGAAACAGCGGATACACGTGGTGGCCGACGGTGCTCAGCCCGTAGAAGTGGGTTTTAGGAAACAGCAACCGGAAGTGGTCGAGTCCGATGGTGTGGAAATGAACGATTGCGACCGCGACCGCAACGGCGCGCATCGAGTCGGCGGTCATACCGAGGGGCGACGCCTCGTCGACCACGAAGACAACCACGAGCAGGATCGCGGCAGTAAACCAGCGCCGCCGGGCTCCCGCATCCTCGGGGGCGGCGCCAGGAAGATCCCGCCCGGCTTCCATCTGTCCTACCCCTGCATTCGTCATCTCGTGACCCCGCAGGTTAGCCGCCGGTGCTGGTGACCAACCCTGATCGGTGGACACAACACCCACGGTCACAGCGGCGGCCCGTTGGGGAGGCGCGGCCTCCGCACGCCTGACTAATCTCGCCGGGAATGCGGTGAGGGATCAGCCCAGAGGATCGCGGGGGGAAGGCAGCAAATTGTCCACCGAGGCCGCGGCGCCGACCACACGCAACCGTCCGTTGCACGCCCGGGCGACCCGACGCTCGTCGAAGGCATGGCTGATCTGGCCGGTCGCCACTCTCGCCGTCACCCGCCTGGCGGCCCTGGCCGTCATCGTCCTCGCCACGCATCGGAGGTCCGGGGTCGACCTCAAGGCTGCGATGTCGACCTGGGACGGGTCGTGGTACCTCCGGGCCGCCCAGCACGGATGGCCGTCCCACGTCCCGATGGTCGCCGGCCACGTCACGCAGAGCACCATCGCTTTCTTCCCCGGCCTGCCGCTGGCCATCCGGGCCGTCGCATGGATCCCCGGGATCAGCTTCTTCGCAGCAGCCATGATCGTCGAGGTCGCGTTCCAGATCTCGACGGTGGTGCTCGTCTGGGTCCTGGCCGCCGACCTGTGGGGCGACGAAGCGGCACGACGGGCCGTCGTTGTCCTCTGTGTCTTCCCAGGCGCCTTCATCTTTTCGCTGATCTACTCCGAGCCGCTGCTATTCACCTGCGCCCTCGGCTGCCTGCTGGCCCTCCGGAAGCACCGCTGGCTGGTCGCCGGGATCGCGGCCGGGCTGGGGACCGCAGTGACCCCGACGGGTGTCGCCCTCGTCGCCTGCTGCGCCCTCGCCTCAGCGGTCGCCATCGGCCGGCGACGGGAGTGGCGGTCAGTCATCGCCCCGGTCCTGGCGCCGGCGGGGATCGTCGGCTACCTCCTCTACCTGACCGCCTCGACCGGGGACCTCCACGCCTGGACCGCCACCGAGCGCCAGGGCTGGGGAGAGCAGATCGTGCCGTCGACGTTCCTGCAGACCCTCAGGATCGCCGTGCACCACCACGGGCAGATCGATCTCCTCGTCACCATCGCCGGCACGGGCGTGGCGGTGGTCCTCGTCGGCTTGATGCTGCTGAGCCGTCCGTCGCACTTCGACGACCTGACCGAGTGGTGGGCCCAGATGCTCCTGTGGTCGCTGGTCGTGCTGGGGCTGGCGTTCGTATCCAACATCCTCGGGCTGAGGCCACGCTTCGTCCTGACCGCCTTCCCGCTCCTGATGGTGTTGGGTTGGCGGCTGAAGGGCGTGGCGTTCGCGTTGCTGAGCGCCGGCTCCTTCGCTGGCCTGGTGTGGCTGCTTTGGACCACGGTGACCTCGCTCCGACTCGTGCCGTAGAGGCTGCTCACCCTTCATCTAGGCTTTCGGGGATGTTGCGGTCCACACTCCGTCGCTCGTCGACGGCTCGGGCGGTGTACCACCAGGTATCCGACCTCAAGCTGCGGGCCACGGACCGCGTCCTGTCGAACGTCACCTTCGCTTCCGTCCCCGCCCCGGTCGCCGTTCGCCTCCTATACGAGATCCTTCTCGGGCGCCAACCGGATGCCAGCGGTTTCGAGGACAACCTGGGGCAGCTCGTCTCGGGGGCGATGACCAGAGACGAGCTCTCCGATTTCGTGCGGGGCTCCGAGGAGTTCCAAAACCGGGGTTGGACGGCGCGCACGCTCGGCCCCTCGATCCACGCCGGGCGGTGCCAGTTCATCCGCAGCCTCCCCCCGGCCCGGCGGATCGTCGATCTCGGGGGGACCCACCTGGCGCGCGAGGACGGAGCGATGGTCGCGCTCGGCTACCCGTACGCGTTCGATGAGCTGACGATCGTTGACCTCCCGTCCAACGAGCGTCACGAGATCTACCGCTCGACCGACGGCCGCCACACCGTCGAAACGCCTCTCGGCCCGGTCCGCTACCGGTACCACTCCATGACCGACCTGTCCGGATTCGCCGCCGACAGCATCGACCTGGTGTACTCCGGGCAGTCGATCGAGCACGTCAGCCCGGACGACGGGGCATCGGTGCTCGCCCAGGTGCATCGCATCCTTCGCCCCGGCGGCCACCTTGCGATCGACACTCCAAACGGCCGGGTGACGCGCATGCAGCAGGCCGAGTTCGTCGACCCAGACCACAAGGTCGAATACACCTGGCCTGAGCTCGAGAAGAAGCTCATCTCGGCCGGTTTCGAGATCGAGTCGGCCGCCGGCCTGGGATGGGCCGGCCCCCCAGCCCAGGAAGGTCGCTTTGACCCCGACCAGGTGGCCAAGCACGCCGGCATGCACGGCGCTGTCGAGGACTGCTACATCCTGGCCGTCGTGGCCCGCAAAAGCCCGGCCGTCAGCGCCGGGTAGGAGACCGGCGCACCAGCGGCACGCCCCCCTCCGGGGACTCCTGAGCGTCCGCTGCGTCCCGGCTTCGGGTGTTTGCGTGCTTTAACGCCCGCGCTGCAGCGAGTGGTGGTAAGAATGCGCTGAGAGTCCGTAGCGGCGGCCTCGGTCGAGAGGAGCACACACGTGGCACATTCGGCGCCATCATCGATAAGGCCGGTGAGAGCCCGGCAGCCAAGCCGGCGCCTCCCCCGGAGGGCCGGTGCGGGACTGCTGGCGTTGGGATTGGTCATTCCTGGGGCTGCTGTCTCGGCCGTCGCCGGGACCCCGACCGCCAGTGCGGCGCCGTCGTTCAACTTCCAGCTGGCGTGGAGCACCGGGGAGTTCAACGACACCGGCAGCCCGATAGCGCTGTCGTCGCCGGTCGTCGCCAACCTCGACGGCACCCCGTCGGCGGTGGTCGGTGATCGCACCGGCAACCTGTACGCCTTCCACCTGCGCGACGGCAGCCCGGTAGCGGGTTGGCCATATCAGGACGGCGGCATTCCGATCGACTCGCCGCCTTCCACCTACGGCTCGACGGTCTACGTCGGCGAGGGCAACGCCGCAGTCAACAACGGCGGCTACCTGGCGGTCAACGGCAACGGCACCCGCCGGTGGCTGACCACCATCCCGCAGCTGCCCGCCCCGCTGCCCTCGTCCAACGCCGGGGTCATCTCGGGCATGAGCGTGGGGACCCTGCAAGGCGCCACCTCCGTCGTCTCCGGTTCGGAGGGCCAGCTCGAAGACGAGATGGACGCCAACAGCGGCGCGGTGCGCCCCGGGTTCCCGTGGCTGGCCACCGACAGCAATTTCACCACCCCCGCCATCGCCGACCTGTACGGCGACGGTCAAAACGAGATCATCGAGGGCGGCGACCAGACAGGCAACCCGTATACCGGGACACCAAACGGTGGCCATCTGCGGATCATGCACCAGACGGGCAACCAGGGCACCGGCTCACAGATGGGTGGCCTCTACTGCGACTACCACGCCAACCAGACGGTGCAGTCCTCGCCGGCGGTCGGCATGTTCCTCGGGGGCAATCAGGTCGGCATCGCCTTCGGCACGGGGGGCTCGTTCCCTGGTGCGTCCCAAACCGACCAGCTGCTCGCGACCAACAACAAATGCCAGCTGGCGTGGGGCACGACCCTCGACGGGTTGACGACCAGCAGCCCGGCGCTCGTCGACGCCCTCGGCAACGGAGGTTTGCAGGTGGCCGAGGGGACCGTCCGCTCCGACGGCCACGGCTCCGTCTACCTGCTAAACGGCAGCGACGGGGCGGTCATCTGGCACGCCAGCACCGCGAATGCGGTGATCGGGAGTGTCACCTCCGCCGACTTTGGGGAGGGTTATCAAGACATCGTGGTCCCGACGACGGACGGGGTGGTGATCCTCGACGGCAGGACCGGTAACCAGGTCACCACCCTCTCGGTGACCGGTCCCGACACCCTCCTGCTGCAGAGCTCGGTCCTGATCACCGACGACCCCAATGGCGCGATCGGGCTCACCCTCGCCGGCTATACCGGCAACAACCGGGGGAAGGTCGAGCACTACACCTTGCCGGGGTCCAATGGCGCCTCGGTCAACGAGGCCGGCGCCTGGCCGGAATTCCACCACGACCCGCAGCTGACCGGTAACGCGGGCACGCCCGGGCCGCCGCACTGCACCATCCCGACGGTTGCGCCGGTCGGCTACGAGATGGCGGCCAGCGACGGCGGGGTGTTCAACTTCGGCAACACGCAGTTCTGCGGCTCGACCGGCAACGTGGCCCTCAACCAGCCGGTCGTCGGCACCGCCGGCACCCCCGACGGGGGCGGCTACTGGCTGGTGGCCCGCGACGGCGGCATATTCGACTTCGGTGACGCCGGGTTCTACGGCTCGACGGGCAACATCCGACTCAACCAGCCCATCGTCGGGATGGCGCCCACGCAGAGCGGCCGGGGCTACTGGCTGGTCGCGTCCGACGGCGGCGTGTTCACCTTCGGTGACGCCAAGTTCTACGGGTCGACCGGCAACATCCGACTCAACCAACCAGTCGTCGGTGTCGCTTCCACTCCCGACGGCGGCGGCTACTGGCTGGTCGCCCGCGACGGCGGCATATTCGGGTTCGGTGACGCCGGGTTCTACGGCTCGACGGGCAACGTCCGGCTCAACCAGCCCATCGTAGGGATGGCCGCGGTGCCAGGCGGTGGCGGGTACTGGCTGGCGGCAGCCGACGGCGGGATCTTCCAGTTCGGCTCCGCGAAGTTCTACGGGTCCACCGGAAACATCCACCTCAACAAGCCGGTCTTGGCCATTGCCCCGGTGCGCGAGGGCGGCGGCTACTGGCTGTTCGCCTCCGACGGCGGGGTGTTCACCTTCGGCGACGCCAAGTTCTACGGGTCCACCGGCAACGTCCACCTCAACCAGCCGATCGTGGGCGCGGCGGGATACAACTAGCAGCCGCTGCGAGCGGCCAGATGGCGGCAGGCGGGCCCGGCGAGCAGCCGGGCGCCGTCGCTGCGCTCCAAACGGCCGCCGGCGGGGTCCGCAGTGTAGAGTGCGAAGCTGCTCAGCAGGTCAAGCGGGCGTGGCGAAATAGGCATACGCGCCAGGTTTAGGTCCTGGTCCCGAGAGGGGTGGAGGTTCGAGTCCTCTCGCCCGCACCAGCGCCCGGCTCAGACAGCGCAGGCGTAGTCGCCGTCGTAGGGGTCCGTCGGCGACCCCGACCCGCCGAGCCACTGCACCAGCCACGGCGAGCCCTGGGCGAAGCTGTACATCGGATCGGTGCAGTAGCCGGGCCATGAGGCGACGCTTGAGGGCACCGTGGCGATCCAGATCGGCAGCCCCGGGAAGTTGACGTAGTCGGTGTAGCTGCCGTCGGCGTTCTGGTGTCCGCCGGTGATGTCGGCCCACTGCACGTAGGTCGAGTAGATGCCGGCGGTGAGCCCGTTGGCGTGCAGGTCGTCGACGGCGCCGCGGATCACCGCCGCGTTGGATGCCTGGCCGGCCGTGCCGCACAACCACAGGACCGACGAGAACCCGCACGGCCCCTCGACGTCGAGCCACCACATCGTCGGCCGGTAACCGGTTGCGTAGGAGAAGGCGACGGACTGCTGGGCGCTGTTGAAGCCCCAGTTGTAGCCCTGGCAGTTGAGGTCCGACGCCGCGCAGTTGCCCGCCGGCCCGCTCATCGCGTGGGCGTCGCCCTGGGCGACCGCGTTGACGTTGATGTAGACGGTGAGGTTGGGTCCGGCGTTTGCTGCTTGGGAGGCATAGCACGGGTTGGAGCTGAACTCGCTCCCGTCGTTGACGCCCACGACCGATACCGGGTTGCCGGGAGCCGGGTAGGTCTTGTTGCACTGCGGCCAGGAGACGTCGGTGCCGATCGTGCCGGCGGGGTACTCGGCGCCGAACCCGGTGCCGGCGATCCCGATGATCGGTGCCGGCCCGGGGGCGCCGCCGGTCGACCCGAGGTACGGGGCGCCGCCGAAGTCGAATATCCCGCCGTCGGTAGCGACCAGCCAGTAGCCGCCGGTGGGCGACGCGGCCATACCGACGATCGGCTTGTTGAGGTGGACGTTGCCCGTCGAGCCGTAGAACCCGGCGTCACCGAACTCGAAGATCCCGCCGTCGGACGCCACCAGCCAGTAGCCCTTGCCGTCGGGCGTGGCGGCCATACCGACGATCGGCTTGTTCAGAGCGACGTTGCCGGTCGACCCGTAGAACGCGGCGTCGCCGAACTCGAAGATCCCGCCGTCGGACGCCACCAGCCAGTAGCCCTTGCCGTCGGGGGTCGCGGCCATACCGACGATCGGCTTGTTCAGAGCGACGTTGCCGGTCGACCCGTAGAACGCGGCGTCGCCGAACTGGAAGATCCCGCCGTCGGAGGCCACCATCCAGTACCCGCCGCCGGTGGCGTCGCCGGCGATGCCGACGATCGGCTTGTTGAGCGCCACGTTGCCCGTCGAGCCGTGGAAGCCGGCGACGCCGTAGCTGAACACGCCGCCGTCGGAGGCGGCCATCCAGTAGCCGCCCCCGCTCGGGGTTGAGGCCACACCGACGATCGGCTTGTTGAGGGGGGTGGGTCGGACCTGGCCCAGGTTGCCGGTCCCGAAGGAGTAGACCCCGCCGTCAGCGGCGGCCAGGTAGTAGCCGGGGTGCGCGGCGGGCGTCGCCTGCGCGGAGACCGATCCGCCGGCGCCGGAGGTCGACGCCGGCTGCGACGAGGCCGCCCCCACCGTGCCCGGGTTGGCGGCGGCGCAGGTCATGAGACAGCCCGGGCTCCCCGCTGACGTCGAGGCAGCTGACGCGGTGCCGGCGGAGGTGCTGACAGGCGCGGCGGCCGCCGGAGCGGCCATCAGCGCGGTGGCCGCGAGCGCCGCGACCGCGGCGAGCGCCGCCCGCCGGGCGCGACAGTTTTTGGCTTGAAACATGCGGACCTCCGCCACGTCGGGTGCTGGCGTGAACGCTAGCCGCCGGGGAGCGTCGGGTCAGGCCGTTCCGCCGGTGACCGGCGCGCTCCCGGCCGTGCCGCTGGGGTCGCCGCTGCGGCGCCGTCGGAGGTGCCGGCCGCCGCGCCGGCGTCGGCGACGGCGACGGCGACGGCGACGGCGGTGGAGGTGGAGGTGGAGGTGGAGGCGGAGGTGGTGATGCCGCGCAGGCGGCCGGTGACCGGCTCGAGGTGGAGCGACAGGTAGGCCAGCCCGCCGGCGGGAATCGGGAGCCAGAAATTGACCAGCCGGTAGCTGACCACGCCGAGCAGGGCGATGGCCCGGGGGGTGTTGAACCCGACCAGGCTGGAGGTCAAGGTGGCCTCCACCACGCCGAGCCCGCCGGGGGTGAGGGGGATGGCGGCCAGGACGTTGGCCAGGGCGAAGGAGACCAGCAGGCCGTCGGGGTTGACCCATTCCCCGAACGCCCCGACGAACACGAACAACGACGCCGCGTCGAGGAGCCAGTTGGCGGTGGCCCACACCAGCGACTTGACCAGACGGCTCCGCTGCGCCAACAGGTCCTGCAGGCGCCCGGCGACCTGGGAGAACAGCCGCTGCAGGACCGCGCCGTCGACGAAGGGGATCCGCGCCGCCAGTCGCACGAGTAGCGCGGTCGCCCACTCCTCCCCCTTGGTGAGCAGCAACGCGAGAGCCAGGAACACCCCGAGGAGCAGCACCCCGACTATCGCCGCGGTCAGATACAGCGGGGAGAAACCGAAGAACGGAATGGACACGATCAGCGCCACCCACAAGATGACGTTGAGTACCACCGCCGAGCCGAGGGCTTGGGTGCCGAGCGCGAAGCCCACGTCGGGCCCCTCCACCCCGGCGTTGGTCATCAGCCGGTAGCCGAGGCTGGAGCCGGCCGCCGTGCCGCCAGGCACGCAGTGGCTCACCGACAGGGTGGTCAGCTGGATCCGCAGCACCGTCCAGAAGTCCGGGACCTTGTGGGCGGGCAGGACGCTGCGGGTCAGCTGCGCGTACGACATGATCGCAGCGACCTCGAGGACCAGCCCGGCGAGCAGCCACAGCGGGTTGACCTGGCTCAGCTGATGCCAGGCCTTGTGGGCGCCGGCGATCTGGGGGACGACGAAGATGTCGACGATCAGGGCGATCAGCAGCAGCTTGCCGACCCGCCACACCGGGGCGGGGAGCACCCGGCGGATACCCCGGCGGCTGGAGGGGAGAACGGGAGCCAGCGGATCGGTTTCGGCGCCGTCAGCGGCGACGACCGCGCCCGCGCCGTCACTCCCGGCGGGCAGCGTCGATCGGTCGCTGCCCACCGCACCGCCGAGGGCCGTCTCGGACCCCAGGCCCGGAGTCGGTTGGGTCGGCTTCATAATTTCGCACCCATGATCGCGCTCTTGGCCCCGGATGGGGCAGACCACCCGGCGGGACGCGGGCCGGTAGCCTCCGCGGGATGCTGACGCGCGACCTGACAACCCCGGCGCTGCTGGTCGACGCGGACGTGCTCGACGCCAACCTGGCCGCCATGGCCGCGGCCCTCCCCGGCGACCGGCTCCGCCCGCACGTGAAGGCCCACAAGTGCAGCGCGCTGGCGGCCCGGCAGGCCGCGGCGGGCCACCGGGGGTTCACCTGCGCCACGATCCGCGAGGCCGAAGGCATGGCCGCGGCCGGCCTGGGCGGCGACCTCCTCGTCGCCAACGAGGTGGTCGACGCCCGCCGGTTGGGCCGCCTGGTCGAAGCCGGTCACCGCGTCACCCTGGCCGTCGACTCCCCCGCGACGGTCGTCGCGGCAGCGGCCGGCGGGGTCCGGGAGGTGCTCGTCGACGTGAACATCGGCCTGCCCCGCTGCGGCGTCCCTGCGGAGGAGGCCGGGCGGTTGGCTGACGAGGCGCGCGCCGCGGGCCTCGACGTGCGGGGGGTGATGGGCTACGAGGGCCACGCCGTGCTGCTCGAGGACCGCCGCCAGCGGATCGAGGAGGTGAAGAAATGCGTCGCCCTGCTGGCGGCCGCCGCCCGTGACGTCGGCGGCGAGGTCATCTCGGGAGGCGGCACCGGCACCTACGACCTCAACACCGTCGCCACCGAGATCCAAGCCGGCAGCTACGCGTTGATGGACACCGCCTACGCCAAGCTCGGGCTTCCCTTCGGGCAGGCCCTGACCGTCCTGGCCACGGTGATCTCGGTCAACCTGGGCGGCGGGTGGGCGGTGGCGGACTGCGGGCTCAAGGCGCTCGGCATGGACCACGGCAACCCGGCGCTGGCGGACGGGTCGAGCGTGTGGTTCTGCTCCGACGAGCACCTGGTGTTCTCCCCGCCGGAAGGAGCGGCTCTGCCCGCCGTGGGCGACGTGGTGCAGGTGGTGCCCGCGCACGTCGACCCGACCGTCGCCTACCACGAGCACCTCCACGTGGTGCGCGGCGACGAGGTCGTGGACCGCTGGGATGTCGATCTCAGGGGCTGGTAGCGCTCGGGCTCGGCCGCGCCCCGAACGTGGATGCATTCTGCATTGCAAAAGAGCGATAATGCATGCCGTGGGATCGCCGCTGCAGATCAGGGATGTACCCGACGAGGCCCGTCGCCTCCTGAAGTCACGAGCTGCGGCGCAGGGACGGTCACTCAACTCTTACCTGCTCGAGGTGATCAGCCGGGAGGTGGCCCGTCCCACAGTGGCGGAGGTGCTGGAACGAGCAGCCCGGCGCTCCGAGCGGGGATCGGAGTCATCAGTAGACGTCCTGGAGGCTGCCCGCCGCGACCGCGAGGATCAGCTGACCGATCGAGTCGCTCGGTGATCGTCGTCGACGCGGCGGCAGTGGTGGACGTGCTGACGGTTGCTGCTTCCACCGGCGCCCTGCGCTCCCGCCTGGCCGGCGAAGAGCTGCACGCTCCGTCGTTGCTCGACTTTGAGCTCGTTTCTGCGCTTCGCGGGCTCACCCTGCGCAGCCGCTTGAGTAGCGCCCGGGCCCTGGACGCTCTGGCCGACTTCGAGGACCTACCGCTCTACCGGTGGCCGGCCAGCGAAGCCCTGCGGCGACGGGCTTTCGACCTGCGCCACGCCGTCAGCGCCTACGACGCTTCCTACGTCGCGCTGGCCGAGGCGCTGGAATGCCCGCTCGTGACGCGCGACGCCCGCCTCGCTCGGTCCCGGGGTCACGACGCGCGGATCGAGGTCCACTGAGGGACCTCGGCGGTCAGGCGGGCTCAGGCGTCGGAGGGGAGAAGCCCGGCTAGGGCGCGGAGCGCCCGGCCGCGATGCGACAGGGCGTGCTTGTCCTCGGGGGTCATCTCCGCGAAGGTCGCCGTCGTGCCCTCGGGGACGAACACCGGGTCGTAGCCGAACCCGCCGGCGCCGCTCGTCGCTGTCGCGATGGCGCCCTCCACCGCGCCCTCCGCGTGGATCTCCCGCCCGTCGGGCCACGCCGCGACTGCCACGGTCCGAAAGCGCGCGGAGCGGACCTCGGAGCCCTCCAGGGCGGAGAGCAGCTTGGCCACGTTGTCGGCGTAGGTGGCGTTCTCGCCGGCGTAGCGGGCCGACCACACGCCCGGCGCGCCTCCGAGCGCGTCGACCTCCAGCCCGGTGTCGTCGGCGATGGCGGGAAGACCCGTCGCGGCAGCCAGCGCCCTGGCCTTCAGCCGGGCGTTGTCGAGCAGCGTCTGGCCCGTTTCTTCGACATCTTCGACGTCGAGGGGTCGGGGGCGCAGCGTCACCGTGTCACCCAGGATGGCTTGGATCTCCTTGGCCTTGTCCGGGTTGGCGGTGGCCAGGACGTACTCAGTCACGGCTGGGCGGCGGCGTCGCGAGCAGGCGGCCCTGGTGGCCGAGCAGCGTGGTGATGCCCGCGCCGGCCAGGTCCAGCAGCCCGTCGAGCTCGACCCGGCTGAACGTCTTGCCCTCGGCGGTGCCCTGCACCTCGACGAAATGCCCGGAGGCGGTCATGACCACGTTCATGTCGGTCTCGGCCCGGCTGTCCTCGCTGTAGGCCAGGTCCAGCATCGGGCGCCCCCCGACCACTCCCACCGAGATGGCCGCGCACGCCTCGCGCAGCGGGTTTTTGGCCAGCCGCTTGGCTTCGACCAGGCGGCTGCACGCGTCGTGGAGGGCCACGTAGGCGCCGCAGATGCTGGCGGTGCGGGTGCCGCCGTCGGCCTGCAACACGTCGCAGTCGAGGGTGATTTGCACCTCGCCCATCGCCTCGAGGTCGGTGACGGCGCGAAGTGAACGGCCGATGAGCCGCTGGATCTCCTGGGTCCGCCCGGACTGCTTGCCCTTGGCGGCCTCCCGGTCGATGCGCTCCGGGGACGCCCCGGGCAGCATCGAGTACTCCGCGGTGACCCACCCGCGGCCGGTGCCGCGCATCCACCGGGGGACGTCCTCGGCGACCGACGCGGTGCAAAGCACCCGGGTGCGGCCCATGCTGATCAGCACCGACCCGGCGGCGAAGACGGTGTAGTCCCGGAGCAGCTCGACGGGGCGCAGCTCGTCGTCGGCGCGCCCGTCGAGGCGGCCGGTCGCGCCGCTCACGGCTGGCACCGGGCGGCGATGGTGGCGCCGAGGGCGATGGTGGTGATCACGTGGCGGCCGGCGCCGGCCTCGTGGGCGGTGGCGCCGGCCTGCCGGGCGCTCAGGTGCTGCACGGTACCCTCCCGATCGGACAGGAACGTCGCCTCGCAGGGCGCCAAGTCGAGACCGGGACCGAGCGAGGGCACGGCCCGAGGCGGGCCGGAGTCGGCAGAGTAGCCGAGTGACCGGCCGCCGGCGTCCACCTGCACCGCGTGGCGTGGGCCGGCCCCGGATGGCCGGTTCGCTCAGGAGGCCAGGTACTGGCGGAGGGCCCTGCGGACGACCTCGCCCTGGGGTACTCCGTCATGTTCGGCTCGCTCGACGACCGACGCCCGCAGGTCGGGGTCCAACCGAACTGCCAGCGCGTCGGCGGCTGCCGAACCCATCGGGGGCCGGCCTCGCTCGCGGCGCTTCAGCAAATCGTCGACGTCGTAGCCGGCTTCGGCCTCGGCCTGGACCCTTTCGATGACCTCATCGGCCAGTACGGTGCCGTCGCTCGAGACGCCGTAGTCCTTCGGTTCGCTCACGGGTTGGTGTTCCTTTCCGCTCACGGCAAGAGAGGGCGGTACTTGGAGCGCATACCCATGGCGTGCACGGCCAAGAGGCTGCGATCCCTTCGGACGATGACCACCACCTCGAGGAGGTTGCCGGCGGAGTCGGGACCGAGGAAAAGCCAGCGTTCCGGGTCCTCCCCGATCTCTTGTGACACCAGCGCGTGCTCCAAGACATGACGGATGGAGTCCTCGGGCACCCCGTGCTTACCCGCACCGGGAAGGAACTCCACGCCGATTATCGTATCACGAAAGTAGGCGCGCCTCCGGGGTGGTTGAGGAGCCGGTGTCCCCTCGCTGGGCGGCATTCCAGGCATGCTCCCCCCTGGAGCCGACCGAGGTGAATCGGTAGCGCGGGGACGCATGGCTCGATCTACTCAAGGGGATGTGGACCGACGGCGGCCAGCGTCGCTGTCACAGCTGGTAGCGGGCGCCGATGGTGGCCACCTCGACGGGACCGCCGAACGCGGCTTCGGCCTCGGTCTCGGCCGCCACCCGGTCTATGCCGGGGGCGATATGGGTGATCACGAGGCGGGCGGCGCCGGCCTCGCGGGCGGTGGCGCCGGCCTGCCGGGCGCTCAGGTGCTGCACCGTGCCCTCCCGATCGGACAGGAACGTCGCCTCGCACAGCGCCAAGTCGAGACCGGGACCGAGCGATGACATGGCCCACGCCGGGCCGGAGTCGGCGGAGTAGCCGAGTGACCGGCCGCCGGCGTCCATCCGAACGGCGTGGGTCGGCACCGGATGGTCGGTGCGCGAGAAGTGGAAGGTGAGCGGGCCGATGGTCACCGCGTCGGCGGGATCGGTGGCCTGCCAGTCGAGGACCTCTGCGCCGGACGCGGCGTCGTTGATCCGCGCCGCCGCGACCTGCCGCAGGCTGGGCGGGGCGTACACCGGGACCCCGGTCCGCCCGAGGAACCACCGGCAGGCCACCACGAAGTGCTCGAGGTCGCTCCAGTGATCGGGATGCTGGTGGCTGAGCACCACCGCGTCGAGCTGCTCGAGGGGGACGTGGCGCTGCAGGTTGGACAGGGTGCCCGGCCCGGCGTCGAGCCACACCGTCACCCCCTCGCAGGTCACCAGGTAGCCGCTGCCGGCACCTCCGGGCCCCGGGTAGCTGCCGTCGCAGCCGAGCACGGTGAGCGCCAGCGGACCGTCGTGGCTGGCGGCGGCGGTCATTTCGGCACCCAGCCCTGGACGTCGCGCAGTTCGGGCCCGAGCAGGCGCCGGCCCAGACGCTCGAAGGTGGCGGTGTCCCCCGACGAGATCCACGTGCGGGTGCCCTCCTTGGTTGCCCGGCGCCCCCCGCCGGTGTCAGCCAGGATGGAAGCCACCTCGAACGCGGTCTCATCCGCGGAGTCCACCAGCACCACGTCGCGCCCGACGACATCGCTGATCGTGCGGGCCAGGAACGGGTAGTGGGTACATCCGAGCAGTAGGGTGTCCACCTCGGCGGCCCGGATCGGGGCGAGGAGCCGCTCGGCGAGGACATAGACCTGGTCGGAGCCGGTCTCGCCCCGCTCGACGAACTCGACGAAACCCGGGCACGCCGCGCAGGTCAGGTCGACGGGTCGGGCCCGCGACAGCTCAGCGGCGGCGCGCTGGTATGCGCCCGACCCGATGGTGCCGACGGTGCCGATAACGCCAACCCGGCGACTCGACGTGTTCTTCAGCGCGGCGCGCAGGCCCGGCTCGATGACCCCGACGAGAGGCACGTCGAACTCGAAGCGCAGCAGTTCGAGGGCTGCGGCGGCCGCGGTGTTGCAGGCCACCACCACCATCTTGACGTCGTGCTCGGCGACGAGCTTGGCGGTGATCTGGCGGGCGAAGCGGGCTACCTCCTCGAGGGCCCGGGGCCCGTACGGGTACCGCCCGGTGTCGCCGATGTAGACCAGGTCCTCGCCCGGCAGGAGGTCGATCAGGGCCCGGGCCACGGTGAGGCCGCCGAACCCGCTGTCGAACATCCCGATCGGCCGGTCGTCCATGGTGCCCACAGTAGGCACGGGCGCCGGGATCGGGCGTCGTCAGGTGACGTGACCTGCTGCTCACGCCGGTGGCGCCACAACCGTAGGGGTGCGCCCGCTGTGCCGCGCGGTGGGGATGCCCTCGCCATGCTGCTCGTGACGCGCTGGCGTCGGGGGAGCTCGGCGGTGACGCGGTGCAGAGCGCGGGGGATGGTGTCCAGGTAACATCAACGGGATGTATCAGCTGGCGGCCTGCTCCTGGCGCGCACCTTATGGGTCTTATGGCGTATAGCGCTGGGTCAGGCGGTCGATGACCACCGTCGCCGAATACAGGGGCTCCAGGGAGCTGCTAGTCAACCTGACGCTTCGGGAGTTGCGCTCGAAGTACAAGAGGTCGTTCCTCGGCTGGACTTGGTCGCTGGTCAACCCGCTGGTCAACACCCTCGTCTACACCGTCGTCTTCCTCGACTTCTTTCACGCTCACGCTGTAAAGGGCAGCCCGAGCGGACTGACGATCTACTCGCTGTACCTGCTGTGCGCGATGCTGCCGTTCAACTACGTGCAGAACACGGTTATGGGCTCGATCGGCAGCCTGATCGGCAACGGCAACCTCATTAAGAAGACGTACTTTCCCCGCGCCCTGCTCCCAGCTGCGACGACCCTCTCCAACCTGGTATCCCACGGCATCGAGATGGCCCTGCTCATCGTCATCCTGCTCGCCTTCGGGCAGTGGCGGGTACTCCCGTTCCTCCCCATCGTGGTGCTGCTGATGGTCGTCAACGCAATCTTTGCCCTTGGCATGGCGCTGATGTTCAGCGTCCTCAATGTCTATTTTCGTGACATCGAGCATTTCATGGGGATCTTCTTCCTTCTGTGGTTCTACGGCACGCCGATCATCTATCCCCTCACTCAGATCGGCCACCACCCTGCGATCATGACGATCCTCAAGATCAACCCGATGACCGACATGGCCGCCGCTTTCCGGGCGGTGATGTATAGCGGCACTTGGCCGCCGCTGCTTTCCACCGCCTACTTCGTGGCCTCCGCCTTCGTTATGTTCGGCATCGGCTACGCCGTGTTCTCCCGCATGGAAGGCCACCTAGCGGAGGAGCTGTGACCACCATCGGCGTCTCCGCCGACAAGGTCTCCCTCAGGGCTCCTGCTGGTCCGCGAGCAGAACAACTCGCTCGAGGCGATCGTTCTCCGGCGCCGGCGGGTCTTCGCCTAAGCTAAGACTTCTTGGCGCTCAAGGACGTGAGATTCGAGGTCGAGTAGGGCGAGACCTTTGAGTTGGTCGATGGAGTTAGCGGCCCGGTTCCGCGGGAGCTGCCCCGCCGACAGAACGTCTACCTGAACGGCGCCATCCTCGGCGTCAGCTGGAAGCATCTGCACAGCCGCTTCGACGAGATCGTCGACTTCGCCGAAATCGAGCAGTTCATCGACGAGCCGGTGAAGAACTACTCGTCGGGCGTGTACGTGCGCCTCGGCTTCTCCGTGGCGATCAACGTCGTCCCTGCGGTGCTCCTCGTCGACGAGGTCCTCGCGGTCGGCGACTAGGAGTTCCAGCGCAAGTGCAACGAGAAGCTCGCGCAGCTCTAGTCCAACGGCAAGACCATCTTACTAGTCTCCCACGAGACCATTTTACTAGTCTCCCACGAGACCATCGTCCTAGTCTCCCACGCGATGGCCAGCGTGAAGAACATCTGCGACCGGGTGGCGTGGTTTGAGCACGGCGAGCTGAAGGAGATCGGCGAGCCCCGCGACGTCATCGAGTCCTACACCGGGGCGGTGACCGTCGACCGCCACACCGACGAGGCCACCGACGTCGTGCGCTGGGGTACCGGAGAGGCCCTCATCGAGCGCGTCGAGCTGCTCGACGCCGACGACCGACCCGTCGAGCGGGTCCCGACCGGCGCCCCCGCCGCCATGCGGTTCCACTACCGCACCGAGCAGCCGGTCGAGCGTCCGGTGGTCTGTGTCAGCATCGACACCATCCAGGGCGTCCAGGTCACCGGGCCCACGATGCGCGACTCGGATTTCGTCCCCGACAAGATCGACGGGGAGGGCTACATCGACATGCGCTGGGACCGCCTGCATCTGCTGCCGGGCACCTACGACCTGAGCGTGTCGCTGCGGGACTACACGCTCATGCACATCTACGACTTCCGGCCCTACATCATGCGCTTCGACGTGGACCGGGGGATCATCCGGGAGCAGACCGGCGTCGTGTCGCTCGACCCGACGTGGGACCACCACCAGCCCTGAGCTGGGAGGATGACCTCGGACAGGGGAGTCACAAGCTTCCTCGGTCCTCGTGTCAGTCACGCCGCTCCGTTCACCTCCACCCGCTCGAGCGGGGAGCTCGACAAGGCTGCGGTGAGGGCGCCACCGCTCAACGCTCGCCGGGCCAGTTCGGAGTCGAAGAAGTCGGCGACCGCGGCGTCGAGAACGGGTGTCCAGGCCGTCCCGCCGGCTATCGGCGGGAGGTGGTCCGCTCCGATGAGCGACACGTACCAGACCGGTGCATGCACCTGTGCGAACACCGTCTCGCTGGACGTATAGGGGACCACGCTGTCGGCGGTCCCCTGCATGAGGAGGAGTGGCGGCCCGCCGGAGATCACCGGCCGGTCGATCGGGTCGGGGGCATCGGAGAACACCGCACGCACCCGGCTGTCCGACAAGCCCACCTCGTAGCCGACCTCGAGGGCCACGTCGGCCCCGTCGCTGTGCCCGGCCACCCCGACTTCGCCAGGCGCCACATGCAGCCCTGCGGGGTCAGCGGAGAGCGAGGAGATGACAAACGACACGTCGGTCGCCTCGTTGACCAGGTCGGCGCGGTCCAAACCGTTGCCTCGTGACGGGTCCTCAAGCGGGAACGACGGGGCGGCGACCACGTAACCCGACGAGGCCAGCTGCGACGCGAACCTCGCATACGTTGCAGGGCCAACGTCGTAGCCGTGCACGAACACCACCAGCGGCCACGGACCGGCCGCCGTCGGGTACCACACGGTGGTCGGCAGGCTCCTCGATGGTGCCAACACGACGCCGTTGCGAACCAACTTCCGGCTCGCGTCGTTCAAAGGCAGCATCACCGAGGTCACCGGAAGGTTGCGCACCGGCACTGTGCTGCGTGGCGACGACGAACCGGTCGAAGTGGGGCTGACACTCGGACTGGCCTCGGTGGTCGACGGTCCTGCCGGTTGGGTGGACCCCGGCGGCATGGGTGAGCCCTTCGGGCCGGGCGAGCGCGACGACACGACACGCCGGGAGGTCGGTTGAGTGGATCGCCACAGCACGCCGCCTCCGATCGCTCCGGCCACGAGCAGTCCCGTCACGAGCAACCCGGCGGCAGTTCGCCGGCGCCGGATGCTCCGCCGGCGGCCGGACGACCCGCTCAGCACGAAGGCAACTGGTTGATGTCGTATTGGGTGTTGACCCACTCGTCTGGCACGTACCCGGTCACCCCGTCGTAGGTGACCTGATCCCAATAGCTCTCGGTGCCATAGGGGCCGCTGATCGGCTGCCCGGTCACCTTGCACGCGACCGGCACCACCGGGTCTGCCGGGCCCGGGCAGCCGAAGATCCCGCCGCCGTACGAGGTGGAGACGATCTCTGCGAGCGGGGTGCTCGACGTGCTCGGCGCCGACCACACGTGCACCGTCGCGGTTACCTGGTAGACGTGATCGGGCCGGAACGGCTGCCCGTTGTCGACCGGGGTCGGGCCGCACTGGCTCGGATTGGCGACGTAGTTGGACGACATCTCCGCCGACGACGAATCGAACGTCGTCGTGGGGGGCGTCGGCGTCACTGACCCGGTGTCCCCGGTAGTCACGGTCGTGTCCGTCGTGTCCGTGGTGCCTGTCGTAGCCGTGGTGTCGGTGGAGTCCGTAGTCGGTGCCGTCGCCGCGGTGTCAGGGGCCACGTAGCTCGCCGACCCGCTCTGCGAGGCGACCAGCCCGCCCGCCGCATGACCCACCGCAGCGACGATGGCGATCGCCGAGACGATCCCCAACGCCATAGATCCCAGGCCGCCTATCGCGAACGCCCACCAATACCGGACTGACCTATATCCTCGCTCCCGGGCCAGACGCGAATGACGGATCGCAGGGATCAATCCGAAAAGCCCAAAGAACAACGTCACCAAGATGGTTGGGGCCAGGCTCGGCAGGCCTTCCCGGGCGCCGACCGGGGGCGGCGGCGGGGTCTCCTCCCTCGGGGCAACGTCGGGGAATGGCGCGCCGCAGGAGGTGCAGAATCGCTCGCTCCCCTTCCGGGGATGGCCGTTGCCACAGGCTTCGCGCATCGCCGACCCGCACCGGCGACAGAACGCCGTGTCGTCGTCCGAGTGGTGCCCCGCCTCGCAGACTCTCATCCCTGGTCGCCCTCCTTCGCCCGACGTCCGAGCATAGGCGACGAGCATCTTCGCTAGGGGCTGCATTGCGTCCTGCGCACCTGGTCCTACGTCGCAGCACGCTTGAGCCGATGAGCCCGGAGAGGCTCGTACACCGGATGCAATGGTGCAATACTCGACGCCAGATCATCATCACCGGGGAGGGGCATGATCACCGACGGGCGCTGCAATTCGTGCAGCTCGACGACGGCCACGACGGACCGGTTCTGCCCTCGATGCGGCACTTCGCTGTCTGCGGCGGGGTCCGCCTCGCGCGTCGAGCCACTTGCGGACCCGAGCGCGGCGCGAGAGGCGATCGGTGACCTGGCAACATTGTGGCTCGACCGAAGGGCGCGCCACTTCACGGCGGGGGCCCTCGAGCGTTTGGCCGATGTCCTGGCACCAGGCGCAGAGATCGAGTCGCTCGCCGTGGCCCGCAACGACGCAGGAGGAATGGGCCTGCTCGCCCTGGGAGCCGACGTGCTGTGGTGGGCACCGCTCGACGACGCGGCTCCGCAGCCTCTCCCACTCGACTCCATCACCCGCCTTCGAGCCCACGGTCCCCAGCCCACGGTCCCCAGCCCACGGCCTTCCGGCTCGCGACTTCCGGCGGGGAGGTGCATCTGACAGAGGTGAGCCACCCTCTTTTCGTTGAAAGCGTCGCAGACGCTCTGGCGGACGAGGCGTCCGCAGAGTGGTGTGACCGCCCTCTTGCAACGATCAGCGACGGATCCGCCGTGCGGCCCCCGCAGATCGACGACGCAGGACGTGCGGTCTGCCCATGGTGCGCAGAGCCCATCCGCCCCGAAGCAAAACGCTGTCCGCATTGCCGCAGCGCTCTGCACCCTGACGCGATCGACGGAACAACCAGCGCAGGCGCAAGGGGGACCAATGGGTTTGCCATCGCCGGTCTCGTGTGCGGCCTGGTCGGTGGCTGGTTGTTCGCTCTGGTGTTCGGCTACGTCGCCAAATCACAGATCGCCCGACACGACGGTCGCCAGAGCGGCTATGGAATGGCCACCGCTGCCATCATCCTCGGATGGCTGGAGGCTCTTCTTACGGTCGTTCTTCTCGGTGTCCTCATCAGCTTCACCACCAGGTAGAGACAATCGCGCTCGGCGGCTAGGATCGAGCACTGCAACGATGAGTGAAGGGGCGAGATATGGGGAACTGTTCGACCTGTGGTGCCGTTGCACCGTTGGACAGCCGTTTTTGCGGTGCCTGCGGCACAGCGATTACGCCGGCTTGTCCCAAGTGCGGAGCTGATGTGCCGGGGGGGACTCAGTTCTGCGGCTCCTGCGGCACCAGCCTTGCCAACGGCGCAGCGGCAATGCCGGCACCGATGCCTCCCCCGGCACCGATGCCTCCGCCGACACCGACTGCTGCGGCTGCGGCTGCGGCTCCACCTGCTTCGGCGGCTGCCGAGTCCATCTGGTCTCCCCCTCCGGCTACCCCGTGGGCCGGAACTGCCGCTGGGCCGACACCTAGCTACGGCTCGAACCCTGCGCCGCCTCCGCCGCTTTTCGATGCGACACCGCCCGGACCCCCACCCGGCTACAGCGCGATCGGGGCCATCCCTTCCCACCCCGCCAAGCCGGCTGCGGTGGCGGGGTCCCCCGCCGAGTGGAGCACCAGGGCCGTCGCCTACCTCATCGACTTCGCCGTCCTCGCTGTCCCAGCGCTGTTCTTCTTCATTCTGGGCTCTGCGGTGTCGGCGATCTTCCTCATCCCTTACTACCTGTACGCCATCGGTGCAGGCGTCTTCCTCGCGGTCCAGGTCGGATTCTCGGGCGCCTCGCCTGGCATGCGGGTCATGGGCTTGCGTTGCATCAGCACCCGGACCGGCGAAGTGATCGGCGGGGGAATGGGGTTCGTGCGGGCCCTGTGCCACGGACTCATGGCGATTCCTTGCGGCATCGTCTTGATCGTCGACCTTCTCTTCCCCCTCTGGGACGCACAGCGCCAGACGCTCGCCGACAAGATGGTGTCGACCACGGTCATCAACGTCGCCAAGCAGCCGTTCTCACTTCTCCCGACGTCGATGGGCAAGCCGGGCATGCCGCCGTGGATAGCCGGCCCGCCGCAGCGCTAGTCCTTGCCAGTGCCGGTACCGCCGCCCTCGTAGCGGCGGCCGTCGCCGACCCGTGGCAGCCAGGGGGACTGATGCCGCCGTGCCCGCTCCACGCGCTGACCGGCCTTTGGTGCCCCTTCTGTGGGCTGACCAGGGCGGCGTGGGCGGTGGGACATCTCCGCTGGCGGTTGGCGATGGACGCGAACCCGTTGGCGCCGGCCTATCTGGTCGGTGTCATCGTGTTCCTGTGGGTGTTGGCCGGCGGTCCGACACCGAGAGTGCGACTCGAGCTGCTACGAGCCGGCCGTTGGCTCGCCAGCGCAGGGGTGCTCGGTTTCGCCGTCGCCCGCAACCTGCCGGCGCTCGCAGTCCTCGCCCCGCACGGTCACCCCTGACCCGCCTCAACTCTCCAGGAATCGTTCGAGGCCGGCGGCGATCGCCGCGGCAGCGCGCGCTTGCCATGCCGTCGACGACACCAGAGCGGCGTCGAGAGAATTCCGCATGTTTGCACACTCGATGAACACCTTCGGGACCGTCGAAAGGTTCGTGCCGCCAAGGTCGCCGCGAGGCTGGATCCCGTCGATCCCGTCGTATGAGCTCACCTGCTCACCTGTGCCTGCGCCGAACGCATCACGCAGGTCAGAGCCAAGGACTCGGGAGGCGCTGACGATGGCGTCGTTGGGACCGTCGGCGACTGGGATGAGGATGGCGTACCCGCGCCCTGACGCAGGGCCGCCATCGGCGTGAATAGACACCGCGGCGTTGGCGTGGGCCGCATTGCCGATCGCAGCGCGTTGGGTGACGCACGGCCCGACGCCAGTGTCAGTCGACCGGGTCAGAACCACCGTCGCTCCCTCCGCTCGGAGGTCGGCCGCCAGGTAGGAGGCGACGTTGAAGTTGAACCGCGACTCGCTGTAGCCGGCGTCGGTCTCGGCCCCGGTCGTGTCACAGGACTCCTCGGACCGGCCGTTGAAGATCGGGGCGTTGATCGTGGAGGGTTCGGTGTAATTGGCACCGTTGTGGCCGGGGTCCAACACCACGACCTTGCCCGAGAGAGGCCCCGTCGCGGCGGGGGCCAGGGTCACCGGACCGCCCGCCGGCTGGACGGGTATGAGCGGCGGCGCTCCGCTGAGCACTGGGGCCGGCGTCGTCGTCGTGGGCGCAGGGGCGGGTGCACTCGGCGGCGCAGCTACTGGCGCAGTGACCGTGGCGGTGCTTGCCGAGGGACGGGGCGTGGTCAGGGGCGCGCTAGCGGTCCGAGAGCCGCCGCAACCGGCGGCCGTCCCGGCAGCGAGCAGAGCAATCACCACTAGGCGGCGGGTCAGAAGTCCCCCGGCTGGTAGGTCTGCTGGTTGTACTGGGCGGCAACGGGGTTCCACTCGTTGACAAAGGTGGTTTTGTCTGCGGTGGCTTGCGTCGAGGCCGCCAGGCCGTTCTGGTAGCTGCTGTCGACCGTCGGGTCGGTCCCGCACTGCGCTGATCCTGCGGCGATATCGGCCATCCACGCCGAGAAGTCTTGGTCGGCTTGCACCGAGTCGTTCATGGCCTGCTGCAAGTCGCTGACCATCTGCGCGCCGCCCGGTAGCTGCGATGCGTCGAGGGAGCCCAGGTCCTGCAGGACGCTCTGGCGGGTTGCGATGATGCTCGCCAGCGACGCCTGGCCAGCCGACGGCGACTCGTTGCAGGACTGGACGCCGTTGATGGCGGCTTGCACCCCTGATCTCACCTGGGCACTCCTCGACAGGTCGGCCGCGACGGACGACACCACCTGGCCGGCCGGAGGTGACGGGCTGGTGGTCGTTGTCGTCGAGTCGGCGGTGCCGATCGCCGGGTCGCCCCCGCTGGGCGTCGAGGTGCCAGCTGTCGGTGAGCTGTAGGCGCCTACCCCGGCCGGGACTTGGACGGAGTAGCTGTTGGCACTATGGGCGGCGACGACGAAAAGAGCGACCAACAACCCGACATAGAGGGCCGTCGTCGCAGCTAAGATCCCCCCGAAAGCCCACCAGTACCGCCCCGTCGGGTAGCCGCGCTCGTGAGCCATCCGGGAATGGCGGATTGCGGGAATCAGGCCGAACAGCCCGAAGAAGAACGTGATCAGAACCGTCGGCGTCAGTGACGGGCGTGAGTTGGGACTCGGCGAGAGGCCCGCTGGCGGACTGACCGCTGCTGCGAAAGGTGGCGTCGTCGGAAGTGCCGGCGGGAAAGGCGATGCCGGCGAGGGGGGCGGTGCCGGCGGGAGAAGCGGTGCCGGCGGCTCCCCGGGAGGTGCGAAGCGACGGAAGGCCGGCGACACCGTCGTCGGGAAGTCGTCCACTTCCGGTTCCATGCCTCCTACAGGCGACCACACAGCGCCGACCGGGGGCGTTGGCTGCCCGGCCGGGGACCGCCCGGTGGGCGTCCCGCAGGTGGTGCAGAAGGCTTCGCTGACGCTGAGGCGGTGACCGTTCACGCACGCCGCAGCCAGAGGCCCGCCGCAGGTGGTGCAAAAGCGGGCGTTGCTGTCGGTGGTGTGCCCGGACTCACAGACCTGCATCGCTGCTACTTCCCGGCGCCATGAGGACTCGTGCGGTGGCGGCGATACGGGTGAACCCCGCAACCAACAGGTCAGCCAGTGCCACGCTCGGCGAGGAGAAGTTGAGCAACACCACACTCACCCCGTCAATGCTCCAAACCGGAAAGGTCTGGACGAGAACTGAGATCTCTCGCTCGGAGACGAGAGGGACGCGAGGCACGACCCGGGGCGCGTACACCTCGTCGCCAGCGGGCAGTACGGCATTAGCGTCGACCATAACGGCCACCAACGCTGCCCTCATCGTGGCGAGCAGGCCGCCTGCGTCGTCGGTGAGAGGCACCGAGAGCACCGCTACGAGGTCAGGATCGAAGGACTCCACTGAAAGAAGTCGGTCGACCTGCTCTCGGGCTGCACCGACCGTCTCCCGTTCGACTTCCCGCAGCGCCGGTTCGATACCTCGGAGATCGAGGACAGCCCATCCCTCCGGGAGGGTGATCTCCAAGCGGAGCGGCTGGTACGCCGCAGTTGTTCCCGTCGTCACGATCAGTCCCCCGTGACGTTGTTGATCGCGGCTTGCAGGCCACCGGTGTTGTAGCTGTCGACCGCTGAGACTGCGTTCGAGAAACCTCCGATTTCTGACGAGATGGCCTGCCCGTCCGGTGAAGATCCCCCCGCGACTCCCGCCAACACGCCAACACCTCCACCGATTGCGTCGACATAGTCGTGGTGGGCGAGGTCCACCACCACTTGGTGGCCGCCGGTCACGAAGTCACCGACCTTCCCGGTCAGGTCCAGAGCATTGCCGGCCAGCACAACGCTGGCGTCCGAAACGTCGGGCAGGGCGGCATGGATCGCATCGCCGACCACCCCCGTGTCAGTGACATTTGCAACGACACTGATGCCGTCTTCGGCCAACGTCCATCCGCTGGGCTTCTTGGCACCGTCTGCCATCTCGAGCGCATCACCTTCGAGGACGGTTACCGACGAGGTAGCTGCTACTAGGAGCGCAATCGGTGCAGCAACTTCGCCGACGACCGGGATGACCGCCAGGATCGGCGCCGCGACTGCAGCGACGGTGCTCACCACGTGCATCACGTCGATGTAGTCCTTGAACGCCCGGCTGTTGACCACCTCGTGTTGGGCAACATTGACGTCGTGGATCGCATGGCCGGTGTCAGTGCTGACCGCCTTCCACATGCTGCCGAACCACGACCCACCCTTCTGCGGCCGGTTAGGGGTCACCGAAGCGCCAACCGCCGCAATTCCACCCGCGACCAGAGCGGTCAGGGCGTAAGACCCTCCGGCCGCCCCACTGGCCTCGCGCTGCTGGGTGGCGTTCGCTGCGAGCGTCCTGGCCGCAGCGCGAAGCGCTCCGGCGGTCGCCGCCAGCCAGGGTGAGTACTGGCTGTCCCACGCCCGCCGGAACTCGTCGGCGCGCTGCCCCTGCCAAGGCGCAGTGTGCACGTGGCTATTGAGCGCGCCGCGGAGCGTGTCTAGGCGGGTAGCACTCGAGATGGACTCGAGAGCGAGCTGGTCCAACCCATCGGCGTCTGCTCCTAGCATCGATCCCACATTCGACCCTTTCTCTCTGGGTTGGACCTGACCCCGCCGGCTCAGGAGTTGGACGCCTGCTCCTGCTGGCTCGCGTTCTGCTCGGCGGCTTGCGCCGCCTCTGTGAGGGCGTTCATCACCGCGTGGAGCTGCGACACGTGCTGGCCGTTCCACTCGCCGACGAAGCGCTCCCGGTCAGGCCCGACCCAATGGGCGTTTTGCAGCTGGGTGGTGAGCGACTGGGTGAGCTGCTGGATCTCGCTCGACGCATTGCGCATCTGGGCGGCGAGGCTGCGAACAGCGGAGGGATCGAGTCCGAGGAAACTCATCTGATTGGTGCTCCTTCATTGTTGGTTGGTTGATGGTGGTCGTTGATTGCTGATGTTGGTTGTTGACGGTAAAGGTTGGAAGGTTGGGTGACAACGGGGACCACTCCCCGCTGACCGCGGAGACGCCCGGCTACTCGGTGGTGACCACCTGGACGATCGCCGGCTGCGACCCGCGCGACACGAAAAGTCCCCGCCCGGACGGGAAGTCGCTCTTGCGGACCTTCGGGAAAGCTGCGCCGAGCAGCGCGCCGTCGAGCTGGGACGGCTGGAGGACGATGCCGGTGCGCCCGTTGCGGAGCATCGACAGCAGCGGGTAGGAGCCGTTCAGGACAGAGGTTTCCGCCTCGGCGACGACCAGGTGCCCGTCGGCGAGCACCAGCTTCAGCATCTCTTGCATGGGGTAGTCGGCGGCACCTCCGACCAGGTCGGCCAGCCCCTCGATCACTACTGCGACGGGCACTGAAGAGTCGGCGATGGCCTTCGAGACGGCCGGGGCGATCTCCGCAGCCTGGTCCGGGCCGAGGGCGCAACACTCCCAGCCCCGGTCCCCGGCCAGCGACGCCCGCCGGCCTCCGAAGTACATGAGCCGGACGTCGGGACGCCACCGTCGCAGACTGGCGACGACGGTGGCCAGGGCGGTGCTGCGACCGCTGCCCCGCGGCCCGGCGATGAGGAGCGTGCCTTCCGGCTCGAACGCCACCGGTCCGAGGGTCTCGCCGGCAACGGCGAAGACCGGCTTGCCGCCCACGTCGCTCGGCGTATCGAGTATGTGAATACGTTCGGCGAGCACCCCGACCGCCGGTGCTTTCGAGGCACCTGCCGCCTGCATCTCGGCCGCCATCTCGTGGATGGCCTGCGACTGCGCCATCACTTCGGGGCCGTCGGACAGCATCGCCACCTGCAGCTCCGTCGACCCGATCAGGCCGCGCCCGGGAGGGGACGACTCGGTGAGCACGTCGGAAGGCACGCCGAGGATCCCGTAGTCCATGGGATCGGCAAGGCGGAGGACCAGGCGCCGCTGGATGTGGGAAGCCAGCGCAGAGGGCAGCGCCCCAGCGCGATCCGCCGATACCACGACGTGCACGCCCACCTGGCGGCCGTCGGCGGCGATTCGGATCAGCACCTCGAACCAGCGGGCGTACTCCCCCACCTCGTAGGCCTGCCGGAACGCCGCCATGCCGTCGAGTAGTAGGAGCAGCCTGGGCTCGGTCCGGTCGCCCGACTGGGCTCTGTAGTCGGTGATGGTCCCGGCCCGCACCTTTCCGTAGCGGGCCGAGCGCTCCTCGATGACGTCGCGGAGCATGCCGAGGAGGCGGGCCACTCGCTCATGGTCGGTGCCGGCGATGACGCTGCCCACATGTGGGAGCTCCTCAAGCATCTGCAGCCCGCGGGCACCGAAATCAAGCCCGTAGATCTGGCACGGACCGCCTCGATGGGTCAACCCGGCAGCTATCGCCAGTGTGCGCAGGAACGTGCTCTTACCGGAGTTGCCGGTGCCGAAGACGGCCAGGTTGCCGTCGGTGTCCGGGTGGAACGCAATGACCGGCTGGTCCTGGGAGGCGGGGTCGTCGGCGACGCCGTAGACCAGTTCGTCGTCCCGCCGGCGGGTCGGCAGGCGGGCAAGGTCGTAGTGGCCGGCGAGCTCTGGGAGCCACGGGACCCGCGGGCGCTCGACCTCTGCAATGCGGCTGGCCTCGTTGATGGTCACGACGAGGCGCTCCATGTCCGTCGGGCCCGAAGTGTCCGGCCTGACCGTCAGCTCAGGCGGCAGGGACCATTGCGTCGGGCTGTCGAAGCCGAGGGTCTCGACCTGCACCTCGGGTTGGGTCGGCGCCCCCGCCGAGCGGCCACCCACGTACGCCGCCTGGAACGGCACCAACGCCATCGGACCGGTCTTCGACACGGCCCGGCCCGGGCGCGACGGGTCGAAGGTCGCGGCCATTTTGGAGCCGATGACGTCCGAGCTGTCCTCCTCGTCGGCCACCCGCAGGGCCACGCGGAGGTTGGTGTTGGCCCGGAGGTTGCCTTTGATGACGCCTGCCGGCCGCTGAGTGGCGAGGATCAGGTGCAGGCCGAGGGACCGGCCGCGCTGAGCGACGTTGACCACCCCGTCGACGAAGTCCGGGACCTCCTGCACCAGCGCGGCGAACTCGTCGACGACGATGATCAGGCTCGGCGGCGCGTCGGTTTCGCCGCGCCGCTCGAGCTCGACGAGGTCCTTGGCCCCTTTGGCGTTGAGGATGGTCTCCCGGTAACGCAACTCGGCTGACAGCGATACGAGTGCGCGGCGCACCAGGTGGGGGCTCAGGTCGGTGACCAGGCCGACGGTGTGAGGAAGGTCGACGCATTCACTGAACGCTGAGCCTCCCTTGTAGTCGACGAGGAGGAAAGTGACCCGCTGCGGGCTGTGGGTGGCGGCCATCGACAGGATCCACGACTGGAGCAGCTCGCTCTTCCCCGACCCGGTGGTGCCCCCGACGAGGGCGTGGGGTCCGTGCACCCGCAGGTCGAGCGCGTGGGGGCCGGCGGCGGACTGCCCGACGACCGCCCGCAGGGTTCCCGGTCGGGGCTCCTCGGCGACGTGTGCCCGAGGGCCTCGCACGAGCGACGCGCTCTCGTTCCACCGCCCGATGACCGCCTCCGGTGCGTGGGCCAGATCGGCGGATGCGAGTGACAGCCAGGACACGCTCCGCGGAAGGTCGCTCTGCGTGTCCTCACCGGCTGCGGCGTCGACCAGGGGAGACATGCGGCGGGCCACCTCTTCGGCCTCGGCTCCGTCGAGGGTGTCGAGCGCGAGGGGCGTCACCTCCGCGGCCTGGACGACAAAGCCGGCAGCCGCCGCTCCCTTGGAGCTCAACGCCTCGACGAATGTCCGGCACACTGCCGGCAGGCGGGACAGGTCGGCGGCGAGCCACACGACGTGGATGCCGCCAGCGCTACCCGCCTCCGCTAGAGCGACAGCGCGCGCCCGGTCGATCGGTGCGTCGTCCTCGACGAGCAGCAGCGTGTGAGCGGCGGCTCCTGGCCTGGAAGCGGCCTCGCCATCTCCAGGGGCGCAACGTTCGAGCAGTTCCGAGATCAGTGCCGCACATCCCGCCTCGGTCGTGACGAGGGAGGGGCCGTCGACGGGAGCCCGCCCCGAAAAGCAGTGCGGCAACCATTTCACCCACTCCCAATCCGCCACAGTGGACGCCGAGGCACAGACGGCGATGGATAGGTCTGCCGGCGAGTGGAGCGCGCCAGCCTGGACGAGAAGCGACCGAGCAACGCCGGCGACCTCATGCCGTGGGCCGGCGACACCGATGGCCCCGCCACTGGCGAGGTCACCAACGACGGGCACCCCGTCCACGGTGGCGAAGGGAGCGACGGCCTCGCGTAACTCCTTCCAGAGGGCTCGGTTGTTCTGGCGCCCCTGGGGCAGCTCCACCTTGGAGCGCGACGGGAGGCGACCGAGGCCGAGCCGCAGTTCCAGGTAGCCGGGCAGATCGGGATGGCGCGACCAGAGCAGTGACGAGCGGTGCTCGCCGGCAGTGACGCAGGCGGCGACCGACGGTGTCTCCTCCAGCCTCATGGCGACCTCGACGGCGGCTGCTGCGGTCGCCTCGGCGGTCAGGTCGGCGATATCGGAGCGGAACAACTCGACCAGCTCTCGGTAGGAGCGCCGACCACTGTTGCGGCCCTCCACGAAGTTGGCGATGAGAAGCAGCGGGCTGAGCGCCACGAACGCCAGTGACGCCACCGCATGGGTCGACAGGTAGATGACCAGACCCAAGATGAGCGGCGCGAAAAGGGGGAGGAGGGGGAAGCGCTGCCCTCTCGGCATGTCGGGCGGCTCCGGCCCGACGAGCTCGACACCGTCGAAGCGAGGGCTGACCCGGGGCGGCCGGTTGAACGCGATGGTGTTGGCCTCGGCCGGACGGCCGCCCGCGACGACCTCGACGGACAACGTGGTGTCCCCGACGGTGAGGGCGGTACCGGGTCGGAGGACCAGGCGGTCAACGGGCGACCCGGCCGCGACCAGACCGTTGGCCGATCCGAGATCGACCACCTCGGCGACGTCGGTGACGTGGAGCTTGGCGTGCTGGCGGGAGACCAGCGGATCGGTCAGCTGGACCTCGCATCCCCGCTCCCGGCCGATGATGCTGGTACCAGCCGGCACCGCGAACTCCCGCCCGATGTCGGGTCCTCCGACCACCCGGACGATCGCCGCTTCCCGCATCCGCTGAGACTTTGAGTCGTCCTCGGCGCGCGTCACCCGGACCACCGCACCCGAGCGAAGCCCGCTGTCGCTCACGGGCAGCGACCCCGGCAGCAGCGTGCGCCCTAGCCCCACCGCAAGGGTGTACGGGCCGCCCGGTGCGGCGCGCCCGGAAGGATCGGAGGAGGCGAGGTACTGCGCCAACGCGCCGACGGTGCTCTTCGGCTCGACGGTGACCATCAGGTCCACCGGCCTAGAGTCCCCAGCCCGCTCGAGGGTCAGCTTGAGTTTCATGCGCCGGCCGCCGGTTGCCGGGGGGGCCGCCCGAGCAGGGATGCCGGGCTCAACACTGCGACGAGCCGCCGTCGCCGGCTGAGGCCGGCGAGCAGCTCGGAACGGGCCTCGCCTACTGCAGACCAGTAGGCGACAACGGTGGAGTCGGGGGGCTCGCCGGGACCGAACACTGCTGCGTCTGCGGCGGCAGCCAGACCAGCGGCGGAGGCGCCCGCGAACTTCAGGGCCTGCTCCCGCCGGGTCACCCCGGGCGCGATCGGATGGCCTGCGTCTCGGGCGATGTCCATGAACTCCCGCCAACCACCGGATATCCGGGCACTGCCGGTCGGGGCCGAGCGGCGCCGACCCCGCCGGCGGGCCTTCAGGAAGAGGATCACACCGCACGCCAACGCGACGGCGAGCAGCAGCGGAGCGACCGTCGAGACGACCGGCGTGACCCAGGCGGGCAGTCCGCCGATCCCGTGGTGTGCGGCTTTGCGGTGCAGGAGCGACCGCCCGCTCGAGGGTGCCGCCGACGGCAGCGCGTCGTTTGGCGGCGGCAGGAGCACCGACTGCACCGGGGGCGACACGATCGGGGTGGTGTCGTTGTGGGGCTGAGGCTGGGGTACCTCCCGGGACGGAGCGCGGGTGGGGATGAAGGAGCTCGGGTCGACGGTGACCCATCCGAGACCTGACAGGGAGACCTCCACCCATGCGTGGACGTCGCGCCCGCGCACCACTCCCCCGGCTTCGGTGACCGCACCGAAGACCACCCGGGCCGGCACGCCGAGGGAGTTGGACATGAGCGCCATCGTCGCGGCGAACTGCTCGTCGTCGCCCACGATCTGGTGGCCGACGAGCGGTCCGCCGCTGACGAACTCAGTGAGGCGGCCGGTGTCGTGGCCTGGCAGGGCGAGAGGAGGGTTTTCGGTCCCGTTGGAGTAGCGGCCGTCCTCCTTCAGGTGCGAGGCCACGGCCATGACCTTGGCCCACGCTCCACCTGCGCCCGCCGCCCACTGACTAGCGGTGCGCTGCAGGAGCGTTGGAACCGTGGCGACGACCTGATCGGCACCCGCCGCCGCGTGGTCGAGCTCGGAGGCTGTGGGCGTGGGTGCCACGACTGCCCCGATCCGGTAGGTGGCGCCGGGGGTCGCACCGTTGACGTCGATGACGGTGCCCGTCGCTTCGTCGTAGCGCAGGGCCGCGGAGCGGGGCGCCGCCGTGGACTGCAGGGTGTCGAGGCTTCCGACCGCGGGCACGAACACCCCGCCGAGCGCGCCCATGGTGACGGTCAGCTCAGCGTGCTGGCCTACTGCGGCGGTGCGGATCGACGTGCCGTACTTCCTGAACAGGTCGGAGGCGGTGTCGCTGTCGACGCCGGGGGGCGCAGCGGCGAAGCCCCACACGGACCCGTCGTAGGTGTCCATGGTGGCGATGCGGACACGGGCTCCGGTGCGCAGCCCGCTCACCCGGAACAGCACGGCGTGGGCCTGGGATCCCGGGGTCCCGGCGGTGAAATGCCGGAACGAGGACAGCGGACTGGCGAGGGCGCTGGCGTCGAAGGGAGGCACCACATAACGGTTGAGCACCACCCGGCTGGTGCCCCCGCCGAGCAGCGGGCCGACGACCTGGGCCCCGAGCGCAGCGACCGCCAGCAACCCGGCACCGAACGCAACCCGGGAGCGACCTCGTGACACGCCGATGACCGCGGGAGCGAGTTGGTGGTGTCGGATGGCAGCCCAGGCGAGGCCCACCGCCGCGAAGGCCGTTCCCTGCAGGAGAAGCGACGCCGGGCGGTGCGCTCCGAAGAGGATGCTCAAGGCCAGCACCGCAGCGGGGGCGAGCAGCGGCAGGGCGGCCAGGCGGGTACGGCGCGCCGTGCTGTAGCTGGTGACCCCGGCTACGAGCCCCATCAGGTAGGGGAGAACCAGAAGGTCGCCGCTGCTGCCGACCGGGGGGGCGGTCGTCAGGAGCTGCTTCCATCCCCGCACCCCGACCGTCGCCAGCGAGTGCAGGCTCGAACCGCTCGGCACCAGGCCGCCCAGGGGGCCGCCGGGAACGGCGAACGCCCCCCCGAGCAGGAAGAACACCACCACTGCGACGGCGACCTCGGCGAGGACGGGTTGGCGGAGGCGGCCGGCGAGGAAGCTGATGGCCACTCCGAGCACCGCTCCGGTGAGGCCCACGCCCAGGTAGCCGGCGCCACCGTAGGCAGCATGGAAGCCGAGCATCCCGAGTCCGACCAGGACGATGGTGAAAGCGGCGTCGGTGGCTTCAGGCCTGGTCGGCGCCAAGGCCCCGGTGGCCTTGGCGGCCGGCGCCCCGGCGATCACTGTCACGAAGCAATCCCGAAAGCGAAGGCGGCTCGTAGGTCGCCGAGACTGCCGAGGACCATCAGGCGGCCGGTGCCGGCGTTGCTCATCGCAGGCGGGTCCCCCGGCTGGACCCGGATCAGCACCACTTGGGTGTCGGTGGGGCAGCGACGGGCCGCCTGCTGTAGCCGTTCTGCCGGCGCCGGCGAACCGCTGACGATCACCGCGAGGCTCGTGTCGTCGTTACGCGCCAGCACGCCGGTGACCAGCGCCGCGAGGTCGAGGGTGCCGGCGCCGAGCTCGGCTCGTGCGGCGGCGTCGAGGAGGACGTGGGGCGCCAGCCCGGCGCCGGCGTGGCCGCCAGCCGCGAGGACAGCCGACAGCCCGTCGCGCGTGGCCCGCTGCGCGATCGAGGCGGCTATCTCCATGGCCAGCTCGAATTCGTCGGCGTCGGCGTAGCTGCCCGGGTCGCCGTCGACCACGATCGAGATGGCGGAGCGGCGGGTCTCGAGGAACTGCCGCACGAGGAGCCGCCCGGCCCTGGCGCTGCTCCGCCAGTGCACGTGGCGCATCTCGTCGCCGGCCACGTACTCCCGCAGGCTGTGGAACGACAGGTCGCTCTGCGACACCTTGCTGGTGGTCAGCCCCTCCAGGTCGTGGAGAAGCCCTGAGCCGAGAGGCTCGAGTGCCACCGTGCGAGGGTGGACGATCAGCTCCGTCCGCTCGTCCCACATCTGGCGCCGGCGGAGCAGCCCCAGCGGGTCGCCACGCACCGAAGCAGCCGGTCCGATCGGGATCACGCCCCGGCGGCTGGTCGGGAGTATGAACAGCTCCTCGTGCTCGGCTGCGTTGCCCATCGACGGCACGTCGAAGGTGGCAACAGTGGCGCCCACCGGCAGCTCGACCCGGAGGGGCAAGGTTCTGCGGCGGGATGGATTGGTGACCACCAGCCGGGCCGCCGCCGGCGAGCCCACGGTGGTCCTCGGCGGGTTGAGTACGACCTCCGTCTTCAGCCCCATCCGTCCCAATGTCGTGCATGCGGCCAGGGCTGCCAGGAGCAGGCAGGTGGCCGCCAGAATGTCGAACTCCTTCCACCCGAGCTGCCGCCCAACGACCCACGCCAGGATCCCGATGGCGATCACCGACCACCCGAGCGTGGTGACCGCCTTCAGCACCTGCGCCTTTCGGCGTGCCGCGGCCACCACCGATAGGGCGGCGGCGCTCCCTTCAGCGCTGGGATCGGAGACGGTCGCAGTCATGGTCTTGGTGGTACCTACGCCGCCCGCTCGGCCGGCGGCTTCACGTCGGCGAACACGGTGTCGATCACGTCGGTCACGGCCATCCCGGCAAACTCCGCCTCGCTGTCGAGGAGAAGCCGGTGGGACAGCACCGGGTACGCCAGGTCCTTGACGTCATCGGGGATCACGTAGTGGCGCCCCTGCGACGCCGCCCAAGTCTTGGCCACCCGCACGTACGCCAAACAGCCCCGCACCGACAGCCCGAGCTTGAGGTGGCGGGCGCGGCGGGTCTCCTCGGCCAACCGGCTGATGTAGGCCAGCACCGCGTGGTCGACGTGCACTCCGTCGGCCACCGCGGACATGTCGGCGACGGCCTTGGCGGTGATCAGCGGGCCGACGGTCTGGGCCCGGTCGCGGGTGGCGGCGTCGGCCAGCAGCGCCACGGTCGACTCGTGGTCGGGGTATCCGAGGCTAGTTTTCATCAAGAACCGGTCCAGCTGGGCCTCCGGCAGGCGGTACGTGCCGGCCTGCTCGATGGGGTTCTGGGTGGCGATGACCATGAACGGCCGCCCGACCGGGCGGGGCGTGCCGTCGATGGTGACCCGGCCCTCTTCCATCACCTCCAGCAGCGCCGACTGGGTCTTCGGCGATGCCCGGTTGATCTCGTCGGCCAGAACGATGGTCGAGAAGATCGGTCCCGGGTGGAAGTCGAAGGTCCGGGTGCTCTGGTCGTAGATCGTCACCCCGGTAACGTCACTTGGCAGTAGGTCGGGAGTGAACTGGATCCGGGTGCTGTTGCCCTGCACGGTGTTGGCGATCGAGCGGGCCAGCGACGTCTTGCCGGTGCCCGGGAAGTCCTCCAGCAGCAAGTGGCCCTCCGCCAGCATGCACGTGAGGGCCAGGCGGACCACCGTGCGCTTGCCGAGCACGGCATGCTCGATATTGTCGACCAGCCGGTCGAATGTCTCCGCAAACCATTTGGCCTGCTCGGGGGTTAGTGACATAGCGCTGAGATCCTTCTTCATGACCATTGAATGGTGTTTGAGACGACTGCTCCTGCTGACCCATACGGCGCGTTGGCAGAGACCCACACGTGCGCCTGGGTGTAGCCGAATGCCCGACCGTTGAACGACGCATTGCCATTGGCATCCACGCTGGCAGCCTCAGACGTGTAGTTGTCTTTGCCGCCGTTGCTGCCCCCGCCTTCGCAGGCGATTACTGCACTCTGAGGCGTCGTGGCGCAGTCTGTGCTGTACCAGATCGTCACCGCCGAGTTGGGCTTGAAGCCGCTCATGGAAATGGCGATGGCATGACAATCCGACACCGTGCAGTAGCTGGTCGTTTCTCCTGCGCCTTCGCTGATCGACACGGTCTCCGGCGGGCAGGTGGGCACCGTGGCGGTGGCGGTGGCCTGGGCGCTGGTCTGGCCTTTGGCGTCGGTGACGGTGGCGGTGATGGTGTGCGGCCCGTGTCCAGTGTCGCAGGCGTAGGTGACCGACTTGCTCGCGGCGGCCGTGTCGGAGCATGTGCCATCGATACAGACGTGGTACGACTGCACCGGCTGGCCCTCGTTGCCGCCGCCGTTCCAGATGAAGTTGACCGCGTAGTTGTAGTAGGTGCCGCTCAGGTTGGCCTGGACGGTCGGCTGGTCGGGGGTGCCGTATACCGTCGCCGGCGCCTCGTTGGACCACGCCGCGCACTCGCTCAACTCGTTGCAGGCCCGGACTTGGAGGGGGTAGGTGGTCTTCGGGCTGAGGCCGCTAAGGGTGTAGGTGACCACCGTTCCCGGGGAGCCAGGGTTGGTCCAAGAGCCGGCAAGGCCTGCGCCTGGAGCCTGGTACTGAATCTCGGTGAGCGACGCCGAGTGCGAAGCCGGGAGGGTGAAGGTCGCGGTCATCGACTTGTTGCCCGCTGTGGTGCGCAAGTCGGTCACCTGGCTCGGCACGCCGACCGCCTTGACTGCCGGGGACGATTGCGGGCCCTCCGGCGAGGTCAGGTTTTCCCGGTTGGTGGTGGTGAGGGCGTAGGTGTAGCCGGACCCGTCGTTCGGCAGGCCCGGGAAGCTGGCGCACAGGCCTCCCGAGCACGCCGACACGGCGGTGGTCGAGCCGTCCGGAGCGCCGTCCTTGAACTGGGCGACGTTGTAGCGGGCGCACGCCTGGGCGTCGTCGCACAGGCTGACAGGCGGGAAGGAGACCGTGACGGTGGTGGTGGTCTGGTCGAGCGAGACCGAACCGGTCGCAGCCGGCGCAGGGGGCGCCGGTGGGGTGCCGTAGGCATACACCGGGGAGGACGTCACGCTGGGGCCGGCACCGAGAGCGTTGTGGGGGGTGACGGTAAAGGTGTACGGGCCGACGTTGTCGTCCAAGCCGGCGTAGGTGTAGCTCGTCGACGAGCCGCTGACGGTTTGGCGGGCCGGCGCAGAGGAAGGCGAGGGTGACACGGCGATCAGGTAGCTGTCGATCGGCTTGCCGTTGGCGTTGGCCGCACCCCACGTGAGGGTCACTTCCTTGTCGCCCGGCTTGGCCGTCACCGCCCCAGGGGTGCCGGGTACAGATTGGGGACTGAAGGTGGCGGGCGGGCTGGCGGCACTGCTCCCGACCTGGTTGACCGCTTTGACAGTGAAGGTGTAGGGCGTTCCGTTGGTGAGCCCAGACCACGTGTAGCTCGTACCGCTGACCTGCTGGGTGGCCGCCCCGTCGGAGAGCTGGTAGCTCTGGATCGGGGATCCGTTGGGGTTGGAGGCAGCCCAGCTGAGCGCCACCTGCTGATTGGACGGGACACCCTGGATCGCCCCCGGGGCGCTCGGCACGTCGAGGACCTGCAGGGTGACGGAATCGGTGACCACCCGGTCGGGGCGGCCCGGCACGTCGGTGAGCTGCACCTGGAACGTCATCGTGCCGTGGGTCCCGGTCTGCGGCGTGATCGACACGGTGCTGCCGGCGTGGGTGACCTGCGCCGCCCCCTGGCCGGTTTGGGTCACGGCCAGGACGTTGATCTGGGGCTGGGGCAGCGGGCTGCTCACGTACTGGCGCAGGTCGACGGTCGCGGTGTGGCCGGTCTGGATCCCGGCCACGTTGACCGGAACCGTGGTGGCCAGCGGAACCGACGTGACCTGCACGGTCAGGTCCGCAGTGGCGGTCGTGCCGGCCACCCCGACGGTCAGGTCGCCGGTCTGGCCGGGGACCGCCGCCGATCCGCCGGTGAGGGTGAGTACCCGGCGGTCACTCGACCAACCGATCGTCACTCCGGTAGGTGGGTGCTTCCATGACGCAGTGAAGGTCACGGTGGCCGCCTGCGCTGGATCGGGTGTCCATACCTGGCACACCGTGGCGACGTCGAGGGACAGCGGACTGCCGCCCTCGGCCACTGAGAATGCTGTCGCAGGGCATCGCAGCACCGGCGTCGGCGTGCCGACCTGCACTGGGATGGTCAGGAAGACGGTGTGGGCGCCCGGCGCGTTGGCGGTGGCGCCGTCGGTGACCTGGATGGTGACCGACGCCGGCCCGTTGTAGCCGGCCACGTCGCTCAGGCGGAGGCTGGTGTAACCGCTGGCCTGCCATCCGAGACCACTCGACGGGGAGGTGAAGATCTCGTTGCCCGAGGTGAGGCGCACTGTGCCCGAAGAGTCCTGGATGTAGGTGGACAGAGCGACGGTGGTCGATCCGCCGGCCGGCACCTGGATGGCCGCCACGCCGGGACGTAGCTCCGGGCCGGTGGCAGCGGCGGGGACGTGGATCACCCCGATCGCCGTTGCCCCGCCCGGGTCCTTGATCTCGTAGGGCACCGACTGCGGCTCGGGGGTCAGGGGGATGATCACCTGCTGCCCCGAGATGCGCGCGCCCGGACCGAAGGCCGCGACCAGGGTCAGGTCACCGGCCGGCCCGTCGGGGTCGTAGTCGTTGGCCAATGCGCTGACCGCCACGTAGTTCTGGCCGGCAGGAGGAGCTGTGGCGTAGTCGTCGACGGCGACCGGCGGGATGTCGTAGCCGGCCTGGGGGGTGACGGTGACCTGCGCCAGCGACGGCGGCCCGGTGCCGTCGGTGATGCCGTAGGTGATCACCTCGGGAGCAGGGCCGGCCGGGGCGACCACTTCCATCTCGTTGCTGACGAGACGAGCCCCGGGAGGGACCGTGGCGTTGGTGCGGGCCAGCGGCTCGACGGTCACGACGTCTCCCGGGGTGATGACGTCGTTGGCCAGGATGTCGACCAGCACGTGGGCGCCGGGAGCAGCGATCACCGAGTCGTTGACGGCTACGGGCGGTTGCGGCTGGCCGGGAGGGATGACCGCCACCCGCACTGACGCCGTACCGGTCTTGCCGTAGGGGTCGGCGACCTCGTAGGTGAAGGTGTCGGTCCCGCCGCTGCGCGGGTACGCCTCGTACACGATGCTCGCGGCGCTGACCGTGAGCACCCGGCCCAGGTTGGGCGAGTCGGTCACACCGACGACAGCCACTGGGTCGCCGTCGGGGTCCACGCCGGTGGTCGGGACCGGGATGGTGACGGTGCCACCCGCCACGACCCGGGCTTCGAGGGCGTGGGGCGAAGGTGGCAAGTCGTGGACCGGGTCGGCCGGATTAACGGTGATGTCGAGCTGACCGCTGGTCCGGAACCCGGAGCTGTCCTCCACCACGTAGGTGGCCTGCGCCGCCTCAGGCGCATTGACGGCGGCCGGTGCGGCGTAACGGAGCACCGAGCCGGCCACCGATGCCGCGCCGGCACCGGCCGGGGCAACCGTCACAGCGGAGGCCACCAGGTGGAGGGCCTCGCCGGCAGGGTCGCTGGCGGCGTTCAGGACCGGCACGTCGGCCTCGCTCCCGGCCCGGACGGTCACCGCAATGGTGTGGGTCACGGGCGGTCCAGCCGCGATGGGAGGTGCCCAGGTCACTATGACCTGGCCGCTGACCGGTGCGGTCACGCCGTTGGTGATCTCGTAGCTGACAACCTGCTGACCGGTGAGGCTGGCCGCCGTCGCGGCAATCCGGAGGTAGCGGAAACCGATGACCGTGGCCGACAGGCCGGGCGGAGCGTTGACGCTCACCACCGACAGCAGGCCCCCGGCCGGGTCGTAATCGTTGGCCGCGACGTCCACTGACGACGGGTTCTGCCCGTGGATCAAGACGGCGATGGGTACGGTCACCGGCTCGTCGGCAGCCGTCGAGGGATCCTTGGCCGTCACCATGATCTGACCGCCCGCCAGCGGGGCCGACCCGAACGCCGCCTGGTAGGTGAGGAGGTAGATACCGGGCCGCTGCGCGTCGACGGTCACGGTCCCGGCGGTGATGTCGGTGGTGACGGCGAGCTCGGGTACCGGAGCGACGGGACCGGCCAGCGTCAGGACTGCGCCGGGGCGGAGGGGATCGGCGCCGGGGATGTCGTTGGAGAGCGGCTTGATGACGAAGGGCTGGCCGACGGTCACCTCGGCGACGTCGGGCACGGCCCTGGCTGCGTGGGCTGTCGTGTCCCCGCGACCGAGGACCAGGACCGACAGGTGGCCGGCCACCGGTGCGCTTAGACCGTCGGTCACGTGATAGTTGATGGTCAAAGGAGTGTCGGTGGCCACCACCGGTGCGGTGAAAGTCACCACCCCGTCACCGGTACCGCTGACCTGGCCTGACGGCGCCCCGGTGTCGACCAGCGAGATCGGGTCGCCCTCGTCGTCGCGCCAGTCACTCAGGACCTGGTAGCCGGCCGTGGCGCCCGACGCGATGTCGTAGGTGGTCGGCGTATATCCGGGCCGGAGATGAGGTGGCGTGTTGCCCGTGGTCGGGACCACCGTGATCGTGCCCGACGCGCTCCGCCCGTGGGCATCGACGATGGTGTAGGGGAAGTGCACCGCAGCCTGGACGTTGCCAGCGAGGGTGGCCGCGACGGTCTGGGCGTCCGGGGTGATGGTGGCGGAGAACCCGGGGCCGCTGGCGCCGCGAAGGCTGGCGATGGACAGGACGTCGCCGCTCGGATCGGAGTCGTAGTCGAGGACGTGGAGGATGGTGGTCCGCCCGGGCCGAGCCTTGAACGTCTCGTCCACAGCCTTGGGCTTCTGGCTCTGCGCTGCGCTGTCGGCGCTGTTAATGCGGCTGTTGTCGGTCTTGGAGGACTGCGGCTGCTGCGAGGCGAGGACTTTCAGCCAGTCGCCGTTGCTGACCGCGACTGCGGGCCGGTTGGCGACATCCCAGGATGCGCCGTCGGCGACATCGTTCAGGAGCACCCTGCCGTGGTTGACACGGAAGACTGGAGTGGTGAGCGGCGGTCCTGGCAACGAGGTCGAGTACGGCGGCACGCCGACGCAGACTCGGGAGTAGCGGCCCGGGCCGCCGCTCCACGCCTCTTCCGCGCACCCGCCGATGAGCACCGGCGCCGCCGGCGTACCAGTCGGGGCGCTCGCCAGGGCCACCGGCGCGCCGCCGGCCAGCGGCGCGGCATAAAGACCAGTGTCAGTGCCGACGAGCACTGTCGGCGATGCCGGTCCGGGCTGCTGGATGACGGTCCTGCCGTTCAAGGCCGAGGCCGGAAGCTGCACGGCCACACCAGTGTCGGGCATCACCAACCGGCCACTGCTGGCGTCGAGGACGACCGGGACCGAGCCCACCGCCGTCACCTGCAGCGACGCTCCGAGAGGCTCCGAGAACGTCTTGCGCGTCGGGCGGGCGAGGCCACCGGTCGTGTCGCTGGCGGTGACCAACTGGCTGGATGACGCCGCAAAGATCGTGCCGTCCTGCGCGACGGCCACGGCGCTCAGCCCTCTGGCGGAGGCGAGCGGCGTCCCTGTCACCCGGAACGACGCCAGCGACACGGCAGAGGTGCCGACCTGTGCCCCCCACAGGTCGCCTTTCGCAGGATCGACGGCCGCCAATACCCCGTTGGCGAACGCCACGCGGGAACCCTTGCCGCCGGGGAGCAATACGCCAGCGGTGGTGAGTGTCCCGGCGGTCGGGTCGATGGCGTACACCTCGTCCCGAGTCCGGTCGAACCCGACGACCCCGCTGCCGTCTTGCAACACGTCCAGGTTGTAGCTGCTGGCAAACCCGCCGGCTGCAGGGAGTGCCCGCTGGAGTTGGCCGACCGCCCCGTCGAACTGGCCGTAGGCGCCCTGCTGGTCATTCACGAGCCACACAGAGGCGTCGTTGGCGTTCACGTGGTTGACGGGAATCCCCTGCGAGACGCTGGCCGCCACGACCAGCGCCACGACCGTCGCCGACAAGAAGGCCGTCGAGCCTACGGAGGCACGCCGGGTGCGCAGCAGTGCGCGCCATCTCATGAGCGGGCCATTTCCAGGTTGCGGGCCTCGAGGAGTGCCAGATCCTCGACGCGCACCAGGCGGGCGGAGAGGGCGTATTCGACCAGCCGGCCCTTGCGGTCAGCGGCCAGGCGGTCGGGACCGCCGTGAAGGCCGCGCACCCCTGCCCGTCCCAGCTTGGCGCACAGGTTGTCGAGCTTGCGGTTGAGCTTGGTCACCGGCCAGCCGAGACGCTGGGCGACCTCCGCCGACGGGGGCACCTCGACGCGCGACGTCTGCCGGCGAAGCATCGGTTCGGCTAGCGCGACCAGGAGGAGGCGCTGCTCGAAGCTCAGCGGGGAAGGCTTGCCGGTGGTTTCCCCTGTACCTACGGCGTGCTCGGTGAGCGCCGGCTCGAAGGGCGCGTGGGCGGTGTGGATCGTCAACTCGTAGGTCGTGGGCCCAGCGGTGAACCACACGGTGGCCTCGGCGAACACCAGCGGGATCCGCCCCCCCGGGTTGAGCCAGGCGTGGAACAGGCCGCTGGTATCCGACACCGACGCCGAGAGGGTGGCGCCGACGTTGGACACCCACCACAGGTCCATAGCGTGCTCGAGGCACAAGAAGCTGCGGTGCAGATACGGGTTGTCGTCGATGGCCAGGTCGCCCGACCGTCCGATCGTGAAGGGCACCCCGCAGTCGAGGGGATACATCTCGCCGCAGAACTCGATGGCGTTGGCCATGCTCACCCGCCGCACACGGGGTCGCTCAGCCCGGACGCCGCCGAGCCGTCCTTGCGGCCGACCTGGACCTGGACGCAGCGCTGACTACCGACCGGGTCGGCGACGATCGCCACCGGCACCGACGTGACGGTGGGCGCCTGCCCGACCACCTCCCACCGGTACTGGTCGCCGGGCAGGGGCGAATCGTAGGTCCAGGCGAACTTTACGTGCCCGGTGTCGACGCGGGTCCAGGTGACCCGAGGCGTACCTGGATCTTGGGCTTGCGCCGCGAGGGCGTCTTGTGGCCCTGCACCGAGGCTCGAAGCCGCCGCCGAACCTCTCGTCGTGGGCCGGCCGCCGCCACCGCCCGCGAGGGCCAGTGCGCCCCCCACAGCCAGCGCTACGGCGAGCACGCCTGCGCCCGCGACGACGAACTTCCTACGGCTCGCCGGTTCCGTCTGCCGCGGGGTCGTCTCCTCGGCGCTCGGCGCAACGACGGCTGGGCGCCTGACGGTGGGAGGCGCTGCGGGGACGCTGGGTCTGGCAGGGCTCTCCGCACCGGCGAGCGCCGGGGAGCAGTGGGGCATCGGGTCCAGGAGGGGCGCCGGGCTGCGAGGCACCGGGCTGCGAGACACCGAGCGAAGGGGGCCGGCCACACCGCCCTGACCGTCCGCCACGATCGCCCGGCGCCGGGTGGGGGGGGCCTCCCCGGCGAGACCACCCCGGTCCTGCGTGCGGTCGTTCCCGGCCTCGATCGCAGTGACGCCGCCGCTCTCGTGCGCAGGGGAGTCGTCCATCACGACCAACTCGGTCCGCGCCCAGCCTTGGTCGCTTTCCACACCTTGCAACATGCGGGCCAGCTCCAGCGCAGTTGCCGGGCGGCTGGCTGGGTCCTTGGCCATCGCTCGGCCGAGTACCCGCTCCAGCGAGGAGGGTACGTCTTCGCGACCCGTACGGGGGGCAGGCTGGCTGAGAATCCGGTGGGCCAGGGCCGAGGACGAGTTGTCGCCGCCGGGGACTTCGAAGGGCGAGTGCCCGGCCAGGAGATGCCAGATGGTCGCTCCTAGGGAGTACACGTCGGCGGAGCGCCCTGCCGGGGCGCTCGAGAAGATGACCTCCGGGGGGGACCAGGGTACGGACATGCCGCCGACGTCGCTGTCCTCGCCGGCTCCTGTCGTGGCGATCCCGAAGTCGGTGAGGCCCGGTGCGAGGAAGCGGCTCGTCAAGACGTTGGCCGGCTTGATGTCCCGGTGCAAGATCCCGGCCCGGTGTGCGGTCTCCACGGCGCCGGCGATCTGCACGCCGATTCGAAGCACCTCCGCAACGTCGAGCCGTTCGGTCTTGGCCCGCACTGCCAGGTTGGGGGCCGGGTAGTACTCCATGACGAGGTAGGGGCGCCCGTCGGCGGTGACGTCGGTGGAGAACACCTGCACGATGTTGGGGTGACCGGCGAGCGCTGCCATTGCGTCGGCCTCGGCGCTGAACTGGGCTCGGGCCGCCTCGGAGGTGACGTCCTCGGAGAGGACTTTGACCGCGACCTGGCGACGGGGTCGGGCCTGCAAGTAGAGGTAGACGTCGGCGTACCCCCCCGAGCCGAGCGGCCGGACGAAGGTCAGTCCCGGAATCTCGGGTGCTGCGGTCGTGGCGGTCACTGGATCGCCTCGTAGCGGAAGGACACGTCCTCTGCCAGGCTGACCGTCGTTCCCGGAGAGATGGCCGTCGGGTGGTTCGACCGGAGCCGTTCGGGGTCGCGCCCGTCGCGCAGCAGCCATGTGCCGTTGGTCGACGCGAGATCGGTGACGAGCACATGCCAGCCGTCCAAGTCGATCCTGGCGTGGTTGCGGGAGATGTCCGAGCCTGCGCCCAGCTTCACGAGGTGGGGCCCGTCGCCTCCGATCGCGGCGTTAGAACGGGGCGATCGGCCCATGACAACGCCGCGATCGAGCATGACGATGTCGCCCGTCGAGAGCCGGAGTACACCGAGCGGCGGGCGCGGGACGGCCACCGGCTCCTGCTCGGCGATGAGAGCCACGCAGGTCCTGCACCGCTCGGCTTCAGGCGGGTTGAGGTGCCCTGCCGGGCAAGTCGTGGCCAGGACCGAGGGGACTTCGCGGGCAGGTACGAGCGATGGCATGGCGTCTCGCCGGACGGTCATCTCCTCCATCGGGAAACTCACCCCAGCCAGCAGCGAGTTAGGGAGGGGTGGCGTCGGCGAGGGCAACGTCGGCGGGGGCCATGTCGGTGGGGGCAGCGTCGAGAGGTCCACTGGCCGAGGTGCCGGCACCGGTGCCGGCGGCGGCGCGTCCCCTAGGGGGGCCCACGGCAGCGCATCGATGAGGGTCGGGGCCGGCAGTTCCGCGGTGGGGGACGACGAGGGCGGAGGGACGGACACCGCCTCCTCGTCCTCCATCGGGGTGGTGGCCGCCGGCGCGCTCACGGTGTCGGGGCTGGTTGAAAGGACCTCGGGGGTGGCCGGGCGGATCGCCGCATCCTCGACGCTGCGCCGGACGGTGGCGCCGAAGAGGTGCTGGTAGCGGCGAACGCCCTCCCCCGCGAACGGCAGATCCTGGGGGTCGGCGTCCTCGACAGCCGAAGCCGACCGGTCGTCGCCGAGCACGGGCGCCGGGGGGTCGTCGTTGGACACCGGCGCTGGCACGGGGGGATCGGCCGGAAGGTGCTGGTCGGACGCCCCGCAGGCGTCGTCGAAGGCCCGCAGCGTCGCTGCGTCGGGCGTCGCGTACTGTCCGACTGCCGGGTGCCGCCCAACTGCCGGGCGCAGCCCGACCGCCAGGTGCAGCACCAAGCGGCCGGCCTGCACCACTCCTTCGACCAACGGGAGCGAGAGCGACGAGGCGCCGCCGGGAACAGCGTCGAGGACCAGCTCTTGGGGGATCGGCCGGACGCTGCGCTCGGCCCAGGTGGTCACCTCCCGACCGTCGACCTCGACCTCGCCCGACGCAAGGATGGCGACCTCCCCTCTTGCGAGAAGGCTGACGCCTGCACCGGCTGGACCGACGTGAGCGATGGCGAAGCCCGGCATCGCCCGGAGGTCCGTCGCCCCCAGGGCCTCGAGCAGCGAGGAAAGATCGGTTCCGCTGCGAACGACTTCCCACACCCGCTGCACCACGGGATCATCGATGGCCACTGCAACCATCACCCAGGTGTCGGGACCAGCGAGGGCGGCCCAGTCCCCGGGCTCGTAGGTCGAGCTGGTCATCCGCCTGCTGCGCCGCTCGTCGCAGGCGGCCGGGGCACGGTGGTCTCGTCGACGCCCGCCTCTCGGAGCGCGCTGTCGACCACGACGACGGTCACGTTGTCGGAACCTCCAGCTGCAATCGCAGCGTCCACGAGCCCTCGCGCTGCTTCGGCAGGATCGGAGAGGGAGTTGGCGATCGCTGCGATCACCTCGTCGTCGAGCTCCCCGCTCAACCCGTCAGAGCAAAGGACGAACCGCTCGCCCTGCTGCGGAGGGAACAGCCAGGAGTCCACGGTCGGGACCGGTTCGATGCCGAGCGCCCTGGTCACGATGTGGCGCCGGGAGTAGCTGCGCGCCTGGCGGCGCGAGATCCGGCCCCGCTCCACCATCTCCTCCGCCTCCGAATGGTCCACGGTGACCTGGGCGAGCATCCCGTCAGCCAGGCGGTAGAGCCGGCTGTCGCCGACGTTGAAGACCATCCAGTGGTCCTCGCCGCCCACCGTCACCGATACGAGGCCGCAAAGGGTCGTTCCCATGCCGGCGAGGGTGATGTCGGCCTGGGAGGCCGCCACAATTGCGGCATTTGCGCGCTCGATAGCGGCGCTCACGTCGGCCACCGTCAGGTCGCCGCGGCCGGCCAATTGCTGCAGCGCCTCGGCGGCCAGCCCACTGGCGACATCGCCGGCAGCGTGACCGCCCATCCCGTCGGCGACGACGAAGCAGGGGGACGCGCAAACGAATCGATCTTCGTTGACGTCACGTTGACCGATATCGGTGTGCGCCCCGCACTCGATCCCGCCAGCCATCTACTCCGTCGCCCTCCGGTAATGCCCGATGTTGCTGGCGCCGACAGTAGCCACGACATCCAGCAGCACAAGACGACAGGCCGTGAATCAGTCCTCGGTCGGCGTGCGGGCTTGTACGGACTTGGTAAAAGAGCAGGTCAGCCGGCGCCGAGGGCGGCGCCGGCCGCGCCTACTATTTGCTGCAAATCGTCACGGGAGAGGCAGGTCTTGGCCATAGTTGACCGACCCCACCCGTCCGAAATCCGCACTCGTGAGGATCTTCGGGCGGCAATGGCAGTGCTGCGGGCCCGGTCGGGGCTCTCGGTCCGCCATTTGGCGAGGGCATCGGGCGTCGAATCCGGCACGTTGAGTGGCTGGTTGACGGGGAGGCATTTGCCCAATCCGTCGCAACTGTCCTCCCTGCAATCCGTGCTCGCAGCGTTGGGACTGGACGATCCGAGAGAGGCCGCCCTCTGGGTCGACGCGTTCGGGCGGCTGCGGTCGACGACCGACGGGCGCAGCGGTCGTGGCTCATCGCCGTACCGGGGACTCGAGCCGTTTCGGGAGGAGGACGCCGACGTCTACTTCGGGCGCCGTCAGGTCACCAAGGAGGTGCTGGCGCTCGTCTCCGGGCTGCCTGGGCCCGGGATGGTGGCGCTGGTCGGGGCCTCCGGTTCGGGCAAATCGTCCCTACTCCGGGCCGGGTTGGTCCCAGCTCTACGCGCTGGTGACGCTTCTGGGGGCCAGGTGGCGGTGCATGTCATGTCCGCCGACCAGCTGGACGAGGGCGTGCTGGACCTGGGGTCGGACGGGTCCGCAGTGGTGATCGTCGATCGCATCGAGGACGTCCTCGTCGCCGCCGAGCCTCACCGGCGAGAGCGCCTCGACCGGTTGGAGGAGTTGGGGCGGCGCTGTCGCGTCGTGGTGGCCGTGCGAGCAGACTTCTACGACGATGCCGCCTCTGAGGTGGCGCTCATCGACGCCCTCCGCCACCGCCAGGTCCTGGTCACCCCGATGACGACCGAGGAACTCCGGGAGGTGATCGTCGGTCCTGCGGAGGCGGTTGGCGCCGGCGTCGAGGGGGCGCTGGTCGACCTTGTGCTCTCCGACCTGCGCACAGGGGACCCGGGAGGCTTCGCCCACGAGCCCGGCGTGCTGCCGCTGCTCTCCTATGCCCTCCTCGCCGCCTGGGAGAGCGGTTCTCGCAACCAGCTCACCGTGGCCGACTACGTCACCGTCGGGGGCATCAGCGGCGCCGTCCTCCAAGCTGCGGAGCAGCTCTACAGCGCTCTGGACAGCCCCGAGCAACAGGTAGCGCGAGCGCTGTTCTCCCGTTTGGTCAGAGTCGATGGCGGCGCCCGCCCCACCAGGGCGCGAGTTGACCGCCGCGAGATGCTCGACACTGGTCACCCGAGCCACGACGAAATCGCTGGTCGGGTCCTCGAGCGCTTCGTCGCCGCCCGGCTCGTCACCGTGGACAGCGGAGCGATACAACTCAGCCACGAAGCACTGCTCGTCGCATGGCCGCGCCTGGCCAGGTGGGTAGAGGCCGATAGGGAGTGGCTGCACCTGCACCATCAACTCGCCGACGCAGCTCGGGCCTGGGACGGCTCCGGGCGCCACGGGTCGATGCTTTGGAGGGGCCCACGCCTGGCTGGGGCCGTCGAGGCGGCCACCACGCCGGGGCGGTCGCTCAACCGGGTCGAGGAAGAGTTCGTGAGCCGCTCCCGCGAGGAGGAGCACCGCGAGCACCGAAGGGAGCGGCTCCACACCCGGCGCACCCATCGACTCCTGGCCGCTCTCGCAGCGGTCACGGCGGCGGCCCTCGCCGCAGCGGCTGTCGCCGTAGTCTCGACACGACAGGCGCAGCGGACCCGCGATCAGGCCATGTCGCGAGAAGTGGCCATCGAGGCACGGCAGCTCAGCGGGTCCGATCCCGCCGTCGCCGCCCAGCTGGCCGTAGCTGCCTACCGGTTGGCCCCGACGGTCCAAGCTCGATCTGCGCTGCTCGACGCGAGCGCCGCCGACATCCCGACCCGCATCACAGGTCCCGCTGGCCCCCAATTCGTGGCCCGCTCCGCCGACGGAAGCTTGCTTGCTATCGCCCGCACCGGGGACGACACCGTCGCCCTCCTCAATCCGTCCTCCCCGGCACACATCGCAGGACGGGTGGCCGCCCCTCCCGGCGGCAAGGATTTCGCTGTCGCCCTTCGGGCCGACGGCGCGCTGCTCGCCGTTGGAGGGGACACCGGCACCGTCGAGCTCGTCGATGTCCGCCGACCGGCGGCGCCGGCACCGGTAACGTCGATCCGGGTGGCACCCACCACCATCTACGCACTGGCGTTCTCGCCGGGCGGGGGCCACCTAGCCGCTGCCGGCGCCGACGGCAAGGTCCACCTCTACGACATCAGCGACGCTGCACTCCCCCGTGCCGTCGGGGTGCTCGCGGGACAAGGCGGTGCCTTCAAGGCTGCGGTGTGGCTGCCCGACGGCAGCCTGGCGGCGGTCGGCGCGGGCGGTAACGCCGACATCTGGCTGCACGCCGCCGGTCGGCCCTTTGCCCTCCCGGGCGCCGGCACCTCCGACCTCGAGGCTCTGGCCGTGAGCCCGGACGGTACCCGCCTCTTGGCCGGCGCATCCGACGGAAGCCTTCACCTTTGGAACCTCACCAAGGCGAACGCACCGTCCCTGGCCCCCGCCCCGGCCCGGGACGTCACTGCGCCCATCGACTCGGTCGCCTTCAGCTCCAACGGCGCGTACCTGGCAGCCGGTACCGCTGATGGAAGCCTCCGCGCCTACCACAGCAGCACGCTCACCGTGGCCTCAATCGAACAGGCGCCATACCCGGTCACCGGCGTCGCCTTCGCCGCCGGCGACTCTCGTCTGGTGGCCGTCGACTCGGGAGGTGGCGTCCAGACCTGGACGTTGCCGCTAGCCGGCATGCTCGACGAGCCAGGCAACGTCTTCGGGCTGGGGTTCGCGACTGACGGGCGCCTGGCTGCCACCTCGGACGGCGGAGCAGGAGACGTCACGCTCTGGGCACCGAGCGCCGGCATCCGGCCCGATGTTCGAAGCGAGGTCCACCTCCCTGCCGCACTCGGCCCCGTCGCCGGCGCTGGTGCGATCCGCCCCGACGGTCGCCTTTTGGCCGCCGCCAACCGGGCCGGGGCCGTGCAGCTATTCGACGTAACCGACCCGGCTCACCCCGAAGCGGTCGGTGCCCCGCTCACCGGCGGCCACCCTCTCGTCGAAGACCTTGCATTCAGCCCGACCGGGAACCGTCTCGTCGCAACCGACGACGCCGGTGACTTGCTTACCTGGGACGTCACAGATCCCGCCCACCCGCGAGCCATGCCGACCCGCCACGACACCGCCGGTGAGATCCTCAGCGCGACCTTCGACCGCGGCGGGCACCTACTCGCCACCACCAGCAGCGACAACGATGTCCGCCTCTACCGCATAGAAGGCGGGGGTACTCGCCTCCTCGCCACCCTCGGTGGCTTTACCAACTATGCCTATACCGCGGTGTTCACCCCCGGCGACAGGACCTTGATCGCCGGAAGCGCCGACGGCACCGTCCGGCTGTGGAATGTCGCCGATCCGACCCACCCCGTCCTTCTCGGCCGACCCCTCAGCGGCCCGACCGGCTATGTCTACCAGTTGGCGCTGAGCCCGGACGGGTCCACCCTTGCGGCAGCCAGCACCGATCACTCCGTCTGGCTGTGGAACGTGGCGGACCGCAGTGCACCTTCTCTGCTGGCCACCCTCTCCGCAGCCGGCGGCGCGGTGTTTGCTGTCACCTACCGGCCCGACGGCAGCGCCCTCCTCGCCAGTGGCAGCGACCAGATCGTCCACGTGTGGGCCAGCACCGCCAAGCAAGCCGCTACAGCGATCTGCGCCACCGCCGGCTCGCCCGTGTCCAGAGCCGATTGGTCCCGCTACGTGCAGGGGGAGCCGTACCATCCGCCGTGCCCAGGCACCTGACGGTCAGGGTCGACCGCCGCCACCTGAGCGTCGCGAGGATTCCCGGGGGCGAGCCGACTGCTAGGGAGAGCCCTCAGCGGATCCACAAGGCGTGTTAACCGCAGCACCGCTCGCGCCTTGCGGAACCCCATCCCTGCAGTGGCTGCCGCCAAGTAGTGGTATCGGCTCAGCGGGGCGCGTCGAGCGCGGCGGAGAAGCCGCCATGTGGGTGAGGGAGACCGGTAGTGTCACAGCGAGTGACGATATCCAATCCGGTATCATGCGCTCATGGATTTTGCGAGCGAGCTGATACGAGAGGCCCGGCTGTCAGCTGGCCTCTCCCAGCGTGAGATCGCCCGACGCGCTGGAGTTCCGCAGTCGTCGGTGGCGCGCATAGAAGCAGGTCGGCGGGATCCTGGTGCCGGCTTGCTCGACCGGCTCGTCGCAGCGGCAGGCCACCGTCTGATAACGGTGCCGACGCAAGGTCGCACCGTCGCCGAGACGGCCCGTCGGGTCGCCGCCAGCGCAGCCAGCGGCTCCGGGGCCGAGGCCTTCCGGCTGCTCATCCAGCTCTGCGACACCCTCGACGCCGAGCCGCTCGCCACCAGAGGCGCCCTCTGCGCCACGCCGGCCCAGCCGACCGGCGACTCCCGCTATGACGCGTTCATCGCCGCAGCGGTCGAGCACTTCCTCGCCGCAGCCCGCCTGCCCGTGCCCGCCTGGACAGACCAACCGTCTCGCTTCGTCACACCATTGTGGTTCGTGGCCGGCATCCCCGGCTATGAAGCCGACGCCTACCTGAGCGCCCCCGCCAGCTTCTTCCGCCACGGCGTGATGATCAACAGCTCTGAGTTGGCCAGCGCATGATCTCCGGCGGAGTGCTTTTCGAAGCTGACATCCGGCGGCTCCTGACGGCGCTGGCGACAGAGCTGTCTGCCAGGAAGGTGAAAGCCCGGATCTTCGTAGTCGGTGGTGCGGCGATGGCGCTGGCGTACTACGACCGGCCCGCCACCAGAGACGTCGACGCCATCTTCGCTCCTGCTGACCTTGTCCTCGAAGCCGCCGCGGTCGTCGGCCGCCGGGAGGGAGCACCCGCGTCGTGGCTCAACGACGCAGCCAAGCTGTTCGTCCCCGAGCACGTCGGGCTCGATTCCGGACCGACGGTTGTCGCAGTCGAGGGGATCACCGTCTCGGTCGCGCCGGCGGACCTGCTCCTGGCCATGAAGTTGCGAGCGTCGCGAGGCCGCCGGGACGTGGAGGACATGGCGGTGCTCCTCGACCGGCTCGACATCTCGACCGAAGGCCAAGCACTCGACATCTACGAGCGCTTCTTCCCCGAGGATCCGCTCCCTGACAGAGCCGGCCCGGCGCTGGCCCACGCCCTCCGCGTGACCCACCGGCCCTGACCGCGCCACGCGAGGTGTCGGCTGGGCGGTCGCCGGCTTTTCGCAAGTGCACCTGACCCTGACCCGTGCTCCAGTGCGGCTCGGGGGCACGCGCTCTCGGGCTCCGTCGTACCCCTCATTCGGCCGCCCGGTGAAGCTATGGTTCGGGGGTGTCCTCCGGTCCCGGCGCCGAGAATGAGGTCCCTTTTGCAGGGTAGGTGGACCCCTCCGAAGGCTTGGCTCGAAGCGTTCGAGGCAGCGTCGGACGAGGAGCTGGTCCGCCTGCTCGAGCGCCGGCCCGATTTGCTCCTGCCGGCGCCGTCGGACATGGCGGAGCTCGCCGCCCGCTCCCTCGGGGAGGCCAGCGCCGGGCTGTTCTACGACACCGCCGAGCGCCCCACCCGCCAGGTGCTGGAGTTGCTCTGCCTCGACCCTGGAGGGGTGCCCGACCCCGGAGCGCGGCTGGGAGCGACCGCGGAGGACATCGCGCCGGTCCTCGAGCACCTGCGGCAGTGCCGGATGATCCTGGTGCATCCCGACGGGACGGTGACGCCCAACCCCGCGCTGCAGGAGGTGATACCGCTCCCCTTCGGCCTGGGGCCGCGCGCGGAACACCTGTTCGCCACCCGCACCAACACCCAGTTGATGGCCGTGGCCACTCGCCTCGGCCTGTCGACCGCCGGCGCCAAGCCGGCGCTGGTCAAACGGCTGGTGGCGGCCCTAGCCGAGCCGGGACGAGTAGAGCGCCTTCGCCTCGACGCGCCAGGCCAGTCGGGTGCCCTCCTCGACCAAGCCGCCACCCACCCGCAGATCCGTCTGGTCAGCGGCGTCGAGCCGCACCTCCGTCGAGGCGGCCCTGCCGCCTGGTGCATCGAGCGGGGCCTTTTGGTCCAGGTGGACTGGAGTACCGTGGTCATGCCCCGAGAGGTAGGCGTCGCGCTCCGGCCCGCTGCCGCCGGCAGCCAGTTCGATCCCTCGCCGCCCGCCGTTCTGGCGCACCCGGTCGACCGGGAACAGGTCGACCAGTCAGCGGGGGAGGCTGCGCTGCATCTGGTGCAGGACGTCGAGGCTGTCGCCGAACGGTGGAGCGGCGCGCCGGTAAATCTGCTCCAGTCCGGCGGCCTCGGGATCCGCGAGGTACGCCGGCTGGCCAAGGCGCTCGAGCGCAGCGACGCCGACACCTCCCGGATCGTCGAGCTGGCAGCCGAGGCGGGCCTGGTGGGCGTCGACGAGTCAGGCGCGGTCATGCCCACACCGGCCTACGACGAGTGGCGCCGGCTTCCCACAGCCGGTCGTTGGGTGCGCCTGGCCGACGCGTGGCAGCGCATGATCGGTTCCCTGCACCAGGTCGGCGCGCACGGCGACGACGGCAAACCCGTGCCGCCCCTCCTCGGATGGCGACCGTCGGCGTTGGGGTTGATGCGCCGGATCCTGCTGCTCTCCGCCGTCGCCGACGCCGGGCCGGGCATGGCGGCCGACCCCGCCGGCGTGGCAGCCCGAGCCGAATGGCTCCGACCCGCGCTCTGGCAGGACAGCCCGGCGGCGGCGTGGGTAGAGCGCACGCTCGGCGAAGCCGCCCTGCTCGGCGTGGCGGTGGGGGGCGTTCTCAGCACGTTCGGAACAGCGCTGACGGAGTCGGACTTCCCTCGGGCCGAGGAGCTGCTCGCCCGCGTTGCCCCGCCGCTGGCCGAACGGGTGATCCTGCAGGCCGACCTCACCGCCACCGTCGCGGGGGAGCCGCCCGCTTCGCTTCGCGACGAGTTGGACCTCCTCGCTGCTGTGGAGTCGCGGGGCCAGGCGACGGTCTGGCGCTTCAGCGAGGCCAGCGTGCGACGCGGCTACGAGGCCGGCCGCAGCGCCGCGGAGATCATCGACTTCCTCGAACGTCACGCCGCCCACGGGGTCCCCCAGCCGTTGCGCTACATGATCGAGGACGTCGGCCGGCGCTTCGGCCGGCTCCGTCTCGGCAGCGCCGGATGCTACGTCGTGTGCGAGGAGCCGGCGTTGCTCGCAGAGGTGTTACGGGTCAAGAAGGTGGCTGCCCTGGGGCTACGTTCGCTGGCGCCGACGGTGGCGATCACCGCCCGCTCCCCCGAGGCGGTGCTCGAGGCGCTGCGGGCGGCCGGGTACCTGCCGGCGCTCGAGGGAGCGGACGGGGCGGTTGCGCTGCAGAGGACCCCAGCCCACCGGGTCCGCGACGGCGGCCCCGGTGACGAGTTCGACGGGCTCGCCGGCCTGGCCGAAGCGCTGCTCGCCGGCGGGCTCGACCCCGACCTCGACGACGACGAAGCAGAAGCCATAGACGGCCTGTTGGGCGACTTGGAGCTGCTGGGCGGGATCGCCGGTCTGCCGACTGGGCTGGCGCAGCTCCTCGCGGACGCCAGCTCGGCGGGGGCAGGCGACCCGCCGGTCGGCGAGGAGCTTCGCGACCTCGTCTCCCGGCTGCGAAGCGCGCCGCCGCGCAGCCAGGCGCCCCCGAGCCGAGGCGGATCGCCAGGCGCGAGGCAAGGGGGAGCGACGCTCCCCTTTCCCCAGCCGGAGCTGTTCGACGGGCGGCCGACCACGATCGTCAAGGACCAGCGGGCCATGCCCGACCTCCTCATGGCCGCCTACCAGGCCGGGTGGGCGGTGCGCATGAGTTACGTCAACACCAAGGGCATGGCCGGCGAGTTCTTCGCAGAGATCCTCGGCGTCGGTCGGGGCAAGGTCCGGCTGCGCTACCTGAGCGACCGTCACGGCGGAGGGGAGCTGGCGATCTACCGGATCGAATGGGTCCGGGTGGCCACCGAAGCCGAGGAAGAGGCGTTGGGCTGGTGAGCGACGGACCGTTGATCGTCCAATCGGACCGGACCCTGCTGCTCGAGACCGACCACCCCGACGCCGCGGCGTGCCGCGCCGCCATCGCCGCTTTTGCCGAACTGGAGCGGTCGCCCGAGCACGTCCACACCTACCGGGTCACGTCGCTGGCGCTCTGGAACGCTCGGGCTGCGGGCCACGACGCCGAGGAGGTCGTCGACGCCCTCCTGCACTGGTCGCGCTACAGCGTGCCGCAGTCGCTGCTCGTCGACGTGGCCGAGACCATGGCCAGGTACGGCCGGGTGGTGCTCGACGTCGACGCCGTGCACGGGCTGGTGCTGCGCAGCCAGGACCGACCGGTGCTCGAGGAGATCGTCCGGACCAAGGCCGTCGCCGGCCTGATCGGCCCCCGCATCGACGGCGAGACCGTCGCCGTGTCGCGCTCCGAACGCGGCCGTCTCAAGCAGGCGCTACTCAAGATCGGCTGGCCGGCCGAGGACCGGGCCGGCTACGTGGACGGCGCCGCCCACCCGATCGCCCTGCGAAGCGACGCGTTCGAGCTGCGCGGCTACCAGCTCCAGGCGGTCGACGCCTTCTCCGCGGCCGGCAGCGGCGTCGTCGTCCTGCCCTGCGGCTCCGGCAAGACCCTCGTGGGAGCGGCCGCCATGGCCGCGACCGGGGCCCGCACCCTGATCCTCGTCACCAACGTCGTGGCGGGGCGCCAGTGGCGCACCGAGCTTTTGGCCCGCACCACCCTCACCGACGCAGAGATCGGGGAGTACTCCGGTCAGCGCAAGGAGATCCGGCCGGTCACCATCGCCACCTACCAGATCCTGAGCGCCCGGCGAGGCGGGCTGTACCCGCACCTGGAGGTCTTCTCGGCCGAGGACTGGGGACTGATCGTCTACGACGAGGTCCACCTGCTGCCCGCACCGGTGTTCCGCATGACCGCCGAGATCCAGAGCCGGCGCCGCCTCGGGCTCACCGCCACCCTCGTGCGCGAGGACGGCCGGGAGGGGGACGTGTTCAGCCTCATCGGACCGAAGCGCTTCGACGCGCCGTGGCGCGACATCGAGGCGCAGGGATGGATCGCACCGGCCTCGTGCACCGAGATCCGCGTGACCCTCACCGACGAGGAGCGCATGGCCTACGCCCTGGCCGAGGCCGAGGACCGTTACCGTGTCGGCGCCACCGCCGGCTCCAAGCTGCACGTCGTCAGCCGCCTATGCGAACAGGCCGCGGCCCGACACGAGCCGGTCCTGGTGATCGGCCAGTACCTCGACCAGCTCGACCAGCTCGGCCGGCGGCTGGACGCGCCGGTGCTCACCGGCAAGACCCCGGTGCGCCAACGCGAAGCGCTTTTCGAGGCGTTCCGGCGAGGCGAGATCCCGGTGCTCGTGGTTTCGAAGGTGGCCAACTTCAGCGTCGATTTGCCCGACGCATCCATCGCCATCCAGGTGTCAGGCACCTTCGGGAGCCGCCAGGAAGAGGCCCAGCGCCTCGGGCGGGTCCTACGGCCCAAGGCAGACGGGCGCCAGGCGCACTTCTTCACCGTCGTGGCGCGCGACACCAACGACCAGGAGTTCGCGGCCCGCCGTCAACGGTTCTTGGCCGAGCAGGGCTACGCCTACCGCATAGCCGACGCGGACGCCGACGTGGAGTGGCTGGACCGCCAGGGCGGCTGAGCCCACCGGGAGACTGCATCCCAGCAGCAGTGCAGCTATTATGCAGGCATGGCGGTGGCGATCACCATCCGGGACGTGCCCGACGAGGTCAGGGACGAGCTGGCGGCTCGCGCTGCTCGAGCCGGCAAGTCCCTGCAGGAGTACCTCCGAGGCATGCTCATCGACACCGTCGAACGTCCACCGGCCGCCGACGTCATCGCCAGAGCGAGGGCTCGCGTCGGGGTGACCGGGACCCGGGCCGGCGCCGAATCCATCCTCGCCGCCCGGGACGCCGAGCGCCGGTGAGCGGACGGGTCGTCTGCGACGCGTCCGCGCTCGCGGCTTTGTTGATGGACGCCGGGCCTGACGGCACGTGGGTGACCGCTGCGCTCAGCGGCATGGATCTCGCCGCCCCGAGCCTCGTCGGCTCCGAGACGGCCAACGTCGTGCGCCGCCACGAGCTGGCCGGTCTGATCGGCGCCGACCAGGCCGCGCAGGTCCACGCCGACCTGCTCGACCTCACCGTCGAGCATTGGCCCTACGAGCTCGTCGCCGCACGGGCCTGGCAGCTGCGCCACAACCTGTCGGTCTACGACGCCGCCTATGTGGCGTTGGCGGAACTGCTCGAGACATCCCTCGTCACCCTCGACCGCAGGATCGCCGCTGCGCCCGGCCTGCGCTGCCGGGTGTCGACGCCTTGAGCGACCCTCAACCGCCACGCTGATGGCTCATCTCGTCGCGTGCGGCCGCTGGCTGGCGCGGAGGTTCAGGCGCCCGGCGCCCTTTCCCCGACCCCGAGCTGTCAGAAGTAGATGACCGACCGGGCCCGCTCGGTGACCTCGTCGATGTCACCGGTCCACGCTTCGGTCGAGAGGTACTTCCAGCCGCCGTCGCAGACCATCGTGACGATGGTCCCCTCGTCGATCTCCGCCGCGCACTTGGCGGCCGCGGCCATGATCGCCCCCGACGAGATGCCGGCGAACACGCCGACCTCGGCCAGGCGGCGGGTCCACTCGATCGACTCGCGGGGCCCCACGATCTTGGAGCGGTCGAGCAGGTCGAAGCCGTCGTTGTCGGTGAACACCGGCGGGATGAACCCCTCGTCGAGGTTCTTCAAGCCGTCGACCATCTCCCCCGCCGGCGGCTGCACCGCCCACACCTGCACTTCGGGGTTGCGCTCCTTCAGGTACCGGCCGACGCCCATCAGCGTGCCGGCGGTGCCGAGCCCGGCCACGAAGTGGGTGATCTCCGGGCAGTCCCGCCAGATCTCCGGGCCGGTGCCCTCGTAGTGGGCGCGGGGGTTGGACGGGTTGGCGTACTGGTAGGGGAACCACCAGTCGCGATGCTCCGCGGCCAGTTGCTGGGCCCGGCGCATCGCGCCGTTGGACCCCTCGGAGCCGGGCGAGGCGATGATCTCCGCGCCCCACACCCCGAGCAGCTGGCGCCGCTCCACCGACACGTTGTCGGGCAGCACCACCTTGAGCGGGTAGCCCTTGACCTTGGCGATCATCGCCAGAGCGATGCCGGTGTTGCCCGAGGAGGACTCGAGGATCTGCTGGCCCGGCTTCAAGCTGCCGTCCTTCTCCGCCTCCTCGACCATCGCCTTGGCGGCCCGGTCCTTCACCGACCCGCCCGGGTTGGCGCCCTCCAGCTTGGCCAGGATCGTCACCCGCGGGTTGGGGCTGAGTTCGCTGATGTCGAGCATCGGCGTGTCGCCGATGAGCTCGAGGATGCTCGTGTAGCGGGACATGTCAGCCCCCGGCCACGGCCGGCATCAACGTGAGGGTGTCGGTCTCGGCGACCTTGGCGTCGAGCTTGCCCAGATAGCGGATGTCGTCGTCGTTGAGGAACACGTTGAGGTGGCGGTGGAGGTCGCCTTCGGGGGTCAGCAGCTGGTCCTTGAGGCCGGGGTGCTTGGCGACGAGGTCGTCGAACACCTCGCCGACCGTCGCTCCTTCGGCTTGGACCGTGGCCTCACCACCCGCGGACGGACGGAGGATGGCGGGCAGGCGAACGGCGACAGACACGGTGGAGCTCCCTGGGAGTGCGGGCGGTGACCGGAGACGAATTGTCGACCGGTCGTGTCGTCATTGTAGGGCGATCGGCCGTTCTACGACCGCCCCGTCGCGGATCCTGTAGGCCCGCACCACCGGTTCGACGTCGCGCAGCGACACGAGCACGTACCACCAGTCCGGGTCGGGCGCCTGGCCGATGTCGGTCGGGGACGGGTACGCGTCGGTGTGGGTGTGGGAGTGCCACACCCCGAGCACGCTCAGCCCGGCGTCCTCCGCGGCCCGGTCGGCGCGCAGCATGGCGCGCGGCTCGACGGTGTAGACCCGCGACGACGCCGCCACGTTGGGCGCCGGGTAGCACGCCGTCGCCAGGGCCGACTCGCCGTCGGGGTGGCCTCCGAGGAGCCCGCACGCCTCGAGGGGATAGCCGGCCAGGCAGGCGGCGACCATCTCCGCGTGCACGCTGGCGGCGAGGGTCAAGGTGGGGAAAGGGGACGCCGCGGTGGTCGGCACGGCGGTGACGGTACCTTGGGTGGACTGTGTCGTCGAAGTCCGGTGGTCAGAAGAAGGTCAAGGCAGGCGGGCCGCGCCCGGTCGCCCAGAACCGCCGCGCCCGTCACGAGTACGACATCCTCGACACCTACGAGGCGGGCATCGTCCTGGTCGGCTCCGAGGTCAAGTCGCTGCGGGAGGGCAACGTGGCCCTCCGCGACAGCTACGCCCGGGTGCAAAACGGCGAGGTGTGGGTGCACGGGGTGCACGTCGCGCCGTACTCCTACGCCAACGGTTTCGGTGCGGTCGACTCAGACCGCAGCCGCAAGCTGCTTTTGCACCGCCGTCAGATCGACGAGCTCACGGTCCGCACCGGCCAGGAGCAGCTGACCCTGATCCCGCTGTCGATCTACTTCAAAGACGGCCGGGCCAAGGTCGACCTGGCCCTGGCCCGGGGGCGGCGGTCCTACGACAAGCGCCACGCCATCGCGGAGCGCGACGCCGCGCTCGAGGCCCGCCGGGCGGCCGCCATCAGCCGGCGGGGGCTGGAGCCGGAGTGACCGGCGAAGTGGTCGTCGGGGGGACAAACCGGGCGCCGAAAGCGCCCGGGGGTAAAAGTTCGTTGAGAACCGGCGGCCGGCTCTTGCATTCACCCCCCGGCGGGGTACAAGGGATCTCATGAGGGACAGCCTCCGGCTCGGCCGCATCGGCGGCGTGGGCATCGGGATCCACTGGAGCCTGATCGCCATCGTCGTGCTCGTCGGCGCCGGGCTGGCCCGCAACCGGCTTCCTTTCGACGCCCCCGGCTACAGCGCCGCGACCTACGACCTGGTCGGGGCGGCCACCGCCGTCGGCCTGATCGGCGCGGTGCTGCTCCACGAGTTCGGCCACGCGATCGTCGCCCGCCGGGCGGGGATGCGCGTCGACGGGATCACGCTGTCGTGGATGGGCGGGATCACGAGGATCGACGGTGACACCCGCAGCCCGGCGTGGGAGGCGGCCATCGCCGGTATCGGCCCGGCGGTCAGCTTGGCCGTCGGCGGCCTCTTCGCCATCGCCCGGATCGTGGTGGAGCAGGGCGGCACGAGCCGCCTGGCGGTGTCGGCCCTCGGGTGGCTGGCGGTCATCAACGTGTCCCTCGCGGTGTTCAATCTGATCCCCGCGTCCCCCCTCGACGGTGGCAGGGTCCTGCACGCCGGGTTGTGGAAGCTGACCCACGACCAGTGGCGGGCGACGCGGATCACCAGCCGAATCGGGATCGGGTTCGGTGCGCTGGTCGTGGCGTTCTCCTTCCTGCTGCTGCTCCGAGGCCAGGGCGGGTTCCAGGCGCTGGTCCTGGCGTTCCTCGGCTACTGGCTGATGGCCGCCGCCCGCAGCGAGGAGCAGGCCGGCACGGTCCGGCGGGTCCTCGACGGGGCCACCGTCAGCGACATCATGCGACCGGTCGGGGGCGCCCCGGGGTGGATCACCGTCCAGGCGTTCGTCGACGCCTACGACTCTCCCCGTCCGGGCTGGGTGTGGCTGCTCGAGGGATGGGGCGGCGGCTACCAGGCGGTGGTGTCCGGAGACCGGGTCCGCAGCGTCCCGCTCCACGAGTGGGGGGTGCGCCGCCCGATCGACCTGGCCGTACCGGTGAACGCCGTCGCCGGCGCCTCACCGGGAGACGACGCCCTCGCCACTCTCAGCCGGACCGGGGGCAGCCAGATCATCCTGGTAGTCGACGGCGGTCACACGATCGGGGCGGTCCTGCCCTCCGACGTGGAAGCGATGCTCAGCTCCGGACGCCGGACGGTGCCCGGTCGGGCCGCAGCCGGCGCCCGGGCCCACTAGGCCTGACGGCGGCCGGTCGGCGCCGCCCGCCGCTGGGTGGCGGCACGGGAGTACCATGGCGATGCTGCACATTGACATGGGGGTGAAGGGCTTCGACTTCGGTCGTCAACTCGGGTGAAGCGAGCCGTGGTCTCCGGATCCACGTTAAAGAGTCGGAACCAACAACAAACGCCGAGCCTCAGCTCAGCATCGCTGCCTAACTAGCAGCGCGTCCGCCCGGTCTCAGCCCTATGGGCCGGATACGGATGTCATCAAGTAGGGCTCACCTGGTGGTCGCGTCGGCAGGCCATCGGGGACATCTAGCCGACTGAGGTCTCCCGCCGGTGCCGGTGGCGAGCGGGAGACCCGAGAATCAGATCACCGGCTGCGCTCGGAGAAGCCCCGATGCGAAGCTGAAGGACGCGGGTTCGATTCCCGCCACCTCCACTGTGGGGTCCTCGCAGAAATGCGGGGACGCCTACGCACAATGAAGCACGAGGCCCGCCCCGCCAGGGCGGGCCTCCTCGCGCTCGGCCGGCGCCATGAGCGAGCGCTGCCTACGACGAGGTCCGAACACTGTGTTCCTATGGAGCCGACGTCGTCTCAGCACTGGCCAAGGGGCCGCTGGGTCGGCGAGGACCCGCGCACTTGGCGGCTCCAGGTCGCAGAGCGCGCCCACGTGTCTCGCGACATTGTCATGCGCCTCGGGTACGCCAGGACGCCAGCGCTGAACACCTCCTGCGGGTCTGCCGGGCCCTGGGTGTGCTCGACATGCTCACCGGCGCCTCGACCCGCGCTCCGAGACAGGATCTCAGGGGCCGAGCAGCCCGAGAGGGATGACCGCGACGCCGTCCTTGCGACGGTAGGCGTCCCCGCCGGTGATGACCACGACCCGCTCGACCAGGTCGGTACCGATCTGGGTTTCCATCCAGTTGAGGTGACGGACGTCGGAACCCCCAACCGATGCCGAGAGCTTCACCTCGAGTGCCACGACGGCCCCGTCACGCTCCACGATGCAGTCCACCTCGTGGCGGCCCGACTCGGTCCGCAGATGGTAGGTGGCGGCATCGGCGGCCTGAGCGAATGTCCGCACCGACAAGGTCACCAGCGACTCGAAGAGCGCACCGAGCAGCGCCCCGTCGACGATCAGCGGGCTCGTCACGCCGGAGAGCAGGTCTGCGCCGCTCAACCGCAGAAGGCGGACAGCGAGGGCTGGGTCGGCCATGTGATGCTTGGGGGCGGAGGTCAGACGGGTCAGGTGGTTATGGGTCGGCAGCCACGCCTCGAGCGGGTCGAGGATCCGCAGAGCCGTGAGCAGCTCGGTGTAGGCGCTCGTCGTGGTCTTCGCCGGCTTGTTGACCGTCCGGCTCGTGGCGGCGTCCCGGATCTTCTCCCATGATGCGGTCGTGGCGCTCGCTGCGGCGTAGGCCCGCATCCATGCCATGACCGTCGCCGGCCGGCGCACGCCGTAGCCGGCCTCGGGCAGGTCGTGGTCGACGATGCGGTCCAGGTAGCTGCCGAGCTGCACCTGAGCGGCCTTGCCGCTCAGGTCCCGCATGCCGGGGAACCCGCCGGCGACGATCTCTTCGACGTAGTCGGTGAGGGTGTAGCGGCAGGCCACGCTGATCTTGGGGCGCTCCCCGGCGAGGAGTGAGCGCAACGAGATCTCCCCGCCGTGCGGGGCACGCTCCAAGAGGCAGAGGGGGCGCATCCGCAGAGCGGCGATCCGACCCGCCCCCGAATGGGTGCCCTGCAGCGGTGCAGAGCCCGTCAGGAGGAACTGGCCAGCTCCGGCGCCCTCGTCGACCAAGCGGCGCACCGCATCCCACACCCCGGGGACCCGCTGCCACTCATCGATGAGCACCGGCGGCGCATCGCCGCCGACGACGAACGGGTCCGCATCGAGGACCTCTCGGGCTGGCGCAGAGTCCAGGCGGCGGACAGTCGCCGCCCGCTCGAGGGCGGTGGCGGTCTTGCCGACTCCCTTGGGGCCATCGAGAAGCACAGCGGGCAGCTGGGTGAGGAGCACGTCGAGCTCGTCGTCAATGACCCGGCGGACGTAGGGCCCGTTGAACACCGCAGCGCTCTTCACCGCCACCACGCTCCTGCGTGGCCGGCTGCCTGCAGGCGTTCCGAAGCCATGTCACTTCGGGCCCGTGACGCCACGGAGAGTTGCTGCGGGCTCTACCGGGCGGCCGAGATCGACCAGACCTGGATGACCAAGCTCACCAACAATGACGACATCGCCGCCAAGCATCACGGTGCCCCGGGCTCACCCCCGGCGCGCTGGCGTGCCCGGCCGAAGAGACGCTGGCCAGGTACGCCGAGCGCGAGCCTGGACAAGTGGCGGAGGAGGTAGGCGTCGCCGCGGCGCTCGTGGCGCAGAGCTTCGGCGGCATCGATGAGGCGGCGTGGCACCGAGAGTGCATGTACAGCTTTCCGGCGCCCTCGAAGCGGGACATCGTCTGGCTGGCGGCTCACACGCTCCACGAAGGTGAGCATCACCTTCGAGACTTCGACCGGGTCATGGAACAGGTGGCCGCGCTGTCCCCGGCGCCGTAGGGGGATCCGCTGCGGCACACGGCCAGGGCCCTGGGTCACCCTGCGATGACGACCTCGACTCCGACCTTTTCATAGGTGTCCCGGGCCCGGGCGTCGCGGGTGGCGAGGGCAACCTTGTGCTCGACCGCGGCCAGCGCCACCAGCGCGTCGTAGACCGCTCCACCCGCGATCTCCATCCGGCTCAGTACCTGGGGTAGGCGACGCGCCGTCTGCGGACCGAGCAGAAGCGGTGGGGGGAACCGGTCCTCTAGGAGCCGCGCAGCGTGTGGCGGCGCCATTCGGATGTCACCGGGCAGCCGCGTCAGCACCGAGTACGTCTCGGCCAACGCATGACCGCTCAGGGCGACCTCTCGACCAGCCCACCAGCGGACCACGGCCGCGTGGGCAGCATGGGTCTGTACCAGTAGCGGCACGGCGACGCTGGTATCGACTGCCAGAGAGATGCTCACCGCCGCCCAGCATCGAGGAGAGCGAAGACGATCTCGTCATCGATCTTGGTATCGCCGGTGACGACCGGGACACCTCCCTCCAGGACCACCTGCGCGGTACGACCTGCCGGGATCAGTTGGAGTCCCGCCCCGTAGCGTGAGATCTCGACCTCGGACCCCGGCTGGAGGCCGAGGGCGTCACGCAACGGCTTGGGCACCACGACACGTCCGACCGAGTCGACTACAGCCTTCATGGGAATAGGTTACCAGTGATTTCCCAGTAAGCCGTAAGCGGATCTACAACTGGACTTGGGCAACCGCCGTGGCTGCTGAGACGCTGGTGTTCCGGTGAGGACGCATAGGCGGTGCCGTGGAAGCTGCGATGCTGGCTCTGTGCGCGAGCCCAGCGACGTGCTCGACTCCGTACGCCGCGTCCGCCGGCGGCTGGCCGAGGCTGGTCCGAGCAGCGAGCGAGAGCCCGGCGACTTCCCCCGCGTCGCCCTCCCCGAAGGCGATGCCGATGTGTTCCGGGATCTGCTCATTGCCGAGCGAGCCCGTGTGGTCATCGAGGTGGGCTTGGCCTATGGCAGCTCGGCGCTGGCCATCGGTGAGGCACTCCTCTCCCAGGCCGAGCCGTGGCCCACACAGGTGATCATCGATGCCTACCAGGACCACTTCGGGGATGCCGGTTGTCGGGCGGTCGCCGAGGCTGGCCTGACCGGGGTTGCGAGGCTCTTCCGACAGCGCTCGCTGCCGGTATGGCCGCGCCGGTGACCGAGGGTTCGTGGCCGACGCTGCCTGCGTGGACGGCAGCCACGTCTTCCACAACGTCTTCGTCGATCTCTACTTTCTCGGAGAGCTGGTGCGGCCCTCAGGGCTGGTGATCCTGGACGACTGCCAGTGGCCGTCGGTCGCGACAGCGGTGCGCTACTTCGAGCTCAACGTCGGTTGGCGACCGGTCACGATAGTTGCGTCCACCCGCCTGAGCGCCTACCGCTTGCCCGAACCCCGCGTGGACTCCCCCTGTGAGGACTTCCAGCCGTTCGGCTAACCCCCGATCCCGGCGTCGGCACCGCAGAAGTGAAGGTCGATGGGGGATCCGCTTTCGGGCACGCAGGCCGATGGTCTCAGCTGGCCCGAAGGTACTGGCCGATGGCCCGGCGGATGACCTCGGAGACGCTGATGCGCTCCTCCGCCGCCCGTAACAGCAGGTCGCGCTTCAACTCTGGATCGAGCCTGACCGACTCGACGGAGGATGCCGCAGAGCCCATCGCTGGCCGCCCGCCACGCCGGCGACGAAGGATCTCATCGACGTCGTAACCTCGCTCGGCCTCGTCGGCCATGGGCTCGACCATATCGGCTGTGATGGGGGTGCCATCGGCCTTGGTCCCGTGCGTCTCGGGCATGATCATCCCCTTCCCTCCAAGAGGCTCCGGTACTTCGCTTGCATCGGCATGGAGTGGATCACCGCAGGGCGCGCAGAGAGACGACCAGGGACACCATGTAAATGGAGTTGCACCAATTCCACTTACATGGAGGATCCCAAGGTGAGCGCGCCGACCTCCGCCGGGTGACTTACCGGGTAGAAGTCCGTAGTTCTGGCCGGCGAACGGTCGGGTCAGGCTGAGGTTGAAGTCGGTGCGCACCCCTGACACCGTCGCCATCGCTCCCGTCACGGATGGAGGCCCCGCAGGAACATTGTGAGCAGGCGCCGGCAGGTAGCGCCCCAACGGGGGTCGGTGGGGCGGGGTTGGGCGAGCATGGCGCCGAAGACGACGATGTCTCGGGGTGCGAGGTCTGGACGCAGCGTTGCGTCGTCGACGCCGCGCTTGATGATCCGGCCCACGACCGCGTGGACTTCGGCGCGGACGGCCTTGGTCGCCGGCGAGGTGGGAGCCGGGCCGCCGTGCAGGGGCAGCACCAGTTCGTTGCGTTGGCTGATGGCGGCGTCGATGAACAGCCGCAGGGATTCAGTCGGGGTGGAGCCGTGGCGCTCCGCCGCGCGGGCGTTGGCGAGCACCTGCTCGAACGACTTGTGGGTCAGGTGACTCAGCAGGTCCTCGCGGCTCGGAAAGTGCCGGTACAGGGTGCCGACCCCGACGCCGGCGTCGGCCGCGATCGTGGCCATGGGGACGTTCAGCCCTTCTCGATGGACCGCCGCCGTCGCGGCCCGGGTGAGTTCCTGTTGGTTGCGCGCCGCGTCGCTGCGCAGCTCACGCGAGGGAGCGGGAGGGGTGGTTGCGGGGGCCATCTGGTTATTGAACCCTTCGCCTTCCCGGGTGGACGGAACGATGATAACATGAAGCGGACGAAATCCTCCGTTTATCGACTGGCGGTGCGATGTGAGAGCGCTGGCGGTAGGGGCAACTGGGCAGTTCGCCGGACTGGTCGTTCCTGCCCTCGCAGCCAAGGGGGTGCAGGTGCGGGCGCTGGTGCACGACCCAGCCAAGGCCGAGCGGGCCCGCGAGTTGGGCGCGGAGGAGATCGTCGCTGGTGACCTGCGCGACCGCTGCTGCATCGACGTGGCACTGGACGGGGTCGACGGGGTTTTCCACATCACGCCTGCCTTCGCCCCCGACTCCGCCGAACTCGGGGTCGGCATGGTCGAAGCCGCAACGGCGGCCGGCGTGGGGCGGTTCGTGTTTTCCGGCGTCTACCACCCGTCGCTGTCGCTGGTCAACCACTCGAGCATGCGCCCGATCGAGGAAGCGCTGTACCGGTCCGGTCTGGCCTTCACGATCTTGCAGCCGGCGATGTTCCTGCAGGGACTAGCGGGCAGCTGGGCCGACGCGACAGCGCGCGGCGTGTTCGCGATGCCGTACTCAAAGAACTCGGCGATGACCTTCGTGGACTACCGCGACGTCGCCGAGGTTGCGGCCCTCGCTTTCGTCACCGACGAGCTGGTCGGCGGCACCTTCGAACTCGCCACCGGAGGCATGATCACCCGCGCCGAGATCGCCGCGCTGATGAGCCGCCACGCCCGACGCGAAGTCGTCGCGGTGGACGTCGACCCGGGCTTGGCGCTGGCCGGCATGCCGCCCGGCGCGATGCGCGACGGACTGACCGCGATGTTCGCCGACTACACCGCGCATGGCTTTCACGGCGGCAACAACCTCGTCCTGCGCACGATCCTCGGGCGCGCGCCCCGAACCCTCGACGACTACCTGCGCGAACTCGCCACATCCCCCGTCAGCCAGGAGACGCGATGACCGACCAACCGACCACACCCGCACCGATCCCGCCGGACGATCTGGCCCGCCGGCTCACCGTGGCCCGGCCCGATTCCGACCAGAGCCTGCCGCACCTGGGCCTGGTCGGCGACACCTACACGATCCTGGTAGGCGGCGGCGACACAGACGGCCGCTACACGCTCATCGACATGCATGTCCCACCCGGCGGCGGACCACCGCCGCACCGCCACGACTTCGAGGAGATGTTCACCGTCCTGGACGGCGAGGTCGAAGCAACCTTCCGCGGCCAGACACTGATACTGCGGGCCGGCGAGACGATCAACGTACCGGCCAACGCCCCGCACGCCTTTCGCAATATCGGTGACCAACCCTCGCGCCTGCTGTGTCTGTGTGCGCCGGCTGGCCAGGACGAGTTCTTCACCCTGGTCGGCCAGCCCGTGGCGACCCGCACCACCCCACCGTCACCCCTTGACCCAGCCGGACAGGCCGCCTTCGTCGCCAAGGCCCAGTCGCTGGCCCCGCGGTACAGCACACAGCTACTGCCCCCGCCCGGCACAGGCCGATGAGTTTCACCGTCGACCCCGAGGTGGCGGCCACAATCCAGGCGATAGCAGAAGCGAACGGACCGCTGCCCCCACCGCCACCGGTCGGCGATGTCGAAGCCCGCCGCGGTGCTCTCAATGCCATGCTCGAATGGGCCAACAACGAAGCCCAGCCCATCGCGACCGAGGTCGATATCGTCGATCATGAGATAACCGCGGCCGACGGAACCGCGTTGTTCGGCCGCTGGTACCGGGCGCGCTCCAGCGACAGCCGGGCCGCGGTCCTTTATCTGCACGGCGGCGGAATGATCCTCGGCTCGGTACCGATCTTCGACGGGCCGGTCTCCCGCTACGTCGCCCACACCGGCGTGCCGATGCTGTCGATCGACTACCGCCTCGCGCCTGAGCACCCCTACCCGACCCCGGTCGAGGACGCCTACGCCAGCCTGGTGTGGCTGGCTGGCCACGCGACCGAGCTCGGCGTCGACCCGGATCGCATTGCCGTCATGGGCGACAGCGCCGGCGGCGGCCTCGCCGCGGCCGTCGCCATCCTCAGTCGCGACCGCGGCGGCCCACCGCTGGCCCGGCAGATCCTGCTCTATCCGATGCTCGACGACCGCAACACGGCACCCGACCCGGAGATTGTGCCGTTCGCCGGGTGGAGCTACGAGGACAACATCACCGCCTGGAATGCCCTCCTCGGACCAGGGCACGAGGACCGCGCGGTCGACCCGTCGGCCGCCCCGGCCCGACTCATCGACGCCCGTGACCTTCCGCCGGCCTACATCGAGGTCGGGCAGCTCGACATCTTCCGCGACGAGGACGTCGCCTACGCCCTCACCCTCAGCCGCGCCGGGGTAGACGTCGAACTCCACCTGCACCCCGGCGTGCCCCACGAATACGACGCCATCGCCCCCCACGCCGACGTCTCCCGCCGCGCCCAAGCCGACCGCCACCGCGTCCTGAAAAGCGTTTGACCGACCAGGAATCGCAGCCGGCACGGCATGGCTCTCAAGGCCGGACGATCGGCGCTGCGGGCCGACTCGCCCCGGTCGACGTATTCGCCGGTGAGCCGCGTCCCGGGGATAGCCGAGCTGCTCCACCTGCAGGACATCAACGCGCTCTGGAGCCCCGAAGACGGGGCTTGGATGGCCGACGTCCCAGACCTTCGCTACTGCTCGACCCCCGGTGATACCCCAAATCAAGAGTTCCGATAGGGCGCGGCTTCCCTGGAGTGACTACGCGGCGAGCGGGATGGCGCCCACCGACACGCTCCTTCGATCATCCCGGCGGCGAGCGCCGTCGGGTAGTCGAGGTGGGGCGCCTTGTTCTTCAAGTATCTGGCTGCCTCATCGGCCTTGGTGCGCTTGGAGGTGGCGAGGCCCTCGTCCGGCGCCCGGCGGCGGATGCCTGATCCTCCGTCCTCACGAGAGGGAACGACCCAGTACAAGGGGGGCTCCGCCCGCTCGAGTTGGAGGTAGGGAGAACACGCCAGCCCCGCCCGGCCAGCCGCCAGGTTGCTGCCGGTGGCGTTACCGACGGTCGAAGCCAGCACGGGTGCTATCACGCTATCATTCGCCTATGGCTCAGCTCTTGGTCCGTCAGCTCGACGAGGACGTGAAGAACGCGCTCCAACGTAGGGCTCGAGCCCATGGGCGCTCCACCGAAGAAGAGGTGCGAGAGATCCTCCGGGACGCAGTGCGGGTCGGACCGGCCAGACCGGTTCGGCTTGGGTCGACGATCGCGTCCCGGTTCCGCCGCGAGGGAATTGAACACGACTTCATGGAGTTGCGCGGACACCCGTCCCGGGGCGCGGACCTCTCGGAGCCGTGATCCTGCTCGACACCAACGTGCTCTCTGCGCTCATGCGATCCGAGCCGGAGCCCATCGTGGTCGACTGGCTGGACGCTCAGCCGTCGGAATCGATCTGGACAACCTCGGTCACCGTGTCCGAGATCCGAACGGGCTTGGAGCTCCTTACGGCGTCGCGTCGACGTCGGCATCTCGAAGCTGCCTTCGAGCAGGTCCTCAGCGAGGATCTCGACCAACGAGTCCTCGCCTTCGATGTCGCCGCCGCAGATGCTGCCGGGGCACTTGTTGCTCGAAGGCAGCGGGCTGGCAAGGCGGTCGAGATACGCGACGCTCAGATAGCGGGGATCGCACTTGCACGTAAAGCGCCCGTCGCCACCCGCAACGTCCGTCACTTCACGGATCTCGGCGTGCGCCTCATCGACCCTTGGGCTTTTACGAGCGGACCGAAGCGGTGACACTCAAGGCTCCTGGTTCGACGGTCCTCAGGGCGTGGCTCGGCTGCTTCCGCAGTTCCGTCCGGTTCGAACAGCGACAACGCAGGATCACGAAATTTGTGCTCGGCGTCAGCGCTGGTCGGGACCGCGAATCGCGGCGGATGCCGCGGATTCGCTCCTGCTCTCGGGCATAGACGAGCGCACGGTCCTGCCAGGTACCGACGGCTACGTGAAGCGCCTCATACCGCGTGTCGTCGAGCGGGAACGTCGCCCTCGGCAGCCGGTCGAATCCTGTTCAGCATCTCGGCGAACACCTTCGCGTCGAAGCCGCGACGGTAGTCCACGGTCCCGGCTTCCCTGTTGAGAGCTACCGCAGCGCGAAGTCCCGACAGTCCTTGCTGGCCTGCCAACCTGACCTTCCAGTGGAGCGGACTCGGTCGGCGAAGGCAGGCGCCGCTGGGGAGCCGGGTCGGGTCAGCCAGCACGGCCGCTACAGCCCCCACGGGGGCCTCAATGCCATCGGTCTCGCTACGAGAGGGCAGACCGGTCATGGATCAGCTGTCCCACCGGCAACGGGACCGCCATCGGGCCGATTCGCTGACCGAGCCGCCGCCTGGCGGTCCGGAGCCTCAGCCGAGTGCTTCGCAGGCGGCGGAGATCTGGCGCTCGGCTTCATCGACGCTGCGTCTCACCCGCGCCACGTCGACGACCTTGCTTCCCGCCGAAGACATGGCTACCTGACGGACGAAGGAGGAACGGGTCATCCCGGCGCCCCGGGCGGCTGCGGAGAGTGTCAGAGCGGAAAGCGTTGGCGGATCCAGTCAGCTAGCACTGGATCGACGATTCGCAGCGAGCCGTTGTGCAATATCAGCTCGCCGGCGTCGCGCAGCGAGTCTCTCGAGCTTGTCGCCGGGCTCTTCCCCAGGCCGAGGAGCTCAGCCTCGTGACCATGCACGCTGCCCGAGACCGCCACGGAGCGCAGCACCCGGCGTTCGCTCAGGTTGTGGCCGGAGAAGAGTCGTTCCATGCCGTCTGAGCTCTCCCGTCGCACCTGCGCCAGGCCAGCCGGCCATGCGTCGTCGCCGGAGCCTCCCGGTTGTGTGTGCGACCAGCAGGCGTCGGCGAGCTGCATCGTCCGCTGCGGGTGGCCAGCAGCGAAGTCGACGAGCAGGCCGGCCAGGCGGCCGCTGTGGCGTCCCGTGGTGGCAAAACCTCGGTCCACGATCTCCTCTACGGCAGCTGCCGACAGCGGCGCTATGTCGACCAGGTCCGCCTGGCCGTAGAACGGTTGGGGACGGGAAGTGAACAGAGTCCGCATCATCGACGGGTGGGAGCCGGCGAAGATGAGGCCCAGGTCCCGGTAGTGGTGCTGGAAAGCGGTGCGCATGGCGCCGGCAACGCCCTCGACGCGCGCCACGGAGGAGAATTCGTCGACGACCAGCAGGGTCGCCGAGGACGCGGCGGTCTTCACGATCACGTCCAACAGACCGTGCAGGACCAGCGCCGGGTCGGGCCGGCTGCGAGCAGGCCCGGACAAGGCGACTCGCAGCGCCCCGAGGTTGAGCGACACCTGGACCGCATAGCGGCGGGTGAGGCTACCCAACCGTCCGGTGGTGGCTGCGAGGGCTTCGTCGAAGCGGACGGCGACATCGGCCATGGAGGTGACCTCGTAGAGGTCGACGAAGATGGTGTGTACCTCGGTGAGCTCGGCGGCAACCCGGTGCAGAACGCTGGTCTTTCCGTACCTTCTGGGTCCGAGTAGCGCGGTGACCTTGTGCGCCGCGATCCGCCGGACCAGGTCAGCGACAAGGTCGTCCCGGCCGCGCACCTCGCCCGGCTCCAGCGGCCCCTGATAAGGGAACGGCGACTCCTCCACCCCTAGAAGATACCATGCACTGGGACCATCACAGTACCATTTTATGGTACCCGCTTGGGTGGTGGTCGGCACCGGGCCGGGTTCTCACCGTTCGCAGTCAGGCACCGCCGGAGCGGCCGGGCGGTCCCGGCGCGCCGTTCGAGGTGAGGTCAGGGCCGCCGGACGGTTCTGCGCATACACACCCGGATCTGTGGGTTCAAGCCGCGGGCCGCTTCGTCGCTTCGAAGCGCTCGCAACGCCGGTGACAGCTCCTCGTCGGCGAGCACCCGAAAGCCGAGGTGCTCATAAAGCGGCCGGTTCCAGGCGACGTCGGCGAAGGCAGTCAGCGTCATCCACTCGAGCCGCTCGGCCGCGGCCCACCGTTCCACCTCGTCGATCAAGGCCCGTCCGAGACCGTGCCCCTGGCGACTGGGTGCGACGCTCACCTGTTCGATGTGGGCGCATCGATCGACCAGCTCCACCACCACGTAGCCCACGACCTGGGCGTCGTGGTCTTCCGCGACCCACGAGCGGCCCCCTCTCGCGTAGGCCGCCAACTTCTCGGCGCTCATCGGCTCGTCGGCGGCGACCTCCGCCATGCCGACCTCCACGAAGCGAGCACCCGCAGCGCGCTCCACCGCCCGCTGGGCTTCCGCGTCGCCCGGCCGCGCAGGACGGATCACTCGGCAATCCTCCCACCTTCCCGCCTGCTCCCGCTCCCCCACTCGCAGAGAGACTTCGGCCGGGGGCGCTCGAGGCCGGGAAGCGCCGCGGCGCGTCGCGGCTTCGCTTCGACAACAAGCCGGCCGCAGGCCGGTGCGTTAGCCAACGGGCCCCCGGCCCGTTGTGCCTTTCCGTAGGGCGCACAGCCACGATGCGGCCTCCGGCCGCCTCGCTACCGCCCTCGACTCGCTTCGCTCGCTCGGTTGGTGCCCGAAGGCAGCTGCCCGGCCTTCCCTGTGTCGCGGGCGTGTCGCCCGGCGCGGAGCGACGCCGGGCGTTGCGTTGAACGAGCCGGCACCATGGGTCCATGGGCGACGACGACAGAACCGCAGAGTGGAGGGCCGAGCTCGAGCGCGACTTCGGCCTGTACAGCACCGGCGACGTGGCCCGGCGGGCCGGGTCGAGAGGCCATTCGCCGGCGACGGCGGTGAAGCGGTGGGCCGCAGCAGGGAAGATATTCGCCGTCGCCTCCGCCGCCGGGGTCGACGTGTATCCCGGCTTCTGCTTCGACGTTAACGGCCGTCCCCACCCCGCCATCGCGGCGGTGGTCAAAGCGTCCGCCGGCCGGCTTACCGGCTGGTCCCTGGCCGGCTGGTTCGTCACTCCCAACTCCCGTCTCGGAGGCGCCCGGCCGGTTGATCACCTCGAGCAGGTCGACGCCCTCGCCGCGGCGGCCGCCGCGGCACGAGCCGATCCGGCCGACTAGCAACGAATGGGGATCGACCACCTCCGCGAGCCCTTCGGTGAGGCTTGGTCATCCGAGCCGTCAGCAGGTGACCACTATGAGCGACAGGGCTTCGAATTCTACGGCCAGATCGTGCCCCTGCTGGTCGGTGAGGTTCCCGTGACGGCTGGTGGGATGTCGCGCCTTGAGCACCGACCCATTAGTGAGCTGCGGGAGGCCTCGGGCTCGATGTCGGGCCTCGTGTTCGACAACCCGGCCGGCGGCCAGCCGGCGACAGCAGCCGAGTACCTGTCCGGCAACGTCCGCCAGCGGCTGGACCAGGCCGGCCGTGCAGTCGAGCAAGACCCCCGCTGGCAGGGCAGCCCGGGTAGGGCCTCGCGGTCCTTCGGTCGCCCGGCTCGCTCCTAGGCGTTGATGATGTCGTCCACACCGGCGGTGCGGATCACGAACCCATCGCCTTGGAACACGGCCGCCCGTTCGGTCAACTCTTCATTAGGGCACCAGGCGACCGTCGAGGGCTTCCAGGCCGGCGAGCACATCGAAGGGGCCGGCATCGGTCAACCAGGTCGACATGCCAGCCGCCTCGAGCGCAGCCGCGTCGAGCTGCACGGGCAAGAGGCGCGCTTCGACGTCGGTCATCCCTCCGACACGCAGCCGAGCGTTCAGCTCCCGCAGGGCGGCGGCGAGACGATCCAGGTTGTCCCGTCCCCGGCGCACCACACAGTCGGCGTCGTCGGAGGGCCGCTCAGCCCCATAGGCGGTAGCGGCTGCACCTCCGGCCAGGAGGTAGTCGACACCGTGGCGATCGAGGACCTCGATCAGACGCCGGAGGTCGTGAGGTGGACCGTCAGGCGTCGACGCCCGCGGCGGCGGCTTCCTCGGCACGCTTGGCGTCGACCTCGACCAGCCACTCCATCACGGCATCTCGCGAGTCGAGCCGCCGCCCGTCCCACAAGGTCGTCACGTCATCGGGAGTCGGGGGCGCGGCATGGCGCATGTCAGCGGTCAATGTCGGCGGCCAGCAGAAACTGTCCGTAGACGGCCAGGAAGCCGACGGTCTCCGCGACCACGATCAGTGGTGGTCGGGAAGGCTCCGGAGACGCCTAACGCCGGATCTCGCGCTCGGTTCCGGCAAGTTCGCGAGGTCACGGCGAGCGCAAGATGGAACGTTGTCCGCGGTCAGCAAGTCGGTGATCGCCAGTCACGACCAGGCGGCACCCAGCCGGCGGGCGCGGTAGCCGTGCTGCGCTTAGGGCCGCGTGTCGGTGTTGATGCTAGTGACCCGACGGTGCCGTTTTCGTCTGCGGCCGCACCGACCGGGCGACGCTGGGGAGCGGCCTCTCAGGGGTGGGTTAGTGCAGCTCGGGCAGGACTGCCAGGTGGAACTCCCGCTCGCCTTGGCGGAGAAGCTCGTCGGGTATGTCATAGCTGGCCGAAATGAACAGCTTTGTGTCACCGGCTCCACCGAAGACGGCGATGCTGCGTTCCTGGAAGGCCGGGTCGTGGCGAGCTGTGTAGTGGACGCCGTCGAAGCCGGCCGCGTACAGCCGGGCCGCCACCTGCTGGGAGGTCCAGTAGTCGGTCCCGGCGCTGAGGTCCCCGGTGATGCCGTAGGAGCCAAGCACGCCCCGGTCGGTGGTGTCCGCCAAGCGGACCGGCCGGGTGAGAGCCAGCTCTGTCAAGCAACGCTCGGCGATGTCGGAGACGGTGATGGTGCCGAGCCGGCCGAAGGTCTCGATGTAGGCGCCGATCGGAGACGGCGACATGTAGCAGGTGCCGGTGCCATCCACAGCTGTGAGATCAAAACGGCCGCTCCCCTCGGAGCAGAAGTGGACCGGGTCGTTTTGGTTGCGGTGAACCCGGTACAGCACCCTTTCGGGATGCAGGACCAACTCGGGGAAGGCTGACCACTCGACTGCAGAGGCGGTCACTTGGCCAGGGCGCCGGCTGCTCTTTCAGCGGCGAGGACAGCCGGATGGACAGGGCGTTCCCGCTCCAACCATTCCGCTGGGGTGGTGCCGTCCAGCTCCGGCTGGGTGGTGCGGGCCCAGGCGGCAATCTGGACAGCTTTCACCTCCGGGTAGACCCGCCGAAACACTCCGACGACCTCGGCGACCTCGGCGCGCATCTCGAGGCGGCCGGGCTGCCTCCGAAACTGCCAGACCGGGAACCGGCGGGTCTTGCCGGCGGGCAGGGCGACGAGCCGCCCGGCGATGACCGCCTTGGCCACCGCCTGGCGGGACACGCCCAGCTCCTGGCATACCTGGCCGGTTTCGAGGGCCGGCCCGAGCCGTTCTTCCCACACGAACGACGCCAGGGCCGCGTGCACCGCCTGGCGGGCCCGTTCGGCCAGCTGGTCGGGGTCGATCCGATCCAGTAGTCCGGTGCTCTGTAAGTCCTCGACGGCCTCGTAAAGCCCGACTTTGAGGCCCTCCTCGAGAAGAGAGTAGGAGTCGGCCATGCATTCACTCTACCCCCACCGTCAACCACCGTCAACCAGAAAGGGATCCGAGCGGGAGTCGGTGCTGTCGTCCGGCAACAGCCGTGACGTGTCGCCGCAGATTGATCCTTCCGTATCGGCTCCTAGCGCCTGCAGGGTTTCTAGACGGATGGGGCCCCAGAGGCGCTGATATAGCCATTGGACGTGTTGGCGCAGCCGGTGGTTGCCATCCACAGATCGATGGTCTGGCCGTTTGGGTAGTCGAGCGCCACGACGGTGGCAGACCCGCCACCGCTGGGGCAGTTGACGACCTGGTCGTCGAGGTGGCCTAGCTGGAGTCGTCCGACACTCGTCGCGAACGCGTTGGCCGCCGCAGAATCCATCACGGATCTCTGCTCGAGAGCGAAGGGGGTCCCATTGAGACCGTAGTACTGACATGCCAGCCCGCTCGTCGGCGATCCAGGAGGAAGCAGTGACGAATCCAGCGGCGGCAGCGGGTTGGTTACGCCCACGAACCCCCGGTCGCTCGGGGAGCACCCGGACGCCAGGGTGATGCGCATACGAGGACCCCGCTGGTTGTCGGGGATGGGAACGGGGTCGATCCATAGCGCAATCCCGTCGGCCCTCACGACGGAGGTGTCAGAGCCTGTCGGAGCAACTCCGATTTCAACCGATGCGCCCGTCCATGCCGCGCTCGAGGGGGCGTCGTAGCTGACACCGCTGGTCATTGTTGTGCCGTGCGACGACGACGAGCCGGAGCCGGACGGCGGAAGCCCTCCGGGATGATGTCCAGCAAACCAGGTGAGGGTGACGCTCATAGACGTTGGAACCTTCCAGAAAGCGGTGTCGTCGATCAGGGACGACGTCGCAGGAGTTCCCATGGCCGGTCCCGACAGCGATGACGGACCAGCAGTCAACCTGATCGAACCGGCTGGCATCACCACTGAGGCCAGCAGCCGCCTGGCTTCAACCTGGGCCTTCGCCTTGTTGCTGCTCCCCGTCGTGGTGCTGCTCTGGCTCGGAGCCGTGGTTACCGTGGTCTGTCCCTTCACCACGTCCCGGTTCTGCCCGCAGCTCGCGGCGACTACCGCCATGAAGATCACGGCCACTACGACAAGAGCCTTCCGCATGACCGTATGACGTCTCACGGTCGCCCCCAGTTCCGCGTGACCCATTCCATCGGCGTGGACAGCACTCCGATGCCAACTGGTTCGGAGCCCGCTCCGATCGATGGGTCGGGGCGCAGGCGCCATGGCGACGGTCGTCACCCTGAGTGACGGCTTGGCCGTCCTTGGGCAGTCCCTGTTGGCCGCCAATGGGCAGATCCTGTTGGCCGCCCACACCCGAGCGGACCCGGCGGCCCCGGCAGTATCCGGCGAAGTAAAAGCCTGAGATCCTGGCCTAGTACGAGCGGCTGGGAGCGGCCGGCAACGGTGCCCTGTTGCGCCGGAGGGCCTGAACCGTCGTTAATCTACGAGCGGCGCAAGCAACGCGACCGCGGAGCCGTGTCCGAGCTGGCCCGGCCGTCCGGGCGGCAGGCGGTCGACCCGAAAGCCATGGAGATCGCCCGGTTGAAGCGCCGGGCGGCGCGGGCCGAGGCGGAGTTGGACAAGGCCCGGCGGGTGATCCAGATCCAGGGAAAACTCTCCGCGCTGTGGGAGCAGCTCGCCGCCGACAGCGCCTCGACGGAGACGAGGGGCGAGACCAGGTGATCGACGCGGCCATCGAGGAACTCGTGCCGCTGATCGGTGTCCGCACGGCCTGTGAGGGCGCTCGGCGAGGCCCAGGCCCGCTGGTATCGCCGGCGCCGCCAGAGCCCGCCTGCGGCACGGCCACCGGCATCCCAGCCTCGGGCGCTTTCGGCCGAGGAGCGAGATCGGGTGCGGGCGGTGCTCAACTCGCCCGAGCATGTGGACGAGGCCCCGACCACCGTCTACGCGAAGCTGCTTGACGACGGCATCTATCTGGCGTCGGTGCCGACCATGTACAGGATCCTGCGTTCCCACGGCGAGGTCCGGGAACGCCGCCGTCACGCCACCCATCCGGCGCACAGAAGCCGTTCTACGACACCCACCGGGCCGCCGGTGACACCGATCCGAGCAGAAACCTCCCGAAGCCGCTTGACATTTCGAGCCGTGAGAGTCTGGCCGCAGCGGTTGGGCGCGTGTTGGCATGACGCCGCGCTGGTCGATCCCGCGGAGGCGACCCGCCACGGCACTAGTCGAGTGGTGGCCCCGCCGCCAGGTCGTCGAACTGCTGGGCTCCGACGACGCCCAGCAGCTGCAAACGGTCGGCCGACTCCGAGCCCGGCGTGGCGGTGTACACGAGCAGGATCTGCGAGTCGCTCTCCGCCACCAGCGTCTGGCACTCCAGGTCGATGACGCCGACGTGGGGGTGCACGAAGCGCTTCGGTTCGGTCCCCGGCCGCCACGACACGTCGTGCTCGGCCCAGAGCGCAGCGAACTCCGGCGACGCGTCTCGCAGTCGGTCGACCAGGTCACGGCCCCGTCGGTCGTCGGGGTGCCGGCTGACGGCCGTCCGCAGCCCCGCGGCGTACGACCGCGACAAGCGGTCGTGGTCTTCCGGGGCGTGCAGGGTCCGCTCGGCGGGGTCGGCGAACCACCGGTACCAGCGCGATCGCTGCGGCGTGCCCCACCCGAAGCGGGTCTCGTCGCCGAGGAGGGCCACCGCCAGCGGGTTCTGGGCCAGCACCTCGCCGAGGTCGTTGGTCACCATGGCCGGCGCGTCGAGCCGGTCGAGGACCCGGTGCAAACCTCTGCTCACGTGATCGGAGCGCGACCCGTCGACCGACGGGGCGTGGCCGGCCAGCCGGAAGAGGTGGTCGCGCTCGGCCCGGCTCAGGCGAAGGGCCCGCGCGATGGCCGCCAGCATCGACACCGACGGCTGCGGGCCTCGCCGCTGCTCGAGGCGGGTGTAGTAGTCGGTGGACATCCCCGCGACCATGGCGACCTCCTCGCGGCGCAAGCCCGGCGTCCGGCGCCGAGCCGAGCGGCCCATCCCGAGGTCCTCCGGCTGCAGGGCTTCACGCCGGCGGCGGAGGAAGTCGGCGAGCTGCGCGCGGTCCACGGCTCCCAGTATGGGCGCCTCCCGGAGCGCCGAGCCAGGGATCGCCGATCCCCCGCTCGTTAGGCCCCTTGTCCCGCCGAGCGGGGCGGCGCAGCGTGGAAGCATGACCACCGCAGCTCATGCACCGACCGCGCTCGTCACCGGCTCCAGCCGCGGCCTCGGCCGGGCGACCGCCCTCGCCCTCGCCGCGGCCGGCGTCGACGTCATCGTGACCTACCGGACCCAGGAGACCGCAGCCAAGGAGGTGACCGACCAGATCGCCGCGCTCGGCCGGCGCAGCGCGGCGCTGCCGCTCGACACCACCGATCTGGCGTCCTTCCCCGCCTTCGCGGACCGGTTGCGGGAGAACCTTCCTGACGGCACGTTCGACACGCTGGTGAACAACGCAGGGAGCGCCCTGTACAGCCCGTTGGCCTCCACCACCGAGGCCGACTTCGACCGGGTGTTCACCGAGCACGTGAAGGGACCGTTCTTCCTCACCCAGACCCTCCTCCCGCTGCTCGCCGACGGCGGGCGGATCATCAACATCAGCTCCGCGCTGACCCGGGTGTCGTTCCCGTCGTCGGGCCCCTACGCGGCGGCCAAGGCCGCGGTCGAAGCCCTCACCCGCTACGAGGCCCTCGAGTTCGCGAAGCGGGGCATCACCGCCAACGTCGTGGCGGTAGGCGCCGTGCCGACCGATTTCGGCGACGCCCACCTGCGCTCCGACCCCGCCCTGCAACAAACCGTCCTGGCCTCCACCGCGCTTGGTCGGCTGGCGACGCCTGAGGACATCGGCCAGCTCATCGCCGGGCTCACCACGGCCACCGGCACCTGGGTCACCGGGCAGCGGATCGAGGCGACCGGAGGGATGCTGCTCTGAGCCGAGCCGAGCCCCCGCCCGGTGCCGAGCTCGCGCATACCTACGTGTATCCTTGGGAATGCCCGCATCCCAGCCCCGTCCGCAGCCGAACCTCGCCGGCGAGGACGGCGCCCCCCGACTGACGCCGCGCAACGTGAAGGCCGCCGACACCCGCGAGCGGATCGTGCTCGCGGCGGCCGGCGCTTTCGAACGGCGCGGCTACATGGGCGTCAACTTGAAAGAGGTCGTCGAGGACCTCGGGCTGACCAGCGGCGCGCTCTACTACTTCTTCAAGCGCAAAGAAGACCTGGCCAGCGAGATCGTCGAGCGGCACTTCGCTGCGCTGGACGCGCTGGTAGGAGCGCTCCCCGCCGCCGGCGACGACCCTCTCGACGCCGTCGTCGCCCTCACCTACCGCGTCAGTGCGGCCTTCGAGCGCGACGTCGTGGTGCGCGCCGGCGCCCGCCTCTCCGTCGAACGCAACCTGATCAACGCCGACATGCACCCCCCTACGGCGGAGTGGTCGGAGCGGGTCACCAAGCTGGTGCGCGCCGGGCAGCGGCGCGGCACGGTCCGCTCCGACGTGTCGGCCAAGGCCACCGCGGAGGTCATCGTCGCCTACTTCTACGGGGCCAAGGAGCTAGCCCGGATCGGCGACGAGGCCAAGGGCGTCAAGCGCCGCCTCGACGGGTTCTGGGCGCTGATGCGCCCCGCGCTGACCGCCTGAGCTGAGCTGGCCGGGGCCAGCGGAGCGCGGGCCGGCGAGGGCCGCCCTCGGTCACGGCTCGAGGTGCTCGAGGTCCGCGAGGAGGCCGGGATGGGTCGGCTCCCAGCCCAGCGCGGCGCGGGTGTGGGCGCTCGACGCGGGTTGGTCGGCCGCGAAGATCGGGCCGAAGGGACCGAAGGTCTCCGCCGCCACCGCCTCGGCCGGCAGGCCCAGCCGCCGGCCAATGACCGCGGCGATCGCCGCCACCGGGTCGCCCTCGTCGGCCACCGCGTGCCAGCAGCTGCCGGGCGGCGCCTGCTCGAGCGCCAGGCGGAAGACCACCGCCGCGTCGAGGGCGTGCACCGCGGGCCAGCGCTGCGTTCCGTCTCCCGGGTAGCCGGCCACCCCGCTTTGGCGGGCGATGGCGGTGAGCAAACCGGCGAAGCCGCCCTCACCGCGGTTGTGGACGGTGCGGGGCAGGCGAACGGCCGTGCTGCGCACCCCTCGGTCGGCCAGCCCCAGGATCCCCGCCACTGACCGGGAACGGCCGCCGACGGGACCGTCGGTCGGGAGGGGATCGGCTTCGGTCGAGGGCCGGCCCGGCACGGGCGGGGTGCCCGACACCGTGACGAGCGGCCGGTCGGTGCCGACCAGCGCCTCGCCCAGCGCCGCCAGGGCGTCGCTTTCCTCGCCGACCGCCGCCTGCAGCGCCGCTGGGGTGGTGAAGTCGTGGCCGAACGCCAGGTGGATGACGCCGTCTGCTCGGGCCGCGCCCTCCCGCAGGACGTCGAGGTCGCTCAGGCCGCCCCGCAGCACTTCGGCGCCGGCGTGGTGCGCGGCGCGCGCGGAGGCGTCGGAGCGGGCCAACGCCAAGACGGTGTGGCCGTGGCCGAGGAGCTCGGCGACGACGGCAGAGCCGACCAGGCCGGTGCCGCCGGTGACGAAGACGTGCATTGGGTGCCTCCAAACGTTGATGGGACTGTTGTCCTATCACCGTAGCCGACTGATGGGACATGAGTCGCATCACGTAGGATGGAGGCATGCCCCGATGGGAACCCGGTGCCCGGGAGCGGCTCGTGGCCGCCGCCGCCGACCTGTTCACCGAGCAGGGCTACGACGCCACGACGGTGGCCCAGATCGCGGCGCGCGCCGGGACGACCAAAAGCACCTTCTTCCGGTATTTCCCCGACAAGCGGGAGGTGCTGGTGGCGGGGCAGGCGACGCTCAGCCGGCTTTTCGCCGAAGGCATCGCCGACGCGGCGACCGAAGCGACGCCCCTCGAGGCCGTCGCAGCCGGCCTGCGGCGGGCGTCGGACGAGATGGGCCCGCTGAACCGGGCGCCGGGTCCTCGCCTGCAGGCGGCGGTCGCCGCCAACGCCGAGCTCCAAGAGCGCGACGCGCTCAAGCGGGTCGGCCTGGCCGAGGCCATGGCCGCCGCGTTGGTCCGCCGGGGGGTGCCCGACCCGACCGCGCAGCTCGCGGCCGAGCTCGGGGTCCTGGCGTTCAAGCGGGGTTTCGCGGAGTGGAGCCGGCCCGATTCGGACAGCGACGACTTGGCGGGCTGCGCTCTTCGGGCCCTCGCCGAGCTGCGAGCCGCGACGTCGTCGCTCGGCTGAGCGCATCTCCCGGGCCGCCGGTGGGTACGTACGCCTCAGGCTGGCGCTCTCGCCGGCCGCGTATGGGAGGAGACGGCACATGATCGTCATCGGATTGTTGCTTTTGGCCGCTGCTGCGGCTTTCGGCGTGGACGTGGTGGTAACCAACTCGCACCGGGTGGTGTCGCCGAGCGCGTTCGGCCAGAGCCTCGGGGTGCACACCGACTGGTGGGTGTTCGTGATCGGTGCCATCACCGGGGCCGTGGCCTTGCTGGGGCTGGCGCTCATGACCGGCGGGGCCGGGCGGGCCCGGCGCAACCGGCGGATGGCCCGCCGCAACGGTGAGTTGACCGCGGCGCTCGCGGAGCGCGATCGCCTGGCGCAGCACAACCAGGCGCTGGTCGCCGAGCGCGACCGCATGGCAGGCGAGCGGGAGGGCCTGCTGGCGGAGCGGGACCGCCTCGCCGGCCAGGTCGAGGGTCGCCAGGCGGCCACCGCGGAGCGGGGCGGTGACGACATGGTGGACATCACCACCGCGGTGCCGACCACTCCCCGCCCGCTCGACGGCGGCTGGCAGACCGCTGAAGGCGACCGCAGCACCCTCGAGGACCGGCCGATGGCCACCGCGGGACGCAAGCGCCACTTCTGGGAGCGCTAGAAGCCGGCGCTCCCCTGGCCGTGGTCATGGCGTCCCGACGTTCGCCGGGGCGCCATGGCCCGGACTTGGCCGGCCGGGCGAGCGCTCAGGCGTCGATGGCCGCCCGGAGGCGGGCCAGGCGGCCCCGGTCGAGCGAGTACCACACCCACTTCCCCCGGCGGTCGCCGTGGACCAAGCCGGCATCGCCGAGCACCTTCAGGTGGTGGGAGATGGTCGGCTGCGACTTGCCGAGCGGCCCGACGAAGTCGCAGACGCATACCTCGCCGTCGGGCGCGGCGGCCAGCATCGACAGCACCCGGAGCCGAACCGGGTCGGCCAGGGCGCTGAAGCCCCGGGCCAGGTCGCCGGCGTCGGCGGAGCCCAGCGGCGCCCCGAGCACCGAGGGGCAACAGGCGGCGGCTTCGGCCACTTCGATCAGCCCGCTGCGCTTCGCCATCCCACCCTCCTATTGACATCCATCTATGTATCGACGATGATAAACGCATCGACGATCGTGGATGCTACCAGGAGGATCTTTGATGTCCCGTGTCCAGCTCGCCCTCAACGTCGCCGACCTCGACGAGGCCATCGCGTTCTATTCGGCGCTGTTCGCCACCGAACCGGCGAAGGTCCGTCCCGGCTACGCCAACTTCGCGGTCGCCGACCCGCCGCTCAAGCTGGTCCTGATCGAGGACGCCACCCAGACCCCCGGCTCCCTCAACCACCTGGGCGTGGAGGTCGCCTCGAGCGACGAGGTGAGCGCCGCGCACGTCCGCCTGGCCGGCGAGGGCCTGGCCACCGCCCTCGAGGAGCAGACGGCGTGCTGTTACGCCGTGCAGGACAAGGTGTGGGTCGACGGGCCCGGCGGCGAGCCGTGGGAGATCTACACCGTGCTCGGCGACGCCGACCAGCCGGCCGGGGCGCCGCGCGCCGGCGAGCCGTCGGCGTCGGGGTGCTGCGCCACCCGCCCTGACCTGGCGCTCACCCCCGGCCAGTCGACGTCCTCGTGTCGCTGAGCGACGCCGCCGGCCCCGACCGGGAACGCCGGTCATGAGCGACGTGGTCTCCGAGCGGCCGGCTCCGGGCACCGATCCAGACGCCCCCGTCGCCGCCCGGCTGCCGTTCCTTGACCGCTTCTTGCCGGTGTGGATCCTCGCCGCGATGGCGACCGGCACGATCCTCGGGCGGGCCATCCCCAGCCTGAACCGGCACCTAAACGCCTTCCAGGTGACCTCCGGGACGTCCCTGCCGATCTTCATCGGGCTGCTGGTGATGATGTACCCGGTGCTGGCCAAGGTCCGCTACGGCCAGCTCGGCGCGGTGACCAGGGACCGGCGGATGCTGGTCTCGTCGCTGGTGCTCAACTGGCTGGTCGGGCCGGCAGTGATGTTCACGTTGGCGTGGCTGCTCCTGCCCGACCAGGCGACCTACCGCACCGGCTTGATCATCGTCGGCCTGGCCCGTTGCATCGCCATGGTCCTCATCTGGAACGACCTCTCCTGCGGCGACCGGGAGGCCGCCGCGGTGCTCGTCGCCATCAACTCCCTTTTCCAGATCGTGGCTTTCGCGTTCCTCGGGTACTTCTACCTGCAGACCCTGCCCGGATGGCTCGGCCTCTCCACCGTCGGCATCCACCTGTCGGTGTGGCGGATCGCCCAAACGGTGCTGATCTTCCTCGGCGTGCCCCTCGTCGCCGGGTTCCTCACCCGGGCGGTGGGCGAGGCCCGCAAGGGCCGGGAGTGGTACGAGACGGTTCTGCTACCCCGGCTCGGTCCCTTCGCCCTCTACGGGCTGCTCTACACGATCGTCATCCTCTTCGCTCTGCAGGGCCACACCATCACCTCCAAACCGGGCGACGTGGCCCGCATCGCCCTGCCGCTGCTGGCGTACTTCGCGGTGATGTGGTTCGGCGGGTTCGCCCTCGGGCGGGCTTTGGGGTTGCCCTACGAACGCACCGCCACCTTGGCGTTCACCGCGGCCGGCAACAACTTCGAGCTGGCCATCGCGGTGTGCATCGGGGTGTTCGGCGTGACCTCCGGCGAGGCCCTCGCCGGCGTCGTCGGCCCGCTCATCGAGGTGCCGGTCCTCGTCGGGCTGGTCTACGTCGCGCTGTGGGCCCGCCACCGCTACCACCCGGCGTCGGGCCCGACCACTGGAGGACCTCAGTCGTGACCCGCCCGCCCGTCGTGCTCTTCCTCTGCGTCCACAACGCCGGGCGCAGCCTGGCCGCCAAGGTCCTCCTCGACCACTACGCCGCCGGCCGAGTCGAGGTCCGCTCCGCGGGATCCGAGCCCGGCGAGCAGCTGAACCCGTCGGTCGTCGCGGTCCTCCAAGAGCGGGGCCTCGACACCGCGAAAGAGTTCCCCAAGCCGCTCGCCGCGGCCGACGCCGAGGAGGCCGACGTGGTGGTGACCATGGGCTGCGGCGACACCTGCCCGGTGTACCCCGGCAAGCGGTATCTGGACTGGGACCTCACCGACCCGGCCGGGCGGCCGGTCGAGGAGGTGCGTCCCATCGTCGACGACATCGACCGCCGGGTCCGGGCCCTGCTCGCCGAGCTGACCGCCCCCGACGCCGCGTGAGCGCCCCCGCGGGCTAGCCGACGCCCGGGTTCGGGGCGCGCCCGGCCCCGGCGGATGGACGCGAACTGCGCACTTGACTGGTTCCGGAGGGCCCGACGGGTATTCGCTAACCCCCTCCGGCGGACTGCCGATCTTCCTGGAGCACCGAGCCGTCTGGGCCGGACATGACCCTACGAAAGGCAGCCCCGTGGCCATCCTGGTCGTCGACGACAGCAAGGCAATGCGGATGATCGTCCGCCGAGAGCTCCGGAAGGCCGGCTACGACAACGTGGTCGAGGCGGAGAACGGCGCGGCGGCGCTGCAGACCATCACCGGCGGCGGCGTCGAGCTGGTGCTCTCCGACTGGAACATGCCGGAGATGAACGGCATCGAGCTGCTCAACTCCGTCCGCGACGCCGGCAACCGGGTGGCGTTCGGGTTCGTCACCTCCGAGGCGGCGGTGGAGATCCGCCTCCAGGCGTTCGAGGCCGGCGCCAGCTTCGTGATCATCAAGCCGTTCACCTCCGACGACCTGGCCCACCAGATCACCCTGGCGCTCGGCACCGGCGGGCAGGACGACGCCAAGGTCGCCGGCGGCTCCGAGCAGACCGTCGCCGAGGTCCTCGAAGGCCTCCTCGGCCGCAAGGTCCTCACCGGGGACGCCGCGGCGCCCCGCAAGGAGGTGGCGCGCGCGGTGGCCACCTACGACATCGCCGGAGCCGAGCACCACGCCTACTTCGTCGCCGAGATCCCGGTCGCTGCGTCCCTCGCCTGCGCTTTGACCAGGATCCCCGCCGGACGGGCGGAGGAGGCGGCCAAGGCCGGCAGCCTCGCCGAGGGCCTCGACTCCAACTTCTACGAGGTGGCCAACGTCCTGGCCAAGATGGCGTCCTCCGAGCACTGCGTGCTGCGCGCGGTAGAGGTGGTCCCCGGCGGCAAGCAGCTGCCGGGCGGCGACGCCCCCGCCGGCTGGCACATCTCCTTGGACGTCGACGTTGAGGGATACCCCAAGGGGCGCCTCGGCTTCGTGACGATCTGAGCCGGGGCCAGGGCGAGGGGTGGTTGGGGTGACAGACAGCGAACCGATCCGGGTGATGCTCGTCGACGACTCGGCGGTCGTGCGCCGCCTCGTCGCCGGCATCCTCCGCGAGCAGCCAGACATCAACGTGGTCGGCATCGCCGTCAACGGCCAAGAAGCCCTCGACCAGATCGACATGCACCGTCCCCACGTGGTGGTCCTCGACGTGGAGATGCCGGTCCTCGACGGGCTGGCCACGCTGCGCAAGCTCCGGCCCCGCTGGCCGAAGCTGCCGGTGATCATGTTCAGCACCCTGACCCAGCGCAGCGCCGAGGCGACCCTCGACGCGCTGACCCACGGCGCCAACGACTACGTCACCAAGCCGTCCAACAGCTCCCGCGAGGAGTCGATGGCGGCGGTGCGCGACGGGCTGGTGCCGCTGGTGCGGGCCTGGGGCGCGATCGGCCGCCGCCGCAGCGCCGAGCCGCCCGCCGCGGTCCCCGTCGCCGGGGCTCAGCGCTCGGCGCGCGCCGCCGCCCCCGCCGCCCCGACCCGCGTCGCCCTCCGCCCGGCGCCGCAGTACCGCCGCAACGTCGGGGCGATCACCATCGGCTCGTCGACCGGCGGCCCCAACGCGTTGGCGGAGCTCATCCCGAGCCTGCCCGCCAACCTCCAGGTCCCGGTGCTCGTCGTGCAGCACATGCCCGAGATGTTCACCCGGCTCCTCGCCGGGCGCCTCGACGCCGCCAGCCCCCTCCGGGTGGTCGAGGCCGAAGACGGGGCGGTCGTCGAGGCCGGGCACGTGTACGTCGCCAAGGGCGGCGTCCACATGGCGGTGCACCGGGTGGCAGGCAAGGTGCAGCTCTCCCTGATCGACTCGCCGCCCGAGAACTCCTGCCGGCCGGCCGTCGACGTGCTGTTCCGGACCGCGGTCCAGGTGTGGCGCAGCGGCCTGCTCGCGGTGGTGCTGACCGGGATGGGCGAGGACGGGCTCAACGGGGCGCGGGAGATCGTCGCGGCCGGCGGCGAGGTGCTCACCCAAGACGAAGTGACCTCGGTGGTCTGGGGGATGCCGGGCGCGGTGGCCAGAAACGGGCTGTCCGCGGCCAACCTCCCCCTCTCGGGGCTGCCCAACGCCATCCTCGGCCGGCTGCGAAGCCCGTCTCCGGTGGGGGCGCGGCGGTGAAGGCGGAGGCGACGGCGAGCGAGCAGACCCGGACGGTCCGGTCGTTGGCCGAGGGCGGAAACGATTACCAGAGAACACCGCGCAGCCCACGGGCTGGCGGCCGACCCCACTCTCCCCAGGCACCGACCGGTCCCCGGGGCGACTCTGCAGGAGAGGACGAATGACCACCCCCACACTCACCGGCGACATGATCGCCGAGCTGACCCAGGACATCTGGAGCGCGCTGCTCAACGACGAGGGCGGCCTTCGCACCGGAGGCATCGGCGGCAACGACGTGGCTGCCACCGTGGAGATCAGCGGCGAATGGAACGGCACCGCGTGCCTGTCGTGCTCCGAGCCGGCCAGCCGCCACGCGGCCGCCGCCATGTTCGGGATGGAGGTCGACGAGCTCTCCGGCAGCGACGTGCGAGACGCGGTCGGAGAGCTGGTCAACGTGGTCGGCGGCAACATCAAGGCTCTGCTGCCGGGGCCGACCGAGCTGTCGCTGCCCTCCGTGCACGACGAGGGTGACTACACGCCGCCCGGCCACCTGGAGCTGACCTGCGAGGTCAAGTTCACGTGGATGGACGAGCCGGTGGTCATCACCCTCTGGAACGCCGGCTGACTCGCGGTCGGCGACGCCTCGCATTTGACCCTTGACAGGTCTCTGCGAGAGGCGTCTAATCGATCAAAGAGGCCGTAACGGCCACCGTTACCGAAGCAGGGAAAGGAGGGCACCGTGGAAGCACGGAGTTCGTCCGAGGAGGACGGTCCACCCCGCTGAGAGCGGGCCCGTGGCCAGCCGCCGGCAGGCGGCGCGGTGGCTCCGGGTCCTTCAGGGGATGTTGGTTCATCGGCCCTCGACCAGACCGGCCACATGCTCGGGCAACGGATCAGTGATCCTGCCGAGCCGTAGAGGCGGTTCCACTCCAGAGAGTGGTCCGATGGGACAGCATCCAGCAGCAGCGGCGCAGGGCTTTCGGTCCTGCGCCGTTGCCGCGCCCCCGCATCGGTTAACGGCATGGGACAATCGAGCCGTGCCCGCCGCGACCCCGCCTTCCGCCTCGGGCCCTTCGCCAGCGGAGGGCCGGTCCCACAACCGGAAGTGGATGCTGGCGATCGGGATGACCCCGCTCCTGGTCGGCGCCGTCGCGGCTGTCGTGTACCTGATCGGCCCGAGCGAGCCGTCGGTGGCGATCACCCCGCCCGCCGGCTACCAGGCCATCACCGACGCCTACTGGGGCTACGCCATCCCGGCCGGCTGGACCCAAGACAGCGCCTACACCGACAGCAACGGGGACTTCTTCTACAGGGGGACCGGCGGCTGGGCCGCGGAGACCCTGCGCATCCGCGCCGAGGCACCGACCCTGGACGAGGCCCCGCCGAGCACCCTGGCGTCGTTCGGTCAGCTCCGCCCCAGCCCCTACCAGCTGATCGGCGGGGCCCGGGCCACCGTCCCGGGGGCCGACGCGGCGTGGTCCTACACGCTGGTGCGGGGGTCAACCACCGCCCGGGTGCTCGACGCGTGGGTCCGCTCCTCGAAGACCGAGATCTGGCTGGTGGTCCAGGCCGACCCACAGGTGAGCGCCACCGTCGTCTCCTCCCTCCGGGCCTGAGCGGGGGCGTCGGCGCTGCTCAAAGCGGCCTGAACGCCCGCCACTCCAGCCGGCACCACCCGAAGCGCCCGCAGCTCGGGCAGCGCATGTACCGGCTGTAGCGGCTGGCCGGCCGCCAAAGCGACGGGACCAGCTGGCGGGTGAGGTGGACCACCCCTACCGGGGTCCGCCGCCCGCAGCGCCGGCACTCCACCACCACCGAGCGAGGTCCGATCGCCGGCTCGCTGAACAGCGCCCGCCGTCCGGTCGGGGGAGGGTCGAGGGGCGCCTCGCCGGCGGAGCCGCCCGGCGGGCTGAACAGGGCCCGGGTGCCGAGCGGGTCGGCGCCGCGCCCGGCGCCGGCGCTCGGGGGGAGGTCGGCCATCACTGCTCCATCAGGGCGGCGGCCAGCTCCCGGTACGCCTCCGCGCTCGGCGAGCGGGGGGCGTGGCGCAGCACCGAGCAGCCCCGCCCCGGCGCCTCCGCGACCCGCACCGACTTGGGGACCGGCGGCTGCAAGACCGCCAGGCCGTAGGCCGCGCCGACGCCCGCCAGGGTCTCTTGGGCCAGCCTGGTGCGCGGGTCGTACATCGTGGCGATCACGCCGAGCACCGCCAGCTTCGGATTGGTGAAGGATCGGACGTCGCCGATCGTCTCCAGCAGCTGCCCGACGCCGCGGTGGCTGAGGGTCTCGCACTGCAGCGGGATGACGACGCTTCGGGCCGCGGTGAGACCGTTGATGGTGAGGATCCCGAGCGACGGCGGGCAGTCGATGAGCACCGTGTCGTAGGCGCCGAGCAGCGGTTCGAGCGCCCGCTGCAGGGCGTACTCCCGGCCCGGCCTGGTCAGGAGGTGGACCTCGGCGCCGGCCAGGTCGATCGACGCCGGCAAAAGGTCGAGGTCGTCGAGCTTCACCAGCACGTCGGCGGCCGGGGTGCGCCCGACCAGCACGTCGTGGAGCGACGCCTCAAGGGCATCGGGGTCGGTCCCCGTCGAGTAGGTGAGGCACGCCTGCGGGTCGAGGTCGACGAGCAGCACCCGCTGCCCCCGGTCGGCGAGCGCCGCGCCCAGGGAGTGGACGGTGGTCGTCTTCGCCACCCCGCCCTTCTGGTTGGCCACCGCGACAACGCCGGTCATCGCGGCCAGCCTAACGACCCTCGGCCGGTCCCACTTCCGGCGCGTGTCCCCGTCGGGCTACTGGTGGGCGATGGCGTAGATCCCCATGCCGTTGTAGACGTCGGAGTCGGTCGGCAGGAACGGCCCGTTGATCGTCACGTTGTACTGGCCGTAGGCGCCGGGCCCGGAGTCGCCTTCGATGGTGACGACCGCCCCGTCGGGCCACACCTGGGCGACGATGCCCATGTGCACCGACGTGTCGGCGTTTTGCGGGCCCGTGCCGTAGAGCACCGCGTCCCCCGGCACGGCCTTGGTCGCGGCGTCGTACACGTAGGTGTTGGCCACCGCCCAGTCCCACACCGCTCCGGTGAACGCCTCGCGGGGGATGGGCACCCCGCCGGCCTCCCACGCCCAGGTCGCGAACAGCGCGCACCACGCCTCGCACGGCCCGTACGGGTTGCAAAACAGCCCTTCGCTCTGGTCCGGGTTGCCCTCGATCTGGCTGGCGGCGGCGGCCACGATGGCCCCGCCGCCGCCCGGATGGCTGAACGCGGTCGGGAACGCGTCGGGTTCGAGCAGGTAGTAGCCCTTCCCCCCGGCGCTGGCCGCGATGCCGGCGATCGGCTGGGTGGGCGTGGCCGCGGTGTTGTCGCCGTAGCTGACCGCGTCACCGAAGGGGTAGATGCTGCCGTCGCTGCCCGCCAGCAGGTAGCCCTTGCCGTCGGTGGTCGGGATCATGCCGGCGACGGAGGCGGGAAGCGACCGGTCGCCGGCCGAACCGTAGAAGCCGGCGTCGCCGAAATCGAAGATCCCGCCGTCGGCGGCGACCAGCCAGTAGCCGCCCCCGTCGGGGGTGGCCGCCATCCCGACGATCGGCGAGTTGAGGTGCACGTTGCCGGTGGAGCCGAAGAACTTGGCGTCGCCGAAATCGAAGATCCCGCCGTCGGACGCCACCAGCCAGTAGCCCTTCCCGTCGGGGGTGGGGGTCATCCCGACGATCGGCTGGTTGAGCGCGACGTTCCCCGTCGACCCGTAAAACCCGGCGTCGCCGTCTTGGAAGACTCCGCCGTCGATGGCGACGCTCCAGTAGCCGTGACCGCTCGGGGTGGCGGCGATGCCGACCACCGGGGCGTTGATGTTGACGTTGCCCGCCGACCCGTAGAAGCCGGCGTCGCCGTAGTTGAAGATGCCTCCGTCGGCGGCGACCAGCCAGTAGCCGTTGCCGGTGGGCGTGGCGGCCATCCCGACGACGGGCGCCGACAGCCCGGCGACGTCGGTCGGCGACCCGTCGAACTGGGCGTCACCGAAGGGGATGACCCCCCTGTCGGCGTACGCCGAGGCCCGCACGCCGCTGCCGGCGGGCCGGGACCGGGGGGCGCCGGCGGGGTGCTGGACCGCCCCGGCTCGTGGGGGTAAGGCGACCGCAACCGCCGGGACGGCCAGCGAGCCGATCGCTGCCATCGCGGCCGCCGCCGCCATGCGCGCGTGAATCCGCATGGACCCAAAGGGTATCCCCGCCGGCGGCGGCCGGCGCCCGCGGAGCCCGACGGCCCCGGAACGAGAAGACCGCCGGCGGCAGGGCCGGTCAGGCGAGCGGGCGGGTGGCCGCCAACAGGTCGGGGGCGGCCACCGGGTCGGTCCGGACGTCCGCCCCGGTGTAGGGGGCGTCGATCATGTGGGTGGCGTCGACGGCGATGCCGACGTGGTGGATCGTCGCCGACGACGTCCCGTAGAACACCAGGTCGCCGGGCTCCAGCCCGGTGAGGGGCACCCGGGCCGCGGCGGTGGCGGCGTACTGGGCGGCGGCGTCGTGGGTCAGGCGGACCCCGGCCTCGGCGTAGGCCGCCTCGACCAGCCCGGAGCAGTCCCACGACCACGGCCCGGCGCCGCCCCACTGGTAGGGCCGCCCGATCTGGGACCGGGCGAAGGTCAGCACCGCGGCGACGCCCCCCGCCGCGCGGCCCGGCCCCTGACCCTGCCCCTGCTGTTGGGGGAGCGCCGCGGCGGAGCGGGATTGGCGGTAGCCGGCCGCCAGGGCCAGGACCTGCGCGACGTAGCGAGGGTCGTGGTTGTAGGCGAACACCGCTCCGCTCGGGTCGGTGGCGCCGCCGTTGGCCGCCAGCATCCTGGCGGTGGACGCCACCGCGTCGGCCGGGTCCCACGGGTCGGCGATCCCGTCCCCGTCGCCGTCGGTGGCGTACCCCTGGCCGTCGGCGGCGGGAGGGCCGGGCTGGATGATCGCGCCGAGTGGCAGTCCCCGCCGCCACGTCCCGGGGAGGAACTGGCCCGGGCCCTCGGCGCCGGCGCTGTTGCGGGTACCGGGGGGGCACCCGGCGAGCTGGCTCTGGCCGAAGTCGCACTCGACCCGGTAGATCCCGGCCAGCACGTCCCACCCGACGCCGTAGGCCGCCGCGGCCCGGTCGAAGGCGGCCAGGTAGACGGGAGGGATGTCCGACACCGCCGCTGCGCCCGCCGCTGCGGCCGGGGGCGCTTCGGTGGCGGGCTGCCCCGAGGCGGCCAGCGGGAGCACCGCCACGAGCATGGCGGCCGCCGCCGCGCCCGCGGCCGCCATGCCGCCGGTGGCGGCCAGCCCCCCAGCGAAGACCCGCGCGGCGCGAGTCACTGCTGCACGTGGGCTATCACCCACCCCGACGGTGACGGGACCGCCAGGACCTCCATCGCCCACCGGGCCGAGACCGGGGCCGCGCCCCGGGAGCTGACGGTCACCGGGGCGGTCACCGCCAGGCCGATCCCGGTCCCGGAGCGGTCGGCGACGCTGACCGCGGGGGCGCCGACCGCGACCCTCCGCTGCTCGGCGGTGGCCGCCTGGTCCAGGACCGGGCTGCCGGGTCCCGACGCCAGGGAAGCCGCCAGCGGCGGGGTCACCAGCGGGCGCAGGACGCCAGCGGTGCGGCCGGGGGGATCGCGCCAGTCGTAGCTCCACCACGCCACCGCGAAGCGAGCGGCGGTCGCCTCTGCGCCCGCCACCGCCCCGGGCGCCGCCGACCCGCCGGGCGCCGACCCGGCCGGCGACCACCGGGCCCGGGTAGCCGGGCCTGCGGCCGGGGCTCGGCCCGCGCCGGGGTCACCGCGGTGGATCCACACCACCCCCGCCGCCACCGCCGCCAGACCCACCAGCCACCAACGCCGCCTCCGCCGACGCCGGCTCGCCCGGCACCCCCACCGATCCAAACCCCTATAAGCATTTTTCATAGTGTTTCATTCTATCTCGTGTCGAGGGATGGTGGGGGTTGCGGCCCGGTACGCTGCCCGGTTGCCATCTCCACCCAGGCGGCCTTCGGTGTCCCACCAGCCCCCGTCACCCAGCCAGGAAGGCCCGATGCAGGACTGGATCGCCGACTACCACGTGGTACGGCCCCTCGACGATCCGGCCCGCCCCGGCTCGCGGTTCGTCGCGCTGGCCCCGCCCCGCCTCGACCTCGACGGCCGCCCCGTCGTGATCGAGGTCGGTCCCGGCGAGCCGGCGGACCTGCTCCCCGACCTGAGCCGCTGGGCCGCGGCGGCGGCGCGCGCCGCCGCGGGCGACCCGGGCCGCTCGGCGCTGGCGGTGCCCCTAGAGGTGGGTCCGTTGGACGCGGCCGCCGGCGGCCCCGGACCGGGCGGCACCGACGCGCAGATGTGGCTGTCGCGGCTGGCCGACGTCGAGGACCGGCCCGGAGCCGACCCGGTGGTCATCGTGGCCGGCGCGGCCCGGGGCCTGGCCACCCTGCACGAAGCTGGCGGGGTGCACGGCGCGATCTCCGCTGGGCGGATGCTGACCACCCCCGACGGCGGGGTCCTCGACCTTCCGCCGCTCACCGGTCCTGCCACTCCTGGGCTGGTCGCCCGGGTGTCGGAACCCGGTCAGCTCGACGGTCTGGCCCCCGAAGTGGCCCGGGGTGAGCCGCCGAGCGCCGCGTCGGACGTGTGGGCGCTCGGGGCGTGCCTTCACACCGCGGTCACCGGGCGGAGGGTCCACCCCGACCTGGACCGGGCTGTGCTGCTCAACGCGCTGCAGCGGGTGGTGTTCGAGCCGGCCCGGATCGACGCCGGCGATCTCACCGAGATCCTGTCGGCCTGCTGCCAGGCCGACCCTTCGCAGCGTCCCTCCGCGGCGGCGGTGGCCGCCGGTTTGGCGGGGCTGCGATGACCGGGCGGGTGGAGGTCATGTCCGGGCCCGGCGTGGTCATGCGCTACGGCCGGCTGTGCGTGTGGGCCGGCGCCCGCAGCTCCGACGCCCTGCTGCAGTTCCTCGGTCAGTCGGCGCGCAACCTGGGGCCCTCGGCGCGGGGCGGGGCGCTGCTCGCCGAGCACGTCGCGGGGGTGCTCGAGCGCGGCGACCCCGAACCCGACGCCGCGTTCGTCACCCTCGGGCCTGACGGCGCCGGCGGTTACGTCGCTTTGCTCCACGGGCCGGTCCGGGCGTGGACCGGCGTGCAGTGGGTTGAGCCCCCGGTGTCGCCGGGCTGGCAGCGGGTCGCGTTCGCGCCGGCGCCGGTCGTTCTGGCCGGCTCCGCCAGCAGCCAGCCCGCGCCGGGCGGCTCCCACCCGGCGCTGGACCTCGAGACCGGCACGGTGCCCGGCGGAGGCTTCGCGCTCATCGACGCCGACCCCTCCGCCCCCTCCCCCGCCGGCGACGACACCGCGGGCCCCGCCCCGGTATCGGCTCCGACGCCGACGGGTGCCACCCCGGCGGTGGTCGCCGCGGCGGCTGCCGCGGCCAGCGACGCCGCGAACACGGCCTCCCCGGTCGGGTCGGTGGATCCGGGCGGCCCGGGCGGCGAGGACATCGTGGCGGTGGCGTTCGCTGCGCCGGACCGCCCCGACCCCGGCCCCCGAGGCCACTGGGGCGGCCCGGGCGGGCGGGCCCCTGAGCCCGACGACGCCCGCGACACGCCGACCGCGGTTCTGTCCGTTCCGGGCGCGCCGAGCGACGCGGCCACCGCCATGACCGTCGCGCTGCCCCACCCCGTCGCGGCGCCCGCCGCCGCGCCGACACCGGGGGACCCGGCCCCGACAGGGCCGGGCCCGGCCCCGGCGCGGCCCCGCCCGCACGGCGCCATCGGCCTGCTCCCCCCGCCCGGCGGCCTGGTGCCAGGACCGCCGGTAGGCCCGGTTGGGTCGGTGCCGGTGGTGCGCGGCGTGCGCTGCGCCAGGGGCCACTTCAACCACCCGGAGGTGACGGTGTGCGTCTGCTGCGGTGAGGCGGTCGGCGCCGCGGTCGGCGCCGCTCCGGCGGTGGTCAGCGGTCCCCGGCCGTCGCTCGGGGTCCTCGTCGTGGACGACGGGTCGATCTACGCGCTGGACCGGCCCTACCTCCTGGGGAGCCGGGTCTCCGACGACCCGGCGGTCACCGGCGGCAGCGCCCGGGCGTTGATGCTGCGCGGGGAGCGGGTCGCGGCGGTCCACGCCGAGATCCGCCTGAGCGACTGGACCCTCTCGGTGCTCGACCGGGCGTCGAGCGGATCGACCCACGTGTTGCTCCCCGGAGCGGATGGCTGGAGCGCGCTGGCCCCGTTCCAGCCGACGGTCCTGCCTCCCGGCGCGCACATCGCGGTCGGTTCCCGGGTCCTGACCTTCGTCAGCCCCTGGCCCGGCTGAACCCGTGCCGGCCGGGCGCTAGTGGATCAGCGACTCGTACTGGGGGCAAAACGACGCCACCGCGGCGGTGATCACCGCCCCCAAGTCGGCGGTCGGCACCGGGTGGCTGCCCTGGATGAGCACCAGGCGGTCGGCCAGCTGCTGGTAGGACACCCCGCTGCGGAAGCCGTCGCAGGCGGCGTGCCCGAGACGGATCAGCGACACGTCGCTGCGGTAGGAGCCGATGTCGGGGGCGTTGCCGTGGACCGCAGCCAAAAACGCCGAGTCTTGCTGGGTCGCCGCCGCGCTCGTAGACGAGCCGCACCCGAGCGCGACCACCGCCAGCAGGGCGACACCGACCGACGACAACAGCCTCCGGTTGCGCACCTCGAAACCCACCCTCTGTGTCCTCCCGGCTCGCTCGCGCCGCAGCCCGCGGATCATAGGCCCGGCGGCCGGTCCGCTACGCGCTGGCCGGGGTCGACCCGGCGGTCACCTCCGCCACCCAGTCGTCGATCAGGCGCCGGGCGATGCTCAACCGGGGCGGCACCGGCGGCAGGTCATCGGCCCGCCACCAGTGAGCTTCGAGGATCTCCTTGCCGTCGGGGGCCAGCTCACCCGACTCCCACTCGGCGCTAAACCCGATCATCACCGAGTGCGGGAACGGCCACGGCTGGCTGGCCACGTAGCGCGGCTCCCGGAGCTTGATGCCGACCTCCTCGAACACCTCGCGGTGGACCGCCTCCTCGAGCGTCTCGCCGGGCTCGACGAACCCGGCCAGAGCCGAGAACATCCGGCCCCGGAACCGGTTTCCTTGCGCCAGCAGGGCCTCCTCCCCCCGCCGGACGAGGACGATGATCGCCGGCGCCAGGCGCGGGTAGTTCGACAGCCCGCACGCCGGGCAGCGCAGCGCCCGCTCGCCCTCGGCCCGCTCCGTCGGGGTGGCGCACCGCCCGCAGAACCGGTGGGTGCGCACCCACTCCACCAGTTGCACCGCCCGCCCTGCGAGGGTCCACTCCTCCTGCGGCCACTGCCCGCCGAGGGACCGCAGCTCCTGCCACCAAAGCTCGCCCGGCGCCTCCGTGGAGCGCTCCACCCCGGCGGCCCAGCACGGCTGGCCGTCCAACGCGCCGAGGTACACCGGATCGGCGTCGGGCACCAGCCCGAGGCTGGCCGGGTCCGCGTCGGGCAGGCCGCCCTCGGGGGTCGTCAGAAGCTCGCCGTGACGCACCACGTACCAGCGCGACGGTCCGTCGGCCCCGGGGGGCGGGGCGACGTCAGGGACGAAGGTAGGCATCCCCTGTCACTACCACGCCCGGCCCGGCCCGACCCCTCGGGTCAGCCGCCGCGCTTGTAGATGTGGCTGGTGCGGCGCACCCCTTCGGCCCGCAGCCGCCGCAAACCCATCCGCAGCGCGGCGTCCGCCCGCAGCAGCGCGTCCAGGCCCCGGTCGCCGGGCCGGGCCCGGAACGACGTCACGTGGAAACGGTCGTCGTCGCGCAGCGGGCGGGGCGAGAAGTAGTAGTTGGACACGCACCGGCGGGCCGGGCCGGCGCCGACCGGGCTGACCGAGTGCAGCGACCCGCCGTGGGTCTCCATCACCACCAGCCGGTTGAAGTCGCTCGGGATGGTCACCCGCCCGCGGCCCATCCCCTGCGGCCAAAGCTCCAGGTTGCCGCCCTGGTCGGCGTGGCGGTCCGGGGTGACGTAGTAGAGGAGGTTGAGCACCCGCCACCGGTCCCGCTCGGCGTCGTGGCTGTTGTCGAGGTGGGGGTGCAGGTAGTGGCCGGGCTCCATCGACGAGACCCCGCCGGCGTAGAGCTGCGCGTCGGGGAGCAGCTCGGGGATCCCGGTGATCCGGCCGACCGCGGCGACCACCCGCGGGTCTTGGAACGCGTAGGTGACCTCCTCGATCAGCGGGTCGAAACGGTCCATCTGCACGCCGATGTACTTCAGCTCCCGGATCGACTTGTGCAGCTCCAGGCGGTCCTCGCCGGGGAAGGCCGCGGCGACGGCCCGGGCGTCGTCGTCGGGGAGCAGGCCGTCGACGCAGAAGTGGCGGATCGTCCCGCTGGCCGCCCAGCCAGCCGCGAGCTGGTCCCCGTCGGCCTCCAGCCGGGACGCGATGTGGCCGGCCAGGGTCTGGCGGGTGCTCGACACGGTCATCGGGCCAGGCTACGGGCTGGCGAGCGGGCGAGCAGGGCGGCGCGGGGTGCCATGCTGGAGGGGTGCAGTCCACCATGTACGACCGCGTCGGCGGCACCCCGTTCTTCGACGAGCTGACCAAACGCTTCTACGAGGGAGTGGCCGCCGACCCGGTGCTGGCGCCGCTTTACCCGTCGGACCCCGACGAGTTCGAGCAGGCCCGGGTCAACCTGTTGTGGTTCTTGGTCCAGTACTGGGGCGGACCGGCGACCTACAGCGAGGAGCGCGGCCACCCGAAGCTGCGCTTGCGTCACGCCCCTTTCGTCATCGGCGCCGCGGAGCGCGACGCGTGGCTGGCCCACATGACCGAGGCGGTGCGCGCCGCGGGCCTGTCGCCCCTCGACGAGGCTCAGATGCTGACCTACTTCCAGGCGTCCGCGGCGCACATGGTCAACGCCGCGGAGTAGAAGTCGGGGAAATCGGGGCGGTTCGGCGCCGCCGCGCCGTGGACTATCATGCCCGGCGTTCGGCGACAGCCCCGACCCGGAGGAGGTGACGTACGTGAGCACAGGCGAGCCCCCCAGTAGCCCGTACCGATCCTCATCTCCCGGGCCCGCCCGCCGCCGCGCCAGCACCGACTGACGGGGACGCCGGCAGGGACCCGTTCCCTTATTGGCGACGCTTCCTGCGAGGTCGGACATGCCGCTGCGCCCCTCCCTGCCCCCCGTACACCCCACCCGCTCGCTGCAGACCCGCCGGCGCCACCGCCGCCAGCGGCTCCTCGCGGTCCGCAACGTCCGCGAATCGCTGGTGTCCCTGGCCGGGATCCTCTCCGGCCCGGTCCTCAACCCCGCCGGCGGCGAGGTCGGCCGCCTCGCCGACGTCGTCGCCCGGTGGGGCGGCGAGGAGTCGTACCCGCCGGTGACCGGCCTGGTCGTGCGGGTCGGGCGGCGGGTGGTGTTCGCCTCGATCGACCAGGTCGCGTCCGTGCAGAACGGGCGGGTGGAGCTGGCCTCGGCCCGCGTCGACCTGCTCGACTTCGTCCGGCGCGACGGCGAGGTGATGCTGGCCCGCGACGTGCTCGACCATCAGCTGGTCGACATCGACGGCGTGCAGGTGATCCGCGCCGCCGACTTGTACCTGGCGTACGTCCCCGGCCCGGCCGGGCGGGCGCTGCGCCTGGTCGGCGCGGACGTGTCGGCCCAGACCCTCCTGCGCCGCCTCGGCCCCCGCCGGTGGCGGGGCACGCCGACCCCCGAACGGGTCATCGACTGGTCGGCGATCGCCCCCTTCGGCAGCGAGGTCAGCACCATCGCGCTGCGGACCCGCAGCGACGGGCTGCGCCGGTTGCGGCCCGGCGAGCTGGCCGACCTCCTCGAGGACCTCGGCCGCGACGGCCGCCAGGAGCTGCTGGCCAGCTTGGAACCCGAGCAGGCCGCCGACGCCCTCGAGGAGATGGACCCCGAGGAGCTGGGCGCCCTGCTCAGGGAGACCGCCCCCGAAGACGCCGCCGAGCTGCTCGCCCACATGGAACCCGACGAGGCGGTCGACGCCTTGCGGGACCTCGACGAGTCCGAGCGCGAGGAACTCCTCGAGCACATGCCCGACGAGCAGCGCGAAGAGCTGAGCGAGCTGCTCGACTACGAGGAGGACGAGGCCGGCGGGTTCATGACCACCAACCTGGTCACCGCCACCCGCGACGAGAACGTCGGGGCGCTAAGGGACCGCCTCCGCGACCAAGCCGAGCACGCCGGCGACCTCGACGGCGTCGTCGTGGTCGACAGCGACGGGCGCCTGGTCGCCGACGTCACCCTCTTCGCGCTGCTGACCGCGGACGAGGACGCGACGATGGGATCGCTGGTCCAGCACGCCGAACCGGTGTCGGTGCGCACCGGATCGGGGTTCGCGGCGGTGGCCGACCGGCTCATCGCCACCCGCCACTCGTCGGTGGTGGTGGTCGACGACGACGAGCGCCCGATCGGGCGGATCCTCGCCGATGACCTGATCGACCGGCTGGTGCCCGAACGGGGCCGCCACCACTTCCCGAGGCTGCTGTCGTGACCGGATCGGTCGTGACCGGCTCGGTGGCGACCGCCGAGGGGCCCGGCGCCGACGGCACCGCCGACAGCGACCGGCCCCGGGGCCGGTACCGGCGGGTGTTCACCTACCTGGCGATGGCCGGGCCGGGGATCATCGCCGCCAACGCCGGCAACGACGCCGGCGGGATCATCACCTACGCGTCGGCGGGCGCCGAGTTCGCGTACCGGACCCTTTTTTTCATGCTGCTCATCACCATCGGCCTGGTCGTGGTCCAGGAGATGTGCGCCCGTCTCGGCGCGTTCACCGGCAAGGGTCTGGCCGCGCTGATCCGCGAGGAGTTCACGCTGCGGTGGGCCGCGTTCGCGCTGTTCTGCCTGGTGCTGGCCAACCTGGGGCTGGTCGTGTCGGAGTTCGCCGGGGTCGGCGCCGCCCTCCAGCTGCTCGGCGTGAGCCGCTACATCTCGATCCCGATCGCCGCGGTGGCGATCTGGGGGCTGGTGATGTTCGGCTCCTACCGGTACGCGGAGCGGCTGTTTTTGATCCTGACCCTGGTGTTCTTCGCGTACCCCGTCGCCGCGCTGCTCGGCCACCCGGCGTGGGGCACCGCCCTGCACCAGACGGTGGTCCCCCACCTCGAGGCGTCCAGGGCGTTCATCCTCGTCGGGGTGGCGCTCATCGGCACGACGATCACCCCGTACATGCAGCTGTACGTGGCCGCCGCGGTCGCCGACAAGGGCCTCGGCCCAGACGAGTACCGCTACGAGCGGTTCGACTCCATCGCCGGCGCGGTGTTCTCCAACGTCATCAGCTTCTTCATCATCGTGTCGACCGCGGCGGCCATCGGGAAGCTGGGCCAGCCGCTGGGCTCCGCCCAGCAGGCAGCCCAGGCCCTCAAGCCGGTCGCCGGGTCGGCCGCGACCAAGCTGTTCGCGCTCGGCCTGTTCGGGGCGTCCGCGCTGGCGGGGGCGGTCGTGCCGCTGTCGACGGCGTACGCGGTGTCGGAGGCGGTGGGCGTCGAGCGTTCGGTGTCGCGCCGGTTCACCGAGGCGCCGGTGTTCCTGTCGCTGTTCACCGGGCAGGTGTTCATCGGGGCGCTGGTCGCGTTGGCCCCCGGCAACCTGGTCAACCTGCTGCTCAACACCCAGGAGCTCAACGGGATCATCACGCCGATCATCTTGGTGTTCATCTTGATCCTCGCCAACCGCCGCAGCCTGCTCGGCCGGGCCGCCAACGGACCGGCGCTGCGGGTGGTGGCGACCGTGGTCGTCATCGGGGTGAGCGCCATGTCGCTGGCCGTGGTCGGCCAGACCGTCCTCGGCTGGTTCGGGGCGTGACCGCCGGGAAGGCGAACCGGCCCGGGTAACCTCCCGGGGATGCCCACCCTCCGGCCGCTGGTGGCCGACGTCGAGGGCGACGGGCCGGCGGTGATCCTCCTACACGGCCAGCCCGGCCGGGCCGGCAACTGGTACCGGGTCACCGCCCGCCTGGCGGACCGCTACACCACCGTCGCCCCCGACCGCCTCGGGTACGGGCGCACCGGCGGCCCGGCCGGCGACTTCGCCGACAACGCCGCGGCCACCCTGGCGTTGATGGACCAGATGGGCATCGAGCGGGCGGTGATCGCCGCCCACAGCTGGGCCGGCGGCGTCGCCCTGCGCCTGGCGCTGGACTCCTCGGCCCGGGTGGCCGGCTTGGTGCTGGTCGCGTCGGTCGCCCCCGGCGACCCGGTCGGCCGCCTGGACCGGCTGCTGGCCCGCCGTCCCGTCGGCGAGCTGGCCGCGCTGGCCACCCTCGGCGTAGCCGGCCGGGCGCTGGCCGTCCCGGCGTTGCGCCGGGCGGTGTCGCGGGCGCTGCCCGACGGGCCGGCCGAGATGGTCGCCCAGGCCCGGCCGTCGCGCAACGCGTGGCGGGCGTTCGCCGCCGAGCAGCGGGTGTTCGTCGAGCAGATCGACGGGATGGCCGCCGACCTGCGCCGCATCGACGTGCCGACCCGGGTGGTGATCGGCAGCGCCGACAAGGTCGTCGGGTCCGGGGCCGGGACGCTGCTGGCCTCCGGGATCCCCCGGGCGGTCCTCACCACGGTCCCCCGCGCCGGTCACCTGCTGCCGTGGGATCACCCCGAAGCGGTGGAGGCGGCGGTGGACGCCGTCGCCGGCGGTTAGACCGCCAGGAACCGGCGGACCGCGAACGCGGAGCCGAGCGCCCCGATCGCCGCGCCGACCACCAGCACGACCAGCCCGGTCAGGAACGCCTCGTGGGGGCTGATCAAGATCTTGGTGATCGCGAACGGGCTGTTGTTGCTCACGAACGACGCGATGGTGTTGCGCAGGAAGTAGGTGAACACGAACGCCGCGACCGCGCCGACCAGCCCGTGGACCAGCCCTTCGATCATGAACGGTATTCGGATGAACCAGTTGGTGGCGCCGACCAGCTTCATCACCGCGACCTCTCTACGCCGGGCGAAGATGGCCAGCTGGATGGTGTTGATGATCAGCGCGATCGCCCCGATCATGACCACCGCGGCGATCACCGACGCGCCGTAGCGCAGCTGGTGGGAGGTCTTCACCAGCTTGGCGATCTCCTGCTGCGCGTAGGTCACCGTCCGCACGCCCGGCTGCCCCTGGAACTGGCGGGCCAGCTGCGCGGCGTCTTGGGCCCGGACCGGCACCACCCGGTACGACGTCGGCATGGAGTTGACGTCGAGGGCTTGGAGCAAGTCGGGCTGCCCGGCGAAGATCTGCTTGAACTCGGCGTACGCGTGCGGCTTGTCGACGAAGTGGTAGCTGCGGATCCCCGGCATCGACGACAGCTCGTGGCCGACCGCTCCGACCTGGTTGCTCGACGCGCTCGGCTGCATGAAGATCGCGACCTGCACCCCGCCCCGCCACTGCAGCGTCGCTTTGGACACCGCCTGGCGGGTGACCAGCACCACCCCGAGCGCTCCGAGCGACACCGCCATGGTCAAGATCGCGGCGATGGTCATGAGCAGGTTCCGGCGGAGGTTCCCGCCGGTCTCCCTGGCGACGTAACCGACTGAGACCGGCACTAGGCGCCCATCCCGTAGACGCCGCGGGCCTGGTCGCGGATGACGGTGCCCCGGTCCAGCTCGATCACCCGGCGGCGCATCGAGTCGACGATCCCCGAGTCGTGGGTGGCCATGACCACCGTCGTCCCGGTCCGGTTGATCCGGTCCAAGAGCCGCATGATCCCCGCCGTGGTGCTCGGGTCGAGGTTGCCGGTCGGCTCGTCGGCGAGGAGGATCAGGGGCCGGTTGACGAACGCCCGGGCGATGGCGACGCGCTGCTGCTCGCCGCCGGAGAGCTCGTGGGGGAGGTTGGTCAGCTTGCGGCCCAAACCGACCAGGTCGAGGATTTGGGGCACCTGGGACTTGACGACGTGGCGGGGACGGCCGATGACCTCGAGCGCGAACGCCACGTTCTCGTACACCGACTTGGTCGGCAGGAGCCGGAAGTCCTGGAACACGCAGCCGATGTTGCGGCGCAGGTAGGGGACCTTCCACGGGCTGAGCGCGCCGACTTCCTTGCCGGCGACCCACACCGCGCCGCGGTCGGCCTGCTCCTCTTTGGTCACCAGATGCAGGAACGTCGACTTCCCCGAGCCGGACGGGCCGACGAGGAAGACGAACTCGCCCTTCTGGATGTCAACCGAGACATCCCGGAGAGCCACAGTGGTGCCCTTGTAGGACTTGGTGACGCTGTCGAACTTGATCATAAGTAAGTAGGCGGTGCGGACTGCCCCTGCGCACCGAGGTCAAAGCGTACTCCCCGCGCCGCGGCCGGGGAGGTCACGCGCCGGCGCCGGCCCTCCTCCAGCGCAGCCAGGCCTCCATGAACGCGTCGAGGTCCCCGTCGAGGACGGCTTGGACGTTGCCGGTCTCGTAGTCGGTGCGCAGGTCCTTGACCTGCTGATACGGGGCCAGGACGTAGGAACGGATCTGCGCTCCCCACCCGACCTGGGCCTTCGGGCCGGCCATCGCGTCGAGCTGCGCGGCTCGTTCCTCCCGCTGCCGCTCGGCCAGCTTGGCCGCCAGGATCTGCATCGCCTTGGCCTTGTTTTGGTGCTGGGAGCGCTCGTTTTGGACCGCCACGACGACCCCGGTCGGGAGGTGGGTGATCCGCACCGCGGAGTCGGTGACGTTGACGTGCTGGCCGCCGGCGCCCGACGACCGGTAGGTGTCGATGCGCAGCTCCTTCTCGTCGATGTCGACCTCGCCGGAGAGATCCTCGAAAAACGGCACCGCGCTGACCGACGCGAAGCTGGTCTGGCGCCGGGACTGGGAGTCGAACGGCGAGATCCGCACCAGGCGGTGCACCCCCCGCTCCGAGCCGAGCAGACCGAACGCGAACCGGCCTTTGACGATGAACGTCGCGGAGAGGATCCCGGCTTCTTGGCCCTCGGACACCTCGTCGATCTCCATCTCGAAGCCGCGCCGCTCGGCCCAGCGCTGATACATCCGCAGCAGCATCTCGGCCCAGTCCTGGGCATCGGTGCCGCCGTCTTTGGCGTGGATCTCGCACACCGCGTCGCGTTCGTCGTGCTCGCCGGTGAACAGCGACCGAAGCTCCAGCTCGTCGAGGGTGCGTGCCGCCGCCGCGCTCTGGTCCTCCAGCTCGCCGGCGACGGAGTCGTCGCCCTCCTCCTCCGCCAGCTGGAAGAGGGTCTCGATGTCGCCGATGCCGGCATCGAGGGCCTCGAGGACGTCGACGTCGCCTTTCACCTGGCCGTACTCGCGGGTCACCTTCTGGCCGAGGTCGGTATTGTCCCAGAGGTCGGGGCGGCCCATCTCCTCCTCCAGCTCGGCCAGCCGCCGCCGGCTGCCGTCCAGATCGAGGTAGGTCTCGGCCTCCGACAGTCTGCGCCGCAGGGCGCGGATGTCCTCTGTGAAGTCCCGCACCGGGCTAGGCCCGGCCGTGGCAGAACTTGAACTTCTTGCCGCTCCCGCACGGGCAGACGTCGTTGCGCCCGACGTTGTCGAAGTCGCTGGTCTTGACGATCGGCTGCATCACGTCGGTGGCCGCGCCGGCGGCCGCGTTGGCCCGGGACTGGGCGCCGGAGGACCCGCCGACGTTGGCGCCGAGCGCGGCAGCGCCCTCCTCGCCGGACGCGAACACGACTTCCTCGCCCGGCGCCGGGCCGGCCGCCAGGACCCGGGCGAAGCCGTCGTCCTGGGGTCCGTCGGGGCCCTGGTAGGTGGCGCCGTCGAGGGCCGGCTGCTCCGGGGGCTGCTCGAGGACCTGGACCTGGGCGTGCATCACGATCTTGACGTAGTCGTCGTCGATGCTGGCCATGAGCTGACCGAACATCTCGTAGCCCTCCCGCTGCCAGGCCACCAGCGGGTCTTGCTGGCCCATGGCCCGCAGCCCGATGCCTTCCCGCAGGTAGTCCATCTCGGAGAGGTGCTCGCGCCACTTCTGGTCGATCAGCTGCAGCATGACGTCGCGCTCCAGGCTGCGCATGGTGTCGGCCCCTCCGGGCATCGACTCCTCGCGCTGCTCGTAGTAGGCGATCGCCTCGCCGGCGAGCAGCTCGTAGACCGCGTCGCTGCTGCCGGCCTCCCGCACCGCGTCGGGGGTGGTGGTGGTCGGGAAGTACAGCTTGGTCTCGGTGAGCAGCCCCTCGACGTTCCAGTCCTCGGGGTACTCGGTGACGCAGTGGGCCATCACGATGCTGTCGAGGGCGGAGGAGATCACCGCGATGGTCCGCTCCCGCAGGTCCTCGCCTTCGAGGATCTGCATGCGCCGGGCGTAGATCACCTTGCGCTGCTCGTTCATCACCTCGTCGTACTTGAGGACGTCCTTGCGGATCTCGGCGTTGCGGCCCTCGACGGTGTTTTGGGCCCGCTCGATGGCCTTGGACACCATCTTCGAGTCGATCGGCAGGTCGTCGGGGAGGGCCTTGCCCATCACCCAGCTCATCGCCCCGGTGGCGAACAGCCGCATCAGCTCGTCCTCGAGGCTCAAGAAGAACCGGCTCTCGCCGGGGTCGCCCTGGCGCCCGGCGCGGCCGCGCAGCTGGTTGTCGATGCGGCGCGACTCGTGGCGCTCCGAGCCGAGCACGTACAGCCCGCCCAGCTCCCGGATGGTGTCGCCTTCCGCCTTGCACTCCACCTCGTACTTGGCCAGCAGCTCGTGGTAGCGGGCTTGGCCTTCCTCCGACTCGAGCTCCAACCCGCTGGCCACGACCTCCTGGGCGGCGAGGCCCTCGGGGTTGCCGCCGAGGAGGATGTCGACGCCCCGGCCGGCCATGTTGGTCGCCACGGTCACCGCTCCCAGCCGCCCGGCCTGGGTAATGACCTGCGCCTCCCGGGCGTGCTGCTTGGCGTTGAGGACGTGATGGGCGATCCCGCGGCGCTCCAGCATGCCGGAGAGCACCTCGGACTTGGCCACCGACGCGGTGCCGACCAGGACCGGCTGGCCCTTCTCGCGCCGCTCGACGATGTCCTCGATGATCGCCTCGAACTTGGCGTTCTCGGACTTGTAGATCAGGTCCGGGGCGTCGACGCGGATCATCTTGCGGTTGGTCGGGATCGGCACGACCGGAAGCTTGTAGGTGTTGGCGAACTCCGACGCCTCGGTCTCCGCGGTGCCGGTCATGCCGGCGAGCTTGTCGTAGAGGCGGAAGTAGTTCTGGAGGGTGACGGTGGCCCAGGTGTGGTTTTCCTCTTTGATCTGGACCCGCTCTTTGGCCTCGACCGCCTGGTGGAGGCCGTCGGACCACCGCCGGCCCTCGAGGACCCGGCCGGTGAACTCGTCGACGATCTGCACCTCGCCGTTGGCGATGATGTAGTCCTTGTCCCGCCGGTAAAGCTCCTTGGCCTGCAGCGCCTTGGTCAGCTGGTGGACGTAGTTGGACGACACCAGGTCGTAGAGGTTGTCGATGCCGAGGGCCCGCTCGACCTTCTCGATGCCCTCCTCGGTCGGCGAGACGGTGCGCTTCTCCTCGTCGACCTCGTAGTCGACGTCGCGCACCAGGCTGCGGGCGACGCCGGCGAACTGGTAGTACAGCCGGGCCGAGTCGTTGGACGGGCCGGAGATGATCAGCGGCGTGCGGGCCTCGTCGATCAGGATCGAGTCGACCTCGTCGACGATCGCGTAGTGGTGGCCTCGCTGCACCATGTGCTCCATGGCGCGGGCCATGTGGTCGCGCAGGTAGTCGAAGCCCATCTCGGTGTTGGTCCCGTAGGTGACGTCCGAGAGGTAGGCGGCCTTCTTGTCCGCCCAGTCGTCGATCTCGGGGGACACCCGCCCGACGCTCAGGCCGAGGAACCGGTGCACCTGGCCCATCCAGTCGGCGTGGAACTTGGCCAGGTAGTCGTTGACGGTGACGACGTGGACGCCTTTGCCGGCCAGCGCGTTGAGGTACACCGGCAGGGTCGACACCAAGGTCTTGCCCTCACCGGTCTTCATCTCCGCGATCCACCCGAAGTGCAGCGCGGCGCCGCCCATCAGCTGCACGTCGAAGTGGCGCTGCCCGATGGTCCGCTTCGCGGCCTCCCGGACGGTGGCGAACGCCTCGATCAGCAAGTCGTTGAGGTCCTCGCCGTTGTCCAGGCGCTCCCGGAACTCGACGGTCTTGTGGGCCAGCTCGTCGTCGGAGAGCTTCTCCCAGTCCGGCTCCAGGGCACCGATGTCGGGTACCAGGTCCTGGAGGGCACGGACCTTCTTGCCCTCCCCTGCCCGCAGGATCTTGGTGAACACACTCATGGCCCGCTCATGCTACCGGTCCCCTCATGGTCCGGCGGAGCGCTCGCCGGCCGCGGCGGGCTCCCCGGCGCGGCGCCGGGCCGCCCCCGGCGCAGTTTTCCCCACCGCTACCGTCTACCAGCGTGGATGCCGCCGCCACGCTCCGAGCGCCGTCGCGTCTCGCCGCTCGGGTCCTCGACGCCCGGCTGCTCGTCCACCTGCCGGTCGCCGCCTTGGTGGCCGCGTACGCGCTGCGCTTCAGCGTTCTCACCGTCTCGGTGTACGACGGTTACGGCACTCCCCCCTACGACATGTCGATCCCCGACCAGGGGATCTGGCTGCTCAGCCGGCTGCACGCCCCGTTCTCGACGGTCATGGGACGCGACGTCATGGCCGACCACACGTCGTTCATCTTCGCCCTGCTCGTCCCGCTGTTTTGGGTGTACCCGCACGCCGCCGCGCTCCTCGTCGCCCAGTCGGTGATGCTGGCCGCGGCGGCCATCCCGATCTACCTATACGCCCTCCGCCGCCTCGACAGCCCGGCGATGGCCACCGCCCTGGCCGCCGCCTACCTCCTCAACCCGGCGCTGCAGTGGGGCAACCTCGAGCAGTTCCACGTCGAGTGCTTCACCGTGCTGCTGGTGAGCGTCGGCCTGTACGCCGCGCTCGAGAGCCGCTTCAGGCTGCTCGTGGTGTGCGTCGGCCTGCTGTTTCTCTGCAAGGAGGACGTCGGCCTCGTCGCCGCCCCGCTCGCTTTGTGGGTGGCGTGGCGGCGCAACCGCCGCCTCGGCGCCGGCCTCCTCGCCGCGACCGCGGCGTGGTCGGTGGCGGCGTCTTCGATCATCTACGCCATGGTCGGGATGATCAACGTCCACACCGGCCGGCTGCCCTTCGGCGGCGCCGGCGGCACGGTCCGCACCGCTTTGGCGCACCCCGGGAAGTTCTTCTCCTACCTGCGCTCCGGCGGGCGCCCGTTCTACCTGTGGCAGATGCTCTCCTCGGTCGGTCTGGTGCTGGTACGGGCCCCGGAGATCGCCGCGCTGTGCGTGCTCACCCTGGCGGTCAACGTGATCACCTCGTTCGGCTACGAGCACCAGATCGCCTACCACTATTCGATGCCGCCGGTCCCGATCCTGGTGATGGGGACCGCGTTCGCCATCGGCGCGCTGCGCAGCCGCCGGTCCCGGACCGTGGCCACCGGCGTGGTCCTCGGCTGCGCCGTGGTCACCTGCTACCTGTGGGGGCTGGCGCCGTTCTCCCGGCACACCTACCCGCACCTCAGCCCGGCCAGCGCCGAGGTCCGCGACATCGACAGCGTGCTGGCGAAGCTCCCGTCCCACGCGGTGGTGTCGGCCTACTACCCCTACGTCGCCCACCTCGACCACCGGAGCGGGATCTACATGTGGCCCAACCCGTTCCGGGCCGAGTACTGGAACACCTTCCACCAGGAGGGCCAGCGGCTGCCCGTCGCCGACCAGGTCGAGTGGCTGGTGCTGCCCACCGACCTCAGCGAGGCGGACGGGGCGGCCACGTTCGGTTCCATCGCCGGGTCGTTCCACGTCGTGGCCCGCGCCGGCGGCGTCGCCCTCTACCAGCGCAACGGCCCCTAATCGTCGCCTTGGTGTGGGTCGAGCAGCCGCTGGCGCACGGCGTACATGACCGCCTCCATCCGGGAGTGCAGGTGCAGCTTCTCCAAGATGTTGCGGACGTGGTTTTTCACGGTGTTCTCGGAGATGAACAGCCGGTCGGCGACCTCCTTGTTGCTCATCCCCCGGGCCACCAGCTTGAGGACCTCGAGCTCCCGGGCGGTGAGCACCGGCGTCGGGAACTGCTCGCGCTGCGCGGCCTTCTTGGCCAGCGCGTTGAACTCGTTGAGCAGCTTGGAGGCCATCGACGGGGAGATCAGGCTCTGGCCTTGGACCACCGCCCGGATCGCCTCGGCGACCTCCTCCACGGAGATCTCCTTGAGCAGGTAGCCGTTGGCGCCGGCCTTGATCGCCTCGTAGAGGTCGTCCTCCTCGTCGCTCACCGTCAGCATCAAGATCTTGGTCGTCGGGAGCAGGTCGCGGATCTGCCCGGCGGCTTCGATGCCGGTGACGCGGGGCATCCGCACGTCCATCAGGACCACGTCGGGGGCGTGCTCGGTGGCGCGGGCCACCGCCTCCTCACCGTTCTCCGCCTCGGCGACCACCTCGATGTCGTCCTCGGTGCCGAGCACCACGAACAGGCCCCGACGAAACAGCGCTTGGTCGTCGGCGATGAGCACCCGGATCACGTCCTCCGCGGGCCGCCAGTGCCGGTCCGCGTCGGCCCCCTCGTTCGTCGGGTCTGGCTGTTCGAACGTCATCGTGGTGCTCCAGACGGATACGCCGTCGCATCTCGTATCACTTCACGCTAGCCGGGGGTGCCCGCGGGCAGCCCATCTTGCGGGGTTTGCGCGGGCCTCAGCGGCTGACCTGGTCTTTGACCCCACACCCGCCTGCTGCGCCGATCGGGAGGCGGTGGCGGCGGCCGGAGCCCTGCACCACCGGATGCCCTCCTTGTACGGCGTCTCCGCCCCGGGACCCGGTTGGTCCCATCGGCGGGCAGGCCTTACTTCTAAGCCGCACCATGCTCAGCAACCACGGGTTGCCTTACGTGGGTCGTTTCGCCTGCGACTGGCATCGACTTGCAACCACAGACCCGCTGAGGCCCTCCCCAAGTGTAGGAGGTCCGGCGGCGGCCGGCCCGGCGGCTAGCTGCCGGCCAGCTGGGCCTTCAAGTCGGCGAGGACCGGCACCGGACCCGGGTCGATCCCGGCTTCGGCCGCCATCCACAGCGAGACGTAGTCGCCGAACAGCACCAAGTCGAACAGCTGGGCCAGGTCGCCGTCGCCTTCGGCGCGGATCTCCACGACGTCGGCCACCACCTCCCGGAGGATCTCGCCGACCAGGTCGAAGCGCCGGCCAACCTGCGGGTGCTCCCCGTCGTGGCGGAGGGCCACCGCGGTGAGGACCTGGCGGGTGACGTCGCCGTGCTGACCCCACCCGCACACCTCGTTGTGGCACAGCTCGGGCTGCGACGACCAAAACGCCGGGGCCTTGGCGTTCTCGTTGACCTGGGTCTTCCAGCGGGCGGCGGCCGCCGAGCCGACCGCTCCCCCGCCGTGGATCAGCGGGATCGTCCGGCCGATGCGGCGGGCGACGTCCGCCGCCGCGGAGGTGTCACCGGCGGTCGCCAAGGCGTCGCGGCGGCGTTTGAGCTGGTCGATCGCCGCGTCGATCCAGTACGACCCGCCGCGAAACAGCCCGATGTCCTCGAGCACCACCAGCGGAGGGAAGGCCATCGCGCCCAGCGCGGCGCGGGGCTGGGGGATGTCGGCGGGGACGGGGATCACCGGCGCCCCCCAGCTGTCGCCGAGGCGGGCCAGCTCGCCGCCGCCGGCGACCACGACCATCCGGGCGCCGCTGACCGCGGCGTCGGACGCGGCCTGGATCGTCTCCTCGGTGTCCCCGGACGCGGACACCGCGAACACCAAGGTGCCGTCACCGACGAACGCCGGGCACTCGTAGCCCTTGACCACCATCACCGGCACCGGCATCTGCGGCGCGGCGACCGCGGTGAGGACGTCGCCGGCCATCCCGCTGCCGCCCATGCCGAGCACGACGACCGCTTCCACGTCCTCCCGGTTGGGTAGCCCCTCCAGGCCGCGGGCGCCGGCCACCGCGGCCTCCACCTGCTCGGGGAGCCCTTCGGCCAGGTCGAACATGCCGAGCGAGTCGAGCACGGTCATCGGGCGTCGCTCCCCGGCGGCGCCGGCTCGTCGCCGGCCGCCTCGAAGGTCGGGCGGATGCCGTCGCGGTCGGCCTTGGCCACGAGACGCTGGTGCTCGGCGTCGTCGACGTCGGACGCCTCGTCGATCAGCATGATCGGGATGTCGTCGGTGATCTCGTAGCGGCGCCGGAGCCTCGGGTTGTACAAGAAACCCTCGTCGGCGAAGTAGAGGAGGGGGCCCTTGTCCTCGGGGCAGGCCAGGATGTCGAGCAGCGCAGGATCGAGAGGCATCAGGAAAGGTCCTTCAAGAGGGCTACGACCTCGGCGGTCCGGGCCTGGCACTCGCTCGGCGTCGGGGCCTCGAGGTTGAGGCGGAGCAACGGTTCGGTGTTGGAGGGACGGAGGTTGAACCACCAGTCGCCGAGGTCGACGGTCAGGCCGTCCATCCGGGACTGGGTGGCTTCGGGATGGCGCTCGGCGCCGTACGCGGCGGCGACGGCCTCGATCACCGCGTGGGGATCGCTGACCTCGGTGTTGATCTCGCCGGAGTCGGCGTAACGCTCGAAGTCCTTGCGGATCTCCGACAGCGGCCGGTCGGCTTTGGACAGCAGCTCCAACACGACCAGGGCGGCGATGGACCCGGAGTCGGCCCGGTAGTTGTCCCGGAAGTAGTAGTGCCCGGAGTGCTCGCCGCCGAACACCGCGCCGGTCTCGGCCATCACCGCCTTGATGTAGGAGTGGCCGACCCGGGTGACCACCGGCGTGCCGCCCCGCTCGCGGACGATCTCGGGGACCGACTTGGAGCAGATCAAGTTGTGCAGGATCGTCGAGCCCGGGTACTTCTCGAGCATCGCCGCGGCGACCATGGCGGTGGTGGTCGACCCCGACACCGGCTGAGCCTTGTCGTCGACGAGGAAGCACCGGTCGGCGTCACCGTCGAAGGCCAGCCCGACGTCGGCGCCGGTCTCGGTGATCCGGCGCTGCAGGTCGACCAGGTTGGCGGGCTGGATGGGGTCCGCCGGGTGGTTCGGGAAGGTGCCGTCCAGCTCCCCGAAGAGGACTTCCAGCTCGACGGGCAGGCCGGCGAACACCGCCGGGACGACCAGGCCGCCCATGCCGTTGGCGGTGTCGGCGACGACCTTCAGGGGTTTGAGGCTGGACACGTCGATGAACGAGCGGACCTTGGCCGCGTAGTCGCCCAGCACGTCCTGCTCGCTGACCCGCCCCGCCTCTGCGGCGGGCTCCGGCGCCGGGCCGGCCACCGCGGCTTTGATGTCGACCAGCCCCGACTCCGCGCCGACCGGCCGGGCGCCGGCCAGGCACAGCTTGATCCCGTTGTAGCGGGCCGGGTTGTGCGACGCGGTGAACATGGCGCCGGGCGCGTCGAGGGCCCCGGACGCGTAGTACAGCTCGTCGGTGGAGGTCAGCCCGAGGTCGACGACGTCGGCGCCGGCGGAGGTGGCGCCCCGCCCGAACGCGGCGACCAGCTCGACGCCCGAAGGCCGCATGTCCCGGGCCACGAGGATCCGAGGCGCCCCGCTGAACGCCGCGAACGCGGCGCCGACTCGCGCCGCGAGCTCGGCGTCGATCTGGTCGGGGAACGTCCCTCGGATGTCGTAGGCCTTGAAGATCTCGTCGAGGGCTGCCATGGCGAGCCCGACCTTACAGGAGCCTCCCGGCGACGACCCGGGCCGGGCCGCCCGGCCCGGCCCGGCGCCGGCCAACGGGGTCAGTCCGGTAGGTCGGTCTCGTGGCGGGTCGCGGTGTCGCCGTCGCCGAGGACCTCGGCGTCGAGCAGCGGGGCGGCCTCGTCGGTCGACGGGTCCGCCCACGGCCACTCGCCGTCACCGCCGACGGTGAGCGGCTCGCCGGCCGGGCGGAAGTACGCCGGGTAGCGGACCCGCCCGGCGACGGCCAGGCCGGCGACGCCGACCAGGCCGAGGAGGCTGAGGAGGAACCCGGCCCAGTCGACCGGCGTGTAGCCGTAGCTCAGCGTGACGTGGTGGGAGGTGGGGACCACGATCATCAGGTTGGGGGTGGCCCGGTAGACGGTCCCGGCGCCGCTGGCGTGCCAGTTGGGGAAGTACGACACCTTGACCAGCACCGGTACGCCGGTCTGGCTGACGTCGAAGGACACCGAGCTCTCGGTCTGCTTGATCGAGGACACCTGCACCGGCGGCAACGGCTTTTCCGGGACCGTCGCCGCCGACGGGCTGACCCGGGCCCACGACGACGGCCCGGAGGAGGTCTCGAACACGCTCCAGCGCGACGGGCTCAAATACCAGGCCTGCGACGCCTTCAGCCACGCCGCCTCGTTGGACCCGACGTGGTTCATGACCACCGGCTGGTTGAGCAGCGGGGTGACCTTCGCCGAGTCGATCAGCTTGTAGATCTTCCACGTCCGTTGCGTGACGGTGGTCTGGCTGCCGCTGGTGTAGCTGACCGGGAACGGGCCGACCGAGCCGACCTGCTCGAGGGCGGTGTCGGCGCTGGCCTGGCTCTGGACGTCGGGGGTCAGGGCCATGAAGTACTTGACGCCGAGCATCTGGAGGTGCTGGATGCCGAGGGTGACGTCGGGGGCGGTGGCGTACTGCAGCCCGACCATCGGGTCCGAGGGCTTGTCGGACAGCTCCGAGACGTTGAGGAAATGGTACGGGGTGGTCGCCGACGACTCGTAGTACAGGCCCTCCATCGAGCCGACGCAGCCGTTGGTCCAGTACGGCAGCAGCATCAACGCGTCGGGGGTGCCCATCTGGTCGAGTTCGGGCTCGTACTCCCACATCGCCTGTCCGCACCCGTCCGCCGGGTCCTGGCCGAGCTTCTTCATCTCCGCGACCAGCGCGAAGTACTCGGCTCGGCGGGCCTTGCCCGGCGACTGGTATCCGCTGTAGTTCCAGTCGACCCAGTCGGGCACGTAGGACCCCGCGGCGGTGGAGTGGATGCCGAGCCAGGAGTACTCGGTGGCGCCGCTCTTTTTGTTCGCCACCATGTGTCCGAACGGCAGGATGTGCAGCGGGTACCCCACCCAGATCAGCGCCGCGAGCAGCGACACCACCGGCACCGGGATCAGGCTGAGGCGGAGGTCCGGGCGCCGGGTCACCCCTTCGGCGACGAAGATCCCTAGCTCGGCGACGGCCAGGCTGGCGAGGAGGTACAGGCAGAGGAACCAAAACGGCAGGACCCTGGCGTTCCACAAGCGGGCCTGAGGAGCGAAGCGGAACACCACCGCCGCGGCGACGGTCATGGCCACCAGCCACGTGCCGATGGGCCGGCGCCGCACCAGCGACGCCAGGGCGCCGACGCCGGCCACGACGAACAGCCAGGTGTCGCCGTGGGGGAACAGCAGGGCCACGTAGGTGGTGAGCTTCTGGTAGCCCATGTTGGTGGCGTAGGGCAGCCGGTACTCGAAGGGCAGCGCCCACCACGCCGCCAGCAACCCGCCGGTCACCAGCACCGGGAGCAGCCAGCGCCACCGGCGCCGCTGGGGGCGCAGCAGGTACATCAGAATCGCGCCGCCCACCGCGAAGAAAAGCGGCAGCACGTGGGACATCGCGCAGCACGCCAGGACCACCGCGGCCAGCCCCCGGGACCGGCCGGTGTCGAGGCCGCGGGCCACCAGCCCGAGGAACACCAAGGCCAGGGCCAGGCTGATCGCGAAGGAGAACTCGCCGGCCATCGTCGAGGCGATGTTGCCGCCGTAGATCGTGAAGTCCCGGTTGAACAGGAACACCAGCGCCCCGGTGGCCAGGCACGCCGGGGCCGGGAACGGCATCCGGGCCAGGCGGCCCAGCGCCCACGCCGCGATCGGCATGGCCAACAGCCCGAGGACCGAGACCAGCTTGAAGGCGATGTTGTAGGGGATGACGTAGCTGACGACCGCGATGGCGACGATCGGAAGCGGGAAGTAGTACGTCAGCGCCGGGAAACCGTCGTACCAGTCCTGGGTCCACCCGGTGAGACGGAAGTGGGGCAGCAGGTGGGCCTTGACGTAGGCGGGGAGCCAGACGTGGGCGCCCATGTCGCCGCCGGCCGGGGTGGTGTTGGCGAACAGCTTCGACGGTTTGAGCTGGACGAAGGTGAACACCACGCACGCCGCGACCACCAGCAGGGTCAGGACCGCCTGGGGCCGGTCGGTCGACTCGAGCCGCTCCCACCACCGCGCCGGCGCCGCGTCGCCGACGTCGTCGGTGTGGTCGGTGTGGTCGGGCCGGGCACCGGCCTCCGCTGCGGGGCCGGGCCCGCAGGTGTGGTCCTCCCGCTCGGCGGGCAGGCTGGTGTCGTCGGCGGGCCCGCTCATTTCTCACATGTTGCCCGCTGCGGCTCGGCCGGTGGGCGCAGCCCGGCTCGGCGGCCGGGCCGGTCGTCAGGCCTGGGCGGCCAGGTCCAGCACCTCCGCGAGGGGCAGCGCCCCGTCGGTGCCCTCCCACCAGCGGGCGTCACACGCCGAGCAGCTGGCCATCCGCACCGACTCGCCCCCGATGTGCATCTCGATCATGACCAGCTGTCGGGTCCGACAGCGGGGGCAGTGCATCAGCGGTCCCTCGATTCTCGCTCGCGGGCGGCCGGTCGCTCGCCCTGTGTCAGGTGTATCGACGGTGCCGGCGTGGGCCTTTAGCGCCGCGAGTCCGAAGGGTGCTAATCGAGCTAATGGAGAAGAGTGATCACCGCGGCCGCGTTGAACGCGGCGTGCGCCGCGATCGACGGTCCGAGCCGGCCGCTGCGGCGGGCCAGCACCCCGAGCACGATCCCGAACGCGGCCAGGCCCGCGAACTGCACCGCTTCGAAGTGGGCCAGCGCGAACAGGAGACCGGTGGCCACGACCGCCACCGCCGGGCGGTAACGAGCGGCCAGCCCTTTGAGCACCAACCCCCGGAAGAACGTCTCCTCCACCAGCGGTGCTCCTACGGCCAGCACGAGCAGCAACACGACCGCGGCGAGCGCGCCGTGCGCCGACCCGGTGTCTTGCTGGGCCGGCTTGGACAGCTGGTGGGCGATCGAGGGGTCGAGCTGCTCGGCGGGGAGGTAGAGCAGCGGTATGAGGACGTACTGGGACGCCAGCCCCACGACCGCGCCGACCGCTACGTCCCACACGCCGGCCACCCGCAAGCCGACGTAGGCGGCGACGCCGGAGGGCCCGGCCGCCCCGCTCCGGCGGGCGCAGACCGCCACCGCGCCGAGCAGGCCGACCCACAGTCCGACGACGCCGCCGACGGTCACCCCAAGCGGGATCGGCCCGCCGCGGCCGGTGTGATAGCCGGTGCCGAGCGCGCCGAGGGACGCGCCGAGAGCCGACAGCACGACGCCGACCGCGAACCCTCCCGCGGCCACCGCCAGGTCCGCGCCGGGGGCGCCGGCCGCCGGTTCCGGTTCGGGGGTCATGGCCGTCCCCGCAGGGCCGGCAGTTCGGTCGCCGCCAGCGTCTCGGGCTAGGAGACCATCGACGTCGGCGGCTCGTAGCGCCGGCGGTGGGTCACCCGGCGGTCCACCTCGGCCCATCCCCGCGGGGCCCGGAGCCGGCCGGCGTGGTCCGCGCACAGCCCCCACTGGTCGCCCGCCGCGCCCGGCTCGTCGTCGAGCCAGACGCACTGCGCGCTGTAGTCGTAGGTCAGCCATGCTGCGGTCGGGGCGCCGCAACCGGGGCGGGCGCAGACGAGAGGGCGGGACACGCCGCTCACGGTACCGTTTGGTTGCCGCCGCGGGGCGGACCCCGCGCCGCCGGCCGAGGCGCGAAAGACCTGCCGAGTGCTAGTGGAGCGCCGCCGCCTACCATGTTGCCATGAGTCGCCAACCAGGAGATCTGCGGCCTGGTGGGCCAGACCGCAGCGGGGGTCAACCGTCCGGCACCCCGGGAAACACCAACTGGCGCTGGATCGCCATCGTCATCGCGGTCGTGGTCGTGCTGGCGGTCATCTTGACCAACCCGCTGCACAACAACAACGCCAGCGCCCAGAACTTCGGCAAGTTCTACAGCGCCCTGGAGAGCAAGCAGGTCGCGTCAGCGACGATCAACCAGGACACCGGGCACCTCACCTACACCAACACCAACGGCCAGGAGTTCTCGGTGCAGGGCCCCGCGCCGAGCCTCGACGCCCAGCTGTCGCAGCAGTACCGGACGCTGATCCCCGCCGACGGCCTCAAGTTCACGACGGGCACCACCAGCATCTGGGCGACGCTGCTCCCCTACTTGATCTACGCGGTGATCATCGTCGGGTTCTTCATCTTCATCAGCCGGCGAGCGCAGGGCCAGATGGGCAACATCATGTCGATCGGCCGCTCGAAGGCCAAGGTGTACACCACCGAACGGCCCCGCACGACCTTCGCTGACGTCGCCGGCTACGACGGGGTCAAGCTGGAGATCCGCGAGGTCGTGGACTTCTTGAAAAACGCCCACCGGTTCAAGGAGATCGGCGCCAAGATCCCCAAGGGGGTGCTGCTGGTCGGGCCTCCGGGCACCGGCAAGACGCTCCTGGCCCGGGCCGTGGCCGGTGAGGCCGGCGTGCCGTTCCTGTCGGTGACCGGCTCGGACTTCATGGAGATGTTCGTCGGTGTCGGCGCCTCCCGGGTCCGGGACCTGTTCCAGACCGCCCGCAAGCAGGCTCCGGCCATCATCTTCATCGACGAGATCGACAGCATCGGCCGCAAGCGCGGGGCCGGCCTGGGCGGCGGTCACGACGAGCGGGAGCAGACCCTCAACCAGATGCTCGCCGAGATGGACGGCTTCGAGGCCACCGAGGGCGTCGTGATGATGGCCGCCACCAACCGGCCCGACATCCTCGACCCGGCGTTGCTGCGCCCGGGGCGCTTCGACCGGCAAGTCGTCGTCCCGTTGCCCGACCTGGAGGAGCGCCTCCCGATCCTGGCGGTGCACTGCAAGGACAAGCGGGTCGGGCCTGACGTCGACTTGAGCACCGTGGCGCGCGGCACCCCGGGGATGAGCGGCGCCGACCTGGCCAACTTGGTCAACGAGGCGGCTCTGCACGCGGTGCGCCGCGGCGCCCGGGCCATCGAGATGATCGACTTCGAAGCGGCCCGCGACCGGGTCCTCATGGGGCAGCGGCGGGAGTCCACCGTGCTCTCCGACAAGGAGAAGGAGGCCACCGCCTACCACGAGGGCGGCCACGCGGTGCTCGCCTACGTGCTGCCCGACGCCGACCCGGTGCACAAGGTGACCATCCTGCCTACGGGCATGGCTCTCGGGGTGACCCAGCAGCTGCCCCTCGAGGAGCGCCACACCTACTGGCGGGAGTACATCGAAGACGCCGTGTGCGTGATGATGGGCGGCCGCTGCGCGGAGAACCTGGTCCTCGGCAGCCTGTCGACCGGCGCGTCGAACGACTTGCAGCGGGCGACGGAGATGGCCCGCAAGATGGTGCGGGAGTTCGGGATGAGCGACCGTCTGGGTCCGATGGCTTGGGGCCAGGAGAGCCAGGTGTTCCTCGGCGACGACTTGATGCACTCGGGACGCGACTACTCCGACGTGACGTCTCGGGTCATCGACGAGGAGGTGGAGCGGATCCTGCGCGAGCAGGAGGGTCGAGCGACCCGGCTGCTCACCGAGCACCGGCGGGGCCTCACCGCGGTGGCCCACTCCCTCCTCGAGAAGGAGACCATCGACGGCGCCGAGGTCGGCCGCCTGGTCGACACCGCCTATGGCCGTCCGGTCCACGAGGAGGTGGCGGTGGTGCCGACCTTCGCCGAGCCGCAGCCGGTGGCCGGCCACCCCGACCCCGAGGCCACCCCCGCGGGCGGCAACGGCACCATGCCGATGCCCACGACCTGGCAGCGCCAGGCCGACCGCCCCACCGACTGACCGGGGCCCGACTGACCCGGGCCCGACTGACCGGGGCCCGCCGACCGATCCGGGGCCGCCGACTGGCCCGACCCGCCGGCTGACCTGTCCCCGCTGACCGCCCGGCGGGGACGGTCAGCTGAGCGGCACGCCCGTCGACAGCGAGAACCCCGGCGCGGTGCCGGTACCGCCGAGGTCGGACTCGACGTAGATCGGGCCGGTGGCTCGCACCACGATCGGACCCCGGTAGGAACCGGCCTTGGCGGCGAGGGAGATCACCGTCCGCTGGCTGCCGGGCAGGGTCAGCCCGCTCAGGCCCGGCAGGGGGATCTCCTGCCCGCCGGCCATGCCGAAGAGGGTGACGTCGAGCGGGTTGGGGCCGGGGGCGAGCAGTGCCAGGGAGTCGCTCCCGCCGGTCGCGGCGACCGGGACCAGCCACGCGGCGGCGGCCATCCGGGCGCCGGGCAGGCTGGCCACACCCCGCCGGGCGGCGGGGGCCACCGCGGCCACCGTCCTTGTGGCCACCACGCCCACCCCGTTGGTGCTGACCAGCGTCGCGGTGTGCCCGACGCCGGGCGGGATCCTGGCCTCGCTGTCGGAGACGATGGTGGTGACCGCCTGCGGCCCGACGGTCAAACGGAACGGCTCGGCCTGGCCCTGGTCCAACGCCACCGACAGGGAGACCGTCGCCGGCCGCGCCGAGGGGTTGTAGATCACGTAGCGCTCGTCGAGGCCGTTGCCGGCCTCCCCGTCGGGCCACGCCCAGCGCCTGCCGGCGGAAGGCGAGCCGAGGGTGAGCACCACGCCCGCCGCCGGCGCCGCGGGGTCGGCGGATGTCGGGTTGGCCGGATTGGCCGGGGCTCCGATGGTCGCCTCGCCCGGCGCCGGCGGGGTCACCACCTCGGTGCTCCAGGCCACCACCCGCCCGCTGCGGGCGTGGACGGTCGTGGCGATCTGCTTGCGGCGGCGGAGATGGCTGCGCAAGTCGACCGACAGCAGCCCGCCGGCCGGCACGACCAGACCCTGGAAGTCGCCGGGGGCCTCGACGCCCTGCTCGGTGGTGAAGGTCATGTCCACCACCGCGTCGGTCGGGTACGGGTTGAGGAGGGTGATGGTGTCGGTGGCGTTGACCAGGGTCTGGCCGGTGGCGAAGTACCACTGCTGGGACCCGGCGGTGGCGCAGGGGGTCGCGGCCTGCCCGAGCGGGCCGGACACGACCTGGTCCACCGCGGCGGCGCCCCCGTCGAGGTCGACGACCGCCCCGACCCACGGCGGGTCGCCGGGGAGGGTCTCGTCGACGTTGGTGGTGGAATGGGCGGCCACCGTGTAGGTGGCGCTGCGCCCGGCGCCGCGCGACGCCACCAGCCGCACCCGGGCCCGCAACGCCTGGTCGCCGGCGTTGGCGATCACCAGCTTCCCGGCGGCGGCCCCGTTGCTCGTCCCCGTCGCCCCGGCGCAGAACCACGACGACGACAGCGCCGCGGCCGGCGCCGCGACGGGTACCGGCTGGCTGGCGGCCACCGGCGCCGGGCCGGGCTGGCCCGCGGCGCGGTCGGCGATGCCTCCGGCGACGAGGAGGCCGGCGACGCCGATCACGACCGGGAACCGGGCGGAACGCTGCCGGGGGGGCCGGGCCGGCCGGCGGCCGGGCCGTTCGGTCGGCTGCTCGGGGCGCCAGGCGCCGGGGCCGGGCAGGTCAGACATCGATCCACACCTCTTCGTTGCCTAGGTCGGCGTCGCCGGCCGACAGGCCGGAGTTGGAGCCGCCCCGCCTGCGGCGACCCGACCGCTGCGGGGCGAGGGGCGTGAACCATTCGGGGCGCACCGTCTCGGGTGTCCCCGACCGGCGGCGGCGCTGGTCGAGCACCAAGCCGGCCACCACCAAAAGCCACAGCACCACCTCGGCCAGCTGCCCGGCGCGCGCGCCGGTAGACGACGGAGCCTGGAGGGTCGCCGCGACGCTGCGGCCCGACGCCGCGGCGGGGACGTCGAAACGCTCTCCGACGCCGAGCGCGGGGGAGCCGGTCACCTTGGCCCCCCCGGCGCGGAGGGTCCATCCGCCGCCCGGCGAGGACGCCACATACAGGGTGGAGGGCGCCGGGACGCGACCCCGCCCGCCGTCGGCGCTTCCGGTCAGCACCGGGGCCGAGCCGGCCAGCCGCAGCGCTTCCACGGCGCGGGCTGTCGCCGCGGCGCCGGCGGTGGCCGCGGGCAGCGACGCAGCCACCGCCGGGGTGAGCACGCTGTGGGCCGGGGCCCACGCGGCGTTGACGTACACGCTGTAGTCGGCGTCCACGCCTAGTGCTTGCAGGTCGGTCTGCTGGCCGAGCCCCTGGAGGAGCCGGCCCGGGGCGGGCACCGCCGGGGCGCCGCTGCCGCTCGGGCCGAGGTGGTTGGGCACGACGATGTAGCGGACCGCGAGCGGGGCGAGGAGGTGGCCGAGCTTGGTCGTCAGCCGGCCGGTGACCAGCCGCAGGTCGCTGGCCAGCACCGGGGTCGTCCCGCCGGGGCGACCGGCCCATATGTCGGTGGCGTCGGGCAGGCCGTCGTAGGAGGTGGCGTAGCCGAACCCGTCCTCCAGGTAGCTCGACGGCAGGGGCAGCGCGCCGGGGGCGCCGACCCACAGGACCCGGTAGTCGCCGTGGGCGGCGGAGGGCAGGAACCCGAGGACGCTGCTGGCGTCGGCGTCGGGCAGGTTCCAGCGGCCGCTGCCCGCGGCTTGCACCGCGGGGACCGCGGCGATCACGACCGCCGCCGCGGCGACGCCGGACGCCAGCTGACGCCAGCCGAAGCGGTATCCGGGCAGGTCCAGCTCGAAGGCCACCGCGCCGAGGGCCACCGCTCCCGCTAGGGCGGCCGCGGCGGGGGCGAGCAGCACCTCCGGGTCGGGGACCGGCACCCATCCCCGCAGACCGGCCCAGGTCAGGCCGATGCAGGTCAGCGCCACCAGCCACATCCGCGCCGCCCACGCCAGGCGCCACGAGCTGCCGATCAGCAGCGGGAGGGCCGCCGCGGCGAGCAGGCCCCACCCGAGGACGCCGTTGCCGACCGGGCCGGTGTGGAACAGCAGCAGCTGTCCGAGCCCGAGGCGGGCCGCCCCGGTCGGTTTGACCCCGAAGGTCGCGGCCCGGCTGGTGAGCACCGACGCCGACCACGGCAGCAGCAGCACCGCGGCGACGACGGCTCCGGCCACCGCCACCGACAGCGCTCTCAGCCCGACCCGGAGGGTGCCGGTGAGGATCGACCCGGCCGCCAGCCCGACGCCGATCGCGACCACGACGAAGATGTAGGCGGGGGCGACCGAGGCCAGCACCGCGACGAGGACCCCCAGCCCGACGACCCGGCCGAGCACCGCCCGGGCGGTGGTGGCCGGGAACGGCACCCCGCCCGAGAGCCGGCCGATGGCGGCTAGGACCCACGGCGCCCCGGCGTAGATCACCAGCCCGGACCACCGGCCCCGGGCCAGCGCGTCGTAGGGCACCGGGACCGTGGCGTAGACGATCAGGGCGGCCAGGCGTCCCCGCTGCGACCCCCACCAGCGGGCGGCCCGGTACGCGCCGAAGGGCCCGAGGACCAGCGGGGCCAGCACCAATACGTGCTGCAGGGTGCCGACGGCCCCGAAAAAGACCGCGCCGAGCAGGGCCAGCAGCCCGAGCCCGGGCGCGCCCGGGCCGGTGTGGCCCATTCCCGCGCTGCGCCACGTGGACCACCAGCTGTGCCACCAGCCGCCGAGGGTCCCGCTGCCGCTCGGCAGCGACCCCACGGCGGGGACGACCCCGGCGAAGAGCGACCGGGAGCCGACCACCAACAAGGCGGCGACGACCAGCGCCCCGGTGAGGGGCAGCTGCCATGACCCGCCGCCGACGGCCGGGGCCGGCTCGCCTGGGTCCCGGGCGTCGTCGACGCGCGCCTCGTCGAGCGGCGGGACCGGGGGCCGTTCCCCGGGGTCGGCGACGGGGATCGCCGCCGCCGGCCCGTCCTCGACCCGGGAGCGGATGTAGGTCCGCAGGCGGGTGTTGCCCGGGGCCTGCAGCCGCGCCACCTGGCGGTCCGGTACCCGCCGGTGGCGCTGCGCGTTGCGCCGGGACCGCAGCAGCCTGCGGGGCCGGCTCATGCCTCGCCCGACCGACCGCAGCGTCGCCCACGCCCGCCCGGGCCGGCCGCTGCCGAGCTGCCAGATCGCTTCGCCGATGGTGGACACCAGCATCAGAGGCAGCGCCCAGAGGAGGTGCACCAGCCCGTAGCAGACGAGGACGGTCCGGACCCGGTGGGCCTCGGAGAGGTCCCGGGCCCGCCTCCTGGCGTTGGCGGAGGTGCTGCCCGGGCGGACACCCCGGGTGGTCGCCTCCAGGTGCCGGACGACCGCAGCCGGCGCCACGACGACCCGGGCGCCGGCGATCTGCACCCGCCACGAGAAGTTCAGGTCCTCCCCGTTGTCCGCGATGTCGGGATCGAACCCGCCGAGCGCGGCGAACAGGTCGGCGCGCACCAGCATGGCCGCGCCGGGGGCCACGAACACGTCCCGGACACCGTCGTGCTGGGCCTGGTCGAGCTCTCCGGCCTCGACCAGCGGGTGCTCCACCCCGACCCGGTCGGCGCCGGAGCCGACCGCCAGCAGCCGGTCGGGCCGGTCCCACTCGACGATCTTCGGGCTGACGATGCCGGCGTTGGAGCGGAACGCCTCCTCGACCATGAGCCGGACCGCGTCGGGGGCGAGGACCACGTCGTCGTGGCAGAACAGGTAGTGGGAGGCGCCGTCGACCACGCCGAGGACGTCGTTGGCCGCCCGGCCGTAGGGCACCCGGGCGGTCAGCCGACGGACGAACGCCCCCGGCACGACCGCCGCGACGCGGCCGGTCAGGTCGACCAGGCTGGCCGCGTCGATCACCAGCACGGACAGGTTGGGGTAGTCCTGCGCTGCCAGTGAGGCCAGTGCCTCGTCGAACCACGGACCGGGGTCGTAGCTGACGACCACGGCCACAATCGGGGGTGCCGTCGTTTCGGGATCCATCCGGGCGGGAGAGCCTAGTGGGCTCGGTCCCGCCGGCTGGGACCGGGCCCCCCGCCCGGACCCCGAACCCCTTGCCAAGTGCTTGCAACTGTTATACAGTTGGGTAACAACAGCTAGCGGTTTTGCCGCTGATCACCGCTCGCAACGACCGGTCCCGCCGCTGCGGCGAGACCCAGGAGGTTCAGATGCCCGACGTCACCGACATCAACAAGCTCGTCAAGGACTCCGCGTACGCCGCCGTAGGCTTCGGGGTCCTCGGATTCCAAAAAGCCCAGGTCCGCCGGCGCGAGCTCATCGAGCAGCTCTCGGCCCAGGGCGGCCAGGTCGCTCACCTCGGCCAGCGCCTCGAGGGGCTCGGCGACCAGGTGGGCGCCCAGCTCTCGCATCTCGGCGGCCAGGTGGGCGCCCAGGTCGGCCAGCTCCGCTCGGTCGCTGGCAGCGGCGCCCCCACCGGGGCGCTGCGGACCCAGCTGAGCGAGGTCGCCAAGCTGGTCGACAAGCAGGTGCAGCCGGTTCGCCGCCAGCTCGACGAGCGCCTCGACGAGGTCGAGGAGCTGCTGCCCGCCCCGACCCGCAACGTCGTCAAGTCGCTGCGCAGCGCCGCGACCAGCCAGGAGCACGCCCTTCGCAGCGTGATCGGGCTCGACGCCTGACCCGACCAGCCGCTGTCGCCGCCCTACGGGGCGGCGGCGGCCAGGACGTCGCGTAGCGTCGTGTCGAGGTCGATGCCCGGCTCCCAGCCCGTGGCGGCCACCAGGCGCCGCGGGTCGCCGCGCAGGTCGGGAATGTCGATCGGGCGGACCCGCGCCGGGTCGACCACGATCGGGATGTCGGCGCCGGCCAGCTCGAGGAGCCGGGCCGCGACCGCGTCGATGCCGACCGAACGCCCCGAGCACACGTTGTACACCTCGCCGGGCGCGCCCCGCTCCAGCAGCAGCCGGTAGGCCCGCACGACGTCGCGCACGTCGGTCAGGTCTCGCTTGGCCGCCAGGTTGCCGACGTGGAGAGCCGGGGCGCCGCCCCGGGCCGCCTCCGCGATCTGCCGGGCCAGGGACGGCACGACGAAATCCGCCCGCTGGCCGGGACCGGTGTGGTTGAACGGCCGGGCTCGCACCACTTCCACCCCGCGGCCGAGCCACGCCTGCACGCCGATCATCTCCGCCGCGGCCTTGCTCGCGGCGTAGGGGCTGGCCGGGCGCAGGGGCTGGTCCTCGCCGATGGGCAGGGCGTCGGGCCCGATCGGCCCGTACACCTCGGCGGAGCTGACGAGCAGCACCCGGGCCGGGGCGGCGCTGGCCGCGACCGCGTCGAGGAGGTGCAAGGTGCCCATGGCGTTGACCTCGAAGGTCCGCCCCCCGTCGTCCCACGAGCCGCCGACGCTGGCCTGCGCGGCGAGGTGGACGACCGCGTCGGCTTCGGCGCCGATCACCGCCTTGGTCAGCGCCGGCCGGTCGGTGATGTCCAGGGTCGGGTCGAGGACCGCGACGTCGTCGCCGCAGTCCGCGAGGTGCCGGAGCAGCCAGGACCCGACGAACCCACCGCTCCCAGTCACCAGCACGCGCACCGCGCCGACGTTACCGGGCGGCGCCTGCGACTACCGTCGGGGCCCTTGCCCGAGCAGCACCCACCGCCGCGACCGTCCCCGCCCGCACCGGACCGGCCGGTGAAGCGGCTCCTGTCGATCCAGACCATCCGCGACGGCGGCGGCGCCGAGACGGCGCTGATCAGGATGATCCGCCAGCTGCGCGCCGACGGGTGGGAGTGCCACGTCGCGCTGCAGTCGCGGCCCCGCCTGGAAGCGGAGTACCTGGCGGCCGGGGCGGTCCTCCACATCGTCGCGATGGAGCGCATCACCCTCTCCGGTAACCGCCTGGCGTGGCTGGCCCGCTTCGTTGTCGGCTGGCCGGTGTCGGTGCTGCGCCTGGCGCTCCTGGCCCGCCGGGTGCGAGCCGACGTGGTGCACTCCAACTCGCTTCACTACCTGCACGGCTGGGCCGCGGCGGCGCTGATCCGCCGTCCCCACGTGTGGCACGCCCGGGAGATCGTCGCCCAGTCAGGCGCGGCGCTGCGGGTGGAGCGGGCCCTGGCCCGCCGCTACGCCACCGTCGTCGTGGCGATCTCCGCGGCGGTCGCCGCGCAGCTCGACCCGGCCAACGTCGTGACCATCTTCGACCGGCCCGACCCGGAGGAGTTCACCCCGGCGCGCGCCGGCAGGTTTCGCGCCTCGCTCGGCGTGGCCGACGACGCCCCCGTCGTCGGCGCCGCGTGCCGGATCGACACGTGGAAGGGCATCGACGTCCTCCTCGACGCGGTCCCGCTCCTCCGGGAGGCCCGCCCCGACATCGAGGTGGTCGTCGCCGGCGACCCCGTCGGCGGCAAGGACGGCTACGCGGCCGGCCTGGCTCGCCGGGCGGAGGCGCTCGGCGTGCGCTGGCTGGGCGCCCGGCGCGACATCCCCGACATGCTCGCCGACCTCGACGTCTTCGCTCAGGTGTCGACCCTCCCCGAGCCTTTCGGGCTGGGCCTGGTCGAGGCGCTGTCGTCGGGGTGCCCGGTCGTCGCCACCGCCGGCGGCGGACCGGTGGAGATCCTGGCCCGGGTGGTGCCCGAAGGGGGCGACGAGCCGAGCGACCGGGCCGGGCGCCTGGTCCCCTTCTCCGACCCGCAGGCCACCGCCGCGGCTCTCCTCGAATTGCTGGCGCCGGTCACCTCCTCCGCCCGGCGCCGCCAGCGGCCCCGCCTGGTCCCGGACCTGGGGGAGACGATGAGCTTCTGCGAGCTGTTCGACGGCCTGGTGGGCGCCCCGGCGGTCCCGCTCTGGCGGCGATGACCGCGGAGGCGGTGAGGGTGGCCTTCGACGTCACCCCCCTGCTCGGCTTCCGCACCGGGATGGGCCGCTCCACCGCCGGCATGTGGGAGGGGATCGCCCGGCTCCGCCCGTCCATCCAGCCGCGGCCGTACGCGATCGGGATGACCGCCGACGGCACCCTGCCGGCCGGGACCCGCCCCATCCGGGTCCCGACCCGGGCGCTGATCCAGGTGTGGTCGCGCACCAACCGGGTGTCGATGGACCGCTGGCTGCCCGCCGCGGAGGTGGTCCACGCCACCAACTTCACCGTCGGCCCCACCCGCCGGCCGGTCCTGCTCAGCGTCCACGACATCGGCTTCTTGCTCCACCCCTCCACCGCCGACGCGGTCACCTCGACGTTCCCGGGCATGCTGCGCCGGGCGATCGCCAGGGGAGCCCACCTGCACGTGACCACCTCGCAGCTGGCTTCGGAGGTGGAGGAGCACCTCGGGCCCGGGCTGCTGGCCGCCGGGCGGATCACGGTGGTGCCCTTCGCGGTCCCCGACCTGTCCGATCCCGGGCCGCTGCCCGCCGCGCTGGCCGCCGCGGTCGCCGGGCGCCCCTACGTGCTGGCCCTCGGCGACCAGGTGGAACGCAAGAACCTGCCGATGCTGGTCGAGGCGTTCGGGCGCATCGCGGGAGGCATCGCCGACCTGCTGTTGGTGCTGGCCGGCCCGCCGGGGCCGGCCACGCCGGCGGTGCGCGCCGCGATGGAACGCCTCGACCCGCAAGTCGCGGCCCGGGTCGTCGTGCCCGGCGCGCTCGACGACCCGGCCCGGGTGACGCTGCTGGCCGGGGCCACGGTCCTGGCCTACCCGTCGCTCTACGAGGGTTTCGGGCTGCCGCCGCTGGAAGCCATGACCCTCGGCGTGCCGGCGCTGGTGAGCCGGGCCGGGGCCCTGGCGGAGGTCGCCGGGCCCGGAGCGCAGCTGCTCGACCCCACCGACGTGGACGGCTGGGCCGGGGCCCTGGAGCGGCTGGTGACCGACCGGGCCCACCGCCAGGAGCGAGTCGCGGCGGGCCGGCGCCACGTCGCCCGCTTCACCTGGGACGCCACCGCGGCAGGGCTGGCCGACATCTACCGGCGCCTGGCGACCTCGTCGTAGACCGCGCCGTAACGGGCGGCGACCGCGCCCGGGGAGTACCCGGCGACGTTGATCCGCCCCTGGTCCACCAGCGCCCGGCGGTACGCGTCGTCGGAGAGCACCCGCTTGACCCCGGCCCGGATGGACGCCGGGTCGTGGGGGTCGACCAGCGCCGCGCCGCCCGGCCCGGCGACCCCCGCCAGCGGCGCGATGTCGCTGGTCACCACCGGGCGGCCCATGGCCTGGGCTTCGAGGACCGGGATCCCGAAACCCTCCTTGGTCGACGCGAACAGCAGCACGTCGCAGTCCTCGTAGCAGGCCCGCAGCCCGTCGTCGTCGACGTCGGTGCGGACCTCGACGGGCAGGCCGCTGCGGTCGATCGCCGCGGCCTCCTCGGCGTTGGGGTCGCCGACGAGCACCACCCGGCAGCCGGTGCCGGTCAGCGCCTCGAGCGAGCGGACCACGTTCTTGTTCGGCCGGGTGCCGATCATCAGCACTACCGGTTCGGGCGGCACCGGTCGCGGCTGCTCGGGCGCGGCGACCAGCGCCGCCGACACCGGGTTGGGCACGACCCGCACCTTTCCCGGACGGGTCCGCACCAACGCCTCGAGGTCCGCTCGGGTCGCGTCGCTGACCACCGTCACCGCCTCGGCCCGCCACACCGGCAGGCGCAGCCACAGCCACTTGTAGACGAACCGCTTGGCCGGCCCGGCCCGGTCGAGGAACTCGGTGTCGTGGACGGTGAGCACCGTGCCCCGCCGCCGGCGGAGGAGCGCGGCGTAGGTGATGTCGCCGGTGACGTGAACGACCGGGGCGTGGATGCGCGCCGCTTCGAGCGCGGCGCGCAGCCGAGGGCGGAAGCCCTGACTGAAGTCGGAGACGGTGACCGCCTCCACGTCGTAGCCCTGCCGGCGCAGCTCGGGGCGGAGCTGCTCGAAGACCCGTTCGATGCTGTAGTGGCCGGGGAACGGCCGGCGCATCACCTGCACGACGCGCCGCTCGTCGCCAGTCGCGGGGTCCACGAGCCGGTGAGCCTACGAGCCCGGGGCGGGTCGCGCCGCTGGGGCGGCGTCCCGTAGGGTGTCGGGGTGCTCGTAGCCATCGCCGGGGGCGTCGGGGCGGCCCGGATGCTCGCCGCTCTCAGCTCGGTGACCGATCCGGCCGGGATCACCGCCGTGGTCAACACCGGTGACGACACGGTGCTGCACGGGCTGCACGTCAGCCCCGACCTCGACACCGTCGTCTACACCCTGGCCGGCCAGATCAACCCGGAGACCGGGTGGGGGCGAGTCGGCGAGACCTGGGGGGCGATGGCCGACCTGCGGGCCTACGGAGGCGACCGCCTGGCGTGGTTCAACCTCGGCGACCACGACCTCGGCACCCACATGTTCCGCACCAGCCGCCTGGCGGAGGGGGCCACCCTGAGCCAGGTGACCGCCGAGATCGCCGCCCGCTGGGGGCTGCGGGTGACGGTCCTGCCGATGTCGGACGACCGGGTCGAGACCAGGGTGACAGTCGAGGAGGGCGGCGCCTCGGTGGAGCTCGGGTTCCAGGAGTACTTCGTCGGCCGCCGCCACTCGGTGCCGGTCCTGGCGGTCACCCCCCGGGGAGTGACCGCCGAGCCCGGCCGGCGCGCCGCCGCGGCGGCCCCCGGGGTCCTAGACGCCATCGGGCAGGCCGACGGGGTGATCATCTGCCCGTCCAACCCGATCCTGTCGATCGGCCCGGTGCTGGCCACCGGCGGCATCGGCGACGCGGTCGCCCGCCGGCGGGACGCGACCGTCGCGGTGTCGCCGATCATCGCCGGCCGGGCGCTCAAGGGACCGGCCGACACCATCCTGGCGGACCTCGGCCACGAGGCGTCGGTCGTCGGCGTGGCCCGCATGTGGGCCCCTTACGCGGCCACGCTGCTGGTCGACACCGCCGACGCCGGACGGGCCGGCGAGGTCGAAGCAGCGGGGATGCGCTGCGTGGTCGCGCCGACGATCATGAGCGGCCCGCAGGAAGCGGCCGGGCTGGGCCGCACCGTCCTCGACGCTCTCGAAGCCGCCGGCGCCGGACCCCGGCGGTGACCCTCAGCATCATCCCTGTGCTCGGGATCCCGGAGGTGACCCCCGGCGACCGGATCGCGGACCTGATCGCGGCGTCCGACGCCGTCCTGCTCGACGGTGACGTGGTGGTGGTCACCCAGAAGGTCGTCTCGAAAGCCGAGGGCCGCCTGGCGCCGGTCGACGCCAGCGACCCGGTCGGTCACAAGCAGCTGGTCCTCGACGAGTCGGTCCGGGTGCTGCGCCGGCGGGGGGACCTGCTGCTGACCGAGACCCGCCACGGGTTCATCTGCGCCAACGCCGGCGTGGACCTCTCCAACGTGGAGCGGGGGTGGGCGGCGCTGCTCCCCCTCGACAGCGACCGCAGCGCCCGGCGGATCCGCGACGGTCTGCGGGCCCGGACCGGCCGGGAGGTCGGGGTGATCGTCTCCGACACGTTCGGGCGGACGTGGCGGCGCGGCGTGACCGACGTGGCCATCGGCACCGCCGGCGTCGCCGCGGTGGTCGACTTGCGGGGCAGCACCGACGCGCTCGGCCGCGAGCTAAAGGTCACCGAGGTGTGCGTGGCCGACGAGATCGCGGCCGCGGCCGAGCTGGTCATGGGCAAGGCCACCGCGGTACCCGTGGCGATCGTGCGCGGCGTCGACCCGTCGTGGATGCGGGACTCGTCGGTGCGCGACGAGATCGTCCGGGCGCCCGCCGAGGACCTGTTCCGGTAGCTCCAGCGGGCCCAGACCCGACAGCCCGACGATGCCGGCGGTCCACGCCGCGGCGGTGAGCCATCGCCGGCGGGCGGCCAACGGCGCTTCCCGGCTCAGCTTGCCGGGGGCAGCATCCCGGCCAGCGTCGCGCCCAGCGCGTCAGGGTCGGGCCGGCGGGCCCCGCCGCCTTGCGCCAACGTGTCGTTGCCGCCGCCCTTGCCCCCGAGGACGGCCAGGACCCCCCGCAGCAACGTGTTGGCGTTGACGACCCCCTGGTAGCGGGCCGGGACGGCCACCGCCATGGTCGAGGGCTCGGCGTCGGTCCAGAGAACCGCGACGCGGTCCGCGGTCTTGGCCAGACCTGACGCCGCGCCGCGGAGGCCGCCGACCTGGTCGGGGGGCACCGCGGCGAGGGCCAGGTCCACGCCGCCGACGGTGAGGGCGCTCACCGCGTCGGTGTCGACCTGGGTCGGGCCGCTCTTGCGTTCGGCGGCCTTGGCCGCGGCCCGCGTCGCCAGACGCTCGACGGCCTCGACGACGTCGCGCGGCGACGATTGGGCGATGCCGGCCACGGTGGCCAGCGTGCGGCCCTGCTCGAGGGTGTGCTCGAGGGCGGCGTGGCGGGTGTAGGCGGTGATCCGCCGGACCCCGGAGGCGACGCTCTCTTGGGACACGATCCGCAGCAGGCCGAGCTGGCCGCTGTGGGTGACGTGGGTGCCTCCGCACAGCTCGGTGGACACGGTGGTGGCAAACCCAGCGGCGGGGTCGCCGCCGAAGCTGACCACCCGGACGTCGTCGGGGTAGGACTCGCCTTCGAGCGACGTGGCGCCCGCCGCGATGGCCTCCGCCGGGGTCATCACCTGCGTGGTGCGGGGCAGGTCGTCGAGCACCCAGTTGTTGACCAGGCGCTCGATCTCCTCCATCTCGTCGGGGCTGACCGGCTTGGGGTGGGTGAAGTCGAAACGCAGCCGGTCCGGGGTGACCAGGCTCCCGGCCTGACGGACGTGGGCGCCGAGCACCCGGCGCAGCGCGGCGTTGAGGAGGTGGGTGGCGGAGTGGTTGGCCGCCGACGCGGCGCGCCGGGCGTCGTCGGTGGCGAGGGTGATGGTCTCCCCGACCGACAGGGTGCCTTCGGTGACCCGCACCCGGTGGATGTGCTTGCCGCTGGAGTGGACGATGGTGTCCTCCACCGACCCGGCGCCGGAGGGCCCGGTGAAGCTGCCCCGGTCCCCGACCTGGCCGCCGCCCTCGCCGTAGAGCGGGGTGCGGTCGACGATCAGGTCGGCCTCGCCGCCGACGGCCAGGTGCCCGTCGGTCACCGACGGGCCGAGCAGGGCCAGCACCGTGGCTCGCTCGGTCATCCGGTCGTAGCCGACGAAGGTGGTGGCCGGAAGCGTCAGCACCGACGCCGGCAGGATCGACGACGGCAGGATCCGGGTCTCGGTGCGCGCCTCGCCCCGGCTGCGCTCCTGGTGGGTGTGGCGGGCGGCCTCGAAGTCCGCCCGGTACCGGGACTCCTCCATCGCCGCGCCGCGGCTGGCCGCGACCTCCCGGGCGATCTCCTCGGGCAGCCCGAAGGTCGACAGCAGGTCGTAGGCGTCGGCGCCGGTCAGCGCCGGCTTGGTGCTCAACAGCTCGTCGAGTCGACCGAGACCGCGCCGTAGGGCCCCCTCGAACTCGCCGAGTTCGGAGCGGATACCGCTGATCACCTGGTCCTGGCGGGTCCGGTAGTGGGGGTACACGCCGCCGAGGCGGTCGATGGCGGCTTCCGCCACCGGCGAGAAGTCGACCGTCGACAGCCCTCGGGTGAGGGCCAGGGTGGCCGCCCGGCGCAGCAGCCGGCGGGGAATGTACCCGGCTCCCTCGTTGCCCGGCACCACCCCTTCGGCCATGATCGCCACCGAAGCCCGGAGGTGGTCGGCGATGACCCGGTGGTGGCGCTGGATGTCGCCCAGCTCACCGAGGACGTCTTGGGTGGCGGTGACCAGCGGGGAGAGCAGGTCGGTCTGGTACACGTTGTCGTAGCCGTTGAGGGCCAGGGTGATGCGCTCCAGGCCCGACCCGGTGTCGATGCTGCGGAACGGGAGCGGCGACAGCTTCCCGTCGAGGCCCTTGTCGTACTGCATGCACACCGCGGCGTTCCAGATCTCGATGTAGCGCCGCTCGGTGTCGAACTCGCCGCCCGGCCGGTACGCCTCCCCGTACTCCTCGCCGGTGTCGAGGAACACCTCGGTGCACGGCCCGCACGGCCCGGAGTTGCCGGCGGGACCCCAGAAGTTGTCGGCGGTCGGTTGGGCGACGATGTGGTCCCTGGGCATCCCGACGCGCTCCCACGCGGAGGCCGACTCCTCGTCGAAGGGGATGCCCATCGCCTCGTCGCCTTCGTGGACGGTGACGTAGAGCTGGGCCGGGTTGAACCCGAAGCCGTCGGTCAGCAGCTCGTAGGCCAGCTCGACGGCCCGGTCCTTCCAGTATTCGCCGATCGACCAGGAGCCCATCATCTCGAAGAACGACAGGTGGTGGCGGTCGCCGATGTCGTCGATGTCGATGGTCCGGATGCAGGGCTGGATGTTGGTCAGGTTGGGGGTCGGCGGCGTCCGCACGCCGGTGAAGTAGTCCTTGATGGCCGCCATGCCCGAGTTGATGAACAGCAGCGTCGGGTCGTCCTTGGCCAGCACCGAGGCGCCTTGGATCTCGGTGTGGTTACGGGCGCGGAAGTACTGAAGGAACGTCTCTCGAACTGCGTCACTGCTGGTCGGGGCCACGACGCGGGAGTCTAGGGGTGGTGAAAAGGGTGTGACGGCAGCCGGCCCTCCCGGCGACGCGAGCAGCGCGGCCCGGGCCGGGCGGTTGTCATGTGGGGAGCGAAGCGGAGACGAGCCGGTCGCGCTCCGCGGCGAGGCGGAGGGCCTGCGCGGCCGGGTCGAGGGCGAAGGATCCGTCGCGGCGCAGCAGGTAGCCGAACTCGTGGCTGCCCGGGTAGGCGTCGGGCGCCAGCATCCCCTCGAGCACCCACGCGTGGCGCTCGTGGCGGACCAGCCAGTCGAGAAGCTCGAAGAACGCCGGCTCGTCCCAGCAGTGGGCGTGCACCGACCGCTGGCGGTGCCAGCGCAGCTGGCGCTGGCGGCGAACCCGCGCCGCGGTGCCGGCGCCGAGGACCAGCTCGCCGGTGTGGAGCAGGAACTCCTGGACGTGGTCCAGGCCGACCCGCTCGACGTGGCTTCGGTACTCGTCGACGACGTGACCGAGCGAGGTCGGGGTTCGCCCGGCGTCGAAGGTCCGCAGCCGGTTGGGGACCAAGATGAGCAGCAGGCCGCCGGGGGCCAGGACCCGATAGGACTCGGCGACGAGGCGCAGCGGGTTGGCGACGTGCTCGACGACGTGGCTGGCGACGACGAAGTCCTCGCTCTCCGAGCGGACCGGGCCGAGACCCTTGCGGTCGACGTCGAGGCGGACATCCACCGAGATGAACGCCTCGTCGCGTCCGAGCTCGGGGAAGAGCCGGTTGGCGTACCAGGACCGGTAGCGGTCCACGAAACGGACCCGGCATCCTTCTGGGAGCTCGGCGAAAGGCTGGTGCCCTGGGCCGATCTCGATCCCCGCTCCCGACAGCGGCCGGGCCAGGGCGCTGAGCGCCTCGTGCCGGTCGGCGAAACTGCCGGCGTGGGCCGCGACGCTCATGGTCGGGAGCGTACCCGGGTCGCCTGGCGCCGGCGGGGAGGCGCCCGGCCCGGGAGCGCAGGGCACGTCAGGCCGGGCGGGCCCGGCTCCGGGCCCACTCGAGCGTGGCGAGGAGACCGTCGGGCAGAGAGGTCCACGGCTTCCAGCCGAGATGGATGGCGGCTCGGGCCGGGTCCAGGCTGCTGCGGGCCGGTTCGCCGTCGCGGGGCGGGCCGTAGGCGACGGGCTGCTCGACGCCGGCGGTCGCCTCGAGCGCCCGGCACAGCTCCACGACGCTGGTCTCGGTCCCGGTGCCGATGTTCATGAGCAGCCCGCTGCCGCGCGCTGCGGCCCGGGCGAACGCGTCGACGACGTCGTCGACGAACACGAAGTCGCGGGTTTGGTGCCCGTCGCCGAAGATCGTGCAGCGCTCCCCGGCCAGCAGGCGGGCGGCGAAGGTCGCGACCACCCCGGCTCCGGCTCCCGGGTCTTGCCGGGGGCCGTACACGTTGGCCAGCGCCAGAGCGGTGAACTCCAGGTTGTGCAGCTCCCGGTAGGCGAACAGGTAGTCCCCGACGGCCTTCTTGGCCACGCCGGCAGGGCTGAGCGGCTGTTGGGGATGGGACTCCTTGACCGGCAGGGCGCCGGGGGGCGGGTTGCCGTAGATGGCCCCGCCGCTCGACGCGTACACCACCTTGGAGACCCCGGCCCGCCGGGCAGCCTCGAGGACCTGGATCGACCCGAGGATGGTGACCTCCGCGTCGAGGACCGGGTGGGCGAGCGAGGCGCGCACGTCGGGCCGCCCGGCGAGGTGGTAGACGACGTCGGGCCGCCGCCGTCCCATCAGCTCCACCAGGTCAGGCGAGCGGACGTCGAGCTTTTGGAACGTGAACTCCTGGCCGCCGGTACGGGCGTTGGACAGGTTCAGCAGGGAGCCGGTGCTCAAGTCGTCGATGACGTCGACGGCGTGACCCTCCGCCAGCAACCGGTCGACCAGGGTGGACCCGATGAACCCGGCCCCCCCGGTGACCAGGGCCCTCACGGGGCCGGCGCCGGGACCAGCCTGGAGGTGACCGTCTCTCCGGCGGCGACGGCCACCGACTCGCCGAGGATCGACCCGCCGCTCACCGTGGCTCCCGGCCCGACGTGGGCCCGCCAACCGATGATCGAGTCGCGCACCGTGGCGCCGGCTCCGACCGTCGCCCCCTCGAGGAGCACCGACCGGCTGACCACCGCGGCGCTGCCGATGCGGGCCGCCGCGCCGACGACGCTGGCGGTGACCTGAGCGGACGCGTCGACCGCGGCGGTCGGGTCGATCGGCGTCTCGCCGGCCCGGTCCAGGTTGACCTGCAGGTAGGTGGCGGGCGTGCCGGCGTCGACCCATGGCGCGTCGGAGGCCATGGCGAAGAGGGTTCGCTCCTCCACCAGGGCAGGGAACGTCGTGCGCTCGATCGACACCGGGCCGCCGGGCGCGATGCGGTCGAGTACCGACGGCTCGAGGACGTAGGTGCCGGCGTTGATGAGGTTGGTCGGCGCCTGGTCGGCGGGCGGCTTCTCGATGAACGCGGTGACCCGCCCGTCGGCGTCGGTCGGGACCACCCCGTACCGGGAGGGGTCTTCTACCGGGGTCAACGCGATGGTCGCCGCCGCCCGCCGGGCCCGGTGGAAGGCGATCAGCGCGGTGACGTCGAGGCCGGTGAGCACGTCGCCGTTGACCACCACGAACGTCTCGTCGATCCCGGCTCCCCGGGCCGCGAACGCGATCGCGCCGGCCGTGTCGAGCGGTTCGTCCTCGACCGCGTAGTGCAAGCTGACGCCCCCGCAGCGCCCGTCTGGGTAGGCCTCGACGAACACGTCGGGCCGGTACCCGAGCGAGAGGACCACGTCGGTGATCCCGTGAGCGGAGAGGTGCTCGAGGACCCATTCGATCATCGGTCTCCCCGCCACCGGCAGCATCTGCTTGGGGGTGGCGAGGGTCAACGGTCGCAGCCGGGTCCCCTTGCCCCCGACGAGGACCACGGCCCTCACGGCTTGACCGTGGTCGCCGTCGGGTTGGTGGTCGCGGTCGTCGTGGCGGTCGTCGCCGGCGCCGTCGTGGACGTCGTCGCCGGCTTCGTCGTTGCGGTGGTCGGCGCCGTCGTGGCGGTCGTGGGCGCGGTGGTGGCGGTGGAGGGCGCGGTGGTGGAGGTGGTCGTCGAAGCCGCCGCGGCCTTGAGGGCGTTTTGCACCGCAGCCGGCGGGGCCGGGATCGAACCCTTGTCCGCCGCGGGCACGAACGCGACGGTCAGCATCTGCTGGTCCTCGAGCAATACGTTGGTCGGGTTCTGCTTGAGGATCGTCCCGCTCGGGTCTCCGGCGTACGCGAACTGCTTGACGTAGATGTGGGCGGCCTTGCCGTCGCAGGTGTCGCCGTCGTGGTAGAGGTGGCCGCCGGGCACCTGCAGCTCGGCGGCGTTGAGCTTCATGCCGACCGAGCTGGCGAACTTGCCGAGCGTCGCGTTCTTGCCGGCCGCCGACTTCACGTACGGGTGGATCCGGATGACGCCGTCACCGTTGGTGGTGATGCCCACCGGGTCCTTGGTGGTCTTGATGTTGGGCACGAACTTGCCGCACTCGTACACCGCGAACGCCTCGTTCCACGGCGTGCCGCCCACCGTCGGCGGGACGGTGCCGGCGCCGGCGATCTGGCTGTTTCGGTGCTCCCTGCTTACAACGGTACCGACCAGGCCGAGGACCACCACCAGGGCGATCACGCCGTAGTAGGACCAGGGTGTGCGGCCGCCGGATGTGCGACCGCCACCGGTCCCAGCAGCCCGCGCCACCTTTTTACTCGAAGAGGCCTTGCCCATAGCGCCGAGCAGGCTACTGGGCCTGGACAGGCGGCACCGACCGGGCCGCGCCGATCTTGTGCTGCGCGCAGCTGAGGGCCAGCCGGGCGGCCAGACCGACCGCGACGACGGGAAGCGCCAGCCGCTTGGGGCCTTCGGTGGAGCGCCACGCGAAGCGCCACATGGACTGGTGGTGGGCGGCGAGCATCCGGTAGGGGTGCTGGTTGGCCGACACGCCCTGCACGTGGACCACCTCCGCGGCGGGCTCGTATCCGACCGCCCACCCGGCCTTGGACGCCCTCCAGCACAAGTCGACGTCCTCCAGGTACATGAAGTACGCCGGGTCGAAACCCCCGAGGCGGTCCCACACCGTCCGGCGGATGAGGAAGCACGCCCCTGACACCCAGTCGACCCTGGCCGGCTGGGAGTGGTCCCAGTCAAGCAGCCGGTACCGGCGGGTGAAGGGGTTGCGCGGCGCTACCCCGCCGAGCAGCCCGTGGCCGATGGCGTCCACCATGTCGGGGAAGGTCCGCGCCGAGGGGTACAGCGACCCGTCGGGGTTGAGGATGCGGGGACCGACGATCCCCAGGTCGGGTTCGGCGTCGAGCCGGGCCCGGAGTGCCCGCAGGGCGTGGCCGCCGACGACCAGGTCGGGGTTGGCGATCACCAGGTGGTCGGCGTCCAGGGCGGCGGCGGCCAGGTTGGCGGCCTTGCCGTAGCCCAGGTTGGCGCCGGTCTCCATCCAGGTGGCGTCCGGGTCGGCGCCGGCGACGACCGCGGCGGAGTCGTCGGTCGACCCGTTGTCCACGACCACCACCCGGGTGGCGCCCGCGGCGCGCAGGCTGGCGAGGCAGGGGCCCAGGTGCCCGGCCGCGTTGTAGTTGACGACGACCGCGTCGAACCCGGCCTCCGGGCCGGTCCCGCTCACGCCAGGAGCGCGGCCACGGTGCGCTCCAGCGGCTCGTGGTGCTCCGCCAGCAGCGGCACGCCGCTGAGGCGCAGGGCGGCGTTGTCCAGCACCGAGTTGCGGGGGCGGGGCGCCGGGCGGGGAGGGTCCAGTTCGGCGGTGGTGATCGGCTCGATCATTCCCGGGTCCCGGCCCGCGGCGGCCACCACGTCACGAGCGAAACCGAACCAGGTGGTGGGTCCTTGGTTGGTGACGTGGAACAGGCCCGGGCGGCGGTCGACGCCCAGGCGGTAGATCATGCCGGCCAGGTCGTCGGTGAACGTCGGGCAGCCGTGCTGGTCGTCCACGAACCGCAGCGGCCCCCCGCCGGCGGAGAGGCGCAGCACGGTCTTGACCATGTTGGCGCCGTGCACCCCGCAGACCCACGCGGTGCGGATGACGGCCGCGCCCGGCGCCCCGGCCAGCACTTCCTGCTCGCCGGCCAGCTTGGAGCGTCCGTAGACCGACGCCGGCGCGGTGGGATCCCACTCGGTGTAGGGGTCGTCCTTGGTCCCGTCGAAGACGTAGTCGGTCGACACGTGGACCAGGTGGGCCCCGACCCGGGCGGCGGCCTCGGCCAGGTGGCGGGGGCCGAGGGCGTTGACCCGAAACGCCCGGTCGGGGTCGCTCTCGCAGGCGTCGACCGCGGTCCACGCGCCGGCGTTGACGATCAGCTCCGGGCGCCAGCCCGTGACCGCGGCGAGGACCGACGAGCGCTCGGCGAGGTCCATCTCGGAACGGGTCGCGCCGAGGACGTCGTGGTGGCCTGGGCGGCCGAACGCGGCGAGCAGGTCGGTGCCGAGCTGGCCGCCGGCCCCGCTGACGAGGACCTTCACGCCGGGCCGGTTGTCACTTGGCGCCCTGGGCGGCCTTCAGCGGCTCCCACCACCACCGGTTGTCGCGGTACCAGGCGAAGGTCGACTCGAGCGCCTCGTCGATGTGGCGGGTCCGCTCCCAGCCGAGGGCCCGGGCCTTCGAGCAGTCGACGGAATAGCGGCGGTCGTGGCCCAGGCGGTCCGCGACCCGCTCGATGCGGTCCTCGCCGGCGCCGGCCAGGGCCAGCAGGCGGCGGGTCAGCTCCAGGTTGGTGAGGAGGCTCTCGGCACCGATGTTGTAGATCTCGCCGGGCTCGCCCCGTCGCAGCACGGTGTCGACCCCGGCGCAGTTGTCCTCCACGTGCAGCCAGTCGCGCTGATTGAGCCCGTCGCCGTACAGCGGGACCTTGCCGCCGTCGAGGAGGTTGGTGGCGAAGAGGGGGATGACCTTCTCCGGGTACTGCCACGGGCCGAAGTTGTTGGAGCTGCGGGTGATGAGCACAGGCAGGCCGTAGGTCGACCAGTAGGACCGGGCGATGAGGTCGGACCCCGCCTTGGACGCGCTGTAGGGGGATCGGGGGTCGAGAGGGTCCGACTCGAGCGAGTCACCGACCTCCACCGAGCCGTACACCTCGTCGGTGGAGATGTGCAGCACCCGGCCGATCTCGGCCTCCCGGCACGCCCGCATGACCACGTTGGTGCCGACGCAGTTGGTGACGGAGAACGCGTCGGGCCCGGTGATCGACCGGTCGACGTGGCTCTCCGCCGCGAAGTGCACCACCGCGTCGTGGCCGGCCACGGCCGCGGAGAACGCCGCATGGTCGCAGATGTCGGCGTGCACGAAGCGGTACCGCGACCCGTACGTCTCCTCGACGTCGGCCAGCGTCGACAGGTTGCCTGCGTAGGTGAGCGCGTCGTAGACCGTCACCTCGTCGTCGGTGTTGGCCAGGACCCAACGCGTGTAGTTGGACCCGATGAAACCGGCGCCGCCGGTGACGAGGAGTTTCACGGAGGCGGAGGCTACCGGCTCGGGTCGCGGCGTCTCAGGTCGGCGACAGATCATCGAATTTGATGATGCGCCATGGCAGCGCGGAGAGGACCCTCGTGTTCGATACGCGACATCAATGCGCGACAGCGAGGAGAGAGAAATGGGTAAGGGCAGATTCTCTGCGAAGGGGCGGGTTGTGCGGGTGACCGCATTCTGCGGGGTGCTCGCCGGCTCGGCGGCTCTGGTCGGGGCCGCGGCATCGGGCACCGGCGCCTACTTCAGCGACAGCCACACCGGGACCATCCAGGTCTCCACCGGCCACATCCGGGTCGCCCCCACCAGCAGCTTGAGCCTCAACTACAGCGGTCTACTCCCGGGGGACTACCAAACCAACACCATCACCTACCAAGCCCAGCCGTCGTCGGGGACGGAGGACATCTGGATGGTTTTCCCCTCTAGCGGCGGCTACCAGAAGTTCACCGGTGCACCCACAGACACTGGCGGAGGTGGTCTGGGCCGGTACGGGTTCTTCCAGGTGAAGGGCGTCCATGGCCTCGGTTTCGTATCGGGGAACCTGGCCTACCCCCGTAGCACCGACAAAACCCCTGCGGTGTGCGCGACCAACGCCAACGGTGACGGCGGCAGCGCCACGACGGCGGCGAATAAGACGAACCCCCCGCCGCCCTACTGCCCGGTGCCCCAAGCCATCCTGCTCGGCTCCAACCTACCGGGCGGCTACAACGGCAGCGCCACGGTGACCTTCGGCTACACCGGGCTGCTCACCGGGCCGCAGGACGCGCCTTCCACCCCGCTGGTGGGCTTCCAGATCGTCGCCACCCAGCACGGCATCGCCCCCGGCGATCCCAACAACAGCGGACCCGGCCCGTTCGGTGGTCAGCAAGGCAGCTAACGCACGGTTCGGGGGTGGCGGGCGGCGAGACTGACCTCGCCGCCCGCCACCCGCCCGATTAGCAGCGAGGAGCAGAGGTGGCCAAACGCATCGCCGGGGCAGCACTCGTCGTGTTGTTCCTGTCCGTCGCCGGAGTGGGAGGAACCCTTTGGGCGCGCGGCTACCGGGCGTTCATCATCCACACCGGATCGATGTCCCCAACAATGGCCTCCGGAGGGCTGGTCATCGACCGGCCGGCCTACGGCCGTGTGGAGCCCGGTCAGGTCATCACCTTCCGCCATTCCGACCTCACGAGCGACGTGGTGACCCACCGGGTGGTCGGGCTGACCAACGGGCTGATCCTGACCAAGGGCGATGCCAACAGAACCGCAGACCCGTGGCAGATCCGGCCATCACAGGTCCGCGGCGAGGTCGTGACCTACATACCCTTCGCCGGCTACGCCTCGGCGTACTTCAAGCAGCCCACGGGAGCGTTGTCCTTGCTCACCGCACTGCTCGGCATAGCCCTGCTCTGGGACCTGTTCTTAGGTGCGCCGTTCGACACCAGGGAAGAGGAGCCGGTCCCAGCCCCCGCCGGGGCGTGAAAGAAACCGGCGATTACGCCAGGTCCACGTTGCAGTGGTCGCCGAGCATCAGCCGGGTGGCCCGGGGCCGCTGGTCGCTGCGTCCCACGCTCACGTGGTAGCCGAGCAAGGAGTCCTCGATGCGGCCGGCGTCGACGACGGAGGTTTCGCCGAGCAGGACGGAGTGCTCGATCTCCGAGCGTTCGATCCGGCAGTTGGCCCCCACCGCTGAGAACGGGCCGACGAAGCTGTCGCGCACGACGGTGCCGGCCCCGATGACCGCCGGGCCTCGCACCGTCGAGCGCTCGATGCGGGCGCCGGCCTCGACCACGACCCGGCCGTCGATGCGGGACTCCTCGTCGACGTCACCGTCGAGGCGCTGCTCGATCGTCTCGAGGATCAGGCGGTTGGCCTCGAGCAGCGGGGTCAGCTTCCCGGTGTCGATCCACCACCCTTCGAGGATGTCGCTGTTGACGCCGTAGCCGTGGTCGATCAGCCACTGGATGGCGTCGGTGATCTCCAGCTCGCCCCGCGGTGACGGGCTGATCGCGGCGACCGCGTCGTGGATGCGGGCGTCGAAGAGGTACACCCCGACCAGCGCCAGGTCCGAGGGAGGGTCGGCGGGCTTTTCCACCAGGCGGACCACCCGGCCGAGCCCGTCGAGCTCCGCGACTCCGAAGCGGTGCGGGTCGGGGACGTGCTTGAGCAGGATCTGCGCCGCCGGCGCGTCGGACGCGCCCCCGCCGAGGGTGGGGTTGCGGGCCGCGACCCGCGCCGCCTCGAAGGTGTCGACGAAGCCCTGGAGGCTTTGGCGCAACATGTTGTCGCCCAGGTACATCACGAAGTCGTCCTCGCCGAGGAAGTCCTTGGCGATGAGCACGCAGTGGGCCAGGCCGAGCGGCGCGTCCTGCGGCAGGTAGGTGACCTCCAAACCCCAGGCCGAGCCGTCACCGACCGCGGCGCGCACCTCGTCGGCGGTGTCGCCGACGATGATCCCGACCTGTTTGATGCCAGCGGAGGCGATCGCCTCCAGGCCGTAGAAGAGGATCGGCTTGTTGGCCACCGGCACCAGCTGCTTGGCCCGGGTGTGGGTGATCGGCCGGAGCCTGGTACCGGCGCCGCCTGCCAGGATGAGAGCCTTCACCTACGGGATGCTACTGGCCGGGCGCCCCGCCAGGACCGGCGGCGCCGCGCAGGTGGATCACGTCGCCGGCGGACACCACCGTCGCCGGGCCGCCCCCGTCGGGCGCGACGACCAGGCACCCGGAGTCGTCGACCGCGGTGGCGACGCCGGTCAGGACCCCACCGGAGAGCTCGACGCGGACGCGCCGGCCGATCGTGGCGCACGCCTCCCGGTAGGCGACGGCCACGCCGTCCCAGTCCCCGAGCAGCCGGTCCAGCCGCAGGAGGAACGCCCCCAGCAGCTCGTCGCGCCCGACCGGGTGGCCCGCCGCGGCGTCCGCGGTGGCCGCTCCTGGCGGCGCGTCGCTCAAGTTGAGGCCCATCCCGACGACCACCGCGCCGCTGACCGACTCGGCCAGGATCCCGGCGAGCTTGGCGTCGCCGACGAGGAGGTCGTTGGGCCACTTGAGGTCGGGGGCGAACCCCCCGACATCAAGGCAGGCGTCCCTGGCGGCGATGCCGGTGGCGGCGGTCAGCAGGTGGTAGCGGGTGGGCGGCAGGCCGGCGGGGCGGTGCAGCACCGAGACGATGAGACCCGAGCCGGGCGGTGCCTCCCAGGTACGGCCGAGGCGGCCGCGCCCCGCCGTCTGGTGGTCGGCGACGACCACCAGGCCGTCGGCGGCGCCAGCGTCGGCCTGCTCGCGCAGCCACCGGTTGGTGGAGTCGATCTCCTCGAAGTAGCGGATGTCACCGAACCTGGTGGTGGCCGCGAGGTCGGCGCGGGTTCGCTCGGCAGGACGCATGCTGACAGACTGCCTTCTCGTGCTGAGCAAGGTCTTGATCGCAAACCGGGGAGAGATCGCCGTCCGGGTTATCCGGACCTGCCAGGAGCTGGGGGTGGCCACCGTGGCCGTGTACTCCGACCTGGACCGCGACGCCCTGCACGTCCGCATCGCCGACGAGGCGTACGCCCTGGGGGGCCAGACCGCCGCCGAGAGCTACCTCAACACCGAGAAGATCCTCGAGATCATTCGGCAGTCGGGGGCCGACGGCGTCCACCCGGGATACGGGTTCTTCTCGGAGAACGCCGATTTCGCCCGGGCGGTGACCGACGCCGGCGTGACGTGGATCGGGCCGCCGCCCGAGGCCATCGAGGTCATGGGCGACAAGATCAGCAGCCGCCTGGCGGCGCAACGTGCCGAGGTGGCCGGCGTCCCCGGCACCACCGAGGTCATCCAGGACGCGTCCGAGGTGGTGGCGTTCGGCGAGGCCAACGGCTGGCCGATCGCCATCAAGGCCGCGTACGGCGGCGGCGGCCGGGGCATGCGGGTTGTGCAGTCGGCGGCCGAGGCCGCCGGGGCGCTCGAGTCGGCGCAGCGCGAGGCCGAGAAGGCGTTCGGTCGCTCCGAGAGCTACATGGAGCGGTACTTGACCTGGCCCCGCCACGTGGAGGTGCAGGTCTTCGTGGACAGCCACGGCAACGGCGTCTACCTCGGCACCCGCGACTGCTCCGCCCAGCGGCGCCACCAGAAGCTGATCGAGGAGGCGCCGGCGCCCAACATCCCCGAAGAGACCCTGAAGGCCATGGGCGAGAGCGCCGTCCAGGTGGCCCTCGCCTGCGGCTACCGCAACGCCGGCACCGTCGAGTTCATCTTCCAAGAAGGCGACTTCTTCTTCCTCGAGATGAACACCCGCCTCCAGGTGGAGCACCCCGTCACCGAACAGGTCGCCGGCATGGACCTCGTCGCGCTGCAGCTGCGGGTGGCGTCGGGGGAGCCGCTCGGCTTCTCCCAGGAGGACGTGACCCTCACCGGCCACGCCTTCGAGGTGCGGGTCAACGCCGAGGACCCCGCCGGCGGCAAGTTCCTCCCCTCCCCCGGCCCGGTGACCCGCTTCCGCAAGCCCGACGGATACGGCGTGCGCACCGACGCCGGCTACGACGAGGGCGACGTGGTCAGCCAGTTCTACGACAACCTGGTCGCCAAGATCATCGTGTGGGGTCCTGACAGGGAGACCGCCCGCCGGCGCATGCTGCGGGCGCTTCGCGAGACCGAGATCGAGGGCGTCGCCACCACCATCCCGGCCGACATCGCCATCATGGAGCACCCCGACTTCATCAACGTCACCCACTCCACCAACTGGGTGGAGACCAAGCTCGACCTCTCCGGCGTGTCCGGCCCGGCTCCGGCGCCGGCGCCGGAGGGCGACCCGCTGGTCCAGCGCGACGTCGACGTCGAGGTCAACGGGAAGCGCTTCAAGGTGTCGATGTGGGTGCCCGAGTCGGCTCCCGTCGCCGCCGGTGGCGGCGCCAAGAAGCCGGCCCGGCCCCGCCCGGCCGGCGGCGCAGGCGCGGCGGCCGCCGGCAGCGGCCAGATCGCGGTGCCGATGCAGGGCACGATCGTGAAGGTGCTCGTCGCGGTGGGCGACACCGTGGACGTCGGCCAGCCCGTCACCGTCCTCGAGGCGATGAAGATGGAGAACAACATCACCTCCGACGTGGCCGGCACGGTCAAGGAGATCAAGGTCGGTCCCGGCGACAGCGTCGGCGCCGGCGATGTCGTCGTCGTCATCGGCGCCGACTAGGCCGGGGCGTGGACCTCTTCGGCAGGCGGTTCCTGGCCCGCCTGTCGCTCCAGCTGCCGCTGGCCGAAGGCGAGCAGCTGCTCGACTACGACGTCGGCACCACTCGCCCCTACGGGCTGATGCCGCCGCCGTTCCCCAACCAGTTCCCCGAGAACGGCCGAGTCCAGATCGCGATCAGCGACCTGGCCCTGTACTTCCGGGTCGAGTCGCGCACCTACAAGGGGGAGGTGGCCCGGATCCCGTGGGAGCGGATGGCCACCTTCGGGGTCGACAAGGCCGAAGGCAAATGGAAGCGCTGGTCGCTCAAGGGCCAGATGTTCAGCGGTCTGCCCCTGCAGGTGTCGCTCACCGGGCGGCCCCGCCCGACGATGGTGGCCGCCCTCGCCGAGCTGATCCCCTCAGAGGACGAGCACTAGGACTCGGGCGGTCCGCCCCACTAGGACACTGTTGAACAACCCACGTTTTCCGGGTTCAGCGACTCGGGTTCACGAGCGAGGGGCATCCGGGTGTGACTGACCGACGAACCGGTCGTTGTGAGCGCCGTTTTGTGGGCGTGGTG
>NZ_JAIMCB010000009.1 GCF_025499425.1 Acidiferrimicrobium sp. IK
CGTCTACCGCCCGGCGGCGGAACTCATCGGAATACTTCTTCGGTCGACCCATCGGGAGCAGTCTCCTTCCCCCATGGCCGAAACCACGGGATAGGCACTGCACCAAACCCGGGGGGACTCAGGCGACGACCCCGGCCGCCATCACTCCGGCGGCGACGCCCACCGCTACCAGCCACGGCCCCACCCACCCCACGCCCAGCCCGATCAAGCCCACCAGGCGCACGTCCCCAAAACCCAACGATTCCGGCCGAGTCAACGCCACCCCCGCGAACAGCCCCTCCGCCACGGCGGCCGCCAACAACGCTCCGCCCAACCGCCCCCACGAACCGTGCATCCCAGCCGCCAGCACCAACCAGCCCACCGTGACCGCCAACGTCGCATACACCAGCCGCTTCGGCAGGATCATCCGCTCCAGATCGCTCACCGCCAGCATCGCCAACCCAGCCCCCCAGACCATCAGTCCCGGGGTCGACCAGGTCACACCGAAGCGCAGCCCAACCGCCGCTGCCATCGCCGTCACAATCGCCCATCGCCACGGTGGACCGTAACGGAGGGGGTAACCGGCCGGCGTGAACGAAGCCGCCACTCGTGCCCCTCTCGCAGCGCTAGCCGCCTTCCTGGCGCCCGCCCCGACCAACTGCTTCGACGTACGGTCTCCTTGTCCGATGCCGCCGCTCGCCGCCTGTGCTCGCGGACGCTGCCCTTCCCCCGGTTGCTCCGACCCCGGGCCCACCTGTGCACCGTCCATCCCAGCACCAGGCGCCGCATCTGACTTCCGAGGCAGTTGACACCATCGGCATCTCGCTCGGGGACCCCCCGCCCCCACCACCGGTCGCGCCTCGGCTGATCCAGCCGAAAGCCACGTTGGCGTTGGCGGTAAGCGTGCCACGACGTCCCTTTCAGGTCACCTCCGCAACACTCTGGCGCACCGACGGACGGTTGTCAGCGACCTTTGTCCGACCGCGATCGGATCGTTGTCGGACCAAAGTCCAACTCTCGTCACCCGCTCCGCGGGCTACCTGTGGTCGTCGGAGATCCGGCGCAGCCCAGCACGGTCAACGATCATCACGCCGGCGGCGCCCGTGGACACCATGCCGGCATCTCGGAGCTGACTGACCGTCCGCCCGATCACCTCGCGTACGCTGCCTACCGCCAAAGCCAGGTCAGCTTGACGGACCGGGCGGCCCGGGCCGCCGTCCTGGTCGGCTGCCGTGAGCGCCAAAAGATGGAACGCCAGCCGCTTACGCATCGAGCCGAAAGCCACCCGCGTCGCCTCCGCCAACACGTCATCCAACCGCCTGGTCACCTCCCGCGTCGCAGACCAACCCAAAAGCGGGTAGCGCTCTCCGAGCTCCGTCACCTGCTCGCGGTCCAGTTGGAGCAGCCGCGAGTCACGGACCGCCTGGAACGCAGCCGGGAAGCTCCTTCCCATCAGATGGGTCAACCCCACAGCGCTGGCGGCCCCAAGGTACGACACCGTGAGCTGGCGGCCCGTACTGTCCGCGACGAAGCCGCGAAGTAGGCCACGATCAAGAACCGCAAGCTCGGGGTCATACAAGAACCTCCCAGCCTCCACATTGATGATGACACTACGAGCGGTCACATCACCAAGAACCTCATTCGGTAATACGTTCAGGAAGCTTCGGGCGATCCCATCCGGCTGAAGAGAGGCCGTCATAGCTAGCGACTTACCAGGGGATCCCTCACGCCAGCCTTGGCTGTGAACATGAGTGAGCATTTCATTCGTGCACAAGGCACATTCACTCGAACCGACCGGCCGCGGCCCTAACTGTAGTCACCAATTGTGGCTTCCCGTTTCGGGTCCCTGCAACGATCTTGCTTCCTCATCTGTAAAAGAAGGCCGGCGGCGGGATATCCGACCTCTGCGGCGAGGTTGGTACCTCAACCGGAGCAGGATAGGTCAACCCACCCGACCAAAACCGGTGGGCGTGCCGTCGTAGGTGAGAGGCTGCGTCTGGACGTTCGTGCCGGTGGTGTTGGCCGACACCACCTGGCCCCCACCGATGTACATGGCGTCGTGAGACGGTGCAGATCCACCGTAGAACACGATGTCGCCGGGCTGGAGCTGGCCTTCGGAGACGGGGGTCGTGGCCTGCATTTGCGACACGGTGTAGTGGGGCAACGAGACACCCGCGGCAGCCCAGGCGTAGAGGACGAGGCCCGAGCAGTCGAAGCTGCTCGGCCCAGCGCCGCCCCATTGGTAGGGCTTGCCGACCTGGGCCAGGGCGACCCGGACAGCGGTGGCCGCGCCGCCGATGTCGGGGGCGGGGGGTGCGGGGGGCGCTGGGGGGGTGGCGGCGGCAGCTGGCGTGGCAACGGCAGAGACCGGCGCCGTCGACCCGTCGACCTGGAGGACTTGGCCGACCAGGATGGTGTTGGGGTCGGCCAGGTGGTTGGCGCCGGCGAGCGCCGACCATGAGGTCCCGTAGCGGACCGCAATCGAACCCAACGTGTCACCGGCGCGGACGGTGTAGCTGGGCCCGGCCCCTGGCGCCGCGGCCACCGTAACCGTCACGCCGTCCCCTGCCGTGGCGCCGTCTCCGATGTTGAGAACCTGGCCGACCAGGACGGTGTTGGGGTCGACCAAGCGGTTGGCGGCGGCGAGCGCCGACCATGAGGTCCCGTAGCGAGCGGCGATCGAACCCAGCGTGTCACCGGCGCGGACGGTGTAGCTGGACCCGCCCTCGGCTGATCCCCCTGACGAAGGACCGCCGTTGAGCGAGAGAGACTCGCCGCCGAAGATGAGGTTGGGGTTAGCCACGTGGTTGGTCGCAGCGAGCGCCGAGACGGTGGTGCCGTGGCTGGCCGCGATCGCAGCCAGGGTGTCGCCGGCATGGACCGTGTACGCCGGGGCGGCCATGGCCACTGCGCCTGCGCTTCCCACGGCGGTCACTCCAGCCATGGTGGCGGCAGACACCGTGAGCACCCGAAGGGAGCGAGAACGTCCGTACTGCTGTAGGCGCACCACCCGCTCCACGAACCCGTCGCCGTCGTCGCCGCCGGCCAAGCGCATACACCACACGACAGGGGTGAGTACCCAGCCGAGGGCGTACGCGGCGGCGAAGCGGACCAGGTCGCCAGCGCCGAGGTCGACCGAAGCGATCTGCTCGACCGCCTCGCCGCCCGACTCGACGATGCCCAGCTCCCGTTCGAAGGCATCCCAATCGAGGCACACGCCCGGTTGGGCGCCAAAGGCGACGGTCAGCTCCCGCTGGGCCGAGAGACGGCGGACCCGCCACACCAACGTGGCGTACCCACCGGCCAGGACCGCGGCGGCCACGGCCGCCGAGCGCAGAACCCCCAACCCAGGAATGGCACTGAGCAGGCCGAGCGCCCCTACCGCTACACCCATGCCCACGAGGACCCGGCGGCGCCGGACTCGGACCTGGCTCGCCGGCCGCCACGGGAGCGTCGACTTCCCCGAGGCCGCCTTTTCGGCCGGTACGTGCGGCGCCGTCAGCACGACACCAAACACTGCGTGACGGTCGGTCGGAACTGGTTCACGAAACACTCCCCTCCTCACCACACGCGGCAGAGCCGCCTGCGTTCACCTCGGTAGTTGCGTACGTGGTCTGCGGATCTTGGTCGGGCATCACCACCTGCCTCCCGTGAGCACCCTCTTGGTCTTGTTGTGCCGCCGTCGCAGTCACCCTCCGACCGTCCGTCTCGTCGACGGCGCCCCCCGTTCGCTTCACTGTCCTGGATCGCAGTAGTCGACTTCAGTGGTGGAATGAAAATTGGCTACTAAAACGTTCCGTTTGAATCTGCCGCCTTCGCTGATCTCTTCTGCTGATACGTCGAACGTGAACTGTTCCATGGCTCGGAGGTGGACGCCGCCTAGAATGGTGGGTCGTTTGACGACGTAGATGGGCGACCACGGGCAGCAGTAGTAGTGGCCGATGCGTTGACCGCGGCTGTCAACCGCATAGCCGATATCACCCTTCGCGAGAGCAGTCTCGATCTCGCGAAGGGTACGAAGAGTCGCGTCGGGGTTCGAATCGTTGGCCCAGAGCGCTTCGATCGATCGCCGCGCTTGAGGATCGCGTTGCCATTGATCGCGGCTTTCTGGGTCGGTCAAACACCATGGGTCAAAGTCCGACGGAGCACCGGTGCTGGACGAGTGGTCGGAGGGCGCCAAACGGGGCTGAAGGGTGGCTGCGGGCATCGCCAGTAGCTGTCCGAGCTCGAAGTAGCCCTCGAGCGCCGTTTTGAGGTGACGCTCGATGTCGGTGTGCACACCCGGCGGCAGTCGGTCGGCCCACAGGCGACTGGCGTAGTCGGCGTCGGCGTCGGCACGGGCCCGAAGTTCTTTGATCTTGTCGTGAGCTTGCTGTTGGGGAAGGTCGTCTCCGAGCGAGAAACCGGACAGGGTGGCCTCTGCTTGGGTCCGCAGCCGGGTAGTTGCCGCTCGCATCGCGGCAAGATGCGCTGGGGGACAGGGTTCGACCGCTACGAAAGGCGGAAGAGCGGTCGGAACGGCCACGTCCAGCTTGAACGACTCGCTGGCTTGGGCCTCGCGGGCGATCGCCAGCCAGGTGGGTACCGGGCCGTAGAACGCCAGGGCTTGGCGGGCGGTGACGGGCGGCAGGTAGCCGGGCGTAGCGGGGTCCGCCGCGTAGTCGGCGTCGATCATCTCGTCGCCGAGGACCTGCAAGGCGAAGGCGCTCCATGCGGCGAGCAATGTGATCTGCGTCGAGGCAGGAGCGGTCCAAGCGGTGACGCCCTGAACACCCCAATCGGCCCTGACCTGATCGAACTCGCCAATCAGGTCGTAGACCTCCGCTCCCGCCCGGCGGTACGCTTCGACTGCCGCTGCTGGTATCTCGCCGTGCAAACGGGCCACCATGCGGGTGCCGAATCCGGGTTTCGCCGTCATTAGATGATCACGGTGCAACGGGCTGTCATCTGGTCGCGGCTACCATTTCGGTCCGCCGTGTGGAGACGTGGCGGTCCCCCCGGGGCGGGGAGCGTCATGTGCTCGGCGCCGCCTGCGGGGCGGCCCCGCTACGTTCGGTGAGTGCTGCTGGGGTCAACGTTCCAGCGTCGAGGCTGGCCAGGATCTGGTCCGCTTCGCTGTTCAGTTCGGCGTGGTGGGCGTGCATTTCGAGCACCTCGGGGCTGGCGCTCGACAGTTCGGTGGATGCCTGGGCTTCGGCGAACTGTCCTGCAACCTTCTGTTTGATCTCGTCGAACGACGGCACGTCCCCGCTGCGGGTCAGGTCCGAGACCTGCTTGAGGCTCGCCGCCATCTCTTTCTGCATCCTCGCCTGATCGACCTGGGCCAGAATGGTGCCCTTCTCGTTCAGCTTTTGTTGCATCTGGTCGGCCGACTCCTGGACCGCTTCCCGGGCGCTGTTCGCCGCTTCCTCGAGCTGGGGGATCTGAGCGACGAGACCCTGAGTCTGGTCACGCAAGCTGGCGATCTTCGATGCGAAGGTTCGGGCCACGTCGACGTTGCCCTGTTGCTTGGCGGCCAGCGCCGACTTGGTGTACTTGGCTTCCTGTTCCGAGAGGTCGGCCAGGCGCATCTTGGCCACCTTCTCCTGGGCGATCACGTGGCTGGCAGCCGCTTCCAGCTCCCGATGGTGTTCTTGCAGGCCAGCGATCGCCTGTTCGACCTGGACTTTCGGGTCAGCGTGCGCGTCGAACTCGGACTGCGCTTTCGCCTGGGCGTAACTGTTGGCCCGCCCGAACACCTTGCTCCACGACATCGCTGTCACTCCTCTCCACACGAGGCAACGGCGGCGTTCGAACGGCAGACGTCACCGGTGGGGCAGGGCACCGTGTTGTTCATCCGACCGAAGCTACTTCACGCAGTCGTAGATCGCCAGAGTGGCCGCTCACCGGTACCTCGTCGCCGCCACGAAGCCCGCCAGCACGAAGGCTCCGCCCAGCACCAGATAGACTGTTCGGGCGCCGCTGGCAGGGAGCCCGAAATAACTCGTCATGCAAATGACGACTCCGCCGACGAGCAGGACGATGATGAGGACCGGCAACCACCACGGGCTGCCGGGTAGCTCTGGGGTGACGGGCGGGCTATAGCGCCCGGTGTTGGACCTCCCCGCCGGAGTCGGCCCGCCGGGCGACCGTGCGTTGGTGGCGGCCCTCTTGGGGGTCGACGGCCTCGGTGTCTTGGTCTTCCTGGTCAATTGGTCATCAGGCTTCGCGTCCCGGAGTGGTGGTGAGGAGGAGGAGTCAGGGTCGGCTTGCCAGCACAAACTGCGCATACAGAGGTTGGATTCGTACGACGGCGCCGGAGTGGGGTGCCTCGATGACCTGGCCGTTGCCGATGTACATGGCCTCGTGTTCGCCCGGATCGGCGAAGAACACGAGGTCACCAGGTTGCAGGTCGCGCACAGGGATGTGGACAGTGGTGGAGTACTGCGCCCCGCTGTAGTGCGGCAGTGAAACCCCGGCATAGGCCCAGGCCCACATGGTCAACCCGGAGCAGTCGAAGGTGCTGGGACCTGCTGCTCCCCACACGTACGGGTCGCCGAGACGGGTCATGGCGGCTGCCACGGCGGTCGCACCGCCGCTGCCGGCGGGAGCGGGCTGGGTCGGTGGGCCGGTGTCGGTTGTGCTGGCCGGACCCGGAGGGGCAGGCGCCGGCGTCACAGCAGCGACCGGCGAGGCGGCGGCCGGCGCCTGCTGCGGTTGCTCGGCAGCGGTCTGAGCCTGCTGGAGTTGTGCTTGCTCGGCGGCTCGTTGCTGCGCCAAGGCCAGTTGAGCCTGGCGTTCCCGTTGGGCTTCCTGCGCGGCTTGGGCTTGGGCGACGAGTGTCGTCAGTTGCCCTTTGACTTGGGCGTAGGTGCCTTGAAGCTGGGACTGGGCTTGTTGCACCGACGTCTCGGCAGACTTCACCGCGCCTACCTGTGCAGCTGCATGTTGTTGCGCGCCCGAGAGCTGTCTCTCGGCGGTCGTGGCCTGGAGCTCGGCGACTCGGTATTGGTCGAGGGCGTCTTGCTGGTTGGATGCCAGCACGGTGGCGTACTCGCTGCGGAGGAGCTCGTTTTGGGCGCTCGGCAGGCCGGCAGCCGCTTGGGCGGCCAGCGTGGCGGTTCCCCCACCGACGTACGCATCGAGGGCGACCTTACGAACTGCCAGGCGCGCCTTGGCCGCGTTGGCGGTCGCCGCTTGTACCAGGTGCTGGGCGACCGCGACCTGTTGTCCCGTCTGCTGCTCGGTGAGCACGGCCTTGTCGTACTGCTCTGACAGCGCAGATTCTTGCAAACCGAGGGAATCGATCTGCGTGGCCAGCTGCGCCGCCTGGGCTCGCTTGTCGCTGATCTCGTCTGCTCGGGCGGGGACCGATGAGGCGAGGAGGCCGAACAGCGCTACGCTTGCGCCGATGGCCACCCGGCGGGGAAGACGCCGTCGAGCAATCATGTAGCGACGAACTCTAGGGGAGCGCCCACCTCTGGTCAACTACTGCTTGTCGCAGATACCGGAGGTGTCGAAGCCTGGTTCTGTAGAACCGGGACTCTGTTGCGTTAGCCGACTCATGCCGCGATCTGGTCTCGTGAAAGGCCTGGCGGTGGTCGAACCGCCTCACGTGAGGGTTGGTCGGTCGAGCGGCGACCTGTGAGGTCCAGATGGTCGAGGCGGAGCGGCGCGGGGGTTCGGCCCCTTGGCCGCTCCCCTTGCAGTTCATCAACCTCCCGGCGCTGGCCGGGCGGAGCATGAACTGGGTTGGGACTGATTTGGGTCGGGGTGGTCGCCGAGTTCCGTGTCGACGAAACGGGGACGGCTGCTCGGTGCTTCGACGCTGGTGGGGGTGCCGAGCGGGTCAGGGGTGTCGCCCGGGCGGTCGAGGAGCCGGCGGCGACGCTCGGCGCCCCCGGGCAGGGTTAGGTGCGGTAGCTGAACGTGGTCATCATGCCGGTGCCTTGGTGGTAGACGTTGTGGCAGTGCAGCATCCACTGGCCGGGGTTGTCGGTGTCGATGTCAATGGCGACCTGACGCCCGGGGAGGATGTTGACAGTGTCCTTGCGGGTGCCTCCGTAGCCGGGCAGGGCGAAGGTGTGCCCGTGGAGGTGGATGGGGTGCCACATCATGGTGCGGTTGGCGAGGGTGATCCGTACCCGTTGTCCTTGCCGGGGATCGAGACGGTCGGCGTCTCCGCCGAGCGACCAGCGGTAGCCGGACATCGACCCGTCGAGGGTCACCGTATAGGCGCGATCCGGTTGGCGGGGGGCGAGCCGGGCCGGTTCGGTCGGCTGGAGGGCGCTGTAGGCGAGCAGCTGACCGCCGAGACCGCCCGGCGGCACATCGCGAGGTGACGTGGCGCTGGTGTCGTTGGTGCGCAGCACCGCCGAGGCGTGCCCGGTCTTGCCTTCGGCTTGGGCGTAGAGCGGCCAGGCACCGCTGCGCGCGACCAGTTCCACGTCGTAGCGTTCGCCCATCCCGATAATGAAGCTATCGACGGTGACGGGCTGCACGGGCCAGCCGTCGGTGTGAGTGACGGTGAGCCGATGGCCCTCAACCGCAACGCGAAAGGCGGTGTCGGAGCCGGCGTTGATCACCCGCAGGCGTACCTTGGCGCCGACCGCAGCGTTGATAGTAGGCCGATCGGCCGGCGGGCGGCCGTTGAGCAAGTACATCGGATAGGCGATGTCGCCGGCGTCGCCGCCCAACGCCCCGGAGGTCATCGACGACATGGCCGTCCCTGCTGCGTTGGTGGGCGCCGAGCTGTCGCTCATGCCGCCCATTGCGTTCATACCGCTCGATTGGCTGTCGGAGCCGCGATTCATCATCCCACCGCTTGCCTTGAGGGCGGCGAGCGCCTTATCCGGGGTTTGTCCGTTGATGCCGTCGAGCCAGTCGTCCAAGACGATGACCTGGTCGACGTCGCCGCCTGCCTCGTTGGGGTCTTCTATGACAAGCGGCGCGTACAGGCCCCGGTCGAGTTGGAGGCCGACGTGGGGGTGGAAAAAGTAGGTGCCGGGGTTGGGCGTGTCGAAGCGGTAGAGGTACTCGGCGCCTGGCTTCACGGCTTTCTGGGTGAGGCCGGGCACGCCGTCCGCGTTGTTGCGGATGGCGATCCCGTGCCAGTGGACCGTCGTCGGTTCGGGCAGCGCGTTGCGCAAGGTGACCGCGAGCTCCGTGCCCTTGGTGACCCGGATCTCGGGGGTGGCCAGCTCGGTGGCGTACGCCCAGGTGGGCACCTGCCGTCCGGCGAGGTCGACGGTGAGCGGCGCCGCGGTGAGTGCCAGAGCCTTGGTGAGGCCGTTGCGGTAGCGGCGGGCGTCGACCGCTGCCACCACCGAAGCTTGCGGCCCTATTGCGCCCGGTGCCGTCGGGCTGGCGCCGCAGGCGCCCAACGCAACGGCGGCGCCTGCCCCTCCGGTGAGGGACAGGAACTGGCGGCGGGTCAACGAATTCACGGGCGCGGGGAACCTTTCTCATGTCCAGCCCCGAACCCGGGACCGATCCTGGCGGGGGGATCGACAGGTGCAAGTACGACCTGCTGTCAGAGAACAGTAGGTCAGGCCAGGACCACAGTGAAACCGGCCGGGTGCGCTGCCGCCGGCATTTGGACGTCCCAACCCCAGCCCTCCCAGTGCACACGGCCCCGAAGCTGTCGCATGCCGAATCGACTACCGGGTCCAGCCGAGCTACCTTCTACTACGTCATGTCGTTCGACGAGGCGCGATAGAGGACCCGTGAGCTTTCGTGAGCACCGGGCACGGTGGCTTTCGTCGGGTGTAGGTCTTATCGCTATCGCCCTGATCGCGGTGTTCGCCGTCCAGCCGCCCGCTGCCAACCAGCAGGTGCAAAGCGCGCTGATCGGCCATCGCGCCCCGCCGGTGTCCGGCCCGTCAGTCACCCCCTCCCCCTTCACCACCCTTGGCGGCCTCACCGGGCGGTGGGTGATCGTCAATTTCTTCGCCACCTGGTGCACCCCCTGCCAAGTGGAGCAACCGCAGCTCGCCAGCTTCGTCGCCACCCACCGCAGTAGCGGTGACGTCCAGCTGGTCATGGTCATCTACAACGACAACACCCCCAGCGTCCAGGGGTTCCTGCGCGCCAAGGGCGGTGTTTGGCCGGCGGTCCAAGACCCCGGCGGCCAGGTCGCCCTCAACTACGGGGTCTCCGGTATCCCCGAGACCTTCCTGATCGACCCCAACGGGGTCATTGTGGGCAAGGTCACCGGCGGGTCCACCGCAACAGGTCTCGACGCCCTGCTCGCCAAGGCGAAGGCCCGCGGTCTGTGACGCCGCGACGGCTGGGCAAGGTCCTCCCCTGGGCGGCCCTCGGTGTGGTGGTGGCGTTCGCCTTGGTCGTCGGCTCCCACCGCCCCGCCGGGCCGACACCGCTCGCTGCCCGAGTGCGATCAATCGCCGCAGGGATCCGATGCCCCACGTGCCAGGGCGAGACCGCGGCTGAATCACAGGTATACGCCGCCAGGGCCATCCGCGCTGACATCGCCCAACGCCTAAAGGCCCGGCAAAGCCCCGGCGAGATCCGTGCCTACCTCGTCAGCCGGTACGGAACTGGGATCTTGGAGTCGCCGCCCGTTCACGGCCTGACCGCCTTGGTGTGGTACCTGCCGGTGGTGGTGATCCCAGCCGCGGCGGTCGTGCTCGTCGTCGGGCTCCGCCGATCCCGTCACAAACGGTCTGCGGATTCGGTGCTGAGCGAGGAGGACCGGGCGTTGGTAGCGGCCGCTCTCGCGACACAACCGTCGCCTCCAGCCGCCCTGCGCGCCGAGATAGCAAGATCGCAGGCTGCCGAGCGGCGCGAGGCCCCACCAACCCAAGTGCCCGCCGTTGAGAGCTCAAGCGGCGACCGTGATCGCCGAGCAGATACCCCAGCGGCGCCGAACGCGTCCCGGGTGCAGGGAGATGACCGGTCATCCGAAGTCGGCTAACCAATCGGCGACGGCGGGATCTCGACGCAAGTGACTCACAGAGTCCAGTCCCGGGGAAGCGGGTGTGCTCGTCGATTACGTCAAAATGGCGGGTGAACGCTACGAACAGCCGCCTACTCGTGGTAGTGCTCCCGGTAGCTGTGGCATTCGCCGGGAATTTGCAAAATGTTCGTTGACATGGTGGACTCGTAATTGCCGGCGAGGCGTCGGCGTCGGGTCGTCGAACTCGCGGGCGGGTACGTCGATCGTCAAACGGCAGCGCTGGCGAACCAGGTGACGGTGCGTTTGCGTGGAGATGGAAACTGACGAACCCGTGATCGAGATGGACGTCAGTTACCGGACCCATTTCCTCGAGAACGGCGAAGTTCCGGTAGATGGTGGATTCAGCCGCGTCGGGTTACGCTGGTGGACTTCGCTGCACAGTTGTCGGCGCTGAGGTGACGATGAACTCCGCTGGCAAGGGGCACCTCGCTGGTGACGCGCCGCGCGGCCGTTGCTCGGCTCCGTTGGCCTGCAGTTCCGCGATGACGGCGTCCGCAGCGACAGCAAGCGGCGGCTCATTCGGCCTGATAGGACACACGGGTGTTCATGATGTCACGGCTTACCGACGGCGATGTCGTTGCCGGCGAAGGCGACCGGGGCGAGGCGCCGGCGTTTGGTCCACCAGACAAACGCCAAGCCGAGGCCGAGCAGAGCGGCGAAGGTCTCGTCGACCCCACCGCCGATGGCCTTGGGCCCGTAGACGAAGAACAGTACGAGCAGCGCTCCCATGATCACGCTGGAGAACAGCGAGCCGACAAGAAGGAGGCGATGACCGTGAGGTTGAAGCCGAACGTCGGGGAGAAGCTTGTGACCGACGGTCAGGAACACCACCGCGGTGACGGAATCCAAGAAGAACTCGGCGAGCAGGAAGAACCCTGCTGCCGAGAGCACCAGAGTGAAGAACGAACTGAGGGAGGACACGAACAGCTGGAGGGCTACAACCACGGCGGCAAGGCCGAGCACGGAGCCGATGGCGACGTGGGGGACGTCGTGGCCGTTCAGTTTGGCGAAGCTGCTCGGGATGAGCCGCTCTCGTCCCATGGCGTAGAGGGCTCGGGTCAGGATGAAGCTGGTGAGCCACAGGCCGCCTGCGGTTGACAACAGGATGGGGATCAGCATGATCCACGGCGCCCCTGGGACCAGACGATGAGACCAGATGGCCAGGGGGTCGGTGGAGTTGGCCAGCAGACGCAGGGGGGTTTCGCCGAGCATGAGCGGGTAGAGGACGGCGTAGAAGATGAGGGCGCCGAAGGCGCCGACGATGCCGCCGATACCGGGGTCGTTGCGCGGTCGCTGTGACTCTTCGGCGGCGTAGCTGTCGATCTCCCAACCATCGAGGATCGTGGCGGCCACGACGGCCACGATGAGGATGCCGCCGATGGGGGGCGCTCCGAAGTGGATTGGCACCGAGAGCCGGTGCCAGCTGAGCGCCCCGAAGATGCCGAACCCGGCGAGCGAGGCCATCTCCACCACAAAGAATGCTTGGGTGATTCGCGCTGTGGGCCGACCGCCGAGCAGCAGCGGCACCGCTGCGAAGCCGATCCAGAACAGCGTCACGCCCATCTGGACCACTGGCGGAGCCTGGTACCCGGGTGCGATCAACGCCAGCGTGTAGGAGCCGGCCGGGATGGCAATCGGTGGGATCGAGAAGAAGTAGGCCAGGATCAAGATCCACGCCTGGTAACGCGATACCCCGCGACCGATGACCCGCGCCGACCAGTGGTAGGAAGCGCCAGCATGGGGGAAGTGCCGGTTGAGCAGGCGGAACACGAAGCTCGAGATGACGAACGGCACAGCCAGGATGGCAATGGCAGGCAGCGTCCACCAACCGGCCTGCGCGGCCATGACCCCGCCGGTGGCGGCCACCGAGAACATCGGGCCTACGCTCGACACCGACAACGGCACCAAGTCCCACAGACGGAACGACTGGGCCAGCCGGCGTTGTCCCACGGCGCCCAAGGGGGCCACGAGGGGCTGCCTGGGGACGTCAGGCGTGTCAGTCACGGATCGTTCTTCCCCCCGGCACACCCGAGAGCCGCCGTCAGCGATTAGAAACCCGTAATGCTAGTAGCTCGCAGGTGGAGGCAAATGTCGCTACGCCTGCACTCAACGACGCCTCGTGGTTTGCACCGCCCCGTCGGTCGTAGATCAGGACAAGCCCGTTCTCCCGAGCTCGCCGCGGCCAGGCCCGTCGTGCCTTCTTGAAGGGGGGGATGCGAAGCGCTGCTGTGAAGCCGTGCCGCCCGTCACGGAAGGAGGCGGCCGGCTCCGAGGGGGAGGGCGATGCCGGCACCGATCCCGAGTGCCACGGAGGCGGCGGCTGCGGTGTAGGCGGCGGCGGCGCTCCAGGTGCCGGCGGTGACGAGAGCTGCGTCCTCGCGGTCGGCGGGGGCGGCGAGGAAGGCGGGGGCGAGCCAGCGAAGGTAGTAGTAGAGGCTGGCCACGGTGTTGGCGACGGCGAGCACGGCGAGCCAGGTGTAGCCGCCGTTGATGGTGGCGGTGAAGATCTCGAGCTTGCCGACGAAGATGGCGGTGGGTGGGGTGCCGACCAGGCCGAGGAGGCAGACGGCGAGGGCGGCGGCCAGGGCGGGGTGGCGCCGGGCCATGCCCCGGTAGTCTTCGATGGTGACGGCGGAGGGCAGTTCGGCGACGACGGCGAAGGCGCCGAGGTTGGTGACGGCGTAGGCGGCCAGGTAGTACCACAGGGCTCGCTGGGCGAGACCCGATCGGCCGGCGACGGTGACGGCCATGAGCAGGTAGCCGACCTGGCTGACGGTGGAGTACGCGAGGAGTCGTTTTACTTTCGTCTGGCCGAAGGCGGCCAGGTTGCCGAGGGTCATGGACGCGGCGGCGACGATGGCGGCTAGGAGCGCCCAGTCGACGCTGTGGGCGGGCAGGGCGTGGGTGTAGAGACGCCAAGCGGCGCCGAGACCGCCGATCTTGGGGATGGTGCTGACGAACGCTGCGGCGGGGGTGGAGGCGCCATCGACGGCGTCGGGCACCCAGAACTGGGCGGGAACACCGCCGATCTTGAACAAGATGCCGGCGGTCACGGCCACCACCCCGAACGCAACCGCGGCGGGCGGAGCACCGGTGAGGGCGTCGCGCAGGCCGGGATAGCTGCTGGTGCCGGCGACGCCGACCAGGACAGTGGTCCCGGTGAGCATGACGATCCCGAGGAGGGCGCCGAGGAGGTAGTACTTGAGGGCGGCTTCGGTGCCGAGGGGGTTGCGGAGGAGACCGACGAGGCCGTAGCTGGGGACGCTGGCGAGGAGGTAGGCGGCGAAGAGGGTGAGCAGGTCGTCGGCGCCGACCAGGGCGATCGCTCCCGCGGAGGCGAGGAGGACGAGGACGTAGAACTCGGTTTCGTGGCGGTGGCCGCCGACGGCGTCGACCGACAGGCAGAGCACGAGCAGGGTGGCGGCCAGGATGATGACCCGGGCGGCGTTGGTGGCGGGATCGACGGCGTAGCTGCCGTCGAAGACCCGTTGCGGGGTGTCGAGCATCGCGGCCGCAGTGGCGGCCAGCCCGGCCACGCAGGCGCCGGCGGCCAGGACCCGGACGACCCATTGGCGTCGGCGGGGCAGCCAGCTTCCGGCCAGGAGCCCGATGACCGCAGCCGCGACGAGGGCGATCTCGGGGATCAGGGCGGCAGGGTTCTCCTTCACGGGGTCCCGCGGGTCGCTGTCTGTCTGGTGCTCATCGAGCGACGAGGCCGACGAGGTGGCGGGCGGCCGGTTCGATGACATCGAGGAGCCATCGGGGGGCGACGCCGATGACCGCGGAGACGGCCAGCAGCGGGACCACGGCAACGGCTTCGCGGACGGTGAGATCAGCGAAGCCGGTTCCGGCGGGGACGGTTTCGGGGAGGCGGAGCGGTCCGACGAGCATTCGTTGCAGGGCCCGGAGGAACAGCCCGGCGGTGATGACGATGCTGAGCACGGCCACTGTGGTGGCCGCGACTTGGGAGGCCAGGCTTCCGGCGAAGATCTGGAACTCAGCGACGAACCCGGAGAACCCTGGGATCCCGATCGACGCGAAGGCGGCCAGCGCGGTGAGCCCGGCGAAGGCGGGGGCGGAGCCGGCGAGGCCGGAGTGGGCGTCGATCTGGTAGCTGCCGGTGCGGTCCCACAGCGTCCCGGAGAGCAGGAACAGGGCGCCGGTGATGAGCCCGTGGGAGACCATTTGGGTGACCGCCCCGGTGACGGCCAGGGAGCGGGCTTGGGCGTCGGTGCCGGCGAGGACCCCGGCGGCGCCGACGCCGAGGATGACGTAGCCCATGTGGTTGACGCTGGTGTAGGCGATCATCCGTTTGAGGTTCGGTTGGGCCAGGGCGACCAGCGCCCCGTAGACGGCGCTGAGCGCGCCGACGATGATGAAGACCAGAGCGTAGCGGCGCCACGCGTCGGGGAGGAGGGGCATGGCGATGCGCACGAACCCGTAGGTGCCCATCTTGAGCAGCACCCCGGCCAGGATGGCCGATCCGGTGGCGGGGGCGTCGGTGTGGGCGGGGGGCAGCCAGGTGTGGAACGGGACGGTCGGGGTTTTGATGGCCAGGCCGACGCCGATGGCGGCCAGGACCGCCCCGGCGTATGCGCCGCGCCCGGCGAGCGGGTTTGCTCGGATGAGGGCCACGATGTCGAAGGTGTGGGGGGTGGCGGCCAGGTACAGGCCGATGAACCCGAGGAGCAGTGCGAGCGACCCGACGAAGGTGTAGAGGAAGAATTTGAGCGCCGCGGCCCGGGCGGCTGGACCGTGTCCCCAGCCGGCGATGACGAAGTACATGCCGACGATGGACAGGTCGAAGAACACGAAGAACACGATGAGGTCGAGGGCGACGAACAGTCCGATGCAGACGGTTTCGAGCCCGAGGAACAGGCACACGTAGGTCCGGGGGCGGCGGGTCTCTCGCAGCGAGTAGACGGCGCAGGCCAGGAACAGCACCGAGGTCAGGGCCACGAGCGGCAGGGACAGCCCGTCGACGCCGACGTGGTAGCCGACACCGGCGGAGGGGATCCATCTCAGGTTCTCGGTGAACCCGAATCCTCCGTGCGGGTTGTAGGCGACCCACACGGCGATGACCAGAGCCAGGTCGACGGCGGAGATCGCCACCCAGGCTCGGAGAAACCACTTACCGGGGAGCCGTGAGGGGAGCACGGCGAGGGCCAACGCCGCTGCTGCGGGCCAGAAGACGATCAGGCTCAGCACGCCGTCAACCGACCAAGACCATGATCGCCACGAGGACGACAAGGACGGCGGCGGCCTGGGCGTAGTACTGGTGGACCAGCCCGGTCTGGGGGCGCCGGGCGATCCGGCCGAGACGGCGGGCTCCGCTCGCCACGCCGGCCACCACGTCGTCGACGCCGACCTCGCCGACCCGGGCGGCCACACCGGCGGACCCGACGGCGGCTGCGGCCAGCCGGCGTACGGCGCCGTCGACGACGTCGTCGTCGAAACGGGCCAGCGCCCCGGCCGCCCGCAGCGTCGGGCGCACCACCACCATGTGGGCGGCGGCTTCCAGCCCGAGCCACCCGCCGAGGGTGGCGGTGACCGCAGCCGGCATACGGGCCCGGCCGGTCAGGCGCCACGTGGCGGCCGCCGCGGCGAACGCCAGCCCGGCGGACAGGCCGAGCGACCACCCGGGCGGCCCGGGCTCCCCCCGTGTGGCCACGGTCCGCTCGAACGCCGCGGTCACGGCGGGCAGCGCGTACACCCCCAAGCCCACTGCGGCGGCAGCAAGGGGCACCAGGGGGGCGGCCATCAGCGGGCCGACCCGGCGTGTGCCGGGCCTCTCGGTGTCGTAGGCGGCATTGCCCTCGACGGGGGCGGGAAGCCAGATCAGGCGGGCGGCGCGGATGCTGTAGACAGCCGAGATCACCGCGGCGGCCAGCCCGGCCGCGTACAGGCCCGGGTCGCGGGCCAGCGCCGCAGCCAGGACGGTGTCCTTGGTGGCCCACAGCGACAGCGGCGGGATCCCGGCCAACGCCAAAACGCCGGCGGTGAAGGTGACGCCGACGAGGCGGTACCGGCGGCCGGCGCCGGCCAGGGCTGCCAGCTGTTTAGTGCCGAGCGCGCTCAGCCACGCCCCGGCGGCCAGGAACAGCAGGCTTTTCACCGCGGCGTGCGCGACCAGCTGGGCGGTGCCCGCCGCCACCCCACCCGCACCGGCGGCCAGGACCATGAAGCCGATCTGCGCGCACGTCGACGCCGCCAGCAGCTGTTTGAGGTCGCGCTGGGCGACGGCGACCAGTCCGAGCGCCACCGCGGTCGCCGCCCCCACCCAGGCGACCACCGGTTGACCCCACCCGGAGGCGGCCAGGAGCGGGTGGAGACGCAACAGCAGGTAGGCGCCGGCGGCGACCATGGTCGCGGAGTGCAGCAGCGCCGAGACCGGGCTCGGCCCCTCCATGGCCCGCGACAGCCAGAAACTGAACGGCAGTTGCGCCGACTTGCCCAGGGCGGCCGCCACCACCCCGGCGGTGACCACATCGAGCCACGGGGACCCCAACCTGGGAAGGGCGTCCAGTTGGAGCGACCCGGCCCCGCCGGCGACGGCGGCGCCGGCCGCCATGTACAAGCCGATGTCACCGGCGCGGGTCGTCACGAACGCAGTGGTACCGGCTTCCACCCGGCGCCGGTCGTGCCACCAGAACCCGATGAGCGCCCAGCTGGTGGCGCCCATGACCTCCCAGCCCATCAACAACACCGCCAAGCCGGTGGCGGTGACCGTGACCACCATGGCCCCGGCGAAGACCAGCATGATCCCGAAGAACCGGCTGCGAGCCTCGCCGGCACCGATGTCGGCGGCGGCGAAGACCAGCACCGCTACGGTGACCGCGGCGACGGTGACGACGAGCACGGCGGAGAGCCCGTCTACCGCGAACCCGGCCCGTATCCCGATGAACAGCGGTGCGCTGGCCGACGGGCGCAGCACTGCGGCACCGACGGCCAACCCGAGCGTGACCGAAGCGGCCGCCACACCCACCGGGGCGGCCACCCGATCCGTCCGCTGTCCACAGACGGCCAATCCCGCCCCGACGGCGAGCGGCACCCCCAGCAACACCCATATCAGCACCCGGCGGCGCTCATTCCTTGAGGTCCGCGGCCATGTCGGTCATGTCCACGTCCCGGGCCCGGAAGATGGCGGTGGTCACCGCGAACCCGACGGCCATCTCCACGGCCATGGCCACCACCGCCACCACGACCACCACCTGGTCACTAGGAGCGCCCGGGCCGATGAAGTACCAGAAGGCGGCGGCGGCGACGGTGATCCCGTTGAGCATCAGCTCCAGGCCCATCATTAACATCACGATCGACTGCTGGGACAGCGCCCCGTAGACCCCTACCGAGAACAGGGCCGCGGCCAGCAACAGGAACACCTCCAGACTCATCGAGCCTTGCCTTTCAGGTCGTCGCCGAGGCGGTCGTAGCGGCCCTGCTGGGAGGCGAGCACGACGGTCACCACCATGGTGGCGAACAGGGTTACCCCGAGCAGCATCATGGTCAACATGTGCGGCCCCATCAGAGACTTGCCGAGATCGAACGTCGGGTCGGCCGGCCGGTGCGGACCACGCGCAGGCCAAGGAACCAAAAAGATCCCGGCAGCCAGGGAGGCGAAAACAGTGCCGGCGGTGAGCAGGGAGCCGCGCTGGTTGTGAACCATGGACATCGGCATGAGCCCGGCCGGGTTCATCATGTACATGACCATGAACACCGCCATGATCACCATCTCCATGATCATCATCACCACGATGACCACGCCCAGATAGTCCAGGCCGAGCAGGATGATCTCCCCGGCGCCGAAGAGGAACGAGGCGAGCAGCGCGAAGGTGGCCCGCGCCATCGAGTCCACCACGAACACCGTTACCGCGCAGGCAACAGCGGCGACGGCCAGCACCCAGAACGCCACGGCGCCCATCAGCGCTCCCCCGCTCATCTCGACACCGACCTCATCTCGACACCGCCACCAGAGCGGCAATCAGGTCCTGGGCGATGGTGAGCGGTATCAGGACCGTCCACGCCACCGGCATCCACCGCTCCAGGCGCACCGTCGGCACCGACCGACGGACCCCGACCAGAACCCCCAGCACGGCGAAAGTCTTGACCGTCGACCACGCCCAAGCGGGCAGGACCGGGCCGAGACCGCCGCCGAGGAACAACGGGACCGCCATCGCCGCACCCGCGGTCAGGAGCAACCACCGGCCAGCGGCCAGGATCAGCCGGTCCGGGCCAGCCACCTCAGCGAAAACCCCGCCGGCCACGTCGACGCCGGCCGGCTGGTCGAACGGGCCGGTGAAAGAGAAGCCGAGCACGCTGAGCAGATACACCACGAACCCGACCGGCATCCACACCGCGAACCACAGGTGACGTTGGTGGGCGACGATCGTCCCCACCTGCAACGACCCCGCCGCGGTGGCCGCCCCTATCAGGGCGAACATGTGCGGCAACTCGTAGGCCAGTCCCTGGGCGACCATCCGGTACCCGCCGACCAGCGACAACACGCTGTTGGGTCCCCACCCCGCCGCCCACAGCGCCGCCCACGTGGCGATCTCCATGCCGTTGAACCACACCACCCCCACCCCGAGGTCGTCGACCGCCCACCGCCCAAAGGGGATCACCGCCGCCGCCAGCACCGCCGCTGTCGGCACGGCGATCAGCCCCAGCCGCCACAGGAGCCGGTCAGGGGCAAGCGTCGTCCTTCGCTGGCCGACCAGCAGCCGGGCGGTGTCGGAGCCGACCCCTGCCGCGATGGTCCGGGGACCGTACGGCTGACCGGCGGCCCGGGCCGCCAGAGCCCGGTCGGCGCAAACGGCCACCACCGCCGCCCCGCCTAGAAGGGGCAGCACGGCGAGCACCGCCCACAATGAGGCGGACTCAACCATCGGCGACCGAGGCGGGATGGCCGGCCATCTCGTCGACGTCGGGGTCGAAGCTGGCGACGATGAGCCGGGCCGCGCCGATCTCGGCGCCCACCACGAGGCGCTCGATCGCAGCCAGCAGCGGTTCGGGCGGGGTCACCGCATCGTGAAGGTACCCGAGCGCTCGACCGTCGCCGTGAGCGGTCAGCAGCACCGGGTCGTCGACCAGGTCGAGCATTTCGGCCGCCTCGGCCAGCCACTGCCGGTAGCGGGCGGTCACGTCGCCGCCGGCCCGGGCGACCGGGCCGGTCACACCGAGAGCGGTCGCGTCGGCGGCGCCGAGCACACCGAGCCCGGTAGTCATCCACCTGAGCGTGCGGGAACGTCCGACCCGGCGGGCCACGGCAGCAAAACGGCTGGCGACCTCGTGATGGGCTGCACCGGCCAGGACGTCGTCACGCAGCACGCGGGCGGCGGCTGCGGGGTCGGGCCAGCCGGCCACGCACAAGAAGCGGCCGAGACGGTCCAGGTAGCAGCCCGCGGTGCGCCGTGCCGCCTCGCCAACGGTCACCGCCTCGCCGTACATCGCCCGTGTCGCCGGCTCGACCCAAAACGAGCCGCGTCCTTGTGCGCCGACAAGTTCGCCCCGGGCGGATTGAATGATGTCGCCCTGCAGGGTGACCCGCAGCACCAAACCGGCAGGCCAGCCGACCAGCAGCGGACCGAGGGTGGCGTGGAGCTGGTCGAGCTTGAGGCCGTCGCGGTCGTCGCCCCGCTCCGCCATCGCCAAACCCGCTGGCATCGACATGCCGTCGTCCATGTCGCCGTGAGACATGGACGGATGCTCCGGTCCCTGCTGGTCGATGTCCGGCCCGGAGCCCTGATGGGCCTCACCTTGGCCAGCGGGGTCCTGGTCAGGTGACACGTCGAGATGGCGGTCGGCGGGATCCGGGCCGGGCGGTGACATCGCACCAGCTGCCATCTGATCCGGCGGCGTCGCATGGGCGCGTGGGTCCGAGCGGCCCGGTGTACCGCTACGTTCCTGGTTTGGCATTGCGAGCCGAGCTTTGGCCGCGTCCAGCGCGCCCGGGGCCAAGACGGCGGCGACGACACAGGTGCGGGAACGAGGGCCGGGGATCTCGGCCCAAAGCTCTTCCACCGCGGTCCTGAGACCTGTCGGGACCGAACCGCACACCACCAACACGTCGGCGTCGGCCGGGCTCCACGCCGTCGGCCAGTTCCGTCTCCGCAATTGCGCCTCGACCGCCAGGCGGATGGGGGTGCCGGTGGGCATGGCGGCCACTAGCACGTGCGGGCGCCGAGCGGCCGCCCTCAACATCCGGTGGGTTACGCCCATCGCATCGCCCCCTCACGCCAGGCGTAGGCAACCCCAGCGAGCAGGACCGCCAAGAAGCTGAACATCTCGATCACCGCACTGGCACCGACGGCGGCGACGACCCGCGTCCAGGGGTACATGAACACCATCTCCATGTCGAACGCCAAGAACAGCATCGTCAGGGTGTACCAGCGGACATGGAACCGGCTCAGCGCGTGCTCGCCCGGCAGCAGGCCCGAACCGAACGGTGCCGCCCGTAACGGCTCGCGGTCCACCCCGACCAGCCGGCTCATCCCGTAGATAGCCCCGACGACGCCGACCGTCACCACGGCCAAGACCAACACCGGCACGAAATCCCCGGTCATCGCCGGCCGGCCTGGCGCTGCGAGCCGACCGTGATGAGCGTCACGTCCGCCCCGTCGACGCTGTCCGCGGCCACCGGGTCCTCACGTTCCCACGCCATCGTCGAGGTGCACGTGGTGCGGCGAGGCATTGCATCCCGATCGAGTGTACGCGACGCTGCGACAGCAGGTCGTAGCTGCAGGGGACCTCTCGTTGGGCGCAGAGGGTCGTCTCGAGACAGCTCGTCGCCCGCCGCCCCTAGAAGACCAGGGCGGCGAGCGACACGGCGACGACCGCGGCGGCGACGGTGGCGACGGCACGGGGGCCGACTCTGGACTGGCGGGCCTCGACCCGGAGCCCGAGGATGGCTTGGCGCAAGGCGGTGTAAGCGCCGACCGCGGCGAGAAACAGCCACACTGACGACACACCGCCCAGCCCGACGGTCAGGCCCGCTCCGAGCGCCACGGCCGCCGCCAGGGCCGACTCGAGGAGCTGGGTCGGGACCCGGCGGGTGCCGACCCGCTGATCTGACGACCACAGGCCAGCGCGAGAGGTGGTGGGGCGGCCGGAGCAGCAGCCGGCGAAGAAACAGCCGACCCGGCCGATGGCCAGGCCGGTGAACAACCCGGGGGCTGCCGTGTCGAGGTAGGCCCCGACCGGGGTGCCCGACGCCAGCAGCAGGGACACGGCGACGATGACGAACCCGGCGAGGAAGCCTTGGACTGCCCAGCCCTCGAAGCGGGGCTCGCGGCGATGCAAATGCAACGCCACGAACCACACTTTGGCGGCGACGATGCCGGCGGCGACCCCCGCGACCGACACGGTCAGCGTCCCGCCCGGACGCGGGCGGAGATCGGCGACGATGACCTGCTGGACGATCAGCCCGACAACCGTGCCGATGACAGCGGTCGCCGCCCACACGACCGGGATGATCCCGGCGGCAACAGCCAAAGGCGGCAGATGGGTGGACAGGGGGCACCCATCGGGATTGGCCGGCGGTCGTCGCCGTAGCGACCACGACGAGACCGGCAGCCCCACGTCGGCGCTGCGGCGGGCGGGCCGTCCGTCGCGTCTGGTGGCATCGGTTTCGCCGACCAGCGCGGCCGTCACCGACCAGTCACCGGGGGTGAGGTCTCTGAGGCGAGCGGTCACCGCGACGGGGCCCGCTCGGCCGACCCGTTCGAAGGTCTCGTCGAGGGTGAAACGGTCGTTGGTCGGCGGGGATTGCTCGCCGTCGTCTTCGTCGAAGCGGGGTTTGACGAGGTGGCCGGCGAACCTGACGGCGAGGGTGTCAGGCTTGTCGGGCGACGGGGGCGGGCACCAGGCGGTGACGGCCAGCAACTCTTGGGCGGCCCGGTCGAGCAGTCCCGGCTGGCGTTGGGGCTCAGCCGGGACCGCATCGGACGGCTCGGGCGGCGCGGGAACCTGACCGGCTTTCGCAGACGACACACCCGGGATGCTACTACTGCTAGTCGGAGTTGGTGCGAGGGAGGGGGGATTAGGCGGCGGGGTAGCCGATGTCGGTGAGCTTGGCCTTGATGGCGTCGGGCGTGGTCTCGGTGTCGTCGTAGACGACATGGACGGCTTTGGTGTCGATGTCGACCTCGACGCGGTCCACGCCGGGCGCTTGGGTGAGGTCGCCTTCGATGCTGGCCTTGCAGTGCGCGCAGGAGATGTCGTTGGCGATCACATCGAGGGTGGTCATGGTGCGTTCTTCTTTCTGTTGTTGGTACTGGCTGATGGGTCAGGCCGCGGCAGGAATGGCCGGCCCGGCGGTGGCGTCCCGGTCGGTGGAGCCGCCCGGTTGTTGGGCGCGGTCGCTGCGTCCGAACCGTCGGAGCCTCAACGCGTTGGTGACCACGCTTACCGAGCTGAGCGCCATGGCCGCAGCGGCGAGCATGGGGGGCAGGACCCCGAAGGCGGCCAGGGGGACCAGGACGACGTTGTAGCCGAACGCCCAGCCCAGGTTCTGCCAGATGATCCGCCTGGTGGCCCGGGACAAGGTGATGGCATCGGCGACGGCGCCCACGTCGCCGTGGACCAGGGTGATGTCGGCGGCGGCCATGGCCACCCCGGTCCCGGTACCCACCGCGATGCCGATGTCGGCGGTGGCCAGAGCGGGAGCGTCGTTGATGCCGTCGCCGACCATCGCCACCGCGCCGTGAACGGTCCGCAGTTCCTCGACGAGACGGGCCTTGTCCTCGGGGCGCAGCCGCGCCCGGACCTCGTCCACGCCCACCTGGGCGCCGAGCGCGTCGGCGACCTCGGCCCGGTCGCCGGTGGCGAGGACCACTCGCAGGCCTTGGGCTCGCAGGTGGGCGACCCCCGACGCGGCGTCAGGTCGGAGCGCGTCGGCGACACCGATAACCAGTCGGATCTCTCCGTCGATCGCCACACCCACCGGTGTGTGACCTTGACCGGCGAGGCGGTCCGCTGCGGCCACGGCCCGACCTAACCGTTGGTCAGATACTGGGCCCGCCGCGGTATCCGCTGCGGCGAGCCAGTCCAGCGAGCCGACCTGAATCCGTTGGCCCTCCACCTCGGCCTCGATGCCGCCGCCGGGGCTGACCTCGACGGTGACCGCCTCCATGCCCAGCTTGATGCCACGCCGCTCGGCGCCGGACACGACGGCCCGGGCCAGAGGGTGCTCGGAGGAAGCCTCGACGGTCGCAGCCAACCTCAGCGCCTCGGTGCCGTCGGCGCCGTCGATGGTGATGACGTCGACGATCTCGGGGCGGCCCACGGTGAGGGTCCCGGTCTTGTCCACCACCACCACCCCTAGGTCACGGACGCGCTCCAGCACCTGGGCGCCGGAGATCAACAACCCCAACTCGGCGCCCCGGCCCGTGCCGACCATGACCGCCACCGGCGTCGCCAACCCGAGCGCGCACGGGCAGGCCACCACCAGCACTGCGACAGCCGGGATCAGCGACGCGACCAGAGCATGACCGGTGGCGAACCACCCCCCGAAGGTGACCGCGGCGACGACCAGGATCACCGGGACGAACACCGACGAGACCTGGTCGGCCAGGCGTTGCGCCTTGGACTTGCCGAGCTGGGCCCGCTCCACCAGGGCGGTGATGCGCGCCAGGGTGGTCTCTGCACCGGTGCGGGTCACCCGGACCGTGAGCGGTGCCAGGCCGTTGACCGTGCCCCCAGTGACCTCGTCGCCGGGAGCCTTGGCCACCGGGACGCTCTCACCCGTGACCATGGACTCGTCGATCGCCGCCGCTCCATCAAGGATCGTCCCATCCGCGGGGAGGGCCTCTCCGGGGCGAACCAGGATGGCGTCGCCGACGCGAAGGGCGTCGGCGCCCACCTCGAGCGTGGCCGTAGCGGTCGCGTCGGTGGGGGCTCCGGCCCGGGCGAGGAGGTGGGCGGTGCGGGGTCGCAGCCCGGCCAGGGTCTCGATGGCGTCGCCGGCCCGGCCTCGGCTCAGCACCTCGAGGTACTTGCCGACCGAGATAAGCGTGACGATCACCGCGGCCACATCGAAGTAGGTGGCCTTCCCGGGTAGGGCGAAGGTGGCTGCCACCGAGTAGGCGAAGGCCACGGTCGAACCGAGGGACACCAAGGTGTCCATGTTGACTGCCTGGTGCCGGGCCGCCTTCAGCGCCCCGAGATGGAATCCTGACCCCACCCAGGCGAACACCGGCAGAGCGAGGGCCAGCTGCACGTAAGGCGACCAGCCCGCGGTGGCAAACCCGTAGGCCAGCACCAGGACCATCACGCTGAGCGCGGCACCGGCCGCCAGTTTGACCCGCCGTCGCCGCAGGTCTGCCTGCCGGCGGGCCCGCCGAGCGGCGGCCTCTTCGGCCGGGTCCGATACCGGCTTAGCCACGGTGGCCTGGTAACCGGCGGAGTGGACCGCTTCGACGAGCGCCGCGGACTCGACCGGCCCGGCGAGTTCGACTTCGGCGGACTCGGTGGCCAGGTTGACCCGGGCCGACACCACGCCCGCCACGCCACTCAGGGCCCGTTCGACGCGCCGCACGCACGACGCGCAGGTCATGCCGGTGACCTCGAGCAGGGTCGACCGTCCCGGCGCGGACGAGCCGGAATGGGGGGTGTTGTCAGCGAGGACGGCGCGGTAGCCCGCCGATTTCACTGCGCTGGCCAGTGAGCCGGTGTCGACCGGGCCGGCTACGTCGACTTCGGCGGACTCGGTGGCCAGGTTGACCCGGGCCGACACCACGCCCTCCACGCCACTCAAGGCCCGTTCGACGCGCCGCACGCACGACGCGCACGTCATGCCATCGACACCGAACGCGTACCTGCTGGCGGCGTGGCCATCGAGGGTGGTTGAGGTCGCGTCAGTGGTCACGGCCGCTCGTTCATGTTCGCTGGGCACCGTTCTCGGTCCGTTCATGACTGCAGGAGCCGAGCGATGGCATCGGTGGCCTCCGTGACCTTGTCGTCGGCCTCGCGGCCGCCCGCGGCGGTCGCCTCGGCGACGCAGTGGCCCAGATGCTGCTCCAACAATCCGAGAGCGACTGCGTGGAGGGCCTTGGTGGCCGCCGACACCTGGGTCAGGATGTCGATGCAGTAGCGGTCTTCTTCGACCATGCGCTGCAACCCGCGGACCTGCCCCTCGATCCGCCGCAGCCGCTTGAGATAGGCCTCCCGGTCCGCTGAATATCCGTACACGTACCCTCCTCCGCTGCTCATCCCGGGTGATACTATACCGGGGGTGGGTACTAGCGGCGCTCGATCAGTGGGACCCGGCGGGTCCCGGGGACGTGGCAATATGGGCCGGCCATGGCGAAGAGGGCGACGACGCGCCGTTCAACAAGGGAAGCCACACGGTGTTGAGACGCGCCGCGCCGGGCAGCTTGGAGCAGGCCGTACTGGAGGTGCTGTGGGACCACGGCGGGTGGCTCACTCCCGGTGAGGTGCACGAACGCCTCGACGGGGCCCATCCGCTCGGCTACACCACAGTGATGACGGTCCTGGTGCGGCTATGGAGAAAGGGGCGCCTGGAGCGTCAGAAGGCCGGGCGTGCCTTCGCTTACCGTCCCAGCTCCAGCCGCGAGCAGAGCGTCGCCGAGCGCATGGAGGCCATCCTGGCTGCCGCCGCTGACCGCCCGACGGCGCTCGGGCATTTCGTCGAACGCCTCGACGCCGCAGAGCGCGCCCAGCTGCAACGCCTGCTCGGCGCCAGACGCAAACCATGACCGCGCTGATCCTGGCCGCCGGCCTCGTCGTCGCCGTGCCCGGCGCACTTAGCCGCCACGTCGCACGGCGACTCCCACCCCGAACGTGGGCCACCCTGGCGCTGGCCAGTGTCGTGTCGGCCGGGCTGTACGTGACGGTCGGCTTGGCGCTGCTGAGCGCACCCGTCGTCCTCCCCGTGCTGGCCGGGTCATCAGTGGCCGAAACGTGCCAGGTCCTCCTGCAGCGCTTCGAGCCCGGAGGGGCGGTCACCGCGTGGGCGGCGACCGTGCTCCTCGGCTCTGCCGTTGGCGTGGCCGCCGCTCGCCGGTGGCGGTCCCGGCGCCGCCGCGCGACCCTACGGGTCCCTTCCTACCTCGGCCTCCACGAACAGCAGGGCGGCTTCGAGCTCGTCACGGTGCCGACACCGACGCCGCTCGCCTACAGCCTCGGCGGCCCGCACCCCCAAGCCGTGATCTCGTCGGGGCTGCGGTCCCGGCTCGACGACACCCAGCTCTGCGCCGTCGTCGCCCACGAGGCTGCCCACCTCCGCTGGCACCACCAGCGCTGGCTCGACGCCGTCGACCTGGCCGCTGGGCTGTTGTGGTTCGTGCCCTGGGCCCGGCGCAGCGCCGCCTCCGCCCGGGTGGCCCTCGAGTGCTGGGCCGACGAAGAGGCCGCGACGGTGACCGGACGCGACGCGCTGCGCAGCGCCCTGCTCCTTGCCGCCGACGTCGCCCCCACCGCCGCGCAGGTCGCCGCCCTCAACGGCGCCGACGCCATCGCCGAACGCGTCACCATGCTCGATCAACCCTCGGGCGGCTCCGGCGGGATCGGGCCCGCCACCACAGGGCTTTTCGCCCTCGGTGCCGTCGCCGCGGCGGCCGGGGCCGTGGGAGGGGCACCGCAGCTGGCGGCACTGTTCTCCCACCTCTGTCCCCTGTAGGCAGGAACGTCCCGGCCCGCACGGGCGCTGGTCAACTACGACAGCCGGTACTAGCTTGTGGTTCCGTGAGCGGAGAGGTGATCGGCAAACGCACGACGCTGGATGCCGCCGCGATCGGCGGCACGGCAAACAGTCGGGTCTGGTGGCCGCGGTTCGGTCTCCTAGCCGTCGGGATGACCGCCACCTACATCGTGGTCATCGGAGCGCCCATCGCGATCATCCCGAACCCGCTGTTCCACCCGGTGACGCCCGCCGGGACCTGGAGCTACGTGTCCTGGCTGCTCCCCGCCGCGATGTTCGGCCCGCTGCTCGCCGCCTTCTTCGTGCCGTGGCCGCAAACCGGTCCCGTGGACCGACGCCTCGGCGACGGCGGCCTCGTTTCGTTCCTCGCTGTCAGCTGCCCAGTGCGCAACAAGCTCGTCGTGGTCGCCGTCGGCATTAGTAGCGGCGCCCTCGACTACTTCCGTCCCCTCCAACCACTCCTCGGCGGAGTTTCGCTCGCTCTGCTTGGCCTCGCCTTGTGGGCCGGGATCACGACCCTGACACGCGCCGCCGGAGTCCCTCCCCACACCGGAGCCCGCAGTGTCCCGCCGGCCAGGATCTGACGCCCCGATGAGCGCCACCGACGGTCCCGCATCAGCCCCCCGGCAGGCCGGACGGGGCGCCCAGCCGTTCCTGCCACGCTGGGTCCGCTTCGGGATGATGCCGTTCACCCTGGCGCTGATCATCTCGATGGTGATAAGCGCCGAGATGTACGTCCACGCCCGCAACGCGGCCGCAACGCCGAACCCGATGGTTCAGCTGATGGGACTCTCCGACGGCTCAGGAAACGCGGCCCCAGCGTTCACTCTCACCGACCAGCACAACAAGACCGTCGCCCTGACCCAATTCCGAGGCAAGGCCGTGCTGCTCGCCTTCATGGACTCGCACTGCACCCAGGTCTGTCCGGTCCTCGCCCAGGAATTCCGCCTGGCCGAGCACGATCTCGGCTCGACCGCGTCGCGGGTCGCGTTCGTTGCGGTCAACGTCAACCCCATGGGCGAGTCAGTGTCCGCCGTCGAACAGTTCAGCCAGACCCACGGTCTGACCAGTCTGGCGAACTGGTACTTCCTCACCGGCCCGACAACCGCCCTCCAGGCAGTCTGGAAAGCGTACGGGATCACCGTGATAGTGCCCAAGGCAGCCACCCAGACCGTCCACGCCGACTACCTGTACTTCCTCGACCCGAACGGACGCGAGCGCTACATCGCCAGCCCCCAGGTCGACCAGCACAAAGACGGCACCGGCTACCTCCCCCCAGGCGACCTCAACCAGTGGGGACAGGGCATCGCCACCTACCTCCAAAAGAGCCTGGGCCGATGATCAGACCCGTCTGCCACGCTTCTCACGCGTCGACCCGAAAGTAGCGGCAGCCGATGTCACCGTGGCTGCCTCTGCTCGCCGTCGTCGCCGGAATCCTCTCGTTCACCTCACCCTGCGCCCTCCCGCTCATCCCCAGCTACCTCTCCTACGTCTCCGGCCTGCCCATCTCCGAACTCGGCGAGGGTCGAGGCACGCCGCTGGTATTGCGCTCCTCGATCGCGTTCGTCGCTGGCTTCACCGTCGTGTTCACCGCCCTCGGGGCGTCCTCGGTCCTGGTCGGCTCGCTGTTGCTGCGCAACATGCCGACCATCCTCGACGTGGCCGGCGTGTTCATCATCGCCCTCGGCCTGGCATCCATCGGGCTCCTGCGCGTCCCGTTCCTCGCTCGGGAACGCCGCTTCGATCTCTCCCGGGTCCCTCAAGGCCCCAAAGGTGCGTTCCCGCTCGGCATGGCCTTCGCGTTCGGCTGGACCCCGTGCATCGGACCGGTCCTGGCCACCCTGCTAGCGGTGGCCAGCGCCACCAGCACCGTGATCACAGGGGGTGTCCTGCTCGCCTTGTACTCCCTCGGTCTTGGTCTGCCATTCCTCGCCCTCGCCCTCGGGTTCTCCCGGGCCCGCACCTCGCTCACCTGGCTGCGACGCCGCGGACGAGCCATCGAGATAGCCGGCGGTGTGCTCCTCATCGCCGTCGGCATAATGTTCGTCACCGGAGAATGGAAAAGCCTGTTCATCCCCCTCCAGACCCGCTTCGCCCAGCTCGGATGGCCACCCCTATGAGCACCGAACCCCTCACCGCGGGAACCGACGAGAATCCGCTCGCCTCGTCGCCGTTGCGACGTCGGGCCGGGAAACGCTGGTGGGGGGTGGCGGCCGCCGCGGTCATAGCCGGCTCCCTCGCCGGAGTAGGCGTCACCCGTCTGGCCCGACCCAGCGATACCTTGCACGCGACGTCGAACCAGATCATCACCTCCACCGGGGGTGTGTTCGACAAAGGTAACGGCCAGACCGCCCCCGCCTGGTCCCTCCCAAGCCTCCGAGCCCCCGCCAACACCGTGGCACTCAGCCAATTCCACGGCACGCCGCTGGTGATCAACTTTTGGGCGTCATGGTGCCCACCATGCCGGAAGGAGATGCCCGCCCTCGCCGCCACCGGCCGGCGACTGACCGGCAAAGTCGATTTCGTGGGCGTCGACACCAACGACCAGCACGGCGCCGCCCTCAGCTTCGCCGCCAAAACCGGTGTCGCCTACCCGCTCGCCTTCGACCCGCACGCCACAGCCGCCGGCAACTACGCCGTCTACGGGTTGCCCACCACCTTCTTCGTCTCCGCCGACGGAAAGATCCTCGGCCGCCAAGTCGGCGGGATGACCGAAGAACGCCTCGCACAGCTCATCACCCAAAACTTCGGAACCCAAACCGGCACCACCAACCCCGCCGGGTGAGCCGCTCAGACCGGCCCCAATGCATCTCCGGGGTGGACGGCTGACCGGCCTTTTTCGCCTGGGCGCCTTGACACAATTACCGGGACGGCAAGAAACCCCAAGGAGTCAATCATCGCGAAGCTCTGTGTCGCCTCGGAGCATCTCGCCGGCAGCGGAACACCAGTGCCCATCGGCTGGGCAGCGCGGCGCACAACATCAGGGGAGGGAAGCGACACCCGTCGAGGACGAACCAGGGCAGCCGGTGGTGCGATAGATTTCAACCAGTGCGCCTCGACGGCGGGGCCGCAGCCAGGACACCTACAGCCGACCCAGTTCTAGCGCCTGTCCCGCCGGATCGGCACAGCAGCCGGCACAATCAGCAACTCCATCCTGGCCCACCTCGTGATATCCGCTCAGCCATAGAACCCGACTATGACGAAATCACCGGGGGGCCCTTTGGTTTCCAGGTCACCCTCGAACAATCAGCCGGCGCACCAGGTCGTAGACCGCCGGGTAGCTCACCGGCGCGCCGTGCGGGCGCCCCCACAGGTTGACGAACACGTAGTCGCTGTCCAAGTCTCCGTACTCGCCGTGCATGTAGTCGGCGTAGAGACGGACCAGCTCCACGCTGACCGGGATCGCGCGCGCCTGGCCCGACTTGGACCGCGCGCCATTGTCGTTCGTCCTTGGCGTCACCGTGACTTGGCGGTCGGGGACAGCCCAGTCCTCGTGGCGCAACCCGAGTGCCTCACCGACACGCATCCCGGTGTCGTAGAGCACCGCCATCAGCAACCGGTCCCGGCGCCGGTCACAGGCGTCGAGGATCGCCTGGGCCTCACCGGCAGTCAGGGTCCTGGGCTGCTTGCGAGACGCCTTCAACCGGATCTGTCGGCGGCCCTGGGGTTCGCCCTTTGACACGTGATGCAAGAACGGCCGCCACGAGCCTCCTCGCCGCCCGGCCGGCTGCCAGGCTGTCAGCAGGCCACCCAGCTCAACCCCGCCGCGGGCTGCGTGCTGGTAGAAGGCGGACAGCGCCGACAGCTTGCGGTTGACCGTCGCCTCGCCGCAGTGGTGCTCCACCGACGGCAACACCGTGACCCGGGCCGCCCGGGCGCCAGGCGGTCGTCGCAGCCACGCCACGAACTCGCCGACATCCTCCAAACGCACCATCTGCCAGTCCAAGCCCCGCTCGGCGAGAAACACGAACCAGTCCTTCAAGTCATGGGCATACGCCTTGACCGTGTTCGGTGACCGCTCGATGTCGCTCAGATAGGCGAGGTATCGCTCGACCGGCTCCACCGGCAGGCCCTCGCCGTCCAGAACCGTCCACGACTCACGCTGCGAGTCGGGCGCCACCACCCTTTGAACGAACACCGAACCTCCCCGGAACCTGCGTGCTGGACCGGGGTAGATAACCACGTCCAGCACCCAGCCAAAGGCGCTCCAACCCCACGTCGGCTACGTCCCAGACGGCCCCCGGCTGACTCCAGATAACGATCGGGTTGCTGGTCTTGAGGTGCACCCAGTGCTCGGCGGGGAAGTCGAAGAAGCTGAGCAGCACATCAGCGTCGTCGACGACCTTGGCGACGGCCTTGGGCCACTTCGCCCCGTAGTCCCGCTCGAAGGCCCGGATCGCCGCCAGGGCGTGGTCGCGGTCCTCGGCGTCACGGATCTCCGCCAACGCCCGCCGAGCGGCCGGCTGCGCTGATTTCGGCAGGGCGTTGAGCACGTTGGCCGCCTTGTGCACCCAGCAGCGCTGAGCCCGGGTGTCGGGAAACACTTCCGCGAGCGCCGCCCAGAACCCCAACGCCCCGTCTCCGACAGCGATCACCGGGGCGCGCATGCCCCGGCGGCGCAGGTCCCGCAGCAGATCCGCCCAGGACTCGGTGGACTCCCGGATCCCATCGCAGATGGCGACCAGCTCCTTGGTCCCATCCGCACGGACCCCGACGATCACCAGGGCGCACAGGCGGTGCTCTTCCAACCGGACGTTGAAGTGCACCCCATCCGCCCAAATGTACACGTAGTCCCGATCGGCCAGCGAGCGCCGGGAGAACCGTTCGGCCTCCTCCTGCCACTGGGTTGTGAGCCGGGTCACCACCGAAGCAGACAGGCCGGCCTGGCTGCCGAAGAACCCTTCCAGGGCCGGGGCGAAGTCCTTGGTGCTCATCCCGTGCAGGTACATCAACGGGAGCACCTCGGACACCTTCGGGGACTTGCGGGCCCACGGCGGCAGGATCGAGCTGCGGAACCGGTGTCGCTCGCCCGTTGTCTCATCGACCCGGCGGTCGTTCACCCGAGGCGCGACCACCTCGACCGGTCCAGCCCCAGTCTGGATGCTCCGCGGCTGGGCGTGGCCGTTGCGGACCACCAGCCGCTTCCCGTTGTCGTCGACCTCACCCGCCAGGCCAGCCACGTACGCGTCGACCTCGGCCTCCAACGCCGCAGCCAGCATCCGCCGGGCGCCTTCGCGCACGATCTCGTCCAGAACCGAACCCAGCTCCGCGCTCGTCTGGTCATCAGCTACTACTCTCAACATCGGCGTTCCTTCCTCGCCGGGGCGGCAACCCCGACGTCTCTGATCAGTCAGTGAGGAAGGTACGTCGCGCCCTCGCGGCGATCCAGCATCCACAAGTTCTGGTTATAACTCCCGAGGTGATGGATCAGGTAGGCGGCTGACTCGGCGAGGTCCATCGGTTTGATGGTGTAGCGGGTGGCGATGCGCTGGTCGAGGGCGGCGAACACGCCCATGCGTAGTTGGCGGCTGAGCGTGGGTTGGCCGACCAGGATTCCAGCGAAGGGACTGGCCGAGTCCATCTCGGAGTTGGTGAGTAAGCGGATCTCCTCGAGCTGGGCGGGGGTGAGGAGGTGGGCTTCGTCGATGATGATCACGACCCGGCGATGTCGTTCTGCCTCTTCGGCGGCGAGCAGGGCGGCGGCTTGGGCCATGACCTCGACTTTGACGCTCCTATAGAAGTCAAGGGATGGAGGAGAGATTTCTCATGTCATTGTGTTCATGCTGCGTCGACCGCTGGGGTGATGGTGTCGTGGAGGACGCCGTAGACCTCGCGGGCGACGTAGCGCTTGAGGCAGCGGATGATCTCGGGCTTGGACAGGCCTTGGGCGGTGCGCCGCTCGACGTAGGCGCGGGTGGCTGCGTGGTGGCGCATGCGGACCAACACGACGCGATAGAGGGCGGCGTTGGCCTGGCGGTCGCCGCCGCGGTTGTTGAGCGCCTGACTGGGTGAGGACGCGCGGGGCGGGCGGCGACGTGCTGGGCGAGGACGGGGGCTGGGTGGCGTGGGGATGGCGTGGTGGGCGAGGGTCTGGGTGGACGCGCAAGGACCCTCCCGTCATCACTTGACCGGCGATCGTCGGGAGGGTCCTTCCTGGATGCCCGGAGGCACTGGTGAGGATGGTAGGGACTGACGACGTCGAGGTCGAACGCGTGCTGCGCGCTGGCCTGCTTGAGTGCGACTGCGGTGGGGTGCTGCGGCCGTGGGGGCGGCCCCGCGAGCGCGCACTACGCCAGGCCGGCGGTGGTGAGGATCGTCGTTCGCCGCGGCGGTCGCGGTGCTCGTTGTGTCGACGGACGCATGTGCTGTTGCCCGCTGATTCGCTGCTCGGGCGGCGTGATGCGGTTGGCGTGATCGGGGTGGCGCTGATGGCTCGGGCGGCCGGGTCGAGTATCGCCAGGACTGCGGCTCGGGTGCTCGGCGTGCCGTTCGCGACGGTTCGTGGCTGGCTCCGCCGGTTCGCTGTGGTGGCCGATGCTGTGCGGGCCAGGTTCACGGTGCTGGCGCATGACCTCGATCCCCAGCTCGGCGCGATCGGGGCGAGCGGCAGCTCGTTCGGTGACGCGGTCGAGGCGATCGGCGTGGCGGCCCGAGCCGCCGCGCTGCGGTTCGGGCCGGTCGACGCGTGGCAGCTCGTGGCGTCAGCGACGGGCGGCCGACTTCTTTGCAACACGAGCTGCCCCTAGTTGCGGGGCCTGCCGGGCGGTCAGGGTCTCGGTTCATGCCTGCAACTTGTTGTCGTCGCCGTGGGTGACCGCCGTCGTGATGTCGCGCTGTTCCGCTACTCGCTGATCCGCGAGGCCGCCGACCCCGAGCTGTCGAAGCGCGAACGCGGCGCACTGGTTCGGCATTTGGCCGCCCGTGAGCACGTCATGGTTGACGGGACCCGTGTCCGTGTGGGTCGTTCGACGTTGGACCGGTGGATCCAGCGCTGGCGGACGGGTGGCTTCGACGCGCTGGTCGACCCGCCCCGCCAAGTCGTGCCCGGCACGCCGGGCGCGGTGTTGGACCTGGCGGTCAAGCTGAAGCGGGAGGTCCCGGGCCGGACCGCGGCGCAGGTCGCCGCCATCGTCACGACCGCTGAGGGCGTGGCGATCTCGGAGAGGACTGTGCAGCGCCTGTTCGCCCGGCACGGCTTGAACACCCGGCCCGACGGCACGCCGCCCGCCGCGTTCGGCCGCTTCGAGGCTGCGGCCCGCAACGACCGCTGGACTGGCGACGCCCTCCACGGTCCGGTGGTCGCGGGCCGCAAGACGTACCTGTTCGCGTTCATCGACGATCACAGCCGGGCCATCCCAGGGCATCGGTGGGGGCTGTCGGAGGACACCGTCCGCCTCGAGGCCGCCCTCCGCCACGGCCTCGCTTCGCGGGGTGTGCCGAAATCCATCTACGTCGACAACGGCAGCAGTTTCGTAGCTGCCCCGCTCATCCGGGCCTGCGCGGTGCTGGGGATCCGCCTCGTCCACTCACGGCCCGGGCAGCCCGAAGGGCGGGGGAAGATCGAACGGTTCTTCCGGACAGTCCGCGACCAGTTCCTCGTCGAGATCGCCGCCCGCCCGCCCGAGGGACTGGTCGAGCTGAACCGCCTGTTCGCGGCATGGGTCGAGACCGCGTATCACCGCCGCGTTCACAGCGAGACCGGCCAGACCCCACTCGAACGCTTCAACGCTCCGGGCCCGCCGGCACTGCCGTCGCCTGCGCTGCTCCACGAAGCGTTCCTGTGGTCCGAGCACCGGCAAGTGACCAAGACCGCGACCGTGTCGCTGCACGGCAACGTGTTCGAGGTCGACGCCTCCCTCGTCGGCCGCAAGGTCGACGTCGTGTTCGACCCCTTCGACCTCACCGCCGTCGAGGTCCGCTGGGAAGGCCGATCGATGGGCAACGGCATCCCACAAGTCATCGGCCGCCACACCCACCCCATGGCCCGCCCCGAAGCGCAGCCGCCGCCCGCCGCGACCGGCATCGACTACCTGGGCCTGCTCGCCCAGCAGCACGAACGACGCCTCGCCGAGGCGGCCCGACCCATCGACTACTCGGCTCTCGTCGTCGAGTCGACCGACCCCGAGCAGTGCCCGGGCCAGCTCATGATCCACCACCCCGAAAGCGACAAGACCTGATGAGCATCGATCTCCTGCAAGCCCACTACGGGTTCACGCGCACCCCGTTCGGCCGGGACCTCGCGCCCGGCATGCTCCACAAGAACGCAGGTCACGGCGAAGCCGTCGCGCGCATCAGCTGGTGCATCGCGGAGAAGGCGCTCGGCGTCATCACCGGCGAGGTCGGCTCCGGCAAGACCGTCGCCGTCCGCGCCGCCACCACCGCGCTGGACGCGTCCCGGCACTCAGTCATCTACCTCGGGAACCCCGCCGTCGGCGCCCGCGGGATCTACGCCACCATCGTCACCGCCCTCGGCGGCGTGCCCCGCTTCCACAAGGCCGCGCTCATCCCACAAGCCGCTGACGCCCTCGCCGCCGAGGAAGCCGAGAAAGGCAAACGGGTCGTCGTGTGCGTCGACGAAGCGCACCTGCTCTCCGCCGATCAGCTCGAAGAGCTGCGTCTGCTCACCAACGCCGACATGGACAGCCACGCCGCGTTCGCGTGCCTGCTCATCGGCCAGCCAACCCTGCGCCGGCGGATCAAGCTCGGCACCTTCGCCGCCCTCGACCAGCGGATCCGGCTCCGCTACGCCATGCCATCAATGAGCGACGTCGAGACCGCCGGCTACATCGCCCACCACCTCGCCCTCGCCGGCCGCAGCGACACGATGTTCAGCGACGACGCCGTCGCCCTCATCCACCAAGTCGCACGCGGCCTGCCCCGCGCCGTGAACAACCTCGCCGTCCAAGCCCTCGTCGCCGCCTACGCCACCAACAAGAGCATCGTCGACGAAGCCTCAGCCCGAGCCGCCGTCACCGAGATCACCGCCGACTGACGCCGCCACCACAATGACCACCACGACGCCTCAGCGCGCCCCGATCACAGCCTCACCAACCCTGTCGCCGCCATCGTCACCCAGCCTGTCGGCCAACAGCGGTTGAGGCGGTGTCGGACGGTCTTGCCCGAAGACGCCTCGACGGGCGCGGCGCCGCAGAGCATGGCGAACGCCGCTTCGGATCGGAGACGGTCGGGGTTGTCACCGGCGGCGACGAGCAGCGCGCCGGCGGTGTCGGGCCCGACGCCGAAGGTCTCGACCAGCTTGGGGGCGGCTTCGGCGGTGAGCTCGGCGAGCTGCCCGTCGAGGGTGCTGATCTCGGTGTCGAGGGCCTGGTAGCGGCCGGCCAGGGCCCGCAGGGCGGTCTTGTTCGCCGCTGTGGTCGTCGCTTCACGGCCGGAGCGCAGGCGGGCGGCGGTGGCGACCAGGGCAGCGGTCGACAGGCCGCGTAGCTGGTCCCGTAGCTCGACGGGTGCGGTGACCACGAGCGACTTGAGGGCGTTGAGAGCCTGGGTACGGGCCTTCATGGCGGTGGCCCGGGCGACGCGCAGTACCCGGATCATCTCGACGAGGTCGTCGCCGGACTTGGGGGTCCCGGTCGCCTCGCCCGAGATGACCGCCCGGGCCGCGGCCTCGGCGTCGGCCGGATCGGACTTGCCGTTGCGCCGCCGGGTCTGACGGTTCGGGCGGACGACCTCGATGACGTGGTGGTCCGCCGCTCGTAGGTGCCGGGCCAGCCCAGCCCCGTACGAGCCGGTCCCCTCCACCCCGAACGCCTCGACCGGCCCGGCCGTCTCCGCCCAGGCCACTAGCTTGGCGTAGCCAGCCGTGGTCGTGGGAATCGTGGTCGAGTCGATCCGGCGTCCGAGGCCGTCGAGGGCCACCGCCACGTGAAGGTCCTTGTGGGTGTCGACGCCGATGACCACACGGGTAGGGCCGATCTGCGCGATGTTGGTCATGCCATCTCCTTGCTCTGATGGGTGGTGATGGCGAGCCCGGCTGGACGGGCGGACAGCACTGTGAGGGGGCCTCAGGCCAGGCTCCTATCAGGTCACTGCCCGTTCGGTCGGGTGCGCCGGCGGCGGCCCGGCCACCAGGTCGACAGGTCAAAGTCCAGGCATCAAGCCAGTGGAATGCGAGGGTCAGACCTGGCGCCGGGGCCGCCACCGGGCGATCGTGGTCGAGGGGACCTGTAGTGGTGGTGGATGCCCGTCGCCCACTACGACTCCGCTCTGTCGCTGTCATGGCTCACCGCCGGCCGGGCGCGACCCACCAATCACGTAGGCGATGTGATCAGCCAGCCGTTCTGCCGAGCCCTGCGACAGCCCGACGGTCACGATCGCGCTCGCCCCGGGCCGCCGGAGCCGGACCATGAACACCCGGTCCGGGGGGCGACCCCACGAGCTGGCCGACCCGCGGTCGACCTCCACGATCAACTGCGCGGCAGATGCGCAGACAGTCCCACATTCGGTTGCAGCCGGAGCCGACAGGTCAGATACAGGGCACGGAGCCGGTGGATACGAGGGGTCAAGCTCCGACTGCAACCTCATGGAAGAGATCATCACAGTGGAACCGGGGGGCAGCCCCGAGCGCCGAGACGATCGTGACATACAGGCCGCGTGTCCCGAAGGCGGGGTTGGCGACATAGACGACTAGGTGCGCGGCCGGGTCGAGGGCGGCGACCGCTGCGCGCACTGCGGCGGTCTTGCCGGCGCCGACGTCGCCGGTGATCACGCCGAGGGCTGACTCTCCGACACAGAAGTTGATCCGGGCGACGGCTTCGGCGTGGGCTGGTCGGGCGTAGAGGTCCTTGGCCGGGATGGTCTTGGAGAACGGGGTGCGTCTGAAGCCGAAGTGGGTGACCCACGGAGCCCGGCTCACGACGCCGTTCCGGTGTCGAACAGGCCGAGCTGATCGCCGTCGCCGTTCAGGCCGCCGTCGCCGGGGCCGGCGACGTCACGGAAGGAGATCGGAGTTGAGGTGACCGCCTCGTGTGCTGCTTGGACCATGCCCAGGTAGTCGACGCCGGTAGCGGGTGCGGGAGCCCGGGCCGCTTGGGGCACGGCTGGGTGCACGTGGCGGCCGAGCACGAAAGGGATGGCGACCCCGGCGGGGCGCCCGTCGATGATCACGTCGAGGCGGGTGAGGTCCTCAGGGTCATAACGCAGCTCGACTCGACGGCCGACGAGGGCAGGGTCGACGGTGTAGCGGTTTCCTGCGAGCGACACCGTCGCCGTGGCGGTCACTTTGCGGATCGCCGACCATCTGAACGCGTCAGCCATCACGGAACGCTCCGCGGCCCGCGGCGCCCCTCCGGCTGAGAACCGGTCGAGGGGGCTCTGGCCGGTCTCGGCGTGGACCCGGGTGTTGGCGACCTGCTCGGCCCAGGCCATGAACGTGTCGTTGAGCTCGTCAAGGCTGGCGATCCCTCTCGCCTCGGCCTCGGTCAAGAACCGGTCACGGATGTAGCGGTTCAGTCGTTCCTGTTTTCCCCGGCCTTGAGGCGAATACGGTCGACTGTGGATCAGGCGCACGCCGAGCACCGCGCATGTCCGTTCCAAGGCGGCGTTAGCGAACGGGGCCCCGTTATCGGCGTAGAGGGCCTCGGGCAGTCCCCTTCGTTCGATGGCGGCTCGGAGCACGTCTTGGCCGGCCCGGGTGTTCTCCTCGTTGACCCAGCGGCCATGGACCAACAGCCGGGAGTGGTCATCGACGATCAGAAACAGTCGGGCCCTGCGCGAGCCGGCGGCTCGGGGATGGGGGACGAACGGACCGACGAGGACGTCGGTGATCCACCTCTCGTTGGGCCGTGACGCCTCGTAGCGCCCGAACGCCCGAGGAGTGGCCCCCAAAGCGGCACGCGACAGCCCCCGGGCTCGCAGGTGGGCGGACACGGTGCGCTCCGCTATCCGCACCCCGTGGCGGCGCGACACGATCTCGGCGATCTGGGCGGCGGAACGCGCGGGCAGCTCGGCGCGCAGGGCGCACCGCCTCGTCGATCAGGGCGGCGTTGGCTCGCACCGCCCCGGCATCTGAACGTGTCACCGGCCGCAGACCGACCAGGCCACGGGCCCGATAGGCACGGATCCAACGATCCAGCGTCCCACGGGAGTAGCAGCGAGTGCCGCCATCGGGATGGGGGTGGGCGAGACGGGCGATGTCGCGCACCAACGCCCCCCCCCGCTCGGCGGGGCTGACCCGGTCGCTCACCGCCTCGGCGATCAGGGCGTAGCGGTGTAATGCGACGGCTTCGTCGTGGTCGTTCATGGTCCCATCTCCTCGCTGCCGGGGAGCGTCCCCGGCACCGGAGCAAGCAGACCGCGCCCGCCGAGGCCGGTCCACGGTGGGATCGTGTTGGGCGACAGCGCCGCCCCGCCGCACACGACCGCCCAGTTCCGCCACGCCGGGCCGGCCCGAGCCCCGAGGACACCTCGGGCCGCGCACCAAAGCGCCCCGACCGCCTCAACGCTCGCCCGCTGCGCGTCTGGCGATAACCGGGGGGCCACCCCGCCGAGGCTCACCACGACCGCTGTCACCCCCGCCACCAGCATCGCCGCACGGTCCCGGTGACGCCGTCGCCAGCCCCGCACGCTGCTTTCAGGCACGTCGATCGCCCTCGCTACCGTCGCGTCAGAATCGCCCGACACCCCAGCTGCCAGCGCCGGCCCGATCACCTCGATCCCGTCCAGGCGGCCGAGCAGGCAAAACGCCGGGACCAGGGCGTGGCTCGTGACACAGGCCCGACAACGCATGCGGGCGAACCACACCCGGACTGCAACCCCAACACGCACGAAACGCCAGTAGCCGCCCCAGCGCTGCATCGGCCCATCGCAGCCCGGGCACGCCGGCCGGGGAACCGCGACCGACACGCCAGCCGCGGCATACGCATCGACATCGAGCAGGCAGGGCCATACGATGGCCACAGGCGAACACCGCCTCTGGACCCCGCCCTCGACCAGTGCCAACTCGACAGGGGCGGGGTCCTTCGCGTGGAAAGGACCGCCAATCCTGCCCCACCATCCCCACGCCATGCACGAAGAACCCCGCCAAAGCCAGGCTCCCGGTGCTCAACCAGTCATGCGCTCAACAAGGCCTCGGCTCATGGCATCGCTATCGGTGGCGTAGCGGTCCAGCTGTCAGCAGCTAACGGGCCCAGCCCTCCCATACGGGCGTCGTTGGTTGGCGCTCCGATTGCCCCTAGTGGAGGGTTCCGGCGAGTCCAGCAGAACCCCTCGTGGCCGGTCGTTCTCTTCGGGCGAGAAGCAGTCCGTCTGCCTCGAGTGGGCCCGGCACTCCCTCACGCTTACGGGGCCCGGGGGGTGGCAGCGTCGCTCTACCCCGCACGGCGCCCGCCGCCTGCAACAGCGGCCGTCCGACGACTACTATCCTCTTTAGGAGATGAGCTGGTCCTATAGGAGGTGGTAGGCGTGCACGGTGTGTTGATGGGTACCGCCCTGCTGGCGGCGTTCGTCGGCGGCGTGGTGGCCTTGTTGGCGCCGTGTTGCGTGTCGGTGATGCTGCCTGCCTACCTGGCCACGGGGTTCCGACGCCGGGGCGGGATCGTGGCCGCAACGGTGGTGTTCGGGGCGGGGGTGGCGACGGTGATCGTGCCCATCGGTTTGGGCGCGTCGGCGTTGACCGCGCTGGTGTCGGGCCATCACATGGCGGTGTTCTTGGCGGGAGGGTTGGCGATGACCGTCGGGGGGGTGGCGGTGCTGGCCGGCTGGAAGCCCAAGCTCCCGATGCTGATGGGCCGGGCTCCCGGTCACGGTCAGCGCGGCGTGGTGGCGATGTACGGGCTGGGGGTGTTCTCGGGGGCGGCGAGCTCGTGCTGCGCCCCGGTGTTGGCGGGGGTGGCGGTGCTGTCGGGGGCGGCGGGATCGTTCCTGCCGGCGTTGGCGGTGTCGTTGACATACGTGGCGGGGATGGTGGCGCCTCTGGCGGTCCTGGCGGTGATCTGGGATCGGCGGGACTGGGCCGGCCGGGTGTTGCACGCCCGGCAGGTGACATTTGGGGTGGGCAGCCGGCGGTGGCGGCTGCCGTTGGGGTCGTTGCTGTCGGGTGTGGTGCTGGTGGGAATGGGGGCGTTGACGGTGGTGGTGGCGTTCACCGGTCCTGGTATGGGTTCAGGCGGTTGGCGTGAACGAGCGGCGGCTGATCTAGCCCATTGGGCGGCGGTGGTGACCAAGGATTTGTCGTGGATGCCGGGGTGGGCTACGGCAGCGCTGCTGGTCTTGGCAGTCCTGGGCGTGGTGCGCCATGTCCGCCGGCATGGTGCGCCTGACGCGGTTGTCGACGGGGACCAACGGGCCGCGGACGTCGAGGCGGCATACGGCCCCTGCGTGGGCGAGGCACCCCCCGAAGCGGCCGTGACGGCCGAGGTACCAGTCGAAGGGTCTATCCAGGTGAGGAGTGGCGTCGAATGAGCAATCGAACGGCGAAGAGGCCGCGGCCGAGATCGGCACCGTCCCGCAGCGCCCGGGAGCGGGCACGTCAACCGCCGGTCGGTCGGCGCCGCTCACCAGACCCACGGCGGCGGATGAGCTGGATGGTATGGGCGGCAGCCGCCGCCGCGGTAGTCGCGGTGCTATTCGTGGTGTTCAGCCGGGCGTCGTCGTCATCGACGGCGGCCGCGGATACCTACTCGGTCGGCCAACCCGGCCCCGGCCAGCCTGCCCCGGGGTTCACGTTGCCGGCGACGACAGGGGGGACGGTGAGTCTGTCGCAGTTCCGGGGTCGCACGGTGCTGTTGTACTTCCAAGAGGGCATCACCTGCCAGGCGTGCTGGGATCAGCTGGTGGCCTTGGACCACTCGACTGCCGCGCTGCGTTCGGCCGGGGTGGACCAGGTGGTGACGATCACCACCGACCCGGTGGACCTGCTAGCCCAGAAGGTCCGCGACGAGAAGATCAACACCCCCGTGCTCTCGGACAAAACCGTGGGGGTCTCGCATGTGTATCACGCCAACAGCTACGGGATGATGGGGACCAGCCGGGACGGACACAGCTTCGTACTGGTCGGCCCGACCGGCACGATCCGCTGGAGGGCCGACTACGGCGGCGCCCCGAAGTACACCATGTACGTCGCCGTCCCCACCCTGTTGCGTCAACTCCGAGCCGGGGAGATCCCGGGGTGAGCGACGTGACCCTGTTGACCCAGGCCGATTGCGCCTGGTGCGACCGGGCCAAAGCGGTGCTGGGCCGTCTGAGCGCCGAAATGGGCTTCACAGTGCGTGAGCTCGACGTGAACGGCGACCAGGGCCGACGCCTGGCCGAGCAGCATCGTCTGGTGTTCGTTCCCGGTGTGGTCTGCGATGGTCAGCTGGTCGCCTACGGGCGCGTCTCGGAGCGGGCTTTGCGCCGCCGGCTTCCCCCGCTGGTCGTGGCCGCGGACCGCCGTTGAGCCGGTGCAGGTCCCCCGGTACCGGAACCCGCCGAGCGGCCCGGCGGTGGCCGCAGCGGATAGCGGTCGGGGTGGGCGCTTGGCTGGTGGCGGTGGTGGTGTTGGGCACCGTCGGGGCCGGGGTGGCCTCGGCGCACGCGTTCCTGGTGGGCAGTGACCCGGCCCAGGGGTCCCGGCTGGCCCGGCCGCCGTCGACGATCACCCTGGCCTTCAGTGAGCGGGTGGTCACCTCGGCGACGACGGTGACGGTCCGCCTGGCCGGCAGCGGCCGGCGGGTGCCGGCCACCGTCGAGCAGGCGGGCGACACCGACACGGTCCGGGTGCGGCTCGGAGCGTCCCCGGACGGGATTTACGTGGTGTCCTGGCAGGACGTCTCGGCTGAGGACGGCCATGTGGCGTTCGGCGAATTTGCGTTCGCCGCCGGGGCGGTCTCAGGGACCGTACCGGCCACGGTACAAGCGGGGGCGTCACCGGACCCGGTTCGGGTGGCAGCCACGGTGCTGTTCCTCTTCGGCCTATCCCTGGCCGCCGGCGGGGCGGTCACCGGGCTGGTGGTGGACCGTTCCATCACGGCCCGGTCGGCAGGGGTGAGGATCGGGTTGCTGGCCACCACCGCCGGCGCGGTGATGGCGTTCGTCGACAACGTCACCGGGCAACCCGCGGGACTGTCACACGTCGGGCTGCTGACCGGGATCGCCGCGCTGCTGGCTGCCACTGCGTCGTTCGCGGCGAGCGCGTTCCGACGGCTGATCCCGGTGCTGATCGGGCTGGTCGCCGCCGGGGTGGTGTGGGCCGCGGACGGACATCCAGCCCTGGTCGGTGGCACCCTCGGCCTGGTCGTCAACGCCGTTCATCTGGTGGTGGGGGCGGTGTGGGTGGGCACGCTCGGCTACCTGCTGGTGGGCCTGGTCCGCCACCGGGGAGACCGGAACCGGCTGTTGGGGATGGCCGGTCGTTACGCCCGGCTGGCGCTGCCACTGGTCATCGTGCTGGCCGGCGCCGGCGGCCTCTCCGCCTTGGAGGCGTTGCCGTCGTGGTCGTCGCTGTACTCGAGCGGGTACGGGCAGCTGATCCTGGTCAAGACCGGGCTGTTCGCCTTGGCGTTGGGGTTGGCCGGCTGGAGCCGCCGGCGCGGCATCGGCCGCCGGCAGGCCTCCACCCTGGCCCGGGCGGTCCCGGTCGAAGCCGGGGTGGTGGCGGTGATCCTGGTGGTCACCGCGGTCCTGGCCAACACCGGACCGCCGGTCAAAGCCCGACCGGTTGCCGCGCTGCTTGGCCCCGCCCCCCTGACAGGCCCGGTCACCCGGGCGGCCGGCCTGGCCGGTCAACTCAACGTCGCCGTGGCCGCCGGGTCCGGGCAGCTGCAGATCCAGGTCCTCGCCCCCAACCAGGCCAAGATCGCCGCCCGGGTCAACATCGACGCCATCTACCCGAACGGCAAAGACATTGGGCTGTTCCCCCGGGCGTGCGGGAACGGGTGTTTCACCCAGACCCTGAACCTGCCCGGTGGGACCACCCACCTGCACGTGACCGCCGCCGCCGCCGGCTGGACCGGCGGGACCTGGGTGGCCACCCTCAACTGGCCGCCCCCGGCGAACGACCCGGAGCTGCTGACCCGGTTGGTGGCCACCATGGACACGGTGCCCGCCGTCGCCGCCCGCGAGACGGTGACCAGCAACAGCACCACCCCGGCGTTCACCACTCTGATACCTCCGATGTCGGGGCGCTCGCTGATGGGCCTGGAGGTCTACGGCGGCGGCAGCGACCCCGGGGAGAGCGCCTCGTCGAGCTCGATCACTGACGTGGCCCCCCTCACCGTCGGCGGCCCCGGCCTGCAGGTGTACCTGCCGGGCACACCGGTGTGGGCGACGCTGTGGCTGGACAGTCACGGCCGGCTGGCTCGCGACCGGATCGTCGACCTCGGACATGTCATCACCGACGCCTTCACCTATCCCAACCCCTCGAACTCACCGCCGCCCGGATGAACCGTCCGGCTGCCGACCGCGGAACGAACGAACCCATGACCGACCCCGAACCCCGACTCGCCGCACCGGCGCCTGAGCCGGCGCCCGAACCGACGCGGCAGCGCCGAGGGCACCGAGCCCGGTGGGCGGCGCTAAGCGTCGGCCTGATCGTGGTGGGGTTGGTGATCGTCCTGGCCGTGCAACCCTCGGCCGCCAACCGGCAGGTGCAAAGCCCGCTGGTCGGCAATCCCGCCCCGCCGGTGGCCGGCCCGTCGGTCACCCCGTACCCCTTCACCTCCCTCGGTGCCCTCGGCGGGCGGTGGGTGCTGGTCAACTTCTTCGCCACCTGGTGCGTTCCCTGCCAGGTCGAACAACCCGAACTGGCTCGCTTCGCCGCCGAGCACCGGGCCAGCGGTGACGTGCAGCTGGTGATGGTCGTCTACAGCGACAGCACCCCCAACGTTCGTGGATTCCTGGCGGCGCGGGGCGGGGACTGGCCGGCGGTGCAGGACCCCGGCGGGCAGATCGCGCTCAGCTATGGGGTGTCGGGCATCCCCGAGACCTACCTGGTCGACCCGCACGGGATCATCGTGGCCAAGATCGTCGGCGGGTCCACCACCGCCGGCCTGGACCGGCTCCTCGCCGCCGCCCAAGCGAGAGGACTGTGACCCTGCGAAGGCTGGCCAAGTTCGCTCCCTGGGCCGCGATCGCCCTGGTGATGGCTGTGGCGCTCGTCATCGGAACCCACCGCTCGGGGCCGCCCCCGTCGATCGCCGAGCGGACCCAGTCGATCGCCCAAGGGATTCGCTGTCCCACCTGCGAAGGGCAAACCGTGGCCAACTCGACCGTGTTCGCGGCCAAGGCCATCGAGGCCGACATCGGTCGGCGTCTCCGGTCTGGCCAGACCCCGACCCAGATCCGCGCCTACCTGGTCAGCCGGTACGGGACCTCCATCCTGGAATCCCCACCCACCCACGGCCTCACCGCTCTCCTGTGGATCCTGCCCGCGGTGATCGTCCCCGCCGCCGCCGTCACCCTGATCGTCGGGTTCCGACGGGCCCGGCCCGGCCCGGTCCCCCCGCTCAGCGAAGAAGACCGGGCGCTGGTCGCCCAGGCCCTCCGACCACCGTCGTCACCCGAAGACACGGCCGCCGGGGAGACAGTCCCAGACGATGACACGGGCCCGGACGAGACCACCGAAGGCCCTCCCGCTGCGCAACTCTACGAACAGGACGTCGACGCCGACGACCCGCCCCCCATCAGCGGGCCAGAAACGACGACAACGGCCGCCGAGGTCACAGCGGAACGCGACTCATGAACGACAACTACGGCCAGTGGGCCATGGTCGCCTTCGACGTGGCCCTGGTCGGATGGGGCGCCCGTGGCCTGTTCCATCCCCGCAGCCGATCCGACTGGGGGGTCGTCGGGGGGATGTGGGCGTTCCTGGTCGCCCTCTACGCCGAAATGTACGGGTTCCCCCTCACCGTCTACCTGCTCGAAGGCCCCCTCGGAAAGGAGTTCCCTCAGCTACGCCCGACGTTCGCCGGCGGCCACATCTGGAACGACCTGATCGGCTGGAAGGGTACCCCGCAGCTGTCCCCGTTCCACCTGGCCAGCTACCTGTTCATCCTCGGCGGATTCTGGTTGACCGGCGCCGGATGGGCGGCGCTGTGGCGGGCATCCCGGGCCGACACGCTGGCCACCGACGGCGCCTACGCCCGGCTCCGCCACCCCCAATACGTCGGGTTCACGCTGATCATGGCCGGGTTCTTGCTGCAATGGCCGACCATCCCCACCATGGCCATGTTCCCGGCCCTTCTCCTCGCTTACCGCCGCCTCGCCCGGCGCGAGGAACACGAACAGGCCGCCCGGTTCGGGCCGGCATGGGACGCCTACGCCGCGGCCGTGCCCCGATGGTGGCCCAAGCTGCGTCCTGTGCCGATACCGGTCGCGGTCATGGTCGGCTGGGCTCGGATGTCCCGACGGCGACGACCGGACAATCGCACCGATACGGGTGGGTCGGGTACCTCCGATAGACAACGAAGCCTCACCGGCCCGTCAGCTCGTCGCCGCCAAGACGATCCCGGCGACGACGGCCCCCACAGCACCGACCGCGGCGACCGGACCGGCCAGGACCGACACGCGCAGCTCTTCTCGCAGACGCAGCAGCGCCTGGCGGACCACGGTGTAGGCGCCCAACGCGGCCAAGAACAGCCCGCCGCGGCTGGGCCCGACCTCGACCACCGCCGCCAAGGCCCCAGCCCCGACGGTGGCGGCGAGAGCGGACTCCAACAACTGGGTGGGAACCCGCCGGAACCCCAGGCGGCGGTCCGAGGACCACAGCGCCCAGCGTGACGCGCTGGGCCGCCCCACGCAGCACCCGGCGAACAGACAGCCGATCCGGCCCACGGCGAGGCCGAACATCAATCCGGGCGCGGTGACGTCGAGGAACACCCCGGCATCGGTGCCGGTGACGGCGAGCAGCGTCACCGCCACCGCAGTGACCCCGGTGACGAGCCCCTGGATGCACCATCCCTCCCGGCGGCAGTCGCGGCGATGCAGCACCATGAACCAGGCCTTGGCTCCGACGATCCCGCCGGCGACGGCCGGCACCGACACGGCCAGGACCCGATGCAGGTGGACGTGAACCGCGGAGATCACCAACAGTTGGCTCACGAGGGCAACGGCGACACCGACCAGGGCGAGGATCCCCCAGGCTCCCGTCACCAGCAGCCCCGGCGCCCGGACCAAGGGAGCCAAGCAGGTCTGAACGGGGGCCTCTGGCGCGGCCACCAGCCGCCAACGCCGCCACGACCAGGCCGCCCGATGAACTCGGACACCGTTCACTCCCCCCGACAATGATCGAGTCGCGCTCCCGGGCCGGGCGAGCAGCTCGGCGGTGACAGCCCACTCACCGGTGTTGACATCGGATACCCGGGCGGTGACCGCCACCGGGCCACTGCCGGGCGTGACCGTCTCCACGATCTCGTCGTGAACGAAACGGTCCCGGCTCTCCGGCGGGCCGGTCACCTCCAAGCGGTGCCCGATGAAGCGAACGGTGACCGACTTGGTATCAGGAGGCGGAGTAAACCAGTAGGTGACGCCCAGCACCTCCGGCGCCATGCGCTCCAACAAGACGTCGAGCCATCCGAGCTGACCAGGGCTGCCGGTTCCGACTGCGGATTCGCTGGATGGAGCTGCAGGGCGCAGCCGCGGTACATACGGTGTGCGAAGCTGCTCTGTCACCGGCAGTGTCAGGGGCAGTGGCGACACCGGGGTGCGTTGCTTGGGTGCGGTGTAGCGCCCGGTCGGCTCCGCCCCCGGCCCCGCCCGGGCAGTCCCTGAACGTGGCGGAGCCCGTTTCGAGCCACGTCGTGAGCTCACAACCGTCTCTCCCTCCTCGGCCGATGACGACGCCGTCGCCCCCCAGAGTCCGGTGCTCGCTCGACATGTGTGTTTTGGCACGTCGCTGGGACCCGTCTGGATCGTCTACGACGGCAGGCTGTCGGACTCGGAAAGCTCATACCGGCGGCCAGCCGAACCGGGCGAACGCATGCTGAAGCGGTATGAACAGTCGACGCCACTCACCGGTGACGAACAGGACCCCGACGGCGACTAGAAGGGCCCCGCTGACGACCTCGATGCGTCGGCCGTGACGGCGCAACCAGGCGAGGGACCGCCGGGCCCGGCCGAACCACAAGGCCAAGGCCACGAAGGGAACGCCGAGGCCGAGCGAGTAGCACACCAGCAGCAGCGCACCCCAGGCCGCGGTCTGGGTGGCCGCAGCCGCGGCCAGGACGGTGGCGAGCACCGGCCCCACACAAGGGGTCCAGCCGAACGCGAACGCCATCCCCAACACCACCGCGCCTCCCGGTCCCGACGGCAGCCGGGCCAGGTCCATACGGCGCTCCTGGGCCAGGAACGGGATACGTAACACGCCCATGGTGGTGAGGCCCATGGCGACGATCAAGATCCCCGAGACGGTGATGAGCAGCGGCACCCGGCGCAGCAGCACCGCGCCGACCAGGGCGAACGACACCCCGAGCGCCGCGAAGACCAATGTGAACCCGGCGACGAAGCCGAGCGCGGCGCGAAGGGTTACTCTCCGGGCTTGGCGCTGATCCAGACCCGAGACCGGGATCGCTGACACATACGACAAGTAGCCGGGGATGAGCGGGAGGCAGCACGGAGAGGTGAACGAGATGATCCCGGCGAGCGCCGCCAGCAACGGGAGCAGCACAGTACCCATCAACTAATCAGCTTAGTATGTCGGATCTTTCAGGACCAGCACCTGGCGCCGGTTGCAGTGAGATGCTGTCGGGGCGGCCCCGGTACGCCAAGGTCGACCGGCGGTTTCGGTCGCGTCAGACCTTCCCGGAAGCTACGGCTTGGGCCACGTAGTCGCCGGTTGTTCTCGTTGCAGCTCGGTCAGCGGGCGCTTCGAGACCGAGCGGGCGGGGCCAGAGCACGAGAGCGAAGAGCATCAAGGGTGGGGCGGTGCCGAGATCGGTCCCGCTTCCGCTCAGCATCCCGCCCAAGTTCTGGCCCACCACCCAGAAAACCAGGTTGAGGGCGATGGCGGCTCCGAGGGCTACCCGGGGCAGGATCTCGGCCACGACCAAGAGCGCGATCAGCGCGCACACCAGGCTCAGCGCGGCCAACAGCCAAAGCTCGTGGCCGTAGCTCAGCCAGCCCAGCACGGCTCTGTCCATGCCGGCGATGAGGGACGGTTCCTCTCTGGCCGCCATGAACAGTGTGCTGTCGAGAGCGCCGGGCCCCCCTGGGAGCGCAGCTGGACGACTGCGGCGCTGAGCCACAGCAGCGCCCACACCCCCTTGGCTCCTGCCCGGCCCAGAGGGCCGGCGGCCGCGACACTCCCCGCTTCGGCTCGGGCGGTGGGCCAGAGCAGCACGGCGAGGACGGCGTAGAGCAGCGCCGCGCCGGGGAACCCGGTGAGGATCGATGCGGACCCGGCCGACAGCCCTTCGAATCCCTCCCCCAGCACCCAGATACAAAGAGCCCAGAGCGCGCTCACCGCCAGCACCATCCGGCTGGCTCTGCCGGCCACGAGGGCGATGCCGATCAACAGCTCCACGACACCGAGCCCCCACCACAACCCCGGATGGGCGACGAGCAGGCGACCCACCTGGAGAATGGCCCGGGCCACCGGTACCGGGGTACCCATGGCCGTCATGGCGAACGAGTAAGCCTCCTGGCCACGGTTAGCGAGTCCCGGTTGGAACTTCAACAGCCCATCAATGATCCAGAACACCCCGAGGGTCCGGCGGATCCCGGTCTTGGTGCCGAGCGCCCAAAGCCGCCATGCCACTCGGACTCGGCCCCTCGTCATCACGGCGTCCCGCGGTCACCGCTGAAGGTGCATCCGACCGCGGAGGCCGAGAGGAGGAAACGAGCGACGTCGTCGCCGAGGCCGCTCACTCGGGGATGAGGGCCGATCGTCCCGGGACGATCGAGTCGGGCGGTCGCTTGATGGGACGGCCAGGTCACCTTCGCTCGACCCAACAAATGGGGCCCGGCGTAGAAGGGTCCACCGAAATCGAAAGCATCGCCCCTTCCTTCACCATGGTCGGCGGCCACTCGTTACGACCGCTGATACTACTATGCTAGCTAGTAGTATAACGAGTGAAGTCCCGCCGGCTCGCACGCACCTCCCCCATCCGATGTAGGCGAGACATCGCCTGGAGCGTCCGGTGTGTCAGAGGAGTGAGCCGCGCTCGGATCCCTACCTGAGCGTGCACGGGACGTGTCAGGCGGAGCTGACCGGAGGCGTTATCCCCGGATGAACGGGGCAGAGGTTCATGTGCATGGCGTGCAACGCCGGCGCGGCGGCCACCGAGACCGGCAGCGCCACGATGCCCACTACGGCGAGGACCCCGGCTAGCAGCGCCGCCCGGTGGAGGGGGGCGGCCGGGGCCACCAGACGGCGCACCCTCGTCAGCGCGGCGGAGCCGCTGGCGCCGAGCGCAGCCTGCGGGGCGTGCATCCCGGCCAGCGCCACGACGGCGGTGGCAATCGTGGCCCGATGGTGCGCGCCTGCGGCGACATCGTCGGCCACCATCTCGACCAGGGCCGCCACCTGTTCCTTGGCCGCTTGGAACAGCGGGATCCCCGGGAAGGCTCGGGCCAGCCCAGAGGCGACACCGACGAGGTGATGATGGCGTCCTCGCAGGTGGGCGCGCTCATGAGCGAGAACCGCCGCCAGCTCGGCGTCGCTTAGCGCGGCGAGCGCCGCGGTGGTCAGCACGACCTGGCGGTGACGGCCGGGCACGCAGTACGCGGCGGCGGTGTCGCAGTCGACGATCAGCGCGTCGATGTCATGGCGGGGACGGCCGGCGAGGACGACGGCGCGGCGATGCGCCCGCCGCGCCCAGGTCGCCCGCGCCCACGATCCGCTCAACGCCACCGCGGTGCGGGCGGTGACGAACAACGCGAACGCGGTCCCGGTGGCGCCAAGGATGATCCCGCCGGGGGTGGCGTACGCGGCCCGGATGGCCATGGCACAAGCCTGCAACCATTGGCTCAGCCCGGAGCTGACCGGCACGGTCGGTACCGCCAGGGCCACGCCGGCCAGACCCAACGCCAGCACCACCGACGCCGCGGACGCCAACCACACCGCGATCGCCAAGCGAGGCGCCCGTTGCGGCCACGACGCTCGGGCCAGCAACCATGGGGCAACGAACGCGCCGGCCAGGGCGTAGGCGACGAGGACCGCGGCGACCCTCACGGCTCGGGGCGATCGTCGGGGCCTGCATCGAGCTCAGCCAAAGCGTCGCGCAGAGCCGCCGCCTCCTCGGCGGGCATCTCCGTCACGAAATGCAGCAACGCGGCGGTGTGATCCGTGCTCGTCGCCAGCGCCTCGCGCATCAGTCCGGCTGCGTACTGCTCACGGGTGCACACCGGCCGGTAGGCGTAGGCACGGCCCTGGCGCTGCCGGGTCAGCCACTCCTTGCGGTACAAGATGTCGGTCACTGTCAGTACGGTGGTGTAGGCGATAGCCCGGCCCTGTTGGAGGTCGTCGACCAGCTGGCGTACCGTTACAGGCTCCGGGGCCGCCCATAGGCGTTCCATGATCTGCGCTTCGAGGTCACCGAAGCCTCGCAGCATGCCCTTCCTCGAACCTGACGTTGTCCTGGCCATCCGACCTCGCACGTTACCGCCCGCGCCCAACACGGCCATACCAGCCGCGCCCGCCAGCAGCCGGCGATCGAGGGCAGCGACGGGCTGGGTCACCTGACGATCAGCTTTCCCCACATTCCCTGCTGGGCGTGGCCCGGGACCGGGCAAAGGTAGTAGTAGGTCCCGGCTGGGGGCGCCCGGAACGTGGTGGTCGCGCTGTACCACGAGGTGCCGTGCGGGGCGGGGACGGGCATGATGAACGCGCCCGCCGCGGCGACCTGTCCGGCCATCATTGCCATGCGCGGGAACGGCGGTGCCGCGGTCGTGACCTCGAAGCCGTGCGGGTGACCGGCGTCACCGTCAGCGAAGCGCACGGTGATCGTGGCACCCGCGGGGACGACGACGGTCGGGTTCACCACCCCGTCAACCTGCCAGAACATGCCGGGCCGGTTCCCTGGTGCGCCCAGGGCGACCAGGGTGACATCGCTCGACTGGTAGGTGACCGTCCGGCCACTCACCGTCGCCTGACGGGCGGCGACGGCCGCCAACGCCTCCATCCGAGCCGCTGGAACCAACACCGCTGCGCCCCGACCGGCACCTGGCATGCCGCCCATCATCGCGGCCCCGCCCATCATGTTTCCGGTGCCCATCATGGCGCCCGAGCTGTAGCCGGCCTTCGTCGCGGGCGCCGCAGCCGCGCTCGACCCGGTCCCGGCCGTTGCCACTGCGGTACCGAGGGCTCCCCCGGCCGCTCCCACCGCCAAGGCAACACCCAGCATCACCGACCTGGACCTTAACAACCTCCTACCGCCTCCTCCTGAGCGAGGCGAACCGCGAAGTTCGGTCATGCACCCCTCGCCGTCACCGGCGGCCCGGGAATGAACTGAAGTCCCGGGAACATCATCGGTTCGTGAGCGCCTGGCGGCGGCGCTGGAGCTCCTCATCGGAGATCTCCCCGCGAGCGAAGCGCTCGTCAAGAATGTCCCCCGGTGACGGGGCTACCGGCGTCGCGCGACCCGAGGATCGCTCCCCCCTTAAGGCCCACACCACGACAGCAGCCACCGCCGCGATCAACACGACCACCACCAACCAGGTCAGGACCACCCACGCGTCCCACGCACCTGGGTCCATCATCCGCGACGTAAAGCCCATACCACCCACAGCGACCACCTCTCATCTAGCTACTAACTATCTTAGTACCCACCGTGGGCTACCTCTACACCTCCGCTGTCAACTAGGATGCTTAGTAGAGACGGGTCCGGCCGTTCGGATCGAGCGGTCTCATCGAAGGAGGACCACATGAGTCACATCTTCTACAGCCTGGCCATCCTCGCCTGCCCCGCCGGGATGGGCGTGATGATGTGGATGATGATGCGAGGCAACAAACAGCCCGCCGGGCCCGCTGACGATCCCGCCAAGCAGGCCGAGCTGGCCCGGCTCCAAGCCCAGATCGACGCGCTGCGCGCCGAGCAAGGTTCGGGTGCGCCGGCCCCGTGGCCAGGCACCGAGCAACCCGTCGGGCATTGATGCTGACTTGGGCGCTGCCTGCGGCCACCGCCGTCGCGGCTGGTGGGCTCAGCTACCTGTGCTGCGTGCGGCCCATGCTCCGAGACCGCCACCACAGCCGCACCCGCCACGATGCGGCCACCGCCAAACCTGCGTCGCTCGACGACCAACTCGCCCGCGCCCGCGCCGAGCTTTCACGCCTCGGCCGGTGACACCCCCGCCACCGTCATCCCTGAGCGCCGACCGAGGCGACGCCCCCGCCCGGCCAGGCGCTATGCCGGCCCTTGCCAGGAGTCGCTCGGGGGCGACCGGACGGACGTGACCGTCGACCACCCGGTGTTCGCTCGCCTTTACCCTCGCGTCGCCGCCGCCTTGGACGCCGCTGGGGGGTACCAGCACCGCCAGGAGCTGCTGGCTGGTCTGGCCGGACGGGTCGTTGAGCTCGGCGCCGGCCACGGCGCCAACTTCGTTCACTACCCCGGGGAGGTCAGCGAGGTCATTGCCGTCGAGCCCGAACCGGGCCTGCGCCGCAAGGCCGAACGGGCGGCCCGCCACGCGGCCACCGCCATCCGGGTCATCGACGGCGACGCCGACGACCTTGACCTGCCCGCCGCGAGCTTCGACGCCGCGGTCACCTCGCTGGTCCTCTGCAGCGTCCCCGACCAACACCGGGCTCTCGCCGGCGTGTACCGGGTGCTGCGCCCCGGCGGCCAGCTCCGCTTCTACGAACACGTCCGCTCCCCCCACCCGGTTGCGGCGCGCCTCCAAGACACCGCCGATGTCGTCTGGCCGGCTATCGCCGGCGGTTGTCATTGCAACCGCGACACGCTCTCGGCCATCACCGGGGCTGGGTTCCAGCTCGGCACCAGCCGCACGTTCAGCTTCAGGCCCAACCATGTGCCGACACCGACCGCGCCCATGATCCTCGGCCACGCCCGCAAACCTCCGACCGACGACACCGACTGAAACCCTCGAACCCGCTCCGGCCGCCGACGACCTTCATCTTCGGCAACGGATCGAGACTCCGCCCGAAAGCAAGCCGACTCGCCTCACGATGACTAACCCACAACGATCCAAAGGTCCCGCCCGACGCAGCGACGTCCCCGCCCGCCGGTCACAGCAACCTCGCCCACCCAAACGTCGCCCGCCCAAACGTCGTCCCACTCGTTCACGCAAGCCGCTCATCGCTGCGGTCGTCGCGGTGCTCGCCGCCGCCATCGTGGCGGTGGTCGTCGCCACCACCAGCGGTTCGAGCCCCCAGCTCGGCGGTCCCGCCGGTCCCGAAGGCGTCAACTTGGAGACCGGCCCCCCGCTGGCCGCCGCCGGCGCCGTCCCCCCCGCCCAAGGGGGAAGGGCGGGGGTGGGCTGCGGCGCCACCGAACAGCTCGCCACCCACACCCACACCCACCTCGCAGTCTTCGTCAACGGAACGCTTCGCCCCATCCCCCCCGGCGTCGGCATGGTCGGCCAACTCCAAACCCAGTCAAGCCCGCAAGGCACGTTCGTGTCTGGAAGCTCCGACTGCCTCTACTGGCTGCACACCCACGCCCCGGATGGCATCATCCACGTCGAAGCCCCCGCCGGGCGGACCTTCGTCCTCGGCCAGTTCTTTATCGTATGGGGGCAAACCCTCAGCCAGAATCGGGTCGGCCCCGCCACCGGGCCGGTCACCGCCTATGTCAACGGACACCGTTGGACCCAGCCTCTCGAAGACATCCCCCTCGCCGCCCACGAGGTCATCCAACTCGACGTCGGCACCCCAATCGTCCCGCCCCGGTCGGTCAGCTTCCCCAGCAGCCTGTGACCGACCCCGCCTACCTCACCTCGCGAAGGGTGAAACGCAATGGCCGCAGTTTTTAACCGGCTGCCCGGTCGCCCGAGGACCCGTTGACGCTTATCGGAGCCAGTCCACGCCCGCCCCCCAACGCTGCGCCATCTGTCGTCGCCTGACATACCAAGCTGGTTCTCGAGGGGCGGCCAGCCGCATCCACGGACCTGCCGCCTAACATACCCATAGGGGGTATAGCCGAGTCAAAAGGAGGCCGCTCGTGCGGGTCGGGTACAGCGACAACAAATCGAGCGTGCAGCGGCGGTTGCGCCGAATCGAGGGGCAGGTCCGGGGACTGCAGCGCATGGTGAAGGAGAACACGTACTGCATCGACGTGCCCACCCAGGTGTCAGCGGCGACCCGGGCGCTCCAGTCGGTGGCACTCAACCTCCTCGGTGACCACCTGTCCCACTGCGTACAGGACGCCCTGGCGACGGGAGAACCGGGCGCCGAGGAGAAAATGGTCGAGGCTCAGGCCGCCGTAGAGCGGCTGGTTCGTTCGTGACCGGGCCACGCTCCGTGCCGCCCCCGTCCTGCCGCGGCGCAAGGGACCAGGTGCCGGGGTGCGAGACCGGGCCGCTCGGCCGGCTGGACTGGGCGATCCGTGAGATCGCCGGGCTGCTCCGCCATGCCCGCCACGACAGCGACAACGAGGTGGATGATGCACGCTGAGCTGATCGGAGCGCTCACCGCCGGGCGAGCAGTCACCGACGTGGGCCGCTCGCTGCGCGAGGCGTTTTACATGTTCTGGGAGACCCTGTGGGCCCTGGTCCTCGGTTTCGGGCTCTCGGGAGCGGTCCGGGCCTTCGTGTCGCGCGCCGAGATGCAGGCCCGTCTCGGTGACCACCGGGCGGGGACGGTAGGCCGGGCGTCGATCTACGGGGCGGTGTCGTCGTCGTGTTCGTACGCGGCGTCAGCCATGGCCAAGTCGCTCTTCGCCCGGGGCGCCGACTTCGTTGCCGCCATGGTGTTCATGTTCGCCTCCACCAACCTGGTCGTCGAGCTGGGAATCGTGCTGGTGGTCCTCATCGGCTGGCAGTTCGTCGCTGCCGAGTTCATCGGTGGGATCATCATATGATCGCGCTCCTCGTGGGCGCCGGCGGTCTGTGGTTCCGGGGGCGGGCGCTCGATGAGGCTCGCCGTAACGCCGAGACCACCAGCGGCGGCCACGAACACCACGAACACGGCGGCGATAGCGACGAGGCGCGACCGTGGCGGCTGCGGGTCCGATCGGCCGCCAGGTGGTCCGACGCGGCCGGCTAAACCATGAGCGACGTCACCATGCTGCGCAAGGAGCTCGTGATCGGCTTCGCCGTCGCCGGGTTCCTGGCCACGCTTGTCCCGGTCCACATCTGGAACGACGTGTTCGTCCACGGCCACGGCATCGCCACCACACTCGAGAACGTGGCCGTGGGTCCGTTCGTGGCCATCATCAGCTTCGTGTGCTCCATCGGCAATGTCCCCCTCGCCGCCGCCCTGTGGAAAGGCGGGATCAGCTTCGGCGGGGTGGTCTCCTTCGTGTTCGCCGACCTCATCACCCTCCCCCTGCTGCTGATCTACCGGAAGATGTACGGGCGGCGGATGGTGCTGCGCATGCTCGGCGTGTTCTGGCTGGTCATGTCCCTCGCCGGCCTGGCCACCGAGGAGCTGTTCAACGCCCTCGGATGGATCCCTGCGACCCGTCCCAGCGTCATCGCCGGCGACAGCGTCGGATGGAACTACACCACCGTCTTGGACGTCATCGCCCTGGTCGCCTTCGCCGCCCTCTATTGGCTCTACCGCAACCGCGACCGCTTCGGCGGGGGCGCCGGCTACGCCAAAGACCCCGTCTGCGGCATGCCAGTCCAAACGGCCAACGCCCCCGCCAGCGTCGTCCATCACGGCCAGCGCGTCTTCTTCTGCTCCGGGCGCTGCCAGGGTCGCTTCGACGCCGACCCCGGCCGGTATCTGACCGCCACCGGCGCCGACACGGCCGGTGGCGGCGGCGCCCCCGCACCCAGGCACACGGACCCCGTCTGCGGGATGGCGGTTGACCCCGAGACCGCCACCTGCCACCGGCGACACAACAGCCAGGACCACTGGTTCTGCTCAGCGGGCTGCGCCGAGGCCTTCGACGCCGCCCCGGACACCTATTCGACAGGCAGATCGAGCCAACAGAAGACCATCGCACCCAAACTCGGGACGCCACATGCTCGGTAGCCACCGCTACCGCCTCGTCGCCCCGGTCTACGACGCCGTCTCCTTGGAGCGCCCCTTCTACCAGCGAGGCCGACGACGGGCGGTCGACCTGCTGTCCCTCGCCCCCGGCCATGTGGTCGTCGACCTGGGTTGTGGGACCGGCCTCAGTTTCCCGTTTCTTCAAGCCCATATCGGCCCGAGCGGGACCATCGTCGGGATCGACACCAGCGAAGCCATGCTGGCCCAGGCCCGACGGCGGGCCCAGCGAGCCGGCTGGGACAACGTCCGGCTGGTCAACGCTCCCGCCTCTCGCCTCGACGCCGCGCTCGCCGACGCCCGAGTCTCGCCTGGTGGAGTGGATGCGCTCCTCGCGGTCTACGCCCTGTCGGTCATCGACCACTACCCCGAAACCTGGGACCAGATCCGACAATCGCTTCCGCCCGGAACCCGTATGGCCATCGCTGACCTCAGCCTCGGTCCCCACCCCGCCCTCCAGCCCCTCTGGCGGCTGCTATGCGCGCTCGGCGGCTCCGACCCCAACCGCCGGCCCTGGCAGCCACTCGAAGACCACACCCACGACCTCCGCCGCCAGGACTACCTCGCCGGTCACATCGTCGTCACCGCCGCAACACTCGACCCCCGCCCGCCAGCCCGCCAGACGCCGTGACGCCCTCGCCAACAGGTTCCGTTTGGATAGGCCGCTCTGCTGGTGAGCCCGCGATCGTCGTGGTCAGCCGACAACACCAGCCGCCACGCGACGAGCCGTCCGCCACATGGGCCATCCTTCAGCGCGTGGGTCAGTCGTCGCCGCAACAGTCGAGTTCGCCGGCCCACGCTTCGCGTCCTTCTCGAATGGCGAAGTACACCACGGCCAGACTGGCGACCGGGTCAGCCCGCCACCACCCGAACGCGGCGTTGAGGCCCAAACCAACAAGGGTGGTCGCGGCGAGGGTGGCGCACAAGGCAGTCTCGGCGGCGTCGGCCCGTAACAAGACGGCCGGTCCGGTGAGCCCGCCGGTGTCGAGGCGGGTGGCGATCCGGCGTTTGGCCACGGCCAGGGTCGGCATGACGATCAGGGCCGCGCCGCTGATGGCGACGCCCGCAGGGCTGACCGCGGGGCGCTCGCCGAGGGCAAGGCTGATGGTGGCGTCGATGACGACATAGCCGGCGAGAGCGAAGAAGCACACGGCAACGATCCGCAGGGCGCGGCGTTCCTTGCGTTCATCGGGCTCGCTGCCCGCTACCAGAGCGCGGAGCCGGACCAACACGACGGTCGCGCTGATCAGCTCGATGCCGGAGTCGATCCCGAACGCGGTGAGCGCCACAGACGAAGCGACGACCCCGCTGACGATGGCCACGACCGCTTCCAGGGAGTTCCAGCCGAGAGTGACATACTCGACGCCGATAGCTCGACGGGCCAGTGTCTGCCCGGTCATCCTGGCGGTGTTCGCCCGGTCCATCAGTGGGCACCGGCTTCATGGTCAAGGTGGCCGGCGGCCTCGAGCTGGAAAGTGGAGTGCTCGACGTCGAAGTGGCCGGCCACGCACGCCTGGAGCTGGTCGAGGAGCCGGGGGGCGTGACCGTCCAAGAAACAGGACTCGTCCACAATGACATGAGCGGACAGGGCCGGCAGGCTCGAGGTGACCGTCCAGGCGTGGAGATCGTGGACGTCGGTGACATGCTCGGTGCCGAGAAGATGGCCTCGGACCTCGACGAGGTCGACGCCTTCGGGGGCGGCCTCGAGCAGCACCAGACCGGACGCCTTCAGCAGCCCGTAGGCGGCCTTGACCATGAGGACGACCACGACCAGCGAGGCGATGGCGTCGGCCCTGGCAAACCCGGTGGCCACGATGACGATCCCGGCGATCACCGTGGCGACGAACCCGTAGAGGTCGGTGAGGATGTGCCGGAACGATCCCTCGACGTTGAGGCTCGACCGGTTCGCTTTGGCCAGCACCCAGGCGGCGGTCAAGTTGACCGCAACACCGACCAGGGCCACGATCACCACGAACAGACCCTGCACGCCCGGCGGGTGGACCAGACGACGAACCGACTCGAAGCTCACCAGGGCGGCGACGAGGAGCAGAGTGACCCCGTTCCCAGCAGCCGAGAGGATCTCCGCCCGCTTGAACCCATACGTCCACACCCCCGCCGCTGGGCGCGCCGCCAGACGGGCCGCCCACAACGACGCCCCCAGCGCAGCGGCGTCGGTCAGCATGTGCCCGGCGTCAGCCAGCAGCGCCAACGACCCTGACAGGGCCGCGGCGACGACCTCGACCACCATGAACCCGATGATCAGCAACAGCGCCACGGTCAGATAGCGGGCGTCGGCATCAGCCGCCACTCCGTGACTGTGCCCCGAATCGCCGCTGCTGCTTGGCCCATGGTCGTGCCCGGTCGGCGTGTGCTCGTGACTGTCGGTCATTGCTCTCGGTGGTCTTCGACATGCAGGGCGATGGTGTGGCCGGTGTGTTGTAGCCCGAGGTCGAGCAGCAAACGGACATGCGAGTCGGCTAGGCGGTAGTAGCTCATCCGTCCGGCCCGGCGGACCTGGACCACCCGATGGGCCCGCAGCAGGCGCAGCGCGTGGCTGACCGAAGATTCGTTCAGGCCAGTGGAAGCGGCCAGGTCGCACACGCACAGCTCACCGGCCTCGAGCAGGCTGGTCAGCAGTCGGAGCCGCCCTGGATCGCCGAGCAGGCCGAAGATGTCGGCCAGGTCCGCGATGTCGCCGTCTGGGGGCATCGAAGCCCTGACCGCTTCGACCCGCTCGGGGTCGACCATCCGCACCTCGCAGGTATCCAACGAACCGATCCTCGCAACCACGATCCCTCCATATCTGCGCCTCTGTTCAGATATCCAGCCTACAGTCCTTTGGTGCGGACGGCAATGCAGGCCGCAACCAGCCGACGTTCCGACCGAGGAGACCAAGTGACCGAACCCAACCGCTGCCTCGGTGGGCCCGAAGTGCGCAGGTGAGCTGCGCAGCTACGAGCGCAACGGAGTGACCATCGACCAGTGCAATGACTGCCGTGGCATCGTCCTCGACCGCGGCGAGCTAGAACGGCTCACCGACGCCGAATCCAACCACTATCAGGCCCCCGCGCCGGCCGTTGCCCCGGCTGCCGCGTACGAGCAGGGATACGCTCAGCCTCGCGCCGGCGGTCATCACAGAAGCGACGACAAGCACGACGGGTGGGGCGGGAAACGGCGTCGTCGGGGCGGATTCCTCGGGGAAGTGTTCGACTGACACTGCGCTCGCCGATCCTGCGCCGCCAGGCAGCGTCCAGATGAGCGTCGCTGTTGTCCACGCCGCCGTTCTGGTGGCATTCCCCGTCGCCGCGGCCGTCGCCGGGTCGGTGACGGCCGCATTCGTCACCCCGGGCCCGAAGTTCACCAGCGGCATCCAGCACTTTGCAGCAGGTGTGGTCTTCGCCGCGCTGGCCGGCGAGGTCCTCCCCGATCTACGCAGTAAAGGCAATATCCCCGTCGTTGTGACCGGCTTCGCCGCTGGGGTGGCGTTGCTGTTGGCGCTGGGTGCCTACTCCCGCCGCGTCGAAGCCCGCGCCCAGGCCTCGGCGGTCCCGGTAGGCCTCGTAACCGCGGTTGGCCTGGACCTGCTGATCGACGGCCTTCTCGTCGGGCTCGGCAGCCGCCTCGGCAGCAACCAAGGTGTGGTCCTGACAATCGCGTTGACCCTGGAAATCCTGTTCCTCGCCCTTTCGGTCAGTACCCGACTCGCCGCCGGTGGGGCCAGTCGGTTCACCGCCGCTCTCGTCCCCAGCCTCCTCGGGCTGGGCACCGCCATCGGGGCCATCGGAGGTGCGGCGTTGCTTGGGGGAGCCAGCCAGCAGGTCCTGGCCGGGGTGCTCGCATTCGGCGCAGCCGCCCTGCTGTACCTGGTCACCGAAGAACTGCTGGTCGAAGCGCACGAGACGACCGACAGCCCGTTGCTCACCGGCCTGTTCTTCCTCGGCTTCATCGCCCTGTACGCCCTCGCTTCATGAGCGTGATCCGACACGTGATCAGACCAGCGTGGCGGGCTCAGAAGCGGAGGCGCCTCACCAAGCTCATCCTACGCCCCGTCGTCGTCAGTTCGGTGTGAGCGTCAGCCGGCAACGCCCGCGGCCCCGGCAAAGGATGGGGAGCACAGGGAGCGTGAGACCCTTTTAGCGCTCCGTCACGTTCCGGGTCTCCACCTCCATTCGATCTCCCCGCCAGCGGGGCGAATCACCGGCTGATGGGAGTCGGAGGCTTGCGAAGCGAGAGGGATTGACCCGGCTACGCGGTTGGGCCTGATCGGCTGATGCCGAGCCACGCTTGTAGCCGTTCCGCCTCGAACGCCTCCTTGCGGGCGTAGGTCTCGGCGTTCGGCTCTGCCAGCCGCACGTCGGGTTTCGGTTTGGCGAAGAAGTCGCCCTCAAGGGCCGCGGCTCGACGCCCGTTGAACTCCAGAAAGCAGAAGCCCACCCCGTCGTACCGGCCGCCCGGGCCGGCCCCGATCTCGGAGGCAATGTTCGCCCCGGCCACCTTGCCGAGCGCCTCGGCGAACACGCCCGCCCTCGGCAGGTTTTCCACCGCTGTGCAGTCACCGACCGCATAGACGCCATCGAAGCCGGTGCGCCCCGTCTCGGGATCCGGCCAGATCCAGCCGTCCTCACCAGCCAACGGGCTGTCAGCGATCACCGCCGGCGGGGCCGCCTGCGGTATTCCCAGTAGCAGCGCGTAGTCCATGGTGGCTCCGTCGGCGAAGGACAGGACTTTAGCGTCGGTGTCGACCTCTGCGATTTGCAGGCCGGTGCGCAAGTCGATGCCCTGCCCAGCCAGTCCGTGGGCCACAAGCTCGTCAACGGCGGGTCCGGCCACCGGTAACGGTGAGGGCATCGGGGTGGTGATCACCACCTCGACACGTTCCCGCACCCCCTGGCGGCGAAGGAACTCCTCGACCAAGAACGCTGCCTCATACGGTGCAGGAGGGCACACATAGGGGACCCCGAGCACGCCAACGACCACCCTGCCGTCGTGGAGACTTCCTAGCTCGGCTCGCATCGCCGGTAGCCGGTCGGGGTCGTAAAGATCGTGTGCGCCACGCTCGGCTGACCCCAGCTTCCGCCGGTCAGCCGCGGCGCCCAACGCCACGACCATGTAGTCCGCGTCGAACGAACCGGCGGACGTCTCGACCGCCCGACGGTCAGGGTCGATGGCGGTGACCTGGGCGTGCACGAAACGAATTCCCCGCTCGTCGAGGGCGCTCAGCCGCCCAGTGCCCTGCACAAGGGAACGGGTGCCGACCAGGTCCCACAGTTTGGCGTAACCGACGAAGAAGCGGTCGTCAGCCGCGAGGAGCGTGACCTCATGCTCCGGACCGAGCCGGCCCCTCAGCTCGTGCGCCGCGGCCAAACCCCCGAACCCTCCGCCCAGGATCATCACCTTCGCCATGTCTCAGCCTCCCTGATTTTTCGGTGTGTCGTCGTCATCGACCTTCTCCCCAAAGGATGAGCCGCGCTCGATGACCAGAAAAGGGATACGCACGGCCCGGTACCAGTAGAGAGCGGACGGTGGTCAACGGGCCCGCCACCCCAGCTCGCAGCACGGGCGTGCTCTCTCAACTGGGCCGGACCGCTGAGTGATCAGCGCCGCACTTCCTGACCCGGTGGTGCCCAGTCCGCGGGGCGGCCGGTGCGGTTGGAGAACTCCACCGACCACTGCCACCAACTGTGATCATCGGAGTGCCGCCACGCCGTCAGAATGCCCACCTCGCCACCAGCCAGCAGCACCGGTAGACCGTAGAGCTCCTCGTCTGGCCACACCTCGCTTCGCTGGATACGACCGCCGTCGAGCTCGAGCAGCGTCATGGGCGAATAGTCGCCGTCTCGGTCGAGGTCGGCGCGGGCCACGACCTCGCCGTCATCGGCGATCGCCTCCACCGACGCCTGGGCGGGCGCCGCATGGACCAGCACCCGTGAGAACCCGCCGGCGGTGGTACAGCGGGCGAACTCCAGCCCGTTCATACCCCCATCCCGGGTACGGAGGTTCCAAGTCCAGTTCATGCGCAGGCTCCCATCCAGAAATTCGGCACCTCGACACGGCCCCGAGACAGCAACTACTAGTCGGTATAGTACCCAGGCAACTGAGGCTCACACCACCACTCCTACCTTACTTAGGAGATCGGCCCGGAGCGCCCCCGATGGGGATTGAGATCGAAGCCTCGTAGCGTTGGGGTTCTGGGCCGTTCTAGAGTCCTGTTCTAGCCCTGTTCTAGCCCCCGAGAGTCGTGCAGCTTCCGTCAAACTCCGCAGCCTCGGTGTCCCCTGCGGCCCGGCGCCTGCCGACGCCACGCCGACGCCGCGGCGGCTCACCAATCCCTCCTCGGCACCTACGCTCCAGCATCTACGCCACGACCGAACCACCAATCCCACCGACCACCGGCGCCGACGTGAGGAGGGGCGCCGGCGCCCCCTCACCTGGTTGGTCATAACGAACCGAACCGCGCCGGCTGGGCAGCCGTCGGGCTCGAGGCCGGCCCGCCTGGCGGCTACCGTCCCGCCGGCCACCGGGGCGCGCGGCCGTGTCGTCAGCCACGCGGCAGCGTCCGCCCGTTCACACGGGTTTCCCACCCTCTTCCCCACTCCCGACCCCACGAGAGCGTTTATGGGGAAGGCCTCCCCTCCTTCCCTCGCTCCGCCGCTCTGGCATTCCCCACCCCCGTTCTGAACTGCGGCGACCAGCGCTGAGACAGGCAGAGGCCAGTTCCCCACCCCCCAGCCTTTCCTCCCCAGGCTCGCCACCCTCGCCTCCTCCAACCGGCTCTCTTGCTGACGTGCTCCGCGACGCCGGACCACAGACGACGGGCATCCAGGCTCACCGCGGTCGCCCGATCGGCTTGAGCCCGGCCGGAGCCGGTGGTCGCCGGGATCAGTCGCCGCCGCGCTCACCACGTTTCGGGTTCGCCAAGATCAGACCCTGATATTGCAGCGAGGTCCGGGATAGCCAGGTTCGGGTCGGGGAGCCGACGGGAAGAGCGGTATTGGGGGGCTTCGCCGACGTGTGGGGGTGCGCGGCGATGCGGGAGCGCTCCGAGGAGGTCGTGAGGGACCGTTCGAACGGTGCTCGGCGGTGCTCGGCGGTGCCATGGACGTGGGGGGGCCGCCCCTGGTGGGTTGAGGGCTTCGTGGCTGTCAGCGGGAGGGTAGATCAGGCGAAGTGTGGCAAGGCTCGCAGCTTGGCGAGCCCGGCGATGAAGGCCTCGGCGTGGGTGTAGGCGCGGGGTAACCGCAGCGTCAGGCGTCGTCCGTGACGGACGACCTTGGCCGCCACGTTGAGAAACGCCAGCCGCAGCCGCTTGCCCCGGCAGGTGGCGAACGCCTCGGGGAGCGCCAGCACCCGTATCCAGCGGGCCACGTTGTAGGCGAGCGCGGCGGCGTGCCACCACAGCCAGTTCCCGAAGAAGTTGGCGACCGGGGCGTGGCAGAGACCGAAATCGCCCTTCAGCTGGCGGATAGCTTCTTCTGGTCCGCCGCCGCGCAGGCGATGATGGTGTTCGACTTCAGCCACGGTGCGCAGGCGCGAGTCGATGTTGGTGATGATCGCGTGGAACCGCCACCCGTCGAGATCATCGAGGGATAGCTGCTCACCAGCGGAGGTGCGCTGGCGGCGCACGATCATCCGCAGGTGCCGCCCGGCGAAGTCGAAGTCGCACTCGGCGATCTCCGAGCCGGTCTTCGCCTCCGCACCCAACGCTGGCACCCAGGCAGTGGAGGTGTCGGCGGCGAGCGCATGAACGGCGGCGGCCACCCTGGTGGTCTTCTTGACTGTGATCGTAAAGACCATGTTGTGACGCTCGGCCGCTTCGATCACTTCTGCCTGGTAGCCGGCGGAGTCCACCCGCAGCAACAGCTGGTATCGGCCCCGGAGCGGAACGGGAACAGCGCTTACGCACTCGTCGACGAAACTGGCCAAGCCCCGCCCCGCGTTCGCGTTGCCGCCCCGGGCCCGCAGCCCGAGGACATCGCCGGTCTCGCCGCACACCCCGACCATCGGGGACAGACCGACCTCGTGCTTGTAGGAGAACGCCGCTCCCTCCTTGTGGCGTCCCGAGGTCTCGATCCACGTGGCATCAGGATCGATGGTCAAGATCCCCGGGGCCGGCGCCGCGCCCATCGCCCACGCCCGTCGAAGCATCGCACGGTTGACCGCGGCGGCCTTCTGCGCACGTCCGAGATCGGCACCGGCGATGAAACGATCAAGGGTCGAATGCGACGGCAGCACATGACCGCCTCGCAAGCGGGCGGTCGCCTCATCAGCGAGCAGCGACCGGTCGGAGAGGAACTCGCCGCCAGCCAGCTGGGTCTCCACCACCGCCCGATAGCACTCCCCGCCGGTGTAGCCACCCGGGCCGATCGGTCGCAGGCCGCGACGGTCACCCTCGGCCACCACACCGAGACGGTCGAGCATCTCCCCCCATAACGCCACCCCAGCCACGCCGGTCACCGAGTCCTCCGATGCTTCCACCACCGGATGAGCCACCGAGCGCTCCGCCCCGCCCACCACTCGGTCCCCCAGCTCGAAAACCAGCGCGTTACACTTCACCCGACAGGTGCTCCTCTCCAGCGATCATGCGGTATTTGGCGATTCGCATTCTCGCAGGTGAAGGAGCATCTGCCGCGTCTTCCAGCCCGTCAGGCCACACCCAGCTGCAATATCAGGGTCAGAACGCACGCAGTCACGTCAAGTTGCGCTCCTCGGCAAGCGCGGCGGTCTCTTTACCGTCCCCAACAGTTTGGCTCGAGGAGGCTCGCCTGCACCCAGGGAGCCACGACACACGCCATGCTGCTCACCCCCCGCCAGCACAGCGCAGCCCGGCAACGCGTTGACCCCGACGAGGGCAAGGACGGGGTTCGGGAAGGCGGGTGGCGTAAGCCGCACCCTTGCATTGCCAATGATCCCGGAGGGCCGGCCCGGCGCCTCCGGCGCCGGGTAGAAGCTGGCCCGGCGGCGCGGGGAGTTCGCGACAGGTGTCGGTCTGGCTGCCCGGTATGGGGTGGATGCTCACCATCGGACGGATCTTCGCCGGCCAGGGCTGGCGATACCTGTGGGACCAGGTCGCCGGCGACGCCGGCGACTACTACCTCGTCGACGTCGGCCGGGGAGAGGCACCCGGCCGGTGGGGCGGCGCCGCCGCCGAGCCTGAGCTGGGCCTGGAGGGCAGGGTCAGCGAGGAGCAGATGCGCCGTACCTTCGGCCGGCTCGCCCACCCCGCCACCGGAGCCCCGCTGGGGCGACCGCCGCGCCAGTTTCGCAGCATCGAGGAGCGCCTGAGCGCGGCCCGCGCCGTCCACGATCAGACCGAGACGGCCCGTTGGGTCGAGCGCGAACTCGCCCTGGTCGGCACCGGGACCGAGCGGGAGCGGATCGAGGCCGAAGTGGTCGCGTTCCGTTCCCGGGCCGACGAGCACTGGGCTGCCACCGAGGCGGCCATCCGCCGCGGCGGGCAACGTCAAGCCGTCGCCGGGTTCGACTTGACTTTCAGCCCACCGAAGTCCGTCAGCGTGCTGTGGGCCGCCGCCTCAGCCGAGGGACGCCAGAAGATCTGGGACGCTCACCACGAAGGGGTGGCGGCGGCGATGCGTTTCGTGGAGCGCGAAGCGGCCCTGTCCAGGACGGGGTATGACGGGGTGCGACACGTCGATACCACCGGGCTGGTCACCGCCTCGTTCGATCATCGGATGTCGAGGGCTGGTGACGTGCATGTCCACACGCATACGGCCACGCTCAACCGGGTCCGCTGCGCCGATGGGGAATGGCGGGCCCTGGACGGCCGGGCTCTCTACCGCGTTGCGGCCGCCGCGGGGGCGATCTACGACCGGGTCCGCGAGACGGCGTTGGAACGCGACCTCGGGGTCCGTCACCACGTAGACCCGGTCAGCGGCGCCCGCGAGATCGTCGGCGTCGACGCCGAGGTACGCCGGCTGTTCTCGACCCGGCGGGTGCAGATCGAAGGTCGCCTCGACGAACTGGTCGCCGCCTGGCGGGCCGAGCACGGCACGGACCCGTCGGAGTGGATGGTCACCCGGATGGCCGAATGGGCCCGCCTGGAGACCCGCGCCCCCAAAGGCCCGGACGAGACCACCCAAGCGGCGCTAGGACGGTGGGACGCCCAGTGCCGAACCGGGCTGGGACGATCCCTCGCCTCGGTGTGGCACGCGGCCACCAATCCCGACGGGTCAGGTCACCCCGACGATCCCGGAAGCCCGGCCGGCGGCGATGACCTGCTCGCCAGCGCGGTGCGAGCGGTCGATCAGGCCCGCTCGACCTGGACCCGCTACGACCTGGCCCGGGAACTGACCCGGCGCCTCCGGCTCGACCCGGCCCAGCCGGTCGATGCCGCCCTGGGCCAGGTCGACCAACTCATCGCAAAGGCCCTCGCCCCCGGCAACCGGTGCGGGATCGTCTCCCTCGCCGCCCCGCCCGCCTTCGTCTCCCCGACGTCGTTGCGCCGGGCCAGCGACGACACCTCCGTCTACACCGAGCACGGCGCCGACCGATACACCACCAACGTCGGGTTGGCAATCGAACGGCGCCTGCTCGCCACCGCCAGCGACACCAGCGGCCGACGTCTCGATGCCGACGCCGCCGCAGCCGTGGGGAGTGGTTTGGACGGTGACCAGGGGAGAGCGGTGGCCGCGGTCCTCACGTCCGGTCAGCGCCTGGATATCCTGGTCGGCCCGGCGGGGACGGGCAAGACGACCACCATGGGCGCGGTCGCCCAAGCGTGGACTAATGCGGGCGGGCAGGTGCTGGGAGTGTCGATCGCCGAGAACGCCACCCGGGTCCTCGCCGGCCACGCCGGCATCCAGGCGGTCAACGCGGCCAAGCTGATCTTCGAGTACACCAAACGCGCTCCCCACCGGCGTGGGGAACGTTGGTGGCAGGACACCTACGCCATCCACCCCGGCGCCCTCGTGATCCTCGACGAGGCCGGCATGGCGTCACGACAGACCATCGACGCCCTCGCCGCCATCTGCGCCCAAACCGACGCCAAGCTGCTGCTCGTCGGGGACCCCGAGCAGCTCCCCTCCCCCGACGCCGGGGGGACCTTCGAGCTCATTGCCACCCAGACGGGCGCCGCCACCCTCGGCCAAGTCCGCCGGTTCCGCCACCCCTGGGAACGGGCGGCCAGCCTCCGACTACGCGCCGGGGACGCCACGGTGCTCGCCGAGTACGACCGGCGGGCGCGGATCACCGGAGGCAGCGCGGCGGAAGCCGAAGACGCGGCGTTCGCCGCGGCGACGGCCGACCGGGCCCGCGGGCTCGACGTGTACCTCCTCGCCGATACCAACGACGTCGCCGCCCGCCTGGCCCGCCGAGTCCGCGACCAGCTCGTCGCCGCCGCAGCGGTGGACGACACCCGCACCGTCACCCTGGCCGACGGGAGCCACGCAGGCGTCGGCGACCAGATCGTCACCCGCGACAACGATCGCCTCAACAGGACCGGCGACGGGCGGTTCGTCGCCAACCGAGACCTGTGGACCGTCCAAGCCATCGCCGACAGCGGCGGGCTACGCGTTACCCGGGTCGACACCGACCAGACCGTCGACCTCGACGGAGCGTACGTGGCCGACCGGGTCCAACTGGCCTACGCGTCGACGATCCATGCCGCCCAGGGCGGCACCCGCGACGTCGCCCACACCGTGCTCACGCCCCGCTCCACCCGGACTAGCGCCTATGTCGGCCTCACCCGCGGCCGCGACGCGAACCACGCCTACATCGTCTGCACCCGACCCGAAGGCGCCGACACCGACGGCCCGGCCAACGACCCTCTCGCCGTGCTCACCGACATCCTGGAACGAACCGACCCCCCTGAAGGTACCGCCGCTCTCACCACCCAGACCGACGAAGCCACCCGAGCCGTCAGCCTGGGCACCCTGTACCCGATCTGGCAGGACCTCCTCGCCCACCATGGCGCTCGGCACGCCGAGACCGCCCTATATGCGATTGGCGGTGCCGATCTCGCTACCGCCACCATCGCCTCCCCCGCCTGGCCAGCACTCGCCGCCCGGCTCCGCCGGCTCGAGGCCGCCGGCATCGACTCCGCCGCCGCCCTCGCCGGCGCGGCCGCGCAACAGCCCCTCGACGACGCCGAGGACCTCGCCGCGGTGTTGCACTGGCGGCTCCGCCACACCGAGACCACCGCCACCGACCCGGCGCTGTCGTTCGCCCAGCTGAGCCCCAAAGGCCAAGGCGACGTGCCCGAGACCGCCCGGCAGGTCGCCGCCGCCATGGACCACCGCACCACCGTCCTCGCCCGCCAAGTCGAGGCCAACCCGCCCACCTGGGTCGACGCCCTCGGCGAACACCCCTCCGACAACGCCGAACATCACCGGGGCTGGCTGGCCCGGGCCGGGGTGGTCGCCGGCTACCGCGAAGCCTTCGGTATCACCACCGTCGACGACCCCATCGGTCCAGCCCCCACCGAGGACCGCGTCGACGCCCACGCCTGGTGGACCCGCGCCGCCGCCGCGCTCACCAACAGCGAAGCCCGCGCCCTCGCCGCCCTCCCCGCCGAGCGCCTCGAAGCCATCATCGACCAAGCGCACGCCCACCTCGCCCAAGCACCCCCTCCTGTGGCCGACCAGCTGCGCCGCACAGCCATCGCCCTCCGCGACGCCCACACCCGCCAAGGGACTGCCGTCGCCCACGGTGACACCGCTGCAGCGCGCACCGCCGCAGCCGACGCAGCCCGCCTCGCCCCGCAACTCGGCCGGCTCGAGCACGCCCAAGGCCTCCGGGACCGCTGGAGTCTCACCGCCGCCCGACTCGACGCCCAAGGCGCCGCATCGGAGGCGATACTCGCTGGCCGTCGGGCCGCACAAAAGGCCCGGCCGTACAACCAGGTCAACACCGAGACCCTCGTCCGGCAGCTCCGCACCGCGCGGGTTCGGGTCAACCAGGCCAACGCCACCGCGGAGCGCTACGACCACCAGGCCGAGCAGACCGCCGCCGGGATCGCCGTCCTGCTAGCCGAGATCGACCACACCGCCACCGTCGGGCCAGCACAAAGCCAAGCCCGCCAAACCGTCATCGCCGAACAACAAGCCGCCGCCCGCATCGCCGGCATCGACGCCGCCCTCGACGCCACCCGCCTCGGCCATCACACGATCCGCGGTGACCAGCGAGCCCGGCTCACCGCCGAACTCAACCAGCTCAGACACCACCACCCCGGCCTGGGCGGCAATGACCCAGCCCTCCGGTGGGACACCCTGATCGCTGACGGCAGAACCGCCGACCTCGACACCCTCGCCCAGCTCCGATCCCGCCACGACCAGGCAGCCACCGACCTCGACTGGTACCGCAACACCGCCACCCTGCTCCGAGCCGACGCCGACGAACAATCAAACGTTGTGACGGAAATCAAGGCCGAACTCACTGCTCGTACCAGCACTCCCCAAGACCCGGCACCAACACGCCAGCCCTCACCCCAAACCGCTCCGCACCCGGCAACACGCGCCGCCGTAGAACAGGACCACGTCACCACCACGTCGCCCAAGCCGTCCCAGGACTCGCCTCGAGCCGGACCCGTTTAGGACCGGCGGCATAGGACCGATTGCCGAATCGCTCATCAATATGGCGCCACACGTCGGTTTCCGACAGTCAGGCTTGCTGAAGGCTTCCGACGCAAACGAAGGACCGACGCGTCGACCGTCCTGTGCCAGCCAGGAACCGGCGCCACCTAGTCGGGCAGATGGCTCCTGGGGACGGACGGGTTGAGTGCCCGCCAGGTCAGCGACCGGCCCGAAGCCTCATGAAGTATCCCGGTCTGAGCCAGGACGACCTGGCGCCCGTTAGGGAACCGGGCGACAACCATGCTGGGCTTCGTTGCGCGTACGGCCGCAATCAGCTCGAGGTCAGCCTTCGGTTGTGGTCCGCCTGAGTTCGCCGGCGTGTCGAAGGACGGGCCGGGCAGCGTGCAACCCAGCACCAGGATGCCGTTCTCCGTCGTAATGTCGGTAACCGCTGCCGTGACGTCCGTCCCCCACGAGACAGCCACATACGCGCCGTCGACTGGCTTGGTAGCCGCCAGTTCTTCGGCCAAGTCAGCCGACACTGCTCGCTCCAGTCGGTCCACGAGTAGGCCGACGCAGTCACCCCCCGTGATCGTCTCGATGCTGGCTGCCTGAACCCCAAGATGCTCCAGCTGCCTGCACACATCTTCGGGGCGCGGGTTGACCACAACGAGCCTCGTCTCCGGCGTCAACCGCTCGCGGAGCATTCCGACTGTCACCATGTCGGTACGCGGGAGGCTGTAGCCGACCAAGTACACCTCGTCGGCGGACTCAACCGCCTGCGCTGCCCGCCGCCACAGTTCTCGGGTCAGCGGGTTGGCATAGAAGGCTGACTTCAACGCGTTCGGCGGAACGATGAAGCGAGATCGCCCGGGCAGCTCTCGCTCTCGCTCAGCGAGTCCCTTGGGCTCGGGCCGCTCGATTCCGGTTGTGACCCAACGATTGATCGTGCCACCCGTCGAGTCTCCCGGCACCCACCACCAGTTCAGGGAGCCATGAAGCTTCAGGAGCCGGAAGGTCTCCTCGTGCGATTCTGCCCAGCGCATGTTCGCAGCCGGACGCATCGGCATGTGGTCGAGGGCGTCGGAGTGCTCTGCTCGGCGGTTCGCCTCCCAGTCCCAGAGACAATGCTCATCGACCGCCTGCTCGACCAAGGTGTCGTAGTTGAACGACACCACCGTCGATCGCCACGCGTGCATCACAGCAACGAACCTGAGCAATATCCCTATAGCCGGCGGGGTTGACCACCACACCTCACGTTGCCGCTCCTCCACCACGTCGCCAATCGCCCGGGAGAGCTGAGCGAAGACCGCCCGTTGCTGGAAGTTCTCCGCTTCATCCAAGTCCGGCTGGTCCTCGGCCAAGCGTGACAACCACTCCTCGAATGTGCCCCCCACGAAAGTCATCGGCACTCGCACCGTCGTCGTAGGGAGGCGAGCAACCGCCAGCTCCCCCAACTCGTCGGTGATCGGCATACGCGACGAAAACGCCACCGAGAACCCAGCACCGAGGATGAACACTCGTTTCGTCATCAACCGTGACGGTACCGCCGCTCCGTCGGGTCGACCCGCACCCAGGTTGCCGGGCATCACGGACCGGAACGAGATTGCCTGACCGTCGGCCAGCTCCCGGTAGCCGGGCATCTCGACGCCGGAGAAGTTGAGCGAAGACCGTCCCCTTGACACTCGGCGGGACGAGAACTCCCCATCCTTCGTTCGCGTGCCACACCTGACGGTTCCCGCAGCCGACTGGTCGACGCTCACGCGCCTCACGCCAAGCACGATAGGCAAAAGATCCTTGCCGTCACCGCCGAGTGTCGCTCCGGTACCTGCGACGGATCCGAAAGGTCGTTCCACCCCAGGGTCCACGCTCGGCGGTCGATGATGTCAACCTTGCGATCAGAACAGGGCGACGGGAGCCAACCGCACGACCACGCCTTCGTGGCTCTTCGCGCTGGTCCGCTCCACCCGCCCCTCGTCAGCCAGCTGGCGCACGGCTGGGTCTACGTGTGTCTTCTTAAACACCGTTTGGAGGAGTGCGTGGTCCTTCAGGGCTGCCAGAGATCGCTCTCCCCCGTCCAGGAGATCCATGATCTGCCGTCGCAGGAGGGTCAGGTCGGGGTTGTTGTTCACTACCTCGAAGGAGAGTTGGTTCACGTCGCGAGGATCGCGAAATCGCTGGCCGTTCACCTTGTCGACCGACCACATGGCGTTCTTCATCTTGTCGACGCCAAGGGAGCTCGTGGTGCCGAACACGAGCAGCAGCTCGTGGCCGCCCTCGTCGACCATCTCGAAGGTGAGTGTGTGCGGGAACCCCGCGTCAGCGAGCCGGGCCAGATAGTGGCTGACGAGGAACGACTTCTTCGACTCGGTCGGCAGGTCGGCCACGGCCCGCCAATCCGTGCTCCCGAAGACGAGATCGCCGGCTGTGACGTCGTCGAGTGACGCGAACCGAGTGAACCATTGAGTCTGGACGGTGACCAAAACCTCGCTGGACCGATTCTTCCCGACCCGCTCCACGATCGCGTATGGCGTGTCGACGCCCCAGCCGTCGAGGTTGACGAACATCGGGCCACCCCATGCCCCTGCCGCTTCGAGCACCGGCAGGAGTGACTCCTGGCAGCGGGCGTTTACGGTGGTGAGCTTGGTCCGGTGACTACTGAGCTGGCAGCGCTCGATCAGGCCCGTCAGGTGGTCGAGTCGGTCGGCGCGCTCCTCGATGAAGACCATCCGAAGCTCCGTCTCATGACCGGACACGCCGGGTGCGGTCGCCGCTCGAAGCGCTATGACCGGCGACCCCCAGCCACCGTCGGTGTACTCACCCGGACCGGCGAACGCGTCGACGTAGGTAATGCCTGTGCTCGCCCAGCTCGACGCCATGATCGGAAACCACGCCTTGAGGTATTCGGCGAGCATGGCGTGCTTCGCCTCGGTGTGTGGGTCTCGATTCCACAGAACCTCCGAGGGCAGGGCCATCACACGGCCAAGGCAACAGGCATTTCGTCCCACGTCCTGCCGTCCAGCTCCCTCCCGCCCGACTTGGGGGTGTGACCGCCCCATTGCTTGAAGAAGAAAGCCGTCCTCGCCTCGGCGCACGCGTCCCGCAGCGCTCTCGCCCAGGTCGTCGACAACGGTCGAGCGCCGTGACCGGATTCTCCACCAGCGATCAACCAGTCGATCCCGTCGAGGTCGAGTTCGACTGGGCCGATCAGCGGCTCGGCCGATACGAACCTGACGGCGGATCCGACCGACCGGAGATGGTTGACCCTGAAGGCGTAGCTCTGTGACTCCACCGATACGCCCATCCACACGTTCGGCGGCCAGTCGAGCGAATCGGCCAAATTGGCCAGGCGTTTCGACCGCTTCGTGAGCACTTGGTAGGTATGGCGGGGAGTTGCAGCCATGACCTCGAACACCCGCCGGATGTAGTCGTCCGTGACCCGCTCGTGGAAGAGGTCGGACATCGAGTTCACGAATACGACCCGCGGGCGAGCCCACGAGTGCGGCAGCCCGAGGGTCTCGGGGTGAAGGGTGAGCCCGAATCCCGGTCCACTGGTCCGTGGGTCCCCGTCCGCCTGGTACTTCTCCTGACCCATCGCCTTCAGACGCTTCGCCAGAGTCAGGGCATAACAGTGGTCGCATCCTGGAGACGTCCGGTCGCATCCGGTCGTCGGGTTCCAGGTCAGCTCAGTCCACTCGATTGCAGACTCGGCCATGAGCGCGGACACCTTCCTTCAAGGGTCTCCGCCCCGGCTAACCCTATCGGGCGCTGTCATCGACCGTCAGGTCCGACCCAGCCCGACATCGTCGTCTCGCTCCGGCCAGTGCCGGTGCTGACGGTGAAGTGGATCAGCTCGGGGAGCGTTCGACGAACCGGAGCTCCGCCCCCAAGGCGTCACCAATACGAGCGAGGGTCCGCTCGGTCGGATTGGCCGAGCCGCGCTCGATGCGGCTGATGTCGCCCTGGTTGATCCCGGTACGCTCAGCCAGGTCCCCCTGGGTTAGCCCCCGGCGCTCCCGGAGTGCGGTGACCTGCCCGGCGATGCTGTAGACCCGCTCGAAGACTGCCTGTTGGGCCTGAGCGGCACCCGACAGACGGCTCCGGCGTTCGACGGTTGCGTCCTCGTAACTACGGCTCATCATCATCTCCTCCAGCACCCAGTATGGGGTACGTCCCATACTGATGTCAAGGCTGGCGCTGTCGTCGGGGCATTCCCGTCAGTGTCGAGAGCGTCGAGTGCTGTCCCCGCCCGCGCGTCCCCGGCCCGCGGCCTTCTGTCTGCGCTTCTGCTGCTCGTTCCAGGCCGTGAGGTACTTCCGGGCCTGAGTGATATCGCGTTCTTGGCGTTTCGCCGAGGGGTCCTTGGCCTTGTCGTAACCGGAGAGCAGGAGGACGACCTTGTCTCCGTAGAAGTGCACGAAGACGCGTAGCAGGATCGCCCGGGGAGGGCTGATCGCGTTGGCCGCCTCGTCGGCGTCGACCCCGCCGAACATTTGCTCGATCTCCGCAGCATCATGTCGGACACGGAACTCGTGGAGCCCGGTTCCAAGAGGCTTGAGCCACTCGGTCCGCACGAGGTCGAGGCCTCGAGGGGCAAGAACGGCCCTCAGCGCAGCATCAAGGGCCGCCCAGGTGAAGTCGTCGAGGTTGTCAGCAAACGTCGTAAAGGGCTCAGCCCCATCGTCGGTCGCAAACACCTCCAGCTTCCACGGCGCCGTTGGGTCTCTCGGTGGGTGCGCGGCGCCCGGCATCACGAGCACCGTATCCGGACGCGGCAACCCCAACGGCGAGCGAGAGGTAGCCGAAGAGTTCCTTTCGGCATCGTTCCTCCAACCAACAGGCTTCAGCCTGCCCGGTACCAGGTGAGCTTCAACACCGACCGACCCGGGAGATCCAGTGACCATCATCGCCCAACCAACCGCCGCCAATCCGGCCAAGCTGCTCGATTATCAGGAGCTGAGCACTTGGCTCAACGACAGCGTCCGCCATCTCCGTCGCCTCGTCAATGAGCGGCGCATCCCCTATGTCAAGGTCGGTCACTTCGTGCGGTTCGACCCCGAACAAGTTCGCCGTTGGCTTGAGGACAATGCCAACGCGGCAATCACGATGCCGGTACCCGCTGCGGCCCTTCCTCGCAGCCGTCCACCCGCCCGACACTGACCGTCGGGTCACGCAGCGTCGCCTGCGGTTGCCGCTTGGCCGCTCTCACGCCTGGGAGCGGCACGACGCTTCGGCCCCTTCTTGGGCCCGGCCAGCGCGGCGCTGATCCGCTTGTTGCCGAGCGCTTCGTCGCCCTCCAAGACGCCGGCGTAGGTCGAGACCAGCGTCTCGACACTGTGGCCCATGCGCTTCGCGACCTCGCCGAGGGGGACCCCGGCTCGCAGCCAGGTTGTCGCTGCGGCGTGCCGGCAGTCGTAGACGCGCAGTTCTGGGCAGCCGCATTCCCGCTGCGCCCTGTGCAGGGTCCGGGCCCAGTTCGATCGCGTCGGAGGCGCACCGGTGCGGGTCCGGAAGAGTAAGTCGTCGCCGGAGAAACCGCTGTCGTCTATCCATGCTCGAAGCAGGCCGACCAACTCGGGTGGGATCGGCACCGTCCGGGGTCCCGTCTTCGGTTCCCCCGGCTCGTCGAAGGAGACGTCTGCCTCCGTTACGTGCAGGCGACCCCATCCTCTTTTCGGGAGCTCGAGTGCGTGAGCGCGCAGCATGACGACTTCGGACGGACGAAGTCCGGCGTAGTAAGCGACGGCGGTCATAACCCGGTACTTGCGGCTCCCGGGCTGGTGGCTGACGATGGCATCGAGGATGCGCGCCATCGCGGGCGGGTCGGGCAAGTTGCGGACCGCTACCGCTTTCTTGACCCGGGTTGCCTTTCGCTTGGATCGGCCTCGGGGCGCGGGCGGCCACGGATCGGCGGGAATGATCCCCACGTCCACCGCTCGCTGGATGCAGGCTTTGGACACCTTCCGGTACCGGGCCGACGTGGACGGGGCGAGAGGTTTCCCTACGACGCTCACGCCCAGACCACCGTCCACATCTATCCCCGCGAGCATTGGCCGGGTGAGCTGTCCGAGTTGGAGGCTCCACTGCTCCAACCATCGTCCTGCTGCGTCGTCGACCCGAGGACCGTCCGGCGCCAGCGACGACGCAAGGTGAGCGCGCAGCGTGGCCGGGGGCGGCGGTGCCATCGGAGCGACTAGGAGGGGTACCAGGCGGGCGATAGCTTCGACAGCCGAGACTCGGGTGCGCGGTGCCCACTCCGGCCACTGCTCCGCCAGCCACCGCCGAGCCCACTGATGAACCTGGATCTCGTCGGGTGCCGGCTGCCAGGACATCGGCTCGCCCGTCGCCGCATCGAACGGCTCGCCATGCTGCACGGCCACCAGCAGGGCCGTGCGGAACCGCTCGGCTTCGCCCTTGGTGCGGTAGGAGCGGGCGAAGAAGCGTCCGTTCAGCTTCCAGCGGACGATGTGCGGCTTCTTGTGGCGGTCGCCGGAGCGGTGCTGGATGGACCACACGGCGACATCTGCCAGGGGTCGCCCGCTAGGTACCACGCTTCGCGGGAGGGACGCGGGAGGAACTGCACTCATGCTTGATGATACCGCCTATCACCTGGGCTTTTGTAAATTAAGGACACCGGCCTCCGGAGCCGGTTGCGGAGGTTCGAATCCTCCCGGGGGCACCATGGAATGAGGCCCTGACCAGCACCACGTGCAGGTCAGGGTCTTCTGTAGTGAAACGGTCCGTTTCCATCGACGCCGAAATCGCGGTGGCTGCAGAAGCTGCTGCCGCCGGGAATGGGGTGTCCTTCAGCGCCTGGCTGTCCGATGCGACTCATCGGCAGTTGCTCGTACGCGAGGGCCTGCGTGGAGTCGCCGGGTGGGAGGCGACGGCTGGCCCCCTGTGGCCACCGACCTACGACACCGGCGCGTTGGTGGGCGCCGAGCGCAAGACGTTCCCGTTACGACAAACTGCGACCGGTGATGTCGAGGAGGTGGTGCTGCACCTCGTGGGCGTTGCGGCGGAGTATGTCGATCGCTGCCAGTTCGCCGAACAGGTCGTGGCGGGTGGTCAGATCCTGTGGTGTCGTCGTAGCGGTGGTGACCCAGTTGGCGGTGGCCTGACGCAGCGCGTGCAGGCCGACGGGGATGGACAACATTGAGTAGTTGCGAGCTGCAGCCAAGCCGTTTTCGTCCCAGCATGGGATGCCGGTGTCGGGATCGAGGGTGATCGTCCAGAGCCGTTCCACGCCGATGTGCAGAACGTCCACGACATGCCAGAGGTACATGCCTGCCGACCACCGCCCGTTTTCGGCCGCTGGTCGCGGGCTGACCCCGGCGAGCGCGGCTGCATAAGTGGCGGGGCAGGCGGCCACGATGTCGATCGCGCTGGATGCCGGAACGGCCCAGTCGAACCCGCACTCAGCGCAGACTGGGTTTTCTGGCCCCCACCGCATGCGTGGGAGGGTAGTGCCTGCTAGCAAATGGGACGCTCGCTGTCTCCGCAAGCGCTCCAAGCCGGTCGTTCACGCTGGTGTCAGCTCTCAGCCGATGGCTTGAAGCCAACCGTCCGCCCAGCAACCACCGTGGTGCCTGACACGCAGTTGTTCATGCCTCTTGGCGGGCGCTCCGGTCGCGGCGTGCGATGGCCGTGGCAGAAAGGGAAGCAACCTCACCTCTGGGATAAGTACGTCGTATGATGGCGACGTGACTACGACAGCGATTGATTGGCGTGGCCTCGCCGACGACGTTGGCATTGCCGCCGAGGCGCTGCGCCGGTCGGAGGTCGTCCCGCCCGAGGTCGAGCAGCTGGTTGACGGACTCGGCGACCGGTTGTCTGCGGACCGGCCGATGCATCTGATCGCTGATCCCTACCTCACGACGTCGTTGTTCGCAGCGGCCTACATGGCCGAGAAGGCGCTGCGCCATGATGACGAGAGGTTGCGGCGACGGGACCTTCGTGTGGCGCTGGAGCGCGTCCGCCGTGCCCTTCGTGACATCGACTCCAACCGGCCGTTCTCGCCGGAGGTCCCAGTCCGGGATGTCCTCGCTGCGACCGTCGACGCCCTTTCAGCTTCGCAGGGTGATCTAGCGGCGCTGTTGCGGGTGTCGGTCCGCCAGCTCCAGCGGTGGCTGGCCGACGACGGAGTGCAGCCCGCCGGGAACGACGAAGCCCGAGTCCGAATCGTCGGTCAGACCGTCAACCAGCTCCGCCACGTGTTCACCGGTCCCGGCGTCCTGGCGTGGTTCGGGCGAACCCACCCCACACTTCACGAACCCCCCGCAGTGCTGCTGGCCGACCCGGTCCGGTATCCGGAGCTCTTGGCGGCCGCGACGGGGGCTCGCAGCATGACCGGGTGAAGGTGGAGGTCACCGCCTACCGCCACGCCGCCTACGACACCCCGTGGTGGGCGGCGCCGAGCAGCCGCGCCGGCCGGTTTCACCGGGCCTCCGACGCCACGGTCCAGTACCTAGCACTGCACCCACTAGGACCGGCCGCAGAGGTCCTCCGCCACAACGTCGGCCCCGAGGGTAATCCCGACGATGTCCGCCTCAACCTGTGGGCAGTCCGCGTCGAGCTTGACGGCGTCCTGACCATTGGCTTCGACCGCTGCCCCGAGTACGCCATCACCCCCGACGAATTGGTCGGCGACGACTACGGCCCCACGCAGCGTCTGGCCGACACGCTCCGCAACCGTGGCGCAGGCGGTGTGCGGGTGCCCTCTGCAGCCCTGCCTGGGACCGACAACCTCGTCCTGTTCGGGCCGCGCCTGCTCATCCCCTACATGGCAGAGCCGACCGACGACATCGACGCGCCCTCCGGCCATCTGACCGATCGAGGCCGACCTCCCGGCGAGGTCGCGTCGGTGGTCCGGTGGTTCGGGCACCGGCACCAGGGCCTCGAGCAGTGGAGGAGCGAGGGCCGAGTCGAGGCGTTGGAGGATCCCCGCCCGACTCGCTGGTGACAAGCCGCCGAGCCCGGTACGGGCGGCCTGATCGGGAGCTAGACCCCGGAACGCAGTGCTCCTCCAAGCGCAGCCTCGATGCGCTCGTTCGCCAATGGCTCGCCACCTTCGAGAGCGCCGGTGTAGGTCGACACCAGGGTCTCGACGCTGTGCCCCATCCGTTTGGCTACGTCGCCGAGCGGGACACCCACCCGGAGCCATGTCGTCGCCGCAGCGTGGCGGCAGTCGTAGATCCATCACCTGATAGGTCCGACTTGCCGGCTGGTGGCTCGCATTGCCTCGATGAACTGCGCCATCGTGGCCGGCGATGGGAGGTTGCGGATCGAGACCGCCCTCCGGACGCGGGGCAGATTTGCGGGTCGACCGGCCCCGGGGTGCCGGTGGCCATGGATCGGTGCGGAGGTTCGAATCCTCCCCGGGGCACCACCACCAAGCGGACCCTGACCAGCACATAGGTGCAGGTCAGGGTCTGGTGGCGTTAGACCTCACGACGCCCGGTTGGGTCGCTCCGGCAGCATCGACGCCAACCCGTCGAGCACCAGCTCCAGCCCCCGGCGAAACGCGGTCTCCAGCCGATCGGGGTCGTGGGGGGCTTCGGCGTCGATGATCACCCGGCTGAGCAGCGGGTACCGGCCGCTTTCGACCAGCTCGCGGACGTAGGGGGCTTGCTGGCGCATCCACGCGTCGTTGTCCAGCCCCGATCGACGTATCGCGTCCCGGTCGCCGATCTCCTCGAGGGCTCGGCCGCGGGTGAAAGCGTCGACCGTCTCGACCATCGTCAGCATGTCGTCGATGCCGACGCCGAGCCCGTCGAGGCCGCGCAGCACCCGCTCGAAGGTCGCCGCAGTGTTGGGCCCGAGGCTGGTGCGCCCTGCGCCCTCGACGACCATCCACGGGTGCTTTTGGATCATGGCCCGAAGCGCCCGGGCGTAGGACCGTAGGTGGGAGCGCCAGTCGCGCCCGGCGCGGATCCGCATGTCGGAGCCCATCACGGCGTCGGCCATCAACTCGATCAGCTCGTCTTTGCTCTCGACGTAACGGTAGAGGGACGCGGCGCCGACTCCGAGATCGGCTGCGAGGCCCCGCATGGACAGGTCCTCGAGGCCCTCGGCGTCGGCCAGCCGGACGGCAGCCGCCGCGATCTCCTGGCGGGTGAGCGACGGCGCGGGGCCGCGAGACGCTCGCGCCGGGCGGTTCCAGATCACCTCGGGCACAGAAGTCATTGCGAACACTGTACCCAGTCGTGTACCGTCTTCACCATAACTGCGAACGCTGTACTCAGTAACAGCCCGGAGAGGAGACATTCGTGACCGCAGGCACATCGCCCCCCGTACCGATCGCCGTGGCCGAGGGTCGCGTCGCGCTCCGATGGGTCATCTTCGCCGTCGTCCTCGCGGCCAACGTCATGGACCTGATGGACGCCACCATCGTCAACGTTGCCGGCCCCTCCATCCGTTCGGCTCTCGGTGGCAGCCCGTCGACGTTGCAGTGGCTACCCGCCGGGTACACGCTGGCGCTGGCCGTCCTCCTGATCACCAGCGGCAGGCTCGGCGACATGTTCGGCCGGCGGCGGATGTTCCTCGTCGGTTCTGCCGGCTTCACCTTCTTCTCGGCCGCCTGCGCGGCTGCGCCGTCGATGGGCGTCCTGATCGGCCTGCGCGTCCTGCAAGGGGCGTTCGGGGCGATGATGATCCCGCAGGGTTTCGGCATGCTGAAGGAATCCTTCGCGGAGGATGAGATGGCGAAGGTCTTCGGCGCCTTCGGTCCGACGATGGGGCTGTCGATGCTCGCGGCGCCGATCCTCGCCGGCGGCTTGATCGAGGCCAACCTGTGGGGCACCGGCTGGCGACTGCTGTTTCTCATCAACGTCCCGATCGGCGTGGCTACCTTCGCCGGCGGGGTGCGGGTCCTGCCCCGCACCGTCACCCACCCCGGCATCGGCCTCGACGTCCTTGGCACCGCGCTGGTCGGCATGGCCCTGACCGCCCTGATCTACCCCCTCATCGAGGGTCGCTCCGACGGGTGGCCGGCGTGGACCTTCGTCATGCTCGCCGCCGGCGTGGTCCTGCTCGGAGGCTTCGTGCTCTCGGGCCGCCGTCGCGGCATCGACCCGCTGATCCAGCCGTCGCTGCTGACCAACCGGTCCTACACCAGCGGCGTGCTCGTCGCGCTGGCGTTCTTCGGGACCTTTGCCGGGCTGCTCCTCTGCGTTTCCGTTTTCGTCCAACTCGGCGAAGGATTCTCGCCGATCCGGGCCGGCCTGACCCTGCTCCCGATGGTGGTCGGGATGATCGCCGGGATGGCGGGCGGGTTGGCGCTCGTCAAGCCGCTCGGCCGGCGCGTCCTGCACCTGGGGATCGCGGTGGTCGCCGCCGGCACCGTCACCTTGGCCGTCACGATGTCAGGGCTGCACCACGCGTCGATCCGGGACCTGGCCCCGGCGCTGGTGCTCATCGGGCTCGGCTTCGGCGGGAGCACCGGGCAGCTGTTCGAGTTCCTGCTCGCCGGGGTCAGCATGGACGAGGTCGGCTCGGCGTCCGGTGTCCTCGAGGCGGTGCAGCAGTTCTCCAGCGCGGCGGGCGTCGCAGCCCTCGGCACGGTGTTCTTTGGCGCCTACGCCCACCACGTCCCCACCCATGCCCTCGCGCTCACCGCGTGGGCCTGCCTCGTCCCGATCGCAGCCACGTTCGGACTGGTGTTCATGCTCCCGGAGCGACCCCTCGAATCGACGGTCACATGACCGGTCGGGCCGCCCCGCCCTGACGGGCATCGGGGCAGTCCCTTATGTTCTGGCTGACGATGACCGATTGCTTCGGTGAGTTAGCCACGGCATCGCTCGGGTACTGGTACCGCCGGCGCCACTGACCCGCGGAGACGCGACCCATGCACACAACCCACGCCGCGGCGACCGTGTCCGCCGACAGGCTCAGCGGCGCGACCCTCCCCCGGGTCGTAGCGGCCTGGCAGCGCCCCTCCGCTCGGCGGAAGCTGCAGGTGGCGCTGGGGGTGGCCTGGCTAGTCGACGCCGCCCTCCAGTACCAGCCCTCCATGTTCGCCCGGGCCTTCGTCACCGACACCATCGAACCCACCGCCAGCGGTGCGCCGTGGGTCGTGGCCCACCCGACCCTGTGGGCGTCGCACCTCATGATCCACCACATCGCGGTCTACAACAGCGTCTTCGCCACCGTGCAGCTGGTCATCGCCCTGGCGATCTTCCACCGGCCGCTGGTCCGATTCGGGCTCGGGCTGTCGGTCGCGTGGGGCCTAGGGGTGTGGTGGCTGGCCGAGGGCATCGGTGGGATCTTCGACAACGCGTCCCCGCTCACGGGGGCCCCCGGAGCGGTGCTGCTCTACGTCGTGGTCGCGCTGCTCGTGTGGCCGCGCCCGGCCGGGGGCGCCGAGCCCGGCGCGTCGGTCGCGGAGCAGGGGGCGCTCGGGGCGCGTCCCTCGAGGCTGGCGTGGAGCGCCCTGTGGGCCGGTTTCGTCCTGCTCGTGCTGGAGCGAACCAATCGGGCGCCCTCGGCCGTCCATGACCTGATCCTCGGCGGCGAGCGCGGGGAGCCGGCGTGGATCAAGGCGATCGACCGGGTACTCGCCGCGCTGGCCGCCCACCACGGCAACGAGATCTCGATCGGGCTGGCCGTCGCGTTCGCGGCGGTCGGGCTGTCGGTTTGGGACCGGCGCACCGCCCGCGCCGGGGTGCTGGTGGCCGCCGCGCTCGGGTTGGTCATCTGGCTGGTCGAGGACCTCGGCGCCATCGCCACCGGTGCGGGGACCGATCTCAATTCCGGGCCGCTCCTGATCCTCCTGGCAGCCTGCTTTTGGCCCCTGCCGGAGGCGGCAGGTCAGCTGCCTCCGCGTGATCCCGGCGCCGGAGGCCCGTCCACGCCTAGATAGGCATAGAGGTTCTCAGCGAACTTCTGGCCGGCGCGAGCCATCATCGTGGCCATCACCCCTTCGACTGCGCGTCGCGACACCGACGGCAACGGCAGCTCGATGTGCAAGGTGAGGTGGACCGAGAGATGGGTGCCGCCGCCGGGGAGATCGGAGAGGGTGTAGGTCCCCTGGGCGCCGGCCCGCTCCCGCGACCCCGGCGGCGGGCGGTGCTCGTAAGTCAGGCGGCGGCCCTCGTCGAAGGTCATCTCCTCGGTGAACGACGGGACGACCCGGGCGCCCAGCGCGGCGATCGGCTTCAGCTGCCAGCACCAGCGATCACCGTCGGCGGAGATCCGGTCGATCACCGGCGTCAGCTCGGCGAGCCGGTCGGGGGAGGTCACGACGTCCCAGATCTTCTCTCGCGGGGCCGGGACGTCGGCTTCCGACACGTTGGTCGACTCGAACCTTGCCATCCACCCCATGTACCCCGTTGCGGCCGGTCCCACCGCCTCGGCCGCCGGCGCCGGCTTCACCCGCACCTCGCCTGGCCCTATCGGTAGTGTCGGGTCCGATGCCGCCCCGGAGACGACTCGTGTTCACCCTCTGCGCCGCGGCCTGCGTCGCCGTGGCCGGATGCGGCGGCTCGACGGCGTCGCCCGCGTCGAGCAACCCCCGGACCCTGCTGAGCGACGCCAAGGCGGTCCTCGACCGCAGCCCGTCCGTGCACTTCGTGCTGACCAGCGCCGGCGCGACCGGGTCGGGGACGATCATCACCGGCGGCAGCGGCGACATCGCCCGTCCCGACACCATGCAGGGACAGTTCACCGTCGAGCAGTCCGGGTTCTCCGCGTCGATCGGCATCCTCGCCAAAGGCGCCCAGTTCTACGCCAAGCTGCCGTTCTCCTCGCGCTACACCGCGACCAACCCGGCGACCTACGGGGTGGGCAACCCGGCGCAGCTGATCTCCCCCACCAGCGGGCTGAGCAGCCTGCTGCTGGTGATCAGCCAACCCCGCCTGGGGCCGACGACACGCATCGGCTCCGAGGTCGTCGACCAGGTGGAGGGCACCGTGCCAGGCAGCGCGGTGCCGGTGCTGCCCGACGCCAACCGCTCCGTGCCCGTCGCGGTCACCGCCGCGATCGTCCCGAGCAGCCACCAGCTTCGGCGCATCACCCTGCAAGGGCCCTTCACCTCCGCCGCGCAGTCCACCTACACCGTGGTGCTGTCCAACTACGGCGAAGCGGTGCACGTGACGCTTCCTGGTGGATGAACCCGGTCCGTCCGGGGCCATGACCGCCGCCCGGGCGGTCACCCGGTGGCAGCTGGCGTTCGCCGCGGGGGCGGTACTGCTGGCCGCGGCCGACACCTACGTCGTGGTCGTGGCGCTGCCGTCGATCATGACCGGGGTCGGCCTCGGCATCGACCACCTGGAACGGGCCACGCCGATCGTCAGCGGCTTCCTCCTCGGATACGTCGCCATGCTCCCGTTGCTCGGCCGCCTCTCCGACCTGGTCGGCAGGACGCCCGTGTTCGTCGGGTGCCTGCTGGCCTTCGGGAGCGGCTCGCTGCTGACCGCCACCGCGCACTCGCTCTCGGTGGTGGTGGCCGGGCGGGCCGTCCAAGGTCTCGGCGGGGGCGGCCTGGTGCCGGTGACCCTGGCGCTGGTCGCCGAGCGCTGGCCACCGGAGACGAGGGGCCTGCCGCTCGGCGTGGTGGGAGCGGTGCAAGAGCTCGGCAGCGTCCTCGGGCCGCTCTACGGGGCAGCGATCGTCACCGCCGCCAGCTGGCGGACGATCTTCTGGATCAACCTCCCGCTCTCCGCCGCCCTCGGGATCGCCTTCCTCGCCGCCGGTGCCGGCAGGCAGCGGGCCACCGGCGGCCAGCAGGCGAGCGGCGGGCAGGAGGCAGCCGGGCAGCGGTCAGCCGGGCAGCGGTCAGCCGGGCAGCGGTCAGCCGGGCAGCAGAGCGGGATGCGGTCGGGCAGTCACGGCCCGGGAAGCGACGGGCGGCCCGACTCGGTCGGCGCAGTCCTGGCTCTAGGCGGTGCCGGGCTCATCGGCTTGGGGCTGTGGGCACCGGCGTCGCTGGTCGACTCGGTCCGCTGGGGCGGGTACTGGACCCCCGAAGTCGGCGGCAGCGCGTGGGTCGGGCTGACCACGCCCGTCGCCCTTGCGGGGGTGGCGGCGCTCGGCGCGTTTGTCGTGTGGGAGCTGGCAGCACCCGCCACCTTCCGGCGGCTCTGCGACCTGCGCCGCCTCCCTGCGGTGCTGGCCGGAGCCGATCTGCCGGGAGCGGCGCTGCTCGCCGGGCTCCTGGCGTGCGTGGTCATCTCGTTCTCCACCGCGGACCCGACCAAGCAGGTCACCGCCAGCAGCACCCCGGTGCTGGCGCCGCTGGCGGTGGTGCTCGCAGCCGCCTTCGTGTGGCGCCAGCGGCGGGCCCGCAACCCGCTGTTGGAGCTGGGAGCGCTCCGCCGGCGCGGCGCGTGGGGGGCCATGGCGGTCAACCTGGCTCTCGGCGGGGCGTTGATGGCCGCCCTCGTCGACGTCCCGTTCTTCGCCCGGACGACCCGCTACCCGCACTCCCAGGTCGGCGCGGCGCTGGTGCTGGTCCGCTTCCTCGTCGCCGTCCCCGTCGGCGCCCTCGCCGGCGGGGTGTTGTGCCGCCGGCGCTCGTGGGGGCCCGCGGTCGCCGCCGGCGGCGCCACGGTGGCGGCGCTGGCCTTCGCGGCGATGAGCGGCTGGGGGACCGCAGCGCTCTCCACCCCGCTGCACGTCGGGGGCAGCTCCATCGGGTTCGGTGCCACAGACGTCGAGCTGGCGGTGTGCGGTTTGGGTTTCGGTCTGGCCATCGCCCCGGTCAACGCGGCCGTGCTCGATTCGGTCGCCCCCCGCCTTCACGGCGTGGCCAGCGCGCTGGTCGTCGTGGCCCGCAGCGTGGGCATGCTCGCAGGCCTCTCCGCTCTCACCGCTCTCGGGGTGCGCCGCTTCTACGAGGCACAAGCCCGCATCGGCACGCCGCTGACCCTGTGCCCGGCGGACCCGGCCCACTGCCCCGCCTACGACCGGGCCACCAACGCCGCACTGCTCCAAGAGCTGCACACCGTCTTCGCCGGCGCCGCGGTTTGCGCCGGCATCGGGGCGGTCCTGGCGCTGGCCCTGCTCGGGGTCCGGCGGGAGGCATCGAAGGCCCCCGCCCCGGCCAGCGAGGCCCAGACGATCCCCTGAGCCGTCGCCCCCGACCGGCGGCGGCTGGGCTAGAGCTGGTGCGCCGGGCACCACCACGTGGTGCGCCCGCCGACGGTCGAGCGCCTCAGCGGGGCGCCGTCCCGGGGGCATCGGCCGCCCGGCCGGCGGGCGGCCATGAGGTCTCCGGTGTGGGAGCCGCCGCGGCGGATGAGCATCCTGAGGGTCGCTCCGAGACCGCGGTGCAGCCTGCGGACCTCGTCGTCGTCGAGGCCGCCGGCGGGTCGCTGGGGCGCCAGGGCGCTTCGCCACAGCAGCTCGTCGGCGACCAGGTTGCCGACGCCCGCGAGCCTGGCCTGATCGAGGAGCCGAGCCTTGAGGGCCACGGCCGCGCCCGCCAGGGCAGCGCGCACCTCCGGGAGCGTCGCTCGGAGGGCGTCGGGACCGAGGCGGGCCTCGGCGGGGTCGAGCTCCACCCCGCCGAGACGGCGGGGATCGTGCATCCGCAGATCGCCACCGTCGTCGAAGCGCACCACGAAGCGATCCCACCGCTCGGCGGTGGCCGCGGGCGCGTACAGCAGCCGGTCGATGGCGCTGCGGCCGTCGACCAGCAGCCGTCCGCTCATCCCGAAGTGCAAGCCGACCGCCCGGGGGACCGGTCCCGGCCCGCCGGCGGGCGTCGTCTCCAGGTCCGCGAGCAGCAGCTTGCCCCGCCGCCGGGCCGACACCAGCGACGCCCCGATCAACGCCGAGCGGGCGTCGGCGGCGGTGAGGCCCCGCTTTAGGTACCAGGCGTCCTCGGCGTCCACCCCCACGATCCGCCGGTTCAGGCCGTGATCGGCCAGGAGCTGCCGGTACTGCTCGACCTCCGGCAGCTCAGGCACGCAGTGTGGCTGACTGTGCGGTGGCAGTGACGGTCAGGGTGGGCATCCAGGAGTACGCTAAATCCAATGGGGACGGTCGGCATGTCCCGCCGAGGGCCGGGTGACCGGGGCGCGGCGGCCGGGTGGGGGCCGTGACCGCCTCCGCCGACCGGGCCGAAGCCGTCCTGGCAGTGCTCAAGGGGGCGTCGAGCGAGTCGGTGGCGGCCGGCCTGGAGGTCGAACCAGAGCTGGTCGAGCGGTGGGTCGAGCTGTTCATCGAGGGCGGCCGGTTGCGCCTAGCCGGCCGGCTCGACCCGTCGTCGTTCGAAGCCCGAGACCGGTTCTTGGTGCTCATCGCCCACGAGTTCCGCACCCCGCTCACCACCATCGGCGGGTGGGTCGAGACGATGCTCTCCGACGAGCTGACCCCCGAGCTGCGCCAGCAAGGCATGGAGGTGATCCTCAAACAGGTCGCCCACCTGGAGCGCATCGCCAGCGATGCCCTGGACGCGGGCGCGGTCGCCCGGGGACAGCTGCGCCTCGTGGTCGGCCCGGTCAGGCTCCGGTCGCTGATCTGCGCCATTGCGGCGTCCGCCCGGGACGGCAACGTGAAGGTGGATGAGGGGGCGGAGGTGGAAATCGTCGCCGACGGCGCCCGCATGGAGCAGGTCATCGGCGACGTGGTGGCCCACGCAGTGCGGCTGGCGGCTGGCGGGCCGGTGGTGGCGACGATCGACGGCAGCCACCCGGCCCGGGTGACCGTCACCGTGTCGGTCGCCGGCCGGAGTCTGTCCTACCAGGAGGCGTCCGAGCTGTTCGAGCCCTACCGGCGAAGCGACACGTCGGTCGGGACCGGGCTGGGCCTGTTCCTCAGCCGGGCGCTGCTGGCGGCCCACGGCGGTGAGATCGGCCTGCGCTCCGGCAATCAGGGGACCGAGTTTTGGTTCCGGGTGCCCCGCTCCGGGCCGGACCCGGGGCCCCTGGTCGACACGACCTGACTTCCCCGTCCTGGGTCGGGCCGCTCACCTCGCCTGTCCCCTGCGGTCGCCCGCTCTATTCAGTCGCGGCCCGCGAGAGCCGCGGCGCGGGCGATCACGGCGTCGAGCATGGGCTCGGTCAGGCGCCCGGTGAAGGTGTTCTGCTGGCTGGGGTGGAACGAGCACACCACCTGCAAGCCGCCCGGCGCTGCGGCCTCCACGCCGTGGCCGAAACGGGGTCGGGGCCGGATACCGAGTCGGCGGCCGACGACGTCGTAGGCGAACTGGCCGAGCACGATCACCACCCGAACCCGCTCGAGCAGGGCCATCTCCCGGTCGAGCCACGGCAGGCAGCGGTCCCGCTCCTCGACGGTCGGCTTGTTGGCGGGCGGCGCGCAGCGCACCGCGGCGGCGACGTACACGTCCTCGAGGCGCAGCCCGTCGTCGAGGCTGACGCTGGTCGCCTGGTTGGCCAGCCCGGCCCGGAACAGCGCACCGAAGAGCCAGTCGCCCGACCGGTCACCGGTGAACACCCGGCCGGTCCGGTTGCCGCCGTGGGCCGCCGGCGCCAGGCCGACGATGAGGATCCGCGCGTCGGGGTCGCCGAAACCGGGGACCGGTAGGCCCCAGTACTCCTCGTCGCGGTACGCCGCCCGTCGGGTCGACGCCACCTCCTCCCTCCACGCGACCAGCCGGGGACAGGCCCGGCAGCCGACGATCTCGTCGCGGAGGGCGGCGAGCGCCGCCGGCTGGGATCTAGGCACGGTGTACACGGTAGGTTGACCGCCCGACATGGCGACATCCCCCAAACCCCGGCCTGCCCGCGCCAAACCGGCTCCTCCGACGCTGGTGTTGTTCGTGCGGCACGGGACCACGCCGACCACCGGCAAGGTCCTTCCGGGCCGAGCCCCCGGCCTCCACCTCGCCGACGCCGGCCGTGAGCAGGCCGAGGCGGTGGCCGAGCGGCTGGGGTCGTGGGCGCCGGGTAGCGGTCCGGGGATCGTGGCGGTGTACGCCAGCCCTCTGGAGCGCACCCGGGAGACCGCCAAGCCCATCGCCGCCCGGCTCGGCTTGAAGGTGACCGTCGAGCGGGGTCTGCTCGAGTGCGACTTCGGGGACTGGACCGGGAGGTCGTTGAAGGAGCTGATGAAATTGCCCGAGTGGACCACCGTCCAGCGCTATCCCAGCGGCTTCCGGTTCCCTTCGGGCGAGTCCTTCGCCGGCATGCAGACCCGAATGACCGACACCGTCGCGAAGCTCTGCGCCCGCCATCGCGGCGAGACCATCGTCGCGGTGTCCCACGCCGATCCGATCAAGGCTGCGGTGGCCGACGCGATGGGCACCCACCTCGACTTGTTCCAACGAGTCGTGATCTCCCCGTGCTCGGTTACCGCGGTGAGCTACGGACCGGCGGGACCCAGCGTGCTCGGGGTCAACTCGACACGGTCGCTCGACGAGCTGCGCCCGTCGTGACGACCTCGACCGCCCGGAGGTTGACAGGGCCGTGAGTTCATCGTTCGATCTTTCCGATCCCGACCGGGTAACCGTCGGCACCGTCGGGCCGGCCGGGGGCCGCACGTTCTACCTCCAGGCCCGCCAAGGCGACCGGCTGGTGACCCTCAAGCTCGAGAAGCAGCAGGTCGGCGCCCTCGCCGAGCTGCTCACCGAGCTGCTCTCGGACCTCCCCGACCCCGAAGAGGTGCCCGCCACCGACACCCTGGAGCTCGAGGAGCCGGTGCTCGCCGAATGGGCTGTGGGCAGTATGCAGCTGGCGTTCGACGCCGGCGCCGACCGGATCGTGCTGATCGCCGAGGAGGTGACCGTCGATTCGCCGGCCGCGGCCGGCGAAGAGGAGGCCATCAGCGATGACCCCGCCGAGGCCGACGGCGCCATCGGACGCCTGGCGTTGACCCGGGCGCAGGCCGCGGCGATCATCGCGCGGGGCGTCGAGCTGGTCAGCGCCGGAAGGCCGCCCTGCCCCTTCTGCGGGTACCCGATGGACCCCGCCGGACACTCGTGCCCGAAGACCAACGGACACCGGGCGCCGACGCTCTGAGCATCCTGGCCTCGGGGCAGCTCGAGGTGCAGGGGCGGATGCCGTGGAGCTCGAACGGCACGTACCTAACGGTCGTGGCGGCCGACAACGGCACGCTCGAGGCCATCTACAAGCCGGGTCACGCCGAGCGCCCGCTCTGGGACTTCCCCGACGGGCTGTACCGGCGGGAGGTCGCGGCCTACGAACTGGCGTGCCGCCTGGGCTGGGATCTGGTCCCCGAGACGGTCCTTCGCGACGACGGCCCCCTCGGCGCCGGGTCGCTGCAGCGCTTCGTGGCCGCCGACTTCGAGCAGCACTACTTCACGCTGCTCGAAGAGGAGGCCCATCACGACCAGCTGCGGCTGATGGCCGTGTTCGACGTGGTCGCCAACAACGCGGACCGCAAGGGCGGCCACTGCCTGATCGACGGCGCCGGCCACATCTGGGGCATCGACCACGGCCTGTGCTTCCACGAGAGCTTCAAGCTGCGCACCGTCATCTGGGACTTCGCCGGCGAGGAACTGGATGCGGCCACCCTCGACGCCTTGCGTGGCCTGATCGGTGACGGTCCCGGGCCGGCTCTCGAGCGACTGCTGAGCGCCACCGAGCTGGACGCCATGGAGCGCCGGGCCAGGGCACTGGTCCGGGCCGGCACGCTGCCCGAGCCCCGCTCCGAGCGCCCCTATCCCTGGCCCCTCGTGTAGGCAGCCGCCCTCGAGCCGCCCGTCCGGGCCGGAGACCGCTCAGGCCGGGGGACGAGGGTCGAAGATCTGCGCCAGGTAGTCGTTGCCCCACATCCCGTCGGGGTCTACCCGGCTGCGCTGGTCCTGCCACCTGGACCACTGCGGGTAGTGAGGGGCGAGGTCCGCCGCGCTGCGGGTGTGGAGCTTCCCCCAGTGGGGGCGTCCGTCGAGATTGACCATCACCTCCTCCACCAGGTCGAAGTAGCGCCGGTAGGGCATCCCCTGGAACTGATGAACCGCGACGTAGCACGAGTCCCGGCCGTGAGACGTCGACAACCACACCTCTTCGGCGGGGGCGAAGCGGACCTCGATGGGAAACGCCACCCGTAACGCCTCGCGTTCGATCAGATCCCGGATCCTGCCCAGCGCCTCCCCGGCCGCGGCGCGGGGCAGTGCGTACTCCATCTCCACGAAGGGGACCAGGCGGGGACTGGCGAAGATCCGGTAGCTGCGATCGACGATGTCCCGGTTTCCGCCGGCGGCCATCACCGGCGCCAGGCGCGGGGTCAGCTCAGGCCAGCGCCGCTCCACCCGGCACAGCCCACCGAACGCGACGTTCTCGAGCAGGACCCGGTCGGCGAACCGGCGCATCCGACCGCCGCGGGGTGCCTCGTCGCTGCGGTTGTTGCGCTTGGTGCGGGCTAGGTCTGTGTGGGGGACCCAGTAGAACTCGAAGTGGTCGTTGGCCGCGACGTCGTGGTCCAGCCCGGCCAGGACCCGCTCTAGGGGCTCGACCGCTTCTTGCGCCCGCAGGCTGAACGCGGGCACGGCCTGCAAGGTCACTGCGGTGATCACACCTAGGGCGCCCAGGCTGACCCGGGCGGCCTCGAACAGTTCGCGGTCGCGCTCCGGGGAGCAGGACCGAACCTCGCCGTCCGCGGTCACGATCTGCAGGCCGACCACTTGCGCGGCCAGGCTCCCGGCCGCCGCCCCGGTCCCGTGAGTTCCCGTCGCCAGCGCCCCGGCCAGGGACTGGGCGTCTATGTCGCCCAGGTTGGGGAGGGCCAGGCCGGCCGCCGCCAGCACCTTGTTGAGCCGAGCCAGCGTCATCCCCGCCTCGACGGTCGCCAAACCGGTGTCGGCGTCGACGTCGAGGACCCGGCAGTGGCGGCCGAGATGGATCGCCACGCCGTCGGTGACGGCGGCGCCGGTGAAGGAATGCCCGCTGCCGACGACCTTCGCCCGCCGACCGCTGGCGGCGGCCGCGCCCACGACGGACACGACGTCGTCGAGCGTGACCGGAGACGCGGTCGCGCCAGGCAGGCAGCGCTGCGTCCCGGCCCAGTTGCGCCACTCCTCGGCGGCCGGCGCGAGCGTCGCGCCGGTCGCCGAGGGGCGGCCGGCGCGACGTCGTGCGGGACGCAGCTGGGACAAGCCCGCTACGAGCGGGCCTTGAGCGCCTCGATGAGCTTGGGCAGCACCTTGTGGACGTCGCCCACGATCCCGAGGTCCGCGATCGAGAAGATCGGGGCTTCCTGGTCCTTGTTGATGGCGACGATGTTCTTGGAGTTCTTCATGCCCACCATGTGCTGGGTCGCCCCCGAGATGCCCGCCGCGATGTACACCGTCGGCTTGACCGTCTTGCCGGTCTGGCCCACCTGGTGCGAGTAGGGCACCCAGCCGGCGTCCACGATGGCCCGGGATGCACCGGCCGCGCCCTTGAGCAGCTTGGCCAGGTCCTCGATCATCGAGTACTTGTCCGCCTCGCCGAGGCCCCGGCCGCCGGAGACGACGACGGGGGCCTCGTCCAGCTTCGGGCCCTCGCTCTCCTCGACGTGGCGGTCGGTGATCTTGGCCCCGCCGGTCGCTCCGAGGTCGGGGACCTCCAGCGCGGAGACCGTCGCCGGGCCGCCGTCGCCGGCCTCGGCCGCGAACGACTTCGTGCGCACCACGTAGATGCCCGGGCCCTCGCCGGTGAAACGGGCCTTCAGCACCTCGGTCCCGCCGAAGATCGCGTGCTCGGTCACCAGACCGTCCCCGGCCTCTTCCAGGCCGACCACGTTGGTCAGCACCGGCCTGTCGATCTTCACCGACAGCCGGGCCGCGATGTCGCGCCCGTCGTAGTTGTGCGGAACCAGGATGGCGTCGGGCGCGTTACCGGCGCCGATCGCCGCGGCGAGGGCCGCAGCCACCGCGGGGCCCGGTAGGCCCCCGGCTAGATCGCCGACGTTGTGCAGCGTGGTCGCGCCGTAGCTGCCGACCTCCGCCGCGATGGCGTCGGCGTCGCCCCACGTCACACCCTCCACGGTGCCGCCGAGGCTGCGGGCCTTGGTGAGCAGCTCGAGGCTCAGCGGAGCGATCTTGTCGCCCTGCCGGTCGACGATGACCCAGATCTTGTTGACTGTCATGTTCGTTATTTCCTCTCGACCCTGTCGCTTGATCCGGACCCTCAGATGACCTTGATCTGCTCGAGGAAGGCCACGATCTTCTCGTAGCCGTCTCCCTCGTCCACCACGATCTCGCCGGCCTTGCGAGCCTCGGCGGGCTCCACCGACACGACCTCCTGGCGGGCCCCGGCGGCGCCCACCTGACCCGGTTCGAGACCGAGGTCAGTGACCTTGAGCTCCTCGACCGGCTTGCCCTTGGCCGCCATGATGCCCTTGAACGACGGGTAGCGAGGCTCGACGACGCCGGCGGTCACCGTCACCAGCGCCGGGAGCGACACCTCAACGCTGTCGTAGCCGGTCTCGGTCTGGCGGTCGACTTTGACCGTGCCGTCAGCCACCGCGACCTTCTTCGCGAAGCTGATCGACGGCCACCCGAGCACCTCGGCCACCTGCACCGGCGTGGTGCCGGTGTAACCGTCAGTGGACTCCGTCGCGGCTATGACCAAGTCGGGCTCGGCCCGCTTGATGGCCGCGGCCAGGACCTTCGCGGTGGAGAGGGCGTCGGAGCCGGCGAGGGCGTCGTCGCTCACCAGGATCGCCTTCGCTGCGCCCATGGCCAACGCGGTGCGCAGGCCGCTGGTCTCGCTGTGGGGAGCCATCGACACCAGGGTCACCTCGCCGCCCCCGGCTGCGTCGACCAGCTGGAGGGCCATCTCCACGCCGTACGCGTCGGAGTCGTCCAGGATCAACTTCCCGTCCCGGACGATCGTGTGGGTCTCGGACGTGAGCTTCCCGGGATTTGCCGGGTCGGGAATCTGCTTGACGCAGACGACGACGTTCATGGCGGAGATTCTTTCCCAGTCGTCGCGGTTTCCACCACTTCCCGTGATCCGGGGCCGGCCACCCCCGGCCGCTCCGCTGGCGACCGGGCCCAGAAACCGGCCGGGGCGGTGTAGCGTGGAGAGGTCCCTGCCTCGCCTCGGGCGAAGCGAGGCGCCCCTCCCTGAGGTGCCGGAGTACCGGAGGGTGTCTTGCGCCGGCGAGTAGAAGGAGCGTTACAGGTGGCGACGTCCGATGAGGTGCGCTTGGTCGTACCGGCCATGCCGGAATACCTACGCCTGGCGCGGGTGACCGCCGCTGGGCTGGCCAGCCGCCTCGGCTTCTCCTTCGACGAAGTCGAGGACCTGCGGCTGGCGATCGACGAGCTTTGCTACGGCCTGACCGGTAACACCGGACGGTCGGGGCGGGTCGAGGTGCGCTACCTAGTCGCCACCGACAGCCTGCTCATCGAGGGCGAGGGGCACTTCGAAAGCGCCGGCGCCACCGGCCCGGCGGCCACCAACGTGGCACTCTCCGAGTTGTCGCAGGTCATCCTGGCCGCCCTGGTCGACGAGCACGCCCTCACCGACGGTCCCGACGGTCCCCGCTTCCGGCTGGTCAAGCGCCGCCACACCGGGGACGGCAGCGGCGCCGAGCAGGGGAGCACGTCGGCTACATCATGAGCTTCCAGCCCGCACAGCGCGAGCAGCTGCGCGCCAAGTTCGTCGAGTTCGCCCGCACCGGGGACGTGACCCTCCGCGACGAGCTGGTCGCTGCCCACCTCGGCCTCGCCGAGTACCTGGCGCGCCGTTTCGCCAACCGGGGCGAGCCCCTCGACGACCTGGTGCAGGTCGCGTCGCTCGGCCTGCTCAAAGCCGTCGGCCGCTTCGACCCCGAACGGGGCGTCGAGTTCTCGACCTACGCCACCCACACCATCGTCGGCGAGCTGAAACGACACTTCCGTGACCGCGGGTGGGCGATTCGCGCCCCGCGACGCATGCAGGAGCTGTACCTCCGCCTCGGCAAGGTCGTCGCCACCCTCGGACAGGAGCTAGGCCGCTCACCGACCATCGCGGAGCTGGCGGCGGAAGTCGAGGTGTCCGAGGAAGAGGTCCTCGAAGCCCTCGAGGCGGGGCAGGCATACCGCTTCGCCTCCCTCGACGCGCCGGCCCCCGGCGACAGCGAGGGCGAGTCGCTGGCCACCCGGCTCGGCGAGGACGATCCTGCGCTTTTAGGCGCGGAGCACCGCGCCACCCTTTCCCCGCTCCTCAGCAGGCTGCCCGAGCGGGAGCAGATGATCCTCCACCTGCGATTCTTCGAGGGGCTCACCCAGTCGGAGATCGCCACCCGCCTCGGCATCTCACAGATGCACGTCTCGAGGCTCCTGGCTCGCAGCGTCGCGCAGCTGCGAGCCGCCGCCGAAGCGTCCTAAGGCTGCCGCGCCAGCACCGTGCGGCTCCTCTTCATAGTCAACGCCTCGGCCTCGTCGGTCACCGCCCGAGCCCGAGTCGTCATCCAAAAGGCCCTCTCAGCCGACCACCAGGTCACCGTCGCTGAGACCAGCCGGCGGGGACACGCCACCCGGTTGGCCCAGGGCGCGGCGGCCGACGGCGCCGACGTGGTGGTGGTGCTCGGAGGCGACGGGACCCTCAACGAGGCGGCCAACGGGCTGGCGGGAACCGCCACCGCCCTCGGCGTCCTCCCGGGCGGCTCGACCAACGTGTTCGCCCGCACCCTGGGGATGACCAACGACCCGATCGAGGCCACCGGGGAGCTGCTCGGCGCGCTCGGCCGGGGGTCGATCCGGCCCGTCGGCCTCGGCACGGTCAACGGCCGGGTGTTCCTCTTCCATGTCGGGTTCGGCTACGACGCCGCCGTGGTCGCCCAAGTCGAGCGGCGTGGGAGCCTGAAGCGCTACGCCGGTCACGCGCTTTTCCTCACCGCCGCGGTGAGCACCTGGTTCCGCCACTACGACCGGCGCCACCCGGCGTTCGGGCTGCGGGCCGAGCCTCGCGCCGCGACCGGCCCGGTCGACGAGCTCGACGACGGGTACTTCGGCATCTGCCTCAACACCAACCCATACACCTTCCTCGGGAACCGGCCGCTCAACGTCGCGCCCGGCACCGGCTTGGACTCCGGGCTGACCATGGTCACCCTGCGCCGGCTGGACATCCCAACGCTGTTGCCGCTCGTCGCCGGCGCCCTCCGGGGGCAGGGGGTGGAGGGCAGGCGGAACGTCGCGGTGTCCAGTGACCTGGCTCGCGTCAGCATCGAGGCCCACCACCCGCTCCCCTACCAGGTCGACGGGGACTACCTGGGGGAGGCGACCAGCTTCGATCTTCGCTATTGGGACGGAGCGATCCGCCTGGTCGTCCCCTGACCGCTCGGGCAGCGGCGCGGCTTCCGATACAGACTCCTCGACCTCTCGTCGCCTAGATGTGGCACAGGTCACAGACGAACTCCGGCGCAGGGTGCCATAACGCGCCTACCGTGGTAACCGCCGTTAGTGAACCTCGCTGACCAGCACCTTTCCTCGAATTTTTGGTCGAGAGGGGTTGCCAGGGGCGGAGCACAGCTTTACGCTGTTGCAACGCTGCGGTGAACGGACCAGTTTTTGTTACACCCACACGTGAACTGATTCACAATCTTCGCCAGGAGGCGGCCAGTGGCCCTTACTTGGAGCCGCAACATCGAATGGGACGTGGACGACTGGCGGGACAACGCATCCTGCCGGGATACCGACCCCGACCTGTTCTTCCCCATCGGGACCACCGGTCCGGCAATCGAGCAGATCGAGTCGGCCAAGCGGGTCTGCTGCGCCTGCGAAGCGCAGGAGGCGTGCCTGGAGTTCGCGTTGGCGACCAACCAGGAGTCCGGGATCTGGGGCGGCACCTCGGAGGAAGAGCGCCGCAAGCTGCGCAAGTCCTGGCTCGCCCGCCAGCGCCGCGCCAGCTGACCGCCTCGCCAGTCTCGGGACCGACCCCCGGCGGACACCCCCGGCGGACGCCTCACCGGCCGGTCAGAGCTTCTCGAGGTCCTCGGGGCTGTTGTCCACTGGGATGACCAGCTCGACGATCGTGCCCCCGTCGGTGCGCATGTTGATGGTGCCGCCGAGCTGCGATCCGACCAGGCTGCGCACGATCGACAGCCCCAGGCTGGCGGTGTCTTCGATCACGAATCCCGGCGGTAGGCCCACGCCGTTGTCGCGGACGGTCACCCGGAGACTGGTCGGCGTGCGCTCTAGGTCGACGGTGACTCTTATGGTCTTGATGTCGACGGTCGACCCTTCGGGGAACGCGTGCTCGGCGGCGTTTTGCAGCAGCTCGGTGATGACCACCGCCAACGGCGTGGCCAGCGCGGCTTGAAGTTCCCCGGTCTCCCCGGTCGTGGTGATGTGGACCGGTCGGTCGCTGCTCCCCAGGTCCTCCGCCATCCGTACCAGTGAGGGCAGGATGTCGTTGAAGTCGACCTCGTCGGTCGTGTCGCGCGACAGGATCTCGTGCACCAAGGCGATCGAGCGGACTCTGCGCTCCGACTCCTCGAGAGCGTGACGGGCCTCCCCTTGGGGCAGCCGGCGCGACTGCAGGCGCAGGAGCGACGAGATGGTCTGCAGGTTGTTCTTCACCCGGTGGTGGACCTCGCGGATGGCGGCATCTTTGGACAGCAGCAGCCGGTCTCTCCGGCGCAGCTCGCTGACGTCGCGTAGCAGCACCAACGCCCCGGTGATGTTGCCCTTGTCGAGCAGCGGCACGCAGCGGAACACCATCGAGTCGCTGCCCTCGGTGACCTCCTCGGTGGCGGGAAGGCGAGTTGCGAACGCCACCTTGACCGCGGACTGGTCCAGGCCGGCCTCGTCCAGGCTGACACCTTCGATCCCCGAGTAGATGCCGAGACGGTGGAGGGCGTTGACTGCGTTAGGCGACGCGTAGTCGACCCGGGCGCTGGCGTCGAGGACGAGGACCCCGTCGCCGACGCGGGGCATCTCGCTGGTGACCACCTCGTCGATCGGGAAGGGGAACTCCCCCGCCGCGATCATCCGGGCCAGCCGATCGAAGACCTCGACGTACACCCGCTCCAGCTCCCCCGGCCGGCGCCCCACCGACAGCGCCGACTCCCGGGTCATGAGCGCCACCAACTCGTCCTGCCACCGCACCGGGATCACCACCTGGCGTCCCCGCTCGTTGCGCGATGGGATCGACACCTCGCCCTCGACGACGCTCCCCAGCTGCCAGGCCCGAGCCAGCAGGGGTCGGTCGTCGACGCCCATCACCCGGCCCACCAGATCCTCGAGGTGCAGGGTCTGGTTGGTCGTCGGTCGGACCTGGCCCACGACGACGAAGCGGTCGTCGCTGCCGTCGACGGGCACGAACAAGAGGAGGTCGGCGAAGCACAGGTCCGACAGCGTTCCCCACGACCCGACCAGCCGCTGCAGGTGCGCGGTTACCGGCTGTTCCAGCTTGGTGTGCTCCCGGACCAACTCCGCCAGCGTCGCCAATGTGGTCTCTTTTCTCCGTCGTGTCAGCCGGGTGCGGGCGTCAGTCTCGCGCCGTCGCCGCGCGTCAACCCCAGATGGCCTCGCCCAAGCGCATCAGGCCGGCCAGGTCGTGGATGTCGTCGTCGAACTCGGGGACCGCGGCCACCACGTCCGGCATCTTCGCCAGGTCGCTGCGCTGGGCCGCCTCGCGCTGCGCGACCACCGAGAAGTTCTGGAAGTTGTCTCCCATCTCGGTCAGGACCCGGGCCACCTGGCTGGGGTCGGCGCCGATCACCGCCGCCAGCTCCCCGGCGAGGACGTCGGCCTCGGCGACCAGGCGCCCGGCCCGCAGGTGGGCGGCGTCGTCGAGGAGGTACGGGGGCAGGACCCGGTTGAGCACCAGCGCGCCCAGGTGCAGCTTCTTCGAGGACAGCACGTCGATGAAGAACTCCGCCTCGCGCACCGGCGCAGCCTCCAGGGTCGAGATGACCATGAACGTGGTGCGGTTGTCGCGCAGCAGCCGCTCGACGGCCCGAGCCCGCGTCACGAACCCCGAGTACATGGTCTGGAACAAGATGAAGAACTCGGCGATGTCGGCCAGGAACTGCGAGCCGAGGATCCGGTCGGCGACCTGGTAGAACGGCCGGGACGCCATGTTGACCACCCGGCTGCGGTAGGGGACGATCAGCAGCCGCAGAAGCCGCGACGAGAAGAACTCCGCCATGCGAGCCGGCGCCTCGATGAAGTCGACCGCGTTGCGCGTCGGCGGGGTGTCGACGACGATCAGGTCGAAGCGGCCCTCCGAGTGGATCTCGTAGAGGCGCTCCATGGCGATGTAGTCGTGGCTCTGCACGAACTTGCCGGAGATGTTCTGATATAGCGGGTTCTCGAGGATCCGGTCCCGGGTGTCGGCGTCGGGGGCGTGCCGGCGGACCAGCGCGTCCCAGCTCTGCTTGGTGTCGAGCATGGCGGCCCACAGCTCGCCTCGTGGTTGCACGCCGGCCGCGGCGAACGCCGAGGCGGGGACTCGCTTCTCCGAGTTGCCAAAACCGCTCAGCCCGAGCGCGTTGGCCAACCGTTTCGCGGGGTCGACGGTGACGACGAGGACCTTGCCGCCGTGATGCACCGCTGCCATGGCCGCGGCCGCAGCCGCGGTGGTCGTTTTCCCCACCCCTCCCGAACCGCAGGCGATGGCGATCTCCTTGGACGCCAGCAGCGAGTCGATCGACCCGGCCCGATCGGCCATCTAGTACCCGAGCTCCGCGGAGAGGGCCTCGGCCACCTGCCGGGTGGCCCGCAGCCCGTGGGAACGGAAGAACAGGTACGGCACGTAAAGCATCGGCACCTTGCCGTCGACCGCGCCGCGGAGGCGCTCGAGGTGCTCGGTGCGGCTGCGGCGCATGGTCACCGTCAGCCGGGCGGCGTCGAGCAGCGGCCGGGCCGGGCCGCCGAGCGCTCGGTCAAGGAACTCGGCCGCTGGACGCTCCTCCAGCTGGTCGAAGATGTCCTCTTCGCCCCGCGAGAACAGCTCCGGCAGGACTCGGTTGACGACCACCGCGGCCAGATCCACGTTGGTTTCTGCTGCCACCCGGTCGCGAAGCTCCAGGGTCTCGCTGACCGGCATCTCCGCCGGGATGGCCACGATCACCAGCCCGGTCTGCAGCGGATCCCCGAGGATGTCGAGCATCCAACCGGTCTGCTGGCGGACCAGGCCGACTTGCACCAGCTCGTTGATCGCTTGAGGGGCGGCCAACTGGCTGACTATGTGTCCGCTCGCCGCGGCGTCGACGATCACGATGTCGTAGTGGCGCTCGCGCACCTCCCAGCACAGCTTGCCGACGGTGACGATCTCCTTGACCCCGGGCGCGGCCGACGCGACGAAGTCGAACATCTTCGCCAGCGGGCCGACCCTGGCGACGAGCGGCAGCTTCAGCTGCAGGGCCAGGTACTGGCGAAGCGACGCCTCGGTGTCCATCGACATCGCCCACAGGCGCGGCGAGATCTCCCGCTCCTCGAAGCGGGTGGGCCCGGTCTCGTAGAAGTCGGCCAGGTTGCCCTTCGCATCGACCTCGCAGACCAACGTCTTCTTGCCCCGGTCGGCCGCGAGCGACGCCAGCGCGGCGGCGACGGTCGTCTTGCCGACGCCGCCCTTACCGGTGACGAAAAGGAGCTTCCGGTCGAGGAGGTCGACCGCCACGTCCGGCGAGCTGCTCAGTGAACGACGGACCCGAAGCCGACGCGCCGGTCGTCGCCCTTGGCGTCGATCTCGATGTAGGCGACCTTGGCCGCCGGCACCCCGACCCGCCGGCCCCGCCGGTCGGTCAGCCACAAAACGGCCGTCTCCGAGCCGAGGGTCTCCTCTATCTGCTTCGAGAGGGCATCGGCGTCGGTACCGTCGGGGAGCTCGAGATCGATCTCCTTCGGGGTGTTGGTGACCCCTATGCGCACATCCACGTTCCTGGTTCTCCCTGTCTTCGGCTGCACGGTGTTCGCCGACACGTTCCTGAGCTGCACTGCCGTCGGCTCGCCTGACTGTCGTCAGCGTGCGGGCCCACTGTAGGGACTCGCGGTCCCTAGACGGGAGTGCAGGCGCTCAGCGGACGGCTCGCGCTCTGGCCGGCGGGGCCGCCGGCGAGTACCGAGCGACGAGGCGTGCTCCCACCTCGGCCAGTTCGAGGCGCAGCTCGTCGGGCTCGATCACCTCGACGGTGTCGCCGAAGCAGGCCAGCTCCGAGGCCAGCGACATGACGCTGTGGCCTCGGACCTCTATGTCGACCCGGCCGTCGGCGCCGGCCGGCCCGATCTGCACCCGGGTCCCGAACTGGGCCCGGCACCGCCAGAGCACGCACGCCTCGGCCAACGCCCGTGCCCGGACTGGGCTCCGGCGCTGGTCGATCTCCTCGGTGATCGACCGCCACGCCTCCCGCATGTCGAAGCCATCGGGGCGGACCACCTTCTCGCCCGTCGGGTGGACCGCCTCGATGCGATCCACCCGGAAGGTGCGCTGCCCGGCATCGGTCCCCGCGACCAGGTACCAGGTCTCGCCCTTGGCGGCCAGCCCCAGCGGGTGCACCACCCGGCTGGTCGCGGTCCGGGTCCGGTCGATGTAGTCGAGGCGGACCTGCGTTCCGGTCACGACCGCTTGCTGCACTGCGTCGAGCAAGGGAGGCGGCGGTCGCACGCCGGCCGCCCGACCCCACCCGGCGCGGTCGACCACGACCGCGCTCGTCGTGGCTTCGGCTTCCTCCCGGAACGGCTCGGGGAGTGCGTGGACCAGCTTGCGCAGCGCCGCCTTCACCTCGGGCGTGGCCGACGACGCCGGGCCGGCTACCAGGAACAAGGCTCGGGCCTCGGGACCGGTGAGACCGCTCAGATCGGTCCGGCCGCGCCCGGCCAGGCGCCAGCCACCGCCCTTCCCCTGCTGCGAGTAGACCGGGATGCCGGCCATGCCCAGCGCGTCGAGGTCGCGCCGGGCGGTGCGGGGCGACACCTCCAGCTCCCGGGCGACCTCCGCGGCGGTGACATGGCCGCGCGCCTGGAGCAGGAGCAGGGTGGCGACGAGCCGGTCGGCGCGCATCGGCGCGAGTCTCGCGCGCCGGCGCCGGGTGGCTGCCGTCGAACCCCTGCTTCGAGGTCCAGTTGGCCACGCCCCTCGGTGGAGAGCTGGACGTCGGAGCGCGGCGGCGAGGCCAGCGCCGTCGGGACGCCGGCCCCTCACTGCGAGTCGCGCTCGATGTCCAGTCCGCCACCGCAGGCGGTGTTGAAGTGGCCGTCGGCGCCACGCCGGCACTCCGTGACGCGCCACGCCGGCGCTCCGTGACCAGCCGCCGGCGCGCTCGTGACCAGCCGCCGGCCTAGCCGGCGTCGACTGCTACAGGGAGACGGGCCGGGTCCCACCCGAGGTCGGCCACCGCAGTGCGGAAGGCGAATCGATCGGTCATCCCGCCGACGTAGGTCACCGCTGCTCGCAGCGCCGCCTCGCTGCCCGCCCTCGCGGCGCCACCGTCAGCCCTCGCTCCGGGCAGGCGCCCCGGGTGATCCGCGAAGTGCTCCACGAGCGCGCGCAGCACCGCGATCACCGCGCTGGCCTGGGCCACCGACGCCGGGCGCATGTAGATGTGGCGGTAGTTCGCGGCTCGCATCTGGGCCAACGCCTCGGCGGTATCGGCATCCATGCTCACGTGCCCGTCGCGGGCGGTGCTCGTCACCACGGCCCGGACGAAGGTGTCGAGTTGCTCACGGCGGGTCTCGCCGCATCGCAGCAACACGTCGGCGGGGAGTACGCCGGGGTCGACGATGCCGGCAGCGACGGCGTCCTCGAAGTCGTGGCAGACGTACGCGATGCGGTCGGCCCAGCTCACCACCTCCCCCTCGGCTGTCATCGGGGCCGGGCGCGACCACGAGTGGCACCGGACGCCGTCGAGCGTCTCAGCGCACAGGTTGAGGCCGGCCAGGACCACGTCTGCGCCCCACACCGCGTGGTCGTACCCCTCGGCGACGTACGGTCCGAGGGCGTCCTCGCTGGCGTGGCCGCCGGGCCCGTGGCCGCAGTCGTGGCCAAGGGCGATGGCCTCGACCAGGGCCACGTTGAGGCGGAGGGCCCTGGCGATTGCGGTGGCCACCTGGGCGACCTCGAGAGCGTGGGTCAGACGGGTGCGTTGATGGTCGGCGGGGTGCACGAACACCTGGGTCTTGCCGGCCAGCCGCCTGAACGCCGCCGAGTGCAGGATGCGATCGCGGTCCCGCTCGAAGCAGGTCCGCCAGTCGTCGGGCTCCTCTTCGACGGCCCGCCGGCCGGCGCCGATCGCCCGGCTGGCGCCGGCGGCCAGCGCCGCGTCCTCCGCCGCCTCCCGCTCCTCGCGCCCGAGCATGAAAGGCGCGCCGACGCCGGGGGTGGGGTCGCTGTGGGCCCGACGAACCGCGCCAGCGGTGGTGCCGGCCATGGTCGCCGCCCACTGCTCGGCCCGCCTCGAGCCGAGAGCCGCGGCGTGCGATCCGACGGGGGCGGGGTCCATATCCCTCACGGTACCGACGGCCAGCGACCATGCCCGATCATCCAACCCAGCCCGATCACCCAACCCAGCCCGATCACCCAACCCAGCCCGATCACCCAACCCAGCCCGATCACCCAACCCAGCCCGATCACCCAACCCAGCCCGATCACGCGGGCCGTCCGATCATCCCGCCAGGTCCCGTCGCCGTTGGGTCCAAAGGGAATGGACGGCCGCGCAGATCCGCTCCGGCGACGAGCGCGAGGTGAAGTCGAGCAACCACCACCCCACCGTCGCCAGATCGGCTCGCCGATCGCTGTCGGCGTCGAAGCGACTGCGCGAGCCGTGGTATTCGTAGCCGTTCCAGTCGACCGCGATGCGCTCTGCGACGATCGCCCGGTCCGGGCGGTAGGTGCCTCCCGGCGTCACGATCTCGTACTGGCGCACCGCCGGCGGCAGCCCCCAGGCTTCCCAGCGGTTGTCCATCGTCCGCTCCCACGCGCTGTCACCGGGGTCGTAGCCCGGGAGCCGGTCGGCGAGGACTTCCTCTAGCCGCCCGGCGCCTAGCGGACGCCGGCCGCTGACCCCGACCGAAAGGCCGTCCACATGCCGGCGCAACTGCTCCAGCCCGATGACGCGAAGGCGCAGCGCCTCGTCGGTGAGGCGCCCCAATCGGGCTACGTCCACGGTCCCGGCGAGATCCGTCAGGGTCCTTGGAACGGTGGTCACGGGGATCAGGAGGCGGGTGGTGCGCTCCGCGGGAGGCACCTCCCGGTAGTGGACCCGCGCCCCTCTCATGCGAACCCTGCCGCCCGAGAGGTGGATCCCGCCCGTCCCTCTCGCATCGTCCAGTCCCCACAGCCGGACCGCGCTGTGGGAGGAGGCGACCAGCCTTCCCCGGCTGGCCAGCACCGCGGCCATCAGCCTTACCTCCCAGGTCACGTGGATGCCCGCCAGCCGATATACGCCACGCCGGACCGGCACCAGCCGTCCCTCCGCAACCCAGCGATCGACCTGCCGGCGGCTCAACCCCAGGCCGCACAGCTGCCAGATGGTCACCAGGCCCAGCTGAGCGGCGCCGAGGCCGTCCACCTGGTGGCCTGGGGTCGGGCTCATGTCATCAATTTACATGAAAACTACTCGAACATGAGCAAATCCCTGGTGGCAGGACCTGTCCCTTTTCGACGTCCACTTCCCCACGGAGCTCGGTGGGGAACTGGACATCGAGCTGGGCGGCGCCGCAAGTCGGCCCCCGGGCGGCGCCGCGAGTCGGCCCCGGGCGCCGGCCGAACCGGGCGGATCGGGCGCAGGCCGAACCGGGCCGGGTACAGGCGTGCGCCGGCCGTTGCCTTCCGGGGTCTCAAGGGGCAAGCTGAGGTATGAGCAAATCCGACGAGGGAGCCCACGCCGAGCTGCTGGCCCGGCACGCAAAGGTGATGCCTTCGTGGCTGTCGCTGTACTACGAGGAGCCCATCGAGTTGGTGTCGGGTCAGGGGCGGCATGTGACCGACGCTGAGGGCCGGACCTACCTGGACTTCTTCGGCGGGATCCTCACGACGATGACCGGGCACGCGGTGCCGGAGGTGGTCGACGCCATCCGCACCCAAGCCGGGAGGATGGTTCACACCTCGACGCTCTACCTGATCCGCCCGATGGTCGAGCTGGCCGAGCGGATCGCTGGTTTGTCCGCCATCCCCGACGCCAAGGTGTTCCTGGTGAACTCCGGTACCGAGGCCAACGACACCGCCCTCCAGCTGACCTGTACCGCCCGCCAGTCCAACCAGGTGCTGGCCCTGCGCAACAGCTACCACGGACGTTCGTTCGCCTCCATGGCGATCACCGGCATCCGCTCGTGGTCGTCGTCGTCGCTGACGCCAGTCGACGTTCACTACGTCCACGGCGGTTACCGCTACCGGAGCCCCTTCGGCCATCTCCCCGACGAGGAGTTCGCGCGCGCGGCCGCAGACGACCTGCGCGACATCCTCGAGACCGCGACCGCTGGCGACGTGGCGTGCCTCATCGCCGAGCCGATCCAGGGTGTCGGCGGGTTCATCACCCCTCCCGACGGGTTCTTCGCTCCGATGAAGGCGGTGGCCGACGAGTACGGGGTCCTCTGGGTGTCCGACGAGGTCCAGACCGGATGGGGCCGCACCGGCGAGCATTTCTGGGGATACCAGGCCCACGGCATCACGCCGGATCTCCTCACGTTCGCGAAGGGAATCGGCAACGGGTTGGCCATCGGCGGGGTAGTCGGGCGCGGCGAACTGATCGACTCAGTCCACGCCAACTCCATCTCGACCTTCGGCGGCAACCCCCTTGCGACCGCCGGCGCGTTGGCCAACCTCGAGTACCTCTTGAGCCAGGATCTGCAGGGCAACGCCCTGGCCCGTGGTCGCCAGCTGATGGACCACCTTGCCCCGCTGGTCGACAAGTTCCCGATTGTGGGGGAAGTGCGGGGCAAGGGCTTGATGATCGGCATCGAGCTCGTCGAGGCGGGCAGCGACGGTGCAACCCCCGGGAGGCCGGCGCCGGCCAAGGCCGGCGCGGTGTTGGAAGCGGCCCGAGACCGGGGTTTGCTGGTGGGCAAAGGCGGGATCAAGGGGAACGTGTTGCGCCTGGCCCCTCCCCTGTCGCTCACCGCAGAAGAGGCCGATGAGGGCGCAGCCATGCTCATCGACGCCATCGCCGCCGCGAGCTGACAGCCACCCACCGACAGCCACCCAGCTGGGAGCCCACTGACATCCACTGACAACCACTGACAAATACCCCACTGACAGCCACCCAGCTGAGAGTCCCGCTACCGAGACGCCTGCGAGCCCCGTAGAAGTCAACCGACTGGAGGACCATTGAGCGAGATCGTCCGTGCTGCACTCATCCAGGCATCGTGGACCGGGGACAAGTCCACGATGATCGAATCCAACGTGGCCATGGCCCGGGAGGCCGCCTCTGCGGGAGCCCAGGTCGCGTGCTTCCAGGAGTTGTTCTACGGCCCGTACTTCTGCCAGGTGCAGGACTCGCAGTTCTTCTCCTACACCGAGGGGATCCCTGACGGCGAGACCACCCGCCTCATGTGCGAGGTGGCCGCGGAGACGGGGATGGTGCTGGTCGTCCCCATGTACGAGGAGGAGCAGCCGGGCGTCTATTACAACACCGCCGCGGTCATCGACGCCGACGGGCGGTACCTGGGCAAGTACCGCAAGCATCACCTGCCGCAGGTGAAAGGATTCTGGGAGAAGTACTACTTCCGGCCCGGCAACCTGGGCTACCCGGTGTTCCAGACCGCGGTGGGCCCGATCGGCGTGTACATCTGCTACGACCGGCACTTCCCGGAGGGCTGGCGGGCATTGGGACTCGGCGGGGCCCGCATCGTGTTCAACCCGTCGGCTACCAGCCGGGGGTTGTCGTCGTACCTGTGGCAGCTGGAGCAGCCGGCAGCGGCGGTGGCCAACGAGTTCTTCGTCGGCGCGATCAACCGGGTCGGCACCGAGCCGCTCGGCGACAACGACTTCTACGGCACCACCTATTTCGCTGATCCGCGCGGCCAGATCGTCGGCGGTGCGGCGTCGGACACCAAAGACGAGGTCGTGGTGCGCGACCTCGACATGGAAATGATCACCGAGGTCCGCCAGCTGTGGCAGTTCTACCGGGACCGCCGGCCCGAGAGCTACGGCCAGCTGGTCGAGCCGTGAGCCGCGTCCTCGTCGCCGGCGGGACGGTGGTGGGGGCCGAAGGGTCGGTGCGCGCCGACGTGCTCGTCGACGGGGAGACCATCGTGGCTCTGCTGGCGCCGGGAACCGAGCTGGCGGCCGCGGCAGCGGCCGGCGCGGAGCGGACCGTCGACGCCACAGGCAAGCTGGTGCTGCCGGGCGGCATCGACGTGCACACCCACATGGAGATGCCGTTCGGGGGCACCTTCTCTCACGACACGTTCGAGACCGGCACCGTCGCCGCTGCTTGGGGGGGTACCACCACCATCGTCGACTTCGCCATCCAGTCCAAGGGCTCGACGCTCGGGGCGGCGCTCGACGCCTGGCACGCGAAGGCCGACGGCAATTGCGCGGTGGACTACGGGTTCCACATGATCGTGTCGGATGTCAACGACACCACGTTGAAAGAAATGGACACGATGCTCGGCGAGGGCATCAGCAGCTTCAAGCTGTTCATGGCTTACCCCGGGGTCTTCTACTCGACCGACGGCGAAATACTCCAGGCCATGCAAAAGGCGGCCGACACCGGCGCCACGATCATGATGCACGCCGAGAACGGCATCGCCATAGACGTGCTGGTGGCCCAAGCTTTGGCTCGGGGCCACACCGATCCCCGCTTTCACGGCGTGACCCGCCCGTCGGCTCTGGAGGGAGAGGCGACGTTCCGGGCGATCCAGCTGGCGAAGGTGGCCGGGTCGCCGGTGTATTTCGTGCACTTGTCGGCGACCGAGGCACTCGTCGAGGTTGCTCGGGCCCGCGCCGACAACGGGAACGTGTGGGCCGAGACCTGCCCCCAATACTTGTACCTGACCGACGACGCGATGGAGGGCCCCGGTTTCGAAGGGTCCAAGTACGTGTGCTCGCCGCCGATCCGTCCGGCCGGTCACGGCGCCCACCTGTGGCGGGGGCTGGCGACCGAGACGCTGTCGGTCGTGTCGACCGACCACTGCCCGTTCTGCTTCAAGGAGCAAAAGGAGCTCGGCGTCGGCGACTTCTCCAAGATCCCAAACGGCCTTCCCGGCGTCGAGCACCGGATGAACTTGATCCACGCGGGCGTGGCGGCCGGCCACCTCTCGACCGAGCGGTTCGTCGAGCTGACCGCGGCGGCGCCGGCCAGGCTGTTCGGGATGTATCCGCGCAAAGGCGTGGTGGCTCCCGGCTCCGACGCCGACATTGTCGTCTATGACCCAGCCGCTACCGACACTATTTCTGCGACTACCCACCACATGAACGTGGACTATTCCGCCTTCGAAGGCCAGACGGTCACCGGACGGGTCGACACCGTGCTGTCGCGGGGCTCGTTCGTCATCGACGGGGGCCGCTTCGTCGGGCGGGCCGGTCACGGACGTTTCGTGCGCCGCGGACTCAACCAGATGCTGCGCTGATGGGTATCGACGTCGGCGTGGTCCTGCAGACCGACCCGCCGGCCAGCGCGGTCGTCGAGCGGGCGGTGGCCGCCGAGGCCGCCGGTTTCAGCCACGTCTGGACCTTCGATTCGGTGGTGCTGTGGCAGGAGCCGTTCGTGATCTTCTCGCAGATCCTCGCCCGCACGGAGCGGGTGACGGTGGGACCGATGGTCACCAACCCGGTGACCCGAGACTGGTCAGTGACGGCATCGCTTTTCGCCACCCTCAACTCGATGTTCGGGCCGCGGACGGTGTGCGGCATCGGCAGAGGCGACTCTGCGGTCCGGGTGATCGGCGGGCGTCCAGCCACGTTGGGCATGTTGCGCGACAGCGTGATCGCGATCCGGGACCTGGCCAACGGCCGGGCCGTCCAGGCGGACGGCAAGGAAGTCGCGATCCCGTGGGCGTCCGACACCGGGATCGAAGTGTGGGTCGCAGCGTACGGTCCGAAGGCGCTGGCCGTCGCCGGGTCAGTCGGTGACGGGCTGATCCTGCAACTGGCCGACCCGTACCTGGTGGAGTGGTCGATCAAGACCGCGAGGGACGCCGCGGCGGCTGCCGGACGGGACCCCGACTCGTTGAAGGTGTGCGTGGCCGCTCCCGCCTACATCGGCACCGACCTGGCCCACCAACGCGACCAAGTACGGTGGTTCGGGGGCATGGTCGGCAACCACGTGGCCGATCTGGTGGCCCGGTACGGAGCGCAGTCGGGGTCGGTTCCCGCTGCCCTCACCGACTACATCGCGGGGCGGCACGGATACGACTACGCCCATCACGGGCGGGCCGGCAACCCGAGCACCGACTTCGTGCCCGACGACGTGATCGACCGGTTCTGTCTCCTCGGCCCGGCCCCGGCGCACGTGGCCCGACTGCAGGAGCTGGCCGCGCTCGGTGCTGACCAGTTCGCGCTGTACCTGATGCACGACCAGGCCGGCCCGACCCTGGAGGCCTACGGGCGCGACGTCATCCCTGCGGTGGCCGGTCCCGGCTGAGTCGCGCCGGGTCTCGACGCGGGCGTGGCCGGGCGTGCCACCATGGGGCGCCGTGGACATCGCCCGCACCCGCGCCGGCATCGCCGGCATCATCGACCACACTCTGCTCGCTCCCGAGTCGACCGACGCTCAGGTGGCCTCGCTGTGCCTGGAGGCCATCGACCTCGAGGTGGCAGCGGTGTGCATCAACGCGACCCGGCTGCCGCTCAGCGTTCAGCTGCCCCCGGGTCTGCAAGTCGCCGCCGTGGTCGGGTTCCCGTCCGGGGCGCACCCGACGTCGGTCAAGGTGGTCGAGGCGGAGGCGGTGGTCGCCGGCGGCGCCACCGAGGTGGACGTGGTGGTCGACCTGGCCGCCGCGGTCAGCGGCGACTGGGCGGCCGTCGCCCGGGAGCTGACAGCCATCCGCGCCGCGATCGGGCCGGCGGTCACGATCAAGGCGATCCTCGAGACCGCCCTGCTCACCCCCGCGGCCATCGCAGAGGGATGCCGGGCCGTGGAGGACGCCGGCGGCGACTTCGTGAAGACCTCCAGCGGCTTCCACCCCGCGGGCGGGGCGTCGGTGGAGGCCGTCGAGGTGATGGCCGCGACCGTCGGCGGCCGCCTCGGGATCAAGGCGGCCGGCGGTATCCGCACCGCGGAGACCGCCCTGCGGATGGTCGATGCCGGCGCCACCCGGCTGGGTTGCTCGGCTTCCGCCGCCGTCCTGGCCGGCCTCCCGGCCTGAGGGACAAGCCGGCCTCCCGGCCTGAGGGACAACCCGGCCTCCCGGCCTGAGCGATCGCCCGGCGTGGAGTGGTCGCTGCCGGCCGGGACGCTCAGCCGTCGAGCAGCCCGGCCACGCCAGCCGCGACCCGGTCGAGGACGGCGTCGGCGCCGGCTCGGGCGGCCGCGAGATCCGGGGTCGGTGGCTGGCGGGCCTCCAGGTAGGCCTTGATCTTCGGTTCGGTGCCGCTGGGGCGGACCACGACCCGGCACCCTTCGAGCTGGAAGACGATGGCGTCGGTAGGCGGCAGGCGGCCGCCGCGCGAGAGATCCTCGACCGACAACACCTTCACGCCGCCGATGTCGGCTGGCGGTGCGCTTCTCAGCTTGGCCGCCACCGTCTCGGCAGCCGGGGCGGAGGGCAGGCGGCGGGACACCTGGCGGGTGGCGTGCACCCCGTAGCGTCGCTCGATGTCGTCGACGCGGTGGAGGAGCGTCCTTCCCCGAGCGCGGTCGGCGGCGGCCAAAGCCAAGACGGCGAGCGCGGCCCCGATGCCGTCCTTGTCGGCTACCGCGTCGCCGACCAAGTACCCGAGGGCCTCCTCGTAACCGAACACCAGGCGGCCGCCCGCCACGCCGGCCGCGCCCCGCGCGATCCACTTGAAGCCGGTGAGGGTCTCCACCCAGGTGGCTCCGGCGTCGGCCGCTATCGCCGCCAGCATGGTGGAGGACACCAGGGAGCTGGCCACGACCCGCTGCTCGGCGGCCCCGCCCGCGAGACCGGGCCCGACCTCCCCGGCGAGCACCGCGGCGCCGAGCAGCGCGCCGAGCTGGTCGCCGGTCATCACCCGCCATCCTCCCTGAGCGGCCGGCTCCGCGACCGCGACCGCCAGGCGGTCGCCGTCGGGGTCGTTGGCCAAGACCAAGTCGGCGCCGAGAAGGCGGGCGTCGGCTAGGGCCAGGTCCATGGCCCCGGGCTCCTCGGGGTTGGGGAACGCCACGGTCGGGAAGTCCGGGTCGGGGGCGGCCTGAGCGGCGACGTGGTGGACAGGCGGGTGGCCGGCGCGGGCGACGGCCGCGTCGAACAGACCGGTGGACACCCCGTGCATGGCTGTGTGGACGACTCGCAGCAACCCGGCGCCGTCTGGGGCTGGGGCCATCGCGGCCACCGAGTCGAGGTACGCGTCGGTCACTGACCGGGGGACGGTCACGATGCGAGGGTCGCCGGCGGGGGCGACCGGGACCCCGGCGAGAGGCCCGACCGCGGCGATGGCCGCCTCGACGGCGTCGGCGGGAGACGGAAGGATCTGGGCGCCGTCGCCGACGTAGAGCTTGTAGCCGTTGTCGGCGGCGGGGTTGTGGCTGGCGGTGATCATGATGCCGGCCGCGGCGCCGAGGTGGCGGGTGGCGAAGGCCAGGAGAGGCGTCGGCTGGGCCGGGGCGAGGACCAAGGCGGGGATCCCGGCGCCGGCCAGCACCGCCGCGGTCTCCTCCCACAGTTCCCGTGAACGGTGGCGAGCATCGCATCCCACGACGACGCCCCGAGTGGCGGCGTCGGGCGTTTCGGCCCGCAGCCAGGCAGCCACGCCGGCGGTGGTGGCCCGGACCACCGCCCGGTTGAGACGGGCCGGGCCGGCGCCGACTGGGGCTCGCAGCCCGGCGGTGCCGAAGTGGAGCCCGCCGGCGAAGCGAGCCGCGAGGTCGGCAGCGGCGTCGTCACCCGCCGGTCCCCCGGCCGACGCCGCGGCGAGCAGGTCCTTCAAGAAGCGGCGGTCGCCTTCGTCGGGATCGTCCGCGATCCACGCTTGCGCCTTCCGGCGCAAACCGGGGTCGACGGGGAGTTTCACCGGGCCGCGGCGACGTCGACGGCGACCGCCAGCAGCCTCCCGAGGTCGGCGGTGGCCGCGGTGCCAGCGGCGACCACTTCGGCGTGGTCGAGGGCCTCGCCGGTCACTCCGGCGGCCGCGTTGGTGACCAGCGATATCCCGAGCACCGCGGCGCCGCCGTGGCGGGCGGCGATGGCCTCGTGGACCGTCGACATGCCGACCAGGTCGGCGCCGAGCGTGCGCAGCATGCGGATCTCGGCCGGTGTCTCGTAGTGGGGGCCGGGCAGGCCGGCATAGACCCCTTCGGCCAGCGTGGCCGGACCGCCGGGAGGCAGACCCCTGGACGCGGCGGCCACCGCGACCTGGGCGCGCAGCGAGGCGCTGTAGAGGTCGGTGAGGTCGACGAAGCGCGGTCCGTGCGGCTCGGGCGGCGCCGGCCCCGACAGCGGGGAGCGTCCGGTCAGGTTGAGGTGGTCGCTGATCAGCACCGCCTGCCCAACCCGGTACGTCGGGTTGATCCCGCCGGCTGCGTTGGTGAGCACGACGGTCCGGCACCCCGCGGCCAGCGCGGTGCGAACCGCGTGGACGACGGCGTGGAGGGGGTGACCCTCGTACGCGTGGACCCGCCCGACGAACACCAGCGCCCGCCCCTCGCCGCGAGCCACCGACCGCACGGTCCCCGAGTGGCCGGCGACGCTGGCGGCGCGTCCGCCCAGGTCGGCCATCGCCATCTCCATGCTGGGCGGGCCGAGGGCGTCGGCGGCCGGCGCCCATCCCGAGCCGAGGATCACCGCAACGTCGTGGGCGGCGACACCGCTGCGGGCCGCCAGGGTGGCCGCAGCCTCCTCGGCGTGCTCGTAGGGGTCGAAATTGTCGTCGGCGCCGGTCATGACTTCACGTACGGCCGTCCGTCGGCTGCCGGCGCCCGGACCTTGCCGACCAGCCCGGCGACCACCAGGATCGTCGCGGCGTACGGCAGCATCAGCAGCACGTCCGAAGGGATGGGCGTGCCGAGGATCGACAGGACGTTTTGCAGGGCGTCGGCGAAGCCGAACACCAGCGCCGCTCCGACCGCTCCGAGCGGGGTCCAGCGGCCGAAGATCAGCGCCGCGAGCGCGATGTAGCCCTTCCCGGAGGAGATGTCCTTGCCGAAAGCCCCCACCGAGCCGATGGTCAGGTAGGCCCCGCCCAGACCGGCGACCAGGCCGCCGAGTATGACGTTGCGGTACCGGGTGGCGAGCACCCTGATGCCGACGGTCTCCGCGGCGACTGGATGCTCACCGACGGCTCGTACCCGCAAACCCCACCGGGTGTGGAACAAGAACGCCTGCACCAGGAACAGGGCGCCATACGTGAGGTACAAGAACACGTTGGAGTCGAAGAACACCGGTCCGATTATGGGGATGTCACCGAGGACGGGCACCTTCCAGTTGCGAAACACCGGGGGCTGGTTGAGGGTCCGCTGGTAGGTCACCAGGATCCGGTCGTAGAGGTAACCGGTCAGCCCGGACGCGAAGACGTTGAGGACCACTCCTAGCACCACCTGGTCGACCACGAAGGCGATGGCGAAAGCGGCGAGCATCGCCGCGAGGAGGCCGCCGGCCAACGAACCGGTGAGCAGCCCGACCCACAGGTTGCCGGTGGCGCTGGCCGCGACCGCGGCCACGAACGCCCCGAGCAGCAGCTGGCCTTCGATGGCGATGTTGATCACCCCGGCCCGCTCGCAGAGGCACCCGGCCAGCGCTCCCAGCACGATCGGGATCGACCGGGTGGCGGTGCTCTGCAGCAAGCCGACCAGGCTCAGCGTCTGGCCGGCGGCGGCCCAGCAGAGGAACGAGACCAGGAACAGTCCGATGGCGGCCCCCATCGTGGTCCGCCGCAACGCCGGCGAGAGGTCGAGGCGGATGCGCAGTGCGCCGAGGACGATCGAGATCGCTCCGGCGACGATAGGGGTGCCACGGGCCGGGAGGGAGAGGTCGGGGACGTGGACCGACGCGCCGGCTAGGGACATACCGAACTTGGCGGTGCCGGTGTGGCCGGCCAGGCCGAACAGCGCCAGGTCCATGACCCCGAGGAGGGCCAGGGTGACGCCGGCTGCCAGCTGGCGGTCGACGGTCCGCCTACCGGTGGGGATCAGCGTGGCGGCCGTCATGGTCGCAGGCTCACAGGCGGGCACCTCACGGCTCGGTCACCACCGCCGGCGCGGCGAGGAGGGGCACGGCTTCTGCCTGCTTGGGGGTTCGCAGCCGGAACAAAGCCCGCACCAGCGGTGGAGCAGCGACGAACAAGACGATGACGCTTTGGATCACCGTGACGATCTCGATCGGCGTCTGGGTCGCCGCGACCATGGTCACCCCGCCCGCGTGGAGGGCGCCGTAGAGCAGCGACGCCAGCACCACCCCGAGCGGGGTGCCCCGCCCGAGCAGGGCGATGGTGATGGCGTCGATGCCGTAGGTACCGTAGATCTGGGGGTCGACGGTGTAGTTGGTGCCGAGCACCACGCTGGCGGCCGCCAGCCCGGCCAGGCCGCCGGCGATGAGCATCACGAGGATGTAGCCGCGCTCGACGTTCATCCCGGCGCCGCGCGCGGCGCGGGCGTTGGCGCCCACGGCGCGGATCTCGAAGCCGAGAGTGCTGCGCTTGAGCAGCCACGACACCGCTGCCGCGGCGGCCAGCGCCACCAGGATCCCGGCGTTGATCCGCAGCGACGCCCCGGCCAGGTGAGGCAGGCGGGCGGTGCCGTGCATGAACGGGGTGATGGGGTCGCTGCGCCCCGGACGGCGGAACGGGGAGGTACCGAGGACGTAGAGCAGGAAGTACTCCGCGACGTAGTTGAGCATGATCGTGACGATCACCTCGTTGGCGCCGGTCCGGGCCCGGAGGAAGCCGACGAACCAGCCCACCGCGGCGCCGCCGGCGAACCCGCCCGCGACGGCCACCACCACGTGGATGAACGGCGGGAGCGAGACGGCGAAGCCCAGGTACCCGGCGACGATCGCCCCGCCGATGAACTGGCCGGTGGCGCCGATGTTGAACAGGCCGGCCCGGAACGGAAGCATCACCGCCAGGCCGGCGAAGATCAACGGGGTAGCGTTGACGATGGTCTCGGAGATCGGGTTGAACACGGCGGTCACCGACCCGCCGCGAGAGGCGGCTGAGACCGTGTGGAAGTTGACGATCGCCCCGCGGAACATGGCCGAGTAGGCGGCGCTGGCCGAGTCCCACGCCGCGCCCAGCGCGGCGCCCGGCGCCGAGAAGAAGTGGCCCATCTTCCCCAGCACGTGCGGGTCGGAGAAGGCGATGAGGATCCCGCCGATCACGATGGCAGCCACGACTGCCAGGACGGTGACCGTCGTCGAGCTGCCCTCCACGATCGCCTCGACAAAGGCCGCCACGAAACCCTTGGGCCCCTCGGCGGGATGCTCCCCCGACGGCCGGGGGTCGGTGGCGGGCGCGGCGGCGGTCACGACCCGGCCCCGCTCACGACGCGCCAGGTCACGACGCGGCCTCGGCCGGCGCGTCGCGGTGGGCGCCGCTCATCAGGAGGCCGAGCTCCTCCCGGCTGACCGTCGGCGGCCGGATGCCGATGATCCGCCCGTCGCTCATGACCGCGATGCGATCGGCCAGGGCGTAGATCTCGTCGAGCTCGGAGGACACGATCAACACGCCGGCGCCGCCGTCGCGCGCCGCGACGATCCGCTTGTGGACGAACTCGATGGAGCCGATGTCGAGGCCGCGCGTCGGCTGCGACGCGACGAGCAGGTTGACCGGGCGCGACAGCTCCCGGGCCAGGATGACCTTCTGCTGGTTGCCGCCCGACAGTGTGCGCACCGGCACCTCCGACGAGCGGGTCCGGACGTCGAACTCGGCGATCTGGCGGGCGGCGATGTCCCGAAGGGCGTCGAGGCGCAGCGCCGGCCCCCGGGAGTAGGGGGCCTGGTCGTATACGTCGAGAGCCAGGTTTTCGGCGATGGTGAAGTCACCGACCAGGCCGTCGTCCTGGCGGTCCTCGGGGACGTAGCCGACGCCGGCACGCAGCACTGTCCTGGTGTCGGCGCCGGTGAGGTCGTCACCGGCGATGGTCACGGTGCCGGCCAGCGCAGGGCGAAGGCCGAGGAGCGACTCGCACAGCTCGGTCTGCCCGTTGCCCTGCACGCCGGCTATGCCGACGATCTCCCCCCGGCGCACCTCCAGCGAGAAGTCGTTGACCGCCGTGCCGCCCAGGTCGTCGGCCACCGTCAGGCCGCTGATCGCGAGCACCACCTCCCCCGGCGCGGCCGGGCCCTTCTCGACGCGGAGGCGGACCTCCCGCCCGACCATCGCCGCGGCCAGCTGCGCGTCGGTGGCGGTCGGCGCCAGGTGCTCGACGACCTTCCCCTGCCGGATGACCGTCACCTGGTCGGCGACGGCCTGCACCTCCCGCAGCTTGTGGGTGATGAAGACCACCGACCGCCCGCTCGCCTGCAGCGACTTGAGGATGGCGAACAGCTCGTCGGTCTCGCCGGGGGTGAGCACCGCGGTCGGCTCGTCGAGGATGAGCACCTCCGCCTGACGGGCCAGGGACTTGATGATCTCCACCCGTTGCTGGGTGCCCACCGGCAGGTGCTCGACGACCGCGTCGGGGTCGACGTCGAGGTTGTAGCGGGCCGACAGCTCCTTCACCTCGCGCCGGGCCCGGCGCCGGTCGAGCAGCCCGAGGCGGCCGGCCACGCGGAGGTGGGGCAGGGACCGGACCGGTTCGATGCCGAGCGTGACGTTCTCCGCGACGGTGAAGACCGGGACCAGCATGAAGTGCTGGTGAACCATCCCGATGCCGGCCGCGATGGCGTCTTTGGGGTTGGCGAACGAGACCGGCTTGCCGTCGATGACGATCTGGCCCTCGTCGGGCTCGTAGAGCCCGTAGAGCACGTTCATCAGCGTCGACTTGCCGGCCCCGTTCTCACCGAGCAGGGCGTGGATCTGCCCCGGTTCTACGTCCAGGTCGATGTGGTCGTTGGCGACCAGCGACCCGAACCGCTTGGTGATGCCTCGCAGTTCGAGGTGCAACCGGCGTCCCCGCGCCTAGCTCGACGCCGGTGCGCTCGGCGACGCCACCTTGATGCTGCCGCTGATGATGCCCTGCTTGACGGTGGCCAGCTCGGTTTGCAGGGACTGGGGGACGTCCTTGGCGTAGGGCGCCAACCCAACGCCGTTGTTGGCCAGGGTCCCGACGTAGTTGCCGCCCGTGAAGCTGCCCTTGGCCGCGTCGGTCGCGGCCTTGGCCACCGCCACCGAGATGCCCTTGACGACGCTCGAGTAGAAGAGGCTGCAGTACTGCGGGGCGCTCACGCACCCGTCGGTGTCGACCCAGAGCAGGTGAACGCCGTTGCCGTTTTGCTGGGCGGCCGCCGCGGCACCCAGGCCGACGTTGCCGGCGACGGGGAAGATGATGTCGGCTCCCTGCTGGATGAACGCCAGGGTGTCGGACTTGCCCTTGCTCTGGTCGGTGAAGTCACCGGTGAAGGTCCCGTTCTGGGTCGCTTCGTTCCATCCGAGGACCTTGACGTGCTTGCCGTGCTGGGAGTTGTAGTACTGCACCCCGTCGTAGAAGCCGTCCATGTACACCGTCACCGTCGGCAGCTTCTGGCCGCCGAAGGTGGCGACCGTGCCGGTCTTGGTCATGCCGGCCGCCAGGTAACCGCCGAGGAACCCGGCCTGGGCGGTGTTGAAGATCAAGCCGAGCACGTTCGGAAGCGGCGGCGAGTAGTTGTAGTCGACGATCGCGAACTTCTGGTTGGGGTTGGCCTTGGCCGCGGCCTGGGTGGCGTCGCCCATCAAGAACCCGACGGTGACGATGATGCCGCAGCCCTTCTGGACCAGGCTGTTGATGTTGGGGGTGTAGTCGCTCTCCGTCGTGGAGGGCACGTAAGAGGGGACGATCGCCGGGTCGGAGGCCGCGGCGTCCTTCAGGCCCTGGTAGGAGGAGGCGTTGAACGACCGGTCGTCGATGCCGCCGGTGTCGGTGACCATGCACGCCTGGAACTTGGTGCCGCCGGACCCGCCGCTCGAGGCCGCGGTCGTCGCGGTGGTGGCGCCGGCCGCGGTGGTCGCCGGCGTGGACGACGGCTTGGAACTGCCGCATGCGGTCGCCACCAGCCCGGCGACTGCGACAACGGACGCAACTCTCGTAAACCGTCTCACGTGCGACCTCCTTGCGACGGCACCCCACAGCGCCGCTCGGCCAAACATAGCCACCGCGTCGGGAGCCCGGCGCGATGAGCGGGCCTACCATGAGGCGGTGACCGAGCCCCGACCGACGCTCGAGCAGATCCGGCGGGTGCCGAAGGTGCTGCTCCACGATCATCTCGACGGCGGGCTGCGAGCCCAGACGGTCATCGAGCTGGCCGACGAGATCGGCTACCGGGACCTGCCGACCGACGACCCGGTCCTCCTGGCCCAGTGGTTCACCGACGGCGCTGACCGTCAGGACCTGCCGAAGTACCTCGACGGGTTCCGCCACACCGTCGCGGTCATGCAGAGCGCCGACGCCCTCGCGAGGGTGGCGCGCGAGTGCGCCGAGGACCTGGCCGACGACGGCGTCGCCTACGCCGAGATACGCTACGCCCCGGAATTGCACCAAAGCGGCGGCCTCGGCCTCGACGAGGTGGTGGAGGCGGTGACCGCCGGTTTCGCTGAAGGGTCGGCCGGCCGGCCGATCACCGTCTACAGCCTGCTGACCGCCATGCGCACCGCGGCGCAGTCGCTGTCGATCGCCGAGGTCGCGGTCCGCCACCGCGACTCGGGGGTGGTCGGCTTCGACATCGCCGGGGCCGAGGCCGGCAGCCCGCCGACCCGGCACCTAGACGCGTTCGACTTCGTCCGCCACTCGAACTTCCACATCACCATCCACGCCGGCGAAGGGTTCGGCCTGCCGTCGATCTGGGAGGCGCTGCAGTGGTGCGGCGCCGAGCGCCTCGGCCACGGCGTCCGGCTCATCGACGACATCTCGCTCGACGACGCCGGGCACGCCACGCTCGGTCCGCTGGCGTCGTACGTGCGCGACCGGCGCATCCCCCTCGAGATGTGCCCGACGTCCAACGTCCACACCGGCGCGGCCGCGTCGCTGCACACCCATCCGATCGGCTTGCTGCGCCGGCTGGGGTTCCGGGTCACGGTCAACACCGACAACCGTCTGATGAGCGGGGTGACGGTGAGCGGCGAGCTGCAGCAGATGGTCGAGCAGTTCGACTACGGGTGGGACGACCTGCAGTGGCTCACCATCAACGCCATGAAGAGCGCTTTCGCCCACTTCGACGAACGCCTGGCGCTGATCAACGGGCGCATCAAGCCGGGCTTCGCGGCGGTGCGCGCCGAGGCGGCCCTGCCGGCGTGAACGGCACCGTCGGGCCGGGACCGGCGACGCCGGACTGGGAGCGGCTGCGCGGCGCGGCGCGGGAGGTGGCCGGCCGGGCTCACGCCCCCTGGTCGGGCCTGTCGGTAGGCGCCGCGGGCCTGTCGGACGACGGGACGCTGCTGGCCGCGTGCAACGTCGAGAACGCCTCGTACGGGCTGACCCTCTGCGCGGAGTGCGGGCTGGTCTCGATGCTGCGCGCCGGGGGCGGTCACGCACTGGTGGCGCTCAGCGTGGTGGCCGGCGACGGCGGGCCGCTGACGCCGTGCGGGCGGTGCCGTCAGGTCCTGATGGACAACGGCGGCCCGGAGATGCTGGTGGACGCCGGGCCCGGCGCGGACCCGGTCCGCCTGGCCGATCTGCTACCCGGGGCGTTCGATGCCGCGGCGCTCACCGCCCGCCGGCAGCGCGGGCCGGCGCAGTGAGCGCGCTGGACCCGGTGGCGGTCATCGCCGCCAAACGCGACGGCGGCCGGCTGCCCGACGAGACGATCCGGTGGCTCTTCGACGCCTACCTGGCCGGCCAGGTGGCGGAGGAGCAGATGGCGGCACTGCTGATGGCCATCGTGTGGCGGGGCATGGAGCCAGCCGAGCTGGCCGCCTGGACCGGGGCCATGATCGACTCCGGTGTCCGCCTCGACCTGTCGGGGATCGGCCGCCCTACGGTCGACAAGCACTCGACCGGCGGCGTCGGGGACAAGATCTCGCTGATCCTGGTGCCGCTGGTCGCGGCGCTCGGCGCCGCGGTGCCGCAGCTGTCGGGCCGGGGCCTCGGCCACACCGGTGGCACCCTGGACAAGCTGGAGTCGATCCCCGGGTGGCGCGCCGACCTTCCGCTGAGCGAGGTGCGCGCCTCGCTGGCCGAGCTGGGCGGGGTGATCTGCGCGGCGAGCGCCGACCTGGCTCCCGCCGACCGTCGGCTCTACGCCCTGCGCGACGTAACTGCGACCGTCGAGTCGATCCCGCTGATCGCCAGTTCGATCATGTCGAAGAAGATCGCCGAGGGTACCGAGGCGTTGCTGCTCGACGTGAAGGTGGGCAGCGGTGCGTTCATGACCGAGCTGGGCGCGGCCCGGCGGCTGGCGGAGACCATGATCGCCCTGGGGGAGGCCCACGGCGTGCGGACCGCGGCTCTGCTCACCGCGATGGACACCCCCCTCGGCGAGGCGGCCGGCAACGCGGTGGAGGTCGCGGAGTCCCTCGAGGTGCTCTCCGGGCGCGGCCCGGCAGACGTGCGGGCGCTGGTCGTGGCCGAGGCCGAGGTCATGCTCCGCCTAGCGGGCATCGACGCAGACCCCGCCGCGGCCCTCGACGACGGGCGGGCGCTGGCCAAGTGGCGGGAGCTGATCGGCCGCCAGGGCGGCGACCCCGACGCGCCGCTACCGGCCGGGCGGGAGCTGGCGGTGGTCACGGCGCCGGCCTCGGGGTACGTGACCCGTCTCGACGCCCGGGCCGTGGGGGTGGCGGCGTGGCGGTTGGGGGCCGGCCGGGCCCGCCCGGGCGATTCGGTTTCGGCCACAGCCGGCGTGCTCTGCGTCGCCAAACCGGGGGCGGAGGTGGAGAAAGGAGCGCCGGTGCTGCGCCTGGTCGGCGACGACCCGAGCCGGGTGGACGCGGCCCTCGACGCGCTGCGCGGGGCGATAGGTATCGGACCCGAGCTTCCCCCGCCGGCGCCGCTGGTCATCGAGTCTCTCGGGTGAGGCGCCGCTGGCGGCGGGTCACTCCGCCCCGTCGTCGACCTCTTGCAGCCATCCCCGGGCGTGGGCCCGGGCCCAGCGCCGGCTGACGGTCCCCCGCCACATGGAGCGAAGCGCCTCGGGGTCGCGCACCGCGTAGGTGACGTGGCCGGCCACGACGGCGACCACTGCGGCGGCCAGCCAGTCGTGGGTGTAGGTGGCGCCGGTCCGCCACGACAGCGGCCACGGATGGAACCAGAACATGATCACCCCGGTGGCGAGCATCACCGCGACGACCCCGGCGGTGAACGCCGCGTTGAGCTTCTGGCCGGCGTTGAACTTCCCGTCGAGGAGAGTGGCGCGCCCCGCGGTCCGGGACCGCCGGCCGGCCAGCGCCAAGCGCAACCACACCCTGTCGTCGACGCTCCACCGGTTGAAACGGCGCAGATCGGCCCGGTACCGCCGGCTGGCCAGGCCGGCCAGCAGCGGGATCGGCGCCGCGAGCCCGGCGCCCAGGTGGATGTCCTCGACCAGCCGGCGTCGGCCGACCAACGCCATGAGCGGCGAGAAATACAGCGCCGCGGCGGTGACGATGAGCACCCCGAACACCGCCGCGTTGGCCCAGTGAACCGCCCGCTCCGCCCGGTCGAAACGCTCGACCGGCGTGTCGCCGGCGGCGGGATCAGCTCGTTGCCGGATCGTCTCGGCCATTGCTTCCACCTACCCAGGCGTTCACGTCGTAGTTGCCGACCGTCTCCCAATACCCGGGTTCGACCTGGTCGGTGACGGTGATTCGCGACAGCCACTTGCAGGACTTGTAGCCGTACATCGGCGCCACGTACAGGCGGACCGGGCCGCCGTGCGCTCGGCTGACCGGGCCGCCGAGCATCGAGTACGCGACGATCACGTCCGGGCGGCGGGCCTGGTCGAGGGTCAGGCTCTCGGTGTAGGTCCCGTCGAAGGACTCGAAGCGCAGCGCGCTGCCCGACGGCTGCACCCCGGCCCGCTCGAGCAGGTCGGCCACGGTCACCCCCTGCCAGTGCACGGCCGGCACCCGCCAGCCCGTGACGCACTGGAAGTCCTTGACCAGCGTGGTGGCCGGCATCGCCTGCAGGTCGGCGATGCTCAGCTGCAGCGGGGCGGCGACGCGCCCGTCGACCCGCAGCCGGTAGGTGGAGGGGTCAGCGGCCGGGTAGCCGTCGGTGACGGTGTAGATCTGGAAGTTGTCGCCGCCGGGGAGCAGCGCGCTGAGCCCGGTCGGGTCGCGGCTGGTGAGCGGGCGGAGGGCGGCGTCGACGCCGCGCTGGATCCGGGACCCGGCGACGACGCCGAGCGCTCCGACGCCGAGCATCCCGAGCACCACCCGGCGTCCCACCGGTTTGGGCGCCGGGGCGCCGGGAGTCCCCTCCCCGGCCGGCGCCGGTCTGGGCCCGGCATCCGCCGGATCGAGCGCGTCGCCCCTTTTCACAACTCCAGTTGTACGACTATCCCGGAGTGCGGTGGCGCCACGTCACCGAATCGTAAGCTCCGGACGGAAGATCCGGGTCCGGCCGCGGGCCACGATCTCCTTGGCCAGGGCCGCGAACGCTTCGGCGACCTCGCCGGCCTGGTCGGCGACGGTGACCGGCTGCCCGCTGTCGCCTCCCTGGCGCAGCGCGGTGGCCAGCGGGATCTGCCCGAGCAGGGGAACGCCCAGCTCGCCGGCCAGTTCCTGGCCTCCCCCGGCGCCGAAGAGCTCGTAGCGCTTGCCGTCGTCGCCGGTGAACCAGCTCATGTTCTCGATGACGCCGCGGAGCGGGAGGTTGATCTTCTTGGCCATGTACGCGGTGCGCTGCGCGACCCGCTTCGCCGCCTCCTGCGGGGTCGTCACGACGTAGATCTCCGAGCTCGGCAGGTACTGGGCCATCGACAGGGCGACGTCGCCGGTGCCGGGCGGCATGTCGATGAGCAGGAAGTCCGGCGTCCCCCACTCGACGTCGACTAGGAACTGCTCCAGCGCCTTGTGCAGCATCGGCCCGCGCCACATCACCGGCTGGTCCTCGTCGACGAAGAACCCGACCGACATGCACCGCACGCCGTACGCGACCGGCGGGACCATCTTGTTGTCGCGTACCGTCGGGTCGGCGTCGATGCCGAGCATCCCGGGGATGGAGAAGCCGTAGACGTCGGCGTCGAGGATGGCGACGTCGAAGCCGGCCTTCACCAGCGAGATGGCCAGGTTGACGGTGACCGACGACTTTCCGACCCCGCCCTTGCCGGAGGTGATCCCGATGACCCGGGTCGGGCTGGCCGGGTCCTGGAACGGGTTGGCCTTGCCTTCCTCGTGACCGAGGGGCTGCTGGCCGCCGGCCGGCGCCTGGGTGCCGTGGCTGTGGCCGGCGTGGCTCTGGCCGGCCTGGCCTTGGGCGCCATGCATCGCCTGCATGCGCTGGCGGACCCGGTCCAGCTCGTCGGGGGTCATCACCGTCAGCTCGACGGTGACACCCTTGACTCCGGGCAGGGGGGACACCGCCGCGGTCACCCGGCGGGTGATCTCGTCGCGCAGAGGGCAGCCCGGCACGGTGAGCGCCACGGTCACCGCCACCCGCCCCCGTTTGATGTCCACGGCTCGCACCATGTCCAACTCGACGATGCTGACGTGCAGCTCGGGATCGGTCACCGGACGGAGGGCGTCGATCACCTGCTCTTGGCTCAGGCCCATGGCTCCTCGGGGGGTGCTGTGTCGTCGGTTTGCCGGCCCCGTAGTGGCGCCGGCGCTTTTGCACTACCCGCGTAGGTAGAATACCCGTGTGGCACAGCTAGCCCCCATCCCGGGGGACACCGACCAGGTTGACCCGGCCGCGGTCGTCGCGAACCTGGACGGCCCGGACGGCGGCGCGGCGCTGACCGACTCGGAGTTCTCCGCGGCGGTCGCCGCGGTGACCTCGGCGTTCGGGGATCCGACCCGCCGGCAGATCTATCTGTTCGTGCGGGACCGGGCCGGCGGCGTGACCGCCTCGGACGTGGCGGCCCACTTCGGTCTCCACGCCAACGTCGCCCGCCACCACCTCGACAAGCTGTCCGCCGGCGGGTACGTGGAGGTGTTCGTGCACCGCCCCGGATCCCCGGACGCCGCGGCCAAAGGCGCCGGGCGGCCCTCCAAGCGTTACCGGGCTTCGGCGGCGCGCGCCACCGGCCTCGGCGTCCCGCACCGCACCGACGACCTGCTGATCGTGCTGCTCGGGCGGGCTCTGGCGCTGGTCCCGGTCGCGGAGGCCGAGAGCATGGCCGAGTCGGTCGGCGAGGAGTACGGCCGGCGGCTGGCGTCGCAGATGTCCTGCGGGGAGGGGCAGCGGTCGTTCAGGGCTGCGCTGCACGCCATCGCGGAGGCGCTCACCGCTCACGGGTTCGCGGCCCACGCCGAGGCTAGAGGCGGGGGTCTGGCTCTGATCAAAGACACCTGCCCGTTCTTCGACACGGCCAAGTCCAACCCGGTGGTGTGCGCCGTCGACCGGGGCATGGTCAAGGGCATGCTGGCCGGCCTCTACGGCGAGGCCGTCCCGGCGAGCGAGTCGTCCCGGGCCCTCGGCGACGCCGCCTGCGTCACCGTGGTGTGACCGCCGGGCGGGCCTACCTCGACCACGCGTCGACGTCGATGCTGCGGCCCGCTGCGCTGGACGCGATGGTCCCGTGGCTGAGCGCGGCGGACCCGGGCCGGGTGCACACCGAAGGGCGGATGGCCCGCGCCGCGCTGGAAGACGCCCGGGAGCAGGTGGCGTCGCTTCTCGGGACCCGGCCCCGCCAGGTGGTGTTCACTTCCGGCGCGACCGAGTCGATCAACGCCGCGGTGCACGGCGCCTTGGCCCGGGCCGGGGACGGCCGGTCCGAGGTGGTCGGCCCGGCGGTGGAGCATTCCGCGGTCCGTGAAGCGTCGGAGAGGCGCGCCGCGACGGTCACCTGGACGCCGGTCGACCGCACCGGGCGGGTCGAGGTCGGCGCGCTCCTCGACGCGATCGGCCCCGCGACGGCGCTGGTGCACTGCCAGCTGGCCAACCACGAGGTCGGCACCTTGCAGCCGGTGGCCGAGGTGGTGGCCGCCTGCCGGGAGCGGGGGGTGCTGGTCCACGTCGACGCGGCCACCGCGGCCGGCCACGTACCGGTCGGCTTCGACGACTTGGGCGCCGACCTCCTGTCGGTAGCCGCCCACAAGCTGGGCGGTCCCCGAGGCGCCGGCGCCATGCTCGTGCGCCGAGGCCTGCGGATCCCCCCGCTGCTCGTCGGCGGAGCCCAGGAGCGGGACCGGCGGGCCGGGCTGGAGGACGTGGCGGCCATGGTCGGCTTCGGAGCCGCCGCGGCCGAGCTGCTGCGCACCGGCCCCGGCGCGGAGCCGACCGGGCTGGACGCGGAGGCGGCTCGGGCCGCCGGCCAGATCCAACGGCTGCGGGCCGCCGCGACGGCCATCCCCGGCGTCGAGGCCTTCGGGCCCGACGACCCCGCCGAGCGGGTCCCCCACATCTTGTGCCTGGGCGTCGACGGCGTCGAGGCCGAGGCGGTGCTTCTCGGCTTGGATCAGGCCGGCGTCGCCGCGCACTCAGGGAGCGCGTGCAGCTCCGAGACCCTCGAGCCGTCGCCGGTCCTCGAGGCTATGGGCGTCGCCGCCGAACGGTCGCTGCGCTTGTCTGTCGGCTGGTCGACGACCGACGCCGACATCGACCGGGCCGCCGGCGCTCTGGGGGCGGTCATCAGCCGGTTGCGCGACCTGCGCCGCCCCTGACCGTTCGCCGCCCCTGACCCTTTCCCGTCCCTGACCCTTTCCCGTCCTTGATCCGGACGTCGGCCGCCTCCGGGCGTCAGCGCGTCGGGCTCAGCGCCGGCCGCGAAGGCGGGCCACGCCGCGGAGGTCCTTCCACGCGGTGCGCATGATCCGGACCCGGGTGTCGGGGTCGTCGACCCAGGTGACGGGCACTTCGGTGATCCGCAACCCCCGCCGCTCGGCCAGCACCAGCAGCTCGGTGTCGAAGAACCACTCGTCGTCGACCACATCGGGCAGCAGGTCGCGCGCCGCTTTGGTCCGCATCGCCTTGAACCCGCACTGCAGGTCGGTGATTCGGGTTCCGAGCGCCAGGTGAGCGATGGCTAGGTAGCCCCGGGAGATGACCTCCCGCCTGGTCCCCCGGCTCACCTGCGAGCCGGGCAGACGCCGGGAGCCGACCGCCAGGTCGTACTCGTCGCGCAGCAGCGGCTCGACCAGCGGGGCCAGCGCGGCCAGGTCGGTTGACAAGTCGACGTCCATGTACGCCACGACGGTGGCGTCACTGCTGCTCCACGCCCGGCGGATCGCGCCGCCCCGACCCTTGCGGTCGAGGTGGAGCGCGGCGATCCCCGGCGTGGAGGCGGCCAGGTCGGAGACGATGGCGAAGGTGTCGTCGGTGCTGGCGTTGTCCACGACGGTGATGACCGCCGAGCAGGCGACGGCGTCGTCGAGCCACGCCCGCAGGCGTTCGACGTGGGAGCGGACCTGCTCCGCCTCGTTGTAGACGGGGACGACGACCTCGAGGTCGATGGGCGAGCTCAGGTGAACCAGCCGCCGAGGTTGAACAGCACCTGAAACACGACCGCCAGCGCCACCGACGAGGTGAGCGCCGCGGTCCACAGCCGCTCACCGCGCCAGCGGGCGGCGACCAGGTAGAGCGGCACCAGGCACAGCACGTAGCGGACGTCGGACTCCGGGGAGCTGCCGTGGACCGGACCGTTGGCGACGACGCCGACCATCGACACCAGCGCCGGCGCCAGCATCCACCACAGGTCGCGCTCCCGGCGGGCCCACCGCAGCAGGACCACGAACCCGACCACCGCGGCGACCACCGACGCGTCGTCTAGGAGATAGACCGCGGTGATATTGGCCGAGCCGGGGCCGGTGACATCCCGGTGAAGCAGGTGCTGCAGCGAGCCGACCAGCGGGTGGAACGGCCAGGTGGCGGCGCGTCCCCAGTACTTCTGGGCTCGGAACTCCTCGATCGGGTTGCCGTAGCGAACCCACAAGAACACGGTGAACGCCACGAAGCCGGCTTCGCTAGCCGCGGCCAGCACCACCGCCCGCAGCCACCGCCGGCGCGGTTCGAGGAGGCACCAGAGGACCACCGCCAAGCCCACCGCGGCGCCTTCCGGGCGGGTCAGCGCGGCCAGGCTGGCGAACGCCGCCGCCCACCAAGGGTGTCGCTCCCGGAGCGCGACGAGGGTCCAGGCGAACAGGGCGATGAAGGTGCTCTCGGCGTAACCCGCGATGAGTAACACCGAAGCCGGGAACCACACGAGCAGCCACCCGGCCCGCGCCGGCGCCCCCTCGGGGAGCAGGTCCCGGGCCAGGCGGACGACCCCCCAGGTCGCGAAGAACAGCGACACCCAGCTGACCGCTAGTGCCGCCGGCTGGTAGCCGATCCGGCCCAGGTGCTCGACGGCCCGGGCGGTCTCCGGGTAAAGCGGGAAGAACGGGCTCCACGCCGGCTGATCCTTGGGGTAGCCGCTGGTCGCGACCGACTGGTAGAAGAACGCGTCCCAGGAGAACAGGGCGCCGGTGCCGGAGGTGGCTTTGTTGCCGGCGGCGAGCGGGAAGCCCCGCAACGGCAGCACGCTGAGAGCGAAGCGGCCGACGAGCAGCCCCAGCCCAACCCGGGTAGCGGTGGCCAGCGCGGCCACCGCGGCCGGGGCATGCCACCACCGGCGCCGAGCCGGGCCGGGGGCCGGCGAGGTAGCGACGGCAGGAGGTCCCCCGGCGGTCACCAGCTGCAGTTCGGACTCGTCGAGCAACGTGAGCAACGCTCCAGGGATCGGGCGCCGCCGCGGCGGCCGGCGGCGGCCGCTTTGCTGACCGCCGGCGATGAGGTTACCCGTACGACCAGCGGCGGGCAGCGACCGGGCGCCGCCGCTATCCCTGCGGCGTGGTTACCGTCGGGGCCTTGCGTGCGGCGCCGGCCTGGGCCTGGGCCAGGGCCTGGCGGACCCGTGCCACCAGCGCCGGGTCGGGGTTGTGGGCCAGGTACCACTGCAGGTCGCTGACCGCGTTGGCGTAGTCACCTTCGGCCAGGTAGGAGACGCCTCGGTACACCCGAGCCGGCGGGTACGTCGGGTCCACGCGCACGGCCCGGCTGAGCATGCCGATGCCTTGGGTCAACAGCTGGGGCTGCTGGGTCTGGGCCAGGATCCACCCCTCCGACGCCAGCGCCTCCACCTGGTTGGGGTTCTGCTTGAGCACCGCCTGGAGGTCCTTGAGGGCGGTCACCGCGTCGCCTTTGGCGGTGGCCTGCTGGGCGGCGAGGAGCAGCTTGGCGACCTGTTCTTGGCCGACCGCCTGACCCGACGCCACCTCGCCGGGGAGGCGGGTTCCGGTCGCGGCGACTACGGCCCAGGCGATCCCGCCGGCCGCCAGTGCGGCCGCCACCGTCACCGCGGCGACCCGCCGCCGCCCGCGGCGCCAGCGCCGTGACGATGCGACGGCGGGCGGCGGTTCCTGGCTCGCGTCAGTGGCCTCGGGGCCTCCGGCGAGAGCGGGACCGACGTCTCCTCCTGCCGACCCGTCTCCTGCCGACCCGTCTCCTTCCGGCGCGTATTCTGCCGACCCGTCGCTGGTTTGCGGCGCGTCGAGGGCTTCGAGGCGGCGCAAGACCGCGGCGGCGCGGGCGGTGTAGTCGGAGCGCAAGGCCGCGTAGTCGACGTCGTCGATGTCGCCGGCGGCCCGCTCCGACTCGAGGTCGCGCAGCGACCGGAGGAAGAAATCGCGTTCCTCCTCGAGCACCGCCCGGGCCGGCCCGGCGTGGCCGGCGCGGACCTCGCTCACTCCCCTCCCTCTCCGACCGGCCCGGCGCGCCCCGGCCCGGGCCCGTCGCCGGCTCCCGCCGTCCCGTCGCCGGCTCCCGCCGTCCCGTCGCCGAGGGCCCGGGCCACCAGCGCCTCGTCCTCGGGACGGGCTCCCGGCCCGGTCGCCATGACCCCGCCGCGTCCGGCCGCTGCTGCGGCCGGCCGGCGCCACCGGGCGAAGGCCAGGGCCAGGCCGGCCGCGCCGACGACCACCACCCCGATCGGGATGATCCATACCAGCAGTCCGATACCACGGGCCGGGGGTCGCTCGAGGATGCTCGTTCCGTAGGCCCGGACGATGTTGTCGAGGACCTGGCGGGGCGGGGTGCCGGCGGCCAGCTCCTGGTGAATCTGGGTGCGGATGTCGACCGCGGCCGCGACCTGCGACTGCGCCGCGGACTCCCCTCCGCACACCGGGCAGCGGACCTGGGACGCCAGGGACATCGTGCGCTGCTCGAGGGTCGGGTGGCTGGGTCGGTTGGCCCCGACGACCAGCGCGCCGAGCGCGGCAAGGATGATCACCGCCCAGATCCCCCACCGCCGGACCAGGCTGCCGGCGCTCACGAGCCCGGCGCGGAGTAGGTGGCGATCAGCTTGTCGAGAGCGTCGGCGTTGACGCCGCCGGTGACCTTGGCCACGATCGTGCCCAGCGGATCGACCAGGTAGGACTCGGGGAGGCCCTGGGAGCCGTAGTCGACGAAGGCGTTGGTGTCGTCGACGACCGGCCACGTGGCGTGACGGTCGGCGAGGAAGCTGCGCAGCGACGCCAGGTCGGTCTCGTCCTCCTCGATGGTGATGATGGCCGGGGCGCCCGGCCCGGTATGGCGGTCCGCGAAGGCGATCAGCTGGGGCGTCTCCTCTCGGCACGGCCCGCACCACGACGCGGCGAAGTTGACCAGCAGCCACCGGCCTCGGTACGAGGCGACGGTCACGGTCTTGCCCGACTGGTCCGGTCCCGACACCGCCGGCGCCGGTTTGCCGATGAGCTGGCTGCGCGACGTGCTCTGCCCGGCCTGACTCGACGACGCCAGGACCGCCACCAACGCGGCCAGGAGCGCGGCGACGCCCAGCGAGATCCACATGATCAGCCGCCGGCGGGGAGCGGGACCCGCCGCCGGCGCGCCGCCGGACGTGGCCGGGCCGGTCATGGTCGCTCCGGTCATGACTGGGCCGCCCGCCACCCGCGCAGGCGGGGCGCCCGGGAGCGGGTGAGCGCCGGGGCGGGCTCGGGGTCAGCTCCGGCGGGTTTCGCCACCATGTCCTCGACCGATCCGCCGTCGTCGGGAAGCGCCGAGACCGGGTCCGTCGGCCGGCGCCGCCGCTTGCCGGGGAACGCGGCCAGCCCCGTGCCGAGCAGGATGATCCCACCGCCGATCCACACCCACATGACCAGCGGCTCGACGGTCACCCCGATGGTCGCCGCCCCGTTGGCGGTCGCCGGCGGGTTGGCCAGCGTCAAGTACAGGTCGTCGTTGAGCCGGCTGCGCACCGAGGGGGTGCCGACGGTGTCGGCGGCGATCGGGTACTGGCTGATGGCCGGGGCGTACACCTGGCCGCCGTCGACGCGGACCCGGGCCGACAGGGTGCTCTTCTGGCTGTCCGCGGTGCTGCGCATGCCGAGGTACTGGAAGCTGTGCCCCTCGAAGCGAGCGGTCTGCCCGGGAGCGAGGGCCAGCGTGGTCTGGTGGGTGTACGAGTGGCTGGCCGCGAACGCCACCGCGATGACCACCACCCCGAGGTGGACGATCATCCCGCCGTTGACCCGCCCGACCAGCCCCCGCCGGCCCTGGCGGCGGACGGCCAGCACCAGCTGGCGCAGCGCCGAGGTCGCCGCGAACGCGCCCAGACCGAAGGCCAGCAGCGGGTTGAGCCCTCGGACGCCGAACACCACGCACAGCAGCAGGCACAGCGCCGCCGCGCCGGCAGGCCAGCGCAGGCGGGTGCGCAGCAGCTCCGCCGAGGCTTTGCGCCACGGCAGGACCGGCGCCACCGCCATCAAAAACAGCAGGCAGACCACGATCGGCATGGTCAGCTGGTTGAAGTACGGGGCGCCGACGGTGATGTCGGACCCGTTGACGGCCTGCGCGATCAACGGGAAGACCGTCCCGAGCAGCACCACCAGCGCGAAGGCGCCGAACAGGAGGTTGTTGGCGAGGAACGCGCCCTCCCGCGACACCGGCGAGTCGATCATCCCCGGCGAACGCAACCGGTCGCCGCGCCAGGCCAGCAAGCCGACCGCGGTGGCGACCACCACGCCGAAGAACCCGAGCAGCTCCGGCCCGATGTTGGAGTTGGAGAAGGAGTGCACGGAGTTGAGGACCCCGGAACGGGTGAGGAACGTACCCAGGATGGTCAGGGAGAAGGTGGCCATCACAAGCGAGAGGTTCCAGACCCTGAGCATCCCGCGGCGCTCCTGGACCATGACCGAGTGGATGTAGGCGGTGGCGGTCAGCCACGGGATGAACGCGGCGTTCTCCACCGGGTCCCACGCCCAGAATCCGCCCCATCCGAGGACCTGGTAGCTCCACCACGCCCCGAGGACGATGCCGATGGAGAGGAACGCCCACGCGAACAGGGTCCAGCGGCGGGTCTCGACCATCCACCCCTCGCCGACCCGGCCGGTGATCAGGCTGGCCACCGCGAACGCGAAGGGGATGGTGAAGCCGACCAGGCCCAGGTAGAGGAGCGGCGGGTGGAACGCGACCAGGAGATGGTCCTGCAGCAGCGGGTCGGGACCCGGGCCGTTGGTCACTGGAGCGCCGGACAGACGGTCGAAGGGGTCCGACGCGCTCAGCATGAGCCCGAAGAAGAAGGTCGCGACGAGGAACCCCACCACGGTGGCCCACGCCACCAGCGGGTCGGTGATCCTCGCTCGGAAGTGGACCGCCATCGCCGCCAGGTAGCCGGCCAGGACCAAAGCCCAAAGCAGGATGGAGCCCTGCAGATCCGACCACATCGCAGTGATACGAAACAGCAGCGGCGTGCCGTTGCCGTCGTTGTGGGCCACGTACGCCAGCGTGTAGTCCCGGGTTATCAGGGCGTGCTGGAGGGCGACGGTGGCGATCACCGCTCCAAGGAGGACCACCCACACGTAGCTGCGCCCGGTGCGCATCAGCCGGTCGCGGCCCTTCACCACGCCGACGGTGGTGGTGACCGCGCCGGCCACCGCGCCCAGCAACGCCAGGAGGATGGCGGCGACGCCGACCGACGCGTTCACGGCGCGCTCGTCGCGGTGGTGGGCAGCTGGGACTTCAGCCGGTCGGGGTGGGACTCGACGTAGTTGGCGGTGTGCTTGACCATGATCTGGAACGCCGAGTAGTAGCTGCCCTGCCAGTGGCCTTCGAGCACGACGGGGATCCCGACCTTGAACAGCTGCGGCGGCTGCTGCGAGTCGATGACGTGGACGCTGACGTTGTTGGCGATGACGTCGAACTCGGTGCCGGACGGGTCGTGGCGGATGCCCGGCTCGACGGTTCCCTCCAGGCGGAACTGGCTGGTGCCGAGCCTCGCCTTGTCGGCCACCGCCTGGTCGGCGGTCTTGAAGTACTGGGTGGCGTTGGACAGACCCTGGAAGGCGAGGAACCCGAGGGCGGCGAGGATCACCAGCCCGGCGACGACCTGCCGGCGGCGCGACGCCAGCCACCCCCGCCTCGACCGCAGCGGCTGAGAAGGTGGAGAAATTGTGTCTACTGCCATGTGCGCTCCTCGGGGGGAAGGGAGCGGGACAGGACCCGGCCCCGATGCAGCACCCGCCAGACGTAGGCAACCACGCCGAACGCGGTGACGCCGTAACCGGCCCAGACGTAGCTCATCGGACCGGGGCCTCGGGCGCGGGCGCCGCCGCTTCAGGGGAAGGGGACGCGGCGGCGCCGGTACCCTCTGCCCGCCGCTGGGAGAGGGCCAGGGCGAAGCCCTCGTGCTCGTAGCGGTCCTCGAGCAGCTCGACGCGGTAGCGGTGGATCAAGACCCAAGCGAACAGCAGGCAGAACGCCACGAACGACAGCGAGATGGTGGCCAGCTGCCAGCCGTGGATGGTCGGATTGGACCGGGTGATGGTGTTGCCCTGGTGCAAAGTCTGCCACCAGTTGGTGGCTTCCCGGTCGACGGGCACCACCAGGAAGCAGACGATGGCGGCCACCGCGGAACGCCGGGCCCGCCCTTCGGGTGAGCCGCCGGTGCGGCGCAGCCCCAGGTAGCCGATGAACACCGCGAACAAAAGGGCGGTCAGGGTCAGGCGGGCGTCCCAGGTCCACCACACCCCCCACGACGCCCGGCCCCAGATGGATCCGGTGGCCAGCGTCAACGCGCAGAACATCACCCCGACCTCGGCCGACGCCCCGGCCAGGGCGTCCCAGCGCCGGCTGCGGGTGCGGGGCCACAGCCACGCCAGGCTCGACAACGCGCACACCCCGAAACCGAGGTAGGCCACGGTCGCCACCGCCGGATGCACGTAGATGAGCCGCACCAGCTGCCCCTGCACCACGTCGGGCGGGGACACGACCAGCCCCAGCCAGGCGGTCAGGGCCAGGGCGACGAGCGCCACGACGCCGAGGACCCGGGTGGTGAGGTTGCCGGTGCCGGGGTGGCGGGACGGGGCCGCGGGGGCGGCGTTGGTTGTCATGCTTCCTCCAGGAGGGTGCCGAAGCCGAGCACCCCGAGGGTCAAGTAGATCGCGGCGAAGCAGCCGAGCAGGGTCAGCCACCGCCAGCCGTTGTCAGCGGACAGCCCGAGAGCGGCCCGCCACGCCTGGGTGGCGGCGAGGAGGACCGGGGCGACGACGGGCAGGATGAGCAGCGGCAGGAGGGTCTCGCGGACCTTGAGACCGGCGGCCATGATCCCGTAGACGGTGCCGGCCGCGCCGAGCCCGGCGGTGGCCAGCACGGCGGTCGCGATCAGCAGCAGCGGGTCGTGTAGCCCGGTGCCGTAGAGGATCACGATCCCGACTCCGAGCAGGACCTCGAGCCCGGCGAGCACCGCGGCCACCGCCGCGGCCTTGCCGAGGAAGATGCCGGCGGGGTCCAGCCCGGAGAGGCGCAGACCGTCGCGAGCCCCGTCGGCGGCCTCGATGGCGAAGCTGCGCTGCACTGCCAGCAGCGAACACAGCAGCACCGCCACCCAGAACAACCCGGGCCCGGCTTGCACCAGCAACGGGCGGTTGGAGTCGAACGCGAAACCGAACAGCAGGAGGATCACCAGGGCGTAGGGGGCGACCTGGTTGGTGGCGACCCGGCTGCGGGCCTCGACCCGCAGGTCCTTGCCGGCGACGAGCAGCGCGTCACGCCACATGGGCGGCGCCTCTCGACTCGGATCCGTCGGGGGCCAGGTCCTCGGCGGGTGCGGACGGCTCGGGGGTGAGGGCGTTGACCACGCCGCCGGCCACCTCGACGACGCGCCCGGCCAGCGCATGGGCCCGGTCTTGTTCGTGCGAGGCCAGCACCACCGTCGCCCCTTTGACCACTGCGGTTCGCACCAGGGCGTCCAACAGGTCGCGGTGCTCGGCGTCGAGGCCGGCGTGGGGTTCGTCGAGCAGCCACAGCTCGGGGGCCCTGGCCACGAGCACCGCCAGCGCCACCCGCCGTCGCTGGCCGGCCGACAGGCCGCCGACGGGGGTGCTGGCCAGTCGCCCGGTCAGTCCCAGGGTGTCCAGAGCGGCGTCGACTCCGTCGGCCCGCCCGCCTGCGGCCCGAACCGCGAAGCGGACGTTCTCGCTCACCCGCAGGTCGTCGTAGAGCGCCGAGTGGTGGCCGAGCAACCCGACGCGCCGGCGTACCGCCCGCGGGTCGGCGATCAGGTCGGACCCGAGCACCTGGGCGCTGCCCTGCACGACCGGGAGCAGACCGGCGCAGGCCCGCAGGAGGCTGGTCTTGCCGGCGCCGTTGGGACCCTGGAGCAGCACGATCTCACCCCGGGCGACGTCGAAGTCGACGCCGGCCAGGACTGGGAAGCGCCCGACGAGCGCGACGGCGCTGCGAAAGCGGATGGCGGGATCGACCACGGACCCCTAACGGTACTTAGTGCTGCCCCCGTATCTCCATCCGGGGCAGCGTGACACCCGTCGCCGGGCTACACCGTCGACAGTCGGCTGAGACCCAAGTCGTCGAGCAAAGTGGTGGCCCACGACGACAGCGTGTGGACGCTGCCGGTCAGCAGCAGAACCCCCAGGCCGGCCAGGAACAGGCCGGACACGACGTTGATGCCACGGACGTGGGCCTTGGCGAAGGCCAACACGCCGGTCAGGCGCCCGAAGGCCACCCCGGCGGCGATGAACGGGACGCCAAGCCCAAGCGAGAACGCCACCAGCATCGCCTCGCCTCGCCACAGGGTGTGGGTGTCGGACGCCAGGCTGAGGACCGCGGCCAGCGCCGGTCCGATGCAGGGCGTCCACCCGAACGCGAAGGCCATCCCCATCACCGGTGCGGCCCACTCGCCGAGCTTGGATGGCAGCACCTGCCAGCGCCGCTCCCGTTCCATCAGCCGCGGCCGAAACCCGGCGAACGCCAAGCCGGCGAGGATGATCACCACTCCGGCCACCTGATCGAGGCCGGTCTGGTGACGGCGCAGGGAATCGCTGACCCCGTTGGCGGTGGCCTCCAGACCGGCGAAAACGACCGTGAAGCCGGCGACGAACAGCAGCGTCGAGCGCAGCAGCCGCCGCTGGTCGGTGCCCGTCGCGGTCGCCAGCTGAGCGCCGCCGACCCCCGACATCATCGACAGGTACGACGGCACGAGCGGCAGGACGCACGGCGAGAGGAACGAGACGATCCCGGCCCCGAACGCGACGACGAACCCGATCGGCGAGTGCATGATGAGGTGGTTGCCGGTCACGGTGAGGGGGCCCGCAGCGCCCCGCCGACGGGTGGCGGGGGGCGGAGCGACAATGATGGCACCTGATCCCGTGGCCGCGGCGGCGGCCGGCTGCCGGCCTGCCGCTCCCGGGCGGCGGCCGGCCCGGCCGGCGGGATCCGCCTTGGTCGGGATGGATCGCCGGTAGCGTCGATACCGATGTTGGTGACCGTTGTCGCCGTGGCGATCGGCCTCGGGGCCGGGCTGGCCCTCGGGGGTCGGCCGGCCAGGGCGAGACGCGTCCGGGCGCTGGGGCTGGTGGTGCCGGGCGCCGGTCTGCAGCTCCTGGCCTCCCACGTCGGCCTGGGTTCCCCGCTCGGGCTGCGAGGCGCCGGCCCGTTCCTCGACGTGGCCGGCCTGGTCTGCCTGGCCGCCTTCCTCTGGTGCAACCGGGGGCTGGCCGGGGCCGCGGTGGGTGCGTTCGGCGTGGGCGCCAACGCCGCGGTCATCACCCTCAACGGCGGGATGCCCGTCGACCCTGCAGCCTTGGTGTCAGCGGGAGCGGCCCGCCCCGGGCTGGCGCAGGGGGTCGACTACGGCCTGCTGCACCACCGGCAGGCAGCCGGCGACGTGCTGACCTGGCTCGACGACCGGTGGCCGCTCGCTCTCGGCCACCAGGTGCTCTCCGCCGGCGACGTCCTGCTGGTCGTCGGGGTGGCCGTCGCCGCGCTCGACTGGCTCCGGCCGCCGCGCCTGGCCGCAATCTCGCCGCGCCTGGCCGCAGTCTCGCCGGGCCTGGCCGCAGTGTCGTCGGGCCTGGCCGGCTTCGGCTCCCGAGTGGCCGGCTTCGGCTCCCGGCTGGCGGTCGGCACGGTCCGGCCGCCCGCCGACGGGGATCGCCCTCCGGCCTCAGGCCGGGTGGGTCAGGTCGCCTGGGCCGAGGTTTCCGCCCGGAGCGTGCCGGCTGGCGAGACCGCGGTTGGCGAGCGGCCCGCGGTTGGCGAGTGGGCCGTAGCTGGCCAGCGGTCCGTGGTGCGCGGCGGGACCCTGGTGGGCGGCCGGGCTGTGGTGGAGCGCGGGGGTGGCGGGCCCTTCGGGACGGGAGTGGAGGCCCCCGGGTCCCTCGCTCGACAGCAGGCCGCTGCGGCGCCCGTCCTCCAGGTACCGGTTGAGCCCGTTGAGGACGGCCCGGGCGATCGACTCCTCTTCCCGGCGCCCGCCGGCGAGACCCCTCCGGGTGGCGCTCAACCCCTCGTGACGGAGCTGGACCATGGCTCCCTCGCCGAGATCGCCGGAGAGGACGTGTACCGCAGTCGCTTCAAATGGAACCCTGAGCCCGAGTTCCCCGAGGCCTTCGAGCACCGCCCCGGCGACCGCCAGCCGGTCCCCGGCCACGCAGGAGGTGACCGCCCGCCGGCCGCGGTAGGCGAGGTGGACCTCGATGCGGCCGCCGGCCAGGGCGGCCACGGCGAGCAGCTGGACCCGTAGACGCGACCCGGGGCCCGCCTCTGGAACGCTCGGCGTCGCCTCGATCACGTTCAGCGCGACAGGTCCGTCCAGCTGCGATTCCGCCAGCCGGCCGGCCCGGGCCCGCACCTCGTCGGCGCCGACACCCTCGTCGAGGGTGAGCTCTATGGCGATCACCTCGTCGCGCTGGGTGAACGCGACCAGCACCACGCCCTCGATCTGGCGGAGCTCGAGCTCCAGTTGCGCCAGGTCGTCACGGGGCATCGGGGTGCTCGGTCTCACGATGGTCTCGTCACCGGTGCCCGTCGGGGCGAGCGAGATGAGAACCCTTGTCGGCGTAGAGGCGGCTGTCGGCCACCTTGGTCAAAGCGGCCGGCTCGGTGGCGTCGTCGGGGAAGAACGCCACCCCAGCGGAGAAGCGCAGCCCGGTCCCGCCGGCGGAGATCTCGCTGCTCACCCTGAGGCGTTCGACCAGCCCCATCACCTCGTCGCGCTCGCTCACCGCATGGACGAGGAGGGCGAACTCGTCGCCGCCGACCCGAGCGGCGACGTCCCCGGTGCGCAGGCAGGCCCGGAGGTCGCTGCCGAATGTCCGCAGCGCCTCGTCCCCCCTCCCATGACCCCACTGGTCGTTGATGTCCTTGAAGTGGTCCAGGTCCAGCAGGACGAGCGCGAACGGCCACCCGTAGCGGCGGCTGCGCGCCGTCGACTCGAGCAGCACCTCCTCGTAGGAACGGCGGTTGAGCAGTCCGGTCAGGGGATCCCGGCTGGCGTCGTGGCGGAGCAGGTCCAAGCGCAGCGCCACCTCCACCAGAGCGACCAGGTACGAGGCGCTGATGCTGTCGACCGAGGGCGGGTCGGCGTAGAGACCGGGGCGGGCCAGCGCGACGGGCGGGATCGACGACCCCGGTCTGGGGCTGCCGACCCGGCGCTGCAGCCGGAAAGCCTGGCGGCGGCCGGCGGGGGGTTCGACCACCACCACCGCGTCGTCGAGGCCGAACCTCAGCGCCAGCACGTCGAGCGCCTGGTAGATGAAGGCGATACCACTGTCAGCGCGCACCAGGAGCCCGGGGAGTTCCAGCAACGTGCCGGGGCCGTCCTCGACCAACGCCATAACAGGACCAGTTGTGCCACCCTGGTCTTCGGCTGTGAGGTCAAGCACGTATGCCCTCTCGGTGCTGTGCGGAGTCGGATCCTGCGCGCTCGGAGCGAGGATTCAAGCCCGCTGCGATCGGTGTTGGAACGTCGCTGAACGCGGCCACAGCGTACTCTGGCGGGCCAGCCGTCCCCGACCGACCGCGGTCGGTTCGCCCGCACAAGGAGCCGTTTTTCTTAGTGTTGCTACGCAACGCGCGCAGGCATGTTCCTGAGGCGGTCGTCGTGTCGTTCCGCCTCGGTGGCGCCGACGGGGTATCGGTCGAAGCGGCTAAGTGGTCGGGCGCCCTGCGGGCCCTCGGCTACGCGGTGCGGACGGTGGCGGGCTCCGGCGACGCCGACGTGATCATCCCCGGGCTGGCGGTCGGCGAATCGGTGACCGGCGTCCCCGCCCCTCCCCTCGACCGGACGGCGCTTCGCGCCGCGCTCGGCGGAGCCTCGCTGGCCGTGGTGGAGAATGTGTGCTCGCTGCCGCTCAACGTAGAAGCCGCGGCGGCGCTGGCCGGTGAGCTGCGGGGGCGCCCGACGATCCTGCACCACCATGACCTGCCGTGGCAGCGGGCCAGATGGTCCGACGCGCCGCCTCCTCCCGACGACCCGGCGTGGCGTCACGTGACCATCAACGAGTTGTCGCGCCGGCAGCTGGCGCAGCGTGGCATCGACGCGACCACCGTGCCCAACACGTTCGACACCAACCCGCCCGCCGGCGACCGCAAGGCCTGCCGCGAGGCCCTCGGCATCGGCGACGGCGTGCGACTGGTGCTCCAGCCGACCCGGGCGCTGCCGCGCAAGGACGTGCCGGCCGGGCTGGCCTTGGCCGAAGCCCTCGACGCGGTGTACTGGCTGCTCGGTCCGCCCGAGGAGGGGTACGGCCCGACCCTCGACGCGGCCTTGGCCGCGGCCCGGGTGCCGGTGCGACGAGGGCCGGCCCCGCCAATGCAAGGCAGCGCCGGTGTACACCACGCGTACGCGGCGTGCGACCTGGTGGCGTTCCCGTCGCTCTGGGAGGGGTTCGGCAATCCTCCCGTCGAGGCCGCCGTCCACCGCCGGCCGGTCGCAGTCGGCCCCTACCCGGTCGGCCGCGAGATCGCCGCCCTCGGTTTCCGCTGGTTCGACGCGACCGACCCGCCACCCATCCGGGCGTGGCTCGAACGGCCGGACCAGGCGCTGCTCGACCACAACGCCGCGGTGGCGCGACGCCACCTCGACCTGCGGAGCCTGCCGGATCGTCTGGCTGAGGTCATAACCGGCGCCGGCTGGCCGCTGCCGAGCGCCGCTGAGCCGGCGCCGGGTGGCCGGCTCAGCGGCCGGCGGGAGGCTGCAAGCGGAAGCGGCGCCGGCGGGCCTTGACCGCGAGGTGACTGATCGCCGGCTTGGTCGCGGGGACCGGGCGCAGCGGTTCGGGAGGGCGAGTGGTGGTCCTCGACGGGCTCGACTGGGGGGGGCGCACGGCTGAGTTGTTCGGCGAGCCTGGGGCAGGGTCCTTCTCTGCCCTTGGCCCCTGTCGCGCCTCCGCGCGGGCGGCGCTAGCCTGGCCGTTTCCGGGCCTGGCGGAGAGGTGCCGGCCGGATGCCACCAGGAGCCCCATGACCGACCACGTTCCCGCCGAGACAGTCGCGCGCTCGGGCCTGCGTCAACGCTTGTGCCGATGACCCCAGTGGTGCGCCAGCAGCGGCTCCCGGCCGCCCTTCGCCGGGACCAGCTCCTCGAGGCGGCCTTGGCCCAGTTCGGCGCCAAGGGGTTTCACGGCACGTCGATGGACGACATCGCCGAGGAGGCTGGGGTCACCAAGCCGGTGCTGTACCAGCATTTCCCCTCCAAGCGGACCCTCTACGTCGAGTTGCTCGAGACGGTCGGCGCGGAGATGCTGCGCACCATCGCCGCCCGGGCCGAGACCGCCGACACGCCGCGCCGGCGGGTGCTGGCCGGTTTCGAGGCGTACTTCCAGTTCGTCGGCGAGCGCACCAGCTCGTTCCATCTGCTGTTCAACAGCGCGGCCCGCCAAAGCGACGACTTCTCCGAGGTCATCCGCCGCTTGGAGGACTCGGTGGCCGAGGTCATCGGCACCTTCATCGAGGCCAGCATCGACAAGGACCACCGCGAGCTGCTCGGCTACGGCATCGTCGGCTTGGCCGAGGTCACCGCCCGCCAGTGGGTGCATCGCACCGAGGAGGCCGCGCGAGCCGCCGGCGGCAGCGGCGGTACGGTTCTGGATCCCGCCGAGGGCAGGCAGCTGGCGGAGCGTCTCTCGACGCTGGTGTGGGCCGGCCTGCGGTCCCTCCCAGGGCAGGGCCGGGTTCAAGATGACTGACTCCCCTTCCGAGCCCGGGCGTCCGGCCCTCCAGATCCCGCCCAACTGCGACGTGCTGCTCGGGCTGCGCTGCGTCGACAAGTCGGTGCCGGGCGTAACCGTCTGGGAGATGGACGCCGACGAGCGCTTCGCCAACCCGGTCGGCGCGGTGCAAGGCGGCATCGTCACCGCTCTGGCCGACACGGCGATGTCGGCGTCGGCGGTCACCTACAACAAGGAGCGCAAGGTGTTCGTGGCCAACACCGACCTGCGCATCTCCTTCTTCAAGCCGGCCCGCACCGGGCAGGTGTTGACCTGCACGGCCACGGCGGTCGCCGGGGGGAGACGCACCACCTTCGTCGAGGCGGAGCTGACCGACGCCGACGGCGTGGTGATCGCCCGGGCCTCCTCCACCTACCTGCTCACCGCCCGCGACTGACCCGGCTGGCGCCGCCGGCCGGCGTGGCGCTGGTGACGCCGGCCGGCAGCCCCGGTGCTGCTCTCTCAGGTCCGAGGGGGGCTCAGAGCTTGGCCAGCACTGCGTCGGCGCTGGAGACGTCCAGGCCGCCGCCCTCCTCGACCGCGAGGTCCTTGACCACGCCGTCCTCCAGGATGGCGGCGAAACGCCGCCCTCGCACCCCGAGACCTCCGCCGGAGAGATCGAACTCGAGTCCCAGTGCCTTGGTGAAGACCGCGGAGCCGTCGGCGATGAGCACCACTGACTCACCTACGTTCTGCGCCTCCCCCCACGCCCCCATCACGAACGCGTCGTTGACGGCCATGCACGCGATGGTGTCGACGCCCTTGGCGCCAAGCTCCTCGGCGCGCAGCACGAATCCGGGCAGGTGGTAGTCGGAGCAGGTGGGGGTGAAGGCCCCGGGTACCCCGAAGAGCACGACCTTGCCCTTGCCGAGCAGCTCTTTGGTCTGGACGGCCTTGGGCCCGTCGGGAGTCGGGATCTGGACGGTGACGTCGGGGATGGTGTCGCCCACAGCAATAGTCATAGATGCTCCTTGTCGGTCGGACCGCAGCATCGTATGGGCGAACCGCCCCAAGTCGGCCCGGGTAGGAACGAACCGTTCGCCGCGGCTTGAATGTGCGGGTGCCCAACCTGGACGAGGTCGACCTGTCCCGCAAGCTGTCCAAGGCGGAAGAAGCCGAGCGGATCGAGGCCGGTCAGAAGCGCATGCTGCAGCTGCGCCTGGTCAACGCCGGGTTGATGGGCGACGGGCGCCTCGGCCCACCGGTCTGCATCGTCTTCGAGGGCTGGGACGCGGCCGGCAAGGGGGGCGCCATCAAGCGGCTCGTCGGCCACCTGGACCCTCGCCACGTCCGGGTCGCGTCCTTCGCCAAGCCCACTTTCGACGAGAAGCGCCACCACTTCCTCTGGAGGTTCTTCCCGAGTCTTCCCGGCTGGGGGGGCATGGCGGTGTTCGACCGCTCGTGGTACGGGCGGGTGCTCGTTGAGCGGGTGGAGGGCTTCGCCACCGACGAGCAGTGGTCGCGCGCCTACGACGAGATCTCCCAGTTCGAGCACTCCCTCGGTCAGGAAGGGATGGTGGTGATCAAGCTCTGGCTTCACATCTCCCACGAGGAACAGCTGCGCCGCTTCGAGCGCCGCCAGGGCAACCCGCTGAAGAGCTGGAAGCTCGGCGCCGAGGACTGGCGCAACCGGGAGAAGCGTTCGCACTACGAGGAGGCGGTCCACGACATGCTCCAAAAGACCGACCATCCCCTGGGGCCGTGGGACCTCATCGCGGCGGAGGACAAGCGCTGGGCCCGGGTGGAGGTCCTCGAGACGGTGATCGCCCGCACCGAGGAAGGCATGCGCCGGGTGGGCATCGAAGTGCCGCCCCCGCTGACGGCCAACGCCGGGCCGGACGTCCGCTAGAGCGGCAATCCCCGACCGGGACATGTGTCCCGATTGCCGCGAAGCCTCCCACCCCCGAGAAAAAACTGGGGGGGATGATGGACAGCGTCGTCCGCAGGTGGCAGGCTGCGCCCGAAGTCGGGAACGTACCCGCTCACTTCCCAGGGGGAATATGCATTGACGGTTACCGCAGCTGGTAGCGCGTCCGGGCGTCGGTCTGGCCTGTTGGGCGGCCTGACGCATCGGCAACTCGACACCTATCCAGATACCGGCCCGCGGATCGCATACCTCGCGATCACGGTCCTCGCCACCGTGACCCTCTACTACGAGTTGTACGTGGCGGGCTCGGTGTCGCCGCTCATCCTGGCCAAGCTCCACATGAGCTTCAGCTTCCTCGTCGTGACCCTGGCGGTCGGCAACCTCATCGGGGCGTTCGGCTCGCTGCTGGCGGGAGTCACCGACCGGCTCGGCCGCACCAACCTGGTCGTCGCCGGCCTGCTGGTCACCGGCGTCATCACCGCCTTCATCCTCCCGACCGCGACGAGCAAGTGGCCGTTCACCATCGAGAGCTTCTTCGTCGGATTGGTGGAAGGGATCTGTCTGGTGGCCACCCCCGCCCTGATCCGGGACTTCTCCCCGCAGGCCGGCCGGGCCACCGCAATGGGCTTTTGGACCTCCGGCCCGGTCCTCGGGAGCCTCATCGTCGCGGTCGTCGCCAGCCACACCATCGGAGCATCACCGAGCCCGGCGTTTTGGGTCCACGAGTACAAGATCTGCGGGATCGCCGGCCTGGTCGTGTTCCTAGTCGCCTTGTTCGGGATGAAAGAGCTGTCGCCGGGCCTCCGCGACCAGCTGATGGTCTCCATGCGAGACCGGGCTCTGGTCGAAGCACGAGCCAAGGGCCTCGATATCGAGGATGCGCTGCGCAGCCCGTTCAAGCAGCTGCTCAAGCTTGACGTCGTGGCCTCCGCCCTGGCCATCTCGGTGTTCCTGCTCATCTACTACACCGCCGTGGGATTCAGCCTCATCTACTTCACGACGGTGTTCGGGTTCTCGGTCAAGGACGGCAACGGCCTCGGCAACTGGAACTGGGGCTTCAACGTCATCGCCCTGATCATCGTCGGCCTTGTGTCAGACCGCCTGCGGGTCCGCAAGCCGCTGATGATCGTGGGCGGCGTGGCCTCGGCGATCATGATGGTCGTCTACCTGGAGCAGGCCGGCCACCACACCAGCTACTACCACCTCGCCATCCTGCTGGCCGCCCTGTCGATCTCGCTCGGCGTGGCCTACACCCCGTGGATGGCGAGCTTCACCGAGACCGTCGAGGCCCGCAACCCGGCGCTCACCGCGACCGGCCTGGCCATCTGGGGATGGATCCTCCGGGTCACGGTCTTCGTCGCCTACATGGTCCTGCCCCACGTGGTGACCACTGTGAACCCGTTGGTCAACTACGGCACGACGGTCCAGACCTACGCCGCCGAGTACGGGCCTCAGATCGCGTTCGCCCAGTCGCACGCCGACCTGATCACCTTCGTGCAGACCCATCCGCAGGTGGTCGCCACCGCGCAGAAGTACGCGACCCAGGCTGCCGACGCCCAGAAGTTCGCGCCGGAGCTGGCGGCGATCCAGAAGGATCCGGCCACCTTCATCGGCCTGCAGAGCAACCCGACCGACCCGACGCTGCAAGCCAAGGCGGTGCAGGACCTCGGCGGGGGCGCAACCGGGGTGGCCGCCTTGCAGACGGTGGCGGCCAACCAGGCCGCCATCCAAGCGGTGGTCGCCGCCGCGCCGCAGCTGCAGACGCTGGCCCCGTACTCGGCGCAGCTGACGCAGCTGGCGGCCAACGCGACCCAGCTGCAGGCGTTGCAGAAGGTGCCGGCCAACGTGTTCCCCTACCTGCAGGCGCACGCTGCGGCGGTCCAAAAGGCCGCCAAGGAGACGTCTGGGCAGTGGAAGGACTGGTACTGGATCTGCTTCGGGTGCATCCTGTTCTTCCTGGCGGTCGTCCCGCTCATGAAGGGCCGCTGGAGCCCGGCCAAGGCCAAGGCCGACGAGGAAGCCCACGAGGCGCTGGTCCAAGCGGAGCTGGCCAAGCTCGGCACCACCGCCTGAACCACCCTCTCCTAGAGCATCACTTCCAGCGGCGCCGGGCCTGCCCGGCGCCGCTGGCGCGCCCGGGCTGGGGCCGCCGGGTGTCCTCCTAGGCTTACGGGCATGTGCCGCAACATCACCACCCTCCGGGGCCTGCAGCCACCTGCCTCGGAGGCGGAGATCGAGGCCGCCGCCCGCCAGTACGTCCGCAAGGTCAGCGGGGTGGGCGCACCTTCGGCCCGCAGCGCTCCCGCCGTCGAGGCCGCGGTGGCCGAGATCGCCCGGGCTACCTCCGCTCTGCTCGAGCAGCTGCCGCCCCGCCAGGCGCCTCCGTCGACGCTGCCCCCGCTGCGCCGCCCCTCGGTGCAAGCCAGGATCTCCGCTTCGCACCGTTCGAGCGGCCCGCTAGCCTGAACCGCCGTGGCCTCCACCGAAGGATTCGGGTCGATGCGCCACCTGGCGAGCCGCTTCGCCGGCGCCCTCTCCCCCGCCGGCCCCGCCGCCAGCGACGAGGCGTGGGCCGAGGCCGCCCTGCTCGATGGGGAGCGCAGCCTGTGGCGGCGGATGTCGGGCCCCGACCGCCGTCACGCGGTCGGAGTGGCCCGCGACACCATCGAGTTGCTCGGCGGTGACGCCGACCGCCCGGTCGTCGCCGCCGCCTTGCTCCACGACGTCGGCAAAGTCGAAGCGTCGATCGGGACGTTCGCCCGGGTGCTGGTCACGCTCCTGGCGATGGCGGCCGGCCGGGACCGTCTCGTGCAGTGGTCGCGGCGCGGAGGCTCCTCCGCCCGGCAGCGGATCGGGCTCTACCTCACCCACGACCGGCTAGGCGCCGAGCTTCTGGAGCGAGCCGGCAGCGACCGGTTGACGGTCGCGTGGGCCGGCGAGCACCACCTGGCGCCGGAGCGTTGGAGCGTCGACGCCAAGGTGGGCGCAGCGCTGAAGGCGGCCGACGGGGACTGATACGTCCCCGCCGCGACCAACCCTCAGCCGCGGTCTCGTTGGTCGCTCCCGATGGTCCGGCGGCGTAGGGCGACGGCGACCAGTCCGGTCCCGCACAAGACGAGCAGAGCGGCGAGTTCGAGCATGTGCCCGAGCGGGGCCCCGGTGAACGCCAGGGTCCCCGCCGACGCCGCGCTCTGCTGGGTGGCCAGGGTAGCCCCGCCGCCGCCCGCTGAGGGGCCGGTGGCGCCCGTCGTGCCACTGCCGGAAGACCCTCCGCCGGCCGCCGCCGGCGTGACGGGGGCGAGGCTCGTGGTGGAGCCGCCAGTCGTGGTGCCGGCCGGGGAGGTCGTTGGGGTCGCACCGCTGGTCGTGGGGGTCACGCCGCTGGTCGTAGGGGTGGTGGCCGGCGCGGTGGTCGTCGTAGCCGCCGGCGCCGTGGTCGTCGTAGCCGCCGGCGCCGTAGTGGTGGTCGTAGCCGCCGGCGCCGTGGTCGTCGTAGCCGCCGGCGCCGTCGTGGTCGTCGTCGTGCTTGCGCTGCACGTGGAGCCGCTGAAGACGTTGCCGAGAAGGGTCACCGCTCCGTTGCGGGCCAGGGCCCGGCCTTGGACGGTGGCGCCGGTGTCCAGGCTGATCGACTGCAAGGCCAGGATGTTGCCGACGAAGGTGCTGTCGGCGCCGAGGGTGGCCGAGGACCCGACCTGCCAGAACACGTTGCAGGCCGAGACGCCGCCGGAGAGAAGGACGGAGCTGGCGGACCCGGTGGTGAGAGTGGTGCCCGCCTGGAAGATGAAGACCGAGCTGGAGGTGCCGCTCAGGGTCAGCGCGCCGGTGAGCGACATCGAGCTGGACGCGGTATAGACACCTTCGGTCAGCGTCCTGCCGCCGAGGTCTACCCCTGTCACGTTGGCTGTCGAGGGCGCGGCCACCGCGGCGTCGTACGCGGTGGTCAGATCGCTTTGCGCCGTCTGCGCCACGCCATCCGCCAGGTGCTCGGTGCCCAGGGTCACGCCGGGGGGGAACCCGGAGACCGAGGGCAGCGGCGAGGTGTCGAGGTCGAGGTTGAGGACCGTCGACCCGGAGTTGGTCACACCCTGACCGGCGAGCACCGACGCGAATTGCGCGGTTCCCAAGTCGATGGTCGTGACCGCGGCGTCGGCGGGGGTGATGGTCACCCCGGCGATCGCCAGCCCGGCCGACAGCGACAGTGCCACCGCTACTGGGATCCTCGAGCGCGATCGGCCGGCCCGGCGGGGGGAGGACGTGGGCATCTGAGTCTCGTTTCGCTTGGCGTAGCCGAGGGCGAGACCATCGTCTGATCAAGTCGACCTAACAACTGTGTCGGCAGATTTGGGGCGGAGCGGGAGCAATTCCTCCCAAAATATGGCCGCCACGGCGACCTAGGGTCATTCCTGGTGTTCACCAGCCGGTTTCTGGACAGCTTCTTTTCCGCTTCGTGCCAGCTTCGGGGAAATGCACCGCCCCACGCAAAATCCGCTCCAGCATTGCGAGAGATTGGCCCGCATCGACGGGTAGTGTGACCATCCAGACACCCTCGGTGACTCCTGCTGTGGGGTTTGTAAGGGGAGAGGTCACGTGGCCGGAGCTGTGAGCTTCGAGCGGTGGAGTGCTTCAGTGACTGAAGGGTGCTTCGGTGCGTGAGGGGCCGGCCCAGAGCAGGGGCGGGTTGACGCTCCGCGGCGGGTCGCGGCCCGAGGATCTCCTCGGAGCGGATGGAGCCATCGACTTGATCGGGGCGGCGGCTCAGGCGTTCGACAGCGCGCCGGCGGGAGCCGTGGTCGCGACGACCAGCGGCCGCCTGGTCCTAGTCAACCAGGCGTTCGGGAGACTCCTCGGCTACGAACCGGCCGAACTGGTAGGGCGCAGCTTCGCGGACTTCACCGACGAGCGCGACCGGGATGCCAGTGAAGTCGCGATGGCGGCCCTCCTGGCGGGCGAAGCCGGTGGCCTGCAGTTGGACAAGCGCTACGTCCGCTCCAGCGGCTCGAGCGTGTGGGTTCGGGTCCAAGCCGCCGTGGTGCATGACGTTGCCGGAACGCCGGCGGCCCTGATCGTGCACTGCGACGACATCGACGACCGACGCCGGGCCGAGCAGCACCTGCGGCTCTCAGAAGCTTTCCTCGACCGGATCTTCAACCTGTCGGCCGTCCCCACGGCGTTGCTCGACGGTGGAGGCCGGGCCCACAAGGCCAACGTGGCCATGCTGTCCCTCCTCGGCCGGGGCAGCTTCAGTGGGGTGTCAGGCGTCCACCTGCTCGAACACGTCCTGCCCCCCGACCGAAACGCCATACGGGGGCTGTGCTCCTCGTCGGGCACCGACGTGAAGTTCGAGGCCCGGATCCAGCGGGCGGACGGCGCGGTGCTCGCAGTCTTGTGCCTGATCGGAGCGGCCACGGCCGCGGACGGCGGCCGGGTGACGGTACTGCAGATGATCGACGTCAGCGAGCGCAAAGCGGCGGAGAACATCGCCACGTTCAGGGCCCTGCACGACGAGCTCACCGGGGTCGCCAACCGGCGACTGCTCGTCCAGGACATGAGGGCGGCGATCGGGGACCGGCGCTTCTCGCGCCACAAGACCGCGGTGTTGATGATCGACCTCGACCGCTTCAAGGAGGTCAACGACGGGTTGGGGCACGCCGCCGGCGACGCCGTCTTGGTGGAGGTTGCGAGGCGGCTAGAAGCGGTGACCCGACGAGCTGACACCGTCGGGCGGGTCGGGGGTGACGAATTCTGGGTGGTGGCCTCCGACATCCGCGACGAGATGGGGGCCATCACCCTGGCCACTGCCATCCTCGACGCGCTCTCGTTGCCGTTCAGCATCCAGGCGACCAAGGTCCATGTCGGGGCCAGCATCGGTTTCGCGCTGGCACCGGATGACGGCACGACAGCCCGGGATCTCATGACCAAGGCCGACGCAGCGCAGTACAGAGCCAAGAGCTTGCGGTCAGGGTGGGCCGCTTACGCCCAGGCGGCTGACGACCACCGCCTGGACCAGTTGGGGCTGACCGCCGACCTCAAGGCGGCGATCGAGGCGCAGGCGCTGACGATCGTCTACCAGCCGCTGGTTTCCGCAGCCGGTCACATCCGAGGTTTCGAGGCGCTGTCGCGTTGGCACCATCCGGAGCGGGGCTTGATCCCACCGGACGTGTTCATACCGCTCGCGGAACACGCCAAGCTGACCCTCGCTCTGACCCGCACGGTCCTGCGTCGATCCGCCCGCCAGTGCGCCCTCTGGCGAGCCGCCGGGCACGACGTGTCGATCGCGGTCAACCTCCCCCCGCTGCTCCTCCACGACCCCTCCCTGCCGGAGCTGATCAGCACCGAGCTGGCCGCTGCCGGTCTGGAGCACCGCCACCTCACCCTGGAGATCACCGAAGGCCGCTTGGCAGACGGCTTCGATCCGCTCGTGTCCAAGTCGCTTCAGGACCTGCATGACCTCGGAGTGCGGCTCTCGATCGACGATTTCGGGACCGGGTACTCGTCGCTGGCGTACCTCAAGGAGCTGCCAGTCGACGAGTTGAAGATCGACAAATCGTTCATCGTCCATCTCGACACGGATCGGCGTGACGTGGCCATCGTCCGATCGCTAATGGATCTGGCCCGCATCCTCCGTATGGACGTGGTCGCCGAGGGCGTGGAGTCGCATGCGATCGCGGCGATACTCCGAGAGGCCGGCTGTGACGTGCTGCAAGGCTTCGGCCTAGGGCGCCCGCAGTCCGCCGAAGCGGCGACAATTCTCCTGGCCTCGGAGCAAGCCGTCGAGGACAGGCAGCCAGCGGAAGGTCCCGCCCATCTCCTTTCTGATCGCAACCTGCGGATCCTCCTCGCCGACAACAACGCCAAGGCACGGACCGATCTGAGCCGGACGCTGGCATCGCTCGGCCATCAGGTCCTCGTCGCCGCGACCGGCGCCGAAGCCCTCGAAGCCGTCCACCGCGACGACGCGATCGACCTCGTAATCGCCAGCCAAGTGCTGGGCACCGGCCTGAGCGGGGTGCAGGCCAGCATCGCCCTCCGAGCGGAGGGCTGCGAGTGCCCGATCATCATCCTCTTCGCCTTGAGCCATGCCCGGGCGATGCGCTCCCGCCGGTTTCCCATCGACGTGTGGCCAGTCGCCAGAGACGACCGTCCGACGCTTCTGTATCTCGTTCGGGGATGCTCTGCCAGCGGGCGCCTCCAGCCGGCCCGGGCCGCGGCGCGCACAACTTCACAACGGCGGTCCACCCGTAGCTAGCGCTAGCGGAGGTCGAACACCAGCCGCGCTTCGACCTCTCCGGCCTCGACCTGGGTGATGGCGTCGTTGACCTGCTCCAGCTGGCGCGATTCCCGCACGATGGTCGTGCGGCCGTCGGCATGAAGCCCGAAGGTCTCGGCCAGGTCGACGCGGGTGCCGACGAGGGAGCCGACGACCTTGATCCCCCGCAGCACCGTCTCGAAGATCGGAAGGTGCATGGTGTTGGACTTCGGGAGGCCGACCATGACCAGGGTGCCGTTGGGCCGCAGGGAAGCGAATGCCTGCTCGAAGGCGGCGGGGCTGGGCGCCAATACGATGGCGGCGTCGGCGCCGCCGAGACCTTGGATGACCTCGGGCGCGTCGTCGACCGACCCGTTGATCGTGTAAGAAGCGCCGAGGCGCTTGGCCATGTCCAGCTTGGCATCGACCACGTCGACCGCGGCGACGGTGGCGCCGGCGATCTGCGCGTACTGCAGGGCGAGGTGGCCCAACCCGCCGACGCCGTAGATGGCGACGAGGTCAGACGAACGGGCTCCGGACACCTTGACTGCCTTGTAGGTGGTGACGCCGGCGCAGGTGAGAGGAGCCGCGTCGAGCGGATCGATCTGGGGCGGGACCTTGCCCGCGAACGCGGCCTCGGCCAGGACGTATTCGGCGAACCCGCCGTCGACGGAGTATCCCGTGTAGCGGGCCGACGGGCAGAGGGTCTCCCACCCGGACGCACAAAGCTCGCACGCGCCGCATGCCCATCCGAGCCACGGCACCGCAACCCGGTCACCCTCTTGCAGGTTGGTGACGCCCGGGCCCACTCCGGCGACGATGCCTACCCCTTCGTGGCCGGGGACGAACGGCAACGTCGGCTTGACCGGCCAGTCGCCGCGCGCTGCGTGGATGTCGGTGTGGCACAGGCCGGAAGTCTCGACCTTCACCAAGACCTGCCCGTGACCGGGGCTCGGGGTTGGGATGTCCTCGAGGGTAAAGGGCTGGTCGAACTGGTGCACCACTGCAGCCTTCATGGCTGTCTCCGTTCCAGGATTCGCGCCGCGAACATCGCGTCTCGTCGAGCATCGCCCCGTGGCCTCGACCCTGATAGGGGAGAAGGTCCCCATTGTGAAAACCGTAACGACCTTGGCCATCGCTCCTTTGTGTGGGCCGCCGCCGCCGGCTACCCGCGCTGGAGTTGGACTTGGAGGGTCCGCGCCAGGGCCTCTCCGGCCGCGAGCTGGGCGCGCAGCTTGGCGCAGCGGGTCTCGGTGGCCTCGGCATACACGGCGAGCCGCTCAGCGAGCCGTGGGTCCCGCCGTGGCGAGTCGGCGTTGCGCGCCTCCTCGAGAGCGCCGAGCAGCTCGGCCATTTCCTCGAGCGTGAATCCGAGTGGTTTCATCTGCTTTATCAGCTGCAGCCGCGCAATGTCGCTATCGGTATACAGACGGAACCCGCCGCCGGTACGACCAGAAGGTGGGACCAATCCCACGTCGTGGTAGTGGCGGATGGTCCGGATAGACAGCCCAATAGCTTCGGCGACCTCGCCGATCTGGTGGAGGCGGTCCGGCGCGGCACTGGGTTCGCTCACAACGACGACCCTACGGCCGACCGCTCGGCGCCGGGCCGGTCTGCTTCAACAGGCGGGGGAACCTCACTCAGTGCTCCGAGCTGAGATGGCCGGCCAGGTTCGCGTGGATGTCGGCGCTTGCGGGGTTCATGCCCAGGAGCTCGACGCTCTTTCCGTGCTGCGCGTATTTGGCGACAACACGGTCGAGGGCCGCGACGGTCGAGGCGTCCCAGATGTGGGAGTCGGTGAGGTCGATCACGACGCGGGGCGGGTCACCGAGGTAGTCGAATCGGTCGGGGAGGTCACTGGAGGACGCGAAGAATAACTCTCCGGTCACGACGTAGACAGCGGTGGCCTGATCAGGGGTGGCCTGATCAGCGGTGGGTGTTACGCCGGTGCCCAGCCCGGGATGGTGGCCGTCGCTGCTAGCGGGGTGGCTGCGGCGAAGGAGATCGGGGAAGTGGACGTGCCAGCGGTGGTGGTCGGGTGTGATTCGAGTCACCGTGGCGATGTGCTGGACACGGCGAGCGAAGAGTAGAGCGGCCAGGACGACCCCGGCGAGGACGCCGATGGAGAGGTTGCCCGTCGCGACGGTGAGCACGACGGTCACAGCCATGACGGCGGTCTCGCTGCGAGGCATCCGCTTGAGTTGTGCCGGCTTGATGCTCGCCCAGTCGAAGGTGCTGTAGGCCACCACGAACATGACCGCGACTAGGGCGGCCATGGGAATCCGGGACACGATGGGGTTGAACACGACGACGAGCACGAGGAGGAAGACGCCGGCGAGGAACGTGGAGACCCGGGTCCGTCCGCCGGACTTCACGTTGATCATTGTCTGACCGATCATTGCGCAGCCGCCCATCCCGCCGAAGATGCCCGTGACGATGTTGGCGATGCCCTGACCCCACGACTCGCGGTTCTTGTCCGATCCAGTGTCGGTCAGATCGTCCACCAGTCGGGCGGTCATCTGCGTCTCCAAGAGACCCACGATGGCCATAGTCGCGGCCGGCAGGGCGATGATCGAGAGGGTCGACAAGTCCATCGGGACGTGCGGCAATAGGGGCAGGGGAAGCGAGTGCGGCAAGGCGCCGTGATCACCCACGGTGGGCACCGCGTCGAGGTGTCCGAGGATGGTGATGGCGGTGATGACCACGATGGCTATCAAAGGTGGCGGGATGACCTTGTTGAGCTTCGGGAAGAACCCGATGATCACCAAGCCGCCGATGACCAGGGCGTAGACCACGGCGGGAACGTGTTCGAGATTCGGCCATTGGGCCTTGAACAGCAGGATGCCCAGCGCGTTCACGAAGCCGACTGAGACCGATCGCGGCACATAGCGCATAAGCCTGGCGATCCCGATCACGCCGAGGACCACTTGCAGTGCTCCCGCCAGAAGAACGGCTGCCACCAGGTAGTGCAGTCCGTAGTGCCTGGAGAGTGGAGCGAGGACCAGCGCGGTCGACCCGGTGGCGGCGGAGATCATGGCCCGCCGTCCCCCCACCACCGAGATAGTCACAGCCATGGTGAACGAGGCGAACAGACCGACGCTCGGGTTGACGTGCGCGATCACCGAGAAAGAGATCGCCTCAGGGATGAGCGCGACGCCCACGACCAGCGCGGCGAGGATCTCCGTGCGCCACGCCAGCGGGGAGCGCCACCATGCTTGCCCGTCTACTGCCGGCGCGATGACCCACGGCGGCCCAGTCGACAGGCCGAGGTCCGCGTCGGATTGATCGTTGGTGATGGGGATTCCATTCCGGCCGGCGTGGGGCTCTTGACGTCCGCGGCACGCGCTCCCGACAGAAACGCGCAACAACGGGAAGGGTGGTCACGCCGGCGCCGGGGCCACCCCAGGTCAACTCTACTCTAACGTGAGAGTAGAGCCCACTTGACCGAGGTCCTTCTGCGTGCCCGCCGGCCGCGGCGCGGGTGAGGGACTACCTAATCTGGACGCCGCTGATGTTGCGGACGCCGCTGACGTTGCGGGCGGTGACCAGCCGCTGGGTCTCCGAGGCCCCCTTCGTGGGTCGCTCCCGACGTTGATGCCCTTCCGGTTACCCGAGGGCATCGACGAGAGAGAGCGCCCGATGCTGCCTCCTGGTTGCAAGAGCGGCTTGGACCTCGAGTGCTCGTGGCGCTCAGGCCCGGGGGCGGGGATGATCAGGCCGGTACGAGCTCGACGAGGTCCTCGATCCCGGCCAGGTCTGAAGCGTTCCGGGTATAGAGCCGGGCGCCGTGGGCGTGGGCGGTCGCTGCGATCAGGATGTCCATCACCCGCGATCGTGGCTGACGGCCTGCGGCGACCACTGCTGCGGCAAGTCGTCCATAGCTGGTGGCGACGTCATCGTCCACAGGGAGCGCGTCGAAGGTTCGCTGGAGCAGGGACAGCCTCCGCAGCCGTTCGGCCCGAACGCCAGGATCAGCAGTGACGAGGACCCCGAAGTGCAACTCGGCTAGTGACGCTGCACTGATCGCAAGCTCTCCCTCCAGAGGTTCGACGTCGGTGGCGATCAACAGGCTGGTGTCAAGGATCGCCTTCAACGCGAACGCTCCCAGGGATTGGTAACGGAGTGATCGACAAGTTCGACGTCGCGTTGCCAGTCTGGGTCAGGACGGCCGGTGAACAACTCCGCGACACGGTCCCATCGCTGCCACCGCTTCGGCGCGGCAGGGACCATCCGGGCCGCGGGGCGACCGGAGACGGTGATCTCGATCTCCTCTCCGTCCTCTACCTGTCGCACCAGCTCGGATGCTTCCTGGCGTAGCTCTCGAAGGCCGACGGTACGCATATAGGAAACGTAGCACAAATGCTACGTTGCCCTCCGGCAGTCGGCACGCCAGGGGGCGTGGGTCTACTTGAGGTGGACGCCGCTCACGTTGCGGGCGATGCGTCCAGGACTTCTCCATCTGGTTGCGTCCCGTCCAGGCCGTTGTAGGGATCGTAGCGATGGCCGCCGGCGGCGGTCTCCGCTGGTCTTCCTCGGCAGGCAGGGCCACTCCCAGGTATGGCCGGTGGGCGCCTCGGCGCCGACCCCGGCGAAGTCAACTGGCCTCCGCTGCGATGCTAAAGGTTCAAGGCTGGAAGATACTGACGGTGGCTGGTTGCTAAGAGTGGCCTTGCAGAGCTGAGTGGTCAAGGCCTCCGGACCACCCCTCCCTGGGGTGCTTCTTCTTCCCCCTACCCGGCGACCACCGCACGCTCCAGCGCACGTCCAACACCGTCGGCGAGCTGTACGGCCTGGTCTTCGGGCGAAGACCACGCAGCCCACGGGCGCCGCCCTGGGCAACGAGAGTCCAGCCCAGCGCTACTGGATCTTCATCCCGGAGATGGCCCGGGCGATGACCAGGCGCTGGATCTCCGAGGTCCCCTCGAAGATGGTGTAGATCTTCGAGTCGCGGTGCCAGCGTTCGACGGGGTGCTCCCGGATGTAGCCGGCCCCACCGAGGATCTGGATCGCCTCCTCGGTCACCTTCACCGCCGTCTCCCCCGCGAACAGCTTGGACATCGATCCCTCACCCGACTCGAAGGGCTTCTGGGCGTGGCCCATCCACGCCGCCCGCCACACAAGGAGGCGGGACGCGTCGATCATGGTCTTCATGTCGGCCAGCTTGAAGGCGATGGCCTGGTTCTCGATGATGGCCCGGCCGAACTGCTTGCGCTCCTTGGCGTAGTCGAGGGCGTACTCGTAGGCGGCCCTCGCGATTCCGACGGCCTGCGCGCCGACCATCGGGCGGGACGCCTCGAAGGTCGCCATAGCTGCCTGCGACCGCTGACCCTTCTTGCCCTCGCGGGCCCGGGCTAGGCGCTCGTCGAGCTTGTCCTTGCCACCGAGCAGGAGGCGTCCGGGTACCCGGACCTCGTCGAGCACCACCTCGGCGGTGTGCGAGGCCCGGATGCCCATCTTCTGGAACTTCTGTCCCTGGGACAGGCCCTTGGTGCCGGGAGGGACGATGAAGCTGGCCTGACCCCGCGATCCCAGGTCGGGGTCGACCGACGCCACCACGACGTGGATGTCGGCGATGCCGCCGTTGGTGATCCAGGTCTTGGTGCCGTTGAGGACCCACTCGTCGTTGGCCTCGTCGTAGACGGCCCTGGTCCGCAAGGAGCTGACGTCGGAACCGGCGTCGGGCTCGGAGACGCAGAACGCGGCCAAGGCCAGCTTGTCGGGGGTGCCGAAGCACTGCGGGAGCCATTCGCCCACCTGCTCGGGGGTGCCGTTAGCCACGATGCCCGACACGCCGAGAGTGGTACCGAAGATGGCCAGCGCGATGCCGGCGTCGCCCCAGGACATCTCTTCCATGACCACCGGCATCAGGATCCCGGTCGGGTCCGCAAAGGCGTTGGCGATGAAGTCGAGTGAGTAAAGCCCCACGTTGGCGGCTTCTTGGATCACCGGCCAGGGGGTCTCCTCCCGTTCGTCCCACTCATGGGCGACGGGACGCATGACGTTCTCGGCGAAGTCATGGACCCACTTCTGGATCTGGAGCTGGTCCTCGTTGAGCTCCAGGGAGAAATCAGCCATTACATCCTCCAGCGGTCGGCTTGTTACTTCAAGGTAACATGGGCTGTGGCGCTTTGCACAGCGCTCCACCTGGACGCCTGGAGCGCGACGAGGGCCACGGCGCACAGACCGGCACCGAGGAAGTACGGGGCGCCGGACGCGCTGGAGCCGAGAAGGGCGCCGCCGAGAGCCGGTCCGACCACCCGCCCGAGGCCGCCCGCTGATTGCTGCAGTCCAAGGAGCTGGCCCCGCCGGTCGGCGCCGACCCGGCCCGACAGCGTGGAGGCCATGGTCGTTTGCACCAGCGCCTGGCCAACGGTCAGCGCTGCCAGGGCAGGCACCGCCAGCACCCAGCCGCGGGCCAACGCGAGGAGCACCAGGCCCGCGACGTCCGCGCCCAGTCCCGCGGCGAGGATCCGCTCCTCCCCGACGCGGCCGACGAGGGGCCGCACGAGGCCGCCCTGGACGCCGACGAGGGCCACCCCGACGACGGCGAAGGTCGCCGCCGAGGACCCGATGCCCAGACCGAAGTGGCGGTGGCCGAAGATGGCCAGGGTGGCCTCGAACGCGCTGAAGGCGGTCAGCGCGCAGAAGCTGACGAGCAGGAGAGGGGCCAGGCCCGAGCCCCGCAGCTGGCTCGGCTCCGCCGGCCGGTCCGCGGCGGCGTGGCGGGTTTCGGGTAACCGGCGGAACGCGACCAGCGCGTTGGTCCCGGCAACACCGGCCGCCACGTAGAACGGCACCCTCGGGCCGGCTAGGGCGGCCAGGGCGCCGATGGCCGGCCCGGCCACGAACCCGAGGCCGAACGCCGCGCCGAGCAGGCCGAACAGCCGGGGACGGTCCTCGGCGGTGGCTAGATCACCGACGGTCGCTTGGGCCACCGAGACCGTCGAGCCGGAGGCGCCGTCGATGATCCGGCCGATGAACAGGATCACCAGACCTCCGGCCATCCCGGTGAGGAGGCTGCCGACGGTGGTGCCGACCAGCGAGACGAGTAGGACCGGCCGGCGCCCGATTCGGTCAGACACCCGACCCCACACCGGCGAGAAGAGCAGGGCGGCGGCGGAGTACACCGCTATCAGCAGGGTGGCCTCGAATGACGAGGCGTGGAACCGCTTGGCGTAGAGCGGGAGGATCGGGATGACGATCCCGAAGCCGATCATGTTGATCGCCACCGTCACCCACACAGTCGAGAATCCGGGTGGGAGCGGGGTCCTTCCCGGCCGACGGCGCACCCGGCCAGACAACGCCGCATGGTCGCCACCCGTCAAGTCAGCTGCCGCCGGCGCCTGCCAGGCCGACCCGGCCAGGCGTTGCGACAGCGGCCGATTCGGCGTCCAGTTCGCCACCGACGTCCGTGGACAACTGGACGCCGAGCTGGAGACCTCGGCGCCCCGCGACGGCACCGCCCCGGCGCCTGCCAGCTAGCCGCCAACCCTGCACCGCTGCCAGCCGGGCCGGCACCCGGCACCCGGCACCCGGCCGGCACCCGGCCTACGCCCGGTCGAGCACCAGCGCCAGCTGGCGCGACAGCGCCACCGGCCGCCCCGAGGAGTCCCACAGCTCGCCGTCCTCCTCGAGCAGCCCGTCCATCAGGAACCGGGTGACGAAGGTCCCGAGCATCCATCCCGGCGCCGGCCGGGCCCGCACGTGCACGGTGAGCTCGAGGGTCGGCACCCACCCGGCGGCGATCGAGCCGATCAGGGTGGGCGGGAAAGCGTCGGCGAAGGTGACCAGCGACCGCTGGTCGGGCTGGGTCCCGTCGCGGAAGCGGATCCACCCGGTGACCGACAGGGGGTCGTCCTCTGGCACCCGGCCCCAGGTGGTGTCCCGCGGCAGCATCAGGTCGAAGCGGTCCATGATCTGCGGGACCGGCCGGCCGGCCGCCTCGCTCAGCTCCCGCATCGACACGCACTGGTCGGGGTCGGGCAGCACCGGCGGCCGGGCGGCGACGCGCGTCGGGCCCTTCTGGGCTTCGAGGTCGCCGAGGACCCCGAGGAGGCGGACCCGTTCCCTGCCGTCCTGGACCACCCGGGCGGTGACGTTGACGTAGCTGCGACCCGGCTTGACCATGTCGACCTCGACGGTCACCGGGCCGGCGGTGGGCGGGGACAGGTAGTGGGCGGTGGTGGAGAGCGGGTCGGGGCGCCCGGCGGCCTCCTGCATGGCCCGCACGGCGATGGCGAGGAGGTAGCCGCCGTTGGGGTTGTTGCCGATGTTCCACCGGGGGTTGACGTCGGCGGTCCAGGTCCGCTCGTCGACGCGGGTCACGGTGGTGTCAGTGAGGAACGCCGACTCCCCGGCGTCCCCCTTCGCTGGTGATGTCACCGGTGCAGTGTGGTGCCTGACGGTCCGTCCTCGACAATCCACCCGGCGGCGGCCAGCTGGTCCCTCAGGGCGTCGCTGCGGGCGAAGTCCCTGGCGGCCCTGGCCGCGGTGCGCTCGTCGACCAGCGCCTGGATGTCCGCCGGCACCGCCGTGTCCTCCCGGCCGATCGGGAGGCCGAACACTTCGGCGATCTCGAACACGGTGGCCGCCCACCGGGCGGCGTCGGCACCGGACCCGGCTGCGGTCGCGGTCCGGGCCCGGTCGCGGGCGTCGAAGAGCAGGCGCAGCGCGCCGGGGGTGTCGAGGTCGTCGTCCATCCGCTCCCGCAGCAGGGCCAGCACCTCAGGGTCCGGCGCTGCGGACCGGGCAGGCGCGAAGTCGGAGGCGAAGGTGTCCAGGCCCCGCAGGGTGTTGGTCGCGGCCGCGAGGGTCGAAGGGCCGATGGTGATCGGCGAGCGGTAGTGGCTTTGCAGCACCTGCAGCCGCAGGACTCTCGGGTCGTGCGCGTCGAGCAGCTCGGGGAGCGACAGCGTGTTGCCGAGCGACTTGCTCATTTTCTCCCCTCCTTCGGCCTCGACCATCCCGGAGTGCACCCAGTGACGGGCGAAAGGGCGGCCGATGGCCTCGGCCTGGGCCCGCTCGTTCTCGTGGTGGGGGAAGGCCAGGTCGTTGCCGCCGCCGTGAAGGTCGAAGCCGTCGCCGAGGAGGTCTAGGGACATGACCACGCACTCGGTGTGCCAGCCCGGGCGGCCGTCACCCCACGGGGAGAGCCAGCTCGGCTCGCCGGGCTTGGCCAGCTTCCAGAGAACGAAGTCGACCGGGGAGCGCTTGCCTGACTCCTCGGTCACCTCGATGCGGGCGCCGGATCGCAGGGACTCCAGGGGCTGGCGGGCCAGGAGGCCGTAGTCGGGCACCGTCTCCGACGCGAAGTACACACCATCCCCGCCGACGTAGGCGTGGCCGGTCCTGATCAACCCCTCGATCAGCTCGACCATCTGGGGGACGTACCTGGTGGCGTGGGGGTCCTCGGTCGGGCGCAGCACGCCGAGGCGGTCCATGGCGTCCCACCACACCTTCTCGTAGGTGGCCGCCACCTGTTCGGTGGTGGTGCCGTCGGAGGCGGCGCGGGCGATGATCTTGTCCTCGATGTCGGTGATGTTCGACACGTAGCGGACCTCGATGCCCGACCAGGTCAGGTACCGGCGCAGCACGTCCCAGGTGAGGGTGAACCGGCCGTGGCCGAGGTGAGGCTCGCCGGAGACGGTGGGGCCGCACACGTACACCGACAGCTGGCCGGGGCGACGGGCCTCGATGGGCGTCACCTGCCCTAACGCGGTGTCGAAGAGGTGCAGCACGCCAGTACCGTAGCGGGATCATGCCTGGCACGGTTCCCGAACGACCATCCCTCGAGGGCCTCGAGACATCCTGGACCGAGCGGTGGGAGGCCGATGGCACCTACCGCTTCGACCGCAGCGCGCCGCGGGAGCGGGTGTACGCCATCGACACGCCGCCGCCGACCGCCAGCGGGTCGCTGCACGTCGGGCACGTGTTCTCCTACACCCAGACCGACGCCATCGCCCGCTACCAGCGGATGGCCGGCAAGTCGGTCTTCTACCCGATGGGCTGGGACGACAACGGCCTGCCGACCGAGCGGCGGGTGCAGGCCTACTTCGGTGTGCGCTGCGACCCTTCGCTGCCGTACCAGCCCGACTTCACGCCGCCGGCGGAGGGGGGTCTGGCAAAGAAGCAGGACGTGGTCCCCGTCTCGCGCCCCAACTTCGTCGAGCTGTGCGAGCGGCTGACCGCCGAGGACGAGAAGGCCTTCGAAGCGCTGTTCCGCCGCCTCGGGCTGTCGGTCGACTGGGACCACCAGTACGTGACCATCGGGCAGCGGGCGCAGCGGGCGTCGCAGCGGGCGTTCCTGCGCCTCCTGCAGAAAGGCGAGGCGTACAGCGCCGAGGCGCCGACGCTGTGGGACGTCGACTTCCGCACCGCGGTCGCCCAGGCCGAGCTGGAGGACCGGGACCGGCCCGGCGCCTACCACCGCCTGGTGTTCCACGCCGCGCCGTCGCCGGGCCGCGACGAGGACCTGCTCGTCGACACCACCCGCCCGGAGCTGCTCGCCGCTTGCGTCGCGGTGGTCGCCCACCCCGACGATCAGCGCTTCGCCCACCTGGTGGGGACCAGCGTCCGCACTCCGGTGTTCGGCGTCGAGGTCCCCTTTGTCACCCATCCCCTCGCCCAGCCCGACAAGGGCACCGGCGTGGCCATGATCTGCACCTTCGGTGACGTCACCGACGTCGTGTGGTGGAGGGAGCTGTCGCTCCCCGTCCGGGCCATCCTCGGCCGGGACGGACGGCTGCTGCCCACCCCGCCGACCACCTTCACGCCGGGCGCGGCGACGGTCTACACCGAGTCGCTCGCCGGCCGGACGGTCAACCAGGCCCGGGCCGCGATGGTGGGGCTGCTGCAGGAGTCCGGGGAGATGCTGGGCGAGCCGACCCCGATCCAGCACCCGGTCAAGTTCTACGAGAAAGGCGACCGTCCCCTCGAGATCGTCACCAGCCGCCAGTGGTGGATCCGGACCCTGGCCCACCGGGAGTCGCTGGTGGAGCGGGGCAACTCCATCTCGTGGCACCCCGCCTTCATGCAGGGCCGCTACACCGACTGGGTGCAGGGGCTCAACAGCGACTGGCTGATCAGCCGGCAGCGGTTCTTCGGCGTGCCGTTCCCGGTGTGGTATCGCCTCGACGGTGAGGGCAACCCGGACTACAACGACATCCTGCTGCCCTCGGAGTCCCGTCTCCCGGTCGACCCTTCCACCGACGTGCCCGACGGCTACGACGAGGACCAGCGGGGCAAGCCGGGCGGCTTCGCCGCCGACCCCGACGTGATGGACACGTGGGCCACCTCGTCGCTCACGCCGCAGATCGCCGGCGGCTGGGAGGAGGACCCGGAGCTGTTCGAGCGGGTGTGGCCGATGGACCTGCGCCCGCAGGGCCACGACATAATCCGGACCTGGCTGTTCTCGACGGTCGTGCGTTCCCACCTCGAGTTCGACTCAGCGCCGTGGACCGACGCGGCGCTCTCGGGGTGGATCCTCGACCCGGACCGCAAGAAGATGGGCAAGTCCAAGGGCAACGCCATGACCCCCGTCGACCTCCTCGAGAACCACGGCAGCGACGCCGTCCGCTACTGGGCCTGCTCGGCGCGTCTCGGGACCGACACCGCGTTCGACGAGGGTCAGATGAAGATCGGGCGCAAGCTGGCGACCAAGGTGCTCAACGCCTCCAACTTCGTGCTCGGGCCTCGCGGCCTCGGACTGGCGGCGCTGGCCTCCTCGGGCGAGCCGCCCGACCTCTCGGTGGTCACCGAGGCCCTCGACCGGTCGCTGCTGGCGGCGCTGGCCGGGCTGGTGACCGACGCCACGACCGCCTATCAGGGTTACGACTACGCGAGGGCGTTGGAGCGCACCGAGTCGTTCTTCTGGACGTTTTGCGACGACTACGTCGAGCTGGTGAAGGCCCGGGCCTACGGCGAGCGGGACGACGCCGGTACCGCCTCGGCGCGGGCCACGCTGCTCACCGCCCTGTCGGTCCTGCTGCGCCTGTTCGCCCCCGTGCTGCCCTTCGTCACCGAGGAGGTCTGGTCGTGGTGGCACACCGCCTCGCCGGCCGGCAGCGCCTCGCCGGCCGACAGCGAGTCCGGGTCGATCCACCGGGCCCGGTGGCCGCAGCTGTCGGAGGTCACCGGGCGCGCCGCGCCTTCCCGGTCAGAGCCCTCCTCCGAGCCGGCGACCGCCTCACTGCCGGCCGGTGACCCGGCGGTCCTTCCGTCGGTGGCCGCGGTCCTGGCCCAGGTCCGGCGGGCCAAGACCGAGGCCGGACGAAGCCTCAAGGCCGCAGTGTCGTCCCTGACGGTGACTGGACCTGCCGAGAGGCTGGCCCGCGTCGCGGCCGGCGTCCCCGACCTGGCAGCCGCGGCCGGCGCCGCTCCCGACACCGTCCGGCTGGTCGACGGTCCGGCCGGCCCCAACGGGCTGCCGGTGGTCAGCGTCGATCTGGCCGACTCCTGAGCGCCGCCCCCGCCGGTCGGGTGACCGTCGTCGGGTCGCTCAACCTCGATCACGTCGTGGGCGTCGAGCGCCTGCCCACCGAAGGGGCGACGGTGGCGGCGTCGGCCTACAGCACCGGTGCTGGCGGCAAGGGCCTCAACCAGGCGGTCGCAGCCGCCCGCCAGGGCGCGGCGGTGGCCATGGTCGGCGCGGTCGGCGACGACGACGCCGGGCGGGGGCTGCTCGCCCTGCTCGCCGGCGAGGGGATCGACGCCGGCGGGGTGCGCGTCGATGACGGCCGGCCGACCGGGCTGGCGCTGATCACCGTCGCCGAGGGCGGCGCCAACACGATCGTGGTGGTGGCCGGCGCGAATGCCGGTGTGACCGAAGCGGCCGCAGCAGTCACCGGCAGCGGGTCGACGCAGTCCGGGGCCGTGGCGACGGAGCCCGCGGGTGCCGGGCTCGCCGGCCGACCCCGCGACGTGGTGCTGACCCAGCTCGAGATCCCTCTCGCGGCGGTGCGAGCCGCCCTGCGGGCGGCTCGGGACGCAGACGCTCTCGGCATCCTCAACCCGGCGCCGGCCGCGGGTCCGCTGCCCGCCGACGTGCTTGCTCTGGCCTCGATAGTCGTGCCCAACGAGACCGAGGCGCGGGCCCTCACCGGCGAAGCCGACCCGGAGGCGGCGGCGGTGGCCCTGGTGGCGGCGGGCTGCCCGGCGGCGATCGTCACCGTCGGGGAGGCCGGGGCGGTGGTGGCCCAACCGGGCCGGGTGTTCCGGGTGCCGGCGTTCCCGGTCACCCCGGTCGACACCACCGCGGCGGGGGACGCCTTCTGCGGGACGCTGGCGGCGGCGCTGGCCGGCGGGGCGCTGCTGGCGGACGCGGTTCGCCGGGCGTGCGCGGCCGGCAGCCTGGCCGCGGCGGCGCCGGGAGCGGTGGCCAGCCTCCCCGGTGCCGCCGCGGTGGCGGCCCTCACCGGCTGAGGCGCTCCGCCGGCCGGGACCGGCTCAGGCGACGGGCGCCCACACCTCGATGACGGTTCGCAGCGGGACCACGACCGGGAGGGTGTCGCCGACCGCGGCCCGCAGCTCGTCGAGCATGGCCGCTCGTTGCGGCGCGGCCAGCAGGATCGCGAAGCTGATCGACTCGAAGCGAGCGTTGAAGTCGTCCCAGGTCTCGAAGCGCTGCTCGTGGGGCAGCTCGATGCGTTCGACCCGGGCGAAGACCCCGCTGTCGTAGAGGCCTTCGCGCCACGCCCCCACCGACTCCGGACGGGGTCCGAGCGCCTCGTAGCGGCCCAGGATGTCCGCGACGCGCTCCACCGCCGACCACGCCGGGTCCCTGCCGTTGGTGACGATGGCCAGCCTCCCCTCCGGCTGCAGCACCCGGCGCAGCTCGGCGGCGGCCTCGGGAAGACGGAACCAATGGAACGCCTGGGCCACGGTCGCGCCTCGCAGGCTGGCGTCGCGCAGGGGGAGGTGCTCGGCGGTACCCGCGGCGACCCTGGGCCCCGTCACCTCCCGCAACCGGGCTCGCATGCCGGGCATGGGCTCGACGGCAAGCACGTCGGCGCCGGTGGTGGCCAGCACCCGGGTCAGCTTGCCGGTACCGGCCGCCACGTCTGCCACCCACTCTCCGGCGCCGAGCCTCAGCTGCTCGGCGAGGATCGGACCGGCCTGATCGGGGTAGGTCGGGCGGCCCCGCTCGTAGCGGGTGCCCTCTTCCTCGGTGGCCCAGCTCGTCGCATGCCGGCGGTCGTGCACGGCCCGAGTATGTCCGCTGCCCGACACAGGGTGCGGGCAGGATGGACTCGGCTCGCCCGCCGCCCAGACGGGGTCTCAGTTCCATGCCGAACCTCAGGTCCATGCCGAACCTCAGGTCCAATGTCGAGGAGCAGCCCGTGCCCCCACCCCCTCCGCCACCCCCACCCCCAGCCCCAGCCCCAGCCCCGGCTGGCGAATCGCCGGGCGGCCCGGTCCCGGCCGGCTTTCCCTGCTGCGGGCGTTGCCCGTACCGCCGGGCCGAGCAGCCCGGGGTGTGCCTGGCCTGCGTCACCGGAGCGACCGGGCCGGCCCAGCAAGCCGGCGCGGCCCCGAGCGGTTGTGCGGCGTGCGGCCAGGCCGCTCCCGGCCCGGGCCGGTGCCCCAATCCGTGGTGCCAGCGAGCGGACCGGGGCTGGTCGGTGGCCTTCGCGGTGGCTGTCCACGCCGGTCCGCTGCGGCGGGTGCTGGTCGACTACAAGTACCGCCGGCAGCAGCGGTGGGCGCCGGTGCTCGCTCGCCTGGTCGCGGGCTGGCTGGAGGTCCATCAGCCTTGGGTGGAGGATTTCGACGTCATCGTGCCGGTCCCCGCCTACCTGGGGCCCGGCGCCCGGCGGGGTTGGGATCCTGTCGCCGAGCTGGCTTCTCACGTCGCCGGCCTGGTCGGGCCGCTCTGGGAGGTCGCGACCGGCACGGTGGTCAAGACCGCGGAGACCCCTGCGATGACGGGCAGGTCGCGCCTGGCCCGCCTGGCGCTGGCGGAGGGCCCGCTGCGCGCCGCTTTGGCGGTCCCCGACCCGGCGCGGGTGGCCGGCGCGCGGGTCCTGGTCCTCGACGACGTGCTGACCGAGGGGTCCACCCTCAGGGAGATGGCTCGCTGCCTGCGCCGGGCCGGGGCCACGGAGGTGGCCGGGTTGGCGTTGAGCCGGCCTACAGTCGCCGGGTGGCGCCGCGACTGGTCAAGATGACGGTGGGCGACGTCCGTCTGGCCGTGCCGGCTGGACCGGGCGTAGAGGCCGGGATGGTCACCCTCCGGGAGGAAGCCCCGCCCCACCGCCAGCTGCGCATCGTGGTCGGCCAGCCCGAGGCCCGGGCGATTCGCGCCGCGTGGCAGGGCGACGTACCGGCGAGGCCATCGACCTGGGACCTCCTGGTGTCCGCGGTGGCCCTGCTCGACGGGCGCGTCGAGCGCGCCGTGATCACTGCCGTGGAGGAGGAACGCCACTGGTACGCGTCCCTCGAGCTGGAGCGGGGGGAGGAGCGGCGGGCCCTCGCGTGCCGGCCGTCCGATGCGGTGGCCCTGGCCCTTCGGTCATGGGGGGCGGGGATCTTCGCCCACGAGGAGGTCCTGATCGCTGCGGGGGTGCTGGAGGACGGCACCAAGCCAGGAGCGGCGGCCCGCGACGGCCTCGACCGGGAGGTCGATCCGGGCGGCAACGAGGGCACCAGCTTCATCTGACATCCGCCCGGCGGGCGCGCGCCGCCTTCCAGGTGGTACGAACACTGCCCATGGAGATCGTGGTGGTCATCGAGATCCCGAAGGGGACCCGCAACAAGTACGAGTCCAACGATGCAGGTGAGATCTGGCTCGACCGCACCCTGTTCACCGCGACGCAGTACCCGGAGGACTACGGCTTCGTCCCCGACACCCTCGCGGAGGACGGCGACCCGGTCGACGCGATGGTGCTGCTCGAGGAGCCGACGTTCCCCGGCTGCCACATCAAGGCCCGACCCATCGGCGTGTTCAAGATGACCGACGAGGAAGGCGTCGACGCCAAGCTGCTGTGCGTGCCGGCGACCGATCCGCGCACCGCGGCGGTCACCGAGCTGGAGCACGTCCCGAGCTACGAACTCGACGAGATCGCCCACTTCTTCGAGATCTACAAGGCGCTGGAGCCCGGCAAGAGCACCGACCCGGGCGGCTGGGAGGGGCGCGAGGCGGCCGAGGCCGCCATCGAAGCCGGCCGCCGGGCGTACGCCGCGAAGCGCTGAGGCCGCCGCGACCTGCCGGAGCGGGGGGAGCCTGATGCCGACACCGCCCGCCGCTCGCCCCCGGGTGACCGGCGTCGCCGCGGCCGCCGGCGGGATCGCTCTCGGCGTCGCCGCGCTCGCGGCCTGGCTGCTGCGCCGCCCCGACCACCGGCCCGGCGCCGGCCTCAACTCCACCGGACGCCTCGGCCGCAGCCTGCACCTGGCCCGCCTGACGTCGCGGGTGTCGACGGGGTACCTGACCGGTTCGGCGCGTGAGGTCTTCGCGTCCGCCGAGCGCAAGGAGGAGCTTCGCGCCGAGCGCCAGCTGCGCAGCACCGCCGACGTCGTCGCCACTCTCGGTTCGATGAAGGGGGCGTTCATGAAGCTGGGTCAGATGGCCAGCTACCTCGACGCCGGCCTCCCCGACCACGTCCGCGACGCGCTGGCCACCTTGCAGGCAGACGCCCCGCCGATGACAGGCGAGCTGGCGGCGTCGGTCCTGGCCGAGGAGCTCGGCGCCGGGCCCGACGAGCTGTTCGAGGAGTGGGATCCGGTGCCGATCGCGGCCGCGTCGATCGGGCAGGTGCACCGGGCGATCACCCTCGACGGCCGGGCGGTGGCGGTCAAGATCCAATATCCCGGCGTCGACCGGGCCATCCGCGCCGATCTGGACAACTCCGCCCTGCTGCTCCAGCTGCTCCGGGGGGCGTTCCCCAGCCTGGAGGCCGAGCCGCTGGTCGCCGAGCTGCGCGAACGGATCGGCGAAGAGCTCGACTACCGCCTCGAAGCCCGCAACCAGACGTTTTTCGCCGACGCCTTCGCCGGCCATCCCTTCATCCACGTCCCTGCGGTGGTGCCCGAACTGTCCAGCCAACGGGTCCTGACCTCCGAGCTGGTGGTCGGCAGCCGCTACGAGGAGGTCCTGACCTGGCCGCAAGAAGAACGGGACCTGGCCGGCGAGACGATCTTCCGCTTCGTGTTCGGCTGCCTGTACCGGCTGCGGGTGTTCAACGGCGATCCTCACCCCGGCAACTACCTGTTCCACCGGGGTGGTCGGGTCACGTTCCTCGACTTCGGGCTGGTCAAATGGTTCGACGACGCCGACGTCGAGATCCTGGCCTCGATGGTCCAGAGCCTGGTGACCGCCGACGACCCGGTGGCGTTTCGCAGGACCGCCGAGCGGGCCGGCTTCCTCCGCCCCAACAGCGACTTCCCGAACGAGCCGGGGCTCTCCGACGAGCAGGTGGGCGACTACTTCCGCCACTACTACGAGCTGGTCCTGGCCGAAGGCCCGCAAAGGTTCTCGCCGGATTACGCGAGCGAGACCCTCCGGCATTTCTTCGCGGCCGGCGACCCGGTGCTCAAACGGGCGAACGTCCCCCCGTCGTTCGCCATCCTGCAGCGCATCAACTTGGGCCTCTACGCGGTGCTGGCCGGCCTGGGGGCCACCGGCGACTGGCGGCGGATCGCCAGCGAGATCTGGCCATGGGTGGCGGCGCCGCCGTCCACGCCGCTCGGCGAGCTGGCTGCCGGATGGACCCCCGGCGCCCCGCCACGCCCGGTGGGGTGAACGCCCTCAGGCGGCGCGGGCCTGGGTGATCAGCTCGGCCAGCGCCCTCCCGGACCCGCCGACCAGCACCGGGGGGCCGAGGCGGCGCACCGCGGCGGCGAGCGCCTCTGCCTGCTCGGAGGCGGGCAGCCACGTGACACTGACCACGACCAGGTCGGGCCCCACCCGGCGGATCATGCCCACCAGCTCCTCGAAGGGCACGTTGACCCCCAGGTGGTGGACCCGCCAGTGGTCCTCGCGAAGCGCCGCGGTCGCCATCCCGCCGGGCAGTTGGTGCTCCTCGACCGGAGGTGAGCACACCACCGCCACCCCCCGGGGGCGCCCGGGCGGGGCCGGCGTGAGGCGGCCGAGCAGCCGCTCGCAGATCGCAGAGGCCCGCCGCTCGTCGGCGACGGTCAGCTGGCCGGCCTCCCACTGGTCGCCGATCTTCCGCATCGCCGGACCGATCAGCCGGTCGCAGCAGTCCACCACCCGGACCCCGCTACCAACGAGACCTTCCACCAGGTCCCGGGCGGCGCCCTCCTCGCCGGCGATCAGCGCCTGGTGGAGCTGCGCCGCGAACCGCTCCCAGTCCCGCACGACGCGCTCGGGAGGCGGCGGGCTCGGCCGACGCCGCTCGCGGTCGAAGGCCTCCAGGTCCCCGACCTCGACCTGGTAGACCCCGCCGATCTTGGCGGCCCGGAGGGCCCCGGACCGGACCCAGCGGTACGCGGTCTGGTAGTGCACGCCGAGGCGGCCGGCCGCATCGTGAAGCGTGATGCGCGTACCGCCAGCACCGTCCTCGCCCGCGGGCGCAGGCGCCGGCGCGGCGGGTTCACGCATATATGACGGACTCCGAGAAGGCCTCCGCGAGGCACTCCATCAGCGTGGAGGTGTCGGGCGTGGCAGCCGGGTCCATGTTGACCCCGACGTGGAGGCTTCCGTCGTAGCTGACGGTGGTCAGGTTCAAGCCCGAGCCGCCGCGGGGGCCGAAGGGGATCAGCCGGAGCACCCGGGCGCCCGCCAGGTACAGCGGGTCGGCCGACCCGACGACGTTGCTCGCCATCACATCGACGGAGGTGAGGACCTTCCCGATGAGCGCCTCCGACCCCTCGATGCGGGTGGCGGCCGCCGCCAGCGGCTGGTAGGCGCGAAGCGCGGGCTGTCGCCGTTGGTCGAGCACCAGGTCGTGCACCGCCCGCAGCCGGTCCATGGGATCCTGGATCTGCAGCGGCACCATCATCCGGGCCGGGAAGAACTGGTTGCGGAGGCTGTCATCGCCGGCGTCGCGCAGGTTGACGGGCATCCCCAGACGCAGGTGCTCCGGGGCCGAGGCGTGGCGGGCGTGGTAGCGGCGCAACCCGTCGATCACCGCCGAGATGAACATGTCGTTGACCGTCGCTCCTGCCGCGGCCGCCACGGCGCGCACCTCCTCGAGGTCGGCGCTGAGCGCCCCGAAGGCGGCGCCGGTGGACCGGCCGGTCATAACCGGGCTGGCGGGCCGGTCGGAGGGGGTGAGCACACGGGCCACGCTGCGGACCAACCCGACGGTGGCGGCGAGCCGCTGCTCGGGGTCCGCGACCGTGTCGCGGGCCACGCCGGTGAGCGTCGGGACCGCCCAGCGGAGCGCGCCCAGCACCCGCCCCGTCTCGTGTGCCACGTCGCCGGCGAGCCGCTCCGCGACCGAAGGCGTCCGGACCTCCTCCAGGGGGGGCAGGTCGGGGACCGTGGCGCCGGCCTCCAGGTCGAAGAGGACCATCGCCAGCTTCATGGCCCCCAGGCCGTCGGTGAAGGTGTGGTGGAGGCGGACGATCACCGCGGCGCGCCCGCCGGCCATGCCCTCGACCAGCTCCATGTGCCACAGCGGGCGGGACGGGTCCAAGCCGGTGGACGCCATCGGCGCGGCCATCTCCAAGACGTCGTCGACGGTTCCCTCTCCCCCGGCGACGACCTGCCTGACGTGCCACGCCAGGTCGAAGTCGGCGTCGGGCTGCCAGGACGGCGTGGCCCACCCGGTGACCGGGGGGACCACCCGTTCCCGGAAGCGGGGCAAGGCCCGGGTCAGGACGTCGACCCGGCGGCGCAGCGCCGCCAGGCCCGGCGATCGGTCGAGGACGACGACCACGGTGATCACCGACCGGAACCGGGCGTCGAAGCGATCGAGGCGCCACATCAACGCCTCGATGTCGGTCATCCGAGCGTCGGATCCCGCAGCGCCGGCCATTGGGCGAGGCTAGTGGCTCCCCGGCGAAACGCCGCCTCCGGCCGGGCCGACCGGGGGCCGGTCGGGCCGGTCGGTCGGTCGGTCGGTCGGTCGGTTGCCCCGTAGCTCACAGGCTGAGGATGCTGTCCTCGCTGCCGTGGTCGTTGGCGACGTAGGCGTCGGCCTGCCAGTCGTTCTCCCAGCGGGCACCGTCGAGGAGGTACCGGTACCGGTAGCAGCGCTCCGTCGCCAGCGTCAGCGTCACGCTGAAGCGACCGTCCTTGCGCTTGACCAACGGCGTGGCGTCGGGAGACCACTCGTTGAAGTCCCCGACCAGGGTGGCCGTCTCGGCGTCCACCTCGGCTGGGAGTTCGAAGGTGACCCGAGCCGTCCTGCCGCCCTTGCTGTAGGTCTTTCTCGCCATCGCAAAATCTACCCCGGCGCCCGGCGGCGACAAGGGTCCGGCGCGAGGCGCCGGCCGGTCAGTTGTCGACGCCGACCAGCGCCGCCACCAGGTCGAACGCCTGCCCGACAGTCGTCAGCTTCTCGGGCTCCACGTCGGGCAGTTTGATGGCGAACGCGTCGTTGAGCGCCAAGGTGATCTCGACCACGGCCAGGCTGTCGGCGTCGAGGTCCTCACGCCAGCGGGCGTCGGGCACGACCTCCGATGTGTCGATGTCGAGCACCTCGGCAACGCACTCGGAGAACGTCGAGAAGGCTTCGGCCCGATCCATCTGCGTGACGGTAGCCAAGATCAGAGATCGGCCGCGGGTCGGCGGTGCTTCTACGATGCCGGGTCATGTCCGGACTCCTCGAAGGCAAACGTCTGCTCGTGACCGGCGTACTCACCGACGACTCGCTGGCCTTCTCCGCCGCCCGCCACGCCCAAGAGCAGGGCGCGCAGGTAGTGCTGAGCGGCGCGGGGCGCGGTCTGCGCCTGACCCAGCGGGTAGCCAAGCACCTGCCCGACCCGCCGGACGTGCTCGAACTCGACGTCACCCAGCCCGAGCACATCGCCACCGTCCGAGCCGCTCTTGAGCGGCGGTGGGGCGCCCTGGACGGCATCGTGCACGCCATTGCCTTCGCCCCGGCGGAGGCGCTCGGGGGCGGGTTCATGGACGCCGGGTGGGAGGTGGTGAGCACCGCGGTGGAGATCTCCGCCTTCTCGCTGAAGCTGCTCGCCGCCGGCCTGCGCCCGCTGATGGTGGCCGCCGGCGGAGGCTCGATCGTGGGCTTGGACTTCGACGCGACGGTGGCGTGGCCCGGCTACGACTGGATGGGCGTAGCCAAGGCCGCCCTCGAGTCCACCGCGCGCTACCTGGCCCGGGACCTGGGGCCCGACAACATCCGGGTCAACCTGGTCGCGGCCGGGCCAGTGCGGACCGTCGCCGCCAAGTCCATTCCCGGCTTCTCGCTGTTCGAGGACGTATGGGACGGGCGGGCCCCGCTCGGCTGGGACATCAACGACCCCGACCCGGTCGGGCGGGCCTGCGTGGCGCTCCTCTCCGACTGGTTCCCCGCGACCACCGGCGAGATGCTCCACGTCGACGGCGGCTACCACGCGATGGGCGCCTGATGAGCCGCGTCGTGCTGGTGACCGGCGGCAATCGGGGCATCGGCGCTGCCATCGCGGCCGCGTTCAAGGCCGGCGGCGACCAGGTGGCGGTCACCAGCCGGCACGGGGAGGTGGAAGGTTTCTTCACCGTTCCCTGCGACGTGACGTCGAGCGAGGACGTCGACGCGGCGTTCGCGACGGTGGAGGCCGAGCTGGGACCGGTCGAGGTGCTCGTCGCCAACGCCGGGATCACCGCCGACACCCTGCTTTTGTCGATGAAGGAGGACGCCTGGGACCGGGTGCTCGACACCAACCTGTCGGGTGCCTACCGGGTGGCCAAGCGGGCCACCTCGAAGATGATCAGGGCCCGCAAAGGGAGGATCATCCTGGTGTCGTCGGTGGTCGCCCTGACCGGCTCGGCCGGCCAGACCAACTACGCGGCGTCCAAAGCCGGCATGGTGGGCTTCGCCCGCAGCCTGGCCCGGGAGATCGGCGGGCGGGGGGTCACGGTGAACGTCGTCGCGCCGGGGTTCGTCGAGTCGGACATGACCGCCGCGCTCTCCGAGTCGCGCCGAGCCGAGATCCTCGAGGCCGTCCCGCTCAAGCGGATGGCGACCCCGGAGGAGGTCGCGGCGTCGGTGGTGTGGCTCGCGTCGGAGGCCGCCGGGTACGTGACCGGCGCGGTGATCCCCGTCGACGGCGGTCTCGGGATGGGACACTGACGATGGAGAAAGGTTTCCCGGCCCCGGCTGACGTCCTGCCCCACCGCCCGCCGTTCCTGTTCGTCGACGAGCTCACCGGCATCGAGCCGGGCATCTCGGCGACGGGCCGCTGGCATCTCACCGGTGAGGAGTGGTTCTTCCCGGGGCACTTCCCGGGGAGGCCCACCCTCCCGGGGGTGGTGATGGTCGAGGCGCTGGCCCAGCTCGGCGGCATCGCCGTCCTGCTCGACGAGCGCTTCACCGGCAAGCTGCCCCTCTTCGGCGGGATCGACAAGGCCCGCTTCCGCCGCCAGGTCGGCCCCGGCGACACGCTCGAGATGGAGGTCACCTTGGACCAGCTCGGGACCCGGGCCGGCAAGGGTACGGGCGTGGCCCGCGTCGATGGGAAAGTCGCCTGCCAGGCCGGCCTGCTCTTCGTCATCGTCGACGGCTGATCACGCCGCCGGCGGCGCCTACGCCTGCGTGAAGATCAGCGTGGCGTTGTGGCCGCCGAAACCGAAGCTGTTGGTGAGCGCCGCGGCCACCGAGGCCCGGCGAGCGACGTGGGCCACGTGGTCCAGCTCGCAGCCGGCGTCGACGTCGTCGAGGTTGATGGTCGGCGGCAGCAGGCCGGTGCGGATGGCCTGGATGCACGCGATCGCCTCCAGCGCGCCCGCCGCGCCGAGGGTGTGACCGGTCATCGACTTAGTGGAGCTGACCGGCGGCCCGGACGGCCCGAACACCCGGCGTAGCGCCAGCGCCTCGACCCGGTCGTTCGGAGGCGTCGACGTGCCGTGGGCGTTGACGTAGCCGACGTCGCCGGGGCCGAGGCCCGCGTCGGCCAGAGCCGCTTCCATGGCCCGCACCGCCCCGTCGCCGTCCGGGTGAGGAGCGGTGATGTGGTGGGCGTCGGCCGTCGAGCCGTAACCGGCAACCTCGGCCAGGATCGTCGCCCCCCTCGCCAGCGCCGCCTCCCGCTCCTCGAGCACCAGCGTCGCGGCGGCCTCCCCCATCACGAACCCGTCGCGGCCGGAGTCGAATGGCCGCGACGCTCGGCCCGGCTCGTCGTTGCGGGTCGAAAGCGCCTTCATGGCCGCGAATGCCGCTATACCGACCTCCCCGACCGCGGCCTCGCACCCCCCGCAGATCATGGCGTCGGCCCGGCCCAGGCGGATCTGGTCGGCGCCCTCGCCGATCGCCTGCGCCGAGGCCGCGCACGCCGTCACGGTGCAGGAGTTGTAGCCGGTGGCACCGTGCTGCATGGCGATGAGCCCGGCGGCCATGTTGGCCAGGGTCATGGGCAGCGTGTACGGGCTGACCCACTCCGGCCCGCGGTCTCGTAGCACCCCGACACCGTCGGTCAGCGAGCCGAGCCCGCCGATGCCGGTCCCGTAGATGACCCCGACCCGCTCGGGGGCGGCGGCGATGTCCAGCTTGGAGGCGTCGACCGCCTCGGCGGTCGCGGCCAGCGCCAGCTGCACGTTGCGGTCCAAATGGCGCGCCCGGCGCTTTCCGAAGTGCGCGACGGGGTCGAAGCCGCGGACCTCGGCCGCTATCCGCACCGCCAGGCCCGACGCGTCGAACCCGGCGATCGGCGCCACGCCGGAGCGTCCGGCGACCATCGCGTCCCAGGTGGCTTCGGCGCTGGTCCCGAGCGCGCTCAGCGCCCCCATACCGGTGACCACGACCCGCCGTCGCTCGCTGCGCACCCGAGTCATCCTAGGTTGCCGGGCGTCCCGCACCCCGCAGCCCGTCCCTGCGAGCGGCGCGCCTGTCGCGGCCCGGCCCGGGATGGCTGGGAGCGCCCTACACTGGTAGACACTCGCGCTATGGCGGTCCCGCAACTCCCACCATCGGCACCCCAGGCCGCCAGCGGCATTCCCCGGTCTTCGCTTCCCGAGACGCGGGCCTACCGCTTCAAGCGCAAGGTCCTCGGCGAGCCGCTGGTCAACGAGGCGCTGTCGGAGGAGCGTCTCCCGAATCCCATCGCCCTCGGCGTGCTCGCCCCCGACTGCATCTCCTCGACGGCATACGGCAGTGAGGAGATCCTCAACATCCTGGTCCCGGTGGCCGGGGTGGCCGCCTTCAGCCTGGTCGTACCCCTGACCCTCGGGATCCTCGTCATCCTGTTCTTCGTGACGCTCTCCTACCGGGAGGTCGTCATGGTCTACACCAAGGCCGGCGGCTCCTACGTCGTCGCCCGGGACAACTTCGGGCTGAACGTGGCCCAGATCGCCGCGGTGGCGTTGCTCATCGACTACGTCGTGACCGTCGCGGTGCAGTCCGCGGCCGGCACCAACGCCTTGACGTCCGCTGTTCCCTCTCTGACCCCCTACCAGGTGCCCATCACGATCGGCGTCGTGGTGCTGCTCGTCTATGGGAACCTCCGCGGGATCAGAGAAGCCGGACGGGCGTTCGCCCTGCCCACGTACCTGTTCATCGCCGCAGTGGCGTCAGTAGTGGTCGTGGGGATCGTCAAGGACCTGATCAGCGGGTTGCCGCACGTGGCACTCAAGGCGCACGCCTTGGTCCAGGAGCCCCAATACGTCGGGCACACCGGCAGCGGTCACGGCTTGCTGATGGGCGTGGCGGTGTTCTACGTGCTCAAGTCGTTCGCCAACGGCGGCGCTTCGCTCACCGGCCTGGAGGCCATCTCAAACGGGGTCGGCGCATTTCAGCCTCCCGAGGGCCGCAACGCCCGCAAGGTGCTGGTCATCATGTCGTGCACACTCGGCACCCTGGTGCTCGGCGTGTCGGTCCTGGCCCACATCACCCACGCCACCCCCTACGCGGCAGGCACGCCAACGGTCCTGTCCCAGGAGGCCAAGGTGGTGTTCGGGACCGGGGGCTTCGGCAGCGTCATTTACTACATCGTGCAGCTGGCCACCCTGCTCATTCTCTACACCGGCGCCAACACCAGCTTCAACGGGTTCCCGTTCCTCGCCAGCTTCGTCGCCGAGGACCGCTTCTTGCCCTACAAGCTGACCAAGCGGGGCCACCGTCTGGTCTTCTCCAACGGGATCATCATCCTCGCAGTGGTGTCCATCACCTTGCTCCTGGTCACCAGGGCCAACGTGAACTCCCTGGTCGCGGTGTACGCGATCGGAGTGTTCACCGGTTTCACCCTCGCCGGCGCCGGAATGGTCAAGCACCACATCACCGAGAAGGAGCCGGCGTGGCGACGCAAGCTGGTCATCAACGGCTTCGCCTCGTTCTTGTCGTTCGCGGTGGTGATCATCTTCGCGGTCACCAAGTTCACCGAGGGGGCGTGGGTCGTGGTGATCCTGTTCCCCATCATGTGGATCGGGCTGACCCGCCTCAACAAGCGCTACCGGCTCGAGGCGTCGGTGCTCGGCGAGACGGTGGCCGAGGCCGCAGCCGAAGCCAAGCCGCTGCCCCGGGCCGTGGCCCTCATGCTCGTCGACCGGATGGACCTGGCCACCGCCCGGGCCATCCAGTACGCCAAGACCCTCAACGTAGACGAGCTGCGAGCGGTGCACTTCTCGATCGACACCACCCGAGCCGCCCGCCTCCAGGAGCGGTGGGTCCGCCTCGGGCTCACCCGGCTGCCGCTGGAGCTGATCGACTGCCCGGACCGGCGGGTCATCCGGGCCTGCCTCGAGCTGGTGGAGGACTACCTCTCCGATGGGCGCACCGAGGTGAACGTCTTGCTCCCCCGCCGCTCCTACAAGCGGGCCTACAGCCGTTTCCTGCATGACGCCACGGGCGAGCGCCTGGCCGCGGCGGTGAGCCGCCTGCCCCACGTCAACGCCACCATCGTCCCCTTCGACGTCGACGAGGAACTGCGGGAGCGACGCCGGGCCAAGCATGAGCTGCGCTCCGACAGCTCAGCCTCCGCCGCGGCCGGCGACCCGGTCGGCGCCCGTCACGGCCACGGTCACGGCGGTCACCGGGCCAAGGCCGAGGCAGGCGCGGAAGCCAACGACGGGGCGTCCCTGGCCAACCTGCCGGGGGTTCGCCCGATCGTCGGCCTCCAGCCTCGTCAGCGGGCCCGGGTCGCGGGTCGCATCCGCAGCCTCACCGTCCAGCCGTGGGGGAGCGTGCCCACCCTCGAGTGTGTCATCGACGACGACAGGGGCCGCCTGGTCGTCGCCTTCCTCGGGCGGCGCCAGATCGCCGGCATCCAACCCGGAGCGCGGATCATCGTGGAAGGGACCGTCACCGAGCGCAAGGGCAAGCTGACGATCATCAACCCGACCTACGAGTTCGCCGCCGCCAACCCGGCGTGAGCCGTCGCTGACCTGCGTGAAGCGCGGACCCATCCTCCTCCTCGGAGGTCGCAGCGAGATTGGCCTGGCGGTCGTGGAGCGCCTGGTGCGAGCCGACCCCCGACCGGTGGTCCTCGCCGCTCGGGCCGAGCGGCACGGCGCCGTGTCGTCCGGTGCCGTGCCGGCGCCGGGCCGGGCGGCGGCGGGTGCCGCGCTGCGGGCGGCGGGCGCCCCCACCGTCAGCCAGGTTGACTTCGACGCTGACGACTTGGCCTCACACGCAGGGATCCTGGACGCGGTGATAGCCGAGTACGGCCCTATAGGCACCGCCGTCGTCGCTTTCGGGATCCTGGGCGACCAAGCCCGGGCGGAGCGCGACGTCGATCACGCCCTGGCCATCGTGCACACCGACTACGTCGCTCAGGTCAGCATGCTGACCCTCTTGGCCGAGCGGGGACGGACAGCCGGCGCCGGGCAGATCGTCGCCTTCTCCTCCATCGCCGGCGCTCGGGTGCGGAGGGCCAACTACGTTTACGGGTCGGCCAAGGCCGGCCTCGACGGTTTCGCGACCGGCCTGTCGAGCGCCCTGGCCGGGAGCGGTGTGAGCCTTCTCCTGGTCCGGCCCGGCTTCGTCACCGGACGGATGACTGCGGGCATGCCACCGGCGCCGCTGGCGCGCACCCCCGAACAGGTCGCCGACGCGACGGTCCGAGCGCTCGCCGCCGGCCGGCGCGAGGTGTGGGTGCCGGCGACGCTCGGGCCGCTGGCTGCGGTCGCCCACCTGGTGCCCTCGACGCTGTGGCGACGACTGCCCCGCTGAGCGCTCACGGCCCCGCCGCTGCGCCACCGGGGGTGGGCCGGCCCGGCGCGCCGACCCGCGCCTGGTGGCCGGCGCCCGGCTCTAGCCTGGCGTCCATGGCAGACGGCTCGACGGTCCAGGTCCGCGACAACCCGGAGGCTGGGTGCTTCGAGCTCAGCGTCGACGGCCAGCCGGCGGGCCAGGCCGAGTATCAAGCGGCCGGAGGCACCGTCACCATGACCCACACCGAGATCTATGACGCCTACGGAGGGCGCGGCCTCGGCTCGACGCTCATCAAAGCCGCCCTGGATGCGCTCCGCGAGCGCGGCGCGTCGGTGATCCCCGAGTGCCCTTTCGTCCGGTCCTACCTGCAGCGCCACTCCGAGTACGCAGCCATGGTGCCGCTCGAGGAGCGATCCCGCTTCGAGCTGCCCGACGGGGAGTAGCCGCCAGGCGGCTCCCGCCGCTTGCAACCCCGCTCCTACTGGGATAGCATGAAACACATCTGAATACCTCGTGCTCCGGCACCGTGTCGGCCCCCTCGGCTGCGGGCCCTTCCCACCCGGCAGGACCACAGCGGAGGCAAGCGTGCGTGACCCACAAATCACGGTCGACGGCTACCAGGTCGGCGACCGCTCGAGACTCGACATGCACGACTGCGTGTGGTCACTGGCCCTCGACCAGCGGGCCTTTGGACCTCGCCGCTTGATCGTTTGCTGCACCGACCGGGATGGACGGGTGCTCGGGATGGCCCACACCGGTCGCACCGACCCGCCGGAGCTGGCGCTCGGACCGTGCCTGGCACACATCGGGGCGGGGGCCTCCGCCGCAGTGGCCTTCTGCGACGAGCTGCTCTCGGTCGGCCCACCACCACCAGACCTCGGGCCTCGCTTCGCCGCCGCCCGAGCGATCGCCCACCACCACGGCATCCACCTGGTCGACTGGATCGCCTGCGACGACCGGCTGCTGCGCAGCGCCCGCTTCGCCCTCCAGCCCGACACCGAGGCCGAAGGTTGGTGGGACGTGCCGGCGACATGAGCGCATCCCTCGACCTGGTCCGGAGCCACCGCGACCAGCTCCTCGCCCTCGCCGCCGGCCACGGCATCTCCAACATCCGGATCATCACCGCGGGAGCCGGGGTCGGCGGCGACCCAGACGTCGTCCGGCTCCTCGTCGACACCGACCCTCGCCGCCCGGGCATCGAGTTCTTCGCGTTCGCGGCCGACGCCGAAGACCTCCTCGCCACCCGGGTCGAGGTCGGCACCAGCATCCGCGCCGACGCGCCGGTGCGAAGCGAGCCGCTGTGATGCGGCGCAGCGCCGAGGAGCACCTTCGCTACATCAAAGCCACCGCCGCGCTGGTCGAGGCCGAGACCCGGCGGATCGGCCGGGCCCGGTGGATGGCCGACGAGCAGGTCCGGACCGCCACCTACTACCGGCTGCACACCGTGGCCGAATCGGCCAAGGTCCTCCCCGACGAGGTGAAGGGCCGCCACCCCGAGGTGCCGTGGCGGGCGATGACGGCCATGCGCAACCGCCTGGTCCACGACCACCTCGACGTCGACCCGGGCATCGTCTGGTCGGTGGCCACCGAGGACCTCCCCCGGCTGGGGGCGGTGGCCGCAGCCGAGTTGGTGCGATCGCCAACGCTCAGCCGGGCCAATGGCCGCACTCAGGCCGGGCCCGGGACGGGCCGCGTTGCCGGCGTCACCGACCGCCCCAGGGGCCTGACCGACCGGGGAGGCGCCCTGACCCTCGAGCCGTGAGCACGGTCGTAGTCCCGGCCCCGGCGGCGGGGCTACTCAGACCTCCCTCAGAAGTGACCGATGTCGCTCCCAAAACCGGAAGAACAGCCTCCGGATCCGGGTTGGATCAGGGCATGATGTGGAGGACCAGCCTCCACATCCCCCCTTGGAGCGTGAGATGACCTCGAACAACGTGCTGCCCGACGTTGGCCCCGCGCGTGGCACCAGCGCCAGCAAGGACCACCACGCCCGCCGGTGGTGGATCCTCGCCGCGCTGACCCTCGCCCAGCTGATGGTCGTGCTCGACGCCACGGTGGTCAACATCGCCCTCCCGTCCGCCCAGCACGCCCTGCGGTTCTCGACCGCCGACCGGCAGTGGATCGTGACCGCGTACTCATTGGCGTTCGGGAGCCTGCTCCTGCTCGGGGGACGCCTCTCGGACCTGCTCGGCGCCCGACGGGTGCTGATCGCGGGGATGATCGGCTTTGCCGCCGCCTCCGCTCTGGGCGGGGCCGCCACCGGGTTCCCGATGCTGGTAGTCGCCAGGGCCGTTCAGGGTGCGTTCGGGGCGCTGCTCGCCCCCGCCGCCCTCTCGCAGCTAACGACGACCTTCAGCGACCCGGCCGAACGAGGCAAGGCGTTCGGGATCTTCGGGGCGGTGGCCGGAGCCGGTGGGGCCGTGGGGCTGATCCTCGGCGGCGCTTTGACCCAATACCTGGACTGGCGGTGGTGCCTCTACATCAACGACGTGCTGGTCGTGTTCGCCCTGGCCGGGGCGATGACGTTCCTGCCCAGGAGCGAGCGGGCGCGCAACGTGCGGCTGGACTGGCCCGGAGTCGGGACGGTGGTGGCCGGCCTGGTCGGGATCGTCTACGGCTTCTCCGAGGCCGAGCATCGGGGATGGGCCGATCCCATCACCATCGGCCTTTTGCTCGCGGGCGTCGTGCTGCTCGGCGCGTTCGCGGCCATCGAGCGGCGCTCCGCCCACCCCCTTCTGCCCCTGCGCGTGCTCGCGGACCGCAATCGGGGCACCGCCAACCTGGTGATCCTCGTATCGGGGATCGGGATGTTCGGTGTGTTCCTCTTCCTCACCTACTACATCCAGCTGGTGCTGGGGTTCTCGCCGCTGATGTCGGGTGTCGCGTTCTTGCCCATGATCGGCGCGCTGATGATCACCTCGACGGTGGCCACCGCCAAGCTCCTGCCCCGCACCGGCCCCCGGCCGCTGGTCAGCGCGGGGATGGCCATCGCCGCCGCCGGGCTCGTCGTCTTCGCCCAGCTCGGGGTCAGCTCGACGTATGGGGCTCTGGTGGTCCCGGGCCTGATCCTCGCCGGGGCCGGACTCGGGCTGGTGTTCGGGGCGGCCATGAACGTGGCCACGTCGGGTTCGGGCTCCGAGGACGCCGGCGTCGCTTCGGCCCTCCCCAACATCGGGCAGCAGGTCGGCGGCTCGATCGGCACCGCGCTGCTCAACACGCTGGCAGCATCGGCGGCCACCTCCTACATCCACCAGCACGGTCCGTCCCTCGCCTCGCAGGCCGCGGCGTCCGTACGGGGCGACGACGTGGCCTTCTGGGTGGCCGCCGGGGTCTTCGCCGCTGGCGCCGTCCTGTCTGCCCTCCTCTTCGAGCGGGGGCCGATGGCCATGGACCCTCACGCCGCTCCCGCCATGATCTGAGTGCCCGTGCCAGCCCGCCACTCGACCCTCCACACCCAGGCCAACAAAGATGTCATCGGCGTGCCCGTCGCGGTACGGCGGTTGCGCCGTGATGCCGAGGCCAACCGCCAGCACATCCTCGAAGCCGCCGGCACCCTGATGGCCGAGCGGGGCCTGGCCACTCCGCTCGAGGACATCGCCGCCGCCGCCGGGGTCGGCGTCGCCACCCTGTACCGCCGGTTCCCCACCAGGACCACCCTGATCGAGGCGCTGTTCCAAGACCGCTTCGCCGCCTACCTGGCGGACCTCGAGACCGCGGTTGGCATGCCCGACGGCTGGGAGGCCCTCCTGTGGTTCCTGCGAAAAGCGTCGGGCCGCCAGATCGCGGACCGGGCCCTCAACGAGCTGCTCGACCACGACCCAGGCGCCGACACCATCCGCCACCTGATCGAGCAGGTCAAGCCGCTGGCCATGAGGCTCGTGGAGAGAGCCCAGGCCACCGGGCGGCTCCGTCCCGACTTCACCGTCACCGACCTCGGCTTCCTGCAGAAGATGCTGGTGGCGGTGGGGGCCGCGATGCTTCCGGTCAGCGACACGGCCTGGGAGCGATACCTGACCTTTCTCGCCGACGGGTTGATCGCGGCCAGAGGCGAGCCATCGCCGGCCGCGGCGGCGCTCACCGTCGATCAGGTGCAGCGCCTCCACACCGCGGCCGGGGCGCCCGAGCGGACCCGCCGGTAGCGGCGAGTACCGCCGTCGGAGATGAGGACCAGTCGGTCATGAGGGCCGGTCGGATCTGGGAGACGCCCCCGACGGCCACTGCGCGATCAGCGAGTAGCGGTCGCCGCGGATGAGGCTCCGGCGCCACTCGACGGGCAGCTCACCGGCGGCCGCCAGCCGTTCGATGGAAAACGCTGCCTCCTGGGCCGGAAGCCGCAGCAGCTCGCGTTCGACAGCCGAGGGGACGACCGGCCGGATCCGCTCCCATCCGCCGGTGATGCGCAATGCGCAGCAGGCGGCGAGGAGGTCGTAGAGGCCGCCTGAAGAGAGATCGGCGCCGAGCAGCGCCCCGGCGTGGTCGTTGGACAACCACGACCGGTCCCAAGCGATGGGCTGGGGACCAGCGAAGCGGAGCCGCTCGATGAACACCACCTCGGCCCCGGGGTCCACACGGAGCTGCTCGGCGGCCTCGAGGGTGGCAGGGCGGCGCTCGGCAGCCAGAACCTCGCTGCGCTCCTCGATGCCCCCGGCTCGCACCGTGGAGGCGAGGCTGTAGAGCGAGTGGAGGGGTTGCTCGAGGATCGGCTGGGTGACCGAGCTGCCCCGGCCCCGCTGGCGGGTCACCAGGCCCTCCTGGGTGAGGCGACGGACGGCCTCGCGCACCGTCTGGCGGCTGACCCCGTAGTCCCGGGTGAGCTCCTCGTCGGTCGGGAAGTGGTCCTCGAACTCGCCGCCGACGAGGCGCCGGCGGAGATCGTCGGCGATTTGAGCCCAGAGGGGCAGCGGGCTCAGCCGGTCGAGCACCTAGACCGCCTCAGGCCCCGGCGAGGAAGAACGAGCCGACGAGCACCACCAGAACGTAGAGGGTCACCAGCGCCATCGGGAGATCCTTCTCGTAGAGGAACGTCACCACGCCCACCGCGACGCGAAGCACGGGGGTGAGGATCAATATGAACACCCCGAGCACGATGACCCCTCTCCCCTCCCCTCGCGCCAGAGAGTGCCCGAGGGACTTGAACGAGTGCGGGAACTGCGTCGAGCGGGATGTGAGCTCACGGTAGGAGTAGTGGCCGCGAATGGGCAGGTACTCCCCATGGTGGGCGAACATGAGCCCGAGCCCGGCCGCGATGACCGCCACGCTCACCAAAACGCCGACGCGCAGCACCAGGCTGATCGCCAGCTCCGCGTTGCGGACCCTCCTTTCCATGACCGCGACCTCGTCGGGACGTAGCGGCCGGCGCCGACCGGGACGGCTGCCGCCCTCCGATGCCGGCCGGTCCGGCCCGCCCGGCCCCTGAGGATCGCTCGTTGCGCTCGGATCGGTCACGGGAGGATTCCCTTCTGGAGCATCTCCAAGGAGATGACGACGAGGACGACGACGAAGACGATCCGGACCGTCTTGCTCGCCACCCGGCCCAGCACGCGGGCCCCGAACGTCGCCCCGAGGAGCACCCCGGCCGCCACCGGGGCGGCGATGATCGGGTCGATCTGGCCTCTGATGAAGTAGACGCCGGCACTCGCCGCGGCGGTAACGCCGATCATGAAGTTGCTAGTAGCCGAGGACACCTTCATGGGCAGGTGCATGGCGCTGTCCATCGCGGGCACCTTCAAGGCTCCCGACCCGATGCCGAGCAGGGCGCTGACCAGGCCGGCGAGGTACATCAGGGCCAGCCCCGGCGTGGTGCCGACCACCTTGTAGGCGATCTCGCGCTTCACGGCGGGGTCATAGTAGGAGCCGTGCAGGTCGAAGTAGTTGGCGATCCGGTCGTTGGAAACGGTGAGCGGCTCGTCGGTGTGCCGGCGGCGGAACGTGGCGAAAGAGGAGTAGGCGAGGACCACCCCGAAGACGATGAACAAGAACCGGGTGGGGAGGACCGTGGTGAGGTAGGCACCGCTCAGCGCGCCGGTCGTCGTGGCTATCTCGAGGAACATTCCGGCCCGGAGGTTGGTCATGCGCTCACGGACGTACGCGGCGGCCGCCCCGCTCGAGGTGGCGATCACCGACACGATGCTCGCCCCGATCGCCAGGCGGATGTCCACGTGATACAGGAGGGTGAGCACCGGGACGATGACCACACCACCCCCCAGGCCGACCAGGGAGCCGAGGATCCCCGCGGCGACCGAGATCAGCGCCAGGGAGACCACGAAGTCGAGCGGGGTCATGAAGGTATTGTACGTACAACCGCATGTACGTACAATTAGCCAATGTTCGGCCCCACCGAGACCTACCAGAGCCGTCGGTGCCCCTTCCCCCCTGAGCTGCGGAAACGCTGGTGCCCCCAGCCTTACACAATGCGAACCTTTCAACCGAGCTGCCCGGCGACGTGTTGTCACTGGTCAGCGTGCACGCCAAGGTGCGACGGGATGGCTACCGCGCGTAGGGCGACGACGCTTCTTGGCGGGGCGGCCGCCGCGACTTGTCCTGAATGCTGGGGAGCGTGCAGCTGGTTGCAGCGTCGCTGACATTGTGGGCGTGGCGGGTCACGAGCGGCTGTTGTCGTGAGATGTAGCGAGCCGTCCCTGCCCGCTGTGACCTTGCCGAGGGCGACGAAGCACGGACGATCTCAGGAATCGGCGTGTCGCTCGGCTTCTGCGAGGAACGGAGCGGCTGGCGACGACCTCGAACCCAGCGTCGCCAAGCACCCGACCCTTAGGAAGTCGGCCCGTTCGTAGAAGGTATGGCCGGACCAGCCCTTCTCCTGTCGTAAGACCCACAGGCGCTGTTGAGCGGTACGATGCCGATTGCGAGGGGGCCGTCGGGGGAAAGCACACGCCGGGCCTCGGCGAGCAGACCGGCCGTGTCCTTGGCGAAGCAGAGGGTGACGACGAGGACGACCGCCCTGAAGCGGTTTTCCACGAACGGGAGCTGCTCGACCGGCGCCCTGCATGGCGAGAACGCCCCGCGCCCTCGCAAAGACGAGCGGCGCCCTGGGCGACGTCGAGGCCGACGTCAAGGCCGCGCGGCGCCGATCCGCCTTCGACTCGAGAGCGGGCGGGGACGCCCGGTGGAGGTCGACCCGGCCCGGAGCGTGGATGTGGCCGCCATCTTGGACAAGGCCGCCCAGCCGTGCTGGGCCGTCGCCTTCCGCTACGGAGTCGCCACCGACCAGCCCGGCCGCCAAAGCCACGCTGCGGGGCGGGCGCACGCCATCGCCTCCGCCTTCGCCGTCTACTCGGGGCGGAACCACCTCGACCGCCACCGGCTCCGTCGTCCTCCCGCCGTCCTCGCCGCCCGCCGCCTCGGCCGGGGCAATCTCCCCTCGGTGGCCGAGCTGGCCGCCCTCGCCCACCTGCCCAGCGATCAGACCGTGGCCGGCCTGGCCCCGGCCGGTGCCAAAGCCGTCGCCCCACCACCAGCCGTCGCCCAGCTCGCCCGACCTGCGGGCACCGCCCTGCCAGGGACCGGGCTGCCCGCCGGGAGTAGGGCGCCGGACGAGCTGAAGATCCTCGGGGATGCCGAGACCGGCAGCCGCCGGCCCGTCGCCCTCGCCGCCGCGGACGCCCGACACCACCTGCATCTCATGGGGGCCACCGGGTCGGGCAAGTCCACGCTGCTCACGAAGCTCGTCCTCTCCGACGTCGAAGCCGGGCGGGGCGTGGTCGTCATCGACCCAAAGGGCGATCTTGTCACCGACCTGTGCGACCGGCTCCCCGCCGGTGCGGAGGCCCGCACCGTGCTCATCGACCCGGCCGAACGCCACGCCCCGCCGGTGCTCAACGTGCTCGCCGGCCCCGACCCCGACCTGGTGGTCGACAACCTCGTCGGGATCTTCCGCAACATCTTCGCCGCCTACTGGGGGCCGCGCACCGACGACGTGCTGCGCGCCGCCTGCCTCACCCTGCGCCACACCGACACCGAAGATGCCCCGGCCTCGTTGGCCGACGTGCCCCGACTGCTTTCCGACGCGTGCCCCCAAGGTCGCCGCCGTTGCCGGCGACGCGGTCGGTCTCGGCGGGTTCTGGCGCTGGTACGACGTGCTCGGCACCGCCGCCCAGAGCCAGGTCGTCGGCCCGCTCATGAACAAGCTCCGGGCGTTCCTGTTGCCCGACTTCGCCCGCCAGGTCGTCGGCCGCGGCCACTCCAGCATCGACGTCGGCCAGGTATCGGACGGCGGGGCCCTCCTCGCACGCCTGCCCAAAGGCCTCCTCGGCGACGACACCGCCCGCCTCCTCGGCAGCTTCATCGTCGCCGCCGTCTGGCAGGCCGCCACCCACCGGGCCCGCCTCGGCCAGGCCGCCCGGGTCGACTGCTCCCTCTACGTCGACGAACGCCCAGAACCGCCCCGCAGCTTCGAAGAGCTCCTCGCCGAGGCCCGGGGCTACCGCCTCTCCCTCGTCCTCAGCCCACCAGCACCTCGCCCAGCTGCCCGCGAGCTGCGCGACGCGGTCAGCTCGAACGCCCGCACCAAGGTCTGGTTCTCCATGAGTCCCGAGGACGCCCACGCCCTCGGCCGCCACGTCGCCCCCGAGCGGAGCGAGCACGACCCCGCCCACCTCGGCGTTTACCAGGCCGCCGCCCGCCTCGTCGTCGACGGCCAGGAGACCCCCGCCTGCACGCTTCGCACCCGCCCCGCTCCGCCCCCCATACCCCGGCCGGGGCGAACAGGTGCGCGCCGCGGCGCTCGTCGCTCACGGGCGTCCCGTCGAGCCGGCCGGCGACCGCCTCAGCGTCGAGGTCGCCCCCGAGGCGATGACCCTCGACGCCAGCGCCCGTGGCACTGGGCAGGGCTGGTGAGCCCGGGCCGCAGCGGCGGCGCTGTCACCGGGCCGGTGACGTTGCAGGGGTCGTCTCACGGGTCGTCTCACGGGTCGCGCTCTCATGCGACCCCCCACGCGGGCGCGAACCGGCACGTCGAACCTGGTGCAGGGGGGTCGTCACCGAGGCCGACAAAGGGGGGAGAGGGGCAGGTCCGTCGGAGTGAGGCAGGTAACCACCAAAGGGGGCCGGGTCGGTGCGACGCGCACCGTGGGTCGGGACGATCGACTCTACGAGCTGGCCGGTCGGCTCACCGAACGGGACCGAAGGATCTGCCGGCTGCTGCTCGACCATCGGGTCCTCACCACCGCCCAGGTAGCCGACATCGGCTTCGACTCGACTCGCAAAGCCCAGGCACGCCTGTCCGTGCTCCACGCCGTCGGCGTGGTCGACCGCTTCCGCCTCCGCTCCTGGTCGGGCACCAGCCCCTACCACTTCACCCTCGGTCCGGCCGGAGCGGCAGGCGTCGCCGCCGAGCGCGGCGTGACCGTGGCCGACCTCGGCTGGCACAAGGAGACCGCCACCGCGCTCGCCACCAACCGCCAGCTCACCCACCTCGTCGGCTGCAACGGCGTCCTCTGCGCACTCATCCGCAACGCCCGCACCCGCCCCGGCTGCGCCCTCGACCAGTGGTGGTCGGCCCGGCGCTGCGCGGCGGCCTGGGGCGAGATCGTCCGCCCCGACGCCGTATGCCGTCTGGGTCGAGCACGGCGTCCGCCAGCCGTTCTGCTTCGAGTACGACACCGGCACCGAGACCCTCCGCCGCCTCGCCCACAAGCTCGACGGCTACGCCCGCCTCGCCCGGACCGTCGGCCATGCCACCTGGGTCCTCGTCGCCTTCCCCTCACCCGGCCGGGAAACCGCCGCCTGACGGGTGCTGCGCCACCCCGCCGTCCCCGTCGCCACCGCCGTCATCGCGCCGCATACCGCCCCGGACGGCCCGGTGTGGCAGGCGATCGGCGACCACCGCCCACCGGTCCGGCTGGCCGATCTCGGCCACCCGAGCCGCATCCTCGGGGCCGCCGCCGCTACCGCGCCGCCGGCGTCACCCTGCCCCGAGTCGCCCAAGACCAGCACGACGCCGGATCACAGCTCCCACCAGGAGCCACCCTCGAACGCGGCGACCTCGTCTTCTTCGGCGGCGGCCCGCAGGACGTCTCGCACGTCCCAATATGCGGGATCTACGTCCGCACCCAAGGCGGCCGGGCAGTTATGGTCGAGGCCCCCCACACCGGCGCCGACGTCCGAGTCGAACCCTTCCTCACCACCATGGGCGCCAGCATCGGAGGCGGAGACATCGTCGTCGGCTTCACCCGGCTGGCCCTCTTGGGGGGATAGCCTCCCAGCTCGGATCCCTCTTCGGCCGGAACCTCGATCTCGGGTTTGGGGCGGTCGACGAACACGCCGAGCGCGGCGGTGACGAGGCAGACGGCGGCGGCAATGCCCAGGGCGAGGTGCAGGCCGGACATGAAGGCGCCGTGACTGGCACGAGTGACTGCTGCCTGCAACGGTGCTGGGGTTCCGGGCAGGTGGGGGGCGAGACCTTGGGCGACGAGCTGCTTGGCGGCGAGGAACCGGCGGGCGACAGGTGCGGGCACTCCGGCTGCCTCGAGCTTTGCGACGAGTGTCGATGCGACCCGGCTGGCGAGGATCGAGCCGAGCACACTCGTGCCGAGGACACCGCCGAGCTGGAGGCCGGTCGCCTGGATGCCGCCGGCGATGCCTGCCTCGGCGGGCGGGGCGCTGGCGACGATGGCGTCGGAGGCGGCCACGATGACCACCCCGACACCGAGGCCGAGCATGACGAACGACGGCCACAGGCGGATGTAACCGGAGCCTGGGTCTAGCCAGAGCAGCAGCACCAGCGCGATGGTCATCGATACCATGCCGAAGGGGATGGCGAAGCGCGGGCCCAGGCGGTCGTTCAGGAGGGCGCCGAGCGGCGCGGCCACGGCGAAGATGGCGGTGAGGGGAAGCAGGCGCACCCCGGCAGCCACCGGGTCGTAGCCGTGGATGTTCTCCAGGTAGAGGGTGACGAAGAACAGCACCCCGTACATGGCGAAGAACGCCAAGGTAACCGCCGTCGTGCCCAGGGTGAGGGATCGTCTCGTGAACAGCACCGGGGGGAGCAGCGGCGCGTGGACGCGTCGTTCGACCAAACCGAGCGCCACGAGCAGGGCTGCCCCGCCGGCCAACAGCCCGATGGTCATGGCGTCACCCCAACCCCACGTCTCGGCCTTGATGAGGGCGAACACCATGCACAACAGCCCACCCGCCAGCAGGAGGAGCCCTGCGGCGTCCAGCGGCCTTGGGTGGCGGTCGCGGCTTTCGGCCAGGGCGAGGAGCCCGACGATCAGGCCGAGCGCGCCGATGGGCACGTTGACGTAGAACACCGACTCCCACGAGACGTGCTCGACGAGCAGACCGCCCACGATCGGGCCCGCCGCGATCGAGATGGCCGAGGAGCCACCCCAGATGCCGATCGCCTGGTTGAGTTTTTCGGGTGGGAAGGTGTTGCGCAAGATGGCCAGGGTGTTGGGCAAGATGATGGCGCCGAAGATCCCTTGGACAGCTCGGAAGGCGATGACGCCAGCGACCGAGCCGATCTCGCCTACAGCCAGCGACGCCAGCGCGAAACCCACCACGCCGATCAGGAACAGCCGGCGGCGGCCGAAGCGGTCTCCCAGCATCCCCATGGGGATGAGCAGCACCGCGAGCACCAGCAGATAGGCGTTGGTGATCCACTGCAGGTCGCTCAGCGACCCGTGCAACGAGCGGGCGATGTAGGGGTTGGCGACAGCCACCACGGTGGCGTCAACCCCGACCATGACCACCCCGAAGGCGATCGCCACCAGCGTCCATCCCGGATGACCCCGGCCAGCTGCCCCTCGCTGCCCCCGGTTTTGGTGCCACGCGTCGAGCCCCGCCGTGGGAGACCCGCCGTCGCTTCGTCGCTTGGGCTGGTCGGTCATTCCCGATCCTTTCGATGCCTCACGTGCCGTCAGCGGTAGAAGGGGTGCACAGCACACGCTGTTGGCATGCTATGACCGTATGGCACGACATGCCATACCCGCACGATGTGTCAGACTTCTGGTTCTTGGTCCCGGATCTGGTAAGCGTCCGATGGCGTCGGCCTCGCCGCGCCGCGGGGGGCGCTGAGAACCTGTGGACGCTTCCTCGACCGTGCAGGTGCCGTCGGCCACGGCGAACCAGGTGGGCGCCATGAGCGCAGTGGGGCCCGGGCCGGTGTCGATCACCGTCCGGCGGATCGCGCAGAGCCGGCGCGAGCTCGCTCGAGCCGCCGCACGGCTCTTCGTTGAACGGGGCTACGAAGCCACCACCGTCGAGGAGATCGCCCGCGCCGCTGGCATCTCAGTTCGCAGCTTCTTCCGCTACCTGGGTGCCAAGGAGGAGGTCATCGACGACATCCTTGAGCAACGCATCGCCGGGTTCGCCGCCGCCCTCGGGGCCCGCCCGCCGGGCGAGGCGCTCGTCGACAGCCTGCGAGCGGCCGGCCGCGACAGCCTCACCAAGGCGCTCGACGACGGGACCGTCGACCTGTACGCGGTGGTTCGGCACACCCCGGTGCTGCGCGCCCGGTGGCTGGCCCGGTGCAACACCTACACCGACATGGTCGCCGACAGCCTCCGTGGTCGCCTCGCCGTCGAGAGCGACCCGATCGTTGCCGACCTCGCTGCCGGGGCCTTGATCGGTCTGATGACCACCGTCATCGACCGCTTCGCCGACACGGCGAGCGACATGCTCGCCGATGTCCTCGACACGGCCTTCGACCGCTTCGTGCACGGCTTCGGCGACCGACCGCGGCCATGAACCCGTCCGGGAACCGTGACCTGGTCGCAGACGACAGCCGCCTGGTTCTGTCTCGGCTTCGTTCCCGGCGAGCGGGCGCTTACACGCCGGGGAACACGCTCGCCGCGCTGCGCCGGTCGGATGGAAGGCCCTACGCGCTCGATGCGTCGGCGACCGGCGATGCCGGCCTGCCGTAGATGGTCAGGGCAGCGAAGAGTACCGGTAGATCCCGTCGTCGAGGACCTGGTCGACCCGCTGCTGGGCGACCAATACGCGTAGGTGGGCGGCGGTCTCGGTGACCGCCAGCATCTGGTTGAACAAGTCGAGTTCGGCGAGCGTGCGCTGCCGACGGGTCCAGGACAGCCGGGCTGCTACCTCGAACACGCTGGTGGCTCCGGCTGCGAGCGCGTCGAGGGTCTGCTCGAGCCGTCTGCCGTGGTGGTCGACGAGCTGGTCGATCCGGGCGTGCACGCTCGGCGCCACGGGACCGTGGGCGGGGAGCAGCATGGCGTCGGGGAGGCGCCGGACCCGGGCTAGTGATCTCAGAAAGTCGCCGAGCGGGTTGTCCGATGCCACGGGCTCCAAGCCAATGGAGGGAGTGATGGTCGGCAGCACGTGGTCCCCGGCGAACAGCAACCGGTTGGCGGGATCGGTGAAAACCACGTGACCGCGGGTGTGGCCGGGGGTCTCGACCACCCCGAGGCGCCGGCCCGACCCGAGCACGATGTCGCCTTCGTCGAGCCAGGTGTCGGGGGGCTCCCACTCGGAGCGCTGCGTGTCGGGGCCGCCGACCATCTCGGCGCGAACAAGCTTGGCGAGGTGGGCCGCCCCGTAGCGGCGAAGCGCGCTCAGCTGGTCCTCGAAGGGGCGGTGGTCAGGATCGGCGATCGCGTCGAGCGACGGGCGCTCCCCGGCGCCGAGACTGACGGCTGTGCCCTCTGACCGGCGCAGCGAAACCGCCGTGGTGTAGTGGTCTCGATGGGCGTGGGTGACGAGGAACCGGTCGATGTCGGCGACGCTGCAGCCCAGCGACGCCAACGCAGCGTCAAGGACCTTCCGGGCCTCGGGCACAGCCCAGCCCGAATCGATGCACACCAGACGGCCGGCGTCGACGATGACATAGATGTTGACCGCCCGCAGCCCGTCGGTGGGAAGCGGTAACGGCACCCGGAACACGCCGGCGGCGACCTCGTGCACTCCCGGTGCTGCCCAATCCTCGCCGCTCATTCGTCACCGACCGTAGGGGATGTCCAGCCGTACCGGCCCTGGCGGCCCGCCCGGTGATGTTCGGGCGCTGAGCCCGGCAGGGACCGATCAGGCGCGGTCATGGTCGTCGGTTCCGAGCTGGCGGAGCTGGTCTCGTCCCTGGACGGCGCTGACGATGATGTCGACACAGGTGGCCAGGGGGACAGCGGTGGCATCGATCCACAGGTGGTAGAGGCGATGGTCGGCGACATCGGCGTGGTAGAGGCGGTGGACGTAGCGATACCGGGCGGTGTCGCTTTGATGCTGGGCCCGCCGGGCGCTGCGCTCGTCCAAGCCGCCCAGGTCCATCACCTGGTCGATACGCCGTTCGAGCGGGCCATCGAGGCGGACGTGCAGCGCCCCGGGATGGCCCGCCAGCACGATCGCCGCCCCACGACCGAGGAACACCGCGCCACGCTCCGCCTCGCGCCGCAGCACCAAGTTGATGTGCTCTTTGTACGACGCCTCGTCGTGGTGCCCAGCCATCTCTTGAGAGGGGATCCCCGTCCAGACCGCCCCCGCCGGGGCGAAGAACGAGACCCAGCGGCTGACCCCCCGACCCAGGTCGTCCTCGACCGCGAGCACCTCGTCAGATCGTTCGGCGAGGTCCGCGGCGACCTGGGCGGGGATGGCCCGGTCCCAGAACGTGACGCCGAGCCGCTCGGCGACCCGGGGGCCGACCAAGCCCCCGCCCGCCCCATAGGCGGCGGAGATGGTCACCACCGGCTTTCCTGCTCCCACGGTGCAGCCTACCGATCCTTCGACTCGTCTATATAGATGCGAGTATAGTCAGGCGCCGTGAGCCACCAGGGATCCGAGGCCATCGCAGGCCACAACGACGTCGCGGTCGCCTTGTACTCGCTCGCCGCAGCGGTCGTGCGGCGCATGCCGCGCGACATCAGCCTCACCGCCGCGGCAACCCTGTACGCACTCGAACGCCACGGTCCCCAGCGCCTCACCCGCCTCGCCGCCCTCGAAGGGGTCACCCAGCCGTCGATGACCGCGCTGGTGACCAAGCTCGAGCGCAGCGGTCTCGCCCAGCGCCGTGCCGACCCCACCGATAGGCGTGGTGTTCTGGTCGCCCTCACCGGTGCCGGTGAGCGCTACGTCCACGAGCGCCGCCAGGCCGGCGCTGGCGGCCTCGCCCGGCTCATCGACGAGCTCCCTGCCGATCAAACGAGATCGCTTCGCGATGCGCTCCCGGCGCTGCAAGCCGTAGCCGTACTCGACCACCGCCGCACCGAGACGACCAGTCGGCTCACTCTTACAGCGAGAGGCGCTCTGGGGTGACCAACACGCACGCCCGAGCGGCCAGCCCGCACGCCGGAGCGGCCAGCCCATTCCGCCAGCCCAAAGCCGTGTGGGCGGTGGCCTTCGCCTGCGTCGTGTCGTTCATGGGCATCGGGCTTGTCGACCCGATCCTGCCGGCGCTCGCCAAGGACCTGAAGGCCACCCCCTCCACCGTCGAGCTGCTCTTCACCAGCTACCTGGTGATCACCGCGGTGGCGATGCTCATCACCGGCTGGGTCTCCAGCCGCATCGGAGCCAAACGCACCCTGGTCGCCGGTCTAGTGCTCATCGTCGTCTTCAGTGCGCTCGCCGGTGCGTCCAACAGCATCGGCGAAATCATCGGCTTCCGGGCCGGCTGGGGGCTCGGCAACGCCTTTTTCATCGCCACCTCCCTAGCAGCGATCATCGCCTCGGCAAGCGGCGGGTTCGTCGGCGCGATCGTCCTGTACGAAACCGCCCTCGGGGTCGGGATCGGTCTCGGACCGCTCATCGGCGGCGAACTGGGGGGCATCTCCTGGCGGGGACCGTTCTTCGGAGTGACGGTTCTCATGGCGATCTCCCTCGTCTCGATCCTGGTGCTGCTGGACGCCACGCCGAAGCCCCCACGGAAGATCTCGGTCAAAGAACCGATCACCTGTCTGCGCAACCGGGGCCTGGCCATCATGAGCCTGACCGCCCTCTGCTACAACTGGGGCTTTTTCACCCTGCTCGCCTACACCCCGTTCCCGATGCGTCTCGGGATCCACCAACTCGGCTACACCTTCACCGCCTGGGGGATCCTCGTCGGGATCTTCGCCGTCTTCATAGCGCCCCGTCTCCAACGCCGCTTCGGCACCCCCCAGGTTCTCTACGTCAACCTGGCGATGCTCGCCGCCGACCTGGTCGTCATCGCCGCCTTCACTACCTCCCAGACCACCCTGATCGTCGCAGTGATCGTCTCGGGCGTCTTCGTCGGACTGAACAACACCCTCACCACCCAAGCCGTCATGGCCGTCTCGCCCTTTGAACGGTCACTGACCTCGGCAACCTACGGCTTCGTCCGTTTCATCGGCGGCGGTATCGCGCCCTATATCGCCGCCAGGCTCGCTGCCCACTTCAACGTCCACGTGCCGTTTTACCTCGGCGCCGCCGTCGTGGTCATCGGCATCGTCATACTGACCAGGGGCCACTCCCTGCTCTCCGCCGCCGACCAGGACCAAGTACAAGACCAGATCGGCCAGTCCCCGTCAACACCAACGGCGGCACCCACATCGCAGCCCTTCCAACCAGTCATCGGCTCCGCCACCCTCTCAGAATCGTCCCAGGACGGACATCACGCTCCGATCGTCGTCGCCATCGACGGCGGCCCCGGATCCGACCAACTCTGTGCAGCCGCCGCCGACCTCGCCGAAACGCTCGCCAGTCCCCTCGAAATCCTCCACGTAGTCGAAACCGACATTGCGATGGACCAAGCCGCAGACACCGAAGACCCCGCCCCGATCACCGCCGCACTCACACGGCTCGTCGAACAAGTCGCAGCCCGAGGGATCCCAGCGAGCAGCCACCTGCTCGAGATCGTCGGCGACCACGGCGACGTCGGGCGTCGCATCGCCGCTTTCGCCGACGGCCATCACGCCCGCATGATCGTCGCCGGCGCACCCACCCACGGCCGCTACGCCGGCCTCCTCGACGCCAGCACCACCGCCGAGCTGGCACGCCACACCCACTGCGATCTCCACATCGTCCACCCCGATTCCCCACTGCTGAACTGACTAGGGTGCGGCTCAGCCGGATCGATGTGGACACCAGGATCCCCGCTGGCCTTGTCGGTCCCCTGCCTGGCGGGCACGAGCTGCGGTCGAGTCGCCGAGCCACCTGCGCGACCATTCCCGCTAGACGAGGCTGACGCTGCTCGGCGCGTTGGTGTTCGTCAGACCCCTGGACGCTGCCGGCAGCTGCGTTGAGACTGGTGGCAGTGGCGCTCAGGCGGGCCGCAGGATCATGCCGGCGTCCAGTCGGATCGTGCGGCCGTTGTGCATGGGGTTGCGGACTATCTCCTCGATGAGCAGGCCGAACTCCGACGGCTTTCCCATACGGGGCGGGAACAGCGACTGGGCGGCGAGGTCCGCCTTCACGGCAGGGGGCATCTGGTCGTAGATCGGGGTGTCGAAGGCGCCGGGGGCGATGGTCATCACCCGGATCCCGTGGGCGGCGAGCTCGCGGAAGAGCGGCATCGTCAGTCCGACCAGGGCAGCCTTGGAGGCGCTGTAGGCGACCTGCCCGATCTGCCCCTCCCACGCGGCGCCCGAGGAGACGTTGATGATCACTCCGCGCTCGCCATCCTCGTTCGGCTCGCTCGCCGCCATCGCCGGAACGACGCTGCGCATCACGTGGATCGGACCGTAAAGGTTGATCTTGATCCCCTCGTCGAAGATCTCCATCGGAATGGGTCCCCGGCTGCTCAGCAGCTTGGCCGGGGCCGCGACCGCCGCGGCATTCACGAGTACCTGGGCGGCGCCGTACTCGGCCTCGATGGCGGCGACCGCTGCTTCGACCTGATCGAGATCACTCACGTCGACACGGTGGTGGCTGAACCGCTCGCCCAGTTCGTCCCGCAGCCCGGCTGCGCGCTCGTCATTGAGATCCAGAGCGACCACGGCCCGAGCGTCGAGCTCCAGCAGCCGCCGTACGGCAGCCTCCCCCAGGCCGGAGGCGCCCCCGGTCACGATGGCGACGGCGTTCTCGATCTGCATGTTCTCTCCTTGTCGTGTGCGTCGGCAGGCGGGCTCAGCGGCCGACAGCCGGGTGGCCGAAATTCGGCGTCCGCTTTTCGGCGAAGGCACGCAGTCCCTCCTGCACGTCGCCGCTGTGCAGGTGTTCGGCGGTGACCAGGCGCTCGAGACCTACCGGTGCGACGCGGAGCTCGCCACCGACGTCGACACCTCGCTGCTCGCCAACCTGACGCTCAGCATGCTGACGAGCCTGCACCGGTGGTACGACCCCTCCGGACCCATCACCCCCGAGGATCTGGCCCACCAGGTCCTGGCGATGCTGTCCGGCCCACTGGCCTTTCTGTCCTCCGAAGCCTTGTGCCAGTGACAAGAGCAACCTCATCCCCCGCGGCGGCTACTGACCGGCTTGTTCGGTGGCGCCGGTGTAGGTGTCGGCGTACTGCGCGCGCAGCAGCTTCTTGTCGATCTTCCCGACGCTGGTCTTCACGATCTCGTCAACGACGATGACCTTCTCCGGCAGCTGCCAGCGGGCGAAGGAGTCCTCGAGGACGCCGTGGATGTCGGCGGGCGTGATGGTGTGCCCGGGGCGTGGCACCACCAGCGCGACGGGTCGCTCCTGCCACTTGGGGTGGGCGACGCCTATGACCGCAGCATCGAGGACGCCAGGGTGGGCCAGGATCGCGTTCTCCATGTCGATAGAGGAAATCCATTCCCCGCCGCTCTTGATGACATCCTTGATCCTGTCGGTCAGCTTCAGGTAGCCGTCGGGGTCGATGGTGCCCACGTCGCCGCTGCGCCAGAAGCCGTCGATGAACCGGTCGGCCGAGTCGGGCATGTCGTAGTAGCAGGTGGTGATCCAGGGGCCGCGCATGCACACCTCGCCGACGGATCGGCCGTCGTGTGGCTGTGGACTGTTATCGGGGCCGAGGATCACCACGTCAACACCGGAGATGGGCAGGCCCTGCTTGCGCTTGAGTTCCCACAGCTCGTCTCCGGACAGCCGGGCACGAACCGATGGTTTGAAGCGGTTGAGCGTGACCAACGGGGTGGTCTCGGTGGCGCCGTAGGCGTGGATGGTTTCCGCCCCGGTGAGTTGATGGAATCCGCGCATCAGCGACAGCGGGGGCTCGGTGGCTCCAGACACCAGCCGGGTCCGGCTGAAGTCCGGCTTCTTCTCCATCGTCTCGATGTAGCGCAACATCGGCAGGAAGATCGCCGGTGCTCCGTTGGCGACGGTGACGTTCTCGGCGATCATCGCGTCGGTGAGGGGTTTGGTGTCCTCAGCGGTGTAGCGGCCGGGCAGCACGATCTTGTTGGCCATCAGGGTCGCGGCCTGCGGCAGTCCCCAGGCCTGGCCGTGGAACATCGGCGTGATGATCATCGTGCAGTCATCGAGGGTCATGCCAAGGTTGGCGGCCATGGCCATCGAGTGCAGGTAGATACCGCGGTGGGAGTAGTAGACGCCCTTGGGGCGGCCGGTGGTGCCGGTGGTGTAGCAGGCGCTGTAGGCGGAGGTCTCCTCGATCCACGGCCAGTCGAAGTGGTCGTCGGCGGCGGTGAGCAGGTCCTCATAGTGGTAGAGCGGGGTCAGCGTCGTGTCGATCTCGTCGAGCGGTCGGTCGCTGAGGACGATCCAGCCGCGCACCGTCTCCAGGAGGGGTGCGATGGCCTCGGCGACCGGGAGCAACGATTCGTCGACGGCGATCAGCGACGCCCCGCTGTGGTTGACCACGTAGCCGAGGTCCTCGCTGCCGAGTCGGAGGTTCATCTGCAGCAGCACCGCGGCCAAGCCGGGGATGGCGTAGTACAGCTCGAAGTGGCGGCGAGTGTTCCAGTCCAGAACGCCGATACGGTCGCCGGCGGCCACCCCGAGCCCGGTTAGCGCGTGACCGGAGCGGCAGATCCGCCGGTAGGCGTCGGCGTAGGTGTAGCGGTCCCAGCCGCCGTCGGGGGTGCGGTAGACGATCTCCTGGTCGCCGTGCGTGCGGGCGGCGTGGCGGATCAGGGTGGTGGTATTGAGCGGGAAGTCGTCGCCATGGGTGGACGGGAAACCGCGGATGACGCTGGTGGGCATGGGGCGCTCCATTGCTTGGACTGGGTTGCTTGGACTGGGTGGGCGGGGTCGTCTACTGGACTGCGAGGATGGTGACGACGCACGCGGCGGGGCCGTTGCCGAGCGACCCGCCGGCGTTCTCTGCGAGGCCGATGCGGGCTCGGGCGACCTGCCGGTCGCCGGCTCGGCCGCGTAGCTGGTCGGTCAGCTCGACGATCTGGGCGGCCCCGGTGGCGCCGACGGGGTGACCGCGGGCGATCAGCCCTCCAGAGGGGTTGATCGGGATCCGCCCGCTGATCTCGGTGGCACCGCTGCGTACCAGGCCGGCGGCCTCACCTTCGGCGGCCAACCCGAGTTCCTCGGCGATCACCAGCTCGGCGGGGGCGGCGGCGTCGTGCACCTCGCACACGCCGATGTCGCCCGGCCTGAGTGAGGCCTGCTCGTAGGCGGCGCGGGCGGTGCGGGCGACGACGTCGCCGTCGTCACCGGCTCGGGCGGCGCCGACGGTGCAGGCCAGGACCCGCACGCCCGGGTTTCCCCGTCGGGCGGCCAGCTCGGGGCGGGTCAGCACGACCGCGGCGGCGCCGTCGCCGATGGAAGAGCACATGGGCCGGGTGAGTGGATCGACGATGGTCCGGGCGGCCAGGACGTCGTCGACGGTGAGCGCGTTCCCGTTCTGAGCGATCGGGTTGAGACTTCCGTTGCGGCTGTTCTTCGCGGCCACTCGGGCCAGGTCGCGCGCAGTGGCGCCGGTGCGCCGCATGTAGTCCCGGGCCTCGGCGGCGTAGATCTCCATGAACACCGGCCGGGGCGGCAGCTCGGGGTCCTCGCTGGGCTCGAGCTCGACGTCGACCGCGGCGGCCAGCGCCCGTGCGGCGCGGGAACGGTCGGTGCTGGTCATCTTCTCGGCGCCGACGATCAGGACGGTGTCGTAGCCGCCTGAGGCGACGGCAAGGGCGCCGAGGTGGAAGGCGCTGGAGCTGGATGCGCAGGCGTTCTCCACCGAGATCATCGGGCGTCCGGCGACCCGAGAGGAGCCCAGCGCGGTGTGGGCACGGATCATCTCCTGCCCGGTCAGCAGGCCGGCAGCGGCGTTACCGAAGACGACCAGGCCGACCTCTTCGGCAGAGACGCCGGCGTCGGCGAGGGCGCGGTCGGCGGCCTCGCTGGCCAGCTCCCGCAGCCGGGTCTCGACGAACATTCCGAACCGGGTGATCCCGGTGCCGATCACGGTGACGTCCATCCGGTATCGCCTTTCGCGTTGTCTTTCGGGTCGTTGTGCTCTTCGTTGCCGTGCATGAGTTCGTCCACATCGGCCCAGACCACCCGGGCCGACAGGTGTTCGGCGTTGCGCGGGTCGTCGAGCACGCCGGCGAACATGGCCGCCGTCAGGTCGCGCGCGCGTGTCTCGTCGCGGGCTTGGAGAGCGCCGACGATCGCCTTCTTCTGGCGGACGATCCGCTCCTGCGTGGGCTGGTCATAGCGCCACTCGACAGCCCGAGACATCCAGGCCAGCGCAGCGACCAGCAGGGCGAGCGCCTCGTTGCCGGCGGCGATCGCCAGCAGATGGTGGAACTGGTGGTTGGGCCCGGTGAAGCCTTCGGTGCCGACCGCCGCTTCTAGGCGAACCGTGCACGCCTCGAGCGCGGCAAGTTCGTCGTCTTTGCGCCGGGCTGCGGCCAGCGCGGCGATTGACGGTTCCATCGCAGCGCGCGCCTCGAGCAGTGTGCGCAGGGTGGCGCCGCGGAACTGCAGCGCCATCGCCAGGGAACTACCGACCACCTGCGGCTGCGGCATCGCGATGCGCGGCCCGCCGCCCGGGCCGGGACGAATCTCGATCGCTCCGAGAAAGGCCAACACCCGCAACGCTTCCCGCAGCGAGCCGCGGGACACCTCGAAGTAGCTCATCAACGTTCGCTCGGAAGCCAGCCGGGCACCGGGCACGAGGCTGCGTCGCAGCGCTTCGCGCATCATGCGGCGCGCGGTGCGCTGCGGAACCGTCCCACGTTCAGTCAGGTCACCTCTCTCCTCGACACGCGCCACGCTATCTCGTACTCTACATCTGTGCGAACAGGTACACCAGATCCACCGTTTGTGTTCGGGGCGGAGCACCGGCAGTTCGAGGAGTCCGTCGCCAAGCTGGCCCGGGGGCAGTTCCACGACGGGTATCTCCAGCGGGCCACGACCGATGACATGTGCTGGGACGAGCTCGCCGAGCTCGGCCGGCACGGCCTGCTCGGCATGGGACTTCCCGCCGAGCTAGGAGGACAGGATGCCGACCCGATCGCCCGGGGGATCGCCTGCGAACAGGTCGCCCGCGCCGATTTCAACCTCGCCTACCTGGTGTTCGGCTCCGAGCTGGCCGCCGCGCTCGTACGCGGATCGCCGCCCGAGATCGCGCACCCCCTCGTCCGCGATGTCACCGCCGGCCGACGGCTCATCGCGCTGGCACTGACCGAGCCCCGCGGCGGTTCCGATGCCTCCGGCACCTCGGTCCGGGCTCACCAGGTTGACGGCGGCTACCGTCTCAGCGGCGAGAAGACCTCGGTCACCCTCGGCATGCACGCCTCCCACGCCATCACCGTCGCGACCGTCGACCCTGGGGCCGGTTCGCGCGGCACCCGGCGATTCCTCGTCCCACTCGACGACCAGAGCATCAGCCGGCAGAGCTTCGCGGACCCTGGCTTTCGCCCGCTCAGCCGGGCCGCGCTCAACTTCGACGACACCTTCGTGCCCGACGACCACGAGATGACCGACGCGGGCAGCGGGCTGTCCGCGGTGCTCTCGGATTTCGACCTCACCCGCACGCTGCTGGGGCTCATGGTCATCGGGGCGGCGCGCCGCGCTATCGACGCGACGGTCGAGTGGGTCCGCGAGCGGGAGGCCTTCGGCCGGCCGATCGCCGGCTTTCAGGGCGTCTCGTTCACGCTGGCCGAGCACGATACCCAGCTCGAGGCCGCCCGCTGGCTCTGCTACCGGGCGCTCGGCCTGCGCACCGCGGGTCTGCCGCACACCCGCGAGGCCGCCATGTGCAAATGGTGGGCCCCGCGGCTCGCGGTCCAAGCCATCAACGACTGCATCGTGTTGCACGGCCACGTCGGCTGGTCCAGCGAAATGCCGCTGCAACAGCTGCTGCTCGACGTCAGCGGCCTGCAGATCGGCGACGGCACCCCCCAGATCCAGAAACTCGTCATCGCCCGCCACCTCATCGGCCGGGACTACGTCGGCTGACCTCCATCCCGACGAAAGGCGCCCAGCCCGTGCCCGAACCCGCAGTCCTCACCGAACGCCGCGACCGCGTACTGATCATCACCCTCAACCGCCCCGAAGCCCGCAACGCCGTCAACGGCGCACTCGCCCAAGGGCTGGAGAACGCCATCGACCTGCTGGAAGACGACGACGACCTGTGGGCGGCGATACTCACCGGCGCGGGCCCGGTGTTCTGCGCAGGAGCCGACCTCAAGACCGTCGCCGCGGGAAACCTCGACGAGCTGCGCACCGAGCGCGGGGGATTCGCCGGGTTCGTGCAGCGCGGCCGCGCCAAGCCGGTGATCGCCGCGCTGACCGGTGACGCCATCGCCGGCGGCCTGGAGATCGCGATCGCCGCCGACCTCATCGTCGCCGGCAGCAACGTCCGCCTCGGCATCCCAGAGGCCGGCCGATCACTGCTCGCCATCGGCGGCGGCCTGGCCGAACTACCGCGACTCATCGGGGAGAAGGCCGCCCTCGAACTGGCACTGACCGCGAACCCCTGGCCCGCGGCACGCTTGGCCTCCCTCGGCTTGATCTCCCGCATCGTCGAGCCCCCCGCGGTCCTCGCCGAAGCCCTCACCCTCGCCGAGAGCATCTGCGTGAACGCACCCCTGGCGGTGCGGGCCAGCCGCCGCGTCATCGTCGGCGGCCGTGACCTGGACTCCAACGCCCGCTGGGCCCTGGCCGAGCAGGAACTCGCCCGGCTCGCCGAGACCGCCGACTATCAGGAAGGACCGAGATCCTTTGTCGAGAAGAGAACCCCCCGCTGGTCCGGCCGCTGACCCGGCCGACACCACCTCTCCCCAAGACACCCCACCCGCGCAAGGACCACTGCACGGCGTTCGCGTGCTCGAGTTCGCCGGGATCGGACCCGGACCCTTCTGCGGCATGCTGCTCGCAGACCTGGGCGCCGACGTCGTACGCGTCGAACGCCCCGGCACAGAGGGCCTACTCTTGCCCTGGTCCCGCGACCTGCTCAACCGCGGCAAGCGATCCGTCGCAGCCGACCTCAAGACTACCGACGGGCTCGACCTAACCCTCAGCCTCGTCGCCAAGGCAGACGTGGCCTTCGAGGGATTCCGTCCCGGCGTCGCCGAGCGCCTCGGCATCGGCCCGGAGGCCTGCTGGCAGCGCCGACCGCAGCTGGTCTACGGGCGGATGACCGGTTGGGGACAGACAGGGCCGTTGGCCAACACGGCCGGCCACGACATCACCTACATCGCCCCCACCGGCGCCCTGCATGCCATCGGCAGCGCCGGCGGCCCGCCCCAGGCACCGCTGAACCTCGTGGGCGACTTCGGTGGCGGCGCCCTCTACCTCGCCGTCGGCCTGCTCGCCGCGCTCCACGAAGCCCGCACCAGCGCACGCGGGCAGGTCGTCGACGTCGCCATGGTCGACGGCGCCGCACACCTGATGACCATGTTCTACGCGTTGCACAGCGCCGGAGTCTGGGCCGACGAACGAGGCACCAACCTCCTCGACGGTGGCGCCCCCTTCTACGGTATCTACCGCACCGCCGACGGTGAGCACATAGCCGTCGGCGCCCTCGAGCCACAGTTCTTCGCCGACTTCGTCGACCGGCTCGGAATCACCGTCCCTGACGATGCACAACAGGATCCGACGACCTGGCCGCAGCTACGCCAGCGGATCACCACCGCCTTCGCCAGCCGAACCCGCCAGGAATGGACCGACGCCTTCCAAGACAGCGACGCCTGCGTCGCCCCCGTGCTCTCCATGACAGAAGCCCCCCACCACCCGCACCTGCGCGCCCGAAACACCTTCGTCGAACACGACGGCATCGTTCAACCAGGCCCTGCGCCGCGGTTCTCCCGCACACCAGGCAACATCAGGCGCCCACCCTCCATCCCCGGCCAGCACACCGAGGAAGTCCTCGCCGAGTGGCTCGGCGACTGACCACTCAAGACCACGGAGAAAGTTCAGACCTCTGGATGGGTCCGTGCAGGCATGCGCAGGTGTCAATGGCCAAGTTGCGGTCCCCACTGGTGGCCACCTAGGTGAGTCCTGAAGTACGGGGCTGCTGTGCGGCCTGTGGCGGGGTTGGACGGGTGTGGGAGGGCGGTCTGGCGGGACCGGGTGGCTTGTGTCGGGGTTGTCTTGCTCTTCTGGTCCTGCTTGGCTCCCGGTTCCCTCTGTTTGGGAGGGTTTCGGGGCGGGCGGGAGCAGCGGGAGGGCAAGACGATCGGAGCGGGCGGGTCTTCGATCGTGGTCAGGGTGGGGCGGCTGTCCATGCCCCGCCATGGCGGGTGACGCCCAGGGCGGCGAGGCGCGCCCAGTTGACCGCCGCGGCCCGGGTGTCGGCGTCGGTGGCGATACGGATCGCGCCCCGGACCCTTGCTTTGCGCCCACCCCAGCTGCGGCGCACGAAGTGGGCGATCTTGCGCTCGACCTTCGGGCGGGTGCCGGTGTATGCCTCCTGCCATTCCGGGCTGGCTTGAGCGGCCTTGTGGGCTTGGAGGAGGTCTTCTCGGGCGTGGATGGTGACGGTCCGCCCCGACGCCGAGGTGGTGCACGATTCGCGCAGCGGGCAGGCGGTGCAGTGACCGGCGAAGTCCGCTCGACCCGAGCCGTCTGACAGCCGTCCTTGCCGCTTCGGATCACCGCCACCTTCCCGGCCGGGCAGGTGATGCGGCCGGCGTCGAGATCGACGGTGAAGTCGTCCTTGCCGAACCGTCCGTCCCGCCCCCGGGCCGGTGCCACCTTCGCTTTCACGTCGTCATATCCGGCGTCGGTGAGGCGGGCCAGGGTCTCGGCGGTCCCATACGCACAGTCACCCATCACCGTCGGCTTCACCTTGTCGTCGGCGTGGCCGGCCAGCAAGTCGACCACCGGTGTCGAGTCGTGCACGTTGCCCGCGGTGACGATCACCTCGTCGATCAGCTCCGAGTCGGGGTCGACCGACAGGTGCGCCTTGTAGCCGTCGAAACGGCGGTCATGGGACTTGTGCCCGTGACGGGCCTCGACATCCACCGTGGAGATCACCCGGTCGGCAGCGACCCGCCGGGCGATGCGGAACACCCCGTCGTCTCCCGCTTCGACGTCCTGGCCGGCGACCACAGCCAGCAACTCGACCGCATTGGCGGCCGGACCCTCCAGCGCTTCACCGTCCAACACGGCCAGCGCAGCGGCGCAGTCACGGACCAACGCGTCAACCAACACCTCCCGGGCCGCAGGGTCGTCCCAGTCACAGGCTGGTTTCCCCGGTCCTGCGTAGTCGTCGTCGCGGGCCAGCACGGCCCGCACCTTGGCCGCCAGCAGCGGTGCAGCGCTCGCAGCAGCTTGCGGATCGCGGAGCGCAGCTGGGTGACGGTGTCTTGGGTGGCGACCGAGTCATAGATCGGCGTGGAGTCCAACACCCGCACCCGCCTGCCCATCACCCCCGCCTCGACCGCGGCGGCCTTCGTGTCCTCGAACAGCCGTCGGGGACGGGCCGAGGCACGCAGACGGTTCCGCAACCCGACCAGGGTCGTCGGATGGAACGACTCCGCCCCCGTGGGCAGCCCTGCTGCGGCCTGCCAGGCCAGGTCCCGCTCCAGACGATCGCATGCCTCTCGGTCCGAGAGGCCCTCGTGCGCCTGGAGGATCATCACCGTGGCCAACGTCCGAGCCGGCACCGTCGGGCGTCCCAACCTCGACGCCTTGTACAGGTCCGCGAAGTAGTCGTCGGCGAACATGACCCCGCCATGATCGGCCAACAACAGGTAGATCCCCCGCAGCCGATCCCCCAACAGGACCCTCGGATCCTCGAAGCGGGGCTGGACCTTCGACCGACCGAGCGCCATACCCAAGTCTCGCCGACCCGCCCACAGAACGCGAATCCAACTACGACTACTTCAGGACGCTCCTAGTGTCATCCGCCTGAAGTAAGCCGCGTAAGTGTGTTATGCTTTGGAATGGCACGGACCGGGCGACCGAAAGCAGCGTTGGTGTTGACCGACGAAGAGCGTGATCAGCTGGTGCGCTGGTCTCGGCGGGCGAAGTCGTCTCAGGCGTTGGCGTTACGTTCTCGGATCGTGCTGGCCTGCGGGGAGGGATTGGCGAACAAGGCGGTGGCAGAACGCGAGCGGGTCAATCAGGCGACAGTCGGTAAGTGGCGCAGACGGTTCGTAGAGTCCCGCCTCGACGGGCTCGTCGATGATCCCCGTCCGGGACGGCCGCCCACGATCACCGCCGCACAGGTCGAGGACGTGGTGGTCGCCACGCTGGAGCAGACGCCATCGAATGCCACGCACTGGTCGAGAGCGAAGATGGCCGAGCGCTCCGGGCTGTCAGCATCGACGATCGGGCGGATCTGGAAGACCTTCGAGCTGAAACCGCACCGGACCGACGGGTTCAAGCTGTCAAACGATCCGCTGTTTGTGGACAAGGTGTACGACGTCGTTGGGCTTTACCTCAACCCTCCTGACGGCGCCGTTGTCTATTGCGTGGACGAGAAGTCACAAGTGCAGGCGCTGGCCCGCTCGCAGCCGGCGTTCCCGATGATGCCGTATATGCCCGAGAAACGCACGCATGACTACCTACGGCATGGCACGACGAGCCTATTCGCGGCGTTCAACACCTCCGACGGGTCGGTCATCTCCTCACTGCACCGTCGGCACCGCTCGATCGAGTTCAAGAAGTTCCTGGCCAAGATCGACGCCACGGTCCCCGACGGACTCGACATCCACCTGGTGTGCGATAACTACGGCACTCACAAGTCGCCAGCGGTGAAGGCCTGGCTGGACCGCCATCCCCGGTTCCACCTGCACCACACGCCGACCTACTCGAGTTGGATCAATCAGGTCGAACGGTTCTTCGCCTACATCACCGCCGACCTGCTGCAACGCTCGGACCATCGCAGCGTCCAAGCTCTGGAGGCCGACATCCGTGCCTGGATTGCAGCATGGAACGACAACCCCAAGCCGTTCATCTGGACCAAGACCGCCGACCAGATCCTCGAAAAGCTTGGACGACTATTACAACGGATTAACGGCGGAGGACACTAGGAGACTCCTGAAGTAGAGGTGGTCCGTGAGCCAGTGGGGCCGCCGGATGACGTGGAGCGCGCTCGCAGGGGTCATCGGGAGTTGCCCTGGGTGCCGATCCGGTCCGCGTGCCCCCCGCTACCCGGGTCGTTCCGGTGTCGTTCGGGGGTTCTCGGGCGTTCGGGGGTCACGGGGGGGGTGGGGAGGGGTGCGGCGGCGGGTCGATTGTCCTCACGGTGGGGCGGTGGTCCACGTTCCGCCTAAGAAGTTGACTCCGAGGGTGGCGAGGCGGGACCAGTTGAGGGCCGCGGCGCGGGTGTCGGCGTCCGTGGCGATGCGGGCCTGGCCCCGGACCCGGGCTCTTCGTCCTCCCCAGGATCGGCGCACGAAGTGGGCGATCTTGCGCTCCACCTTGGGCCGGGTGCCGGTGTAGACCTCCTGCCATCGGGGGTCGCGCTGTTGGGCCTTGTGGGCCTGGAGGAGCTCCTCACGGGCGTGGATCGTGACGGTGCGCCCCGACGACGAGGTGGTGCACGAGGTCCGCAACGGGCAGCCGGCGCACTGCGAAGCGAAGTCGGCGAGCCCCGAGCCGTCCTTGGCGGTGCGGATGGCAGCGGTGTTGCCGGCGAGACAGGTGACCGCTCCGGCCTCGAGGTCGACGCTGAAGTCGTCCTTGCCGAAGCGACCCGCTCGCCCGGTGGCGGGGGCGACCTTCGCCTTCACGTCCTCGTAGCCGGCGTCTTCGAGCCGGGAGAGGGTCTCTGCGGTCCCATAGGCGCAGTCGCCCATCACGGATCGGCTTCACCTCGTCGGCGGCGTGCTCGTTGAGCAGGTCCTCGACAGGGGTCGCATCGTGGGTGTTGGCGGGGGTGACGATCACCTCGCAGACCAGCTCGGCGTCGGGGTCGACCGACAGGTGCGCCTTGTAGCCGTCGAAGCGGCGGTTGTGGGACTTGTGACCGTGTCGGGCCTCGACATCGACCGTCGAGATGATCCGGTCCTTCGCGACGCGCCGGGCGATCCGGAAGATCCCGTCGTCACCTTGCTCTACGTCCTGGCCCGCCACGATCGCCACGAGCTGTGCGGCGTCGGCGACGGCGCCGTCGAGCTCCTCTCCGTCAAGGACACCGAGGACGGCGAGGCAGTCCCGGACGAGCGCATCGACGAGCTTCTCGCGGGCCGCCTCGTCGTCCCAGTCACAGCTCGGCTTGCCCGGCTCCGCGTAGTCGTCGTCGCGGGTGAGCACCGAGCGGACTTTCGCCGCCAGCTCGGGCGCGCGCTGATCGAGGGCACGGAGGAGCTTTCGGATCGCCGAGCGCAGCTGGGTGATCGTGTCCTGGGTGGCCACCGCGTCGTAGATTGGCGTCGAGTCGAGCACCCGCACCCGGTTTCCGAGCACGCCCGCCTCGGCTGCTGCCGCTTTGGTGTCCTCGAACAGCCGGCGAGGACGCGCCGAGCCCCGCAGGCGGTTGCGCAGACCGACGAGGGTCGTCGGATGGAACGACTCGGCACCGACATCCACCCCGGCGGCTGCCTGCCAGGCAAGATCGCGCTCCAAGCGGTCGCAGGCCTCCTGGTCGGAGAGGCCCTCGTGGGACTGAAGGAGCATCACCGTCGCGAGCACCCTGGCGGGGATCGTCGGGCGCCCGAGCTTGGAGGACTTGTACAGATCGGCGAAGTAGTCGTCCGCGAACATCGCTGCGCCGTGCTCGGCCAACAGCAGGTAGATCCCCCGCAGCCGGTCACCGAGCAGGCTCCGAGGATCCTCGAAGCGGGGCTGGACCTTGGAACGACCGAGCGCCATGGCCAATTCTCGCCCACCCGCCCGCAGATCGCGAATCGAGCAGCGACTAAATCAGGCGTCTCCTAGAAGCGATCGGGCGAGACGGTCCAGCTCGGTGACCACCAAGGGTGTCGCCGTCGCGGCAGGCGGAGCCCCGCGGCGGCGGGTCGGGCACAGGCGCGGTTGGGAGCGGCCTGCTCGGCTCGGTGATCGGGTTGTTGTTGTTCGTGCCCGTCTTGGGTCTGGTGGTCGGCGCCGCCGGTGGTGCGATCGCCGCCGGCGGCAGCCGCATGGGTGTGGGGAGAAGGTCCGCCGCTCTGTTCGTCCTCATCCGCCAGGGCGACCCACAGCGTGACGTGCCCGAGTGGCCGGCCGAGTTCTGGTAGTCCTTCATGTTGGCGGTTCCCTTCCTGATCGGATGTCTTGATCGAACGCCCGACACCTACCACTCGGCATCAGGCGGGGGACCGCCACCTCAAATTTCCGCCCTCAGCGGGACAACCTCGGCCCGCGTAACAGCCGGGTCAGATCCAGCACTCTCAGCCCGTCGAGTGCTCCCCCTAACTGCAATCACCTCCGTTATCTCACAATGAGCCCCGCGTCGCGCATGCCCCCACTGCCCCCCACTGCCTCGTCAGGGCCGATGTCGGCTTGCCAACTACTCCAGTAGGTGGAGCCGCCTAGCTTCTTCCTCTAGAAGTGGCTGGAAAAGCGGGTCGGCAATACTGATCAACAACTCCGCCCTCTGCCGACGGGGCTTGCCTTTCAGGCTTACCGCGCCGTATTCAGTCACTACCCAGTCGACGTCGTTTCTCGGAGTGCTCACGATCACCCCCGGTGGCAGCTGTGGGACAATGCGAGACACCCTGTCGCCCTTGGCGAGTGTTGGTGCCGTTTCATAAAGTTGTTGACTTTTGTTCCCTGACGCATAGGTGACGAGAATAGCCTTGCCACCGTCGGATTTAGACGCTCCGCGGGTGAAATCCATCTGTCCTCCGGAACCCGTGTACTGAAGAGGCCCGATCGATTCGCACGTTGCTTGCCCAGTGAGGTCAATCATAATTATCGAGTTGATCGCTACAACCTTCGGATTTTGCGCGATCACGAAAGGATCATTCGTCTGAGATACGGGACGCATATCAATGCTTCCATTGTCGTTTATCCAGTCATACAGGTCCTGGGTGCCGGAAGCAAAGGTGGCGACAAATTTGCCTCGGCCAACCGTTTTGTGTCTGTTGGTGATGGCTCCCATATCGAAGAGGCTCATATACGCGTCTACAATCATTTCCGTGTGAACCCCCAGTCCTTTCTTATGCTCAAAGCAGTGGGCAACCGCGTTCGGTATGCCTCCGAACCCCAACTGTATGGTTGACTCGTCCTCAACCAAGGCGTCAATGTGTGCAGCGATCCTCTTATCTAGCTCGCACGGAGGAACATCTGGCACGATCGGCTGCGCCTTGTGATTTTCCACAATGTAATCGACTTCATCGATATGAACCATGCAATTTCCCAGCAGCCGTGGGCATCTTTCGTTGACTTCAAGGATGACTGTACGAGCGTTCTCAATCATCGCCCTGGTATACCCAGCCCCGACCCCGAAGCTACAGAAACCCGCATTGTCTGGCGGCGACACCTCAACAAGTGCCACATCAATTCTCGCCCGTTTCTGGTCCAAGAGAGTAGGAATGTCGGAGAAATGAACGGGTATTTGGTCCCCGCGGCCAGTTTGAATCAGCTCTCTTTGAGCGGGGAGTGTTGTGAACCCGGTGATCGTCTTGATGTGCTTCTCGCTCGTCGGAATCGCCAGCAATTCCTGAAAATAGTCGACGCTAGGGTGGGGACACGGGATATCGAACAGCTTCACGTCCATCAGTTCATCTCGACGGGCGATCAGCGCCTTCACTACCGCTGCGGGGTAGGGGTTGAATACCCCGATGTAAACGTGGTCGCCTGACCTCACCGCGCGCGCGGCCTGATGGGGTGATACCACCTTCTTCTTGTAAGTCTCCATCCCCGACATTTCCGTTCCTACTTCCTTTCGGTATGATGTTGCTGCCAGAGTCCCGCTTAGTAAATTCGCTCTGGCCCTGCCTAGCCCGGTCCGTGTTGGTCCGGCCCTCAGCCGCTTGGTAGAGCGATGAGCTGGGCGAGCTGTGCCCCCGGTAGGCCTCCAGCCGTTCCGGGCGCTAGCTGGGTCGCTCTTGGGGCACGGCACGGATCCGTACGGGCACGTAAGATCGCGAACTGCGTGTGGTGCGCGCTGGAAGTCCCCCTTCTGTCCGGTCACCCGCCAGCTGTCACCATCAGCGACGGCCCGCGTCGCGACCGCGGCAAGATCGGAGCCTGCGCCCGGCTCGCTGAACTGCTGCCACCAGATCTCCTCACCCAGCCACAACGGCCTTAGGAACCGGTTCTTCTGGTCCTGCGTACCAAAACCTAAAATGCGTCCCTCGTTTGTTCGTGTGGGCAGGTCCGGTCCCGACGCCCCGAAAGGCACTCAGCAGTAGCCCGACGAATCCCGGCCAGGCGCCCGATGACTGGCAGCGAGTTGCTGTCAAGCCTGGCCGAAGGCCACCCGGAGGGCTCGGCCTTGACGGCACCGTGACTTGGGATTTCATGGCCACGACCATGGGGACAGACCGCCGCCAGGCGGTCCTGGCCGTGGCCCCAACCCACTGGGAACCACCGCCAAAGGCCGTCCACGATGGAGGGGGTAGTCGAGAAGGTGCGGACGCATCCGCCCACACGAAACAGCGAGGAGCACTAAAGTGGTCGCCGCTGCCATGCCGAGCCCGATCCCGTTGCGGGCGGAGTCGTGCAGTGCAGCGGGGCGCCGGTCTCGGCTAGCTGGGCGTCGACGTCGCCCTGCCACGCTCGCGGCAACCCGAGACCACCAAGACCATCGGGATAGTGCACCCGGGCCAATCCGGCGTCGAAGCGGGCCGCCAGGAACTCCACGGGGTGGGTCGTGCGCGGCGAAGGAGCGCGCGTCACGTGATCGAGCCGGCCGGCGAGTTGTTCCCGGGTCGTCCGGGACTGATCTGTCATCAAAACGCTCCGTCGCCATGCCGAGCACGGACAAGTGCACGACCCAGCGGGAGGACATCGAGGCCTTCCCACTTCAACCATCGCGAGGCCATGAAGTAGCCGCCTCCCACTGCGCACGCCAGCAGCAGCCAACCCGAGGCCTTCTCCAGATCCGCGTTCGAATTCCAGATCCCGCCGACGAGGGTCCACAACGCGCCGTTGATCAGCAGAAGCAGCAGGCTGAAGAACAGCGGCAGCACGACGCTGAGCAGCAGCCATAGGGACAGCACGGCGGTCCAGCCGATCAGGAAAGCGCCCTGCACGTGAGCCAGATCGGTGGCCGGTACGGGCCACCAGCCGTGTATGAGCCCCACGTTCAGCGCCGCAAACGAGAGCAGGAATGGACCAAACGTGCAGAAGAATAGCCCTATCACATGGTCGCCTCCCTTAACCGCGATGGCACCCACGATGAGTTGGGTCAAGCCGCACACGAAAAGCATCGGAATGAACGCCAGCCCACTGGTGGCCGGGATCGCATCGGTAAACTGCAAACCGAGCAGAAGAACCGCCACCGTGAACACGCTAATACCCGCGGCGGCGGCGTCAGCGGGCGGCGGCGGAGTGGTGTGCCTAACCTGTGTGGACGTGATCTGTTCCGACATCATGACCCCCTATAGACGTGTTGGCCGTCGGTAGTCCCGGACGGTCGTGGTGCTTCTGCTTGGTGCTCTGCGGTGCTCTATACGGGGCGCCTGGATCAACCCACCGGCCCCTCGCTCTGCGTCGACGGCCGCCACCGCCTGCTACGGCAAGTGGCACAGCGGCGCCGAGGACGGGCCGCTGGCGCACCGACCACTCGGCTAGTTGGAACTGGAAGGAGCTACGCATGGTGGCTCAAGTGATGCTTACCCCGCCGTCGACGACGAGCGTGTGGCCGGTTACGTAGCTGCTTGCGTCGCTGGCGAGGAAGACCAGCGCGGCGGCAAGCTCGTCTCCTTCGCCCCAACGGCCCGTCAATGTCCGCTGCATCTGCTCTTCGACGTAGCCGGGAGCGTATTGGTCGGTCATCTCGGAGCGGAAGAAACCCGGTGCAAGTGCGTTCACTCGAATACCCTTCCGCCCCGTCCACTGCTGTGCGAGGTCACGGGTTAGCCCCAGGAGTGCAGACTTGCTTGCCGTGTAGGCCGCTTGGGGGAGACCGGCGGTCGTCAGGGCTAGAACGCTTGCGATGTTGACAATCGAAGATCCGGGTTGCATGACTCGCCCGCACTCTTGGGCCATCCAGTAGCAGCCGCTCAGGTTGACGTCGATGACTCGCCGGAACTGCTCGGGCGTCTCCCGGCTAGCGGGGACGGCTGTCCCGACCCCAGCGTTGTTTACAAGAACGTCGACGCGACCGAAGGTGTCAATTGTGGCAGCGACTAGCCTGTGGCATTCGTCGGGAACGGCCACGTCGGTCGGCACAGCGACCGCCCGACGACCCGTTCGCTCGACGAGGTGCTTGGTCTGGGCCAGGCGATCCGGGCGACGGGCGGCGAGTACGACATCAGCTCCAGCCTCGGCGAGCGCCACCGCGAAGTCGACACCGAGCCCGGACGATGAGCCGGTTACGATGGCGACTCGGCCGTCTAGCCGGAAGCGGTCGAGGATCGGCACCGCGTCAGTATGACTTCGCCAAGCCGAGTACATGCTGACCGATCTGGTTTAGCACCATCTCGTTGTTGATCGGGGCGAACCGCATCAGGCGTGTGGTACGCCACAGCGGCACAAGGTCGTACTCGTCGGTGATGCCATTGCCGCCGTGGATCTGAATGGCGTGGTCGGCGGCGCGGTTAGCGGCCTCGCTGCCAAGCCACTTAGCGGCGTTGGCGAGGCCTGCTGCCGAAGCGTCTGACAATCCGACAGCACGAACCGCCTCACGGTTGAGCGCCCTGGCGGCGCTCAACTCGGCCCACAGCGCGGAGAGGGGGTGCTGGACGGACTGGTAGCTGCCGATTGGATCACCGAACGGCGCTCGTTCCCGAGCGTAGTGGACAGCCCTTTCGACACAGTGGAATCCGAGGCCGTAGGCGAACGCAGCGATCAGGACTCGCTCGGTGTTCAGCGCCTCGAACAACGCTGTGGCGCCCTCGCCTTCGGCACCGACGAGGTTTCCCGCTGGCACCCGCAGGTCGTCGAACACGACGTCGTACTGGCGCTCGGGTGTGCCCGCGTCCGCTGTCAGTAGCTCTGTCGAGACGCCCGGAGCGGCAAGGTCGATCATGAGGATTGTGAGAGGCCGCCGCCCTCGAGAACTGGGCCGGTCGCCGGCTGCGCATACCAGGAAAAGATCCTCGGCATTCCCAGCCGAGGAGATCCAGCGCTTGCGCCCGGAGACGACGTACTCAGAGCCAGAGGGCGTTGCCGTGGTCTTCATAGCGAAGGAGTTCGTCCCGGCGTCAGGTTCGGTGATGGCGAACGCGAGACGGCGTTCGCCGGACACGATAGGCGGCAGAAGCCGGGTCGCCAGCTCCTGCGAGGCATGACGAGCGATCACCGGCAGGCACAGTTCGGTCATGATGAACGACAACAGGGGAAGCCCCGCAGCGGCGAGCTCCTCGGCGACGGCAACAGCGGAATCGAGGGCAGCACCACCTCCTCCGAACTGTTCGGGCACGCCCGTGCCCACGTACCCGGCGGCGCACAACTCCCGCCACAACGCATCAGGCTCGCGCCCGTCGCGATAACAAGCCAAGAAGTAGCTTCTGTCGTAGCGTTTGAGGAGGGAGCGGACACCGCCGCGTAGCAGAGCGTCGCCCTCGTCGAAGGCCGAAAGCTCGTCGAGGCGCCCCGGTTCACCCGACACGTCGGCTCTCCCCGGCCCAGTGCTTTTCGCGAAGGGCCCGGCGGAACAGCTTGCCAACCGCGGTCTTTGGGACTTCGTCGACCAGCTCGAGCCGGATCGGCTTCTTGTAGCTGGCCAAGCCCACGTCCCGACAGTGCTGTTGGATCTCATCGAGCGTCGGCGTGGCGCCTGCTACTGGGGCGATGCAAGCCATGACGCCCTCACCCCACTTCTCATCGGGCACGCCGATGACTGCCACCTCACGTACGGCTGGGTGGGAGGCGATGGCGTCCTCGACCTCGCGAGGGTAGACGTTGAGGCCGCCGCTCACGATCATGTCATTCTTACGGTCGACGATGGTGATGTACCCCTCGGGGTCACGGATGGCGAGGTCTCCCATTTTGAACCATCCGTCCTCGTAGGCTTGAGCGGTCGCCTCAGGCTGGTTCCAGTAGCGCACGGAGGCCGCGTCGCCACGTACCCATATCTCGCCCATCTCACCGACGGGCACCTCATGGCCATCGTCGTCTACGAGACGGACGTCGAAAAAGGGGACCGGCCGTCCACATGAGGACAGGCGCTCGGGGTTGTGCTCGAGTGCGCGGACGTGCTCGTCGGGATAAAGGATCGTATTGTAAACGGTGCCGCCTTCGGTCGAGCCGTAGCCCTGCAGGAAGATCGGCCCGAATACCTCCATCGCCTTGGACAGCGCGGTCGGCGATATCGGCGCGCCAGAGTAATAGATCACCTTCAGGCTTGATAGGTTGGCCGCTGCCGCGGAGGGGTGGGTGGCGAGCATGTTGATGATGGCCGGCGCTAGTATCGTGCAGCTGATGCGTTCCCGTTCCACGATCTCGAAGAACGATTCGGGGTCGAAGTGCTCCATCATCACCGAGCGGGCGCCTTGGTAGAGGGCTGGAGCGGTGAGTATCCCCGACTGGTGGGACAACGGCCCGACGTGCAGGAGCGCGTCGGTGTGGTCGAGACCACCCATGAACAGCGCCATGATGTTCCGGTAGGTGTTGAACCAGTTGCGGTGCAGATAGACGGCACCTTTGTAGCGTCCGGTGGTGCCCGACGTGTGGAAAACGAGGTAGATGTCGTCTTCATCGACCGGCACAGGATCTGTGGGCTTGGAGGCGTCTATCAGCTCCTCGTACGAACTCCCTGTCCCGAGGACAAGGAGACTGAAGTCGCCGACGTTCGGGGAGGCGGACCGAATTCGTTCGAGAGTGTCGACAAATTCGGGTCCGGCTACGACCACTTTGGGCGTGAGGTCTTCCAGTGTGACCGTCCACTCCCGTTCTCCGTCGCGGGCGTTCAACCGTCCCCGTATACCACCGATCATTGAAACCGCGAGGTCGGTCTCCACCCACTCATTTCGGTTGTGCATGACAGCCACCACCCGGTCACCCTTGGCGATCCCATGAGATCGCAGGCCGCCGGCGAGGCGCGCCGAACGCTCCCACAACTCGTTGTAGCTGAGCGTGCCGCGCGAATCGACCAATGCCGGTCGGTCCCCGTGGCGGATCACTGCCTTGCGCATGAAGTCGTGCACGAGCATCGGCATGTCGAGCCTCCTCAGGTGGAGCGGGTCAGTTGCGCCGCTGCCGATAGTCGGTGCAGCACCGCGGCGGCCTCGGCAGCCATCTCCGGCACGAGATGAGCGACCGAGACGATGTCGTGAATGCCGCTGGCGACCTGGCCAGCGGGGAGGATGCCCGAGTCCAGGTCGCCGTCCTCTTCGGCTCGGATCAGCGCCTGGTCTTTGTAGGCCAACAGCTCGTCGTCGGTCGCACCGCTCCGCATCATCTCGGTGAGACGCTCGACTCCGGCGCTGCGCAGACCGCGCGCCGGGCTGTACACACCAGGGAAGATGGTGTCGTCGCCCTCGGCGGCATCAACGATCCGCTTGGCTGTGGCGCGATGCCAGTCGCGGTTGTCCTCGGATGCGATGAACCGCGTGCCCATAGCAACCCCGGCGGCTCCGAGGCAGAGCGCAGCCGCCAGTGTCCGTCCGTCCCGGGCCCCCCCCGACAGCAGAACCGGGATCGAGACCGCTTCGGTCACGTTGGGCACGAGCACAAACGTGTGCATCGGCACGGTGTGGGTATGGCCACCCATCTCGTAGCCAGAAGCGATAACGACGTCGACGCCGAGCCGCTCTGCCTTCACTGCCTGGCGGGTGGAGCCGACCTTGTGCATGTGTATAAGTCCGGCGTCCGCGATCAAGTCCCGGAACTCGCCCGGGAAACCAGCCGAGGTCGTGAGGACCCGAAGTTGCCGGGCGATTACCGGATCGGCCTTTCTCGCTTCGACAACGGCGCGGATGTACGCCTCCGAGACCGGCAACACCTCCCCGTCGGCCGCCCGACCGACGGGGACGTTGACGGCGAACGGTTTCCGGGTGAGCGAGGCGGTCTCCTCTATGTGCTCGCGCAGCGTGCGTGCTGCCACGCTCGGTTCGGTTGTCATCCCGGGCATGCTCACCGTGCCGAGCCCGCCTGCCTCGCTCACCGCCGCCGCGAGCTTCGAGGTCTTGAACGGCCCCATGCCTTCCTGCACGATCGGGTAGTCGATTCCGACGAGCTCGGTGAAAGGGGTCGGGAGTGTAGTCATGCCGCCACCAGCACCATCGCCGAGCCGTCCACCAGCGCGCCAGAGGTGACGACGGCTACCTCGTTGTGGGGAACCTGGCGTTCGCCGCATCGGCCCTGGATTTGTAGCACCGCTTCCGCGATGGTGTTCATCCCGTGCAGGTACCCTTCGGCGAGGAGGCCTCCGTTGGTGTTGACCGGGAGCCGTCCGTCTATGGCGGTGGCACCGGAGGCCACGAAGTCGACCGCCTCACCGCGGCCGCAGAAGCCGAGACCCTCCAAACCGAAGACAACCGTAGAGGAGAAGCAGTCGTAAATCTCTGCGAACTCGACATCCTCGGGTCCGATCCCTGCCCGCGCGTACAACTCGTCGCGAAGCAGCGAGGTGAAGTTGTGCGTGTAGTCGCGGTAGAGGAGATGGTCGCCGATGTCGAGCCCGGGGCGAGCGCCGGCCCTGTAGGCGGCCGAGGCGATCCGAGCCGGCCGGTGCGGCAGGTCACGGGCTCGGTCGAGAGTGGTGACAAGCACCGCGCATCCGCCGTCCACCTCGCTCGTGCAGTCCGGCACGCGGAAAGGGTCGACGACCTTCGACGACGCGAGATAGGCCGCGCGATCGAGGGGCTTGCGCTGGATCGCCCGCTCGTTGCGCTCTCCGTACCAGCGCTGTGCTATCGGGATCTCGCCGAACTCCTCGGGTTGGCGACCTGTCTCGATGAGGTAGCGCCTCGCCCACATGGCGATGTACTGCATGTAGGTGTCGTAGCCGATGGGGTAGCGGTACTGGCCGGCGCCGCCGAGAAAGGCCGAGCTGCCGACACGGATGCCGCTGCGCCCGTTGAGAGCGCGGAAGACAACCACGTTCTCGGCGTAGCCAAGGCTCACCGCCATGGCTGCGTTGGCCACGACCCAAGCCGGTGACTGGCCGCCCTGCTGGAAGTCCATCACGTACCGGCTCTGGCGAAGCGCCAGTGCGGTCGCAACCGCCTCGCTTGAGACGGAGTCTCCGAGCACCATGAAGCTACCCACCCCGTCCACATCGCTCAGACCAAGTCCAGCGTCCTCGATGGCCGCCCTGCAGGCCTCGGTGGCGAGGTCGAGCACGCTGCGACCCGAGCGCTTCGACAGTTTGGTGTAGCCGACGCCAGCTATCGCGGTTGCACGTTCCACTGGTACGGATAATAGACGGGATCGCCAGAGGAAGTCAACCCAAGAGTTGGAATCCCCCCCTTGACCCGTTTCTTGACTGATAGGTAGAGTATGGTTGTGCTGATCAAAGGCAGCTGGCGGGTCACCATGGCCGATGTCGACGCCGCGGGCATCATCTACTACGCGAGTCCCCTGCGGTGGACAGAGGTTCTGCTCGGAGACTGGCTCGAACAACTCGGGCATCCGATCAGCTCGATGATCTCGGCGAAGGAAGCCACGCCCGTCGTCGGTGTGAACGTCAACTACCGGTCGATGTTGGGTCTCGACGACCACTGCCGTCTTGAGCTGTCGGCCGCCAAGATCGGCGCCAGTTCGTTCACCCTGCAGTGCGCGGTCTGGGGGCCGAGCACTGACGAAGTGGCCGTCGAGACACTGGTCACGCACGCCTATGTGAGCTACTGCCGCCCCGGGCCGGGAGGTCGGGCGGCTGCGGAGCGGCAGTCGCTGCCGACGTGGCTGAGGGGGGCGCTCGAAGCAGGCTATCGCCCAGACAACGAGGGAGGCACTCAGTGAGCAGCAACGCCGATACGGTCGTAGCCGAGCGCATAGACGTGGACGGCGAGCCGGCGCTGGCACTCGTCACGTTGAACCGAGCGGAAGAGATGAACCCCCTTGACTGGGACACGGTCATAGAGCTGCGCCGCGTCCTCGACGCCTCGGCCGCGGACCCATCTGTGCGGGTCATTGCCATCACCGGCTCCGGGCGAGCCTTCAGCGCTGGCGGCGACATGAAGAAGTACCGGACTCTGCAGCGCGACCCGCACGGCTTCCCGCGCTTCCTCGCTGACATCCACGAGACCTTCCAGCGGATTCCCCAGTACCCCAAACCGGTACTCGCCTTGGTAAACGGCATCGCGATCGCCGGCGGCATCGAGCTCGTGCTGTTCTGCGACATCGCCCTCATGGCGGAATCAGCCAAGATCGGCGACGCGCACCTCCCATACGGCCAGATGGGAGGCGGTGGGGTCCTCACGATGCTGCCGCGGGTCGTTGGGCCGTCACGGGCACGGGAGCTCATCATTTCCGGCCGGCTGCTCGGGGCGGAGGAGGCCGCGGCCTGGGGGCTCATCTCCCGCGTCGTGCCCGACGGAACACTCGTGGAAGCAGCCGTCGGTCTTACCAGAGAGGTGGTCAAGAAGTCTCCACTCGCCGTCGCGAACGCCAAGACGACGCTCAACTCGTCCTTCTTCGCGGGGACGAGCGTCGAAGCTGCACTGCGCCTCGAGCGTGAGGTCACCTCTCGGTACTGCCTCACGAGCGCCGACGCACCAGAAGGTCTCGAGGCGTTCTTCGAGAAGCGCACACCCCGATGGACAGGACAATGACAACAGCCCCGAGCGAGCAGACCCCCGCGGTGGTCGGCCCGACACCCGACATCGACTCCCAATTCTACTGGGACGGTCTCGCCCGCTCCCAGCTGCTCCTGCAGGAATGCAGCTCCTGCCAAAAGCGTCGCTTCCCACCCATGCCCTCCTGCCCTTACTGCGGCTCTACGGACTTCGAGATTCGCGAGGCAACCAAGGGCACGATCTACTCGTGGGTCACCGTCCACCGCGCGTTCCAGCCGGCCTTCGCCGGAGAGGTTCCCTATACTCTGGTTACTGTCGATCTCGACGGAGGCGGTCGGATCGTCGGGCGGCTCGAACCAGGGGCGGCCGCAGCCGCGGGGCTTCATGTCAGCCCGCACTTCGTACCCCACGAGGGTTGGACCGAAGCCCGGTTCCACCCGGAATGACCAGGCCTACGGCGACAACACCGCCCCCATCTGGTGAGGCACCCCCCCGTCGCGCTGACCGCCGCAGGGCCAAGCGGATAGACGACATCCTGAGGGTCGCCGCGAGCCATCTCGCGGAACGGGGCTACGCGGCGACCAGCCTCGACGAGATTGCGGAGACACTTGACGTATCAAAGGCCTCGCTCTATCACTACTTCCCCAGCAAAGAGGACCTGGTCCTCGCCTGCTTGGAGCGCACAGCAAGCAGCACCTTTGAGCGCCTAGCAGCTGTGGCCGAAAGTTCGCTGCCTCCTCGTCAGCACCTGCGGGCCCTGATACGCACGCAGGTGGTCATACTGGTCCGGGACGAGCCGGCTGGTGCCTCCCTGTTTCTGCACGATCTCGGTCTGCCACAAACTGCACGGGATCGTCTTCGCGCCTTCGTCGACCACCACGACGAGATCTTCAAATCCATCATAGACAAGGGCATCCGCCGGGGTGAGTTCCATGTTTCGAAGCCACCGGTCGCACGCCTCTTGATGCACGGGGCCATCAACTTCATCCCCTCCTGGTTCCACCAGAGTGAGCTAACCCCGCCAGAGGAATTTGCCGACGTTGTCGCTGACACATTGCTGCAGCTCTTTATCGACAACAACACCCCATGAAGCTTGGCATCTACCTCTTCGGTGACACGATGTCGATCGGTGAGATCGGCACGCTAGCCGCTCAGGCCGAGGCGGCGGGCTTCGAGTCTGTCTGGGCGGGCGAATACTGGCACAGCGGATTTCAGGCAGCCGCTGCGATCGCCCGCGCGACCTCAAAGGTCCGTGTTGGAACCGGCGTGGTGCAAGCGTTCGTCCGCACTCCGCTCACCACCGCCATCGAAGCACTCGACCTCGACGATGTTGCCGGAGGCCGCCTGATCCTCGGGCTCGGCTCTCAGGTGCGGCGCTACGTCGAACGCCTACATGGCATTGACTATGGCAAGCCCGTACCCCGCATGCGCGAGTACCTGAACGCCCTCCGGTCTCTGTCCACCCTTTCGACCGGCGGATCGCCAGTCATGCCACACGGCGACTACTACCACTTCGACCTAACCGGATTCGTCCGCCCCACACCCGCACCCCGCGAATCGATTCCTCTCTATCTCTCAGCGGTACGTCCGGGCATGACCCGACTCGCGGGAGAGATCGCCGACGGGATCATCGGACACCCGATGTCCTCCGACCAGGACCTCGACGCGTACGAAAGATGGATCCGAGAAGGCGCCAACCGAGCCGGCCGGAACGTGTCAGAGATCGAGCACGTCCAGTTCGTCATCTGTGCCGTCGCCGACGACGCCGCCCAAGCACGCCACGAGGCCGCCCAACAAATAGCCCTGTACGCGGCAACACAGACCTATGCATACCGGCTTGAGCAGCTGGGCTTCGAACGGGAACGGCACGCCATCCGCTCCGCATACGAAGCTCGCGATCTGGCAGCGATGGCCTCAGCCGTAAGCGACCGCGTTCTCGATGCCTTCGCTCTCGCTGGCACCCCCGAAGACGTGATACACAGGCTATCGGAGCGCGTTCGTCCCAGCCACACGACGGTCCTCGCGCCACCCACATACGGCCTAAGCGCCACGCGCGCCTCGGAGATAACGCAACTACTCATCACGACTCTTCTCCGGGCGGGATGGACTCGATAACCCGCGGCCTGGTCAGGCCCGAACGGGCGAACCCCAGCCGCGTCGCCACCGGCACAGTGCGAGGACGCAAACTATCCCAGAACATGAATGGTACGGAGCGAGCTTCAGTATCGGGTCCGTGTCAAGACCCCCTACTGTCCAGCTGGGCAGCCTCCACCCCAGCAACCCCGCCTCACGATCGCTTCGCTCGTTGCGTCCGGGGACTCACGCCCACGGATGCGTCAATAGAAACGCTTTCTCGGCCGGCGGTGTCGTGTTGCCGGTCACCGGCCCTGCCATTGTGGTGCACGCTTTTCTCGAAAAGCTCGCGGACCCTCCTGTGCGTCGGCACTCAGGTAGACCGGCTCCCAGATTCGGTCCGCCTCGTCTAGCGCATCGTGCCAGCCGCGATCAGCCGACGCGTAGACCATCGCCTTGGATGCAGCGACGGAGAGCGGGGCATTGACTGCTATCCGTTCGCCCATCTCCTGAGCGGCTTCGCGCAGATGCTCGGCCGGCACAACCTCGTTGACGAGGCCGACTTCGCGGGCCCTCGTGGCATCGATAGGGTCGCCGGTCAGAAGCAACTGCATTGCCACACGCGGCGGAATCATCCAGGGCAACGGTGCCGCCCACGGGGATCCGCGACCAACTTTGACCTCTGTCACCGCGAAGCGGGCATGGTCTGCTGCGACGACCAAGTCGCACATCTGCGCCAGGAGGAAGCCACCGGCGTAGGCCACGCCGTTCACGGCTGCGATCGTCGGCTTGTTCACAGCAACCGTCCGACCGAAGTACGGAATGAAGTCGCGTGGTGGCAGGGCCAAGCGTTGCTGCGCCATCTCCTTCAGGTCACCTCCTGCGCAGAAGGCAGCGTCACCCGTTCCGGTGAGTATCAGGACCTTGGCCTCCGTATCGGCGTTGAAGCGTTCGACGGCCTGGAACAGTCCGGCGCGAACCGCTGCGTTGATAGCGTTCCGTGCTTCTGGTCTGTTGAGTCTCACCCAGGCGACATCGTTGACGACCTCATAGGTGACCGCGTCGGTGGCAGTTTTCATCTGTTTCATCCGCACTCCTCAGTAAGAACTCGGCAGGCCGAGGCTGTGCCGGGCGACGTAGTTGAGGATCATCTCGCGACTGATCGGCGCCGTCCGCATAAGCCTCATCGGTCCCCACAGGGTGGCCAGGCCGTACTCGGTAGATAGCCCATTGCCACCGTGGGTCTGGATGGCTTGGTCGAGGGCGGCTATCCCCGCCTCGGCGGCCGCGAACTTCGCCATGTTCGCGGCCTCCCCAGCAAGGGGATCTCTCTCATCGTGCAACCACGCGGCACGCTGCGTCATTAGCCGGGCGAGGTCGACGTTGATCCTCGCATGCGCAAGAGGATGCGCTACGCCTTGGTGTGTGCCGATGGGAACACCCCAGACCTGGCGCACACGGGCGTAGTCGGCGGCCTTCTCGAGAGCGTATCGGGCGATGCCGTTGCCGACGGCGGCACCCATGATGCGTTCGGGATTGAGACCTTGGAAGAGCTGGCGTAGGCCGTCACCCTCGGTGCCAATCAGGTTCTCTGTAGGGACCCGGACATCGTCGAAGAACAGCGTGAACTGTTTCTCCGGCGCGGTCATCTCAACCGGGATCACTGTCTTTGACAGGCCTGGGGCGTCCGTGGGAACCACGATGAGGCTCAGTTGACCACGTCCCGCATGGTCGGTGCCGGTCCGGGTCACGACGAGGATGGCGTCGGCCTCGTCGACACCAGAGATGTAGTACTTGGTTCCGCGAAGCACATAGTCGCCGCCATCGCGGGTGGCGGTGGTCGCCAGGTTGTGTGAGTTCGAGCCGGCGTCCGGCTCGGTGATAGCGAAGGACATGATCGACTCTCCGCTGATGATGCTCCGCAGCCAGCGCTCTCGCTGCTCCTTGCCGCCGAAAGTCTGGATAATGGAGCCACAAATGGCAGGGGAGACCACCAGCATGAGCAGCGGACAGCCAGCGGCTGCCAACTCCTCGGCCACGATCTGCAACTCGTAGACCCCGGCACCGCCACCCCCGTACTCCTCTGCCAGGTTCACTCCCAGGAAGCCGTACTTTCCTGCCATCTGCCAGAGTGCGGTGCTCTTGCCACCAGACTTCGCCGTCTCGACGAAGTACTCGTGGCCAAACGATCGCCCGAGCTTACCGACCGCCCCACGCAGCGCCTGCTGCTCTTCAGTTTCGTGAAACTCCACCTGTCATCTCCTTACCGAAGTCCAAATCCCGAACGCTCAAAATGCTCATCAGTACCGAGACAAGGGTCTCCCCTCGTCCTCCTGCTCGAGAACCACCAGAACCTCACCGTCGCGGACTGCTGCTCCCTGATTAACCGCGACCTCCCGGACCAGACCTGGGTAGGGGCTCGTTACTGTGTGCTCCATCTTCATGGCTTCCAAGATGAGCAGTGGCTGACCGGCAATGACCTCCTCGCCAACTTCAACCAGGACGCGTACGACGCTGCCCGGCATGGGGGCCGTGAGCGAGCCGCCTGGTTCGGCCGCGCTCGGCGCCCCGAATCGCGGCTCCCGGATCAGCTTGGTGTAGCCGAGCCGACTGTCCACATGGACAACGCAAGAGGCGGCTGCCTCTCCCGAGATGGTGACTTCAAAGGCGGTGCGCACACCGTCGATTTCGAGGATCACCCGTTCGGGGGCCAGCGTTCGGAGGAGCAGCTCTGGAAAGTCCTCGTTGTTCACGCGCGCGAGAACGGTGCCATGAGCGAGCACATAGTCAACCCGGTATTGGGCTTCAGCCACCTGGAAGGTGACGTTCTGCATCTGGGAGGCGTTGTTCCGCCATGCCGCGGGAACTGTCTGCTGTACCGACGCATTAGCTCGCTTCTGAGCGAGAAGAGCCAGGCTGGCAGCCACCGCATGTAACTGCTCTGCTTCCGGCTCGGCCAACGGCTTGCCGAGTTCTGCAGGCGGATGGCGGACTAGAAATCCCGTATCGGTATCGCCGGCCAGAAACTCTGGGTGCCGGAGGATCCGAACCAGGAGGTCCCGGTTGGTCACCAGCCCGTGGATCCGGGCGCCTGCGAGCACCGTGCTGAGCTTGCGGATCGCTTCGGCGCGGTTAGGCGCCCAGGAGATCACCTTTGCCACCATGGGGTCGTAGTACTGGCTGATCGATGATCCGGATTCCACGCCGCTGTCGATGCGTACTCCTGGCACCGTGTCGAAGTCGAACGTCTCGAGTGTCCCGGTCTGGGGCAGAAACTGCTCCACCGGGTTCTCGGCGTAGAGCCTCGCCTCCACGGCATGACCGGTGATCACTGCCTCCGAAACCTCGGCGGGAACCGGCTCTCCCATGGCGACCAACAGTTGTTGCCGGACCAGATCGATGCCGGTGACGAGCTCAGTGACCGGGTGCTCGACCTGCAGCCGCGTGTTCATCTCGAGGAAGTAGTAGTGGCCGTCAGTGTCCATCACGAATTCCACGGTCCCCGCACCCACGTAGCCAACGGCTCGCGCGGCCGACACTGCGGCATTGCCCATCCGCTCGCGCAGTGCGTCGTCGACTGCAGGTGAGGGGCTCTCCTCGATGATCTTCTGGTATCGACGCTGGATCGAACATTCCCGTTCAAACAGAGCGACCACGCTGCCATGAGAGTCCGCCAGTACCTGGATCTCGACGTGGCGAGGCTGGACAACCAGTCGCTCAAGGAACACGGTCGCGTCGCTGAAGGCCGCTGCAGCCTCGCGCTTGGCGCCCGTCACAGCATCGAACAACCCATGTCCGTCGAGCACCTGACGCATGCCTCGCCCCCCACCACCGGACGACGCCTTAACCAACAACGGGTAGCCGATATCTTCTGCGACCCTTCGGAGCTTGTCCTCTTCGAGGTCGGACACGTCAGTCCACGGCAGGGTCGGGACGCCGGCGGCCGACATCATCGTCTTGGCGGTGAGCTTGGATCCCATCGCCTCGATCGCCTCCGCGGGCGGACCAACGAACGTCAGCTCTTTGTCGGTGCAGGCACGAGCAAAGGCGGCGTTCTCTGAGAGAAATCCGTACCCTGGATGAACGGAGTCCGCGCCCACAGCGATGGCGGCAGTCACCAGGAGGTCGGGGTTCAGGTAGGTCTCCGCCGGTGTCACGCCGGGCAACCGCACGGCTACATCCGCCTCTGAAGCGTGCAGTGCGTCCGCATCGGCGTCGGAGTAGACCGCGGCCGTGGCAATGCCCATCTCACGACAGGTGCGGAAGATTCGCCGCGCAATCTCCCCCCGGTTTGCGACCAGCAGCATCTTCATGGAAGTCATGGCTCTCTCACATCCTGAAGACACCGTAGCCGCGCTGACCACGGATTTCGGCATTGTGGACGACGGAAAGGCATATGCCGAGAACGGTCCGGGTGTCGCGCGGATCAATGATCGCGTCGTCGTACACCCTTGAGCTGTTGGCCAACGCAGTCTCCTCACGCTCGATCTGGGCCTGCACTGCCTCGCGCATTCGCGTGTCCGCCTTCTCATCGAACGGAACGCCCCTGTCGGCAGCGGACTGCTTAGCTACGATCGACATCACGCCGGCTAGCTGCTGGGGCCCCATGACCGCAGTCTTGGAGTTGGCCCAGGAAAAAAGGAAGCGAGGGCCGAAGGCACGACCACACATTCCGTAGTTGCCTGCACCGTATGAGACGCCGATGTTGACGGTGAGATGCGGCACTCGACTGTTGGTGACCGCATTGATCATTTTGGCTCCGTCCTTGATGATTCCGTTCTGCTCGTAGGTCTTGCCCACCATGTAGCCCGTCGTGTTCTGCAGGAACAGCAGAGGTGTATCAACCTGGTTAGCCAACTGTATGAACTGGGCTGCCTTCTCGGCCTCCTCGCTCAGGAGCACGCCTCGGGCGTTGGCCAGCACGCCCAGCGGGTACCCGTGGAGGGAAGCCCAGCCGGTCACGAGGGAGCTGCCATAGAGGGGTTTGAACTCATCGAACCGCGAGCCGTCAACAATTCTGGCGACCACGTCACGCGGATCAAACGGCACCTTTGGCTCGTACGAGGGAATGCCCAGGAGCTGTTCTGCGGGGTAGAGCGGCTCGTCGGGTGGTTCGCTGGGCCCCGGTCCCAACTTGCGCCAGTTTAACCGTCGCACAATCTCCCTGCCGATACGAATTGCATCTACCTCATTCTCCGCAAGATAGTCGGCGAGGCCGGAGGTCCGGGCGTGCATCTCCGCTCCGCCGAGCGACTCGTCGTCGGACTCTTCTCCCGTAGCCATCTTGACCAGTGGCGGCCCCCCGAGGAAGACTTTTGATTGCCCGCGCACCATGACCACGTAATCGGACATCCCTGGCATGTAGGCACCGCCGGCAGTTGCATTACCGAAGACCAAGGCAATCGTGGGTAGGCCGGCCGCGGAGTGATCGGTCAGGTCGCGGAACATGCGACCGCCCGGAATAGCCACCTCCGCCTGCGTCGGAAGGTCCGCGCCTCCCGACTCCACGAGTGTCATGAGGGGCAGCCGGTTCTCCTTCGCAATTTCCATCGCCCGTGAGACCTTCTTGAAGCTGTGCGGATTCAACGTGCCGCCCCGCACCGTCGGATCGTGTGCGATCACCATGACCTCCACGCCCTCGATGACTCCAATGCCTGTCACCAGGCTGGCTCCCACCGTGAACTCACTGTGCCATCCGACGAAAGGCATGAGCTCCAGGAAGGCCGAGTCCTCATCGAGCAGAAGCTCGATGCGTTCGCGCGCCAGCATCTTTCCGCGTGCGCGATGTCGCGCTACAGACTTTTCGCCGCCGCCGGCAAGCGTCGCAGTGAGGACCGCGTCGAGCTCTGCCAGTTTTTGGATGAGGTGTTGCCTGTTTTCCTGAAATGCGCTGGACGAGGCATCCACGCGATCTGGCACTACCTGCATATCCCCTCATCTCATCTGAATGCAACTTGGCGCGCTAGATCGCTGCGGATCACCGCCGCCTCCTGCAATTGGTCGCTATTGAGAACACCCGTCAAGAGGATCGCCATAATGTCGTCGACCATCCGATCGAGGGAGATCCTTCCGTCGGGCTCGTACCACTGCGGAAGCGAGTTGAGTCCCCCGAAGATGAACTTGACTACGGGTCGCAGTGGCACGTCCCGGAACTGACCAGCCTCAATACCAGCCTTTAGGATCGACATCAGGACGTCCTCGTAATGTCCCCGAGCCTCGGCGAGCCCGCGCGGGGCCGACCTGGACATCAGCACCGCACTGTTCTGAGCCAATGCCTTACCTGCCACCGTGTTCACCACACGGCTCACGTGCGTATGGACGAAAGTTCGCAAACGCTCGGAGGGCTCGCCCTGTCCGACCTCGATCGGCTGGGTCTCGATCGCGTCGGTCAGCAACTCAGCAAGCAGGTCGCTCTTAGATGACACGTAGTAGTAGAGACTGGGCTTCGAAAGCCCGACCCGCTCGCCAATTCGCCGCAAACTCGCCTCGTGGTAACCACAGGTGGCCAATTCCTCCGCGGCCGCGGCGAGGATCTCCTTCCGCCGGCGGGCTTGCCGTAGCGCCTTGCGTTTCCCACTTGCATCCTCAGTCACGCTACGACTCCCTCCGCTGGGCGATTGCACATGCCCGTCCACCCTCCTGATGTCCCGGACCACCAACCCAGCATTTGAGCGCCCAGCCGTTCAGGCATCGATCTCCATCAGTAGTAGCGCCTCACCCATTGCCTTCCCTTGAGCGTCCACCCGCAGCGAAGCCGTCCCTCCTCCGCCGAGCGCAGACTCCAGAACGAAATTGAGCGCCCCGAGGTTCGGCAGTTCGTACCGCCGAACCTCGCCGAGGCAGATACCCGCAAAGTGCTCCGCCACGCGATCGGCGGTCACCTCTCGCTCGAGCAGCGCATAATGCGAGCGATCTCGTGCGATGAGGCCAATATTGACGGAGTCGCCCTTGTCTCCGGACTTAGCATGTGCGATGTCGATAAGTCTCATGCGCGCTCCCTAATAGTCACCTGAGGATGGACCGCACTCTTGGGGATCAGAGCCGGCCAGTAGGCCATCACGCGGCTCGGCTGAATCCGACCGCCGGCCAGCAGGCCAGTGAACCCAGGCGGGCCCATTACTAAAGGAGCGATCTCGGCCGCGAACCTGCGTACCGTACGGTCGTCGTCCGCCCACACCGAGACCCGCAAGACGACCTCCGACGGATCCGATGCTGGCGGCGTGAGACGGCCGTGAACGGAGTTGTAGCCGACGAGATCGGTGCGGATCTGACGGAACGATAGGCCTAGTTCGTCCAACCGGGTCCGAAGGATGGAATCCGCCAACTCCGCTTTGGCGATCGCGTCCGGCCAGGCCCAGGTGATCATCCCGGAACCCCGGAATCCATCCGGATAGGCCATCGACACTTTAAGCGAGTCGGTCGGTGAGCTGCCTTGCGCCCCTGACACCTCGACGCGGTCCTCACCTACCTCGCGCAGTCGAATACTGGTGAAGTCCGCCGTCACGTCGGGCGACAGGTACGCGGTGGGGTCCCCGATCTCGTACAGCAGCTGTTCGGTCACGGTCGCGGTCGTGACGGCTCCCCCGGTGCCGGAGTGCTTGGTGACGATGAAGGTGCCGTTGGCTCGAGCCTCGATGATCGGGTAGCCGACATGGGCCAGGTCGGGCATCTTCTCCCAACCACCCTGGAAGTTCCCGCCGCTGGCCTGGGCCCCGCATTCGATGATGTGGCCGGCGATGGTGCCCGCGCTGAGTAGGTCCCAATCGTCCCATTGCCAACCGAACTCATGCATCAGCGGGCCCAGCACGAGTCCGGGGTCGGTGCAACGTCCGGTGATCACGACGTTCGCCCCTTCGGCGAGAGCGCGTGCGATTGGCTCGGCCCCCAGATACGCGTTCGCGCTAGCTATCCGGTCTCTGACCGTGTCGAACTGCTCACCAGTTTCCATGTTTTGGAGGGATACCCCGCCCCCGAGTAGGTCGTCCAACTGCCCCATGATGTCGTCGCCCGTGATAACACCGACGCGCAGACCGCGGATTCCTTGTTCCTCGGCAACTTCGAGCAGGGCCCGTGCACAAGCTTCCGGATTTATCCCGCCCGCGTTGGCTACTACCTTGATATTTCGTTCTATGCACTCTCGCATGATCTCGGACATCAGCCCGACGAAATCCTTGGCGTACCCGGCAGTCGCGTCGCGCTCATACTGCTTCCGGAGCACTGACATGGTGATTTCCGCCAGGTAATCTAGAGTCAGGTATTCGATGTCGCCACCTCTAACCTGGGCGACCGGTGCCGAGGGGCTGTCGCCCCAGAAGGCTTGCCCGTTCGCAACCCTGACCGTCTTCAATTCATCTCTCCTCATGATAGTGGGCTCCCGGGGCCTCTCGGTCCTGTAGCACGTATAGCAGCATTCCAACAGTGGTCACGATGTCGTCCACACTGCATCCGCGTGAGACGTCTGCGAATGGCCGAGCGAGGCCTTGCAGGAAGGCTCGTGCTTGGGCACCCCCAAGCTGTTCCGCTACCTTGTAGGCGATGTTGGCCGAGTCGAGGCTCGGGAATACGAGAACATTCGCCGAGCCTCCCACCGCTCCTGATGCGGATTTCCGAGCGGCGACGGCACCAGACACGGCCGCGTCGAACTGCAGCTCCCCGTCCACGACTTCGTCGGGGAAAGACCGCTGGAACAGACGAAGTGCCTCCCGTACCCGATCTACGTGCAGGGATTTGGAACTGCCCTTGGTGGAAAACGACAGGAACCCAATCCGTGGCTCGGTCCGCATCAACGACCGCCATGACTGGGCCGTGGCAGCAGCAATATCCACGAGTTGCTCCACCGTTGGCATGGGAGTTACGACAGCGTCGGCGAAGACGAGCGTGCCCCCCGACCCGACGTCCGGCCGCTGGGTGTCGAGGAAGACGGCACCACTGACGGTGGTTCGCCCCGGCGCCACTCCGATATATGACATTCCGGCACGGAGCATGTCCGCGCTGCTCGTCCGAGCCCCTCCGATGGCCGCGTCGACCCATCCGGAACGGACGAGCATCGCACTCGCATTGGCACGAGTCGACAGGAACTCAGTGTCGAAACCCGCCTCTATGGCAGGGCGCCCGAATTCGTCGAGCTGGTTGTCGCGCAACACCTCGTCATTCACGTCGAGCATTTCGACTGCGCTGAGGTCCAGGCCGAGACTGCGGGCAGTGATCAACATCTCAGACACGCGACCTAACACCACCGGACGACACAACCCCACGTCCCCCGCGGCGATAGCAGCTCTCAGCATCCGCGTGTCCTCACCCTCGAAGAATAGGACCCGCGTCGACGAGGACACGTTCTTGACGTCCCTCCATGCGGTGCCTATTCCATGGGGAGCGACCCCAGCCTTATTCACCCGCTTTGATCCCTAGGGCTTCGACATATTGATGCTGAAGCACGAATTTCTTGACCTTGCCCGCCGGGGTCAGGGGATACTCGGAGACGAACTGAACGTAGCGAGGCACCTTAAAACTGGCGAGCCGTCCACGGCAGTAATCGATCAGTTCCGCTTCGGTCGCCTCATGACCTTCCTTCAGCTGGACCACCGCAAGGCCCACCTCCCCGTACTTCTCATCCGGCACGCCGACGAGATAGGCGTCTTGGACGGCAGGGTGAGTCCGCATAAACGCTTCTACCTCCGCTGGAGCAACGTTCTCCCCCCCGACGATGTACAGGTCCTTCAGCCGACCCGTGATGTAATAAAAGCCGTCTGTGTCCCGCCTGACCATGTCCCCGGTGTGTAACCAGCCGTCCTCGTCGATCGCTTTGGACGTCTCCCGAGGCATCTTGTAGTAGCCCTGCATGACGTTGGGCCCTCGAGTACATAGCTCGCCATCCACTCCTGGTGCCACTTCGTCCCCAGTGGCTGGGTCGATGACCTTGGCTTCACATCCCTTGGGGCGGCCCACAGAGCCAACTCGCTGGGTGAGGGGATCGGTCCGGCTGGAAATGCTGATCAGCGGCGAACTCTCGGTCATGCCCAGTCCGATGATCAGCGTCAGCCCGAAGGCCTCCTCCACCGCCTTGCACGTTTCGACAGGGCACGGCGCGCCCGCCATGAACGCCATCCTCAATGAGCTGAAATCCAAATCCTGAAGGCTCGAATCGTGCAGCATCGTGATGTAGATGGTAGGCACGCCCCCAGTATGAGTGCAGTTTTCCTCAGCCAAGATGCGCAGGGCTAGGGGAGGAACAAAACGGTCCATGGAGATCAGCGTGGATTCCCTTTGTAGAGCGCTCAGCAGGCCAAGAACACAACCACCGTTGTGGAAGAACGGAATTGGAATGAGATACCTGCTGTCGTCATCAAGCTCCATTGCCTCGCTGAAGTGCCACGCGTTCTCCAGGAGATTCGCGTGAGACAGCAGACAACCCTTCGGCTCCCCGGTGGTGCCCGAGGTGTACATGATCATGAGCGTGTCGCTGGGCTTGACGTTGGCTGCGAGCTTGAGAATCTCCTCGTCACTGAGGGAGCGCCCGGCATTTACCAGCTCGTCGAGCGTGATGACTCCGGTCAGACTGCGGTCCCCCACGCAGACTACGTCCCGCAGCATCGGAAACCGGTCAAATCGACCGTCGCCGCCGGCATCGGAGCCGTCTAACTTAGGCAACAGATTCTGAAGGGTTTGCTCGTAGTCGACATTGAGGAATCGCGGAGTGTAGATCAGAGCCACCGAATCAGACTGCCGAAGCAGATACTCGAACTCGGACTGCCGATAGAAGGAGTTCGCTGGCACGAAGACAGCTCCGAGCATCGCGGTAGCGTGCTGGAACAGCACCCACTCGATACTGTTTGGCAGCCATACCACGACGTGGTCTCCATGACCAATGCCCCGCGAACTCAACCCCTTGGCGATCTCCACGGCCTGCAAGTAGAGCTGGTCGTAGGTCAGGCGCCGCACCCGCTTGCCGTCGTCTTCATAGCAGACAACCGCTTCTCGTTGGGAATTGTGCTCTCGCGCGGCGACGAGACGGTCCACCAGGGTATCGGAGGCATTCATTACGGGCACCGCTCTGTTCTGTCGACTATACAGCCATTCGATTGCTGGTCGAAAATCCTACTCCTGGTTGACCTTCAAGTCAAGCCGACCGGACGCAAGCGCGACCCGCTTGCATGAGCGCGGCGAGGGCCACCAGCTCGGCGGAGATGGCCCGCCGTTCGACGTCGCCGACGGGATGGTCCTTGGCGGTCACGCCCTGGACGGTATGAGCCGGGGCCGGCACCGGGTAGGGCCGGAAGGCCCGACGTCAGCCGAGCGGCGAAGCGCTCGGCTCGAGCCGTCCGGTCCGCTCTGGCGTGGCGGTCTGCGTGTCCAGGCGACACAGAAGGTCCCGGTCGTGGTCCTCGCCCGGGTTGGCCGTGGTGAGAAGCTTGTCGCCGAGGAACACGCTGCTGGCGCCGGCGTGGAGACAAAGGGCCTGCAGCTCGTCGGTCATCTGGGCCCGCCCCGCGGACAGGCGCACGACGGAGCCGGGCATCATCAGCCGGGCCGCGGCGACGGTTCGGACCAGCTCTAGGGGGTCGAGGTCCTCGGCGCCGAACAGCGGCGTCCCCGGGACCTGCACGAGGAGGTTGATCGGCACGCTCTCGGGGTGCGGGTCGAGGCGGGCCAGCTGCACCAGCAGCCCGGCCCGGTCCCGCCGGCTCTCGCCCATCCCGACGATGCCCCCGCAGCACAGCTTCACGCCGGCGTCTCGGACGTTGGCCAACGTCTCGAGCCGGTCGCCGTAGGTGCGGGTGGTGATGATCTCACCGTAGAACTCCGGCGAGGTGTCCAGGTTGTGGTTGTAGAAGTCCAGGCCCGCGTCGGCCAGCCGCTGCGCCTGGCCCGCCGCCAGCATCCCGAGGGTCACGCAGGTCTCCATCCCGAGAGCCTTGACCGCTTCGACCGCGGCGGCCACCTCGCCCACCTGGCGGTCCGTCGGTGACCGCCACGCCGCCCCCATGCAAAAGCGGGTCGCGCCAGCGGCCTGGGCCTGGCGGGCCGCGGCCACGATGTCGTCGGGGGCCATGAGCCGCTCAGGCTTGAGGTCGGTGTTCCATTTCGCCGACTGAGGGCAGTAAGCGCAGTCCTCGGGGCACGCCCCGGTCTTGACCGACAGCAGGATGGCCGCCTCGACGACGTGAGGGTCGAACCGCTCGCGGTGCGCGGCGTGGGCTTCGAAGAGCAGATCGTGGAACGGTCGCCCGATCAGCTCTTCGGCCTGGTCGACGGTCCAGTCGTGGCGGAGGGTAACCATCGCAGAGAGTCTGTCCGTGCCGTCCGGACCGGCACAAACCTGCGTCGGGGGGCCCGCCCGTCGCGGACGGACCGGCGCGAATGGACTGCGGCGGGAGGCGGGTGCCATGGTGACCCGCCGTGGTCTGGCGCGAGTGGATCGATTCGCAGCTCGACGAGGTGCGCAGCGCCGGGCGGTGGCGTCAGACCCGCACCTTCGACGGCTTCGGGCCGGCAGGTCGGATGGGTGCGGCGGCCGTCGTGTCGTTCGCGTCCAACGACTACCTGGGCCTCTCCGCTCATCCGGCGGTGGTGGCCGCGGCTGGGGCCGCCGCGGCCAGGTGGGGTACCGGCGCCACCGCTTCCCGCCTGATCGTCGGTACCCGGCCGGTGCACGAGGAGCTCGAGGCGGAGATCGCCGATTGGACGGGCACGGACGCCGCTCTGGTCTTCTCGAGCGGGTACACCGCCAACGTCGGGGTGATGGCCACGTTCGGCGGCCCGGACGTGACCGTCTTCAGCGACGAGCTCAACCACGCCTCGATCATCGACGGTTGCCGGCTCAGCCGGTCGTCGATCCGGGTGTACCGCCACTGCGACGCCTCCCACCTCGACGGGCTGCTGATCGACGCCGCCACCTCGGCCCCCGGCGGCCGGCGGCTGGTGGTCACTGACTCCGTCTTCTCGATGGACGGCGACGTCGCCCCCCTCGTCGAGCTCACCCGGGTGTGCGCCCGCCACGACGCTCTGCTCGTCGTCGACGACGCCCACGCGGTGCTCGACGGGCACCGCGCCGTGCCGGCCGCCGGGGAGGGACCCGATGTCGTGCGGGTGGGCACCCTGTCGAAGGCGCTCGGCGCTCTCGGCGGGTGGGTGGCGGGGTCCACGCCGGCGGTGGACTTGCTGGTCAACCGGGCCCGGTCGTTCATCTTCACCACCGGCCTCTCGCCGGCTGACGCCGCGGCGGCGCTGGCCGCGCTGCGCGTCGTGCGCTCGCCGGAGGGCGACGGGTTAGTCGGCCGGCTCCGGGCGGCGATCGACCGGGTCCGGCCCGGCCACCCATCGCCGATCATCCCGATCGTCCTCGGCGGCGAGGACCGGGCCGTGGACGCGGCCGCCGCCCTCCTCGAGCGCGGCCTGCTCGTCCCGGCGATCCGGCCCCCCACCGTGCCCGCCGGAACGTCCCGGCTCCGGGTGGCCATGTCCGCCGCGCACACCGACGAGGACATCGACCGCCTCCAGGAGGCCCTCGCCGGGCTGGGCGTGACGCCGTGAGCGACCACCAGACCGGACCCGCCCACCGGACCGGACCCGCCGGCAGGCCGGCCAGGCTGGTGGCGGTGGTAGGGACCGGCACCGAGGTGGGCAAGACGTGGGTCACCCGCGAGGCAGCCGCCGGTCTGGTCGCGGCCGGCCGGTCGGGTGGTGTCGGGGTCGCGGTCCGCAAACCGGCCCAGTCGTTCGACGCCGACCGCTCCGGGGCGCCGCTCGAGCCGACCGACGCCGACCTCCTCGCCGAGGCAACCGGAGAGGACCGCCTCGCGGTCTGCCCAGCCCACCGGTGGTACCCGCTGCCCATGGCGCCGCCGATGGCCGCCGACGCGCTCGGCCGGCCGCCGATCGCCGTCGCTGACCTCCTCGACGAGCTGCAGTGGGCGCCGGGGACCGAGCTCGGGCTGGTCGAAACCGCCGGCGGGGTGCGCTCGCCGCTCGCCCACGACGCGGACGGCGCGACCTTCGCCCGGCTGCTGCGGCCCGATCTGACCGTCCTCGTCGCCGACGCCGGGCTGGGGACCATCAACGCGGTCCGCCTGTCACTGGCCGCCCTGGCCCCCCTCGACGTGATCGTCGTCCTCAACCGCTACGACCCCGGTGACGACCTGCACGTCCGCAACCGGGACTGGCTGGTCGAGCGCGACGGGTACCGGGTGGTGACCGAGCCCAGGCAACTGGATCTCTGACAGCAGCTGGGTTTCTGCCGGCGCTGGGTGTTGGCCTGTTGGCCGACGCCGCCGGCGGGTCAGGCGGGACCGACGTCGCGTGCCACCGCGACCATCGCCCCGGCGATGCGGGCGACGTCGTCGTCGGACGCGACGTAGGGCGGCATGGCGTAGACCAACCGCCCGAAGGGTCGAAGCCACACGCCGCGTGCGACGAACGTCTCTTGCATCGCGGCCATCGGCAGGGCCTGTTCCAGCTCGATGACACCGATGGCGCCGAGCACCCGCACGTCGACCACGTTGGGCAGCCCCACCGCGGCCGCCAGGCCTTCCCGCAGCCCGGCCTCGATACCCCCGACTCGTGACTGCCACGGCCCGTCGAGGAGGAGCCGGATCGAGGCCAGCGCCACCGCGCACCCTAGAGGGTTGCCCATGAAGGTCGGCCCGTGCATCAAGGCCCCGGATTCGGCGTGGCTCACCCAGTGGGCCACCTCCGGGGTGCAAAGCGTGGCGGCCATCGACATGTATCCGCCGGTCATCGCCTTGCCCACGCACATGATGTCGGGCGCGACGCCGGCGTGGTCGCAGCCGAACAGCTCGCCGCTTCGTCCGAAGCCGGTGGCGATCTCGTCAGCGATGAGCAGCACGCCGTGCTCGTCGCACAGCGCCCGGACGCCGGCGAGGTAGCCCGGGGCGTAGAAGCGCATGCCGCCGGCGCCCTGAACCACCGGCTCGAGGATCACCGCCGCCACCTCCTCCCGGTGGTCGGCGAGCAGCGCGGCCAGCGGTTCGAGGTCCTCGCCGGTGCAGGTTTCCCCAAAGCGCGGCGTCGGCGCCGGCGCGAACAGCTGCTGCTGGAGGGACGCGCTGAACATGTGGTGCATTCCCGTCTCCGGGTCGCACACCGCCATCGCCCCGAGGGTGTCACCGTGGTATCCGGAGCGCACCGTGACCAGGCGGTGCTTCGCGGGGCGGCCCCGTCCGAGCCAGTACTGCAGCGCCATCTTCATCGCCACTTCGACCGACACCGACCCCGAGTCGCAGAAGAAGACGTGACCCAAGCCGCCGGGGGTGATGTCCACCAGCAGCTCCGCCAGCTCCACCGCCGGCCGGTGGGTGAGGCCTCCGAACATCACGTGGGCCATCGCATCGAGCTGGGCCCGTAGCGCGTCGTCGAGCACCGGGTGGCGGTACCCGTGGATCGCCGCCCACCACGACGACATGCCGTCCACCAGCTCCCGGCCGTCGGCCAGACGTAGGCGGGTCCCTTGCGCGCCGATCACCTCCAGCGGGGCCAGCGCCGCGGGCATGGGAGCGTACGGGTGCCACACCGTCCCGCGGTCGCGGGCAATCAGGTCGCCAGCAGTCAGGTCCGAGACGTCCACGGGGGCAGTCTGCCAGGCGCCCCGCCACCCTCGATCGCCTGGCCCGGGGAGGCCCGTCCGGCCCCGGGGCGGCGGCTTGCCTACTCTGCTCCTCCGTGGCCGTCGCGGTGGGTTGCTCGGATCCCGCCCCCGCGAGGCGGTGGACGAGCCGGGGAAGGGCCGGCCAGGGCGACCAGCGCCACCCGCAGGTTGAGTACTTGGGCTATCTGGCGGACCGGAACTACTCGGTTCAGATCAGTAGCTCATGGCCGCCTGTGGCGGCCTCCTGCGGACCATGAAATGCTGTGGGGGTCGTCTGCTGTGACGCCGGCTTCGTCTTGGTGCCAGGAGCCCGTAGATCAGTATGGCGCGGGGGCCCGGTCGGCACCTCGGACTGCTGCCATCGAGCGCGACGGTCAGATTCGTTGATCGTGACGGGCCCTCCTGCAGGCGGCGCCGCGAGCGATCAGGGAGGTGGAGGTGGCCAGGACCAAGCCGCAGGTGGAGGAGCTGGATGTCCTCATCGAGCGTTGTGCGGGGATCGACGTGGGCCAAGCGGAGGTGGTGGTCTGCGCCCGGGTGCCCGGCGATGACGGCAAGACCAACCGGCTGATCGAGACGTTCGGCACGACGGTCCCGGATCTTTTGGCGCTCGGTGACTGGCTGGGCGGACTGGGGGTGACCGACGTCGCGATGGAGTCGACCGGGGTGTATTGGAAGCCCGTCTACTACCTGCTCGAGGACGCATTCGCCGTGATGGTGGTCAACGCCGCGCACATCAAGCACGTGCCCGGCCGCAAGACCGACACCATCGACGCCGCGTGGATCGCGTTGCTGCTGTCTCGCGGGCTGCTGCGGGGCAGTTTCGTGCCGCCGGTGCCGATCCGCGAACTGCGGGATCTGACCCGGTATCGCAAGGCGCTCACCAACGAGCGCTCGTCGGAAGTGAACCGGATCCACAAGACCCTCGAGGACGCCGGCGTGAAGCTGTCCAGCGTGGCAACCGACGTGATGGGCGCCTCCGGGCGCGACATGATGCGCGCGTTGATCGCGGGCAGCGCCGATCCCGAGGCGCTCGCCGAGCTGGCCCGGGGCAAGCTGCGGGCGAAGCTGCCCGCCCTGCGCAAGGCGTTGACCTCCCGCTTCCGTGAGCATCACGCCTTCTTGTTGGAGCGGATGCTGACCCACGTCGAGGACCTCGAAGCAGATATCAAGGCGATCAGCGAGCGGATCGAGGCGGCGTGCGCCCCTTTCGCCGTCCACGACCTGGGCCGGGACCACGCCGGTCGAGTACGAAAACCTGTACCGTCAAACCCTGCCAGCCCCACCAACCGGTGTCGCTGTGTGACAACCCAGCCTCCGACAAACCCAGGGCAGTTCACGGTTGTTGATTTTCCGGACAGTCCCGGAGGGTAGACGTTGAGGCCGCTGCTCACGATCATGTCATTCTTACGGTCGACGATGGTGATGTACCCCTCGGGGTCACGGATGGCGAGGTCTCCCATTTTGAACCATCCGTCCTCGTAGGCTTGAGCGGTCGCCTCAGGCTGGTTCCAGTAGCGCACGGAGGCCGCGTCGCCACGTACCCATATCTCGCCCATCTCACCGACGGGCACCTCATGGCCATCGTCGTCTACGAGACGGACGTCGAAAAAGGGGACCGGCCGTCCACATGAGGACAGGCGCTCGGGGTTGTGCTCGAGTGCGCGGACGTGCTCGTCGGGATAAAGGATCGTATTGTAAACGGTGCCGCCTTCGGTCGAGCCGTAGCCCTGCAGGAAGATCGGCCCGAATACCTCCATCGCCTTGGACAGCGCGGTCGGCGATATCGGCGCGCCAGAGTAATAGATCACCTTCAGGCTTGATAGGTTGGCCGCTGCCGCGGAGGGGTGGGTGTAACCAGTCAGGGGGTAGTCGCGCGGAGCGCGCGATCATCCACCACGATCCGCGCGGGTAGTTGTAGAACGATGACGTGGACGCTGACTCCCGGACCGCCGAACTGGAGGCGGAGAACCTGGCGTTGCGGGCTCGGGTGGCTGAACTGAACGAGCAGGTGGCGGCGCTGGCGGGCAAGGTGGCGGAGCTCGAGAAGCTGCTGCGCCGGGACTCGTCCAACTCTTCCAAGCCTCCCTCCAGTGATCCTGGTTCGGCCAAGTCGGCCCGACCGGAGAACGCCAACCGGGCCGCCCGGCGGGCGATGGGCCGCAAGCAGGGCAAGCAGCCCGGCACGCCGGGCCACACCCTGGCGCAGGTGGCCGACCCCGACGTGGTGGTCGTCCACCGCCCGGACCGCTGCGCCGGCTGCGAACGCCCGCTCGATGACGCCGAGGTAGTCGCCACCTCGTCCAGGCAGGTTTTCGACGTCCCCGACCCCACGGTGGTAGTGACCGAGCACCGGGTGGAGCGCCGCCGTTGCACCTGCGGGTGCGAGACGGCCGCCGCCTTCCCGCCAGAGGCGACCGCGCCGGCCTGCTACGGGCCGTCGATCAAGGCCCATGCCATCTACTTGATGTGCTCCCAGCACCTCCCTCGGGAACGTTGCGCCCAGGCGCTGGCTGACCTGTTCGGCGTGTCGGTGTCGACAGGGACCCTGGACAACTGGATGCGCGAAGCCGCCGATGCGCTGGTTGGGTTCCTGGCGGTGGTCGCCGCCCAGCTGGCAGCGGCGCCGGTGGTGCACGCCGATGAAACCTCGGTGCGCTCCGGCAAGGCCGCGCTGTGTGTGCACGTGTGGTGCACCGCGCTGGTGACCATGTTGCATGTCGGCCGGCGTAACAAGGCGACTGTCGAGGCCGGGCCGCTGGGCGACTACGCCGGCACCATCGTTCATGATCGCCTGGCCATGTACTTCGGCTACGGCCGGTCCCATGTGTTGTGCAACGCCCACATCCTGCGCTCGCTCAACGAGCTGCTCGGCAACGACCGCCACCGGCAGTGGGCGAGGGGGTTCATCGAACTCATCACCGAGACCAAAAAGATCGCCGATGCCGCCCGCGTCGGCGGTCAACACCAGCTCAGCCAATACCAGCGGCGCAAGATCCGCCGACGTTGGAACGACCTGTGCGACCAAGCGGCTGGCGCCGCGCCACCGCCGACGCCAGGCACCAAGCTTTACGGGACGAACAAGGACGCCCGGAACCTCGCCGTCGCGCTGGCCGAGCACCGCGACCTGTTCCTCGCCTACACACGCGACCTCACTCTGCCATTCGACAACAACGCGGCGGAGCGCGACCTGCGCATGGTCAAAATATCGGTTTACCGGCCTTCGGGGCTCGGTCTCCGCGTAGCGGCCTGAGGGTCCACCACGGGCTGCCGGCGGAGTTGAATACTCGACTTCGAGGAGCACGCTCATGGGACTCAAGGTTGTTGTTGTGGATGGCGGTCACCGTCTTGGCGGGGGTGGTCCGGTCGACGATCTGGCGAACCGTTACCTGGGCCATCTCGCCGTGCGGAGGT